>CBDAQR010000001.1:0-24817 GCA_965199055.1 Halieaceae bacterium
TGACAGGCTGGGGTATGTTCGGGATACGTGCAAAAAGTTGTTGTAGCCTTGGGAACTGGCGCTAACTGTCCAGAAAAGGGTGCACGATGGCCGTCGAAAAACATTGGAAAATCAAAGGCAAACAGTCGTGATTTGGCTGACCAGAAAGGGGTACATTCCTGGACAGCTTGCCCGCGAAATAGCTTCCAAAATTAGCAGTCACCTATGTTCGTTTTGTCACTCAGAAGCCCTGCGGTACAAGGGATTGCGCACGCAACTACTACTTTTTGCGCGTATCCCGAACCTACCCCAGGCTGGGGACCAAGGGCAGGACGCAACGCGACCGTGGGGCCGATTAATGCTCGGTGAAAAATAGGGCGCTAAGAGGTTGGGAGATGCAGCCTCCGCCAACCTTGCTTTATCCTCCCGGCCTCCGTTTGACGCCTAAAACAGCGACGTAATCGGACCAAAAAGTGTTGCCTTTATGCAACACTTTTTAACTAGGGAGTATCGGGGCGGCACAGCACTTGACAAAGTGGGCTACCATTCTCTGGGAAAATAGTACAACTGCAATGCTCAAACAAACGGAGAGGATTTATCATGAAAAAGTTTCTCGGTTCGGCGGCGGCCATGGCCATGGTCACGACAGGCGTTCATGCTGCCGATGTCGTCGTTGCAGAAGAGCCGGATCCAGTTGAATATGTGCGCGTCTGTGACGCCTTCGGATCGGGCTATTTCTACATTCCGGGCACGGAAACATGCCTGAAGTTCAGCGGGCTTGTCCGCATGCGTGTGACGGGTTCGAGTGAGACCAGCAGATTTACGCGTAAGGACGGCGAGCCAACACCGGAAGAAAACGTCCGCCTTGGTTCTCCGCTGAGCGGAGAATTCGAAACCACCGGGGGCGACAGCTACGGCACCAGCTATCGCGCTCGACTGACCATCGACGCTAAGTCGGATACGGAACTTGGCGAATTGCATGCACGGCTGCGGTTCCAGGGAGACAGTGGCAGCGACACCTCAAAAGAGGCCGACGCGATTGTCGATCAGGCTTACCTGCAACTCGGTGGTCTGTTTGCCGGTTACTCGGAATCGGCTTGGGTGTACTCCACGAATGGTGGCGCTACCGGTTTCGGTGGCAAAGGCATCTATGACGGCGATTATGGCTACCAGCAGCGCAACATGCTGCAATACCAGTTCAAAGCTTCAGGCTTCTTTGCCGCCGTCTCGCTGGAAGATGATAACGATTCAACCAGTTGGGTGCCTGACGTGGTCGGGCGTCTTGGTGGCGAATTCGGCGACATCACGATGTTTGGTGTAGTTGCCTATGATCAAAGTGCCGAGGAATTCGGTGTTAAACTCGGCCTCAACACGGACATAGGTTCTGCTGGCAACTTCATTGTTCAGGGCTTCTACGCTTCGGGCAATACGAACTACAGTGCAAGTCTCGGTTATGTCGATTCAACCTGGAAGCCGGAATGGTCAGTTTTGGCGGCCTACGGGCATGACGTTACGGAAACGATCAACGCCTACGTCAACGGTCAGCATTTCGCCGACTTTTACAACCCGGTGACCAATGCGAGTTCTGGAATCGACGCCTGGAGCGTTTCGGGTGGCTTTAAATGGTCGCCTGTGACGAATTTCAGTGTGGCGGCTGACGTGCGATATTACAGCGTTGATTCCAGCGATTACTTTATGACAATCGGCAAGCCGCAACAGGATTGGTGGCAGGCCGTACTTCAGCTTCAGCGCGACTTCTAGGAATAGCGGCGTCCTGGAATTGACCTCCAGTCACCGCTTCGCTTGGCCCCCTGCCCAACAGGGGGCCAAGCTTTAAATATCACCAACAGGAAAGCCGATGAGTGAGGATACGGATAACATCGTTCTCAAATACCTGCGTGCAATCCGGGCCGATCAGGAGCAGATCATGTCCGACATGGCTGTTCTGAAGGTCCGTGTTACCAATCTGGAAGAAAATCAGGTGGTGGCCAACCAGCGGTTGGATCGCATAGAGGCACGTTTGCATCGTATCGAAAAACGCCTCGATCTTGTCGAAGCGTGAGTCCATTTTCGGATCACTCTTGGGGCGCTGGTCGCAACCGGCAGGTACCGGAGCCACCCCCTGCCCTCCCCTCTTGAGACGGATAGGAAAATATTCTCAAGCTGCTACACGTAGCGACCCGTCTTGCGCCGCTCACCGGGCCGGGAGATAATCGCCGAGGAGTGGCAGGCGCAGGGGCAGTGATGCCGCGACAGCTATTCGGTTGGAGAATCCGCCAGATCAAGGCGCTGTTCGATGCGCTCAAGGCGCTCGTGCACTGTTGCCATTGCGCCGTCTTGCCTGATTTCTGATTGCATGAAGGAGGCCATATGACCTTTCAAAATGCGGATATCGGCGGCCATGTCTTTCTGGTTATCCTCAATGCGTTTAGTGCGCTTATCCAGCTTGCGCAGATACCGCAAAACAAGGTTTTCAGGGTCATCACTCATCGGACTTACCACCGTCGATCACGTCCATTTTGTAGCGTTCGACGGCCTTGGCGTGTTCATTGATATTGCCTCGGTAAGCTCCTTCCGGCGTCACCGCAATGACCTTCGCGCGCCCCCGCTTAACCCGGTGGATCGCGCCGACTTGCTCAAGCAACTTGAGAGTGGCGGCCATGCTATTTTTGTCTATTTTGGTGATCTCGCAGAGATCGGCGGCGGTCTTGGTGCACTCGTAACTTTGCCAGGCGAGATGTCGGATGATGTCCGACAGAACCGCTTTGGCCTGCTGTTGCTGTGCAATTGTGCTGTTCGATTTGTGGAGCCGATCCGTTACGGCGTCATGGTACTGAAATGCGATAGACACGTTGCCACCCCCAAAAAAGTCGAACTCGAACTGCCCGGACGAGCTGAGGTCCTTGTATATTTTCGATGCCATTCTGGCGCGCGCAGCCCGTTCAGGGTCACGCTCGCGCAAAGCCTCTTGGTCGCCAATCAAAGCAGCCTGGTCGTAATTACCGCGCTTGCGCATGGCGCGTTCCGTGAAGTTTACAGGCTTCTCGCCTTGGTGTCTTTGGCGCGGTTTTGCAACGCCGGTAATCACGGCCAGTGATTGAACTCGCTGGCAGGTTCGACGCTGTGCCGCTTGGGTGTTTTTTGCAAGCTCGATATCCTCATCGGACACTCCCATGCGACGCAATTCACGAATGCTGATATGGGCCATTCTAAAATCCCCTTAGTCGATGGATAGTACGCTGGTGGCGTACTTTAGTACGCTGGTGGCGTACTATCAAGAAGCAAGAAACCCTTATTTTGTGGTAGCTGGAGTACCAAAATTAAGGTATCCATGTATCCTAAAGAGTCTTAGAGTCCATCTACGAATTAACGAACCGTGCGAGCCTTCGTGTCATGATCTTGATCATGGCGATCTGGATGAAACCCGCTGCGCTCTGGGCGTATCGTTCGAAATCCCTGGCCATGCGCCTGTTTGTGGTGATCCAGGCCAGCGTACGCTCGACGATCCAGCGCTTGGGCAGGACCACGAAACCCTTTGCTGTGTCTGAACGTCGAACGATCTCGACAGGTCTGGGAGCCGCTTGTTTGACTTTGTCGCCGGCATAGGCGCTGTCAGCAAAGATGACCTGAAGGAATGGAAAGCGCGTTGTCAGCCTGTCGAACAGGCGGCAGGCACCGTCTCGGTCCTGTATGCCCGCCGAATGCACGTCGCAGCGCAGCAATAGTCCCACCGTATCGACCAGAATATGGCGTTTACGCCCCTTCACTTTCTTGCCCGCATCATAGCCGATCTCGTCAAGGGCATTAGGTCCGGTCTTGACCGACTGGCTGTCGATGATGGCGGCAGTCGGTTGCGGCTCGCGGCCTTCCAGGTCTCGGCAGTCGACGTAGAGCGCATCGTGAATACGCGCCCAGATGCCATCTTCGAGAAACCGTCGGAAATAGCCGTAAACCGTGCTCTTTGGTGGAAAGTCTTTTGGCAGGTTGGCCCACGCGCAGCCGTTCTGCAGCACATAGAAAATCCCGTTGATCACCGAGCGCAGGCATATCCGCCGCTTGCGGCCACGTTTCGGTTGGCCTGGCAGGTGCGGCGCAATCACCGCGAATTCACGGTCCGACATATCGCTTGTGTAACGCAGTGACGTTCTGTCATGATCAGCGCGAGTGAAAGGGGTCCAAGCCATCGTGATTCCTCCGTTTGTTTTCAAACTTCGGTGAATCATGCCGCTCCCTTTCGCTCAACCGTTAATTCTGAAATGGCCTCTTAGGCGATTTTGTCGAAATCAACCCTTCAGACTGCGCTGAAAATCCCTCATTTAGCCTTCGCTTCGCTCCGGCCTAGGCGGTGTCCGCCTGATCGGCGGACTCATGCCCCCAGTCGGTCGCCTAGCGGCTCCCTCCGTCAGGGGGACTTCGCCCCCTACGGCGCTCACGCGCCTACCCCCAGACGGCTCGGGAGGTGGTGCAGGTTGAAACTCCGTGCTCGACAACAAACCTAGAAGCAAACAGATGGGCAGGGGAATATGGGGCTTTGGACGCAAGACGAGGAAATGCAGTTGCGAGCGCTTGTCGCATCGCGCCCAAAACTGTCATCATCCGAGATAGGCAGGCGCCTGGGCCGAAGCCGCGATAGCGTCATCGGCTACTGCCACCGCATCGGCCTCGCCCTGCCCAGGGCAGCCAAGAAGGCCAGCCCAATCCGGCGAAAACCAACCGCACCAAAACAGGTCACACGGAAAAGCCGCCCAAAACATCAGACCAGCAAGCTCAGGGTGTTCCGGTTTGCCGACTTGGCCGCGAACCAGTGTCGGTTTCCCGTCGCAGACGACCAACCCGGACCACTCATGGCATGCTGCGGCAACACCGTCGCGGAGCCTTTCGCCGCAATCGCATTGCGCTCCAGCTATTGTGCGCAATGCCTGAAAATGATCACCAGGTGAACGGGCCCCACCCTCACCCAAGCTTCATTCGCCTTGGGATGAAGCTTTCCTGTTGGCAATCAGGGTTTCGAGTTCTTTGCGTGCCATTGAGATGGCACGGTCCCAAGGGTGGCCCTGAAGAACCAGGTCTTTCGCTCTCGCCAAAATATCTTCCTTGGCAAGCTCACCGGCGATCATGGTTTTGATCCGGCTCATGTCGCCATCGCTAATCGTCATGATTGAACCTCGCTGTTTGGGAGTATTGGCCGGGAGTCAGGGGGTGATTCCGCCTCCCGGCCCGGCCCCCAAACCATCATAGGGGCCGACCCATGGCCGAAGGACTTCCACCGCGGGCGATTATCGAACGTAGCCAGGTCACGGCCGAAGGCAAGCGGCTGATCGATCAGCCTTGCGAGCTGCGGATTCATCCGGTTCCGATCAGCGGCAAAAGCCGCGAGATCGGCAAGTTCTTCCGGGAACGGCGGTCAACCGCCTCGCGATTTTGACCGACTGGACAAAATCGCCCAGCAAGCGAAGCCTGTTCCGCCAAGGTCGTCTGAATGGATTACCGGACTTCCTCGAATTAACGACGCTTCTTGCTTTTGGAGCTGGCCCGCCCGCCGTGATTTCTGCAATCTGGGTCATTCAGCTGAAAGGGACAGCCTACTGTCATAAGGATTTCAAAAGTTCCGTTCGGAATGGGTTTTGGAGCCGCAGGCGTCACCGCGAGCCATGTCGCTCAATGCTTTGGGTTTGCTGAATTCCTAACATTTGCAAGCCGGAGACGGTGACGAAGAATCAAAGGCTTGAATGTCGCAAAACATGCAAGCGAAATGATGCCTTTTTGCGACAAGATTTGCAGCGTTTGGCACGCAACGCAGGACGGCGCGGTTACTCGCTTAACAGGGCCATGCTCAAGACCTCAAATTGCAGAGCATGGTCTGCAAAATAACGGGTTGGATGCTTCTTTCAGCCTTTTAAGGGCAAACATCGCTACTCTCCGAAAACTGCTTATGACAGTAGGCTGTCCCTTTCAGCTGAATGACCCGATCTATATGCAGCATTCGCCGAGCCTGCGCGCCCTCAAGCTCTTTCACCTGATGATCGCCAAAGCTGGGGGACGCATGGCCGATGATGCTCGCCACGATGTGCGCTTGTCTGAAATCCGCGCAATCGACGGCATGGCACACCACGACCAAGAGAGCCTTAAGCCGCTATTTGCCGAACTTCGTTCCGCAACAATGATCTACGACGAGCCTGAGAAAAAACGCTGGAGTATTGGCGGGCTTCTCGATCACGGCACAGCCGACTACCGACACGAATTGACCGGCGATGTTTTGATCTCATGGTGGTTCGGGAAGATGTTCAAGGACATGGCGCGACAGTCCAACCACTGGGCGATCATTGATCGTCAAACCGTGTTCCATCTCGGTAGCAAATATTCCGTGCTGATCTTCCAGCATATCGCGTCCTTAGTGAAGCTCGACCACACATCCAGCAAGTGTTTTACCGTGCCGGAATTGAGGGCGCTGCTTGGTGTGTCTGAGGGAAAACTTGAGCGGTTTGCTGACCTGAACCGGCGCGCCCTCCAACCGGCCATTGCGGAGATCAACCAGTTATCGCGCCTGACGTTGGCGGCTACGCTGCACAAGACTGGGCGCACGGTCACCAGCGTAACGATTTCTTGGGTCGAGAAAGAACCGGACCAGAAGCGCGATACCAAACGCGAACTGGACGCCTCGAAGGCCGGGCGCAAGGCCCGGCGCGACGGAACGGCCGAAACGCCAGTGATGATCTTCCCGGGTGATGGCTCGATCAGTTATGGGCCTTGGGCTGAGGTTGTTCGCAAACACGCTCCGCAGCCGACACCGGATGTGAACCTGGTCGCTTCGGACTTCCGCAAGTGGTGCCGGTTGAAGTCCATCCCGCTCGATGCCGCCAGCATCGAAAGCACCTTCGTCGGCTTCTGCAGGACGTATTGCCCTCCGAATTAGCCGGTGAGCGCGTGCCCTTTCCGATCTGGCGGCTTTTGGCCGCTGATCGGAACCAGATGGAAACCACGCTGAAACACAGGCGACTTGCGCCTCGATGCACAAATCTGGCAAAGGCAAAAGGCCGGGAGAATGCAGCCCCCTCAAAACATCGACGGTGGAAAAGCAGATGAATGAGAACGTCACAAACGAACTAGTCCTCGAACATCTAAAACGGTTGCAGAGCGGACAATCTCAAATATTAGGACGGCTGGACGCTGTTGAAGCAGAAATGCGCAGCGTTAAATCCTACTTGGGTACAATCAAGCACGACATGGCAACGCTGATAGATGCCAGCACGTCACAGGATGCAACCATTGCCACGCTGAGAAGCCGCCTTGACCGCATTGAGCGGCGTCTCGATCTGACGGAAACTCCCGCCGACCAAGCTCGATGAATCCGTTGCGGTATTACCTCCCGTTCACCGGTTATGCCTATCGGGGTGAGCTTAGCGGATGTCCGGTGTGCACGGAAAAGGACAGCCGACCAGTCGCGCAGCTGGATCGGAACTGGAAACGGCTTCCGACCGTCATGTGCAATCATTGCGGAGTGTTGTACACCAACCCGCTGCCAACTGAGTCCGAACTGGGCCGGTTCTACAAGGAAAGTTATCGCCGCTTGTATCACCGAACCCTTCGGCGTCCGCGCATAAAGCACATCGCCAAAGCGGCCAAAATCGCACAATCGCGGGTCAAACTGACATCCGGGATGTGCCAGCCCGGGGGCAGGGTTCTGGATTTTGGGTGCGGCACCGGCGCTTTCGTCGAGAAGATGCTTGAGGCCGGTTACGACGCCCATGGTTTTGAGATCGGCGACAGCTATGGCGGCTACGCAAGGGAACAGGTTGGAAACCGCATACAGATATCGGACTGGCGGCAGATGCACTACAGCCAGGAATTTGACCTGATTACGGCCTTTCACGTTGTTGAGCATCTTCGTGATCCCCTCGGCGCGGTTAAAAAGATGAAATCTTGGCTGGCCCCTGGGGGGCAGATATTCCTAGCGGTGCCTAACCTTGCAGCCTTGCCCAACAAGGGTTTTGGCTGGTTTCATTTTGCCCATGTGCTTGGCTTCAATCACTGGAACCTGTTGCTTCTGGGGGCTAGGGCTGGACTTGACCCGGTGATGGTGAGCAATCCAACCGAAATCGCCTTTAAAGTAGTTAAACCGGGGGGGGGGGGGGGACCAAGCCGAACTAGCTCGCAAGGCACGGGAATTGGCTTTCATGCGCTTTGTCTCGGCGAACGCATATCGGACATACCTGCGCTATAACTGGGGTAAGCTTTCACGAAGATTGTTTTCGGATCAAAACACTGCCTCTGAGCGGTGATCGACCCCGTTACGCAGAAGCCGCGCCAAGAAGTTCGAGAGCATCCACCGCTTTGGCGTGGGCTGATTAGGCCCATTCTCAAGAGCCACAGGGGCGACGGTTCCAATCCGAGCGTGACGAATGGCGGAACTGGTCGGCCGGACCTTCAATGCCGGTGGAAAAACCTATCCCAGGCGTGATGCCGATATTGCCCGCAAGGCATTCGCCCGGCTCGAGTCCGGGCAAGCCGGATTCCCGGTTTCTGACACCGAGTTGCCCCGCAACTCGTAAGTGCGCCCCCTTGTAGGTATCCGGCCCGTCGATCTCTCGTCCGGATGAGCGCCGGCGATCGGCGTCGGGGAGTGTCGGTCCGGCACTGCGAGAAAGCGACGGCAGTGGCTGACCCGCCGGGAAACACTTCACGCCGATCGAAGCCGGCGCGAAACAGATTTCAGCGCGATCGAGAAAGCGGCGGTCCCGATGCGTCCAGGCAACATTAGATTTTACAAAAATTTAACGTAACAGCGTGCCTTTCCGATCTGGCGGCAAAAGCCGCTGATCGGAACCGGATGGAAACGGCCAGTTCGCACGGCTGATCGAGCGGCCTGGCTCCGGCTCAAAGACCCCATGCAGCGCTCGGCCATGGCCCACAGAGCCGATTTCAGAGCGGCGGGCTCTCCCCGGTACCCTGACCCCAAAAAAATCGCCGAACGCGCTCCACGGCGCTCAGAGGCAGCAAAACACGGCAGGAAATCGCCTCAGGAGCGCAGCAAGCTCTCCCCGGTACCCTGACCCCAAAAAATCGCCGAACGCGCTCCACGGCGCTCAGAGGCAGCAAAACACGGCAGGAAATCGCCTCAGGAGCGCAGCAAGCTCTCCGGGGTACCTGACCACCAAAAAATCGCTCATCGCGCTCCACGGGCCTCAGGGGGGCGAAAGAGGGCTATTCCAGCGCCAGTGAAGGCCAGCCGGTTCCCAAGGCCGACTGCGGACTTGATTTTGTCCAACCGGTCAAAGTCGCTGGCTTGGGAATATTTTCCTATCCGTCTCGAGAGGGGAGGGCAGGGGGTGGCTCCGGTATCGGTAGGGGGGCAACGAACCTGCCGGTTGCGACCTGTCTGCCAGTGGGGCGAGTCCGGTGAAGCGCAGTATCACGAAAATCAGTGGCTCCGATCTCTCGGCCTGCTTCGGAGTTGATGCTTGGGCAGTGCGTTTCGTCCCTGGCCTCCTCCAGAGCCGTCTGGGGGTAGGCGCGTCAGCGCCGTAGGGGGCAAAGTCCCCCTGACGGAGGGAGCCGCTAGGCGACCGACCTAGGGTATGAGTCCGCCAATCAGGCGGACACCGCTTAGCTTGAGCAAAGCGAGAGCCAGTTGATCTTCAAATCTGTCGGTTCGCAGTGTCGGGTGTCGAGTGTCGCGTGTCGCTTCGCTCCACTCGACACCCGACACTGACACTGTACCCCTTGGCGACAACATCCCGGAGGGCTGGCGACAACATCCCGGAGGGCTGGCGACAACATCCCGGAGGGGTAGCGACAACATCCCGGAGGGGTAGCGACAACATCCCGGAGGGGTCCGACAACAAATATTGCGATACTTTTTGTTGTCTAATATTGTTGTTTTATGAAAAATCTCAGCATACCTAGTTCCGCCATCGCGCTTCGATCTGACCAGCCACTATCACCAGCAATGGTTTCGGTGGTTTGGGAGATAGCGGCCAAACTTGATGAAGATCGGGTTCCCTCTACGGTTTCAAATTCAGTTTGGGTTGAAATGCCGGCCAAAAGGCTTCGCGGGCCGGGCGGTCGAACAGATAACGTTTGGCTTCGAGAATGCCTTGAGCGGCTGACGAAAGTCACCGTGTCCGGTGAATACCGGGGCCGCCCGTGGGGCGCTGTCGTTCTGGCAGAGTGGGAGATCGCCGAAGGTGGCAGTCTTGCGCGGTTGCTCATTCCACCTTCAGGCGTCCAGACGTTTAGATCTCCGGAGACATTCGCCAAGATCGAAGCCCATGCCGCTCACCGCCTCACCGGACACGGGCGGCGGCTTTATGCAATGCTCGCAGACAAGAAACGCCTAGGGCGCCCGAACTGGACATTCCAGCTTGCTGAATTGCGAACCCTAATGGGACTCGATGACCGGAAATCATATAACCGCTTCAACACATTCAGACAGCGTGTTCTTGACCCCGCAGTTTCGGCAATCAACGACTTCGGCACAGTCTCGGTGAAAATGACCCCACAGAAGTTGGGGCGATCCGTCCACGCCGTGCGCTTTGATTGGCAATGGAAGGACCCACGCGACGCCACCGAAACCGTTGCCCAGAACGAGCGCCACAGCGCCGCCCGGCGCAAGGGCCAATCTTCCACGGATGCCCCGCCCATGATCGAGGATCAGGACCAGGCCGAACCTGCGTTGACGTGGTGGGGCAAGCTGACCAGTTCCGAGCGTGACGAATGGGGTGACCGGGTTGGCCGCACCTTCAAGGCCGGCGGGAAAACCTATCCGCGGCGTGATGCCGACATTGCCCGTGCCGCCTTCAAGGAGACCGCAAATGCCGAATGAAACTGAAAATCACACATTGCGCCTATTGCAGGAAATGCGCTCTGAAATCCGTAAGGGTTTAGAGGATGTGAATACCCGCTTGAGCAAAGCCGAAAGTGAGCGCTCGGCAATACAGGAACAACTGAGCTCGATCCAAAACGTTGTGGCGGGGATAGCTTATTTCCAAGCGGATGCCCGAACCCAACTCGAAGCGTTGGAAATGCGCATGGATCGTGTTGAACACGAACTTGGCCTATCCGGCAGACCCGCCGAATAACGTTGACCAGACCGAGGTCGCTAAGGCCGTGATCTCCGGCCTTTTTCCTTGAGTTGCCCCGCAACTCGTAAGTGCGCCCTTGCAAAGGTATCGGCCCATCGAGATCCCACAGATTTCATCGCCATAGGGCGCTTGGAACGTTCCGGCGGCACGTTGATGACTGTCCGAAAAAGCCTCCGATTTCAGCGCTGTCGCTTGGCGGGGCTCGATGCCGCAACAGGCAACAATAAATTTGCAAAAATTTAATGTAACAGCGTGCCTTTCCGATCTGGCGGCAAAAGCCGCTGATCGGGGGCGGATGGAAACGACCAGTTCGCTCCGCTGATCGAGCGGCCTGGCTCCGGCTCAAAGACCCCATGCAGCCCTCGGCCATGGCCCACAGAGCCGATTTCAGAGCGGCGGGCTCTCCCCGGTACCCTGACCCCAATAAAAATCGCCGAACGCGCTCCACGGCGCTCAGAGGCAGCAAAACACGGCAGGAAATCGCCTCAGGACGCGCAGCAAGCTCTCCGGGGTACCTGACCACCAGAAAAACGCTCATCGCTCTCCACGGGCTTCCCCGCGACGAAAGAGAGCCATTCCAGCGCCAGCCAAGGGCCAGCCAGCAACAGCGTCGAGGGACTGCCAGCGCCGTGCTCACAGGCCATGAAAAATTTGCAAAAATTTTTCATATAAACTTGCCTTTCCGATCTGGCGGCAAAAGCCGCTGATCGGGGACGGATGGAAACGGCCAGTTCGCTCCGCTGATCGAGCCGACGGCTTGCCTTCGGTCTTGAGTTGGCTACGGTCGTAACTCCCTGTCCATCATCGCGCGGCGATAGACAGGGGAAGCGGTTTCGACTTGGGGAGCCGCTGGCAGGGAGAGGGGTTCGCCAGGTTCTTCCTCTCCCGGCCTTCCCGGTCTCGCATTGTCCGATCGATCAGTCGGGGGGCAACGAACCTGCCGGTTGCGACCTGTCTGCCAGTGGGGCGAGTCCGGTGAAGCGCAGTATCACGAAAATCAGTGGCTCCGATCTCTCGACCTGGGCTTCGGAGTTGATGCTTGGGCAGTGCATTTCGTCCCTGACCTCTTCCTGAGCCGTGTGGGGGTAGGCGCGTGAGCGCCGTAGGGGGCGAAGTCCCCCTGACGGAGGGAGCCGGTAGGCGACCGACCTAGGGCATGAGTCCGCCGACCAGGCGGACACCGCCTAGGCCGGAGCGAAGCGAAGGCCATCAGAGGCTATTTCAGGCAAAAATGCCCCTGATTTTCACTCAAAAAAGCGCATCGCGCCTTTCTTGTTCATAAGTTCTATAGTTCATGGCCCAATTTTTCCCGGTTTTCTGGGGGTTACAGCGTTTATAAGTGACAAATTGGGCCGGTACGGTGACAAATTGGGCCGGAAACACGCTTTCAAATGTGACGTTATAGCCCTAAGTTAAGTCACCATGATAACAACTACCCGAATTGCTGATGATCGCGCCCATGACAAAGCTAATTCTGTGTTGCCCGCCGAGGTGGCCCGCGGGATCTGGGTCATTCAGCTGAAAGGGACAGCCTACTGTCATAAGGATTTCAAAAGTTCCGTTCGGAATGGGTTTTGGAGCCGCAGGCGTCACCGCGAGCCATGTCGCTCAATGCTTTGGGTTTGCTGAATTCCTAACATTTGCAAGCCGGAGACGGTGACGAAGAATCAAAGGCTTGAATGTCGCAAAACATGCAAGCGAAATGATGCCTTTTTGCGACAAGATTTGCAGCGTTTGGCACGCAACGCAGGACGGCGCGGTTACTCGCTTAACAGGGCCATGCTCAAGACCTCAAATTGCAGAGCATGGTCTGCAAAATAAAGGGTTGGATGCTTCTTTCAGCCTTTTAAGGGCAAACATCGCTACTCTCCGAAAACTGCTTATGACAGTAGGCTGTCCCTTTCAGCTGAATGACCCGTGTTTTGCTGCCTCTGAGCGCCGTGGAGCGCGTTCGGCGATTTTTTGGGGTCAGGGTACCGGGGGAGAGCTTGCTGCGCTCCTGAGGCGATTTCCTGCCGTGTTTTGCTGCCTCTGAGCGCCGTGGAGCGCGTTGAGCGTTTTTCTGGTGGTCAGGTACCCCGGAGAGCTTGCCGCTCTGAAATCGGCTCTGTGGGCCATGGCCGAGCGCTGCATGGGGTCTTTGAGCCGGAGCCAGGCCGCTCGATCAGCGGAGCGAACTGGCCGTTTCCATCCGCCCCGATCAGCGGCAAAAAGCCGCCAGATCGGAAAGGCACGCTGTTACATTAGATTTTTGCAAAATCTAATGTTGCCTGGACGCATCGGGAACCACCGTTTTCTCGATGGCGCAGAAATCTATTTCGCGCCGGCTTCGATCGGCGTGAAGTGTTCCCGGCTGGCCAGCCACTGCCGCCGCTTTCTCGCAGTCGGACCGACACTCCCCGACGTCGGCCGCCGACGTTCATCCCGGATGGGATCTCGATGGGGCTGATACCTTTGCAAGGGCGCACTTACGAGTTGCGGGGCAACTCGGTTTCAGGAGCCGGGAATCCGGCTTGCCCGGACTCGGTCCGGGCGAATGCCTTCCGTGCAATATCGGCATCACGCCGCGGGTAGGTTTTTCCACCGGCCTTGAAGGTCCGTCCGACCAGTTCCGCCCATTCGTCACGCTCGGAACTGGTCAGCCTGCCCCACCACGTCAACGCGGGTTCGGCCTGGTCCTGATCCTCGATCATGGGCGGGGCATCCGTGGAAGACTGGTCCTTGCGCCGGGCGGCGCTGTGGCGCTCGTTCTGGGCAACGGTTTCGGTGGCGTCGCGGGGGTCCTTCCACTGCCAATCAAAGCGCACGGCGTGGACAGACCGCCCCAGCTTTTGCGGGGTCATTTTCACCGACACTGTGCCGAAATCGTTGATGGAGGCCAGAGCAGGCAATAGGACGTAGCGTCTGAACGCCCCCCAAATTTTATAGGTTTTTCGGTCGCCCACACCCAAGAGAGCTTTCAGTTCATCCAGCGTAAAGGTCCAGTTGGGTCGTCCGAGACGTTTCTTGTCGGCAAGTATGGCGTAGAGCCGCCGCCCGTGACCAGTAAGGCGATGCACGGCATGGGCCTCGATCTTGGCGAAGGTCTCCGGGGCTCTGAATGTTTGGACTCCTGAAGGCGGAATGAGCAGACGCGCAAGACTGCCGCCCTCAAAAATTTCCCATTCCGCTAGAACGACCGCGCCCCATGGCCTGCCTCTATATTCCCCGGAAACCGTGACTTTTGTTAGAGGCCATTTCAGAATTAACGGTTGAGCGAAAGGGAGCGGCATGATTCACCGAAGTTTGAAAACAAACGGAGGAATCACGATGGCTTGGACCCCTTTCACTCGCGCTGATCATGACAGAACGTCACTGCGTTACACAAGCGATATGTCGGACCGTGAATTCGCGGTGATTGCGCCGCACCTGCCAGGCCAACCGAAACGTGGCCGCAAGCGGCGGATATGCCTGCGCTCGGTGATCAACGGGATTTTCTATGTGCTGCAGAACGGCTGCGCGTGGGCCAACCTGCCAAAAGACTTTCCACCAAAGAGCACGGTTTACGGCTATTTCCGACGGTTTCTCGAAGATGGCATCTGGGCGCGTATTCACGATGCGCTCTACGTCGACTGCCGAGACCTGGAAGGCCGCGAGCCGCAACCGACTGCCGCCATCATCGACAGCCAGTCGGTCAAGACCGGACCTAATGCCCTTGACGAGATCGGCTATGATGCGGGCAAGAAAGTGAAGGGGCGTAAACGCCATATTCTGGTCGATACGGTGGGACTATTGCTGCGCTGCGACGTGCATTCGGCGGGCATACAGGACCGAGACGGTGCCTGCCGCCTGTTCGACAGGCTGACAACGCGCTTTCCATTCCTTCAGGTCATCTTTGCTGACAGCGCCTATGCCGGCGACAAAGTCAAACAAGCGGCTCCCAGACCTGTCGAGATCGTTCGACGTTCAGACACAGCAAAGGGTTTCGTGGTCCTGCCCAAGCGCTGGATCGTCGAGCGTACGCTGGCCTGGATCACCACAAACAGGCGCATGGCCAGGGATTTCGAACGATACGCCCAGAGCGCAGCGGGTTTCATCCAGATCGCCATGATCAAGATCATGACACGAAGGCTCGCACGGTTCGTTAATTCGTAGATGGACTCTTAGCCGGTCGAGGCATTCACGAAGCCAGATATTATCGGTTCGCCCGCCCGGCCCGCGCAGTCGTTTGGCGGGCATTTCAACCCAGACCGCGTTTGAGACATCGGCAGGAACCCGATCCTCATCGAGTTTGGCGGCGATCTCCCAGACAACGGCAACCATGGCTGGTGAAAGCGGTTGCTCTGACCGAAGCGCAACAGCATTGCTTGGCAAGGTGAGATTCCTCATAAGTGAGACATTAGAATGTGGCTAGCATAAATGCAAATTCACACGATTACCCCTCCGGGAACCACACTCATACCCTCCGGGAACCACACTCATACCCTCCGGGAACCACATTTTTACCCTCCGGGAACCACATTTTAAGCCCTACAGTGTCAGTGTCGGGTGTCGAGTGGAGCGAAGCGACACGCGACACTCGACACCCGACACTGCGAAAACGACAAAAGGCGGCGTCCGCCTGATCGGCGGACTCATGCCCCCAGTCGGTCGCCTGGCGGCTCCCTCCGTCAGGGGGACTTCGCCCCCTACGGCGCTCACGCGCCTACCCCCAACCGGCTCATGAAGGGGCAGGGGCTGGAAAGCAGTGCCCAACACAGATCTCCCGATTAGGGCAGAAGGGCACCAAACAGGATTGAGGCGACAAGGCAAACGACCAGAACAAGCGTAAGCGCCTCAATCGGGGTCTCTGGCATGGCTATGTCCATTTCCCTGACGGTATTTGCCTATCGCGCTGACTGGGCCGGGAGAACGGCTAGGGGACTGTTCTCCCGGCAGGCCCCGGAAAAGGGTTCGAGCCGGAGCCAATGCGCCCCGTGACAGGCTGGGGTATGTTCGGGATACGTGCAAAAAGTTGTTGTAGCCTTGGGAACTGGCGCTAACTGTCCAGAAAAGGGTGCACGATGGCCGTCGAAAAACATTGGAAAATCAAAGGCAAACAGTCGTGATTTGGCTGACCAGAAAGGGGTACATTCCTGGACAGCTTGCCCGCGAAATAGCTTCCAAAATTAGCAGTCACCTATGTTCGTTTTGTCACTCAGAAGCCCTGCGGTACAAGGGATTGCGCACGCAACTACTACTTTTTGCGCGTATCCCGAACCTACCCCAGGCTGGGGACCAAGGGCAGGACGCAACGCGACCGTGGGGCCGATTAATGCTCGGTGAAAAATAGGGCGCTAAGAGGTTGGGAGATGCAGCCTCCGCCAACCTTGCTTTATCCTCCCGGCCTCCGTTTGACGCCTAAAACAGCGACGTAATCGGACCAAAAAGTGTTGCCTTTATGCAACACTTTTTAACTAGGGAGTATCGGGGCGGCACAGCACTTGACAAAGTGGGCTACCATTCTCTGGGAAAATAGTACAACTGCAATGCTCAAACAAACGGAGAGGATTTATCATGAAAAAGTTTCTCGGTTCGGCGGCGGCCATGGCCATGGTCACGACAGGCGTTCATGCTGCCGATGTCGTCGTTGCAGAAGAGCCGGATCCAGTTGAATATGTGCGCGTCTGTGACGCCTTCGGATCGGGCTATTTCTACATTCCGGGCACGGAAACATGCCTGAAGTTCAGCGGGCTTGTCCGCATGCGTGTGACGGGTTCGAGTGAGACCAGCAGATTTACGCGTAAGGACGGCGAGCCAACACCGGAAGAAAACGTCCGCCTTGGTTCTCCGCTGAGCGGAGAATTCGAAACCACCGGGGGCGACAGCTACGGCACCAGCTATCGCGCTCGACTGACCATCGACGCTAAGTCGGATACGGAACTTGGCGAATTGCATGCACGGCTGCGGTTCCAGGGAGACAGTGGCAGCGACACCTCAAAAGAGGCCGACGCGATTGTCGATCAGGCTTACCTGCAACTCGGTGGTCTGTTTGCCGGTTACTCGGAATCGGCTTGGGTGTACTCCACGAATGGTGGCGCTACCGGTTTCGGTGGCAAAGGCATCTATGACGGCGATTATGGCTACCAGCAGCGCAACATGCTGCAATACCAGTTCAAAGCTTCAGGCTTCTTTGCCGCCGTCTCGCTGGAAGATGATAACGATTCAACCAGTTGGGTGCCTGACGTGGTCGGGCGTCTTGGTGGCGAATTCGGCGACATCACGATGTTTGGTGTAGTTGCCTATGATCAAAGTGCCGAGGAATTCGGTGTTAAACTCGGCCTCAACACGGACATAGGTTCTGCTGGCAACTTCATTGTTCAGGGCTTCTACGCTTCGGGCAATACGAACTACAGTGCAAGTCTCGGTTATGTCGATTCAACCTGGAAGCCGGAATGGTCAGTTTTGGCGGCCTACGGGCATGACGTTACGGAAACGATCAACGCCTACGTCAACGGTCAGCATTTCGCCGACTTTTACAACCCGGTGACCAATGCGAGTTCTGGAATCGACGCCTGGAGCGTTTCGGGTGGCTTTAAATGGTCGCCTGTGACGAATTTCAGTGTGGCGGCTGACGTGCGATATTACAGCGTTGATTCCAGCGATTACTTTATGACAATCGGCAAGCCGCAACAGGATTGGTGGCAGGCCGTACTTCAGCTTCAGCGCGACTTCTAGGAATAGCGGCGTCCTGGAATTGACCTCCAGTCACCGCTTCGCTTGGCCCCCTGCCCAACAGGGGGCCAAGCTTTAAATATCACCAACAGGAAAGCCGATGAGTGAGGATACGGATAACATCGTTCTCAAATACCTGCGTGCAATCCGGGCCGATCAGGAGCAGATCATGTCCGACATGGCTGTTCTGAAGGTCCGTGTTACCAATCTGGAAGAAAATCAGGTGGTGGCCAACCAGCGGTTGGATCGCATAGAGGCACGTTTGCATCGTATCGAAAAACGCCTCGATCTTGTCGAAGCGTGAGTCCATTTTCGGATCACTCTTGGGGCGCTGGTCGCAACCGGCAGGTACCGGAGCCACCCCCTGCCCTCCCCTCTTGAGACGGATAGGAAAATATTCTCAAGCTGCTACACGTAGCGACCCGTCTTGCGCCGCTCACCGGGCCGGGAGATAATCGCCGAGGAGTGGCAGGCGCAGGGGCAGTGATGCCGCGACAGCTATTCGGTTGGAGAATCCGCCAGATCAAGGCGCTGTTCGATGCGCTCAAGGCGCTCGTGCACTGTTGCCATTGCGCCGTCTTGCCTGATTTCTGATTGCATGAAGGAGGCCATATGACCTTTCAAAATGCGGATATCGGCGGCCATGTCTTTCTGGTTATCCTCAATGCGTTTAGTGCGCTTATCCAGCTTGCGCAGATACCGCAAAACAAGGTTTTCAGGGTCATCACTCATCGGACTTACCACCGTCGATCACGTCCATTTTGTAGCGTTCGACGGCCTTGGCGTGTTCATTGATATTGCCTCGGTAAGCTCCTTCCGGCGTCACCGCAATGACCTTCGCGCGCCCCCGCTTAACCCGGTGGATCGCGCCGACTTGCTCAAGCAACTTGAGAGTGGCGGCCATGCTATTTTTGTCTATTTTGGTGATCTCGCAGAGATCGGCGGCGGTCTTGGTGCACTCGTAACTTTGCCAGGCGAGATGTCGGATGATGTCCGACAGAACCGCTTTGGCCTGCTGTTGCTGTGCAATTGTGCTGTTCGATTTGTGGAGCCGATCCGTTACGGCGTCATGGTACTGAAATGCGATAGACACGTTGCCACCCCCAAAAAAGTCGAACTCGAACTGCCCGGACGAGCTGAGGTCCTTGTATATTTTCGATGCCATTCTGGCGCGCGCAGCCCGTTCAGGGTCACGCTCGCGCAAAGCCTCTTGGTCGCCAATCAAAGCAGCCTGGTCGTAATTACCGCGCTTGCGCATGGCGCGTTCCGTGAAGTTTACAGGCTTCTCGCCTTGGTGTCTTTGGCGCGGTTTTGCAACGCCGGTAATCACGGCCAGTGATTGAACTCGCTGGCAGGTTCGACGCTGTGCCGCTTGGGTGTTTTTTGCAAGCTCGATATCCTCATCGGACACTCCCATGCGACGCAATTCACGAATGCTGATATGGGCCATTCTAAAATCCCCTTAGTCGATGGATAGTACGCTGGTGGCGTACTTTAGTACGCTGGTGGCGTACTATCAAGAAGCAAGAAACCCTTATTTTGTGGTAGCTGGAGTACCAAAATTAAGGTATCCATGTATCCTAAAGAGTCTTAGAGTCCATCTACGAATTAACGAACCGTGCGAGCCTTCGTGTCATGATCTTGATCATGGCGATCTGGATGAAACCCGCTGCGCTCTGGGCGTATCGTTCGAAATCCCTGGCCATGCGCCTGTTTGTGGTGATCCAGGCCAGCGTACGCTCGACGATCCAGCGCTTGGGCAGGACCACGAAACCCTTTGCTGTGTCTGAACGTCGAACGATCTCGACAGGTCTGGGAGCCGCTTGTTTGACTTTGTCGCCGGCATAGGCGCTGTCAGCAAAGATGACCTGAAGGAATGGAAAGCGCGTTGTCAGCCTGTCGAACAGGCGGCAGGCACCGTCTCGGTCCTGTATGCCCGCCGAATGCACGTCGCAGCGCAGCAATAGTCCCACCGTATCGACCAGAATATGGCGTTTACGCCCCTTCACTTTCTTGCCCGCATCATAGCCGATCTCGTCAAGGGCATTAGGTCCGGTCTTGACCGACTGGCTGTCGATGATGGCGGCAGTCGGTTGCGGCTCGCGGCCTTCCAGGTCTCGGCAGTCGACGTAGAGCGCATCGTGAATACGCGCCCAGATGCCATCTTCGAGAAACCGTCGGAAATAGCCGTAAACCGTGCTCTTTGGTGGAAAGTCTTTTGGCAGGTTGGCCCACGCGCAGCCGTTCTGCAGCACATAGAAAATCCCGTTGATCACCGAGCGCAGGCATATCCGCCGCTTGCGGCCACGTTTCGGTTGGCCTGGCAGGTGCGGCGCAATCACCGCGAATTCACGGTCCGACATATCGCTTGTGTAACGCAGTGACGTTCTGTCATGATCAGCGCGAGTGAAAGGGGTCCAAGCCATCGTGATTCCTCCGTTTGTTTTCAAACTTCGGTGAATCATGCCGCTCCCTTTCGCTCAACCGTTAATTCTGAAATGGCCTCTTAGGCGATTTTGTCGAAATCAACCCTTCAGACTGCGCTGAAAATCCCTCATTTAGCCTTCGCTTCGCTCCGGCCTAGGCGGTGTCCGCCTGATCGGCGGACTCATGCCCCCAGTCGGTCGCCTAGCGGCTCCCTCCGTCAGGGGGACTTCGCCCCCTACGGCGCTCACGCGCCTACCCCCAGACGGCTCGGGAGGTGGTGCAGGTTGAAACTCCGTGCTCGACAACAAACCTAGAAGCAAACAGATGGGCAGGGGAATATGGGGCTTTGGACGCAAGACGAGGAAATGCAGTTGCGAGCGCTTGTCGCATCGCGCCCAAAACTGTCATCATCCGAGATAGGCAGGCGCCTGGGCCGAAGCCGCGATAGCGTCATCGGCTACTGCCACCGCATCGGCCTCGCCCTGCCCAGGGCAGCCAAGAAGGCCAGCCCAATCCGGCGAAAACCAACCGCACCAAAACAGGTCACACGGAAAAGCCGCCCAAAACATCAGACCAGCAAGCTCAGGGTGTTCCGGTTTGCCGACTTGGCCGCGAACCAGTGTCGGTTTCCCGTCGCAGACGACCAACCCGGACCACTCATGGCATGCTGCGGCAACACCGTCGCGGAGCCTTTCGCCGCAATCGCATTGCGCTCCAGCTATTGTGCGCAATGCCTGAAAATGATCACCAGGTGAACGGGCCCCACCCTCACCCAAGCTTCATTCGCCTTGGGATGAAGCTTTCCTGTTGGCAATCAGGGTTTCGAGTTCTTTGCGTGCCATTGAGATGGCACGGTCCCAAGGGTGGCCCTGAAGAACCAGGTCTTTCGCTCTCGCCAAAATATCTTCCTTGGCAAGCTCACCGGCGATCATGGTTTTGATCCGGCTCATGTCGCCATCGCTAATCGTCATGATTGAACCTCGCTGTTTGGGAGTATTGGCCGGGAGTCAGGGGGTGATTCCGCCTCCCGGCCCGGCCCCCAAACCATCATAGGGGCCGACCCATGGCCGAAGGACTTCCACCGCGGGCGATTATCGAACGTAGCCAGGTCACGGCCGAAGGCAAGCGGCTGATCGATCAGCCTTGCGAGCTGCGGATTCATCCGGTTCCGATCAGCGGCAAAAGCCGCGAGATCGGCAAGTTCTTCCGGGAACGGCGGTCAACCGCCTCGCGATTTTGACCGACTGGACAAAATCGCCCAGCAAGCGAAGCCTGTTCCGCCAAGGTCGTCTGAATGGATTACCGGACTTCCTCGAATTAACGACGCTTCTTGCTTTTGGAGCTGGCCCGCCCGCCGTGATTTCTGCAATCTGGGTCATTCAGCTGAAAGGGACAGCCTACTGTCATAAGGATTTCAAAAGTTCCGTTCGGAATGGGTTTTGGAGCCGCAGGCGTCACCGCGAGCCATGTCGCTCAATGCTTTGGGTTTGCTGAATTCCTAACATTTGCAAGCCGGAGACGGTGACGAAGAATCAAAGGCTTGAATGTCGCAAAACATGCAAGCGAAATGATGCCTTTTTGCGACAAGATTTGCAGCGTTTGGCACGCAACGCAGGACGGCGCGGTTACTCGCTTAACAGGGCCATGCTCAAGACCTCAAATTGCAGAGCATGGTCTGCAAAATAACGGGTTGGATGCTTCTTTCAGCCTTTTAAGGGCAAACATCGCTACTCTCCGAAAACTGCTTATGACAGTAGGCTGTCCCTTTCAGCTGAATGACCCGATCTATATGCAGCATTCGCCGAGCCTGCGCGCCCTCAAGCTCTTTCACCTGATGATCGCCAAAGCTGGGGGACGCATGGCCGATGATGCTCGCCACGATGTGCGCTTGTCTGAAATCCGCGCAATCGACGGCATGGCACACCACGACCAAGAGAGCCTTAAGCCGCTATTTGCCGAACTTCGTTCCGCAACAATGATCTACGACGAGCCTGAGAAAAAACGCTGGAGTATTGGCGGGCTTCTCGATCACGGCACAGCCGACTACCGACACGAATTGACCGGCGATGTTTTGATCTCATGGTGGTTCGGGAAGATGTTCAAGGACATGGCGCGACAGTCCAACCACTGGGCGATCATTGATCGTCAAACCGTGTTCCATCTCGGTAGCAAATATTCCGTGCTGATCTTCCAGCATATCGCGTCCTTAGTGAAGCTCGACCACACATCCAGCAAGTGTTTTACCGTGCCGGAATTGAGGGCGCTGCTTGGTGTGTCTGAGGGAAAACTTGAGCGGTTTGCTGACCTGAACCGGCGCGCCCTCCAACCGGCCATTGCGGAGATCAACCAGTTATCGCGCCTGACGTTGGCGGCTACGCTGCACAAGACTGGGCGCACGGTCACCAGCGTAACGATTTCTTGGGTCGAGAAAGAACCGGACCAGAAGCGCGATACCAAACGCGAACTGGACGCCTCGAAGGCCGGGCGCAAGGCCCGGCGCGACGGAACGGCCGAAACGCCAGTGATGATCTTCCCGGGTGATGGCTCGATCAGTTATGGGGCCTTGGGCTGAGGTTGTTCGCAAACACGCTCCGCAGCCGACACCGGATGTGAACCTGGTCGCTTCGGACTTCCGCAAGTGGTGCCGGTTGAAGTCCATCCCGCTCGATGCCGCCAGCATCGAAAGCACCTTCGTCGGCTTCTGCAGGACGTATTGCCCTCCGAATTAGCCGCGTGAGCGCGTGCCCTTTCCGATCTGGCGGCTTTTGGCCGCTGATCGGAACCAGATGGAAACCACGCTGAAACACAGGCGACTTGCGCCTCGATGCACAAATCTGGCAAAGGCAAAAGGCCGGGAGAATGCAGCCCCCTCAAAACATCGACGGTGGAAAAGCAGATGAATGAGAACGTCACAAACGAACTAGTCCTCGAACATCTAAAACGGTTGCAGAGCGGACAATCTCAAATATTAGGACGGCTGGACGCTGTTGAAGCAGAAATGCGCAGCGTTAAATCCTACTTGGGTACAATCAAGCACGACATGGCAACGCTGATAGATGCCAGCACGTCACAGGATGCAACCATTGCCACGCTGAGAAGCCGCCTTGACCGCATTGAGCGGCGTCTCGATCTGACGGAAACTCCCCGCCGACCAAGCTCGATGAATCCGTTGCGGTATTACCTCCCGTTCACCGGTTATGCCTATCGGGGTGAGCTTAGCGGATGTCCGGTGTGCACGGAAAAGGACAGCCGACCAGTCGCGCAGCTGGATCGGAACTGGAAACGGCTTCCGACCGTCATGTGCAATCATTGCGGAGTGTTGTACACCAACCCGCTGCCAACTGAGTCCGAACTGGGCCGGTTCTACAAGGAAAGTTATCGCCGCTTGTATCACCGAACCCTTCGGCGTCCGCGCATAAAGCACATCGCCAAAGCGGCCAAAATCGCACAATCGCGGGTCAAACTGACATCCGGGATGTGCCAGCCCGGGGGCAGGGTTCTGGATTTTGGGTGCGGCACCGGCGCTTTCGTCGAGAAGATGCTTGAGGCCGGTTACGACGCCCATGGTTTTGAGATCGGCGACAGCTATGGCGGCTACGCAAGGGAACAGGTTGGAAACCGCATACAGATATCGGACTGGCGGCAGATGCACTACAGCCAGGAATTTGACCTGATTACGGCCTTTCACGTTGTTGAGCATCTTCGTGATCCCCTCGGCGCGGTTAAAAAGATGAAATCTTGGCTGGCCCCTGGGGGCAGATATTCCTAGCGGTGCCTAACCTTGCAGCCTTGCCCAACAAGGGTTTTGGCTGGTTTCATTTTGCCCATGTGCTTGGCTTCAATCACTGGAACCTGTTGCTTCTGGGGGCTAGGGCTGGACTTGACCCGGTGATGGTGAGCAATCCAACCGAAATCGCCTTTAAAGTAGTTAAACCGGGGGGGGGGGGGGACCAAGCCGAACTAGCTCGCAAGGCACGGGAATTGGCTTTCATGCGCTTTGTCTCGGCGAACGCATATCGGACATACCTGCGCTATAACTGGGGTAAGCTTTCACGAAGATTGTTTTCGGATCAAAACACTGCCTCTGAGCGGTGATCGACCCCGTTACGCAGAAGCCGCGCCAAGAAGTTCGAGAGCATCCACCGCTTTGGCGTGGGCTGATTAGGCCCATTCTCAAGAGCCACAGGGGCGACGGTTCCAATCCGAGCGTGACGAATGGCGGAACTGGTCGGCCGGACCTTCAATGCCGGTGGAAAAACCTATCCCAGGCGTGATGCCGATATTGCCCGCAAGGCATTCGCCCGGCTCGAGTCCGGGCAAGCCGGATTCCCGGTTTCTGACACCGAGTTGCCCCGCAACTCGTAAGTGCGCCCCCTTGTAGGTATCCGGCCCGTCGATCTCTCGTCCGGATGAGCGCCGGCGATCGGCGTCGGGGAGTGTCGGTCCGGCACTGCGAGAAAGCGACGGCAGTGGCTGACCCGCCGGGAAACACTTCACGCCGATCGAAGCCGGCGCGAAACAGATTTCAGCGCGATCGAGAAAGCGGCGGTCCCGATGCGTCCAGGCAACATTAGATTTTACAAAAATTTAACGTAACAGCGTGCCTTTCCGATCTGGCGGCAAAAGCCGCTGATCGG
>CBDAQR010000002.1:0-8532 GCA_965199055.1 Halieaceae bacterium
CGGGCGATGTGACGGTTGTGAATGGCAATGCCGGCAATCTGCGCGGCTCGGGTGCGGTCTACAGGGTTGCGATCACGCCGGACGGCGCTGGCGATCTTGAGATTGGCATTGCGGCGGATGTGGCTGCTGACGCGGCGGGCAACGGGAACACGGCGGCCCCGTCGGTGAGGGTGGCCTATGATTCGACTGCGCCGGGTGTGGCGATTTCCGGTGCGCCTGCGACGGTGAACAGCCTGGCCCCGTTCGATGTGACTGTGCGGTTTACGGAAGATGTGAGCGGCTTTGCGGCGGGCGATGTGACGGTGGCCAATGGCAATGCCGGTGCGCCGGTCGAGGGGGTTGATGCCAGCACCTACACGGTTGCGATCACGCCGGATGGCGCGGGCGATCTTGAGATCGGCGTTGCGGCGGATGTGGCGACGGACGCGGCGGGCAACGGCAACACGGCGGCGGAAACGGTCACGGTGGACTACGCCGGGATCACGGTTTCGGCGGCGACCAACAGCGCGACGACCACCGAGGGCGGTGGCACGGTGGAGTTCACGGTGGTGCTCGACAGCCGTCCGACGGCCGAGGTGACCATCGGGGTTTCGTCCTCCGACGCGACCGAGGGTACGGTTGACAGGGCGGAACTGGCGTTCACGGCCGCGAACTGGGATCAGCCGCAGACGGTGACGGTGACGGGTGTCGACGACGATGTGGCGGACGGCGACATCGCCTATACGATCCGGACTGCCGCGGCGGTATCGGCCGACGGCACCTACAGCGGCGTCGATGGTTCTGACGTGGCGCTGACGAACACCGACGATGACAGCGCCGGCATCCGGGTCTCTCAGAGCGCGGTCAGGGTGGCCGAGGCCGCGGGCACGGCGACCTACACGGTGGTGCTCACCAGCGAGCCGTCCGCTGACGTGACGGTGACGCCATCGAGCAGCGATGAGACCGCCGCCGGGGTGTCGGGTGCGCTGACGTTCACGGACGCGAACTGGGCGACGCCGCAGGAGGTCACCGTGACGGGCGTCGACGACGCCATCGACAACGATCCCGACCGCGGCGCGACGGTCAGCCACGCGGTTGCGGGCGGCGGCTATGGTGCGGTCGCGGCCGCTGACGTGGCCGTGACGGTCACCGACGACGACGAGGCGGGCATCGCGGTCTCGGCGGCGACGAACAGCGCGACGACCACCGAGGGCGGCGGCCAGGTCGCGTTCACGGTGGTGCTCACCAGCCGTCCGGCGGCCGAGGTGAGCATCGGGGTTTCGTCCTCCGACGCGACCGAGGGCACGGTTGACAGGGCGGAACTGGCGTTCACGGCCGCGAACTGGGATCAGCCGCAGACGGTGACGGTGGCGGGTGTCGACGACGATGTGGCGGACGGCAACATCGCCTATACGATCCGGACTGCTGCGGCGGTATCGGCCGACGCCACCTACAGCGGCGCCGATGTCGCCGACGTGGCGCTGACGAACACCGACGATGACAGCGCCGGCATCCGGGTCTCTCAGAGCGCGGTCACGGTGGACGAGGCCGCGGGCACGGCGACCTATACGCTGGTTCTGGACAGCCAGCCCGCAGGCGATGTTACTATCACGCCGACGAGTTCGGACCCGCGTGCTGCGACGGTACCCGGTCCGCTGACCTTTACCCCGCAAAACTGGCAGACGGAGCAGACGATGACCGTGACCGGCGTCAATGACGATCTCGACAATCCGGGCGACCAGCGCAGCGCCAGGATCCGCCATGCGGTCTCTGGTGGCGGCTATGACGAGGTTCAGGCCGACGATGTGAGCGTGACGGTGATCGACGACGACACGCCCGGGGTGACGCTATCCAGGCAATCCGTCACCGTTGCAGAGGCTGGCGGCACAGCGACGTACACGCTGGTTCTGGACAGCCAGCCCACCGGAGATGTGACGGTAACGCCGACGAGTTCGGACCCGCGTGCTGCGACGGTACCCGGTCCGCTGACCTTTACCCCGCAAAACTGGCAGACGGAGCAGACGATGACCGTGACCGGCGTCAATGACGATCTCGACAATCCGGGCGACCAGCGCAGCGCCAGGATCCGCCATGCGGTCTCTGGTGGCGGCTATGACGAGGTTCAGGCCGACGATGTGAGCGTGACGGTGATCGACGACGACACGCCCGGGGTGACGCTATCCAGGCAATCCGTCACCGTTGCAGAGGCTGGCGGCACGTCGACTTACACTATGGTTCTGGACAGCCAGCCCACCGGAGATGTGGCGGTGACGCCGACGAGTTCGGACCCGCGTGCTGCGACGGTGTCCGGTCCGCTGACCTTTACCCCGCAAAACTGGCAGACTGAGCAGGCGGTGACCGTGACCGGCGTCAATGACGATCTCGACAATCCGGGCGACCAGCGCAGCGCCAGGATCCGCCATGCGGTCTCCGGAGGCGGCTATGACGGCGTTCAGGTCGCCGATGTGGCGGTCACGGTCAGCGATGATGACGATGCGCCGCCGAGGCTGGCGGGTCTGACCATCTCTCCTCAGCAGGTGGAGGAAGGCTCCGAACCGGTTATGGTGACTGTAACCGCACGGCTGGAGTATGCGGTCACCACAGATACCGATGTGACCGTCACGGTGGGCGGGGGTGAGAGCACGGCAACGGTTGGAAGTGACTATAAAGAGGTGGCCCCGTTTGTTGTCAGAATTCCCGCTGGAGCGGCCAGCGCCCGCGTTTGGTTTGAACTGATCGCGCTGGATGACCGCCTTGACGAGGCGGAGGAAACCATCCGCATCAGCGCCCGGATTGATGCAGGCGCGGCGTCGGCGGCAGAGGCGTACATGAGGCTTGTGGACAACGATGATCCCTCTGCCGAGATTATCGCGCCTGCCCTGACGCGGTTCGGTCGCACGGTGGGTGAACAGGCGGTGGATGCGATCACCGCACGGATGGTCCCGAACCGGGCACTCGGTTTCAGCGGACGGATTGCCGGTCACGACATCCGGCGTTGTGATCCAACGCCACGGAAAAGCGACCCGGACAGGCCAGACGACGCGGTATCCAATGCGCCGGCTCAAAATGAACACATCAGGCCATGCGATGAGGCCGTTTCGCGCGGCACCGATGCGTTGCAGACCCTGCTGTCGGGGGCCGATGCGACACTCGGCCGGACGGATGCGGGCAGTCTCGGCTTGCCGGGGCATGGAGAGGCAAGCTCACCGGGGCGGGTGCAGGGGCTTGCGGACATGCTTGCCGGTACGTCGTTCTCCTACCTGTCGGAAATCGACAGCGGTGCCCGGATGGGCTTCTGGGGCAAGGGAGTGCTGTCGCGGTTCGACGGAACGCA
Organism: Halieaceae bacterium; assembly: GCA_965199055.1. GTDB lineage: Bacteria > Pseudomonadota > Gammaproteobacteria > Pseudomonadales > Halieaceae > CBDAQR01. The sequence continues at coordinate 3,314 of CBDAQR010000002.1, forward strand.
CGGCGAGACGAACCTGACGGGCAAGGTGTCGGGGGCGATGCTGGGAACCGACTGGCAGATGGATGACCGCCTCATCGGCCTGATGATATCGCGCAGCCATGGCGACATCGACTACCGGTTCAATTCCGATGCCGCCGGCAAGGGCAGCATCACGGCGGATCTCACGGCGTTCGTGCCCTATGCATCCTTCCGACTTGCAGATCGCCTTCAGGGCTGGTTCGCGCCCGGCTATGGCCTGGGCAGCATGACGTTGAAGCCACAGGAAGGGCCAGAGAACGGACCCGAGCGTCAGGTGCCGATCAACTGGTATATGCTGGCCGCAGGCCTGAGGGAGGCACTGGTCGAGCCTTCCGAGGAAAGTGGTCCTGGTCTCGACCTGACGGCGGATTTCCTGCATACGCAGACATCCTCCGGTTCGTTGGGTGCAAGCGAAGCACTGCCGGCGTTGGCTGCGACCTCCGGCATGACGCAACGCCTGCGGGTTGGTTTTGATGCCCGCTGGGAAGGAGCGCTTCCCTATGGCGACTTTACCCCGCATCTGGGTGTGGCGCTGCGCCATGACATCGGCGATGCGGACACCGGTCGGGGGGTTGAGATCGGCGGCGGCTTCAGGGTGTCCGATCCCGGGCTCGGGCTTGACCTTGATCTGTCCGGGCGCACCCTTGCGCTGCATGAAGAGGGCGATTTTGAGAACTGGGGTCTGGGCCTGTCGCTGGCCTGGGATCCGGCACCGGAGACGAAACGCGGCTGGTCGGTCCGGCTTCGCCATGATCTGGGCGATGTGTCGGGCGGACAGGCCGCGCTGCTCGCGCCTTCTGCCTTCCCGGCTCTGCAAGAGACAGACAGAGACACAGGGCGCTGGTCTGCGGAAGTGGCCTATGGGGCGTCTCTGGGCCAGGGTCTTGTGGGCAGCCCCTATACGGCGCTCTCCGGCGACAACGCCTCTGACCGGGCACGGCTGGGCTACCGCATAGAGGTGGACGCCCGGCACGCGCCCGATCTCAGCCTGGACCTTTGGGCGGAACCGGAGATCCGAAACGACGGGGACCGCGTGGGGGTTGAGCTCAGGCTGCGCTGGTGAGCGCAGCCGGGGGACCGGCCCTGGCGCACCCTGGCGGTTCAGAAAGGCCGGTTAAAGACCCGTACAACGGCCATGGAAGGGCAGTGCAGCGGGCGTTGAGGGCAATCGACTGAATGGATTTTCGTGTGCGTGTCCAGAACGAAGAGTGAACAAGTGGCGGCCCCTCGTCGATCTGATGCCAAAATTCATAAACTTCTGCACACCTTCGACGCGATAGAGGCGTTCAGTCGATTGCCCTGCGTGTGTATCGTTGGCGCGTGGCAATGTTGAAGTGGATGCGATAGGATGATTATTGAACCTGATCCGGTGTCACAGCCGCCCTTTGACGCGATCTGGCCGGATACGGAAAGGGATGCGCAAGCCGAACAAGAAATGCCCTGACCTGGGCGGTTCATCTATGCCGGAAACTCATCACCAAATGCAAAGCATTTGAACAAGGAGCTTGCGACACAGCCTCGAAGAGGTAAATTTCAGCATGTATGCTGAAACCTTATCAATCCCTCCCATCTATGAATTTAGCTCCATACCTTTTAAATTACGCCATACTGCTCCATAAACAACCAACCCAATGCTCTTAAACTGGCCCCAACTGGAAACCACCTTTAAATCCGACTTCGGCTCCTCCTTTGTTATCCACGAAGCGATTCCGGTGGAGGGCGGCGACATCAACCTGGCCTTTCATCTGGACACCAACCAGGGCCAGTATTTCGTCAAGCTCAACACGCCTGAAAAAGTGGATATGTTTAAGGCGGAGCGAGAGGGCCTGCTGGAGCTTGGCAAGTGCGAGTCTCTGGTCGTGCCCGAACCCATTACCTGCGGTACCAATGCCAACGCCGCTTATCTCTGCCTGTCGTTTATAGAAATGGCAGGGGATATTGATGACGGCTTATTGGGCGAAGCCATCGCTGAATTGCACAGTCCAATGGGGCAAGAGTTTGGCTGGTCGTCCAATAACTTTATTGGCAGCAGTGTGCAGCATAACAATTGGTCGGGTGATTGGCCGCAGTTCTTCTGGTCCATGCGTTTGGAGCCCCAGCTTTTAAATATGCTGGAAGCCAGTTCGACATTTCCAGAGTCGGCTTTGGAGCCCCTGAAAGCGGCTTCCATCGCTATTCTTGAAGGCCGCTCTTATGTGCCAAGCCTTGTCCATGGTGATCTCTGGAAGGGCAATGTGGGCATGACACGGGATGGCAAGCCCTGTATCTATGATCCGGCCATTTACTGGGGGCATGCTGAAACAGACCTGGCGATGGTCCGGCTTTTTGGCGGTTTTAGGGAAGAGTTTTTCGAAGCCTATGAGGCGGTCAGGCCTTATGAAGCAGGTGAGGAAGAGAGATTGCTGGTCTACCAGCTTTACCACTTGCTGAATCACTACAACCTGTTTGGCGGCACCTATTTGCAACAGTGCACCAAGCAAATTGGCAAGATTATGTCTTGTTGAGCCGGCAAGTTTGTACGATGCAGCGAATGAGCCAATCTGATCAGCAGTTAATTGAACAGTACCTGGATCGTATCTGGGCTGAACGTGGACTCAGTGACAATACGCTGAGCTCGTATCGGCGGGATCTGAATGCCTTTTCCTCCTGGATCAGAAAACAGGCCGACGCAGGCATAAAATCTGCCTCTCAGTACCATCTGCAATCTTATTTGTCGTACAGGTTTACCGAAAACTACTCGCCGCGTTCCACATCCAGAGCACTGTCCTGTTTGCGTGGTTTGTATCGTTGGCTGGTCAGGGAGCGCTATCTCGAAGAAGACCCAACGGCACTTCTGGAAAACCCGAAAACCGGCCAGGCACTGCCCAAATCACTGAGTGAATCCGATGTAGAAAAACTGCTGGCCGAACCCAATACCAGTGTTGCCATGGAGCTTCGTGACAAAGCCATGTTAGAGGTTCTCTACGGTGCCGGATTGCGGGTATCTGAATTAGTGGGCCTTAAACTCAATCAGGTAAATTTGCGTCAGGGTGTGGTTCGCACCTTTGGCAAGGGCAGCAAAGAGCGTTTGGTGCCCTTGGGAGATGAAGCAATTTACTGGGTCACTCAATACCTACAGGAAGCCCGGCCAGAGTTTACCGATGGGGAATTGCTTGAGCCCCTGTTTCTATCCACTCGAAAACAGCAGATGACCCGCCAGACGTTTTGGCATCGAATTCGTTTTTACAGCACCCGTGCAGGGTTAAATGCGCATATTTCGCCGCACGTACTCAGGCACGCATTTGCTACCCATTTGCTCAATCACGGCGCGGATTTGCGGGTTGTGCAGTTGCTGCTCGGGCACAGTGATCTCTCAACCACGCAGATTTATACTCATATTGCCCGCCAGAGATTAAAAGACCTGCATGGTGTGCATCACCCACGTGGATAATTGGCCGTCTTATTATCTTGTCGTTTTGAATTTCCTCCAGAGCAGTTGTTACAAAAGAACCTAAGGAACCTCTGATTAATGTTTGCGAGGCAGTTAGTGCAAGGCAAAAATCAGCGAAAAAGCGCAGTTTATAGCTCATAAATGAGCATTTTGAGCTGATTTTTAACGCAGCAATAACAACGTAGGTAATTAATCAGAGGTTCCCTAAGGTTTTTAACGTCAGGCTAATTGAACTTGTCCTGATTATTTCCATCAAACCGGTAACATTTAAACCCTGTATGGGCTGTACAATGCCCAGCCTGTTTATGAACACAGTTACGGATGTATCGATGAAATCAACTGTTATATGTGCTGTTCTTGCACTTTTCCTTGGCTTTTCAACGCACTTGAGCAGCCAGGAGGCCGCGTCAGATCAACTTACCCTGAATATTGAGCAGAGCATTTTAAACGGGTTGCGTGAGGCCAGGCCCGATCTGGAGATCGGCCAGCCTGTGCCTTCACCCATCGATGGCTATTACGAAGTATCCATATCAGCGGATCAAACCATCTATGTCTCAGCCGATGGCAAACACTTTTTCTCAGGCGAGCTTTATTTTGCTGAGCCCGGTCGATTTATCAATGCCACTGAAATGGCCAGAACCGAACAACGCCTTGAAATTTTGGCCAGCCTTGACGAGAGTGAGATGATTATTTTCGCACCAGAAGAGGGTACCAAAGCCGTTATGACGGTGTTCACTGATGCGACATGCGGCTTTTGCCGAAAACTCCATGACCAAATGGCTGAAATGAACGATCTGGGCATAGAGGTTCGCTATATGGCCTATCCCAGGTCCGGAATTAAGCGAGAAGGGGAATATACCCGCGAGTATGAGTTGACCTCCAAAGCCTGGTGTGCGGATGATCGAAAATCAGCCATGACCGCTGTTAAAGCAGGGCTTGCTGTCGATGTTGAGTCCTGTGACGAGCCTATTATCAGCAAGCATTATCAAATTGGTGCGCAGTTTGGTGTCAGTGGCACACCGGCCATTATTCTGCCTGACGGCTCACTGCTTCCGGGGTATAGATCCCCAAGTGAATACGCGCGTATTCTGGGCATTGAAACAGACAGCTAATCTCGTCAAAAAAGCCTTGTAATAAGCGACTGTTACAGGCTTAAAATTGAAAGGGCCGTGCTACAATGCGCGGCTTTTTTATGTCTGTAAAAATCCTTAGAAGGAAACCCTGTGGAGCAAGTGAATGTTGGTATCTGCGGTCTGGGCACAGTAGGCGGCGGCACATTTAATGTTTTAAAGCGTAACGCAACTGAGATTGCGAAAAGAGTGGGAACCCATGTTGAGATCACCCATATTGGAATGCGCTCTGAAAAGCCTGAATACGATACCAGCGGCATAAAAATCAGCGCTGATGTTTTTGAGGTTGCCAAAGACCCTGAAATCGACATTCTGGTCGAAACCATTGGTGGTACCGACCTGGCGTTGAACCTGGTACTTGAGGCCATTGCCAATGGCAAGCATGTGGTTACTGCCAACAAGGCGCTGATTGCCGAGCACGGCAATACTATTTTCGAGGCTGCCAGCAACAAAGGTGTCGCCGTTGCCTATGAAGCCGCTGTGGCTGGCGGTATTCCGATTATTCGTGCGCTTCGCGAGGGGTTGTCTGCCAACAAAATCAAATGGATTGCCGGCATTATTAATGGTACCGGCAATTTTATCCTCACCAAAATGCGTGATGAGGGCACAGCTTTTCCGGAAGTATTAAAGGAAGCCCAAGA
>CBDAQR010000003.1:0-750000 GCA_965199055.1 Halieaceae bacterium
AAAACGACAATCAGCTAGCCAAATACCTGAACTGGAAGCCTCAATCTATTACAAAAATAAATAACGGCGGTTCTATAAGTGATATAAACGCAGAACGCCTAGCAAGAATTCTCAAAAAAGACCCAATGGAATTAATCGCTGTCTCAAACTTCCAGCGCGCAAAAAACAAAGAAATAAAACAGATCTGGCTCAAGCTAGCCAAAGAAAAATCCAAAGAATCGAGGGAAAACCACCATGATCATATTTGATACTTTACGTTTCACCGAAACACTCAAATCCGGTGGTTTTTCAGACCAACAGGCAAAGGCCGAAGTCAACGCCATCCAAGATGCTTTCACACAGGTTCTAGATAGCCAGATCGCATCAAAAACAGATATTCAGAACATCCAAACGGAACAGCGATTAATGCGATGGATGCTCGGCGTTAACCTGACCCTGACCCTGACCCTCTGGCCCATGGTCGTTGCCATAATGTGGAAACTGTTCGGGTAGGCTGCCAATCACCTTATCCCTGGATCTTACAGTGAAGCAAAAGGCCATCACTGGATAGCCCCTATAAATATACAACCAATTGGCTTCAAGCCCGAAATTAACAGAGGAATCGGCCAAGGAAGAATTCGCACTAAACCTGACAATCATCCCAATAGTTATCACCATACCTTGGCAACTCACTGAGTAAACCAGCCATGGAAAATGTGAAATTTCACACAAAAGGAGAGGTGGACCCAATTCTTTGAACAGCAATACCCGATTCTATAAGTGGATGCCTGCCCTGGATTTAAGCTGCCATGGGTATTGGCAGCGCTTCGAAGTAAAACTGATCTGGTGTCTGCCGGTCAAGACTGCTGTGGGGTCGGCGGCCGTTGTAGAACCGGAAGTAACGATCCAGGCCAGCCTTGGCGGCCGAGACAGTGTCGTAGGCATGCAGGTAAACCTCCTCATACTTCACTGATCGCCAGAGTCGCTCGACGAACACGTTGTCCCGCCAGGCGCCCTTGCCGTCCATGCTGATTTGGATGCCGTCGTCCTTCAGCAGACTAGTGAAGGCCAGACTGGTGAACTGGCTGCCCTGGTCGGTGTTGAAGATATCCGGCTTGCCGAATTTCTCCATGGCCTCTTCAACGGCTTCCAGGCAGAAGTGCGTATCCATGGTTGTAGAGATTTTCCACGACAGCACGCGCCGAGAGTACCAGTCCACAACAGCGGCAAGGTAGACAAAACCCCTGGCCATCGGGATATAGGTCAAATCCATCGCCCAGACCTGATTGGGTCGGTCGATAGTTAGGCCCCGTAGTAAGTACGGATAGACCTTGTGCTGCGGATGCCGCCGAGTGGTCTTGGGCTTGCGGTACAGTGCTTCAATGCCCATGAGACGCATCAGTCGACGAACTTTGGTACGGCCCACCCTGTGGCCCTCCTGCCGCAGCAGATCCTGCAGCATCCGGGAGCCCGCGAATGGCAGCTCCAAGTGAAGCCGATCTATGCGATTCATGAGTATCTGATCACGCGGGCTAATAGGCTTGGGCTGGTAATACACCGTGCCTCGGCTGATATCCAAAAGTTTGGCCTGTCGACTGATTGGCAGTTTGTGGTCGCGGTCGATCATTTTCTTTCGCTCAGCAATCCCGCCTTGTTGAGCGCGCCTTCTAAAAAATCGTTTTCCAAGGTCAGCTCACCGATTTTGGCATGAAGCGTCTTCACATCGACCGGCGGTTCCTTGCTCTCACCGCCGTCAAACACGTCAGCGGACCGCTCCAGAAGCTGTGTCTTCCACTGCGTGATCTGATTCGGGTGAACGTCGAACCGCTCGGCGAGTTCTGCCATGGCCTGTTCACCCTTGAGGGCCTCCAGCGCCACCTTGGCCTTGAATTGAGGTTTGTGATTGCGGCGAGGTCTTCTAGCCATTCTGATCTCCTGATATCGGGCAATACGATGCCCTAAGTCAGGCAGGGAATCCACTTATAGCGCTGTTCAGATTATTGGGACCACCTCTAGGACAGTATTACTTACCTCTGTCCTTTTGCAGCGGCTGGCGATGCCAGCCTCAAACAGTGACCAAAAACGGGACAAAAGTCGGCTGGTGCCGACAGCTCCGCCACAAGGGCTACGCAACGCCCTACGGGCGCGTCATCAGGGCAACATCTGTATCATTTCTGAACACCCGCAGTACGTTTTGTGGCTAATAAACTGGTCAAAAAATAGCCAATGACTTCGGACGTCCGGACAAAGTTTGGGTGTCACGTTCTGACTGTCCGGCTGTGACGGCAACGCCGTCAAGCCCGCATAACAGGGGGCGTGTTAAATCGCCAGAGGCGATCAGGCGGCCTGTACGGGCCGGTGAGCGATATTACGCCCGCCCGCCGTGAACACAGCCCCAATATTATGCGCACTCAGAACGCCGGGGGCGGACGCTGAGTCCCCTCAGCGTCCGCCCCCGGCCCACGCGCCGTCGGCAAGCGATCGGTACGCTCCTCATCCCGACGCGGCTGGACCGGCGTCCCGCACGTGGCCAACCACTGCCCGCCACCGAGCAATCGCGCCACCAGCAGACAATCGGAGACCTCCACCAGCGACCAGCCCAGAAAGGCCAGATCACGCGCCTGGAACCGGGCACCGCCATAGTCCACATGGTAGCGCTTCGGCGGCGGCTGACCATTGACCCAGGGACCGAGCTGGGTGTAGCCGAGCGTGGCCAGTGAGGGCTCAAACGCCCCGAACCCGGTGACAAACCCCGCCACCTCAGGCGCTGCGGGGGACGCTGGCGATGGGGACGATGGCGATCGGGACGGCGCGGCAGCGGCAAACGCACTCAGGGCCTGCTGCACCGACGCCTCAGACACCTCAACCCCGTCCGCAGGCCCAAGCGTGGTGATAAACCGCGAGAGAATGGCCACCACCAGACCCAGCAGGCCCACCACGGCCAGCGCCCCGAAGAGCACCTTGGGCGGCAGCCGGAAGCGGTGGGTGTGGATTTCGGCCGAGTGGTAAAGCCCAAACAGCGACTTGTCCAAGCGCGACGTGGTCGCCACCGCCTCGCGTTTCTCACGGCGGTCATTGACGTCATCACAGGCCCGTTGCCAGGTAAAGCAGCGCACCACCTGCGCCCCGAACTTGCGTTCAAAATGCAGATGCCGGCCGCACAGACGGCGCACCTCGACATCGATTTTTCGGGGGTGCTGGGTGACGAGGAAAAAATCAAAGCCGCGATGGCGATGCTCATCGAGGCGGGCAATGAACTCGGGCACCGGGGCCCGGGTGCGCTGCGGAAACAATCGGTGCGCTTCATCGACCGCCACCACCGCCCCATCGGGCAGGGATTGCCAGTGGCGCACCTGCTCATCATCGATCGCCTGCCAGGCACTGACCTGGACCCCATCAATGTGATTGTAATAAATCGTGCGGTCGGTCAGAGTGCGCAGCTCAGCGATCAGGTTCAGGGTCTTGCCCGCCCCGTTAACGCCGGTAATGAGCGTAATCACGACGTGGCCGAGGACACGGCCGCGCCAACCACCAGCGTCTTGACCGGCATCAGTGCCAGCTTGGCCGAAATGAGGACCTGCAACACGGCCATCACATCATCAATGCGCGCCAGACGCAGCGAGAACAGCACAAACTCGGACAGATGATGCCCGGAAATCAGCCGGTACACTTCCGCCCAGAGCAGATCAACCGCCTCGGACAGGCCGGTATAGGTCACAAAGGCCGCCCCGAGCCAGGCCAGCAGCATGACCGCGGCCTTAATGAGTCCAAAGGTAATGATCCAGGTGATAATCGCAGGCATCTAGGCGCTCCTGAAAAAATACACGCTCGAGAAAATGAGCGACACCGCAAACAGGATATTGCCCAGCACCGGCAGATAGGCGCACCAGTAATCGGTCAGAAAGCGGGCAAAAAACGGGTAGGTCACCGAGTCGGCGGCAATGCCGAAGGCGCGGGTGGGATCGGGACAGGCCTGCGCGGTACCCAGCCAGCCCTCGGTCGTACCCGAGGGCAGGACAATGCGCTGCGTCAGCTCGGGAATGGGATTGTCCAACGCATCAAGGTCGGGATAGCTGGCCGGCACATCTGCCTCGTCATAGGTCTCAAAATCGGCCACGGTCAACGGGCCCTCGCCGCGAGCCGATTGCACCAGCGAATAACAGCCCAGGCCTTGCCGGGTGGAGCCCTGGGAATAGGGATGCTCGGACACCGCCACATCGAACCAGGGCGATGCGCTGGCATAGCGCGGGTTGCGGCACAGGCCACCGGCATCGGGACTGGCGCAGGCGATAAACGTCGTATCAATAAAGCGGGCATTGGCCTCAAACACCAGCGGCGCGGGGCAGCGCTGCACACACGCCGACGCCGCCTCACCCAGGGCCGGGGTGTATTCATGGGTCAGCGGACACTCGGCCCCGGCCCCGTTGAGACCCAGCAGCCGGTCAAGGATGCCCGCCAACACCGTATTGCCGCCATCAATGCCCTCGACAATTGCACCGAGCTGCACTTCACTGGCGGCGCCGGAGGCACGAATATCATCAAACACCGCCTTGGACTGGCGCAAAATGCCAAAAATATCGCGGACCGCCACCAGCAGCGCCTCGATGTCAGTAAGCGTCTCATCGGCACTGCCGGTCTCAGCCACCACCGTACGCAGCACCGCCAGAATGTCCGTGAGGGTGGTTTGGGAGGTGTCGCCATTGAGCACCGTGCGCACCCGATCGATGGCCTCAATCACCCCGCTCACATCCACCCCAGCGCTCGCTTCGAGCTCAGCGAGCACCGTCGTGACCGCCTCGGCCACGTCACCGCGAATCACACCGAATTCCTCGATAACCTGGTTATGTCGGGTCCAGGAGCGATTACGCAGGATGCCGGTGTCGTCAAGAATCTCCGCGCCCTGCGCCAGCACCGCATCGAAGCGCCCCGCAATATTGAGTTCCGTCAGCGCCGCGAGCACCGCCGCGATCTGCGTCTGGGTCGCACCGTGCTGGCCCAACAGCGCCGCCTGCTGCTCGCGGCCCAGTCCGGCCAGCGCCTCGAGATCGCCCGCGATGTCCGACTGGCCCGACAGCAGGGCATCATGGCCCTCGCCTGCCTCCAGTGCGGCAAGGATCGACTCAACGGCCGTATCCATCTTCGCCGTCAGGCGGCCCTGGCGGATGCCCGCATTGGTATCATGGTTGGCAATATTGACCGTCTGGGTGCTCACCGTGTCGAGCAACCGATCCAGGCGGCGCCCGAGATTCAGCGCATTGAGGGCATCCAGAACCCCCGTGACCTGCGTGCGGGTCGCGCCAAGGGTGCGCAACAGCGCCGCCTGCTGCTCGCGGTTCAGTCCCACCAGCGTCTGAAGATCACCCAACATATCGCGCTGACCGGCCAGCAGTTCATCATGACCCTCGGGCTCGGCCAGATTGCGAATCAGGCGCAGCACCGTGGCCAGCTCGCCCTGCGTCTCCCTGTGCTCGGCCAGCAAATCATCATGATCCTCGCCGGGAGCGATACCGCGCAACAAGCCCAGTACGGTACCGATCTCGCGCTGTGTCTCGCCGTGCTCGGCCAGCAACGCCTCGCGCCCATCCGGCCGATCCAGATTGCGCAGCTCACGCAGCACCCGGTCGACCTTGTTGCTCACCCGACCCAGGTGGCCGCGGTTGTTGTGCACCTCAAATTCGATAATGTCCAGGTGGGAACGCCCATCGGCGGAGCGGAATTCAGCCTGAAACGCATCGTTCAGGCGCAAAATCCGGTCAATGCGGGAAGAGATCGAACGGGCCGAGGCCCCGGCCACGTCGGCAAAGGACGCCGGCACCGCCGGACAAAAACCCCGGCCCGGCTGCACGATAGAATAAAACGTACGAATACCCCCGTTGGGTACCGTGCATAACACCTCATAGCCCAAGCGGGTTGAACGAATCGTGAATTGACCCTGCCGACTAGACAGTACACACGGCTTGCCGAGAAATGAAAGGGCACTGACGCGGGCAGAGGGATAGCCACAAATCACCGCAGGGGCATCTCGCACCTCGAGCGAATCCTGTGCATCCGCGCTCGCCGGCAGCAGCACCATGCACAGCAGAAGCACTAGCCCAGCATAATGTACCAGGCCATCACGACCACGAGCAGGACATAGAAATGCGACCAATGTTCCATCAATGACACGCCAGGGGCCAACGCGCAGCCCCGGGCGTACTCGGGACACACCCGCCTAGAGAATGACCGCTGCCAGCCACTTGATGGCCATGATGGCCACAAACACGCCCAGCACCGCCGCGCCCGCCGTAGCCACATCCGTGGTGGCCGTGGTCAGCGACGTGGTCACTGACGCCGGAATCGCGGCACTGGCCTGGCTGCTCAGCAGCGCACCACCGGCCATCGCCGTTACACCAACACACCCTTTTTTCAACACACTTTTCATAAGAGTCTCCTCAGTATCGACCCAACACATGGCGCACAGCACGAATGCCAAACGCCGTCACCAGAAGCAATAAGGTCCCGTCCAGCAACACTTGATAATCGGCCTGGGACAGGGCCGGTAGACACGCGGCTACCGGGGGAGACAGCTGAACAGTACTGTCCGCTGTGAGCCCACTCGATTGGGTCGGAACAGAGACCCACAGCAACACCCCGATAGCCGCGATTCGATGCCCAGGACGGGCCAAACCTCGCCGATCACCCATCACGATCAAACGCGATGCTCACGCCAGCAGCGCCTTGCACTGCGCTTCGGTGAGCTTGTTGAGCTCGATGCTGTAGCGATCGAGCTCCAGATTGCCGAACTGGGAGACCCGAAATGAACGGGCACCCAGCAGATACTTGCCAGGCTCGTAGGGCGGCGCACTGCCCAGACCGATCCGGTACGTCGTGGGGTACTTGACATCCGGCGACCACATATACGCAATCTGATAACGCAACTCGTTGCCATTGCGGGTGACCTCGGAAAACACCTGCGGCGAATCAATCTCGATATACATCATGAGACGCTCCTTAACGGCATCGCCGCTAATTCGTTTTCAGGCTGGAAAATCAGGCAGTGCTCATACGCCCAATCAGGGGCCTGGTACTGCTTGCCCTCAATCACCCGCCGTATCGGAATGATCTCGGGAGCGTCTTTCGAGGGACAGGGCACCGCAATGTCTATCCCGTAGAGCAGGAGCTTTCTTCTATGATTGTAAAACGTCCACTTCTTTAAAACGCTTCTGACATCGACGCCTTCCCTGTGCAACAAATACGTGCAGCGATAGGTGGGATTCAGGGTCAACAGGACCTCATGCGCAAGTTCAGTTTGTGTACTCATGTCAAGTCTTCCTATGTAATCGGCATAGAGTTGTTTGACGCGCTCGGGTGTGACATCCACCAGTCGCCGCATGTCAAGCTCGTCCAGTTCCTTACGCTTTAAACGCAGTTCAATTCGTACCAGGCTCTGCGCCTCTTCAAATATCTCGCGTGCCATGGGCAGGGTCTCAGGAAGCCTGTGTTTGTGGGCATTCAGTTCATCGCCCTTGCCATAGCAGACCACAGACCAGCGCCGTGATGACTTCTGAAAGGTCAAAGTTGAGCCGTACGTACTGGGGCGGCCATTGCGGGAATGCGAACGGATCGAGGCCTGTGACAGCCACGCCCGGCACTGATGAACATCCTGGAACTGCAAACTCTCGGTAATATCCATGCGGGACACGGTGGCTTCGCGCAGGGTCGCATCCTGTACAACGGGTAACACGCCGTGCCCCTCCAACCGGTCACAGACCGCGCGCATCAAGCGATACGGATCATCAGAGCCCCAGACGTTGTGACCCTGCAGAAACTTGCTCGGGTTACCGGAGATCATCAGTTCATCGTTCAGACCGGTATCGGAGACAATGGCACCCGTCGAACGCAGCGCTATCTTCGCTTCATGCGAACCCATACTCTGCATCCACTTGACTGATCGCCATTCCTCAACCCCGTGTGGATCTATCGCAATTACCACTCCCCCGGACAACGGGGAATGAGTTAAAGCCAGACGCATGGTAATCCAGTCAATCACAAGCCATATAACCTAACGAGTTAATATAACTTAAAGGGTTACTATTAATAAATCAACCCGCGGGTTATATGGTTCTCGAATATGAAAACCATCCGCGATTGTAAATACCCCAAACAGCTAACCACCCATTCATAGAAAAATTAAGCCACTTCTCGGTATTGAACGGGTGTCATATCGTTCAATCCATCATGGGGTCGTTCATGGTTATACAACACGATCCAGTCATCCGTGATCTCTCGAACTTCCTGCAATGTCTCGAACAGATATAAGTCCAATACTTCCTCTCGATACGTGCGATTAAAACGTTCGATAAATCCATTTTGGTAAGGCTTGCCGGGCTTGATGAAATCGATCTGAATTCCATGCGCTTGCGCCCATTCAGCCAACGCCCCTGATGTAAATTCAGGGCCATTATCAACCCTGATAATAGCGGGATAGCCTCGCCAGGCTGCAATACGATCTAATGTATGTATCACTCGCTCCGTAGTAATGCCCGAATTGATATCTATCGCTAACACTTCTCGATTGAAATCATCAACCACATTGAACGTGCGAAACCGATGACCGTGACGCAAGGTATCGCTCATAAAATCCATCGACCAACAGATATTGGCTGATCTAGGAACGCGCAATGGCAACGGATTCCTATTCGGTATCCTGCGTTTTACTTTACGCCGTATATTCAGTTTTAACTCCATATAAACACGGTAAATCCGTTTGTGATTCCAACGTTTACCCAACGCTCTGAGCCGCTTACACAGCTTTGGAAAACCCCAGCGAGGGTGCTTCTCAACCAAGGCCAGCAACGCATCAATCAGCTCACTATCATCTACTCGCTTGGGCGTGTAGTAATACGCCGTGCGACTTAGCGCGGCTGCACCACAGGCCGCTCGAATGCTGACAGGGTAATCCTTGCGCAAACGATCAACCCACTGCCGACGATGGACTGGCCCTAAAGCTTTTTTATGATCTCTTCCTGCATCTGACTCTTCAGGCTGAGATCGGCATACATCTGCTTGAGCTTGCGGTTCTCTTCTTCAAGTTCCTTGAGCCGCCGTACATCGGAGGCTTCCATTCCACCGTACTTAGAGCGCCACTTGTAAAAGGTGCTGAGTCCAATGCCATGCTCTCGACATATGTCCGGAACCGGCACTCCGCTTTCTGCTTGTTTGAGAAACGCCACAATCTGCGTTTCGCTGAACTTCGATTTGCGCATATGTAAAAACTCCTATCACGTTAGTTTATAGAAATTTCTACGTATGAGTGGCGCTATTTTACGGGGTACTTACACCTCCACATTAGAGCAGGTAATGGATGTCAATCACCTCGCCTGTCAGCATCACCTCGCGTCACTGATCTGCCACGGTTTGTTTGATCGCTTCCCCACGCTGAAGGTGTCTTATGTAGAAACCGGTACATACTGGGTGTTCCCGCTCTGGGACAGGTTTGAGCTGGTTTGCAAGCAGATGCCACAGGCCTTTGGCCGCCATCCTCATGAGATTATGCGTACCAATGTCTTCTACCATCCTTTCTTTGAGGAGAATGTCTACCGCCTGGCGGACATGGTCGGCGTGGATCAGGTGATGTTCGGGAGTGACTGGCCTCACCCGGAAGGTTTGGCGCAGCCCTCAGACTGGGAAGATGAAATCGCTGACATGAGCGAACAGGATAGAGCAAAAATCATGGGTGGTAATATCATGAAGGTGATGGGCCTGGTTGCCTGACTTTGCTGTAACCACCAAAGCCCCGGCCCTACCGGGGCTTTTTTGTCTCTATCCGATTCCCAAAGAAGGCAGAGATCTTGTCTCGAAATGAAGATTCTGTTTAATCATTAAAGGCCGCATCGCGTTCGGTGAAGGTGGCTTTAACATCTTCTCTAAAGGACTGGATCTGTGCCTTGCAACTCTCAGTGTGTCTCGCCATGGCATTCATTTCTGCCCCCATATGCAGGCCGGTACGTATGCCCATGATCTCCATTTGCTTATGTAATGCGCGCTTATTGATCTGCTGCACATCAATCGGGACTTTTGCGAGCCGCTCCGCCATATTCAATACAGCATTCTCAAGTTCATCGGCGGGATAGGCCCGGTTGGCCAGGCCGTATTTCGCGGCCTCAACACCCGATATGGAATCGCCAGTCAGCATCATTTCCATGGCCGGCCGCATACCCATAAGCCAGGGGAAGATTTGAACATTCGGCGGGGCCCCGTTACGTACGATCGGGTAGCCAAAACTCGCATCTTCAGCGACATAGACAAGATCACTACCCGCCGCCAGTTCACCCGCACCCGCAATGCAGTAGCCGTGTATCTGGCAGATAATCGGCTTACACAGGTCCCACATGCGAAAGCAGCTTTCAACCAGATGCCTTTGCCACATGCCCTGCCCACCAGCTGTGTGGAAAGGTTGGCCCTGTTTATTGGGTCCGGTAGCGCCTTCGTACAGGTCGTAGCCCGTTGAGAAGTAAGTATCCGTGCCGCGAAGAATGGTCACGTGCACCGAATCATCGAGGTCCGCGGTTTCCAGGGCATGGAACATCTCCCGACGTAGCTCATTGGTCAGCGCATTGCGTTTTTCGGGGTAGTTGAGCGTTATGCGTTGAACAAACTCCAGCGGTCGGTCGACAATGATTTTTGAGTACTCCATGCGGCCTCCCAGATTCGAGCCTGATTATTTGACACAATTAATACTATTTGTATTTTTTATCACAGGCAAGCGCTACGCACTCCAAGCGGCACAGCCATAGGTAGGCTCAGCCTCGCCTCAGTTTGCTGTTGTCCCAACTGATAGCTTCACCCTCCGGCTCAAAACAGAGTGTGGCAATGCTCGCGTAGTGCTGCTGAGAGGCCTCGGGCTTTTGCTCATGAGGTGTGCGGAAAGCGCGATATTTAGCGTCCATGAGTTCGTTTACCCGGGCGCAAAGTTCCTCGTCCTCGACCCGGGAAATGCGCCCGTAGAGCATCACCGCTTTGAGCTCGGCCCAGGAGAGGCCCGACTCCACCAGAAAGGAAGCTCGTGGGTCGTACCGAATTCGGGACATTTTTTTAGTGCGAGTCGGCGACGAAAAGTAGATACGTTCCTGATGGGTCACGTAAAAGGTCGGCAGAGTCACGGGAAAACCATCGCGACGCAGTGTGGTGAGAATGCCAGTGTGACCACTCCGTAAGAACTCACGCATTTCATCCGGATTTAGTTGTATGCCCACGCGCCGCTCCTGCTCTTCACTTAAATCAAAGGTCGGGCCGGTACCAGATTGGCGATGTATAAGCCCGTTCCTGCAATACTGTGGGCGCTTCTTCTGGCAGCGTAATGTTAAAAGCCCTGGCATCATAAGCGGTCCAACGCGGGGTCGGTATTTCAATCACGCGCAGGTAATAAAATGCAGACTCGCCCAGGTCAAAGTCAGGGTCCTGCCACACCGTCGTGAGTTGTACCGCACCCAGGGTGTTTTCGTATACAGCCCGCTCTACATCCACCGTGCTCCCGACGGCCGGTAAGCGGCCATCAGCGTCGAGCTCACGACCTTCAGACCAGGCAACTTCGTAGACCTTTTCATGGGTCGCCCCTGTTTTGTCCAGCCAACCTTTGATTACCTGAACACGGTCAAGGTTGGCACCATCCGGATCTTTCAGAGCAGAAATTAAAAAACGCGGCGCCTCATCTCCTTTGCGCGCAGGCAGAACCGAACCCATGGGCACACCCTTGGCGTATCCGGTTCGCGCCAGGTCAGGCCGCTCGCTGTCTTGCTCGGAAAAAACCATCCCCCGAAAAAGCGTACCGTCATTCGCGGACCGGTAGTTGCGTACACCTCGCGACGCTGCATTGCATCCCAGATAGCTTCCCGGGTGTTCTCGCTAGCCCAGACCGCTGCGTAACCGGATGCACCAAACTCCCATATTTTCCACGAGGGGCCCTGCGGCCTGGCGCCCAACTTGCCGAATACGCGGTTTGCGCTCGGCTCGTGGATGGGCATCGCGCCAAAAAAATTATTCTCCTCAGCACTGGCAAGCGAGGTATGGCTGTCGGTCGAACCGACCATACCAAACTGGTACGGGTTCCCCCCCAATATACGCTCTAGCTTAAGACCGTTTTTCAGCGCCTCGCGTGCATACTCGTATTGCAACATATCGGGCGTCTTCAAAGCGAGTAAACTGCCGTTTCCCCGATCCATGGTCTCGAAATCAGCAAATTCATCAGTGGGAGAAAGGTGGGGATGGGCCTCACTATCTCCCTTGATCTGGGTCACTTCGTAAAGCGGCTCCCAGCGCGCACGGGATTTGACATAATCGGCATCAATGGCCGCACCAGTGTTCGGATTAATCTCAACCGGAAACATCTGGCCATTGCTGATATTGCCACCATGCGCCAGCGCCAACACCTTACCGCCAGTCTCATCTTCATAACGCTGCATCAATTGCCACAGATCCTGCGGGTCGAGGCTGTCAGCGGCAGTGAAGGGCATGACCTGGCGCGCAAGGTCTGCGCCATCTCTGTAGAGCACGTTGCGGTGCAAGTTGTCACCGTAGACTCGAAGTGTCATTGGCGTCCACTCATAACCGATCATTGCTGTGAAACGCCCAGGCTCATTGAACCGGTCTGCGGTCTCGACATAACGATCCCAGACCGAACGCATCACGCTCCGGTTGAGATCAGATTCGGAAAATTCGCCATCAACGACTTTGCGTAACTCCGGCACTATCTCTTCGTTTGCTTTACCTGCCCTGAAGCTTTCGTAGATGAGTCGTAGTTGCTTGTGCCAGAGCAGATCGGGGTTGCCCTCGTACAATTGATCGATTATGCCAATGGCGTCTGAGTGGTCGGCCACCACAAGAAAATCCAGAGGGCGACCCAGACGCGCGGGCTGCCCACTGGTCGCGGTAATTTGCTCACCCCTGGCGAAACGATAGGCATCTTCCACGCCAAGAGTTAGCCCAAAAACACGGGCATCCAGTGAATTGCTGGTATGTAGGTGTGTATCGCCCCAGAGTACTTGAACGGGATAGTCCTGATCTGCATAGGGCGAATAGTTGCCCTCTCCTGCCAATACTCCTGTTCGAGCACTGAACAGCATCACCAGCGCTGCGGCGAGAAACTGGCGGACAACAACCTGGTTGGCGTGAGCTGACAAAAAGCTCGCCACTTCGCGCTCAGCCGATTGCAAGCGAACGCAGGGCTTTCTTGTCTATTTTTCCCACTGCGGTTAGCGGTATGGCCTCAATGATATGGATGACTTTCGGTACCTTATAGGCGGTCATCTCTGCGCGACAAAATTCCAGGATATCCTCACGCACCTTGTCCGCATCCAGACTACTGGCCTCTGCTGTTAATTCCACATACAAATTCACTACCTCACTACCTGGGCGCTTCTCATCGGGCGTACCGATGAGCGCACAACTGGCAATAAAGTTAAGTGCCGACAACTTGTCTTCCACCTCAACGGAAAACACCTTGAAACCGCTGACAACAATCATGTCTTTGGCCCGGTCTTTCAGATAAACGTAGCCCTCCTCATCCATGGCCCCCACGTCACCAGAAAACATCCAGGTCTTACCGTGCCATTGGCGCAGCGAATTGGCGGTTTCTTCGGGTAGGTTGAGATACGCCTTCATCAAGCAGGGGCTGGCGATGATAATCTCCCCCGCCTCTCCAGGGGGCATTTCGCGGGTACCGGTTTCAACATCGACGATACGAACATCTACACCGGGAAGTGGTATACCCACAGCTTCCGGCTTACAGCGATCAGGTGGATTTACGATGACTGAAGGGCCCCCTTCCGTCATGCCGTAGCCATCTGATAACACCGTGCCCCGCAGCATGGTTTCAATGCGCTTTCGACTTTCACCGGTGATGGGTGCCGCGCCGGTCTGGGCATAGCGAACCTTGGAGAAATCGATCTTGGCACTCAAGGGATGGTCTGCAATCATCTGGTAAAGCGTCGGTACACCCCACAGCCGCGTGGGTGGGTAGTCGTGTAATTGCTGGCAGTAATGGTCGAGATCACGGGCATCGGGAATCAGCACGCAACGAGCCCCGAATCGCAGTGCCCACAGTATCGCCCCGAGGCCACCGATGTGAGAAGGCGGAAGCGCTGTGGGTGATACTTCGGTCCCCACTTGCCACGGGCGGTAAGGATGCGCCAGCAAGCAGTTGTACATGATTCCGCGCAGCGTCAACATGGCACCCTTGGGTTTGCCGGTAGTGCCACCGGTATACTGGATCAGCATCACATGATCCGGCGGTAATTCAAGCTGCTGACACTCGGCACTGGCAGCAGCGGTCAGTTCCAGGTACTGCTCACACGCCGGGGATTCAAGCTGCGGCATCTCAAGAGGCCCGCCTTGCCGAAGATCATCTGCACCCGTCACGATCACCGCCTTCATGCAGTCGGGAAGCCTGTCCTGCGCGTCCAGCGCTTCAAGCATGGGTTTTGCAAGTGAATCAAGAGAAATCAGGACACTGATCCCAGAATTTTCGATCTGGTACGCCAGTTCGCCAGGTGCAAGCAGAGGTGATACGCCCGAGGCGGTCGCGCCAATCTTTGAAGCCGCTATTACAGCTATCACATACTGCGGAATGTTGGGCATATGCAGCCCCACTACATCGTCCCGACCCAGCCCCAGTGCTCTGAGTGCATTGGCGAGTCGATTCGAGAGTTGATTCAACTCGTGGTAACTGACTCCAAGATCGTAATATTGCACCGCAATATTGTCTGGGAGCGAGGCCGCATACTCCTCAATGTAGGTACCCAACGGCCGGTCATCGAATTCGGGGAGCTTAACACCCAATTCTTCGTGTATTTTCAGCCATGGACCTGGTTTCAGTTGATTATTCATTAGCTAAAGAACGCTTCCTTCAGATACAGAGAGTCATTGTACTCCCTGATCGCTTTGATCTTTCCGTCTTGGACTTCGAACATAACGTTGTAGTGATTTTTATAGTTAAATCCGCTGGTTGTTTTGAAGCCACCAACCCACTCTGCTGCAACATGATCGCCCTCTGGGATGAGCGTTCTCTGTTCCACAAACTTGCTGCCGGCTTGGATCTGACCGCCATCTGCGCTCAGCACTTTTTCTACTATTGTTTGCTTGCCCTCATATAGGCCGGAAGTAGGCAGGCTGCCGATCATCCACCAACTGCAGTCATCAGCGAGAAGCGCGACAGCGAGCTCGGGATCGACACCGGCAAAAACGCCGCGGATGAATGTGCTGACCGTCTTTTTATTTTCTATTGCGCTCAATGGACGACCAACTCCTTTCAAATTTCCAGTGCGAAGAGTCAACCCTGATCTTAGTCCCAGAGACTCGCCTTCTCAAGCAAAGTATACAATTGTTTTTAGACCCAAGATATGTTTTTTGTTTCATGCTACCCTAATGTTTACTATTGCTCTGGAATCACTATCTGGAGCGCCTGGCAGAACAATACCGGTGCGTGAACGGACCACTACTTAAATCCCCTTCGTAACGCACTGTAGGAGAGGGACGGTATGCCAAGAAAACAAAACTCACAGATCGCCTGGGGAGCCGCCAGCGAATCAAAAGGCGTGATAATTGATGCCGCCGTGCGCTGTTTTAAACAGTACGGGCCACAACGTACATCGATGGACGATATTGCCGAGGCTGCTGGAATATCGAGAAAAACCCTGTACCGCGTGTTTGACGGACGGCCTGAACTGGTACAGGCTGTTTTGCAACACCGATGGGCCGTCAGTAGTAAGAAAGTCAAACAACGGGTCGCCAAAGCTGACAGCTTCGAAGAAGCGTTGTTAGAGGGTTCAGTAACGGCCGTCTCCACTTTACTCAATGACAAGCTGGCGATCGACATCATCCAGAACGCGACCGACCATACTCTCGAACAGTTTATGCTGCATGGCAATCAGCAGGTACACAAGACCTCCGCAGATGTTTGGCTAAAAGCAGTCACCAAAGGCAGGAAAGCAGGAGCCGTCAAGGAACATTTATCCGATGACCAGGTCATGGAAATTATCAGAAGCCTGCTCACACTACTCGTGATGCGTGATGACGAGCCCAGTAAGCAAAGACAATTCCTTAAAGACGTTCTGCTGCCGGCAATAATGGTGTCACAATCTGAAACTTAACTTCGCATAAGCAAATGACACGTTTTATGTTATTTGTATTATATGTCTTTTGCGGATACTATTGCGGGCTATAGATTCCCCAGGATAGAAACATCGTGACGGACAGACTCAAGGGCAAAAGCATCGCGATTACAGGTGCTGGGCGTGGCATAGGCCGCGCGCTGGCGCTGCGGTTCGCAGACGAGGGAGCCCGCATCGTGGTCGCGGATTACGGTGCCGATGGTGAGGGCGGCGGCAGCGCATCAAAATCACCCGCTGATCAGGTTGTTTCTGAAATCCGCGAACTCGGGGGTGACGCGGTCGCAGTCTACGACGACGTGGCGACGATCGCCGGCGGCGAGAGCGTCGTGCAGGCGGCGCTCGAGCACTTCGGTAGTCTGGATGGCCTGGTATGCAATGCTGGCATCATGCCTTCGACGAAACAGCTCTGGGAGCTGAACGATGATGAGTGGGACAATGTCGTTCGGGTAAATCTCAAGGGTCACTTTTGCCCCATACGTGCCGCCATTCCGGTCATGCAAAAGCAAGGCAGCGGCCGTCTTATCTACTTCTCGTCGACGGCGGCGATCGCGGCAGATCATGGTAGCGTTGGAAACGATTACGCCAGCCCCTATGGGGCGTCAAAGGCGGGCGTGCTCGGGCTGATGTGGGGCACGGCATCACAACTCTCGAAGTTCGGCATCACTTCAAATGCAATCTTTCCTGGTGCTGCCACCCGACTGGTAGATATTCGGCTCCCTGAATCCCTGCAGGCGGCTGAATTTCTGAGCGACAATGCCGCCGGGACCTGGCGCGATCCAACTCACATCGCGCCTATTGTCGCCTATCTTTTAAGCGACGCTGGCGCGAATGTAAACGGCCAACTGTTCGGCACCATGGGTGGCCGGCTCGCACACTACAGCCAGGTAGAGCCCTTGCAAGTCATCAATGCAGTAGAAGATATCGGTTTCTCCATGGACGAGCTGTTCCGCCGTTTTCCCGAAGAGTTCGGGGAGGACCTCAGCTTCGACCCTGCCCCGTTTCCACCGCCTGTCAGCGACTAGAATACGGCGATAGGATTGACCGGAGCGCCCGTTCCGCCGTCAGCCCGCAAGGGCGCTACTACAAACAGGAACTCCCACCTACCCTGCTTCGATGCTTCGCTGGCCAGTGCGTCGAGATCGAGATTGTCAAAGAGTGGCATGCCCAGACTCACCAGAGCCAGCAAGTGCACTGGCGCCTGCAGGCCTTCAACCCCCGAGGGAATAACATCATTGCCACCATCAGAGCCCAAAACTGCAACATCTCTTTGCTTCAACCACTTGACCACAGAAGCATGTAATCCGGCCGCGCCCAGCGCCAGGTGAATCGCTCCATGCTTTCTATCATGCACCCAGCGGCCGGTACGAACCAACAGTACATCACCCTGACGCACGCTAATCCCCGTTTTTTCCTCCCAGGCCTCAAGATCTGGCACGGTAATCGGCTCACCCCGCTGAAGATAGTCCACTCCCCGCAGCCATGGCATATCAACCAGAAGACCACGGCTGAAGATACCGTCTTGAATATTTTGAATACCCAGCTTTCCAGCACCCTCGGGGCGAGTTAAATCGGCTGTGAACCCGTTATACGACCTGCCTTTATAGGCCATATGAGACAGCGCATCGATGTGGGCGTGTGCCGCCCCGTGATATTCCACAGAATATTTATCACTAACAACATCGTAAGCTCCAAAGCTGTGAACGGATGACTTGTGCACAAAAGGATGCGTGTTGTGATCGCTTTTGTCCTTATTCAGATCCAGGCCCAGGGAGATGGCGACTCCCTGCTTGACCAGACTGGCAGCCGATAGTCTTACCGCGGGGCTTATCAAATTCAGGGTACCTAGCTCATCTTCTTGACCCCAACGCCCCCAGTTCGATAGTTCATCAAACCAGCGATCAAATTGTTGCACGCTGATTGCCTCGGGCTTAGGTTCCGCTGAGGTCGCAGTCAGCGGAAAGATACAAAGCAGGAGGATGACAATGTTTTTCATGCTGGATTCCCTCAGTGAAATTGCCCGTTAAGCGAGGCTGTTCCGATCATTTTTTCGGAATACTCTCGATGCTATAGCCCCTGGCCGACCAGGCCTCCGCAAGAAGTAGCCCGACCTTCTCTGCCGAATCCTGCTCATTCTCAGCGGTAATATGCCCGGAGGTTAAGAAGCCTTTCCGATACAGAGCCAGCAATTGGGCGATCACAATGGCGTACCTATAGACACCCAATACCCAATAGAAGGCAAAATCCGCCTCGGCCAGTTGTTGCTCCGCTGATCGGTGATATTGCGCCAGGGCCTCGCGCCTGGAAGGCCAACCGGGCGCGGTATAGGGCATCTTGGCCATATGGCTGTAGGCGAGGGAGTCGTTTGGCTCACCCCAGTAAAGTAGCGTCAGCACCAGGTCATAGATCGGATCGCCAATAGTGCACATATCCCAATCCAGCACTGCATTCACAGCGAAGGTCTCAGGGTCGATCAGCATATTGTCCAGCTTGAAATCGTTATGAACCAGGCTCAGGGGGCGCTGCTCAGGAAGCTTCTCCATCAGCCAGGCCACTATTTTTTCTGAATCCGCCAGCTCATCGTCAGCCAGAACACGCTGGGCTCGCTTACCCCAGCCCTGCACCTGGCGCTCCAGGTAGCCATCGCCTTTCCCCAGCCCCGACAACTCTTGTGTCTCGTAATCAATAGAGTGAAGCTCAGCCAGCGTCGAGATCACCTGCATCCCCAGCCTGGCGCCGATATCTTCCACGCCTGCCAGATCGCCTGGCAACTCTTCATTGATGGTGATCCCTTCACGAAACTCACTGAGACAAAACGGAACACCCATCACGGACTCATCCTGACACAAGTGCAGCGCACGCGGCGCATAGGGATAGCAGCTGTTCAGGCCGGACAAGACGTTGAATTCGCGCTCTACATCGTTCGCGCCGGGAGCGGAACCCTGAGGAGGACAACGCAGCACCGCCTTTGCCCCATCTAATTGCAGCAGGTAATTGAGATTGGCCGCACCGGCGGAAAACTGCCTGATGCCGGCATCCAAATTGAGCGAAAAGCCCTTCGAGTTCAGATACCTCGCTACTTTGGCCCAGTCCTGCTCGGCCTGCAATGACGGTGCAACGAACATGGCCTCACATCCCCGATAGAAGGCTCAGGCCACCATCGACAGGGAATGATACACCTGTCACGTATGCGGCCAGGGGTGAAGCCAGGAACAGTACGGCACCGGCGATGTCTTCGGGGGTGCCATAGCGGCCCGCGGGCACGCGCTGCCCAAACTCTGGTTCCGCCTCTTCAGTCATTTGCCCTGCGGTCAACTTGGTGGGCACTGCTCCGGGGCCTACCCCATTGACGCGAATGCCCAATTTCCCCCATTTCCAGGCCAGCACTTTGTTCAAGTGCTTCAGGCCCGCCTTACTGGCGGAGTATGACGGGTTATTGCGGGCCACGTGGTAGGCTACGATGGAGTCCAGGTTGATTATGCAGCCCTGGCGCTCCGAGAGTTTGTCCTTGAAACTGTTGCAGACATCCATGACGCCGTTCAGGTTGACCGTCATCACCCAGTCAAAACCCTCCCGTTCGAACTCTCGACTACCGTACAGAACGGTACCGACCGCATTAACCAATACATCGATGACTTCAACGCTATCGGCTAATTGATTGACACTCTCTGGCGATGAAACATCCAGTTGCAGATAGCGCAAACCGCTGAAATCCTGATCGTAGTCAGCCGCCGGTTTGGTGCCGGTCACCGTGACGCTGGCGCCGGCACGCTCAAATACTCTCGCGATTCCATAACCGATACCATCCGATCCACCTGTAACCAGCACCGACTTACCAGAAAAATCCAGGCTAGAGTCCAGATTCAATTGCATATTATTCTCTTCCAACCTCTATTTTTAATTTCAGGCAATCCGCACCGCGTGCATCGAACAGCTCATAGGCCTGAGCTCCTTCAGATAGTTGGAAGTGATGACTGAAAAGTCCTTCCGCCCGAATTTTTCCACTCTGAATCAACTGAATCAGCTCATCCCAGCAATCGACAACGCTGGCCGTACCGGCAAAGAACTGCACACCCTTCATTTGGATATATCGCGCAGACACCTGGCCATCTCCCTGCACAATGCCGAGTACCGCCACTCGCCCACCGGGCCGAACAATTTTTAGAGCCTGAGAAATCGTTTCGGCGTGACCCACCGCTTCGATCACACAATCCACTCCGCGCCCACCGGTCGCCTCTTTGATAGTGGCCAGCGCCTCCGCTGGCTCAAGCGCCTGTGCGCCCAATGTCTCCCCGTGGGATCGTCGTGCGGCTACTGGATCTATTGCGTAAACCTTCTGGGCGCCGAGTGCGAAGCAACTTTCCACTGCCATTAATCCAACCGGGCCCAGGCCAATCACCAGGGCAGTATCGCCCTGTTTAACATTCGCTCCGGTGGCACCGAAGTACCCGGTACTGAGGGCATCGGTGAGTAGCAAGGCCTGGTCATCTGAGACACCTTCGGGAATTCGCCTGGCAAACAGATCCGCGTGAGGTACACGCAAGTACTCAGCCTGCCCTCCATCCAAGCCAGGGTGGGTACCGAAGGCACCGCCGCTCTCCAGGCTTGGGTTGTGGCAATAGGCGACCTGCCCGGCCAGGCAAGCGGGGCAATGGCCGCAACCCATGCCCGGAGAAATCATTACCGCATCGCCAACGCGATGGGTTTTAACGTCCTTACCCACCTCCAGCACTTCGCCGATGGTCTCGTGCCCAACACAGAAATGCGGCATGGGTTGGCTGTAATCGAAGGGACCTATCTTGTCACCATGATAGAGATGCAGGTCGGAACCACAAATGGAGCAGGCCTTCACACCGACGATGATATCGTCGGCCTTCTCAAGCTTGGGGTCGGGATAGTCCTGGTGAACTATCTTTCCGGCGCCGTGAAATACCAGTGCTTTCATTACGCCGAATGAGGCATGTAGGGTTCGCGAACTCGCTCCCGCGTGGCGAACACGATGTGACAGTTCATAGTCTCGGTAATCACGATAACTTATGCGGCGCCCTTTCCTGACTCTTCCAATAGCGCTTCCATGTCTGTGCCGCGCGCCGGAACAGGTACCCAATGGGGGTAGATCGGAGCTTGTGCGCTCACCTCATCCAGTCGCTTCAATTCTTCGGCACTCAGCTTGATATCAATTGCGGCAAGGTTGTCCTCCAACTGATGCTGCTTACGCGCCCCCACGATCACTGAGGTCACACCATCCTGGTGCAGCAACCAGCTGAGGGCGATCTGCCCGGGTGGCCGCCCATGCTGCTCACCGATCTCGCTAAGCACAGCCACCACGCGATCGCCCTGTTCAAGATCCATTGGCGGATAGTTCATGGCACTGCGGCGGCCTTCGCTGGCATTTTCCCCAGAGTATTTACCCGTAAGGAATCCGGCGGAGAGCGGCGAATAAATCATGGTTCCCATGCCCAGGTGTTTGACAGCAGGAAGTATGTCCCACTCAAGATCGCGCCCTACGAGTGAGTAATAACATTGCAGCGAGCAAGTACGTTCTGTGCCCAACTGACGCGCAACGCCATCGGCCAAAGCAATCTGCCAGGCCGAAGAGTTTGAAAGTCCGATATAGCGCACTTTTCCCTGCCTGACGCAGTCATCCAGGGCTCGCATGGTCTCTTCAATCGGCGTGGAGACATCCCACAAGTGAAGCTGATACAAGTCGATATAGTCAGTTCCAAGCCTATCAAGACTCTCTTCGACTTCCCGCATGATGGAGGCTCGGCTATTACCCATCCGGTTAACGCCTTTGCCCATGGGTAGGTAGACCTTGGTGGCCAAAACCACGTCTTTACGCTTTGCGCCCAGCGCCTTGCCCAGCATGCGCTCTGAAGTTCCATGGCCGTATGCGTTGGCCGTATCAAAGAAGTTAATACCGGCATCAAGGCAGGTTGCCACCATGCGATCGGCCGATTCCTGACCCTCATTGCCAAGCCATGCCTGTTGGGTTTGCTCTTCTTCACCAAAGGTCATCGCGCCAAAGCAGAAGCGGGACACATAAAGGCCTGTATTACCCAGTGGGAGGTATTCCATCGTTAGCTTCCTATCGTTCTATAAGACCAGTGGTTCTATTTGTAATCGTCGCCAAACTCCTCATCGCGTTCGCGATAAGTCGCCTTAACATCTCCCAATAGGGAGTTTTTGAACGCCAGACAGCTCTCGGTGTGTCTCGCCAGTGTTTCAATTTCCGCGCCCCATCGGATACCGGTTCGAATACCCATGATTTCCATCTGTTTGTGCATAGCCCGCTTATTGATCTGCTGCACGTCTATGGGAACCTTGGCGACTCTCTCCGCCATATTCAACACTGCGTCGTCCAGCTCATCGGCGGGATGAGCGCGATTGGCAAAGCCGTACTGCACCGACTCCGAGCCAGAAATGGAATCGCCCGTGAGCATCATCTCCATGGAGGGCCGCATACCCATAATCCATGGAAAAAACTGCACGTTAGGCGGCGTTGCGTTACGCACGATGGGATAACCGATCTTGGCGTCTTCGGCGACGTACACAAGATCACTGCCGGCTGCTAATTCTGCGGCACCACCAATGCAGGAGCCGTGCACCTGGCAGATAATCGGCTTACACATGTCCCACATCCTGATGCAGCTCTCCGCCAGATGTCTTGGCCACATGCCGAGGCCGCCTGCTGTGTGAAAGGGCTGACCGATTTTGTTGAGATCCCTCGAGCCCTCATACAGATCATAGCCGGAGGAGAAGTTCTTGCCGCCGCCGCGGATGATGGTGACGCGAATCGAGTCATCCACATCTGCAGACTCAAGCGCATGGAAAAACTCGCGACGTAAGTCTTGAGACAGTGCATTGGCCTTTTCGGGGTTATTGAGCGTGATGCGCTGAACGTAATCTAAGGGCCGATCGATGATTATTTTTGAGTATTCCATGGGGGCTCCTGAGTCTGGGAGGATTACAGTGCAAATGACACATTTTATACTATGTGTATTTTTTGTCTTTTGCAACTGCGCCGGCAGAACATTTCTGGCCTCCATGGCCGCACGCCAAGTGAGGACTTCGCATGGAAGCCATTGAAATGATAAGATAAATCCTTAAAACAACCCGACCAAGCCATCTGCGCGGACAGGATCATCTACGAGAGCTGATATGCCGAGAAAGTCAAACTCCCCCATCGCATGGGGTAATGCGAAAGAGTCGAAACAGATCATCATAGACGCAACTGTGAGCTGCTTTGAACGATACGGACCTCAACGCACGTCAATGGACGATATCGCCGAGGCCGCGGGGATATCCCGCAAAACCCTCTACAGGGTATTCGAAGATCGCCCGAAACTGATTCAGGCTGTTTTACAAAGTCGATGGGGCAAAATATCGGAAAAAACCCAGAAGCGGATCGCGAAAGCCAGCAGTTTTGAAGAAGCCCTGCTGGAAGGCTCCATGGTCGCTGTCACTGGTGCTCTGAATGACAAACTCACCAACGAGATCGTCCACAAGGCCACAGACCATACCTTGGAGCAGTTCCTGATTCGGGGCAACGAGGTTACTCACAGAATGCTGCTCAGCATCTGGGAGACAGCAATCGCAGAAGGTCGAGAAGCGGGTGTCATTAAGCCCAAGCTGTCAGATGAACGCATTCTCGATATTATAGCGAGCATACACGCACTTCTTATCATGCGTGATGATGGCCCTGCCAAGCAAAGAGCTTTCCTCAAAGACGTATTGTTACCGGCAATCCTGGTGGCTTAAAACTTCTGACAATCAATCCTAAGGTTTGACACAGCGACGGTGGAGAGCTGCCGTCACTTGTGTTTTTTAAAAAAGGCCTACGGCGCCGCTCTGCGCAACTGAACATGAGACATACTGTCTGTATTTTGTGTCATTTACGTTATATCATTTCTCCCCATGGCGAGAATCAAGGCGAGATACTGGATACTACTTGCTCCAATCGTGCTCTGCACCGGCATTGCTCTCGCGGAGGACATTGAATGGCCAACCTATGGTGGCACTGCCGGCGGCGGGCACCATACCGCCGCAACCGAGATCACTCCTGACAATGTAAACCGCTTGCAACTGGCCTGGAGCCATCGCAGCGGCGACTATGTCGCTGGTGGCAAGTCACTCGCCGAACGCACCAACATGCACACCAGGCCTAGCGCCTTTGTAACGACACCGATCATGGTGCGGGACACGCTCTTCTACTGCACACCTTTCAACCGCGTATTCGCGCTGGATCCAGCGACCGGACATGAGCGCTGGGTCTTTGATCCGCAGGTGGACATGTCCAGAGAGCCCATCACTAACTGTCGCGGCGTCAGCAGTTGGATCGATCCGCAGGGAGACGACGGTCACTGTAGCCAGCGGATTGTTCTGGGTACGCTGGACGCGCGCTTAATCACACTCGACGCCAATACCGGTGAGCGCTGTAAGAGCTTCGGAGATAACGGCGAAGTCTCTTTGCTGGCTGGGCTGAGCGAACATGCCCCTCACGAATACAGCATTACAAGTGCACCGGCGATCATTGGCGACCTGGTCGTCACCGGCGCGCTTGTACTGGATAACCAGCGCCCCGACATACCCTCCGGCGTTGTCCGAGCCTATAACATTCGTAGCGGTGAGTTTGTCTGGGGCTGGAATCCCGTCCACCCGGATCATCCGACACATGACGACGACGGCTTATTTGTGTCTGGAACCCCCAACGTCTGGGCAACGATTTCGGTGGATAAGGAACGCAATCTCGTGATCGTGCCAACGGGCAACTCCTCGCCAGACACCTACGGTGGGGATCGAGATGGGCATCATGACTATTACTCGAGTTCCGTCGTTGCCTTGAATGCCGAGGATGGCAGTGTCGCCTGGCACTATCAAACCGTGCACCACGACATCTGGGATTTTGACGTCGCTTCACAACCCACCTTTGTGGACCTGAATATCACCGGAGAGAAGCGCCCCGCTGTCGTGCAAGTCACAAAAGCAGGCCTGACCTTCGTATTAGATAGAGAAACGGGGCTGCCACTACACGCCGTAGAGGAACGCGCCGTTCCGCAAACCGGGGCCGTTCCCGGTGAGTATTTAAGCCCCACTCAACCCTTTCCGGTCAAGCCAGAGCCCTTGCACCAATTAGGCATAAGCCCGGATGACGCCTGGGGATTCACCTTTTGGGACAAAGGCAAATGCCGGGAAAAGCTCGAAAAATTAACCACGAGGCCTATCTACACACCGCCTAGCCTGACCGGCACCGTGTTCTACCCCAATAGCCTGGGAGGCCCCAATTGGGGGTCACCTGCGGTCGATCCAGACAGAAAGATAATGATCGCCAACAGCAAGCACCTGCCCGTTGAGGTGAAGCTTATTCCGCGGCAACAATGCGAGGAAGGCACCACCTATCCACAGCGTGAGTCGCCCTATTGCGTTACCTTCACTCCCTTGTTCTCTCCCCTAGGCGCCCCCTGCACCGCGCCCCCCTGGGCGACGCTGTCGGCAGTCGATTTAGTCAGCGGAGACATACTCTGGCAAATTCCACTGGGCACACTGGAAGAACTGGCACCCTGGCCGATCTATCACCTCTACTCTGGCAGCGCTATCACAACGGGAGGCCCCATGGTCACGGCCTCCGGTCTCACTTTCATTGCTTCGACCTCTGATGCTTATCTACGCGCTTTTGCGACAGTGACGGGTGATGAGTTATGGCGAACGAAGTTACCCACCAGTGGCAATGCCATACCCATGAGTTATCGCTACAAGGGCCACCAATACGTGGTTATCGCCGCCGGCGGGCATTTTACCTTCCCAAATCCTGCCGCCGACCACCTTCTGGCCTACAGATTGCCTTGAGCCAGCTGCGGGAAACGCCGCAATTTAGAGATCGTTGACCTGTTGCACGATGGGGCGGATCACCGATGTCCATACCGCGTAGCCCTCGGGACTGAGATGTATACCGTCTCGGCGAAAAAGTTCCCCGCGCGTTTTCCCGTCTACCTTCTGCATGGCTGGCACGATATCGACATAGTGTATATGCGCGTTCGTCCCGCAGAACTCTTCGATCAAGGTGTTGGCGCGATTCATTTCGGGCCAATACTTGAGCCGCGTTTTAGGTGGCTTAATCGAGATGAAGTATATGTTCGTTTCAGGTAACTCATCCTGGATACGAGCACAGAATTCTCTGAAGTTATCAGCAACCTCTTGAGCATCTAATCGACGATTGAAAACTATCCCGGAAATATCGTTCTAGCCAGCGTAGAAGAATACAGCACGAGGCTTCAGCGGCAGAATAATCCGATCCATGTAATGAACAATCTGATGAATCATCGCCCCACCAAAGCCTCGGTTTACCACTGGGGTTGGCTGCATATCCTCCTGCAGCGTCTTCCAGAAGCGAATGCTGGAGCTACCAGCAAAAACCACAGCCCCTTCCGGAAGTGGATTGCGCCGGTCAGCGCGCAACATTTTGTCGATCGAGCGACGCCAGAGGTCAGGGTGATTGTTAACGAAATTATTCCAAAACTTCATAGGACTGTGGCTCAGTGAAAAATTGAAAGACCAATCTATAACTTACATATGCTACACAATTCATGTAATGTATCATATGTGTGAACTGCAAAATACAGATGGAAACGGCTGAATGACGGCAGCTCTCAAAACCGTGGCACCGCAAGGTAAAGCCGGCGACTGGGAAGGTATTATCGATATACTCATCCTGGAGCACGGCCATCTACTATCGCTGCTGGAGGCACTGGAAAAAGAAACACAACAACTGGAACGCGGCCAGGTGCCCGACTTCATGTTACTCCGAGACATGATCGACTACCTGATGCTCTTCCCCGGGGAATACCACCATCCTCGCGAAGAACTGATATACGAGGATTTACGGCGCACCGAGCCCAGCTTTGCCCCCGTCTATGAACGCCTGGAGAGAGAGCACCAGCTATTACACCAGCTTAACAACTCGCTGTTTCAGCAAATCACACACATCTGCGAAGGTCGCCCCGCCGACCGAAAAAAGCTATTCAGGCAGTTGCTGAATTACATTGAAGTCTATCGAAAGCACATCAGGTTTGAGACGAAAGACGTATTTCCGCAGGCCAGGACCAAGCTGAGCGCTGCACAGCTGAAGCATATCGAAGCCAGAACCCGTTACCGCAATGACCCCCTTTTTGGTGCAAGAATCAAGCGGGAGTACCGCAGGCTGCGAAGGGTAATGTCTGTTCACCTGGGAGACATTGAGTCACGGGTGGTTGAACGTCAACTTACGGCTGTGGGTCGCACGATTGAAGCTATTTCAGACACAGTAGACAACCTCAAGGATTATCGTATGCTTGCGCAACTACCTCGCGCACCCCGATTGTGCAGCGGGCCGAGTTGGCAGGCCAAGGCTCTCAACGCCTCCACTCGCACTCTTATTAAGCCCGTGATGCGCTTCGGGAGTCTTGAATCAATGCGCAACGTAACCTCGCGCATGGATGATCGCCAGGTCGTGCCGGAAGACGTTCGCTGGCGTGAAGTGAGTGAGCCCGGCTATGAGGGAGAGTGGATTCACATACACCCGCGACGCCCCCGCAAGATACTGCTGTACTTTCCAGGGGGTGGTTTCGTTACTCGCGCCCCGATCCAACACAGAAATTTCGTGGCTAGAGTGTGCCGATCAGCCAACTGCAAAGCCCTGGTCGTGCACTATCGACTTGCCCCGGAAACACCGTTTCCCGGTGGGCTGCAGGATTGTCTGACTGCCTATCACGCATTATTGGCGCAGGGAATTGACCCAGAGAATATTACCCTGGCCGGAGATTCTGCCGGCGGTGGCCTGGTACTGAGTACCCTGCTCGCCTTACGGGATGAGGGCTCACCCATGCCATCTGGCGCGGTTTTGATTTCTCCACTCGGAGATCTCACCTACAGTGGAAAATCCCGACGATACAACAAACACAAAGACCCAATACTGCCGACACTTCGCGCCTCTGCAATGCATCAGGTCTATATTGGCGACGCCCTTCCCGAGGACCGCTACCTGTCACCCGTGCTGGCGGACTTCAATGGCTTACCACCCATCCTTGGTCAGGTCGGAAGCACAGAAATACTGCTGGATGACACCTTGCGCGCAGCACAGAGGGCCGAAGAGGCCAATGTTCCATTTTTCCTGGAAGTCTGGGAAGAAATGCCCCACGACTTTCCACTGTTTAACTTTCTGCCCGAGGCGCAGCTTGCCACAGACCGGATGGCTGAGTTCATCAATACTCGGGAGCTAGACCCCCTGCCCAGACGGTACGGCAGGTCCAAAGCTCGGAAGACTATTGGCCGTTACCTGTTTTCCGGCTGATGTCCTAAGCCGTCTTTCGGCTTCTTGGCGGGGTGGACTGTGCGGGGCCCCCCGCCCTTTTTTTCGTCTCTAACGTCAACCGCGCCGAGGAGCTTTCTTCCTGGGGCCAGCTTTTGCCTTCTTCGCCTTAGGTTTCGCTTTTGGCTTGCGAGCCGCGTTTTTCTTCAGGGTGTCAAATGCTCGCTCCGCACCGCGAACCAGAAGCTCCTTGTCTTTAATAGTTTCCCCACAGCCGTGATAGCCAATGCTGAGCACGTCACTGGTAGAGGAAATCGTTATGGTCAATGCAAATGGGCCGAAGAAAGGAGCCATGGGTATATTCCCAACAACCCTTGCCCCGCTGCAAAATAGGTCCCCACCGGGGCCGGGCACATTGGTGATCAAAACGTTGCCAATTGTCGGAATTTTTTCGAGCAGCGCAAAACGCGACACCAGATAAAACGCCGCGTCCAGAATGATCGGACTGAAAAGTCCGCCCAGCGCATCCAAATCAATCGAGGGCTCGTCGCTGTCCTTTTCATTGCCCGGCCGGTTGACGGATGCCTTAATCTCTCGCGTGTCACGAACAATCGATGCCAGGCGCTGCTTGGGGTCGGGCACCGTGTTATGCAGATTGACCATGGCATTGCGCAATGCATTACCGGCACTGTGGTCGTCTGCTGCGCGGGTGCTGATCGGCATACCTGCAATCAGGTCAAAGTCCACGGTCTCACCGATGGACTCAAAGTAGTATTCCAGCGACATAGAGCTTATAAATAAGGCCAGATCGTTGATACTGCAATCGTAGGCGGTGCGTAAGGCCTTGATTTCCGCCATAGGCAGATTCAGGTAGGCGACGATACGCTTGTCTGATATCTGACCTGAATTCAGCGAGGTCTTCTGAGGCTTCGGTTTGGGTGCCTGCACATCCGCCTCCGTCTCCTCGCTCGGTCGCAAGCGCTTGGCCAGTTGCTGGTTCAAGATCTTGAAGAGCGGCCGGGCATTGCTGTATACGAACTTAGGCGTATCCACTTAAAGGCGCCTCGCCTGTTCCATCAGCGCGCTGCCGGTCAGGTCTGCGTTACTGGGTTCCGGGTCAGGAGACCAGGCCTGCTTCTCTGGCTCGCGCGGTTCCACCGGCTCAGTACTCATGATTCCCCCCAGCACGCGAGTGGCGCCAACACCGTCCATAATCGAGTGATGCAAGTGCGAGGCAATCGCTATCTTTCCATCCTCCAGGCCCTCAATGATTTCGTAGTGCCAGAGCGGCCGGTCGAGGTCCATGCGCCTGGCGGAGAACAACGCCAGATGCTCTGTGAGTTCGTCATATCCTCCCGGCGCCTTGAGCTGGGAGACCGTAATATGACTGTTCACGTCAAAATTTGGGTCATCCACCAGACGCATCGTCCCCAGGCGCATCTTGTCCTGCACCAGCTTCTGACGCATGAGCGGAATTCCCTCCATAAATGCAGCCAGGTGATTCGCCAGTATCCGTCCGTCGATTGGAAAAGGTGAGTCGCTTGGATCGACAATCATCGCGCCCCCCATATAAAGCGGCGGCAGGCCGCTCTGCTCTAGTTTGAACATAGCCTGATCTACAAGGCTTAAAGTGGTCATGATGTTGGCTCCTCACTGCTTGTTGGTGGCTTCTCGCTGTTTGCGCCAGCCATGTCCTTATATTCATCGAAGGACGCTGTCATGTGCGCAAGAAATTCTTCGCCGTCTGAAATCACCGCAGGATTGGCGATCAGGCAGATATTGAACTGATCGACATAGCTCCAAGCGGTGACATTGACGCCAATGCCGATGCTGACCTGACCGATGGAAAGCCAGTCACTGATCTTTATGTGATCACCTAATTGAAGGTGTTCGCGCGGTCCCGGGACATTTGAGACCATAAGGTTGCCAAACGGGGAAAGCCGCCCCTCACTGCGGCGGACAGCCCAGTTCATCAAGTTGGCAAAAAGAGGCGGCAGTAGTTCCAACATTCGGGCCAGCCCCCTGCCCTCGGTATCTTTGATGTAATCCTTCATAGCCTGTGCCGACGCACTGGCGCGCCGCAATCGCTCCAGGGGATCAGCGACGTCAACCGGCATGGTGACCGTTCCATTACCTATGAAGTTACCCAACATCTCCTTCTGTTGCTCCTCGGTGCGCTGGTTGATTGGTATGGCGGCGAACGCGGGACCGTCAATGGGCAGGCCCCTGGACTCGTGATAGCGCCGCAGCGCTCCGCTAACTACCGCCAGCAACAGGTCGTTGATAGAGACACCGAAATGCTTACCCACCGATTTAAAGCTGGCCAGGTCCAGGGATTCGTAATAAAAAGTGCGCGCATGGCCGACAGGCGCATTGAGCAAGGCAGAAGGTGGCGCCTCCGCTGGATTAGGGGGAAGATCTTTGCCCTCCCGTCGGTATTCTTTCGCTACTTTTCTGAGAGCAAGCGCGTCGCTGATTAAAGACGGGCCTTCGCGCAAGAACATCAGCGGCAATTCCAAAGTTCCACGAATGAACAAGCGGACGCGGCTACCCCTTTTACTCGGATCGACGCCCATATCGCCAAGCATCTCTGCGTCTTCTGCATGAGAGGTGAGACGCTGTAGCAGCTTACTGGCTCCCACACCATCGCAGTAGGCGTGGTGCAGCATGGCTACCACCGCCACACGCCCGTCCGGCAAACCCTCTACGACCCAAATCGTCCAGAGCGGTAGGCTCTTGCTCAGGGTCTGAGCGTACAATTCTGACACCAGTTGGCAGAACGCTCGCCTGTCGCCGGGTGCCGGGCAGCCCACCCGGCGAACATGGTGGGAGATATCAAACTCGAGGTCCTGTACCCAGTAGGGATGATTGATGCCAAAGGGAACCCGCAATATTTTCCAGCGGGTAAAGGGAATCGAAGCAGACTCCTGCTCAATCATTGCCTTCAGGGTTTCAAAGCAGTAGCTGTCGCGCTCCTCTCCAAAATCGAGAATGGCAATCTTCAGTGTGTGTTGATACTGGCCCGGCAGATCGTTATAGATCATATGGGCACTGGCTCCATCAAGGCGTCGCATGCTTACCCCCTAATCTTTCAAGCCCGCGTCAGGATTCACGAACTGCGTCCATCTGTTCGAGGTAATATGCGCGCAGTTCCTTTTTCTGCACCTTCCCGGTCGCCCCCAGGGGTAGCGCGTCCTTTCGCAACCAAAGCTTCGTCGGAATCTTGAACGTCGCAAGAGTTTCGCCTGCAAACGCGCGCAATTCCTGTTCAGTTAATGCGCTCTGCGGTGCTATCTCCACCACGGCAGCAACCTGCTCACCAAGAATGTCATCGGGGATGCCAAATACGCAGGCGACGCTCACCTCTGGATGCTCACTGAGAGCGGCCTCGACCTCGGCACAGTAGATGTTCTCACCGCCGCGGATGATCATGTCCTTGAGTCGATCGACGATATACAGGAAACCTTCTTCGTCCACCCGGCCGATGTCTCCGGTCCTATACCAGCCATCGACAAAAGCCTCGGCTGTCGCTTCCGGACGATTCCAGTAACCCTTTACGACGCTGGGACCACGCACCCAGAACTCACCAAGTTCACCGGTGGCAACCTCGGCGCCGTTCTCAGCGACCACTTTAAGGTCGAACACAGCAGCAGCCGGTCCGGCACTGGCGGGCTTCAACTCATAGTCAAGACCGCCGATAGAGGTAATAATGGAAGAAGTCTCGGTGATGCCATAGCCGTTGCTGATGCCAGCATTGGCGAAAGCCTGCCTTAGTCGGCGAGATTGCTCAGGCGGGACAGGCGCGCCACCACTGCCAATATTACGCATGGAAGAAAAGTCCCGTTGCGCAATATCGGGCAGGTCTACCAACTGACGGGTCATGGTGGGGACGCCAGCGAAAGCGGTGATATTCTCAGCAGTAATCAGGTCCGCTGCTAACTCGGCGTTCCATTTGTACATCATGACAATTTTGCCACCTGCACTGAACATACCCGCCATAACACCCTGGCAGCCGGTGACATGAAATAGCGGCACCGGCAACAAAGCCACGGGTTTGAAATTTGCCATCGCCGCCAACTCTTCAGGCCCCGCACCATTGCGTAGCATACCGAGTAAGCCCAGGTATTGACCGCTCATGGGCGCGCTGCAAAAATTCCTATGACTGCCCAGGGTACCCTTAGGAAACCCCGTGGTACCCGATGTATAAAACAGGGTGGCATCATCTTCCGGACCCAAATCCACCTCGGGTAGATGCTCGCCATTACCCTGCGCCAGCAAGGATGTCAGATCGTCCACACCGTCCGGCAATTTCTCGCAGCGCGTGACCAGCGTATTCGCCAATGGCAACTCGGTCGTTATGGCCTGTATCCGCTGCAGGCGCTCCTCATCCACGATCGCCAATACTGCACCACTGTCTCTGAGGCCATACTCCATCTCATTGCTGGTCCACCAAGCATTCATTGGTACCACAATGGCACCTGCAGCAGCAGCCGCCCAGAAGGCCACTGACCACTCGGGATAATTGCGCATAGCGAGAGCCACTTGATCGCCCTGCTGGAGGCCATATTGATCGACAAGATGATTAGCCAGCCTCGCGACCTGTTGGTAATGCTCGGCGTAGGTGAGTCGCTCATCTTCGAAGACGATGTACTCGTTGTCTCCGAATGCCTTACTGGCTTCAACAATGGACGCAAGGGTGTCAGGAGCATGCTTCCAGGTTTTGATGGTGTTGCCGTCCAGGGAGATTTCCTCCACCTCAAACGGTTGGCCCGGCGCCGTCAGCATCTGCTTCAGCTGTGCTATAGAAGGTCTCGTGTCTGACATGGTACTTAACTCCACTGTCTCTTGATTTAATTATTCAGCGTTCACGGACAGGACCACCTGTCTGAAAGTCCGTCAGCGCTGCACACGACTGCCGCAACCTCGATACCGGTGCACCGCCACAACTCTACCAATCAAAGAGATTGATAAATGAGTAAAAGCTTTCCACATCGCCGCTGAGCTCAACGCGGTCAGTGTCAATTGCCTCCAGCCAGCTCAGTTCACCGAGAAAAATCTCGTAAAAATCTGCGGAGCTCAGCCGAACACGATGGACTGCATCCGGGGCCTGCCCGGAACTGGAGATCGCAACACCATCGCGAATTCGCAGAGTCAGCAGCGATTGTTCATCGCTGATATCCAAGGTGATACTCTGGTCGTAATCGAGACACTCCTCGGCGCGCAGTCGGGCACCCAAGTAGTCGTCAAGAATGGTCTGCACCGACAAACTGCGCACATCGGGGCCCACGGCTCTAGCCACCAGACTCAAATCACCCGGCACGAACCGTCCCTCCAGCGCCATAGCGTCGGCGAGCAGGTAGTGCCGCTCGATTGCCGAGTGCGAGCGGTAGGCCAGGCTGCGCTGCGCGAACGCCTTCAACTGGCGATATTGCTCATTGTCGGGCTGCAAGCGAAGCAAGTGCGCGGCCAGTTGTACCGACCAGCCAAAATCCTCCGCGTCGTAGGCTCTTTCTGCCGCCGTCCACAGCGCCGCCTCGCCGCCGGCCAGTTCAGCCATGCGCAAGGATTCCTCCCTGGCTAATGGCTTCACAATTTGCGCCATCTCCCCGCCGAACCAACCCACTTTCTTGGTATACAAGCCCCGCAACATCCAGGAGAAGTGATGATAATGGTCTCTCATGTCGGGATTGTTGAGGAAGCGCTCGGGCATCGGGAATTCAGCGATCAGGTCCTCGGGGGTCTTGTTGTTATTGATAGCGCGGTAGGTCTGATCGCGAACCAGTTTGAGATAATCATGGGCATCGCGCAGCATCTCCTGGCCCTCGACACCCCGATAGATCCTCGAGCTGTGCAAGTACAGGGTATGAAGGGCTGGAAAGTCGGCGAGCATTCGGGTGCTGCGAATCATATTATCGATATCTCTGGTCAACTCCTGCCGGGGTGTTACAAAAAACGCCAGCGAGGGGAGATCACCCGTAATCAGTACCTGATACTCCGGCAGCCAAATGGCGTAATGCTCGACTAGATCGCCAGGCGCATAGATGAACTCGACTCTTACGCCATCGATCGTCATTGATTCCGATTCGGTCAAGGTGTGGGTGAAAGCAGGTAAGCCACTTCTCGGCCCGAAGGTCACCTGTGGGCCCACGCCAAGGCAAGCCGACCCCGCTGGACCCGGCGGTAACAGCACGCCCATTTGCAGGTACAGACCGCGATACATTTCTCCCTGAAAATAGGGATGTAACGGGGTAACCTGATTCTGCTTCATATAGTTGTTGGCAGGGCCGATAGTCTCTACATCACTGGGAATTTCGCCGGAGAACAGCCCACCGACGCCACCGTAGTGATCGCCGTGAGGATGGGTCAAGATCAGCGTCTTGATGGGTTTGTCACTGACTTCGCGGTAAGCGGTCAGGGCCCTGCTGGTGTTAGCGTGGAGCATGCCCCAGTCGATCACGATGGTGCTTTTGTCGCCCTCGACAAATACCATATTGGACATATCGAAGCCTGTCGCCATATGAATCGGACCAGTGACATGGTCGATTCGCGCAGGAACCCATTGCGCCTGGTGAGCGGACAGCTCCGCATTAATGTCCGGCGATGGCCCTTCCAAGGCCATGACTCCTGAACACAACAGCGCCAGTAGAGGTCCAGCCAGCGTCCTGAGGCTCATTTATTGGACTCCTCGATCTCTACCGGATACTTGTCCAGGTAATAGGAAAACTCCTCGCGCAACTGATCCCGCGTCAGGCCGAAGTCAGTTTCGAGGTCATAAACCACTCGTGTGCCGGTGTGTCCACGGGAGAACTTGACCGCCTGCTCAGCGATGCGGGCCTGCGCCGCTGCGTCGAAGTTCATGCCAGCCAGCGCGTAAATCTCTTCCACATAGCCGATCACGTCTTTCTTCAGATCGTGAAAATACAGATGCGTGCAGCGCCCCTCAAACAGTCTTTCGTTATCGATCAAGCCGCGGAGGAAGCCATGCAGCATACGCCGCGCCTTACCGATCAACTGTTCCTTTGAGATACTCGAGTAATAGACTCTCGTTCCGTAACCCAACAGGGTAATCAGCGAGCTGAACACCGAAGCCGGATCCCGGTGGGTAAACACCAACGAGGCATCTGGAAACACTTTATTCAGACTACCCAGAGCAGCAAGGTGCGCTGGGGACTTCAACAACCAGCGCTGGTCGCTACTACATTGCTTGACCCACTGAAGGGCCTGCAGTTACCGATAGAGATACTGGTAGTCCTCGACCCGATCGCAATCGTAGTAGGTTCGATCGTACTCCGGGGAGTCACCCAGCATTGCTGGCACAAGGCCATAACAACCATGCACCATACATTCAATCTCTTCAGTGGAATCCTGGACGCCCGCGTCGTAGATGCTGCGCTGAAGCGGCATCAGGCTGTCGCGCTGAAAATGCGCCTCTATGCTCTGCTCCTCCCTGTCATCAGGTACTTCACCCGCCAACATGGCTGGACTGGGAAAAGGCATGCGCGCTTCCCAATTCTTCATCCAGATAAGTTCGGGCGCGGTGGTCAGGAGCTGCAGCAAATGGGTGGTACCCGAGCGTGGGAGACCGGCCACGATTAGAGGCTTTT
This sequence comes from Halieaceae bacterium, assembly GCA_965199055.1. GTDB lineage: Bacteria > Pseudomonadota > Gammaproteobacteria > Pseudomonadales > Halieaceae > CBDAQR01. The sequence goes on from CBDAQR010000003.1 coordinate 36,009, forward strand.
CTACAGCCGTGGCCGCAGACTCGGGGAAATGCTTGAGAATGTAGTTCATGTGGCTGGTCTGGACAATGCCATTTACAGCCATCTGCTGCAGCAGTGCCAGCATCCCTGGCGATGCAACGGGCTTTTCCATATCAGTAATTCGAACGTCTTTTATCATTTTTCTCTAACCCTGAAACCCCATACACCTATCTAGTCGGCCAACAGCAAACTGAAATCACCACCGCGACGCAGGCTGTTACCACCATCCACATTGATACACTGCCCGGTAATCCAGCGTGATTCGGGCCCAATCAGGAAACGCGCCAGCTCCGCCACATCTTCCGGCTTACCTGCGTCACCCATAGGCGTGTTCTCGATATAGTCTGCGTATATGCGGCTGTCGCTGGGCATACCTTCGGCGATCATTTCAGTTGCAATCAATCCGGGCCTGATCGCATTGAAGCGAATATTGGAAGCGCCATATTCATCGGCGGCATTGCGCATCATCGATTCAACAGCGGCCTTGGAAACACAGTAGCCTTTGCCGTATCGGTGGGTGACATGACCCGCCAAGGACGACATGGCTACGAAGGAGCCGCCCCCTGCTTCCGACAAAAAGGGAATGCTGTGTTTCACACAATAAAACGTGCCCATCAGGTTCAAATCCAGCGTTCTGCCAAAGTCCTCAGTGTCCAGTTCACCAAAGGGAGCCGGCACTCCTTCACCACCACCGGCGTTGGCAATAAGACCATTCAGGCTGCCAGTGCGCTCGGCGGCCTGTCCGATCACATCTCGAACACTATGCTCATCAGTGACATCGCAGACTCTATAGTGTGCGCTGCCGCCGTACTCTGCATGTCCGCTGATGGTATCCACCGCGGCCGCAAGGCTCGCCTCGGTACGGCCGCAAATAGTGACCGTCGCGCCATCGGCGACAAGACGCACTGCGCAGGCCCTACCGATGCCTGTACCGCCTCCGGTGATTAGCACGTTGGTGCCAGTTAGTTTTCCGATCCCTCTCGCCACCGACATTCTCCAGACACTTGCTACGCGGTCTTCTTATAAGAAAGGTGTTTCTGATGTAACTGTTCCGCATGCAGTTGCTCATAGCTCTGCACCAGCGAGTCCAACTTGCGGCTGATGCGCGACTGTTGCCGCAGCATTTCCAACTTTGGCCAGGCGCAGCGCTCTCCCATCTCGAACAGCTTCCTCATGCGTGTTTCGTCGGGCTGCTCAAATATCTTCATCGGGTTGAGAAAGTTGTGATCCGCGATAATGTTTATATCGCCGACGTGCTCCTGATTAATCAATGCACGCACAATGCTACTCAAGCGAACCATTGAGTCCGGCGCGCTTTTCGAGCGCCCGAGCAAGGCTTCCCAGGTGTTAAACCATTCCTTGCCCGATCTCAGGCAACCCCTGACCAACAGACCCGCCGTGGTCAGCTTACGTTCATGCTGGCGGGCAACCGGAATAGCGGCCAAATTGGTCTGGCTGACAACCGTGTGGTTCACACCAAACAATCGCGCCAGCCGTTTGGCTGGCAAATCATCGGTCACCGCTCCATCCACCCAGGACCGCTGCGGCAGATAACTTTTACGCTCTCCGTATTTATCGAGTGCCTCCAACACCACGGGCGGGTAAAAGCCCGGTACGGCACAAGACGCGAGGACGGCGCTATGCAATAACACAGCGGGAGAGGCCACGGCATTCAATAATCGGGAGGTCTGATGTTCTTCAGCAGGCGAAATCGTTATGCTCATTGAGCGCCCGGTTTTCTCAAAAGCCTGCTGGAAGGTGAGGTCGGGCAGTGTGGCGGCCAGTATTTCCCGGGAGTCTTCAATGCGTCCGCCGGACATGACTCGTTCCAGAAAAAACTCGGGGGTCAGGACGTCCAGTAACTCTTCTTCAGTATGCGTACAGATCAAGCTACCGGCAAATGACCCACCACTGGAGCCTGAAATTATCTGGGGCAACAGCTCCTCTTTAAGCAAAGCCCTGGCCACACCCAGATGGTAATAGAACAAGGTACCCGAGCCGCTCAGCATGAAGCCGGTGCGGCCAAAACAGTGGGCAGCGCGGCGGAAAAAATCGAGTTTCTCCTCGAAGCTGATTTGCCCGCTGTCGTCCTGGTCGATCAGTTCCAGGGCATGAACCACTTCTTCGATGTAATCCGAGATCAGATGCTTGGTGCCTGACAGGGCGTGGCTGTAGAGACTACCCTTGCCCATCCCGCCTACGTTTCCGTGAATGCCCTCGTTCAGGGTATACAGCAGGCCACTCACATCCTGACGAGCTTTGAGGCTGCGCAACTTGTCGAGACGCACCCTCACCGACACATAATCATACTGGCTGGTCTCGTCTCTTTTGCGCCAATGTTCAAGGCCATGGTACTTATCGTAAGCTTCCGCGGCATCGCGCCACTCTGCATAACTGGCCGCTTTCTTAAGGGCGAGTTCGTATCTGCGCTTTGTAATCATTATTTCTTCTTCGATGATTCGCGATCGGATTTGGCAGCCGCTAACATCTCGTCGAAGCTGCTTTTTATACATTGCATGTAGAAAGCAGGGTCGGGCATGATATCTCGACAGGAGATGAAGGACACGCTCAGCTCACCACAGTAGCTGCTGATCGCGTGAAACAATCCCATGCCATCTCCAATCGGGCCCGCCCCAAAATAACCCACCATTTTCGCGCCCGTGTTGTACAAGGGAACCTGGGGGCCAGGGACGTTGGTGACACCGGTATTGATGACGGGATTCATATGGTTCATCAAGCCCAAACTGCTAGAGACACGCGTAACCTGCGACATCAGCATCGGTGGCATGAACTGGATGTAATCAGACATAGTGCTGGCACCGATCGCGCTGTTTAGCTCCTTGGCATTGAGCGAACCCTCATGCACCGCCTGCAATCGTTCTCGCGGATCAGCTTTATCGGTCTCGAGCCTCACGGTCATCATAGAAATCTGATTGCCACCGGCGGCATCTTGCGCTGAGCGAATATTCACTGGCACTGCTGCTGCAAGCGATATCTCGGGCAACTCATCGTGTGCCGAGAGGTATTTGTTCAGGGCACCACCAACCAGCGCGAGAACGACATCATTGACAGTGGCGCCTGCTACGGAGTTTTTGATCCGCTTGATGTCGTCAAGCGGGAAGCTGGTCGCATCAAATACACGGTGGGGGGACACCGGGCCGTTAAATCGGCAGCGCGGAATCTCTCCTACGCGCTGCAACTTCCCAGCCCTGACGCCAGCAAAAGCACGCGCCAGGCCCGGCACGGTGTTTCGCGCGACACTGAGTAATTCAAGGGGTGATTTAATCGAGTTTACAGTGGAGCGAAACAGAAGCTCTGTTTTAGACGGTTCGCCATCGTGCGTCACGGTCTTTGGCCCTGCCGCATCGTCACAGTCCGGTGTCGAATCATGCACAGCTTCCATCATTTCCAGGCCAGCTACGCCGTCAATGGCGGCATGATGGATCTTGGTAAACAGCGCAAAAGAGCCTTTTGGAAGCCCCTTCACTTTGTCCAGACCCTCGATAACCCAAAGCTCCCAGGGTGGCCTACTGAGGTCAAGCGACCTCGCATGTAGCCTGGACACCAGGATGCAAAGCTGCCTCCAATCACCCGGCTTCGGGAGGGCTATATGGCGGATATGAAATTCCGGATCGAACGTGCCATTGTCAACCCAGTAGGGGTGCCCAAGATTTAATGGGACCTCAACCAGGTGTTGAGTCATTGCCTTTACACCGCGCACACGACGGCTGTAGTTTTCTATGATCTTCTTGAAACGGACCCCGCCTCCCGGCGCCGTGGATGGATCATAAATCGCCAAGGTCGATATATGTTGGGGCGCGTGAGAGGCCTCCAGATACAAAAAGGACGCATCAGTACCGCTCAGCTGTTGCATAGAAATACTCCAATCGGGCAGACATCGATTAGTCATTATGACACAGGACATTGTTATTGTATCATATTCTCATCGTAAATATCCCAAAAAAATAGCGCATCTCCGCGCGAGAAACCGCATTCCGCGCGGCTTGTCCGGCAATCCCCCCTTTCTGTGAGCTCGCAATACGTTTAGCGATGAATTACATTCAGCTATAGATATTTCTCTTTCAAATCAGTGCGTTACATAATTTGCACTGCGCCCAGTCGTTTTTTGCGTTATTCTTGTAGACCTCCTAGAAATGGAGAAAGCTCCGAACACTAGCGCTTGAAAAATCATTGGGCCGTTCTTGGGAGTATCCATCTTGCGCGTACCCATAGCCGAGGCAAAACTGCTGTGCGTCACTTCGTTGTTCTTTTTAGCCTGATCTGCCTGGTGCAGAGCCTCCCCAGCAGCGCACTGACGCCGCCGGAGCGTACATTGATACCTGAATACTGCAGCGAAGACGGGTCTCTGGCTCTCCTATCATCAAAAAGCCTCGGTGATCACGCCGCCAACGGCGTTCTGGGAGAGCATATTCGTTTGCTAAGCTGGAACGTGCAGAAAGCTACACACCCAGAGTTTGAAGCGGAGCTGCAAACACTCACACCGGATGTCGATCTGGTCCTCCTGCAGGAAGCTGATGTTGGTCTCAGGGCATCACCGTCTCTGCGTGATTATCACGGGAGCTTCGCCGAGGGTTATCGCGCCGCAAGCCAGGTCACGGGCGTGCTAACGCTCAGCCATGCGGCTCCTGCAAAGCATTGCCGACTCAGCCATAACGAGCCCTGGCTCCGCACCCCCAAGGCAACTTCAGTCGCCGTTTTCAATCTGGATAAGGATCGGCACTTACTGGTCATCAACCTTCACGCCGTTAACTTCACATTGGGTACTGAGGACCTAGCTGTACAGCTAGAGTCATCTGCCGCGCTTATTGAGCAGCATACTGGACCGGTCATTTTTGCGGGCGATTTCAATACCTGGAACGCTCCACGCAAGGCGCTATTTAAGCGCACCATCTTAGGGCTTGGTCTCGAATCCGTTGAATTCGACGAAGATCATCGCACCCGAGTCATGGGCTATGCGCTCGATCACGTACTGGTGCGAGGCCTGCATATTGTCGAGAGCCAGAGCCTGAGCGTGCAGAGCTCAGATCACAATCCCGTACTGGTTACCTTATCGGTCCGCGACGCCTGAGGATCAAACAGGGCGTTCAGGTATGCAGCCGTACGCACGCCCGCCATGTGCAGGCGTTGTTCTGCTTTCTTCACACTCTGCCGCAGGTACTCACTGCTAATCTGCTTTCCCTCAGGCGGGTAAATCTCGTCACGTAATTGTGCGCTTTCTGAAACCCACTGTAGCGGATCAGGATTCAGCCAACGTCCCTCTTCCTGCAAGTCCCGATTCGCTCGCAGCCTCGCCAGTAGTCGCTTATCACTATAGCCAGCAGCCCGAAACAGGCCGCTATCCCATAGCCAGTGCAGATTCTGTCGCTTGAAGTCCTGAATGACGTAGTACCGCGTACCGCCGCGGTCGTTGCCGTTGCCCACGTGCAGCGGTTGGTGCAAGTCTTGCACGATGTGAATACTAAAGCGCAGTGCGAGTTGTTGCTGGGTTCGGGCGGCGCTCGGATCGTTCAGCGTGGCACGAAACATCGTCAGCGCGGTAACAGCGTCCCCCTTCTTCGGCGCGCCTACCTCGGTATAGCGCTTGCCGGGAGGGACAGTCACGTAGTGATAAGAGCCCGCCTGTTCTTGCCAGAATGGCGAGGGGTTGCCGCGCATCTCATCAGCCCAGGTAGAAGCCTCTGCCAGCGTCTGACTACCCAAGAGTTCCCGTACCGATGCCGCGGCCGCTGGCGTAAGCCAATCTTCTGCTATGTAGGCTGCAACGCGGTGCCCCTGCGGACCCCAACTATATGCCGGTGCACAAAGCACCAGCAATAAGGGAACCCAGCACTTCACTGAATGCGGGGGTAAATGATCTCCCGCTCTGCCAGATTATCCGGCCCAACAAGCCGACGGCTGTCATCCTGCCATTGCAGCAGGTAGTTTTGTTTGCCCACCTGGCGACCGTTCTCATCCACCTGATAATGACCCAGCAGCGAGCGGAACTGCATGCTGCCGAGTTGCTCTCTAACGGCATCTCGATCAGTGCTGCCCGCCAGACGCACAGCCGCCTCCAAAACCTGGCCGGCGCTATAACCTATAGCGGCATGTACCCCAGGGTTGTTGCCGTATTTTTGTCGATAGCGGTAGGCAAAATCCTGCGCCATCGGCATACGCACACTGCGCAACCACTGCACTACCCCTACCACGCCCTCGGCTTTGGATTCCATCCGGTCACCAAATTCGCGCAGCGCAGGCCCAACGGTCAACGCCACCATGTCGGCGTCGAGGCGCATGGGTCCGATAGCCTGGGCGAGTGCGATGGAATCTTCCAGATATGTGGCGCCCAGCACCACATCCGCATTAGACGCTTCGAGCTTTTTAGCCAGCTCCGTGAAATCCGTTTCGTTGACGTCGTACTGCTCATCCAGTATCAGCCGCAGATTATTGGCTCTGATCTCGTCGCGAACACCCCTGGCCACATCCTCGGAAAACTCCGTGCTGGTGTAGATCAATGCGAAAGTCTTCGCTCCGCGATCCCGGGCCGTATGAATCGCCAGGTCCATGTAATTTCTTGAAGGAACATCGATTCCAAAAATATTCTTATGTCCCCGCGCCCAGATCTTCTCTGCCGAGGCGGCGGCAGCCACCAGCGGGAAGTCCAACTCTTCGACCACGTCACTCACCGCGAGAGTAATGTCGGACGAGTACGGCCCCACCAATAAATCGACGCTGTCCTCTTGAACCAGCTTTCGATAGAGCCAGGCACTGCGGTCGGCTTTCGAATGATCATCATAATGAATGAGCTCCACCGGACGTCCCAACAGGCTGCCCCGCGCGTTGATATCATCAACCCACATCTGCAGGCCACGCAATTGCTCCTGACCAAACTCCTCGTAAATGCCGCTCAAGGACTGTGCCGTACCTATTCGGATGCTATCCGCCGACAAGCCAATGCTGTAGCTACACAGCGCGATCGCCAGGATAGAAAGTAGTTTCTGTTTCATGCGTTATGTCTCTCCCTGTCTACTTGGCTACATCGAGATCGCGCATGGTCGAATACAGCCAGCGCAGGGTTTCATATTCAAAGGCAGAGCCAGTCTCATAATAGCGGAATGACACATTGGCCCGCGTGTCTACAGAGTTCAGCAAGGTCACAGGGATTTGCACTTCTGCGGCGTCGTCAAAAATGGTTTCTGAAATCTGTGTCTGTAAATAGAAATTCGGGATCAGACCTACGCCATCGCGTAAGTTCGACGGCCCCAGGAAAGGCACCACCAGGTAAGGGCCAGAGCCTACACCCCAGTGCCCCAGAGTTTGGCCGAAGTCTTCGACCGGCCTGGGTAGATCCAGATCCGTCGCCACATCAATCAGGCCCAACAGCCCCACCGTCGAATTGACCAGGACTCGACCTAGCGACTGCATGGTCTTCTCTGGCGACAATTGCAGGATAGAGTTGAGCAAGGTATTCACATCGCGCCAGTTATTGAAGAAGTTATGAACGCCCTTCTCAACAATATCCGGAGTCACCGCCTGGTAACCGCGTACTGCCGGCAGGAATATCGTGCGATCGAAGTGATAATTAAAGTTGTAGATGCGGCGGTTCATGCCCTCCCACGGGTCGTAAACCGCCATGGCATCGCGAGACTCTGCGTTGTCCGGCAGCACCCGCTCCGCGCTATAGATAGGCTGTTCATACTGCTCTACTGCTTCGGGTCCACTGCTGCATGCCGCAATGAAAACTACGGACGCTAGCAAGGCACTGCGGAGTATCAGGTTCTTCATAGCTTTCTCCTCAGCGCGTGAACGTGTCGACCATGTGGGCCACATTGTCGCGGTAACTCATATTGCCGCAGTGCCCCCCATAGGGATAGATGGTAGCTCGATCACCAAAGGTCTCACGGAAGAAATCAATTTCACCCGGCTCGAGGATAATGTCGTCTTCGTTGTGCATAACACTGATCTTTGAGCTGTTGCGCAGGTAGTCAGAAATATGGGTAAGGCTGGCGGTGCGAATGAATTCATCGCGGTCTTCAAGCCCATCCAGATCCCGGTAAAAGGGATAGAAAAACTCGTGGTAAAAATCAGTGAAGCCGAGCCGTGACACGACCCTGTTGTACTGCGAAAGATCGCTGTGTCGCGTCAATGTCAGCCCTTTGGGTTTAACGAAGCCGTAGTCGGTCATCACATCGGATACAAATACCAGTGAACCGGAAGACAGGCGAAACGATACACCGATCAATGCCGCGAGTTCCTCGTTCTGCAGATCGAGAGCCTCGTAAGCGCTGTAAAGAAAATCCTCACCGATATCGTCGTCGCTGCGCTTGTAGACTTCGGTAAAACCGCGCACCAGATCTTCAAAAAACAAATCGAAGTTATCCACGCCGCCAGGAATATTCTCAGTCATACGATCGAGCAGTGAAATACTGTTATACAGCGATACGGGTGGATTGATCAGCAATACGCGCTCAAAATCGAAGCTGCCGCGCTGCTCATCCAGCATCGAGACAAAGGCCGCATTAAAGCCACCAAGGCTGTAGCCGGTAACGTGGAATGACCTAGCATCGATGTCGTCGCGAAGATCATCCCATACCCGCTCCATCACACGGTAAATATCCTGCGCATCACGCTGCGCATGCCCGGGTACGCCCGTCTCTGAGGCGCTCACCAAAAAATTGGTATAGGTCGGGGAAGACAATGAAACGACGTGAAAGCCGGCCTGGTAAAAGGCCCTGGCCATCTCCCTGTTTTTGGCGCCATTGTGGGCGGCCCCGGTCCCGGCAATCAAGAAGATCAGCGGCGATGCATCACGTTGCAGAGCCACCGAGTAGAGCAGCTCGGCATCGTAAAAGACCACATCAGGTACTTTTCGGTCGGGAAAAATAGTAATACTACGACCTCGAAACGGGATCTTTTCGGGGAGATCTGCGTAGTACTCACTGGGTGTGCCGACAACCGTCGCTACATACTTATCCTTCAGCGGAAAGTCATAGCTCCAACTGGGCAAGGCCAGCATTAAAAGAACGCTGGCACACGCCAGGCGCAGTGTATGGAGTTTCAACACCTTTCCCTACCTTGCATCGTTATTCTTCGAGCCATTACTATGACACAGCATTTCCTACAATTCACCCGCGCGTTCGCGCCAGCACCCCATTCAGACTGGAACCTATGAGCATAATCCAAGGATTTTCCTCCATTTCGATCGATGTACCTGACCTCGCACAGGCGAGCGCCGAATATCGAAAGCTTCTCGGCGAGTTACAGGCTGACCAACTTGCGCTCCGCAATGTCAGTATTTCTATTCGCGAGGCGCCGCAGTTGACGCGATCCGGGATTGCCTCGCTGGGCCTGTATGCTACCGAAGAGATGACCCCGCCAGCAGATTCGCGCGGCTTAAAGCTTCCCGTGAGCGACAAGCGCAATCTGATGGACGCGGGTACCGCCACTTCCACTGGCATAACCGCCGTTGATCATATCGTGTTGATGACGGCTGACGCCGACGACTGCATTCGCCTGTTCGGTGAAAATGGGTACGGGATGCGCCTGGCGCTGGATCAGCTGGTACCCGAATGGGGGGGACGCATGCTGTTCTTCCGCTGCGGGAAGATGACGCTGGAAGTCATTCAAAAATTAGAAGACCCGCCTGTGCAGGACTATTTTTGGGGAATTACATATCTCACCGAGGATCTTGAAGCGACCCTTGATCGACTGGATGAGAATGGCGTTGAGCACTCCGACATTCGCGATGGACGCAAGCCCGGCACGCGGGTTGCCACCGTTAAAAGCCACACCCTGGGCATTCCAACGCTGCTGATACAACCCGCAGCTTAGTGCGACAACGAGACAAGCCCGTCGGCTTACGCAACAACACCCCGTTCGCGCAGGCCGGCGATTTCGTCAGCGCCGTAACCCGCTTCCGACAAAATGCTAGAGCTATGCTGACCGAGTGCCGGCGCTGGAGCTGGGCTTGCTGATTCACTGACGGAAAAATTCGGAGGATTACTGGGTTCACGTATGGGGCCCGCCTGCGGATGCTGCACGGTTACAAACGCGCCGATGGCTTCACATTGCGGGTGATCGGGCAACTCATTCAGGTGGTAGGCCTGGGCGCAGGGTACGTCTTCTGCTTCAAGCGCAGATATAGCGTCCGCCACCGTCATATCTCGGGCCTTCGCGTCGACCTCTATAAGAATGTTTTTAATCAACTCCAGATTCTGGTTACGCTCGGCCACCGTAGCGAGTCCGGGGTCACTCGAATCCACAGCAAATGCACGGCAATAAGCGTGAAACTGTTTGTCGGTCACTGGCGAGGCGGTACCAAAGCCGTCCTTGAAGCGCAGCAGTCGAATACCCTTGGCGACACTTAAACCAAGCCGGGCGCCCTCTTCCATAAAAGCATCAGCCTCGGCAACATCGGCCCACAGAAAGCTCACGACAGAGTTCAGCATCGACAGCTTGATGTGCTGTCCACCACCACCGCGCTCTCTTGCAAATAACGCAGCACTAATCGCCTGGCTACCTGTCAGCGCGGTAAGCTTGTCTGAAAAGAGCTGCTGGTAAAGCACGGGTTCACCGGTATCTCTGCTGGCCTGACTCTGGGCCACTCCTGCGAAGGTTTGAATGACGTTGTCATAAGCCGCCTTGTCGGCCAAGGGGCCCTCGTGCCCGAAACCGCAGACTGAGAGATAGACAATGTGTGGATTGATGGCGGCAAGACTGTGATAGTCGACCCCGAGACGTTCGGTAACGCCGGGCCGAAAGTTCTCCACCACAACGTCTACCGACTCGGCGAGCCGCTTAATCACCTCGACGCCCTCAGCCGACTTCAAGTCCACTGCAATCGAGCGCTTGCCCCTGTTACAGTTGTGAAACAGACTGCTCACACCGTTTTTGCTGGCACCCAGATAGCGCATGACATCGCCCACACCCGTCGCTTCGACCTTAATCACATCGGCGCCCTGGTCGGCGAGTATGGTGGCCGCCGCTGGCCCCGCAATCATACTGCCCAGATCGAGCACCTTGATTCCTGCCATAGGTCCCGCCATAGGATTTATTCCTCAGTTAATGCGCACAAGAGTACGCCCGCGTACGCTTCCGGCCAGCAACGCCTGAAGCAGGTCGGGCACCGCATCCAGTTCAACTTCAGTGGCCAGTTGTTCGAGATTGTCCAGTTTCCAGTTGCTTGCCAGCTTTTCCCATACGTCCAGGCGCAGCTCATGACCAATCTCGACCGAGTCAACGCCCAACAAATTAACGTCGCGCAGGATGAACGGAAATACGCCTACGGGTATATCCGTGCCGCCGACCAAACCGACGGCGGCGACGCTGCCGCCATAGTTAAGCCCCTTGATGATATTGGCCAGAGTCATGCCACCGACGGTATCGATACCCGCGTCCCACTCGCCGCGCAACATTGGCTTATTAGATGCCTCCAACAAGACCGAGCGATCCTGAATTTGGTCAGCACCGATATCACGGAGATACCCCGCCGCCGCTTCAGAGCCTGTGCTGGCCACCGGCAAATGTCCCAGGCGCGCCAATAAGGCTACGGCAAAGCTACCGACGCCACCGCTGGCGCCGCTAACAATGACACGGCTGCGCGCCTCTAGCCCCATACGCTGCAATTTGCGGAGACAAAGCGCCGCAGTCAGCCCCGCTGTACCGATGATCATGCTCTCACGCAGGCTCATACCACGAGGGAGCGGCACCGCCCATGCCGCGGGTACCCGTATGTATTCAGCTAAACCACCGCTGGTACTCATGCCCAGATCGTAGCCGGTGACGATGACCTCATCGCCGGGCGCAAAGTCGGAATGGTCACTGCTCTCCACCACACCTGCCGCGTCAATGCCCGGTGTATGAGGGAATTCCCTGGTGACACCACGATTACCGCTCGCGGAAAGCGCGTCTTTGAAATTGAGCGAGGAATAGTGCACCCGAATGAGTAGCTCGCCTTCAGGCAAGGCCTGCGTATCCAGGTTTTCAAGCGCGGAAACAAACTGGCCCTCAGCGGTTTCTGTTACCCGAATCGCCCTGTAATTACTCAAGTTTGTTACTCCTAGTGCTGTTGTCTTTGAGTTGCTACTTGCCAGAGCTTTAGGGCACTGCGTTGCACTACGCCCTCAGCAGCCAGACCGAGTTTTTCCTGCCAGTTCTTCTTGTGAACATGGCGGACTTCAAAGACATCCCGTTCCGGCAGGCAGCCCTGAATAAAGCTATCGCTGGTTTGCAACTCGTCGACCAGACCTCGCTGCAACGCGCGCTGGCCATACCAGACCTCACCGGTAGCCACTTCGTCGATAGTCACCTGACTGCGATGCTCGGCGACAAAGTCTTTAAATAGAAGATGCGTATCATCAATGTCTTCCTGCATCTTGGCCCGGTCCGCGTCTGTGTTCTCTCCGAACATGGTGAGCGTGCGCTTGTATTCACCCGCCGTCAGTTGCTCAAAGTCCACGTTGGCTTTCTGCAGCAGGCGATGGAAATTGGGGATTTGTGCGAGAACCCCGATCGAGCCGATAACCGCGAACGGGGCAGCAACAATACGATTTGCCACACAGGCCATCATATAGCCGCCACTAGCCGCGACCTTATCAACGGCCACCGTCAACTGGATGCCGGCATCGCGAATACGCTGCAACTGGCTCGAGGCAAAGCCATAGCTGTGCACCATGCCTCCACTGCTCTCCAGCCTGACCACCACCTCATCGCCACTGCGTGCCACCGCGAGCACGGCGCTAATTTCTTCACGCAAGTTTTCCGCCGCACTGGCTTTAATATCTCCGTCGAAGTTCAGCACGTACAAACGCAAGCGCTCGGGCTTATCAGCCTCGGACTTCTTCTTGCGCTGTTTGGCGTCGTCTTTCGCTTTTTTCTTTTCTGCTTTTTGATCGCGCTTGTGCTCTTCCTCGTCCAGGACAGCCTGGCGCATGGCATCACGAAAACCTTCGTAGCGATCATTCAGCTTGCGAATTTCAATGTGCCCATCTTCTTCCACCCTGCCCCGCTGCCCCATAGCAAACAGGAAACCGGCAACAACGATGATCGCGACAACGATGGTCACGGCTTCGGCCAAAAACAGGCCGTACTGGCTCAAAAACTCCAAGAATGATTCCTCTTACGAACGATGTGATTCAATATGATGGCGGATCAGCTGACCAGAGATGGAGTGCACAGGTGGGATCGTGGGCAGATTCTCTGCCGTGAACCAATGCGCCTCGGCGATTTCGTCGTCCTCGCATACGATGTCCCCACCAGACCACTCGGCGAAAAAGCCCAGCATCAGCTGATTGGGAAACGGCCAGGACTGAGAACTGAAGTAACGGATATTATTCACATCCACACCCACTTCCTCTTTCACTTCCCGCACCAGGCACTCCTCAACGGATTCACCCGCCTCTATAAATCCAGCTAGCGTACTAAACATCTCAATAGGAAAGTTCGCATTGCGGGCGAGCAAGAGTTCCGGGCCTCGATGCACGAGCACGATAATGCAGGGGGATATGCGCGGGTAAATCATCGTGCCGCAGGGCTCACAGGTCATGGCCCGTTCCGCGCTGTGGCTCTTCATTTCGCTGCCGCAGGCACCGCAGAACCGATTGTCGCTCTCCCAGGACAATACCTGCTGCGCCCGTCCGGCCAGGGCAAACAGCGGATCCGGGACGCGTCCCAAGATGTGATAAAGATTGCCTGCCTGAAAATTGGGTGCAGCAAGATCAGTTTCTGGGTCGAGCTCTCGCGTATAAACGGGTTTACCCTGCCAATAACCGAGAAAATGCTGGCGCAGCGGTGCTGGGGCCAGAAAGCGAACCTGGTCGCGAGGCAAAAGGCAGGGTTCCGGTGTTTTTAAATCGGTGACCAGCTCCCCGCGGTGAAAAACACAATATACTGCATTGCTGACGTCTTCGGGCTCCTGCAGATCGGGTTCAAACATACGGCGTCCGTGGCTATGAGTTGGCGGGCTATAGTACTCCATCGCTCACGGCACTGAAAATATTGACCTGGGCGCTACGCAGGTATGCCAGTTTGGCGTAGAATGCGCGGCTGAATTTCATCAGCCTTCCGTAACCCTCATGGAAAGACCCCTGCCATTCGCCTTTTCGCGAAACTTTCTGGGCGCAGCGCCAAATTGGTACAAGAAAACGATAGTCGCGTTTCTTCTTGTGAATCCACTGCTGTTGATGATCTTTGGCCCATTTATTACCGGCTGGATTCTGATCGCTGAGTTTATCTTCACCCTGGCACTGGCGCTGAAGTGCTATCCACTGCAGCCGGGCGGTCTCTTGGCAATTGAAGCCGTAGCTTTAGGTCTGACCTCTCCCGAAACGGTGTATCACGAGACCCTGGGCAATTTCGAAGTCATTTTGTTGCTGATGTTCATGGTCGCAGGCATTTACTTCATGAAAGACCTGCTTTTATTCGTGTTCACCAAGCTGCTATTGAATGTGAAATCGAAACGAACGCTGTCATTGATGTTCTGCAGCGTGGCGGCGCTACTGTCGGCATTTCTCGATGCTCTCACCGTGACCGCTGTGCTGATCAGCGTGGCCGTTGGGTTCTACGCGGTTTATCACAAGGTGGCCTCTGGTAAAAAGTTAACCCAGGACGGCGGGCACGATCACTCTGAAGACAGTCATATCATCGATAATCACCGCGATGATCTCGCCAACTTCCGTGCCTTTCTGCGAAGCTTGATCATGCACGGGGCCGTTGGCACTGCACTGGGGGGCGTTTGCACCTTGGTCGGTGAGCCGCAAAATTTGCTGATTGCCACCATTGCCGGATGGGATTTTGGCCAGTTTTTTCTGAACATGTCGCCGGTCACCATGCCTGTGCTGATTGCGGGTCTTAGCACCTGTTACCTGCTGGAGCTTAGCCGCCGCTTCGGCTATGGCGCCGAACTGCCCGCTCCGGTAAGAGAAGTTCTGGAAGAATTCCAGGCACACGAGGAATCAAGGCGTACCACCCGTCAGTCGGCGAGATTGATCGTACAGGCTCTCGCCGCGGTGTTTCTTGTGTTCGCATTGGCTTTTCATCTGGCGGCGGTGGGGCTCGTTGGCCTTACGATCATCGTTCTCTTGACCTCGTTTAACGGCATTATCGAAGAGCACCAGATCGGTCACGCTTTTGAAGAAGCCCTACCCTTCACCGCCCTGCTAGTGGTCTTCTTTTCCATCGTGGCTGTGATACACGACCAGCACCTGTTCACACCACTGATTGACTATGTTCTGGCATTCGAGGGTGATGCAAGGACATCGGCATTCTTCGTGGCCAATGGTCTGTTGTCGATGATCAGCGATAATGTCTTCGTGGCAACGGTTTACATCAATGAAGTGTTTGCCGCGCTGGAGGCTGGGGATATTACACGCCGGGAGTTCGACCTGCTCGCTGTAGCCATTAACACCGGCACCAACCTGCCCAGTGTGGCGACCCCCAATGGTCAAGCCGCGTTCTTGTTCCTGCTCACCTCTGCTTTAGCGCCACTCATAAGGCTGTCTTACGGACGCATGGTGATCATGGCGCTGCCGTACACCCTGGTACTGTCTAGCGTGGGCCTGCTCTCGGTTATCTACCTGCTCTAGACAGACTCGCTTTCCAGCTCACGCCAGAGAACCCGCTCGCTATTTGAGGCAATGCTCTTCAGGTTACGTTCGTGGGCCGCCAGCTCTTCTTCGCTGGCGCGAATAACTGGCAAAGGAGCTCGGTCGCCGGACAAGCGGCGAATACCCGCCACCGCCTCGTTACCCGCTTCGGTGTCACTGTTTCCGCCCAGGGCAAACGTGGTTTGCCCGCCGGTCATGGCGAGATAGACGTCGGCGAGAATCTCCGCATCCAGCAATGCACCGTGCAAATCACGCTGCGAGTTATCGACCATGTATCGCTGGCACAGTGCATCAAGGTTGTTGCGCTGCCCTGGATGCTTCTTGCGCGCCAATTGGAGGCTGTCGATCACGCCGCAGCGCGTATCAATCGGTGATTGGCGAGCGCCCAGGCGCCCCAGTTCCGCATTGATGAAGCCAACGTCGAAAGGGGCATTGTGAATAATCAGTTCGGCACCGTCGACGAACTCGATAAAGTCATCAGCAATCTGAGCGAACAGGGGCTTGTCGGCAACGTATTCGTTGGTAATACCGTGAACTTCAATCGCTCCCTGGTCGATATCTCGCTCCGGGTTGATGTACTGATGATAGTGGCGGCCGGTGAGCCTTCGATTCACCAGTTCCACACAACCAATTTCAATGATGCGATGCCCGAGACCCACCTCGAGGCCCGTGGTCTCAGTATCCAGTACGATTTGTCTCATATTCCTCTCATCGACTCCGATCCAAGTTCTTCGATGCCTCGGTTGGCGAGTGCGTCGGCAATTTCATTTTCGCGATGCCCGCTATGCCCTTTCACCCAGTGCCACTGAACATCATGACGCGCAGCTTCTTCATCCAGTGCTTGCCAAAGGTCCGCGTTTTTTACCGGCTTCTTGGCAGCGGTGCGCCAGCCTTTGCGCTTCCAGTTCTCAATCCATTCGGTGATGCCTTTGCGAACGTACTCCGAATCCGTCGTCAAACTCACCTTGCAGGGTTCTTTCAGCGCTCGTAAGCCCTGAATAGCGGCCATCAGTTCCATTCTGTTGTTGGTGGTATCGGCCTCTCCACCCCACAGTTCTTTCTCCGTGTCGCGATAGCGCAGCAACGCTCCCCAGCCACCCGGGCCCGGATTACCCTTGCACGCGCCATCCGTGAAAAGTTCTATGGTCTTCAAGCCGCCACGTCCCCTTCTCGGGGGCTGGGCACCGGACGCGGCACTGTCAGATCGATCAATTTATTGCCGACAGACTTTTTCCAGCGCATTCTGCGTGGAGTCAGTGTGGCAACGTCTTTACGCGCCCGCACGACATATACTCCCCCGAGAGGCCAATTACGTTGCGTAGCGAAGGCTTCACAGGCGCTGCTGTAGCGAAACAGACGTTCGCCGCCAAACGGTGGTATCGCATAACAATGGCGTACGCTTTGCACATTGCCGCCCAGCAACTGCAACCAGTCGCGAATTCGCCAGCTGCTCATATTGACTGAAAAACGCCAGAGGCTGCGGGGCCAGTATCGACGCAGGATACATGCCAGGCCAAACAAGGAAAAAGGATTAAAGCCGACGATCAGCAAATGCCCCTGCGGCGCAAGAACTCTATAGGCTTCGCGCAGCAGCCCGTGCGGATCGGAGGCGAACTCCAGCGCATGATGCAGTACCACAGCATCCATACTGTCATCGGCAAACGGCAGCGAGCCCGACTCGCTCACCAAGCCGACATCTCCCCCTAGCGCCGGGGCTGTATAGATGAAATGGCCTGCATCATCGTCGACCGGAAGTGACTGTTCCCGGCCGATCCCGACCTGTAGCAGACTATGGCCGTACACTTTGCGCAGCTCATCACGGACAATTTCTCGCTCATGTTCCAACAGGTAACGACCAGAGGCCGCCGTGTACCACGATTCCAGTTGCGCGCAAATGTCGATAGAATTTCCGTTCACGCAACGCATGGTAGCTTATTCGAATGCTCAAGGTCACACCGATTGAAGCTTTCTCAGACAATTATATCTGGTGCATAGAAAACCCCGGGGACCCGGGCGTCTATGTGGTGGATCCAGGGGACGCCTTGCCAGTAAAGCAGCACCTCGAGGCACGAGGACTGGAACTGGCAGGCGTACTCATCACTCACCACCATTTTGACCATACCGGCGGACTCGATGGACTACTGGAGGGTATCGACGTGCCTGTCTACGGTCCTGAGAACCCAGGCATCTCGCAGCTCACGCATCGCCTCGGCGATGGCGACCGCATCTCTATCCTGGGGGCAAATTTTGACGTTTTCACCGTCCCGGGGCACACCCTCGACCATATCGCGTATTTCCATGACGCCGACCAGCCGCTGCTTTTCTGCGGCGATACCCTGTTTGCCGGCGGCTGTGGCCGGGTGTTCGAAGGCGATCCGCCGATGATGTCTGCCTCTTTGGCAAGGCTTGCCGCTCTGCCGGGTGCTACCGAAGTGTATTGTGCGCATGAATACACGATGAGTAACCTGGCGTTCGCGGCAGCAGTTGAGCCCGATAATCAGGCGCTGCAGGCCCGCATCGATAGAGATCGCCGCAGACGCGAGGAACACCAACCCACCGTACCCTCGACCCTGGCTCTCGAACTGGACACCAACCCATTTCTGCGCTGCGCGGTACCCGGACTAGCCCAGAGTATGCAGGAACGAGACGGGATTGACGCCTCTGACCCTATTGCGGTGTTTGCAGCCGTGCGAGGGTGGAAGGACAACTTCTGATTTAGGGAATCATTTTGAAAATTGATATTTTCTTTATTTAACAATTACTTAAATATTTTTTCTAAAATCAGAGTTAGGTTTGTTTTCGCCTTGCTGTTGGTCGCAGCGCACTCCGCCACGGCCGGTGAGGCGGATATCTGGGAGCGCATGCGCGCAGAACTCACCCTGCAACAAATCGAAAACTCCAGGATCGCCGCCGAGCGTCGGTGGTACGTTAAAAACCCCAATTACATGACGCGGGTGGGTCGACGAGCCGAGCCCTATCTTTACTACGTGGTGGAAGAGATCGACCGCCGCGGCATGCCGATGGAGTTTGCGCTGCTACCCGTCATGGAGAGCGCCTACGATCCCTTTGCTTATTCCCACGGCCGCGCCGCTGGCCTTTGGCAAATCATCCCGGGCACGGGCCGCTATCTGGGTCTCAGTCAAAACTGGTGGTATGACGGCAGGCGCGATCTACGCGCATCAACGGATGCCGCCCTGCGCTACCTCGCCAAGCTCAACGAAACCTTCGACGGCGACTGGTTGAAGGCTCTCGCGGCCTACAACGCGGGCCCGCGGCGCGTAGAACGAGCAGAAGAAAAGAACCGCAAGGCAGGCAAGCACACCGATTTCTGGTCGCTCTCCCTACCCCAGGAGACACGCAATTATGTTCCACGGTTGCTCGCCCTGACCGATGTCGTAGCAACACCCGATCAATACGGCATTAATTTACCCACTATTCCGAACGCGCCGTACTTTGGTGTTGTGGATACTGCGGGTCAGATCGACCTGGCTCAGGCCGCGCAGTTGGGGGGCATTAATATCGAGACAATGTACAAACTTAACCCCGGTTTTAACCGCTGGGCGACGTCTCCCGAGGGGCCCCACGAGTTACTGCTTCCGCTAGAGGCATCGCAGGCATTTCAGGACAATCTTGAACAGCTCGACCAGGATCAGCGCATACAGTGGAATCGGTATACCGTCAGATCTGGCGATACGCTCAGCCATCTAGCCCGCAAGTTCAATACTGAGACCAGTGTCATCCGAGAAGTGAACAAACTACACGATAATACGATCGTCGCTGGAAAAACTCTGATGATTCCGACAGCAAGCGCCCCACTCTCCAGCTATGCGCTCAGTGCCGATCAACGGCGATCGAAGAAACAGAGCCGGGGCAAAGGCAATCGCAACGAGCATATCGTGAAGAGCGGCGACAGTTTCTGGAGTATTTCACGACAGTATGGGGTGAATATGCGCCAGCTCGCGGAGTGGAATGGGATGGCGACACGAGACCCGATTCGGCCCGGGCAAACGCTGGTCATCTGGACCCAGGATCCGGTAACGGTGAGTCCATTTGAGGGCCGCAAACCCGTGGTTCGTAAATTGGGTTACAAGGTGCGCAGCGGCGATTCACTGGCCCGTATCGCGGGCAAGTTCAACCTGTCTATCGACGATATCCTGAGCTGGAATGAACGACTCAGAGACAAACGCTACATCCACCCCGGTCAGGTCCTGACGCTCTACGTCGATATTACAGGGGGCTGACTCGCCGTGGCTCGGGACACCGTCCCCCTCAAGTACCTGCGCACCCTGGTGAGGACGGCCGAAGCCCAGGGCTATGACAGCGCCACGATGGCGCAACGCCTGGATCTTCCCGCCGCGGTGTTCTCTCCCTCCGCCGATCCCGAACAGGCGGTTGCAGCCGAGCACTACAACGCTTGCTACACCTATATCATGTCCATGCTGCAAGATGAGTCGCTGGGCGTCAGCATGAAACAGCCCAATCCCGCTGGCTCATTCCGCATGATGTGCCGCCACCTTATCCATTGCGACACTCTCGAGCAGGCCATGCTACGTGCCGTTGAGTTTCAGTCTTTTTGCCGGAGCCTGGTTGGGGCATCGCCGCTTGATCGAAACCCTTTGCGGCCGCTAGAGCGGGACAAGGTGCTGTTTATCTTCCCCGATAGCAGCGAATTTGCGGCGCAGGACAGCGAACTGGCCTGGTATGCCATCGCGCACACATTGGCGATATGGCGACGCTTCTGTAGCTGGCTAATCGGCAGCAACATCGAACTGCGTGAAGTTCGGATACAACTGCCCCAGCCACAAGCCTACACGCATTTGCAGCGTATCTTCGAGTGCCCCATACAGTTTGAGCAGTCGCACAATGGCATCGTTTTCGATGCTGGCCTACTGGATGCAAGGCTGGTGCACGACGAGGAATCGCTACAACGCTTTTTGCGCAGCGCCCCTTATCATCTCTTAGCGAATACCGAGATCGAGAGTGACGACGGCATCATCGCGCAAATGCGACGCGTCGTGGGGCCCGACCTGAGTAGAGACTTCCCCTCAGTGGTTGATATGGCGGAACAACTCAATATGTCGGTGCGAACGCTTCGACGCCGGTTAAAGGATGTCGACACGACCTACCAGGCCTTCAAGGACGAAACCCGCTGTGAAGCCGCGAGGCAACTACTGAGCCGTCCCGAACTCAAGGTCAACGCGGTGGCCGCAATGCTGGGGTTTGATGAGCCCAGCGCATTTCATCGCTCATTCAAAAAATGGACGGGATCGACACTGGGTGAATACCGCCAAACCCTCTACAGCTGACACTGCGTTCGGCCGCTTCAGGTTAGAGCGCTATCCCTTGCGAAGTGGCAGCCAGCTCCAGGCATGGAACAGTGCTGATTTACTATTACTGGAGCAGGCGCGATCCACAAAGTGCGACCCGGCGACCACCCTCCTGGTCAATGACGAGCATGGAGCGCTCAGCTGTGCGCTACCGAACGCGACGCTGTGGACCGACTCCAGGCTGTCACTACACGCCACACGAAATAACCGCCGCGCCAACGGCATTGAGGATGAGCTCAGGTATTTGCGGGCCGACGAACAGCCTCCCGCGAGCATCGCTCAAGTCCTTTTACGCATTCCGAAAGATCTGGGGTTAATTCGCTATCAGCTTTGCCGGTTGCGAACTGTCCTCAGCGCTGGAGTCCCTGTTTATGCCGCGGGAATGGATAAACACCTCGCCCCGGGGACAGCCGACCTGCTGGAAGATTATATGGGGCCGACGCAGCGGCATCGGGGGCAAAAAAAAGCGCGCATGTTTACCGCCGCCACCGACAAGGCATTGCGCAGTGGGGAGCCCCCTTGGCGCAGTTACGAATTGAAAGAACGACAGTGGACGCTGAAGGCACGCCCTGGGGTATTCGCCGGCGCCCATCTCGATATCGGGAGCCGCTGCTTACTCGAACAGATGGAAAAGCTGCCCACGGCATCCAGTATCGTCGATCTTGGATGTGGCAACGGTCTGCTCGGACTCGTCGCAGCAGCGACTCTCCCCGGCGCCGAGGTAAGCTTTGTCGATGAGTCCAGCCTTGCGATCGAGAGCGCGAAGTACAACGCGAAGGGTTTAACTCCCGATGCCGTCGATCGAATGCACTGGCTATGGAACGACGGGCTTGCGGATTTTACTGGTGCCGCTCCTGACCTGGTGCTGTGCAATCCGCCCTTTCATCACGGTCATGTGGTGGATGACTTCAACGGCCGGCGCCTCATTCAGCAGGCGGCGGAGTGTTTGTCGCCGGATGGCGAGCTCTGGCTGGTTGCTAATCGTCACTTACCTTACCATGGTGAATTGAAACGACGCTTTGCTCGCGTCGAAACGCTGTTTCAGAACAGTAAGTTTGTTGTCTTCCGCGCGGTTAAGGAATCCATTTCATGAAATTTGTCATGTCCACGTCATTCAGCACTGTGGCCCACCTCACAGCCATCGCACCCGTTGCAGACGCAAGCGGCTGGGATGCCATGTCCTTCTCCGATCATGTGGTGCACCCGCAACAGATCCGCACGCCCTACCCCTATACGGATGACGGTGCTCGGCGCTGGGAAGCTTTCACCGACTGGCCCGACCCCTGGGTCACTATTGGGGCATTGTCGGCCATTACCGAGCGCCTGCGCTTCACTAACAACGTGTTCGTGTTACCGCTGCGCAATCCCTTTCTAGTCGCGAAAGCGATTAGCACTGCTGCGGTTATTTCCAATAATCGGGTTACCCCTGCATTTGGGGTGGGTTGGTCGAGTGATGAATTCGAGTTGATGGGCGCTGACTTTAGCAACCGAGGCAAGCGAGCAGACGAAATGATCGAGGTACTGCGCCTGCTCTGGAGTGGAGAATGGGTTGAATACAGCGGCGAGCACTACCAATTCGACAGCCTGGAGATGAATCCCAAACCCAGCGCCGAGATCCCTATCTGGTTCGGCGGCATCTCCAAACCGGCCATGCGCAGGGCCGCCAGACTGGCCGACGGCTGGGTCAGCGATCTTCAGACCTCAGATGAGATCATCGGCTGCATTAAGCAGATACAGGAGTGGCGCCGGGAATACGGGCGGGAGCATCTGCCCTTCGAGGTGATGGCCACACCGTCTGACGCCTGGGATATTGACGGTTATCGCCGGCTTGAAGAAGCCGGCGTAACTCACATACTGACCATGCCGTGGCCGTTCTATCACGGCGACACCGAGGATCTCGAAAAAAAGATCGACGGTGTGCAGCGCTACGCGGAAGACATCGTGCAGAAAATGGCCTAGTGCCACTCCACGAGTATATCGCCCTGCACAGCAGCTTCATGAGCTAACTCCTGGGCGCGCGTACCAAACTTCTTTTCGACCTCTTCACGGCGGATTTTCATTGTCGGCGTCAGCATACCGTTGTCGATCGACCATGCTTCCGTGCTGATGATCAGCGTGCCAATACGGGCATGCTTCTCAACGGCATCATTGACCCGCTCCACGATGGCCCGCAAGTCCTCTTCTATTTTTTCTCTAGGCTCCTGCTGTGCAAGACCACTCAAGACACAGGTCATGGCCGTTTTGGAATAACCCCGGCCCAAGAGGCACTGCTGCTCGGTATGTGGGTTCTTGGAAAACTCGTTCTCAATGGGCGTGGGTGCAACAAACTTGCCCTGTATCGTTTTGAAGTAGTCCTTGACGCGCCCGGTGAGAAAAATAAAGCCATCGTCGTCGACAAAGGCTTTGTCACCCGTATGCACCCAGCCGTCGCGGAAAGTCTCCGCGGTCTTTTCAGGCTGTTTGTAGTAGCCCTTGGAAAAGCCTTCTGCCTTCATCAGCAGTTCGCCTTCCTCGCTGATCTTCACTTCCACCTCGCCAATGGCCTTGCCAATCGACCCGATCTTGTTATCGTCATGGGTATTGGCGCACAAGCCCATTGCTTCAGTCTGACCAAAGCCTTCCATCAGGGTTAAACCAAAGCGGCCAAACCATTCGATCATGGCCGGGGGCGTTGGGGCTGCGGCTGCCAAGAGATAAATCGCGTCATCCAGACCGAGCATATCGCGTACTTTTTTGCCAGTTGCCGCGGGATCACTGGCCAATGCTTCTTCCACGGCCTCAGTCGAACCGAAGCTGCCGATAATGATTTGCTGCAACTGTTCCCATACCCGCGGCGGGCCAAACATGAGATGGGGACTGCATTCGGGCAAATCCCTCAGCAGCGTCGCCAGTCCTTCATTGAAATGTACGACACCACCGTTGAGCAATGATGAGCCCTCCACAATCTGTCTCTCGGCGATATGTGAAAGTGGCAGATAAGAAAAATAACGGGCTCGCTCAGGCAGAGCAAAGGCATCTTTAAAACGATTGATCGGAGTAATATTGGAACGATGACTTTGCATAACGCCCTTAGGCATGCCGGTGGTGCCAGACGTAAACACGATGGATACCAGATCATCCGCTTCGCCGCGGTGTGATGCTTGCTCACCTCGATGCGGCGCAACCAGATCGTCGAACTTGTGATGCGGCACATCGAGCTCAACACCGGGCAAAGCAACCAATTGGATACCTTCAGGCAAAACCGGAGCGACTTTGTCCCAGTTCTCTGTTTCGCCAACGAACAACATCTGCATGTCGGTGAAATCCATTACGTACTGCGCGGTATCTGTTGGGTACGTGGTAAACATTGGAATTGTCACGTTTCCGGCACTGATCGTGCCGAGGTCGGTGATAAACCAATGGGCGCGGTTACGCGATAGAATTCCGATATTGTGCTGTTTGCCCGGTAAATTCTTCTCTTGCCACGATGCCAGCGCGTTAACCTCATCGCGCACCGCACTCCAACTCCATTCAGTGACATCGTCGCCGTTGCGCTCCCTCAACCAGGTTTCGTCAGGGTATGCCTGTGCCCAGTGGTCTAAATACTCCGGTAGCGTTTCGTACATTTTCACAGCTCCACTTTATCGTTTTCTTTATTGCGCATATCGCCGCAGGTTCAATCGACTTCCAGCCAATAGGAGATTCCCGTGAAATAGAGCGCAGTTTTTATGGGCAATGAGGTCAATGCTGCCATCGACCGGCGATACCGCTGCAACTGGCCCAGGTAGGTCTCACGCTCTCTATCTATAAACTCCTCCAGCTGAGTAGCAGAGTCTGGCATAGCTGTTTTGTAGTCGACAACCCAGCAACACTCATTCTCACTATAGACGCGATCAATAATCAGCTCCTGCACACGGCCATTCTCATCCAGGCAACTGACCGCGTACTCCGCCCGGGCATCTTTGCCCGACCGCGAAAGAACAAAACGGCCCTTCTCATCCGAGAGCGTAGTACTTATATGATGCCGAATGCGCTCAAGTGCTGCCTCGCTATCTGCAACGCCGCCGGGCTGCTGGCGCAGGCGCGCTAACCACCAGGGCTCCCATGCTGTGATATCGAGTTGGATCAGATCTTCTTCCGAGGTACCGCTTAGACGTTGCAGGGTTTCATGAACAACCGTGCCTATCTGCCTGGCTAATGGGTCCTGGCGTATCAGTGGCGGACCGTCTAAACGTTCATCGCTGGACTGAGCCGCGGCAACATTCGCAGCCTCAGGGAACTGTGTCACCTGCAATAGGGAACCGGGGATAGATTCGACGTTGTGCGCAGAGACTTCGGGCGCCACAGCCTGTGCTTTGCAATAGGGCCAGATGCTCGCCAACAACGCGCCTCCTGACGGCGACTTCCACCCACCGTCAGCGTCATCGACACGCAGCTCTGCACTGAGTAAAAGGCGCTGACGCGCCCGGGTCAGCCCGACGTACAGTAAGCGCAGCGCCTCATGCTGCTGTTTCATTTTGCGGTGCTGATGCAGGTAGTTGTAGAGCGTTGGCACCTCTTTTTCGGCCGCATCGTTAACGGCGAACAACAAGCCGAGTTCCTGAGACGCCGGTGAGAAATATTCCTCTACCATGAGTAACGGCCGGTCTGCTGATCGCGACTGCCGCGCCAATCCTGGAATGATCACCCAGTCGAACTCCAGTCCTTTGGCTTTGTGCAAGGTCATGAGCTGCACTTTGGATTGCGGATCACTTGCTGTTGAGTACAGCTTATCGACAGCCAGCTCCAACTCTGGCAACGAAATCTGCTGCGATCGCTGATCGAATTCTTCCAGTAACTCGAAAAAGGCCTGTGCGTCCTGCAGTTCGCTGGCATGCTCTACGCACGCGGGCCCTCCCAGCTCAAGCCAGCACTGTTCCAGCCAAACACGAGCCGACATTTTTTCACGCCGCTGCAGGCTGCGAGAGAGAATGGGTAGCACCCTGGCCAGGGCGCGCTCGCCATGCTCACTCAGACCCGTGACAGCTTCCCTAATCAGTGCAGGCCAGGGCGGGCGCCCCGCCAAATGCTGCTCGAGCGCCAGCAAGTCGGCCAGCTCCAGCGCCGCCCAAGGCGCTCTGAACAGCGCAAACCAGGACAGGCGATCGGCGAAGTTGTGTAAGGCGCGCCACAAGCTCATGAGATCGCGCACCACCAGGCTCATTGCCAGTGGGTCGATATCCTGCGCGCGCCAGGAAATTTCGCGTGCTCTGAGTTCTTGCACGATAGCATGCAGATGCGGCCTGCTGCGCACCAGGACAGCTATAGATTCACAGTCGGAATCGCACAATCCGGACTCGATTTGATCTGCTACCCAGACAGCTTCGCTCTCTCCGGTGCCTGTGTGTTCGAACAAGGCAAGTTCACAACCACTACCGACGCCCGGTGACCTCTCCGCGGCTGCTGCAGAAAAGCTCACGATGCCTCGCTGTACGTCGTCATACGCCGGAAACGCGGCCTGCCCTACTCGATTCACCCACTCAACCAAAGCCGGGTCGCTGCGAAAGTTGCTTTTCAGAACCAGCGAGTCGAGTTTCACGCCATTAAAGCCCTCTGCCCGGGCTTTGAGAAACAAGCCAACATCTGCGTCCCGAAATCCGTAGATAGACTGCATACCATCGCCGACAATAAACAGGGTATTGGGTGCTGCCGGATTCTCTGCGTTATGTTCTGCCCAACCACGACTTAGACGCCGAACCAATTCAAATTGATTGACCGCGGTATCCTGGAACTCGTCTACCAGGACGTGATGCAACTGGTAACCCAGTTTCAGTGCCAGCTCGGTAGGCTCTTCATCATTACCCAGCGCATGAATCGCAGCCATCGACACCTGGCTATGATCCACTTCGCCCATTTCCTGAAACACCACCGCCAGTTCGGCCGCCAATAGCGGCAACAGGCGGGAAGCCGACAACAGCAACTGCCAATGCTTGTCGTCGGGGCTGTGCAGCGGCAAATGCCGCAGATTCGACAAGCCGGGAAGCGCCCAGGTCTCTTCGCTCAGCGTGCCAATCAGATCAAGGCAACGCTGTTTCCAAACGGCCGCTTCCCCCTTACCTGCAGGGAAGCCGAGGTTCTTGTCGAGCCGCTTACGCCACGCTGATTCCGTGGTCAGCAACATATCAGCGAGCTCGATCCAACTCGCAAGCGCGTCAGGACCGGGAAACGAATCCCAGTGTGCGAGCCCAACATTGGCAGCTCGATAATTGTGCAGTGCGACGATCTCTTCCTGCCAGGGCTCACACTTTGAGCGAAGCGGTCCTAGCGTATCGGCCACCAGACGTTCGACACTGGATTCGATCACCCACTGCGCCTGATTACGTTCTAAGCCAGCCCCGAGGTGCAGCAGCCATTGTTCTCGTTTACCCAGCATTTGCACGAGCATGTCTTCGATACGCTGCCAATTGCCATCGAAGCCGAGTGCAAGCCTCGCGATATCTTCGCTGGAAGAATGCTCGGTTCCCAGTTTGGCAAGGAGACTTTTCACGGCCATTCGATAGGCAGTCTCGCTATGATCCGCGGCTGCAACCGCGCCCCCAAATCCTGAAAGGATCGGTAACTGGCGAGTTAATCCGGCGCAAAAGCCGTCTATCGTGCGAATATTCATTCGACCTGGGTTCAGTGTCAGGTCCCAGCCTCTGTGGCGGTCATTGTCCAATGCACGTCGCGCCAACAACCAGGTTTGAGCCTCATGCTCGCTCTCGGGTTGCTGCGATTCCTGGCCTCGGTGCAGGCTCTGGATAACGCGCTCACGCATTTCAGCCGCTGCCTTGCGGGTGAAAGTAATCGCCAAGACGGATTCGGGTTGTTCTACCCGTGCCAACAGGCACAGATATCGCTGGATCAGTAGTTCTGTCTTACCCGACCCTGCAGGTGCGGTAACACAAAAGGAACGCAGCGGATCGAGCGCCTGTTCTCGCTCGAGTGCATCGGCGATTAAATTCGACACAGAGGCTCCAGACCACACCAGTTGCAGCTGGCGCTATCGGCAGGATCTACCACCGCATGGCCTTCCAAATACTGCTGCGCAAGCCGCTCGAGAGACTGCTGCCACAGCGCTGTGAGTTCCTCCCAGGTAAGCTCTTCGCGTTGCCAGGCTCTGGCTGCCTGGGTCAACCTGTCTCTAATACCGGGCGCATACGCCGCTTGCCCCAGCCCCTTGAACTCCTGCTTCTCCCCACGAATGCTGGCAAAACTTATAGCCGACACTGCGCCTGGTAACACGCTGGCATACAAGGGAAGTTGGGGGTCCCTCGGTCGCTCGCCCATCCAATAGGACACTTCACAGCTACCACTTTTGTAATCGATTAAGAGAGTGGCACCGTCCTCCAGCTTGTCTATCCGGTCAATTCGCAGATTAATCTGCAGCGGCCCCAGCTGTGCCTGTAAGTTTTCCTCACGCGCTACCACCGAGAATTCCGAGCGCTGCGATTCTAGCGCCAGCCACGCCTCCAATAGTCCACACAGCCGCTGTTCCTCTAGATCGAGCACGGCCTGTCCGAGCGCCCCGCGGTAGCGCTTCCTTAACTCCGTCGTGACTTCACCCACGCAGCGGTTTATCAGCTCGCTTCTCTGCGATTCGCCAAGCGCCAACAGAGACCGCTGATCCTGTAATTCGCCCCAGATATGAAATAGTGCTTCGTGCAGCAGTTCTCCCCTCTCCGCCGCAGACAGTGCATCGTCCAGCTCAGGCAGCGGTCGCAGCTTGAGACGATGTTGCGCAAAGGCCCTGAAGGGGCAACGCGACTGGTCAGCGATAAGGCCGCTGCCTCCCTTCTGTCGCTCCAACTCCTTACTCTGCACAGCCGGCGCCTGACCGTCAGTAACGAGGGACCGAGCGGATGATTCAAAATCCTTCAACCAGTGATTTTCGACGGTGCCTGTGCTGGCGTCGTCGAGCTTGGGAGCAAAGACATCTTCCACGAGTGGCGACAATCCGGCCGGCAAATCTGACTCGCCCGGCGAGTAACTGATAGTGATATCCACAGCAGCCCTCGACAGCTGCGTCAGCAGCTGCCTGGCATAGTCGGTCTCACGATCAGGGCTGGCGTGAGGCATGTTGTGGCTACGTTGCACCGAAATCGGAATGAAGGGATTGGGTCTTGCCAATGCAGGCCATATGGATTCTTCCATTCCGCAGAGCCAAATCTCATCGAACGACATTCCGGCAGCTTCGAGCAAGCCCAGCACCTGAACCCGGCTGTCATCAGTGCGCTGCTGGAACACGGTCTCCTCGCAAAGCGATCGGAGCTGACTGAGAGCCCCCGCCCAGCCGAGGACGGGAAAAACGGCATCAAGTTCACCCAGATTGTGCAGTGCCTGCTGGAAATGCTCCAGCTGCTGATATTCCAGCGAATCAAAGGGGCCTGGGCCCGGCCAACCCAGACTTTCTAGTGCCGATATGAAGCGATCACACCACTGCGAGGGAGGCGCTGGTCGAGACAGCGTGCGGGAGTCGCGCAGGGCTGCCAGTGCTCGCCCTAATAACAATCCTCCTTCGCCACTCGCAGCTGCCGCGAATTGACAATCGCTAATTAACTGGCCGCGTTGCAGGGTTCGCTTGCCGCGTCGGTAAAGCGAGCTTAACAGCGCGGTCTCCTGGTCGCGCTCATCTTGTGACCGGTAGCGACTATGTAATAGTGCCGAAAACTCGGGTAGATCCGGATCAGACGTATGCAGCGCCAGTAAACCCAGCGCCGTGCGCACCGGCCCACAATGCGAGAGCGCAGTGCCGGCAGAAATGTTCACCCTCAGTGCAGCGCCCGTGCCCAAGCGTTCCTCGAGCACCCGCTCTATGACGGGGCGCTCCTGCTCCAGGGAAGGAACCAAAATCGCCAGGCGTCGATCGCCCTGAGCCAGCACTTCTGCAGCGCGTTGGGCGGCCGCACGATATTCCTCTTCCGCGTTAGCGGCACGCAAGGCGCGGGAGGTTTGCGCTTCGCCGGAGGCCTGGAACCTGTCGACCTGAGACGCCTGGCTACGTAATACTGCGTTTTGCCAGGGAGGCAACTCATTAAACTCCACTAAGACGATTCTATCGCTCACGCTGACAGACCCCAGCTTCTGTTCCTGCTGTAATAGCGTGCTTAGCCCTGCCTGGGCCAAGCGCTTCTCGAAATCGTCTGCCCACTCACTGAAGAGCGCTGCATCAAGGTCGTAGCGAAAACGACTGGCCAAAGGTTCCACTCGCCAGTCCAGTTGCCACAAGCGCAGGTTTTGCCAGGCATCGAGTGCCAATTGCGCGGTAGCACGGGGCCGCAGCAGCGAAGCTGAACGGGGGTTGTCGCGAATGCACTCAGTCCACAGTGCAAGCAATTGCCGCGGCGTCGCCAAGGCGGGCAGTACTTCACCCCGGAGCTGAAGCTGCTGGTAACAATGTGTCAGCCAATGCTCCAGCGACATGACCTGCGGAGTCTCCCAGGAATGGGCTCCAGATTCGCTGAGATGCACGCCATAGGCTTGCCGGATGCGCCGGGCAAGGCGGTGATTGGGTGTCAGAACAAGATCGCCCCGGGCCAGGCGCTCGGCCAGCGGGTTGATGTCGTAAAAGATGATGTCGGGAGCTTTGCTCACGCGCGTCCTGCCTGATTTGAACGGTATTCTATCGCGCCGAACTTCTATAGAATAGCCGCCCTCTTATTGGTAAGCCCTTATGACACAGACACAAGTAGACAACCTGAACGTAGAATCGCAGGAGATTCTGATCACGCCGGATCAGCTCAAGCGAGAGGTACCCATGTCAGACGACGCAAACGCGTTGCTGGCCGAAAGCCGTAAAGTGATTCGCGATATTCTTGATCGCAATGATCACCGCATGTTCATCGTGGTGGGCCCCTGCTCAATCCACGACACCGATGCCGCCTTGGATTACGCGCGCCGACTCAAGGCGCTGGCGGATGAGGTCTCAGATACGCTTTACCTGGTGATGCGGGTGTACTTCGAGAAGCCGCGCACGACCACGGGCTGGAAAGGACTCATCAACGACCCTCACCTGAATGATTCCTTCAAGATCCAGGAAGGATTGCATATTGGCCGGCAACTATTGCTGGATATTCTTGATCTCGGTCTGCCCACATCCACCGAAGCGCTGGATCCGATATCACCCCAATACATGGCGGACTGCATCAGCTGGTCTGCCATTGGCGCACGCACGACTGAATCGCAAACACATCGGGAAATGGCCAGCGGACTCTCGTCCGCCGTTGGCTTCAAGAACGGCACCGACGGCGGTCTCGAGGTGGCTATTAATGCACTCAAATCCGTATCCAGTCCGCATCGTTTCCTGGGCATCAATACAGAGGGCCAGGTGAGTGTCATCAAGACGCGAGGCAACGGCTATGGGCATATCGTATTGCGCGGAGGTAGCCAGGGACCCAACTACGACTCGGTACATATCAAGTTGTGCGAGGCGGCGCTGGATAAGGCCGGCGTTGCTGCGAATATCATGGTGGACTGCTCCCATGCCAACTCTAACAAAGAGCCCGAGTTACAGCCTTTGGTGATGGAGAACGTGACCAACCAGGTGCTTGAAGGCAATGCTTCGATCGTCGGCTTAATGGTGGAGAGTCACCTCAAGGCCGGCAATCAATCGATTCCCGATGACCTGTCTGATTTAGAGTACGGCGTATCGGTGACAGACGGATGTATCGACTGGGAAACAACAGAAACTGCTATTCGAGACATGCACGCCAAACTCAAGGACGTACTGCCCGCCCGATAAGAGAGTTACCTGGCGCCTCTGGGTAGCTCAGAGGCACCCCACCCAAGCGGTATTATCAATAGTACGCGTTGGAACGGTCCGAGTGATCCGTGATGTCACGCACACCCGCCAGTTGCGGTAACTGTTCCAATAGCGTCTTTTCAACACCGCCTTTTAAGGTGGCATCGACCATACCGCAGCCCTGACAACCACCGCCAAACTGCAGTATCGCGAACTGGTCGTCGGTCACTTCAACCAGGGAGACTTCGCCACCGTGCGCCGCCAGCGCTGGATTCACCTCGTTGTAGAGCACGTAATTGATGCGATCTTCGATGGGACTGTCATCGTTAACCTGCGGCATCTTGGAGTTCGGGGCCTTGATGGTCAGCTGTCCACCCATTCGATCCTTCGCATAATCAACCAAGGCGTCGGCAAGATACGGCAAACTGCGACCTTCAAACCAGGCGGTAAACTTGTCGTACTCCTTTACCTCATCGTCGTCCTGCGGATCGCCATCGCGGCAATACGCAATACAGGTTTCCGCGCGAGGTGTTCCTGGCTGATTGATGAAAACGCGGACTCCCAGGGCATCTTCCTGCCCTGACAATAGCTCTGCAAGGTAGTCCTGTGCGGATTCAGTGATAGTGACCATGCGTGGTACAACCTATTCCTAGTAATTTGGTCGGGTATTCTACTCAATCGGAGCTCGCTTGGCGAGCATAACAATCTCGAGAGAGCTATATCAAAATATTTTGATATAGATTGGCCGCTTTGTTAGGATACGGCCTTTCCAATTGAACGACGCCGACAATGAACCATCTCGATCACCCATTAGCGCAGGCACTTGCAGACCGAATTCTCGTTATCGACGGCGCGATGGGTACCATGATTCAAGGCTATGGCCTGCAGGAAGCGGATTATCGCGGTGAACGCTTCGCGGATCACTCGATTGACGTGAAAGGCAATAACGACTTGTTAAGTCTGACGCGCCCGGATGTCATTAAGGCGATACATCTGGAATTCTTGCATGCAGGTGCTGACATCATCGGCACCAACAGCTTCAACGCGACCGCCGTTGCCCAAGATGACTATGCACTAGGACATATCGTTGCCGAAATAAACCTGGCATCAGCACAGCTGGCGCGAGAAGCGGCCGACCAGGTCACCGCAGAGACGCCTGGGCGACCTCGCTTTGTCGCTGGCGTGCTTGGCCCAACACCTCGAACGGCGTCGATATCCCCCGACGTGAATGACCCAGGCGCTCGAAACATTAATTTCGCACAGTTGGCGCACGACTACGGCGAGGCGGCGAAGGCGCTTATTCAGGGTGGTGTCGATTTCCTCATGATCGAGACCATCTTCGATACGCTGAATGCCAAAGCGGCTATCTACGCTGTGCAGGAAGCCTTCGAGTCACTGGGCCAAACCTTGCCAGTAATGATCTCGGTGACCTCTCCAGACATCTCAGGCCGCGTACTCTCCGGCCAGAGCCCGGAAGCCTTTTGGAATGCCGTGGCCCATGCAAGACCTCTCATCGTGGGTACCAACTGTGGCCGCCCCTTCCAGGAGGCAAGGCCGTTTGCCGAGGAACTCGCCAATTCCGTTGACTGTTTCTTTAGTGGCCACTTCAACGCCGGCTTACCCAATGCCTTTGGTGAATATGATGAAACGCCGGAGACGATGGCAGCAGAGCTGGGCGACTTTGCAAAGCGCGGCTATCTGAATCTGGTGGGCGGCTGCTGCGGCACTACCCCGGACCACATCCACGCTATCGCAACGGCAGTGCAGGATGCCGCGCCGCGTGCGCTACCCGCTATAGAGCCTGCCTGTCGATTGAGCGGCCTTGAACCGTTCAATATTACGAGTGATTCACTGTTTGTGAACGTGGGCGAGCGCTGCAATGTCACCGGCTCGGCTCGATTTAAACGCCTGATCCTCGAAGAAGACTACGACACCGCGCTACAGGTGGCTCGGGAGCAGGTAGAAAACGGTGCCCAGGTCATTGATATCAACATGGATGAAGGCATGCTCGACGCCGAGTCCGCCATGGTGACCTTCCTGAACCTGGTGGCGTCCGAGCCGGATATTTCGCGAGTGCCCAT
This sequence comes from Halieaceae bacterium, assembly GCA_965199055.1. GTDB lineage: Bacteria > Pseudomonadota > Gammaproteobacteria > Pseudomonadales > Halieaceae > CBDAQR01. The sequence goes on from CBDAQR010000003.1 coordinate 69,775, forward strand.
CATGGTCGATTCCTCAAAGTGGGAAGTGATCGAGGCAGGTCTGCGCTGCATCCAGGGCAAGGCGGTGGTCAACTCCATCTCCTTAAAGGAAGGCGAAGCAGATTTCATCGAAAAGGCATCACTATGCCTGCGCTATGGAGCCGCCGTAGTGGTAATGGCCTTTGATGAAGCGGGACAGGCAGATTCACTGGAGCGCAAAATCGAGATCTGTCAGCGCTCCTTTGATGTATTGGTCAACAAGGTTGGCTTCGCACCCTGCGACATCATCTTCGACCCGAATATATTTGCAGTGGCAACGGGCATCGAGGAACACAACAACTATGCCGTCGACTTCATAGAAGCCGCCCGCTACATCAACGAAAATCTTAATGGCGCACTCATCAGTGGCGGCGTCAGCAATGTGTCGTTTTCGTTTCGAGGAAACAACCCCGTCAGGGAGGCCATCCACTCTGTATTCCTGTATCACGCTATTCGTGCTGGACTTAGCATGGGTATCGTCAATGCGGGACAATTGGCGGTCTATGACGACCTTCCCGAAGAACTGCGCGAAGCCGTCGAGGATGTCGTCCTAAATCGTCGCGACGATGCCACAGAACGCCTCTTGGACATCGCCGAGAATTATCGAGGTGATGGTACCCAACAGAATCGCAAGGAAGATCTATCCTGGCGCGAACAGCCGGTTTCGAAACGACTGGAACATGCACTCGTTAAAGGCATCAATCAGTGGATTGAGGAAGATGCCGAAGAGGCACGCCAGGAGGCAAACCGTCCCATCGAAGTGATTGAGGGGCCGCTCATGGATGGCATGAATGTGGTCGGTGATTTGTTCGGCGAGGGCAAGATGTTTCTGCCCCAGGTGGTCAAGAGCGCCAGGGTTATGAAGCAGGCGGTAGCCTATCTGCAACCCTTTATCGAAGAAGAAAAGTCCGGCGCGAGTGAGAGCAATGGCAAGATTCTGATGGCGACCGTAAAGGGCGACGTACACGATATTGGCAAAAATATTGTGGGTGTAGTGCTGCAGTGCAATAACTTCGAGGTGATCGATCTGGGCGTGATGGTGGCCTGTGATGAAATTTTGCGCGTGGCAAAAGAGGAGTCTGTCGACATCATCGGGCTCAGCGGCCTGATCACGCCCTCTCTGGATGAAATGGTGCACGTGGCGAGTGAGTTGCAGCGCCAGGCATTCGACGTGCCGCTGCTAATCGGCGGAGCCACAACATCGAAAGCACATACGGCGGTGAAGATAGAACCGGCCTACGATAACGATGCCACAATCTATGTACCAGACGCATCGCGCAGTGTTTCGGTCGCTACGGCTCTCGTTGGCGAGGGCAAGGCAGATTACATTGGCAAGATTCAGGATGAGTACGAGGTAGTCCGCGAGCGCACAGCCAAGCGCAAACCCAAGTCGGCGCGGCTGAGCTACGGCGATGCGGTGGCGCGAGCCTTCCAGCCAGACTGGAGCGACTACCGCCCGCCTAAACCGCTGTTCACCGGTGTACGCCAGCTCGAGAACTACTCCCTGCGCGATCTCGTCGACTATATCGACTGGACACCGTTCTTCATTACCTGGGAGTTGGCTGGCAAATTCCCTGCGATTCTGGAAGATGAGGTCGTCGGTGAGGCAGCGAGTCAGCTGTTTGACGACGCGCAGGCCATGCTCAAAAAAATCATCGAGGAGAACTGGTTGCAAGCCAATGCGGTACTCGGTTTCTGGCCTGCGGCACGGGTCAATAGTGAAGATGTGGAGTTGTACAGTGACGATCGCTCCGAGACGCTCGCCACGCTGCATCACCTGCGGCAGCAAACCGAGAAGGCCAACGGCAGCGCCAATTTCAGTCTCTCCGACTTCGTCGCGCCCACCGATTCTGGCGTAGAAGACTATGTGGGTGGATTCGTGGTCACGACGGGTATTGGACTCGAGGAAAAAGTCGCCGAGTTTGAGGCAGAACATGATGACTACAGCAGTATCCTCCTCAAGGCACTAGCAGACCGACTGGCCGAGGCGTTCGCAGAACACCTGCATCTGCGTGTCAGACGTGAGTTCTGGGCCTATGCCGCCAGCGAAAGCCTCAGCAACGAAGAGTTAATTAAGGAACGTTATCGCGGCATCCGACCCGCGCCGGGCTACCCTGCCTGTCCAGACCATACCGAGAAGCGTACTCTTTTCGATCTGTTGCAGGCCGAACAAAACACCGGCGTGGAACTCACCGAGCACTTCGCGATGACGCCCGCAGCGTCAGTCAGTGGGTTTTACTACTCCCACCCGGAAGCCAGCTATTTCGCCATCGGCAAGATCGACCGCGATCAGGTCGAGAGTCTGGCGCGGCGCAAAAACGTGGCGGTAGAGGACATGGAGCGCTGGCTGCGTCCTAATCTTGCTTATTAGGAGTAACCGCATGACTGATACGGAGCACGACGAGCAGCACCGCCCGCTCAAACCTCACCAGGTTGTGGCGAGCGTGCTTGCCGCGGCGTTCGGGGTGCAGAGCAGCCGCAATAGAGAACGGGACTTTAAAGAAGGTCGATTTGGGACGTTTATTGTGGCGGGGATACTCTTTACCGCCCTATTTGTAGGGACGGTCTACTTGGTCGTATCGACCGTCCTGGAGAATGCGCGCTAACGCTGATCAGGTGGGAAAGCCGCTCAACCAAAAAACTACGGCACCAACAACCACGGCAATAGTCGCGGTCGCTGCTATGGCATCGGCCATGCCGTCGCCATCATCGTTGCTGACTTGATTCTCGTCTGACATGAATTGATTTCCTGTGCTGGTGTCGTCGGGCGCGGATTATAGCAGGTCTATCACAGAACCCAACTCAATTAGGCTGCCCTTCCGCACTCGCTGAAGCTTCCTTGGCCGGCTCAGTATTCGAATGCTCTACGAGAGCATTCACCAACTCAGCTATCTCGGGAAAGAAATCACCATCGCGAAACTTGATGCGTCCGGGTTGCCCGGTCTCATAAAACTCCTGCAAGTAGCACTGAATTCTGTAGACCGGGCCCGCGATTCGGTGAGACAGATAGACGCCGGCAATGACCAAGCCACCAAAGACAATCGCTGAAACGGTTACAAAGACGGAGTTCAGCAGGCTGCGCTGCTGATCGATAAACTGAAAATAGATATGATCCGGGGCCAAGCCCATCTCTCGTCCCTCGGAAACCAGCCGGTCAAAGTAGAACGCATTACTGCCGTAAAGCACCACCAGCCCGAAGGCCGAGAAGACCAGAATGTAGGCCATGAACTTGATCTGAAATGAAGGCAGTACCAGAAAGCGTCCACGCTTCCTGCCTTTCGCTTGCTTAGTCATTGTGTCCTACTCCCTTGTTAGTATTCGTCAGCATTCTTTCCGCGCCCTGCTCAAGAGTTTCATCGTGTCCGAGGTAAAGCGAGGCCCCAGCAGAACGTTGGGCTGCGAGGGATCGAAGTGCGACGTAAGGCTATGAATGATTGAATTGCGGACCCAGGGGTTACCCATGCTGCCGGAGCCCAATGCAGTGTATGAGGTGCCAATGAGCCCATCGCGTGTCATATAAGCGGTGCTGTCCACCCCTTGAATCTGGACACCCTCCCCGATCGAATCGGCGAAGCCTACCTGGCTTAGCTTCTTTGGAATCAGCGCGTTAGTCATGCCGAGCCCTCCAAACATGCTATTGCGGCCGGTGCGCAGAAAGGCGTAGTTATGCCGCCAGGCGGCTGGCCCCTGGGTCTTACCCCACTCGGCGGGGAGCGCAATGCAGGTAATGTCGTACATTGTCTGAGCCTCGGTGCCCTGCGAAGTCAGGAAGACAAAGTCGCGATTCACGCCCGTTTGCTTGTCTGCTATGCAACTCGCGGCCGTCAGCAGCACGTTATTGCCCGCCACGAAGGTCGCGGTGCAACTACCGGTATCGCCACTAGGCTTCACAAACAGCAGTTTGCCCAGCATGGCGGCCGGGAAATCCGTGAGTTTACCCACCTGGAGACCCTCGGCTTTACTGGAGGGTGCGGTGCTGTTCTCAATCGCGGCTGCAGGTAAAGTCGAGGGCCGAATGACGCCCGGGCGTAAACCCAGCCATTGCAGGCTGGTTTTCAGACGCTGCTCGTCACTAAAGCGAATAAACGCAGGCTCTTCCGCCGCCCCTGCAAGCCCGCCCATCAAGCTCGACATCAGCAGCGCATTCGTAAGTATGAAACGCAAATACATAAACGGTATTTCAGATAAGCTTATAATTTTTAAGCCGTTTTACCGGCTTTTCTTTTCTGGTATGGTACCGGCCGCTCTAGAGGTTGTCACACCAAATGTACATTTACGACGAAATTGATCAGCGCATTATCGATGAGCGCGTCGCCCAATATCGCGACCAGACCCGCCGCTTCCTCGCTGGCGAGCTGTCCGAGGCCGAATTTCTGCCCCTCAGGCTGCAAAACGGACTCTACGTGCAACGACTCGCCCCAATGCTGCGCATCGCGATTCCCTATGGAATGCTGAGCTCAACGCAGCTGCGCAAACTCGCCCAAATCAGCCGGGAGTACGACAAAGGCTACGGGCATTTTTCGACGCGACAGAATCTGCAGTTGAACTGGCCAGAGCTAGCCGAGGTGCCGGATATCCTCGCGGAACTCGCCAGCGTGCAAATGCACGCCATACAAACCAGCGGCAATTGCATACGCAACACCACCACCGACCAGTATGCGGGCGTTGCCGTGGATGAACTGGAAGACCCACGCCCCTGGTGTGAAATTATTCGCCAGTGGTCGACGCTCCACCCCGAGTTCGCCTTTCTGCCGCGCAAATTCAAGATTGCTGTGTGCGGAACGGCCTCTGACCGAGCCGCCATTCACGCCCACGATATTGGACTGGAGCTCGTTCCTCACCCCGAAACCGGCGAGATCGGCTTCAAAGTGTTGGTCGGCGGCGGCCTCGGCCGCACACCGGTGATCGGTGTCAGTATTTGTGACTGGCTTGAGAAGAAGCATTTGCTGTCTTACTTGGAAGCAATTCTCCGCGTTTATAACCAACTGGGAAGGCGCGACAACAAATACAAGGCGCGGATAAAAATTTTGGTCAAGGCCATGGGTGCCGAGGCATTTGCCGAGCGCGTAGCGCAGGAGTGGCAACGCCTCAAGGATGGTCCTAACACCCTGACCGAGGCGGAGATAGATCGCGCCAAATCCTTCTTCACAGAACCTGACTACGACACGATAGACCCTGTCGCGGGTGCCACCGCCCTGCAAGCGCAGCTGGATGAGAATGCAGACTTCGCCAACTGGTACCAGCGCAACACCGTGGCGCACCGAGTGAATGGTTACCGCATTGTGAACCTATCACTGAAAGCAACAGGATATGTTCCCGGCGACATCACCGATCGGCAGATGGAGGCCGTGGCTGATCTCTCGGATCGATACAGCTTTGGCGAAGTACGCAGCACGCACCAGCAGAATCTGGTGCTGGCTGACGTTCGTCAGGATCAGCTTTTGGAACTCTGGCAACAACTCGAAACCCTGAAACTGGCCACGCCCAACCTTGGCTACCTCACCGATATGATTTGCTGTCCCGGTGGCGATTACTGTTCGCTGGCTAACGCAAAATCGATTCCTGTCGCCGAGGCGCTCCAGGAGCGCTTCGATGACCTTGATTATCTGTATGACCTCGGCCCGCTGGATCTGAACATTTCGGGCTGTATGAATGCTTGCGGACACCACCACATCGGTCACATCGGGATTCTAGGGGTGGACAAAAAAGGCGAGGAGTTCTACCAGGTCAGCCTGGGGGGCAATCAGGATAAGGACGCGTCGATCGGTAAAATATTGGGGCCGTCCTTCAAGCAAGATGACATGCCTGATGTCATTGAGAAAATTCTCACGACCTACCTCGCCAGTCGGGTGCAGGAGGAAAACTTCCTCGATACCTATCGCCGGGTGGGCCTGGAACCCTTCAAGGAGGCCGTCTATGCCACTGCTGATTAAGAACGGAAGTGTGCAGGAAGACGGCTGGCAGGGGCCGCTGCTAAGCCTGGAAGCGCTGAATGAGCAGGCAGCCGCATCGACGACTGGACTGGCCGTGCAGTTGGAGCCGGACCAACCCCCATCGGCCATTGAGGCGGACCTGAACCGCATCGACATGGTCGCGGTAAATTTCCCTGTTTTTACCGACGGCCGCGGCTTCTCCCACGCCAGGGAGCTACGCGAACTGGGCTTCACCGGTGAGATTCGCGCTGTAGGCCACTTCATTCGTGACCAATTGCACTATCTGCAACGCTGTGGTTTCACGGCTTTTCAGTTTGATGATCAGCAGGACCTGGAAGCATGCCTTGCCAGCCTGAACGACTTTAGCGACGGCTACCAGGCAGATGTTTTAGAGAGAGAGCCCCTGTTCCGGCGACGCTAGCGTTATACTCTCGCTATGGACGCGAGTACCATCACATTTTCCTTCTCCGTGATTTTCACCGGGGCTGCAGTATTAGCCTCGTTAGCGCTCTATACTCGCCAACCACTCATCATTGCCTATATTGTCCTGGGTGCTGCGCTGGGGCCATTCGGCCTGTCGCTGGTCACCGACGTGCAGTTACTGGCCGACATCTCTCATGTCGGCATCATTTTTCTACTCTTCCTGCTCGGGCTGGACATGCAGCCGCAGGCTTTGTGGAGCACGCTGCGTCAATCGATGTTCGTCGCCATTCTGTCATCGGCGATTTTTCTGTTGATTGGTTACGGTGTCGCAATCATTTTCGGTTTTAACAACTTCGACGCACTGGTGATCGGTGCGGCGGTCATGTTTTCCTCAACCATCATCGGCATCAAATTACTGCCGACGACTGTCCTTCACCACAGGCACATCGGCGACCTCATGATCGGCCTGTTACTGATTCAGGATCTGCTGGCCATCATCGTACTGATGCTGCTCATGGGCGCCTCTGAGACAACGGCTGAGGCGGCGCCGGGAATAGGGCAAATCTTACTGAGCCTGCCTCTTTTGGCAGCAGGCGCCCTGTTGGTGGTGCGCTTTGTTCTACTGCCGCTCATCACCCGTTACGACCGCTTTCACGAGTACATCTTCCTGTTAGCGATTGGCTGGTGCCTGGGGCTGTCCGAGGCAGCGCATGCCATGGGTTTGTCTGCCGAAATCGGTGCATTTATCGCCGGTATCACCATCGCCACCAGCCCGATCTCTCAATACATCGCCGTCAATCTGAAGCCGCTGCGTGACTTCTTCCTGATCCTGTTTTTCTTCTCCGTGGGCGCACGATTTGACCTGGGATTGCTGGGAGCGGTGCTGGTACCTGCACTCGTACTCAGCGTCTTGGTACTGGGGCTCAAGCCGGTGGTATACCGGTTCCTGCTCAAAGGCGTCAGCGAAAAACGGCTACTGGCCTGGGATCTGGGGTTTCGCTTAGGGCAACTCAGCGAATTCTCTCTATTAATCGCCTATGTCGCGGCCACCGGTGCACTGATCAGCACCGAGGCGTCAATGCTGATTCAAGCGGCAACCATTATCACGCTCGTCATCTCGTCTTACATCGTGGTGATGAACTACCCCAACCCCATCGCCATCTCGGACAAGCTGCGTCGAGACTGACCTCGAAACAGTATTAAGTTCTTATTTATTCTTGTTTTTCAGTAGGTTGCACTAGATATAGAAACAAGGCCGTAGATATGCCCGCAGAGGCAAAGATCATGCACATGACCATGATCTGATAGCGAGCGGCAATCAAGGGAGAAACGCCGGACAGTATCTGTCCCGTCATCATGCCCGGCAGCGAAACCAGTCCAACCGCAAACAAGGCATTAACCACGGGTATCATCGCCGCCTGAAACGCCACCGCCCTCGCCTGTTCCCAGCTATCACCGTGATCAAGTTCTGCAAACAGGCGTTCCCCGGCCAGGCTGACCGAGGTCATCGAATTTGCAAACACCATCCCCGCCAGCGGAACCATATAGTGCGGCAGATACCAGGGGTCGAGTTGCAATACCGCCTGGGTCACCACCAGCAGCGTGAAACCACCTCCCAGGCTGATACCCGCCAATGACGCCTTTAGCAACCTCCAGCGCTGACTGGGGATGGTTCTCAGGGCAATCCAGGAAGACGCCGCTACCATAATCACTAGCACCAGCGTGATCAGCCAACCGTTGTCCGCGCCGAATATCCACGCCAACACATAGCCAATCATGAGCAATTGGGCCAGCATTCTTACGATGGCATAACTGGCATTGGCCACTGACATCGACCAGCGCCAAAGAATAGCCAGCGTAATCAGCACCGGGATAAACCCCAATGAAACCTGCCACAACGAGAGTATGATGACGGAGTTTTCAGGCATGTCTAACGCCCAGAACGGTTTTCTTCAGCATAAAAAAAACCGGCGCCTCTTGCGAGGGGCCGGTTTTATCAGCACGTAAACGCCTTAGAGCTTGGAATCCAGCTCAGGTACCGCGTTAAACAGGTCTGCTACCAGGCCGTAGTCCGCCACCTGAAAGATGGGCGCGTCCTCGTCCTTGTTAATAGCGACGATAACCTTGGAGTCCTTCATGCCAGCGAGGTGCTGGATCGCGCCGGAGATACCGACAGCGACATACAGGTCCGGGGCCACGATCTTGCCCGTCTGACCCACCTGCATGTCATTTGGCACGAAGCCGGCATCGACGGCGGCGCGAGAGGCGCCTACAGCCGCACCCAGCTTGTCAGCGATAGACTCCAGCATGGCGAAGTTCTCACCGTTCTGCATACCGCGACCACCGGAGATAACAATATCAGCGGCGGTCAGTTCAGGACGATCAGACACAGCCATTTCTTCACTAACGAAGCTGGAGATGCCTGCATCATGGGCAGCGTCGACCGCTTCGACGGTGGCTGAACCGCCCTCGGCGGCAACTGCGTCGAATGCGGTGGTACGCACCGTGATGACCTTCTTGGCATCCGCGGACTGTACCGTGGCAATCACGTTGCCCGCGTAAATCGGACGCTTAAAGGTGTCAGCGGATTCCACAGCGATGATGTCTGAGATCTGGCCGACATCCAGCAGCGCTGCTACGCGCGGCATGGTGTTCTTGCCATTGGTGGTAGCAGGCGCCACCAGATTGTCGTAGGCAGCACCCACTTCAGCAATCAGCAGGGCCACATTTTCTGCCAACTGATGCCCATAGGCGGCGTTGTCGGCGCACAGCACCTTGCCCACACCCGGGACCGCTGCAGCGGCTTCTGCGGCTGCGCCACAGCCTTCACCGGCTACCAGAATATCGATATCGGCACCCAGTGCCTGGGCGGCTGCGACCGCATTGAGAGTCGCCGGCTTCAGGCTGGCGTTGTCGTGTTCAGCAATTACCAGAGTACTCATGAGATAACCTTCGCCTCGTTCTTCAGTTTGTCGACCAGTTGATCCACGTCTTCCACGATAATACCTGCCTGACGCTCGGCCGGCGGCTCTACCTTCAGCGTGGTGAGGTGGGCCTTGGGCTCAACACCCAGGTCAGCCGGGCTGAATACATCCAGCGGCTTTTTCTTGGCCTTCATAATATTGGGAAGTGACGCATACCGCGGCTCATTGAGGCGCAGGTCAGTGGTCACGATTGCGGGGAGGTTCAGCGCTACGGTCATCAGGCCGCCGTCAACTTCTCGGGTCACGTTAAGCTTGTCGCCGTCGACAGCCACTTCAGAGGCAAATGTTCCCTGCGGCATATTGGTCAGTGCGCCCAGCATTTGTCCGGTTTGGTTGTTGTCACCATCAATGGACTGCTTGCCCAGAATCACCAAACCTGGCTCTTCTTTCTCGATCACGCCTTTGAGTAGCTTGGCGACGACCAGAGGCTCTACATTGCCCTCGGTCTCCACCTGGATACCGCGATCTGCGCCCAGTGCCAGTGCGGTGCGAATCTGCTCCTGGCAGGATTTGTCACCGATGGACACGGCGATAACTTCGGTAGCCGTGCCGGCTTCCTTCAGGCGTACGGCCTCTTCTACAGCGATCTCGCAGAATGGATTGATCGCCATCTTGACGTTATTCAGGTCGACATCCGACCCATCCGCCTTGGCGCGAACTTTCACGTTGTAGTCCACAACGCGTTTCACAGCTACAAGAACCTTCATGGATTCTCCCGGGGTTGGTGGTTTCAGGTGGGTGCCAAACTCGCTCGTTATGCGGGCTCGGCCTTAATTCGGGCGGGTATCATGCCCACATACGGTCAACATTTCAATAGCAGATTATGACCTAAATATTGACCTGATCGGTCATTTCAATAGAAAGACTATCTCGTTGATTTATATGCGCTATTTGCTGTCAATATGGCGATTTGAAACCGAAATCTATATACTCTCGGCCCGTCCATAGTGCCTGAATGAGGAAACCCAAGTGGAACGTGAATCGATGGAATTCGATGTGGTTATTGTCGGCGCCGGCCCATCTGGCCTGTCTGCTGCCTGCCGCATCATGCAACTGGCGGCAGAGAAGGAACAAGAGATCACGGTATGTGTGGTCGAGAAGGGTTCCGAGGTAGGCGCGCATATTCTGTCGGGTGCCGTACTGGAACCACGCGCCATCAATGAACTGTTCCCGGATTGGAAGGAGCAGGGAGCGCCGTTGACGACCGAAGTCTCAGGCGACATTTTCTTCATGTACGGCAGTGAGAGCAGCGCTATCAAGCTGCCCAACTGGATGATTCCCAAACCTACCCACAATGAAGGCAATTACATTGTCTCCATGGGTAACGTCTGTCGCTGGCTGGCTGAGCAGGCCGAAGGACTGGGCGTTGAGGTTTACCCCGGCTTTGCCGCCACCGAGGTGCTGTATAACGAAGATGGCAGCGTTAAAGGCATTGCTACCGGCGATATGGGTATCAGTGAGAGTGGCGAACAGAAAGACAGCTACATGCCAGGCATGGAGCTCCACGCGAAGTACACCCTATTCGCCGAAGGCTGCCGCGGCCATCTGGGCAAGCAGCTCATCGAGAAGTTTGGCCTGGACGAAGGCAAAGACCCGCAACATTATGGTATTGGCATCAAGGAAATCTGGGAAATCCCGGCCGAACAGCACCAGGAGGGCCTGGTCGTGCATGGTCTAGGTTGGCCCCTGGCCGAGAGCGGATCTTCAGGCGGCGCATTCCTCTACCACGCCGAAAACAACCAGGTCTATGTTGGTCTCATCACCGACCTGAACTACTCGAACCCGCACGTGAGCCCGTTCGAAGAGTTTCAGCGCTGGAAAAAGCACCCCGAAACCATTAAGTATCTCAAGGGCGGAACCCGCCTGACCTACGGCGCTCGCGCTCTTGCCAAGGGTGGTCTGAATTCTCTGCCGAAGATGCACTTCCCCGGCGGTTTATTGATTGGCTGCGACGCAGGCACGATGAACTCGGTCAAGATCAAGGGCAACCACACGGCTATGAAGAGCGGAATCGTCGCCGCTGAAACCATTGTCGAGGCGTTGCAGGACCGCGACACCGCGCCGGCTGAGCTTGAAGCCTATGCGGCCAATGTAGAGAAGAGCTGGCTGTATGATGAGCTCTATTCGAGTCGTAACTTCGGCGGATTTATGCACAAGTTCGGCTTCTGGATCGGCTCCGCCATGATCTGGATCGAGCAGAACATCTTCGGCGGTAAATTCCCCATGACTCTGCATGACACTGTGCCCGACCACGCCACGCTTAAGCCGGCTGCACAGAGCAAGCAGATCGAGTATCCGAAGCCGGATAACGAGATTACGTTCGATCGCCTGTCGTCGGTGTTTCTCTCGAACACCAATCACGAGGAAGACCAGCCCTGTCATCTCACATTAGCCGACGATGCTATTCCCTTGGGCACTAATCTGCCGCAGTGGAACGAGCCCGCGCAGCGCTATTGTCCCGCGGGTGTCTATGAAATTGTGGAGGATGAAAATGGCCAGCGCTTTCAGATTAATGGCCAGAACTGCGTTCACTGCAAGACCTGCGACATCAAGGACCCATCGCAGAACATCACCTGGATCGCGCCCGAAGGCTTCGGCGGCCCCAACTACCCCAATATGTAGCGCGTACCAGAGCTGAGGAGGCTAAACCCCTCCTCAGTGCCTCGCTCTTCAGCATCGCAATAATCAGCAAGCCGATACCAGGCGGCTCGGCTGAATAGCGCCGCCAACCCGTTATCCAGTTGTACTGCGGGTATACCCTGCTCCTCAGCGCAAAGAAAAAGCGGGTACTCGGGTGCTACGTCCCAGTGTTTGTCGGTATTCGTCGTGATGCGCAGCACCTGCTCTGCGCTGCCAGGGTTCAACACATCGAAGTCGGTAACGACAAGGGGCAGCGCCTCGACCTGCAGCCTCCACTTCTCGACGGGCGTCACCAGGTAGTATTCCCCATCGTCTTCTCTACGCAATATGCTGGCGAACAGGCACACCAGGGAATGACGTCGGATGGGGCTACCCTCGTGCATCCAGCTACCATCTCGGCGGATGACAATATCGATATCACCGGAAAGCTCCGGATGCCAAAGGTGCAGCGGAGGGGCACTGGCGTTTTTGGGGCCACCAGCGGCTTCTGCCAGACGGTCGAGGGCGTCTGTCATCGAATGAACGGGCTGTCGGAATTCAGCCGCAGCCGATCACCCTCACATTGATCACACCTTCGAGTGAGCGCATTTTTTCGAGCACCTCGTCACAGGGGCATTCGTCGATGTCGATCAGATTGTAGGCAATCTCATCGCGACTCTTATTAAGCATGTCGATGACGTTAATGTTTTCGTCCGCCAGGATCGACAACAGATTGCCGAGCATTTTGGGCACGTTGTCGTTGGCGATCGCCAAGCGCGCGCCTTCGGTCGGTTCCAGCACCAACGTCGGAAAGTTCACCGAGTTACGAACATTGCCATTCTCTAAAAAGTCGCGCAGTTGATCCGCGGCCATAATGGCGCAATTCTCTTCCGCCTCATCGGTGCTTGCGCCGATATGGGGCATCAGAATGACATCCTCGCGACCAATCAAGGCGGGTTCGGGGAAATCTGTTATGTACTGGCGCAGCCCACCATTCTCCAAAGACTGAATAATCGCTCCGGAATCGACGATTTCCTTGCGCGCAAAATTCAACAAACAGGTGCCCGGCTTAACCTTTGCCAACAGCTCCTCATTCACCAGACCGCGGGTGGCATCCAGCACCGGCAAGTGCAAGGTGATGTAATCACAGCGGGCAAACAGCGATTCCAGTGCATCGACTTTTTGAACTCGGCTGGACAGGCGCCAGGCCGCTTCGACTGATAGCGCCGGGTCATAGCCCGCCACATCCATACCCAGCGTGAGCGCCATTTCGGCCACCATGGAGCCAATGGCTCCGAGGCCGACAACACCCAGTGTTTTGCCAGTGAGTTCGCTGCCCTTAAACTGCTTTTTTTGCGCTTCCAACAGCTTGTTCAGCTCAGCCTCATCGGACATGTCCGCCAGCGTATCCACATAACCGATACCCTGCACAATACCCCGGGAGCCCAATAGCAAGGCCGCAGCAACCAGCTCTTTGACCGCGTTGGCATTGGCGCCCGGTGCGTTAAATACCGGTATGCCCCTGCGGGTGCAGTCCGCTACGGGGATATTGTTGGTTCCGGCGCCGGCGCGCCCAATGCCCGCTACCGTCTCAGGAATTTCGTCCATCGACAGCTTGTGGCTGCGCAACAAAATCGCATCCGGGTGTCCAATTTCACTGGCCACCTCATACTGGTCGCGCGGAAAACGATCCAGACCCTTTACGGAAATCTGGTTAAGGGTAAGTACCTTGTACACGGTTTGTTCCTCTAATGAATACTAGCTGCTGCGCACCACATCTGCGTTCTCACGCAGCGCCTGCTGATAGGCGTTGTCGCTCTGGCGGCCTTTGTTTTCGCTCAACTCGCGATTCAGACGCTGGCGCAGCGAATCACTGACGTTATCGGCGCTGCCAGCGGTGACTCTCACCAACTCAAACAGCTCGATGTCGCCATCGCTGTTCTGCACAAAATCGAAGGTGGAGGCCTCGGCTGCGGGCTCTGGCAGTTGAAAGAGTCGTCGCAATAGCGTTGCTGGCAACGATCGATTATCTCGGCGTGCGGCCAGCTCAACCTGCCACTCGAAGTCTCCCGCCAGCGCCTGTTCCTCGATACTGGAACCCTGCTCCAGCGCGGCCAGCATGTCCCGGGCGCGTTCACGAATATTGCTGCGGGCCAATTCCTCGGCGAGCGCCGACTCCACCTCGGCCCTGACTTCTTCGAGGGGGCGAGTTTCAGGCAGCTTGTGTTGAGTCACGCGCAATACCACAAACTGCTCCGGCGTCAGCTCAATTACCTCACTGTTGTAACGGTCGTTGAGAACCTCCGTACTGAATGCCGCGCTGTTCAGTCGCCTCTCCGCGAATAGGCCCTCTGCCTGGGAACGCGTTACCGATTCACTTTCAGACACGGTGAGCTCCAACTCGGCCGCAGGCCCGGCAAGATCATCGGCATTGAATACGAGGTCACGCAGATTCTCTACGGTCTTCACCAGTTCTACGCGGGCCTCTTCGTCCTGTAGTCGCGCCTCAATCTCCACCCTGACCGTCTCAAACTCAGCCGTCTCACCCGCCAGGATCTCCGTGACGGTAATCAGGTGCCAGCCGGCATCGGTTTCCACTGGCTCAGACACCTCACCCTGCTCCAGATTGGCGATCGCCGTTTCCATCGCAGGGGGAAACGCATCACCGGAGGTATATCCAAGATCACCGCCGAAGCTGGCGGAGCCTATGTCGTCGGAAGCAGCCGCCGCTACGTCATCGAAACTGTCACCCGCTGCCAGTCGTGCGCTGGCCTCATCGATACGAACCTGCAATTGTTCCTCGGTTTCGTCATCACCTTGTTCAAACAGTATGTGTGAAACACGACGTTGCTCGTCCAACTGGAAGGCGTCTCTCTCGACTTCAAACACCTCACGCAGGCGCTCTTCTTCAATCGGTTGCCGGAATTGGTCCAAGGTGAGTTCGATATACTCCAGGGTCACAGACTCTTCAGTCACATAACGATCCTGATTCTCTTCGTACCAGGCCTGAATGTCGTCATCGCCGGGGCTGGCCTCGGTGCGGAACGTGTCGAGGGGCAGAATAAGATAGCGAACATCGCGCTGTTCATCCCGGATGATCGCCAGTTGATCGACCTCCGCACTCGTTGCGAACTCGGAACTGGCGAGCCCTGCGCGCAGCTGCGTCATGACCAGGTCCTCACGCAGTGCATCCTGAAATCCGGCGGGGCTATAACCCTGATCGGAAACCACCTGCCGATACATCACGGGGTCAAAGCGCCCACCGATCTGAAAAACAGGCATTTCCGCTATGAATTCACCGAGACGCTCATCGGAAACCGCCAATCCATAATCGGTAGCTGCCTGCATCATCAACTCTTTCTGAATCATGAATTCCAGTGCCGGTCCGGCCAGCATCTGGTCGTCCAGCATGGCCGGATCTATCTGATCACCCATGGCACCGAGTAGCCGACGCTTTTGTTGATTGATCTGCTGCTGCAATTCAACTGCGCTAATACCCTGCCCATTCACTTCGGCAGCATATTGGACACCGCCGCCACCGAGGAGGGATTCGATACCAAACAGAGCGAAGGGGACGATAATGATGGCAACGATAACCTTGGCCATCGTGCCCTGTAAGTTTTTACGAATATTTTGCAGCATGGGTCTGGGCAGTCTCTGGGGCTTTCTTCAAAAAAAAAGCGCACCGAATAGTGCGCCTTCTTTCCTTGTTTCGGTACTTCGAAGTTAGCTGTTAACAGCGTCCTTCAGTGCCTTGCCGGCTTTAAAACCGGGTACTTTGGCCGCGGGAATCTGGATTTCCGCGCCAGTTTGAGGATTACGGCCGGTGCGCGCAGCGCGATCTTTGACCGCGAATGTACCGAATCCCACCAGGGCGACAGAATCGCCATTTTTCAATGCACCTGTGATGGAGTCAACAACCGCATCCAGAGCGCGTCCCGCAGCTGCCTTCGGTATATCAGCCGAGGCGGCAATAGCATCAATCAGTTCAGTTTTGTTCACACTTATCCCCTTTCGAAATTTCTCGTGGACTTCTTTTTATGACCCAAATACCCGGGTATTCAGGCCTCTGACTTTATAATAGTTTCGAGAATCCGGTCAACACGAAACCCCACGCATAATACGTTTTAATGCGTATTTATGCGATTTTTTTGCTCCTCATCATCTTCCTTGCCGGTAATAGGATCCGCAAGATAATCTTCATCCGACAAAGGCTCCGGCATGGTTTCCAGAGCAATATCCAGAACCTCATCAATCCACTTAACCGCCTTGATATCCAATTCGGCCTTGATGTTCTCGGGAATCTCTTTGAGATCCCTTTCATTCTCTTTAGGAATGACCACCGTGGTGATGCCGCCGCGGTGGGCCGCGAGCAGTTTCTCTTTGAGGCCACCAATCGGCAATACCTCACCCCGCAGCGTGATTTCGCCGGTCATCGCCACTTCTGAGCGCACGGGGATTTGTGTCAGGACCGACACCAATGCTGTGCACATGGCGATACCGGCACTGGGACCATCCTTGGGCGTTGCTCCCTCCGGCACGTGGATGTGCAGATCGTGTTTCTCGTGATAACTGGCAGGAATGCCGAGTAACTGCGAACGACTGCGCACCACCGTGGTAGCGGCCTGAATCGACTCCTGCATAACGTCACCCAGGGAACCCGTCTTAACCTGGCGCCCTTTGCCCGCTATAGCCACCGCCTCAATGGTCAGCAGTTCGCCTCCGACCTGAGTCCATGCCAGACCGGTAACCTGGCCGATCGTATTTTCTTCCTCGGCGGAGCCAAAGTTAAACTTACGCACACCGGACAGGTCCGAAAGCATGTCTGCTGTAACTGTGACGGGCGCTTCCTGTTCAGACAGGCTGAACGCCTTGACCATCTTACGGCAAATTTTTGCGACCTCGCGCTCGAGAGCACGTACCCCAGCTTCTCGCGTGTAGTAACGTACCACGTCGACCAGGGCTTCACGCGCGATCTCGATCTCTCCGGCCTTGAGGCCATTGAGTTTCATCTGCTTAGGAATCAGGTACCGCTCAGCGATATTAATCTTCTCGTCTTCGGTATAGCCAGGAATCCGAATGACTTCCAGGCGATCCAGCAGTGGCCCGGGGATATTCATCGAGTTGGAGGTACAGACAAACATCACATCCGACAGGTCGTAATCCACCTCAAGGTAGTGATCATTAAATGCCTGGTTCTGCTCCGGATCGAGTACTTCGAGCATGGCGGAGGCCGGATCGCCTCGGTGATCCATCCCCATTTTGTCGATTTCGTCTAGCAAAAACAGAGGGTTACGGACACCGGCCTTGGCCATTTTCTGTAGTAATTTCCCCGGCATGGAACCGATGTAAGTGCGCCGGTGGCCGCGAATTTCCGCTTCGTCACGGACGCCACCCAGCGCCATGCGAACAAACTTGCGATTAGTAGCCCGCGCGATCGATTCGCCCAATGAGGTCTTGCCCACGCCAGGTGGCCCCACCAGACAGAGCACCGCTCCCTTGATCTTACGCACTCGCTTCTGGACCGCGAGGTACTCAAGAATGCGTTCCTTGACTTCTTCCAACCCGTAGTGATCCTTTTCAAGCACATCGCTGGCCCGCTTGAGGTCATGCTTCACTTTACTGCGCTTGGACCAGGGCACACTCAGCATCCAGTCGATGTAGCTGCGCACCACCGATGCCTCGGCAGACATGGGCGACATCATCTTCAACTTATTGAGCTCGGCATTGACCTTGTCCGCGGCCTCTTCCGGCATCTTTGCCTCTTCGATCTTGGCCTGCAGTTCTTCGATTTCGTTGGGCGCTTCGTCCAGTTCTCCGAGTTCCTTCTGAATCGCCTTCATTTGCTCGTTCAGGTAGTACTCGCGCTGGCTCTTTTCCATCTGCTTCTTGACCCGACCGCGGATACGCTTCTCCACCTGGAACAGGTCGATCTCGCCTTCCATCAGCCCCATCAGGTGCTCAAGACGCTCGCGAACACCGGCAATCTCCAAAATGTGCTGCTTCTGGTCGAGATCCACGTTCATGTGCGCGGCGATGGTGTCCGCCAGGCGTCCCGGCTCATCAATGCCAGAAAGAGAGGTCAATACCTCGCCGGGGACCTTTTTACTCAAATTGACGTATTTTTCGAACTGAGAAATCGTCGAGCGCAGCAGGACTTCGGCCTCTTCGGCCTCGATCTCATCGGCTTCGATTTCACGCACCTCCGCGACAGTGAACTCACCATCGTCGTCAATGCTGTCGATGCTCGCACGATATCCGCCTTCAACCAGGACCTTGATCGTGCCGTCAGGCAGTTTGAGCAACTGCAAAATGCTGGAAACGGTACCCACCTGGTAGACGTCGTCCGCACCCGGGTTATCTTCAGCGGCATTGCGTTGCGCGACCAGCAACACTTGCTTGTCAGAGGCCATGGCATCTTCGAGCGCCTCTATAGACTTTTCTCTGCCGACAAATAAGGGCATCACCATGTGTGGGTAAACCACAACATCACGCAGCGGCAAGAGGGGCAGTTTAACGAGGTCGGCAGCAGCCATAAAAATCTCCCTGACGTATCACACACAGTGATATGGGGGTATAGAAACGAATTACAAGTCCAGCGTGTTGCTTTCAAGAACGGTGCAGAGCGGGGTCTACACCCTGGTTCTGAATCCCTATTCCTCGGGAGCAGCCGCCTTGGGCGGTTCGCTGTTCTGATACACCAGCAGGGGCTCTGAATCACCGCGAATCACCGATTCGTCGATAACCACCTTACTGACGTCATCCCTGGACGGGATGTTGTACATGCTGTCGAGCAGCACCGATTCCAGGATAGACCGCAGCCCACGAGCACCGGTCTTACGTTCCATTGCCCGTTCCGCAATAGCGTGCAGGCCGTCCTCGCGGAAATCGACTTCCACACCCTCCATCTCGAGCAGCTTGGAGTACTGTTTGGTGAGGGAGTTCTTCGGTTCGGTAAGAATCTGTACCAATGCCTCTGCGTCCAGCTCCTCGAGCGTGGCGATGACGGGCAGGCGTCCGACAAATTCCGGGATCAAGCCGTAGCGAACCAGATCCTCTGGCTCCAGTTCCGACAGTACTTCACCGATATTCTTCGAATCGTCCTTGCTCTTGACCTCTGCGCCAAAGCCAATGCCGCCCTTCTCGGAGCGATCGCGAATCACTTTGTCCAAGCCAGCGAAGGCGCCGCCACAGATAAAGAGGATGTTGGATGTATCGACCTGCAGGAATTCCTGCTGAGGGTGTTTGCGACCGCCCTGGGGAGGAACCGAAGCCACCGTACCCTCGATGAGCTTGAGCAACGCCTGCTGCACGCCCTCACCCGAGACATCACGGGTAATAGAGGGGTTGTCAGACTTGCGCGAAATCTTGTCAATTTCATCGATGTAGACGATACCCACCTGGGCCTTCTCCACATCGTAGTCGCACTTCTGCAGCAGCTTCTGAATAATATTTTCGACGTCCTCACCGACATATCCGGCCTCGGTGAGCGTGGTCGCATCTGCGATGGTGAAAGGCACGTCCAACAGGCGAGCCAATGTCTCCGCCAACAGGGTTTTGCCGCTGCCGGTGGGACCAACCAGCAAGATATTACTCTTGCCGAGCTCCACGTCATCTGCTCGCCCATCATCATGGCGCAACCGCTTGTAGTGGTTGTACACCGCGACAGACAGTACTTTCTTGGCGCGCTGCTGACCGATGACATACTCGTCCAGAATCGCCTTGATTTCCTGGGGCACAGGCAGCCGATCCTGGGTGCTTTCGCTCCCGGACTCTTGCACTTCCTCGCCGATAATGTCGTTACACAGATCGACGCATTCATCGCAAATGAACACGGATGGTCCTGCAATCAGTTTACGAACTTCGTGCTGGCTCTTGCCGCAGAATGAGCAATACAACAGCTTACCGCCGTCATCTCCCGAGTTCGTTGTTTCGTCGGTCATTTATCTTCCTGTATGTAGGCCTTGTCCAAGCCGGCTCCCCGCAAACCAGGCTTTACTCGTTCTGACCCTAAGATGCGGATTTTCGGGGCTTATTGCAAGTCCTGTACTGGCTTATAAAGCCTGATACAATACTTTACTCCGCATAACGTGAAATGGATCCCATCTCACGCTCATCTGGGCCCACTTCACCTGAACACATTTTAACCGCCTGAACGAAGCTTATTCGCCCTGGCGAGAGTCCAGCACCTCGTCGACAAGGCCATATTCCTTGCTGTCCTGGGCGTTCATGAAGTTGTCGCGCTCGGTATCACGTTGGATCGTTTCCAGATCCTGACCCGTGTGCTCCGCCATCAGCTGATTGAGACGCTCACGAATGATGAGAATTTCTCGCGCATGGATATCGATGTCCGTCGCCTGACCCTGGGCGCCGCCAGAGGGCTGATGGATCATGGTCCGGGCGTTGGGCAAACAATAGCGCTTGCCTTTGGCGCCACCTGCGAGCAGGAACGCACCCATACTCGCGGCCTGGCCAACGCACATGGTGCTCACGTCGGGCTTGATGAACTGCATGGTGTCGTAGATCGCCATGCCCGCCGTTACCGAGCCGCCGGGGCTATTGATGTACAGGTGAATATCTTTGTCGGGATTCTCCGATTCCAGAAACAAGAGCTGCGCCACAATCAGGTTGGCCATCTGGTCCTCGACCGGGCCGACTGCGAACACGACCCTCTCTTTCAAGAGGCGTGAATATATGTCGTAGGAGCGCTCGCCTCGCGAGGTCTGCTCTACCACCATGGGAATCAGACCCAGGTTGTTAATCACGTTGTCGTTCTGTCCGCCAAATTGTTGCGTCATGCCTGTTGATTCTCCTGTGCCTTGGCTATAGCTTCCTGGTAGCTACACGCTTCATCGGTGACCGCAGCATTCTCGATCAGACTATCAACCACCTGATCTTCCAATACCATGGACTCCACGCCCTGCAGCTGCTCCTCGTTTGAGTAGTACCACTGTACCACTTGTTCCGGCTCCTGGTAGGTCGAAGCGATTTCCTCGATCGCCTCACGCACCTTGTCACCGTCAGCCTTGAGCTCCTGTTTGGCGATTAACTCGCTCAGCACCAGGCCCAATTTCACGGCGCGCTCCGCCTGATCCTGGAACATCTCGGCCGGCAGCAGACTCTGCAGATCCAGGTCTTGAGCGCCGGCACCACCAAACTGTTGGAACATCTGATTGCGCATCGTATCGATCTCGCGCTCTATCAGCGCCTTGGGTACCTCTTGTGACTCGTGCGCGCTAATCACAGAGTCCATAATTTGCTGCTTTACGGTCGCCTTCACAGCGTTGCTCAATTCCCGCTGCATGTTGTCGCCGATCTCCTTGCGGAATTGCTCTTCGCCGCCCTCTTCGACACCGTACTTACCGAATAATTCATCATGCATCGGCGCCAACACCTGCTCGCTCACAGAGTTCAGCGTGATTTTGAACTGTACCGCCGCGCCTTTGAGTTCTTCGTTGTGATACTCATCAGGAAAGCTCAGGTCGAGGGTCTTTTCCTCACCGGCGCTCATGCCAACAATTCCGTCCTCAAAACCTGGAATCATACGGCCGGAGCCCAATTCGAGATCAGTTCCTTCGGCGCTACCACCGTCAAAAGCTTCACCCTCTTTGGTGCCCGCATAGTCAATATTGACCTGGTCACCCTCGGCGGCGGCCCGCTCAACCGCTTCCCAGCCGCCCTGCTGCTTGCGGAAAATCTCAATCATGTTGTCGATATCAGCGTCGGTCACCTCAGCCTGGGGACGACTGATCTCAATGCCGGACATGTCCGCCAGTTCGATATCCGGAAACACTTCGAAGGTGGCAACGAACTCAATATCCTTGCCTTCTTCCAGCGACTTGGGCTCAATGCTGGGCTGCCCTGCGGGCTTCAGGTTCTCCTGGTTCACGGCCTCATAAAATGACTGACTCATCACTTCGCCGAGCACTTCCTGGCGCACACCCGCCCCGAAACGCTGCTTGATCACCTTCATGGGAACCTTACCGGGGCGGAAACCGTCCAGGCGCACGTTCTTGGCTGCCTTCTGGAGGCGCGTGTTTACCTCGCTCTCCACTCGTTCGGCGGGTACGCCGACTGTCAAACGACGCTCCAAACCTGAAGTCGTCTCAATAAAAACCTGCATGAATAATCCTCAGAACAAAAAACTGGTGCGAAAGGAGAGACTCGAACTCTCACGCCTTGCGGCACTGGAACCTAAATCCAGCGCGTCTACCAATTCCGCCACTTTCGCATGTATCTCTGCCCGCACTCGCTGTTACTTCAAATGGCTTGAACAGTCTTCCCTAACTATCTGAAAAGATGGGATATTAATTCGTCGTTCAAGCGTTGGATGCGGGGCTGCCACAAGGGCGGGGATTCTGCCACAAAGGTCTTGGCGCTTCAAGCCGTTCTAACCGGTCAAACAGGCGGGATCGAAGCGGTATTTTTCCTCCAACCAATCGGCAATCTCGTCGGCCGCGGCTTCACCGAATGAGCGATAACGAAGCACCAAATCTGACCTTAACGACGCCTCAATCTGATCGAGGCCTCGCTCCTGAAACAGCCCCCGGTCCCGGGCGAGTTGCTCACTCAGGGCGGAGCCGAAGTAACGATCAAGTTGGGGCGTCGCAGCGGCCAGCCCCGCGAGGGGATACATGGACAGATACGCCTGATTCATGGGATTGCAAAGGTGCCCCGCTACAACGTTAGCGAGCGCGGAATCTCGATCTGGCATGGGGTCCAGGTGCAGATAACGCGAGGCTTTTTCGCCATCGTTTACCGGATAGTTGTCCCATAGCAGCGGCGCCCGCTCTAGCTTTGCAGCTATCTCGGTTATGTCACTGGCCCGGATGGATTGGGAGCAAACTTCATTGCCGGTCCAGAATACCGCGATGTCTGGCGCCAGGAGCCGGCCCAAGTCTTCCCAATAGTTCTCAGGCATGGCACCGAAAAATCGTTCCAATACCGGGTCATACGAGTAATAGGTCGGACAGCACAGCAGATGCTCAGCGGCACTCCACTGGCGCACATCGGCCACTATTTCCGCCTGGCGCTGCGCTAGATCTGTACAATCTCCCGGCATATCATCAAACAGAATCGCGAGAAGGTTGCCGCCTAAGGCGTCTATTTGCTCGATCTTGTCCCGCAATGCCTGCTTTTGCCGGGTGCCGTAATCCAGGTAAAGGGCGTATGGCGATAAACCAACGCCCCAATTGAGAGCCTTAGTGCGGTAGCACGCCGCCAAAGCGCTGAGCTCAGACCGTATCTCTTCTGGCCATGCCTCTTGCCACTCATGACGCAAAAAGCGGTCCCCTTTGGGACAGTACAGATAGGTGTTGAGCTTGTGGGCGGCCAGAAAGCCCGCGTAATCACGCCGCGCCTGCCAGCTCCATTCTCGACCGTAAAAGCCTTCAACGACACCTGACAGGTACTCTCGAGACACTGCCAACTCCTCACTTGGGAATTAAATGTTCTTTTGTTATCGCAAATTATTTTAAAAAACGTGGCGAAAAATTTGGAAAATTACCATTTTTACGCAATACTAGAAGTGTGGGCGCCTATCCCCTAGTTCAAACGGGCGTCCGCCGGGGCACTCTCAGTGTCCCAATTAGGGAAGCAATTCCTTTATGTTTCACTCCTAATGGTCTTATTGGGCTCCCTACCAGGAGCCCATTTTTTTGCCCGCCGCAAACGGGCTTCACTACATGGTATGGGTAGGACGGTCTGATTCCAGAGAACCGGCGAGATGGTTCTCGATCTTGGAGTTGGCGGTTGCGTCTTCTTCACTGAACTGCACGCCAATACCGGCGGTGCGATTGCCCTGCGCGCCCTTTGGCGTGATCCAAACCACCTTTCCGGCGATGGGGATCTTCTCCGGCTCATCCATCAAGTTGAGCAACATGAAGACCTCATCACCAATCTTGTAGGGTTTGTTCGTGGGCACGAACAGGCCGCCATGTTCCAAATAGGGCATATAGGCAGAATACAGCACGGCCTTATCCTTGATTGTGAGAGACAGGATGCCATTGCGTCCACCTTGCTGACTCACTGTACGCGCCCTCTTCGTTTCGATGGGTCAAATGGTATCACCATCACGGCCAGTCTCCCACTACCTGCACCAGGCGACCGGCGCAGTCTTCAATGGCCAATTGTCGGTTGGGATTGGCGCCGTTCGCTACAGAGCGCCGCAGCCGCGCCAGCTCATCGCGCAGCAGAAACGCTTCTCTACCCTGACTTCTGAGGCCATCCATCACCGCAGCGCGGAGCAGAGACTCCAGTTTATACTGGAGCAGACTCAGCACACGCTCCAGACTGAGGTCGGCCACCAGCTGCGGAAAGTCCAGGGCTGATATTTTACCTTCCAACAAGGCATCCAGCCCTTTTTGAACAGCTCGCTCCTGATCCTGGCGGTCCTCGAGAAATAGTTCCCTCGCCGCCATGGGGCGCCCCGCCGCCAGCTGCAACAGGTCCGCCGCAGTCGCCTCATCGCCCGTATATTGCGTTAACCAACTCAGCGCCTCACCCGCACTCGGCAGCGGGAGTGCGGACACCTGGCAACGGGAGCGCACCGTTGCCGGTAATGCGCTGGGCTGATGACTGTATAACAGGAGCGTAGTAGACGCCGAGGGCTCTTCCAGGCACTTGAGCAGGGCATTGGCGGCGTTGTTATTCATCAGCTCCGCAGGACCTAATACGATGAGTTTACGCGGGCCCAAGGAGGGAGTTTGAGCAGCAAATTCGATGAGTCTGCGCACCTGGTCGATTTTTATCACCCGGCTATCGTCTTCGGGTTCAACGCGCAAGAGATCCGGGTTCGAACCCGCTTGAAGCAACTCACAGGAACGGCATTCACCGCAAGCAGTACCGGCCTTAGGAGACATGCAGAGGGCGCGGGCCGCCAACGCCAGGAGGAAATATTGCTTACCAATGGCAGCCGGACCTGCGAGCAGAGTCGCGTGCGGGAAGCTGTCATCAGACAGCAGTTTTTCCAGCCGTGACCAGGTCTCGCGCTGCCAGGTCAATGGCGCCTGGGGCCAGCGGCGCTCAGTGTCCATGGTGTTTGCTCGCTAGCGTTTGGATGACGCTCTCTAAATCGCATTGAATGTCGCTCAGCGCGCGATTGGTATCGATAACGCGGAAGCGATTCTGATCCAGCGCGGCACG
The DNA here is from genome assembly GCA_965199055.1 of Halieaceae bacterium. Classification (GTDB taxonomy): domain Bacteria; phylum Pseudomonadota; class Gammaproteobacteria; order Pseudomonadales; family Halieaceae; genus CBDAQR01. The sequence continues at coordinate 94,895 of CBDAQR010000003.1, forward strand.
TTCGAGGTAAGTCTTGCGCACTCGCTCAAAGAAGGCTTGCTCTTCACTTTCGAAGCGATCGAGCGCGCCACGCGCACCTGCACGCTGCATACCCACTTCAATCGGCGCATCCAGCAGAAGCGTCACATCGGGGCGCAGACTCCCTTGTACCAGGTCTTCCAACGCGGCAATTTGACCAACGGGCATGTCACGCCCGCCGCCTTGATAGGCGTAGGTGGCGTCCGTGAAACGATCGCAAATCACCCATTCACCCCGTTCCAGCGCCGGTAAAATAACCTGCTCCAGGTGTTGAGCACGCGCCGCGAACACGAGTAACAATTCTGCACTGACCGCCATTGATTCCTCTCTAGGTTGCAGCAGCAACTCACGAATCGACTCAGCGAGTGGCGTGCCCCCCGGCTCACGAGTGAGACAATAGGGAATGCCCCGATCACACAGCAGTTTTTCCAGGTATTCGATATTGGTGCTTTTACCAACACCCTCCCCGCCTTCAACCGTAATAAACAGACCTCGACTCATTCTGCGACTTTACTTCTCCTGGCGGGGCTGGATCGATAATCCTTGCGACGCTTAAGTTGATATTGCCGAACAGCGGCGTTGTGCTGCTCCAGTGTTGTAGAGAATACATGACTGCCATCCCCGCGCGCGACAAAATACAGCGCCTCGCCATCCTCTGGATGCAGGGCTGCCTCAATAGCCGCTTTCCCCGGCAGCGCGATAGGCCCCGGCGGTAGCCCGCGATGCTGATAGGTGTTGTAACGATTGCCCGCATCCTCCAGATGTGAGCGCCGCAAATCTCCGTCGAAACCATCGCCCAGGCCAAAAATGATGGTGGGGTCAGTTTGTAGCTTCATGTTTTTTTGCAGGCGCCGAATGAAAACGCCTGCAATTTGTTTGCGCTCACTGGCCAGACCAGTCTCCTTCTCGACGATTGAGGCCAGAATCAGTGCCTCTTGTGGTGAAGCGAGGGGCAGCCCCACCCTGCGGCCCTCCCAACTGCGCTGCAATTCCTCGCGCATACGCCGGTGCGCTGCGCGAAGCACGTCGAAATCAGTCTCTCCCCTGGGGAAGGTGTAGGTGTCGGGAAAAAACTGGCCCTCCAGCGGCAGCTCAGCAGCCACGAGAGCGCGCAATCGATTATCCGTGATCCCGTCCAGCGTCACTGAGAGCTGGGGATGGGAGTGAAGAATGCCGATCGCTTCTCGCAGATTGATACCTTCCGGCAGCGTAACCCGGTAAAGAACCACCTTGCCCGCCACCAAGGTGGCGAGAAGCTCCTGCGGCGACATTGCAGGACTTAACTCGAACTCACCTCGCTTGATAGTGCTGGCCTGACCTTGAAGGCGAGCGATCAACTGCCACAGGGATGGATACGCGAGTAATTCGGCCCGTTGTAGTTGCTGCGCAACAGACGCCAGCGAAGCACCGGAGCGCACGGTGACAATAATGGAGTCTCCACCCTCAGTTCCAGGCCGTTGCCACCATTGCCACACCCACAGCAACGCAATACTTGCCGTTAGCGCTAGCGTGAGTAGCAACAATAGGAGTTTTTTCATTCAGCGTGCAGTTCTGAGCGATCGAAAAACAATGCCCGCAGAGTATCCGCCACCTGGGTTGAGGTAAAGCGGGCCCCGGGGACGGCGCTTACCGAACGCACACCCACCAATGAATTGGTAAGGAATATTTCATTGGCCTGAGCCAGGTCAGCAGGTAGCAACGGCGCTTCACTGGCACGCAGGCCGGCTTCTGCCGCCAGCTGATCCAGTATCAGCGCACGCACAATGCCGGCAATCCCGGCATCCGCGACAGGCGGGGTAAGAAGATTATCTTCGATTACAGCAAACAGGTTCGCCGAGACCGCCGATACCAGGTTGCCGTCGCTGCCCACCATAAGGCCCTCGTCCGCACCCTGCTCGGCCACCTCTCTCGCGGCCAGCACTTGCTCCAAACGGTTGCCGTGCTTAATACCAGCCAAGCGAGGCTGGGTAGGGATGATAAGGTCGCACTGCACGAGTCTCGCTGGCGCCGCTGTTTCGCGCCAGGCCAGGCTGGGTTCCGATAAGGCCAAGGCCACGGAGGGCTTATCGGGTTGCGCCCCGTATCCTCGCGCGCCGGCGCCTCGACTCAGCGTAATACGAACAACCGCGTCCTCGATGGCCTGACGTTGCAGCCAATCGAATGCAAGGTCAATGTGTTGCTGAATGGATTCGCCGGGAAAGGGAATGCCCAACAGCGCCGCTCCTTTGGCGAGGCGCTGCAAATGTAGGCTCAACCAGTGGAAGCGGCCCTGAGCGACACGCAGCGTCTCAAACAGGCTATCGCCGTAACAATAGGCTCGGTCGTTAATACTGGGCTGCTCGCCCGGCCTTGTATCCAGCCAGTGATGCGGCAGGCTCATTCGGCCCGCCGGTCAGTCAATCTTCTTGAACAGAAGACTTCCGTTGGTACCGCCAAAGCCGAAGGAGTTGGAGAGCGCATAGTCGATCGTCATTTCCTGCGCGTTGTGCGGCACATAATTTAGATCACAGTCTTCGTCGGGATTGTCCAGATTAATAGTGGGAGGCGCCACCTGATCGCGGATGGCCAATATCGAAAATATTGCTTCCACTGCGCCGGCAGCCCCTAACAAATGCCCAATCATAGACTTCGTCGAGCTGACGGCGACCTGTTCTGCAGCAGAACCCATAATTGCCTTCACCGCAGCAGATTCTGCTTTATCTCCAGCGGGCGTTGAGGTGCCGTGGGCGTTGATATAATTGATGACGCTGGCATCCACCCCAGCATCTTGCACTGCGTTGCGCATAGAGAGCTGCGCGCCACGACCATCTTCCGGTGGCAGCGTCATATGATAGGCGTCGCCACTCATACCAAACCCGACCAACTCAGCGTAGATATTGGCACCACGAGCTTTGGCCATCTCATACTCTTCGAGAACGACCATGCCCGCACCGTCGCCGAGCACAAAGCCATCGCGATCCTTGTCCCAGGGGCGACTGGCGCCTTCCGGGTCATCGTTACGAGTGGAAAGTGCCCGCGCGGCAGCGAATCCACCCAGCCCAACAGGCGTGGTTGCCATTTCAGCACCGCCTACCACCATGGCATCCACATCGCCGCTGGCGATTAATCGCGCACCGAGGCCTATATTATGAGTTCCAGAGGTACATGCAGTGACCATGGCCAGATTGGGACCCTGGAATCCGTACTTAATCGACAGGTTACCGGCAATCATGTTGATGATTGATCCCGGCACAAAGAAGGGGGAAATCTTGCGGGGACCCGCGGTGCGGATTACCTCGGCGTTCTTTTCGATCTGGCCAATACCGCCAATACCAGAACCCACCGATGTGCCAACCCGGGGCGCATTCTCTTCGGTGATTTCGAGGCCCGCGTCCTCCATGGCCTGGATGCCTGCAACCATGCCGAACTGGACGAACACATCCATCTTGCGGGCTTCTTTGGTCGTCATATAGGGCGAGGAATCGAAATCCTTCACGCTGGCGCTGAACTGGGTGCTAAACGCAGATACGTCGAACGCCTCTATCGTCGCTGCACCACTCTTGCCGCGAAGGATATTGTCCCAGGTGTCAGCAACCGTGTTACCCACGGGACTCACCATCCCCAGACCTGTGACTACTACTCTCCTGCCCGTCACCGCTATGTCCTCATCGTTAACTTATGGTATCCCTGAAACGCAAAAGCCGCTCTATTGCAGCAATAGAGACGGCTTTCTTGAAGTGCAGAGATAGTATCAGGCGAGATTTGCGTTGATATAATCGATCGCCAGTTGCACAGTCGTAATCTTTTCAGCTTCTTCATCGGGAATTTCAGTCTCGAATTCCTCTTCCAAAGCCATAACCAGCTCGACGGTATCCAGTGAATCGGCGCCGAGATCTTCAACGAAAGACGCAGAGGTTTGAACCTCTTCTTCTTTAACGCCGAGTTGCTCCGCGACAATTTTCTTAACGCGCTCTTCAATGCTGCTCATGGTGTTATATAGCTCCTAAGTGGTGGAAAAATAACCGTTTACCAGTGGTTAGTGGGGCGCATTTTAACCCCTTGATCAGGACATGTACATGCCGCCATTGATATGGATGGTTTCGCCCGTTATGTAGCCACTTTGCTCACTCGCGAGGAAGCTGACGAGCGCTGCAATCTCTTCGGATTCGCCCAGCCTGCCGAGAGGAATCTGGCCCTGCAGCAACTCCCTCTGCTCCTCGGGCAATTCCCGGGTCATATCGGTATCGATGAAGCCCGGTGCCACGCAATTGACCGTGATACTGCGAGAGCCTAGCTCTCGCGCCAGCGCCCGGCTGAAACCCTCTGCCCCCGCCTTGGTCGCCGCGTAATTGCTCTGCCCAATATTTCCCATCGAGCCAACCACCGAAGTGATGTTGATAATGCGCCCCCATCGGGCCTTGGTCATCCCGCGCGAACAGGCCTTGCAGACCCTGAAGATCGCGTTGAGGTTGGTGTCGATGACATCGCTCCACTCCTCATCCTTCATACGCATCAAAATATTGTCGCGGGTTATACCCGCATTATTGACCAGCACCGTGGGCGCGCCAAACTGGTCATTAATCGCTGCGAGCACAGCAGCTACCGAGTCGGGATCATCGACCCGCAGCGCCATCCCGGTGCCAGACTCGCCAAGATAGTCGCCAATAGCCGCGGCGCCGGAGTCGCTGGTCGCGGTGCCAATGACTGTCACTCCATCTGCTGCCAATCGCTGTGCGATCGCACGACCAATTCCCCGGCTGGCGCCCGTCACCAATGCAATCCTATTCTCCATTACGCACCCTCCCCGCTGATCGCTGCCAGTGACGACTCGAGGTCGCCAGGCTGTTCGATCGAATAGCTATCCAATTCCCTATTTATGCGCCGGTTGAGGCCACTCAGCACCTTGCCAGGGCCGCACTCCACCATCTGCTGGATGCCGGCTTCAACCATTGCTGACACGCAAGCTGTCCACTGCACCGGGCTGTAGATCTGCTCTACCAGTAATTCGCGAATCCGTACCGGATCGGTCTCGGTGCGGGCATGCACGTTGTGAACCACCGGGATCTCCGGCGCGGAAACGGTCATCGTAGCAAGCACTTCCTGCAGCTTTTCACCTGCCGGCCGCATGAGCTCTGTATGGAAAGGTGCGCTCACCGGCAGCGGCATCGCACGCTTCGCTCCCGCCTCTTTGCACAACTCTATCGCGCGTTCTACCGCGCCAGCCTTACCCGCAATAACAACCTGACCCGGGGAGTTAAAGTTCACCGCGGCGACGACTTCGCCCGATTCGCTAGCAGCGGCTGCACAGGCTTTATTAATCGGGTCATCATCAAGCCCGATAATCGCCGCCATCGCACCCTCACCGACTGGCACGGCGGTTTGCATGAAGGCACCACGCTGCTGTACCAGTTTCACTGCATCGGCAAAACCGATAGCGCCCGCACAGACCAGCGCGGAAAACTCCCCGAGACTGTGTCCGGCCATCATCTTGGGTTTGGGACCGCCCGCCGCTGTCCAGGAACGCCACAAAGCAACACTGCTGGTGAGCAATACAGGCTGAGTGGTTTCTGTAAGATTGAGTTGTTCCTGCTCACCGTTTTGCACCAGATCCCACATATCGTAGCCGAGCGCATCTGAGGCTTCGCTAAAGGTATGGGAGACTGAGGGATGCGCATTAGCGGCATCGGCCAGCATACCGACAACCTGTGAGCCCTGCCCGGGAAACAGGAAAGCCGTATTTTCAGACACCATGTTTGTCATTCTCCTGATCGTAAAAATAGTGTGCCAATCTCGGCACCATTTGTTGTTGTACACATTCTGCCGCCTGCCGCAGGGCGGCTGCAAATCCAGCCTCGGAAGCCCCTCCGTGACTCTTGACCACAACCTGGCGCAGGCCCAGCAGAAAAGCACCGCCATGTTGTTCCGCGCGCAGCGATTCTCCCAGCAGCCCCGCAGTGCCTTCAGCAACTTTCAGTGCCACATTACCCAATAAGCCATCGCAGACGATCACATCGGCCTTACCGCTGTAGATCTCATTGCCTTCAATTAAATCACAGGCATTGATGCGCGCATCTGCATTCAATAGTTGCTGAGCTGCACGAATGGCTTCATTCCCCTTGCCGGCCTCACTACCATTGCTAAGCAAAGCCACCCTCGGTTCGGACACCTGTTCAAGACTGCTCACCAGCGCAACGCCCATGAGTGCAAACTGGTGCAGCAGAGCCGGCGAACAATCGACCGTTGCACCGAGGTCGAGCATGTAGGCGCCACGAACCTCTAAGCCAGGCAGTGCGGAACAACAGGCAGGCCGGGAGAAACCCGGCAGCATTCCCAGGGTTCGAATACCCAGGCCCATCAGCACGCCAGTATCTCCAGCACTAACCACAGCCGCAGCGCGATCACCGGCGACCAGGTCGAGCGCTACCTGCATAGAAGTGCCGTCGCTGTTGCGAATTACTTGCGAAGGCTTGATGCCTGGCTCGACAGCACGATCAGCATGCACAAGGCTGATGCGCGCGGCATCGTACTCTGCGCTATCAGCGAGAGCTTCAGTCAAAGAATCGGTTTCACCGACGAGGTGTAGGAAGGTGTTGGGGTGGTCCTGCAGGAGCTGCAGGGACGCAGGAAGCGTGACGCGGAGACCGTGGTCTCCGCTCATCATATCTACAGCGAGATGGACATCAGCGTCCACCTGGACTTATTCGTCGTCGCCGCGCTCTACCACTTTGCGACCACGGTAGAAACCATCAGCCGACACATGGTGACGACGATGCGTTTCGCCGCTGGTCTGATCAACAGACAGCGTCGGGCCCGAAAGTGAATCGTGCGAACGACGCATGCCCCGACGGGAACGCGTCTTTTTGTTTTGCTGCACTGCCATGGTAAATACTCCTGCTACTTATTGCCGGGCTTCAACTGCTCCAGCACCTTAAATGGGTTATCAGCGCCCTCGTCCTCACTGGTCTCGGGTGGCTGAACATAATCATTCAGCAATTCCTTGCAATCGCCGATCTCGTGATAGTTGATTAGCGGGACACTCAAGATGAGTTCGTCCTCTATCAATGACCACAAATCGGCCTGCTCCTCCTCCACCACCCACGGTTCAAGGTGGGCTGGCAACTGCCTGGCCAACTCGTCGCTTCCCACAATCCCAAGCTCGTGCTGCGAGCGCACTTCAAGGGGCATGGTATCCAGGCAGCGTTGACACTGAACTTCCACTTGGGCTTCCACGGTCACCGTTACCACAAAACGATTTTCATCGTCTTTGGCAAAGGCACAAGTCGCTTCAATTTGCCCTACATCAGAAGCCAGAGAATCCCGCAATCGAGTCATGCCAGGTAGCGCAACAGTGCCGCTGACGATGACTCCGCGAGCCGCCGCTTTTCGAACATCCAGTGTGGTCGGGAGGGGCTCTGTCAACATAGGCGCGCGATTGTAGGTGCGGAATCTCCCAATGTCAAAAAAAATCTTTAAAATACAGGGGCTTCTATTAACTCTGGATAAACTTGTGAAACTCGTTCTCGCCTCGACTTCTCGCTACCGTGCCGCCCTTCTGGAGCGGCTCTTGCTCCCCTTTGATCAGCTTAGCCCGGGGGTCGATGAGACACCCCTGAACAATGAGACGCCGCAGGCTCTCGCTGCCCGGCTTTCTGAGGCTAAAGCGCGCGCCGGCCTGGCGCTAAGACCCGAAGCCGCCATCATAGGCAGTGATCAGGTGGCCAGCGTTCTAGGCCAGGTTCTGGGCAAGCCCGGCAATTTTGACACCGCGTGCAGCCAGTTAGCGCGCTGCAGTAATCAAACGGCACATTTTTATACGGGCCTCTGTGTCATCACGCCCGATGGCAGCGCCAACACCACCGTGGTCGACACGAAAGTAACTTTTCGCGAACTCTCTCAGGCAGAAATCGAGCGTTATCTGCAACTGGAGGAGCCCTACGACTGCGCGGGCAGCTTTAAGTGCGAGAGCCTCGGGATTAGCTTGTTTAAGAGCTTGCAGAGTGATGACCCCACTGCGCTGGAAGGTCTGCCATTGATTGCACTGACTGGAATACTGCGGGGAATCGGCCTCGACCCGCTGGCCTAAAGCCGCGCGCCGCCAGGTAGTTGGAGACTGAGCAATTCTTCGGCGGAGTCAATGATGGCAAGTGGCCCACACGCGACGAGTCGAGCGGTGCTGTGAACACCGTAGCTCACGCCAACTGAGGAAACTCCGGCGTTACGAGCCATCTCCAGGTCGTAGCTGCTATCGCCGATGACAAGTGTCTGCGCTGGGCTGCTGCCGAGTTCTGTCATCAATTCACGCAGCATCAAGGGGTCTGGCTTCGATGCGGTCTCGTCCGCACAACGAGTGGCGTCAAAATAGTCAGTCAGTCTTAGACCAGCCAGCACTCTGTTCAGTCCCTGCCTGCCTTTGCCTGTTGCCACCGCCAGCAAATGCCCGCGGCCACGCAGCGATTCCAGCACGACCGCGACCTGGTCAAACAGGCCAGCCGGCTCCGCATCCAGCTCAATATAACGGTTTGAATACTGAGTCCGCATCCGCTCTCTGAGCTGCGGGGCCTGCGCTGGAAAGAGTTCTGCCATCGCCTCGCCGAGACCCAGGCCAATAACGTTGCGCACCGCTGCCACCGAGGGCACGGGTAACTCCAGATCTACAGCCGCTAGTTGCATTGCCTCGACGATGCGCCCGGTCGAATCACAGAGGGTCCCATCCCAATCAAATATCAATAACATTCAATTACTTAGGGAGCCTTTCAAGGAGCTTTTCGAGGCTTTCTTCAGGCGTTACTTTAACTTCTATTCTATCCCCATCAGCATCCGTGAATGCCAGAGAGGCGGCATGCAGGAAGAGGCGCTTCAGCCCTTGCTCTGATGCCCACTGGTTCTGGTCACGCGGGCAGTACTTGTCGTCCCCTAGTATGGGATGCCCCGCATGTTGGCAATGCACTCGAATCTGGTGCGTGCGACCGGTTACCGGCTTGGCCTCGACAAGCGTGCAGTCGGCGAAGCGCCTGATTACCCGGTACTCGGTGCGCGCCGGTTTACCCGCCACGTCGACGCGCACGATACGCTCCCCGGATTTCAGGGTGTTTTTCTTCAAAGGTGCCTCAACAAAACTACGCTTGGATGACCACTGCCCAGCCACCAGCGCCAAATAGCGCTTGTCCACGCGATCTTCCCGCAACTGCCGGTGCAGAGCTTTTAATACCGCCGGTTTGCGCGCCACCATGATGCAACCCGAGGTATCCCGATCAAGTCGGTGCACCAGTTCGAGAAACCTCTCCTGCGGGCGCAACAGTCGCAGACACTCGATTAAGCCGAAATTCAGGCCGCTGCCGCCGTGCACAGCCAGCCCGGCGGGCTTGTCGATAACCCACAGCCCCTGATCCTCATAGACCAGTTTGTCGTCCAGTAGCGCCTGATATCGCTGCGGCACCTGGACCACCTTCTGCGCCTGCTCTGACACGCGAATGGGCGGAATTCGCACCATATCGCCGGCTTTGACCCGGTAATCCGCTTTCACCCTGCCCTTATTGACGCGGATTTCGCCCTTGCGCAGCGCCCGATACACGCGGGTACGCGGTACGCCTTTTAGCTCGCGTTGCAGGAAGTTATCGAGGCGTTGCCCCGCATACTCCTCTGCTACCTCGATAAATCGGACCTGGCTCATAAATTGTTTAAATTTGAAGGACTTAGAATTTGCTGTTATAGTCGCCACCGTGTCCTAGCAGATGCCCCGATACCAAGGGGACCACCCAGACATCCGGTGGACAGACCGCCGACACAACCGCGGTCACGGGGGCACAACATAACCATTATGAATGCGTGTCGACAACAACTAATTGGTCGATACGGGAATTAACCGCACAGCGCGCTGGCGGTAGTTAGAGAACAAACAGATATCTGGCATCGGGATTGGTGCCGTAGCGCACAGAGCGCCGACCAGACCCGATACAAGCGCCCGGCAAGTGCCAGGCTTTTAAAGACGATATAGACCGCCCTGCACAGGGCGGCCCCTGCCGCAGTAATTTTGCGGAGACAGGCTGGTTTCAACTACCCCGCCCGCTGTGCCACATAGAGTGTGGTACACATGAAAAAAATGCTTATCAATGCAACTCAACCTGAGGAGTTGCGCGTCGCCCTGGTAGATGGGCAAAGGCTCTACGATCTCGATATTGAGAACCGTACCCGAGTTCAGAAAAAATCCAACATCTATAAAGGCAAGATCACCCGGGTTGAACCCAGCCTCGAAGCGGCGTTTGTCGACTTTGGCGCAGAGCGCCACGGCTTCCTTCCCATGAAGGAGATCGCCCGCGAGTACTTCACCAGGAATCCTGGCGGCGAAGGCCGCATGAAGATCAAAGACCTCGTCAAGGAAGGCACCGAGGTTATCGTTCAGGTTGATAAAGAAGAGCGCGGCAATAAGGGCGCCGCACTTACCAGCTTTATCAGCCTTGCCGGGCGCTACCTGGTATTGATGCCAAACAACCCGCGCGCCGGCGGTATCTCACGCCGCATCGAAGGCGACGAGCGCAGCGAACTACGCGAGGCGCTGAGTGGGCTGGAAATACCCAATGGCATGGGCGTTATCGTACGCACCGCAGGTATTGGTCGCAGTAGCGAAGAGTTGCAGTGGGATCTCAACTACCTGGTACAGATCTGGGAAGCCGTATCAGAGGCCAGTGAAGAGGAGAAGGCCCCTTCACTGCTACTTCAGGAGAACAACGTCATCATCCGCGCCATTCGCGATTACCTGCGCGAGGATGTGGATCAAGTCATGATCGACTCTGCGGAGGCATACCAGCTGGCCCTGAATTTCGTCAGCCACGTCATGCCCCAGTACAAGAATCGCCTCAAGCTCTACGAAGATACGATTCCGATGTTCAATCGCTTCCAGATCGAGAGCCAGATCGAAACGGCTTTCCAGCGTGAAGTCCGCCTGCCCTCCGGCGGCTCGATTGTTATCGACCCCACCGAGGCGATGGTTTCCATCGACATTAACTCCGCCCGCGCAACCCGCGGCAGCGATATCGAAGAAACAGCCTTGCAGACCAACCTGGAAGCGGCCGATGAGATTGCACGCCAATTGCGTTTGCGCGACATGGGCGGCCTGGTGGTCATCGACTTCATCGACATGCTGGCAGCGCGCAATCAGCGTGCGGTAGAGAATCGCATGCGCGACGCGCTCAAGATCGATCGCGCTCGCGTTCAGGTAGGCCGCATCTCACGATTCGGGCTGCTGGAGATGTCACGCCAGCGGCTGCGCCCCTCATTAGGCGAGACCAGTGCCATAGTGTGTCCGCGCTGTAACGGCCAGGGCACGATTCGAGACACGAAGTCACTGGCGCTTTCTATTTTGCGCCTGCTGGAAGAGGAAGCCATTAAAGAACGGTCCGCCGAGGTGCGCGCTATCGTACCGGTACCCGTCGCAACGTATTTGCTGAACGAGAAGCGCGATGCGGTTACCGAGATTGAACAACTGACCAAGGTGCGCATGGTCGTGATACCCAATCCGGCAATGGAAACGCCGCATTTCGAGGTAGAGCGCCTGCGTGACGATCAAGTTGTAGAGCGCAAGGATCTGTCCTTTGAGATCGATCTCACACCGGAAGAGGAGGAAGTACCCGCTGATGTGCCGGTAGAGACTCCGCAGCAGACGGCCGCAGTTCAAGGGATTTCGCCGACGGCACCCGCGCCTGAGCCCAGCCCCGCCAAGGCCCGCGAGGAAAAGCCCAAGCAGAAGCGTTCACGCAACCGCAAACGCAAGCCCGAACCGAAGCCCGGTCTACTGACTCGAATCCTGCGCGCACTGTTTGGCACGCCAGAGGAAGAGAAGAAAAGTAGTGGCAAGAAAGACAGCAAGCAATCCCGCGACAAGAACGAGCAGCGCTCGCGTTGCGAAGGCCGCAGTCGCAGCCGGGGTCGCGGCCGCAATCGCAATAGAAATCGTCGGCCAGAGGATTCTCGTCGACAGGACGACGCTCGCAAGCAAGAGGATGGTCGCAAGCAGGAAGATGGCCGTAAGCAGCGCGATGACAAGCGCAGCGAAGAGCGTCGTGAGCGCAATGATGAACGCCGAGAAGGCGGCCGCCGCCGCGGTCGCAACCGCAATCGTGACCGTGATCGGGACAACCGCCCGCAGGATCGTGAAGACATTCAGGCTGCTAACGAGCAATCCGGCGAGAATCAACCTCGCAAGCGGCCCGCAGATCAGCGTGGCGAGGACAAGCCCCGTCGCCGACGTCGCGGCAACCGCGGTGGCAATGGTGAAGCGGCGACTGCAGAAGTAGCGGCCGCCGAAACTGCCGCCGCGCCAGTGGAGGTTGCGGCACCTGAAGCCCCCGCTGCACAGGCACCGGTTGCTGAACCTGTTGCGGAGACAGCGGTAGCGGAAACACCTGTTGAAGCAGCACTTGCTGCCGAACCAGTCGCTGAGCCGGTCGCCGAGCCAGTCGCTGAGCAGACAGAAGAAACCGCTATGGAAGTGGAAGCGCCCGCCTCTACAGACGGTTTGCACGAATCCGGTCGCGCTATTAACGATCCGCGCATTTCTGCCAAACCGGTGGGTGCAGTAGAGGTCGCAACGCGTCACTTTGATCTGTTTAGTCCAGAGGTCGCTCCGCCCGTCGCGCAGTTGCGTGCCAAGCCACCGCGTGCAGCAAACGACCCCCGTGGGCCGCTGCAGGCTGAGGCAGATGCCGAATTGCTTGTACAGGAGAGTTAGACAGGTATAATCCACGCCTGCCGCGATATGCGGCGAGGACAATCTGTTTCTGGTGGGCTGGCTGAGTGGTCGAAAGCGGCGGTCTTGAAAACCGTTGAACCGAGAGGTTCCCGGGGTTCGAATCCCTGGCCCACCGCCATCTAAAAACCCGGCTTTTTGTCGGGTTTTTTTTCGCCTCGAATCCGGGAACCCGCCTGTTCAAAAGCTATCTAAGTGCTTGATTTTGCCGTATTCGGCCTTATTATTTAGTAAGGTTTTTTGATGCGCTAACGAGCGCCCAATGGAGTTGTCACCATGCAAGAAAGAAGTGTTTTAACTGCTCAGGCCTCAGGCGCTGAATCAGTTCTCGCTACCAACCGGGTTCTTAAGAACACCTACATACTGCTCAGTATGACTCTGCTGTTCAGTGCAGTGATGGCGGGCGTTTCTATGGCCGTAAATCCACCACCCTTTACCGGAATGGTGTGCTCGCTTCTGGCCCTGGGGCTGCTGTGGTTTGGCCTTGGCAAAGTGGCCAATAGCGTCGGCGGTATCTACATGGTGTTTGCCATTACCGGCCTGCTCGGCTTCGGCCTGGGTCCCATGCTGAACGCCTACATGTCGACTGCAAACGGCGCCGCACTGGTCATGCAAGCCCTAGGCGGCACCGCGCTGGTGTTTTTCACCCTGTCCGGCTACGCGCTGACCACGCGCAAGGATTTCTCCTATATGGGAGGCTTTCTGTTTACCGGCCTGATTGTTGCCATTATCGCGATGATCGCCAACATCTTCCTGCAGATTCCCGCACTGTCGCTGGCAATTTCGTCTGCGATCATCCTGATAATGTCTGGCCTGATCCTCTACGATACAAGCCGGATCATCAACGGTGGTGAAACGAACTATGTGCTGGCTACGATCAGCCTCTACCTGAGCCTGTACAACCTGTTTGTCAGCATGCTGCATCTACTGACCGCGCTGAGCGGCGATGAATGATAGCGATATAGCGCAGTACCGAGCCCCGGCGATGCCGGGGCTTTTTGTTTGTGCAGAGCATACAATCGCACTATGAAATTTTCCCTCGTGGTACTCAGTTCCCCCTGGAGCGGCCAATCAGCTGACAGTGCCTGGCACTATGCCAGCGCACTCATCGAGCAGGGACACACACTACATCGCGTGTTTTTCTATCACGAGGGTGTCTTCAATGGCGCCAGCTTCGCGCAGGTGCCACAGGATGAGGAGTCTCGCGTGCAGCGCTGGGCGCAGCTGGCAGACCATCACGGCGTTGATCTGGTACTTTGTGTCGCGTCAGCCCTCAAACGCGGCTTGCTCGACGACACTGAAGCGCAGCGTTACGAGCAGCCTGCGGCGAGCGTACACCCAGCCTTTACCGTATCGGGACTGGGCCAGCTCATTGATGCCAGCGTGGAATGCGACCGTCTTGTGACGTTCGGGTGTTAGGAGCCGCCCCATGAATGCGAAGCGCAAAAAAGTTCTCGTCGTCTGCCGCCGGGCCCCCTATGGCGATAGTTTGTCGCGAGCAGCGTTGGATGTCGTGCTCGCAGGCGCAGCTTTCAATCAAGATCTGTCGGTTCTGTTTCTTGACGACGGTGTCTGGCAGTTGATGCCGCAACAACAAGCGAGCAGCATAGAACAGAAGAGCGTCGCGGCGACGCTTGAATCGCTGCCGCTGTATGATGTTGAACAGTTTTACGTCGCTGCTGCGTCGCTGCAACAGCGCCAACTGAGCCCGAGCGAGCTGGCGGGAAACGTCGCGTTGCTTGATGATTCGTCACTCACCTCGTTTATAGAGAGCCACGACCAGGTGCTGGGGTTCTAGCATGCTCTTGCACACAGTAAACAAGAGCCCTGACAGCCATACAGTTTTGCAAAGCTGTCTGCGCTGCGCAGCAGCAAACAGCCATGTGCTGCTAATGGAAGACGCAGTATACGCTGGCGTCGCGGGTACCCAGGGCGCTGAACTGCTCGCGGCTCGAACGGACCTTCACTACTATGCGCTACGAGAAGATGCTGCGGCCCGCGGTGTGTTGGAGAAGATATCCGATACAGTTCAACTCGTAGACTACGCTGGCTTCGTTCGCCTGTCCGTCGACTGCCACGCAGTACACAGCTGGTACTGAGCATGTACGACAAAGAAGGCTTCCTCAAAGACCTCGATAGCTGGTCGCCAGCCGTGGCAGAGCAGATTGCCGCAGCAGAAGACCTGGAACTCACCGAAGCCCACTGGGAAGTCATCACACTGCTGCGCGAGTTTTATCGACGCTTCGAGGCCTCTCCCGCCAATCGAGCACTGGTGAAGTTCGCGGCCCAGGAATTAGGCAAAGACAAAGGCAGCAGCATCTACTTAATGCGCCTGTTCCCCGGTAGCCCAGCGAAGCTCGGCAGCAAGATTGCCGGGCTACCGAAACCGGACAATTGCCTGTGACGATACCTGAGCACCCGTTCGCCGAGTATGTGCGTGTTCTCGGCAAGGGCAAGACAGGCACGCGCTCCCTTGATTATGACGAGGCCCGCAAGGCGTTTTCCATGATCCTCGCTGGCGAGGTAGAACCGCTTCAACTCGGCGCCTTTCTGATGTTGCTACGCGTCAAGGAAGAATCTGCCGCTGAGTTGGCTGGCTTCGTCGCCGCCTGCCGCGACCATTTAGCCGTTGCGCACTTTCCCGCCGTCGATCTGGATTGGACCAGCTATGCCGGCAAGAAAGGCCAACAACCCTGGTACATACTGAGCGCACTGCTACTCGCTGAAAATGGTGTTCGGGTCCTCATGCACGGCTCCGGTGGACACACCCCTGCCCGCCTCTACTCTGAACAGACCCTCGCACATCTTGGCATCCAGCCCGCCAGCGACCAGCAGAGCCTGGACACACAACTCGCGCAAATCGGTTTTGCCTATCTGCCGCTGCGCAATCTGTGCCAACCCCTCGATGATTTACTGCAGCTAAAACCGATTCTGGGCCTGCGCTCGCCTGTGAATACACTGGTGCGAATGCTGAACCCGGCTCGGGCCAGCTACAGCATCCAAAGCATCTTCCACCCCGCTTACGCAGACTTACATGCCGGTGCTGACGCCTTACTGGATCAACCCCATTCCATGGTTCTCAAGGGCGATGGTGGCGAGGTAGAGATAAAACCCCAAGCCACGACCCGTTGTTTACTGCAGCGCTATGGAGAGATGGAGCTGCTGGAGTGGCCAAGGCGCTTACCCAGTAAGCAAACGCCTGTGGCCACATTAGACGCCGGCGCTCTTATCGAACACTGGCGCCACGACAATGATGACTACGGCCGGCTGGCGGTGATAGAAACAACGGCCTGCGCCCTATTTCTGATGCAGAAGGCTGAATCAACGGAGGCGGCTCGATCAATGGCAGAGGACTATTGGCAGTCCAGGCAACGGGATCGCTTCTGAAATGCCGCTGTCACATGTCCAACCCGAGCAGTACTCGCAGTTATTTAACGACAAAGCCAATCTGGTCGAATCCGCCTACGCGGAATTCGGGGCGCCCAGCGCAGAGCGGTTTGCGTCTCCTGAACTGTGCTATCGCATGCGAGCGGAATTTCGCATCTGGCATGAGGGGCCGGATCTCTATTACGCGATGTTTCGCCCGGAGGATCGCAAAACACCCTGCCGCATTGAACATTTTCCGATTGCGAGTGAGCGTATTCAGGCCGCGATGCCCGCACTGCGCGACGCATTGCTATCCAGCGATGCGCTGCGCCGCAAGCTGTTTCAGGTGGAGTTTCTCTCCACACTCAGCGGCCAGCTTCTAATCACACTGGTTTATCATCGCCCGCTCGACCAGGAGTGGGAGGACAGTGCCCGGGGGCTAGAATCACTGCTCGATGCGCACATTATTGGCCGCTCGCGAAAACAAAAGTTGGTGCTGTCACAGGACCATATTGAGGAAACACTAAGCGTCGATACCGGCACGTTTCACTATCGCCAGTATGAGCAAGGTTTTACCCAGCCGAACGCGCGCATTAATTGCGAGATGATTAATTGGGTCTCTCACAAGGCGGGGACGACCCCCGCCGATTTACTTGAGCTGTATTGCGGCAACGGCAATTTCACACTTCCGCTCAGCCGACTGTTTGACAATGTGCTGGCCACTGAAGTGTCGAAAACCTCAGTGCGCGCGGCGCAGCACAATCGCGAGAAAAACAGCATCGATAACCTCGAGTTTGCGCGATTATCAGCGGAAGAAGTCAGCTCTGCATTGCGCGGCGAACGCGAGTTCCGGCGCCTGCAATCATTGCGCCGCCCACTGGGAGACTACAATTTTTCAAGCATTTTTGTGGATCCGCCGCGGGCGGGCCTGGACGCGGCGACGGAACAGTTGGCTGCTCGCTTCGATCGTATTCTTTATATCTCCTGCAACCCCACCACCCAGGTTGAGAATCTTCGTACGCTCTGTAAAAGCCATCGTGTCAGCGCTTTGGCGCTCTTTGATCAGTTTCCCTACACCGAGCACATGGAGTGCGGGGTTTTGCTGGAACGCTGCTAAACCCGAATACCGTAGCCCATGAGTGGGCGCCCGAGCACCTCGTCCAGGCGATCCCCATCCTGTGCTTTGAGATCAAGCACCCGTAGCCCCAGGTCCCGATACACATCCTGCTTCTTTAACTTGAGTGACAGCCGCTCCGCCGGCTCCTCCGTCTCCCAACACTCGATATAGAGGCTGGCAGCGGGCACATAGAAATCGGCGTAGAGGACCTCCTCTACCGGTAAGGTACGATGATGGGCATGTGCCAATTGAGCGAGGTAGAGCCAGTTGCACACCTGCACTTCAAAGCGCGTCGCCAGTGCATGACCATCGATACCGACCAACTCTCCACCTGCTTCGGCAAACAGATCGTCAGCGAGTTCACCCACTGCGGCCTCCGCCGCACCGGCGTCGGCGTATTCGGTGAGTTCGCGCTGAATCACCGGGTTGTCGACAATTTCGTGCGGCCAGGTAACGTAGAAAGCACCGCTGTTTTCGCTTTCCTCCTGCACGCCACCCAGGCGACGACCCTGTTCGGTCAGCTCCCAGCCCAGCACACTATGAACCTGCAGCCCTAGCTCGGAGAGTGCGCGATTAATCTGCCTGGCGTGCAGTCGTGGGTAATAGCGGCGCAGTGAAGAAGCGGTAATTCGCTGATTGGACTCTATCGCGCTTAACAGCTGATGCTGTTCGAGACTCTGTGGCCAGACGATATAGCGGCCATAGCGTTTGCTATCGACATAGCTGCCGCCCTCAAATTCGCCCTTGCCGGTCAGGAACCAGCTATCGTCCTGGCGCTGAATCCAGCCGTAGTCCTTGAGCGTGGCAAATAGTTGCTGCGCCGGAATATCCAGCTTGCGCGCCAGCGCCGTGGTCGAAATCTTGTCGTTGGAGTCAGCCACTGGCCTGACATTCGGCGTAGCGCCCTTGCAGAGCACTATAGAGGCTATCGGCAAAGGCGGGATCGTCGGCGTCCAACTCCCCTACCAGCTCTACCAGATGTTCATTGTCCTCACGCCCGGCCCAGTTCTTGATGTAGCTGCCGTCTTTATAACCATTATCCTGGCGGAAGAAATTGAGCACATTCTTGCCCACATACGCTCGATACAGCCCATCGAAATCCAAATCGGCGGCGGACATCAGATCCCAGAACCGCGCCGCGCTGAAACTCTGGGTTTGCAAAGAATGCAGCGCGAGCGCTTCAGTGGCCTCACGCACGCCAGCGCCACTGGGCTGATACTCCGCTAGCTCAGCGAGAATAGTCTCGGCTACCGCGTCTATGCCGCCGTCTTCGCTGAACAGCGCACTCATACCAAAATGCCAGATGTCTATGACTTCCAGTTGCACCTGATCGAGGTCTGGATCCTGCTTCTTCCACCACTTGTACCCGTAATGCTCAATCAGTTCCCCGCACTCGATCCATACGGCGCGATACCATTCGAACCCCTGGGCGATCCAGTTCTCATGAACGCGGGTATTCATGCGGTGCTGCATTTCCAGCATCGTCAGCAGGGCATTTTTCATCGTGGTTTTATTCGCTCCGTTGGTTAATTTCAATTTGCTCTAAATCATAAGCCAAAAAGGCTTGCTCAAACAGTAAGTTACGGTATAAAGTGCAGGTAATTACTAATAATAAATCCGGGTGTAATTATGGCCAGCAAAGTCAATCGTGCGCGCTACATTGTATCCTTTATCATCATCATGCTGTCGATCGGGGTTAACGTAGGACAGCGTCTGCTGGAACAACTCAATGTTGACCGCAACTACCTGCTCGTGACGCTCGTTGCTGTCACCGTGGCCGGCTTGATCGCTCACCGTACCCTCTTCTTCATCGTGGTTGTTTCAGGATTGACCGTGGCCATCAATCTGCCCGAGGAGATACTGGTACAGAATAGCATCGACCCCGAGGTCCTGTTTGTTACCTTATTGGCGGTCATCATTGCGCCCACCGCCATGAAGTTATTCGGCTGGTCTCCCCCCGTCTAAATTGCGGATATCCACCGTTAAGGGGCTGCTGGTATCCAGATGCACATCGCGCTGCGGGAACGCCACGACAATGCCAGCATCATTGAGCTTGTCATTGATCATCAGGCGCATCTGGCTGGAAACGCTTAGCAGGCGGTCCATGTCGGCCAGGTAAGCACGCAGCACGATAACCAGGGCGTTATCGCCAAAGTCATCAAAGGTGACGAATGGCGCAGGATCATCCACCACCTCTGGGTGCTCCTGAGCCACCTCCATGACCAGTTCCATGGCCTTGTTGAGATCGGTGCCATAGGCAACACCAACAGTAATATTGGTGCGATTAATCTTGTCCGACAGCGACCAGTTTAATAAGCGACCGGTAATGAACTCCTTGTTGGGCACCAATAACTCGCGCCGATCCCAATTTCGAATCGTGGTTGCACGCATACGGATTTTGGTGACTACACTCGAGGTATCGCCCACCGTCACCGTATCACCCACCCGAATCGGTTGTTCGAACAAAAGAATCAGTCCGCTGATAAAGTTCGCCACGATTTCCTGCAGACCGAAACCAATACCCACACTCAATGCGGCCACCGCCCATTGAATCTGCGACCAGTCCGCTCCCAGGCTTCCGAGCACCATCACTACGACGAGCGTAACGAGAACGTACTGAAAAAGTGTTACCCCGGCGTAAACCGTTCCCGCGGCAAACTGCATACGATTACGCAGGAGAATCTCGAGTAGCGCCGGTATACGCTGCGTAGCCACGTAGCCTGCAAAACCGATGAGACCCGCCACGCAAAAATCGGCGAGGGTCACCGGCACGGCCGTATCAACGCCATTCACCAACTCCGTGGTCTGCCAGAGCGTGACCGAGTCGAGAATTCCCAAGGCCGGTAATACGTCTGCCCATACACCCCAGATGCCGAATATCGCCGTAACCGCCACAATCATATTCAGTAATTTGCGCCCTTCCTCGTCCAGGGCGTCCGGGTCTGGCTCGTCGAAATTCTCCTCGATGATCTCGTCGCCTTCCCCGCCCTCTCCTGAGCGAATCGCTTCTGCACGAAGCCTCGCTTCTTCGGCGGCGGCTTCCCGCTCGCGCTGAATCAGGCGCCTGCGTAAGATGCGCAACCAGCGGATGCCAAACTCATGCACCAACAACAAACCGGCGATCAGCGCGTTGGTTAGCAGCAACAAGGCCAGGAAAGAGGTGGCGGTATGGCGGTAACCGAGTAACACCCCCACCACCAGCAGGCAAGGCACAACGATCATGAAATAGCGCACCATGCTGCTCATAAGCGAACGGCGTGGATTGCCACGCAGCCGCAATAGCTGGTCTAGATGACCTTGCATAATATTGGGGAAACGCGCATAGAAACGCGCGATGGCCAATAGCGCGACCACCAACATCAAGCTGGAAAGCGTGCTCTCGGCATCATTGGGATGAATGAAGGACGCCAAAATGGCGAGCAAGACCGAAGGCACAAAGATTAATGTCAGCTGCCGCAGATGATTGGCCACCGCCAGCACCGTCGCCTCGCTCCATCGAAAATGCTTTTGCACCAAGCCCTGGGGGACTAACAGGAAATGCAGGAATTCCAGACCCAGGTAGTAGCCACTCATCACCGTGAGGCCACGGGTCAGACCCGCTGCCAAACCATCTGGGCCGGCATCGTGGCCGATGGATAGCCCCGCCGTTAACATGATGAAGGGCATCGTAACGGCGAGAGCTGCGGTATAACCCAATGCCTTCCAGGTATTCGTGAAACTGTCTTTGTCGACGTCGCCGACATGAACAGCGGTCGCTTCA
This sequence comes from Halieaceae bacterium, assembly GCA_965199055.1. GTDB lineage: Bacteria > Pseudomonadota > Gammaproteobacteria > Pseudomonadales > Halieaceae > CBDAQR01. Next base: position 115,877 of record CBDAQR010000003.1, read on the forward strand.
AGTCTTTCGAGCAAACGGCCTCGATAACGCAATAGAAGCCCACTGACCAGCAGCATCAACGGATACAGCGCACTGGAGAAAAAGCCATTGATCAGATCCTGGAACACATCGAGCCACTGAGCCGGAGCAAACAGCACGGCAAGCTCGCCGGGAAGCGGCTTGAAGGTATCCAGTGAGATGGACGCACTAGTTCTGATCCAGAGCAAACGCTCGGTAATGAAGTCGCGATAGGCATCGGTGGCCTTAATCAGGCGCCGTGCCGCAAAGTCCACCTCACCCAGGGTGCGCAAGTAAGTCCCTTCAACGTCGATGGCACGGTTAATGAGATCGCGGCGCGCTTCAGCCAGCTCCGTAAGGTCTGCCCGAATCGATTCCAACTCCAGCGGATCGACCTCTTCTCCAAAGTCATCAACATAGCTGCGTATGCTGCGCAGCTTTTGCCGCTCGTCCTCGTATTCGAACTGCCGCAAGCTGGACGCAGTAATCAACTCATCGCGCCGCGCCATATCTGCGCGGCTATAGGTACTGTCGGGCAAGCGTAAACGCTGTTCGCGCAATATCCGGCCCAAGGCCTGGCTCATGCCCAGCACTTCGAGTTTGCGCTGCATCGATTGCAGGTCGGACTCCAGGGTGCTGGCCATATCGTCGGCCTGGGACTCCTCAGCCTTCAGTTTTTCCAGCGCTGTGGTGCGCTCAGTAATCGCTCCGCTCAATTGCGCATTCGCCTGCGCCAGCTGCAGGATGAGAGGATGTTTACCCTGCGCTTCCTCTTGTGCCGATTCCGCAGCGACCTGGGCCTTTTCCGCCTCGCCCTGGCGGAGCTTAATCACGTGCAGCTCGTACACCTTGATACGCTCTTTATATCGCGCTACATCGAAATTGCCGCGATCACTCTGGGCGTTTAGCAGCTCGAGTCGCATCGGCTGACTTAACAGCTCTTCATCCAAGGTTGCCAGCTCGGCGCGAACCGCCGCGCTCTGGGCCAGGAGCAGCCACTTGCGCGCATCGGGCGTGATACCACCTTCGCTGGGGTCTGCGGCAACCTTGGACTGCGCAGCGAGCTCATCCTGCAGTTGCTTGAGTTCAGTCAGGCGGGTGCGGATGGCGTTGGGACGCCCCGCTTCGCGTTCCAGCTGATTGGCTACATCCGCCGCCTTGGTCTCGGTTGCGGCAAGATCGGCTTTATCCTTCTGTACGAGTTGCTCTACCTCATCCAAAGATAGCTTGCTGGAAGGCGGTGGCTCGGTGCCATCCCAGTCCGCTGCGTCTTTCTCCAATTGCTTACGAATAGCAGCGGCTTCTTCGGCGGCATTCTCTCGCGCAGATTTGAATCGCGCTGTGGACTGACGAAAGGCTTGCTCGCCCTTGATGTAACCTTGGGTGCGCCGATAGGATTCGATGAGCTGGGCTTTCGCTTCATCGCTGAGATCGACGTTCGCCTCGGCCTGACTAATCGCATTGTCGACCAGCGACATGCTGACTTCAGTCGTTTTCGCGTCTCCGGATTGGGCCTGTGCTAAGGCCGAGAACAGCAGTGACACTGCCGCAAGAAAATGCAGACAGCTAGGCATGTGACGCTTGAACAGTGGCATGGCAACCCGCCATTCTTTTTGTTGCCACTATCGTATCAGAACGGACGTGGGAATGGTGCCTCGGGCCAGAATCGATTGGAGTCGCGCACGACACGGCACGGTGGCCGTGCCGGAAATTGCTTGGTGCCTCGGGCCGGAATCGAACCGGCACGGCCTATTAAGCCGGGAGATTTTAAGTCTCCTGTGTCTACCAATTTCACCACCGAGGCGAGCGCGGCGGCATCATATCACGCAGTGCCGCTGGCTGCACCGTTACGGGGTGATTCATCGCTATCCAGCGGGCGCAAACCCACGGCCATTTTCACCACGCCACCCATGAATACCAGGAAGGACAGAAACAAGCCCAGGTTGAAGAAGGGTTCACCGCGGGTGTAAGCCTGCCGATGAGCCTCGAGCAAGGCGCTGACTTCAGGGTCCTGCAGGCAGGTATCGACTTTCGCAAGCTTGCCACGTGCCTGCATGTAACAGTGTTCGTGAGCAGCGATGTACTGTTCGTAGTAAATGCTGCCCTGGTGGGCAAATACAAAGGACACAAAATAAACGCCAGCTGTCACCAAAATCAGCGCCCAAAAATTTCGCCGGCCGGCGTGCCCCCGATACGAAAACTTGCGTGCGAGTCCCATTGTCCCTCTCCCTGATCTACCACTTTTTACTCAGGGTTAGTCTGCCAATGGGGAGGAATCTAAGGCATTGCCGCAGCCGCCATGATCGTGACCCGCTGCGCCAAGTACGCCTCAGTGGCTGCCGCTCCTGGCGGCACCGTCTTCGCTGCCGAAGGCACGATCCAACAGCCAAAAAACCAGCCGACGCAGCAATGGCGACAGCACAATCACAACGGTTAAGGAGAGAGCCAGATTGAGGAACGGTTCACCGACGGCGAAGGCTTCGCGATGCTTGATTAGATGCGTCCGCACCTCTGGCACGGCGTTACATTCCGTTTGTTGCGCACCCGTATCAAGCACATGCGCGTAGCAGGCGGCATAGGCTTGCGAGTACGCCTTGTAATGCACCGTACCTTTGTCGGCCTGCGAAAACGCAACCAGGTAGCCCAATACGGCCATCATCGCCATCGCCGAAATGGCGCGGCGAAAGCGTCTGCCGTCTTGTTGCTCTGCCTGGTTCATTCTAGGGTCCTTATGTGTTCGGTGCATATTTTACGATTTAGAAGAGATATCAGGCCTCAGGTTCCTTTAAGTCCGTGACTCAGTTCACACAAATACTGGTAAACTTCGGCAAAAAACGAGAATAAGGACGCATATGGCCGCTAAAAGGGGTGAATTCAGCTCCCGCTTCGGATTTATCATGGCTGCCGCGGGCAGCGCAGTGGGTTTGGGCAATATCTGGGGGTTTCCGACCCAGGCGGCCAGTAACGGTGGCGCCGCCTTTTTGATGGTGTACCTGGTGCTGGCCTTTGCTCTGGCCTATCCCGCACTCATGGCAGAACTGATTATCGGTCGCCACGCGCATGCCAATACGGTGCAGGCCCTGCGTTCGATTTCACCGGGCACGGCGAGTCGCAATATCGGTACCTGCGTTGGCATCGCCGGCATCGTTACCGTATCGATGATTCTGAGCTTTTACGCCATCGTAGCCGGCTGGATGATCGCCCATTTTCTGGGCGCCATTTTTGAGATTGCCGGCCAGGGCGAAACGGCGAGTTGGCTGGTGGAGTTTGGCTTTACCAGGAACGTCGTTTTTATGGGCATTTTCATGGTGATGACGGCAGGCATCATTGTGGGAGGCGTTCACAATGGTATTGAGCGCTGGTCAAGTCGGTTGATGCCGATACTGATCGCTACTCTCATACTGCTCGTTTTCTATGTGCTGACACTGGATGGGGCCATGGAGGGCCTAAAGGTCTATCTCCTGCCCGATTTCAAAGCGGCGATGGAGCCCAACCTTATCGTTTCCGCGATGGGCGCCGCGTTCTTTTCCTTGTCGCTCGGTGTCGGCACCATGCTGGTGTACGGCTCCTACGTGCCTGACGAGGGTAAGCTGCCTGCGCTGGGTGGCTGGGTCACCGGCGTTGATATTCTGATCGCCGTCACGGCGGGCTTCGTGGTGCTGCCGGCGATGTATGTGGCGCTGCACAATGGTGTGGAAATTTTCGATGCCAACGGCGCACTGATCTCAGGCGACTCGCTGATCTTCACCGTACTGCCCGCGCTATTCGATACCATGGGCATCGCGGGTGTCATTGTCAGCATCGTCTTCTTTGCACTGATGACCATAGCCGCCGTGACGTCTTCGATCTCCATGCTGGAGGTACCCGTGTCCTACGCGATCGAGAACCACGGCCTCACTCGGAAAAAAGCGGTCTACTTGATTAGCCTGATCATCGCCACGGCCAGCTTCCTCATCCTATTTCAATTTGAGGCGCTGTTCGGTTTGGTGGTGCAAGTCACCACGCAATACGCACAGCCACTGCTTGGCCTGATGTTCTGTATTTTCTGCGGTTGGATTTGGCACCGCGACGGCATTCTGCAGGAACTCAAGAAAGGGCAGCCCGATATCGAACAGGGCCTGTTCTGGAAGATCTGGCCCTGGTATATACGCTTTGTCGTTCCGGTAATTATCCTGCTCATATTCGCTCAATCGATCCGAGGCTAATACACGTTGTGAAACCCATAGACCGACGTCAATTCCTGCAACACTCCGCCCTGCTTACCGTGTTAAGCATGCTTCCATCGCGCGTGCTGGCAGAACTGATCAGTGAACCTGCACCCCAAAGCGGCTTCGACGACAGCAGCACTGCTGAGCAGGTGACGGAAGGCCTGGACTTGAGTGGTAAAACCTACCTGCTCACCGGCGCCAATTCGGGCTTAGGGTTTGAGACGCTGCGCGTACTCACGCTGCGCGGTGCGCACGTTATTGCCACAGCACGCAGCCTGGAAAAAGCCAAAGCGGCATGTGATGCCGTGGGCGGCAGCGCGACGCCTGAAACCCTGGATCTTGCAGACTGGGACTCGGTAGTCGCCTGCAGCAAAAGAGTGAAATCGATGGATACGCCCATCGATGGATTGATCTGCAACGCAGGCATTGTCTCGATTCCAGAGCTGGAGCTCGTCAATGGCTTAGAGAAGCACTTTGTTGTGAATCACCTGGAGCATTTCATCCTGGCCAACCAACTCCGCGACGCCGTACTGCGCGCCGAGCAGGGTCGCTTCGTCTGGGTCAGCAGTCGCGCTCAGTTTAGCGCACCTGACTCAGGCATCCTGCTGGACGACCTGGCCTGGGAACGTCACGAATACAGCGCGAGTGCCGCCTACGGGCATTCCAAACTCGCCAATGCGATGTGCTCGCTGGAACTGGCCAGACAGCTCTCAGGAACCAGCGCGACATCGAATTCCTTGCATCCCGGAGTCATCGTCACTAATGCCATTCGCAACATGAGCCCCACCATGCAGTGGATCGCGAAAAACCTGGGCTGGCTCTTCACCAAAACTGTGGAGCAAGGGGCTGCAACGCAGAGCTATCTCGCCACGCATCCGGACCTGAATGCCGTCCGCGGTTACTACTTCGATGACTGCAACCCGGTCGAGCCATCGGTACACTTGCAAGACGAGGGTCAAGTGCGACGCCTGTGGGAGTTCAGCGAACAGATCACGCGGGAGTATCTACCCGCGCGCACCGTCGCCACCTAATCCAAGGTTCTGGCCCACAGGGTAACGCTATGTCCGCACAACGCGCATTCAGCGACAAAGAACTGGAGCGCGCAGGCCGCACCAGCGACGACTTAATCCAGGAGGCCACTCTCCAGAATGAATGGTCAACGGCTCTGGAGCTGGCGGCACGGCTCCATGAAGAGACCCGCAACATGCTCTATGGCTATCTGCAGTGGCCGAAAAAGATCCAATGCTTTATGCAAGCCCGAGATGAAATCGATGTCTTTGAGTCCTGGGCCTCCTCAGCTATGGCCTGGCTCCCGGCAGAACTCCCCAAAGCCTCCGATGTGTTCGCCAGTTGGGAAGGCAGAAAGACTGCTTTAGACACCGCTATTAAGTCGGGTAATGCAGGAAAGAGTGAAAAAATAAGTCGCAATTGGCGGATCGACGCCCTGGAGGTTCACGACTGCTATATGACGTATGCGGCACTGTTGATGAGTCAACTGGCACGCCACGGTGGCGACGCAGCTGTTACAGAGGTGTACACCCGAATCATGGATCCGGAGGCAATGGATATGCGGCCTCAAAGTCCGTTTCGCCAGCGTGTGGAGACCCTGATCCGCTTTACCCGGCTGCATCTACTTCCATTCCGTGTGTTTGAAGATGACGAGAAGGCGACGTTTATCGCCTCGCCCTGCCCCAGCGGAGGGCGCCTGATTCAGAAAGGTATCTATCGCAAGGATGGGCCCGGGGTAGTAATCCGCGGGCCATCCCCCCTCACCTACGCTCACGAACAATTACCGGTCTATTGTTGTCACGAGCCAGTGATGGAGGCGCAGAGCATCAGGCAGTTCGGTGCCCCGCTGTTTGTAGTCGATCCCTCCGCGGATCTAAGAAAAAGCCCCTGCCATGTGCACGTCTATAAGGAAGCGGAACAAGTTCCGCTGCGTTACTACAAGCGCCTGGGTCTTGAACGGGATAGTCGAGTCATTGCCAGGGCCTGAGCCGTATGCCAGCAACGGGTATTCGAAGCGATGGAGCCACTGAGCGATAAGCACGTGGTAACCGTAAACATGTTCCAGCCAAGTTAACTGAAGACGTCGAAGGTAAAGAAAGATGGAGGCGAGTACCGGAATCGAACCGGTGTTTACGGTGTTGCAGACCGCTGCGTAACCACTCCGCCAACTCGCCCTTAAAGAAGGCGCGCATTATAGGTGCTGAACCTCGCGATTACAACGCTGGCTCAGTCCTCAGGAGCGTCCGTTCCCGCCTCCGGCGGTAGTTCCAGCAACACCTGCCAGGCGGCGCGAAGATAGATAAACATCGAGTACAGGGTGAGTACCGCTGCGGCATACAAGGTGGCATAAGCAATACCCAGCATCCATGGCTCGCTGGAGGTCGGGTCCAGGGCCAGCAGCGCAGTAATCGACACCATTTGCAATGCGGTTTTGACCTTTCCGACGAAGCTCACCGCAACGCTGGTGCGTTCCCCCAGCTCTGCCATCCACTCCCGCAACGCCGAGATCACAATCTCACGCCCCACGATCACACAAGCGGCCAGGGTGAACAATATTGTATCGTGCTGTTCCACCAGCAATACCAGCGCCACCGCCACCATGAGCTTGTCTGCCACGGGGTCCAGGAACGCACCGAATTTAGTGGTCTGCGCAAGCCTGCGCGCCAGATAACCATCGAACCAGTCTGTAACTGCAGCCAGCGCAAAGACGCCCGCCGCCACCAATTGGTGGTTCTCAAAGGGCCAGTAAAACACCAGCACGAGAATCGGCACCATGGCGATGCGACTAACGGTGAGGCTGTTGGGAAGATTCAGTTCCATGAATCAATGACTATGCAGTTGCTCGTAAATGTCTCGGGCTATTTTTTCATTTATTCCGCTAACTTTCATCAACTCATCAATGCTGGCGCGCTGAATCCCCTGTATTCCACCGAAATGTCGCAATAAATCGCGGCGTCGCTTCGCTCCCACGCCGGGGATTTGCTCCAATACAGAGCCTTTTCGCTTCTTGTCACGACGTGCGCGGTGCCCGGTAATGGCGAAACGATGGGCCTCGTCTCGTATATGCTGTACGAGATGCAGGCCGGCATTGTCGCCATTGAGCTGAATTTCCTTACCACTATCACCCAAAATGAGGGTCTCAAAGCCCGCCTTTCGCGTCGTACCTTTGGCGACACCAATGACCTCGACGCCGTTGATCTGCAAATCCTCCAGCACCGACAGCGCCTGCGCCACCTGCCCCTTACCGCCGTCGATAAGCAGCACATCGGGCAAGGCGCCCTCGCCTGCCTTCAGTCGCTTATAGCGACGCTCCAGGGCTTGTTGCATCGCTGCATAGTCATCGCCGGGTGTAATGCCCTCGATATTGAATTTACGGTAATCGGACTTGCGCGGGCCACCGTGATCAAACACCACACAAGAGGCCACAGTCGCTTCGCCGGAGCTGTGGCTGATATCGAAACACTCCAGGCGCTCTGGAAGCTCCGGTAAGTTTAGGCTGTCCTGCAACACCTGAAAGCGTTCAACTGAGGTTTGTCGTGCCGAGAGCTGCGAGTGCAGATTCTGCTGCGCGGTTTGGCTTGCCAGTTGCAGCCAGCGTGCCCTCGCATCTCTCACACGAATCTTGATTTCCACCTTGCGTTCGGCACGCTCAGTCAGCACAGCCTGCAGGCTATTGCGGTCCTCGGGGTCATGACTGAGGATGAGCTCTCTGGGAATTTCTCGCGTTCCGGCCAGATAGTACTGGGGGATAAAGGCATTGAGCACCTCCGCCTCTGCCTCATCCAGACGCAGGGGCGGAAAATAGGTTTTACTGCCCAACACCCGTCCGGCTCGCACAAACAGCACCTGAACACAGGCCTTGCCCGCCTCCACCACTGCGCTAACAATATCCAGATCGCCGGCCACGCCCTCTATTCCCTGACGCGCCTGAACTTGCTGCAACTGCTGCAACTGGTCCCGCAGAACGGCGGCTTTCTCAAACGCCAGGTCGGCAGAGGCCGCCTCCATTCGGTCGGCCAGCTCTTTCATGAGCTGCTGCGAGCTGCCCTTGAGAAACAGCACCGTATCTTCCACCTGCTCGGCGTAATCTTCTTCGCTGATCAGTCCCACACAGGGCGCAGTACAGCGCCCTATCTGGTGCTGCAGGCAAGGACGCGAGCGGTTGCGGTAATAGCTGTCTTCACACTGGCGCACCTGAAACACTTTCTGCAAAAAATGCAGGCTTTCTCGCACAGCGCCAGCACTGGGATAGGGCCCGAAATAACGCCCCTTTTTACGTTTACTGCCGCGATGCAGCGCGAGCCTGGGGTACTCGTCGGCGGAAAGATAGATATAGGGATACGATTTGTCGTCCCGCAACAGGATGTTGTAAGCCGGCCGATGCTTCTTGATGAGATTGTGTTCCAACAAGAGCGCGTCCGTTTCGGTGTCGGTCACCGTAACCTGGATATCGCGAATCTTCGCGACCATCGCCATGGTCTTGGCCGCCAAGCCACTGGCCCGAAAGTAGCTAGACACGCGATTGCGTAGATTCTTTGCCTTACCGACATAGAGCAGCACCCCCTCAGCGTCATACATCTGGTAGACACCGGGCCGGCGGCTCAGGGATTGCAGGAATGACTCGTGCTCGAACTCAGCCACAGTTGCTGGGCTCCTGCACCAGATCCAACGCAAACCGTTGCTTCACAGCGACCTTAATCTCGTCGGCAAACTCACGAATGGCGCTCGCGCCAGCGCGCTCCGGGTTGATAATCACCAATGCATGATCGGGATGCACACGAACCTTTCCCTGGGCACGCTTGAAACCACACTGCTCAATCAGCCAGGCGGCTGCCAGCTTGTAAGCTCCCGGCAAAGATGCGTCAGCGTAGTGCGGCAACTCTGGGTAATCAGACAGCAGTTGCTCGAGTGCACCGCCCTGCACCTGCGGGTTCTTAAAAAAGCTACCCACATTGGGTACCTGTGCCGGGTCCGGCAAGCGCGCCTGGCGCACGGCGACCACAGCATCAAACAGCTGTCGAGCATCGGGTGTGCCAATACCCTGCTCCTCCAGCCAGCGCGCCAAACTGGGATAGCTGATCTCAGGGTGAAACGATTTGTGCAGCCGGAATCGTACCGACTCGATAATCACGCGCCCGGCTAATTCGCCTTTGAAGAAAGAGTCGCGGTAGGCAAACTGACATTCTGAGGAGGACAAAGCGAAGGGCTCGGCGCTATCCAGCCAACGGCACTGAACACTGTCGATAAACCCAGCCACCTCGACACCATAGGCACCAATATTTTGAATAGGCGCGGCCCCGACACTACCCGGTATCAGGGCCAGATTCTCAAGCCCGTGATACTGCTTCTCCAAGCACCAGCGCAGAAATCCATGCCACTCAACGCCCGCGGCAACCGACACCAATACCGAACTGTCGCTGTCCTCGACAATCTCTATACCCAGGCAGGCCTGCTGTATCACCAGACCTGGTAGGCGCTCGGCCAGTACCACGTTACTGCCACCTGCCAGCACTGTGATCGGCCACTGGTTCAGCCGCGCCTGTTCGAGCAGCATGGGAAGCTCTTCGGTGTGCTCCACACAGACAAATCGCTCAGCCACGCTAGGAACGGCAAGCGTGTTGTAGGATTGCAGGGAGACGTTTTCCCGTAGCACTGCCACCGTCAGCGCATCCGAATAGATTGCAGCAAGCCCTGACTGGCAAATTCGATGAGATCCAGAACCTCTGAAAATCCCTCGTCACCGCCATAGTATGGGTCGGGCACATCGCGCATTGGCTTCTTGGGATGAAAGTCCAGGAACAGGCCTACGTGCCCAGCAAAGCTTTCAGGTGCCAACGCAGTAAGGTGAGACAAGTTTTTGCTGTCCATGGCCAGCACATAGTCGAAACGCGAGAAATCAGCGATTTCTACCTGTCGCGCTCGATAGTGGCTCAAGTCGTAACCGCGCCCCGCCGCTGCGGCACTGGCGCGCGAATCCGGCGGCTCTCCAACATGCCAGGCGCCGGTGCCCGCGGAATCGACCGTGATGCTGTCACTCAGTCCAGCGTCATGGACCATCTTCTCAAACACTCCATGGGCTGTAGGAGACCTGCAAATATTGCCAAGGCAAACAAACAGGACAGAATAATCAGCCATCAATCAGCGCCCTTACCGCCTCGAGATCCGCTTGCGTATCTACTCCGGGAGGCACGAAAGCCGCAGCGTCCGCCACGTGTATACGAGTACCGTTCTCCATGGCGCGCAACTGTTCCAACGACTCCATCTGCTCGAGCACGCCCGGTGGCCACTGCACAAAACTGCGTAGAAAGTTGGAGCGATACGCGTATATCCCGAGATGTCGACGCGCGACTACGGTCTCGCCCGCCGTCGGCGATTTACCCGCAAAGCGATCCTGATCCCAGGGAATGGGTGCGCGGCTGAAGTACAGTGCTAAGCCCGTCGCATCGCACACCACCTTGACGATGTTGGGATTCGAAAGATCTGCACCATCTTCAATAGGTTCGCACAGTGTCGCTATGCCCGCTTGCGGATGCGCGGCGAGATTATCGGCCACCTGGTCGATTACCGCTGCCGGGATCAAGGGCTCGTCTCCCTGCACATTGACGATAATCGCCTCATCGGGCAGTTCTAACAGATTAGCCACCTCTGCGATGCGATCAGTGCCTGATGGATGCTTGGGAGACGTCATCAGTACGCGTCCTCCAAAACTCTCACAGGCATCGGCGATCCGCTGATCATCAGTAGCGACAACGACCGTTTCTGCACCACTCTCCGCAGCGCGTTCGTAGACGTGTTGCACCATCGGTTTGCCGCCAATATCCAGCAGCGGTTTACCTTGCAGGCGCGTCGAGCCATAGCGGGCAGGAATAACAACAGCAAACGGCACTATTCTGAATCTTCCCTGGGTTGTTGAGTCGTGATACTCAGGTGAACAAAACCCATCTGGCCGGCGGCATCCATCGCCCGCACGACGGTTTCATGCGGCGTTTGCGCATCTGCGGTGATTACCATCGGTAAACTGGTATCGCCCTCTGACACCCTGCGAATTGCTGCCTTCAAGGTTTGCATCTTACCGTCAACCAACTTTCTGGCATTGATGGTGTAACGCCCACCCTCATCGATCAAAATCTCGATCTGCTCGGGCACATCGGCACTAGCCTCCCCCGTTGCCTCCGGCAGGTCGATACTCAGATGCGTCTCTTTGGTAAAGGTGGTCGACACCATAAAGAAAATCAGCAACAGAAATACTACGTCAATCAGGGGGGTGAGATTGACGCTAACTTCTTCCAGTCGCTGCCTGCGGAATTTCAATCGGACTCCGCATTGTTTTCGTTGTGCAGAGCATCTACCAGTTTTATGGTTTCCTGCTCCAGGCCAATCACAATACTGTCGATGCGCCCGACAAAGTAACGGTGCATGATCAATGCTGGAATAGCCACACTCAAGCCGGCCGCCGTTGTAACCAGCGCCTCAGAGATGCCACCGGCCAATACCGAGGCGTTACCGGTGCCCTGGGCCATGATTTCGGTAAACACCTTGATCATACCGACAACCGTTCCCAACAGCCCCAACAGTGGCGTGACAGCGGCGATGGTACCCAAAGAATTGAGGTATCGCTCAAGCTCGTGAACGACGTGCCCGGCGACCTCTTCGATACTTTCTTTCATCACATCACGCCCGTGATGTGCATTACCCAAACCGGCCGCCAATATCTCGCCCAGCGGCGAAGACGCTTTGAGGGTGCGCAGTTTAGCCGCATCCATCTCGTTGTTCTTCAGCTGCGTCCAGACTTTCGCCAGCAAGTGGGGTGGTGAGATCTTATCCGGATTAAGCGTGATCAGCCGTTCAATACAGATACCCAGTGCTGCTATCGAGCAGAGCAGTATCGGCAGCATTAACCAACCACCCGCCGTTACCATTTCGAGCACAGGCGCTCACCTCCATTTGTTGTCCAGCCTTCGCATTATACGCAGGGCTTGGCGCAGATAAATCCCCGGATCAGTGCCAATAGTAGCGTTTAAGCTTGCGCCAATACTGCACGGTGTATTCGCCAGACCGATCAACCCGGATCACGGTCGCACCATCGCGAGCGGTGTCGGCTACGGTTATGCCACGGCGCCGGTAGCGCTCCAGAACACTGCTGTGAGGGTGACCAAAGCGATTTTGATAGCCGCGGCTCATTATCGCCAACTCTGGTCGAACCGCGGTGAGAAATGCGCCACTCGACGAGGTTTGACTGCCATGATGCGGCGCCAGTAAGACATCTGCAGCGAGGGCCTGGCGATCCTGACGCAACAAGGCATACTCAACCCGGGACTCAATATCGCCTGGCAGCAACAACCGAAAACTTTGATACCGAATAGAGAGAACACAAGACAGGTTATTCGAGCGCAGCTTGCTCACCTCAGACGGCGGCCACAGCACCTGTATTTGCAGTGAACCCAGACGCAACACCTGGCCGGCTCGACAGCGCTGTGCGGGTAGACCACCCACTTCATCGCTATCACCGGCATAGCTGTGCGCGATCGAAAGCGCCTTTCGCAAGGTTTTGGCGCCGGCCGCATGATCGAGGTCTCCATGACTCACTACAAGCAGATCCAATGCATCAATCCGCAACTGGCGAAGTAGCGGCAGTAAAACGGCGCTAGCCATATTGGGACCTTCGGGATCGCCGGCACCCGTATCGTAGACCATCGCTGCCTCATCGGTGCGTATCAGGAGGGAGAGCCCCTGCCCTACATCGAGCACCCATATTTCCAGCGCGGTTCGCGGTTCCAGTTCCCGCCCATTGTGAAGCAGCGGCAGCAACAGCAAAATCGACATCCATTTCATGGGTACAGCCCGGTGGGCCAGCAGCAGCAACACCGCGACCAAAATGCCTAGCAGTGTCATTAGATCAGGCTGAAATACCAACCAGGGCGCTGGCTGTCCGTCACCCCACCATTGCTCCAAGGCCATCATGGCGTGCAGAGGCTGCGCGGCCAGCGACCACAGCGATACCGCGGCGGGCTCGTGGAGCCCTGCAAGCAGTGAGGCCAACAGGCACAGTGGCACAATCCACAAGCTGACAATCGGAATGGCGATAAGATTAGCGAGAGGAGCGAGCCAACCCACTCCTCCGAACCAGTAGGACGCCGCGAGACCCATGATCAACGAAAGACTGACCTGCATCAGTAGTGCAAACTGCCAGGGGCGCAGCCCCGGCCACTGGGCGTGTAAATAGAAAATAAGGGCCACAGCGCCAAAAGATAGCCAGAAACCCGCACTATGACTGGCCAGTGGCTGCAGCACAGCAACGACGAGTAACGCCAAGCTGAGTGACCGCAAGGACGAGAGCTGGCGGCCGCAGAGCGACACCAATTGCACGCTCGCCAACATGGCCAGCGCACGAACTGTGGGTAACGCGAAACCAGCCACCGCCGCGTAACTCAACGCCAACACCACGGCGCCAATATGCGCGCCCGTGCGGCTGACAAAACCGCCGAGGAAAAAGCCTATGCCTGCGACCAGCCCCACGTGCAGCCCTGAAATCACCACTAGATGATTGAGACCCAGGTGCTGAAAGCGCTCCCAATCACGAGCGCGAATCGCCGAACGATCCCCGGTGCTCAGCGCGAGTAGTAGCCCGCGTTCAGACTGGTCCGAAAAATGATCTCGTATGGAGTCGATTATGCGTTGCCGCCACAATTGATACCAGGCGATATCAGTTGCACTACCCAAGAGTTCAATGGGTTCATCACGGACGTAGCCCGTGCCCGCATACCCGTGCTGGGCCAACCAAGATTGGTAGTTGAAGCTACCTGGATTGGCCAGCCCCCACGGTCGCTTGAGACGCACGTGGAATCGCCATCGCTGTCCCGCCGACAGGCTGCGCTGGCCGTAGTAAGACAGCAGCAATTTACCCACGCGAATCTGGCATTTATCTTCGGCGTCAGGACAACGAATGATCTGCGGATAAAAGCCGAATCGTTGGCGCTGACCGCCGCGGCTGAAGCTGCGAAACTGTGGCGGCTCCAGGATCACTCCCTCGACGATCACTACCTCGCCTTCAAGCGACGCAGGCACGCGCAGGTCAATAAGGCCCTCGCCCCAATACGCTGCGTAGAGCATGCCAGCACACACACCCAGGCAGAGCAACCAGCGTACATCGCGCCACAAGAGCGCCACCAGCAGACCCAGCGATAGCATCACTGCAAGTACTGACACCGGCGGTATCTCGGGCATCCAGCCCACGAGTAAAACGCCGGTCGCGGTACCAATCATAATGGCTAGCATGTACAGTAACCGCCGTTCCCTGGCTGCACTCAGTCAATCACAGCAGAACCGCCACTGTCACTAACACAGGCCATGCCAAAGAAAACAATTCAGCGCTTTTTGCCCACTCCCGCAAAGCTGCGAGATATCAAATCTCTGGCCGTGCTCGGAAACTGGATTTACGAGCCGAACCTATGGCATATCAATCGAACGTCCACCTCCGTGGCGTTTGCGGTCGGCCTGTTCGTGGCATTCATCCCGCTACCCTCGCAAATGGTATTCGCCTGCCTGATATCCATTTGGCTGCGCTGCAACCTGCCTCTGGCGGTGGCCCTGTGCTGGATCACCAATCCGGTCACGATAGGGCCGATGTTCTGGTTCGCCTACAAAGTCGGGGCCCTGGTGTTGGGCGAAACGCCGCAGTCAGAGCAATTTGCGATCAGTTGGGAGTGGCTGGGTCATGGGCTGGTGACAATCTGGCAGCCCCTGCTCCTGGGCTGCCTGATTTGCGGCTTTTTCTTCGCAAGCCTTGGCTATTTTGTGATCAACACCCTATGGCGCTGGCAGGTGGTACAACGTTGGGAGGCTCGCAGGGAGCGTCGCCGGAAGGCGCTTGAGGAAGCTACTCGTGCCGTAGCGCTTCGGCAGGCGGCAATCGCGCAGCGCGGCGAGCCGGATACACCGCAGCCAGATAACACAGACTCAGAGCCACGCCATTGATCAGCAGCACATCCGACAAGCGCAGATCGGATGGCATATAGCCAATGGGATAGACATCCGTATTCAGAAAGCGAATACCCAGCAATGCCTCCAAACCGGCCACCGCCTCAGTCACCCAGAGACTCGCGCCACTGCCTAGAAGGCTACCCACTGTGCAACCGAGCACTGCGATCAGTAAGCCCTGACGCCTGAAAATACGACCTATATCTCGCGGGCTGGCGCCTAGCGCTCGCAATACGGCGATATCCCCGCGTTTGTCGATCACCACCAGCACCAGGGACGACACCACATTAAATGCGGCGATTGCGATTATCGACAGCAGCAGTAGCCCTATCATATCCCGCGACATCTGAATGGCCGCATACAAATTGCCATGGGTCATGGTCCAGTCCCGCGCATACCAGGTGGGCGCGAGGTCTCCGATTATCTCCCAGCCGACCCGGGGCGCACTAAACAAGTCGCGCAGTTGCAGTCGAAAACCATCAATACTACCGGGCCTGCCCAGCAACTCGGCAGCCAGTGGCAACGACATGAACACGGCAGATTCGTCGAGCTCCGTCCCCGTATCGATCAGGCCTTCCAATACCAGATGCTGATAGGCGGCGGCTCTGGCATCGGCTCGGGGACCGGGAACAATTAGCGTCACCCGCTCACCGATAGCTAACTGCAGGCGGGCGGCGAGTTCGCTACCCAATAGAACACCGGCCTCATTGCTGGCAAAGGCCTGCCATTGTTGCGCAGCTAATACGCGCGTGAGTTGCCCTGAAACGGCCTCGGCTTCCGCTTGCACGCCGAATACCTGCACCGTATCCACATGATTCTTGTTAACCAACAGGCCCTGCAACTCGACGTAAGGCGATACAGCCACCACTTCGGGGTGACGTCGCAGTTGTTCGCGCGCCTGCTCCCAGTCTTCTACCGGGGCCCAACCACGGACACTCAACTGTGGCACCAAGGCGAGAATATTTTCTCGCATCTCCCGGTCGAAACCATTCATAACCGAAAGTACTAGCACGAGCAGCGCTATCGCCATGACCAGGCCCAGCACCGACAGCAGTGACAGGACGCTGCTCAGGTACCCTGAGTTCCAGGACAAGGTATAGCGACGCGCGATGGCCAACAGCTGCGTTGAGCGCATCAGGCCGGACTCCGCCGCTTCAATTGACCGCCGTCCAGTTGATAAACCGCATCCATCCGCTCTGCGATCCCCTGATCATGGGTGACGATAACAAAACTCGCAGAGTGCTCATGTTTGAGCTCGTCGATCAGCGCCAGAATCTGCGCCGCCGCGGCAGGATCCAAATTGCCGGTGGGCTCATCCATCAACACACAACTCGGCCGCATTACCAGCGCCCGGGCGATGGCGACCCGCTGACGCTCACCACCTGACAGTTGCGCGGGTCGATGCTGCAAACGATCCTCCAGGCCGACGCGAGCCAACAGGCTATTCGCTCTCTCCCGCGCGGCCGTCTGCGATTCACCCGCGATGAGCAGCGGCATAGCGACATTTTCACTGGCACTAAATTCGGGCAGGAGATGATGAAACTGATAGACGAAACCGAGTTCACGATTGCGCAACTCGCAACGCTCAAGCTCGCTAAGCCCTGCCAGATCTCTTCCGCCCATCATTACCTGGCCGCAGGACGGCAGATCGAGCCCGCCGAGTAAATTCAGCAGTGTGGATTTTCCTGACCCCGACGAACCCACAATCGAAACACGTGCACCAGATTCCAAGCTGAAATCTACGTCTCGCAGCACCTCAACTTCGAGGCTACCGTCGACATAGGTTTTTCCGAGCTGACGGCACTCGAGCACGATGGCGTCACTCATAGCGCAGCACCTCGGCCGGGGCCACACGGGTCGCACTCCAGGCCGGATATAGGGTGGCCAACAAACTCAAACACAGCGCCAGACCGGTCACCGTACCGACATCGGACCACTCTAATCGCGATGGCAGGTCGCTGATGAAATACACGTCGGGATTGAACAATTTGATACCCACCAGGTTTTCAATGAAAAGCGTTACCTCACTAATATTGAGTGCCAAACCGACACCCAACACGGCACCGGCGGAAACACCCAGCGTCGCAAGGAACAGGCCCTGCGCTACAAAGATCACAAGAATTGTGCCGGCACCCGCGCCCATCGTCCTCAGGACAGCAATATCTGATCGTTTATCGGTGACGGCCATCACCAGCGTAGAAACAATGTTAAACGCAGCGACGGCCACGACTGACATCAACAACACTGTCATCATGACTTTTTCCATACGCACCGCGCTAAACAAGTTGCCCTGCGAGTCACCCCAATCCTCTACCCGATAATCAGGCCCCAACTGCGCCTGCAACTCACCGGCAACCGTTGGCGCCTGTAGTAAATCAGTGGTTCGCAGCCTCAATCCCTGGACGGATTGCGCTGCGCCGAGAAGTTTTTGCCCGCTGCGCAATGAGATATATATCTGACTGCCATCAAGCTGCGCGCCAATTTCAAAAATACCGGTAACGGTGAACGATTTACGGCGCGGAAAGCTTCCCAAGGGGGTCAAGGTCATTCTCGGCACGGTGATTTCGAGCTGATCGCCGAGTTCAACGCCCAGCGCGCGCGCCGCGAGACTCCCGATCACCATGTTGTAGCCCGGCTCCGCCAGGCTTTCGAAGCTACCGGAAAACACAGAGCCACCGACTTGTGAGACGGACAGCTCTGCATCGGGATCAATGGCCGCCAGCAGGGCACCACGTACTACTTGAGCGCTGGACACGAGAACCTTGCTTTCCAGGTAAGGCGCTACACCCACTACCCTGGAGTGTTCCCCCACCTGCCCCGCCAGGTTTTGCCAGTTGCTGATATCGGCGTCGGCCGCTTGCACAGTGATATGCGGCACCAGGCTGAGAATACGATCGCGCAGTTCCCCCGCGAAACCGTTCATCACAGACAAAACGGTGATGAGACTGGCAACGCCCAGCGCCATTCCCAGCAGGGAGACCATAGAGACAACACCAATAAAACGATTGCGCTGGCGGCTAAAGCTGTAGCGCATACCAATGAACAGCGGCAGCCTGCCCGAGGGTGAGAACAAGCTCGCTCCTTTGACACTCAAATGGGGAAAGGCACAAGTCTAAACCAAGCCATTTGCGGGTTCCACGCCAGGCAAAAATTGAAAACTAGCCTATACTAAGTTTTCGACCCCAGTTGCCCGCATGAGGCGACAGGGCCGTTCGGGGAGCTGCAACGGCTGTATCGGGAATTGTTTCCATACGGGCATTCATTTGTCCATTGCTCAAACAGAATGAGGAAGGGAAACAATGAAGAAAAACATCGCAATACTGGCGAGCTGCTGTCTTGCCAGCGTGGGTCTGCTCGCGCAGGCCGATAACCACAGCCAGTCCACCAACCCGGTTGAACTATTCACCTGCTCCTATAAAGGCAACAACGATCGCAATGATCTGGACCGTGTGATTGCAAAGTACAACAAGTGGGCTGACAAGCATGACCAAACCTATACCGCCTGGGTACTCACACCCAATTTCGTCAACGCCAATGTCACTATGGACCTGGGATGGATCGGTGCCTGGGAAGACGGTAACGCGATGGGCGCAGGCTTGGACACCTGGCATGAGAACGGCCTGCAGTCCGAGTTCGACAAAGTAATTAGCTGCGATACCCATATCGCGGCGGCGTCTCTTAATATCAAAGCACCCTCTGCGCCTTCGGGAGACGGCGTTGTCTCATTCTCCAGTTGCTCGGTCGGGGAAGACGCCACGCCGGAGAGCCTCGTGGGCGCCCACACAGCCATGTCGGAGTATATGGGAGACAAAGGATCCAGCGCCGGGGTCTGGCTATTCTTCCCCAACTGGGGCTCAGGCAAGATGGACTTCGACTACTATCGGGTCATTTCCCACGAGAATTACACCGAGGCCGGAAAGTCGAACGAGATCTACAATAACGGTGGTGGCTGGATGAAGGCCATGGAACTGTTTGATGGCATCACAGAATGTGATGGTGGGCGGGTTTACAGCGCCGATCTGGTGCGCTCCGCCGCAGCTAACTAGGCTTTTTTGTCAGCGTCATAGAACAGGTCGGCGGCAACGCCGGCCTGGTTTCTGGTTTCTTCTTCACACACCTTGGGGTCGCCGCCGCAAATATCACAGGCGGTATCCATACCCAGCGCACTCATGCCGCCGCAAGAACCCTTGATGGGCTTATTCGCGAGGACTGCGCCCAGCGCCATCCCGGCTACCACGAGCATAAAAACCAGCATTGCAAAAAAGTAAGTCAGCATGGCAGTTATTCTACCGTATCCACTGCTCGATTGCCGGGGTTTTTGCAATCACCAGCTCACCATCCTGGCGGCTGACAAGATACACGGCGAGTCCCTGCGCCTCGGCAACGCGCAGCGCAGCATCGGCACCCAGTATGGTGAGCGCTGTAGCCCAACCATCCGCCAACGCGCTGGAGCGGTGCAACACCGTCACTGAAACCAGTTCATGCCTGACCGGCCAGCCAGTACGCGGATCAATGCTATGAGAGTATCGAAAACCATCCACTTCAAAGAAATTGCGGTAATCCCCTGACGTGGCCACGGCGATATCCGATATCTCAAGCGCAGCCATGGGCGCACGAGCGCCAGGGTCAGGGCGCTCAATGGCAACTCGCCAGGGCGTACCTCGCGGACTGTGCCCTGCGACACGTATTTCGCCACCGATCTCCACCAGGTAGTTCTCCACCCCCTGTGTGTTCAGCCATTCCGATACAAGATCAACCGCATAGCCTTTGGCGATCGATGAAAAGTCCAGTTCACGCGGGGCGTTTTTACGTAGTGCCAAGGCTGCAGAATCCACATCGATAGCCGCTTGACCCACGAGCGCCCGCGCCGCATCGATCGCGGCCGCCTCAGGCACACTGTCACCGCCATCCGGTCCAAAACCCCAGATATTCACTACCGGAGTGACAGTGGCATCATAGGCACCGTCACTGGCGAGGCTCAGCGTTCTGGCCATCTGGAAAACGGCTAGAAAATCACTATCGACAGACACCCACTCCCCTGTGGGTGCTCTGTTGAACTCACTAATCAGCGCATCATCGCGGTAAGTAGACATCGAGGCGTTCACGGCCTCAAGGATTTGCTCAACTCCCGCCTGAGCTTCTTCCGCTGGTAAATCACCGCCCAGCCAGGTCACGTGGTAGGAGGTACCCATGGTCGGACCGGAAATCTGCTGCGGTTCAGGCGCTCCCGCGCAAGCACAGAGCAGTAAAAACAACAAAGCCGGCAATAAGTGCCGGCTTTGCAGGAGGCTTCTATGGCGGTCAGCCACCGAAGTCATCCAACATAATGTTTTCAGGCTCCACGCCCAGATCAGTGAGCATCGCAATAACAGCGGCGTTCATCATCGGCGGTCCACACATGTAGAACTCGCAGTCCTCCGGTGCCGGGTGGTCCTTCAGATACTGTTCAAATAGTACATTGTGAATGAACCCAGTCAGGCCATCCCAATTATCTTCGGGTTGCGGATCAGACAGCGCTACATGCCAGTCGAAGTTTTCATTCTCCGCCGCCAGCTGGTCGTATTCCTCGGTGTAAAACATCTCCCGCAGCGAGCGGGCGCCGTACCAGAACGAGATCTTCCGATCAGAACTGAGCCGCTTAAGCTGGTCAAAAATGTGTGAGCGCATGGGCGCCATACCAGCACCACCGCCGATAAATACCATCTCCGCAGGCGTTTCCTTGGCGAAAAACTCACCAAAAGGACCGTACACCTTAACCTTGTCGCCGGGTTTCAGGTTAAACACCCAGGAGGACATTATGCCCGGGGGAATACCCTCGCTGCCAGGAGGCGGCGTAGCTACGCGGATGTTGAACTTAACAATGCCTTTCTCTTCCGGGTAGTTGGCCATGGAGTAAGCACGAATCGTGGTCTCCTTGGACTCGGATTCCAGGTCGAAGAACTTGAAGCGTTCCCAGTCGCCGCGGTACTCCTCCTCGATATCGAAATCCTTGAACTGCACGTGGTGCGGCGGGCACTCCAGCTGCACATAACCCCCGGCGCGAAAGTCGACGTTCTCACCTTCCGGCAGTCGCAGGGTCAGCTCCTTAATAAAGGTCGCCACATTGGGGTTGGACTCAACGGTACATTCCCACTGCTTAACACCGAAGACCTCTTCCGGCACCTCGATCTTCATGTCCTGCTTGACCGGAGTCTGGCAGGACAAACGCCAGCCTTCGTTGGCTTCGCGCTTGGTGAAGTGCGACTCCTCGGTTGGCAGCATGCTGCCACCGCCGTCATTGACAACGCATTTGCACTGGGCACAGGTACCACCGCCGCCACAGGCGGAGGCCAGAAACACATCATTGGCCGCCAGGGTCTGCAGCAACTTGTCGCCTGCAGGCACTGAAATTGTACGTTCACCATTGATTTCGATATTGACGTCACCTGCCGCCACCAAACGGGAGCGGGCCACCAGGATCACCGCTACCAGCGCAAGGACTACCGCGGTAAACATCACAACGCCGAGTAAAATCGTATTCATAATTCGCTATTCCGCTTACAGGTCGATGCCGCCGAAGGACATAAAGCCCAGCGACATCAAGCCGACGATAATGAAAGTAATACCCAGGCCCTGCAGGCCATCAGGAATATCAGAATACTTGAGCTTCTCACGTATTCCGGCGAGTGCTGTAATGGCCAGCGCCCAGCCGACCCCAGAACCCGCGCCGTACACAACACTTTCAGCAAAGTTCAGATTGCGCTCAACCATGAACAGGGATGCACCCAGGATAGCGCAGTTAACCGTGATGAGCGGCAAGAATACGCCCAGCGCGTTGTAGAGCGCGGGGACATACTTATCGAGAAACATCTCCAGGATCTGCACGATCGCTGCAATAACGCCGATATAGCTCAGCAGACCGAGGAAACTCAGGTCGTAATCGCCCAGGCCAGCCCAGGCCAGGGCACCGTCGGCCAGCAAGTAGTTGTAGATCAGGTTGTTCACCGGCACGGTGATGGTCAGCACCACCACGACCGCGATTCCCAGTCCCAGGGCGGCCTGAATCTTTTTGGATACGGCCAGGAAGGTACACATGCCGAGGAAGAACGCCAGCGCCATGTTCTCGATGAAGACGGCGCGTACGAACATGCTCAGATAATATTCCATTTACGCGCCCTCCTTCG
This sequence comes from Halieaceae bacterium, assembly GCA_965199055.1. Taxonomy (GTDB): domain Bacteria; phylum Pseudomonadota; class Gammaproteobacteria; order Pseudomonadales; family Halieaceae; genus CBDAQR01. The sequence goes on from CBDAQR010000003.1 coordinate 138,231, forward strand.
CCGTGACATGGGGTGCCATGCGGAAGTCAGGCTCTTCGTTCTGAGCCGGCTTCCACGCCCGCAGTGCCCAAATAAACAGGCCGATCAGGAAGAAGGAACTGGGCGGCAGCAGCAGCAGACCATTGGGGTTGTACCAGCCGCCATCGGTCAGCAACGGCAGAATCTCAATGCCAAACAACTTACCCGCGCCGAATAGCTCGCGCACAAAACCAACGGCTAACAGGATCACCGAGTAGCCGAGACCGTTGCCGATACCGTCGATAAAGGAATCGACCGGCGGGTTCTTCATAGCGAAGGCTTCGGCACGACCCATCACAATACAGTTGGTGATAATGAGGCCCACGAATACTGACAGCGACTTGCTGATCTCGAAGGCCACAGCCTTGAGAACCTCATCAACCATGATCACCAGGGAAGCAATAATGACCATCTGCACGATAATTCGAATGCTGTTGGGTATGTGATTCCGGATCAACGACACGAACAGGTTCGAAAAGGCACAGACTGTGGTGAGAGCGATACACATCACCACCGTCACGCTCATTGACGCGGTCACCGCCAGCGCCGAGCAGATGCCAAGAATCTGCAGGGCTACCGGATTGTTCTGGAATATCGGTGTCGTCAGCGTTTCCTTGAAGTTAGACATCTCAGGCTTCCCCCTCACTCAGGTTGTCGAGAAACGGTCCAAATCCGTTATCGCTCAACCAAAACCGCACCAGGTTGTTAACGCCGCGACTGGTCAGCGTAGAGCCGCTCAGGCCGTCCACCTGGTAATCAATGTTCGGGCCACCGCGATCAGCAACGCCCTTGATAATGGTAATGGCCAGATCGCCATCTTCGTCAAACGCGCGCTTACCAGGCCACAGTCTTTTCCAGCGCGGGTTATCGACTTCGCCGCCCAGTCCGGGCGTCTCTTTATGCTGGAAAAAACCGAGCCCAACAACCGTGTTGAGGTCCTGCTCCAGCGCCAGGAAGCCATACATTGGGCCCCACAGCCCCGCGCCCCGCACCGGCAGGATCACCACATCGGGTTTCTCGGAGTCACCTACGATATACACCACCGCGGTGTGCTCACGCCGTCCGAGGCGAGCAATATCTTCGTCTGACTCCAGGGCGTCTGATAGCGCATTGTCCCTTACCGCTTCCAGTTGGTTGATGGATTCGGGATCAATGTCGACGAACTCGCCGCTGCGCAAATCAACAGCGCGAGCTGAGATCTGCGCAAATTGCGTTTCAATATCCACGCCCTCCTCGTACATGCCGGCGGCAGCGAGAATATTGCGCTCACGATCCTCTGCCACGTTCTGCTCTTGCATGGGCTTGAGCATCACCGCAGCGGTCGAAACCACCACGGAGCAGACGACGCAGAGTGACAGCGCGACGATGAGAGTCTTGCGAATGGTATCGTTATTAGCCACGAGCGAGTCTCCTCTTAATATTCGCTTGCACAACGAAGTGGTCGATCAACGGCGCAAACAGGTTCGCAAACAGAATGGCCAGCATCATTCCCTCTGGGAAGGCCGGGTTAACCACCCGAATCAACACCACCATTACGCCAATCAGGCCACCGAACCACCATTTGCCGGCATTGGTCATGGCGGCTGACACCGGATCGGTCGCCATAAAGATCATGCCGAAGGCGAAGCCACCCACAACCAGGTGCCAGTCCCAGGTCATGGCGAACATGGTGTTGGAGTCGCTGCCGATGACGTTAAATAGCGTGGACATGGCCACCATGCCAAGCATGACACCGGCGACAATTCGCCAGGCCGCTACTCGCGTGACTAACAGCAGTACACCGCCGAGCAGAATCGCCAAGGTTGAGGTTTCACCGATAGAGCCGTGCATTTGGCCCATAAAGGCCTGACTCCAGCTCACTGTCTCTCGGACCGCGTCCATGCCCTGCGAAGCGGCAATCGAAAGCGCCGTCGCCCCGGTATAACCGTCAACGGCAGTCCAGACCGCATCTCCCGACATCTGCGCCGGGTAGGCAAAGAACAGGAAGGCACGGCCGGTGAGCGCCGGATTAAGGAAGTTCTTACCGGTTCCCCCGAACACTTCCTTACCAATCACGACACCAAAGCTGATACCCATGGCCACCTGCCACAGGGGCATATCTGGCGGGCAAGTCAGCGCAAACAGGATGGAGGTTACGAAGAAGCCTTCGTTAACCTCGTGGCCACGTTTCACCGCAAAGATGATCTCCCAGGTGATTCCCACCAGGAAAGTGGTGATATAAATAGGCAGGAAATAAACAGCACCGAACCAGAAGCAATCCCACAGGCTGGTCGGGTCGTTGCCCGCCAGCAAGCCAATCAGCGGAGCGTGCCAATCGTTGATCGCACCCGTACCCGTCGCCAAAATAGTATTCGCCTGAAAGCCCAGGTTGTACATGCCATAAAACATGGCGGGGAACGCCGCGAGCCAGACCGTTATCATGATCCGCTTCAGATCGACCCCGTCGCGCACATGCGCGGTGGTACGCGTCACGCTGTCAGGGGAGTACAGAAAGGTATCAAACACCTCGTACAGCGCGTAATACTTCTCGAACTTACCGCCTTCCTGGAAGTGGTGCTCGATACTATCGAGCATTCTACGCAAACCCACGATTAACCCTCCTTCTCGATACGAGTAAGGTTGTCACGCAGGATTGGGCCAAACTCGTACTTACCCGGGCACACGTAGCTGCACAGTGCCAAATCCTCTTCTTCGAGCTCCAGGCAACCCAGGGCCTGAGCCATCTCGGTATCACCCACAATCAAGGCGCGCAGCAACTGGGTAGGCAGCACGTCGAGCGGCATCACATCTTCGTAACTACCGACCGGCACCATGGCCCGCTCACTGCCATTGGTATTGGTGGTCATCGGCAGTAGTTTTTTCGGTAACAATTTGCTCAGGTAGATACCCAGATTGGAATGCTTGTTCACGCCTGGCGAAAACCAGCCCAACAACTCACGATGCGTGCCTTCCAGCAGCACCGAAACCTGATTGTGATAACGCCCCAGATAGGAGGTGCCGGTGGCCACGCGGCGACCGCCGAGTACCGAACCGGATATGATTCGGTTTGACCCGTCCTTAAGCTCGCCTGCGCACAGCGCTTCAAGATCTGCACCCACACGGGTGCGCAGAAGCCGCGGCTCGCTCACTTGCGGGCCGCCCAGCGCGACCACGCGATCGGTATACAGTTTGCCGTCCTGGAAAAGGCGACCGATGGCAATGACATCCTGATACCCGATGGTCCAGACCGTCTTACCAATACTCACAGGCTCCAGAAAATGGATGTGGGTTCCCGCCAGACCGGCCGGATGCGGCCCTGCAAACTGGGTACCCTTTATGTTGCCGGCACTGCCGAGTGGCAACTCATTGCCAGCCCCTGCACACACATGCACAGAACCACTGGTCAGCGAGGCCAGGATATCCTGCCCCAGTGCAAATGCCTCTGGTTGCTCGGCAACGATCAGTGCGGGATCAGCGGCCAGCGGATTGGTATCCACCGCCGTGACAAATATGGCTGCGGCCTCGCTATCGATAGCAGGCACCTTGCTGAAGGGGCGTGTGCGCAGCGAGGTCCACTGTCCTGACTGGATCAGCACCTCACGGATCTTGTCGGCGCCGAGGGAAGCATCACCCGTAGTGAAGGTCTCAGCCTCATCGCCCTCAATATCAATGACGACGGACTGCAGCACCCGTTTGGCGCCTCGATTAATCGCTGCAACAGTACCTGCGGCCGGCGCCGTGTAGCGAACGCCTTCGGTTTTTTTGTCAGAGAAAAGCAGTTGTCCCAGCTTGACGCGATCACCGACCTGCACTTCCATCGTGGGTTTCATGCCGACGTAATCAAAGCCGACCAGAGCCACCGAGCGGGCGACGGGCGCATCAGAAATAGACTGCTGGGGCTGACCGGAAATAGGTATCTCCAACCCCCGCTTGAGTTTGATCATGCGAAATGCCTGTGCGTTACGTTTTCAGTAAGAATCCGACGCTTGAATGGGTGCCATCCAAGCCGCGCGCATTATACGGAATCCGTCCCCCAAACGCCACAAGCTCCGGGAGACAGATGTTTGATTTTTATCACTTTTTGAAGAGCTCAGCCGAGCCGTTCGTCATCACCCTGGGGATAGACCGCGTAGTGGACGCCAGCCATCTGTTCCAGAATGCGATGCACCTGACAGCTGTAGCCAAATTCGTTGTCATACCAGAGGTATAAAGTGACGTGATCACCACTCACAATCGTCGCCTCCGCGTCGAAAACACAGGCGTGACGCGAGCCAACAAAGTCGGTGGATACCACCTCGGGGGAGTTAGAGTAGTCGATCTGCTTGTGCAGTGGCGAGTGCAGCGCCATTTTGCGCATGTACTCGTTGACCTCTTCGACCGTTGTCTCACGATCTAGCGTCAGATTGAGAATAGCCATTGAGACATTCGGTGTGGGCACGCGTATGGCATTACCCGTAAACTTGCCCTCAAATTGCGGCAACACCTTGCCGACCGCGGTTGCCGCGCCCGTTTCGGTAATGACCATGTTGAGTGCCGCACTACGTCCGCGCCGGTTGGCCTTGTGGTAGTTGTCGATCAAGTTCTGGTCATTGGTATAGGCATGCACCGTCTCAACGTGACCGGTCTTGATACCAAATTCGTCATCCATCGCCTTCAGCGGAGGCGCTATGGCATTGGTAGTGCAAGACGCTGCCGAGATGATGGTGTCATCATCGCTAATATCATTGGAATTGATGCCATGGACGATGTTCTTCATATCGCCCTTGCCAGGTGCCGTCAGGATGACTTTGGAGACACCTTTTGACTTGAGGTGACGCGATAAACCCTCGGTGTCACGCCACATGCCGGTATTATCGATAATAATTGCGTCATCAATACCGTACTCGGTGTAATCAATTTCATCCGGCGCGTCGGCGTAGATGACCTTCACCTCATTACCGTTGGCGACGAAGGAGTTATGCTCCTCGTCCACCCGGATGGTGCCGTCAAACGGACCATGCACGGAATCGCGCTGCAGAAGCGTGGCGCGTTTTTCCAGGTCATTCGAGGCCTTACCCTTGCGCACGACCACAGCGCGCAGGCGCAGTGTATCGCCACCATCTGCCTTTTCCGCCAGCAGACGAGCCATGAGACGACCGATGCGACCAAAGCCATACAGTACGACATCCCGCGGCTTATCGATGGGCTTGGCGTTGCTACCAATGAGGTCTGCCACCTGCTGCTTGACGTATTTCTTAACGCTTAGACCCGCGGGGCGACCTTCGGCCTCGTAACCCACCGCGATTCGGCCCACGTCGATGTGGGCGGTACCCAGATCGAGACTGGCCAGTGCCTTGATGACCGGATACGTTTCTTTCTCTGACAGCTCGTTCTGCTCGACGTTACGGACGTAACGATGGTCCTGCATGATGTCGAGTACCGACTGATTAACCAGGCACTGTCCATAAATATAAGTTTTGACACTGTTTTCACGGCTCAGCTTACCTACCAGCGGGATCATGGCTTCGGCGAGGGCTTCCCGGTCTTTCCAGTCTTTGAAATAGTCGTCTGGGCGACTGCGCTTGCGTTCGGTCACTGTGGCTCCAGGGTTGGAGAGGTTTAAAGGCGCGTATTATCTTCATATGGTGACCCTCACGCAAGCTGGCTACAATAGCGCCCCCCGAAGAGTACAAGACAAGCGCAGCCCGTGTTCAAACCCCTGCTAGAAACCCTGGTCTGGCCACCCAAACAAGGCTCCCGGACGGCCCTAGGCCCCCTCGCTGGCAGCGCACCTGCCCGACTACTATGCGAGTTGAGCGACTACACCGGTTTTCAGCTGGTCATCACCCCGGATACTCTGACCGCCAACACCCTGCAACGGGAGATTGAGTTTTATAACCGCTCTATCGGCGCAGAAGTTTTGCACTTTCCCGACTGGGAAACACTGCCCTACGACAATTTCTCGCCACACCAGGATATCGTCTCTGAACGCCTGCACACCCTGTACCGTCTGCCGCGGATGCAGGCCGGTATTTTGTTAGTACCGGTGCCCACACTCATGCACCGCTTGCCGCCTGCAGAGTACATCGCAGGCAACAGTCTGGTTCTGCAAACTGGACAGGAACTGGACAGCCTGAACTTTCGTCGCAATCTCGAACGCAATGGCTACCAGGCTGTTGAAACCGTTTACGAGCATGGTGAGTTTGCCCAGCGCGGCTCCTTGCTCGATATTTTTCCGATGGGTACGGATCTGCCCTACCGCATCGACGTCTTCGACGATCAAGTTGAAACTTTGCGTACCTTCGACCCGGAGACGCAGCGCACCATCGAAAAGGTAGAGTCCATCGATCTGCTGCCGGCCCGCGAGTTTGCGCTCAACCGCGCCGCGATTCAGCTGTTCCAGCATAACTGGCACGAGGCCTTTAATGTCGACCACGAGGCCTGCCCGGTTTATAACGATGTCAGCGCCGGCCGCGCCCCAGCCGGCGCGGAATACTACCTGCCGCTGTTCTTTGAGCGCTGTGACACCCTTTTCGACTATCTCCCCGAGGACGCGACAGTCATCGCCATAGGCGAACACCACAGCGCGGCACAAAACTTCTGGACCGAAGTCGGCAATCGCTTTGAGGAGTTCGGCATCGATTCACGACGTCCCCTGCTACCACCGACGCGAGCATTTATTCCGGTCGAGGATCTCTACCAACAGTTGCGCAATTACCCGGCGCTGGAACTGCGCACTGACCCCGAGGCGCCGGTGCACCATCGCCTCGAACTCAAGCCGCCGCCGGATATGACTTCTGAGAAGCACAGCGATTCTCCCTCGGACGCGTTGCACAGCTTCCTGGAAGAACACCAGGGCCCGGTCCTGCTTTGCGCAGAAACCGCCGGCCGTCGCGAGATCCTGTTGGAGTTACTGCAGCAGCGTCAGCTGGAGCCCATAGCCGTCGATGACTGGGACGAGTTCGAACAAACTCAACCCGCCTTCGCCATTACCACGGCGCCGATTGATCGCGGTATCTATCAAGGCCCAGGGCTGCCCACGCTGATAAGCGAAGCACAGCTCTTCGGCAATCGCGTCGCCCAGCGCCGGCGGCGGGAAGACACGGCAGCGACGCAAGCCAATATCTACAAGAACATTAACGAGCTGCGCCCCGGCGTCCCAGTTGTGCACATCGATCATGGTATTGGCCGCTACAAGGGGCTCGAGGCGCTGGACATCGATGATCAGCTCACAGAATTTCTGACCCTGGAATACGCCGGCGGCGACAAGCTCTACGTGCCAGTTGCCTCTTTGCATCTCATCAGTCGCTATACGGGCAGTGATCCGGACCTCGCGCCACTACACCGCCTGGGCAGCGATCAATGGGAGAAAGCGCGACGCAAAGCCCGTGAAAAAGTTAATGATGTGGCGGCCGAGCTGCTGGAAATCTATGCCCGCCGCGAGGCCCGCCAGGGTTTTTGCTACCCCGCTACGGGCGACGAGTTCGCCCGTTTCTCCGTCGAGTTTCCCTTCGAAGAAACCCCTGACCAGGAAGAAGCGATTCGAGCGGTGGTAGCGGACATGTGCAGCCCCCAGGTGATGGATCGACTCGTTTGTGGCGACGTGGGGTTTGGCAAGACAGAGGTGGCCATGCGGGCCGCCTTCATCGCCGCGCAATCCAATAAACAGGTTGCCGTGCTGGTACCCACCACGCTGCTAGCGCAGCAGCATTACAATTCCTTCACCGATCGGTTCGCAGAGTGGCCGGTGCAGGTGGATGTGATTTCCCGATTCCGCAGCGCGGCAGAGCAGAAAGAGGTTGCGCGCAAGGTTGCCAACGGCAAGGTCGATATTCTGATTGGCACACACAAATTGCTGCAAAGTGATATCAAGTATCAGGACCTGGGACTACTCATCATCGACGAGGAGCACCGCTTTGGGGTTAAGCAGAAAGACCGCATTAAGGCCTTAAGGGCCGAGGTCGATATTCTAACGCTGACTGCCACGCCGATACCCCGCACGCTAAACATGGCCCTGGGCGGCATGCGTGACCTCTCGATCATCGCGACGCCACCGGCCCGTCGTCTGTCGATTAAAACCTTCGTGCGCGAACACAATATTGCCCTGGTAAAAGAGGCCATCCTGCGGGAAACCCTGCGCGGTGGACAGGTGTATTTTCTGCACAATGAAGTGAAGTCGATCGAGGAGTCAGCCCGCAAATTGCGGGAGCTGGTTCCGGAGCTAAACATCGGCATCGCCCACGGCCAAATGCGCGAGCAGCAACTGGAACAGGTGATGCGCGCATTCTATCACCAGCACTACCACATCCTGCTGTGCACAACGATCATTGAAACCGGCATCGACGTACCCAATGCCAACACCATCATTATTGAGCGCGCAGACCGCTTTGGTCTCGCGCAACTCCACCAGTTGCGGGGGCGAGTCGGCCGCTCACATCACCAGGCCTATGCCTATCTGCTGTGCCCGCCGCAGTCCGCCCTGACCAGTGACGCCGAGAAACGTCTCGATGCAATTGCGGCGGCCGGGGACCTGGGCGCGGGTTACCTGCTGGCGACCCACGACCTGGAGATTCGCGGTGCGGGGGAGTTACTTGGCGAAGAACAGAGCGGTCAGATACAGAGCGTTGGCTATGCACTGTACATGGACATGTTGGAACGCGCGGTTAAATCACTGCAAAAAGGCGAGCTACCGGGAGAGGCTGAAGACGAGGAAACGGAGGTCAACCTTAGGATCCCTGCTCTTATCGCCGACGACTATCTGCCGGATATCAACGGTCGACTGGTGCTGTATAAACGCATCGCGGCAGCGGCCAACTATGATGAGCTGAAAGATCTGCAGGTAGAGATGATCGACCGCTTTGGCCTGCTGCCCGACGCCGCGCGTAACCTGTTCAAGCTGGCCGAGACACGCCTGCTCAGCAGTGGCTTAGGCGTCAGCAAAGTCGATGCGGGAGAACGCGGCGGATTTATTGAATTTGCTGACAACACTAACGTCAATCCACTCGCTCTGGTTAAACTGGTACAAGGACAACCGGAGCTGTATCGCCTGACCAACGGCAATAGGCTGCGTTTTGATTGTGAATTACCCGATCACGAGGAACGTTATTTGTTCGTGCACCAGCTGATTGAATTGCTCGCGCGTGCCGCCGAGGATGCCGCGTGAAAGCCTGGATAGTCCTATTGGGATCGCTGTTGTCGCTGGTTGCCCACGCACAGGAGGAGGCAAGCCCGGATCAGCCGGACGACCCCAACTGGTTTCGCGTTGAGTTATTGGTATTCAGCAATGACTCGGCCGCCGCCAGAAATAGCGAACTCTGGGAGCCCCTGCCCGAGCTGACCTATCCCGATCGCTCCATGGCACTGGCTACCGACACGCCCCCGCGCATGGCCGCAGACACCATCTATGAATTGCTGCCTATTGAATCGCAACTGCCCCCACTATTTGACCTGTACTGGAGTGAGAGCACTGAGCAGCTCCTGTGGCGCTACGATTGGGAGCAGCCGACCCGTCAGCCTGTTACGACTATCGAGCCCGTGTACGAACTCACTGTCCCTGTGGCTTTCACGCCACTGCCGCGCAGCGAGCAGGAGTTTGGCGCTGAACACCGTCGGCTGGACCGGTCCAAGGACACTCGAGTGCTATGGCATGGCGCGTGGCTGCAGCCGATGCGAGACGCAGACACCGCCACTCCCCTGCGGCTTGAAACGGCAGCAATAGACAGCGATTTTCCGGAGCTGCAGGGCACTGTGAAGCTCTATGTGAGTCGCTATCTGCATATCGAAACCAATCTATGGCTCAATACCAACGGCGATTATCTGCAAAGCGATTGGCGAATGCCGGCCCCGCCGGTCAGTCCGATCGAAGAACCACTGGAGATATCACCTTTCCAGTTATCCGTCGAAGCAGACTGGCTCGACGTCGAAAATACAGCAGAGGTCTCACCAGAGCCTGCTGCTATAGAACTCGCCGTAGCTGCCAAGGAAGAATCAGAGGACGACGCGCCTGCTGACGACGCTGCGCCATGGAGCGAAGCGGACGTGGAAGCCTTTTTGGCCGAGCCTTACTATCCTTTCCGTCATGCTGTTCTGGTCGAACAACGCCGCCGCATGCGCAGCGGAGAACTGCACTATATCGATCATCCCATGCTCGGCTTGTTGATTCGCATTCAGCGCTACGAATTTGAGCCCTTTGTTAATGAGTCTCAAGCCACTGATGTAGCAGGTTCCCAATAACCGCTATTTCCCGATCCAGGATCTGTTGCATCGCTTCCAGCGTGATCGGCACATCGCTCAGACCGGCTGCAGGATTAACGACGAGACAGATAGAGGCATACTCAAGCCCTAGCTCAGCTGCAAGAGCGGCTTCCGGCATTCCTGTCATGCCGACAACGTCACAGCCTTCGCGACGCATGCGCTGGATCTCCGCCGCCGTCTCCAGTCGAGGCCCCTGGGTCACGCCATAGGTGCCGGTGGGTGCACAGTCGATATGCAGATTCTCTGCGGCCGCCAACAATTCGCTGCGCAACGTGGCGCTATAGGGTTCCGTAAAGTCGATATGCTCCAGCGCCTGGCCGTCTCCGTAATAGGTATGCGCACGATCGTAGGTGTAGTCGATGATCTGGTCAGGGAGCATGATTCGACCTGGCGCCATGGTATCGAGGATGCCGCCAACGGCGTTCACTCCCACTACACAGCGCACCCCAAGTTCACGCAAGGCCCACAGGTTCGCTCGATAATTGATGCGATGCGGTGCTATCAGATGAGGAATACCGTGGCGCGCCAGGAAAAACAGCTTATGACCGCGGAAATCCCCTTCTAAAACCGGATGCGAGCTCGACCCCCAGGGGGTGTCTAGCGCATGTTCCGCCACGGTTTCCATACCGTCGAGTCGATTGAGTCCCGTGCCACCGATGAGTGCTACTTCAGTCAAAATCTTGCCCCAATATTTTTCGCCAATGCTTATACGTTTTTTTCATTTGCAGCTTAGTCCGTAATACCTCTACACGCTTAAAACCACTACACCGATCTTTCTCTGCTTAGTGGCGTTTCGAATAAGCCTTTGAATTCTCAATCAAAGTTGCTGGGCCTATAGCAAGAGCCTATTTATACAGGATTTTTTATGCGCTTTGCTCATAATGGACAGCACCCTCCATTTTGATATGTTAGCTCTAAACACCGCTAGGAAACGAGGCAAGGAGATGAAGTTACTCGGTCCCAATGTAGGCACCTGGTACAAGGATTTGCAAACTGGCGCCAGCTTCGAGGTTGTGGCTTGGGACCCTGAAACCTTAACCGTTGAAACACAGCATATTGATGGTGAGGTCAGTGAGTACGACATCGATTCCTGGCGCGAGTTACTGTTGGTCAATATCGAAGAACCGGAGGACTGGCGCAATCCTTTCGAGCTGGATTCCGAAGACGGCGTCGATCCCGATCTACCCTACCACCCCGAAGACTGGTCCGGGCCTCTCAATGGCATTGAACCGGAGTTCATGAACGGAGTGGAAGACTACTAAACGGGGTTTGCACCCCCTCTATTACTGTATATAATCACAGCATCTGTACAAATAAACAGAGGTGCAATGCTGTGGAAAAACTCACGCAACGGCAACAACAGGTTCTCGACGTTATCCGCGATCATATCGATCAGACGGGCTACCCCCCTACCCGCGCCGATATTGCGCAGGAGTTGGGTTTCAAGTCGGCCAATGCAGCCGAGGAACACCTCAAAGCGCTCGCGCGCAAAGGCGCTATAGAGATCATCGCTGGTGCCTCTCGCGGGATCAGGTTGCCGGAAGAACCCGGCATACCTGTCGTTGGCAGGGTTGCTGCGGGTAACCCTATTCTGGCGCAGGAGCACATCGAAGATTATTGCGATATGCCCGCCTCATTCTTCAAGCCCAGCGCCGACTACTTCCTGAAAGTTCAGGGCGACAGCATGATCGATATTGGCATCTTTGACGAAGATCTATTGGCTGTACACCGCACCACCGATGTGCGCGAAGGCGATATTGTGGTTGCGCGCATCGATGATGAAGTCACGGTGAAGCGCTTAAAGTACGGCGCAACGAAGGCGGAGCTGCAGCTACTGCCTGAAAACGCAGACTATGAGCCTATCAATGTCGATTTGAGCAGCCAGGATTTTGCGATAGAAGGCATTAGCGTAGGGGTGTTACGCCGCGGTTCATGAGGGCTTTGCGTTCTGCTTATGCTTAGTGCAGGACGCGGGTCGTTTCTTCGGTAAACTCTTCGCCCAGTTCAATCTCGCCCTGTTCGGCAAGTTGTGCGGCCGCCTGAATGCCGGCCTGTATCATCGCCCTGGCCACCTCTAGGGTGCCATCCATCAGGTACACACGAGACTCCTCCGAAAACTGAATGACAACCAGCGGTTCGCCATCGTCATCGGAGCGCTGTAACACGATTTCGCCATCGGGCAATTCAACGATTTCCAGAAAGGATGAGGATACTCATTACCTCTTGTGGTGGGTGCTTTCATTCATTCTAGCAACTAGCACTCCTCTAGGCTATCGCTCATGCGATCCATGAGATCGCTCAAACTGGAGTGCCAGTGCTCGAGGCCCTCTATGGTCCAGGGAGAACTCACCATCTGAATGCCCAATTGCATTCCTGCGGTGGGACGGGCTGACTCCTGTACCGCGAGCAAGTCTGCTAACCAGCCATCGGCAGCCTCAAGATTGCGTAGCTCGACAAGCTCACCCCGCAGGGGCTCCTCGCCATCCAGGTACGTAACCGCTTGCGCAACGTTCACGGGGGGAGCCACGACGGGAAGCGTGGTCCCGGTCAGTTCCAATAGAAACCAGCCGTAAGCACGCTGCAGATGAAATTGAATAGACTGCCCCAGCGATTCGAGCAGAACACTGGCTGGGTGCAATTCTCGCTCAAGCTCCGCCCGCAGGAACTGCATATGCAAGGCTGCAAAGTATAGGTGCTGATTGGCCCTGGATCTGGCGTCTGCGCTCACGAAGCCTTGCGCTTGCTGCTGCCGCGAGACTCTTCCACCTGCCACTTCCCGCCCTGGTAGGTTGCGCGCCAACCCGTGGCTTTGCCATCGACCTCGGTCATGAGGTATTGCTCTTTGGTCTTGCGGCTGTAGCGGATCTGACTACGATTGCCATCGTCGTCGGCTACGGGCCCGCCAAACAGGAAGGCGTACTTGGGATCGATTTCCTCTTTGTGCGGAAGAATTTCGTCCAGAAAAGGCGCTCGTGTCTCGCGATTGCGCGGGAACTGGCTGGCTGCCAGAAACAATCCCGCGGCGCCGTCCCGCAGCACGTAGGTATCCTCAACCTTTTGACAAGCCAATTCCGGCATGGGCACCGGATCAATTTTAGGTGGCGCGGCTTCACCGTTGCGCAGCAGCTTACGGGTATTCTTACATTCCGTATTGGTGCAACCAAAATACTTGCCAAAGCGACCGGTTTTGAGCTGCATATCCGAGCCGCACTTATCACATTCGATAACCGGGCCATCGTAGCCCTTAATGCGAAACGAGCCGGCCTCCACCTCAAATCCGTCGCAATCGGGATTATTGCCACAGACATGGAGCTTGCGCTTCTCGTCTATTAGATAACTATCCATCGCGGTATTGCATTTGGGACAGCGGTGGCGGTCGCGCAGCTGACGAGACTCAGCCTCATCATCCGCGTCTTCACTAACCGCTTCGTCACCCGGAATGAGGTTGACGGTCTCCTTGCAGCGCTCCTTTGGCGGCAGTGCATACCCCGAACAGCCTAGGAATACGCCCGTACTGGCTGTACGAATCTGCATGGGGCGGCTACAGACCTCGCAACTGATATCGGTCATCGTCGGCTCATTGCGACGCATCCCGCCCTCTTCCAATTCCGCCTTCTGCAGCTGCCCGGAAAACTCGGCATAGAATTCATCGAGTAGCGCGCGCCAGTCTAAATCCCCTTCTGCCACCTCATCGAGGTGCTCTTCCATTGACGCGGTAAATCCGTAGTCGAGTAGTTCCGGAAAGCTCTCCTGCAAGCGCTCAGTAACGATGTCGCCCATTTTTTCGGCGTAGAATCGCTTATTCTCGAGACGGACATAGCCTCGATCCTGGATGGTTGAAATGATCGAGGCGTAGGTCGACGGGCGACCAATGCCACGCTTCTCCAACTCGCGCACCAGGCTTGCTTCACCATAGCGTGGGGCCGGCTTGGTGAAATGCTGGCTCGGCTCAAGCTTGAGCAGATTCATCGCATCGCCCTGCTTCAGGTCGGGTAGAACCACATCCTCGGCCTTCTTACCGGCGACCGGCTGCACCCGCGTGTAGCCGTCAAACTGAATAATGCGGCCTTTGGCATTGAGTTCATATTCGCCAGCGGCGACGGTCACGGTACTTGAGAGGTAGCGCGCCGGCGTCATTTGGCAGGCGACGAACTGACGCCAGATAAGCTCGTAAAGGCGCTCCGCATCACGCTCCATCCCCTTCAGCGCAGTCTGGGGTACATTCACATCGGAGGGCCGAATCGCCTCATGCGCCTCCTGCGCGCCTTCTTTGGAGCTATAGAGATTAGGCTGCTCAGGCAGGTAGTCTTTTGCGTAGTTGGATTTGATGTAATCGCGACACTGGCTCACTGCATCGGCGCTGAGGTTTGTCGAATCCGTTCGCATATAGGTGATGTAGCCCGCCTCATAGAGGCGCTGCGCCATCATCATGGTCTTCTTCACACTGAATCCGAGCCGCGTGCTGGCCGACTGCTGCAAGGTCGAGGTGATAAAAGGTGCCGGCGGCTTGGACCGGGTCGGCTTGTCCTCACGTTGCTTAACGGTGTATGGCAATTGCTCCAGTTCGGCGACCGCTTTGCTCGACTGCTCTTCATTGCCAGGGCGGTAGTTTTCTCCCGCGTGCTTGCGCACCTGGAAGCGCACCTGGTGCTCACCACTATCAACAAGCTCTGCGTGCAATTCCCAGAACTCTTCCGGAATGAACGCGTGTATTTCGCGCTCGCGCTCAACAATCAGTTTTACCGCAACCGACTGAACACGCCCCGCCGACAGACCGCGCGCGACCTTGCTCCAGAGCAAGGGCGAAACCATGTAGCCAACAACCCTATCGAGAAAACGGCGCGCCTGCTGAGCGTTGACCCGGGCATCGTCCAACTCACCGGGCTCTTCAAAGGCTTCCTGTATCGCTCGCTTGGTAATCTCGTTGAATACCACGCGCTTATAGCGGTCGTCGTCGCCGCCGATGGCTTCCCGCAGATGCCAGGCGATCGCCTCTCCCTCTCTGTCGAGATCGGTCGCGAGATAGATGGCATCAGCATCCTTCGCCAGTTTCTTTAGCTCGCTGACGACCTTTTCTTTGCCAGGTAGGACCTCGTAGCGCGCCTTCCAGCCCTTGTCCGGGTCAATCCCCATGCGCCGCACCAACTGCTCGCGATTCTTCTTCTTTTTATGGGCGGCTTTTTGCGCGGGAGACAGCTTGCGTGTGATCGCGGCCTGTCGTGCGCGCTCTTTGGGATCTGCCTTCTTAGCGCTTCCTGCCGTAGGCAAATCACGAATATGACCGACCGAGGACTTTACGACATAGTCCTTGCCCAGGTACTTGTTGATGGTCTTGGCTTTTGCAGGCGACTCAACGATGACGAGTGATTTGCCCATGCTGTCCTTCAGCGTCCTTGAAAAGGCGACATATATAAGTCCTCAGTTGCGCAGGGTCAAGAAAAAAGCGCTTTCAATGCACCTGCAATCTGGTCAACGTCGCTCGTATCGCCCTGTTCATTCCAAATCATACCCACCGATACTGGCTCTGCCAGCAAGAAGTCGCAACCGGCGGGCAGCGCCTGCAGCACAGGCTCCAGCGCAGCCGGGCAGAGACCGTCTAGCGGCGCCCATTCACCTTCAACATAGTGCAAACAGAGACGCTTCGGCAGCAGATCGTCGTTTCTGGGACGCCGCAAACTGTAGAGTACAAGGTTGGCCGCCCCCTCCGACTCCAGCGGCGATTTGCGCATCTGCACTTGCAGGCCATTAATCGCCGCCGCTTCACGCAAGCGCGCCAGCTTCAGTTGCTGCTTGCTCGGCCGCATCGTAATCAGCGGCGACAGTGCGATGAAAACAACCAGTATGATGAGAAAGTAAGACATTGACACAGAACAGGGTTTCCAGCTTTCATACTATGGTATAAAACCAGCAAAGCACAGTTAGCGGAGACCTTGATGGCTAAGTACACCACGCTTCTCATGGCGGTAGACCTCAGCGACGAATCAGCCCAGGTAGCAGAGCGAGCACGGGCACTGGCTGCAGCCAACGATGCAACCCTGCACATCATTCACGTCATCGAGCCGCTTAGTTTCGCTTATGGGGGTGATATTCCCATGGATTTCTCCGGTATCCAGGAAGAGATACACGAACAGGCCAAGCAACAGTTGGACCGCTTCGCGGCAGACAGCGGTGTGCCTGCAGACCGACAGCACATAGTACTCGGCCGACCGGAAGTGGAAATTCATTCTACAGCCGAGGCGATTGGCGCCGATCTGATCGTGGTCGGCAGCCACGGACGTTACGGCCTCGCGCTGTTAATGGGGTCGACCGCCAACGGCGTACTGCATGGCGCCAGTTGTGATGTACTGGCGGTTAGAGTCGGAAATTAATCCTCCAGGAAGGCCCCTAGCTCCGCATCGCCAAAGGGCCAGTTGAGCTCAGCGCCGCCGGGCTCTTTGCGCAACACCGGGATGGTCAGACCATAGCGCTCGAACAGCTCGTCAGACGCTGATATATCCACCTCTTCCAGCTGATCTCCGCTCTGCAGCAGAGGCTCGATCAGCGCCAGCGCCTGCTCACAGAGATGACAGGCGCCGGTGCTGTAGAGAATGAGGGTGCGCTCAGAGATCGTAACCGCTCTCATTGTGCAGCACGATATCCAATCCCTCAGTTTCTTCATCGGCACTGACGCGCAATGGCATTATCAGATTGGTGAGCTTGAGAATGATAAACGTGGCGATAGCGGTGTAGAGGCCCACAGCGGCAATGCCACAGAGCTGCACCATCACTTGCTGACCAATGGTCACACCATCGGCAAGCCCCTGACCACTCAGCAGTCCCAACTCGGAACTGGCGAAAATGCCCGCCGCAAACGTACCGAGAATGCCTCCAACGCCGTGCACCGGGAAGACATCGAGCGAGTCATCGATCTTCAGCTTCTGCTTCAAGGTCAGCGTCGCATAGAAACACACCGCACCCGCGCTGATACCGATCACCAGCGCACCGCCAGGCCCAACGAAACCGGAGGCCGGCGTAATGGTTCCCAGTCCGGCGACCATACCTGTGACAGCACCCAGCGCACTCGGCTTGCCGTATTTAATCCATTCGATACTCAGCCAGGTAAATGCACCGGCGGAGGCGGACAAATGGGTTACCAGCATGGCCATTCCGGCATCGCCATTGGCTGCCAGCGCGCTGCCCGCATTGAATCCAAACCAACCCACCCAGAGCATGCATGCACCAGTAATGGTCATCGTCATGTTGTGAGGAGGCATCGGAACATCGCCGAATCCTTTGCGGTTCCCAATCACCAGTGCACAGACCAGCGCCGCAACCCCAGCAGTAATGTGAACAACCGTACCGCCGGCGAAATCGAGCAGGCCCATCTCACCCAGCCAGCCGCCACCCCAAACCCAGTGAGTTATGGGGGCGTAGACCGCCAGCAACCAAATGGCTGAGAAAATCATGACCGCCGAGAAGCGCGTGCGCTCTGCAAAACCGCCAATGATGAGCGCGGGTGTAATAATGGCGAAGGTCATCTGAAACATGATGAAGACCGTCTCAGGCAGATCGCCAGATAGGCTGTCCTCCTCCACGCCGCTCAGGAATGCCTTGCCGAGGCCCCCAAACCAGGGCGACCCAGAGTCAAAGGCTATGCTGTAGCCAACCAGATACCAAAGCACCGAAGCGACGCAGGCGATACCGAAGCACTGCATCAGCACCGACAAGACGTTTTTGGACCGGACCAGGCCGCCATAGAACAGCGCCAGTCCGGGCAAGGTCATAAAAAGTACCAGAGCGGTAGAGGTGAGAATCCAGGCGGTATTTGCTCCGTCCATAGGTATTGGGCCCCGTTGTTTTGTTGTTTATAGTTAAGCGCGCTAGAGTACTGGACTCGCTCATCTCCGACAAGATGCACCAGCATGGTGCTTTTTAGTGGGGGCTTGCATTACGGCCTGAGTTGGCAGTAAGCTTTTCAAGGTTTAATAATTCAAACCATACAAACCAGGGGGAATTCACGTGGCTTTGTTTTCTCAGCCAACAGCGCGCGCGCTGGCGATACTGGATCTGCTGATGGCAAACCCGCATCAGGCTTTTGGCCTGACGGAGATGACCCGCAGACTCAACTTGAACAAGGCGACCTGTCACGCCATTCTCACCACCATGGCGACCTATGGTTTCCTGGTCCAGCATCCCAAGACCAAAGCCTATCGGCTGGGTCCATCTATCATCGCGGCTGGTAACGCAGCCTTTGCGCAGTTCCCGGTGTTGGAATACGCGCGGCCCGCTCTCGAATCGCTTGAGAATGATCTCGATATTGGCTTTGCGGTTACCGGCCGCTCCAAAGCCCATATTGTCTTGCTCGCCCTGTACGGTTCGGCGTCGTCTCTCATCGACAACTTTCAACTCGGTCTGCGATTGCCGAACGTTGCGCCGGTCGGTGCCTGCTTCACAGCCTGGTCTCCCGCCAAGCATCTCGAGGCCTGGCTGACCGCCGCACATGATGCGCGCGGTGAGTACAATGAAAAACTCGACCAACGCCTGCGCATGTCGGTGATCGGCATCAGGGCCCGAGGTTTCGAGGTGACCCTGAAGACCCAGGCAGAAGCCCGCTTGCACGAGAGCCTGAAGCGCATCCACAACAACTGGAACCTGTCAGACCTTGAGGACATCACCCGGGAATACCAGCGCGAACTCTGTGAGGAACAGGTTCATCTCGATCGGATCGATCCGAAGGCGCACTATAATGTCAGCACCATTAACGTGCCGGTTTTCGCCTACAAGCAACTACCCGCGATGTGCTTCGCCGCGGGTTCTTTTGCGAAACCGGTCAGCGGTGCCGAAATTGAGCGGGTTGCCACCCGTATGCAGGAAGCGGCTGAGGAGGTTACCCAGGTAGCACGCAGCCACGGTCAACCTGAGGGCCAGCAAGACGGCTGATGCCCTCTTTTTTCGACCAGGTGATTACTGTCTACGGGCGCAAGCCTGTATTGGAGACACTGCGCGACAAGCAACTGCAGTGTTATCGACTGCATCTCGCCGACAGCAATAAGCCCGCAGCAATCCTTGACGATATGCTCGAAATCGCCGCCCAGCGCCAGTTGGAGGTCTGCTATCACAGCAAGAAAGAGCTTTCGCGTATTTCCCGCAAGGGCTCTCAGGATCAGGGGGTCGCAGTGGATGTGCTATGCCCCGGATTTCGGTCCCTGAATGACTTTCTACAAGAGCGGGCGACACAGTCGAGCACCCGTATTATCGCCGTGGATGGACTGACCAACCCGCAGAATGCCGGCATGCTGGTGCGCTCTGCAGTAGCGGGCGGTATCGACGGCATACTGTGGCCGCGGGAGGGCAATGCCGCACTCGGGCCACTGGCGATAAAAGCAAGTACCGGTACGCTGTTTCGCGCACCGCTGGTCCGCTGTCGCGATCTCCTCGACGCTCTGGGCCAGTGTCAGGACCAGGGTTATGAAGTACTGGTGCTAGATGCCAATGCACCGCAATCGCTATTCGAGCGTTCGCCTGCGGGCAATACCATTTATGTGCTCGGTAATGAGTCTAGTGGCGTCTCAGCACCCATCAATGCGCTCGCCGACGACGCCGTATCGATCCCAATGCACAATGGGAATCACTTAACGTGGCCGTAACCGCGGCACTCATTGCTTTTCTGGGTTCTGACTAGACAAAGACCTACTTGGATAAGTAAGCCATGCCCTCCTCCAGACCCTTGAGGGAGAGCGGATACATGTGGCCTTCCATAAGCTGACGCGTCATAGAAACAGACTGCGTATACTCCCACTCATCTTCGGGTACGGGATTGAGCCAGATGACCTTGTCATAGACGTCGGTGAGGCGACGCATCCACAGCTCCCCGGGCTCTTCGTTCCAGTGCTCGACACTGCCACCAGGCTGGGCGATCTCATAGGGCGACATGGAAGCGTCGCCGACAAATACCACCTTGTAGTCATGACTGTACTTGTGCAGCACATCCAGCGTGGGCGTTCGCTCATTGTGACGCCGGATATTGTTCTTCCACACCGACTCATAAATGAAGTTGTGGAAGTAAAAGTACTCAAGGTGCTTAAACTCGGTACGCGCCGCTGAAAACAGCTCTTCGCAGACCTTAACGTGCGGATCCATCGAGCCGCCGACATCGAGAAAAAGCAGGACCTTCACCGCATTGTGGCGCTCTGGCACCATCTTGATATCGAGTAGACCCGCGTTGCGTGCTGTCGAGCTGATGGTATCGTCTAGGTCGAGTTCGTCGGCAGCACCCGTGCGCGCAAACTTACGCAGGCGGCGCATGGCAACCTTGATGTTTCGGGTACCCAACTCCACGGAATCATCCAGGTTCTTGAAGTCACGCTTTTCCCAAACTTTGACGGCTTTCTTGTTCTTACCGTTAGGGCCGACCCGAATACCTTCCGGGTGATAGCCCTCCTGCCCGAAGGGAGAGGTGCCACCAGTGCCGACCCACTTATTACCGCCCTCATGGCGTTCTTTTTGTTCTTCGAGTCGTTTCTTGAACTCCTCGATCAGCTTTTCAAGCCCGCCCAGGGACTCGATCTGCGCTTTCTCTTCATCGCTCAGATTCTTGATGAACTCGCTGCGCAGCCAGTCGTCGGGAATGAGGGCCTCAATAATGTCGTCGAGCGCCTCCAGTTCCTTAAAGTGCAGACCAAAAGCGCGGTCGAAGCGATCAAAATACTTCTCGTCCTTGACCGTACAAGTGCGGGAGAAAAAGTAGAACTCATCAATATCGGCGAAGGCAATTCGCTGCTTAAGACCCTCTAGCAGGTCCAGCAGCTCCTTGGTAGTCACCGGCACGCCGGCATCACGCAGTCCGTGGAAGAAGTTGATCAGCACGGCGGCTTACCGCATCTCCCGGCGGTGCATAAAGGCTAAGCGCTCAAGCAAGTGAACATCCTGTTCGTTCTTGAGCAATGCACCGTAAAGGGGCGGAATCGCCTTGCTCGGGTCACGCTCCTTAAGAATTTCATCGGGAATGTCGTCTGCCATGAGCAGCTTGAGCCAGTCAATGAGCTCAGAGGTGGACGGCTTTTTCTTCAAGCCTGGAATGCTGCGCACATCGAAGAATACTTCCATGGCCTCCTGCACCAATTCCTGCTTGATGTCAGGGTAATGAACATCAACGATCTGGCGCATTGTGTCGCGATCAGGGAAGTTAATGAAATGGAAGAAACAGCGGCGCAGGAAGGCGTCCGGCAATTCTTTTTCGTTGTTACTGGTGATAATGATGATAGGACGATGCTTGGCTTTAATCGTCTCGCCTGTCTCGTAAACGAAAAACTCCATTCGATCCAGTTCGACCAGCAGATCATTGGGGAATTCGATATCGGCTTTATCGACCTCATCGATCAACAGGACCACCTGCTCATCGGATTCGAACGCCTCCCAGAGCTTGCCGCGCTTAATATAGTTGGCGATATCATGAACCTTGTCGTCGCCCAACTGGGAATCGCGCAAACGGGATACTGCGTCGTATTCGTACAGTCCCTGCTGTGCCTTCGTAGTCGATTTGATGTGCCATTGAATCAGGCGCATACCCAGGCCCTGCGCAACTTCCTCGGCCAGCATCGTCTTACCAGTGCCAGGCTCACCCTTGATCAACAGCGGGCGCTGCAGGTTGACCGCGGCATTTACCGCCATACGCAGATCGTCTGTGGCGACGTAGCGTTCTGTTCCTTCAAACTTCATAGATACCTACCAGAATTTGTGAGCGTGCCAGCCTACAGAGTGGGCGCGCCGGAATCAAGCATCTGCTTTAATCAGCGCCAATCCTCTTCCTCGTCCTCGGACTGCTCGTCGAGGTACTCCTCGTCATCGTCGTACCATTCGTCGTCTCGCCCGCGGCGAATCCACCACGCCGCCAGACCCAGCAACAGCAGCAGCGAAATACCCGCGGGCACTAGCCAGCCGGGGACGCCGGCACTCGGCTCCTGCGCAGGGATCAGGTCGGCAGGATCCACTTGCGGCGGCGGATCGGTCACATCGGTCAGAAAGGTGGTTTCCCTCTGAAAGCTGCGCCCATCAACATTAACAACGATTTCGTAACGTCCCGCTTGCGCCAACATTGCCAGATCAGTACGAAACTCACCGTCGGCACCCACTTCAGCACCCTCGAGCACCAACTCCCACTGTGTATCGTCCGCGCGGTAGACCTTCACCGTGGCAGTCACCAATTCAAGTATTTGCGGATCGGTAATGACCTGGTCACCGTCAGTCAACTGCAGGCCAATCTGAGGCAGCTTGCCGCTGGGCAAGTTGGTGGGGGGACGATCCAGCACGATACCCAAGTGGGATAACACATTGACGCGAGTTCTGGAGCCGGGCGCGACGACGCGCCACTCGCCCACCGCTGGTTCACTGACCGTAATCAGCTCAAACCGTTCGTGATGATACCAATTGGTGCCCGGCGCCAAATCCTGTCGATCAAAACGACTACCGTCCGGTCGTACCAGACTCACCGCATCTGTCGCTGCATCCGGAAACACCAAAACGGTGAACTCATCAACGCTGTCGTCGATAAGAAACTCCCCGCCCAGCAGCGGAACCTGTTCTGTCGGAGCCGCTATATCGAGCGCCTGCAGGAATACCGCAGAGAGCTCTTCGGCCGACTGCGCTCGCTCAGCCAAACCTCCAGTGGCCTGCGCCAGGGCCTGCAGAAATTCCCAATCGGCGTTGTCGGAGAGCGCAATGGTATGTACCTCTACGCCCCACTCTCTAAGTGCAGGAGCGACTTTGTTAAGCAGGTCGCGCGCTGCCCTGCGGTTATCGCTGTCATCACCGGATACCTCAACCTTGCCATCGGTTAATACAATCAAGCTGGTGCGATACTGGTAACCGAGCCGCTCAATATCGAACGTCGCTAGCTCCATCGCATCGGGAATATTGGTGAGCAGCCCGTGGTTGCTGATCGCGTTTACCGCAGCAACCGCACTCTCCCGCCATGCGTCATCCACATCGCCATGAGCGACGACCATATTGACCCACTGACCAAAGGTCCATACGCCGGCGCGAGACCCTTCCGGTAATAACTGCACCATGAGCTCCAGTGCCGGCTCGCGCAGATTCTGCGGATCGGAATCGCGCATGCTTCCAGACACGTCAATCAGCAGGCGTACATCCGGCAGAGGCTCTTGCGCGGGAGCCAGCGAGCTGCTGCAACACAGTACTATCAGCAGCAGAAGCTTCTTCACGCGGCTTCTCCTTTGCCCAGCACTGGCTGCAGAACCTTACGCGCCGCCAGCACCACGAGCGCAACGACTACGCCCATTGCCGCGCCTGCCGCCAACGAACGAAATGCCGGGGCGGCAGCTTCCATACCGTCAGTGAGCAGCGTAAATGCTGCGACGAATATCGCCGGCGCCCAGGTTTCGCCGGAAGCATCGGGTAATGCGGGTGCCAGCGCCAAGCCTGCCAGCAACAGAAGCAATACGCAGCGCGCGGTAAACCCGATCGCGGCCCTAAGCCAGTGATTCAATACCAGCAGGGCGCCTACGGTGGCGAAGCCGTAGATCAGCCAGGCGGTTATATAAGAGTCTTCGCTCAGCAATGCTCTACTCTACCCAACGGATAATATGTTCATCGTACCCATCCGGGTGCACAAATTCATCTGAAATCGCCTGGCCGCGAATGGAAATGCCGGCCTCGTGAACGGTGTTTGAGTCACCACTGACGAGCGGATGCCACTCGTATAAGGGTTTGCCCTCCGCCAACAGCCGGTAGGCACAGGTGGGGGGAAGCCACTGGTACTGCGAAGACTCGGCATCGAGGGCTATGCAGTGTGGCACCAATTCACTGCGCCGCGCATAATCAGTGCAGCGGCAATCATCCTCATTCAGGTAGCGACAACGCACCGAGGTATAGAAGATCTCACCGCTGTCCTCGTCTTCCAGCTTGTGCAAGCAGCAGCGCGCACAGCCGTCGCAAAGCGACTCCCACTCAGACTCGTTCATCTGCTCCAGTGATTTGGTTTCCCAGAAGCGTGCGGCTTTGCTCATGCTTACTGACTGCGCCGAAGCAGATCCTCGGGCCCCGGGGGCATCTGCAGGTAATAGCCTTCCGCGTCGATTTTGGCAGCGACCTCGGCGGCATCAACTCTTGCCAGCTCACGCTTTCCGTCGAGATTCACCATGAGCACGGGCTCCGGTTCACCAAACATGTTGAGCAGCGCAGCGGGAACTTGCTCCAGCCCCTGTGCTTTTGCCACGTAGAGATACATTTCCGCACGCCGCGGACTCCGGTACACCTGGCACAACATCAGCCCGCGCCCTCCTGACTTAACAAGGGCTGTACAACTCGCTCAGCGCGCCAGCCACCCCAGTGAGGAGGTGCGACGACAGCATCTGATGCCTGCTGGGTTCGGAGCAGCAACTCATAGTCTTTGGAGGGCAATAATATTTCAGGTTCGACGCCCAGCTGTTGAGCGATTTCTGCGCCACGTTGGCGCAACTGCTTAAGCTCAGCGCGTTGAGCCGCATCCAAAGGACGCGGCATCAGCGGCGGCAGTGCATCCTCAGGCAGTGATAGCGCTTCATCGACCAGGTCCAGAAGCGCCTCTCCCTGCTTACGCACCACCGCTGGCGGCAAATCGGCGATTTGACGCAGCTCCGATAGATTGGCGGGTAACTTGCGGGCGATCTCGAGGCAGACGGGGTCTTTGAGAATCCAACCCCGGGGCTTATCAATTTTGCGCGCCCGCGCTTCCCGCCAATCGCACAAGGAGCGCAAAACCCCGAGCTGCTGACGAGGTAGCTGCCAGGCCGATTTTACGCGTAGGTAAAACGACGCCCCCGAAGATGCTGCGTTAGCGGTGGCATGCGCTCCTTCTTCCAGCACCCACTCCAGCTTGCCCTCATCACGCAAGCCATCATAAAGCGTTCGGTATACCTCAAGCAGCGGCACGACATCGGCTGCGGCGTAGTTAAGCTGGCTGGCACTGAGTGGCCGCGCCAACCAGTCGGACCGAGTTTCGTCTTTCTCAATCACCTGCCCGCTGATTTCCTCCACCAGGGCCCGATAGCCAAGGCCAAATCCCCTGCCAAGAAACGCGGCGGCTTTCTGAGTATCGAAGAGAGGAACCGGCTGCTGGCCAAGGTAATGAGCAAAGACTTCGAGATCCTCGCTGGCTGAGTGAAGCACTTTGAGTACGGAGGTATCCGCCAATAACTCCCTCAAAGGCTGCACATCGTTAACAAGCACAGTATCAACCAACCAGGCAGTATCCGGCTGTGCAGAGAAACATAGCTGTATCAGCCCAGGATGGGGGTAGAAGGTTTCCCGGCGCATGAACTCCGTGTCTACCGCCACCGCTTCGGAGCCTGCTTGGCTCTTGACCAGGTTTGCAAGGGATTCATTGTCTTCGATGAGTATCTGCTGCACGCCTTACTCCAACTCACGGCGGCCGGACAGCGCGTGCGCGAGGGTCGATCCATCGACATACTCCAGCTCTCCGCCGAGAGGCACACCATGAGCAATCCGGCTGACTTTCACGGGCGCGGTGCGAACCATTTCGGTCAGGTAATAGGCCGTAGCCTCGCCCTCTACCGTGGGGTTGGTCGCGAGTATCAGCTCGTCGATACCACCCTGTTCAATCCGCTGCTTGAGAATATCGAGACCGATATCCTCGGGGCCGATGCCGTCTATCGGCGACAAATGCCCCATCAAAACAAAGTACAGCCCGCGATAGCTGCCACTTTGCTCTATCGCGACAACATCAACGGGGGATTCAACCACGCAAACTATACTGGCATCACGCCGAGCATCTGCACAGATAACGCATAGATCTTCCTCGCTGAAGTTACGGCAGCTCGAGCAGTGTCGCACGCCTTCCATAGCCGCCTGCAACGCTTCCGCCAAATTCAGGCCCGCCTCGCGCTCGCGTTCGAGTAAGTGCAAGGCCATGCGCTGGGCGGTTTTTCGACCCACGCCTGGGAGACACCGAAGTCCCTCGACCAACTCTTCAATCAGCGGACTAAAGCTCACTCATCAGCCCTAAAATGGCATTTTGAAACCCGGCGGCAGCATGCTGCCCAGGGCCTCAGAATTATTGGCCTCAACCTTCTTTACGGCGTCATTGACCGCCGCAGCTAGCAAGTCCTCCAGCACGTCTTTATCTTCACCGATTACCATGTCATCGATGCTGACGCGTCGCACATCATAGCGGCCGGTCATAACCACCTTAACCATTCCTGCGCCGGCCTGGCCTTCAACCTCGGTGTTCGCGGCTTCCTGCTGCGCCTGCTGCATTTTTTCCTGCATTTGCTGGGCCTGCTTCATCAGGTCCCCAAGACTACCCTTCACGATTCACCTCAATGTTTGATCGGAGTAATAGATTCCGCATCGAGGGCTCCCTCGAAACGATCAATGAGTAACTGGACTTTCGGATCGGCTTCGATCGCTTCAACCGCCTTAGCCTGGCGTTCATCCAGCAGCCGCTGTGCGCGGGCTGCAGGCGTTTCATAGCGCGGCAAACCCACCTCGATACTCACCCGAACCTCGCGCTGCAAATGTGCTCCCAGGGCCTGCGCAATACGCCCCTCATGGGCATCGTTATACAGCGATGCATTCGCTTCATCCAACACCAGAAAAGCGGTATCGCCGTCGACCTGGCGCAGCTCACAATGAGACGCAACATTATAAAGAATACCGCCTAGATCGAGCGCCTCAAGCAACTCTGCCCAGCGGCCAGGCTGGAACACATCTGCATCAGCTGACGTGTTAACGGGAGCTGCTTCGGGGCTGGCTTCAACAGGCTCGGGCTTGCTGGGCTCTACTGGCTCTACTGGCTCTACTGGCTCTACTGGCGTAGCTTCAGCGGCGCGCACGGGCGCCGGTTCAGGCTTTTTTACGGATGCGGCGGCCTCCGCCGCGGGTTCTGCAAACTCCGGCGCCGGCTCCGTGTCACCAATTGCGACTACGGGGCGGAATGCGATCATGCGCAACAAAGCCATTTCAAATCCGCTACGCGCATCGGGCGCAAGACCGAGATCGCGCCTGCCGGTTATCGCCAACTGATAGTAAAGCTGCGCATCCTCTGCAGTCATACTGGAAGCTAATGCGCTCACATGCTCTGCATCGCCGCAGCTGTTATCCACCGAATCCGGCACAGCCTGAGCGATGGCGATTCTATGCAGCAGGGAAGCCAATTCCTGCAAACTGCCGCCATAGTCAGGAGCGTGTTCCGACATAGCCTCTACAGCAGCCAATGCAGCGGCGGCATCCTGATCGACTACCGCGCGCGCCAATTGATAAACAAAAGACAGATCAACGGTGCCCAGCATGGTCCGCACATCGGATTCATTGAGTTCACCGGAGCCAAAGGCAATAGCCTGATCGGTTAGGCTTAGCGCATCGCGCATACTGCCATTGGCCGCCCTGCCTAGCAGCCACAATGCGGGCTCCTCGAAGCTGACCATTTCCTGCTGGAGAATATTTTGTAGGTAACCCACGATCAGCTCGGCAGACATATTCTTCAGATTAAACTGCAGGCATCGAGAGAGAACAGTCGCTGGCAGTTTCTGGGGATCCGTCGTCGCCAGCAGAAACTTCACGTGAGGCGGCGGCTCCTCCAGCGTCTTCAGCAGCGCATTAAAGCTGCTGGTAGAGAGCATGTGCACTTCGTCGATGAGGTACACCTTATAGCGGCTGCGCGTCGGCGCATACTGCACGTTTTCGAGAAGCTCACGGGTATCTTCTACCTTGGTCCGCGATGCCGCATCAACCTCAATCAGGTCGACACTGCGTCCCTCGGCAATCTCCAGGCACGAAGAACACTCGCCACAGGGTTCCGAACTGACGCCAACCTCGCAATTCAGGCATTTAGCGAGTATGCGCGCGACAGTGGTTTTCCCTACTCCCCGGGTACCGGTGAAGAGGTATGCATGGTGCAAGCGATCATGGTCCAGCGCATTGATTAGCGCCTGCAGCACATGCTCCTGGCCGACCATTTCCCGGAAAATCCGTGGCCGCCATTTACGCGCTAGAACCTGGTGAGACATGAACGTGATCTTGATAAGTCAACGGAAGAGCTAGCATACACCAACCGCCCTTCCTGCAAAATGGAGGCGGCCCAAACAGCCACACTCCGGCACACGAGTCGATAACTACCGTTGCTCCCTTCCGGGCCTGGCGGGGTTCACTATCTATCGTTGCGGAGGGACCGTAAGGGCCGCCACAAACCGTCGACAAATTGTATGGCGGAGAGGGAGGGATTCGAACCCTCGATACGTTTCCGTATACACACTTTCCAGGCGTGCTCCTTCGACCACTCGGACACCTCTCCTGCGAGGGCGCGCATCATACCATAAATGTGCCTGGTTGCTAGTGCTGATGGCGTCTACAGCCATGCAACTGACGCCCGTGGCCATGTGGATTTGGGGCCGGCTGAATTGTAATTAGCCCATGCGAAATCGCATGAGGGTCAGGGACAATGAACAGGAGTAAAAAGGACATGCAAGCCATCAACTACGAGCATCCACAGGCGGAGCGACACAGCCTGAAACAGAAGCTGGTTGCCGCAGTCGCCAATGGCGACGACACCGCCGCAGATGAACTGCGCCTGCTACTTAAGATGAAAGCTCGCGAGCGCCTGCCGGGGAGTCAGGAGAAGAGTTAATACTACTGGCGACCGGTTCGCAGGTACGGGGCCGGTTTCGCTTCACTACACCGCCAGGGATTGATATCCAGCCCCCCGCGGCGGGTGTACAACGCCTGCACCGACAGATACTCGGGCTCCAGCACAGCCTGCAAATCTGCATACACTCTCTCTGCACACTGCTCGTGAAATTCCTGGTGATTGGAAAAGCTCAGGATATACGCGAGCAGGCTCGCGTTTTCCGGTAGCTGCCCCTCTATCTCGATCAGCAGGGTTGCCCAATCGGGTTGCGCGGTCACGGGGCACAAAGAGCGCAGACTATGACTAAACAGCTGCGCCCTACCCGAATCATTGGCAACTTGCAGAACCGATCGCGAGGGCGCTGCGGGAACCGCTGCCGGCCTCACCTCATCAATGCAGTGCCCAGGCAGCTCACTAATGGCCAGAGTTGAGTCCGCCAACGTCAGCACCTCTACACCCACCGGAGCGCCGGCTCGAGCGGTCAAATCTGCGCTGATGCGATCGGCCACCTCACGCTGATTGCCGAAGTGTTCATTGTTCAGAGAATTCAGGTATAGCTTAAGGGACTTGGATTCGATGATGTGGGAGCTATCACAGGGCAGCGTGAGTCGCACCACCGCCGTTCGCACAGCATCAGCCTGCCGCCAGGAGAGCTCCCAACCATGCCAGACGTCTGCGCCGAAAAACGGCAGCGACTCACCTATTCCCAAGGATTCCCTGGCGATACTGCGAGGGATCGCTTCGAGCACATCAGGCGCGTAGTGTTGAGGTACAGCAACCTGGCTGCCCAGCGCTTTCATTGACGCAACCGCTTACCGGTATTGAGAAGATGCAGACTAAACGCGAAGGCCACCACACTGAATAGCAGGATCATCGAAAACGCGAAGACCACATCGACGTCTGACACCCCAAGCACGCCATAGCGAAAGCCATTCACCACATAGACCAGGGGATTGAGCTTGGAGACGCCGGCCCAAAACTCTGGCAGCAAATCCATAGAGTAGAACACGCCACCCAGGTAGATCAGCGGCGTGAGTACGAAGGTAGGAATAATCGAGATATTATCAAAATTGTTGGCGTAGACGGCATTGATGAATCCGAACAGCGCGAACAGCACCGAGGTCATAACGACGATACTGATAGTAATGCCAAGATTGAAGATACTGAGCTCAGAGAAGAACAAAGAGAGAACGGTAACAATCACGGCGACCATAAGCCCCCTGCTGACACCGCCCGTAATGTAGCCCGCCAGTATCACCCAGTTGGGCACTGGGGACACCAGCAGCTCTTCAATGCTGTGATTAAACTTGGTACCAAAGAAAGACGACACCACGTTGGAGTAGGAATTGGTGACAACGGCCATCATGATGAGCCCCGGCACCACGAACTGCATATAGGTAAAGCCACCCATCTCGCCAATGCGCGAACCAATGAGTGTCCCAAAGATCACAAAGTACAGGCTCATGGTAATGGCCGGCGGCAACAGCGTTTGCGGCCAGATACGCAGGTAGCGGCGCACTTCTTTAATGAGGATGGTGCGAAAGGCGATCCATTTCTCGAAACTGTTCATGACAACAGACTCACAAACATTTCCTCCAGCCGGTTGGCTTTATTGCGCATACTCGACACTTCCACACCCTGCAGGCTTAACGCCTGAAATAGCTGGTTGATGTCCTGATCACGATCAACGACGACCTCCAGGGTATGATCGTCGATGGCACGGGTGGGAAACCCCTCAATTTCCAGCGCAGTGGGCAGAGTTCCTCGGATATCCAGTAAGAACATTTCCGTATGCAGCTGCGCCAGCAACTCTCGCATGCTGCTGTGATGCACGATGCTGCCCTGATCGATGATCGCGATGTTGCGACAGAGACTCTCCGCCTCTTCAAGATAATGTGTCGTAAGAATGATCGTCGTGCCGTTGTCGTTAAGCTCCTGCAGAAACTCCCACATGGAACGGCGCATCTCGATATCGACGCCCGCGGTCGGCTCGTCCAGCACCAACAGCCGCGGCTCGTGCACCAGCGCCCGCGCAATCATGAGCCGGCGCTTCATGCCTCCCGACAGCTCACGGGCGCGATCATTGCGTTTCTCCCAAAGTCCCAGCTTTTTCAGGTACTTCTCGGCACGCTCCTTCGCTAAAGCCGGTGGCAGGCCGTAATAACCGCCCTGGGTGACAACGATATGCTCGACCTTCTCAAACAGGTTGAAGTTGAATTCTTGCGGGACAATGCCGACGTGCTTCTTGGCGCCGGGAAAATCCTCGTCGATGTCGACCCCGAACACCTGCACGCTACCGCCACTCTTATTCACGAGGGAGAATAAAATACCAATGGTGGTCGATTTGCCGGCACCGTTCGGTCCCAGCAGGGCAAAGAAGTCACCCTCATCGACGCGCAGGCTAATGCCCTTGAGAGCTTCTACGTTATTGTCGTAGACCTTACGCAGGTCTTGGATTTCCAGTGCGGCTGTCATGCGGTATGGTTCACAGGCATATCGAAAAGCCGGCTATTGTATATGAACGACCAACAGTATCGCGAGCACTGCCTCGAACAACTCACCCGTTTTTCAGCGCATTTTCTCGAACAGGTGAAAGACAGCTCTCCTGACGACCCGGTTCGAGAGTTGGCGAGGGCATTCGAGGGCATTGCGGCGGGCGACGGTCTTTATGAGACGGGGCCAGATCTGGTTGCCAGGCTGTTCAGTAGCTGCCCTCAGATCGCGCCTTCATTCCCCCGCGAACTGCTCTGGTTTCTGGGGGGCGATTGCCTGCATTTCATGCCCGACGAGGAGTTGGCGATGTTCCAGGAACTCGACGATATGCGGCTGGAGGCCGAGCAATCGGGTGTTCATCTGGATTATCAGGAAGCCAGAGCCAACCTGTTGAAATTACAGTAGAATATTATTGGTTCTGAGGCTTGACCTTTGTCGGCAGGCAACCTAGAATGCGCGCCTCTCGATTGAGAGACGAAGTGTGTCCCCTTCGTCTAGTGGCCTAGGACACCGCCCTTTCACGGCGGTAACAGGGGTTCGAACCCCCTAGGGGACGCCATTGCGGGAATAGCTCAGTTGGTAGAGCGCAACCTTGCCAAGGTTGAGGTCGCGAGTTCGAACCTCGTTTCCCGCTCCAAACACCTTAAAGGGATCCACTTCGGATCCCTTTTTTTATGCTCGCTCATCACCAATTTTTGGGTAGTTTGTCTTCCCCGCGATAGCGAGAACTCTTGAAGGCCTGCAAGCGTTTCTTGCGCTCGACTTCAGCCCTTCGCTTCTCCAGGTATTTGCGATTCCAGCGCCCGCCAATGGCGTTTTCAATGCTCCGATACAACGCGTGCAGCCCGCTGCGCTCCAGCAGCGGACGCAGCCCGATCGCCAGAAAGGCGAGGAACAGGAGATAGTGAATGGCATACTCTGGAAACATCATGATCACGGGCGCAATAACCCAGAGCAGAGCAACATAGATGCTGCGCGAGAGAATGCCGTACTCAAACTGCTTTTCTTGCAAAAGCGAAACCCCTATTCTCAGGCTTGTATTTCTAAGAGCTTAGACCATGAGCAATGCAGACAGAAACAGGCAAATCACCGAGGCGCTATGGGAAGCTCTCTTTCAAAGACGCTGGCAAGATGTGGGAGCGTTCTTTGCTGAAGATGGCCTCTACCAGGACGTGCCCACCCCGGATATCGGCGCGGTGGGCCCAGAGCAGATCGCGCGAAGGCTGCAAATCGGACACGAACCGGTCGATCGCCACGAGCACACACTGATTCGCATTGTCGCTGACGACAGCTGCACTATCACTGAACACCGCGAAGACTGGCACTTCCATACCGGTGAGGTCGTCAAACTCCCGTTCACATCGATCCACGAGTTTAGGGAGGATGGCAAGATCGTGCTGTGGCGCGACTACTGGGACCTGAATACGCTCATGAACAATGCACCCCAATGGTGGCTTGAGCACATCATGACAGCATCTGCGGAAGATGACTTCGGTAACAAGGAGGACGGGGATGCCTGACCTAAATGAGCTGCGAGCGTTTCAGGACGAGGTGTACCCGCAGTCTCCGCTCCAGATCGAGGCGGTGGGCCCCATGTCCGCCACATTGAGCTACTCCGTCTCAGACGCTGATCTGCGCCCCGGCGGCACGGTTTCTGGGCCCACTATGTTTGCCCTCGCCGACAATGCGCTGTACATCGCAATACTCGGCGAGATTGGTTTGCTGGAATTGACCGTCACCACCAGCATGACCATTAATTTCCTGCGCAAACCCGCAGCGGGCCGCAGCCTTAGCGCCGAATGTCGGATCATCAAGCTCGGGAAAGTGCTCGCAGTCGGCGAAATCTACGTCTACTCAGAGGGCACCGCAGAACCGGTCGCTCACGTCACAGGGACCTACTCCATACCACCGCGATGAACCTTCAGATCGAGATCTGCGAGATTTCCAGAATCTATCCGCTCTATCGTCAGCTGCCGGAGTTTGTGAGCTATCAGCCTCAAGCAGAGCTGGAATCGCGCGCTGGTGCCGGTGCATTAGCACTGGTCTGTGTTTGTGAGGGTGTCGATGCCGGATTCAAGCTCGGTTACCCTCTGAATGAAAACGAATTTTACAGCTGGATCGGCGGCGTCCTGCCCGAGTATCGCCGCAGGGGCTTGGCGTTAGAACTGCTCCGCTTCCAGGAAGACTGGGCCCGCAAGACCGGCTACCGGCAGATTCGGGTAAAATCGATGAACCGATATCCCGCTATGTTGTCTATGCTAATAGCCCAAGCTTATAGTATCGACGGCTTCAGCGATGGAGGCAGCGCCATGCAGCACAAAATACACTTCGTGAAAGATATTCAGGGGTAGACTTCCAGGATGATCTTTACACGCTACTGGGTTCTCCTGGCGTTTGTATTTGCGTTGCCGCTAAGCGCATCAACCATATACAAGAGCGTCGACGAACGCGGCCGCATAACCTACTCGGACCAGCCTCCGCCCGTCTCGGAACTTGTGGATATTCTTGAGTATCGAGAGCCAGTACCCGTGCCGGAGGGTGAAACCCTCGCGCGCCTGCAGGCTATGCGCGAAGTCACTGATCGAATGGCGGCTGACCGGCGTGAACGTGAAGCCGCACGAGCCGAGCAGCGCAAGCAACAAGCACAGGAATCTCAAACGGTTGTGTACCAAAACCCTGGGAACTATTACCCGCTTTACGGCAGGCGCTATTACCAGCGTCCGCCGCTACTTCGACCGCCCCACGTTCGCCCACCCATCACAGGACCGGCGATACGAAGCGACTACCCTGCAAAATTGGTCAGGCGACACTACGCCGGGGCAGCGGCGCGGGTATTCAACCCTGGAACGCCGCAATACGCCGTTCCTCGCTCGCAATAAACTTCAACCATTGCGCCGCCCATTTATTGGTTTCATCACTCTTGGCTGCGCGCTCAAAGATCGCCCGGGCCTCATCAAATTTCTCTTGCCGCGCCAGCGCCATGCCCTGAAGTAAAATCGCGTCACCCGGGTCCCGCAAGCCCCCCTTAATGTCCGCCTGTCGAGCGGCCTTGTAAGCCTGGGGCCACTGGTACGTATCCATATAGAGCCGGGCCACGCGCAGATAGAGCTTGCCGTTTTCGGCAATAGCAGCGGCGGCCTCCAGGGGCGGGATCGCCCTCTCCTCTTCGCCCGCCATATACCAGGCCTGAGACAGCAACTCCAAATTTCGTTGGCTGGTTTCGATCCGCTCGGCCAGCATTTCCCGATCGAGTAGCTCGGCCGCCTTATAGGGCATACCGTGGGCGAGGAATAAATTGGCGAGACTCAACAGATGGTGACCTTTCTCAAGACGCTGGTCATCCAGAAGAGACTCGACCAAAGCCAGCTGCCTGTCGGTTTCACCCAACTGACCATGCAAAGCGGCCAGATTAATCAGATAGCGCTCTTTGGGATACAGGGTGACTAACTGGTAGAGCACCTCGCGCATGGCAGCGTAATCTTCGATGTTGTAGTACGCCGCGGAGAGCATGCTGAGCCAATTTTCTTTCGGATTACCCGCCTCTCGCTCACTCTGCATTCTGATCGCAGTCTTTAGTGGCTCAATCGCCTGCTCCCAGCGCTCCTGCCCGATATAGGCTTGCGCAAGAATTACCCAACTCATTGGCATAGGCGGCGTCTTACCCGGGCTCGCGATCAACTGCTGGGCATAAGCCTCTGCCGCGGCATAGTCTTCGACCACTAAGGCCAATTGACTGGTGGTTGTGAGAAGCTGGCGTCGCTGCGAATCGGGTAGATCCTCCAGCGCCAATGCCTCACTGTAAGTGGCAAATGCCAGTGACATTTGGTCCAGTTCATACAAGGCATAGCCCATCATGTTCAGGATGTGCCCGCGCTCGTAGTTATTCAGCTTGCGCTCACGCACGACCTCCAGTTCAGTCAGCGCCTCCTGCCAGCGCTCCTCATCGAACAGCAGCTGCACCTCATTGATAGCGTCGTAGACACGCTTGCTCATGCCCATGACTTTTTCCGCGGCCCACAAGGGTGAACTGTGGAGCACCAGCAGGATCAGCAAACTTCCCAGAGCTGAAGCTTTCATCACTCAGCCTCTTCCTGACGGTAATAGAAGATGTTTCTAACGCCCTGCACCTCTACGGACACGCCGTCGATAATACGAGGCTTGTACTTAAAGCGCTTGGCGGCCTCGATGGACGAGCGGTAAAACAACACGCTGGTACATTGATCCTTCAGAACCTCCACATCCTTGACCGTACCAGCTGTGGTCACCGTATAGCGCACCATACAGTCCCCGAAGATACCCTGGGCCAGGGCGCGTTGCGGATAGATGGGGGCCACTTTAACGATGGGTAAATAGTCTCCTTCGCCGCTACCGAAGCCCACCCCATCACGACCAATATCCACACTGGTGTCGGTAGGCATTGCGCTAATGGCAAGCTGTTGTCCGGAGGCGTCTGCGGCATTATCTGGCATGGGCGGCACATCCGGCGTCTCATTCAGTTCAGGCCGCGGCGGCTTGCGATCCTTACGCTCCACGGTTTCTTCGCGCTTAACGCGCACAAAGTCCAGCATCTGTACCCGCGCAACTTTGTCTAGCACCAGGTCAGAGGACTGAATGAGGTAATGCATGAACCAGGCCATAAACATCGCTACCAGCAGACCAACGCCTATCCATAGCGCAAGCTGAGCAAACCACCGCGGACCGTGGTGAATCTTCAGCGCGCGCTCAACGCCGGCAATGCTGTTTTCTTCAAGAGTCATTGGCGGCCAGTGCGATATCGTAAACGCCGGCACGGCGTGAAGCATCCATGACGTGCACCAAGGTATCGTTCTTGGATTCCCGATCAGCCTGTATAACAACGGTGCCCTTGGGATTTTCAGCGTGCAGCCGCTCGATGATAGAGCGCACGGAACGCACATCGACCTGGCGCCGATTGATCCAGACATTATTGTTGGCATCAATAGCGACGAGAATACTGGCTTTTTCCTGCACTATCGCAGTCGCAGCAGAGGGTTTGTCGACATCGATGCCGGCCTCTTTTATGAAGGTAGCGGTAACGATGAAGAAGATCAGCATAATGAAGACGACATCCAACATAGGCGTGATGTCGACACTGCTCTCTTCATCAACAGGGGTGTTCTGGAGAAAATTACGCATCAACCTTTACTCCCAGAAATGCGAAACGCGACTGCAGGCTTTCGCGTTCTGCGATTGCGCGCCGCTCGGTGAAATTACTCATCAACAAACCGAATATCGCTACCACCATGCCAGCCAGTGTGGATACCGTCGCCTTGGAGACGCCAGCAGCCATCGACCGCGGATTGTTCGAGCCCGTGGCCGCAAGCGCGTCGAACACTTCGAGCATTCCTGCCACCGTGCCGAGCAGACCCAGCAGCGGACAAATCTTTATGATGGTGCCGATCATTGAGAAGTTGCGATTGAGCTCCGCGGCAATGCGATGCCGCAGATGATCGCGGTACTGCAGTGCGTACCAGGAAGACTTATCCGCTCGAGCCTCCCAGAGCCGCACCGCATCCTGAGCCCGCCGCGGATAGAGTCCGTACAAATAGTAAATACGCTCACACAGCAGCGACCACATAATGAACGCCATTATCAGAATAAGCCCGAGAATGTTCCCGCCCAGAGATAGCAAATCAACCAACCATGGCAGGTAGTTGTCGAGCAGTACCATCATGCCTGCTGCGCCCTTTCGGCCTGACCCGCCACCACCGCCACGGCTTCGTGTTGCAGGATATCGGTTAGCACTCTCGCCCGCCCTTGCACGACGTTGTGTAATAGCAGCGTGGGTATAGCCACAGTTAGACCAAGCACTGTGGTGATCAGGGCCTGTGAAATACCGCCAGCCATCAGGCGAGGGTCGCCCGCTCCAAACAGGGTAATCGCCTGGAAGGTGATGATCATACCGGTCACCGTACCTAGCAAGCCCATCAGCGGCGCTACCGCGGCAATGATTTTCAACAGCGGCAGACTTCGGTTGATACGCGGCACTTCCTTGAGCACCGATTCACCCATCTTCAGCTCAAGCGTCTCGATGTCCAGATCCGCCACCTGGCGATACGCCAACAGTATTCTGCCTAGCGCATTATCATCCCGCGGGTCATCTACATTATTCAGCTGTGCCCGAATTCGCCTTGATTCAAGCATTAGCACGGTAAACCGAAACAGCGCCAGCAACACACCGAAAATACCGAGGCTAATGATGATATAGCCAATCACACCACCCTGATCAACACGTTCGCCCAGGTCTGGCGCCTGGGTAAGAATGGCGAGCAGTTGTCCTCGTACGGGATCGATAGCGAAGGGAAAAGTTTCCTCCGCACCGTCAGCGAGCGAGCGCGGACCTTGCAGGTAGCGCGACTCAGGCTGACGACTAAACTCCACCAGCCGCCCGGTCTCCGGAATATATTGAAGGTACTTTCCTTCAGCGACAACGTTGAACAAACCCACACGGGTAACTGACTTATCGACTTCGGCGCCGGTGGCGTCCACCACCGGTAAGGTCTTGGTCACGACTCGGCCCGACTCCACCATTTCCCGCTGTAGCTCGAACCAGAGCTTTTCGATCTCAGACAGTTCAGGCAGGCGATTGGCCTGACCCATGCGGCCCGCAAAGTCGACCAGAAACTCGGTACGCTCCGGGTATTCGAGCTGGGTTAGTGAACCGTGAAACTGAGCCTGCGCATCACTGGATACTTGCTGTAAGACGCCAAAGAGCTCCTTCAGCGAGCCCATGCGCTCCTTAAGGCGTTCTTCCAGTTCGCCAATCTGTTTTTCGTTGTCTTCGAACGCCGCCTCGCGTTCCTTACTGATACGCTCCTGGCGATTTTCCTCGGTGATGATGTCGTCCAGTAGCTGCTGACGATTCTGTTGTTCATCGCGAAATCGCTCGAGCCGAGAGGCATTGGCCTCTGATTCGGCGATACGCCCGCTGCGCACAGCCTCTAGCAATCCATCGAGCGTCATATCTGAAGCGGCTGATTCTTGCGCATAGACCTGGCCCGACATCAGAATCGAAACCAATAGCAGAAGAGTCTTTTTCATCGGGCCACCTCCTGCGCTGGGTTCAGCGACACCGAAATCAACTCGGGGGCCACCTCCTGTCTTGCAATCTTCAGGCCCTGTTCGATATGCCTACGCCAGGGCACACCGGACAAGGCCACCCATTTCCGCTGCTGCACATCCCAGTAACCCACATCTTCATTGCCCACCGTGCGGTACATCAGAGCAACTCGGCCTATTCGAAGAAAATCAGCATCGAAACTCGCGTTCTCCGTGCTTAGCTTCGCTTTATACGCCTCGATGGTACGGCCATAGTCATTTTCGATCTGATAAGCCTCCATCACCCGTCTGGCCTTCTCCGCCACGGTGACGTCGGCTCGCAACAGCAGCTCCCACAGTTTTTCAGTACGTTGATGGCGCTCCTCCAAAAGGAAGGGCACATCGAGGGCCACGAATTGTTCAAGGCCATCAATCATCCGGGACATTAGAGGAAGAATCTGGCGTTCGACAATCGCCACGTCGGCTATCGAGGTCCGCAGGGTGGCGATATCTACGGCCTGCGCATCAAGCTGCTTTTGCAGCATGCTGTTGTACATGCGCAGCCCCTCCACCAGCTTGAGGTGGGACTGATATTGATCGATGAGATTACGAGTTTTGGAATGCAGGCTGTCAACTTCCTGCTGAACTGCAGCGCCTTCGGCGCTGCGCTCGAGGCCTTCCTCTTCGAGCTGTTTGACCTGCTCCTGGCTCCAAGCAGGCACTACGGCCAAACCCAGTGCCAGCGTGACAATCGAAACGGCATGCTTCATACCAACTCCTGTGTGCGGTTTGAAACAGCCACCGCAACAATTACGGGAACTTACGCTAACAAGAGTACGGTGTTTGTGAGGCGACCTGATTGATTCAGGTCAAGGCTCTATTCGGTAGGCTTCAGTTTGATTGATGCTGAGTTGATGCAATAGCGCAGCCCGGTGGGCTGAGGGCCGTCTTCAAAAACGTGTCCCAAATGCGCGCCGCAGTTGTCGCACATCACTTCGGTGCGGATCATCCCGTGGGAGGTATCGGTTTCCTCGCGAATGGTGGTGCCTTCGGCTGGCTGAAAAAAGCTGGGCCAGCCACAGCCTGAATCGTACTTGCTGTCGGACAGGAACAAGGGCTCACCGCAGCAACGACAATTGTAGACACCCATTTCCTTGGTGTTCCAATACTCGCCACTGAATGCGCGCTCGGTACCTTTCTCACGAGTAATGTGGAATTCTTCTGCGCTTAGCTTGTCCCGCCAATACTCGTTATCTTCCAGATCTTTGCTCATGCCGTTACACTTCACCATTCGTTTGAGACACTTTAGCAAGCCATGGTGTAAATACCCCAAACAGCTAACCACCCATTCATAGAAAAATTAAGCCACTTCTCGGTATTGAACGGGTGTCATATCGTTCAATCCATCATGGGGTCGTTCATGGTTATACAACACGATCCAGTCATCCGTGATCTCTCGAACTTCCTGCAATGTCTCGAACAGATATAAGTCCAATACTTCCTCTCGATACGTGCGATTAAAACGTTCGATAAATCCATTTTGGTAAGGCTTGCCGGGCTTGATGAAATCGATCTGAATTCCATGCGCTTGCGCCCATTCAGCCAACGCCCCTGATGTAAATTCAGGGCCATTATCAACCCTGATAATAGCGGGATAGCCTCGCCAGGCTGCAATACGATCTAATGTATGTATCACTCGCTCCGTAGTAATGCCCGAATTGATATCTATCGCTAACACTTCTCGATTGAAATCATCAACCACATTGAACGTGCGAAACCGATGACCGTGACGCAAGGTATCGCTCATAAAATCCATCGACCAACAGATATTGGCTGATCTAGGAACGCGCAATGGCAACGGATTCCTATTCGGTATCCTGCGTTTTACTTTACGCCGTATATTCAGTTTTAACTCCATATAAACACGGTAAATCCGTTTGTGATTCCAACGTTTACCCAACGCTCTGAGCCGCTTACACAGCTTTGGAAAACCCCAGCGAGGGTGCTTCTCAACCAAGGCCAGCAACGCATCAATCAGCTCACTATTCTACTCGCTTGGGCGTGTAGTAATACGCCGTGCGACTTAGCGCGGCTGCACCACAGGCCGCTCGAATGCTGACAGGGTAATCCTTGCGCAAACGATCAACCCACTGCCGACGATGGACTGGCCCTAAAGCTTTTTTATGATCTCTTCCTGCATCTGACTCTTCAGGCTGAGATCGGCATACATCTGCTTGAGCTTGCGGTTCTCTTCTTCAAGT
This sequence comes from Halieaceae bacterium, assembly GCA_965199055.1. Lineage (GTDB taxonomy): Bacteria > Pseudomonadota > Gammaproteobacteria > Pseudomonadales > Halieaceae > CBDAQR01. The sequence continues at coordinate 178,890 of CBDAQR010000003.1, forward strand.
TCCTTGAGCCGCCGTACATCGGAGGCTTCCATTCCACCGTACTTAGAGCGCCACTTGTAAAAGGTGCTGAGTCCAATGCCATGCTCTCGACATATGTCCGGAACCGGCACTCCGCTTTCTGCTTGTTTGAGAAACGCCACAATCTGCGTTTCGCTGAACTTCGATTTGCGCATATGTAAAAACTCCTATCACGTTAGTTTATAGAAATTTCTACGTATGAGTGGCGCTATTTTACGGGGTACTTACAGTAGCTTACCGGCCCTTCATCGCATACGTAGTAATACTCCGTGCGAAGGCACTCGCCATAGTCGGGATTGATGAGCTTGAGGTAGGTCTCATTGGAATCCTCAGCATCGATCAGCCCCATCATGTAGAGGAAGATGTCAGACCAGCGGCGGTTCACCACATCAAAGGATTTGAGCTGCACAACACCCTCGGCATCGCGTTCCAAATAGGCATCCGGAAAATTCCAGTATTCGTCACCACCCTGATCAATCTTTACCGGGTAGGGCCATCCGCGAACAGGGTCCCAGGGAGCGCCCTGCAGATCGCCATTGATCGTGTTGGTGGAATCGATGTGCGCACCATCACCCTCGTTCCATTGGCCGTCCCCCTCGGCAGGAAAGTTCTCTGTGTTGATACCAAGAAGACCATGCGCCAATTCATGAGTACCACCACCGCCAGTAGGCCAGCCCTGCCACACCATGCCGATGTATTCGGGATGTTCACGACCATCGATCATAGGCTCTTCCCAATAGGAGTTGTTGGCGTGCGGTGGTGCGTGGCCAGTGCCCTTAATGAAGTCGTGCACTCGCGTGTAGCCAGCGCCAGCAAATGCTTCTCGCGGTTGCGTCATAAAGAAATCGAATACATCGCCAAACAGGTACCAGGCATAGTGACACGCCCAACACACGTAGGGGTTAAACAGGTCCCAATGTCGGCCCTTCGCCATCGCCGTTCGATATGCATCGCCCACAGAGATAAATACACCGTAGGCATTCATTTGCACACCAGTGGCTATGTCGGTGACCGATTCCGTGCCGCGCAATTCGGTAGGCACTACGAACAAGTCATGCTGCGCGCCGAGGTCATCGGCATCAAAGGGATGCAGGTGTGGCGCGATGCTCAAACAGGCGTGAGTATAGATGCCATCACCTGCCACAAGATCACCATGGGTACCATCATCGTAGAGCGTGGTCGCGCCATCCTCACCCTCGCCTTCACCCTCGGTGATGAACGGATCCGACCAATCGCCGACAGCGGATAACAATGGCAACGTGGATTCTTCGCGGCCGTCGTATTTGACCATCATGGTGAAGGCCTCATCTGCGAACACAATCGCTGGCTCATAGATCACACGATTTCCCGGATATTCCAGCAGATGTTCAGTAGCCACTGCCACAGAAGGCGACACGTTCTCACCAATGACACAAGCACCCGTGCGCGAGGGCGCCCAGCTAAGATTGAAACTTGAATCCCCTACCCCAGGTAATTCAGGCATAGCGGTACGCTCAGCAGGGATCGCGCGAAACTCGGGCTCCAGGTAGAAGTCAAAGTCCCAGCCCACCCAGGGTTCCGCTGGCAGAGCGATCGAGCAATCGTCTGTGCTACCAGCGCAGAGATAACTGAAGCCCGTTCGCCAGCCAGTGAACCAGTAATTCTCGTCCGGCACAGCCTGAAAGGTCTGAGCGTAGGGCTCGCTGCCGTCGAGCTCCAATTCACACTCTTCGCCTGGCTCGCAAACAAAGCCATTGGCGGCACCCTGCACACTGCCACCCTCGGGGGATGTTATGAAAATCCTGCAGCTACCCAGCAGGAGTAATGTCGCCAACAGCACTGCTTGCTGCGGCTTGATCACTGAAGGAACGCCTGTTGTTTCAGTTCCGCTAACTCATCGCGCAATCGAGCGGCGTCCTCAAACTCGAGGTTTTTGGCGTGCTCGTACATGGTGTCTTCCATCTGCTTGATTTTGCGAGCCAGCGCCTCCGGCGTGAGGCTGGCGGCCTCGGCCGCAAAGCTGCCCTTCTTCTCAGCCACCTTGCGGGCTTTGGATTTACCGCGTCCGGGCGCGCTGTAGGCACCTTCGAGAATATCGGTAACGGCCTTTTCAACACCTTTCGGCGTGATCCCATGTTCGGTGTTATACGATTCTTGCTTCTCGCGGCGCCTGTCAGTCTCGGCAATGGCGCGCTCCATAGAGCCAGTCACGTTGTCGGCATACAGAATGGCGCGGCCATTCAGATTACGCGCCGCGCGCCCGATGGTCTGAATCAGCGACCGATCGGAGCGCAGAAAGCCTTCTTTATCGGCGTCCAGTATAGCCACCAGCGAGACCTCCGGCATATCCAGGCCCTCGCGCAGCAGGTTAATGCCCACCAGCACATCGAACTCGCCGAGGCGCAGGTCACGAATAATCTCTACGCGCTCGACGGTATCGATATCCGAGTGCAGGTAGCGCACTTTCACGCCATGTTCGTCGAGATACTCTGTCAGGTCCTCGGCCATGCGCTTGGTGAGCGTAGTCACCAACACCCGCTCGCCCCGCTCCACCGTGGTTTGAATCTGCGATAGCAGGTCGTCCACCTGTGTTGAAGCCGGACGAATTTCCACCTGCGGGTCGACCAGCCCCGTGGGGCGAACCACCTGATCTACCGTGCGCCCGGCATGTTCCAACTCGTAGGGCCCAGGCGTTGCCGAGACGAATATCACCTGCGGCACCATCGACTCCCACTCCTGAAAACGCAGCGGCCGGTTATCCAGCGCCGACGGCAAGCGAAAACCGAATTCCACCAGAGTTTCTTTACGCGAGCGATCGCCCTTATACATCGCGCCGATCTGCGGCACCCCCACATGCGATTCATCCACCACCACCAGCGCATTGCTGGGCAGGTAGTCGAACAGCGTGGGCGGAGGCTGGCCGGACTCGCGGCCGGAGAGGTAGCGTGAGTAGTTCTCGATCCCGGTGCAGTAACCCAGTTCCCGGATCATCTCCACGTCGTATCGAGTGCGCTGCTCCAGGCGCTGCGCTTCCAGCAGTTTGTTATTCTCCTTGAGCTGCTTCAGGCGCACATCCAGTTCTTCTTCGATCTGGGTCACGGCATCCAGCATGATGTCCCGCGACGTCACATAGTGGCTCTTGGGGTAAATGGTTATACGCGGCAGGCTCTTTTCTATCGCACCGGTAAGAGGATCGAACAGGCTGATGCTTTCGATCTCCTCATCGAACAGCTCAATGCGCACCGCTTCGCGTTCCGATTCCGCCGGGTAAATATCGATGACATCCCCCCGCACCCGATAAGTGGCGCGATGAAAATCGTGGTCATTGCGCACGTACTGCAGTTCGGCCAACTGGCGCAAAATGGCGCGCTGATCGATCTGCTCGCCCCGCACCAGGTGCATCACCATCTTGAAATAGGATTCTGGATCACCCAGACCATAGATGGCCGATACTGTGGCCACCACGATGGTGTCTTCAGCCTCGAGCAGCGCCTTGGTTGCGGACACGCGCATCTGCTCGATGTGCTCGTTTACTGAGGCGTCCTTCTCGATGTAGGTATCGCTGGAAGGGACATAGGCTTCGGGCTGGTAGTAGTCGTAATAGGAAACGAAATACTCCACCCGGTTGTTGGGGAAGAACTCCTTGAATTCGCCATACAACTGAGCGGCCAGCGTTTTGTTGGGAGCCATCACGATGGTGGGACGCTGCAGCTCCTGCACCACGTGGGCCACGGTAAACGTCTTACCGGAGCCGGTCACACCCAGAAGAATCTGCGAGGCGAGACCCGCCTGCGCGCCCTCCACCAGCTCGCGAATGGCTTGCGGCTGATCGCCTGTTGGAGAGAAATCGGAGACTACCTGAAACGCTTTCGACATAACCCCGTAGCATACGGCAAAAGGGTGTATTTCGACCATTTCAGGGCTGGAAAAATGGGCGTTTTCCAGCGCGGGGATTAATTGCCGCGGGGCTATTGACCACTGGGGGGTGGATCATTAATATACGCGGCCTCGAGAGAGTACCATTCCGCCTTAGCTCAGTTGGTAGAGCAAATGACTGTTAATCATTGGGTCGCTGGTTCGAGCCCAGCAGGCGGAGCCAAATTTTGTAAAGGCCACCTATTCAGGTGGCCTTTTTCTTTGCCTCAAAAATAATCGTTGAACAGAATGCTGTAACCCACCTCCTGGTGGTAATCATCCTGTAACTGATCAAGGTTTAACGAAAACGCATCAGAAATCGCGTTCAGCGCTGCGGGCAACTCGTCACAGGGGACATCCGCGGCATCATCGAGTAGCGCCGGAAGATTCGGATACTGCATCCGATTAATGCGCTGGTGGCCGGCCTCATGCTCGACTACGGCCGCCAGATAGGCGTCCCATTGCTGCTTCAGTTCGGGGTCCTTCGAGGCTGCGTCACTCAATTGTGGCAAGGTCGTGGTGTAGGTGACTTCCATCTCTCCAGACACAATCTGGCAATCATCACCATCAACCGTATAGGCATAGGAGAAGGAATAACTCGCTGCAGCCAGCCCTACTGCCCGATCGCCGGTAACGGGTGAATAGTCCAGCGGGTTAGCCGGTCCGAGCACGCTATCGATAATCTCTTCAGCGGTATCACCTTCAACCAGGTAGTTTTCGGCCTGATGCGTCGAGCTGTAGGTCCATATCGATTCCGGCTGCTCTGGGGGCGTGATGGTTTCGACGAACACGGGCTTAAGCGTGTATGTGGTATCCGCCACTAGCCATTCGATCCACTCCGGCAGGCTCTGATAGTAAGTGGAGTTAATTTGGCTGCAGGTCGGGCTTTGCTTGCCAGCACAGAAACTGCCTGGCTCATCACTCCAGTGACTGAATTCGTAGCCCTCCGAGGGCACGGCGGTGAAACTGTCTGAGAAGTACACGTGATCCACAACGAAGGTACATAGCTCACCCTCGCTACAGCCATAGACTCCTGTGGAAGATTCCAGCACCCCGCCGGCAGGCATATCGGTGACAATCTTGCAGCCGGACACGGCGAGCAGCGTTACTAGGGGAATCCCCAACATGTGCGGGGATTGAGATGCTTTAGTCGTGTTGAAGCGCTTGCTCAGGACGGTCTCCACCAGCGCCGTCTAACGAGCGCTGTACTACGTTAAGGTTAGCCCTGCGTCCGGGTTTGTAAAGCCCGCTGGCGCCTTGAGCTCTTCCACCGCCTGTTTGAGGGCTATTGTTTGGGCGGGATCGGTGATGAGTGATGAATAGGCCCGCTCCACGCCGAACTTGACCAGGGCACCACCGCCCAGAATCAAGAAAACCACGATGTAGACTTTTTCCGGCTTGATTTTGTAAGGCACTGCTCCGCCCTCTCTTCGTCGCGTCGTCGTGGATAAAGAATGCCGCTGTCGGTCTGAAAATGCTGTTGCCGCGCGCGCCAGCAGCATGGGAGCGCGCGACAAGTTTATGAAACCTGGAGTTGCTTTGGCCGTAATTGCTTGGGCAGGTAGAGGGGATGCGCGGGTTCGCCCGAACTGTTCATCTTTAAGTAATGAAGATGGGGAATAGTGCGACGCGCCCAATCGGCGCGGCCCAGCAGATTTCCATCATTCCCCCAGGCGGCAATGACCAGATCGGCTTTCGCAGCCAAGCGTTTTAGAGCCTGATTGTTGTTGGGACCAACGGGGTCTTGCGCACGCTTCATGGCTTCCGGATCGGTGGCGCGGTAGGCGAACAGGTTTCCTGTAATGGAGGTTCCGTAACCCCAATCCCGGGCAAACCCCATACAGCGCCTCAGGGTAGGGTCATCTTCCACCGCGTCGGCGGTAGAGGGATTGAGACACAACCATAGCAGCACAGGCTTTTTGGCATCCCAGCGGCGCCAGAGCGAATAGCGGTAAGTACCACAGCGCGAAAATGTCGCGCCCTTTTCCAAGGTTTCTGCCACTGTTTGGCTCATGCTTCCTTTATACTCATCAGATGACTATTAAATACTGTTACACATTCTTCGTCGCTTGTTTGGCGCTCGCGCTCGTTGGCTGCGCCAGCCAAGCCAAGATCACTTATGCCTGGACCGCGGATTCTATAGACGAATATCGCGGCGGTGAAGGTGTACTGGTGCTGGCCATTTCCAAGAAGCCTGAAGTGCGGGCACGGTTCGAGGATGCGTTCACCAGTGCGCTCAAGCGCGAAGGGGTGCACGCGGTGGCGAGCCATACCCTGAACGATGCCCGCGAGATCACCCGCGACGATGTAATGGCAATGGCCAAGCAGGGGAAGCTGGACTACACCCTCATCACCTCTTTCGCCGGTCGAGACGAGTATGAGGTATTGCATCCCGGTAGAACCTATTACGCCGTACAACCCATTTACACCGGCACCGGCGGCTATTATGGCCGAGGCGGCGTTTATGGTGCCCCATTTGAAGTGGCGCATGTCCCCGATTTTTATGCCCAACATAAGTCGGTACATCTGGAAGCCAACCTGTATGCCCTGCCGAGTGGCGAGCACATGTGGCAAGCGGCCTCAGGTATCGAGGAAAGCTCCGATAACAAGGCAATGGTCGAGTCGTTTATTCACGCTTATATCGCTCAACTGAAGAAAGATCTGGGTCGCAGCTAGAGGAGAGTTCCATGAAATCTTATTCCCGTTTCGTTATCCCGGCCGTGTTCGCACTGGGACTGGGCGCTGGTCTGGGGCTTAGTCTCGTCATTCCCGACGCCAGAGCCGATAAGGTAGAGTGGGAAACGCTGGCCCAGAATCCCGAGTTTCGTCGCGCGGTGGTCGAGGTCATTAACTCCTGCCTGGTGGATAACAGCATCATTTACTGCAACTAAGGCAGCTCATCGCCGATCTGGCTCGGTTCATCGACCGAGCCAGAACCCCTCCCCCAACTCCCGGTCAGACTGTAAATACCCCAAACAGCTAACCACCCATTCATAGAAAAATTAAGCCACTTCTCGGTATTGAACGGGTGTCATATCGTTCAATCCATCATGGGGTCGTTCATGGTTATACAACACGATCCAGTCATCCGTGATCTCTCGAACTTCCTGCAATGTCTCGAACAGATATAAGTCCAATACTTCCTCTCGATACGTGCGATTAAAACGTTCGATAAATCCATTTTGGTAAGGCTTGCCGGGCTTGATGAAATCGATCTGAATTCCATGCGCTTGCGCCCATTCAGCCAACGCCCCTGATGTAAATTCAGGGCCATTATCAACCCTGATAATAGCGGGATAGCCTCGCCAGGCTGCAATACGATCTAATGTATGTATCACTCGCTCCGTAGTAATGCCCGAATTGATATCTATCGCTAACACTTCTCGATTGAAATCATCAACCACATTGAACGTGCGAAACCGATGACCGTGACGCAAGGTATCGCTCATAAAATCCATCGACCAACAGATATTGGCTGATCTAGGAACGCGCAATGGCAACGGATTCCTATTCGGTATCCTGCGTTTTACTTTACGCCGTATATTCAGTTTTAACTCCATATAAACACGGTAAATCCGTTTGTGATTCCAACGTTTACCCAACGCTCTGAGCCGCTTACACAGCTTTGGAAAACCCCAGCGAGGGTGCTTCTCAACCAAGGCCAGCAACGCATCAATCAGCTCACTATCATCTACTCGCTTGGGCGTGTAGTAATACGCCGTGCGACTTAGCGCGGCTGCACCACAGGCCGCTCGAATGCTGACAGGGTAATCCTTGCGCAAACGATCAACCCACTGCCGACGATGGACTGGCCCTAAAGCTTTTTTATGATCTCTTCCTGCATCTGACTCTTCAGGCTGAGATCGGCATACATCTGCTTGAGCTTGCGGTTCTCTTCTTCAAGTTCCTTGAGCCGCCGTACATCGGAGGCTTCCATTCCACCGTACTTAGAGCGCCACTTGTAAAAGGTGCTGAGTCCAATGCCATGCTCTCGACATATGTCCGGAACCGGCACTCCGCTTTCTGCTTGTTTGAGAAACGCCACAATCTGCGTTTCGCTGAACTTCGATTTGCGCATATGTAAAAACTCCTATCACGTTAGTTTGTAGAAATTTCTACGTATGAGTGGCGCTATTTTACGGGGTACTTACAAGACCTTTCGCAGGCATTACCTGCAACCCAAAAACAGGTCCTAACCAGGGAGTCATGTCATGGTCATTAAATCTACTCGTAACACGGTCGCTGCAGCTGTTGTATTCAGCGTTCTTAGCGGCTTTTCAGGTATCGGCAACGCCAATCTGCAGGCGATAGATGTGGAGTCGGTAAACGTTCCGTACTCCGATCTGGATCTGCAAGATAAGCACGGCCAGCACGTACTGTACATGCGTCTGCGCGGCGCCGCGGATGCGGTGTGCGGCGAAGTCATGAGCAAGTCGGCTGCGGAAGTACGCCAAAAGCGTGAATGTTTTGAAAATGCCCTCGATCGCGCGATCCGCGAAGTGGGCAGTGAGGCACTGATCTCACTCCACCAGGGCTAACCCCGCCCTTAGCACCCTCGGAGGGTCCCCCTGCCGGAACGCCGGACCGCCTCCGAGGGTCTATACTGCCGGTATGGGAATGATTCTATTTAGTTTGCTTGGATTGCTGTTTGCGGCGGCCGTGTTTTATGGTGCCAGACGTATTCTGACCAAGCTCGAAGACGGGGAAGACCAATGAAGTGGGCGTTGATCGTATTTCTGGTGCACTCACCAACCGGGTCGGTTTCGACCAAAACCGTATCATTCGAGAGCGAACAGCTTTGTGAGCGCGCGGTGGCGGAGTTCCGCTATCCGACAGATAACGGATTCCGCATCATTACCACCTGCGTAAAGACAGCTAACTAGCTGTTTTTATTATATTTATTGACCCTGAACCGGGGGCGGAGGTGCTTCCGGCTGAGGCGTCAGAATCAGCGGCGTGGTGCGCATAATCTCGAAATCCATCAGCGTGGAAATCTGTGTATCCACCTGGATAAACCGCGCAGCCAGCACGGGCCCCAGGGCTTCCGAAAACTCCTTGAAGTAGCGCTCACGTCGCTCTATACGAGAGCGTTGAATCTCAAAGGTCGTCTGCGCCAGTTCATTCGCGGCGGCATCGTCCATGTGGTCATAGTTGCCGGCAAATCCCTGCAGCATGCTGATACGCCTCGCCAGCAGTGTGTCCTGCTCATCCGCGTATTGGCGGTAGATTGGCCAGAAGACTTCCTGTTGCTCTGGCGTCAGCTTCATCGCGGTCGCGATCATACCCATGCGGCCGCTGCGGATATCCTGCTTGGCCAGCTCAATGACTTCCTGCTGAGCCTGCACAACACCTGCAGTCAGCAATGCAACCATCACCACTAGTCTTTTCAAGGTTCATGCCCCCCGGTAGAAGTCTGCGAATTGCGTCATGAAATCATCCAGCATGTCTGCTGGCAAGTCATTCACACCCGCCGCTGCCTTGCGTCCACCACCGGTGGGAAAACGCATGCATAATTCATCGGCCCCGGTTTTATTATTGAGCGGCGCGCGCACACTCACCAAATAGTTACCATTGGCCTTCTCGGTCAGCACCGCGTGACCGCGGTCGGGGCTGCCGTTGGCAAGATCGTTGCTGTATACGCCGCTCACACGACGGGCCCAGGGTTCGTTCGGCAGTATAAATACGGCGCTGCTATCTTCGGCGCGCTCAGGCTGAACCGATGCGGCGGCCGCCATATCGTCGCGATAGCCATTCTCCAGTTTCTGGAAGCTCTCTTGGCTATCACTCATAAAGTCGAAGGGGCTGCCATAGGGGCTCACCAACTGATACAGATCGGCAGGGGCAAAATGCAGATCTTCAAGATTAGAGCCGTAACCGTTGTAGTTGATATACGTTCCGAGATTCTTCAGCTGCTCCAGTCGCACCTCATCCAGTTCCAGCGGCTTGGCCAGTGTCTCGGCGCTGGCGAAAAGGTTATCACCGAAGGCACCCACCACGGCCCACTCCAGATAGGCACCCTGCAAATACCCGTTGATGAGAATGCTGGTGCAGACATCCGGCTCGGTGTTGATAAGCGCGGTCAGCTTATCCGTCTCGGGAATATCACCCGCCACATGATGATCGCAATAAAACACCTCTGCGCCGGCCTCTAACGCTGCCAGCAACGCCTCTTTGTTCTTATCCATAGACACGTCGAGCACAGTAATGGTGTCACCTGGCTGCGCATCGATCTGTTTCATTAGGTTGATGTCGCGTTTCACGCCAGTAATGATGGTCGAGTCTTTCGGCTCCGCATTGCGCAGTTGCGTCAGGGCGCAGATACCATCGGCATCGCCATTAAATACGTCATAGTGGGTCATGGAATTACCTTATCAGTGCGTACCACCAGGGGGTGGTTTAGTTATCTTTGCTTCGCTCCGAAAAGAGCTCTTGTACATTGGATGAAGTCCGCGCGCTGCCAGACTGCTGCTTGCGCCACAGGTGGTCGTGTACCTGCTCGTGCTCATGAAAGCCGCTCACTGCCGCCAGCAGCACATCGCGAATCCCGTCACAGTCCATATGTTCGCAGTGCTCGTCGAGCTCACGCAGCCAATCAGAGAGTTGCTCCAACGCGGGAAACTCATCTTCGGCACGCATAATCATTGGATGACCGGTACCTGTGACATTGTCACCGAGCATAAGCTCCTCATAGAGCTTTTCGCCCGGGCGCAGGCCAGTAAACTGAATCTCCAGGTCGCCCGCCGGATTCTCATCATCTTTGATGCTGTAACCGGACAGGCGAATCATGCGCTGGGCGAGATCGACGATCTTCACCGGCTCGCCCATATCCAGCACGAACACATCGCCACCGGTACCCATGGCACTGGCCTGCAATACCAGCTGCGCGGCCTCGGGGATGGTCATAAAGTAGCGGGTGACTTCCGGGTGGGTCACCGTAATGGGGCCACCGGAATGAATCTGTTCACGGAACAGTGGCACCACCGAGCCGGACGAACCCAACACGTTGCCAAAGCGCACCATACAGAATCGCGTGTGAGCGTCACGCCCGGCCAAGGCCTGGCACAACATCTCCGCAAAGCGCTTCGAGGCTCCCATGACATTGGTCGGGCGAACGGCTTTGTCAGTTGACACCAGCACGAAGGTTTCTACGCCGGCCTCGACCGCGGCCTCGGCTGCATACCAGGTTCCAAAGATATTGTTCGCCACACCTTCGGCAATGTTGTACTCGACCAGCGGCACATGCTTGTAGGCCGCCGCGTGGTAGACCGTCTCTACTTTGAAGGTACGAAAAATTCGCTGCAGGCGACGCTGGTCCTGCACCGAGCCCAACAGTGGTGCAATCTCTATATCGCTGCCGACACCCATGGAACGCAGCTCACGTTCGATGTTGTAAAGCGCATACTCCGAACTATCCAGCAGAACCAACTCCTTCGGCTCTGCCAGCAGGATTTGTCGACACAGTTCGGAGCCAATAGAACCACCCGCGCCGGTCACCATCACTACCTTGTTGTGTATGCAGCGATCGATCAACTCTGGGTGCGGAGGCACCGGATCGCGACCCAACAAATCTTCCAGTTCAATATCCTGGATCTGACCGACACTGGCCTTGCCCTGCAGGATATCGGCAAATTTTGGCACGGTACGCACATACACCGGCAGATTCACCAGTGAGTTGATGATCTCGCGGCGGCGCTCGGCGCTTACCGAAGGCAACGCTAACAGTACCTGGGTTATTTCATGCTCTTCGATGAGAGTCTGTATGTCGGCAGGCGCCATCACCTGCACCCCGTGAATCACAGTGCGCTGCAGGCGCGGGTCGTCATCCACAAAACACACGGCACGAAACTGATCGCCGTGGTTAAAGGTGGATAGCAGCAATCGGCCAGACTCTCCAGCACCGTAAATGATGACTTTTTCGCAGGTGGAAAACAGCTTGTCCTGGTAATAGGCGCGAACCAAAAAGCGCGTGCCACCGATCAATAGCAGCGCAAGCCCCCAGTAGATGAAGGGGAGTGAACGGGGCACATGTGCCTGGGTAAAGAAAATGGTCGCTCCCAGCACCATGGTGGAATAGCTAACACCACGAATAATCGCCCAGATAGCCTGTTGGCCCATGAAGCGGATGACGGCACGGTAGAGACCAAGCCTGAGGAAAATAACGGCGCTAACGAGGGTGGTAGCTATAGCACAGGCAATCTCAACCGGGCCGATGAAAAATTGCGTATGGCCATGTCTCAGCGCGATCGCCGACCAGATTGCGGCGCACACAAACACCATATCTAGACTCAGCAACAGGGCCTGCTTGATATTGCGCGGCAACTGGATGAGTTTTTCCAGCGCCACAACACCGCTGCGGAGAATGCCTCCGAAGGTGTGATGTGCGAATTTCTGTACTGGCGTCAAGCAGTTACACCCGTATTAACTGCGAACAGGAGCGCCATTTTAACGGTTTTCAGCGCCAATTATTACGGTAATTTCACCGCTTTGAACCACAGAAATAGCAGCGGCAGGTAGGCCAGCAGCAGGCTGGCAGGCAACCAGTCCGGCCAGAACAGGGACAGAATGGCCAGCGGTGCTAGCCACAGCAGGTTATAGGCAGTCATAGCCCACACCACTCGGGCATGGCTATTCCAGTGTCGGCTTAACCGCTGGTAGATATGCAGGCGATGGGCCCGGGTTACCTGCTGTCCGGTAGCGGCCCTCCACAGCAAGGTAATGCTGGCGTCGCCAATAAACGCCGCCAATAAAATCAGCCAGCAGTACAGCGGAATCACCCCGCTCAATGACAGGGCAGCCAGCAAGAATCCGAGCGGAATGCTGCCGGTATCGCCCATAAACAGGCGCGCGGGCGCCCAATTCCAGGCCAGAAACCCCGCACAGGCAGCCACCAACATCAGGTTAAACGTCATGAATTCAACATCGGCCTGCCCCAATGCGCTCAGCAGAGAGGCAGCCGAGCCCACGAACAGCACTTCCGCAGCCGCAATGCCATCAATGCCGTCCATGAAATTGAACAGGTTCAACAGCCACAGGGCATACAAGCCAAACAGCATAAAGGCCCATAGAGGTAGCGGCCAAAGTAATACCCACACCGTAAAGAAACAGGCAACACCGTAGATCAGAAACCGCAGAATAACGGGCAGCCCTATGCGATCATCGATTACGCCAATGAGCATCAGGAACACCGACGCCGTGAGTAAATAGCTGTACAGCGGTGACCAGGGCATGAAGAGCAATGCCAGGCTCCAGCCGGCACCCAATCCGAGCAAGACACCGATACCGCCCCCGCGCGGGGTCGGCACCGTATGCGAGCTGCGCTCGTTGGGAATATCCAGAATGCGCCAGCGTAAGGCCGCACGCCGGTAAACGCCGCAGGCCAACAGCGAGATGACCAGGGCAGTAGTGATGACCGCTGCAAGCATCATGCGTGCACCGCCAGCATGTCAGCCACTACATCTTCGAACCGTTGACGAGGTTGCCACGGGAGCCACTCAGATAGTGCGTTGCTATACAGCTCCTCTCCAAACAGCTTCTCGTAGTAAGTTTCCTCGCCAGTGCCGCCCTGCCGCAAATCCAGTAGCCAACAGGCCAATCGCCAACCGCTCCTGGGCAGCCACGCGCGCGAGGGCGAAAGATGTAGGCCAGCTCGAATCGCATCGTGCATGCGCCGCAGGTCGTATTGTTCGCCATCCGTCGCGGTGAGAGTGATGGATTCCCCGCGTTCCTGCTGCACCAATAAGCCTATTAGCTCGCAAAGATCTGGAAGCCCTATCATAGAACGACTACCGCCGTGTGGCGGTGCCGGCAAACCGCGCTTCACACCCCGTATCAGGGTCGCAAGATTACCTTTGGCCCCGGGTCCATAAACCAGCGCCGGGCGCAGATTGATTACCTGCATGGCGCTATTCCCAAACCGTTCTTCCAATGCACGTTCGGCGCGCCACTTCCAATAGCCATAGGCACCCGCGTCCTCTGCCGCTTTGACCGTGCTCAGGAATATAAAACGCTCTACACCCGCCACTTGCGCGGCTTCGGCCTGAGCCAATACCGCACTATAATTTCCAGCTTCGTGCTCCGGCTCACTAGCCTCCTGATGAGCAACACCGGCACAGTGCACCAAAACCTGAACGCCTTGCAGCGTATCGCCGCGCACGTGTTCCCGACCACTCTTGGCAACTTCGCTTCCGCTATTCGCTAGCGCTGCGCAGAGCTTAGAGCCAATAAAACCGGTGGCCCCGGTAACATGACAGACCCTGTTGGTCGGCGGTAAAGGCATGAAGTCGTGGAGCCGTTCCTGTGTTATTAGACTGTTATTCGGATTGACGCGACCCCAAAAAGAAGGGGGCCGAAGCCCCCGTCATGATACGGATGCAACCGGCTTATTCCAATGTAATACGATCGCGGTTCTTATCGACGATTGACTGCCCTACCCCTCTCACTTCCAGCAAGTCATCTGCCGAAAAGAAAGGTCCGTAAGACTCCCGGTATTGCACAATGGCTTGCGCTCGCGAGTAACCCACTCCTTTGAGATTCTGCGCGAGCGTATCCCCGTCTGCGGTGTTGATGTTGACGGCCTGCGACTGGCTGGCCACCGCCACTTCCGCTGCGTGCAGCGTCAGAGGCGCCAGTGCCGGCGACAGTCCGAGTAAAAATGCGAGTATAAGTCTCTTTAACATGGCTGGATCTCCTATCCGTTGATGCGTCCTGCGGCACCCGTATCGATAGAAAGTCTAGCCGCCCAGTCGAAGCGTGCCGGGCTCTGTGCCTACAATTTCGTTCGAATTGCGGCTCAAGCTGCCAGGGATTCCTGAATGTGCTTGAGCGTTTGCATCGGATCTGCGGCCTTGGTGATGGAGCGACCGATAACAAGGTAACTGCTACCCAACGCCAATGCGTCTGCCGGTGTGACTACGCGGCGCTGATCATCGGCCGAGTCACCCTTCAATCGAATCCCCGGTGTCACCAGCGCAAAACCCTCGCCACATTGCTGGCGCAGCATGTCGGCCTCCTGTGCGGAACAAACAACGCCGTCGAGTCCGCTATCCTGGGACAATTGGGCGAGACGCCCCACCCGCTCACGCGCCGACTCCGTATAGCCGAGCTCTACCAGGTCTTCATCAGACATACTGGTGAGCACCGTTACACCAATCAGCAGCGGCTGATGACGGCTGTTCGCCGCCGCTTCCGCCGCGGCCTCCAACATGCGCCGCCCACCGCTGGCATGCACGTTAACCATCCATACCCCAAGATCGGCGGCGGACTTAACGGCTTTCGCCACGGTATTGGGGATATCGTGATACTTGAGGTCGAGAAACACATCGAAACCGCGCACCTGCAACTGCTCTACCAGATCGGGACCTGCCCGTGTGAACAATTCCTTGCCCACCTTTACACGGCACAGTTGAGGGTTGAGATGATCGGCAAGCGCCAGGGCGGCTGGCGCATTGTCATAATCCAGGGCAACGATTACGGGGTTCTCTGACATCAAATCTCCTTGGTCTTCGTTTCGGTAGGGGTGCCGGTATCGGCAGATTCCGTTGTGGCGACATCAGCAACTGGCTGCGCCGCCTTTTCTATCTTGGACAGCCTGCGATTGGCTCGCAGCAAGGCCGTGCGCAATCGCATCACCAGCCCGATATTGGTGAGCATGCCCACCACGCCGCCGATGGCAAACGCCAGCAACACCCACAGGGCGACTGAGCGCTCCGGCAGTTGTATCAGTAGCAGGTCCAGCGGAGCGGTCGCGGTGTTTTGCACGGCGAACAGCGCACCCAGCAGCAACATGGCTGCCGCCAGGGCGAAGAAAACAACATTCTTAATGAAATTCATAAAATCTGGACAAAAAAAAGGGTATGACCGGAATCATACCCTTTTTGTGTTGGATTCGTGAGCTCACAGGCCAGCCTGCAGCCCCATGTTCACCCGTTCACGTAATTCTTTACCGGGCTTGAAGTGCGGCACATATTTGCCGGTCAATTGCACGGCATCCCCCGTCTTGGGATTGCGACCTTTGCGGGGTTCGCGGTAGTGCAGCGAAAAGCTGCCAAAGCCACGGATTTCAATGCGCTCACCCGCAGACAGGGTCTGCGACATGTGCTCCAGTATGGTCTTAACGGCAAGTTCTACGTCCTTGCCGGAGAGCTGGGTCTGGCGCGAAGCGATCAGCTCAATCAATTCTGATTTTGTCATTATGTCCTCCCTCAGGAGCGCTAAGCTACTGATTGGACGGCATATTTTGCCTGTTAGCCAATAGGAGTGCAAGTTTATTGCATCCACAAAAAAGCCCGCACGAGGCGGGCTTTTTCAGATCAAATCGCAGTGAGACCGAATTACTGGTCCATCTGCGCCTTGATCAGGTCGCCGATGGTGCCCGGAGAGGCTGCTTCGCCTTCCTGTTCCTTCAGTGACTTAACAGCTTCCTGCTCGTCGTCATAGTCCTTGGCCTTAACAGACAGGGACAGACCGCGGTTCTTGCGATCAACGCTGACGATCTTCGCTTCAACGCTTTCGCCTTCCTTGAGTATGCTGCGCGCGTCTTCAACGCGGTCACGGCTCAGTTCAGACGCCTTCAGGTAGCCTTCGACTTCCTCGGCCAGCTCGATCACTGCACCGCGGGCATCCACTTCTTTAACCGTACCGGTAACCACCGCGCCGCGGTCGTTCTCAGCCACGTAGTTGTTGAAGGGATCGTCTTCCAGTTGCTTGATACCCAGGCTGATGCGCTCGCGCTCAGGGTCAATAGAGAGAATGATGGTCTCAATCTCGTCGCCCTTGTTGTAGCTGCGCACGGCTTCTTCGCCAACTTCGTTCCAGCTGATGTCGGACAGGTGCACCAGGCCGTCGATGTTGCCTTCCAGGCCGATGAAGATACCGAAGTCAGTAATAGACTTGATAGAGCCCGTGATCTTGTCGCCCTTGGCGTACTGTGAACCAAACGCATCCCAGGGGTTCTGTTGACACTGCTTGATACCCAGGGAGATACGACGGCGCTCTTCGTCGATATCCAGAACCATCACCTCTACCTCGTCGCCCAGTTGGACGATCTTGGAGGGATGTACGTTTTTGTTGGTCCAGTCCATCTCGGACACGTGTACCAGGCCTTCCACGCCTTCTTCCAGCTCGGCGAAACAGCCGTAGTCGGTGAGGTTGGTGATACGGGCCATAACACGGCTGTTTTCCGGGTAACGGTTCTTGATTTCCACCCAGGGATCTTCACCCAGTTGCTTCAGACCCAGAGAAACGCGGTTGCGCTCACGGTCAAACTTGAGAATCTTGACGTCGATTTCCTGGCCGACTTCAACGATTTCGCTAGGATGCTTAATCCGCTTCCAGGCCATATCGGTGATGTGCAGCAGGCCGTCGACACCGCCCAGATCTACGAAGGCACCGTAGTCGGTCAGGTTCTTAACGATACCCTTAACAGACATGCCTTCCTGCAGCGTAGACAGCAGTGCGTCACGCTCGGCAGAGTTCGCTTCTTCCATCACCGCACGACGTGAAACGACAACGTTGTTGCGCTTCTGGTCCAGCTTGATCACTTTGAATTCCAGTTCCTGACCTTCCAGGTGGATGGTCTCGCGAACCGGACGAACATCTACCAGAGAGCCCGGCAGGAATGCGCGAATGGTGTTGATATCCACGGTAAAGCCACCCTTGACCTTGCCATTGATAACACCCTTAACCACTGCATCAGCTTCGTGTGCAGCTTCCAATTCTTTCCAGCTTTCGGCGCGCTTGGCTTTCTCGCGCGACAGCTTGGTTTCGCCGAAGCCATCTTCTACGGTTTCCAGTGCAACCTGCACCTCATCACCGACGTTCAGCTGGCATTCACCAGAGGCATCAACGAATTGCGAACGGGGGATCACACCTTCTGACTTAAGGCCAGCGTGTACCGTAACCCACTCGTTATCGATGTCGATGACAACACCCGTGACAATAGCACCGGGCTGCATATCGACAGTTTTCAGACTTTCTTCAAAAAGTTCAGCGAAGCTTTCGCTCATAGATATTTACCTGTTTTTACCGCACCACCAGTTTGCGCGGGTCAATTCAACTAAACCGGCTTCGGAACCTATTGCTGGTTCATGCTCCGAAGCAGGCGGTTACCGATTCCATGACCGTTGCGAACACGGAATCGATGGCTGTTGCCGTGCTGTCGATGACAATGGCATCGTCGGCGGGCAACAAAGGAGACACCGAACGGGAGCGATCTCGCTCGTCTCGTTCCTGGATATCCCCCAAAAGGCGCGCGAGGTTAACACTTTCCCCCTTATCTTTCAACTGCTTATAGCGCCTCTCAGCGCGCTCTTCGGCGCTGGCGGTGAGGAAGAATTTAAGGGGTGCTTCGGGGAAAACCACCGTGCCCATGTCGCGACCGTCGGCGATTAAGCCGGGAGCCTGTAAAAAGTCGCGCTGGCGCTGCAGCAAGGCCTCGCGAACCGCCGGCATCGCGCCCACGGTAGAGGCCCCACGACCGCCCTCTTCCGTGCGAATCGCGCGACTGGCATCCACATCTCTATAAAACACCAGAATTTCGCCGCTATCGGCGGCCACAAAGCGCACATCCAGGTTCCTGGCTACGTCAGCGACAGTTGCCTCATCCTCTAAACCCACATCATCATAGTCACAAGCAAAGGCCGTTACGCGATACAGCGCACCACTATCGAGCAGGTGATAACCGAGTTTCTCGGCCAATAAGTGGGCGATAGTGCCCTTGCCGGCACCACTGGGACCATCGACCGTAATAACCGGAATCGAGTTCATGAAATCACAGAGATCTGCAGACCGAGCCCACGGGCGAGTGCATCAAAGCCAGGGAAGGAGGTCGCCACATTATCGGCTTCGCGCACTGTAATCTCTGCGCTGGAGCGCAGGGCCGCAATGGCAAAAGACATCGCAATGCGGTGATCGTGGTGGCTCTCCACCACGCCGCCAGTAAAGCTGCCGTCGGCGCCGAAGCCATTGATGACGATACCGTCTTCCAAAACCTCGGTTTCAAGCCCAATCGCTGCCAGCCCTTCGGCCATCGCAGCAATACGATCACTTTCCTTAACCCGCAGCTCTTCGGCGCCGCGCAGCGTGGTCGTACCGTCCGCGCAGGCGGCTGCGATAAATAGCGCAGGAAACTCGTCAATGGCCAGGGGAATATCCGCCTCATCGATATCGATGCCATGTAACTGTGCACTGCGCACCAGGATATCGGCGACCGGTTCACCACCTACCTCGCGTTCATTCATCAGCTCCAGGTCGGCGCCCATTTTGCGCAGGATATTCAATACGCCGGTTCGCGTGGGATTAATGCCGACATGCTCAAGCAACAACTCTGATCCCGGGGCAATGCTGGCAGCCACAAGAAAGAAGGTTGCGGAGGAAATATCAGCCGGTACCTCTATATCGCAGCCCTGCAGCGCGCCACCGCCTTCCAGGCTGATCACCCCGGCCTCGTCGCGCTGCACGTCGTAACCAAACCCTCTCAGCATACGTTCGGTGTGGTCGCGGGTGGGCGCGGGCTCGGTCACTGAGGTGCGGCCCTCCGCATACAAACCGGCCAGCAATACACAGGATTTCACCTGAGCGCTGGCCATGGGCAGGTCGTAGTGAATGCCCTTCAAATCCGTCCTGCCGGAAATTTTCAGCGGTGGTTTACCGCCATCAGTGCCCTCTATAACGGCACCCATGGCCGTGAGCGGCGTAATCACCCGCCCCATAGGACGACCGCATAGCGACCCATCACCCGTGAGCTCTGTATCAAACGCCTGACCTGCAAACAGGCCCGACAGAAGCCGTATAGAGGTGCCTGAATTACCGAGGTCGATGGCGCCCGTCGGCGGGCTCAGACCGTGTAAACCGACGCCGTGCACCGTCACTTTGCCATCGTCGGGGCCCTCAATTTGCACGCCCATCGCCCGAAAACAAGCCACTGTGGCCAGCGCATCTTCGCCTTCGAGAAAACCGCTCACATGGGTAACGCCTTCAGCCAGTGAGCCCAGCATAATAGAGCGATGCGACATCGACTTGTCGCCTGGTACCCGGGCTTCGCCTCGCAATGAGCCTCCGGGCAATAACCTGAACTCCACTACTCGGACTCCCTCTTAATAGTAAACGCATCGCGCGACGCCTTGGCATCGCTAAAGGTTTTGATCATCGCCTCGCCGTCACCGGTCGCGACCGCCTCACGTAAATGCGCCAGGTGCTCGCTGAAGGCATCGATAGATTTCAGCAACTCGTCCCGATTGGCCAGCGCAATATCGCGCCACATCACCGGGTCGCTGGATGCAATGCGGGTAAAGTCTCGAAACCCACCGGCGGCAAATCGAAAAATATCCTCACTGAGCTCGCTGCGCGCCAGCGCATCGACCAGCGCGTAGGCCAATACATGCGGCAGGTGGCTGGTTGCCGCCAATATGGCATCGTGTTCGACCACACCCAGTTCTACAACATCGGCCCCAGTGCTATCCCACATCGCGCGGATCAGTTCCAGAGCCTCTGGCGCAGTGGAGTCAATCGGCGTCAGAATGACCCTGTGGTCGACAAACAGATCGGCCATTGATGCATCTACGCCACTGCGCTCAGAACCCGCTATGGGGTGGCCGGGCACAAACGGAGCGAACTCGCCGGTGCTCTCCGTGCTCGCAGCGAGCTCCTCGCGAGCATGCTGATAGGCTTGTACAAGACTCCCCTTCACCGAGGCGGCGTCGGTAATTACGGTTTCCGGACCAACACGCGCGAGCACATCTTTAATCAGGTCGTTGCAGGTGAGCGTGGGTGCACCGAGCACCACAATATCGGCACCGGCAAGCGCGGCTTCCATGTCCAGGCTGAAATCATCGATCACGCCCAGTTCGACGCCTTTCTTTAGGGAAACATCCCGGTAGCCCCAACCCCAGACCTCACTGGCAAAGTCGGTTTGCTTCAGTGAGCGAGCCAGGGAACCGCCAATCAGCCCTAGCCCCATAATGAGGACTTTATTTACGCGCGGGTTCACGAAGATCACACGGTGTTACAGCACTGCCTTGGGATAAGAACCCAGCGGCTTGAGGAGAATGGACTGTTCGTGGAGTTCGTTCATGATCTCGACGATCTTGGCGTCCTGCACATGGCCTTCAAACTCGATGAAGAACACATAGGCCCACTTCTCCGTTCGCGACGGGCGCGTATCAATGCGAGTGAGGCTCACACCGGCATTGCGAAAAGGTTCCAGCAGCTCGAACAGCGCACCGGGCTTGTTGCGACTGGAGACAATAATCGACGTTTTATCGTCACCGCTCGGTGGAATTTCGTCACGGCCAATCACCAGGAAGCGGGTAGTGTTGTGGGCCGAATCCTCAATATTCTCGAACAGTTTTTCCAGACCATATTGATCCGCCGCCATATCGCCGGCGATCGCAGCGGTTCCCACGTCATCCGCGGCCATCCGCGCCGCTTCTCCATTGCTGGAAACAGCAATCTGCTCAACCTGCGGAAAATACTGTTCCAGCCAGCCGCGGCACTGGGCCAGCGCCTGCTGATGCGCGCAGATCTTCTGCAGATTGTCCGCCGTCGTGCGTTCACCCACTAGTAAATGGTGGTGAATTTGCATTTCTACTTCGCCACAAATTTTCAGCGACGAATCCATGAAATTGTCGAGGGTGTGGCTGACCATTCCCTCGGTGGAGTTCTCCACCGGCACTACACCGTAGTTACAGTCTTTGGCTTCCACCTGGTTGAAAACTGAATCAATCGTGCCCTGGGGCATACTGACAACGGCATGACCAAAATGCTTGATAGTCGCTGCCTGGGTAAAGGTACCCTCCGGCCCCAGGTAGGCCACGGACAGCGGTTTTTCCAGGGCCAGGCAGGCCGAGATGATCTCGCGGAAGATAAAGGCGACATTCTCACCCGCCAGCGGGCCCTCGTTGCGTTCCTTGATGCGATTAAGCACCTGGGCTTCCCGCTCGGGCCGGTAAAACACCACCTCCGCTTCCGATTCGCCACGCTCGCGTGCCTCTACCACTTCGGCCAGCTTAATATCGGCGACTTCTTCGGCACAGCGAGCCCGCCGGTTGATCAACTCCTGGATCTCCCGGTCTATGCTGTCGATTTCCTCGCGAACCTCGTCGAGATTCTTACCTTCGTCGCTCATTGTTTTGGTTCAGCCGTTACGTGCTTCAAAATCCTGCATGAAGCTTATCAAAGCATCCACTGCCTGTTCAGTCACCGCATTGTAGATGCTGGCGCGCATTCCGCCCACACTGCGGTGCCCTTTCAGGTTCAGCAAGCCCGCCGCTTCGGCCTCGCTCAGGAAGGCTTTATCGAGATCAGCATTGGCCAGCGTAAACGGCACATTCATCAGGGAGCGGCTCGGCACCTCCACCGGATTGGCATAAAAGTCACTGCCGTCAATGGCACCGTAGAGCTTCTCGGCCTTGCTCCGGTTAATCGCCTCCATCGCGGCAAGACCGCCCTGGGCCTTCACCCAGTCAAACACCAGGCCAGCCAGATACAGGGCAAAAGTTGGAGGTGTGTTGTACATGGAATCGTTCTCAGCAGCTATCTGCCAATTCAGCATGGCTGGGCACTGCTCGCTAGCCTGCCCCAACAGGTCTTTGCGCACGATCACCAGGGTCAGGCCAGCCGGGCCGATATTCTTCTGCGCACCGGCATAGATCACTCCGTACTGGTTCACATCTATAGGCCGAGACAAAATGGTGGAAGACATGTCCACCACCAGCGGCGCACCCACCTCCGGTGTCCAGAAGAACTCTACCCCGCCAATCGTCTCGTTCGGCGTGTAGTGCAAATAAGCGGCATTCTCGCTCAGCGCCCATTCAGACTGGGGCGGAATCGTAGAGAAATTGCTGCCCTCCGCCGTCGCCACCACGTTCACATCCAGGTAGCGCTTCGCTTCGGCAATAGCCTTCTTGGACCACTGCCCGGTATTCAGGTAGTCCGCAGCACCGGTGCTGCCACCCAGGTTAAGTGGAACCGCGGAGAACTGGCTGCTGGCACCGCCCTGCAAAAACAGTACTGCGTAATCATCGGAAATCCCAAGCAATTCGCGCAGAGTCGCCTCCGCCCGCTCGGCGATACCTACGATTTCCGGGCTGCGATGGCTCATCTCCATGACGGACAGGCCCGCACCTTGCCAGTCCAGCATTTCGTCTCTAGCCTGCTCTAATACTGCTTCCGGCAATGCTGCCGGACCCGCACAAAAGTTGTATTTACGTGCCATGATCAATCCCCAAAAAATAACGCCTCAGCGGCCTGCTGTTGTTGAGCAGGCCGCCAATAATTAAATAGTCCTGCTTAGTCTTCCGAGTCCGAGCTGTCGTCGCCCGAAGCATCTGCTTCCGAACTGCCGTCTTCCTGCGCTTCACCCACTGACGCTTCGCTGGCCTGGCCCACGGGACGATCAATCACTTCCTCGTCCTCAAACTCAGGCTCTTCTTCGGGCTCGTCGATGCGCTCAAAGCCCACCAGCTGTTCGCCTTCCTTCAGGCGAATCACCCGAACGCCTTGGGTATTTCGACCCTGCACCGACACCTCGTCGCTGCGGGTCCGCACCAAGGTTCCTTGGTCAGAAATCAGCATAAGTTCGTCGCCATCGAATACCTGAACGGCGCCAACAAGTTCACCATTACGCTCACTGGCCTGCATGGCCTTCACACCCTGGGTACCTCGCCCTTTGGTGGGGAACTCGGTCACTTCGGTGCGCTTGCCGTAGCCGTTCTGGCTCACGGTAAGTACCTTGCCGTCATCGGCGGGCACAATCAGCGAAATCATGCGCTGACCTTCGGCCATTTTGATGCCGCGCACACCGCGCGCGGTACGGCCCATCGCGCGTACATCGGTTTCCCGGAAGCGCACGGCCTTGCCACCGCTACTGAACAGCATCACGTCCTTCTCGCCATCAGTGATGGCAGTACCTACCAGCACATCACCCTCTTCCAGTTCCAGCGCGCGCAAACCCACGCTGCGCTGGCGAGCGAAGTCAGTCAGGGCCGTCTTCTTAACGGTGCCGTTAGCAGTGGCCATGAAGATAAAGTGACCTTCGGTGTATTCGGCCACGGGCATGATTGAAGTCACCCGCTCGCCTTCATCCAGCGGCAGCAAATTCACCATGGGGCGACCACGGGAACCGCGCCCGGCCACGGGAATCTGGTAGACCTTGAGCCAGTAAACCTTGCCCACATTGGTAAAACACAGAATCGTGTCATGGGTGCTGGCAATGAGAAGGTGCTCAACGAAATCCTCGTCTTTGACCGCTGTCGCCGACTTGCCCATACCACCCCGCCGCTGAGCCTGGTAGTCGGACAAGGGCTGGGTCTTGGCATAACCGCCGTGGGAAATGGTCACCACGCGATCTTCTTCCGTAATCAGGTCTTCAACGGTCAGATCGTGGGCAGAATCGGTGATCTCGGTGCGACGCTCGTCGCCATACTCTTCCACGACAGCCTGCAACTCTTCGCGAATCACCTGTTTGAGGCGCTCGGGATCAGACAAGATCTGGAGATACTCTGCAATCTCAGCCAGCTTCTCCTGGTACTCCTGGATCAGCTTTTCGTGTTCCAGGCCGGTGAGCCGATGCAGGCGCAATTCCAGAATCGCCTGAGCCTGGGCGGTAGAAAGATGATACTTGCCATCGACCAGCCCATAATGATCTTCGAGTCCATCCGGACGACAGGCGTCGCTGCCGGCGCGCTCCAGCATGGCAGTCACTTCGCCGGGCTCCCAGGCCTGCGCGATCAGCTTTTCTCGGGCCTCTGCAGAGTTTGGGCTGGCCTTGATCAGCTCGATCACCGGGTCGATATTCGCCAAGGCTACGGTGAGGCCCTCGAGAATATGTCCACGTTCGCGCGCCTTGCGCAGCAAGTAAACCGTGCGTCGAGTGACCACTTCACGACGATGGCGAACAAAGGCCTCAATCACCTCTTTCAGATTGAGCACCTTGGGTTGGCCGTCGACCAGCGCCACCATGTTAATGCCAAACACCGACTGCAGCGCCGTCTGCGCATACAGATTATTGAGCACCACATCGCCAACTTCACCACGACGCAGCTCGATCACGATACGCAGGCCGTCTTTGTCGGACTCATCGCGCAGCTCGGTGATGCCTTCAATCTTCTTATCCTTCACCAGCTCGGCGATCTTCTCGATCAAGCGCGCCTTGTTAACCTGGTAAGGGATCTCGTGGACGAGAATCGTGTCCTTGCCCTTCTTTTCATCGGTGATGATCTCAGTGCGAGCGCGCACGTAGATGCGACCGCGGCCGGTTCGGTAGGCCTGCACAATACCTGCGCGGCCGTTAATGATGCCCGCCGTAGGGAAATCGGGACCCGGGATATGCTCCATCAAGCCATCGACCTCAATATCCGGGTTGTCGATCAGCGCCAGGCAGGCGCTCACCACCTCGGTGAGATTATGGGGCGGGATATTGGTGGCCATGCCCACTGCAATACCGGAAGAACCATTGATCAGCAGGTTGGGTACACGAGTAGGCAACACCTCGGGGATTTGCTCGGTACCGTCGTAGTTAGGAACGAAATCGACCGTTTCCTTGTCGAGGTCCGCCAGCAGATCATGAGAGATCTTCTGCATGCGGATTTCGGTGTATCGCATAGCCGCAGCAGAGTCGCCATCGATAGAGCCAAAGTTACCCTGGCCATCGACCAGCATGTAACGCAGCGAGAAGGGCTGCGCCAAACGTACAATTGCATCGTACACCGCAGAATCACCGTGCGGGTGATATTTACCAATCACATCGCCGACGATACGAGCAGACTTCTTGTACGCCTTATTCCAGTCGTTATTGAGCTCGTTCATGGCGAACAGCACTCGCCGATGCACCGGCTTGAGACCGTCGCGAACGTCCGGCAGGGCGCGGCCCACAATCACGCTCATGGCGTAATCGAGGTAGCTCTGCTTCAGCTCGTCTTCAATATTTACTGGCAGAATTTCTTTGGCTAATTCACCCATTCAGCTTTGTTCCAGACCCTGATGAGACAAACGACAAATTATACGGGCGCTAGCAATTTTTAGCCATTTTTTTCCATGATTATGGGTATACTTGCCGGCCATGATGAAGGACCGAAATGCCACATGAGCGACGTCGTCGATAGCCTGATTTTTGCCGGTTGGGTGCTGCCACTGGAGCCGTCCACAGCTGTGCTCGAAAACCATGCCGTGGCGATCAGTGGAGAGCGAATTACGGCGGTGTTACCAGCCGACGAAGCACGCGGGCTGGAAGCCAGTCAGGTACTGGAACTACCCGAGCACGTCGTGCTGCCCGGCTTGATCAACATGCACGGCCACGCAGCCATGAGCCTCTTGCGCGGCATCGCCGATGACTACCCTTTAATGCCCTGGCTGGAAGACCATATCTGGCCGGTCGAAGGCCGCCATATGAGTCCCGAGTTTGTGCGCGACGGTGCCGAACTCGCCATGGTTGAAATGATTCGCTCCGGCACTACCTGCTTCAGCGACATGTACTTCTTCCCCAATATCGTCGCCGAACGCGCGAACCACGCGGGGATGCGCTGTCAGATCACCTTCCCTATATTTGATTTCCCGTCTGCCTGGGGCAGCGGCCCCGACGAGTACATTCACAAAGGACTCGCGCTGCGCGATGACCTGAAACACAACGAACTGGTGAATGTGGTATTCGGCCCCCACGCTCCCTACACGGTCAGTGAAGAGGCCATGGGGAAAATTGCCCTACTGGCCAACGAACTCGACCTGCCGGTGCATATTCACCTGCATGAAACCAGCGAAGAAGTCGAAGAGGCTGAACGCGCCACTGGCCAGCGCCCTATCGCCAGTCTCAACGCGCTGGGGTTGATCGGTCCGCGCACGCAGGCGGTGCATATGACCGACCTGACCCGTGAAGAAATTGAATTGCTGGGCGCCGTCGGGGCCACGGTTGTGCACTGTCCCGACTCCAATATGAAACTGGGCTCCGGCCGTTGCCCCGTTCGCGACTTGCGAGCTGCCGGTGTGAATGTAGCGCTGGGTACGGACGGTGCTGCCAGCAATAACGACCTGAACATGTTGGGCGAGATGCGCTCCGCGGCGCTACTGGCCAAAGTAGGTGATCGTGACGCCACCAGCCTGCCCGCTGCAGAGGTGCTGGAGATGGCGACGCTGGGTGGCGCAAAAGCATTGGGCTTACAGGATCAGTTGGGTAGCCTGAGCGCCGGAAAATTGGCCGATATGATTGCCATCGACCTCTCCGCTCCGGAAACGCAACCGCTCTACAATCCGATATCCCAGGTGGTTTACGCGGCGAATTCCAGCCAGGTGACCCATTCCTGGATCGCCGGCCAGGCGGTCATGCGCGAGCGTGAACTGTTGACCCTGGATCAGGAGGATGTACTCTACCGCGCCCGCAACTGGCGCGAGACCATCAAGGCTGCCCAATGAGCAATACGGAACTCAATGTCGATCCCCAGGAAATTAGCAAGTTCGAAGAGCTGGCTTCGCGCTGGTGGGATCTCAACAGTGAATTTAAACCGCTGCACGATATCAACCCATTGCGGGCCAACTTCATCGACCGTTTGTCGCCAGTAGCAGGCAAGCAGCTGATCGACGTTGGCTGTGGCGGCGGCATTCTGGCTGAGGCTATGGCCCAGCGTGGAGCAACCGTCACTGGCATCGACATGGGTGAAGAGCCGCTTAACGTGGCGCGCATCCATCAACTCGAATCCGGTCTCGAAGTGGATTACCAACAAGCCACCGCGGAACAGGTTGCCGCGCAACAGCCAGAACATTTCGATATCGTGTGCTGCCTGGAAATGCTCGAACACGTGCCTGACCCGGCCGCAGTCATCGCCGCCTGCGGAGAAATGTGTAAGCCCGGCGGCCACCTGTACTTTTCAACCATCAATCGCAACCCCAAGTCCTATGCGTTTGCGGTGGTAGGCGCCGAGTACGTGCTCAACCTGTTGCCACGCGGCACCCATGAATACAGCAAGTTCATCAAGCCTTCAGAGCTGGCCACCTGGATTCGCGAGGCCGGTTTGGAACTCCGCGAGATGACCGGCCTCTGCTACAACCCCATTACGAAGAAGTACTGGCTGGAAGAGCGGGATGTCAGCGTGAATTACATGGTGCACGCCAGCAAACCTGAATGAGTGGTTTTCCTTCGACATTACAGGCCGTCATCTTCGATTTGGACGGCACCCTACTGGATACTGCGCCCGAGTTTGTCGAAGCCGTGCAACAGCTGCGCGATGAACACGCGCTAGCTCCACTACCCGAGACCGACATCAAGGCGACGGTGTCTGATGGTGCCCGCGCCATGGTCTCTCTGGCGCTGGACCTGTCGCCTGATGATGAAATATTTGAATTGAAGCGCCTTCGCTTTCTGCAGATTTACCAAGCGAGACTCGGTCAATCGACGCTGCCTTATCCCGGCATTCAGGCATTATTGAACGAACTGAATGCGGCGGGCATTCACTGGGGTATCTCCACCAACAAACCCAGCTATCTAACTAACCCACTCATGGAAACGGTCGCGCTGAATCCGCCAGCGGCCAGCATTGTCTGCCCCGATCACGTGAGCAAGCCGAAACCTGACCCCGAGCCACTGTTTCTAAATTGCGAGCAGCTCGGCTGCGAAGCCACCCGGGTTGTTTATATCGGCGACCACCAGCGTGATATCGACGCTGGCAATGCCGCGGGTATGTTCACTATCGCAGCGGCTTACGGCTATATACATGACCCCGGCGAACCGGCGCATTGGGGCGCCGATGCCATTGCCCAAAGCGCTACCGAGCTTGCTGGCATTATTCGCAATGCGTTCGCCTGACCCCAACAACCAGGAGCCTCCAGTGACTTCCATCCCTGCCAATTACTCTCCCGCTGACAACCTGCTGCAAGACCGCGTGATTCTCGTCACTGGTGCCGGAGATGGCATTGGTAAGGTGGCGGCCAAAACCTACGCCGCCCATGGCGCGACAGTGGTATTACTGGGGCGCACCCAGGAGAAACTCGACGCCGTTTACGACGAGATCGAATCTGCCGGCGGCCCTACCCCGGCCATTATCGTCATGGATATGCTGACAGCCGAGATGGAATCCTATCGCTCACTCGCAGAAACCATCAGCGAACATTTGGGCCGATTAGACGGCTTGCTGCACAACGCATCGATATTGGGAGAGCGTCGACCGATCGAATCGGCATCGCCCGCAACCTGGCAGGATGTGATGCACGTAAACGTCAATGCGCAAATGATGCTGACCCAGGCGGTACTGCCCATCATGCAGGACGCGGCTTCGGCGTCTATCATCTTCACTTCATCGGGTGTCGGCCGCAAAGGCCGGGCCTACTGGGGCGCTTATGCGGTATCGAAGTTTGCCACCGAGGGCTTGATGCAAACACTCGCCGACGAACTGGAAAACACGAGCAACATTCGTGTAAACAGCCTGAACCCCGGCGCCACGCGCACGGCCATGCGCAAGGCTGCTTATCCGGGAGAAGATCCGAATACGCTTAAGACGGCAGAAGATATCATGCCGGCTTACCTCTACCTGATGGGTGACGATAGCGCTGGGGTTAATGGCGCGGCTATCGACGCGCAGTAAGCGCTTTAGGGCCTTCTATTCGCGCTCAGGGCTGCTTATTGGCGCTCAAGGCTGTTTCTTCTTCCCGCCGCCCTTGCCGGCTTTGGTTTTGCCTTCACCGCGCTTGGAGAGCTGCCTCTCTTCGCGTTTCTTGTCTTCAGGTGATGGGCTAGCCACTTCCCGTGGCGGCAGATTCACCTGCTTATACAGGCTTTTTACTTCTTTCTTCTTAAGTTCTGTCCACATACCCCGCTTCACGTGCGAAGGCAGGAACACATCGCCATAGCGGGTTCGCTTCAAGCGCGAGACGACACAGTCCTGAGATTCCCAAAGACGTCTCACTTCACGGGTGCGGCCTTCCATGATCACTACGTAGTACCAATGATTGGAACCTTCACCGCCTCCATCCTGGATGTCCGTGAAGCGGGCCATGCCATCTTCCAGCATCACTCCTTCGTGCAATACCTTCACGGTTTCTTCCGTGACCTCACCTTTCACCCGCACCATGTATTCGCGCTCGATATACGAGGAAGGATGCATCAGCGCGTTAGCGAGTTCGCCGTCGGTGGTGAACAACAACAGGCCACTGGTATTGAAGTCGAGGCGGCCAATGGATATCCAGCGCCCCTTTTTCAGCGGCGGCAATCGGTCGAATACGATTTTACGGCCTTCCGGGTCTTTGCGCGAACACACTTCGCCGGGCGGCTTGTGGTAGAGCAATACACGAGTCTTGTCGTCTTTCTCAGCGGTAACCGCCTTACCATCGACCGAGATCGCTGCCTGGTCATCCACACGGTCGCCCAGCGTTGCCAGACGGCCGTTGACATAGACCCGCCCGTCGGCGATCCAGCGCTCCATCTCGCGACGCGAGCCGAGCCCGATGCGTGCCAGCACCTTCTGTAGTTTTTCGTCGGAGTCAGCCATTGCCGCGCGGATCCGCCTCTTCCTCCGCGGCGGTGTCGTCAATGACCTCTACTTCTTCAGGAGCTTCTTCTACTTCTTCGGGAGCTTCTTCTATATCGTCTGCAGACTCGCTTGACTCTTCGTCCATCGCGGTCTCGTCCACCAGATTCTCGAAACCGAGTTCTTTGGTGAGCGTATCGAAATCGCGAATCTCTGCCAGCGCCGGCAGCTGATCCAGGTTTTTCAGGTTGAAGTAGTCGAGAAACTGACGCGTCGTTGCATACATCGCCGGCCGACCTGGCACATCGCGATGCCCAACCACGCGAATCCACTCACGTTCGTGCAAGGTTTTAATGATATTCGAACTCACCGCTACGCCGCGAATCTCCTCGATCTCACCGCGAGTGATGGGCTGGCGATAGGCGATCAGCGCCAGCGTTTCCAGCAGGGCGCGCGAATATTTCGCGGGACGCTCCACCCACAATCGACCCACCCAGGGGCTGAGTTCCTGACGCACCGCGAAGCGGAAACCGCTGGCCACTTCCTGCAGCTCAAAGCCGCGCTCATCGCAGCGCTCCGCGACCTGCTTTAAGGCTTCGCGAATTTCACTGTTTTCGGGACGCGCATTTTCTTCAAACAGATCTCCCAGGTTTTGCACGGTCAGCGGCTTCCCCGCCGCCAGAATCGCACCTTCCAGAATCTGTACCAGTCCGGTCTCAGCCATTGTCCTTATCAGGTTCCTTATTGTTATCCACTACTTCCAACACAGGCCCGGACTGCGGCTCCAGCGCCTGCTCAGTTGCTTCCCCGTCATCCTCCAGATCGGTGACACCCGAGCCTTCATCGGCGCCTTCAACGCGGGCTTTGACGTGGATAGGGCCAAAGTTATCTGTCTGCACGATCTCTACCAACGACTCCTTGATGAGCTCCATGATGGCGAGGAAAGTAACCACCACACCCAGACGACCCTCTTCCACCCGAAACAGGGAGACAAAGGGTACGAACTGAACACCCTTCAGGGAATCCAGTACTTCCGTCATGCGTTCACGGGTCGACAGCGCTTCACGCTGAATGTGGTGATGTTCGTACATCTCGGCCCGACGCAATACTTCTCCCAACGCCACTAACAGTTCGCGCATATCGACATCGGGGTCGGGGCGGCTGCGGTCGAGATCGGGCGGGGAGGCACTGGCAGTGAAGGTTTCACGCTCCATGCGCGGCATCTCATCAATATCTTCCGCCGCCTTCTTAAAGCGCTCGTATTCCTGCAGACGACGAATCAACTGAGCCCGTGGGTCTTCTTCGTCTTCTTCGATCTCGCTGGAACGCGGCAGCAGCATACGCGACTTGATCTCTGCGAGCACAGCAGCCATTAACAGGTATTCAGCCGCGAGCTCAAACTGCATTGCGTCCATTAACTCCACATACTGCATGTACTGCTCAGTTATGTCGGAGACATCGATCTCGAGTATGTCGATGTTTTGCCGCCGAATCAGATACAACAGCAAATCCAGCGGCCCTTCAAAGGCCTCCAGAAACACCTCGAGCGCCTTCGGCGGGATGTAGAGATCCTTGGGAAGTTCAGTTACCGCCTGCCCCGCGACCACGGCAAAGGGCATCTCGCCCTGCTGCGGCGACTTGCGCAATTCTTCGAGTGTGGGATGTGCGGCAGACTCCGCCGGGGCAGCGGTTTCGCCCTCGTTTTCTGCGGAATCTTCTATGGAATTACTCACGCGCCACCTGAGACGTTTTCAATGGGGCATTATAACCCCCGCAATCCACGGCTAGCTACCCAGAAAGGGAGCGGCATCCCCCTTACCCTGACGCAAGAGCACTGGCGTCTCTTCCGACATATCAAGCACGGTGGTGGGCTCCATACCGCAGTAACCGCCATCGATCACCAGGTCGACCTCATGCTCCAACAGCTCACGAATTTCATAGGGGTCGATCAGCGGATACTCGTCGCCCGGCATGATCAGCGTCACGCTCATCAGCGGCTCATCCAGATCGGCCAGCAGACAGCGCGCTATTTCGTTGTCCGGGACCCGTAAGCCGATGGTTTTTCGCTTGGGGTGCTTCAGCCGCCGCGGCACTTCGGAGGTGGCCTGAAGAATAAAGGTGTAAGGGCCCGGCGTGTTGTTGCGCAATAGTCGGTAGGCGGTATTGTCGACCCGGGCATAGGCGGCCAGTTCGGAGAGATCGCGACACACCAGGGTAAAGTTGTGATTGGCCTCAAGGCGGCGGATGCGGCGAATGCGGTCCAGCGCATTCTTATCACCAATATGGCAGCCCAGCGCGTAGCCAGAGTCAGTGGGATAGACCACCACACCACCCTGACGAATGATGTCGACCGCCTGGCGCACTAATCGTGCCTGGGGGTTCTCTGGATGCACCTGGAAAAACTGGCTCACGCTAGCGGCCCAGCATCAGACCATAGGCGCACGCCCGCAGGTAATCGCGTGGTGTCCACGCCGAGCCGGGGCCCGTAGTCGTATTCCCGATGAAAATCACTACCCGCGCTGACCAACAGATCGCACTCCTGCGCGAGACGGGTCAATTGCTCCGTCTGGTCCGGCAGTTGCCGCCCACTGAAGATCTCTATGGCTGTGCCGCCAGCAGCTTGGAAGTCAGCGACCAAGCGCCGCAACTTCATGCGCGTGAAACGATACTTCAAGGGGTGTGCCAAAACGGCCGTACCGCCAGCTGCTGTGATCCAGCTAGTCACCGCCGCCAGTTCGGGCCAGCAAGCTTTTACATCGCCGGTCTTACCCGCACCCAGGTATTTGTCAAAGGCCTCATTAGCGTCTTTAACGTGCCCCGCCTGCACCATCCAGCGGGCAAAATCAGGACGCCCGATTTGGCTAACTCCAGCGAACACACGTGCACCCTCCAAGCCACCAGGCATACCGAGCTTTTCGAGCCGCTGTGCGATGATGGTGGCTCGCTCTGCGCGCGCCGCATCCAGAAACTCCAGTCCGGCCACCAGTTCGGGATGTTCGATATCCATACCCAGGCCGACCACATGGATAGTCGTTTTGCCCCATACACAGGACAGTTCGGTGCCACTCACCAAGTTGAAACCGGCGGGAAAGCTCTCGCTCAGCGCCGCCGCCTCACGGTATCCGGCGACCGTGTCATGATCGGTAATAGCAAACTGGCTAACCCCCGCGTCCATGGCGGCTTTGACAAGTTCTGCGGGTGAGAGTGCACCGTCCGATGCATGACTATGCGTGTGAAAATCAATTATCATTAGCCACATTATCCCGACTCCTTGAGTCCTGTTCCAGTAAGAGATTTCACAATTCATGAAGCAACTGGCAGAACTGGTCCCGCTGGTCCTGTTCTTTATCACCTACCAAATGAAAGGGACCACTGTCGAATTCGCCGGCTGGTCCTATACCTTGGACGGCATTTTCTCCGCCACTGCGGTGCTGATCGTAGCCACCACGCTACAGGTGATACTGACCTGGATTCTCACGAAAGAGCTCGAGAAGCGTCTTTTGTGGTTGTTAGCCGCCGTGTGTGTTTTCGGCGGTGCGACGCTGTTGTTTCGCGACCAGACGTTTATCTTCTGGAAGCCAACGGTATTTAATTGGGTGTTGGCCCTGGTTTTTGCCGGCAGCCACTTCATTGGCGAGCGTAATCTTATGGAGCGAGCGCTGGGCAGCCAGATTGAACTACCTAAACCGGTGTGGACGCGCCTGCTTTGGTTGTGGGTTGGGAACTTCGCCCTGGTAGGCACACTCAATATTATTGTGGCCTACCAGCTCGGAGAAGCCTTCTGGGTTAGTTATAAACTTTACTCCGCTATCGGGTTCACCCTGCTGTTGACCATCATTACGGCCGTGATGATTGCTCCGCATATGCAGGAAGAGGAATCATCACCGCCGGGACCCGTCACAGACAAGTAGCGGCATCATCACCGAGGAAACACGCAGTTTGAAATACCTATCCATACCCTTCTTGGCGCTGACTCTGGCGTCAGGCCTGGCCACTGTCTCCGCAAGCGCGGAGGAAATTCGCTATATCAGCGACAAGCAATACGTACCTTTGCGCAGCGGTCAGGGCACCCAATACCGCATCGTGCACCGCGGCTTGCCCAGTGGCACTGCGCTGGTGATCGGCGAAGTCAATGAAGAAACCGGCTATACCCAGGTGACCACACCCGGTGGCACCGAGGGTTGGATTCGCAGCCAGTATCTAATGCAAGAAGAACCGGCTCGACAGCAGCTGGACAAACTACTGGAGCGCGAGAAGACCCTGAGCCAGGACAGTGACAGCCTGCGCCAGCGCTACATCGAATTGGAAGAGAACTATCAGCAGGTCAGCGAACAACTGAACGACACGCAATCAGAGCTGCAAGAGCGATCCACCGAGCTCGCAGAGGTTCAGCGCGTATCCGCCAACGCGCTGGCACTCGATGACAGCAATCGGCGCCTGGCCCGAGAGGCGGAGGTGATGAAGAGCCGGCTGGAGATTTTGGAGGCGGACAATCAGCGCCTCCAGGAAAACAAGGAAAGCGATGCTTTTTTCAATGGCGCACTGGCAGTGTTACTCGGCGTTATTATCACGCTGCTGGTACCTCGGCTATGGCCCCAGCGCCGCCGCAGTTCAAGCTGGGCATAAGGAGACTCTACTCATGAATAAGATATTGCTGGTTCTCGCGCTAACGATGGTATCGCTTGGCGCACAGGCAAAAGACCCTGAAGTAGTTATTAAGACAAGCCATGGTGATATCACACTGCGCTTGTTCGCTGAGCAAGCACCGATCACGGTCGAAAACTTTCTCGGCTACGTCGACAGCGGTCACTACAAAGGCACCATTTTTCATCGCGTGATTCCGCGCTTCATGATCCAGGGCGGTGGCTTTGACGAGCGCATGCGCGAAAGACCGACCGGCGACCCGATCAAAAACGAGGCTCGCAACCGGCTGCACAATGAGCGCGGCACGATTGCCATGGCGCGCACCAACGATCCCGATAGCGCCACCGCGCAGTTCTTCATTAACCACCGCAATAATTTCCGCCTCGACTGGACCCCGGGCAATGCTGGCTACACCGTGTTCGGAGAAGTTATCGATGGCATGTATGTGGTGGACTCCATTGCGATAGAACCCACCGGCAACTTCATGGGGCACCAGAACGTGCCGCTGAAGCCGATCACCATCAATGAGGTTGTGCGCGTTGAAACGACGCCCGCCGCAGAGGAGCCAGCCGCCCAGTGATCGCCCTGAGCGTCAATCTGAATAAAATTGCCCTGATCCGCAATTCCAGGGATACGACTAATCCTTCGGTACCGGAGCACGCGCGCATGGCGCTCGATGCTGGCGCCGACGGCATTACCGTGCACCCGCGCCCCGACCAACGCCATATTCGCGCCAGCGACTGTTTCGACCTGGCACCCGTCGTGGCGGAACGCTCCCTCTCCAAATACGGCCACCCGATCGAATTCAATATCGAGGGCAATCCATTCGCCGGACCGCGCAGAAGCGACCGAGCCGGCGTGAGTGACTATCCCGGGTTTATGGAACTGGTACGCGAGATTCGCCCGCAGCAGTGCACCCTGGTACCGGACGGTGACGATCAGCTGACATCCGATCACGGCTTCGACCTGAAACAAGACGGCGACCGCGTAGCGCCGCTCCTTGCCGACCTCAAAAGTCTGGGCATTCGCACCAGCCTGTTTATGGACCCGAACGTCGAGCAAATACGGCTTGCCGCCGAGGTCGGCGCTGACCGCATAGAACTGTACACCGAGAGCTACGCTGATGCGTTCAAGGCCGACACTAACGTCGATGCGGTATTCGAAGAATTTCGCGTAGCGACAGAGGCGGCAATGGACGCAGGCCTCGGGGTCAACGCAGGACACGACCTGGATTTAGATAACCTGCCCCGTTTTGCCGGCATCACCGGCATTCTCGAAGTTTCCATCGGCCACGCGCTTACCGTCGACGCCATTCGCATGGGTTTCGACAATGCCATAGCCGCCTATCAACACGCATTGGGAAAAGCAGCACCATGACCTCCCCCAACGAATACTTTGAACAACTCAACAGTGAATATCTCTCACTCGCACAGCCTTCTGAGGAATTGTTCTGGACCACATTTATGGGCACCAGTGACGATCACGACGCGCGAGTCGCGGCCGAGAATGCCGTCAACGCGTTTAATGCCAATCCTTCCCGTATTGGCGAGCTGCGTGAACAGATCGCCGCTGCCGAAGCCTTACCAGACGGTGAGGACAAGAACGCCCTGCTGCATGGCCTGCGTGGCTGGCTGCAGTTCTTTGAGGTCAATGCGATCGAAACCGAGGCCGGCCGCGAGATGCACAAGCAACTGGTGCAGGATGACTCCGACCTTTTTGAACGCCGCAAGGCACTAACGCTGCACTACACCAACGAAAGCGGCGAACAGGTAGACGCTTCAACCCTGGTACTGAGCACCAACCTGGTCAGCAGCGACGATGAGAACGTGCGCAAGACGTCGCACGACGCGTTGCTGGAACTGGAGAAATTCGTCGCGGCCAACGGACTCATCGACAGCATCAAGCGCCGCAACGCCTTTGCCCGCGAAATGGGTTACCGCAACTTCTTTGACTACAAGGTCAATAAGGAAGAGCGGATGAGCCCAGAGCAGTTGTTTGAGATCCTCGACGAGTTCGAGGAGCAAACGCGCGATGCCCAGCAACGCGGCTGGGACTACCTGGTAGAAAAACGCGGCGAATCCGCACTGCAGGCGCATAACCTCAAGTACGCCATGCGCGGCGATACGGCACAGCAATTGGACCCCTACCTGCCCTTCGGCAAGAGCCTGCAACGCTGGGTGGAATCTTTCGGGCGTATGGGTGTGACATTTCGCGATGCCACCCTCACGCTGGACCTGCTGGACCGGAAAGGAAAGTACGAGAACGGGTTTATGCACGCACCGCAAACCGGCTGGTTTAATGCCGGCGCGTGGTCACCGGCGGTGATTAATTTCACCAGCAATGCCAATCCCGACCAGGTGGGCAGCGGTGACGATGGCCTTAACACCCTGTTTCACGAAGGCGGCCATGCTGCGCATTTCGCGAATATCACCCAGAATGCGCCCTGCTTCTCCCAGGAATACCCACCGACGTCGATGTCCTATGCAGAAACCCAATCGATGTTCTTCGACAGCATGCTGGCGGACGCAGATTGGCTCAAGCTTTACGCGACGAACAAAGCGGGTGATGTCATTCCGGATGAACTGATTCGTAAAAGTATTGAAGCCAAACAACCTTTCGCCGCCTATGCTGAGCGCGGGATATTGGTGGTGCCCTACTACGAGTGGGCGCTTTACCAATTGGACGACGATGAGTTGACGCCAGAGACGCTGATCGAGCTGGCGCGCTACTGGGAGCAGAAGATCTTCGGGCTGGACTGCGCGCCGCGACCGCTACTGGCGATTCCGCACCTGCTCGACAAGGGCTCCTGCTGCAGCTACCAGGGTTACCTGCTGGCCAACATGGCGGTGTACCAAACACGCGCCTGGTTTTTACGTGAGTACGGTTACCTTACCGATAATCCGCACATCGGCGATCTGCTGTCCCACCACTATTGGGCCCCCGGCAATAGCGTGTCGCACAACGACACTCTATTGAGCCTGACGGGCGAAGGTTTTAGTGGTCGCTACCTGGCTGCGCACTGCAACCGCAGTGTCGACGAAGCCTGGGAAGAGGCACAGGCCAGCATGCAGGCCGCCCTGTTGCGCAAACAACCGGCTGTGCAATCACTGCAGGCCAGTATTCGAGTGGTTCATGGCAATGAAACGCTGGCGGATAACAGCAGCAGCGACGCCGCTATGTTTGATGCGTTCGAATCGGAGATTGATCGGCGCTATCACTAAGCGCCAAGCCGCGTAGTGATTCCTACACCCCGGGGCCGTGCAGCCCTGGGTAATCTCGCCAGTAGTACTGGTTCTCAGCCAACTGCCAGCCCGCATAAATCGATTCCCAATCCAGGCCCTCAATGCGCCAGCCGTGATGCGGCTCGACATTGGTAACAAACACTGGGGCGCCGTGATCACAAAAGCGCGTATCGACGCTAAAGCGGCATACATCCTCGGTCAAATTTGGCTCTGCCTTGTGCACACAGCAGGAGTGAAACAGCACCACATCACCCTTGCGGTAATCAGAGACATGCCAGGTGGTTTCGTGATCGTAAATTTCACACTGCACGCCACCCACACCTTCCGCCTGATGCACCGGACGAACGCCGCCGAGGTGCGATTTGGGTAGCACCTTGAGTCGCCCCACGGACTGAGGAATATCCTGCAGCGCTACCCAGATACCGGCCATCGTTGGGCCGGCCTGATGTGAATGCGCGTCCTGATGAGGGGGAGTCTCGTAACCGATCTTGCGCGGCGTCGAAATGCGCGCCATTTTCATCGGATAGACAAACACGTCGTCCCCGGCCAACAGTCGCATCAATTGTTGAATATGCTCGCCATGAAAAAACTCATGAAAGCTCTGAAGTGACTGAATCTTCGGGTACACCTCATCCCAGGTGGGGTCGGTCTCGAAAAAGGGCTCCCCGCTAAGTACGGGTACGCCGCGGCTCGCATCCATATGGATATAGGGTGCCGCCTGCGTCAAGATATCTTGCAGCAGCGCGTCACAATCGACATCGGCCATATAATTTCTGAAGTAGAGATAGCCCCACTCCTGGAAACGGGCGCGCAAAACCTCGTCCGTTTCGCCGATGTCTGATACCACCAATTGCTCGTTCAATGCCTTTCCCCGCTACCGTCGGGCCGCATTTTGCCTGAACCGGCGCTTGATGAAAACTTGAGGCCAGTGATTATCGATTCAAATGGAGGCTGCACCGTCCTATCACTCACCAAGGTAGATAGACACCTGGCCAAACTCGTCAAACTCATCGAGATCAGGCAGGGTTGTGCTGCGCCACTGGCCGAGCTTGCGATAGCCCGTGCGTGAGAAGTTGCGCACTCTCGAATCCGCCACCAACACCATGGGCGCTCGAGCCAGGAAGGTATCCAGCCAGGGCAGGTTCTCGCGGTCGTACAATACATCGGCCACAAGAATCACATCGAACGCAGCTTCACAGTCCGCAAAGTCCGATTCCACAGTAATATCGCAGCCATTCAATACGGCATTCACTCTTGTGGCTTCGCAGGCATCGGGGTCGAGATCACAGGCCACCACCTCCGCTGCACCGGCAAGGCTCGCGGCGATGGCTGCCACCCCGGAGCCACTGCCGAAGTCCAGCACGCGCTTTCCCCTCACCCAGTCTGGCTCTCGATGCAGGAAGCGCGCGAGCACCTGACCACTAGCCCAGCAAAATGCCCAGTAGGCAGGATAGTTGAGAACCGCGTGTATCTGCTCAGCACTCAACTCATGATGGGCAAAATCATCGTTCAGCAGATAGAGTTGCAGCCCGCCGCTATCTTCAATCGACGTGCACAGCGCGCGCGCAAAAGGCAGGTGTTTCTGCAGCAGAGCGCTAAGACCGCTGTGAACTTCTCCCGGCTTTACTTTTTTCTTCACCGCTTTACAGTTGCACCCCAATTGACTGGCACGAATTCATGCAAGAGCCCTATATCGTACCGCCCTGCGACCGCCCGGTGGAAATCCTCTACCAGGACGAGCATCTGCTGATCATCAATAAGCCGGACCTGTTACTGTCGATTCCCGGTAAACATCCGCTCAATCAGGACTGCGTCATTAATCGCTTGCAGGTTGATTATCCGAGCGCTTCGATTGTTCATCGGCTCGACCTGGACACATCCGGCATCATGATCGTTCCGCTGTCGAAGCCCGTTCACAGCCACATCAGCCGCCAGTTCCAGGAGCGCCAGGTCGAGAAGCAGTACCACGCCATCGTATTCGGCTTGGTGGCAAACGATCATGGTGAAATAGACCTGCCGATTGCCCCGGACTGGGCCAATCGCCCTCGTCAGAAAATTTGTAACGAATAAGGCAAAGCCGCACTAACCCGATACTCTGTGATACATCGCGATGCCGCCGCCAATCAGACGCGCCTTTTGCTAGAGCCGGTTACTGGGCGCTCTCATCAGCTGCGTATCCACCTGAGTGAGATTGGTCATCCTATCCTGGGCTGCGACCTCTACGCGCACCCGGAGGCACTGGCCATGGCGCCGCGATTGATCTTGCACGCCAGCGCGATCGCATTCGAGCATCCCGTTACGGGTCAGGTGCTGGCGCAACAGTGTCCGCCAAAGTTCTGATCCAGATCATTTCGCTAGAATCCGAAAACTTTACACTGAACGGGTAAAGAATTTGGTTTCTAGAGGACGCAATGAATACAGATCAACGTCGGCAAGTGCTGCAGGACAGGCTCACTAATCTGGAGACGCGCCTGGCCGCAGTAACTCGGGACATTACCAAAACGCTATCCAGTGACTTCGCAGAACAAGCCACAGAGCGCGAAAATGACGATGTGCTTGAGGAGATCGCCAAAGAAACCCAGCTATCTATCCAACAACTGAAAGCTGCATTGCAGCGAGTGGACGATGGCAGCTACGGTTCCTGCGCAGCCTGCGGAGAAGCCATTGCCGAGGCGCGGCTGGATGCCCTGCCGGATACCACGTACTGCGTAATCTGCGCTCCCTAATCCATCCACGAGCACCAGTCGCTCCAACTTCCACCATAGAGTCGGGCATCATCTTGTCCGGCCAATTCGAGTGACAACAGATTGACGCAGGCGGTCACGCCGCTGCCGCAGTAAAGCACTCGGTCGCTGTCCTTGTCGATGTGCTGCCAGCGCGCTTGCTGCTCCTCAACAGGCAATGCCATGCCATTGTCATCAGTCACATCTTGCCAGGGGAAATTTACTGCACCCGGTATGTGGCCTGCGACCGGGTCTATGGGTTCTTCAATACCCCGGTAACGCTTATCCTCTCGAGAATCGATCAGGGTGGCGCCACTCTCCATGGCCTCCCGCAAGGAGTTGATATCCACCAATCCGACATAGTCATCCACCCGCGGTATTGCGACTGGCTCAGGCGCGGCGCTCTGCTCTAGCAATTCACCACCGGCGGCGACCCAAGCCGCCAAACCACCATCCAATACCTGAACCCGTCGATAACCTAATGCGCGAAGCATCCACCAGAAGCGTGATGCAAATGCGAAGCGCGAATCATCGTAGGCGACAACCGGCGTGTCGAGACCAATACCGTTTGTCGCCAACCACTCGGCAAATTCCTGCGCCAGGGGCAAGGGGTGGCGGCCACCGTGCTCAGCTACTGGGGCCGATAGATCGCGCTCGAGGTGTGCATACACCGCGCCGGGTATATGCCCTGACCGATAAGTTGCCTCACCAGCATCCGGATCTGCCAGGGAAAAGCGACAATCAACGACGACACATGGCTCTTCAATCTCGAGTAGCTGCGCCGCATTTATAAGCGGTCCGATCGTAGCTGACATGAACAAATCCCTGCCTGGTGATTGTGGGCAACATTCTGGCCGCCTAGAATGTAACAGCAGCTACCGCGAGACAAGCACTTGGTTTATAAGCAGGATGCAGACAAGGGACAGGTCATTGTGGCCGAGCCCAATCGCTCCGCCAGTTGGGAAGCCAACAAGATGGTGCTGATTGCCATGTGCTGTTTGTCAGCCGTGATTGCGTTGGGATTCGCCGCGATCGGCGCCTGGCCCATTCTGCCCTTTGCCGGCCTGGAGATGTTGGCCCTGGGCTCAGCGCTGTACTACGTCTGCTGGAAATTGCGTTATCGCCACGTTATTACGCTGGATGCACAGTCGGTGAAAATTCAGAAAGGCCACTACCACCCCCGGCAACAGTGGCAGTTTGAGCGCGAACAGTCGGCCATTTCCGTAATACCTGAGCGACACCCCTGGGACGGACCCCAAATCAGTCTCTACAGTAAAGGTGAAGTGATTCGCCTGGGTGAATTCCTCAACCGGGACGATAGCCTCAAATTGCTCGCTTTATTGAAAAAGCAGTTACGCGTTGGTGACCACTCGCCGCGCAGCGATATTCAACTTTAAATCAGCTCTCGCCCAGGTCCTCGAAGGATCCATGGCGACCTGCGCCACTGGAAAATCGGGTCGCGCCCGCAACGGTTTCTCCAGACTTGATGACTTCAATACCGCGGTGAAATTCGTTACTAATCGCACTGTCTTCATCCATGCCCCACTGCTCGCAGGCGCTAAGCCGATCATTGCGCATACACAGTTGCGGAAAACGAGAAATATCACGGGCTAGCGCCTCCGCTTCTTCACGCGCGCTGCCATCGGCCACCATTCGATTGGCGAGCCCGATGGCCAGTGCCTCCTCGGCATGCACGGCGCGGCCGGTCAATATCAAATCCATGGCGCGACTGTGCCCAATCAAGCGCGGCAGCCTGACGGTGCCGCCATCCACCAGAGGTACCCCCCAGCGGCGACAATAAACACCCAATACGGCACTTTCCTCGACCACCCTGAGATCGCACCAGGTCGCCAATTCGAGGCCGCCCGCCACAGCGTGCCCTGCAATCGCTGCGATGACCGGTTTGCCGAGCTTGAGACGCGTTGGCCCCATGGGTCCGTCGCCGGTGTCGGTGACCTTGTTGGCCTTGTCCTGGCTAGAAACCGCCTTAAGATCAGCACCCGCGCAAAAGAAGCCACCCTCTCCGGTCAGTACGGCCACATCGGATTCGGGATCGGCATCAAAGGCCCGGAATGCCTCCGCCAGCAGCGCCGCTGTTTCACCATCTACGGCGTTGCGAACTTCCGGCCGATTGATAATGACGGTGGTTACGCGGTCAGCTTTCTCAATGATCACATTGGCCATGACGATTTCCTCTGTATGTCAGGGGCGGTACCAGATAGCAGAGCTGATCGCGCGCTCCTGGATCGTTGTGGTGCCCTCAGGTTCTATTCCCAGTGTTTTAGCGTCGTAGACCGACCAGCGTGGTGTTGGAATCTCCAGCGCCCGTGCATAGTAGAACGCTTCCTGATCGGGCTCGAAATCTGGGTCCTCCCAAAATGCGCTGAGTTGTACGGCGCCGATGCTATTGCTGTAACTGGCATTTTCTATATCGACGGTATTGCCCACCGGCGGATACTTGCCATTGCTACCCAATTGTCGGGAATCGGAGGCTGCCACATCGTAGACGCGTTCATGGCTGACCCCCTTAGCATCGACCCAGCCCTTGATGACTTGCAGGCGATCGAGATTGGCGCCCTCGGGATCCTTGGCCACCCACAGTGCGAACGCGGGCGCACTGTTACTGGCCTCAAGTTCTGCACCCATCGGTACGCCTTTTTCATAGGCCTGTTGCAAGAGATCAGTGGAGTCCATCATGGCGGCCTCGTAGTCGAAGCTGGCAAAGAAGCGCAAACTGATACGAGGACCCGAAGTCGCATAGGTTTCCCTACGCACCATAGCGTCAAAAACGGACTCACGCGTGTTTTCCTGGGCCCACACAGCCGCCAGACCAGCAGAACCCCAGTTCTTGGCGCGGTACATGCTACCCGGCAACCAGATCGATTTACCGAGTCGAAGCCCGGCACTGCCGTCCATCACCGGCAATTTACCGTGATGCTTGTCTTCCTGCACCGAGGTGCTGGCATTGTGGCTGTCACTGCTACCAATGACGCCAAAGCGATAGGGGTTGAAACCCTCCGAATGAGCAAACTCGATACCCGCGCGCAGCGCATCGCGGGCGTAACTGCCGCGGGGCTCGCTCGGCGCGCCTGTCGTACTGAGTTGCGCGGTCATGATCTCAAAATCCCCAAACTCATCCTCCGGTGAGAGTAACGGATGCGTGTCCGAGGTGCCTTTGATCTGCAGAATTTCGCTCACGGGCTCATTCCGG
Source organism: Halieaceae bacterium (assembly GCA_965199055.1). GTDB lineage: Bacteria > Pseudomonadota > Gammaproteobacteria > Pseudomonadales > Halieaceae > CBDAQR01. The sequence continues at coordinate 223,063 of CBDAQR010000003.1, forward strand.
CGGCGTTGCTCGGCGTATTCGGGTGTAATCGAGCTGCCATCAAACTGCACCCGATCATACATAAGGCCGTTGCTGACATTGCCGTTGTGGGGAATCGCGATCACCTGCTTACCTTCCGCACGCTGCTGATCCAGGGCATCCCACAGATCCTCGGGATTGTCTGAATCCAGCGAACTGAAGGGCAGCTCGGGCACATTGGTATCACGGTAAATCACGTTCCTGTGCAGGTTCTGGCTGTCGGGCATGGAAGTCCATTCGTAACCGAGCAAGGTGGTGAATACGCCGGGCTCGTAGTGCGCCTCCGCGGTTTCTACCATCAGCTTCCAGGAATCGACACCAATCTCCCTAACCCGCGGCGAACCGGATGAGAGATTGCCGCCGGCAATGCGCCCGGCCGTCAGCGTCATCGCCCAGGTCAGGCTGAGGGGACTGTCGTTAAGCACACGATCGCGCAGGCTGCGCTCCTCGAACGGCAGACTAATAGTGTCATCCACCCGTGCGGTACCCATAAACTCCGAGTGGTCGGTAACGGCTGCGAAATCCAACGGACGATCAATACGAATGGCATAGCCCAGCCCGTGCTCGATCGTTCCGCCCCGCGTAAAGATATAGGCATCATCCGGCGTCGCCTTAACACCCATGGTGTAGGCGTCGGTGGAGTAGCTGGTGTGAATATGCAGATCCCCCCACAGCAGGTGGCGATGGGGGTTATAGTCGACTGCAGGTTTTGGCGGTGGTGGCTCCGCCGTCGCGGGATCATAGGCAGGGAACAGACCGGGGTCCTCGACCGGGCTGCAACCGACAACAAGCAGCGCCACTACACAGGCACTAAGCCCCCGGACCATTATTTCTGTCCCGCCAAATCCAATGCGAATCCCTGCGCCAGCGCGCGTACACGATAGCGCTGGAATCGACCCGAGGCACCCCCGTGTCCCGACGTCATATCCATCTTCATCACCAGGACATTGTCCCCCTGGTGGTAATCACGCAATTTGGCGATCCACTTGGCGGGCTCAAAGTACTGTACCTGGCTGTCCCATAATCCGCTGGTGATGAGCAGATTGGGGTATTCCACCCGACGGATATTGTCGTAGGGTGAATAGGACAGCATGTAATCAAAATAGGGCTTGTCAGCCGGATTACCCCACTCCGTGTACTCACCGGTCGTCAGCGGAATGCTGGCATCGGACATGGTAGTTACGACATCGACAAAGGGTACTGCCGCAATAACGCCTCGATAGAGCTCCGGTGCCTGATTGATAACGGCGCCCATCAGCAAACCGCCGGCCGATCCACCCCAGGCGAACACGCGCTTGGCATCCACATCACGGTTATCGATTAGATAACGCGTCACATCGACAAAGTCGTTAAAGGTGTTTTGTTTCTTTAACAACTTGCCGTCCTCATACCACTGTCGACCCAAAAAGCTGCTGCCACGTATATGGGCATAGGCCCAGACAAAGCCGCGATCGACCAACGAGGGCGCTATGGTGTTAAACCCAACCGGCATGTTGAGCCCATAGGACCCATAGCCATAGACCATAAGCGGATTGCTGCCATCGGCCTTGTAAAGGTCTTTACGGTAAAAAAGCGTGACCGGCACTTTGACGCCGTCGCGCGCCGTCGCGTAGACGCGTTCCACCTTGTACTTGTCGCCATCCCATCCGCTGGGAATCTTCTGTTGCTTGCGTTGGGTCTGCTTGCCGGTCTTCAGGTCGTAATCGATCACCGAGCGCGGCGTGGTCATGGAGCTGTATGAGAAACGCAAATTGCTGACGTCAGCTGAGGCATTGCCAGTAAAGCCTATTTCATAGACCTCGTCAGCCACGTTGACCGGCCGGCTCTTGCCGGACTCAAGATCGAGTACACGCAATTTCACCTGACCCTGCTCGCGGTATTGCAGGGCTAGCACCCCGTCAAACAACTCCAGACTTTCGATGAGAATTGCCTCATCGTGGGGCACCAGATCACGCCACTTGGCAGGTTCGCCTATAGCGTCAGCTGCAACTGTTGAGATTTTGAAATTCGGGGCATCAATATTGTGGCGAATGAAGAAGCGATCACCCAGGTGATCGGCGTAGAATTCGAAGTCGTTGCTGCGCGGCGCGAGAAACACCGGCTTGGCATCCGGGTTGTTGGCGTCCAGCGCCGCAGTCGCGCCTTTCGCGGAGCCCCGCTGCCACAGGAGAATATAATCACCGGAGCGAGAACGGCCCAGGCCCGAATAATAGGTGTCATCCTCTTCCTCATAGACCAGCACATCGCTAGCAGGGTCGGTTCCAAGCCGATGTCGATATAAATGGTAGCCAAGCAATGTGTCGGGGTGTTTATTGAGATAGTAAATATGCTTGCTGTCGTTAGACCAGGCTACTCCCGGCTCCAGATTGGTGATAACCGTATCGGAAAGCTGACCCGTTTCCAGATTCTTGAAGCGCAGCTGATACTGACGCCGGCTCACCAGATCCTCAGTGTAAGCCAGCCACCGATTGTCAGGCGACACCTCGGTACCGCCAACCGCATAGTAGTCGTGCTTGGCGGCTTCAATATTTGCATCCAGCAATAATTCTACGGGAGCTGTCTCACTACCCTTGCGCCGCTCAAAGATTGGATGCTCTTTGCCTTCTTCATACCGGCGGGTGTACCAGTAACCGTTGTCATACGCCGGTACCGTGCTGGTGTTTTGTTCCAGGCGCCCGACGATCTCATCGAATACCGTGTCTGCCAAAGCCTCCGCGCCCGCCAGTTGCGTGGCGGCGTAGCTGTTCTCTGCTTCCAGATAGGCCAACATCTCCTTGTCTTCACGCGTATCATCGCGCAACCAGTAATAGGGATCATTACGCTTCACACCATGAGCTTCCATGATGTGATCGATCTTTTTGGCCTCAGGAGGCGGACAGTTTCTTGTCGGCAGCTGTCGCCTGTCCAACCTGGGTGGACAACACGACAAATGCGACCAGTGGGTATAGCGCTCGTTTCACAGGGTTCTCCGCGGAATGGTTTTCCAGCCGCGCAGTGTACCGCGTCCTCAGCGTAATGGCAGCGCGCTGCGTTCTTTGATTGCAAGCAGGCTAAAGTTGGATTCGATGTTTTTCACACCGGGATACTTGAGAATGCGTTGCATCGACAGTTCAGAGAAGTGATCCATGCTGCGCGCGACCACTTTTAGCAGGTAGTCGTGGCTACCGCTCATGGCGTGACATTCCACGATATGCTCCTCGGCCTCCACACAGGATAGAAAATTCCGCGTCTTGGTATCGTCCTGCTTCTCAAGGCTCACCTGCACAAACGCCGTCACCTGCAGGTCCAGCTTACGCTGGTTCAACCTGGCCGCGTAGCCCTCTACGACACCCTCCGCCTCCAAGCGTTTTACCCGGCGAAAACAGGGCGACTCCGACAGACCAATGCGCTCGGCCAGTTCAACATTGCTGATACGGCCTTCCTGCTGTAACACCGTGAGGATGTCTCTCTCCGCATTATCGAACTTCATGGTGGATTCCTTCTATATTTAATCTAATAATGATTAATTCTTTCGTTTTTTATCACATAAAGGGTCCATATAGAAGAAAACCCGCTCACCATCGACGCTATGCTGTTACTCATTAAACCCGTTATACAGCGAGGAGAGGCACCGTGAGCGATTTATTTGAAAACCCAATGGGTCTGGATGGTTTTGAATTTGTGGAATATGCGGCGGCCGAGCGCGGCGTCATCGAACCGGTATTCGAAATGCTGGGCTTCACTCACGTAGCCACACATCGCTCAAAAGACGTAGACCTGTGGCGCCAGGGCCAGATGAACTTCATCATCAACTATGAGCCCGCCTCTCCTGCAGCTTACTATGCGGAGGAACATGGACCGTCGGCTTGCGGCATGGCTTTTCGAGTTAAAGACGCCGCAGCAGCCTACAAACGCGCTCTGGAGCTGGGTGCCCAGCCTATCGACATCCCCTGTGGGCCGATGGAACTGAAGTTACCTGCCATTCGCGGTATCGGCGGCGCCATCCTCTACCTGATCGACCGCTATGAAGACGGTGCGTCGATTTACGACATTGACTTCGAATACCTGGAAGGCGTTGAACGGCGCCCCGCGGGCTGTGGTTTCGAGGAAATCGATCACCTCACCCACAATGTGTATCGCGGTCGTATGGATTACTGGGCGGGTTACTACGAGAAGCTGTTTAACTTCCGGGAAATTCGCTACTTCGACATCAAGGGCGAGTACACCGGCTTGCGCTCACGCGCCATGACAGCGCCAGATGGCAAGATTCGTATCCCCCTCAATGAAGAGGCTGGCGGTGAAGGCCAGATCGAGGAGTACCTGATGGCCTACAACGGCGAAGGCATACAGCACATCGCCTTTTCCTGTCAGGACCTGCCCGCCTGCCTGGACCTGCTAAAGGCTCGCGGCCTACCGCTGATGACTGCGCCGCCTGAGACTTACTACGAGATGCTGGATGAACGCCTGCCCGGCCACGGTGAGCCTGTTGATGAACTGCAATCACGCGGTATTCTCTTGGATGGCAGCACCGAAGGTGGCCAACCGCGGCTCTTGCTGCAGATTTTCTCAGAGACGGTTATCGGCCCCATCTTCTTTGAGTTTATTCAGCGCAAAGAAGACGAAGGCTTCGGCGAAGGCAACTTCCAGGCGCTGTTCGAGTCGATGGAGCGCGACCAGATTCGTCGCGGTGCCATCACCACCGATGATGCCGCCTGAGCAGAGGTGACACTATGAACCTGAAGCGCATACACCACGTGGCCTATCGCTGTCGCGATGCCAAAGAAACCGTGGAGTTTTACCAGCGGGTGTTGGGTATGGACTTTGTGCTCGCTATCGCGGAAGACGAGGTGCCTTCTACCAAGGCACCAGACCCCTATATGCACGTGTTCCTTGACGCCGGCATGGGCAACGTACTGGCTTTTTTTGAACTACCCAACTCGCCCGCCATGGGTTTCGACTCGAATACGCCGGACTGGGTGCAGCACATCGCCTCCGAAGTAGAAGATATGGCAGCACTGCACGCCGCTCACAGCAAGTTAGTTGAGGAAGGCCTGGAGGTGGTTGGGCCGACCAATCACGGCATATTCCAGTCGATCTATTTTCGCGATCCCAACGGTCACCGCATCGAGCTCGCGGCGAATAGCTGCAGCGACGAAGAAATGGCAGAACTGCACCGGGTAGCGCCCGCCATGCGGCCTGGTTGCATGAGAAAGAGTTCGAAGGAGCAGAGGCATGAAACTGGCCAGCCTGAAATCCGGCCGCGACGGTCAATTGGTCGTGGTATCCAAAGACCTCAGCCGCGCCGTGACGGTTGCCGACATTGCGCCAACGCTGCAGGCCGCCCTCGATGACTGGGCGACCACAGAACCCCAATTGCGCGCACGCTACGAGCAACTCAATCAGGGCAGTGTCGACGGCGAGTTCATGTTTGAACCCGCCCGCTGCGACGCACCGTTACCCCGGGCCTATCATTGGGCCGATGGCAGCGCTTACGTCACTCATGTGGAACTGGTGCGCAAAGCACGTGGCGCCGAATTGCCGGAGTCGTTCTGGACCGATCCGCTGGTGTACATGGGCGCGTCGGATGCCTTCATTGGCCCCTGCGATGATATCGAGGCCGAGAGCGAAGACTGGGGTATCGACTTCGAAGCTGAAGTAGTCGTGATTACCGACGACGTGCCCGCGGGTACCGATAAAGAGATGGCTCAGGAACACATCAAGCTGATCGGACTCGTGAACGATGTGTCACTGCGCAATCTGATTCCCGCAGAACTCGGCAAGCAATTCGGCTTCTATCAGTCCAAGCCCTGGACCAGTTTCACCCCTGTACTCGTCACCCCCGACGAACTGGGTGATGCCTGGGACGGCGCTAAACTACACCTACCATTGCGCGCGACCCTGAACGGCGAGCTCATCGGGGCGCCCAATGCCGGCGTGGATATGACCTTCGATTTCCCGACGCTGATCGCTCACTGCGCCAAGTCACGCGCATTGATGACAGGCACCGTTATCGGCTCAGGGACCGTCTCGAACGTGGGCAGCAAAGACGGCTCCTGCTGTCTCGCAGAAGTGCGCTGCCTGGAGACGATCGCCAATGGCGAACCCTCCACTCCGTTTATGTCCTTCGGTGATCGCATTGAAATCGAAATGTTGGATGCAAACGGCACCAGCATATTCGGCAAGATCGATCAGCACGTGGTGCAATACCAGCCCGGCGAATAGCTAAGTCCTCAGCGCCGCAGAAACACCGCCTGGTGTCGATACAGACTCTGCTGTTCCGTATGTTCGATGGAACCTTTGCGGGCCAGTGGGTCAGCAGGCTGGGTCGCCGTTGTACGCGGTGAGCCCCGTCCTACCCTTGTGGTGTTGTCCGTGGTGGAGTTGGGTTTGTAGACCGTTTTGTCGACGGTCTTCGTTTCCAGGAAGGTATTCTGCTTTAGCACCAGCGTTGCACCGACAGCAATCGCCTGCGCTTGCAGTTCTTCGTCACTGCGCAGCGTGGCGGTGAAGTCCACAGTACCCAGCACCTGATATCCCGCACGCTGCAGATCGCCGGTTTCAGCACCGATGTCGCGCGCCCGCCGAATCTTCGCAGGTTCACTCGTCGCAGCAGCACTTGCGCCGGGCGCGGGTTGATAGTTTTCCGAATACTTGCTCCCCGCACAGCCAGAGGCCAGGGCAAGTAGCAAAAAAACGATCGCGGTTCGAATAGTCATTAGTCCTCCAGCGGCGTGGCTATGACTTCTAGTATAGGCTTAGTTGAACATTCGAGATGCACCGGGAGCCTACCAATGATTACCAAGCTCGACGACTATCCCATTCACCAGATCGCCGAACCGATTGCCTACACCGCCTCTAGCGACCGCTTTCACTACGACCGTTTCTGGTACAACGGCCACGACCGCGACGGCGAATTTTATTTTGGTGTCGGCGCGTGCCGCTATCCGAACCTGGGAATTCTCGACTGCAGCCTCAGCCTGGTTATCGACGGACAGCAATACGCGTTTCACGGCTCACGGCGGGCACCGGACGAACCTACCGAACTCACCGTAGGGCCCTTCGATCTGCAGATTCTGGAGCCCATGGGCAGACACCGCCTGGTCATTGGCCCCAACGAAACCGGCATTGAGTGCGACCTGGTATTTACCCCACGCAGTGGCGCAATTCAGGAGGGCCGCCAGACATTGCGCAATAGCCGCCACGTAGTGATGGACGCCACCCGTCTGGATCAGTTTGGGTTCTGGCAGGGCGTGATTCGTTACGATGGCAAGGAACTCAAGGTTAATGGCGAGACGACACTGGGTCTGAAAGACCGCTCCTGGGGCATTCGTCCCGTCGGCGAAAGTTACACCGGCGGCGCACCAATGGCCGAGTTCCAGGCCGTACACTTCATGTGGCTGCCCATCCACTGGGAGAGTCGCTGCACCCTGGCGGGCCTGTTCGAGGATGAAAAGGGCCACCAATGGCATACAGACCAGGCCATCATGCCTATACACCCTGCGAACTTCGACTCAGGTGATGCGCTGCCACCGGTGAATGACCCCAACGCGATCGTCTGGGATGGCAAAGTTGGCTTCGAACTGGACCTGATTACCGGTACTCGTCAGGCCAGAGGCGGAAAATTTCGCATGAATGACAAATCAGGAGAGAGCTTGGAAATCGAGCTCGAATTTGGACTGATTCACCGCATGAAGGGCCTTGGCTACCAACACCCCACCTGGGGGCACGGCAAATGGCACGACGAGTTAGCTATTGGCGGCGAGAGCTGGAAGGTCGATGAAGTCGATCCGCTGGCGCTGGAGAACATCCATATTCAACAGATCGTCACCGCTCGCTGCGGCGACGAGGTGGGACACGGGGTGTTAGAACAGCTTCACATCGGCCCGCACGGGCCGCTCGGTTTCGAAGATTGGTTTGACGGCGCTAAGTAGCGGAGTCTGACTGCTCCACGGCCTTGGCCTCTTTCATCGCCTGCACACCGCGCCACACGAAGTGCACGAAGGCGATCCACAGGCACAGGTAGGCGAGCGTAAATCCCCAGCTCATGCCAGCATAACCAATGCCAACACCGATGATCGGCAACATGGCCAGCCAGTGTCCCGGTACCCAGGCATCCATGCGCCAGGAGATCAGAACGGCACTCACGGCCGACAGAATCATCAGGCCGGCGAAGACATGCAGCGCCCAGGGATAGGCGTACATCATGCCTCCCATGACCAGCGCAATGATGCCAGCACTGGAGTGGATCAAGGCGCCAATATCGATTTTGGATTCCTGCTGCGCGGTGTCGTCTTCCGTCATTGAGTTTCTCCTCAATTGCCTCGCGGGCCAGTATAGATCAGCTCGCGGGTAAATCCCGAATCCACTGCGAGAACAGCCATTTCTCGCCGCTGGTAGGCGGCAAACCGGCATGCCGGGTCCGCGGATCGGCGGCGCCCGCATCATCTACGTTAGTAAACAGCAGCGCGTCTCCAGTATTACCTCGAAAAGCAATATCCAACTCTGGGAAGGCCGTCTCGCCGCCTTCAAACCCCTCATTGAGGTACACCAGAAAGGTATGAGCACGCTGGCCTCGCTGTGCCAACTCCTGGGCAAAGGCTGGCTCATCGGGCGTGAGGTAATCGTAGTGTTCGGCGAACGTTTCACCCGGTTGGTAATGCAATACTTTGGGGATTTCCATGGCCAACTCGGGACGTCCGGTTATCACGCCGATGCGGGCTCGCAGCAAGAACGTAAGTACCCCGCCATTGTGCATGCCCAAATCACAGTGAGAGTTGGTGCGCCTACCATCCTGGGTATGCCCACCGGTGCGCTTGTCGTAGATGGTCGCGCGCGACAGTCCGGGGCCCGATTGTCGGATCAACCATGCGCAGGCGCGAGGTGGGAGAAAACGCTCAAAGACCTGAATCGAGGGTGAGTCACTTAGTATCTTTGCCGGTTCTACTTGCAGCCACTGCTCTATTTCAATCGACGCGCGCAATACCTGCCAGTCGGCGCTATCGGTTTCATCGTCGGGGCCCGCTGCCAAAATCTGTAGCGCCTGCCGCGCCTGTTCATGGCCTCCCTGCGCCGCTAGCAATAAATAATCGAAAGATTCATCCCAGCTTCGGAACCGCCACAAACTGGTGCTGGCCAGTGTCGCGGCAAGAAACGCCGCGTTCACATCGCCGCGCCTGGCCGCCTCTTCCGTTGCTCTCACCTGCTGGATATCCACCGCTATTTACTCGGCGTGCAGTCCGTAGCGGGCCAACAATCGCTCCCATTCGTCACCGGCCATCGTGCCCAGCAATGCGCGATCTATCGACTCACGTAAGTCGTTGCCGTTCGCAACAGCCATGCCCAGATAGTAGTGCGACACCGTGTGAGGGAGTAGCGTCACCGAACTGGGGAAATCGGTTGCCACGGTGGATTTCAGTACAGCCTCATCGAACAGAAACGCATCGAGTTGGCCTTCTGCTATGGCATCCAGGGCATCATGCACACTGCCATAAGAGGCCGCAGCGATTCCCCTGTCGCCCAGCCATTCAAACGGCTGCGTATCTTCCACACTGCCTACACGTACGTGCGGCAGATCTGCCGGCCCGCGAACCTTGCCACGTAGTTGCTCGGATGTGAGCGAGGCCGCAATAGAGGCAGTAAAACTGGAGATCAACACAATGGATGCCATCATCCAGATGATGGCCAGCAAGCGCCCGGCTAGCGTCAGGGGCGCTTTGTCCCCGTATCCCACGGTTGTCATGGTAACGGCCGCCCACCACATCCCCTGGCCCGTACCTTTGATCGCCCCGCCGCCGAACATTTTCTCATTGCGACGATGCTCCAGCAGGTACAACAGCCCTCCGGCCATGAACCACAAGCCTGCGAGACCCGCGCACAAAGCCGCGATTTCAGACAAGTCGATCGCCGCCAGATAGCCCATCATCCCGCCAGCGGAATCCTGCTTGGCTACGGCGATACCAAAACCCGAGCGGTAGTAAGGTTGCGTAAGGTCCATCTCGGTTTCGTGTTCCTGGGTGGCGGGAACGGTCAATAGAACATCAACCTCGCCATTGGCCAGCGCCGCACGCATCTCAACGATGTCCGTATAGCCGCGCACCGAACCTTCGAGCTTCAGCTCATCCGTTAAGCGCCGCCACAGCTCAATACTCAACCCTTCCCAATCACCCCCATCGTCAAGTGAAGTAAACGGTGGTGCATCCAGGACGCCTGCATGCAACACTGCGCCACTGGCTTCAGAAGTCTCCGCCAGTGTGAGTGGCGCGCAAAAGGACATGCAAAACAGTACCGTTACGATGATTTTTCGCATCGAAGACCTACAATACTTGTGATTATTCGACCTAACTTACGACATTCTAAGGCCCAGGAGAACCGCTATGAGCATTGAACCACTAGCCGACTGCTCACCGACGCGGGGAGAGGTTCCGATTGAGGCCGTGGTTTTCGACACCTATGGAACGGTCTGCGACTTCTATCATCCCATGCGGGCTGCCATTGCGCGCTTTGCTGACTCACAGGGCCTCTCATGCGATGCGGGTCAGCTCGCCATTGAGTGGCGCACCGCGTACCTGTTCAGCACCTTTGGCCAGGCGATTGAGGAATCCGAGTTTCTGCCACTGCAAACAATCAACCGTAAAAACCTGGTCGCCGTGCTCGAGAAGCACTTTGATCAACAGTTTAACGCCGCACAGATCGATGCATTGAACAAGGTATGGCAAGAGCTGAAACCCTGGCCCGACACGATTGCAGGATTAACCGCCATTAAACAACGAGCCATCATCGCCCCACTGTCCAACGGCAATTTCTCCGACATGGTGAGACTCGCAAAACATGCCCGATTGCCCTGGGACATCATTCTTGGTTCATCGCTGTCCGGATACTTTAAACCGCATCCGGACACCTATCTTAAATCCGTCGCTGCCTTGGATCTGGCTCCCGAGCAGGTATGCATGGTCGCTGCGCATCAACGTGACCTCGCACACGCTGCGGGCCATGGCATGCAAACCGCGTTTGTGCGGCGCCCACTGGAATTTGGAGGCCCGGTAAAACCGGCTAACCCAGAGCCGGGCGAACACTACCTGGGTGCGGCGGAAATACACCTGGAAGGCGAGTGGACCTTCGTCGCCGAAGACTTCATCGACCTGGCTTCCCAGCTATTCGAAGATACCGTCGCCGAAACTGACCCCCACTTCGACACACCAGATACTCAGTGAGTTGAAGTCATCCAACGTCAGATCATCGGGCAGCGTGATATCGAGCGTGGCGTTGGAGTAAGCCGGACCCACCAGGTCCGGGCTGATAGCCATACCGGCATTGCCGCGGAACCGGCCATCAATACCGGAGTAGACCTGCACTACAATGCCGCGGCCATCGTAATTGAAGTTGGTGATCTGAATGCTGCAATTGTCGATGATCGTCGCCGTACCAGACACGTCATGCTGTAGGGTCGAGAACTCCAGCGTTTTGCCCACACTGGGGTGATCGGCATCGCAGCCCGAGGCACCAGCGCCTCCGCCATCAGAACCACCACTGGCGGGTGGATCATTGGCATCGTCGGTCAGCTCCAGATAGGCCACCAAATCAAGAAGCTCCTCATCACTCAAACGATTAGCCCCCCAAAAGGGCATGATGCCCCCGGTCAACCCATCGTAGACACCGGAATCCGTTCTGCCACTGGAGCGCACCCGATTGGCAACCAGCTCTGGTGAGAGTCCGAAACCCACCACACCCGGGGCACGAATCGTGCCGGTGCCGTCGATGTTATGGCAGCCGGCGCAGCTCGCGTTAAAAGTATTGCGACCCTCAACCGGGTCACCCCCGGAAAGATCCGCTGGCGGCGACACCACCTGCACGCTAACCGCCTCTGCCTCACCCGGTGCCGCACGCTGTTCCAGCCATTCGTGCAGCGCCACATACTCTGCGCTGCTCTCGGTGAAGGTTTCGGCATTCATCCATTCGTCGAGACAGGAGTTCACGGCATCGACCATCGATGTCAGCTGACCATTTTTGTAACTGGGTCTGCGAGTGGCATCGCCAATCGGATGCCCCGGTCGGCGATAGCCATTGCTGGCCGGTTCGACAATTTCGTGACAGCTTGCGCAGGTAAAACTGTTGCCCGAGGGTTGTGGCAGCCGGTAAACCACCTCCCCGTCCAAATAGCTACTGGAATCGAGTATAGCCAGCGCCTGACTGCGCAACTCGAAATCGCTGGCACCGGCTCGCAGCGACACCTCGTACTGTGACAGCAAGGAGATATCAACCCGCAGCAAGCCCCTATGAAAGAGCTGGCTGAAGCGTTGCAGGTCGGCGTAGTTGACCGTGCCATCTTCGCTAACGTCACCCACCAGCCGACGCGCCAACACATCCAACTGTGCCTCCAGGTCTGTTTCATGCAAACCATTCAAATGGGGCTGCATATAGCGATAGACGATGTCCGACAATACAGATATTTGAAGCCGATTGCGGCGTAACTCGTCAGCGCCGCTAATGCTGTAAACAGTACCCAGCAGCGGCGTTCCGGCTTCGTCACTCACCAGATCGTGATCGGTGTCAAAGTCTTCACCCCCGGTAACCGCCACCAGGTAGTAGCCATCTTCTGCGTAGGCGCTCTTATCAGGCAACACCAGACCCAGCAGAGCCAGCTGTAACACGTCCGGATAGCCCGCAACATCGTCAGCGCCGAAGGCCGCCTCCGCGTCGCCGCGAACCCAACTCTGCAGCTGCTTGGCATCACCAGTCCCATCTAGTTCAGAAATCGATACGGTAGCACCGGCAACAGGCCCGCTGACCTGTACCTGATAGCAGCCCGAGAGAGCAACGCAGAGAATGAATACTGCAAAGGACCCACTAAACCGACCCATAAACACCGACCTTTTTTCTGATTGTTTTCAACCTTAGTCGACAGAGTGTACCGGTGAAAGTTCAAAGTGATATAACATATCATTTCGAAACCGCCGTCAGAACGCCATGACACACAGCGCCCTTGCCACCCCAACCTCGAGCGTCCATTGCACGTATCACCTAGCAGACGGCAAAGAGATTCTGCGTGATATCGCTGAACCCAATGTAAACCTGTGTATTCGGCAACGGCCGGTTAACGCAGAAATCGTACATGAGCTGCGGTGCCTAACTATGACTGACCTGCGGGATCGCAGGCTTTCGACATCGCCAGAAACGTTCGACGAAGATGTTCGGGAACATTTTCTGCGCAGTGGACTGGACGCTGGCGCATTTCCGACATTGCTCGCCGACATGAAACAGCTCGCCGAGTTATTCTTCCAAGCGGCTGGACACCGTCGCGTGATGTTCCGGCTGCTGACTACAGGTGACGATAAATGCAGACGTTTTCATGTCGATATGCGCCATCTGCGATTGCTCTGCACTTACCAGGGCCCAGGCACCGAATGGCTGTGCGATGAACAGGTGAATCGCGCTGCCTTGGGAAAAGGCAATCCAGCCGAATCGATAATTCGCTTCGGTGAACCATCGCGGTTTGAGCCTTTCTGGGTAGGCATAATGAAGGACGACAAGTATCCGGGTAGTGAGGGTCGAGGGCTAGTGCATCGTTCACCGCCGATGAGCGATTCACCGGAGCCCAGGGTGATATTTTGTATGGATGCCCAGCCCTGAGCACCGCGAGTGGATTGGAAAACGGCGCGCTCCCGGTTACTGGTCAAACATATCCAGCGTTAGCACCAGACGATGACAACCCTGCTCGACCATCGGAGAACGGTGCACCAGGCCAGCTTGTTCGTTGCCCTCCCAAAGCTCTCCCTTCAATAACGCCACATCACCGCACTGCATTTGGCGGATATCCTGCTCGCGCTCGAACAATCCGGACTGCTGGTCTGACAAGCCGTTGCTACCCCGCCCAAGCTTGGACCTGTCGACACAGTCGTGGGGCAGCCACTGCGTAGCTGGTCCCTGGTAGGTCGTCAGCAAGCGACAGGGCACATTGTCCACGTGAAATCGGGGGCACATTGCTCTGTCCAGAATCGCGAGCCGCAAACCAACGCGCTCAAGTTCAAACAGACAGCAGAACATCTCCACCACTTCGGCGATGTCCTTAGCCAGGGCCTCCACCGGCAATGGCAACACCCCAGCTACACTCTGCTCCGCTGCCTGCGTCGACACAGTGAGCGAGCGCTCAAACCCGCAGGGCGCTGCTAGTATCGCGAGTGCGTCTGAGATCACCTCGTTGGATAACCTGCGCTCCCAAATCGCGAGGTTGACGTTCTCCCTGTAGACGTCGGCGAGAACCGCTGGATCCTGATCCGAGGCAACCAGTCGCCTGTTGCTTAGATCTGCGGGAATGCAAATAGAATCCGCACTGGCCAAAGCCGCGTCTGGCATCATCGAGACTGTTGCTCCTGCTGTTGCTGTCCTTGCTCCCAGGCAGGGAACGGATCGTCTAGCCCCTTCCAGTACTCCTTGCCCTTAAGCACCTCGTCATCGCTTAGCAGGCATTGATCAAGTGCATGGGTAATTTCGGCCTGGTCGAGACCCTGTCCGATAAACACCAGTTCCTGCCGCATATCTCCAAAGGGCTCTTCCCATTTCTCGCCAATAGATTTCAGATACTCCTCATCGGTAGGCCAATGCTTTCTCGGAACTGCCATCCACCACATTCCGGCAAAGCCGTAGTGCGCCATGCCGCCCGCCTGACTCCACTGTCCTACGAATTCCGGACGGGTTGCCAGCCAGAAATAGCCCTTGGAACGAATCACCTTGCCGTAGTCTTCAATGCTGTGCAGGAAGCTGTGAAACTTGCGCGGATGAAAGGGCCGGCGGGCGAGGTAACTAAAGCTGCCAATACCGTACTCTTCAGTTTCCGGCACATGCTCTCCGCGCATTTCCTTGAGCCAGCCAGGCGCCTGCTGGGCACGCTCAAAATCGAACAGACCCGTGTGCAGTACATCTTCGAGATTAACCTGACCGTGGCTAATGGGAATGATGCGGGCGTCGGTATTCAGCGTCTTCAAAATTGCCATCAAGCGCTCGACGTCCGCAGCCCCTGCCGTATCGGTTTTACTCACCAGAATAACATCGGCAAACTCCACCTGATCGACTAGCAGGTCCGCCACGTTGCGCCTGTCATCCTCACCGAGCGACTCGCCGGTATCCTGCAAATACTTGGCGGTATCGTAGTCCTTCAGAAAATTGACAGCGTCTACCACAGTCACCATCGTATCCAGCTTTGCCACATCAGACAGTGACACGCCATTTTCGTCGGCAAAGGTGAAGGTTTCGGCCACGGGCAGTGGTTCAGATATCCCGGTAGATTCGATCATCAGATAGTCGAAACGACCTTCTTTCGCCAGGTTAGTGACTTCTTCCAACAAATCCTCGCGCAACGCGCAGCAGATGCAGCCATTGCTCATTTCCACCAGCTTCTCTTCGCTGCGATTAAGAGAGATCTCGTTTTGAACAATCGATGAGTCGATATTGATTTCGCTCATATCGTTCACGATCACCGCCACTTTCTTGCCCTGCCGGTTATTGAGCACATGGCTCAATACGGTGGTTTTGCCCGCGCCCAGGAATCCGGAGAGCACGGTAACGGGGAGACGGTTTTGGGTTTCGGCGTGAATCATGCCAGCATCCTCAACTCAAAAAGACAGATATGATATAACATATCATTTTGAGCAAAAGATACCAGCCTCTCCTCAGCAGAGAAGCTGTGAAGTTAACTCGGACAGGATCGCATCAGCGAGTGAGGTCGATCAGCACCTTGCACTGGTCGGAAGGGCTGCGCAGGGCTTCGAAGGCGTCAGGCACCTCGTCTAATCCAACCACGTCTGTGATCATTGCGGTGGCATCCACCCTGCCCGCTTCCATCATGTCGATGGCGAACTGAAAGTCTTCCTTGTCGTAGCCCACCGCCCATTGAATGCGAAGTTCCTTGAGAAACGCTGTCAACGGAACAATCTCATCGGGGTGGTCGCATACACCGATGCCCATAATCACGCCACGGGCCGGCGCACGTTCGATACAAGCCTGCAATATACCCGGCGCGCCCACACACTCGATTTGTACGGCAGGCGCTGCGCCAGTCAGCGCAGCAAACTGCTCGCCCACATCGCCCGCAGGGTCGACAAAGTCGGTAAAGCCCAGCGTGCGCGCCATCTCGAGGCGCGTCGGCGACATCTCACTTAACACCACGGACCGCGCACCAAAGAAGCGGCACCAGATCGCACATGCCAATCCAATCGGGCCCGCACCAATAATCAGCACATCTTTCTCGGCCACCCCTTCGGCCATCTTCACCGAGTGCAGCCCAACCGCCAATGGCTCGATCAGAGCGCCACGATTGTCATCCAGGGTGTCGGGAATCTTCAGCACTAACTCGTGCCCGACTTTGACGTATTCTGAATAGGCACCGGTGATCTCCCCAAGCCCGATGGTCTGCTCGCCAATAAACGGCAAGGAGGTAACACGATCACCTTCAGAAAACAGGCCCTGCGGCACAGCGGAGCCTACTTGGACAATATCTCCAACAAACTCGTGACCAAAGACCGTTTCGGGCGGTGCCATGAAAGGCCCTTCGCGCGAGGCGTGAATGTCGGTGCCGCAAATTCCGCAGCGGCGCACCTTCACCAGCATTTCTCCGTCACCAATCTGAGGTACTTCAATATCCTTGATTGCCAGTGGCTTGCCGGGCCCTTCGAATACAGCTGCTTTCATGCGATCAATCCTCCAAACAGGCGGCCCAGACTACCAAAGACACCGAGGCGCTGGCTAGGCACTCATCCGAGAATGAAGCGACTGTAGAAGTTCACTACCAACGCCCGGCCGAATCTACCGATGTGACTCTGAGCCTGGCCGGGATCGGCGACGTTGAACCACTTGATAACGATGTGTGGTTGACAGAAAGTGACGGCGTGCTAAACCTGCGCTTTAAGCTGAATGGGCATGGCAGAAACAACGCGCTCGTACTCACCATGAGCGGCTATCATGACGGCGCACTGGTCACCGAAACCAGTAAGGTGTACTTATTGGGTAAGCGGAAGTCGACGACAGCGGAAAACACTCATTAAGTGCCGCCGCCTCACTGCTGCCTTCGCAGTTCGATGGCAAACTCCTCTGAGGCCTCGTCGAATGGCCGCCCTGCTACGTCCGCATAGATGCCCTGAATCTCAAGGCCCGCGGCTCGAATTTCTGCTTCGAGAGTCTGGGGCGAAAAGTGTTGGAGCCAGTTATACACCTCCCTAAAACTGGCCTCCTCGATAATCGTGTACTTATCCAGGCTGACCGCTTCTTCGTCATACTTAAATGAAGAAACGAAGGCGTAATAGGGCTCTGCAGACCAAAAGCCATCTAATTGATTCTTCTCGCAGTAAAACGTCTCCTGCTTATTGGCAAACGCCTGCATTGAATAGACGTCGAGTAGGATACGCCCGCCGTCTGCCAGGAGGCGCTTGAACTTGGATAACAATTCGGCACGCTGCTGCGGTGAGAGCGCGCAGTAATCACACATGATCATCATGATCAGATCGAACTGGCCCTCCAGCGCATGTTCGAGATAATTCGCCTCAACATAGTTCACATCCAGCCCATTGGTTTGGGCAAACCCACGCGCGTATGCAATCGAGCGAGACGAAAAATCGATACCGGTGACATCGGCATCTAACGCTGCCAGTCGCGATGTGTATAAACCAGGGCCACATCCAAAGTCCGCGATCCGACTGGTTTTATTGAGTTGGAAGTGCTCCGTCATCCAGCGCAAAGATTCATCTATAAAGCCTGCGCGCCTGGAGGACACATCGATCTCTGAATTCAGATGGTAGGCGAGCATTTGCTCGGAGGTGTGCTCATCCGTCCACAGATCTGCAGCTGAGTAGACAGAGAAAACCTCGGGCTTCAGCTGAGCGTGTTCGAGCAACTCAAATACGGTTCTGGAAGTCATGTACGCTGCCCGCCCTAGCGATTATCAGCCTGGTGTGTAGTAGGTGGGCGATGCGGGACCTACCGGCCAGCCGAACACAAAGGTCCAAACAAAGAAGAACGTTGACCACAGCACCAGGAAGGCCACCGAGTAAGGCAGCATCAGCGCGATGATGGTCCCCACGCCCGCCTTGGGTTCATAGCGTGTCACGAACGCCATGATCAGACCGAAGTAACTCATCATCGGCGTAATGATATTGGTACTGGAGTCTCCGATGCGGTAGGCGGCCTGTATGACTTCGGGCGCATAGCCCAGCAACATGAGCATAGGCACAAAGATCGGGGCAGTGACCGCCCACTGGGCGGAGGCCGAGCCCAACATCAGGTTGATAAAGGCGCAGACCAATATAAACAAGAAGAACAACAACGGCCCTGTGAGCCCAATATTTTCCAGGAAGGTCGCACCGGCGACGGCGGTGATAGAGCCGAGATTGGTCCAGGCGAAGAACTTCACAAACTGGGCTGCGAAAAAGACCAGCGCTATGTAGAGCCCCAGCGTACTCATCGCATGAGCCATCGCATCGATCACATCCCTGTCGCTGCGGATAGTGCCGACGACGCGCCCATAGACAATGCCTACCATCAAGAAGTAGACAAAGATGATGGCAACAATGCCCCGCAGAAAGGGCGAGCCGGCCACCGCTCCCGTTTCCTGGTTGCGCAGAATTGCGCCCTCCGGAACCACCAGCACAATCAAAACGCCAGCGAATAACACGGTTGCCCAAAGCGATTGCCATAGACCCCGCTTCTCCTCCACCGACAAGGGGTCCATGCGGTGGGAGTCATCGTCGTCGAGGCCTTCGGGCTTGCCGTGGTATTCGCCCAGCGAGGGCTCAACGATTTTGAGACTGATAAAGCTGCCGACCGCCGTAATCAGGAAAGTACTGGCAATCATGAAATACCAGTTAGCGCTAACGTCCACCTCATAGGTCGGGTCGATAAGCCGCGCCGCCTCGGTAGTGATACCGGAGAGTAACGGGTCGACGGTGCCAATCAACAGATTGGCACTGTAGCCGCCCGACACCCCAGCAAAAGCGGCCGCGAGGCCTGCCAGTGGGTGCCGCCCCAACGAATAAAATACGACAGCCGCCAATGGCACCAGCACGACATAGCCCATTTCTGAAGCGGTATTGGAAAGCACGCCGGCTAACACAATAATGACAGTGACCAGGCCGGGAGGTGCATTGATCACCATGCCGCGAATCACTGCGGTTAGCCAACCCGAACGCTCCGCAACGCCCACGCCCAGCAGCGCCACCAACACAGTGCCCAGCGGGGCAAACTCCACGAAATTGCGCACCAGATTGAGCACAATCATGCGCAGACCTTCCGCATTCATCAGGCTCACAACTTCGATCAAGCCATTGTCAGCGCGCCCCTTGGCGCCTTCAGGGCGTGGGTCCACCACAGAGACTTCGAAATAACCCAGGATGCCTGACAGCACGACCACGCCAGCGGCAAAAATGGCAAACAGGGTTACCGGGTGCGGCAGTGCATTACCCAACCATTCAACAACATGCAAGAAACGGGTGATGCGGGACTCATTGGGCTGGGCCGCCGGTTTTTCGGTCATGGAAGCAGATCCGGTGTTTGGGATGCTGCGGAGTATATCAGTGGTGGACTACCAGATTGACTGAACGTGCTCGTACTTGAGTATTTTTTCATCCGCCGTCACCAGCGGCACCGCCAACTTTCGGGCGGTTGCTACAATCATGCGGTCGGCTGGGTCTTTATGGAACTCGCCTGGCAGACTCGCCGATTTCACGGCAACCTCGGTGTCTACCGGGTGGAAGCGGACCCCTTCGATGGCTGATACTTGGTCCAGCCAACGCTCAACTTCCATGCTCATTAGCAGGCGCCCTTTCTCCACAAGCATGGCGATTTCCCAAACAGAAATTGACGAAACGATCACTTCACCTTGCTCTTTCAGCGTGCGCTCGATGGTCCGGCGTGCTTTAACCGAAAGATCGCCCGTCGAACCGGCCCACCAGACGAGTACATGGGTATCAATAACCAACATCAGGCGTTTTCTCAATCCTCGGAAGCTACCGGCTCTGTTGGCTCCTCGAACTTAAGAACAGTACCTTTCAGAACATCGAGCGGGGGTAAATCCTGCTGGCGGAGTTTCCTGATCTCCAACGTGGGCTTGCCGTGATCGGTAATTACTCGACCCTCCCCACTCTTTTCGATCGCCCTCAACACCTCAAGTGCTTTCGCCTTGAACTCACTCTTTGAAATGGGTTCCATAGCCTGTCTTAGTAATTATGACTATAACAAGTAGTCATAATAACAGAAAAGTGACAATAGTCTGTAGTCGTTTTTCATCATAGGCGCCCAACTCCTGAACATATCGAGGGGAAAAAGAATCGCTAATCAGGTAGCATGCGAAAGATTCTTTTCTACAACTTATCCATGAAAGATACTCCCAACAAAGTTGGCTTCGTCTCCCTCGGCTGCCCCAAAGCCTTGGTGGATTCCGAGCGCATCCTCACCCAGCTCAAGCTGGATGGTTACGACATCGTGCCCTCGTACGAGAACGCCGATGTGGTGGTGGTCAATACCTGTGGCTTTATCGATTCCGCGAAGCAGGAATCCTTGGATGCCATTGGCGAGGCACTGCACGAGAACGGCAAGGTGATTGTGACCGGTTGCATGGGCAAAGACGCTGAAGAAATTACCCGCGTGCACCCGGATGTACTTGCCGTCAGTGGTCCGCAGGCCTACGAAGAAGTGGTGGGTGCGGTGCATGAGTATGTGCCTCCGGTAATCGACCACAATCCGCATATCGACCTCCTACCACCCCAGGGTGTGAAGCTCACACCCCGCCACTACGCCTATCTCAAAATTTCCGAAGGCTGCAATCACAGCTGTTCCTTCTGCATCATTCCCGATCTCCGTGGCAAGCTGGTCAGCCGCCCTATCGGCGACGTGATGGAAGAAGCGGAGCGCCTGGTGAAGGCCGGTGTGCGCGAATTGCTGGTGATCTCCCAGGATACGAGCGCCTATGGCGTCGATCTGAAATACCGCACCGGGTTCTGGAACGGCCGCCCCCTGAAAACCCGTATGCAGGAACTGTGCGAGGCCCTTGGAGAGTTCGGTGTGTGGGTGCGGCTGCACTACGTGTACCCCTACCCGCACGTGGACAACGTGATTCCGCTGATGGCGGAGGGAAAGATTCTGCCCTACCTGGATATTCCGTTTCAGCACGGCAGCCCGCGCGTGCTCAAAGACATGAAGCGCCCGGCTGCCGCCGAAAACACACTTGAGCGCATTCAGACCTGGCGTTCCATCTGCCCCGACATCACCCTGCGTTCCACGTTCATCGTCGGCTTCCCCGGCGAAACCGATGACGACTTTGAGGTATTGCTCGACTTTCTGCAGGAAGCGCAGCTCGACCGCGTAGGCTGCTTCCAATACTCACCAGTCGAAGGCGCCCGCGCCAACGAGCTACCCCATCATGTACCTGCTGAGTTGATGCAGGAACGCTGGGAGCGTTTTATGGCAACGCAACAGGCGATCAGTGCGGCCAAGTTACAGGCCAAAGTGGGCACCACACAGCAAATACTGATCGATCACGTCGAAGCAGAAGGTTCGATTGGCCGCTCCATGGCTGACGCCCCCGAGATTGATGGTCAGGTGCATATGCCCGGCATCACCGAGTTTCAGCCCGGCGATTTTGTCGAAGCCGAAATCACCGCCGCCGACGAGTACGACCTCTACGTTGAATAAGCCATGCGTTGGATAAAACGCGGCGCGGTGCTGCTCGGGCTGGCAGTACTGGCGTGTCTCGCCTGGTTCAGCCTGGCAATCAACACCACATTGCAGCTACCCAACGCAGCCGAGCGCGCTGGTCCGTTACTGTTGCAAAACGGTAACTTAATCGACCTGGCCAGCGGTGAGATTCATAGCGGCACCGATATTCTCATTGAGGGCGATCGAATCAGCGCCATCGGCCCGCAACTCTTAGTGCCCGGCGCCAAGGTCGTGGATGCCAGTGGCCAGTATGTCTTGCCAGGCCTATTCGATATGCACGTTCACAGCCTGCGCTCATCGCCCGCCATCGATCACCTCATGTATATCGCCATGGGCGTGACCGCCGTGCGAGATATGGGCGGCTGTCTGGGCGAGGAAGATAGTTGGATCGCCTGCGCTGCTGACAAAAAGCGCTGGAACCGCGAAGTGGCAGATGGCCAACGCATCGGCCCACGATATGATCAAGTTACCAGCCTTGCTATCAACGGGGGCAAGGAAATTCCCAGCGGCTGGCCCACTGAGCTCGGCGCGCCCGATGTGGAAGGCGCCAGGCGTAGGGCTGCACATGACAGCGAGCGAGGTATCGACTTTCTAAAACCCTATTCCCTGCTCGATCGTGATGCCTATCTGGCACTGGCAGCCGCAGCCAAGGAGCAGGGACTCTATCTCGCCGGGCATAAACCGCTGGCCATTTCCGGCCAGGAAGCGATTACGGCAGGACAACGCAGCATTGAACATGCCTTCCTCTTTATCTGGGAGTGTTACCCGGGTATCGATGCACTTAGGAAGGGCCGCAACATTCGCGCGGCCTATACCCATGAGACGCGCCTCGCGATGCTGGATACCCACGACACCCAGACCTGCGACGCACTGATGAACGCAATGCGCGACGCGCGCACGGCTTTCGTGCCTACCCATACCACCCGCAAACTCGATGCTTATGCGTTAGACGAAGACTTTCGCAATGACGAGCGCTTGCGTTATATCCCAGCGCCGCTGCGCTCGATGTGGCTGGCTGATGCCGATAGCATGGCCAATCGCACTACCGAAGAGGGCAACCGCAGTTATCGCGATTTTTATGAATTCGGGCTGAAACAAACCGGACGCGCCCACGCAAAAGGCGTCATGGTATTGGCTGGCACGGACGCACCCGATAGTTTCGTGTTTCCTGGCATGTCTCTCCATGATGAGTTGGTCCACCTCGTGCAAGTCGGCCTATCACCACTGGCGGCACTGAGGGCGGCGACCATAGAACCGGCACGCTTCCTGGGTATCGACGACGTGGCCGGCTCGATCGCCGTCGGTCATCGTGCCGACATTCTGCTGGTTTCGGGCAATCCCTTGCGAGACATTGCGCAAACCCGCAATATCGAAGCTGTCATTCTCGCAGGACAGTTGTATGACCGCCCTCAGCTCAACCATCTGCTCGACATCGCTGAGGCGAATGCCAACCATTGGTCGATGTGGGCAAAATTTGTCTGGCAAGCGGCCCGCAGTCCCATCCTGCGCGCTCAATTTCGCGATTAAGCTGTGAACCTGCTGCTTTTCAGACAGGATGAATGCGGTGATGACGGACGCGTAAGTCTCACGGATTATCGACTGCAGCACCTGCATGAGGTCATTGAATCCAGCGAGGGCGATTCACTCCGGGTCGGAGAGATAGGTGGGCAGATGGGCCGCGGCGAGATCATCAAGCTTTCGGACGACGAAGCCATACTCGAAGTAGCGCTAGACCAACCACCGCCAGATAAATTGCCCCTGCACCTGATACTCGCACTGCCCCGGCCAAAAATGCTGCGCCGCATTCTTCGTATGGTCGCCGAACTGGGTGTTGAACAAATTCATCTAGTGAACAGCTACCGGGTGGAAAAGAGCTACTGGCAAACACCGGTGCTCGACGCGGAGGTGGTCGAAGATTATTTTCTGCAGGGCTTAGCACAGTCCAGAGATACCGTGTTGCCGCAGCTCCATATGCACCGCCGCTTTAAACCCTTTGTGGAAGATACGCTCCCAGAATTGATCAAAGACCGTCGATCGATTGCGGCCCATCCTGGTGACTACGCATCCTGCCCCACGGATTTGCAGCAGCCCACGACGCTCGCGATTGGCCCTGAGGGTGGCTTTATCCCCTATGAAATAGAGAAGCTGGAAGCCATCGGCTTTGATACCGTGAGCCTGGGCCCCCGTATTCTGCGGGTAGAAAATGCGGTCGCCACCCTGGTCGCCCGCCTCTCATCCTGAGAATCTTAGCGGCGGCGCGGCACCACCACCGACATTTGTTTGACCCGTGTCATGCCTGTCGATGCAGCACGGGAGTACTATACTGCTAGTGTTGGCACATTGGAGATTTTGAGATGTACACCGTTGCCGAAGTCATGAACAGCGATCTGTTCACCCTTGGGGAAGATGACTGCGTTCAGGAAGCGCGTCGCCTGATGGCAGAACACCATATCCGCCACATTCCTATCGTCAGCGAAGACCAGCAACTGATTGGCCTGGTATCGCAACGCGACGTACTCGCCGCCGCAGACTCCAGCCTAGTCGTGACGCCGGAAGACGCCGAGGCACAGGAGGCCTTCGTCGCGGTATCCGCCATCATGAGCGTCTCTGTCAACACCATTGATCCAGGCGCAAGCCTGCGCGGCGCGGCGCTGTATTTGCAACAGCACAAGATTGGCTGCCTGCCGGTGGTCGAGAATGACAAATTGGTGGGGATCATCACCGACTCAGATTTCGTGGCCGTGGCCATCAATCTGATGGAGCAGATGGAAGAAGCCGAGCCCGAAGAGATCGGCGCCGAAGACTTGGACGACGCCCTCTAAAGCCTACTGAGACCGCTGGTGACGCTGGCAACCGGCTATCGCCTAGCTGCTTAAGACCCCCTCGGGGCATACCACGCCAGTGCCACCCAATCCGCAATACCCGCCCGGGTTCTTGGCAAGATATTGTTGGTGGTAGTCTTCTGCGTAATAAAACGGGCCGGCGGGAAGAATCTCAGTCGTAATCTCGCCATAGCCAGCTCCATCTAACGCAGCCAGAAAGCCGACTCGCGATAACTCGGCACGTTTGGACTGGTCGTCGGAGAACGTATAGATACCGGAACGATATTGGGTGCCCAGATCATTGCCCTGGCGCATACCCTGGGTGGGGTCATGCCCTTCCCAGAAAACCTTTAGCAGCTCATCGTAATCAATCACATTGGGATCATAGACGACCAGCACCACTTCATTGTGGCCGGTATGACCACTGCATACCTCCTGGTAGCTTGGATTGGGCGTGAAGCCCGCAGCGTAACCAGCGGCCGTCGTAAATACTCCCTCCAACTGCCAGAACTTGCGCTCCACCCCCCAGAAACAGCCCATGCCGAAAACCGCCTGTTCCAGGTGCTCGGCAAACGGCCCCTTCAGGGGGTTACCGTTAACGAAATGCGTTTCTGGCACCGGCATGACATCGGCACGGCCGGGAAGCGCCGTGTCGGCATCTGGCATCAGATGCTTTTTGCGTATGTCGAATAAACCCATAACAATTCCTCTCAGGTAGTCATTGAACACTATACCCGCACATGGAAATACGCTAGCTTAATCCGAATGGATGTAGATCGTCGCGGTTTCCTGCGTATAGCCGGCACCGCTTACCTGACTGCGAGCCTCCCGTTCCCCGTGGCCGTCATAGCCAGCGATGGTGAGAGCGTCGTTTTCCCGCAGGGTGTAGCTTCGGCAGACCCCGAGCCCAACGCCGTATTATTGTGGACGCGCGCAGTTCCAGGCGGAGAATCGCCCTGGGCAGCACCCGCTAGCGAGCAGCCGATTGAGCTAACGCTGCAGCTCAGCGAGCACGAGAGTTTCGACACGGTAGTGTTGGAGGAAGCTGTTATAGCTGAGCCTGCCAACGATTTCACAGTGCGGGCCTGGGTCGAGGGCCTGCAGCCAGCCCGTCATTATTATTACCGTTTTGTTTCCAGTGCGGGCACCTCGCGCACTGGCCGCACAATGACTGCGCCTGCGGCTGATTCAGACCACCCGGTACGGCTGGCGTTTGCCAGTTGTCAGAACTACGAACAAGGCTATTACGGCGCCTGGGCGAGGATGGTCACGGAAGACAAAGCACGCCCCCTCGATGAGCAGATTCAGTTCGTTCTTCATCTGGGTGACTTCATTTACGAGCGCTATCGCAATGGGCCCACGCACGGCCAGAATTTCGCCCGCCGGCTGCCAGAGTACCCAAACGGGGCCAGCGATGGGGAGCGGATCTGGGCAGACTCCCTGGCGGACTATCGGCACCTGTACAAAACCCATCTCGCCGATCAGCAACTACAGGACGCCCGAGCCCGCTGGTCCTTTATCTGCACCTGGGACGATCACGAATTCAGTAACGACGGTTTCCGCGAGTTCAGTACCTATACTCCTATTCCAAAACCAGAGCTGCAGCGACGCCGCAACGCCCATAAGGCCTGGTACGAATTTATGCCGGCGCGAGTGCCCGCCCGCGAAGACCTGCGTATCTATCGCCAGGTACGCTGGGGTAAGCAAGTCGACCTGTTGATTTCTGATCTGCGTACCTATCGCAGTAACCCGCCAGTGCCGCACGGCCTGGGCAGCGAGCTGGGCATGCCGCTGGATGCGGTAGAACTGGTCGAGATCTTTGACCGCGGCCGTGAGTACAACAACGGCAACCCTCCCGAGAACCTGCCCTTTGGCGATGGCACCACACCCAACCTGGCTCGCAACCGGGAGCCGGGCAGTATGCTGGGGGCGGAACAAAAGCAGTGGTTCAAGAACGCACTTAAGGACTCCGATGCCACCTGGAAAGTCTGGGGCAACAGCCTGCCACTGTTGCCGTTACGCCTGGATCTGAGCTCAATCCCTATGGCGGGCATGTACGATTCGATTCTCTCAGAAGACGCCTGGGGCGGATTTCCAGGAGAGTATCGAGAACTGATGGCCTGGCTGGACAATGAGGCGATCAGCGGCATGGTGTCACTGTCAGGCGATCACCACAGTCACGGTGCAGCGACGCTGGTCCTGGACCCACGCGATGAACACTCTCGCGCTGTCGCCGCTGACTTTAATGTGAGCGGTATCAGTTCCACCCCCCACTACGCCAACGTGGTTTACCGCGCCGAGCGCGACAATACAGAGTTCCGGCAGCTAGTATTGAAGGAGGTTAACGGCGAACGGCTGGAAACCTGGAACCTGAGCCTGAGCGAAGGCGTATTGGCCTCTATCGCCTTCGACAAAACGGGCATGAAAGGTCTGGCCGAGTGGCTGGGGCCCAATTCTGCCAGTCCCGGCTTGGCGTATATCGATACCAACAGCAATGGGTTTGGCGTCGCCAGCTTCGACAGCAGCCAGTGCCAGGTCGAGCTGGTAACGATTACACCGCCGCTCAAACCCAGCGGCCCCGAGGGTGACGCGGTTATTCGTCGTGCCAAATTCAAGCTACCACTCTGGCAGACCGGAGAGGCTCCAGCGCTGCAGGGGCCAGAGTTCGAAGGCAAGCCGCCCTTTCCTTACGGCGACTAAGCGCTGTCTCAGTTTCATTGCCTTGCGGAACCGCATGGTAATGAAATTGTCGAAAAAAACCGGTAACCTCACGTTATTATTGAAAAAACGCAATGCCGACCCCAGTAATGACGGCATGTGGTAGAGAGAAGTAAAGAGGTAGAAACACAATGAGTGAATCACGCAGCATCAATATGGAAGATTTTTGCAGCCGCAAACTCTGGGAGATGGTGAGTCAGGAGAAGACCACCACGCCGGATGAATTGCAGGCTGCCATCGAGGAACTGGCACAGCGCCGGCATTATCTCAGCGAACTTGAACAACTCGGAAAACTGACCCCCAAGACCTGAAAAGCCATTGGCGAAACTCCCCCAGCGTCGGTCGAGCTCCGGCGAAATAGACAAGTTCCTGACTCGCAGCAAAGCGTTAGCCACCCGCGGCCCGGGTGACGGTCGACTGCTGTTCGCCATCGACGCCACCGCCAGCCGCCAACCCACCTGGGACCGCGCCTGCCAGTTACAGGGCGAGATGTTCATGGCCACACGCAACAGCGCAGCGCTGTCGGTGCAACTGTGTTACTTCCGTGGCTTCAATGATTTTCGTGCAGGACCATGGCTGCAGGACGAAACTTCCCTCCTCCGGGAAATGAGCCGGGTGCGCTGTGAAGGCGGCTACACGCAAATCCTGCGGGTGCTAAAACACGCACAGCAGGAGCACAAGCAACAAGCGATTAAGGCAGTAGTGCTCATCGGAGATGCCTGCGAAGAAAACCCCGACCTGCTTGCAGGTAAGGCAGGTGAACTGGGAATC
Source organism: Halieaceae bacterium (assembly GCA_965199055.1). GTDB lineage: Bacteria > Pseudomonadota > Gammaproteobacteria > Pseudomonadales > Halieaceae > CBDAQR01. The sequence continues at coordinate 251,064 of CBDAQR010000003.1, forward strand.
GCCCAACTGCCGCTGTTCATGTTCCAGGAGGGACACGACCGGCAGACCGAAACCGTATTCAGGCAGATGGCAAAGCTCTCTGGCGGCGCCTGGGCTCGGTTCGACCATCGCAGCGCGAGGGAACTGGCCGAGCTGCTAGGGGCCGTGGCGCGCTACGCCACCGGCGGTCGCGATAGCCTGCTGGAATATGGCGCAGGTGCAAGTTCTGGCGTTAAACTGCTGCTCGAGCAATTGAAATAGGGCCGGCTTTTGCCCCGACTGATTCTTATCGTGGCGATCGGATTGATCGTCTATATCGTTTACCACCGGATTCGCGCGATGCCGGCGGCACAGCAAAAATCCGCCTGGGTGAAAGTGGGTCTCGTCGGCCTGGTTGCCGTTGTCGCCCTGGCCACAGTGACGGGACGCATGCACTGGTTAGGTGCCGCCATTACCGGTTTATTGGTTTTTGCCGCGCGCCTCTTGCCCACGCTGATTCGACTCTTCCCCGTATTGCAGTGGCTGCAGCGGCAGCGCGGCCCCTCCGGAATGGGCGCGGGTGCCCAGCAATCGAAAGTGGAAACCGCACTGCTGCGCATGGTGTTGGATCACGCCAGCGGTGATATCGGTGGCGAAGTGCTGGACGGCGAATACCAGGGCCGGCAACTCGACGATCTCGACCAGCAGCAGTTGGAAAGCCTGCTGGCCTGGTGCCAGTCACGGGATGTCGATTCGGCGCGGCTGCTGGAAAGTTACCTACAACGCCGCTTTGGCGAGGATTGGAGTGGTGATCGGACCCCACCCCCACAGCACGGCAGCGATATGAACCGGAGCGAGGCCCTGGCCATTCTCGGGCTCGACGAAAGTGCGACCGACAAAGAGATCGTCACTGCACACCGGCAGCTGATGCAGAAACTGCACCCGGATCGGGGCGGCAATGATTACCTGGCAGCCAAGCTCAATCAGGCCAAAGACCTGTTGCTAGGATGACAGTGGCAGCGAGGTAATGATGTCGTTACACTGCGCGGCGTTTTCGATCTACAACACGGGAGTTAGCGGGAATCACCATGACTGAAGTCTTCGTCGTACGTAATCAGTTGGGACACTACTGGGGCAAGAAAAAGCGCTGGGTAGACGGCACTGTCGCCAAGCGGGTGATGCACGTGAAACACGAGGACGAGGGTCTGAACCTGCTGGTAGAGCTGAGCGCGAAAGATATCGAACTACGCGGAGAGGTCTTTCCTGTGGAGCTCAACGACAAGGGTATTCCAGAGGTTGAACCCAGCGAACATCGGCTGGAAGACGAGGAAGATATCGCCAAGAAAGCGGAAGCTGCTGCTGAAGCCAATGAGGAGCCAGAGTCGTCCGATGGCGCCGCGGAAAACGCAGATAGCGCAGCCGATTCCGCCGCCGAGGAAGACAGTTCCACCGCTTGAAACTTATCATCCTGCCCCCATATTCCATGAATACGGATGGGTTCTAGAGGTTTTCGACGATGCGCATACTATTGTTTCTAGCCACTAACTTCGCGATTCTGCTGGTGGCAGGCACCGTGCTGAACTTGCTCGGTTTCAACTCATTCATGGCCGCCAACGGGGTCGATCTGAACCTGAACGCGCTGCTTGTCTTCTGCGCGGTGTTTGGCTTTTCCGGCTCGCTGATTTCGCTGTTCTTGTCGAAATGGATGGCCAAGCGCGGCACCGGTACTCAGATTATTGAGCAAGCCAGCAATAGCGACGAGCAGTGGCTGCTAAGCACGGTCAAAGAACTGGCCGAAGATGCCGGCATAGGCATGCCCGAAGTTGGCATCTTTCCCAGCCAGGTCTCCAATGCCTTCGCGACCGGTTGGAACCGCAACAACGCCCTGGTTGCGGTCAGCGCCGGACTGTTACAAAGATTCAGCAAGGATGAGGTCCGTGCCGTGCTGGCGCATGAGATTGGCCACGTCGCCAACGGCGATATGGTAACGCTAACGCTCATTCAAGGCGTGGTAAATACCTTCGTGCTCTTCTTCTCGCGCATCATCGGTCACACCGTTGACCGTGTCGTATTCAAGAACGAGCGTGGCTACGGCATCGGCTACTGGGTAACTACGATTATCGCCCAGGTCGTGCTTAGCATTCTCGCCTCAATGATCGTCATGTGGTTCTCGCGCTGGCGTGAGTATCGGGCCGATGCAGCGGGCGCTAGCCTGGCCGGTAATGCAGCGATGATTGGCGCACTGCAGAAGCTGCAAGCCGAACAGGGGCTGCCACAGGATATGCGAGGCGAGTTAACGGCCTTCGGTATTAGCGAGCAACTCAAGGAAGGCGCCTCGCGCCTGTTCAGCTCCCACCCGCCGCTGGCGGATAGGATTGCAGCACTGCAAGCACGTTAAGCAATGCATTCGGGCCGCTCGCTAGGGAGCCTTAATTAAGTACTCGCTGGTGGGGATCACGTCGATCTTCTCAAAATCGATGAACCGGGCACAACTGTCGATCATGGCTTTCAGGTTTTTCTGCAGGTCTTCATCATTGTCGACGTTGTAGAACGCGTGCGGCGAGCTCATCGCCTCCGCAGGAAAGTTTTCCTCAATCACGGCATCAAAGGGGGGCGCGCAATAGGTCATGGGACGCACGATCACGTTTTGTCGATAGCCAAAAGTTGATTGGGTATCTATCGCCACCTGGGTGTGACTGCCATGCCAGATTTCCAGCCACTGCTGTTCGCTGAGTCGGCGCGGGCGCTGAAGAAAAACCACCTGCGCCATACCCGGTGTGCGCTCCCCTTCAGAGGCGCCGCTCAGCAGCGGCTCCGATTCCGTGACCAGGTAACCCACCAGCCGCTCGACATGCGCCTCGATAACCTGCTCAATCTCTGCGCGAAACACCGAACTGTTCACCCACACCGAGAGCATCGCATCCATTACCGGCTTGCAGTGCTCCTGGCGCAGACCCACCGCCGCAGCCACGTCGCTGTCTACCACCGACACTCGCAACCCTCTCACACCTAAGTCCAATAATTTAGGCGCCACCTCATCAAGCAGCACACTGCGGAACGCATCGCCATCCAATTGCGAATTCTTCCAAACGGGGTAGAGAATTTTTTCCATAACAGACCTGTTCATCGCGTGGTTTAGAGGGCCGATTATAGGAAAAACTGACGCCCCGATGTATGCTTGCGACATGTTCGACATTCTTGGGAATCACCCCCTCAAACAGCACGCCCACGGCTACTCTCGACTGGTCGGCTGGTGCGGCGTTTTCTCCTGGGTCTGCTTTGTTGTGGCGCCCTCCTCCGTTATCTTGATGCGCACGGGCCTCGACTATCAATATGGCTTGCCGCCCTTTGCGCTGGGCAGCCTCCTGTCACTGCTGATCACGATCGGCCTGGCAATCGCCTACCGCCGGCCGCGCTATTTTCACCACCGCCGCGCCATATTGAAGGCCGTTGCTCCTTCCACACCCTGGGCGCTATTTATGGTGATTATCATCATCCGAGCAGCGCCCTACCCGGCCATACACGATGTCAGCACCGACCCAGACGACCCGCCAATATTCGACGCGGCACCTGCGTTGCGCGGCCCCAAAGCCAACCCGGTGGACATCAACCCGGAGGCCGTAGCCATACAGCGCAAGGCCTATCCGGAGCTGCGCACCATCACTACACCACTCGGCCCGGAAGCGGCTTTTCAAAAGGCGATGGACGTGGCCGAATCGCTCGAGTGGTTGGTGTATAACAGCAACCCCCGCATTGGCGTGCTGGAGGCCAGTTACACCTCAGAGTTATTTGGCTTTGTCGACGATGTGGTCATCCGGGTGCGCGGACTGAACCCAGGCGCCGAGGTAGACCTGCGCTCGGTATCGCGGGTGGGCAAAGGCGATATGGGAGCCAATGCCAAACGCATAAGCCAGTTCATCGAAGCCTACGAACGCTAAGCCATGAAAGCGGTACTCACCAGTATTTTGTTACTCCTGAGCGCCTTTGCGCAGGCGGCACCGGAGTACCTCAGTTTCAAAACCGAAGATGAGGCCAACAGCACCGAAATCTATCAAAAGGCCAGCCCGGCGGTCGTGCACGTGACCAGCACCGCGCTCAAGCGGAGCTTTTTTAATCGCAATGTGCTCGAAGTTCGCCAGGGCAGCGGCAGCGGCTTTATCTGGGATAAGAACGGGCTGGTGGTGACCAATTATCACGTGATTCGAAATGCCAATCGCATGATCATTGAGCTGCACGACCAGAGCCAATGGGAAGCTACTGTAATTGGCCTGGCCCCCGAGAAAGACCTCGCCGTATTGCGCATTGAGGCACCGGAAGATCTGCTGTTTCCGCTGCCTATTGGCGACTCTTCGGAACTGGAGGTCGGCCGCAAGGTGCTCGCGATTGGCAACCCCTTTGGTCTGGATACCACACTCACCACGGGCGTGGTGAGTGCGTTGGGCCGAGAAATTGCAGCACCCAATAATCGGCGCATACGCGGTGTGATTCAAACCGATGCAGCTATTAACCCCGGCAACTCCGGCGGCCCCCTTCTGAACTCACTGGGACAACTGGTAGGCGTTAACACTGCTATTTACAGCCCCTCGGGAGCCAGCGCCGGTATTGGTTTTGCTATTCCCGTCAACACCGTCAAAGACGTGGTCCCGCAGCTCATCAGCTTCGGCAAATTGTACCGTCCGGTAATCGGCATCGAATTGGCCAGCGCCCGTTGGAGTCGGCGCCAGCGGATTGAGGGGGTACCCGTGGTGCGCGTCTTTCCGGGAATGCCCGCCGCCGAAGCTGGCATGAGCGGCGCCTGGAAGAACTATCGCGGCGAGATCGTGCTCGGCGACATCATCAAAGCCATCGATGGACAGTCCGTCGCCAATAACGATGACTACCTGAGCTTTATGGAAAAGCGCAAGACCGGGGATGAGGTCGTGATTACCACCGAGCTTAACGGTGAAGAGCGCGAGTACCGCGTTAGGCTTGCGGAGCCCCAGTAACGCTCAGCTCGCGGGCAACGACTCGATAAAGTGGCGAATGCGTTTGCAGGCGCGCTTAAGCACATGGCGCGGTTGCGCAAGCCCAATACGCACACAGTTTGCGGCCGAAGGCCCAAAGGCATCGCCAGGCACCACAGACACTTTCTCGGCATCCAGCAAACGGCTGGCAAACTCGCGACCGTCCATGCCGGTCGCGCCCACATCGCACATGACAAACATCCCTGCACGTGGACGGTGGCATTGCAGCCCCGCAAGCTTCTCCAGCCGCTTTAATACCAGGTCGCGGCGATCGCGATACTCGTTGCGCATTTCTTCCACGTAGACCTGGTCATTTTCTAACGCGAACGCGCTGGCGTCCTGAATAAACTGGGGGCAGCCGAATAAGGTAGCACCCGCGTAGTTGCCGAGACGCTCAATCAGACTTCTGGGCGCAACGACCCAACCAACTCGCCAGCCACTCATGGCATGGGATTTCGATAGGCCATCGATCATTACGATGTTATCCAGCTCGTCCACGCAGGAGCGCAGCGAGCGGTGCTTACCCTCATACGTGAACATCGAGTAAACCTCATCGCACACCAACCAGAGTCCGCGTTCACGACAGAACGCCGCCAGCTCTCGCAAACTCGCTGAGGGAATGATACTGCCACTGGGATTGCCGGGTGTGTTCACGAAAACCACCCGGGTACGATCGGCAACGGCGTCGCGAATGGCGTGCAGATCAATGGCAAACCCCTCATCCAACTGCAGGGGGACCTCTACCAGGTTTGCATCCAATGACGCCATGATCTGCGGATAGCCGACGTACATAGGCTCGGGCACGATCACCTCATCGCCCGGATCAAGCAGGCAACTCATCACGGCGTGGATCGCATTGGTCGCACCGGGGAACACCGCCACCTCGTCCTCCGAACAGGGGTGCGGCGTTGTTTGGGTCTCAAGATCAGCCACAGCCCGACGCAGCTTGGGCTCCCCCAAGGTGGGCGAATAATGGGTGCGCCCTACCCGCAGATAGCTCACGGCGTTATCAATAATCGGCTCGGGCGTTCGAAAATCCGGATCGCCGACGCACAGCAAGATCACGTCGTCACCGGCGCGTTGCATAGCCAGTGCCCGATCGTGCACGTCCCAGGCCCCGGTGTCCTGGTGTGCCAGGCGCTCAGAGAGCGCGCTATAGCGAGCGTCGAACATATTAATCCCTTTTATTTCAATGAGTTATGGATTCCTCGGCGTGTCCGAGGTATGTCCAAAAACTGGGTCTAGCAGAGTACAAGAAAATGAACCACGGTCAAGCGCCGCTATGACCCGAAATGTTAGTATCACTGCCGCCTTTATCATTGCACCGGCAGTTTCTGACGGTACTCTGTTCAACCCAACGATGTAAGTTTCAGGTATGGAAATGGACTCACTCAACCAGTTCCGTAGCGAGGTGAGAACCTGGCTCGCGGATAACTGCCCCGAATCAATGCGCCAGCCGGTTAAGCCCGGCGAACAATTCTGGGGGGGCCGCAACGCCACCTATATCAGCGATGATGCCCGAATCTGGTTTGAGCGCATGCGCGACAAAGGCTGGACCGCGCCCGAGTGGCCCGTGGAATATGGCGGCGGCGGTTTGGACGAAGCCCAGACCAAGGTCTTGAAAGAAGAAATGAAGAGCATCGGGGCACGCGCTCCGATCTACAGCATTGGTATTTGGATGCTCGGCCCGGCCATCCTGGAGTACGGCACCGAGGCACAGAAACAGGAGCACATTGTCAGCATCGTGCGCGGCGAGTCACGCTGGTGCCAGGGTTACAGTGAACCGGGTTCCGGTTCCGATCTCGCGAGCCTGCAGTGTAAAGCGGAAGACAAGGGCGACCACTTCCTCGTTAACGGTTCCAAGATCTGGACCACCAAGGCGGATGAGTGCGACTGGATCTTTTGTCTGGTGCGCACCGATCCCGATGCTAAGAAACAGGAAGGCATTAGCTTTCTGCTGATCGATATGGCCACAGAAGGTGTGAGCACCTCCCCTATCGGCCTGATCTCCGGCGAGTCGGAGTTCTGCCAGACCTTCTTCGACAATGTGAAGGTTCCCAAAGAAAACCTGGTCGGTGAGATCCACAAAGGCTGGTCTGTCGCCAAGAGCCTGCTCAAGCATGAACGCAAGCTCATGTCGGAGATGGGTACGGATATACCCGCGGTAGAGCCCATGGCCGTGCTGCACGATCACGTGGAATTTAAGGATGGCAAGATCGCCAATGCCGAGCTGCGCAACCAGATGGTGGAGTACAGCATGTATATGCATGCGCTGGACCTCACCCACTTCCGCGGCTTTGAAGAGCGTGTGGCTGGCGTACCCAGCGACACCGCCACGATTATGAAATACGTGGGCACCGAAGCCGAACGCCTGAAGGGCGAACTGCTACTTGCCCTGCTCGGCAGTCAGGGGCTCGGTTGGGAGGGCGACGAGTTCAGCGAAGAAGAACTTCGCGCTGTGCGCCAGTGGGCCATGTCGAAGACCTTGACCATTGCTGGCGGCACCCATGAGATTCAGCTGAACATTGTTGCCAAGCGCGTGCTTGGTCTGCCGCAGTAGGAGAACACCCATGGCACTGGTATTTAACGAAGAACAACGCCTGCTGCAGGACACCGCCCGCGAGTTTCTCAGCAGCAGCTCACCGGTGGAGGCGTTACGCGCGCTACGCGATGTCCGTGACGAACTGGGCTATTCAGCCGAACTCTGGCGACAGATGGCCGAACTCGGTTGGGCCAGCATCATTCTTCCCGAACAATACGGCGGCCTCGAGTTTGGCTTTCTCGGTCTCGGCGCGGTGATAGAAGAAACCGGCCGTACACTCACCGCCTCACCGCTGATTGCTTCGGCCGTGGTTGGCGCCTCGGCCGTTTTGCTCGGCGGCAACGATCTACAGAAAGAATCGATCTTACCGGAGGTAGCCGCTGGTACATTGACCCTGGCGCTGGCACTGGAAGAGAGCAACCACCACAATCCTACCGGCATCGCATTGAGCGCAAACGCCGACGGTGACCACTACCTACTGAATGGCCGCAAACTGTTCGTCATGGATGGTCACAGCGCCGACAAGCTCATCGTGGCAGCACGCACGTCCGGCGAAGCCGGCGACGCTGACGGCATTTCACTGTTTATTGTCGATGGCGATGCCGAAGGCATTAGCCGCAAGCGCACCATCATGGCCGACAGCAGAAATGCGGCCAATATCGAATTCAGCGACGTGCGCGTCAGCGCGGCCAACCTGCTGGGTGAACTCGACAGTGGCTGGGCCGTGTTAGAACCCACGCTTGATCGGGCTCGTGTCGCCCTGGCCGCTGAAATGCTGGGTAGCGCCTGGGAAGCCTTTGAGCGCACTGTGGAGTACTTGAAAGAGCGGGATCAGTTTGGCGTCAAGATCGGCACCTTCCAGGGCCTGCAGCACCGCGCCTCTCTCATGTTCATGGAACTGGAAATGGCTAAGTCGGTCGTACTGCAGGCGCTGTCTGCGGTCGACGACACCCCCGACCAGTTACCTCTGCTCGCCAGCCTGGCCAAAGCCAAACTGAACGACGTTTCCAAACTCGTGACCAACGAAGCCGTACAAATGCACGGTGGCATCGGCGTGACCGACGAGCTGGAAATTGGCTTCTTCCTCAAGCGTGCCCGCGTTGCCATGCAACTCTTCGGCGACAGCGGCTTTCACAAAGATCGCTACGCGACGCTTAGCGGGTATTGAGCCCAGATGCGTCACGTCGCGCGACGTGTCTGAAGCACGTTGATTCAACTACCTGTTAGCGCGCAGATAAAGCGCGCTTATCTTGCAAAGCGCGCATGCACTTTTTCGCCCACAGCCCGATAGCGTGCACTGCGTTTGGGTATGAAAACAGCGATAAGAGTTGCGACTGCTATACGCCGACAGCGGACATTCGAGGCAATGCACGGAAAGCCTACAACCGCCTTGCTACTACGACCAATTGCGCCTCAAGTCGGACACTTCAAAGCCGCCACTCAAGACGGACTTTCGGCCCTTAGCAGGGTTGTGCGCTCAGTTTTCCTTACTCAAATACGCCAGCAAGCTCTGAACCTCATCACGAAGCTCGCGTTGGCAAGCAACCCTTATGTCGAAGTACATCAACATAGTACCCAATAGCGCCCTCAACTGGCGCCGTTCGATTTCTGACCAGTGAAGGTCTGATCCTGCTTCAACGATCAGCGGCGTTAGACTTAAATCGAGCTCAACTGCGACGATATTTTTGCGACGGCACTGTTCCACCAATCCGCCCCAGCGCGACAGTCGCAGACGAAGATCACGGTCCTCAACGGCACCTAGGTTTCCGCTGTCTACAAGTGCCTGAGCAATCCCCATTTCCGGATCGAAACCCGCTGATGCAAAATTGACAGAACCAAACTGCGAGGACAAAACATTATCCGGAATCAAAAACAGTGACGCATCTGATAGCCCTTGGAGCGAGGCAATACGCTCACGCGCTACTTCGTTGTAAGTAATGTCTGTTTCCAAAATGCGAACATTCGATTCAAATTCGACCAACATGTCTTCACGAACCTCACGTTCAAAACGGCGATCCTCCCGTTCAGCCCACCATGACTCTGCTGTCAGTGCGACAAATACTCCGACAACTACTATCGCGAACTCTCTAGTCAATTGCGTAAAGCGGTTCGACACTTTTCCGTGTTCCTCGTAGGCTATAAACCAAAAGATTAAGTTATTAGGTCGAGAGAGTCATTAGCTATTGACCGGACTGGATGTCTGCATTTAGGTCACGGTAGTCGAAGAGATCTGGGTGGTAGGATTGCAGCTATACTCCGGAAGCGGACGTTCCAAACAGCCTGGCCGCTCCGCAATGAAAAGCACGCTCCTGGCACATAGCGCGCCTCTGGGGAAGTTGAAAAAGGTTGTAGTTCAATAAGCTTTGGCGGAGGTCGCGGCTTGCACTAACGCAAATCAAGGCACGCAACCACTTGTACATCGCACTCGCTCGCAGCAATCACCGGTCGCACTGAATCTTTTCGTTTTTAGCGCTTGCGCAGTCGATACTGTTCATCCACATGAGAGGCAAATTCCTCTGCGTAGGCATAGCGCATCGACTGCCATAAGCGCTCATCCAAGCGGTTGGTGATATTGCCCGAAAACGCGCGATCCCAGTCAGCCCAGGCGCTCTCTTTCATAAGGCCGCTACGAGATCGATAGAAGGCGATTTCCCACATATTCACTTCCCGACGCAGGTGCATCTTCAACTGATGCTCCTGCACGGGTGACAACTGCATACCAGCTTCAGCTCGCCACATGACCTCGGCCAGAGCGGGCTCTGTTGCCTCGTCGGCAAACATCTCTTCGTGAATCTTGTAGAGAAAATTCTCATTAGTGGCTTGCATCACTTCGATGCTTCTAGACACGTTGTACGCCACCAACAGCATCGAAGCGACAACGGCTAGCGTGCTGACAAGGTCGAGAACCGACGACAAGGAAACCGTGAATTTCTGATTCATGGCTTTAGAGTGCTCCAAGTAGGATCAGAGAGTCAATGGCAGTCGATGGCGTCGAGCGCCATATGAATGGTTAACCCCAATCCGACGAGTCGCGTCTGTGGCACAAAGCAAAGAAGCACGTAAAGCGCGATAAACCAGGGTTCATGCAGCGGATGAAAGCCAATGCTACAGCGGCCCGGATCGTAGATGGGCGTTGCCAGCAGGTGGTCTATATCGACCACCATCGTGGCGATCATGACACCGTAGGCCATCTGCCAGCGCTTACGAAAGAACAGCCCCGTTAAAACGGCCGGGACTAGAAAATGCAGAAGTATGTGAAACACGTTAGCGCAGATAGGTGGCCAGGAAGTCGAGCAGGTCGCGGTAATAAGCCTCATTGGCTTTTTCGGAGTAGAAGCCATGGCCACCACTCTTGTTGATGTGCGTTTTTAATGGAACATCGAGCTTCTCCACCGCGTCGATGACGGCTTCAGCATGCTCTATTGGCGCTCTCTGGTCGCGACCACCGTGCGCGATAAACAAGGGGATCTTCAATTCCGAGATACGCTCCATGGGCGATTGCTCACGCAAGACCGAGTCGCTACCCACTACTCTCTCCAGATAACGGCGACCCATCGAGGTTTCTCGTACATCCCCTTCCGTATACAGCAGTTCCAGGTCATAAACCCCGGCAAACCCTGCCGCACATTGGTAGAGCTCCGGCTCTCGTATTGCGCTCATCAGTGCCGAGAAGCCGCCGAAGCTTCCACCGTATATGCAAATTTTCTCAGCGGCTGCCAGACCCTCAGCAATCGCCCACCGCACCGTATCCGTTATATCGTCCTGAACGGTACTACCCCAGACGAGATCAGACGCCAATCTGAAGTCCCTGCCATAACCCGTGCTTCCCCGGAAATTGACCTGCAAGACGCCATAGCCTTGGGAGGCGAGAATTTGTACTTCTCTGTTGTAATCCCAAAAATCCCTGGCCGATGGCCCGCCATGGGGAACGACCACAGTAGGATACGGCGCTTTCGTGTCAGTGGGGCGCGTAAAGTATCCCTGCAGTAAGGTTCCGTCGCGCGCCTTCAGATTGATGACCTCGGTGCGTGCAAGCGATTCCGGCTTGAGCCATGCGGCAGAGGACAACAGAAAACTGACCTGCTTGGTCTCTCGATTCGCCAAGTAAAAGTCTGAGACGATGTCATCGGAAGAGACACGAACGACTGCAACCGTTCCATCAGGCGTAGAACTGTGCAGCTCCACTCGGCGACCATCGAACGCTTTCAGGAGCCCACGAAAGAAACGGTTGTAGGGGCGAGTCTCGTCGAGGAAGCGATAACTGGGCTTTCCATCTTCTAAAATGGCGTACATCAACTCTTCGCTACCGGGGTACCAGTCAATCGAGTCCACATCCAAGCGTTCGTCACGCAGTAAAATTTCGCGCTCCCCCGATGCGAGGTCGAACAGTTCAATCCCTATCGTATCTGCACCGCGGTTCGAAGCGAGATAAGCCTTACTGCCGTCCTCGCTATAACCCATCGGACGCTGCAAACAATGGGCTTCGCACTCAAGCTCCACCCACTCATCTTTCCGTCGCTGAAACAACACAAACTCATCATCGTCGCGATACGCACCGGCAAACAACACATCACCTGATGCATTAGCAAAGGCACGGCCCCCGCGCCCAGGGTGAGTCATTACTTTAACGGTGCGACCGCTGTGCACATCGAGTTTAAGGACCTCGCCTATGCGCTCTCCGGTGTAGCGGTACCACCTGCCCTGGTTCGTCCAGGGATGCGTGGAGATCAGGATCTTCTTCTTTTCGTTCTCTAAAGTACTAATGACGGTGGCGTGGGCGTACTGCTCCTCCTTAGAGTCATAGCCAAAAATCGTGCGCCCATTGCGCCCGTTGTAATCGATCGCGAACAACTTGCCTGTATAGAAAGGCGTGTCGATCCAACCCAGACTGTTAACCACACCCACGACTACACGATCGTCATTGACCCATTCGACGTCTCCGACCTGTTCCTCTTGCTTAAACCGCAAGACATAAGTGATTTCCAGCGGATCGAGGGACATGAAGGCGAGGACGGTTTTCCCCTCCTCGATCACAGTAACCGCAATTTTCTCCCCGTCAGGAGATAGCAGCACACTGTCATAAAGCGGGAACTTGACGAGCTCTTGGAGCGAGGGTGGTTTAGAAAAGGCGAAACCGCTGGCAACTACCAGCGCAGTGGCGAGTAAGTATTTGACACACTTTGAGTGGAGCAACATCCTTCTTCCTCCTCAATACAGGTCTGGCCTGACTCTCAGTCCTTCCAAGCCTCCGGGTCAATATCCAGATCTTTCCAATCATTCACGTCTAGCGCAGGCTGTTCTGAAGAACCCAGCTTACTGTCGTAATCGGCGAGAATACGGAACGCGATTTTACCCAGCATGGCCAGCGCAGCCAGGTTAACCACACCGAGCAGCGCCATGGTGAGGTCGGCGAACGCGAAGACCGTGGTGAGGTCTTGCATTGCGCCCCACAACACTAGGCCTAATACCATCACACGAAACACACCGAAGACCTTCTGGTTTTCCTCACTGAAGTAGTTGAGGCTGTTTTCGCCGAGGTAGTAGTTGTACATGATCGAACTGAAAGAAAAGAGCAGCAGCGCAATGCTGATAAAGCCCGCTCCCCAACCACCGACATGGGAAGCCAGCGCATGCTGCGTGAGCGCGACACCGTTAACGCCCGCAGCCCCGGGCTGATACACATCGGACAGCAATATAATGGTCGCGGTGCAGGTGCACATGATGATGGTATCAATAAAGACGCTTAGCGCTTGCACCATGCCTTGGTTCGCCGGGTGCGGCACGTAGGCCACGGCGGCAACGTTCGGCGCACTACCGAGACCGGCCTCATTGGAAAACAAGCCGCGCTTAATGCCCTGCATCACCACGGCCGCAAAGCCACCACCCACCACCTGCTCAAGCCCCAGTGCAGAGGCCACAATGTGGTAGATAGCGCCAGGCACCTCGGTAATATTCGTCACCATCACAAACAAGGCCATGAGCAAATAAGTCACTGCCATAATGGGCACAACAATCTCTGCAACAACGGCAATGCGTTTAATACCGCCGAAGATAATGAATCCGATAGACACCGCGAGGAACACGCCGGTAGCCCAGGTCGGCACGCCGAAGCTGGACTGCATCGAGGTAGCGACGATATAGGACTGTACCGAGTTGAAGCCAAAACCAAAGGTCACTAGCAGCAGCACGGAGTAAATCGCGGCCATCCAGGGCTTCTTGAGGCCATGACTCATATAGGCCGCTGGGCCACCGCGATAGGTACCGTCAGGTTCTGCGCGCTTGTAGAGCTGCGCCAGCGAACACTCGAAGAAACTGGTGGCCATGCCCATCAGGCCAATCAACCACATCCAGAACACAGCGCCGGGCCCGCCCAGGGTAATGGCAACCGCTACACCCGCTATATTGCCGCCGCCAACGCGACCGGCAACGCTAACCACCAGCGCCTGGAAAGAACTCACGTGGTTGTCTTCGTGGTGCACACCTCTGGCCAGGGAACGAAACATGCGGCCAAAAAAGCGAAACTGTACGAAGCGCGAGGCAACGGTGAACCAAAGCCCCATGCCCACCAGCATAACAACGAGCACATAACTCCAGAGAAAGTCGCCTATTGCTCCGATCATGTGCCTGCCCTCCTAGGCTTTGTTATTCGCTGACACCCAAAATGAAAATCACCAGCACCGCTGGGGGAACAACGTACCGCAACAGAAAATGCCACAGCTTGAATAGCGTCTCGTTGCCGAAGGCCAGTTCCTCCGCTGCGACTTCCTTGCTGACGAAGTAGCCCACGAAGATCGCAATAAACAGACCGCCCAGCGGCAGCAGGATCTGATTGGAAAAGTAATCCAGCACGCCGTTCAGGTCTCGGCCGAACATCTGCAACTCAGAAATGACGTTGTAAGACAGAATACTCAGCACACTCAACACGGCCACAGCACCCACCACGAGCAAGGCGCTCTTGTGCCGGGCAAAACCGTGGTGGTCTTCCATCCAGGCCGTTACGCACTCGATTAGTCCCACCATCGAAGTAATACCGGCCACAGACAACAGCAGGAAGAACAGGATGCTGAACAGGTAGCCGCCCGGCATTTCGGCGAAGGCGACAGGCAGCGTCTGGAAGATAAGGCCGGCACCCGCCGCGGGGTCGAGCCCGTTGTTAAACACTGCCGGGAAGATCACCAAACCTGCCAGTATGGCCACCATGGTGTCGGCAAATACGATCAGAATCACAGAGCGTGGAATCGACACCTGCTTCGGCAAGTAAGCGCCGAAGGTCATCATGCCACCCATAGCCACACCAATCGAGAAGAAGGCCTGCCCGATCGCCACCAGAAATACATCGGGTGTGATCTTGCTCCAGTCGGGATAAAACAGCCACACCAGCGCCTCTTTCATGCCCCCGGCAAACACGTTGTAGATCGCCAGCCCTGCCAGCAGCAGAAACAGAAGAGGCATCAATACAGTGACCGCTTTTTCGATGCCACCTTGCACACCGCTATAAATAATAAAACCAGTGATGCCCAGGCCTACTAGCGTCCAGAAGAGCATACCGGTGGGGTCTGCCAATACCGCGGTAAACTGTGAGGCGGCGATTTCGCTGTCGACACCCACAAAGCCGGTCGTCACTGCCTTGAATAGGTACCAGAGCACCCAGCCGACAACGGCTGCATAGACGATCTCGATGGTGAAGGCTGCCAGCAGCCCCATATGACCAACGACCTGCCAGCCCTTGTGCCGGCCCTCGCCGGTTGCCACATTGCGCATGGCCAGCGGCGGGCTCATTTTGCCGCGCCGACCGATAAACAACTCGGCTAACAGAATGGGCACCCCAATTCCGAAGGCACAGGCCAGATACACGATGACGAAAGCGGCGCCGCCGTTCTCTCCGGCGACGTAGGGGAAACGCCAGATATTGCCCAAGCCCACCGCGAAGCCCACGGAGGCCATTAGAAATGCAAAGCGAGAGGAAAAATTCTCGTGACTACCAGCGCTCAGCGCCATGCTTTAACTCCAGATTTTTATTATGAGAGACATCCTACCAGCTTCCTGTGCCCAGGAGTAATCCGCGACACGCTGGCAATAAAAAACCCCGGCAGCCGCACACTACCGGGGTTCTCAGGAACCGACTATACGCGCTCGATGATCGTGCCGTTAGCGGTACCACCACCCTCGCAGATGGCCAACAAACCGTACTTCTTACCGGTGCGATGCAGCTCGTGAACCAGCGTCGTCATCAGTTTGGCACCGGTACCACCCAGCGGGTGACCGAGTGCCTGGGCGCCGCCGTTCACATTCAGCTTGTCCATGTCAGCCTTGACCGTCTTGGCCCAGGCAAGGGGCACGGAGCCAAACGCTTCGTTCACCTCAAACAAGTCGATGTCATCAATGCTCATGCCTGCCTTCTCCAACACCTTCTCGGTGGCTTCGATCGGGCCTTCGAGCATAATTACTGGGTCACCACCAATCACCGACAGCGCCTTGATCTTCGCCAGCGGCTTAAGACCGTACTTCTCCACCCCCTCTGCATTGGCGATGAGCACTGCGGCTGCGCCGTCACAGATTTGCGAGGCTAGGCCCGCAGTGATCTTGCCGCCTTCCTGTAGCGGTTCTAGACCGGCGATGGCATCTTTGGTCGCCTCAAAGCGAATGCCTTCATCCTGGGTGTGCATTTCCAGGCTGCCGTCTTCCAGCTCTACTTCAATCGGCACAATCTCATTCTCAAAGCGTCCCTCTTCCACAGCTTGTTTCGCCTTCATGTGAGATGAGTAGGCAAAATCGACCAGTTCTTCGCTAGAAATGTCATATTTCTCGCACAGCATCTCTGCACCTGCGAATTGGCTGAACTGAATGCCGGGGTAGCGCTCGGTGATCTCCGCGCCATAGGGCAAGCCGTGGTCCGCTTTGTAACCGTCGACGATGTTCGCGCCGATGGGTACCTGGCTCATGCTCTCAACGCCGCCGGCGATGACGACGTCCTGAGTACCCGACATTACCGCTTGGGCCGCAAAGTGAATCGCTTGCTGGCCAGAACCGCACTGGCGATCGACGCTGGTGCCCGGCACCTTCTCGCCCAACACCGATGAGATACACACATTGCGCGCCACATTGGAACTCTGCGCGCCGACCTGGCTCACACAGCCAAAGATCAGATCGTCGATGTTGGCGGGATCCATACCACTGCGTTCGACGAGCGCGTCGACAACCTTGGCACCCAGGTCAATGGGATGGGTTTTGGAAAGGCGACCGTTTCTACGACCTCCGGCACTGCGCACCGCGGCGCAAATAAAGGCTTCACTCATGCTGCTACTCCTATGGGTTGTGTGGCATTTTCAAGCCAGGTTAAGTCATCGCCCTCGAGATGCGGCGCAATCGCGTCGCGCACCAGGCCGTGATAATCGTTAAGCCAGTCGATCTCGTCGCTGCTGAGCAGCTCCACATCTACCAGCCGGTTGTCAAAAGGCACCATGGTCAGCGCTTCAAACTCAAACATGCGCGGCCCCTCCTCGTTGGTGGCCTCAGATTCACGCACCACGACCAGATTTTCACAACGCATGCCGTAGGCATCGTCTTTGTAAAAACCGGGTTCGTTGCTGAGGATCATGCCCGCTTCCAGCGAATAGGCATTACCGACCTTGGCGATGCGCTGCGGCCCCTCGTGTACGCTGAGGAATGCTCCCACACCATGACCGGTGCCGTGGTCGTAATCCAGACCTTCCTGCCACAAAAACTGGCGGGCAAGGATATCGAGCTGGGTGCCATTGGTACCTTCGGGAAACACCGCCTGATCCAGGGCGATATGGCCCTTCAGCACCAGCGTAAAGCGGCGCCGAATTTCATCGCTCGGGTCGCCTATAGCTATGGTGCGGGTAATATCAGTGGTGCCGTCCAGATATTGACCACCGCTGTCAACCAGGTACACATTACCCATTTCGAGGCTGGCGGGTTGCTCACTGTTGAGATGGTTGTAATGGCACATCGCGGCGTTGCCCGCTGCGGCGGAGATGGTATCGAACGAAGTTTCCTGAAACAGCTCGCCTACCTTGCGGAACTCAAACAGTCTGTCCGAGAGCTCTGCCTCAGAGCGCAATCGACCCGCTGCCACTTCGGCGTCGAGCCAGGCGAGAAACCGCACTTCGGCCACGCCGTCACGAATATGCGAGTCACGCGCACCCTGTATCTCGACCTCATTCTTGCAGGCTTTGGGGATAAGCACTGGATCATCGTCGGCTATCAGATCTGCGCCGGCACGCTCGAGCGATAACTGACACCAGGCGTTTGCAGTGGCCGGATCCGCGATAACCGTATGACCGCCCAACTCCGCAAACTGGGCCGGCGCCTCAGATTCGGGCAATACCGTGACGCCCTCCCCGACATGCGCAGCGAAGCCTTCGGGGATCTTGGCCGGGTCCGTGAAAAACAGCATACGCCCATCGTCGTGGAGCAGTCCAAAACCCAGCACCAGCGGCAGGCAGGGTATGTCGCGGCCCCGAATATTGAGCAGCCAGGCCACAGAGTCAGCAGCGAAAATCAATGCCGCCTCAGCACCCTGCTCCGCGATGGCCGCACCAATGCGCTGGCGCTTGTCTGCGCTCGACACGCCGGTATAGGTCTCTTCCAATAGCAGCGCCGAATTTATCGCAGCAGCGGGTCGGTCTGCCCAGCTCTGGTCGATCAGGTTTTCCTGCAGCTCCACCAGCTCGATGTCGTTTTTAGCTAATACTCGCACCGCGGCCTTATACCAATTGAGCGGGTGCATACGGGGATCGAAACCCACTTTTGCGCCGCTATCGAGCTGGCGCGCAAGCCAGCGCATATGCGGTTCTTCCACTAGATGCAGTATCTCGAACAACTCTTGATCTACTTGCTGACGCACCTGCACGGTATAGCGGCCGTCGACAAAGATGGCTGCACGGTCACGCATAACGATGACCACGCCCGCAGAGCCGGTAAAATCACTAATCCAGCGCAAGCGTTCATTGTGTTCGGGTATGTATTCACCCAGGTATTCGTCCGCGCGCGGCACTACCAGGGCATCGATGTCAGCTGCGGCCATGTGCTCACGCACTGCCGCGAGACGCTCGGCAATTAACTCCATTGATCGTCCTCGAATAATCCAGCTTTCTGTACGTACCAGTCGACTCCATTTGTGTCCCGCTCGCGATCCGCCATACGGCGTCCGATCAGGCAGTTCAGGTGGGCAAGCGTTTCGCCCGTAGCCAATTGAATAGAGTGCTGGTCAATCTCTCGTTTAAACAAGGCGGGGAAACAGTCCACCGCCCGCTTCGGCTCTTCCAGATGTTCATAAAGCGCGTACAGCCCGCGCCGGTGAGATTCAATAATCTGGGAAAGCCGTTGGTGTAATCCAAAAAATGGCGCCTCATGAGCCGGCAGTACCAGTACATCATCGGGCAACAGGCCGCGAATCTGGGTGCAGGAGTCCATCCACTCTTTGAGGGTGTCGCTGCCGGGTTCAGTGGGGAACACCGCAATATTGGGTGTAATGCGCGGCAGAATCTGGTCGCCGGCAATCAGTAACTTGAGCGCCGGGCAATACAGCGCCATATGCTCCGGTGAGTGGCCGCTGCCGTGCACCATTTGCCAGTAGCGCTCATTGATCTGAATAGTCTCGCCCGCCTGCAGGCGGCGAAAGCTGTCGGGGAGTGGCGAAATAGCGCGACCAAAACCACCAAACCGGGCCTTGTAGGCATCCAACTGCTCATCGTTGTAACCTGCCGCGCGATAAAAACGCAGCGCCACTTCGGGCGCGGGGCGGCCGGTATCACTCGCCATCGCCCGGCACATCAGGAATTCTTCACGCGACATCCACAGCTCGGCACCAGAACGCTCACACAACCAACCGGCGAGGCCCACATGATCGGGATGCATATGGGTGCAGATGACTCGTTTGAGTGGCTTGCCGCCCATAAATCCGGAAAACAGCGATTCCCACTGCTGCCGCGCAGACTCAATATCCAAACAGGTGTCGACCACGCTCCAGCCGTCACCATCCTCGAGTAACCACAGGTTAATGTGGTCCAGACCACCAGGCATGAGAAATCGCACCCAGTATACGCCATCGGCCACTTCAACCGGCTCACCGGGCTCTATCGGCGGCTTGCGACCCCAGGGGTAGGTCAGCCCCTTGTAGCGCTCCGAATTCTTTTCCAAACTGCGGTTTACCTCTCTCAAACCAGCGCGAAAGTGTATCACGCGGCAGCTGTATTCAGGCAACAAATAGTGCGTATGAGGCGCTTGATTCCTGAGGCTCAAACCGCATACTACGCGCCTTACAGGGAGGCTCCAGGGAGCCGTTACTTTTCGGGGATTAATCATGGCCAAACGCGTATACCTGTTCAATGAAGGCAGCAAGGACGACCGCGAACTGCTGGGCGGCAAAGGTGCCAACCTATGCGAGATGACGGCCATGGGCCTGCCGGTTCCCTACGGTTTTATCATCACCACCCCCACCTGTCGCGAGTTCTTCGAAGCGGGTAATAAGCTGCCGCGACACTTGCAAACCGAGTACAACGTGGCGCTGAAACTGGTCGAGGAAAAGATGGAAGCCGGCTTTGGCGACCCCGAGAACCCCCTACTCTTCTCCGTGCGTTCGGGTGCCCCGGTTTCCATGCCCGGCATGATGAACACGATCCTCAACCTGGGCATGAACGACGAGATTGTCGAGGGTATGGCCCGCAAGACCGGAAATGCCCGCTTCGCATGGGATTCCTACCGGCGCTTCATCCAGATGTTTGCCGATGTGGTACTGGAGGCCGACGGCGAACAATTTGAGCACGAGATCGAAAAGTACAAAGCCGAGCACGGCAAGACGCTGGATACCGACATGGACGCCGACGATTGGAAGGCCATTGTCGATGTCTACAAAGGTATGGTGGATTTCCCGCAAGACCCGGCGACACAGTTGCGCCAGGCGATCGAAGCGGTATTCCTGTCGTGGAACACACCCCGCGCCATTGTCTACCGCGAGATGCATAACATTCCGGAAACCCTGGGAACCGCCGTTTGTGTGCAGGCGATGGTGTTCGGCAACTTCGGCGATACTTCCGGCTCCGGTGTGGCCTTTACCCGTAACCCTTCTACGGGCGAGAACGCGTTTTTCGGGGAGTACCTGGTGAACGCCGCGGGCGAAGACGTGGTCGCGGGTATCCGCACGCCCGATCCCATCAGTCACCTCGAACAGGAAATGCCAGAGGTCTACAAGGAGCTGTTCGAAACCCAACAGCGCCTCGAGAACCACTACCGCGACATGCAGGATCTGGAGTTCACCATCCAGGAAGGCAAGTTCTATATGCTGCAAACCCGCAGCGGCAAGCGCACCGGTCGCGCCTCAGTAAAAATTGCGGTCGACATGGTCAATGAAGGCTTAATCGACGAGAAAGAGGCCCTGATGCGGGTTTCGCCGGAACACGTTGAGGCTTTCCTGCACCCAATGGTAGACCCGGATGCCAAGCAGAACATTATCGCCAGTGGGCTGCCGGCCAGTCCGGGTGGCGCGACCGGTCAGGTAGTGTTCTCTGCTGACGAAGCGGTCGAGGTCGCGGCTGACGGTACGCCGGTGGTTTTGGTGCGCCGGGAAACGACCCCCGAAGACATTCATGGCATGAAAGTCGCGCAGGGCATTTTGACCGAGCTCGGCGGCATGACGTCTCACGCGGCAGTGGTAGCACGCGGCATGGGTGTCTGCGCCATTACCGGTTGCGATGCGCTTACTATCGACTATGCCGAGGGCGCAGTGACGACCAGTGACGGTCACAGCTTTAAGCGGGGCGAGACCATCACCCTGGACGGCTCAACCGGCGATGTCATGCTCGGCGATATTCCGAAGACCGAAGCGTCCTCCAGCGACGATTTTCAGACCCTGCTGTCCTGGGCTGACAAGCACCGGCGCCTGAAAATCCGTGCCAACGCAGAAACACAGGAAGATGCTGCCAAGGCAAGAGAGCTGGGCGCGGAAGGCATCGGCTTATGTCGCACCGAGCATATGTTCTTTGACGCAGACCGTATCGACCTGATGCGTGGCATGATCCTGTCGGACACCACCGAAGAGCGCCAGAGCTATCTCGACAAGCTTATTGCCTATCAGCGCAGTGACATGAAGGCATTGTTCGAAGTGATGCACGGCCTGCCCGTTACGGTGCGGCTGCTCGACCCGCCCTTGCACGAGTTCCTGCCCCACACAGAGGATGACATTCAGGCCCTGGCCGAACGAATTGGAAAGTCGGCCGACGCTATTCGCGAGACCACTCGTAACATGCAAGAAGTGAACCCCATGCTGGGTTTTAGGGGCTGCCGCCTGTCAGTGCTGTTTCCAGAGATCACCGAGATGCAGGTTGAAGCCATCATTGGCGCAGCCATTGAGGCTCACGAAGAAGGCCATAACCCCTACCCGGAGATCATGATCCCGTTGGTGGTTAACGTCCGGGAAATCAGGCTGATCACTGAGATTATTCAGAAAGGCATCCTCAACGCCATGGCCGAGAAGAAGGTCTCGATCCCCTACAAAATCGGCACCATGATGGAGACACCCCGGGCCTGTCTAGGCGCCAAGCGCCTGGCACCTGCGGTGGAATTCATGAGCTTCGGTACCAATGATCTGACCCAGATGACCTATGGTTTCTCGCGTGATGACGTCGGCAAGTTTATTCCTGCCTATCTGGATAAGAAAATTGTCGAGCAAGATCCGTTCGTATCCCTGGACCAACGCGCGGTCGGCAGGCTGATGAAGACTGCGATTAAGGATTCGAAGGCACGCAAAAAAGGCATCAAGTACGGCATTTGCGGCGAGCACGGCGGCGACCCACGCTCTATCCAGTTCTGCCACGAGATCGGTCTCGATTACGTGAGCTGCAGCCCCTTCCGGGTGCCTGTGGCGCGCATTGCGGCAGCTCAGGCCAATGTCGGCGGTGATATCGCCGACTAGGCTGGAGTGCGCGACGCCCGCATGTAGAGGAACTGCAGCGCGATAGACGCGGCCGCCAGCGCGGTGACTTCCGCATGATCGTAGGCGGGAGCCACCTCCACCACATCGAAGCCGACAATATCCAGGTCGGCAATGCCTTCCAAAATCTGCAGCGCGCGGCTGCTGCTCAAGCCGCCCACCACCGGTGTTCCGGTGCCCGGAGCAAAGGCGGGGTCCAACGCATCGATATCAAAGGTGAGGTAGGCCTTGGTGTCCCCTACCCGCTGGCGAATTCTCGACACGATGTCTTGAACCGGCAGCTCATTGGCCATGTGACCGTCGATCACCTCGAAGCCATGACCCTCGCGTTCATATTCAGTGCGAATACCAATCTGTATTGATGTGGCGGGATCGATGAGCCCCTCGCGCGGCGCGCGGTAGAACATACAGCCGTGGTTATAGGCCAGTCCCTCGTCATAGGTATCGGTGTGGGCGTCGAAGTGGATCAGCGATAGTTTGCCGTGAGCGGCGTGATGACCGCGCAATAACGGCAGGGTTACGAAGTGATCGCCACCGAAGCTCACCAGCGTCTTGCCCGCGGCGGTAATGGCGGCCGAGTGTGCCTGCACCTGCTCCAGCATTTTTTCGCTGTCGCCCCAATCGAACTGCAGATCACCGTAATCGGCGACTGCAAGCCGATCCCATATCGAGAACTGCCAGGGCCAGCGCCGCTCTTCCCAGCGCAAATTAGCGCTGGCCTGGCGAATGGCATTGGGCCCGCTCCGGGTTCCAGCACGACCGCTGGTGCCGAGATCGTAGGGGATGCCCATCACGAAGGTGTCGATATCGTCATCGTTCAGGTCGCGACTGAACGGCATTCCCATGTAGCTATACACGTTCGCATACATGGAATCATCATCGAGCGGGACTTTATTATCGAGTTTATCAGTCACTGGCGACACTCTATGCTGAGGCTTGAGGGCGACCATAATACACCGGTTTTCAGGTAGACCAATGCTCCGCTGTCTATGGCATGCTAGCCTTCTCTATCAACGATTGTTGGAGTAAAAAACATGTCCGTGGACCAGACCGGCCAACTCAAGGCTATCGACCAGTCGCACCACCTGCACCCCTTCACCGATCTGCAGGCTTACAGTTCCAAAGGCGGGCTCATCGTGTCTCGCGCCGAAGATGTGTACATCTATGACTCTGAGGGCAACAAGATTCTCGACGGCATGTCGGGCCTGTGGTGTTGCAATCTGGGTTACACCCAGCCCGCCATCGTCGAGGCCGTTCACCAGCAGATGCAGGAGTTGCCCTACTACAACAATTTCTTCAATTGCTCGAATCAGCCCTCGCTGGAGATGGCCAAAGCGCTTGCGGAAGTAACACCCGAAGGCTTTAACCACGTGTTCTTCACCAACTCCGGTTCTGAGGCGAACGACACCAATATCCGCCTGGTGCACCGCTATTACGACCTGCTGGGCAAGCCACAGAAGAAACAGATCATCAGCCGCAAGAATGCCTATCACGGCTCGACCATCGCTGCGGCATCGCTGGGCGGCATGGACTACATGCACAAGCAGTTTACGGGTATCGATTATGTGCATTACATCAATCAGCCCCACTGGTTCGTCAACGGCGGTGACCTGAGCAAAGAGGAGTACGGCATTGCGGTGGCGCGCGAGCTCGAAGCAAAGATTGACGAGATTGGCGAGGACAAGGTAGCGGCGTTTATCGCCGAGCCCGTCCAAGGCGCCGGCGGCGTCATCATCCCGCCATCCACCTACTGGCCAGAGATTCAACGGATTTGCGACGAGCGTGACATTCTGCTGATCGCCGATGAGGTGATTTGTGGGTTCGGCAGAACCGGAAATTGGTTTGGCAGTGAAACCTTCGGCATCAAACCCGACCTCATCACCTTCGCCAAAGCGGTCACCAATGGTTTCATGCCCCTGGGCGGTGTCATGGTTGGCGACCGGGTTGCCAACGTATTGCTATCCCATGAGGGTGAGTTCGCCCACGGCCTCACCTATTCGGGTCACCCCGCCTCGTGCGCTGCCGGCCTGGCTACGCTGGATATTCTCAAAAACCAGAACATCATCGAAAACGCGGCCACAACCTTGTCTCCGCATTTTCAATCGGGACTTAAGGCATTGGAGGATCATCCGATCGTTGGCGAAGTGCGCGGTGAAGGCATGTTCGCTGCGGTGGAACTGGTTCGCGACAAAGCCTCACGCGAGCGCCTGGCACCCGAAAGCGAGGGTGCCGTATTTTGTCGCAACACCGCCGTCAGCAACGGGCTGATGGTGCGTCAAACCGGCGATGCCATGATCACTGCCCCGCCACTGGTTTGCAGCACTGAACAAATCGATTTCTTGCTCGAAGTGTTGGGTCGCGCCCTTGATGAGACCGCAGCCCACTACGGCGTCGGTTAGCTCTCCTGTAAACAGCCCTGAGCGCGGGAGAGCATCAGCTCTCCTGTAGAGTGAACAGCTGAGTGTTGCCACCCTTGGCGACCACATTATCGGTGCGTGTTTTCTCCGTGGCAAAGCGCAGCAAATAGTGGGGTCCGCCAGCCTTGGGACCGGTGCCTGACAAGCCCTGGCCGCCGAACGGATTCACACCCACTACGGCGCCGACCATATTGCGGTTGATATAGGTATTACCCACCCGTGTCTGACTGAAGATGTCCCTGGCAAAGCCGTCAATACGGCTGTGCACACCGAGCGTCAGTCCGTAGCCGGAGGCATTGATATCAGCAATCACTTGGGGAACCTCATCGACCTTGTAGCGAATCACATGCAGTATGGGGCCGAAGACTTCCCTCGGTAGTTGCTTCAATGACTGAATCTCGAACACTTCCGGCCCAAAAAAGTAGCCCCGTCCAATACCTTCCGGACGATTACAGCTAGCGAGCAATTTGGCCTCCTCACGCATGCGCTCCGAATGCTGTTCTAACATCTGGCGCGCTTCAAGATCGATCACCGGCCCAATATCAGTCGACAGCGCCGCCGGGTCGCCCAGCTTCAATTCACGCATGGCACCGGCAAGCATATCGATAATCCCATCGGCCACATCTTCCTGCAGGTAAATCACCCGCAATGCCGAGCAACGCTGTCCAGCGCTCTGAAATGCAGAGGTCACCACATCGTCCACCACCTGTTCCGGTAATGCGGTGGCATCAACCAACATCACATTGAGGCCTCCGGTTTCGGCAATCAGCGGCGCTATGGGTCCATCGCGCTCTGCCAACTGCCGGTTTATCAGCTTCGCTGTTTCGGTGGAGCCGGTAAATGCCACACCAGTCACGCGCTGGT
Organism: Halieaceae bacterium; assembly: GCA_965199055.1. Classification (GTDB taxonomy): domain Bacteria; phylum Pseudomonadota; class Gammaproteobacteria; order Pseudomonadales; family Halieaceae; genus CBDAQR01. Next base: position 276,801 of record CBDAQR010000003.1, read on the forward strand.
CGGCCACCAACTGACCACCCACTCGAGCACCGTCACCTGGCAACAGGTGTAATACCTCACCCGGCACCCCGGCCTCCTGCAGCAGCGCGACCGCTCGCGCCGCTATCAGCGGTGTCTGCTCAGCCGGTTTCGCAACCACAGCGTTGCCCGCCGCCAGTGCCGCCGCGACCTGGCCGACAAAAATAGCCAGTGGGAAATTCCAGGGACTCACACAAAGAAATACGCCTCGCCCATGCAGCGACAGTTCATTAATTTCACCGGTTGGGCCCGGCAAAACACTAGGTGCAGAAAAATGCAGCCGCGCCTGTGCCGCGTAGTATCGGCAGAAATCCACGGCCTCACGTACCTCGGATAATGCGTCATCGATAGTGCGACCCGCTTCGCGCACGATCAGACCCATGAGTTCAGCGCTATTTGCTTCCAGCAGTTCCGCGGTTCTTTCCAGACAATGCGCACGCCGATCTGCGCCCTGTGCGTCCCAGGCAGGCTGAGCTGCTACCGCGGCAGTGAGCGCCGCATCAATATGCTCGTGAGTTGCTTCGATGACCTGTCCGACTTCTCGATCCGGCGCCGCGGGGTTAAGAACGGCAAGTTTTTCTCCGGGCAACCAACGGCCATTGACGATCGGTGCTGCCAGGTACTCCTTTTTCTCGACCGCTGTCATTTGTTCCAACAACGGCACCACCTCCAGCGGTTCAGCCAGGTCGATGCCGCTGGCATTGAGCCAGGGGGCAGCTTCATCACGATAGAGCTGGCGCGGCACCGGGATTTGCGAATGCCGGCCCAGTGGCTGCTCTGCTACCTGGCTAATCGGGTCGGCCAGCAGTTCTTGCGCCGGTACCTTGGCATCCAGAAAGCGATTGACAAAGGAGCTGTTGGCGCCATTTTCCAACAGGCGACGTACCAGGTAGGGCAGCAGATCCTTGTGGTTACCGATCGGCGCGTAAACACGAACGGCAGTGCCGGGTTGATGATCTTGTACTTCATCGTAAAGCAGATGACCCATGCCATGCAGGCGCTGGAACTCAAACTGCGCGCCGCTGTTGGTCAGCTCCTGCACCAGGGCTACCGTGTGGGCGTTATGCGTAGCAAACTGAGGAAAAATAACGTCCTGCGCCGCCAAGAGTTTTTCCGCACAAAGCTGGTAAGACACATCGCTGTGGCACTTACGGGTGAACACCGGGTAGTCGGCCAGACCCTGCTCCTGGGCATGTTTGATCTCACCATCCCAGTAGGCGCCTTTCACCAAACGTACCATCAGGCGGCGACCGGTGTCGCGCCCAAGGGCGATCAGCCATTCGGCCACATGCCAGGCGCGCTTCTGGTAAGCCTGCAGCACAAAACCCAGGCCGTCCCATTCGGCCAGTTCCGGATCACGAGCCAAGGCTTCAAATAGATCCAGTGAGATATCGAGCCGATCAGCCTCCTCGGCGTCGATGCTGAAACCCATGCCACCGGCCTTTGCCATCATGGCCAATTCCCGCACTTTTGGCAGCAATTCTTCCATCACCCTTTTCTTCTGCCGGTAGGCATAACGGGGGTGCAGGGCCGACAGCTTGACGGAGATGCCGTTCGCATCAATCACGGAGTCTTCCCGCACCGTTGCGCTGATCGAGCGAATGGCCATGGCGTAGGCTTCGAAGTAGCGCTCCGCATCCTCCATGGTACGCGCACCCTCGCCTAACATATCGAAGGAGAAGCGCGTGCCCGGTCGGTTGCCCGCCGTTCCCTTCTGCAGACCCTCCTCGATAGTTCGGCCCAATACATACTGGCCGCCCATGATCCGCATCGCCTGCAATACAGCCTGTCGCACCACCGGTTCACCCAGCGAACTCACCAGCCGCCGGACCCAGCCAGCAGTGTCACCCGTGATTTCGTCTTCCAAGCGTACGACTCGACCTGTGAGCATCAGGCCCCAGACGGAGGCATTCACAAAACCGGAACTGGACTTGCCCTTGTGAGAGCTCCAGTCTCCACTGTGTATTTTCTCCGCTATGAGCTTGTCCGCGGTCTCTTCGTCCGGCACACGCAACAGGGCCTCCGCCAGGCACATAAGGGCAATACCTTCATTATTGGACAGGCCGAATTCCTGCAGGAATGCATCCAGGGTACCCGCTTTATGACTCTTGGCCCTGCAGGCCTCGACCAAGTCCACCGCACGCTGCTCCACGGCCTGCAGTTGCTCTGCAGAAAGGGCTGTAGACTGGCAGAGATGCTCAATAAGCTGCTTCTCGTCAGCGCAGGTGGTTTCACGGATAGTGTGTCGAAGCGTGTCCAGCATGGTTGATACCTCGTACGGGATATTTGGTGTATTTTCCAAATATTTCCCGATATTTGTCTCCGAATTTGCTATAAATACAGAATATTCACCTGTTTAAATCACGTTTACAGAATTTTATTCTATGCCCGAAATTGCCCGCCAACTCGATCGCACCGATCGACGCATTCTTAAGTTATTGCAGGAGGACGGCCGCCTGTCCAATGTCGATCTGGCGCAGCAAGTTGGCCTGAGCCCCACGCCCTGCCTGGAACGGGTACGCAAGTTGGAGCGCGAGGGGTTTATACGGGGTTACGTGGCCTTAGCCGACCCTGAGCTTCTCAATGCCAATACGGTCGCGTTCATCCAGGTATCCCTGAGCAACACCAGCACCGAAAATTTGCGTCAGTTCAATCGCGAGATGAATCAGCTAGTAGAGGTAGAGGCCTGTCACATGGTGGCCGGGGGCTTTGATTATCTGCTGAAAATTCGCTGCGCCGATATGCAGCATTACCAGCGGTTCCTGGGCGAGCAGCTCGCCAACATACCCCTGGTTGCGCAAACGCACACTTACGTGGTCATCGAAGAGGTGAAATCGGAGACCGCTATTCCGATTGTGTAGAAGATCGGCGCATCAGCTTCCATAGACCAATCAGAGAAGCCCCAATCCAGAACAGCTCGATCACAAAGCTGGCCAGATTGAAGGTGTACAGCAAACTAATCAGCAGAAAGGTCGCGCCGAAAAGGTTGAGCAGATTGTAGGCCAAGCCCTTCGGGTCGATCTTTTCCAACTGCAGCAGATAATAGGCCAGCACCACCAGAGCGGTGCCGGTCATGCCGATAAGGTCTGTATAAAAGGTGCTCATACCCCCAGATCGGGGAGCTTATTCCTCGAACAGGTCGAAGTCGGTTTTGCTGATCCCACAGTCAGGACACTCCCAGTCATCGGGAATGTCTTCCCAGCGGGTGCCGGGAGGAATGCCATCGTCGGGCAGGCCCTCGGCCTCGTCGTAAATAAACCCGCAAATCACGCATTCGTACTTCTTGAAATCACCGTCGCTCATTAAATCTCCACCCTGAGTTTTCGCTACAAGCGCTCCACTATAACCCAGTCATGCAGCGCTTTACACGATTGGGAAGCCCGCGGCCGAGCCCGATCAAATTTCTGAACTGAACTTAAGCTGGTAACCGTTTCCAACGGGCGCCGCCATGAGTTGAAGCGCACTGCCGATCTCCGCATTGAATCCGGACTCGCTGGTCAGCAGTACATCAACGGCGTAGCTGCGACCGTTCAGTGTCACCTCGCCGCTTACTTCGACGGGGCCCGACAGCGTACTGATCTGCCCCGCCACCTGCATCGGGCCGGTGACCGTATACTCCAACACATAATCGCCCAGCGCCTGACCACCGCTGTTGCCGATCCAATAGGCGCGCTGCCACACCAATCGGCCACTGCCCGAAACTGGCTCCCTGTTTTCCAGCTGCATATCGTTGACGAGCACATTCAGGTCGCCCAGCAACTGAATCGGTAGCCATTGCTTGACCAGGCTGGCGGAGAAGCTGGTGTCGACCGAACGTAATCGCATACTGCCGAACGCCGAAACACTGGCATCCATCTGCAGCCGCTGCGAACCCCACTCCCCCTCGAGCTCGATGCGCGGCGACAGGACCAGCAAGGACCAGGGCGACAATTGCCACTCAACGCTGCCCAACTGGAGCCAGCCGTTGCCCAGGTTTACAGCGGCGCTGGTAGCGGCGCCGCTCCAGATAGAGCCGGAGTAACCACTCATATAAACCTGATTGGCGGGCACAAAATACGCGATAAGACGGGCCGGTGCAGTTACCAACAAAACCAATAGCAAGAGACCGGCAGCCGCTGCCGGGAGGACGATACGATTCATATCAGGCGCTCTGCCCCAACCGAATGGTGGCCTTCACCATGCCGCCGCCGTCGCCCTGATTGATTGCCACTTCCCGCAGCAAAATCCCGTCCATCGCTTCCACCTGGTGCAGCCATCTCATCAGATCCGTAAACGCTACGTTCTCGAAACGAATCTGGGTTTCTCCCCTTGAGTTGGGCTGGATGCGGGTGGGCCGTATGCCGAAACTATTAGTGGAACTATTGATCAGCTGGTTCATGTTCACGCGGCGTGTACTGCTACGTCCGGCATCGATTTCTTGCAATTCTCCCGCCATCGCCTGCACACGCACCAATTGTTCGGCCACAGCGACATTGCGTAACGCCATCTCATCGCGACTGTTCGATAGCGGCTGCCAAACAGCTACCAATAGCAGATACAGGATAATGGCGGCAGCAGCAGCCAACAGGTAAATCTGCTCACGCTGGGTCAGGTTTTGAAACCACTGCTTCACGCGCGCTTCTCCTTCACCTTGAGACGTGCCCGCACCGTGTTGCCCTGAGTGTTGCTGTTTTCCATCTGCGCCTCGAGGCCAGCCGCGTCCATACGCGTTCGAATCGCTTCCACGGCTTTGAAATCGGGAACGACAATATTCAGGCGTACATCGCCCACCTTGTCGTTGAAATTAATGCTGGTGAGTTGGGCCCCCTTTTCGGCTTGTACTGCCCGACCAATTTTGTCCAGCAGCGGCATGAACATGGCGCCCTCGCCGCCGCCACGCAGCTCATCCAATTTGCGTTTGAGTTGCCGCTCGGGATCTACCACAGCACCCTGTGGTACGACCTCACGATAGGCGGCCTCGACCTGCTGGCGCAGCGCCAAGTTCTGATCTTCAAGCTGGCTGTAGTCTGCCCAGGTGCTTGCCAATTGAAGACCAAACGCGGCGGCAAACAGCCCGGCGACTAATCGCGACTGGCGCCACCAGCGCTTTAGTGGAAGGCTGGGACCGTAATCGCCCTGGCGCAGATTAAGGCTGCTCTTGGTATCGGCCCCCAGCATGAGCGCTGTCGCAAAGTCGCCTGTGCGCCACTGCACTAGCGCCTGAAGCGTCTCGGGCAACAGCGGCTGGTCTGTGGCCTGGTCTTGCCCATAGACAATGACCCGGTCGAACTCCTGTTCGCTGGCCAGTGCGGCGAGAATCACACTGGCCAATTCTCTCTCGACACTAAAACCCTGATTGGCGGCGCTACGCACGATAATCGAATCGGGTTCGATCACGATGCACAATTCTCCGTCTTGCCACGGCAGTAGTAACGGCTCCGGTATCCAGAACGGCAGGTCGGGTAAATCGGCGAGTCGCTCACGCCACTCCAGCATGCACTCATGGGTGCAGGCTGCCACACCCATTTGCAGTCGGCCCAGCGAGCGCGAGGCAAAATGCAGCCCATCAACATCCTCGGCCACGTCCTCCTCCAGCAAGTAAGGTAGCGACTTGGCGATGTGCCGTTTCTCGGCGGCTGTAAAGGTGACATCACGCAAGGTAACGGCGGCACCGGGAACGGCAAACACTAACGGGGCGCGACGGGTGGCCGCTGTGGCACGCAAACGCGCTACCTCGACTGTCTCTTGCAGCGAGCGGTATTCCCCGCTACTGCCGGGCGGGTACCAAACCGGCTCCCCCGCAACTAACCTGACAACCACGTTTTCCTGCAAAATCCGTCCTCTTAAATCGTGCCGCTACTGCGAACCATGGCTTGCACAACCTGCCCTTCGCGGCGCAATACACTGTACAAGCGCGTTACCCTGTCGGCAACTTCGACCGTGCCACTGTAGAGAAACCAGCTACTGGTCTCACCCAAGCGCGCCAATAACTCCGGCGCAATCTCGCTGCCGCCCAACACCGGACCATCGAGCAGCGCTTGCACACTTTCAAAGGGCTCCTCCTCACGCTGCGCCACGAGGGCTTCGCCCTCCTCCAGACTCAGCGGCGATAAATTGTTCGCTGCATTAATCGTGCGCAACACCGGTGCGGGAGCGGTATGAATATTGATCGTCGCGCCATCACCCCACACGGTTAGATAGGGCTCGATGGCAAGGTAGAGCTCAGGCGTCATATAGGCAACCAGCCGCAGCTCGCTGACGCTGAGCATGCGACGATTGCCCGTTCGATAGGGTGGAACCTGGTCGTAGTAGTAGTCGTCTTCCGCCCCAAAATCGCGCGGCTCCTGATCGGCATCGAGCCAGTCCATCAGGGCCTCGGTTATGAGCGTGGCATCCTGCTGACTGATTCGTGGCTCCTCCGGCGTTTGTAGTAAACGCACGAACTGTTCCTGGGCGGCAGTAAATCGTTTGCCCTCTGGTGGCGTACCGGCAACGCTGTTGATATTGAATCGCCCCTGCAAATCCTCCAATTGACCGGCCAACCAGCCACCTTCGTCGAGTGCATAGGGTGGGACTTGCTGCGCCCATAATTCGGTGAGGTCATCCCGGTTACGCTCGGCTTCCTGATCCAGGCTTTTGTCTTCCTTCAGCGCCAGCCCTGCTAATTCCTCGCCACCCACCAGATACGCCCAGGCTTGCTCGCCGACAAACGCATTGGCTCCGCGCTTCAGGAACAAGGTGAACTCACTGCTCATGGCGACTACCAGCGTGGTGGCCAGGGCGAACACCAGCATGGCGACAATCAGCGCAGCGCCTTGCTGGCGCTTGCGATTAGACACCCGGGATCGCATAGAGCCACCTCACCTCGCCCCAGTCCTGCAGCGTCAATCTCAACTCCAATGCCTCCGGCGGCGTCACCGTAGCATTGGGTGCTGCGTTCACACCCCAGTTGTCGGGCCAGTCGTCTGTGTCAAAGTCTTCATCGTTGATCGGTACCTGCTTGGAAAGAAAGGCGACCTCAAAGAACTCCACATCTTCAAGCAAGCGGGCGCGTTGCGGCTCGGCATCCGATACCCGATCCAGAGCGACAAAACTTTCTCGCCAGAGCACGTTATCTTCCAGCCGATAGCGAACACGCTGCAGGCCGCTGCGCAGTTGTTGATTGGGGTTGTACCAACCGCCCCGGGTAAAGCTCAAACTGCTTTCGGCAGCTTCGCCGCCCCATAGAGGCGGTTCTGTCTCGCCGAACTCATCGCGAATGGCGCGCGGCACAAATTGGCGCAGATCGCGGGAGATAATGGTGCGGGCACGATTCACTTCGGATATTCGCTCACCGCTCGCGCGCAAGCCTTCGACACTCGACAAGACGGCGCTCAAACTGCTGTAGGACAGCGTCGCGACCAATGCAGTAATCGCCAGGGCGATCAAGACCTCGATCAGCGTGAACCCCTTAGTCGCCATCACCACCCCCATTGCTGCCGGCGGCAAACGCTACCAGCGTATACAGTGGCTGTGCATCTTCGTCTTCGACCAGCGATACGCGAACCTCAATGCGATTGAAATTCTCGACCTCAGTCGGAGTGCTCTCCAGCCACCAGAACCAATCTCGGTCGGCGAGCGTTGTCACACCGCTGCGTTTACCGGTCACAACTTGCTGCAATCGTTGGGCGCGAATACGCGTCTCCTCCATGCGATTACTCGCCACCCACTGGGCAACAGACTTGTCGCGCAGGTAGGCCGTGCCATCGACCTGCTTATACATCGTGGAGAGCAAGGCAGGCAATGCAATGGCGATGACCATCAACGCCACCATGACTTCGATCAGTGTGAAGCCCTTATTCCTGCTCATCTTCGTCCACTTTACCCTGACGACGCATTTCGATACGCCCCAACAGATCCCATTCCAACTCCCACAGGATGTCACCATCACGCGCAGCCACCCAGGTCATAATGCCTGGGGTGGTTTCACCACTGCTGAAAAAGATCACCTGAGGCTGGGGCCGCCTGTCACGCTCCTCGTCTACTCCATCTTCCGCAGGGCGCAGCGCATTGCCCTGCTCCACCTCCAACAAAACCTCAATATCCCGCGGTAGCTGACGACGGCCATAGGCATCGGCGTCGAACTGCGCCAGTTCCCAGCCAGTGATGTCGCGCTGCAGCCACTGATAGCTGTAGAAGGCGCCCTGATCATCGCTGCCTTCCTCGATCAGCAAACCCATATCAATGCCACTGAGTTGTGCTTCATCCAGTGCATACTCAGCAACATCGGCGAAGTGTTTTACCGCTGCATCGATCTTGTAAGACTGGCTTCCCGAACTGACGCCCAGCCCCGCTAGTGAAACGATTAGCCCGACAATAACCAGCGTGAGCAGCAGCTCCAGCAGGCTAAAGCCATGGGCTCGTTTGTTAATCGTTGAGATCGCCATCCCAGTTACCCAGGTCCCGATTCTGGTCCTCACCGCCACTGAGGCCATCGGCACCCAGGGAATACAGGTCAAATTCACCGTTCTCCCCCGGGCTCAGGTACAGATAGGGGCGACCCCAGGGGTCCACGGGAAGACGGTCGAGATAACCGCCCTGCTTGAAATTGCGTGGCTCGGGGTCGAGTGTCGATGCTTCTACCAGCGCCTCCAAACCTTGTTCCGTCGTTGGATAGACGAAGTTGTCGAGGCGGTAGAGCTTGAGCGCCGTCTCGATATTGGCAAAATCTGCGTAGACCTTTTGCACTCGAGCTTCGTCTGCACGGTTCAATACAGTCGGTGCCACCACGCTTACCAGCAGCCCGAGAATAACCAGCACCACCAGGATTTCGACCAGGCTAAATCCACCCTGTTTCTTCATTCAGTTCACCATAGTGTTCAATTGGAATATCGGCAGCAGGATGGCCAGCACAATGCCGAGCACCATCCCCCCCATAAATACGACCATTAGTGGCTCGAAGACGCCCATCATGGTGCCAAGGGCCATCTCCAGCTCCCGCTCCTGATTAGTCGCGGATCGTTCGAGCATAGTTTCCAGTTCTCCGGAGGTTTCACCACTGGCCACCATATGCACCATCATGGGTGGAAAACGCCCACTTTGTTGCAGCGCTCTGTGGAGGCTGGATCCCTCCTGCACGCGCTCGGCCACCTCGGCGCTACTTTCACGCAGGATGCGGTTATTGAGGACCTCACCGGCGATACGCAGAGAGTCCAGCAATGGCACACCGCTGGCCATTAGAATACTGAGTGTCGAGGCAAATCGTGCCGTATCGACGGTCGTCAGGATGCCGCTAATCACGGGCATCTTCAGCAACAGCTGATGCCAGCGCCGACGGCGACCTTCGTTCTGCAATAGCTGGCGCACACCAACCGCCAGCAACACCACGCCCAGCAGCACCCAGTAACCCCAGTTGCGCACAAACTCACTGCTGCTGATCAGGGCCCGGGTCAGCCAGGGCAGTTCCGCATTGGTGTGTGCAAATATGCCCACCAGTTCCGGTACGACGAAAACCATTAGCGCAACGACAACGGCGACCGCCACACCTAACAGGATGAACGGGTAAATCATCGCCATCTTGAGTTTCTGTTGGGTGTACTGGCGTTGCTCGCTGTAATCCGCCAACTGCTCCAGGACAGCGCCGAGGTATCCAGCGGCTTCACCCGCGCGGACCATGGCCCGATACATCTCATTAAACACCTGCGGAAACTCGCCCATGGCATAGGCCAGCGAGTGCCCCTCCGCCACCCGTGAGCGCACCTGCAGGAGCAAGCCCTTAGTACGCGCCTTGCGGGTTTGTTCGGCCACCGCCTGCAGGCATTCGTCCAACGGTAGGTTCGATTGCACCAGCGTCGATAACTGTCGTGTGACCAGTGCAAGCTCAGCGGGATTGATCCGTGGTTGGAAGAACCGCCCAAAACTCTCGTTACTGCTCTGTTGGGTGGCAACCGACACTTCGACGGGCCGCAGCTGCTGCAAGCGCAGTTGCGAACGCACCTGGCGTTCGGAGTCACCCTCCTGTACGCCTTTAACTAATTTTCCGTCGCTGTTCAGCGCGCGGTATCGAAAGGCCGTCATACTAGCCTGCGCTGGTCACCCGCATGACTTCTTCGATGCTGGTTTCGCCCGCCAGCACCCGGCGCCGACCATCAGCGCCAATACCGGGGCTGCGCTTGCGCGCCTCAGCGAGCATAGCCTGCTCACTGGCCCCGGAATGAATCATGCCGCGCAAATTGTCATCGATTTCAATCAGTTCACAGATGCCGGTGCGGCCGCGATAACCGGAGAAGTTGCAATGGTCGCAACCTACCGGTTTGCGAATCGTTGTGGGCTGATCCAGGCCCAGCCACTCCCTCTCCAGCTCCGTCGCGTCGCGCTCTTCACTGCACTCGGGACACAGCAGGCGCACCAGGCGCTGCGCCATAACGCCGATTAAGCTGGAAGACAGCAGGAAGGGTTCGATGCCCATGTCCTGCAGCCGCGTCACCGCTCCGATGGCGGTATTGGTATGCAATGTCGAGAGCACCAGGTGACCCGTGAGCGATGCCTGCACGGCAATCTCAGCCGTTTCCAGGTCACGAATCTCGCCGACCATCACAACGTCCGGGTCCTGGCGCAGAATGGCGCGTAAGCCGCGGGCGAAGGTCATGTCGACCTTGCTATTGACTTGCGTTTGCCCCACCCCAGGCAGCATGTATTCGATCGGGTCTTCGATGGTCAAAATATTTCGAACCGATTCGTTAATGTGGGTAAGGCCCGCATACAAGGTGGTGGTCTTACCGGAGCCGGTAGGCCCGGTCACCAGAATAATGCCGTGGGGCGTGTGTAAGCCACGCGTATACGCGTCGAGCACCTGGTCGTTCATGCGCAGCTGGTCCAACTGCAACTGGCCCGCCTGCTTGTCGAGCAATCGCAGCACTACCCGCTCTCCATGGGCAGAGGGTATCGTCGACATACGAATGTCTACAGCATGACCGGCAATCTTGACCGAGATACGACCATCCTGCGGCACCCGCTTTTCAGCGATATCCAGCTTCGCCATCACTTTCAGTCGTGATACCAGCAGTGGCGCCAACATGCGTTTGGGCGACAGCACCTCCGACAAGACGCCATCCACTCGATAGCGCACGGACAGTCGGTCTTCAAAGGTTTCGATGTGAATATCTGAGGCCTGTTCACGCACGGCTTGAGACAGTATGGCGTTAATCAAGCGGATGATGGGCGCATCGTCATCCGCATCCATCAGATCACCGGTCTCTGGAATCTCATCGGCCAGACGGCTGAGATCAATATCACTACTCAGATCTTCAGCGACCTGAACCGCTTCGTTATTGTCCCGCTGATACACCTGTGCGAGGCGCCGCTGGAAATCAGATTCACTCACCTGTTGCAGCGCGAAGGGCTGGCCCAAACAACGTCGCAGCTCGGTCAACACAGGAACCGAGAGATCTTCCCGGTAAAGAACCTTTAGATCGCCCTCATCCTGCAACAAGATCCCGTGTTGCTGCGCGAAGGTAAACGGGAGTGTGCGGGCCGGGGCGTCCATCAACCTTCACCTTGCGCCGGGTCTCGGGAATCTCCCCTGGTAGTATCTGCATCAATGATGATCGACGTACCGTCGTTTTCCATGATCTCATCGAGTTGCTTAATCTGGTCTTCCCACTCGGGCAGAATCGGTATATCCGCCTCGTCGGTAAACTCTATACCCGCGTCGATGCGCATCTGCTGCTGCGCACGAATGTACTTGTACTTGGCGGCCGTGGCGCCATCCAGGGCCTCATCATCACGGATGATTGTTGGCTTAATAAACACCAATAGGTTGGTCTGGGTCAGGTTTTTCGAATCGGAACGGAACAGCCGGCCCAGCCAGGGTATGTCGCCTAAAAAAGGCACCTTCTGCTGGCCGTCCTGGAGATCTTCTTTGATCAGCCCGCCCAACACCACCGTGCGCTGATCGCCAGCCAGCACCTTGGTTTCCACCTTACGGGTATTAGTCACGAGGTCTGATGCCAGCAGACTCAGTGCGCCGGTCAGACTGGACACTTCCTGGGCAATATCCAATACGACTTTATCGCCTTCATTGATCTGGGGCGTCACAGTCAGTGTGATACCCACGTTTTCCCGTTCAATAGTCTGAAAGGGGTTGTTCGGCGTATTGACGCCACCGGTGGATGAGTAGGAACCGGTTACAAACGGCACTTCCTGACCCACAGTGATATACGCCTCTTCGTTATCCAGGGTCAGCAGGCTCGGCGTTGAAAGTATGTTCGCATTAGTCTGGGAACTCAGCGCGTTGAGAATGATGGCAATATCCAGGTTGTCATCCAATTGTCCCCAACCGAGTGAGAAGCCGGGCGTGCCGGCCAGCGCGGCTAACAGGTCGGTGGTTTCAAATTCCCCGTCACCATCGTCACCGTCGTCACCGTCGTCGTCGCCGCCATTATTCGGCGGAAACAAGCCATCGGCGATGCCCTGGGCCCGGTTGTTACCATCGACGATGTTACTACCGAAGGCGCCGTCGTCATCACGAAACAGCCACTGAATGCCAAGATCCTGGCCATCGATGATTTCCAGCTCAGCAATAATGGCTTCTACCAGCACCTGGGCACGGCGGATATCGAGCCGCTGGATCACCGCTTCCAGGGCCTGCATTTCGTCGGTGTCGGCGGTAATAATGAGCGCGTTGGTGCCCTCGTCCGCCTCGATGGTCGCCGTGCTGTTGCTCGAGCGACGGTTATTGCCATCCTCCGGATCGAGCTTACTGATATTTTGCATCACCCGGGTGAGTACTTCGGCGATTTCATCCGCTTGAGCGTACTCGAGATAGACCACTTTCACGTTGCCACTCTGCTGCAGCGGCGTATCGAGATGCTGGATCAGCTTGCGCATCCGCGCCCGCTCCAACTCGTCGCCACTCACCAGCACGCTATTGGTGCGTTTGTCCGCCACCAGCAGCACCTCCGGCTCCGGGGCACCCTGCTGCTTCGCTTCTGTCTTGGTCAACTCACCCAGCATACGCACGACGTCTTCAGCGACCGCAAACTCGAGGTTGACGATCTCCGTCTGCGACACCGCGCTCTGATCCATATTCTCGATGATGTCGCGAATACGCTCGATATTGGCGGCTATATCAGAAATGATGATCGCGTTGGCCGGGGCGTAGGCCGCCATGTGGGCCTGCTGCGGCACCAGCGGACGCAGTACGGGGATGAGTTTTGCTGCAGATATATTCTCAAGCCTGATCACCTGCGTGACGTACTCGTCGGTGCGCTGCAATTCGCTGTTTTCCACTCGCACAGGCGAAGATCGCGCATCCTTGGCCTGAATAACCCGGACGACATTACCGCTGCGCACCGCTGTGTAGCCATGCACATCAAGGATCGAAAGAAACAGGTCGTAAAGTTCGGTGCTGGACACGGGCTTGGCCGAGATCACCTTAACAGTGCCCTTCACCTTGGGATCCACAACGATAGTGGTGCCCGTAGCTTCAGCCACAAACTTGATGAGCTCCTGGATATCGGTTTCCTTGAGGTTTACCGTCCAGTCCTGGGCCGAGGCGGGAACCGCCAGGAACAGCCCGAGGAGGGCCACACACACGGTGCGCTTTAACATGCAGATCGCTTTCGTAGAGTTAATCGGAACATAATATTTAGCGATTATGACAGTTCTGTTACGGACTGTCTGTGCCGCCCCCCAGTCCAACCACCAGTGTCACCTCTGCACCACCACGCAGCACATTGAAGCTCGCCTCTTCGGCACTTCGCATGATGCGATACAGCTCCATGGCCTTGCCGGGATCGGTTAGCTCAACACCGTTAACGCCGGTGACAATATCGTTTGCCTGAAAGCCCAGACTTTCAAACTGCTTGCGATCGCGCCCGGCGCTCACCCGATAGCCCTGCAGTTGTCCATCCTGGCGTACCGCGGCAATCTTAACCACGTCGGACAGCGACTGAGGGTTGGTATACAGGCGTTTGCGATAGGACTCGGCCATCGCCGTAACCTGGCGATCACCGCGCTTGTCCAGCGTCTTGGATTCAGTCTGCGCTGTGGGCTGCGGTGTACTGAGGGGTTGCGATGCTATCGAACTCTTATCGAATAACAGCAGCAGCTCGTACTTGCCTCCGTTGCTAATCACGACACGGTCGGGAAGAATCTTTGCGAGAGTCACATTGCCGGATACCGGTAGCTTGTCTCCAACAGCAAAGGCCTCCTGCTTGCGCTTGGCTTCGATGATGGCACGAGCGGTGTCAGGATCGGTTGATGCCACAATGCCCTGTAGCTTCAAGTTGAGCCGGGTTTCCTTGGCGTTGTTTTCTATACCCGCGAGATCCCCTCCGGCGCGACTGACCTCCTCCGGTGGCGGAGCCACGGCAAGCGGTTTACGGGCCGCAGTGCCAAACAAGTTCCAGCCCACTAATTGGTCAATGTCGACAGGCGCCGCGGTGTTGGCCGCGGCAGGTCCCAAGAGTGGATTGATCAGATTTCCTGGCGCCGGCCCGCTTTGCGGCTGGGGAAACAGATTCCAGATTAACTGGGCAAGCGCGACGATCATCCAAAGAATGGCAAAAGCGTACAGGGCTTTGCGAACCTGGCGCGCACGCTCTGGCTCGGTCAGCTTAAAGGCCTGCGCCGACAGCACAGCCCAGGCATCGCCGAGTCTGTCACCGGTGGATTCGAGCCATTGGGTGTTCAAAAAGAGTTCGTCCCGGTCAGATGAGCTACTAAGTAGTCGATTATAGGTTTCGGGCACACAATAGAAAACCCGACTTTGGTTAAGAGATGTAAATCGGCCTAGGCCCCGGGATGGTCCAGGTCGCGCAGGATTCCGTTGTCGTCTACGTCTACGCAGCGCACTCTACTGCGGTTTTGTGACAAAACGTCGCGCGCTCCCGTGTCACCTTCCAGGCATTCCAGTTGCTCATAGAATGACCGCGAAAAGCCCACGGGGTTCCCGGCCACTCCGTCCAATCGAGGTCGCACAATCCCACCGTGCTCGAGTGCATCAGCCAACTTGTTATATGTCTCGGAGCACACCCAGGCCATATCGCCTAACACCACTAGCAATCCATCCCAGTCGGTGCAGGCAGCCACTCCCTGTGCCAGCGTGCCACCCATGCCCTCGGTACTGCGATCACAGAACAGCGTTTCGGCTCCTGAGTCCAGCACCAGGCCAGCCGCTAGGTCTGCCTCATCTCGCAAACACACACGCACTGGCAACCCGGCGGCCTGAACACTCTCCAGGGTCCACTGCAATAGCGGCTTTACTTCGGCTTTCCCTAAGCCGTGCTTTTCCAGCAGATGCAGGCGCTTGTCCGCGCCAAAGCGACGGGACTGCCCCGCCGCCAGAACCAATGCACCAACAATCATTGCCGGCGATCAACCATCAGCCCGCGGCGGAGAGGGCTTGCTCCAGATCCGCCAGGATATCGTCGATATGTTCGATACCGATACTGAGACGAACCAGATCTTCGCTAACGCCCGCAGAGGCCAGCTCTTCCGGCCCCAGCTGACGATGAGTCGTGGACGCTGGATGGCAAGCCAGTGACTTGGCATCGCCAATGTTCACCAGGCGCACGACCAACTGCAGGGCGTCGATAAAGCGTGTTCCCGCTTCGAGTCCACCTTTGATACCAAAACTGAGAATGCCGGAAGCACGCCCGCCCAACATGTCCTTGGCGAGCTGGTGATCCGAGTGACTGGCCAGTCCTGCATAACTCACCCACTCGACCTTCTCGTGCTGCTCCAGATACTCTGCGACGCGCTGCGTATTCTCGCAGTGTCGGTCCATGCGCAGCGGCAGGGTCTCGATGCCCTGCAGTATCTGAAACGCGTTAAAAGGCGATAGTGCTGCGCCCATATTGCGCAATGGAACCACTCTGCAGCGACCAATGAATGCCGCCTCTCCCATTGCCTCGCTATACACCACCCCGTGATAGGACGGATCTGGCTCATTCATCATGGGGAAGCGCTCGGCGTGCTCGGCCCAGGGAAACTTGCCCGAGTCCACGATCACACCGCCAATGCTGGTGCCGTGGCCGCCCAGATATTTGGTGAGCGAATGCACGACAATATCGCAGCCGAGATCGAAGGGACGACACAGATAGGGACTGGCGACGGTATTGTCCACGATCACCGGAATGCCCCTTTCATGAGCCGCCTCCGCCAGGCGCTTGAGGTCGGTAAGATGACCGCCCGGATTACCAATAGTCTCGACAAATACTGCCTTGGTGTTTTCGTCGGCCAGCGCCAGCATGGCGTCGATATCGTCGTGCGCTGCGAAGCGCACCTCAACTCCCAGATTCGGCAGGGTGTGGGCAAAAAAGTTGTAGGTACCGCCATACAGCTTGCTCGAGCTGATAATGTTGTCGCCATTACGGGTGATGGCCTGAATGGCGTATGTAATGGCCGCCATGCCAGAGGCTACCGCCAGCGCACCCACGCCCCCCTCCAGCGCCGCCATACGTAGCTCCAAGGCAGTATTGGTTGGATTGCCTATGCGGGTATAGATATTGCCCTCGACCTTGAGATCAAAGAGATCGGCGCCGTGCTGTGTATCGTCAAACGCGTAAGAGCTCGTCTGGTAAATGGGCACGGCGACAGCCTTGGTCGTGGGATCGGGCTCGTAACCCGCGTGAATAGCGAGGGTTTCCAGTTTCATGATGACTCCTTTCTCTGCGGACTCCATAGTGTGGACCATGAATCGGTATTCGGCACGGAGTTTCGGGGCTATTATTACGTGAAATAACAACGGTACCTAAGACCCATGTTTAGATTGATGAAGACGGCACACGTACTCCTACTCTCTACCCTTCTGTCCGGCTGGGTAGTCGCACAACCCGCGCGCGAGATTGTCGATGCGTCCATCGACGCCCGCGCAGGCGATTACCGAGAGATGGCGAATCTGATCTGGCAATGGGCCGAAGTCGGCTACCAGGAGACGCGCAGTAGCGCGCTGCTCCAGGATGCGCTCAGCGCAGAGGGATTTAGCATCGAACACGGCGTGGCGAACATCCCGACGGCGTTTGTCGCCAGCTATGGTAGCGGCAAGCCGGTCATCGGCATTCTGGCTGAATTCGATGCCCTACCGGGCGTATCCCAGCAAGCCATCCCAGAGCGCAAACCCGTTCCCGGAGGCAAGGCGGGCCACGCCTGCGGCCATCACCTGTTTGGCGTCGGGTCTGCGGCGGCAGCTATAGCCGCGAAACACTGGCTAGAGCAAACGGGCGGCAAGGGAACAATCAGACTTTATGGCACCCCCGCGGAGGAAGGCGGCTCCGGCAAAGTCTACATGGTCCGTGAGGGGTTGTTTGAGGACGTGGACACGGTCATTCATTGGCATTCCAGTGATCAAAACAAGGCCGTGCCAGGTACCACCCTGGCAAACCGTTCGGCCAAATTCCGATTCACCGGGGTCGCATCGCACGCCGCGGCCGCACCTGAACGCGGTCGCTCAGCCCTCGATGCAGTGGAAGCCATGAATATGATGGTGAACATGCTGCGCGAGCACGTCCCTACCACCACCCGCATTCACTATGTGATTACCGATGGCGGGCTGGCACCTAACGTGGTGCCGGAAAAGGCGGAAGTCTTTTATTACGTGAGAGCGCCGGACCCACAAGAACTGCGCCCGATCTGGTCATGGGTGGAAAATGCCGCTCGCGGCGCAGCCCTCGGCACAGACACTTCCGTCGATTGGGAAATCATTCACGGCAATTACAATATCCTGCCCAATGTAACGCTGGCGCGGGTCATGCATGACAGTCTGACCACCTATGGCGGCATTGAGTACAACGACGAAGAACAGCGCTTCGCTGAGCAGTTGGTAGAGACGTATCAGGGTACGCCCAAGCGTAAGCTGGGCTCGGAGAAAACTATTGTTGAGTTCACCGAGGCCATCGACCCGGGCATGGGATCGTCCGATGTCGGCGACGTGAGTTGGATGGCACCAACAGTCGGCCTGGCCACCGCCACCTGGGTACCGGGCACCTCCGCACACACCTGGCAGGCTGTGGCAGCCGGCGGCACCAGTATTGGCGAAAAAGGCATGCTACTGGCTGCCAGAAGCATGGGACTGACGGCTGTGGCTCTATTCAAAAATCCCGACATCATCGCGCAAGCACGGGTCGAATGGGAGCAAAGACAAGGCGAGGATTTCGACTACCAGCCATTACTGGGTAACCGCCCGCCGCCGCTGGATTATCGAAAGTAAGTCAGTTGTGAATGCGCTGGGGATGGGTGTATACCGTCGCCCTGCCCTCGCGCACAAACCCGCACAGCGTGACACCAAAACGCTCCGCCACCTCAATTGCGAGGGATGTCGGCGCCGACACGGCCAGCACCACCTCGACGCCGCTACGCACCGCTTTGAGTACCATCTCCAAACTCAGACGACTGGACAATACCGCCCCACAGCCCCGCAAACTGCCACGCTCGAGCAGTGCCATGCCTATGGCTTTGTCTAGCGCATTGTGTCGCCCCAGGTCTTCTGCCACCGACAGCAGGGAAGCCTCACGGTCGAAAACAGCCGCCGCGTGCGAGCCACCGGTTTCCTGAAACACGCGTTGCTCTGATCCCATTTGCAACATCAGTTCATCGAACGTTTCCGCGGCAAGCGAAAGCGTCTGCGCCACCGGCTCGAGACCCAGCGCATTGTCGTCGAGAATCTCGCGTGGGCCGCACAAACCACAGGAACTATTGATAACCTGATTCTTGCGCAGACTCTGCGCCTTCGCTGGATCTTTGAGTTGCAGTCGAATGACACCGGGGTCATCTTCGCAGAACGCCGCGCTGCGGATATCGTCGAGTGCGCGCACAATGCCTTCGGAAAGCGCGAAGCCGAGCGCCAGCGACAAGGCTTCGGGATGTTGCTCATCGCCCAGCAAACCGTCCTCGGCGGTGTATCCATGACTGGTTTCGGGATCGCTGGTCGGTGTCCACATCAACAGATAGCTGCCCACGTCGACCACATCAATGCCCAGGGCATCCTCCTCCACCACCAGGCAATCTTCCCGGGTTGAGCCCGTCGGCGTGAAGCGTTGCGCGTTGACGCGTTTGACACCGCGCTTCAACGGCGCGACCCACCCCAGCGCTTGAATAACTCGTTATCAATACCAAACTGATCGAGCAGCCGGCCAACCGTATGATCGACAATATCGTCAACGCTTTTCGGCTCCTGATAAAACGCCGGCACCGGCGGCATGATCACCGCCCCACACTCCGCTGCCTGCACCTGCAAGCGCAGATGACCCAAATGAAGTGGAGTTTCGCGCACCACCAGCACCAGCTTACGCTGCTCCTTGAGGACCACATCGGCGGCACGCACCAACAAATTGTCGGCGTGGGAATTGGCTACGCCTGATAAGGTTTTGATGCTGCAGGGCACGATCATCATGCCGTCGGTCTGAAAAGAACCGCTGGCAATACTCGCCGCCAGATTGGCGTCGCTGTGACAGACATCGGCCAGCGCCTGGATAGCTTCGACCTTGTAATCCGTCTCCACGGCAATATTCACTTTTGCCCCTTCCGACAGAATGAGATGGGTTTCCACCTCCTCCAGAGTCGCGAGAAACTCCAGCGCGCGTATGCCGTAGATAACGCCAGAGGCGCCGGTAATGCCAATAATCAAACGCTTGTTCGTCATGAGGGGTAAGCCAGGCTGACGCTGCCGTTGCCGCAGCACTCCTGTAGTTGCTGAATCAATTCGTCACTGGGCGTTACCCGGAAGCTGTCTCCGGCGCGAATGCGCGCGCGATTCTCCGGCTGCGAATACCAGAAGGAAACGGGACACTGCCCGTCGCCGGCGTGTTCCAGGACATGGTGAATGCGGTCGACAAGATCCACCGAGAGCGTGTCTTCCCGCAGCGCAATCTGCAACTCTGCAGAGTAGGTCTGGCGCGCCTGCTCGAGGCTGCGCACCGAGTTAACCCGCATGCCGAGCTCTCCAGAATAATCGTCGTGCGCCACTCCGCCTTCCAGGATCACTATGCTGTCCTTCACCAACAGTTCGCGGTATTCATTGTAGACGTCACCGAACAGAGTCACTTCAATACGATCGCTGCGATCGTCCAGCTTTAACACCGCCATCGTGTCGCCGCGCTTGGTCTTCATCGTACGCATGGAAACGATGAGGCCTGTGATCAGCTGCGACTTAGAGCCGTCATCGCGTAAATCCGCAATGCGGGTCGGGGCTATCTTGCGCAGCTCCCGCTCATACTCATCAAACGGATGCCCCGTAATCCACAGTCCCAGGGTTTCCTTCTCACCCAGCAAGGTCTCGCGGGGCTGCCAGGGCCGGGCATTGCGAAAATCGGCATAGACGTCACCCGCGGCGGCGGTTTCCACAACATCGCCAAACATGTCCGCCATGCCTGCCTCGGCACTCTCTTTGCTCTGCTGCGCGGCATGCAAGGCCGCATCGAGGCTCTCCATTAAAATCCAGCGTTCTTCGCCCAATGAGTCAAATGCACCGGAACGAATCAGAGCTTCGATAGCACGCCGATTCACCTTGCGAGAGTCGGTGCGCGCGCAGAAATCAAACAGGCTCTTGAAGGTGCCATCGCGGCGCGCCTCGAGCATATTCTCGATGGGGCCTTCGCCGAGGCCCTTGATCGCACCCAGCCCGTAAATGATTTCATCCTCGGCATTCACCGTGAACATGTAGTCGCCTTCGTTCACATCGGGATGCTTCAGGGTGAGCCCCATGCTGTGGCACTCTTCGACAAAAATCACGATCTTGTCGGTGTTCTGCAATTCAGAGCTCATCACCGCCGCCATAAACGGCGCGGGATAGTGTGCCTTCAGCCACGCGGTCTGGTAAGACACCAGCGCATAGGCGGCGGAGTGCGACTTGTTGAAACCGTACCCGGCAAATTTTTCCACCAGGTCGAAGATCTTCATGGCCAGATTCGGGTCAACGCCTTTTTCCGCCGCGCCGGATTCGAATACCTCGCGCTGCTTCGCCATTTCCTCGGGCTTCTTCTTGCCCATGGCACGGCGCAGTATGTCTGCACCACCGAGCGTGTACCCCGCCAGCTCCTGGGCGATCTGCATCACCTGCTCCTGGTAAAGAATGATGCCGTAGGTCGGCTCCAGGATAGGCTGCAACCACTCGTGCTGATACTGCTGGTCCGGGTAGGACAGCGCCTCGCGACCGTGCTTGCGGTTAATAAAGTTATCGACCATCCCCGATTGCAGCGGTCCGGGCCGAAATAGCGCTACCAGGGCCACGATGTCTTCAAAGCGATCCGGTTGCAGGCGTTTGATGAGGTCTTTCATGCCGCTGGATTCGAGCTGAAACACTGCAGTGGTTTCTGCGCGCTTCAGCAGACTGAAACTGTCTTCGTCATCCAGCGGTATCTGGGAAATATCCAGTGGTAACTCACCCAGTCGCTCGCGCTGCGCGTCGATGATTTTGACCGCCCAGTCGATGATGGTCAGTGTGCGCAAGCCGAGGAAGTCGAACTTCACCAGTCCCACATCTTCAACATCATTCTTATCGTACTGGGTGACCAGGCCGGAACCCGTCTCATCACAGAACAGCGGGGAAAAGTCGGTCAGCTTGGACGGCGCGATAACCACGCCGCCGGCGTGTTTGCCCACGTTCCGTGTTAAACCTTCCAGTTGCAGCGCCATGTCCCAGATTTCCTGGGCATCCGCATCATCGCGCAGGAACTCCTGCAAGGGCTCCTCTTGTTCAATGGCTTTTTCGAGCGTCATTCCCACTTCAAAGGGAATCAATTTGGACAGTTTGTCGGCCAGACCATAGGACTTGCCCTGCACCCGTGCCACATCGCGCACCACAGCCTTGGCCGCCATCGTTCCGAAGGTGATGATCTGGGAGACCGCCTCGCGCCCATAGGTATCCGCAACGTAGCTGATGACCTGGTCGCGGTTGTCCATACAGAAATCGACATCGAAGTCCGGCATCGACACCCGCTCCGGGTTGAGGAAGCGCTCGAACAGTAGGTCGTACTCAATGGGATCGAGATCCGTAATCTCTAACGCGTAGGCCACCAAGGATCCCGCACCGGAGCCCCGTCCAGGCCCCACCGGAATGCCGTGCTGCTTCGACCAGCGGATGAAATCCATCACGATCAGGAAGTAACCCGGGAATCCCATCTGGATAATCACGTTTAATTCGAAGTCCAGCCGCTCCCGATAAAGCTTCTGCTGGTCTGCGAAGTCTGCAGCGTCAGTATCAAATATCACCGCCAGACGGGCATCTAGTCCCTCGTGGGACAGTTGCCGAAAGTACTCATCCATGGTGAGCCCTTCCGGCACGGGATAGTCCGGCAGACAGGGCTTGCCGAGTTCCAGTTCCACGCTACAACGACGGGCGATCTCTACGGTATTCTCGATGGCCTCGGGAATATCGCTGAACAGTTCGATCATTTCTGCAGGGCTGCGCAGATACTGTTGCTCGGAATAGAGCCGGGCCCGACGCGGGTCATCCAGCGTACGGCCCTCCCCGATGCACACACGGGCCTCATGCGCCTCGAACTCAGACGCCTCCAGGAAACGGACATCGTTGGTCGCCACCACCGGGCAGGAGCACTGCGCCGCCAGGTCCACCGCAGCGTGCAGGTAATCTTCCTCTTCCTCACGCCCGGTACGCTGTAACTCGATATAAAAGCGATCCGGAAACACCGACATCCAGTGCTGCGCCCGTTCAAGTGCCTGATCAGGGTTGCCGGAAATCAGTGCCTGGCCGACATCCCCCAGGCGACCACCGGACAATGCGATCACGCCTTCGGCATAGTCGGCCACCCACTGCTTTTCAACCTGCGCGACTCCCAGATGCTGACCATCGACATAGGCTCTGGATATCAGTTCGGTGAGATTGCGGTAGCCTTTGTCATTAGCCGCCAACAAGCACAGGAGCGTGGGGGTCTCGCGCTCGTCACCCTCCCGCACCAGCAGGTCGACAGCAAATATTGGCTTCACACCCGCCGCGGTGGCCTTCTTGTAGAACTTAACCAGTCCGTAAAAATTGCACTGGTCGCTGACGGCAATGGCAGGCATGCCCAACTCAGCCACGCGCTCGATCATAGGGCCAATTCGTATCAGACTGTCTGCCAGTGAATACTCGGTGTGGATGCGCAGGTGAACGAAATTTTGCATGGACCTAGTTTACTCCCCGTCCCGACCTTCCAACAAATCTCGCACTGGCGCAAAGGAGCGCCGATGCAAAGGCGTCACTCCATGCTGTTGCAGCGCTTGCAGATGAGCGCGCGTCGGATAGCCCTTGTGCTGTGCCAACCCATAGCCGGGATACTGCTTGTCGAACGCCACCATTTCGCCATCCCGTTGCACCTTGGCGAGAATGGATGCCGCAGCGATTGCCGGCACCCTATCGTCGCCTTTAACTATGGGTTCGGATGCGTAATGCCAACGCGGCAAGCGGTTGCCGTCGACCAGAACATATTCTGGTTGCACCTCAAGCGACTCCACGGCGCGCTTCATCGCCAGCATGCTGGCGTGGAGGATATTGAGTTCATCAATCTCGGCCACACTGGCGCGCGCAACAGACCAGCTCAGGGCATGCGCGCGGATCACCTCGGCCAGATTGTCTCGCTGAGACTCGCTGAGTTTCTTGGAATCACGTAGACCGTCTATCGGCCGGTCCGGATCGAGAATCACTGCGGCGGCCACAACGTCGCCGGCGAGCGGCCCGCGCCCTACTTCGTCGACACCAGCCAGTAGCCGGGTCGAATAGGTATCTGCAAAAAGATCGTCTATGACGGGTCCGCGCTAGCGATCAGCGCAGAGAATCGTGGCTGAGGCACACAATTGATCATCAACATCGGCGCTCACCTCAAATTTCCAGATACCGCGGCGATCCGACAAGACTTTAGAGCGCAGCATAAGGCGGTCGCCGGGCACAACCGGTCGTTTAAAGCGCAGGTTGTCAGCGCCTACGAACAGATACATGGATCCATCTGCAGGCTTTTTATCCATGGTCTTGAAACCCAGTATACCCGATGCCTGCGCCATGGCTTCCACTGTGAGTACGCCAGGGAAAACAGCCTTGTCCGGGAAGTGTCCCTGAAACAGCTGCTCGTTATAGCTGATGTTCTTATACGCGACGATGGACTCGCCGAGATTCAGCTCAACCACCCGGTCCACCAACAGAAAGGGGTACCGATGCGGCAGGTACTGCTGAATCTCTTCGATGTCCATAAGCATATTTATTCCGCAGCCGCCGCTTGCTGGTTGAGCTTATCGGTCACCTTGGCGGTAATGCTAAAGCCATTGTCGGCGTGAATCACAGCACTGCGCTGAATCAACAGGCCAATACCTTCGCTCTGAATCAGGTCGCGCAGTACCGCCTGGACTTTGGGGGTCATCTCTTGCAGCAGGCGCTGGCCCAACTCTTGTTCAGCCTGCTGAAGCTTGCGCAGCACGTGCTCCAAATCAGCGTTCTTGTTAGCCAGACGCTTACGGGCCGCTTGCTGCTGCTCGGCGCTCATGACCGCAATATCGTTCTGCAACTCTTTGATCAAATCTTCTCGCTCGGCTTGCAGACGATCAAGTTCGGCCTTGTCGGCTTTATAATCTTCTCCCTCGCGAAGACCATTCAGCCGCTGCTGCGCCTCGTCGGTCTGAAAGATGGCCTCCTCCAGGTTAACCACCGCGATACGGCCCTGTGCAGACGCCATCATTGGCAGCATGACAAGCGCCAGGCCAGCAATAATTAGTTTCGTAAATCTAGACACGTTTCTCTCCGTCTTATCTTGCAAATTTTGTATTAGAAGCCGCGACCAATGGTGAACTGGAACACTTCTTCTTCATCGAAGTCACCGGCATTCATCGGCTTGGCCAGGCTGAATGTCAAAGGACCAAAGCCAGTAATCCAGCTCACCCCGATACCGACTGAATACCTGATCTCGTTAAAATCTATATCGTAGCACTGGCGCTGTGTAGAACGGCAGTTGGTACTGAATACGTTACCCGCGTCGACAAAAAAGGCCGAGCGAATCTGACGCTGGTCCTTGATAAATGGAAGCGGGAATATTAACTCAACTCCGCCCTCGACAAGAACGTTGCCGCCGAAGGGATCGGGGTTATCATTCACCTGGCCAACAATCAGTCCATCCCGAGATACGTAGCCCACCAGGTCTCTGTCGGGACCACCCACCTCGGTGGCAGGACAGGCTTCAGCACCCGACGCCACGCAGTCCTCATCCAGCTCGGTGACCGGCTGGGAAATCTCGTACAGCAACGCAGGCGTACTCTGGGGACCGAGCGTATTGCTTTCGTAACCGCGCACCGAGCCAAAGCCACCGGCAAAGAAGTGCTCGTAGAAAGGCAGCTCAGCGGTATCGCCATAACCGTCACCGTAGCCCAGCTCGGTGCGGAACTTGAGGGTCCAGCGATTGGCGATCGGGTAGTAATACTCGCCCCGGTAGGTCAGTTTATAGAATTCCAAATCCGAGCCCGGCGCAGACACTTCAAGCGCTACCGAGTTCGAAGCACCCCGCGTCGCAAAGCGACCGCGGTTGAGGGTGGACTGAATCCAGGACCCGGTGATCGTGTAGTTCAGGTACTCATCGCCATTCAGATCGATGAAGCCAGGCTCTGAGGGCGGGGTATAAAAGCCGGGTATAAAGTCGGGATCGGTCGGATCGGTCGGGGGTACGGGAAACAGCTCTTCGACATCGGTGTACAAGTCAGTGCCCGGTACCAGCGTGCTTTCATAGTATTCATCAACACCCGAGATCAAGCGTGGGCTGGCCTGAATTTCCTGCACCGCGTAGCGACCCACGGTAATCTCCGTGTTGGAGGCACCGAGGCTAACGCCAATGCGCTGCGTTTCGCTAATCGGATAGCCGAAATTAACGGTGCCACCGATGGTATCGGTGGAGTAACGCGCCACGTTGATTTCATCCAGGTCGGTGGCACGGTAGAAGATCGAGAAACCGCGGCTGACACCATCTTCCGTAAAATAGGGGTTGGTGTAACTGAAGTTGTAAAAATCCTGGTACTTGGACGAATTGGCACCGATACCCACCCGCTTGCCGCTACCCAGGAAGTTATCCTGCTGCAGGTTCAGTCCAAGGATAAGGCCTGTGCCCTGTGCGTAACCGAAACTGGCGCCAATGCTACCCGACGACTGCTCTTCGACCTCGAATTCAACGTCGATGAGGTCATCGTGGCCTGGCACCTCAGGTGTCTCCACGGTGGCTTGCTTGAAGAAACCCAGCCGCTCCAGACGTATGCGGGAGGCCTCGATCGCCTGGGAGGACGCCGATGCACCTTCCATCTGCCGCATTTCGCGCCGCAGGACTTCGTCGACGGTTTTGGTGTTGCCGTGGAAAGAAATGCGGCGCACATAGGTACGTTTGCCGGGGTCAATGAAGAACTTCATCGCCACGCTATTGTCTTCTTCGTCAATCTCGGGAATACCGGTGACCTTGGCGAAGTTGTAGCCCTCATTCCCCAAGCGTTGGGTGAGGTACTCCTCCGTATTGGTCACCAGCCCCTGGGAGTAGGTCTGGCCTTCGCGCACCAACAGGAAACGCCGCAAGTCTTCTTCGGGCAGCACCAGGTCACCGGACAGATCCACATCACTGACGGAGTAAACTTCGCCTTCTGTGATATTGGCGGTGATGTAAACCGCGTCCTTCTCGGGGCTCACCGAGACCTGCGTCGAGTCGATACGAAACTGCAGATAGCCGCGGTCCATATACCATGAGGTCAGTGTTTCCAGGTCACCGCTGAGTTTTTCACGGGAGTATTTGTCATCCCCCATGATCCAGGATAACCAGTGGGTACTCTTGAGCTCGAACAGGTCTGACAAATCATCGTCATCAAACACCGTGTTACCCACGATATTGATGTGTTTGATATTGGCGACATTCCCCTCATTCACATCGATGCTGATCGCCACCCGATTGCGCGGCTCGGGAATCACTTCGGTATCGATTGAGGCGTCATAACGGCCTTGCTGCACGTACTGACGCTGTAACTCCATCTGCATGCCTTCCAGCGTCGAACGACGGAACACCTGGCCCTCCGACAGGCCGGCGCCCTTCAGGCCGTCAAGCAGGGCTTCTGTTTCGATGGCCTCGTTACCCTCGATCGTGATCTCAGAGATACTGGGCCGCTCAGCGACCATGATCACCAATACATTGCCATCGCGTCCGATCTGGATATCGTCGAAATTGCCGGTTGCGAACAGTGATCGTGCCGACGCACGAATCAGGCTCTGATCGGCGACGTCGCCCACTGCCACGGGGATGGAGGCAAAAACGGAGCCGGCAGAGATGCGCTGCAAACCCTCGACCCGGATATCGGATACGATGAAATCCTGGGCGCGGGCGGTCGTGGCCAGCAGTGGGAACGCCACTACCAGGCAGAGAACAGCGAGTTTTTGCAAGCGCGTCATTGAGAACTTGTTTGTCTTTATCTTATCGTCCGACACCGACTTAAAGCCGGCTTACATCGTTGTACAGAGCCAGCATCATCACCCCCAGGATGATAAACAGACCCACCTGGTAGCCCAGCATCTGCACCTTCACAGGCACAGGCTTGCCTACCAGCAATTCTATTGTGTAATAGAGTAAATGCCCCCCGTCCAGCACCGGGATTGGCAGAAGATTCAAAACTCCCAGGCTGACACTCAAAAGCGCCATGAAAGCCACGAATGCCTCCAGCCCGGACTGTGCTGAAGCGGTCGCAACTTTAGCAATGGTAATGGGTCCACTCAAGTTTTTCGGTGAAATAAGTCCCACTATCATCTTTTTGATCGAATTCAGGGTAAAAACCACGAGTTCGCCCGTTCGCTGCACGGCTCGGCCCAAGGCCTCAACCGGGCCATAGCTGAACTCGCGCAGCAGGTGCGGCGGCCACTCGGGGACCTGCACCGAGACCCCTACCTGGCCATATTCTTCCCCGTTATCCGCGACCTTAAGCGCCGGGGTTATCACCGTCGATGCGGGGATACCATCGCGCTCATAGCCGATAACAATAGGCTCGCCGGGACGGGCGCGAACATAGGTCACCCACTCCGGCCACTGGTCCAATGCCTGACCGTCGGCGTGGGTCACCATATCGCCACTGCGCAGGCCCGCTGCCTCAGCCGGGCTGTTCGCCACCACTTCATCGATAAGCGCTGGAATCGGTGGACGATACATCTCGATACCCAAGCCGCGAATGAGATTGGGCTCCTCGGAATCCGACAACCAGTTTTGCAACTGCCCTTGGGACTGATAAACAACGTCCGAATCTGGATAACGCACATCAAACATCACCGGCCCGGTATCGCCAATGCGATCCAGAAGGCGGAAATTAACCGCCTGCCAGGTGGGCGTTTCACGCCCGTCAATCGCAACAATTTCCTGGCCCGACTCCACACCGGCCAACTCAGCCACGGAACCGGCCTTCACCGAACCCACGATTGGCGCCACGCCGCTCTCGCCGGACAAAAAGACAAACCAATAGGCGACAACGGCCAATAACAGGTTCGCAATGGGGCCCGCGGCGACAATGGCAATGCGCTGCAATACCGGTTTGCGATTGAAGGCGTATGCCTCCATCCCCGGTGTAATCTCACCCTCGCGCTCATCAAGCATCTTAACGTAGCCACCCAAGGGGATCGCGGCAAACACATACTCGGTGCCCAGCTTGTCTTTCCAACGCAGCAGCGGCGTGCCAAAACCGATTGAGAAACGATGCACGAACACACCGCAGCGACGGGCGACCCAGAAATGGCCGAACTCGTGTATTCCGACCAAAATGGCCAGTGCGAGTACGGTGACGCCAATTGTGTATGCCAATTCCACCCGTATTACCTGCTAGCTATATAGTCACGGGCCGCTTGTCGCGCCCATTGATCTGCCTGTTTGACCACATCAAGCGAAGTCGGTTCAGCGGCTTCACTCGCTTCCAGCACTACCCTGTTCACCGCCGCAATCTCGCCAAATCCAATGTTTCCGTCGAGGAAAGCCTCGACCGCCACCTCATTGGCAGCGTTGAGCACGGCCATTGCTACGCCTCCAAGCCTCACGGCTTCGCGGGCCAGGGCGAGACAAGGGAAACGCTCTTCATCGGGCGCCTCGAAATCCAGGCGGGCCGCGCTAATAATATCAAGTTCAGGTACCCCCGAGCCAATGCGCTCCGGCCAGGCCAAACCGTAGGCGATCGGGGTTCTCATATCGGGATTACCCAGCTGGGCCAATACCGAACCATCGGTGTACTGGACCATCGAGTGCACAATACTCTGCGGGTGCACTACCACCTCAATACTGTTTTCCGGCACATCGAACAGCCAGCAGGCCTCTATCAGTTCGAGCCCTTTGTTCATGAGCGTCGCTGAATCGACCGATATCTTTCGGCCCATGGACCAATTGGGATGCGCGCAGGCCTGATCCGGCGTCGCTTTAGCCATCTGCTCAGAGGTCCAGGACCGAAATGGCCCGCCGCTGGCGGTCAGTAAAATACGGCTAACGCCGGGTTTTTGGGGTATTGCCTGCTCATCCGCTGGCAAGCATTGAAAAATGGCATTGTGCTCACTGTCGATCGGCAGCAACACGGCGCCGCTATCGCGAACGGCCTGCATAAACAATGAACCGGCCATCACCAGTGACTCTTTATTGGCAAGCAACACCTTCTTGCCAGCGCGCACGGCGGCAAGGGTAGATTCCAGGCCCGCGGCACCCACAATCGAAGCCATGACAATATCGACGCCTTCATCAGCCGCCGCGGTCTCCAGGGCATCGGCGCCCGCCAGAACTTCAGTGTCAGAACCCGCATCGCGAAGTTGTACACGCAGTTGCTCAGCGGCGACTTCATTCACCATCACGGCCCAGCGCGGCCGAAACTGCTTGCACTGCTCGAACAGCGTGTCTACCGAACTGTGTGCCGCCAAGGCATACACCGAGAATCGATCGGGGTGACGGGCTATGACATCGAGCATGCTGACACCAATTGAGCCGGTACTGCCGAGCACCGTTACCGCTCGAACAGCGTGGCTCACGGCAACCAGCCCGCCAGAATCAGGCCGAGGGCGAATACCGGTGCGGCGGCAGTTATACCGTCGATACGGTCGAGGAAACCACCGTGGCCGGGCAGCAGCACACCACTATCTTTTACACCGCGATGCCGCTTGACCATGCTTTCAACCAAATCACCCAATACCGACGCCAGTGATGAGCAAGCCACGATGGCCATCAACCCTACTAGCGAAAGTTGGGGAATGGGCAGCAGCAAGCTCGCCGCGACTGCCGTCAACTGACACAACAGAAACCCACCCCAAAAGCCTTCCCAGGACTTACCCGGACTCACCGCAGGCGCGAGTTTTCGGCGCCCGAAGCGCTTGCCAGCAAAATAGGCACCAATGTCGGCAAATGCGACCACCACCACCATGCCCAGCAGCAGTAGACGACCAATGTCATAACTCAGCAGGTAGACTACCGACAGCCATGGCGGCAATAGCACCAGCGCGCCCATCAGACCGAGCATCACCGGGTTACCCCAGAGCGCCGCGCTGGCGGGATAACTGCGCACCCACAACAGCGCGATGGCCCACCACAGACCCGCCAGCCCGAGAAAGGGCTGCACTCGCTCCAGGTCCGGGTTCGCGCCCAATCCGCAATACACGAAAAGCGCCAGCATTCCAGCTGCCGCGATCACCGGACACAATAGGCGCTGCCAGGTCGCCTGCAGGCCCATCAGGGTTGACCACTCCCAGGCGGATATAACCACGACCGCACCCAGTACCACTGCCAACGGTTTAAGCGGCAATAGGCTCACGGCGGCAACAACAGAAACCGCGAGAATCACGCCGGTGATAATCCGCTTCTTTAGCCTTTCTCTCATGCGCCGTCCTCTTCGCGCAGCCCGAAGCGGCGTTCGCGGCCACTGAAATCTTCAATCGCCAGACCCAGGTCAGCGGCGCCAAAATCCGGCCACAGGGTCTCGGTAAAGTAGAGCTCGGTATAGGCAAACTGCCAAAGCAGAAAATTGCTGATGCGATGATCACCGCCGGTGCGAATACAAAGATCGGGCCGCGGCAGATCCGCGAGCGCAATCTCGCTATCCAACAGCGCCGGTGTGATGGCACCCGCGGCCAGTTCGCCCTCGGCAACTCGCTTGGCGATACGACTGGCTGCGGCGGCTATATCCCATTGACCGCCGTAATCAGCGGCAATCACCAGCGTCGTGTCAGCATTGTTTTGCGTCAGCATCTCGGCCTCGCTCATTAGCTGCTGTTGCCGCGCCCCGAAGCGACCGCGATCACCGATGAAGCGAATGCGAATACCATCTTCGTGCAAGGCGCGGGTTTCATTGCGCAGATAGCGAGTAAACAGCGCCATCAGGTAGCGCACTTCCGGGCGGGGCCGCCCCCAGTTCTCGCTGCTGAAGGCAAACAGGGTGAGTACTTTTACGCCGTGCTCGTGACAGGCGCGCAACACATTGCGAATGGCTTCTACCCCGGCACTGTGGCCAGCGGAGCCGGGCAGCCCGCGACGCTTAGCCCAGCGGTTGTTGCCATCCATGATGATCGCAATATGTTGCGGAATCATGGGAGGATCAAATTTCGAGGAGATCGGACTCTTTCTCCGACAGGGACTTCTCTACCTCTGCTACAAACCGGTCCGTCAACTTCTGGATATCTTCCTCAGCACGACGCTCCTCGTCCTCAGAAATATCCTTCTCCTTGAGCAGGTCTTTGAGCATGGATATCGCATCGCGACGGGCATTACGCACCGATACGCGAGCAGATTCCGCTTCGGCGCGCGCCTGCTTGATATAACCCTTGCGGGTTTCCTCCGTCAGCGGGGGCATTGGAATACGGATCACTTCGCCCGCTGTCGAGGGGTTCAAACCAAGATCCGACTTCATAATCGACTTTTCGATATCGGGCACCGACGCCTTATCCCAGGCTGTCACCACGAGGGTACGCGCATCCTCAACCGAGATATTCGCCATCTGGTTGAGAGGCGTTTCCGCACCGTAGTACTCCACACGAATGGAGTCGAGGATACTGGGGTGGGCGCGACCCGTGCGGATCTTGTTGAAGTTGTGACCGAGGGCTTCCAGGCTTTTGCCCATGCGTTCTTCGGTATCGCTTTTAATGTCGTCTATCACTGTTTCTCCTCCAGCAGGGTCAGGAATGGATGAGGGTACCCTCATCGCCACCGCGCACAATATTGAGCAGCGCGCCCTGTTTCTCCATAGCGAATACGCGTACCGGAAGATCGTGATCGCGACACAGCACCGTTGCGGTCAGGTCCATCACTTCCAGTTCGCGCTTTAATACTTCGTCGAAGCTCAACTCGTCGAACTTCTTGGCATCCGGCACTTTCACCGGGTCGGCGGAGTACACCCCATCGACCTTGGTCGCCTTCAGCATAAGATCTGCCTCTATCTCGATGCCACGCAGGCAAGCCGAGGAATCGGTGGTAAAGAACGGATTACCGGTACCTGCGGCGAAAATCACCACGTCACCATTGTCAAGCGCTCGCATCGCCTTGCGGCGATCGTAATGATCGACGACGCCGCTCATAGGAATCGCCGACATCACCTGGGTCGCTATATTGGAGCGCTCCAGGGCATCGCGCATGGCCAGCGCATTCATCACCGTGGCCAGCATGCCCATGTGGTCGCCGGTGACTCGATCGAGGCCAGCGGCACTCAGGGCCGCACCGCGAAACAGATTACCGCCACCAATGACCAGACCAACCTGAACACCAATACCGACCAACTGGCCAATCTCCAGGGCCATCATGTCGAGAACCTTCGGATCAATGCCGAAAGCCTCTTGCCCGGTCAACGCCTCTCCACTGAGCTTCAAGAGGATGCGCTGGTACTTCTTATCGCCGATCTGCTTAGGCATTAAAACCTCTCCCAAAAAGCTGCGCGTATATTACCTATGGCTTGATATTGAGGCAAAAAAAAGCGTGGCAGCGCCTCGCTTTTTTGGGTCAGGCTTATCAGCCGTTGAGCTGGGCTGCCACCTCCGCGGCAAAATCCACCTCTTCCTTCTCGATGCCCTCTCCCACCTCATAGCGGGTGAAAGAAACCACTTCTGCACCAGCAGCTGACACCAGCTTGCCAACAGTTTGGTCCGGGTCCTTGACGAAGGGTTGCTCAACCAGGCTGTTCTCAGACAGGAACTTCTTGATACGACCACCGATCATCTTCTCGATGATCTCAGCGGGCTTACCACTTTCCTGTGCTTGGGCCGTGAAGATTTCCTTCTCTTTCTCCACAACCTCGGCAGGCATATCGTCAGGGGAAACCACCTGCGGGTTTACTGCAGCAATGTGCATGGCAACATCTTTTGCCAGTTCGGCATCGCCGCCCTTCAGCTGCACCAGTACCGCAATACGATTGTTACCGTGTACGTAGCTACCTACTACACCGTCTTCGGCGCTCAGATCAGTCAGGCGGCGAACGCCGATGTTCTCACCGATTTTCTGCACCAGCGCCTCACGGGCAGTTTCCAGGTCGCCTTCCATGAGAGCGGCAACGTCGGTCTGCTTCGCAGCAAAAGCGGCTTCTGCCACAGTGGCAACAAAGCCGAGGAAACCATCGTCGCGGGCGACGAAATCGGTCTCGCTGTTAACTTCAGCCATCAGGCCGTAGCTGCCATCATCGGCAACTTTAATCGTTACAACGCCATCTGCGGCGGTACGACCGGCTTTCTTAGCCGCCTTCATGCCGCTGGACTTGCGCAGCTCTTCGATCGCCTTTTCGACGTCGTTGTCTGCCGCGGCCAGTGCTTTCTTGCACTCCATCATGCCGAGGCCGGTGCGCTCACGTAATTCTTTAACCGGTGCTACAGACATTGGTATACCTCCGTGACCCGGTTTTGCGGGCCTGAATAATGCTAATGATTGTGTTGGGGGGAGACTGCTCTCCCCCGGGGATCTGGCTTACTCGGCCGCAGGTTCTGCCTTTTCTTCTTCGGCTTCTGCCTCGGCTTCTGCAACCGGCTCTTCCGCTGCGGGCTCATCGGCCGCCGCTTCCGCTGCTGCGGCTTCGGTCTCGGCCTCTTCAACCTCAACGAACTCGTCGCTGGCTGCCATCATCTCGCCGCCTTCGGCACGTCCCGCCAGGCACGCTTCGGCAACGCTGCTCACATAGAGCTTGATGGCGCGAATGGCGTCATCGTTACCGGGGATGATGTAATCAACACCGTCAGGGTCGCTATTGGTGTCAACGATTCCGATAACCGGAATACCGAGCTTGTTGGCCTCGGTGACCGCAATCCGCTCGTGGTCGACATCGACGACGAACAGCGCGTCAGGCAGTCCACCCATATCCTTGATACCACCGATGGAGCGCTCGAGCTTCTCCATGTCGCGGGTACGCATCAGGGCTTCTTTCTTGGTCAGCTTGTCAAAGGTGCCGTCGGCCTGCTGAGCTTCAAGATCACGCAAGCGCTTGATTGAAGCGCGAATGGTCTTGTAGTTAGTCAGCATGCCGCCCAGCCAACGATGGCTGACATAGGGCATACCGGCACGCTCTGCCTGCTCCTTGATCACCTTGCCGGCAGCACGCTTGGTGCCTACGAACAGAACCTTGTTCTTGTTCGCCGCCAGATTCTTCACCAGAGTGAGGGCTTCGTTGAACGCCGGAACGGTGTGTTCCAGGTTGATGATGTGGATCTTGTTACGGGCACCAAAAATATAGTCCCCCATCTTGGGGTTCCAGTAACGGGTCTGGTGTCCGAAGTGTGCGCCTGCCTGCAGCAGGTCGCGCATACTTACCTGCGTCATATCTGTACCTAATTGTCAGGGTTAAGTTCTTCCACGTACCCCATGGTCCAACCGCGTTACAGCATGCTGTAACAAGGCACCCTGAACCATGTGACGGTGCGTGTGCGTCGTTATTCTCCGGTCGGGAATCAGCCCAAAAATACCGTTTGAGCCGGGACCTCCCCGTGAGAGGCGCGCTTTATAACACACAAACAACCATAAGGCACTGTTTTTTGGTAAAAATTTTTACCCCACAGCAGCGACTTGGGTTAGAATACCGCCCCCCTGAAAGGTCGCATCCAAAAGACGATCTGCGGGACAGGCCCAAACAGCAGAACTACCATGTCAGTAACCATCAAAACACCAGACGAACTGGACAAGATGCGTGTCGCCGGAAAGCTGGCCTCGCAGGTCCTTGAAATGATTGCACCCCAGGTCGAAGTGGGCATTACCACCGGTGAACTGGATCGCATCTGTCACGATTACATTGTTAACGAGCTGGACGCGGTTCCCGCGCCGCTCAACTACAACGGCTTCCCCAAATCGATTTGCACATCGATCAATGAAGTGGTGTGCCACGGGATACCCAGTGACAAGAAAGCGCTGAAGAGCGGCGACATTATCAATATCGATATCACCGTGATTAAGGACGGTTACCACGGCGACACCAGCATGATGTTCTGCCTGGGCAAGACCCCACCCCATGCCGAGCGGCTGGTGCAAATCACCCAGGAATGTCTCTACCGCGGCATTGAAGTGGTCAAGCCGGGCGCCACCCTCGGCGACATCGGTGCGGTCATCCAGCAACACGCCGAGAAAAACTACTATTCGGTGGTACGCGAGTACTGCGGACACGGCATTGGCGCAATCTTTCACGAGGAGCCCCAGGTACTGCACTACGGCAGAAAGGGTGCGGGACTGGAGTTAAAAGAAGGCATGACTTTCACTATTGAGCCTATGCTCAATGCCGGCCGCCGTCACGTAAAACTCAATAAGAACGATGGTTGGACCGTCACGACTCGAGACGGACGCCTCAGCGCCCAATGGGAACACACCATGGCTGTGACCGCGACGGGCGTTGAAGTACTCACGGCACGCAGCAACGAAAACTTCTGATGCCCGAACTGCCCAGGGAATTGTTTGATCCGGAGGCCCTGCAGCAGCGCCTCGCCAACGGAGAGAGCCTCATCGATCTGCTCAAGGCGGCAGGCGCGGAGGCCCGAGAACAGCTGGACGCGAGATTTCGTGACGGCGCGGATATCGTCACGCTGATACGACAGCGCGCGGGCTTCATGGATGCACTGCTCGGTTTTATTTGGGAACAGTTCAATTGGGAGGGCTGTCACGTCACTCTGGCGGCCGTCGGCGGTTATGGCCGCGGCGAATTACATCCGCACTCAGATGTCGATCTTCTAATCCTGGTGGATGGCGCTCCCGAGAGCTACCAACAACAGGTAGAACAGCTCATCACCCTCCTCTGGGACGTGAAGCTGGAAGTGGGCCACAGCGTACGCACCATTGAGGACTGCATCGCTGCGGCGACCGATGACATCACCGTGGTTACCACCCTGATGGAATCGCGCCTGATTCGCGGCGAGGAACAAATGTTGCTGAATATGCGCGATGCCATCGCACCAGATAAGATGTGGCCCAGCCCCGCCTTTTTTGAGGCCAAGTGGAGCGAACAGAAGGGTCGCCACGCAAAGTTCGCCGACACCGAATACAACCTGGAACCCAATGTAAAAAGCTCGCCCGGCGGGCTGCGCGATTTACAGATGATCGGCTGGATCGCCCTGCGCCATTTCGGACTCAGCGAACCGCGCGCACTGCAGGAAATGGGCTTTCTCACCGAGGATGAGTTCGACATCCTGATTAATGCGCGCAACTTCCTGTGGCAGGTGCGCTACGCACTACACATGGTGACCGGGCGCGAGGAAGATAGTCTGCTGTTTGATCACCAGCGGGAACTGGCTGGGCT
This sequence comes from Halieaceae bacterium, assembly GCA_965199055.1. Classification (GTDB taxonomy): domain Bacteria; phylum Pseudomonadota; class Gammaproteobacteria; order Pseudomonadales; family Halieaceae; genus CBDAQR01. The sequence continues at coordinate 313,461 of CBDAQR010000003.1, forward strand.
GTTCGGTTATCAGGACAGCGATATCCGCCTGGCCGTTGAACAGTTCATGCAGCAGTATTATCGCTGGGCCCTCGCTCTGGGGCAGCTGAATGAAGTACTGATGCAGCACTTCGACCAGGTCATACTGCGCGCTGATGGGCCGGAACAGATCGTCGAGATCAACTCGCGCTTTCAGGTGCGCAACGGCTATATCGAGGCACGCTCGGAGGACGTTTTTCGCAAGACGCCCTCGGCACTGCTGGAGATCTTTTTACACTGTGCCAACAACGAATCCATAGAGGGTGTGCACGTGGGCACGATCCGGCAGATTCGCGACAATCGCGATCTGATCGATGACGCCTTCAGGGAAGACCCTCGCAACCGCCGCCTGTTCATGGAAATCCTGCGCTCACCGCATAAACTGGCGCGTCAGCTCAGGCGCATGAATCGGTATGGCATCCTGGGTAAGTACCTGCCCGAATGGGGCCTGATCGTCGGCCAGATGCAACACGACCTATTTCATATTTATACGGTGGATGCGCATACCCTGGAAGTGGTGAAGAACATGCGCCGCTTCCTCTACCCTGCCCATCAGGAACGCTTCCCGGTCACCAGCCGCGTGGCGGCTCGCCTGCCCAAGCTGGAACTGCTCTACATTGCCGGCTTGTACCACGATATCGGCAAGGGTCGCGGCGGCGACCACTCCGAGCTGGGTGCGGTGGACGCCCAGAATTTCTGTGAAAAGCACGGTATTAACAAAGCCGGTACCAAGCTGGTGTGCTGGCTGGTGGAAAATCATCTGCTGATGTCGACGGTGGCGCAACGCAAGGACATTTCCGACCCGGACGTGGTGCAGGATTTTGCCAACATCGTCGGCGACCAGACCCGCCTGGATTATTTGCTGGCCCTGACCGTAGCCGATATCAACGCAACTAACCCCACCCTGTGGAATGCCTGGCGCGGGTCCTTGCTGCGGCAGCTCTATACGGAGACACGACGTGCCCTGCGCCGTGGGCTGGATAATCAGGTCGACAAACAGGAGTGGATTGCAGACATTCAGAGCAAGGCGATGGAGCAACTGGAAGACCGCGGTTTTATCGCTGACGAGGTCGAAGATCTCTGGGCAGACACGGGCGAGGACTACTTCCTGCGCGAACAGGTTGAAGACATCGTTTGGCATACCGAGTCTATAGCACAGCACTTCGACAAGGATTCGCCCTTGGTGCTGGTGAAGCCGCACTTTCATGCACAGGGTGCAGAGGCGACCCAGATTTTCATTCACGCGCGCTCGCAGGACTATCTGTTTGCCGTGATTGCAGCCGCGCTGGAGCAGCTCGACCTCAGCGTTCACGACGCGAGGGTCTACAACTCTGTGGACGGCATGGCCATGGACACCTTCTTCGTTCTCGACGCAGACGGCAGCTCGATCGCCGCCGACTCAGACCGACTGCAGCATATAGTGGTCACCCTCAACGAACAGTTGCAGGACCGGGAGCGCTACCCGGAGATTGTGCAGCGGCGCACGCCGCGTCAGATCAAGGCCTTCTCTATACCTACCGAAACCACAATTACGACGGACGCGGTAAAGCAGGTATCCGTGCTCGAGGTAGTAACGCCAGACCGGCCCGGTCTGCTGGCGCGTATCGGGCGGATTTTCTTCGATTTCGATATCGAACTGCAGGCGGCCAAGATTGCTACCTTGGGTGAGCGCGTCGAAGACGTCTTCTTTATCACCACCGCTGATCAACAGCCCATCGATGATCCGGCGCTGGCAGAGCAGATTCAGGCAGCCATCTGCAAAGAGCTCGATGAGCAGGCCGCGGCCTGATAGCCATCCGATGAATCCTGATCTGGACAGGCTACAGGCCTACCCCTTCGAAAAACTGCGGCAGCTGTTTAAAGAGATCGAACCCAATGCAGAACTCGCACCGATCAGTCTGGGCATGGGTGAGCCCCGCCATCGCGCACCGGCGTTCGTTCGCGAGGAACTGATCGCACATCTCGACTCGCTGGCGAATTATCCAGCAACTCGCGGCATACCCGAGTTACGCGCGGCGATCGCACACTGGCTGCAACAGCGCTTCCGGCTAGCGCAGGTCGACCCCGAGACACAAGTGTTACCCGTGTCAGGCACGCGTGAGGCCCTATTTGCCATTGCCCAGGCAGTCGTTGATCGCGAGCGCGCCCCCCTGGTTTTAAGCCCCAACCCGTTCTATCAGATCTATGAGGGAGCGGCATTGCTGGCCGGCGCCACTCCAATGTATCTGGACTGCCGAGCAGAGACGGGTTTTCTGCCTGATTTCAGCAGCGTCAGCGAGGATACCTGGCAACGCTGTCAATTGCTGTATATCTGTAATCCCGGCAATCCCAGCGGCGCGACAATGTCCCTGGACGAGTTACGTGAGCTATTGCTGCTGGCAAGAGAGCATAATTTTGTGATTGCCAGTGATGAGTGCTACTCAGAGATCTATCGCGACGAGCGCGCCGCACCGGCAGGCTTGCTGCAGGCCGCGGAATCCATCACGCCGGGTGACTACAGCCATTGCATTGTATTTCACAGTCTATCGAAGCGCTCCAATCTGCCCGGCTTGCGCTCCGGATTTGTCGCCGGTGACGAAAGCTTACTGGAGAAGTTTCTGCTCTACCGCACCTACCAGGGCTGCGCCCTCCCCGTGCAACACCAGTGGGCGAGCGCCGCTGCCTGGGCCGACGAGCAACACGTGAAAGATAATCGCGAACGTTATCGAGAAAAGTTTAGCGCGGTGTTAGAACGGCTGGGAGAGGTGCTAAACGTGCAGGATCCGGGCGCAGGCTTCTACCTGTGGCCGCATACACCTGTGAGCGATACGGAATTTGCAGCGGGCTTGTATCAACAGCAGCACCTTACAGTGCTACCGGGTAGTTTCCTGGGCCGCGACGCAGGCGCGGGCAATCCCGGCGCCAACCGAGTGCGCATGGCACTGGTGGCGACACTGGATGAATGCGTAAGCGCTGCCGAGCGCATTCGGCGCTATATGGAGAGCGGCTGATATGCTGAAAAAGGAACGCGTTGAGTACATCCTGGACAAGCTGCAGTCGTTGTATCCAGAACCGCCCATACCTCTGGATCACAGCGACGCCTACACCCTGTTGGTGGCGGTATTGCTGAGCGCGCAGTGCACCGACGAGCGCGTTAACCAGGTCACTCCGGCCTTATTCCAATTGGCGGACAACCCTCATGATATGGCGCAGCAAGACGTCGAAGCCATCCTCGACATTATTCGCCCCTGTGGCCTCTCGCCACAGAAGTCCAAAGCCATTAAGCGACTCAGCGAGATCCTGGTGGAAGAATACGATGGTGAAGTACCCGCCGACATGGACGCGCTGGAGACACTACCGGGTGTTGGCCACAAAACTGCCAGCGTCGTCATGTCCCAGGCATTCGGCGTACCGGCTTTTCCGGTCGACACCCACATTCATCGGCTCGCGCAGCGCTGGGGCCTCAGCAGCGGCAAAAACGTGGACCAGACGGAGAGAGATCTTAAGCGGCTCTTCCCACAGCAACACTGGAACGCCCTGCATCTGCAGATTATCTACTTCGGGCGCGAATACTGTAGCGCCCGTGGCTGTGATGGCACCGTCTGCGAAATTTGTCGCACCTGCTATCCAAACCGGAAGCGACCCAAGAAAACCCGCAAGGCCTGACTAGGCTTTTATATCTCGAAACGTGAGGTTGACGCGGGGACCCAACTGGCGAGTGCGCTTAGGTATGCCGTGCTTCCAATAGGATTGTGTGGCGCCCAGCATCAACAACAAACTGCCGGACGGCAGATCGAAGCGGCAGTCGGCAACGTCTGGGCGGGATCGATGCTTCATTACAAAGGTGCGCGGCTCACCGAGCGATAAAGAAGCTATGGCGGGCTCATCCCCCAATTCCGGCTCATCGTCTGAGTGCATTCCCATGCTGTCACGCTGATCGCGATAGTAGTTGAGCAAGACGCTGTTATAGGCCTGTCCGGTAATGTCCTCAATATGCCCTCGTAGCCGCCTCAGGGTCGCGGTCCAGGGCAAAGGTGCAAGGCTTACCCCTGAGTAGCTATAGGCTTTGCCGGGGTCGCCGTACCAGGCGATCAAGCGCGGCTGAGGATGGGTTTTTCCCCACAGGGTAATGTCGTGCTGCTGCCAGGGCGTCTCCTCGATTAGGAACTGCAGCAATTCGGCAGCAGGCGGTTCGAGACCGCAGTCTTCCCAGAACAGCAGATCGCCGTCTTCGATGGGTATCGCCAGGGGATCGCTCACTCGATTGCGGGAAGTCTCACCAATGCGTCACGCCCCCAGCGCCGATTGTCAGCGGCCGCCTCCAGTCTGCCGTCAGGGTGGCGCACAATGAGCTGCACATTGCCCAGAGTGCCCCAGGAATTGGGCTCCAAGCGGTAGCCATAGGCTTCAAGCTTCTGTCGCAACTCGACTGGAATCGTGCGGTCGCCGTCGAAACGAATCAGGTCAGCTGCCGGCAGTTGATGGTGAAAGCGGGTCGCTGCCACCGCTTCATCGGCACTCATCCCATAATCCAGCAGGTTGAGAATAACCTGGAATACCGAGGTAAAAATCGTACTGCCACCCGGTGTACCGATCACGACCACCGGTTCATCATCGCGCAGCAGTATCGTCGGCGACATCGACGACAGCATGCGTTTGCCTCCCTCAATCGCGTTCATGTCGCCGCCGATAACGCCAAACGCATTGGGCACGCCCGGCTTGGCACTGAAATCGTCCATCTCGTCATTGAGAATAATGCCGGTGCCCTCGACCACCACACCACTACCGAACTCCCAGTTCAGCGTGTAGGTAACTGCCACGGCATTACCGTCACCATCCATAATCGAAAAATGGGTGGTGTCGGGGCTCTCCACCGAACGCTGAAGGCTCTCCTCCGCCGCGCGATAGCCCTCTAAACCTGGGCTGACCGCCTCCGACATACCCTCAGCATTTAATTCCATCGCCCGGCGCCGCAGATAGTTAGGGTCGGTGAGATCCGCAACCGGGACCTCGCCGAAATCGGGATCGCCGAGATAATCGCCACGGTCAGCAAACACCCGCTTCTCAATCTCCGCCAGCAGGTGGATATATTTCGCGGAATTGTGCTCCACACCTCTAAATTGTTGCGAGGCTGCGTCGCGAATAGTGAGCAACTGGGTCAGCGCAATACCGCCGGAACTCGGCGGGGGCGTGGACAGTATGCGGTGTCCGCGCCAGGGCGCCATCAGCGGTTCTCGCCAAACGGCCGTGTATTCCGCAAGATCCTGTGCAGTGATAAGGCCTCCACTGCGTTCCATCTGGACAACGATTTTTTTGGCGGTTTCTCCGGTGTAGAAATCGTCAGGGTCTTTGGCAATACGCTCGAGAGTTGCCGCCAGTTGCGGCTGGGTGAAACGTGATCCTGCTTTCATCCCGGCGAACTGGTCTGCAAAGTTCACTTCCCCGGCAAAGAACTCCGCGGTGTCATCACGCGCCGCAGCGAGCTTGGGGTGAACAATAAAACCCTCGCGGGCAAAACGGATCGCCGGCTGTACCACTTGTGACCAGGGCAGCACACCGAAGCGCTGATGAGCGAGCTCCATACCCTTCACGGTACCAGGCACACCGACAGCCAGTGCGCCGACAATAGAACGGCGCTGTACGAATTCGCCGTTCTCGCCCAGATACATATCGCGGTGTGCAGCCAGCGGCGCTTTCTCGCGAAAGTCGAGAAACACATTCTCACCGTCAATATGCGCCACCATAAAGCCGCCGCCACCAATGTTACCGGCAATGGGATAGGTCACCGCCAGCGCCAAAGCCGCGGCCACTGCCGCGTCCACGGCATTGCCGCCGGCCAGGAGAATCTCGCGACTCGCTTCCACACCATAGCGATCGGGCATGGCCAGAGCCGCTATGCGCGCCTCAGCGGGCTGTTGCGCAACGGCCGCGAGAGACATGCTCAAGGTCAAACTGGCACAAATACAATAGGTGAGGCAGCGGCGTATGGCGGCGCCCAAAGTGCGTTCTGTCATAGCGCCTAGTATGCACAGAACCAGCAGATTTGCTATGCTACGCGCCGTTTGAAAATCACCCCGGAGCCCTCCTTGGTTACCCTGTTTGGCATCAAGAACTGCGATACCGTTAAGAAAGCTCGGCGCTGGCTCGAGCAGCACGATATCGACTATCAGTTTCACGATTTTCGCGACGACGGCATTGAGCGCAAACAGGTCGAGGCATGGCTGTCTGAGTTGAGCTGGGAGGCTGTGGTCAATCGCCGCAGCACGACCTGGAAGCAGCTGGATCAGGATCTGCGCGATACGATGGACGCGACGTCCGCGACGAGCGCCATCCTGGAGCACCCCACCCTGGTCAAGCGACCCTTGCTCGACACGGGAAGCAGCCGTCATCTGGGTTTTTCCGACAGCGCCTACCAGGAAATTTTTCAGTAACGCGGCACAGAGTTGAGCCGCCAACAAGCGACAAGGCAATAGCATGAGTACAAGCGTTTACGCCCTCGGTATCGGCGTTGGCACCCACAATTCAAAGGGCGAATGGTTGGAAGTCTTTTTCCCACAGCCCTTGCTGCAACCGGAAAACGATTTGGCCATGGTGATGGCAACCCTGGGCTACCAGGGCGGCAATGCCACGTTGGACATCGATTCCGCTACCTGCACACCGCTGGCGGAAGCACTGGGAGCCGCTGGAGAAACGGAGCTCTCGGAGAAAGTCAACGCCATGGCGAGCAGCAGCCGCCCACTGGTTGCCGTGATACTGGCAGAAGACAGCGCACCCACCACTGTCCCGGAAGGCTATTTGAAGCTGCAACTGATCTCGCATCGGCTGGTGCATCCCCATGGCACCAACATCGATGGAATCTTCGCTTGCCTGCCCAATGTCGCCTGGACCAGCGAAGGTGCCATCGATATTAGCGAATTGGAACAGCGGCAATTGCAGGCCCGCATCGAGGGTCGGGACCTGGAAGTCAGCTGCGTCGACAAATTCCCCAAGATGACCAACTACGTCGTACCCACCGGGGTTCGCATCGCGCACACCGCTCGGGTTCGGCTCGGAGCATATCTGGGCGAAGGCACTACGATTATGCACGAAGGCTTCGTCAACTTTAATGCTGGCACGCATGGCCCGGGCATGATTGAAGGCAGGATATCCGCCGGTGTCGTGGTAGGTGCAGATTCCGACGTGGGTGGCGGCGCATCCATAATGGGCACACTCTCCGGAGGCGGCGACATCGTTAATTCTATGGGCAAGAATTGCCTGCTCGGCGCCAACGCCGGCATCGGCATTCCGCTGGGTGATCGCTGCACCGTTGAGGCGGGTCTGTATATCACGGCCGGTACCAAGGTAACGGTAAAAGATGAGAACGGCGAGGAAGTTGGCGCCATGAAGGCGCGCGAACTCGCCGGTCAATCGGACCTGCTGTTCCGCCGCGATTCGGTCACGGGTAGAGTCGAGTGTCTCGCCAATCGCTCCAAAATTGCGCTCAACGAAGAACTGCACGCCCACAACTGATGAGTGACGTCCTCGAGCTGTGCTGTGAATTGATACGTCGGCCTTCGGTAACACCGGAGGACGCTGGTTGCCAGCAACTGATGGCCGATCGACTCTCTGCGATCGGCTTTAGCTGTGAGCACTTGCGCTTCGGCGATGTCGATAACCTCTGGGCCGTACGCGGCGAGAGCGGCCCCATCCTGGTGTTTGCCGGCCATACCGACGTCGTGCCCACCGGACCGGAGGAAAACTGGCAGAGTCCGCCCTTCGAACCGACCCTAAAAGAGGGCTATTTGTTTGGCCGCGGCGCAGCCGACATGAAAACGAGCCTGGCAGCCATGGTGGTTGCCTGCGAACGCTTCGTTACTCAACATCCCGATCACTCGGGACGTATCGGTTTTCTGATCACCAGCGACGAAGAAGGTCCAGCAGTTAATGGCACCGTCAAGGTCGTAGAGTGGCTGCAGGACAATCGTCAGACGATCGACTGGTGCCTGGTGGGTGAACCCTCCAGTGAAAGCGCTCTTGGTGACGTGATTAAAAATGGCCGTCGCGGCAGCCTGGGTTGCGTGCTAAAGGTGCACGGCGTGCAGGGCCACATTGCCTATCCACAGCTCGCTGACAATCCGATACATCGTGCGGCCCCCGCTTTGGCCTCGCTCGCCGCTGAGAATTGGGACGACGGCAATGCTTTCTTCCCACCCACCTCGTTCCAGGTTTCCAACATCAATGGCGGCACAGGCGCCACCAACGTCATCCCGGGCGAACTGGAGATCCAATTCAATTTCCGCTTTAGCACCGAGTCGACAGCCGAGGAGCTCCAACAAAGAACTGAAGCTATCCTCAAGCAGCATGGACTCGACTACAGCATTGAGTGGAATCTCAGTGGCCAACCCTTCATCACGGAGGCGGGCGAACTAGTGGATGCCGCGGTGGAGAGTATTCGCGCAGTGCTGGGTCGTGAAACCCAACTGTCGACCGCAGGCGGCACATCCGACGGCCGTTTCATCGCACCCACCGGCGCTCAGGTCCTGGAACTGGGCCCCATCAACGCCACGATTCACAAAGTGGACGAGCAAGTGCTGGTCGCCGATATCGACACGCTCACTGACGTGTACCAGAAAGTGATCGAGCGCCTGTTACTGGACTAGGCGCTAGCCCCCAGACGCTGCAGTTGGCCTTCAATGCTAGCTTTGGCCCTGTCGAAATTGTGCTGGCCTGTAACAACCACTACGGCTTCTTGCTCCAGCGCTGCCAGACTGGCACTCACGACCTCGCTAGCGTGCTGCCACATCTCCTTGGGGATCATACTCCGCTCGAAGCCTGACAGCCCTTCGCGATCATGAAACTCACTGTAGGTTAGGCCGGGGCAAAGGCTCTGCACCTTAATGCCGTGGGCCTTCTCCTCTTTTTGCAGCGCGATCGAAAAATGATTCAAAAACTCTTTACTGGCCCCATACACGGCCCAGGACGTCATAGGCACAAAGGATGCCACCGATGACAGGTTGATAACCCAGCCCTGCCCCTTGTCGCGCATGAATGGCAATGCTGCCCGGGTTAATGCCAGCGTTACGTCAATGTGCAGAGCAATCATAGATTCCTGGCTATCCAGCTCGACGTCGGCAAAGCGGCCCATTTGCGCAAACCCGGCATTGTTAACCAGGTAGTCCACCGGACCTTTCTGGCGCAGCATCTCGATGGCGCGGGTCAAACCCTCGCGTTCGGTTAGATCCACCGCTAGCGTGTGTACCTCTACGCTATCAGCGAGCTCCGCAGCCAACGCATCCAACTGCGCCTGGCGCCGCCCGGTGGCAATTATGACATCGCACCGGTCTGCGAGTTGGCGACAAAATTCTGCACCAATTCCGGCGGAAGCACCGGTGACCAGCGCGGTGGTCTTATTCGAAGACATAGACTCTCCCAGGAGTTGTATCTAGAGTTGGCGCGGCTTCTGTCCGCGCCTCTTGAGCATCTCAATGATACCCTGATCGCCCAGCAGGTGCCCCGCCCCAACGACCACAAAATAGCTGCCGCCGCGTTGTTGCAGTTCGACAATGCGATGGGTCATCGCGCGATTGCGATCGTCAAACATGCGTTTTTGAAGCGGTCGAAACTCGGGGTGCCGGGCCAGTTCGTCATCAATCACCAATTTACGTAAACCTTGCGCATCGCCCTGCTTCCAGTAGCGCAATAACCGATCCATAGAGGATTCAAGGCTGTCCAACTGATACAGCGTCTGGCGCACCACCAGATCCTGATTAGGAAAATCCAGCAACAGCGAAATTTGCTGCTCTACGGTTTCCAGCTCGATGATGGGCTTTCTCCCCCGCGCCTGAGTCAGAAAGTACTTGTCGATACCCAGTTCAGGATTTAGGCCCAACTTCATCAATTCCATGGTGGTTAGGGTGGTAACGACGAGTCCCGGTTTGAGACCCTCCATCATCATTGGCGGCAGACCACTGGCCTGCAGCGCCTTCTCCAGCTTGGCCCAGGTCGAGGCGCTCAGGTCATCCCGAATCGTCTTGCCGGGCGGATAACTGCCCATTGCCAGCATTTGCTGCTGGATGGCCAATTGGTTGCCACCCCCGATATCGACCTCTACGACCAGGTTGTCGGCACTGTCAAAGGCTTGCATGATCTCGGCGCGCAGCGGGTACATATCCGGTCTGGCCAGATGCACAGACCCCAACAACCAGGTTTTGGCCCGCGCCGTCTGTACCTCCCAGATCAGCAATCGATCGCCGGCCGCCTGCGTTAGCGAGACAACGCTCAGCAGCGAAACAAACAATAGCGCTCTTAACATCGATTCCATCCCACAACTGTCAACGCACTATAATGACGTTTTTGACGGAGGTTTAACAATGACGACAGCGCAGCGCACCGCCCTGGTCACCGGCGCTTCGGCGGGCCTGGGCAAAGAGTTTTCACGCCAGTTGGCGGCACAGGGCTACCGATTGGTGCTGGTGTCTCGCACCCAGGCTGACCTTGATGCAGTCGCGGCGGAACTCCGCACCAGTTACGCAGCAGACGTCGTCACCATTGCCGCTGATCTGTGTGATCCTGCTGTTCCCCAGCGTGTGCAACAGACGCTTGCGGAACGGTCGCTGCAGGTCGATTTTCTGGTGAATAACGCAGGCATCGCCGGACCCGACCTATTGGAAGATCACAACTGGTCTGCACAGGCGGATTTCTTTCAGCTGATGATGTTGTCGATAGCAGATCTCTGCCATCGCTTTATCCCCGGGATGCGCGAGCGCGGTTTCGGCAGAGTCATCAACGTCGCCTCGGTAGCGGGTAGACTACCCAGCAGCGGCGCCTGCAACTATGGTCCGTCAAAAGCCTGGGTAATTGCCGTGTCGGAGGAACTCAACATGACCGTCGCCGCGGATGGTGTACATGTCTGCGCGCTGTGCCCCGGATTCACCCACACCGAATTCCACGAACGCGCGGGCCTGATGGAGATGAAGAACAGCCTGCCAAGTTGGCTATGGTACAGCGCTGAAACGGTAGTGAGCGATGGCCTCGCGGCCGTCGAAAGGGGCAAATCGATTTGCATCTCCGGACGCATTTATCGCTGGCTGGACCCGCTATTCCAATCGGTATTCACACGCCGACTGTTCACGCGCCCTGCCAGGCGCTAGCAGGCGCTCTCTGCATTGTAGACATCGAAGCGGACCGTCTTGCCCGGTATCAGGTGATGCGGCTCCCGATCAGCCAGATGTGGCGCGCGGGATGGCCGCTTGACCACAACGCGCCATTGCGCCGCCGCCAACGCCGCAGCCAGGAGTTCGGACTCCGTAGCATCAACGCCGATCAACTGGTGAAACAGCCACATCTCTTTCTTCACGCGGGCGGATTTCTTACGCTCGGGAAACATCGGATCGAGATAAACCACATCCGGACCGCCGCGATGTTGAGCCAACCAATCCCGGGCATCAATGCGCTGCAGAGACATTCTGGCGCCGACGCCGTTCAACCACGGATCTTCCGAACGCTGGGCTCGCCCCAACCCATCGCGCAATAGGGCGAAGGCGACAGCAGCGCGCTCCAACAGCGTTACGCGGCAGCCAAGATCCGCCAGCACAAAACTGTCGCGCCCCAGACCGGCGGTGGCATCGACCACCCAAAGCGGTTCGCGTTTGCCGACCCCCACCGCACGTCCCAGCGGTTCGTTGTGCCCGCCACGGCGCCGGTGGCGCATACCCCCTGCAGCAAAATCCACACGGACGGGTCCGGAGCTTCCTGCACCCAGGGGTCGGCAATGCAGGCCATCGGCACCGAGTTCCAGCAGTGCACGACAATCCGCGTCGCTGGTATCAGCCAAATAGATGAGATCAAGTTCGGCAGCCAGCGCGCGGGCCGATTCTTCGAATTCCGCCGCGGTGGCGGCAACAGCTAGAGAACTACCAGACGTATCAGGGAGGGCTGATGGCATCGCTCATCAGCAATTCGGGATCATTCTTCGCCAGCAGAGACTCAAGGGTATCGCAGTTCTGATTGATGGCATCCATATACAGATTTGGCCCACCAAAATGTACGCCGGCAAATCGATAGTAAGAGTGGAAATAGCCGTCCAGCCGCACCTGGATAGCACTGCGAATAAAATTAGGCGTTGACTGCATCAAATGCGCGGGCGACTTATAGATAATACCCGTCTTGGTGTACTTGCCTTTCTTGCCAGCCATACCACCGCCCACAAACTCGGGATAGAGTCGGTCACGACACTTCTCCAGGTAGGCGACGTCTGCCATCTGCGCGATCAAATCCGCCGTTCCCAGCAGCCATCCGACGATACGCTCTTCTTCACTGGGCACATCGATATCGGCGGGGTTCACCTCATAGCCGGTGAAGTGCACAATGCGTCCACAGATGGGCACTGCATATTCCATGCCGATAGTCGGCAAATATTCTTCCATGAACCGCGCACTGCGACTGACGTGAATACGGGTATATTCAGCACCGTTTTTATGCCGGGTGTCGCGCAGGCGGCGAATGTAGCCCGAATCATGGAACAGTGCACAAGCAATCCCCGCCACTACCATAGGGCCGCTGAGCGACACCTGGGCATCGTCACTTTTCTGATAGCCGTCGATGAGTCGAGCCATGGCCAGCGTGACATCCAGTACATGCTGAATATTGTGGTACTCAACGTCACAGGCGTGATAACCCGGGTACTGTCCACGATAGAGCCGCGCGAAATCGGCTACGAGTTGGGGAATGTCTTTCAGTTCGCGCTCGCTATAGTGCGACCCCAACACGACCAATAGCTCAGCGGTCACCGCATCGGGGTCCGTTACGTCAATGCGGTCCGATACGTCGTTATGGCGGGCACGAGATTTAGCTAGCATCGTTCGCTTACTCCTCGCTCACCGTTTTGCGGGCCCGATTTTTGAGTCGGTTCACGCTCACACCGTCTACCATCTCCTCACCGCTCTCCTTGTCGTCGGCCTTGCCAACCGCGCTGAGGTAATCATCTTCCAGGCCCAACTCCATGCTGGTGCTGCCCGTATCAATGTCAATCCGCAGATTATAGGCACCGCGAGTAATACCGTGCTTGTCGGTGAGGATGAAGCGGCGTGGCACTCTATTGCCCTGCTCGTCTTCGGTTTCCGAGGCGTGACAACCCATAGATGCCACCGCGTCGCCGGCCAGTTGAATGCCCTCAAGGCGAGAACACTCATCGCTGCAACGCGCCAGAAAACCGAGTGTATCTGCGGTCTCGCCCGTTGCCAGTTCCACCTGGAAATCACCCAGGAAAATCTGGCCCGGCTGCGCGAGATCCACCATTCTCGCCAACTCAATGGTGACGTCACCGACGATGTAGCTGAATACCGTAGGGTTAACACCTTCAGCCTGATACAGCTCGTAATGGCTGCCGATATGATAGGCCGTGCGAATCAGCGGCACCGTGTTGCCCTTGGAGGCCTCTCGCGCCATCGCGTTGTCGGCAATTACCAGTAACAGGAAATGCAGCAGATCCTGATTGGCGCCAGGACTGAGATCCCGGTTCCACACGTAGTAACCATCGCCCGTGGTAGTGCGCGCGAAGTTGATCTCAATGCCGCGCGTGAGCAGCTTGTTATAGGCAGAATTGAGCGAGTAAGACAGGGAGTTGAGCTGGCTGGCTTGTTCAAACGGGGTATAAAGGGAGAACTCGGCGATATCAAACAACAGCACAGCTCGACTGGAGACATAGCTGATGCCGTAGCGCTTGATGATTTGTTCAACCGCATCGACCACACCCGGCTCATCCCCCAGCGGGGTTGAGAGTTTGATAAAGGTCGCGGAAACACCCAATCGGTTGGCGACTTCAAAGAACTCGTCGCGACTCTTCTGGCGCTGACCGGAAATCAGATTGCGGGTAAAAGCCTCTTTACTGTTCTCGTCAGCCGGGTCGCTGGCGGCGGAATAGTTGCCCAGAAAATAATGCGGCACCAGCAGCACCAGAATGCCATTGTCGGTAGCACTCCAGCACAACACGATATTTTGACCCAGACGCCATTGCTTGCGCAGCGTCGTCTCCAGCGATTTGAGGTTACCCCTCTGCACGATGCTGATCGCATCGCTCCCCGCGTCACCAGTGCCGGCCTTGGCGGGCTCTGCCTCTGACATCCCTGAACTCATTTTTTGTTATACGAAACAACAGCAATTATAGTGTCAAAGAACCGCCTAGGGCTATGCTTGTTGTAGGGAGGCCAGCTCATGCGTGTGAAGCAGTTCGCACTTTTAACGTCGGTGGCGCTATTCAGCGCCTGCGCTGACTACCAATTCACCGTGAACGACAAGGTGGTGTACAGCCCCGCGCCACTGTTTGACGAGTATGAGGTGGGAGATTCGGCGCTGGAAAACTGCCTGAAACAGACCATCGCGGATGCCAATATCACGGCGCCGATTCAACTGCGCGAGCTAAACTGCAGTCACGCAGGCATCGAAAATCTGACCGGGATCGAGGTGTTTACCGGGATCACCCATCTGAAGCTATCCAGCAACGCCATCACCGATATCGGGCCGCTGGCCGCCCTTGTCGTGTTACAGGAACTCGAGTTGGAAGGAAACCTTGTCAGAAGTCTGCTACCGCTTAGAGGCAACCTGAATCTCGCCTATCTGGGACTCGCAGGTAATGCGAATTTGAACTGCGCTGAACTGAACCATTTTCGGACGCTGCCGGAGCTGGAAATTCAGTCACCGGCACACTGCCCCTAGGCACAGTGGAGTTCTAACCACTCACAGCCATCAGATTGATCGGCCCAGATCACCCGCTCCGGGTAGGCGAAAACGCCATGCACCGCGTCCCTGGCACGTTCCGGGCAGTTGTTTTTTTCGCTGATATGGGCGATGACCAGAAACTGCAATTGCTCATGGTTGAGCTCGGACAACAACTCGGCGGCCTGCTGATTGTTGAGGTGGCCCCAGTCCCCGCCTACTCGGGCCTTGAGAGCCGGTGGGTAAGGTCCCAGTTCCAGCATATCCAGATCGTGATTACACTCCAGCAGCAACGCGTCACAGACACTGTAGTGATCCGTGACCGCGGGGGTAATGCTGCCAAGATCAGTGAGCACCCCGAGATTCAGACCCCCGCCATTGAAAACGAACTGACAGGGCTCGCGGGCATCATGAGGCACGGCAATGGGAAGCACCTCGATGTCACCTATCGAAAAGGGCTCCTCGGCGTGGAAAAAGTGCTGACTGGACACCCCCTCACAGCGGCCGCTGGCCCAGGTACCTCTTGTCAGGTAGACGGGAACGTCATACTTGCGCGATAGACGCGCCACGCCACTGCAATGATCAGAATGCTCATGGGTGACAAGAATGGCGTCCAGCGCAAGCGGGTCGAAATCGAGGCGCCGCATGCGTGCCTCTGTGTCACGGGTTGAAAAACCACAGTCGACCAACAGACTGGTCTGCCCGCACTGGACCAGGGTGGCGTTTCCGCGACTGCCGCTGCCCAGCGACGCAAATCTCACTAGTTGATATTGCCCTTAATGAGCGCGAGCAGGCTTTGCGCCTGAGCCGCATCCAGCGGCTCGCCATCTTCACGTTCAATACTGATGCGAACGATATCCGCATCTTCCTGCGACTCGACATTGAGCACAAAATCTCGGTCGGCGATGGCTTCGCGGCTGTCGTCAGCCTCGTCGAAAAGCCAGTCAAACCAACCACCATCGTCTTCGTCTGACTCGACATAGCGAATGTAGTAGACCCCTGTACTGCGGTCGCGATCATTCACCTGATAACTCGATTCACGCAGAGCCCGCTCCACCGACGCCCAGGCCCTATAGTAAGGCAATTCGAGGCGAATATAGGGCATGCCGTCCTCGCCCTCCTGCATGCTCACTTTGCCCGTGGCGGAAATTGCCTGCTGGGCCATCATAGACACTGGGGCAGTATCGGTGCTGTTGGCGATGTACTGCGCCACTGTGCGCAGCATGTCGGCCTCTTTGCTTTTGTCTGCCGACGCTGCCGGCCAGGACGAAGTATCGCCAGCCATAAACATCTGCAGCACGTGCAACTCGGAAGTATTCCGCTGCACGCCCTGTTCAATTCGGAAACGATAGCGCTCGTCCATCCCGCCCTCTTGTGGACGCAGCCAGCCGGTTTCAATAATGCCCGCACGCGCGTCTACTCTGGCAATCTGCAGACTATTCGTGGTCAGAAACGCTCGCACCTGAGGCCATAGTTGACCCGGTGCCGTGGCCACCAGCATCCACTGCTCTTCACCCAGCTTTTGAATGCGCACGAGCTCTTCGGTCTCCCTGGCGACCAGCGGGGCAGGCCGCGGCACTTCAAACTCGCCGGTCACTCGCATCTGCTCGGTCACCGGTGGAATCACGTAAATATCCTGCAGGGCATCGTCGTCCAGATGCGAGGGCACCTGGATACCACGTTCTACTCGGGCGTTGCGGTAATCGTCACTGCGATCACGGAAGTATCCGTCCTCCTCGTTGGTCAGCCAGCTGCAAGCCGACAGGCTGACAATCAGAGCAAGCAAAATCAGGCCACGCATCAGAGAATCCCCGCCTCATTCATGGCCGTACGCACGGCATCGTGATACTGGCCATCCAGCGGTGTCATTGGCA
Source organism: Halieaceae bacterium (assembly GCA_965199055.1). GTDB lineage: Bacteria > Pseudomonadota > Gammaproteobacteria > Pseudomonadales > Halieaceae > CBDAQR01. Next base: position 330,023 of record CBDAQR010000003.1, read on the forward strand.
GCCGCAGCGTCGGGCCACAGCGACCCATTTCCGCTAGCGCCCACTTCACCGGAATCGGATTCGATTCCAGAAACAGTGTGCGGTTGAGGGAAGCCAGACGCGCATCGATGTCTCGGGCGGCGTCACTGTCGCCGGCGCGAGCCACGCTCGCCACCTCGCTCACCAGACGCGGCGCCACATTGGCCGTCACCGAAATCGTACCGTCTGCGCCCATCAGCATCAGCTCAGTCGCGGTTTCATCATCGCCGGAATACACGGCCATCTTGTTCTTGCAGATCGCGATGACTTCACGACCACGGTCAAGATCGCCTGTCGCTTCCTTTATTCCCACAATGTTGTCGATATCCGCCAGGCGCGCGACGGTATCCGGCAGCATATCGACGCCCGTGCGACCGGGCACGTTGTAGAGTATCTGGGGAATAGCCACGGCCTCGGCAATGTGACGGTGGTGTTGGTAAAGGCCTTCCTGGGTCGGCTTGTTGTAGTACGGAGTCACCAGCAGGCAGGCATCGGCTCCCGCGCCTTGCGCCGCCTGGGTCAGCTCAACCGCCTCTGCCGTCGAGTTTGCGCCGGTACCCGCAATAACGGGCACACGGCCAGCCACCTGCTTAACCGCATGGGTAATGACTTCGCAATGTTCGGGTACCGCCAGGGTAGCGGATTCCCCCGTCGTACCAACGGCGACAATGCCATTGGTGCCTTCATCTATGTGCCAGTCGATAAGGGCATCCAGCGCCTCCCAATCGACGGCACCGTCTGCCAGCATGGGAGTTACCAGGGCAACTAAACTGCCGCTAATCATGTCAAAACTCCAGAAATCGCTCCGAGGTACTGCCCGCGGGAACTGCTTCAAATTGAAGACCGCAATTATCCATGTAACCGGGCAGATAACAACCGAGTTGGTCTAGAATACACGAGTAAGGAGAGAAGAAATGCCATACCAACAAAGCCTGGTTTTCGCCTTTGCTGCACTAATAGCCCTGTTAAGCCTGGGTGCCATGGCAGAACAAGCCCCCCGGGTAAGCAGCCTGGGAGGCATCGATCGAGAGTTTATGGCGCAACAGCGCAGCCGCATCGACGACCTCGCACGCTTCAACCTGGGCCGTCAGCTTCGTGACGAAAAAACCAACGATCTCGATATCCTGCAAGTGTTGCTGGATCGGCGGCTGGTCAGAGCCGACCAGTCCCTGGAGTTGCAGGCCATGGGCGTAGTAATGGGTAATCTGCTGGCAGCAGAGCTGGATATGACCTGGGTAATCTACGAGGATCGCTATGGGCGCAGTCGCGCGCTGAAGATGAAGACCAGTGAGAACTACCTGTTTCCTATTACAATGATTTCACGACGGGCGGAGGTAGGCGCGCGGGTAGATGTTGACGCGATATACGGCAAAGCCATTAGCGCGATGGAACCCTATCGCCGCGCCTTACCATTTCGCTAGTTGGCATTCGAAGGGACACCGCTTAACCTGTTCACATGGACGCGAGCTATCAATTAGAGGCTGACACCGGGGGCAATCAGGTTCTGGTCCTGCTGGGAGATTGGACCCTGCAAGAGGACTGCCCCGATTTCAGCGACCTGGTGCCCAAACTGGCCGGCCTCGAAAACCAGACCATCCAGTGCAGCACCGACAAACTGGGCGAGTGGGACAGTTCCCTGCCCGCCTTCCTCCTACAAGCATTCAACTACTGCCAGCAAAACGACATCCGCTTCGACTACTCGGGCCTGCCCGAAGGGGCACAGACACTGCTGACCGTCGCGACGGCAGTCAAAACGCATGTTCCACCCGAGCAAGAGCAGCGCAGTTGGCTACAAGCGCTGGACCCCACCGCAAAGCTGGGCAAGATAGCCGGAACGATCGAAGAGTCGCTGCAATTTATGGGCGAGACCACGGTAGCCATGGGGCGCTTGATAACGGGTCGCGCCAATACCCGCCGCGTCGATTTCCTGGATTTTATCTATCAGGCGGGACCCGCGGCCTTCGGCATTATCACCCTGACTAGTTTTCTCGTGGGCATGATTCTCGCCTATCTGGGTGCGGCGCAGCTGGCGCAGTTCGGCGCCCAGATCTATGTCGCCGACCTGGTAGCCATTGGTATGCTGCGAGAAATGGGCGTGCTGATGACCGCCGTGGTCATGGCTGGCCGCACTGGCGCCGCCTATGCCGCTCAGTTGGGCACCATGCAAACCAACGAAGAGATCGATGCCATTGTGACCCTGGGCATCTCACCGATCGAATTCCTCGTATTGCCACGCATGTTGGCGCTGGTGGTCATCATGCCCTTACTGGTGCTGTACGCCAACGTCATCGGTATTTTGGGGGGAGCCCTGGTGGCCGCCGGGATGGATGTGAGCTTTGTACAGTTCTGGCAGCAATTAAAAGGGGTGCTCAGCTTCACCCACCTGAATGTGGGCCTGGTAAAGAGCGTGTTCTTTGCCATGCTGATCGCCGTCGGCGGTTGTCGTGCAGGCATGCAGTGCGGCCGTTCCTCCGCCGCTGTCGGGCAGGCCGCCACCAACGCGGTCGTGGTTTCGATTGTCTATCTAATCGTCGCCGATGCCGCGTTCAATATCATGTTTCAGAAGCTGGGTATTTAAGGTGACTGATAGGGACGTCCATATCCAGATCAAGGACCTGACCATGGCCTACGGGTCGAATTTGATCCAGTCCGACCTGAATTTCAATATTTATCGAGGCGACGTTTTCGTGGTCATGGGTGGCAGCGGCTGCGGCAAGAGTACACTGCTTAAACATATGATCGGGCTCTTTCCACCAGCGAAGGGTGATGTGTTCTATGGCGAGCACAGTTTTCAGCACGCTGACCCGCAGCAGCAGTTTGAAATGCGCCGCTCCTGGGGTATCAGCTACCAGACTGGCGGTCTGTTCTCGGCGATGACGCTGTCAGAGAACACTGCCCTACCCCTGCAGCAGTACACAAGCCTGGGGCCGCGCGAAATCGATGACATCGTTGCCTATAAGCTGGCCTTAGTGGGGCTTGGCGGTTACCAGGAATACTACCCGTCAGAAATCTCCGGCGGCATGCGCAAACGAGCAGCGCTGGCGCGCGCGATAGCGCTGGATCCTGAAATTCTGTTCTTCGATGAACCCTCTGCCGGTCTCGACCCAATCAGCTCCTCGCTATTGGACGAGCTGATACTACAAATGCAGGAATCACTGGGCGCTACGGTCGTGCTGGTTACCCACGAGTTACCCAGCATCTTCGCTATCGCCAACAACTCTGTGTTTCTGGACGCCGACACAAAAACCATGATTGACTATGGCGACCCTAAGGACCTGCGCGCCAATAGCCAGCATGAGAAAGTGAGGCGATTTCTTACCCGCGGTGGCGGCGACAAACTGGGACAAACAGCATGAGCAAACAGGCCAACACCGTTGCCATCGGCGCCTTCGTAGTCGGCGCGATGGTGATCTTATTCTCGCTGATTTTCTACATTTCCGGGAATGCGTTTCGCGGGAATACGGAAGATGCCGTCCTGGTATTCGATGGCTCCGTAAAGGGTCTCAAGATAGGTGCACCTGTTGCGTTCAAGGGCGTGCAGATTGGCGAAGTGATCGACATCGATTTGGTGGTCGACACAGACACTTACGATGTGATCATGCCCGTGACCGTGCGTATTCAGGGTGACACCATCAAAAAGACAGGCGCGAATCAGGACGACGACTCAACTAAGCACCTGCTAGATCGGGGCATGCGCGGCCAACTGCAGCTGCAGAGTCTGCTCACCGGCTTACTGTATATCCAGCTCGACTTCTTTCCTGACAGCAAAGAAAACTATTTCAGCTACGAAACGGACCTGGATCAGTTCCCTACCATACCCACTGACCTGGAGCGTATATCACGCAACCTGCAAGAGCTCGACTTTGGCGCCACCTTTGAGGGGATTGAAAACAGCATCACCGGCCTGGACAAGCTGATCAATAGCAACGAGATGCAGGCACTACCCGGCAACTTGAACCAATCTCTGACTGCAGTCGAAGAATTGAGCCGACGGCTCAAGCAGGAAGTAGACGCGCTCTCGCCGACACTGAATTCTCTCGCCACACACAGCGATGAGGCAGTCGTTGAATTTAATGAGGAATTGCCGAAACTCAGTGCGTCGGCACAAGAGACGCTGGCGGAGATTGACGCCACCCTCACCGCACTGCGCACCACACTGGATAACGTGGACTACGTGCTGTCAGACGACTCTGCCGTGCTCTACGATGTGCGCCAGGCGGCCAATGAACTCGGCGCGGCCGGGCGTGCCCTGCAATCCCTGGCGGAGACCCTTGAAACCCAACCCGAGTCCTTGCTCAAGGGCAAGTCACCCCTGGGTAATTGATGATGAGGGAACTGATCATGCGACACCACTGGATATCGGCGGTACTCATCGCCCTTCTCATCGCGGGCTGCGGCAGTACACCGCGCAGCAATTACTATATGTTGAGCGCGGAGGCTGGAGGCACCCCGGGCATGAGTGGGCCTTCTATCGGGGTGGGACCGATTACCGTCCCGGATTATCTGAAGCGCAAGGAGATGGTGCTGAACCGCGATGCCAATCGTCTGGAATTGGCAGAGTACGATCGCTGGGCAGAAACCCTGGACGCGGGCATTTTGCGGGTTACCGCGCTCAACCTGGCCTCTCTATTGGAAACCCAGCAGGTACAACGATTTCCCTGGCGGCGCAAAGCAGTCCCTGATTTCGGCATCAGTATCGCCGTGGTGGAGTTCAGCGTAAAAGGCACCAGCGCACTGCTGGTAGCAGAGTGGCGCGTGTCGAGCCCAAAAGACGGCACAGTGCTTAGCCAGCGCATCAGCAGTCTGGAAACCAGCGCGCGCAGCTCAGAACCCGCCGACGTGGCAGCAGCCTATAGCCAGCTATTGGCCAGATTGGCGGAGCAGATTGCTGCTGACATAAAAAAGGCGCCCTGAAGGCGCCTTTTTCCTCTACAACCCCTTTAATTGAAGTTATAGCGCAGATCCATCCCGTACATACGCGGCTCTTCGCGGCGCGTGTATGCCGGTGAGCCGTCAGAGAAGTCGCTCGCCAGTTCGTTGCCGTTACCGCCAGCGTCGCTATCGGGCCCCCAATCGGTGGCGTTAGTCACCCAGGCACCGATCTCCCATTTGCCTTCCGGAGAGATCCAGGCGGCACGGGCATTGAGACGCTCCTCATCATCGAAATCTGGACAGGAGCCGAAGGGTGGCTCGGTCAGACTACCGGTCGCAGAGTCATTGCTGATAATGAGATTGCCTTCAATCTCTTCGAACTCGTAGTAAGCGCCGGTACCATCGGCCAGCTCCTCCACATAGGCACAGCTAGTGCGATCCCCTTCGCCCTCTTTCCAGGCCCAGGACACGGAAAGAGAAGCTTCACTGCCATTGGTAAAGCCGTAGGTATAGTTCAGGCCGAGGCTATAGCTGAAATCATCGGCGAAGGTATCGCCTGACTTGTCCAGTACGACCGGCTCGCCGTTCACCTCTGAGCAACGATCCTTCTCCACAACCTCTGCATCGACCAGACCCGCATTGGCCCACAACTCCAGACCATCGGTGGCCAGCCAGGTGACAGACAACTCATAGCCATCGCCCTCGACATCGGAGGTCAGGAACTGGTGGCTGCCAAACTGACGGCCGAGACAGGCGCCGTCGACGAACTCCAGCTCCTGCAGGTTATCGTACTCGTAGTCAAAATAGGCCGCATTAATACGCAGGGTATTGTCGAACCAGGTCGACTTGATGCCCGCCTCGTAAGTGGTGACCTCTTCCGGATCGAAGGGTGGATCATCGTTACGGGTGCCCACAGAGTTAAATCCACCCGCCTTGTAGCCTTCCGCATAGCTGGCATAGATCAAGACGTCATCCATCACGTGCCAGTCCAGCACCACACGGCCCGTCGTATCGTCCCAATCCTGGTCTTGATAGAACCAGCCCTGCTGTCCTTCCGGGAACGGCACCAGGTTGCCACTCTCATCGACCCGGGTCTCGTCGAACGCAAACCAGATACCGAAGTCGTTGTATTTCACATTACGGCCGAATTCCTTGTCGTCTTCGGTGTAGCGAATGCCCGCTGTCAGATCCAGGTTATCGAGAATCGACCAGGTAATATCGCCGAATACGGCCCATGACTCGTATTCACCATCGATGTCAATCCACTCACTGTAGAAGCCGGCCGCGAGCGCTTCCTGGCCATTACTGTATTCGCGCGGGATATCCGCGAAATCCGGCACAGCGAAAGCCACGTCATAGCCAAAGCCGGGATCGAAAGTGCCGTAGGGCGCGCCGATTTCTGCCTCGACGATCAACTTGTCGACGGCGATGGTGCTGAGGGTGATGCCACTGGTCTGCTTGGCGTTTTCCTTGTTGTAGTTTGCGCCGACCAGCCAGGTGAAGTTCTCGCCCATCTCACCGTTGAAGCGGAACTCCTGGCTCCACTGGTCATTGTCTTCTGCGTTGTAGTCCGTGAAGCGGTACAGCGGATTTGCGGTGCCATCCTGCTCCTCAGGGTTTTCGGTCTCATATTCGCGGTAGGCCGTGATCGACGTGAAAGTCGCCCAGGACATGTCAAAGGTGACATGCAGTGAGGTGCCGAACAAATCAAGGGTTTCTTCGAGCTTTTCTTCGCTTTCCACGTCATCAAAGTCAGCGCCGCGGTTGTCTCTCAAACCCAATACTGCACTGGAGGCCGGACGTGAATCCTGGTCGACCTCGTCGTATTCCACACGCCACAGGATGTCGAGGTTGTCCGAAGGTTCCCAGCGCAGGCTGGTGGTAATTGACCAGTTGTCCTCGCGCGCCAGATCGTCTCCATTAAACTTGTTGTCGATGAACCCGTCGCGCTCGTTCCACAGGGCGCTAGTGCGCCAGTAGACATTGTCCGCCAGCGGCATATTCCAAACGCCCTCTAGTTGGGTGCGGTCGTAGTCTCCGATGGTGGCGCGCACCCAGCCCTCGGTGTCGTCGATAGGCTTGTTGGTCACGTACTGGATGGCACCGGCGGCCGCGTTACGGCCAAACAACGTGCCCTGGGGACCGTTCAGAATCTCGATACGCTCAATATCATTGAAGGCGGTCTTCGACCCGCCAGAACGGCCGATGTAAACGCCGTCGATATAGACGCCCACAGCCGGATCAGACCCGATACCAAAATCATTAGTGCCGATACCGCGAATCGAGTAGCGCGGCTGGTTTGCGCCGCGGCCAATGTCCACGTTGGGCGTGAATATACTGAGGTCGCCGATGTCCTGAGCGCCGAGATTATCGATCGCCTGGCGATCAAATGCTTGTACGGAAATCGGCACGTCTTGCAGGCCCTGCTCTCGCTTCTGGGCCGTAACAATGACTTCTTCGAGCCCCTGCGCATGACTGACCCCACTGAGGCTGGCGAGCGACAGCGCGGCGACTATACCGCGGTACATACTACTTCTGTTCATTATGATGATTCCCCCAGAGCAGGCAGCACTACCATGGCCACGCTCTAATATTTTGATAGCGAATGGATTATTGTTATAGGAATAAGTCTTATTCTACTTCCAGTAGGAAGCCGTCGGCAACCGCTTGCAGGAGACCGATGTCCTTGGAACGCGCGTTATTGACCTCGCGAGACAGCGGTAATATCTGCAGATTGGTCTTCAGCTGCGGCGCAAACAGCGGCTCATTTGCCGCCGGCACCTGGTCACAGTCCAGCCAGCGCTGCCGTTCTTCACCCACCAGTATCACCGGCATGCGCTTGTGCAACTGCTCGAACTGCGGCGCAGCCGCCGTCGTCACCACGGCGCAGGTTTCGATCACTTCGTGCTCCTCCTCTCGCTTGCCCTCCCAGCGGTCCCAGATAGCCGCCAGGGCCAGCGCGCCCTCGGTGGACGATATCAGGTAGGGCTGGCGCCCACCCTGCTCGCTGCGCCACTCGATAAAGGACGAGATGGGAACGATGCCGCGACGGCGTTTGAAAGGTTCTGCAAACGCTCGGCTGGTAGCGATGGTTTCGCTGCGGGCGTTAAACATGGAGCACTTCTGATCGACCTGTTTTGCCCAGCGTGGCGTCAGCCACCAGCGCACCTGGGCCAATTCATTGCCCTGCTCGCCGCTGCGTATCATCGCAATTGTTTCCGTCGGCGCAATATTGCTGCGCGTGGGCAAACCCAGGTCTATTCCCAGTTCGCGCAGCAGTTGCTGCAGTTCCGGGTTATCAATGACATTCACACGCCCACACATACCGATAGTGTATACGAGGGCGGCGAAGCTGGCTCAGCGGCTGCGGCGTGAATTAACTGCAGTACACGTCCCCGGCGGCAATACGCTTACCCAGGTCCGCCAACTGCCGGGCACTGCCGCCCAGCATGGTTTCGTTGTGTCGCGCCCACAAGCACAGCCGCCACAAAGGATAATCGCGATCAATCCCGGTCCCGCCATGCAGGTGCTGCGAAGCATAACTAACCCGATGCCCGACATCGCCGGCCCAAATTTTGGCTACCTGCACCTCAGTCGTTGCCGGTGATTCGCCATCCAGCAGACTGACGGCCTGATACGTATTCAGGCGCAGGCACTCCACGTCAATGAAACAGTTCGCAGCCCGATGCCCCACAGCCTGAAAGGTCGCAATAGGCACGTCAAATTGCTTGCGTTCTGCCGTGTAGCTGGCCGTCATACGCATCGACTGATCGGTCACACCCACCTGGTGCGCGCAAAGAGCGGTCGCAGTGCGCTCGCTCAACCATTGCATCACCGCAGCGCCGGTCTCCGGTCCGGCCAGGACGTCATCCGCCTCAACCATTACCTCTTTTAGGTCCAGCTGATACTGCGGTTCATAGGTGGTGTACTGCGTTTCGGTGAGGGCCACTCCGTTAGCCCGGGGATCGACCAGCAGGACGACCGTACCGGTATCGGTTTTGGCCGATAGCAATAATCGATGCGCCTGCTGCGCAAAAGGCACGCAGGTTTTTACTCCGCTCACCCGAAAACCGGAAGCTTCCGGCACCGCTTCGGTGGTATTGGGTTGCGCGGGGTCTTCGCTGCCCAGCTCATTCAACGCCGCGGTGAGCAACTGGCTGCCATCGACGGCACCCGGCAGCAACGCCTGTTTCTGCGCCTCGGAACCAAACCGCTGGATAGGCAGCGCAGCCGACACCAGATGGGGTATCACAGGCACCGGCGCGATGGTACGCCCCACTTCCTCGACCAGTAGCGCCAGCTCAGTAAAACCAAAGCCCATACCGCCATAGGACTCATCGATGGCGACGCCCAGCAGCCCGGCTTCGACCAACTGCTGCCACAGCTCGCGATCGAAGGCCTCCTCGGCATATTCGTCGAAGGCGGCCAGTTTCTCTGCCGTTACCTGCTCGGAGAGAATCTGGCGAGCCAGGGTTTGTACTTCGCGTTGTTCTTCTGAAAATCCAAAGTCCATGCTGCTATCCCCCTAGCGAGCCGCCCGCGGCATCCAAAGCCCCGCGGCAGAAATAATGTCACGCTGAATTTCGTTGGTGCCTCCACCGAAGGTGATGATCGAAGCTGTGCGGTAAAGTCGCTCCAGTCGACCCGCCAGCACCTGGCCGGTCTGTGACTCACGTTTCACCAAGGATGCCTGGCCCAACACCTCGCCCAGCAGCCGATAAGCTTCGATAAAAAACTCGGAGCCATAGACTTTTGCCGCAGACGCATCGGCCATATCCAAAGTGCCCTCCGTCATAGCCCAGGCCTGCTTGTAAACGACCAGTTTCAGGGCCTCGATCCCGGCGCGCACCCGCGCCAGGTTCATCTGCACCCAGGGCTGATCAATCAAAACGCCGTCGCCGGGCAATTCGGCTTCGCGCGCCCAGTTCACCACGTCATTGAACAAGACGGAGGTTGGGCCCACGTTAACCAAGCTGAGACGCTCTCTGTTGAGCTGTCCGGTGACCAGTTTCCAACCACCATTGAGCTCGCCTACAAGGTTGCGCTCAGAAACGCGGATGTTGTCGTAGTAGGTGGCATTGGTGCGTACACCACCCAGCGTATTTACCGGCGTACAGCTCCAGCCTGGGTCATCGTTCGGCACCAGGAAGATCGATATGCCTTTATGTTTCTTTGGCGCATTGGCGTCTGTGCGCACTGCCAGCCAGGTGTAGTCGCAGAAATGCGCCAGACTTGTCCACATCTTCTGCCCATTGATGACCCAATCGTCACCATCGCGCACCGCACTCGTCTTCAGGGAGGCAAGATCGGTCCCTGCTCCGGGCTCGGAGTAGCCGATCGATACCAGCAGTTCACCGGCAAGAATCTTGGGTACAAGCTCATTCTTTTGCCACTCGTTGCCGTGCTCAGCCAGCTGCGGTCCTACCGATTCCGTGGTGAGAAACGGGAACGGGTAGCCGGCACGCATCGTCTCCTCGATAAAGATGAACTGCTCAATGGGGCTCAAACCCTTGCCACCCAACTCCTCCGGCCATCCAAGACCGATCCAGCCATCGCGGCCCATCTTCTCAAGCGCAGCTTTCCAGAGAGGGCCACCGCCCTCACCCATATCGCGGGCGCACTCCTCAAACAATTCCGGAGTCATCAACTCATCAAAATAGGCCCGCAGCTCTTCTCTGAGAGACTGCTGCGCCGGGGTAAATTCGACCTTCATAACGTACTTCCAAACAACTGATTGGGACAGCAACCATGATAGCGAGGGACCTCTACCCCTCAATGGCCACATGAGTCATTCCTGACTGGCAAAACTGATCAACCGGGGGTGAATCAACAGCCTTGAGCGGACCTGAAAAACAGCCTTGAGCGGACCTTAGTAAACAGCCTCGAGCGGTTTTCATAAAAAGCTGAACCGGCCCCCAGATACCGGCCCGCCAGCTTGCCCGCTCCGGGGGTGGGTAGTATTCTGCCCGCCGCACTATCGAGGACTTCCCCATGAGCGAAAAACCACTGGTAGCGGCCATCGACGGCTGGCACACCATGGATATGGAACAGCCGCACCTGATTGGCAGCCGCTGTATTCACTGCGGCACTTACTCCTTTCCCAAACAGAGCAGCTATTGCAAGAACCCGAACTGCAATAGCACAGAGTTCGAAGACGTGCATCTTAGCCGCACTGGAAAAGTCTGGAGCTATACCAACGCCTGTTATCAGCCGCCCGAGCCCTTTGTGGCGCCAGAGCCTTTCGAGCCCTATGCGTTGGCTGCCGTACAGTTGGAGAAGGAACAAATGGTCATCATGGGTCAGGTCGCCGATGGCCTTGGCGTGGACGCCCTGAAAGTTGGCATGGAAATGGAACTCGTATTGCAAACGCTGCATGAGGATGAAGAAGACACCAAGGTGACCTGGAAATGGCGCCCTATCGCTGAACAAGATGGAGGTGCAGCATGAGCGCCGATCAGGAAATTGCGATCATCGGGGCCGGCATGACCCCCTGGGGCAAGTGGGGCAGAAACTTTGCCGAATACGGCGTAGAGGCAGCCCTCGAGGCACTCGCCGATGCCGGCATTCCGTGGCAGGACATTAGTTTTGTCTCCGGCGGCGCCACCATACGTAACGGCTATCCCGGATACGTTGCAGGCGCCACTATCGCCCAGGCCCTCGGTTGGCAGGGTGCCGAAGTAAACACCTCATACGCGGCCTGCGCGTCGGGTTCCCAGGCACTGGCAGCCGCACGCACCAAAATTCTCGCAGGTCAGTGTGACGTCGCCCTGGTGGTGGGCGCCGATACCACTCCGAAAGGTTTCCTGGCTCCGGCCAAGGGCTATCGCCCGGAAGACCCGGACTGGGTGCGCTTCTATCTCGGCGTCACGAACCCCACCTATTTTGGCTTATATGCCCGTCGCCGCATGGATCTTTATGGCGACACTCAGGATGATTTTGCGGCAGTAAAGGTCAAGAACGCTGCCATAGGACTGCACAACCCACGCGCGCGCTACAAGAAAGCCTTCACCGCTGAAGATGTCGCCGCTTCGGCTATGGTGGCCGACCCGCTTCGGCTGATGGACATTTGTGCCACCAGCGATGGCGGCGCCGCACTCATTGTTTCGAGCCTCGACTACGCCAGGAAACTCGGCAAGGGCGATGCACCTCGAGTCGCGGCAATTTCAACGGTTACGCCAACCTTCGCCAGCAGCACCGTCGAGATGCCGGACATCGCTACTGACTCCGCCGCCGCAGACGGTGTCGAGCCCATCGCGTACCGCGGACAGATTCCCACCAAAGCCTACGAAGAGGCCGGCATCGGCCCGGAAGATATTTCGCTGGCAGAGGTCTACGACCTGTCCACAGCTTTGGAGTTGGATTGGATAGAAGACCTGCAACTCTGTGAACGCGGCACCGCCGCACAGTTGCTGCGTAATGGCGATACCGCCGTAGGTGGGCGCATCCCCGTCAACGCATCGGGTGGTCTTGCCTGTTTCGGTGAAGCAGTGCCCGCCCAGGCGCTGGCTCAGGTGTGTGAACTCACCTGGCAGTTGCGCGGCGAATGTGGACCGCGTCAGGTGGAAAATGCGAAGGTGGGCATCACGGCGAACCAGGGCCTGTTCGGCCACGGCTCCTCCGTTATCGTCAAGCGTTAAGCGCCTTCAGTGCAGCGGCCTGGGATAGCAGACGCCGAGCGCCATCGACGTGCATGGTCTCAACCAGTTTGCCGTCCAACACCGCAACGCCCTTGCCCGCCGCTTCGGCCGACTCCCAGGCGTCGATAATTCGCTGCGCGCGCTCAAGTGCCTCATCACTAAAGCCATACACTTTGTTGGTCGTCTCTATCTGTGTCGGGTGAATAAGGGTTTTGCCATCGAAGCCCAGCGCATGCCCGTGTAAACAGTCTTCCCGGAAAGCCTCGGGATCGGTGATGTCCAGAAATACTGAATCGAGGACGACACGATTGTGCATACGCGCTGCGTTTACGCTTTTGGAAAGCGCATAGAGCAGGCCGAGACGGTCGGACCTTACCGGTATTCGCAATTCGTGAGCCAGATCGGTCGTCCCCATCAATAGCGCTTCCAGCTCCTCACACGCCCCACAGATCGACTCGACATTGGCGACACCGCGGGGCGTTTCAATCATTGCCCAAACGCGCAGCGTATCCGGCGCCCCCGCCTGTCGTAACAGGTCAATACAGCGCTCCAACTGATCGGCGCTATCAATCTTGGGGAGACATACAGTCTCTACGCCGGCCATGGCCAGAACGCGCAGATCATCTTCACCCCAGGGGCTGTCGATACCGTTGGCGCGCACCACCAAGCGCCGCGCGCCATACCCCCCTGCCGCCAATTGCTGCAAAACCTGGGAGCGGGCGATCTCCTTCATATCCGGCGCGACGGCATCCTCTAAATCAAAGATCACCGCGTCACAGGGCAAGCTGCGCGCCTTATCCATGGCTCGTTGGTTGGCGCCAGGCATGTACAGTACGGAACGAAGCAGACTCTCTGCCATTCTCACAATCTCCGGTGTTGCTGCGGCTGCCGATTGATCCGCAGCGGGGCTAGTAGAAGCCACCGAACTCCTTATAATCTGAGGCCACAATAAAATAGTAAAACGGGTATGTGCCGCTGCACAGCACCCAAATCCAGGAGCGTATGATAATGCCAAGCCTGTTCAATACGGAAATCGCCATTGCCGATGGCACCCTCACCGGCCCCTGGCGCCGCCCTCGACAAATGCTGGCGGAGCAGACCTACGACGGTCACCTGTCCCTCCACGACGATGAACAGGCCCAGGAACTAGGCTTCAGCGGCGCGCCCATTGAAGGCCCGACGCACTTCAGCCAGTTCGAACCCCTACTGGTGGAGGCTTTCGGCGAACGCTGGCTAGAATGCGGTTGTATTAGCGCGCACTTCAAGACCATGGTGGTGGAAGGCGAAGAGGTTCAGGCGAGCGTTGAAGTACCCGCCGCAGGCAGCAATATCACGCGCATCAGGGCTGTGAAGAAAACGGGTGAACCCGTTTTAGAAGGCACTGCTTCGCTCGGCCCCGACCACCCCGAAAGCGAGCTGGAACGCCTGCTCGCCTCACGCCCCACACCCGACAAACTCGTCATTCTGGAGCACGTCAAGATCGGCGACAGCGCCGAGAACGCCGAGCGGGTACATATGCACTTCGACCAAAATCTCGGCGACGGCTACCCCTTCACACTGGAGCAAAAACTGCAGGTCATTACGGAACACAGCCCCTGGTACACCGCCGAGGGCGCGGTCGATTCACCCTGGGGCAAGCCCATCATACCGATGGAGATGCTGAGCCCGCTGGTGCAATACGCCTACAACGCTATCGGCAGCAAGGCGAAACGCCCAGTGATCGGCCTGTTCGCCGATCTGGAAATTCGACTGATCAACGGGCCGATATTTGTAGGCCAGGACTATCTGCTAGAGAAGGAAATCATTGGCCTGGGCGAGAGCGGGCGCACCGAAAGCGCCTGGGTTCGTACTTCGATTCGTGACGCCGAAAGTGGTGAACTGGTAGCCACCAGCACCCTGAATAGCGCTTATCTTAAAAACTCCTATCCGGATTACGACAAGGAAGCCGAGGCCATGGGCAAGACGGCCTGAAACCCAGTCTTGCTACAATCGGCAACCGGCGCTGAAGGAGCCACCATGCACAAACCCCTGTTACTTGTTTCACTGCTGTCCGGCCTGCTCGGCTGCAGCGTTGAGGTCGACCGCGCCGATAGCACGCCACCCTTTGAAGTGGTTGCCGATGCGCACGACACCATGATGCATATCCTGGAACCCGCCGCGGATGTCATCTGGGATTCTGCCGGCTATATCATCACCATTGAGGGCGAACAAAATCTCGCGCCCACTACCGATGAGCTGTGGACCGAAGTCGTGAACGCGAGCATGGTCATCGCCGAGAGTGGCAATCTGCTGATGCTGCCTGGCCGCAGCCAGGGGGCAGATTGGAACGCCTATGCGGTGGGCATGATTCAGACCGGCAAACTGGCGATCGAAGCCGCGGAAAACCAGGACGCCGAAGCCCTCTTCGACGCCGGCGGTCGTATCTATCAGGTTTGCCGAGCCTGCCATAACCAGTACTGGGTTAAGGAAGACGAGAACGGCGAATGAGTCGAGTTGCCGCAGGCCTGGCATTAATGCTATTCGCTGCAGGCCTGGCGGCTCACGACCTTTCCGCTGACAACGCGGCATTCGTTCAGGGTCTGCAGGGCGCCGCCGCGGGCCCCTTCCTCTACCTCGGCGCCAAGCATATGTTTACCGGCTACGATCACCTGCTGTTCCTCGTGGGGGTCATCTTCTTCCTGTACCGACCCCGCGACATCGTACTCTACGTAACACTGTTCACCTTGGGCCACAGTCTGACGCTGGTGCTTGGCGTGGGAATGGGCTGGCAGGTCAGCGGACACCTGGTGGATACCGTCATAGGTCTATCGATCGTCTACAAGGCATTCGAAAACATGGGTGGCTTTCAACAGTTGTTCGGGATAGAACCGGACACGAGGATTGCGGTATTTGTCTTCGGCCTGTTTCACGGCCTCGGTCTCGCGACCAAGCTGCAGGAATACATGGGCACCGGCGAAGGAATGTGGACCAACCTGCTCAGCTTTAATATCGGCGTGGAACTCGGTCAACTCGCGGCGCTCACCCTGATTCTGCTGGTGCTGCTGCGATGGCGCGCGCACGGAAGCTATCGGCAGCATGCGTTCGCAACCAATAGCGTTCTGATGTGCCTGGGTTTTGTTCTGGCAGGCCAGCAATTGGCGGGCTACGTCTATGCCTGAGTCGCGTCGCATTATCGTTAGCTCCGCCGTTAGCTTTGTGGCCGCAGCTATCTTGCTCCTCACAGTCGTGCTCCCCGCTGAATACGGTTGGGACCCACTGGGTACCGGCGAGGCCATGGGTCTGCTGGGTCTGGCCGGCGACGATGTTCGCCCACTGCGCGCTCAGCCGCAGAACTGGCATAGCGATGAAATTCGCTTTCAGCTACTGCCCTTTGAGTCAGTGGAATACAAATACCGGCTGGAGGAAGGCGCCGCCATGTTGTATCGCTGGACAGCTGACGGGGAACTGCTGTTCGATATGCACAGCGAGCCCGACGGTGCGGCTACGGGTTACGCGGAAACCTTCAATAAGGCGAACAGCCAAGCTGAGCAGGGGAACTACACTGCGCCCTTTGCCGGCATACACGGCTGGTTTTGGCAGAATCGCGGCGAAGAGGAAGTCACCGTTACCCTGCGAACGGCGGGCTTCTACTCAAGCGCAATCGAATTTCGCGACGGCCACAGTTTTCGCTATGCCTTCACGAGTGAAGGCAAGATGCCCGAATAGCACCGGGGACTTTCACGGGAGGGCTCAGCCGTAGGCAAGCTCCAGCATCTCTAAAGTGTCCTGAATTTGGACGAACCAATACACGGCAAAAAACACGATGATGGCGCCTGCACTGATCAGCGCAGCCAGTTGTAGGTCTTTCGAGTCGCTTTGTTCGCTCATTCTCGTCTCCTAACCCGAAAACCCGATCCAACGGCCTGTTGCAGCCACGGTAAACCAGACCATGACCGACGATACCGCGACCGAACGCACCACCCAGGGGTTTAGCGAATCAATATCGCCGCGCAGCAGCGGACGTTTAATGCAAAACACAAACAGTATGCCCGCACCCAGGGCGAGCATCTTGTACCAGAACACATCCAGGTAATAAATCTTCATGGCCACACCACAGGCCATGAACACGCCAGTCAACAATACGACGGCCAGCCCCCACAAAAACAGCTTGTGCGCCTGCTCCTGGACTTCTGCGCAGGGAACATCGGCAAACAGCCAACCCAGCAAGCGCGCATCACTGATCAGCACGGCACCACCAAGCAACGCCATGGACAACAGGTGGAAGGCCTGCACTACGGCGAAGGCCGCTCCCCAGGTTTTCCCAATGTGTCCGAACAGTGTGGTCTCCATCCACTCAAACATCGGCTGCAAACCGTCGTGCAGCTCAGACTTCAAACCGGTAAAGCCAACCAGGAGCGCAATACCCAGTACCAGGATGACGCCAATCGTGCGTTGATAAGCCACTGCAGCCCCCCTAGAAGTGCGCCTGATCGGCGATACAGCCGGCCAGGTTTCCGATGAATGCGGGAGGGTTCTTGGCGCAGTCGAACCAGTCATAGGCGATCAGGCGACCGCAGATCACAATGCCAACCCAGAAACTGATGGATAAGGCTGCACCGAGTCGCAAGCGCGAGGGTGCCTTGGGGTCTGTATCCCAGCTCGACACCGATTCGCTCATGCGTTTATGGAAGAGCCAGGCATTGAGCGCCGCAGCAACCAGGAGCACTACCTTTATACGAAACCAAAGGCTCTGCGACGTGCGCACCGGTATCGCGTAGTAAAGCATAATCCCGGTGATAAACATGATGACGAAGCCGACGGCCATGGGCCACGCCAGCTTGCTGGAAATGCGTGAGGCCGGGATATTCGGAAGCGCCCAGCCCAACATGCGCAAGTCGATGATAAACAACATGCCGAGACTCAGCATCAGCGTCAGCACATGGGTCGTTTCCACCCAGTTGTACATGTAATAGCTCTCGTGAAGCATGGTGCTCCACTGGTGGCCGTCTATCCAAACGGCAAAATCGTAGATCAGTTGGTTCACCGATTATCGCTCTCGCGGATCGTATCCATCCTTAGGCGCGCCGGTCCCCGAGGAACCCATGAAGGCACGCTTGCCATCGGCGAGTGTAATGTCGCGACCGTTGGCTTTGCAGGCCGGATCGCAACTCTTGTTCTTCGCCTGGTAGCCACGCACCTTGATCTCGCTACCTATGGGTACCGAGTTCCGGTTGATACCGGCGCGCAGTAGAGTGTTCGGAGTACCCCCCTCGACCATCCAGGCCTGGGTACTGCCGTCGGGCTGCTCGGCCGCCAGGTGTATCCATGCATGCGGGTTAATCCACTCCACCTTGGTGACCTTTCCCTGCAGGGAGACTGGAGCATCCTTGTCGAACTCTGCGGAAAACGCATGGTGGGCCCAGGCTCGCCAAGAAGCGACGACAATGACAGGTACAGCTAACAACAAAACTGTTTCTCGGGTCTTCATTGAAATCTTCATTTCTTCACTCCTGCTCTTCCTGCCGCGCGCCAGCCAGTATATTCGGCAATCCGTAATTACCTTCGTGGCAAGCGTACTCAAAAATGGGGCCATCGGACTTGCGCAGGGTCAATTCGCCCGCCCAATCCTGTGTGTAAATGTCCGGATCGGATATCTCGAAGCGATACACCATTTCGTTTTCGTTGATGCGGGTGAAGCGCTCCGTGACCTTCGTATCATCGCCCATCATCAACTGGTGCTTGATTGCCAGGCGCAGGAATTGCTCGGGATGGAACTGAGTGGTCTCAACTACCAGAGTGTCGCCTTCCCAGCGGCCGATACTGTCTCCCAGCCAGGGTTGTATCTGCGGCGGCAGTCTTTCACCCCCTATGCGGAGCGTGCGCACATTGTGGTTCATTTCCACCAGTATCATCACGTGCCCCGGCGACTGGGCAAACTGATAGTTGTTGTTGTACAGCACCGGCAACATGGGTGGACCGCCGGTGGAGCCAAAGCCCACGGTGCAGCGCTCTCCCTCGGGGCGCTCTTCGGGATTGTCGGCGAAGTTCAGCAGCTTGTAGGCGTTCCAATAGAAACGTAGCTGTTGATGCCACTTATAAGGTATCTGGCCGTCTGCTGGCTCAACGATAATGGAACCGCGCGCTTCTCCGCGTACGCGCAGCGCTTTACTGCCCGGGTCCATCCAGAAGCTGTTGTAGCCGCCAATATCACCGCCGGCCTCGAGATCGCCTTCGCCCACGTTATCGACCGACTCCATCATCTCTTCCATGCCGTTTTCGACGAAGCGTGCCTCTTCCTCGGTCAGCACCAGGTTAGGCAGTTCATCCGGTCGCTCCAGGGTCGTTACTGTCGCCGTGGTCCATATCCCCTGCATGTCGGGGTCGCCCCAAGGCATTCTCTGCAACTCCCAGTCTGCAGCCAGGCTTGCGGGAGCCACCAGGAGCAAAACGATAGAAGCTGTTCTAAGCATTTCGTCTATCCCCTCAGTCCAGTGGTTCATTGCGCAGGTGCCCGTACATCAGCTCCTCCACGAATGGCACGCAATTGAATTGCAAAATACGGTCGTCGGCACCAACGCGTTTATAGAGGTTCATGCTCAGCGTCCAGGGCTGCGTATAGACCTTTTCATCCTCCAGAGTCGCCTCGTAGCGCATGGTGTGCTCGCTAGTACGGGTAAATCGCTCGGTGACCTTGAGCTTCTCACTGTGGAAATTCCCCGCGCGGTCGAGCCAGGTCTGGTCGTTCTGCCCATCGGTATGTATCACCAGGGTATCGCCCTCCCACTCCGCCCAGGACTGGCGCATCCAGGAATCGATCGGTGCCGGGCCCGGATCGCTCAGCGCCACGTTGCGAACAGCGCCAGCATACTCATAGGAAAATACCAGCGCGTCCTTGTTATGAAAAATCTGAAAAGGGAATGACATATAGTTGGCCCGAGGGATACCGGGCAGATAACACTTGATCTCGGGATCTCGCTCCAGGTAGTTCGCCCGATTGTCATCGCGTTGCTTGAGCGCCCACTCCTGATAGGGAATCTTGCCTCCCTCCACATATCCGATACCACCCGGTACCGCACCCACAGCCCCCAGCGCGACCACTTCCTTAGCGGGCACCGGCACTACCGGACCTTCTCGCATCGCCAAGGCGGCGCGGGGCGCACTGGGTTCCAGATTGTAATTGGCGGTATTGAGCACCTGCCAGACACCATTAAGATCGGGTTTGCCGTCGGCGGTGCGCGCGGGCTCATAGTCCGCTGCAGCCAGTGCCGACCCGAGCAATATCAGCGATGTGATCAGGCTTCTCAACATAGTGGTCCTCATATCTTTTACTTATCGGAATCGTCTGGCAGCGCAAACGCGATGATGTGATCGCCTGGCGGCGCGCCGCCGGCCCAATGACCGCCCGCCGCAATAACTACGAACTGCTTTTGTCCGGGCCCGGTCTGGTAGGTCATGGGCACCGCATTGCCGGCGGTGGGCAGTCGCGCCTTCCACAACTCTTCACCGGTCTCAAGCGAGTATGCGCGCAGCGCGTGTTCATTGGCCACACCACTGAATACCAGGCCAGTATCGGTCATCATGGGGCCGCCGAATCCCGGCACCCCTTCGATCCACCAGAAAGGAAAGGGCGCCATATCTCTGGACGTACCCAGCGGAACACTCCACAGCGTTTTCCCGGCTTCGATATCGATGGCATCCAATGTCGCCCAGGGCGGCGCACTGCAGGGCACCCCAAGGGGCGACATAATAAATCCGGTTTCAACACAGTAAGGCGTACCCGTTTGCGGCTGTCCTCTGCCTTCACAGTTTTCACGCGGGATGAGCCGCAAGCGACCGGCAACGCGGGTAGTGGCAACAACCATCACACCGGTATCGGGATGTATCGCCGGAGAGCCCCAGTTGTTACCACCGGCGTTCACCGGGTAGTGCACCGTACCTTCCAGGGATGGGGGCGTGTAAATGCCTTCATTACGCATTTCTGACAAGGTATTGGCGCACGCTGCCTCATCGAACAGCACCATACCCCAGGCATCATCCGCCGTTAGCGGTGCATCGATGGTGTAGGGAATATGCGAGGGAAAAGGTTGGGTGGGCGATAGATACTCACCCTCTACCGCGCCTTCCTGCGGTACGGGTCTTTCCTCCACCGGCCACAGGGGCTCGCCCGTCTCTCGGTGAAAGGCAAAGGTCATCCCCATCTTCGTTACCTGCACCACAGCTGGCACTGTCTTGCCCTCCACACTCAGGTCGACCAGGGTGGGCTGTGCCGGTGTGTCATAGTCCCAGATGTCGTGATGCACCATCTGGTAATACCAGGCCACCTCGCCGCTTTCCCCGTGCAGGGCAACGGTGGAACTCGAATAATGATCCAAATCCCCCTCAACCAGTCTGCGATGTCCGCCGTAGTAATCCGGCGTGGTGTTGCCGGTTGGCAAAAACACCAGATCGCGCTCTTCATCCACCGAGATGATGGACCAGACACTAGTCGTACCGCTGCGCCAGGTGCCGTCTTCGTGTCTTGCATCCAAGCCAGGGGGCACTGGATTCCAGGCCCACAGCATTTCTCCACTGCGGACATCGAAGGCCTTAACCACACCCGCGGGTGAGGTGGTGCGCTGGTTGTCCAAGACCATCGACCCCGTGATGATGCGATCACCCAGAATCGCCGGCGGCGATGTAATACCGTGCTCGGCCGAATGATGCTCGCTGAGACGGCCGCTGGTATCGACCTGGCCCGCTTCACCAAAGTCAGGACAGGGCTTACCCGTTTCGGCATCCAGAGCTATGAGCCGCGCATCGAGCGTGCCCAGAATAATGCGGTGTTCACAGAAACCTTGCTCACCCGAGCGCCAGCTACTAACGCCACGGCAGTTGGGCAACACCGGCTCGGCATCCATATCGACCTGCGGATCAAAACTCCAGCGCTCCTGACCGGTGTTGGCATCCAGCGCAAACACTCGATTAAACGCGGTGCAGTAATACAGCGTGTCTTCAACGACGATAGGCGTGACCTGCAGCGAGCTCTGGCTGTGGCGACTACGTGAACCATGCCCTCCCTCTTCTTCCAGGGTCGGTTCACCCTCACCCCAGTAGGCTTCGCGAAAATCTCCGGAGCGATGCGTCCAGGCTACTTCCAGTCGAGCGACATTGGCAGGGGTAATCTGGCTGGCGCGGGAAAAGTGTGTACCACCACCGGTGGCGCCGAATGCAGGCCAGTCGGCCACAACATTGCGAGGCGCCGCTGCGGCCACTGCTTCATTACCGGCGTCAATACTGGCACCGCAAGCCACCAGTACTCCGGCTACAGGTATGGTTGCCGCCAACAGTAGTGATTGGGTGATCTGCTTAGCCCGCAGATTCATTAAAGCCCCCTGAATAATTATCGTTATGCGCACATACTCAAGATTCAAAAGTGTTACGCAGCGTTGGAGCCTTTGCAAGGAAAACATACCCAGCATTCTAATATGCTAAACCGCCGTTAAAGGCTATCTGTGTTTCACCCTCTTGATAGGGGGTTTCGCATACTGTAACTTCGAAGATGATAAAAATAATTTCACAATGAGGTACACCCATGGGCCGTATGAACCGCTCCATCCTCGCGCTACCCTTCGCCGCCCTGCCGCTCGCAATCGCTTTGCAGGCACAAGCGCAGGATTCCGAAACCAGTTTGCAGCTCGAAGAAATTATCGTGACGGCAAGCCGCCGGGCGACGTCGCTGCAGGACACGCCTATCGCCGTAACGGCGTTTTCCCAGGGGATTCTGGAAGAGCTGAACGTCAACAGCCCATTTATGTACGAGGCGCTGGTACCCTCGCTGACCTACCAACAGTCGCCGAATCGGCTGTCGATTCGCGGCGTAGGACGATTCTCCAACTAACTCGGGACCGCCCCCGGTGTCGCCATCTACAATGATGGAATCTTCACCGCTGAAGCGACATCGCTTAGCACCCAGCCGATCAATATGGATCGGACCGAAATTCTGCGCGGCCCTCAGGGCACACTCTACGGCCGCAACACCACCGGTGGTGCAGTGAACATCATTTCCAAAAGGCCAACGGCAGAGTTTGGTGCCGACCTGCGAGTCAAAGTCGGAGAGGAAGACCTGCGCCAGTTTGCCGGAGTTGTGAGCGGCCCTCTCACGGATAGCTTTCGCTACAAACTGCACTACATCAATACCGAGCAGGATGGCCTGCAGGAAAATGTCGCAGGAGATGATTTCGGCAGTGAAGACAGCTGGTATGCCGAAGCACAGATCGAATGGGACATTACTGACCGACTGCACCTGTGGGCTGAGTACTCTCGCTTCGAATATGACCGGGTACCCCGGGTGAACTGGGAGCAGGACGAGTACAACTGCGAAACCTTCTGGAATGGCCTCACAAAAAACTCACAATACCTCGCCTGCCAGAATGGTTTCGAGCGCGTCGGCATCAATGACCCCAATAAGGAGGCCCGCAATGGCGAGGCCAAAGAAGAGCTGAACAATAATAACAGCATCACAGCTCGACTTTCGTTCGATCTCGAAGGTGCTGAACTGAGCTACCTGTTTGGCAAGGTCGAATACGACTACGACATTACAACCGACTCGGATGGCACCCAGGACACAACACCTGAGAACCAGATATTTTTATCGGTAGGACAATATCAGGACCAAACCACCCACGAACTGCAGTTAATCTCTGACTGGGACAAGGACTGGAACTATGTTGTCGGGCTCTACTATTTCGAGGATAAAAACGAGCAGCCGTACTTAATCCACAATCCGGATAACCCAACCTTTTCTACCAGTACCGATCTTGCGGGCAACTTCTGGGACAACCCCCTGGGCGCGATCTATTACCAGGTCGGCGCGATCGACAACGAGTCGTGGGCCGTGTTCGGCGAGGTCGATTTCCCCATCGCCGAGAAGTGGACCATGACCCTCGGCGCCCGTTACTCCGAAGATGACTTCACCGGCTACGAGAGCCAGATCCGCTACTACAACCTGTTCCGGGAGTTCGGCGGCGTCGACCTGCCCTATGCACTGGATGCCAGCGTCGAGCCTTTTGCCGGCGATTCAAGCCGCTATATCGGCAGCCCCTATGACGCCAAGCACGAGGACGACTTCAGTAATACCACCGGTAAGATCACCCTGAGTTACCGTCCGGGTGACGCAACTCTGCTGTGGGGCACGCTTTCCAATGGGTACAAGATGGGGGGCACACGTCTGGGTGCCATGGAAGAGTTTTTTGCCGCAGAAGCCGGAGTAGTGGACGATGGCGAGTTCGATCAAGAAGAGGTGATTTTATATGAGATCGGCTGGAAAGACAGCTTCCTCGACAACACGCTGCAGACCGAGCTGGTCGGCTTCTTCTACGACTACGAAGATATGCAGCAGCTGCGAGGTTACCTGACACCGCCGCCTGCCTCTATCGGTCTCGATCAGGTAGTCAACGTGGACACCGAAATGTGGGGTATCGAGGCCAGCGGCACCTGGCTCGTGACCGACCACCTGCGCGCCATCATCTCTTACTCCTACAACGACACGGAAATCACCTCAGACGCATTTTTCAATGACACTGACTTCGGTGAACGGGACGAAGACGGCAATATCATTCCCACCAATGTGAAGGGCAACCAACTGCGCTTGACCCCTGAACATAAGGCAGCCATCTCACTACACTATTTCTGGCCCACGCAGTACGGTGAGTTCACCCTAGGTGGCACTGGCTCCTATATGGACGATCGCTACTTCGACATTTTCAATAACGATGAGGAAGGCAGCTATACCCGTGTCGACTTACAGGCATCGTGGACCAGCGTCAGCGAACGCTACGAAATCCTTGGCCTGGTGACCAATGCGACCGATGAAGAAGCATTTAACACCCACGGCTGCGGCACTCAGGGCACTGGCACCTATGGCACCTCGGATTTTGTTCTCACCTGCGGTGGCCGCGCCTTGGACAAGCGGCTTTGGGAAGTACAGTTCATCCTGAAGATCTAAGCGAATACAGCTAAGCCGCGATAAGACGGCGCAAGCTGCGGAGACCTGGGGGGCATTAGCCCCCTTCTTTTTGCCCGCCGTTTTTGTATTTTGGCCGCGCTACAGTTTCCTGCCCAGGCGCTTTTCGACCTCGCGCTTCTCCCAGTCATCGCCCCAGAAATCAAAGACCTCGAAGACCTGTAGTGCGTGACTGGCCAAGCCCAGCCCCCAGCCCATCGCCGGCCAGATCACCCAGAGATAGTCAGTGGTCGTGAGATTAACGAAGAGAAGGAAGGTCATCACCAGCACGTAACTGGCAGCATGGCTGTAAAAGCCCTTGAGATCGCGGACGTACTCAATGGCCTCTTTTTCTTCGTAACTTATGGAAGTGTCTTCGTTCATGATGGGCGGCTCTCCCTGCAATTCGCTGAAGTGCACATCAAAGACGGCGGCGATGGCCTTTAAGGTCTCAGTGCTGGCGGTATCGCCACGTTCCAGCCGCTGCACCGTACGAACACTGATGTCACACATCTCGGCTAACTGCTCTTGAGACCAGCCCCGCTGTAGCCTGAGTTTCCTGATGACCATAAAGGGCCTCCGTATTCGTAAGCCATAGTGACCGAAATGTGGACTATTGCGCCACGACATCCACCTGACACGTACCCGACACCACAGATTTCATCATAGCTGTGGCCGAGACAAACAGCACAATCAATCAAAGACTGGCGAAGCCCTTACCCTCTTCTGCCAGTCTCACCATCAATGGCGCGGGCTCCCAGGCGCTATCGCCTGTCTGCTCCTGGTACTTGCGCATGGTGGCGACGATCTTATCCAGACCAACGCTGTCGGCGTAGTGCATTGGGCCGCCGCGATAGATAGGCCAGCCGTAGCCGTAAACCCAGGTTACATCGATATCACTCGCGCGAATGGCTATGCCTTCCTCCAGGATCTTGGCGCCCTCGTTAATCATCGGATAAATACAGCGCTCCAGAATTTCTGCATCGGCGATGTCTCGCTGTTCGAGCCCCGCTTTCTCAGAAAACTGACGAATAATGTCTTCCACGACCGGCGATGGTGAAGGATTGCGCTTCTCATCGTAGTCGTAATAGCCAGCACTGGTTTTCTGGCCACGACGGTCTGCCTCGCACAACAGGTCACGAATTGTTTCGCCCTTAGAGGTCTCCGCACTCCAACCAATGTCCAGACCCGCAAGATCCGACATCTGGAAAACCCCCATGGGCAGGCCAAACTCCACCAGCACACGGTCTACATCCTGCGGCAGCGCGCCTTCCAGGATCAGCTTCTGACCCTGCTCCTGACGCGGGAACAGAATTCGGTTACCGACGAAGCCGGGGCAAACTCCCACCAGCACCGCTGTTTTTCGAATGCGCTTGGCAAATGACATGCAGGTCGCGATGACTTCTTTCGAGGTTTTGCCACCGCGCACGATCTCCAGCAGCTTCATCACGTTGGCGGGCGAGAAAAAGTGCAGCCCAATGACCGACTCCGGCCGCGATGTGGCGGCAGCGATCTCATTCACATCCAGCGCGGAGGTGTTCGAGGCCAAGACCGCGCCCTGCTTTACGATGCCGTCCAGCTTGCCGAAGATTTCTTTTTTCAGGTCCATGTTCTCGAACACCGCCTCGATCACCAGATCGCAATCGGCAAGGTCCTCGAGCTTAAGGCTACCGGTGATCAAGCCACAGCGCGTTTCCACATCCTCGGCACTGATGCGACCCTTGCTCGCGGTATTTTCGTAGTTCTTGCGGATAACACCGAGGCCACGATCCAATGCTTCTTGCTTTGTCTCTACGATGGTTACGGGTATGCCAACATTGGCCATATTCATGGAGATGCCCCCACCCATCGTGCCTGCACCGATCACGCCCACCTTTGCGATGGGTATCTCTGCGGTGTCCCTGGGCACGTCCGGAATTTTCGCGGCCTGACGCTCGGCAAAGAAAAAGTACTGCTGCGCGCGCGACTGGGGACCGGCCATCAACTCGGCAAACAACTTTGATTCCACGGCCATACCTTCATCGAAGGGCAGATTTACCGCCGCCTCAATGCACTGAATATTGTATTCAGGCGCGAGGAAACCACGGGTTTTGCGAGCAATCGATTTACGGAAATCATCGAACAGAGACGGATTGTCCCGGGCTGATTGCAGCTTATCTTCCCGATCGCGAATTCTGGTGAGCGGCACGGCCTCATCAATCACTCTACGCGCGAAAGACAGCGCGCCATCGCGCAGATCACCGGGAACAATTTCCTCCACCAAGCCGTCGGCCAGTGCATCGTCGGCGCCAATTTGTGCACCCGATGTCATCATCACCAGGGCCTTCTCCGCGCCTACGACTCGCGGCAAACGTTGGGTACCACCCGCACCAGGCAGCAATCCAAGATTAACTTCCGGCAGCCCAAAGCGAGCGCCTGCATCACACACGCGGAAGTGACAGCACAGCGCCGTTTCCAGGCCACCACCCAGAGCAGTGCCATGAATCGCGGCAATGATCGCTTTGTCGGAGTTCTCCATGACACGCAGCACCGCTTGAAAATCTGGTCCTTTCGGTGCTCCGGCGAACTCGGTGATATCGGCGCCGGCAATGAAGGTGCGACCCGCGCAAATCAGCACAATGGCTTTAACCGCATCGTTCGCAAGACACTGCTCGACGCCGTCTTTAATACCCTGGCGCACGCCCTGACTGAGAGCGTTGACCGGCGGATTGCCGATGGTGATCAACGCGATATCACCTTCGATCGTCAGGTCGGCCATGTCGGTGAGTGCTGTCATAGTGTGTAACCCCGTATATTTGCTAGTCTCTGAACAACAGTGGAGAGTAGACGACAACGATGGGACTGACAAACCAGCCGGAACACGAGAAGATACGCACTGCGGTGGCGCGCCTGTGCAGCCAGTTCGAAGACGACTACTGGCTGGAGCACGACCGCAGCGGCGAGTTTCCATTTGAGTTCTATCAAGCGATGGCCGAAGGCGGCTGGTTAGGCATCACCATGCCCGAGTCCTGTGGCGGCAGCGCCATGGGTGTCACCGAGGCGGCGGTGTTAATGCACACGGTCGCCCGCAGCGGCGGCGGATTCTCCGCCGCCTCCAGTATTCACATTAATCTGTTCGGCCCGCACCCTATCGTGGTCTTCGGCAGCGATGAACAGCAACAGCGCTGGCTAGTGCCGCTTGTCACGGGCAAGGAGAAAACCTGCTTTGGGGTGACCGAGCCCGATGCGGGGCTCAATACCACCGCGCTGCAAACCCGCGCCGAGCGCATCGAGGGCGGCTATCGGATCAATGGCCGGAAAATGTGGACCACCACGGCCCAGGAGGCTCACAAGATCATTCTTCTGGCTCGCACGACACCGCTGGAAGAATGCGCCAAACCCTCCGACGGTATGACCCTGTTTTATACCGATCTCAATCGCAATCACATCGAGGTACGGGTCATCGACAAGATGGGGCGCAAAGCGGTGGACTCCAATGCGCTGTTTATCGACGATCTGTTTGTCCCCGAGGAAGATCGCATCGGCGAGGAAGGCCAGGGGTTCAAGTATCTCCTGCACAGCCTCAATCCGGAGCGGATTCTGGTCGGCATCGAAGCAGTGGGTATCGGCCAGGACGCCCTGCGCAGAGCCAGTGATTACGCCGCGGAACGTGTTGTATTCGATCGGCCCATTGGTCAGAACCAGGGCGTACAGCACCCGTTGGCTGAGAATTGGATCTATCTGCAATCCGCGGAGACCCTGTGCATGGAGGCAGCGGCCCGCTACGACGCAGGCCAAGAATGCGGCGCCCACGCCAATGCGGCGAAATTACTCGGCGGACGCGCAGGGCAGGATGCCTGCAATCAGGCGGTGCTCACGCTGGGCGGCATGGGTTATGCCAAGGAGTTTCATGTTGAGCGATTACTGCGCGAAGTGATGATTGCCCGCATCGCACCGGTATCCGAGCAATTGATTTTGTCCTACATTGCCGAGCGCGAGCTGGGACTGCCCAAATCCTATTGAACTGCTAAGTATCGGCCCCGTACCAGATCGGCGCGGTCCACGCTCGCTCCTGAATCGTTTTCGGTAATTTGTCGCCGGTGCAACCGTCCGGGCGCTCGCTCGCGGGTAGGGACAAGCACATGCGGGTAGACCAGCGACAACTGGGATTCTCAACCACGCGCGCATAGTACACAGCGTCCTGTTCGGCATCGAACGTCGGGTCCTGCCAGACACCACACAGGTTGCTAAAACCGCTGCCTCGAGGCTCACAGCTGTCCAGGTCGACGCTGGCGCCATTCTCAGCATCTCCGGCGACATCGATCACTTGCTGGTGAAACTCGCCGTTATCCCCTACCCATCCCTTGATGATCTGGAGTCGCTGTAAGGGCACGCCAGGATACGCCTCGGTACCTGGGTCCGCCGCAGCAGACACAACGAACTGTGGCGACCCATCGCCGTCATTAGAAGGCAACACACTACCCATGGGGACGCCACTACTATAACCCTTTGCAGCTAGATCCGGACCGTCGCAGATATCTGGCGGGATGTCCCAGCCGCCATAGAAACGCGGCGCGATGCGCGGCCCACTGGTAGCAAAGGTCTCTCGTCGCTTGAAACTGTCAAAAATTGAATCGCGGGTATTTTCTTCGACCCATACACCGGCAAGGCCGCCCGGTTTCTGAAAAGCCACTGCCCGGGGGCGATCACCCACCGTGAGCATGCTCTGCTTGGCAGCGCCATACTTATAGGGACGATCCGCCTCATTCACCGCTCCCGGGGTAGACATATGGGTGTCAGTGCTGCCGATGAAGCCAAACACGTAGGGGTTTACTCCTATACGCTGCTTCTCCCGCATACCTTCAAGTAGCGCATAGCGCACATAATCTGTGCGCGAGATGCAGCCCTTACCGCCCTGCGCACCACTACCGGAACCTTCCTCACAATCCTCGATCTCAGGCGTACCGAGATCACGAATTTTCTCAAAATCGCAGAGTTCGTCCTCCGCTCCCAGGACTTTGTACATGCCATTGCGGCATTCGCTCTCACCCTTTATCTGCATCATCTCAACAACGGGTTCCAGGCGTACACGCAAGGCCGCCTCTTCGCGCTGTTGCGCCAATGGCAGTTCCGCATATTCGACGCGAAACATCTGTCCATTGGAGAGATTGGGATTATGCGGTATCGCGATCGCGTCGCGGCCGTTGCCACTGTCATTACACTGTTCAAGCAATTGCCTGCGCAGGTCCATTGCTACCGGGGTTTCCAGTGAAGAGATGGGCAACTCGGGCACGATCTCATTGCGCAGGATGATATTGCGATGCACCTTGGTCGCGCGCGGTGAGTGACTGTATTCCCACGCATGGAAAGTGGTGAAGGAACAATCCTCGGAGCGATCGTACCAGCGCTCAGCCGCCGCCTGTATGCCCTGCCAGACATTACCCAGCTCCTCGCGACAAATGGCATCGTCATCACCGCAGACATCATCGCGACGGCCGAAGGGTCCGATCAAACCACCGAGCCGCGCGCGAAAACCCTTCGCGCCGATTAACTTGGCAATGAATGCCTGATCTTCACCGCGATAGATTGAACAGCCCGTGCTGTCATAGGAAGCCGACCCGGGTGTTGTACACAGAGACACCTCCGCCAGCCACTCGGCATGGTCGGTGAGCGCAGCAAAATCCAGGGGGCGGTCGATTTGAACTTTTCGCACCGGATTATTGGGGTCGCCACTATAGACATCAATCTCGATACCCGTCGCATAGGCATAGACATCGTCGGGTAGGGTGCGCGTCTGCAAGGAGTTCGCGTCCATCGATAGTGAAGAGTGGATATGCAGATCACCGTACAATGGCTGTCGTTCCGCAACGCTGTGCGCGCAGTCTTCCCGCGGCGCAACCGCTTGTCCCGGGGCAGCTGCAGGCGCTGGTTCCCAGGGCTCCGTGCTCAATTCAAGACTACCAAGACCACAGCTCGCCAGCAGCGGTAGCACCAACATTAAAGCAGGGGTCTTCATTATTATTTTCCCTTGTAGACGGTTGCCGTTAGAGGCTGACTCCTCCCATCTGAAAAATTCAGCACCAACTCGACCTCGTCACCGGCACGTAGCGGTCGTTTGGCTTTGTGCAACATCAAGTGTTTCCCGCCCGGCTCAAGCAGCAATGACTCTCCGGGCGCCAAGGTCACCGACTGGAGCTGTCGCATGCGCATCATGCCGCCCTCCATCGACATATCATGTATTTCGCCACGGGCATAATCGGGACTGGAAACGCCTACCAGCGTCACCGCCGACGAACCCTCATTGAGGAGTGTCATGTAGCCGGCATGCACCGGCGCGACCGGCGGCGCTTCGCGAATCCATGGGTCGTCGACAGCGAGCACTGGCAAAGCTTCGCCCTTAAAGGAACGAGACTGCAGCGGAATTTCCACCGGCTGCCCGTTCGCCAGCATGATGGAGATGACAAACGTCTCTGGGGTCGGGCTGCTGTAAGTTAGCGTGCGGAAGTTGCCCTCGCCTTTATTCTGAAAACTGACGAGCCGCTCCTCAATAGCGACCAGTTCCATCACCTGGGGTTTCTCAGATCGCGGCGTAAATCCGGGGTCCCACTGCTTCACATACAGCATAAGTGAATCACCCTGCTGTTCGATCACGATCAGCTCAACCATGGGCGTTGTGTCACCCTGCGTAATGCGCACCAGTGACGCAATCGATCCGCCGTCGACACGTATCCAGTTTTCTTCCAGCACGCGGCCTTCGCCAACATCACCCGACCAGGCGCCCGTCATCCAAGTCAATTGCTCGATCGTGCCTCGAACCCCCGCAGCCGCAGGCAGGCTAATCAACAGGGTCAACAGGGGGATGAGAACGATTTTCATAGGCTTGCTCCGAGCGCGCGCCGCCTTCATAGAAGCGCGCTTGCGATGTTTTCGAACTTTGAGTATGTTAACTGACATACGGGGCTTTCGCATCCTCTGCCGGGTTCCACACAATAATAATCAATTGGGAGTCTTCACGTTGTCGCAAGCTGAGGCACCGAAACCCGCACTGACCTTCCTGCAAAAATTCAGCTACGGCCTCGGTCAATTTGGCTGGGCATCAAAAGACGTCTGTTTCCATTACTTCCTGTTTTTCTACTACACCCAGTTCCTAGGACTGTCGCCAAGCCTTGCGGGATTGGCGGCCATGTTGGCGCTGATCGCCGACGGCATCTCCGATCCCATTATTGGCCAGATCTCAGACAACTGGGCAGGTAAGAAGTGGGGGCGACGCCACCCCTTTATGGCTCTGGCGCTGATTCCCTATCTCGCCGCACTGCTGGCGATCTTTAACCCACCAGACAGTCTAGAGGGTACCAGCCTATTCGTCTGGTACCTGTTCTTCGCCATCACGGTACGCAGTTTCCTCACACTGTTTACGGTGCCCCATATGGCACTCGGTGCAGAGATGACGGAAGACTATAGCGAGCGTACGGATATTTCCGTCTATCGTAATTCGCTGGGTTATATCGGCGGCCTGTCTGTACAGGTCATTGCCTGGTTTCTGGTGATTCCCGCCGCGACAACGGCAGGAGACGCTGGCGAGGGTTACCGCAATGTCGGCTTCGTTGCCGCCGGCCTCGCATTCCTGGGTATGAGCTCTGCCTTATTAGGGACGCGCAGCCGCATACCCTTTCTGGAGAAGACCAGCGACGCGCAAAAATCACGGCCCTGGTACTACGCCTTTAAAGACATTGTCACGGTTATCAAGCACCCCTCTGCCGCGGTCTTGTTCTTTGCCAGCCTGGTGCTGACCACACAGATTGGCATTCAGAACACCATGCTGCTGCACGTAAACACCTATTTTTACGGCTTTTCCAGCGAACAAACCGGCTTCTTCATGCTGGTAATCTTTCTTGCGCTTTTACCGGCCTCCTGGCTCGCTGTGTATGGCACAAAATTCCTCGGCAAACGCCGTGCCGTGGTCAGTTTGGTGCTAGTGGTCGCCTTTGTTCATCCCATTGCTTCCCTGGCTCATCTCTACGGTCTTGCACCGCCCACCAGCAGCACCGCTCTCGTTGTGTTCGTCTGTATTTTTGTCGTATTGCAACAAACCTTCTACATCGCACATATCAACATAGCAGGAGCCATGTTGCCCGACGTGGTCGATGAGATGGAGTTGCATACCAGGCTGCGCCAGGAAGGCATGCTCAATTCAGCGATGATGCTCACCCAAAAGGTCACCTTTGGTTTTGGCTCCTTTTTTGCTGGCCTCGCCATTGATTTCGCTGGGTTCGAAGGCGTACGCAGCGTGACAGACACCACCCCCGAGATGCTCAGTCGGCTGATATGGATCTACGGCCCGGGCATTAGCCTCCTCACGCTACTCGGTGCGTGGATACTCTCTCGCTATCGACTTACACAGGCCCGCTGTGCGGAGATTCGCTCGGAGCTAGCCACGCTTCGCGGATAAAGCTGCTAGAATCGCGCACCCGAATTGGAAGCCCGTTCCTTGAGCGACGATCAGCCAAATACGATAAATGCGAGCTCGGCCAGCGTATGGAAACTCGCCTGGCCAAATATCGTTTCCAACCTACTGATGACCACAGTAGGTTTTATTCACATAAAAATCACCGCCGAGCTCGGCACCGAAGCGGTAGCTGGCGTTACCACCGGGCATCGTATTTTCTTCCTGTTGCAGGCACTACTGATGGGTGTTTCGGTCGCCGCGACGGCGATGATCGCACGTAGCTGGGGCGCGGGGGATCGTGATACCGCCGAACAGCTGACCACGACATCTTTGCTTTTGGGCATGACGATTGCCGCGGCTCTGACGCTGCCTGCCGTGTTGATGCCCATGCAACTCGCAGGCCTGTTCGGTCTCGATGAACTGACCACACGTATGGCCGCGGACTTCATCTTCTGGCTGGGCATCTTCAACCTGGTCTCTTCCATCATGATGATGTTGAGTACCGCACTCAGAGCCGTTGGCGACGTGATTACACCATTATGGTTTATGCTCGCCAGCAATGTACTGAATGTGATCTTTGCCTACCTGTTGGCCTTCGGCCACTGGGGCCTGCCCGCCATGGGAGTCGGCGGCGTGGCGCTCGGTGGCGGGGTGGCCAGCACTGTAGTGACACTAGTGTTTGCCCAGGTTTGGCGACGCGGTCACTTCCGTCTCGGCGCACCCAAGCGATTTAGAGTTAACTGGCCACAAACCCAACAGCTGCTGAAAATTGCCGGTCCCGCAGCCCTGGAGCAGGGTATTATCCAGCTCGCCTTCCTCGCTTTTCTCGCGATTGTCGCCGTATACGGCACCGCGCCTTACGCAGCCTACGGTATCGGGGTCACCCTGCTGTCATTCTGCATCGTAGTCGGCTTTGGTTTTAGCATCGCCACCGCCACTCTGGTAGGCCAGCATCTGGGAGCAGGCGATACTGAGGGCGCATTGAAAAGCGCAAATCGCTCGTTACGCATGTCGATCATCGCCATGGCGGTGCTGGGCGGGCTGGGCATGTGGGGCGCAGAGCCGCTGGCCCGCTTTATGATCGACGACGCCGAAGTGGTGTCTTACACGGTCACATTTATTTATATCTTGGGCGTCGTGCAACCGTTAATGGCCATCGAGCTGACACTGGGTGGTGCACTGCGTGGTGCCGGCGATACCCGCTACCCGCTTCTTGCCACCTTTTGCGGTCTTGTACTCGGCAGGGTGTTACTGGCTTTCATAGCGGTGTGGCTGGAGCTATCCGTGTACTGGGTGTTTGCGGTATTGATCGCCGACTACAGCATCAAGGCAATGATACTCGGCTGGCGCTATCGCTCTAGACACTGGCTCGATACCCACATCGAATTAAATTGAAACCTTGAAGCCCAGCGAATATACACGGCCAATAGAAAAACTGTGGCTCATGTCGATGCCATCGAAATCTGCCAGATAAGGCGGCTCTTCATCCGTAATGTTGTCGACATTGAGTGAGACGCTGGCGCGATCGAAAAGGCCGGTAACGGGTAGCTCGTAGTTCAGATACAGGTTCGCGACGGTAAACGAATCGAGATCCGTAGTGCCATTATCATAGCCGTCCTTATACACCACGGTTAACGCACCCTGCCATTGCTTCCAGTTAAAACCGAGGTTTCCATTCAGGCTCCACTCGATAGCATTTCCTTCGTCTAGTTCATCCACGCTTTCCCCTCCGGGAACGGGTGTGGCCTCACGTTCCAGCACGTAGTTACCCGCCAGACTAGCCGTCACTAGCACTTCTGAGATCAGGAGTGCCTGCGTCAGCTGAAAGTCCACACCACTGGTTTCGATCGAGGCGAGATTGGTGCGGCGCGCATCCGTGATGAGATAGGGCGTGAACGGACCGGCATAGAGGTCTTCGATGGACTCGAACCCGTCGTAGCGATACCCATCCAAAATCGCTTCCGCCTGCTGCTGGGTGGGATTGGTCACGTAAAACTGTTCCAGCGAAGGATTAGTAAAGAACCACGGTTGGAAAAATGGCACCACCGAAATCGCATTCTCGTAGTCGATGTCGTAATAGGTAGCGCTGATCCGAAGACCGTCCCCCAAATTAATGTCCCAGTCAAACCCGAGCGACCAGGTATCCGCTTCCTCAGATTCAAGTTCGTCGCCACCGCCGGCAAGCAGGATTGTGGGTCGCACCACATCGATCTGGCCGGCATCCGGTGCCAACCAGGGGCTGACTGGAATATATTGGGCTCGACTGTCCACAGACTGACCGCTGTCCGCCAAGTTCGGCGCCTGAAACGATGTGCCCCAGTTGCCGCGCACGAGAAAAGACGGTGTGGGTGACCAATTGAAACCGATCTTCGGGTTCGTCGTATCACCGACATCGCTATAGTCGTCATAGCGAGCGGCTAGGGAAAAATCGAGAGCGCCTATGGGGGAACTCGCCGCTAGCGCAGGCAGGAACAGCTCGCCGTAGAGAGACTTAACATCCCTGTCAAACTTGTTCGTGTAAAAGGTCGGCGAACTGAAGCTGGTGTCCGTCGCCCATTCCGGCTCTGTTTCCTGCTCCAAGTATTCAACGCCTATGGCAAGCTTGGCTTCTCCGGCCGGGAGCTCTATCAAAGGACCATCGGCAACACCGCGCAGCTGCAGTACATCCTGATCCGACCTTCCCCAGCCTGAGACATAGTCAGTCAAGCGGTCGATAACCGCCGGATTGGTCTGCAGGACAGCGTAGGGATTAATAGCAGCATCCACCGTCGTTGCCACCAGGGCCTCTGCCTCATAGTCACGGTCAATCCCACCGGTCCGTGACTCATTTTCACTCGCTCCGTAATTGACGCCCAGGCTAGCCAACCAGCCATTAGTGAGTGAGAACTGCAGCATGGCCATCACATTGTACGACTCGTATGCACCAGTGCTCGGGTAGCCGCCACCGAAGACCTCTTCGTAACTAAACTCCACATTGTGGGCGTTTTCACCACCCAGGGGATCGAAGAACGGGTTAGCAGAGCTGATGCGCCCTCCTCCCTCTACCCCCGTGCTAGCACCGCCATTCTTTCCTTCGAAGTCTACATCCCGATCGGAATAAATCGCCGACAACTCAAACCGCATGCGCTCATTGAGTTGATGATTGAGTGAAGCAAACACTGTACCGCGCTCTTGCTCCGGCACCATCGAGATCAAGTCGGTCGGCTCACACAGATTTTGGCCCGGTTGACGGGTATCCATCCTGTAAGACTCCCCACCGACAATGATGTTACCGGGTGTGCAATTTGAGATGCGAAAATCCTGACCGCCCTTTGCGGTGTGGTTGCCGGAAATCCAGCTTCTGTCGTCACCCGTCAGTGAATCGTTCTCAGTCCAGTACAGTGAGATCAGACCGCCGCCGCCCTCCCACTGGGTACCCGCGGTCAAGGTGTATTCCTTATTGTCATAGTCGTCACCCCGACCGTACTTCCCAGCAAACTCAACCCCCGTAAACTCATCACGGGTGATAAAGTTGATTACGCCACCGATAGCGTCCGAACCGTAGAGCGACGAGCCCCCGTCCGGAATAACCTCCAGCTGCTGCAGGATTGCTGGCGGGATCACCGATGCATCTGGCGTCGTTTGATTAATGCCCGCGCCCGGTAGCCGCCAGCCATTCAGCAGCACCAGGGTGGTATTGCCACCCGAAGCGCCAAGACTCCGAATATTCGGCCGATTGATGGGCAGCCCAAGCTCCGTAGTCGGGACGGGCAAGGTGTTAAAGAAGTTGGTGACCTGGGGCACCTGGGCAAGCAGCTCGTTCGCTGATGTGACACCCGTGGCCTCAATCGCTTCACGGTCCATGTCCACCACATTGGTGCCAATGGGTGCAATGCCGCGAATTAGGGTACCCGTGACAGTCACCTCTTCGAGCACCGGGGACCCTTCTGCGTCTGACGCATCTTGTCCGAATGTTGCCAGGGGGAGACTGACTCTTAACAGCATTGTCAGACTACTGACTAAAATCACGCGCTTTTTCATCCTGCTATTTCCTCAGTATTTTCACCGGACCAGCCAGCCCTGCCTCACCCAGATGCGCCTCGAACTGCTCCAGCTCTTTGTCCATAAGCGCTTTGGAGCTGACCAGCGAATTTCTCAGAGCCGGCGTAATCTGCACCTGCAGCCGATTGGCACCCGGCTGCACCGCTTCAGTGATATCAAACAGAAACGGATCGAATGATTTCAGTGGAAGGCGCTGCCCATTGAGCTCGACATGGGCGATACCGGAGACCCTTCCCAAATCGAGCACATACCGACGTCGCTTCTCATCCGCCTGTAACACAAACGACATCTCATACAGCAGATGTACCGGGTCGCCATCTAGATAAGGCAATTTGCGTATCATTGAGAGTCCGGGCGTGACAGCAATAGTGTCCGCAGCTGTGCGGACAATCCTATTGCCATCAAGCATGGAGACCAGTTCCGCATCCTCAGTCAGCACCGACAGCGATCTTCCAGATGGCGCCAGCTCGGCATCTGTAAACAAGAGAAAGCGCGACTCCAGGGGCATCAGCGACAATTCGAATACGCCTTCTTCGGTAGGCTCCGCCGCCCACAGCGCGCCGGAGGCGGCGTCGAACCAGTAGGCCCGCGCCGGCCGTATATTTGACGCAGGAATCAAGCGTGCACTTTGCGCCTGCAACGAGCGATTCACCAGCAAGTGCGACTGGTTGGCATCCGGGCCGCGGCGGCTGAAGCGGCGCACATCGCTTGAACCATCTACCTGAAGCCATGCCTGTATTTTTGCGGCCAGTTCTGCACCACTGGCGACAGTACGTCCCTGCGCCAACCGACCCACTCCCGCAGCTACCTGCTCATCTCTCTCGGCATATTGTGAAAAGCCAGGCTGGCGATTCGCCAATTTGCCCAGGAAGTAAACTGGCAGCCCCTCCGCCGTGATGGATGCAAGCGCCTGCACAGACTCGAGTGGCATGGCCTCTACGTCAGGCACCAGCACTGCCTGATGATGAGCCGAGTGGACTTTACCCGCTTGCAAGGCGTGACCATTGACCCAACTCCAGGTAATACCGCGCGCGTCGAGCGCCTTAAGCGTCGGTATCAGGCGCTCCAGCCAGACCAGGCGCGGGTCCTTCTCTCGAGGGAGGAACTTAATGAGGGGCATGTCCACACCTCCCTCCTTCGGTGGTCTGGGTCCGTCACCGGGCAACATGCCGGCGAACAGAAGCTCTTCTCCGGCTAAAGCCGAATCCTCAATTGACTTGGGGAAACCCAGGAAGGGGTAATACACCAGCACGTCCACACTCGGCTCACCTGCCTGCAGGATATGCTGACTGCGTTTTATGTAATCATTCAATTCCGGTAATGCAGTCCAGGTCGGTGTGCTGGGACCGTAGTTATCAGAGAAGCCACTGGGGTTTCCCGGGCCCTGGAACGGGTACCAGCCCAACCAATCGAAAGTTTGCTTGTAGGCTTCATGCTCACTGGTATACGGGATACCGTGAAAAATCACTTGGTTTACTCCCGACAGGAACAACAGGTCAGCGCCGGCCTTGATATGTCTTGGCGTCACAGCATAGGCACGTTTGCGCCACACAAAGGATTCCGCGCTGACTACAGGCCTTTCGTAGAGTAGTCCCGCGGCTCCCGCTAGCTTCATAACCAACTCGGAGCTACTACCCCACAAGTGCTCGGTTTCCGGTATGTGATTGGCACCAAGCGCTCGAATGGTGTCCATCTCGAAGCCGTAGGTTTGTCCCTTGGACACCAGCCCACGCTGTTCGGCCCAGTCCATGGAGTTTTCAGCAAAGCGCTCGATCACAAGATCCGATAAGGTCAACTGGTAGTCGTAGCGAATACGTTCATCGCTTTCGTCAATCAGGAAACTTGGCGCAGAAGTATTGCGGCCGACGTCACGCACAAAGAAGTTATCGTAGGCATCAACATACACAGCCGGAAGATGTGGGACCAAGTCATAGCCCCGCCGTGCAGCGAAGGCATCGAGAATATCTTTGGATGCAAGTCGGTCAAGCTTGAACTCAAGGCTGTCATTAAAGAAACCCTTGAAAGCCCCGCCATAGTGGCGAGTCAATCCGGTGCGACTACCGAAGGCAAAGTCATAATGCGCACGCACGCGTTCTAGATCCAGGTGATCGATCACATAGCCCGGCTGCTCTGCGGCCACCAGTGTTGGCGCTTCGCCCGAGGGCATGAGATAACTGGCTATGATAACCCACTCCCCTTCCGGCACCCGCCACTTAAGTTGGCCACGCTCAACCCTGTCTGTCAGCACAATGATAGAGCTGGCGTCTAGCTCTAGCGTATCGGTCGCATCCAATGGATTGCCCGCTCGGTGACCGCCACGCACTTGGGCGGCGTGCACAGCAAGCAGCTGCCGTTGTTCTACGGCGAAGTGGCTAAGCTCCATACCAATAAACTGTTCAGCCACTGCCATCAGATAGTCCTGCACTGATGGCGATGGCAAGGGCAGATCGACCTGCTTAGCCGCACCGCCACTCACAAACCGTTCCCCGAAGCGCAGCTTCCACAGGCCGTCCTCTAGTCCTACCTGCGGTCCGCCCGCAGGCCAGCCGCTGAGGTGATTTAGGTATACCTGCATATCCAGGTCGTCTGCGCAGTCCATGAATTGCGCAAACGTAGAAAACCACTCATCACTACCAAAACCGTTGATTCTCTTTTGTGTTGCCCGCTCCTCGATGGCCGCCAGCCCAGCGTTGAAGGGCTGAATCTCTACGCCCCCAAAACCCGCCTCACGCAAGTCCGCAAGCTGATCACAGGCAGAAGCTGCGTCTACGTCACCGCCCGGCCACCACCAGCGGGTCCAGGCACGAAATCTATCCGGCGGCTCTGCGAGCCGCTGGAGGTTCAATACCGCTTGTTGATCTCGAACTGGACTGGCCCGCACGGGGTTAGGCGCGGGCTCGGCGTAATCGCGTATATCTGAGTATTCCGCGGCCTCAGGCGCATCCAAATTGTTCCTGATCTCACTCATAAACCAGCCGACAGCGAGCGCGACAAGCAATAGCAAGGCGAGCGGGGCGAAGAGCAGGTATTTGAAGAAGGCACGAGCAGCGGTCATGGCGTTTAGTACAGCGCTAATATTTTTATAATCTCCATTCATTAACCACTTGGATAATGAATGTTTATGGATCATACTGCCTCGATATTGAGAGGGCAAGCGGGAGCAGCAAAAACCGTGAAGATCGAACGTCTGGCGCGAGCTCTATTACTGATCTGCTTTTGGCAGGGAGGCGTCGCCGCGCAAGAAGAGACAATTCAGCTATGGCCGAATGGCGCACCCGGCAGCGAGCACTGGGAACAGGTGGAAACGGAAACCCTGGACTTTCTGCCTCACCGCGTCGTACGTAATGTGGTCAATCCTACGCTGCAACCATTCCTGGCTGCCTCAGAAAACAACTCAGGTGTGGCAGTGATTGTTGCCCCGGGCGGCGGCTTTCAATTCCTTTCCATCGAAACAGAAGGGACGCAGGTGGCCGAATGGCTACAAGAACAGGGCATTAATGCTTTTGTACTGAAATACCGACTCGATGAAACAGCCAAAAACGATAGTATCTTCAAACTCCAGGTTGCCTGGATGTTCTTCTCGGCCATGATGAGGGGTGACGAGTATCCCGAAATTCCGTTGTCCCAGACCCAGCCCCTTGCAATTGAAGACGGCATGGCGGCGGTTCGATACATTCGTCAGCACGCTGACAAATGGGGTATTCAGTCCAACGCCATAGGCATACTTGGTTTCTCGGCGGGCGGCGCAGTCGCGACCGGTACTGCTATGCGAGGCTCTGACAGCAGCCGCCCTGACTTTGTGGGTTCTGTCTATGGTGTACCCGATACAGCCAGCGTTCCCGAAAATGCCCCACCCCTATACATCGTAGCAACGAAAGACGATCCGGTGGTTCCCTGGCGGCTAAGCGAGCTACTGAGCGAGCGCTGGGAGAACTCTGGATACGACAGCACTTTGGTCACCTATGCCGATGGCGGACATGGCTTTGGTATGCAGGAGAAAGGCGCCAGCAGCGATGACTGGATCGAAGGTTTCCACCGCTGGCTTTTAGCTAAAATAAGGAATGAAGCGAATTGATACCGAGGCAACAACCGTGACGGCCGATGCAGACACTTCCGCTGCAGGCGTTCGAGCAAAGCAGAAACAGGAAACCCGGAAACGGGTTCTGAGCGCCGCACTGCTGGAGTTTTCGCAGAAGGGATTTGACAGCGCCAGTCTGCGCACCATTTCAGCTAACGCAGGCGTGAATCACGGGCTTATCAAATACCACTTCCACAGCAAGGAGGAACTCTGGAAAGCCGCGGTGGATTTCCTTTTTCGGCGACTGCACGAAGCGGTAGCGGAGCCCGAAGAGGACAAATCGAAGACGCGATCCGAAAGATTGAGACTGTGGATTCGTCGCTACGTCCGCTATTGTTCTGAACACCCGGAGCACGCGCGCATTATGGTCCAGGAATCAATTCGCGACTCCGAACGACTGCGTTGGGCCGCGGAGAAACACATTGGCGCCGACCATCAGGTTCTTCTGCAAAGCTTGCCGAGAGACCTTGATCTCAGCCGATTCCCCAACATTGACATGAAGATTCTTATCTACGTGCTCAATGCGGCCATGCAGGCGCCCTTCACTCTCGCCGCGGAGATCCGACATATCTACGCTATGGACGTCTACCAAGACGAATTTGTGGAAACTTACGCCGACAGTCTCTTCGACCTGTTCTACCGACCCTATCTCGCCAACACCGATAGTTAATCTCACTGCAGCAATTACACTGAGCCATTCGTGGATGTTGGCGCGACACCTGATCAGAAACCAGCTACTTGCTCCAGGGTCGTCCCTCTGATCGACTGAACCAGGTACAGGGCGCCGGTAACCAGTTTGAGGGGTGCCGGCGTGGCAACTTCCTTGGCAAATTCCGGCTTCGCCCGCAGCCCCTCATACCAGCGACACACCGCCGGATGGAGCCTGGCGAATGGGTAGCCGGCTGCCGTTAATCGGTCGGCATAAATAAACCAGGCAATATCCAGAAGCGTGATCTGCTCACCGGCCAGATAAGGACTCGAACCCAGTTGTTGCTCTAGGCGCTCATAAACCCTTCTAAAATTCTCCGCCGCTTGCCGGGCCTGAGCGTCTGTCACACCCTGCTTCGCGTAGTTCCTCCAAAACTCCAGTTCATGCGCCTTGTGCGGATCCTGCTCGCCACCGATCGTACCCGCATCCTGCTCGAAGGTATTGATGGCTTTGGGCTTCTTCTGCGCGAGGAACATGGGGAATAGGAAACGCATGGTCAGAATCCGGATGTCCAGATGCAGATCGTCCTCTTCCTTTAAGGCAGCGATCATTTGCGCATGGGAGTCCGGCGGAATCAGTCGCGGCTCGGGAAAGGTCTCATCCAGGTAAGCCAGAATGTCGTTGCTTTCGATATGTACCGCGCCATCGTGAACGAGAACCGGCACCAACCCGCGCGGGTTAACGCCTAAAAACCAGGGCTCGTAGTTTTTCTGCGCGGCGAGGTTGACGTGATGCGGTGTCCAATCAATGCCTTTCAGGTTAAGGAATATGCGCGTTTTTTGGGAACAGGAAGAACCGCTGAAGTGAAACAGGTGCAAGCCTTTCCACTCCAGAATTTCCCTAGTCGTAATATCGCTTTCAAGCAGTTGCATAAGTCACCTTCAGGACGCCGACTGGGCGCGGGCCCTTAAAACCCGAATCAGGTTCTTGATCACCTTGAAATTGAAGCGCGCGATCAGAAAACCGGGCGAAGGATCAGGCCCCCAGTAGTCTTTCACTCCGGACACCGGTGTATCCTGCGCCTGGTGGGTCTCATTAACAAGATCGGTGTCGGTCCAGTGTTCATGGATAACGCCAAACGGGCTGCGCCAGTAATCGAAAATCTGGCCACCCAACAGATGCCGACCAATACCCCAGACATGCTTGCGTTTACGCCGTTTCAAATACTCATGGCCTGACATCAGGTCATCCAAGTTACCCACTTCAAAAGCGACATGCTGGACTCGAACACCCTCATCCATCGCAAACTGAAACCCCACCACATGATGGTCGACGTAATCCTGGCCGCGATCCAGGCGCGAGAAGATCATCATGGGGGATCCATCGGGCAAGCGCACCGCGTCGGAGGTTGTTAATCCGATACGCGCGTTGTACCAAGCGTACAGACTGCCGGGATCCGCACTCTCCAGCACAAGATGTCCAATCCTGCGAACCTTGGAAGGACCGTGTTCGACTCCCGGCAGCACACCGACCCTGTCGTAGGAACCGTTCATATTGAAGGTGTGTGATGGCGCCGGGTCCAGGGGCTCAAGTCCAGCGCGGCCATAGACGATCTCAAGCTGCATACCATTGGGATCTGTGAGCCTGACGACCTGGCCACCCGCCGGTTCGTTCAGTGCCTCCACCGCGGAGGCACCCTCTATTTGAGCGATGGTCTCAAGATCTTCCAGACTATCAGCTTCAAACGCTAGCGCCGTGACATCGCGATCGCCCTGCGACAGCACGTAACAGGGAGGCCCCTCGTCGGTACCCC
This sequence comes from Halieaceae bacterium, assembly GCA_965199055.1. Lineage (GTDB taxonomy): Bacteria > Pseudomonadota > Gammaproteobacteria > Pseudomonadales > Halieaceae > CBDAQR01. The sequence goes on from CBDAQR010000003.1 coordinate 373,515, forward strand.
GCAGATAAACGGCGCCACCCTCGCGGGCGGCCACCTGCAGCCCAAACTCGTCCAGAAACTTTTCGGCCTTGGCCATATCCGGCGCTTCAACGCGAACATAGGCAAGACGTTTTACTTTAATCGTCGGTTCAGTCATCTTCTCTCTCCGTTAACGCTGCCCAGGGCTCGCGATCTTCGTCACCGCCGAAGAAGTCGGGATCCAGGAATACTTTGTATAATGGGATATGAACGCTCGGACCCCGCGGCATCTCATCCAGGCATCGCTGCATGTCATCCACTCTCTGCGGCTGAGCATTGGCGAGATCATTGCTTTCCAGCGGGTCGTCCCCGAGGTGATATAGCTCCTGTCCGTCGCTATCGCTGATCAGCTTCCAGGGCCACTGGTATAAGGCCTGATCGTCAAACTGACCGCGTATCAAGAAGTCGGTCGGCGCCGGGGCCACCCGCCCAGACAGCACCCCCAACTGGTCGCGACCGTCAAGATCGTCGGGCACCTCGGCACCCACCAGCGAAAGAATTGTCGGCAAGACATCCTGCACTGTGATAAACGCATCTGTGGTGCCGGCCTCAAGCTGCTTGGGAAAGTACACTAGCGACGGGACGCGCGCGCCCCCTTCGTAAACCGACGCTTTACCGTGCCGCAGAGGTGTATTGTCTGCACCACCCTCCAGAGCATTGGTACGCACAAACTCCAGCATCTGAATCGGCAAGGGCGCTCCGAACCACTCCTGAAGCGTTTCCGACAAGCTGACGAATCGCGTGTCTTTCATGGAGTGGCGGTTAAGCCCCCCGTTATCGCTCATGAACCAGATCATCGTGTTATCAAGCTCCCCCGCACGCTCCAGCGCATCGATAATCTGCTGAACCGCCGCGTCAAACTCAGTAACCATAGCCGCGTGGGTGCGGCGAAAGGGATCGCTAATCGCCGCGTAGGAATCGATGGTCTCCTGCGGTGCTTCGTTCGGTAGGTGTGGGGCGTTAAAACTGGCGTATAGAAAAAACGGCGCTGTCGAGTCTCGAGCCTCTATCAACCGCACCGCCTCAGCGGCCAGCAAATGTGTGCTGTAGCCCTCTTCCTTCAGGCTCTCACCATTGCGCTGCCAGTCGAGACCACCGCCGTGGACGTGATCCCAATAGCCAATGCCACCGGTGACATGGCCATAAAATGTGTCGAAGCCGCGCGCATTCGGGTGATACGCCCATTTCGCATAGCCCAGATGCCATTTACCGACAAGCCAGGTCTGATAGCCCACTGCTTTCAATCTGTCTGCCATGGTTTTCTCGGAAACGGGAAGACCCTGAGTCGCGTACTTGGCAAACTGGCGGTAAACGCCCAATCGCTGCGGCGACTTTCCCGTCATCAGCGCCGCCCGCGTCGGTGAGCAAGTAGGCTGAGAATGGTACTGGTTCAGCACCACGCCCTGAGACGCCAGTGCGTCCAGGGTCGGCGTTCGTATTTCACTGCCGTGGTAACCCACATCATTCCAACCGAGATCATCAGCCAGAACAATGACCACATTGGGCGCACTCGATTCGGCCAGCACAGCCCGCGCGAGCACACCCAAGAGCACAAAGCAGAGAGACCGCATCTCAGATTAATCCCGCGTAGGAACCACCGTCCATTTGCAGGTTTTGACCCGAGATGAACCCCGCCTGCGCACTACAAAGATACGCGCAGGCATCGCCGAATTCTTCAGGTTGGCCGAAACGCTTGGCGTTGATGGTGTCGGCAATCGCCGCGCGTGCCTCTTCCATGGTAATACCCTGCATATCCACCATAAGCTGCGCCATGAACTTCTGCCGATCGGTATCAAAGCGCTCGGGCAAGAGATTGTTGATCGTGACGTTATGCGCCACCACCTCATTGGACAGCCCTTTGCACATTGCTGTGAGCCCGGTTCGAGCCGCAGTAGAGAGCCCCATATGCGGATTCGGTGACTTCACCATCGCTGAGGTAATGTTGACGATGCGGCCAAATCGACGCTCTTTCATCCCTTCGATGACACCCTGAATCATAAATACCGGCGCCAGCAGATTGGCATCGAGTGCGCCGTACCAATCGTCCTGGCTCCAATTAGCAAACAGGCCGGGCGGCGGGCCACCGTTGTTGTTTACAAGAATGTCAGGCGCTTCGCAGGCAGATAGCAGTGATGTCCGGCCGCCCTCCGTATTGATGTCGGCCACTACCGCACTTACGCGGCCACCACCGAGCGCGCCGAGCTCCTGCGTGGTCGCTTCCAGGGTCTCTGCGTTAAGGCCGTTAATCACCACATCACAGCCTTCGCGAACCAGTGCAGCGGCACAGGCTTTACCCAATCCGCGAGATGAGGCGCAAACAATAGCCTTCTTACCTTTAATTCCCAGATCCATTACGCCGCCTCCTCCAGTGATTTACCTGCTAACAGTTCGCTCAGTGTTCGTGCCACTACCAGCGTCGCCTGCGGTGGCGCGGCCTCCCAACGAGCCGCGATATGACCGTCTGGGCGAACCAGCAATGCACCGTCCTCCTGCAAACCCGCTCTCGTATGAAATTGCTGCGAGGGCTTAAAGTGCAGGCCTTCACTCACCACGGTCAGCTCAGAATCTGCCCACGCAGCAGCCTGGGGGCCGGTAATCAGCGTGAACTCGCTGTTCGACAGTTGACCGAGCAACCATCGATGATCCTCCAGCGCAACCAGGGGAAGGAAGTTGCCGGTTTCGAAGCTGGGTTGATAGTTGCTGATATCGATCGCATCGGGGTCGACGGTCACGCCATAGCGATAACCCAGCTGCAAGTTAAAGCTGTCGAAGTGTGGGCGCTGCATCTCTACCGCCGCCTGTATCTCGTCTGACTGATGGTCAGAGCAGGCCTGCGCGTAGTGAGTTGCCATGTTCTGGGGATCGGGACCGTATAAGGCCTCAAACATGGCAAACATCTTGGACGAGTTCAGCAGGCTCTGGTGGGTATTGATTTGAGCTATGGGGCGGCGCTCCGCGTCATAGGTCTCAAGCAATTCAGGAAGCGCCTTACCATTCAGCACCTGAGCCAGTTTCCAACTGATATTCTCGGCGTCCGCGACACCCGTGTTCACCCCCAAGCCACCCGTGGGCGGAAAACGATGCGCCGCGTCGCCCGCAAGGAACACGCGGCCCTGCTGATAGCGGTCAGCCACCTGCGCAGACATCGTCCAGGGACTGACATTTCTTACTCTAAAATCAGGGAGCGAAACCCCAGCCGCAGCCTCCACCAGTTGCTGGCAGATGGCATCATCGAAATCCGCACGCGTTTGCGTATTCGGATCATAGGCTTGCATGAATACCCAGGTGCGATCGCGCTCGTATCCAATAAACGCGCCAGACGACTCGGGATTCAAACAGAAATAGAGCATGCCGGGGTGCTCGACGGTGATGTCTCGAAGATCGGCTTCAAAATGAATCATCATGTAGTGGGCCAGCCCTTCGGGACCGCTCATTCCTATACCCAACGCATCGCGCGTCGATGAATTCGCCCCATCGGCTGCAATCACGTAATCAGCGCGCAGCTGAAAATCTTCCGAGAGGCCTTTGGCCTGCAGTGTCGCAGTGACGCCCGTGCCATCGTCCTCAATGGTCACGGCATCGACCCCACGCAATAGAGAGGCGTCGGAGCAGCGCGACAACCGGGCACTGAGAAAGCCTTCGAAAATCGGCTGGGGGATATTCACGAGGGGCCATGGGGTATATTCCAGAACGCCCTCATCCTGACGCTCATAGGGCAGACTGCCGAAGCAGGTACCGCTGAGCGTATCCACAAAATGTACCGCCCCTCCCTCGGCCGCAGAGGCGCCAGCAGCTCGGATATCATCCGCCGACACGCCGAGCCGCTGACAGATCTCCAAAGTGCGTGCGTTCACGGCATGGGCCTTAGGCGCATCCAGGCGATCCAGACGTCTATCGACCAGCACACAGTGAATACCTGCCTGCGCAAGACTAAGTGCACTGACCAGCCCTACAGGACCGGCTCCAACAATGAGTACTTGTGTTTTCATACTTTTATGAGATCAATTCCAAAAATGAGAGTAAATACAATTTTAATTGACCTGTCAAATTTTTCGACTTATTATTTCTCACATGAAAGACTACTTCCGTAACCAGGCCATTGGCGCCAACAAGCGCACCCGTACCCGTGGCTTGCTGATCGATAGCGCAATCAATGTGTTTTCAGAAAAGGGTATTGAGGAAGCCAGCATCAACGAAATCACGGCGATTGCGGGCCTCGCGAACGGCACTTTCTATAATCACTTCAAGGATAAGGATGAGCTGGCGCTCGCGTCCGCAGAGGCCATTACCCTTGAAATTGCCAAGCAGCTCGACGATCAGATGGCGGATCTGACCCGGGGTGTTTCGAAAGTGATCGTCGCCTCCTGGGCGTTCATGATCATCGGCCGCAAAGCCGGAGACTGGGCCAATGTGCTGGTATCTCAATACCAGCGCCAGCCGTCCGTTCGAAGTTCTGCGTTCGAATACATGCGGGCCGATGTCGCCCTGACCCAGAAGCAGGAGAAACTGAGCGTTACGGTCGATGATTTTCTGCTAGAGCAGATTGCCGCACTGATGATGGCGGCTATGCGCACCATGAGTCACGGCGGCAATGACAACAGTATCCCCCACCGCACCTGTGAACACATTCTTAGACTATTGGGCATGACGCCCGACCAGGCAGCAAAAGAAGTCGAAACTGTCGCCAAACACCCGATACTCAAGCGCCTTTAGGTGGCCAGATCAGGTTGATGGGGTAGAATCAGGTACTACCCACTATGTGGGCACCCACAGACTTTGGATAGACCATGCCCACCGACCTGGAAAAACTGCTCGCGCTGTTAAAAGTAGAGCGCATCGACAAGTATCTGTTTCGCGGCCGCAGCCCAAAACACCCTCCGCGCATTTTTGGCGGTCAGGTACTCGCCCAATCATTGTATGCCGCCATCCGCACAGTGGATGATTCGCTGCGCATGCCGCATAGCTTGCACGCTTACTTCCTCAGGCCTGGCAACCCCAGCAAGCAGATCATTTACGAAGTGGACCCGATCCGTGACGGCAAGAGCTTCACCACCCGCCGGGTGGTGGCTAAACAGGACGGTATTCCCATATTCAGCACATCGATCTCCTTCCACCTGACCGAAGACAGTTTCGATCACCAGTTCGACATGCCCCAGGTGACACCGCCGGAAGAGCTGGAAGATGATTTTGATTATTGGACGCGCATTGCTAAAGAACAGGGCGATGATCGCCTCAAGCCCTGGGCGCAATCGGTATATAGACGGCCCGTGCAGCGCCGCGATTTCCTGGATCCCCAGCCACAGGAACCGGTACAAGACTACTGGTTTAAAACGGTGGCACCGATAGGTGATGAACCCATTCTGCATCAGACAGTTCTGGCCTATATTTCTGACCACTCGCTGCTGGGCGCCGCACTCCTGCCCCACCCTGCTACCGGGCGCAGCATGAATATGGCGCTGGCCAGCCTGGACCACGCTATCTGGTTCCATCGCCCATTCCGTGCAGACGAGTGGCTGCTCTACCACCAGGACAGCCCAACCGCATTTGGTGCCCGAGGACTTAGCCGTGGCACCTTTTATGCTCAAGACGGAACCCTTGTGGCCTCCACCATCCAGGAATCATTGCAGAGGCAACTCAAGGCGAAATAAATGGATGCTACGCAGCCTGCCAAGCTGTATCGCACCTGGGCACTGTTCCTGGTGCCGCGCGCACGCTTCGGTGCCTGGATTGCCAGCCTGCTCATACTGAGCGTCCTACTGCCGATCTATCGGCAGGTCGCCGACCCGGAGTACATGAGCTTTTACTCCGCCCTGTTTCTGTCTGGCATGGTGGCTTACATCATAGGCGTGTATGCCTACATCATTGATCGTTCCGAGCAGGCCTTCGACACACTCGCGCCGCTAAATACTATGAACGAGGAGCAGGCAGCACAGTTTCGCCTGGGGATCAGCCATTACAGCGCCTCGGTACACTGCTGGGTGACAGGTTCTGCCCTGGTCATGGGATTCACGCAAGTCATCCTGCTTGAAATCTCCCGCACGGGAACGGCATCAACAATACTGATCAGCCCTACGGCCATGTTGTCGGCCTCCGCCACCCTGTTGGTCTGGTTATCGATGACGACGGTAATCAGCTCGGTGATTCGCAACGCATTTATGTTCTACTTACTGGGGCGCGATCATCTGCGCATCGACTTGCTGCGCGCCCGCGAACTGGTGCCATTGGCCTGGGTGTCTGTCATTTCCACCCTCTCCCTGATTGGCGCCCAGGCCTTGTTTGGTCTGCTGGCCCTGGACGGGAGCGAGGACTGGCTGGTTCTGCTGCCCGGATTCCTGCTCACCGCTGCGCCAATGCTGCCGCTGTTTTTGCTGCCGATCTGGTCTGTGCACAAGCGCTTGCAGGCACTAAAGGCGCGAGAGCTCGAAAGTATCCGCTGCATGCTAGACGCGGGGGGCGATACCTTCCGCGAGCCGCTCGAGCACCCGGACCACCTCGCACAAGTGAACGAACTATTGGCATATCGACGTGAAATTCAAGCGGTACCAGAGTGGCCCTTTGATCTCGGCGCGGTATCACGGTTGGCTTTGTACCTGATTATTCCACCGCTAACCTGGGTAGGCGCCGCACTCATCGAAAACCTGGTGGACAGCGTTCTTTAGTCACGCAAACAAAAACGGCTCCCGCAGGAGCCGTTGAGAAAATCACAAGCTAATCGATCAGTTGTTCGCAGCGACCTGACGCTGGCGATAACGGGCTAACATGGCCTGTGAGTACTCGTTGATATCGAGTATGCCGTCGCCGTCCTGGTCCATCTGGTCGTAGCTCTCTGCGATCTGCTGGCCATAGCGTCCACGCAGCTCAGAACGCGCCAGTTTGCCATCGAGGTTGTCGTCCAGCATGCCGAAGCCGCGACCGGCACGCAGCATCTGCTCGTACTCAGGCTTTGGATCAGAACTGGTCTCATCCTTCCAGCGATAGCTCAGGTTGGTATACAGCATTTCTTCCCAGCTCTGGTCGCCCCAGGTAATCACCAGGCTCGGATCCGGGTTGGCCGGGTTACGGGCGCTGTTGTCGTACTCGTAGCGAGACACAATCTTCGAACCGGCCGGTATCTGCACTGGCTCAACAAACTCATAGGAGCGCTGCCAGTTGAAGTCATACTTGGGCATCGACAGGAGCAACTCCTCCTTGCCGTCCGGGTAGATGATCGTCAGAGTCGAAGACTGACCGCGGTAATGCGCATGGGGGAAGGCGTAAAACAGCTCGGCGTCCCGCGGGAATTCGATGTAAGCCACTTCCTGATAGCCAGCGACTTCGGGCGGTATCTCTATGCTGGGATCAGCAATGGCGATATTGCGCAGAATTTTTTCCGGCACCTCGTCGTAGAAGTACAGGCCTACCCGCGTAACGTCGGTCACTTCCTTGCCAAAGGGGGTGTAGTGCATCTGGAAACCGAAGCCACCACCTGGCGGTATATAGGTGCCGACGTTTTCACGCGCCTCATACGACTCAGACCCTACCGCATAACCACCAATCGATGCGCCCCAAAGCGATTCATCGGCGGTACCGTCAGTGGGTGCATCTTTGAGAATACCTGAGAGCACATGGTGCACCGCCTGGCGTGAGCCGGGCTTCACCGTGCTGGCACGCAACCACTTACCTTCCGTCAGAGGATTGGCAATAGCAGGGCGAATCCAATCGACCACACCGCTTGCAGGCACGTCATAGGCAGGAATCTCAACAATCAGGTCGGGTTCACCCAGCGGCCATTCCTCAATGGGAGGTCGCGGCACCGCCAGCGGATCCGGACCATCGCCGCGCGGAGAGCCTGCCTCGATCCAATGCACCAGAGTTTTGATTTCCTCGGCGCTCAGGCTCTTATCGTTGAGCCACTCGCCAACGTGAGGGTCGACATTCCAGGGCGGCATAGTATCTGTGCGAATCACTTCGCGAATCATGGGCGAGAAGCCCTTGATCATGTCGTAGCTATTCATGGCCCAGGGCGCGATACCGCCGTCGGAGTGACACTCCGCACAATTGTCGAGCAGTATCGGGGCAATGGTGTCGTGGTAGGAAATCTTGGCGTGCTCAGCGCGACGATCGCGTTCGGGGAAGTTCACCAGGCAACCCGGTGCATCGGCGCTGGCCACTTGAACGGCTTCGCCAGCAAGCACGGCATCCAGCGCGTCAATCAGGTAGGTGTGATTGGGCTTCTCACGCTGCACTTGATAGCTCAAACGATCATCAACCGGGCCGTGATAGACAACGGTTCGCGTCTTGGGATCGATCACATAGACTTCTGCGGTGCGCGTGACACCCAGGGACTCACCCACGAGCTGGTACTGATCCACAAGCACCGGGATATCGAACCCGTATTCGGCCGACTCGGCAGCAATGGTCTCGCGATTGTCTTGCAGATTGGAATTGAGCAGAAAGAACGGCACACCCCGGTCCGCATAGCTGTCACGCACTTCTCGGTAGAAGGGCATTGCATTGCGCACGATCGGGCAGCCGTTGCCCTGGGTCATGATGACAATCGCCGGCGCGTCGTCGTAATAGTAGAGCTGGTGCGCCTCGCCGCTATCATCCAGCAGCATAAAGTCATCGACGCGCGTACCGACAATCGCGTCTTCAGTCGTCGGCCAAGCCGCGGCATTGTCGGCATTAGCAGGAGCGGCAGCCGGCTCAGCGGCGATCGGCGCCTCAGCTTGCTCCTGACTGCAGCCTGACGCGGCAAACAACCCTGCAACAAAGACAAATCCCAGTGCTGCGCGCAGGCCCTTATTCGAAGTAGCTTTCATGGTAAGCATAGTATCCCTCGCCCACCGCACTATTATGCGGCACGAACATACTGTAAAGTCGAAAAGAACAATAATGGTACAAAAAACAGTCAATTACCAGCACGGCGTGCAGTGTAAACATGACAGATTGTTAACAATTGCAGACAGGGGAAATGCGTGTGTTTAAGAAGCTAATTCTGTGGACCTTGGGGGCTTTTGCTGTGGGATTTGCGGCGCTGGCCTTGCTCATGCACCTCAGCGCGCGCAGCGCCCTGGACAACGAACTTCAATACAGCGCCTCTGTCGCCATGTTACCGGTCTTCAGCCCTGCAACGACCGACGGCCTGGTGCGAATTAGCGCCAACGATATGGAGTATCGTGCTCGCATCGCGGGATTTACTGCCAACGAGGATGGCAGCATTCGCCCCACCGTTATTCTACTGCACGGCTGGCCCACCACCTCCGCCATGTGGATTCCACTTATCCAGCCACTGGTCGATGCAGGCTACCGGGTATTCGCACCCGACCAGCGCGGCTACAGCGTGGGTGCTCGCCCCGTGGGGCGTGACAACTACACCGTAGATAGATTGAGTGCTGACATCCTTGCGCTCGCCGACGAGATCGGCGTTGATCAGTTCCATCTCGTCGGTCACGACTGGGGCGCGGTGGTCGGCTGGCAAACGGTGCTGACGGCATCTGAGCGGGTAATCAGTTGGAATGCGCTATCTATCGCCCACCCGGCGTCTTTCGGTGCTGCGGTTGAAAACGATCCCGACCAGGCGGCACGCAGCCGCTATTTCATGTTATTTGCGACGCCGTGGCTGGCTGAATCGGTATTCTCGATGCGAGACTTCGCACTGTTAAAGGGTGCCTACGGACCGTTCCCTGAAGACACGAAAGCTGAGTTTCTGGCCATGTTTGCCGAACCCGGCGCAATGACCGCGGGCTTCAACTGGTACCGCGCCATGCTGGTGACCGCTGAGAGTGGCCCGAATTGGAACCCTGAAGTGAATACGCCGACCTTATTCGTATGGGGTAATCAGGATGGCGCCGTGGGCCGCTGGGCGACCGAAGACCAGGCGCGCTTCATGAAGGGTCCTTACCAGATAATCGAGGTAGAAGCGGGTCACTGGTTACTGGCCACCGATGACGGCACCGTGATCAATGCCGTCGTGCAGCATATTCAGTCTCAATCCTGAGCGGGCTTCACCCGGCGTTGGTACTGGGCCTCAATCAGGTCCAACTTGGCACCGATCACGTTCGCCTGAACCGAATCCTCATTGCCGAACACTTTCCAGTCGCCGCCAGGCGCCACCTCGGGCCAGGCTTGCGCAGCCGGTGCATTGGGATTTCCCGTTCGAGCAAACTGCAACCAATAAGCACGCATGCGCTTTGACATGGCCGCAGTTAGCGGCTCATCTTGCAAATGCCCGCCCCAGATATATTGGCCGTCTGCTCCGTGCGCAGAGCCGTAACGCTTACCCGCCTGTTCCGGCGGTAGAAAGTCGATGTAATACAGCCAAGCCGGTTGCGAAACCTTTGCCATAGACTGTGCCAGTAAGCGTGCAGAGATCAGGTAACGGTTATCACCCCACATGCGCTGGAGCCAGACGCCGTCGCTATCGGCTTGGTAGAGCTGGCGCGCCAGCATGGCGTCATCGCCCAGCGCCCGCCGATAATCAGCTTCGCTAATACCCGAAAATGGCATGACCGAGCCCTCAAAACTGTTGCCGCCAGACATATAGGGCACGGACTGTTGTTGGCCTCGCATGAATCGAAGGCCCGGCTCTTCAATCAATGAAACGCCATCGACCACCGGCACTTGAAAACCCTGCACGGCATTCGCCAGGGCCTGCCCGTCCAGGCCTCGGAGCATGGCTTCCGTCTGCTTGGCGTCGGTAATCCGACTCACGAGCTCGCGGCCCATCCTCTCTGCCGACTGCGCCGGGCGACCGTCCATCGTCAGGGGGGCTGGTTTTGGCGCGCCCTTGGAACGCGGCAATGCCCAGGTTGCGTAACCACTTTGCGCTATCGCCTGATGAAACAGCCCCTGGGTCTGGTCGCTCGCCATAAGCAGGTTTACTGCCATGCCACCCGCGGAGACGCCGAAAATAGTGACATTACCCGGGTCACCGCCAAATGCCGCAATATTGGTCTGCACCCATTGCAATGCCAGCACCATATCCAAAAAGCCAGGATTGGCAGGCAAGCCCGCGAGGGAGTCGTGTGCGAAAAAGCCCAAGGGACCAAGCCGATAATTGATCGACACCAGCACGATATCTTCCACGGCAAATGACTCGCCCGGGATCATGCCGGAACCGCCACGAAAAGCACCGCCATGAATCCACACCATCACGGGTCGCTTCGCATCGTCCAGACCTCGCGTCCAGACATTCAGCAAAAGACAGTCTTCGCTCGTGTGACCAGCATCGATACCCGGCATGGCTGATTGCAAGCAGGCCGAACCAAAATCCTGCACCGCCAGGGGCGCGGCAAGCGCACGCTTTGGCACCGGTGCACGCCAGCGCAAGTCACCCAGCGGTGGTTCGGCATAGGGCACCCCCTTGAAGCTATAAATGCCCTGGTCAAGTTTGCCCTTCAGCTCACCACTGCTGGTAACTACGTTGGCCGCAGCCAAAGGCAAGCTCATACAAACGGTAAGACCCAGAAGGGCTGAAACGGCTCTGAACATACTCACAATTCCAATTCTGTGCTTTAATGGTTTTCCCGAGTAACGACATAATAACTGCTAAGGCGCGCCGGGACAGCCGGCCACGGGAGACCCATGCGAAAACTCCTACTCACCCTATTTATCATTATTACTCCTCTCGCCTGTGCGAGCAGCACGGCAACTGGCGAGTATAAAGCACCGCGTGGACCCGGAGGCGTGAACCCCGATCTCAACGGGATCTGGCAGGCGATGAATGAAGCCCACTATGATCTTGAGCGCCATATGGCTCGCTCCTCCATGGAAGAGCGCGAAGGACCGCGTGGCCCCGTTCCTTCTCGCGGCACGGTCGCATTAGGCGCAGTGGTCTCAGTACCGCCCGGCCTTGGCGTCGTCGAGGGTGGCGACATACCCTACACCCCGGAAGCGCTGGCAAAGCGTAATGAGAATCGCGCCAACTGGCTGGAGCGCGACCCCGAGATCAAGTGCTATCTCCCCGGCATACCCCGCTCGACCTACATGCCTACCCCCTTCCAGATTATCCAGGGAGATAAGGATGTATTCATGGTGCACACCTATGCCAACGCCGTGCGCAACATCTACTCGAATGATCCGGGCCCGGCGCCCATCGACTCCTGGATGGGCCAAACCGTTCTGAGCTGGGACGGTGACACCATGGTGTTAACCACCACCGGGCAACTCGCCGACACCTGGCTGGATCGGGCTGGTAATCACCACTCCGAACAAATGGTGGTGGTAGAACGCTTTACGCCGGCCAGCCCCAATCATCTGCATTACGCGGCGACCATCACCGATCCAGCTGTATTCACCCGACCCTGGACGATCAGCATGCCACTTTACCGGCGCATGGAACCGGACATAAAGATTCTCGACTTCAAGTGTCCGGAGTTCGTTGAAGAACTGATGCACGGCGAGTGGCGTCGCCATCCTTTGGATTAAGAAGCGCCACAGGAGATTATCGATGAAGAAACAGATAGCGATAGCAGCCATAGCACTGAGCGCCACGCCGCTGGCATGGGGCGAAGTGCCCCGCACTTCCTGGGGCGCGCCCGACCTGAGCGGCAACTACAACACCGCAACACTCACCCCGCTGCAGCGGCCCCAGGAGTTTGGCGACAAAGCCTACGCCACCAAGGAAGAGGCAGCGGCTATCGTAGCGGCCTACGAGGCGCGCGCCGCAAAACTCAATGAGGGCCAATCGGATGATCCAAACCGCAAAGCCCCTCCCAAGGGCGGTGACGGTAACTACAGCTTTGGCGCGGGCGGAGTCGGAGGCTACAACTCTTTCTGGGTCGATCCTGGTACCAGCGCGAATACTGTCGACGGAAAATTTCCCACCTCGATCATTTACGATCCCCCGAGCGGTCGCTGGCCTGCGCTGACACCAGCGGGACAGAAGGAACTGGCGCGGCGCTTTTCGCCGAAACCCAATACCGGTACGGCGTGGTGGTTGGAAAAAGGTGACGGCAGCGGCCCTTACGATAACCCGGAAGATCGCCCTACTTCGGATCGCTGCCTGATGGCATTCGGTTCCAGCGGCGGGCCACCCATGTTGCCCACGCTATACAACAACATGAAGCGCATTGTGCAGAGCCCCGACCACGTGATGATCCTGGTGGAGATGGTGCACGATGCCCGCGTGATTCGATTGAACAGCGAACACGTGTCGCCGGACATTCGCAAATGGCTGGGCGATTCCATCGGCTGGTGGGACGGAGACACACTGGTGGTGGAGACTACCAATTTCAATGATCATCCCGGCATGTATGGCGCCACTCGTGACTTAAAAGTAACGGAACGTTTTACGCGCATCGACGCTACCACGCTGAACTACGAGTTTACGGTGGAGGACCCCAACGTGTGGACGACGCCCTGGAGCGGCCGTTACAGTTGGCCTATTACCAATGACCCCGTTTACGAGTACGCCTGTCACGAGGCGAACTACGCAATGGGCAACATACTGCGCGGCGCACGCTTGCTGGAAGCCGAAGCGGAACAACAGGAATCAGGTGGCGACTAATATGAATAGATCCGAACAGAAACCCCAGTATCGATCCAAAGCGATTGAAGGCATTCGGCCCATCTACCTGCTGGTTGCGCTCGCCCTGGCAACCGCGGCCTACTTCTCCGGCCAGGCGGTTGGCCATCACGCCTTTTCGGCGGAGTTTGACCCCAATCGACCGCTGGTGCTGCGCGGCCCGGTCACCAAGGTAGAGTGGGTTAACCCGCACGCCTGGATTCACCTGGACGCGGAAATGGAGGACGGTTCAACGGAATCCTGGATGGTAGAGGGCGGCACCCCCAATACACTGCTGCGTCGCGGAATCAACAAGAACACGGTCAAGCCGGGCACCTACATCATCGTGGATGGCTATCAGAGCAAAGACCGCTCCAACCGCGCCAATGGTCGCAACATTACTCTGGCTGACGGTCGCAAGCTGTTCATGGGCTCTTCCGGTACCGGTGCACCCAAAGACGGCGCGGACCCCACTGAGCGTTAATCCGGCGCCGACCCTACCGAACGTTAATCCGGCGCGTTCTGTAAATCCTCCCGCAGCGTGCGGGAGGCCAGGAAGAAGTGTGTCAGTGACCACACCGACACCACCGGTATCACGTATAGCATTGCGTAGCGCAACGACTCTGCACCGAGCGTAGGCTGCAACATATCGCTGACCATACCCACCGTCCAGGGCCCGGCGCCCAGGCCGATGATATTCAGAATGAAGAACAGAATTGCCGAGGCCATAGCACGCATGCGCAGACCTACCAGGCCGTGTGACATCGCCAGCGCATTGCCGAGATACACGTTCGACATAATCGCGGGAATGATCATGCACATCAGCGCTGTGTACTTACCGTCGACCAGATAAACCGACACCACGAACGGCAGCGCGACGATTCCAGCAATGCCCGGCAACCATACATGCCAGCGTTTGTCTTTAGGGGCGAGCCGATCGGCCAACAAACCGCCACAGAGTACACCGACCGCGCCGCCGAAGCCCATAATCATCGCCAGCCAGGTGCCGAGTTCTCCCGTAGACATTTCGTGGGAGCGAATCATAAAGGACGCTGTCCAGTTGCTAATGCTGTAGCTGGCAAACGCATTGAGTGCAGCGCCCAGAGCAATATGGCGAAAGGCCCTCGCTGTCCACAGCACACCCAACACGCCGGTAAACGTGGTGGATGATGAATCCGCGGTACGGTTTTCTGACAAGCCGCGTATCGGTTCCGCCATGGTGTAGCGAACCACAACTGCTAGCACGACACCGGGAAGCCCCACCACGATAAAGGCGACGCGCCAACCAAAAAACTCATTGAGCCAACCGCCAAACAGGAAGCCAAACAAAATACCGATGTTGACCCCCATGGAATAAAACCCCAGCGCACTCGCGCGCCGCTCTGGCGGGAAAATATCGGAAATCATGGAGTGCGAGGGCGGACTGCCACCCGCTTCCCCGACCCCAACGCCAATACGTGCGAGCAGCAGTTGCACATAGTTCTGCACGAAACCGCTAAGTGCGGTCATGCCACTCCATACCGCCAATGCCAGTGCGACAATGTTGCGGCGATTCGAGTGGTCGGCCCAGCGCGCAATGGGAATCCCGGCGGTCACGTAAAACACGGCGAAGGCAAAACCGGTTAACAAACCCAATTGGCCGTCGGAGAGGTCTAGCTCTGCCTTAATGGATTCCTGCAGGATCGCCAGTAACTGACGATCGATGAAATTGAAACTATAGACGATCGTCAGCAGAACCAGCGCATAGTAGGCGTTACGGCGATTCGCGTAGGGGTTATCGATATCGGCAGGACTGCCCTCAGCCGGCCTGGCTGTTTCCTCGCTCATGGGAACCTCTCATTGCTTATTATTGTTTTCGCGGACGGAAAGCGAGTAACACATTGCCGGCCGGTTGCCCAAACATACCATAACCGGAGTTCACGAACAGCGTGCCGTTGGCCGCCGTAATGCCCGCATTATCGATAGCGCCACCGTGACCGCTGACGCCGTTGATGCCATCAAACTTGCGCAGGCTGTCGTAGCGGAACAACACGGAGCCGTCGTCAGCATCAAAGGCAATAATTTTTCCATCCAGACTACCCTGTACGACCGCACCCTCGAGCGCGAGCGGCGCATTAGAATATCCGAAGTACCACATGCATCGCGGCGCGCGTTCCTGACGACCCTCACAGTCCGCGCTGGCCGGTTGTTCCCACAGCAGGTCTCCGCTGCTGGCATCCAGCGCGTAGAGACCTGGATAGCGCTCTTTACCCGGTTGGCTGATGCCAGGGTCGTTAAGCGGCACAAACACGCGCTTGCCATGGTAGGCCATGCCCCAGTGCACACCGCCCAGCGGCGTGCCGTCGCCCCGGTTCCAGTGCCAGACCAATTTGCCCTTCTGATCGGGATCAAGCGCCCAGACAGAACTGGATTTCTGGCCGGCGAGCAGCAGATCCCGACCCTTGGCGTCACTGGCAATAATGACCGAGGCCCCAAAATCCACATCGCGCTCAACGCTGTATTCAGGTGGACAATTCAGCGGACGCGGCTGCTGACGACAACCACTGAGGAAAATATCCTGCGCGGTTGCCTGAAACGACCAGCGAATATCTCCGGTCTCCATATCCAACGCGATGATGGCATCCGTGTTGCCGTGAGCAGGTTCCGAGGTGCTCTCGCCCGTGCCCACATAGAGCAGTCCTCGCTTCTCATCGATCGCGGGTGAAGTCCATACCGGTGCACCCGAGGGGCCAAAGATCTGTTGGCCATCGCCGCGGTCTCGCTGCGCGGTAGCGGGTGGCAGCATGGGTGTGTACCAAAGTACCTTCCCGGTCCTGGCATCAAGCGCTGCAACTGCACCGCTTGCCTTACAGCATTCATAGTGATCGGCCGCCGCCACCATAATTTCGAACTGACTAACGCTCGCGTAGACACGCTCGCCCACCAGTACGGGTGTACCTGTGATAACGGACTGTGGAAAACGTTTTAGATCAGCAATCCACAACGCTTCACCCGTGCGCGCATCAATTGCGTGCACCCGCGCCTGGCTATCACCCACCAACAAAACAGGCTGCTGCCCGGTGACACCGTAGGTCAGACTGCTGCGCAATTGCATGTCAGCGCTATACACCCAACGTAGGCAGGGATCGCCGCTGATATCGAAGGCATAGAGTTCCAGTGTCTGGATGGGACTGACAAAGAGCGTGTTGCCGACAATAGCGGGTTGCGCGCGCATCTCCGTCACGCCGGGAAAGGCGAGCGCCCAGGCTAGCTCCAGCGTCGACACATCTGTCTTGCCCAGGCCGGCACGTTCGCGATTGAGATAGCGGTGATTTTGAGGCCCCAGGCCGAAGCCACTGACCGCAGTGCCACCGGCAAGCTTCGCCCTCGAATTTTCGCAGCGCATGGCAGACTGCCAACTACGGTCCACACTGGGATCACCGCTCAGGTATTCAGACACCGCGCTGATCTCGGCACTGGAAAGCAGTTGTCCCTGCGCCTGCATGCGCCCTTCACGCAGCGCATAGGCGATCATCGGGGATGGCATTTGCTGCAGCGCAGACCGCGAACGTGACTTAGTCTCTTCCGGGTTGTCGTGGCAGGCCGCGCAATGCTGTTGATACACCTGCTCGCCCTTCGACAGCTCCGCTGTATTCGAAAAACCCGGCAACAGGAGCGTCGCCAGGATCAATGCGCTGACGGGCAGACGATAACTCATGCGGCTGCCACCGTATCTTGTAAGAGCTGCCAGAGCTGCTCGACGTGTGCTCGCGTTGTGTTCTCCACACCGATAGACACACGCACCATCCAGCGACCGTCCAGTACCGATGGCGACATAAATGCCGCACCCGATTGATTAATACGCTCTACCCAGCCCAGTGTGTGCGCATCCAGTGCCTCCCCTTCCAGCGGCGAACCATCTGCATCAACGGGCACGTGCCGAACACACACGGTTTGCAATTCCACCGGTGCCACCACCTGCCAGTTCTCCGCCGCCTCCACCTGCTCACGCAACCATTGAGCGTTGGCGAGGTCACGTCGCAATCGTTCTCGTATTGACTCGGGTCCGTCGAGGCGCAGGTGAAACCAAAGTTTTAGTGCCCGAAACCGACGGCCCAAGGGAATGCCCCAGTCGCGATACTGGGTCACTTCGCCATCGGCGGTGGAGCGCAGGTAGGCGGGGTTGGTCGACATGATCCGCTCCAGAAACTCGACATCACGAACATAGAACAATGCGGTATCGAGAATGGTGCCCATCCACTTATGAGGATTCCAGGCCACCGAATCCGCCTGCTCGACCCCTTGCCAGAGGTGTCGACATTCGGGCAACAGCATGGCCGAACCCGCCATCGCGGCATCAACATGCAGCCAAATGCCATGTCGATTGGCGATATCGGCGATCGCCTGCACCGGGTCCATGGCCGTGGTACCCGTCGCACCCACGGAACATACAATACAGGCCGGAATACGGCCCGCGTCCATGTCCTCTGCGATTGCGCGCTCCAAAGCCGCAGGCAGCATCGCCCAGGTGTAAGGGTCTTCTTCAATGAAGCGCAGATTGTCATTGCCAAAACCGGCTAACTGCACCGCCTTCGCAATCGAGGAGTGCGCCTGGCTGGTGCTGTAGACCACCATGGGAGCGGACACCGATTGCAATCCGCCCGCATTCTTACTGATATTGCCTGCGCGTTCCCGCGCCAGAATCACCGCCGTCACACAGGCGGTGGAAGCCGTGTCGTGAATGGTGCCGGACCACGCCTCGCTCTAGCCGGTTAGCTGACGCAACCAGTCGCATACGACCTCTTCCACCTCTGTCAGCGAGGGGCAACTCTCCCAGGAGATGCCCAGCGTGCCCATACCGGAGCTGGCGATATCGCCCAACACGGAAGCCAGCGAAGCATTAGATGGAAACCAACCATAATGCATAGGATGCTGGACCTGCGTCACACCCGGCACCACCAAGGCATCCAGGTCTCGCATTACAGCCTCGAAGGATTCCGCCTCGGCCGGGGGTGCTGCCGGCAGTGACTGGCGAACCTGGCCGGGCGCAACCTGGGCGCGCACGGGTAATTGTTCGATTCGCTGCCGGTAATCTGCGATCCAGTCGATCAACTCGTGACCCGCGCGGCGAAATTCTTCTGGCGTCATAGTGGGCTACTCCATCAATGAGCGCTGAGTATATACGCCACGCAGCAACGCAGGCGACAGCGCTGTCGCAAACGCGCCGCATCCACTAGGATTAGCGCTGCACTCAATCCAACAAGGAACTCCTCCATGCTCGATCAACTGTTCTCGATGAAAGACAAAGTCTGTGTTGTCACCGGCGGCTCTCGCGGGCTCGGCTTTTATATGGCCAAAGGCTTTCTCGCGGCAGGCGCCGCTCGCGTCTATATCACGGCTCGTAAGGCTGATGCCTGCGATGCCGCCGCCGAGGAACTGTCTGAGTGGGGCGAGGCCATTTCGATTCCCGGTGACATCAGCACCATGGACGAAGTGCAGTCGTTGGCCAATACCCTGAAAGAGCGCGAGGACAGTATCGATGTTCTAGTAAATAACGCCGGCCGCGGCTGGCTGGAGAGCTTCGAGAATTTTCCGGAAATGGGCTGGGACAAGGTGATGGACCTCAATGTTAAATCGCCCTTCTTCCTGACGCGCGAACTCGCACCGCTGTTAGCCGCCGGTGCCACGCCCGACAACACCGCCAGTGTGATCAATATCGGCTCGATAGCCGGTATTTGCGGCGCCACCGATACACTTAGCTACGCTCCCAGCAAATCGGCCATACACCAGGTGACACGCAACCTGTCAGTGATCCTGGCCGAGCAAAACATTCGTGTGAACGCCATCGCCCCTGGCCGCTTCTTCACCGCCATGACTGAATATGCCAGCCAGGACAAAGACGCCTATGAGGCGGAGATTCGCTATATACCCCTGCATCGCTGGGGCGAAGAAAAAGATATCACTGGCGTGGCCCTACTGCTGGCCAGCCAAGCGGGTGGATTTATCACCGGGCAGATTATCCCGGTTGACGGAGGTACGTCGGTCGTCCGCTAACAGCTGGGTGGCGTCTTCATACCCGGTCGACGACCGGCTTGCCATGTTTAAAATAAACGAAAGGTCCTTTATCCCCCGGTGCGTGACCCTCTCGTACCCTGCGCTCAACCTCCGCCAACACCATGCGGGTGATATTGGGCAACTCGAGCTTGAGCGCATTCTTGAGCGTTACCCAGTGTATTTCGAGTAACTCACCGGAGCCTCCCAAATCCTCGTGCACATCGCCTTGAATCAAATCTGCTTCGGCCATGAAAAAGCGCGCGTCGAAACGGCGACTGCGATAGGGTGGAGTAATGGCTCGCGCCACCAGGTGGAGCGTGTCCAGCCGCGGATTAATATCGAACTTCAAGAATTCGCGCCAATGCGCTGAGCGCGTTTTCAAAGTGGGCGTATCCGGCTCACCCAATAACAAGCCGGTCTCCTCGAAGGTTTCTCGAATGGCTGCCATGGCCAGTGCGCGCGCCTTGCGCTCGCTACAGCCCTGAGTGAGCCGCTTCATCACCGCTGGGTGCAAATCATAGGGGGGCGTGAGTCTGCCATCTCCGGCATCAACACGACCACCGGGAAAGACAAACTTGTTCGGCATGAACTTGTGTCCCGCCGAGCGCTTGCCCATTAGAATGCGCGGCGAGCGCCCATCGCGGCGCACCACGATCAGCGTGGCCGCGTCCTTCGGTCGCACCGCCCGGCCAGAAGACCGTATTTCTTGTCCGGAGATATATTTGGGGTCGTAGGCAGGCTTATCCGCCACTGCTAGCTCCGCGCATTAAGGCGTGCGACTGCCCGCTCGGCACCGTCGAGCGAGCCATTAATCATTGCAACCAAGCCCTCCAGATCGACACCCTCGGTGCTCTTCTGCCCCGCCATATAACGCGCATAGACTCCGTGCACAATGCAGGCCGATTTCCAGCAGTTAAAGCCAATGTAATAGTCGAGCAGATCCAGATTTCGACCCGTGCGCTCGGCGTAGCGTGCGGCCAGTTCAGTGCGCGTCGGAAAGCCTTCTGTCGCCGCGGCTTTCGTCATGTCGACCGGGGTCTCATCGGTCGGATCCGGAAATGGATTCAGTGCATAGGCCAGGTCTGCGAGAGGATCACCCAGCGTGGAAATTTCCCAGTCGACCACAGCGACAACGGTATGATCCGCGCCGATCAGGCAATTGTGAAATCCATAGTCGCCGTGCACTACACGTGCAGGCCCCTGCTCAGGCAGGTTGTCCACAAAGAACTGCTGCAGACTGTGCGCCCGTTCATCATCCATCTGCGCAGGTTCGACCGATGCCGTCCAGGAGCGATACCAGGTTTTCAGCTGACGCCCGACATAGCTATCTTTCTTACCGAGATCGCCGAGACCGATTTCGTCTGGGTCCAGCGCATGCAGGTCGGCCAGGACATCAAAAAAAGAATGTGCCAGTTTGGGACGTTCGGATTCAGGCACTTGTTTACGCACCTCATCAGCCGTATAAAACGGCCCGCCGTCAACCAAACCCATTACGTAGAACCACGCCCCGGTCACATCAGGGCTTTCACAAAATGCGATCGCTTTGGGTACCGGCACCGGCGTAGGACCCAAGCCGGAAATCAACGACCATTCACGACTCATATCGTGCGCTTTGGGCAGCAACTCACCCTGGGGCGGTCGGCGAATCACCGCCTCATTGCCATTCACATCCTGCAAGCGGTAGGTGAGGTTCGAGTGACCACCTTCCAACCGAATCCAGTTAAAGGGCGGCGTCAGGCCCTCGGCATTTTCTGCAATCCAGGCCTCAACCGCGGGTACGTCGTAACCCTCTGCCTCGCGCTGTGTCATATTCACCCCAAAAACCGCTGTTATTCGAAGGGCGTTATGATCCAATAGCGCCTCCCTGCTCGCAACCACTATCTCAAGCGAAATGCCCGACGGTAAACCCGCCATTTTGCGAGCCAACTGGCCCTACGACATACGCGCCCTGCCCTTTTACTACGGTTGGGTGATCTGGGTGTTGAGCACACTCGGTTTTCTGTTCAGCATACCGGGGCAAACCATGGGCATGGCGGTGTTTACCGACCACCTGATCGAGGCCCTGGGTTTAAGCCGCACTCAATTATCCATGGCCTACCTGGCTGGCACCGTCGGCTCCTCACTGTTTCTTACCCGTGCCGGCAGACTCTTTGATCAACTGGGCGGGCGCATTATGGTCGCCATGGCCAGCACCCTGCTCGGTTGTATGTTGCTGTTTATCTCCGTCACCGATCGCATAGCCGATGCTTTCGGCGGCGGCATCATCGCTAGCTTTCTATTTATTACCATCGGCTATTTCGGCGTGCGCTTCTTCGGCCAGGGGGTACTCACCAGCGCCTCGGCGAACACGATGCTGTTCTGGTTCGAAAAACGCCGCGGACTGATGGCGAGTGCTCGAGGTGTATTCGTCAGCTTCGGCTTCTCCGTCGCCCCCCTGGGGCTGGCGTGGTTGATTGCGGGTGGTGGTTGGCGAGGTGCCCTGTGGCAACTAGCACTGGCCTGCCTGATATTCGGCGCGCTCGCCGTACTGTTATTACGTGACACCCCCGAGTCCTGCGGCGTGCTGGTGGACGGCCACGAGCATGAAGATGACATCCCCGAAAAGCCTATTCAGAAAAGCGCCACACTGGAAGAGGCGCGGCGTAGCCCCATTTTCTGGCTGTCCACACTTAGCCTGGCGATGCATGCGCTGTTTGGCACCGCCATGACCTTTCATGTGGTGTCGATCTTTGCCGAAGCCGGCAGATCCGCTACGGAAGCCTTCGCCTACTTCTTCCCCGCCGCCGTCGTATCGACCTCCACCAACCTGTTCTGTGGCTGGCTGGTGGATGGGCGTTCGCTGAAACCGTTTATGGTCGTGATGCTGGCGGCCTTTCTCACCGGCGCATTCGGACTCCTCAACCTCGAGCACCAGTGGGGTTACTATCTGCTGATCCTTGGCTGGGGCGTCGGCGGCGGCCTATGGTCAATCACCTCTAACCTCGCCTTCATCCGCAACTTCGGTCCACTGCACCTCGGCGAGATCACCGGCCTGTGCACGTCTATCATGGTGTTTGCCAGCGCTATAGGACCCGCCCTGTTTGCGTTAGGGCTAGATATCTACGGTACCTACGCTGCGCCGAAGATGCTCTGCATGGTCGCCCTCGCAGCGCTATTCGTCTGGTCCATACTGTTACCGCAAAACGACTTGGACTGATAATGTACGAGAGAATGACCGAGATCGACCTTCAACCCGCGCTGACCGGCCCTACCCTGCGCCTCAGACCTTTGCGTGAAGATGACTTCGATGCGCTGCACCAGGCAGCTTCGGACCCAAAGATCTGGGAGCAACATCCAGACTCTGAGCGCTACAAGCGGGACCTGTTTCGAGAACGCTACTTCCTGGGAGCGCTTGAGAGTCATGGCGCTCTTGCTATTGTTGATAACGCCAGTAATCGTGTCATCGGATCGAGCCGCTATTACGGCTGGGATGCGTCGACGAGCCAGATATCCATTGGATACACCTTCATCGAGCGCGAGTACTGGGGAAATGGCACCAATCGAGAGCTCAAAGACCTAATGCTGAGTCATATATTTCAGTGGGTCGATATCGTTTGGTTTCACGTTGGGGAAACCAACCACCGCTCACGTCGGGCGGTGGAAAAACTCGGAGCGGTGCTTTCGCGTTCGGAGGACAGAGTTTTGGACGACAAGCCCTACACGCAACTTTTCTACAAGCTTGAGGCATCAAGCTTTCACTTCTAGTGCGCACCCTATAATGACAAGCGAAGGAACAATAATCAGGCGGGCCACGTTAGAAGATATTGAATTGGTACTGCCTCTGGCAGCGGATTTCGTATCCAGCTTCGAGCTGGATGCCGCGAAGTTTCGAGCTTCCTATGAGCACTTACTCGAAAACCATGCTGCAGTCGTTCTGCTGGCAGAATCGGAGGGTGACTTCGCCGGATACTGCCTGGGCTTCGTTCATGACACATTTTATGCGAATGGTCCGGTAGCATGGTTAGAGGAAATTATGGTGTCCTCGAATAAACGTCGGTCGGGTATCGGCGAACAGCTGGTGAGAAGTTTTGAGGTATGCGCCCGACAACAAGGTGCCGCAGTCTCTGCGTTAGCGACAAGGAGAGCTGAGGAGTTTTATAAGGCCATTGGCTATGAAGACTCGGCAACATATTTTCGGCGGCTCCTTTAGCCACCCGAACCATTTAGGTGATTGATATGTCCATTGAAATCGATTGGTTTGCAGCCTGGTACGGAAACTTCCAAGTGTGGGATTCAACCATCAATTTTTGGCTCACCGCTACCTTCGCCGTCATTGTAGCCATTCATGCCCTGGGTGAGCGCGCAACGAAGCGTATTACTCGCTTAGTTGCTGCACTTTACGGAGCTTTCAGTCTGTACACGGCCTTGCGTGGTCTGGCTATTTCGAAGGAGACTCTCTATCTAATGGAGACCATAAAGTCCTTAGGGATTGATGCGGAAGCATCTTTTTTTAGCTCCGCGGGAGTCTACGCAGACGCTCTTATGCTA
Source organism: Halieaceae bacterium (assembly GCA_965199055.1). GTDB lineage: Bacteria > Pseudomonadota > Gammaproteobacteria > Pseudomonadales > Halieaceae > CBDAQR01. Next base: position 397,579 of record CBDAQR010000003.1, read on the forward strand.
GTCATTTTCTTATTTGGCTCGGTGGCAACTACCATTTTCGTTCTAACTGCATCTCGGGAGGAAAAGTGAAGCCAGCTATCGATGCGGGACCACGACTACGCTCACACTGGCTCCAGTTAACTGCGATTCTTCCTGGCCCAACTACCTGCGTTGAGGCTCCGCCATGGATTTAGCTCATGATTGGCCAAAAATCCGCAGTACCGTTGAGCGTGGACAACGCTCGACAATTTACTGCTCTATTTCATCTATCAACGAAGATGGTTTTCCCAATGTGACGCCGATCGGCACCGTGTTTCTTAGAGACGAACCCACGGGGTACTTCTTTGATCACTACACCACGGCATTAGCTGCCAATCTGGATAGAGACCCCAGATTTTGTCTTTCGGCGGTGGATGCGGGAAAGTGGTTTTGGTTCCGATCTTTTCTGAAAGGCCAATTCGTGGCACCGCCCGGTGTCAGGCTGTACGGGGAAGCCGGTCCCTTACGGGAAGCTACTGCACACGAGATTGAATTGATAGAAGCACGAGTGCGGCCGTTCACTATTTTGAAAGGCGCCAGAATGCTGTGGACGGATTTCACGCATGTGCGTGATTTAACATTCTCTAGTTACCGGCCGGTGACCTACCCGGTTATGATGGAGGGGCTGTGGGAGGACTAGCCATGATCGAACATAAAGCCCAATGCGCCTGCAAAGCGACATCCGTTACGTTCACGGGCGAACCTGAATTTAGTTTCGCCTGCCATTGTGACTACTGCCAGAGGCTCACTGGCTCTGTCGGCGTGACCGCCGCTGTGTTCCGGCAAGATCAGTTGGTATCCACCGTGGGTGCCTTCTCCACCTACGAACCCGATCTACCGAACTGGCCGGACTGCACGCGATATTTTTGCCCTCATTGCGCATCCACCTTGTATTGGTTTAATCCAACAGCATTCCCCGGCATGCAGTTGGTTTCGGTCGGTGCCTTTGGTGATCCGAACTTTAAAGGACCCGACAAGGTCTACCAAACACAATATCGTCACGACTGGTGCGGCGCCTTCGAGGCACCGGTTAGCTATGAGAAATTCACGTAGATAACAGTGGGCGGCTATTCTTAGCGGCTAGCGACGGCACAACCCGCTTTCAATGCAAAGGAGTACGTTATGGAACTCGGCGCATTCTCAATCAGCCTTGCTGTCAAAGACATCGCGTCATCAAAGGCGTTTTACGAAAAGCTCGGCTTCTCTGAATTCGGTGGCGATATCAGCCAGAATTATCTGATCATGAAAAACGGTGATCATCTCATCGGCTTGTTTCAGGATATGTTCCCGCAAAACATCCTCACTTTTAATCCAGGCTGGAACAGCGACGCGGAGTCCATTGGATCGTTTACCGATGTGCGCGACCTGCAGAGCCAGTTGAAAGAGGCCGGTGTCGACTTTATCTCTGAGGTCGATCCTGAGTCGTCCGGGCCCGGTAGCTTTATGATCGCCGACCCGGATGGCAATACCATTTTGGTCGACCAGCACGTTTAGGTAACGCGCCTTAGTCCCCGCCCTGTACCTCATAGTGCCGTTCAGCATTGATCGCCGCGGGGTACCAGGGCGTGGTGCGCATCCTCGTCTGATGGGCTCGAAACGCCTCTACATTCACAAACTCTTCATGCACGTCGAATCGCAGCGGATTGTCGGCGTTTTGGCTTACATCAAACACCAAGCACCCCGGCTCTTCGCGAGTCAGGCGCGTGTGCTCGGGTAACTGCTGGAGCACGGCAGGCAGATCCTCCTCCGGCACCAGGATGTAACCCTTTATCGAAAATTTGATATCACTCACAGCGACATGGCTCCGTGCAGGGTTTCGCCAATCTCCAAGTTCAGCACCAGATCCGCCAGATAGTCCTGGTCGGTCGAATCACGATTGAGTATCACCAGCTTGGCGCCCTTGCGCTTGGCTACCGTGGGAAAGGCAGCCGCGGGGTACACCACCAGCGATGAGCCGATCGCGATAAACAGATCGCAGGCTAGTGTTTCTTCCTCTGAGCGAATCATCTCGGCCTCAGGCATCGCCTGGCCAAAAGAGATCGTCGCCGTTTTCACAATGCCACCGCATAGGTGGCAGGTAGGCAGCGTCTCATCAACGGCAAAGGTCTCTCGAATAGGTTCCAATTCATGGCGCGCGCCGCAGTCAAGACAGCTGGCGTAGGTAGCATTGCCGTGTAACTCGATTACCTGTTCGTCCGGCACACCAGAGGCTTGATGCAGCCCATCCACGTTCTGCGTAATCACGCTACTAGCCTTACCGCTACCAATCAGATCGGCAATCACCTTATGACCCGCATTGGGCTCAGCCTGAGAGAACGTTTCGTCAACATTGAACTTCCGCCGCCAGGATTCGCGGCGCATTTCTTCGGAGGCAATGAAGTCACCATAATCGATGGGCTGATTATTGCTCCAGATGCCGCCCGGACTGCGAAAATCGGGAATACCCGATTCGGTACTGATACCGGCCCCGGTGAAAAAAACGATGCGCTGCGCGTCATCAATCAACCGCCGCAGCTGCGCTATCTGTTCAGCAGACATGTATTCGCCCCAACAATCGACACACGCTATAGTTATTGCACTATAAGAATAACGCCGGAGTCTCACCGTGAACAATCTTTTGCCCATGTTCCTGCTCGCTGCGATGGCCACGACTGCCGTGCAAGCACAAGACCAAGAGGACCCCATCACCCCGCTAGGCATGCAGACCGCGAACAGCATCATGCCTATGCCGCGCGATTTAATTTCACCAAACCCGGCAGGCAATGCAGATAGAAAAGCGTACTTCGGCGACTTGCACGTACACACCAAGTACTCATTCGACGCCTACGTGTTTGGCACGCTAGCCACCCCCTACGACGCCTACGTGTACGCCCAGGGGAAATCCATCGACCACCCCGGTGGCTTTAGCGTCAAACTGAAGCAGCCGCTCGACTTTTACGCCGTTACCGATCACGCCATGTTTCTCGGTCTGATGGAGGCTTCAGCGAATACCGACACGGCCTTTTCGAAAACCGCACCCGCCCAGCCACTGCACAATATGAACGCGCCCGAGAACATGTCGGCTGATACCGCTGCGCGGCGTATGGCGGCGTTTCGTAACTTCCTACCTGCCGTCGCCAATGGCATTTCGAGCGGCGAGCTGGCAGTCAGCCAGGTCGAAGATGTGGGTCGCAGCGCCTGGGCCGACACGGTGCGTGCAGCGGACAAGCACTACCAGCCCGGTCGCTTTACCACCTTTGCTGCTTACGAATACACCTCCTCTACTCAGGAAATGGGCAACCTACACCGCAACGTCATTTTTCGCGGCACCGATAAGCTACCGGCCATTCCTTTCTCGCGCTTTCACTCACAGAACCCCGAAGGCCTCTGGGACTGGATGGATCAATTGCGCGAACAGGGTATAGAGAGTCTCGCTATTCCCCACAACTCCAATGGCTCCAATGGCGCCATGTTCGAGATGGTCGATTGGGCGAGAAACCCCATCGACGATTTCTATGCTGAGCAGCGCATGCGTAACGAGCCACTGGTAGAAGTTACCCAGGTGAAGGGCACCTCAGAGACCCATCCCAGCCTCTCGGCCGAGGATGAATGGGCTGGCTTTGAAATCATGCCCTACCGGGTCGCCACCAGCTTGCCCAGCGCGGTTCCCGGCAGTTACGTGCGCGACGCCTATCTGCGCGGCCTACAACTCGAAGCCGATGGAAAATCCAACCCGTACAAGTTTGGACTCGTGGGCGCGAGTGACACCCATACAGCGGCGGCATCGCTGGACGAGAGCGAGTACTTCGCCAAAATTGGCCTCTTGGACTCCAATGCGATTCTACGTGGGTCGGTACCGATTCCCCAGGGACTCCAGGGCGGTTTCCGCTCATCACGAAACGATCGCTATACCGACGAGCAGGGGCGCGTGTTTGCTTCCGGCGGTTCGGAAACCTGGGGCGCATCCGGCCTCGCCGCAGTATGGGCAAAGGAGAACACCCGCGAAGCGATCTATGAAGCATTTCGACGCCGCGAAACATTCGCCACCAGTGGCCCGCGCATCAAGGTCCGACTATTTGCCGGTTACGACTACAACGCGAAAATGCTCGACGCGCACGATGGTTTCGAGCAGGCCTATGCCGGCGGCGTAACCATGGGCAATGACCTGATTCCAAACGGTGACGCTACACCGCGCTTTATCGCATGGGCGACGCGAGACAGTAGCAGTGCACCGCCGCAACGCCTGCAAATTATCAAGGGTTGGCTGCAGGATGGTGTTCCCCAGGAGAAGGTCTACGACGTCGCCTGTTCTGGTGGCGCTGCGCTCGACCCGAAAACGCACCGCTGCGGCGACAATGGCGCGCGCGTCGACGTCAGCAACTGTGCTATCAAGCCGACCAAAGGCGGTGCTGAACTCAAGGCACTGTGGCAGGACCCGGATTTCGACCCAAATGAGAAAGCCTTTTACTATGTGCGCGCATTGGAAAACCCCACTTGTCGCTGGTCCACCTGGGATGCCGTGCGCGCCGGCACTGACCCCCGACCCGACTTATCCAAAACCATTCAAGAGCGCGCCTGGACTTCACCCATCTGGTACGCCGCGGAGAGCTAAGGATGAAGAAACTATTAGTCGCAGGCCTGTTGCTTATCGCCATTGGCGTCATGCTATGGCCTGAACAACCCACGCAACCCGTGGTACACCCCGCGGCGCCTGAGACTTTGCGACAAACCACCGCGGGACCTGTAGTGGGCTTCGTCGACGAACTCAACACCCACGGCTGGACCGGCATTCCATTTGCTGCACCGCCCGTTGGCGATCTGCGTTGGGCGGCACCGCGTTTGCCGGAACCTTGGCAGGAACCTTTGCAGGCAGTTACTTTCAACAATGCCTGCCTGCAGTTGTGGGGTATTCTCGCCGGCACAGACGGTGAACTGGGCCAGGTGGTGGGCAGCGAAGACTGTCTCTACCTGAATGTGTGGGCGCCTGCGGGCAGCTCTGATCTCGACTCAGAACCATTACCTGTCATGTTCTGGATTCATGGTGGCGGCAATACCATCGGCACTGCGAACACGTCCAACGGAGCTCGACTGGCAGCCGAACAAAACCTGGTCGTGGTCACTATCGACTACCGGCTGGGAGTACTGGGTTGGTTGAGCCATCCTGCCTTACGCCAGGCGGAGCGAAGCGCTCATGACGCTTCCGGCAACTACGGCACGCTGGACATGATTGCTGCATTGCAATGGGTACAGTACAACATTGCCAGCTTTGGCGGAGACCCCGACAACGTCACGATTTTTGGCGAGTCCGCCGGTGGCCGCAACGTTTACTCGCTGATGTTCTCTCCCCCCGCCGCGGGGCTTTTTCATCAGGTGATTGCCCAGAGCGGCACCCCGGGCACCACGCCGCGCTGGCAAGCGGAGAACTATACTGACGATGACAAACCCGGCCACTCACTGAGTTCGCGCGAATGGCTGGCAATACAACTACAGCAGGCTGGCAAAGTCACCGACCGCGATGCCGCAAAAGCGAGCCAGTTGCTCATGAGCGATGCAGAAACCCTTGAGTTCATGCGCTCGCGCTCTTCCGAAGAATTACTCGCCGGCATCGAAGGGATGATGGGTATGTACCCTGCCCCGCAGGTCATTCGCGACGGCGTTGTAATTCCCGAAAGCCACCCCTACGCCTTGCTCGAAGATACAGCCCACTACAACAGCGTCCCGCTCATGACTGGCACCACCAAGGATGAGGCCAAACTCTTCATGGCCCAGAGCCCCGAGTTTGTCGAGATGCGGCTCGGCTTGTTCCCGAGGATCATCAACCTTGATGACTATAATCGTGCCGCGGCCTACGCCACTGATCCCTGGAAAGCGATGGCAGTCGACGAGCCCGCCGAAATCATCGTGAACAATTCGGGCAAACCGGTTTATGCCTATCGCTGGGATTGGGACGAAGGCGCTCAGAGCTGGATGGCGGATTTTGCCAATTTGCTGGGTGCAGGCCACGGACTTGAGGTCAGCTGGATTTTCAATGACTTCGATCGCACTGAGCTCGTGCCAGGCCTGTACACGGAAGAAAATATTCCGGGACGCGACAAACTGGCCAGGCAGATGCGTAATTACTGGGGCGAATTTGCTCACAGCGGCAGCCCAGGTCGCGGCACTGCAAAGGATCAGGTCGAATGGGCAGCCTGGACCAGCAACGGCGACAACCTGATGTTGTTAGACACCGATGCCGGCGGTGGCCTGCGCATGGTGAATGAGCCGATGACAGCTGCCCTGCTGAAGCAAAGAATCGCTGGAGACACTGCGCTTGCTCAGGAACTACGCTGTGCTCTGTATGCGGGTAACTTTTTGCAGCGCAGCCCCGGCGACAACTTCTGGGACGAAGCCGAGTACCGGGAACTGGGCTGTGAAGACTATGACCCCTGGCGGTTACAAATCCGCTTAAGGCTCTTCAAGACAACCGCTTAAGGCTATTCCTGCGGTTTGATCAGGAACTTCTCACCGGTGGCCATTTTGCCGTAACGAGCGATGGCCACGGGATCGAGCGCACCAGCGAGTGACACCTCGGCCGTGTAATGGCTGGCAAAGGTGGTATCTATCTCGGCTGCCACGCGACTGCGCAGCTCCATCATTTTCTCAAGACCGACCTTCTGCAAGTAAGGCGTCAGCAGGAAGCCGCCAATACCCCAGGAGAATCCAAAGCTACGGTGTAAGGTGGTCGGGCTCATATCCAGCCCGCCGTAGATATACACCTGCTTGTACACATCCGACCCGTACCGGTTGTACTCAGTCATATTGCGCTGCGCGGCCACTTCCATGCAGCTCAGAATATCGCTGGCCAAGCGACCGCCGCCCGTGGCATCGAAAGCCAGGGTGGCACCGGTTTCGGTGAGGGCAGCAGTGAGCTGAGCATGAAAATCATCGTCGCTGGAGTTAACAATGTACTTGGCGCCGATCTCCTTCAGAATATCGGCCTGCTCCGGTTTGCGCACGATGTTAACCAGATCGATACCATCCGCAATACAAATCTTGTTCAGCATCTGCCCGAGGTTAGATGCGGCTGCAGTGTGTACCAAAGCCGTGTGGTTTTCGGTGCGCATCGTGTCCACCATGGCGAGCGAAGTCAGCGGGTTCACAAAGCAGGAGGCCGCCTGGTTGCTGGTGGCACCCTCACCCAATTCCAAGCACATAAATGCATTAACGCAACGATACTGGCCGTACATTTCGCCACCGACAATGCCCACCGTCTTGCCCATCAGGGCTTGCGCGGCATCAGATTCACCGGCACCTATGACCACACCGCCCGCTTCGTTGCCCACGGGCAAAGATTCTCCAACCCGTGCAGCCACCGCCTTGCGCATGGCCTCGGGGATACCAGCCGTTACCGTGGGACGCTCTGCGGTTCCGCCGACCCTGGCCGTGCTCATATCGGCAAAACCAAACAGCAGTGCCAAATCAGAGGGATTAATCGGCGCAGCTTCAATCCGCACCAACACCTCGTCGGGTCCGGGTTGTGGAATCTCCACGTCCACCAATGAAATTTCCAAGGTGCCCTCTTCGGTCACCAGTGAACGCAGTTGCAGTCCAGTATCGGCCATCTTCAGTTCCTCGTTACTCAACGTATGATTCGGTTATCGCCTGGTAGGTCAGCGTATGAAACTCTGGCCCCAGGGTCGTTTGGTGGGGAATGCTCTGCACCATAAATACTCCAACCAGGTTTTCGGCAGGATCGATCCAGAAACGAGTGCCCGCGGCACCGCCCCAGTTGTACTCGCCATCAGAGCCAATCTCACCCACCTGGCCGTTATCCGTGACCACAGCAAAGCCCAAACCAAAGGCAACACCCGGCCGCCCAAAGGAGGTGGCCATATGGCCCGTGTGACTGCGCGTCATCAGTTCCACGCTCTTGGGGGATAGCAGGCGCACGCCATCTAACTCACCGCCATTGAGCATCATCAGTGAAAAGCGCATATAGTCGCTCGCTGTCGATAGCAATCCGCCACCACCGCTTTCAAACTGACCGCCCTCCAGATAACCCTGGGTCACACGCGCATCGGCTACCTCAAGCTCCTGAGAACGGTTACGCTGCCAAGCGCCATCAAAGCCCACCTGGGTACCCTTGGGTGCATAGATCTGCGTGAGGCGATCACGCTTTTCCGGCGGAAGAATAAAACTGGTGTCATGCATGCCCAGCGGTTTGAACATGCGCTCCTGCAAGAACTCACCGAAGCTCATGCCGGAGATCACTTCCACCAGCCTTCCCTGCACGTCGACCGAGACGCTGTAATGCCAACGAGAGCCCGGCTCATACTGCAGCGGTTGCTGGCCGAGTATGGTGATAAACTCCTTTAGATCCTTCGCCTGGAAGAGCTTGGCTTCTCGGTAGAGCTTATCGACTTCAGTATCGCCGAATATGCCGTAGGTGAAGCCAGCGGTGTGACGCAGCAAATCGCGAATCGTGGGTTGGCGCATCGGCTCGCGGGTTTTGCCAATCGCATCCTCGTTACCCTCGTCTCCTCCCATACTGGTGGTGCCATCAGACACGGCACCTGTCGCGACGTCGGCCGTGGATAGCGCCAGCTTCAGGTTGGCCAGTTCGGGAATGTATTTCGCTACAGGATCATTGAGAAAAAAGTGACCTTCTTCATAGAGCATCATCAGGGCGACACCCGTTATCGGCTTGGTCATGGAATAGATACGGAAGATGGCATCCTCTTTCATCGGCAACTGCTGTTCCCGGTCGGCCATGCCATAGGTTTCCTGGTACACCACTTTGCCATTGCGAGCGATCATGCCGAGTCCACCGACCATAACGCCGCTGTCGACCTGCTTGTTCATATGCGCGCCAATGCGCTCAAGGCGTTCAACAGACATGCCTTCGCGCTTGGGATTGCCTTCGCGCAAGTCTCGAGCCTGAACCGAGGTGGCTAGCAACAATGCCAGCATCAGACTGAGGGCTGGGGTCAGTAGATCGCGTTGATTCAGGGCCATAAGCTACTCCTTATTGTCGTTATACGTTCCTGTAGCGGCCCTGTAGCTTACACACTCGCGAAGGCCGGTGCGAGTATAAGGGCAAGTGCTTGCGGAAGGTGCTATTGTGGGTAGAATACGCGCCCTCGAAACGAATGGATTTTGCTATGCGAGCCTACAAGTCTTTTGCTTATTTTGTCAGCGTACTTCTGATCGCCGCCCTGTCGGCCTGCAGCAAGGAGGCGCCGCAAGAAGTCGCTACCGAAACTGCTGATGCACCTGAGACAGCAGTGCCAGTCAGCGAGTTCCGCGCTTTCCTCGACTGGAACTACGCCGAAGATATGGAGATTTACCCGGCAACCGCATCCAGACGCGGACTGCACTCGAATGACGGCGCCTGGAACCCGGGCTCTGAGGCCGACAACAATGCCTGGCGTGCCCGCATAGAAAAGCGATTGGCTACCCTGCAAGAATTCGATCAGGCAACGCTCAGCGAAAAAGAGCAACTTTCCTACACCCTGTATGAGCAGTCGCTGCAGCGCTCCATCGCCAGTGACCAGTTTCGGCGTCAGCTTTACCCCATCCACCAGTTCCGAGGCATGCATACCTATGTACCCACATTCCTCGCCAACAACCATCCGGTCAATTCGGCAGCGGATGCGCAGAACTATATTTTTCGCCTGCGCGGCGTGGGTGAGCTTTTCGATCAAACCATCGAGCAAGTGAGGCTGGCCGAGGAGGCAGGTGCCTACCTGCCCGACTGGTCCTACCCGCAGTTGATTACCACTTCACGCAATACGATTACGGGCGCGCCCTTCACAGACGGTAAAGACACCATCATGTGGGCTGACATTCAGGCCAAGATCGACGCGCTGGGACTGGAAGCAGCTCAAGCCGCAGATCTAAAGGAACAGGCACGTCTGGCGCTGGTCGAAACGGTACAGCCCGCCTACGAGCGCCTCATTGCTGAGTTTGAGCGAGTCGGTGCCGAGGCGCCGGCCCACGATGGCGTGTGGAAGCACCCCGACGGAGAGGCCTACTATGCCGAGCGCCTGAACTACTTCACCACCACCGATCTCACCGCAGACGAAGTTCACGACATTGGCCTTAAGAACGTCGAACGCATTCACGACGAAATGCGTGCGATCAGAGACAAGGTTGGCTTTGAGGGCACGCTGGCCGAGTTTTTTGTTTTCATGCGTGAAGACGAGCAGTTTTACTACAGCAACGATGAGGAAGGCCGCGCCCGCTACCTGGCGGAAGCCACGGAATACATCGACATTATGCGCGAAGACATTCCCAACTACTTCGGAATTCTGCCCAAGTCAGAACTGGAGGTGCGCCGGGTGGAGGCATTCCGCGAACGCTCTGCGGGCAAAGCCTTCTACCAGTACCCAGTCCCGGAAGCCGGCCGCCCGGGCATCTATTACGCCAACCTGTATGACATGAAGTCGATGCCGACCTACCAGATGGAGGCGCTGGCCTATCACGAGGGTATACCGGGGCATCACATGCAGCGGGCGATTACCGTTGAACTGGATGACATCCCGGAGTTTCAGAAGTACTCGAGCTTTACCGCCTACACCGAGGGCTGGGGTCTGTACACCGAGATGCTGCCGAAGGAGATGGGCTACTACAAAGACCCGTACTCCGACTTCGGCCGACTGGCAATGGAGTTGTGGCGCGCTGCACGGCTCGTGGTGGATACCGGTCTACATCACAAGCGCTGGACGCGCGAGGAAGCTATCGCTTATCTGGTAGAGAACACGCCTAACTCAGAGTACGACTCTACCAAAGCAATCGAGCGCTACGCCGTCATGCCGGGCCAGGCAACGGCCTACTTGATCGGTAAGCTACGCATTGTCGAAATGCGCGAGGAAGCCAGGGCCAAGCTGGGCGACAAGTTTGACATTCGCGGTTTCCACGACGAAGTATTGAAAGACGGACAGGTGCCCCTGTCCGTGCTACAAGATAAGATCGATCGCTGGGTGGCGGCGCAGCTCTAGCCCGCCATTTTTTCCAGCATGGCCTTCATCTGAGCGTGTAGCATGTTGACGGCCTGAAGGGGGCGGACCATCACTTTAAATTCGATGATCTTGCCCTCGTCGTTCCAGGTGACGATGTCGACACCGTTCACGTATTTGCCCTGCAACTCGGTCTCGAACTCCAGCACCATCTGATTTCCGCACACCACTTCTTTGGTGTACTGAAATTTTGACTTTTCCGTATTCAGCTCTCGCTCATCGCCACCCTCACTGAAGGTGGCGCCGGCTGCACCCAGGTAGAGCTTGGTAATCTCTTTGCCTTCCTGGGGAGTGAATACAACGGGCGAGTAAAACACCACATCATCGGCCAGAAGTTCATCCAGACCACCCTCTATCTCGCCACGAAGATGCGCATGCCAGCGCTCCAGGTTTGCTTCACTCATGTGTTATTTCCTTGCGTCTTGCAAATTATTAGAAGGGCACAGAACATAGCAGGCTTGGCCTCCACCGTCACCACTCAAGGAATCACTATGCGCCTCACCGAACCTCGTATCCCCGCTCTAACACCCGACCAATGGAGCGAGCCCGCTGCAGAGCTTATGCAGCCTTTTGTTGACAGTGGCCGCGATTACAATGTGTTCCGCACGCTCATGAATCACCCGGAACTTGCTAAACGCTGGTTGGTATTTGCCAACCACGTGTTGGGCAAATCCACGCTACCGGAGCTGGATCGGGAACTGGCCATTCTGCGCATTGGCCACCTGTGCAAGGCCGACTACGAGTGGAACAAACACGCGGATATCAGCCGCTTCCTGGGGATGGATGAGGCCACCATTGAAAGCAGCCGCAGCGGGCCTGAAACCGAGGGCATTAGCGATTTGTATCGCCTAATCCTTCGTGCCACCGACGAGCTACATGGCGACGCATTTATCTGTGATGAGACCTGGGCAGGCCTAACAACGCATTACAGCACCGAGCAAATGATGGATTTGGTGTTCGCGGTGGGCCAGTACAACCTGGTGTCGATGGCGCTGAATAGCTTTGGGGTACAGCAGGACTAATCAATCCTGCAGACGATACACCCCGGCAGCGGTATCGTGAAATAACGCGTCCTGCTCGGCGGCGGAGTAACGCGCCGCCATTTTCTTGAACGCGTTCCAGAGCACGGCGTAGCTGCAGCTCTGTTTATCCATCGGAAAGTTGCTCTCAAACATGCAGCGCTCTGCACCAAAGCAATCGATCGTATGGTGGTAGTAGCGTGCCGTGGTCTCCACGATTTCATCCGAGTCGGCCAGACGGTCGCGCTTATGGAAACCCCAGCCATTAATCGGCATGAGTATGCCGCCGAGCTTTGCCACCACATTGTCGCAGCCAGCCAACTCGCGAATATCCGCTTGCCATTGGGGATATATCTCATCCTGCTTACCCGCGTAAGGACCAATCCCCAACGGCCCACCGAAGTGATCGAGCACGATCGTGGTATCGGGGAACGCCCGCGCCAGTTGCGTGAGCTCAGGAATCTGCGGGTGGAATAGCCATGCATCGAAACTCAGCCCCCGCGGCGACAGCTCGGCGAAGCCCTCGCGAAAATCCTCACGCAATAAAATCGACTGAGGCGGGTCGACATGGGATTTTCGGATGTCCGGGCTGGCGTCCCAGGCTGCGGCGTGGCGAATGCCACGAAATCGTGAGCTAAAGCGCATATGCTCGTCCAGTACCGAACCCACGTCTGCGCCGAGCAATAGGTCAGCAAAGCCCACGATACCGGCGCAACCGCGCATCTCGCCGTAGTAACCGCTGGCCATCGCCGCCGCGGCGCCATTAACAAACTCCGTTTCGCCGACCGGTCGCAACGCCGCGTCGCCATCGCGACGAAACATGCTCAGACACTCAACGAACACTGTGGACACAATATGATGACCACTGCCGGTGTCAGCGAGGAGTTCGGGCAATAGGTAGGCGTTGTCCGGATGATCCCAAAGATGATGATGCGGGTCGCAGATGGGGCGATCGGGATCGAGAATCGCTTCGCTCATCGGTGCAGCCACCCCAGAAAACTGGTGCGCTTGCTCGCGGCGAAGGGTGAGACCATCTGTACAGCGTGTTTCTGCGGGATCAAAAACAGGTTGAGGGTATTGAAGCTCGGCCGGAACGCTTCGACGATATTATCCTGCTCATCGTAAAAGGCCAGGTAGCCGCCCCAATTGGGATTCCAGTCTTTCGTCATGCTAACCACCCAGGCCGCTACCCGATCATGGCTGCCGTGCAGATCATCGTGAGTCGTCAGAAAATCACCTGGTGCATACCAGCTCGCGTAGCTGTCTGATTTGCGCACCGAATCGTCGCCGGTCAGTGCACGCATCCACTCAAGCGTTGTAGGGGCATTGGCGAACGCGTGATAGGCATGCAGGGGGTGGCCCTCATTCTCGCCCCGCTCTACCGAGCGGCTAATGTAGTACTGCCGAAAGATAAACTGAAAGCCGTCTTTCGCACTGCCGAGCACCCGGCCCATAAACTGACGTTTCTGCTCCGGCGGCAGTGCCTGGAATTCCTGCAAGGGCGACTCATAGTTTTCATCGCCCTCGTTATAGGTGAGATACCACTGCTGATTCGATTGCAGCAAGCCATAGAGATAGTCGGCAGACTCCGGGGTGAAAAAATTTGGCACCTGGATTCTGCCATTGCCATGCAACTGCTCGCGCAGCGCGGCGGGGTCGAGAGCAGCATTAATGCTAATCGCTGTCATTGCGCCACCTGACGGCCGGCGAGTCGGCCGAAGAAAGTGGCATCGCCCACCGACATCCCGCTGCCATAACCCTTGGCAGTTCGGGGTAAACCTGCACTCGTGCGCCCGGCAGCATAAAGCCCGGGAATGACTTCCCCCTGCGCGGTGAGTACTTCGCCGGTAGCCAACGTCTCCAATCCGCCGAGCGTAAACATCAACCAGCCCGGGTTTTCTCCCAGTGGATATTTCACATCAGACGGCTTCATGCTGATGATGGCGAACGGTGGCTTATCGAGCGGTTTCACCCAGTTCTCTGCCTTGTGCAACAAGGGGTCTTCTCCTGCGGACGCATAACGATTGTAGTACTCGACGGTGGCCTGCAACGAGCCCTCCGGCAACCCAGCCTCAGCCTCGGCTTCGGCAATGGTATCGCCGGTACCGACAATCGGTGGCGGCGGATCGAAGTAGTGAGGCAATTCAAAGTCCTCGTTCTGCACCACCATGAAAACTTCCTGCCGATCCTGAATCGCGCAGTAATGTCCCAATCGCGCGAGATAGGCATCTTCATTGATAAAGCGCTGCCCCTTGTTATTCACCAGCAAGCCATAGGTCAATTTGGCGGGCGGATAAAAGGCAAAACTGATAAAGCACTCGCTCATGTTAATGGCATTACCGCCGGCGGCTATACCCATCTGAATGCCGTCACCCAGATCCCATTGGTTACCATAGGGTTCGCCAAAGGGTACAGTCTGCGGCGCATGTTTAGCGAGCATGTCCTTGTTCATAACGAATCCACCCGCCGTCAACACCACACCCTTACTGGCCTGGATAGCCACCTCCCTACCGTCGATGCGCGCGGCCACACCACGCACGGTGCCAGCCTGGTCCTGCAGCAGTGCGACCACTCTTGCGTCGGTGCGAATCAGCGCGCCTTCCGACTCGACAGCGGCCATCAGCGCCTGCATAAAGATGCGCCCGCCTTCATCGCCCTCCTTCGAAGGCACATGCCCACGCGGCACTGGGTCGGCAATCTCGGTAAACGGCCAGGCGCGCTCATTACCGGTGAACAGCAGCGACTCGTCAGAAAAGGGCACCACCGTACGTTCGAGATAAACCGCGCGTTTGTAGGGCACCCCCAGAGACTCGACCCAATCGAAATGTTCAGCGGCGCCTTCGGCATAGCGTCTGATCTTGTCCGGGTCGCCATGAGGACCGAACGCTTCGGTGAGATAGGCGATCATATTGTCGGAGGAATCCGCCAGACCCACCTCCTGCTGCAGCGCGGTGCCGCCGCTACCGCCCAGGTACATCTCGCAGGACGACATCTGGGTCGCACCACCCCCTCCGCTGGCCCGCTCCAGTACCAACACATCTGCTCCGGCCCGACGTGCCTCCAGTGCTGCGGACGCACCCGCACCGCCGTAGCCGCATACGATCACGTCGGTCGTGAGATAAAAGTCCTCGATATCTTCAAAACGCCGCAGCCATGGCTGTATGGCCGATGTCATAGCAAGTCCCAGCGATTAATACTTTTAGAGATGATCACCATCCCGATAAAACCAGCATCCGTCAATCTTCTCAAAACGGCTGCGCTCGTGCAGGCGATGTCCTTTGCCGTTGATCTTGAAGCGGGCCACAAACTCAACCACACCCTCAATGTCATTCTCCCGCCCCGCTTGCGTGTCTTTAATGCTGAGTCCAATCCAGCGTTGCTACGGGTCGAATCGAACTCGAGACGGGCGGGTATCAGGATGCCAGGTCTGTAGCAGATAGCCCTCGTCGCCCCGTGCGAAGGCTGTATAGCGCGATCGCATCAGCGCCTCGGCGGTAGGCGCTTGGCACTCTCCGCTCAAATAGACGGCACAGCAGCTCGCATAGTCAGCGCCACCACAGGGGCAGTCATCGGTGGTCGTAATGCGCTTAGCCACCCGCTCAGTTGACCTGTCGGTCGCGCCCTTCCCAATAGGGTTTGCGAAGTTCGGTTTTCAGGACTTTGCCAGCACCGGACAGTGGTAATGGGTCGCTGCGGAAGCTGACACTCTTGGGCAGCTTGTAGCCCGCGATCAGTTCCCTGCTGTGCTCGATGAGTTCTTCCTCCGTGGCCGACTCACCTTCGTGCAGAATTACGATAGCGTGCACTGCCTCGCCCCACTCATCGTGAGGTATGCCTATGACAGCGACATCCTGTACCGCAGGATGAGAGATCACCGCATTTTCCACCTCGGTGGTAAACACGTTCTCGCCGCCGGTCACCACCATGTCTTTGACCCGGTCGACGATGAATACGTAGCCCTCTTCATCCATATAGGCCGCGTCTCCGGTGAACACCCAGCCATCACGCAGCGCCTTGGCGGTTTCTTCGGGTTTGTTCCAGTAGCCCAACATGCAGTGTGGACCGCGAGCGGCGATTTCACCGGAAACGCCTGCAGGGCGATCGTTACCCTCCTCATCGACGATGCGCACATCAGTGACGGGGGTCGGGCGACCCGCGGATTTGAGCTTATCGCCACCCTTTACATGATCGCTCTTCGGCAAGGTGGTAACCACAGGCGCCATCTCGGTCTGGCCATAGGCCTGCACCAAGCCCACCGTCGGCCAGGTGGCAAAAATCTGCTCGAGCACGGCGGGCGGCATGGGCGATGCGCCATAGACCAGCGTTTCGAGCTTGCTCACATCTGTGCTTGCCACGTCAGGATGGTTCATCACCATCTTGATCATGGCGGGCACCAGCAGCGCATGGCTAATACCTTGCGTAGCAAAAGTCTCGAGGACTTGTCCGGGCTCAAAAGACTGCAACACGACATGGCGTGCCGAACAAAGAGTAGCGTTCATCGAGCCCGCAAAATCCGCCATATGAAACATGGGTGCAACATGTAGGTAGCTGCTGTCCCGCGTCATGCGAAAATCGGGCAGCACACCCACGGCGCTCGCCCAAATCGCTTTGTGGGACTGCATCACCCCCTTGGGGAAGCCGGTAGTGCCGCCGGTATAAAAGATACCGGCCATGTCATCATCACCACGGGTCGAGGCGTCAATGGCTGCGTGATTTGCGATCAGCTCTTCATAAGACACCGCCCCATTTGGGCATTCGCCCTCACCCATGTAAACGATGCGCTCCAGACAGTCGACTTGCTCCAGCAGCGCCAACGCCTGTTCCGTGAAGGCGTCGTCAAACAGGACCGTGCGAGCGCCTGAATCGCTAATCGCGTAATTGTTCTCCGGTAGCGCCCAGCGCGTATTCAGAGGCACAACAGTAAAACCCGCCCAGGGGATAGCGAATACTGATTCGTAGTAGCGGTCGCTATTGAGACTGAGGATGCCGACGCGATCCCCCTCGTCCAGGCCAAACGTCTGCAAACCTGCAGCGAGTCGGGCAACACGATCCTGCAACTCTGTCCAGGTGAAGCTGCGCGCGTTGTAAAGCATTGCCTCACCCGCGGGATTAAGCCTCACCGCCCGCTGCAGCATACCGGGTAAAGAAACCATGTTACGTCCTCATCTTATTGTTATGGCGAGATTATAGTTGTCGTGCTTTAACCTGCGGTGAACTTCGCCGCTCGGCCCTCCATCTCAGCCATGACCGCCTCAATCTGGTTCGGCGTACCGATAATGGCGTCCTGAAGCCTCGACTCCAGTGTCAGACCCTCCTCCTCCTGCGCATAGTTCGCCGCGTTGAGCAGCTGCTTATCTGCGCGTATGGCATCCGGATTGCGTGTAGTGATGTAACGCGCCGTCTCCATGGCGGCCGCCAGCGGGTCATCGCAAACGCGGGTGACAAACCCCATTTCCGCAGCCTCTTCAGCCTCGAAGATCCGCCCGGTATAGGTCAGCTCGCGTATCACGTCATCACGCGCGAGATGGCGCATGAGCTGGGTGCCGGCCATGTCGGGAACCAGGCCCCATTTAATCTCCATCACTGACATGCGCGTACCGGGAGCCGCGTACCGAATATCGGCGCCCAGGGCGACCTGAAACCCTCCACCCAGCGCCACACCGTGAACTGCGGCAATTACCGGCACCGGCAGTTCGTGCCACATCCAGGCCGCATGCTGCTCCCGGTTCGCTTTACCATGGGTGCGGGGTTCGAGTTTCCGTGGCTGAGGCTTGTCCTTATCGCCCTCAGATAAATCAGCATTGGCGCCGTCGGCCATTGCTGCAAAACTGCCCATATCCAGACCCGCGCAAAAAGCACGTCCCTCTCCCGATAACACAACGACCCGCACATCCAGATCATTGCGAAGTTGTTCACCCGCCTCCGCCATCGCGTCAAACATCTTAGCGTCGAGTGCGTTCATTTTGTCGCCGCGCACCAGGCGCACATTCGCGATGCCATTTTCCACATTGATATCAATCCGGTCCTGCATGTTCTCAATCCTCTTCTAATCTGCCGGCTTATTCTCGAGAGGCCTAATAATGGCCGAGAGGAAGGTTGCCAACAAGGGCCTCATCAAGCATTCTCATTTATTGGAAGTGACAGGTCGCGGACATGCAATTTTTAAAAGTATGGCTATTTCGCTGGTATTACCGGTGGGCTAATAAAAGAGCCTGGCGGCATACGGTGTTCACCGGGGTGACCACCCGCGACCTCAAAATCCCCGGAGAGGTCGGCGACATCAATGCCCGCTTCTACCACCCCAATGACCTGGGGCCCCGCGCAGGCCTGATTCTGTATTATCATGGCGGCGGCTTCGTCATCGGCGACCTGAAAACGCATCATTTTTTTTGCTGGCGCCTGGCCCTGCTTACGGGCAGTTCGGTCCTGGCCGTGGACTACCGCCTGGCGCCAGGCAATCCCTACCCGGCAGCGGCACATGATTGCATCTCAGCCGCACGCTGGTTGGCTGAAAATCGTGAACAATTGTGCGACAACAAAGGTCCCATGGTAGTGGCCGGCGACAGCGCCGGCGGCAATCTCGCTGCAGTTGTTGCGCGAGAGGTACCCGGCACCTTTGATGGCCAATGTCTGATTTATCCCACCACCCGTCACTACGACCCAATAACGCCCTGCTATGAAGAAAAGGCAAAGGGCTACGTGCTAACGCTCGCACTGATGCAGTGGTTCTGGGATAGCTACACACCGCCTGCCGGTAAACCTTACAACCACAGCAACGCGCCACTCGCAGTGGTGGACGGTGCTCCCGTCCCGGACGGGTTGGTACCCGCTATCGTTATTACCGCAGAGCACGACCCGCTGCGCGATGAGGGTAAAGACTACGCCTTTGCGCTCAACGCCGCCGGCGTAGCCAGCGAGTACCATCACTACCCTGAAGAACAACATGGTTTTGTCTGCTCCGAGGGACCGACCAAGGCCCACATGGACGCACTCGAAAAGATCGCCATCTGGATGCAAGACCTGAACACCTGACTAACTATAAATGCCATTCAAGGGTAAATCCCCAAGCCCTAATCACCGGAGATAGATAGTGGAATACAAGACAATTGATTACAGCGTTGCCGACGGCATCCTCACCATTACGCTGAATCGCCCCGAACGCATGAACAGCTTCACCACGCGCATGGCTCACGAAATGATCGACGCCTTGGATCGAGCCGATGCCGACGATGGCGTGGGCGCCATCGTGGTCACGGGTGCGGGTGAGCGCGCCTTCTGCGCGGGCGCAGATCTCTCCGGCGGCGCTGACACCTTCAACGCCGATGCCAAAAACGAGAACGACAGTCGCAATGCCACCGACTCCATCCGCGACACCGGCGGCATGGTTACACTACGCATCTATGACTGCAAAAAGCCCGTCATCGCCGCCATCAATGGCGCTGCAGTTGGCGTTGGCGTCACCATGACCTTGGCCATGGACATCCGTCTGGCGGTCGACACCGCAAAATTCGGTTTCGTGTTCGCCCAGCGCGGCATCGTTCCGGAAGCTTGCTCCAGTTGGTTCCTGCCGCGCGTTGTCGGTGTCAGCCAGGCGCTGGAGTGGTGTTTTAAGGGCAACGTGTTCCCAGCCACTGAGGCGCTCGAGGGTGGACTGGTGAAACAGTTGTACAGCCAGGATGAACTGTTACCCGCTGCCTATCAGATCGCCCGCGATATTATCGATACCACGGCCCCGGTATCTGTGGCACTCACCCGTCAGATGATCTGGAAAATGATGGGCGCCGACCATCCCATGGAGGCTCACAAGATCGACTCGCTTGGCGTCTATGAGCGCGGTAAGCAAGCCGATGCCGCGGAAGGCGTTGAGTCATTTCTGGAAAAGCGCCCCGCCGTTTATCCCGATACGCCCAGCAAGGATATGCCTGACTTTTACCCCTGGTGGGAAGAGCGGGAATTCAGTTAGACATCACCGATGCCAGCCACAATAACTTAAAACAGGAAGCACCATGTCTGCATACAGCTTTGAAGTCACACGCACCGAACTCGGCAGCACCCGTCAGTTGGACCTGCCGGACATCGCCTCTGTCGATCTCGCCGAGGGAGAGGCGATCATCAGCGTGGATCGCTTCGCGCTCACAGCCAATAACATCACTTATGGCGTGGCCGGCGACCTGATCGGCTACTGGAACTTTTTCCCCGCCGAAGGCGAATGGGGTCGCATTCCGGTTTGGGGTATCGGCACCGTCGCACGTAGCAAGCACCCAGGGCTTGAAGAAGGCCAGCGCTTCTACGGCTACTTCCCCATGTCCAGCTACCTGAAGGTGAAGGCGGAACACGTCACACCGCGTGGCTTTACCGACGGCGCCGAGCACCGTACTCCCCTGCCCCCTGTCTACAACCAGTACGCGCTGATGACGCCGGACAACGGCTTTAACCCCGATCACGACGATCACCAGATGATCTACCGGCCACTGTTCACCACGTCCTTCGTGCTGGATGACTACCTGGACGATAACGACTTCTTCGGCGCGAGCAGCGTTATTCTTTCCAGCGCTTCCAGCAAAACCGCTTTCGGCCTGGCCTTCCTGCTACACAAAACTCGAGACGTAAAAGTCATCGGCCTCACATCGCCCTCAAATCGAGAGTTTGTCGAGAGCATGGGTATCTACGATGTTGTTGTCAGCTACGACGATATCGAGTCGCTGGACGCCAGCGAAGCCGTGGCGTTCGTGGATATGGCCGGCAATCGTCAGGTCTTGGAGACGCTGCACAATCATTACCAGGACAATATGAAATGCAGCGCTGGGGTGGGTATCACCCACTACGATGCGCGCGATGGCGCCGATCCGGCTGAGCTACCCGGAGCCAAGCCGGCCATGTTTTTCGCACCGAGCCAGATTGAAAAACGCAACAAAGACTGGGGCCCAGAGGGTTTCCAGGCCAAACTCAGCGAAGCCTGGGAAATGTTCCTACAAGATGTCGACAACTGGGTCAGCATCAATCACCCCGCGGGCGCAGACGGAATGGCAGAAACCTACCAGACCGTTCTCAATGGCGCCCGCCCGGACCAGGCCTACGTGGTGGAGGTGTAGGAGCGACGCACATCCACTGCACCGCTTAGTAACGTAGAACCCTGGTACCCATAAAAAGGCTAAAGTGCTGACCATGACACGAATTTGTTCGCTACTGCTCATTCTCACCTTCGTCGCGGCCTGCAGTGACAGCAACGACACATTCAGCCCCGCAGAGCCGCCGCTGCGCCTACCAATAGGTCTAGCTGTAGTCGAGTCGGCACCGCCCGGAGACTATTTTCTACAACAGAACACCTTCGACCTCGCCGATGTGGGATACGAGGCCGAAGAATATTTCGTGAGTGGTAGAGCCTCAAGCTTCACCAATGTTTCTGAGCTCACTACGGATGGCAATTGGCAGGTAGAGCCGGCAGAAGAAGCCGACTACAAGACACGCATCGTGGTACACCGGCCAGTAGATTCCTCAAAGTTCAGCGGCACTGCCATGGTCGAATGGCTCAACGTAACCGCCGGATTCGATCTTCCCAACGTCTGGGCAGCCGGTCATGTGGAGATCTACCGCGGTGGTCATATTTGGATTGGTGTTTCGGCCCAGATTGAAGGCGTAGAGGGCAGCGGAGAAGGTTTTGGGCTGAGCTTGAAGACCGTCGATCCAGAACGTTACGGCGACCTCAATCATCCTGGCGATAGTTTTTCATTTGATATGTTTTCACAGATATCGCGAGTGCTACGAGAGCCGGGTGATGTTGATCCACTATCTGGAATGCAACCGGACCAGTTGTTGGCTATGGGTCAATCCCAGTCAGCATCCCGCATGGTTACGTTTGTTAATGCGTTGCATCCTATCTATCTCCCCTACGATGGTTACCTTGTGCATAGCCGTGGCGATGAAGCATCGCCCATGTCGCAAGAGCCGCAACCGGAGATCGGCGTACCCGATGGCACCCGTATTCGCGAGGATATAGCTACGCCCGTAATGACCGTACAGGCCGAGACAGATGTTTTGGACCTGGGCTATGTGATTGCCCGGCAGGATGACACCGAGCACTTCCGTCTCTGGGAGGTCGCTGGCGGCGCACACAGTGATTACTACACGATCGTTAGCGGTCGTGCGGACAGCGTGGGCGAGCCCCGCTTTGCGGCTGTAGTTGAGCAAAATTCTCTACCAGGCTTCGTGTCCTGCGACTTGCCGTTTAACGCGGGCCCAATGCACTACGCCATCGATCGCGCATTGCATGATCTTGACCTGTGGATGAAGGGCCTTGCCGCACCCTCGCAGGCCCCAAGATTGGATATGACAGAGGACCAGGCAGCGTTTCTACTGGACGACAACGGAAACGTTACGGGCGGCATTCGCACGCCCTATGTCGAAGCGCCGACGGCCGTGCTCTCTGGAGGGGGAAACTCCGACAATGGATTCTGTCGACTGTTTGGCACAACCAGCCTCTATAGCGCCGACCAATTGGCCAGCCTTTATGTTGATCGCGATACCTATGTGGAAGCAGTAACTGAGTCTGCCAATGCCGCCGTTGAGGCTGGCTTCCTGCTCCCTGAGAGTGCTGAGGCCATTATCACCTGGGCGCCCTCACAGTGGGATTCGCAGGTCGAGGGCAACTAAGTTGAAAAAGCTACTGCTGGGCGCAGTATTGGCGGTAGCGCTGGCGCTCGTAGTCAATATCATCGTCACCAGCCCGCCCGCAGTAGACGCAGAGCCGCTCTTTGCCGCGGCGCAGCAGTACGATGTCCGAATCATCCGCGATGAGTTTGGCGTGCCGCATATCTATGGCAAACGCGACGCCGATACAGCTTTCGGCCTGGCCTACGCCCACGCCGAAGACGATTTCGCCACCATACAAGACGTCATACTCGCCACCCGCGGGCAAATGGCTGCGGTCAAAGGCCCCGGCGCCGCGCAGACAGACTATCTGATTCACCTCATGCGCGTGTGGGAGGCCGTTGACGCCAACTACGACAGCAACATCAGCCAGCACACAAGGGATATCGCCCAGGCCTATGCCGATGGCATCAACCTCTATGGCGCACAGCATCCGGATGAAGTCCTGCCCTTCACACTGCCGGTAAATGGCAAGGACCTGGTCGCTGGATTTACGTTCAAGCTGCCGCTGTTCTATGGTTTTGATAGCGTGCTCGGCGAACTCTTCGACCCAGAGCATCCGCGGGAATTGGCGAAGTCCGGCAAACTCGCCCTGCAATTCTCCACTGCACCACAAGCCGAGTTGGGTAGCCAGGGAGTGGCAATAGCACCGGCGCTGTCGGACGATAGCCACACCCGCTTACTCGTGAACTCGCACCAGCCACTGACGGGACCGGTAGCGTGGTACGAGGCACGTCTTGTATCGGAAGACGGCTGGGACATTGTCGGTGGCACCTTCCCCGGCTCACCGATCATCCTGCACGGCCACAACCGCCATTTGGGCTGGTCCAATACGGTGAATAAACCCGACCTGGTCGATATCTACCAGCTAGAGCTGAATCCGGCTGACGACAATCAGTATCGCTTCGACGGCGACTGGAAAGACCTCGAAGTGCGCAGCGCCGATATTCTGGTCAAGCTGTTCGGCCCCATCCGCTGGACCTTCAGCGAGCCCCTGTATTTCTCGGAACATGGCCCTGTGCTGAAGCTCGATCACGGGGCTTTCGCCATCCGTTGGGCCGGTATGGGCGAAACCCGCACTCTCGAGCAATACCTCGCATTGAACAAAGCGAGCAATCAGG
Organism: Halieaceae bacterium; assembly: GCA_965199055.1. Classification (GTDB taxonomy): domain Bacteria; phylum Pseudomonadota; class Gammaproteobacteria; order Pseudomonadales; family Halieaceae; genus CBDAQR01. Next base: position 421,360 of record CBDAQR010000003.1, read on the forward strand.
CTGAGTTCGAAGCGGCCTTAGCCATGGGTACACAACCCAGCATCAATTACGTCTACGCCGATGCCGAGGGCAATATCGCCCACTACTACAATGCGATGTTTCCAATGCGCATCGAAGGCTGGGACTGGCAGCAGGATCTACCCGGCGATCGACCCGAGTTAATCTGGGAAGGTTATCACCCCTTCAGCGCCATACCTGTCACCAAAAATCCGCCCAGCGGCTTCGTCTTTAATGCCAATAACACACCCTATGTTTCCAGCGTCGGCACAGGCCAACCGCAAGCAGATGATTTCAGCCCAACACTGGGCATCGAAACCAAGATGACCAATCGAGCACACCGGCTGCGACGCTTGCTGGCGGCGGAAGAGACCGTGAGCGCCGAGGACTTTCGGCGCATCAAGTACGACCTGTACTACGACGCTGACTTTGAGGGTATCCAAACATTTGCAGCGCTCAAGAACGAGGCCTGCGAGGCCTATGCGCAGCAAATCCAGGACGCCTGCGCCCTGCTGATGAGCTGGGATTACAGCACAGCGGCGGATTCGCGCTCCGCCGCCATCGCGTTGGTGGCATTGGAGCCTTTGCTGGACTTTCGCAATGAGGCCGACGAGATCGACCTTGCCGAGCGACTGGAAATTGCGCAAAAGTATCTGCTCGAACATTTTGGTCGCATCGACCCAACCTACGGCGAGATGAATCGACTCCGCCGCGGCACTGAAGAATGGCCCATGGATGGCGGCCCCGACATTCTGCGCGCCGTCTACACAGACACCGAAGAGTCCTCGGGCAAGAAACTCAATGTGGCCGGAGACAGCTACATCATGTTTGTCGAGTGGGACAGCGAAGGCGTGGTCAGCTCTACATCGGTGCACAGCTTTGGCAGCGCCACCCTCGACGAGGCATCGCCCCACTTTGCTGACCAGGCACCGCTCTTCGCCGAAATGCGCGAAAAATCGGTGCACCTGGAACTGGATGATTTGTTGCAACACGCCACTCGCGACTACACTCCTGTAAACGCACAGGAATAATAACTATGAAGAAGATCGTGTTGACCTGCCTGGCAGTGGTGATTCTGTTAGGCGCCGGAGTCGCCTTTAACCTCAACAGCAGCCTGAAGCAGATCACGGTGACCCGCGTTACCGAAGACCTGCATATGATTAGCAGCGAATGGGGTGGCAACGTCGCCGTGCTGCGCACAGGCGCAGGCAGCGTGGTCGTCGACACCCTGCTGCTGGAAATGCACGGCGAGATGATTCGTGAGAAAGCGCAGGAGCTGACGGGCGAACCTGTCGTCATGATCATCAACTCCCACTACCACCTTGATCACACCCACGGCAATCCAGCCTTCGAGCCCGGCACCCGCGTGGTTTCCAGCGAACGCACATTGCACCACTTGCAGCAGTTGGATCAGTCGACATTCTCAGGAGCCGCGGCCGAGCTCCTGCCCAACGAAACCTTTGCCGCCGACGACGAACTGGTGGTGGGCGACAAGACTATTCGATTCTACTTGCCAGGGCGCGGGCACACTGATGGTGACCTAGCCGTATTGTTTGTCGAGGATCGCACCCTGCACACCGGCGATCTGTTCTTCAACAAGCACTACCCGAATATCGACCTGGAAGCCGGCGGCAGCGTTCAGGTTTGGGGCGATACGCTCGACAACCTGTTTGATCTTCCCTTCGATCACATCATGCCCGGGCACGGGGTGCTCGCCAGCGCAGAGGACATGCGCCAGTTCCAGGCCTTTATCCGCCAGTTGGCAGCGCTGGGCAGCTACGCAGCCAGCATCGACGGCATCCTGGAGGATACCCTCGTGAACGGTCGACTCACTGAAGACGAGGGCTATGTGCCTATCGAGTTCGGACCCATGCTCTCGCTCAATCGTGAGTTCGTGATTACGCGGGCCTGGGAAGAAGCCACCGGCAGCTTTGAGCTGTACGAAGGGTATTGAGGCATCGGGAGATCAGTCTCGCGAGACGCTACTTTAGAGGCTGCGGCGCTGGAAAAGTCCATTTACCGTCAATCACTTCCTGGTGGGGCTCGTACATACGCACGGTGTAGTTCCAGCCGTCGGTAATGGGGATGAAGTTGATCGCTTTGGGGTCGCCACCAAAATGAATCGTGAAGCCGCCATCAGAATTGGGTTGCGCGGTAAAGTTGTTGAACGAATAGGCGTTGTAGCGGTTTTTTTCGAAGAACCCGTCCTTGTTATACACAGAGACTGACCAAAACCCATCGACGGGTACATCCTTCACGTTCAGCACATAAGACGTTTTTCCATCGTTCTGCTCAGGGCTCACCTGAGCGTACATGGCCGCCTGCTCGGGGTTACCGCCCCAACCATAGGCCGCACCCAGCAAGTGCTTGATGGGATCCAGTTTCTCCTTCTCACCGAAATAGCCCTTGAAATCGGTGATGCTCAAAATACCCAGTTCATTGAGCAAATTGCGTACGGCAGTACGAGACTCCTCGTCCCAGTCCGGCAACTCCAGCCGCCCTGAGCTCGGCTGTTGAACCACAATCGCGTCCTGCAGCGCATGCGCGGCTTTCATATCCGCCGGGTCATTCGGATTCGCAAAGGTTCGGAACGCCACCCACACGTACCGTGAGCCGATCTCCTTCTGCGTAATTGTAAACGCGCCGGAGCCGCTCACCGTTGGAGGTATGGAGTGATCCTGGCTGGCCATCATCATCGTCTGAAATCGATTGGGCGAGTCGGGTTTGATAATGGTGACCGGTGTGCTCAGGTCGAACACCGCAAAGGAATACAGTGTGTCGCGGTTACCGCGAATGGTGGGTTGCTTATCAGGCTCCACCGACCAGGGTTGGCGCAAGTGGAAAAGCTTACCGATACCTCCTGCCTGTGCAACATAGGAAGACATCTGATTGTCGCTCTCGGCGCGCACAAAGTTAAAGGCCGTGACTTTTATGGCCTCCGCCTGTGTTGATATCGAGAAAACAGCAAGCAAAATAAGTATCAGGTAGTGCATGGACTCTCTCCCATCTCAACCGAACATCACACTGTTAGCCTTCAGGCTATCAGATCTGGCGAGTTGCCGGCTGCCATATTGCGCCAACTTCTCCCAAAAAAGTGCGCTGGCAAGTTGTCAGTAGTATCTTCTGCGCACCAGTAGTCGCACTAGACATAGATCAATCGCGAAGCAAAAACTTATCGAGTAATATCGCAGAAGAGAAAAAGGCCACGACTTACTTAACCTAGGCGATAAAGACTATGGGCTGGTTCAAGCAACTCATGGAACGTAATGTAATACGGGTGGCGATAGCCTACCTGGTTGCGTCCTGGTTGATTGTTCGCACGCTCTCAACACTATTGCCCATCTTCGAAGTCGAAGTGCAGTACCTCCAGGTACTTATTATCGTACTCGCCATCGGCCTGCTCCCGGTTTGCGTCCTGGCATGGATGTACGAGCTAACACCGGATGGCCTGAAGCGAGAAAACGAAGCCTCCGAAGAACGCACTCCGCGCAGCCATAGGCGACTTGATCGCTTGATCATCCTGGGACTATCTCTGGCCGTAGCCTACTTTCTCCTCGACGAATTGGTGTTATCCAGGACCTACCAAACCGAAAACCCTACATCCGCTAGCGCTGATTCTTCGCCTTTAACGATGCAGCCTACCCCATCCGATGTGCGCGGACCGGCCCCGTATTCGATCGCTGTATTGCCATTCGTCAATATGAGCGCAGATGCTGAGCAGGAGTATTTTGCTGACGGACTTTCAGAAGAATTACTTAATTTGCTTGCTGCACTGGAAGAGCTAGAGGTGACATCACGAACTTCAGCGTTCTCGTTCAAAGACAGCCAGCTCAGCATTGTCGAAATCGCTAACAAACTGAATGTTGCTTTCGTGTTGGAAGGATCTGTGCGCAAAGGTGGAGGACTAATACGTATTACCGCGCAGCTCATCGATGCCAGAACCGATGTCCACGTCTGGACGGAAACCTGGGACCGTTCCATGGAAGATGTATTTGCTGTGCAGGATGAAATAGCTACCACGGTCGCGAATAGAATGCTTGGCTCTCTGCGCGATGCCAATCTGCGCAGCAAGAAGGTCAATGCCGATGCTTACGAGGCTTTCCTCGAGGCTAAGCAATTATTACGGCGCTATGACGAAACCTCACTAGAACGTGCCGAGCGCCTGCTACTGTTTGCGATCAACCTGGAACCCGAGTTTGCGAAGGCCTGGACCTTGCTGGGTCACACCTATGGTGATTTCGCCAGCAGCGGGTCACGCGATTACGCCGCATATACTAAAAAGGCGCAAACAGCCTACGAGCGGGCCATTCAGATTGATCCGCGCTCTAATCGAGCGCAAGCGGACTTGGCAATACTCTTTGCCTATCAGGGCGAACTCACCAAGGCTGCGGAACACATCAATCAGGCTCTCGCCAGTGACAGCAAAGACCCGAGCGTGCTCAACGCCACTTCTACTTTTCTGTATCTGTTGAACCGGCTCGAACCGGCAATATTGATCAGTGAAAAGCTGGTAGGACTGGACCCACTCAACCCCTCGGCACACTTCAATCTGGCCGCTAGCTATGAAGCTGCGGGCAAGCTGGCAGAGGCCGAGACTGCCTATCGCGACGCACTTGAACTGGAACCCGGCCAGGCCGCTGTCCATGCGTATCTCGCTCTTGTTATCGCGCGCCAGGGACGGCTGGAAGAAGCGCTTGAGATACTTGAAAAAGAACCAGCCGATTACTATCGCACCGCAATTTTGCCGCTAGTGCTGGCCTATGGAGGGGATTCAGTAGAAGCCACAAAGGTCATGAATGTGATGATGGAGAGCGACGCGCATGGAATGGAATATGCGATCGCCAGCGTTTTTGCAGTGCTCGGTGACACTGATAGCGCCTTTGCATGGCTGCAGAAGTCGCGTACCGGCAGCGATACAAGCCTGATCAACATCAACGTGGATCCAGCCTTCAGCGCACTCCACCAGGACAAACGTTGGTCTATGTTCCTCGCGAGCATTGATCAAGACCAAACAATGCTCGACACAATAGCGATCAATTTACCGAAGCACACTTCGCGGTAGTAAGTAGAAGAGTTAAGACATCGATGTCATTTCTCAAACGGATTTTGCACAACGGGAGTGATGGTCAACACCAAGCCCCAATCGGGACCAAACCTATCCGGCTGCTCGATGTAATATTGGGCCTCTAGCCGCACCTTAACAGGGGTATTACCCACGGCAATAGTCCGCGCCAAACCGAGGTGTATTGGAAACGTTAGGGCCTCATCGCCATCTTCCTGCTTCCAGTCATACTCGATAATCGGTGCACCTCCCACCTGATACCCGCCTCCAATGTTCCACCAGTACCAGATATTGAGCGCTGATAGTGAGGTGTCCTGTTCATCGTCGTCGGGGTCATCGACGTTCCACCAATGCTGCATGAATCCACCTGCACTACCCCACTTACCCATATGGCCGGCAAACGCGGCCGGCCCCAACCAATACTGATCAATGCCGAGCTCATCTTTCGATGCAGTGGGGAGCTGCATGGTGGGTCCGTAGCCCCATATGAATCCCGACTCCTCCTCCAAGCCAGAATAGATCCCCACCAATTGGATATCGCCGAGCCCCGACTCATCATCAAAATCGGCGTCGATAGGATCGTAAACCGGACTGGATATCAGCGGAATTGTCGGCCTGACAATAAAATTGTTTCCATTATCCAGCTTGAAAGGAAACACTGGCTGCGCATCTAGTCGATAGGCGTCCTGGTCATCGGCATTTGGAAGATCACCGTCGTAGGCACTGAAGGTGTTTTTGAAATTCAAGCTGGCGAGATCAGCACCGGGATTATTTAGCTTATTGTTGATTTCCGCCAGATTGTCACTTGCAGTCGCGGGTAGACTCGCCACGGCCAGTAGCGACCAAAAAGCCGTTTGCGGATACAACTTGCCAGGCTTACTTGCAACGGACGGCGGAATCCGGGAGGACGCTTGGGTACGATGCATTATGTGCTTCCAAAGTAGCTGCTATGGCAGCACTGTAGAATCTATTTTGTGTTCGGGCTGGCCATTAGACGCCAATCACCTCAACTTCCGCTAGGACAGAGAAAGCTGATGTCCTTAGACTATGAGATTCTCTCCCAAGTACGCGAGATCCTGACGCTAGTTGTCCCGATGATTCTGCTGCTGTCGGTAGAGCCGCCTGTAGTGCAGCGGACTGATGCCGCCAACTTGACCAAATGCCCGTGCAAAGTGAGAGGGGTCGGAATAGCCAGTCTGACTGGAAATCTCTATCACGGGCAGGTTGGTATTCTCTAGCAGTTCAATGGCGCGCTCGTAGCGCGCCTCACGTAGCAATCTTCGGTAATCCAGAGACGCACCCTGCAGACGCCTTTGTAGCGTGCGGGAACTACAACAGAGCATATCGGCGAGCCTGCCCAAGCCCGCATTGGGCTGCGCCATATAGGTTCTTATCATGCCTTTGAGCTGACCGGCCAACAATTGCGTCTCAGAGTCATCAATAGTATGAGAGAACTCGCTTGGCGGCGTGGCACGATCCGGAAGGCTGGAAGTGGGTGCCGCCAGCAGACACAGCGGCACTTCGACCCAGGTAGACTCGCTACCGGCGAGAATGTCCGTCCCTGGGAATGCCTCGCGCGCATATTGCGACGGTCGACTTCGCCCTCGCAGACTAATTCTCTCAGGCGACCAATCCCGACCCGTCGAGGCTCGAATCACATTGATGAGTTGCATAACCATGGTCCAATTCGCCATGGATTGATCATCAGCGTGCGTCGTATCGCCATAGCGCGTAATAGAGAATCGAGCGGTGCCATAATGAAATTCGATGCGCGCCTGCAGACTAGGCTGTAGTTGGCACATCATCTGGATATAGCTAGCGGCCTTCTCCAGTCCGCTCAAACCGGGTGCCACCGGTGAATTCCACAAACTAGGCAGAGAATAAGCAGGCTTGCGGCTGATCGCTCTGATAGCCACATCGTCTACTCCCTCCACCGCACAGGTATTCTCAATGAAACGAATGCAGGGCTGCAGTGGCAGCAGCGCACGACCGTCTTCCACTGCACGCAGTTGCGGCAGCTTTAGCTCGTAAAGCTTATCTTCAACCGGTACACCGATCTCTTCGAAAAAATCAACGAACGCACAGAACGTACGCGCACGGGTTAACTCCACAGTCTTCATTCAAACAACCACCTTCGCGTTAGCCAGACACGATTGAACGCTAAATCGACTAGCTACAGACTAGCGCACTGACAGGCAAATGCATGGCCATATCACGCCAATAAGAAAAAGCGCGTTTCATATAGAGGCAGCCAAAATCAGGAGCGACTGTCTTAAGAAGAGCTTGATTAGAAGAGATACTGTATGCGAAAGATCACCGCACTGCCGTGTCTCTCTGACTCCACACGCTTGTCGACTGCACTGCGCACCAAGGCCAAGCTGGCCCTGAGGTTGCGATAATAGAAGTTGCTTCCCAGGCTTGCTGTGTCCAGGCGATTGGAGTGATCATCGCCAGAGGCATAGGTCGATGACAGTCGGCTGTAGATTTCCCAGCGCGGACGACCGCTGCGCCCCAAGGGCCCCCAGCGGCCCCATTGCGCTATAAAGGGGCGCTCCTCCCCCACTACGATATACCCGACTTGGAGATATCCCCCCAGTCCTTCAGCGTCGCGGCTCCCACCGCGATATGCAGAGCCCAATAATTCGGCCTGCGCATGCAACGGCCCAATTCGCCACAGCCACTCCGCTGCCAGGGTATATTGTCGGTCGGCATTGTGAGTCGCCAGGTTGACCGAGTCAGCAAGGTGTACCTCCTGGGAGACAGTAATGGCCTCCGAGTCGATGCGTCGCACTGAACCCGAAACCCCCGCCTGCCAAATCTCATTGTTTGCGCCACGAAACGGCTGCACCCAGCGCCCAGACACCGCCAGATCGGTATCATTATCATCTTCGATATCGGGGCCAAAAATGCCAATTGCATAGACGGCCGGCGGAGAATCGGGGACCCTGCTACCACGTAATGACGAGAAGTCTCCGCCAGCGATGCCGTTCAATTGCAGACCCAGGCTTGTCTGATTACCAAACGCCGTTGTCGGAGCCGCTCTTTCCATCGCTGTGGCGAACTTGCTGCTTACCTGATAAGCCAGGCCGATCGGCTCATCTTGATTCCCGACCGTCCACGCTTGCCCTCTATCGAAATCAACGTATCGCCAATACAGACTCGACCATTGCGTAGAATCGATATCAATCGCGGCATTGAGTTCGGAATGTGTAGTGGCACGATAGCGTGCTAGAAGTTCCGCTCGCCTGGCGAAGCCCCGATCTTCTTCATGCCCCATGGCCGCCAGGTTCATAAGACCATCGAATCGATTGTAGTCACGCGCTAAATCGCCGCCGATCCACAGACGCTTGTCTTCGTTTAGGACGGCGTCTCCGCCGCGCATTGGCTGCTGGAGAATCGTCGAATCGTCGTGCATATCCAGTGTGGCCTTATGGTCTGCCAACATGACGGCGGCGGCACTACCCTCAGCCTTTTTGGCTGGCGCGACATCAACAGCTGCATCGCTAAGCTCCGCTGCGGTGGGATATTCATCCACCGCCGCTTCCCGGCTCGCAGCATGTGTTGTTAGCTGTTCCAAAGTGGTTGTCGGAGGATTCTTTGGCGCTGGGCTATCGTGCTGGCGAGCACGTATACCTACGTCCTCATCCAAGCCCCCGGCCTTGGCAAGCATCAGGTCTGCCAGCACAGGGTCTTCTGTTATCTGGGCTTCCACCTCAAGAACGTCAGCTTCTAATCTCTCAACCGCTGAGGTGAGAACGATGGGCGGAGGACGGTCAATCGCTCGGGGAGCAAACAGCAACCCTCCCAAAATACCGACTGACCCTATCAGGAGTGAAAACCAGCGCGAGCTGGAAATCACCCGAAGAGGACCCATCAAAAGGCTTTTTCGGCGCCCTTGTTAGTGGCCCGATCATTTAGGTATCGCTGAGGGGTCGTGCCAACAACGCGCTTGAAAGCACGACTAAAATGACTGACGTCGCTGTACCCTACTTGACAGGAAACCTCTCCCAGAGAACAGCTACCCGCTTCCAGCAGCTGCAGTGCGCGCTTTATACGCGTTCTGAGCAAGAGCCTTCTAAAACTCATACCGCCCATGGCCAACTGCCTCTGTAAGGTTCTGACAGAGACAGAACGCTCTTTGGCAACCGAACCGACACTGGCCTCAGCGAAATTCGCGGAGACAAGCAGATGCCTCTCTACATCCTTTACGGCTCCGCTGTATTCCTCGCTATCGCCTATCTTTCTGCCAGCCATTGTGCTTTCAACTGTTTCGGTCGTAGGACAGAAATTAGAAGCGCCAGACCAGGCCTGCGTAAGGGCCGTTTACCTTGAGTTCTTTCACGGCCGTATCAGAACCAAAATCATAGTCTAAGTACCGCCAGCCCAATACGGCGTCGAAGTTCTGCAACCGGTAGGCCAGTCCCGCATTGAGCTGAAACGTGGAATCGGAGTCCCCAGCTCCTACATTGGCGCTATAGGGGACATACCATTGGTCCGACAGCGAATAGCGGCCGACAACGCCGACAACCCCATCCCAATGACTGTCACCATCCGAATCCTGCTGTGTTCCGTCGGGCTTGGGGTCGGAGAACTCTACTTTGGTACCAATATCAATCCATATATACCGCGCACCAGCATGAACTTCGAGGACATTACGTTCGTCATTGACAATACGGTACCCAATGGTGGGGGTGACTATCCAAGCCTCAAGCGCAAGGTCCTTGAGGGTTTCACCGTCGGCCAACGGCGCATTGAAACTGTCGGAAATATCGAAATAGATGAAGTCCGACATGAATGTCCAACGTGAATTGGTGACTCCCACTGCGGCCATGGCGCCCATATCCAAGTCTTCGAGAATCGTTTGCCTTGATATCTCACTACTTGAGCCATCGGATGAAACCGTCTCAACAGTCGGCACCCACATATACGCCTCAACCAGCGTCTCCCAATCATCTGCAACGGCACTGAAAGATAAGGAGTAGCTCAGTAACGCAGACAATACTGTTCTGAAATACATAGCTTATCGCTCCACTGGAAGTCGTATTGGTTCACCTGCGTACACACCACGCTGGACCTTAGAATCGTCTACGACCACTACACCATTAACCAGTACGTAAGGAATTCCAGTCGTAGGTTGTGCACCCTTCCCTTTTTCTAACGAACTATTATCGGTAACCGTATCCGCATTGAAGATGGTGATATCTGCGTCGGCACCCTCTTTGATGCGGCCTTTATTGGCCATCTGGGGCACGCCGTTTTGCGCGAGAAAATCAGCATACTGATAGCTCATCTTGCTGATTGCGGTCATGAGATTGAGTTCCTCGTTCTCGCGTGCAAACCGCAAAACTTTCCCATGTGCACCTGTAGATCGAGGGTGAGAACTCACGGCCGAGAAAGGTAGATCCCAGTCCTGAGCGAACGCGCCGCCTTGGCCGACAAAATAGAAACAATCACACCCTATCAACACGTTCGGTGCAGCGACGGCTCGATCGACATCCTCCTGAGTCGCGTTGTAGAAGAGAACTGGCGAAAACGGCGCTGTTTTAACCAGCCCCTCATAACTTTCTTTTGTCAGCGGCTTTCCTGTCTTCGTATTAATAATGTCTTTGTAGCTTCGCCCCATATTGCGCTGATAGTTCGCGGGCTTCAGGTAGTCTGCACTGACACCCGTGCCGGCCGCTCCGAAGTTGTAGGGGTAGACTTCCAGCACTATCTGCTGACCTGCAGCACGCAGATCATCGACATAGTCGATAGCCGCCTGTGTCAGGTCGAGTGCCTGCGCGGTAAAGTGAGCGAGTATCAGTCCCGATCCATACACCTGCGATGAGGCAATAAACTCCTGAAAGGCAAGTAAGCCCGTTGTCGGCGGCTGCTGGCTGGAGAATCGTGTGTGCGCGTGAACAAAACGACCATACTTCCCGGCTAGCTTCTGAATTCCGATGACTTCCTGGGAGGTATACGCGTCGACGATATAGCCAGGGGTCACACCCACGCCTAAACCGCCTTGCTTTAAGCCTTCTTCCACGAGCGCGAGAATCTGCTCGACTTCTTTTTCATTGGGGACTCGATTGTAAGTATCAAGCGTGACCTTGGTCTGATGCGACATCATGTCGTAAATGATGTCGGCAGATTTCGAGCCATCAATGTAAGAGTCGTCAAACACCGCGGTTCTGGCAGCAGCGGATCCTACAGATGCGCCATAGTTGAGCTGCGACTTCCCTTCAAGGCGCCGATACCAGCGATCTATCGGCAAAGCGCCGCCCTCCAGTTCCATAGCGGTTGTAACGCCGTCACGCAGCAAAGCCTTCTGGCCTAACGGGATATTCACCGTGTGGACGTGGCCGTCGATAAAACCGGGAGCGACGACGAGGCCAGTAGCATCGATTACCTTCTCACCGCGGAGTTTAGATCGGGATATTTTCCGAATCTTGCCATCACTGATACCAAGATTACGCTTCGCATCAAGCCCGCTCTCCGGGTCCATGACGCGACCGTTGAGTATCACGACATCGTAAGACGCAGCACTAACACCGAAGGCGGGTGAAAAGCACAACGCTGCTGCAATCCAGGCAAGAGCGTTTTTCGAGAAGCCAAGCACTCGGAACATAGCTGTTAAATTCATTGCAGGTCTCAGCTCGTTGATCAGAACGAAATCTTCAATCCGCCAGCGCCAATCCCCAACATCAGGCCCTCTGAATCAGCACCCAGATGCATAACAACCCCATTAGAATTCTTCAGCCACGATCCGCCTTTACCCTTGGCGACCGTGAGCGCAGCATCAGCCTTGAAGTAAACGCCTTCAAAGTCATCAAGGCCCTTAAGGTTATATACAGCACCATCGACATGCATCGAGCTGACACCAATTCCACCGATCTTGCCGCCCCCCATGTGGAACATGTGCGGTTCGCCATTGAAAGTTAGGGTGCCGTGACCCCAATCGCCGGACAGCAAGAAACCGATCTGCTTTTCCGTAATCGTCACGGTTCCGGAGGGCTTCTCGTCCGCAAAGGTATGCGAGCCTAAGACCATAAAGAATAGAGCCAACAAGGACGCCACTAAGGTCTGCGTTTTCATCGAGTTACTCCTGTAATGATTAGGTTATCGTCAGGAGTCCAGTATGAACCCGGCGGAAAGGGTATCGCAGACCATTTCGCGCCAAGTTCATGCGGCTGAATGGAATCAGGCGATGTTATTAGATTCCGACGTTAAGTATCTGGCGGAGACTCTGTAATTGAAGTACCAAGCAGGTATTCATGCAGCGGCGTTGATTGACAGTCATTGGCGACAGAATTAGAAAAAGGCAGCACAGGAGAATATCGCTTTTGCGCGATGATACGCTGATTCAATAAGAACTCTTCTACTCGTGTGTTTGTCGCCCCGCTGTTATCCAGATAAGCGGCTCGACAAGCTAATAGGTATCAAGCCGAAGCCAAACTTCTTTCGCAACGGGCTGGTGTCGCCCTTTTTCCTCAACCGGAAAACGAACTGGCTGGCCTGCCATTATCCATTGCGCTTTTGAGTTAGCGACGACAGTGCGTCCGTTAACGATTACCCAGGGGATGCCGGTGCTAGGACGGCCTTGCTCGCCCGCTCGATAAGACGCGTTATCAGAAACGGCTTCTGGATCGAAAATTGTGATATCCGCAATCATACCCTCCTGCATTCGTCCACGCACGGCCATGGCCTGCACCCCTGCTTTAGCCAGGTGCATGGCAGGCCAATAGCTCAGCTGCGACAGTGTATGCATCAACGAGACGCCATGCTCACGCGCCATCTTCAGAACCCGCGCATGTGTTCCGGCGGTACGCGGGTGGCCAGCGTATTCTGAGTATTCGGCGTCCCAACCAAGGCCAGATATCATCGAATCAGCACCAACGGTCATATGGGGAACCCTGAGCCAGTGCGCCATCCATTCCTTTCGTGGCGGAATGAATAAGACAATAATGTGGCCAGGTTCTTTCTCCGCCATTTCGAGGTATTCCCGCTTGCTAAGAAACTTGTCCTGGTCAGGGTCATACACCGTTTCTTCGTAGCGATAACCCATGGCTTCCCAGCTGGAGGGGCGAATAAACTCTGCACCTATCGCCGTCGAACCCGCAGCGTACGGATAGTATTCCGACCACATGTTCAACCCATGTGATCTCGCTAGCTGAAGCTTCTCCTCTATCTCCCACCAACCATAGTCGTTGTTGTGCTGATAAAGCAGTGGGGCTTCGAGCAACATCGCGTTGGTAAACACCTCAGCAAAGCCCATTTGCGCCTCTACCGGGGTCTGCGACGACGGATGAAAGCGCGCGTGAACGGCGGTCAAACGTCCATAACGAGCCGCCGTGCGCTGTGCTTCGAACATTTCGTACGTAGTTACGCCAGTACGCATATAGCCAACGGTGGAGCCCACGCCGAGAGCCCCTTGCTGTAGCACCTCATCTAACAAACGCATAATCTGGTTCATTTGCGCGTTCGAACTACGGGCGACCGACCAGCCATCGGTGCCATCCTCTGCAGCCTTATTGCGCATTTCGAAGGCCTGGGTGGCGTCGCGCGGGCCGTCTACCATGAGCCCATCGTGAACAATCATTCTGGCGCCCTCATGACTCACCGACGTACCATAGTTGATTGGCCAACGCCCCCGCTTCTGTTGATACCACTGCGCGACATCCAGGGCGCCCCACTCCAGATCCATTCCGGTGGTCACGCCATCACGCATTGCCATCTTTACAGCCAGGTCGTCGAGCGCATGGAAATGCGTGTCGATAAAACCCGCGCTCACCACGAGCCCGCTAGCATCGATGCTACGGGCACCTTGAAGTTGCTCAGATGTAATGCGATCAATGAACCCGTTTCGCACGCCTATATTGGCGATCTGGTCAAAACCGGTCTCAGGATCAATGACACGACCATTGCTGATGACAAGGTCATAGGCTTGATCAGAGGATCGCGCGGACTCTGACACTAAGCAAAACACCAGGATCAAGCTAAGTGATAAAAGATTTATGCTTTGATTTGATCCTGTTCCGATCATGAATGCGTCCCCATTTGTTGATCGCGCCAGGCTGATGGCGATAAGCCCGTCGCCTCGCTAAAGCCCCGGGAAAATGCAGCCAGCGAGCTGCAGCCCAGTAGTTGCGCGAGCTCTGTTAGCTCTATTGATGAATTCAGCAAGAAGTGCTCTGCCGTTGACAACCTTGCTCGCTGCAAGAGCGCTTTAAACGTGGTGCCCTCGTCGGCAAGCGCACGCTGCAGCGCCTTGGGGTGCAAACCCATCTGTTGTGCGATGATGACAAGAGAGCTTCTACCCGTGTCCAGTGACTGACAGATCAGCCGTGTAACCTGTTCGGGTAGGGAGTCTTCCAGTCGGTTTCCCATATTCTCTACGTGAGCACACATTAGCGCGTGCAGCTCTGCATCAAAGGTTTCCAATGGCCTGGTCAGATCGGCTTGCCGTAGCTGGAAACCATTGAATGGCTGGGAAAAATAGACGGGGGCACCAAAAAAACGTTTGAACTGCTGAAGCTCAGCCGGCTGCGACTGCGTAAAGTAAACCGCTTCAGGACTCCAGTCCGGACCCTGCAGCGCTTTGAGTAAACGATAATACTGGCCCAGCGATGTCATCTGCATCTGCTGCATGCGGCCCGGGATAGGATGCAAATCGATCCGCACCACCCTGACCACGGCACCATCAACCTGCAAGGACCAGCTCGTGGCCTGGGTCATCGTCGAGAGGTATTTGTGGCCCACTTCCAGCGCCACCCGCAAATTTGGTGCAGTCTTAATCACCTGATTCAGAACCCCAAACCCCAATGCCGGTCGATGCTTCGCCAAAAGTAGCCCGAAATGCGGGCAGCTGTATTCATCTGCAAGGTATTCGATGAAATTCAGCAACTGGGTCTGGGAAATGTAGCCTTCAAACCCCTCAAGAATCTCCGCCCCGAGACCGAAGCTACGCAACTCTCTCGCTATGGGAATACCAAGTTCCTCCGCGGCTGCCTCAAGACCCAGCAGGTTGAGTGTCGATACCAGGATCGAATCATGATCTGACATAGCAAGCTCCGCAAAGAGTTTCGCGCGTTGTCTTCAAATGTAAAGCGTTTGTCCTCTAATGTTAAGCGTAACTGGTTCCAAGGTATTAGATTGCCCAGCATAGAAATCGTCCAAGCCCTGTCACGCGCAGCGACGATAAAAGGATAATGATAATCGGGCTGTGCCCACAGAGGACTCTCACCATGAAGAACAAAATGTCATTACACGTTGGACTAGCCCTGGCAGCCCTTACGCCCACAACAGCGCTGGCACAACAAACTCAGAGCTTTGTACTCGAAGAGATAGTGGTCACCGCGCAAAAGCGTACCGAGCGTGTGCAGGACGTGCCGATCTCTGTGCAGGTATTCACCGACCAAGCGATTGAGCGACTGGGCGCGAGAACGCTCAGCGATCTGGGTACCGCCACCCCTTCACTGGTGTTTGGCGGCCTTGGCAAAGGTAGCCAGCAACAGATGGGACTGCGCGGAGTGGTCGACTTTGCCCGTAACGTAGGCATCGATAGCCGCATGGGTGTCTACATTGATGGCGTATTCCAGGGCCGCAGCTATGCATCAGATGTGCCATTGCTGGGCCTCGATAGCGTGGAAGTACTCCGCGGCCCTCAGGGCACGCTGTTTGGAAGAAATACTGAAACTGGCGCCATCAGCCTGGTGACCAAGGCCCCGTCAGACGAGTTTGAGGCTCGACTCGGCGCGGAGGCAGGTCGAGACAGCCTCTTCGCAGGCCGCGCTTACATTAACGGTCCTATCAGCGAAAGGTTAAGCGGCTCCTTCTCAGCGTCCTATGAGGAGGCCGAAGGTTACTACGACAACAAAACCCTCAATGAAGACATGGGCGATTGGGATACCACCGCTGTTCGCGGCCAGCTTCGGTTCGATGCGACCGATAATCTGGATGTGACCCTCGCCGCTGATTACTTTGAGAAAAATAGTGAGGTACCGATTGCCGTCAACGCGGAACTAGACCCCTTCGCAAGCTATCAGAGCTTCGTACCCAGCGATGATTCAAAGGGATATGGCTATGCCTTAACGGCGAATTACGCTTTCGACAACGACTATACCCTAACCTCCATCAGCGCATTCCGTCATGCGGAGTTTGAAACCTTCGCCGATGATGACTACGTCGCTCCCAACATCCTTGCTGTGGACTTCGATGAGGATGCCGATCAATTTTCACAAGAGCTTCGCCTGGTATCGCCCCAGGGAGACAGCTTCGACTGGGTGGCCGGGCTGTACTACTTCACCAGCGACCTGGAGACAGACCGTAAGCTCTTTGCTTACCCCGCTTTTTATGAGCTGGTTGTCGGTCCGCCCCTGGATCAGTTTGCGGAACCGCTGACGGGCTACACCACGGTGCCGGCAGAAGTTAACACCGACATGTACTCGGCCTATCTGCACGGCAACTATCGCTTTACCGAAAAGCTCGAGCTAACCGCGGGTGTGCGTTACACCTATGAGGAAAAAGACGTCGACTGGCAGCAATTCAACGTGCAAACAGACCCCGAAACGGCCGCGGCTCTGGAAGAGGCAACAGGCGCGCCACTGACCCAAGCGCCCTATGGCCTTATTGGTGCGATCAACTACGACCCGGTCAAAGAAGATTGGGATGACGATGACTGGTCACCGACTGTCGGTCTGAACTATTTCATCAATGACGATGTGATGTTGTACGGAAAGTACGCGCGCGGCTACAAGAGCGGGGGCTGGAACGCAGACTTTATGACTGCAGGACTGGAGTATTTCGCTTACGACTCTGAATCCGTAGATAGCTTCGAACTCGGTATAAAGTCCACACTGTTTGAAGACAGCCTGCGCTTCAATCTCGCGGTCTATCACGCCGAGTATGACGACTACCAGGTCTTCCAGCGCGTGTTCAACTCCAGCGGCAACCCGTCGATTCAGCTTACCAATGCCGGTGAGGTGACCACGGATGGCGTCGAGTTGGAAACCACATGGGTCCCGATGGAGCGTTTACAGTTCACGCTTAACGCGTCCTATCTCGACACCGAGTATGACACCTTCATCAACCAGGATGGCGGCGACTTCAGTGGCAACGAGCTGCCTTTCGCGCCCGAATGGAGTGCCTATGTTGGGGCTCAATACATTCTGCCCATCGGCCAAAGCGGAGACCTCGCGCTTAACCTGGATTGGAGTTATACCGACGAGCAGTATACCGACCCCGCCAATACCGCCGGTGACTTGCTGGACTCATACGATATAGTCAATGCTCGCCTCACCTACACGCCTACCAGTGAGCAATGGGATGTCGCCATCTGGGGCAAAAACCTCGCCGACGAGGAGTACCAGAAGAACAGTAACATCAACTTTCTGGGAACGCCGCGCTTCGTCTGGGGCGAACGTCTAAGCTACGGCGTCAGCTTCAACATGTACTTCGGCAACTGATCTCGAGTGGGTGCCTGGGCTGCTTCGGCAGCCCTTTTTTTCTCTCCACAAAAGGAAAGGAAGGATGGAAGAGCGCGCAGGCCTAACCCGTCGGCAGATGATAAGCGCTATTGCCGCAGCCGCTTTACCCGGTGCAAACACAGCAACAACGAACGATGACGCCATTGCACGAGCCAGGGCCCTCATAGCCAATACGACTGTTGTCGATATCCACAACCACTTTGGCCTTTGGCAGACCAAAGGGCTACTAGCGGTTGACCCCGTGGGCAAGTACACGGGCGACACCGTTCTGACATCGATAATCCGCGAACATCTGGATGCCGGCATCAATTGCACATACCTGGACACCGTCAGTGATATTGCCCGCACACGGCTTGGTAGGCCCGGCAGCATGGACCGCGCCTTCTGCGGGGATGAAGCATGGCTGGAGTATCTGAGGCAGATGGCAGAGATCCGCGGAATGCTGGACAGGTTCCCGCTAGCGGTCGCTTCGCACGCAGACGATATCGCGCCCATAAACGCAGCTGGAAAAATGGCATGCTTTCTTTCAACAGAGGGCGGCCACATGATCGACACCGATATCTCGAGGCTTGAGATACTTTACCGGGACGGCTTGAGGCGCTTCCAACCCATGCACTATGTGCAGACCGCCCTTGGTGACAACCAGACTGATCCCCCTGTCTTTGGCGGGCTATCGGATATCGGCAAGGCAGCGATCGCGCTGGCGAACGAACTGGGCATGATTATCGATGTCGCTCACGGCACTCGCGCCGTCGTCGAGCAGGTACTCGATCTGGTCGGCGACAAGCCTGTGGTGCTGTCTCATACCATGCTCGCATACCATTCATCCAGGTTCGGTGAGTATCGCAAGACCCGAACTCGCTGGATTGATACGGACCATGCTCGTCTCATCGCTGATTCCGGCGGCATCATCGGCACATTCCCAGTCATGGCACCCTGGGGTGTAGATACGCTAGACGCGTTTATCGAGGCGCTCGCGCGACTCGTCGATGTGGTTGGCATTGATCACGTTGCGTGGGCGACCGATCTTATTCAGCGCGCCCGGCCGAGTTTCCTACGCGATTATCGACAGTTCGATGAACTGTGCGCGCAAATGCTAAGTAGCGGCTTCACCGAATCTGATGTACGCAAGTTTATTGGCGAAAATGCTATTCGAGTGCACCGCGCGGTGGTTGGATAAATGAATTCTCAGCTACCTGACATTTTGGCAAAGCTCAAACTGCCCGCTATACAGGCACCCATGTTTCGTGTCTCTGGTCCAGAAATGGTCATCGCGGCATGTCGGGCCGGCATCATAGGCAGCTTCCCTACCCAGAATGCGGTGCACAGTGAAGAACTGAATTCCTGGATGACACAGATATCTACCGTCTGTGAAGAGGAAAACCTGCCCTGGGCGGCAAATTTGGTTTCTCATCCCAGCTACAAACGATTTGAAAGTGACTTTGCATGCATCCTCACACATCGTCCACCGATCCTCATAACAGCGTTGGGCAGTCCATCTGCCATCGTAAAATCGGTGCTGGATTATGGAGGCACGGTGCTGGCAGATGTATCCAGCAGCGAGCACGCAAGAAAAGCTGTGGACAACGGCGTAGACGGACTCGTTTTACTATGCAGCGGAGCGGGTGGATATACCGGATCACTTTCTCCATTTGGCTTCATGGAGGAGGTACGCGCGTTCTTCAATGGCCCTGTTGTTTTGGCCGGCGCCATAGCCAGTGGCAGATCTATCCGGGCTGCGCAGCATCTGGGTGCCGATGCCTGTTACCTGGGGACTCGCTTTCTGGCGACCGAGGAGAGCCGAGCAACGCGGTCCAACAAGGCAATGTTGGTAAACAGCAGTGCACGCGACTTGTTAGTGACCGACGCCATCAGCGGCGCACCCGTCAGTTGGCTTAGACAGTCACTGGAGGCACGCGGCGTTAATCCTTCACACATTGAAAAAGCCACGACCCTCGATCTGCAAGACCAGTTTACCAACGAACGCTGGCACCACCTCTGGTCCGCAGGTCAGGGTGTGTCACGCGTTCGAAAGGTTGAGCAGATGGCAGACGCGGTCGCTCAACTTACGGATGAATACAGACAAGCTTTACGGGATGAACACTTAGTTCCCGTATACGGATAAGAAAAGGAATGAACACATGAAGATTCAGTTAATCACCGAGCAGTTTGACAACAGCGCCCAGCGCTACCCTCACCGGCTGGCGTTCACCGGCTTCGGCGGCGACCTGAGCTACTCGGAGTCACAGCAGCTGAGCCGAAGGGTAGCCAACCGTATGCTGATGGACGGTTTCGGTAAAGGTACCCGCTTCGCGCTGCTAACCCCAAACTGCGGACTGGCGGTCACCGCCAAGATGGGAGCATTTCGTGCTGGCGCGGTCTGGTGCAATGTCAACCTGAAGAATCCGGTTGACGACAATATAGAAGTACTTAGCCGGGGTAACTGTGAACTGGTGTTCTTCCACAGCGACACTGCTGACGTCGCTAGGCACGTGATCGATAGCGTGCCCTCTCTTCGCCTGGGCATATGCCTGGATACTGACTGCGGTCTTGGCCAGCATCTTACAGACTGGATCGGCGATGCGCCCGAAACCACACCGGATGCGGAGATTACTGCCGAGGATATTGGCATGCAGGG
The DNA here is from genome assembly GCA_965199055.1 of Halieaceae bacterium. Classification (GTDB taxonomy): domain Bacteria; phylum Pseudomonadota; class Gammaproteobacteria; order Pseudomonadales; family Halieaceae; genus CBDAQR01. The sequence continues at coordinate 441,521 of CBDAQR010000003.1, forward strand.
CTCAACCGGTGGAACCACAGGTCTACCCAAGCTAACGCAAAATCCACACGCCATGATTGGCTTATCAGGTATGGCGTTCCAGGAGTGCCTCCCTGTCGAGCCCTGCTCTCGAAACCTCGTTGTCGCGCCTATTACCCACGCCGCGGGCTTTGTCTGTATGGGCACACTCGCCGCCGGCGGCACCAATGTCATGATGGGCACTCCGGTTGTTGACGAGATCGTTGATCAGCTTCAGACCAACAAGATTTCTACGCTGTTCCTGCCGCCGACATTGGTTTACATGTTGCTACAACACCCGCAAATAGACGCCTGTGATTACCCGCACCTGAAATACATCATTACTATGGGGGCGCCCATAGCACCCGGCAAGATCAGAGAGGCCATCGGTGTGTTTGGCCCGGTCATGTGCCAATCGCTGGGGCAGACGGAAGCGGGCGTACCACTGACATTTATATCGCCGTCTGAAACGGCATCAGCGGCGGCCGTTGGAAAACTTTCTCATCGCCTGGCTTCTTGCGGGCGCGCCACTTGCGCAATTGATCGAATTGCCATCATGGACGATACCGGTGAGCTGGTAGCGACCGGCGAAGCAGGCGAAATCGTGATGCAGGGGCCCGGCGTCATGAAAGGCTACCTCAACGATCCAGTCGCTACAGCGGAAGTGCAGGCTCACGGCTGGCACCATACCGGCGATGTGGGCTATATGGATGACGAGGGTTATCTGTATATCAACGATCGAAAGCGAGACATGATCATCTCGGGTGGTTTCAACATCTTCCCGTTTGAGATCGAGCAGGTACTGCTGTCGCATCCGCTGGTGGCAGAATGTGCCGTTGTGGGCGTCGCCGATGAGAAATGGGGAGAGATGGTTACCGGTGTGGTAGAGCCGGCGGACGCCGGACGCTTTGACGAGGAGGAGCTGATTCGTTTCTGTCGGGAACGGCTGGGCAGTATGAAAGCACCGAAACGCATTCTGGCCCGAGACGCTTTGCCACGCTCTGCAGCCGGGAAGGTGCTGAAGCGCAAGATTCGTGATGAACTGAATAGCCAGATCGCTGAATAAGACTTCTGCAATCGTGAAAGCCCTCTTCCACACTTACCTGGTGCCTGCAGCGGTCTTTGCCTCTGTGGTAATGGGTGGTGGCTATGGCACCGGGCGTGAGGTAATCACTTTCTTCTATAGCTATGGCCATAGCGGGGGCCTGCTTGGAATCGCAACCGCAACGATCGTTTTCGGCTCGGTGCTTTCTGTCACCTTTGAGTTCTCCCGCCGATTTCGCGTTTACGACTATCGAAGCTTCTTCCAGCGGCTACTGGGTCCATTCTGGGTTAGCTTTGAATTACTGCTAATACTGATGTTCCTGCTGGTATTGGGCGTAGTCTCTGCCGCTGCCGGGTCGATCATGGAAGAACAGCTCAGGGTACCAGCCGCGGTCGGCATGGCCTCAATGCTGTTGATTGTCCTTGTACTGGTCACACTGGGGCGCTCTGCGGTTGAAACGGTGCTCACCTGGTGGTCCATAGGAATGTACGGCGTGTTTCTGCTTTATTTCTTACAGATCAGCGCACAAGAGGCCGGCCCACAACACACGGAATGGTTAGCGATGGATACAGAATCGGACTGGTGGAGTGGCGGGATTCGCTATGCACTCTATAACCTCGCCGTCGCTCCAATCATGTTATTTGCAACCCGCGCTATCAAGACGACTCGACAGGCGATCATCGCGGGCTTCTTCACTGCAATATGCACCCTGTTTCCCGCGTTACTGTTTCATCTAAGCTACAGCATAGGTGCTCCACAGGTACTTGAGGTAGAGCTACCCAACTACTGGATGATCCAGAATTACGCCAGTGCTTGGCTGCTCCCGGTGTTCATCGTCGCTCTGCTGGGCACACTGGGTGAGACGGGTGCTGGCCTTGTGCACGGAATCATTGAACGTATTGACGGGGCACTCGGCGACGCGGGCAGAAAGCCCCTTACATTCAAACCCCGATTGGTCGTATCCGGCTGTTTACTACTGTGCGGTGGCGCGGCCGGTCTCTTGGGAATAGTGCCGCTGATCGCAAAGGGCTACTCCGCTATGAGCATCGGGTTTGCTATGGTCTATGTTATCCCCGTATGCACCTTGGGGTTGTTCAAGATTGTTCAACATCAACGAAGGCTTCTTTCATGATCGTTTTTCTGAACGGGGAATATCTGCCCGCTGAAGAGGCCCGTATATCACCACTGGATCGCGGTTTTCTGTTCGGCGATGGAATATACGAGGCAACTCCTTCATACGAGGGCCGCACCGTAGCTCTCGGCCTGCATATCCAGCGCATGAATCGAGGCCTTGAGGCCATCGGCATTCGCAATCCCCTCTCGGAATCCGAGTGGCGAGACGTAGCGAGCGAGCTAAGCGAACGCAATGGCGGCGGCAATCTGGGCATCTACTTCCATGTCAGCCGAGGTAACGAAGGACGTCGCTTCCATGGATTTCCGGAATCGGTCCAGCCAACCGCTTTTGCCATGGTCATAGAGATCGACCCGCACCCGGCACTACCCGACCGGACAACGCAGGAAGGTCTTCGTGTGATTACAACGCCCGACCTGCGTTGGCGACGCTGCAACGTCAAGTCTACTGCGCTACTCGGCAATGTTCTGCATTTTCAGCAGGGTTATGCCGAAGGCATGAACGAGACCATCATGTACAACGAAGCCCGTGAACTTACCGAGGCCAGCGCCAGCAACGTGTTCGTGGTGACAAATGGCATCGTCGCAACGCCGGAGCTGGATCACCAGAAGCTACCCGGCATTTCCCGTCATATCTGTATCGACAGCTTGCGCGCCGAAGGTTCCCTCAATGTCGAGGAGCGAGCCGTTACGCTAGAAGAAGCCAGATCGGCTGACGAAATCTGGATCACTAACTCCTCGAAACATATAGCGCCCGTGACAGAAATGGATGGTGCCGCTGTGGGAGACGGACGCGTCGGTCCTGTCTGGGAGAAGGCCATGCGCATTTACGAACAAGCCAAGTACAGCTATTGAAAAAAATGGTTTATTCCTCAACACAAGGAGGCAGAAATGCGATTAATGACAACTACTCAGGGTAGTCGTTTCATAGGCGGCACACTGAGCGGTATGATCCTCATTCTGCTGAGGAAAGGCCGTTCCGGGATCACCCAATCATGACCCAACAAGACATTATCGATAGCCTGCCGGTTCACCTGCGCGCCTTCGTGACCACACAGGACTATGCGGCCTACACAGCCCGTGACCAGGCGGCCTGGCGCTTCATCATGAAGCACCTCTCACGCCAACTCGCTGATACAGCGCATCCGGTGTACATGGAGGGACTGGCCGCCACCGGTATCTCGCTGGACCATATACCCTCTATTGAAGAAATGAACGCGTGTCTGGCCAGTCTGGGCTGGCGCGCCGTAGTGGTCGATGGCTTCATCCCGCCGGCCATCTTCATGGAGTTCCAGGCGCTCAAGGTGCTGGTGATCGCAGTGGATATGCGCAGCGTGGAGCACTTGTTCTATACCCCCGCGCCCGACATCTTGCATGAATCCGCGGGCCACGCCCCGTTTATCGTCGACGTCGATTACGCTGAATACCTGCAACGCTTTGGCGAAATCGGTATGAAGGCCATTGCGACTAAACACGATCACGAGCTATACGAGGCAATTCGCCATCTCTCCATTCTCAAGGAGAGCCCCACCAGCACGGCCGCCGAGATCGACGACGCAGAACGAGAGCTGCAACGCCTGTCGGCGCTGGATACTGAGCCCTCCGAGGCGGCGCTACTCACACGACTGCATTGGTGGACGGTAGAATATGGCCTCGTCGGCAGCACGGAAGATTACGGTATCTTCGGCGCCGGCATACTTTCCTCCCTCGGCGAAAGCCAGCACTGCCTGGACGATGAGGCGGTACGCAAAATTCCGCTCACGGTCGATGCCGTGCTAACGCCTTACGACATTACTCGCCAACAACCGCAGCTCTTTGTCACCGCCAGTTGTAAGCACCTGAGCCAGGTGCTGGAAGAGTTCGCGGCCTCCATGTGTTTTATGCGCGGTGGCGCCGAGTCCATCACGAAAGCGATAGAGGCAGAAAGTATTTGTACCGCCTGTTATGACAGCGGCATGCAGGTCAGCGGTGAGTTTTCGGAGTTGCTTTGTGATGCGGTGGGCAATCCCATCTATCTTCGCACACAAGGGCCGACGCAACTGGCCTACGCCGATCGCGAAGTGATTGGACACGGTGTGGACTATCACGCCGAGGGCTTCGGTTCGCCCATCGGACACCTGAAGGATTTCAGCCGCTGTCTCTCCGAATACACCATCGATGAATTGAAAGCACACAACATACAGGTAGGACAGCGTGCGCGGCTGGATTATCTCTCCGGGATTACCGTCGAGGGTCTACTGGAAAACGTTCATCGACAGGAACACCGCAACCTGATCCTGACCTTCAGCGATTGCACCGTGACGGACCTCTCCGGGCGCGTGCTGTTCGATCCCGCCTGGGGTACCTATGACCTCGCTGTCGGCGCTGGCATCACTTCGGTGTTTGGCGGTGTGGCAGATCGAGAAAAGCTGCAACTGCATAAACCGCTGCCGCGCACCCAGACTATTCAATCTGAACTACAAGAGGATCTGGAAGAGGCCTATGCATGTGTTGCGGGCCTACATGCAGCCAACGATGGTCTGGCGAGCGACCAACGAGAACAGCTCTTTGGTTTTCTCGACAGCTATCCGGATGAGTGGTTGCTGCGCGCAGAGATGCTGGAACTGCAAGACACCGAAGCCCGCCAGCGAGCGCGTCTGGAACTCGACCAGTTACTCAAGAACGACAAGCTCGACGCGCAATTGGGTTTGTTGCTGGGGTCGCAGTAGAGCCTGGCTGGCGCGTTAGCGATAGAACGGGTAGTCCGAATAACCCTGCTCACCCGGCGTATATAGCGAACCCATATCAAACTCCGCCAACGGCCAGTCGCGCTCAAAGCGTCGCACTAAATCAGGATTGGCGATAAAGGGCCGACCAAAACTCACCGCACTCAATTCACCGGCCTCGATAGCGGCCAACGCCTCATCGCGGGTGAAGCTCTCATTACCGATTACCTTGCCGGGGAAATGCTTGCCTGCCAGCCCGAGGTTATCGACCCGACCCGTTGGGAATCGAATAGCATGAACGTAGGCGAGCTTGAGCTCACTGGCACCCGCGAGAAACGCCGCGAAGGTCTCCTGGGGGTCGTCATCTGCAAGGTCATTGAACGGATTATCCGGGCAGATACGAAACCCCACCCGGTCAGCACCGTCTACTTCGCTCAAAGCACGCAGCACTTCCAGGGGGAAGCGCACACGATTCGCAAGACTCCCACCATAGTGATCGTCGCGCTGATTGGTACCCGTAGAGAGAAACTGGGCCGGTAAATAGCCACTGGTGCAGTGCAGCTCTACGCCATCGAACCCCGCTGCGTAGGCGTTAACGGTCGCCTGGCGATACTGTTCAATCACCGCGGCAATTTCTTCGGTCTCCAGCGCGCGCGGCGCGTCGAAAGACGCCATGCCGGCCGCATCCGTATAGATTTCGCCCCGTGCCTGAATCGCAGAAGGTGCAACAGTCTGACTACCTTCCACCTTATTATAGTGCGACGCCACCCGCCCGCAGTGCATCAACTGCGCGACCATGATGCCGCCTTCGGCATGCACTGCCTCGAGCACTCTGCCCCAGGCGTCTATTTGTTGCTGGTTATAGATGCCGGGTGTACGACAGTAACCCGTGCCATCGGCCGACGGTGAAATTCCCTCGCTAACAATGAGACCAGCGCTGGCGCGCTGACGGTAGTAGTCGACCATAACCGACGTCGGCATGTCTCCCGCAGCAGCGCGGCTGCGGGTCATGGGCGCCATCACAACGCGATTCCGTAAGCGCAGACGCCCAAAGTTTACGTCATCGAATAGCGTACTCATGGCTTCTCCATCAGCGAACGCGAATCTTCGGGTCCGGGTGGCCGCCCCGCATCCGCGACAGGAATTCTTCCAATGGTGCTGGTTCGGCAACTTCCGGTAGTTCATCGTCCGGGGGGTTGGACCAGAACTCGGCCCAGGAAGGGAACAGCTCGTGGTAAGCACCCTCGTAGTTCTCCCGGTCCGGCCAGCGCATCTTGTTGTCGCCCACCGGCGGCTTATTCAAATCGGTCGCATACCAATAACAGGGCAGGCGCCGGCGAAAGTACCAGCGACCATTCATGCGCTCGTAATTGTCCCAGTAGATCATCTGCATGATCACCCACTCGGTATCGCCATTCTCACAGGGTGTCTCGTGCTCATTCTTGGAGTAGACCACGCCGTGCGCGTGATCCGGGTCGCCGAACTCTATAATATGGTTGCCGATGTGGTGGGATGTGCCAGTGAACTGCAATCGTAGGGTGTCATCCAACCAGCGCTTCAGATGGACCCTGCCTGTCAGTTCCCGACTGACGCGAATATCTTCGGCAAAGAGGTTCACGTGAGCATCGAGGTCACGCATATCCAGGCTCAGGGAATACTTGGCCGCCAATTGTCGAATCTCGTCGAGCGATTCCAGCCGATCGATTCGGGCTAACAAGTCGCTATCAGTCACGGCATGCTCCTGCGGGATTCATTCACTCTTCCCAGTCGGCCGCGCCGGTTGCCAGCTCCACCGAGCGACCGCCGTCCACCGGCAGCTCCACACCAGTGATATATGACGCCTCGTCGCTAGCTAAAAACAAAATGGCGTTGGCCGCTTCGCGAGGCTCACCGATGCGCCCTATTGGAATAGAGCGAGCGGTGGCAGCACGCCCCGCCTCGTCGGGAATCGCCATCTCGGATGCGGGACTCATCACAATACCGATCACGATGGCATTGACTCTCACCCCCGCGCCAGACCATTCGATGGCCGCATTGCGGGTGAGCGATTGCAGGGCTGCTTTCGCTGCGCTATAGCCGGCGACGCCCGGCGTCGCCAGCTCGCCGCAAACGGAGGACACGTTGACGACGGAACCACCGTTTTTTGACAGGAAGGGAAACGCCTCACGCATCAGCAACATAGGCGCGTCTACGGCAATACGAAAACTGCTGCGCCAGCTATCCAGATCATGGTCGGAAAGCATGCCCGGAGTGAGGACATTGGCATTGTTTACGAGAATGTCCAACCCACCGAAGTGCTCTGCAACCGAGTTTACGGCCGCACGCACGGCGGATTCGTCGGTAACATCGGCAGCCACCACCAGCGCTTCGCCGCCCGCCTCACGGATGGCTGCTGCCACACGCTCCAGGCTATCTTCATCGCGGGAGCACAGGGCAACGCGGGCACCTTCGCTGGCAAAGCGGAGCGCCGTTGCTTCACCCACACCGTTGGATGCACCGGTAACAAGTGCAACCTTATCCTGTAATACGCCCATTGCGATATTCCTCGAGTTCCGCGCTCTCTGGTTCAACTATAAATCCAGCTGCGATTTTCGCGACCAATATAGCTAATCTCAACGTGTTTCAGAACGTCATCGATTACTTGCCAGTTTAAAATAGCGCACAAGTACAAGGAGAACATGAATGCTTCTGCAAGACAAAACAGCATTGGTCACCGGCGCTGGCATGGGCATCGGGCGCGCCATCGCGCTGGCCTGCGCCCGCGAGGGTGCGCGAGTAGTGGTCGCGGATTTCAACGCTGAGAGCGGCGCGGAGACTGTCGGCCTCATACATCAAAACGGTGGCGTTGCCGTGTTCGCCGAGGGCGACGTCAGCAAGGAAGACCAGGCCGAGAAGACTATTCAGGTTGCTATCGACAATTACGGAGGTCTCGACCTTGCATGCAACAGTGCAGCCGTTAGCCGTGGCTCCGGCCCCATACAGGATTACAGCAAAGAGATTTTCGACCAAACGCTGGAGATGTGCTTGACCAATACCTGGCTGTGTATGAAGTACGAAATTCCTGCCCTTCTGGCCAGCGGGGGTGGCGCCATCGTCAATATCTCCTCCAACGCGTCCCTGCGCGGCCAGGCATTCAATACCGCTTACGCGGCTGCGAAAAGCGGAGTTAATCTACTGACCAAGAGCACCGCGGCGGAACCGGGCAGCCAGGGCATTCGTGTGAATGCCGTATCGCCCGAGGTTATCCGCACTCCTGGTCTGGAGCAGTACTTTGAGGAGCAGCCTGGCATGAAGGCGGGCCTGGAAAAGACCGCTGTTATGAATCGGCTGGGGGAACCTGAGGAGATTGCCGAGGCGGTGGTCTTCCTGCTCTCGGATCGTGCCTCATTTATAACCGGCCAGCTGCTTTCAGTGGACGGTGGTGGCGCGGTCCGCGCCTAGCCGGCTACTGGTAGGCCTGGGCCGGCAACCAGGTCACCAGCCACTGCCAGTTAAAGATCATCAGCAGCCCAATGAGCTGAATAACGATAAAGGGAATTACACCCCGGTAGATCGTACCCACCGAAATACCCTCTGGCGCTACCCCCTTTAAGTAAAAAATCGCAAAGCCCACCGGTGGCGTTAGAAAACTGGTTTGCAGGCAGACGGCAAACAACACGGTGAACCAGACTGGATCGAAACCGAGATTCGCCACCACTGGCGACACGAGTGGCAGGACGATCAATGTGAGTTCGATCCAGTCGAGGAAAAAACCCAAGAGGAACGTCGCGAGCAAAATACAGATGACAATTCCGCTACCCTCGAAAGGCAGGGACATCAGCGCCCTTTCGATTAATTCATCGCCGCCCAGTCCGCGCAGTACCAGAGAGAACGCGGTCGCACCCAGGAGAACGGCGAATATGAATGCGGTGGTTCGCGTGGTCTCCTCCAGCACCTCTCGAAACACGTCCTGATTGAGGGCACCATTAGCCCAAGCCAGCAGTAACGCGCCCGCAGCGCCTACACCCGCTGCCTCGGTAGGCGTTGCTACACCGAAGAAGATGCTGCCAAGCACCGCCAGGATAAGGAAGGCCGCAGGCACTATCGCCTTTAGCAGATCCAGCACTGCCGCAAGGTCTATGGGTTCGCCGCGAGCGGCGGGCGCCCTACTCGGCTGCAGCAGACCAACGCCCAGCAAGTAGAGAATATAGAGAACACTTAACAACGCCCCGGGAATAAGCGCGCCCATAAACAGGTCGCCGACGCTCATCGACATACGATCTGCCATAAGCACGAGCATAATGCTGGGTGGAATCAGTATGCCCAGGGTGCCGACCGCGCAAACGGTGCCGGCCGCCAATTGCTTGTCGTAATCATTCTCCATCATGACGGGCAGCCCCAACAGGGCGAGCAATACCACCGATGCGCCGATGATGCCGGTGGTGGCTGCGAGCAGTATTCCAATCACCGTGATCGTAATAGCCAAACCACCGCGCACCGGGCCGAGCAAGCGCGCCACGCTAGTGAGAAGGTTGCGGGCGATACCCGAACGATCCAACAGCAAACCCATAAGAATGAACATGGGTAAGGCCACCATGACCCAGTTCTCCATGACGTTCCACATTCGATCCACACTCAGTGAGGAGTAGGCCCAGTCGACCCCGGTTTCAAAACCCAGATCGATTTCCGGCACGATTGCCAGTGCAGTAAACAACACCGACAAGCCACCCAGCGCCCAGGCAATGGGAAAACCCGTGAACACAAGCAGGATAAAGCTCAGGAACATACACATTGCGAGGGCTTCGCTGGGACTCATGCCACACCCCCGAACAAAAACTTCCATACCCGACTCAAGCGCGATAGCGCCGCCAGCAACAGAAGCAGGAAACCGAGCGGCAGCACCGCTTTGATCGCCCAGCGGTATGGCAAGCCTCCCGGCGCCTGAGACACCTCCGACAGCTCCCAGCTCAGCGCGACAAAGGGCACGCCAAACCAAAGCACCAGGGCAATAAAGGGAATCAGCGCCAATAGAATACCGTACAGTTCCAGCCAGGCGCGCCAGCGTTCAGGCAAGCGGTCGGAGACCACATCAACACGAATATGGGCATCGGCTTGATAGGCGTAAGACAGGCCCAAGAGAAAGCCAACGGAATAGACGTGCCACTGAATCTCTTCCAGCTCGATGCGCCCCTCTCCGAAAACATAGCGCAGTAAGACATTGCCAACGATAATCAGCAGCAGCGCCAGCCACAGCCAGGACACCCAGCGACCAATACGGTCGAGCATAGGGTCAATGACGCGTGACAAACCGGTCTGCGGCAAATTGGGTAAGGACATCAGAAATCCCGTGGCAGATAGCCGAGTCGCTTCCAGGGCAGATACTGCGCCCGAAAAGCCTCTTGACTGGCCAACACCCGGGCGAAGTCTTCATCCACCGCGGCTTCCTCAGCTAGGACTTCGCCGGTTATGCGCCGCAGCTCGCGCAAGATTTCGTCATTGAATGATTTCGCCTCAACCCCCAGCGCGGGAAAACCGGCGATCACTTCGCCCTGCATACCCTCCGAGGCTGCCAGGCTCCGCGTACTGGCGGCCATACAACCCTGGGTAAGCTGGTGCTGATCAATTTCAGGCAGGTTTTGCCACACATCCAGATTGATCACGGCATGCGTGGCCGTAAAGGTCTGATGCCAGCCCGGGTAGTAATTGTGTTTCGCGACTCGCGCGAATCCCAGCGCTCTATCCATGACCGGCAGGGAAAACTCGGTGGCATCGATGGCGCCCTTCTCCAGCGCCTGAAAAATCTCACCGCCGGGCAACATCGTCACCGACGCTCCCGCCCGCTCCATGACTTTGCCACCCAGACCCGCAAAGCGAATCTTAAGACCCTGGATATCACTCAGCGAGTTCACCGGCTGCCTGAACCAGCCCGCGGTTTCCGGGCCGATCACACCACACAATAGCGGTTTGATATTGTGTTTTGCATAAATATCGTCGGCCAGCTCCAATCCGCCGCCGTAATACCACCAGCCCATGTACTCCCAGGGCTCTAGGCCGAAGGGCGTGGCAGCAAACAAGCTTGAGACGGGAATCTTGCCCTGATCGTAGCCAAGCCAGACATGACCGGCAGGCACTTTGTTGTCGCGCACGGCGTCGGTAATCCCGAAGGCGGGCACCAATTCACCGGGATCGAAAATATCCAATTGAATCGCGCCGCCCGTCGCATCGCTCACCATCTCTGACCACCACAGTGGTGTCTCACCCAGTATGGGAGAGGTGCTCGTGATCGAGATGGGCACACGCCAGTGTAGGCGACGCACCACGCTATCATCCTCTGCGGCAACGGGCCCAACCGCACTGTGACCGCCTGTAGGCCGCAGAGACAGGCTCGCCAGCAAGCCGACGATAAATGCGATCAGCACTGCGATGCCGGCCGCTCGATGGGAAATCATTGGGTGCCTCCCCGACAATGGATTATTCTTATGCATCTGTTGTCTCAAACTGGGACCATCCCGGTCAAGTCCGCTCAGCTAAATAAGGTTGTCCAAAATGTTTCGACTGGCACACACACTCTCCACTATCGCACTGGTTTTTGTTTTCCAGGCTTCAACACTGGCCGCACCACCCTCGACGGAAAAACGGCCGGTCACCGACACCCTGCAGGGTGAAAAACTGGTAGATAACTATCGCTGGTTGGAGGGGGACAACAGCGACCCCGATAACATGGGCCTGCTCACTGACGAAGTCTCGGCCTGGACTGATCTGCAGAACAACTATACCCGCTCTGTGCTCGACAACTTACCTGGCCGCAAACAGTTGGAGATGCGTCTTCGTGAACTCATGGAGGTGCCAGTGATTGGCCCCCCTGGCATCTACGGCAATCGCTACTTCTATTCGCGCCGGGAAGGCGGGCAGCCACAAGCCCTGCGCTACGTCCGTGAAGGCGTCAACGGCAAGGACAGGGTTTTGCTCGACCCACAAGACATCGACCCCAGCGGCCTGACCACGATCGCCTGGACCGCACCATCAGATGACGGCAGTTTGATGGCATTTGGTATGTACACCGCTGGCGATGAGAACTCGGTGCTGCATGTGCTCAATGTCGACAGCGGCGAGTGGCTGGAAGAACGCATACCGGGCAAAGTTAACTTTACGCGCTGGCTACCCGACAACAGCGGTTTCTATTATCGACGTCTGGAAGACCTGGACGACGCCTACTCGGCCATTCTCAAGCTGCACAAACTGGGCACCGATCACAAAGAGGACAAAGCACTGTTCCGCCAGCGGGATATTGAGTTTTTCTACGGCGACTCCGGTAAATCGAAACAAGAACTGGAGGCCCTCAAAACCACCTGGGGACCGAATGCCATGGTGTCGCGTGATGGACGCTGGATGGTGTTGTGGTATTGGACCGGCACCGCCGGCCTTGATATGTGGGTGGCCAATCTGGAGGCATGGGAGGCAAACGGTAAGTTGGAAATTGTGCCCATGGTACAGGGCCTGAGCGGCCGCATTGCCGGTGGACGCCTGATGGGCGATACGCTGTACCTGCAGCACTCCTTCGATGCCCCAAACGGCAGAATATCGGTGGTCGATCTCAAGCGCCCTGCTTACAGAGACTGGCAAGACCTGATTCCTGAGCACCCCGAGCTGGTCTTAAGCTCCAGCGACTACGCCAAAACACGTATCGCGGCGAACTATATGGATAAAGCCCAAACGCGCATCGCCCTCTTCGATTACCAGGGCAAGGCATTGGGCGACCTGAAACTGCCGGGCATCGGCAGTGCCTACCTGTCGACCACGGATTCGAGCAACGAGGCCTTCCTGGCCTTTTCAAGCTACAACATGCCGCGCAGCATCTACCATCTCGACCTGGTAGAGGGCGGTCGCACGCTGTGGGCACGGCCTGATGTGCCGGTTGAGCCCGAGGCCATTGCAGTGAAGCAGGTTTGGTATGCGTCCCGGGACGGCACCCAGGTGTCGATGTTCCTGATTCACAAAAAGGGGCTGAAGCTCGATGGCAAGAACCCGACCATACTCTATGGTTACGGGGGCTTCGATATACCGATGACGCCGCGCTTCTCTGCCACCTTGTTTCCCTGGTTCGAGGGAGGCGGTGTATACGCCGTTGCGAACTTGCGCGGCGGCGGTGAATACGGATCGAAGTGGCATGCGGCTGGCATGCTCGCGAATAAACAGAACGTGTTCGACGACTTTATCGCGGCCGGCGAATGGCTCATCGAAAACGGCTATACCAATGCTGGGCAGTTGGGCATCGTTGGCGGTTCCAACGGCGGCCTGCTGACCGGCGCTGCCGTCGTGCAACGCCCCGATCTCTTCGCGGCGGCGCTGTCTGCCGTGCCACTGCTTGACATGCTGCGTTACGAGCAATTCCTGATGGCGCGCTACTGGGTCGGTGAATACGGCACCGCCCAGGACCCCAATCAATATCCGTTCCTGCGCGCTTATTCGCCCTATCAGAACGTTGAGATGGGCCAGAATTACCCCGCGGTGCTGTTTACCGCCGGTGAAAACGACACCCGTGTGCATCCACTACACGCGCGCAAGATGGCGGCGCTAATGCAGGAGGCCACGACCGCTGCGCCAGATAAAGATCCGATATTGCTCTGGGTAGACCGGGATGCCGGACACGGCGCGGGCAAACCCCTGGACCTGCAGATACGCGATATTGCCGATCAGCGCCTATTCATGATGTGGCAGTTGGGAATGTTGAACTGAGCCAGCGCGATTGCGCGGTATGATGTGGGGCTTTGAAACGACATAACCCAGAGGACAAAGGCATGGACAGTTTTCAGGAAAAAGTGGCAGTGGTTACTGGTGGCGCCAGTGGCATCGGCAAGGCGCTGGTCAGGCAATTGCTGGCGGCTGGTGCAAAGGTCGTCATTGGCGACGTGGAACAGGGTGCGCTCGATGCCGCGGTAGAAGAACTGTCCGCCGGCGGCGAGGTCTCTGGCGTCGTCACTGACTGCTCGTCGGCGGAGTCGGTAGATGCATTGGCGGCTGCCGTTTACGAAAAGTACGGTGTTTGCCACTTGCTGTTTAACAATGCTGGTGTGGCAGCACCCTCCGCGAATGTCTGGGAGACGACACCGAATGACTGGAAGTGGGTGCACGGCGTTAATGTAATGGGCGTAGTCCACGGCATCCAATCATTCGTTCCGCGCATGATTGAGGGCGGCGAAGAAGGCCATGTCATCAACACCTCTTCAGGCGATGGCGGCATCTCACCGCTGCCCTTCCAGTCAGTGTATGCGTCAAGCAAGGCCGCCGTATCGATCATCTCAGAGTGTCTGGCGGCACAACTGCAAACCGAGAACACGAAACTGCAGGGCCACCTCTTCTACCCCTCCGGCGGCCTGCTCGCCACCGGCATTTGGACCACAGACAGGAACCGTCCGCAAGAACTCGCGCGGGAGAAGCCCGGCATCCCCTCTCCTACGGTCGAAGACTTCAAGGAAATGGCCGAACAGGCAGGCATGGAGCTGCAGTTCCAGGATCTGGATGATCTGGCCAAGTTCGCGATGGAAGGCATTCTGGCCGGTCGCTTCGTGCTGATGATCGGCGTGGAAGATGCGCAGGCACAGCTAACAGATCGCGCCCAGCGCTACGGTCGTGCAGAGCTGCCCCTCGACCTGGAGCATCTGCCGGGTATGTAAGCTAAACGGGGAGGTGGCTATCTATCTCCCCGATTACGCGCGCGTCGTCGGTATCAACCAAAATACTCGTAATACCCAGGGCGCGTGCGGCCTCAACGTTAGCGGGATAGTCGTCCAGAAACAGCGTCTGCTCTAGTGGTGGTGAGCCCATGCGCTCCAAGGCAAGCTCGAATATTGCGCTATTGGGTTTTCTCACACCCTCCACGCAGGAATCGATAACGTGCTCAAACAGCTCATCGACCGGCATCAGCGAACGCCAGGCGTCGCTAAACTCCAGAACATTGTTGGTGATAATCGCCAGCCGATAGCCGGCATCTTTTAGCGCAGCCACCTTGTCGACTAGCGCGTGGCGCACTCCGCCGTCTCGGGGCAATGCGCCAAACACCTCGTAGAGATCGATCTCCATATCCTGTTGACGACCCAGCTCCAGTATTCCCTGGCGGGCGTCTTCGATACTGATTTCGCCCCGCTCCAACTGGTGCCAGGGGTGATCGCCATCATCGTGGTAGGAACCAAACATGATCTGGGTATATTGCCCAGGCTGGGCGCCGCGAGACTGGCCCAGCTCATCAATGGTGGTAAAGGGCGAGTAGGTGAACACACCCCCAAAGTCGAAAAAGATGGTGCTGATCATGCTCAGATTCCCAGGATTCAGATTTCTCGAATATAGGTGAGTCGTTTGCCATCCATCAGCTTATCCCCATCCATGATGCAACGATGGCGCGGTCCTTCCACCGTCGCATCGTTGGATTCGAAGCCCGCATCGCCATCGTAGAGAAAATGCAGCGCCTCACCGACACCCGACACCCGACACCCTTGGGCGATAGTGAAAGGCCTCAAAGCTCGCCATAGCCGTCTCGAGATCAGCACAGGTCTCGTACTTATCGACCTCCTCAAGACTGACAAAGGTCGGCGGCATCATTTTCAGTTCGCCCGCAGCCTGCTCCGCCAATACCGCTCCAGGTTTGATCCAGCGGTGCTCCGAAATCTCACCGCCATCAACGACCACCTCGACATCCTCGTCTATCACACCGATGAAAAACCACGTGTCAAAACGTTTCGGCGCGCCCTCGGGCGCAGTCCAGCGCGAGAGGTGAAACAGGTGATCGGTGTCGATCAACATGCTGGCCTCCTCCTCCGTTTCACGCCGCGCCGCATTCAGGGCAGCACCCAACAGGTCAGAGGTACCCTCATGATCTTCCGGGTCAATACGCCCTCCCGGAAACACCCACATGCCCGTGAAATTGCGCACCGCTTCGCTGCGGCGGACCATTAGCACCTCGATGCCATCGCTACCATCGCGCACCAGTACCACGGTAGCGGCGGGTATCAGTTCAGACGGTTCACTCACAGTTCTATCACCTCAGTTGTAATGGGCTCGATATCGCCTTCCGGCAACAGGAAACGCCAGAACACCATGCCAAACAAGCGCCCTTCCGTATCCAACCAGTTTGCGGTGCCGGGGTCACGATGCGCGATGACGATGCGGAAGCTGCCATCAGCTTCTAACTGCACCTGCTTGCGGTTCAGAGAGACCTGGCGGGTTTCGTAATCGAATGTTTGCATGAACTGGTTCCAGAGCATCACGTTACCAAAGCGACCTTTGGGAAATCGCCCGCGCATTTCCAGTGCCTGGTTGGGCATCAGCACGAAGGGCGCCATCAGATACACATTGTCCACCGCGGCATAGGCCACATCGCTGTTGGAATTATCCTGCACCGGCGCAGGAAACTGATTCGGTACCCGAGAAACCCAGGCCGGGCTGGTGCTGGCGTCCATGCGAATGATGTTCTGGCGCATAAACTCTGATACGCGCCTGATTCCGGCAGCGATAGCAGCGTCGCTGGGTGCGGACCGCGGCCCGGGATCTTCGAGGTTTTCTATTGCGATCGGTATGCGGTGCAGCGGATCGTTCCCGATACTGACCTCTTGCTCGTAATAGTGTCGCACCGTGACACTGGTGGCCGAGGGTGGCAGGTACATCCAGTTACCTTCGACTTTATCGTTGCTCAGAATAATCTCGTAGTTACCGTCTTCGTCTGCCTCGAACTGGGTATCGTTGAGGGTTGTGCCTACACCAACAGATTCACTACCCACCCCCAGTTCGATCGTAAAGCTGGTGTAAATTGCGCCGGCGAGGTTGCCAAATATGCGGTATCGATGGGCATCATCGATAACCGCGGAGTGATAGCGTGCATCGGGATTGTCACCGAGCAACTTCTTGTGATTGCCGATAAAGGGCGTAAAGAAGGGGCGCTCCGGATCGGCCTCCAGCCACACCTGCAGCGCGTGGATAAGAGTGTGCAGCAATAAGCGCCGCGCTTCCGCAAAATCCTGCGGGCTACGAAGACGCCATTCGGGCTTGGAAAAATTGGCGTCCAGCTCAGCCAGCACCTCGAGCAGTTCCTGAAACGCCTGCTCCGCCTCGCTGGACGACTCGCCCTCGGTAGCCGCTTGAATCTGGGGCGCGACAAGGGCTGTGGCTGTAGCGGCAAGGGTTCCCGCCATCGCCGTCTTAAGGAGTTCACGTCGCTGCATGACTTCGACCTGCTTTTGTTGTTATTCGATCAGCCATTGTGCGCTGTCCTTGCACACAGACCAAGCTTTGCAGGTATACTTTTACAGACTCGGACGCAGAGAAGCTCGTCTGAGCATGATCGAGGAGTCTTTAATGAAGAAGCGCCTGGCCATAACGTCCACCACCCTTGCAATAGCCCTGGGGTCACTGTTTGTGTTCAAAGCCCCACTCCTCGAAGGCGCGAAGAAAACACTCACTAGTGACATGTTTGTCGCAGCGGATACCGACGGCTATGACAAAGGCCTGCCCATTGGCGCGACATTCCCCGCGGTAAAGGCATTCTATGAGGGCAAGGTGGTTACGGACCTGCGCCCCTTTATTCACGATAAGGGGATGGTGTTTATTGCCAATCGCTCTGCCGACTGGTGACCCTACTGTATGCGGCAGTTCGTGCAACTGCAGGAAAATCTAGACAGCTTCAAAGAGGCGGGTCTGAGTGTGGTAGCAATCACCTACGACAGCCCGGAAGCACAGCAGGAATTTATAGAAGAACAGGGTATCGATTACCCATTCTTGTCTGATATCGATGCGACCAGCGTTCTCGCGCTCAACATCCTTAATGAGGAATACAAGCCGGGTGACGGTGCCTACGGCATTCCCTACCCGGGGATCTTTGTCGTCAATGCGGATATGGAAATAGTAGGAAAAGTCTTTATCGAAGGCTATAGAACCCGCGTAGACGCCGCAGGCGTGTTGGAGTATGCAAAGCAGACACTAGGCTTGAAGTAAGCCCCCGCTAACGCGGGTGCGGCAAGCTAATAATCCTGCTATTACTGTTCCTTGAACATCTGCTCAGTCAGCTTGTCGATCGACCATGAATCAGGCCGCTGACTGGGCGGGTATTCCTTGAAGGTTTCCAGGAACTGCGCCGTGGTCGCCAGGCCGAGGTAGCCCTGAGGCGGCTTGTCGATCATCCAATCCCAGTAGGTATTGGAATTATGATCGGCACGCTCGAAGGGGTCGCGACGCAAGTGGAATATCTTAAACAGCCGCAAGGTGACGAAGGGCTCCGCCCATAGGGCCATGGTCTTGGCACGGTTCTCGGCGTAGACAATCTTCCAATCCCCCACGCGCACGCCCACGGGCATGCCTTCATCATTGATGTAGTGGAACTCATTGCGCGGCCCTTTATCTGCCTCGCCGGTCAGATAGGGTATAAAGTTGTAACCATCCAGGTGCAGTTTGGCTTGCTTGCTACCGACCCGGGTGCCCTTCAGCAAGCGCTGCTTGAGATCGGTATCACCGGTGGCCGCAGCCAGCGTTGGCATCCAGTCGAGGTGCGACATGACTTCATTGGAGATCTTGCCAGCCGGAATCTTACCAGGCCAGCGCACCACCATCGGCACACGGTAGGCGCCCTCCCAATTCGAGTTCTTCTCGCTGCGGAACGGCGTAATACCGGCATCGGGCCAGGTGTTGTAGTGCACACCGTTGTCGGTGGAATACATAACAATGGTGTTGTCGGCAATGCCAAGATCATCCAGCTGATCAAGCATCTCGCCCACGAGTTCGTCATGGGCCACCATCACGTCATTGTAGAAACCCTGACCGGATTTGCCCTTATGCTTCTCGGCACGGTGGGTACGAAAGTGCATGCCGGTGGTGTTGAGCCAAACAAAGAACGGGGTCTCGGCCTGCACCTGGCGATCAACAAAGTTCTTAGCTGCCGCCACAAACTCTTCATCGGCAGTTTCCATACGCTTGCGAGTAAGCGGGCCGGTGTCTTCAATGCGACCGTCGGCGTAGGAATGAATGACGCCGCGCGGACCAAACTGCTGGCGGAACCAGGGCGCCTGCGGGTAATCCTCATCCTCAGGCTCTTCCTCCGCATTCAGGTGGTAGAGGTTGCCGAAGAACTCGTCGAAACCGTGGTTGGTGGGCAGATGCTCGTCCTTATCGCCCAGGTGATTCTTACCAAACTGCCCGGTGGCATAGCCCTTGGACTTGAGCACTTCGGCAATCGTGATATCGCGATCCTGGATGCCGAGCTCGGCACCGGGCAAACCGACTTTGGTCAGGCCTGTGCGCAATCCGGACTGGCCTGTAATAAAGGTGGAGCGGCCCGCCGTACAGCTCTGGTCGCCATAGTAGTCGGTAAAGCGCATGCCCTCATTGGCGATGCGATCGATATTGGGCGTGTGGTATCCCATGATGCCATCGCTGTAGGCACTGATATTAGTGATACCAATATCGTCGCCCCAGATGATGAGGATATTAGGTCGCTCAGCAGCGAACACTGAGAGTGAGATTAGCGCCATGCCGATAACAGCGCTCAATTGTCTGACAAACTTCATACTTAACTCCTGCAAGGGGGTAATGGAAGTATCGGTCAGGCGGGCCATTATGCAAGCTCGCCTGGGTAGAACCTGGTTTTATTTATGCCTTTGGCACGGAACCTGCTTGGCAATATTGGGAATATGCACAAAGACAGCTCTTTGACACCCAAGTTCATTGATTTGTCACGAAATATGCCTAGAATCGCCGCCGTCGTGCCACATGGTGGTGCACACGAGGCAAGCAAACCCCTAATTGGTGCAAAAATGAGCAAGGAGACTACTGTGACTACTTCAACCGAAACCACTGTGCGAGGCCGCGCCGAACGCGCCATCAGCGACCTGGTTATGGCGGAGTTGTTCCTCGTACAGGCCACCATCGAAAGTGCTTCTATCCTCAGCGAGGGCATTAGTGAACTACGCGACATGTATTGGGAAGACCAGTCGGGCGAGCGTGAAGAACTCTCTGCCTTCCTGAAGCGTACCGGTGAGCAAGCGCTCGAGCCCTATTCCGCGCGCTTCAAATACCTGCGCGACGGCAGCGACGACCAGCGCGCCGCCTGATCGTTGTTGCCATCTGTGGCAATGCACTGCGCTACTTATTCTGCTGCGCGTCGAAGGCCGCCTGCTGTTCTGGGGTAGCCTCCGTTTGATGCGCTGATTTCCAGTCTGCGTAGGGCATGCCATAAACCATCTCCCTCGCCTCCTCCAACTCAAGCTCCTGGCCCGCCTCCTGCGCAGCAGCCACATACCACTTGGACAGGCAGTTACGACAAAACCCTGCCAAGGTCATCAATTCAATGTTTTGAACGTCTTTGCGCTCATCGAGATGCGCCACCAGGCGGCGGAAAACCGCAGCTTCCAGTTCGGGGTTGTCTCCCAAATTTGCCATAACCAATCCTCTACGCCTTAAGTGATAGCCGACTCAGCAGCATGCCCGAGCCAGCTAAGCCGCGCAACATTGATACGGGTCATTTTCTTGAAAGGCGGTCCGGTGCAGACTTTGTGTCCAATAATAAAGTTGTTTCCGGAGTATCACGGCCATGGCACTGAGCAAGATCATGGTGATTATCGACCCCACCCGGGACGATCAACCCGCGTTTGAGCGCGCCTTGGAATCTGCCCACCTCACCGGGGCGAGACTGCATATCTACGCCTGTCTGGGCACCGAACAGTACAACGGCAATGGTGCGGCCGCTGAGGCCGCCCTGAATGAAAGCATCGGCGCCTGGATCGAGCGCGCCACCAGCGGCGGGATCGAAACTACCGGCGAAGTCGAGTGGGCTGACGATTGGCGCAAGCAAGCGGTAGCCGCCGCGGCACGTTGCAGCGCCGCCATGATCTTCAAAACCTGGGCAGAACACAGTGACGTAGAGCGAGAGTCTCGCAGCACCTATGACTGGACGCTATTACGGCTGGCGCCCTGCCCGGTTTTGCTGGTGAAAAATATTCGCGACTGGAAGCATCGTAAAGTGCTCGCGGCGGTCAATAGTCAATCAACCGATGACGCTCACATCAAACTGAACAACCAGATTGTGAGTTTTGCCCAGCAATTCACTGATGCTTATGGGTCTGATGCCCACATTGTGACTGCCTATCAGGATCGCAATCATCCTCCCATGGCGCGCGAACTGGCCGCCACAAGCGGGATTCAGGAGCAGTATATTCATCTCGGCGAGGGTAGAGCTGCCGATGTGATCTGCAAGACCGCGGATGAGCTAGAGGCAGACCTCATCATCATCGGCACAGTGGGCCGCTCCGGAATAAAAGGCACCGTCATCGGTAATACCTCGGAAAAACTGCTGGATCACACCCAGTCTGACTTGTTGGTGCTCAACTAACTGGCGCTCCGCCGCGGCCTGCACTAGGCTTGCGAAAACGCTGGGAGCCCCGCTATGGAACTGGTCACTCTGCCGCCGGCCTTCGGCCTGCGCAACGTAAGCCCCTTCTGTCTCAAAATCGAGATGCTGCTGACATCGCTTAAACTGGAATTCACTCACACCGACATCCAGGACCCACGCAAGGCACCCAAAGGCAAGCTGCCCTATCTTGTCGTGGATGGCACGACCATCGCGGATTCTGAGCTAATCACGGAGCACCTGGACCGACTGACCGATGGAGCAGTATATGCCGACCTGAGCGAGCAACAGGTGGCTGAAGGCCTGGCGCTATCGAGATTGGTAGAAGACCATCTCTACTGGATTATGGTGGCCAGCCGCTGGCTCGACGATGATTGGTGGCCCCATGTTGTGGAGAACTTTTTTGGCTTCGTACCGGGATTAATACGGCCACTGGCCGCAGGTATGGCGCGACGCCAGGTGCGTCAAACCTACCATTTACATGGCCTGGGCAGGCACAGCCTGGAGGAACAAAGAGGTTTCGCCCGTCGAGATTTTGCCGCGCTCGACGCCGCTCTTAAAGGACGCGCATTTTTGGGAGGCGACGAGCCCAGAATCTTCGATTTCACACTCGCGGGCTTTCTCGCTGGCGTTTACGACCAACAACCCCCTACCTGGATCAACGCTGTGGCGGATGAATTTCCCGACGTGAAAGCCTATACGGAGCGAGTGCAGCAATCGATTGGGGTTTACGGCCGCTTCACCTGAGCCTTGGCCAAAAGGCGATCCAACTGATTGGCGAATTGCTGCTTCTCTTGAGGCCCCAGAGGCGGTGGCCCACCGGACTGCATGCCGCTGGCACGCATGGTGTCCATGAAATCGCGCATATTCAAACGCGGCTTGATGTTGTCCGCCGTGTAACGCTCGCCGCGCGGACTGAGGACATGGGCGCCCTTTTCGATCACCTCGGCAGCTAGCGGAATATCGCTGGTAATCACCAGGTCATCGGCTTCAGCCAGGCGCACAATCTCATTGTCTGCCACATCGAAGCCGGAACTGACTTGCATCATGCGGATATTGGCGTTGGGCGGCACGCGCATGGCGTGATTGGCCACCAGCGTCAGCTCCACGCCGGTGCGCTGCGCCGCACGGAACAGTATCTCTTTTATCGCCACCGGACAGGCGTCTGCATCCACCCAAACTTTCATAAGTTCAGTATCTCACACCCACCCTCCGGGGGGGCCCGCCCAGGGGTCGGTATAAATAGTTGCACATACCCTCGGAGGGTGGGTGCACAAAACCCCGAAAAGTGACCCGATTTGCTATTATCTGGCGCCCTTAAGACAGGTAGTCTTTGCCCGCAAATCCATAGTTCGCAGGAAGTTTTATGTCCGATATTCACTTCAAGGACGCCGAGGCGTTGCAGACGCTCATCTCGGATGAATTTGGTGACTGGAGTCATCCGGTCAAAATCAGTCAGGAAATGATCAACGAGTTCGCCGATCTCACCGGCGACCATCAGTGGATCCACGTTGACGTGGAACGCAGCGCCAAAGAGAGCCCCTTCGGCTGCACGGTCGCGCATGGCTTTCTGGTTTTGTCGCTACAGCCTGCCATGGCCGGTCGCGGTGACAGTGTGATCGGTCGCATTCATGGCTACGGCACAATCGTAAACTATGGCTCCAACAAGCTTCGCTTTACTGGCCCGGTTGTGGTCGACAGCGAGATTCACCAGCGCAGCCGCATCAAGGCGGTAGACGTGCAGGACCACAAGACAACTCTCACCCTGGAAACCAATATCCATGTGGTGGGCCAGGATGATCGCCCCGCGGTGGTCTGCGAACTGATGATGGTATTCATGTAAGGAGAACCCCATGGCAGAAGCAGTCATTGTTGATGTAGTAAGAACCCCTATTGGCCGTGGCAAGCCCGTTGTTGGTGACCTCAGTGGATACCACCCGGTCGCCCTGCTGGCCGAAACCTACAAGGCGCTCGTCGAGCGCAACAATCTCGACTACACAGATATCGACGAAGTTTACGCGGGCTGTGTGAGCCAGGTCGGCGAACAATCGGGCAACCTCGCCAAGAACGCCTGGTTACACATGGGTGTGGACTACACCGCTGGCGCTTCCACCGTAGACACGCAGTGTGGTTCTGCCCAGGCTTGTAACCACCTCGTATCTGCGCTGATCGGCGCGGGTCAGATGAACATCGGCATCGCCGCGGGCGTTGAATCAATGAGCCATATTGGCCTGGGCGCCAACGTTCCGGAAGGCACCGGCTTCTTCATGACCAACCCCTGGCCCTGGAACCAGCCTCTGACCCAATTTGAGGCGGCCGACCGCATCGCCAAGAACCGCGGTATCACCAAGCAGGATTGCGATGAGTTGGCGGTCCGCTCGCAATCTAATGCGATTCGCGCCTGGGAGGAAGGCCTGTTCCCGCAGGTGATTCCGGTCGACGCGCCGATTGTGGGTGAAGACATGATGCCCACCGGCGAGACCAAAACAGTGACTCGAGATCAGGGTATGCGCCCCACAACGATGGAGAGCTTGGCCGACCTGCGCATCCTGAACGAAGGTGGCGTGCATACACCGGGCACCTCCTCGCAGATTTCCGACGGTGCTGCGGCCGTACTTTATATGAGCGCCGACGAAGCGAAGGCTCGCGGTCTTAAGCCCCGAGCCCGTATCATTCAGGGCGTGGTAGCGGGTTCAGACCCGGAGTACCTGCTGGACGGTCCGGTCAATGCTACCGAGATGCTGTTTAAGAAAACCGGCATGAATATGGGCGATATCGACGTGGTCGAAATCAATGAGGCCTTCGCCGCAGTGGTCCTGTCCTGGCAACGCGTTTATGACGCCGACATGGACAAGGTGAACATGCGCGGCGGCGCTATCGCCCTGGGTCACCCGGTTGGCTCGACCGGCGCTCGCCTTATCGGCGAGGCACTCATTAATTTGGAACAACAGGACAAGAACATTGCCCTGGTCTCCATGTGTTGCGGCGCTGCCAACGGCACCGGCACCATCATCGAGCGCCTATAGGCACTAGTTAAAAAGGAGTAACAACCTCATGGGAGATCTCTCAGGAAAAACCGCCATCATCACAGGCGCAGGCCGTGGCCTGGGTCGTGAAGAGGCTCTGCAATTAGCCAGCCAGGGCGCCAATATCGTCATTAGCGATATCGACTTACCCGATGCGAAAGCTGCGGCGGAAGAGACCGTTGAAGACATCAAAGCGGCCGGTGGTGAAGCCACCCTGGTGCTGGGCGATTGCGCCGACACTAATGATGCCCACACGCTGTTTAAGACCGCGCTGGACACCTATGGCGACGTCAACATCATGGTGAACAACGCCGGCTTCTGCCGCGACCAAACCATTTTCAATATGGATGACGAAGCCTTTGATTCTGTGGTGCGTGTTCACCTGCGCGGTCACTTCGTCAATATGCGCAACGTCACCGCGTACTGGCGGGGCAAGGCGAAACAGGGCGAAGAGGTCTATGGACGCTTGATTAGCACCTCCTCCGAGGCTGCGATTTTTGCCTCCGCCGGCCAGCCCAATTACGCGGCAGCCAAGAGCGGCATCATCGCCATGACTCTCGGCGCAGCCCAGCTGCTGACCAAGTACGGCATTACTTGCAATGTGATCATGCCGCGCGCGCGCACCGACATGACCAACTCCGGCCAAACCGCGGAGATGTTTGCGGCACCGGAAGAAGGCTTCGACGCCTTTAACCCGGAGAATGTCGCGCCGCTGGTGGGCTACCTCTCATCCCCGGAGGCCGGTCATATTTCCGGTGAGGTCATGGTGGTCTGGGGCAATCAGGTGGATATTCTCGAACGACCCAAGTTCGGCACCAAAGTGGTTAATCCAAACGGTGGCAAGTGGGATGTGGATGGCCTGCATGCCGGCCTGTCGGAGCATTACAACGAGAACTATGTTCCTGTCTGGGGCGGCTTCACCGTTCCGCCGCAGTAATTCAGCCTATTAAGACGAGCCCCGCCGGAGCCATCCCGCGGGGCTTTTCTATGCAGGTATGTCGAAGCGCTCGCGTAAGTAGTGCGCAATACCATCTTCATCATGATGGCCTATCACGGCGGTCGCCACATCCTTCACATGTTCCTTGGCGCTCTCCGGCGCATAGGCCTCATCCGCAGCTTCGAACATACTCAGGTCATTGTCGCTATCGCCAAAGCAAAGCACACGCGTTGCACCCAGTTGCTCACGTAGCACGTCCACTGCTCCGCCCTTACTGGCCTCACTATGGTGAATATCAATCCACTTCATGCTCTGATCTTCCATGGCCGCTCCGGCATAGGCCACCAGATGCGGCTCTTCCTCGATCAAGAGCTCTACCGCCTCCACGGCGTGCGGAACTCCCAGCGCGGAGATATTAGTAATATCGGCGTCCGCCGGTAGTTCTGCTACCGGCAGTACGTCCACTTCCATGCGCTTGGCAAAGTCCGCCGCCAGGCTCTCTTCGATCTCCGTCTGCAGCGGTGGATGGTAGATCGCGTGGCGATTGCCAGGCTCTAGCGTAAACAGGAACGGTGTGATTTTTTGCGCGAGGATCGCTTCGATCACGTGGCCGATCTCGCCGAGGGTAAGAAAATTTCGATGACTGTATTCCTGAGAGGCTGGGTCCCAGATCATCACGCCGTTTTTAAACACCTGCGGCTGGGTAAAGCCATGCCCGGCGATAACATCCACTGCGCCATGCAGGGTACGCCCGGTCGCAACCGTGTAGGCAATGCCCCTTTCAGCCAGTGCGGCTAGCGTCTCTCGCGTATAAGGGGATATGGCAGCCTGCTTGTTCAGCAGAGTGCCGTCCAAATCAAAAACTATCAGTTCCATAGCGTGTTTTTACGCGGTGCAGCCTGCCGGGGGATCACCTGAAGTGCGCCTCCATCTCCGCTACCAGATATAAAAAGGCAGCGTAAGTCGCCACGTTCTGCTGAATGTTGGCAGGGTCAATCTTATCCAGTGTGTCGTTGGGCGTGTGATGAAGATCGAAATAGTCCCAGCCGTTCTGCCGCAGACTGACCACTGGCATACCGGCCTGACGCACAAAGAACATGTCCGGACCTCCCGAGGCTCGATTATTGCCGGGGCCAATACCCAGCGGGTGCAGAACCTCACGAATTTCAGCAGCGATTGGAAGCTTCTCTTCTGCAAAGCGAGTCTGTAATTGATAAATTTTGCCGGCACCAAAGTCAGACTCTGTACCCACAATGTGATTGGCAATCTCGTCAGCATGGCGATCGGCATAGGCCTTGGCGCCTATCAGTCCAACCTCTTCGGCTCCAAACAACACAATGCGAATCTTTCGACGGGGGTTGCGTGGCAGGTGATCGAGAATCAGCTTGCTCGCGCCCACAACAATGCCCACGCCGGCACCGTCGTCCACTGCACCCGTGCCGAGATCCCAGGAATCGAGGTGCGCTGCCACCAGCACAATCTCCTCGGGTACCTCGCTACCCGGAATTTCGGCCACCACGTTACCTGACTGTGAGGGCGGCAAATTCTGCGGCGTCAGCACCATTTTCACGCGCACTGACTCGCCCCGTCCCAGAATACGCTGCAGCTGATCAGCATCGGGTGCAGACAAGGCCGCCGCTGGCACGCTGGGCTGGCGTTCCTGTCCGGCACTCAGCATCTGTCCGGTGTGGGCAAAACGAAAAGAGCTGGTGCCCACAGAACGAATCAACGCACCTACTGCGCCCAGGCGGTGCGCTTCGTAGGCAGCCACACGCCGCTTGGTGCCGGCAACACCATATCCGGAGCCATCCTGGGTACGCGTCATCACCTCATCGATGAATAGTATCTTGCCCTTTTGGGAATTGTTCTCCTGGCGCTTCACCTCGGCCACGGAGGCAAAGGATACGATCTCGCCTTCCACGCCATCTTCACCGGTGCTCACACTGCCGCCCAGTGCCGTCACCACCAACGGTTGTGGATACGGTGAAGTGATCTGCGCATGTTCAATGCCGCGAACCCATAGCGGCACCTCGAAGGGCTCAACCCGCACATTGCTGAAACCTAACTCGGTCAGTTTTCTAACCGCCCATTCGCGAGCCCGGGCCTCGCCTTCCGTACCCGCCAGTCGCGGGCCCACTTCAGTCGTCAAAGACTCGATAATGTCGTAACCGAGCTGACTCTCATGCGCCAGGCGCATGAATTCAGTGGCAGTGGCCTTCATGTTGGGGGTTAACACTGGCGCGGTGTCTTCGCCGGCCACGGAGACCGACATCAGCAGCGCGATGGCAGCAATCAGGTTTCGCATTAAACACTCCTTGGGAAAGCGCGCATACTAGCGCCGGGAAGCCCCATCAGCAAAGGCATTAATACCGGTTGAACATTCAGCACTCGATAATACTAACGGGGACTTCCAGTACGTTCACGGCAAGACCGCCGCGGGCGGTTTCCTTGTACTTGTCCTGCATGTCCCGCCCGGTATCTTTCATGGTTTTGATGACCTGATCGAGGGAGACATAATGCTGCCCGTCGCCGCGCAGCGCCATGCGAGCCGCACTGATGGCCTTGATCGCGGCCATCGCATTACGTTCAATACAGGGCACTTGCACCAGCCCGCCAATGGGATCACAGGTGAGACCAAGATTGTGCTCCATAGCGATTTCCGCCGCGTTCTCGACCTGCAAGGGCGTGCCGCCCAGGGCATCTGCCAGCGCTCCGGCGGCCATGGAACAGGCTGAACCGACCTCTCCCTGGCAACCGACCTCGGCACCGCTGATAGACGCGTTGATTTTGTAGAGAATACCGATGGCACCGGCGGTCAGCAGGAAGCGACAAATGTCCTCTTCCCCTGCGCCGCTACAAAACTCCAGGTAGTACTTTAGCACGGCAGGAATAATTCCGGCGGCGCCATTGGTTGGCGCTGTGACCAACCGGCCACCGGCGGCATTTTCCTCATTGACTGCCAGCGCATAGAGCGTGACCCAGTCGAGAGTATTCAGTGACTCATCCGGCAGCTGTCCCGCCTGGCTCTTCAATTGGCGATGCAACTGTGCCGCGCGCCGTTTTACTTTTAAACCACCGGGCATAATGCCTTCGGTCTGACAGCCACGCTCAATGCAGCCCGCCATTACCTGCCACAGCTCGAGGAGCCCAGCGCGAATCTCCTGCTCACTGCGCCAGGCTTTCTCATTCTCCAGCATCAGAGCACTGATCGAGAGACCGGACTCGTCGCAGCGCTGCAACAACTCTTCGCCTGTCGTGAAAGGGTGCGCCAGCACAGCCGGATCTTCGACCAACACATCACCTTCGGCAACACTTTCATCAACAATGAAGCCACCGCCCACTGAGTAGAACACCTCGCAGGCGAGCCGTTCGCCGTTCTCGTCAAATGCGGAAAAGCGCATACCATTGGCGTGATAGGGCAACGCCTCATGGCGATGCATCACCAGGTCATCACGATAGCTAAACGCGATTGCACTGCCGCCCAACAATACCAACTCACCGGATTCACGCACTGCGGCGACGCGTTCTGCTATCGAATCTACATCAACCCGCTCTGGCGACTCGCCCATAAGACCCAGGATGACTGCCTTGGGAGATCCATGCCCGGCGCCCGTAGCGCCAAGAGACCCATACAGTTCTGCACTGACGCGTGAAACACGCGGCAGCGCTAAGGACTCTTGCAAGAAGCCAGCGAACTGCAGCGCGGCCTTCATCGGGCCCACCGTATGAGAACTGGACGGACCAATGCCGATCTTGAACAGATCAAAAACACTGATGGACATGTGGGGCTCCTGCCTGGAAGGGGCTATTATGGCAGAAAACCAATAATCAGAAGGAACTACCGATGGCCATTGATTTCTCTTTCGAACCCGAAGTGGAAGAAGTCCGACTTAAGATTCGCGACTTCATTCAGAACACGGTCGGGCCGCGCATGGAAGTGGCGGAGGCAGCCGGTGGCGGCCGCGATGAGATGATAAAGGCGATCGCAGAACTGCGCCCGAAGGCCTATGAGGCAGGTTATTGGCTGCCGCACATGCCCGAAGAATGGGGCGGTATGGGCCTGGGGCCGACCGCCCTCGCAGCCGTCAGTGCCGAGGCGGCCAAGGTGTCGATCGGCCCCTATATTCTTAATTGCCAGGCACCCGACGAAGGCAACATGCATACCCTGCTCCACTTCGGTACGGAGTCGCAGAAAGAGAAATACCTGCGACCGCTCTGTGAAGGCAAATCGCGCAGCTGCTTTTCAATGACCGAGCCCGAGGTGGCCGGGTCCGATCCGACACTGATTAAGACCAAAGCCGAATGGGATGGCGACAATTGGGTGATTAACGGGCACAAGTGGTTTACCTCCGGTGCGAGGGGCGCCAAGTTCGCCATCGTTATTGCCTGCACCGATCCGGATGCTGACATTCCCCAGGCCCGCAATACAGCTTTTATCGTCGACACCGACACGGACGGCTTTAACCTGGTGCGCGACGTGGAAACCATGGCGGGCGGTCACAATCATTGGGAGATCAAGTACGAGAATGTGACAGTGCCGGACTCCGCCATACTTGGCGAGCGCGGCGGCGGCCACAAACTGGGCCAGGTGCGCTTGGGCCCCGCTCGACTCGCCCACTGCATGCGCTGGATTGGCCAAATTGAGATGGCATTGGAAATGTTGATCGAACGCGCCCAGCAGCGCTTCGCGCACGGCACCTATCTCTCAGAGAAACAAGGCATTCAGTGGATGATGTCTGACAGTGCCCGAGAACTCTACGCGGCAAAACTAATGGTCTTACACAGCGCCTATAAGATTGAACACGGCCTGGATTTCAAGCAGGAAGTCTCGATGGCTAAACACCACGTTGCCAACACCCTGTGGCGGGTTGTCGACCGCGCCATGCAGGTACACGGTGCATTAGGCTATTCCACCGACACACCGCTGGCAGGCATGCTACAGCAGGCGCGTTGGTCGCGCTTCGCCGACGGCGCCGACGAAGTACACCAAATGCGTACCGCCGAACTACTGATGAAAGCGTATAACGAAGACGGTTCCATTAACGCGGGCGTAGGTGGACTACCCATCTAGAGCAGGTAGACTTCCGCACCCCACAAACTAGACTGTTTTCTATGGCAGACAAAGCACAGCTACGCAGTGTCGCGGGCCTTGAGCATCGCAATCCCGGCACGCCCCTCAATCTCGACTGGATAGATGGACTCAGGGTGAACCTGAGTGCGGTGGAACGTCGCGTGGGCAGTCTCGGTGGCCGGCGCAGCGTCAAGAAAGACTGGCAGGCGGCCTGGTTGCTGCGGGCCGTCAGCCTCATCGATTTGACCACGCTGGCTGGTGACGACACAGCCGGGCGCGTAAAACGTTTGTGCGCAAAAGCAAAAAACCCCGTCAACCGAGAAACCCTGGAGGCTTTAGGCGTTGGCGACCTCGCGCTGACCACCGGGGCTGTCTGTGTTTATCACGACATGCTGCAACATGCCGCCCCCTTGTTGAGAGACAGCGGCGTAGAGTTGGCTGCAGTCTCCACCGGCTTTCCGGCGGGATTATCGCCCCTGGATACGCGGCTGGCAGAAATTCGCGCATCGGTCGCGGCAGGCGCGACGGAAATCGACATCGTGATTTCGCGCCGTCATGTGCTGCAGGGCAATTGGCAGGCACTCTATGACGAAGTGAAAGCCATGCGCGAGGCCTGCGGACCCGCGCACATGAAATCCATTCTAGCCACGGGCGAACTCGGCACACTGCGCAATGTCGCACGGGCATCCATGGTCTGCATGATGGCCGGTTCAGATTTCATCAAAACCTCCACCGGCAAGGAACGGATCAACGCGACGCTCGGCGTGTCACTGGTGATGGTGCGGATGATTCGCGACTATCAGGAAAACACCGGGGAAAAAGTCGGCTTCAAACCTGCCGGCGGCATTAGCGCCGCCAAAGATGCGCTGCAGTACATGGTGTTGATGAAAGAGGAGCTGGGTAACGAATGGCTAGAACCACAGCTGTTTCGTTTCGGCGCGTCCAGCCTGCTCGGGGATATCGAGCGTCAGCTGGAGCACTGTGCCAGCGGACGTTATTCCGCCAGCTTCCGCCACCCAATCGTCTGAGCCAAACTGAGGCGTAGAAGGAACCGCATGTCCGTTAAAGAGAAACTGGAATCGATTGACTATGGCCCCGCACCCGAAAGCGATGCGGAAGCGCGCGAATGGCTGGCATCTCATCAATCCAGCTTTGGCCACTTCATCAATGGCGAGCTGGAGCCGTCCGCCGCGGAGCAATTTGATAGCCGCAACCCCGCCGATGGCGAGTTTCTGGCGTCGTTGTCACAGGGGGATGAGGTCACCGTCAATCGCGCCGTCGCTGCCGCGCAGGCCGCCCACACCGGCTGGGTAAAACTCGGCGGCCATGGGCGCGCGCGATATCTATACGCGCTGGCGCGATTGGTACAAAAGCACGCGCGCCTGTTTGCCGTGCTGGAAACGCTGGATAACGGTAAACCCATCCGCGAGAGTCGCGATGCCGATATTCCACTGGTAGCGCGTCATTTCTACCACCACGCTGGCTGGGCCCAACTACTCGACAGCGAATTTCCTGATCATGAACCATTGGGCGTTGTGGGCCAGGTTATTCCCTGGAATTTCCCTTTGCTCATGCTGGCCTGGAAGATCGCACCCGCGCTGGCGGCGGGTAATACGGTGGTATTGAAACCTGCTGAGTACACCAGCCTCACAGCCCTGCTGTTCGCGGAAATCTGCCAACAGGCAGGATTGCCCGCTGGCGTCGTTAACATTATCACCGGCGACGGTCGCACCGGGGCCTTACTGGTCGAACACCCCGCTATACAAAAGGTCGCGTTCACCGGCTCGACAGAGGTGGGAAGACGTATCCGCGAAAGCATCGCAGGCAGCGGCAAAAAGCTTTCGCTGGAACTGGGAGGCAAGTCGCCTTTTATCGTCTTTGATGACGCCGACCTGGACGCGGCGGTAGAAGGCGTGGTCGATGCGATCTGGTTCAATCAGGGCGAGGTCTGCTGCGCCGGCTCTCGCCTACTGGTGCAGGAAAACATCGCGGAGAGTTTCCATGCGAAGGTGAAGGCGCGCATGGCGAAGCTGCGTGTTGGTGACCCGCTGGATAAGGCCATTGATATCGGCGCTGTGGCCGATCCGGTGCAGCTGCAGCAGATTCGTGATCGCGTCAATCAGGGTGTCGCCGAAGGTGCCGAACTGTTTCAGCCCGATTGCATGGTGGGCGATACGGAAAAGGGCTGCTTCTATCCCCCAACACTACTGCTGAATGTAGAGAGCTC
Source organism: Halieaceae bacterium (assembly GCA_965199055.1). Lineage (GTDB taxonomy): Bacteria > Pseudomonadota > Gammaproteobacteria > Pseudomonadales > Halieaceae > CBDAQR01. Next base: position 474,023 of record CBDAQR010000003.1, read on the forward strand.
GTTCCAGGTCGCCCAGGAGGAGATCTTTGGCCCCGTCCTTGTAAGCATGAGCTTTCGCACACCCGGCGAAGCTGTGAGCCTGGCCAACAATACCCGCTATGGTCTGGCCGCCAGCATCTGGACCGAGAACATCAACCTGGGCCTGGACCTCGCCCCGCGCATTAAGGCGGGCGTGGTATGGATCAACTGCACCAACCAGTTCGACGCGGCCTGCGGATTTGGCGGCGTGCGCGAATCGGGCTTTGGTCGCGAGGGTGGCCGCGGCGGCATGCTCGAGTATCTCAAGCCACGTTACTGCAGCAAGCTTCAGATGAGCGAACCGACGGCTCCGCTACAGCAAAGCCAGGACGCCGCGGGCGACTTTATCGATCGCACCGCAAAATTCTATGTTGGCGGCAAACAGGCGCGTCCGGATTCCGGCTATAGCCGCAGCGTCATCGGAACCAACGGCGAATTGCTCGGCACCGTGGGTGAAGGCAATCGCAAAGACATCCGCAATGCGGTCGAAGCCGCAGCGAAGGCTGAGAGCTGGTCAAAACTAGCAGGGCATTCCCGCGCACAGATCCTCTACTATCTCACCGAAAACCTGGAAGCGCGTCGCAAGGAATTCATGCAGCGACTGCAACGGCAAACGGGCCAGAGTCGCGCACGTGCGAAACGAGAATTTGAAACCAGCCTCAGTCGGCTGTTCACCTACGCTGCCTGGGCGGATAAGTTCGACGGCGCGACCCATACCATTCCGCTACGCAGCGTGGCGATGTCGGTGCATGAGCCCAAAGGCGTGGTAGGCATTGTTTGCCCGGACGAGTTCCCCCTTCTGGGCTTTATCTCTCTGGTTGCACCGGCCATAGCCATGGGTAACCGCGTGGTTGCAGTACCCAGCGCCACACACCCGTTGTCAGCGACAGACCTGTACCAGGTGCTGGAGACCTCAGACATTCCCGCTGGCGCAGTCAACATCGTCTGCGGTAACCCCGACACTCTCGCTGCAACACTCGCAGAACACTATAACGTCGATGCCGTCTGGTACCACGGTTCACCCACGGGCTGCGCAGCGGTTGAGAAAGCCGCGGCCGCCAATCTCAAATGCACATGGGTAAACCATGGCAAGCGCTACGACTTCCTGGACAACAGTCAGGGGGAAGGCCGCGAGTACCTGCAGCAGGCGACCGAAATCAAAACCATCTGGGCGCCCTACGGGGAGTAATGACGCCCATCAACGCCTGCGCGCCTGACGTTTAGACATCAACGGCATAGGCCTTGAGAAAACTGTCGCAACAGGAATTGATATAAGCATCGTTTGAAAATGGGTAGGCGGAATCCGGGGCGTTGAGTAGCACCCTATCCACCGGGTAACCACGCAATCCGAACAGGAGCTGCACCGCCGCCATCTCGGGTTCTGGCACACTCAGTTCTCCGCGCGCATTGGCCTCACTCAGGTAGGCGGCCATGGCGTCAGAGACCAGCTTGGGCCCGGCCTCGTAAAACGCTTCACCGACTTCCGGGTGCCGATGGCCCTCATTCAGGCACAGTCGATACATGCGCAGTGCACCCTCGGCGGTGAGCAAAGCAATAAAGCGTTCGGCGAACATGGGAATAAAGGCTTCAGGCGTCAGCGAGAAGTCGAGGCTCTCCATGGTCAGCATCCCCTCCTCGCAGCGGTGCTTCACCGCCTGGCGCAGCACATCTGCCTTGTCAGCAAAGTGGCTGTAAATCGTCTGCTTGGACACTTCGGCGGCTACCGCCACCTGCTCGAGACTGGTGTTGGAGTAGCCCTGGGTGGTAAACAGGTCCGCCGCCGCCCGCAGAATCTGTACCCGTTTCTGATCTGATTTAGGCCGACCCCGCGTAGCCATAGATGAACTCTTGAATTAATAGACTGATAGGTCTAGTATATCGATCTATTACTAGACTGATCAGTCTATTTATTGGTGAGATTATGCAATCTTTGAAAAGCATGGGGTTGGCCTTAAGCGCCATCGCCATTCTCGGCTGCAGCGCAAAAAGCGAAGAGAATCAATCGGTTATCTATCAGTCGGTGGGTGCAACCCAGGTCCAGGAATTTACCGAATTCGGCGTCAATCGCAGTTTTACCGGTGTTGTAGTACCCGCTCGCAGCGCGGATATCGCCTTCGAATTTGGCGGCACAGTACAAACCGTACTGGTGAACGAAGGTGATCGCGTTGAGGAAGGTGAATTGCTGGCAAAACTCGACAGCGCCTTGCTCGATATCGAGCGCCGGCAACTGCAGGCCCAGTTGAAAGAGGCCGAGGCCAATCTGCGCCTGGCAAAATCGAACCTGTCACGCCACAGCTCCCTAGAATCGGACGGTTTCGCCTCTCAGCAAAGGCGCGACGAACTCGAAGCGGGTCGCGATGCGATTCAAGCGAAAATCCAGAGCCTGCATGCATCACTGGATGGCAATATGGTTCGTCAGCAAAAGTCCCATCTGTACTCTCCCTTCTCTGGCATCGTCGGTGAACGCTATCTTGAAGACGGCAGCAGTGCCGTACCGGGTCGCCCGGTATTGCGTCTGCTGGAATCCGCTCAGCAGGAAGCGCATATTGGTGTGCCGCGACAACTGGCAAGTGAACTAGACGTTGGCCAAATGGTGACCGTGATCGTTGCCAATGAGACGGTCGACGGCCAAGTGCTCGCAGTCGGTGGTGAACTCAAAGCCCGCTCCCACACGGCAACGGTTCGCGTGGCACTCCCCGAAACTCGTGCGCTCGCTGGCAGCCTGGTGCAACTGCAGGTTCAGGACAGTATCGCCGGACGAGGCTTTGCCATTCCACAGTCTGCGCTCACCGCCAGCATGCGGGGCCTGTGGCGGGTCTATGTGCTGAAACCTGTCGATGGCGACCTGTACCGTGTGGAAGCGCGCGATCTCCAGTTACGCTATAGCGGCGACAAAGAAGCCTATGTCGAAGGTGGGCTCAGCGACGGTGAATTGATCGTCAGCAAGGGCGTGCACAAAATCGTACCCGGCCAACTGGTGCGCATTGCCGCAGGCGCTAGCACGGTATGATTCGACTGCTGACTGAGAACGGCAGGCTTATTGGCCTGTTGGTCGCATTCGTGGTGGTCGCAGGGCTGGGTGCCCTAGCGACTCTGCCGGTAGCGGAAGACCCGCGCATGACCAATCGCTACGGCACAATCCTCACGCCCTATCCCGGCGCCAATGCCGAACGCGTGGAAGCCCTCGTCACGGAGAAACTCGAACTCAGCCTGCGCGAACTACCAGAAGTTAAACAGATTACGTCCACGTCGGGTAACGGCCTGTCATCGCTAATGGTCGAGCTGCGCCAAGACATCATGGAGCCCGATCTGGTTTGGTCTGAAGTGAGAGATCAATTGGCAGAAGCCGCTGTGGAACTGCCCGACGGCAGCCTTCCCAGTCAGCTACTCGATGATCGGGGTTATGCCTACACGATGCTGATTGCGCTGCGTGGAACGGATTCGCGACAGGTACCCCGCCAGGTGCTGCAGCGCTACGCACGCGAGCTGCAGAGCCGCATACGCGCTGTTACAGGCACCGATGTGGTGAATATCGATGGCGAGGTCGAAGAAGAAATACTGGTAAATGTCAGCAGCGCCGCCGCAGCGGCGGCGGGACAAACGGTAGAAACCATCGCCGCCTCCCTGGCGCGTTTTGATACCAAGGCGTCAGCCGGGTTAATGGAAAACTCGACCAGCCGTGTGCAGGTGGAAGTGACCGGCGATCTCGACTCGGTTGACCGCGTTGCCCGCGTTCCACTGACCGGACGCGGTGAAGGGCAGGTGCTGAGAGTGGCAGACATTGCGACGGTCTCGCGCAGCCTGCGCACACCCGAGTCGGTCAAGGTTATTCGTGATGGCGAAGAACAACTGGTCGTCGCCGCACGCATGCTGGCCAGCGAGCGCATCGCCAGCTGGCACGGCCGCGTGACTAAAGCGCTGGACACGTTCGAAACGGCATTGCCTTCCAACATCGAGATGGAAGTCATCTTCGACCAGCGTATCTACACCGACGAGCGCATGGGTCACCTGATCGGCAATATCACCATCGGCTTTCTGCTGATTCTGGCCATCCTGTTCGTCACACTGGGCTGGCGATCGGCCATTCTGGTAGCGACCGCCCTGCCCCTCATGATGCTGTTCACCTTCATGATGATGAACTTCATGGGTGTACCCATCAATCAAATGTCAGTCACGGGCCTTGTGGTGGCACTGGGCATCACCGTCGATAACGCCATCGTCATGGTAGACGATATCGCGCAGCGCAAGCGTGAGGGAACCGCGCCCACCGAGGCCGTGATCGAAGCATTGGCACACTTATGGCTACCGCTATTCGGCTCCACGGCCACGACGATTCTGGCGTTTCTCGCCATCTACCTTACACCCGGTGGCGGCGGTGAATTCATCGGCGCCCTCGCCATCTGTGTAATTTTTTCTCTGATCGGCTCCTATCTCATCTCCCATACCGTGGTGGCGGCACTGGCAGGTCGCTTTGTGCAAGACGGCAGCCGTGCCGGATGGTGGAGCAACGGCCTGCAAACGCCGCGACTCGCCGCGGCGTTTCAGACACTGCTACGCAAGGCACTGCATAATCCGCTGAAGACACTCGGTATTATTCTTCTGTTCCCGATGGCCGGGTTCTATGGAATTACCACCGTGCCCGAATCCTTCTTCCCACCCGTCGACAGGAACATGTTCAACCTCGAGGTCACGCTGCCCACAAGGACCAGTTTCGAGCAAACGGAACAACTCACGCGCGAGATGGATGCAGCGATTAGACGCAAGACCGGCATCGAATCCGTTGACTGGTTTGTCGGCAAGAGCGCGTCGCCGTTCTACTACAACCTGATCGAGCGCAAGTTCGGCGCACAGAACTACGCCCAGGCCATGGTGCGCAGCGACAGCCCGGTGCGCACGGAACAACTCGTCAGGGAACTGGAGCAGGAGTTGCCTGAACTGTTTCCCGAGGCATTTATTCTGGTGCGCAAACTGGAACAGGGGCCACCAGTCTTTCAGCCCATTGAGATTCGGGTATTTGGCAGCGACCTGGTGGTGCTCGAAGAACTCGGCGAAGAGCTGCGCTACCACCTGAGCACTCTACCGGCCGTCACCGGCACCACGGCTTCGCTAGGTCAGGCCATGCCGACAGCGGTGTTATCGCTACGCGAGGAGATTCTGGCCTCCACCAGTTACAGTCCCATGGATTCGACACAAACACTGCGCACCAACCTCGATGGCATTGTTGTAGGCGCACTGCTGGAAGACACAGAAGAAGTTCCAGTGCGCGTGCGTATCGATGCGAACGAGCGCGGAGAGGCACGCAGCCTGGAAAGCCTCAACCTGATGATGAGTGCCCCGAGCGAAGAGGCGGGTTTTCTTCCTACGCCGCTACAGGCGATTGCCGAGTTGAACCTGGAGCCGCGAATCGTATCGATATCGCACCAGGACGGCAGACGGCTCAACACTATCGGCGGTTTTGTACAGACCGGTGTGCTGCCAGATACTGTACTCACAGCATTGCAGGAGAAACTCGAAGAAGCGGATTTCAGGTTGCCGCCGGGTTACGAGTTACAGATCGGCGGCGAGGCGGAGGAGCGCGCCGAAACCGTGCGCGACATGATGGGACAGGTACCGCTGATTATGGTCATGCTGATCGTGGTGCTGGTGCTTTCGTTTAACTCCTGGCGCTTGTGCTTCCTGATACTGTTCGTCGCGTTCATGGCGGTCGGCCTGGGCATGCTCAGCCTGTCGCTTTCACGCAACGCCTTCGCCTTCCAGGTCATCATTGCGCTACTCGGCCTTATGGGGCTCGCGATTAACGGCGCCATCGTCATACTGGCGGAATTGCGGGCAACGCCCAAAGCCATGGACGGGGATATCGATGGCATCGTCGAGGCCGTAATGCACTGCGTGCGTCACATTACCTCGACCACCATCACCACCGTGGGAGGGTTCTTCCCGCTACTGATCGGCGGCGGGCAGTTCTGGCCGCCATTTGCCATCACCATGGCCGGCGGCACAGCGCTGGTAACACTGCTGTCGCTGCTGTATGTGCCCGTCGCGTTTCTGTTGCTAACACGTCGCTCACGCTTCGAGCTACTCAATACGCAGAACGTGCAGGGTGAGCCAACCGCCTGAGACGGCAATCAGGATTAAAAGGTGATCATCACCTTGGCCGCCCGCTGAGGGTCTTTGGCGACGGCAAGCGCTTCCATAAAAGATTCGAGTGGAAAGCGGTGACTGACCAGGGGCGCTAGATCCACCTCGCCGCTCATCAACATCTCTATCACTACGGGAAACTCTGTGGGGTATGCCATAGAACCGGTCAGGTGCAGTTCCTTCATCAGCAGCACCAGCGGATTGAGACTGATCGGGGCTTTATGTACGCCGACAACGGAGATACTGGCGCCGGGCGCAGCAAGATCAATGGCCTGCTCCAGCACAGCGCCCACACCGGTTGCCTCGATATAGACATCGGTAGCTGGCAGTGGCGCACCCATGAGTTCCGCAATGCCGTGTTCGCGCTTAAGCACCTCAGCAAGATCATCCTTGCCGGCATGACAGACTGCCTTCGCGCCCAGTTCCAGCGCAATGTTCAGACGCTTCTCCGATTGATCGACCACTACGATCTTATCGATGCCGAAATAACGCAGCACCACGACGGCACAGAGGCCGATCGGACCCGCGCCCATAACCAGCGCAGACTGCCCGGCTTCGACTCGAGACTGGTTAATGCCATGCATCGCCACCGATAAGGGTTCGATCAGGGCGCCCATCTCATCGGTGATCGCATCCGGCAGCGGCAGAATCGCGTCGGCAAACGCTATTGCATTGCGCACCAGCAAGAAGGGCGAAAATGCTCCTTCCAACCCACCATTGCCAATGGCGGGTTCCGTGGCCATGGGGTTTACGGTCACACGTTGCCCGGGTTTGAGATGCTGCACGTTGGCGCCTACCGACTCAATCGTGCCGCAAAATTCATGGCCTATCGGCATGGGAACACCGGGCGGCGTCAGAATGCCGCCCTGGGCGATATAGCCAAGATCACTTCCGCAGATACCGCAGGCGGCAACGCGCACCAGCACGTCACCCTCGCCTACGGTTGGAACGTCCACCTCGTCGATACGAACATCGTCGACATCGTGGATACGAACTTGCGGCATTGTACTCATCGTATTAACCGTCGCAAGACGGCTGGCCGTCGGTCGCGAGCTTTAGCCGTCGATACTCTGGTAGTAGTCCGAGAGAATCTTGGCGACTTCCGGACGAGAGAACTCGGGCGGCGGCGCAATGCCTTTACCCAACATCTCACGCACAGCAGTTCCACTCAGAAGCACGAAGTCTTCTTTGCTGTGGTCTGGCGCGTCCTTCATCATCACTACCCGATCCAGCTTCTTGCTATAGGCAGTGTGGTCGGCCTTGTAGATTTCCAGTTCCAGGGAACCCTCAGGCACTTCTTCATCAAAAATCGTCTGCGCATCAAAACCGCCGTAATAATCGCCAACACCCGCGTGATCGCGTCCCACAATCAAATGGGTACAGCCACAGTTCTGGCGGAATACGGCATGCAACACAGCCTCGCGCGGGCCAGCGTAGAGCATGTCGAAACCATATCCCGTGACCATTACGGTGTTGGGCGGGAAGTACACTTCTACCATCTTGCGGATGGAGGCATCACGCACATCGGCCGGAATATCGCCCGGCTTCAGTTTACCCAGCAGCATGTGGATCAAAATACCATCGGTGCCCAGGTCATCCATCGCCATACGGCAAAGTTCTTCGTGGGCGCGGTGCATTGGGTTGCGGGTCTGGAAAGCGACGACCTTCTCCCAGCCATGCTCGGCAATTTCGTTGCGAATCTCGACTGCGGTGCGGAAGGTATCCGGAAAGTCAGTCTGGAAATAGGAGAAATTCAGCACCTGGATAGGACCAGACAGCAGCGTATTACCCAGACCGGTGAACGTCGCCACACCAGGGTGGTTCTCATCCAGGGTGCGGAAGATGTTCTCCGCCATACCCTTGATCTGCTCATCGGAAACAGCCTCTACGGCCTCGACATCCATGATCGCAAGTACCGGGTTGCCTTCCACGTTGGGGTCACGCAATGCAATGCGACTACCCGCTTCTACACCGGTTTCGTTGGTCAAATTGACTACCGGTACTGGCCAGAACAAGCCATCAACGGTCTGCATTTTTTCAGCAACGCTCAGCGCGTCGGCCAGATTCATGTAACCGGTCAGCGGGTTGAAATATCCGCCGCCCATCATCACGGCGTTAGCGGCAGCCGCGGAGTTCAACAGGATAGAAGGCAGATTCTCTGCCTCAGCCACTAGCGCGTGGCGCTTCTCACTGTCGTATTCGAACAGCGGATTCAGTTCATCGGAGCCGTGGGGCTTAATCATTGTGTCTCTCCTACACTCTCAATGCTTATTGGTTAATGATGCCGCGCTCACGCAGCACCGCCAGAATCGCGTCCACCTCTTCCTGCAGAGACTGCTGATCGGAGTGCAGATGAATCTCAGGCTTGTCGGGGGCTTCGTAGGGGTCGTCGATACCAGTAAAGTTTTTGATCTCACCGGCGCGTGCCTTCTTGTAAAGGCCTTTTGGATCACGGGCCTCTGCCGCTTCCAGTGAGCAGTCGACGAAAATTTCGATGAAATCCATGCCTGCTTCTTCGTGCAGCGCGCGCACCTGGTCGCGATCAGCGCGGTAGGGGCTGATGAAGCTGCTTAATGCAATCTGGCCGGCATCGACGAACAGCTTGGCCACCTCGCCAATACGGCGGATGTTTTCGGTACGGTCTTCTGCGGAGAAGCCCAGGTTCTTATTGATGCCCATACGAACATTATCGCCGTCCAGACGATAGGAGAGGATGCCCATCTCATGGAGGGTACCTTCCAGTTCAACAGCAACCGTGCTTTTGCCACTACCGGACAGGCCAGTAAACCAAAGGGTTGCACCTTTGTGGCCCAGCAGTTTTCCGCGGTGCTCGCGAGTGATATCACCCTCGTGCCAGTGTACGTTTGTCGCCTTCTGTTCAGCCATGTCAGCTACCTGCTTGTGATTAAAAGAGGGGCAAGCCTACGCCCAATGCATCTCCATGTAAAACAGGATATTCTGGATACATGTATCGAAAAAATAGGTAGACTAAATTAGCCCGCTCACCGGAGCAGTCGATCATGAAATTTACCCTACGACAGTTACAGATATTTCTGGCCGTGTCGCGCAGCGAGAATATATCTCGCGCAGCAGAGCAGTTGCATATGAGCCAGTCGGCCGCCAGTGCAGCTCTGCTAAACCTGGAGGAGGCCTACGACGTGCAGCTCTTCGACCGGGTGGGCAACAAACTCTCGCTTAATGCCATTGGCCGCACCGTGCGCCGCGAAGCCGAGAATTTGCTGGCCCATGGCCAGCGCTTCGAACAGGTACTCAAAGACCACCGGGAGATGGGTCACCTTAAGGTGGGCGCCAGCTTTACCATCGGCAATCACCTGGCCACGCGCTATCTCGCCACCTACATGGCGGAGTATCCCGATGCCGATGTGCAGTTGGATATCGCCAACACCCCGGATGTCGTTGCCAAAGTGCTCAATTACGAAGTCGATCTAGGCATGATTGAGGGTGAGGTGCAGCACCGTGAACTGGAACTGATACCCTGGATCGAGGACGAACTGGTTGTGTTCTGTGCCGCCAACCACCCGCTGGCGCGCAAGCGCTCGCTGAGCACACGCGATATCAAGGAAGCGACCTGGATCGTGCGCGAGCCCGATTCCGGCGCGCGTCACACCTTTGACAGAGCTTTAGTCGGGCTACTACCTGAAATGGATATACACCTGGAGTTCAAGCACAACGAGGCTATAAAGAACGCAGTAGAGGCCGGCCTCGGCATTGGCTGCCTGTCGCGCATCGTACTGGAGCGCAACTTTGCCAACGGCGATCTGGTACCCCTGAAACTACCCAGGCGCGACATGCGGCGCACCTTTTACTTTGCCCTACCCAAGGATCGCTTCCAGAAAGAGGCGGTTGAATCCTGGATGACTACCTGCAGAGACCTGTCGTGAACCGGGCTCAGCCGCGGCGAACTGCGGTCTCATAGGGAATGTCGTAGCGCTGACGATAAAACATTAAGGTCTCATCCACAGCGGCGCTCTCCAGGCCAAAATCTTCCAGCGCATATTTGTGAGCACCGTGCTTGTGCTGGGCATTGCTTTCAATCCACGCGCCCATTGCGGTAAGCGCGTCTTCACTGAGCTCCATACCGAGCCAGGCGTAGAGGCGCTGCACCACGGCACGCCAGTCGCTGCTGATATCGGCGTAGAGCGCGTCGAACTGCTGCTGCTGGGGAATCTGCGTGTCTCGCAGGTTCATGGTCTTGTGAAGCATGCGCTGCACCTTCTGGTACCAGTCAGCACCGATCACCTGCGGGTCGAGGTGATCGCCATCGCGCACCACAGAATTCCAGGCCATAGAGCAGATCGACCCCATAGTCTTTACCGGGTCGCGATGCGCAAACACCAACCTCGCGTTGGGAAACACCTTCATCAGTGCATCCAAATCCTGCATATGCTGCGGCGTTTTGAGCACCCAGGGCTTGCCCTCCGGATCATCGCGAAACCAACTGATGATCTTTAGCAAGGTCACCATGTACTCATAGGCCGGCGTCTGGTCGTGGGTCATCAGCCACTCCGCAAAGCTGGGCACCGGTGTAATCACTTCAAATATCTGGCTGGAGAAGTGGTGCTGCAACAAACCCACCTCCTCCTCTACTTCATTGGCACCCAGCGGATGCACCGCGGCCACCTGCGGGCTCATGTACAGCACGGCTTTCAGCGCCTGCTCGATATTGGTCTCGCGGGGATCAGGAGTCGCGCCGGCGCTATCGGGCCAGGGCACCGGATGCACCGACTCCCAGGACTTCATATGCAGGAAGCGCGAATCAGCCGCGAGCAATCGATGCAGTCGGGTGGTACCACTACGCGCGAGACCGACAATCACAACGGGCGCGGGCATTGGCCTTTCCAGTATTTCTGGATGCTTGACCAATAGGTCCTGCGCTAACAAGCGATTGCGCAGCAAACGCACCAGCGATTGGCGGGTCAGCATTCGACCCAAGGGATTAAGATCCGCTTCATGTTCAAGCGAGCGCAACAGCACACGCATGGGTTCGACAAAGCTGTCGTCGCCGAAATCCTTGAGACCACTTTGCTTGCGCGCCGCAGCGATAAGACTGTTTTCATCGAGGCGCGCCCGCCCAATACCCCAATCGTTGAGTGGACGCAGCAGGCCATTGGCGATGCGCAGCGGCCAGCGTTGGTAATGTCGGGGCGGGGGCAATCCGGCCATCAGTGATTCTCGATAAACGCCGCCCGATAGCGGGCGAACTGCTCGGCCAACGCTGGCTCGGTAAAACCAAACTGCTCGAGCGTATATTCATGGGCGGGCCTGAGGTCGCGCTTGTTAAAATCCTGCCATTGCCGCATCTCCGCCTGCGCCTCTGGCGTGAAGTCCATGCCGATGAAGTCGTAGACCTTCTGTATCTCCTCCAGGGGCTGACTCACGGTGTCGCGAAACCACAGGTCGAGAAAGCGTTCCTCGCCCAATTGGGCACGCACATCCATCGTGTGGTTCATGCCGTTGGCGAACTTACGCGCCCACTGCCGTCCCACTTCGACTGGATCTGCATCGTCGGAGTAAATGCACCATATCTCAGAGATCATGCTCGCTAAGGACGGAATGGTATCGAGTGGATCACGGTGAGACTGCACGACCTTGGCGTCCGGGAAAACTTTGAATATGAGATCCATATAGTGCAGATGGTGAGGCGCCTTGATCGTCCAGCGCTCCGCCTGCTGACCGGTCTGCTTCTTCTGCCACTGCAGGAACTGCAGCAGCAGTTTGAGGTATTCGTACCCCGGCGTGTGGTCCTGCGCCTCGATCCAGGCGTCAAAGCTGGGAAGGTTGGCAAAGGATTGAATGTTGAAGCTGTAAAACGACTGCTCCAACAGCATAATGTCTTCATCCGGACCCATCGCATCCATGGGGTGCACACTGAGCAAATCCGGATTGGCATCCAGCATTGCCTGCATCTCCGCCTTGCCATCGACAACCCGTTGATCGAGACCGGCAGGATCCCAGTCCAAGGCCGGACAGGGAAATCGCGTTTCAAACCAGAGCGGTGCATACATGCGGTGGTCAGCCGCGATAGTACGGTGCAGCATCGTGGTGCCCGTACGGGGCAGACCAACAATCACCAACGGCTCGCGAATGGTTTCGTCCCTGATCTCCGGATGGCGCTTGAGCCACTCCACCAGCCGCAGCCGGGTGGACAACACTTCCACAACCCGTTGGCGCAACACCGCCGTACCAATGTCATTGAGCCGCGCTTCATGCTCCAAGGAGTAAAGCAGCTTCTCCAGCGGCAGACGATAGCTATCATCGCCGCTATCGGTCAGGCCATCGACCGCCTGCGCCTCGGCCACCAGGGTATCGGGATTCCAGTCAGTCACTTACTGCTTACTCTCCATTCAGGTGTGCTACAAATCAGCATACTTCTCAACGCGGGTTACTATGGGTGGATACGATTGCGCCTCCACATAACGAAACAACATACCGCCCAACCGATGGCCGGCAGTCGTCAACCAATTGGGGTAACACTCGCCGGGGTCATTCGCGCAGACTACGATGGTGACGCTGCCGTCGGCAGCATAGTCAGCCGTGTGCTTATTTATATGAATGCGGTGATAGCGGTAATCCAAAGACTCCATCCAGAAGTTCGATAGCTGGAAGTTCCAGGTGCGGCATTGGGGCGGAGTCAATTTGATTACCAGCGCCTCATCGGCCTGCAATTTCCAATAGCTGTTGTGATAGTAGATCGACGGGTCACCACCCGCACGCAAACACATCGCCTGGTCATTAGGCGGCAATTGATTCACATGATTCGAGAACAGATTCATCCACTCGACAAACACGCCTGCGGTGCCAGAAACAAACTGCGGCACCGCCGCCATCTGCTGCGCAAACCGCATCGGGTCCAGCACGTTCGACCCATCCGAGCTAAGACACTCAATACTAAGCGTCGCCGGTTTTTCCTGGCGCCGGTCGTGAAAGGTTTGCCGCACCAGCAAATTATCGCTCTCGGGGGTCATTGGTAGCCAATTGCCGGGCTTTTCGATCGCGGACACCAGAATCTCGAAGCTGCCGTCCTCAGCAATCTCTAATTCATCGAGTTCAATATGTCCGGTGGGCTCCATGCTGCCACTGCTACCATAAGACCCGGCCTTTGACTCGATACTGAGATACGGGATGCTGCCGCGCTGGCCACGAATAAGATAGTCGTAGGCACCCGACACGGCACAGTTCATATAATAATTATCAGGGTTATCGTTACCGATTTTTGCCGTCTCGTGTGACAGCGAGTAGAACTGCGGAAAGCGCGGGTCGTTAAACTCAATGTTCTTCTCCAGGCTCAATCGCAACAAGCGAGTAAGATAACGGTAGCCCTCTGCGCGAGTTAGCGCGTCGTCGGGAACACCTTCGCCCAAAACCAGTTTGCCCGCGTCGCGCAGGGCGTCACAGAACGCGTCCCAGTCCGCTGCATTCATAGCCTAGCCTACTCTCATTACGCCCGTGGCGAGTGCGGTACCTAGCAGTATCAGGCCACAGCCCAATACCATGGTCAGGGTGATCGCCTCACCCAGAAACAATGCGCCGAACACCATGGCGGCGATCGGTACCAGGAATGTCACAGTGATGGCACGCGAAGGCCCCAGGCGGGCAATCAATCGGAAGAACAGTATGTAAGCGGCGCCGGTACACACAACCCCCAAGGTGAGCACTGCCATCCATGCACCTGTGCTCGGGGTGGTGTCGGGCCAGAACCAGAAGCATAACGGCAGGAGTAATACGGTTGCACCCAACTGGCTGCCAGCGGCCAGTTCGAGTGAACCGACACCAGCGAAGTACTCCTTGGTGTAGTTGGCGGCAATGCCATAGGAGAACGAGGCTAGCATGGCCGCGGCAATTCCCAGAGTGGCCGCGCCCATTTGCCAATCGAGTTTGGGCGACAACAGCAGCACGACGCCGCCAAAACCCACCAATAAGCCGATGACCGATGCGCGGCTGAGACGCTCACCCAACCAGAGAAAGGCAACGACCGCGGTAAACAGCGGTGCCACGGCATTGATCACCGCCGTAAATCCGGCGCTGAGCGACAGGGTTGCGTAAGCAAACAGGCAAAATGGCAGGGCCGAGTTCACCAAGCCAAGCAACAGCATTCCCGGTGCGCGCTGGAGCACTATTCTGGCGTTGTCAGCTCTAAGCAAAAAAGGCAGCAACACCAGTGCGGCCACAGCAACCCGCACCGCGATTAGCGCAATCGGGCCAAACTCCGGCGATGCGATGCGCATGAACAGGAATGATCCACCCCAGATCGTGCCGAGGGCAAACAGCTCAGTGAAATCGAGTGGTCTCACTGGGTCCAGTAACGAATCATCTGGATGACGATGGCGAGTGCCATCAGCGGAATAATCCAGCGCGTCAGCTTATGTAACTTCTCGGGTTCCATCGGTTTAGCGAACTTCTCCCCCAGCACCACCATCAGTGCTACGCCACCGAATATAAAGAGCAACAGCATAAACAAGGTATTCATAACATCACTCCGAATCTGATCCTGAGGCTGCACCATCCGCTTCCCGCTCTGCCAGCAGTTCCCTGACACTGGCGTACCACTCGGGCTGATTGGCGATCTCGCCTTCCTCGTCCAGCGGCGGATAGTCCAGATTGCGCTCCATGCAAAACTGTCTGACTTTCGGATGCCCCCATTCAAAAAACAGGCGCTGGTAAGTGTCTTCATCAATACGACATTCGTCATACAGGCCCGCAGCCTGACGCTGGCGCTGCGCTTCGGCCAGTATGATGCCAGTCGCAACCGAGACATTGAAGGACTCCACCATACCCATCATGGGCACGGTAATGCACTGATCAGCTTGCGCTATGCCCTCGCTACTCAGGCCGCGCTTTTCCGCCCCCATCAGCAGCGCCGTAGGGCGCGTAAAATCGACCTCGTAATAAGGTAGCGCATCGTCAGCGGGGTGTGCCGCAACCACCTGCATCCCCTGTTCCCTAACCGTATGCAGCGCATCAGTCAGCGATTCGTGACGCCACACTTTGACCCACTGATGCGAACCCATCGCGGTACCCCTGAATGCCTTGTAATCACGTTTCTCGACCACGGCATGGATGGCCATGATCCCAACGGCATCGGCATTTCTGACAATAGCAGAGGTATTGCGTTGCTTATGGACAAAATCGGTAATGACAGTCAGATCCGGCTGGCGGCGATCCAGCACCTGTCGTAGCCGCGCGATGCGCTCGGGCGTCACGCGGCCTCGGCTCGCTGGCGGGACAGAAACTGCTGCACCGCCTCGGTGAAGATATCGTTGCGGTCGCCCGCCACCATATGGCGCGCCTTATCGACGTCGACAAATTCTGCGTGGGGAATCAGGCGTAGAAACTCTTCCACTTCATTTTCAGTGACAACATCAGACGCCCTGCCGCGTATCAGCAGCACCGGCAACTCGATCTTGGATGCCGCCTGAACCATGCGCTCGGGGTTCGGCTGCCCCTTACCATCGAACCGCGGCGCCATGAAGCTGGGGTCCCAATGCCAAAAGAAGCGGCCGTCGCGCTCGCGTAGATTCTTCTTGAGACCGCTGAGATCTTCGCGGCGTGGTCTGCCGGTGTAGCTCGCAATGGCGTCGGCAGCCTGTTCCAGGCTACCAAAGCCACTTTCCATACCGCTTTGCATAAACTCGAAAATGCGCTGCACGCCCTGCAGATTCAAACGCGGCGTCACGTCAACCAATACAATGCAGGTAAACATGTCCGATTGCATTTCGCCAGCGCCCAGCATCGCAGACAAACCGCCCAGGGAAGCGCCTACCACCGCCGGGGGTTGATCAAAACTGCGCGCTAGGCAGGCCATATCGAGAGCGAAATGGGCCATGTCATAGAGGCTGTCTTGAGACCAGTCGCTCTCGCCATGCCCGCGATGGTCATAGGCAACTGCATACCAACCCTGGGCGGCCAGAGCCTGCGCTGTACCACCCCAGGAATGACGCGTCTGGCCACCACCATGGGCAAAGATAACCGGCGGGTGGGAGGGGTCTCCCCAGGCCTCTGCCGCCAACATAAGCCCATCTTCACCCTCAAATTCGAAGCGTTTGCCCTGCAATGTCTGTCCCCCAAAATCAGCCCGCGCCGACAACTGCGGAAAACGCATGTTAACAAAGGCAACCGCGCCGGGAACTCGCTTGCTCCGGTTTGGTGCCAATTATTGAACCGAAAATCCACTGAAATCGATTTCATACCTCATTTGCGCGGTTCCCAGCCAAGCCAAATCGGATTACAGTGCGCACACATTATTAGCTCAAAAAATAAACAGGTGCTCACAATGTCCCGCAAGACTCATAAGTTCGCCCTTTCTGCACTCTCCGCTGCCGTTGCGGCCAGCCTCGCGCTACCCACGATGGCCCAACTCCAATTGGAGGAAGTCATCGTTACCGCGCAAAAGCGGGAGCAAACCCTGCAGGATGTTCCCGGCTCCGTGGCCGCGGTCACCCAGGAAACGCTGGAAAAAACTGTCACCAATAACTTTGAGGACCTGAGCAAGATTACTTCGGGCCTGACGATTGAAGGTGGCAACGATGGCTTCGGTAAGGTGATCCGGATTCGCGGTGTCGGCACCAACAGCTTTGTACCGGCCATCCGCCCCGCCGTCGGCATCTTCCTGAACGAAATTCCGCTGGGTGCCCCAGAGCAGGCCTATAACAACCTTGCCGACATAGAACGCATTGAGGTGCTGAAAGGCCCGCAGGCAACCCTGTTTGGCAAGGAAGTCTCTTCCGGTGCCATCTCTATGTTCACCCGCAAGCCCAACACCGAAGAGATCGACGCCTACGTCGAAACCAATGTCGGCAACCTGGGCCTGCTGGAAGTACGCGGCGGCGGTAATATCCCGATCAGCGATCAGTTCGCTCTGCGCGCCAGTGCCTACTACAACGAGCGCGATGACATTGTCGACAACGTGACCGTGCCGAGCCGACCGGGTGGCGAGTACGAGCAAAGTGGCTTTCGCGCTCACCTGTTATGGGTGGCAAGCGATAGTCTCGACGTAACCCTCGGCTATGAGACCCATGACACCGATGTCTACGGCTCTACATCGATTACCCAACAGTACGGTGATATTTACCAGACCCTGGACGCCGAAGCGGCCGCCGCAGGCAATCCACTGGTTGTGGTCAGAGACCCCTTCGATCGCAAGACCGACAACTCAGACCCGAGCGACCGCGATACCGACATCGATATGTGGTCGCTGCACGTCAACTGGGCGATCAATGACGCGTGGTCATTGACCTCCATCACCAGCGATCAGGAATACGAATTGCGAACCGAGGGCGACCAAAACCCCTACGGTACGTCTGACACCTCAGTCGGCCCCTACTGGATCAGCGACTTTATCAATACGCCCTCTACAGACACCTTTACTCAAGAACTGCGTCTGACCTTCGACAGCGAAGACTGGTCATCCATTATCGGTGCCTTCTATGCCGACACGGATACGGTCAGCTACACCCCCTTCTCCAGCACAATCGTGGTCGGCGGTGGCGGCGAGTTGTTCCGCGCCGCGGGTGAATCCGATATTACCGACGATTTCGAGGAGTGGGCGATCTTCACCCACAACATCTACAGCGTTACCGAGGATCTCGATTTGACCTTCGGTGTGCGCTATTCCGAGGTCGACAAGGAAGCGCGCAAGGGTCAGCTCACCGGCACCGGCCCGCTGGCAGAATTGAACGCCCCCTTTGTACCCACCACCCCCTGGGCCGACGACATACCCAAGCAAAGCGATACTTGGGATGACGTTACCGGCACGCTGAAGCTCACCTACTGGGTCAATGAAGATGTTTCAGTGTACGGCGGTTGGGACAGAGGCTTTAAGGCCGGCGGCCACAACGTCTGTAAAGATGTGAACGGCGAGCCCGCCTGTCCGGAACCCTTCGATTCCGAAACCGCGGATAACTTCGAAGTGGGCATGAAGGGCCGCTTCCTGGATCGTACCCTGTCCTGGAACATTGCCGCCTTCTACCAGACCTTCGAAGACTACCAGGTAGACATTGCCGATGAGGTGGGCATTGGTAACTCCGTGCAGAATGCCGCCGAAGCCGAAATTCAGGGCGTGGAAACCGAACTGGTCTGGCTCGCTAACGCGAACCTGACGCTCACAGGCAACATCTCTTACATCGATGCCACCTGGGACGATTACAAGAACGCCGAATGTCTGCGCCCGCAGTTCCAGCGCGAGCAATGTACTGTGAATGTCGACGAGAACGGCAACACCACCAGAACCCAGGACCTGAGTGGCGAAGACCTGAACTACGCCCCTGAACTGACGTACAACCTCTCCGCGACCTGGTCGGATACTTTTGCCGGCGGCTGGGAGTGGTATGTCCGTGGCGAGTATGTGTACCGCGATGATCAGTACTTCTTCCCCGACCTGGACCCGGATCTGTATGGCGATGATTACGACCTGTGGAATGCCACGGCTGGCATTACGTCACCGAGCGGCGACTGGACCCTGACGATCTGGGGCAAGAACCTGGCTGATGAAGACTACCTGTCGGGCGGCTCTCGTAACCGCGACGCAACGACCTCCAGCATTAACCCTATCACCAACGTCGAGGGCTATCGGGTTAACGTTGGCGAGGAGCGTACCTACGGTGCGACCCTGCGCTACGCCTTCAACTGATCAGCCGAGCCCCATCAGCTCGACCAGCCCATGCGAGTGGCCGGCGGTATAACCGCCGTCTACCGCCAGGGCCTGGCCGGTGACGAAGGAGGCATCGTCTGAGGCCAGAAAATAGGCGGCGCCCGCAATTTCCTCGGGCTGCCCCAGACGCTTGGGTTTATGCTGGGCGATCACGCTGGCTTTGAAGCCCTCCATCCCCTCCATATCCATAACACTGCGCAGTAATGGGGTATCGATAAAACCCGGGCAGATGCAATTACAGCGGATGCCTTGCCTGGCGTAGTCCATGGCAATGTTCTTGGTTAACAGGACGACCCCACCTTTCGAGGCGTTATAGGACGAACCGCCCTCCGAGCCTTCCAGCCCTTCAACGCTGGCAACGGTAATGATGCTGCCGCCGCCTTGTTCCATCATTTGCGGCAATACCGCCTTAACAGAATGCATCGTGCCCTTCAGGTTGATATCGATCACCCTATCCCAGGCATCCTCTTCAAGCATATGCACCGGCCCGGCGTCGGCGATACCCGCCGCAGTGACCATAATGTCGGCGCGGCCAAATTCAGATACCACCGCGCTCACCCACTCTTGCTGGGCGGCGACATCGCGAACATCGAGCGTCGAAAACTGATCAAACAGCGTATCCTCGCTGGGATTCAGATCGCTCCCCACGACAATAGCGCCCTCACGCTTAAAACGTTGGGCGCAGGCCAGGCCGATGCCCGAGGCGGCCCCAGTAATCAGGGCTACTCGGCCCGCCAGTCGTTGATCATCTGACATCAATACTCTCCATCATCCAGAAAATGCCCCACCACCGCGTCATTCAGCGCGGCGCGGTGGCGGCTCCATCGCAGCACTCTAATCGAATCGGGTGAAAAATACACAAATAGCCCAAATGGGCTACGACAGTTATGATCTAGGACACATATAGTTGAACCTCTCCATATAACGTATAACAGGAGTTGTAGTATGAGCCGCAGACACCCGCTTTCCCTTACCCCATTGGTCGCTGCCGTTGCCGCAGCATCAGGCATCTACAGTGGCGCCAGTCACGCCCAGGAGACCTTCGCCGCACTGGAAGAAGTGGTCGTGACCGCCCAGCGTAAGCAAACGCTGCTGCAGGACACGCCCATCGCTGTGACCGCCTTCAGTCAGCAGAAAATTCAGGACATGGGCATATTCGATGTCACCGACATCGGCGCCATGGCACCCAACACCAACATCCAAAAGCAGCCGTCGTCGAACTCCAATATGTCGATTGTTGTTCGCGGTGTGGGTAGCGGAGAAACCTCGCTACTCGTAGACCCGAAAGTGAGCTTCTACATCGACGGCGTTTACATGAGTAAGACAGTGGGCGCCGTCTTCGACATCGTTGACCTGGAGAGCATCGAAGTGCTGCGTGGCCCCCAGGGCACCCTGTTCGGCCGTAACAGCACGGGGGGCGCCATCAACGTCACCACCGTTAAACCGACTGGCGAACTCGGCGTACGCTTGGAAGGTTCCGCAGGTAATGACGGTTATCAGCGCTATATGGCCTCAGTAGACCTTCCGCAAATGTTCGACATGCTCTCGGTAAAGCTCTCCGGGATGCATATGGAGTATGACGGCTGGGCCGACAATGACTACGTTGGTGAGTTTGATAGCGAGGACGAACTCGGCAGTGAAGATAACGACAGCTACCGCATCGCGCTGCGCTTCGAACCGCTGGACAACCTGACCATCGACTACGCCTACGACAAGACCGATAACGAAGGCGTACCCACACCCTTCCAGATCACCGAAGTCAAAGACGAACTCTACAACGGCTTCACCACCACGCCTTTCCCCTTCGAGTTCCTGGGTGGCGAGTTGTACCAGGACATGGCGGCGACTATTGGTGACCCGGATGATCGCCAGGATGATTTCATATTGGAGGCAGTATCCACCGAAGAGCTCGAAGTTGAGGGCCACACCCTGACCGTTGAGTGGGCACTGGATGCATTTACCCTGAAGTATATTTTCGCGGACCGCGATACCGATTCCACCTATGAGAGCACTGACCTGGATTCGGGTGCCTACATCGCTCGCGACGCGTTCTACGGCGGCGGCCAGCCGGTGCCGACGCCAGGCTTCCACGCAGCCATCCCCGATGGCTGGATCGAGATGACCACCCACGAACTGCAGATGTTCGGCGACCTGTTCGACGAACGGCTGTCATACACCTTCGGCTACTACAACTATGAAGAAGAGGTGTATCAGGACAACCCGCAAACCTTCGCCTTGCCGCTGGCCTTTATCATCCCTCGCAGTGAGGCGCTGCGGCCGATCTACGAGTCACAGGGTTTCTGTGACAACCCCGGCGGCGTCTGTACCGGCACCCAGCGTCTACCCTTCCCATTCCCACAGGAAGGCGCCGACCCCAACCTGAACGGTTTTCAGGACTTTATCTACGGCCAGGATACCGACTCCTGGGCCGTCTATGGTCAGGGTACCTATAGTCTGAGCGATGAATGGGAAATCACCGCCGGCATTCGCTACAGCGAAGACGAGCGCGACGCCTTCCTGTTCAACGAAGGCCTGAACATGCTCTCGATCGATGACCAGATCCAAAACAGCGACGACTGGGATAACGTGAGCTACCTGTTCAACGTGAACTACTTCCTGAACGAAGACATCAATATTTATGCCACCTACTCTACGGGTTATAACGCCGGCGGCTTCAATGCTCGCGCGGGTACGATCACCGGTTGGGAAACCCAGGTGGATGAAGAAGAGATCGACGCCTACGAGCTCGGCATGAAGGCCGAGTGGTGGGATAACCGCCTGCGCACCAATGTAGCGGTGTTCTACAACGAGTACGACGATATTCAGATTGCCCAGTTCGAGGCCGGCAGTGGCGGCGCTTCCAGTATCCTGCGTAACGCAGGCGAAGCGACCTTCTGGGGCGTAGAGCTGGACATGGTAGCGGTGCTCGCCGAAGGCCTGATTCTGGATGCCACTTACGGCTATCTTGATGCAGAGTTTGACGAATACCTGGCGCGTAACCCGACGACCGACCAGGAGGAGGACATCTCCAATGTCACCACTGTGGCCCGTACGCCGGAGAATACGCTCAGTGTTGGCCTGCAGTATGACTTTGCACCGTTCGAGTGGTCTACCATGTCAGCACGGCTGGATGCGGCCTATCAGGACGAGATGACCTTCCACCCGTTCAATAATCAGTACGACAGCACAGAAGACCGCTGGCTACTGAATGCGCGCCTGAGCATGGACGACATTCAACTGGGTGACCGCGGCACGCTGCGTATTTCAGCCTGGGGCAAGAACCTCACTGATGAGGAGTATCGCGAGTGGGGTATCGACTTCGGTAGCCTCGGCTATGCCGGCAACGTGTACGGACGCCCGCGCACCTACGGTGTGGATGTGGTGTATAACTTCCAGTAGCGCTGGGAGTGATAGGAAAAAGGCCGGCTTTGCCGGCCTTTTTTATTGGGGCTGTATAATTCCCACATTTATTGTAATGCGTGTGTGGCTAGCACTGGCTGATTTGGAAAAAGCGTACATTGAATCACTCATGCTCCTGGCAAAAAGCGAGCGTCAATGGAGATGACCATAACATCTCCATCATCTACCAATGTTGCAGCGCACAGTGTGCTAAACGTCCGTTGGGCCAATATTGGAGAACACCTTACGAACGCTAAGCCAACCCACAAGCTGGCTTTGATAAATCCTCTACCAACTGATGCTGCGGGACTTAACACATGCAATTCAATCTGCTGCAGAATAGTCACATGGGTGTAGATATGTGTGCTGATACTGGCATGCCCACCCATGCCCTGAATGTTCCGGGGACCGGCACCACCCTCCAACACCAGTTCTGCTGACCTGCGCCTCCAAAAGTGACTTGGGCCTATTCTATTAGCTCAAGAGCACATCGACACCAACGGATACACAGATAGTGCCTCCATCAGCCAGCTTTATTGATCACTTAACTTGCATTCTCCAGTAGGTTTTACAGGACTACGAGTTTCATCGGTTCTAAACCTAATCACACGATTATTGCGCTGATCAGTGACGAATAAATAGCCAGGCGAACTCCCCGTTGATCGTGAGCTACTGTAGAACCCAAGCCTATTCGGTGAGGCCAGTTGCGAGGTGGAAGGTAGGTCCTCCTGTCCCGCCGAAGCAACAAAAGTCTCCACAGCAACAGGGTTTGAGGTGGAATCAATGTCTAACCATAGAATCCTCTCGTTCCCCTGATCAGCTACGTACAAATCGCCACTGCTGAGATCAAAAGCTACGCCCGATGGAAAACAAAGCTCCACCCCCTCCTGAAGGACAACCGCGTCCCAATCGTTCGCGCCAGGACGCCCCTTCATAATCTTGTTACCAGCCACGTCAACTACATAGAAGTGTTCAATCCCCATCGCAATCTGCCAGTAGGCACCTGAAGGAAGGTCTGTGCGCTCCGGAGTTGAGCCACTAGTCCCATCCCATTTCCATAGATAGTTGCCAAGCGCCCTACCTCGGGGATATTCAACGCCCGTGAAGTATATTCCTGAGCCAGACTGAATTATATCCACACAGGCGTATGGAATCTGGAACGCTGGCACTTTCGCGCCGTCTTTAAATGCCTTCAGAGCAGTTCGATCACAAACATAAATCATGTCATCGGTGACGACCGCTGCACTAGGGGAATTGAGCTCCAGCGCAGTACTACATACCTGCGTTGATCCATCGCACTTGTATAGATCACTTCCTCCAATGACGTAGGCTGCAGTAGAGCTAGTAGGCTGCACACTAAAGGGTTCGGGAACCCTCATCCCAATAAGGACTCCCGCAGGCGGCCACTTCACAATTCGATTGTTCATTTTGTCGGCCACGTAAATGTAACGATCATCATCAACGACGGCATCTGCAGGGTTGTATAACGAATAGAGCGTCGTTGCTTGAGCTCCATCACCTGCGACCACTGAACCCATAGACAGGCCGGCTGGGTACATCAGAACTTCATCTGTGCCGATGTCTACAACGAAGATGTTGCCTTCCGCATCCAGACTTACCGACCTAGCAGCAACACCAGAAACCACAGTCTCAAACTTGTAGGGGGCCTGTCTGCTCGTTGGGTTGGCACCCAGGTCAATTCTAACGACTCGCTTATTGCCTAGATCGGCCACATAGAGCATGTTATTTGAGGACATGTATATACCGCCGACCCCACACACCGATTGCAGACTCACCACTTCGCAAGCATTCTTAGTTCCGACAATGGTAAATATCTGCTGATCCAAGTAGTCATAGAGCTGCACTCTGTTCTGATCGGCGATAAGAAGGTCGCTGCTTCCTGGACCAAACGCGATGGATGACGGCATGCTGAAGCTACAGTCTTCAGACGCTCCTGATTCGTTCTTGCACTGAACCGCTGAATTGTCTTTGTAGACCTTGTTTGTCATGGCGCTGGTATAGAAATAGGTGCTGCCTCGTTTTACGACATCTGAGGGAAGCGCGCCGCCAGTAGAGTACTTTGTCGATCTATTTGTGCTGGGCGTGTAACTGATGATGCGGTCGTTTTTGCTGTCGGCAATTACGATCGTGTCACCGTCCATGTACAGCCCTGTGGGATTATTCAACAGGTTACCTGCGCTACCTTTGTCACCAGCAGCGCTGCCGTATACAACCTCAACATCGGTCGCGCTATTCGCAGCCATCGAACCGCTCAACATCGCCAGTGCGACGAACAAAAACTTCCATGAAAGACGCATAAATGACTCTCCGATCATTACCTCACCAGTTGACTGTCTAAATTATAGACACATGTGCCTTACATGCTATGAAGTTTCGAACACTCATTTTGCAAAAATCCCCGAATAGGGCACAGGTCAACTTCGTGTTTTCGATTCTGCGGCCTCTCCCCAATGCACGCTATTCAGCCAAAGCGGGGAAACCGCGCCCCTTCCGGCCTTTTTTTATTGGGCCTGCAGAGAGGGGTCGTCCACCTCGGCGGACGCCTGGCGGCCGGCGAAGACCACCTTGGCCATGCCTTCCGACAAATCCATCAATTGGGTAGAGGTGACGTCGTAGCGCGTCGCACTGATACGCCACCCACCGTATTCAAAGCGGTACTCATCCTCGTAGAAACCAGCCAGCTGAGTTACCTGCTTACGACGCGTGTCGATCATGTAGTAGAACAGGCCCCAGGTACCCGTGGCTTCATCGGCTGAGTACACTTCAATCTGCGCATTCTGCGCATGGTGCATCTCGACGATATGTTCCTCGCAGGCGTACTTCGTAAATACCGCAACCATGTCATCGGCGTTATTGAAGCTGCCCACACGACCGTAGTCGATCAGCATCTCCCCGTCGACAAAGCAGCTGCGCACACGCTCTGGCTGCTTATTGTCACAGGCCTGAAAGTAACGTGCCTTCAGTTGCTTGATGGCTTCGATCGCTTCCAGACGAGCGATGCGTTGTTCCAGCTCACTCATAGTCATTCCGCCTTCAGCAATTCAGGCGCGAGATTTTCTACCAGGCGTCGCACACCCGTTTTCCAATCGACCGAGGTGGGCCCAATCAGTTCGTGCATGCGCTCCGTGTCGATGCAGAGGCTGCCAAAGGCCTTGGGGTTCTCATTGAAGACCGGCTCGAACCCGGTGAGCTCGGTAAGGTAAGCGCACCACTCTTCGATGCTGGCTCTGTCTGAGCCGCCGAAGTTCACGGTGGTGACTTCGGTTGTCGCCGCCGCAAGCAGACGGGGAATCTTTTCCAGGTAGTCGTCGACATGCAGTGGGTTGTAGTAATTCGGTCCCTCTGGATGCAGATCGATGGGAATACCCTCTTTCATCATCAGCAGATGAAAGTAGAACCAGCCGCCGTTGTCGCCATAGGGCACGCTGAGCCGGGCGATGGTGGTGGGAATACCGAACTGGTGCGCAACAAAACGGCACACGGTTTCAGCCGCGATCTTGGAGATGCTGTAGGTAGGAAACATCACCCGATGATTGTCACCCAGTGGGCTATCTTCTTTACGCGGTTCATGGCCTGCGTATTCGTAAACCGCGGTGGAGGAAAAGTGCAAAAAAGCTTCGACATTGCGGCAGTGCAACATCAAGCGCCCTACTCCCTCACCATTCGCCGCGAGGTCGTAATCGAAATCACCGCTCTTCACCACAGCAAAGTTCAGCACGTAGTCAAAATCGTCAGGCACATCGCGCAGGCCCTCGGGATCGGCCAGATCGGCGCTCACGCAGGTCGCACCGAGGGCTGCGATACGCTCTCGATCTTCGTCTTTGCTGAAGCGGGCCAACGCAGTCACATCTGCAATTTTTGCGAGCTCGGCGACGACGGGCTCTGCCACCTGACCGGTGGGGCCGGTTATGAGTATTTTCTTGCCTGACAATTCCACGGGATCGAGTGGCATGGGTACTGCCTCGAGTAAGACTGGGAGGTTGAGGATACTACAGGCGCAGGCGCCGTGCGGTTACAGCATTTATACCAGCATGGTGGTTAGGCGAGCGACGCTGACCCGATTGCCACCGGCACTTGCTGCCCGTCGCAGGCCCTGCTGCACCGTGGTCTGAATCTGACCGGCAAGCTGTTCCATATTAATCGCCGGATAATTCTGTGGGTTCCAGCTAACCAGGCCCACCGACAGACTCGCGAACAGATTGGCGCCCCGGCCGTCATCGATTTCCATGAACTCGGTTTCGCTGCGAATGCGTTCCGCTATTTCCTGACCTTTGGCCTCGCTACATGCCGGTAGCAACAGAGCGAATCGGTCCACCGCACAACGCGCCAGATGATCGGTACGACGCAGCATCTGGGCGATATGACCTGCGACGGCCTTTAACGTGAAGTCTCCCGCCAGGTGGCCGTAGTTGTCGGCAATATCTCTAAAATCATCGACCTCGATCAGCAGTACGGTGAGCGCTTTCTGATTGCGATGGGAGCGCGAAATCTCTTTACGCAATTCCATGTCCAGCGCGCGCTGGTTACTGAGCCGGGTCAGGGGGTCCAACAGGCTAAGCTGCGAAAGGCGTTCGGCATTGGCGCAGTTTTCCAGGCAGATCGCGATAATGGCCGCCAGGTGATTCATGATGTCGATCTCGACAACCTGGCTAAAGGCATCGTCGCTAACAGCCGCCCAGTGAAAACTGCCCACCAGCATGCCGTCGCGGACCAGCGGCAACAGCACGACCCGCTGAGCCCCTTCGATATCGGCCACCACTTGCGAGCGCGGATCGCTTAAATCCAAGACCTCGACTTCCGGTGTGGCACCATAGAGCTGCTGCATATCGAAGGAATCGCTCTCGACCTTCAGCTTGTCATAGTGCAGGTCACCCGGCATCAGCTCGGACAAGCTGCCATCGGCGTCATGCAACCGCAGGCTAACCCCCGCCAGGCTGAAGTGAGTGGTGGTGGATAGCAGCAAAACATCGAGCAGCGCCGGCAGATTGGCGGCGTCCAGCAACATCAACTCGTACTGCTGCAGTCGCTGCAGAATACGCTCGTTAAGCTCGACATTGCGGGCGAACTCCCCCATTTGGGAATCGACATCGCTATAGGAGATCACCTCCGGCGAGTTGCCCGAAGGGTCAATAACCAGGTCGTCGTCTTCCGTACTCATTCCCTGCAGTTCCAATAGCGAGACCGCCAATGATACTATGTGCGCGCGCTTCGGTGCACCAATACCTGAGGGGTGGCTAAGGCCTGAGATGCTGCGACAGCAAGTGTGAGCGCGGCGAACCCTTTGAACCTGATCCGGTTAACACCGGCGTAGGAATAGGTTGTTTCGATCAATCCTCGCTGTTTGTATAAAACCGGGTCTCTTTGTTTCAGTGTTAATGGAGAGACTCCGTGAAATCCCATTTTTCAAGAACCGCCTTGTACCTGGCTTTGGCAGCCAACCCTACGCTCGCCGACGATCGACTCGAAGAGGTCGTTGTCACTGCTGAGTTCCGACCCACCACCCTGATGGAATCCAGCAACAGTACCTCGGTACTGGGAGAGAGCGTCATTCGCCAGCGCGCAGCGCAGCACCTGGAAGAAATTCTTAACGTCGCCCCCAACGTCAACTTTGCCAGCGGCAGCTCTCGCGCCCGCTATTTTCAAATTCGCGGGGTGGGTGACCGCAGCCAGTTCGTTGAACCACTGAACCCCTCGATTGGCCTGCTGATCGATGGCGTTGATTTCAGCGGCATTGGCAGTATCGGCACGATGTTTGACGTGGAGCAGGTCGAAATCCTGCGCGGGCCGCAGGGCACACTGCATGGTGCCAACGCGCTCGCCGGGCTGATCAATATCAACTCCAACGCGCCCAGCGAGGAGTTCTACAACCACCTGGAAGTGAGCGCCGGTGACTATTCCACCTACAGCATTGGCGCCGTGAGCAGCGGGCCAGTTACTGACGATCTTCTCTACCGCGTGGCGGTGCAGCAGTTCAACAGCGACGGCTATCAGGAGAATGATTTTCTGGGGGACGACGACACCGCAGATCGCGACGAACTCACCGTGCGCACTCGACTGCGCTGGGTCGCCTCAGAAGCGCACAGCGTTGATCTAGGCGTAACCTGGGTCGATGTCGACAACGGCTATGACGCGTTCTCACTCGACAACACCCGCACCACGCTGTCCGATCAGCCGGGCGAAGATGCACAGGAATCTCTAGCCGTGAGTCTGCAGTCCACATCAGCATTCGACGCCTTTGTCTTGGAGAGCACGCTGAGCTACGCCAGTACCGAGGTCGATTACGGCTACGACGAAGACTGGACCTTCGAAGGCTTTCACCCCGACGGCTATAGCTCCTATGACCTCTATTCCAGAGATCGCGACAGCATCAGCGCTGAACTACGCCTACTGTCCACCGAAGACTCTGCGCTATTTAACGGACGCAGCAACTGGGTGGCAGGCATTTACTATCTAGGCAATGAGGAAGACCTGGATCGCACCTACACCTATGCCTCCTTTTTCAGTAGCGAAAATGATACCGACACCATCGCCATCTATGCGCAGCTCGACACCGCGCTGAGTGAGCAGCTGACTCTCATCACCGGACTGCGCTGGGAGAACCGGGAAACCGATTACTCCGATAACAATGGCGTGGGCTTTGACCCCGACGACGACATGTGGGGCGGCAAGCTGGCGCTGGAATACCAGTGGAACGACGATGTAATGCTATACGGTAGCCTGTCTCGCGGTTACCGCGCCGAGGGCGTTAACGGCTCAATACTCGCCAACATCGATGCCACCGATGATCCAGACATCATTGCTGGCCTGCAAAGTGTGGCCACCTTTGATGAAGAGACACTCATTAACTATGAGCTCGGCGTCAAGGGCAGCTTGCTCGACAATGCACTGCAGGCGCGCATTGCACTGTTTTATATGGACCGCGATGACCAGCAAGTGGGAGGCTCCTTTCTGATTCCACAGGACAGCGGCGCGACGACCTTTGTGGATTACACCAGCAACGCAGCCGAGGGCGAGAACTATGGCGCAGAGATTGAGCTCGACTGGTTGGCCAGCGAAAACTTGCAGCTCTGGGCCAACCTGGGCCTGTTAGAAACCGAGTTCGACGACTACGTGAACGTGTTTGGTGAAGACCTTTCTGATCGCGACCAGGCCCAGGCACCCAATTACCAGTACTCGGTGGGTGGGCGCTACGACTTCCCAATGGATATCTTTTTGCGCGTGGAAGTTGAAGGTAAGGATGAGTTCTACTTCTCCGACCGGCACGAGGCACAGGCGGACTCGTACGATCTGGTCAATGCCAGCCTTGGCCTCCAGCGCGAGCAGTGGAGCCTGGTACTTTGGGGCCGAAACCTGACCGATGAGGACTATTACGTACGTGGCTTCGGCAGCTTTGGTAATGACCCGCGCAAGGGTTATATCACCGAGCCCTATTATCAGTTTGGCGAACCCCGCATGTGGGGCGTTACCGCCTCGTATACCTTCTAAGCCATGCAGGGCTGGGAGGCGCTGGCCGCCGCGCTGAGTATTGCCTACCTGTTGCTGGCGGTGCGCGAGCACCTCTGGTGCTGGTACGCGGGCTTCGCCTCCAATGCTATCTACCTGTTCGTGTTCTGGGATGTCAGCCTGCTGATGGACTCGGCTCTGCAGGTGTATTACATGGGCATCGCCATCTACGGTTGGTGGCAATGGCAACAGGGCGCCAACGCAGATCATGTGCTGCCAATATCGCGCTGGCCGCTGCACACCCATGCCATCGCCATTATCGCGGTGCTGATATTAAGTGTGATATCCGGCCTGGTACTGGACAGATTTACTGGCGCCGCCCATCCGTTCTTGGACTCCTTTACCACCTGGGGGGCTGTGCTCACCACCTGGATGGTGGCGCGCAAGGTGCTGGAGAACTGGCTCTACTGGATCGTCATCGACAGCCTGGCGGTGTATCTGTACATTGAGAGGGGCCTCACCATCACGGCGGTGTTGTTTGCCGCCTACACCGTGATTGCTGTGTTTGGCTACATGAAGTGGCGCGCCCACTATCAGGAACAAGCAACCGCTCAAGCAGACTAGATGCCCGACACCCTACCGCCATCAAGCCAACAGCACCTGGAACAGGCGCTGAGCCAATGGCGCCACTGGCACCCTGCTCCACCGACCAAACCCGAACTGGTGCATTTGTTCGATGCAGGCTTGAGCAACCACAGCCTGCGCGTGTCATGCGCCGAGGCAGACTGGGTGGTACGTATAGAACGCGTGTCTGCTGAGAAACTCGGCCTGAGCCGTAGCGCCGAATGGCGCTGTATGCACAACGCCTTCGAGCAAGGTCTCTGCCCGCGCCCGGTGTATCAAAACCCACAGATCGGTTGCATTGTGACCGAGTTTGTCTCGCATGCCGATGATGCAGAGGCAGCAGACATCCCAGCCATAGCCCAGTTATTCCGGCAAGTTCATCAACTACCGGCGGTGAAATATCGACTCGACCCGCTGCACCGCGCCCAGCGCTACCTCGCCATTGTGGGCGCACACGACGTTCCCGACCGGCTTTTACAGGCCTGCGAGGCCCTGGCCGAAATGACCGTTACACCCGTGCTCTGTCATAACGATTTGCTAGCTGCGAACCGACTTAAGACGGATGCCGGCTGGTTAGCGCTGGACTGGGAGTACGCTGCGATGGGCGATCCATTTTTCGACCTGGCGGTGTGTATTGAAGGCGATGAGTTAAGCGAGGAACAATCTGCAGCGCTGCTCACCCACTACTTGATGACAGAGCCCTCCGAGCAGCAGCAACAGCGACTGCAGCTACAGCGCATTGTGTACACGGAGTTAAGTCGACTTTGGGAAAAGGCTTTTGAGCAACTCACCAACCGCGATACCATCTCCGAATGATTAAATTCTCCACCAAAGCCATTGTCATTGCGCTAATGGCGAGCATCTTCATTGCCAAACCAACCTGGGCGGCGCTACCCGCTGCCAGCTCCGATGAGTTCTGCCGCACAGTTCAGCAGTTGCTGGCCAGCACCGACATGGTCAGCAACAACACCGTATATGAAGACCTTGAGGCGTTTCGCAAATCCAAGCCCGGGGCCGAGCCGCTGCACACCTACCAGATGCTGAGCTGGGACGGCGAGTTGCCCATCGCGGTGTCCTGCAAGGTCAAAACGGCGGATAACCTGCGCTATGTGTACGGGGAGAACGCAGCAGGTGCGCAACAATACTGCCCCTATATCACGCGCAAGATTATGGAAGGCGCACAAAAGCAATTACTGGCCGCCGGCGAGGATGCCGCAGCGTCGCGGCTGCAGGCCTTCGTGCTGGATCGTAACGAGCCCTATATGACGGGCTCCAGTTATCTGTCGAGCTACGCGCCCGTATACACGGGCGATGACGGCCGGGTGCATATCGCCAGCCCGGGCCTGATGGTGTACTGGGACAGCTTCTGGCGCTATATCATGCCCGATATTCTGGTGGGACAAACCTACTGCCACCTGGTGACCGCTGACTACCTGATGGCTGTAGCGCGCGGAGAGCGCGATCCCGGCGTGAGCGTATCTTTCGACCTACCCGAGAGCTAGCGCCGCTACAAGACTTTAGCGACGCTCTCAGCCAGGTAATCGACATTGGCGTCGTTGACGCCGGCCACGTTGATACGCGATGAGCCCACCATATACACGCTGAATTCCTCACGCAGGCGATCGACCTGCTCAGGACTCAGACCGAGAAAGGAGAACATGCCATTCTCGCGGCGAATGAAACTGAAATCCTGCCCCGAGGCGGCGCTGAGCTTGTCGTCTAATAGCGCCCGCAAACCGTTAATGCGGGCGCACATGGCTGCCAGTTCTTCCCGCCACAGTGCGCCCAGCGTCTCATCGGTGAGCACCTTGCCCGCCAGAATGGCGCCATGGGCGGGCGGCATCGAGTAAATCTGACGCGCCGCCTTCATACCCTGAGAGGCCAGGATCTCTGCGCTCTCCTGGGTTTTACCCACGAACACCGTCGCCCCGGTGCGCTCGCGATACAAGCCCAGATTCTTGGAACAGGAGGAGGCAATCACCACCTCGGGCAGGTTCGCCACCATATGGCGCAATCCAAACGCGTCTTCGTCCAGACCTTCCCCAAGGCCCTGATAGGCAATGTCGATAAACGGGATGAGGCCGCGCTGCTCGCACACCGTCGTCACCGCCTGCCACTGTTCGTTGGACAAGTCGGCGCCGCAGGGGTTGTGACAGCAGCCGTGCAGCAATACTACATCACCGGCGGCGGCCGTATTCAGGTCGGCCAACATGCCGTCAAAGTCGACGCCATGGCTGACCGGGTCGTAATAGCGGTATTCACAAATCTCCAGGCCCACACTGCCAATCAGCGGAATATGGTTAGCCCAGGTGGGGCTGCTTACCCACACCTTGGCCGCTGCATTGGCGGCTTTAATCAATTCAGCGCCAATGCGCAGCGCGCCACAGCCGCCAGGTGTTTGCACGGAGCTCACCCGTCCATCGATGAGCGCCGCATTGCCCTCGCCCATCAGCAACTGTTGAATGCCCTGATTAAAGCTCGCATCGCCCACCTGAGCGATATAGGCCTTGGTCACTTCCTCTTGGGTAACAATCGCCTGTGCACGCTTAATCGCCTCGAAAACCGGGGTCGCGCCGGTCTCATCTTTATAGACACCGACCGTCAGATCGACCTTTTTCGGGTTGTCGTCTTGTTTGCAGAGCGCCGACAGGCCCAGGATGGGATCTTCGGGCAGGCGCTCGAGTTGTTCGAACATAGCGATTTCCAGTTTCAGGCTGCGAGGGAAGGGAATTGTCTAACAGAGTACGCCCACACTCAATGGCAGCGGCACCCCGAATTGCTATACCAGCCCAACCAGATCAAGTTTTTGCGTCTGTCGCGCCCTTCCGTAGCGCCCTGTCAGCCAGTATATTAAGCAGGCTGGAAATGTAAGGAGCATCAGCTATGTCTGTGGATGGTTGGGAAGTTGTCGACGTCAGCGAAGTGAAAGCACGCCTGAAGGGCGAGACCGTCGAGTATCTGGAATTTCTCAATGTACCCAGCCTTAGCTGCGGTTTGTATTCCCTCGCCGCTGGCAGCAAAGACATGCAAGCACCCCACGACGAGGACGAGGTGTATTTCGTCTTGGAAGGCAGAGCCCGCATGCGCCTGGGCGATGAGGAAAAGGAAGTTAAAGCCGGCTCCTTGCTCTACGTGCAGGCCGCCACCGAGCACAGCTTTTTCGAGATCGAGGAAGACATGTTGTTGCTGGTGCTGTTTGCCAGTGGCATTCAGCAGCAGTAATCACTCTACAGGCAGTAACACTGTGACCGTACCGGTCACGTGATCTCCCAGGCTATTAGCGCCGCGCACACTCACATCGATCACACCCGCTGCCGCTTCGACAGCGCTGACACTGCCGCTGAGACGCATATGATCACCGGGGTAGTTCGGCGCGCCCAGGCGAATACTCACTTTTTTCAGGCGCGCGCCCGGGCCCGCCCAATCGGTGATGTAACGCCCCACCAGACCATTGGTGGTGAGTATGTTCATAAAGATATCGGGTGAGCCCAGCTCCTGCGCCCGCGCCTTGTCGTGGTGTACGTCCTGATAGTCGCGCGTGGCGATGGCGCCGCCGGCGATCAACTTGGCTGTGACATCGATACCCAATTCAGGCAACTCATCGCCCACACTCACCTGCTCGATTTGCAGCTTACTCACCCGGTGACCCCGCTGGCTTGTACTGCAGCACTCGGAAGCGCATGGTACCCACGACCTCGTCTCGCTGGTTGTAAAAGGTAGACAACTCCGTAACAAAATAACCCACCCCAAGCGCCGTGGTTTTTTCGTCGGAGATCGATTCGCAGGTGGAACGGAAGTACACCGTGTCGCCCTCTTCCAGATACGCGTGGTATTCCTGCTCACAATTCACGCCAACCACAGCGTTATATCCTGCCGCTTGCAGTACCTGTAGTACGGCCATTGCACTCCGGTCATCGGAACCTGGGGGGCGCACGCCGTTATAACCCGGCATGATCCAGGCCTGCATCATGGCCGGTGGTGCCACCAGGCCAGCATGCCCTTCGCCGCGAGCGGCATCCGCGTCGGTATAGATGGGATTGGTGTCGCCCATGGCCTCACACCAGTGGCGAATCATGGGCGCATTCACGGCATCCCAGGCCAGGAATGGACCGAAGTCGCCGCCCACGTACTCTTGCAGGTTTAACTCAGCCTGCGCTGCTGACTCAGTCACGACGGCTCAGGGTACCGCAACTTCCTGGTCGAACGCGCGGTGATCGTCGTCCGGCTGATCGAAGCGTTCGATATGCATGATGCCATTGAGCTCATCTTGCAAACCGCCAAGGTCAGCGCGCTCGGCATAAAACTGGCCGTACCACTTGCGCACATGCTTAAAGGGCCCATCCTGCTTCATTTGCATAACGCGAATCGCGGGCGCCTTGTGCTTCCAGACTTCGAAATCAGCACCAAAGGCGAACAGTGCCGCTTCCTGAGCGCCCTTGGCACCGGCAAGGTCTTCTTCGCTGGGGGGCACGTTCTGGCCCTTGTACAGCACCGCATGCCAGGCCTGCGTCACGCCATCATCCACCGGTGTGTTGGCGATCAGTTCATAGGTATACATCTCGCCAAACTTCTGCCGCGACAGCAGCAGGCCCGGGCCGGTATACCAGGTGGTGGTATTGAGCATGCAGTCGTAGGTTTGGTGGTAACCACCCTGGCGCTGGATGACGACATGGTCTTTAAATTCGTTTTCAAAGTACTGGCAGGGCGAACCGTGGGTAGGCCCCAGGTGCTGGGCATCTGCCATGTTGTCGAGAATCTCCATGCCATGAACCGGCAGGGTTCCCAGATGATCGAGCTCCCAACGCACCCACTGGGGATCGTTCCACTCTTCCAGGAAGGGCGGCTCAAACAGCGGCTCGCCGTTCTCCGGATCGTGCCACATGAGGATCATGCCCATGACCTCGCGCACCTCGTAAGACCCGATCGCGCCAGACTTGGGCAGCGGGCCATCGTGGTAGGGAATATCGTCGAGTTGGCCATCGGGGCCATAACGCCAGCCGTGGTAAGGGCAGCGAATGGAGTCGCCTTCCTGCTGCTTGCCGTCGGCCACGATAATGGCGCTCTTGCTGGCCGTCAGGTGGGTACCCATGTGAGCACAGTAGGCATCCAGCATCACGACTTTGCCGCTTTCACCGCGGTAAAGCGCAAAGTCCTTGCCGAAGAAACGCACCGCCATCGGGCCATCATCCAGCTCTTTGGCTTCTGCCACGATGAACCAACCGCGGGGGAAGGTATGGGGGCCAAGTCCGTATTCTGCTGCCTGGGCCATGGAATCTCTCCAGTATCGCTATTAATGTCAGGCCGCTAATTATGGACGCTGGCCCTGAACTCGCCAAACCCGCCAGTCACCATAACTAAACCAGTTCCGGATTCAGCTAGCGGCGCGCACCGCCGAACCGGCGCTGTAGACGGGCCAGGCGGGTAATGAAGGCCTCCGTCGGTGGCTGGTGCCGCCCCAGTAAGCGGTATTGGGCAATTTCCAGCCAGAACCCCAATCGTTCGCGGGTATCAAAGTAAGCGAAGTAGGTGGAGAGAATGCCCATATTAACCCCGCCTTCGAGGTAGAGCGGGTAGCCTGCCGCCGGCAAGGTCTCTTTCAGCTCCAGGATATTGTTTTGCATGCAGCAGATGTGATGTAGCGTGAGCGACCCATCGGCCGGTATCGCGTCGGTGTAGAACTGGGTGTTCTCGCCCGCGCCCAGTACTTCGATCTGCTGGTCACCGACATAGCCCATGCCCATTTCGACTGTGACTTTTCTCTGCTCGCCCTGCTCCGTCCAGCCCGGTGCGTCCATATTGGCGTAGATGAATGGCGTGGTGCCCAGCCCCTCGAGCCGCTCGATATCGGCAGGCACATTGCCTGACACCATGCCGTATTGCCCCGGTATCGACAGGCCAAATTGGGCGAGGAAGTCTGCATCAACCAACGCGCTCAGGTCGGTACCACCGAGCGCCTCGATAATGGCCTGTTGCGACACGGCTAGTCCCGGAAGTTGTTGAACTGCAGCGGCAGGGGCAAATCCAGCTCACGACACATCGCCATTACCTGCTGTAGATCATCGCGCTTTTTACCCGTCACGCGCACCTGATCGCCCTGTATCTGGGCCTGCACCTTCATCTTCATGTCTTTGATGGACTTCACGATTTTGCGGCAGCTATCGCTGTCGAGACCGTGCTGCAGGGTCACCACCTGTTTCACCGTTTTGCCCGAGGGCACCGCATCGCCAATCTCCATCGCCTTGGGATCGATGCTGCACTTGATCAGCGCCTGACGCAGCATGTCCTGCATCTGGTCAACCTGAAACTCCGCCTCAGCGGTAATGGCTACCTGGCGATCATTACGCTCGAAGGAGGCATCCACCCCCTGAAAATCGAAGCGGTTCTGTACGATGCGCCCCGCCTGATCCACGGCATTGGTCAGCTCGTGCAGATCTACCTCGGAGACAATATCGAAACTGGGCATGGCGTTCCCCCTCTTCCAGAAACGGCAAAAAATGAGGCGTGCATCATAGCACCAACGGGATAGAATCACCGAAACCGAACTGGGAATACGCGTGACAGACTGCTGGTACATACTCGGCGCCGGCGCCATCGGCCACCTGCTGGCCTGGAAGTTACACCAGGCAGGCGTAGAAGCCTGCCTGATCTACCGCGCCGCGCAATTACCTGAACACCCCAAACGCATCCAACCCGCTGATGGCTCGGCCGAGCAGCCCATCGACTGCCAGCGCACCGCGGCGGACCAACTCACACCCGGGGAAATCAAACAGCTGATACTCACCACCAAGGCCAATCAGGCGAGCCAGGCGCTAACCGACATTCGCCCCGCTTTGGCCAATGGCGCGCTCGTGATTCTGGCCCACAATGGCATGGGTGTTTACGAGGAAGTGCGCGAGCAGTTTCCCGAGTTGAACCTGGCGTTGGCCGTGACCACCGAGGGCGCTAACTGGCAAAGCGAGCAAACGCTTAACTATGCCGGCGTGGGTAGCACGCGGCTGGGGCAGCCAAACCAAACCGCCGTGCCCGATTGGGCTACACCACTGACGCAGGGCGACACCCGCATCTCATGGGAGGCTGACATCGAGCGAGCCCTGTGGGAGAAGCTGGTGATCAACTGCGCCATTAACCCACTCACGGCGATTCACCAATGCAAAAACGGGGAACTGGGCAGAAACGCCAAACTGCGCGAGCAGGTGAAAGCACTTTGCAAAGAGCTGGAGGCGGTTACTCGCGCACGGGGCGACAATGAACTCGCCAATACAATTGAAGACAAAGTGTTCGCCGTGATTGAAGCCACTGCTGAGAATGAATCGTCGATGATGCGGGACTTCAAGGCAGGCAGGGTCAGCGAGGTTCGCTATATAACCGGCTATTTGCTCCAGATAGCTCGCAAACTCAACATTAAAACCCCATCCAACGAGAACGTGTTTAACAGCGTTCAGTCGAAGAGCTGATCGAGCGCCCCTCGAAATTCAGAGCGCCAGGCCGCATCGGGCGCATCACGCAAGATCGTCGAGTAATAGGATTTGCTGTCAGAGCCTTTAGCTGTGCGCCGCACCAGTATGCCGCACGAACTGCTATGGCATTGCACACTCACACTAACCACCTCAGAGGCGCGGGACTCCGATAGGCGAAGGCCTGCTTTCTCGCGCACCACTCCCAGTAATATCCTTTGTAAGTTAGGCGCAGATGGTCCGGAGAGAGAATCTTCGGGAAACATCACCTGTAAGTACCCCGTAAAATAGCGCCACTCATACGTAGAAATTTCTATAAACTAACGTGATAGGAGTTTTTACATATGCGCAAATCGAAGTTCAGCGAAACGCAGATTGTGGCGTTTCTCAAACAAGCAGAAAGCGGAGTGCCGGTTCCGGACATATGTCGAGAGCATGGCATTGGACTCAGCACCTTTTACAAGTGGCGCTCTAAGTACGGTGGAATGGAAGCCTCCGATGTACGGCGGCTCAAGGAACTTGAAGAAGAGAACCGCAAGCTCAAGCAGATGTATGCCGATCTCAGCCTGAAGAGTCAGATGCAGGAAGAGATCATAAAAAAGCTTTAGGGCCAGTCCATCGTCGGCAGTGGGTTGATCGTTTGCGCAAGGATTACCCTGTCAGCATTCGAGCGGCCTGTGGTGCAGCCGCGCTAAGTCGCACGGCGTATTACTACACGCCCAAGCGAGTAGATGATAGTGAGCTGATTGATGCGTTGCTGGCCTTGGTTGAGAAGCACCCTCGCTGGGGTTTTCCAAAGCTGTGTAAGCGGCTCAGAGCGTTGGGTAAACGTTGGAATCACAAACGGATTTACCGTGTTTATATGGAGTTAAAACTGAATATACGGCGTAAAGTAAAACGCAGGATACCGAATAGGAATCCGTTGCCATTGCGCGTTCCTAGATCAGCCAATATCTGTTGGTCGATGGATTTTATGAGCGATACCTTGCGTCACGGTCATCGGTTTCGCACGTTCAATGTGGTTGATGATTTCAATCGAGAAGTGTTAGCGATAGATATCAATTCGGGCATTACTACGGAGCGAGTGATACATACATTAGATCGTATTGCAGCCTGGCGAGGCTATCCCGCTATTATCAGGGTTGATAATGGCCCTGAATTTACATCAGGGGCGTTGGCTGAATGGGCGCAAGCGCATGGAATTCAGATCGATTTCATCAAGCCCGGCAAGCCTTACCAAAATGGATTTATCGAACGTTTTAATCGCACGTATCGAGAGGAAGTATTGGACTTATATCTGTTCGAGACATTGCAGGAAGTTCGAGAGATCACGGATGACTGGATCGTGTTGTATAACCATGAACGACCCCATGATGGATTGAACGATATGACACCCGTTCAATACCGAGAAGTGGCTTAATTTTTCTATGAATGGGTGGTTAGCTGTTTGGGGTATTTACACACCTGCGGCCTCTGCAGGGAAACATCTATCGACTCAAACTTCCAACGACCTGATTCACGCATAACGCCGGCCAGCAGTAACAGTAGTAGGAATCCACTGAGCACCAACCACTTACTATCGCGCGAAAGCTCAGCCACCCAAGGTCTCCATTGCCGATCAGTAAGAAGGTGGCTGCGCGCACCTTGGCCCGATCGCCGAGGCAGTCCTGCTTCCATCAGCACGGCATCTTCGGGACGAGCACAGTTTGCGACTTTCCTGAGAAGGCTCTGACCCCGCACAAAGGGCAACTCGCCTCTCATGGCTGCCAATCGTTGGCGAACAACCACGGCGGACTCCGGTCTGTCATTGGCTGACGTCGCAAGCAATTCATCCACAAGGCTAGCCAATGCCGGCAGCAAGTCCGGTTTGCGCTGACCGAGAGGCTGATACTCCCCCACAGCCAATCTCGCGATGAGCTGCTGAGGGTGATCCGGATTACCAAAGGGATGAAAACCGGATAGCAGGAAATAGAGCATCGCACCGAAGCTAAACAGGTCACTGCGAGCACTGGGAACCTTGCCAAGCACCTGCTCGGGAGTGAGGGCTGAGTAACTTCCACTACGATTATCAGCGCCGCCGTCAATTTCAGGGCCCACGGCGATGCCAAAATCGGTGAGCTTTACGTGGCCAGACAGATTCAAGAGAACGTTGCTGGGCTTGATATCACGGTGGACGATGCCGCGTTCGTGAACTGCCGCGAGAGCTCCGCTTATCTCTATTCCAATCTGCAAAACTTCCTGGGGTTCGAGTGAACAGGCGTTCGCCAGTTCAGCAAGATCAATGCCTTCAACATATTCGAGCACTAACACCAAGTTTTCTGCCAGCTCGACAACGTCATAAATTTGCACGATCAAGCGATGATTGAGCTGGGCCAGTGATTGCGCCTCCGCAATCAGATGAGATCGCGCCTCTGAAAATTCGGGAATGGGGAGGAACTTAAGCGCAACGCGCCGACTGAGTCTTCTGTCGAATCCAACATACACACTACCGCCTCCGCCCCGCTTTATCGGGCTCAAGACACGGTAAGGTCCGATAAACTCCTCGGACATTGGATCAATAATCCTGTGGGGTGAGATCCATTGCTCGCCAACGACGTCGCAGTGCAGTCCGAGAAACCTCCAACTGAGCAGCCGCAACATCAAGCTCGCCTTTGCATTCGCGATAGATCGCTTCGACTTCGGAGCTGGGTATATCGGCCGCTACGCGCAATCCAGGAATGCTCTGAATTCGGTTATAAAGCGCTTGTCGCGAAACCTCGAGTTCACGGGCAGCTTTACTGACTTCCCAGCGCGCGAGGAGCATCGCCTCGCGCACCTCTAGCTCACTCAGCTCAGATGCCCGCCGATTCGATATCGTGGAGCTATGCTGCTCCGCTTCCTCCTCTTGCAGTCGCGATAGGACTTCCTCCGGCACTATCAGACGCTCAGACTCACCGGTTGCTATCTCGATCTGTTTACACACGTTAAGAAATTCGCGCACGTTACCGGGCCAGTCATAGTTAGCGAACTCGCAAATGAGATACGCCCATTGCGAGACCATTTCAGCATCGTTCCGATCTGCACGATGAAGTAACTCCGGGAGAGCGTGGGCTAAGAGTCGCCCCAAATCTTCTACGCGTTCGCGCAGTGGCGGGATATGTATCTCAAATCCGCCCAAACGGTGCCTGAGCGCCACACTAAACTCTCTACCGCTGCCGGCGATGTCCGCGTCCGTCGCTGCAATTACGCGGACATCGACTCTCTCAATACCTCCGCCAGCAAGCTGCACTTCGCCTTCCTGCAGAGCACGGAGCAATTGCGGTTGCACAGCGGGCGGGCAATCACCAATCTCGTCTAGAAACAGCGAGCCGCCGGTCGCCCGTTGAAAGTATCCCTTCCGATGTGAATCTGCACCGGTATAAGCACCCTTGCGCACACCAAAGAGCTCTGCCGCAGCCAACTCCGCTGGCAGCGCGGCCATATTCAGAGAGACTAAAGAATTTCCACTGCGCTCACTAGAACGATGAATTGCCCGCGCCACGAGTTCCTTGCCAGTACCGGATTCGCCCAGAAGTAAAACTGGAACCTCTGTAGCAGCCACCTTGGTAATCAAATCACGCGTGCGATCAAGAGCGGCGCTCTCACCGATCAATCCATGCGAGTGCGCTGCTTCTTGCTTAGGTGGCGCATAGTGCAGCAGCAGCACGACGCGCCGGGCCAGACACAGCAGCCTCCCGGCGCCTATTTCTGTCTGAGGAATAGTAACGCTATCAGATAGCCTATCTCGGCCAATAACAACGCTACTGCCATGTTCCGCCAGGCAAATTCGCAACTCATTATTTAGAAAACGTAGAGAGATCGGATTCCGACTGATGTAAGGATCACCGAGGGGGCGATCTTCTCCATCGGCAGAGGCGAACAGTGGCTCGTTTCTACCTAGCAGCAGTTCGCCTGTCGGCGGGATATCGGGCCGGCAGACCTCGCCGATACGCTCGCACCTTGGGTGATAAAGGATCGTGAGCATGATGCTCTCACCAGCATGACTATGGGATGAGAGCGGAAGTTCTGGCAGCGTTACGTCGGGTTGTTCGCCGTTGCTCATGGCCGTTTTGTTATTCCTTTATCATCAGCCCTGAACTCAGTTTAGCAGTTGCTCGACAAACAGCGGTCGAATCAATAAGGCAGCGTAGCACCCCCATCCAGCAACAGGTGCTCACCGGTTACATTAGGTGCGCTGTCGACGAAGAACCAGATATTTTCAGCGACGGTTTCGGCGTTCATGATCTCGCCGGTGCTGGCCTGGGTTTCGTAGTGTTGCTTGACCATAGGATAGAGTTCCTCGCCCAAGCCCTCGGCCAGCCAATCCCCTTCCACCATGCCGGGGCATACCGCATTGACGCGAATCTCGGGCCCAAGGTTGCGCGCCGCTGACATATTCAGCGCCAGCATAGCCGCCTTGGAGCACGCGTAGGCCAGACTGCTGCCCACCCCGATGAGGCCCGCCACAGAGGCCACATTGACGATAGAGCCGCCGGTTTTCTTCATGGTCGGCACCACCGCACGAATCATCTGGAACGCGCCCACGGTGTTCACACGGTAAAGGTTATGAAAGTCTTCGGCGTCCAGGCCTTCGAGATCAGCATGGCCACAGAACTTGGTGGTGCCGGCATTATTCACCAGCGAATCCACCCTACCCCAGCGCTCAACGGCGGCATCGACCATAGCGCGACAGGCGGCATCTTCGCCCACATCAGCGCCGACACTCAGTGCTTCTACCCCTTGTTGCTGGCAATAGTCGACCACCTCATCGGCGCCAGTTTGGTTGCTGTTGTAGTTCACCAGCACGTTGTAGCCATTGCGCGCGGCCAGCTTTGCAACCGCTGCGCCAATGCCCGAGGAAGACCCTGTTACCAGGATCACTTTGTTGTCGGTCATATCACGCCTCCTGCGTGTTAGAGAAAGAGCACCAGTAGTGAGAGCACCACTACCCAGGCCACCGCGCTGCGGCTGAGCAGGCTCTGCAGTTCACCAATCTCCCAGGTGGAAATTTCAGCGAAGGCGGTATCATCGCCGTTGTCGCCGGAAAACACGGTCGCTTTGAGGCCCAGCGCAGCATGCGCCGCGTCGGCCAGCACCGCCGATGTGGGCGTATCGGTGTCGCTGAAGCTGGAGACCACTTGGGCGCGGCTGCCCACCCAGTCACCGGTCAGCGCAAACGCAAATACCAGCATCCGGGCGGGTATCCAGTTCAGGTAGTACAGCAGCTGCGAGACCATGCGCTTTTGCACCACGTCTTCGGTGTGCTGACCATAAAGATGCAGGAGCCGATAGGCGAGCGCACCCGGAGCCCCCAGCAGCGCGAAGTAGAAGATGACGGCAAACCAGCGCTCGAACCCCAGGTAACACAAGCGCTCTTTCACCCAGCGATGCAGTTGCTCAGGGCCGTTGGGGCAGTCTTCTTCCGTCTCTCCATCCAGCTCGCTGGTCGCAAACAGATAAGCCCCTTCAAAATCACTGTTCTCGGTAAAGCCACGGTATCGTTTTACCAGATCGTCAAAGTCCCTGCGTCCGAAGCTATAGAGCAGCACCACCACCAGCAGTGCCAAACTCACCAGGCCGAAAAACCATCCCGCCACCAGGTCTTCTACCAAATACACGAGAATCGCGGGTAACAGCACCGCCACGGCGATTTGTAGTTCCGGCATGAGCCCAAAACCCATAACTCGGTTGGAGAAATCGCGGAACCAGTCGTCCTTGTGCAGCGGGCCAGCACTGCCCCAATACTGCAGCAGGCCAAGAGAAATGATGAGGGCGAGGAAGGTCAAAGGTCGATTTACTCCTGTAACAGCTGGCGATAACGGTCCCAGTCAAACGCGGGACCCGGATCAGTCTTGCGCCCGGGGGCGATAGCCGAGTGGCCGCAGATGCGCCCGGGCTGGATTAGCGGGTACTCCGCCATGATCTGTCTGCTCACCCGCACCAGCGCATTGTACTGCTGATCAGTATAGGCTTCCTCGTCGGTTCCCTCCAATTCGATGCCGATACTGAAGTCGTTGCAGTTGTCCCTGCCCTCGAATTCAGAAACGCCCGCGTGCCAGGCACGCTGAGCCAAGGGCACAAATTGCACCAGCTCGCCATCACGGCGAATCAGTAAATGGGCAGATACCTGCAAGTCGCGGAGCTGATCAAAATAGGGGTGAGCGTCGCAGTCCAGCGTATTGCAGAAGAACGCCTCGATGGACCCACCCCCGAACTCGCCGGGGGGCAGACTGATGTTGTGAATCACCAACAAGCTGATGTCGCTGGCATCAGGTCGCTCGTTGCAATTTGGCGATGGGCAACGCCGGGCCTCGCCCAGCCATGCAGCATTCTGCGTCACGCAGATCCCCGGTCGTTTCGAAACTGCCTACATCATAAAGGCAACGGGCTGGAGGCGAAACGGTGTTGCACCGGGGGTTGTTTGGCAGGATCGAGAAATACGGTCGCCAGAACTGGCTGGCGATCGATCACCCAGGTGTAGTGATCGTGGCTGTTAAGGGTAACGGTGAGCTGATTGATGCCCGGCTTGAACAATTCCGCACCCAGATGAATCCACTCACCGTAGATGCGGATTCGCTTCTTGCCATTAATCATCAGGTGCGCGTGCCCTTCGGCAACATCGGCCGGCGCATCGCCAGCTTGCTCCGGCGATTCAAGCTGGTAGTTCGCCACGCGCAGCCGCAGGTTAAATCCGTTGCTGGCATCGGGATAAACATCGATCTCCAGGGCGGGCTGGCGATAGCCCTCGGGCAGCACCAGCGGGTTATGGTTATGCACCATCACCTCTTCGACTGGCTGCTGAGCCAGCGCAGCGGAAACAGATAGCAGCAGTGTAGTAAGGGCCAGCCCTGGTTTAACCACCTGGCGGGCCTCCACCCATGGGTGGAGGCCCGCCGCCGGGACCAGAAAGCCCCGTAGAGCAGGAAGACGGCGCCCCTTCCTGCAGCTCGCCTGCGTAGCGCGGCCCTACAGAATACGGGAACGCTGGAACAACAGCGTCGCCGTCAAATTCAATGGTCACATGGTAGTGATAACCCAGCTCATCGTGACTGTGCCCGTTGTATTCATCCAGGTACTCATCGCCGCGAGCACTTAAGCTCGCGTCGTAGTACCAATCCTCGAAGAAGAAGCCACTCT
Organism: Halieaceae bacterium; assembly: GCA_965199055.1. Taxonomy (GTDB): domain Bacteria; phylum Pseudomonadota; class Gammaproteobacteria; order Pseudomonadales; family Halieaceae; genus CBDAQR01. Next base: position 518,942 of record CBDAQR010000003.1, read on the forward strand.
CGGTAGTAAAGGTGTTTTGCGACATGGACGTATAGGTGCCAGAGGTCGTCGGCCCATTAGCGTCGGCGGACTCCGTACCGGCCGACAGATCATACTGGTCAACCAACAGGCAGCTGCGCACACCGGCCTCGCCACACCCACTGGCGGAGCCAGCGTTGTCGTAATCCCGCGCCACCCAGGATGATCGCGCCAATGTTCCATCATTCTGCCAGGGGCCGTAAATGGGATAGCCGTCTGATGCAAACCCGTATAGCGGCGAATGCCCGTCTCCTTCATCACCGACAAGTTCGGCCAAACACTCGGAGTAGAAATGGTGATGGTAATCCCCATTGGCGGCGTGACCACCACAGATGTCCACATCGTACACTTCGGCGACTGGTGCCAAGGTGTACCACACACCTTCATTGTTATAGCTCTGCGCATCGGTCCAGTTGTACACGGAGGTTCCATTCACGTAATAACCGACGCTGCCAATTCCGGTATCACATTCCGTCGTCGTCGGCTCCGGCTCCAGCGGCAACACAATCACGTGCGACACATCCTCAGGACACACCGGCCCAGGTGGCCAGTAGCCATAACCACCTGTGTTCTGGCAGTCATTGTTGCTGGAATAACCAATGTCCTCGCCAAACTTCACCACCTGGCCGACGCTCACGGCGGGTTGACCCGTCACGAAATCAGAAGAGCTGCGCGGCCGGTCGCTGAGCCAATCGAACAATGCCTGGGTGATGGTGACCGAATAATCCGGTATGCCGGTGGCATTGATCTCGACGAAATCGCTGCCGCTCTCGCTCACGCTCTGCACGTTCACCAGCACGCCCTGGGTGCTGCCAGACTCGAACAGATTGTCTGACCGCTCGTCACCCTCGTTCAAAATCCAGGCGGTGACTAGCTCGGATTGACTGCCATTGCCGCCCTCCTCGTCAATCAGCTCGCTGGCTGTGGTCATACCGCCCAGGGCTAGTGCTGCCTCTGCCCTGTCCGTGAGGGTAGAGTCTATAAACAGGTCGTTGTAATCCGTGAAGCGCTGGTAATCGAGCCCGAACAGGTCCGCATAGTCCACCTCGCCGTCTGCCAGGGTTTCAATCTCCTCACTCAGTATCTGCTGGGCCAGTTCGTCCAGAGCGTCGCGCACCTCGCTGGCAGGCAGTGATTTCACATCGTAGTAAAGCGCCGTAGACAGCGCATTCATGGCGCCGTAGCCAGTCACATTGCCATTCTCTTTCCCCACTAACTCGCGCGGAAATACCACCAGATACTCGCACACCTGATCCGCACAAATTTCCAGCAGGTAGGGGGCATCTGCCGAGGTATCCAACTCTGGCAGTTCCTTGAGCACATCCCGAAAATCAGTATCACCGGTAAAATAACCGCCAAACACCTCATCGACGTTGGTCGTGCGACTGGTGAGCGGTGTGGATTGATCCGCCCAGCCATAGAGATTGATCGTCAGATTTCCATCATTACGATTGGAAATACACCCCGAAAGCAGCGCTATCGATAGCGCCAGAATAAGCAGTCGTTTCATGACTCCGCCTTTCTACTTTTTGATTACTTTACTCAGCAATTGCCACCAGCGCACCTGCTTTAAAGCAAAGATATGTAAATCCCCGCAGTTTCTTGTGCTGGCACCTTAGAAAGCCCAACTGATACAATCCGCCGCCATGCCACAGCCCGATTCCACAGACATTGCCCAGCAGGTTCGCGTCGCGCTCAGCGAGGATATCGGCGCTGGAGACATCACCGCCGGCCTCATTCCCGCGCAAGAAACCTCTACCGCCCAGGTCATCTGCCGAGAACCCGCGGTCATCTGCGGCACCGCCTGGGTCGACGAGGTGTTCCGTCAGATTGATCCGAACGTGGAGTTGCACTGGCAGGTGCACGACGGCGATGTTGTCGCCGCCGACGCTCTTCTTCTAATACTGTCCGGCGCCAGCCGCAGTCTGCTGACGGGTGAACGCAGCGCGCTCAACTTCCTGCAGCTACTGTCGGGCACAGCCACCCGTTGCCAGCACTATGCGCACCTGGTGGCAGGCACCGATGTACGCTTACTCGATACACGCAAAACGGTTCCCGGGCTACGTACGGCACAAAAATACGCAGTCACCTGTGGCGGTTGTCACAATCACAGGATCGGTCTGTTCGACGCCTTTCTGATCAAGGAAAACCATATTCAGGCCTGCGGTTCGATTTTGTCCGCCGTTCGCACCGCGCAGCAGCAGGCGCCAGGCAAACCTGTAGAGGTAGAGGTGGAAAACCTCGATGAACTCGAGCAAGCATTGGAAGCGGGAGCCGACCGCGTGATGCTGGACAACTTCGAACTGCATGACTTACGCGAAGCCGTGCGTATCAATGCCGGCCGTGCAGAATTAGAAGCCTCCGGCGGAATCACCGATGACACGCTGCGCTCGGTGGCAGAAACCGGCGTGGATTACATCTCGATCGGCGCCCTCACCAAGGACGCCATCGCCATCGACCTGTCGATGCGACTATTAGAAGACCGCCAATAGAAGACCGCGCAAGCTAGCCGACTGGATGCAGGTGCTCTCGCAGCATGGGCGACAATGCTGGATTGCGGCGCAGACTATCTGACAAGCGAGTGAGCTCACTCGACGGCAATTTGCAGAACCCGTTCTCGACACAACCCACCAAACTGTTCAACTGGTTGATATCGCTGGCGCTAACGCTGCCTTCGCCTAAGCGTTGATTAAGCTCACCGAACAGTTCAGGGGACACGTCCAGGCCATTGCTGGAATAGAGCACCAGCAAACCAAACAAACCATCTTTGAAATCGCTACGCAATTCGGTCGCGACAATAAAATGGTTGGTCGCTCGCGTGAACAACTCATTGCGCTGCTGCGCATCGCCCTCGCCGGTAGTGCCGGTCAGAGCCTGTGCGTACACCCGACCCATCTGATAATGGCTACGCGCCGATTCAGGGTGATGTTTTACCTGAGCGGCACTGAAGCGTGCGAGGCTGCTCCAGTCTCCGGCCCGCAACCAGGTTGTTGCGGCAAGGAACAGGGCGAAGGCCAGCACAGACACGCTGTACACCCGCGGCGCCTGAAGTTCGCGTGCAAGACAGGCAAGCCCATACACAAGGAGCAAAAGTAGCCCAGTGAGCGGCAGGTAATTGCGGTGTTCGTAAACGATTTCCAGCGGCAAAATCGTGGACTCGATGCTGTGCCCCACCAGAAAAAACAACAGCGCGAACACGGGCAATGGAAAGCGCTTGCTACCCAACAGCGCAGCCGCCGCCAGCACTACCCATGCAAGCAGGGCCAGCAGCGTAGAGCCAGGCTCCAGCACGCTGCTCGACAATGCGATGTCATCGTGAAACAAACCGAGTAAGGAGCGCAGTGGCACCAAGCCCCAGAGCACATAGCTCCACATCACCCGACTTTCCGTCAGCAACCGCTCCACCAGATTGAAGGGCCGCGCGGCATAACCGTCCCACAGCAGATCAGGGGCCAGTAACAGCAAACTTAGCGCTGCGAGCACGGGCAGAGCGAACAGCACAATCAACAGATAGCGGAAAGCCCTGGCATACCGGCGCCAGTCGGCAAAGCCAAATCCCAGCCACTCGATCAGAAATACGAATACCGGCACCAGCGCCCCGGTTTCCTTACTCAGCACCGCGAGCGGCATGCACACCACCAGAGCGAGCACCATGAGCGGCCCACCCCCTTCGCCACGCAGCAGGCGCATTCGCCCCAGCAAGTAGAGCCACAGTGCGGCAAACACAAACAGTGCCGACAGCGAGGTCATGCGCTGCACAACGTATAAAACGCCGGTCAGGTTTAACGGGTGCAGTAACCAGAGCGCGGCCACCAACACCGCCAAGCTATCACTATCCAGTCCATCCAGTGCAGTACGCCAGCGAGTCGCGTCGCGCAACAGCCTGCGCAAAAAACCGAACAGCACTACACCGGTCGTCAGGTGGATCAGAAGGTTGCTGAACTTCCATCCCCAGGGGGCAACGCCTGATACGCTGTGATTTAGTGCGAAACTCATCATGGCCACGGGCCGCTTGAGGGGACCCGCGCGGCCAGAAGCTGCAGCGTCAGAGAGGGATTCCATGTTGACATCATTCACCAGCACAGCCTCATTACTGAGGATGTTCCAGTGGTCGTCAAACATGAATTCGCCCTGCAGACCGGGCCAATAGACCAGCGCTGCCGCCAGCAGCGCCAGTGCCAGCAGCATCGAAGAGTTATGACGCTTCAGAGTTGTTGTCTGGAAACCAGAACCCCGTTGTTATCTGCATAAATCCAGTCGCCGGGTCGAATAATCGCCCCGCCCATGGATACAGTAACATCCTGCTGGCCAAATCCCAGCTTGTCGGTTTTGAGGGGAATACTTCCCAGGGCTTTAACACCCAGCGCGGTGACGCCGATCTGATCGACGTCACGCACCACGCCGTTAATCACCAAACCGGCCCAGCCATTCTGCGCGGCTTGCTCCGCCAGCATGTCGCCCAGCAAGGCCCGACGCCGGGAACCGCCGCCATCTACTACGATCACACGACCCTCTCCGGGAGTGCCTACCAGTGCCTTCACCAGCGAATTGTCTTCATGACACTTGACGGTGACCGCAGCACCACAAAAACTCTCACGCTGACCAAAGTTGCGAAAGTCCAACTCGATGGCCTGCACAAGATCCGGGTTGTCGTCGGCCAGATCCGGCGTTGAGAAGCCTGCCATTAGAGCCATTCCTCGGCATAGTCCAGCAGTGCTGCATTACTGCCGCCCAGACTGCGCGCATAACTAGTGCCGCGCGATTGCAGGTTTTCGGCATAGAACTTCGCCGTCATCAGCTTGCGCGCATAGAACGGGTTGTCGGCACCGGCCGCGATCTTGTCTGCCGCCACCAGCGCGGAGCGCGCCAAATGCCAGCCACCCATCAGGTAGCCCACCTGCATCATATAGTCGAATGCCCCGGCCAGCGCGGCACCACGATTATCCTGCCACAGCGAGAGAATAAGCGCCGTGCTCTCACGCGCCTCGGCCAACGCGGCTTCGAGCGCAGGGCCGATGGTGCTCATCTCAGGCGCATCGCAAGACTGGCAGGCCGCTACCGTGGCATCCACTTCTTGCAGCAATGCCTCCATTGCGGCACCCCCGTCGCGTCCGAGTTTTCGCGCTACCAGGTCCTGGGCCTGAATGCCATTGGTGCCCTCGTAAATAGCCGCAATACGCGCATCGCGATAAAACTGAGCAGCGCCGGTTTCCTCGATATAGCCCATACCGCCATGTACCTGCACGCCCAGAGACGTCACTTCATTCCCCAGTTCGGTGAGCCAGCCTTTAATCACCGGAATCATCAGATCGATGCGCGCCTGCTGTGCAGCATCTTTCTCATGATGGGCGCGGTCCATGGTTACCGTCTCGGTGTAACTGAATGCCCGCATCGCCTCGTTCAGGGCCCGCATGGTCAATAACATGCGTTTGACATCCGGGTGTTGAATAATCGGCACCCCACCCTGAACGCGATCGCGAGCGTAAGCGGTTGCCTGCTGGTAGGCGGCCTCACCCACTGCCAGGCCCTGTAGGCCAATCTTCAGGCGCGCTTTATTCATCATGGTGAACATACAGCGCAGGCCTTCGTTCTCGTGGCCTACCAGGTAACCAATGGCACCGTCGTTGTCGCCGTATGCCATCACGCAGGTGGGGCTGCCGTGAATTCCCAGCTTGTGCTCGGTTGAAACCGGCCAGGCGTCGTTGCGCTCGCCCAAACTACCGTCCTCATTCACCAGAAACTTAGGCACCAGAAACAATGAGATACCCTTGCTGCCCTCAGGCGCATCCGGCAACTTCGCCAACACGAGGTGCACGATATTGTCCGTGGCGTCGTGGTCGCCCCAGGTAATGAATATCTTCTGGCCGTAAATCCGGTAGTGGCCGCCCTCGGGCACCGCTTTTGCTTTCATCACCCCTAAATCGGAACCCGCGCCCGACTCAGTCAGATTCATCGTGGCGGTCCATTCACCGGTGTAAATTTTATCCAGGTAGGTTTGCTTCAGCTCGTCACTGGCGTGGGTGTGAATCGCCAGCGCGGCGCCAATGGACAATACCGGTGCCAGCGCCAGGGCCATATCGGCGCTATTCCACATCTCACACGCAGCGGTGGTATAGATCTCCGGCAAGCCCTGGCCGCCGAAGTCCTGGGGTGCCGATATGCCATACCAACCACCGGCCGCCAGTTGCTGCAGCGCGTCGGCGTAGCCGGGAGCCAACTGCACGGCACCGTCTTTGCACACGGAATGATGCTCGTCTCCCACGCGACGCAGCGGAGCGACGACTTCGTTATTCAGACGCGCAGATTCATCTAACAAGGCGAGGGAGAGATCGGGTCCCACCCCGGATTCAGCAAACTGACCAATCGACCCGAGGGTATTCTCAATATCACAGAGCTCATCGATTACAAATTGCATATCTTCGACGGGTGCCCGGTAATCACTCATGGGGTGTCCTCACTCAACAAAAAAAAGGCAGTACATTGTACTGCCTGGGAATGGAATGATGCCTGTGTCTAGGGCATTTGTTCACGTCAATCGCGCCGGTCCGAGGCGGCCCGTACAGGGGTTACGGGAACATGACAGTAGCGACTCTAAGGAGGGCATGATAAATTATCCAATTAATACTTATTATCCTCAGCATTCAAACCATGAATATTAATCGCGTTGATCTCAACCTGCTGGTGTACCTGGACGTCTTGCTGCGCGAGCGTAACGTCACCCAGGCGGCCAATCAGCTCAATCTCAGCCAGCCCGCGATGAGCAACGGCTTGCGCCGCTTGCGCGAACTATTTGACGACCCGCTGCTGGTGCGCACCAGCGATGGCATGACGCCCACCGAGCGCGCACTGGAACTGGAGCCACTGGTACGCGACATACTCAGTAACGTCGACCGCGCCCTGCAACCCACCTCCGATTTTGACCCAGGCACCGCGGAGCGCGTGTTTCGTATCATGGCCAGTGATTACGCCGAGTCCACCCTGCTCCCTTCAGTGCTTTACAAACTGCGCCAGCAAGCACCTGGGATTAGCCTGGACATCATGACCCCCAGCGATGTGAGCTTTCTCGACGTGGAACGCGGCAAGGTCGATATGGTTATTAACCGCTTTGACTCCATGCCCCAATCCTTCCATCAGATCACCGTATGGACCGACAGCTTTTCCTGCCTGCTAAGTGTCGACAACCCGCTGCTGAAGAATTTTTCGCTCGATAACTACCTGGAAGCGCAACACGTCTGGGTGAGCAAAACCGGCATGGGCGTGGGTGTCGGCGTGGACCCACAGGATGTGCAGCGACTGGGCTGGGTTGACGTCGCCATCGCCGATCTCGGCAAAAAGCGCAATATCGCGGTCTTCACGCGGCATTATCAGGCGGCCATGATTCTCGCTGAGCAGAATGACCTCGTGGTCACCCTGCCCACGTTGGCCGCGCAACTGCAGCACGACAACCCGCGCCTGGTGATCAAAACACCGCCGCTGGACATCCCACCACTGGAGCTGAAGATGGCCTGGAGCCCCCTGCTGCAGCACAACCCCGCCAATCGCTGGATGCGCAACCTGATTGTGGAAACCGGCCGCGAAGTGAGCTGGGACCACTAGTTTTTGCATTCATGGTTCTGATAGCGACGATAAAAACGATAAATTAGCTAAATCTTGCCCTGCTTCCTACACTAGCCCCCTCGAAGCACTATGGCGGCGTGACCACGCCGCGGGACAAGACCATGACAGACCGCATTCAAGTTGGCAGCCTGCAGGTTGCCAGGGAACTCCACCAATTGCTGGAGCAGAATATCCTGCCGGGCACGGGGATTAAGGCCGACGCCTTCTGGGGCGAGCTCGAAGCTATTCTTGCCGACCTCAGCCCGCGCAACCGCGAATTGCTGGCGAAGCGCGACGCTATTCAGGCACAGCTCGATGACTGGCACCGCAACAGCCCGGGCGTCGACTTTGACCGAGAAGCCTATCGCGCCTTCCTGGAAAAAATTGGCTATCTGCTGCCCGAACCCGATGATTTTTCGATCACCACAGAAAACGTCGATGAAGAAGTCGCCCACATCGCCGGGCCGCAGTTGGTAGTTCCCGTCATGAACGCTCGCTATGCCCTCAATGCCGCCAACGCGCGCTGGGGCAGCCTCTATGATGCCCTGTACGGTACCGACGTGATATCCGAAGAGGGCGGTGCAGAACGCGCCGGCGGCTACAACCCTGTGCGCGGCGACAAAGTGATCGCCTATGCGAGAGCTTTCCTCGATGAGTCGGCACCGCTCGAACACGGCAGCCACGCGCAGGCAACCGCCTATCGCATCAGCGACCAGCGCCTGTTGGTTACGCTGCAAGATGGCAGCATCAGCGGATTACAAAACGCAGAGCAGTTGCGCGGATACCGCGGCGATGCCAGTGCACCGTCTTCGGTCTTGCTGCGCAATAACGGCCTGCACGTCGACATTCAGATTGATCACTACAGCCCAATTGGCAAGACAGATGCCGCCGGGGTCAAGGATGTGGTGCTGGAGGCAGCAATCACCACCATTCAAGATTGCGAAGACTCCGTGGCGGCTGTTGACGGCGAAGACAAGGCCCTGGCCTACCGCAACTGGCTGGGCCTGATGAAGGGTGATCTCAGCGAAAGTTTCGACAAGGGTGGTGAAACCCTGCAACGAACACTGAATGCTGATCGCAGTTACACCGGCATCAATGGCAAGGAACTCACCCTGCAGGGCCGCAGTCTGCTATTCGTTCGTAATGTGGGCCATTTGATGACCAACGATGCGATCCTCGACGGCAACGGCGATGAAGTGCCAGAGGGCATTTTGGACGGCATGTTCACCGCCACCATCGCCCTGCACGACCTCAACGTCAACAAGCGGAACAGCAATTCTCGCAAGGGCAGCATCTACATCGTTAAGCCGAAAATGCACGGCCCCGATGAAGTAGCCTTTACCTGCGAGCTGTTCAGCCGTATCGAAGACGCGCTCGGCATCGCTCGCAATACCATCAAGCTGGGCATTATGGACGAAGAACGCCGCACCACCGTGAACCTCAAGGCCTGCATCAACGTCGCCTCGGAACGGATAGTATTTATTAATACCGGGTTCCTGGATCGTACCGGTGACGAGATTCACACCAGCATGGAAGCCGGTCCGATGATCGCCAAGGGCAACATGAAGGAACAGCCCTGGATCAAGGCCTACGAAGACTGGAACGTAGACACCGGCCTGCAATGCGGGCTGCAGGGCAAAGCCCAGATCGGCAAGGGCATGTGGGCCATGCCTGATCTGATGCAAGCCATGATGGAGCAAAAATCCGGCCACCCACTGGCGGGTGCGAACACCGCCTGGGTACCCTCCCCGACCGCCGCGACGCTGCATGCTATGCACTATCACCGTATCGATGTTGCCGCGCGCCAGTGCGAACTGCGTCAGCGCCAGCGCGCCGCCCTGGAAGACATTCTCACTGTCCCGGTAGCTGTGCCGTCACTTTCAGCTGAAGAGATTCAGCGCGAATTGGACAACAACGCCCAGGGCATCCTGGGTTACGTGGTGCGCTGGGTCGATCAGGGCGTGGGTTGTTCCAAGGTGCCCGACATCAACAATGTCGGCCTGATGGAAGACCGCGCGACCTTGCGCATTTCCAGTCAGCACCTGGCCAACTGGATACACCACGGGGTGTGCAGCGAAGAACAGGTCATGGAAACACTGAAGCGTATGGCTGCGGTGGTCGATGGCCAGAATGCCGGCGATCCGGAGTATCGCAATATGGCGCCGGATTTCGACAATAACGTTGCTTTCCAAGCCGCCTGCGACCTTATCTTCGAAGGCCGCGCACAGCCAAATGGCTACACTGAGCCGGTGCTGCATGCCCGCCGGCGGGAGGCCAAAGCACGGCAGGCGGCGGAGAGTTCTGCCGCAGCATAAGGCCCCCAGCCACTCCCGCACACAGGACTGGAAAGCCGCCCCCATTCAGGTCATCATCCCTGCAGGTGGGGGCGTCTTCTGCGCTACCTATTCCTAGATCGGACTCAGGATTAAGGCGCACTAGTCAATGCCAGAACAACAACCCTCGGCTGAAAAGCTTCTGCACACGCTCGTGCTAACCCTGCTGCCGCTGCAGCTCTTTATCCTCACGCCGATCACGCTCTATATCGGCAATATCGCCGAGATGAATGTCGGCCTTGCCGCCGTACTGCAGTTCAGCTTACTCCCCGCGCTGGTCAGCTGGCTCGCAGTTTATGGGGTTTATCGCGCGCTCAACGAACGACAACGTGTGTTTTGGCTGACTCTGCTGACTTGTACTTCCCTGCTGGTCTGGGTGCAAAGCAACCTTATCGTCTGGGATTACGGCGTGCTGGACGGCAGCAATATCGATTGGGAGGAATTTGCCTGGCGCGGTTGGATCGATCTCGCGCTTTGGGTGTTTGTGCTCGTTGCGGGTACTGTTCTATTGCGACAGCGACTCAAGCTGCTGTGCACCGCTGCTGTACTGATCGTCGGCAGCCAGGCCCTGTCTGTCACGCTTAACCTGTTTTCAGTGTCGGCCGATCTCGCACCACGACAGCAGTTCGACAGTCAACTCGACTACGCCAGGCTGCATCAACTGTCGAGCGAACAAAACGTGATTCACCTCACGGTGGATGGCTTTCAGGCTGACGTGTTCGACTTTCTCATGAATGAACCCACCGTGGGCCCCGTATACCGGGACGTCTTTAGCGGCTTCACGTTTTATAAGGAGAATATGGGGGTTTTTCCCTACACCCGTTTCTCTGTACCGGCCTTTCTCGGCGGCGAAATCTATAAGAATAACGAGAAGAAGGACGCCTATATCGACCGCGTGCTGGGCGGCAACAACATTCTCAACGAAGCGAAGAAACAAGGCTTTGCGCTTGATATTGCCAGCGGTGATAACTACTGGGTCAATCGTTACGCCAGCACCCACTACGACCACATCTACAATCTGGACAACGATATTTCGATTAACCCGGCGCACAAACAAGCGGCCATGCTGATCGATATCTCACTGTTTCGATCAACCCCCCACTTTTTAAAGCGTCACATCTACAGCCAGCAGGACTGGTTGTTATCTCGCCTGTTCACTCTCTCCAAGGGTGATAGCGAGTGGTACTTCATGCACACGCGCTTTCTGAACAGCCTGATCCGCCGTATGGAGACCAGCCGCAGCGAGCCCGTGTACAAATATTTTCACGTGATGAACACGCACAACCCTATGGTGGTTGACGCAAACTGCGACTATCTCGGCGGCACCGTGAGCATGACGCGAGAAACCCTTACCTGGCAGACCAAGTGCACGATGGACACCCTGACCGCGCTACTGGAGCGCTTCAAAGCGCTGGGGATATACGATTCCAGCCTGATCGTCATTCAGGGCGACCACGGCGGCTGGATCGGCACCTATCGCCAGGGCGCCGACATCGAATTCCCTGGCGGCGCCAAAGGCCCAGAGTGGATCAAGTCGCTGGCCTCGCCACTACTGGTCATCAAGCCACCCCAAACAAACACGGCTTTTACCGTTTCCGAGCAGCTCACGTCACTGGCGCAGTTGCCGGCCACCATCGCGGATATCATGGGCTGGAACAACGACTTTGGCCAAGTCTCGATAAAGGCTGATTCAAGCGAGCAACCCGAGACACGCCAGTTCTACTATTACGACTGGCAGCGAAATGCGTGGGAGACGGATTACACCGGACCGATATTCGAATTCACCCTCAGCGGCAGCCTTTACGAGGGCCCCTGGCTGCCAGGAGAGGTGCACCTGCCACCGCAGTAACTGTGCAGTAAGCTAATCGCGCGAGTCGAGCTGCGCGAGCACCCCGCGGAGTCCGTCGGTCATTTGCGCAAGACTGAAGCGCTGATCAAAGTCGGCCTTAACATTGGCTCCCAGCGAGCGCGCCAGGGCCGGATCGTTCAACAGCGCTTCGATAGCATCAGCCAGCTCGTGCGGGCTCTTGGGCTCCACCAACATTCCTGTTCGACCGTGCTCGAAATCCTCGGGGATGCCATCACAGCGTGTGGTCACAATCGGCAGACCTTTGTGCATCGCTTCCAGCAGCGAGATCGCCCCACTGCCCTCTTCCACCGAAGGAAAAACGAATATGTCGGTCTCATCCAACACCGCTTCGACCGAGCTGACAAACCCTGGAAAGGACACCACGTCGGTAATTCCGAGTCTATGCGCGAGACGCTCATTGGCAGCCCGGAAGGGACCATCGCCGGCCACGACACATTCGAAGGCCACGTCACGCGCCTTTAGTAGCGCTACCGCATGCAGTAGATCGTTAATGCCTTTGCGCGGATCCTGGCGACAGATACAGGTAATTTTTTGCCCGGAGCCGGGTGCTTTCAATCTCCCATCGCCCTGGCGCTCGTAAAGGTCGATAAAGTACGGCGTCTTGACGATGGTTTGCGGGTCCAGCTCAGGTAACTCTTCCAACAATATGCTTCGACTGGATTCGTAGTGAACAATAATTCGATCCAGCTCGCGCAACGTCGCGTGTTCTTTGGGCACATAGAACCAGTCGATGACACGGCAAAGCACGGCGATGGAAAGCGCCTTCAAATAGCCGTAATCCTCGGCCGGGCAGCCCAACTGCTGACCCGCGTACTCATGTCGAAAGGTGGTGAAATAGGCCGCTACGGAATCGATCTTAACGGTATCGCCAGCGTGTCGCGCTTTCAGGATATTGCCGACCCTACCCCAAATTGCAGCGCCGTAAATCAACGCGGCTTGAATGTCGTTTTCGACAATGATCTCGTCGATGCGATTCGCTAGCTGCCTCATCATCACAAAGGAGCTGACGCTCGCCAGCTTTCGCAAGGATGATTTAACGTGCACAAAGGTGCAGAAGTCGCCCTCTATGACTTCATCTTCACCGCTAACCCCTACCACAAAAACCGTGTAGCCCAGCTGACGCAAGGCCTTGGCGACGTTGTAGCTGTAAGATCCCAGTCCACCGGGCATGGTGGTGGGCGACTTTCCGCTCACAACAAAGGCATATTTCATGTGGCTTCCCGTGGCCCGCTGAGGAGCATACGTATGGAAAGTAAGCCCACAAGGGCATCGAAAATAGTAAGCCAGAAGCGGAACAGCACCGCGATGTAGATCGCCTGCGAAGCGCCCAGGCTGGCACTGAGTAGCGCAATCAACATGCCGTCGCGCACACCCAGACCACCCGGTGCAAAGAACGCAAAGAAGCCGACAATAAAGGCCAGCGCATTCATCGACGGCAATAGCAGCAGGCTGGCGCTGCTGCCCGAAGCCCCGAACACCATCAGGTAGAGGCACACAAGAATGCCGCCGATAAACAACCATTCCAGCAGGTACCAACAAAACAGATTGAGGTAGGCGCCGAATGGAATTTCATAGTCTTCGACCTGGCTTTCCTTACGAACCTTGCGAATGAGAAGCACCAGGTAATGCGCGAACCGGTTGTTCACCAGGGGAGCAATCAAGGCGGACACTAACAGCAGACTCAACAGCGGCAACCAGTGGTCGGGCCGCTCTGCCAGCAACCAGCCACAGCCACCGAACACCAGACCCGCATGCACACTGACCAGTTGTTCGGCGTAATTGCTCATCAGCATCTGGCGATTGCTCAGCCCCCGGCGCGTGAGGTCTTTGCCGCGGATGATGAAGCCCCACACCTTGCCAGGGATGTACTTGCCGATGAGCACGAGTGATATCTGACCGACACTGTGAAAGAACGGCAACTCAACGTCGGAATAGACGCGAATGGCGCGCTGCCAGGCGGCGCCGGCAACGGCAAGAAATAGCAGGTGGCAAATAACCGCCCCGCCGAGGAAGACGGGATTCACGCTGGCAGGGAGTTCCAGCTCACCCAGCAAATCGACCGACTGCGTCAAAACAAAGAACAGGGCGAGTAAGACCAGTGACACCAGGATCAGGGTAAGCACCTGGCGCTGCATCTGCTGGCCGGTGACTTCGCTCGCTGAACGACTCCCGGACGTGCTCATGGTTGCGGCCTGGCGACAACGATATAGCCCGTACCCAGATCCGTCCCACTGAACAGCAACTGCAACAGGGAAAATGGCAACAGGGTATAGCGATTCAGCAGAAGGCGCAGCACACCGCCAGATCGGCTGACATGATTGAGCCCGCTGCGCGCTACCTGCTTGTCTTCTGGCTCCGGGGTTTTCAGGCGATGGTAGAGATGCAACAGAGGCCTGAGCACATTGCTGAGGGGAAAGCCGTAGTTCACCATCCGCTCGACACGAAAGCCGGACTCATCCAGCATGCCCTCAATCTCTTCACGGCTGAAACACTCCATACCCCCGGTCCTTTCTTCCGCCGTACCCTTGTGCCGGATATTGGTAAAGGAAAAAACTACACGGCCGCTCTCTTCAAGCCTATCTCTCAACGTGCGCAGATAAGCCCCGGGATCATCGATGTAACCGATGAGCTCGAAGAACATGACATAGTCAAACTGTCCATCGTCCGGGAACTGATCCAGCAGCTCTACCTGGCGAATACCCTGTTCTGAAAAACGCTGTTCGACGAGAGACCTCGCCTCGGCCGACGGGTCATAGGCACATCCCAAGTAACCTTTCGCGGCGAGATTGATCAGCATATCCCCGGCACCATAGCCCAGCTCCAGAAATCGTCCCTTTCCGCAATCGTCGAGCAGACGGTTCACCATGAACTCTCTCAGCAGATAACGGGGAGCACGGGCCGCCAAGGTTCGTTCTATCCTTCGCCGACAGGCTTATCAGGCATGCTCATTAACGACCCCGGCAATATGCCTGACGTCATCGAGCGTAATTGCATCAGATACAGGCAAGTAGCAGGTGTTGCTATACAAGCGATAGGCCTCTAACTGCTGGTAATCTTCTCGCACGCCAAAGCAAGGCTGCATCGACATCGGTGCGAACGTGCGGCGCGCCTGAATGCCCTTGCCGTTTAGCAGGTCAACCAGCTGTTGCGGGTGTTCACAATTGATATCGTAGACCCAAACCACGTCGCGCGTTTCGCGGATGAAGCGGTCATCGAGGTGCTCGTCATAACAGGCCTCGATTTGCTTGCGGTGCGCCAGGCTCGCATCGACGCTGCCCAGCGAACGACCAGCCAACAGTGCTTGCTGATCGGGCATACGGTAGTTGAACCCGATGCGCTCATGCACGTAGTTGTGCTCACTCCCAAAGCTCATGTTTTTCAGGTCACGCAGATTAGCCGCATAGTCCGGGTCATCGCGCACGGTTATCGCGCCACCCTCTTCGGCATGCACAATCTTGTTTCGATAGAACGAGAAGCAGCCAATGCCGAGACTGCCAACCTTATGGCCCTTGCGATCACCATCATGGTAATAGGAGCCATGTGACTCACAGCAATCTTCAATGAGGTCCAACCGATACTGGCGACACAGCTTCTGTATATGCTCTACCTCACACACCCGCCCGTAGACATGGGTAATGAGGATGGCGACGGTCTTGTCGCTTATCTTGGCTTCGATCTGTGAAGGATCGATGTTCATGTCTGTCCGGCAATCGACAAAGACCGGCGTACAACCGGCGTAATGGATGGCGAAGGCGGTAGCGATCATCGAGAACTCGGTAGTAATGATCTCGGCACCGGCGGGATAGTGCTTGCCCTCTATCGCAAGATGGAGAGCTGCCGTGCCCGTATTGGTGCTGATCGTGTCAGCAACGCCGATATAGTCAGAGAAATCCCGCTCGAGTTCTTCGTAGGGCGCCATTAAAAGTTCCAGCTGTTACCATTATCGCGAAAATCTTGAATAGTCCGCTTCAACGCTTCTTCCAGCGGCACTTCCGGGCGCGCAGGAATGGCCTCGTAGAGCTTGGTGTTGTCCGATTGCAGGTGCCAGATTTCCCAGGGCCGCACACGCTTCTGATCCACATTAATAGTGATTTCGTCATAGCCCATGAGCTTGCCTATGAGCTCGGCCAGATCATAGATTTTGATGCCGCCCTCACTGCCCATGTTGTATACCTCACCAAACTCGCCATGCTCGAGAAGCGAGACGGCCATGCGCACGGCATCCCCGGCATACTGAAAGTCACGGAATGAGTTATTGCCCAAATTGACCGTGCTGCTCTCTGCGAGCTGGGTAATGATCTCGGGGATAACATACTCATGGCTCTCGCGCTCGCCGACACAGTTAAACTGCCGCATGGCGATAGCGGGCACCTGGGCTTCGCGCCAGCGCACCTGAATTAGACCGTCTGCGGCCAGCTTGGAAACACCGTAGGTCGAGTGGGCTTCCACCGGGTCCGTTTCGGAAATCTTGCCAGTCATATCGCCGTAGATTTCGGCGGAGGACACCTGCAGGATGCCCCGAATACCCGCTTTCTGGCAGGAATTCAGCACTTTCAGCACGGCCGTAGCATTGATCTCAAAGAAGTGCATCGGCCGCTCGAAACTCTCAGGGATGTAGGGCTCGGCGGCATAGTTCATGACGTACTCTGCGCCGAAGTCAGTGAGTATTCGACTCAGCTCATTCTCGTCATCGCGGATATCGAACCACAGGAAATCAGCCTTGTCGTGGATGTTCTTTTTGACCCCTGTGATCAGATTATCAAGGACCAGAACCTCACAGTTCCTTTCCTCAATCAGATAATCGACGAGATGGGAACCCAGAAAACCCGCACCCCCAGGCACGCAGACTTTTGAGTTTCTGATTTCTCGTTTGGCTTGCATCAACATCTGCTGTTCACATTATTATCGATAATCAGTAGCGCTCAGCGCGGCTTCACGCTGGCACTAATGGTCGCTCTTAT
Source organism: Halieaceae bacterium (assembly GCA_965199055.1). Taxonomy (GTDB): domain Bacteria; phylum Pseudomonadota; class Gammaproteobacteria; order Pseudomonadales; family Halieaceae; genus CBDAQR01. The sequence continues at coordinate 535,720 of CBDAQR010000003.1, forward strand.
AGAGCAAACTGCTTACTTGTTCCGACACCAGGCCGATCAGAAAAATAATGACGCTACTCACAAAGAGCAACAGACTCATATTGGTGAATCGACCGTCGGTCGCAAAGGTGTAACCGTAGTAGGCCAGACCGAGCAAAAAGCAGGACGACGCTATCGGGAAAAACAACTTTAGTGGCGAGTACAGCGTTCCAATCTTGAAGATGATCAGCAGGAAGCGCAGACCGTCTCGCCACAGATTGATGTGACTCTTGCCCGAACGTTCCTCGCACCGAATCGGCACAAATCCGACCGTATAGCCAGCGCGATAGAAGGCCATAGTGGAGGTAGTGGGGTAAGAGAACCCGTTGGGCAGCAAGTACAGAAATTCCAGGAACTTCTCTCGACGCACCGCTCGCATACCCGATGTCAGGTCATGGATTTTGTGACCCACCATCCAACTGGCCATCAGGTTGTAAAAATTATTGGCACCCCAGCGCATAATGCTGGCCTGGGAATCCAGTCCGGAGCGAGCCCCTACGACCAGATCATAGCCTTCCGAAAACTTGGCCAGCAGTGGCTCCACATCAGCCACCCGATGCTGGCCATCTCCATCCATGAACAAAACGATTTCGCGAGTGGCGCTGCGCGCTCCCGTCTTGATGGCGGCACCATTGCCTTTGGAATAAGCGTGCGACACGACGGTGGCTCCCAGCGATTGCACCAGCGTTGCGGTGTCGTCCGTGGAGCCGTCATCCACCACAATAATCTCAGCCTCAGGGAAGGACGCCACCAGCTCCGGCAGAAACCGGGAAAGCCCCGCGCTCTCATTCTTTGCCGGTATCACTATTGAAAGGTTTTGCATTGCGGCACAGCACCTGTTTGAGAATGTGTCATAGTAAATTACTCGCCGATAAATAGCTCTAGATTGTAGGTCTCCTGCCTGCTCAGCAAGCCGGCGTCACGTCGTTGCAGCAGCTCTTGTAGCGCAGCTTCTCTGCGCTCCTGCAGGTCCAGCGCAGAGGCGAGATACAGCTGAAACTGCAGGGAAATAACCTCCTCGGGCTCTGCCGCGTAGAGCAGATCGGCGTAGTACAGCGCCTGCTCGAAGTTGCCCCGATAGTTCTCCAGAAACATCAGCGCGCCGAGAATTCTCGGCGTGGCCAATACCGTCTCTCCCGGCAAAAACAAGGCGTCCATTTCGTCAGCGACAGCTGCAGCGTCTATGGCAGGACAAAGGCCTGACACGATCCGGTCGATCAGCATGCTCACCTGGTTAGAAAGATCCGCCTTTAGCATCGCGTCACCAGCGGCGGTTAAACCCGCCCAGTGATCACCGGGTAACGCACTATTGGCAATACAGTGAAAGTTTGCGCTGATTACGGCATTGCGCAGATCACCCGACTGCTCCATCTCAGCTGCGCGACGGACCAGGGCGGCGGCTTCTTCGAGCGCCCCGTGGCGAGCGTAGATCTGGGCCAGTGCATAATGGGCCCGCGCAGAATCCGGATGCGAGTTTACCGCCTCCATATGCAACAAGGTGTTGTCCGACCAAATAATGGCCTGGGAGCCCAACAGGAGAATATGGCGCGTTAACAGAGAGACGAGTACGAATGCCAGCCAGGGAGTGAGAAACGCAATGCGCCGCGAGACTTCCACCCCCAGGCCGACAACCATCAAGGCCAGACCCATTGCGGGCAGATAATTGCGATGCTCAAAGTAGAGCTCCAGCGGTAACACACTGGATTCCATCGCGTGGCCCAACAAAAATAAGAGTAGGCCCAGCGCCGCCACGCGCAATACCCCGCTTATCGCACTGGCGACAATGGCAGCCATGGCCAGCAACCAGGCTAGCATCGAGACCAGGGTACTCAATGGCGCGAACAAACTCTGGGACACGGCGATATCGTCGTGATAGACCCCCAGCACATGGACGTCGGGCCAGAAAAATTGCCCCATATAAGCCCAGAGAATGCGCGTTTGCGTCAGCAGCCTTTGCCAGACTGTGAAGTCTCGGTCTGCATAGCCGGCGAGCAGCCATTCTGGTGCCAGCATCAGCACCAGCAAAACACCTAGCGCGCCGCCCATTACCAGCACCGCATGGGCGCCTACGATCCTCTGGCTCATCCGCGCACTGGCGGCCCGGCCGCGAAAAACAAACACCTCCAGTGCGCTCATCATGGGCAGCACCAATAGACCATTTTCCTTAGAGAACACGGATAGCAGCAGCGCCAATAAGCACGCAAGGTAATGCGCCGCGGATGACCGGTCCGCCAGTTGGCGTTCGCGGGCAAGGCAATACATCAACAGAGACAGCAAACCAAATCCTGCGGATAGCAATGTCATACGCTGCACGACATACAGGGTGGTGCTGAGCAGCAGGGGCGCGGATAGCCACAAGCCGGCCCCCAATACCCCCCAATAGGCGGGGCCGATATGACCGCTGGCCCGCACTATGCCCCCGATAAGCATGTAGACCAGGCAGGCGTTGATGAGGTGGATCAAGATACCCAGCTGCTTCTGCCCGGCAACACCGCGGTCAAAGTAGAGCTTTTCAGCCACAAAGCTGAGCATCGACACCGGCCGCCCCGTCGGTCCAGACACGTTATCTGCGACGATATCGCGGGCAAATTCCGGTTGCTGCTCAATACGCTCGAGCATTTTCAGGTTTTCCCAGTCGTCCAGCAGTAACGGACCACTGATACCCGGCCAATACGCCCACGCCACGAGAAGCAGCAACACTACCCAGGCAAAATGCCAGGTACGTCGCCTCCCCAACGCAGCCCCGAGACGGCAAGTCATGGCGCCACCTCATAGCGAATCCGACTCGCAAGTCGACGCGCCCGATCCTGCTTCACCAGTTGCTGTAGGCGGGTGAGCACACCGCCGTTATCTCCCGCCAGCGCTTCCACCTGATACAGCGCCTCAAGGGCTTCACGGAAGTCTGGGTGCGCAGAATACAGACTCTCTGCCTCACGACGAGCGCAGTCTATGTCGGCGGTTTTGAGACAGTAATCCACGGCGAGGTAACCGACTTCCGGCTGACTCGGGTAGCTGTCGGCCAGCGTCAGCAGAAATGCCTTCTGCCCAATCGGTGGCGCCGGACAATCGCGCTCGAGTACGCAGCGATTGTAGAACTCCAGAAAGTTAATATCCGCAACGCTGATGCTGCCGCGACGGGTCGCATCCTGCAGCTGCTGCAACCAGGGCGCAGCCAGCTCCGGTTCGCTGGAGTTGCCGTCGAAGTGAATGAGCAGCACCAATGCTTCAATCGATTCAGGGTCAGCCTGGTAGGACCGATAGGCAAGCTCCCTCGCAGCGGCCAGGAAGCTCTGCCGCCGGTCAGGGTCGCTGCTGGCGATGGCAGCATCCTGGTAGACCGAAGCCAGATGGATTCTGGTTCGCGCGGATTCGGGATGATGGGTAAAGTGATGTTCCGCCAGTCGCAACTCGTCGGTCCAGTAGGCACTGCGCAGGAACAACAAGCTGATCAGCACGCCTCCTATCAGGCTACCCAGCAGACCGGCACTGAGCGACCAACGTTCCTGCACTTCCAACACCAGAGACGCCAGCAATACGGCGACCCCAATCATGGGAAGATAGTTTCGATGCTCGAAGACCATTTCGAGCGCAAACACACTCGATTCCATGGCATGTGCCACCAGATACCACAGCAGCGCAAACGCCAATAGCGGCACAGAATTGCGCCAACGCCAGGCCAGGAATGCGATCACACACCAGGTCGCCAGTGCGGCGAGAAGCGGCAGCTCCAGCAGACTTCGTGACCAAGCGATGTCATCATGGTAGAAGCCCAGGAAACCAGGTAAGGGCGCTACAAACCACCCCAGGTAAACGAGCAGGACCCGAATTTGGGTCAATAAGCGCTCGACTAAACTAAAGTCGCGCAGCGCATAGGGTGCGAGAATAAAATCAGGGGCCAACACCCACACGATCACCACCAGCAACAGCGGCAGCAATAACAGACAGCCGACCGCACGCCGGTAGTTTAGGTCCACCGCACCGCCATTTACCCTGAAACGAAACAGGCACAGTTCCGTAATCGCGATAAGCCACGGCAACAAGAGGCCGTTTTCCTTGCTGAACGCCGCCGCCAGGGTGAACGTGAAAGCGGCGAATAACGCCTGCGAGTAATCCTGCCGCGACGGAGTGCGCACCAGCCACTGTGATCGCAGCCGGAAAAAGCTGTAGAGACCCGCCACCACAAACAGGGCGGGCAATTGGGTCATACGCTGAACGGCGTAAAGCACCGTGGAGACGTGCAGTGGGTTGAGTACCCATATCACCGCCGCCAACAAAGCCACGGCGGATGCACGAGACTCAGTCCAGCCCAATACAGGGCTGCGCCTGAGCAACAACCGAAATAGTAGAAAGACCAGTGCGCCAGTGGCCACGTGCAGCAGCGCGTTCACGCGCTTAATCCACAGCGCAGATACCTCGCCAAACACCACCGCATCGATAGCGAAACTGAGATTGCTAAACGGTCTGCCCAGTGGGCCCGCGGCGGTGCTCACAGCAGCGATGCGCCACTTTTCCAGGGATGAACCGTCGATGGCGATCCACTGGTTACTTTCCAGTGCGTACTTGGAGTCGAAAATGAAGTAATCCCCTGCCTGAAACCCGTACAGCAGGAGGGTCGCCAGCAGCACCAACAGACAGATTCCGCTGTGAGGCATGCTGGGGCGCTTGATTGGGTGATTTTGTGCTTCAGACATGCTCGAGGTCGTTAACAGGGTCCTCGGGGATTCGACTCAGGCGTAAACGAAAGACAAAAAAAACCCGGGGCGAGCCCCGGGCTTCTCATATCAGGTCAGCTGATATTAGCCGCGGCAGTTAGCCGGCAGGAACTTAACAGGCATCGTGGCACCAGCCTTACACTGGTACTCGAGCTGGCCGCCTGAAGAAGAGATCAGGGTCAGCAGGATAGCCTCACCACCGGCATCGCCCAGAGACGCATCGCCAGTCAGCGTAACAGTCAGGGTACCGTTGGTGCCCACAGACAGCGCAGAGGTGATGTCAGTGCCGATAGTGGTACGGATACCAGCCGCCGTAGCAGTAGCAGGCAGCGTACCCATTGCAACGTAGTACTCTGACATGCTGGTCTTAGCTTCTGACAGTACAGCCATAGGCTCAGACAGCTTGGCGCGGATGGTGTAATCCTGGTACGCGGGCAGAGCCACAGCAGCCAGAATGCCGACAATCGCGATAACGATCATCAGTTCGATAAGGGTAAAACCCTTCTGGTTAGTCTTGTTCATTATCTTCTCTCCGTAAGTCAAACAATCGTTGTCACGAGTCCGGCGAACCGGGCAGAGCCAATGGCCATTTGCGACCCTTGATAGGACGCATTTGCCGTGCCAATTTTTCGCTTTTTGAGTAGAAAATTTTAAATCTTTAATTATCAATTACTTACAGAATCTTCTAGGATATCGTGAAACTCTATTTTAAAATCAAGTTTTGGGGAGTTCCTGACAGTTAAAGGCGCTCGCTGACAAATTTTGTCAGTATTAGACACAAGCAAAACAGGAACAAAAAAGCCCTCACCCCCACTATCACGCCGCACTGAGGATAGTTATACTGACTGCATATACCTATATGTACATGGTCTTAACAGCCGCAAACCACTAATAGAAGAACTGTGAATGACCAATAAGTCTCCGATGCAATTGAGCGGACTGGCCGGGCGCCTGGTGGCCGATGGCCTGCTTGACGCCGAGACCGCGCAGGCCGCGCAGGAAGAAGCATCCCGCGAGAAAGTACCTTTCGTTTCCTTCCTGGTCGACCAGGATTACATCGACAGCCATAAACTGGCCGAAATGGCATCGGAGGAATTCGGCGTACCCCTTTTTAATATCGCCGCCTTCAACAAAGAAGTCATACCACAGGATCTGGTCGCACCGGGGCTGGTGGCCAAACATCACGCTTTGCCACTGTTTCGCCGCGGCAATCGCCTGTTTATCGCCGTCTCGGACCCCACCAACCTGGTGGCTCTGGACGAGATTAAGTTCCACACCGGTATCAACACCGATGCGATACTGGTTGAAGAGAAGGCGCTGGCAGAAGCCATCAATGAGTGGGTCGAGGCGCAGGACGATATTGGTGGCGGCCTGGGCGATCTGGACGAGGCGGGTCTCGATGATCTGGATGTAGAGGCCGTTGACGAAGACGGCGGCGGCGACGATGCGGGACCGGATCTGGATGAGACCCCGATCGTACGTTTCGTCAATAAGGTACTGCTCGACGCCATCAAATCAGGCGCTTCGGATATTCACTTCGAGCCCTATGAAAAAATCTATCGCGTGCGCTTTCGCACCGACGGCATTTTGCATGAGGTGGTACGACCACCAGCCAACCTGGCGGGCCGACTAGCCGCGCGCCTGAAGGTCATGTCGCAAATGGACATTTCCGAGCGGCGCGTCCCCCAGGATGGCCGTATCAAGATGAAAATCTCGAAAAACCGAGCCATCGATTTTCGCGTTAACACGCTGCCGCTGCTGTTCGGCGAAAAGATCTGTTTACGGATTCTCGATCCATCGAGTGCCCAGATGGGCATCGACATGCTCGGCTACGAAGACTTCCAAAAAGACCTGTATATGCAAGCCCTGGAACAACCCCAGGGTATGATCCTGGTGACGGGCCCAACCGGCTCCGGTAAAACGGTATCGCTGTACACGGGTTTGAACATTCTCAATACGCCCGAGCGCAATATCTCTACCGCGGAAGACCCGGTGGAAATTAACCTGGAAGGTATCAACCAGTGCCACGTTAATCCCAAGGTGGGTCTGACCTTCGCCGAGGCTCTGCGTTCTTTCCTGCGGCAGGACCCGGACATCATCATGGTGGGTGAGATTCGTGACCTGGAAACTGCCGAGATTTCGATTAAGGCGGCACAAACCGGCCATATGGTGATGTCGACTCTGCACACCAATAGCGCAGCGGAAACCATAACCCGTCTACTGAATATGGGTGTACCGCCCTTTAACCTCGCGACCTCGGTCAACCTGATTATCGCCCAGCGTCTGGCGCGTCGCCTGTGTGGTGAGTGCAAAGAGCCGGCAGATATTCCGCATGAAGCGCTGTTGAAAGAGGGCTTCACCGATGAAATGCTGAAAGATGCAACGCTGTTCCAGCCAGTCGGCTGTCCCAAGTGCTCTGGCGGCTACAAAGGCCGGGTCGGCATTTACGAGGTTGTGCGGGTTACGCCTTCGCTGGCACGTATTATCATGGAGGAAGGTAACTCCATTGAGATCGCCGATAAGGCTCGCGAAGAAGGCTTCAACGATTTGAGGATGTCGGCGCTGCGCAAGGCAATGTTCGGCGACACGAGCCTCGAAGAAGTTAACCGGGTAACGACGGACTAAGACATGGCTACCAGTGCAGCAAAAGGACAGATATTCGTCTGGCAGGGCACCGATCGAAACGGTCGCGATACCAAGGGCGAAATAGAATCTATGAGCATGGCCATGGCCAAGGCTCAACTGCGCCAGCAGGGCATTAAGCCCAAGAGTGTTAAGAAGAAAGCCAAGCCCCTTTTTGGCAATGGCGGCAAGAAGATCACACCGCAGGACATCGCCATCTTCACGCGCCAGTTGGCGACTATGATGAAGGCAGGTGTACCGCTGGTGCAAAGCTTCGACATTGTCGGAGAAGGCCTGGAAAATCCGAGCATGCGAGAACTGGTGCGTGACATCAAGAACGAAGTCGCCTCCGGCTCCAGCCTGGCGCTATCGCTGGAAAAGTATCCGCAGTACTTTGACGAACTGTTTATCAACCTGATCGGCTCGGGTGAAACTTCCGGTACCCTGGAAACCATGCTCGACCGGGTGGCCACCTATAAAGAGAAGTCTGAGGCGCTGAAGGCCAAGATCAAGAAGGCACTCACCTATCCCATCGCGGTGGTGTGCGTCTCACTGGTGGTGACCGGCCTGCTGCTGGTGAAGGTGGTACCGCAGTTCGCCGAGACCTTTTCAAGCTTCGGCGCCGACTTGCCCGCATTTACGCTGTTCGTGCTGAACATATCCAATGCCGCCCAGGAATGGTGGATGATCATACTGGTAGGCCTGGGTCTCGCCGTCGCCGCTTACAAAGAGGCCCACAAGCGCTCCGCCGCCTTTCGAGAGGGACAGGACCGGCTCATGCTGAAGGCGCCGGTCGTAGGTGATATCGTCTTCAATTCGGTAATCGCGCGCTTCTCCAGAACACTGGCCACCACCTTCTCCGCCGGTGTGCCTCTCGTCGATGCGTTGGATTCGGTTTCGGGCGCAGCGGGCAACATCATCTACGCGAAAGCAATCAAGCAGATTCGCGACGACGTCACCACCGGCGCCAGCCTTTACGGCTCGATTCAAACCACCGGGCTATTCCCTATGATGCTACTGCAGATGGTGTCGATTGGTGAGGAATCCGGTGCTCTCGATGAGATGCTAGAGAAGGTGGCCACCTTCTATGAAGAAGCGGTAGACAATGCCGTGGACAGCCTCAGCTCATTGATGGAACCGATCATCATGTCTGTACTGGGTGTGCTGGTGGGTGGCTTGATGGTCGCAATGTATCTACCGATCTTCATGCTGGGATCGGTCGTATAAGCCCAACCTCATGGATACCCTGACCGCGCTCAACCAGCATCCCTGGTTGCTTGAAGCTTCCGTTCTTGCGCTCGGACTTTGCGTAGGCAGCTTTCTCAATGTCGTTATTTTTCGCGTTCCCGCGATGATGGAGCGCGACGAACGCAACTACTGTCAGCAACTACTGGAGAGCGACCAGACTGATCAGGCCGAACCAGAGCCGTTCAATCTGATTCAACCCAATTCCCATTGCCCCCATTGCCACCATGCGATCCGGCCCTGGGAAAACGTGCCGGTGCTGAGTTATCTGCTACTGCGCGGCCGCTGCAGTAATTGCGGTGCGGGGATTTCCTTGCGCTATCCCATTATCGAAGCGCTAACCGGCGCTTTATCACTGCTGCTGGTAATGCATTACGGCCAGGCGAATGCCGCTTTGCTGGGAGCGCTACTGCTGACCTGGGCGTTGATCGCCCTCACCATGATCGATATCGATCACATGCTGCTTCCCGATAGCATTACCCTGCCGCTGTTGTGGCTGGGGCTGCTCTTCAATCTCGGCGGTACCTTCGCACCGCTCAGTGACGCGGTTATTGGCGCGATCGCCGGCTACGGCATTCTGTGGAGTGTGTTCTGGATTTTTAAGCTGGCGACCGGGAAGGAAAGCATGGGCTATGGCGACTTCAAGTTACTCGCCGCGCTCGGCGCCTGGATGGGTTGGCAGGCGCTGCCCATGATTATTCTTCTATCTTCGTTTGTCGGCGCGGCAATAGGTCTAGTGCTGATAGTTCTGCAGCGACGCGGCAAAGAGATTCCCATACCCTTTGGGCCCTACCTGGCCATCGCCGGCTGGATCGCTCTGCTGTGGGGGCAACAGTTGATGGACTGGTACTGGGGCAGTTTCGGAGCTGCTTCTGCATGAGCGAGAACTGGCCTTTTGTACTCGGTGTAACAGGCGGCATAGGCAGCGGCAAATCGGCCGCGACCGATCATATCGAGAGCCTGGGAATCACCGTGGTCGACGCCGATCTGGCAGCGCGTGTGATAATGGAGCCCGGTAAGCCGGCGCTTACCGCGGTCGCCGAACACTTCGGTGAAGAGCTCATTCTGGCTGATGGCAGCCTGGATCGGGCTGCCCTGCGCACACTGGTGTTTGCCGACCCCGATGAGCGACTGTGGCTGGAACAGCTGACGCATCCGCTCATCGGCGAGGAGATACTCAGGCAAATCACTGCGGCCAGCTCTGAGTATGTTGTACTGGCCTCGCCCCTGTTGCTGGAGGGCGCGCAGCATGAGTTATGCGACAAGGTCCTGGTCATCGACGTTCCAGAAAACCTGCAGATAGAACGCACCATGGCGCGTGACGAGAACTCTCGGGAGCAGGTAGAACGCATTATGGCCGCCCAGCTCGATCGGCAGGCGCGCCTGGCGAGAGCCGACTTTGTCATCGAAAATACCGGCACTATCGACAGTCTGCACGATGCCGTCGAAGCCATTCATCACACGCTAATGACAGAGCTGGGCAAGAGCGCGATTTAAGCCGCGCGGGGCAGGCTCAGACTTAAGGCTTAGGTTGGCTCGAGCGCACTTACCGCCTGCAGGATCGGATAATTGGCCGCCGGAAAATCATAGTCGTGAAGCTTTCCCGGTTTCACCCACCGCACCGCTTGTCCCTCCAGGCCTCTAGCTTCGCCGCTGAAGGACTCCACCAGCCAGACGTCAAGCAGCACCTGCTTATCGCCATAGTCGTGACGTACCTCGAGCAAGGGCGCCAGCGCGCCAGCTTCAATGCCGAGTTCCTCGCGTAACTCTCGGGCCAATGCAACCTGCAGAGACTCCCCGGCCTCCACTTTGCCACCCGGAAATTCCCACAGTCCGCCCTGGTGAGAGTCAGGATGCCGCAAACTGATCAATACCTCACCGTCTTCGTTTCTTACAACGCCGACAGCTACGTGAACCTCTGACATCAGGTGCGGTACTCGGCGTTGATGCGCACGTAATCGTAGGACAAGTCTGAGGTCCAGACCGTGGTCGAGCTGTCACCTCGTTGCAGGCGAACTTCGATGGTAATCTCGGCGGGCGTCATGGCCGCGATCCCCTGCTCTTCGGTGTAACTCGCAGCGCGACACCCCTGTTCGGCAATCAGAACGCCATTAATCAATACTTCGACCCGCGCTACATCGAGGTCTGGCACATCCGCTCGCCCAATAGCGGCCAACAGCCGCCCCCAATTGGGATCACTGGCGAACAGTGCCGTTTTGACCAATGGCGAGTGCGCAATGGTATAAGCCACTTCCAGGCATTCCGCTTGCGTCAAGCCACCGCTTACCTCAACCGCTACGAACTTGCTGGCACCTTCGCCGTCGCGGACCAGTTCCTGAGCCAACTCGACAGCCAGTGATTCCAGCGCTTCTCGCAGTATCGCCAGCCGCGGGTCACTCGCAGATTCGATAGGGTCGTTGCCGGCAGCACCCGTCGCCACCAATATCGCCGCATCATTAGTTGAAGTATCTCCGTCTACCGTTACCCGGTTAAAACTCAATTCGACGACTTCACTCCACAGCGCCTGCAGCAGCGCTTGTTCAACCGCGGCATCGGTGGCCAGGTAGGCCAGCATGGTCGCCATATTGGGACGAATCATGCCGGAGCCCTTGGCAATACCGGTTAACGTGACGGCTACTCCGTCTAACTCAATGCAAAGACTGCTCCCTTTCGGGCGCGTATCGGTGGTTAAAATGCCTTCGGCCGCGGGCTGCCATTGATCCTCGGCCAGTGACTCCAACGCCTGGGGCAACACTTGTTCAATCTTTTCCACCGGCAGGTGCTCGCCGATAACCCCCGTGGAAAACGGCAGAACTTCGGAGGCGGCGACATCAGCCATCCCGGCCAGGCTCGCGCAGCAACGCAGCGCATTGGTGAGACCCTGTTCGCCAGTACCGGCATTCGCGTTGCCGGTGTTCACCAACAGGTAGCGCGGCGCACCACCTTGCAGGTGTTGCTTCGCGATCGTAACCGGCGCTGCGCAAAAGGCGTTACGGGTAAAGGTTGCAGCCACGGCGCTTCCCGCAGCCAGCTCTAGCAACACCGTATCGAGACGCCCAGGCGTCTTTATGCCAGCACTAACTGCAGCCAGGCGAATACCGGCAACCGGCAACAACTCAGAGCTTGCCACAGCACTGCTTATATTTTTTGCCGGAGCCGCAGGGACAGGGTTCATTGCGCCCTACCTTCTTACCCTCACGGGTATAGGTTTGGCCCGACGGCTGTTCTGCAGCGCCCGACTCCCCTGCCTCTGCTTCTGGGCTGGGTGCTTCGCTCATTGCTGATGCCTGAGCATGCTGGAATGCCAGTTGTTCACGTGCGGCAGCTTCGCGCCGACGCTGCTCGAGCAACTCCGCTTCATCCTGGCGCTGTATCTGAATATGGCACAGGAACTTCACCACTTCGTATTTGAGGTTCGACAGCAGCTGCTGAAACAACTCGAAAGATTCCCGCTTGTACTCCTGTTTGGGATTCTTCTGCGCATAAGCACGCAGATGAATACCCTGGCGCAGGTGGTCCATGGTCGCCAGGTGATCTTTCCAAAGGGTGTCGAGAATCTGCAGCATGATCTGCTTTTCGATCTTGCGCATATCCGGCCCCACCTCTTCGCACTTGGCCTGATAGTGTTCTGATACGGCCTGCTGAATGCGCTCGCGCATCAGTTCTTCGTGCATGCTGTCGTCTTCATCCAGCCACTGCTGCACCGGCAGCTGCACTGCAAACTCACCTTCGAGGTGCCGCTCCAGACCGCCAATATCCCATTGTTCTTCGATGCTCATGGGCGGCACGTACTCACTAATGGCGTCATCCACAACATCGATGCGAATCGCTTCAATAGTCTCGGAGATATCCTCGGCGGCCAGCAGTTCATTGCGCTGCGAATAGATGACCTGACGCTGGTCGTTGGCAACATCATCGTATTCGAGCAACTGCTTGCGGATATCAAAATTTCGGCCCTCAACCTTGCGCTGCGCTTTCTCGATAGCGTTGGTGACCATGCGATGCTCAATCGCCTCGCCTTTCTCCATGCCCAGGGCCTGCATGAAGTTCTTCACCCGATCCGAGGCGAAGATGCGCATGAGGTTATCTTCCAATGACAGGTAAAAACGGGAAGCGCCGGGGTCACCCTGACGCCCGGCCCGACCGCGCAACTGATTATCGATCCGCCGCGACTCGTGACGCTCAGTACCAAAGATATGCAAGCCACCGGCATCGAGTACCGCCTGATGCCGTTGCTTCCAGTCACCGCGCGCGGCCTGGACCTGGTCGTCGTTGGCCGCCTCCAGGTTCTTCAGCTCCGCTTCCAGATTGCCACCCAACACGATATCCGTTCCGCGCCCGGCCATGTTCGTGGCAATCGTCACGGTGCCGCCGACACCCGCCTGCGCGATGATCTGTGCTTCCTGCTCATGGAACTTGGCATTCAGTACCTGGTGCTCGATTTTGGCCTGTTTGAAACGCCTCGACATCTCCTCCGAGGTTTCAATCGACGCCGTGCCGACCAGCACAGGTGCACCCTTCTCAATACAGGCTTTTACATCATCGACAATGGCGTCGTATTTCTCCTCACGCGACAGATACACCAGGTCATTCATATCGTCTCGAGCAGTTGGCACATTGGTGGGAATGACCACCACTTCCAGACCATAGATCTGGCGGAACTCGAACGCCTCGGTATCCGCTGTTCCCGTCATACCGGCCAATTTGCCGTAGATGCGGAAATAGTTCTGAAAGGTCGTGGACGCCATGGTCTGGCTCTCGCTCTGGATGGCGACACCCTCTTTGGCCTCAATCGCCTGGTGCAAACCCTCCGACAGGCGACGGCCTGCCATGGTCCGTCCTGTGTGCTCGTCGATCAGCACCACCTGTCCCTGCTGCACGATGTACTCGACATCACGCTGGAACAAGACGTGCGCCCGCAGCGCGGAATGCACGTGGTGCAGCAAATTGAGGTTAGTGGCGGCGTAGAGGCTGTCACCCTCTTCCAGGAGCCCCTCCTGCACCATGAGATCTTCCACAAACTGGTGCCCGGCTTCATTTAGCTCTACCTGCCGCATCTTTTCATCGATGCTGTAATGGCCTTCCTGCCCTTCTTCACCCTCTTCGGGCTCCACATGGGGCTTTAGCTTGGGAATAAAACGGTTAATGCGCTTGTAGAGTTCGGAGCTAACTTCAGCTGCTCCGGAGATGATGAGCGGGGTACGCGCTTCATCAATCAGGATGGAATCCACCTCGTCCACTATGGCGAAAGCGAGATTGCCCTGGAGTTTGTCTTCCTGGGTGAAGGCCATATTGTCACGCAGGTAGTCGAAGCCAAACTCGTTGTTAGTGCCGTAAATGATGTCTGCGTCGTAAGCCTCGGCCTTAGAATTCGGATCCTGTCCCGAAGTAATCACACCCACTTTCATACCCAGAAACTCATACAGCGGCCCCATCCACGCCGCATCACGGCTGGCCAGGTAATCGTTCACCGTCACCAGGTGTACCGGGTCGCCCGTCAGCGCATTGAGGTATGCCGGCAGAGTCGCCACCAGTGTCTTACCCTCCCCCGTGCGCATTTCGGCAATCTTGCCCTCATGCAGCGTCAAGCCGCCGATCAGCTGTACGTCGAAGTGACGCAGCCCAAGGGTGCGTTCGCCCGCCTCTCGGACAACGGCAAATGCCTCTGGCAGGATTTGCGCCAGTGTTTCACCAGCAGCGAGACGCTGCTTGAACTGTTCAGTTTTTTCACGCAGTTGGTCATCACTGAGTGCGCCAATCTCCTCCGTCAGCGCGTTGACCTGCGCAACCACCTTGCCCATGCGTTTGAGCTCGCGGTCATTCTTGCTGCCGAAGACTAATTTTAACAACCTGGAAATCATGTTCTGTTCCGACCCGGAATTCTGTTAATCAAATACTGCAAACCCCGAATCGTGTCCGGGGTTAGGGAGAGCTTAAGGTGAGACCGCGATCAGCGGTGGGTGCGGCGTATGTAGGTAGCGGGATCGACCGGACGGCCGTGTTTGTAGACTTCGTAATGGACATGCGGCCCGGTAGAGCGACCACTGCTGCCCATGAAGGCGATGGTCTGCCCCTTCTTGACCAGGTCACCGACCTTAACCAGGTTTTCCTTGTTATGGGCATAGCGCGTGGTATAGCCACCGCCATGAGATATCTCGACCATGTCACCATAGCCATGACGCTCACCCGACCAGGTGACTACGCCGCTGGCGACAGCGACGATATCGGAGCCCATCTTACCCGCGAAATCCACGCCCTGGTGCCAGGATGATTGCCCGGTGAACGGGTCCTTACGGCGCCCAAACGCCGACGACATCCAGCCGCGCTTGATCGGCCGACCAGAGAGATAGGTTTCGTCTTGTAACTGGCGGTTTGCCAGCAGATTCTGCAGCAGTTCAAGCTGCTGCTCGCGATCGGCTATGCGCGCCTCAAGCGAGGTCATTTCCGCGGCCAGGGTTGCCGGCGCGGCGATGGCGCCGGATTCTGTGACAGCGGTCGCAGAATCAAAATTCAGTGGTCCACCCAGCGCGGGAGACTGACTGAAATCAAATTCGCCATCGTCGAGCCCGGCTATACCCGTGAGTCGCTGACCCATAGCATCAAGGCGCAGAAGACGAGCCTCCATTTCAGCCACGGTGAGCGAAAGCGCTTGCAGCCGTCGCTCCGCCTCTGCGCGCAGCTCGGCTACCGCCAGATTTTGGGCGTCGACTTCGTCTTGCAGACTATCGAGGCTGACAGTTTCCGTGCCCTGCTGCCAGGCTTGCACCCACCAGTAGCTCAGCCCGGCAACACCTACGGGCAAACCAAACAGGCACAAAGACAGAAATGCACGGGACCAGCGACCGAGCGAAATCGCCCGGGAACCCCCGTGTTTCCTATCGATGAGAATGATTTTCATGGTTTGCGAAGTCAGCCCCCTTGAGGGTGCAGACTATCGCATATCCCGGTGGGAAATACCACGCTGGCAGCAAGGCCCGCCGCGCAGGGGAGACGCGCAGCGGGCCCGCTAGTTTCGGTCGCCAGATGGCGATTCCAGTGGCTTCACGCCCTCTGCGGGGCGACTTTCAGCCGCTGGAAGACAGCGGCCTTAGTCGGCCTGACGGCGCAGAAACGCAGGAATATCGAAATAATCCTCCTGACCGACCGCAGTCGGCAGAGGTGTCTCAATTTCCTCTTGTACCGGCGCACTGCCACCGGCAGCTGCGGCACGGCGCGGCTCTTCCATCTCCACCTGTTGCGTGGGTGCTTCCACCACCTGTAGGGGTGTGCGTACCGCCTCAGCTCCCAGACCGGTAGCAACCACAGTGACCTTGATCTCCTCGGCCATATTGGGGTCGATTACGGTACCCACCACCACCGTGGCATTTTCCGACGCGAACTCTTCAACGGTTTCACCCACCTCGGAGAACTCACCCAGCGACAGGTCGAATCCGGCGGTGATATTCACCAGGATACCGCGAGCACCCTGCAGGTCGATATCCTCGAGCAAGGGACTGCGAATGGCAGCCTCTGCAGCCTCTCGAGCACGGTCTTCTCCCCGGGCAGAACCGGTACCCATCATCGCCATACCCATCTCTGACATCACCGTGCGAACATCCGCGAAGTCCAAGTTGATCATGCCTGGGTTGATGATGAGGTCGGCTATACCCTGCACCGCACCGAGCAGCACATCGTTGGCGGCCTTGAAAGCGTCCAGCAGAGTCGTATTCTTGCCCAGCACTTCCATCAACTTCTCGTTGGGAATAGTGATCAGCGAGTCCACGTGCTGCTGCAACTCTTTCATACCTTCGTCGGCAACCGTCGTGCGCTTCTTGCCCTCGAACGGAAACGGACGAGTGACAACGGCCACCGTCAGAATGCCCAGTTCACGAGCAACTTCGGCTACCACCGGCGCGCCACCGGTACCGGTTCCTCCCCCCATTCCGGCGGTAACGAAAACCATATCGGCACCGTTGAGGGCATCTGCGATGCGCTCCCGGTCCTCCAAGGCTGCCGCCCTGCCGATTTCGGGATTGGCACCGGCACCCAGGCCCTTGGTGATATCTCCACCCATCTGCAACACAGTTTTGGATTCAACATCGGCAAGTGCCTGCGCATCGGTATTGGCGCAAATGAAATCCACACCCTCCACCGAATTGGCAATCATGTGTTTGACGGCGTTACCGCCACCGCCTCCCACACCGATGACCTTGATTACTGCACTCTCAGGTACATTATCAACTAGTTCAAACATCTTTAGTTTCTCCCCTTTTATGAAATGTCGCGCTACCACGCGACGGTTCTACCACTTAAAAATTGTTCTGCAGCCAATTGCGAAAACGCTGCCATAATCCTGCTTCTACCGGCCCGCGGCTGCCCGCAACCGACTCGTCCTGACGCGAGGCGCCGTACTGCAGCAAGCCCACGCCAGTCGAATAAATAGGGTTGCGGACAATATCCGTCAGCCCCTGTACCGACTGCGGCAAACCGACGCGAACCGGCATATGAAAAATTTCCTCTGCCAGCTCAACCACACCTTCCATCTTGGAAGTACCACCCGTCAGCACCACGCCCGCCGGTATCAGGTCCTCGAAGCCGCTGCGTCGCAGTTCCGCCTGTACCAATGTGAAGAGCTCGTCGTAGCGAGGTTCGACCACTTCGGCCAACGCCTGTCTGGACAGGTCGCGGGGTGCGCGGTCTCCCACGCTGGGCACCTTAATGGTCTCCTCCGGCCCTGCCAGTTGGGTCAGCGCACAGGCGTACTTAATCTTGATCTCCTCCGCATGCTGCGTCGGCGTGCGTAGGGCCATGGCGATATCATTGGTGACCTGATCGCCGGCGATCGGTATGACGCCGGTGTGGCGGATGGACCCTTCGGTAAAGATTGCGATATCCGTGGTGCCACCACCGATATCTACCAGGCATACACCCAATTCTTTTTCATCTTCTGTCAGCACCGAGTAGCTCGACGCCAGTTGCTCCAGAATGATGTCCTCGACTTCCAGACCGCAGCGACGGATGCATTTCTCGATATTCTGGGAGGCATTGGTGGCACAGGTCACCAGGTGCACCTTCGCTTCGAGGCGCACACCGGACATTCCCAGAGGCTCCTTGATGCCCTCCTGGTTATCGATAACGTATTCCTGCGGCAGGATATGTAGCACCCGCTGATCCGCAGGGATGGCCACCGCCTGCGCGGCATCTATAACGCGCTCTACATCGAGGGGAAATACCTCGCGATCCCGTATCGCGACAATGCCGTGAGAGTTGAGGCTGCGAATGTGACTTCCCGCGATGCCAACGAATACCGAATGAATCTGGCAACCCGCCATCAGCTCAGCTTCCTCCACCGCCCGCTGGATCGACTGCACGGTGGATTCTATGTTCACCACGACGCCCTTTTTCAGGCCTTTGCTGGGATGTGAGCCAATACCGACGACCTCTATGCTCCCGTCATGACTGATCTCGCCCACGATAGCCACCACCTTGGATGTGCCTATATCGAGCCCTACGATCATCTTCTTGTCCTGCCCACTGCCCATCAGCAGTTACCCCTTATGAGTCCTGTTTCTTATCGTTGTCGGAAGCGACGGCCCACGCGACCGCCGCGCCATTGCTGTAGCGCAGATCAACCCGCGCCAGCTGTCTTTGCCCTGGCGCCAGTTCCTTCTGATAGAGCAGGCCAAATCTCTCCACCCGCTGCGCAGTATTGTCACGCCCTAATACCAATTGCTCACCGCCGGCGAGTTGAGCCTGCAAACTGCCGCGTGCATCCATCGTTAGCGCCATCACCCGCAGACCCAGCTCGCGCAGTCCGTCTTGCACGATCTTGTAGCGCGCCATCACCTCTTGCTGACTATCCTGCGGTCCCGACAGGCGCGGCAGGTCTGCAGTACCGGAGTCTGCAGCCTGCTCTGGCACAAACAGATCTCCAGCGTGGTTCAGATATCCCGCGTTGCCCCAACGCGCGATTGGTAATTGTTCGCTGACTTGAATCTCAAGGCTGTTCGGCCAACGCCGCTTGATCACAACTCGGTAAACCCAGGGCAGCGACTCCAGGGAGTCGCGTATTCGACGCAAGTCGACCATCAGGAAGCCACCCTCTAGCGAATCATTGACCCGCGCAGCGAGTTGTTCTCGCGATACTTCCCTCATCTCACCGGTCACGATGACCCGCTCTACAGGCAGGCTCATCAACTGCCAACCCGCCCAAAAAACCAGAGCGCAGCCACCCAGGCCAAACACTGAGGCCAGTGCGAATTGCCCGAGGCGGCGCAAGCCCTTGGCCACGTTGCGCCTGGGTTTTTGCTTGCGTGTAGCGCCCGTTGCCATCAGTCTGCCGCCTCCATACTCAGGCAGGCAATGCGACCCACCAATTGTTCTAGCTCAATGCCTGCTGCCGCCGCTGCCATCGGTACCAGGCTGTGGCTAGTCATGCCTGGCACGGTATTGACCTCCAGTAGATAAAACTTGCCGCTGGCAGCATCGCGCATAAGATCAACCCGGCCCCAAACGCTACAGCCCAGTGAGGCGAAGGCTCGCAGTGACAAATCAGCTATTTCCGCCTCCTCCTCTGCGCTGAGCCCACAGGGACATAAATAACGTGTGTCGTCTGACAGGTACTTGGCTTCGTAGTCGTAAAACTCGTTGTCCGTCTCCATCTTGATCGCAGGCAGTGCAGCACCCCCGAGAATGGACACCGTGTATTCGGGACCGTCAATGAGAAGCTCCGCGATGACGCGGTCACCGTATTGCGAGGCTTTATGCCAGGCGTCTTCCAATTCAGCGGCACTGCGGACACCAGCAGTACCGATACTGGAACCACCCGCCGCGGGCTTAACAAATGCAGCGCCCAGCTCCGCCATGGCCTGCGGCCAGTCAGTAGCGGCGCTCAACTCTACGAATTCGGCGGTAGGTAATTGAATACCCCGCCACAGTTTCTTGGTGGCAACTTTGTCCATAGCCAGCGCTGACGCCAACACCCCGGAACCGGTGTAGCGCACGCCCAGTGTTTCCAGCGCTCCCTGTATGACACCATCTTCGCCACCGGCGCCGTGCAAGACGATGAACGCCAACTCAGTGCCTTCCAGGGCGGTCCACCAGGACGGCTCAACAGGATCGACTTCCGTCACCCTTGCGCCCAGTGCGCGCAACGCATTTGCCACCGTCGCACCGCTTTGCAGGGATACGTCCCGCTCGGGTGAGCTGCCACCCAGCAGGACGGTAATCGGCATGTCGCGCAGCGATTCCAGATTCATGCCTGCATGCCTCCAAAATCGTGCACAAACAGTTGCTGCGCCAGTGCGGCAACATTACCCGCTCCCTGCGTCAGCACGACGTCACCGTCCTGCAGCAGCCCGGCAAGTATGCTGGGCACCTCATCCACAGACGGCACAAACACCGGGTCAACCTGCCCGCGCTGACGCACACTGCGGCTGAGGCTGCGGCCATCCGCGCCCGGAATCAGTTCTTCACCGGCAGCGTAGACATCCATTAACAGCAATACGTCCACCGAAGAGAGCACCGAGACAAAGTCTTCATAGAGATCGCGGGTACGGCTGTAGCGATGGGGCTGGAAAATCATCACCAGGCGCTGTTCAGGCCAGGCCTGGCGCGCGGCATCCAGGGTGGCAGCGAGCTCTGTGGGGTGGTGACCATAGTCGTCAACCAACAATGCATTACCGTCGCTTAAGGCAATGTCGCCCAGAATCTGGAAGCGGCGGCCAACGCCCTGGAAACCGGATAGTCCGGCACAAATCGCGGCGTCTGAGATACCCTCATCGCAGCTCACCGCGACGGCAGCCGCCGCATTGAGCACATTGTGCCGACCCGGCATATTGAGCTCGACACGCAGCGGCTCCCCCTGCGGCCTCTCTACTGTGAACGCCGTGGTCAAGGCGCGTTTCTCGACATCCACAATGCGGTAATCCGCCTGTTCCGAGAAACCGTAGGTGAGCGTGCTACGCGCGATATCAGGCATCAACTCCGCCACCACAGGGTCGTCGATACACAGCACCGCCACTCCATAGAAAGGAAGGTTGTGCAGAAATTCGATAAAGGTACGGCGCAACTGCCCGAAGTCACCGCCATAGGTGTCCAGGTGATCGGCCTCGATATTAGTAATCACAGAAACCATCGGCTGCAAATGCAAGAACGAGGCGTCGCTCTCGTCAGCTTCGGCGATCAGGATCCGGCTCGCTCCCAGTCTCGCGTGAGTGCCAGCGCCGTTCAGCAGGCCGCCGATGACGAAGGTGGGATCCTGGCCCGCCTCAGCAAAAATGGACGCGATGAGACTGGTTGTCGTTGTTTTCCCGTGAGTTCCCGCTACCGCGATACCGTGGCGATAGCGCATCAGTTCCGCCAGCATTTCTGCACGAGACACTACCGGAACACGCGCCGCCCGCGCTGCCAGCACTTCCGGATTTTCAGCGCCTACAGCGCTGGAACTCACGACGACATCTGCATCGCCGATGTTCTCGGCAACATGCCCAACCGCCACGGCAACGCCTAGTGTCTGCAGACGCCGCGTGACCTCACTCTCCCGAATATCGGACCCGCTGACCTCGTAACCTAGGTTCACCAGCACTTCGGCGATGCCACTCATACCTGCGCCACCGACACCGATCATGTGGATGCGCCGCACGCGGCGCATCTCGGGTACTGGAAATGTGCTGGTCTCACTTCCCATGCTTAGCCATCTCACAAATATCCGCCACCGCATGCGTTGCCCCAGGCTGCGCCGCGGCTCCGGCCGCGTGAGCCATCGCCGAAAGCCTGGCTGGCGTGGCGGCGAAGGCCTTGAGTTGTGCTGCCAATGATTCGGCATCGAGACTCGCCTGGGGCATCAGGTAAGCGCCGCCCCGTTGCGCCAGCCACTCGGCGTTGTGCAACTGGTGATCATCGATCGAGTGGGGCAACGGCACCAGGATCGAAGGTCGCGACATAATCGTCAGCTCAGCCAGCGTCAGTGCACCCGCGCGACACAGAACCAGGTCGGCCCAGTCATAAGCACTGGCCATGTCCTCAATGAACGGCAAAATCTCTACGGATCGATCTGACAACTCGCCGTAGGCCAGCTTCACCGACTCCATATTGCGTGGACCCGTCTGATGGCGTACGCGTACGTTGAAGCTTGGAGGCAATAGTGCCAGCGCCTGGGGTACAACCTCATTGATCGCCCTCGCACCCAAACTACCGCCGACGACCAACAAACGCAGCGGCCGTTCACCGTCGAAACTATAGTCCGACTTCAAACCCCGCTCGAGCAACTCTTTTCGCACCGGGTTGCCCACCTCGGTCCCGGCACCGCTGTCCGGGAAAGGGTTGGGGTAGGCACACAACACCTGACTGGCAAAGCGGCGCAGCAGGCGATTGGTGGTACCCGCCACTGAGTTTTGTTCGTGGATGACCACAGGCACCCCCATCAACCAGGCCGCCATCGCCGCGGGTCCGGCGACGTAACCTCCCATGCCCAGAGCACAGACTGGTTTCAGGCCTCGCAGGATCCGATAGGCTTGCCACATCGATTTCAGCAAGGGCACCACAGCGCGAGTCTTTGCGCCGCTGTCCTTACCGCGCATGCCCTCCGCCTGCAGGATATTGAGCTTGAAGCCCGCAGCCGGGACCACTCGCGCCTCCAGGCCTCGGTCAGTGCCAAACCAATGGATGTCGTAGCCGCGCTCAGCCAATTCTTTAGCAACCGCGAGCGCGGGGTAGATATGTCCGCCGGTGCCACCGGCGAAGATGGCGATATTGCGATCTGAATCAGCGGCCATTTTTTCTGCCCCCCTCTCTTCCTTCACGCTCGATTCGCAGCACCAACGCCAGCATGCAGCAGGCGGCGATCAGACTGGTGCCGCCATAGCTCACGAGCGGCAAGGTCAGCCCTTTAGTCGGCAGCAAGCCGGTGCTCACGCCGATGTTGATAAATGCCTGCGCGGCAAAAATCAGGGCAATACCGTTACAAACATGAGCGCCGAAACGATCGCCCGCCACCAGTTGCCGACGTCCGACCTTCAGCATTCGAAAGACCAGAACCAGAAACAACGCAATCACCGCCATGGCGCCCAACAGGCCGGTTTCCTCCGCCCAAATCGAGAACACGAAGTCGGTGTGGGCTTCTGGTAGATAGAACAACTTCTGCACACTGTTGCCCAAACCAACCCCGAACCATTCACCGCGTCCAAAGGCGATCAGCGACTGCGTTAGCTGATAGCCGCTGTTGAACTGGTCAGCCCAGGGATCGGTATACGCCGTCAATCGCTGCAAGCGATAGGGCTCCGATATCAGCAACAGCGCCAGTGCCAGCACGCTGCCCAGCACTACCAACAGGAAGTGGCCCAGTTTGACACCGGCCAGGAACAGCATGCCGAAGGCTGTGCCAACGGTAACGACTGTGGCGCCGAAATCGGGTTCCATCATCAGCAGCAAAGTAATCGCGAACACAACGGCCATGGGTTTGATGAAACCCTGCCACTCGCTACGCACTTGATCTTCCCGCCGCTGCAGATAACCCGCCAGATAGACCACCAGGAACAGCTTCGCAAATTCCGATGCCTGGAAGGTCATGGGGCCGATCAGCAACCAGCGACGACTGCCATTGACCTTGTGTCCGATTCCGGGAATTAGCACGAGTGCCAGTAGCAGCAGCCCCAAAAACAGCCACATCCAGCCGGTGTTGAACCAGAAGCGAGCCGGTAAGGCGAACACCACCGCCGCCGCCGACAAGGCCAACACGATGTAGATCAGGTGGCGAACACTATTGTGGAAAGGGTTGCCGTAGTTCACGGCTGCGTATTCCACAGAGGCAGAGGTAATGGCCACAAAGCCGACAAACATCAAACAGAGCGCGCTCCCGAGGATGTAGCGATCGACCGCGAACATACCCGGGAAGACAAAGCTCTTGAGGGAGAGTGCAGCGTTAGCCATTGCTGTCTCCCCCCGCTGATAACTGCTGCACGGCAGCAGCGAAGCGGTTGCCGCGATCCCCGAAGCTGTCGAACATGTCAAAGCTGGCGCAGGCGGGCGACAGCAGCACAATATCGCCCTCATCGGCGATAGCAGCGGCGCTTTCGACCGCCTCTGTCATCGATGTCACCCGCGTCGTTCCGGTGCGCCCTGCGATCGCTGCCTCCAGCAAGTCCGCATCTTCACCCATTAGCACCACATGCTTGCAGTACTGGGCAATATCCTTTGCCAGCCCGCTAAAATCGGCCCCCTTACCCTGGCCGCCGGCCAGTAGCACCAAGCCACCCGCCTCGTTGAGACCGCGGAGCGCGGCGCTGGTCGCGCCTGGGTTTGTCGCCTTCGAGTCATTGATGTAGCGGACGCCCGCGCATCGAGCCACTGTCTGACAGCGATGCGCCAGCCCGGGGAACTCTCTTAGCTCTGCGCACATCGCCTCGATACTCAGTCCCAGCAACTCGCCCATGGCAAGGCAAGCCAGGGCATTGGCAACATTGTGCCTGCCTGTCATGGCTAGCTTGGCCTCGGGCACCAGAGGCTCCTGACCCCGGCAGAGATAGCGGGTGCCCTCCAGGAGCCGTAATCCATACTCACCCAGGTCCGGCGCATTGAGGCCAAAGTTTCGCGCCGACACGGTATCTGCCTGCAATGGCCTGGTCAGGGGATCTTCACGGTTGTAGACCAGCGATTCACAACCGAGGAACACGCGATGCTTGGCCCGATGATAATTTTGCATATCACCATGGCGATCCAGGTGATCCGCGCTCATATTGAGATTGCAGGCCAGGTGCAGGCCGAGTTGACCGGCGCGCTCCAGTTGAAAACTGGACAGCTCCAGAATGTATAAATCTGCGGGCGTTGCGAGCAGGTCTAATGCCGGCGTGCCCAGGTTTCCACCGACACCCACATTTCTATCGGCGCGGCGCGCCATACGGCCGAGTAATTCGGTCACCGTGGATTTGCCATTGGAGCCGGTAATGCCGACCACCGGTGCCGTGGCGTCCGCGACGAACAAGTCGATATCGCCCTGCACAGTGACGCCCGCAGAGCGCGCCGCCGCAATCGCGGGCTCCTCTAGCGATATGCCGGGACTGACTATCAAGCGACCTGCATGCATAAGCCGTTCGGCAGGGAGCGAACCCAACATTATCTCAGCCTCTGGACACAGGTTGCGCAGGTCCTCGAGACCCGGCGGCTCAACTCGGCTGTCCACCACCGAAAACGGAACACCCTGGCGCTGAAAATAGCGGGCGCAAGACAGCCCCGTAGCACCCAGCCCAACGATCACTGGTGCGTCAGTACTGGCAATCAGCTTGCTATTCATAGCCAGGTCCATTCCCATCACTCATCGCAGCTTCAGCGTTGCCAAACCGAACAAGACCAACATCACCGTGATAATCCAAAAGCGCACGATGACCCTCGGCTCAGGCCAACCTTTCAATTCAAAATGGTGGTGGATAGGCGCCATCCTGAAGATGCGCTTACCCGTCAATTTGTAGGACGCCACCTGCAGAATTACCGACGCGGTTTCCAGCACAAATATGCCGCCCATAATGAAGAACACGATTTCGTGTCGTGTAATCACGGCGACTGCGCCCAGTGCGGCGCCCAGCGCAAGCGCGCCGACATCGCCCATGAACACCTGCGCCGGGTAGGTGTTAAACCAGAGAAACCCCAAGCCGGCACCGGCTATCGCCCCGCAGAACACCACCAATTCGCCACTACCCGCCACATAGGCAATATGCAGGTACTGGGCGAACTCCACGTGACCCACCAGGTAAGCGATAATGCCTAGTGCCGAGCCCACCATGACGGTTGGAAGAATCGCGAGACCGTCCAATCCATCGGTAAGATTGACCGCGTTGCTGGCGCCCACAATCACGAAGTAGCACAACACCACAAACAAGGGCCCCATGTCCCAGGCGAAGTTCTTGAAGAAGGGAATATAGAGCGTGGTCGTCACCGGTGAATCGACCATTTGGTAGAGATAGAGCGCTACTGCAAGCCCAGCCACGGATTGCCAGAAATATTTCCACCGCGCCGGCAGGCCGGTAGGGTCATTTGCCATAACCTTGCGCCAGTCATCAACCCAACCCACAGCGCCAAAGGTCAGGGTGACAAAGAGCACAAGCCAGACGAACTCATTACTGAGATCACTCCAAAGCAAGGTACTAACCGCTATCGCAACTAGAATCAGCGCGCCACCCATGGTGGGTGTACCACTTTTACTCAGGTGCGACTCCGGACCATCGTCGCGCACCGCCTGCCCGATCTGGTGATAGTTAAGTCGGCGAATCATGTACGGCCCCACCAGCAGCGAAATAGCCAGGGCGGTGAGCACACCAAGAATGCCGCGAAAGGTCAGATACTGGAAAACCTGGAATCCGCTATCGAAGGCGGAAAGATATTCTGACAGCCAGAGCAACATGTTTAGCTCCCCTCCCCGGTCGCGACCGCTAGCGCCGCAACCACTCTGTCCATGGCAGCGCTGCGAGATCCCTTCACCAGGACGACATCGCCCTCGCCCAGGACCTCAGAGATCGCCGCCACCAGTTGATCCGAATTCGAAAAATGCCGCCCGCCCTCTGCAAAGGCGTCTACGGTGGCCGCGGTCTCGTCACCACAAGCCCATAGACGCTCTATGCCGCGAGCACTGGCGTACTCACCGATTTCGGCGTGCAACGACTCACTGTCGACTCCCAGTTCTGCCATCGCTCCGAGCACCAGCCAACGTTTGCCACTGCTGACTGCTAACACATCGATGGCGGCACGAACCGAGCCGGGATTGGCGTTATAGCTGTCATCGATGAGCTGCGCGCCGCCGATACCAACAAGGCGACTCAAGCGGCCGCTTCCGGCAGCAACCTTTTGCAAACCTGCGACAACCTGTTCCAGCATCACGCCCGCAGCAAGCGCTGCCGCAGCGGCCGCGAGTGCGTTGTAGACGTTGTGTCGACCCGGTATTTGCAGGGCAACGGGTGCCGCGCCCGCCGGCGTGTGCAACTGAAATCGACAGCCGACAGGCAGATCTTCGATAGCAGTTGCAGTGACCGCTGCAGAGTCGCCGAGTCCGAACTCCAACTGGGTGGCGCCTGCCGCCATCTCGCGCCAGAGAGCAGCGTATTCACTATCAGCATTAATCACGGCGGTTTGCTTCTCACCGAGTGACTGAAAGATTTCGCCCTTGGCATGGGCGACGCCGTCGACCGAACCAAAGCCATCCAGGTGCGCCAGCATTGCATTCAGCAGAACAGCCACATCCGGCTGTGATATCCCGCATAGATAAGCGATGTGGCCTGCCCCCGCAGCGCCCATTTCGATGACCGCGAACTCATGCTCCGGCTGCAAACGCAGCAGGGTCAGCGGCATGCCAATCTCATTATTGAAATTCCCCGCTGTGGACAGCGTAGGTCCCGCTTCAGCGAAAATGGCGGCAAGAAAATTCTTGGCGGTGGTCTTGCCACAACTACCGGTAATACCCACCAGCACCCCGCTAAACTGGTCGCGATTCAGTTTCGCAAGCTCGCCCAAGGATTGCTGCGTATCTGCGACCACTAATTGTGGCAAAGCGGTATCACAGTGACGCGATACCAAAGCAGAACCGGCGCCACTGCGTGCTACTTCGTCCAGGAAGTCATGACCATCGAACTTCTCGCCCGCGAGAGCCACGAACAAGTCACCGGCATCAATCTGCCGGCTATCGGTACTGACCGCCGCAAAGCTGACATCATCGCCCACCAGCTCACCACGCAGCGGAGCGCTCATTTCGGAGAGTTTGACGGCACGCATCACGATCGGCCTCCTGCCAGCACTCTGGCGAGGTGTTCGAGATCGGAGAACGGCAGCCGCTCGGCACCCACCTGCTGGTAGGTCTCATGCCCCTTGCCCGCGATCAACACGCAATCACCCGGCTCGGCCAAGTCGATAGCGGCGACAATCGCCGCGGCGCGATCGGTCTCGACCAGAACCGGACCGCTAACGCCGGCCAGAACATCATCAATAATCGCCAACGGATCCTCTCCCCGCGGATTATCACTGGTGACGATAATCGCGTCGGCGTTTTCACTGGCCGCCTGCCCCATCACGGGTCGTTTGTCGGCATCCCTGTCGCCGCCACAGCCAAATACACAGATGAGGCGGCCATCGACATGGGCGCGCAGGGCGGTCAACGCCTGGCTCAGCGCATCCGGTGTATGGGCATAATCGATAACCGCCTGCACGCCGCGATCGTTGGGAACATATTGCATGCGGCCCGGCACACCCTGCAGCGCAGGTATGAGCTCGAGCACGGCATCCAGAGGCACACCTTCAATACAGGCTGCACCCAGCGCCGCCAGCAAGTTGCTCAGGTTGAAATGACCGGCCAGCGGGCTGTGCAGCGTACCCACACCCCAGGGGGTGTCGACGGCGGCTTCGAGCCCATTGTCGTGATAGCGAATATCACTCGCGCGTATCGCCGCGTCGCTGCGAGACAAGGAATAACCCAGCATCTCGACCTGCGCCTCTGTAGACAGCTTTTCGCCGAAGGGGTCGTCAAGATTGACAATGGCGCGCCT
Organism: Halieaceae bacterium; assembly: GCA_965199055.1. Taxonomy (GTDB): domain Bacteria; phylum Pseudomonadota; class Gammaproteobacteria; order Pseudomonadales; family Halieaceae; genus CBDAQR01. The sequence goes on from CBDAQR010000003.1 coordinate 563,816, forward strand.
GAGTTCAGGGTGGCTGAAAAGCAGTGCCTTTGCGGCGCCGTAGCTCTCCATATCGCCGTGGTAGTCGAGATGGTCGTGGGTAAGATTGGTAAACAGTGCCGTATCAAATACGAGTCCATTGACCCGCCCCTGCACAAGCGCATGTGACGACACTTCCAACACCGCATGCTCCACCGCGGCATCACTCCAGTCCGCCAACTGAGCTTGCAGTGAGATCGCATCCGGTGTGGTGTTAAGCGCGTCCGCAGCTGCATTGCCGAGCGTGGCCCCCAGCGTACCCACGACGCCGCACTCGCCAAAATGTGCGCGCAGCATCTGCGCCAGGAGACGAGAAGTGGTTGTTTTTCCGTTAGTGCCAGTCACGCCGACCAGGTGCATTTTCCTGGAGGGCTCTGCATAAAAGCGGCCGGCTATCACTCCCACGAGTGACGCCAGCGTTTCGACTTCTACAACAGGCACCGAGCCGGCGGCTGCGCGCTGCAGTTCAGTCACGCCCGCCTCGGCCAGTATCGCGGTCGCCCCCGCCTCGCGCGCGGCAGCGATATAGTTGCGGCCGTCATGCTGCTCGCCGGGCAGCGCGACAAACAAATTGCCCGGTTGGACGCTGCGGCTATCCAGTGTCAGGCCGGACACGTTGAGTGAAGGCGCGGCGGCAATACCCCCGAGTAATTGCTCGAGTGAAACGCTCACATCCTCACCCTGTCGCAGAGCCATCACGCTGCACCTCCAGGGCGAGGCTGATCAGGCACCACATTCAGCAGGCGCAGCGCACCGGAGGTAAAGCGCGAGAAAACCGGGGCGGCCACTTCGCCGCCGTAGTAACGATCGCCTTTGGGTTCATCTATCAGCACGATGGTAACCAGGCGCGGTTCAAGCGCCGGTGCTATACCTGCAAAAAATGCCAAATAGCGATCATCGGCGTAACCGCTGCGGCTCGCCTTATGGGCAGTACCGGTCTTCCCGGCCACCGTATACCCTTCCACCCGGGCGCGACGGGCGGTGCCACGCTCACCCGTCACGGCGTGCAGAATATCAAGCACTTGCTGGCTGACTTCGGCATCCACCACACGCTCAGCCGTGACCTCAGACGCCTCTAACTGCAACAGGCTGGGCGAGAGCAGATAACCGCCACTAGCAAGAACGCCATAGGCTCTCGCCAGCTGAAGCGGTGTGACGGCGAGCCCGTAGCCGTATGCCAGCGTGACACGCTCTATCGGCCGCCACTTCTCCCGATAGGGCAGAACGCCTGCGCTCTCGCCTGGAAATCCCGTACCGGGATTCGCACCCAAGCCAAAACGATTGAAGGTTTGCCACACCGCCTGCTCATCCAACTGCATGGCAATCTTCACCGTGCCGACCTGGCTCGATTTAGCGACGATATCCGCGACACTGATTTCACCGTAGTTGACCGGATCTAAAAGGACCTTGCGGCCGACCTTAATGCGTCCGGGAGAGGTATCGATCATGGTGTCCGGCGTGTAAAGCCCACTCTCCAACGCTGAAATTACCGTCAGGGCTTTCATCGTTGAGCCCGGCTCAAACAAATCCGTCACTGCTCGGTTCCGCGTCTGCCCTGGCTTCAGGGTCTGGCGGCTATTGGGGTTGTAACTGGGATGGTTTGCCATCGCGAGTATTTCACCCGTACGCGCGTCCATGCTGACCACAGATCCCGCCGCTGCGCCGCTTAGCTTGATAGCGCGCTGCAATTCTCTGTGCGCCAGATACTGCAAGCGCAGATCGATACTGAGCTTCAAATCCTTACCCGGACTAGCCGCTTCCAGTTCGCCGATATCGCGAACCACCCCGCCATAGAGGTCTTTTATCACCTGCTTTCGACCCGGGGTGCCTCGCAACCAGTCGTCGTAGGCTAGCTCCATGCCCTCGATACCCTGGTCATCGATATTGGTGAACCCCACCAGGTGGGCAACGACCTCACCCGCCGGGTAATAGCGCTGATACTCGCGCCGCGTCGCCACCCCCGGAATTTTCAGCCGCTGCACATCACGCGCTACCGCAGGCTTCATGCGCCGCTGCAGATACATGAACTCCTTGCCCGCATAGCGCTGCACCCGAGCCTGCAATTCAGCAGGCTCCCTGCCCAGCGCCGACGCCAATTCGGGCAGCCGGTCGGACTGGCTCAATACCGAGGGGTTTGCCCACAAGCTGGCCATGGGCGTGCTGACCGCGAGCGGCTCGCCACGTCGATCAGCGATAATTCCGCGATTCGCTGGCAGCACTGCGGTACGCACATAGCGGGCCTCGCCCTGGTCCTGCAGGAACTCGTAGCCGCGATCTGTGTCCAGCACCTGCAAACTCAAGACCCGCCATACCAACATACCGAACAGTATCGCGATAAGGCTGGCGATAAGCTGTCCACGCCATGGCGAAACCGGGACGTATGCTGTCTTTTTCATGGCAGCGCGGCTCATGGCGTTATCACCCGCAACTCACTCGCGTCCGGCACTCGCATACCGAGCTCTTTGCGCGCCAGCTGATCGACCCGGTAGTGGGCGAGCTTGGCGCTGTGCTGCAGAAGCAATCGCCCCCAATCTTCCTGCATACCCCACTGTTCAGACTGCATGTGTTGCAGCTGCGAGTAGAGGCTGCGGCATTGATGCGAGGTTTCGATCACTGCCACCGCTGAGCCAAGCACCGCGCCTAACAGGAGCACGTTAATTCCGGACCAGGCCAGTCGGCTAGATGTCGGCATGCCGCTCGCCTCCCAGTTTTTCCGCAACTCGCATCACGGCACTGCGTGCCCGGGGATTGTCTGCAATTTCCTGTGCCGACGGCTTAATCGCCTTCCCGATGCTGCGCAAATTACGTTGCAGTTGGTCATCGGTGACCGGCACCCCGCGTGGCACCGGCGCCCCCTTGGATTCGCGCCGGATATAGCGCTTGACGATACGATCCTCTAGCGAGTGGAAACTGATAATGACCAGCCGGCCGCCAGGCCGCAGCAACTCAACGGCGGTGTGGAGAAAATCTTCCAGATCCCCGAGCTCACGATTGACGAAGATGCGAATACCCTGAAAGGCACGTGTCGCCGGATGCTTGTGCTTCTCCCAGCTGGGATTCGCGTCACTGACGATTTTCGCCAATTGCCCGGTGGTTTCTATCGCGGCCTCATCGCGCGCGCGCAGAATGGCTGAGGCGATACGGCCCGCGTGCCGCTCCTCCCCATACTCACGCAATACACGAGCGATGTCGCCATGACTGGCTGTGGCCAACCACTGCGCTGCTGTCAAACCGCCACTTGTGTCCATCCGCATATCCAGAGGGCCGTCGTGCATAAATGAGAACCCCCGCTCGCCGTCGTCCAACTGCGGGCTGGAAACTCCCAGGTCTAATAAAATTCCATCAACTGCGTCGATCCCCATGCGACGCAGTTGATGGGGAAGCTGGGCGAAAGAGCCATGCACAAAGTCAAAGCGCTCATCACCCTTCCTTAACTCTTCCGCTGCAGTCAGTGCCTGCAGGTCCTTGTCGATCGCCAAGAGACTACCTCCTGACCCGAGCTGTGAAAGAATCTCGCGGCTATGGCCACCTCGTCCGAACGTGCCGTCGACGTAACAACCATTTCGCGCAGTTACGAGAGCCTCAACCGCTTCTCGTAACAAAACCGTTTGATGCATGCCCTTCACCTAAAGGGTCAGCGTCATCAATTCTTCTGGCAGCTCAGCGTCGGGCCCGGATTCTTCCAGGGCCTGTTCACGCTCGGCTAACCATAGCTCCTCAGCCCACAGCTCCAGCTTCTTACCCTGGCCTACCAGTACTAGCTTCTTCTCCAGGCCCGCGTAGTCACGCAAAGGGGCTGGCAACAGGAGGCGACCATTGCTGTCCAGCTCGAGATCGGTGGCATAACCAATCACCAGGCGCTGGAAGCGTTTTACCGCTGGATTGAGGGCGGGCAGTTCCTGAATCTCCCGCTCGATGCGTTCCCACTCGGGTAGTGGATAGATGAAAAGGCAGCGCGACTGGGTGTCGATGGTGGCTACCAATTGGCCCTCGCATTGGGTCAGCAATGGCTCGCGCTGACGAGCTGGCATCGCCAACCGTCCCTTCGCGTCCATATTGATGTGCTGCACCCCACGGAACATGGTTTCTATTCCCCACTCCCTGACTTTCAGTCACCACTAAAAGCCAATTTTTCCCACTTATTTCCACTTTTCGACACTATAGGGGCGCGTAGCGTCGATCGTCAAGCAACCGGTTCCGAAAAAAATCAGTAATTTCAGTGAATTACAGGGGTTTTTAGGTGGATTTTGGGAGCAAAGCGTGGAACAAAAAGAGCAATAAAACAGCCCTCTATATCCTTTATTTGATAGATTACTTTAAGTTAGGAATTATTTTTTTATTGCAGCAGGGCTTTTATATTCCAAAAAGGTATAAAAACGCTTAGTCCAGCGTCCAATACACCCGTCAATCGCATCGATTGTCGCGCATCCCCACCAATCGAACTGGAGCAGGATTTGCCGCGCCGGCCGGCGGCTGCGCAACTCGACAAAAATCGCTCCTCGATTTTTCGGACTCGCACAGTGCTCGCCGTATTCCCGGCCGCGCCACAAATCCTCTTCAGCTCCTTTATGTTCTCTGGAGGGGACGCGCGACATAATGGCTTGTCGCTCGCAAGCCTCAGGCCGCGTCAGCTGTGCTGTGTACGCCAGCGATTTTTAGCGAGCACTGCCCGAGTCCCGGTTTTTCGCGCAGCGAAAAACGGTCGAGTTGCGCAGCTGCTGGCGAGTACAGCACAGCTGCGGCCAGCGCGAGCGGCAAGCCTTGAGGTCGCTAGTCAGTGGAGAAAAAGAGGGAAAAGAGGAGTTGGTCGATAAGCCGGGTTCTGTCGTGGACGATCATTCATCTGCGACAGGCGTCGCCGCCTGCCTGAAGCGACCTACCCGAATCCACTGCGGGCCGCAGCGACGGATTCCTATTTGGTCTTGCTCCGAGTGGGGTTTACCATTGCCACGCCTGTTACCAGCCGCGCGGTGCGCTCTTACCGCACCATTTCACCCTTACCTCCGCGAACGGAGGCGGTATCCTTTCTGTTGCACTTTCCGTAGGCTCGCGCCCCCCAGGCGTTACCTGGCACTCTGCCCTATGGAGCCCGGACTTTCCTCTGCGCGCAAGCACAGCGATCGCCTGACCAACTCCGCGGGCAAGCCTACCTGCTGAGCAGGTATTCGTACAGGGCTTTCTTGCGCAGGCCAGTATGCTGCGCCACGATAGCGGCCGCCTTGCGTGGGGGTAGCTCTTCCGCCAGTAACTGCAAGAGTTGCGCGACCTCAGGCGTAATCTCGCCGGGTTGCTCCCGCGCACCCTCCAGCAACAGCACTATTTCTCCTCGCGCCTGATTGCTGTCGTCGCGTACTTTAGCCAGCAGCTCTCCCAACGGCATTCGCAAGACCGTCTCAAAGGTCTTGGTCAGCTCCCGCGCTAGCACTGCGAGGCGCTGCTCCCCCATCACCGCACACATATCTGCCAAGGTATCTTCTATTCGATGAGGCGCCTCGTAAAACACCAACGTCGATTCCACCTCCGCTAACGCCTCCAGTGCACTGCGCCTGGCACCACCGCGCGCCGGCAGAAAGCCTTCGAAACGGAATCGGTCAGTCGCCAAACCGGCAACCGATAACGCAGCCACAACAGCACTCGCGCCCGGCACCGGCAGCACCCGCCAGCCCTGTTCGTGGGCATGTCGCAGCAGTTTATAACCCGGATCAGAAATCAACGGCGTTCCAGCATCAGAAATCAATGCCACTGAACCGCCGCCCTCAATCACCCGCGCGATCCGCTCCAACGCCCCGGAGTCCGAGTGGTCATGATAAGCGAGCATTGGTGTATCAATGCCAAAGTGGCTTAGCAGCGGCCTGCTATGGCGCGTATCTTCCGCAGCGACCAGGTCAACCGATTGTAGAGTTTCCACCGCACGGGGTACCATATCGCCCAGGTTCCCGATGGGGGTAGCCACTACATAGAGTCCGCTTTCCACTGTGCCTCACTTGTCCTTCATGACCAATAAATTCGCAACCAGCGCCCTGCTGACAGCGCTGCTGATGCTCGCCAGCTGCGCGGAAACCCCTGTCACGCAGGGCCCGTCTGCGCCGGCTACCACGCCGCAACCGGTGCTACCGCTGCCAACACCGGAGCTAAGCAGCCCAGAAAACCAACAACTCGCCGAAGCGCAGCGGCTACTTGAGCAGCGCCAACTACTGCCCGCGGCCAGCATACTCAGGGAACTTGAGGGCAGCAAGCTCAGCCCTGGCGAGCAGGCCAGGCTCGCACTGTTGAGCGCAGAATTACAACATGTGAAAGGCGATGATGCGCAGGCACTGGCACTACTGGGTCGCGTCGACATTCACTCGCATGAGCTTCCCGCCGCTATTCGTTGGGGCACCGTCCAATGGCAACTGCGACTCACCAGAAATGTGCATGGCCCTCTGGCGGCAGCGCAATTTGCCAGCCTCTCATTAAATCAAACCGACGATCCGCAGCAACAGGCCATACTTTCCAATTCTATCTGGCAGGACCTCAATCGAGTTGCCCCCGCCGCTCTCGATAGTGCCAGCGGCCGCGCTGAGGACGCCAGTTGGAGGGGCTGGCTGGAGTTGGCGCTGGCAGCGGCGCAGGTTGCAGACAGCCCGGAAGTACAGGCGGCCGAAATCGAGTTTTGGCAGCAGCGCTATCCCGAACACCCGGCAGCACTCAACCCTCCAGGAGGCATCGACATGCTCGCCGACTTGGAATCGAGCGCGCCTGACAAAGTGGTGCTGCTGTTGCCGTTGAGTGGTGGCCAGGAAAGCCAGGGCCGAGCAGTACTCGACGGCTTCATGGCAGCCCAGTTTGCCGCTAGACAACAAGGCTGGCCCCAACTGGAGATTGCGGCTCTGGACACCACAGCAGTTGGCACGATTGATGAGGCCTACGATAGCGCGGTCAATGCAGGCGCAGACATTGTGATGGGGCCATTGACGCCCGAACTACTGAACGGGTGGCGCCCTGCCGCCTCCCTTCCTGTGCCTCTGCTGGCGTTAGAGTGGCCAGACACGGCCGCCATTCAAGCGTGGCATATGGCGCTGGATCCGCGCGACGAGGGCCGTCAGCTCGCACGCCTGGCCTATGAGCGTGGCGCGCGCAGAGCGCTATTAGTTCGCCCGGAAGGCGCCTGGGGTGACTCCGTCGCCGAAAGCCTGCTAGAACAGTGGGAAGCCCTTGAAGGCAAAGTGGGAGCCGTCGCCATCTATTCCGGGCAAACCGACTATTCCAGTGCACTAAAAGACGCACTGAATCTAGCCGCCAGTGAGCAGCGCGCCAGTCGCATGCGCCAAATCGTAGGCCAACAGCTTGAGTTCGCACCACGGCGACGCCAGGACCTGGATGTGATCTTCTTACTGGCAGAAGACCCCCAGGATGCCAGATCGATTAAGCCCTTGCTCGCATTCCACTACGCCGGAGATCTTCCCGTCTATGCGACATCGCATATCTTCAGCGGTCGCATCGACCCATCGCGCGACAAGGACCTCAACGGCATCCATACGCTCGCCCTGCCCTGGCATTTACGTGATGGCAACGACCTGGCACAACTCATTCAGCGGACAGACGGGGACCCACTGCAATCACACTTTCACGCACTGGGCGCCGACGCCTTCCGCATCAATTGGCGGCTGCAGCAACTGGCCGCTGACCAGCGCAATAGCGTCAGAGGCTATACGGGTTTGCTGCGTATGGACTCGCAGGGTAGAGTTTATCGGGAACTGGTGCCTGCACTGATACGACGAGGGGTGCCAGAACCACGTTGACACCGGGTAAACACGGAGGTGACCCATGTCGAATAGCGAGTCGGCGGATAGGCCGAGTGGTAATTCTGCCGGAAGAGCCTATGAAGCGTCTGCCGCCAGCATGCTCAATCAGGCGGGCCTACGAATCATAGAACACAACTACAGCTGCAAGCTGGGTGAGATCGATCTTGTCTGCGAGGATGCCGGACAATTGATATTTGTAGAAGTGAGGCGACGCAGCAACCCGCGCTATGGTTCGGCCGCAGCTTCCGTGACTCGCAACAAGCAGCGCAAACTCATCCGTACCGCGCAACACTTTCTTCGCTGCCGGCGCCAGTACGCGAAGCACCGATGTCGCTTCGATGTCGTAGCTTTTGATACGCCCCCCGGCGCCCGCGAACGCGTGCAATGGATTAAGAACGCCTTTACGATGTAGCCCATGGATAGGTACGACAGCATAGCCCGCGGTTTCCAGGAAATCATAGAGCTCATCTCCGTTTCGGTAGACCCTCTGGCACCGGCATTGGAGAAAGCCGCCGATGTCTGCACCCAGGCATTACTCTCGGAACGTAAAATACTCTGCGCGGGTAACGGTAACGGCGCGACTGTCGCACAACTGTTTTGCACGTCGCTGGTACATCGCCTGGAGCAGGAGAGACCCGCACTGGCGGCCACTTGCCTCTCTGCCGATGGCAATACACTGGCCGCCATCGAGACCGCCTCCGGCGCACTCGATGTTTACGCCAGACAGGTACGCGCACTCGGACAGGCCGGAGACGTTTTACTCGCGGTCGCCACCAGTGAAGGCAATAACAGCCTAATTCAGGCGCTGCGCGCTGCGCGAGATCGCGACATGACCGCCATCGTGCTGAGCGGTGGCGATCGTTCAGACCTTGCCAGTCTGCTGCACCCGGAAGACATAGAAATTCATGTTCCCAGCAGCAGCGCACCCCGCATCCTCGAGGTGCAGACCATGCTGGTGCACTGCCTTTGCACACTCATCGACCAGGCCCTTTTCGGAAGTTTTGAACAATGACCTACCTTTACCGCAGCGTACTGCTGATGGCACTGCTCACCATGACGGGTTGTGGCAGCTTTTTATCATCCATCCAATCGGAGCCGATCGAGGATGACCCCGGCGAGCGCACCTACGGCGCCAGAATCGAAGATGAGTCAATCGAAACCAAGGGCAAGGTCAACATCAATGCGGCCAGCGAAAAACTCTCCAATAGCCACTTCAGTGTAACCAGCTACAACGGCTACGTGCTCATCACCGGCCAGGTACCCGACGCCGAATCCAAACAATTGGCCACCGACACGGTCCGTGAGATACGAGCCGTTCGCCGCATCTACAATGAACTGGAGATTGCGGGCAACTCCTCGGCCATGACCCGCAGCTCAGACACCTGGCTCACGACGAAGGTAAAATCGACCCTGTTGGCCGCCTCCGATATTCCCGGCAACCGGGTCAAGGTCGTTACGGAGAACGGCGTGGTCTACCTGATGGGGCTAGTATCCCAGACGGAAGCTCAACGCATCGAAGAGGCCGCGCGCTCCAGTCAGGGCGTGCAACGTGTCGTAGCTTTGTTTGAGTACATCGACTGAGCGCCGCCCCCGATTGGGCCTAATGCTCAGCTAGCGCCATCGGCACCAGCGCGCAGCCTATTTCACCACCTTCAGTGAGGGGCGACCATCACCTCGCGGCGGCGAGGGTGAATCGGGCGAAGGCTGTGGCGGCTCTGGCCAGGGCGCTTCCTCCCCGTCAAAAACCATACCTTGCCCGTTCTCGCGGGCGTAGATACCGAGCACCGCCTGCATAGGCACATGCACATCGATGGGAACACCACCGAAGCGCCCATTGAACTGCATGGCATCATTATCGATCAATAGATCGACCACCGCGGCTGGCGATATGTTAAGAACAATCTGCCCGTCTTTAACATACTGTCGCGGCACCTCTACGCCCGGCTGATCGGCGCTGACCAGAACATAGGGCGTACACTCGTTATCGAGAATCCACTCGTAGAGCGCTCGCATGATGTAGGGCCGGCTGGAGGTCATGGACACAGGGCTGTCTCCCTCGCCCCCATTAGCCACTAGAGACGCATCTCCCGTTCCTGCTCCGACAGACTGGCCTGGAACGATTCACGATTGAACAGGGTGTCCATATACGCGAGCAGCGGCTTGGTCTGCTTGTTAGAGCGGAAATCGATGCCCAGGGTGGGCAGACGCCAGAGAATCGGCGCCAGACAGCAATCCACCAGAGTGAATTCCTCGCTCATAAAGAACGGCTTCTCGTTAAAGATTGGCGCAATCGCCAGCAGGCTTTCGCGCAATTCCTTGGTCGACTTCTCAATCACATTGTCGGAGCGGGTGTGCTGAATGGCATCGACCAGCGCGCACCAATCCTTCTCTATTCGATGGATGTACAGGCGACTCTCGGCCCGCGCAACTGGATAGACCGGCAACAGCGGCGGGTGCGGAAAACGCTCGTCCAGATATTCCATCATCACCTTGGACTCGTACAGCACCAGGTCACGGTCCACCAGCGTGGGCAGAGTATTGTATGGATTCAACTCCGCCAGTTCTGCGGGCGGATGCGCCCGGTCGATTTCTACCACGTCGACCGTTACGCCTTTTTCGGCCAGCACGATACGAACACGATGACTGTAATGACTCTCGTTATCCGAGAAGAAGGTCATCGAAGACCGTTTTGCCACAACGCCCATGGGCTTTCCCCTTAATCCTAATTTCTCAGTGTTGAACGTCTTTCCAGTACTCGCGATTCAGCAACCAGGCAAACACGAAGAACAGGAGAATAAACATCAACACGTAATAACCAATACGCTCACGCTTGAGCGCCGCAGGCTCGCCGATATAAGCCAGAAAGTTAACGAGGTCGAACATCGCCTGGTCAAACTCCTCCGGAGACAGCTTGCCTTCTTCTGCAATTTCAAAACGGCCGCAGGGGTCCTCAAGGATATCCTCACCGGTCAGCGGATCACGCTTAACACCGCCATTGGCGGCCGCCACAGGGCCCATGCTGCAGGTTTGCAAGCCTTGCAGTTCGAGCATCACGTGGGGCATGCCCACGTCTTTAAAAACTTTGTTATTCACACCCCAGGGACGCGAAGGGTCCGCGTAAAACGTACGCAGGTAGGTATAGAGCCAGTCGGTTCCGCGCGCACGGGCCACCAGGGTCAGATCAGGCGGCGTGGCGCCCCACCAGCGCTTTGCCATTGCATCGTCGGTGGAGTTTTCCATCAGCGAGCCGATCTTCTGGCTCGGATCAAACATCAGATTGGCTTCCATCAGATCGTGCGGGATATCCAGGTCATCGGCCACACGCTCGTAGCGCGAGTACTGAAGCGAATGACAACCCATGCAGTAGTTCATGTACAAGCCAGCACCCGACTGCAGTGAGGCTTTGTCGCGCAGATCGGGCTCCATGCGGTCCAGCGGTACCGCAGGGCCACCGGCGCCCACTGCCTTCAGCGGCAAAATGGTCAGACCGAGTATCAGCACGATGCCGCCGAGCACACCCCACTTCGACATACCACCGTCCATCGTCACCCGCTCAGGCACAGGTTTGGTCTTCTCCATTGAGGTCCAAATGGGCATCAGCAGGAAGAAGGCGAAGTAAATCACTGAGCAAATCTGCGCCAGCAGCGTACGCGCTGGCGTCGGTGCCTTGATACCCAGGTAACCGAGGATCAGGAAGGATGCGGTGAACAGTACCAGCATCACCTTGGTGATATTGCCCTTATAGCGCCAGGATTTCACCGGGCTGCGATCCAGCCAGGGCAACATGAAGGGTATTGCCACAGAGGCGGCAAAGGCCACAAAGCCCCAGAACTTATCAGGTACCGCACGCAGTACCGAGTAATACGGCGTGAAGTACCACACCGGCGCGATGTGCTCCGGCGTCTTCAGGGAGTTAGCCTCCTCGAAGTTGGGGTACTCCAGGAACAGACCGCCCATTTCAGGGAAGAAGAACATCACCGTGCAGAAGATAAACAGGAAGACGGCGATCGCCTGCAGGTCGTGCACCGTGTAGTAGGGGTGGAAAGCAACGCCATCGACAGGGATGCCCTGTTCGTTTTTGTGCTTCTTGATATCCACGCCATCGGGGTTATTGGAACCCACTTCGTGCAGTGCCAGCAGGTGCAGTACCACCAGCGCCAGCAAAATAATGGGTAGCGCCACCACGTGCAGCGCGAAGAAACGGTTCAGGGTAATGCCAGAAATCAGGTAATCACCACGCACCCAGGTCACCAGGTCTTCACCCACGACCGGGATCGCACCGACCAGCGAAATAATCACCTGCGCACCCCAGTAGGACATCTGACCCCAGGGCAGCACATAGCCGAAGAACGCCTCTGCCATCAGCACCACGAAGATCAGCATGCCGAAGATCCAGATCAGCTCACGCGGCTTCTGATAAGACCCGTACAGCAACGCCCGATACATATGCAGGTATACAACTACGAAGAAGGCCGAGGCGCCGGTAGAATGCATGTACCGCAGCATCCAGCCGTACTCGACGTCGCGCATGATGTACTCGACCGAGGCAAACGCGTCCTCCGCGCTGGGCACATAGCTCATGGTGAGCCAGATACCGGTCAACAGTTGATTGACCAGAACCACCAGCGACAAAACGCCGAAGAAGTACCAGAAGTTGAAGTTTTTGGGCGCGTAGTACTCACCCATATGCGTTTTCCAGGCACGCATGATGGGAAGACGCGCATCTACCCAGTCCCGCAGACCAACCAGAGCATTATTCATTACGCGGCCTCCTGGTCGACACCAACGACGAGAATGCTATCCCCTTCGAAGGAATACGGCGGCACTTCCAGGTTCGCGGATGCAGGAACACCGGAATAGACACGGCCAGCCAGGTCAAAGGTCGACCCGTGACAGGGGCAGAAGAAACCGCCAAGCCAGTTGTCGCCACCCAGGTCGGCCGCTCCTACTTCAGGGCGAAACTTTGGCGCGCAACCCAAATGGGTGCAAAGTCCTACGAATACCATGATTTCGGGTCGAATCGCGCGGGTGGTGCTATCGACATACTCGGGTTGAACCGAGATTTCGGAGGACGGGTCCTTCAGGACCGCATCGAGGGTGGGCAGACCATCAATCTGCTCCTGCGTGCGATGCAATACGTACACCGGCTTACCGCGCCACTCCACGACAATCATCTGACCGGGCTCGATCTTACTGATGTCCGCCTTCACCGGTGCACCGGCCGCCTTGGCCTTGGCACTGGGGTTCCAGGAACCCACGAATGGCACCGCCACTCCTACCACACCGGCGACGCCTACGGCGCTGGTGGCGGCAGTAAGGAACTGGCGCCGACCGGTATTCACCCCGTCATTGCTCATGTTTTTCTCCCATTTCTGGTTTCGATTCTGCGCTGTAACACTTCATTTGGCCCGTTCGAGACAGCAGGGCCCACGGTGGAATCGAGGGGACTTTTTGAAACGCTGCAAATGGTAATGATTTTACCTTATTCTGACAAGGATAAGTGGCCGATAAGTGCCTGAAAGATGGGACAAATCAAGCCTATCCCCGCGCAACAAAAAGCCCGGCATACACACAGCAGCCGGGCTTTCGAGTAAAGTAGCAGACTCCGCTTAACGCTTGGAGTACTGAGGACGCTTACGTGCCTTACGCAGGCCGACTTTCTTACGCTCAACCGCACGCGCATCACGGGTGACGTAACCCGCACCGCGCAGCGTTCCGCGCAGAGACTCGTCGTATTCCAACAGGGCGCGAGTAATACCGTGGCGAATGGCACCGGCCTGGCCGAAGCTGCCGCCCCCGGTAACGGTGACATTGATGTCGAATTTGTCGTTCAGTTCGACCAGATCCAGCGGCTGACGCACAATCATGCGCGCTACTTCGCGACCGAAATACTCATCGAGAGGACGGCTGTTGACAGTGATATTGCCTGCGCCGTTCTGCAAAAAGACACGGGCGGTAGACGTCTTGCGACGGCCGGTTCCGTAATACTGGGTAGCTGACATATTGGCTTCCGTTAGATATTCAGGGGCTGGGGCTGCTGCGCCGTATGCGGGTGCTCAGTGCCAGCGTAAACTTTCAGTTTCTTGAACATGGCGCGTCCCAGTGGGTTGCGGGGCAACATGCCTTTAACCGCACTCTGGATAACACGCTCAGGCGCTTTGTCGATCAGTTTCTCGAAAGAAATTGACTTCAGACCGCCGGGATAGCCAGTGTGGCTGTGGTAAATCTTGTCGGTAGTCTTGGCGCCAGTGACCTTAACCTTTTCGGCATTGATCACAACAATGTAGTCGCCGGTATCGACGTGCGGAGTGTATTCCGCCTTGTGCTTGCCGCGCAGACGGTGAGCTATTTCAGTCGCCAGTCGACCCAGAGTCTTCTCCGAGGCATCGACCACGAACCAGTCACGCTGCACGTCTTCTGCTTTTGCGCTAAACGTTTTCATTTACAAATCGCCTCACAGAGGCCTCCAATTTCGAGAGCGCGAATTCTACATAGCCACCTAGGCCATTTCAAGCGGTTTTTCTTATTATTTCACGGGCTTACAGATCGCCGCGAAGCCCCGTGCCACGGGCTCTGGGCGACATTTGCAATACCTCGCCCTGCTCATCCAAAAAACGCAGTTCCGTTGCCACTGCTGTCGGCGCTTCGAGACACAAGGCCAGGTGCCATTTGGGCGCAGGCTCAAACATCCAGAAGCCGCGTGAAGCGTCGTCCTCCGGCGCCGCCGCCTGCACGTACGCTATGCAGTCATTGATCGGCGCGAAACCTACTTTCCCCATAGTAGTCGCCATCGCCCTACCACCTGCTTTGACAAACGCTTCCTTCAAGGTCCAGCAATCAAAAAAATAGTGGGGTCGATCCGCGGCCGCCAGCCGCTGGAAGCAATCCCATTCAGCCGCTGTGAAATAGCGTTGTGCGAGACGCTCCAGCGGACGACTCGTGTCGCACAGTTCGAGGTCGACACCCAGCGGACCCAATTCACTAACGGCGATGGCCCAGCGATCGCGGCTATGACTCAAACTGAAATGCAGCTCAGGCTGACCCGAAACAGGCTCCAGGAAAGGCTTGCCGGATGGCGCACGTTGAATTCGAAGCGCCTGAGGGTCACAGTTGAGCTGGCGCGACAAGACCGCCGTCAACAGCGCCTCTCCCTTCCGCTCATCGACCGATCCCAGCCAAACAGTGATCATGGCGCGCCGCTCGCGATGATTTAGAATCGCTGGATAGTCTTGCCGATGAGACGGTCGCGCACTTTCCAGAACAGATTGTCCGGATTGACCACAACGATAAATATGCGGCGCAGCCGATCCTCGGGGCAGTTAATTGGCCGAACGGCATGCCAGGCGTGGTCGGTGCGCAACATCAAGTTGCTGTAATTCCCAATCGACTTGGCCTCAATAACACCGTCGAACTCATCCAGCGATGGCGCGGAATCGTAGCTCAGGCGACCACCGTCATCCAGCACCAGGGTCGACCCGCCCCAGTTCGGATCCCAGTCGTCCTCGGAGTTGAAATAGAACAAATGCGAGCCATGCTCCCGTCGGGCATCGCAATGGGGAGACACGTCACAGCCCGTGGGCGTGTAGTGCCAGTGAAAGCGAAACTCCGCCTTCTTCGCACCGAGCAAGCGCTCGATCTCGCGGCGGTACGCATCGCTGCACAACTCGTCGATAAATTCTTTCCAGGGCCGTGGCACCTCGGTGTCCGGCGTATACTCCAGCGAATAGCGGTCGTGGGGTGTCTGCCCCGCACGACGCTCCTTGCCGAATATTTCGCCAAAGGACTCCAGGGTCGGCATGTTGTGCAACAGGTCCTGAAACCCCTGTTCCGTCAGCACCCCCTCTGTGTTGTAGTGCGGATAGGGCTTGATGGCCATGAAATCGGCTAATTCAAGACTACGCAGTTTTTCAATATCGATATAGTTCATGCCGCTATTCGCTCCAGTGGCGGCGTGCGATCCAGCACCTCAAAAGCGTCGTGACGAACATGGTTCTTGGCCATTTCATCACGCACGAGTTGTTCCGAAACGTGGCCGCAGTCAAGGCACTCTCGCAAAAGCCCGAAGAACAACTGCTCCTGCGCGTTATCAGGATGCTCGTGGTAGCGTCCCAGCAATCCATACTCACCAAATACACGGGCGCGAAGCCGGTTCAGCGATGCCAGCAGCGGTTTGTCCTTAAACTTGTCAGCGGGCGTGTAGTCCACAGGCAAGCCTGTTTTCCACGGCTGGGTGCGCCGCTTCGTATTGTGCAGCAGGCGCGTATTGCCATCGAGGTGGTCAAAGTCATTCCAGCAGTCTTCTATGTAGCCAATGTTGGCGGGATCTTCGTATGCCAACACCATCCACTCTTTGTAATCTTTCTTGTGCTGAAACAGATCGTCGAAGTCGCGCTCAACATCCCAGTGGCTGAGACGAGCGCAATCCAGCAGCATCACACTGGTTGCCACCTGGGATTGCTTTTCCGCCTTACCACTGCGATGTCGCCCCATGACAGCAAAGCCCTGCATGTCGCGGTCTAGCAGCTCATTGATATCGCCCACTGCAAAAACATCGGGGTCAGTAACGACCGCCCGGCCCTCGAAACCCATGAGCTGGGGTGGCAAAAACCGCAGGGGCGTAAACGACTGCAAGTCGTCCATACGCCAGACACGGGTAGTACCCCCGCGAAGGAAGCTCTCGCCTTCTTTCGCCTGCAGAAACTCGTGATCGCGGGTGTGAATAAAGCGCACCTCAAAACGATCAGGATTCGCAGAATTACGCTTAAAGGAATACTCAGCAACCAATGCCCCGAGCCATTGGCGCTCATTGGTATGTACGAAAACACAGCGACTCATGATTGCGTCTCTTGCGGTTGATCAGCCTCCGCACTGGTGTAGCCGAAGACGGGCATGAGTTGGGAATCTACCATGGCATCCAGTTCGGCAACTTGATCGTCATCAAAGTAGTCACGGTAACCACCCACCTTGGCCTTGCGCACCTTAAAGGTGTTGGGATCATTGACATCCTTCGCCTGCACCCGACTGCCGCTGCGCCAGAAATAGTTCTCCTGCTCTTTCTTGCGCAGATTCTCCACAGAGGCGAACTCGGCCATATCGCGCAGGTAATCCTGGTTGGCTTCCAGCCCCAGAAACTCGACTACCCGAGCCATCTCTGTCTCCGGCGTCGTCCGAAGGTCTTCGTAGCGAACCACCAGCAAGTTGTCGATCTTGTCGAGCTCGCGCCCCCAGGCATTCATAAACTCAATAATATGGCTCAGACCTTTGCCTTCATGCTTAACGAAGTCGTACACACTGATGTCGGCATCGTGGGGCGGGTAGTTATTCATCGACTTCTTGTCTGCCCGCATTCGGTACTTCCACTGGAAAAACTGTGACACGGCCACATCCTGCGGTTTCCGTACCAGTAAGACCGTTTTTTTGTGGTAGAAATCTTTCTTACTGTCGAGATTACCGGTGAATTGTCTGAGATAGTTGTCGTGGGTAAAGAATATTTTCGGTATGTCACCGTTAAGCCGAGTGTAGTTGTCAAAACCCATCAAGATGTTATCGGGCAGCTTGTAAACGAGCTGGTAGTAGCGCGAGATCATTACCCGCACCCAGGTACGGCCGCTCTTACCATAGGAAGCGAAAATGTACTCACAGTTGTTGTACTTCCAAAACTCCTCACGGCCGCGGCGCCAGCGCTCCAGTACATGAGCCTTCTCGTCAGGCAGAAATTTGGAAATCGCGCGAACCAGCCACTTAATCAGTCGCTTGATAACAGCGTGCATGCAGTATCCCCAGAGTTGGGCAGATCAAAAAACGCGCAGGGTATAGGATGATCGGGTCATTCTCAAGATTGTGTGGTATTTTTGCCGCCTTTCAGGCGCACCAATCACGGAGACCGTTCCATCAACCTCGCATTGAAAATCAAGGACTTGCATCACTTCCTGCTCGACAGGGGAATGCTCTACCTGTACGCCTTATTCATCGCGGGTTACTTCCTCCTGCCTATGGCATCAGGGCATCGGCGACTGTTCTACATCCTGGTGCTTCCAGCCATATTGCTACTGGCACGAGAGCTGCGTGAATTCTACCGTGACAATCGTCTTGCCGGCCTGATTCTCATCTACGCGGCCTACATGATGACCACATTGCTCTGGAGCGCCGATTTCGCAGCCGAAGAAGCGCTCTGGACCCTACGCAATACCACCGCTCTTTTGTGTTTCGTGTTCGTTAGCGGATATCTGTGGATTCGCCACGACCGGCAAATCGATATCCTGGCCTTCCGCAGTCTAGGCCTGGCCTCCGCGCTGGCGCTACTGTCGATCATCGTCTGGTACAGCAGTAACCCTTTCCCCACCTCGCGCCTGGAACCTCTGGGCGTCATGCACCACCAGAACAAGGCCGCCTGCGCCTACGGCTTGTTTTTCGCCTTAGCCGTGTATCACCTCATCTCGGGCAAACAAACGGCTTATCGCAACGCCCTGCTGGCCGCAGCTGTCGTTCTACTGTGCCTTATCGTTTTCACCCAGTCGCGTACTGCACTGGCTGGCATCAGCGTAGTCCTGATTGTGCTACTGGGGCGACGCGCACTGGGCGTTATCCTGGTGGGCCTGGTGGCCAGCTTTGTTCTGGTGGCGGGCAATCCCGAAGACTGGTGGTCACGGGTACAGACGCTGTCGTTTCGACCCGGGATCTGGCAGCAACTACTGGCCGATATGCCCGGGCATTGGCTATTTGGACGGGGCTACTTGCTGGATCCCCATGTCGGTGCCTACGGCCATGTCTTTAATCACGCCCACAATAGCTATCTCGCCACGCTGCGCGATGGCGGCATCATCGGACTCGGACTATTGCTGCTCATTCTTGCAGTAGCGCTATACCAGGCCTGGCATTTGCTCAACCAACGCGGGGAACGTCTTTACCTGGCGCTACTCTTATACGGTATGACCTGCGTGACCATGGACTTCGATCGACTATTCGTACACCCCAAAGAATTGTGGCTGTTCTTTTGGCTGCCTATCGCGCTAACCATGGCGGCCTACGCCTATCGACGCGACCAGGCACAGCCCCGGTACGCCATTACCTCAACTGGAGCGCCCGCATGAAACAGCATGCGCGCTCACTCCTTTGCGGGCTGCTCGCACTGACCGCCGTGTCTTCGCAGAGCAGCGAGTTGCCCCCCTGGTCGATGCTGGAATATCAGCAAACCGCCTTCTGGGTAACCGCCCGCTCGACGGTGCAGCTGCGCGCTGCACCTGATTCAAAGACCTGGCAGTTGCTGACCGAGAGTGCGGTGGCGAGCAATAGCGAGCGGGTCGATATCCGATTCGAAAGCCGCAGCGGGCGGGTTTTGGAAAGAGAGCGATTAAGCAAGGGCAAAAATCAGCGCCTGAAGCGTTTTACGTATGGCGATGTTGATGTCACGCGGGAGCGCAGCAGCCCAGCGGACGACAAGATTGATCCGGCCAGTTGGCCGATCACGAGCCAGCGCGTCGTGCCATTTCCGGCTGCGTCTACCGAGCTAGCTGTCACAAATAGCTATCCTTTGCTGTTGCTGGCCGAACGTGCGCTAACCGAAACTGGCCAACCGGATGTACTCGTACACACTGATTTCAATTTCTATCGGGTCGCATTTCGCGCGGCTGCGCCCACCACGATTGTACTTAGTGAAACACTGCGTTGGGACGGCGAGGAGATCGCAGGGGAGCGACGGGTACTCCCGGTCGAAGTTCATGTCGAGGCGCTTTCCGCCAACCCCGACAAATACGATTTCTCAGTGTTGGGCCTCGGCGGAGACATCCGCATCTACTACGATGAGCAAACCCGCCTACCCCTGCAAATACGGGGCAGAGCACCGCGGGTCGGTAAAACACAAATCTCCTTAATCAGCGCACAAGCAATGCCGAGCGAACCGGGGGTCGCCGGTGACTGAGCCGAAGACACCTATCGGGCTGATTAGTAACCCTGGCAGCGGCCATAATCGCGACCGCTTCCCAGCCATCGAGTCCCGCATCGCGCAGTGCAGCAACATTATCCATCGCGTCACCCGCGAGCCGTCGGAAATTGAATCTGTACTGCGCGAATTCTCTGCACAGCGGATCTCCACCCTTGCCATAAACGGCGGTGACGGCACCGCATCGGCCATTCTTGGCACTTTGCTTGAGCACGATATCTTCACCGAGTTACCGAAAATAATTCTCCTACCCGGCGGCACGGCGAACATGAATGCCGGTGACATTGGGGTCCGAGGTTCGCTGACTCGCGCCGTCGAGACTTTCTGCCGCTGGTGCAACGATTCAAGGTCTGCTGTGCGCAGCGAGTATCGATCGCTCCTTCGCGTCCAGGAGGAGACATCCAACACCGTGACCTACAGCATGTTCCTCGGCGCCGGCGCTGTCATGCAGGGCACCAAGTACGCGCACAGCGAAATTCATTCTCGCGGTCTGCGCGACGATTTTAGTCTGGCCCTGGGAACCGCTCGCACCGTGTGGGGCGTCTTTAGGGACGACCCCAGGTTTAATCAACACGTGCGCATTGGCTTGTCCATCGACGGTGAACCAGTGCGCGAACACGACACGCTCATTCTCGCGGTCAGCACTCTCGAGCGACTAGCGTTTGGCATGCGCCCCTTCTGGGGTAGGGGTGCTGGACCGATTAAACTGACGCTAATGGAACAGCACTGCAGCAAATTTGTGCGAACATTTATCTCGATCATTCGTGGCCGCCCCAATGCCAACGCCGTTGGCGAGTCCGGCTATTTCAGCCACAATGCCTCGCACATATGGCTGCAAATGCATGGCAGCCTGAATCTTGACGGAGAGATCATTCATGCCAATGGCCCGGTCTCAATCAACTCCAGCCCCGCACTGGAATTCATACAGCTATGAGCGACTACCCGCAGCCCGATAAACTGGACGCAGTCAGCGAGGCCGCGCTTGCCAGTCTGCTGGACACGCTGCAGCTCAAGCATAGAGGGGCGGTATGCGGCGCACTGTTGTACGGCTCCTGCTTGAGAAGTGGCGACATCTACGAAGGGCTGGTCGACCTCTATCTGCTGGTCGACAGCTACACAGCCGCCTATGGCAATGGTTTGTTGGCCACGGGTAATTGGCTGCTACCGCCAAACGTCTTTTACGCTGAACATCACCATGAAGGGCGTCAGCTGCGCAGTAAAGTTACGGTGATTTCCCTGCAAGACTTTCGCAGAGGATCCAGTCGCTCCTGGTTTGAATCCTACATCTGGGGCCGCTTCGCGCAACCGACACGCATCCTGATGGCGCGTAGCGAGGCAATACGTACTGAAATAGAGGATTGCCTGCAACAATCGGTTAGCACCTTATTGGAGAGAACGCTCCCGGCGCTACCGGCCGAAGGCAGCCTGACCGATCTCTGGGAAGGCGCGCTGACGCTCAGTTATGGCACCGAGTTGCGCACCGAGCGCTCAGGTCGCGCCGCCGAACTGATCGCCAGCAACGCGCAGTTTTACCTTCAAGTCAGCCGCTGTCTGGGCGATTCGCTAAGCCTGCCGCTTGCAGTGTATGATGCCGGTAAGGAATGGCGTTACCACTGTGTCGTCAGCGACGGCCGAAGGCGCACAGCCCGGATTGCCTGGCGCGCACGTGGGGTTCAGGGCAAATTGATGTCTATCCTGAGGCTGGTAAAAGCCCTCTTCACTTTCGAGGGCGGGCTGGATTACATCGCTTGGAAGCTGGAACGCCACTCCGGCCAGGCCATTGAAGTTCCGCAGCGGGTAAGGCAATTCCCACTGCTGTTCATGTGGCCATTTTTTTGGGGTTTGTACCGGCGCGGAATATTCAAATAATCGCGCCTGCCGGGGAAAAGATATGACCGTCACAACAACGGTAGATCTGCGCGTTGCCATCTGCGTGTGCACGCACAGCCGCTCGCAGGGGCTGACGCGCTTGTTGGTGTCGATGCAGGACATTGAACTTAGCGGCTATAACCCCGACTCCGTAGAGCTCATCATTATCGACAACGACCCCAACCCGGAGACCATCGCTATTTGTCAGCGAGCAGCGCCGCGACTCCCCATTCGGCTGCACTACGTCGAAGAGCCCGAACCCGGCATCACCCACGCGCGCAACCGCGCCGTTGCGGCAGCGCTTGCCCGCAACGCGGATTATGTTGCCTTTATCGACGATGACGACCAGCCACAGTCTGACTGGCTTATTCAGTTGCTCGACCGCCAGGCGGTTACCGGTGCCGATCTCGTTTTCGGTACCTGGGTACTCGACACACATATGCCGCAGTGGGCGCGAGAATCAGGCATTTTTCGCTCTCCAGTAAAAGCCAAGCACGAAAACAAGGGGGGACGTTATGGACTCCCCGGCTGCGCTTCGACCTGCAATGTGCTCATCGGTCGCGATATCCTCGAACGCGTCGCGACCACGGGAGAGATCTTCTCCCACACATTCCGGCTCAGCGGCGGAGAGGATAAGGATTTCTTCATCCGCGCCCACAGCCTCGGCGCTAGCCTGGCGTCAGCGGATATGTCCGTCATTCACCGCAATCATGAGCCAGAGCGTTATACCGCAAGAGGCTTGCTCAAGCGCGGGTTCAAGAACGGCTGCTCGCAGGTCGGCATGGCACGCTCACACGGCGATGGCAGCCGGGTGTACCGGCTTTTGGGCATCGCGGTCAGCAAGCTCCTTATGTCCTTGTTATTGCTGCCTTTTTCGATA
Organism: Halieaceae bacterium; assembly: GCA_965199055.1. Lineage (GTDB taxonomy): Bacteria > Pseudomonadota > Gammaproteobacteria > Pseudomonadales > Halieaceae > CBDAQR01. Next base: position 586,305 of record CBDAQR010000003.1, read on the forward strand.
TTTTCCAAAGGCTTTTTCATGCACAGCCTGTACCGCATGGCGAAAGCAAGTGGCGTACTCTATACCTCTTTAACCGGGCGCAGCATTCACTACTATTCACGTTGATAGGTCGACCAGATCAATAGAAAAATAGGCCCCTTTCCTTTATAGTTGCCCACCGTCAACCCAGCCCAAACCCCCTGAAAGCGACTCTATGAAAGCCGGCGTATTCATTCAGACCAACCACAAGCAAATCACGGGCGCCATCGTGGCCGAACACGCCTTGCGCCGCTATTCCAGCAACAACGACAAGTTCGATGTGCACCTGATGGACTCGCGCGACTATCCCATGTTTGCCGAGCACGAAGGTCAGGAGTATCTGCGCGACGGGGTTAAGCGCACCTGGTTGAATGACGATCTCCAGTCTTTCACTCCCACGCGATTCATGCCGCCCAAACTGATGGGCTATGAAGGCCGCGCTGTGGTCATCGATCCCGATATATTCGCCACCACCGATATCTGGGAGCTACTCAGTCGCGACATGCAGGACAAGGCCATCATGTGTCGCATGCGCAGTGGCCCCAAGGGACTGGTCGATAAGTGCAAGGCCAGCAGCGTGATGCTGCTCGAGTGCTCCAAGCTGAAACACTGGGATGCCGAGGCCAAGTTTCGCGCTATGTTTGATTTCACCCAGGACTATCAGCCCTGGATCTGCTTAAAAGAAGAAGACGAATCAACGATCGACTATTTCGAAGCCGAGTGGAATGACTTCGACAAGTTCACGCTAGATACCAAGATGCTGCACACCACGCGCCGTAAGACCCAGCCGTGGAAAACCGGTCTGCCTACCGATTGGCGCCCGGCAGAGCGCTTCCGTCTATTCCCGCCCGCCGCCTGGATCATGCGCGCCCGACGTAAACTGTTTGGTGAATACGCGTTTCTTGGCAACTACAAGCAGCACCCGGACCAGAACCAGGAAGATTTTTTCTTTGCGCTGCTTAAAGAGTGCATTAACGAGGGCAAGATTAGCGAGGATTTCATTCGCAACGAGATGGCGCAAAACCATGTGCGCCATGACGCCTTCGAGGTGCTGGATCGCACGCCGGACCTTCCGCCGGCGCCCGCCCACCCGCTCAGCGCGCTGTCAAAAGCTGCCTGACAGCCGCGGCCGCACGCTGTAATTCATCGGCCTGGCTCGGAGCACTCTTCGCTTCTCCCGAGGACAGTGTAATCACCGGATAATCCTGTTCGGAATTCTGCAGCCAGATAGCCTGCCCTGACGCGATTAAGGCGTCCTGAATGCGCCCGATGTCACGGCGCATTCGCCGCGGCGCCAGCTTCATCGCCAGCCAATGACTGAGAGGCTTATAGCGCAGCAGATGCCAGCGCTGCCACCAGGGAAGATGTCCGTCTCCCGTATCGAAGATATACAGAGGCTTGGTGGTGGCGATCGCCTCGGCCAGCATCGACATCGACTCGCCGGTCACGATGAAGGCGTCTGCGGTCGCCAGGATTCCCTGATAGGGATTGTCCTGCCCACTGCCCCAGCGAAAACAGAAGTCCTGTTCACGCAGCTGAGCCTGCACAACATCTCCCGCTGCAAGCGGCGTTCTGGGGCTGTCCACCAGCATGAGACTGCCCCCCTGACTCTCGGCGAACACTCGCGCCGCTCGCCCCAGATTACGTGCTTTCTCTGCGGTAAAAACGTACTTCCCGCTATCTCCGCCCACCAGCAGCGCTATGCGCGGTCTTGGCATATAACGTACCGTGGGCTCAAACTGGTCCGCCGCTTCGGCACTATCGGCTGCGCTGCTTGAACTCAGCGGCAGACCCAGCTGCAACACATTGTCCTGCTGCGGCAGAAAATACTGAGGGGTGGTGATGATCAGATCATAGCAACTCAGAGGCGCCCAGGGACGTCCAACATGAACCAGCCGGGTGCGACCGCCGGACTGACGCTGAATCCAGCGCGCAACAGGCTCATTACGCCGCCCTGCGCTAATCACCAAATCAGGCCACGGTGCCTGCAGTTCGCTGCTCAGGCTGCGGTCGATGCCCGCAAGCGTGACACGCAGGCTCAGGTGGGCGAGCAATTCCCAGGGGCGCGCAAAAATATGCTTCTCCTGCCAGGGCCATCCGAGGGCACCGGCCAGCGCCCGAACCTGGGTGTTGTCGCCCGCTTTCCGCCCCAGCAGGCACCACACTATCGGTGCATCACTCAATGAGTCTTTCCCCGTTTCATCCTGATCACAGAGCTGTGTCTCGTTCTATTCATGTCATGGCGTTCTAGGGCAAATGCTGCCGCGCGCTAAATATTGCCAATACCAGTCATTTATGAAAATCCTTGCGGGCGGTAGACTATCCCACAATTCCCTATCCGGACCACAGATCTTGAAACCAACGGTATTTATCCACACTAATCACAAGCAGATGCTGGGCGCGATCATCTCCCGATACTCCCTGCAACGCAATTCGGCACATGCCGACAGTTTCGATGTGCGCTTCATCGAAGTAAAAGATTTCCCCTGCATGGCAGAACATGAGGGACTCAAATACCGCCGCGATGGCGAGATGCGCCCCTGGCTTAACAATGATCTGCAGTCATTCACTCCCCTGCGTTTTGCCCCGGCCCAGCTCATGAACTATGAAGGTCGCGCTGTGGTAATGGACCCGGATATCTTTGCCGTGGGTGATATCTGGGAACTGCTAAACCGGGACATGCAGGGTAAGGCGATCATGTGCCGACCCAAATCCGGCCGCAAGGGGCGCAAGGGTGCCTACGCCTCCTCGGTTATGTTGCTCGATTGCGAGAAGCTGAAACACTGGCGCTTCGAAGCAGACTTTGCCGAGATGTTCGAGCCCGTCAAGCGCGACTACATGGACTGGATTTCGCTCAAGCTGGAGGATCCGTCATCCATTGGATTGTTCGAAAACGAGTGGAATGATTTCGACAAGCTCACGGCTGACACCAAGCTGCTTCACAACACGAAACGGAAAACACAGCCCTGGAAGACGGGCCTTAAGATTGATTACCGACCTGCGGATACCTTCCAGCTGTTCCCGCCCCGGCATTGGCTGCGACGCGCTCGCCGGGCGCTGTTTGGCGACTACAAGTTCGCCGGCACTTATGCGGCCCACCCGGATCCCGCCCAGGAGACGTTCTTTTTCGGACTGGTGAAGGAATGCCTGGAGAAAGGCGTTATCAGTGAAGCGCAGCTACGCGATGAAATAGAACAGGGCCACCTGCGAGAAGACGCCTTCGAGCTGTTAGCTGCTTAGGCCCGCTCAGCGATACGCATACAAGGCGTGCAACTGCTGCTCCAGTTGCGCGTCGATTTGTTCGACCTCGGCGTCGGTGAAGTAGTCTCGGTATCCACCCACCTTGGCACGGCGCACTTTGTAGCTATCGGGGTTGTCTTTGTCGCGCGGCATCATACGCCCGCCGGCTAGCCGAAACTGCTGCTTGCCCTCCATCTTCTTCATGTTGTCGAAAGATGAATAATCGACAGCCGCATTAACATGGGTTTCGGTGGCTTCCACCTGCATAAAATCCAGCATCCGGCGCAGCTCCTGATGGGGCTGCGCGCGCAGGTCTTCGTAGCGAACAAGGTGGAAGTGATCGAGCTTGTCTGCCTCTTCTGCCCACAGGTTGAGATAGTCGCTGACCGCCTGCATCGAGCCACCATTGTCCCCGGTAACAAAATCAAACAGGCTAATTTCCGAGCCGCGGGGTGGATAGTTATTGATCGCAACCTTGGTCGGCTTAATGCGGAACTTCCATTGAAAAAATTGTGAGACCGCAACATCGCGCGGATCGCGCGCCAGCAGGATCACCCGCTTGTGATAGAACGGTTTTTTCGAGGTGAAATCGCCGGTGAAATCCTTGATGTAGTTGTCGTGGGTGAAGAAGATCTTCGGCACTGCGCGATTAAGATTATGAAAGTTGTCAAAGCCGAGTATCGCGTTCTCAGGCAGCTTGTACATGACCCGGAACAGGTGGGAGATCATCACTCTCAGCCAGGTGCGCCCGCTCTTGCCGAAAGACACCACCACGATGTCGGCTTTTTGCAGTTTGTCGTACTGCTCCACGCCGCGCAGTTTACGTTCCTCGACCAGGATCTCCGCCTCGGAGTGGCCGCGCATACGCCAGTGCAGCCAGCGCCTTGAGAGCTTCTTGCGCGCAGTTTGCAGCGCCTGACGCAGTGACTGTACGGCATGTCTCACTGCGCCACCTCCAAGGACTGATAGCCAAACATGGGATCGAGATCTGAGACCATTGATTCCAGCTCTGCGCACTGCTCATCCGTAAAGTAATCGCGATAACCACCCACTTTCGCCTTGCGTACTTTGAAAGATTGAGGATTGTCTCTGTCGCCCGGTTTCACCCTCGCGCCACTACCTTTGAAAAAGCCCTCCTGCTCTTTCTTCTTCATATTCTCGTAGGCGGCAAAGTCCACCGCATCCTGGATACCCTCTGCGGAGATGTCGGTCCCGGTAAAGCGGAAAATGTCTTCCAGCACTTTGTTGGGGTCGATGCGCATGTCTTCGTAGCGAACAATGAGGATCTCGCCATGCTCCGGGATAGCGCGCGCCCAGCCATTGAAGTAGTCGACAATGCGCGGTACGCCTGCCTCGGTATCCTGCACGAAATCCCAAACATCAATATCCGCTCCGTGCGCCGGATAGTCGTTGATGAACTTTTTGTTGGGACGCATGCGGTACTTCCACTGGAAAAACTGCGATACGGCCACGTCACGCGGGTCACGCACCAGGAGGACGATCTTCTTGCCCGCGAAATGGGCCTTGGATTCCCAATTACCGGTGTAATTGCGCAGGTAATTATTGTGGGTGAAGAATACCGCCGGCAGCGAGGCGTCCTGCGCGCGAAAATTGTCAAAGTCGAGCAATTCGTCTTCCGCCAATTGGCCCTTAACCTGATAGGCACGGCTCAGCATAACCCGCAGCCAGGTACGCCCGGATTTGCCCCAACTCATCAGCACCCAATCGGCACGCTGCAGCTTCTGAAACTCCTCTCGGCCACGCAGCCAGCGCTCCAGGTTTTTGCGCTTGTCGCGCGGCAACCAGAAGCACAACAGCATAATGATATGGCGTACTACGACACCTGCCTTGTCGGCCATTTCGCCTGCCTTTCGGGGCCCGTTCGGAAAGGCGGCGCATAATACAGTAAATCTTGATTTGCCGCACTATTCACGATGTACGAGATTGCCGCGGAAGCCGCAGCGGCTTTAGAATCGCGCTCATGTCTATGATCAATCTCGAAGCGCTGCGTCAGGCAGACCTGCACACCGACCCATTCGACTTCATGGTCGTCCCAAATTTCCTGAGCCAGGAGGTGCTGGGGCAGGTCAATGCAGACTATCCCGCCATCGATACCGCGGCCAATCACGCTCTGGAGAACCTGGAGTATGGCGAACAGTTTGCTGCACTCATGGCGGAACTGCAGGATCGACCCTTTGCCGAGGCGCTCGGCGAGCGTTTCGATATGGAACTGGCGTCGCTGCCGACCACGGTCACGGTGCGCAAATACTGCGAACGCACGGACGGCAACATCCACACCGATCACAAAAGCAAGGTCATTACCGTGCTGGTCTACTTCAATGAAGACTGGCAGCACGAGGATGGCCAGCTGCGGGTGCTTCGCTCAAAGCAGGATATCGAAGACTATACCGCGCAGGTGCCGCCCCATGGTGGGACGCTGCTGGCGTTCCGACGCACCGATCACTCCTGGCACGGTCACACACGATTTGTGGGTGAGCGGCGCATGGTGCAGCTCAATTACCTGGATCAAAGTCCGCTGGCAGTCGCTGCTCAGCGGGTCAGTCGATTCGGGACGCACTTCATGAAGAACGTTCTGGGAATGCGTTAGGCCTCGAACAAGGCCTCGATACGCCGCACCACCAGCGCCACATCATCCGGCAGTTCGACGACATCTTTCCTGAACGGCTGACCCGACCATACCGCCATGCCGCGCTCTACCAACAGATTGTGAAAAGCGCGGAAATCGCGGGTAGCGCAAAGTACTTTAAAGACGTCGAGATAATAGACCCCCCGCGCAACGGCATGCCGGGCCCGGTCGGCGGCCGACTCACAGCGCGGGTTAAACAGCCAATGTGCCAGCGAGCGACGCCACTGATCAAGACTGCCCAGAGCACCACCGGGCAACGGAAATATCGCCAGCGGCTTATGCAGATAGATAACTTCCACCATCATCGAGACACTGTCTCCGGTGACTATGAAGCCGTCTGCGCTGCCCAGCAATGCCTTGTAGGGGTTATCGCTGGCATCACTAGACCACTCAAATAAAATCGCCTCCGGCGGCAATTCGTTCCTGAGTACCTCGACCACTTCAGGTGTCGTGCGCCGGCTCGTAGTGAGGTATGGCGTGCCACCTAATTCGTTGATCACCCACTGCGCCGCCGCCACCAGCTCGCGCGCCACCTTGCGATTCATGATAAACGGGTTGGTCTCTCCGCCGATCAGCATGGCAATGAGGGGTTTGCGTAGGGGCTGTAACCGTTCCTGCCAGGCCTTCGCCTCCAGCTCTACCGCGGCCGGGTCAACCCGCATAAAGGGCAGCGAGGTCGCCTGGAAATTATGCATCGGGGGCATCTGGTTCTCGGCACTCGCTACCACTAGTGAGAAATCCAGCATATGGCCCGAGGGCTTGCCGACCAGCACGATGCGTGTCTGTCCGCCGGACTGTTCTCGCACCCATAGCGCCACCATGGAAGGTCGCCTGCCAACGGTGATTATAAGATCGGGCCAGGGGCCCTCCAGCGTATCTGATTGCGAGAGATCGAGGTGATCCAGGGACGGGCGATAGCGCGGCTTGCCCAGCACCCACTCCGGCTTCATATGCACATACTTGTGCTCCACCGGCCAGCCCAGCGCCTCCACGATGGTGTCGACCTGGCCATTATCGCCACGCTTATCGCTGAGAATGACCCAGGTGGTCGGCGTCACTCAGCCCTCCGCGGGTTCACGGCAATAGCCCAGCTCCGGCGCAATCCGATCGCGCACCAGCGTTTCCAGCTCCGCCACCTGCTCGGCGTCGAAATCTTCGCGGTAGCCACCTACTTTTCCGCGTCGCACCTTGAAGGTAGACGGGTCATTGGCATTAACCAGCTTCATGCCGCCCTGCTTGAAGGTGCCACTGGTTTCAAGTTTCTGTAGGTTATCGAAGGAGCCCCACTCGACCGCCTGACGAATCTCATCCTCAGAAAAATCCTCACCCATCAGACGAGTAATCCGGTGTAGGGTCGGTATCGGCTGCTCTCGCAGCTCCTCATATTTGATCAGGGTACCCTGCTCAAGTTCTGCGATATTCCTGGCCCAGGTGTTTTGGTATTCAATCAGAAACTCGAGCCCTATATCGGAGTGACGCACAAATTCCCACATCTGCACCGTGCGTCGATCGATGGGACGGGCTATCGAATGATTGATGAGCTCCTGCTTCGCCGCGGACTGACGCTTGGTGAACTGGTGATACCAGGAAACCGCGATATCAATCGGATTGCGAGCAAGAAATATAACTGGCTTATGCCGCAATGGATTATCGACCGCACCAACACTCAATAACTTGCCCACTTCCTGCTCATAGCTGTAGCAGCCATTGGTTGCCGCAAGGCGCGGTATTTCCGGAATCTTGCGGGCAAATTCGTCGGTGTTGATCAGCTTCGATTCGGGCAGGTCATAACGCAGCTGATACAGCCGCGAAATCATGACCTTCAACCAGGTGTTACCGCTCTTGGGATGACCGATGATCAGAAACCCAGCCTTGTGCGCCTTTGCCAGCTCGAGTGCGGCAAGATGTTTGCGTCGCACCGCGACACGTGTATTGGCCGGCAGCAATTGAGTGGGGGCGATGATCAATGCTTTTTTGACGCCATCGCTCAGATTAAACATGGAGAAGTCTGCACATGAAAGGAGTGAATCCGGGGGCCATTCAGAAAGCGCGCAATTATGCTCCAAGCGCAGCAAAATAACCAGTTGCGGGATCCCTGGGTTACAATGCCCGTCGCGCACGCTGCAAGGCACCCAATGATCATAGACCGTTACATCAGTACCGAAATCGTCCGTCCGTTTTTCACTGGGCTCGGACTTCTGGTATTGGTTTTCGTCGGTTACTCAGCGGCCAAGCAACTGACGCTGGCAGCTTCCGGCCAGATCGACATGCTGACAGCATTCCAGTTGGTGGGGCTAAACACCTTGATAACGCTGGAGGTGCTCATGCCTTCGGCCCTGTTTTTCTCGGTGCTGGCCGCAGTGGGACGCCTGTATCGCGATGCAGAGATGAATGCGATGTACGCGGCTGGCATTTCGCGGGCGCGCATCCTGGAATCGGTGTTCAAGCTGGCGCTACTGGTGGCAGTGATTACTGGCGCCATCTCCATCGAAGGCCGCCCCTGGGCCTACCGGGTCAGCTACCAACTTGAGGCCCAGGCCGCCGCTGAGTTTGATCTCAAGAAAATGGCCACGGGCGAATTCGTCACCATCGAGGGCAGTGACTACACCTTTATCGCCAGTGACATCGATGTGGGCCAAGGTTTGCATCGCGGTGTATTTCTGCAGAAGGATCATCGCGAGGGGAGCCGCTCCGAGCTTATTGTAGCCGAAGCGGCTTCACTACCCGTTCTAAACCCCGGCGAGCCGCTGACCGCCGAATTTTACAATGGCTACAACTACCTGCTTGATAACCGTGAGCGGCGCGATATCACCATGCAGTTCAAACGTATGACTATCCACCTTGAGAACCAGGAAGCCGTGGAGCAGTACAGACGCAAGGCGGAGACCACCAGTAACCTGGCGCAATCTGATCGACCCAAGGATATCGCTGAGTACCAGTGGCGTATCACGACACCGCTAGCCACCATCTTACTCGCCCTTGTGGCGGTGCCGCTGGCACGCTCCAGCCCCAGAGAGCCCAGGTTTCGCAGTTTCTTCATTGCTCTGGGTGTTTACATCGCCCTGTTCAGCCTTACCAGCATGATGCGAACCTGGATCGAGCAGGAGACCCTGCCACGATTCCCGGGGCTGTGGACCTCCTACATCGTCACCGCCATCGTGCTGGTCCTGTTGGTCAACCCTCCGCGGCTGAGGAGACGCTAGTGAGCATATTGCAGCGTTATGTCGCCATGAGCCTGGTGCGGGGCTGGCTCCTCGTATTGCTGGTATTGGGGTCAGTCTTCGGCCTACTGGGTTTTATCCAGGAGTTGGATCACACGCGCTTCGATTACGATGCGTTGGCGGTTGCACGCTACACACTCTTTACCCTGCCGCAGCAATTGGTATCGTTGGCGCCTGTTATCGCCCTGTTGGGCAGCATCGTCGCCCTGGCGAATCTGGACAAGTCCAACGAGCTCACCATCATGAGCTGCGCCGGCATTCCCTTTAAGCAGCTGGTGGCGGCTATTAGCCTGCCCACTATTCTGCTCATGGTCTCGCTCTGGGCCAGCATGGAATATCTTACTGCACCGCTTCATCAAAACGCCGAGAGCCAGCGGCAGGCCCTGCGCTTTCGCAATGACGTGCGTATACCCGATGGTGGCGTGTGGTCGCGTCACGACAATCGCTACATTCACCTGGGCAAAATGCTGGAGGGTGGCATTCCCGGCGATATCGATCTCTACGAGTTCAATAACGATGGCAGCCTGCAGCTGTCCCTGCACGCCACCACCGCAGAGGTAAGCAATGACCGCGTATGGCGCTTCAAAGGCGTGCGCAAAAAAGAGTTAGTCGATGGGCAGTTAGAAACCCAGCGGCTCGCTGAACTGGAGATCGACAACCTCTGGGCTGCCAACGAACTCCCCACCCTGACGCTGTCCAGCGACAGCATGACGCTCTCGGTCTTGCGCAGTTACAGCCAGTATCTGGCCAAGAACGGCCAGCCGGCAACGCACTACATAAATACTTTCTGGCAAAGGCTGGCGATGCCCCTGACGGTGGCGGCGATGGTCCTGCTAGCCACGCCCATTAGTGCCAGTCTGGGTTCCCGTCGCGATCGCAACTTTGGTGTGAACATGGCTATTGGCGCGCTGGCAGGCATTTTGTTCTATCTGGGCGCGCAGATCATTTTTGCTTTAGGCCAGTTATTGCAACTTAACGTAGTGCTGGTCGCATTCAGCCCGGCGCTGATCGTTTTCTGCATCGCGCTAAGCCTGATGCGCAAACTGCGCTGGTAATAATGCACCCCCCTGTCGATTGTGCATCCACCCACCACTGGGCATAATCCAGCGCTGCTAACTTACCCGCCAGGACTCCATTCATGCGCCTGATGGCCAGCTTTTTCCGCGCCTACCGAGTACCGACAATACTGATGTTGTTGGCGCTACTGCTGTCGGGCGTTGCAGAGGGCATTGGCCTGTCAGCACTGCTACCGCTGCTCAATATTGCACTGGGACCTGATGCTGCCGCTGGCATACCCGGCCTGCCCACGGGAGAGATGAGTGGTTTCGAAGCCACCGTACTTTCCATACTCGACGACCTGGGTATCGCGCCAACGCTAGGCAATATGCTCTGGATTATTGTCGCCGGGGTAGCCCTAAAATGCGTGTTTTTATTGATTGCGCAGCGACAGGTCGGATACACCGCCGCACAGGTCGGCACCGATCTGCGACTCGACATGTTACGGGCGGTGTTGCGCAGTCGCTGGGAGTACTTTTTGCACCAACCGGTCGGCAAACTCACCAACTCGCTGGCCACCGAGGCGCAGCGCTCCTCCGCCTCTTTCGTTCATGGTGCAACGGCCATCACCTACCTCATTCAAGCCATCATCTATGGAGGCGTGGCGTTCGCGCTGTCCTGGAAAGCGTCGCTGGCCGCCATCGGCGCGGGCGCTATCGTGATCGGCTTGTCACATTTTCTGGTCATGATCACGCGTCGCGCCGGCAAGAAACAAACCAATCTGTTGACCTCGCTGATGTCAAACCTCACCGACACCCTGCAGTCGGTAAAACCGCTCAAGGCCATGGCGCGGGAACACCTCGCCGATTCCGTGCTGGCGCACGAGACCACGCGCCTCAACAAAGCACTGCGCAAGCAGGTACTCAGCGCCGCGATGCTCGACTCAGCACAGGAACTGATGTTCACCCTGTTCATCTGCCTGGGCGTCTATGTCGCTATCGTGGTTTACGGTATGGGATTGCCCACCGTGATGGTGCTTGTGGTCGCGCTCGGACGCGGCTTCGCCTTTCTTGGCAAGGTGCAGAAGCAATACCAGAAGCTGGTGCAGGGCGAGAGCGCCTACTGGGCCATGAAGAACTCAATCGCCGAGGCCATGGAGGCGGAAGAACCGCTGGCCGGCGGACGCGCACCGAGTTTCGATCAATCTGTTCGCTTCCGCGATGTCCATTTTGACTATGACCAGCAGCACCCGGTTTTCAATGGTCTGGACTTCGAATTCAAGGCTGGCTCCTTGACAACATTGATAGGTCCCTCCGGCGCGGGCAAGACGACTATTATCGATCTTACGATTGGTCTGTTGCGGCCCGATAGCGGGGCGGTGGAATTGGATGGTACGCCGCTGCAGGAGATCGATATCAAGGCGTGGCGGGGAATGATTGGCTATGTACCACAAGATACCGTTCTTCTGCACGACAGCATTTTGCACAATGTAACGCTTGGCGACGCCGCTTTGTCCGAGCAGCAGGCGGAGCGAGCACTGCGCGCCGCCGGGGCCTGGGAGTTCGTAAGCCGCTTGCCCGCGGGCCTGGATACGATCGTTGGAGAACGCGGTGGCAAGTTGTCCGGGGGGCAGCGGCAACGCATAGTGATTGCTCGCGCTCTGGTCAATGAACCACGGCTACTTATTCTCGATGAAGCCACCAGCGCGCTTGACCCGGAAAGCGAAGCGGCGGTGCGGCAGACGATGGAACGTCTCAAGGGAGAACTCAGCATACTGGCCATCTCCCACAATAAAGCCATGGTACAGGCTGCTGATCATGTCTATCAGCTCAGTGGCGGCCGCGCGGAAAAACTGGACGGCGCCAGTCACGCGGAGCTCGCCAAGTAGTTACTGCTGCTCGAGCAGCTCACGCACCTTTGCCAACGCGCGCACCATGTCCGGATTTTCCGGCAGCGGCGGCGGAATGGCTGGCAGAGGCGCATCGCCCAGCCAATTCGCAATGCCGCGCTGCACCAGTTCACGATGGACCAGCGTGATATCGCGGCTGAGTCGATCCCACAGATGGTTCTGCATGGCACTGTAAAGTGCACCGCCCAAGCGAAAATCACGCTGCACCGCCTGATCCTCCCGCATACCGCCGATATCAAACATCTGCACCGGTTTACCGGTCGCGCAAGCTTCGGAAATCATGGCAATGCTGTCTGCCGTTACGATGAAGCGATCAGCTTTGACGAGCATACCAAGATAGGGATTCTGCTTGTCATCGGGCCGCCAGGGATAAAAAAATGAAGGCACCGAAATGGCATTGCGCAAACTGTCCACCGCCGCCTTGGCAGTGCGCGAACTGGTTGTGACGAGTAATGAACCGCCGATGCTACTGGCCAATTCGGAGGCCTGCTCACCCAATCGGCGAGCCGCTTTGGCGCCCAGGGTATAGGGCCCGCTGTCGCCACCGACGATAACCGCCACATATGGGGCGGGTAAGCCCGCAGTAATCGCATTGTGTTCTTCGGCGGCATCCAATAGGCGTTGCCGCGTGACGCTATGTAGTGTCAGCAAATTCTGCACAACATTCGATCGCTCCGGCACTCGATACTGGGGAGTCGTAATCACAGCGTCGAAGCTATCCAGGCGCCCCCAGGGGCGCCCCACGTGAACATAGCGCGTGTGGCCACCCGATTGGTCTCTAATCCAGCGACATACGGGCTCATTGCGTACCCCACAGCTGACTATGAGATCCGGCCACGGAGGACGTATCTGCAAGCGCCCCGCGAGAGATAACCCGCGCACGGAATTGCGGCCGAGGACATGGGGTAAAACGACCGTCTTGTCATAATTCAGAGATTTCGTCTCATAGGGCCAGCCGAGGGCGTCTACGAGAGCGCGCACCTGGCCACGCTCTCCCGCCCTGTAGGCATCTATCAACCAAATCACTGGCATTGGCAAACTTCCGTGGTTATAGTTCCGGCTTTTGGAATCTATAGACTTGGCCGGGACGGCGCAAGGACACAAGACATGGCGGATTACCAAGAATACCTCGATTTTATGTTCGAGGCGCTCACAGACCTAAACCGGAAACAGGTAGAGCTGACGGCAACGACCGACCTGGTCGCAGACCTCGGCCTCAGTTCTCTGGAAGTCATGGAGTTTATCGAAAAGATCGAAGACCATTTCGATATCTCTATCCCTCTCAACATACTGCCGGACGTCAACACTATTGGTGAACTGGCGGCAAAAGTTGTGGAACTCAACACCTGACGCCGGGTCCCAGACTGGACACCCCTTACAGCGAAGCCCTGCACATGCTCTTCGACAAATTTAAAACCATGGCCGACTTTCAGGCCGAGTTGGCGCAAAGAGAGGTTACTCCCTTTGGCGCCGTGACTGAGAAAATCCTGTCGGCGACTACCGGTATCGTCGAGGGTCATGAGGTTATTCTGGCCGGCACTAACAACTACCTGGGCCTGTCCTACGACGAGCGCTGTATCGACGCGGCACAGCAAGCTGCGGCGCACTGGGGAACAGGCACTACCGGATCCAGACTCGCCAATGGCAGCTTCGCCGAGCACCAGGCACTCGAACGCGAAATCGCCGACTTCTACGGGGTTGGCAACGCGATCTGTTTTTCTACGGGCTATTTGGCAACGATGGGCATGTGCGCGACCCTCGCCGGTCCAGGCGATGTCATACTGCTCGATGCCGACAGCCACGCCAGCATCTACTCCGGCGTACAGCTCAGCGGCGCGGAGATCATACGCTTCAAGCACAGCAACCCGGACGACCTCGCCAAGCGCATGCGCCGGCTGGGCGATAGAGCCGGTCAGGCTCTGATCATTGCCGAAGGCATATATTCGATGCTGGGCGATGTCGCACCGCTGCAGGAAATCGCCGCCGTTAAGCGCGAGTATGGCGGCTACCTACTCGTGGATGAAGCGCACTCGATGGGTGCATTTGGTGAGTCTGGTCGCGGCGCGGCCCAGGCTGCCGGCGTGGAAGACGATGTCGACTTCATCGTCGGAACCTTCAGTAAGAGCCTGGGTTCCATTGGAGGCTTCTGTGTGAGCCCCCACGACGAACTGGAAGCAATTCGCTTTTGTATCAAAGCCTACATCTTCACTGCCTCATCATCGCCCTCGGTGGTCGCATCCACTCGCAGGGCCCTGCAGATCATTCGTGAGGAACCGGAGCGGCGCGAACGACTCTGGGAAAACGCGAATCGCCTATACGCTGGCCTCGGTCAGCTTGGCTTACCGCTAGGACCTACTCCCAGCCCGGTCGTGGCGGTGGAGTTCGATGATCGCTCAGCGGCCATCGACAGTTGGAAGCAATTGCTGCACAACGGCGTCTACGTCAATCTGGTCATTCCGCCGGCCTCACCATCGACCAACTTTCTATTGCGTAATAGCGTGAGCGCCGCGCACAGCAGCGACCAGATCGATAAGATCATTGCCGGCTATGCGGACCTCGTGGAGGCGGGACTCATCCGACCGGTTCAGGCCGCTTAATGGATCAACTCATCATCAATGGCAATGGCCCGCTGCGGGGTGAAGTGGCGGCTGCCGGCGCCAAGAATGCGGCACTGCCCGTCATCGCTGCCAGCCTGCTCTCTGCTAGCCCACTGACCATCAGCAATGTGCCCGCCGTGCGCGATATCGATACAGCGTTACAACTACTGGAACTGATCGGCTGCCGCGTTTCTCGAACAGACGATGAAATTGAGATCGATAGCTCTGCGGTGCACTCGGTACGAGCACCCTATGAGCTGGTAAAAACGATGCGCGGCGCCATTCTCTTGCTGGGCCCACTGTTGGCGCGCTTTGGAGAAGCCGACGTCTCTCTGCCCGGTGGATGTGCTATTGGATCGCGGCCTGTGAATGAACACATCGCTGGGCTCAAGGCGATGGGCGCCGATATTGAAATAGAAAACGGTTACATCAAGGCCAAGGCGTCCAGGCTGAAGGGAGCCCATTTTGCCTTCGACATACCCTCTGTCACCGCCACAGAGAATTTGATGATGGCCGCCAGTTTGGCCGACGGAGTCACCGTGCTGGAAAATGCAGCCATGGAGCCCGAAATTGGCGATCTGGCCAAACTCCTGACTGCAATGGGCGCGTCCATTGAAGGCGCAGGCACCACCGTCATTCGCGTTGAAGGGCGTAAAGAACTGAGTGGCGCGACTCATCCTGTGCCGCCCGATCGCATAGAAACCGGCACCTTTCTCGCGGCAGCGGTGGCCAGTCGCGGCGACATTACGGTCACCAATACCGACCCGGATTTTCTGCAGTTCGTACTCAGCAAACTCGAGGCCACCGGCACGAGAATCTCCTCCGGTGCAGACTGGATACGCGCCGACACCCGTGGCGAACGTGCGCGCGCCGTGAGTATCAGCACAGCACCCTACCCGGCCTTTCCCACGGATATGCAGGCACAGTTCATGGCGCTGAATACGCTCGCAGAAGGCAGCGCCACCGTGGTCGAGAACATCTTTGAAAACCGCTTCATGCATGTTGCTGAGTTACAGCGCATGGGTGCCAGCATCGAGTTGCAGGGGCACACGGCGATCGTGACGGGCAGAGAGCGCCTGCAGGGCGCTCCCGTGATGGCCACAGATCTGCGTGCCTCGGCGTCTCTGGTGATCGCTGCGGTAGCCGCCGAGGGTCAAAGCACCATCGACCGCGTATACCACCTGGACCGCGGCTATGCGAATATTGACGAAAAGCTGGCGCAGCTCGGAGCAGATATCCGCCGCGTGTAGCGTAGTCACGGAGATTGGCCTCCATGCCGCAGCAGTTCGCACATATTTCTGACCCGCATCTGAGTAGTCTTGCCGACGCCAGACTCACAGATATGCTCAATAAACGGCTGCTCAGCTATATCTCCTGGCGACGCAAGCGCCGATTGGAGCATCGCCGCGAGGTACTGGACGCCTTAACCCGTGATCTGGCTAACAGCCCCAACGAGCAGCTCGTGATCACGGGAGATCTAACCCACGTCGGCCTGCCCAGTGAATTTCAACAGTCGCAGCAGTGGCTACGCGAGCTCGGACCGGCCCGTGACGTTGCCGTCGTACCCGGTAACCACGATGCCTGCGTCAAAGCCTCGGCAGCGGAGACCTTTGATCTCTGGCGTGAATACCTGAGCGGAGATGAATGTCGCGGTGACTTTCCGACCTTCTTCCCGACCCAACGCGTGCGGGGTGACCTTAGCTTTATCGGTTTGAACAGCGGCTGCCCGAAACCCCCATTAATGGCGACCGGCACCCTGGGGAGGGCGCAACTAGACCAGCTGCCGCAATTACTGGACGCCGCCGCCGAGCAAGGTAAATTCCGTGTGGTCTACCTGCATCACTGCCCGTTACCCGGCAGGGAAAAGTGGCGCAAACGGCTGACGGACGCGCCCCAAGTTCTCGATATCTTGCAAAGGCACGGCGTGGAATTGGTTCTCCACGGTCATGGTCACCGCACTCAGGTTCATCAGATAGACGGTGATTGGGGTATGGCACCGGTGATCGCGGTGCCCTCCGCATCGGGCCTGGGGCTGCACGGTGCGGATCGCGCGGCCTACAATCGCTACCAGGTGCAGCGCACTGGGTCCGGATGGCAGCTCAGCATCCAGACGCGGCGTTATGGCGGGGACAACAACTTCGAATCCGCAGAAGCGCGGCAGTTTGAACTCAAGCGTCTTTAGCGGCCGCCTGCTCCAGAGAGCCCTTGACCAGCATGAGGTCGGCGATGGAATCGACGTCTATTGACGCATTCGCGTAGGGCAGAATAACAGCGCGCATACGCAGCCCCAAGCGCTTGCTGAGTTTGGCCAGAGCCTCTTCCAGGGGCAGCATACCCAGGCGATAACGAATCACAGCCCACCAGCCCAAGAGCCCGATAACGACCAGGGGCTTCTTGCGCTGCTGCTCGATCTTACGCCAGAAACTCGCAGCCCTGCGCCCCTCTGGGGTGAGAAAGGCAAACAAGTTGCAGCCACAGAAATCGCCATCGCTAAAACGCAGGACGGTTTTCTTAATACCCGGATAAGCCTCAGTCACCAGTGCGTGAGGCGCTAGCCCCACCGTAACATCGACATCGTCTGCGAGACTCTGGCGCCCAAACGCATCCACTATCTCAGCAGTCAGTAGCGGGTGATCCGCCGTCGTCAACAAAACCGGTTCCTCAGGGTCTAGCGCCTGCATCGCGTGGTACGCGCTGGTACTGGGACTGGCCTCCGGCTCGCGCCAGAGAATATCGCCGCTATCAATCATCTGCCTGAGCGGCGCATCGGTGTCGACCTCGGTGCCTTTGGGGCCTGCCAGCATGACCTTCTGCACGACCCGTGACTGCGACAGCGCCGACAACACTCGACGCACCATCGGCGTTCCGTCGATGTCGATCAGCGCTTTGCAGGGCGCGTCGGAATGATCGATCAAGGCATCCGCCTTGCTGCGATCTCCCGCCAACACAATGGCGGTCATCTGGTGATCGTGAGGATCCAGTTGCATCTTTTACAAAACCTTCTCGTACATTCGGTAGCGCTTGTAAGCCTCACCACCGATCGTTTCTATTATGTTGCGCATGCCGTCGTTATCTTCGAGGATCCAGCCCATTTCGACATCCTCGACACCCCGATCGCAAAGGCCTTTGCGAACCGCATCGATGACCATGAATGCCAGCGTGGGCCCCAGTCGCGAGTGCTGAAACTCCTGCTTCACACCCATCAGCGGCACGCGTGCTGTGCGCGGATGTTTCACCTTGAGGCGCCAGAGGAGCTTGAGCCAGCCGAACGGAAATAGGCGTCCGTTGAGATCTCGCGCTGCTTCATTCAAGTTGGGCAGGGCCACGATAAACGCCACCGGTTCACCATCGTACTCGGCGATCTGGATCGCATCGTCGGGCATTAGCGCTGTGAGTGTCTTGACGGTATCGAACCAACTGCTCTCACTCAAAGGTACAAAGCCCCAGTTGTTCTGCCAGGCATCATTAAAGATATCCAGCATAAAACGCGCATCTTCGAGCACCTGTTTGCGTCGCAGGCTGCGCACCTTGACCCGGCCAGACACACGCTCAGCGAGTCGGGTCATCACCCGGGGCGCCTCGAAGTCGGGGCGGATATGGTAGGCGAGCAAATCTTTGACTCCGCTATAGCCTTGCTCCATCACCCGTTCCTGGTAGTAGGGTCTACCGTGCCCCATCAGCACAAAGGGTGGCGTTTTAAAGCCATCGACCAACAATCCCAGTTCTTCGTTAACGTGCAGGTTGTATGGACCCCTCACTCGGGTCATACCCTGTTCTCGCAACCAATCCTCGGCAGCCTGGAACAAGTCCGCAAACACATCGGCATCATCCTCGGCCTCGATCATGCCGAAATAGCCAAGCCCTTCGCCCTCTCCCTGCTGCTGGAGTTCGTCTACCTGTGCAGTGATGCGGCCGACCACCTGGTTGCCACGGCGAGCGACCCAACCGCACCAGCGGGCATGTTCGAAGAAGTGATTAGCAGGCGAAAATCGCTCGCGCTGCTCAAAATTCAGGGGCGCGATCCAGGCCTGATCGTCGGCGTAGATATGGTGCGGAACGGCGAGAAAACTATTCAGAGAACGCTTGTCAGTGACCTGCTCAAGGGAGATGGGCGCGGCGGAGGTGGAATTGGTGACGCCCATGCTCGGGTTCTCAAACTGGATCGGGGCGCAGTATAGCGCCGATTTTTCAGGAAAAGAAATAATGTGGAAAAATTTCTTTAAATAACATATAGTTGGCCAATTCCAATGCGGCCGCTGTGGTCGCGATGTGGCAGCCAATTCGGCGTCGCTAAGCGCACGATCCCGATATAAAACGAACCAGCCGCAGAATCCCTCAAACATTTTTTCGGCCAGTACGCTCCAATTGGTATTATTACCTATAGGGCGGCTTGTAATAGATGCTAACATAGCGGCCCATCGGGTATACATAATATGAGGCGTGGAGTATGCATTCATACCACACAGGACAGCCCGCAAGACCAGCTGGGGTACCAGGAATATAGATTTTGCGCTCGCGCGTGACGTGAGCGTAATGAGTATTGAGCGTTGGCGGCTCGCCGCCAGGGATTGAGGGGGATTCATTTTTGCAGATCGTCGCCACGCCAACCGGCCATTCACTGGCATTTAAGCCGGCCGAGTTTTCTACGCTGACCGAGGCCCTCGACTACGCCGCTCAGGGTGAAACGGGTTCCAACTTCTATACCGGCCGCGGTGCCATCTACGCCAGCATCAGCTATCGTGAATTGCGGCTGGAGGCCATGGAACTGGGCCGTAAGCTGCTGCAATTGGGCCTTAACAAGGGTGACCGCGTTGCCCTGGTTGCCGAGACCAACCCCGACTTTGTTCGCTTTTTCTATGCCTGCCAGTACAGCGGCCTGATTCCGGTCGCCTTACCTGCCTCAGTAAAGGTAGGCGCGCACAGCACCTACGTGGCGCAGCTGCAACGCCTGCTGGAAGCCAGTCACGCAGAGGTAGCAGTGGCATCCGAAGGCTATCTGAGCTTCCTGCAGGAAGCGGCAGAAGGCCTGAGCATTCGAATGGTCGATGAGCCCCAAGCCTTCTACGATCTACCCCAAAGCGAACTGCAACTCCCCACCATCTCTCCCGACGACATCGCCTATATCCAATACACCTCCGGCAGCACACGCTTCCCGCGAGGTGTCGTCATTGAGCATCGCACCGCGATGGCAAACCTGCAGGCCATCATGCAGGGCCTGGAGATGACCGAGAAAGATCGTTACTTCTCCTGGTTGCCCTTCTACCACGATATGGGCCTGGTCGGTTTCGTATTGGTACCGATGGCGGCACAGGTGTCCGTGGACTACCTGGATACGCGCGAATTCGCGATGCGTCCGCGCCAGTGGCTTAACCTAATGACGCAGACCAAGGCAACGGTGTCCTTTGCACCCTCCTTCGGTTACGACATCTGTGCCCGCCGCGTACGCGAGAATGACCTCAAGAACTACGACCTGAGCAATTGGCGTGTCGCGGGCATTGGAGCTGAAATGATTCGCCCGCAGACCCTGGAATATTTCGCCGACCTGCTGGCTCCCTGCGGCTTCGACAAGCGCGCATTCCTGGCCTGCTACGGCATGGCGGAATGCACACTCGGCATTAGTTTTTCTCCCCTCAACACCGGCTTTACTACCCATTACATCGACTCAGACCACCTCGCCGACCATCATGAGGCGGTACTGATGGATGAGCAGGAAGAAGAGGGCCGCGGCCGCCATTTCGTGAACTGCGGCATCCCTCTGCCCGGTTTCGAGGTCGAAATTCGCGATGATGATGGCAATGCTCTGCCCGACTGGCACAGCGGCGTGATTCACCTGCGCGGCCCCAGCATCATGTCCGGCTACTTCAACCTGCCGGAAGAGACATCGCACGCACTCTGTGGCGATGGCTGGCTCAACACCGGTGATATTGGCTATCTAGCCGATGGCGTTATTACCATCACTGGCCGCAAGAAGGACCTGATCATCATTCATGGCCGCAACATCTGGCCGCAGGATCTTGAACATATCGCCGAGGCACAGCCAGAGATCCGCGTTGGTGACGCGCTGGCTTTCTCCGCACCAGACCCCGAAGGCGAAGAACTTTGCGTTCTGGTGGTGCAGTGCCGAGAGACCGATCCCACCAAGCGCTACAATCTGGTACGCCGTCTCGCGGCACTGGTGCGCATGGAATTGAGCCTCGACTGCTATGTCGAGCTGGCACCCCCCCACTCGCTG
This sequence comes from Halieaceae bacterium, assembly GCA_965199055.1. Lineage (GTDB taxonomy): Bacteria > Pseudomonadota > Gammaproteobacteria > Pseudomonadales > Halieaceae > CBDAQR01. The sequence goes on from CBDAQR010000003.1 coordinate 607,165, forward strand.
CCCAAGACATCTTCGGGCAAACTTTCCCGCTCCAAGGCGAGACTCGATTTTATCGCGGCACACGATGCCGAGCGTCTCAATGCGGTAGCTGAGGAAGTCCGCCTGAGAGTGGCCTCGGCCTGAACCTCAGCGGTAACCGTGTCGCCCTGACCGGGGCGACAGGATTCATAGGACAACGTCTGCTTCCGCGCCTGCTGCAGGCTGGCGCGCAGGTAAAGTGTCTTGTCCGCAACCCCGAAGCCGCCAGCCAACTCCGCGCGCAAGGCGGCGAGTTAATCCAGGGGAGCCTGCAATCTGATTCAGCGCTGCGCAGCTTGATGCAAGACGTCGACTATGTCGTACACTGCGCTGGTACGGTTCGCGGGGCAAGTTACAAAGACTTTGCCGCCACCAACGTCGTCGGTACCGAGCACATCGTTGCCACCGCTGAACAAATGGCGACACCACCTCCATTGCTCATGTTGTCTTCTATCGTCGCGAGAGAGCCGCAATTATCCTGGTATGCGAGCAGTAAGCGCGCCGGCGAGGACGTTCTCACCAGCAGTAAGCTGCACTGGTGTGTGCTGCGGCCTCCCGCTGTCTACGGACCCGGTGATCGTGAAATGCTCGCTATCTTCGAAGCCATGTCGCGTGGATTTGCTCCCGTCGCCGGCAGCCGCTCAGCCCGCAACTCACTGATACATGTGGATGATCTCGTCCAGGCTTGCCTGTTCTGCCTGGGCGCGGACAACACCTATGGTCATATCTATGAGCTACACGATGGGCGCGAAGGCGGCTATGACTGGGATGAACTCGCTGAGATCGCCAGCACAGTGTACCAACGCCCGGTGCGCGCGCTGCCGATTCCGCGCTGGTTACTGAACACCGTGGCCACGATCAATCTCGGCATCGCTCGGGTGACTGGAGGAGCACCCATGCTGACGCCCGCCAAGCTACGAGAGTTGCGCCACCCCAACTGGGTAGCGAGTAACCAGCCTTTGACCGCGGCCTGTGGCTGGCAACCCCAAATCGGTCTGGAACAGGGGCTGGACAGCCTGCTGAAAGCGGCACTTTGACACGAAATTCACAGCCTGAGGCGGTGGGGGATTGCGGTATAATTGCCCCCTGTTGTTGAGCAGCTGTTCACCTACACATGGCGGAGTTTATCGTTGGCAATTCACTGCGTAAGGCGGCCCGGGGAAACCGGTGGTTGCAACGCGTACTATGGCGCCTCGACTTCACTCTCATCTGGCTGCTGGTGACTTTGTTTCGTCTGCTACCCGTCGATACCGCATCACGTCTCGGCGCTTGGGTGGGACGCAGAATCGGCCCCCTGATGAAACGAAAAACAGCTATCTACCGAGAAAATCTAGCCACAGCCTTGCCTGAGCTCGACGCAGAGCAGTTGGATGCATTGGTGCGCGATGCCTGGGGACAGGCCGGTCGAGTTCTCGGTGAATACCCCCATTTAGACACCTTGTTGAAGGACGCCACACGGCTCGAGATCGTGATCCGTGAACCGATTGTGACCTATGAGGATTCCAGCCAGCCCTGCGTCATCGTTACCGCACATCAGAGCAACTGGGAGGTCGTTTGTACGGCGATGGCGCGCTTGGGAATGCCCAATGCGAGCCTGTACTCCCCACCGACGAATCCGCTGCTTGACAATCTGTTGCTGGAACACCGACGCGCACTCAACTGCGAATTGCTGCCGCGCGACAACAGCGCACGCCCGCTGATGAAAGCACTCAAGCAGGGTCGCACTGCCGGCATGGTCATGGATCGGCGGGTTGACGAAGGTCGCATGGTGAATTTCTTCGGCAAGGAGAAAATGGCCACGATGATGCCCGCCAAACTGGCCCAGAAATTCGCCTGTCCGCTGGTGCCCGTGCAGGTGGAGCGCAAGCAGGACGCCAACTATAGAGTTACCTTTCACCCGCCCGTAACGGCAAGCAATCCCGATGCGGACGAAAACGAGCAGGCGCGAGATATCATTCAACAAGTCCACACACAGTTCGAAGACTGGATTCGGGGAGCCCCCGGAGACTGGTTTTGTTCCAAACGCATCTGGCCCAAGGAAAAGGCCGACCAGACACAGGAGAAGGTATCCGGCGAGCAGACCGGAGCAGATAAATATGCCGCGTGATTCTGAACACCAATCGATTCGCCTGTTTGAGAATGACTTTCTTGAACGGCTCACTCACGTTCACCCCATAGTCCCGCTGCTGTTCTGGGGGCCCATAGCCGCCTGGCTGCTCTGGCGTAGCCTTACCCTGCATGCTCTGCCACTGCCGCAGATTCTCGCACTGGGCCTTGTGGCACTGGTCGTGTGGACACTCTCGGAATACCTATTACATCGCTTCGTTTTCCACTTTCCTGCGAAGAGCAAGGCGGGTAAGTGGTTTGTGTTCCTGTTTCACGGTAACCACCATCACGATCCCAAAGACAAAACGCGCCTGGTGATGCCACCCGCTGGAGCCATACCCATCATGTATGGGCTATACCTTCTGTTTTCCCAATTCATCCCTGCACCGTGGATCGAGCCGTTCATGGCCTGCTTCATCATCGGTTACCTGATCTACGACTATATCCACTACGCCACCCACCATTTTCCTATGCGCAACCCGGTGGCCAAGTACCTGAAGCATTATCACCTCAAGCACCATTTCGCCGGAGAAACCGGCCGCTATGGGGTGAGTTCGCCGTTATGGGACTTCGTGTTCGGCTCCACAGGAAAATCCAGCTAAGCTGCGCCGTGGCCCAGTACCTGATCATACCCAAGCGCTTCGCTCGCGCGTTCCCGGCACTCGAGAAGTCGGTACAGTGGCTGGAATACGCGGCCTTTAGGCTCATTTTTGCGATCATGCGACGGATGCCGCTCGAAGCGGCCAGCCGTCTAGCCGGTTTCACCTTCGGCTTGCTGGGCCCCTTGAGCGACAAACGAGGCAAGGTAGAAACGAATCTTCGCATCGCCTTCCCGGACAAAACCGAAGAAGAGATTCATCGCATCTCCAAAGCGACCTTCCGCCACCTGGGGCAGGCGGCCACCGAACTCATCAAAATGCCTACTATCCTGAGTGAGTTGGATGAGCGCGTGGAACTCGTCGCTGACCCCACGTCAGGCGCCCACCTTCAGAGCGGTGCTCCCGGTGTCTATATCACCGCGCACGTGGGGCCCTGGCAAATAACACCCCTGGTGGTAAACCATCGATACATGAAGCAGCCGATGGCGATGGTGTACGCACCAGAATCGAATCCCTTTATTCACAAACTCATGTACAACCTGCGCAGCCAAATTGGCACCGAGCTGATACCCAGCGATGCCGGGGTACGCCCACTTTTAAAAGCGCTGCAAAACCAGCAGTCTCTGGGGCTGGCAGTTGATACCCGCCTGCAGACTGGCAAACTGATTCCCTTTTTCGGCACCGAGGCGCTGACCAACATCGCCCCCGCCAAAATCGCGCTTAAAGCCGGTGTGCCATTGGTGACGGTTCGCGGAGAACGGCTCGCACCCGGGCAGTTCCGCCTGACCATAGAACCCCCGATAGCGGTGCCTGAGGGTGATCTCAGCCAGGAGGAACGCGCCATTGAAATGACCCGCCAGGTCAACGAGCGATTCGAGCATTGGATTTCAGATGCGCCGGAACAGTGGATGTGTCTCAAGCGCCGCTGGCCGAAGGCACACCGCCTTTAACTATAGTTTCTCGCAGCAATCAGGGCTTGTGGGAGCGAGCCAGGTATTCATGTGACTGCATCTCCTGCAGTCGGCTACAGGTGCGCTGAAACTCAAAGGCGAGTCGCTCGCCGGTGTACAGTTCCAGCAGAGGCACCTCAGCGGAGATCACCATCTTCACATTGCGATCGTAGAATTCATCCACCAGATTAATAAAACGCCGCGCCTGGTCCTCCATGGCGCTGGTCATTTGCGGTACGTTTCCCAGCAGCACGGCATGGTAAATACGAGCCAGCTCAATGTAGTCATTTTGGCTGCGCGGCCCGTCGCACAATTCCGCAAACTCGAACCACACCACGTCGTCAGCGACCCAGCGACTACTGAGAAAGCGGCCGTTGATCTCAAGTCGCTCCCAGGCTTTACCCGGCTCGGGTGCTAATGCCTCAAAGCTGCGCAGCAGGCTGGCATTGGCTTCATCATCCAGCGGATGATGGTAGAGCTCCGCCTGCTGCAGTGCCCGCAAGCGATAGTCCACACCGGCATCGACGTTCACGACCTCGGTATAGCGCTTGATCAGGTCTATTGCGGGCAAAAATCGCTGTCGCTGTAAGCCGTCTTTGTAGAGATCATCCGGCACAATATTTGAGGTCGCTACCGGCGTCACTCCGCGCTCAAACAAGGCTTCCATCAGCCCAGCGAGAATCATGGCATCGGTAATATCTGACACGAAAAACTCATCAAAACACAAAATGCGGGCCTCACCCGCAAGGCGATCAGCCACTTTCTCCAGCGGATTTATTTCGCCCTCCAACTCACGCAGTTCTGTGTGTACGCGCTGCATGAAGCGATGGAAGTGGACCCGCATCTTGCGATCGAAGCTGAGACAATCGTGGAAAGTATCTACCAGATAGGTCTTGCCGCGCCCAACACCACCCCAGAGATAAAGGCCCGTCAGTGGCGCTTCTTCTGGCGCCCGCCAGCGACGCCAGACTCGCGCCAGAACGCCCCGCTCGCGCTGCTCACGATCCGCCTGCTCAAGTCGCGCATGCAGGTCATCGAGCTTTTGCACGGCATGGCGCTGGGCGCTGTCTTCGACAAACTCCTCGCGCTCTAGATCCTTTTCGTAACGTTGCAGGGGTGTAACCATGGGGGCGTACTTTAACCAGCCGACCCTGCATTGGCAACGCAGCTTGTCAATGCTACTGGGCGGCCCGATATCCCGCTATAATGGGCTCAACTCGCTGGAGGGCAAGTACGTGGAAAGCATGAGTAACCTAATCATTGTCGGACTGATAGCACTGGCCATCGGGGCCGCCGTTGGCGCACTCTTGACGCGCAGCATGAGTGCCGATAACCGCAAGCAAAGGGAACTGGAACGCAGCCTGGACAAGCTCTTACAGCAGCAAAAAGACTACCAACACGAGGTGGTCGAACATTTCACCGATACCGCCAAGCTGCTGAACAATCTCGCCGAGAGTTACCGGGACGTGCACAACCACCTGGCCAGTGGCGCCAGCAAGCTCTGCGAAGACGATGCGGGCAATATTCTGCGCCGGCTGGCTGACGGCTCTATTGCCGAACTGGCAGGTGAGCCAGAACTGGACGGTGTGCAGGCACCGCTAGACTATGCGCCTAAGCCGTCGCCGTTTGCGACCGGTGTGCTGAATGAAGAGTTTGGTCTAGAGAAGCCGGACGGGGAGACCGACATCCCCGAGGATATTCAGGTTCCTCGCCAGGCCTAAGTCCTGGCGCGCATTCAAACCGGATTGTCGATATCGACGAAGCGGTGCTCCAATTCCAAGCGCCGCGCTATTTCCTCACCCAACGCCTGAACGCCGTAGCGCTCCGTGGCATGGTGGCCCGCTGCGATAAAATGAATACCCTCTTCCCGCGCAATATGCACCGTTTGTTCTGAGGCTTCTCCGGTGATGTAGACATCGGCGCCCACCGCCACGGCCTGATCGATATACCCCTGGGCGCCCCCGGTGCACCAGGCCACGCGGCTCACTTCGTCCGCGACATCACCTACATGCAGTACCTGACGTCCCAGCGCGGACTCAACTCGCTTGACTAAATCAGCGACCCGCAATGGCTGCGCCAGGGAACCCACATTACCTACCGCAGAGGCGTTACCCGGTTCCAAACTTCCCTCCACGTCGATGCCCAAGCGCAGGGCTAACTGAGCGTTATTGCCCAACTGCGGATGGGCGTCGAGCGGCAAGTGATAGGCGAACAGATTGATATTGTGTTCCAACAGACTAGCAATTCGGTGCCGTTTCATCCCGGTAATTATGGGCGATTCGCCCTTCCAGAAATAACCGTGATGCACCAGCAGGGCATCCGCGTCAGTCTCAATCGCGGCATCGATCAGCGCCTGGCAGGCCGTTACCCCGCTCACCACCCGCTGAATCTTCTGGCAGCCCTCTACCTGCAAACCATTGGGGCAGTAATCGGCAAAGCGCCAGGGCTCCATAATTGCGTCCAACTCGCCGCGTAAACGCTCTAATGATGCCGCCATTGAACACTCTCCTGTGTATAATTTGCCCGCGGTTACGAATTATTGCGGACCTGGTTATTACGGACCTGTTTATCACGGACACTTGATGAAAAAGATCATCCAGTTTATCACGTGGCCGGCACTCACCGGCGTGCTAGCGGCGATCATTATCCTGCAGTGGTTTGAGGCGCAACAGCCTGTTGTGCCCGTCACGCCGGCCAAACCCGTGACCAGCTTTGCCAATGCCGTTCAGGCTGCGGTGCCCTCGGTGGTGAACATCTACACCAGCAAACGCGTCACCGCGGCCAACCGACCGCGGCTGGACAGTCCGTACTACCAACGTTTCCTGGACTCCGGTGATCGGCGCCGGGAGCGCATTCAGCGCTCCCTGGGGTCTGGTGTGATTGTCTCTGAACGCGGCCTGGTACTGACCAGCAGGCACATTATCAGCAACGCAGACGAAATACTGGTGCTGCTACATGATGGACGCAGTGGTCTTGCCCACGTTATCGGCAGCGATCCCGATACGGACCTGGCGGTGTTGAAAGTCGAGCTGGACAATATCCAGGCGATCCGCCTGGGCAACCCCAATGAAGCGCGGGTAGGCGACATCGTGCTGGCGATAGGCAACCCCTACGGCTTTGGCCACTCAGTCTCCCAGGGCATCATCTCTGCCCTCGGTCGCTATGGGTTGAATCTTTCAACCTATGAAGACTTCATCCAGACAGACGCGGCCATTAATCAGGGCAACTCTGGCGGCGCACTTATCGATACCCAAGGGCGCCTGTTGGGCATCAATGCAGCCACATTCTCCCGCAGCGGTGAATCCACCGGGATTGGCCTGGCGACGCCCGCCGATCTCGCAATGGGTGTCACTCAGGACCTGGTCAATTTTGGCAAGGTGATACGCGGCTGGATGGGCCTTGAAGTGCAAGGCGTTATTGGTCCAGGCGCCAACCATTCATCGCTACTGGTGACCGGCACCCACCCCCAGGGACCTGCAGCGCGCTCAGGTATTCGCGAAGGTGATATGATTACCCACATCGACATGCAGCCGGTACTCGATGGCAGAGCCACCATGCATCAGATTGCCCTGCTGCGCCCCGGTGATGCCGTCGATGTCACCTTGCGACGACAGGACAGCGACATGACCCTCAAAGTCATCGTAAGCGCGAGGCCAGAGCCGCGCCGCGGCTAGTCACCGTGATCTTCCAGCCGCATCTCGGCGGAACGCGCATGCGCCTCGAGGGATTCTCCGCGGGCCAGTTTAGACGCCAACGGCGCCAACTCACGGATACCTTCTTCACTGCACATAATCACTGAGCTGCGTTTTTGAAAATCGTAGACGCCTAGGGGCGAAGAAAAACGAGCGGTTGCCGAGGTCGGCAACACGTGATTCGGGCCCGCACAGTAATCGCCCAGGGCCTCCGCCGAGTAGCGGCCCAGGAAAATTGCCCCCGCATTGCGAATCTGTGGCAACAGCGCCTCAGGATCTGCGACCGACAACTCCAGATGTTCTGGCGCAAGGTGATTTGCCAGACTCACCGCCTCGTCGAGATCTCGAGTGAGAATCATCGCGCCGCGGTTGCTCAAAGATGCGCTGATAATGTCGCGGCGCTGCATGGTCGGCAACAACGCGTCGATGGCCGCTTGCACGGCGTCCAGATACCCTGCGTCTGGGCACAGCAGGATCGACTGCGCATTCTCGTCGTGTTCAGCCTGGGAAAACAAATCCATAGCTACCCAGTCTGCAGGCGTTGTGCCGTCGCAAATCACGAGAATCTCAGAGGGTCCCGCGACCATATCGATGCCCACCTGACCGAAGACACGGCGCTTGGCGGTAGCGACATAAATATTGCCCGGACCGACAATCTTATCGACCCGTGGAACCGACTCCGTGCCGTACGCCAAAGCCGCCACCGCCTGAGCGCCACCGATGGTGAACACCCGGTCGGCGCCTGCGATGGCCGCCGCGGCCAATACCAGCTCACTCAACTCGCCAGCGGGCGCAGGTACGACCATGATGATCTCTTCTACGCCAGCCACCTTCGCTGGCAAGATATTCATGAGAACGGAAGATGGATAGCTGGCTTTGCCTCCGGGTACGTAAACACCCACCCGCTGCAAAGGCGTCACCTGTTGCCCCAGCAAGGTGCCGGATGGTTCTCGATACTGCCAGGAGGCCTGCTTCTGATGCTCGTGGTAATCTCGAATTCGAGCCGCGGCGCTATCCAGTGCTTCCCGCATGTCGGCATCGATAGCGGCAAGCGCCTCCTCGATTCGTGCGGCGCTGACTTCGAGCTCAGCCATTGCGATGGCTTCCAGCTGGTCAAATTCACGGCTATATCTCAGTAGCGCAGCGTCTCCCTCCCTGCGCACTGCGCCAACAATACTATCGACGGCAGAGACAACCGACGGATCCACCTCATCACTCCAGGCAGTCAGCTGGTCCAAGGCCGCGGAAAAGCCCTCGCTGCGACTGTCCAGGCGTCTAATCACGGCTAGCCTCAACCGCAGACGTAAAGGCGTCCAGTAACTGTTGCACAGCGGCATGCTTGCTGCGCATCGAGGCCTTGTTAACCACCAGACGCGAACTGATATCGGCGATGGTCTCACGCGGTTCCAGTCCATTCGCGCGCAGGGTATTGCCAGTATCGACGATATCGACAATGACATCGGCCAAACCCATCATCGGCGCAAGCTCCATGGCACCGTACAGCTTGATGAGGTCCACTTGCCTGCCCTGCTCGGCGAAGTAGCGCCGAGCCACATTCGTAAACTTGGTCGCCACTCGTATTCTGCCCGCCGGGTACTCCCAACCCACCTCAGCGGCTGTCATCAGCCGACAGCGGGCGATCTCCAGATCGAGAGGCTCATAGAGACCAGCGTCACCCTGCTCCAGCAGGACATCCTTGCCGACAATCCCCATGTCAGCGGCACCGTGACCGACATAGGTTGGAACGTCGGTGCCACGCAGCAGCAGCAGTCGCAGATCCTCGCGGTTGGTGGGGAACACCAGCTTACGACTCGTGCGAATATCGTCTAGGGGCTCAATGCCCGCCTGCTCCAGCAGTGGCAGCGTATCGGCAAGTATCCGCCCCTTTGTCAGTGCCAGGGTCAACATGATGTTAGGCCTGCTCTGCCCACTCGGCAGGTGTATAGGTGCGAATATTGACGGCGTGGATACTGCCATCAGCAATGTGTTGATTCAGCACGGCGTACACCAGTTGCTGTTTCTTAACCGGGCGCAGGCCAGCGAACAACTCGCCGACCACCAGGATATCGTAGTGGCTACCCTCGCCCTGCACGGTAATTTCGCAATCCTCAAGGCCTGCTTCCAGCAAAGCCTGCACCTCTGACGGTTGCATATGGGAATCCTCTAATGGTTACGGGCCCATGAGCGGAGCCCGGGGCAAATAAAAGAGCGTGGATTTTAGGAGATTCAGACGACGAAGGCGAGCCTAGCTGCCCAGCGTGTCGGCTTCCTCGGGTGTCGTCCAGTTGGCGATCACGGCGTCGATATCACCTTCATAATCCTTAGCGGCCGCCTGGAACTGATTCCGGTAGATCACCCCCAGGTTGATCGTCTCGACAATCAGGTTGCGTAGCTTCCATTGGCCGTCTTTGCCGCGCCGCATTTGATACTGAATAACATAAGGCTCCGCGGTCTCGTTGTAGATCAGCTGCGTGATCGCCATCTTGCGTGGATCTTCTGCCTTGGCATCGGGGCGCTGCACTTCCGTTTTGCTGCCGCCAAAAGCGATCAGACCCTTGCCGTAGGTTCTTACCAGGCTAATTCGCATTACATCGGTAAAGTCTTCAACCTGGCGGCGCAGCGCCTTTTTGCCCGCGCTATCCAGCGACTTGTAGCGCTTGCTGCTCGCGTAGGGGCCCATTACCGCCCGGGAAAACCCGGCGAAGTCAACGACTTCATCCAGAACCGTCTGTAATTCGGAGTAATAACGCTCCGGGTCTTCATCAACGTAAGACTCAGCACCCTCCACTATCGCCATGATGCGATCGGTACTGTCTTCAACCACCTCGTATGCGCTGGAGCCGGCGTCCTGTGCCTGCGCTGAGAACGACAGAGCAGCGCCGACCAGCGCCACCAACAACAATTGACATCCTCTGTGAACCATATTAATCCCTGTTACTGTAAGTACGTTCCATTAAGCCCCGAACGCTATATAATGCAACCGCCGGCTTGTCCTGATTTCGACCGCCCCGGGGGCAACGAGTTCACACGTTAGCGCGGCGGAATACAATGTAACAGGATTATAGGTTTTTATGCTGATTGCATCAGCTGCAATTTTGATCGGCTTTATCATACTCGTCTGGAGTGCAGACCTGTTTGTTGCCGGCGCTGCAGCCATCGCGGAAAACCTGGGCATGTCGCCTATTCTCATCGGCCTCACCATCGTTTCGCTGGGTACATCAGCGCCCGAGGTACTGGTATCGATCAACGCCGCAATCTATGGCACCGGCGAACTCGCGGTGGGCAATGCCATCGGCTCCAATATCGCCAATATGGGACTGGTTCTCGGCATCACCGTCCTGATCGCGCCGCTTCCCGTGCATCGCAATCGTCTCAAGCGCGAGGTTCCCACTCTGCTCGCAGTCACCCTGGGTTGCGGATTATTATTGCTTGACGCTGAGCTTGACTGGCTTGATGGCCTGCTCATGTTGGCCGCACTCAGCTTCATCCTGATCGAGATGATTCGCTCGCAGTCAAACGACCCTAACGCCGCTGAAGAAGCCAATGTCGAAGAACTGCCCCATATGATGCCGACTCGGGCCTGGGCCAGCTTTGCCATCGGGCTGATTCTACTGATCGCCAGCTCCAAGATTCTGGTGTGGGGCGCCAGCAATATCGCGCTCGAATTGGGCGTTAGTCCACTGGTCATTGGCCTCTCGGTGGTAGCCATTGGCACCAGCCTGCCGGAACTCGCCGCGTCTCTGGCCAGCGCCATGAAAGGCCACGCCGAAATAGCCCTGGGGAACGTAATGGGTTCCAATCTGTTTAATCTTTTAGGCGTTATGTCGCTGCCCGGGCTGTTCGAAATTCAGCTCCTGGAACCGCAGGTACTCACCCGCGATTACGCCTCGATGACCGGCATTACACTATTACTAGCCTGCGGGTTGTATGGCAGCTTGCTGCGCAGCACATCGCCCGGCGCCAGCAATGGCCACGAGATTGGTCGCTTTATGGGTGTGTTTCTGTTGTTGATTTACGCCCTGTACTATTACTGGCTGTTCATGACCGCGCGCGGTTGAGTGAGGCCCCGTGTCACGACCTGAAAACCCTGATTACCTCGGCTCCGCCCGCCGCACCATTCGTATGGAGCGAGACGAGATATCGCGCCTGCTAGAGCGCATTGATGCGCAGTTTGCAGAGGCCTGCGAAATACTGCTGAAGACCCCTGGCCGCGTCGTCGTGACCGGTATGGGTAAGTCCGGACATATCGGCACCAAGATTGCCGCCACTCTAGCCAGCACCGGTACACCCGCACTGTTCGTGCACCCGGGGGAAGCCAGCCATGGCGATCTCGGTATGATTACCGAACTGGACGCAGTCATTGCACTCTCCAATAGCGGCACCACGAGTGAAGTGATCACGCTGCTGCCACTGCTGAAGCGCATGGACGTGCCCCTGATCACGATGACCGGTGATGCGAATTCGGTTCTGGCTAAAGCCGCCAACGTCAATTTAAACACCGCCGTGGAAGCAGAGGCATGCCCACTCGATCTGGCGCCCACCTCAAGCACGACGGTCAGCCTGGTGATGGGCGATGCGCTGGCTATCGCACTGCTAGAGGCCCGCGGCTTTACCGCTGAAGATTTCGCTTTCTCCCACCCGGGAGGCGCACTGGGACGCAAGCTGCTGCTCAAAGTGGATGACATTATGCACGACGGTGACAGCATACCGCGGGTTGCCATGGGCACAGTGATGGACCAGGCACTGCTGGAGGTCACCAGCAAAGGACTCGGGATGACCAGCGTACTCAATAGCGACGGGGAGTTGCTAGGGGTGTTCACAGACGGCGACCTGCGCCGTGCACTCGACAATGAAATTGATATCCATGACACGCTTATAGAGGACGTCATGACCCGTGATCCGGTGACCATTAGCCAGGAGATTCTGGCCGCAGAGGCGCTGCATATCATGGAGGAACACACGATCACAGCGCTGGTCATCGTTGACGATACCCGCAAACCTGTGGGGGTTGTGCACTTGCACGACATTTTGAAGGCGGGTGTTGCGTGAGCCAGGCCCTGGAGAAAGCCGCAGGCGTGCGCGTGCTGGCGCTCGATGTTGATGGTGTGCTCAGCGATGGTGGGCTGCACTACGCCAATGGCGGCGAAGAAACTAAAACCTTCTACACCGCTGACGGGCTTGGGCTGAAACTCCTGCAACAGGCAGGCATCGAAGTGGCCATTATTACCGGGCGACAATCGAATATCGTTGATCGGCGCGCCAAAGAACTTGGCATCAAGCACGTCATCCAGGGCCGAGACGATAAACTCACTGCGCTGCAAGAACTGCTGGACCAGCTGCGGCTTCCTATGGCTGCAGCCGCCTATATGGGTGATGACCTGCCGGACCTGGGCGCGATACAAGCCTGCGCACTGGGCATGACCCCTGCCGACGGCGATGAATTTGTCGCCGCTCATGCCGACTGGCGCAGCCAGCGCAACGGTGGGCGCGGCGCGGTTAGAGAAGCCTGCGAGTTCATTCTGCAGGCACAGCACAAGCTCGATGATGCGCGGGCACAGTTCCTTCAGCACCGGGAGGAAAGCTGAAATGCTTGCACGCCTGGCGCTGCTAACGCTCGCAACCTGGCTCAGCACGGCGAGCATGAGCTTACTGGCACTGCCTGACGACACACAGCAGCCGATTCATATTGTTGCCGACGAGGCAGTCCGCGACGAGAAAACCGGGCTGACGGTCTATCGTGGCAATGTTGAAATGAATCAGGGCAGCATTCATATCGAGGCTGACCAAATCACCATCTACCGCATCGATGCGGAGGGCGACAAGATCGTCGCAGAGGGCGAGCCAGCTCACATGCGTCAGCGCCCAGAACCCGAAAGCCCTTTCATGCACGCCTGGGGCGAGGTGATTGAGTACTATCGGGTAGAAGAGCGGGTACTGTTAAAGGAGAACGCGCGGCTGGAGCAGGACGGCTCAACGGTGAAAGGCGACAGCATCGACTATTTCATCAACGAACAGCTGGTGAAAGCAGCCGGTAACGAGCAGGACACCAGCCAGCGTGTGGAAGTCGTTATCCCGCCACACAAGCTGGAAGAGTAATCGTGGCCATTCTCAGGGCAAGCAATCTTGCCAAGAGCTACCGGGGCCGGGCGGTCGTGCAGGATGTCTCGCTGGAGATCAGCAGTGGTCAGATAGTAGGTTTACTGGGGCCGAACGGCGCCGGCAAGACCACCTGCTTTTACATGATTGTCGGCATTATCAGCGCCGATCGAGGCAACATCAGCATTGATGGTCAGGACCTGACCGATCTGCCGATGCATGGCCGCGCCCGCCGAGGCATCGGCTATCTACCCCAGGAAGCATCGATATTCCGTCGCTTGTCAGTAGCGGACAATCTGATGGCAATTCTGCAAAGTCGTGCTGACCTCTCGCGCCGACAGCGCCGTGACAGGATGGAGCAGTTGCTGGATGAGTTTCACATCACCCATATACGAGACAGCCTTGGCATGTCATTGTCGGGAGGTGAACGACGGCGAGTGGAAATCGCGCGGGCACTGGCCACCGAGCCAGACTTTATTCTGCTCGACGAGCCCTTCGCCGGAGTCGATCCGATCTCAGTGAACGATATCAAACAAATTGTGGAACACCTGCAGGCACGTGGCATCGGTATACTCATTACTGATCACAACGTGCGCGAAACACTCGACATCTGCGAGAAAGCCTACATCGTGGGTGAGGGCCACATCATTGCTGCTGGAACGGCCGACGACATTCTGGCAGACGAACAGGTGCGGCAGGTCTATCTGGGGCACGAATTCCGTTTGTGAGGGTAAGCTCACACCACCTAAATGCAATCGCTATGCGATTTTCATGCCAATCTTGCCTGCGAGGCTCGCTGGGGCTACACTGCGAGTAACGCAGTACCCCGGTCCGCTATGAAACAATCGCTCCAACTGAAGCTTGGCCAACAGCTGGTAATGACCCCCCAGCTGCAACAGGCCATCAAGTTGTTGCAGCTCTCCACTCTCGATCTCCAACAGGAAATCCAGCAGGCTCTGGAGAGCAATCCAATGCTTGAGGTTAGCGAAGATGCCGAAGCGGCTACAGCTGCGGACAGCGGCGACGCTGGCGGGACTATGGCAGAACCGCAGGCCAACGTTGATGCACCCTCGGAACCCTCTGCCGGGGATTCCAGCATTGAAATCTCCGATCTGGACGCCGCAATACCCAGTGAACTTCCCGTCGACACCCAGTGGGAGGATGTCTATCAGGCCCCCGTGGGGCAGTTGGGCCCTGCCAGCGACGCACAGGAACAAGACATCGATGGTCGCAATAGTGTTACCGAAACTCTGCAGGACCATCTGCTGTGGCAGCTCAACCTCAGTCGCATGTCCGACACCGACCGACTCATCGCCATGGCCATTATCGATGCGACTGACGACAACGGCCGCCTGGCGGTTAGCGCCGAAGACATTTGGAGTTCTTTCGATAGCGAACTCGATATCGAGCTGGATGAAGTGATTGCGGTATTGCACCGCCTGCAACAGTTCGATCCTCCCGGCGTTTGCACCCATGACCTGCAGGAGTGTCTGGCGGTGCAGCTGCAACAGCTGCCGGCCGAGACGCCGTTTCTCGGCGAAGCACGCCTCGTCGTCAATCGCTACATGAACCTGCTCGGCAACCGCGATTACGCGCAGCTAATGCGCCGCAGCAAGATCTCGGAGGCCGATCTACGCGCAGCTCTGTCGCTCATACAGTCTCTCAATCCCAACCCCGGCGACAGCATTAATCCCCAGGCGACGGAATACATTGTTCCAGACGTATTTGTCAGCAAGCGCAATGGAAGCTGGCATGTGGAACTCAATCCCGACATCGCTCCGAAGCTACGCATCAACGAAACCTACGCCGGACTAATCAAGCGCGCAGATAACAGTTCCGACAACACCTATTTGCGCGACAATCTGCAGGAGGCCCGCTGGTTCCTAAAGAGCCTGCAAAGCCGCAATGAGACCTTGATGAAGGTAGCGACGCGCATTGTGGAACATCAGCGCGGCTTCCTGGATTACGGCGAAGAAGCCATGAAGCCGCTGGTGCTGCACGACATTGCAGAAGCCGTAGAAATGCATGAGTCCACTATTTCCAGGGTTACCACGCAGAAGTACATGCACACGCCGCGCGGGATATTTGAACTGAAATACTTCTTCTCCAGCCACGTGAGCACCGCCTCCGGTGGAGAATGCAGTTCGACCGCCATTCGGGCTTTGATCAAGAAACTGATAGCCGCGGAGAATCCGCGCAAACCCCTGAGCGACAGCAAGATCACCAATCTGCTGGAGGAACAGGGCATTAAAGTGGCGCGCCGTACCATCGCCAAATACAGGGAATCACTGGTGATTCCACCGTCCAACGAGCGCAAGCGTCTAGTATGATGAGTGCGTAAAACGCTGACTGAAACAGGAGCGAACCATGCAAATCACAATCAGTGGCCATCACGTCGAGGTAACAGACCCCCTGCGGGAATATGTACTGACAAAATTTGAACGCTTACAACGACATTTTGATCAGATTACGAATACCGACGTCACACTGATCGTGGAGAAACTGGTTCAAAAAGCGGAGGCGACTATCCACGTGTCTGGAGCCGATATTTTTGCCACCGCGGAATCTGAAGACATGTATGCGGCGATCGATCTGTTAGCAGACAAGCTCGATCGCCAGTTGATCAAACACAAGGAAAAGACTCGCGGCCACTGATGTTCCAGCTCGATAAATTGCTCACCCTGGAGCGCACACTCTGCAAGGCACCAGGCTTAAGTAAAAAACGCATCTTCGAGACAGCGGCGAGTTTCATCTGCGAAGATCAGCCTACGCTGGACACGACGGAGGTATACAACAACCTGCTGGCGCGCGAGCGACTGGGCAGCACAGCATTGGGAGAAGGTATCGCCATCCCCCACTGCCGCATCAGCAATTGCGGTGGCGCCATTGGCACACTGATTACGCTGGACCAGGGTATCGATTTCGACGCGCCCGATGCTACTGCCGTCGACATCCTGTTTGTCCTTTTGGTGCCTGAAGAGGCGCAACAGGAACACCTCAACATTCTCGCGGGACTCGCCCAGCTGCTCAGCAACGATTTGTTTTGCCAGGCTCTACGCAGCGCCTCCAATAACGAGTCGCTGTTCGACGCAGCGGTTAAGTTCAGGCTCTGATCGGCGCATGCGGCTGATTATTATCAGTGGCCGCTCAGGCTCCGGTAAGAGCACCGCACTGCATCAGCTGGAGGACGAAGGCTTTTATTGTATCGATAACCTGCCCGCCGCTCTGCTGCCGGCTCTGATCGAACAAGGCCAAGCAGATGAGCTGGGTAACAGCCGTCTCGCCGTGTGCATTGACGCACGCAATGCCCATCAGGACCTCGGGCACTTTCCGGCGATGCTGGCTCAGCTTCCTGAGAGCGTTCGCATTGATGTCCTCTATCTCGACGCCGATGACGACAGTCTGATCAAGCGCTTTAGCGAGACACGGCGCAAACACCATTTGAGCAATGACTACACAACCCTGGCCGAAGCGATCGCCAAGGAACGCCAAATCCTCGAGCCCATTGCCGTGGATGCATCGCTGACAATCGACACCAGCCGCATGACCATTTATGAACTGCGCTCGGCTATTCGCCAGCGCCTGGTCGGCGCTGAAGCCGGGGGTATTGCCATTCTTTTTCAGTCATTTGGCTTTAAACGCGGCCTGCCCACAGACGCCGATCTCGTTTACGACGTGAGAGTGCTACCCAATCCACACTGGGTAGAGGATCTCAGACCGCGCACCGGCAAAGACCCAGAGGTGGCGAGCTTCCTGGAGCAAGATGCAAAAGTGGAAGATATGCTAGCTGACATCTGCCAGTTTCTCGATCGCTGGCTGCCCGAATACCGCGATAACAACCGCAGCTACATCACCGTTGCCCTCGGTTGTACCGGCGGCCAACATCGTTCAGTATATCTGGCCGAGAGGCTGTACCGGCACTATCGGTCTCAGTACCCGGAAGTCAATATACGGCATCGCGAACTACAGAGCTGACACCCTGAACTATGCTCCGGCACGAGATAACAATAATTAACAAGCTCGGACTACACGCCCGCGCGGCCGCAAAGTTTGTGAGCTGTGCCGCCGCGTTCTCCAGCAAAATCATGGTCGGCGTCGACGAGGGACTCGTCGATGGCAAGAGCATTATGTCAATAATGATGCTAGCCGCTGCCAAAGGCACCACCCTGCACCTGGAAATTGAAGGAGCCGACGAACAAGAGGCGCTGGACGCGCTCATCGCGCTGATCGAGAACCGCTTCGACGAGGACGAGTAAGGTGCCTCAGACCGCTGAACAGAGCAAGTCCCTGGCACAGCTGGACGAGCTAACCAGTGCACTCGACAGCGGCACCTTCGTCAATGTGCGCCGCATGCTTAACGCACTCCCCCCCGCGGACATCGCCCATCTTCTAGAATCTTCTCCACCGCCGACCCGCGCCGTACTGTGGCAGCTGGTCGACGACGCCGATGAAGGCGAGATTTTGCAGGAGTTGGGTGACGAGTTGCAGTCTCAGTTCCTGCGCGGAATGGATGCCGAAGAAGTCGCGGCCGCGACTGAAGGTCTGGAACCTGACGATGTCGCAGACATCCTGCAACGCTTGCCCGAGAAGGTATTGCAGAAAGTACTGCGCGCGATGGGCGAGCAGGATCGCACCCGAGTGCAGCAGGTGCTGGACTATCCCGACGATAGCGCCGGCGGTCTGATGAACACCGACACTATCACCGTTCGTGCGCGGCATACTCTCGATGTTGTGCTGCGCTATCTGCGACGCCACGACGAAATTCCAGAGATGACCGACAACCTGATAGTGGTGAATCGATCTGACCGCTTTATCGGTATTCTGCCGCTACGCACTCTGTTGACGTCTGATCCTACCTCTACCGTACGTGAAGTGATGGAAACCGAGGTAGAAGCCATTCCAGCCAGCATGGAAGACAGCGAAGTCGCGCAGCTATTCGAACGTCACGACTGGGTATCAGCACCCGTGGTTGACGACAATGGTAGGCTGCTGGGCCGCATCACTATCGATGATGTGGTAGACGTTATTCGCGAGGATGCCGACCATTCGCTCATGAGCATGGCCGGTCTCGACGAGGATGAAGACACCTTTGCGCCGGTATTCAAAACCGCACCACGAAGGGCGGTTTGGCTGGGCATCAATTTGGTGACCGCGTTCATCGCGGCATCGGTGATCAACCTGTTCCAGGGGACCATCGACAAGGTCGTCGCACTGGCGGTGCTGATGCCCATCGTGGCCAGCATGGGCGGCATCGCGGGGACACAAACACTGACTGTCATGATACGCGGCATGGCCCTGGGCCAAATTGGCAGCGCCAACCAGAGCTGGCTGGTGAATCGCGAGGTTTTCGTCGGCCTGCTCAATGGCGTGGTCTGGTCAGGGGTGGTGGCAGTCGCCGCGTCGCTGTGGTTTAACGACTGGCTCATTGGCGCAATCATCGCCGCTGCCATGGTCATCAATCTGCTTACCGCGGCTCTGGCCGGCACGCTGATCCCGCTGTTCATGAAGCGTCACGAAATTGATCCGGCTCTAGCGGGTGGCGTGGTCTTAACTACCGTGACTGACGTCGTGGGATTCATGTCTTTCCTGGGCCTGGCGACTCTGTTCTATGCATGATGCCGAAGACGAATACGTCAGCAAATCCGAGCTGAAGCGCCAGATGACGGCCTTGCAGCAGTTGGGCGAGGAACTGGTCGGTCTGAGCGAGCGCGAGTTGGAGAAGAGCCCCATTGAGGATGACGATCTCATCGATGCAATACAGTTGGCGAGATCAATTCGCAGTAACAGCGGTCGGCGGCGCCAGCTTCAGTTCATTGGCAAGCTTATGCGCCGCATTGACGCCACGCCCATCGCCCAGGCGCTCGAAAATCTGCATCGGCAGAGGCGACACTCTGCCGATGCCTTCCATGCCATAGAGGCGCTAAGGGATCGCCTGCTTGCCGAGGGTCCGGCGGCAATCGAATCGGTTATCGAGCAGTATCCAGCCGCCGACAGGCAACACCTGCGACAATTACTGCGTCAACATAGCCGCGAGCAATCTGCTGGAAAGTCACCGGCGTCGGCTCGAAAGCTGTTCCGGTATCTGAGGGAGCTAAGCGAAGCTTAACTGTCGGCGGGGTCTGTCGCTTCTGTAGAGGCCACGTTATTGGCTTCCGTCGTATTGTCGAATATGCGCTGAAACTTCACTTCCGGGTCGTCCCAGGGCCCAGCGACCTCATAGCTGGCGCTGGAGAAGCGGTCCATCTGCTTGGTGAAGAGCTTGCTGATAACATATACCGCGACTGCCGCGGGTAACCCGCTGACCAGTGCTGCGACCCAGGGCAGGTTACTGGCTATTGGCAGTGTTGCTACCAGTTCACCATCAATGCGCTGCTCGGGCACGTCGGCACGGCCGGCAAACTGAAAGCTTGAGGATGGCCCGGCTACTGCCATGTCAGGCACTTCGATCGTGCCATCCTGTAAGTGCAGATCGCCGCGTATAGAGTCAAAGGGAATGCCTGACTTGAACATGTAGGACAGGTCCAGGCTGAGGCGGCGTACGAAATCCGCCAGGTTCAGTATGCTCACTACCCGCAGGGTGCCCTCGGTGGCCCCGGAAGTCTTGAGGAAGCTACCCTCGCCCACGTCGATAGCGACCGTTCCACTGCTGGTGGCCAGCTGAAAATCCAGCGGTGAACCGGGCCAGTTCACGTCGAAGCCGACCTCTCCCTGGCGGGTCTCGATCACCTTGTCGTAACTATAGTTTTCCAGCACGAGACCGAAGTCTTCGAAGTAGATCTCGCCCTGGACATGGGTCTGCGGCGTGTCGCCAGCTGCCAACCAATCGACGCGCATACCCTCGCCCTCACTTCCCAGCTCGAGCCCACGCAAATTACCGCGAACGTCCTCGAAGCTGTAGTTACCCTCCTCTTCTCGCAAATTGAAGCTGACATTACCCCACACATCGGCGCCATTGCTTAGCTCAGCGATGCTGATTGCGATGGGCGGAAGGTCGGACGACCCCGATGGCAGTTGCTCCAGATTGATATTCAGTTCCTCACTAAAGCCCTCTAGATCCAGGCGCGCGAGATCGACGCTCAGTGAACTCCAGTCGTCTGGAACGCTGACGCGGCCCTTCACCCAATCCGTGGTCGCCTCCAAATCCCAGCGCTGAGTCTCTTGCCAGGCATTGAGCTGAACATTGGAAAAATTCTGGCCAAAGGCTTCCAGCTGCCCCACCCGCAGATCTCTCACACCAACCAGCACCGCGGCAGGCGACTGCCCCTCCGACAGCACATAGCGATCCAGAAAGTCCGACCAGACTTGCCAGCGCAGCTGCTCCAATTCGCCACCTAGCAGGAAATAACCCGCTTCGAGCTGCGTCAGCGGCTCACCGAAGCCGAGTGAGGCCCCCGCGTAACCGTTCTCATCTAGCAGCACGCCCAACCAAACCGTCTGGTCAAGATCCAGGCTTAAGCGGCGACTTTCGCCCCCAAGAGGCATGCGTACTGAGAAGTTTTCTGCCGTTTCTGAAGACTTGCCCCAGGGTGCAGGCAGGTCTAGTGAAACCCCCTGTAAGTCCGATTGTGCCTGCAAGTAGGGACCGCCGCCGTTGGGCAGCATAATATTCAGGTCAACGCTGGCCTCGCCCTCGGCCAAACGCAACAGGTCGAGCTGCAACCACTCCCGCACTGACGCAGCAGACACTTCACCGGATACAGCTATATCGAGGTCTGCCAGCTGTTCCCCGACACGCCCCTGAGTCACATTGGCCGTTACCGCAGCTCCCCACAATGAGCCGGTCAGTGCGTCAGCAGAGAAGCCATTCTCCATATCAAAATGGAGATCTCCGCTGATGTCTTCCACCTGCAATCTTAATGGCGCGGCGTCGAGAGTGACCCGATCCCATTGGGTGTCGACGCTGACCCGGGGTGAAACCGTATTGTCACTGAGATTCAGCTGCAGTTTCAGGCGTGTTTCGAGGGATCCGGCTAACTGCCAGTCCATAAAGGTATCGCCCACAATTTTTCGCAGTGGCGAGGTGTTGACGACGGTCAGCCCATCCTCTGCGCCCCCCTCCATCACCCCCTCTATGGAGAGTTGCAGTTGTTTGCGGTCATCGCTGCGCAACTGCACATCGAGTTCGCGAACCCGCGTATCAATAATGCGAGCGTCGGAGGCCCTCACGTCGACATCCGGCCCATCTATCAGCACCAGGCCATCGAGTTCATGGGCCGGTGGCCATTCGGGATGATAGTTGAGCGTGGCGTCTTCCACGTCGAAGAACAACTGCACAGTGCGTCGCTCCGGCAACTCGCGGCGCAAATGGCCACGCCAGATAAATGCGCCTTCATCTATATGCCCATCACCGATGCTGGATCCGAGCCACCCCAGCAAGTTGTCGCTGAGGGTATAGGGCAGATATTTGGCCCTGAAGCGGGGATGCGTGTCGCTAAACCCGACCATCAGATCCATATCGATTCCCAAATTGGGCTTCTGCAGGGGAACACTCAAGCCGAATAGTCCGCGCACGAGCCCTTCATCGGCCGCTGCATCGAAGGGCCCGCTCCATACCCGAAATTCCTCTTCTTCCAGTTGCCAGGCCAGCTCGGCAGAAAAACTGGAGTACGCCAGTGGCGCCCGAAAAACTGCGGGGAAGGACATCGTAAATTCAGAGGAAGCGATTTGTACCTTGCCAGTCTCCGGGCCCATGCTGAGGTAGCCGGAGGCATTAGTAATGCCGGGTGCACCACTCACGGACTCCACGGAAACACCTGCAAAATTGGCGTCTAGCTGCCAGGCAGTAAGATCACTCACGTCGGGCAGTGTGATTTGTAGTCGCTCAAAGGTTCCGCGTGGCGCCAACTCGGTCAGCAGCTTGTACGCCGCGGGAGGCAGTTGGCTGTCTTCTGTGAAATAAACGACAAAGTCGTCCAAATCGAGGTCCTTGCTGAGCAGACGCAACTGCTTACCGTCATACTCACCACCGAGGCGCTCGACCCGCAGAGCACTCTGATCGCGTTGAAACGACAGTTGTTCCAGGTCAAAGCGCCAACGCCCGTCGCTATAGGCCGCCTGAACGTTTCCACCCAGATCGGAAAACTCGATGCTCTGTGTACTTTCACCCGACACCGGAATGCTGAGATTGTCCGCACCCAACTCTGCGGCGAGCCGCATTTCACCGTCGCGGATACTCATCCACAACTCGGCATTCATCCCGCCAGCAACGCCCGCGATGCCTAGGGATTCGCTCCAGACCTGGTAATTCGCAACATCCCCAATCGATGTCACCAGATGGAAGTCCCCAACAAACGAGGGTAAGTCCATCAAGTCCCCCGTGCCTTCTGCGATCACGCGGAACCACGATTCCCGCGCAGGCGACAACAGCGACAGATTAAAGCGCCGGAAATCATCCTCACGTGCCAATCGAACTTCCGCAAACAACTGGCGTTCACCTTCCGCGTCGTTTAGCGAAATCGTGACATCAGAGAACTCCATCAGTTCGGCGTTAAACAAAAGGTCGTAGAGCGGGCTGCCAAAATTTCCGCCGGACTGCGCCGGCAGACCGGGCAGTGTCAGCCGGCCTTGTTCATCGATATCGACATGCATCCGCATGCCCACCGAACTCAGCGCGTAGAACTGTAGACTGCGGGTTCGCAGGCTATCGAGAACATCGATCTCCGCATAGAGGGAGTCGATAACCATGCTATGTTCGGCGTAGCGATCCCCCAGCAGGCGCACGCCCTTAAACTCCACTCGGGGCGTGAAAGAGGACCACTCACCGCGCAGCTCATCTACTTCCACGACAAAGCTCAGGCGGGCATTGAGTTCGCGTAGCAGGTCCTCGCGGTACTGTCCCAAATTGGACGTTACCAGTCGCCCCAGGCTCGCATAACTCGCCAACACCACCAGCACCAACACAATGGCGGTCCAGAGAGCGGTGGTGAGCTTATTGAGCAGGTAGTCTTTCAATCCAGATCCGTGTTCCCCGGCTCCAGCCGGGACTTCTGTGCCCGTCAGAGCAGTATTATGTCGAACTGTTCCCGGCTGTACATGGGTTCTACACGAAACTGAATGGCTTTCCCGGTGAATTCCTCCAGCTCCGCGACATCCGTCGACTCCTCATCCAGCAGGCAATCCACGACCTCTTGTGACGCCCGCACCGTAAGGTTATCAGCTTCGAAGGCCTTCGCGTCACGCAGAATTCCCCGGAATATTTCATAGCATACGGTGCGCGCCGATTTGACGGCACCCTTGCCGCCGCAGCTGTCGCAGCTCTCAAACAGAATGTGCTCAAGGCTTTCGCGCGTCCGTTTGCGTGTCATTGCCACCAAGCCCAGATTAGAAAACTCGGAGACGGTAGTCTTCGCGGAATCGCGAGCAAGGCCCTTCTCGAGTGCACGCAATACCTGACGGCGGTGTTCCGCATCTTGCATATCAATAAAGTCGATCATCACGATGCCACCAATATTACGCACCCGCAGCTGGCGCGTGAGGGCTGACGCCGCTTCTAGATTGGTCTTATAGACCGTCTCCTCCTGGCTGCTGCGACCCACGAAGCCACCCGTATTGACATCGACCGTAGTCATCGCTTCGGTCTGCTCAATCACCAGATGGCCTCCCGACTTGAGCCGAACGGTGCTCTGCAGGGCACGGTCGATTTCCTCCTCGACACCAAACAGGTCGAACAACGGGCGCTCACCCTGATAGTGCTCGAGTATGCCCTCCAACTCAGGCACGAAATCTTTGCAAAAACTGACGAGGTGCTGGAAGGCGCCCTCGTCATCGACGCGAACCCGTTCGAGACCCGGTCGCGCCAGGTCGCGAACAGCCCGGTGATAGAGCTGCCAGTCAAAGTAGATACAGCCGGGCTCGCTCTGCTTGGCGCGGCGCTGATTGACACTTTTCCAGAGCCGCGCCAAAAACTTTAGATCGGACTCCAAGCCAATACTGCCGACCCCTTCCGCAGCCGTGCGCACTATGAAACCCGCACCTTCAAACTCCCACTCAGCGGCGAGCGTTTGTACCAGCGTTTTTAAGCGGGATCGCTCGTCGGCATCGGTGATTTGCTGAGAGATACCGATATGACCGCTGCCTGGGAGAAAAACCAGGTAGCGAGTCGACATCGACAGCTCTGTGGTCAAGCGAGCGCCCTTGCTGCCCAGCGGTTCCTTGGCCACTTGTACTGTCAACAACTGCCCCTGGCGCAGTTGCCTTTGGATGTCCTCATCAATCCCGTCCTGTGCAGCGGCGTCGACAATATCAGAGCTATGGATGAACGCCGTTCGTTCCTCGCCAATGTCGACAAATGCCGCCTGCATACCGGGTAACACGCGCGCGACTTTCCCGACATAGATATTGCCGGCAATGCCGCGACTGGCAGCACGCTCAATATGCAGCTCCTGCAAGACGCCTTGCTCCACCACCGCTACCCGCGTCACTACAGGTGTCACGTTCACCAAAATTTCTTCACTCATCTGCTGAGTCCAGGGTCGTTTTGACACCGACGCGCCGCAGCAGTTCATGGGTTTGCGCCAGGGGTAGACCCACCACGCCGCTGTAGCTTCCTGTAATTGACTCGACAAATGCTCCCGCCAAGCCCTGAATGCCATATGCACCCGCCTTGTCCCAGGGCTCGTCCGTGGCCAGGTAACTGTCGCAGCATGCCTTGCTCAAATTAACGAACTTGACCCGTGTATCAGTCATGACCTCTTCGATCTGGTCCAGTCGGCGTACGCAAACCGCCGTCAGGACCCTGTGTTCACGGCCACTAAGGCGCGCCAGCATGGCAAGTGCATCGAAATGGTCCTGGGGCTTGCCCAAAACCAGATCATCCAGAACGACGCAGGTATCCGCCGCCAATACCGCGCTGTCTTCATTGAGCTCGCGCTGCGCAGTCGCCGATTTTTCCCGCGCCAGGCGAATGACATAATCCTCTGCAGATTCGTTGTCGAGCAGTGTCTCGTCTATATCGGTGGCTATCTGAATGAACTCGACACCTAGCTGCTGCAGTAAACTGGCGCGGCGTGGTGAAGCAGAAGCAAGAACCAGAGCGACCACGGAATCACTCAACCAACCCGATAACTGCGGCGCATATGCCGCAGCAAGGTCATCACGGCGGGCCACAAGAGGGCGCTGATGAGTACGGGCACGAGAAACACAGCGCTGCCGCTGGTCAGTCCAGCGAGGCCCTGCAGCCATAGGGCGACGAGCTGATTGACACCCACCATGACAAAAACAACCGCCGCCTGCTGCCACAAATTAAACTGCCGCAAGCGCTGGTATAACACCAGTGCCAGATACGCCACCACCGATAGCGAAAGCGCGTGCTGGCCCAGCATCGAGCCCTCTACAGCATCGAGCAACAGACCTACGAGGAAACTCAAAACGATGCCGATGCTCTGGGGCAATGCGATAACCCAGTAGATCAGAACCAGACAAACCCAATCGGGGCGCGCCCACATCAAACCGGCGGGGATCGGCCACACTGTCAACAAAAAGGCGACAGCGAAGCTCATCGCGATGACCCAACTGCCTTGCATTCGCTGCTGCACCACCGACTATTCCGCCGCGGGCTCGGTGAACACAAGCAACACGTGACGCGACCGGTTAAGCGCCGCGCTGGGTCTAGCGAGCACTCGAGCAAAGGTCTGACCGGGATCACGCACGACATCGGTGACCTCCGCCACGGGGTAACCAACTGGAAAGCGCCCCCCCAGTCCGGAGCTAACCAACAGATCGCCGACCTCGATATCTTCGGTAGCGGCCACATGCCGCAGCTCCAATCTGTCCAGGCGCCCAACACCTTCAACGATTGCTCGCACGCCATTGCGATTGACCTGGACCGGAATCGCATGGGTGCTATCGGTAATCAGCAACACTCTCGCGCTACTGCCCGTCACTTCGACCACCTGGCCCATCAAGCCCTGAGAGTCGATTAGCGGCTGACCCGCGAATACACCATCACTGCTACCTTTGTTCAACACCACCAGTTGGCGCGACGGATCAGGAGAAATACCGACCAACTCCGCCACCAACACATCGTCCTGCAACAGCGCCGATGAATTTAGCAGTGCGCGCAGCCTCACATTCTCGGCGCGCAATGCGGCCATCTGCAGCACTTGCGCCTCAAGCAGTATCGACTCTCCGCGCAGGCGATCATTCTCCTCGATCAAGGTTGATCGACTGACCAGACTTTCCGTTCCCCAATTGCTGACTCGAGCGGGGATATCCGCAATCCAATAGAACGGGTAAACCACCGCGGCAAGCGCGGCCCGCGTCGCTGCCATCTGGTTGAGTCGAATATCGGCAGAAATTAAAAGAAACGCGATAAGCGCCGCCAACAACAGTCGCGTCGCAGCGGAGGGCTCTTTAATAAATAAAGGTTTGATGGTTGCTCCTCGCGTTCAAGCCAGCGCTGGCGGAGCCAAAGATTATTCCGTCGACAACAGGTCGATTGTGTGCCGGTCCATCAGCTCCATTGCCAATCCACCCCCACGGGCCACACAGGTCAGCGGGTCTTCGGCAACAATCACTGGCAGGCCCGTCTCGTCTGCTATCAGGCGATCCAGGTCACGCAACAAGGCCCCGCCACCCGTCAGAACAATACCACTCTCGGCGATATCAGCCGCAAGTTCAGGCGGAGACTGCTCCAACGCAGATTTAACCGATTGAACAATCTGCGCGAGCGGTTCCTGCAGCGCTTCGAGAATCTCATCACTATTCAGGGTAAAGCTACGCGGCACCCCTTCCGCCAGATTGCGACCGCGAACGTCGATTTCTCGCAACTCACTGCCGGCGAAGGCGCAGCCCACTTCCTGCTTAATACGTTCGGCAGTGGAATCACCAATGAGACTGCCGTAACGGCGCCGCACGTGTGAGACAATAGCTTCGTCGAAACGGTCACCACCGACCCTCGCGGAGTCGCTATAGACCACGCCGTTCAGGGAGATAATGGCAATTTCCGTGGTGCCGCCGCCGACATCCACAACCATAGAACCGTTGGCATCGGCCACCTGCAGGCCCGCACCGATCGCCGCGG
Source organism: Halieaceae bacterium (assembly GCA_965199055.1). GTDB lineage: Bacteria > Pseudomonadota > Gammaproteobacteria > Pseudomonadales > Halieaceae > CBDAQR01. Next base: position 634,646 of record CBDAQR010000003.1, read on the forward strand.
CCATGGGCTCCTCAATGAGGCGCACCTCCCGGGCTCCCGCGCTCAATGCCGACTCTCGAATGGCGCGTCGCTCGACCTGCGTCGACTGACAGGGTACGCAAATCAAGACGCGGGGACTGGGGCGAATGAACTTGGACTCATGCACTTTGGCGATAAAATGTTGCAGCATTTTCTCAGTGACCTGGAAATCGGCAATCACACCATCTTTCAGTGGCCGTATCGCCGTGATGTTACCGGGTGTTCTGCCCAGCATACGCTTGGCGTCAGACCCTACAGCTTCAATCGTTTTCTGCCCGTTGTGGACCCGAATGGCGACAACGGAGGGCTCGTCGAGGACTATGCCCTGGTCGCGGACGTAGATAAGGGTGTTAGCAGTACCCAGATCAATAGACAGATCGTTGGAAAACAATCCGCGCAGGTTTTTTAGCATCTATCGTATGTACCTTGTAAGACAAACCCAGTGAGGGGGGCTGCCGGAACTCAAAAAATACGCTGCTTCAAATACTTATAGTGCGTGCGTTCAAGGCCGAAACTCTACCAACCGAGGGGATTTTGGGCAAGGCGCAAATGTGATAAGTTTGCGTCCCCTGCCCGCCCACAGCCCGCGAAAACCGAGCCTTGAGGCCGGGTTTAGCCCCCTCATGCAAATTGCGTGACAAGGGTCACAAACACGAGTGAGTTCATGTCTGTAGAAAAAGCCGAAATCGAAAAAGTCGCGGCGCTGGCGCGAGTACGCATTGCCGACGCAGAAATTGACGAGGTCACAGGACGCATTTCCAGCATTCTGGACATGGTCGACCAAATGCAAGCCGTCGACACCAGTGCCGTCGAGCCCATGTCAAATCCGCTGGACGCCGTTCAGCGCCTACGCGCGGATGAGGTGACTGAGGACGACCGCCATCAGGCGTTTCAGGCCATCGCCCCGGCTGTCGAGGAGGCCTTGTATCTGGTACCGAAGGTGATTGAGTGATGGACACGCCTACCCTGAAACAATTAGCCGATGGGCTGGCTGCCGGAGATTTCTCAAGTGAGGAGATCACCAGTGAGTATTTGCAGCGCATCGAACGAAACGACGCCACGCTCAATAGCGTCATCACCACCACCGCTGATCAGGCACTGGCGCAGGCACGCTCGGCAGATGAGCGCCGCGCCGCGGGCCAGGTAGAACCACTCAACGGATTGCCGCTGCTGCATAAAGATATATTTTGCACCCGCGGCGTCCGCACCAGTTGCGGATCGCGCATGCTGGACAATTTCGTCCCGCCCTATGACGCCACTGTAATCCGTAAACTGGACGAAGCCGGCGCGGTGTCCCTGGGCAAATCCAACATGGACGAATTCGCCATGGGTTCATCCAACGAATCCAGCTACTACGGCCCGACCCGCAACCCCTGGGACACGGAGCGCGTGCCAGGCGGCTCATCCGGCGGCAGTGCTGCAGCGGTCGCGGCCGGTTTTGCGCCGGCCGCTACGGGCACAGATACCGGCGGCTCTATCCGCCAGCCCGCCGCACTCTGCGGCCTGACGGGCCTGAAACCTACCTATGGTCGTGTATCCCGACTCGGCATGATCGCCTTCGCATCCAGTCTCGACCAGGGCGGCCCCATCGCTCGCACCGCCGAAGATTGCGCCATGTTGCTACAGGCCATGGCGGGCTTTGACCCCGCCGACTCTACCTCCAGCGATGTGGAAGTTCCCGACTATCAGGCCGCACTATCGGGTGGCATTAGTGGACTCAAAATCGGTGTGCCGAAAGAATACTTTGGTGATGGACTGGACGCCGGCATAGAGTCCGGCATTCGCGCAGCGCTCAGCGAACTGGAGTCGCAGGGTGCGACACTGGTGGAGATCTCTCTGCCTCACACGCATCTTGCCGTACCTAGCTATTACGTAATCGCTCCTGCTGAGGCGTCCACCAACCTGTCCCGCTATGACGGGGTTCGTTATGGGCATCGCTGCGAAGACCCGGAAGATTTATTCGACCTCTACACCCGCACCCGAGAAGAAGGATTCGGCGCCGAGGTGAAGCGCCGTATCCTGGTGGGCACTTATGCTCTGTCAGCAGGCTACTACGACGCCTATTACCGCAAGGCCCAGCAAGTACGCAGATTGATACAGCAAGATTTCATGAGCGCATTTGAATCAGTCGACCTCATCGCGGGGCCAACCACACCGCATCCCGCCTGGAAGATTGGCGAGAAAGCTGACGACCCAGTCGCCATGTATCTGGAAGACATCTACACCCTGTCCGTTAACCTGGCAGGCTTGCCCGCCCTATCGATTCCGGCTGGCAACAGCGAAGGGCTCCCCGTCGGCCTGCAGCTAATCGGCGGCCACTTCCGCGAAGAACTTCTCTTGCAGGCAGCACACCAGTTTCAGCTGGCGACTGACTGGCACACACTGAGGGCACCAACAATGGCGGAGGCGGCGGCGTGAACTGGGAAATCGTGATTGGGCTGGAAATTCACGTCCAATTAGCCACAGACTCAAAAATCTTCTCCGGTGCGGCCACGAATTTCGGTGCAGCTCCCAACAGTCAGGCCTGCGCCGTCGATCTGGCGATGCCCGGCATGCTGCCCGTGCTGAATGAGAAAGCCGTCCGCTTCGCGGTGATGTTTGGCCTCGGCATCGATGCGGAGATCGGCTATCGCTCCGTATTCGATCGCAAGAACTACTTTTATCCGGACCTGCCCAAAGGCTATCAGGTATCACAGTTTGACTACCCGATTGTCGGTAAGGGTGAAGTCGAGATTCATCTCGCTGACGGCAGCAGCAAGCGTATCGGTGTCACCCGCGCGCACCTGGAAGAAGATGCCGGCAAGTCTCTGCACGAAGACTTTCACGGCATGTCCGGCATTGACCTAAACCGCGCGGGAACACCCCTGCTGGAGATCGTCTCTGAGCCAGATATTCGCAATGCGGAGGAGGCCGTTGCCTACCTCAAGACGATTCACTCCCTGGTGACCTACCTGGGAATCTCCGACGGCAATATGGCAGAGGGCTCCATGCGCTGTGACGTCAACATCTCCCTGCGCCCCCATGGCGAAGAAGAATTCGGCACGCGCACCGAGATCAAAAACGTCAACTCATTCCGTTTCGTGGAAAAAGCGATCAAGGTCGAAGTGGAAAGGCAAATGGATATTCTCGAAGACGGCGGCCGCATTACCCAGGAAACACGCTTGTATGATGCGGACCGCAACGAGACCCGCTCCATGCGCAGCAAGGAAGTCGCGAACGACTACCGCTATTTCCCGGAACCCGATCTACTGCCGGTAGTCATCGACGAGACCTATGTCTCGGCGCTGCGTGAACAGCTGCCGGAGTTACCGCGACAAAAACAGCAACGCTTCGAAGCAGAGCACGCACTGAGCCCCTATGACGCGGGTGTGTTATCGGCTTCGCGGCCCCTCGCCGACTATTTCGAAGAGGTAGCCGCAGGTAGCGGCGATGCCAAGCTCGCCGCAAACTGGGTCAGCGTGGAGGTTCTGGGTCAACTCAACCGCAGCGACCTGGACATAGACCAGTGTCCAGTACCGGCAGCAGAGCTGGGCGTTTTGATTCAGCGCATCAAGGACGGCACTATTTCGGGCAAGATCGCCAAGCAGGTCTTCGAAACCCTGTGGAACGAGGGCGGCGGCGTCGATAGCATTATCGAGGCACAGGGATTGAAGCAGGTCAGTGACAGCGGTGCACTGGAAACCATGGTCGACGAGGTCATTTCAGCAAACCCCGACCAGGTCTCCCAGTATCTCGCTGCCGACGATGGCAAGCGCAAGAAACTGCTGGGATTTTTTGTCGGCCAGATCATGAAGGCTTCTAAAGGTCAGGCCAACCCCCAAATGATTAACGAATTACTGCGGCAGAAACTCGACGCCGCACAATAGCAGGAAAGACATCATGCGTAAGGACAAAGAAAAAGTACTGGACGAAGTGTGGACGGATGAGCGTGTTCGCAGCTTTTTGGAGGTCAGATCACACGACGATGTTGCAACGGATTTCCATACCCTGCTCAAGGCCTACCAGAGCATGCGCGCCGATGACTTTGCCAAATTTATCGGCTATTTCTGCGCGGAAGGCCGCGACCTTAACTGCACCAATCCTGCGGGCGAGACCGTGCTTTCTATAGTCGAATCCCATCGTAAGGGAGGCGACTATGCCTCGGTTTTGCGCAATGCCGGCGCAAACTGAGCCTCGCTATTGACGAAATCGTTCCCGGTTGCGCTCTTTAGCTGCCTCACCCTTACGCAGCAAGACATAGACCGCGCCGGTGCCGCCATGCTGGGGCCGGGCGCTGTGAAACGCTTGCACGGCATCCAGCTCGCGCAGCCAGTGATCAACATAGCCTTTCACTAACGAGGCCTGTCTGCGCCCCTGATCACCGCTATTTTCGCCTTTTCCATGCACAACAATGACAGTGCGCAGCCCCAGCTCACTCGCTTGCTGAACAAATTCGTAGAGCTCACGCCGCGCCTGTTTAATTGTCATACGATGCAGGTTCAAGCGCGCTTCTGCCTCGTAGCGACCCTGCTTTAATTTGCGATAAACGCCATCCTGAATGCCAGGACGCTTAAACTCGAGTATGTACCAGGGATCGAGGGGCTCGATACCTTCATCCGCCAGCGGATTGGGATCAGCTTTTTCGGCCACAGCCGCAGCGCGTCGCTGTTCAGCCGCATCCAAACTGGGGCCGCCACGGCGGCGCCTACCGGCGCGGGATTCCTGCTTCAGCGGCGTGACCCCGGCCATTTCTTCGCTAAACAGTGTTTTCTCGTCATCAACCATAACGCGCAGTATTATAAGGCAATGACCGAGCCGAAAAAGCCATCAGAGCGCCACTGCCCACTGTGTGCACAAGAAAATAACTGTGCCATGGCGGTGAACCCCAATGCCAGCAGTTGCTGGTGCATGGACGTGACTCCAACCGAGAGCTTACTGGCTCATCCAGCGGTGAGCAGCAGTCCTGGCCAGTGCATCTGTCGCCGCTGTATCGAAGCCGCCGAGGAGCCTTCCAATGCGCGGTAATCTGAGCGGCGGCATATCCTATTTTGTGCGTGGTCTCGAGTTGCTGAAGCACCCCCGGCTGCGCCCGTTCGTCATCATTCCACTGACGATCAACATCGTCATTTTTTCCACACTGATCTACTACAGCATCGGCTGGGTGGACAGCACGCTGGCGGACTGGGTGAAGGCAATCCCGGATTGGCTGAGTTGGCTCAACTGGTTGATCTGGCCGCTGGTGGTCATCGCACTGGCCCTGGTGACCGGCTACCTTTTTACCGCAGTGGCGATCCTGATAGCGTCTCCTTTTAACGGCTTACTCGCAGAAAAAGCCGAAGAAATCATTACCGGTGAACAGGTTGCGGGACCTGAAACCATTGCTGCGGCGTTCATGATCTTCCCGCGCTCTATCATGCGGGAGCTGGTGAAGTTTGCCTACTATCTACCGCTGCTGCTGGGGGTTTTCATACTGAGCTGGATACCACCCATCAGCGCGGTGGCACCCCTGCTCTGGTTCCTCTTTGGAGCATGGATGATGGCGATTCAATACGTGGACTACCCGATGGACAATCATCAGCTGGGCTTTGCGGAGGTCAAGCGAGTGCTGCGGGGCCAGCGCTTGAGCAGTATTGGTTTCGGCGGCACAGTGGCCCTGGTCAGCGGCATACCCCTGCTCAACTTCTTCGTAGTGCCGGCGGCGGTTTGTGGCGCCACCCTGTTCTGGTGTGAAGAACTCAGGCGCCAGCCCAGGCGTCAGTGAGCGAGCAAATCCTCAGGCGGATGCTCACATTCCAACTTGTGACCTAGAAGGGTTTCAATATCCGGTAACAGGAAGGCGTCGTCTTCGCTCGCGAAACTCACTGAGACACCCGTGGCCCCTGCCCTTCCCGTACGCCCGATCCGGTGCACGTAATCCTCCGGATCTTCGGGGAGATTGTAGTTAATGACGTGGGATACACCGTCGACATGAATACCCCGGCCGGCGACGTCAGTAGCCACCAATACCTTGAGATCACCCTGCTTAAACTGCTCCAGGGTGCGAGTGCGCTTGTTCTGAGGTACCTCCCCCGACAGTATGCCTGCGGGAAATCCGGCGCGACGCAGCTTTTCGTGCAGGCGTCGCACCTGGTCGCGTCGGTTAGCAAAGATAATCACTGAATCGGCTTCTGGGCTGCGTAACAGATTATTCAGCACCCGATAGCGCTGTTCACTGCTTACCATGTAGACGCGCTGGTCCACCGTATCGGTGGCAACATTCTCCGGTTCGATTTCCACGTGCACCGGCTCGAAGGTCCACTGCTGAGAGAGATTGATAATGTCCTGCGTGAACGTCGCACTGAATAGCAGGGTCTGACGGTGGGATTTCTGTGGCGTTGCTCGAACAATGCGCTTCACCTGCGGGATGAATCCCATGTCGAGCATACGGTCGGCCTCATCGAGCACCAGTATCTCGACCCGATCGAGATAAATATCGCGTCGACTCATGAAATCGATCAGGCGTCCCGGCGCGGCCACCACCAGGTCCACTACCTCGCGCTGCAGTCGATTCAGCTGCTTCTGGTAATCCATACCACCAATCAAGGTACAGATGCCGAGCCCTGTATGACGCCCCAACTCCTCAGCATCTGCGGCAATCTGCATCACCAATTCGCGGGTAGGCGCAATCACCAGGGCACGCGGCTCACCCACGAAGCGCTCACCCTCGAGTGGGTTCAACAATAAGTCATTGAAGATGGTAATCAGGAAGGCCGCCGTCTTGCCCGTGCCTGTCTGGGCCTTACCGATGGCGTCGTGTCCCTGCAGCGTATGCGGCAGCACCTGAGCCTGTATTGGCGAGCAGTATTGAAAGCCGAGGTCGGCAATACCGTGCATCAAACTGTCTTCCAGATCCAGGTCGTGAAAACGGGTCTCGCCCTCTTTTTCATCTACCTGGAACTGTTCGGGGGACCAGTCTGACTGGCCCTGATTGTTTCGTCTCATTTAGCCCCGCTTTGGACTGTGTCAAAAAAAGCGGGGCATTCTACCACTTTCAGGGGCAGTGCGCGCCTAGCTGCTGCGCCGATCTCCGCCGGTCCATTCCCGCAACCAGTGATCAACGCTGAAGTACCGCCCGCCTCCGGTAAAGAGCAGCACAATCAGCATGACGAGGTAGGTAATGGCAAACTCAATGCCATTGTTCAAAATGACATAACCGCCCTGTTCGGTGAGCCAGTCGTAGTTACCGTGCTCCCGCAGAATATCCCTGGCCCGCTCCAGCCGTGCAGCGACCTCGGGTGCATTGGAATCGGCAATCGCCGCCCAGCCATTCTCCCAATGCACGGCAAAGGCAGCCACTAACATCGTAACAATCAAAGGAATAACCACCCAGCGCGTGGCCAGGCCCAGCGCCAACAAGATCGCACCGATGGCTTCGGTGTACGCAGCCAGGTAGGCCATCAACGCCGGGAACGGCAAACCCAAGCCCCAATCGGGGTTTCCAAACCAGGCGATCGTATTTTCCATACCCCCCAGCTTGGTCGTGCCCGCTACCCAAAACACCGGCACCAGATACAGGCGCAGTGCTAGCGGCGCCAGGCCATCGAGATACTTCAGTCGGACAAAAATCGCGTTGTGCAGCGAGTAATACAGTTCCACCAGATTTTGCATTGTCTTGTTCCTTTGAGTTGCCGAGAGTCAGACCGCGAACCGCGCGATAAGTTGCCTAAGCCTTTCCGCAGTGCGGACAGTCGGGGTTCTTACGCAGCGCTATCTTGCGCGTCTCCATACTCCAGCCGTCAAGCAGCAGCATTTCACCGGCTAACGGACGACCGAAACCCGCCAGCATTTTCACGGCCTCCAACGCCTGCAGCGATCCGATAACACCGACCAGCGGCGCCAGCACACCGTTTTCTGAACAGGAGAGCTCTACCTCATCGTTCCCCTCGGGGTACAGGCAGCGGTAGCAGGGCGTCCCCTTGGCAGCATCGAACACCGTGACCTGGCCTTCTGAACGCACTGCCGCACCGGACACCTGGGGTTTGCCGAGTTCGATACAGACTTTGTTAAGCGCCAGCCGGGTCGCAAAGCTATCTGTGGCATCAATCACAAGATCGACTTCAGCCACGTACTCGTGCAAACGCTCCGCAGTCAGGTACTCCGGCACCCGTTGCAAAACCGTCGCGGGATTCAAGGCGGCAATTCGCTGTGCAGCAGAATCCACTTTAAACATGCCGAGGTCGGCTTCAGTATGGGCGACCTGCCGTTGCAGATTAGTCGCTTCGACCTTATCTCCATCCGCCAGCACCAGGCGGCCAACACCGGCTGCCGCCAGGTAAAGCGCCGCCGGGCACCCCAGGCCGCCGAGTCCGAGTACCAGGACAGAACTCGCTAACAAATGCTCTTGCCCTGCCACATCGAAGCCATTCAACATGAGCTGTCGACTGTAGCGCAGCAGTTGCTCGTCACTGATCATGCCAGCGCCCTCCGGATATGCGCTCGTGACCTGCAAGGTCACGGCGACTTTCTATCTCTTTAAATCCTGCCGCTTCCAGCAGCTGGCGCACAGCGGGGCCCTGATCATAGCCATGCTCCACCAACAGCCAGCCGTGATGATTCAAAAATGCAGGAGCCGTTGCTGTGATAGTCCGCAAGTCGTCTAGGCCATCTACACCCGCGGCTAAGGCAGCGCGCGGCTCGAAGCGAACATCACCTTGCGCCAGATGTTCGTCATCACTGACCACATAAGGAGGATTGGACACCAGCAAGTCAAAACACTCACCCGTGAGCGCCTCACCCCAGTTGGAGTGCAGGAACTCAACGTTGTCGATACGCAGTCGCCGAGCGTTCTCCAGAGCCAGCTCAATTACCGCAGCGTCAGCATCGAGCGCGGTCAATCGCCAATCGGGGCGCTCGCTAGCCAGCGCCAGCGCGATAGCGCCACTACCCGTACCCCAATCGGACACCCGTGCCGTGGTCGGTAAATCCAGCTCCAAGGCCCACTCCACCAGTGTTTCTGTCTCGGGCCTCGGTATCAGACAGCGCTCGTCTACGCTCAGCGACAGTGTCCAGAAGTCGCGGCTTCCCACCAGATAGGCAATCGGTTTTCCTGCGCGCCGCGCTTCCAATAATTGCTGATAACGCTGTTCGACGGGGAGCTCGACCTCTTGTTCGGGCCAGGTGTAGAGGTAGCTTCGATCCTTTTCCAGGCAGAAAGCCAGCAATAACTCAGCCTCGAGCGCTCCACTGTCCGTCGGCAATCTTGCCTGTGTGAGCAGGCCTGCGATGGTCGGCATCAACTTTCAGCAGCGAGCGCCGCTAACTGATCTGCCTGATGTTCCTGACGGAGCGGCTCGATAACCGCGCCGAGGTCACCCTCCATCACCTCCGCCAGCTTGTACAAGGTGAGATTGATGCGGTGATCAGTGATACGACCCTGCGGAAAATTGTAGGTACGAATACGATCCGAGCGATCACCCGTGCCCACCAGATTTCGTCTTTCCTCAGCCTGGGCGGCTGCCTGCTGATCCTGCGCAGACGACAATAATCTCGCCTGTAACAAGGACATGGCACGGGCGCGGTTCTGGTGTTGAGAACGCTCGTCCTGGCACTCCACCACCAGACCCGTCGGAATATGCGTGATACGTACAGCGGAATCCGTTTTATTAACGTGCTGGCCACCGGCGCCCGATGCTCGATAGGTATCCACTCTCAAATCCGCCTTGTTAATCGCTACCTCATCTACCGCATCGGCCTCTGGCAGTATGGCGACGGTACATGCAGACGTATGAATGCGACCCTGCGACTCGGTTTCGGGTACGCGTTGCACGCGATGGGCACCGGACTCAAACTTGAGATGCGCATACACGTCCTGCCCCGCTACACGTGCAATGATCTCCTTGTAACCGCCGTGCTCCCCCGGTCGCTCGCTGATCACTTCAATCTTCCAGCCCTGCTCTTCCACATAGCGGGCATACATGCGAAACAGGTCGCCCGAAAAAATCGCTGCCTCGTCACCGCCAGTGCCCGCGCGAATCTCAAGGAATACATTGTTCGAGTCATTGGGATCACGCGGGAGCAGCAATTTCTGTAGCTCTAACTCCAACTCCGACTGATGCTCCTGCGCACTGCGCAGCTCTTCCCCGGCCATTTCTCGCAGATCCGGATCATCGTCCTCCAGCAACAGCTGCGCCTCCGCCAGGTCTTCGCCTACCTGCCGGTAGCGGGCGAAGCACTGAACGACAGTTTCCAGCTCAGAGTACTCACGGGAGAGGTCACGAAAGCGATTTTGATCAGAAATGATCTCGTTATCGCTCAACAGCACCCCCACCTCCTCGTAGCGGTCAGCCAGGGTGTCGAGTTTGGACAATAGTGATTCTTTCATCATGCAGCGAATTCTCTCACGGGAAGCTGGCCTAGTCTTGCTCCGGCGGCGCCCCCGGAATGCCGAGCAGATCGCGAGCCAGACTCACGACATCCTCGCGCCCTTCTGCGCTGGCGCGCTTGAGTTCGATGCTGGGGTTATGGATGAGTTTATTCGTCAGCCCACGCGCCATCGCGGTTAAGACCTGCTCGGGATCGTCACCCCGCGCCAGGGCCTTGAGCGCCTTATCGACCTCCGCATCGCGCAGCTGTTCTGCGTGTCCGCGCAAGGCTTTCACCGTGTCTACCGCATCGCGGGAGCGAAGCTCCAGGTCGTATTCCCGCACCCCCTCCTGAATAATGACGTCGGCCTTGCGCGCCTCGTCCTGACGGGAGCGCTTGTTCTCTTCAACGATCTCACGCAGATCATCGACGCTATACAGGTAAGCGTCCTTCAACTCTCCCACCTGCGGTTCGATATCCCGCGGGACCGCGAGATCCACCATAAGAATGGGCCGGTGCTTGCGCAGCTTGAGGGCGTGCTCGACAGCGCCCTTGCCCAAAATCGGCAGCTGACTGCCGGTAGAAGAAATCACGATATCAGCGTCGACCAGTTGCTCGGGGATATCCGCCAGCAGCACTGCTTCAGCACCGAAACGCTCGGCAAGTTCCTTAGCCCGCCCCAGCGTACGATTGGCGACGATGATCTGTGCCACCCCCGTATCCGCCAGATGTCTTGCCACCAGATCGATGGTCTCTCCAGCACCTACCAGTAACGCCCGCGTGGTGGAGAGATCCGAAAAGATATGCCCCGCCAGATCCACCGCCGCGTAGGCGACCGACACCGGATTTTCTCCAATCGCTGTGTCCGTCCTCACCCGCTTGGCAACAGCGAACACGCGAGGAAATACCTGATTCAGTTCTGCACCCACGGTCCCCGCTTCATCTGCTACGGCATAAGCCGACTTCATCTGGCCCAGAATCTGAGGTTCCCCCAGCACCATGGAATCGAGCCCACTGGCCACCTTGATCAAGTGACTGAGGGCATCGGCCCCGCTGAAGTGATAGCAATTATCTCTAATGGCGCTCGCTTCAAGATGGTGGTACGTGGCCAGCCAATCCAGCGCTCTATCCAGAATCGCGTTGTCAGCGGTATCACCGGCGAGAAACAACTCGGTCCGATTGCAGGTCGAGAGGATGACCATCTCCTGCAATCCGATCTGCTGACAGCCCTGCTGCAACGCCTCCACGATCTGGTCGGCAGCAAACGCTACGCGCTCGCGAACCTCCAGCGATGCTGTGGTGTGATTTATGCCCAGGGCGGTGAGACTCATAGGGCCGCGATTCTAGCAGGGAAGCACCACAAATGCAGGGGTGTGGCGGCCACTGTGCGCCGTGCTCAAGCTGTGTCATTATTGCGCCATGCGGTCCCCAACACTGGCTGTACTGGCCCTGCTACTGATCAGCGCCTGCAGCACTCAACCTGGCCCCGATGAAGCCTCGTCTACGGATGCAGTCGATCCTGCACCGGTAGAAGAATCAGCCGTATCGGCTACACCAGACCCCGAGCCCGAGCGCGAACCTCCGGAGCCACTCGTGATTCCGGAACGGCCGTTCCCGGACGAAAGCCTTTATGCGCTGCTGGTAGCCGAATTTGCGCTGCGCCGGCGTGAGTACGATGTGGCGCTAGACAATTATATGGAGCAATCGCGTTTGCTCCGCGACAAGGCAGTCAGTGCGCACACCACCCGCCTGGCTCAGTTCATGAATCGCGACCAGGAGGCTTTGGAGGCAAGCCAGCTGTGGGTGGAACTGGATCCGGAAAATCTGGAAGCCCGGCTAACTCTCGCGAACTTGTTGGCGCGCTACGACCGCTCGCGCGATGCCTTTCCACACATGGAGTACATCCTGCGCGCGGGCGGCATAGCCAATTTCACCGCCCTGGCCAGGGGGTTTCGCGATCTGGATAACGCGACCCAGTTGGAGTTTCTGAATAGCGTCGACGGCTTGTTGCAGGAATACCCCGACAATACCCAGCTCCGCATATGCAAGGTCCTCATGCTGGAGGAGCGCAGCCAGCCACAGACGGCGCTAAACGAACTGCAGCCGGTCTTTGAGATCAATCCGCAGCAGCTACAGGCGGTAGTACTAGACGCCAAGCTGCGGCTCGATCTGGGCCAGAAAGACGGTGTGTTTGATCGACTGGCGCCACTGCTTGAGCAACAGCCAGATAATTACCGATTGCGCATGCAGTACGCCAGATTGCTCACCCGCGTCGATTTGCCGAAGGCGGAAGAGCAGTTCCAGCTACTGGTGGAAAATGCGCCGGAAGACGCAGACTTGCTGTTTTCGCTGGCACTGATACAGCGCGAGACTCAGGACCTTGAAGGTGCTCGCGATAGCCTCATGAAGCTGTTGGCCATGAATGCGCGTACTGACGAGGCCCACTATTACCTGGGCAAGACGGCAGAGGATCAGGAGCGCTGGGAGGACGCGCTGACCCACTATATGCAGGTCCAACCGGGCCGGGATTTTGGCGCGGCGACTGATCGCATCGCGCAGCTACTGTTAGCCGCGGGGCAATCCGCAGAGCTCAATACCTACTTCGATCACCTGCGCAGCCGTTTCCCGCAATTGTCTGAGCGACTATTCGCCATCGAGGCCGACAAGCTCAACAGCTTTCAGCACCGCCCCGAGGCGCTGGCGTTATTGGACCGCGCCCTGGAGCAATTTCCACAAAGCACCAGTTTGCGCTACTCACGTTCGATGCTCTACGAACAGGAGGGCAGCCTCGCCCTGGCCGAATCCGATTTGCGCAGCATTCTGGAGCGCGAACCCGACAACTCGACCGCACTGAATGCGCTGGGATATACCCTGGCGAATCGCACCGATCGGTACGAAGAAGCCCGGGATTTGATTCGACGCGCTCTGGATCTCAGCCCCGATGAGCCTGCCATTCTCGACAGCATGGGTTGGGTACTCTATCGGCTCGGCGAATACGAAGAGGCACTGCAATACCTGCAACAGGCCTACAGCGCATTTCCCGACCCGGAAGTGGCCGCTCACCTCGGCGAGGTGCTTTGGGTGAGTGGCGATGAAGAGGCGGCGTTGCTGGTCTGGCGCCAGGCGCAGGAACGCAGCCCTGAACACCCAGTGCTGGTTGACACCATGCAGCGCTTCGGCGTGGACGCTGGTGAAGACTGATGAGACGCCCCGTGGCACCCCCCCTGCCGTCTTCTATGGCAAGCCTGCCCTGGTTGGTGTTTGTCTTATTACTGGGTGCCTGCAGTGCACCTGCACTGAAGGAAACACCTGACTGGAATCAGCAGCGCGCTGATCTGGCCGCCATCTCCGACTGGAATGTATCCGGCAAAATCGCGGTGCGTTCCTCGGAGGGACTCGACTCTGCCAATCTGCGTTGGGAACAGCGCGGCAATGCTCTGCGGCTGGAGCTATCCGGCCCGGTGGGTATGGGCCAGGTGGTATTGGAACATTCCGATAATGGCACCCGTGCGCTGCGAGACGGCAGCTGGCACCACTACGAAAACGGCATTGTCGATGTCGAGCGTGAATTGGGCTGGCCGCTGCCGCTGGAGTTAATGCCCTGGTGGCTGCGAGGTTTGCCAGCCCCGGAGCCCGCGGCGGACCAAGTCATTACGGAGGGCGGACGCCTGGCTCAAATAGAGCAGGCACAGTGGTCACTGGAGTTTGTGGAGTTTCGCGAAGCAGACGCCCGACAGCTACCCACTAGAATTAACTTTAGCGGTAACGGCGTGTCAGGGAAGCTGCTGCTTAAGCGTTGGAACGTGTCGCCTTGAGAGCTTTGCAGCTACCGAGCCCTGCCAAGCTCAATTTGTTCTTGCATGTGACCGGACGTCGAGCGGACGGCTATCACGAACTGCAAACCCTGTTTCAGCTGTTGGATTGTGGCGATAGCGTCTCCCTGGAACTACGCGAGGATGGCGCCATACACGTGGACTGCCCCGGTATCGATGTCGCTGAGGAGGATAATCTGGCGTTCCGCGCCGCCCGTTCCTTACAGGAGTCAAGCAACAGCGGCTGCGGCGCAAACATTCGGATAGAAAAGCGCATCCCTGATGGTGGCGGACTGGGAGGCGGTAGCTCTAATGCCGCCACGGTACTGCTGGGGCTGAACCGGCTCTGGGCACTCAAATTGCCGCTGTCCGAGCTGGCTGCGGTGGGCCTGCGCCTGGGCGCCGACGTGCCCGTTTTCGTTCACGGCAACAGCGCCTGGGCGGAGGGTGTGGGTGAAAAACTCAAGCCCGTCGAGTTGCCTGAACGCCATTACCTGATCATCAGCCCTGGCTGCGCAGTCGCTACGGCAGAAGTTTTTTCTCAGCGGGAATTGACACGCAACACCTCTCCCATCACAATAGCGGCCTTTTTTGAGGGGGGTGGGCGAAACGACTGCGAATTTGTCGTTCGCCAGCTTTATCAGGAAGTCGATAAAGCATTGAATTGGCTGGAAAAATTTGGCCAGGCCCAACTGACAGGCACCGGTGCCTGCGTCTTCGCCGGCTTTGATGAAAGAGCAGAAGCTGAGGCGGTTTTCCGCCAGATGCCGGCGATGTGGCGCGGATTCGTAGCGAGGGGAATCAATCGCTCACCGGTACACGCGTTAGTGGAGTAACGGACAACAGAATTACTGGGGTGTCGCCAAGCGGCAAGGCACCGGGTTTTGATCCCGGCATTCGCAGGTTCGAATCCTGCCACCCCAGCCAATTTTAAGCCTGGCCATAGGAAGCATACCGTGACTGCAAAGATGATGGTGTTTACCGGCAACGCTAACCCCGAGCTTGCCCAGAAAGTCACCAGGAAATTGCATATCCCAATGGGGAATGCAGACGTCTCGAAGTTCAGCGACGGTGAGGTTGCGGTAGAGATTAACGAGAACGTCCGCGGTAAGGACGTATTCGTCATTCAGTCCACCTGCGCCCCCACCAATGACAATCTGATGGAACTGATTGTCATGATCGACGCCCTGAAGCGTGCCTCGGCACAACGGATCACCGCAGTAGTTCCCTACTTCGGCTATTCGCGCCAGGACCGCCGGGTGCGATCAGCACGGGTCCCCATCTCTGCAAAGGTAGTGGCAGACATGATGGTAGCCGTCGGCGTTGACAGGGTTTTGACCATCGACCTGCACGCGGAGCAGATACAGGGCTTCTTTACCTGCCCGGTAGACAATATTTACGGGTCGCCAGTGCTCAATGACGATATTGAGCGCTGCACCTATGAAAACTTGATGGTGGTATCACCGGATATCGGTGGTGTGGTCAGGGCGCGAGCCGTGGCCAAACAACTGGGCGAAGTGGACCTGGCGATTATCGATAAGCGTCGTCCCCAGGCCAATGAGGCCCAGGTTATGAATATTATTGGCGATGTCGAAGGCCGCACCTGTTTGCTGGTAGACGACATGGTCGATACGGCGGGTACGCTATGCAAGGCCGCAGATGCACTAAAGGAAAATGGTGCCTCGCGAGTGATTGCCTATTGTACCCACCCGGTGTTGTCTGGCAGCGCCATCGACAACGTCAACAACTCCCAGCTCGATGAGCTGGTAGTGACAGATACGATTCCTTTAAGCGAGGAAGCGCGCGCATGCGGTCGCATTCGCCAGCTGACCATCGCGGACCTGCTGGCTGAGGCCATGCGCCGCGTGAGCAACGAGGAATCTATTAGCGCGCTGTTCACCTGACCCAAGAGGTCGGTGAGTAGCGTTTTATAAACCCACCGGGAAGCTGGTCGCAGGCGACCCGGTGACTAATCAAAGGAGTCCAGACCATGTCTGACGCATTTGAAATTACAGCCGAGATCCGGGAAGACAAAGGGAAAGGTGCGAGCCGCCGCCTGCGTCGCCTGGCCGATCAAGTTCCAGCCATATTGTATGGCGGCGACAGAGCACCCACCCCGCTGACCCTGATCCGCAAGGATCTGGAGCACGCGCTGGAGAACGAGGCGTTCTACTCACACATCCTGACCATCAAGGTCGGTGATGACACCCAAAAGGCCATTCTCAAAGACCTGCAACGCCATCCCGCCAAAGACCGCGTAATGCACGCAGACTTTATGCGTGTTAGCGATAACGTGAAGATTAAGGTTCACGTACCCCTGCACTTCCTCAACGAAGACACCTGCTTCGGCGTCAAGACCGAAGGCGGCATGATTCAGCACTCGGCAACTGATATCGAGGTGCTGACCCTGCCAGGCGACATGCCGGAGTACATTGAAGTCGATATGCTCGAAGTGAAGGTTGGCGAGATCATTCACCTGTCCGACATCACCCTGCCTAACGGTGTGGAATCAGTAGCCCTGTCCCACGGCGAAGACCATGACCTCACGGTTGCCAGCGTACTGGCTCCGAAAGGTGGCAGCGACGAAGACGAGTTGGATGCAGCCGCTGAGGGCGCAGGTGAAGACGCCGCAGAAGACGCACCTGCAGAGGACACTCCCGCCGCAGACGGCGACGAGTAAGTCTCAACTTCACCCACCTATCTGACGGCACACTGATATGCCGATACAGCTTGTAGTGGGTCTCGGGAACCCCGGTGAGGAATACCGGGGAACCCGGCACAATGCCGGCGCCGACTTCGTCGCCGAGCTGGCACGGCTGCACAGCATTAGTCTGCAGCCGGACTCCAAATTCTACGGACTCGCTGGACGCCTGCAGGCGCAGGGTATGGACCTGCGCTTATTGGTGCCCACCACCTTTATGAATCGCAGCGGTCAGTCCGTATCGGCGATGGCGAAGTTTTACAAGTTCGCCCCGGCGGACATTCTGGTGGCGCACGATGAGCTGGACTTCGAGGCCGGGATCGCCCGCTTTAAGGACGGCGGCGGACACGGCGGCCACAATGGCCTGCGCGATATCAGCAAAGCCATGGGCGACAGTTATCTTCGATTGCGCCTGGGAATAGGCCACCCCGGTCATGCGAACCTGGTCAGCAACTACGTTCTCAAGCGACCGTCGCAAGTCGATCGGGAACGCATTGATGCGAGCATCGACGAGGCCATTCGCGCCCTGCCGCTGCTGGTTGAAGGCGACTGGGCCAAAGCGACTCATCAGCTTCACAGCGCCACCAGCGCGGCATGAGTAGAGATGTCCTTGTAAAGGACGCATTTTGTAACGGAGAAAGACATGGGATTTAAATGCGGTATTGTCGGCCTGCCTAATGTGGGCAAGTCCACCCTCTTCAACGCGTTGACCCAGGCGGGCATCGATGCGGAGAACTTTCCGTTTTGCACCATAGAACCTAACGCCGGCGTGGTACCGGCGCCGGATCCGCGTCAGGATAAGATCAGTGCGATCGTCAGCCCGGAAAAAGAAATTGCCACGACCATGGAATTCGTCGACATCGCCGGCCTGGTGGCCGGTGCCAGCAAGGGCGAGGGTTTGGGTAACCAGTTTCTGGCCAATATCCGCGAGACAGACGCCATCGCCCACGTGGTGCGCTGTTTCGACGACGAGAACGTGATTCATGTCGCCAACAAGGTTGACCCGGCGGGCGACGTTGAAGTGATCAATACTGAACTGGCACTGGCGGACCTCGAAAGCTGTGAAAAACAACTGCAGAAGGTCACGCGCACTGCGAAAGGCGGTGATAAGGAATCCATCGCGATCAAAGCACTGCTGGAAGACAAGCTGCTGCCCCAACTGAATGAAGCGAAGCCAGTGCGTGCGCTCGAACTGAGCCCAGAGGAATGGGAGCTGGTTCGCACCCTGCACCTGCTGACGGTAAAACCCACCATGTACATTGCCAACGTCGATGAGGACGGGGTGAACGGCAATGACTGGACAGAGCAGTTGCAACAGATTGCCAGCGCCGAAAACGCCATTGTGGTTATCATCTGCAATAAGCTCGAGTCGGAGATCGCTGAACTGGAAGCGGACGAGAAGCTCGAATTTCTTGCCGATTTAGGTTTAGAGGAAGCGGGTCTTGATCGAGTCATCCGCGCCGGCTATGACCTGCTGGGTCTGCACACCTACTTCACGGCGGGTCCCAAGGAGGTGCGCGCCTGGACCGTAAAAGTCGGCGCCACGGCACCCGAGGCCGCTGGCGTCATTCACACCGACTTTCAGAAGGGCTTTATTCGGGCTGAGGTTGTCAGCTTTGACGATTTTATCGGCCATAATGGCGAGCAGGGCGCGAAAGACGCGGGTCGCTGGCGTTTGGAAGGCAAGGACTACGTGGTTCAGGACGGCGACGTCATTCACTTCCGCTTCAACGTCTAAGCCACGGTTTTATAAAACTTTTATTTCTACTGGCCTATTCCAGCCAGGGTTTCGTGAACCGGTTCACACTCTGAGACATCAATTCGGCGGTGACCGTTGCCGCCGCTGGCCTGTATCCCTAGCATGTTCAAGTGAGAGAAAGTGCAAATCGTGCT
Organism: Halieaceae bacterium; assembly: GCA_965199055.1. Lineage (GTDB taxonomy): Bacteria > Pseudomonadota > Gammaproteobacteria > Pseudomonadales > Halieaceae > CBDAQR01. The sequence goes on from CBDAQR010000003.1 coordinate 653,390, forward strand.
TGATGGGCGCTAATGCGGCCCTATACTTATTAATACGGGGTAAGTAAACTAAGTTTTGCTTCTTCTATAATAATTGGGGACGCAGGGATAAGCGGTTATGGCTTCATGCAAGCGTAAGTTCACCTTTTTCTCATTAATTCCAACGGGTTCCCGTCTCACGGCGGCGGCGGTTTTTATGGGGTGTATGGCAGTACAGGTTTCAGCTCAGGCACAGGATGTCTTGTCGAACGCTGAGGTCGCCCAATTGCTGGCGGAAAGCCGGCAAATGGTGGCGTCCGGGCGCACGTCGGAAGCCTATGAGCTGTTGGCACCTCACGAGTTGGAGCTGGCAGGTAATGCCGACTTCGATTACCTATACGGTACTGCGGCCCTGGATTCAGGCGAACCGCAGCTGGCGATTTTCGCGCTGGAGCGGGTCCTGGAAGACCGGCCGTCTTTCCTGGGTGCGCGCCTGGAACTGGCACGCGCGTTCTATGATACCGGCGACAATGAGTCGGCACGTTATCACTTTGAGTACCTGCAGGCGCAGAATCCGCCGCCAAATGTGCAGCAGGCGATTACCAGTTACCTGCGCGCTATCGACCGCCTGGCTGCTGCCTATAAGCCAATACACATACCGCACTTCGCCATGGGCGGAGGCTGGGACAGTAATGCCAACGCCTCGACCGCCGTGGAACAATTCCTTGGTTTTATCCTGGATGGCAACAACCAGGAAACCGACTCTCCCATGTACTTCGCTACGCTGGGAGATTATTACAGCAGACCACTCTCACCCGACTGGAAACTGATACTCACCGGCGCAGTGAGCCAACGCAATTATCCCGATGCCAGCTTCGTCGACTCAACCGATGTGTACGCCAATGTCGGCTTTGAGTGGAACCTGGGCGACACCAAGTTCTTCCCTACTTTCGGTGCAGCCTTTAATTGGCTCGATGGCGACGACAACCTGGACCGCTACATCTCTGACTTTCTGGTCACCCACTCGGTCAACGATGAATGGAAGCCGATCGGTGGCGTCAGTGCGTCGGCCCATCGCTTTACCAGCGACCTGGAGATTCGTGACGCAAACGTCTACAACGGCCGAGTGGGCTTTGAACACTACCTCGACCCTGCGACCGCCAGCGTGATCAGCGCCATGGTGCAAGTGGGCACCGACGATGTCGAGGACGACCTGTCACCCTTCGAGAACGACCGCTATGCCGTAACCCTTAGCGCCAGTCGAGCCATTGCCCAGGGAATGCTGCTAACCGGTGATATCGGATACAAGAATACGGACTACAACGGTAAAACCAATTTCTTCGGCGTCGACCGTGAAGACGAAATGTGGCGCGCTGGACTCACGCTCAACGTATTCGACTGGCCCTGGCAGGGCTGGCGAACCATCGGCCGCGCGGCCTACACAGATGTGGAATCGGAAGACCCTCTCGACGATCTGTATGGATATGATCGCACCGAGGTCAATATCACTTTCCACCGTTCCTTCGAGTAAACAGGGGCAATGATCAGCATGAAACTTCAACGCGCTTTTTTCCTGTCCCTACTATTACTGTTGCCGGCCCTGGTACAGGCCAACGTGGGCAAGGTGCTCTATGCAAATGGCCCCGTCACCGTCGACCGGGGCGAAGTCGTCACTCTTAAGAAAGGCGACATTTTGCAGGAAGGGGACATTATTAATACCGGCAACAGGGCCCGTGCACAGCTGTACATGGTAGATGGAGCTCGTATTTCGATTCGTGCCAACTCCACGTTTTCAATCGACGCCTATGACCTCGAGGGGCCTCGCGCTTCAGCGATAGCTAGCGGCAAAGCTGACGGCGAGGTCAGCCTGAGCCTGATCAAGGGCGGCCTGCGCACCATTACCGGTGCTATCGGCAAAGCGGATCAGGACGACTACACCATGCGCACCCCGGTCGCCACGCTGGGTATACGCGGAACCGATTACAAGATCGCACACATTCCGGAGCCAGAACCCGGTGCGCCCCCTGGTGACGGGAGCGACGGACAAACTGGCACGTTCACCACGGTGAATGAAGGTGCAGTAAACATTAACAACAATAACGCGCCTCCGGGATCAGGGGGGCTGGACCTCGACGCAGGCGAACACGGTTTCGTGGCGTCGGCGGACAGTTCACCGCAGCAGCTCGTGGAACCACCCACCCTCTTCATAGACACCAACAGCGACAGTGAGGAGGAAGAAGAGGAGGAAGGAGAAGGTTCCGACGACTCCTCATCGGGTGACGAAGGCTCCGACGACGAAGCTTCCGATGAAGAAGGTGGCTCCGATGACGACAGCGGGTCCGACGACGATAGCGGCTCCGATGACGATAGCAGCTCCGACAGCGACGACGGCGCTGATGATGGCAGCGACGGATCTGACGGTGATGATTCAGCCGGTGGTGACGACAGCGATAGCGGCAGCGAAGGCGATGACGGCACAGACCCGGCCGAACCCGGTGCGGAAAGTTCCGCCGATGAGTCTCGCATGTCGGCCGATGCAGATGATGACGGTCCGGCCGAACGGGATGGCGACGGCGGCGGTGAAGATGGCCGAGAGGTTGCATTTTTCGCTCGCGAAACCAACAGCGACACGAGCCCCGGTGAAGATACTGCACTGACTGATACCACCCCTACCGACTCGCCTACCGAAGAACCGCCCATAGAAATCATCGTCCGCGATGAGGAAACGGACGAGGAGATTCGAATTGACGAGGGTAAACCTACCGATCCTGACACCGGAGAGGACTTAACGCCGGAACCAGAACCGGAGCCAGAACCCGAGCCAGAGCCAGAACCCGAGCCTGAGCCCGAACCAGAGCCTGAACCCGAGCCAGCTCCAGAACCTGAGCCCAATGTGGTCTATCAGAGCATTGCCACAGCCGGCAACGGCACGCTCTATGTGGAGCAGGATGATTCCGACTCCTATGATGAGGACAGCAATGGCGATCTGACCGGATTCACCGCGCCGGTGAATTTTGGTGACTCTGCCTCAAATCCTGTCGCCGCAACCGCATTCACAGACGTCAGCACTGCTACCGGTGTCACGGGTGTTGCTGAGTCTCAGGGAATGCAGTGGGGCCGTTGGAGTGTCGAGTTTTCCAGCGGTGGAACGGTTATGCCGCTACCCAATGATGAACATTTGCATTGGATTCGCGATACCGGAAGCCGCACCGACTCGACGCCTGCACTTCCGATCAGTGGCGTCTACGAGTACAACCACTTCGATGGGACAGAGCCCACTGACAATATTGATGGCTTGGATTCAGGCACTCTGAATCTCATCAGATTAACTGCTGACTTCCAGAATATGCAGATCGATGCACGCATCGAAGTCGAGGTTAACGACAATCAATGGGTAGGCAATGGTTCAGGACCACTGACCGCCAACCAACCCACATTCAGTGGCACGCTGAATGATGTCACCGTTACCGACACCTCGAACAACCAGTTCAGTGGCGAGGGTGCATTTAGCGGGTTCTTTACCAATTTCGGCGCCGGCAACGTGCCAGACAATGCCGGCATGACGTACTTCATGCGTTCACCCATTGGAGGGGGAACGGGTACCACGATCAATGGCGCAGCCGCGATGGAACTGACGGGGCAACTGCCAAACTAGATCATATGGGAGGGTTAGCGGTATGACGTCACCCACGTCACTAGAAAACCCGGGGTTAATCAGCCTCAACAATAATGGGGCTGTGCTGACCACGCACTACCGTGACGACCTGTTCGAGGACGACGGCAGCGGCACTCCCACGCTGGTGTTGGGAAGCGGCGACGTGACGCTGTCGGACGGCTTCTCTGGCACGCTAGCCAATGCTGTGCAGGAGGCCATCGACAATGGTCTTCCTGCCCCAATGATTGACCTCGGTAGCGGCGCGCAGCTGGATATCGTCGATGACGTTGCTAACGTGCTGGCACTGGCGCAGGTTCTCGAGGCCCAAGGCCTAAGCACCGGCGATTTCTTCGGCAGCGACAACGTCGGCCTCACTATCGAGACCGAAGACCCCACCGAGTTGCAGAAGCTCCTTGCTGCCCCAGGACTTGGCTTGCTTTCAAATGTGTCCGCGATTGTAGTTCCCGCTGGCACCACTATCGATATCCCCTTATCACGCTTCGATACCAGCATCAGTTTCAGCGGAGTGGACAATATTCGCGTCACCGGCAGCATCGAGGAATTCGAGAATTTCGGTGGTGACCTCTCGTCGCTGGATACTGATATTTACGACTTTTTTGTACTTGATACCAATCAGAATTATCAATCCGCAGACGGCAGCACCGACTTTGACGCAGCGCCTTTTACTCAGGTTGATGGCTACCTGCTCACCGATACGGTAGCGAACCTGATCGGAGCTCCTCTGGGGACGGGGATACTCGCCACCCTTGAGGTCACTCGCCACCAGGCTAATGATGATATTGGTGCCATCGAGGCAGCGCTGATCGATAGCAGTGGCAATAGCCTGGACGACATGGGCATCGCGTCGATTCTGGTATCAGGTGACGTTACCTCACTCGGTGGCGCTTCCGCGGATCTCATCGCCGAGGCCAGTGCGGGCGGCAGGCTGGACGGTGCCAAGGTTACGGATTTGTATTCACCACTGGCCGCCAGCCCTTTCAGCACCGGCATATTACCCGCCGTTACGCGAATCGTTGTACAGGATAGCGCAGACAACATTTCGGGGCTCAGCCCGCTGAGCACCAGTCAGAACAGCATAAATACGATACAACTGACCGGAGGCACACTGCCGGTCACGAGTGAGCAGATTGTCGAATCGGGCGTATCACGCCTGGAGGTGTCAGGCGGTACCTTTGAGCTGACCGGCAGTACCAGTCTTATCGCAGCGATGGCCGCGGGAACCAGCGGCATCATCGACATTTTTAACAGCGTTGTGCCCAATCTGGTGGTAAAGGACTCCGGCACTAATCTGCAGGATTTCGTGGACGCTGACCTAGAGACTCTGCCGTCCGCATACCAACTGGCACTGCAGGGCCTTAACGTCGTGGCCGGCGACCTTAATCTGGAGGCGCTGGACCTCTTTAGCGGCTCACCCTTCGTGCATCCCATTGGCCCAGATGCAAAAGTCAGCATCACCGGCGATGTCGACCAGGTACTGGACACAGATTTTTCTGCCGGCACACTGATTATTCCCCAGAATGATGGGCAGGTTGAAATCACCGTTGATGACGCGGCAAGCGACATCAGCGCCAACGCACTGGCGCTTGGAACCACGATCCAGGGATTTCCGGCGCAATATGTGCATCAGGTCAGCGCAACCGATACTACGCTGAACTCTTTCGAAGGTGTGCGCGACTGGTTCGTGTTCGACAGCACAGCGCAGGCTTCGGGCAATACCTTTTCTATTGTGGGCAATTTTGATATTGCCGATGACAACAGTGGCCCCGATGGCGCCCCTGTCGATGACGTTATCGATATCAGTGCGAGTACCGGCATCACCGATTCAGATGAGGAAAACCCGAACAAAGATTTCGCTTTTGTGGACATATTGGGCGGCCGCACAGAGACCATTGATGAGTCAGTCGTCAATGTGACGGTAAACGGATTACCGCCAGCCGACATTCTCATCGCCGACAGTGAGAGTTCGATAATTCAATTCGATGGATTCGCATCCGCCTATGACAGCGTTCCGGATTTCTCGATTTACACACCCAATAGTGTGCGTGGCTCCTCTTATGATGGCATGGTGGAGAACGGCCTCACTGTCAGCAATTTCTTTGGCATTCCCCACCAAGACCAAGTGCTGCTGGATGAAATCTTCGAAGATACCGAAAATTTCATACCCGACGTCGACCTGTTTCGATTTGACTCGCTGCAAGGCTGGGGCGGAGCAGGGCAAGTTGGGTTTATTCTAGCCGAGTGGTTCTATGGATATAACGGCGGTTACTACGGAGAAGACTACTACGGCTATTACTACGACGACGAGAGGCTAGACCACGTAGACTCTGTCATTAACACCGACGGCGACGTACTCATTGGCGAAGGCGAGGCGTACGGCAGTGGCAGCGGAAGCGGTGCGGGCAGCGAGGACGATGACTATCTGCAAGGCGATGCCCTGTCTCCTTTCCTCGATGATGTGATCTTCGGACTCAGCGGTGATGATGAAATCCAGGCGGGCGATGGTGACAACTTCATCATGGGCGGTGTTGGCGATGATGAGATTGTCTCCGGGAGCGGCGACGACTGGATAGAGGACAAATTTGGCTCAAATATCATCAATTCAGGCGCTGGCGACGACGTCATTAGAACCGACGACGGTGCAGATGAGATACACGCTGGGCCCGGGGATGACACCGTTTGGAGCAAGTACGACGACGACGCCATCTACGGTGGAGCCGGCGATGACAGCCTCTATGGTGGCTATGGCGATGACACGATAGAGGGTGGCGCTGGGAACGACTATATCGACGGTGATGATGGCGACGACAGCATCGATGGCGGAGCCGGATTAGACAGGATATATGGGTCCTGGGGCAACGACACCATCACTGCGGAAGGCGCGAGGGTCCTGTCCGGCGGCTATGGCAATGATGACATCAGCTTCACTGGCAGTAATCCGGACGATGCGGACGACTTGATTCTCCAGGTACAGATCATCGGTGGCGAAGGCGATGACGACATTCTGATTCTGACAGGCGCCGATGTTTGGGCCGAAAGCCTGGAAATCGAGATCATTGGAGACAGCTACAGCGGCGGTTACGGTGGGGTCGATACTATCAGCATCCTCGGTGATGTACGCGCTACGGTGGGCGACATAGACATCGAAGGTAACGAGCTTGGCGATACAATCACGATCGGTGTCGACGCCAACCTCACCGCCAGAACCGAGATTGAGATTTTCGGCTATGACGGCGATCTTGCGACGGGCAGCACACCCGATGGCGACGATAACATCAGTATCGCCGGCAACCTGACCAGCGAAATGGATTACATTCACATTGCCGGTGACGAAGGCGCTGACAGCATCGAAATTCTGTCAGGTGCAACGCTAACTTCATACGATGATATCGATATTACCGGCCAACACGGGAGTGACGGCAACGGTGACGGCAATGACACCATTTCAATCGCCGGCGTCCTGGATTCTGGCGATGATATTTATATCGAAGGTGACGATGGTGATGACACCATAAGAGTCACATCACCCGCGCCAGCGGACCCCAACCAGCAAGCTCCCGTCAATGCGATCGGCGGAGTGCAAATCGCCGGTGAGTTAGGCAACGACACCATCGAAATCACCGGCGCGATCACGGCGCAGAATAACAGCGACAGCGCAGAGGACGATGAAATACTGGAAATACTGGGCGGACCTGGTACCGACACTATTTCAATCGGCGTCGATGCAGTACTCAAGGGAGTCGGGTATATCGACATCCTTGGTTACGATGGCGATCTGGCCGGTAGCGACCCCGCCGATGGCGATGACGTCATCGCCATCGCGGGTAGTCTAAGCAGCAGTGAGGGCGGTATTCATGTAGCTGGCGATGAGGGTAACGACACTATCGCTATTCTGGAGTCTGCAACGCTGACTGCGCTGGATGATATCGACATCACCGGCCAGCACAGTAGCGATGGTAATGGTGACGGTCACGATACTATCGCTATTCAGGGCTCGCTCAGCTCCCATGCCGATATTTATGTGGAGGGAGACGATGGTGATGACATCATCACAATAGCCGCCAGTGGGAGTCTACGTGCAGAGGATGATATAGAACTGCTTGGGGATTACGGCAACGACACCATATCGATATCAGGCAGCCTTACTGCGATAGATCGAAATATCGGAACAGGCGGAGTCGACACGTCGGATGCGGACAACGACGACGAAGATATACGTATCGAGGGTGGCTACGGTCAGGATACGATTACGATCACCTCGGACGCGCAACTGAGCGCGTCTGATGACATCAAGGTCTATGGTGGTGAAGGCGACGACACGATTAGCATTGATGGCAGCCTTAGCGTGGGTACAGACCCTTTTGATTACACCGATCCTGATAGTGAGGACGACCATGAGATATTGATCATGGGCGGTGACGGCGCGGATCAAATATCCGTTGAGTCTGCTATTTCAGGATTGATCATAGACGGCGGAATAGGAAACGACTCAATTTTCGGAGAAGCAGCCGCGGAAGTGATTCGGGGTGGCGACGGCAGCGATGGCATCAACGCCGGCGATGGCATCGACACTGTTGAGGGCGGGGATGGCGCAGACTTCATCAATGGTGAAGGCGGTGAAGATCTGCTGTCCGGCGGTGACGGGCAGGACATATTCACTTATTTCAGTCAGACCCACTTTGGCGACAGTATTCTCGACTTCGATTACGGGTCTGCGGGCGATCTAATTGTTTTAAATGGCGGAACATTGGATACCCGCTCAGGTGATGCCCTTCTGGCCGGTGCATTTGATCTGCATGTCGCCCACCAGCACGTGAATACCCGATATAACAGTTACCCTCTCCTAACTGTCACAACTTTCAGTGAGGGTACCAATATTTTTCAGACCGCAGTGACCATGATCAAGTCAATGGCTGTGGAAGAAGCGCCGCATGTGCCAGTGATCTTTGGCACTAGTACAGGGTCGGGATATACATTTGGGCAATACGGACCGCAACAGCTCTTCGATATTACCACTCTTTTCTCGGCAGAGATCCCGTTCCTTCCCTACTTCACCATAAAGGAAAATGCGCCCGCGGGTAAAACACCCGCACAGGCATTTAAGTCGATGCTTACTGGTATAAGTATCGACGCACGCACGTTCACCTATAACGTGGTTTCTGGACTAACTGAACTCAGCATACACAGCTTCTCGCGACTAGAGGCGAATACAGTGCCCACAACGCGCAGCTATCTTGCCTTCGCGATTATTGAGGGCCAGTTGCTAATGGCTACAGTGGCCAATGCGCCCAGTGACATCAATGGTGCTGAGACGCAGTGGAACTCTGTAGTGATGGCCGATGAGGTAATCGTAAACCAGATTGCGACGCTATCTAACTACACTATCGAAGCGGCTGTGCCTTATATTGCGCTGAGCCGTTTCGCGGAGACACCGGTAGAGACGATCATTATTTAGTCTGCAACGGACGGGAGAGCACAGCCGGCTCCCTGACCTGCAGACCTTCAGGGAAGATGGACAAGGATTGCAGGATATGAGCACTGAACTCACGGACCCAGGACTCATCAGCATCGGCGGAGATGGGGCGTTTCTCACAACCCATTTTCGAGAAGAGCTTTTCACAACTGACGAAGACGGCAACAAAACACTCGCGCTCGATGCGGACGAGGTAAAGATTGCCGGAGGCTTCGCTCGCACCCTCGCAGAAGAAATCAGTAGCGCGGCTGCCGGCGGCAAATCGATTGTGTTGGATTTGGCCGTGGGCACCAGTCTGGCAATTGAAGATAGCGTTGAAAACCTCATTGCTCTGGCAGAGACCCTCGAGGACGAAGGCCTGTCGGTGGCCGATGTTTTCCAGGGTGGCGCTCTCAATCTGGTGGTTAAAGAGGATGACCCTGCCGTCGCAGCGGCAATATTTCAGGAGCTGGACTTACCATTGTTTGATGGGGTCAATCTCGAGATCGATTTGCCGCCTGGTATCACGCTTGAGCTAGGCATTTCGGAACTCGACCCGAGCGCTAGCTTTGAAGGCGTCACTCGCGTGATCGTAACGGGAAGCATCGCGGAATTCGAAAACTTCGCCGGCGACTTGGGTGATATCGACGCCAACTTGGACATTTTCGTCGAGGACTCGGTCGCTAACTTTGAGAGCACCAGCGAACAGGACACCGACCTGACGGCTGGCATATTTAGCGCGGTGGACGGCTTCCGCCTGGTTGACAGTATCGATAACCTGGATGAAGTCGATCTGACTGCGCCCGGCTCTGTCTTTGATGCGACAGGCGCCACTCCCTACGGGGTGATCGACAGTGCTGAGCGGCTCGACATCGCCCTAGCACCGGGCGGGGAATTGGCTCCCGGTGGCAGCCTTGTATCAACGACTTTCCTGATCGTGCAGGACAATATCAACGACCTGGCACTGGCCACCGAGACTAATCGGCCAAACCTGTGGCCGCAACTTTCTGAGGCAGGGAAAGTAGAGAGTATTCATGCCTACGGTGAGATCAGCGAGCTGAAGACGTTTGACTACGAAAGTAATGGCGAGAATCCCCTCATCGCCGGCATCGAGCATATCGCCGTACACGATACCGTTGCCAGTTTCCAAGCAATGCTTCCCGTGTTCTTCGACCTCGGGCTGGGATTCCCTCGCAATTTGGGCGTAGACGGCGACCTGGCCCCGGAGGCAGTACGCCTCATTTTTGACAGTGGCACGGGCGCATCCAATGTGCTCAACCTCAGCTTAACCAACGGTGTCGATTATTTCGTTCAACAGAATGTCACGCAGTTCAGCGCGGAGGCTGGCACGCATTTTCGGGTCGCAGATACACAAACTGAGTGGTTCGATGCTCTCGTCGAAGATGGACTGCTCGATATCAAATGGCAGATTGACGACCCCAACCTCGAATTGGTTTTGGAAGATTTCTCCAATGGCATTCAGTTGGCGTTGGACCAGTGGGACCCGAGCCTACTGAGTTATTTGACCTCTATCGAGACTCTGGGTGGTAATCATTATGTTCCCGCAGGAATGTTGCGTTCTGAAGAGGAAGGCGGCTTAGGGCTGACATTTTCCCTATCAGAGAATGCGTCTACGGGTACCTTCGCGCAGTTCCAGGCATGGGGCACACTGGCTGAATTTGAAGCGCCCTTTGATATCGAACTGCTGGCCGTGACGGACGACACGACCGCCAACGTATATCGCACACTACTCGTGCGAGACAGCGCCGAATCATTGGCTGCTGCAATCGATCTGGATGCAGATCTTCTCGGCACTGGCACTTATACCCGCTACGAGCACCTCATAACGCAGCCAGGCACGTTTAGTGCGATTGAGGGTGCTGAAGACTTATTTTCCCAGGGAACTGACAGCTTCGTCAGTTACACCATTGAAAACTTTGACCTCAGTGGATCAGCGGCCACGGGGTTTCGCCCGGACCAGATCAATATTCTGCCGGAATCTCCATTGCCCGGAGTATTTCGTAATGAGCCCGATCTCTCTTTCCGCGACCTGGACCCAGATAACCTCCGTGAGGATATCCGACCACTGTCTCCCTGGGACTGGCCCTGGGTGTATAGTTACGCTCCGGTGGACGTGGAGATTCGCGACATCGGGACTGAAGATGAAGACAGTATTACCCTGCACATCGACGGCACCACAGCGAGCCAGAATTATGATGGCGTGGCGGACGCTGTAATCACTCTGCCGGGTGTGAGTGACCCGGAATTCACCAGTGCCTACCTAGCCGACGTCCCCTTCAAAGACATTACCCTGGCCGAACTCATCGACGAGGCAACCACCCTCGAGAACCTCTCACGATTTGGCTTTTCCCAAGTGTATTTGACGGATTATGCCGAGCAGGTGAACGAGTGGATCCAGCTTATTGACGGCACAGCCGTTGCACCGCCCTTTGAAGACAAGCTTCAGTTTCCTACCCAACAGATCTTCGGCTAGAGCGGTCTATTCGACGGTATATTCCTGTGGGGTTTCAACCAAAATCAGGACAACCTGAACGGCGATGTTTACGTGAACGAGGAGCCCTTTCCTGGCTTCAGTAGCGTCAATGATATTCTGGTTGGGCTTGACGACAGTGACGCGCTTTACGGCCTCACCGGCAACGATTTCCTATACGGTGACCTGCTTAGCCTGTATCCACCTAATAGCAGCCCCCTGGGTGATCCCGGTGATGATTTGCTCTCCGGTGGCACGGGAGACGATTTCCTGGATGGCGGAGACGGGACCGACCTACTGCTCGGTGGCCCAGGCGATGACATCATCATCGGTGGCGACGGCGCAGCCTTCGACTACGACAAATTTCAGCCAGAACTGAGCGCCTATGAACCCTATGCTGTTGGAGAGGCTATCAATGAATATCTGGAATTCCACGACGGCGACCATGATTTTTTCGAGGACAAATGGGACGCAGAGGCCATCTTCGACGAGGGTTGGGATGTACTCATAGGCGGCGCAGGCGAGGACGTTTTCACCTACGCTCGCTACACGGAATTCAAAGATATCATTCTCGACTTCGAAACAGAGGACGACCAGATTAGTTTTGCGGCTTCCGCTTTGACGTCGTATTCCTACCCCATACCCGTACCCATATCGAGTACAGACGGCAGCACTTCGATTGGCTCAGCCCCGATCTGGATGGCACTTACCCGGGCATTCAGTGGCGGCGAGACGGCTGGCGATCTCACGCTGAGTACAAACCTGGCTTCGGGCATCTTGAACCCCTTCTTTTCTGCCTCCGAGGTCGACGTGCCCGCCGCTCTGCCGCTGCTCTTTGCGCCAACGATCACGCCGGGAAATATCCCAATCCTCGACACCGTCACACAGATAAATACGTTCACGGCCAGTGCCAGCGGCAGCACAACGACGCAGTTTAGAGAACACAGCGTTACTTTCACCTCGGCATTCAGGAACTATTTGACCGGGCTCTACGCCCCGGAGGTAGTGCCACTGCCTGAGCTGCAAACGTCTCTAACGTCTGAAGGCGCTCTAAACAGCGGTATAACGATCAGCGAAGCAATTGTACTGTCGACCCAAGCCGGTAAGTACATCGCCTACGGTCTGGTCAAGAATGTGCAGCGCTACTACACCTCTTCGGACGCAGCATCAGCGGAGACCACAACCACCCAGACGGCACTGCTCATGGCACTTATTAACAATGGCCCCAATGGCGGAGTCGCAGAAACCGAATGGCTCGGTCGGATAACCGCGGAAGAGATCTCTCTCGTTACCGTCGCGGTGTTTCCTGAGGGCTCAATGGCCCCTGCGACAGGCAATATCATCTTGATCTGAGCCTCAGGGGTCGCTCCAGAGCCGGACTAGAGAAGACATGGTACGACGCAGGGTCAGCACGTCTTCTCTGGGGACTGACGCGTTGCAGTCCAGGGCACTAATCGAAGCCTCAAGATCGCGAATCACTCGGCGCTGCGTAGCATCCCTGATAAGACTTTGAATCCAGCATACGGCGACGATACGGCTACCGCTGGATACTTTAGTCACCTCATGCAGCAGCCCGCCAGGATAGATCACCACATCGCCCTGCCCGCCCTTGAATTCATAAGGCCCAACATCGGTATTGATACGTAGTACACCACCCTCGTAGTCATCGGCATCGCTAAGGCATACGGTCATCGAAATATCAGTGCGAAGCATTTGGCCATTGCCGATTCTCATCAAGGCATTATCCAAATGCTCGCCATAGTACATATCCACGTCGTAGCGATTGATACGTGGAGGCGTCATTTTGTTCATGCGGATGGCACTAGCCAGCGCTTTGCACTGCCCCAATGTTTGCACCAGCGCCCGGGATACCTCGAGGGCAATGCTGTCTGACGGCACCAATTGCAAATTGTGTTTGACTGAAGTGTCGAGACCACCGACAGTTGTAGTGGTCAACTAAAACTGGCCACGGTTTTATAAGCTTTCCAGTATTCGTTTTCTGCCTGATTGGGTGTTTTCATGTTGTTATTCGAATGCGGTCTGATCGAGTTGTAGTACCTCACGATATAGTCATTGATTGACTGCTTGGCTTCAGTAAAACTCCGATAGCCCGTCTCTGGAACCCACTCGGTTTTTAGGCTGCGGAAGAAGCGCTCCATTGGCGCGTTATCCCAGCAGTTTCCCCGTCGACTCATGCTCTGTTGTATCTGATACCGCCAGAGATGCTGACGGAATTTTGTACTGGTGTACTGAACTCCCTGATCCGAGTGGAATAGCACTCCCTTTGGTCTTCCTCTGGATTCATAAGCCATCATCAACGCCTTACGGGTCAGTTCACTGTCGGCCCGATAAGAAAACGCCCAACCAACCGGTTTTCTCGCGTAGAGATCCAGTATCATGGCTAGATAGGCCCAGCGTTGACCCGTCCAAATATATGTAATATCGCTGCACCACACCTGGTTGGGTTCTGCTACAGAAAACTGCCGATTCAAGGTATTTGGAATGGCTACGTGTAGCTTGTCAGCACGCTTATAGGCGTGTTTTGGAAGCTGGCTACTCACCAGTCCCAACTCCTTCATCAACTTACCCGCAACGTAACGAGTCAATGGCGTTCCATTACGGCTAACGATCTGGGCAACGGTTCTTGCACCAGCTGAGCCACCACTTAGGCGGTGAGCAGCGTGAACCATAAGCTTAAGCCTGCAACGATGGGAGTTGTCACCCTTCGGGCGCTCTCGCCAATATCGGTAGCTACTGCGTTGAATATCAAAGACATGGCATAGCAACTTAACGGGATAGCTCTCTTGTAACCGCTGAATTATCGAATATTTTTCAGCTCGTCGGACATCAAGAGAGCCATACCCTTTTTTAATATGTCTTTCTCTGTTTCCAGCCGTTTGATCTGACGTTCCAGGTCGCGAATACGGCGCTGCTCCTCGGTCAGTGGCGTGCCTTTCTGAGGTGTTTCTCCCGAGCGCTCTAGCCGAAGCTGGCGAACCCAGCCCTCCACTGAAGATTTACTGACGTTCATCGCTTCACTCGCGGCTCTGACGGTATAGCCTTGGTCAACGACTAATTGTGCGACTTCGAGTCGAAACTCCGGGCTAAAGTTTGGTCTGGATCGTTTGGTCATTTGCTCACCTGTGTCTTGAGGGGTGATAGTATCACCCAGATTCAGGTGGCCAAATTCAGTGTGCCACTACAATGTGCCAATAACGGATAAGTAAGACATGCTCAAGAAGTACTGGTATCACTTCACCGTAGGCGCTGCACTATTTGGCCTGATGATCCTGCACATCAGCGGCGCCCTAAGACTCCCACTCATCGAAGAGGTGGAGGAATACCTGTACGACGTGCGCTTGCGCTGGACGATGCCCAGAACCATCGATGAGCGTGTCGTCATCCTGGATCTTGACGAGAGAAGCATTGCCGCTGAAGGTCATTGGCCCTGGGGGCGGGACAAACTCGCGGAACTCACCAATA
The DNA here is from genome assembly GCA_965199055.1 of Halieaceae bacterium. GTDB lineage: Bacteria > Pseudomonadota > Gammaproteobacteria > Pseudomonadales > Halieaceae > CBDAQR01. The sequence continues at coordinate 668,447 of CBDAQR010000003.1, forward strand.
TTTTGTTTGATGAGTACGAGGTGCGAGTCCTCGCCTGGGACATGTTGTTCGCCGAAGCCGAAGAAACTACCGCTATGCGCTTACTCGACGATCTGGGCCCTGTCCTACAGCAAGATCAACTCGAGATAGACCTCGAAGAGCTACGTGGCCAATACCAGACCAACCAGCTGTTCGCGGATGCGAACGTGGCACGCAATGTCATTCTTGGATTCGTTTTTAAGCAGGTCGTGCCAGAACGAGAGAGCCCTACGTCGGGCATGCTCCCGATTCCTTCGCTCTTTGCCGAACAACTCGAAGGTATTGATATCCCGTTCTACAAGGCCGCGGGTTACGTGGGTGCATTCGATATGCTGCAGGAGGCCACCGAGTTCGGCGCATTCTTCAGCTATCCGAGAATTGATGATGTCACTCGCATTACCCCCCTCTTGGAGGAGTACGAGGGCGACATCTATGAATCCCTCGGCTTGGCGGCAGCACGGCTGTACCTGGGCAACCCACCGATACAGTTCGGCTTCGCAGATGGTGAGGAATTTTCCGGACTAACACTCGAGAGTCTGAATTTAGGCGACATCGTCATTCCGGTGGATGAGAAAACACAGGTTTACATACCGTTCCGCGGCGAACAGGGCAGCTTTCCTTACGTATCAATGACCGATGTGCTCAATCGCAATGTAAGCAAAGACAGATTGCGGGACAAGTTAGTGATGGTAGGCACCAGCTCTGCTGGCCTGCTGGATTTAAGAGCAACCCCTGTCGCTGATTCCTATGTAGGGGTGGAAGTACATGCAAACATCGCCTCCGGAATTCTCGACCAGAGGTTCATGAGCAGCCCCTCCTACCTCGTCGGAATAGAGTTTCTGCAGCTCTTCATCAACCTGCTCCTGCTTGCAATTGTGGTGCCGCTGTTATCACCCCTGAAAGCGGTAGTTACCATTCTGGCGCTGGGTACGACAAACGTGGTGTTTAACTTCTACTTCTGGAACGCGCAGCAGATGGTGCTGCCACTAGCATCGGTTCTCATTGCCATTGGTCTGATGTCCTTCGCCCAGATTACCTACGACTACTTCGTGGAGTCGCGACGCAAAGAACGATTAGGCCGAATGTTCGGGCAATACATCCCCGCCGAGTTGGTGGAAGAAATCGACGCCTCCGGCGAAGAGTTGAGCCTGGAGGGCGAGAACCGCGAGATGTCTGTGCTGTTTTCCGATGTGCGCGGTTTTACGACAATCTCAGAGAGCTTCGACCCGATTGAGTTGACCCAGCTCATGAACGAGTTCCTCACGCCGATTACGCGCATTATTCATGAAAATCGCGGCACAGTGGATAAGTACATGGGCGACGCCGTAATGGCCTTCTGGGGTGCGCCGCTAAAGGATGAGCAACACGCCCAACACGCGCTGGTTGCCGCCCTAGAGATGGTCGACGCAATGAAGGAAGTCACGGCGGCGTTCGACGCCAAGGGGTGGCCGGCCATCAAGGTAGGCATCGGAATTAGCTCGGGACCGATGAATGTAGGAAACATGGGCTCTTCGTTCCGTGTGGCTTATACCGTCATGGGGGATGTAGTGAACCTCGGCTCGCGTTTGGAAGTACAAACCAAGAGCTATGGCGCCAATATCATCGTTTCTCAGGAAACCGAGGCCATGGTCTGGGGGTTCAAGATGCGTGAACTAGATCTAATCCGGGTGAAAGGCAAGTTTGAGCCGATCACGATATACGAGCCGCTGGGCCGCAATGAAGATATCAGCGACGAATTCTCGCGCGAGATTGACGATTATCACGAGGCGCTTGCGCTTTACCGCAGCATGAAATTTGGCGAAGCCAAGGCGACTTTTGAGCGCCTGCACAGCGCCAATCCTTCAGTGCTGTACGAGCTCTACCTGGAGCGGATTGCCGACTTTGACTCCAATCCTCCCGGGGAGGATTGGGACGGCGTGTTCGTGGCCACGAGCAAGTAGCCGTATTGACCTGCTCCCTTAAAATCAGCTAACCGCGCCTCTCACACCAGCGGCAACTTCTGCGATACTGTGGTTACGTAGCTCAGCTGGTTAGAGCACAGCATTCATAATGCTGGGATTCACCCAAAGTCACCAACGCAAATCAGGTACAGAAGTAATACGTGATCAAAATAGAGATCGCATCCTACCCAAAGTCAGGAAACACCTGGTTAAGACATCTCACCCAGGAATATCTTAGCCAACTGGGCGGCAATGATTTTTACCTACCTCCAGACATACACAAAGAACTGGACAAGGTAAAAATGCACACTGGCCAGTACATCGAAGCCATGCAGAATAACGTGCTTATCTACAAGAGCCACCTATTCGATCATCCGGCTATCAGCCCAGACTGGATTTTTCATATATACAGGCATCCACTAGATGTCTTCCTATCCACGAGAAACTATCTTTTCATCAAATCGCATAAATTCGATTCCGCACGACTACACGCCAACTTCCTGGATGGAGTACCGAAATCTATTGAAGACATAGTCAGAGACAACCAGATGGATTATTACCTGAATGCTTTCGCAGAAGACGCCGGGGGAAGAGTTTGGACACGAATGCTGGGCGCGAACTCCAATTACTTTAACTATATGCAAAGTGTGGAAGCCCTGAGCAACGTTGTCGCTATCAAATATGAAGACCTGTTCGCGGACCCGGTAACTGCCGTGAACGCGGCTTTTCGAGCCATTAACATTAATTTGCCTGACATCGACTTCAGCAGAGAAAAAATCGACAACCGGACAAGACTTTCTGGAAACAAGAAATTCTACTGGCAGGCTAGAGCAAGGAATTTTGAGAAGTTTTTAACACCACAACAAATTGAGCTGTTCACCAGCCGGCACCAGGCGCTACTAGGAAAATGGGGTTATCTCTAGTGACCACTTCAGCATCAGAGGATTGACTTCCAGTGTTAAGCAGCGGGCAACAAATACATTTAGAGCCATGTCGCTTCGGTATGGGATGGCTCGGAGATCGCGTACTCAGAGCCCACCACATCAGCTTTGAACAAGTCGACAGAAGAGAAGCCATGCAACGTCGTGAAGCTCGAAAGGGTCTTGGATTCTGCAGGAGCTCTACCCGGAGCGAATTGCCGACTTTGATGCCAATCCACCTGGCAAAGACTGGGATGGTGTGTTCGTGGAGAGGGGCATGTAGGCCGTATTGACTTGCCACCCCAAAATCGGCAAAATGCGCGCCTCTCGCACTGGCGGGAATACCTCCCGATACTGTGGCTACGTAGCTCAGCTGGTTAGAGCACAGCATTCATAATGCTGGGGTCGGTGGTTCAAGTCCACCCGTAGCTACCAACTCTTGTATCTATTTCTTCATATTTTTCAGTGCTTTATCACTCTTTCAGCACCTACTGAGTGCACTGTCTCCGAAACTCCGATCACGCAGTTACTGGAAGCCTGAAAACACGGCAGCGTAGAATCGAACTACGATGAGGCGTACTGCATCAATAGGAGTATGTTCACTAATTTGTAGTGGAATCCAGCCGGGACGCGTACTCTCTACATTTTTCTCGAATGAAGGGCCCATCAGGTCTTAACTTCAATGCCAATTTCATCAGATCATAAGACCAGTTCAGGTCAAACTGCTCGCAGTACACGGCGAGATCCCTGACGAAATCGACCGCTTTCTGTCGGCGCTTCGGTCGAAGCTCACCTATAGCAATCTCCGAACACCAATCAACCACAACGCGCACAATTTCTTTGCGCGGTGAATCAGGGAATTCCTCGCTCTTCGCTGACAGAATGGTACTGTCCAGAATGATAGTAAGCTGTTGGTCTGAGTCATTCATGAAAAAAGTTTGATTGACCCAGGCCAAGTCATCAGCTGAATTTTTGTTAAGCATTTCCACAACATCGGGAACGCAGACGGTCGAAGTATCGATTTGCGGTGCGCGGTAGATCAAAAAATCAGAAATCTCAGTTGAAAACTCGCCGCCATGCAACACATTCATTGCCACCAGCACATTTGTTTCTTCGATCGTCAAACTGCGATTGACCTTTCTGGACAAATCTAGCGGCAGGGTACCTAGCGGCACTTCGCACGCCTGCAAAAAGGTATTCAGTATGCTATTTCTGCGTAGATCGTAATTAAACAAATGTAGTGGCACACTGAATTTGGCCACCTGAATCTGGGTGATACTATCACCCCTCAAGACACAGGTGAGCAAATGACCAAACGATCCAGACCAAACTTTAGCCCGGAGTTTCGACTCGAAGTCGCACAATTAGTCGTTGACCAAGGCTATACCGTCAGAGCCGCGAGTGAAGCGATGAACGTCAGTAAATCTTCAGTGGAGGGCTGGGTTCGCCAGCTTCGGCTAGAGCGCTCGGGAGAAACACCTCAGAAAGGCACGCCACTGACCGAGGAGCAGCGCCGTATTCGCGACCTGGAACGTCAGATCAAACGGCTGGAAACAGAGAAAGACATATTAAAAAAGGGTATGGCTCTCTTGATGTCCGACGAGCTGAAAAATATTCGATAATTCAGCGGTTACAAGAGAGCTATCCCGTTAAGTTGCTATGCCATGTCTTTGATATTCAACGCAGTAGCTACCGATATTGGCGAGAGCGCCCGAAGGGTGACAACTCCCATCGTTGCAGGCTTAAGCTTATGGTTCACGCTGCTCACCGCCTAAGTGGTGGCTCAGCTGGTGCAAGAACCGTTGCCCAGATCGTTAGCCGTAATGGAACGCCATTGACTCGTTACGTTGCGGGTAAGTTGATGAAGGAGTTGGGACTGGTGAGTAGCCAGCTTCCAAAACACGCCTATAAGCGTGCTGACAAGCTACACGTAGCCATTCCAAATACCTTGAATCGGCAGTTTTCTGTAGCAGAACCCAACCAGGTGTGGTGCAGCGATATTACATATATTTGGACGGGTCAACGCTGGGCCTATCTAGCCATGATACTGGATCTCTACGCGAGAAAACCGGTTGGTTGGGCGTTTTCTTATCGGGCCGACAGTGAACTGACCCGTAAGGCGTTGATGATGGCTTATGAATCCAGAGGAAGACCAAAGGGAGTGCTATTCCACTCGGATCAGGGAGTTCAGTACACCAGTACAAAATTCCGTCAGCATCTCTGGCGGTATCAGATACAACAGAGCATGAGTCGACGGGGAAACTGCTGGGATAACGCGCCAATGGAGCGCTTCTTCCGCAGCCTAAAAACCGAGTGGGTTCCAGAGACGGGCTATCGGAGTTTTACTGAAGCCAAGCAGTCAATCAATGACTATATCGTGAGGTACTACAACTCGATCAGACCGCATTCGAATAACAACATGAAAACACCCAATCAGGCAGAAAACGAATACTGGAAAGCTTATAAAACCGTGGCCAGTTTTAGTTGACCACTACAAAATGAAACCGATCGCCAAAGACATTTGCATAACGCCTCAATACATTGGCTGCAATTCTGTAAGACTCAGGTCGTTCGCCAAATCGATGAGTGTCCCCATGACGCTTCACTCTTTGCAGATAAACCGAGTAACAATGCTCATATACACTTCTCGCGAAGGCGATCACCTTGAGTTCAATATTCTGCTCAGTACAAATTTGGTTCATCAACTCAAGATTGTCATCGCTAAGCCTCTGAAAAGACTCGCTACTGATGATCGACCTTGAACAGCCCTCGAAATATACCTCATCGAACAAGCGTCTGACTTCGGCGTCATCGCCTTCGATAAAAGCCTGTCGCAAAGGCACACCATTTCCAGAAGTGATCGCTCCGGTTTTGGCTTCCTCGACCAGATCTGCATAACAATAACCCAGAGCCTTCAAGTTCCCATGGTTCAACGACAGCCAATACTGCAGAGCAGAAGTGCCTGTTTTGCCCAAGCCAATATGGAGAAATAGCTTCTTAGAAGACATGACTGATGAACCGACTTTTGTTCAATTCACAATTTGATGATACCAATTTGATCGGCATCTAAAAGGAGACTAACTGTGCATTTTCTCTTTACACAGGCTAACGACGAAGCAGTTAATGTACCTCAACCAAAAATCACGCGCTTAACGTTATCAGTATCGCGTTTATCAGAGAGCGATTGTAAGTACCCCGTAAAATAGCGCCACTCATACGTAGAAATTTCTATAAACTAACGTGATAGGAGTTTTTACATATGCGCAAATCGAAGTTCAGCGAAACGCAGATTGTGGCGTTTCTCAAACAAGCAGAAAGCGGAGTGCCGGTTCCGGACATATGTCGAGAGCATGGCATTGGACTCAGCACCTTTTACAAGTGGCGCTCTAAGTACGGTGGAATGGAAGCCTCCGATGTACGGCGGCTCAAGGAACTTGAAGAAGAGAACCGCAAGCTCAAGCAGATGTATGCCGATCTCAGCCTGAAGAGTCAGATGCAGGAAGAGATCATAAAAAAGCTTTAGGGCCAGTCCATCGTCGGCAGTGGGTTGATCGTTTGCGCAAGGATTACCCTGTCAGCATTCGAGCGGCCTGTGGTGCAGCCGCGCTAAGTCGCACGGCGTATTACTACACGCCCAAGCGAGTAGATGATAGTGAGCTGATTGATGCGTTGCTGGCCTTGGTTGAGAAGCACCCTCGCTGGGGTTTTCCAAAGCTGTGTAAGCGGCTCAGAGCGTTGGGTAAACGTTGGAATCACAAACGGATTTACCGTGTTTATATGGAGTTAAAACTGAATATACGGCGTAAAGTAAAACGCAGGATACCGAATAGGAATCCGTTGCCATTGCGCGTTCCTAGATCAGCCAATATCTGTTGGTCGATGGATTTTATGAGCGATACCTTGCGTCACGGTCATCGGTTTCGCACGTTCAATGTGGTTGATGATTTCAATCGAGAAGTGTTAGCGATAGATATCAATTCGGGCATTACTACGGAGCGAGTGATACATACATTAGATCGTATTGCAGCCTGGCGAGGCTATCCCGCTATTATCAGGGTTGATAATGGCCCTGAATTTACATCAGGGGCGTTGGCTGAATGGGCGCAAGCGCATGGAATTCAGATCGATTTCATCAAGCCCGGCAAGCCTTACCAAAATGGATTTATCGAACGTTTTAATCGCACGTATCGAGAGGAAGTATTGGACTTATATCTGTTCGAGACATTGCAGGAAGTTCGAGAGATCACGGATGACTGGATCGTGTTGTATAACCATGAACGACCCCATGATGGATTGAACGATATGACACCCGTTCAATACCGAGAAGTGGCTTAATTTTTCTATGAATGGGTGGTTAGCTGTTTGGGGTATTTACACCTCTATTGGCGGATTTCACAAATCCCTGGTTACTTTCATTTTCGACCAGATGAATTCGTCCATGGGAAGATTGTTCGTGAAGATAGGATGATATCCGTTCCTCGGGGCTGGAGTCGTTGATCACAATGAGCCTGTAACTCGTCTCGTTCCGCGAGTTCAACACGCTACTGATACATGCGACCGTTTCCTCATAACCCTTATATACAGGCACGATCACGCTAACCACGTTAGAACTTTCCGCTGACTGCGAAGCGTTCGAGTTGATGATAGGCCTCGGCTTCGTATTCCGGAACCTACTAAACAACTCAGGGATATACTCGTCAGCCAACCATCGTAATCCGGGCTTCTGCAGCCCTAAATTTTCATTTTCGATTATTGCGCCGCGAGTGAGTGATGCTAATTCGTATAGTGCATCTATCTTGCTCAACTGCGGTGCAGATCCAGTACGCTCACCATCTATTGGCGTAATGTCGGGAATCTCTTTCCTGGCAGCATGGGCAAAACTAACTTTTTTCCCCGTTTCTGCCTCGATAATCGCAAGCTTGGACTCCAGCAGCTGATATCTATCCGGAAACTCCTCCAGATACTGCTCGTACAAGGCAAACGCCTCCGTGTACTCTTTACGCAGCAACAAATTGTTTGCTTTTATCAATAGTGACATTTTGTGGTTTTCCCACCGAGATGGTGATTGCTCTGCGTAGTTTCTATAGCTAGGCACACTGTGCACAACTCGGGATTATAAGATATTTGTGGTCGCTACGAGTGAATTCGCGACTACCGCTACGAAATGTGCAATTACAATGAAAAATACAAATTACAGCGTCGCTGTTTGGTTTGTGCTATCAGTGGGTAGTTGGCCAGGAAGCCGTCGCCATCGAGCCTCTAATTGAGGAGTACGGCGGCAGATACACCTGATACTGCGACCACCCTTGGGCTAAACGCACACTCCTCAGTTAGCGACGCACACTGTCGGCTGGCACGGAGAGCGGCTGTGATCATGACGGCAATCCCTCTGGTGGAGATACAGCTTGAGACTGCCAGCCTCCCTGGACTACCGGCATGGCATCGGCGCCAATCAAATCGCAGCCCACGCCAAAGAAACTGCTGCATAGCCCAATCCAATCGTCTACATTGTCTTAGCATGGGCAATAACAACCACCTACAATTCCGAGAAGACGCGCGTGATGCACTGACAGACCCTGATCAGCTGCGCGCTGCCGTATCCATAGTTCAGGCCCGATCTCGCTGGTTACTGTGGGGACTGATTTTCCTGGTGCTAGTGGTTGTGCTGTGGTCAGCCTGGGTCAAAGTGCCCATCAAGGTTAGCGGCAGCGGCGTTCTGACCGTGAAAGGCCGTGAGCTGTCCATGCCTGTCATGGCAGAAAACGGCGGCCAGGTGAGTGCCGTGCTCGTTCAACGCGGGCAATCGGTGAATGCGGGCGATGTGATCTTGCGTCTCGATCAACCCACCGCCAGCGAAGCCCTGCGAGAGGCCAAAACAGACCTGCGGGCCGCGAAGGATAAGCTTCGCGAAACCATGGCAACCCTGCAGGCCACCTTAGTCAGTAATGAATCAGCCCGCACACAGCGACGTGAAAGCTTGCAGCTCTCTATCGACCACCTGAACTCCCGACTGCCGTTCCTGCGGCAACGTGAGCAGGAGATGAAGGGGATGTTTGAGCGTCAACTGGCCAGCCAGGATGAGCTGGAACGCGCCAGCCTAGAGCGACAAACAGCCGAAGACGACCTTTCTCGCCAGCAAGCTGACCTCCAGCAAACCATCGCCGCTTCGGCTGCCGAGAATCAGGCACTGGAGCGTCAACGGGCGAGTTTAAATCAGGCAGTGGTCGAGGCACAGGCGGAGGCCGACAAGCGCGAAGCTGACCTGGATGCCAGCATGTCGGTGATTGCCAGGCAAGACGGGGTCGTAGGTGAAATTAATGCGTTGCGCGGGGACTGGATTAGCAGCGGGCAACGTGTGGCGTTGATCACACCCCACGGCAAGTTGAACGACAACAACACGCTGGAACTCTCCGCGTTGCTGTACGTCCCCCTGGAGAAAGGCAAGCGACTTCATGCCGGAATGGCAGCACAACTTGAAGTATCGAGCTTGATACGAGGCACATCGGGTAAGGTGAGAGCCGTGGTCTCCTCCGTATCCGAAGTAGCGGTGTCCGAGGAAACACTATCAGTACGACTCAACAACGACGCATGGACGGAACAAATCCTGCAAGACGGTGTGCCTTTCGAGCTAGTACTGAACTTACTGCCGGACTCCTCAGAGACCTCAGGATATGAGTGGACAACAACGCCCGGCCCCGACATTCAGTTGGCTCCAGGCACCTTTGTCACCGGACAAATCGTTCAGCAAAGGCGTTCGCTACTGTCTCTGGTACTGCCCGAGTTACGTGTCTTCTTTCAGATTGACGGCAGTCGAGACTGAATGAAGCCAGGTCGCCGCGTGCCGCAGATTTTCCAGATGGAAGCCGTGGAGTGCGGTGCAGCGGCCCTTGCTATGATTCTGGCCCACCATCAAAAATGGGTACCACTGGAGCACGTACGGCAGTCCTGCGGCGTCTCACGCGATGGCAGTGATGCGCACAAGATGGCGCTCGCTGCCAAACAGTATGGGCTGCGAGTGAAAGCCCTACAGCGGGAAACCGACCAGCTCGATGCCCTCCCCTTACCCGCAATTCTCTATTGGGAGTTTAATCATTTTGTGGTCCTGACGGAGGTTCAGAACGGTACCTTCCACATAAACGACCCCGCGACAGGACCGCGCGCACTGAGCCAGGAAGAGTTTTCTCGCGGGTTTACCGGACTGACCTTGTGCTTCGCACCTGGCCCTGAGTTTGAAGCCTCAGGAAAGCCGCCCAGTCTTATGCAGTCGTTCAGGCAACGGCTCACGAGCGTAGCAGATGGCGTCACAGAGCTTCTCGTCCTCAACCTCCTACTCACAGTGCCTGTGCTGCTCGCCGCTGGCCTGGCGCGAATATTTCTCGACGATTATCTCCTGCGTGATCAATCTTCCTGGTTGTGGGCGATCCTCCTGGCAATGGGTGTGGGCTCGGCACTCGCGTTTGCGCTCAGCTTGATGCAGCAGCGTCTGCTCTTACGATTGCAAAATCGCCTGGCGATTCTTGGCTCTGTCGACTACGTCTGGCGATTAATGCGTCTCCCGTTCCTGTTCTTTACCCAGCGCAGTGCCGGCGAGCTGGTGCAGCGTATTCGATTGAATAGCAAGGTGGCGAACACACTGGCGGGGCCTGCAGCTCAGATTCTTTTGGGACTATTAAATACGATTTTGTTCCTGATTCTGATGGCGTTTTACGACTGGCTGGTTGCCCTGGCCAGTGCTCTGACAGTGCTCGCTATTGTCTCGGGCTTTGGATGGCTTAGTCGACAGGCTCAGGTACGCCATCAACACCTGCAGTTGCTCAACGGTCGCGCCTACGGCGTTGCGGTCAATGGACTGCAGAACTTCGAAACCTATTACGCTCAGGGTGCCGTACCGCAATTACAAGCACGCTGGCTAGGCGCGGAGGCCAATGCCATCGCCGCACAGCAGAGCAGCGGTTGGTTTGATGGCGTGTTGCGTGTCGCCCCAATCTTCGCACGAGGACTGCTAGCGACGTTAATACTGGTGCTGAGTGCAGAGCGGGCCATGTCAGGCGATATCAGCTTTGGCAGCCTGCTTAGCCTGCAGTTGTTAGCGGGACTTCTAATACAGCCCATGGCACAGCTGATGACTATGAACGCCGAAATCCAGGAGTCTGCAGGTGCCATGCTACGTCTGGATGATCTCGCCAACTACCCCGAGGAAACCGTCGAGGATGAGGGGGTTCCACAAGACCAAAAAATCCTCGGGCACATAGAGGTAAATGAGCTTTCTTACGCGTATCAACACAGCGAGCCGGTGCTTCGCTCCGCCCAGTTCACCCTGCAGCCAGGCGTCATTACCGCTATCGTCGGCGCCTCCGGAAGCGGCAAATCTACGCTGGCGAAGTTGCTGGTCGGACTCCTAAAACCGGATGCAGGCGAGATACTTTTGGATGGCCAACCATTGCAGTCGTGGCCCTCGTCGCAGCGCCAGATAGCCATCGCCTACGTTGAACAGACTAATCGCTTGATGCAGGGCGACCTATTCGAAAACCTCAGCCTCTGGCAGGAGTCGATCAGTCACCAGCAGGTTATCGAGGCGTCGCGCCAAGCGCTTATCCATGAAGTGATCAGTGCGAAACCCGGCGGTTACGAGGTTCCTGTGAGCGCACAGCATCACCCTTTCTCCGGTGGAGAGGTACAACGGCTTTGCCTTGCTCGCGCGCTGGCGCGCAATCCTGCGGTGCTGGTGTTAGATGAGGCCACCAGCGCATTGGATACGGAGGCGGAAAGGCAAGTAATGCAGAGCCTATCTGCCTCCAATATGACGGTAATACTGGTGACACACCGCCCCAGCACCCTCAGCTGGTGCGACAATGCGCTGGTGCTTGAAAATGGCGAGATCGTGCAGGCAGGATCAGCCAAAAAATTGTTGTCAGAGCCGGGTCCCATGCAACGCTTGATGAAGACTGACGATGACTGACGCCACGCAGGATCAACGCGCTGCGCAATATCGCGCTGAGAAGAGCAAAGGCCTGCACGCGGGCTTCGATCTGCTCGCTGGGGTTCTGCGCGGCAGATCTGACCTCAGCTTTGGGCAGAACCGTCTGGCTAACGTCTTTGCACTGATTGCCAGGCATCTGGACGTCAAACTACCCCGACACCTGGACTACAGCCTGAGCGAGGTGCCCCTGGATGATCTGTTACGGAGATCCGGATTTATAGCTCGAGAACTGGAGTTAGGTGCTTCCTGGTTTAGCCATGATTTTGGCCCACTGCTGCTGGTGGATAGTGCCGATGAGCACTACGCCGCCTTGCCGGAGGCTGGCCGCTACAAAGTGACTAATGGCGAGGAACTTGTAGAACCCGCTTCAATTCAAATCGCGAAGGCTTTTGCGATATATCCCCCGCTGCCAATGCAACGCCTTAGCACCACCGACCTGATTCAATTCTACTGGCGACAAGTGCGTTCCGACCTGGTTTTATTTGGCCTCTTAAGCGTACTGATTGCCTTGGTGACAAGTGTTGCGCCTGCGATCACCAGCTACATCATCGACGGCGTGGTACCAGACCAGGACCGCTGGCTCTTGTACCAACTGGCGCTGTTACTGGTGATAATGGCGTCGGCTCAGGCGACAATCGAGTATTTCATCGATTGGGTCCAGCTACGAATGCAAACGCGCAGTGGTCTCGCTGTGCGCGCTGCGCTGATTCAGCGCCTCCTGGACATGGCTGCGAGTTCTGTTCAGCCACCGACTACCCTGGCACTACAACTCCAGTTTGCCCAATCATTACTGACCGGCATCAGCACGGCTGCACTGCGTCTGTGCAGCGGCGGCTTACTGCTGGTCGCTGCCACCGCGCTAATGTGCTGGTTCCGCCCTATTGCGGGGCTGGCGACGCTTTCCGCTGCGCTGCTAATACTTCTCGTCATGGTGATAATAGGCCGACTGCGTTTGCAGGTCATGGCAGAAAGCCAACAGCTCGATATCAACAGTTCTGCGCGCCTGTTCGACATGCTCTCTAACCTCAGCCTTATGCGAGTCACTGGTATTGACCAGCTTTTCTTCGCCAGTTGGATGCGCTCTTACGCCGCCGTACGCGACAAGCTCATGCGAGCAAAATGGCTCGCCGCTGTTGCACCTGCACTGCAAAACAGCTGGCCATTGCTGCTCATGCTGACGGGCTATGGCATGGCCGCGGTCATCGGGATATCGGTGAGCGAACAGGGAGACTTCATCGCCTTTACCACGGCAATGGGCACGCTCCTGCTAGCGCTCAACCAACTCACTGCTGCATTAGAAGAATTGTTTCAATCCTTGCCAATGCGCGCAGCCGTGCAGCCCCTACTAGCCTTTGATGCAACACCCGCAAAGGGTGGAGCGACACCTCGATTGATGGGAAACATCCAATTACTGCATCTTTCGCTGCACTATCACAACGCGAAGGGCCCGGCACTCAATGACCTGTCGCTCGCGGTGAGCGCCGGTGAGTACGTCGGCATAACAGGCGCCAGCGGCAGTGGAAAGTCGTCGATCATTCGATGCATGATGGGCTTGGAGCAGCCCAGTGAAGGACTGGTGCTCTTTGACGGGCACGCGTTGAACACGTTCGACACGCAAGCGCTACGACGCCAGCTCGGTGTTGTTATGCAAGAGCAATCGCTAATACCCGGCAGCCTGTACGACAATATTGCAGGTTTGTCACCGTTAACGCTCGAGCAGGCCTGGGCTGCGGCGGAGGCCGCTGACATTGCAGAGTACATTCACGCATTGCCTATGGGTATGTTCACTATGGTGAACGATAGTGATCCGGTTTTCTCGGGCGGGCAGGTTCAAAAAATTCTGTTAGCCCGTGCAATCGCGCTTAGATCGCCTATCCTGATACTAGACGAAGCCACCAGCGCGCTGGATGAACGCTCTCAAACACAGATCTGCGGAAAACTGGCAGAGATGGATTGCACGCGGATTGTAATAGCGCACAGGCTCGGTACGCTTCGATATTGCGATCGCATTGTGGTCATGGACAAGGGCCATATTGTGCAGCAAGGCGACTGGCAAAGCCTCGCAGAGCAGCCAGGAATTTTTCAAGATATGCTTCGATTGACAGGAGGAAACAGCGATGTCGGGTGAATTTGACGACCTTGAAGGTGAAGTACCTCTGGACGACCTCAAGGGGGTTGCCGGAGGCAAAAACAAGAGCACTTCTGGCGGAATCGACGAAGAGGATTCCGCATCAACCAGCGGCTCTGCTGGTGAAGCCTCTGCAGGCGTGTCGGTACAGGGCGATAGTTATTCGGAAAGCAAGGGACAGGTATCGGGCACCGTAGGCATAGACATTAACGCTAATGCCGAAGCCTCGACCTCTGGTAGTGCCGGTAGCGCCAGTGCCAGTGCACATGCGGAGGTGATGGACGGGGCCACCGGCGAAGCGCATAGCAATAGCTCAGACACCGGTGCATCGGCTTCGGCGGGGACTTACGCCGAGGCTGACGGCAGTGCTAGTGCAACCCTGGGCGATGACAAGAACAATTTGACCGTGGGCGCCGATGGCGATGTGATGGCGGGAACCGGCGCCAATGCCTCGGGAGACGTGTATCACGGCGACGGTCATTATGGTGCTTCCGGGTCCGCTGGCGCGTTTGACGACGCGGGCGCAGACGGAGAGGTTACCGGTGGCGGCGAGATCGATGGCACCGGCGGTACGGCCACAGTCGGTGGTTCCGTGGGCGACACATGCATCGGCGGCAGCTTTGATGGCGAGTATCAGGACCATGAACTCAAGTTCGGCGCGAGCGGAGACATCGGCATCGATATTTGTGGCGTAGACGTCGGTTTCCAGGCGGAGGTCAATACCAAGCCTTTTGAAGATGCCTATAACGATACCGCGGACTGGACTAGCGGCGCCGCGAACACCGTCAGCCATGACGCTGACAATGCGGGCAAGGATCTTGAGCACGGTGATGTAGGCGGCGCCATAGAAGATGCCTTCTCAGGCTGGTAATCGTATAAGGAGAGCAATGTGGAACAGGCAGAATTAGACAAGATACACAGCCAGATCGCCGATTTGCGCAAGAAACTTATCAACGTTGTCGGTAGCCATGCGACACGCTTCGGTTTGTCGACAGGGGACACCAAGGATCTACTCGCCATCGTTCAGCCCGAGTTTATGCAAGCCTGGTTTAGTGGAGTACCCGCAGACCGAGCATTAATCGATGCCATCAGGAAAGCAGACCGCCAGATTTGCGACACCATAATGCAACGGGAAACCGCTGCTGGGCGCAGCGCGGCTGAGGTGTTCGAGGACATCAAGGCGACCAAGGCTAAGGCGGGTGGCAGCGAGGCGGATGCCGATAAGGCGCAGGCAGCATTTAACCAAGCACTGGATTCCGGCTCGAGCCCATCAGACGCACTGCAGGCTGCCTTTGCCGCCGTCGCCTAATCGTCGGTGATATAGCGGCCTGGTGCGATAATGCCATTGGGGTCTGCAGCAACTTTGAGAGCGCTCAACCAACGCCTTGTTGGCTCACTCAGTTGCTGCATGTAGTCCATCGATTGGATTCCCAGCCTCACCAGGGGCATACCGCGTTCCAGTAACAGATCACGCAAGGCCGCGTGGCAACGATAGGCGCGCGACTGCTGCTCTGCATTGCGGCGATCAAAGTTGATCGAGCAATACAGATGCGCTGACCGATGATCCACGAGTTGCATACCAATATTGGGATTGATTCCGCTCTCGAGCATCGTGTGTTGCAGCGCTCGAAGCAGGGGTAATGTTTGCTTAACGTCCAGAGGGACCGCTCCGCACAGCCACAAACACCCAGCACCATCACGCTCGGGCGCAGGCCGTGCAGGCAGTGACGGCATCGCAGAATAAACGCTGGCCAAGTTGTCATCGCTGGGCCATCCCGTTGCCAGGCTAGGCAATTGCCTTCCTTTCTCATCGCGATCAGAAAAGGTATCCATTTTTTCCATGAGCTCGCCGAGCAAACTACCCACCATCCGAATCTTGTAGGGCATCAGGTTGGCGTCCCAGGATTGGAAAAAGAAACTTGCCGCCCACTCGGTAAGACTCTGCGGGTTATTACGAATGTCTTGTTCCAGGTTGCGATCTCCAGCGCTGGCACGTCGTTTAGCACTGTTCCAAATACTCACCGCTTGCGGGTCTATCAGTCTCTCGTAGATTAGGGCACGACACGCATCAAAAAATGCCGCCCACTCATCCTCTGCCCCGAGTGCCATCATCGCGAACTGGGTGTCAGCAGCTCGCGGAATCAGCTGCAATCGCGCCGAACTAACGACACCCAGGTTCGATTGCACAAAGAGCGACTTAATACTGGGTCCCGGTGGCTGCGAGTGCCAGTCGATTGCCCCATTCGCGATGGATGGGTGATCACTGGAAATTCGATCACCATTACCGAGTACGGCCTCAACACTGAGCAGACTCTGCTCGCGCTGGCCCGCACGGCCAACGCCGTCACCACGTTCCAATGCGTTAGCAAGCACTGAGGCATCAGCAGGACCACCTATGACAGGCGCCTGCCAGTGAGGCCCCTTGTCCGCAAGAAAGCCTGCCAACTGCCGGAAAGTCACGCCAGGCTCAATTCCTACCGTGCCGGTAGCGGGGCTGAAATCGCGGATGGATCGAAGTGCCGAAAGGTCAACCAGGGCACACTGTTCTCGCAGCGGGGAACGACTCCCCAAACCCCAATTGTAACCGCGACTGACCGGGTAGATCGCAATCCGGTGCTCGTTGGCGCAGTGCACGATCTCATCAAGCTGACATTGAAGCTCTGGCTTCAGTACACACAAGGGTGCATGGCCTATGCCAGTGAGATTTACGCAGGTTCCCTCGGCGGCCTCTCCCCCCGGCGACACCCGCAAGCCAGATATGGCAGAAAATGCGCTTATAGCTCGCTGGACGTCGTCAGTTATTCCCAAACTCCTTGTCCTTCGGATACCAACTGCAGAGCTACAAGACCCTGAACAGTTTGGACAGAGGCAACTCGCGTACGCGTGTTCCGGTGGCAGCAAAGACTGCATTGGCAATGCTGGGCGCAACCGGTGGAACACCCGGTTCACCCACGCCCGCGGGCAGCGCGTCACTCTCTACTATATGCGTCTTAACCACGGCGGGGGCCTGCACGCCGCGAGCAACAAGATAATCGTGGAAGTTTGACTGCACCGGTTCACCGTCGCGAAACTGCACTTCGCTCATAAGCGCCAGGCTCTGGCCAAAGATCATGCCACCTTCCAACTGCGCATGAACCCGATCGGGATTCACCACGGTACCCGCATCGATGATGCCGTGCATTTCGAGCACCTCGAGCTTGTCATCGGTCACCCGCACCTTGCTAGCTACCGCGACATAACTCAGAAAACTACGGGCAGCGGCTATGCCCCAGCCTTCGCCCTCGGGCAGCGTCTCGCCCCAGGGTAGTGTTTTACTGAGCGCGAGAATGACGTTCTTGAGTCGGGCGGTCTCGTAGGGGTACTCCTCCTGCGAACGACCATAATTCGAAAACTCAAAGCCCTCACTCTCAAACTCCAGGGAACGATCTTCGCCGATCGCGCTGAGCCAGAACTCTACCGGATCTTTACCGGCTGCATGGGCCAGCTCATCGATAAAGCAACCCACGCCAAAGGCGAAGGGAATGTTGTAAACCGAACGCAGCCAGCCGATGCGTGCATGCGCATCGGCGCGGTGGCGCTCCAGGCGCAGGTTCGGCGCGGCGAACGGCACGCTGCCAAAGGTCTGGCCCAGCGACCCGTCGGGCATCATATTAGCGCCCGCCTGGAAGGTAGAACTGATTGGCGGGCAGGCGACGCGCGCCAGCCAGGCCTGCAATTCTCCCTTCTCGTCGAGCGCGCCAGTAAACTGCTGGGCAGCGCAGGAGTGAAAATAGCAATGGCGAACATCGTCCTCGCGCGTCCACATCACCTGCACGGGTTTTCCCGTTTCCCGAGACAGCAGGGCCGCTTCCACCGAATAGTCCGGCTTGGATTTGCGACCGAATCCTCCACCGAGCAAGGTCACGTGCACGGTGACCTGATCCTGCTCCAGACCCAATGCGCCAGCCACCGCGCGCTGGGTGGCCTGCGGCGTTTGCGTACAGGCCCAGATTTCTGCGCCAGAGTCACTCACCCGCGCGGTTGCCATGGGCGGCTCCATAGACGCATGCACGAGATAAGGCGTTCGATAGCTGGCCGTTACCGTTTTATCCGCAGTTTTTAGCGCGCTGTCGACATCGCCGCGCTCGCGAAACACCTCTCCCGGGCCATCGACACGCGACATCAGCTCATCGAGGTAAGTCTCAGAATCATGTGCACCGTGTTCCCCGCGATCCCATTGCGCCGACAGTACTTTGCGGCCCTGCATGGCGCGATAACTGCTGTCAGCGATCACCGCCACGCCCTCCAGGGCGTTAAACAGCGGCGCACCGGGTGTTCCATCAATCTTGATGACGTCGGTTACGCCAGGCTGTTTAAGCGCTGCAGCCTCATCATAGGACAACAACTTGCCACCCATAACGGGTGTACGCTGGATACTCGCATACACCATGCCTGGCAACTTGACGTCCGCGCCATAAACGGCCGCCCCTCGCGTCATATCCTCCAGATCGACAATCGGTACGTCTTTGCCGATATAGCGAAACCGCTCTGGGCTTTTGAGGCTCAATTCCTGATCTGCGGGTACATCCTGTTTCGCGGCGGCAACGGCCAGCTCGCCAAAGCCGAGGCTGCGACCATCGCTGCAAATCACGCGATGCAGTTCAGCGCGACACTCCCCAGCGGAGACCTGCCACTGCTGCGCAGCGGCCCTCTCGAGCATCAGACGGGCGGTCGCACCCATGCGACGCATGATGTGGTAGAAATTGCGAATAGAGCGCGAGCCATCAGTGTTCTGGCTGCCGTAATCGGCGTTAGCCAAGCCCTGAATCACATGCACCCGCTCCCAGTCTGCTTCCATTTCGTCGGCCACCACCTGGGGCAGGGAGGTTCTGATGCCCGTGCCCATTTCCGAGCGGTGCGCAATGATTTCAACGGTGCCGTCGGGCCGAAGACTGACAAAGAGGTTTAAAGACGTGCCGATGGGCTCATCGAGTACGCCAGCGCTAGCCGGCAGGGTCGCCATTAAGGCAAGGCCCGAGGCGGACACACCGGTGAGTGCCAGAAACTGGCGGCGGCTGAGCTTACTGATTTCGGTAGCAGACATCCCCTAATCATCTGCCGGATGAGGCGGGGAATCAAGCCACAGAAAATTGATGCTATAGGGCGGCAGCTGCTCCATCGCGCCAAGCGGTGGAAAATCCTCCAGTGAGACCTTACCTTTACGAAATGCTGGCTTGACCCCATTCACGCGTATCTTGCGACTGGTAAGCCGATTGGCCGTCATCGACCAGGCTCCCCTGAGGCTTCCGAATCCCTCTAAATCAAGCCCAATGGCCTGCTCGTGCAAGTTCACCAGCAGCAGGCTATGGCCGTCACCCGAGGGGTGCGAATGCAGGTAGCTGCGCAAGCGCGGGTCGCTGCTCTTCACCTGCATTACCTTCTCACCCATTAATTGCTGCCACATCCAGCTCACCCAGTAGTCCGGCCGCGGTTTTAGTGTAAGCCGATCAATCATCCCGTAATCGCCCCCGATCAACGCCTGTCGCACCATCACGCGCTGCCCCAGACTCGCGCCCATCCCGAGTTGATCC
The DNA here is from genome assembly GCA_965199055.1 of Halieaceae bacterium. GTDB lineage: Bacteria > Pseudomonadota > Gammaproteobacteria > Pseudomonadales > Halieaceae > CBDAQR01. Next base: position 688,003 of record CBDAQR010000003.1, read on the forward strand.
GCCCACCAAAAACTGGAGGCCCAGCGATCCGACAGATAGGGCTGCCCACCGCACTGAGCGGAACCGGTTTCACCCGTCCACAACTCGGCACCGGGTTGGTGACGGTCGCGCAGCTCAGCCAGTTGTTCGCAGTAGCGCGCATAGTCCTCGAAAGAACGGGGATCGACCAGATTCTGAATTTTCGCTGCACGCGTGCGCACCGGGCTGCGCTCACTCTGAAACGGATAGTAGTGCCAATCAACAATATCCAGCGATTGTGTGAGCGATTCCAGAAAGCGCGGTGTGATATTGCTAAAGGGCCTGAAAGTTTCCCCCAGGCGCGGCCAAAAAGCACTGCCAGGGCCGCTAATTCGAGCCTGCGGGTAGTAGTCACGCACAAAGCTGGCGAAGGTGTCGTAATCGTTGGCCAGGTTGCGTGCCCCGGGCTGGGAGAGGATGCCGTGAAAGGCCCAGTAAGCGTTCAGTTCATTGCCCAGTTCGAAGATATCGATCTGGTAGCCTCGCTCGCGGCTGTAGGCCAGCAGCGATTCCAACTCGCTGCCCTCCCAGCTACCGTGATGTTCACGCCGGAACAGCCCATATTTGCAGGTGAAGATAAGGCGAAGCTGATTGCGCTGCACAAAATCATGCAGGCCGTCCCATTGCGACTGCGTCAATACCAATGGATCTTGCTCAGAATCCGGGGCGGAGAAATAGTGGATTTTATCCGCTTCAGAACCACCCACCCGCAGATAGGCGGGCCCCAATGCAGCCGCCAATCTGTCGAGCTTGCGCAAATCCAGCTTGAGCGGCGGCACCTTCAATGTACCGAGGCCACGCTTCGAGTCTCCGCTACCTTCCCACCACAGTCCCCCGGCGAGTACTGAAATATCGATGGAGTAGGAGAGATAGCGAGGATCGACCCTACGCTTGGGCGCATGATGGAGATACAGCACACTGGCCCGGGAGAACTCTCTGGGGAGTCTTTCCCTGAATCTAAACATGCTGGCAGCCGTTATGGGGATCTCTGGGAGACCCTGTTTCACTCATGGTGTGACAATTTTGCAACGGCTTTGTTACAGAAATGCTGCACGCTTGCGAGCCCCGGGGCCAACTCAGTAGACTGCACCCAGCAATAACTACCAATAACAACCAGCAAGGATCTGTCATGTACGAGGGCTCCACAGGCTTCGCGCAGCGATCATTGGCCGCGATAGAGCGCATTGGCAACAAACTACCCGACCCCACCGTGCTGTTTATTGCACTGCTGTTGATTGTCTTGGTGCTGTCTGCCGCGTTGTCCTTCATCCAATTCGACGTCGTCGATCCCCGCAACGGGCAGCCCTTGCAAATCGTCAACCTGCTGTCGGGTGATTCGATGACGGCCTTCTTCTCCAGCATGGTGAAGACCTTCGCACACTTTCACCCGATTGGCGTGGTGCTGGTCGCGATGCTGGGCATTGGGGTTGCCGAACACACTGGCTTTATCAACACCGCTCTGCGCGTCATGATGGGCGTCACTGCACGTTGGCTGCTCACCCCCATGGTCATCATGGTCGGCATTGTCAGCCACGCTGCGGCCGATGCCGGCTATGTACTGGTGATTCCCCTGGGGGGCATCATCTTTTACGCAGCAGGCCGACATCCGCTGGCCGGTATTGCCGCGGCCTTCGCCGGCGTGTCGGGTGGCTTTTCGGCCAATTTCGTACCCTCGGCCATCGACCCGATGTTGCAGGGCATTTCCCAGTCGGGCGCGCAGATCCTCGACCCGGCGATTACCTTAAACCCGCTCAACAACTTCTTTTTTACCGCCAGTTCTTCTCTGCTGATTATCGGCCTGGGTTGGTTCGTCACTGACAAATGGGTTGAGCCGCGCTTGCAGCAAACTCCCCTGGACGACAATCTGGAAGACTTGCCGACGATGGACGCGGTAGCACCCCAGGAGCGCAAAGCCTTGAGCAGCGCCTTGTGGGCCATGCTGGCGGGTATCGCATTTCTAGTGGCAACCGCCTGGCCAGCAGATTCCGCCTGGCGCGGTCCCAGTGGTTCCCTAACCGAACTGGGCGCGCCGCTAATGGCCTCCATCGTGCCATTGATCTTCTGCCTATTCCTCTTGCCGGGGGTGGTCTACGGCATCCGCGCGGGCACCGTTAAAAGCTCCAAAGATGTCATTGAAGGTATGACCAAAGCGATGAACAGCATGGCGTATTACCTGGTCATCATGTTCTTTATCGCGCAGTTCCTCTACGCCTTTTCCCAGTCCAACATCGGTATCCTGCTGGCCATGGAGGGAGCCGCTCTACTCAAAGCCCTGGGCCTGCCGAGCGCACTGACCATTGTGGGTATCGTACTGATTACCGGCCTGCTAAACCTGTTTGTCGGCTCCGCTTCGGCGAAGTGGGCGTTACTGGCCCCGATCTTCGTACCCATGCTCATGGAAGTGGGAATATCCCCCGACCTCACCCAGGCAGCCTATCGCGTCGGTGACTCCACCACGAATATCATCACCCCGCTCATGCCATACTTCCCCCTGGTGGTGGTGTACTGTCAACGCTATGTAAAGGGCAGCGGAATAGGCACGGTCACCGCAATGATGCTGCCCTACTCGGTGGTCTTTATCACAGTATGGACCGTATTCCTGCTGCTGTACTGGAGCCTCGGATTTCCATTGGGCCTGCAAGCCAGCTACAGCTACCCAGGCTAATTCCGTGGAATGTCGGAGCGGCTGCGCTGCCTGCTGCATCGCCCCATCGATCCACACACCCCTGCCTGGCATGCCTGACGGTAAGCCAGCGGGTGTTGCCTGCGTCAACCTGGATGCTGACAGCTTGCGCTGTCTGATCTGGGGCGAAGCGAGTTACCCGGCCTTGTGTCGCAGCTTTACCCCGTCACCCTCAGTCTGTGGTGCGTCGAGAGATGAGGCCCTGGAATTGATTCAGGTGTTGGAAATTGCCACAGGCCCCGACTAGATACCCAGCTCAGTTTTAACCCGAGCGAACGCTTCCACCGCGCGGTCGATATCATCGGTGCTGAGCGCAGCGCTCATCTGCGTGCGAATACGCGCCTTAGCTTTCGGCACTACCGGGTAAGAAAACGCCACGACATACACCCCGAGCTTCAACATCGCCTCCGCGAAGCGAGCCGCCAGCGCAGCATCGTGCAACATCACCGGCACAATCGGGTGTTCTCCGGGCAGCAACTCAAAACCCTGCCGCTCCAGACCCTCGCGAAATCGCGCCGTGTTCTGTGCGAGCTGATCGCGCAGTTCGCTGGAGCCAGTCACCAGCTCAATGGCTTTGATGGCTCCCGCCACAACCGGCGGCGCGACCGTGTTAGAAAATAGATACGGGCGAGATCGCTGGCGCAACAGATCAACGATCTCCTTGCGCGCACTGGTGTAACCCCCACTGGCGCCTCCCAACGCTTTACCGAGTGTACCGGTGACAATATCCACTCGGTCCATACAGCGGTGATACTCGTGCGTACCCTTGCCGCCGGCGCCCACAAAACCCGTCGCGTGGCAGTCGTCAAAGTGCACAAGCGCCCCGTATTTATCCGCCAGATCGCAAATCTCGTCGAGCCGGGCGATGTAGCCGTCCATCGAGAATACGCCGTCGGTGGTGATCAACTTAAAACGAGCACCTGCGGCGTCTGCGGCTTGTAATTGCGCTTCCAGATCTGCCATATCGCTGTTTCGGTAGCGATAACGCATCGCCTTGCTGAGACGAACACCATCGATAATACTCGCGTGATTCAGCTCATCGGAGATGACGGCATCTTCCGCGCCCAGCAGTGTCTCAAAGAGACCGCCGTTGGCGTCGAAGCAGGAGGGATACAGAATCGTATCTTCCATACCCAGAAAATCGCTGAGCACCTGTTCCAGCTGCTTATGTAGAGTCTGCGTTCCACAGATGAATCGAACCGAGGCCATGCCATAGCCCCAGTCCTGCAGACCCTGCTGCGCAGCCGCATTCACCTCCGGGTGCTGGGCCAGGCCCAGGTAGTTGTTGGCACACAGGTTAAGCACCTCTCCCCCGCTGCTAACACCGACATGCGCGTTCTGTGGCGTGGTGATCTGACGCTCGTGCTTGTATAAGCCCGCCTCTTCAATCGCAGTCAGCTCACTCGCCAGATAATCCTGAAATTGTCCGTACACCTGCCTTCTCCTATTCCCAGTTGAGAATAACCTTACTCGCATCGCCCGCGTTCATGGCATCGAAGCCCCGCTGAAACTCTGTATAGGGCATCCGGTGCGTAATCACCGGTGAGATATCGAGACCATTTTCGATAAACACTGACATCTTGTACCAGGTCTCATACATCTCCCGACCGTAGATCCCTTTGAGGGTGAGCATGTTGAAAATGACCTTGTTCCAATCAATGGCCTGATCACCGCCTGGAATACCCAGGATCGACACCTTGCCGCCATGGCACATGTTGTCCAGCAAGTCATTGAACGCCGAGGGGTTACCCGACATTTCCAGGCCCACATCAAATCCCTCGGCCATGCCCAGTTCGCGCTGCACGTCCTGTAGTGACTCAGTGCGCACATCAACGCCGCGGGTTGCACCCAGTTGCACGGCCAGCGCCAGCCGCGCCGGGTTGATGTCGGTGATCACAACATGTCGGGCACCAGCGTGGCGGCAAACCGCGGCGGCCATCGCACCGATGGGGCCAGCCCCCGTAATCAATACGTCTTCACCGAGCAGATCCCACTGCAAGGCGGTGTGAACCGCGTTGCCCAGAGGGTCAAACAAGGAAGCGACATCCAGATCGATACCTGGCCGGTGCTCCCAGACATTAGACATCGGCAACGCCAGATACTCCGCAAACGCGCCCGGGCTATCCACACCAATGCCACTGGTCTGATTGCAGAGGTGACGACGGCCTGCCATGCAATTGCGGCAGCGGCCGCACACCAGGTGCCCCTCACCTGAGACGATTTGGCCCGGGCGAAAATCGTTGACGTTTGAGCCCACCTCAACAATTTCACCGACAAACTCATGGCCAACCACCATCGGCACAGGAATGGTTTTCTGGGCCCACTCATCCCAGTTATAGATATGCATATCAGTGCCGCAAATCGCCGTGCGCCGGATACGAATCAGCACATCGTTGATGCCGTGAGTCGGTTCAGGTACGTCTTCCAGCCACAAACCCGCCGTGGCTTCTTTCTTGACTAGTGCCTTCATGCTATTCACTATATGGGAAATATTTCCGGCATATTAGATTTGGCGCTTCCAATATGCAAGATTTTTTTCCCTTATATAAGATTATTGTTTCATGACCACCTCAAAATCTAATAGCAGTAAAAACGCAACCCCGCCAGAAGACCCAGCCAGCGCGGCCCTCTGCAGCAGGGTGACCGAGTTGCGCAAGAAGCACAGCCTCACCCTGGATCAACTGGCTGCGGCCTCCGGCGTCAGTCGCTCCATGCTCAGTCAGATCGAGCGAGGCCAGGCCAATCCGACATTGGCGGTGACCTACCGCATTGCCCAGGCATTCGGAATCACCATCGGCGAACTGGTCGACCAGCCATGGGCTGCCTCGGCCATCGAGGTCGTTCGCGGCGACGACGCCAGCAATCTGTTTCGCTCAGATAATGAGTGCCAGATTCGCACACTGTCTCCCCTGCACATGGAGAAGAGCATTGAGTTTTACGAACTGCGCTTGCAAAGCGGAGCTCGACTGGAGAGCGCTGCACACTACGAAGGCACGCGCGAGCTTCTCACCGTCACCACGGGCACAGCCACGGTGTTGTCCGGCGACAGCGAAACGCATCTCGCCGCTGGCGATTCGGCCCACTATCGGGCGGATCTGAGCCACTGCATCAGCAACAGTGGCGAGGAATTACTGGTCTGTTATCTTGTGGTCAGCAGCAACTAGAGGAAACAACGATGTCTCGGGTTTTGATCATCAGCTCCGACTGCCACGCCGGAGCCCTGCCGGAAGGCTACAAGGATTACATGGACAAGAAGTACCATGCGGCCGCCGATGCCTGGTGGCTGCAATATGCGCGCGAGATGATGAAGCGCATGGGTACCTTCTTCGACCAGGAGGCTGCCGAGCAGTTTAATGCCAACTCCGGTGATCAGGGTGCCGGTCGCATGGACCCGACCGCGGCGGCCCACGCGGCAAAAGTCAGTGACGCCGAGTTGTGGGATTTTCTGTGTGATCCCGACAGCATGATCGCTCCGCGGCGGGGCGAGTATTTGCCCGATGTGCGACTGCAGGAACTCGACGACGATGGCATTGCCGGGGAAATCATCTTTCCGCAGATGGCGCCGTTCGGCGGCGGCCTGATGCAGTACCGCCACGAGATCGAGCCCGAACACAACTTTGCCGGCATCCAGTCCTACAACCGCTGGCTCGCCGATCTATGCAAGGCCAACCCCGGCCGCCACGCGGGGGTGATCATTATTAATGTCGAGGATATCGCGCAGTCGGTGCAGGAGGTTCGTGACGGCTATGCGAGCGGTCTGTTTGGCGGCGTGTTGTTGCCTGGCAGCACGGGAGAGCACCCCTACTACCACCACTATGAGCGCTATGCGCCGCTGTGGTCGGTGTGCGAAGAACTCAACCTGCCCATTCACACACACTCGGGCTGGTCACCGGATTACGGCGACGTCGCCGCGGCTACGCCCATGTTCATCAGCGAGGTAGATATGTGGGCGCAGCGTCCATTCACCGCGCTGTTGTGGTCGGGCGTATTCGAAAAACACCCGTCACTGAAATTGGTCTTCACCGAGGCTGGCTGCGCCTGGATCATAGAACACCTGCGGCGTCTGGAATTTAAAGCAGACAACCCTATCTTCGCTCACTTCACGAAAAACCTTTCGCTCACACCCACCGAATATTTTCAGCGCAACTGCTATATCGGCGCTTCCTTTCTGCCCCGCCACGAAGTGGGTTACCGTTACGAGATTGGTGTCGATAAGTTGATGTGGGGCTCTGATTATCCGCACATGGAAGGCACCTGGCCGAACACCATGCACAAGCTACAGGAAACCTTCTACGACGTAGCGGAAAGCGAAATCAGAGCGATGCTGGGAGAGACTGCGGTCGAGGTATTCGGTTTTGACGCGGAGCTCATGCAATCGACCGCTGCGCGCGTGGGGCCGGAGCTGTCACAGATTCAGGCACCGGCTGAAAGCGCCTAACGATAGCTCACCGCAATTTCATCGCGGCAATGTCACGACAGGTGCCGCACCTACCGCAAGCCCTGGCCTCGCCGTTCTCATAGAGAGGTCGTCGGCAAGACCAGGCGCTTTCGCGCACAGGCTCAGGCAGCATGTCCCATAACTCTCGTTTGCTGAATTCGACGACCGGGAAGATGTACTCTGGCCGCCCTCTTGGCTCGAGCTCCCACACAGCTCCAAATATCGACTGCGCCCGCTGCATCCTTTGCTGAAAACGTTCGCCGCCTGAATCAACGTCTGTAGCGGTTCGCCCCATCGCCAAATGGACGATACGCGCATCGGCAAGGGCGATATTCGCAGCCATGAACGCGCATAGGTCCATATCCCAAATAAACCGATGGCGCATAAAGCGGTAATCGTGAGCGCTCTCAGATACATCGAACCGATCCAAGCCAAGCTGCCTAAAGGCTTTGAGGCTGCTTGCGACCGCCTGCTTCTCCGCCGCAGCCCGATCTTCGCGGTTGAGAAGATGCATATGATGCACATGAATGTGAAACTCCGAGTACTGCTCTGCAGTCAGCAACTGATACCGAGCACCCACCGAATCCAGCCCGCCAGAGTACATACAGAGAATTCTCGGATCGCCGGACAAAGTTCCTTAGCCTGTTGCTATCATCAGACTCCATTGTGCCCCAGAATTGAACTCGCTAGAAACTGCGTTGTCGCAGAGGCAATGAAATTGTGAATGATTCCTAATGGACGTCGACCTGTTACTCGCCCGCATCCTGTTTCTGACGGGGTTCTCGATCCTTGGCCTGCTGATCGGCAGGCTGCTACGTATCGACAGTTCTATCGCCTGCGTCATCGCCGGAGTGCTGGCCGGACTAAGCCTGCCATTTTTGATGTTCGACACCGGCGTGCGCGCTCACAACCTGCAGGACATAGTTTTCTTCTTCATTCTACCGGTTCTGATCTTCGAGGCTGCCTGGCAACTTGAGCCCGCCCTGCTGCGGCGCTGGCTGATTCCGTCATTGTTTCTGGCGATACCGAGCGTACTCATCGCTACGGCCGTCAGCGGTGCACTGATGTACTATGGTATTGGCCACCCGACTGGATTCCCCTGGGCGGCTGGCTTCCTGGCCGGGGCCATCATCTCGGCGACCGACCCCAGCCTCATCATAAGTCGACTACGGCAACTAGACATTCCCCGTGACTTACCCACACTCATGGAGAGTGAGAGTTTGTTAAACGATGCCACAGCGGTTGTCGTATTTACCGTGGTACTGGCCCTCGCGGGCAGTTCCGAAGCACCCGACAGCGCTTCGCTGATGTGGCTGTTTTCCTGGACCTTTGTCGGTGGAGCACTGATTGGTCTCGCCGGTGGCGCACTAACCAGCGGCCTGGTCGTGCTTTTGCGCGGCGGCAGTAACGCCAGTGTTGTGCTGATCTTCAGCGCCCTCGCCTGCTTCTACCTGGCGGAAAGCGTGCTCGAGGTATCAGGCATCGTCGCGGTCACCACCGCGGCCCTTCTGAGCAGGCATTTACTGCGGCATCGGCAGCAGGAGCTGCTAGACAACGCTCTGGGCACCCTGGAATGGCTGGGTGTTCTATTGACTGCCCTGCTGTTCACCCTGATGGGGCTGGTGATCACTTTCGACATGTTCACCGAGCGCTGGCTCGCAATTCTGATCGCCATCGGCGTCGGCCTCGCAGCTCGCTTTACCAGCGTCGCTGCCAGCGCGGGCATGGGTTGGGTCGCCGGCTACCGCATCCCCTGGCGCTGGCAACTCTTGCTCTCCTGGGGCGGCGCGCGGGGTGCCGTCGCTATCGCACTGGTGCTAACCCTGCCTACCAGCCTGCCCTACTGGTGGACCATACAATCCATGGTCTTCGGCGTGGTGATTTTTGGATTGCTGGTGCAGGCGCCCACAACCTCGCTGCTGGCTCAACGCCTGGACCTAAAGCAAACCCATTAGCGCGCGTCTTGGCTGAGCAGGAAAGTCTCCAACTCTTTATCGATGCCAAAGATATGTCGTTTCAACCACTCCCGCAGAAACGTCGAAACGATCTGGCGTGATATGGCATCGTGCTCTTCGGATTCCAGCATCTGCTGCAACTCAAGCCGAAACCGATTATGCGCCGCCACGTGCGCATCCCGACCTGGATAGTTTAAGAGCTGCATGTAGCGTTCTTCGAGGTAAAAATGGCTCTCGGCGTAATCATGCAATTTCTGCAAGACCTCACGCGCAGAGTCCTCCGCCGCTATCTGGTCCAATAGCTGAAACAGCACCTGGTGCTGGGCATCCTGCCAAATGACGTCGCTGGTTTTTTGCACGACAAAAACTATGCACCCTGTTTCCAAGGCTGTCATCTGGCATTAACCTGAATCTGTCATAAACTTGGCTAAGGTCAATGTTTTGGCCCACTCCCGGCAACACAATGTCTATAAAAACGACCTGGAGATTCACGGTGGATGAAGCAGAAGAATTAAAAACCGAGCGCAGGGCGTTCCTACTCTTGGCGGTTTTCCTCGCCCCCATTCTCGCGGTCGCGATTGTCGGTGGTTACGGATTTATCGTGTGGATGAGCCAGCTCCTCCTCGGCCCACCCGGAGCCTGAGCCATGAGAATGAGCCGAAGACAGCTGCTGAGCGGCAAACCCGAGGCCCACATCGCCAGCATGGTCGTACAGTGCCTTCCCGAAAAGCTTACCGCAACAGCGAATCGCTTATGCGCCATCGATGATGTCGATGTGCCAGAACGCGATGAACGCGGCAAGCTCGTGGTGCTTATCGAGGCCGCAGACGAGTCGATTCTCATGTCGCGAATCGGCCAGATCGAATCGACACTCGGTGTAATCAGCGCCAATCTTGTATACCACCAGATCGACACAGAAGAGGCATGAAAGCATGAAGTCGACCCGAAGAGATTTTATTAAGGCGAATGCCATCGCAACGGCTGCGGCTGCGGCGGGTATGAGCACCAATGCGAATGCCACCAACCTGATTACCACCGACAATATGCTGACCTGGAAGAAGGCGCCTTGCCGCTTCTGCGGCACCGGCTGTTCGATCAACGTCGCCACTCGTGACAATCGCGTGGTGGCCACCCACGGTGACATTAAGTCGCCGGTGAACAAGGGGCTGGCCTGTGTAAAGGGCTATTTCCTTTCCAAGATCATGTACGGCGAAGACCGCGTCACCCAGCCGCTGTTGCGCAAGCGCAACGGGCAGTATGACAAGGACGGCGAATTTACGCCGGTCAGCTGGGATGAAGCCTTCGACATCATGGAGGAAAAATTCAAAAAGGCACTGAAGGAAAAAGGGCCCCGCGGCGTGGGCATGTTCGGTTCTGGGCAGTGGACGGTTTGGGAAGGCTACGCCGCGGCCAAGCTATATAAGGCCGGGTTTCTGTCCAACAACATCGACCCCAATGCGCGTCACTGCATGGCTTCTGCAGTGGTGGGCTTTATGCGCACCTTTGGCATCGATGAACCCATGGGTTGCTATGACGACCTGGAACACGCCGACGCGTTCGTTCTCTGGGGCTCCAACATGGCCGAGATGCACCCGATATTGTGGACCCGGCTCACTGACACGCGCCTGAGCAACCCGGACGTTAAAGTGTGCGTGCTCTCAACCTTCGAGCACCGATCTTTCGAGCTGGCCGATATACCGGTCATATTCACACCCCAAACCGACTTGGCCATTCTCAACTACATCGCCAATTACATTATCCAGAACGACCGAGTTAATACGGACTTTGTTAGCAAGCACGTCAACTTCCGCCGCGGCAATACGGATATCGGCTACGGCCTTCGCCCCGAGCACAAACTGGAACAGGCCGCCGCCAATAACGACAAGGCGGGCGGCTCCAGCCCGATGAGCTTCGATGAGTTCGCGGAGTTTGTCGCCGACTATGATGCGGAATCCACCTCAAAGCTGACGGGCGTTCCCGTAAAACAGCTCGAGGAACTGGCAGAGCTGTAAGCCGACCCCAAGCGTAAGGTCATGAGCCTGTGGACCATGGGCGTTAACCAGCACACCCGCGGTGTGTGGGTGAACAACATGATCTATAACGTGCACCTGCTGACCGGCAAGATTTCCGAGCCAGGCAACAGCCCTTTCTCACTGACCGGGCAACCTTCGGCCTGCGGTACGGCGCGGGAAGTCGGCACCTTTGCCCACCGCCTGCCTGCAGATATGGTCGTCAACAATCCGGAGCATCGCGCACTGTCCGAGAAGAAATGGAAGCTGCCCGAGGGGCTGTTGCCGGACTGGGTGGGCTCCCATGCTGTGAAGCAAAATCGTGACCTGAAAGACGGCAAGATCAACGCCTATTGGGTACAGGTCAACAACAATATGCAGGCCGCGCCCAATCTCAACGAAGAGTCGCTGCCAGGCTATCGCAATCCCGACAACTTTATCGTGGTCTCCGAGGCCTACCCCACCGTCACCGCACAGGCGGCAGACCTGATTCTGCCCACCGCCATGTGGGTTGAGAAGGAGGGCGCCTACGGCAACGCAGAGCGTCGCACCCAGTTCTGGCACGAGATGGTGGACGCACCCGGAGAGGCCAAATCGGATCTCTGGCAGTTGGTCGAGTTTTCCAAGCGTTTCACCACCGACGAGGTCTGGCCAGCCGACATCCTCGCCAAAAATCCGGAGTACAAGGGTAAAACCTTGTTCGATGTGCTCTATGCCAACGGCCAGGTGGATAAGTACCCGCTGTCGGACATCAAGGGCGGCCGCACCAATCACGAGTCGGAAGATCTCGGCTTTTACCTGCAAAAGGGCCTGTTCGAAGAGTACGCGAGCTTCGGGCGCGGCAAGGCCCACGACCTCGACGACTTCGATAATTACCACGAAAACCGCGGCAAGCGCTGGCCGGTGGTCAACGGGCAGGAGACTCGCTGGCGTTTCAGAGAGGGAGAAGATCCCTACGTGGAAGCGGGCACCGGCGTGCAATTCTACGGCAAGCCCGACGGCAAGGCCGTGATATTCGCCCTGCCCTACGAGCCTCCCGCAGAAAGCCCGGATGACGAGTACGATTTGTGGCTGTCAACAGGGCGCGTATTGGAGCACTGGCACTCCGGCTCCATGACCCGCCGCGTACCCGAACTGCACAAATCGTATCCGCACGCGCGGGTCTATATGCACCCGAACGACGCCCGCAAACGCAAACTGCGCCGCGGCGACGAGGTGAAGGTGGTATCACGGCGCGGAGAAATTCGCACCCGGGTAGAAACCCGCGGTCGTAATAAACCTCCGGAAGGCCTGGTCTACGTGCCCTGGTTCGACGCAAGCCAGCTCATTAACAAAGTCACTCTGGACGCCACCGATCCAATCTCTAAAGAGACGGATTTTAAGAAGTGTGCTGTCAAGATTGAGCGGGCATAGGGAGGGAAGGTAATGAACACGATACGACCACTGCTCATAATCACTCTGCTGTGCTCGGCCTTTGCCGTGGCGCAGACCAGCGACAACATTGCCACGCTGCGCGGCGGCGCCCTCGATAAAGAGCCGGAAGCGCCAAGAATGGCGCGGGTGGAAAATCGCGACATCAAGCGCAAACGCGCCTACCCCATGCAGCCACCCACGATCCCGCACAAAATCGACGGCTACCAGGTCGACATGAACGTCAACACCTGCATGTCCTGCCACAGTCGGCGACAGTCGCAAGATAGTCAGGCCCCTATGATTAGCGTCACTCACTATCAGGATCGCGATGGCAATTTTCTGGCCGACGTATCGCCGCGGCGCTACTTCTGTGAGCAATGCCATGTCGTGCAGAAAGAGACCGAGCCTCTACTCGACAACCAGTTCGTTGACATCGATGAACTGCTACGGGCCGATAGGTGAGGTACTGAAGCTGTGAAGGAGATTATCAAGCGTTATTGGAAGGCGATCGCCAATCCCAGCAAGCACTACAGCCTGGGCTTTCTCACCATCGGCGGTTTCGTCATGGGCATTATGTTCTGGGGCGCCTTCAACACCGCGATGGAGTTCACCAACAGCGAAATGTTCTGCGTTAGCTGTCACCAGAATCTCTATGAGGAACTGCAAGACACCATCCACTTCACCAATCGCTCCGGTGTCCGAGCGATTTGCTCATCCTGCCACGTGCCCCACGACTGGACCGACAAAATTGCCCGCAAGATGCAGGCTTCGAAAGAGATTTGGGCGTGGATCAACGGCTCGATCAGCACGCCGGAAAAATTTGAGGCGCGAAGGCGCACGCTGGCGGAGCACGAGTGGCACCGCCTCAAGGCCAACGACTCTCTGGAATGCCGTAACTGCCACGACTTCGAGTACATGGATTTCACCTGGCAAAGCACCCGCGCTGCCAACATGCACTCCACTGCCTTGGCCAGCGGAGAGAAGACCTGCATCGATTGCCATAAGGGCATTGCCCACCAGCTGCCCGACATGGCCGGGGTAGAAGGCTGGGATTGAGTTACCCCCGCTTCGGGCGGGGGTATGATCAGAGTTTGAGCTGAACCGTTAACCACAGCTTTTCGGTGTCGGCGTAACGGTCGGTGTCGTCGCTGTCAAAAGACGCATACTTGGCCTGCAAGGTGAATTGCTTATTCACCGGCCAGGTGGCAATGGCATTAAACTCGGTGCCGAAATCCGCGCTCGAGTCCTCCGCCTGAAAATCGTGGTACACGGCCATTACGTTGACCGGTCCCAGCTTGCCACCGATCGACGCATAGGCGTCTTCGATGCCGTCGCCGGGGGTAGCCAAAAACTTATCGGCCCAACCCTGAAACTTATGTGCCGTTGCCAGAGGGGTGGCAAATCCCACCCCGTTGTCGGCCGCCAGCACCTCGTAACCGGCCTTGAACTTGATCCCGCTCCACGCAGCACCCAGTTCCACCTTGTAGTAGTCGGCGTCGTAATCCAGCTCGCTGTCACCCGCTTCCGACTGGGTGGCCCAGGCGGCGTTCACAGACAGCCAATTAAATTTGCCCGCATACTCTATGCCATAGCTGTCGCTGGAATTATTCACGGTCTTGCCGGCGGCATACTGACCCTGTTCATCGAAATCCAGGAAGATACCAAAACCGGTTACTGTGTGATTCTCGTTAAGCTTGTAGTCGGCGCGCACAAAGAAGTTATCGCCTTCCAGCTCCGCTGGATTCGCGCCGTCATCCGGCCCGAAGATAAGGTTTACGTTGTAGATATAGCTCACATCAATCTTCAACTGGTCCATCGGTGCCCATTGCACGCGACCACCGTCGAAAGTTTGCTCGTTCTGACGCCAGGCGACGCCGCCAACAAAGCGCTGGTCACCCAGGTTAATTCGCTGCCGGCCTGCCTTCGCACTGAAGCCATCACCCTGGTAGTTGATCCACGCCTGATTGAGGTCAGTACCCTCGGGATCGGCCACTACGGGATACTCCGTTTTACCGTTCTCGGTGGAGTTGTAATCGTTGGGGCCGACGGACGTCACATCATCAGCTTCGAGCAATATGTGAAAACCGTTAATCGCGCCAGATTCCAACGTTAAGCGGGAACGAATCAGGGAGGCTTCTGCCTCATCGTCAAAATCCGGCTTTCCGGTCACTGGGTCCTCATCCACGTACTCGTAGCGGTAGCGGAAATCCACAGATGCCTTTCCGTCCTGCACGGCTTTAGACAACGCCTCGCTCCAGCTGTCCTGCGCCTGTGACTGCAGCGCAACACCGCCCAGCGCCAATGCAACAGCAGACGCAATCAGTGTCTTTCGCATCGCGAATCCTCCTCGAATTACAGAAAAATTTGGGGCAAGCTTAACCATCATTCGCGAACCCTTGCTTGGCTCAGGTCAAGAACTGGTGTAAAAGCTGTCGCTAATTATGGCACTACTCATCTTGGGAATCGCACTGTGGATCGGCATTCATCTGCTGCCGTCTGTGGGCATTCGGTTGAAGCACCGGCTGGTTGAGCAGCTTGGACTGCTGACCTATCGCGCTGCCTTCGCGGGCTGCATCATCCTGGCACTGGGGCTGATTGTGCAGGGTTGGCAAAGCGCGCGGCCTGTCTCCATCTACATCCCGCCCTATTCCCTCAGGCCTCTTGCGATCACCCTGGCGGTGCTGGCGTTTGTCATGCTGGGCACCACCTTTCGCGCTTCAAGAATTTATCGCTTTATACGCTTTCCTCAACTATGGGCCGTGATTGTGTGGGCAGCGGCGCATCTGCTCGCCAATGGCGACAGCAGGTCACTCGTGTTATTTCCCGGGATGGCGCTGTGGGCCGTGATTATGATCACGGTCATCAGTCGTCGCGACACAGATTGGCAGCCACCGGCCGCCCCCTCCTGGACTATTGAGATACTCGGTGTTGTTGTCATGCTAGCGGTTGCTCTCGCTGTCATTGTGATTCATCCTCAGTTCACTGGCATGCCGGTTCTATAAGGAGATTCTGATGACCCTACTGATTCTCGGTGTAGCGTTATGGATGGCGGTGCATCTACTGCCATCTCTAGGCCGCGACCTGCGGCAGAAAATGATCGACGGCATGGGAGAAGGTGGCTACAAAGGCCTGTTCTCACTTTCCCTGCTTGCTGCCATCGGCTTGATGGTGCTGGGATGGCGCAGCGCCGAAGCCTTCACGGTCTACATCCCACCCGCCGGGCTGCGCCAGGTGGCCATCATCGGCGTTGTCATTGCATTCCTGCTGATGGCGGCGTCCGGGCGCCCCAGCCGCATCGGCCGGGTAATACGCCACCCGCAACTCACCGGGGTGCTGGTCTGGGCCATTTCACACCTGCTCGCCAACGGAGACAGTCGTTCTGTCGCCCTGTTCGGGGGTTTTGCATTTTGGTCAGTTCTGGAGATGCTGCTCATCAGTCGCCGCGAGGGCGCCTGGCAAAAACCCGACACGCCCCCCCTTAAAGCAGACATCATCGGAGCGGTGGTTGGATTGTTGCTGGCAGCAATCCTGGTATGGGCACACCCGTGGATAGCGGGCGTACCCATCCGGTAGGCTATAAAACCTTCCTATTTCGTATATTTAGACAATTTCTCTACATTAATAATAAATTTTAGAGAAATTATTTCGAATTCGACGTTATTTGCGTACTATTTGCAATTGATCACTAGCGCCAGGCGCCTATACTAACTGCCTCAACACTACGACTGCGCAAGCACTAAGACCATGGCACGTTTCGATCACAGCAAATACCCCGCCTTCCAGCCCGTCCGCATGGCCGCACGGCGCTGGCCCGACCAGACCATTACGCAAGCCCCCCTGTGGTGCAGCGTCGACCTGCGAGATGGCAACCAGGCGCTGATAGAACCCATGACAGCCGCGCAGAAGTCACGGCTCTACGACCAGCTGGTGGCCGTCGGTTTTAAAGAGATCGAAGTCGGCTTCCCCTCAGCCTCCAGCCACGATTTCGAATTCCTGCGCGACCTTATTGAAAATGACCGTGTACCCGAGGATGTCACCCTGCAGGTGCTCACGCAGGCACGCCCTGAGTTGATCGAAAAAACCTTCGAGGCGCTGAAGGGAGCCCGCCGCGCAGTTCTGCACGTGTACAACTCTACGTCCACGGTACAACGCGAGAAAGTGTTCAAACTGGACCGGGAAGGCATCACCAAGATCGCGGTAGAAGGCGCGCAAATGGTGAAAGACTATGCCGAAAAGTACCCCGAAACAGAGTGGGTGTTCGAGTATTCACCGGAAAGCTTCACCGGCACCGAGCTCGATTTTGCGATCGAAGTGTGCAACGCGGTGATCGATGTGTGGCAGCCCACACCCGATCGCAAGGCCATTATGAACCTGCCGGCAACCGTAGAAATGAGCACCCCCAATATCTATGCCGATCAGATTGAGTACTTCTGCGACCGCATCAACCGCCGCGATTCCATCTTGGTGTCCACCCACACCCACAATGATCGCGGCTGCGCAGTAGCCGCCGCCGAACTGGCGGTGATGGCCGGTGCCGATCGCGTTGAAGGCACGCTGTTCGGTAACGGGGAGCGTACCGGCAATATGGATATCCTCACCATGGCGATGAACTTATACAGCCAGGGTGTCGACCCGATGCTCGATTTCGAGCACATGGACCAGATCATACAGACCTACAAGGACTGTACCCAGATGCCCGTTCACCCGCGACATCCCTACGCGGGTGAATTGGTATTCACGGCATTTTCCGGCAGCCATCAGGATGCCATTAAGAAGTGCCTCGACACGCATGACGATGCCCAACCGTGGGAAGTGGCTTACCTGCCAATAGACCCGGCGGACATCGGCCGCTCCTACCAGGAGGTGGTGCGTATCAACAGCCAGTCCGGCAAAGGCGGCGTCGCCTATGTGCTGGAGAGGGATTACGGCCTGCAACTGCCACGCTGGCTGCAGATCGATTTTAGCGGCGCCGTCCAACGACACGCTGAGAAAACCGAGACTGAAGTGGCGCCGGATGCAATCTGGGACCTGTTCCAGGCCACCTATTTCACAGAGGCCGGGCCCTGGAGCCTTGGCAACTATCAGGTCAATCGCGAAGACGGCAAAGACAAGCTGCAGGCAGACCTGGTGAAAGACGGGATCAACCATACGCTGACCGGCAGCGGTGCCGGTGTGGTCGAATCCTTCGTTAATGCCATGGAGCTGTTCATCGGCAAGAAGATTGTCCTCGTCGAGTACTCCGAGCACGCGCTCAGTCATAGCGCTGATGCAGAAGCCATCTGCTATATCCAACTGAATATCGATGGCGAGCGGGTCTGTGGTGTTGGCCGCAGCGCCGACATCATTCAGGCGTCACTGGACGGTATCCTGGGTGCGATTAACGCTGCTGCCCGGCAGGATGCGGAAAGGGCCGCTTGAGCGAGCACAGGCAAGTCTTCTCCAGCGCGGGGCTGAGTTGCTCCGCCACACTCTTTCTTCCCGAAGCCGAAACACCCCCCGTTATTGTGATGGGCCAGGGTTTCGGCGCAGAAGTCAGCTTTGGCACCGCCGGCTTTGTTGCGTCTTTCGTCGCAGCGGGCTTCGCTGTATTCGCTTTTGACTACCGCGGTTTTGGGCAGAGCGAAGGCGAGCCCCGCCAACTGGTGCACCCGGGCCATCACTGCGAAGACTGGTATAACGCCGTGCAGTACGTGCGCAGCCTCGGTGCGATCGACAATCAGCAGGTATATCTGTGGGGTTCTTCTTTCGCCGGCGGGCACGTACTGGTGACTGCTGCGCGGGTAGCAGGACTGAAGGGCGTCATCGCGCAGGTACCGTTCACTCGCAGCCGCGGCAATTGGCGCTCTGTTAGCCCCATTAAAATGCTACAAACGCTACTCCATGGCACCTGGGATGCTCTGCTCAGCCTCGTCGGACTCGAACATCGCGTCGCACTGGTAGCCGAACCCGGGGAAGGATTCGCCGTTATGGACTGGCCCGGCTGGGCCCGGGATTATCTCAGCATTGCCAAGGGTTCAAGCACCTGGACCAATAGCATGCCAGCGCGCGGCTTATTCGCAATCGGTAGTTACAACCCGGTCGACAGCGCCGGCAGCATACGCTGCCCGGTACTGATTATTTCCGGTGGCAGCGACCAGGGGGTCGCCCGGGCGGCGACACTGGAAACCGTGGAAAAAATTCCTGTGTGCCAGCATGAGGAGCTGGATTTCGATCATTTCGATCTCTACGACGGGTTTCGCTACCACGACACCGCCGTGCGACTGCAGCTGGATTTCCTGCTCGACACCTTGCAACAGTCGCGGGTTTAAGAAGCCGTCAGGGCTTTCTGAATTGCAACAAATTCACGTAATAAGACCGTAATATTTACGTCACTTGCCAGCCCTACACACCTACACTTAAAGGCGTGAGGAATTGTTCCTGCGATTATTGATATGGCTTCGAGGTCTAAAATGAACCGCCGCGACAACAACAAGGCAAGTGCAGCTGATGTATTCGGCAGCATCAAATTCACTGGTAAGCAATCAGCGGCCCCCTCGCGCCCCTGGCCCGCTACCGGTTTCGCGGTGAATAAGTCGACCCACAACGGCCAATCCAGCCTCGACGACTACAAGCTGATTCGCTCCAGCAACTAATCCAGGTGGCTGAGCCAGGTATTCGTTTGCCGCAGTTTCTGCGCCAACAACTTCGCCAGCAGCTTGTGCACCGCCATCGCCAGGGTTGGGTTTTCCTTCTCCATTCGCGCCAATGACTCGCCGCTGAGTCGACTTACCACAGCATCGGTATCGGCGACCACTGAAGCCGTGCGCGAGCCGCCCAGATAAAGCGCCATTTCACCAAACACACTGCCCGGCTCCAAACCGCGTAGCACAATGGTTTTGTGTTCCAGCCCCACGGTCTTAACCGACAGCGAACCACTCTCGACAATGAAGATATCCTTCGCCGGGTCGCCGACCTCGATCAGTGTCTGTCCGGCGGCAACATGCTCACGGCTCAGGTACTCCCCTGCACTGATCGTGTCAGCAGAGACCTGCAATATGTCGGCGAAAATTCCCGCCGCGCTGACACGCTCCGCTCGCAGCTCCGTCTGCTCCTCGAGAATGAGGTCTTCGCAGTACGCCAAACCCTGATCGAGACTGTCGAAGTATTTAATGACGCTCTCGGACAGTTCGTTCTTCGACAAATCGACTTTGGCTTCCAGGCTGAGTCCGGAGAACACCAACTCGCCTCCCGCCTCCAGGGCCATTTGCCGCAACCGCACGAAACCCATCGTCGCCGTACTGTCTATGCCAGCGACACCCTTAAAATCGACCAGCACAAAGTGATGTTGCTGACTGCGCATCTGTTCGAAGTACGGCTCCAGCTGCACCAGCACCTGATGCGAACGCGCGAAGAACAAATAGCCCTGCAGCTTGATAATATGAATTCGCTGCCCCTGCTCATACAGATACTGCTCCATCGCAGGCGGGCGATCGACATTGCTGCGTATCTCACGACCGTTTACCACATAACGGATCGCCCTCACCTGGCTGCAGTCGAGGAGGAATAGCGCGATGCCCACCCCAACACCCAGCAACACACCAGCAATGAAACCGGCAGTCACGGTGACAAAGACAATAGCACCTACCGCAATCCAGTCTTTGCTCTGCAGGTAATCGCCATGCTTGAACAGCCATTCGTCCCACAGTTGCCAGCCCAGCCATAAAAATACGCCGCCGAGGAAGGGCAAGGGCACATAGTTCAGCCAGCTGGTATCCGCCAGAGCGGCCGCCGCCACCATCAAAGCGCCGAGCACCACTGCACTGCGATTGGTACCGCTGCCCTGGTGCAGCATGGTCGTCACCGGCGCATCGGCGTAGCCTGCCGGGCTGCCTGCTAATCCGCTACTCAGATTCGCAATACCCGCGGCACGCAACTCGCGATCGACATCGACCCGGCGGCGGGTGGACAACTCCAGGCCGGTCACCGCCAGCAATAGGGCGAGCGCGCTGATCACAGCAATCGAAACATAGGCCCGCCAGTGCTCGAGTACGACGACCCAGTCAACGGCACCGAGACCTGCCCATAGTGCATTGATCTCAGTTTGATTCCCGTTTGCAGCCAGCAGCCAGCCGCTGGCGGCCAACTCGTCAACGGATACACCCAGTACCGCGCTTCCGGCAAGGAATATAACAACACCCAGTGCGAAACTGAGCGGCAGCGCCAGCACCTCCCCCAATCGAGAGGCCAGTAGGTGTAGCACAGCGGCAAACAGTAGCGCCGCGCTCGCCTTCCACGCCAGCTTTCCTTCCTGAATGCTGTCCAGCAAAATGAGGTGAGTCTCTTTCCCCTCTGCCACTTCAAACCCACCCACGATCAGCAGCCAGCCAATGGTGATCATGAATCCGGCTGTGACCGAGAAGGGAACGTAACGAATCACCCGACCCAGGCGCCACACGCCCAGCAGGTAGAACGCGAACCCGGTAAATATCGTGGAGAACGCAATCGCGCCCAATATCGTCACGTAGGTTCGGCCATCGACGACGCTGCCCATATCGGCATAAATCGCAGCAGCCGCTGCCGCGAGAATAACGACAGCCTCATCCTGGATGGCCGCGTACACGCCGCGTATGTTGCTGAACAACATGGTGACGAGCATCATGATGGCACCGCCCCACAGCATAACGGTGACGCTGGGCACCATGAAATCGATTAAGGGGCCGGTAAAAATAAACGCCGAGTAGAGCGCTGCAAAGATCAGCCCCAGCAGCGCCATAATCCCTGCCGTTGACAGGGTATTAGTCCAGTCCAGCGCGAAACGGGAGAAACGCTGACTGGATGTCTGGTCTGGGGATGATGGGTTATTTGGGGGGGCGTTTCCCACGCAAGAGGCCTTTTACTTTATCCATAAAGGTTTCGTACTTGAGGTCGCTGAACTCCCCGGCATCCAAGAATATCTTGCCGCAGGAGGGACAGGCCTCCATCCATATATGTGTCTGTACCGGGTCGGTGATCTTATCCATCGGCACCTTGCATTCGGGGCACTCGATGTCAGCAATTTTGTCGTATTCCTTGCCCACCTTCGGGTGTCCAATATCAAGGAAAGACTCGACCATCCATTCCTTGCGCATCTCTAACAGAACGTCAGGATCCACAAGCAAGCCATAGCAATTACTACAACGATCCACGGTAATTTTGGGGCCATAGAGTTTCGTCTCCGTGACACCGCCACACTTAGGACATTCCATGTGATCTCCTCGCGGGAGCAGTTTTGGCACGCCTTATGATAGTAGCGTATGTAGGCTAACTAGTCAGTGCCACGCTAATGGGCGGGAACCTCGAGCAAACGCCCCATCGTAAGGCTGGAGTAGGGTTGCCACTGGCCGTCGGCCTGGGACAGTCGCTCGGCCATGACCAAGCGCACCAGCGGGTTGAAGGGAAAGCCAACATGACTGGCCATAACCGCAATGTTTTCCATGAACGGATGCTCAGGCAGGCGCGCAATATCTTCGCCGACAATGCCGTCCGAGCGGCTATACACCGCTGTCACCGGCACCTCGAGCTTGCCGTCAAAGGTCAGCCCGTTCCAGTGATCCCTGGCCGCACTATCCATATGGCCTTCAAAGCGACGCGCCATGGGACCGTACAGCGCCGTACCGCGCGGGTCACCAAATGGCGTCCCCAGTGTAATCACCTGACGGATTAGGTCCGGGTAGCGATGAGCCATGCCGGTGGCGTACAAGCCTCCCAGGCTCCACCCAATCAAACTGACACGCCCACCCCCTCGCTTTTTAACCTGTCGCGACAACTTTTCGACCAGGGTGGCCTCGACCTGCTGGCGGTACTCGAGAACCGATTCCAGACTTAACTCGCCGCTGTCAGGCACATTGCGACCGAGCCCCCACGGCAATGCCTGGTAGCCCTGGCGAGCAAGGAACTTTCGAATGGAAGCCATGGACCCATCGGCGCCCATAAACCCGGGTAGCGTCATTACAGCATGATCATCTCCACGGGGTAGGAACCGGCAGAGTGGCTGCAGCGCGACACTGCTGCCCGCCTCCCAGATAAATCTGCCCGCTTCGGCAAAACTGTGAACGGCGCGGGGTGGCGTGGGGCTTAACTGTGCGATAGCGGGCATATTGCCTCTCGTTATTGATTTGTTATGTGCGGCATCGTTTATGAAAACGTGCCTGATTATTCCAGTGCACGTTGGGAAATGGTACGTATTATGCCGCCATATGGATGTGTTACGATTACGGGTTCCCAAACACGCCCGCCACGCCCGTGACCGAGCAAAAAGACTCCATCTATTCAGATCCGCTTGCCGAAATAGCCGCATTCAGCTTCGACGAAGACGTGGCGCGCGTATTTCCGGATATGATCCGGCGCTCCGTTCCCGGCTATCCTACCATCATCGCCATGACCGGCATGCTGGCCGGCAAATACGCCAGGCCACATTCTCAATGTTACGACCTGGGCTGTTCCCTGGGTGCTTCCTCACTGGCGATGCGTCAGCACATTCAAACCGAGGGTTGCCGCATTATTGGTGTCGACAACTCGGCAGCCATGCTCGAGCGCTGCCGCACCGTTATTGATACCGACAGCCATGATCTACCCGTTGAACTAGTCTGCGCGGACATCGGCGATATCAGAATCGAGAACGCCTCGGTCGTGGTACTCAATTTCACCCTGCAGTTTTTGCCGGTTGCGCAGCGCGATGCGTTGCTGCAGCGCATTCACAATGGCCTGATCGAGGGCGGCATCCTGGTGTTATCCGAAAAAGTGCTGTTCGCCGACGAGCATTTGAACGAACTCAACATCGAGCTGCACCATCAGTTCAAGCGAGCTAACGGCTATAGCGACCTTGAGATTGCGCAGAAGCGAAATGCCCTGGAAGACGTGCTGCTGCCTGAAACGCTCGATACCCACAGGCAACGGCTGACCAAGGCCGGCTTTAGCAGCTGCGACGTTTGGTTCCAGTGCTTTAATTTTGCCTCCATGGTTGCCCTGAAGTGATCGACTACACAGCACTGGTTCAGCGCTGGCAGGGCGGCCCGCTGGAGCGCTGGGCCGATACGCTGCTCGTCGATATCGACCGCGACTTTCACGCGCAGCGCTACGGTGATCTGCCGAAATGGCTGACCGCATTGGAGGCGCTGCCAGACCTCACGCCATCACATCTATCGATCGACAGCGACACCGTCATTGCAGGTGCCGCGAATGATGCCAGTCAGCAACAGCGAGACGAACTGGAAAAACAATTACGTGAGATGCACCCCTGGCGCAAAGGCCCCTTTGAGCTGTTCGGCATTAGCATAGACACCGAGTGGCGTTCCGACTGGAAGTGGCAAAGGCTCGAAACACATATACAAAGTCTCACGGGACGTCGCGTGCTCGATGTGGGCTGTGGCAGCGGCTACCACTGCTGGCGTATGTTGGGGGCAGGTGCCAGCGAAGTCATCGGCATCGACCCCACGCCCCTCTTCGTCTGCCAGTTCTGGGCATTGCAGAAATATATTCGCGATCCCCGCGCCTGGGTACTGCCCCTGGGTATCGAGCGTCTCCCCAGCAAACTGGAGGCTTTCGACTCCGTATTCTCTATGGGCATTCTCTATCACCGGCGCTCACCCATCGCTCACCTCATGGAGTTACAGGACTGCTTGGTAAAAGGCGGAGAGTTGATATTGGAGACGCTGGTCGTCGAAGGTGATATCGACACCTGTTTGGTACCCCGAGGTCGTTATGCGCGCATGGGCAATGTCTGGTTTTTACCGAGTTGCGACATGTTGCTGCTCTGGCTGGAGAAGTTGGGCTATCGGGACGTGAAGCTGGTCGACGTCAACACCACCAGCCTGGAGGAACAGCGCAGTAAGGACTGGATGCAGTTTCATTCACTGGAGCAATTTCTCGACCCAGAGGATCACAGCAAAACTATTGAAGGTTACCCCGCACCGCGCCGCGCCATAGTCACGGCCACCAAACCCTAAGCCGCGCCAACAGACACCGCGATCAGTGCAACGAGCTATCGTCCCGGTGGTCGTCAAACACGAAGTGGAAAACATCACGATAGGTCCGTGCAAAGTGCACATTGATGCCCTCGCGCAAATAGTCCGGCAATTCCTCAAAGTCCTTTTTATTTGCGCTGGGCAAAATGAGTTCCATCACATTGCTGCGTCGAGCGGCAATCACCTTCTCACGGATACCGCCTACCGCCAGCACCTGACCGGTTAAGGTGAGTTCCCCCGTCATGGCGATTTTACGTTTGATCCTTTCCTTGCGCGCCAACGACACTAAGGCTGTCGCCATAGTAATCCCTGCACTCGGTCCATCTTTAGGGGTGGCGCCCTCAGGCACGTGCAGGTGTACCAGACTGGTATCGAAATAGTCTGGGCTGCACCCGTACTCTTTCAGATGTGCCATCACATAGCTGTAGGCGATCTCTGCAGATTCGCGCATCACGTCGCCTAACTTACCCGTCAGCTTGAATCCCCGGTTGAGCGTGTGCACCTGGGTGCACTCAATCGCTAGGGTCGCACCCCCCATAGCGGTCCAGGCGAGCCCGGTGGCAATGCCCAAACCGCGCAGCGGCTTGTCTGCCGTAAACGGCGGCTTACCCAATAGCGATTCAATGTCTTTCTTGCCAACCCGTATTTTCTCTTCCTCGCCCTCGAGCAGACGCACAATACTCTTGCGCATAATGCTGCCCAACTGTTTCTCAAGGTTCCTAACGCCAGCCTCGCGACAATAGGCATCGATGACATGCTTGAGGCCTGCATCGTTGATCTTCAGTTGCTCATCACCAAGCCCATTGCGCTCGAGCAGTTTCGGCCACAGGTGATTGCGGGCGATCTCCAATTTCTCTTCTGCGATATAACCCGACAAACGCAGCGTCTCCATGCGATCTAATAACGGCCCTGGAATGGTGTCCAACTGATTGGCAGTACACACAAACAGTACCTTCGACAGGTCGAGACGCAGGTCGAGATAGTGATCCAAAAACTCACTGTTCTGCTCCGGGTCCAGCACTTCCAGCAGCGCCGACGCCGGGTCGCCCTGGTAACTGGCGCCAATCTTATCGATCTCGTCGAGCATAATGACCGGATTGGATACTTTTACTTCCTTCAGGGCCTGCACCAGTTTGCCGGGCAGCGCGCCAATATAGGTGCGGCGGTGACCCTTAATCTCGGCCTCATCCCGCATACCGCCCAGACTGAATCGGTAGAATTCGCGACCGAGGGCATCGGCCACAGAGCGACCGATGGAGGTTTTACCCACCCCGGGCGGCCCTACCAAGAGGAGAATGGAGCCAGAAATCTCGCCGCGGAAACTACCCACTGCAAGAAACTCAATGATGCGCTCCTTCACATCGTCCAGCCCGTCGTGCTGTTCATTCAGCACTTTACGGGCATGGGCAAGGTCGAGGTTATCTTCCGAGAATTTTCCCCAGGGCACCGAGGTGGCCCAATCCAAATAGTTGCGCGTAACGCCGTATTCGGGGGAACCCGTCTCGAGATAAGACAGCTTGTGCATCTCCTCATCGATTCGCTCGCGCACGCTATCCGGCAGAACCAGATCCTGCAGTCTCGCCTCAAAGGTTTCAGCATCTGAGGTCTTATCGTCTTTCGACAGGCCCAGCTCTTTCTGTATCGCCTTGAGCTGCTCGCGCAGAAAGAATTCGCGCTGGTGTTCCGACACCTGCTGATTCACCTGATCAGAAATCTTGCCCTGCAACTCCGCCACTTCCCGTTCTTTGCGCAGCAAGGCCAACACTTTTTCCATGCGCGATAAGAGCGGCAGCGTATCCAACACCTCCTGCAATTGTTCACCGCTGGCGGTGGTCAGCGCTGCGGAAAAATCGGCCAGGATCGAAGGCTCATTGGGGCTGAAGTTCGACAGGTACTGCTTTAACTCCTCACTGTAGAGAGGATTGAGCGGCAACAGTTCCTTGATCTCTTTGATCAATGCCATCGCATAGGCTTTCACTTCATCGCTGTCGCGCTGCCCCTGGCTGCGCGGGTACTCAACCTGGGCCAGAAACGGAGACTCGTCTTTCAGCCAACGCACCACCCTGAATCGTTTTACGCCCTGCACCATGAATTGACCAGGCGCGCCCTCTCCGCCGGGCAAGCGATGCAGGCGCACCACGCAGCCAATCGTGGGGAAATCTCGAGTAGTGACATTTTCGGGCTCAATGCCATCAACAAATGACAAGCCCACGAGGTTATGGCCCGACTCGGCGACGGCCTTCAGCGTGCTTTGCCAATGCTCCATATTCACCGCGACCGGTTGGACCTGTCCGGGAAAATAGGGACGCGAGCTAATCGGCATGATATGCAGGGTTTCGGGAAGCACATCGTCGGCGCGCGCCAGACCTTGCGGATCCACCGCTGATTCCAGCACTTCGCCGTTCACGATGTCGTTGTTGAATTCTTCACTCATGCCACTGCCCCGCGTGCAGGTCACTCTATGGGTTTAGCACGATATGGGGTTTGCTGCCGGGTTTTTCAATGGTTTCAGTGCGGCGCTATAATGCCCGCCCGATCAACCTCAATTTACCACTCCAAGGAAACGCGCGTGATGACGGAAGCCGCGAGCGGCCCCATCGAGGCCCTCGAGAAAGAGTATCGACTACTCGCTGAGCAGGGTCTCAACCTCGATCTGACACGGGGCAAGCCCTCTGTCGAACAGGTGGCCCTGTCAGATGTCCTCGATGGCATTCTCGACGGTGACTTTGCGACCGAGAGCGGCGTCGACGTGCGCAATTACGGCGGGCTAGAAGGCATCGAAGAAGCTCGGCGACTGTTCGCCAGTGTTTTGGGCAGTGCGCCGGAACACACGATAGTCGGCGGCAACAGCAGCCTCACGCTGATGTACCAGGTGCTGGACGCCGCCATGAACTTTGGCCTGGTAGGGCCGGCGTGGAAAGATACGGGCAAGGTAGCTTTTCTCTGCCCTGTACCGGGTTACGATCGCCATTTCAGCGTGTGCGAACACCTCGGTATCGAACTGCTGCCGGTGGCAATGACTGGCCACGGCCCCGACATGGATGCGGTAGAAACTGCACTGCAGGAGAATTCAGCGATCCGCGGCCTGTGGTGTGTGCCGCGCTTTTCCAACCCCACCGGTGAAACCTACGATGCCGATACCGTGCAACGCATCGCGCGCCTCGGCACGCTGGTAGAGCGTGACATACTGGTGATGTGGGACAACGCCTACGCGGTGCACAGCTTTACGGAGAACGCGACGCAACTTCCCGATATCAACCCCATCCTGGAAGAATTCGGCACCAGCAATAGCGTGGTCCAGTTCGGCTCCACCTCCAAGGTGACTTATGCGGGTGCAGGCGTCGCCTTTCTCGCCAGCGGCGCTGACGTCCTGGCGGGGCTAAAACGCCACCAGGCGGTGAGCAGTATTGGGCCTGACAAGGTGAACCAACTGCGCCACGTTCGCTTGCTGCAAAATTTGCAGGGTGTGGAGGCGCATATGCAAAAACACGCAGACCTGCTTCGGCCCCGTTTTGAGTGTGTAGAAAAGCAGCTGCAGGCCGGACTCGCCGATGCCGGACTAGGCCGCTGGACCCGGCCCGAGGGTGGCTATTTCGTTTCCTTTGAATCGCCCCCCGGATTGGCTAGCGAGATTGTCAAGTTGGCTGGAAAGATTGGAGTAAAGCTGACGCCTGCTGGTGCCACTTGGCCTTACGGAAAAGACCCGCAAGACAGCAATATTCGCCTGGCACCCTCATTTGCCTCACTGGAAGACGTTGAATCGGCAATGGCCGCCTTTGTGATCTGCGTGAAGTTAGCGGCGGCAAGGGCAGCCACCGGCTGATTAACCCCCTACTCGTCTCCCTGGGGCGTGGGGACCATACCGGGCATGGGAAAGGCTGAGACGTTGCCGCTGCCGCCGGAAGACTCACTGATCTTGGCTGCGCCCTCTTTTTCCACTTCGTCGATACGAATGATGGCACCCATGGGGATATAGCTGCGCTTCACGCCCTGGAACTCATTCTTGAGCTTTTCCTCGGAGGGGTCGACCAATAACTGACTGCGCTCGCCAAACAGGAACTCTTCGATCTCGATAAAGCCCCACATATCGCTCTGGAAAATCTGCCGCGCGTAGACCTCGTACACCCGGTTTTGATTGTGGAAGATCACCTTGTAGATTGGCTGCGCCATATTGCTCAAATACTGATCAGTTTGGGGGCGCGCATACTACCATACTCGCGGCAAAATGCCCTATGTTTATCAACACCTTACCGGTATAATCCGCTGCCCAAAATTTGACCAATCCAGACGAACGAGTGACAAAGCCCTTGGCGAAAAAGCTCTACATCCAGACCCACGGCTGCCAGATGAACGAGTACGACTCGGCGCGCATGCGTGACCTTCTGGAAGATAGCCACGACATGATCCCCGCGGAGACCCCCGAGGAGGCCGATGTATTGCTGCTAAATACCTGTTCTATAAGGGAAAAAGCGCAAGAAAAGGTATTTCATCAGCTGGGTCGATGGAAGCATCTGAAAGAGAAAAACCCGGAGCTGATCATCGGTGTGGGCGGCTGTGTCGCCAGCCAGGAAGGCGAGGAAATCGGCAAGCGCGCACCCTACGTCGACCTGGTGTTCGGCCCGCAAACGCTGCACCGCCTGCCCGACATGATGGTGGAGAAAGCCCAGTCTGACGGCACCATCGTGGTGGACGTGAGCTTCCCGGAGATCGAGAAGTTCGATCGCCTGCCGGAACCGAAGAAAGAAGGCCCCAGCGCGTTCGTGTCCATCATGGAAGGTTGCAGCAACTACTGCACGTTTTGTGTGGTGCCCTATACCCGCGGTGAAGAGGTCAGCCGACCCCTGGATGACGTGATTGCCGAGATCGCCGGACTCGCTGCCCAAGGTGTGCGCGAAGTGAATCTGCTCGGGCAGAATGTGAATGCATACCGCGGTGACAATCACCTCGGCGAGACCGTGGATTTTGCCGAGCTGCTGCACTTCGTCGCGAAGATTCCCGGCATTGAGCGCATTCGCTACACCACCTCACACCCGGTGGAGTTCTCCGACGCGCTCATCGACGCCTACGCGGAGATTCCGCAACTGGTCGATCACCTGCACTTACCCGTGCAGAGCGGGTCCGACAGAATCCTCATGGCCATGAAGCGCGGCCACACCGCCCTGGAGTACAAGTCAAAGATTCGCCGGCTGCGAACGATTCGCCCCAACATTAGCATCTCCTCGGATTTCATCGTGGGCTTTCCCGGCGAGACCGAGGCCGATTTCGCCGCCACCATGAAGCTGATTGAGGACATCGGCTACGATGTCTCCTTTAGTTTCGTATACAGCGCACGCCCTGGCACACCCGCCTCCGACCTGGCCGACGACACGCCGGAAGACGTCAAGAAGCAGCGGCTGAAAATACTGCAAACGCGTATTAATCAGCAGGCCATGGATATCAGCCGCAAGATGGTGGGCAACACCAAGCGCGTGCTAGTCACGGGTGTATCGAAGAAAGATCCTGGGCAACTGCAGGGCCGCACCGAGAACAACCGGGTGGTCAATTTCGCGTGCACGGATCACAGCTTGATTGGCGACTTCACGGACGTGCTCATCCAGGAAGCTTTGCCCAACTCCCTACGGGGTGTTTTGAGCGCCGCCACTGCGGTTGACTGCGCCTGAATCCCCGTTATCCTTGAACCTATATAAACCGCCGCTTCGCGGCCTACGACGAATTTGAACAGCGACCAATCCCCTAACCAGCACACACTGGTGCTGGAACCTAACGACGCCCGTCACCTCGCCATTCTCTGCGGCCAGTTTGACCAACACCTGAAACAGATCGAACAGCGTCTGGGTGTGTCTGTGGCCGCTCGCGGCAACCAGTTCACCATTCTGGGCGAGGCGGATCGAGTCGCCAGTGCTAGCGCGCTGTTAAGCGACTTGTACGCCGATATTTGCCGTGGCGTAGGCCTGAGCCCTGAGACACTGCATTTGCAGCTGCAACAGGCGGGACTGGAAACCCTGGTGGAACAGGCGGAAGGTGACGAGACGCAGGTCGAGAACCTCACCGTCATTCGCACCAAGCGCGCCTCGATCAAACCTAGGGGTAAGAACCAGCAGGCCTATGTGCGCACCATCGGGCGCTGCGACGTCAATTTCGGTATTGGGCCGGCCGGCACCGGCAAGACCTACCTGGCGGTGGCCTGCGCAGTAGAAGCCTTACTGGCGGACAAGGTGCGTCGTATTTTGCTGGTACGCCCCGCCGTTGAAGCCGGCGAGAAATTGGGATTTTTGCCCGGCGACCTGAGCCAGAAGATTGACCCCTATCTGCGTCCTCTCTACGACGCGCTGTACGAGATGCTCGGTTTCGAGACGGTCAACAAATACATCGAGCGCAATATTATCGAGGTGGCGCCGCTTGCGTTCATGCGCGGTCGCACGCTGAACAATGCCTTTATCATCCTCGATGAAGCTCAGAACACCACCCGCGAGCAGATGAAGATGTTCCTGACCCGCATTGGCTTCGGCTCCACGGCGGTGATCACGGGTGATGCCACCCAGATCGACCTGCCGCGCGGCGCCCACTCTGGACTCACCCACGTAATGAAGGTGCTCGACGGCGTCGACGGGCTGGGCTTTACCTATTTCCAGGCCCGCGATGTGGTGCGCCACCCGCTGGTACAACGAATCGTCGAAGCCTATGACGACTATGATGCGAACCAGACAACCAGCATCGACAGTTCGCGCCAGTGAACCTGCAAGTCGACATACAGACCGCCTGCGCCGAGCCGGTCCCCGACGAGGATGACATATGCAGCTGGATTGCTGCTGCCCTGTCAAACCATCGCAAAGACGCCGAAGTGAGCCTGCGCTTTGTCAGTGAGGCCGAAATGGCCGACCTCAACCAGCGCTATCGCGACAAATCCGGATCCACCAATGTCCTGTCCTTTCCCGCCGACTTACCCGCTGGCGTGGAGCTTCCACTGCTGGGAGATATCGTCGCCTGCCCGGCTGTTGTGGAGCGTGAAGCCAGGGCGCAGGACAAAACACTAAAAGCACACTGGGCTCACATGATGGTGCACGGCAGCCTGCACCTATTGGGCTACGATCATATCGAATCGGCCGAGGCCGACATCATGGAATCAATGGAGACAGACATACTCCAATCCCTGGGCTATTCTGACCCTTATACGGCAGCCGAATCTGAAACGAAAAGTGCAGCGCCGATGGAGAGCGTGAGCTA
Source organism: Halieaceae bacterium (assembly GCA_965199055.1). Taxonomy (GTDB): domain Bacteria; phylum Pseudomonadota; class Gammaproteobacteria; order Pseudomonadales; family Halieaceae; genus CBDAQR01. Next base: position 719,724 of record CBDAQR010000003.1, read on the forward strand.
AATGAGCGAAGACCGATCGACAAACGATTCGGGAGATAAATCCTGGATCGAGAAGATTACTACTGCCTTTTCCTCCGAACCGAAAACCAAGGAGGAACTGAACGAGGTCCTTGATCTCGCGCGGGACAACGAGGTTATCGACGACGATGCCCAAAGCATCATCGAGGGTGCCCTGCAGGTCGCCGATATGCAGGCGCGCGACATCATGGTGCCGCGCTCGCAGATGCAAGTGATCAAGGCGGATGCCTCGCTGGAAGACATTCTTCCCCAAATTATCGAGTCGGCCCACTCCCGTTACCCGGTGATTGGGGAAAACCCAGACGACATTCTGGGCATCCTGCTGGTGAAAGACCTACTGCCGCAAATTCTTAACGCCGATAACGAGAACTTCAGCATTGCCAGCTTGCTGCGTCCGTGCAATGTCGTTCCCGAAAGCAAACGCCTCAACGTTTTACTGCGCGAATTCCGCCAGAATCGCAATCACATGGCCATCGTCATCGACGAGTACGGCGGCGTTGCCGGCCTGGTTACCATTGAAGATGTCCTGGAAGAGATTGTCGGCGAGATTGAAGACGAGACCGATCTGGAAACGGATGCCTTCATTCGTAGCATGGGTGGCAACGACTACCTGGTAAACGCCCTCACACCCATCGATGAGTTTAATGATGAGTTTGAGGCCGACTTCAGTGACGACGAGTTCGATACCATCGGCGGACTGATCATGCAGCATTTCGGCTATTTGCCGGGACGCAACGAAACTGCCACCCTCGAGGGCTTCGAATTCAAGGTGATCAACGCCGACCAGCGCAAGATTCACAGCTTGCGCGTTCGCGCCGTGGAAAGCTGACACGGTGCACTGGAGACGAAACCTGGGACCCAATCTGCTGGCCTTGTTTGCCGGCAGCCTGATTACTCTCTCGCTGTCTCCCTACGATATTTGGCCCGCAGCCATTCTCAGCTGCTGTATTTATCTCGGCTTGCTGCGCGATTGCACGGTACGCACCGCTGCCTGGCGCGGTTGGCTGTATGGGCTGGGCATGTTTGGCACCGGCGCATCGTGGGTCTATGTGAGCATTCACGACCACGGCAATGCCTCTGTGTTTTTGGCCGGTTTTCTTACGCTCTTGTTTTGCGCGGGCCTGGCGTTACTGCACGCCCTGTTCGCCTGGACCTATGCGCGCCTATTGCGAGACCTAATGGCCGGCATGCTGCTCGGTTTCCCCGCACTGTGGGTGTTGTTTGAATGGCTGCGGAGCTGGCTGCTGACCGGCTTTCCCTGGCTCTATATCGGCTACGCCACGCTGGATACCTGGGGCGCAGGCTGGGCCCCGGTCATCGGCATATTTGGCACCTCCCTGCTGGTGGCATTCAGTGCCGCCTGTTTGTATCTGGCGTATATGCGTCGCAGCGTGCAAGCCTGCCTGGTGTACGCCACCATGGTTGCCAGTCTTTGGCTGATAGGCTGGCAACTACAGCAAGCCAAGTGGGTCGCCCCCGCGAGTGCCACACCATTAACGGTAGGCATCGTGCAGGCCAATATTCCGCAGGAACTGAAGTGGCTGCGAGAGTACTACCAACCCACGCTAGAGCTATACCAGGCCATGACCGACCCGCTCATGGGCAAGGACCTCGTACTGTGGCCGGAGTCGGCCATACCCAATTACTTTCAACGCGCGCAAGACTTTCTGGGGCCGGTGGCCGATGAGGCTGCAGAGACAGGTTCTGCGGTAGTTCTCGGCATTCCCTGGCGACCCGATGGCAGTCGGGCTTATTTCAACAGCATAGTCGCGCTCGGCGAGGGTTCCGGTGTCTATCACAAACAGCGGCTGGTACCCTTCGGCGAGTACGTGCCGCTGGAATCCTGGTTGCGCGGTCTCATCGAATTTTTCGACCTGCCAATGTCGGGGTTCTCCTCTGGAGGAAAAAACCAGGCGCCGCTGATCGCCCACGACTTTCGCCTGTCACCCTTCATTTGCTATGAAATCGTTTATCCGGACCTGGTGCGCGACTATGCGCGCCAGGCCGACCTGATGTTAACCATCAGCAACGACAGCTGGTTCGGCAGCTCCATCGGCCCGCTGCAACACCTGCAAATGGCGCGAATGCGTGCGCTGGAGAATGGGCGCTATCTGGTGCGCGGCACCAACAATGGGGTGTCGGCCATTATCGATGAGCAGGGTCGCGTCGTGGACCAAACGCCCCAGTTTCAACGCACGGCGCTGGAAGGTGAGGCCCAGGTCATGCTGGGAGCAACGCCCTTCTCTCGCATCGGCTCAACGCCGGTCATCGTCTTGTGCTTTGTGATGCTGGGGCTGGTGCTGGGTGCAGGCAGCATGGGCCTGCACCTGCAGCACGACGAGAAGCGCGTCTAAAACCGATAGGTGGCCTGAACGCCGTAGGTGCGTTCGATACCATTGACCAGGGTCACGGTACCCTGCGAACTCCACTGCAGATTGCCGGTCGCCCAGTAATCTTCATCAGCACAGTTGTCACAGTACAGCGATACTTCCAGGTCGAGATCGCTCACAGAACGCCAGGTGAGGCGCGCGTTCCAGAGTGTGTAATCGTCCAGCACCGACAACGGCGTTTGGTCGGCATTGCCCTACAGACCGATGTAGATGTCGTCCTGGTAGCTGCCCATTATCCGCGCAGAAATTTCGCCCGCATCGAGATACCAGGTGTACTGGCCCACCCAGGAGAAACTGGTCTCCGGCATGTAGGCGAAATCTTCATCAGAACGATCAATAGGTACGAATAGACCGCTGTCCGGATCGCGGATGATGTCATCGAACTCATCGTATTCTGCGTCGATATAGCTCGCGGTGAAGTGGAAGAACCAGTTCTCATTAGGGACAAAGCTGAGTTCCGCTTCCACGCCGCTCATGGTCGCCTCGCCCGCATTAGCGATCAGTGCCGCCGTATTCAACTCGTTGATCTGGCGCGTCACGGTGATCTGCATGTCATCATATTCCATGTAGTACACCGCCGCGTTAAACCGCACCCGGTTCTGCCAACCATCCAGCTTCACGCCAATCTCGTAGTTGGTCACATCTTCCGGGTCGAAGGCCGCAAACTCATCGCCGAAGGCGGTAAAGCCGCCGGCCTTAAAACCCTCGCTCCAGGTGCCGTACATCATGAAGGAATCAAGCCCGGTGCTGTCGAGGAAGTCATCGCTGCCGACATAGCTAAGGCTGACTGATGGTGTGAAATCATCCCAGGTTTCGTCAGCCTGGCGGGTGGGAACGGTGGGGTCTGGCTCCAGATTGTGAATGGTGCCCTGCAGGGCATCGAACTCAGCGCGACTCACCACGCCCGGGCTGACCTCGGTGGTCAGGTAGTTGCGCTGCATGGCTTCCTTATCTTCCTCGCCATAGCGGCCGCCCGTGGTCAGACTCCAGTAGTCGTTGAAGTGCCAGGTGGTTTGCGCAAAGACCGCCCAGGTCTCGTTATCAAAGTCGTTGAGGCCAGACACGCGAAAGCCAGCCACTTCCGGGGGAAGCACGAGCACGCTGTCGCCTATGGGTTGCCCCAGAAATCCCGCGTCCGACAGCATATTGCCGCTGGCATTGTTGTCGATGTCTTCGTCGGAGTAGAACGCGCCCACGGTGTAATCCAAGCGATCATCGAAGGCGATGCCATTAATCTGGAATTCCTGTGAGAAGAAATCCCGCTCCTCATCGGCGTCGATGCCATTGGCCCGCATCTGATCGGTCACCAACTTCAGATTGGTAATGCCGTAGAGCGCGGTGGCATCCTGGTCGCGGTAGTTGGCGATGTTTTCCTGAGCCAGGTAACCGGTAATGCTCTTCAGGCTGAAGCTCTCGAACTCCCAATCCACGGTAAGGCCCAGCATGGTGGATTCCATCTCCCAGGGCACACCAGTGCGGTCCATTTCGACCTTTTCGTCATCTGCCAGCGCGAAACTGTCGTCACAGGCTTCCGGGTAGGTGCGCAGATCACCGGGGGCAATGAGGCCCTGCAGCGGCGTACCCAGCCGTGCCACCTGGCAGGTTTGCGGCGCGGCATTCTCATCCTGCTCGCTGTAGAAAGCCAGCAGGTCCGCAGTAATATCGTCGTTGACCAGCCAGCGCAGTTGCGCCGCATAGGCGATCTTATCCTCGTCGCCGTAATCGAACTGACCACCGACATCGTCCATATAGCCGTCGCGCTCGCGGCTGTCGACGGTAAAGCGGGCAAAAAGATTATCGGTGACCGGCACATTCAGGTTGCCAGCCACGTTGAAACGATCGAGGTTACCGACATCGGTAGATACCTCACCGGCTAACTCATCGTGAGGCTTTACGGAGGTCACCAACAGCGCACCACCTGCGGTGTTCTTGCCAAACAGAGTGCCCTGGGGTCCGCGCAGCACCTGAATGCTCTCGGTGGAAATCACATCCAGCAACTGGCTGTCGGAGCGCGGAATGAAAATACCGTCGACATAGACACCCACGGCCGGGTCAGTGGAAACGTTCTTGCCACCGCGGGAACCGACACCACGGATCGAGAACGCCGCGTATTTGTCGCCGTTGCGCGTGGAAAGGCCCGGCACTACGCGAGTCAGGTCGCCCAGATCGCGAATATTACCCGCCTGCAAGTCTTCGGCACTCATCGCGGTAACCGCCACAGGCGTCTCCTGCAGCGATTCCTCTCGCTTACGCGCCGTAACCACTACCTCTTCCAGCAGGCCCGCCTGGGCCAACACTGCCAGCGGCTGCGCCGCCAGAGTGGCCGCCGCCACCCATTTAACAGGATTTGTTTTCATTGTGATTCCCCGCGTATGCTGTTTTATTCAATGATGATCATTATTTCACCACTACTAACGGGCGGGGAATGATTAATTCGGCCACATTAAAATGGTTTGGCCTGATCGTTTTGGCCATATGCTGCGTCAACATTGTCCTGGCGGCATGGGTTCTCAGCCCGCCACCGGCGCTGCAAGGGGAGGCTGCCAGTACGACGCTGCGCCAGGTGGTGCTGGTGGTGCCCGGGCAATCTCGCAGTGACACCGTCGACCTTCATATCGAAAACGGGCGCATCAGCCGCATCACGCCTAACCCCGGACAGCCCGTGCGAGGCTATGTGTACCCCGGACTCAGCAATGTTCACATGCACACGTCGCCGCTCGGATTACCGGGCGAAGACGAGCTGTTCGCGTTTCTGCACCTGTACCATGGCGTCACCAGCGCCCGTCTCGCGGCCGGCGGAGAGTCCATGGTTGTCGGGGTTACCAATGGAGACTATCCCGGACCGGTTCTGCGCAGCTGCGGCCCCTTTCTCGACGGGGAGCCAGCCCAATGGCCCAGTTCGGAAATCATTCTCTCTCCCGAGGACGCCAAGCGCGTTGTCGACGCGCTCGCTGGAGAGGGGGCCAAATGCGTCAAAGTCTATAACGAGCTGACCAAATCAGCTTTGAACGCTATTTACGAGCGGGCTCATAGCCACGGCATTGAGGTGATCGGTCACGTGCCCTGGCGCATCGATCTGCTTGACGCCAACATCGACGATTATCAGCACGTACTGGGCTGGGTGGAACAGGACGACGCTGACGGCAATATTGAGCAGGTGGCTCGCCTGTTGCGATTGGATTCCCTCCGCGAAAAGCGGGTCGAAGACCTCACAGCGCATCTGCTGGCGACACAGCGCAGCGTCACGCCGACGCTGATCACCCTGCAGCGCAAGTATTCACTGGGAGAGCATGAAAAATTGACCGCAGAGCCGAGTGCCCTACTACTACCTGCCTGGTACCGGGAACGCTGGTATCACGGCAAGAAGGGTCTTGTGTCTTCGCGACTGTTTGGCGAACAAGAACACGCCCAGTTTCGTGCGCTGTTTCCTAAAGTGGCCGCCGCCGCCAAGCAACTCTTCGACGCCGGCGTGGAGATTCGCACCGGCACCGATGCGCCGGCAGAATTCATCGTCCCGGGCGCCGGGCTCTGGGAAGAATTGCAATTAATGGTGAGAGGCGGCTTTACACCCGAAGAGGCCTTACAGGCTTCCATGATCAATTCCGCCAGAGTCGTCCTGGGCGACAGCTATGCGCCGCTGCAGTTGGATTCCCCGGCCCATCTGCTGGTCTTCACACAAGATCCGAGCCAGCAACTCAGCCATCTGGCGAGCCTGCAAACAGTGGTCACCCCCACCGCCCTATATTCGCGAGACAGCCTGGATGCGCAGTTAAGCCGCTATCAGAACTGGTTTAATGCGCCCCTGTATCGTGGCCTCACCAATGCCATCATCGGTTCTGGCCTGGGTCTGGTGAACTGGCTGTCGGAACAACGCTAGCCGCGATCGAGAAAGCGCAGAATTCGTTTCAAACCCTCTTCCAGTTGATCGTGAGAGCGGGCAAAGCAGAGACGAATATTTTGCTCATTGCCCTGACCGAAGGTGTATCCGGGCGCCACCCCCACACTCTCTTCATCAAGCAGCGACTGCGCAAACTGCATGCTGTCTTCAATACCCTCGATGCGCGGAAAGGCGTAGAACGCCCCCTCTGGCTCAGACAGACTTACCCGCGGGTGCGGCGCCAGCATCTGCTTCACCAATTCTCTGCCGCGGGCGTAGTGATCGCGCAGCTCGTGCACCAGTGATTCGCCCTCGAGCAACGCCGCGATGGCAGCGCGCTGGGTAAAAACCGCAGCCCCGGTATTGAAGTTTTCCGACATGATTTGCCACTGGGTTCTCAGTTGTTTTGGGGTCACCACCCAACCCAGGCGCCAGCCTGTCATCGCCCAGGATTTCGACAGCCCATAGACAACCACCACAGGATCGTCTTCCTCGGCAATTTCGAGAAATGACGGCACGTAGTCTTCGCTATAGGTCATGCGGTGGTAGACCTCATCGGCGACCAGCAGAATCTGCCGCTCTCGGCAGAAGTCGAGCAACTGCTGCTGATCCTCGCGCCGCATCACCCAGCCGGTGGGATTGCAGGGCGAGTTCACGAAGATACAGCGTGTATTGGCTTGAACCGCCGCAATAATTTCTTCCCCCGTCAGCTCCCAGCCACGCGCAGTCTGCCGCTGCCGAACAATGCCAAAATCTGCCCCGGTAATGCGCATGGCGTACTCGATATTGGGCCAGTGCGGGCTTGCCGCCAGCGCATGATCGCCGTGATTCAGCGCCATCTGCGCGGCGATGGTTACGCACAGCATCGAGGCGCCGGGGACACAGAGTCGATCCGGGTGGATGTCGATGCCATAGAGGCGCTGTAGATAGGTTTGAATCGCCTCACGCAGCGGCTGCGTGCCACGCGTGAAGTCATAAAAGGTTTCGCCCTCATCCAGCGCCGTCTTGGCCGCCTCACGAATAAAATCCGGCGTGACCCTGTCGCCCTCGCCGAACCAGAGCGGAATGACAGAGGGGTCCCCCAGCCGTGACACGGCAATACGCGCAATGCCACTTTGCGGCAGTGACAGAATATCGTCGCGAATAAAACTCACAGTTTTCCCTGGCGCAGCAGTTCGGAGGGGTTATACATGTCGACCATCCCCAGGTAACCGCCCAGATCTTCCAGCGCGTCATGCACACCGTAACCCAATAATTCCTGCGCCCGCGGCGAAAGCGTGCGGGCAGTATCCGGCGGCACTGCGAGTACGTTGTTTTCTTCGGTACGCAGCCAGCCCAGGCAGTAACTCATGTGCACGCCGCGGCGCCAGTGATCGCTGCTATTGGTACCGCCGGCATGCAATGTAGAGCCGAGATAGATGACTGCCGACCCGGCCGCCATCTCGGCGTAGGCGATTTCATCTTCCGCGGCTTCTCGCTCTGCGGGCCATTGATGGCTACCGGGCACGACCGCGGTCGCCCCATTGTCACGAGTGAAATCCACCAGGGCGATAATCGTCGCCAACTGAATCTCAGGCTTGCCCTCCTGGTAGTGCACCCAAACCCACTCGTCGCGATGGATAAACTGGCGCTCGGAGCCAGGACCCCGATCCATCAAATGGGCGAGGTTGAGTCGATAGTCGGCACAATTGGGCAGCAGCACCTGGTCACATACATCCAGCAACAGCGGGTGACACATCACCTCATCGGCAAAGCGCTCGCTTTTGCCTGCAAAGCCGCTGACGTGGCGCACCTTGTCACCAAAGAATGCTTGTACCGCGGGATTCAGGCCGGTTTTTTCGGCGCCATCCACCAATAGCGGGTCGGCATCTTGATTGATACTGGCCAACAATGTCGGGTCGAGCAGCCCATCGATGATGACCCCGCCGCTGGCCTGGAGCTCCGCCACAATCGCTTCGGCACCCTCCGAGGGTGTCATATGCCGCAGTTCCGCCATGTTGTTGCTCCCGCCGGGTAAAACCCAAGTATAACCAGCCCCGCGGCAATCGCAGCACCCGGGATTTGCTGACGCCAGAGGCCGGCACCAAGCCTGCTAATTTTTTAGCATTTATTGCTTGACTATCGACCTGCATGTGCTATTTTTTTAGCATAGTGCTAGAAAAGTAGCAGGTACAGAATGGGAAAAGCATCCAAACCCGGTTTAAGTCGCCGCGAGCGGCAGATCATGGACGCGCTCTACGAAATGGGGGAAGGCTCCGCAAGAGATGTACATAGCGCCATGCCTGATCCGCCGAGTTACTCCGCAGTGCGTGCTCAGCTCGCCATTCTGATTGAGAAAGAGCGAATCAAACATAGGCAGGAAGGCGCACGCTATCTATATTCACCGGCACAAGCGATGTCGAATGTCAGAGAGAGCGCCCTGAAACGCCTTGTGAAGACATTTTTCGGCGGATCAACCGTTAGCGCTGTTTCCGCGCTGGTTGGGCTAAATAGCTCGAAGATGGACTCAGATGAGCTGGATGAACTCGCTGCACTCATAGAAAGGGAGCGCCAGAAGCGCCGCTAGGAGCGTAATGTGAATTCGGTGGACACATTGCTACTCGATATCCCGTTGCTTGGCCTGGCGACGCTTATGGCCAAAGCAATGCTGCTAGTAGCGATTGCCACTTATCTTGTGCTGCAATATGAAATGAGCCCAGCAGCGACACGCCATCTTTTGTGGGTAGCACTACTACTCGTACTCGCTGCGCTTCCCGCTTGGACGTGGATCGCTCCGCAGGTGTCCTTACCAGTTCTACAGTTCACTGAGCTCGATCAACCTACTAAAAGGAGCATCGCGGCCAATATTATGCTCGCCGGGTACGCGCTGGTCGCGATAACGAAGATCACGCTCCTGCTCTATAACGTTGTAAAGATCGCAATCATTACTGCGGCAGCAAGGCCCGCACCTGAGGAATGGTGCGAGCTTGTGAACGCATCTTCGCCGGGGAGAACGATTGTGGTCAGGAAAAGCCATCACATCGATTCTCCGGTCACCTGGGGATACCTAAGGCCAGTACTCCTGGTGCCGATCGAGGACACGTTCAGTGACATCGAACGCCGCATGGTGGTACTCCATGAAATACAACATATTCGCCGAGATGACTGGCTAGCACAGCTTCTTGGACAATTGGTGAGTGCATTATTCTGGCCGGTACCCGGCATTCGCCATGCCCTCCAGAAGCTATCGTTGGAATCTGAGCGCGCTTGTGATGACTACGTGCTCAGCGAGACGCGCGATTCTCCGACTTACGCGGCACTGCTGCTACGCCAGGCTCAAAAATCGCATCTGCCTACCACTGTTGCACTTGGCCAGTCCTCCGAACTCGGGCAGCGCATCCGCAGCATGTGTGGAAACCCTATTGACCACTCTGTCTCACTCCCTGGACAGGCCTGGCTCTACCCGCTTTGTCTCCTAATGGCACTGCCGGTTGCCAGCATTCAAGTCACCCAACAACACAGAGCGGAGGCTGGCACTGTGGAGCTGATGGGAGTGACGCTATTGAAGCCATCAGGACTCACTAAAACAGGGAAGGCCAGCCTGGACATTACGCGACCGCTTCCACCAGACACGCCGCTAGCACAACCGGAGGTACCCATACCCGTCGAAGCGCTGGTAACGGCTCAACTTCCGAATGACATCTACGACGCACCCACTGTCAGCATAGCGGCAGATGTTGCACAACTGTCACCGCCGGTTGCGGTCAATGTCGATCTGGGTATTAAGCCAAGGTATCCGCGCATGGCGCTCAAGAGGAATCAAGAAGGATACGTTCGGGTGCGGTTCCGATTACAGAATTCAGGGCGGTTATCTGACATACGCATCATAAGCGCCGAGCCCCAGGGTGTATTCGAACAAAGTGTACTGGCCGCGCTGGAAGCTGTTCACATTGATATTCAGGGCGAAGCAGATTCTGAAATCGCAAAGCTCGACCTGGAATCTCAGTTTCGCTTTCGCCTGCACGATCCACCCGCCCATTAGAGATCAGCCTGCCGCAATCATCTGCATTGCGAAGTACCGAGCACTTTAGACACAAACCCCGAATTTTTACTGATTTGCATTCAGGGGCGTTGCTCGCCCAAAAAATGAGGAAAACACCATGAATACACACTCCATCGCATTCGTACTGCCTCGCTACACAGGTATCTCAATACTCGCTGGCCTGACTACCTGCCTTTTGTTCTTGGCAATGTATGCACTTATCGCCACTGACTCGCCGGAGCTGGAAGAATCGATACCTATCAAATTCAATCCCATTATGGAGCCACCAAAAGAGCCAGATGTCATCAAAAAGGAGCCTGTAGAGCGCATCCCGGACCCTGCTCTTGCGCCGGAAATAGAGCCTCTCTCAAACGTTATTGATTTCAGCGACAACCTGGTCAACATACCGAACAACGTTCCTGACATAGGGAAACACTCTATCGACGGCTCAATGGGCAGCTCCAGCATTGTGCCAATATTCCGAGTGCAGCCGGATTATCCGCGACGAGCGATTACACGGGGCATCCAGGGCTTCGTCGATCTTGTCTTCGATGTCAGTGCAACCGGCCGCACCGAGAATATTCGAGTTCTGGCCGCCGAACCGTCGGGTGTATTTGAACGCGCCGCCATAAGGGCATTAAAAAAGTGGAAATACAAACCACCGATGGACGATGGGGTGCCCTACAGCCAGCCGGACATGACAACGCGTATTACCTTCTCCCTAGAGGGCGAAGTGTAGCGGCGCAAAGCCTTAGTTTGGGTTGTTCTCAACGTGCGGAAAGGATGCCGCCAGCAATCGCAGCACCCGGGATTTGCTGATAGAATGCGCGGTCTTTTTTGCACGCTTGATACCGGGAAAAATGGAACAGAATTACCAGGCCGACGCATTGGAACAGGCCGCCCAGCAATACTGGGACGACAACGGCAGCTTTAACGTTAAGCAGAAAGACAATCGCGAGAAGTTCTACTGCCTATCGATGCTGCCCTACCCCAGCGGCAAGCTACATATGGGCCACGTGCGCAACTACACCATCGGCGATGTGATCAGCCGTTTCCAGCGCATGCAGGGCAAGAACGTACTGCAGCCCATGGGTTGGGACGCATTTGGCATGCCGGCAGAAAATGCGGCCATTCAAAATAAAGTGCCGCCCGCCAAGTGGACGTACGAGAACATCGATGAGATGCGTCGCCAGCTCAAGCAGCTCGGTTTTGCCTACGACTGGGACCGCGAGATAGCCACCTGCCATCCCGAGTACTACCGATGGGAGCAGTGGTTCTTCACTCGCCTGTTTGAGAAAGGCCTCGCCTATAAAAAGGTGGCCGAGGTGAACTGGGACCCGGTCGACCAGACGGTACTGGCCAATGAGCAAGTGATTGACGGGCGCGGCTGGCGCTCCGGCGCACTGGTGGAGCGCCGGGAGATATCCCAGTGGTTCCTACGCATTACTGCCTACGCCCAGGAATTGCTGGACGATATCGACAAGCTCGAGCACTGGCCTGAGCAGGTGCGCACCATGCAGCGCAACTGGATCGGCCGCAGCGAAGGCGTCAATCTGACCTTCGGACTGGCCGCGGCGCTGCCCGGCGGTGAAGATTCGTTGGAGGTATATACCACACGGCCCGACACGCTGATGGGCGCGACCTATGTTGCCGTTGCTCCGCAACACCCGGTGGCTTTGCGCGCCGCTGAATCCAGTGACGCTGTGGCTGCATTTGTGGAAGAGCAGAATAAAGGCAAGGTGGCCGAGGCCGAATTGGCCACGATGGAGAAGCTGGGTATCGATACCGGGCTGAAGGCTATTCACCCGCTGACCGGCGCCGAGGTGCCGATCTGGGTCGCCAACTTTGTGCTGATGTCTTATGGCTCCGGCGCGGTAATGTCTGTACCTGGCCACGACGAACGCGACCACGCTTTTGCCAGCAAGTACCAGTTGCCTATCGTGCAGGTGATTGCCAAGACAGGTGGCGATGAAGCCTACGTGAACGACACCTGGGCCGACTGGTACGCCGACAAAACCGATATCGTGACGGTAAACTCCGGCGAGTTTGACGGCCTGGATTTCGAGGGCGCGTTTAACGCTATCGCCGACAAACTGGAGAGCGAGGGCAAAGGCGAACGTACGGTGAATTTCCGTTTGCGCGACTGGGGTGTTTCCCGTCAGCGCTACTGGGGCGCACCCATTCCCATCATCTACTGTGACGACTGTGGTGCAGTGCCCGTACCGGATAAAGACCTGCCGGTAGAACTGCCCACCGATATCGAGTTCGATGGGGTGGGTTCACCGCTGACCAAGATGCCGGAGTTCTACGAGACGGTGTGCCCCAAGTGCGATAAGCCAGCGAAGCGCGAAACCGATACCTTCGATACCTTTATGGAATCATCCTGGTATTACGCGCGTTACTGCAGTGCACGCACCGATGACGCCATGCTCAGCGAGGAAGCCAACTACTGGGCACCGGTTGACCAGTACATCGGCGGTATCGAGCACGCGATATTGCACCTGCTCTATGCCCGCTTCTATCACAAGCTGATGCGCGATGAAGGCATCGTCAATTCCGACGAGCCCTTCGCCCGCCTATTGACCCAGGGCATGGTCCTCAAAGACGGTGCCAAGATGTCAAAGTCCAAGGGCAATACCGTGGACCCGCAGGCACTGATCGACCGCTACGGCGCCGATACGGTGCGCCTGTTCTCCATGTTCGCCGCGCCACCCGATCAATCTCTGGAATGGTCGGATTCTGGCGTTGAAGGTGCTCATCGCTTCCTCAAGCGGCTCTGGAAATTGGTAGCCGACCACCTGCACGCCGGCGAACCGGTAGCGCTGGATGTTGCCAGCCTGGATGACACGCAAAAAGCCGTGCGCCGAAAAACCCATGAGACGATCGCCAAAGTCACGGACGATTTCGCGCGCCGCCAAACCTTCAACACAGCCATCGCCGCCGTGATGGAGTTGAGCAACGAGCTGGGCAAGCTGGAAAACCGCGAGGGCCAGAGCCTGGCTGTGGAGCGCGAGGCGCTCACCGCGGCGGTACTGATGCTGAGCCCTATAGTGCCTCATATCGGGCACGCGCTTTGGGGCGGGTTTGGTCACAGCGACAACATCATGGACCACGCCTGGCCCGAATTGGATGAATCGGCCCTGGTTCGCGATTCCATAGAGATGGTGGTGCAGGTGAATGGCAAGGTTCGCGCCCGCATGGAAGTGCCGGCCAACATGGAGAAAGATGCCATCGAAGCCGAGGCCCTGGTCCAGGATAACGTGCAGAAGTTCATCGACGGGAATACGGTTCGCAAAGTGATCGTGGTCCCGGGTAAACTGGTAAACATCGTCGCCAATTGATGACCGGCCAGTGACTCGACTCCTGACTCGCACACTGCTGATTTCTTGCCTGCTCGCGGCCAGTGGCTGCGGCTTTGCGTTGCGCGGCAGTTTCAACCTGCCCGAAGCCTGGCGTGATATCGCGCTGGAATCGCCCAGCCCCAACAGCGAACTGACCCGTTCGGTACGCGAGGGGTTTGAATCCAATGAGGTTCGCGTTACCGACCGTGGTGAGGCCAACTATGTTCTGTACCTCGGCAATGAAAAGTTTGAGCGCCGCAATCTCACCATCGGTGGCAATGCCCGCGCCGCGGAATTCGAACTGGTCATGAGCACCAGCCTGCGCGTGACCGACAAATCCGGTGAAGAAATCATGGCCGAGACCGAGCTCTCGGCGCGCAGCATCATGACCCACGACCCCGAAAACGTAACCGGCAAGGTGGAAGAATCGCGCCTGTTACAGCGGGAGATGCGCCAGAATCTCACTCAACAGGTATTGCGCCAAGTGCGCTTCCTGGCGGCGCCCGCCGCGAGCTAATGCGCCTGCGGCCAGAGCAACTCGCCCGCCAACTGCAGCAGCAGGTATTGCCGGTCTATTTTGTCTCCGGCGACGAACCCTTACTGGTACAGGAATCCTGCGACGCGATTCGCACCGCCGCGCGAGAGGCCGGTTGCAGCGAGCGCGAGGTGATGCATGTCGACAACAAATTCAACTGGGACGAGCTGGTCGCCAGCTCTGCCGAGATGTCGCTGTTTGCCGAGCGCAAACTGATCGAACTGCGCATTCCCAGTGGCAAGCCCGGCAGCAACGGTAGCAAGGCACTGGTCGAATACCTCGACAACAATCCGGAGAATATTCTGCTGATCGTCTCCGGCAAGATCGACAAAGCCTCCACCAACAGCAAGTGGTTTAAGGCCCTCGACCAGGCGGGTGCGGTAATGCAGTTGTGGCCCGTCGAGGCCCGCGAGCTGCCGCGTTGGCTCGGGCAACGGGTCAATCAGGCTGGCATGGAGATCGACCAAGACGCACTGGTCGTACTCTGCGACCGGGTAGAGGGCAATCTACTGGCCGCCGTGCAGGAAGTGGAAAAACTCAAGTTACTCTGCCATGGCCAGCGCATTACTGCCGATGATGTTAGCAATAGCGTGGCCAACAATGCCCGCTACAACTTGTTTACGCTGGTGGACCAGGCCCTGCTGGGCGACGCCGCTACGGCCCTGAAAATGGTCAGCGGCCTGCGCGCCGAAGGCACCGATGCCACGGTCATTTTGTGGGCATTGGCACGGGAGTTGCGCCTGCTGTACCAGTGTCGCGCTGAACTCGACCGGGGCCAGCACGAGAACCAGGTATTTAAGGCACAGCGGGTATGGGACAAAAGAAAACCCATCGTATCAGCCGCGCTGGGCCGCCATAGCCTTGGCGCTTTAACGGCGTTACTGCATCAGGCCAACATTGCCGACCAGTCGATTAAGGGGCTCGGAGACGGCAACCCCTGGGACCTGATCAGCCAATTGATACTCGAACTGGCGGGCACCGGCGAACAAGCGAGGCGGCGGGCGTGAAACTACCGGCCCGTGGCTGCTGCCAGTGTGGCCAGGTACAACTGGTGCTTAACGCAGAGCCGCTGTTCAGCTATGCCTGCCACTGCCACGATTGCCAGAAACGCACCGGCGGTGCATTTTCCATGGGCCTGGTGTGCATGGCCGAAGGGGTTCAGATCGAAGGCGAACTCAGTGAATGGACGCGCAGGTCAGACGACGGCCACACCAACACTCGGTATAGCTGTGCCAGCTGCGGCAATATCGTCTACGGTGCGACTACTGCCTCGGAGGGTATCTGGAAGATGCAGACCGGGCTGCTGGACGATACCGCAGCACTCGAACCCGAAGTACATATCTGGACCTGCCGTAAACAGAACTGGTTTGACATACCTGCGGGTGCGCCCCGCTACGACACTCAGCCCGATGACCTGACTCAGTTACTCGCTGATGCACTGGCTTATCGCGGCACGAGTTAAACGGCCTGGTTTTCTCGCCTATACCTCGTAGCGATATTGCTTGAAGTCTTTCGCATAAAATTCGGCGAGACGCTGCCTGACACTATCAGGCATTACAATATCAGCCGTAGCCACGGCCGGTTTTCCGGCAGGAGAGGTAGTAAACACCTGAAAATTCATGGGCTGAAGATCCAGATCCCATACTTTTTGCAGATCACGGCAAATAACATCTAGACCACGTTCCAACGGGTATACGCGCATATCAGGCAGCTGGAACTCACATTGCGGGCGCATATGATTACTCAGCATGTAATTATCAGCCTGGTACTGGTCTAGCATGGACTCTGTCCATGCCGCGAACTCATCCGGCGAGTTCGTCAACGCCGCCCCTTTGCGGAACCGGTACTCCGAGACAAAACGGTCATAGGGATTCCTGACGATCATAAAAACACCGTCGAAGCGATCGGTATCAAAAAATGACTGCACGATTTTTGCGTGATAGTGCTGGGGCGGACAGTAGCGATAGGGATTCAGGCTGTTTCCCCAACCGCGTTCGGTTGACCAGCCATGATCCACCAGTTCGACCAAGTAGCCACTGTCTTCAAATAGCTTTTCGATCGCAGTCCCACCCGTCTTGGGGATGTGCATAAACAGATAGGCCTTGCCGTCTTTTGAAAATACCGGCACCTACTCTTCCTCTGGGGTGTGGCACACCGCCTCAACATTATTGCCATCCGGGTCGAACAGAAAGGCACCGTAGTAATGCTCATGGTAGTGCGGCCGTAAACCCGGCGGACCATTATCCTGGCCACCATGTTGCAATTCGGTGTGATAGAAATGCGCCACTGACTCGCGATCTGCGGCGCAAAAAGCGATATGCCGCGGGGTGGCGGGCTCTTCCACAGCAATCACCCAGAACACCGGATTACCGGGTGGCCCGAAAGCGCACCGGTTCATGTCCGGAAAATCCATCTGCACGCTGTAACCCAGGTTGTGCAGCACCTTCTCATAGAAGCTGCGGGTAGCGGCGTAATCTGTCGCGTAAGTGCTCATATGGTCGATCATGTGAAAAATTTCTCCTTGATTTCTCCATACAGGGCTACTACTGTATATTCATACAGTAAATAAAGCCAATGATGCCCCGGGGGCCTGCAGCCCGCATAGAACAAGGCATCCAGGAGGATCATCCCATGAATATAGCAGCACAGACAGCAGTACAGAACGCCCCCAACAGCGCGGCCAACATGGATATCGACCATATTATGCGGCGCAACGACACCTGGCGCGGCCGCAGCACCGATACCGCCCAGGACGGGCTGGCCACGGGTTATCGGCAGTTGGACGAGGCGCTCTACGGCAATGGCTGGCCCACCGGCAACACTATCGAATTACTCAGCGACGGCAATGGCCTGGGTGCCATGGGTATGTTTCTGCCAGCCATGGAACAACTCAGCAGCCAGGGCCGCTGGCAGGCGTTTATAGCACCCCCTTTCATGCCCTATGCGCCGCTGTTGGCCGCGCGCGGCATCGATACCCAGCAAGTACTGCTGGTACATCCTCAAAACAAACAGGACCTGCTGTGGAGCATTGAACAGGCCTTGCGCAGCAGTACCTGCAGTGCCGTATTCGCCTGGATGGGCAACACGGAATACAGCTACAGCGAATTGCGCAAGTTGCAGCTGGCCGCCGCCGGCACCGATGTATTGTCGGTGCTGTTTCGCCCGCGCCAGGCAGGGCACAACCACGCTCCCGCGCCCCTGCGGCTGGAAATGAGCGCCTATCGCACTGTGCACATTCTCAAGCAGCGCGGCGGTAATCAGTATGTGAATGTGCACCTGAGCGAAGACAACGACACTCCAGGACAACCCCAATTGTGGGAACTGCCCTCCTATCCATCGGCCCAGCGGGTATCCGCACCCGCATTGGGCGCCTGATGGTCTTGCAGGCATGCCATTGAGCACCCGGTTGCTGTACCCCCATGCTGTGGTTATGCCTGCGTTTTTATCAACTGCCGCTACAGGCCCTGGTTCGCCAGACAACGGCCGATGATGCGCCCGTTGCCATACTGGAAAAACAGCGCGTTATACGCGCCGACGATGCCGCGACCGACCTCGGTGTAAAACCCGGCATGGGCGTGGCCACGGCCCGCGCCCTGGCCGACAAGCTCAAATTACTGGAGAGGGATTGCGCTGCCGAGCAACGCTGCCTGCAGCAACTTTGTTGCTGGGCCTATAACATCAGCCCCAGCCTTTACAGCGACCGGGATGACAGCCTGCTATTGGAAGTCGGCAGCTGTCTGGCCCTGCATCGGGGTTTGGAGCAATTACTCGCGTTGGTGCGCAGCGACTTGTCATGCCGTGCCTGGCAGTACCATGCCGGTCTTGCGCCCACGCCCAGAGCGGCCTGGTTGCTGTCTCACACCGAGCAGCAGGATACGGCACGGCCGTTGGAACAACAGTTACAACCACTACCCCTGAAACTATTGGCCGATGATTTTCCGCGCCAGGTTGACTCGTTGGCAAAGGCGGGCCTGTGGACCTTCGGTGACATTCTGAACCTGCCACCAAGAGCCCTGGCCCGACGCTGCGGTCGTGATTTTGCACATCGGCTGCAACAGATACTCGGTACGGCCGATGATAGGCAACCCGAGTTCACGCCACCTACCGTGTTCGACGACGACTACTGGTTTGGCTACGAGGTAAAAGCCAACCAGGAACTGGAACCTGCCATTCAGCGGTTGCTGCAGTCACTGTGCCGCTTTCTGCGCAGCAGCCAACTGCAGTGTCAGGCTGTGGAATGGCAGCTATACGGCATCAACCGCCAGGTGCAACGTTTTGATGTGCGCTGCTCCCAGCCTCAGTCCAACTGGCAGGAATGGCACCGCCTGACCCGCATTAAGGTGGAGCAATTGCAACTCGATGCCGGTGTGGAGGGTATTGGTTTGCACTGCGCCCAACTGGTGCCGGGCAACCCGCAGCACAGTGATTTGTTCAATCAGGTCCGCCAACGAGAACCCCTGCACAGCTTACTGGACCGCCTGCAGAATCGACTGGGGCTGCAATCCGTCGAGAAAATCGCTTGTCGCGATGAACACCTGCCGGAGTTCGCCGGCTATTGCAGCAACGACAACCAGGCCGCGCCCACCGCGGCCGATCACAGCAACAGCCTGCGACCATTCTGGTTAATGCCGCAGCCGCAAACCTTGCGCAATGAGCAGGGCCAGCTTTACTGGAACGGCCGCCTGACCCTGCTGGAAGGGCCCGAACGCATTGAGGATAACTGGTGGCTGGAACCGGTCAGCCGAGACTATTTCGTGGCCCGCGACCCGGGTGGCCAACAATACTGGGTGTACCGAGACAGGTTACGCGACAGCTGGCATATACAGGGCGTCTTTGCCTGAGCATTCAATACTCGAACTCGTAGTGATAAAAGGCTTCATCACGAACCCAGCCGAGTGACTCGTACAGCGTCTGGCCAGGGATATTGTCGACAGCGGTGGCAAGCTCTAGCCGCGCCACTCTCTGCTGCGCACCATACTCTTGCGCTGCCAGCATAAGCGCTTTACCCGCGCCTGTGCGCCGCATGGCAGGATCGACGAACAGGTCGTACAACACCAGTATCGGTGCCGCCGCAACAGAGCAGTACGTTGGATATAACTGGCAGAAACCGGTGAGTGTTGCGTCTGCCGCTTCGGCCACAAAGATAATTGACTCACTATGGTCAAAGCGCGCCTGCAGGTAGTCCCGGGCAAGCTCAAGATTGGGCGCCTGCTCGTAGAATTGCCGGTAAGCATCGAACAAGCGGCTCAGCGGCTCCAGATCAGCCGGGGTTGCGCGTCGAATCATAAGGTCTCCTTTCTCAGGGAACACGGAGCTCCCCAGAATCGAATTTCACTCAGTGTAGATGGCCATTTGCCGCACTGCACGAGAGGCATCAGGGTCTTCAACCGAGGACACGGCGCGCAAGGCCTGCACATAGTACTCAGGAAAGCCGGCTTCTATGGCGCCATTTAGCACGTGGGCCTTATACCAATGAAACGGCTGCAGGGTGGGGTTGAGCTCGGTGGCGCAGTACGTAACGGCCTCCCGTGGATGCCCGTTGCTATTGAAGACCAGCACCTGCTTTTCAGCATAGCCCTGCCCCAAGCCTTCTATACGATCCAGCGTCAGTTTCGAAGCAGCGCTAATCTCATACACCAATCCGTAGATCAGATGCTCATCATCGCCGGTATACCAGGCGTCGCACTTAGCCGAGCCGTCTTGACCTTGCTTATGAAAGCGCAGGCTATGCCCCGGCAAGTGATAGACGCCATAACAATCCGCGATCGCAATACGCGCTTGCAGTCTGGGGAGGGAAAGGTTGGAACCGTAAGCGAAGTATTTCACCTGCCCATTATAGCGACAGGTGAACGCTTGAAAGGACTATAGGGTGAGGTTTACACCCTCGAAGCCGGTCACCATGGTGCAGGCCTGGCTTTCGACAAACTCCTGCAGACGCTCGCCAATGACGCTCTCGTCACTCGCGGGCAGACCAAACATGAGGCCGTCGTAGTAACCCAGTGCCTTGGCATAAATCACGTCACTCTCTTCCTGGTCGTAGCCGTCCAACACATCCTGCGTTAGCTGCGCGTATTCCTCATCGGTCAGATAGCCGAGCGACTCCTGCGCTAGCACGCAGGTCAGATTGCGAGACGCGACAAACTCGTCGGGACCCAGGGCCAGCGACTGCGCTTGCAGGCTAAGCGTGCTCAGCAGAACGGCGAATGAAATAATGGCTGAAAATTTCATTGTTTCACTAGTGTGACGTTTAGATGGCGCGCAGATTACAAAAATTACGTTACAGCAGTATTACAGGGCCGTTAAAAAATAAGCCTCTCGATAGGTTAGTAACCCCTTACCTCAAGAGCCTTTAGCAGCAATACACTCAACTTCCACCAGCGCACCAAGGGCGAGGCCATCGGCGCCAAAGGCACTGCGTGCAGGATAGGGTTTGGAAAGAAAGGCCTGATAAACCTGGTTGAATGCAGGCCAGTCGGCAATGTTGTCCAACATCACGGTGCATTTCACCAGGTTCGCCAGGCTATAGTCGTGCGCACGCAGGACCAGGGCGATGTTCTCAAGGGTCTGCCGCGCCTGCGCCTCAATACCGCCTTCTACCAGTTCCATGGTGCCCGGTTTAATGCCCAACTGGCCGGATAGGTAGAGCGTGTTACCCACCTCCACTGCCTCAGAGAACGGCAGCTCTCCGGGCAGTAATTCGCCAGAATTGAGAAACCGTACCTCTGACACGACCGGCGTTGCCACTAACAACGCCAGACTCAGAAGTAAGCTTCTCACGCGGGCTTACGAAACATCAGCGTCATGCGATTAGACTCACCAATCGCTTCGTATTTTGCCTTCAGCTCAGGATCTTCGCGGGAAGTCATCAAGCTGGGGGGCAGGCGCCAGACAATATCTGTTTCGCTAGGGACATCGGCGGGGTTGGCATTAATGTCGCTGGAGCCTACGTACTCAAACCCTGCTGCCTCAATGCGCTTAATCAACGCCTCTTTGTCCATATAACCACGCGAACCATTGGTAGAGGCCGCCGACTGCCCGACGGGCGCCTGGTGCTGTACCACGCCGAGCACACCGCCCGGCTTGAGTACTTCCATCGTATCCTTCATGGCCGCGGTGAAGAATCCACCCTTATCATCAAAGCGGCTGAGGTTGTGCATGGCACGCACATACAATACGGCATCGGCGCTATCGTTGAGGTCGTCGGGAATCATGCCGATGCGCAGCGCGCGCGCCGCAGCACCATCATCGCCGCCCCACTCCTGCGCTTTTGCTGGCCACTCCTCTACCCATCCCCGACGCTTGGCAATGAACTCTTCAGTGCCAAAGGAGAAGTTGGGCCAGATTTCCAGCGGATAGTCAGCCCCAATTAACATGCCCTCATTGCCCAGGTACGACACCAATATGGGCGAGTACCAGCCACGTCCAGGCAGCACTTCGACCACCGTCATGCCCGGCGTAATACCAAAAAATTCCAGGGTCTCCTGGGGATGACGCGCCCCGTAACGCGCTTTGATGTCATCTGACTGCGCCGCCAGTACAGTTGCCAAGCGCTGGGAGTCGGCTTTGGAGACTCCCGCGGCGCTGCTATGGAATGTCACGGCCGCCATTATCAAGCCCAGGAAAGCATGAAGAAGCTTGTGGTGAAGGGTGCGATACAACATGGGAGTCTCCCGTTTTGGTTTTGACTACAGTGTAGCCAGATTTGCGGCCTCAGTCTTTCTCCAAGCGCTTGCCCATCCCTACCACGTCGTCAACGGCATAGCCCAGCGCTAGGTAGAAGGCGATCACCTCTCGATTGCTACTGCGAACCTGAAGATTGATTTTGGGACAACCGCGATCGAGCAGGCACTGCTCCGCTTCAGCCATCATCAGCCGGCCCAGACCAGAACGCCGCTGCGCCGGCGACACCGCCAAATAATTGATCCAACCGCGGTGACCTTCATAGCCCACCATCACTGTGGCCACCAGCTCACCCTCAAGTAGCGCTACCAATAGTAGCTCTGGGTCAACCGCCAGCTTGCGTGCTATGTCTTTATGCGGGTCATTCCAGGGCTTTACCAGGCCACAGTCCTGCCAGAGCTGCACCAGCGGCTCCAGGTCGGCAGAATCATAGGGACGAATCGTCGGCTGGATGTTCATCGCTTCGGCGTGGCTCTGGCTTCAACGGGCGTAAGTGGTAGGCTTTTCGATTTCGTAGATGGCATCGCGAAAATCTTCGAGGCGCCCCTCCAATACGGCCTGGGCGTCATAAAGCCCGCGGTTGTAGAAGAAGCCGCCAATTTCTTCGGCGAAGAAATCCAATAGAAACTCCGCATCAAACTGGCCGATGTCCTGTTCCAGCTCTTCGCGAAAATACAGTTGAATCTTGCGTGCGATGGCCTCTTTTTCCTCGCGAGTGAACTCGATCTCAGCCATTAGGCGCCTCCTTCAATGCGTAGATATGGGCATCTACCGCCTGGCCGTCTTCGCACCGTGCCTGCACCAGCACGCGCTGATAGGCCTCACCTTCAAACTCGTCGAGCATAGCCCAGCACTCAGCCAGCTGGGTCGACGAAAACAGAAAACCCTGCACCTCACTGCCTTACGCATTCGGAATAATGCCGGGATACCCTAGCTCGGCGCCCCAGCCCTCATCGATCAGGGTCCCAAAAACAATCGCGGACTGCCAGGTTCCAGGCACGTCCGCGAGTATATGCTCATTGGGTCTGCCCGGAGCCAGTGTTCCATACACAAACAAATGCTCCATGACAGACTCCTTTATGACTAAGCCGTTGCGGGCGACGCCTCTCCCAGGCAATGTCTGATATCTTCAAATAGCAGCTTGCTAGCCAGGATACCAAATATAAGTGGGAAGAAGACGTATTGATACTGGGTCCATACCAGGGCCAGCAGGGTATCCCAGACGTTGCCCGGCATGTTCACAAAGTTATCGAACACCTCGGAAAAAGTGAAGATGAACGTGCTGGCGATAGGCTCGCCACACCCCAGCACAACCACCAGATAGCGCAGCGGTGAGCGCTTATTGTTCAGGTGGAAGAAGTAGAAGGTCGACGCCAGGTTCACGAACGCATAGAACTCGAGCGCAAAGAAGGTGCCATTATGATTCACCGTGCGCAGATCCAGCGCACCAAAGGTGGCCAAGATCCAGTAGTACAGATGCAGCGGGCTCTCACGCATGTAATCGGTTTGCGCGACGAGGTCTTCGAGTGTGTTGATGTTTTCGAAGACGAAGCGCGAGAAGATCACCCAGGGTATTTCCCATTGGATATTGGTGATGGCGTAGCTGAGCATCCACACCACCATAAGATCGTGCCACAGGTCCTCTTTACTCTGGCCGGCATAGCGGCGCAGAAACCACACCAGAATCCAGCCGTTCAGCCAAATGCTGATCAGATACATCGACACTCGGGCGCTGTTGATGAAATCGATCTTGCCCACATAGAACAGCACCATATTGGCGACCGTGAGGGCGATCCAAATCTGGGTCCAGAGCACAAAGGTTTTGCGAGCTGGGAGCGAGAAGGAGCGTTCGGGCGCTGGGCGCGCAAAATCAAAAGTGGTCGAGGAGGAAGTCATTACGGGTTGTAAATACCCCAAACAGCTAACCACCCATTCATAGAAAAATTAAGCCACTTCTCGGTATTGAACGGGTGTCATATCGTTCAATCCATCATGGGGTCGTTCATGGTTATACAACACGATCCAGTCATCCGTGATCTCTCGAACTTCCTGCAATGTCTCGAACAGATATAAGTCCAATACTTCCTCTCGATACGTGCGATTAAAACGTTCGATAAATCCATTTTGGTA
Organism: Halieaceae bacterium; assembly: GCA_965199055.1. GTDB lineage: Bacteria > Pseudomonadota > Gammaproteobacteria > Pseudomonadales > Halieaceae > CBDAQR01. Next base: position 743,716 of record CBDAQR010000003.1, read on the forward strand.
AGGCTTGCCGGGCTTGATGAAATCGATCTGAATTCCATGCGCTTGCGCCCATTCAGCCAACGCCCCTGATGTAAATTCAGGGCCATTATCAACCCTGATAATAGCGGGATAGCCTCGCCAGGCTGCAATACGATCTAATGTATGTATCACTCGCTCCGTAGTAATGCCCGAATTGATATCTATCGCTAACACTTCTCGATTGAAATCATCAACCACATTGAACGTGCGAAACCGATGACCGTGACGCAAGGTATCGCTCATAAAATCCATCGACCAACAGATATTGGCTGATCTAGGAACGCGCAATGGCAACGGATTCCTATTCGGTATCCTGCGTTTTACTTTACGCCGTATATTCAGTTTTAACTCCATATAAACACGGTAAATCCGTTTGTGATTCCAACGTTTACCCAACGCTCTGAGCCGCTTACACAGCTTTGGAAAACCCCAGCGAGGGTGCTTCTCAACCAAGGCCAGCAACGCATCAATCAGCTCACTATTCTACTCGCTTGGGCGTGTAGTAATACGCCGTGCGACTTAGCGCGGCTGCACCACAGGCCGCTCGAATGCTGACAGGGTAATCCTTGCGCAAACGATCAACCCACTGCCGACGATGGACTGGCCCTAAAGCTTTTTTATGATCTCTTCCTGCATCTGACTCTTCAGGCTGAGATCGGCATACATCTGCTTGAGCTTGCGGTTCTCTTCTTCAAGTTCCTTGAGCCGCCGTACATCGGAGGCTTCCATTCCACCGTACTTAGAGCGCCACTTGTAAAAGGTGCTGAGTCCAATGCCATGCTCTCGACATATGTCCGGAACCGGCACTCCGCTTTCTGCTTGTTTGAGAAACGCCACAATCTGCGTTTCGCTGAACTTCGATTTGCGCATATGTAAAAACTCCTATCACGTTAGTTTATAGAAATTTCTACGTATGAGTGGCGCTATTTTACGGGTACTTACAGCGACTGGCCAGTTTTTTTTGAGCTAGCAGAGGACTATCAGCTGAATTACGTCCTTCTATTGGACGTTTCACTCGCAGAACAATTGCCTGCCCAGTATTTCTCTGCCGCCCTGCAGCATCCACAGTTGGTCATACTGCGAATAGAAAAATGGCGCTAGGAGAAACTACGCGATATTTGCATTCAGGCGAAAGATATTGTCAGGGTCGTAGCGCTTTTTAATCTTCAATAACCTGGCGTAGTTACCCTGGTAATTACGATTCCACTCGACACCGTCCTTACCGCCATTTTCGTCATCGGCTTCCACGGAATAAAAGCCGTAGGTTTGGGGTGAGAGCAATTCCCAGTACTTCTTGATCCAGGCAACATGCTTAGCAGAAGGCTGGTCGGGCTGCCAGCCGATGGTCGCCATCATATTGTAGTTGGCGTAACGGTGCGGAAACGCGGTCGCATCCGCGGGGACGCGCGCGATAGCACCGCCGGCCTGCTGAAAGATCATTTGCGTGGATCGTCCTGGTGCAGGCTCCATGCCATGCACAATATCGTCTATGAGTGCTGGCGTAATCTGGGTGACAAACCCACCCTTGAGATAGGACGCTGTGGCGCGCGGTGCATCACTGTCACCACTGCGCTGCAGTGCTTCGTAGTCGGTCATAGACACCGTTTCGCGGATGGCCTTGCCCATCTGGGCGAAGCGCTGAAGTTCTTTACGTCCCAGGTTCTCATCCCCACACCAAACACACTGGAAAAACACGAAACCGTCGGTATTCCCCGGTGGAAAACCAAATATCAGGTCCATCTGCATTTCATCGGGCAAATCTATCGACTGCTCCGCATAGAACTGCAAGGCATCGCGTAATCGGCCATAGGGGTAGATGAAATTCCCCAGCAGCACTTGCCGGCCCATAGGGTGCAAATCAAATTCGAAGGCGGTAACCACGCCGAAATTGCTGCCACCACCGCGCACCGCCCAGTAAAGATCCTGATTTTGCTCGGCATTGGCGTGGCGCAGTTCACCATCGGCGCTGACTACATCCACCGCGTGAATATTATCCAGGGTGAGACCGTACTTACGGCCAAGACGCCCGAACCCACCGCCGGTCGCTAAACCACCTACACCGGTGTGAGATACCGTGCCCGCAGTTGTTACCAAACCTTGCGCCATGGCCTCATGGTCCAACGCACCCAGCAGACTGCCACCCGACACATAGGCACGGCGCTCATCCGCATTCACGCGGCAGTACCGCAAGCGGGACAGATCGATCATCATTCCGCCCTCTACGGTGCTCTTACCAGCGGCGCTATGGCCACCGCACTTCACAGCCGTAGACAGCCTATGCTCCTGGGCAAACTGCACTGCTCGACTAACATCAGCAACCCCACTAGGCTGTACGATTAGCGCAGGGTGCTTATCGATCATTGGATTCAGTACCAGTCGCGCTTCTTCATAGGCGGCGCTACCGGGTAGCAACATAGGACCGCGCAGGCTGGCCGCGAGATCAGCGACAACGCCCTCACTGATACTGATCTCTTTGCCATCAATATTTAGCGCATTCACCTCGCTGGCTGCGCGCAGCAGTTGAGGAAAGGCGATAGATCCGCCTGTCAGCAGGGCAGATTGCAGAAATTGACGTCGTTTCATACTGAGCACTCATTACGCTTTCTACCAGTGTAGACGAAGCCACATCATCGCCATTGAAATGAGTAGGAAGAATTCGAAAGCTCTACTGCGCTTGCGCTCGCTGCGTCTTGAATGCATACAGAGCAAAGGAAGCTAACCAATGCTGTCCTGCATAGTCACCATCGGTGATCTTCGAAAGTGAGTAATCGAGGTGTTCTGTTGCCAGGTTGTAGGCGTTGTTGTTATCAGCCAACGGATAAAGGCACCAGGCGCGCGAGAAATTGAGCCCGTCCAGATGGACAAGCTTGCCGTCGGAGCGGTCGAGAATTTTGCTCGGGGTCAGATCCAGTGACTGCTGGTGCAACTCAGGTAGGAAGCTCGCCGACCAGCCTTCAAACTCTGCGTCTGACAGCACTTTGCGCATCAAATCGAGCTCCTGCAGGCAGGGCGACAGGAAATCATAGCCACTGGGTTCCCAGCCGATGGGGCAGTCACGGTCATCCATGAAAAAGCGCATCGCGTTCTCTCGAATGCTACGCTCTAACGCGACATCGCTCACGGCGAGCGCGTAATCATAGGCAAAGCTCATTCCAAAGGCTGAGTTGGTGTGCTCGCCCACGCGGATGGGGTACACCAACTTAGGCAGGTATTCGACATACGCCTGGGAGAGGTAGTCGGCCAGGGGTTGAAGATTGGCCGCCCATACACCGGCCTTTTCATGATCCCAGCTGAGTAGTTCCTCCTGTAACTTCAGCAGCCACGCCCAGCCATAGGTCCTTTCGAACGACTTCGACTCACGGTTCATGGAGAAGTAAGCAATCTCCTGCGCAATATTTTCAGCGCTGAGATTCTGGTCCAGCATACGGATGGCTTCATCCTTGCGAGCCAGCTCTGGGAAGGTCTTCATCAGGTAAACCAAAGACCAGTGGCCGTGGACCGCTGAATGCCAATCAAAGCAGCCATAAAAGGCAGGGTGGTGATCGATAGGCATGGCCAGGTCTTCTGGCTTCGCTATGACGACGCCAGATTTATACGGCAGCGGATTCTGAATGCAGGCCAGGGGTAACTCAGCCAGTCGATTGGCTTCATCAAGGTTTAACTCAACATTAAGACCAATTCTTGTCGGCGCGGCTGCCACTTGTGCCTCCGGTGCGGATGGTGATTCGGGATGGTTTTGCTGACCACAAGCGGCAATCAGCAGGGAAATGAAAAGACAGCTACACAGACGCTTTGCTTTCATAAGGTTATCTTTCGGTTTATGCGCTTGCGCATCAACATAACTTTTCCCCGGGCAAAGAAAAACCCCTGCAGCGATTGCTACAGGGGTTTTGGTTTAGAAGCCTGGCGATGACCTACTCTCACATGGGGAAGCCCCACACTACCATCGGCGATGAACCGTTTCACTGCTGAGTTCGGAATGGGGTCAGGTGGTTCCAGTTCTCTATGGTCGCCAGGCAAGCTGGTATGTTGTGTACGTCTGTCTTACGTCCATTCGGACTGCGGTACAACAACAAATAGGGTGGCAGATCCGGCCTTTAGAGCCGTTCAACTGAGTTGATGCTATGCAACGTTCACCGGTGATCTCTCATCCGATTACTAGCCACTCAGCTACCTAAGTAACTGTGACTTGATCTCACATCCACGTTTCTTGTCTAAGAAAACTTAGATTATATGGTCAAGCCTCACGGGCAATTAGTACTGGTTAGCTCAACGCCTCACAACGCTTACACACCCAGCCTATCAACGTAGTAGTCTTCTACGGCCCTTCAGGACCCTCAAGGGGTCAGGGAGATCTCATCTTGGGAGGGGCTTCCCGCTTAGATGCTTTCAGCGGTTATCCCTTCCGAACATAGCTACCCGGCAATGCAACTGGCGTTACAACCGGAACACCAGAGGTTCGTCCACCCCGGTCCTCTCGTACTAGGAGCAGCTTCCCTCAAATCTCCAACGCCCACGGCAGATAGGGACCGAACTGTCTCACGACGTTCTAAACCCAGCTCGCGTACCACTTTAAATGGCGAACAGCCATACCCTTGGGACCGGCTTCAGCCCCAGGATGTGATGAGCCGACATCGAGGTGCCAAACACCGCCGTCGATGTGAACTCTTGGGCGGTATCAGCCTGTTATCCCCGGAGTACCTTTTATCCGTTGAGCGATGGCCCTTCCATTCAGAACCACCGGATCACTAAGACCTAGTTTCCTACCTGATCGACTTGTCAGTCTCTCAGTCAAGCGCGCTTGTGCCTTTACACTAACCTCATGATTTCCGACCATGATTAGCGCACCTTCGTGCTCCTCCGTTACGCTTTGGGAGGAGACCGCCCCAGTCAAACTACCCACCACACACTGTCCTCGATCCGGATTACGGACCTGAGTTAGAACCTCAATATTATCAGGCTGGTATTTCAAGGTTGACTCCACAATGGCTAGCGCCACTGCTTCAAAGTCTCCCAGCTATCCTACACAAATAAGATCAAAGTCCCGTGTGAAGCTGTAGTAAAGGTTCACGGGGTCTTTCCGTCTAGCCGCGGGTACACTGCATCTTAACAGCGATTTCAATTTCACTGAGTCTCGGGTGGAGACAGTGTGCCCATCGTTACGCCATTCGTGCAGGTCGGAACTTACCCGACAAGGAATTTCGCTACCTTAGGACCGTTATAGTTACGGCCGCCGTTTACCGGGGCTTCGATCAAGAGCTTCGACAAAGTCTAACCCCATCAATTAACCTTCCGGCACCGGGCAGGCGTCACACCCTATACGTCCACTTACGTGTTTGCAGAGTGCTATGTTTTTAGTAAACAGTCGCAGCCACCTGGTCACTTCGACCGGCCTCAGCTTAAGCAGCAAGTGCCATCACCAAAACCGGCGTACCTTCTCCCGAAGTTACGGTACCATTTTGCCTAGTTCCTTCACCCGAGTTCTCTCAAGCGCCTTGGTATTCTCTACCTGATCACCTGTGTCGGTTTACAGTACGGTTACTCTTTACCTGAAGCTTAGAGGCTTTTCCTGGAAGCAGGGCATCAACTACTTCACCGTCAGCTTTCGCATCGGGCTCGTCATCAGGTCTCAGTCTTAGTCGCCCGGATTTACCTAAGCAACCAACCTACACCCTTAAACGCGGACAACCAACGCCGCGCTAGCCTAGCCTTCTCCGTCCCCCCATCGCAGTAAAAAGCAGCGCAGGAATATTAACCTGCTTCCCATCGACTACGCATGTCTGCCTCGCCTTAGGGGCCGCCTAACCCTGTCCCGATTAGCGTTGGACAGGAAACCTTGATCTTCCGGCGGGGAGGTTTTTCACCCCCCTTATCGTTACTCATGTCAGCATTCGCACTTCTGATACCTCCAGCAAACCTCTCAGTTCACCTTCAACGGCGTACAGAACGCTCCTCTACCATGCAACCATTCCAAAGAATGGCGCATCCGCAGCTTCGGTTACCAATTTAGCCCCGTTACATCTTCCGCGCAGGCCGACTCGACTAGTGAGCTATTACGCTTTCTTTAAAGGGTGGCTGCTTCTAAGCCAACCTCCTAGCTGTCTTAGCCTTCCCACATCGTTTCCCACTTAACTGGTATTAGGGACCTTAGCTGGCGGTCTGGGTTGTTGCCCTCTCGACGACGGACGTTAGCACCCGCCGTCTGTCTGCCGTGATTGTACTCCTGGGTATTCGGAGTTTGCATGGGGTTGGTAAGTCGGGATGACC
>CBDAQR010000003.1:755000-1877500 GCA_965199055.1 Halieaceae bacterium
AGGCACCAAACCCCACAGTAATATAGGGGCGCTCGATAAGCTCTTCCGCCACCCGCGCAACAGACCAGCCGAGGAAGAACTGCAAATAGACCAGCAAATGCAGGCACGCGTAAAAGAACACAAATAGACCCAATGTACGCCGTATCCGAATCCAGTAGCTGTTATCAGTCCAGCTACGCAGCGGGCTCATCAACAGGGTAAGAATCAGTATCCGCGCCGACCACTCTCCCGTCATATGCATCAACTGTTCAGCGGGATCGGGTCCGAGCCGGTCGGCAAAGATGGCACCGACGATTGCTGCGAACGGTATAAGGCACAATAAAAAAGGGCCATGCCGGGACAAATACTGTTTGAACATGAACGGGCTAGTAGTAACGACTTAGATCCATTCCAGCATAGAGCGAAGCCACCTGCGGTGCATAGCCATTGAACAAACGCGTGTTTATACGATTAGGGCTAAACAAACTGGAGGGCAGACGCCTCTCGGTTTTTTGGCTCCAGCGCGGGTGGTCTACCTCTGGATTCACATTGGCGTAGAACCCATACTCATGCGGCGCAATTTCCTCCCAACTGGTTCTGGGCCGACGTTCCGTGAGCTCAATACGAACAATAGACTTAATGCTCTTAAAGCCATACTTCCAGGGCACCACCAGGCGAATGGGCGCGCCATTCTGATTGGGCATCACCTTGCCGTAAATGCCTACCGACAGAAACGTCAACGGATGCATCGCCTCGTCCATACGCAGCCCCTCGACGTAGGGCCAGTCGATGATGCTGGTAAAAGACCGCTGACCGCGCATCTGCTTGCGGTCTTTGAGCGTGTAAAACTTGACGTATTTCGCCCGTGACGTGGGCTGAAATCTTTTCAGGAGTGACGAGAGAGAGTAGCCCACCCAGGGCACCACCATCGACCAAGCCTCCACACAACGCAGCCGGTAGATGCGCTCTTCAAGATCGAAACCTGTTTGAATGTCCTCCAGCCCTAGCGTGCCTGGCTTTTCCACTTCGCCGTCGACCTTAAGTGTCCACGGGTCGGTACTCATCTCGTGGGCATAACGCGCAGGGTCACCCTTATCGGTGCCGAATTCATAGAAGTTGTTGTACTTCGTCACATCGTCGTAAGGCGTGAGCGGCTCCTTGGTATGAAACCCATCTGCACCCACCGCCATAGCGGGTTTGAATTTCAGCGGTGCTTCCGCGGGCAACGCGTGGACAAGTCCTGAATTCCCTGCGGCGAGCGCGACCCCAGCACCAATGAACTCCCTGCGTTTCAGCCAGACAGATTCGCTCGTAATCTCTGAAGATGGGATGGGTGGTACTTTAAACTTGGCCAACACGCGCCTCCTCTAGTCGCTGTTACCCTCTTTCTGAACTCCGGAATGCGAGGGAGTTCCCCTCGCAATTAGATCAATCTGAAGATGTCGATGAATTGACCGGATTACCTCGCACTACGCGCAGCACCGGTCCGGAAAGGGCGTAGAGCAGGAACGCTCCCAGCAACACCCGCGGTGGGTCAACCGTCACCAGGCTGAAGATCAACACCACCACAATCACTGCAGCAAAGGGAACTCGGCCGCGTACGTCGATGGTTTTGAAACTATAGAACGGCACGTTTACGATCATAAGAATGCCGATCAATGCCGTCAGAATCGCCACCAGCACCGTGACCTCGACTGGCTGCGCGGCACCCACCCAACCATTGTCGTTGCATACCCATACGGTAGCAGCAATCACGGCGGCAGCCGCAGGGCTCGCCAAACCGGTGAACCAGGCCTTATCAGCTACTTCTATCTGTGTGTTAAAGCGGGCCAGTCGCAGCGCAGCGCATGCCACATAAATGAAGGCAACGGACCAGCCAAATTTGCCCAGATCGCCTACACCCCAGCTGTACACCAACAGCGCGGGCGCCACACCAAAAGACACCATGTCCGATAGGCTGTCATATTCTTCACCGAACTTGCTGGCGGTGTTGGTCATACGTGCTACCCGCCCATCGAGACCATCAAACACCATGGCAAAGAAAATGGCGATTGCGGCGGCCTCAAAATCGCCGCGCATGCCAGCAATAATCGCATAGAAGCCAGCGAACAAAGCGCCTGTGGTGAACAGATTGGGTAGCAGGAAAATTCCCTGGCGGCGCACCGTCTGGCCGTCCTCTGAGACCTCTTCCTCATGCTCGTCCACAAGCAGGTCAATGTCGATATCGAGCTTGCCGGACTTGTCCTGGGTTTGATTCTTATCGTCGCTCATATCGCCATGATATCACTTCACGTCGCCGTAAGAGTCATTCGCTGCCTGCCAGAAGGCGGCCACCAAAGGGTTCTCAAGGCGCTGCTTCAATGCGCAAAGACCCACTGGAAACGGCCCCAGCTCATTGGCGCTGTCGATAACCTGCAGCTTGGTTCGATAGGTACTGTTATCGAGCACCAGTGCGGGAATAAGCCCAACCCCTAAACCCAGCCCAACCATGGCTGCAATCGCTTCATGTCCTGACACCTGCGCATAGATTCGGGGTTTCTCGCCGCATTGGCGAAACCAGTAGTCAAGCCGCTGCCGACTGAGTCCCCGCTCGGCAACGATAAAGGGAACTTCAGACAACCGTGCTCCACCGTCCAACTGCTCTTTCACAGCACAGGGAAAATCTGGCGCAATAAATCGCAATGGCGAATGCATTAGCGTAAGGAATTCCATCTTGCTCGCAAGATCATCGGGACAGGCAGCTACGGCAATATCTTCACGTCCGTCTTGTATACGCCCGACGGCATCGGCCTGGTCCCCGGTGTGCAACATGATTTCAATGCCGGGGTAGTCACTGCGAAAACGTTCGAGGATGGGTGACAACACGCTATAGCTGGCCGTCACCGATCCGTAAATACTGACCTCGCCCCGGAGACGGGCAGGATCCTGGCTCAGGCCAGCGGTAAGTTGCTGCCAGTCTTCAAGACTGCGCCGCGCATAGTCGAGAAAGCGCTCCCCCGCCGCAGTAAGTCTCACACTGCGCTTGTCACGCTCGAACAGTCGCTGACCGACCTCCTCTTCAATGCGCTGTAGGGTTCGACTCACCGCGGACAGACTCAGGTGCTTCTGCTCAGCCGTCCGACTGAAACTCAGCGTATCGCTTAAATGCACAAATAGCTCGAGGGCGCGGGTATCCATACGGGACATTGAGCCATTATGTTGCTCTATTCGCAATACAGTATTCATTTTATTTCGTTTTATGCAAGCTTATTCCTGCGCTACAGTGCGCATCCTTTTCAATAGACACCGCATTACCCGAGGAGAAAACCCATGGGACAAAACTATTTCAATACGCTACCACTGCGCCTGCAGTTGGAAGAGTTGGGCAAGTGCCGCTTCATGCAACGCGAGGAATTTGCAGACGGCTGTAACTACCTGAAAGGGAGAAAAATCGTGATCGTGGGTTGCGGCGCCCAGGGACTCAACCAGGGCCTGAACCTGCGCGACAGTGGCCTCGACGTCTCCTACGCCCTGCGCGATGACGCGATCAGCGAGCAGCGCCAGTCCTGGAAGAACGCCACCGAGAATGGCTTCACCGTGGGGACTTATGCAGAACTGATCCCTACTGCAGATGTGGTCATGAACCTCACGCCGGACAAGCAACACACCAGCGTAGTAAACGCGGTCATGCCCCTGATGAAAGAGGGCGCCTGCCTCGACTACGCCCACGGCTTTAACCTGGTCGAAGAGGGCATGAAGATTCGTGAAGACATCACTGTTGTGATGATGTGTCCCAAGTGCCCGGGCACCGAAGTGCGCGAGGAGTACAAGCGCGGCTTTGGCGTACCCACACTGATTGCTGTACACCGTGAAAACGATCCGAAAGGCGAAGGCATGGATATCGCCAAGGCACTGGCCTCCGGTACCGGTGGCGACCGCGCAGGTGTACTGGAGTCTTCTCCCATCGCAGAAGTGAAGTCGGACCTGATGGGTGAACAAACCATTCTCTGCGGCATGTTGCAGACCGGCGCAATCCTCTGTTTCGACAAAATGGTCGAAAAGGGTATTGAGCCCGGCTACGCCTCCAAGCTCATACAATACGGCTGGGAGACGGTGACGGAAGGTCTCAAACACGGTGGCATCACCAACATGATGGATCGCTTATCGAACCCGGCAAAGGTTCGCGCCTTCTACCTCGCTGAGGAGTTGAAAGACATCATGCGGCCGCTGTATGAAAAGCACCAGGACGACATCATGAGCGGCGTTTTCTCCGGCACCATGATGGAAGACTGGGCGAATGACGATGCCAACCTGCTGGGCTGGCGCGCGGCCACCGCGGAGACGGCCTTTGAAAACGCCGAGAACACCAGCGCCGACATCCCTGAGCAGGAGTATTACGACAACGGCATTTTGCTGGTAGCGATGTGCAAGGCTGGCGTAGAACTGGCCTTTGAAGTAATGGTGGATGCGGGCATTAAGGAAGAGTCAGCTTATTACGAGTCGCTGCACGAGACACCGCTGATCGCCAACACGATTGCCCGTAAAAAGCTATACGAGATGAACGTGGTGATTTCTGATACGGCGGAATACGGTTGCTATCTGTTTGATCACGCCTGTCGCCCGCTGCTAGCTGACTTCATGAGCAAGATCGATGTCGATGTAATCGGCAAAGGCATGGGCAGCGACAACGGTGTCGATAACCAGGAACTGATCGCTGTGAACGACGCGATTCGTAACCATCCGGTGGAGATTATCGGGCGCGAGTTGCGCGGCCACATGACTGCGATGAAGTCGATTATCTGATGGGACGAGCCCCCGCTGCTCGGCGGGGGCACTTTCAGCTCAGCACCAGGTTATCGCGGTGGATTAACGCCGCTTCACCTTGAAATCCAAGTATTTCCTCGATGCGGTCAGACGGCATACCGATAATCCTGCGGGCATCCTTGAACGAGTAATTGCTTAGACCGCGGGCAACTTCCCTGCCCTGCTCGTCGATGCAAATCACCATGTCGCCGCGCTCAAAGCTACCGCGCACTTCTTTAACACCGACTGGAAGCAGGCTCCGCCCGGAACTGCTGAGCACCTCAACCGCACCGTCATCAAGTACCAATGTTCCATTGCTCTGCATCAAGCCCGCGAGCCATTGCTTGCGCGCCGCCAGCGGTACTTGCGCCGCCTGTAACCAGGAGCCCAACGCCTCCCCCGCTGCAATACGGCTGACCACATCTTCGCATTTCCCATACGCAATAATGGTATGTGCGCCAGAGCGCGCTGCCATGCGAGCAGCACGCACCTTGGTTAGCATGCCGCCCCGGCCAAGCACACCACCACCCCCTGCCATCGCTTCTAACTCAGGCGTATCGGCCGCAACATCAGTGACCAATGTGGCGCTGGCATCGGAGCGAGGATCACTTGTAAACAGACCCTGCTGATCGGTGAGAATAAGCAGCACATCGGCATCAATAAGGTTGGTAACCATGGCGGCCAGTGTGTCGTTATCGCCGAAACGAATTTCGTCTGTGACCACCGTATCGTTCTCGTTAACAACGGGAATCACACCCAGGTTCAGCAAGGTCGCCAGCGTACCGCGCGCATTAAGATAGCGATCACGCGCGGAGATATCATCGTGACCCAGCAATACCTGTGCAGTCTGCAAGCCGAAGTTTTTGAATGCCGATTCGTAGGATTGCACCAATCCCATTTGCCCCACCGCAGCGGCAGCCTGCAGCTCATGCAGGGCATGCGGACGCTCGGACCAACCGAGGCGCAGCATTCCGGCAGCTACCGCCCCACTCGATACTAAAACGACTTCGCGCCCGGATTTTTGCAAAGCGGCTATCTGGGTCGCTAGCATCTGTATCAGCGCAGTATCCAGCCCGCGGCCATCATCGGTCAGTAGTGCGCTGCCGACCTTAATCACCCAGCGCTGGCTCGCAGCGATACTGGCTCTGGCGACGGTACTACTGGACATACTCTACTTCGACATCGTCATCGTCATCGTCATCGTCGTCGAAGTCCTCATCGACGGCCTGGCGGGCAAGCCGTCTCTCGCGCTGCAACTGCTCAATACGCTCTCGCGCCTCAGCCTGCAGCACACGCTGGCGCTCCTGCTCGGCTTCCGCCAGTTCCGGGTCTGCAGCCTCTTCTTCCTGCCAAGTTTCCAACTGGGTCATGATGTCACCGCAAAGCACGTCGGTTCCCTGCGCACTAATCGCCGAGAGCTCATAAACCGGACCATCCCAGTCCAGGGCCTCTAGCACCGACTGGCGGGTTGCGGCCAATTGCTCTGCGTCCACCAAATCGGTTTTATTCAACAGCAACCAGCGGTCGAGCGCGGCTAGCGACGGACTAAAGCGCTCGAGTTCACGCACAATGGATAGGGCCGATTCCGCGGGATCTGTGCCATCGAACGGCGCCACATCCACAAGATGCAGCAGTATGCGGTTGCGCGTGAGATGGCGCAGAAAACGAATGCCAAGACCAGCACCTTCAGAAGCACCCTCAATCAAGCCCGGAATGTCGGCTACAACAAAGCTGCGGTGCGACTGCACTTTCACCACTCCCAGATTGGGCACCAGTGTTGTAAACGGGTAATTGGCAACTTTGGGTTTCGCTGCCGAGATAGCGCGAATCAGCGTCGATTTACCGGCATTGGGCAAACCGAGCAAGCCCACGTCCGCAAGCACTTTCAGCTCAAGTCGCAGGGAGCGTCTCTCACCCTCGCTACCGGGCGTTGTTTGCCGCGGCGCTCGGTTGGTACTGGATTTGAAGCGCGTGTTTCCCAGGCCATGGAAGCCACCCTGCGCCACCAGCAAGCGCTGCCCAGGTTCCGAGAGATCACCGAGAACCTCACCCGTATCTTCATCGAGAATTGTCGTGCCGACGGGCACTTGCAGTATCAGATCGTCGCCGCTGGCTCCGGTGCAGTTACGCCCGCGGCCAGCCTCACCATTTTGCGCCTCGTAGAAACGTTGAAAGCGAAAATCTACCAGCGTGTTCAGGGCAGTGTCCGCCTCGAGGTAGACACTGCCGCCGTCACCGCCGTCGCCCCCGTCCGGGCCGCCCTTGGCTACATACTTTTCACGCCGGAAGCTAAGACAACCGTTGCCGCCCTTGCCCGCCTGAACCGTGATGCCTGTTTCGTCTACAAATTTCATGGTGATAAAAAAGGGGCCGATAGGCCCCTTTCAAAATTCACTGTAAGTACAGGTCAGCCAGCGACCACTTGTACGTACTTGCGGTTTTTCGGGCCCTTGGTAACGAACTCCACCTTGCCGTCGGCTTTGGCGAACAAGGTGTGGTCTTTGCCACAACCCACGTTCACACCTGCGTGGACCTTGGTACCGCGCTGACGAATCAGGATATTGCCGGCTTTCACGCTCTCACCACCGTAGCGCTTCACGCCGAGGCGTTTACTCTCGGAATCGCGACCGTTACGTGTACTACCGCCTGCTTTTTTGTGTGCCATGTCTTAACTCCTATTAGCCGCTGATACCGGTGATCTTTACTTCTGTATACCACTGGCGGTGACCAGCTTGCTTACGGTGATGCTTACGACGGTTGAACTTGATAATTTTCACCTTGTCGTGACGTCCGTGAGAAACCACTTCTGCGGTCACCTTGCCACCGTCAACCAACGGGGTACCAATCTTGACGTCTTCACCTGCACCCACCATCAACACGCGGTCGAATTCCACAGTATCACCAGTCGGTACTTCAATCTTTTCCAGCTTGAGGACTTCGCCCTCTTCAACGCGGTGTTGCTTGCCACCGCTCTCAATTACTGCGTACATTTCCTACTCCTACTAGTTCGCCGACTCGCTGCGTAAACGTTACCCCTCAGGGTCCCTTTCAGGTGAAAGGGGGCAGAGCCCGGCACTAACTCAAGACACCAGACATTGCTGGCAGACTTGAGGGCGGCGATTCTACTTAAATTGCACCCCCCAGGCAAGCATTAATTCCATATTACACAATGGCTTACAGTCCACTATATTGACAGCTCACAGAGCAACCCATAGCATTCGCGGCTCCTCAGTTTCCATGTCAGCCATGCAAGCAATCAGACAGCCCGTCCAGGAAGAACTGGAGGCCGTAAACCGACTCATTATCGATAACCTGGAGTCCGACGTCGATCTGGTCGAAAACATCGGCCACTACATTGTTGACGCCGGCGGTAAGCGACTACGTCCTCTGCTAGCGCTGCTGAGCTCGATGGCATGCGGTCATAGGGGTGACCAGCATATAAGCTTTGCCGCCGCGGTTGAGTTCATTCATACGGCCACTCTTCTGCATGACGATGTCGTGGATATCTCCTCACTGCGACGCGGTCGCCCCACCGCCAATGCCGAATTTGGCAATGCCTCTAGCGTATTGGTAGGCGATTTTCTCTATACGCGTGCATTCCAGTTGATGGTGGACATAGGCGACATGGACATCATGCGCAACATGGCCAGCACCACAAATCTGATCGCCGAAGGCGAAGTGCTGCAGTTAGTCAGAGCCGGTGACCCAGCGACTACTGAACAACAGTACCTGGACGTCATTACGCGCAAAACCGCCATATTATTCGCCGCGGCCTGCTATGGCGGAGCGGCGCTCGGCGGCCAGCTTTCTGCCCTGGCAGAGCCTCTGCACGCTTTTGGACTCAACACCGGAATAGCCTTTCAGGTCATCGACGATGTGCTGGATTATGAAGGCGATCCAGCAGAGATGGGTAAAAACGTTGGCGACGATCTTAGCGAAGGCAAGCCCACGCTGCCGCTCATCCATGCGATGCGTGAAGGCAGCCCCGCGGAGGCTGAGGTGGTTGCCAAGGCAATCCAGGATAAAGACGCCAAGCATCTCGACGCAGTGCTGGCGGCGGTGCATTCAGCAGGCTCATTAGAATACGCCAGGAATTTTGCCGAAGGCTACAAACAGCAGGCACTCGACGCGCTGGATCTGCTTCCCTCGGGAAACCATCGCGACGCAATGGCGGCCATTGCCATGCTCTCCGTCAACCGGAATCACTAGCGCGACTCACCACATTGCAGGGTGACCAAGGGCTTCATATACTGCCGTCATACCCTCAGAGACTCAGGTATGAGCCAGCCAGAGCCGGCAAACTTCCCTTACCCATCCCCCGAGTTGGAGCACTGTGCCTCGCGGCTTGCGGGCACCGCTTTAGAGCAGCTATTTGATACTGAAGA
Source organism: Halieaceae bacterium (assembly GCA_965199055.1). GTDB lineage: Bacteria > Pseudomonadota > Gammaproteobacteria > Pseudomonadales > Halieaceae > CBDAQR01. The sequence continues at coordinate 764,147 of CBDAQR010000003.1, forward strand.
CAATCGTGTCGCCGAGTTTTCTTGTGAGGCGGCTGGCTGGCGGCTGGATTATTCGCGCCACATGCTGGACAGCAGCGCGCGCTCTGCGCTGCTTGCCCTGTGTGAAAAAAGTGGCCTGGAACAACAGCGCGACCGTCTATTCGCGGGAGATCGAATAAACCATACCGAAGACAGAGCGGTGCTACACACCTTGCTAAGAGCTCCCGCTGCTCCACAGGGGCTGCACACTGAGTGGCACGACGTCGAGGCCTGCCTGGAAGGCATGGGTCGCTGGGTAGACGCGATACAGACTGGCAATCATAAAGGCTATAGCGGGCAAGCCATCACCGACATAGTCAATATCGGCATCGGCGGATCAGACCTGGGACCTCGAATGGTCACCCAGGCGCTGGCGCCCTATCACAGCGCGCTGAGGGTTCACTTTGTCGCAAACATCGATCCCAGCGAACTCGCCAGAACTCTCGCTGAACTCGACCCAGCGCAAACACTATTTGTCGTGTGTTCGAAAACACTGAGCACAGAAGAGACGCTGCACAACACCCGCACCGCCAGACAATGGCTGCTGGACAGCGCCGGCGATGAGTCTGCCATCGCCTCACACTTCCTGGCTGTGAGTACTAATCTTGCCGCTGCTAAAGAACTGGGCATACCCAGCGATAACATCATGCCGATGTGGGACTGGGTCGGCGGTCGCTACAGCCTCTGGTCGGCCGTGGGCTGGAGCATTGCCTTCGCCACGAGCATGGACTGCTTTCGTAAACTGCTCCAAGGTGCCGCGGAGATGGATGCGCACTTTCAGCAGGCTCCGGCCAGCACAAACATGCCGGTGATCATGAGTTTGCTGGAGATTTGGTACGTCAACTTCCTCAATTCTGCCAATCATGCGGTCATTCCCTACGACCACAGTTTGCGCCGCCTGCCCGCATTTCTGCAGCAGCTGTCTATGGAGAGCAATGGCAAACGGGTGAATCATTCCGGCCAGACACTGGCCTATGCTACTGCGCCTGCACTGTGGGGAGAAGAAGGCACGAACGGTCAGCACTCGTTCCACCAACTGCTGCACCAGGGTACCCAGCTTTGCCCGGTCGACTTTATCCTGTCGCTACGCAGCCATCAGCAAGATGAGGAGGCCCAGGAACGCCTGGTCGCTAACTGTCTCGGACAGGCCCAGGCCCTACTGCAGGGCCGCAGCTACGAACAATCATTACAATCGCTATTGGATCGGGGTATTGAGCAGAGTGAAGCACAATCACTGGCGCATCACCTAGTCATTCCCGGCAATCGACCCAGTAGCACCTTGAGTTGCGAACAGCTTACGCCTGAAAGCCTGGGCGCGCTCATCGCGTTGTACGAGCACAAGACATTCTGCAGTGGCCACATCTGGCAAATCAATTCCTTTGACCAGTGGGGGGTCGAACTGGGCAAGCAGTTGAGTGGCACCATTCGCAGCGCGCTGCGGGGTGACTCATCCCCCTCACTGGATCCCTCGACTACGCAGCAAATACGAGGCTACCGAGATGCAAGATAGATCCATTGCTGTACTCGGCCTTGGTTACGTCGGCCTGCCGCTGGCACTTGCGCTCTCCGCACACCACAAAACTCTCGGCTTCGATATAAGCCCCCAGCGTATTGGCGAGCTGCGTGAAGGTCTGGACAAGAGCGGCGAGGTCAGCGCCGAGCGCATTAAGTCCGCCCCACTGTCACTGTCTTCAGACAACGCGGACCTGGCAGATATCGATGTTTACATCATTACAGTTCCCACACCCATCGACGCCGATCGACGTCCTGACCTCCACCCCCTGGGAGCGGCGAGCGGCCTGGTCGGTGAGGCGCTCAAACCTGGCAATATCGTCATCTACGAGTCCACCGTTTACCCTGGCTGCACCGAAGAGTATTGCGTACCAATACTGGAACGCGCCTCTGGCCTGCGCTACAACGAGGACTTTTTTGTTGGCTATAGTCCCGAACGCATCAATCCGGGCGACAAGGAGCGTGGCCTGGCGGACATCATCAAAATTACTGCAGGCTCCACACCGCAGGTTGCAGCCCAGATCGACGAGTTGTACCGGAACGTCGTCACGGCCGGTACGTTTCCCGTGAGCAGCATCCGAGTCGCTGAAGCGGCCAAAGTCATCGAAAACACGCAACGCGATGTGAACATTGCCCTGACCAACGAGTTTGCACAGATATTCAAACGACTCGAGATCGACACAGAAGAAGTCCTCGCCGCAGCAGGAAGTAAATGGAATTTTCTGCCCTTCCGTCCTGGCCTGGTTGGAGGACACTGCATAGGTGTAGATCCCTACTACCTGGTACATCGTGCAGAGCAAGCCGGATATTTCCCGGAGATTATTTCCGCCAGCAGACGCCTCAATGACGCCATTGGAAAACAGGTGGCCACCGAGGTTATGCAGCTGATGACGCAACGCCGGCTGCACGTCGTCGATTCGAGAGTGCTCGTACTGGGACTCGCTTTCAAGCCCAACTGCAGCGACCTGCGCAACACGCTAGTCGCCGACATCATTGGCGAGCTAGCCGCCTGTAATGCTCAAGTAGAGGTGTATGACCCCGTGGTCAACACCGATGACGCGCGGCACGAACTCAACCTCGATATGGTGGCGAACCCTGGATCAGACTACGACGCAGTGGTATTGGCGGTAGGCCACGATTGCTTCAAAGATCTTGGTCACGCAGCAATTCGCGCATATTGCCGGGATCAGGGCGTACTGTACGACGCCACCTACCTGCTGCCATCTCAAGAAGTCGACGGCAGGCTCTAGGCCGAGGCACGCGACTACCCGTCTATCAGTTCCAGCAGTTCTGCGGTGCGTTGTTTCATGAGCGCAACATCGGCTCGCGATTCAACATTCAATCTAACGACCGGCTCCGTATTGGACATGCGCAGATTAAATCGCCACTCGGGGTACTCTACGCTCAAGCCATCTGTGTGATCGACAAGACTAGCCTCTGCGCCGTAACGCGCTTCAGCCAAAGCCAGCACTTTTGCCGGGTCAGCTATTTCACGATTGATTTCACCGCTACAGGGGAAGGCCGCCATGCGCTCGGCAACCAAAGTGGAAAGAGGCTTGCCACTCGCACACATCAGTTCGGCCACCAACAACCAGGGGATCATGCCACTATCGCAGTAGGCGAAATCGCGGAAGTAGTGATGGGCACTCATTTCCCCGCCGTAGACGGCATTCTCGGCGCGCATACGCTCCTTGATAAACGCGTGTCCGGTTTTACTTTGTACAGCTTCGCCCCCAAAACTCTCCACAATCTCGCGCGTGTTCCAGGTTAGCCGGGGGTCATGTACCACCTTGCCGCCGCCATCTTGCTTGAGAAACGCCTCAGCCAGCAAACCCACCAGGTAATAGCCCTCAATAAATTCTCCCTTCTCATCGAAAAAGAAGCAGCGATCGAAATCGCCGTCCCAGGCGATACCCATATCCGCGCCATGTTGGATTACGGCGTCGGCCGTCACGGCGCGGTTCTCCACGAGTAGCGGGTTGGGTACCCCATGAGGGAAATTGCCGTCAGCCTGGTGATGCACCTTAATAAATTCGAATGGGAGTCGGTCTTCGATGCGATCAATGACCGCACCAGCGCCACCGTTGCCGGCATTGACCACTATTTTCTGGGGACGCAATTGAGCCAGGTCCACATATGACAGCAAATGTTCGATATAGGCCGCAGCAGTATCCAGGGGCTCATACCCACCACGCGTACTTACCGCGGAAAAATCGTTCTGCTCCGCCAGGCTCTTAATATCCAAAAGGCCACTGTCACCACTGATCGGCTCGGATCCAGCGCGAACGAACTTCATGCCGTTATAGTCTTTGGGATTGTGGCTGGCGGTAACAGCAATACCGCCACCAGTACCAGCGTGCGCCGTGGCGAAGTAGATTTCTTCCGTGCCGCACTGGCCGATGTCGAGTACATCAACACCTCCATCACGCAGCCCCTCAGTCAAAGCGGCCTTAATCTGCTCACTGGTGAGACGTATATCGTGCCCGACGACAACGTTACCGGGCGCAATGACCGCCGCATAAGCACGACCAATGCGATACGCGATATCTTCGTTCAACTGATCGGGAATACGGCCGCGCACATCGTAGGCCTTGAAACACGTTAACTCCGTCATGACGGCTCCGAGTAGACGTTCTCGTAAACGTGGTTGGTGGCTTCGACGAACCCATCCACGCTACCACAGTCAAAGCGGCGTCCCTTGAATTTGTAGGCCATGACGCAGCCCGTCTTTGCCTGGGTCAACAATGCGTCTGTAATTTGTACTTCGCCGTTCTCGCCAGGCGGGGTATTGCGAATGATCTCGAATATGTCGGGGGTAAGAATGTAGCGACCAATGATAGCCAGGTTCGACGGTGCGTCCTCGGGTTTAGGCTTTTCGACCATATCATCTACCCGAAACAGGCCATCCTTTAAGGCCTCACCCGCGATGACCCCGTATTTGTGCGTCTGGTCCGCTGGCACTTCTTGTATCGCTACGATGCTGCAACGGAACTGACGATAGAGCTCCGCCATCTGGCTCAACACACCCATACCATCATTCAGGCACAGATCATCGGACAGCACCACACCAAAAGGTTCACTGCCAATGAGCGGCTCCCCTGTAAGAATGGCGTGGCCCAGTCCTTTCATTTCGCGCTGTCTGACCATGGTGAAAACACCCTCATCAAGCACGCCTCGTATACTCTCGAGGTACACTTCTTTGCTGGTGCCGGCGATTTGGTTTTCGAGCTCGTAGCTAATATCGAAATGATCCGCGATGGCGCGCTTACCCCGGCCCGTCACAAACGATATCGTGGTCATGCCGGCCTCGATTGCCTCCTCGACGCCATATTGCACCAAGGGCTTATTGACCACCGGCAGCATCTCTTTGGGCATGCTCTTCGTAGCGGGCAAGAAGCGCGTGCCGTACCCCGCTACCGGAAACAGGCATTTTTTAATCAGGTCAGATTCCATTGACTCATCCCTCCTCAGGACTCGCTGCGTCCATAAACATCTTCATAGCGGACGATATCGTCCTCGCCGAGATAAGTGCCCGACTGCACCTCTATCAGCTCTAGCGGGATCACTCCTGGGTTAGCCAGGCGATGCTTGTGGCCCAGGGGAATATAGGTGGACTCATCTTCGGTCAATGTGAACACCTTATCCTCGCAAGTCACTTCCGCTGTTCCCGTCACTACGATCCAATGCTCCGCACGATGGTGGTGCTTCTGCAGGGAGAGTTTTTGCCCAGGGTTCACGATAATACTCTTTACCTGAAAGCCGTCTCCGGCGATCAAAGATTCATAAGAACCCCAGGGACGGTAAACGCGAGCGTGTACGTTCGCTTCCTCCCGCTCAGCCGATTTCAGCGCGGTCACGATTCTCTTAACGTCCTGTACGGTATCGCGATGCGACACCAGCACAGCGTCGGGGGTTTCCACTACGACGAGATCATCCACCCCGGTAACCGCCACCAAGCGCGACTCGCTGCGTACATAATTGTTGCGACTCTGGTCGACCAGGACATCACCCTGAAGCACATTGCCATCACCATCAGCATCGCCAACATCCCATAGCGCCGACCAGGCGCCGACATCGCTCCAACCGCAATCGAGCGAGGCCACAGCACCCAATCGGGTTTTTTCCATCACAGCGTAGTCGATGGAATCGCTGGGGCATGCGGCGAAGTGCTCTTCATGGAGTCGAACAAAATCAAGGTCAGCCTGGGCCTGCTCCAGCGCTCTCTCACAACTCGCCAGCATTTCCGGCGCCAGCCTACCTAACTCCTCGATATAGCTCCCTGCGGACAGGAGAAATTTGCCGCTGTTCCAGAGGTAATCGCCGCTGGCCAGATACGCGGTAGCCGTGTCGGCATCTGGCTTCTCAACGAAGGTATCAAGGTCGTAGAGCCCGTCCTGCAAGGCTTCGCCACGTTTGATGTATCCGTAATCCGTTTCAGGACGGGTGGGTACCACACCAAAAGTAACCAGTCTGCCCTGCTCCGCGAGAGGCAATGCACCTGCAACCGCCGCGTGAAAAGCTTTCGGTTGCTCAATAATATGATCTGCCGGCAACACCAGAAGCACCGCATCGGGGTCCGATTTCAGCGCCTGTAGAGCTGCTACAGCAACCGCCGGGGCCGTATTGCGACCGCAGGGCTCCAGTAGTATTTCTGCTCCCACAATGCCGGCTTCACGTAACTGTTCCGCCACAATAAAGCGATGTTCGTCATTACAGACGACCATCGGTGGCTGCGCCGATAGCGCATCCAGCCGCGCCAGCGTATCAACCAGCATGGACTGGTCTCCAGCCAATGGCAGGAACTGCTTGGGATAGGCCTCACGCGAGACCGGCCACAAGCGACTGCCTACTCCACCGGAGAGAAGCACTGGTTTAAGCATGATGAAAAATCCTTATAGAGACAAAATAAGCGGACAATCCTCTGCTACCCGAGTGGCGCAGGTCCGTGTTGGGAATGATACCGCACGCTGGACATGTGGTCACCAGACATTAGAATGGGCACCCCGCCGTTTGTCATGGAATCGCAATGACTGGACAGAGTTCTTTCGAAAAGCAGGAGTTGATCGCCTGCGGCCTGGGTGAGTTGTTTGGCCCTGGCAACGCACAACTGCCTATTGAAAACATGTTGATGCTCGACCGCATCACGCACATTAGTTCAGAGGGTGGCGAATACGGTAAAGGCGAGATCGTCGCCGAGTTGGATATCAACCCCGATCTCTGGTTTTTTGATTGCCACTTTCGCGGTGATCCCGTGATGCCGGGGTGCCTGGGTCTGGATGCCATGTGGCAGCTGGTGGGCTTCTTCTTGGGCTGGCGGGGTAATCCAGGCCGGGGCAGAGCATTGGGTGCCGGCGAGATTAAATTCACGGGCCAGATATTGCCAAGCGCCAACAAGGTGGTCTACAACATCAATATGAAACGCGTTATAGAACGCAAGCTGGTCATGGGGATCGCAGATGGCACTGTGTCTGTCGACGGTGAGGAAATTTATGCTGCCAAGGATTTGCGGGTAGGCCTCTTCCAGTCAACTGAATCATTCTAGGTGGGCGATATGAGCAAGCGCGTTGTAGTTACAGGTATTGGTATTACCTCATGTCTAGGCACGGACCAAGGCAGTGTCACGAGCTCCTTGAAGGACGGTCGCTCAGGCATCAGCTTTCAACAAGAGCACGTCGATGTCGGCATGAAAAGCCATATTGCTGGCTCCATTGACCTCGACCTGAGCGAACTGATCGATCGCAAGCAATTGCGTTTTATGGGGCATGCCGCGGCCTACGCGTATCTCTCAATGCAGCAAGCCATAGCCGATGCTGGCCTTGCGGAGGAGCATGTCTCCAATCTGCGCACCGGCATTATCGCCGGATCTGGCGGCGCATCTTCTGCCAGCCAGGTAGAGGCAGCCGATATCATGCGCGATCGCGGTCTGCGCCGCGTGGGGCCTTATCGAGTGACACAAACCATGGCCAGTACAGTCTCGGCGTGTCTTGCGACGCCCTTTAAGATCAAGGGCATCAACTATTCCATCTCGTCCGCCTGCTCCACCAGCGCACATTGCATCGGTAACGGAATGGAACAGATCCAGTTAGGTAAGCAGGACATCATTTTCGCCGGCGGTGGCGAAGAGCTGCACTGGACACTCAGCTCTCTGTTCGATGCCATGGGGGCTCTGTCTACTAAATACAATGACACCCCCGCCAGAGCTTCACGCGCCTATGACGCCAACCGCGATGGATTCGTGATTGCCGGCGGTGGCGGTATGCTGGTTTTGGAAGAGCTGGAGCACGCACAGGCCCGCGGCGCAAAAATCTATGCCGAACTGGTCGGTTATGGCGCCACCTCCGATGGCTACGATATGGTGGCCCCCTCGGGAGAGGGCGCGGTGCGTTGCATGCAACAGGCGCTTGCAACAGTCGACGGCGAGGTGGACTACATTAATGCCCACGGCACCAGCACTCCCGCAGGCGATATACAGGAATTAAAGGCAGTCAAGGAAGCCTTTGCCGGTCGCGATATTCCCGTCGTAGGGTCCACCAAATCGTTGTCCGGACATTCCCTGGGCGCCGCCGGCGTACAAGAGGCGATCTACTCCTTGTTAATGATGCAGGAAGATTTCATTGCCGCGTCTGCCAACATCGAAGATCTAGACCCTGAAGCCCAGGGCATGCCCATCGCCCTGGAGCGTAAAGACGACGCGGGTTTGCAGCGGGTCATGTCGAACAGCTTTGGCTTTGGCGGCACCAACGCCTCGCTGGTATTTCAGCGGTTTAGTTGATCCAACAGCACTACCTGCACTGTGTCACCCGGTGCGATCGTCGTGCCGGGGGGCACTACTGCCAACGCATTAGCCCAGCTGACAGAACTTAACACCCCTGAGCTTTGATTGTGGTGCAGCGCTACCCGCAACTCACCGTCACGCGCTTCTACCCTGGCGCGAAAATACTCCTGCCTTGAGCCCGCTCGCTCGAGCGAAAAATCAGCGCGAGCTCGAAGCTCCAGCGGAGCTGCGGAGTCTGCACCTTGCCGCCTGAGCAGCCAGGGGCGAACGATCATACTGAAGGTAACGAAAACCGCTGCAGGATTTCCCGGCAAGCCAAAAAATGCAGTATCGCCGATAACGCCGTAGGCCAGGGGCTTACCCGGTTTAATCTGCAGCTTCCACAGCCGCAACTCTCCCAGCGCCTCGACCTGGTTCTTGACGTGATCTTCCTCGCCTACGGATACCCCGCCGGAGCTGATTACACAGTCAGCCGCTGCCGCAGCTTCTGCCAGAACACGCGCAGTGTCGGCTGCAGTGTCAGGGACCATACCAAAATCGAGTACCTCCATGCCGAGCCCCTGCAATAAACCCTGTAGGGTATAGCGGTTGGAATTGTAGATTTGCCCGGGCCTCAAATCCGCCTGGGATGCGGGGTCTACCAACTCGTCGCCGGTAGACAGGATAGCGACTTTCAGGGGCCGCCGAACCGGCACCGTACCGATGCCGACCGAGGCCAGCACGCCCAGATCTTCTCCCTGCAACCTTCGCCCCGCGACAAACACCTCATCACCCTGCGCGATATCCTGTCCTCGCGGCCGGATATTCTCGCCCACCGTGACCGCCGCAGTGAGTCGCAGGCAATCGCCATCGACTTCACAGTTCTCTTGCATCACGACCGCGTCAGCGCCTGGGGGTACGGGTGCGCCGGTGAAAATTCGGGCTGCTGTACCGGGTTCAACCAGGCTGCCGCAGGACCCGGCGGGGATGCGCTGAGTAATTTTCAGCTCCAGCCCGGATTCATCCGCTTTCAGGGCATAACCATCCATTGCACTGTTATCATCGAAAGGCACCGCAACGGCGGAGCGCACACTTTCTGCGAGTACCCGCCCCAGCGCCTGGTCCAGCGAGCACTGTTCTACGGCAGGTGGCTCGTACGGGCCGGAAAGTATCTGTTCCAGCGCCTCATTGATCGGTGTCAGACCTGCCATCTAACTAGGGCGAAGATTTACGTACGCGAATGACCCCTACGAAATTACAGGGGCGATAAGTGCTGTCGAGCTGGTCGCGGATAACGCCCTCCCAAGCCGTGCGGCAGGCATTGGTTGAGCCCGGCATGCAGAAGATCACAGTATTGTTGGCAAGCCCTCCAATGGCGCGGGACTGCACCGTTGACGAGCCGATCTCAGCAAGCGAGAGATTACGAAATACCTCACCGAAACCTTCGATTTCCTTGTCGAACAAGGGTTTGACCGCTTCAGGGGTGCTATCCCTGCCAGAAAAGCCCGTACCGCCGGTGACCAACACGGCCTCAACGCCCTCGTCGGCAATCCATCGCGACAACACCGCTCGAATAGCATAAATATCATCTTTTACTATCACTTTATCGGCCAGCTTGTGCCCTGCCTCCGTTGCGGAGTCCACCAGGTATTGACCCGAGGTATCATCTTCTTCACCACGTGTATCCGAGACCGTCAGCACGGCGATATCAAGTGGCTGCATTTGGGTGTCTGTCGCTTTCGACACTGCTCATCTCCCGGTTACTGAGGTCGGTATAGTACTGTTTCACATGTCCTGCGACATTGGTTCGCCAGGGCTGTTGCTTAATCGCGAACGTGTCCCGAATCTTGCCACAATCCAGGTCGCGCGATATATCCTCGGCAGCCTCCTGACCCCCGTCAAGCTGCACAGCGCCGGCCGCGAACTCCTCGTATTGCGACGCTGTCGCCAACAACACCTCGGCGAACTCGTAACAGCTAGTGATATCTGAGCTGCAATAGTGGTAAACACCCCAGGCCTGAACCCCACAATCGAACTGATCCAGCATTCCTGATATTACCCGCGCGGCATCTTCCGCAGGCAACGGGCAACCCCGATGCTTTCGGCTGAGCGCGAGGCTGCCACCCTGGTGCAATTGATCGAGCATATGGGTGGCCACATTGATGCCCACCGGCGAGAAAACAGGACCCATGCGCAAGATAACGTGACGTTCACAGTGGTCGCGCAAAGCCGTCTCAGCGGCAATCAATAGCTGAGCGATACTGGAATCCCCATCGGGATAATCGTCTTCTCGATACTCTCTGCCCGAGTGACCAGAGAAAACACGTGCGCAGGACAAGAGCATGAAGGGAATTTTTAGGGTCTGGCTCGCTCTAGCCAACCATAGACTGCGGTTGATATCGACTTCGTGAACCCTTATTCCACCGTCTGCAGCGGATTGCAGGCGTGCATCAACGGCGAAGCCACAATCACTACGCCGCAAGCTTTTTTTCGCCTGGCGTTCGCTCTTCCAGCGGCAGTCAGCTTTGCTGAGGCCAACAAATTCTCGGCCACGCTCGGTGAAGTAGTCGCAAAGTGCCTGTCCGACTGGCGTATCCGCACCGATGACTAGAACACGCACTGCTACCTCCAGGTCGCCCTAGAACGGTATATCGTCGTCGAATTCGTTGAAATCGGAAGCAGGCGCTGGCTGGCCCTGCTGTGGGGCGGGCGCTGCCGCCGGCGCATTAGCAGGCGCTGCGGCAGGTGGCGGGGCATAAGCGCCGCCCTGATCCATGCCCTGGCCACCGCCGCGGCTGTCAAGCATCTGCATTTCGTTCGCGACGATCTCTGTGGTGTATTTATCCTGGCCGGACTGGTCTTGCCATTTGCGTGTGCGCAGAGAGCCCTCGACATAGACCTTGGATCCCTTGCGCAGGTACTCGCCTGCTATCTCAGCGAGTCGATTGAAAAACACTATTCGATGCCACTCAGTACGCTCCTGCGGCTGACCGGTCTGCTTGTCTTTCCAAGTCTCAGACGTCGCCAGGGAAATATTGGTGACAGCACCCCCCGAAGGCATATAGCGGGTCTCCGGGTCGTTGCCCAAATTGCCGATTAAAATGACTTTATTAATTCCCCGTGCCATTCGATTTTCCCCTTCTCTTCGAACCAAAAACTATAACAATCCAGACTACCAATTGCGACAGCCGATCGCTGCAAATACGCGCAATCAGACGCTAGTTTCCGGCTTCCGGTAAAACTCCGTGATCGAACTCCTCTCCGTCTACCTTCAGATAGACGGTGTTCTCATCATCCAGCACCAGCAGATCAGCTACGCCAGCAGCCTGCTGCAGACGCTCAATCCATTCCGCACTTTGCAGCCCGTCTTCGGGTAAGCGCACCACCAGGTTCTCCAGGTCTCGAGGAGCCGTCATGGCAAAGCTCGCCAGCAGCCACAACAATGCTATCGCTGCACTGGCAAGCGCCACGCCCACACTGCCGAAGGCCTGGAACATCGCACCGCCGATAGCGCCACCCGCGAATGCACCGAGAAACTGAAACGTGGAATAGACGCCTAACGCCGTACCCTTGCCTCCGGCGTAAACCGTCTTACTGACCAGGGAAGGCAAACTCGCTTCAAGGTAGTTAAAGCCAACAAAAAATAGCCACAGCGCAACATACACCGAGAAAGCTCCGCCCATGCCTCCCAACGGTCCCTGAGCTAACAAGATCACGAGAATAGCGAGTATGAATGCCGCCCGCAGCCGGCCCTTACGCTCCGCAAGAATCATCAGAGGCACCATACCGAGAATCGAGAGTGCGAGCGTTGGCAAATACACCTGCCAGTGCGATTCGCGATGCAAGCCCAGTTGTTGCTCGAGCACGGTCGGCACCGACACAAACACCGCCATAAGAATGAAATGGAGCACAAATACGCCGAGATTGAGGCGCATCAAACCAAAATCACGCAGGGAGCGAGAAACCAAGCCGGGTATGGTTCCTACCTCACCGTGCAGGGTGCGCACCGTTCGCGTCCGCGGCACGGCAAACAGAACAATAACAATACCGACGAGGGCCAACAGCGCAGTGGCGTTAAATACCGCCTCCAGCCCCCCCAGGCAGCCAGCGCAGGGCCCACTACCAGCGCAATCGCGAAAGAGAGCCCGATACTCATTCCAACCAATGCCATCGCCTTGGTTCTTTGCTCGTCACTGGTTAGGTCCGCTACCAGTGCCATCACCGTACTGGCGATCGCACCGGCGCCCTGCAGAAAACGGCCAAGGATAACGCCCTCAATGGTCTCAGCCTGGGCAGCAACAACACTGCCACCTGCAAACAGGAGCAGTCCGAACACGATAACCGGCACCCTGCCTATGCGATCGGACAGCAGGCCCAGCGGTATCTGTAATATCGCCTGGGCCAAACCGTAAGCGCCCAGCGCGAGACCCAATAGGAACGCGGTACTACCCTGTAGCTCCGTACCGTACAAAGACAGCAGTGGCAGAACCATGAACAGGCCCAGCATACGAAAACTGTAGAGCCCGGCGAGCGCGGTTACGGCACGCCGTTCAAGGCTTGTCATGGGGGTTTCTGTAATCAAGGGGTCACTACCTGCTTAGCCGCTGCATCTTACCAGCAACGCTGCCGGGATACATCCGCGCGCCGTTACCTGACGTAGAAACTTCAGCAATTTTGCCAGGCCGGGAGCCATAGCCGTATAATTTAAGGTTTGGCGTTTTTACAGCATCCCCAATGGGGACCACAAGCTAACAGGGAGCCCATGGACAACATCCAGGTGCGCGGGGCCAGAACCCACAATCTAAAGAACATCGACCTAGAAATTCCGCGGGATAAGCTGGTCGTGATTACCGGCCTATCTGGCTCGGGCAAATCTTCACTGGCTTTTGACACCCTGTACGCAGAGGGCCAGCGGCGCTATGTGGAATCCCTCTCCACGTACGCCAGACAGTTCCTATCGATGATGGAAAAACCCGATATTGACCATGTCGAGGGCCTGTCACCGGCGATTTCAATCGAACAGAAGTCCACCTCTCATAACCCGCGCTCGACGGTCGGCACCATCACCGAGATCTACGATTATCTGCGACTGCTTTTTGCCCGCGTTGGCGATCCGCGCTGTCCCGATCACGATGAACCATTGGAAGCGCAGACGGTAAGCCAGATGGTCGATTCAGTGCTGGCCCTTCCTGAAGGCTCAAAATTGATGCTTTTGGCTCCGGTGGTGAGAGAGCGCAAGGGCGAACACCTGCACGTGTTTGAGGAACTGCGCGCCAGCGGCTTCGTACGGGCCCGCATTGACGGCATCGTGACAGACCTGGACGACACGCCAGAGCTGGAGAAGAACAAGAAACACACCATTGAAGTCGTTGTGGATCGCTTCAAGGTTCGCGAAGATTTGGGGATACGTCTGGCCGAATCGTTTGAAACCGCATTGCAGCTGACGGACGGTATCGCCTCCATCAGCTTCATGGACGGAGACGATGAAGATATCCTGTTTTCCGCGAAGTTCGCCTGCCCAGTCTGTGGCCACAGTATCAGTGAGCTGGAACCCAAGCTGTTTTCCTTCAACAACCCCGCCGGGGCTTGCCCTACCTGTGATGGCCTGGGCGTGCGCCAGTACTTCGATGACGAGCGTATAGTCCTGCACCCGGAAGCGAGCCTGGCTGAAGGCGCCATCCGCGGCTGGGACCGCCGCAATGTCTATTACTTCCACATGCTGACCTCTCTGGCAGAGCACTACGGCTTTGACATCGATAGTCCCTATAACAAGCTGAGCAAGAAACATCGGCAGACTATTCTGCATGGCAGTGGCAAAGAGGAAATCTGCTTCTCCTACATTAATGACCGTGGCGACGTGTTTCAGCGGACTCATCCCTTCGAGGGAATCATTCCCAACATGGAGCGCCGCTACCGAGATACAGAATCGCAGTCGGTGCGCGAGGAGCTTTCGAAATTTCTCAGCATTCAGGATTGTCCGGACTGTGGAGGCACCCGCCTGTGTCGCGACGCACGCCATGTTTATGTCGATAATCGCACGCTGCCATCTGTGGTTGAGATGTCAGTCGGTGCCGCTCAGGCGTATTTTGAGCAACTGCTGCTCGAGGGTCGCAAGGGCGAAATCGCTGAGAAGATTCTCAAGGAATTACAGGCCCGTTATCGCTTTCTTGTCGACGTCGGCCTGAACTACCTGACACTCAACCGCAGCGCTGAAACACTGTCTGGAGGTGAGGCACAGCGCATCAGGCTTGCCTCCCAAATCGGCGCTGGCCTGGTTGGTGTGATGTACATCCTTGATGAGCCCTCCATCGGGTTGCACCAGCGCGACAATGAGCGATTGCTCAATACGCTGACGCACCTGCGCGATCTCGGTAATACAGTGCTGGTTGTCGAGCACGATGAGGATGCTATTCGCACGGCCGATCACATTATCGACATTGGCCCTGGGGCCGGAGTGCACGGAGGCGAAGTCATCGCCCAGGGTAAGCTGCGCGATATCGTCAAAAATAAGCAATCACTCACCGGCGCATTTCTATCCGGCAAGAAGAGGATCGAAATACCCGCCCAGCGCACACCCATCGATGCCAAGCGGAAACTGGTGCTTGAGGGTGCCTCCGGCAATAATCTTCAGAACGTAACGCTGGAGATCCCGGTCGGCCTGATGACCTGTGTGACCGGTGTATCGGGCAGCGGTAAATCAACGCTCATCAACGCGACGCTCTACCCAATTACAGCGACCGAATTAAACGGCGCAACCACACTCACACCGGCCGCACATAAGACAGTCTCCGGACTTGAGCATATCGACAAGTGCATCGACATTGACCAAAGTCCGATCGGTCGTACCCCACGATCCAACCCAGCCACCTACACCGGCATTTTCACCCCGATCAGAGAATTGTTTGCGGGCACTCAGGAGGCGCGCTCGCGCGGCTATAAACCAGGGCGGTTCAGCTTCAATGTCAAAGGTGGGCGGTGTGAGGCCTGCCAGGGCGATGGGGTCACCAAAGTGGAGATGCACTTTTTGCCCGACATCTACGTGCCCTGCGACGTGTGCAAAGGCAAGCGCTACAACCGGGAAACTCTGGAGATTCGATACAAGGGTAAGAACATTCACGAAGTGCTGGAAATGACGGTTGAAGACGCCGTCGACTTTTTCAGCGCCGTACCCGCCATCAACAAGAAACTGCAAACCCTCATGGATGTCGGCCTGTCCTATATTCGTCTTGGCCAGGCGGCTACCACACTCTCGGGTGGAGAAGCACAGCGGGTGAAGCTTTCCCGCGAGCTATCCAAACGCGATACCGGCAATACCCTGTATATTCTCGATGAACCTACCACCGGACTGCACTTTCAGGATATTAAGCAGCTACTGGCAGTACTGCATCGACTGCGCGACCACGGCAATACAGTCGTAATCATTGAACACAACCTGGATGTCATCAAAACGGCAGACTGGATTGTAGATCTGGGCCCGGAAGGTGGCAGTGGCGGCGGCGAAATCATCGCCACAGGCACGCCAGAAGAGGTGGCAGAAGCCAGCCACTCCTTCACGGGCCGGTTTCTGAAGCCCATACTCGATGCGGCCCGCGGCAAAGCCGCTTAGAGCGACAGCTTCTTGAGCAGCCTTGAGCTAAAGCGACAGCTTCTTAAATAGTCCTTCCGGGATCAGGCGCACGATGAGCAATATGTAGCGCCAGAACCACGGCGTATAGAGCACGTTTTTTCCGCTACTGATCGCGCCGACAATATCGGCGGCAACCCGGTCGGGTTTTACGAAGAGAATGCCTTTTTCAATGTGTTCAGTCATCGGCGACTCGACGAATCCAGGTTTGACGGTCAATACGTTCACGCCATGGGCATGCAGCCTGTTGCGCATTCCCTGGGTGTAAGCCGATAGCGCCGCCTTGGCACTGCCATAGACATAGTTACTTTGCCGACCCCGATCACCCGCTACGGAGGACAGCACAGCAATGGTTCCACTGCCCTGTCGCTCAAACAGGCCACCGGCCACGGCCAGCAACTCGATGGCGCTTACGGCATTGACTCGAAACGCCTCGCGACTGCAAGCGACGTCATCCTGCACCCTTGCCTGGTCCGGCAATGTGCCTTGAGCGAGCAACAAGAAATCGAGCCCATGAGACCAGCAACTATCGAATAGCGTTTGCGCGGCTGCCTCGTCGAGTGCGTCATAGTTGTGCACAGACGTATGTGCCGCGCCTCTTGCCTGCAGGTCAGTCGCTATTGCCTCCAACCTCTCCCGGGAACGGCCTGCCAATAGCAGCTCATATCCCTCGCCTGCCAGACGCCGGGCCACCGCGAGCGCGATGGCCGAAGTGGCACCTACGATCAGGGCTCTTTTCATGCTATGTCCTCGGTTACACGCTGCCAGAACAGCGATTTCAGAGCAGGATCACGCATTTTCTCCAGCACCTCCCAGGCGGGGTATGCACGGCGAAAATCCACGCCGGTCATATGTGCGTCCTTGGCCGGATACACCGCGCCGTTGGCCTGGGCCACCAGCGCATCGAGCCTCTCGAAAAGGTTTGTCGTGCGCTCTCCGCGCCAGGGAAAATCCAACGCCAGTGTTGTACCCGGCCGTGGAAATGACAGGAGCCCGGGCGAGGGCTTGTCGCCAAACTCTTTTAAAACCGCAAGAAACGAGCCCTCTCCCGACCGTCGAATCTCGGCCAGAAGATCGGCGACGACATCAGCGGGTACAACGCATTGATACTGCCGAAAACCGCGCTTGCCATAGAGTCGGTTCCAATGGCCGACGCCGTCCAAGGGGTAGTAAAACGAATACAGTGACTGCTGGGAGCGACGACGCTGCTCGCGCTGTCGGTGGTAATACGCGCTATTGAACAAGCCCAGAGTCAGCCGATTGACTGGTGAGATCGGCAGACTAAAGGGCACCTCAAAGCGCTGGGTCTGCGCCGTTACGGCGATTGCGCTATCCGAATGGTTCGCGCGGCTGAAATGACCTCGAACCTCACGATGCAGGCAATCAATCCACGCAACACTGTACTCGTAACTGCCATCGGATTCAGTGCTCAGCTCGAAAAAATCAGCCAGATTGCCAAACTTAATCGTTTCAGTGTCCAGCCACCCACCTTTTACCGGCTGCAACTGTAGCTCGACTTCCAGGATTACACCGGTTAGTCCCAGACCACCGATGCTTGCATTAAACCAGTCGCTGTTCTCATTCGGGCTGCAGCTAATCAATTCTTCATTGCTACGCTGCAACAGTAACTCGCGGACGTGACAGCCGAAAGTGCCATTGCGGTGATGATTCTTTCCATGGACATCGTTAGCCACTGCGCCGCCCACGGTGGCGTACCGAGTTCCCGGCACCACCGGTAGAACCCAGCCAGCAGATAATGCCAACTCCAATAGCGCGCCGAGACTGAGTCCAGCTTCACAGCGAATCACACCGGAGTCACGATCAAACGCCAACACTCGATCCAATGAACCCGCTCTCACTACAGTGCCGTTTTGCGCCAGACACACGTCACCATAGCTGCGCCCATTACCGACCGCTAAACCTGCTTCAGGAAAACACGCTGACACCCGATCCCTCCATGCGGGCATATGCGCCTGTTGCGGCGCATCGGGAAGACCTCCCCAGCTACGGAAAGACACGCTGAACCTCAAATCGCTCTCGTAAGCTCTCCAACAGGCCGGGCTGGTGTCCCGCCAACATCACCCCCGCGGCACGCTCCCAGATCGGTATATCCACGGCGCTGTTGCCAATATAGTCGAACCCGCTTTCTCCAAAGCGACTAACGAGGGCCTCCGATTTTTTGCGCCCGGTATTGTTGACCTGCCCATCGCTGGCAATTAAACCATCGAAGCAACCCAGATGATCAAAGACTGCCTGGGCAAGGATACTGTCCGAGCCGGTAGCCAGCACCGTCGGCCTCCCCTGGCTCTGCGCATCGCGAACGAAGTCCAACACTTCAGTGCGAAAATCCAACGTCTCCGGATCAATAGACACTCGCCTGGCGACCTCTCGCTTGAATACTGCCTTACCGCGTAGGAGCCACAGCGGAAATAAGCACACGCGTAAGGGATTACGGAGAAGCAAATAGCGTAAAGATAGATGGAACATGTCACCCCGTATCAGGGTGCCATCCAAGTCCACCGCCAGCGCTGTTGTGGAAGAATTGGCTAGTTCCATGTAGCCGAAGTATAACAGTAGTAGTCCGACCTACCGGCCCGTATAGCGAATTCAGTTCGTGGATTTACGGGCGGCAATATGTTGTATCACCGCCGGCCGCTCTCCGCTCGTCTCAAGTTGCTCGTAGGCAATCACATCGAAACTGGCTTGAACCCTTTCTCGCAGCTCGCCTGGTCGCAACAAGAAGTCAGGATTGCTGGGCCGACCATACTTCTCATTGCCTTCGGCGAAGGTCTCGTAGAGCAGCACACCCCCGGGCCGCACGCATTCAAGCAGCTTGTCGAAAATCGGGCGATGCAGATAGTTGGTGACGACAACAAGATCGAACTCCATGCCAGCAAGTGGCCAGGGCGATCCGTCTTCGAGATCTACCTGCAGTAACTCTGTTGCGGGATGCGGCGCGAGGTCTGCCACTCCAGAAATATCTCGATCGATGAGCGTGACGGAATAGCCGCGATCCAGCAGATAGCGGGCGTGCCTGCCACCGCCGCAGGCGAGGTCTAAGGCCCGTCCAGGCACAGGCAGGGCACTGAGATGTCGCACTATCCAGGGCGAAGCTGACATTAAGCTTAGATACAAAAAGGCCGGGCTATGCCCGGCCATTCAGGGTTCGCTTGCGCGGTGAACGAAGACTTAATCCTCGTCGTCCTCATAAGCGGCCTCTACCTGCGGACGATCAACCAGCTCTACATAGGCCATGGGAGCCTTGTCGCCAGCACGATAACCGCACTTGAGGATACGAATGTAACCACCGGGGCGCTCTTGGTAGCGCGGACCCAGCTCGGTGAACAGCTTACCAACGGCAGCCTTATCACGCAGGCGGTCGAACGCAAGGCGACGGTTGGCCACACTGTCATTCTTAGCCAGGGTGATCAGGGGCTCTGCCACACGGCGCAATTCCTTGGCCTTAGGCAACGTCGTCTTGATCAGTTCATGCTCGACCAGCGAGGCAGTCATGTTACGGAACATGGCCTTGCGGTGTGAGCTGTTGCGATTCAGCTGACGTCCACTATGACGATGACGCATTTTTCCAGTCCTTTACTTCAGTGCTATCTCAGCACGCGATAATTGTTTGAGGGGTACGCGTTAAACGCTCAGCACCCGATCGTCGTTCTTCAGGCTGGCCGGCGGCCAGTTGTCCAGGCGCATACCCAGCGAGAGTCCGCGTGAGGCCAGTACGTCCTTGATCTCGGTCAGAGACTTCTTGCCCAGGTTCGGAGTCTTCAGCAACTCAACTTCAGTGCGCTGAACCAGGTCGCCGATGTAGTAAATGTTCTCAGCCTTGAGACAGTTGGCGGAACGAACCGTCAGCTCCAGGTCATCGACCGGGCGCAGCATAATCGGATCCACTTCGTCTTCTTCAACAGCAGCTTCTTCCTGCTTCTCGCTCTCCAGGTCTACGAACACGGCCAACTGCTGCTGCAGGATGGTCGCCGCGCGACGGATCGCTTCTTCGGGGTCGATCGTGCCATTGGTTTCCAGATCCAGAACCAGCTTGTCCAGATCGGTGCGCTGCTCGACACGAGCTGCATCAACAACGTAGGACACACGGTGAATCGGGCTATAGGTCGCATCCAGCTGTAATTTGCCGATGGCGCGAGTCTCCTCTTCGGGGTTCTCACGGCTGTCTGCCGGTGAGTAACCACGGCCACGAGCAACCGTCAGGGTCATACGGATCTCTGACTTGCCGTTCAAGTGGCAGATAACGTGCTCGGGGTTGCGAATCTCGACTTCGTGATCCACCTGAATGTCCCCGGCAGTCACGGCACCAGGGCCGGTCTTGCTGAGGGTCAGCTCGGCGGAATCCTTACCATGCAGAACCAGGGCCACGCCCTTCAGGTTCAGGAGGATTTCGATAACGTCTTCCTGCACGCCTTCCATGGAAGTGTACTCGTGGTCGACACCATCGATGTCTACCTCGGTAATGGCACAACCGGGCATGGAGGACAACAGGATACGGCGCAGGGCATTACCCAGGGTGTGGCCAAAGCCACGCTCCAGCGGCTCCAGGGTTACCTGGGCGCGGGTTTCGCTCTTTTCGTCAACATTGATGACGCGGGGCGTTAAAAATTCGTTTACTGCAGTCTGCATATATACACCTGTGTATATGTTGATCCGTTAGGAATTACTTGGAGTAAAGTTCGACGATCAGGTTCTCATTGATATCTGAGCTGAGGTCCTGACGCTCGGGGTAAGCCTTGAAGGTACCCTCCAGCTTGTCGTTGTTAACTTCCATCCACTCGGGCTCACCACGCTGGGCAGCCAGGGCCAGTGCTGACTGCACGCGCAGTTGCTTCTTGGCCTTTTCACGCAGGGAGATCACGTCACCGGGAGCGACCTGGTAAGACGGGATGTTTACGCTCTGGCCATTGACCAGGATGGCGCGGTGCGAAACCAGCTGGCGCGCTTCTGCACGCGTGGCACCAAAGCCCATGCGATACACAACGTTGTCCAGACGGGATTCCAGCAGACGCAGCAGGTTTTCACCCGTAGCGCCGCGCTGACGAGCCGCTTCCTTGTAATAGTTGCGGAACTGCTTTTCCAGCACGCCGTAGATGCGACGTACTTTTTGCTTCTCACGAAGCTGAACACCGTAATCAGACAGGCGGCCACGACGGGCGCCATGCTGGCCGGGTGCGTTTTCAATATTACACTTACTTTCCAGTGCGCGAACGCCACTCTTGAGGAACAGGTCCGTTCCTTCACGGCGGGACAGCTTGCACTTGGGTCCGATATATCTAGCCATGTCGAATACCTGCCTTAAACGCGACGTTTCTTGGGGGGACGACATCCGTTATGCGGAATCGGAGTGACGTCTGTAATGTTGCTGATCTTGAAGCCACAGGCGTTGAGCGCACGAACGGCAGACTCACGGCCCGATCCGGGGCCCTTTACCTGGACATCAAGGTTCTGCAGACCGTATTCCTTGGCCGCTTCGCCAGCACGCTCAGCTGCAACCTGTGCAGCAAACGGGGTGCTCTTGCGCGAACCACGGAAGCCAGAGCCACCAGCGGTAGCCCAGCTCAGGGTGTTACCCTGACGATCTGTGATAGTGATAATGGTGTTGTTGAAGGACGCGTGAACGTGCGCGATCCCATCGACGACGGTCTTTTTGACCTTTTTGCGAGTGCTCTTGGCACCTGGCTTAGCCATGCTTTTCTTCCTGTTTAATATCAACGCTGCAAAAGCGATGCAGCTACACTAAATTCGGATTCGAATTGTCTGTTCAATCTTCCGTAGGTGACGTAGCGCCTCCGAGGTTGCTAGAGGCTCATGCCCCCAGCGGGGTTATGATCAGCGACGAATCGGCTTGCGCGGCCCCTTACGAGTCCGGGCGTTAGTCTTGGTCCGCTGACCACGCAGCGGCAGGCTCTTACGATGACGCAGGCCGCGGTTGCAGCCCAGGTCCATCAAACGCTTGATGTTCATGCTGACTTCACGGCGCAGGTCGCCCTCTACCGTGAGGTTGGACACCTCATTACGCAGTGCGTCCATCTGCTCTTCAGTCAGGTCAGAAATCTTGATATGTTCATCCACACCTGTCGCAGCACATAGCTCCTGAGCACGCGTACGGCCAACGCCGTAGATGTAGGTCAGGGAGATAACAGCATGCTTGTTATCAGGTATGTTGACACCGGCTATACGAGCCATCTAAAACTCTCCAATATTGTTCGCTACGCGGGACAAAATGCGGACACGCGGCGCGAAAGGCGCAGCATTCTAGCGGCATAAGTCCCAAAAATCAACATCTTACGCAGGTCTGCCAATCAGCCCTGACGCTGCTTGTGGCGCGGCTCTGCACTGCAGATCACCCGTACCACACCCTTGCGTCGAACCACCTTACAGTTCCTGCAGATCTTTTTAACTGAAGCACGTACTTTCATGACTTCTTCTCCACTCTACTTGCGGGTGTCGGCTCGTCTTATCGAACGCGACCGGCACCACCATAATTCTTCAGATTGGCCTTCTTCATGACCGAATCGTACTGCTGCGACATCATGTGACTCTGCACCTGGGCCATAAAGTCCATGACCACCACCACTACGATTAGTAGCGAGGTACCACCCAGGTAGAACGGCACGTTCCACATCACAACCAAAAATTGCGGCATCAAACATACAAGTGCAATGTAGGCTGCCCCAAACACGGTCAGGCGAGTCAGCACGCCATCGATATAATTGGCGGTCTGCGCTCCCGGACGAATACCGGGAACAAATGCACCTGAGCGCTTCAAATTGTCAGCAACTTCTTCGGGGTTAAACATCAACGCCGTATAGAAGAAGCAGAAAAACACAATCATCACCGTGAACAACAATATGTTCAGCGGCTGACCCGGGCCAATCGCCAGGGCAATCTCCTGCAGCCACTCTGCATCGCCGCCGCCACCAAACCATTGCGCGATGGATGCGGGGAACAGCAGTATGCTGCTGGCGAAGATGGCCGGAATAACACCGGACATGTTCACCTTCAGCGGCAGGTGAGAGCTCTGCGCCTGATACTGGCGACGGCCCTGCTGCCGCTTGGCGTAGTTCACCGTTATACGGCGCTGACCACGCTCAATAAACACGATCATATAAATGACCGCTATTGCCAGCGCCAGAATAAACAGCAATACCAGGATGTTGAGCTCTCCCTGGCGCGCCGACTCCAGCGACTGACCGATCGCAGAGGGCAGACCCGCTACGATACCGGCGAAGATCAACAGTGAAATACCGTTACCGACGCCCTTCTCAGTAATCTGCTCGCCGAGCCACATCATGAACACGGCGCCAGTTACCAAAGAGGTGATGGCAACGATGTAGAACAACAGGTTCACACTGTATGCCATACCCTGGTTGGCCATACCTACGGCCATACCGGTGGCCTGAATAAAGGCCAACACTACCGTCAGGTAGCGCGTGTACTGGCTGATCTTGCGGCGGCCAGACTCACCTTCTTTCTTCAACTGCTCCAACCGCGGCGTCACTGCCGACATCAGCTGCATAATGATCGATGCAGAGATGTAGGGCATGATGCCCAGCGCCAGGATACTCATACGCTCCAGGGCGCCACCGCTGAACATGTTGGCCAACCCGAGGATCGTTCCCTGATTCTGGTTGAACAAGGCCGCGATCTGGTCAGGGTTGATGCCGGGAACGGGAATATGTGTGCCGATGCGATAAATAATAATCGCCATCAAAACAAAACGAAGGCGAGCAAACAGCTCGCCTAGTCCCGCCGTGTTAACACCACCCGGCAATGTTGGTTTACCCATTTAGTCCTCGATCTTTCCGCCGGCCTTCTCAATGGCTTCGCGGGCACCCTTGGTTACCGCCAGGCCTTTGACCGTCACAGCCTTGCTCAGTTCACCGGACAGGAAAACGCGAGCACGCAGGGTATTTTCCTTGACCAGGTCGGCTGCTTTCAGCGCGTCCAGATCAATCACATCAGCCTCTACCGCATTCAGCTCACCCAGACGAACCTGGGCAGTGGTACGGGCGATACGTGAGGTAAAGCCGTACTTGGGCAGCCGCTTCTGCAGTGGCATCTGGCCACCCTCGAAACCCGGCTTGACCGAGCCGCCGGACCGGGACTTCTGACCCTTATGGCCACGACCACAGGTCTTGCCATATCCACTACCGATACCGCGGCCAACGCGCTTGGCGTTCTTGCGCGATCCCGGAGCCGGGCTCAGAGTATTCAGTCGCATGGTGTCAGACATCTCTTACTCCTCAACCCGTAACAAATAGTTAACTTTGTTGATCATCCCGCGAACGGAAGGCGTATCTTCCACTTCGACGGTGTGACCAATACGTCGCAGACCCAGCCCTGCAATACAGGCCTTGTGGCTCTTCAGCCGGCCGTTAATGCTGCGAATCTGCGTGACTTTAATCGTTGCTTTAGCCATGACTCTGCCAATCAATAAATACGTCTTAACTCAGGATCTCTTCGACAGTCTTGCCGCGCTTGGCAGCGACCATCTCGGGAGAAACCATGTCTTGCAGGCCCTTGAACGTGGCACGTACAACGTTTACCGGATTGGTAGAGCCGTAGCACTTGGCCAGTACGTTATGTACGCCTGCAATTTCCAAAACAGCACGCATCGCGCCACCGGCGATGACACCGGTACCCTCTGATGCAGGCTGCATGTAGATCTTTGATGCACCGTGGCGCGCCTTGATCGGGTACTGGATAGTACCGTCGGCCAGCTCGACCTGGATCATGTTGCGACGGGCGTTTTCCATTGCTTTCTGGATAGCGACAGGTACTTCGCGCGCCTTACCGCGACCGAAGCCCACCTTGCCATTGCCATCGCCTACCACGGTCAGTGCGGTAAAGCCGAAAATACGACCACCCTTCACTACCTTGGCAACACGGTTGACCTGGACCAGCTTCTCCATCAGGCCTTCGCCGTTGTCTTCTTTCTTACGATCGTTGTAAGCCATATCGATAAACCTTAGAAATCCAGTCCATTTTCACGAGCTGCGTCGGCCAGAGCCTTTACGCGACCGTGATACTTGTAGCCACTGCGATCGAAGGCTACTTTGTCGATGCCCGCGGCCTTGGCGCGCTCAGCGACGAGTTTGCCAACCTCCGCAGCTGCGGCGATGTTGCCGGTGCTGCCACCACGCAGGTCTTTGTCCAGCGTGGAAGCACTTGCCAGCACCTGGTCACCACTGGGGGCCAGCACCTGGGCGTAAATGTGACGCGGGGTACGGTGTACGCTCAGACGGTTTACGCCCAGCTCCCGCATCTTGGCGCGAGCGCGACGAGCGCGACGCAGCCTGGAATCATTCTTAGCACTCATACCTTTATACCTGCTTACTTCTTCTTGGCTTCCTTACGACGGACGTACTCATCCGCGTAACGAACACCTTTACCTTTGTAAGGCTCCGGGGGACGGAAGGCGCGGATCTCCGCCGCCGCCTGGCCCACGGCCTGCTTGTCGATACCTTTGATTACGATCTCGGTCTGACTCGGAGTCTCCGCAGAGATACCTTCCGGCAGCTCGTATTCAACCGGGTGTGAAAAACCCAGGGTCAGGTTCAGCTTCTTACCCTGCACAGCAACACGATAACCAACACCGTTGAGCTGCAGCTTCTTCTCGAAGCCATCGGACACACCAACAACCATGTTGTTAACCAGTGCACGGGTGGTACCCGCCATAGCGGTATTACCGCTGTCACCGGCGCTGAAGGTCAGGGTGTTGTCGTCCTGCGAGATCTCGATGTCGTCATGGACAACCATCTGCAGGGTTCCCTTACTGCCCTTGACCGAAAGGTCTTTGCCTTCCAGCTTCACTTCCACACCACTCGGCAGGGTGACGGGACTGTTTGCTACTCTGGACATAGTGAACGCTCTTTAAATCTCTTCAATGCTTAGAATACGGTGCACAGCACTTCGCCGCCGACGCCGGCAGCACGCGCAGCGCGATCGGTCATAACGCCCTTACTGGTCGAAACAATCGCCACGCCCAAGCCGCCACGAACCGAAGGCAGGCCATTCTTGCCAGCGTACTTACGCAGGCCAGGACGGCTGGCACGGTCAATTTCTGCGATAACCGGTT
Source organism: Halieaceae bacterium (assembly GCA_965199055.1). Taxonomy (GTDB): domain Bacteria; phylum Pseudomonadota; class Gammaproteobacteria; order Pseudomonadales; family Halieaceae; genus CBDAQR01. Next base: position 790,157 of record CBDAQR010000003.1, read on the forward strand.
TGCCATCGAAGTACTTCAGCTCGACTGCCAGCACGTTGCGGGCATCACGCTCAAGTTCGCTGTAACCGGCGATATATCCTTCGTCAGCCAGCACAGCGCAAACCGCGCGCTTGAGCTTGGAAGACGGAATTTCTACTGAAGTTTTACCTGCCATCTGCGCATTGCGGATGCGGGTCAACATATCAGCTAAAGGATCTTGCATACTCATATTGTGTCTCTCTTTAAGCTCTTACTGGCTTACCAGCTGGCCTTAACCAGACCGGGTACGTCACCGCGCATTGCCGCTTCACGCAGCTTGTTGCGGCAAAGACCAAACTTACGATAAACGGCGTGCGGACGACCGGTAACCTGACAACGACGCTGCTGACGAACGGGGCTGGCATTGCGCGGCAGTTTCTGCAGCTTTACCTGTGCTTCCCACTTGTCATCATCGCTGGCCTTCGGATCACGAAGAATCGCCTTCAGCTCAGCGCGCTTGTTCGCATATTTTGCTACCGTACGCGCCCTTTTAGCTTCACGCGCAATCATCGATTTTTTAGCCATCTCTAAGCCTCTTAACTCTTCAGGGGGAAGTTGAAAGCACGCAGCAGTGCGCGACCTTCATCGTCCGTGCGGGCAGTCGTGGTAATGGTAATGTCCAGACCGCGCAGGGCATCCACCTGGTCGTAATCAATCTCTGGAAAAATAATCTGCTCAGTTACGCCCATCGCGAAGTTGCCGCGGCCGTCGAATGACTTGGGGCTGATGCCACGAAAGTCACGAACACGCGGAATCGCGATGCTGATCAGGCGATCCAGGAACTCGTACATACGCTCGCTGCGCAGGGTTACCTTGCAGCCAATGGGCCAACCTTCACGAACCTTGAAGCCTGCAATCGACTTGCGAGCCTTGGTTACGATCGGCTTTTGACCAGCGATCTTTTCCAGGTCGTTCACCGCATTCTCGAGCACTTTCTTGTCGCCCAGTGCTTCACCAACACCCATATTCAAGGTGATCTTGGTGATGCGAGGAACTTCCATCACGTTGTCGAGCCCCAGCTCATCTTTGAGCTTCGGCGCAATCTCGTCTCTATATACTGTTTTCAGCGTTGCCATTTCTCTATGTCCGCTTAAGCGTCTATCGCTTCGCCACTGGATTTGAAGACGCGCACTTTAGTGTCACCGTCGATCTTGTAGCCCACCCGATCAGCCTTGTTGGTCGTGGGATTAAAAATCGCCACATTGGAAACCTGAATAGGGGCTTCCTGTTCAACAATACCGCCAGCCACACCCATTTGCGGGTTAGGCTTGGTGTGCTTCTTGATCATATTGATACCAGACACCAACAACTTGTTGTTATCCAGCACCTTCTGAACCTTACCGCGCTTACCCTTGTCCTTACCGGCCAGGATAACCACTTCATCATCACGCTTGATCTTGCCCATTACCTTTCCTCTCTCCGCTATCCCGGCTTACAGTACTTCCGGTGCCAGAGAAATAATCTTCATGAACTGTTCACTGCGCAGCTCGCGGGTCACCGGGCCAAAGATCCGGGTACCGATCGGCGCGTTCTGTGCATTCAGCAGTACAGCAGCGTTATCGTCGAACTTAATCAGGGAGCCGTCATTACGACGCACGCCCTTCTTGGTGCGAACAACAACTGCAGTCATCACCTGGCCTTTCTTGACCTTACCGCGGGGGATAGCTTCCTTGACGGTGACCTTGATCAGGTCACCGACGCCCGCGTAACGGCGCTTGGAACCGCCCAACACCTTGATGCACATAACGCGGCGCGCACCGCTGTTATCAGCTACATCCAGATATGATTGTGTTTGAATCATTTTCTACTCCAGCTCTCAGCGCTTATACCTGGGAAGCACTCTCTTCAACACGCAGCAGCTTCCAGCTCTTAGACTTGGAAATGGGGCGCGTCTCTTCAACGACAACCGTATCGCCGATCCCGCACTCATTGTTCTCGTCATGAGCGTGAATCTTGGATGAACGGGTGATGTACTTGCCATACACGGGGTGCTTAACACGACGCTCAAGCAGCACAGTAATCGTCTTGTCCATTTTGTTGCTGACCACGCGTCCCGTGGCAGTACGTGCAGTATTCTGTTCTGCCATGGTTACTCTCCAGCCTTCTGAGTCAGTACAGTCTTGACGCGAGCAATGTCGCGCTGGTTCTGCTGCAGCAGGTGAGTCTGTCCAAGCTGCCCGGTTGACTTCTGCATGCGCAGCTTGAACTGCTCCTCACGCAGGGTCAGCAGTTCCTTGTTCAGGTCCTCTACGGACTTTTCACGCAATTCACTCGCTTTCATTACATCACCGACCGTTTAACAAACTTTGTTTCAACGGGGATCTTGGCTGCTGCCAGCGTGAACGCTTCACGCGCCAGCTCTTCAGAAACGCCCTGTACTTCGTAAAGCACCTTGCCAGGCTGAATCTGAGCAACCCAATATTCCACGTTACCTTTACCTTTACCCTGACGTACTTCCAACGGCTTGCCGGTGATCGGCTTGTCAGGGAAAACACGAATCCAGATTTTGCCGCCACGCTTAATGTGACGGGTCATCGCACGACGCGCTGCCTCGATCTGGCGCGCGGTGATGCGGCCACGACCAACAGCCTTCAGGCCATATTCGCCGAAGCTTACCTTGCTGCCGCGATGCGCCAGGCCACGGTTGCGGCCCTTCTGCGTCTTACGAAATTTTGTACGCTTTGGTTGAAGCATCTGCGTAACCCTTAGTTAGTTGCTGTCTTCTTGGTAGGTGCTTCGGCTTGTTCTTCCGTGCCGATAACCTCACCTTTGAAAATCCATACCTTCACACCCAGAATGCCGTACGTCGTAGCGGCCTCATAGGTGGCGTAATCGATATCAGCGCGCAGGGTGTGCAGGGGCACACGGCCTTCGCGATACCACTCGGTACGAGCAATCTCGGCGCCGCCCAGGCGACCGGATACCTGTACCTTGATGCCTTCAGCGCCCTGGCGCATGGCATTCTGTACGACACGCTTCATAGCGCGACGGAACATCACACGACGTTCCAGCTGCTGAGCCACGTTCTGAGCAACCAGCTTGGCGTCCAGATCGGGCTTGCGAATTTCTTCAATGTTGATGTGCACGGGCACACCCATCTTCTGGCTCAGAACGGCGCGCAGCTTGTCCACGTCTTCGCCTTTCTTACCGATAACGATACCGGGACGAGCGGTGTGAATAGTGATGCGCGCAGTCTGCGCGGGACGCTCGATAACCACACGGCTAACGGAGGCGTGCTCAAGAGCCTTCTCCACGTACTCACGTACTTCCAGATCAGTGATCAGGTTCTTGGAGTAGTTCTTGTTATCCGCATACCAGACCGAGCTGTGGTCTTTAACAATGCCCAGGCGGATGCCGATTGGATGTACTTTCTGGCCCATAAGATTAACCTTCGCCGTCTGCTACTTTTACAGTGATATGACAGGTGCGCTTAAAGATGCGATCCGCACGGCCCTTGGCCCGCGGGCGCAGACGCTTCATCGTCATACCCTCGTCTACGTAGATGCTGGAGATCTTCAGTTCGTCGACATCAGCACCTTCGTTGTTCTCGGCATTCGCAATGGCCGAGTCCAGAATCTTCTTAATAATGTGAGCTGCTTTCTTGTTGCTGTACGTCAGCAGATCAAGTGCATCTTCCACACCCTTGCCGCGCACCTGGTCAGCGACCAGACGTGCTTTCTGGGCAGAGATCCGCGCTCCTTTCAGTTTTGCTGCAACTTCCATCGTATCCTCTCTCATCGCGCCTTAGCGCGCTTTCTTGTCCGCAACGTGACCGCGATAAGTGCGGGTCGCAGCAAATTCGCCCAACTTGTGGCCTACCATGTCCTCATTGATCAGAACGGGGACGTGCTGGCGGCCGTTGTGTACCGCAATCGTCAGGCCAACCATATCCGGAGAGACCATGGAACGGCGCGACCAGGTCTTGATGGGGCGGCGATCGTTGCTCTCAACCGCGGCCTCGACCTTCTTCATCAGGTGCAGGTCAATGAAAGGACCTTTCTTCAGTGAACGGGGCACAATAAATTCCTCTATCTCAAATCCGGTTATTTCTTGCCGCGACGACGGACAATCAGGTTGTCAGTACGCTTGTTCTTGCGAGTCTTGTAACCCTTGGTTGGCATACCCCAGGGAGACACGGGGTGACGGCCACCAGAGGTACGACCTTCACCACCACCATGCGGGTGATCTACCGGGTTCATGGCAACACCGCGAACCGTCGGACGAACACCACGCCAGCGTGCAGCACCAGCCTTACCCAGCTTGCGCAGGCTGTGCTCGCTGTTAGATACCTCACCCAGCGTCGCACGACAGTCAGCCAGTACCTTGCGCATTTCGCCGGAGCGCAGACGCAAGGTTGCATGACGACCTTCTCGGGCCACCAGCTGAACCGAAGCGCCGGCGCTGCGCGCCATCTGGGCACCTTTGCCAGGCTTGAGCTCAATACAGTGCACAACACTACCCACCGGGATGTTGCGGAGCGGTAGGCAGTTACCGACTTTGATCGGCGCCGTATCGCCAGACTGAACCTTGTCGCCCGCATTCACGCCCTTGGGCGCGATGATGTAGCGACGCTCGCCGTCTGAGTACTTCAACAGGGCGATGTGCGCTGTGCGGTTCGGGTCGTACTCCAAACGCTCCACCTCGGCAACAATGTTGTCCTTGGTGCGCTTGAAATCGATCTTGCGATAGTGCTGCTTATGGCCACCACCGATATGACGCGTGGTAATACGGCCGTTGTTGTTACGACCGCCATTCTTCGACTTCTTTTCCAGCAGTGCCTTGTGGGGAGCACCTTTGTGCAGACCCTCGGCGACCACGTTAACAACGTGACGGCGACCGGCTGAAGTGGGCTTTCTCTTTACAATTGCCATGGTTCTAAACCTGCTCCTTACTCAGCGGAAGCAAAGTCAATTTCCTGACCTTGCTCCAACCGCACGTATGCTTTCTTCCAGGTCGGCTTGGTGCTGAAACCGAAACGGTTACGCTTGACCTTGCCCTTGACCTTAATGGTGGTCACATTGTCCACCTTCACCTTGAACAGCTGCTCAACCGCCTTCTTCACTTCCAACTTGGTCGCATCGACGGCCACTTTGAAAACGTACTGGTTATTGGCGTCTGCCACGATGGCCGCTTTCTCGGAAACGTGCGGGCCTACCAGTACCTGAAATACGCGTTCCTGGTTCATCCCAGCATCTCCTCAAATTTCTTAACGGCCTCTACCGTAACCATGACCTTGTCGTATGCGATCAGGGATACCGGATCGACACCGTCGACATCACGGACATCTACTTTGTGCAGATTGCGTGCGGCCAGGTAGAGGTTCTCATTGACGTCGTCGGCCACGATCAGCACGTTGTCCAGACCGTAATCGGCAAGCTGCTTGACCAAAAGCTTGGTCTTCGGCTCTTCAACGGCCAGGCTCTCAACAACCACCAGGCGATCCTGACGAGCCAGCTCTGACATGATGGAACGCAGAGCCGCGCGGTACATCTTGCGGTTCACTTTCTGCGAGTGGTCCTGCGGGCGCGCTGCAAACGTCACACCACCGCTGCGCCAGATCGGCGAACGGATGGTACCGGCACGGGCACGGCCCGTTCCCTTCTGACGCCAGGGCTTCTTACCGCCGCCACGAACATCTGAACGATTCTTTTGTGCACGCGTACCAGCGCGGGCACCAGCCAGGTATGCAGTGACAACCTGGTGCACGAGGTCTTCATTGAACTCACGTGCGAAGGCAACATCGGAGACCGAAACTTTTCCGGCGTCGACATTACCAGGCTTTACAATACTCAATTCCACGGTCGAGACCCCCTAACCTTATGCCTTGACTGCGGGACGTACGATAACGTCTCCGCCCGGGGCGCCGGGGACGGCTCCCTTGATGAGCAGCAAGTTGCGCTCGGCGTCTACACGAACCACTTCCAGGCCCTGGGTAGTAACATTCTCAGCACCCATGTGACCCGCCATTTTCTTGCCCTTGAATACACGGCCGGGCGTTTGACACTGGCCGATAGAACCGGGGGCACGGTGAGAAATAGAGTTGCCGTGAGTGGCGTCCTGCATGGAGAAGTTCCAGCGCTTAACCGCACCCTGGAAACCTTTACCCTTGGACTTGCCGGCTACGTCAACTTTCTGGCCAGCCTCAAAAGCCTCGACGGTGAGCTCAGCGCCCACTTCCGGCGCCTCGGCGTCGGCCTCAAGGCGGAATTCCCATAGACCACGACCGGCCTCAACGCCAGCCTTGGCGAAGTGTCCTGCTTCTGATTTGCTAATACGGTTCGCGCGGCGACTGCCTGCGGTAACCTGGATAGCCCGGTAGCCATCGCTATCGGAATCCTTGACCTGGGTAACGCGATTGGGTTCAACCTCAATCACAGTAACCGGGATTGATGCGCCGTCTTCGGTAAAAACGCGAGTCATACCGGACTTACGGCCGACTAAGCCAATAGTCATTTTCTTAACCTCTCAGTGTACGGGGCTAACACCCTCTATGGCCGCTCATTTCTGAGCGTTACACACCCGAAGCACAGCCACATGCTCCGAGTAGGTCTGGTTGTTTAATTAACCAAGACTGATCTGTACTTCAACACCTGCTGCCAAATCCATCTTCATCAAGGCGTCCACGGTTTTCTCCGTGGGCTCCACGATGTCCAGAAGGCGTTTGTGCGTGCGGATTTCATACTGATCACGTGCATCTTTATTCACGTGAGGAGAAATCAATACAGTGTAGCGCTCTTTACGAGTAGGAAGGGGAATAGGACCCTTGACCTGTGCACCTGTACGACGCGCGGTTTCAACGATCTCCTGGGTAGACGAATCTATCAGGCGATGATCGAATGCTTTTAAACGAATACGAATACGTTGATTTTGCATTTGACCAAACTCCTAAAACTAAATAAAAAACCAGAGGTCCGCACGGGAACCCCCCGAAAAAAGGAGTGAGCATTCTAATGATGGCCCTACCCCCTGTCAACACGGTTTTCACATTATTTTCAGAGGCTTGAAACTGGCCAGTTATGACCAGAATGCGGCTGTGGCGGGGGGACAAACAGCGGGCTATGCTGGGTTGATTGCCAATAAATACAAGGAAAGCACTATGCCCCTCAATCGACGCGAATTTACCCTCTCTTCCGCGGCAACACTAGCCGCGCTATCGTCGGCGCCTGCCGTCTCGGCCCCCGCGAGCGAAAATCGTCGTATCGTGCTCGCCTCGCGACCGGTCGGCAAGCCAACCGTCGACAACCTGCGGCTAGAGAGCAGTCCGATACCTGCCCTCAAAGACGGCGAGGTACTGCTGAAGACCCTCTATCTCTCCCTGGACCCTTATATGCGCGGTCGCATGAGCGCGGGACCCAGTTATGCCGATAACGTTAAGATCGACCAGGTCATGGTTGGCGGCACCATCAGTGAGGTTGTCGATTCACGCAACTCGAACTGGAAGGTCGGCCAACGGGTGAACTCCTTCTCTGGCTGGCAGGAATACCAGGTTTCCACTGGCGCTGGACTCACCCCACTGGATACGCGTATTAACCCGGCTTCCTACGCCCTGGGTGTACTCGGCATGCCTGGCTTAACCGCCTACGTGGGGCTACTCGATCTCGGCGAGCCAAAAGCCGGGGAAACGGTAGTGTTGGCGGCATCAACCGGCGCCGTCGGTTCGGTGGTTGGTCAGATCGCCAAGTTGAAGGGCTGCCGTGTAGTCGGTATCGCCGGCGCAAAAGCCAAATGCGAGTACGCGCTTAATGAGCTCGGCTACGATGCCTGCGTCAGTCACTACGACGACGACATGGCGGAGCAATTGGCCGCGCAGTGCCCCGACGGCATCGATGTGTATTTCGAGAATGCGGGTGGCAGTTCTTGGGAAGCGGTGATGCCCCTGCTCAACAATTTCGCCCGAATCCCGGTCTGCGGCCTTATTGCCCACTACAACCAGACTGAACTTCCGCCGGGGCCCGATCGCATGTCCATGCTGCAGAGCATGATCCTGGTGAAGCGACTGAAGATGCAGGGCTTTATCGTCAGCGACTATGCGCATCGCGCGCCGGATTTCGTGAAGGATGTATCGACCTGGCTGGCACAGGGCAAGATAAAGTACCGTGAAGATATGGTCACTGGCCTGGAAAATGCGCCTGAAGCATTCTTTGGCCTGTTCAAGGGCGCCAATTTTGGCAAGTTGGTCGTAAACGTCGGCGCCTGAGATAGCGAGGAGATACTGCATTGGATATTGCAAATCCTGGAGAAGCTAAAGGACCCTGTGCTGGCTTCACAGTTCTCGAATTTGGCACCATGGTAGCCGGCCCCATGGCGGGTCAGAGCCTCGGCGATCTCGGCGCGGACGTCATAAAGGTGGAGACGCTGATGGGCGACATCGCACGCTGGACCGGACCGCCAGAGAAAGATGGCATCAACGGCTTCTTTTCTCAGTTCAATCGCAATAAGCGCGCCATATCCGTTGACATGAAGGCCGCGGCGGGCCGGGATATCGTTCGCAAGCTCGCCCGCAGCGCAGATGTCATGATGATCAACTATCGTCCGGGCGTGATGGACAAGCTGGGCCTCGGTTACGACGATCTGAAACAAGACAATCGGGGACTGGTGTTCGTGCAAATCTCTGGCTTCGGCCCCGACGGCCCCTATGCAGAACAACCCGTGTACGACCTGGTAACCCAGGGCATGTCCGGTGTGATGCACGCACAGGGTGTTAATGGTCCCAAACCGGAGATGATCCGCAGCGTTGCCGCAGACAAGACATCCGCCATCACCGCGGCGTCGGCCGCCCTGGCTGCTCTGTTAGCGCGCGAGCGCAATGGCGGCGAGGGTCAGCTTGTGCACGTTCCGATGATTAACGCCTTTGCGCAATTAGTGTTGCCGGACACGCTCTCTCCTGAAGCCTTTCGACCCAAAATCGAAATCGACCAGATGGTGCCCGATATCTTCCATGTGTGGACCTGCAAGGATGGCTACCTGGTGGGAATGCCCATCGAAGACAAACAATACGCCAACCTGTGTCACGCATTGGGACGGGGTGACCTGGCAGAAGACGAGCGTTTCGCCAATATTGGTAATCGTCTGGCCAATACCGACGAAATGATTAGCGTGGTAGAGGCCGAGCTCGCCAATTGGAATTGGCGTGACGCACTGGCGAAGCTGCGGGAGCACGACGTTCCGTTCGCACCCGTCTATGAATTGCAGGACTTTATGGATGACCCACAGGTGCAACACAACCGCACGGTGTTCGACGCCGAGGACCCACTGGGTGGCACCATGCGCTATGTGCGCCACCCCAGCGTCTACGAAAAAAGTCCGGCTTCGCTGCGCAGGCATCCGCCCCGCTACGGGCAGCATACCGATGAGATTCTCAATGAGGTCGGACTGAGCGCAGAGGATATCGCGGCGCTGCGTGAGGCGGGGACGGTGGCATAAACTGCGGGCAAAAAAAAGCCGGGCTATGCCCGGCTTTTTTAGTTCGGCTTATCGATTACTCGATGATCTTGGCGACTACGCCAGCACCTACCGTACGGCCACCCTCACGGATAGCAAAACGCAGGCCTTCTTCCATCGCAATCGGAGCAATCAGCGTCGCAACCATCTGCACGTTGTCACCCGGCATGACCATCTCAACACCTTCAGGCAGCTCACAAGCGCCAGTCACATCAGTCGTACGGAAGTAAAACTGCGGACGGTAGCCCTTGAAGAACGGCGTGTGACGACCACCTTCGTCCTTCGACAGAATGTAAACCTCTGCCTCGAACTTCGTGTGCGGCGTTACACTGCCCGGTACGGCCAGTACCTGGCCACGCTCAACTTCTTCACGCTTCGTACCACGCAACAGGACACCAACGTTCTCACCCGCGCGACCTTCGTCCAGCAGCTTGCGGAACATCTCAACACCCGTACAGGTCGTCGTCTGCGTTTCCTTGATACCTACGATCTCAATCTCATCACCCACCTTGATGATGCCGCGCTCTACACGACCGGTCACAACCGTTCCGCGACCAGAGATAGAGAACACGTCTTCAACAGGCATCAGGAACGGCTGGTCAATCGCACGCTCCGGCTCAGGGATGTAAGAGTCCAGGGTCTCAACCAGCGTCTTAACCGCCGTCGTGCCCAGCTCGTTGTCATCCTTGCCTTCCAGCGCCATCAGCGCAGAGCCACAGATGATCGGCGTGTCGTCACCCGGGAACTCGTACTGGTCCAGCAGCTCACGCAGCTCCATCTCAACCAGCTCTTTCATCTCTTCGTATTCTTCAGAGTCCGCACCGCCGCAGTCTTCCGCCAGCAGGTCAGCCTTGTTCAGGAATACAACAATGTACGGTACGCCTACCTGGCGAGACAGCAGAATGTGCTCGCGAGTCTGCGGCATCGGGCCGTCAGTCGCACCACATACCAGGATCGCGCCGTCCATCTGCGCAGCACCCGTGATCATGTTCTTCACATAGTCAGCGTGGCCCGGGCAGTCGACGTGCGCGTAGTGACGATCCGGAGATTCGTACTCAACGTGAGACGTCGCAATGGTGATACCACGCTCTTTCTCTTCCGGTGCGTTGTCGATGCCGTCAAAGGCTACAGCGTCTCCGCCCCATACCTCGGAGCAGACGCGCGTCAGCGCCGCGGTCAGCGTCGTTTTACCATGGTCAACGTGACCAATCGTTCCCACGTTTACGTGGGGCTTATTACGTTCAAATTGCTCTTTTGACATCTTCGATAGCCTCTATAAAAAAGCGGTTAGTTTAGGTTTAAAAGTCTTACGTGTTCTTCGAAATAATTTCGTCGGCGACGTTCTTCGGCGCCTCAGCGTACTTGTTGAACTCCATGGTGTAGGTGGCACGGCCCTGGGTCGCACTGCGCAGGTCAGTCGCATAACCGAACATCTCAGCCAGCGGCACCTCAGCAGTGACCACTTTGCCGGACGGATTCTCGTCCATACCACCGATCATGCCGCGGCGACGATTCAGGTCGCCGACCACATCGCCCATATTTTCTTCCGGTGTCACCACTTCCACAGCCATGATAGGTTCCAGCAACACCGCTCCACCGTGTCCGGCCAGTTGCTTACACGCCAGTGAGCCGGCGATTTTAAACGCCATCTCGTTCGAGTCCACATCGTGGAACGAACCGTCGTGCAGGGTCGCTTTAAGACCCAGCAGCGGGTAGCCCGCCAGTACGCCGTTCTGCATTTGCTCGGCAATGCCTTTCTCAACCGCGGGAATGTATTCCTTGGGCACGACACCACCCACGATCTCGTTCACAAACTCCAGCCCTTCCGAAGACTCGTCTTCTGCAGGCTCGAACTTGACCCAAACGTGGCCGTACTGGCCGCGACCGCCGGACTGGCGCACAAACTTGCCTTCAATATCGGCGACGTTACGAATCGCCTCGCGATAGGCCACCTGTGGCTTACCGATGTTCGCCTCGACGCTAAACTCGCGCTTCATGCGATCGACAATAATGTCCAGGTGAAGCTCGCCCATACCAGAAATAATAGTCTGGCCGGTTTCCTCGTCGGTCTTGACGCGGAATGACGGATCCTCCTGGGCCAGTTTGCCCAGGGCAATACCCATTTTTTCCTGGTCTGCCTGAGATCTGGGCTCCACGGCAACGGAGATTACCGGCTCGGGGAACTCCATGCGCTCCAGCACAATCGGGCTGTCCACGCTGCACAGGGTGTCACCCGTGGTGACGTCTTTCAGGCCCACGGCGGCGGCGATATCACCGGCCAATACTTCCTTAATCTCTTCACGACTGTTGGAGTGCATCTGCACCATTCGGCCGACACGTTCCTTCTTCTCCTTCACGGAGTTGAATACTGCGGTACCACCTTCCAGCTTGCCGGAGTACACACGGAAGAACGTCAGCGTACCCACAAACGGGTCGGTGGCGATCTTGAAGGCCAGTGCGGCAAAGGGCGCATTGTCGTCCGCCTCACGCGCTTCGATGGTCTCGTCCTTGTCTAAAAGGTGACCTTCGATCGCTTTCACTTCGGTGGGGGCCGGCATGTACTCGATCACAGCATCGAGAACCGCTTGTACGCCTTTGTTCTTAAAGGCGCTGCCACCCAGTATCGGAACGATCTCATTAGCGAGGGTGCGCAGGCGAATACCCTGCTTGATCTCTTCCTCACTGAGTTCGCCGTCCTCGAGATACTTTTCCATGAGCTCATCGGTAGCCTCTGCGGCGGCCTCCATCATGTACTCACGCATCTCATCGACCTCGGGCTGAAGATCTTCGGGCACATCACCGTACTCGAAGGTCATTCCCTGGTCGTCTTCGTTCCAGATAATGGCCTTGTTCTTGACCAGATCGACAACGCCCTTGAACTCGTCCTCGGCACCGATCGTCATCTGCAAAGGTACGGCGTTAGCGCCCAGGCGCTCTTTCAGTTGCTCGACCACCATATTGAAGTCGGCGCCCGCGCGGTCCATCTTGTTGACGAAGACCATCCGCGGCACTTCGTACTTATTGGCCTGACGCCACACCGTTTCCGTCTGCGGCTGCACACCGGAAGAACCGCAAAGCACAACTACCGCGCCATCCAGAACCCGCAACGAGCGTTCTACTTCAATAGTGAAGTCCACGTGGCCGGGGGTGTCGATGATGTTAACGCGGTGTTCGTCGAACTGCGCATCCATACCGCGCCAGAAGCAGGTTGTAGCAGCGGAGGTAATGGTGATACCGCGCTCCTGCTCCTGCTCCATCCAGTCCATGGTGGCGGCACCATCGTGCACTTCACCGATCTTGTGAGAAAGGCCGGTGTAATAAAGGATGCGCTCCGTGGTCGTGGTTTTACCCGCGTCCACGTGAGCGACGATTCCGATATTACGATAGCGATCGATCGGGGTTTTACGAGCCACGGACTATTCCTGCAACAGTTGGCGCTTGAGGACTTAGAAGCGGTAGTGGGAGAACGCCCGGTTCGCTTCTGCCATGCGGTGCACGTCTTCACGCTTTTTAACCGCGTTGCCCTTGCCCTGTGAGGCGTCGATGATCTCGCCGGCCAGGCGCTGACGCATAGACTTCTCACCACGCGCACGGGCGTAATCCACCAGCCAGCGCATGGACAGCGCCATACGACGCGAGGGACGTACTTCAACCGGCACCTGGTAGGTAGCACCACCAACACGACGGGACTTTACTTCCACCATCGGGGCGATGTTTTCCAGGGCTTCGTCGAAAGCTTCGATAGGATCTTTAGACAGACGCTCTTCTACGATGTCGAGTGCACCATATACGATACGTTCTGCTACGGATTTCTTACCACTGACCATCACGTGGTTCATGAACTTTGCCAAGGTCACGTTACCGAACTTCGGATCCGGCAGGACTTCGCGCTTGGCGACTACTCGTCTTCTGGGCATATTAGCCTCTCTTTCTCTCTTCAGGTTTCCCGGACACTGACCTGCAACAAATGCGGGGGTGCAGGGTTCCGGCCTTACTTGGGGAGTACTCTCCCCATTATGTTCTTCAGCTAGCTAGCTGTAGCGACTTACTTAGGACGCTTGGCACCTAACTTGGAGCGACCTTGCTTACGGTCGGAAACTCCGGAAGTATCGAGGCTGCCACGCACGGTGTGATAACGCACACCCGGCAAGTCTTTTACACGACCACCGCGAATCAGAACGACACTGTGCTCCTGCAGGTTGTGACCTTCACCACCGATGTACGAGGAAACCTCGTAACCGTTGGTCAGGCGCACACGGCAGACTTTACGCAGTGCGGAGTTCGGCTTCTTCGGCGTAGTCGTGTAAACGCGAGTACATACACCACGGCGCTGCGGACAGGCCTGCAGAGCGGGTACGTCGCTTTTCGCTACTTTGCGCTTTCTAGGCTTACGAACCAATTGGTTGATCGTTGCCATTAAATAGAAACTCCAAAAATCATTAATTTTCATGACTTTAAGGTCACGCCCTTCCAGTTGGCTGGCGGCTATATTCGAGCCATAGCAACGCACCCCCGGTCAGAAGGAGGCGGCATTCTATAGATGCAGATACAGGGAGTCAACCTCAATATTGACGCGCCTTTCAGCGGGTTTTCGCGCCCAATTACCGGCCTTCCCAGCTTCATCTGAACTGCAGCCTGATACTATAATCGCCCCACATTACCTGCAACCACGATAAAACCCGATAAATGCAGACAAGAACTTACCTGGCACTCCTGACCGCGCTCACACTGCTCGGCTTCTCCGGCGTTGCCGTATTCAACTACGTGGTCGACCCGTATCGCTATTTTGATAGTGCTGATCGCCCCGGTATCAATAAATATCGGCAACGCTTTTTCCTGGGCCAGTACCTCGCCAAACCCTACGCGCTGCGCGAGAAGGCGCCGGAAGCCGTGATTCTCGGCGTATCCAGAGCGGGCTCATCACTGGCGACGGATCATCCTGGCTGGGAGGGCACCAGCGTGTACAACTACGGCATGGCCGGCAGCACAGCCTACTTGCTATGGCGCAACTACCAGCATGCGAAGGGCGCGGGGAATCTCAAGCAGGTTCTGTTGATGCTCGACTTTTACATGTACAACGCCTTCGAAAATCAGCGACCGGAAGTGGGGCACGTCCGCGGCTATGAGGAACGCCTGACCGTAACGCCGCAGTTCACACCCAACCGCGGCTTTCCGGTGCGGCACTTCAAAGACAACATCACGTCGCTATTGTCATTTGAGATGTTCTACGAAAGCTGGAATACCATCATTGCCCAGCGACGGATAGCGAATGAGAAGCTCTACCGGGCCACCCTCACCCCCTCCGGATTCTGGATTAACGATCCGCCGCCGCACTACAGTCAGCGCCGGCTGTTTCATCATGTGGAACGTCAGTATATGACCACCACCTGGTTCCCTAAGCCAAAAAAGAAGTTTGCGCTTTACCCGGCCGAAGGCAATTCCAACATGGATTACCTGCGCCTGATCATCGCAGACGCGCACCGTGCAGACATTGATCTCAGGTTGGCATTCATGCCATTCCACGCACGCCTGGGTGAGGCACTGCATGCGGTGGAACTGTGGGATGATTTCGAACGCTGGAAGATTGACGTTGTCAGTATCGTGGAGGAGCAGGCACAATTGGCAGACCGAACCGCCTTTTCGATATGGGATTTCACGGGATACAACAGCATTACCACAGAGCCCGTACCCGCAGCAGACGATTTAGAAACCCGCATGAAGTGGCACCTTGACGCCACCCATGTAAGTCGATCGGCTGGTTTTCTGATGCAAACCGTTATGCTGGGCACCGAAGGAGAGCGTTATCCAGACTTTGGTCAGCTCGTCAACAGCGAGAACATTCGTACCTATATTGATACTACTCGCGAGAGGCGTAAGCGTTACATAGATAGCTTTCCGGAAGAACGTGAGGAAGTGCTTTTAAGATATACGAAAACGGCCGCGTGGAGGGAAGGTAACTAAAAGGGCGAGCTTTTGCTGGGCTGAGTGAAAACTTCAGTCATCGAACTCTTCGACAGTCCGCTTGGCCTTCTCAAAAAAGAGCTTAATGGTGTTGGCATCTTCGATGTCGAATTCACCCAGGTCGATATCCAGTGCGTTTTCCACCTCGATCACCAGGCTCATACCAGTGAGTGAATCCAGGCCGTAATCGCCAAAGTCTTCATCGTCATCAATAATGACTTCGTCCTTCTTTAATAGCTTTTTTATCGCAGCCTTCACTGCATCGCGGAACTCATCTAGCGTGAACGTCGCTTCCAAGGTATTTCCCCCGTTTTAATCTTGCACCCGCTGGAGAATCGACGTCGCCCAGGATAGACCGACACCAAAGCCCGCTATCAGGATAGTGTCCTCGTCGCCGTCGATATAATTTTCAAGCATCAGCGGAATCGAAGAGGATACCGTATTACCGGTCTCGGCAGCCAGAAATGGCACCCTTTCTTCATCAACACCTAAACGCGGCACCAGATTATCAACAATAAACTTGCTGCCCTGGTGCATCAGATAAACGTCTACGTCTTCCTTGCCCAGCGAGTTCATCTCCAGGCACTTTTCGACCTGAGGCGGCACCTTGGATACAGCAAATTTGAACACGTTATTGCCCAGCATCTTTAGAACCCGCGTGGACTCATCAACTTTAATGGAGTGTGACAACTTGGCATTGGTGGCAAAAGTTGATTTACCAGAACGCAACACCGGGTCTTCACCCACGTATGTCACCGCAGCGGCGTCGCCAAACAACAGCTGCGTATCATAGTCATCAGCAGCCATCACCTTGGAGTATGGGTCTGCAGTAAACAGCAAACCATGTCGCAGACCCTGCGACACCATGAGCGACTGAATAACGTCGAGTCCGTAGACAAAGCCGGAGCAACCCAGGGAGATGTCGAATGCAGCGACCTCTTCCGGCAGCCCCAGCTTGTGCTGAACAATGGCTGACGTGTGAGGGAGGCCAAAACCGTCAGGGTTTTGGGTGACGACGATAACGCAGTCGATCAACTCGCGATCCAGGCCAGGCACTTTTTCAAGCAGCGCCTCGAAGGCCTTCACGCAAAGATCAGAGGTCTCTTCATTCTCGGCTTTGCGCAACACATTCGTAAAACCGACTTTGTCGGTTAAAAACTCCACATCCTTGCCGGCTTCGTCGGCACGCTCGAGGTTGCTGACCTGCCGCTCAGGGAAATAGCTGGCGATAGCCTTAATACCAAGCAAAGGGACCTCCTGCTGCTTAAAATTGGAAATAGAGGAACTCACTGGCTTTCGAGATCATCATAACGGAGAAGACAAAGATGCACACCTGCAGCACCAGCGTCCACTTGCCTGGTTTGAAGCGCTCCTTCAGATCCATGCTATTCGGTGCCAGGGCACAAATACCGATAAACAGTAACACCATGCCGGTGAGAACCCAGGTCGCCCACTGATCCTTCTGCGCCGCGCCGCTGGCAAAGTCAAAGAACCAGGGTGCACTCTGCCCCATGAGCTTGCTGGCGGAGACCGCCAACTCCCCGCCATCCATTCCCAGCATGCCCCGGTAGACCCTAAATGCGCTGTCCCAGCTGGTGGCCCGAAACATCACCAGGGTAATGCTGAAGAAGTGGAAAGTTATGAACCAGCCGAGCCAGGCCGGCATGTTGATCGCCAGCTTCCGCCACAGGTGATTAATCACAATAGCGAGTCCATTCAGCGCGCCGAACACCACGAAGGTCCAGGCAGAACCATGCCAGATACCACTCACTACCATCGCAAGGAAGCTGGCAATCATGCCGTTGCGGAAGTTGATCTCAGGCATGGCGCGGAGAATAGTCTTATATACGTAGGCATTGATGAAGCGGGTCAGCGTCATATGCCAGCGCTGCCAGAGATTAATGATGCTCGTGCCCTTGTAGGGGCTGCGGAAATTGATAGGCAGCTCAATGTTAAACATGAGCGCCAGGCCAATCGCCATGTCCGAGTAGGCCGAGAAATCAAAGTACAGTTGGAAGGTGTAACTGTAGTGAACCAGCCAGGCCTCCAGCATATTCAGCGAGGTAGCCGCATCGAAGCCATTATTGACCAGTATCTCGAATGAGTCGGCAATCACCACCTTCTTGAACAGACCGATACTGAATACAAATGTACCCAGCACGAAGCTATCGACATGAAAACGCCGGTTATCGGTGGCCGCAAACTGCGGCATGATCTCGCGGTGGTGAACGATCGGGCCGGCGATCAGCTGCGGGAAGAACGACACGAACAATGCGTAGTTCACCGGATCTCGCTCTTTGAGACCGGTGCGATAACAGTCGACGATGAATGCTATCTGTTGCAGCGTAAAGAAACTGATACCCAGCGGTAGAGCAAGGCGCAGGAAATCAAATTCAACGCCTGGCAACAGATTGACGTTGTAGATGAAAAAGTCCATGTACTTGTAGTAGGCGAGCAGACTCACGTTGAGGCACACCGCCAGGATCATGAGCCGCTTCTTCGGAGGGATGATCTTTCGCGAGCGGCCGTAGGCCTGGATCTTCCCTGCGATAACGTAGTTAACGACTATCGAACCCAGTAGCAGGGGCAAGTAGATGGGGTTCCACCACCCATAGAACAGCCAAGAGCTCCCCAGCAACAGAAACTTACCCGCGCGCAGGTAGCCCATATGGTTGAGCGTGTAATAGGCGAGCAGCGTCAGCGGCAAAAACGCGAAGATAAAAATGTAGGAATTGAAAAGCATCTAATTATTATTCCAGAGACCAGCACTACCCCGGCCGCTGCCGAATGATACACCACTAAGCGCTCCACCCGCCCGGCGCCGTCGCAATAAATGGCGCAGGCACAAAAAAGGGCACGCCCTTGAAGGAGTGCCCTTGATCGTTGCCGGCGGGAAGCTTACTTCTTCTTGGCTTCCTGGCGTGCCTTCTCTTCCTCAATGACTTTCTCAGACACGGCTGCCGGGCACGGCAGGTAGTGTGAGAATTCCATGGAGAACTGGCCACGACCGGAGGTCATCGTACGCAGGCTACCGATGTAACCGAACATCTCTGCCAGGGGTACGTCGGCCTTGACGCGTACGCCGGTAGTACCCGGCTCCTGGTCCTTGATCATGCCGCGGCGACGGTTCAGGTCACCGATAACATCACCGACGTGATCTTCCGGGGTGAACACGTCCACCTTCATGATCGGCTCGATCAGTTGAGGACCGGCCTTCACCATGGACTGGCGGTAGGCACCCTTCGCCGCGAGCTCAAAGGCCACCGCGGAGGAGTCAACGGCGTGAAAAGCACCATCGAACAGTTCGATCGATACATCCAGCACGGGGAAGCCAGCCAATGGGCCCTCTTCCATCATGCCAGCGAAACCCTTCTCAATCGCCGGAAAGAATTCCTTCGGTACGTTGCCGCCCACAACCGTGGACTCGAACTGGAAACCGGAACCGGGCTCTCCCGGAGTGATGCGGTAGTCGACCTTACCGAACTGACCAGAACCACCAGACTGCTTCTTGTGGGTGTAGCTGTCTTCAATGGCCTGGGTAATGGTTTCACGGTAAGCGACCTGGGGCTGACCCACTTCCAGCTCAACACCGTAGGTGCGCTTAAGAATATCGATCTTGATATCCAGGTGCAGCTCGCCCATACCCTTGAGGATGGTCTCACCAGAATCTTCATCGGTTTCAACACGGAAGGAAGGATCTTCCGCAATCATTTTACCGATCGCGATACCCATTTTCTCGGAACCGCCCTTGTCTTTCGGCGCAACAGCAATAGAGATTACCGGATCCGGGAATACCATCGCTTCCAAAGTACAGGGGTTATCTGGGTCGCAGAGAGTATGGCCGGTCTGGACGTTCTTCATGCCCACACAGGCAATGATGTCTCCCGCCTGGGCGCTGTCCAGTTCGTTGCGGTCATCAGCGTGCATCTCAACCATACGGCCGATACGTTCAGTCTTGCCGGTAGCGGAGTTGAGCACAGTCATGCCCTTCTCCATTTTGCCGGAGTAGATACGAATAAAGGTCAGGGCGCCAAAACGGTCGTCCATGATCTTGAATGCCAACGCGCGCAGAGGTTCTTCAACGGCTACCGTAGCTACTTCACCGGTGGGCTCACCTTCTTCATCGGTCAGCGGCTGCGGATCGACTTCAGTCGGGCTCGGCAGGTAATCAACAACGGCATCCAGTACCAGCTGCACACCCTTATTCTTGAAGGCAGAGCCACAGTAAGTCGGGAAGAAATCCAGCTTGCGGGTACCCTCACGAATACAGCGCTTGATGTCCTCGATGGAGGGCTCTTCGCCTTCCATGTACATCATCATCAGGTCATCGTCCTGCTCAACCGCCGTCTCGATCAGCTGCTCGTGGTAAGCCTCCACGTCATCGACCATGTCCGCAGGCACATCGGTGACTTCGAAATTCTCCGGCAGGCCGGTCTCGTCCCAGATATACGCCTTCTTGGTCAGTACATCGACAACACCTGCGAAGTCGTCTTCGATGCCAATGGGCAAGGTCATGACCAGCGGGTTGGCACCGAGGACTTTCTTCACCTGGTCTACCACGCGGTAGAAGTCTGCACCCATGCGGTCCAGCTTATTGACGAAAATCAGACGAGCGACTTCGGATTCGTTGGCATAACGCCAGTTGGTCTCTGACTGGGGTTCAACACCACCTGAACCACAGAATACGCCTACACCACCATCGAGTACCTTCAGAGAGCGGTATACCTCAACCGTGAAGTCTACGTGTCCAGGGGTATCAATAATGTTTAGGCGGTGGTCGTTCCAGAAACAGGTCGTTGCTGCAGACTGAATCGTGATACCACGCTCCTGCTCCTGCTCCATGAAGTCCGTCGTCGCCGCACCATCATGCACTTCACCGGTCTTGTGAATCTTGCCGGTCAGCTTGAGAATCCGCTCGGTCGTGGTGGTTTTACCCGCGTCCACGTGCGCGAAGATACCGATGTTTCTGTACAAGGATAGGTCTGTCATTTTTCCACTCGTTGGATAAGTATTTGCCGTTCTTCAAACGACTAATAAGAAGCGGGCTCGCCTAAAACAGGAGAGCCCACCCGAAATTCAAAACTTGTTTACCCCGCCACGTGGGGCGCCGGAATATTATAGAGGTGTACCCCCCGAGTCAAGCGAAGAAAGCGACCCCGAAATCCGCGCCACTCTTGATCCTGATCATAGATAAGCCGCTTTACTGGAGCCGATAATTAGTCCTTTACAAAGGAGACGATCATGACATCTGAGGGAGACAACAAAGTGGTGGATATCGACAAACTACACGGCAGTGAGTTGCGCCATGCTCAAGCTGAAATGAAGCATGACCCTGACGCAATTAGGGCGCTCTTCCAAAATGGCACCTACCCCTATCACACCAAGATGCCTAACTCGGATTACGAAGACAAGAAAATGGCACTGCAGGTGGAGTTACTGAAGGTACAGGCCTGGGTGAAGGAAACCGGACAGAAGATCGTGGTGTTGTTTGAAGGCCGCGATGCCGCTGGCAAGGGCGGGACCATCAAACGCTTTATGGAGCATCTCAACCCTCGCGGCGCGCGCGTGGTAGCCCTTGAGAAGCCTTCCGAGCACGAACAGGGACAATGGTACTTCCAGCGCTACATCAATCACCTCCCCACCCAGGGCGAGATCACCATGTTCGACCGCTCCTGGTACAACCGCGCCGGTGTCGAACGTGTCATGGAGTTCTGCACACCCGAGGAGTATCTCGAGTTCATGCGCCAAACACCCGAGTTGGAACGCATGATGGTGCGCAGTGGCATTCGCCTGTTCAAATACTGGTTCTCGGTGACCCAGGAAGAACAAACCGCCCGATTCAACAAACGTGAGACTGATCCACTGAAACAATGGAAGTTGTCGCCCATTGATCGCGCCTCGATCGAGCGCTGGGATGAATACACCGAGGCCAAAGAAGCCATGTTCTTCTACACCGATACCGCGGACGCGCCCTGGACCATTGTCAAATCATCCGACAAAAAGCGTGCGCGAATCGCATGTATGACCCACTTCTTGCATAGCCTGGATTATCCCAATAAAGACCTTTCGGTAGTGAAAGCTCCCGATCCACTCATAGTGGGTCACAGCCAGCACGCTATCGGTCGCTCAAAGCATATCCTCGGGCCGTCCTTGCGCGAGTGGTAGCCTCTGCTGCCAAACTCATGCGGGGCCTTATGATTGACTACGTCAATCGTTTAATGCTTTTAGCTACTGGCGCTACTGGTAATCTAACCTGCTCATCATGTCGCCATTGACTTGCTGGAAAATATCCAAGCACTCCCCAGACAATTCATCACGCCAATCTGATTTCTTTCGCACCCATTTGCCGTCCGAGAGAGCAATTTTTTCCCTGGGCGGGACTTCCTCACTCAGCAAACTGATAGATAGAAAACTCTCGATCTTTTGCAAAGCACTAGGCAAATCCGTCTCGATATCTTCGTACTTAAGGAAAAGCGTATTGGGCCTTGTCCAGGGTGCCCAGGACTCAACATGGTCTGCCCATGTACCAAAGCGATGGTTACCTCTAACAATATCAATCAAGGGAATCTGTCCCTTTTAGAAGTGCCAGAGGCTTACGACCGCAGCGCGTCCATCCCTGACAACGTAGATCGCGGGAGCATTATCTTTATTCTTCTCGTGTGTTTTCAGCAGCGGGCGCGGCCTCTCAAGCAGGGCCTTCCACTCTGGAGTGCCATG
Organism: Halieaceae bacterium; assembly: GCA_965199055.1. Classification (GTDB taxonomy): domain Bacteria; phylum Pseudomonadota; class Gammaproteobacteria; order Pseudomonadales; family Halieaceae; genus CBDAQR01. The sequence goes on from CBDAQR010000003.1 coordinate 812,294, forward strand.
CTCGGCGTGCCCTACATAGGCTTCAAGCGCCGCGTTTCCGCCCAGGTCATTGGGGTAAACGCTACCCGACCTTTCACTGAAACAATGCCACAGCAGCGTCCTTAAATAAGTGTTCCCGCTGCGCGGGTAGGAAGCAAGCCAAACCGGATATATGGTTTGGCTGCTAGCCATCTAGAACGGCTCGAAGCTTGGGAGAGAGAAAAATTGCATCACCCTGATTCCATTGCCGGTGTCTAAGGCTAACCTCTTCCTGGTGATACAAGCCGATTTTGATATCTTCGATTGAATACAAGGTGTAACCAAAGTGCTCCATTTGCTGCCAGATCTCCCAAAAAAGCGGCTGCTCGTGGTACTTACGAACAAACACCACTTCGAGAAAGATTACGTTCACCCGCTGCGAGGCAAGCATCTCACTAGCGCCTTCTAGCGCAGCTTTTTCGCCACCTTGCAGATCGAGCTTTAGCAGATCGACAACATCAATACCCCGTTCAGCGCACTCGTCATCTATGGTGCTCACATCAACTTGATAACCACCAGTAAGACTTGCGGCTTCGGGGTAATAGGGCTTAGCTTCCTCTTTGGGGCGCGGCAATAACGAGTTTGTTGCGGTATAGGCGCCCCTGAAAAATTCCGCCTGCCCCTTTCGGGCCCCTAGTGCCGAGTTCACCAATACTGAACGCGATTGCGAGCCCAAATTGCGCTGCGCTAATTGGAATGAGTCAGGATCAGGCTCAAAAGACAGCACGTGGGACGCCGGAAAGTGATTCAACGCTTGAGCGGCGAATTCACCGCGATGACAACCGCCATCAATAATCCAAGAGGCGTTTACCGATTGCCCCCGCAGTCCCACCAGGTGAGCGAGTAGTGGCATCAACGCCATTAGATCAACCTCCAAAGTAACCACCCATCACGGCTTGCGTGATGGGTGGGGTTGACTGCCTCAGGAATCGGCTTGCAGCGCCTCTGTCAGTGCTGCTTCGATCTCCTGCACGCTCACCGAACCTTCCGGTGATTCAACGTCACGCTTACGCTTGCGCTCTTCGTGGTAGGCAAGACCCGTACCGGCCGGGATCAGTCGACCCACAACCACGTTCTCTTTCAGACCACGCAGACGGTCGCGCTTGCCGGTCACCGCGGCTTCAGTCAGTACGCGGGTAGTCTCCTGGAAGGAGGCCGCGGAGATGAAGCTCTCGGTTGCCAGCGACGCCTTGGTGATACCCAGCAGTTCACGCTCGCCCTGGGCAGTGATCAATCCCTCTGCCTGCAGGCGCTCGTTTTCTTCCAGGAGGGTGGTGTACTCCACCTGCTCACCCTTGATAAGGGTTGAGTCACCGGATGCGGTAATCGTAACCTTGCGCAGCATCTGGCGAACAATCACCTCGATGTGCTTGTCGTTGATCTTCACACCCTGCAGGCGGTACACGTCCTGGATCTCATTGACGATGTACTTGGCCAGTTCTTCGATGCCTTTCAGGCGCAGAATATCGTGCGGGCTGGGCGGTCCTTCAGACACCACTTCACCCTTCTCAACGCTCTCACCCTCAAACACCGACAGGTTACGCCATTTCGGAATCAGCGACTCGTAATGATCGCTGCCGTCCGGCAGGGTCGAGCCATCCGTCGGCGTGATAACCAGACGACGCTTGCCCTTGGTTTCCTTACCAAAGCTCACCGTGCCGGAAATCTCTGCCAGAATCGCAGGCTCCTTCGGCTTACGGGCTTCGAATAGGTCGGCAACGCGTGGCAGACCACCGGTAATATCACGAGTCTTGGAACCTTCCTGCGGGATACGGGCGATGATATCACCCACACCGATGTCGGCACCGTCTTCCATCGAAACGATCGCGTTGGCCGGCAGGAAGTAGTGCGCAGGTACATTTGTACCAGCGAGGCACAGCTCCTTGCCCTTGTCGTCGACCAGGGTTACCGCTGGGCGAATATCCTTGCCTGCCGCCGGACGTTCGGCCGGATCCGTTACGGAAATGCTGGACAGACCGGTCAGTTCATCGGTTTGGCGCTTGATGGTAATGCCATCTTCCATTCCGGAGAACTTCACCGTACCCGCCACCTCGGTGATGATCGGGTGGGTATGCGGATCCCAAGTAGCAACCACATCGCCCGCACCTACTTCGGCGTGGTCGGCAACGGTAATGGTTGCACCGTAAGGCAGCTTATAGCGCTCACGCTCTCGGCCGCGCTCGTCTAGAATTGCCAGCTCGCCGGAACGCGAGATAGCGACCAGGTTGCCATCGCTGCGCTCAACAAACTTGAGGTTGTGCAGACGCACGGTACCGCCGCCTTTCACCTGGATGCTGTCCTGGGCAGTTGCCCGCGAAGCAGCACCACCGATGTGGAAGGTACGCATGGTCAGCTGAGTGCCCGGCTCACCAATCGACTGGGCCGCAACAACACCAATGGCTTCGCCCATGTTGACCTTGTGTCCACGGGCCAAGTCTCGGCCGTAACACATAGAGCAGATACCATGACGGGTCTCACAGGTGATCGGCGAACGTACTTCGATCTCGTCGATACTCATTTCCTCGAGACGCTCTACCCAACGCTCATCCAGCATGGTGCCGGCCGTGACTGCGATTTCGTCATCGGTGCCCGGACGAATCACATCGCGAGCCACAATACGACCCAGTACGCGATCACCCAATGACTCGATAATGTCGCCGCCTTCAATAACCGGCGTCATCAGAAGGCCTTGGTCTGCACCACAATCCTCCTCGGTAACGACCAGATCCTGGGCGACATCGACGAGTCGACGCGTCAGGTAACCGGAGTTAGCGGTTTTCAGTGCGGTATCGGCCAGCCCCTTACGAGCACCGTGGGTGGAGATGAAGTACTGCAGTACGTTCAGACCTTCACGGAAGTTCGCAACGATCGGCGTCTCAATGATCGAGCCGTCGGGCTTGGCCATCAGGCCACGCATACCTGCCAGCTGACGAATCTGTGCGGGTGAACCACGAGCACCGGAGTCAGCATAGATATACACGGAGTTGAAAGAGTCCTGCTCTTCCTTCTCACCGTCGCGGTTGACGACAGTCTCCTTGCTCAGCCCCTCCATCATGGACTTGGACACCAGGTCGTTAGCCCGGGACCAGATATCGATGACCTTGTTGTACTTCTCGCCCTGGGTTACCAGGCCATTGGCGTACTGGTCTTCGATCTCCTTCACTTCCGCATCGGCGTGATCGATGATCTTCGCTTTCTCATCGGGGATGACGAAATCGTTCACACCGATCGACGCGCCGCTGCGCGTGGAGTAATCGTAGCCCGTGTACATCAGCTGGTCGGCAAAAATAACCGTCGCCTTCAGACCAACGATACGATAGCACTGGTTAATCACGCGCGAGATCGCTTTCTTGTTCATGGGCTGGTTGATCAGCTCATACTCAAGCCCCTTCGGCACAATCTCCCACAGCAGGGCACGACCCACGGTCGTTTCCTCGATAGTTGTCTTGTGCTCTTCTTCGCCGTCTTCGGTAATCACCATTTGATCGACACGCACCTTAATGCGCGCCTGCAGATGCACGTGGCCGGCAACAAAGGCACGGTGCACTTCGCTCACATTGGCGAAGGTCATGCCCTCGCCTTTGGCGTTGATGCGATCGCGGGTCATGTAATACAGACCCAGTACCACGTCCTGGGACGGTACGATGATGGGCTCGCCGTTGGCCGGTGAGAGGATGTTATTGGTCGACATCATCAGGGCCCGGGCTTCAAGCTGTGCTTCCAGGGTCAGCGGTACGTGTACCGCCATCTGGTCACCGTCGAAGTCAGCGTTATATGCGGCACACACCAGCGGGTGCAGCTGAATAGCCTTACCTTCAATCAGTACCGGCTCGAAGGCCTGAATACCGAGGCGGTGCAGCGTCGGGGCGCGGTTCAGCAGCACCGGGTGCTCGCGAATAACCTCGGCGAGGATATCCCAGACTTCCGGCGGCTCGCGCTCAACCATCTTCTTGGCGGCCTTAATCGTCGTGGCCAGGCCACGCAGTTCCAGCTTGCCGAAAATGAACGGCTTGAACAGTTCCAGCGCCATCTTCTTGGGAAGACCACACTGGTGCAATTTCAGGGTAGGACCAACCACGATCACGGAACGACCGGAGTAGTCGACACGCTTACCCAGCAGGTTCTGGCGGAAGCGACCCTGCTTGCCCTTGATCATGTCAGCCAGCGACTTCAGCGGGCGCTTGTTGGAGCCGGTGATGGCACGACCGCGACGGCCGTTATCCAGCAGCGCGTCAACCGCTTCCTGCAGCATACGCTTTTCGTTGCGCACAATAATGTCAGGCGCATTCAGATCCAGCAGTCGCTTCAGGCGATTGTTACGGTTGATAACACGACGGTAAAGATCGTTCAGATCAGAGGTCGCGAAACGACCACCGTCCAGTGGTACCAGCGGACGCAGATCCGGCGGCAGAACGGGCAGAGCATTCAGGATCATCCACTCCGGCTTGTTGCCGGAGGTGGCAAACGCTTCCATCAGTTTCAGGCGCTTGGACAGCTTCTTGATCTTGGTTTCACTGCTGGTGGCAGGGATCTCTTCGCGCAGGGTAGCGACTTCCTGGTCGATATCGAGCTGCATCATCAGCTCTTGTACCGCCTCGGCACCCATTTTCGCGGTGAACTCGTCACCAAACTCTTCCATCGCTTCGTAGTACTGCTCATCAGTCAGCAACTGACCGTGTTCCAGCGTGGTCATACCGGGATCGGTTACCACGTAGGATTCGAAGTACAGCACCCGCTCGATATCCCGCAGGGTCATATCCAGCAGCAAGCCAATACGTGACGGCAGCGACTTCAGGAACCAGATGTGAGCAACCGGGCTGGCCAGTTCGATATGACCCATGCGCTCGCGGCGTACTTTAGCCAGCGCAACTTCAACGCCACACTTCTCGCAAATGACACCGCGATGCTTGAGGCGCTTGTACTTGCCACACAGACACTCATAGTCCTTCACTGGGCCAAAAATCTTGGCACAGAACAGGCCGTCCCGCTCCGGCTTAAAGGTACGGTAGTTGATCGTCTCCGGCTTCTTCACTTCACCGAAGGACCAGGAGCGGATCATCTCCGGGGATGCCAGGCCGATGCGAATCGCATCGAACTCTTCTGACTGACCCTGGGACTTCAACAGATTCAATAAATCTTTCAAGGTATTTCCTCCTAAACGCTATGCGCTAAATCCAACAGTGCTTATTCGTGCTCGAGCTCGATATCGATACCGAGAGAACGAATTTCCTTAACCAGCACATTGAAGGATTCGGGCATGCCAGGCTCCATGCGATGATCACCATCAACAATGTTCTTGTACATCTTGGTCCGACCGGCGACGTCGTCGGACTTGACCGTCAACATCTCCTGCAGTGTGTACGCAGCACCATAGGCTTCCAGGGCCCACACTTCCATCTCACCGAAGCGCTGACCACCGAACTGCGCCTTACCACCCAGCGGCTGCTGCGTAACGAGGCTGTAAGAGCCCGTGGAACGTGCGTGCATCTTGTCATCGACCAGGTGGTTCAGCTTCAGCATGTACATGTAGCCAACCGTCACGGGGCGATCGAACGCATCACCCGTACGGCCGTCATACAGCGTGAACTGCCCACTGTCCGGCATATCGGCAATCTTCAGCAGGTCCTTGATGGATGCCTCCTCGGCACCGTCAAATACCGGCGTCGCCATCGGCACACCACCGCGCAGGTTTTTAGCCAGCTCCATCACTTCTTCGTCGCTCAGAGACTTGATGTCCTCCACGCGACCGGCACCGTTGTTATAAACGGCTTCCAGGAACTTGCGCACTTCTGCGACTTTCTTCTGCTCTTTGATCATGGCGTCGATCTTCTCGCCCAGACCTTTGGCAGCCATGCCCAGGTGGGTTTCGAGGATCTGTCCCACGTTCATCCGCGACGGCACACCCAGCGGATTGAGCACGATATCTACCGGCTCACCGTTCTCGTCATAGGGCATATCTTCAACCGGCATGATCACTGAGATCACACCCTTGTTACCGTGACGTCCCGCCATCTTGTCACCCGGCTGAATGCGACGCTTAACTGCCAGGTAAACCTTGACGATCTTAAGTACGCCCGGCGCCAGGTCATCACCGCTCTGCAGCTTGCGCTTCTTGTCTTCAAAACGCTCATCCAGCAGCTTGCGCTGTTCCTTGAGCTGGTTTTGTGCAGCAGCCAGAGACTCATTGACATCTGCTGCCGACAACTTCAGCTTGAACCACTGCTCACGGTCCAGGTCTTCCAGCACCTTGGCGGTCAGACTAGTACCCTTGGTGAGTCCGCCACCGCTGACAGTCTTCTTGCCCTTCAGCAGGTTACCGAGGCGAGAGAACATCGCTTCTTCAAAGATGCGATACTCTTCGTTCAGATCCTTGCGGTACTCGTCCAGCTGAGCCTTCTCGATTTGCAGTGCACGCGCATCCTTTTCGAGGCCATCGCGAGTAAACACCTGCACATCGATAACCGTACCCTTGGTAGAGGAAGGCACACGCTGCGAAGTGTCTTTCACGTCAGACGCTTTCTCACCGAAGATCGCGCGCAGCAGCTTTTCTTCCGGGGTCAGTTGGGTTTCGCCCTTCGGCGTGACCTTGCCCACCAGAATGTCACCGGCGTCTACCTCGGCGCCGATGTAAACAATACCGGACTCATCCAGCTTGCTCAGTGCGCTCTCGCCCACGTTGGGAATATCGGCGGTGATTTCCTCCGGTCCCAGCTTGGTATCACGAGCAATACAGGTCAGCTCCTGGATATGGATCGTAGTAAAGCGATCTTCCTTCACGACCCGCTCTGAAACCAGGATGGAATCCTCAAAGTTGTAGCCGTTCCAGGGCATGAACGCGATACGCATGTTCTGTCCCAGTGCCAACTCACCCATGTCGATAGAAGGACCATCGGCCAGAATGTCGCCGCGATCAATCACGTCACCTTGCTTAACAATAGGACGTTGGTTGATGCAGGTGTTCTGGTTAGAACGGGTGTACTTGATCAGGTTATAGATATCGACTGGCGCTTCGTCTTTACCGACGTCGGCGTCGTTGACACGAACCACGATACGGCTGGCGTCGACAGAGTCGACCACACCGCCGCGGCGGGCTACCACACAGACACCGGAGTCGGTGGCCACGTGACGCTCCATGCCGGTTCCTACCAGCGGCTTGTCAGCGCGCAGAGTGGGCACGGCCTGACGCTGCATGTTGGATCCCATCAGGGCGCGGTTAGCATCATCGTGCTCCAGGAACGGAATCAGCGAGGCAGCAACAGACACAACCTGACGTGGAGACACGTCCATGTAGTCGACATCTTCCGGCGCCTTGACGGTAAACTCATTCAGGTGACGCACTGCCACCAGGTCTTCGACAAACTTATTGTTCTTATCGAGCTCGGCAGAGGCCTGCGCAATAACGAACTGACCTTCATTGATGGCCGACAGATATTCGATGTCGTCGGATACCTTGCCATTCTCTACTTTACGATAGGGGCTTTCTAGGAAGCCGTACTCGTTGGTGCGGGCGTAGGTCGCCAATGAGTTAATCAGACCGATGTTTGGACCTTCAGGAGTCTCAATCGGACAGACTCGACCGTAGTGAGTGGGGTGCACGTCGCGCACCTCAAAACCAGCACGTTCGCGAGTCAAACCACCCGGGCCAAGAGCCGATACACGGCGCTTGTGAGTCACTTCCGACAGCGGGTTGTTCTGGTCCATAAACTGGGACAACTGGCTGGAGCCGAAGAATTCCTTCACCGCGGCAGCCACCGGCTTAGCGTTGATCAAATCCTGCGGCATCAAGCCTTCGCTCTCAGCCATAGACAGACGCTCTTTAACCGCACGCTCAACACGCACCAGACCCACGCGGAACTGGTTCTCCGCCATTTCACCCACAGAGCGAACGCGACGGTTACCCAGGTGATCGATGTCGTCGACCATGCCCTTACCGTTACGGATGTCGACCAGGGTTTTTAGTACGTCAACGATATCGTCGCGATCCAGGATGCCGCTGCCCATGGCCGATTCGCGACCGAGACGACGATTGAACTTCATGCGACCTACCGCAGACAGGTCATAGCGTTCCGCGGAGAAGAACAGGTTCTGGAACAGGTTCTCTGCAGACTCCTTGGTCGGCGGCTCGCCAGGACGCATCATGCGGTAGATTTCTACCAATGCTTCCAGCTCGTTGCTGGTGGTGTCAGCGCGCAAGGTATCGGAGATGAACGGGCCACAGTCGAGTTCGTTCGTGTAGAGCGTCTCGATCTCCTTGATACCGGCCTCGTTCAGCTGAGCAAGGACTTCCTCGGTCAGCTCGGTGTTACAGTCGACCAGGACCTCACCGGTATCTTTGTTGACCACATTCTTAGCCAGCGAGCGACCCATCACGTACTCGAGGGGTACCTCCAGCTCAGTAATCTTGGCTTCTTCCAACTGGCGAATATGGCGCGCCGTAATACGACGACCCTGCTCAACGATCAGCTTGCGTCCGACCTTGATATCGAATGCAGCGACTTCACCACGCAGGCGCTCAGGCACCAGCTGTACGGTGTAGTTGCCCTCGCCATCGCTATGGAAGGTGTTGACGTCGTAGAACATATCGAGGACTTCCTCGGCGCTGTAGCCGAGTGCGCGAAGCAGGATAGTGGCCGGCAGCTTGCGGCGGCGGTCGATACGCACGTACACCAGGTCCTTCGGATCGAACTCGAAGTCCAACCATGAACCACGGTAAGGAATAACCCGGGCAGAATAAAGCAGCTTACCCGATGAGTGGGTCTTGCCACGGTCATGATCAAAGAAAACACCCGGCGAGCGGTGCAGCTGGGAAACAATCACCCGCTCTGTGCCGTTGATAACGAAGGTGCCGTTCTCGGTCATCAGGGGGATCTCCCCCATGTACACTTCCTGCTCTTTGATGTCCTTGATGGTCTTGTTGGCCGAATCCTTGTCGTAAATGATCAGCCGCACCTTGACGCGCAGGGGTACAGAATAGGTCACACCGCGCAGCTGACATTCGTTGACGTCAAATACGGGCGCACCCAATGCATAATCGACATACTCCAGGGCTGCATTGCCGCTGTAGCTGACGATTGGGAATACTGACTTAAAGGCGGCGTGCAGACCGTAGTCTCCACGATCTTCGAGAGGCACACCGGCCTGTGTAAACTTGCGGTAGGAATCGAGCTGAATGGCCAGCAAATAGGGCACATCCATGACCTTGGGCATGATGCCAAAGTCTTTACGAATCCTCTTTTTCTCAGTGTACGAGTACGTCATCTTACTCCCCAGCTATGTTTCCCATTAACACAGTAATCGCTACTGTGCCTCGACCTCGGAGGGTCTAAAAAATCTTTCGTTAGAAGCGGCAAGCCGCCGGGGATTTTCGTCCCCGCCAGCCTTTGCACGACTTCAGCAGCTAAAGCTGACCAACAGAACTTACTTAAGCTCTGCTGCGCCGCCAGCTTCTTCCAGCTGCTTGAGGATGTCCTCAGCTTCGTCCTTGGCAACACCTTCCTTAATAGCGGAGGGAGCGCCGTCAACCAGACCCTTGGCTTCTTTGAGGCCCAGGCCGGTTACTGCACGAACAACCTTGATGACGTTAACTTTCTTGTCACCGGCTGAGGTCAGCATTACATCAAACTCGGTCTTCTCTTCAGCAGCACCGCCAGCGTCGCCGCCAGCAGCGGCAGCCGGGGCAGCAGCAACAGCTGCAGCTGCAGATACACCGAACTTCTCTTCCATCGCTTCGATGAGCTCAACGATGTCCATTACGCTCATCTCAGCAATTGCATTCAAAATATCGTCTTTAGACAGAGACATTGTTTTAAACTCCTTAGCTGATTAAAAACCGCTTACGCGGCCTCTGATTGTTTCTGATCGCGAACCGCCGCAACGGTACGTACCAGCTTTCCAGGTACTTCGTTCATCGTCCGTACCAGCTTGGTTACCGGCGCTTGCATAACACTCATCAACATCGAGAGTGCCTGGTCACGCGTCGGCAGCTTGGCCAATACATCCAATTGGTCTGCACCCAGTAACTGGCCACTGACCGCCAATGCCTTCACTTCGAACTCTTCGTTCTCTTTAGCGAAGTCTTTAAAGAGTCGTGCGGCTGCGCCCGGATCTTCCATGGAAAATCCGAACAGGGACGGACCCGTCAGTGTCTCAGAGACACATTCGTATTCCGTTCCTTCGAATGCACGCTTGGCCAGCGTGTTACGCACAACGCGCAACGTGATCTGGTTCTCACGAGCATCCTTACGCAGAGCAGTCATCTCATCCACAGTCACGCCGCGTGAATCGGCGATGACCACGGACAGTGCACTGGTGGCTGTCTCATTGACTTCAGCAACGATCGCTTTCTTGTCTTCGAGTCCAATTGCCACTGGATTCTTACTCCTGGTTAGTTACTTTTAGACACCCGGGGGTGCCTCCATCTACGTAGGTTCAAGCCGGGGCTCTCATTAAGCGGTTACCTACGTGCAGCAACCGCGCCTACGGTCTTTGATGGTCTTCAGTACTCAGCTAAGGCTCCAGGAGCCAATGCCTTCTTCCAAAGACCTCAAAGCTGACCGGGGCCACCCGTTGGTGGTTTACCTGGTCAGTTGCCCCGCTTCCCTGCGAAGCATTTGAGCAGCTACCCCTTGTGGGGGCGCCGGATCAAATTCTGTTCTTAAACTTCCAGCGTGGACTGGTCGATGGCCAGCCCGGGACCCATGGTGGTGCTCAGAGTCACTTTCTGCATGTAAACGCCTTTGGCGGCAGCAGGCTTGGCCTTCTTCAGGTCAGCCAGCACGGCCTCAAGGTTTTCCTTGATGGCATTCACTTCAAAGTCGATCTTGCCGACGGCGCCGTGGATGATGCCGTTCTTGTCAGTTCGGTATTGAACCTGACCAGCCTTGGCATTCTTAACGGCAGTCTCAACATCGGGGGTTACCGTACCGGTCTTCGGGTTAGGCATCAGGCCACGGGGACCCAGTACCTGACCTAGCTGACCCACAACGCGCATGGCGTCAGGCGTAGCAATAACCACGTCAAAATTCATTTCACCAGCCTTAACCTGCTCGGCCAGATCTTCCATGCCCACCAGGTCAGCACCGGCAGCCGTCGCCTTATCGGCATTGTCACCGGAGGTGAAGACGGCCACGCGCACGTCACTACCTGTGCCGTGAGGCAGGTTTGTTGCACCGCGTACAGCCTGGTCAGACTTCTTGGCGTCTACGCCCAGGTTGATGGCTACTTCAACAGACTCGTTGAACTTGGCAGTGGCACACTCCTTTAACAGGCTAACAGCCTCGTCAAGAGGGTACTGCTTGCCGGGCTCTACTTTTTCAGCGATTGCGCGCTGACGCTTGCTAAGCTTGGCCATTAGTTCACTCCTTCCGTTTCGATACCAGCGGAACGTGCACTGCCAGCAATGGTGCGAACAGCCGCGTCCATATCGGCGGCAGTCAGGTCGGGCCACTTGGCTTCGGCGATCTCTTCGAGTTGCGCGCGAGTCACCTTGCCCACCTTGTTAGTGTTGGGGGTGCCGGAGCCCTTCTTGATCTTGGCAGCCTTGCGCAGCAGTACGGCGGCAGGCGGGGTTTTCTTGATAAAGGTGAAGCTGCGATCGGCGTAAACCGTGATCACAACCGGAACCGGCAGGCCCGGCTCCATGCCCTGGGTTTCTGCGTTAAACGCCTTACAGAAATCCATGATGTTCACACCGTGCTGACCCAGTGCCGGGCCTACGGGGGGGCTGGGGTTTGCCTGACCAGCAGGCACCTGCAACTTGATATAGGCTTCAATCTTTGCAGCCATTGTCGTTTCTCCCTGGGTTCAAACGCCGTACTAGTCGAAAGCGACCTTCGGGCTCCCCATCTTGTAAAAGATCAGGCTTTTTCTACCTGACCAAATTCCAGTTCCACCGGGGTGGAACGGCCAAAAATAAGAACAGCTACCTGCAGGCGACTCTTCTCATAATTCACTTCCTCTACAACGCCATTGAAGTCGTTGAAAGGACCATCGATAACCCGCACCATCTCGCCGGGCTCGAACAAGGTCTTGGGACGCGGCGCTTCCACCCCGTCTTCTACCCGCTGCAGAATCGCATTCGCTTCCGCTTCGGTAATCGGGGCTGGCTGGTCGGCCTTGCCGCCAATAAAACCCATCACTCGCGGCGTGTCCTTAACCAGGTGCCAGGTGTCATCGTCCAAATCCATCTGCACCAACACGTAACCGGGGAAGAATTTGCGTTCGCTGCGGCGCTTCTGGCCGCCGCGCATCTCAATCACTTCTTCCGTCGGGACCAGCACTTCACCAAAGCGATCCTGCATCCCGTGCAGTTCAATACGCTCCTTAAGTGCTCCCGCTACCTTTTTCTCGTAGCCGGAATAGGCGTGAACGACATACCAACGCTTAGACATCCTCAATCCTTCTCCACGCCTAACCAATCACCAGTGAAACCAGCCATCCCAACAGGGAATCCAGGCCCCACAAAATCAATGCCACCAGAATCACAAACGCCACCACGATCAACGTGGTTTGGGTGGCCTCCTGGCGCGTTGGCCATACCACCTTGCGAATCTCGGTGCGCGAGCCCTTGGTCAGTTCCCAAAACGCCGCACCCTGTGCAGTCTGCAGCGCGATAAATCCCGCCACTACCGCCAGAGCGAGCAGCGCCAGCACCCGGTACAACAGGGATTCGGCAGCAAAATAGCTGTTGCCGTATACCCCGGCCGCCACCAGGACTAAAACCACCAGCCACTTCAACGTATCGAAACGACTTGTGCTGACTTCTGAACTCATACCACCTATATACCTTCGTTATGTGCCCGGAGGCACTCGCCAGCTCCACCGCGCCCGAAGACGCCTGAGAAGATGGCAGGCCAGGAGGGAATCGAACCCCCAACCTGCGGTTTTGGAGACCGCTGCTCTGCCAATTGAGCTACTGGCCTAACATTTCGTTCCTCGTCTCTACTGAGACGACAAAGCCGAGCTGCCTTTCGGCAGCTCGGCTCAATACTCAGATCAGCGATTACTCGATGATCTTGGCGACTACGCCAGCACCTACCGTACGGCCACCCTCACGGATAGCAAAACGCAGGCCTTCTTCCATCGCAATCGGAGCAATCAGCGTCGCAACCATCTGCACGTTGTCACCCGGCATGACCATCTCAACACCTTCAGGCAGCTCACAAGCGCCAGTCACATCAGTCGTACGGAAGTAAAACTGCGGACGGTAGCCCTTGAAGAACGGCGTGTGACGACCACCTTCGTCCTTCGACAGAATGTAAACCTCTGCCTCGAACTTCGTGTGCGGCGTTACACTGCCCGGTACGGCCAGTACCTGGCCACGCTCAACTTCTTCACGCTTCGTACCACGCAACAGGACACCAACGTTCTCACCCGCGCGACCTTCGTCCAGCAGCTTGCGGAACATCTCAACACCCGTACAGGTCGTCGTCTGCGTTTCCTTGATACCTACGATCTCAATCTCATCACCCACCTTGATGATGCCGCGCTCTACACGACCGGTCACAACCGTTCCGCGACCAGAGATAGAGAACACGTCTTCAACAGGCATCAGGAACGGCTGGTCAATCGCACGCTCCGGCTCAGGGATGTAAGAGTCCAGGGTCTCAACCAGCGTCTTAACCGCCGTCGTGCCCAGCTCGTTGTCATCCTTGCCTTCCAGCGCCATCAGCGCAGAGCCACAGATGATCGGCGTGTCGTCACCCGGGAACTCGTACTGGTCCAGCAGCTCACGCAGCTCCATCTCAACCAGCTCTTTCATCTCTTCGTATTCTTCAGAGTCCGCACCGCCGCAGTCTTCCGCCAGCAGGTCAGCCTTGTTCAGGAATACAACAATGTACGGTACGCCTACCTGGCGAGACAGCAGAATGTGCTCGCGAGTCTGCGGCATCGGGCCGTCAGTCGCACCACATACCAGGATCGCGCCGTCCATCTGCGCAGCACCCGTGATCATGTTCTTCACATAGTCAGCGTGGCCCGGGCAGTCGACGTGCGCGTAGTGACGATCCGGAGATTCGTACTCAACGTGAGACGTCGCAATGGTGATACCACGCTCTTTCTCTTCCGGTGCGTTGTCGATGCCGTCAAAGGCTACAGCGTCTCCGCCCCATACCTCGGAGCAGACGCGCGTCAGCGCCGCGGTCAGCGTCGTTTTACCATGGTCAACGTGACCAATCGTTCCCACGTTTACGTGGGGCTTATTACGTTCAAATTGCTCTTTTGACATTTTCGACAGTCTCCTAAACTGGCAGTCGTTACTTCTACGCTACTAGTTACTACTTACTTCCAATTCCACAACACTGCTTCCAGAGAAGTGGAGCTCATAACCGGACTTGAACCGGTGACCTCTTCCTTACCAAGGAAGTGCTCTACCGACTGAGCTATATGAGCCCTGCATCAACTGGAGCGGGTAGCGGGAATCGAACCCGCATCATCAGCTTGGAAGGCTGAGGTTCTACCATTGAACTATACCCGCCAAACTCAGTGTTTATGCGCTATTCATGGTGGAGGGGGGTGGATTCGAACCACCGAAGCTTACGCGTCAGATTTACAGTCTGATCCCTTTGGCCACTCGGGAACCCCTCCGAAAGGCGACGTATTGTCCTTACGGGCACCCCCTTTGTCAACCATTATTCCCAATAAAATTATTGGCTTACGAACCCCTTCCTAGGCCGCGTAAATGCTGGGCTGGCGACTTTTTGAACAGCATTGCTGACAGCGTCAACATAGCGCCAATTGAATCGCCTCATTTCGGCTGTCCAGAGACCCTAAAATTGCACCCTTTTGTGTTGCGGGATCGATCTGCTCAGGCGCCGTTCTATTCACATAGTTGTACCACCGTGATTGCGCCTATTGATCTGCATCAAGTCGACTTCTGGTCACCCCCACCTTTAGTGCAAATGGGGTATGAATAGCCGCATGCGAGACGCCATAGTCGCCGCCATCGAAGACTAAAACGCTCAGGAGAAGCCTATGACTGCACAACAATTGACCCACGCGGAAATGCTTTACAAGAAGGCGCGTGAGCTAGTGCCTGCGCTGCGCGAACGCACCAGAGAAACCGCCGAACTAGGCAAACTGCCAAACAGCACAATCAGCGCCATGCAGGAAGCCGGCTTCTTCCGCATTATGCAGCCCGCACGCTACGGCGGCTTCGAGCTGGATCCTGAGGTGTTTTTCCGGGTGCAAATGATCCTCGCCGAAGGCTGCATGTCCACCGCCTGGGTACTCGGCGTGGTGGCCATCCACAACTGGCAGTTGGCACTATTCGATGACCGCGCCCAGCAGGATGTCTGGGGCGAGGACGACAGCACGCTGATTTCTTCATCCTACATGCCCGTGGGCAAAGTGGAACACGTGGACGGCGGCTACAAACTTAGTGGCCACTGGGGCTTCTCTTCCGGGTCAAAGCACTGCGACTGGGCCTTTCTCGGCGCTATGGTACCCCCAAGCGAAGAGGGCGAGGCACCGGACTACCGCACCTTCCTCGTTCCACGTGCTGACTATGAGATCGTCGACAACTGGGATGTATCCGGCCTCGAGGGCACCGGCAGTAACGACATCCTTGTTAAGGATGCTTTCGTTCCCGAGTACCGCACCCATCGATCCATCCACGGCTTCGAGTGCAATAGCCCGGGCAATGCTGTCAATGACCACTATATCTTCAAGCTTCCTTTTGGCCAGATCTTCGTGCGCGCGGTGTGCAGTTCTGCCGTGGGTTGCCTCAAAGGCGTCACAGATGCCTATATAACGGTGAACAAGGACCGGGTCGGCCTGAATGACGGCAATAAGATTGCCACGGACCCGGATGCGCAGATGGCGCTGGCTATGGCGATTTCCACCGTAGATGAATGCGAAACCATCATGTTCCGCAATTTTGACCGCATGATTGACGCCGCACGCTGTAGCAGCACATTGCCTATCGAGGAGCGCATCAAGATGCGCTTTGATGCCTCGCTGGTGGCCGGCAAGTGCAGCGACGCCATCAACAAGATGTTTATCGCCTGCGGTGCCCAGGGCATTTTCCGAGATCATCCGCTCAATCGCGCCTGGCTCGACATCAACGCCGGCCGAACCCATGTCGCCAATAATCCGTTCAAGTTTGGACGCAACCTCGGCGGCACCTTGATGGGTGGCGATAACACCGATTTCTTCCTCTAAGCGCGAATCAAGGAGATATCCGGATGGACATTCGCGCACTCGCGTATATCAGGATCGAGAGCACCGACATTAGCCAGTGGCAGACTTTCGGGACCAAGATCCTGGGCATGATGGTCGCGCCAGGCATCGAAAAGGACGGCCATCTTTATTTAAAGATGGATGAATACAGCTATCGTTACCACGTTTTCCCGGGTAATAGCGACCGCTTCGCCTGTGCAGGCTGGGAGGTTCCCGCCCTGGCAGGTTTCGAGCAGGCGAAGGCAGAGCTCGACGCCGCGGGCATAGACTACACCGAAGGCACCGCCGAAGAGGCCGCAGAGCGCAATGTGCGCGGCTTTATCAAACTCAAAGACCCGGCCGGGCATGATCTGGAGATTTGCTATAACCCGCGGCTGGACTATGAACCGCTGAATTCTCCCGTTGGGCTCGCAGCGTTCGAGACCGGTTACCACGGCGACATGGGGCTGGGCCACATCGCCATGGCCACACCCTGCCTGCAAGAGAGCCACCATTTCTATACCGATGTGCTGGGTTTCGGCCAAACCGACTACATGCATTTCTACTTCGATCCGACCCCTGGCGACCCGGGTCAGGGGCTGCATTTCCTGCACGCCAAGAATCCGCGGCATCACAGCCTGGCGCTATACGAAGACAGCCAGCCGCATCCGGGCGACCTGGTGCACCTGATGGCAGAAGTTCCGTCGCTGGATGATTTCGGCCACTTCATGGATCGAATACACGCCGCGGGCACGCGGGTGGTCACCGGCATGGGACGTCACACCAACGACAAGATGGTCTCGACCTACATCGAATCGCCCGCGGGTTTTGCACTGGAGTACGGCTTCGATGGCGTTCAGATCGATTGGCAAAACTACACACCCACCGAGAGCAGCGTCACCAGTCATTGGGGTCACCGGTGGAACGAAGGCTAAGCACAAATCGCGAGGAGCAAACATGACCGCTGAACAAAAAATTCAAACCAAAAGAGAACCCTATGTCATCCGCGCCGATGAACGAGAAGAACGCTACGCGCGCGGCTGGTATGTGATCGGCAACTCAGCCAGTGTGAGTCTGAAACCGCGCAAGCTGGAAGTCTTCGGCACCAAACTGGTGGTCTATCGCGGTAAACAGGATGGCGAGGTGCATATCCTGGATGCCTACTGCCCGCATATGGGCGGTGATCTCAGTCACGGGGAAGTCAAAGGCAACTCTGTCGTTTGTCCCTTCCACTTGTGGAGTTGGGGTAGTGATGGTGTGTGTGATGACATTCCCTACGCCAGCAAAAATCCCGATAAGGCCGTGATCAAATCCTGGCCGACCCTTGAGAAGAACGGCCTGGTATTCGTCTGGCAGGATCCAGAAAACAATCCACCCATTCCCGAACAGGAGCCAGAGCGCATGGAGGACTGGTACTCCGGCGACTGGACGGATTGGGAAATGGAAGCCATCCCGATCAATTCCCTGGGCCGCGAACTGGTCGACAACATGGCGGATATGGCCCATTTCGGGCCCATCCACTACTCGACCGTAAAATCGTTCAAAAATACGATGCAAGGCCACAAGTTCGTGCAATACATGGTGGGAGGACACGAAATCCTGGTGGAGGGCGAGGCCGGCCTGATCACCAGCGTAGCGACCTATGAGGGACCTGCCTATATGACGACGACCATGACCGGCACTATGGACGGTCATCCGATGAAGGTGCACCTATTGGTGAGCCATATTCCGGTCAATATGGAGACGTTCATCATCAATTTTGGGGTAATGATGGCCGAAGACCCCAACGCCACCAAAGCTCAGAACAAAGCGATGGTTGAGGAATACATGGAGAAGAACGTCGAATCATTCCATCAAGATGTGGCTGTCTGGAACAACAAGTGCATTATCGACAATCCACTCATGTGCGACGGCGATGGCCCCATCCATATGGTACGCAAGTGGTACAGCCAGTTCATGACTGATATTGACGAGGTCACCCAGGATCAAGTGAAAGCGCGTGAGCACACGACCCTCGAAGGTCCATCGGTCGAAGCAATCCGAGCTGAGCAGGGGTTCTAAACCGGCGGTAGCAGCGAACACCCGTACTGCTGCGGCGCGATTGGGTGTATGGTAGCGACTCGATGGAATCGCAACCCCCTACAATACCGGCAGCGGCCGCGCCAAGACCCGTGACTGTGAGTCGTCGCGGCTGGGAACAGGCTCGCGGCCGACCGGCAATCTCGGCGCCCTGCTGGTTCCAGATGCACTTGGACGCCAGCGAAACCGTCATCACATGGATTCCCAAGAACGCATGCTCCAATCTGCGCCACAGCGCCGCGGTAGCTAATGCTGTAGTTGACAGCGAGGATGAGTACGGCGCCATTGAGCACATGCCCTACCCATTCATCCCCAGCTACCCGCAACTGCTGCACGCCCGTCACACCTGCGTGCTGTTGCGTTGCCCTTACCGCCGGCTGATCAGCGGCTACCTGGATAAGGTTTTGACAGACGAAGGTGTAGCAAATGCGGTATCAGCTCACTACTGCAACGGCCAGCCCCCAGGCGAGATCAGTTTTCACGACTTCGTGATGGGGCTTGCGAAGAAGCAGGCAGCCTATCCCAATATTCACTGGGTGCCGCAATCAAGATTTCTCGCTTACAAAGCCTACGACCACTACTACGCTCTAGAGAACATGAGCTATGCGGTCGAACACTTGCAGTCCTGGATTGGTTTCGATTTCATTGATGTCTCTGCGCAGAAACGACACGACCTACAGCGCCATAGACGAGAAGAGAACGCGGACAACCATCTGCGTCCGGCAAGCGAGCTGAAAACGCAGATACAGCAACAGCGCGCGCCCAGCTATGAGTCGATGCTCAGCCCGGAAATCATTGCGGTAATTGACAAGATTTATCAGCAGGACCTGGAGCTCTACCGCCGGGTCTGTGATACATCAAATTTGCTGGTGTGAGGCCCACACACCGACCCCTGTCGGTATGTAATTTGAACGCCAAGAGGTCTCGCCTCGGCAAGACCTGGAGAATATGGAGCTGGCGAGAGGAATCGAACCCCCGACCGGCTGATTACAAATCAGCTGCTCTACCTACTGAGCTACGCCAGCGTTCTGTCGGGATATCCGAACCACCGTCCCGAGAAGGTGCGCAATTCTAGACAAAGGGTTTAGCGGATGCAATCAACTTATTGAAGGCTCGGTTTGAACGCCAGCAAACCCGCACGCGGCTCAGCGATTTTGGCCTCATCGGGCAATAGCCAGCGGTAACCACCGTAGTACGAAATGCTTGCCTGAGCGGCCAGGATGTCGAGATACAGTTCGCCGTTCGGCCCCACGCTAATACCACCCTCACTGGTATCTGGCAGCGGGTAGGACTTGAGTATCGAGCCATCCTTCGGGTCCAGCGCCACGAGGTGCGTTTCAACCGCGGTATTGTGCTTGCGGCCGAACAAATTCATGTCGTACCCCAATAGCAGACTGGTCCATAGCACCCCTTCGGTAAGAGTGACGACGCTGTCGATATTGGCCGTAGGCTTCCCATTCTCAAACAAGCCAAACCGTGTCCAAACTTCGTCCAGATGCTGACTGGCGAATTCGCTGTAAGTTCGCGTCCACACCAACGCACCCGTGCGACCATCGATCGCGACCAACTGCTGACCTGCGAGAACGTAGACGACATCTTCCACGCCGACGGAGGGCGATGCGGCCTGCGCGTTTAAAGCGATCTGCCACAAGCGCTCACCCGTGTTTGCGTCTAGCGCAAATACGTTGCCTTTCGCCATCGCGTAAATGCGCTGCCCGTCAGCTGAGATCGCAGGGCTGGTACCACTATTGGGGGGAATATCTGCAGCGAAGGCGATCTTGAGCTCACCCTCTTCCAGATCAATGCCATACAGGTAGCCGCCCTGTTCGGTCGCACCCGCCCCAGTGATATAAACGCGACCCGTTATCGGGTTCACGGCCGGGCTGTTGGCCACCTCATAGATGTTACCCAGCAGGATGTCCCAAATCTGCTCGGCGCGTTCGGGATCAACTAGTCCGCCGTCCCAGAGTCCGGAGGGCTTGGGCGAATCTACCGCAGCGGAGCCACCAGGCAGGTCCAGTACGGGTGCGGCGAGTTCACCGCTGGACCGATCAAACAGCACGACTTTGCCATCTGTACTGATGCCGCCTGCCTTATCACCCACAATGATTGCAGTAACGAATACGCCGTTAATGCCGAGGGCGAGAAGATTTTTTACCCACTGCACCGAGCCATCGGGATTGAACGCCCAAAACTGGTTGGAATCGCCAAGATAGATCGATCCATCGTCCCCCAACACCGGGCAACTGACCGCCGCCATGGAATCCAGATCGTCTGCACTCTGGTAGGGCGGCGATTCCCATTTAATGCTGCCATCCGGGTTGATCGCGTGCAGCGAGCTAAAACCTTTGCCCCGTCCCGTCGTGCTATACAGTGTGCCGTCGGTCGCCACCGCCGGCGCCGTCCAAATGCCCGCACTCTGCAGGATGTGCCAATCGCGCTCCAGTTCCAGTGGCACTGTCACCAACACCTCGTCTGAGTTACTCGAGTCGCCGTGCACCGCCGCCCAGGTCGTATCCATATAGCCACTGGCGTGACGCGGGTTACCTTCGGCCAGACCCTGACAACTCATCAGCAAGCCAGCGACCAGCGCGGTGAGCCGATACTTATAGTCCATAGTGCTCATCCCCTTCATTCATTCTTCGTAATAAGACTTCATTGCAACGCTGACCGCATCGACGCGATCCTGCATCGAAGCGCCGATTAAAGCGCCGCCAATCCACTCGCCCAGCAATCCTCCACGCATCTGCACGGTCAGTCGTGTACGCAGGCTCGTGTCACTCGCCTGAGCGGATTCAATCTCATAGCTAAATTGCGCGGCGGTAAACGGCAGCGGCGCGGCGCCACTCTCATCCAGCAGCTCCAGCGTGAAACCCGTTCCAGGCTGCCATTCGGTGACTGTCTCTATCAGATATTCGGTTTCCGATGCGTAAACACGGCGGCTAGCGCCCACACCTTCGGTGATTGCGCTCGCCATCTCCGTGCGCTCAATACCTGGCACGTAGTAATGCGCCAGCGAAAGGTCGCGCAGCTTGTGCCAGGCAGCTTCCGGCGGCAGATTAATCTGCGCCTGACTTTCGAAGCTTAATATGCGCCCCGGCACAAAACCCGCCGCCACAAGCAGCAGGAAAAGTGCCAGGACCGCGAGGTGCTTCTTAGCCATTGATTCGCGCTTTCACCTGCGTCATCTGGGATTGTATCCAGGCAATTTCGCTAAAGGTTTTATAGGTGTTCTGAGCCCGCTCGAGCAATGCTGCCAAAACATCAAGCTGTAACTGCAGCGCCCTCTTGCTATCAGCATCGGCTGCCACCAACGCCTCCGCCATCATCATCGCCTTCTCCAACTCTCCCGCCGCGAGCATGTCGCGAGCAGCGGCAACGACTTTCGTTTCCCCGGACAGTGCTACCAGCGTCGGGTAGATTTCATGGGGACGGTAGGGGTACAACTCACTGGTGTGGCGGTATGCGAACCAGCCTCCAGTCTGGTTGACCGTTTCGCGCACAGTCCACTGCACGCGGCCATGCTGTTGGCTCAGATGGCTCAAATGCTCGGGCAACTGAATCTCGCGCATCAGTTCGTAGACGTCTTTGCCAGCACTCAAGCCCTTCCAGATCTCATCGAACACATAGGTTGAGGCATCGCGCAGCAGCACCAGGCTTTCCATGATCTCCGTTTCGTCGGTCATGGGCTCGTCCTGTCCCGGCAACAGTATCGCGGGCTTCAGATCGATAATCGTATTAATTGTATCGATGTACTCATCCAGCAGGCGATTACGGTCGGCCCGCACGGTGCCAATATTCGGCCACATGGGAATTTCGGGGCCTACAGATCCGCCTCCCGCAAACAAGATGCGCTCTTCCGGCATCCACAATCCCGCAGAATTTATGCCCTCGGCGCCGGGCAATGCGATCACTTCAAACTGGACCCCACCCAACTCGAACTTGTGCCCAATATGGTCTTCAACCAGGACATCGGGCGTAATCGGGTTGTAGGGGAAGGGGTTTTCTTGCTTCTTTTTATTGCTGCTGGCGCCCTTGTCGCGCAATTCGTTCGCCCAGCTATAAAGCGCGGCGTAGCGTGGCGCGAGGTACGCACCAGCGCGCTTGCGGTAGACCATGTATTCGCTGGAAGCGCGCGTCATCATGATCTGGGTCTGTTCGTCACTGATCAGCGGAATACCCGCCACGTCATCATGCTGACCCTGGGGCAAAAAGATGTATTTGACCGGCCCTTCGATCACCTCTCTAAGCAATTCCATCTGGCGCGGGGCCTGGTGGGCAAAGCCGGTATCTATCACAATCGCGCCATCCGGCGTATTAACAGCGTAGACATTGGCCAGGCCAGAAACATAGAACACCTTGTCGGTGATCGCGGTGCGCTCGATCGGCACCCGAATCAAGTCACCCACGGGTGTGCCACCGGCACGCACCTTGCTGGTATCCAATTCCACCTTTTCCGCGCTTTGAGCCATTCCGGCGCTGAGCGCGAACACCGCGAGGAGTGTGCGGGTTATAAGCTGCTTCATAGTCATCGTAGTCGCCCCTCCAGGGGCTGCAGGTCGTTGAAGTGCATGAACAATAGATTCTAAAATGGAACATTACAAGAATTATGTTCCATATATAATCATTTAACGGGACATATTAGAGTTTATGGTTTATTATTGTAGTCCACCAATATCGACATAGCCCCGATGAACAAACCCAGTAGCAAGGCCGAGAAAACCCTGAATCGCATTCTTGACGCGGCCCTTCGCTGCTACGAGGTGTCGGGAATCGGCGGAACCCGACTGGAGGACGTTGCCAAAGAGGCCAATATTGGCAGGACGACCCTGTATCGCTACGTCAAGAACCGTGACGATCTTCTCAACCAGGTCGTGCTGCGCGACGCTGAAGAGCAGCGCAACGAAATGCAGTTGATCAATCGCTACGCGAACTCCCTTGCCGACAGCATTCTGGATAGCGCTGTACATGTCTTGCGTGGCAGGCGCAATCGCCCCATTAACAGGCTCCTCTTTGACGAAGCAGGCGACGGCCTGAACCAGGTCAACCTCTCCCCGGCCAGCATTTATGACCTGACCGAGTCCCTGTTAGCGCCGAAGTTTGCCGAGGCCGTGGCACGTGGGGAAATACGTGAGGGCGTCACGCTGGAGGCAGCAGCGCAATGGATGGCAAGGGTCATGCTCTCGCTGGTGACTTTTCCGGAAGAATTCATCGACGACGAAGACGCACTGCGCCAGTTTCTTCGCCAATTTGTGGTGCCCTCCCTCATCGCAGATAGCCACCGCTGACCCAACCCACTGCACCCCTGCGATCGCTTCGGCTATCATGATGCTCATCGAGCCAATGGAGCAGACACGCGCGTGCCAGAATCCAGCCCTACCCCGCCACTAGTCCCTCATCGATGGCGCCTGTCTCTGGTCTTAATGGTGACGCTGTTTGTCGCGTTCATAGATCGTCTCAACATCACCTACGCCATCCCGCTAATGGCAGAGGAATACGGCTGGACCGAAACGCAGTTGCAGGACTATGGGTCGCGCCTGATGAGCATGTTTTACGTGGCCTATGGCCTGGCCAACGTATTCCTCACCCCCATCGCTGCGCGCTGGGGTACACGCACCTGTCTGCTGGTCATTATTTGCCTATGGTCGGTTTTTACCGCGGCAGGCGCCTTCATCAGCCAATTCATGATGTTGTTACTGTTGTCCAGGGTTCTACTCGGCCTATCGGAAGGTGTGCACATACCGATGATGATGACGGCGACCAAAGCCTGGTTTCCGCCCGGGGAGCGAAGCCGCGCGAATAGCATCGTCGCATTGGGTATATTTACCGCCGCGCTCGCCGCACCGTTTCTGTTAGTGCCACTGATGGCTGAATTCGGCTGGCGCTCCGGATTTCACTTACTGGCAATGCTAGGACTGCTCGTGAGCCTGCCATTGGTCTATCTGTTTGTGCGTGACACACCGGCTCAGGATCCGGGCATCCCTGCGAACGAGCTGAACCACATCAACCGGGGTCTGGCAGAGGAAGCGTCAGAACAGTCAAGCGGGCTCAACTGGTCTGAG
Source organism: Halieaceae bacterium (assembly GCA_965199055.1). Classification (GTDB taxonomy): domain Bacteria; phylum Pseudomonadota; class Gammaproteobacteria; order Pseudomonadales; family Halieaceae; genus CBDAQR01. Next base: position 836,608 of record CBDAQR010000003.1, read on the forward strand.
GCGTTGAAATTACCGGGGTTTCTACTGCTGTTGCTTGCCGGGGCCACCAACAACCTGATCGGACTCGGCCTCACGAGTTGGATACCGACCTACTTCACCCAGGCCCGCGGCATACCCTTTGCTGAAATTACCTGGTTGGTCGCCGGGCCGACCGCGTTCTCATTACTGGGAGTGGTGACCTGGGCGCTGCTCGGTGACCGCTTGAATCTGCGAGCGCTGCTGACTGGCACCGGTGCCATTGTCGCTGGCGTCGCCTTGTTCCTCGCATTGCGCTCAGAGAGTCTGATGGCAGTGATCGTTCTCATGTCGCTAGCGGTGTTTTTCCTGTCATCCTTTCAGGCATCAGAATTCGCACTCTTGCAGCGCATCGTTCCGCAAGATCGGTTCGCCCCGCTGGCCGGTCTCTACAACGGCGCCTCTATTATCGTCGGAGGTGGTTTAGGACCGTACATACTCGCTCCCATTATCGGCAGTGGTGAGGGCACCTGGATCGTATCAATGGTGGCGCTAGCAGGCGGGGCGTTACTACTTACCCTGCATAGAACGGTGCGCTACTAAGACTCGCAGTCTGTGGATTCCAGCTGCAGCTCAGATCCTAACTGCCTGAGGCTGGGCTCGATGTCGGCATCTACACCGCGCAGTAACAACCAGGGCTCTTCACTGCTTTGCATCCGCTGGTATACGTTCGCCGAAAACCCTTCATTCACTGCGTCACTGACTACCGCATCAGCTCGCTCGCGACTGCGAAAAAGCCCCAGTGAGAGACTACCCTGCAGTTCGCCATCATTGATCGGGTAGTTATCAATGCCCTGCTCGCGCAGGCTTCTGCCTATCAAGCGCACTTGCTCGCGCGTACCGTCGGTGGGCACATACACCCAGTAGTCCTTAGGCACCATCACCACCCTGTTTTCAGTGCTAACCTGCAGCCCCAGTTGCTGCAGTGATTGCGTCAACGACTCGATGGTCGCGGGTTGTGCGGGTCCCAGCGACCAACACAGCATCTGCTGCAAGGTCGCGGCCGGGGCTTCAGTTGCCGGGGCCACCTCGCTGTCTATTGTTGAGGTCTCGGGCACGCGCGATACAGCATCTTCTATGTCCGCGACTGCCGCGACCTCATGCAATAACAGCAAACGCGGAACATCACCCTGTCCAGGGCGCTCCTGCTGCCGAGCTTCAGATTCCGGCCACAAGAACAACAAAAGATTGGCCAGCACCAGGGAGGCGACAAGCCAGTGAATCCAACGCAAGCTCACGCCAGCTCCTGCCCAGCGAGATATAGTCCCTCAAATACCAGGTCTTCAACCAACTCACCACTCATCCGCAATGCATCCATCAACAGAGCGCCGTTGCCGCCGGTGAATAAAACGCGGGCACTTCCCGCATATCGATCGAGCGCGAGAGCCACTGCCCCAGCCTGCGATAGCAACAGACCGTTGTAGACCGCCTCTTCGGTACGGCACCCAGGTACAAGCGAATCACGCGGCGCATCAGAAAAACGAACTCGGTCGGTATCGGTGAGCAAGGCGCGCTCCATCGAATCGAGACCAGGAATGATGTAGCCGCCCACATGCTTGCCATCTAGCGACACAATATCGATGGTTAGAGCGCTTCCCGCATCTACTATACAAACGGCGTCCTGAGTGCGATGCCAAGCAGACAACATGGCCAACCAGCGATCCACGCCCATTCGAGCGGGCTCAGCGTAGCTATTCTTTAGCCCTAGTTGTTCACCTGCTGATTGTGCAAACCAGGGTTCGATTTGCCACCGAGTCTGACACAAGCTCCTGAACTGCGATTCCCAATCAGCCCCCGCAACACTGGATACCCAGACCGCTGCGGGTGTCTGCTCCAGCTCCGGTAATAGTGGAGATTCGGTTCTGGGCAAGATCCCCTGGGCATGGGCCTGATCGCCTTCGCGCAGCAACCATTTGATACGCGTATTGCCGATGTCCAGCAACAGAATCAAATAGTCGACCTCAAGCTGACCTCACCGCCGTGAATCGACTGCACGGTGCCTCCGACTTCAAGTTGCAGCGCACCCGTGTCATCAACCCCACGAGAAACGCCGGCGACACGACGCTCACCGCTTTGCACAATCACGGGTTGATCGGCAAACGCATCCAATGCCGTCCATTCTTCCCGCCAGTTCTTGAACCCACCCTGCTCGAATTCCTTCAGCATTGGCAGTAGCTCACCCAGGAGTCGCGACAGTACTTCATTACGACTGGGACGCTCGCTGCACACGGTCTGCAGATCGGTCCACTCCTGGTCAATCGCTCCCGCCGATGCCTGGGGCATGGCCACATTGATTCCGACACCCACCACCACTTGGCAGCTACCCGCCGCATCGCCCAGCATTTCGATCAGGATACCGCCAAGCTTGGACCCGTTATGCAATATATCGTTGGGCCACTTCAGCTGTAGATCATGGGCGCCCGAGACCTTAAGCGCGCGTGCGCAGGCGACGCCCACAGCAAGGCTCAGGCCCTCAAGTGACCCCGCGCCGCCGGGGAATTCCCAGGTCAACGACAGGTAGAGGTTACGAGCAAAGGGACTCACCCACTGCCTGCCGCGGCGGCCGCGCCCCTGCGTTTGCTGTTCAGCAGTACACACGTGGCAACCATTCAAGCCCTCTTGCAATTGCCTGAGCAATTCCGCATTGGTGGAATCGATACTCTGGGCGATGGTAAATCCATCCAGAACTGCCGCGGCATTGGCCGGCAAATCTCTACGAATGAGCGACTCGTCCAGCAGTTCGAGGCCACCGGGAATTCGGTAACCACTGCTGCGACTGGCCTCTATAGCCAGACCCAGTTCTTCAAGCTTTTTGAGTTGTTTCCAAACAGCAGTTCGGCTGACACCCAGAACGTCGGCCATTTCCTGTCCCGAGTGATTTTCACCATCGGCCAGCAGGTTCAGTAACTCAGTTTTTGCCATCTTGCCTCCAGCAGCGATGGCCGCATCATAGCAAACCCGGTATGCGGCTGCCTGCTTAAACCACTGCCGCTTCACCCGCCCAGCACCGCGCCTTACACTCAGGCACAACAGATTCCGAGGAGTTGCTCAGATGGCCACACTTACACGGGAGGCACTTACTGCTGCCGCTAACAAACTGATCGAATACCACAGGCAAGCCTCAGAGCAGAACGAATGGACGTTCTTTGTGGATGAAATGTACGCCACCGATTGCGTGTACACCTGCGAGTATGCCGGCACCATGCTGGTACAAGCCAATGGTATCGATGAGATTAAGGCCACCCACTACGGTCGGGATATGCAGGTGGGCTGGGAAGGCTGGACCTTCCCCTATGAAGGCGTTTACGTGGGCACAGACAACCGCATTGTGACCCATTGGCTCAATCGGGGACCCGGTTGTAAACCGGATGGCAGCTACTACGAGACGCCCGGTGTTTCGTTTATCAGTTTTGATGAGAATAGCCAGATTATTCGTCAATTTGACATGTTCGACCTGGCGCACCAGATGAATCTCTGCGATGAACTCGAGGACGCCGGTTTATTGTCAGCGGAACTAAAGGCCAACTGGGTAATCCCAACCAAGCAACGATTGCAAAAACAACTGGACAGAAACCACTAACGCGACTTGGAATCCGTTGTGAATCTGCTAGAATCCGCCGCCGCTTGAAGGAGGCAAAAAGCCTGGTTGCGCGCACCTGCGTTAAGCGAAATCCTAGGGTCTGACAGGAGAGATCATGAAACTGACACGTATAGCGCTACTGCTATTGTTCCCGTTACTGTCGGCCTGCTATCAGACCCAATTGGTAGGCAATACCGGGGAATCCACGGTAACCGTCACCGATCTGCGCACCGGCGCCGCCGTGACCCCCGCATTCAACTCATGGGGACCTGACGCCTGGATAGATCTCATCGAGCAGGACGTCTGGGACAGCTATGGTCCAGTGCTACAGCTCAACTTGGTGGGCATGGCGATTCCCAGTCTGGATGGACTCGAGGCAGACAAGCTGTATCTAATCACCGCCAGCGGTGGCAGTGACTACGATGCCGGCGGCGATCTCGTTCTGGATGCGGCTCCGACAGCGGTCCAGGGCGTCTGGCACGCTGTTGTGAGCGGTGAGCGTCTGGCCAAGCGCAACATCAAAGTGTCTGCCCTCACCGAAGCCGCCTATCAGTTGGTGCAAAAGAACATGGACCTGTTCAGCGATCAGGAGCTGATGCTGCAGCTCGATGCTGCAGCCACCATGTTGGTCGAAGATGTCACTGATGATGGCACCGTCGACTACAACGACCTGCTGATCTGGAGTCGCAGTCTGGATTCCACTAAATACCGCCGCGACCTTGCAGTACTCGACCAATTGGCAAGCGCGATCACTACGGGGCAACCGCAGGATATGCTGGCCGACTACGCTGAAGACGTCTTTGGTCGAGATGTAGTCACCATCGCTATCGCCGATTTCGGCAATGTCGTGGTGGAAACGCTTAACTGGGACGCGCCGATCACTGCCGCCAATTTTCTAGAGTATGTAGAGAGCGGATTCTACGACGGCATTATCTTCCACCGCGTCATAAATAACTTCATGATCCAGACAGGCTGGTTAGAGCTCGTTGGAGCCAACAACGTTGCCATCCGCACACCGGGGGACTCCATCCTGAATGAGTCCCGCGTAGGGCTCATAAACCAGCGGGGCACACTTTCTATGGCCCGCACGTCCAACCCTGATAGCGCTAGCTCCCAGTTCTTCATTAATCAGGTTAACAACAGCTTCCTGAATCACGGCACCGCGCAAAACCCCGATGGCTACGCAGTATTTGCCAACGTTCTGTCTGGCATGGATGTAGTAGACAGCATCGCTACCCTGCCCACCACATTCGTCTCCGGCATCGGTAATGACGTACCCAACGCCATTGTCCTGATCGAATCCGCCAGGGTCACTAACTAGCCTCACATTCCGCAACAGCAACGGAAATCTCTGCTCAATCACAGGAGCTGCGCGTTTGTGAGGTACAAGTTGACGTTAACGTAAACGTAATCTATAGTTCTCGCCTCTCTTAATAAAACGAGCTGCGAGCAAACTGATGATGGCATCGCAATACAGCATTTCTGATCTGGCGGGCGAGTTTGGCGTTACCACCCGCGCCATCCGCTTCTATGAAGAGAAAGGCCTGCTGAGGCCCAGTCGCAATGGGCAACGCCGCATCTACGACGGCGCCGATCGGGCACGACTCAAACTCATTCTGCGCGGCAAGCGCATCGGCCTCACCCTCGATGAAAGTCGCGAAATCATAGAAATGTACGAGCCCGGGCAGGATAACGAGGAGCAGCTAAGCTTGCTGCTGGGCAAGGTGACGGAGCGACGCACGCTGCTGCAGGCCCAACTCGCCGATATACACAACATGCTCGAGGCACTGGACGACGTTCAGAATCGCGTTGAGCAGGCACTTCAAGACATTCAACAAGGAGCCCGCTCATGAATACTCCCTACCCCACTCTCAATTTTGGCCTCGGCGAGGAAATCGACATGTTGCGCGATGCCGTGTACCAACTCAGCCAGTCAGAGATCGCACCTCGCGCTGCGCAGATCGACACCGATAACGATTTTCCCACCGACCTGTGGAAAAAGTTTGGTGATATGGGGCTGCTCGGCATTACCGTTGAAGAGGAATATGGCGGCAGCGGCATGGGCTACCTGGCACACTCCGTGGCAATGGAAGAGATCAGCCGCGCGTCTGCATCCGTTGGCCTGTCTTACGGTGCAATGTCTAACCTGTGCATGAACCAACTCCGTAAACATGGCACCGAGGAGCAGAAGCAAAAATACCTGCCGACGCTTTGTAGCGGAGAAAACGTGGGGGCGCTGGCCATGTCCGAGCCCGGCGCCGGCTCCGATGTCGTGAGCATGAAGCTTCGGGCGGACAAGCAAGGCGACCGCTATATCCTCAACGGCAACAAAATGTGGATCACCAATGGTCCCGACGCAGACACCCTCATCATCTACGCCAAGACCGACCCCGACGGCGGCCCGCGTGGTATTACGGCATTTATCGTAGAGCGCGGGTTCCCCGGATTTTCCACCGCACAGAAACTCGACAAGCTGGGTATGCGCGGTTCCAACACCTGCGAATTGGTTTTCGAAGACTGTGAAGTGCCAGAAGAAAACGTACTCGGCGCAGTCGGCAAGGGCGTAAACGTATTAATGTCAGGCCTCGACTTCGAACGCACCGTGCTGTCCGGCGGGCCGGTAGGAATTATGCAGGCCTGTCTCGACGTCGTAGTGCCCTATATTCACGAACGCAAGCAGTTCGATACGCCGATCGGTGAGTTTCAGCTGATGCAGGGAAAGGTCGCCGACATGTATGCCGATCTGAACGCATCGCGCGCCTATCTCTACGCTGTAGCTGCCGCCTGCGACCGAGGCGAAGACAGCCGCAAGGATGCAGCAGCGCTGATCCTGTTCACTGCGGAGAAAGCTACCCAGGTTGCCCTGCAGGCGATCCAGGCGCTGGGAGGCAACGGGTATATTAACGAATACCCCACCGGTCGATTACTGCGCGACGCCAAACTCTACGAGATCGGCGCTGGTACTTCCGAGGTGCGCCGCATGCTGATCGGTCGCGAACTTTTCAGGGAAACCGCCTGATACCGGAGATAAACCATGAGTGTTATTCAGTCCAGGGTGAACACCCGCGACAACGCTTTCCAGGAAAACCAGACACACATGCAGGAGCAGGTCGACGACTTGCGTCAGCTGATTGCGAAGATCAAGCAAGGCGGCGGGGAGAAATACGCTCAGCGGCACAAGGCGCGCGGAAAACTGCTGCCGCGTGAACGGATCGAAGCCCTGCTCGACGACGGCTCGCCCTTCCTTGAGCTATCCCAACTGGCCGCGCACGAGGTGTACGATGATGACGTGCCGGCCGCCGGTATTCTCACCGGCATCGGTCGGGTCAGCGGCCAGGAGTGCATGATCTTCTGCAACGACGCGACGGTGAAGGGCGGCACCTACTATCCACTGACTGTCAAAAAACAGGACCGTGCACAGCGCATCGCCAGCGAAAACAACCTGCCCTGCATTTACCTGGTAGATTCTGGCGGGGCTTACCTGCCCATGCAGGACGAAGTGTTCCCTGATCGCGAGCATTTCGGTCGCGCGTTTTTCAATCAGGCGCGCATGTCCTCTCGAGGCATTCCACAAATCGCCGCTGTATTGGGCTCCTGTACGGCGGGCGGCGCCTATCTGCCATCAATGGCTGACGAATCCATTATTGTCCGCGAACAAGGCACCATCTTCCTGGGTGGCCCGCCGCTGGTGAAAGCAGCGACCGGCGAAATCGTCAGCGCGGAGGAACTCGGCGGCGCCGATGTGCACTGTCGCACTTCTGGCGTCACCGACCACTATGCAAACAATGACGCGCACGCCCTGACACTGGTTAGACAATCCGTCGCCCGGCTGAATCGGGTGAAGGATATTCAGCTAGATGTAAAAGCCTCGCGCGAGCCGCTCTATGACGCCCGCGAGATTTACGGCATCGTGCCCAAGGATGCACGTCAGACCTACGACGTTCGGGAGATCATCGCCCGGCTCGTCGATGCCTCGGAGTTTGACGAGTTCAAGGCCCTCTATGGCACGACCCTGGTCACCGGTTTTGCACGTCTGCACGGCTACCCGATTGGCATCGTCGCCAACAACGGGATCATGTTCGGCGAGTCCGCCGAGAAAGGTGCTCACTTCGTGGAGCTCTGCGCGCAGCGCAAGATCCCACTACTATTCCTGCAGAATCTCACCGGCTTTATGGTGGGCAAACAGTATGAAGCGGGCGGCATCGCCAAGCACGGCGCGAAGATGGTCAACGCGGTGTCCTGTGCGGAAGTACCGAAGCTCACTGTACTCATTGGTGGCTCCTTTGGCGCCGGCAACTACGGCATGTGCGGCAGAGCCTACGACCCCCGGTTCCTGTTTATGTGGCCTAATGCCCGAATTTCCGTCATGGGCGGCGAGCAGGCCGCCGGCGTACTCGCCCAGATCAAACGCGACCAAATCGAGGGCGCCGGTGACAGCTGGAGCGAAGAGGAAGAGCGGACCTTCAAGCAACCAATCCTGGATAACTATGAGATTCAGGGCCACCCCTACTATGCCTCCGCCCGCCTCTGGGATGATGGTGTGATTGACCCCGCCGATACTCGCATGGTTCTCGGCCTGTCGCTCAGCGCCTGTCTCAATCAGCCGATTGGTGAAACACGCTTCGGCGTGTTCAGGATGTAAATAATGAGCGAACAAAGCCTATTCTGCGAAATCGATGCACGCGGCGTCGCCACGGTCACTCTCAACCGACCGGATAAGCACAATGCATTTGACGACGCGATCATCGCCGCGCTCGACGCAGAGTTCAGCGCGCTGGCCACGCGTGATGATGTGCGCATCGTGATTCTGGCAGCCACCGGTAAGAGCTTCTCAGCCGGTGCCGACCTCGGCTGGATGCAACGCATGGCGGAGTATGACCAGGCTGAAAATCTGCGCGATGCGCGGGCGCTAGCCGCAATGCTGGAAACGCTCAATACGCTGCCCCAGCCCACCATTGCACGCGTCCAGGGCGCGGCGTACGGCGGCGCGGTTGGCCTGGTGGCCTGCTGTGACATGGCGTTGGGAACACCAAGAGCCCGGTTCTGTCTGTCGGAAGTCAAAATTGGCCTGATCCCGGCCACCATCAGCCCCTATGTGATCAATGCAATGGGGCAACGGGCAGCGCGTCGCTATTTTGCCAGCGCAGAAATCATTGAGGCCGATGAGGCCCGTCGGCTGGGCCTGCTCAGTGAGGTGTGCGATGAGGATGGCATCGATGAGCAACTCAACGCTCTGGTCACGACTCTACTCAATAACGGGCCACTGGCCGTGAGAGCGGCCAAGCGACTAGTGCTCGATTTTGCCGATAAAGCCATAGATGCCGAACTCATAGAAGAAAGCTGCAAGCGCATAGCGGATATTCGCGTTTCGGCGGAGGGACAGGCGGGCCTGCAGGCATTTCTCAACAAACAGTCGGCGCCTTGGAGTAATAGCGATGTTTGACAAAATTCTGATCGCCAACCGCGGTGAAATCGCCTGTCGCGTGATGCGCACCGCGCATAGGATGGGTATCGCCACGGTCGCCGTGTACTCCGATGCCGATAGTCACGCCATGCATGTGCATATGGCCGATGAGGCAGTCCACATCGGTGCAGCCCCGGCTCGCGAATCCTACCTCCTGATTGATCGAGTTATCGAAGCCGCTCAGAAGACCGGCGCGCAGGCCATTCATCCCGGCTATGGCTTTTTGTCGGAGAACGCCGAGTTTTGCCGCGCCTGCGCCGACGCAGGGATTCGCTTCATCGGGCCACCTGTCGCTGCTATCGAGGCCATGGGTTCGAAATCTGCCGCCAAACAGATCATGGAGTCTGCAGACGTTCCACTCGTTCCGGGTTATCACGGTGATGAGCAGGACCCCGCCAAGCTACTGAGCGAAGCAGAAAAAATTGGTTTTCCGGTCCTGCTAAAAGCTGTGGCGGGTGGCGGCGGCAAAGGCATGCGCCAGGTACATGAGGCCGCAAAATTTGAGGAGGAACTGCAGGCCGCGCAGCGCGAAGCCATGAGCAGCTTCGGTGACGACGGTATGCTGGTGGAAAAGTATCTGACCCGGCCCCGACATGTGGAAGTACAGGTGTTCTGCGACGGGCACGGAGGCGGCGTTTATCTCGGCGACCGCGATTGTTCTATCCAGCGCCGGCACCAGAAGGTTATCGAAGAGGCCCCCGCGCCGGGCTTGAGCGACGAGTTACGTAAAGCGATGGGCGAGACCGCGGTACGCGCAGCCCAGGCGATCGACTACGAAGGCGCCGGCACCGTGGAGTTTCTGCTCGATGAGGACGGTTCATTTTACTTCATGGAAATGAACACGCGACTGCAGGTTGAGCACCCAGTCACGGAGATGGTCACCGGCCAGGATCTAGTGGAGTGGCAGTTGCGCATCGCCGCCGGTAATCCGTTGCCCTGTCACCAAGCCGATATATCCATCAGTGGGCACGCGTTGGAAGCGCGTATCTATGCCGAGGACGCCGATCAGGACTTCTTACCGGCTACGGGAAAACTGGGCTTCCTGCTGCCACCGGCGGAGAGCGACTATGTTCGAGTCGATACCGGAGTAAGCCAGGGTGACGAGGTCAGTATTCATTACGACCCCATGATCGCAAAGCTTATTACCTGGGACAGTGACCGCGACCACGCACTGCGCCGCCTGTGCACAGCGCTGAGCGAATACCGCATCGCCGGGCTAACGACGAATATCGACTTTCTCTACAACATCGCTACCACTGAAGCGTTTCGAGAAGCCGACCTCGTCACCAGTTTTATCGACAAACACCGCGCCGCTATTTTCCATCAGGAAACGGCCGACGAAGTGCAGGAGATTGCGCTTGCCAGCCTCTATTTGCTGCTACGACAGGATCAAGCTGCACGGACGGCCGCTCACGCACATACCGATCCGACTTCACCGTGGCATTCTCATTCTGCCTGGCGCATGAACGAACCACACCTGCACCGTTTAGGTTTGGGTTATCGGGACACCGAGATCGAAGTCATAGCAGAGCAGGTGCATAGGAGCGCGCAGGCGAGTTATCGACTGCAATGGGGCGCCAGTGACCAAGCAGTCTGGGCCAGTGGCAGCCTGGATGGCGAGCAACTGCACGCGGAAATCGATGGCTTTAGGCAGAAAGTCACCGTCGCCGAGCATGATGGCATTTGTTCAGCCTACCGCCGCGACGGGGCGTTCCAGTTCCACCGCTTACTGCGCGATCTGGGAGAGGCCGGCGTTGAAGGCCCCGGCGGCAATCCCACCGCCCCGATGACTGGAACCGTGGTGGCACTATTGTGCGACTTGGGCGACAGCGTAGCCGCCGACACCCCGTTGTTGGTAATGGAGGCGATGAAGATGGAGCACACCATCCGCGCCGCACAGTCCGGCATCGTGAGTGAGTTCTATTATCAGCCGGGCGACTTGGTGGAAGGCGACGCCGAGCTTCTCAACTTCATCGCTGACAGCGAGACCTGAGAGGCAACAGATGGCACTTCCAGAACAGGTAAAAATCGTTGAAGTCGGGCCTCGCGATGGCTTACAGAATGAGTCACAGCCCATCGATGTGGCTACCCGAATCGCTCTGGTCGAAGCGCTATCCGAGGCGGGTTTGGTGGCCATCGAAGCCGGTAGCTTCGTCAATCCCAAGTGGGTGCCGCAAATGGCATCCAGTGAGCAAGTCTTTGCAGGCATTCAGCGACGCAAGGGTGTGTGCTACAGCGCCCTCACCCCCAACTTACAAGGTTTCGAGCGTGCACTGGCCAGCCAGGCTGACGAGGTTGCGGTGTTCGCTGCCGCCTCGGAAGCATTCAGCCAGAAGAATATTAACTGCAGCATCGACGACAGCTTACGGCGCTTTGAGCCGGTCATGGAAGCTGCAAGCAAAGCCAACATACCCGTTCGCGGATATGTATCCTGTGTGCTCGGCTGCCCCTACGAAGGTGATGTTGAACCTGAAGCAAGCTTACGAGTCTCTAAAGAATTGCTGGCAATGGGTTGCTACGAGGTTTCGCTGGGCGACACCATCGGCACCGGCACCGCCGGTAGCATGGGTGTGCTACTGGACACCTTATTAGAGACTCTTCCAGCATCAAAACTGGCCGTGCACTGCCACGATACCTATGGGCAGGCGCTCGCCAATATTTTGGTCGCTCTCCAGAGAGGCATCGCAACCGTCGATGCGTCTGTGGCTGGACTCGGCGGCTGCCCCTACGCCAAGGGCGCAACCGGCAATGTTGCCACTGAAGATGTGGTCTACATGCTCAATGGTCTTGGCGTCCACACTGGCGTCGATCTGCACAAACTGATTAGCGCCGGCAAAGCTATCTCCACTGTCCTGGGCCGCCCCAGCCAATCTCGCGCCGCAGCGGCACTTAGCCAGCATTAAGCTCACTCCGGGCTGTCAAGCGCTGGTGACGGCGCACTTTACTGTGTACATTGCTTAACAGGTAACCTTGGGAGCAGCAAACGCGTGCCGGTTTACGCGACAAGAAAACTCCGCAACCTGGCAGCCGGGCTGATGTTGGCATCTGGCCTGACACACGTGGGCCAGCTTTGGTTTGTCCCATTGGACGGCGAAGTACTGGTCGGCGCCCTATTGGGGATGTTCTATCTGCTCATCAGCTTGGGTCTGTCCGGGCAGTCTCGCTTCTCACTGTGGATCGCCGTTGTGCTGCCCACCATGGGCGTATATCTGGGGCTTCAGTCACTAGCGCAGACCATCGCCAGTCCGCTGGAATGGTGGCATCTACTCGCCGACTCCGCGGTAGCCATAAGCTGCGCCTATATCTTGGTTAAAACCCGACACGTGGTGATGGATTAAACCTTGCTAGATACCTTCACAATTCTGATCGCCCTGCTTTGCGGCATCCTGGCGAGAACAGTCGCGCTACCAGCGCTGATCGGCTATCTCGCCGCAGGCTTTGTCCTGTATGAATTGGGCGCCACCAGTGGCCCTCTGCTAGAGCAGGTCGCCGAGCTTGGTGTCACCCTACTGCTGTTCAGCATCGGCCTCAAACTGAAACCTCGCGAACTGCTAGAGTCCAAAGTCTGGGGCTCTGCCGCCATACACATGTTGATCACCCTGGCCACGCTATTTCCCCTGCTGTTGGTTGCAACGTCGATGTTGCCAGGGATCACCATGACCCTCGATGATGCGGTGCTGATCGCTTTCGCTATGAGCTTTTCCAGTACCGTGTTCGCCATACAGGTACTGCAAGAACGCGGAGAGATGTCCTCTCGGCACGCGACACTAAGCATCGGCATTCTCCTTATACAAGACATTGCGGCGGTGCTATTCATCGCCGGCTCCACCGGCAAAGTGCCGGAGTGGACGGCCCTGGCGCTGCTACTGTTAATTCCGCTGCGGCCGGTCATCGTTAAGTTCTTAAAGATCGCCGGTCACGGCGAGCTCTTTACACTCTGCGGTCTCGCGCTGGCGATTGGCGGCTCAGAAGTATTTGAGTTGGTCGGCGTTAAGGGCGATCTCGGCGCACTCATTCTGGGCGCATTGCTCGCCGGTGATCGCAAGGCCAAGGAGTTGGCGAAGAACCTACTGCATTTCAAAGACCTTTTCCTTGTAGGCTTCTTCGTCAGCATCGGCCTGTCAGGCTGGCCCGAACGAGAACTCATTTATGTCGCCCTGCTGGCGGGCCTGCTGGCGCCGTTAAAAACACCTCTGTTCTTCTGGCTCATGACACGGTTTCACACCGCTCCACGCACCGCAGTGCTGAGCGCAGCATCCCTCGGCAACTACAGCGAGTTTGGCTTGATTGTCATTGCGATCGCCGCCAAGCAGGGCATGATCGACGGCTCCTGGTCCGCCGCCTTTTCCCTGGCGATCGCGCTCAGTTTCCTTATTTCGTCGGCTTCGAATATTCGCATTCACGAATTCTACTACCGCTGGTACGAGCGCCTGCGCCGTTTCCGCAGCGAGAAACTGTCTCGCAGTAGCGTCGACACCAGTGACACTCGATTCGTCGTCTTGGGTATGGGCAATATCGGTACCGGCGCCTATCTCGACATGCAGGCGCGACACGGCAGGCAGGTGCTCGGGGTGGACGACAATGACGCCAAGCTCGTGCATCACATCAACGCGGGTCGCCGCGTGGTGGCTGCAGACGCCAGCGACCCGGCATTCTGGCTCGAGGTGAATCTCGATGAGATCGAGCACGTGATGCTGGCACTTACTAATCATGAAGAGAATAAGGTAGTCGGCCGACTGCTTCGCAAAATGGGCTACGCTGGCCGCATTACGGCCATCGTACGTTTCGTTGAAGAGGAGGAGGAGCTGCGACGCTACGACATCGCCAGCTTTAACCTGTTCGCCGAAGCGGGATCCGGTTTTGCCGCTCACGCCGACGCCAGTCGCAATTAAGGAGCACGCTATGAAACGAAGAACATTTGTCGCCGGCAGTGGTGGCTTATTATTGGCCAGCAGTTTGCCTATGCGCGCTTTCCCAGCGCCCGAGCCCATTAAACGCCCCATCCCATCATCAGGCGAACTAGTGCCCGTGATGGGCATGGGGTCTTCGCGCACCTTTGATGTCGCCCTGAAGCAAAGCAATATTGAGAAGCTGATTCCAGTCATGCAAAGCTTCTTCACCGGCGGTGGCACCCTGGTAGATTCCTCACCCATGTACGGCGAAGCCGAAGCTGTGCTGGGTGAGGTGATCAGCCAACTACCCGGCTCACCGTCCCTGTTTGCAGCGACCAAAGTGTGGACCGATGGGCGTGATGAAGGGATTGCCCAGATGCAGGAGTCTTCTCGCCTGATGCGCGTGCCGCGCTTCGACTTGATGCAAATCCACAATCTGCGTGACTGGAAGGTGCATCTGGCCACGCTTCGAGACTGGAAGGAGCAAGGCAAGGTTCGCTACCTGGGCATAACGACCTCGCACAAGCGTAGCCACGCGGAGCTGGAAACCATTATGCGCACAGAACAACTGGACTTCGTGCAATTCAGCTACAACATCGAGAACCGTCTGGCGGAAGAGCGGCTTTTGCATATCGCCGCAGATCGCGGCATCGCCACACTCATCAATCGGCCCTATCAACGCGGCAGCCTGTTTAAGAAAGTGCGAGGCGAACCGCTTCCAAGCTTGGCCACCGATCTTGGCTGCAGCAGTTGGGGTCAGTTTTTCCTTAAGTTCATCATCGGACACCCAGCGGTTACCTGTCTCATCCCGGCCACGGCCAAGGTGAAACACATGGACGACAACATGGGCGCAAATTATGGACCCGTGCCCGATGCCGCAACCCGGAGCGAGATGCTCAAATTGTTCCAGGCACTGTGATCAACACTGCCGCACTGCGCCGGCCAGAAGTTCTGCTTCTGGCGATGGCATTTGTCATGCCACTCACCTTCTCGGTATGGAATGCCCTGCTCAATAACTTCGTTGTTGAAGAGGCCGCCTTCACCGGCCGCGAGATCGGCATCTTGCAAAGCTTGCGCGAAGTACCTGGCTTTCTGACTTTCACAACGGTGTTTTTTCTGTTGTTCATCAGAGAACAGCGGCTTGCGCTGGGGTCCCTGCTATTAATGTGCGTGGGGGTTGCCGTTACCGGACACTTCCCCACGGTGCTGGGTCTGTATGTGACAACGGTCATCATGTCGATCGGCTTTCACTACTTCGAGGCGGTCAACGAATCGCTAACCCTGCAGTGGCTGCCGCGAGAGCGCACGGCGCATTTCATGGGACAAGTCCTGTCTGTAAAGGCGATCGCATCACTCCTGGCCTATGCCAGCATCTGGCTTCTCATGGAATGGCAGGACTGGGCGTTTGATGAAGTCTATCTATTGGCTGGCGGCATCGGCGTGTGTCTGGTACTGGCCATTTGGTTTTATTTCCCGACCTTTCCCCAGGCTGTTACCCAGCGCCAGCATATCGTTTTACGCAAGCGCTACTGGCTCTACTACGCGCTGACATTCATGGGAGGAGCGCGCAGGCAGATATTCATGGTCTTCGCCGCGTTCATGATGGTGGAGAAGTTCGGGTACAGCGTGGGGCAGATCAGCGCGCTGTATTTGCTCAACTATGTCTTTAACCTTTTCTTCGCTCCACGAATCGGCGCCTGGATCGGTCGAGTCGGAGAGCGCCGTGCACTGACCATCGAATATATCGGACTGTTCTGCGTATTCTTTACCTATGCTTTCGTGGACAACGCAACACTGGCCGCTGCGCTCTTTATCATCGACCACTTTTTCTTCGCCCTGGCGATAGCGATAAAGACCTACTTTCAGAAGATTGCCGACCCTGCCGACCTGGCTGGCAGTGCCGGTGTGAGTTTTACCATCAATCACATTGCCGCAGTATTCGTGCCGGTGGCGCTGGGTGCTGTGTGGATGATTTCTCCAGCTGCGGTGTTCCTGGTCGGGGCGAGCTTTGCGCTGGTGTCGTTGGTGCTGGCGCGACTTATTCCGTTGCAACCTGCAGAGGGGGCTGAAACCCGATTGATCGATGCAGCGCCGGCAACACCAGCGCGTTGATGAGCGCATAGGCCAACAGCAACAGCAGAAGCAGGCCACTAGCACCCGCCTGCCAGGCAAAGCCGACAACCACCGCAAGGGCAAGCAGGCGCAAGACTTCGAACATCACGGCGCGTTCACCATCCAGCCAGTGTCCGGTACAGACCATGGTGAGTAACATCATGCCAACGACGATCGCATTAGCCAGGTAGCTTAGGTCGGGGGTTGCCAGCAAACCCACCAGAGCAGCCACGACCACCAGCAACTGCATCAGTGCATAGCCGTTAACTAAGGCATTGGAACGCGGATCGAATTTCTCAAAGTGTTCAAGATCGGTTTTTTCTCTGGGAAATCGTTCGGCGACATCGGCCGGCCGCCAGCCCGTGCGCGCCAATGGCACCCACAACTTATCTCGCCAGCGTTTGGCGTGCCAGATATCCTGCAGCATGCCTGCATAGATATGCAGGTTGGCCCAGAGCGGACTGAAGGTATGCAAAGGATCGCGAATACCGTAGATGCAGGGCTCCTCTTCGCGCTCTTCCTGAAAGCTACCGAACCAGCGATCCCAAAGAATAAATACCCCGCCGTAATTTCGGTCCACATAGATATCATTCTGTGCATGATGCACTCGGTGGTTAGACGGTGAGACAAAAATCTGCTCGAACCAGCCCAGTTTGGGCACATGTTCGGTGTGCACCCAGAACTGGTAAATCAGGTTTGCCGAGGCCACGGTAACAAAAACCACTGCGGGCACCCCTGCCAGAAACAGGGGTACATAGAATATCCAACTCAGTAAGAAACCCGTGCTGGTTTGGCGCAGCGCGGTGGTGAGGTTGTACTCCTCACTCTGGTGGTGCGCCACGTGGGATGCCCAAAATATCTGTCGCTCGTGGCCAAAGCGATGGTTCCAGTAGTAGCAGAAATCGTAAGCAACAAAGGCGAATACCCAGGTCATCCAGGCGTTCATATCCAGACGCCACAGGCTGTACTGTTGCTCTATCGCAGCATAGACAGCCCCGCCCAAACCGATGATGACCAGCTTACTGGCGGTGCGCAGCGTACCCATGAACAGGCTACCCACGCTGTCGTTGATTCGATATGTATTCCTGCCTTTAAAAATCCCATAGCCGAGTTCGACGGCTATCGCGAGCAGGAAGAATGGAATTGCGAAGGGGACCAGGTCCAAACCTAGTCTCCCAGAGCTTCCTCGATCTTCTTGTCAGTCTTGTACTGACTCAGCGCATACACAGACCAGATCGCGGCTGGAATCCAACCGATCACAGTCAGCTGCAGCAGCAGGCAGATGATGCCTGCGAAGGGGCGGCCGATAGTGAAAAACTGCAACCACGGAACAATAAGTGCTAATAGCAAGCGCATTTTGACTCTCCTTACTCGCTCTGTTTCAAACTGTCTATAAACTCGTTGGAGCTGGCAATCGCCTGCTTCATTTCCTTGATCAGCAGATCGATGTCACGATCAATTTTACCGAACTCCACTCGCAGGGCAGCCACCGCCTGCGCGTTAAGGTTGTGCTTAAGATAAAGCACATTATCTTTCAATGCAGCCAGCACCGGTTCCATCCGACTCTCCGAACTGCGCATCGTCTTGATCAGTGATTCGTAGCGCCGCTGCGTTTGCTTCAATTTCTTTTCGCTATCAGCCCGCAAACGCGCATTGGAGTATTCCTCTAACTCAGTGGCCCACTCATCGAACAGCGCTTCTGCCACATCCTCAATCGCGTCGATACGATCACCAACATCCTCGGCAACGCTCACCGACGCCTCGTATTCATCATTCAAGCTTTCGTAGGCACGTTGCAGATCACCACCGTCAAAATCAATCAGCGCGAGCAACTGCTCCTGCGCCGACTGAAACTGTTCTTCGGCTTCGACCTGAGAATCGCGGGCATCCTCCACGCGGTCCACGAGGATATCCCGTTTGTGATACCCCACCTGCTCTGCCGCCTTGTAGTAAGCCGATTGACAGGCAGTTATGAACGCCAGCGTAACCGCCAGCAGTAATAATTTCTTCATTTATCTCTCTCCCTGGGCCTGTTAAGGCGAGGCTCGGATAAAGGGCCGATTCTGGCTAGTCCAGCGTGGCACTCGGGTCTATAGTAGCATTCATGGACGCACTCGACCCAGCCATTTGTCGCAAAGCACGCCTCTCTCGGGATCCGCGCTTCGATGGCGAATTTTTCCTTGCGGTATCCACGACCGGTATCTACTGCAGACCTGTATGCCCCGCCCGTCCGCCGTTGGAGCGCAACGTCAGCTACTTCCGCACCGCAGCAGCAGCCGCACAAGAGGGCTACCGCCCCTGCTTGCGCTGCCGGCCGGAATCCGCACCGCAAAGTCCTGCCTGGCTGGGCACTGCCACAACCGTTAAGCGCGCGCTCGATCTCATCCAGGAGGGGTACTTAAATTACAACTCCCTAAGCCAGCTGTCAGCCCGCCTCGGTGTCGGCGAGCGCTACCTGCGCAAACTGTTCGAACAGCAGCTGGGGGCGACGCCTTCGAGTGTTGCCCAAACACAGCGGCTGCACTTCGCCCAGAAGCTGTTACACGAAACCGCCCTCCCAATTACAGAGATCGCGTTTGCCAGTGGTTTTGGCAGCATTCGCAGGTTTAATAGCGCGACCGCAGAAGCATTCGGCTGTAGTCCGCGGGAACTGCGAAGAAAGCAGACCAGGGCAAGCGGCAAGGGTATCGTGCTGGAAATGAGCTACCGACAACCCTACGACTGGGACGGCGTGCTCGACTTTTTTGGCCGACATGCGCTAGACGGCGTGGAATCCGTCGAAGAGGGCTGCTACACACGCAACCTACTGACCGACTACGGCCCCGCACACATCCGCGTCGACCACCACCCGCGCAAACCGTGCCTACGATTACACATTGTCTCAGAAGACAATGCGGTACTAATGCCTTTGGTCACACTGGTGCGACGAATGTTTGACCTCGACGCGCACGCTGCCGCGATCGAAAGCGAACTGGGGCACGACGAACATTTGCGCCGCTGTATCGAGGCCTGGCCAGGTGTGCGCTCGCCGGTCGTCGCCTCACGATTCGAATGTGCACTGCGCGCCATTCTCGGCCAACAAATCAGTATCGGTGCCGCTCGCAAGTTATTGGCACGTATCACAGCGGCCTGCGCTAACAGCGCAAAGCTGGATGGAAGCCATGTACTGTTGTTTCCCAAGCCGGAGCAGGTGGCCGCGCTTAAGGACGATCAGCTCCCGATGCCAGGAAGACGCCGCGAGACCTTACGCGCCGTTTGCCGCTATTTCGCCGAGGGGGCCGCTGATGACCCAGAGGAACTGCTGTCAGGACTCGCCTCCCTACGCGGCATCGGACCCTGGACGCTTTCCATCGTCGCCATGCGCGGTCTCGGCCAGCCGGACGCATTCCCGCACACCGATCTGGGCCTGATGAAGTCGTTCCCGGATCTGGAGGCACTTAGTCCAGCCCAATTTCGCGAACGCACCAATCAATGGAAACCCTGGCGCTCATACGCGGCCAACTTGTTGTGGAGGAACCTTTGCCATGAGTGAATTGCACTATCAATTTCTGGAAACCCCACTGGGCCGTCTGCGGCTACTCTCGGACGGCAATGCGCTGAAGCGCATCGAGTTTGAGAATCGACAGGATAGCGATGGGCAAGAACAAACCGATGCGGTGCTAGAGAAAGCCGCCCGGCAGCTGCGCGAGTACTTCGATGGTGAACGGCAAGCCTTTTCCCTGCCCCTTGCGCCCGATGGCACCGCCTTTCAGCGGCGGGTATGGGATGCTCTACAGGCAATACCCTATGGTGAGTCACGCAGCTATTCAGACATTGCCCATGAGGTAGGCAATCTTAAGGCCGTTCGAGCTGTGGGTGCTGCCAACGGCCGCAATCCCATACCCATCGTTGTGCCCTGTCACCGCGTCATCGGCAGCAATGGCAAACTCACAGGCTTCGCGGGCGGACTACCGGCCAAGCAGTGTCTACTGGATCTGGAAAGTAGAGCAGCACAACCGTCCCTGTTCAACGGCTAGCGAAGATAAAGGCGATCCAGTTCGCTTCATTGATAAAGCCGCTGCCCCAGCTTTCCCACTTTTCATCCAGCCCCTGGGCCTGTATCTCTTCCAGGCTCATTCCTCGTTGCTGCAAGGTCCGCACTTCAGCGCGAGTGTCTTTCAACATTCCAACGTAGCGCTCCAGATCAGCGCGATTGGCAAGGGATCCATGGCCAGGCACGATGACAGTTTCATTATCGACCGTGCCAAGCACGTCTTCGACGTTACGAATAAAGCCGTCGACATTGCCGCCGGAGGCTAGATCGACAAAGGGGAAGCGCTCCTTGAAGTAATGATCTCCCATGTGCACAACATTGGCATTGAGGAAGAACACGACACTGTCCCCGTCCGTGTGGCCTGTGGGGTAGTGCTTAATCTCTACCGTGTCCCCATTGAAGTGCAACGCGAGTGAATCATTGAACGTCACCTGGGGCCACGCCGCTACGGGACTCGGCTCGGTTACGCGGCCAAAAAACTTGTTCTCCTGGCGGGTGGACATGCGTACACGCACATTTTCGTGGGCCACGATGGTACTGCCCCGCTCACCCCAAAAAGCGTCGCCACCGGTGTGATCACCGTGCCAGTGAGTGTTGACGACATACTTGGCCTGGTTATTACCCAGCTTCTCAATCGCAGCCTGGTAGGCGGGTGCGTAATTGGCGTAGTCCGAATCCACTAACAACACCCCATCGGCACCAACCGATGCCAGCACATTGCCGCCACGCCCCTGCAGCAAATGCAGTCCGTCATGAATACCCGTGCTGTTTACGCTGGGCTCCTCAGCGACAGCGGGTAAAGCGATCAGACAAGCCAAAAGTAGTCTTCCAATGCTCATGCTAGCCTCCTTGTCAGGCATTCAGGTCCGGAATCAGATCGCCCTTGAGTCGCTCGATATCGTCCTTCAAACGCAGCTTCTGCCGTTTCAGACGCTGCAGGTGCAGTTGGTCGCGGTAGGGATATTCGTACAGGGCGTCGATTTCGGCATCGAGTTGCTGGTGCAATTGTTGTAGCTGGAGAATTCTCGCCGCTGGACTCAATTCGGCAGCGGCTGTCTCAGCCTGGGGATCTTCGGGTGGATTCGTATCGCTCACAGATTCAGATATAGCCGATAGCGCGACCCAGAGCAACAGCCAGAATTTATCGACGCAAGCGAAGAAACAATTGCTGGCGAGAATGGATCATCTCACGGCAGGTTTGACGCAAACTAAAATCGATGCGCGATTCCAGCATCTCCAGTTCCGCCAGCCGCTCCTCCAGAGCGTGAATTTCGGCCACCAATTGTTCGCGCAGCTCGGCGCTACGGCACCAGTCCATTGGGTGGTCCGCCCGGCTACAGTCGCAGGTATGCAGTTGAAGTTTATCGTAGTTATTGCTGGACACGGCGTCCCCGCTGACTGCTCTACCATTTAGGTATAGCCCATGGAAAGCCCCGACACATCTATATTGGAAAATATTTATTGTGGGGGTCAGCCACGGCGATGAAGTGGCCGTTGAGAAGCGAATCTCGACAGTTGTAATGGAAGGCATCGCCATTGGGTGCCCGCAGCGCACCACCCGCTGCCTCGAGCAGTATTTCACCCGCCGCAGTGTCCCACTCCGAGCAGGGCGAGAAGCGTGGATAGATGTCCCCCCGCCCCTCCGCCATCCGGCAAAATTTCAGCGCGCTGCCGGCGTAATCTCGCTCGACCCCAGCAGGATGCACTGACAATTTGTCCAGAAACGACTCCAGGGTCTGCCCGCGGTGTCGCCGGCTGGTGTGCACGACCAGCGGGCTCTGCTCGTCAAGCCTGCGTGCCTGAACAGGCTGCCACTTGCCGTCCTGAAAGCGCCACGCGCCTTGTCCTCGCGCAGCGGCATACAGCGATCCCTCGACAGGAACGGCGATCACACCAAATACCGGACGCGCCGAATCGATGAGTGCCACATTGATGGTGAACTCGCCGGTTCTGGCGAGGAATTCCTTGGTCCCGTCCAGCGGATCGACCATCCAGCATCGCGGCCAGCTGCGACGCTGGCGCAGTTCGAGATCCGTGGATTCCTCTGAGAGTACCGGTATTCCCGTAGGCAGCAAACTGCGGCTGAGAATTTCGTGGGACGCCAAATCCGCCTGGGTCAGCGGTGTATCGTCGGCCTTACTGGAATGCTCGCTCGCCCGGTCCGAGGCATACCATCGCAGAATCTCTTCGCCGGCTTCGTTACAGAGCGAGACGAGCAAATCCAGCCATTCCTGGTAGGGTGCTTGGAACATAGAACACCGAAGCGACGTAAAGCGTCAGTCTACATCATCATTCGGCCCTACAGATGTGGTTTAATCTCCGCATGATTGACTGGAACCATATAGACACCGTGCTGCTGGATATGGACGGCACACTGTTGGACCTACACTACGACAATCACTTCTGGCTGAGCCATATCCCGGTTCGCTACGCTGAGGCCCATGGCAAAGACGTGGCCGAAAGTCGCGAACTGCTGGCGCAGCGCTTCGATGAAACGCGCGGCACACTTAACTGGTACTCCGTAGACTACTGGTCAGAGCAATTGCAGCTGGATATACCGGCGCTTAAGCGCGAGCTGGATCATATGATTGCCGTGCGACCTCACGTTGAGGATTTTCTTGAGCGTCTGCACACATCCCCAAAGCACGTCATCATGGTCACCAACGCCCACCGCAAGGTCCTGGATATCAAGCTGGAAAAAACGGGCATTGAACGTTACTTCGATGAGCTGATAGTGTCGCACGACTACGAGGCACCAAAAGAGCAGCTGGCATTCTGGCAGCGGCTGCAAAGCGAGCACCCGTTTGAACCCGCTCGAACCTTGCTGATCGACGACACTGAAAGCGTTCTGGACTCGGCGCAGCGTTATGGCATTGCCCATCTGTTGACCCTGCTGCAGCCGGACTCCAGCCTACAAAAACGCCTGGACACCCGTTTTCCTGGCATTCATCATTTTGACGAAATCATGCCGACTCATCCCAATGACTGAATCCAACAAATTACGCCTGGACAAGTGGCTCTGGGCCGCCCGATTCTTCAAGACTCGCAGCCTCGCCAAGCAGGCTATCGAGGGCGGCAAGGTCCAGTTGGAAGGGCAGCGCGTAAAAGTGAGCAAGGAGATCAGCGTCGGAGACCAGCTCCGGGTGCGCCAGGGTTGGGACGAACGCGATATCGAAATCCTCGCCCTGTCCGACCAGCGACGCGGCGCCCCCGAAGCACAGAAGCTTTATCGCGAGAACGAGGACAGCATCAGGCGCCGAGAGGAGGCTGCCCAGGCGCGTAAGGCCGCCGGGGGCATGCTGCATCGCCCCGAACAGCGGCCGACCAAGAAACAGCGGCGGCAAATCCATCGATTCAAGCAGGACATATGAGCGAACAGGACCTGACACGCAAATTCGTATTTGAGCAGGCGGATATCCGCGGCGAAATCGTCCACCTGGACAACGCTTACACAGACATCACAGATATTCACCAGTACGCGCCTGGCGTCAGCTGCTTATTGGGAGAGTTTCTGGCCGCAGCGGTCTTGCTCAGCACCACCATCAAGTTCAAGGGGCGCCTCATACTGCAGGCGCAAAGCCAGGGTGAAATTCCCCTGATGATGGCCGAGTGCAACAACCGGCTCCAGGTTCGCGCTATTTCTCGTGGAGCGGAACAGGCAACGTCGTCCGATTTCCGCCAGTTACTGCAGGCAGGCACCCTGGCGATCACCATCGAGCCGGACGCCGGCCAGCGCTACCAGGGGATCGTACCCTTGGATGGACAAAACCTCGCAGCCTGCATAGAGCACTATTTCTCCAATTCAGAGCAGCTTGAGACGCGGCTCTGGATTGCTAGTGATTGCAGTCGCGCCGCAGGCCTGTTGTTACAGCAACTGCCTGCGCAGTTGGTGGCAGACACTAAGCAGCGCGCCGCGCAGTGGGAACACGCCTGCACGCTTGCAGAAACTCTGCAAATGGCAGAGCTCATCGAAAGTGAACAGGAAGCGCTGCTCTACCGTCTGTTTCACCAGGACCCGGTGAGGCTCTTCGCTGGGGAAGCCGTTAGTTTCGTTTGCAGTTGCTCGAGAGAGCGTTGCGCGAATGCTCTCGTGGCTCTGGGTCGCGAAGAATTACAAAGTCTCTTCGACGAAGAACCCCTGGTCAGCATGGACTGTGAGTTTTGCAACCAGCAGTACCAATTCGAAGCGAAGGATTTCGCATCGCTGCTGGGCTTGGAACCGAACCCGGCGCTGCACTAAGCCAGGGCTTATTCTCCGGCCATTACGCCGGGTAACTCAGGATCGCCACCGTGGAAAAAGCGTGCCTGCACCTTTTCTCCCGCCAGATACAACGCGGGTACCAACAGCAGAGTCACACCGGTGGCAAACAGCACGCCAAAGGCCAGCGATATCACCATGGGAATCAGGAACTGCGCCTGCACGCTGGTTTCCGACATGATCGGCAACAGGCCAATAAATGTCGTCAGCGACGTTAGGATGATAGGACGAAATCGGTCCTGGGAGCCTTGTAGCAAAGAATCCATCGCTGACAAACCCTGCGCCTTGAGCTGGTTGATACGATCAATCAGCACCAGATTGTCGTTCACGACTACGCCCGCACAGGCCAATACACCAAACATGGAAAACATACTGATTCTCTCACCAAGGATAAGATGGCCCAGTATTGCGCCCATGATGCCGAAGGGCACCGCGGTCAAAATCAGCGCCGGCTGCCAGTAGGAACGAAACGGCACGGCCATCAGGCCGTAGATCACAAGCATCGATAGCGCCAGATAGCGCAGCAGGGCATTGGCGAACATCTCTTCCTCCTCCAGTTCGCCATCCATCACCATTGTCAGACCGGGATAGCGTGCTCGCCAGCCCGGGAAATCTTCACGCAAAATGGCGTCTACCACCGCCCGCGGATTTGAGGTGCCCGCAAATACCTCCGCCGAGACTTCGAGCGTTCGCTTGCGGTCCAGCCTCTCGATCGTCTGATAACCTGGCTTAAAGCGCACTTCAGCCACGGTTTCGAAGGGTACTTCACGCCCATCGGGTGTCCGAATCCGCATTTCATTCAGATTGTCTACTGAGATGCGTTCTCGCTCCGGATAGCGCACCATGACTTTCACGTCTTCCCGGGTCCGGGGAATACGTTGGGCCTCAGCCCCATAGAAGGCTCTGCGCACCTGGCGCGCCAGGTCTGCACGAGTAATACCCAGATTTTCCGCCGCTGGCTTCAAATCCAGTTCTATCTCATCCCGAGGCGCCTGCAGGGTATCGTTTACGTTGTAAACGCCCGGGTAGGACAGCAGGCTCTCGCGGAGCTGCGCCGAAACCGCCTCGAGATCTTCGATCGAGTTTGAAGCCAGCACCAGTTGAATGGGTTTATCGTTATCCCTGATAGTGAAGTCAAAATTGAGCTTTTCGACGGGACCGAGATCGCCGATCAGCTCGCGCCACTCACGAGCCACGTCTCCACCGTTCAAGTCGAGGTTGTTGATCTCGAGTCTGACTCGAACCTCATGTTCTCTGGCATATGCATTGATATGCCCGAGCGCCTCACCACCCATGCGCTCGTTCACCTCTTGCTTGAGTTTGAGAGCGCCCTGCTCGACTTGCTGCAACACTTCCAGGCTGCGTTGAAAGCTGATCCCCTCTTTCAGCTCCACCTTCACGGTGACATCATCGTCATTGATGTCGGGGAAGAATCCGGAGGGTATCCAGCCACCGGCGTAGATCGCAAGCGACAGGAATAGGGACACGAAAAACAGACTTATCGTGAGCAAGTTGGCGCGCAGACATTTCTCCAGGAAGGGGCGATAAACGTTGGCAGCAAAATTGACCATAGCCTCTGCGCAGGTCTCGCGCACCGCTTCTAATCTAGCGAGAAATGCCGGACCCGCTGGCCGAACGGGTCGCATATGGGCAAGGTGAGCCGGCAGAATCAGCAGGCACTCAATCAGAGAGAAGGCCAGGGCGATAATAACCACCGTGGGTATATCCATACCCACCTGAGCGAAGTCGCCTGGCAGCAGATACATGGGCACGAAAAAAATCATGGTCGAAATGACGGCAAACATGACCGGCTTAACCACCGCGCGAGCGCCCTCAATGGCTCCCTTATCACCGCGCTGCCCGGAACTCTGCCGCGTGTGGATCGACTCGCCCACGATAATGGCATCGTCCACCACGATGCCGAGTATCAACAGGAACGCAAACAAGGACAGCATATCCAGCCGCACCCCCGCATAGGGCAACATGAACAGCGTGCCCATGAAGGCTACGGCTATGCCAACACACACCCAAAGCGCCAGCAACGGTCGCAGGAATAACACCAGTACCAGGAATACCAGTATCAGACCACCAATACCGTTCTTAACGAGTGTCTCCACCCGGCTCTTAAACGGATCGGCCTGATCTCGCCAGACAAACAACTCAACACCTTCCGGCAAACGGCTGCGCACCTCATCGGCCCAGCCATGCACTGACTCACTGGTGCGCAACACATTGGGACTGGCGGTAACAAAGGCGTGCAAAGCGTGCGCAGGCTGATCATTGAAACGAGTACGAACGTCCTCGTCGGCAAATCCATCGACGATATTGGCCACATCACCCAGCAACACCCGTGTGCCATCGCGCTTGCTGACCAGCACAATGCGCTCAAAATCGCTGCGCTCGTAGGCTTGACCGCGGGTTTGCAACCGAATGTCCCCAGCCTCGGACTTAATCGACCCGGCCGGCAGGTTTAGCGACGAACTGCGAATGGCCGTGACCACATCATCAAAACGCAAGCCATAGCGCCGCAGTGTATTTTCAGAGACCTCCACGGAGACCTCATAGGGCCTCGGTGATTCCAACTCCACAACCGACACATAGGGAAGCGCCGACATTTCGTCACGCAGATCTTCGGCGAGAACCTTGAGGTTTTCTTCACCAATATCACCGGCGATGGTCACTGTGATCATATGGCGGCGGTGCGCTAACTCAGAGACGATGGGTCGCTCCGCCTCAGCCGGAAAGGTATTGATTGAGTCGACTCGCGTCTTTACCTCGGCAGTGAGCCGCTGCATGTCGTAACCATTTTCGGCTTCGATCAATACCGTACCGCTGCCCTCTCTGGCGATCGAGCGAATCTCTTTGATCCCATTGAGATCGTGTACGGCCTCCTCTATGCGCGCGCAGATCTGCTCCTCTACCTCGGTCGGGCCTGCACCCAGATAGGGCATGGTCACGTTGACCACGTTCATCTCAAAATCGGGGAAAAACTGCTTTTCCAGCGCGGGCATGCTGAAAGAGCCGCCCACCAGGATTAACACCATGATGAGGTTCGCCGCGATCGGGTTGCGGACGAACCAGCCGATCATGGAGAACCCTCCGCCAACGAATCAATATTGTTGACGGTGACGCGCATACCGGCCACGGCGAGTGATGGCTGGGATACAACCACCCTGCTGCCCTCGGGCAATCCCTGCACCCAGGCCTGACGAGCGCTGGATTTCAGAACACGCACGGCACTGCTTTGTAACCGATCATCCTTATCCACCAGCAGTACCCGACCATCGTTGAGCATCGCATCGCGTGGCAAGACGACCACTTCGCGCATCTCTCGACCGGCTATCTCGGCTTCGACAAAAAGGCCAATACTAAGGGGCGGACGCCCGCTATCGGGATCGGGTTGGAACGGCTGCTCGACCTCAACCACGGCATATACTACGCGGCTATCGACGTCGATACTGGCATCAGTGCGCACGACGCGGCCCTGCCAGGTCCACTCGCGGTCGGCAAAACGTGCTCGCAGAGTCGCTTCAGCGCCTTCGCCGCGAACGCTGTGATCCTGGTAATTCAGAGGCAGATTCAGCAGTGCCACTTGTCGATCGGTGAGCGGCAATCGCACTTCGACAACATCGGTGTCATATACCCGAGCCACCGGCGTGCCCGGTGTAATGTACTGGCCCACATCAACCATTTTTTCGCGCACGCGACCGTTAAACGGCGCAAGAATAGAGGTCCTGCGCAGATTCAACCGCGCTTCTTCCAGGTCCGCCTCAGCAGCATTCAGCGCAGCTTCTGCTCCAGCCAGCTGCGGCTTACGCAAAAACAACTGGTTTGCTTCATCGTTACCCAGGTCGCGCCACTCCCGGGCCGCCTGACGCCCGCGGCCTTTCTCCTGTGCGACCAACTGTGCTGCATCTGCGACGCGCGCCTTGGCCCTGACTTCGGCAAATCGGTAATCCGCATCCTCGACCTTGACCAGCTCGGTGCCGACATCGAAGAACCCACCATCGGCAAAATGAACATCCACAGCCTCTACCAGCCCACCCACCTGACTCACGATATTGATTTCAGTGTGAGGGCGCACCGTACCCTGGGTAGTGACAGACAGACGCAGGTCCTGTGGCGACACCTGCAAAACGTCGACCAGCGGCGCCATCGGTTCGGCCGTGCTGACGGGCTCCGGAGCCGGCTTGCCGACCAGGAGCAGGTACGACAGCGCCAGGCCAAGCAGCATGACCGATGCAGGCCAGAAATATTTACCGCCAAACTTCATTCAAACAATCCCGAGTGTGCACGCAGCGCCTATACAAAACGTATACGCAGCGCGGAGACTTCCCGATTAGCCAAAGATTGGATTCTACTCGCACCGGGAGGTTCCCTCCAGCAGCCGCAGATGCAGGGGCAAGCTGCAATTCGTGTATCATAAGCGGCCCCTGTGCAGAGGACTCCACCATGAGCGACGAAAAAAGCAACGTATCCGACAAAGCCAGCGAGATAGCCAAGAACATCTGGCTGGCCGGACTGGGCGCCTACGGAAGGGCTTTCGACGAGGCCCAGGAGAGAATCGACAAGGCGACGAAGCCACCACGCCTGTTCAAAGACCTCGTCAAGAAAGGTGCCAAGCTCGAAGATGAGGTCAAAGACTCTTTGGCCAATATCCGCAAATCCCGCACCAGCTCTGTCGAGGAGCGCATTAGCAAGGTTAGAGAGAACTTCAACCTGAACCTGACTGGACGCTCGGATGAGCTCGCCGAGATCAATGCCAAACTGGATAAACTGACCCGCAAAGTCGACGCATTGGCGAAAGCAATGAAAGATCAACCTGCAACCCGCACAGCGCCGCCGCGCAAGACAGCGACGCGCAAAGCAGTGGCTGGCAAATCTGCGCCAAGAAAAGCGAGCCCTCACAAAAAACCAGCCGCGAAAAAGTAAATCGCCCCGGCAAAGCAACGAAGCCATAGGGACATGAAAACCCGCGACCGAATTCTGCACACCAGCCTGTTGCTGTTCAACGAGGAAGGCGAGCCGAATACGACGACCGTTGATATCGCCAACGAGTTGGACATCAGTCCGGGCAATCTCTATTACCACTTCAAAGGTAAGGACGTGATCATCGCCGAGCTGTTCAGTCAGTTCGAACAGGGTATCGGCGAAATCCTCAGCGCTCCGGTGGACAAACCACTAGGCGTGGAGGACAACTGGTTCTACCTCTATGTCGTATTTGAGGAGATGTACAGCTACCGGTTTTTCTACCTCAACCTTAGCGATCTGCTAGAACGCTACCCTGAACTCAAGCGCCGCTATCGCCGCATCGTCAAACAAAAAAGGGAGGCGATCCACGCAGTGCTCGTCACCCTCACCCAGGATGCCATCGTCAGCATGGAGGACGAGGAAGTCGACGCGCTTGAGGGCAACATGGTGCTGCTACTGAACCACTGGTTGACGCATGATCATCTGATTCACGATGAGCGGCCACCAGCCCACATTATCCACCAGGGCGTATATCAGCTGATGAGCATGCTGGCCCCATACCTGGGGGAGGCGCACCGCGAGTTCTACCAGCAGGTGCGTGACATCTACCACACCATAGTCATGCCCGACGCCGAGGAACTGGACTAAGCAGGCGGCTTGCGCAGTAGTATCACGTCTGCAGCCAGCAGCCCCAACTCCGCTCTATAATGCTGCGCCCACCATCGCCAGGTGCCTGCCGAGAAGAAGCACACGTGGGTGGGATCGTTTTTATAATGCCAGTTGGCAAACCGGTCAGCGTCGATTACCAGCTTGGTCATGATGCCCAAATAGCCCCCCGCCTCCAGCAGTCCCCAGAGTCGCGCGAGCTCCTCGCCAGGCGAATACAGATGCTCCACCACCTCAGTGGCGGTAATAAACTGGTAGCGACGCCGAAATACCGCCGTGTCGGGTGCGTAAAACGGATCATACAAATCGACCCTATGGCCGCAGGCTGCGAGCATGACAGACAGCGTTGGCCCCGGACCGGAGCCAAAATCCAGGCCATCGCTGGCAGGCTCTAATCGCTCCGCCAGCGGTTCACACAAGCGATTGAGGAAACGGCGATAGCCGGCATCAGCAGGATCATTGCGGTGCAGGTCGTATTCTGCCTTTTCCAGCGCCGGGCTTAGTCGCGCCTCGGGCCCCACAAACACCAGTGCGCACTCACCGCAGCGGTAGTACTCCCTGCGCTTATCGTGACTGAAGTCGCGCACATCACGACCCGCACACAGTGGACAGATTTCCGGTTTCACTTCCCTGCAGCCACTTCCCGTCTATAATCACTGGCTGTGGGCGGCAACAGCCCACGCAACGCTTAGGTTCAGTATGAAACGGAGATTAACATGAGCATACAAGCAGGCGACAAAGTACCCAGTGTCACTCTCAAGACAATGGGGTCGGAGGGTCCGCAGGACATTTCAACCGACGACATTTTTGCCGGAAAGAAAGTAGTGTTGTTCGCGGTACCCGGCGCATTCACGCCTGGTTGCTCGATGACGCACCTACCGGGTTACGTGGTAAACGCAGACAAGATCAAGGCCGCCGGTGTCGACACGATCGTCTGCATGTCAGTCAACGATGCGTTCGTGATGGGCGCGTGGGGCGAGGCCCAAAACGCGTCAGAAATCCTTATGCTGGCGGACGGAAACGGCGAACTCACCGGTGCATTGGGGCTTGAGCTCGATGGCAGTGGCTTCGGCCTGGGCACGCGCAGCCAGCGCTTTGCCATGATTGTCGAGGATGGCACGGTCAGCCACCTCAATGTAGAGCCCGGCGCCGGCGTCGATGTTAGCTCCGCTGAGACTATTATGGGTTTGCTCTAAGCCCATTTTCCACGTGGGTGGCTGCTGTAGCGGCCACCCAATACAAACCTTAGTTTTTTAGTTCCACCCTCGAGACTGCGAATCAGTTCTCGAAACCGCCCGCACATTTAATTTAGTATTGGCCCTATGAAGGGGTTGCATAACAGGGGCGTCGGCAGGGGACGGCGAGCCAGGCAGAAAAGCCTGACAATGCTGGAACTGCTAATCGGCATGTTTATCGTGTCGATTTTGGCAGTGGTCGGCCTGCCCGCCTATGAGGACTACCGGGTGCGCGCCCAGGTGACCAAGGATTTCCCGCTGGTAAAGGTCGCCCAGCAGGCTATCGAGGAATACTACGCTACCACCGGCACCCTCCCCTCCAACAACAATCAGGTTGGTCTGCAGGAATACTGGACCTGGAGCCCCACCTCCGGCCTCAACTTCAAAATGCTGATCTACAACAGTTGGCTGAGCGGCAGCGAACCCACGATCTTACTGGTCTACAACACCGAGGAAATTCCACAACTGGACGGCTGGGAGACGCTGGCTTTTTACGCGGAAGAGCGAAACGGCTTTCTGGTTTGGGATTGCACCTATGGGGGCTCCATGCCTAACAAGTATCGCCCCGCCAACTGTCGGCGCTAACTCAGGTCAGCCGCAGCCAACATACCGTAGCCACCACCACGACACCCGTCAGGTTTAGCACGAAGCCTTCCCGCGCCATACGCTGAATATTGATCAAACCACTGCCATAGACCACGCTATTGGGCGCGGTGGCAACCGGCAGCATGAAGGCACAACTGGCCGTCATCGCCGCTGGCACCATGAGAAGATGTGGCTCGATACCCGCCGCAATGCCTGCGGCAGCCAGAATAGGCATCAGCAAGGTCGTACTGGCGGTATTGCTGGTCGTCTCAGTCAGGAACGTAACCACCAGGCAAATTAAACCCATCAATGCGAATAGGTGGAGGTAATTCATCGATGCCAGCCATTCACCCAGTACCTGGCTAAGCCCAGAGCTAACGAATCCCTTCGCCAGACAAATACCGCCGGAGAACAGCAACAGCACGCCCCAGGGTATCGTCGTTGCGCGCTCCCAGGTCAGGAGCTTGCCGCCCTCACCGTCGGGAACCACGAACATCAACACCACCGCCAGCAAGGCCACGGATGCATCGTTAGCACTGTGCAGACCCAGGGCTTCACTCCAGCCTCCAAACGGTTCTGTGCGTGTGATCCAGGCCAGGGCCGTCAGCGCGAACACGATCAAAACCCGAACTTCGGAACTGCGCCAGCGGCCCTGTTCCGGCAATTCCACGCCGCTATGTCCGCCCAGTCGCCGGGTCAGCCAAATCGCCATGAGCGGCACCAACACCAACACCACTGGTAGCCCCCAACTCATCCACTGGGTGAAGCTGACCTCTTTGCCAGTCGTGTCCTCATAGACCTGCATAAAAATTAAATTGGGGGGCGTGCCGATGGGAGTTGCGATACCACCGACGCTCGCTGCATAAGCCATGCCCAACAGTAGTGGCACCGCCAGTTTGTCATCATCGACTTTTTCCAGTATCGCCAGGGCAACCGGCAACAGCATGAGGGTGGTGGCTGTGTTGGATATCCACATGCTCAGGACCGCAGCCGCGGCCATAAAACCGAATACCAGGCGCCGATCACTGCGGGCACCAAACAGGCGCACCATACCCAGCGCGATACGCCGATGCGCGCCGCTGTGTTCCATTGCCCGCGACAAAATAAATCCGCTGAGCAGCAGCAGAATCAGGGGACTCCCGTAGGCCTGCCCAACCTCTGCGGGCGTCAACACGCCTAACAGCGGGAACAAAGCTATGGGCAGTAGCGAGGTCACCGGAATCGGAACCGGCTCAAATACCCACCACACCACGCACCAGGTGGCCACCACGCCGGTGACCGCGGCCGCGTAACCGAGCCCAGACTGCCACAAATAGAAACCCACCAGGGCCGCGATGAGCGGCCCCGCCAAAAGCGTAAAAGACTTTAATTGCGCACCAGTCACTGCAGCAGCGCCTCCGGTACGCGAATCATCCTATCGCCGAGGAAGGAGCCAATATAAAGGTAACCGCCATGATGAATGGCCGCGGTACCCGCCCCCATGGGCGGCCCCTGTCGAACCAGGATGTCGCGGTATTCGAGTGTATCCGGGTCCAGTTCGACAATGGCAAATTTCATGGGCGACGGTGAGCCGTCATCACGTGGAAGGG
Organism: Halieaceae bacterium; assembly: GCA_965199055.1. GTDB lineage: Bacteria > Pseudomonadota > Gammaproteobacteria > Pseudomonadales > Halieaceae > CBDAQR01. The sequence continues at coordinate 870,008 of CBDAQR010000003.1, forward strand.
CATCGCCCAACTCGGCCCAGCTCATGCGATGAGACGCGATAAGCAACTTTCCATCCGAGGTCCAGTTACTATTGTCCGGGTTGGGAATTTCGACGACGCCCAGAAGCGCAACCGGGTTCAGCGAGTACTTGCGCACTTCGCTGCCGGCCCAGGAATTTACAAAAAAAGTTTCGCCATCCGCTGCCGCCACGATGCCATTGGGGAAAGGTGCCTCGGTGCCAGCTAATGCCTGTAAGCCCTCTAGCGGAGACCACCGGTAGACAACGCCCGTATCAAAACCCAGCATGGCCTGGAGCAAACTCCACATGTCCTCGCCGGCTGTGTATTGATGAGTACCCAGGAAACCCCCATCGGGCAAGCTAGCAACATCGTTAAATGTGAGGCCTTCTGTCAATAAAACACAGCCACGCCAGTCCAGATACGGCGTCTCACCGGGCACATATTCAAAGACTTCTACCGATTCACGACCGCCGTGATTGGTCACCAGCAATTGCCAGCGACCGTCCGGGCGACGCGCGAGATCCATCCCATGCGCCAGCACCTGCTCTCCGGGACCCTCGAGGCAATCGGGTTCTCCCCAGCCCGGTTCTGCGGTTTGATCCGCGGCGCGATACAACTGGCTCACTGTCAACGTATCGAGCTCCAAAAGACTGAGCCCGCGGCCCGCACTCATTTGTGTAAACAGCAAATGTCCGTCCGGGGTCAGCATTAGATCTTCTGGCCCGCTCAGCCCACAAATCGACGTAATACCATCAAGCTCTTCGCAGTCCGCTTCCGCCAGCGCAGGGTGCGTAAGCATTGCGGCAGACAGGCAGGCGGCCGCCGCAACCATTATTGTTTTTAGTGCCATCGCACTATTCTCCCCAAGTCCAGGCCTCAAGTGTAACTAGTGAGCACGCACAATACACAGTAGAATCTTGGAATGACTCCCACGCCCTCCAATTTGGTAGACCGCTTTGGTCGCACGGTCAGCTATGTCAGGTTGTCGGTTACCGACCGCTGCGACTTCCGCTGTGTCTACTGCATGGCGGAGGATATGCAATTTGTGCCGCGCGCAGAAGTCCTGTCACTGGAAGAACTATTCAGAGTCGGCGAGGCGTTTACCCAGCTCGGCGTTCGCAAGATTCGATTAACCGGCGGCGAGCCCTTGGTGCGCCACAACATCATGCACCTTGTGGAACGGCTCGGAGCGCTACCCGGGCTCGAGGAGTTGGTGCTCACCACCAATGGTTCACAGCTGCAAAAGCTGGCTCAACCGCTGAAAGCGGCTGGCGTGAAGCGCATCAACATCAGCCTCGATAGCCTGGTTCCCGACAAGTTCCACAGACTCACGCGCACCGGCGACCTGAAGCAAGTGCTGGCGGGAATTGACGCCGCCGTTGCGGCCGGCTTTGCAGGCATCAAACTCAATGCCGTCATATTGAAGGGCCGCAATGAAGACGAGATCATCGACCTGGTGCAGTTCGCCATCGATCGCGGCGTAGACATCAGCTTCATTGAAGAGATGCCACTAGGATTGATCGACGAGCACGACCGCGCGCTGAGTTTTTGCTCGAGCGAAGAGGTACGTGAAAGAATAGCCCAGCACTATGCGCTCACGGAGAACGACCGCAATACCGGTGGCCCTTCACGCTATTACAACATCGCCGGGCACGGCAGCCAGGTCGGATTTATCTCCCCCCACAGTCACAACTTTTGCCACCTCTGTAATCGGGTGCGCGTCACCGTAGAGGGCCGCCTGCTGCTGTGTCTGGGTAACGAACACTCCATGGACCTGCGCGAATTGTTGCGCAGCGGCTGCAGCGACGAGCAGCTGCGAGAGGCACTGGTCGCCGCCATGGATCTCAAACCTGAAAAACACCATTTCGACCTGGACGCTGAGCCCGACATCGTCCGCTTCATGAACATGACAGGGGGCTAACGCCGCGTGCAAAATCTGGACTTCCCGCAACTCGCATCCATCGAGGCCATTGAGGCCGGCTTCGAATCTCACGGCTATATTTGCAGCCGAGAAATCGCGACGGCCGTCTTCCTCGCCTTTCAGTTGCGTAAGCCGATCCTGGTGGAAGGCCCTCCCGGCGTGGGCAAGACGGAGCTGGCCAAAACCACTGCCATGCTGTTGGAGTTGCCCCTCATTCGTCTGCAGTGCTACGAGGGCCTGGATGAAGCCAAGGCGCTGTACGAGTGGAAGTACGGCAAGCAACTGCTGTACACGCAGGTGCTCAAAGAAAAATTGGGTGATCTACTGCAGGGCGCCAAGGGCCTGGCTGAATCAGTTGACCGGCTGCACCAGTTCGGCGACATCTTCTACTCAGAGGATTTTTTGGAACCTCGCCCGCTACTCAAGGCGATGCGGGAAGCCGATGGCGCTATCCTGCTCATCGACGAGGTCGATAAATCCGATTACGAGTTCGAGTCCTTGCTGTTGGAGATTCTGTCGGACTACCAGGTCTCGATCCCGGAGATAGGCACGGTGAAGGCGAAAACATCGCCCATGGTATTTCTCACCAGTAACAACACCCGGGATATTTCAGACGCACTGAAGCGGCGCTGCTTGCATCTTTACATCCCCTTCCCCACGACCGAACTGGAGGAGCGCATTGTTCGCAGCCGGGTGCCCGATGTTGATGACGAACTGCGCCACCAACTGGTGGAGTTCGTCCACTCGCTGCGCCAGTTGGATCTGAAGAAGATTCCGGCCATCAGCGAAACCATCGATTGGGCTCGCAGCCTGCTCTTAATGCACGCCGAGCAATTAGATGAGGAATTGATCCGCAATACGCTCAACGTACTGCTTAAATTCCAGGAAGATATTGACGCAACCGCCCCCGAAGTACGCTCCCTTCTCAACGTAAAGCGTTGATTTTAATACACATATAATTCAAACAAGCCGGCGAGCTCGGTAGTTTAACTTTTCAGCTGCGGCGCCGGTTTTGGCGCCGCAGCCTTGACCCCAATACTCCAAATAATAGAATGCGGCACGCATAAATACTTTAATTTGGAGCATAAAATGAACGCCCATATGACGCACCGCATTGCCCGCCGCACGCTGCCGCTACTGGTATTCGCCCTCTCACAAAGCCTGGCCACAGCTACCCGCGCGCAGATTGAAGAAGTGGTGGTTACAGCGCAAAAGAAAGAGGAATCCCTACAGGACGCACCGCTTGCCGTGACGGCGTTTACAGCGGATCGCCTGGAAGACATCGGCGCATTCGATGCGACCGATATCGCCGAGTACACGCCCAATGTTTCGATTGTGCCCATCATGGGCAGCACGGCGAACATACGCATGGAGATTCGCGGTATGTCGACCGCAGAACCCTCGCTCACGGTTGACCCCAAGGTGGGTATCTACCTCGACGGCGCCTACCTTGCCCGCAACTCCGGTGCGGTATTCGACATCGTTGACCTGGAGCGGGTGGAGGTAATGCGCGGCCCGCAGGGCACGCTGTGGGGCAAGAACACCACTGGCGGCGCGGTGAATTTGATTACCGCCAAGCCCAATGGCGAGTTTGGCTTCAAACAGCAGGGCAGCTTCGGCAACGACGGCTATATCCGCTCCATCACCACGATCGATACCAATCAAATGGGGCCGGTCGCGGGTAAATTCACTTACATGTACAAGAACTACGACGGCTGGGCTGAAAACCATGGTCCCAGCGAAGAGGACCTGGCGTCCGAAGAGGTGAATGCATTTCGGGTCGCGCTGGCATGGGATGTTACCGATGACCTGACTGTCGACTATTCCTACGACTACACGGACGCCGACTCCGTGGCTCCACCCCTGCAGCCGGTGGCGGTGAGTGAACTCGGCGCACAGGCCGGCGGCACCTACGATATTGAAGCAGCACAGTACATTCCCTACAACGCCCTGGCGCAGATGGCCCAAGACGTGACCGACGACCGGCGCGACGACTTCTTTCTCGACAATATGGGTGAGGAAAGCGTCGAAATCTCCGGTCACAACCTGACCGTCACCTGGGATCTACCACTGTTTACCATCAAGTCGATCAGCTCCTACCGCGACTACGAGTCGGACTTCCCGATGAACGACCTCGACGGCGGTGCCTGGGCGTTCGAAGGCGAATCCCTGCCGGTATTTCACACCGCCGGGGAAAAGGAACAGGACCAGTTTCAGCAGGAGCTGCAGTTCCTGGGCACAGCCTTCGATGATTCGGTGGACTATGTGCTGGGCCTGTACTATTTCGAAGAGGACGGAGAGGACGTAAATCCCTGGGATGCCACCGTCTGGTCCCCGTCTCAAACCACCCAGGCCCTGCTGCGAGGCATTACTCTCGGCAGCTACTACGGCATTGATAACAAATCGAAGGCCATCTTTGGTCAGGCCACCTGGCGTCCTACGCCGGAGTATTACATCACCGTGGGCGCGCGTTACTCCGAAGACGAGAAGGAGCTGATCCTGCTCCAGGAAGACCCGCGTTTAGATCAGGATTACGGTTTCGATGAAGACTGGAGTAAGTTCACGCCGGCCATCACCCTGGGCTTTCAACCCAGTGACGACCTGAATCTGTATTTTAAGTACGCCGAAGGTTACAACGCGGGCGTCTATGCGATACCGCCCCAACCCCAGAACCTGACTGACGGTTGGGACCCGGCGGACGAAGAGGAGCTGACCTCTTACGAACTGGGACTGAAGTCCATGTGGTTCGACAATACCCTGCGCCTGAACGCAGCGCTTTTCTACAATGATGCAGACAACCTGCAGATCACCTGGTTCGTCGACGGAAATCGCACCATTATCAACTCGGGCTCCTCCGAGACCGAAGGATTGGAAATTGAAGCGACCTGGATGCCCAATCAAAGCTGGGCGGTCGATGCGAGCTTTGGCTATCGCGACACCGAACGTGACACTGTGGCAAATCTGGCCGACCCGGACGACGTCTACAGCGGCAGCTTTGGAGTGTCCTACTTCGCGCCTCTGGGTGACTGGGCGCAACTACATGCCCGCTTCGATTCCAGCTATAAGGATGCCATCCAGTATTCCTCCAGTGGCTATGCCAACACAGAAGACCGCTGGTTGCTCAATGCACGACTGGCACTGTCGGAAATCACCCTCGCCGATGGCATGCTACGCGCCGCCCTGTGGGGACGTAACCTCGCCGACGAGGAGTACGGTGTGCACGGCCAGGACCTGGGGGTAAGCTCAGGCTATGGCTACGCGGTCATGGTCTATGGCCAGCCCCGCTCTTACGGTGTCGATCTGATCTGGGAGTTCTAAACCACAGTCTTCACTCGCTCAGAGTGTCAGTTACAAGAAAGGGGCCGGAGCAATTCGGCCCCTTTTTTTGTACCATGCAGTATGCCTTCCAAACTGGTCAGCTTTATCAATGTTCTGCGCAGCCAGGACGTTCGCATTTCTCCTGCGGAAACACTGGATGCAGTCGAGGTTGTGACATTGCTCGGGTATCAGGACCGCGGCGCATTGCGCACGGGTCTCTCCCAGGCGCTAGCCAAAACGCCCGATGAAAAGGCGACTTTCATGCAGTGTTTTGATCGCTTTTTCAATTATGAACTGCCCGATGCTGCAGCAAACGACACGCCTGAATCGGGCGAGTCGGTCGACCCTGACCTGCTGGCAGATGCGGATGCCGCGCTATCGAATCTAGAAGCGGACCCAGATGGGCAGAATCCCGGCATGGACCTGGCGGGAGAGATGGAAGCCGATCCCGAACTGTCGGCCCAATTGGATACACCGCTCATGCAGATGCTGCAGGCGGATGACCGCAATGAACTCACCCTGAGCATCGCGCAGGCGGGTGAGCGTGTGGGTCTCAGCCAGGCCCAGATGTTCACACAGAAGGGGCAATACACGCGCAAGATATTGGATGAATTGGGTGAGGAACATATTCGCTCCGCCATCATCGACCTGGAAGATCGCGAGAGTCCCGCACTGCAGGAACTGCAAACCTATCGCGATCGACTTCGTGAACTGGTGAGAGACCATGTCGAGCGTGAATACCTATTGCATGCGGAGGGTCGCAACAAACAGTTTATGGACGAAGTACTGTCCAAGGCGAAGCTAAACAACATCGAGCATCACTACCTGCACAAGGTACACGAGCTGGTGCGCAAAATGGCGAAGAAACTTGCTGCACGGCATTCGCGCAAGCGAAGCCAAACCAAACGTGGTCAGCTCAACATGACCAAGACCATGCGCCGCGGCATCGCCAACGACGGCGTCATGTTCGACGTGTACTGGAAGTCAGTTAAGAAAGATCGGCCACAGATTCTCGCTGTTTGTGATGTCAGCGGATCGGTCTCTGCCTATGCCAAATTCCTCTTAATGTTCCTCTATAGCCTGTACGACGTGCTACCGCGGGTGCGCAGCTTCGCATTTTCCAGTCACCTCGGGGAAGTCAGCGAGCTGTTCGACCGCTATCCGTTGGAGAAGGCCATCGAATTGGTGAACTTCAAATACGGCGGTGCCACCGACTACGGCAACAGCCTATTGGATTTCGCGGCGCTCGCGATGGACGACATTGACAGCAATACGACTGTGATTATTCTCGGCGATGCCCGCAACAACAACGGCGACCCCAAGCTGGAGATCATGCAAAGTATTTATCAGCGCGCCAAGAAAGTGATATGGCTGAACCCGGAATCGCGGAAACTGTGGAGCAGTGGCGACTCCGAGATGAAGCGCTACCGCAGCGCCTGCCACTTCGCCGCCGAATGCAACAACTTGCAGCAACTGGAACGTATCATCGATCAGCTACTGCGCAGCAGCGGCTAAGGCGAATACTGGTATCATAGGCAACGGGCAGACAATAAGACGTCACAGGGAACATGGCCTACTACTGCCGTGACTGCAGCTATTCGGGCAAGAAGCCTTCCGCCGAGGGCAAGTGCCCCGCTTGCGGTTCTGCAAACTTTCGCCGCGTCGATAGCGACAGCGAGGAAAAAACACGCAAGGGCTCCCACCCCCTGAAGTTGCTGGCTATGGTTGCGCTATGGGGTTGGCTCATCAACGAAATCCATAACAAGCTAAACGCATTGTGAGCGCTACCGCCGTGACGCCCGCTGAGCTCAAGCGCCAATTAAAACGGCGCTTCCCCTACTCTCCGCCGCCGAATAAAGAAGTCACCTCACACGCGTTGGTGGTCGCTGCGCTCAGCACCATTAACCGCGGCGGGGATGTACATCGTCCTTTACTCGAACGACTGGTCGATGCAGGGGAGGAAGATTTCGACGCCGTTATTCTCTCTTCGTCCGATGCCGCATTACTATCCTGGGTCGATGAAGCGTTTCGCCTATTGTTTAAGCAGCACTCTCTCGACAGCGCTCTGGCGACTCCACTGCAAGACTTGCTACCCGTGGCAGCGGCGCTAGCGGTTAGCGAGAATGCCTTCCTGGACATTGGCGAGCATCCGCTGCAGAAACTGGTCGACACCATCTATCGCGATGCCATTGGCTGGCACAGAGGCCTTGGACGCGCGGGAGAAGCGCTGCTCACGGAGATTTCCGAGTACACCCGCGAGGCGCAGAACTATTTCGAGTACCAAGAGCGCAGCTTCGAGGAGATGTGCGCCACCCTGCAGGCATTCCTCGCAGCCGAGGCAGAACCCTTCGAACGCATGCAGGCCAGGGTCATCGAATCGGAACTCGGCAGGCTCAAAGCCGCCAGTGCGCGTATTACCGCAGGACAGGCGCTTAATGACCTGATGCAGGGCAAAGAATTTCCGGCGCTCATCCTCGACTTTCTGCAGGGTGCCTGGTTCGACTCACTGCAGCTGATCCTGATACTTCACGGGCAGCATAGCGACCAATGGGCCAGGGCGATGATGGTCACAGACACGCTGGTATGGACGGTACAGCCTTTCGACTCGAAGAACGACGAGCATCGCCAGCGCCTGTACAAGATCATTCCAAAAGTGCCGAAAGAGCTGCGCCAATTATTGCTGAGTCTGGAAAATGACCCTGACGCAGCAGAGCAAGCCATGACCCTTGTCGAGGAAATGCACTTTCGACTGCTCCGCAACGCTCCCCCGCCCTTTAAGCGATTTGAACCGCTGGATCTGGGTGCAGCTGCGAACCGCGGTCGAGTCAGCAAGCAGATGCTGCTGCAGCTCGCCGCATTCGAACCCGGCCAATGGTTTCTAATTCAGCAGGAGAACGGGCAGAGCTTGCGGGTTCGACTGGCCTTGAAGCTGGATGACTTCGAACAACTCTTGTTCGTCAGCCGATCGGGCGCCAAAGCATGCATAAGAACTTCGGTGAATTCGCCTATCTGCTCAGTAAGCGGCTCGCCGTGCCGCTGATACAGGAAGACGCGTTTAGCGACTCGCTGCGTCAGGCAGCCGGTATTACGCAAGCACCTGAAGCAACACCTGAACCACAGCCAGAGCCAGAACCCGAACCGAAATCAGAAGCCGAACCGGAGCCAGAGCCAGAACCCGAACCGGAACCGGAACCGGAACCAGAACCGCTACGGGAATCGGCTCAGGCACCCGCCGAAATCACTGAAGGTCACTCGCACGACCAATTGGTCATCGGCACCTGGGTTATCTTCAGCGACGGATCAGCACCCACTATGTGCAAGCTGGCGGTGCGAATAGCTGACCAGGATAAGTTTCTGTTCGTGAACGCCCGAGGGCAAAGGGAAAGGGAATTGCGTGGCAAGGTAATCACCGCGCTACTAGAGACCGGACAGATGGAGATTGTCCGGGAAGCTCCAAGTTTCCAGGATGCAGTCTCAGACTTAGTACGCAGCTATAGACGCACCAGCGTCGAGGACGAGGATCGATGATTCAAGCCGAAAAACGCGCACATCCAAGGTTTCCGCAGACAGCCACCGCGTTCATCGAGTTCTATGGCAGCGGTAACAGCCAGCCGGGGCTAGCACCCATCGTGGTCTGTAACTCCCTGGATATTTCCCGGGAAGGTGTGCGAGTCAGCATCGATCAATTTATTGATACGGGTACGATATTGCAGCTAGGCCTGGAATTGCCCGCGGCAGATGCGCCACTGTATTTCGCGGCGGAGGTCTGCTGGTGTCGAAACCTCGGAAAATTTGAAGGCTACCAGGCCGGTTTCCGATTACTGGACAGTGACGGAACAGACCTGGAGCAGTGGCGGGTTCTGGTGGAGGATGTACTCGACGAGATTGAGGAGCCGGCCTGACTTAAACTCCGTTAGCGGAGCATGCCATCCTCTTCTTCCTCTTCGATCGACTCCAGACTGAGCCCGGCAGGACCTTCGTCCTTCTCGGGATCATAATCATCAGCAAACTTGATCATCAGACGCACAGTGTTCTGCGAATCGGCGTTCTTCAGCGCTTCTTCCTCACTGATTTTTCCATCCTTAAAGAGGTTAAACAGGGCCTGGTCAAAGGTCTGCATGCCTAACTGGACCGACTTCTCCATAATCTCCTTAATACCTTCCAACTCCCCACGCAATATCAGCTCGGAGATGGTTGGCGTGCCCAGCAAGATTTCGATGGCCGCGCAGCGCTTGCCATCGACGGTCGGAATCAAGCGCTGCGATACGAAGCCACGGATATTGGTGGAGAGGTCCATCAACAACTGCGGGCGCCGCTCCTCTGGAAAGAAGTTAATGATTCGGTCTAGCGCCTGGTTGGCGTTATTAGCGTGTAGCGTCGATATGGCCAGGTGGCCGGTCTCTGCGAATGCCAGCGCATGCTCCATGGTTTCGCGGTCGCGAATCTCACCGATCAAGATCACGTCTGGCGCCTGACGCAGCGTATTCTTAAGTGCCGCGTGCCAACTGCGGGTATCTACACCCACTTCACGTTGGTTAACGATGCACTTCTTGTGTTTGTGCACATATTCCACCGGATCTTCGATAGTGATGATATGACCACCGCTGTTGCTGTTACGGTAGTCAATTAGCGCGGCCAACGAGGTCGACTTACCTGAACCGGTACCGCCTACGAATAGAATCAGGCCGCGTTTGGCCATCACTACGTCGAGCAAAACTTCCGGCAGATTAAGATCCTTGTAATTGGGGATGGTGGTGACGATGTTACGCGCGACAATGCCCACTTCGTTACGCTGAACGAATATATTGATACGGAAGCGGCCGATACTGGGCAGACCAATGGCGAGGTTCATTTCGAGTTCCCGCTCAAACTCCTCTTGTTGCGTGGGGTCCATGATCTCGTAGGCAATGTCTTTGATCTCACCCGGTTTTAGAATCTCGGAACCCACCGGCTTTAGCTGTCCCTGGAACTTCGCGCAGGGCGGTGCGCCGGTTGCGAGATAAAGGTCTGAACCGTCCTTTTTCGCCAGAATCTCAAGCCATTCCGCTATTCTCATTATTCTTCCTCCCCCGGCGCGTCATGCACCTGTCACTTCACTTTAGCAGCTTCATCGCCGCGAGCAAGGGCAGTAGCCGCTTGCTTTTCATGTGTTACAACAGGTGCTAGTGTGCGCCGCAGAGAATAACAATTACGGCATTTTTCATGAGCGAAAACTCTTCCCAGGCGCAGGCATACTGGCGCGCCAATATCCGTTTGTTGTGCGTACTCTTGGCGATTTGGTTTCTCTGTTCTTTCGGGCTCGGTATCCTCTGGGCCGACTGGCTCGACCAGTACCGCTTGTTCGGCTTCAAACTGGGCTTCTGGTTTTCTCAGCAGGGTTCTATCTACATCTTCGTCTTGCTCATCTTCGCTTATGTAATCGCCGCCAACCGCCTCGACCACAAGTACGGCGTGGACGAAGACGCTGACCACTACGTAGAAGACGACGAGTATTATCATCCAGATGAAGAGGGCCGCGATTGATGGACACGCAGACCCTCACCTACCTGTTTGTCGGCGCCAGCTTCGCCCTGTATATCGGTATTGCCATCTGGTCACGGGCGGGCTCCACAGACGATTTCTATGTAGCGGGCGGCGGCGTGCCCCCCGTGGCCAACGGCATGGCGACCGCGGCAGACTGGATGTCAGCCGCGTCGTTTATTTCTATGGCGGGCATCATCTCCTTTATTGGTCGCGATGGCGCCGTGTACCTGATGGGCTGGACAGGTGGCTACGTATTGCTTGCCTTGTTGCTGGCGCCCTATCTGCGCAAATTCGGGAAATACACGGTGCCCGACTTTATCGGCGACCGCTATTACTCAGACGCGGCCCGATTAGTGGCGGTGATTTGCGTCATTTTTGTCTCCTTCACTTACGTGGCAGGACAAATGCGCGGCGTCGGCATCGTCTTCTCCCGTTTCCTGGAAGTCGAGATCAACACCGGCGTTATGATCGGCATGACCATCGTGTTCTTCTACGCGGTGCTAGGCGGCATGAAAGGCATTACCTATACCCAGGTCGCCCAGTACTGCGTGCTTATCTTTGCGTTCATGGTGCCGGCAATCTACATCTCCATGATCATGACCGGGCACGTATTCCCGCAGCTGGGTTTTGGCAGCACACTGGTGAATGCGCCCGATACCTATTTATTGGATCGGCTTGACCAACTCGAAGTAGAACTGGGGTTTGCGGCCTATACCGCCGGCAAGAAATCCACCATCGACATATTCTGCATCACGGCAGCATTAATGGTCGGCACCGCCGGCCTGCCCCATGTGATTGTGCGCTTCTTCACCGTGCCCAAGGTTCGCGACGCGCGCATATCCGCGGGCTATGCCCTGGTGTTTATTGCCATCCTTTACACCACGGCACCGGCGGTCGCGTCCTTCGTTCGCGTTAACGTCATCGAGAGCGTAAACGAAACGGCTTACGAGGAGATTCCGCAGTGGTTCCGCAACTGGGAAGACAGCGGACTGATCGCGTGGAAAGACAAGAACGACGATGGTCGCATTCAGTATCGCGCCGGTGCTGCGCTGGATGGAGGCAAGCCCGATTACTCGGAAACGCGCGGCCTGCACGGACAGCGACTTCTCAAAAACGAGGCGACCGGCAATGACAACGAGCTGTACATCGACCGGGATATCATGGTGCTGGCCAATCCTGAGATTGCACGCCTGCCCGGCTGGGTGATTGCACTGGTAGCCGCCGGCGGACTGGCCGCAGCGCTTTCCACCGCCGCCGGTTTACTACTGGTGATATCCAGCGCCATTTCCCACGACCTGATGAAGAAGGTGTTCAGGCCCAACATCACCGACAAAGAAGAACTGCTGTATGCGCGCATCGCTGCAGCAGTCGCCATCGGGATTGCGGGATTGTTCGGTATTTACCCTCCCGCCTTTGTGGCGCAGGTGGTTGCTTTCGCCTTCGGGCTGGCGGCTGCCTCCTTCTTCCCCGTGATCTTCATGGGCATCTTTTATCAGCGCATGAACCGGGAGGGGGCGATTGCGGGCATGATATCTGGCCTGGTGTTCACCTTCGCCTACATCGTTTACTTCAAGTTCATCAGACCGGAAACCTCCAACGCAGAACACTGGTGGTTTGGAGTTTCGCCCGAAGGGATTGGGACCATCGGTATGTTGGTCAACTTCGCCGTGGCGCTTATCGTGTGTCATCTGACAGCGGAGCCACCGGAGCACATACGACGCCTGGTAGAACGCATTCGTATTCCCAAGGGCGCGGGCGCTGCCTACCACCATCACCTGGAGTAGGCAGCAGCGGCTTACGCCACCTGACTGATGATCTCGCTGTGAAATTTATCGAGTCCATCAACCGGGTTGCGCTCGCGCAATGAGGCAATGGGCACCACCAAGCGGTGCACACCCAGGTCTTCATAGGCACGCGCCACGTCCAACCCGCCGTGCAGAGGCCACAGCACTGAGATTTCCAGCTCGTCGTAACTGCGGCCTTCTTCTTCGCACACACGCTTCAACTCTTCCAATCGCGGCGCGAGATCTTCGGGACTACGCGCAATGGCGTACCAACCGTTGCCGTACTTAGCGATGCGCTGATACACCTTGCCGGCACCCCCGCCGATGATCACCGGGAAGGGCTCCTGCACCGGTGTCGGGTAACTCTTGAATCCACTCCAGCTAAGAAAATCACTTTGGTGCTCGACGGTTTCACCAGACCAGACTTTACGCATGGCCTGCAGGTAATCATCGAAACGGGCACCGCGCCGCTCAAAGGGTACTCCCATGGCTTGGTATTCCTCGCGCAACCAGCCGATGCCAGCACCCAGGATAAAGCGACCACCAGACAAGTAATCGAGGCTGGCTACTTGTTTGGCCATCAGCAGCGGGTTCGCCTGGGAGAGAATATTCACACCAGTGGCGAGCCGGATGGTCGACGTCGCCGCGGCCACGTGACTGAGCGCGATAAGCGGATCGACAAACACCGTCTCAGGACTCGCCTCCATCTTGCCGTCGCTACTGTAGGGATACTGGGATTCATAGTCCTCGGGAACGATGACGTGCTCGCAGGTCCAAAGCGACTCCACTCCCGCCTGCTCGGCGGCCTGAGCAAATTCCACCATCGGGCCCGGCGTCATGCCGATATTGATCAATACCATTCCGATTTTCATATCAGGCCGCCTTGCTGATCACGTCTTCGCCCAGCTTCGCCACGGCATCCAGCGGATTGGCTTCACCTAGCGCCAACCAGGGCACGATTAGACGGTGCACACCCATGTCGGCATATTCCTGCACTGTGTCCATCCCGCCCTTCATCGTCCACATGCAGGAGATTTCCAGTTCCGCGTAATCCCGCCCCTCCTGCTCGCACACCGCTTTCAGTTCTTCCAGCTTGGCTCTCAGTTCCTCGGGACTCTTGGTGGGGGCGTACCAGCCATTACCGTACTTGGCGATACGTTCATAGATTTTGCCGCTGGCACCCCCCATAATCACTGGGAATGGGTTCTGTACCGGCAATGGATAGCTTTTGAAGCCGCTCCAGTTAATGAACTCACTTTGGTGCTCAACCGTGTCACCCGCCCACACTTTGCGCATGGCCTGTACGTAATCGTCGAAACGCGCGCCGCGTTTTTCAAAGGGCACACCCATGGCGTCGAACTCCTCGCGCAGCCAGCCAATGCCGGCTCCCAACATAAAGCGTCCATTCGATACGCAGTCGAGACTCGCAGCCTGCTTGGCAATAAACAACGGATTAGCCTGGGACAGAATGTTCACGCCCGTGCCTAATCGAATCGTGGAGGTGGCCTGGGCAATTGCGGTGAGCGCGATGAGCGGGTCCAGGAAGGACGTTTCGGGCGCTGCACCCATTTTGCCGGAGCTATCGTAGGGGTATTTGGACTCATAGTCCTTTGGCACCATCACATGCTCGAAGGTCCATACAGATTCCACGCCCGCCTGCTCGGCAGCCTGGGCCATGCTGACCATTAACTCCGCGGGCAAACCAATATTTACTGGGATCAATCCAAACTTCATCGCAATCTCCTGGCTTCGGTTTAATAGGCAATACGGCAGGCTAGCCCAATTCGCTGGAAAATCAAAAGGGCTTCACCTAGGCTGGGAATCGTTGCAAACAGACCGGGATATGGCAGAAAAATGGAAGACGAGCGCCCCACACCACTGGTGGAAGACATTGAAGGCACGCGGCGGAAACTGGCCGCCTGGTTTAGTGAGCGCAAGGGTTGCGAAGTTACTGTTCCCGCGCTGAATATCCCGGAAGGCACCGGAATGTCGAACGTAACCCTGCTGTTCGACATCTGCTGGGAAGAAAACGGCGATAGTAAGAGCGAAGCCTGCGTGGGCCGCCTGCAGCCGGAGATCGAGCGACCGGTGTTCCCCTCCTACGACCTGACCCTGCAGTACCGGATTATGGAGGCGCTAAGCCAACAAACGGACATACCGGCGCCAGAGGTGCGAGGCATTGAGCTCGACAGTTCGATACTGGGCGTTCCCTTCTACATCATGAAAAAGACCGAGGGGCGCATTCCCACTGATATGCCGCCCTACAACATGGACGGCTGGCTCATGCACGAGACCACCCCGCAACAGCGTGAGAACCTTTGGAATGCGGGCATTGATGTGATGGCTCGCTTTCACACACTCGATCATTCGGCACTGGGCTTCGACGATCTGGCGCCGCCGGCGGGCATGACACCACTGCAACAGCAACTGAAATACTGGCGCGACTACCAAGACTGGGGCATGGAGGGTCTGCAACATGAAATCGGCCTACAGGCGCTGGAGTGGCTGGAAGCCAATCAACCCGAAAACGAGATGACCCGCTTGTGCTGGGGCGATTCGCGCATCAGCAATATGATCTTCTCGCAGGATTGTTCAGGGGTAGAGGCGGTACTCGACTGGGAGATGGCCGTACTGGGCAACCCGGTGCAGGATCTCGCCTGGTACTGCTATATCGATAATACCTTTGCCGAAGGCTTGGGTTTCCCCAGACTGGAAGGCTTTCCATCCTACCCTGACACGGTCAAGCGTTGGCAAGCGGCGACTGGCTATAGCGCGGACGATTTCTACTACTACACCGTGTTTGCCGGCATGCGCTATGGCCTCATTCTTTCGCGCATCATGCTGTCGACCGGGCAAGACAGCGAAGTGCAGAGTAACTTCGCCGTCAAGCTGCTCGAGAAAACCATGGAGCGCGACCACTAGTCGCGCGCGGTTAATCTCACGGGCATTCGCTTGAAGCCATTGACCATGTTCGAGCGAATGCGCACCGGTTGTCCGAGTGATTCGATACCGCTGCAAGCCTTAAAGAACTCCTCGAAGAATACCTTCGCCTCCAAGCGCGCCAGGTTGGCACCCAGACACAGGTGTATGCCATAGCCAAACGCGAGATGAGGGTTTTGCTCCCGGTGGATATCGAACTCGTGCGGATTCTCGAATACTTCCGGGTCCATATTCGCTGCGCTATACATCATCACCACGCGATCATCTTCTGCAACCGGCTGTTCCCCGATCTGGGTCGGGCAGGTGGCCGTGCGTCGGAAGTAGTGTAAGGGGCAAAATACCCGCAGCATCTCCTCCACCGCTTGCGGAATAAGATCGGGATTCTGCTCCAGTTCCCGGTACAGTGCAGGCTGCTCAATCAGTTGTTGCATGCCGGAGGCAATCAAACCGCGCGTCGTCTCATTGCCCGCCACCGTTATTTGCACGAACAGTGAGGCGAACTCCTCCGGCTTAATCTTTTCGCCATCCATCTCAACGTTAATCAACAGTGAGATCAGATCATCGCCACCCTGGTCGAGACGCTCGGTGGCCAACTCGTAGCCGTACATACCCATTTCCATCGACGCCTGGGTGATCTCTTCCGGGGCCGCACCCAGGTCGGGATCGTCGGCGGAGGTTTGCAGGTCTGACCAGATACGCATCTGCTCCCACTGATCCTCCGGCACCCCCATCATCTCGCCAATTACAGCAGTCGGCAGTTTGCCCGCCACATCATCGACAAAATCCACCTCGCCCCGCTGGGTTGCGGCGGCGAAAATATCGCGACATATCTCGCGGATGCGTTCTTCTCGCGCACCCACCATCGCTTTGGTAAAACGGCTAATCACCAGACGCCGAATCGGCCCGTGTCGGGGCGGATCCATGCCCAGTAACTGGTTCTTAACCATCTCCAGAATGTCGGGAGACAGGTCATCCACCATCACAAAGGCCTTCTCGGAGGAGAACTCTTTATGTCGGCGCGACACATCGACCACGTCGGCATGACGGGTGAGCAGCCAGTAGTCGCCACCATCGGGATGAGAATGTTTATGCACAGGACACTCACTGCGAAGCTTGTCGAAGGCATCATGGGGCGCTTCGTCTACATAACTGTCGGGGCTGTAAAAATCCGTGGGACTGTCCGCCATTTGTGCACACCTTCTGTGAGTTGCAACACAGGATACAACAGACTTACACTGCTGCCTCTCTCAAAAGGGCCACAGCGCCACGGGAACCGAGTTTGTCTGAATTGTTTAACCGCCGACTGCAGGCACTGGCAAGTTCTGAACAATCCCCGCTATTGAACCGCATCCAGCGCGGTATCGAGAAGGAGAGCCTGCGCATCAACGAGAAGGGTCGCCTCTCACAGGCGCCCCACCCCGCTGCGCTCGGCTCTGCACTGAGCCATCCTTACATCACCACCGACTACTCGGAAGCGCTGCTGGAGTTCATTACCCCGGTGTATACCGATATCGACAGCGCACTGGGCATGCTGGACGACATACACCGGTTTACCTACGCGAATCTCGACGATGAACTACTGTGGGGCGCGAGCATGCCCTGCATTCTGGAGGGCGACGACAGCATTCCGGTGGCGCAGTACGGCAGCTCCAACGTGGCGCGCATGAAGACGGTATATCGCCACGGCTTGGGCCATCGCTATGGCCGTCTGATGCAGACTATCGCCGGCATTCACTACAATTTCTCACTGCCGTCGGAATACTGGCCGCTGGCCCAGGCAGACGATGGACACACCGGCGAGTTGGCCGACTACATTACCGAGCGCTACCTGGGTTTGATCCGCAACTTCCGGCGCCACAGCTGGCTGTTGGTATACCTGTTCGGGGCCTCACCAGCGGTATGCTCCAGCTTCCTGCGTGGCAATACCCGCCACAGCCTGATTCCTTTCGATCCAGACAGTAAGAGCCTGCATGCGCCCTTCGGCACGGCACTGCGCATGGGCGACCTGGGCTATTCCAGCAATGCACAGAAGAACCTGGATATTTGCTACAACAGCCTGGACAGCTACGTCGAAACGCTGAAAGACGCCATATTGCAGCCGCATCCCGACTACCAGGCGATCGGGATAGGAGAGAAGGGCCATGAGCTGCAATTGAATACCAGCTTGCTGCAGATCGAGAACGAGTTTTACAGCCCGATCCGCCCCAAGCGTGTGGCTAATTCCGGCGAGACACCGCTGGGCGCACTGCGCCGCGGTGGTATCGAATACATCGAGGTGCGCTGTATCGACGTTAACCCGTTCCTGCCGCTGGGGATCGACGCAGAACAAATCCGCTTTGTCGACAATTTCCTGCTGTACTGCTTACTGAGCGACAGCGCCGCCTGCGATGACGATGACGGTGACCGGCTGCGAGAAAACATGTCGCTGGTGGTCAATCGCGGTCGAGAGCCGGGCCTGCAATTAGTCACGCCGCAAGGCGAAGCTCCCTTGCAGGAATTGGCGAAACCCATTCTGGAGGGCACTGCAGCGCTGGCAGAATTGATAGACACAGCCTGCGGCGGTAGCGCCTCTCGCGATTCTCAAGTGGTACAGCAGGCGCGCCTCGATGACGCCCAACTCACCCCCTCGGCGCGTATTCTCGACGAAATGGAAGAACAGGGCCTACCGTTTTTCCTGCTGGCCATGGAATCGAGCAAGCAGTGGGCGAAAGACTTCAGAGAGCGGCCGCTCGATGCCGATAAGCTACAGCACTTCCAGCAGGCGTCCGAAGACTCCCAGCGCAAGCAGGCAGAAATTGAGGCTGGAGACAGCGTCGATTTCGAATCCTACCTGGAAGCCTATTACCGGCAGTACGACGTACTCTGATACCAAAATCTCACGGTGAATTTTCTTGCGCATTTTCACCTCGCCTGGCCCAACGAAATGAACGTGGTCGGGGGCCTGGAGGGCGACTACTTCAAGGGTCCTCTGCCCGGAGCACTGCCACCACTGCTGCTGACTGGCGTGCAACTGCATCGCGCCATTGATGCCTACACCGATAGCCACCCGACGGTTGACGCTTTGCGGAGCGACTTCCCCAAACCCCTGCGGCGCTACGCCGGCATTCTTATCGACCTGTGTTTTGATCACTGCCTGGCGCGCGAGTGGTCGCGTTATCACGACGCCGACCTCGCTGCGTTTTCCCAGGAGGTCTATGGGCTGTTGTCTCAACACCGCCATCTCTTGAGTGAACGCGCGGCGGCAATGGCCGGATGGCTCAGCGAGCACGATGTGCTTGGCCGCTATCAACAATGGGACACGATTGGAGCCAGTGCCACACGTATTGGCCAGCGCCTGCAACGGGACAATCCTCTGCATGAAGCAGGCGCACTGCTGCAACCGATGCTGCCGGAACTCGAACAGGGTTTCGAGGTCTTTTACCCCGAACTGACTCGCTTCGCGCAGGAATACGTCACCGCCAACTAATCGCGCGCCGGGTTTGCTATGATGGCCGCCGTCAAAAACGGGAAAACCTGAATGATTCACTACCTGACACCGCGCCTAGTCAACTGGCTGCTCGCACTCGTTACCATCATCGGCCTGATCATCGTGTACTGGCTCGACGGCGTACTCGGTTTGGAGCCCTGTCCGCTGTGCATGACCCAACGTGTATTTCTGGTGGGCAGCGGCTTTATTAGCCTGGTGGCGGCAATTCACTATCCTGGATTAACCGGTCAACGCATCTACGCCGCGCTCGCGGGCTTGATCGCCGCCGGCGGCGGCGCCGTTGCCGCTCGGCATGTGTGGCTACAATACCTGCCGGAAGAAGAAGTGCCCGCCTGTGGGCCCAGCTTGGAATACATGCTAGACACCCTCCCCTTTAGTGAAACCCTCGAACTGGTTCTGATGGGTGATGGCAACTGTGCCGAGGTGCAGTGGACCTTTCTTGGCCTGAGCATTCCCGAACAGGCTCTGTTACTATTCTCGGCCATGGTACTTGCGAATATCTGGCAGCTGCTACGCAAGTAATTCACGACTCGGGGGACCGGTCATGCTGGACAATTGCACGGACAATCAGGAGCGCTGGCAGGCAGTCGAGAAGCTGTTGCAGGGCTGGCTGAAAGAAAGACGCGAAGTGCTGGTGAAATATGCCGCCATCGCCGCCACCCTCGACCGGGACTCGTCCAGTCAGGGTATCGACCCCGGTGTTCAGCGCTTATGTCAGCTCCTGGTGGACTATGTATCCGCCGGCCACTTCGAAGCGTTCTATGAGTTAATCCGCGAAGCCGAAGCCTTTGGCGATGGCAGCGGTCGCAGCGCGGCAGAAATTATTCCTCGCATCGGCGATACCACCGAAGTCATCATGGGCTTTGATGAAAAGTATTCCAGTGGCGAGTCACACAGCGAAGATCTGGACAACGATCTCTCACTGCTGGGTGAAATGCTGGAATCGCGTTTTGAGTTGGAGGACCGCCTGATCGCAGTCCTCCACAAGAGCCACGCGCTGGGCTAAGCCAGCGCGGGGTTTTCTAGCGCGCTCGGCGCTGTCTCACTAGATTGCTTACGGTGCGATAGCAATCAGTTCGACTTCAAAGACCAGTGTAGCGTTGGGGCCAATGACGCCGCCCGCACCACCGGGGCCATAGGCCAGCTCCGGCGGAATATACAGTTCCCACTTCGACCCCACGGGCATCAGCTGCAGCGCTTCCGTCCAGCCGGCGATCACCTGGGTGACGCCAAAGGACACCGTGCTATTACGTGAGTAAGAACTGTCGAACTCGGTGCCATCAATGAGCGTGCCGCGGTAGTGAACCTCTACGGTATCTTCCGTGGTCGGTTTCGGCCCCTCACCCGCTGTGATCACGCGATACTGAAGACCACTCTCCAGCACAACCACGCCCTCTTTGGTGGCGTTTTCCGCCAGGAAGGCGGCACCCGCCTCCGCATTACCGTCTGCCTGTGCGCTCATCTGCGCCTCCCTTTCTGCCATTTGTTTTTGCTGGTAAGACTGCATTTCCCCGGCGATCTCTTCCTGGGTTAGCAGGGGTTCCGTGCCTTCCAGCGCATGCTTAATGCCCGCATTGAAAGCCGCCGCATCCGCGGGTACGCCGTCTGCCGCGAGCCGCTCACCCAGACCGTAGGCAATACCGTAGCTCAAGCGCTTTTCCGTGGTATCGAGTGTCAGCGGGGCATCGGCCGATGCAGGCTGTACCGCACCGCTTTCCTGCTGGGTGCAGGCAGCCGTGAACATTACCGCGATGCAGGCGGCCGAAATTCTTAAAACATTCATAATGATTTCCAGGTTGGTGATAACGCGGTGACTATAGTTGGTCACCCATTCTGCGTTCGTGGGCTTCCTGCAGCATCTCTTCGATGGCTTCCTGGGAAACTCCCTCCGGCAATGAGGGGGTAATACTACTACCCATTGGCGCTACGGTACCAGTCGGTTCCGGCGCCTGGGGCTCCTTTTCGACAAGCTCTACCCGCGGCATGCTGTTGCTAACACTCGGCAGCTTCTCTGCCGCCAAGCTTTCGCCCCCCTCAGGGCGCTTATCGGAAAAATGCCAGACCCCGTTCTCATCCTGCCACCGGTAAAACTGTCCAGCGGGAGCATGCTCGAAGGTTTCTCTTGCAGCATCATCGCTCGACACGTCTGAGCCCGATTCGGGCAGTGGAAGCTGGTTCAGAACGGCACTCGCCTTTTCTACCAGCGCAGCACCATCCGACGGCACACTCAGCCAATCGTCCAGTTGCATGATTGGCTCGCCATCGGGGCCTTTGAGCCACATGGGCAGGGACAGGGCCAACACCAACAAGGCCAAAGCGAACTTGATGAATAGCTTCATGCAAATCCAGTTTTTGTATCTGCAGCAAACATTTTTACCTATGCTACATTGAATATTACCTTTGTAACCAGTTGCGGTAGTCAGCATAGGATCTCAGCGGTATGCACAACCATGATTTACGTGGGGCAGGCCCTTTGCGCGTTATTGAGCGCACCCCTGCTCGCAATATACTCATTGCCAATGCCAAAGGCGGTTGCGGCAAATCGACCCTCGCCACCAATCTGGCGTCTTACTTTGCCAACCGCGGGCGCGCCACCGCACTGATGGACTTCGATCCGCAGGGATCCAGCGCATATTGGTTGAAACTGCGCCCCGAGAGCGCCGCGAAAATCAGCGGTATCTCAGCGTTCACCCAGCATGGCAGCAATGAGACGCGCAGCTTTCACAATCGCCTGCCGCGGGGTATCGAGCGTGTGGTTGTGGATTCACCTGCCGGTATGACCGGCACCCAGCTATACCACCGCATCAGCGATGCCGACCTGATCATCGTGCCGATACTGCCCTCGCCTATCGATATTCACTCGGCGACCAAGTTTATTCATGAAATCGAGATCACCGGTTGCCTGCGCGAGCGCAACAAGCAGGTGCTGGTGATCGCTAATCGGGTAAAGACCAACACCGTGCTGTTTAAAGAGTTGAACAAATTCCTGACAGACCGCGGTGTGCCTCTGGTCACCAATATGCGCGATACCCAGTTGTATCCGCGCGCCTCGGCTCAGGGTCTCGGTATTGCCGACCTGTCGCGCAGCCAGGGTGAGGTTGAGAAAGACCGCTGGGTGCGCCTGGGTTCATGGATCGAAAACCAGTTCGCCATGCGCGCCAGCAACGCACCCAGCGAACTGCGCCAGCAGGCTGATCAGCTCGCCAGTTCCTGATCTTCTAGCGCCTGCCGGATGAGGGCCCCAATTGGCTCGTTTGCATCGGCGCTAAGACCACACCACTGCGCAAAGACCGCCAGCGCCTGCTCAATACAATCCCTTTGCTCACCCACGCTTGAGGTCGCCGGTGTTAGCGCAAACATTCTCGCCTGTTGCTCGCGTTCTGCCTGCAACTCCGCCTGCTTGATCAACGCGCGGGTCGCCTCAATATCGGGATAGTCTCGCAACTGTCGGCGCAGCGCGCGAACCGGCAAAACAACATCATCGCGCCAGGCGACAATTGCGCCGTTTACCCGGTCGACCTCCGCGGCGTCGATCCGATCGCCCCGCCAACCACGCCAAAGACAGTAGAGCAGCAGGTTCACATCAACACCGCAATCATCCTGCAACTGTAAACAGGCCTCGGGTACACCATCACGAGCATAGAAGGCTAGGGAGAATTCCCAGAACGCATTCGTGCCTGTATTAGTCGAGGTCATGCCGGTAAAATCCGCGCCGATGATTATTCTGCGCCATTTTAGTTTACGCCGCGGCAGCAAGATACTGCTGGAGCCGGCCGACCTGACCATCCAGCCCGGCCAACGCCTGGCCCTTACCGGCGCCAATGGCTGTGGCAAGTCCAGTCTGTTTGCCATGTTGCTGGGGGAATTGGAGGCAGACACCGGCACCATCGAAGGGCTGGACGCCATGCGTACCGCTTGCATGGCGCAGGAAGTGGAAGCCAGCGAAGAGTTAGCGCTGGAATACCTGATTGGCGGCGATCAGGCCGTTGCCAAACTGCGCCAGAATATTAAGCGAGCTGAAGCCGATGAAGACTTCGCCGAGGCTGGCCGTTTGCATGCGCAACTGGACGAATTGGGCGGTTACGACATTGAGCGTCGCGCTGAACTCATGCTGCTGGGTCTCGGCTTTGCGCAAGGCGATTCTGCGCGCCGCGTGCGTGACTTCTCAGGGGGTTGGCGTATACGCCTGAACCTGGGCCGCGCATTGATGACGCCCTCAGACCTGTTGCTGCTGGACGAGCCGACCAACCACCTCGACCTGGACGCCACCTTATGGCTGCAGAAGTGGCTGCAGGCCTATCCGGGCACACTCATTCTCATCTCACACGACCGCGAGTTTATCGATGCCTGCTGCCAGCAGGTGCTGCATATCGAGCACAAAACCATCAAGGCCTATAAAGGCAACTACTCGGCCTTCGAAACCCAACGTGCGGAGCATCTGGCACAGCAACAGGCAGGTTACGAGAAACAGCAGCGCCGCATTGCCGAGATCGACGCCTTCGTGCGCCGCTTTCGCTACAAGGCGACCAAAGCACGCCAGGCCCA
Source organism: Halieaceae bacterium (assembly GCA_965199055.1). Lineage (GTDB taxonomy): Bacteria > Pseudomonadota > Gammaproteobacteria > Pseudomonadales > Halieaceae > CBDAQR01. The sequence continues at coordinate 893,526 of CBDAQR010000003.1, forward strand.
GAGTCGATTGAAAGAATTGGAGCGCATGCAAAAAATTGCGCCCGCACACATCGACTCGCCATTTAGTTTTCGTTTCCCGGAACCGGAGAAAGCCAGCGACCCCATGCTGCAATTGCGCCATGCCCGTTTGGGTTATGGCGACACTACCGTGCTGGACAAGGTGGAACTGCAACTGCGACCCGGCAGCCGTATCGGCCTACTGGGACGCAACGGCGCGGGAAAATCTACGCTACTTAAAACGCTCACGGGAGATATTCCCGTATTGGACGGTGAGCGGGTTGTGGGCGACCACTGCCGCATCGGCTACTTCGACCAACACCAACTGGAATCACTGGATCTTGATGCCAGCGCAGCAGTGCACCTGCAGCGTTTGCGGCCCGAGGCCCGCGAGCAGGACATTCTGAATTACCTGGGCGGGTTTAACTTTCGCGGCGACAATGCGACTGAATGCATCGCGCCCTTCTCCGGCGGCGAGAAGGCAAGGCTCGCGCTTGCGATCACTGCCTGGCAACGTCCCGCGCTGCTGGTGATGGATGAACCCACCAACCACCTGGACATGGAAATGCGCCTGGCGCTCACTTTGGCGCTGCAAGAGTTCAGCGGCGCCGTCATCCTCGTCACCCACGACCGCCACCTGCTGCGCAACACCGTGGATGAGCTGCTGTTAGTGCACGATGGCAGTGTGGACGAATACCAGGAAGACGTTAAGGCGTATGAGCAATGGGTGCTGAGCCAATCGGGCAGCGACAACAAGCCCACCGCCCGCGTGGCCGAAAGCAGTCGCAAGGAACAGCGCCAGGCTGCGGCGCAGCGACGCGAACAACTGCGTCCACTGAGAAAATCGATCGACAGCGCCGAATCAACTATTGAGCGGCACAATGCGCGCCTGGCTGAACTGGAAAATGCCCTGCTCGACACCAGCCTGTACGAGGCGGCACGCAAAGCCGATCTGGATAGCCTACTCAAAGAACAGGGACAACTGCGCGGCGAGGTCGGCGAACTTGAGGAACAGTGGCTGGCGCTTCAGGATGAGTTAGAGACACTGGAGGCCAACATGGACTAAACTAGTCCCATGCCCGATACCGATTACAGCGAATACACCGACGAATTTGGTCAAACCGCGCCGCTGCCGGCCAATCACGGCCAGCGTATGCCACCCCCGGTCGATTTTCAGTTCGGGCCCGGCGAGGGTGAGGTGTTCCCGGATTTCACGCTCAAAGATGCCAGCGGCAAACGCGTGAATCTTCACCAGGATCGAGAAGGCGCTAAAGCGGCGGTATTGTTCTTCCGCTCAGCGGTGTGGTGACCCCCCTGCATGACGCAGCTGGTCGAGCTGCGCGATGCCTACCCTAAGTTTGAGGCTGCCGGCGTCAAACTCTACGCCATCTCCTATGATCAGCCGAATGAGCTGGCCGAATTCGCCAAGCACCACAACATTAATTATCCATTGTTGTCGGATAAGGGCTCGAAGCTGATACGCCAGCTTGGCATTCTCAATACCAACGTTACACCCGACCAGGTACCTTTCTACGGCATACCGTTCCCTGGCACCTATGTGCTGGATGAACAGGGCGTCATCAGCGGCAAGCTGTTCGGCCGCAATCACCACGCCCGCTTCACCGGCGAATCGATGCTCGACAATGCCCTGGGCGAAGTGTTGCTCGGCGAGGACGAACCCATGGATTCAGCGGGTGATGAGGAGATTAAAATTACCGCCGCCTGGCACGGCGGTGGCGGCACCGTGAAAACATCCGTCGTCAGAGAGATTGTGGTGCGATTCGATCTGGCTGACTGTAGATACCCCAAACAGCTAACCACCCATTCATAGAAAAATTAAGCCACTTCTCGGTATTGAACGGGTGTCATATCGTTCAATCCATCATGGGGTCGTTCATGGTTATACAACACGATCCAGTCATCCGTGATCTCTCGAACTTCCTGCAATGTCTCGAACAGATATAAGTCCAATACTTCCTCTCGATACGTGCGATTAAAACGTTCGATAAATCCATTTTGGTAAGGCTTGCCGGGCTTGATGAAATCGATCTGAATTCCATGCGCTTGCGCCCATTCAGCCAACGCCCCTGATGTAAATTCAGGGCCATTATCAACCCTGATAATAGCGGGATAGCCTCGCCAGGCTGCAATACGATCTAATGTATGTATCACTCGCTCCGTAGTAATGCCCGAATTGATATCTATCGCTAACACTTCTCGATTGAAATCATCAACCACATTGAACGTGCGAAACCGATGACCGTGACGCAAGGTATCGCTCATAAAATCCATCGACCAACAGATATTGGCTGATCTAGGAACGCGCAATGGCAACGGATTCCTATTCGGTATCCTGCGTTTTACTTTACGCCGTATATTCAGTTTTAACTCCATATAAACACGGTAAATCCGTTTGTGATTCCAACGTTTACCCAACGCTCTGAGCCGCTTACACAGCTTTGGAAAACCCCAGCGAGGGTGCTTCTCAACCAAGGCCAGCAACGCATCAATCAGCTCACTATCATCTACTCGCTTGGGCGTGTAGTAATACGCCGTGCGACTTAGCGCGGCTGCACCACAGGCCGCTCGAATGCTGACAGGGTAATCCTTGCGCAAACGATCAACCCACTGCCGACGATGGACTGGCCCTAAAGCTTTTTTATGATCTCTTCCTGCATCTGACTCTTCAGGCTGAGATCGGCATACATCTGCTTGAGCTTGCGGTTCTCTTCTTCAAGTTCCTTGAGCCGCCGTACATCGGAGGCTTCCATTCCACCGTACTTAGAGCGCCACTTGTAAAAGGTGCTGAGTCCAATGCCATGCTCTCGACATATGTCCGGAACCGGCACTCCGCTTTCTGCTTGTTTGAGAAACGCCACAATCTGCGTTTCGCTGAACTTCGATTTGCGCATATGTAAAAACTCCTATCACGTTAGTTTATAGAAATTTCTACGTATGAGTGGCGCTATTTTACGGGGTACTTACACTCCCATCGGCGGGATTCGTTGGCTGCGCGAGATGACGCGGGCTATGAAAAGTGGGCCGATGGGCAAAAAGCGCTAGCTGTTAATTAGCCTCGCGCGACTCGCGCCTTGAACGACACCTGGCCAGGGTAGCGCGTTTCTCATCAGCAGATGCCGCCGACCAAGCCACGATTTCATCCAGGCTTCTAAAGCAGCCCAGGCAAATATCCTCATCGTTCAGGCAGCAGTTACGAACGCAGGGGGAAGCGAAATGGCAAGTGTTCAGTTGAGTCATGACAATTATTTCCGAATCGAATCGGCATTCAAACCCTGTCGCTCTCTATGGCGCTTGCCCTTTGTCACATTGCGCCGATAGTCGCTTGCGTTAACCTGATCCAGGCCAATAGTTTCCATAAATTTTTTTATGTTGTCATTGGGATCATAGGTAAAGTAGGTACACTTTCCAAAAACCTTCGCTAGGATGTCCCTTTTCCTATCGTAATCAAACAGCCATGAATCTACGTCAACGTATCTGTAAGAATCCGGATCGCATGAAGGCGACATGTTCCGCTTCTTCAATTGCTTCATGTAAGAATCTCTGAAATCTTGCACCTCCCTGAAACAGCAAATCACCTCCACCTCTGTGGAATGAGGCGTAAACAGGTCCAGTGGGCGAGAATACTCGGGTATCGAGTTTAACAAATACAATCCTTCGTTCGACCACAACACAGTACTGCACCTGTTGCTTTTGGCATCCCTGTAGGCCTCTTCAATTTCTATTCTTAGCTCCGTTTCAAGTGCGCTCAAATATTCAGCGCCCTTTGTAGCAATGATCTCCTCCTTCTTGGGGGAAAAACGACCCTCTGCCAGAGCATAAACATTTAGTAAAAAATGTGATGGCTCCGTATACCCGCTAAATTTCTGCGGCACATACAGATTCCTTTCTGCTAACTCTTTTCTGTGTTCTTGCAAGAAGTGCTGCAAGGAAGTCGTGCCAGTCTTATGCTGGCCGATATGAACTATCGTTTTCACGCCCTGTTTAATATCAGCTTTTTGAATTTCGGGTATCATTAAAAAAGTCGGCGATCAAGACAATCAGCCACTTCGCTATGGCCTATCTTACCCATCACCCCACAAGACCACTTTGACCGACCCCGTCGAAAATGAACTGCACCGCCAGCGCAGATAGCAGCACGCCCATCACGCGCGTAATCACGTGCATGCCCGTTACACCCAACCAGCGCTGCAGTTCTCCGGCCAGCAACATGGACACAAAGGTGAGCAAAATAATGCCCACCAGTGAGGCGACAACCACGGCCTGACCGATCACATCACCCTGCTGATCCGCCATCAACAGAATGGCAGCACCCATGGCGCCTGGACCTGCGATCAGTGGCGTGGCGAGGGGGAACACGGATATATCGGCCTTGGCGATGGCCTCGCTCTCTTCTTCATCGGTAGTGGAGATGCCGCCCGAATGGCGCGCAAACACCATATCGATACCAATCAGTAGCAATAAGATGCCACCGGCGGTTCTGAGTGCAGTAAGAGAAATACCCAAGCTCGCTAACAACACCTCTCCAATCAGTGCAAAGGTTATCAATATGCCAGCGGCGATCAGCGTTCCCCGAATCGCCATAGAGCGTCGCTGCTGCGACGTTTGACTCGCCGTGAGTGCCGCGAACATCGCGGCGACGTCAAACGGTCCAATCGTTGCAAAGAAAGTGGCTAGCGCCAGGGCTGAGGTTTCAATCATGTGCTCAATTATAGTGTTGCATGGCGCACTATCGCATCGACATGTATCGCCGCGCAATCCACGATCGGAAATGGGGTTTGCCCTTGCTGATACACCAAAGCGAGGTCTGTACCTCCCAGCATAACAGCGCCAACATTGGCGTGATTGAGAAACCAGTCACAGGCAGCATCAAACACAGCTCGCTGCGCGCTGGTCACCTCGCCGGCAGCAGCCATGGACACATAGGCGTTATGTACTTCGTCCAGCGTTTCACCGGGGGGCGGCACAACTTCCGCTCCGCTCAGCCCGGAATAGAAATGGGATTCCATGACCGTTTTCGTGCCCAATATGCCAACCCGCTTCAGATTACGCTGATTGACCACCGCATCCACTTCTATCAGTAGGTCGATCACGTCTAACTTAGAGCAATCCTTGAATGCGTCGATGCAAAAGTGACCGGCAATCGAGGTGACTGCAACACAGTCGGCACCGGCTGCCGCCAATCTGTCGGTAAGCTGCTGATAGATTGCCACTTGCGCATCGACGTTATTAGCAGCGAGATTGCCCAACAAGGTGGGGGAATCCGTATACACAATCGTCATATCAAGGGGCTCACCCTTGCTAGCGAAGCCTAATATCAGACTGCGGTGATAATAATTCGTCGCCGCGGGGCCGATGCCGCCGATTAATCCTATCTGCATGCCTTAGCCTTCATTCCCGTCCCAATCCGGGTTAATGATTGCCCAGCGCTCATGATCACGCCAACCCTTGCCCTGATACGGCTCGAACACTTCATAACCCAGATAGGCAGAATGGAAGTAGCCGCGCACAATATTGGAGAGATTGAAGGTGCCGACGATGGCATCTGTGCTTTCGAGACACAGGAAATACCGCTCAGGCTGTGCAAGATACGCTGAGATATCGGATGGCTCATAGGTCCAGGGCTGATGCAGTGACTTACTCCGCGCGTAGCAATTGCGTATTTCCGCCTCATCACTACTGGTCGGTTTTCTCAAATACAGCATGGTTGAATCATCCCCTCATGCGAGGATTAATACGTATAAAGTGTGCACCAAAGTGTTACAAGATCACGACCGACCTGAAGTGAAGCGACAGGTTGGGCGTCCGGCCCCGAAGGGGCGCACTTCCTACCCTTGTTATGCGTTTCTTATCCTGCCAAAAACTACAGCAAGTACAATTGAGGACACAAACATCCCGGAAAAAAACACGAAGGTAGCAGCATTGAGGCCCACCGCAAAAAATCCAGCATAGCTCAGAAGTAGATAGCCAACTAAAAAATTGAAGCTGCCCCAAAGCACATTAATCAGCGGCGATGACTCACCCACTCCGGGCGGGCTAGCAAATGGACTTTGGAATCGATGGCCACAGACACCTTGGACAAAGTGAGGAATGCCATTAATTAGAAAAAATGAAGAGAAGACATAGGCCAGATAGTTCATTTGCTTTCGCTTAGGCAGGTTCGACATGCATAACAGCTAATTACATGGACCCGGCTCGGAAAGTCCGGGGCACTGTATGTTGCAGAGTGGGGTTCGCACATTGATGAAAAGTCCTTTCTGCTCAACTGCGTGCACTGTGAACCTGGGTGTGGGCCTTGTCAATCCGACGAGGCACGGGCGATAAAAATGAGGCTCGGAATCAGGCAGAGAATCTTGTCCCACCCGATCCCGAGCAATTGGAATCAAGCAGCTTCCACTAGATCACTGCTCCAGGCTGCCGCTGCGAAGTGCTCATCCACTACCGGCTCCGTTATCGGAGTCGTGTAGTTTGAGAGCACTTTCAGTGCGGTACCAACTACCACCTCAAGGATGGTTTGCCTGGTGTAGCCAGCCGCCAGAAAAGCCGCAATCTGGTGTTGCGTCGGGCGGCCATGCGTCTCATGGACAATGACGGTGAAGACGCGCAAGGCTTCCAGTTTGGGATCCGCAATCGGAACGCCCCGGCGCAGCGCTTCAATCACCACCTCGTCTACCCCGGCCAACCTGGCAACACTGGTGTGTGCCGCCATGCAGTAGCTACACCCGTTCAGTCGGTTGTTGGTCATCAAGATAATTTGCCGCTCGGTTTCGCTAAGCTCGGTTTGATCAAACAAGCCCATAAGCGTGAGGTAACTCTCCACCATCACTGGAGCCTCTGCCATGGTGGCCATCAAATTCGGGATAAATCCCAGTTTCTTTTGCGCCTTCTCCAGCACTGGCTTAGATAAGTCAGGCGCGCTATCAATCGTGTGTGTAGTAAACGTAGTCATCACAGTTCTCCTTGTTGTCGTCGATTCAGTTATGCCGGTTGTGCCAGGCTAGGCTCTGCCACGTCTGATCCTTCCTCAAACACCGGAAGGAAGGTGTCGGGGTGCGGCCTTACACGGTAGTTGTCGGTCTCATCACCAAAGATCACACGGCCTTGCTCATCCAGCGCGATAACGGTCGCCATCACCGTGTCGGACGGAAAGTCTCCCATGCCCACCGGCGCACCACCGATGTCCTCAATGCGCAATGCTTTGGCGGTCGCCAGATCATCGTCCTGCAGAATTTCGAAGTTCTGCGGCAGGTTCAGCTTGTCGCGCAGCTTCTCCGATTGCTCGATTCCCTGGTTGGAGATGAACTTCACCTGTACACCAGCGCGAATCAAACGGGCCGCCTGATCATGCAGTTCACCCAGTTGCGCCATGCACAGGGGGCACCAGTTGCCGCGAAAGAAAACCAGGAGTGTTTTGCGCCCCTCGAATGCCGTGGAGAACACTTCGGTACCATCCAGGCGCGTCAGTGAAAACAGCGGCAAGGTCTTACCCGTGACAATTTGCGGGCTCGCCTCGCGGCCGTAGCTGGAAAACACCCAGACAAACCACTGCACGAAGGCCGCACCATTGGCCGCGATACCAATAGCCGCCAGCTGTTCAAAGCCGATGGGGCCAGGCTGGCCGAAGACCATATACAGCACGCCGATAAAACTGGCTGCGGTCAGCGCCTGCAGACCGGGTAAGCGGGGCGCAGTTCGCGCCACTTTGCCCGGCATGATGTATGCCATCAGGTACGCCGGAAGTGGCAGTGCCGCCAGCAGCACGGCGACCCACAGGAAGCCTCCGCTGGTGCGATAGATCTGGACGGCGGCGATGATCGATGCGATCACCGAGACCAACATCCAGGGGATAAATATCTTATTGATGTTCATGAGTTGTTACCTCTATTCGTTTGTTCAGATAAATGGGTCGTTGAAGCCTTATGTGATTAAGCGGCGCCCTGTCGCGCTCACTCATTCAGTGCGCGCAGTATTGTTCATTCAATAAATAGACGGTAGTATCGAAATATTGCTATCTGTTATTTGTTTTTCAAATGAATGATCGAATATCCACCCTTCGCCTGTTTGTGAGGGTGGCGCGCACCGGCAGTTTCACGGCGGCGGGAAAAGAGGCCGGGCTATCGCAGCCCTCCGTCTCCAGGATCATCTCCAGCCTGGAAAAGGGCCTGGGCGTAGCCCTGCTTGTCAGGAGTACACACGCCGTTAGCCTCACCGAGGCAGGCTCGGAATATCTCGCTCGCCTGGACCCCATACTGGTTGCACTGGAAGAAGCGGATCAGCAAGCTCACGGCGACGGCGAGTTGCGCGGGCGACTCAGAATCGGAGCCGCAACCAGCTTTGCGGTCAGGGAACTGCTGCCCCGCCTGCCGGGTTTTGCAGAGCGGCATCCTGACTTGCACATCGATCTGGTCCTAACCGATGCCAGACAGGAACTCATAGAAGAAGCCATTGATGTGGCCGTTCGATTCGGCACCTTGCCCGACTCGACCATGGTGGCAAGACGCATTTCCGATACGCCGCGCATTATCGTTGCATCGCCGAGCTATCTCGAGAAAGCGGGCATACCAAATGAGCCCGAGGACCTCGCCAATCACAGTGTCATTCAGGGGCCCGCTGGCGCAGCGCCCGCAGCGTGGAAGTTCGAGAGAGACGGAACATCGACTACGGCGCGGGTAGAAACCCGCCTCACTGTCACGGTAAACGAAGGCGCCACCGCTGGGGCCATCGCCGGGCTGGGCATTGTCTCTACGGCGGTGCTCGGTTGCCGCAAGGAGTTGGAGAGTGGTGAGCTGATACAGCTATTGCCCGACTGGAGTATGGGCAGCATTGAGACAAATGCCGTATTGCCCGGCGGACGTCAGGCTAAGTCATCGGCGCGAGCTTTCGCTGATTACTTGGTGGCGTCATTTCGCGAAGAGCTATGAAGCGATCTACTCAGCTGCGCCGCCGCTAGCCGGCCATGTATCAGCCCTGGTGGACTTGGCTCGCGAGATGTTGCCGCAATAAATCCTTTCCGTAATCATTGCCGTTGGGGGTACGCACCACCGTATGCACATGGCGCCGCGTCGGCCGCTGGGGGCCGTCCAGCGCGATGGGCGATTGATGGTCGTATTCGATCATTACCACCGGGCTGTGAATTCGATAGTAGAAAACGTCCTCAGATCCCGTGCCTCCCACCCACACAAAATGGGTGCGGTCCCAGTGCGCTTCAATCTCAGCCATTTTCACCGCCGCCAGATCATCGCGCTGCTGGTGAATGTAGAGCGCGATCAATGCGCGAGCCATTTCTGCCTGTTCGGCGTTTAGCTTGTCGAGTGTCAGGCCCTCATAGGGCACCACCGCATTGTCACTAAACAGTTCACCGTGATTATTGTTCCCCGTTTTCTCAGGATCGATGATGGCCTCTGCGCGCTGCGCTTGATCCAGCGCGTTTATCAATGCCAGGCCTTGCTCAAGTTCTTCATCTAAAACAGACAAGGGCCCGAAGCGGCTCGACTCGGTAGACACCGGCTCTGAACCCATGAAGGTGGGTGTCATTACCACCTGCTCTCCCATCACGAAATAGTTAATCACGAGATGATGTCCATCAATCTGCCAACCCCAGGGTTCAGTCAGGGAGGGCTCTCCCATAATAGTGAACCAATAGCGCTTCTCCCCGTATTCCACGTAGTTGTTCAGCAAGTCCGCCAGGTGCCCTTCTAACTTGATGATATCCATCGCCGTGGCGAAGCCCCGCGCACTCAAACTGGTACGCAGCAGGTTCATGGCAGCCGCTTCCTGGGCAGCATTGAAGTCCAGCAAACCCACGCCTTGCCGGGTAGCCAGGTGCACATTGGCCCAACGCCGCCATTCGCTATCATCCACGGGGAACAGCGCGCGGGCCTTCATGTCTTCACTCAGCGACGCAATAAACGCCTGCGCGGCTTCCACCACGGGCGCGGTGGATACGCCCGTAGAACGGATCGGAAACAAATCGGCTTCCACATTGCCATCCGTGGTGATGCCGATAAAACCACTTCTTAGCTGCTGATCTTCCAGCAACTTCCAGGCGACCTTGGATGCCGCCATGGGCTTCCACAGGGCCCAGGCCAGGGTGAGCAATAGAACGACGACTGCAACCCCGAGGGTCTTTAAGGTCAGGCGCAGGGCTCGATTCATTGGGCTCCCCTTGCCAGGAGGAGTTTCTCCCGGCGATCGAGTTTCTTGATCTCTGCTTCTCGCACCTGGGCGCTGGCGCGATCTTCACAGGCCTCACTCCAGCGTAGCACCACGGGCCTGCGGCCGCTGGTGTACTTGGCACCGCCCACCAGTTCGCCATTGTGTTGGCGAACCCGGCGCGCCACATCGGTGGCGACCCCGGTATACAAAGACCCATCGGCGCATTCGAGTAAATACACGAACCATGGGGCTGCCTCAGGCATGCCTTCTAACCCAAAACCCGAGGCAAAGAAGAAAGCATGGGACTAGCGACGATTCCAGTTGTGAAACTTCTCCACCCAGTCCAGCAGCCCCTCCGGCTTGCGGGCTTTGCGCCACTCCCCCGCCACAAACTTATTCGTTTCGGAGAGGGTGGGATACACATGAATCGTGCCAAGAATTTTGTTCAGGCCAATGCCGTGCTTCATCGCCAGCACGTACTCGGCCAGCAACTCCGCTGCATGGTATCCGACAATGGTAACGCCCAAGATTTTATCCTTGCCCGGCGCGGTGAGTACTTTAATAAAGCCGTGGGCCTCACCGTCCGCGATCGCACGATCGAGGTCATCAATGTCGTAGCGCGTGACTTCATAGTCAATGCCGCGCTCCCTCGCTTCCAGCTCATTAATCCCCACACGGGCGACTTCGGGGTCGGTAAATGTCGCCCAGGGAATCACCGAGTAATCCACCCGGAACTTGCGAAACTGGCCGAACAGCGCGTTCACTGCGGCATACCAGGCCTGGTGGCTGGCGGTATGCGTAAACTGGTACGGACCGGCGACATCGCCGCAGGCATAGATGGTAGGAACGCTGGTGCGTAAATAGTCATCGACCTCTACCGTACCCGTGGGAGCCAGCGTTATACCCAGCTCCTCCAGGCCCATATTCTCCGTGTTGGCCTTGCGGCCTACGGCCACCAACACCCGGTCAAACTCCAGGCTGGCACTCTCCCCCTCACAGTCAAAATCGGCAATATGCCTGCCGTCTTCAGTGCGAAAGCCCACGGCCCGGTGATTCACCAGCACTTTAACGCCCATAGCCTGGAAAGTATCCTGCACCAGTGCACTGACCTCGCTGTCTTCTCGGGGCAGTACCTGGGGCGCCATATCCACCAGCGTTACCTGGGTGCCGAGGCGGGAAAAAGCCTGCGCCAGCTCACAACCAATGGGACCCGCGCCCATCACCAGTAATCGATTCGGCAAGTCTTCGAGGCCCCACAAGGAATCCGAGGTGAGATAATCCATTTGATCCAACCCGGGCACCGGCGGCACGAATGGGCGCGCCCCGCTGGCCATCACAATATGGCGGGCACTGCGCACCTCGCCATCGATCTCCACCTCCCAAGGAGAAACAATCTTCGCCTCACCCTGAATGCAATTCACGCCCAGGCCCGTGAAGCGCTCAACAGAATCATGGGGTTCAATCTTCGCAATCACCGACTGCACCCGCTGCATCACCTCGGGGAATCGCACGCCCACATCAACCGGCGCCAACCCAAACTCCGGTGCTCTGCGCATATAGTCAGCAATGCGTGCCGAACGGATAAGCGCCTTACTGGGCACGCAACCCGTGTTCAGGCAGTCGCCGCCCATGCGGTCGCGCTCCACCAGGCTGACCTTGGCGCGCACGGTGGCGGCAATCAATGCGGCAACCAGGCCACCGGAACCCGCGCCAATCACCAACAGGTTGTCATCAAACTTTGCGGGCTTCTTGTAACCTCGCAATACCCGGCGGCGCTGCAACATATCCAGCAGTCGGCGCGCCAACAGCGGAAATACGCCCAGCAAAGCAAAAGAAATCAGCAGGCCCGGCGAGAGAATGCCGCCCAATCCCTCGAGCTGCGCCAATTGGGTACCGGCGTTTACGAACACAGCAGTACCAGCGAGCATGCCGAGCTGGCTCACCCAATAGAAGCGCCACAGACTGATGGGTAGCACCCCCATCACCAGATTGATCACAAAGAAAGGAAACAGCGGCACCAGGCGCAAGCCAAACAGGTAGAACGCGCCTTCGCGCTCAAAGCCCCGGTTCACCGCCCGCAGTTGTCCGCTGAAACGTCCCTGCACCCAATCGCGAAGCAGCACCCGAGAAACGGCGCACGCCAGCGTCGCACCGATGCTGCTGGCGAAAGACACCAACAACAACCCATACCAGAAACCGAACAGAGCCCCACCCGCCAACGTGAGTACGGCCGCGCCGGGCAGCGACAGGCCGGTCACGGCAATGTAAATGACGAGATAGTAGAGTCCGGCCTGCAGAGGCTCGCGCGCATAAAACGACTGCAACTCCCCCAGCCGCTCCTGCAGCACACTCAATTGCAACCACTGGCCAAGATCAAAGATAAACCAGGACCCAACAGCGGCGGCCAGAACCCCAAGAACTACGATGCGTTTTGTATTCATAACGGTTAACTACGACCTCGAATCAGCCGCTGGATTCCCTTCGATGTTGGCGTTTTCGCCAGCATATAGCAAAAGCCCCTATGGGAATGCCAAAAAATACTAACCGCAAACCGTGCATTTATTGTGCACTGCCCTTGCAATGGTATGATTGGCCCCCATATCTGACCGACGTTCAAATGTAGTGGTCAACTAAAACTGGCCACGGTTTTATAAGCTTTCCAGTATTCGTTTTCTGCCTGATTGGGTGTTTTCATGTTGTTATTCGAATGCGGTCTGATCGAGTTGTAGTACCTCACGATATAGTCATTGATTGACTGCTTGGCTTCAGTAAAACTCCGATAGCCCGTCTCTGGAACCCACTCGGTTTTTAGGCTGCGGAAGAAGCGCTCCATTGGCGCGTTATCCCAGCAGTTTCCCCGTCGACTCATGCTCTGTTGTATCTGATACCGCCAGAGATGCTGACGGAATTTTGTACTGGTGTACTGAACTCCCTGATCCGAGTGGAATAGCACTCCCTTTGGTCTTCCTCTGGATTCATAAGCCATCATCAACGCCTTACGGGTCAGTTCACTGTCGGCCCGATAAGAAAACGCCCAACCAACCGGTTTTCTCGCGTAGAGATCCAGTATCATGGCTAGATAGGCCCAGCGTTGACCCGTCCAAATATATGTAATATCGCTGCACCACACCTGGTTGGGTTCTGCTACAGAAAACTGCCGATTCAAGGTATTTGGAATGGCTACGTGTAGCTTGTCAGCACGCTTATAGGCGTGTTTTGGAAGCTGGCTACTCACCAGTCCCAACTCCTTCATCAACTTACCCGCAACGTAACGAGTCAATGGCGTTCCATTACGGCTAACGATCTGGGCAACGGTTCTTGCACCAGCTGAGCCACCACTTAGGCGGTGAGCAGCGTGAACCATAAGCTTAAGCCTGCAACGATGGGAGTTGTCACCCTTCGGGCGCTCTCGCCAATATCGGTAGCTACTGCGTTGAATATCAAAGACATGGCATAGCAACTTAACGGGATAGCTCTCTTGTAACCGCTGAATTATCGAATATTTTTCAGCTCGTCGGACATCAAGAGAGCCATACCCTTTTTTAATATGTCTTTCTCTGTTTCCAGCCGTTTGATCTGACGTTCCAGGTCGCGAATACGGCGCTGCTCCTCGGTCAGTGGCGTGCCTTTCTGAGGTGTTTCTCCCGAGCGCTCTAGCCGAAGCTGGCGAACCCAGCCCTCCACTGAAGATTTACTGACGTTCATCGCTTCACTCGCGGCTCTGACGGTATAGCCTTGGTCAACGACTAATTGTGCGACTTCGAGTCGAAACTCCGGGCTAAAGTTTGGTCTGGATCGTTTGGTCATTTGCTCACCTGTGTCTTGAGGGGTGATAGTATCACCCAGATTCAGGTGGCCAAATTCAGTGTGCCACTACAAAATTGATCAGGAGAACCGTTTTATGAGCGAGCATATTGTCAACGTCACCGACACCAGCTTCGACGACGAAGTACTGAGTTCCGAAGTCCCTGTACTGGTAGACTTCTGGGCCGAGTGGTGTGGCCCCTGTAAGATGATTGCACCGGTACTCCGCGAAATCGCTGACGAGTACGCAGGCAAGATCAAGGTCTGCAAGGTCGATGTCGACGCCAATCCAGACGTACCACCTAAGTTTGGTATTCGTGGCATCCCCACGCTGATCCTGTTCAAGGGCGGCAATGCCGAAGCAACCAAGGTCGGCGCCCTGTCCAAGAGCCAGCTCAACGAATTTGTCGAGTCAGCTATCTAAAAAACAAAGTGTCAGGGGGGTGTAGACGCCCCCCTGTGCTTTTGTTACATTCTCCCCAGCTGCACATCCTGTGCGGCAATAACAACCCATAATACAAACGAACTGACACCCGTCCGCGGCCTGTCGATACTCAAAGAAACCGTTGTTTTAATCCCAGTTTTTTATTTCCGTGCGCCTCACCGGGCCCGCATAACACTTACCCCCACTGCGTTTCTAATTCCCTATGAATCTGACTGATCTCAAGACCAAATCGACCCAAGAACTCATCGACATCGCGAAAGAAGCAGGCCTCGACCATATCGCCCGCTCGCGCAAGCAAGACATTATATTTTCCATCCTCAAAGCCCACGCCAAGAAAGGCGAGGATATCTATGGGGACGGTGTACTGGAGATCCTGCAGGACGGCTTCGGGTTTCTGCGCAGCGCGGAAGGCAGCTACCTGGCGGGTCCCGATGATATCTACGTGTCACCCAGCCAGATTCGGCGCTTTAACCTGCGCACCGGTGACAGCATCTCCGGCAAGATCCGCCCGCCGAAAGACAGCGAGCGCTACTTTGCGCTACTGAAAGTCGGCGAGGTTAACTTCACCAAGCCGGAAAACTCCAAACACAAGGTCTTATTCGAAAACCTGACACCGCTGTTTCCCAACGAGCGACTGCAACTGGAAAAGGGTAACGGATCTACAGAGGACCTGACCGGTCGCATCATCGACCTGGTGGCACCGATCGGTAAAGGCCAGCGTGGTCTGTTGGTAGCACCGCCCAAGGCCGGTAAAACCATTATGATGCAGAACATCGCCCAGGCGATTATCAGCAACAATCCCGAGTGTTATGTCATCGTACTGCTGATCGACGAGCGCCCGGAAGAAGTCACGGAGATGCAACGCTCCGTGGGCGCCCAAGGTGCCGAGGTAGTTGCCTCCACCTTCGACGAACCGCCCTCTCGCCACGTGCAGGTCGCCGATATGGTGATCGAGAAGGCCAAACGGCTGGTAGAGCACAAACGCGACGTGGTGATTCTGCTCGACTCCATAACGCGCCTTGCCCGCGCATACAACACCGTTATCCCCAGCTCCGGTAAGGTGCTGACCGGTGGTGTCGACGCCCACGCCCTGGAGCGCCCCAAGCGCTTTTTCGGTGCGGCCCGTAACATCGAAGAAGGCGGCAGCCTTTCTATCATCGCCACCGCACTGATCGATACCGGCTCGAAGATGGACGAGGTGATCTACGAAGAATTTAAAGGCACCGGTAACATGGAACTGCACCTCGATCGCAAGATCGCAGAGAAGCGTGTCTACCCTGCCATCAACATCCGCCGCTCCGGCACTCGTCGCGAAGATCTGCTGACCAGCGAAGACGAGCTGCAACGCATGTGGATTCTGCGCAAACTGCTGCACGGCATGGAAGATACCCCGGCGGTGGAGTTCCTGCTCGACAAGCTGAAAGACACCAAGACCAACGAGGAATTCTTCCTCTCCATGAAGCGCAAGTAATAGCGCCTGCCTGGGATGAAGTACCGGGACCTGCGCGAGTTCATCGATTTCCTCGAAGCCCGGGGCGAGCTCAAGCGCATTACCACCCCGGTCGACCCCAACCTGGAAATGACCGAGATCTGCGACCGCACCCTGCGTGCGGGCGGCCCGGCATTGCTGTTCGAAAACCCTGTTGGTCACAACACGCCGGTGCTGGCCAACCTGTTCGGCACCGAACAACGGGTCGCACTGGGCATGGGCCAGGACAACCTGAGCGCCTTGCGCGAAGTCGGTGAGATCCTGGCCTATCTGCGCCAACCCGATCCACCCAAGGGCTTGAAAGACGCCTGGGAGAAAATGCCGGTATTGAAGCAAGTGCTCAATATGGGTCCCAAGCTGGTTAAAAACGCTCCCTGCCAATTCCATGTTAAGCAAGGTGACGAGGTTGACTTGTCGCAACTGCCCATCCAGACCTGCTGGCCTGGCGATGCAGGCCCGCTCATCACCTGGCCACTGGTAATTACCCGCGGACCGGAAAAAGAGCGCCAGAATCTCGGCATTTATCGCATGCAGGTCATCGGCAAGAACAAGCTGATTATGCGCTGGCTATCGCATCGCGGCGGCGCGCTGGATTACCGCGACTGGCAACTGAAGCACCCGGGCGAACGCTACCCGGTGGCAGCCGCACTGGGCGCCGACCCGGCCACTACCCTGGGGGCGGTCACGCCGGTACCAGACACGCTGTCTGAGTACGCCTTCGCCGGCTTACTTCGCGGTGATAAGACTGAACTGGTGCAGTGCTACAGCGATGTGTGCAAGAACCACGATTTACAGGTACCCGCCACCGCAGAATACATCTTAGAGGGTTACCTGGAACCCGGCGAAATGGCCGATGAGGGCCCCTTCGGCGATCACACCGGCTATTACAACGAGGTGGAGCGCTTCCCGGTATTTACCGTAGAGACCATCACCCATCGGGAGAACCCGATTTATCACAGCACCTACACAGGGCGCCCACCGGATGAACCCGCGGTACTGGGCCTGGCCCTCAACGAGGTGTTCATTCCAATCCTGCGCAAGCAGTTCCCTGAAATCGTGGACTTCTACCTGCCGCCCGAGGGGTGCTCCTATCGTATGGCCGTAATCACCATGCGCAAGGAATACCCGGGGCATGCCAAGCGGGTGATGCTGGGCGCCTGGTCTTTCCTGCGCCAGTTTATGTACACCAAGTTTGTTATCGTTACCGATGACGACGTGAACGCGCGCGACTGGAAGGATGTGATCTGGGCTATGACCACGCGTATGGATCCGCAGCGCGACTCCGTGTTTATCGACAATACCCCCATCGACTATCTCGACTTTGCCTCGCCAGTTTCAGGGCTCGGCTCCAAGGTAGGCTTCGACGCCACCAATAAATGGCCAGGGGAGACCGATCGAGAATGGGGCAAGCCAATTGAGATGGACACAGCGGTGAAGGATCGAATCGACGAGATCTGGTCTGAGCTGGGCATTCTCGACAACCAGCAGTGAGACCCTCACTTTCCCGGTAGACCACAGCACCCTCAGTGCTGGTAGACTATGCGTTAAAGCTTCCACGGATACCGAGCCATGCGCCGCATAAACCTCTATATCACCGCTGTACTGGTGGTCCTGCTGGTCATCTACCTCGCCCTCTTCGACACATTGGCCAAGCCGATTTTCGAATCCCAGGCCAGCGAGGAATACGGTGCAGAAGTCAGTGTGGAGTCACTGTCGATGTCGCCCTTTCTGGGCAAGGTTACGCTCAACGGCCTGCAGGTGGCTGACCGCCGCAACGCCATGCGCAACCTGGTCGAGGCCGACCGCGCCTACATCGATATCGATATGATCAAGCTGGCATCCAACATCATCGAGGTGGATGACCTCGAGGTCGACGGCCTGGTCATGCTGAACCGGCGCGATACACCCGCAGAAATATTACGGCCACTGTTGCCGGAAAACAGTGACATCGCCAACGCGGGCCTGCCAAGCTTTGAGATACCGGACGCCGACGCATTGATCGAACGCCAGCGGGACAAACTGCTGGCCGATATCGACGGACTCAAAGCGGGTTTCCAGGGCACAGAAGACAAGTGGCGCAAGAAGATGGCTGAGCTGCCCAGCCAGGAAGACCTAAACCAGTACAAGCAGCGGATTCGTGCCCTGAAGGACAAACGCGGGCTGGAGGCGGTACAAGCCGCCGTTGAACTGCAGGCAATCTATGCCGATGTGAACAATGATCTGAGAGACCTGCAAAATCTGCGACAGGAATTTCGCGGTGATCTCGAGGACATGCGACTGCAACTGGATGAGGCTGCCGCCCTCGCCGACAAACACACCAATGATCTGATCGACTCGCTCGGGCTGAGTAGCGGCGAATGGGCACAGCTCGGTAACCGGCTGTTACGCGGCGACCTGTCTGGCCTGACCCAGCAGGTATTGGCGCCGCTTGCCTATAACGCCAGTGGCGAGGTCAACGCAGGCGACAACATGCCCGTATTTATACGTGAGGCGACGATCAATGGTCCTATACTGGCTGCAGCCGCGGGCTTTTCCGCCGATGGGCGACTGGAGAATTTTGCCTGGCCACTGGAACTGGCAGACCTACCCGCGATACTGAAGATCGAAGGCACTAGTCTGGATGGCGGCAGCATGCTGATCGACGCAGTGGTGGACCATCGCGGTGCGCCTGCTGATGTGTTCAAGGTCGCGGTAGAAAACCTGTCACTGCGCAATATGAAACTGCGCGGCTCCGAGCAACTGGCGATCGAGGTAGACCAGACACTGGCAAATATTCAAGGGCAGTTGAGCCTGAACGGCGATGCGCTGGACGGCAAGTTTACTCAGCACTTCACGCAATCACTCTTTAACACGCAGCTGGCGGACAATGCCGGCGACGCGGCGCGGCTAATTTCAACGGTTTTAAACAACAGCACCGAGTTCATGATGCAGATCGGTTTTGGCGGCACCTTGATGTCTCCAGAGCTGAGCTTTAAAGCCGACATGGACGACCTGATTATGGAGACGCTGGAGCAGGCCATTGGTGAACAGGTACAACTGCTCACAGCAGACGTGCAGAATGAGATTAGTGATCAGATCGGCCCGGAGATCAAAGCTGCCCGCGAACAGTTTGCCTCACTTGAACAACTGCAAGCGCAGTTGCAGACGAGCCTACAGGGGCTGTCAGGGGTGCAGAACTAGCGGAAGTTACCTGACTGGTTTTTTTTTGGTAGCGGCAGATCCGGCAAGTTGTTCTCGCGAAGCATCAGACCTTCCCGATAATACTGGGCACTCTTCTCACGCTCACCCAGGCTGAATAGCAGGCGAGCCAACTCAGCGCAGGCCTCCGCACTCGGTTGCAGGCGATGACTGGATTCAAAGTAATCCCGCGCCTTGCCCCACAGGTCATTGCGCAGTGACAATCGGCCCAGGCAGAGCATCAGACTGGCGTCTTCCTGATGGTTCGCGAGCCACTTTTCAGCCTGCTTTAGTCGGCGAGCGGGATCACGCCCCCGGATACGGCCATACTGCGCCACCAGGCGGCCATCCCACTCACGCTTAATCGCGCGGGTTAACAGTTTTTCTGCTTCCAGATCATCTCCGCTCGCGATCAACAATTTGCCGTAGTGTTCTACCAGCGCGGCATCTTTGCGCTGCTCCCCGGGTAAACCGGCCCAGGCCTGCTTCAACTGGTCATCAGCGGCAGCATCCAGAGTACCCGTCCAGGTGTCATATTCGAGCTGTTGTTGTTCATCGGCATCCAGCACGCGGCGCTTGCGCAACCAGGGCAGCAACTTCACCAGGGCCGGCCAGTCGTGCAGGCCACGGTGTGCCCTCGCCAGCAAGCGTAATTCCTGTACGTTCAATTTGCCTGGGCCCTGCTGGCTGAGAGTATCTGCGACTTCAATATACCCGCCATCGGCCAATTTCATTTCGAGCTGCACCAGCTCGCGACTATAAGCTTTCACGCTGAGCCAGCCCTGTACCGCACTGCGTGTTGCCATGAGGCTGATCAGGAAACGCCAGGTGAGAAACATCAGTACATTCACCAGCACCAATAGAATAAGGCCCACCCACAGGCTCGTCTCGATAGTGGTGAGGCCATAGGAGATCAGGACGTACCCCGGATCAGTTTCGAGTAACGCTACTAGACCCACGCCGGCCAGCAGCGTAATCAGCATCCAGATGAATGCACCGCGCATCAGCTATCACCCGCCGCATCGGCGTGACGCAGATTGATGGCTGTCTTCACTGCTGCCAACGAGTCATTGATGTCCGGATAGTCTCGAGTAATTTCCAGCTGCGCCAATTCGCCCAATTCGGTATCGAGCGCCGCCACCGCGGCTTCGTTAAACGCAAAAAATTCGCCCACCCAGCGACGACAGGCCATGATGCTCTGCTGATAGAGCAATTGATTGCCAGATAGCAGGGCCGTCTGCGTCTGCTCCAGCAGCATTCTCAGATTCTGGCGAACGAGTCGCTCCCATTGCGGATCCATCAAAGGCTCATAGGCTGCATCTCGGCGGCGAATAATAATGTAACTCGACAGCTTGTTCGCCGCGGCGCGCAGGCCGTGTTCCAGCTTTTGATTCCAACTGGCGTCCGCGGGAGCCGGCTGGGCTTCGGCTACTGGTTGCGGCAACTGGAACAGCAGTAACCGATCTACCTCACCTGCCAGCGCTCGAATGCGCAACCAGGTGCCCTCCACGTCCACTTGCCCGACACCCCTCAGCGCTGCTATATCCTGGGCAAAGGCAGCTCTAACGGGTAACAAGTCAGCATCATCCAATTCCAGCAAGATCGCGTCAGCACTAGATAAGAGGGCCAGCGCAGATTCCACATCACCCGCCATCAACAAACGCTGGTGAGCAAGTCGCACCAGGTATTCGGCCTCGGCCAGAGACCAGTCAGAACGGTCGGTGCTGCGCAGCTCGAGTAGCTGACGACGTTGGTTCTGCAGTGCCGACTGCAGCACCTGGATTTGTTCCTGTTGCCGCTGCTGCAAGCCTTGCAGCTGCGATTCGAGATTGCGTTGGGTGGTCGACTCCAAGCTTTGTAACTCGCTCTTCAGGAGTTCGCCGGTGCGGCGCGCCATCTGCAGCGCTTCCTGCGCTTCCCCGGCCTCTTGCTCTGCAACAATCTGGCTTTGCTGATAAAGCCAACCGGAGGCCGCCAGCGCTGCCAGCGATACGAGGAGTGCGAACCACGCCACCAGCCCACCGGAACGTTTCACAGGTGCAGATTGAGGCACCGCCACCGCGGGTTCAGGCTTCGTCTCGGCTGGCGCCGGCTTGGTCACGTTCGCGGGTGGCGGCGTATTCTGCGCCGTTTGTGTAGTATCTTCGGCGCTCTTTGTGTCACCCGCTTCCGCTTCAGGCTTCTTTTCTTCTTCTGTCACTCTTTCCCCCAGGACGCCCGCGACTTGCTCAGCGCCACCAGCATGCTCTGATCGCTGGCATTGTCGGCTTCGATAATGTGTTGAAACCCCCTGTCACGCGCCAGGTCTGCAACCCGCGGTCCAGGCACAACCACAGGCAGTGCGAAAACGGCCGGGCGCTCGTCTTCACGAAGCAATGACACCATATTGTCGAGACCTTCGCCACTACTGAGCATTATCGCCTGACACCCATTCGCCTGAATCAGTGCTATGAATTCCCCCGCCCCCATATCTGGAGCACTGCGCCGATAGGACGCTAGTTCTTCCACCTGCGCTCCACGCCTTAAGAGCTCTTCGCGCAGGCGCGTCCTGCCGCACTCACCGCGGGCGATGACCACGCGCTCACCCTCAACCTGCGAAAGCGATGGTAGCTTTAAAAGGCCTTCACTGCTCATATCACTTTCTGGAAAGCTTGCCTTCACCCCGTACTCTCCGAGCAATTCAGCACTGGCAGGACCAACCGCATAAACACTCAGGGAATCTGGCAATGCGGGCCACACGGGCGCTATCCAATCCATCGCACAACGCACCGCATTGGCGCTGACAAAAATAAGATGCTGAACCTGGTCTAACTCTCGTATCAGCGCTACCTGTTCTGGATTGGAAACAGAAAATGCTTCGATGATCATCATCGGGCAGCTGACGGGGGCGAAACCCGCTTCTCGCAGCAGCTGGCCGAGTTTTTCAGCCTGACCCTCGGGTCGCGTTACCAATATCGGTATTTCAGCCATACACGGCGGCCAGGATCGCGGCCGCACCCTGGGCCAGCAAGTCTTCTGCTACTGTCACACCCAGACTCTCGGGATCCTCGTCGCTACCCCTGGCTTCGGCGCGCAGAATTTCACTGCCATCGCTGTGACCTACCAAGCCACGCAAGAAGAGATCGGCATCACCGCTGTATTCTGCAAAACATGCGATAGGTACCTGGCAGCCACCCTCCAGTTTCTGATTCATAGCCCGTTCCGCCCGCACGCAACGCGCGGTTCGTTCATCCTGCAGCGGTGCTATTAGCGCTGCAATCTCCGGGTCGTTATCACGCAACTCAATGCCCACGGCGCCCTGGCCTCCCGCCGGCAGGGATTGCTCCAGCGGCAGACGCTCTCGAATGCGCTCAGCAAAATCCAGGCGGATCAGGCCAGCACTCGCCAACAATATCGCATCGTATTGTCCCTCATCGAGCTTACGCAGGCGGGTATTCACGTTTCCGCGCAGAAAATCCACCTTCAGGTCAGGACGCTGCGCACGCAGCTGACACTCGCGGCGCAGGCTGGACGTACCCACCACGCTACCAGCCGGCAAGTCGGCAAGGCTTGCGTAGCGATTGCTCACAAACGCATCCGTAGGGTCTTCCCGCGGGCAGATCACGCCCAGGCACAAGCCCTCGGGAAAATCCATCGGCACATCCTTCATGGAGTGCACGGCAATATCTGCTTCTCCTGCAAGCATGGCCGCCTCAAGCTCCTTAACAAACAGGCCTTTGCCGCCGAGTTTGGACAAGGGGCTGTCGAGAAGCTGATCGCCGCGAGAGGTCATCGGAACCAACTCCACCGCCAGCTCGGGGTGGTGGGTTTCCAGTTGGGCCTTCACATAGTGCGCCTGCCAAAGGGCTAGTTGGCTTTCGCGGGTAGCGATTCGTATTGTGTTGGACATGGTGAGATAAGCCGGATTAGGTGCGGCCTATGATACGGCAGCGGCTTGGGAAAGTCCTCGTTAGCTCGCCAGCTGCGACTTGATGTCAGCCACGTGGCGGCGACTCACCTGGGGCTGGTCATCGAGTCCGTCCAGTTGCACAAGCCAACCTTCGCCCGCGTCTCTCACCAGTCCAGTGACGTGGCGACGCGCCACCAGGCAATTGCGATGCACACGCAAGAACATACCAGTAAATTCCTGTTCCAGGTCTTTGAGTGTATCGGGGATCAGGAGGCTACCTGCAGTGTGCACCGCTCGCACATACTTCTGCTCCGCCACAAAATAACGCACCTCACCAACGCTGATCATCTCCACGCCTTTGTGAGTTTCCGCCGTGATATGACTGCGCATGGGGCTGGCATCATTCAAGCTGGCTACCTGCATACGGTTTAGTCGCCCTGCGCGCTCCAGCGCCTGTTCCAGTTTTTCTCCACGCACGGGTTTTAACAAGTAGGCGGCAGCCTCCTTATCTAGCGCCTCCAGTGCGTAGTCATCATAAGCCGTGCAGAAAATCACAGCCGGAGGCTGATCCAGATTTTGCAGGGCTGCGGCCACTTCCAGACCGTCCATGCCAGGCATACGAATATCGAGCAAACACAGCTCTGGCTGCTGCGCCGCCACCATTTCCAGAGCCTGCTGGCCATGGCCGGCCTCGAGTAACTCAGCCTGAGGCCGTAAATCGGTGAGCAGGCGCATCAATCGCTCACGCGCCAGGGGTTCATCGTCGACGACCAGAATCTTCACGCGCCAACCTCACGTCTGGGAATCTTCAGCTCAACGCGATGTGTCTCTCCGTCGGTTACCGCGTTAAAACTCGAATCATCTTCGCCGTACAGCGCAAGCAGGCGTTGCTGAATGTTATCCAACGCCATGTGCAATCCGCCCTGTCCGCCGCGGGCTTTCGCGGGCACAGGATTACTGATGACCACGCATATGGTCTGTTCTCGCTCCACCACCTCTATTTGAATCGTGCCACCTTCCGGCATCGCCGCCACACCGTGATATACGGCGTTTTCCACCAATGGCTGTAACAGCAGCGCCGGCATCGCGGCGGGCTTCGCCGCATCACTAACGCGCCATTCCAGCTTAAGTCGATCACCCAGGCGCACCTGCTCGATGCGCAGGTAGGTGCTACACAACTGCAGCTCATCAGCAACGGTACTGTTGGCCTCATTCTCAACCAGGCTGGCCCGAAACAACTCGGAAAGGTCTTCCACCACTGCCTCTGCCTGTTGCGGCCGCGAGCCAATCAGGCTGGCGATGCTATTCATTGTATTGAAAAGAAAGTGTGGGCGGATGCGGGCGCGCAGTGACTCGATGCGGGCACTCAGCTCGGCCTGTTCGCGCGCCAGCAACTGTTGCTGCATGTAAAAATAACGCAGCGCTATACCGCCGATGACCGCCGCGACCAGTTGGTTTCGAAGCAACCACCACTGATCCAAATTGGCGTAGGTCGACTCTGTGAATACGTTCATCGCCACTACACTACTGAGGAGTGTGACCAACTGAATAATCGCAAAGCTGAACGCCACGCCAAAGGCTACAGACATGTTGACCAGCAAGCGCCTGCAGGCGCAGAGGCTCGCAGCGCACAGTAGAACAATCCACTGCACGAACAGTGAGGCCATCGCAAGCGTTCCCCAGGCAAAATCGGGCAGTGCACTGGCGCCCAATACATACACCACGACTAGCAGCTCCGCCAGCACGAACATAATGAGCACTGGCTTGGTGGCGCAAAGGTCCGGAATAAAAAATTCCGGTGGAACTGATTTGCCCTGGGCACTCGACTGGCTGATTTTTTATCCCCCGGGATAAGGTCTTAATGCTGTTATACTTGCTTCCTTCATTTTTTCCAATAAGCCCGGGGATAGAGCCTGGCAATGAGTGCGCCGGTATGAGTGACAAGGAAGAGACAAACAAGCTATGGGGCGGCCGCTTTAGCGAGGCCACCGATAGTTTTGTGCAACGGTTTACTGCCTCAGTGGACTTTGACCAGCGCATGGCTCAGCAAGACATCGAGGGCTCGCTAGCCCATGCCGCCATGCTGCACAGCGTTGGCGTACTCACCGATGAAGAGCGCAAGAGCATCGAACAAGGTCTTGCCCAGATCAGTGAGGAAATTGCTCGGGGCGATTTCAATTGGTCGGTCGAGCTGGAAGACGTGCACATGAATATCGAGGCACGACTCACAGAGCTGATCGGCACCGCCGGAAAGAAGCTGCACACCGGTCGCTCTCGTAACGACCAGGTCGCAACGGACATCAGGCTGTATCTGCGCGCGGCAATAGACCTGATTGGCTCGGAAATGACCCGCCTGCAGGAGGGCATCATCGAGCTTGCCGAAACGCAGGCAGACACTATTATGCCCGGCTTTACTCACCTGCAAACCGCGCAGCCAGTTAGCTTCGGGCATCACCTGCTGGCCTGGAACGAAATGCTGGAGCGGGACTATGGTCGACTGCAGGATACACGCGAGCGCATGAATCAATGTCCGCTGGGCGCTGCCGCACTCGCCGGCACCTCATATCCCATCGATCGGGAACACACGGCCGCTACGCTTGGTTTTGCCAAACCTACCGAAAACTCGCTGGACTCGGTGTCCGATCGCGATTTTGCGATCGAGTTCTGCAGTTTTTCCGCCTTGCTGCTCACCCATATGTCCCGGATATCGGAAGAGCTGGTGCTGTGGACCTCGGCCCAGTTTAATTTTGTCGAACTGCCCGACCGCTTTTGTACGGGCTCTTCGATCATGCCGCAGAAGAAGAACCCCGATGTACCCGAACTGGTACGGGGTAAGGTCGGTCGCGTCAACGGCCACCTGGTATCGCTGCTCACGCTCATGAAGAGCCAGCCGCTGGCCTACAACAAAGACAACCAGGAAGACAAAGAGCCCCTGTTCGATACCATCGACACTGTGCTCGATTGCCTGCGCGCATTTGCCGACATGATTCCGGCGATCGAACCTCGCAAAGACAATATGCGCGAGGCAGCCCTGCGCGGCTTCTCCACCGCCACCGATCTCGCCGACTACCTCGTCGGCCTCGGCATACCCTTCCGCGATGCACATGAGGTGGTGGGTAGTGCGGTTGCGCACGGTGTGCAGGCGGGGCTGGACCTGGCAGAGATGAGCTTGGAGACTCTGCAGGGTTTCTGCCCTCAAATAGGCGAAGATGTTTTCGAGGTGCTCACCCTTGAAGGGTCAGTAGCCGCGCGGAATCACCATGGCGGCACAGCGCCGCAGCAAGTTCGCTTAGCTGCTGGCAGGGCACGTTCGCGGCTGCAACAACGCTAACTCAGTTATCCGATCCGCGGTAACGCAGGCCCAGTTGCCAGGTAAAATCGGGCGCGGTATCGACGGCAATATCCTCGCCAAAGCTAAATTCAGCCTCCCAACCCGGTGCAAACAACCAGCTCAATCCGGCAGTCAATTGCACCTGGGGGTCTCCGACTTGTTCCAGCTTGGAATCAGCGACCGCGGCATTACCGTCAATCTGCAGTTTCAGGTGTACCGATTGCCAGGTCCGCCACTCGAGCCCAAATCCGGCAAACCAAAGATCCTGCTCCTGAATGTCACCCAGAATATCGGCATCGCCCGCGCGCAAATAACCCAGTTGGCCATGCCAGGTGAGGGGTAAATCACTCTGCTGCGCACCGGAGAAATTCACTGACAGGTAGTAGTCTTCGCTGCCACTGCCGAGTAACTCATCATCATCGCCCACGGAGAACTTTACCCCGGCGCGCGCACTGACCGCGGCGCCCTCGCCTTCCCAGATGTTTTTCACCAGCGCCAGTTGCGGATCTCCCCAGCCGCTGACGTCATCGCGCATGGCGAACTGCGCGCCCGGCCCTGCATAACTGAAATCAATCTGATCTCTGGGCGCTTCATCGCGATTACCATCCGGCAGACCCCACAGGTCGTGCCAGTCTTCGATGTACTGATCCATGAAGCCACCTTCATGGCGTAGCCAGGGAACTTCCAACTCCAGATCCCAACCGCTGCCCAGCCCCACGGCAGCGCGAAAGGCGGCACGCTGGGTCTCGCCGTCGAAGTTGACGGATTCATTGCCCTCGACATCCACGCTGTAATTATTGGCCACCGTGCCATACAGCGCGGCCGAGAACTCCCCCTGCGGCAAGGCGGCGGCGCTGCGCAAACTGGGGAAACCGAAGAGGCCGGTAACGGGAGCAAAGTTTCTCGAGTAGAGCGGATCGGCAACCACTGCGCCAGACACCGCAACACTGCTCAGTAATGCTAATAATCGCTGGATATTCACTGTTCTTGTCTTCACTGCCTCTTATACACCGATACAATTTACCTGGGCGCCTGCCAGGGTTCGCGCCATCGCGGTCGCGCGGCTATAATGCCCGATCATTTTTTGACGGGCTACCGACATGCGCCAGATACTGGTGTTAATACTGCTGACTCTGCACCTGGCTGCCTGCGGCCAGAAGGGTGGCCTGTACATTCCTCAGGACGAGCCACCGCCCAGAGAGCCCGCAGCGGTCCAGCCACAAACCGAATCCGAAGACTAAACCACACCATGAGTGACTTTGACTACCGCGGCGATGAACTCTACGCCGAACAGGTTCCAGTGAAGACCATTGCCGAGCGCTATGGGACGCCGACCTATGTCTATTCGCGCGCCTGCCTCGAGCGCAATTTTCGCGCCTACCAGCACGCGCTGGAAGGGGCCGACAGCCTGATCTGCTATGCGGTGAAGTCCAATTCCAACCTGGCGGTGTTGAGCGTGCTGGCGCAGATGGGCGCAGGCTTCGACATTGTCTCGGGCGGGGAACTGGCGCGGGTCATCGCCGCCGGCGGTGATCCCGCTAAAGTCGTTTTCTCCGGCGTAGCCAAAAACCCTGCGGATATGGCCAAGGCACTGGAAGCCGGAATCCTCTGCTTCAATATCGAATCGGCAGTGGAGCTCGAACGCCTGAATGCTGTGGCCGCAGAGCTGGGCATGATCGCACCGGTGTCCGTACGCGTAAATCCGGATGTTGATGCCAAGACGCACCCCTACATCTCTACCGGTCTGCGCGAGAACAAGTTTGGCATCGAAATGGATGCGGCCTTCGAGGTTTACCAGCGCGCCGCCAGCCTCGATCACATCCAGGTATTAGGGGTGGACTGCCATATAGGCTCCCAGCTCACGGAAATCAGCCCGTTCATCGCCGCACTGCAGCGGCTGTTGCTGCTGATCGACCGCCTTGCTGAGGCTGGCATTCAGATTCATCACCTGGACCTCGGTGGCGGCTTGGGCGTGCGCTATCGCGATGAGGAACCGCCCGCCATTGAAGGCTATATTGCTGCCATTCGCGCTGAACTGGGTGATCGGCCGCTCAAGCTGATGTTCGAACCGGGACGCTCTATCTCTGCGGAGGCCGGTATATTGCTGACCCGTGTCGATTCGATCAAGCTCAACAGCTTGCACAATTTCGCGATAGTCGATGCCGCCATGAACGACATGTTGCGGCCTGCCTTGTACCAGGCCTGGCTCGATATCGTACCCGCGGAGAAAGGTCGCGCCGCGGATACGCGTAGCTATGACATTGTGGGACCCGTCTGTGAAACCGGCGATTTCCTTGGCAAGGAACGCGAACTCGCGATTGAGGAAGGCGACCTGCTGGCGGTAAAAGCCGCAGGTGCTTACGGATTCGCCATGAGCTCCAATTACAATAGTCGCGGCCGCGCCGCGGAAGTGCTTGTGGACGGTGAGCAACTGCATCTGGCGCGTGAGCGGGAAACGATTGAAGACCAGTTGCGCGGTGAGACACCCCTGCCAACGAAGGGTTGACGAAGCACTATGCAGCTCAAGTTCACTAAAATGCACGGCCTCGGCAATGACTTTGTCATGCTCGATCTGGTTAGCCAGCGCTGCAACCTGCGCGCGAGCCACGTGCGCAAGCTGGCAGACCGGCGTCGTGGCATTGGTTGCGACCAGGTATTGGTCGTGGAAGCCCCCAATGACCCCGATGTTGATTTTCGCTACCGCATCTATAACGCCGACGGCCGCGAGGTTGAGCAATGCGGCAACGGTGCGCGCTGCTTCGCGGTGTTTGTGCGCGACTGTCGCCTGACAGCAAAGAAGCATATCCGGGTCGAAACCAGCACTGGGATAATGGAACTGCGCGTACTTGACGATAATCGCGTTGAAGTGAATATGGGCGCGCCTCAACTCGAACCAGGCCAGGTGCCTTTCGATGCCCCGGCCCGGGCGAGCACCTATCCCCTACAAGTGGCGGAAAAAACACTGGAGATTGGCGCGGTGTCGATGGGCAACCCCCATGCGGTAACGGTAGTCCAGGACATCGATACCGCGCCGGTTGGCGAACTGGGACCACTCATAGAGCAACACGCCTCATTCCCGCAGCAGGTTAACGCTGGCTTTATGCAAGTGGTTTCGCCGAGTGAAGCAAGAGTGCGCGTTTTCGAGCGCGGCGTTGGGGAAACCCAGGCCTGTGGCTCTGGCGCTTGCGCCGCCGTGGTGGCCGGGCGAGTACAGGGACTGCTGGATGAACAGGTCAAGGTTCACCTGCTGGGCGGCGAGCTTGAAATTTCTTGGGCTGGAGATAGCCATCCGGTTATGATGACCGGACCAGCCACCAAGGTGTTCGAGGGAAGCATAAGACTGTGACAGCAGAATCCACTCAGAGTGACGACAAGACCCTGCCGCTTGATGAAGACGAGGTGCGTGATTACCTCAAAGAGCACAGCGACTTTTTCGAACGCCACCCTGACATGCTGGATCACCTGCACATCGCCCACAGCACTGGCAGCGCGGTGTCTCTGGTAGAAAAGCAGGTAAGCGTATTGCGCGAGCGCAATATGGACATGCGCAAACGTCTGAATAGCCTCACCGAAAACGCGCGAGACAATGACCGTCTCTACGAACTGACGCGCAAGCTGGTGCTGGAGCTGCTGGAAGCACCGAGTCTGGATGGCGTCTGTCAGGCGTATACCCGTGCCATGGCTGAAGATTTTCAGGCAGAACACGCAAGCATCATCTTGTTTGGAGACCCGGCCCAAGCAACCGAGGGTTGTCGCATTGAATCGGCAGAGTCGGCGCGAATCGAAATTGGCGCATTGATTAAGGCACGCAGTGCCATGTGCGGCGTGTTGCGCAAGGAAGAACTTAACTACTTATTTCCAGGCGCAGGCGAAATCGGCTCTGCCGCGGTGATGCCGCTGTGCAGCAGTGCTGATATGGGCGTGATCGCGGTCGGCAGCAGCGATGCTCATCGATACAGTTCAAACACCGGCACGCTCTTCCTGGGCCATATTGCAGAGGTGTTAGTCCGTTTGATTCCCCGCATGCAGAACGGCGACAACGCCCAGGACCTGTGAGCGAAAACCTGGCTGAGCAGTACGAGCAATTTCTGACCTATCTGCACGACGTGCGGCAATTGTCGCCGCACACACTCAGCAACTACCGCCGCGACCTGGATAAGCTCGCACGCTTCTGCGAGGACCGCCAGTTGCACAGCGCGGCCGACATTCAGACCGGTGATATTCGCGCCTTTGCCGCACAACTGCATCGCCAGGGCAAGCAGGGTCGCAGTATTCAGCGCAACCTCTCCGCCATTCGCAGTTTTTACGGCTTTCTCGGCCGCCACCACGATCTTCGCCACAACCCCGCCCAGGGCGTGCAGGCACCCAAGCAGAACCAGCGCCTGCCCAAAACCCTGGACGCGGATCAGGTAGAGCTGTACCTCAAGGCACAGGGCACAGAGCCCCTGGACCTTCGCGACCAGGCCATGGCCGAGCTGTTTTACTCCTCGGGGCTGCGTCTTTCCGAGCTCGCGAGCCTGAATCGCAACGACATCGATTTTCCCGATCAGGTGGTGACCGTCACTGGCAAGGGCGGTAAAACGCGCAATTTACCTGTGGGTAGTGTTGCCATTGCAGCAATCAAGGCCTGGCTGGCCGTGCGCCCGGACGTCGCTGGTGAAGAAGCACTGTTTACCAGCACCCGTGGCCAGCGCATTAGCGTGCGTAACATACAGGCCCGCCTGAAGAAACGCGGTCGAGAAACCCATATGCACCAGGATGTGCACCCGCATATGCTGAGGCACAGCTTCGCCAGCCATGTATTGGAATCCAGTGGCGATCTGCGGGCCGTGCAGGAACTGCTCGGGCACGCCAACATATCGACCACACAGATTTATACCCATCTGGATTTTCAGCATCTCGCCAAGGTGTACGACAAGGCTCACCCTCGCGCGAAACGCACGGACGACAGCGAGGATGAATAACAACGTAATTAAGGTCATCACTTTCGATCTGGATAACACCCTGTGGGATGTCGAGCCCGTGCTGCTACGTGCCGAGCGCGCCCAGAACGATTGGCTGGCCGAGCACCGCGGCAGAGTATTAGAGCGCTTCGACGCAGACGCGATGCGCGAGTTTCGCTTTGCTGCATACCGCCGCCATACCGAACTGGCACACCAGATTAGCAAGATTCGCATTCAGGCCCTGTATGAAGTGCAGTTGGAGTGCGGTTACTCAGCAGACGAGTCGCGCTCAGGTGCGCAAGCCGCTTTCGATGCATTTCTGGCAGTCCGGCATCAGGTTGAACCCTACGAACTGGCGCTGGAAACCCTGGAAGCGCTGGCGCAAGACTATGTGCTGGGCGCTCTCAGCAATGGCAATGCCGACATCTACAAGACAGATGTCGGTGAGTACTTCGATTTCGCTTTCTCAGCGGAACAGGTAGATGCCAGTAAACCCCTTCCCGACATGTTTCACGCCGCATTGGATGCCAGTGGCGCGAGCGCTGCCCAGGTCGTGCACGTGGGTGACAACCCGGAGCACGACATAAAGGGCGCGCAGGATGTCGGCATGCACACCGTGTGGATGAACTCTGGCGACTGGCGTTGGCCGGAGCAACGTAAACCGGCTGACGAGAGTATTCGCGACATCCGGGCATTACCTGAGGCAATCGCGCGTATCGAAGAGCGGCTGCAAAGCGCATGAGCGAACAACCGTTGTGGCAAGAATCGAGCTTCTTCCATCGGGAAACCATGCTCGCAAAACCGCTGGTCGGTTGCAGCGCCTGCCTGTTGGGTGAACCCGTTCGCTACGACGGCGGCCACAAGCAACAGTCGCATTTCGAACTGTGGCTACTGCCCTGGCTGCAACTGCAGGCCATCTGCCCCGAAGTCGGGATTGGTCTGGGTGTGCCCAGGCCCACCTTGAAAGTGGTTGACGGCGAATTCGGGGAACGCGCAGTGGGCGTGCAGGACACGACCAATGATGTCACCGATCGCCTATTCGATTATGCCGACGGCTATGCACGCCGTATCGGCCGCTTCTGGCCGCTCACCGCCTATATCTTCAAGGCACGCTCGCCCAGCTGCGGCGTGGGCACCGCACCGGTAAACCCGGGCGAAACCGACGAACGCACCGGTTACGGCGCATTTGCCGGCCGCTTTCGAACCATCGCGCCCTGGCTGCCCTTGTACGAGGAAGAGCAACTGGAGAACGAATCCGAATGCCTGGAGATGCTGCTGCTCAGTTTCATCTGCAGGGACATTCTCTGGGGCAGCGCAGAAGCCGCTCCGGACAAACTGTCGGAACACTACAGCAGACTGCTGGAGATAGCCCTGCCCGCGAACCCCAATAGCACAGAGGCACTGTGGCAGGCATTTAGGGTGGGCTGGGAGTCAACCCCTGATGTGGAGAGACGCGAGCGGCTGGAGAGCCTGCGCGCCCATTAGCTGATTAGATCGCGTCTTCGCCAGTTTCGCCGGTGCGGATTCGAATCACCTGCTCCATCGCCTGAACAAAAATCTTACCGTCGCCGATCTTGCCGGTATTGGCGGAATTGGTAATCGCGTCAATGGCACCATCCACCTGTTCATCGGCCACTACGATTTCCAGTTTGACCTTGGGCAAAAAATCGACCACGTATTCAGCACCGCGGTACAGCTCGGTATGGCCTTTCTGACGACCAAATCCCTTAACTTCGGTGGCAGTAATACCCTGCACACCAATCTCCGACAGCGCTCCACGCACGTCGTCGAGTTTGAAGGGCTTGATGATTGCGGTGACCATCTTCATTGTTATTGCTCCAGACTAAGTCGCAGGGGCAACCATTATATAAAAAAAAAGGGGGGCCGCTAGGCCCCCCAAGTACGCACATAAATGCGCCCGCAATTTTGCGCCCCGCTTATTTCATCGTGAATTCGGGGTAAGCTTCCATGCCGCATTCGCTGAGGTCGACGCCTTCGTACTCGTCTTCCTCGCTGACGCGGATTCCGATAACTGCTTTCAGCACACCCCAGGTGATCAGTGAGGTGACGAACACCCATCCGAAGATGGTGGCAGCACCGATGATCTGACCCATGAAGCTTGAACCATCATTCGTTACCGGTACCAGCAGCAGACCCAGCAGACCCACGGTGCCGTGTACAGAGATGGCGCCGACAGGATCATCAATCTTGAGCTTGTCCAGCGTGATAATGGAGAACACAACCAGTATGCCACCAGCGGCACCAAACAGCGTTGCCTGCAGGGCAGTCGGGGTCGAAGGCTCGGCCGTGATGGCTACCAGACCAGCCAGGGCACCGTTAAGCGCCATGGTGAGGTCAGCCTTGCCGAACATGAACTGGGCGGTAATCAGAGCAGCCACCAGACCACCCGCGGCTGCCGCGTTGGTGTTCATGAATACCACGGCGACTGCGTTGGCGCTTTCAACCGTTGCTGTTGCCAGCACGGAACCGCCGTTGAAACCGAACCAACCAAGCCACAGGATGAAGGTACCCAGAGTAGCCAGCGGCAGATTCGCACCAGGAATCGCGTTCACCTGACCGTCGGCGCCATACTTGCCCTTACGAGCACCCAGCAGAATCACACCAGCCAGTGCTGCAGCAGCGCCCGCCATGTGAACGATGCCGGAACCTGCAAAGTCGGAGAAGCCCAGATCGCCAAGGGTATACATGCCAAAGACTGCATTGCCGCCCCAGGTCCAGGAACCTTCCATCGGGTAGATGAAACCAGTCATCACCACGGCGAAGGCCAGGAATGCCCACAGCTTCATACGCTCAGCTACCGCACCAGAGACGATGGACATGGCGGTGGCCACGAACACAACCTGGAAGTAGAAGTCGGCAGAGGGTGCATAAGTCGCTGGCTCTTCTGCGCCTGCTACACCGTCAGCAGTGATGCCCGACAGCAGGAAATCGCCACCGTACATGATCATGTAACCGCAGACCATGTACATGATGCAGGAGATCGCAAACAGCGCGACGTTTTTAGTAAGAATTTCTGTGGTGTTCTTAGAGCGAACCAGGCCCGCTTCGAGCATTGCGAAGCCGGCAGCCATCCACATGACCAGCGCGCCGCAGATAAGGAAATAAAACGTATCCAGCGCGTAGCTTAGTTGAAAAATTGAATCTTCCATTGGAATGTCTCTCTTCTAAATAATCGGCTAGATAGCGTCTTCGCCGGTTTCACCGGTACGGATGCGGATGATCTGTTCCAGGGCGGAAACAAAGATCTTGCCGTCACCGATCTTGCCGGTATTCGCAGACTTGGTGATGGCCTCTACCGTGGCGTCTACCACAGATTCGGCTACCGCTACCTCAATTTTTACCTTGGGCAAAAAGTCCACAACGTACTCCGCTCCACGATAGAGTTCGGTGTGACCTTTCTGGCGGCCAAATCCCTTAACCTCGGTGACAGTGATACCCTGCACACCGATTTCGGATAGTGCTTCACGCACGTCATCCAGTTTGAATGGCTTAACAATCGCCGTTATCAGTTTCATAGTGTTCTCCAGCTGGATAGGGCCGGCTATACCGCAGCCGGCCGCTACAGGGTTTTCTTAGAAGCTTGCAGAAATCGTGGCAGTAACTACGTCATCACCCCAATCCGTGCCGAAGACGTCATCGTCGTCCAGGTCGGTACCGATGTAGGAAACGGCAAAGTTCAGCCCGGCGAAGTCACGGGAGATGGTTACTGAGTAATCAACGTACTGATCTTCATCGCTGCTCAGGAAACCACCGTCTTCTTCAAGCATGTTCAGACCGACGTGCAGGTCCAGCGCAAACTCGTTCGGCAGTGAAATGCTGTAATCGGCGTAGACGTAGTAAAACTCATCAGTCTCAGCGTAGTAATCATCAGAAGCCGCGAAGCCAACGGTCAGGTCCTTCCAGCCGATGCTGCCATAAATCTCCTGGTAGTCACCCTCGTCACCTTCGTCACCGGGGTAGTCATAGTAGAGGTAACCGATGTCGTAGCTGAAGTCGCTGTCACCGATGTCACCGCCGAAGCCCAGGTAGTAGTCCAATTCCAGGCTACCGTTGAGGCCTCCATCCGCTTCGCTGACATCAAAATCGACCGTAGAACCCCAGGTACCGATGTAGAAGCCTGATTCATGAGCGACGTCGAAGCCGCCCTGGATGGCCGGGTTTTCGTTAGACTGGGAGATACCGCGGAAGCGATACTCGGTGGTCAGTGCGACATTGGCGCTGGTGCTCCACGCGCTCTCAGCGTTGGCTGCAGTTGCTCCTGCCATCAGGGTTGAAGCGACGGCAGCAGTAAGCAGAGTTTTCTTGAACATGATCTAAATCTCCTGTGAGTATTTGGTCTTGATTGAGTGTTAACCACCAGCGAGGGCGCATTTGGCGTGGTAATAACTAAATCTGCTGTGTTGATTGCAGTGGCCGTGCCAACTTTTTATTTATCTTTTAGTATCAGCTAGTTAAGCGTTTTTGCGACGAAATGTGACAGAGCAATGAATTTTCTAGCGCACCGCTTTGGTGCGAGGCTCGCACCAATTAGGGACACCGCACCGCCCCGGTGCAGCGGTCTTGATTGAGGGCCGCCAAACCATCGGTTAGACTTGCCGCCATGGCGATAAAACCCCCTCCCATCGGCGACGTATTCCGTCAGGTCAACGAGCTTTTAGGCGACAGTGGCCTCAAGGGCGAGGTCGACAAGAACCTGCGCAGCCTGGTGCAATCAGCGCTCGGCAAGCTGGATATGGTGAGCCGTGAAGAATTCGACGCCCAGGCGGAAATACTGGCGCGCACCCGCGCGCGCTTAGAGGAGCTTGAGCAAGAATTAGACGCGTTGGCGAGTCAGTCTGAGTCGCCCTGAAGATTATCCAGATCTACGCCCAGCTTCTCTGCGCGTTTGCGCCATTTGCGTATAGCTAATTTTTGCATGTCATCGATGGCGTCGCCTTCGTCCATGATCTCCAGGCCCATCAAGGTTTCCAGAATATCTTCCAGTGTCAGCAGGCCACGCAGACTGCCGTACTCGTCAACCACCAGCATGATCTGAGTGCGCTTTTCCAAAAATAGCTCGAAGGCCATGAGTAAAGAAAAACGATCCAGCACGACTCGTATGTCGCGCTGGTAATTCGAGAGCGGCCCGCTAGAGTTCCCCCGCGCCTGCGCCGTGAGCAGATCACTGCGCAAAACGAAACCCGTGACATTGTCAGGAGTGTCCACATACACCGGGATACGGGAAAAGCGCTGGTCGTCGTGCTTATTAAAGAAATAATCCACCGTGCTCTCGGCGGGCAGTGAGAAGATCACCGTGGTGGGTGTCATCACGTCGACCACGCGTTTTTCCCGCAAATGGAAAAGGTTCTGCAGAATTTTTGCCTCACGCGGAGCTAACTGACCCTCTTCATGACCCAGATTCGCCATCGCCGAAAACTCCTCCCGGCTGAATCCGGCGAGCGTCGGATGCGCTGCAATCTGACGTGTCAGCAATCGAGACATCACCACAAAGGGGTGCAGTACCAACACCAGGTATTTCAGCAACAGCGCCACCGAGGGCGCTAACTGTCGCCAGTAGTAGCTGCCCAGCGTCTTGGGAATAATCTCCGAAAATACCAAAATAAGCAGCGTCAATACCGCGGAAGTGATGCCCAGATAGCCGTTGCCGAACACATTGGCCGCCTGCGCACCCACACCCGCCGCACCCACTGTATGGGCAATGGTATTGAGCGAGAGAATCGCCGCCAACGGTGCATCAATGTCCGATTTCAACTTGCTCCAGCGCGCTGCGGAGGGGCTGCCCTCCTGTTCGAGCACGCGGATATAAGCCGTGGTCACACTCAGCAGCACTGCCTCGGCAATAGAGCAGATGAAGGAAAAGCCCAGCGCGATAGCCAGGTAGATCAGCAGTAATGTCATGCGCCTACTTTAGCGCCTGGCGATTTATTCCACCACCAGCGCTCAAGTTGGCGGGTGCCTCCCTATTCCCGCATTCTCTGGCACTACACTGGGATAGGAGAAACCGAGGCACAGGGATGCGCCCATGGAATTATCGACGGTACTCAGTCGCGCCCAGCTGGGAATAGAGGCGCCGCTGGTGCGGGTGGAAACACATATTTCCAATGGTCTACCGGCATTTAACATTGTCGGTCTGCCGGCGACTGCGGTAAAGGAAAGCAAAGAACGGGTACGCAGCGCACTCATCAATTCCCATTTCGAGTGGCCGGACAGGCGGCTCACGATAAACCTGGCACCGGCCGACCTACCCAAGAACGGCGGGCGCTTTGATCTTCCGATCGCGTTGGGTATTCTCGTCGCCTCTGGACAGGTCCCTGAACAATCCTTAGCGGGGCGCGAGTTTATTGGCGAACTGGCGCTCAGCGGCGCTATGCGGCCGGTCGCGGGCACTGTGTCCGCTGCCATAGCGGCCAGCCGCAGTGATCGCTGCCTGGTACTGCCGCGCGCCAACGCCGCAAACGCTGCGCTGGTGCCGGGGGCAAACATCGTTGCCACCGATCGCCTGCTCGAGCTAAGCGCATGGCTACACAATCATCTCGAGCTCGACTTCGTAAACCAGATTCTGGAAGAGGAGCCACTGCACTATCCGGATCTCGCTGAGGTGCGAGGCCAGGCCGCTGGCAAGCGCGCGCTGGAAATCGCCGCAGCCGGTGGTCATAACCTGCTGTTCAGCGGGCCACCCGGTACCGGTAAAACCATGTTGGCCTCTCGCTTACCCGGCATCCTACCTGCTCTTAGCGACGCTGAAATGCTGGAGATCATGGCATTGCGGAGCCTCGTAGATCCTCAATTGTCGCCCCAGCATTGCCACAGTAGGCCGTTTCGCGCACCGCATCACTCAGCCACGGCAAAGGCGCTGGTTGGCGGCAGCAACAATCCTCGCCCAGGCGAAATCTCTCTGGCGCACAACGGCGTGCTGTTTCTCGATGAATTACCCGAGTTTTCGCGCAGTGTATTAGAAGTGCTAAGAGAGCCACTGGAGATTGGAGAAATTACGATCTCCCGACTGCGGCAGCAGGTCACCTTTCCCGCCCGCTTCCAACTCGTCGCCGCGATGAACCCCTGCCCTTGCGGCTACTCCGGTGACAAACAGGCCTCATGTCGCTGCACCCCCGATCAGGTGCAACGCTATCGGCGCAGACTTTCCGGACCTCTGCTCGACCGTATTGACCTGCTGATAAATCTACCGCGGCTACCTGCGAAACTGCTGACGGACGCCGGCGCGGCTGAGGAGTCGACCGAAACGGTGCGGACGCGGGTACAAGCCGCCAGAGATGTCGCTGTTCGTCGCAGTGGCGTGGTCAATGCAAAACTGACCGGGCAACACCTGCAGGAGCACTGTCGCGTTAAACCCCGCGACCAGGCACTGCTCGAACACGCCATAGACTCACTGGGACTATCAGTGCGAGCCTACCATCGGGTTTTGCGCGTCAGCCGCACCATCGCCGATCTCGCCGAGGCACACGCGATTGAGAAGACCCATATTGTGGAAGCATTGGGCTACCGACAAATTAATGTCGAAGGAAGCGCAGAGGTATAAGCCGCTAGACCGCGAAAATTGACAGCGTTTGCTGCCTTCTGCCACACTCTTGACCTCGAACGCATTGGAGTAACGCATGAGCGAGTGCCCTTTTTCCAACCTGGTGGACCCCACCACCTACGCCAATGGCATGCCCTATTCGGACTTGAAAGCCATTCGCGACAGTGGCCCCATCGTGAAAATGGACGACCCCATTACCGGTGTGCCCTATTGGGTGGTCACCCGGCAGGAAGAACTGGACTACGTGTCGAAGAATCCGGCCCTGTTCTCTTCAGCGGCCCGGGCGCCCTTCCCGATGGAATTCGATCAAGTGCTGGTCGACGAGATTCACCGCAAGACCATCATCGGCATGGATCCACCGGAACATCAGGTCGTGCGCCGCATCGTGCGCAACGCCTTCACGCCGAAGAATGTGGACTCTTACGAACCAAAGTTCCGAGAGCACGCCAAGCGTATTGTGGACGCGGTGGCGAATCGCGGGGAATGTGAGTTCGTTGAAGAGGTGGCTGCAGAGCTTCCACTGATCGCCATTCTTGAATTGCTGAGTGTACCCATTGAGGACCGCAAGAAATTCTTCGACTGGACCAATACTATGATCTTCGCCGATGACCCCGACATGTCGGTGTCGGAGGAAGACGGGCAAATCGCCTCGGCAGAAGTAATCGGTTACGCCATGGACCTCGCCGCGAAGTATCGGGAGAACCCGATCGACAGTCTGCTGGGAGCATTGCTTGAGGGCGAGGTAAAGGGCCGCAAGATATCCGAGGAAGAGTTTGGCTGGATGTTTGTGCTGATTCTCGTGGGCGGCAACGAATCGACGCGCACGGTTATCGCTCATGGCATGCGGCTGCTCATGGAACACCCTGACCAATTGCAGTACCTCATCGACAATCCCGATAAGATCGGCAATGCCTGCGAGGAAATACTGCGCTACAACACCGCGTTCATCCAAATGCGGCGCACCGCAATGGAAGACCTGGAGCTCGGCGGACAGCAGATCAAGCAGGGCGACAAAATCTTACTTCATTACCACACGATCAACATGGATGAGCATGTATTCGGCGAGGATGCGATGGCCTTCGATGTGCGGCGCGCCGAGCGCATGCCCGATCTCTACAACCAGCACCGTTCCTTCGGCATCGGCCAGCACTTCTGCATTGGCTCCCACCTGGCTCGCCTGGAACTGAATATTATGATGGAAGAGATCATTCCACGGCTGCGCAATCCTAAGTTCGCGGATTCACCCCAGTTCGTGCAGTCCTACTTCGTGAACGCGATCAAGGAGATGCGAATCACCTTTGATCCGGCTTAGCGTAGGGCAATTTATCCAGGCGACGGGTAGCAAAGTAGCTGTCCAAGCCGCTGATCGCTACGCTGCCGGTCTCTAATAAGTCGATAGAGCCATCTTCGAGCAGCGCCGCGTCGGGCAGCTCCAGATGGCAAATCTCTCCAATAATCAGGTGAGTGCCGTTGATATCGAGCGGCTTGTGTTCGCGCAGCTCCAGCGCCATGCGAACGGGTGACTCGGCGACGAAGGGTGCAGCTACGCCCTCGATCCATTGAGGGGTGAGGCCAACCTGATCGAATTCCGAAACATCCTCCGGATAGCGTGCCGCCGTCTGGTGTGCCGCTCTAAAGAAGTTCTCGGCGACGTGATTCAAGGTGTAATGCCCGGTGTCCAGAATATTGGCCAAGCTGTGCTGACGCGCATCATCGGGACGCAATACCAGCATCACCAGCGGTGGATGCGAGCCCAGGTGTACGGCCGAGCTCATGATCGCAAGATTGGATTGGCCGCTCGCGCTGGCGGTCCCCACCAAGTTGGCTGGCTTGTAGCCCGTCACCGAATTGATTAGCGCCGCCCGGTAACGCTTTTCCATAGCGGCAATATGATCTCGACTGAAGTTCACGTGAGTTACCTCCTCCTGCGTTATACGCACGTCGTCGCCAGTGGATGCATGCCGGAGCCAGAATCCAGATGCCGCTGCGCTGCGTAAGCACAGGGACTTCAGAGCAAGAGTTCGAGCAATGGCGAACGGCAAACTGGTGCTGGTGCTAGGGGATCAACTCAGTACGAGTAATCCCGCTCTCAATGCGGCCACACCCGGACAAGACACCATCGTGATGGCAGAGGTGGCCGAGGAGACCACCTACGTGCCTCACAATCGACACAAAATCGCGCTGATCTTCTCTGCCATGCGCCACTTTCGCGATCAACTTCGCGAGCAGGGCTTCGAGGTCATCTACTATCCTCTCTCTGCCGGGCATCAACACCTTGAGAGCGCGGTTGCCGAGGCGATTTCACAAACAGCACCCACCGAGCTACTGGTGTGTGAGCCTGGTGAACACCGCGTGGCCAAAATGATTGACCTGTGGGAAACGCGCCTTGGGGTGGCAGTGCGCGTGCTGGACGACACTCGTTTTCTCGCTAGCAGGGTCTTTTTCACGGACTGGTTACAGCGCCAGAAACAGCCTCGCATGGAATACTTCTATCGCGAGATGCGCAAGCACTATCAAATCCTGCTGGATGTAGAAGGCAAACCGGAGGGCGGGCGCTGGAACTATGACCGGGACAACCGCAAAGGTTGGCGCGGCGGGGTAGACATACCGAAGAGAGCCTATCCAGCGCCCGACGCGATCACGCGGGAGGTCATACGGGAAGTGACAGCGGCGTTCCCGGAAAATCCCGGGGACCTGGAGCGCTTTTATTGCGCCACCACAGCCGCCGAAGCACAGGCGCAGCTGGACTGGTTCTGCCAACATGCTCTGAAAGATTTCGGGACCTGGCAGGACGCCATGGCAACAGAGTCGGAGTGGCTGTTTCACAGCCTTATTTCCATGTACCTCAATATCGGCCTGTTGGACCCACTCACCACCTGCCGACAGGTGGAGCAGGCGTGGCGAGACGGACACTGTGAGCTAGCGGCCGCCGAGGGCTTCATTCGTCAGGTGCTGGGTTGGCGCGAATACGTGAGAGGCATCTACTGGGCGGCAATGCCTGACTATGCAACCCGCAACGCTCTGCAAGCACACCGCTCACTGCCACACTGGTTCTGGAGCGGCGACACGGATATGCACTGCCTGCACCTTGCTATCACACAGTCCCTCGACCTGGGCTACGGTCACCATATTCAGCGCCTGATGGTCATTGGTAACTTTGCCCTGTTGGCCGGCCTGTCAGTAAAAGAAGTCTGCGACTGGTATCTGGCGGTGTACGTCGATGCCTTTGAATGGGTGGAGCTGCCGAACACCCTGGGCATGGCGCTGCACGCCGACGAGGGATTCATGGCCAGCAAACCCTACGCCGCCAGCGGCAAGTACATTCAGCGCCAGGGCAACTATTGCAAATCCTGCCGTTACGACCCTGCCAAAGTCACCGGCCCAGGTGCCTGCCCTTACAACGCGCTCTACTGGTCTTTCCTGGATCGCAATCGAGAACACTTTGCCGACAATCATCGCATGAAGATGATGTATGGCAACTGGGACCGAAAGTCTCAATCCGAGCAGGCGGCGATTTTGCAGTGGGCAGACCAGGCACTCGAAGAGGCGCTCAACTGATGCCCGCGCTGACCCAGATTGATCCTTTGAACGCCGTGGTGGTCGGCAGCGGCGGCATCGCCCGCGCCCTCATAGAGCAACTACTCCAATGGCGGGGCATCGGGCGTATCTACAACCTGCAACGCAGGAACACTCCCATCAGTTCCAACTCCAAGCTCAAGACCCTTCCCATGGATGCGCTCGATCCTGCCACTGTGTCGCAGGCGGGTGGACAGGTCGCTGAAGACTGCGAGCGACTGCACCTGCTTATCAACACCGTGGGTGTGCTGCACGACGGTCAGATGCAACCGGAAAAACGCCTGGCCAAAATCGATTCAGAGCATCTACAACGCGCCTTTTCGATCAATGCAACGTTAGCGCCGCTTCTGGCGCAGTCGTTCTCCCCGCTTCTCAAACACGCTGAGCCCGCGGTCTTCGCCTCGCTGTCTGCCAGGGTGGGCAGCATTTCCGACAATCAAATGGGTGGGTGGTATAGCTACCGCGCCTCCAAGGCGGCACACAACATGCTGCTGAAGACACTGGCCAATGAGTGGCGGCTATCACACCGCAACCTCTCGGTGCTCGCGCTGCATCCCGGCACCGTTCGAACGCAGCTTTCCAGCCCCTTCATCAGTTCCGGCTATAAGAACAGAGTGCTCGAGCCTGAAGAATCAGCTGCATCTCTGTTGCAGGTCATCGAGGGCGTTGAAGCCGGCGACAGTGGCCTCTTCCTGGACTGGCAGGCAAAGCCCATCGACTGGTAAATAACCCCACAAAAGCCGGACAGCGGCGATCTCGGCAGATCCATTTTGGGCGTCTCTCAGTACCCATTGGACCAAAGGAGACACCCATGAATGCATTCAACCTCAACATCCTGCTCTTTTCCTGTTTTGCGCTCGG
The DNA here is from genome assembly GCA_965199055.1 of Halieaceae bacterium. Classification (GTDB taxonomy): domain Bacteria; phylum Pseudomonadota; class Gammaproteobacteria; order Pseudomonadales; family Halieaceae; genus CBDAQR01. Next base: position 936,769 of record CBDAQR010000003.1, read on the forward strand.
TCTACCCCTGTGGTTGATGCAGAGCAATGACTACGACTACCCCCGCGTGAACGGCTGTCACGGGGAGTGTTACGAGGAATGGAGGCAGGAAACCGGCGGCGTTGTGTCGATGGCCCAGGCAAAGGCGGCAGCCAGAGCAGCGGCGAGCCCGGAGGAACTGGGTAAAGAGCTCTATACCGGTTGTATCGCCTGCCACGGCGCGGGCGGTGAAGGCGGTATTGGCCCGCGGCTGGCCGGCCAGGCCGGCGCGGACATCATCGATAAGCTAACCCGCTACAAGAACGGCGAAACCGTTGGAAACCAGAGCAACATGATGTGGGGCCAGGCAGCCGCACTCACCACGGCGGACATCGACAACCTGGCCGCTTTCGTCGAATCTCTGCCCTAAAAAAACCAAGCCCATACTCCCAGGGGCCTCTCGCATCGCTCCCCAGGCGAGAACCCCTTTGCTACAATGCCAGCCTTCCGTGGTATGGCTGCGCAGTGAATCATCTCAATCCCCCCCAAAAAGAGGCCGTCAAATATATTGATGGCCCACTGTTGGTACTGGCCGGTGCCGGCAGCGGCAAGACCAGCGTTATTACGCAGAAGATTGCCTACCTCATTAACCAGTGCAACATCTCCGGCAAGCACATCGCCGCGGTATCTTTTACAAACAAATCCGCGCGGGAAATGCGCGAGCGCGTCGGCAAGCTGGTCAGTGAGAGCGCTGCGGAGGGCCTGATGGTTAGCACCTTTCATCAACTGGGCCTACGCATCATCCGCGAAGAGCGTCGGGCACTAGAGATCAAAGCCGGCTTCTCAATCTTCGACGCGGCCGATACCCAAACCCTGCTGAAAGATATTCTCATCCAGGATCACGGTGCCGAGGGTGACCAGGTGAACACAATCGCCCATCAGATCTCCTCATGGAAAAATGATGGACTGCTGCCGGAGCAGGCTTTGGCAAAAGCAAAGGGGCCGGCCGATATGCTGTGCGCCCAGGCCTACCTGCGCTACAACCGGGCACTGCGCGCCTACAACGCACTGGATTTCGACGATCTCATTCTGCTCCCGGTCATTTTGTTTCAGCACCATCCCGACATTCTCGAGAAATGGCAGAACCGAGTGCGCTATCTGCTGGTCGATGAGTACCAGGACACCAACACCAGTCAGTATGAACTGGTAAAACAGCTGGTGGGCCTACAGGGCAGATTTACCGTGGTGGGCGATGACGACCAGTCGATTTACGCCTGGCGCGGCGCGCGCCCCGAGAATCTCGCGCAGTTGCAGGATGACTTCCCAGGGCTGCGGGTGGTGAAACTGGAACAGAATTACCGCTCCACCCGACGCATTCTTAATGCAGCCAACGTACTGATCGCCAACAATTCTCATGTGTTCGATAAATCACTCTGGTCAGAGCTGGGGCACGGAGACCCATTGCGCGTCATCCGCTGCGCCGATGAACAGGCCGAAGTCGACCAGGTTGTGGCTGAGATTCTCGATCACCAACTTCGCAAACGCACCCAACTGGGTGACTACGCGGTGCTCTACCGCGGCAACCACCAGGCGAGAATGCTCGAACTCGCACTGCAGCAACAGCAGGTGCCCTACCAGATGAGTGGCGGCCAGTCGTTTTTTGCCAAGAACGAGGTCAAGGACGTGATGGCCTACCTGCGGCTGCTAATCAACGCGGACGACGATAACGCATTTTTGCGCGTGGCCAATGTGCCGCGGCGCAAGCTGGGCGCCTCGACCATGGAAGCGCTGGGTAATTACGCGACGACCGCAGGCATGAGTCTGTTTCGCGCTGCGCGAGGCGTCGGAGGAGACATTCCCGAGGCGGGCCGAAAACGCTTGCAGGAATTCTCCGAATGGCTCGAGCGCAGCCGTCAGCGCTGCCAGAGCGGCGATCCGATCAGCGGCATTCGGCAGATGCTGCGCGACATCGAATACAAGGAGTGGCTGGAGAATCTCAGCTCCAGCGACGAGGTCGCCGACAAGCGCTGGGCCAATGTCGAGTTTCTGATCGACAGCCTCAAGCGCGTTATCGACGAAGAACAGGTGGGCATTGATGAGGCGATCGCCCGATTGGTTCTGCGCGATCTGATGGAACAGCAGGAAGAAGAAAAGAACGCTGACAATAGCGTGCAATTGATGACCCTACACGCCTCCAAAGGCCTGGAGTTTCCGCACGTCTATCTCATCGGCATGGAGGAAAACCTTCTGCCCCATCGCAATAGCATCGACGACGGCAATATCGAAGAGGAACGCCGTCTTGCCTATGTCGGCATTACCCGGGCGCAAAACACGCTGGCCATGACCATGGCCGCCAAGCGCAAGCAATTTGGGGAGACTATCGATTGTGAACCCAGCCGCTTCATCGACGAGTTACCCCAGGATGACCTGGTCTGGCAGGGCGGTGCGGAGCAGGATCAAGAAGTTGCGCAAGAACGCGCCAACGAAACCCTCGCGGGACTCAAAGCGCTGCTGGGCTGAAAAAACTAGGCCAACCAGTTTTGTACTTTTAGACCTCGCACCCTACGGAATTCGCGCTCATTGGCCGTCACCACGGTGATGCCCTCCGCCAAAGCCTGCGCCGCGATCAACATGTCGTTCGGCCCAATAGGCTCTCCGCGAGATTCCAAGGCAACCCGCAGCTTGCCGTAAAAAAGGTCCGCTGGAGGCTCCAGCGGCAGAACATCCATCGCCGCCAGAACAACTTCCAGTTGCCGTTTGAGCCTCGAAGATCCGCTCTTATGAGCGCCATATCGCAACTCAGCGGCCACCACAATGCTCGTGCATATAGACGCCTCTCCTGCTTGCGCGATTCGACTGGCGATCTCGCCTGCAGGATCGCGTATGAGAGTGGACAGTATGTTCGTATCGAGGAGAAATTTGCGCTCCGCCATTAGAGGCTCACATCGTCGACTGGTTCGAGCGTGGCATCAACGTCAGGGAATTCTTCTTCGATCGGTTGCAGTGTCGCCAATACTGCCAGCAGACCAGTTCGTTTTAGGGGTTCCAGGACAAGGCGCTCGCCTTCCTGGCGCATCAGCGCCTCGTCTGCGTCAAGCTCGAACTCGCGAGGAATACGCACAGCCTGGTTGCGGCCATTCTTAAAGAGCCGCACCTGTCGGGGTTGGCTACTATCTGCATTGGTCTTTGACATATGCCAAGCATATGCCATGTGAGAATAATGTCAACGCAGCCTTTCTACATTTATGGTCGACTTATGTGCAGCTTAGCTGCGTTTACCCAACACCAGATCACCCACCATATTACTCATCACGCGTTGCGGCAGCAGGCGCTTGAGCACACCCATCACGCGAGCGCGATCCATGGGTACCCTGAAGGGTTTTTTCTCCATGCAGATCACTTCCGCGATCTTCTCCGAGACTATTTCAGGCGTGAGTTTGCTGGCGGCTGTATCTTTGGCCATCTGCTTGAGCATGCGCTGACCGGGAGAGTCTGCAGCGATATTGGCGGCCAGCTCCAGGTGCGTCCCCGTAGGCGGCCTGTCCATGTTCATGGCGACCGGCTGCATGACCACCACGTCTATAGCGGTATCGCGCAGCTCCAGTGACAGCGCCTCGCTGAATGCTTCTAACGCACTTTTGGAAGAGCTGTAGGCACTCATGGTGGGCACCGCGAGCAGCCCGCCCATTGAACTCATATTGATGATGGTACCCGCGCCCTGCTTACGTAACTGCGGCAATACCGCCTTGCATACCCGCATAGTACCGAAGACACCGCGCATAAAGACCTGCTCGATCTCCTCCATGCTGATTTCTTCCACCGTGCCAATGATCATCCGATTCACGCAGTTGATCACCACATCGATTCGCCCTTCACGATCGACCACCTGCTGGATACAGGCTGCCACGGAGGCATCATCCGTAATCTCCATCGCCAACAATGGAAACGGGCCGTCGTCCTGTTGTGTACGGCTGGTGCCGTACACCGTCATACCCCGCTCCTGCAGCGTCTTGCCCAGCACGGGGCCCAAACCACCGGAGGCTCCGGTAATCAACACAATCATCGAATCACACTCCTATCATGGCCGCGGCTGCATCAAGCTGATCACCAGCGGTACTCGCATCAAACGCCGCCATCACAAAACGATCGGACCTTACCAACAGCATGCTGGGCAGGCCCTCGAACAAACCGTCAAAATACCCGGAAGGATCCTGGATGCCCTGCTCACCAATCTGGTGAACGCTAGCGCCTGACGCCAACCAGGGCGCCAGCTGCGCGGCATCAATCTGCTCGGCAGGGTCGCACTGGTAACCCAGAATCGAAAAACCACCACCGAGAAAGCTATCCAACAATCCCGATTCCTGATCGCACTGCACTACGGGCTGCTGCATCCAGCGGCCCACTCGCGGATCACTTCCCAGACCAACGGCCGCACCCTCGGTAAAATACCTGTCCAACAGCGCCTTAAAGACACCATCTTCAAATTCATCCATGGCGCCCGGGGTGCCGTGCAGCAAACGAAATCCGGCGTCACGCTCGGCCGCCTTCTCAGGATCAATCGGTTGAATGTCGTTGCCGAGTTGCACCGCCATTTGGATCAACTGCCAGGCGTGCTCCCAGCGCTCGGCGGTATAGCTCTCCAGCAGTGCCAAAGGCGCGCCTGCCACCACTGCTGCCAATTTCCAACCGAGATTCGCCACATCGCGCAGGCCGCTATTAAAACCCTGCCCGGCAAAAGGCGGCGTCATATGCGCTGCATCGCCGGCGAGGAAGACTCTGCCCTCCTGAAACCGATCGGCGATGATGGAATGAAAATCGTAGACCCGGCGCCGAAATACATCGACCTGACTCACATCGACATGGGGCGCAATCAGCTGATGAATGGTTTCATCCTCTAAAAAGGCTTCACGATCCTCGCCGGGCAACAGCATCCATTCCCAGCGACGCGTACCGTGGGGGGTCTGTAAAAACATGCCCGGACGCGCAGGATCACAGAAGAAGCGGAAACAGGGCTCGTCTTGTAGCGTCTTGTCCAGCGTATCGATGACCAACCAGGGCAAGGGATTGCTGTCGCCCTGCATCCTGATACCCAGCGCATTGCGCACGGGTGAGCGTCCGCCGTCACAGCCGACCATGAAGCTAGCGCGCACCGTACTCTCACCGGCAGCGCTTAGCACCGAAATGCTTACGCCAGCATCGTCCTGAATAAACGATTGCATCTCATGCTCAAAAAACAGGTCTACGCAGGCATAGCGCTGCAACTCCCGCGCAAGCACGCGCACGAGTCCCGGCTGGCTGAAACTCGACAGGTACGGATAACCGATCGGACCGTTTGAGGTGTCCGACAACTCAAACAGGAGTTCGCCATCGCCATTCTGATAGCGGCCGCCGACACCAAACAAAATATCGTCGGCCAATTCGTCTAAAAGGCCCAGGTTCTGGAACGTGCGCAGGGATTCTGGATCGATACCCACGGCGCGCGGCTCATCGGACAGCTCCGCTTCGCGCTCGATCACGGTGCAGGCCACACCCTGACGACCCAGACAGTGCGCCAGCGCAAGACCCACAGGTCCTGCCCCTACAATCAATACGCTGGTCTCGCTGTTCATGATTGAAAGGCCGTGACCATCATTTGCACCATCAGCTCGGCATGGCGCTCGATAAGGGCCTCATCGAGGGGCTCCGCTCCGAACAAGGTTCTGGCTTCCGGCGCGTGAGAAAAGATCGTGGCACTGGCGCCTACCAGCATGTAGAACCAATGTACAAAGTCATCCTCATCAAGGCCGAGCGCCTCGTGCACCGGGCCGCGCAATGCGCGCGTCATCTCTCCCACATAGTTCTCGACCATATAGTCCTTGCGCCAGCTGTCCTGTCTCGCCTCCTGCGTCATGAGGCGGCTGAACTCGGGATGGGCTGCACTAAAGCGCACATAGAAACGGATGACTGCGGACAGGCGCTCGGCCACGGGCAGGTCGCTCAGAATCTGGATGCGACTGGCCACCTCCGACTGCAACAGGCCGAAAATTCTGTCCGCTGCCGCCTTCCACAAGCCCGGCTTGTCATCGAAGTGATACGCCAGCAGACCGCGTTGCACCCCTGCCGCCGTTTCGAGATCGCGAATGGATACGCCGTCGTAACCCTGCTCTGAGAAGATTACGGATGCCGCGTCCAGCAATTTTCCGCGAGTAATCTCCGTGCGCTCTTGTGTTTTGCGTTGTTTATTTTTCGTTGACATGCGAATTATTTTATATATTATTCGCACTATTGCAAATTTATTTTCACCGGGTGCCAAAGCTCACACAGACAAAAGCACACCCATATAAATGCACCCATAGATAATTGAGGCGAAACCATGCAGTTCATTAGCTTTATTCGCGACGGGCAGGCGTCCTTTGGCATTCTGGAAGGCGATGCCATTACCGATCTCGGCGGCCAGTTTGGCGATCTGAAATCACTACTCGAGCAGAGCCTGGATTCGCTCGACACCATTGAACACACCACAGATTGCACACTGTCTGAGGTGGAACTGCTGCCCGTGATCCCCAACCCCGGCGCGGTGTGGTGTGCCGGCATGAACACCCACAGCCACTTCGCAGAAGCCAAAGAGGCGATGGGGTTGGAGGAGCTTCACGGCACACCCATGTTTTTCCTGCGCGCGCCCGGCTCCCTGGTAGCCTCTGGCCAGCCCATGGAGAAACCCATGAAGGAACCTGCCTTCGATTACGAGGGCGAGATCGCCATCATCATCGGCAAGCCCTGCCGCATGGTGAGCGAGGACGACGCGCTGAACTACGTCGCCGGTTATAGCTGCTTCAACGATGGGTCCGCCCGCATGTACCAGATCAGCAGCAAGCAAATGACCACCGGCAAGAATGCGTGGCGCAGTGGTGGCTTCGGTCCTGTTATGACCACGGCCGACAGCGTCGACCTCGATAGCATGGAACTGGTAAGCCGGGTCAACGGGGAGCAGCGCCAGGTGATGAAGCTCGACGATCTAATCTTTTCGTTCGCCACGCTGATCTCGCATATCTCGGAAGTCTATGAACTACAGCCGGGCGATGTAATTGTCACCGGCTCTGCGGCGGGTGTCGGCGCGTTTATGGAACCGCGCACCTTCCTCAATCCGGGCGATGTGGTAGAGGTTGAAGCCACGGGTCTGGGCACACTCGTCAATCCCATCGTAGAACAGGCCGTAAAAGAGCAAGCGGCCTGAGACGGCTACCGGAGGAAGCCAGTGAACCAGACTATCCAATACAGTGGCGATGAAAATCGCGACCCGGAGACCATCGCTAACGCGGGCAGCAAGCCGATAGAGCGCCCGACTCCCATCATCTGCGTGGATGACATCGCTTATGTGATGTTCGAAAAACCGGACCTCGACAAGCAGGCCGCGTTCCTCGAAGATTTTGGTATGCAACGCATCTCCGCGGAAGGAGATTGCGCCTATTTTCGCGGCAACGGACCCTCCCCCTGGTTCTACTCGGCAAGGAAAGGCAGCACCTCTCGCTTTCTGGGCGCCGGCTATATCGCCAAACAGGCTGAAGACCTGGAAACACTCAGCGCTGCGACGGGCATTCCGGTCGAACCCATTGCTGAGCCCGGCGGCGGCAATAGAGTGAGGCTGAAGGACCCCGATGGCTTCATTGTCGACGTGGTACACGGGCGCGAGGTCGCCACACGCATTCCCTATCGGGATGAAACCTTTTTGTTCAATACGCCAGGCACCAAACCGCGCGTCAACGAGCGCGTCTCCTCCATAGCCGCGCCCTGCCCGCTCGAGCGGCTTGGGCACTATGTACTTGCGGTGACCGATTTTCACACCAGCCACCAGTGGTATATGCGCCATCTCGGTGTCATCCCCACCGACATACAAACCGTGAAAGACGGCTCACCCGTGCTGGCATTTAACCGCTGCGATCGCGGCGCGGTACCTGCGGATCATCACACGGTGGTCATCGTGCAGAACTTTGCACCGGGCTGCATGCACACCGCTTACGAGACCTTCGACTTGGACACGATTGGCCAAGGCAACCAGTATCTGCGCAGCAAAAACCGCAAACACTTCTGGGGAATCGGCCGCCATATTCTCGGCAGCCAGATATTCGATTACTGGAAAGATCTCTTCGGCGATGAATTGGAACACTATGCCGATGGCGACGTGTTCGACGCCAGCTACCCTACCCAGTACCACCCGTTCGATCAGGGCAGTCTATGGAGCTGGGGCGACGATATTCCGCTGACGCCAAAACCCGGGCTAGGCACCTTGCTAAAAGTGATGTTTGGGAAATCTGAAAACGGCCCCTTCCCCAAAAAGGTACTGATGCAAATGGGAAAGGCACTGGGACAAAAACCCCGGCCCTGGTATTAGCGGGATACAGAGCTAATCAGTCTGGACTGGCCGGCTGAATGCCGAGCTTGGCTTTCACCCGCTCGCGGGTGCTTTGAATAAGCACGTAAAAGGCTGGGATAAAGAACGTACCGACAACCAACGCGGCCACCATGCCGCCGAACACCGTAATACCCAGCGATTTCTGGCCAAAAGCGCCCGCCCCCGTCGCCAACACCAGCGGCATGATCCCCAGAATGAAGGACACCGCTGTCATGCATACGGCGCGGAAGCGCAAGCGCGCGGCGCTGTTGGCCGCATCAACAATCTCTTCACCGCCCCGCTCGCGCTTCTGTTTGGCGAACTCAACAATAAGAATGGCGTTCTTGGCCGCCATGCCAATCAACAGGACCAGACCAATCTGCGCATAAAGGTTCAGCGCCACACCGGTCGTCAACAAGGCGGCAATGGCACCTGCCAGTGCCATCGGTACCACCAGGATAATGGCGACGGGTATGGACCAACTCTCATACTGCGCCACCAGAAAGAGGTAAATGAATATCAGTGCCAGGGCGAACGCGATCGGCGCCTGACCGCCAGCCTCTCTCTCCTGATAGGCCATGCCCGTCCATTCGAACTGGTAGCCGGCGGGTAGCGTATCGCGTGCGAGCGCCTCGAATGCAGCCATGCCCTCACCCGAGCTGACCCCACTAGCAGTGGCGCCGCGTATCGTGGCCGACCGGTACAGGTTGTAACGTTCGGAGACATCCGGACCCAGTATCGGCCTAGTCGTCACCAGCGTGGCCAGCGGCACCATCTCGTCGTGCTTACTGCGTACATAAAATTGGTCCAGGTCATCCAGGTCGGAACGAAAGATGGATTCCGCCTGCATGATCACCCGATAGGTCTGACCAAACTTGTTGAAGTCATTGATGTAGTAAGACCCCATCTGTGCCTGCAGCGTGTTGAATATCTCGCTGAGCGGCACGCCAAGGTTCTTCGCTTTTACCCGATCAATTTCGATGAAATACTGCGGCACATTGGCGCGGTAGGTGCTGAATACGCTGTCGAGCTTGCGATCCTGGTTGGCCGCCACCACCAGGATATTAACCATTTCATTGGGCTCAGCCGGCGCTCGACCCAGCGTATCCTGCAACACAAACTCCAGGCCTCCCACTGCGCCCATGCCGGGAACCGACGGTGGCGTAATTGCGAAGACCTGTGCTTCCGGCACTGTCTGAAAGGCCAGCCTGTTGATTTTCTGGGCGACGTTGAACACCAGATCTTCGCGCTTCTCTCGCTCGTCCCAGTGGTTGAGCACGATAAACAGCGTACCGCTATTACTCTGGGCGGCACCGCTCAATATCGAATAGCCGATAATCGAAGTGACTGATTCGATCCGCGAATCGGCTTCAACCAACTCCGACAGCTTTTTCATCGCGGAGGTGGTTCGGTTGAGTGAAGCTGCATCGGGCAACTGCAGATTAACGAACATAATACCCTTGTCTTCATTGGGTACGAAACCCGTTGGGGTTACTGCAACGCCAATACCGAGCGCACCGATCACAGACCCAAACACGATCACTACCAGCAGTAACTTGCGCAAAATGCGCTTAACACCGCGGTCATAACTGGCAGTGATGCCGTCGAACCAGCGGGTAAAAGTGGCATACCAGCGCGCCCGCTTTTGCTCGCCCGACTTTAACAAAAGGCGACACAGGGCCGGGCTCAGCGTCAGCGCATTCAGAGAGGAAAACAGCACTGCTACACAAATCGTCACGGCAAACTGACGGTACATCACGCCGGTAATTCCCGGCAGCAGCGCCACGGGCACAAACACGGCGAGGAGTACCAGTGTTGTCGAAATAATCGCACCACTGACTTCACTCATCGTCAGACGCGCCGCCTCGCGCGGCGTCATATTGGGATCTTCTTGCAAGTGGCGATCACAGTTCTCCACCACCAGAATGGCATCATCGACCACGATGCCAATTGCCAGAATCAGACCGAAGAGTGTCACCGTGTTGATGGTCATACCCAGCAACAGCATGACGGCAAATGTCGCAACCAGCGAAACTGGAATCGCGATAGCGGGCACCAGGGTGGCGCGCACGCTGCCGAGAAACACATAGGTGATCAGGATGACCAATACCACTGCCTGCATGAGCGAGATGACAACCTGGTTGATCGCTGTCTTCATGTAGCGCGTGGTGTCGTAACCGATCTGGTATTCCAGGTCGTCGGGGAAAAACTGCGAAAGTTCCTCCACCCGCTTGTCAATGGCATCGCCGGCCGCCAGCGCATTCGCACCGGGCTGGGTATAGATACCCATTATCACCGCTGGCTGGCTGTCCAAAGCACCGTCAATCGAGTAATCCGACTGGCCCAGTTCGATGCGCGAGATATCGCGCAGGTACAGTGCCGAGCCATCGGGATTGGCCCGCAACACGATCTCGCCGAATTCATCCGGCTCCTGCAATCGACCCTTGGTCTGCAGCGTGTACTCGGTCTGCAAATTACCGTCGAAAGGCGGCGCACCCACTTTGCCGGCGGCAACCTGCACGTTTTGTTCTTGCAGCGCACTGATAACATCGGTGGTGGTAATCGACAGCCGCGCCATTCGATTGGGGTCGAGCCACAGGCGCATGGAGTAATCTGCCTGGCCGAAGAGTTCTGCGCCGGAAATACCCTCGACCCGCGCCAACGCGTTCTGCACATTTATCGAAACGTAGTTCGACAGGAATACGTAGTCGTAGCTACCACCGGGAGAGGTAAAGCTAATGATCTTGAGAATGTCAGGTGATTTCTGATCGACCTCCAAACCCTGCACCCGCACATCGGTCGGCAGCTTGGGTTCTGCCAGCTTGACCCGGTTCTGCACCCGCACCAATGCCATGTCTGGATCGGCACCCACTTTAAAGGTGACGTTGAGATTATAAGAACCGTCATTGGCGCTCTTGGAGGACATGTAGATCATGTCCTCGACACCGTTCACTTCATCTTCTATCGGAGCTGCTATCGTCTCCTCGACAACCTCAGCGGAAGCGCCGGGGTATACCGCAGACACCGTAATCGTAGGCGGTGAGATATCCGGGTATTCAGCGACCGGTAACTGGTATATGGAAATAGCGCCCGACAGCGTTAGCGCAATGGCGATAACCAGCGCAAACTTTGGCCGATCTATAAAGAAGGCGCTAAACACTGATTAGGCGCCCTCGCCTTCCACCGCCTCCATAAGCGGCGCACTGGGAGACAGGTCCTCCTCATCCTGGGCGCTGACCTGCCGCGTGGTTACAGGCTGCCCCGGGCGCACCTGCTGCAAACCGCGCACAATCACGATATCGCCTTCTTCGAGGCCGTGGCGCACAACCACTCGCTCATCGAGTCGTTCATCGAGCACCACGTTACGCCGATCAACCAAACCACTGGTGACCAGCAACACAAAATTCCCCTGCTGATCAGCTTGCACAGCCGCTTGCGGCACGAACAAAGCCTCCAGCAGGTTTTCGCTTTCGAGAACCACTCGAACGTACTGTCCCGGAAACAGATGACCCTCAGGATTTGGAATTAGCGCGCGTGCTTCCAGTGTGCCCGTGGCTTCCGAAATGCGATTGGCGATGTAATCGATGCGGCCCGGGTAGGGATAAAACTGACGGTTAGCCAACTCCAATAGCACGCGCAGATCACCGAGGTCGGAGTCCGCCAGCGCCTGGGTACCCGGCGAGCCCATACGCTGCAGTACGGTGTTCACGTAGACGGACTCAGACAGGTTAAACAGTGCCTGAATCGGGTCGACACTCACCAGAGTAGTGAGAGTACCGGTATTGGGGCCCACTAAATCGCCGGTACTAAATTTATTGCGACCGATGCGACCGGTGATCGGCGCTCTGATCTGTGTATAGCCAAGATTCACTTCGGCGGTTTGCAACTGGGCCTGGGCAGATTGCACGCTGGCATCAGCTTCCAGTTTGCTAGCTTCCAGCTGATCCATCTCCGACGCCGAAATATTGCCGTCGGGCAGCAGCTCCTCACCCCTCTTAAAGTTGCGGACCGCTACCGCCTGGTTAGCCCTGGCCTTGGCCAAATCGGCTTTGGCGCGAGACATCTGCGCTTCAAATTCGGCGGGGTCTATCTCGTAAAGCAAATCGCCGGCTTTAACCAGATCGCCTTCCTTGTAATTGTGCGACAGCAGGTAGCCCGACACCCTGGCCTGGATCGATACATCATCCCGCGCATGCAGCCTGCCCACGAAGGACGCTTTGGGCTGGTAGGGATCTTTCACCACCTTGTCGACCACCACTTCCACCAGGGGCGGTGGCGGCGGTTCCTCAGCGCAAGCGGTGAGCAATCCGAACAACACAATCGATAAGATTAGACGCATGGGGCCCTCTATAACTACTCTCTGGCTATGACTGCTCTGTGGCTCTAATGTCACTCAGGCAATGTAGCAGAGCCCGTGTAACGGGCAAAGTAATGCTTTTTTGCCGAGGCAAAAAAAAGCCGCTCCGTTGAGCGGCTTTTTACTTAAACAGAATTCGGACTACTGGACGGAAGCCAGTATAAAGTCGACCGCTGCTTTAACCTCGTCGTCCGAGCAGTTCATGCAACCGCCCTTGGCGATCATACCTGTACCCGGCACACCATTGATGCCGTGGTCATAAAGCACATCGGTACCTTTCGCGATGCGATCAGCCCAACCTGCAGCATCACCTAGTAGCGGAGCACCGCCAGCGCCGGTAGTGTGGCACGCCATACACGCAGCGTTGTAGACGTCTTCGCCAGAGCGGGGACCAGAGCTGGCCAAGGTGGCAGTGCCACAATTGGCGTCGCCCTGCAGGCACACCTGGCCGTGGGGCTTGATACGGTCTTCAATGGCAGCGCGCTGCGCCTCGGTCTGGGCCTGTGCAATCAGGCTGTAGACAGTGCCGAGGACAAAAATTGCTAGCACTTTCAATGACTTGTTCACGGTTATGCCTCGTGGGAAGTGTTCTCAGGTGGCGCATTATAGCGGCTTACGGGCCTGTCGGAAACTCAAGGCGGCTGGCAATTCGCGCAATCGCTGCCTAAGATCAATTGCTCACGGCGCGATGCCAGAAAAAGCGCCAGCAATCTCAAGACAAGGATCTCTCGATGAAGCTCTATACCTACGATATCGCGCCCAATGCCCGCCGCCTGCAGTTGTTTCTCGACTACAAAGGCATCGCGCTGGATACCCAACAAATCGATATCGGCCCGGCGCAGGAGCAACACAGTGAGGAATATGCCGCCATCAATCCACTGCGTACCATTCCTGCTCTGCTGCTGGACGATGGCACCCTGCTCACCGAGGTGATTGCACAGGTGAACTATCTGGAATCACAGTATCCCGACAAGCCGCTGATGGGCACCACCGATGTCGAGAAGGCCGAGGTACTGCAGTGGGATCACCTGTTGATGATGCACGGCATGAGCTCGATCCGTGACATCTTCCGCAATAAGGTTGAGGGCTTTAAGGGCCGCGCCATGACCGGCGCCGCCCAGGTTGACCAGATTCCCGAGCTCATCGAACGTGGGCGACTACTGCTGCACGCCTTCTGGCCGGTGATTGAGCAGCGCCTGGACGGCAGGCCCTGGCTGGCTGGCGACAACTTCAGCTATGCCGATATCGATCTGGTGGTGATGGTCGAATTCTGCGGCTGGGTGAAGGAAGCGATTCCGGAGGACTGCCCGAACACCCTCGCGTGGCACGCGAGGGCGCTGGACGAGTTGGCTTAGTTCTTAGCGGAGAGCATGTATTCTGCAACCGCGAGGCGGGTCTCCGGGTCCAGATAGTTCTGGGCCGGCATCTCAGGGTAGTCCGGACGCACCTTGGTGGGGTTGGCGATCCAGTCGGCGAGCCGCTGCGGGTCATCCATATACAGTGCCTGGATAATCTTCACCGGCGGTCCGATCATGCGGCCCTCGTAGGTATGGCAGCCTGCACACACGCCCAGGTAAGCGATCTTGCCGCGCTCGCCCGGCTCGATCACACGTGGCGGCACCGGCGGTAACAGGTAGTTGGCGATGGTGTGGGTATTGGTGAACTCACACTCGGCCCAATCATTTACACCCGTGGTGACATAGCGGTGACGATTAATGATACAGCTGTCTTTGGTGGGACCAACGGCGAGGATATCGGGGTTACCCGTCTTCATCTCGGCCAGCATCAATGACTTAACCGAATCGATGGTCTCATAGCCATTGTTGTGCATGGTGTTGTTGAGAATCTTCACGCCGTCAGAGTTGGGGTCGGCGTCCGGGTCAACCGTGACGTTGGTGAGCTGAGACGCTGTCACGTGGTCCACCGAAAGAATGCCTATGGTCTTGTTGTTGGTGATGATATTGCCTTCCACCACCACATCATCAGCGGCCATGATCATCACACCCGTGCCGGCGGGAATACCGCCCACCGTTGAACCGGGTGCGCCGAAGTTAGGCGTATTGTTGTTAGAGATCCAGTTGTTGCGGATGATCACATCGTACGTGGTCTTAATCGGCAGACCGGGCGTGATAAAGGCCAGCACACCACCGGTGTTGTTGTAGACGAAGTTGGCCTCGACGATCGCGTGACGGCTGTTTTCGATCTCGATGCCCGCAACGCTGTCGAAGACTTCGTTGTAAGCGACGTGCACGTTATCGCTCATGCCGACATAGATGGCGGCGTCTTCAATACCGGAGATGATGTTGTGCTCAACCACGCCGTTGGTGCCGAGCTGCGGGAAGATCCCGTACACGCCGGTGTCGACGATGATGTTGTCACGAATCTCGTAGTTGTTACCGGCCTGGCTCATGATCGCATTACCCTTGTACTTGGTAATGATGAAGCCCTCGACCACGATATTGTTGCCAGAGAACAAAATGGCATCGTTGAGCTCGCCGCGGCCATGCAGCGTGGCACGCTCAGAGCCCTCGATGATACCGATCAGACGAATGCCGTCTTTGTCGATATAAACTGTTTCCTCATAGGTACCTGGCATGACGTGAATCGTGGTGCCAGGTTCCGCGGCTTTAACCGCCTCCTGAATCGACTCGCCGTCCTTAACCGTCACCACGATATCGGTCATGGGCGGACCGGCCACAAACTTGCTGGCGCCCTTCTTCTCCAGAATCAGCTCCCGAACTTCGTCGCTGGGCGCACCATCGGCGCTGGCAGCGGTTTCAGAGCCCGTGTAGGACGCGCCTTCGCCAGTGCTGGTGATCACCGGAGCCGGGGCGGAATTGCGCCCCATCTGCATGCCGACGGCGAACGCCACGACGACCAGAATGACGGCCAGAACTTTACCCATATTCATGAGGATTCTCCTTCTGTATCCCGCTCATTATTAGCAACAGCTTCGCGGGTTTGTTGGTCATTCGACACGCCGATAACAGGCTCCATGCCTGAAGGCACACGCGTCGGAATTTGGGGTGTAAAACTTTCGTCGGTCAGGGTGCGCAGAAAGTCTACCACGCGGTCCATCTCGTAATCGGTGAGCTTGGGCTCCCAGATGTGCCAGTGAATATGCAGGTCCATACCGTCTGGCACGGCGTGGCCTCGGCCATCGCTGTAGAATTTGACCGCTTCGCGCATCGTCTCGAAGCGCCCCGAATGCATGTAGGGAGCGGTCTTTTCAATATTGCGCAGGGTAGGCACCTTGAAGCCACCCTTCATCTTGGCTGAGCCAAACACATGCTCCGCGCCCACATCAAACGGATGACCTTCTGGTTCGGGTGTACCGATCACAGCCACTTGCTGGTTGGTAAAGAGCGGCGGTGTGTGACACTCAGCGCAGCGCGCCACGAACGAACGGAACACATTCATGCCTTCAATTTCGTTCTGGTTCAACGCGTCGTGATAACCGTGGGCATAACGGTCATAGCGACTGTTCAGCGAAATCAAGCTAGTCTGAAACGCAGCCAGTGCACGATATATCTGCCCGGGAGAAATCTCATCCAGTTCGCCGTCAGGATACGCCTGCCGAAACAGGCGGCGATACTCTTCACTGTCATTTAGGCTCTTGAGTAGCTGCGGCTCAGTATTCGCCATTTCCTCCGGTGAAAAGAGCGGGCCTTTCGCCTGCTCTTCGAGTGAGCCAGAGCGCGCATCCCAGAACAGGCGATCTAAAAACGCGACATTCCACAGCGTGGGGGCTGAACGCGCCACCTCATGACCTGCGACGCCGACCGAACGCGCGCGACCATCGGTAAAAGCCAGCTCGGGGTCGTGACAGCTGGCGCAGGACTGCGAACCATCGCCCGAGAGAATGGGATCGAAAAAGAGGTAGCGACCAAGATCGATCTCCTCCGGCCGGAATCCGTCGCGGTGGGCCGGCAGTGAGGTTTTGGTGCCACCCACGCCTCGATCCTGCAGCGAATCGTAGAACTGGTACATATTGCGCAGTTCACACACACCGGCTTCGGTTTTCTCGAAGCTGGGTGGGCAACGATCGCTTAACGCGATATCGCCGGCCCAGGCGTTAAAGGCCAGGCTAGCAGCGATCGATAGGGCTAGTTGACGGATCATTGCGTCTGAATGAACCCTATAACGTCGGCCAGGTCTTTGTCGGTCGCCAGCATGGTCGACATCAGCTGCATTTGTTTGCCGAAGCGATCATCGGGATGTGAGCCACGAACGCCGTTAGCGAAGTTCTTGTACTGACGCTCGAGATAGGCGGCATCCAGACCGGCCAGGCGCGGCGAATTCAAAGCAGCATTGCCCTCAGCATTGGCACCGTGACAAGCACCGCAGGCCGCGTTGTACTGGTTTTCTCCATTGCGCACGTCATGCTCATAGGGCGAACCCTTGGAGGCCGGCAAGGTGGCTATGTAAGCAGCAACATTAGCCACGGCTGTATCATCCTGCAGTACCGATGCCATGCCACGCATCTGCATGCCTAAGGTGTCTTTCGGGTCGCTGCCGCGCTTGCCGCTACGAAAATTGGCGATTTGACGGGCTACATATGACTCCATCTGTCCGCCCAGCGCCGGTGAATTGAGTGCCTGGTTGCCCTCGCCGTTGACACCATGACAGGCAATACAGCTGCTGTAGGCCGCTTTTCCTGCCGCCGCATCACCCGCCGCCGCGGCCGCGCTGCCCATCGCAGCCAGCACAATTGCCAATCCAAGCTTTATAATTTGCATCATTTTCATGGGTTCTCGCCTTTTTGTGTGGGCATTATCGTTATTTTGCGCGCCATTTCTGCCGAATTTTAAAAATCCGTCAGCATTTCTACCCAGTGTAGACCCTGCACCCTCGGAGGGTCGGTTTAATTATGCAGACTGCTTGCGGAACTGGGTGGGCGTAACGCCGTGGGCCTCTTTGAAGGCCTTATTAAAGGAAGAGAGAGAACGGAAGCCGGCGTCCATGGCGATGGTGAGTACCTGCAGGCCAGATTCATCGGGATCGCGAAGGCGTCGAGCGGTCTCGGCAATGCGGTAGCTATTGAGAAAGTCGCTGAAATTGCGGTAACCGAGCCCGGCGTTGATCGCCTGGCGCAATCGATACTGGGGCACATCCAATTGTTGAGCTAACTGCCCGATGGTGAGCCCCATCTCGCGCCAGGCAGTCTCGTCCACCATGTGTGCCTGCACGGTTGCGACCAGCCCCTGATCGAACTCGCTGGCCACGGTCACCTCAGGTTGATCTCCTTGGGAATCGGCCAACGCCGTCGGCGCGATCGTGGCGTTCACACGCTCAAACACCACGCCGCCGCGATAACCCAACAGAACCAGATTGATACCAAACAGCAAGAAAGCAGCAGGTACATACTCCCACTCTTTCAGCCAGGCTTGCCCCGGAAACAGCACCTCGCGAGAGAAGATCAGCAGGAACACGCCAGCCCCATTAATGCCGACAAAGCCAAGACGCAACCGACGCCGGGTTTCGACCAGATCAATGGACCAATGCTGCGCCACCACCCAGAACACCAAGCCCATCAAAATAAATTCCAGCACCTGTGGCGCAGTAAAAAAGAGCCACTGCACCCAAAGGGATTGGCCCAACAAACTGCCCAACATCGGGAAGAACACGGTAATAGCGACCAAGCCACCCTGCCAGGGCCGCAGCTCAAAATGGTCATCGAATATGGAAGCAGACAACAGCCAGAACAACCCCGGAATGGCTGTGGCCCAGGGCACAATCCAGGCCTGCAAACTCGTTTGCGCCAGCAAAGGCGACAACAGATAGCAGGCGTTCGCCAGCATCAACAGGCCGAACAGTTTCTCTCCAATGCCTCGGCTGTCCAGCCGCGCTAAGAGGGCGAGACTCAACAACACCTGCGACAAGCCAAATACGACCGCTACGATCGTCACCAGACTCATCAGAAATACCAGGCCAACTGCGCGAAGACAGATGCGCCGTAGCTCACTTCAAAGTCCTCGATGCCGCTGTCAAAACCGCCAAACTCGGTATCCGAAGACCCAACGGGCAGATACAGGGAACCCAATATTTGCCAGTCCTGCGCCACATCGTACTGACCCACTAATTGAAAGAGTGCCGAGTTATCATAGAGGTTGTAAAAAACATTGGGGGTGACCTGGAGCAGTGGCGTCACCTCGACCAGTACCGAGGCGGCGAGATAGTTGCGTGCCAGCGTGTACAGCTCTCCGCGCGCAAGGCGGACAAATAAATCCTCGTTCTCCTGAATCGATGCCGGCGCATAGTCCTCATCGTCCTCACCAAATCCGTTGTAGTAGTACTCCACCACACCACTCATGTTGCGGCCCCAACCTAGCCAGGAATATGACCAACTGGCCACCGCGCTCCAGACAGTATCGTTGTCTGTATCGGTCAGCGTGAGATCTGCCCTTAACACCGCACCCCCCCAGGGCGTGCTGCCGCCGAGACCCAGCAGCAAATCATCATAATGCTCGGACACCAGAATGTCGTATTCCTGCTCGCCAAGAAAGCCGTGGTATTTAAGCGCGAAAGAGTTAACCTCTCGATCCAGGTTTTTGTCATCGTCGCGCCGCACAATCCAAACCGCCTGCCAATCATCCCCATTGTCCAGCAGGTATTGTCCGTAGACCATGTCGTCTCCAGCCTTGTACTCGGTGTCCACCGCGGCAGGATCGAAGGGATTAAACACATCCATGGGCGTATAGATGAGTCCGTTACCCCAGCTCACGGCCTGGCGGCCGGCCCGCACGACCCATTTGTTCGCTCGCCATTCGCCGTGCAAGCGATCTAAACGTTGTATCACCACATTATCGCTGTTGTCAGTGATCTCATGGGTTAGATCGAGCGCGCGCCGATCGTCGTTCTGCACCACGTCGTTGGGGCCGGAAAGATTGGGCAACAGATCCGCCAGCTCCAGACTGTCGCCACTTTGCACGATCAACTGGTAGTCGGCCGTTGCAGACCAGTGGCTGCCACGATGGACAAAATTCAGACGCGCATCTGCGCCCTGATCAAAGGCAGGATCATCAACAACCGTGGTGAACAAACTGTCATCCGGGTACCAGGTGCTGTTGAGCCTGGCCTTCAGATGCCCTTTATCTAACCATTCTGTTGCCGTGAGCGGGCTCGATAGCCCAGCCAGCAACAACAAACCGACGAGCCGACGCATCAACCCGACTGAGACTCGTCGCTCACGATCTTGCCGTCGCGCATACGCACCAGCCGGCGCGCATAGGTCATAACGCTCTCGTCGTGAGTCGCGATGACAAACGTCACCTGCTTCTCCCGGTTCAGGCGCGTAAACAAATCCATCAGCTGTGTCGCGGAGTGGCTATCCAGGTTCGCAGTCGGCTCATCGGCCAGAATCAGTGTTGGATTCGACACGATGGCCCGGGCCACCGCAACACGCTGCTGTTGCCCACCCGAGAGCTGCGCCGGCAGCCGATCTTCCATGCCGGCAAGACCTACCTCTTCGAGTATTTCTCGAGAGCGAAGATGACGTTCAGACGCCGCCACGCCCTGCACTTGCATAACAAACTCGACATTCTCCTGCGCCGTTAACACGGGCACCAGGTTATAGGCCTGAAAGACAAACCCCAAATGATGCAAGCGCAGGTCCGCCAAGTCTGCTTTGGATAATTGATCGATACGCGCATCACCAAGATAAACCTCACCACTATCTGGCGTGTCTAAACCACCGATCGCGTTCAGCAGCGTCGTCTTCCCGGAGCCGGAGGGGCCAGACAGGCAGGCGAACTCACCTCGCGCGATTTCCAGTGATACGTGGTCCAGACCAGTAATGATGTCCTCGCCTTGCCGGAACGTTTTGCAGACATCTTTGCAGCGAACCGATGACATTTTCTACTCCTTAGTTCTTTCCCAGCGCCTTAATCGGATCAAAGCGCGAGGCCCGCCAGGCCGGCAGCAGGCTCGCCAGCAATCCGAGCACGATCACCAACAGCGACACCCACAGCATGTCCGTCAACAGCAGCGCAGGATATAGCGTCGTGCCCATACCGACCATCTCCATGCCTTCGGCATAACCGGAAATGTCGATACCACTCTCGAGCGGGCGAATCGTAAGCCACGCCAGGGCATTGCCGATCACCAGGCCCAAGGCCAGTAACATGAACGCTTCCAATAGCACCTGGACCAGAATCAGTATGGGGCGCATGCCCAGCGCCTGCATCAATCCAAACTCGCGCACCCGCTCAAACACCGCCATAGCGATCGTATTAACCAGCCCAAAAGACAACACCGCGAAGATCACAACAATCACCACTAACATCATGCCGTCTTGCATCTCCAGCATGCTGAGCAATAAAGGATCGAGTACCTGCCAGCTCTCCAACTGCTCGGTGGGGCCCACGGCTGCGGCGAGCTGGGGCAACCAGGGCGACAGGTCTCGGTAATCTGCGCCGAGCACGCTGATCTCAGACACCTGCCCCTCCACGTTCAACATTGCCTGCAGCGTTGCGAGCCCGCCGTAGGCTAAGCTCGATTCCTCCGACTCCAGCTCTGCCTTGTAAATACCCACCACACGAAAACCGCGATCAGCCACGTTATTGCCCGGGTCCTGTGACATCACCACCACGCGCTTGCCGAGTCGCGTCTCCAGTTCTTCGACCAGCTTCGCACCCAGCACGAGGCCACGGTCATCGGCGCTTTCCAGGCCTCGGCCTTCAATAATCTCACCCGGCAAAAACCCCAGGGCATCCTCGGTCGCAGGGTCAGCGCCAATCAGCGTCACGCCGCGACTGTCTCGCTCGCTGGAGATCACCGCCGGTACGCGCAGTCGTTGGCTCCAGCCAACGATTGATTCCTGCTCCAGCGCGCGACGCAACTTGTCGTCGGGAGACGCAATGGAATTGACGATGCTTGGATCGTCCAGATAGTTCTGGTGGTGAATCTGGGCATGCCCCGGCAATAAGCGAATGCCACTGTTGACCATTTCATTGATCATGCCGCGCATCATCGCGTTGATAAAAATCATGGCCCAAACGCCGATGACAATGGCCAGCAACATAATCACTGTGCGCCGATAATTGCGCCACAAGTTGCGCCATGCCAGCTGTGTCATTGCGAAAACGCGAGCCATGTCACACCGCCCTCATTGCCGGCACCGGCTCCAGCCGTTGCAAGCGCAGCGCAGGGTATACCGCCGCCAACATGGTGCCCACAAACACCGTAAGTGGACCCCAGAACAGTGACAGAAATGATATCTGCGGATAAATCACTGGCGACATGTTGAAACGCTGCGCCGCCTCCTCCATACCCGGAAGGGTCACACCATTCAGCAAGAAGTAACCGGACAACAGCGCGCCAAGCGCGACGCCCAGCGCCAAACCCAGCACTGCCATCAAAAAGGTCTCACGCACAACAACCCCGCCCAAATGCCCAGGGCGAATACCCAGGGCCAGCAAAGTCCCAAACTCCCGAGTGCGCTCCATCACCGACATTAACTGCGTGTTCAGCACACTAAAGGCAACGAGCACGATAAGAATGGCGTAGATGATCCAGGCACTGGTCATGTCGGCGCGAATGGCCTGACGCAAACCCGGTTCCAGGGTGTCCCAATCGAGCACCACCAATTCCTCGTTGGCATCGAGTGCGTCGCGCACCCGCGGCAGATACTGCGGCACCTGGCCCAACTCCGGGGCCTCAATCACTATGCGATGCCCCTGCCCTTCCATGCCAAATACCGTATCGAAATAACCCAGCGGCATTTGCACCACAGAGCGATCGACCGCGGTAAAACCCGAGTGCAAAATACCTGTTACTTTGACTACGCCAGCGGCGAAGGATCCGTCACGCGCGCTGCCCAAGAAAGTAATCTCGTCGCCCAGCCCCACCTTCAGATTGCGCGCCAGCACACTGCCGACGATAACTTCTTCTGCGTCATCGCCACTAAACCAACGGCCCTCCCCCAGCAGACCCGGCAAAGTCGACACCAGCGGCTCAAACTGCGATTGCACACCCAGCACTTGCACACCGAAAGAACGCTCTTCGCTGGATGCCAGCGCAAACCCCTCGGCGCGCGCTGCGATGGCCGAAAGCCCGGTAGACTCGCGCAGCGCCTGGGCACGCTTCGCAATGTCGGGAATACTGCGACGCATCTTGGGGTTGTCCTGGTAACCGGTGTGCTGCACCTGCAGGTGCCCGGTGAAGGTACGCAGCGTGTTCTCGATCATCATGTCGTAGCTGCCCAGCTGCACAGCGATCAGGAACACCAGGAAAATGTTGGAAAACACCATCGCACCGACGGTCAGCCAGGTGCGCCGACGGTTGCGCCAGATATTACGCCAGGCCAAAGCCCAACTGGCATTCACTCGCGCGGGTTCCGCAAGTTAGAGAGCGTAAACAGGTTAGGTGTGAGTTCAATGTCGAACTGCACTGACTCCATGACGAGTTCGGTCCACTGCTCAGGCGACTCGACTTTGTGCACCCGCATGACGCTGGCTACAGTGCGCCCCGACATCTCCCTGATCTCGCGGGCTTTCATGATTTTCACCAACTCCCCGTCCTGATCCCAGAACTGCTCTTCGAGCAGGATGTAGTCATCGCGAACGTGAAGAATCTCCTTTCCCCAGACCACGGCGGAATCTTCGTGAGGTATGGCCTCAATGACATACACGGTATGCCCGTCGAGCTCATAGCTCTCGAGCAAACGGTGATCGTACTCATAGATGATGTCCGTCGACTTACTCACCTCATTGTTGGACAGGTCGGAGCCCATCCAACTTTGACTCATCATCGACGAGGGCACCTTGATAACGCGGTTGACCTTGGGCGAGTAAGTCCACATCTGATCTGCTTTCATCAGCGTGCCATTACCTTTGTCTTTGCGCGGCGCTGTCACCCTCACCAAAGACGTCTTGTCACCTTCGCTCCAACTGCGCATAGACATGCTGCGCTGCCAATCGGGCCGGTGAATGGTCATGGTCATTTCGCCATAAGAGGTCTTACCGCGCCAGTGATCCATCGCCGCCACGACCCACTCTTTCGCGCTGAATTCTTCTGCCTGCGCTGTACTCGCACAAACAGTGAGAACGACCGCAATTATTCTGCGCAACACCGCACTTCTCCTCAGTACCTTGCTCCGAGTGTACGGACTTGGGCAGAAACTGTGAACCGGGTCACAAATCCAAGAATTACGAGGGCGACAAGTGCAGCAAATTGAAGCTTGATGATTCAGACTAAGTTGCAGCGTCTACCAGAGGGCGACGGTAGCAAGCTGCGAGATGAGCCTGGCCCGGGGATTCCCCGGGCCTTTTTTTTAACTCGAATAAAGCGTTCGTCTTACCTGGAACAAAGTGTTCGCCCATCTGGACAGTCGTAGTCCCGATAGGCTTTACCAGTCGGCTCATAACTGAAGCTCACGAGCGAGGCACTACGCGCCTTGGCCGTTTCCTTGCAATCGACTTTGCCTTCCCGTTCGATCAAGGCCGATGCTGCGCTACTTTCCCGCGCAGATGGCGTGTTCGCGAGCAGAGTCGCCGCCACCAGGGCGACCAATGAAAGGTGCCTGCGCATGGTTTTCTCCTGTGAGTAACGGTTTCTACCGCTTTCCAACAGTGTGAGAAAACCCGCGGGTATTGGCTATCCGGCCTGTCGCGGGACAGGCTCAATTCATCGCAAAGCGGTCATTCGACAGCTGCGCAGCGCCATCGATTCGCGGCAAATCCAACAACGTGACGATACCGGCGTCTGCGGCGGCAACACCAGGGATTGCGTTAACAATCCAGTTAGCCGCGGATGCATTGCCTCCACCGGCAGCGCCTGGCTCGTAATGATCTTCGGCGTGAAAGCTGACCGACAAATCCGGATCGCCCTTAATCAACACCTGGTGGCAACCTCGACCTTCAGCGGGATACGGCCACTCTGGAGCACACGCATCATCGATACGGGTCACGTGCTCAATCACAAAGCGCGCCTGACCCTGGTGCATGCCGCGCACCTCAAATCGAAACGCACCCTGGGTACCCTTCTCAAAGGTGCCCATGCCTTCTACTTCTATTGTGTTCTCCAGCGGGCGCCGCTCGACCTCCGTTTCAATGGCATCGACAGGCGCACCCAGGGCATCGCCCATTAAGCGGACCATGGGCGCCCAAACCATTTCTAACGCAAAGTCGTGCAACATCATCGGTAACTCATCCATCGAGCCACCAAAACCAATGACCTCGCGCACCACATGGGGCTGGTCATAGAGGGCGTAGTTGAACATCTCGCGACCGCGAAGCTCGGTAATGTTGGAGCAGGCGCCGCTCAACGCTATTGGCAACATGTCCATAGCCCAGCCGGGATCAACCCCCGAAACCAACAGCGATGCACCGCCTTTCTCACAGGCTGCCTGAATCGGCGCCAGCACTTCCTCGGGTTGCGAGCCAGGGTACAGAAAACTGTAAAAGGAAGTCGATACCACATTAGCCCCCGCCTCGATGTAAATACCCCAAACAGCTAACCACCCATTCATAGAAAAATTAAGCCACTTCTCGGTATTGAACGGGTGTCATATCGTTCAATCCATCATGGGGTCGTTCATGGTTATACAACACGATCCAGTCATCCGTGATCTCTCGAACTTCCTGCAATGTCTCGAACAGATATAAGTCCAATACTTCCTCTCGATACGTGCGATTAAAACGTTCGATAAATCCATTTTGGTAAGGCTTGCCGGGCTTGATGAAATCGATCTGAATTCCATGCGCTTGCGCCCATTCAGCCAACGCCCCTGATGTAAATTCAGGGCCATTATCAACCCTGATAATAGCGGGATAGCCTCGCCAGGCTGCAATACGATCTAATGTATGTATCACTCGCTCCGTAGTAATGCCCGAATTGATATCTATCGCTAACACTTCTCGATTGAAATCATCAACCACATTGAACGTGCGAAACCGATGACCGTGACGCAAGGTATCGCTCATAAAATCCATCGACCAACAGATATTGGCTGATCTAGGAACGCGCAATGGCAACGGATTCCTATTCGGTATCCTGCGTTTTACTTTACGCCGTATATTCAGTTTTAACTCCATATAAACACGGTAAATCCGTTTGTGATTCCAACGTTTACCCAACGCTCTGAGCCGCTTACACAGCTTTGGAAAACCCCAGCGAGGGTGCTTCTCAACCAAGGCCAGCAACGCATCAATCAGCTCACTATCATCTACTCGCTTGGGCGTGTAGTAATACGCCGTGCGACTTAGCGCGGCTGCACCACAGGCCGCTCGAATGCTGACAGGGTAATCCTTGCGCAAACGATCAACCCACTGCCGACGATGGACTGGCCCTAAAGCTTTTTTATGATCTCTTCCTGCATCTGACTCTTCAGGCTGAGATCGGCATACATCTGCTTGAGCTTGCGGTTCTCTTCTTCAAGTTCCTTGAGCCGCCGTACATCGGAGGCTTCCATTCCACCGTACTTAGAGCGCCACTTGTAAAAGGTGCTGAGTCCAATGCCATGCTCTCGACATATGTCCGGAACCGGCACTCCGCTTTCTGCTTGTTTGAGAAACGCCACAATCTGCGTTTCGCTGAACTTCGATTTGCGCATATGTAAAAACTCCTATCACGTTAGTTTATAGAAATTTCTACGTATGAGTGGCGCTATTTTACGGGGTACTTACACCCCACATTACCGGTACCCCAAACAACGACTTTCAGTGCCACGCACGCTCTCCTTCTCTGTGGACGATAAAGAACAACAAGGGTATTATTCGCGTCCCCTTTCTCCAAGGGGTTTCTCAAAAAACCGCCCGTAGCTCAGCTGGGCCGATTGCGCAGCAATCTGCGACCGAGCCGAGCCGGGATTCGAGCAAAGCGGACGCTTTGCGACCCCGGCTCGATTAGCGAGGGCCGGTCTTGCAGACCAAAGGCTGCAAGGAGCGCTGGCAAGCCAAAGGCTTGCTAGAATCAGCAAGTGGACTAATGCTGATGGGTACTGAATGTTGTCCGCCCGTAGCTCAGCTGGATAGAGCGCTGCCCTCCGGAGGCAGAGGTCAGAGGTTCGAATCCTCTCGGGCGGGCCAGTATACCTGCGTTTCCCAGTTAGGGGTCATTCACAAAAATTCTCATGGACCATATATGGACCAAATATGGACCACACACCGAATACGAAAACTATTATCGAGCATCTCATGACCGTTAGCTTCACCAGAGAGGCCTTTCCCCGAATATGTGCTTGGTCGCACTTAACAACAATAAACGTCTGTTTGTAAGTACCCCGTAAAATAGCGCCACTCATACGTAGAAATTTCTATAAACTAACGTGATAGGAGTTTTTACATATGCGCAAATCGAAGTTCAGCGAAACGCAGATTGTGGCGTTTCTCAAACAAGCAGAAAGCGGAGTGCCGGTTCCGGACATATGTCGAGAGCATGGCATTGGACTCAGCACTGTAGTGGTCAACTAAAACTGGCCACGGTTTTATAAGCTTTCCAGTATTCGTTTTCTGCCTGATTGGGTGTTTTCATGTTGTTATTCGAATGCGGTCTGATCGAGTTGTAGTACCTCACGATATAGTCATTGATTGACTGCTTGGCTTCAGTAAAACTCCGATAGCCCGTCTCTGGAACCCACTCGGTTTTTAGGCTGCGGAAGAAGCGCTCCATTGGCGCGTTATCCCAGCAGTTTCCCCGTCGACTCATGCTCTGTTGTATCTGATACCGCCAGAGATGCTGACGGAATTTTGTACTGGTGTACTGAACTCCCTGATCCGAGTGGAATAGCACTCCCTTTGGTCTTCCTCTGGATTCATAAGCCATCATCAACGCCTTACGGGTCAGTTCACTGTCGGCCCGATAAGAAAACGCCCAACCAACCGGTTTTCTCGCGTAGAGATCCAGTATCATGGCTAGATAGGCCCAGCGTTGACCCGTCCAAATATATGTAATATCGCTGCACCACACCTGGTTGGGTTCTGCTACAGAAAACTGCCGATTCAAGGTATTTGGAATGGCTACGTGTAGCTTGTCAGCACGCTTATAGGCGTGTTTTGGAAGCTGGCTACTCACCAGTCCCAACTCCTTCATCAACTTACCCGCAACGTAACGAGTCAATGGCGTTCCATTACGGCTAACGATCTGGGCAACGGTTCTTGCACCAGCTGAGCCACCACTTAGGCGGTGAGCAGCGTGAACCATAAGCTTAAGCCTGCAACGATGGGAGTTGTCACCCTTCGGGCGCTCTCGCCAATATCGGTAGCTACTGCGTTGAATATCAAAGACATGGCATAGCAACTTAACGGGATAGCTCTCTTGTAACCGCTGAATTATCGAATATTTTTCAGCTCGTCGGACATCAAGAGAGCCATACCCTTTTTTAATATGTCTTTCTCTGTTTCCAGCCGTTTGATCTGACGTTCCAGGTCGCGAATACGGCGCTGCTCCTCGGTCAGTGGCGTGCCTTTCTGAGGTGTTTCTCCCGAGCGCTCTAGCCGAAGCTGGCGAACCCAGCCCTCCACTGAAGATTTACTGACGTTCATCGCTTCACTCGCGGCTCTGACGGTATAGCCTTGGTCAACGACTAATTGTGCGACTTCGAGTCGAAACTCCGGGCTAAAGTTTGGTCTGGATCGTTTGGTCATTTGCTCACCTGTGTCTTGAGGGGTGATAGTATCACCCAGATTCAGGTGGCCAAATTCAGTGTGCCACTACATAGCAAGCTTCTGAGCTCAAATATTCGATCACCCAGAAAATCGCGCGAACGTTTCTCTGTTGAAATTATCTGCAAAGCATGACTCCAGAGTATGTAAATACGCCTCGTGAGGAGATAAAGCTTTTAAAATCATATTAGAGAGGTTTCTCTATTTTTGCAAATTTATAGAGAATGTTCTCTATTTTTACAAACGTGAAGCAGTTCGTAGTACCATCTACCAATATGTGATTAACGGTGTTTCGGAGCGCAAAGAGTTGAGCGATGCATTGTCCATAGGCAAAGATTTCTCGGGGTCTGCACCAGCCAGAAGACGCCACAAAATACTTGTAACGGCGGAGAGATTGTTCGCTGAACGCGGGCTGAAAGCGGTCTCGTTAAATGAGATCAATAAGGCTGCTGGTCAGAAGAGCAGCTCGGCACTTCACTACCACTTTGGAGGAAAGAAGAAACTGCTCGAGGCCATATTGAAACCGCACTACGAATCGATAGAGGAGCGCCACAAAGAACTCCTGCCCTCACTAAAACCGCAAGCTAGCGTTAGAGAAGCGGTATTAGCCTTCATCACACCTTTTATCGAAAAACTCGACGATGAAAGAGGCGTCCACTATCTGCGCATCTATGCACAGCTGCTGGAGGAAGACGTCGACCTGGTGGTAAATCGGGACTCCACAAGCCTCAGCAGAGTATGGCACAAAGGTCTAATGACAGTTGACTCGGGCGCACTCTCCAAACTACCAAAGCATACGTTAGACGCACGACTGATTTCTTTCGTGATGTTGTTATTTCACTCTTTATCAGCCTATGCCTCTTTCCAAAAATCACCCAACAAAAACCCTTATCGGAGCAAGAAGACGTTCGTTTCTAACCTTAATGACACGCTTGTGGCCGTTTTAATGGGCCCATCAATATAAGACCGCGCGCCACTATGCAGTTCTGCACTCCTCCTCCAGAAAATCGATGAACGCCCGCACTCGTCTCGCTAGCTGGCTGCGCTGCGGAAAATAAACGTCTAGGCCGGACAACTTTGGCCAATGGGGCTCGAGGACTGGCACCAATCTACCTTCTTCAATCAGCGGGGCAGCAATCGGCTCCAAGAGCTTCCCTATTCCCTGTCCTTCGCATGCCATATCGAGTGCCACATCAATATCGTTAACGATTACGCCCGCCGAAAGATCCTAGATGATCTCCCTGTTCCTGACACTCAGATTAGACATCGCAAGTTGCCGAGAGGTAATGAACCGGTAGTAGATAAACGAGTGCTGCTTCAAGTCACAGGGATTGCGCGGAACACCACGCCGCTCCAAATATTCCGAAGAGGCGAAGAATGCGTCGTACAAGGTCGGCGTCAATCGCCTGGCCACCATATCTTCGCTGACACGGTGCCCAAGGCGGAATCCAACCTCTATGCCAGAACCGATGAAGTCGACTTTCGCATCAGCGAGCGGAGGAACTCTGCTCCAATAGTATTCAGGCGCAGCATCAAACCGGCCGATCTCCTTCAATCACAACCCGCAGCATCTCGCGGCGGCGCCCCTGATAATCGTTCAGGGCGTAATGCTGGGTCGATCGATTGTCCCAGAAGGCCAAGGTACCGGGCTCCCACTTCAGCCGAGTGACAAATTCATCGCGGGTGGTGTGGGCCACAAGTTCCTGCAGCAATGCTCTGACTTCGTCTTCTGGCAATTCAGGCAAGCCAATTACAAATGCGCCATTCACGTAGAGAATCTTCTCGCCGGTTTCCGGATGGGTGCGCACCACCGGATGCAATACGCTGCCGGTCGCTTGCTCCATCGCCTGCGTTTTAGTGCCCTGCTCCGTATCGCCGCTACGGCTGGCATAGAATCCACCAGGACCGTAGATATGCTCGGCGCTGTGCTCCGCCTTTAACTCTGCAATCTTTCCCACCATTTCTTCGGGCAGCGCGTCATATGCCAGCACGCCATCGGCCAGCAGAGTGTCTCCGCCCTCATCGGGCACCTCCACCGCGTACAAGATGGTTCCCATCGCAGGCTCTTCGTAAAAACTCACTTCAGAGTGCCAGCCACCGCCAAAGTTCTGTTTTTCGTCAGCCTCTTTCACGACAGCAATCACCTCCGGCACACCGGGCACCGATTGGATGAAGGGATGCACATCCAGGCTACCGAAACAGGCGCCGATGTCGCGCAAGGCGCTCGCATCCAGGGACTGGTTGCGCACCACGATCAGCCGATGTTCGAGCAACAAGCGACGCAATTCCGCTGCCGCGTCGTCGCTAACGGGCTTGGATAAATCGATATCCTGAATTTCAGCGCCAAAGGCGCCAGAGAGCGGGCGAACTTGCATGGTGTCATCCTACTGCATACGGGCTTCATAACTGAATCACCGAAGTGTAGCCTAAGCAGCATGTACAACTCCAAACTCACTGCGCTAGTGCTGGCTTCGCTACTGTGCTGCCTTTCGGGCTGCGGCGGAGGTGGTGGAGGCGGCAGTCCCGCTTCCAGCCCGGTTAGTGGCACTGGCGACACAACCGCTAGCAGTCTGCAGGGAGCTCTCAATAATGCCGTAAACCGCGGCGTCGATGGACTGATGCTCACTGTGCTCAAACCAGGCAACACAGAGAGCTATGCTGCCGGAACCGCGAGCCGTGCCTCGGGTGAACCCATGGACACCAACGGCTTGTTCAAAATTGCCAGTGTCAGCAAATTATTTCTCGCGGTAGCGGTCGTTCAGGCCCAGGAACAAGGGCTGCTGGCATTGGACGATTCACTGTCTCAGCATCTCCCCGACCTGGCTGACCGCATCGCCAACTCCGATCAAATCACCCTGCGGCACATGATCCAACATCGCAGCGGCATTCCGGATTTCGACAGCCAGTTTGGCTTTAGCTGGGAGAATGCGCATACCGATACCGAACGCGTGCTGAATTACGCGCTGGATCTGCCAGCGGACTTCGCGCCGGACTCGCGCTTTGAGTACTCCAACACCAACTACCTGCTGCTGGGCCTGGTGCTTGATAGCGCTCTGAACTACTCACATCACGATTTCATTCAGGCTGAAATACTCGACCCGCTAGCGCTGCGCGATACGTATCATCTGCAAACGGCGTTGGGGACGCTACCGCTGGTGCGAGGCTATTGGAACGATGTCGACACCACCAACCGGCTCTATCTCATTGCCGGAGGGGCCATGGTTTCAACCCCGAGAGATGTCGCCGTCTTTCTCGATGCACTGGCGCGGAGTGAGTTACTAAGCGACGCCGCCCAGGCGATTTATGAAGATGTCTATTGGCTAGAACATTCCGGGTGGGTACCCGGATACCAGACCATTGCGCGCTACGAATCTCGATCGAATGCCACGGTGGTACTCCACATGAACACCACCGGCGGCAATAGCGAAGAAGTGCTGTCCGAGACTTACGACAGAATAATCAGCATTCTGCGGCGCTAGCCAGCTTGGATTAAAGCTCTAGCGGCACCTGAGTAACAGCGGCGAATCCTTTAATCAAGGCATCAACGTCTGAGGTAGGTGGACTATCCGGCTCAATCGAACAATCAGTGGCAAAAATATTGCCGGTGATCTCGGTCGCCAGCGGCACCTCGACTAACTCGCGCATCTCACCCGCAGTACATCCCGGCGTGTTGAAGCTCGTCACGGTTTCTATGTTGGCGGTGCGGTCGAGCAGAGCAGCCCGGTTCTGGTTGATCCAGTCAACGACGAAATCGGCGGTGGCATCATACTCTTCCAACCCTGGCACCAGACTCGCGCTGGAAGCTACCGCGGGGTAACCCGCACGCGCGGCAGTTCGGGCCGCACCCACAGTTCCAGAGAAACGCGCTACCGGGCCTGCGTTCTGACCGGAGTTCACGCCAGACACCACAACGTGAGGAACAATGCCCAACTCATCGAGTGCGACATTAACGGCGTCAGCGGGAAAACCATAAACCGCTACGCCCATGTACCCACTAACCGTAGCCGAATCTTCCCAGACCACATCACCCTCAGTCGTATTGTCGGAAGAACCACTTTGGTTCTCGGCCGGAGCCACCACCTGCACGTCGACGTCTTCCATTTCGATCAGTGTGTTAACGAGCGTATCGATACCGGGGGCGCCAATACCGTCATCGTTGGTGACGAGGATCGTCAGAGTCTGCGGCAGTTGCTCAGCAGGAACAAAGGTATCGTTGCTGTCAGAACAACCGACAGACACCACCATGCCGAGGGCAAGAATAAGGAAAGTGCGTACACTCATGTTGAAAAACCCCGAATAAAATCGCTGCTATTTGAGCCGAAGAGTATACACGCAGGATAGGTGCAGCCAGGTCTGGCTACTTAAACCCGAGGGCGTCCTGGTGACTCAGATAAGCCCTTCGACTTCGGAAACCAGGCAGATACCGCCACCTTTCTCAATCAAGGGGCGAGCCGCGTCCACAATAGCGTCTACCATTTCACGCTCTTTGCATACGATGATAAACAGGCAGTTATTGGTGTCGCCGATCAAATCATCGCCGCTGCGACGACCTCGATCGCCCGCACCGCAAACATCCGGTACCTGCGTGTAGCCAGCCACATCCAGCGCGTCTAGCAGTTTGGTCATCTGCACAGCACGAGGTGTCTCGACTACGATCTCTATGCGGAAACAAGGAATCACGCTATTGCCCTCACCATGGCGTGGTAAAGCGGCAAGCCTACCAGAAGATTGAAGGGGAAGGTCATGGCCAGAGACATCGGAAGATAGGTTCCGGGGTTTGCTTCTGGTAAGACCATACGCATGGCCGCCGGCACAGCGATATACGACGCGCTCGCTGCCAATACCAACAGCAGGAATGCATCGCCTTCATTCAGACCCAAGGCGCTGGTCATTATCAGCGCCACAACGGCGTTGAGCAGCGGCAGAAGAACCGCGGCCGCCACCATAAATGTCCACGGCAGCGCGTCCTCACCAGAGCCATTGCTCAAATCGCGCAGGCGCCGGGCCGCCACAATTCCCATGTCCAGCAGGAACAGGCACAGAATCCCAGGGAACAAATCGACAATAAAGCCGGACACCTGACTCATGCCAGCAGGCCCGCTGATCAGGCCAATCAACATACTGCCCAAAATCAGGAATACGGAGCTGTTAAAACACGCTTCGCGCAACAGGTGTCCCCAGGAAAAGCTGCCGCTCAACGCGTCGTCTCCGGTAGCCATTTTGCGGTAGAGCAAAAGCCCGACGATGATTGCAGGCGACTCCATCAGCGCCATCGCCGCAACCATATGGCCGCCCCACTCAACCCCCTGCTGATCCAGGTAGCCAATGGCCGTTACGAAGGTAACCGCACTGACCGATCCGTAAGTGGCCGCGACTGCTGCCGCGTTTGTCACACCCAGTTTCTTGTAAATAAAGAAAAAGCTATACAAGGGGACCAACGCAGACAGCACCATGGCTGCTCCCAGAGTCAGCATAACGTGCATACCGAAGCTGGCTTCTGCGAGCGCTACTCCGCCCTTAAAACCGATGGCAAACAGCAGATACAGCGACAGGAACTTGGCGATCTGATTGGGAATATCCAGATCAGAACGCGCCGCCACGGCAGCCGCTCCCAAAAAGAAAAACAGGAGTTGGGGCGAAGTGAGGTTAGCGAGGAATGTCGCTATCAACCGCTGATCTCCTTTTGCAGTCGTGCCGACTTCTCGAGCACCTTATCGTGCATCGCTTGCTTGTAAGAGTGCAGCTTCTTGCGCAAAGTCTCATCAGCACAAGACAGAATCTGCACCGCCAACAGCGCGGCATTAGTCGAGTTGTCGATGGCGACAGTCGCAACCGGCACACCGGCCGGCATCTGCACGACGGACAGCAGCGCATCCTCGCCTTCCAATACGGTCGCGCTAACCGGGACACCAATGACAGGGAGCACCGAACT
The DNA here is from genome assembly GCA_965199055.1 of Halieaceae bacterium. GTDB lineage: Bacteria > Pseudomonadota > Gammaproteobacteria > Pseudomonadales > Halieaceae > CBDAQR01. The sequence goes on from CBDAQR010000003.1 coordinate 970,986, forward strand.
GGCCGCAATCATACCGGGCAAATGCGCGGCACCACCCGCGCCAGCGATGATGACCTGCAGTCCTCGTTGCTCCGCTTCTTTGGCGTAGTCGACCATGCGATCAGGAGTGCGATGCGCCGATACGACATCCATCTCCCAGGGCACTTCGAACTCATCGAGTATTTCCGATGCAGCTCGCATCACGGGCAGATCGGAATCGCTGCCCATAACAATTCCCACTAAAGCACTCATGCTGCCGCTCCTGATACCGAGCGCAATGCACCCCGTGACTGTTCAGCCAACTCTCCGGCCATCGAGACATCATCTCCCAGCGCGGTGATGTGGCCCATTTTGCGGCCCAGGCTCCCCGTCGACTTGCCATACCAGTGAACGGTCGCCCCCATATCATTCACCCTGGAAACGGGTTCGTCGGGACAGGACTCTTTCAGGTTGTCTTCATACAACAAGTTCAGCATCACCGCCGGCTTTACTTCACCCACCGGCGCCAGTGGCTGGCCTAACACCGCACGCACATGTTGCTCGAACTGGGACACCTCACAGGCCTCCATCGTCAGATGAGCAGAATTATGCACACGCGCTGATATCTCATTGATCAGCATCTCACCGTTTTCTCCGACGAACATCTCCACGGCAAACACCCCCACCGCCTCAAGGCATTCGATGGCTCGCTCAGCGACTTCTATAGACTCGCGCAGGCGGCTCTCCGGCATCCTGGCAGGCACGGATACCTTGTCCAGCGAGTTGAATCGATCGTCAAACTCCAATCCAAAGGGAGGGAAGCTCACGATGTCGCCCTCAACGCCCCGGGCGACCACCACTGAAATCTCTTCTACCTGAGGTAAGAAAAGTTCTATCACGGAAGGAACCGGCCAGAGACTCTCGAGATCTTCTTCGGTGCGAACTATTTGCACGCCGCGGCCGTCATAGCCGCCACGACGGGCCTTTTGGACAAAGGGCAGAGGAAACTCTGCCAGCAGTGGCGCATTATCCGTTTCGGTGCCTTCCAACAGGCAGTAGCGCAGCGTGGGTATGTTGTTCCGGTCCATCCAATCTTTTTGCGAGCCCTTGTCTTGAAACATAGCCAGCGTTTGCGCGCTCGGGTTACAACGCAATTGACCCTCGGCTTCGGCGGCGGCTATCTTCGCGAGTATATCCACTGGAACATCTTCCCTTTCGAAAGTAACAACGTCACAGGCCGCCAGGAACTCATCCACACGCTCGGGGTGGTCAGTATCCTGCAGTATTACCTGGTCGGCGGCGAAGGTAGCCGGCTCATCACTTCGCTCTGCCAGCAACACGGTCTCTACGCCAAGCCGCCGAGCTGCCTGGCACAGATAAAGGCCCAACTGGCCTGCGCCATACACGCCCAAGCGAATTTTCATGGGAACTCCGTATACCCGAGAACTTCGGGAGAATAAATTTTGTTAGCGTTGGAACAAGTCCTTAATCCTGTATTATAACTTCGAAATTCACGAATTATTAGTGAGTTCCCTCAATGGCAGAAGAACCCATCAATACGCGCCACCTTAACTATAACCATCTCCTCTTTTTCTGGACCGTGGCCCGGGAAGGCAGTGTTGCCCGCGCGGCGGAGGCGCTTCACCTCACACCGCAAACCATTAGCGGGCAGGTTAAGCTGCTGGAGCAGACGGTGGGTGCGCCATTGTTTCAACGCGTGGGTCGCGGGCTAACCCTCACAGAAACGGGCCGCAATGTGATGCCCTATGCCGAGGAAATTTTCTCTGTCGGTGCGGAGCTGGCGCAGAGCTTGCGCTCGGGTGTCGACGGCAGGCCATCCACCCTGCAGGTTGGCATCGTCAATGCCATCCCCAAGCTGATCGCTTATCGAACGCTTGAACCGATACTGCTCGAAGAAAAGGGCCCTCGCTTAAGTTGCACGGAAGGCGAGTTGGACGTACTGCTAGCAGAGCTGGCCGTGCACAAACTCGATCTGATTCTGTCTGACCGACCTGTACCTACGGGCTTTAATCTTAAGGCCTATACACACAAGCTCGGTGATAGCGAAATTGGCTTCTTCGCGCGTGGCAGATTGGCAACTCGCTGCCGCAATAACTTTCCTGCCAGCATCGATGACGTGCCCATGTTACTGCCCGACAGCCGAACTGCAATTCGGCGGGGACTCGACCAGTGGCTCAGCTCGAATGGGATACGAGCCCGAGTGGTCGCAGAATTTGACGACAGCGCGCTGATGAAGGCTTTCGGCGAATCCGGTACCGCTATTTTTCCTGCCCCGATGGCCATCGCGACCGAGGTGAAGGAAATGTACGGCGCCAGCCATATCGGCACGGTGCACGAGGTGCGAGAACAGTTTTATGCAATCTCACCCCAGCGCAAACTCAGCGCGCCGGACGTCATTATGATCGTTGAGCGGGCACGCCAGCGCTTCCAGTAGCGCAAAACGCACGAGTTACATCCCCCCTCTAAGACCCACGGGGCATGGCTTTGTCGATATATAACCATTAGTTATTTTATTATTCTTTTTGGGTATATATAATCGTCGTCATGGATATTACTCAAATTGACGAGAACTTTTCGGCCACGGCCCAAATCCAGCCACAGGATGTCGCCACACTCGCTGCTGCGGGCTTCAAGTCGATTGTTTGCAACCGCCCCGACGGCGAGAGCGAAGATCAACCATCGTTCGCGGCAATCGCGGCCGCAGCCGCCGAGAATGGCCTGGAGTGCCGTCACCTGCCGGTAATTCCCGGTCAGATCTCAGACGCAGACGTAGCGGCATTCATACAGCACACCGATGAATTGCCGCGCCCGATACTGGGCTTTTGTGGCAGTGGCATGCGCGCCTCAACCCTCTGGGCCGCCGCGAAAAAATTAACAGAGGCCGGCCAATAGTATGGCGACCCTGCAGCACTACCTGCCCTGCACCGCCTGGGCTCGCAGTTATAGCTACGAATGGCTGACGCGTGACCTGATTGCTGCGGGCATTGTTACGGTCATGCTAATACCTCAGTCGCTGGCCTATGCGATGCTGGCTGGGGTACCGGCCGAAATGGGGCTGTATGCAACCCTGTTACCGCTGGTGTTTTACGCCTTGCTCGGCACGAGCCGCACGCTGTCGGTGGGCCCTGTTGCCGTGATCTCTTTGATGACCGCCACTGCTGTAGGCGATGTCGTGGCTCGCACAGGCGTCGATTATGCCTCCGCAGCCATCGCGCTCGCGCTACTGTCAGGGGGCATGCTCGTTATCATGGGCATGCTGCGTTTCGGCTTTCTGGTGAACTTTTTGTCTCACCCGGTCGTCGCCGGCTTTATCACTGCGTCTGCCCTGATTATTGCCATCAGTCAGCTACAACATTTGGCGGGTATCTCCGCCGGTGGCAGCAACTTGTTTAGTTTGGGCAGCGCTCTCAGCGCAAACGCGAATCAGTCAAACCCGGCGACGCTTGCCATCGGCGTGTTCGCCATCGCCTTGTTACTTTTTAGCCGTATCTACTTACTACCACTCCTGCAGCTAGCCGGCTTATCCGCTCGCGCGGCTGATCTGGTGTGCAAGACCTGCCCCGTGTTCGCAGTTATCCTCACCAGTCTCTTGACATGGCAGTATTCCCTGGCGGATGCAGGAGTGGCTTTAGTCGGGTCGGTGCCCAGCGGGCTCCCAAAACTTGCCCTACCCGCATTCACTCCACAGCTTTGGCAGGAACTGTGGGACAGCGCATTGCTCATTGCCATTATCGGCTATGTGGAATCCGTATCGGTTGGCAAGACGCTCGCCGCCAAGCGGGGCGAACGTATCGATGCTGATCAGGAGCTAATCGGTCTTGGCGCTGCTAACGTTGCGTCGGCGGTCTCGGGCGGCTTCCCGGTCACCGGGGGCTTCTCGCGTTCCGTCGTCAACTTCGAGGCAGGTGCCATCACTCCAGCCGCGAGCCTGTTCGCGGCGCTGGGCATAGCCATTGCCGCGGTATTCCTCACACCACTGTTCAGTTACCTGCCGAAAGCAACTTTGGCAGCTATCATCATCGTTGCCGTGGCATCTCTGATCGATTTTTCACCGCTGCTGCGCGCCTGGAACTATGCGCGCACGGACTTCCTGGCGATAGCAACAACCGTTGTCTTAACCCTGCTGATGGGTGTTGAGGTGGGAGTCCTATGTGGTGTGATCGCATCTACCGGCCTACACCTGTACAAAACGTCCAAGCCGCACATGGCAATCGTCGGTGAGGTACCCGGTACCGAGCACTTTCGCAATGTCGACAGACACGCGGTAGTTACCCACGACAACCTTGTCTCGCTGCGGGTGGATGAAAGTCTCTATTTCGCCAACGCCTCTTGTGTCGAAGACACGGTGTATCAGCTGGTCGCCGACGCGCCAAACGTTAAGCATGTCGTTCTGATGTGTCCGGCCGTTAACGCGATCGATCTGAGCGCGCTCGAGGTCTTGGAGGCGATCAACCAACGCTTAAAAGAAGCTGGCGTAAGCTTGCACCTCAGCGAGGTGAAGGGGCCCGTAATGGACTGCCTGAGCCGCACCGATTTCCTGCAGAAGCTATCCGGCGAGGTGTTTCTCAGCCAGCACCAGGCCATACAATCGCTGGGTACAGGACACGAACAATTGGGATAGAATCCTCTGCAATAATGATAAGAGGCTTCAACGATGTTCCGACAAACCCTCCCCCTGCTGCTGACGCTGCCACTACTTTTCGCCTGCGAGCAAAAAGCCCAAGAAGCGCCCGCGGCCACCGAATACAGCTATTCGAGTGCTATTCGTTGGACCAGCTACGGCATCCCGCACGTTAAAGCCAACGACTGGGGTAGCCTGGGTTACGGCTATGCCTATGCAACAGCCACCGATGTGTTCTGCGTCATCGCCAAGGAGCTGGTACGCATGGACGGCCAGATGGCGCTGCACTTTGGCAGCAGCGAAGAGAATTTGGCCAGCGACATTTTTCAAAAGGCCTTATTGCAACCCGAACAGATCGCGGCTTTTAGTGCCAACGAATCTGAACAGTCGAATGCCTTTGCCGAAGGCTACGTTGCGGGTTACAACCGTTACCTTGCAGACAACGGCGACCAATTGGCGGCCTCCTGCAATAACGCCACCTGGGTTCGCCCTATGGTCGCCGAGGATGTCACCAAACTGAATATTGGTGTGGGTATCCGCTATGGCCTGGGACGCGTCGCCGGCGAGATGGCCGCTGCTGCACCACCGGCGGAAGAACAAACGCTCGCGCTTGGACACACCGATTTTTCTGCACCCAAAGGCTATGGCAGCAATGCAGTGGCCTTCGGTAAAGCCGTCACCGAAAGTGGCGGCGGCATTCTGTTCGGCAACCCGCACTACCCGTGGGAGGGGCCGTCACGCTTCCACATGATTCACACCACAATCCCGGGTGAAGTCGATGTGATGGGCGTCAGCCTGCTGACCACACCGCGGGTGGCGATCGGTTTCAATAAGGACATCGCCTGGAGCCACACAGTATCCACCGCGTTGCGCTCCACCTTCTACCAGCTCGAACTCAATCCAGAGAACCCGTTGCAGTACCGCTATGGCGACGAATTTCGCGATCTGGTTCCTGTAACGGTGAATGTGCTGTCCCGCGATGATAAGGGCAAGATCGTCGGGTCTGATCACACGGTGTATTTCAGCCATTACGGCCCCGTGGTGGAGTCAAAAGATCTGCCCTGGACCGACACGGTGGCCTTTGCCGTTCGCGACGCAAACCTCGGCAACCGCCGCAACAGCGTGACCTACGATAGCCTGAATATCGCCAGTAACATCGACGAGGTGGAAGCCGCTATCAGTCTGCAGGGCGTGGCATGGACTAATACCATTGCTGCGGACCGGCATGGCACCGCGTTCTATGCGGATATCAGTGTCGCTCCCAATGTGGACAAGGCGCTGCTCGGAGAATGTCAGCTCAAACCCGAAGGCTTGCCACGTTACGTGGTTCTGCTAAAGGGCAATACGCCTAACTGCGAGTGGAAGGAAGACGACCGCTCCGCCATACCGGGGGTATTGCCTGCCGAAGAGATGCCGCGCCTGAAGCGCGACGACTACGTCTCCAATTCCAACAACAGTTACTGGCTGACCAATCCATTGGAGCCGCTGGAAGGTTACTCGCCCATTATCGGGGACGAACGCGCAACGCGCAGTCTGCGCACTCGCGCGGGCTTGGTATTCATTCAGGAACTCTTGGATCAGGGCAAAGTATCCCCTACCGATGTGCAGAACATGATTTATACGCATCGTAACTACGGGGCGGAGCTTCTGCTCGACGATCTGCTGAGCATCTGCAATGCAGACAACAGCCCCGTGGCAATCGATGTGGAGAGCGAGACAAAGACCATCGATATTGTCCCCGCCTGTGAGGTGCTTAATAGCTGGGACCGCCGCATGACAGTCAACAGCCGGGGTGGTCATGTATGGCGAGAATTTTGGCGCACAGCACGCGAGATTGAAGACCTCTACGCCGTACCGTTTGACCCAGAGAGTCCCGTCGCAACGCCGCGGGAACTTGCGGTCAGCGATGAAGCAGTGAGAACGAAACTGCTCGAGTCCCTCGCCGGCGCAGTGAAGACCCTGAACGATGCAGGGGTCGCTCTCGACGCCACCGTCGGTGACATCCAATACACCTCGCGCAATGGCGAACAGATTCCCGTACCCGGCGGAGAAGGCTGGGCGGGGATGTGGAGCATGATCATCGCCAAGTTAGATGCCGAGAAGGCGTACTCGCCAATCATTCACGGCAACAGTTATATGCAGGTCATCTCCTGGGATGAAAATGGTGAATTGGATGCGAAGGCGATACTCACCTATGCCCAGAGTCCAGAGGCCGATTCACCGCACAATGCGGACATGACGCAGCTGTATGCAAACAGTCAGTGGGTGGATCTACCCTTTACGGACGCGGAGATTGAAGCCGACCCGAACTACCGCGTCGTTCAACTGCAGGAGTAAGTCAGGCAGAGGCGAGGCCGGGTATTTCGCAGAACATATCGGCCTCCACTTTCACACTGACCGCCGCGTTGGAATGAGTGCCGGCACACCAGGATGGCATGACCATGGAGTAGAGCCCGCTGCCACCGGCCTGCAAAATCAGAATCTGCTCGGGGCCAGTGAATGCCATCCGGCGAGACGGGTTATCGCCGGCGAACGCCGCCATCAGGTGCTTCACCATCTCAGGCTCAAGGAAGCAGCGCTCATAGAGCCCCTCAGCGATGTCCTGTCGGCTGAGTCCGGCTTTCTCAAACACCGCGCTGTGTTCCGGGTTTAGTACCACGGTGGCGGCACCACCCGTGAGAATCGCGTTGTTGCTCGGCGCATTCGCCAGCCCCATCGCCAGCAAATCGAGCAAAATCTTGTAGCCATTCGGGTCATCGCCGTCGCCCGAGTAGAGCACCGAGTGTGGCGCCTCTGCACCCAGCACGGTCACAACGCTGTCATCAGCATCAAATCCCAGGTCCACGTGTAAAGGCGGAAACGGACTATTCTCCTCATCCTCGGCCAAACAATAGGTGAACTTGCCGGGGTGCCCAAGCAGCGCCATATCAGAACTACCGGGTCGCGCCTTACCGATATTGATCATGGTGAGACGCAGCGCGCGGCCAATGGATGCATTGGCGCGATGACCTGGCCCCAGCGCGCCCGTACCGGAAGCAATCGGACCACAGCTATGCCGGGCCGGGCCATTTACAATCACCAGTGGCGCGGTGCAATGCGTAGTTGCCTGCATTTCGGTGAGATCGAACATGGGGTCTATCACCGCCTTAACGGCAGCGACAACAACCGGCATGTAGTCTGGCAGACAACCCGCCATCACCGCTGCTACTGCCACGTTTTCTATCGTTGCAATCCCGTGGCCAGGTCCCATGGTACCCAGCATCATATCGGCGTCCTGGCCAGATGCCAGCACCATGCGTGTGACGCGCTCTGGCGTGGGAATAACGACGGGCAGACCGTCGGTGCAGCCGCGACTATGCAAATCCTCTAGCGCCGCCGCCTCATCTGCCGCGCTAAGCAAATCAGTCATTCGAACCCTCTAGCGCGGCTACTATTTGCGGCGCGACGGACTCAGCCACCGCTTGCATGTTCTCTGTGCCGGTACCAGCAACGGGATGGGGAAGCTTGATCCGAGGGACACCGGGCATGCCCAGCGATTGGGCGACAAAGTCACCCTGGGGCCAGAATTCTTCGGTGACCAAAGCCACCGCAGGAATGCCAAGATTGGCGAGGTTGATGCCGTCACGCACGGTGCCGGTAGTGCAAGAGCCTCAGTGCCCGTAGGCAGCAACCACTCCCACACATTCGCCGCCGATCTCTCCCAGCAATTGTTCACCAGCGGGGATAGAGGCATTGCCTTTGTTATAGGCGTGAATATCGATGCTGGGGTGCAGTTTCTTGAGCGCGTCGCCCAGCGCATTCAGGAATTCCACGGAGTCGGGAAAACCATTGGCCAAGAGGCCGATACTCGTCGATTGCTCACCGCTAATAGCCACGGATAAGTCGTAGGGCGTTTCGTCAACGCCGACGCTGGCATCTGGATTGTGGTACTCGATCATACGTCCTCCGCTGGCGGGTCCTGCAGTTCTGTAGAGCCGATAAACAAACCCTCGGCGCTGGCGGTCACTTCGCCATTCACCCGAAACTCCGCCTTACACAGTTGCTTACGGCCAGTCATCATTTCGTTGTTCGCCCACAATTCAATAGGCGTGTCCAATGGCGTCTTCTGATGATAGCGGATTGTGAGCGTTCCGGTGAAACCTGCTGTGCCCTTGATCACATTTGCCATGGACAACAGCTCGTCAAACACCGCCGCGATGATACCGCCGTGCACGCTGTCTGGCGGACCCGCATAGGTGGGCGGGAACACTGCCTCCCCGCGCACTGCCTCCCCGTCCTTCCACATTCGAATCGGGGGCGCGATAGGGTTGCGTTTGCCCGTCACCGGGCTATAGGGCATACACGCGGTCAGGTCGTCTTCTTTCCACATTAAGCCGGGAGTATCACTGGCGATGGAGATGACAGACCAGCCTTCGCCTTCACGAAGATGCGGTGCCAGCACATCCATGGCTTTCTGAATATGCTGGCTGGCCTCAGCCACCACTGTCTGCGGCGCATGGCTACGGCGCAAGTGCTCTATCAGCCGCGCGGTGTCGTCGCTGAGTTGTTCTAGTAATTCGTTGTGTTGGTCTTCACTCATGCGCGCATCATGACGGCGCGTGTACCTCAATGGAAGACGGGGGCGGCGAATATTCCGGCTCCATCGCATCTAGTGCCGCTAAAGCGGCGTCGCGGTCTGCCTGAGTAAACTCCCCTGTCGTCAAACAAAACTCCACCACATTGTCATTCGGATCCTTGGTGTACACCGAATGGCACCAGTTGTGGTCTATTTCCAGCACCTGCAAGCCAGCTTCCATCCATTGCTGTTTGCGTTGCTGCAACTCCTCCATGCTGTGCACATCGAAGGAAATGTGGTTGAACTGGTCCGGCAGGCCCGCGGCTTTGCTAATGTTGGTTTCGAAGCCATCGGTATTGGGCACATCATGCAATTCCCAAAACGCGATGAACTTGGAATCATCCTCCATACGGTAAAAGAAGTGCTTGGCCCAGCCGCCCTCGGGGACTGGGCCGATCTCGACTTTTACTAAGTCAAAGCCCAGCACGCCCTCGTAAAAATTGTGCATCGCCTTTATGTCTTTTGTCGCCAATGCCAGATGGTGATAGCCCATAACGAATCCCCTTATTCTTTGTTCTTATCCGAGTCGACCATGTTCATAACATCCATCGAGCTACCCTCAGGCGCGGCAATCTCCACAATGCGCTCATCCACATCATCGTACTCCAGTCGCAGCGCTCTACTCATCACAGCGTGCATTTCATACAGCGCGGTGCAATAGGTCAGCTCCAATACTTCTTCGTCAGAGAGGTGCGCCTTGAGTACGGCAAAGATGGCGTCGGAGACACGCCCTCCTTCAAGCACCAACGCATCGGTATAGGCCAGAACAGCCCGTTCCAACTCATTAAACTGATCGCTGACAGCCCAGTGCGCAATCGCCTGTATCTTAGCTTCGTCCATGCCCACCGAGCGACAGGACTTACAGTGCTGGGAATAGACAAACTGCGAGCCGCGGGTGTAGCCAGCGCGGGTCATGCCAAGTTCACGCAGCTGTGGATCGAGCTTGCGATTCGGATCGCGGTAAAACTGAAATCCTTCTATCGCATGCTTGAGACAGTCTGGAACCAACGCGAACACCGTCCACCAATTGCCTGGCGTCCCTGTCTCCGTACCGGGCTCCGCCACCGGATCACGATCACCGAACAACATGTCGTACATGAACGTCGCTATGGGGTCTACCTCGGCCCGAGGCACCTGTCGTAGTCTTGGCATGTCGAGAACTCCTTATTAACAGTCTAGCCGAAGCGGCGATGCGTCCGAGTTTCTGGCAAGGTCGCCTCCGCCGTCTTCATCACCCAGGCACCGCCAGAGCCGCGCATACCATCGTAAGACAACATAATGCGGTAGCTCATGGTGGTGTACAGCAAGATACCCAGCACCAGCCAGCCCGCAAATTCCGCGGACAGTGTCGAGGTGTCACCCAACAGCCAGTATCGGCTCGCTGTATAGATGCCCCAGATACTGAGGTTAACGTAGATGCCCACTACCAGTGACACTGCCAGATGCATCTTCGGTGTGGCAATGAACGGGCGCGCGTAAACAGTCTCAGTCATGGCTAGAACGGCTTTACGATCGCGAGCGTCGGTATGGAAAGAATGATGACAACAATCATGGGGGTCGTGGTGAGCAGAAACCACCAGTGACGGTGCAGCGCTGTTTCATAGGCGCCCCAATCCGGGGGGTCACTCTTGTCTCTCAGATAACGCTTGTTACCGCCAAAGTGAGAGATGTAGTAATCGGCGATTTCGATGGGCAGAGCTATCGCGACAACAATACTGATTTTGAGCACTAGCCAGCCACTCTCTGGCCCCCAACCGCCGGCGACAAGTAGCAGCAATCCACTGATGAGAACAATCGGAAACGCAAAGTGCTCCACAGCAACGCCCTGGTCGAATCGTTCAAAAACCCAATTGCGCATCACTGTAAGCCCAGGATCACAATCGCTGCGCCGCCATGCCCGCATCACCGGCAACAGCATGTAGGAGAAGCCGAGCAGCACGCTGAACAACCAGAGCATGGAAAAGGGAACATGCACCAACTTGATATACAAGTAATAGGGGGCAAGCACTCCCTGTAGCGTCTCCAGCATCGTTCAGGCACTCCTCTTCGATCTTGGTCGCAGCGCATTCGAAGCGATCCAGTTGCGCAGCAAGCGCTCGAGGCCTTCGTGAATATCAGCACCCACTGACGGCTCACTCGCGTAATAACCCACGGACGTCGCCAGACTCAACTCGGCGAATTGCCGCGCAGCGGTTTCATCCATGCCCAGATTGCGAAAGCGCTCTGCCGAGAAATCCAGGATGCGCCGGTCCGCCTGTTTCACAGCCGCCAGTGTTACCCCATCGCCCTCTGCCCAAATGCGCATCGCGCGATCAATATTGCCGACATTGCGCTCCCTGGCGAGTTCACCCACAGATCGCAGCTGATCTAAATCGCTACCACCAATATCGCGAACCTCCTCCAGCAAACGCTCGGTAAAATCGGTGGCCCAGCTTTTCGCCATGTCGCGCAGCAGGCCGGCTCGACCATCGAAGTGCCAATAAAAGCTACCCTTCGAGCGATTGAGTCGAGCGCACAAACCATCAATCGTCACCCCTTCCAGACCCTTATCGCCGAGCAAGACAAGCGCTTCAGATAGCCAATCATCGCGAGTGGGATTACCTGTCTGTACTACCGATTTCGCCATAAGCTGGGACAGTGGTTATCTTTACTATACCGTATAGTATAGTTATGATTCGATCGCTGACAAGCCCTTCCAAAAAAGTAAAAGCACGACTCCGGGGGATCACGAGTATGGCTAATCCAAAACCTTTGCTGTCGATAGCGCTGATAATCGCAGGCGCTCATACTGCCGCGGCGCAAGAACCGGTACTGGAAGAAGTGGTGGTCACGGCCCAGAAACGCGCGCAGTCCGCACAGGAGATCCCACTGACCATCAATGTCGTTGATGGGGATATCCTCCAAAACTTTGCCATCTCTACCACCAACGATCTGGCCGATTCTGTTCCAGGTCTAACGGTTCAAGCCACACCGCAGAATCTTTCAAACATTACCATCCGCGGTTTAGGCACTGGCGCGGGATCCGAAAGCTTCGACCAGTCGGTCGGTTTGTTTGTAGACGGTATCTACGCTGGCCGCCTGCGGGAATTCTCCACGTCTCTGTTTGACGTTGAGCGCATCGAGGTCATCAAGGGCACACAAAATTCGCTACTCGGAAAAAACACCAGTCTGGGCGCCATCAGCGTTGTCACGCGCAGACCCGGCGAAGAAATTGGCGGTTACATACAGACCGATTACGAATTTGAATACGACAGCCTCTACGGCACCGGCGCCATCGACCTGCCCACCGAGTTCGGAAATTATCGAGTAGCCGTCAACTGGGTCGACGAAGGCGGTTACGTCGACAACGGATTTACCGGCAACGAGGGCCCGGAGCGCGAACAGACAACGGTCCGTGTAACAGCACTGTACGACGTTGGCGAAGACGGCGAACTCACACTTAGCTACCAGTACGACGATCTCAGCATTGACGGTGATACCTTCCAACCGGTCAAGGATGACCTCGGAGTGATCGCCAGCATCGATCCACTGGTCGATCTTGATGCGGATAAGGACAAGCGCGCGTGGACCGCGCAAAGTGGCAGTGGAGACGCCGATGACGAGCAGGATTCCCACCGGGCGATGATCAACTATGAGCAACGGTTCGGCGAGTTCACGTTCACATCGCTCAGCGGTTATTCAGAGTATGACAATCAAAGAGTGGTCGACTCGGACTTTCTCATTGTTGAGTATCTGAGCACCGCATACGACACCGATTTTGAGCAATTCACGCAGGAGTTTCGCCTGGCATCACCAGCGAGCGAGAACCTGGAGTACATCGCAGGCTTGTTCTACTTGAACAGCGAGTTGAACTACGAAGGCCTGACGGATGCGCACTTCCCCCCCACCGTGATTCCACTCGATGGCAGCTACGTGCGCGGCTATGACCAGGACACCGAGGTGTGGTCAGCTTTCGGTCAGGGTACTTACAGCATCACGAGTGACTGGCGCGTAACCCTCGGACTTCGGTACACCGACGAGCAGAAAGATGCGAATTGGTCGAACACGATCACACGAATCGGCAACCCACTGTTTCCAGTGTTTATTGAAGAAGTACCGAATACTCCGCTTGATCGCGAAGAAGACAATCTCGATGGCTCGATCAATATCCAGTACGAACTCAATGACGACATCATGACCTTTGCCTCCTGGGCCCGCGGTACCAAGAGCGGTGGTTTTGCCACCGATGGCGTCGACAGCCCGGAGGACGCCGAGTACGACTCTGAAGAAGCCGAGACCTGGGAGGTCGGTGCCAAAATGAATCTACTCAGTGGCGCGGCGCTACTGAATCTGTCTGCCTTTTATACTGATATTGATGACTTTCAGGTGGTCACATTCGTCGGCGATGGCTTCCTTACCGAAACCATTGCCGCCGAAACCCAGGGCATCGAAGCGGAGGCGCAGTGGGCAGTAACAGCGGATCTGATGCTGGCGGCCAGCGCCACCTACGCCGAAGCGGAAGAAAAAGACAGTGGCCTGACTTTACCTCAGGCTCCGCAGTGGTCTGCCTCGATGAACGCCAACTACAGCACAGCGCTCGGCGAGTCCGGTTACATACTGGGTATTCAGGGCCAGCTGAACTGGCGAGACGAGCAGTACAACCAGCGTGGAGAACCAGAGGCGGATGACGACCTGACCTTACTCAACCTTAGAGTCGCCATTACCGCTCCCAATGATCAATGGGAGGTTGCCGTTGTCGGCCGCAACCTGCTCGACGACGATACCTCGTTTCTATTCGACTTCCCGGTAGTGACACCTTTGGTCGTTCCACCCGGCACCACCAAATTCGGCAGCCTAAATCGCCCTCGCACCATTGCCTTGCAGGCGCGTTACAACTTCTAGGTGGATTCTGCCGGAGAGCCTGACTTGACTGCCCGGGAGCCAATCACGAGCCAGCGGTCCATAAGCGAGTAGGCAACCGGCACGACGATCAGAGTCAACAAGGTTGAGCTAACCACCCCACCAATCACTGCAACAGCCAGCGGCCCATACTGCCCGGCACCTTCACCGACACCGATAGCTGCCGGCAACATGGCCAGCACAATCGTCAACGACGTCATTAGCACGGGGCGCATTCTGCGCGGGCAGGCTGCCATGATCGCAGCCGTAGTATCCATTCCGTCGGCGCGGTAGCGGTTGACCAAGTCGACCAATAGTATCGAGTTCTTGGAGACCAAGCCCACCAACAAGACCAGACCGATCATCGAGTAAATATTGAGGGTATGACCCACAATCCACAGCGCTACAACCCCACCCACAATGGCCAGCGGCTGGGCCAACATAACCAGCAACGGCTGCAAGAACGAATTGAACTGACTGGCAAGCACCATGTATACCAGCATCAAGCCGGTAACAAACACAAACAACATCGCAGTGACCGACTTGCCCAACTCCTCCGCCTGCCCTGCCAGCGCCACCTGGTAACCCGGCGGTAGAATTTCTTCGCCCAGGCTTTGGAATATCGCCACAGCCTCGCCCAGATCGACCAGCGGGGTCGCTGTATAGGCTGCGCCGAACGCGCGATCGCGCCGCTCTACCGAGGCCGGGCCCAAAGATTCCTGTACCGAAACAACAGCCCCCAGCGGGATGAGTTCGCCCTGCGGACCCTGCAGATACACGTTCTCCAGATCACGTGCCGACTGCATCCGGTCGCGTCGCGCCGCCAGGCGGATGTCATAGCGCTCGCCATCACCCGGCAGTGCGTTGTACTTGGCAATATCCGCACCACCAGCGAGGACGCGCACGGTATCACCAATCTGTTGCGTGCTAATACCCAGCGCCTGGGCGCGATTACGGTCGATATCGAAGTACAACTGCGGTCGATCCATTTTCAGATCCATCCGCACATCACCCATTTGTGGATAATCCTGCAATCGTTGCTCCATCTCCGCCGCCAGCGCAGCCACCTGGTATAGATCGGGGCCAGTGACATAGGCATCGAAGGGCTCACCACTTTGCCCACCGAACATCGGGTAGCTGCTGAGATAGCTGTCGATACCAACAACATTCCTGGAGGCTCGTCGCACCTCGTCCATAATTTCGAACTGAGACCGATCGCGCTCGCTCTTCGGTAAAAGTATGACGTTGATATTCGCCTCATTCACCTCACTATCCTGGCTGGCGCCAATAGTACTGAGAATCCCGGCAACTTCAGGGGCATCTCCCAGGACTCTCTCCAGTTCTTCGATCTTACCTTCCATGTAGTCTATCGACGTCCCCAGTGGTGCTTTGAGATTGATGATGAAGCGCGACTCATCATCCTCGGGGAAAAACTCGCTGCCCAATTGGCCCATAAACCAGCCCGTCGACCAGACCAAAAGCCCGGTGACCAGTAGAACGGCGACGCGATAGTTCAGACTGCGCGACAACAACATTCGATAGACGTTTTCCAGGCTATCGTGCATGCGCGTGATCCAGGCGACCAGCCCTCGCGGCTCACTTTCATCGTGTCGAAGAAAACGGGCGCACAACGCCGGCGTCAGCGTGAGTGATACGAACAGGGAGGCGATCACCCCTACGGTCACCACCACGGCGAACGAACGCATGAACACGCCGATCATGCCATCCATGAAAATCACCATGGCAAAGATACAAACCAATGTCATAGATGCAGCCATGACAGCAAAGACCACCTCGCCCGTTCCTTGCATTGCCGCCCGATCGTGATCTCTCTCTCCGCCTTCCAAATGCCGGTGAACATTCTCCAACACAACAATCGCATCATCGACCACCACACCGATCAACAACAGCAACCCACTCAAGGTCATGATATTGAAGGTGTAATTACCGAAGTACATCACCACCACAGCACCGGCGAGCGACACCGGTATTGCCGTGGTAATAATCAGCGTTGCAGGCATATTCAAGAGGAACAGCCACACGACAAAGCCTGCCAGCAGCGTGCCCTCAACGATGTGATTCATCAATGCATCGGCGGTACCGGCGATAATGCCCGCTTCATCTTTGACTACCCTCAATCGAACTCCATCCGGCAAGGTAGGCTCAATCACCTCAGCCAGGCGTCTTTTAACCTCTTCGACGATTTGCACCGTATTGGCATTACGCACTTTGCGAACAGCGATCGCCAGCGCCTCCTCTCCGTCGAAGCGCGCAAGACTGCGTTTGTCATCCAAACCATCGCTGATAGCGGCAATGTCACCCAACTTAACCGGCACCTGGTCACGCCAGAGCACGACCAGCTCCTCCAGTTCGCGGGTGCTGTGATACTCAAGATCCAGGTGCAGCAGTTTCTCCAGACTGCCGCCTACCAGGTATCCGCCCGGCAGTTGTACATGCTCGCGAGAGAATGCCTCGATAACATCCTGGGCTGTGATGGCCAGCCCCGACATACGTTGTAGATCCAGGTCTACCCGAATCTTGCGCTCGCGACCGCCGCCGACGCTCACGCTGCCCACGCCGCTGATGTTCTCCAGTTGTCGTTTGATCCGGGTCCGTGCGAGCTGACTCAGCTCACCAAGCGGACGATCGCCTTTCAATACCAACCAGATAACCGGCTCGGCATTCATATCCATCTTCGCCACGACCGGCGTTTCCACCTCACGCGGCAGATCGTTGACCACCTGGTTCACCTTCGCCTGCACTTCGTTAAAGGCGACATCCGGGTCCTTGAGCACGGTGAATTCAACCCAGACCTCAGACACCCCCGGACTGGAGACGGACTGGATATGTTCGATACCGGCGATAGAGTTAACGGAGGATTCGATCACCGAGCTCACACTGGCATCCATAACCTCCGGGCTTGCCCCAGGATTGAAGGTCATCACTGTGACTATCGGCGGCTCAACATTAGGCAATCGATCGAGCCCCACACCTTGCAAACCTATAAGCCCAAAGAGCAGCATGGCTGCACTCAGCATATAGGCGAAAACCCTGCGGCGAACGAAAAGGCTGACGAAATTCATAGTAGCTCTACACGGGTGCCATCACTGATAAGACCAGCGCCTTCGGTGACAACAACATCTTCAATCCCTACCCCTCGCGTAATCTCCACCCAGCCATCTTCGCGCCAACCGACGCTCACGGGCACCGCCTGTGCCTCGCCCGATAGCACTCTAAACACAACATGGCGTCCACTGCGTTTGACGACCGCCATTTCCGGCACGGTCAGGGCAGCGGCGCGCTCTTCCACGACCACGGTCGCATCAACACTCGCGCCGGGCAGCCAGCCGCCGGGATTATCAAATTCCACCGTAATCTCTACGGCACGGTTATGGGTTTTAATCTGTGGATTCAGCGCCGTAACCTCTCCCACCGCCACGATATCGGGCGCGGCCGGAGTCGTCAGATAAACGGCCTTGCCAGGTGAGATGCGTGCTGCTTCGTGTTCGGGGAAGGCGATGCGCGCACGCAGCCGATCAATGCTGACTAACTCAAACAAGGCCTGCCCGCTCGTTACAAAGTCACCGCGTGACACATGACGGCGTGTGACCAAACCATCTAGCGGCGCCCGAACCTGGGTTTTGGTTTCAAGGTATACGGCCTGCTCCCACTGCTTGCGGGCAACATCTCGCTGCGCACGCAATATTTCCAACTGCGCCTGCTCATCTTCCAGTGCATCGCGGGACACCGACTGGGTCTCGTCGAGTCGCTTGAGCCGCGCAACTTCCTTCTCCTGATTATCCAGCAATACATCTGCGCGCCTGAGCTCTGCCTCCGCCTTAGCGGTTTCAATCGCATGCAGGGTACCAGCCAGTGCCACCAGCAACTGTCCCGCTGCAACCGTGTCGCCCTCTCTTACCTCGATACGAATCGCCTGGCCAGCGGTCTCGGCGGATACGGTGGGATCATTAATGCTCTCTACGCTGCCCAATGCTGTTAGTACATAATCAATATCCCGCTGCGTGGGTGTCGCGGCAGATACGCGAACAGTACGATCGTTTGCTGCGCCGGAGACCTCTTCTTCCGCTGCGCTGCAAGCGAACAGAGCCGCCAGCGAGAGAATGAGCAACCATCGAATCATTGTTGGGTTACTCCATTTAATAACAGTTGTGTGATGTGCTTAGCGAGAACTTCAATATCCTGATGCTCAGCGCGACCACCATCGGACAAGGGCGACAGCTTGCGCGCTTCGAGATGGTGAAACACCAAACCCGCCAACGACAGCACCATGAGATGCTTGTCCATGTGCGGCGCCACCTCTTCCATGAGTTGATCCAATACATTCCCAAGCTCGGGAAACACCCGCGCCGAGAGTAACTCCAGACGTTGCTGGTCACCCTCTAACAATTCTCGAAAATAAATCCGCCTGAACTGAGCCTGCTCGTCGAAGGTATGCAACAAGGCCTCTACCAACAGCGCCAGGCGCTGGGCGGGGTCAGACGCACTGCTAAGTAGATTGACGATGCTGTCTTGCTGACCCGCATAGACGTGTTCTAAAGACGCGATATACAACTCATCTTTGTTGGCAAAGTGGTGATAGATCGCTGCCTGCGTGACGCCCGTGTCCCGCGCAATTTGACGCATCGAGACGCCCGCATAGCCACAGTCGGCAAACAGCTCCACCGCCGTTTCCAGCAACTTCGCCTGAGTGGGCTCCATCAGTTTACGAGACCCCTTACTAAACGTTCGTTAAGGAGAATAGTCACTCCAGGTATGCGGGTCAAATCTGATTGCGCACTCAGACCTGTTTCACAGCTGGACCTTTTCTGCCACTATCACCCGACACCCACCACCCTTCACACAACACATCATTAAAAGGTGGACACATGATCGGAAAAATATTGAAGTGGATCGGAATCGGGTTTATCGCAATGGTAGTAGGCCTGTCGATACTGATGACGATTCAGAACCAGCAAATGCCTGAGACCCTGGGTGTAAACAACGGCAAGCTGGCCCCAATGCCTGACAGCCCCAATGCCGTATCCAGCCAAACTGACGTCGTAGAGAAACAAGTAGCGGCCTTCGACTTTGCGGGCAATATCACCACCACGCACGCGCTGGTGCTCGCCACGCTGGCCAAGATGAGCGAAAACGAAGTTATCACCAACAGCCCTAACTACATCCACAGTGTTTTTGTCACGCCGACCATGCGCTACCGCGATGATGTGGAGATCTACCTGGATGTCGACACCGCGAAAGTGCACTACCGCTCCGGGTCGCGAGTGGGTTACGGCGATGGCGGCTTAAATCGCAAGCGCTATGAAGAGTTCAGCAGGCTCTATCGCGAAGCGCTGAATCAGTAAACCTCTAGGGCAACACCTTTTTGTAGGGCTTCACTGTAACTTTGGAGTGCACGCCGCCGAGTACATAAGGGTCACCGTCGGCCCAGGCCTGGGCGTCTTCCAGAGAGTCGAATTCTGCAATGATCAGGCTCCCGGTAAAGCCGGCCTCACCCGGATCTTCACTATCAATCGCTGGGTGCGGCCCGGCGACGAATAGGCGACCACTGTCGACCAGTTCCTGAATGCGCTCGAGGTGTGCGCCCCGATTGGCCGCCCGCAGTTCGCGGCTGTCTTCTATATCTTCACTGATGATGGCGTACAGCAATGGTGTCTCCCTTTAGACGCTTCGCTACTTAGGCGTCGGCAATTGTATTGTGTTGCCGACCCAGATCGATACTCCCGTCGAGCGATTTAATCTCCAGTTCCAGCTCATCTCCGGGTTGCAGGTAGCGAAACTTGGCCTGCTGCGCCGCCGTGAATTTCTTGCGCCGCTTTTCGTCATTACGCAAATTGAGCATCACCGCAAGACCCGTGCGCGGCGTGAGATTGATAATCACACCCCCCGGCGTGCCCGTCAGCAGCACATCGCCAGAATGAAGGTCGGCAAAAGCGGCGATTTCGGTGAGCGTCTTGGGCGGCTTATGGATAAGCTGTTCAGTGGTGGCGTCTTGCTTAACCTCCCCATTCATCTTCAGCACCAGCCGCAGTCTATAAAGTTGTTCAAAGTCTTCCTCGTCCAGAAGATAGAGTACCGGCCCCATGGGGCAGAAGGTTCGACAACTCTTACCCCTAAACCACTGCATGGCTGTCGCCCCGAACATAAAATCGCGCGCCGATACGTCATTACACAGCACCAAGCCGCCAACAAACTCCTGCAAATTCTCGTCGGTCACGGTCGTTCCTGCAGACACATCGCCGCGCATCACTAGGCCCAGCTCGATCTCGTAATCCAACAATTCGCACCCCTTGGGGCGAATAATCGTCGCGTTGGGATTCGCTATGGAAGAATTCGCCTTCATAAAGATCAGGCTTTCTTCCTCGCCTACCTCAGGATCCAGACCGCCCTCCGCGCGGTGATCCGCGTAGTTAACACCCTGACAGAACAACTGCACCTCACCAATAATGGGAGAGAGAAACTCTACCTCGCCGACAGCAATACTCTCTGCGGAAATAGCCTCGTCAAAGCTTGCGCGCCTCTTGAAATACGTAGCCATAACTCCGCGGTGTCGCGGATAGTCAAGGCCAAGCTTATGAACCTTGTCTTCCCGCAGCACACCCCAGCAGGCAACCCCGTCCGCTGCTCTATACCTTACAACCGAAACTCCCATGACCCTCTCCTCAGTCGGCGGCCCTGGCCATGCCGCCGTCGACTTTAATAATAGACCCGTTGGTGAAGCTGGACGCATCGCTGGCAAGATACAGCGCGGCGCCGACGATCTCTTCAGCTTCGCCCGCCCGCCCCAGCGGCACCATCGCATTGATCGCCGCCTTCACACCATCTGTCCAGGCATCAGAGATATCCGTAAGAAAAGGCCCGGGCATGATGCAATTCGTACGCACGCTAGGCGCGTAGATGCGTGCCAGCGCTTTCGTGAGATTGTGCACGCCGGCTTTCGCTGCGCCGTAGGGCACTTCGGCAGCACCGGGTTCCACCGCTGCAGTGCTACTGACGTTGATAATGGAGCCACCGCCTGCGGCCACCATTCGCTCGCCCACAACAGCTGAT
Source organism: Halieaceae bacterium (assembly GCA_965199055.1). Taxonomy (GTDB): domain Bacteria; phylum Pseudomonadota; class Gammaproteobacteria; order Pseudomonadales; family Halieaceae; genus CBDAQR01. Next base: position 992,147 of record CBDAQR010000003.1, read on the forward strand.
AGCCTGAAGGGCCCCGCCAAATTCACGCCAATCACCTTGTCCCACAACTCGCGCGTCACCGTGGTCAGAGATTCATAGAGTGGAGACATACCCGCGTTATTGACCAACACGTCGATGCGTCCAAACTGCTGGTAAACCGCATCAACCAGCTCATCGCAGGCGTCCCAATCACCTACATGACAGGCAATACCCACGCACGTCTGCTCACTGGCCTTAGCAATCGCGGCAGCCGCTTCATCGCATCCCGCTTGCTTGCGAGAGCTAATAACCACCGTAGCCCCCGCCTGCGCGAAGGCATGGCTCATAGCCAGGCCGAGGCCGCGACTGCCTCCCGTCACCAGGATAACCTTGCCATCCAGATTGAAATGGGCCGCTGTCTTATCTGCATCCATCGCTATCTCCCCTGAACTCTCGCTATTCACCCATGGGTGTCATTTGCAGTCAACTTTTTTGAAAAATCCAGCACTTTACCCCACCGGTCGGCATCGTATGATGTTTTGCCAATAAGAAAGGAGCGAACAATGGATTTCGACATTCCGCACAGCATCGCCAGTTTCCTCACCGAGGTCGACCAGTTCATCGAGGACAAGATTAAGCCCCTGGAGAACAAGGACGACAACATTCGATTCTTCGACCACCGCCGCGAAGACGCTCGCACGGATTGGGACCGTCAAGGCCTGCCCAATGAAGAATGGGAATCACTGTTGCGAGAGGCGAAGGATCTCGCCATCGAGGCCGGTATTTTTCACTACCCTTTCCCCGAGGCTTTTGGTGGGCGCGACGGCAGCAATTTGGGCATGGCAATCATTCGCGAGCACCTTGCCGCTAAAGGGCTGGGACTGCACAACGATCTCCAGAACGAGCATTCCATCGTCGGCAACAGCATTGGCCTGCTCCTCATGTTGGAATACGGCACCGAGCAGCAAAAGGAGGAGTGGCTTGACGGCATGCTGCATGCGCGCAAGGGCTTCGCCTTTGGCATCACGGAACCCGCCCACGGCAGTGACGCCACCTATATGGAAACCGCCGCGGTCAAAGACGGTGACGACTGGATTATCAATGGTGAGAAGACCTGGAATACCGGCGTGCACGTGGCAGCCTGCGACATGGTGATGGCTCGCACCTCCGGTGAGCCCGGCGATGCCCGAGGAATCACGGCTTTCCTGGTACCCATGGAAGCCCAGGGCGTGAACGTCGAAGAATACCTGTGGACCTTCAACATGCCGTCGGATCACGCCCGTGTAAGCTTTACCGACGTACGCGTACCTGACAGCGCGATTTTTGGTGGTGAGGGCCGCGGCTTGCAGATCGTGCAACACTTCTTCAACGAGAACCGCATACGCCAGGCCGCCTCCAGCCTCGGCGCGGCCCAATACTGTGTCAATGAAGCCGTCAATCACGCCAACGAGCGCAAGCCTTTCGGCAAGGCACTCTCTACCAATCAGGGTATTCAGTTTCCACTGGTCGATTTGAACGCACGCTGCGAGATGCTGCGCGCATTGATCCAGAAAACCGCCTGGCTAATGGACCGCGACGGTGCGTTCTCGGTGTCCGATAAGGTGAGCATGTGCAACTACCAGGCAAATCGGCTCTGCTGTGAGGCCGCGGATTTTGCTATGCAAGTTCACGGCGGCATGGGGTATTCGCGCTACAAGCCCTTTGAACACATCTACCGACACCACCGCCGCTACCGCATTACCGAAGGCGCCGACGAGATTCAGATGCGCCGTGCTGCCGGCTATCTATTCGGCTATATGAAACAACAGAAGCCAAAGGGCGTGGAATAATCACAGAGCAGCTATTGAGTAGCGACCAACTTTTAAATGGGATGATACGTGGGTGACTTAGAATCAAACCTGGCTGCAGTTCTAGCAGAGTCCGTTGCGGGGTTCGTTGAATTGCAAAACTGCACTCAACTTACCGCAGGCGCCAGCCAGGAAACCTGGTGCATTGAGTTAACTGCGAACGGCGAACCCCTCCGACTCGCCCTGCGACGCAACCAACCAACAGTGGAAACCGAATCAGGGACCGTCGGCATCAACCTGCACGACGAAGCGCGCCTTTTCCAGATCGCTGCCGAGGCCGGCATACCGGTGCCCCAGGTGATACACGTTCTGCGGCCCAGCGACCAACTGGGAGAAGGTTTTCTGATGGAGTGGCTCAATGGGGAAACCCTGGGCCAGCGCATTGTGAAGTCTGAGGAACTCGCGGAGATAAGACCACAACTGGCTTATCTTTGCGGTGAAGCCCTTGGGAATGTACACGCTATCGATTGGAAAGCGGCCGGACTCGCAGACACGCTACCCATCGTCGACCCGGCAACACTGGTCGATGAGACATGGGCAATATACAGGGACCTCGGCGTTCCCTACCCCATGATCGACTTTACTTGGCGTTGGCTAAAGGAAAATCTGCCTGAGACATCTCGCCAGTGCCTCGTGCACGGCGATTTTCGCAACGGAAATTTAATGATTAACGCCGAGGGCATCGAAGCAGTGCTGGACTGGGAGATCGCCCATATCGGCGATCCGGTTCGCGACCTGGGCTGGCTCTGTGTCAACTCCTGGCGCTTTGGCGTTCGCGACAAGGCGGTGGGTGGGTTCGGCAAGCTCGATGACTTACTCAAGGGCTATAAGGCCAGCACCGGCATCGACGTAAATCCTGCCGACGTCCGCTTCTGGGAAGTGTTCGGCAGCTTCTGGTGGGCCTGCACAACTTTGATGATGGCGAACGCCTGGCGCACTGGTGAAACACCCAGCCTCGAGCGACCGGTGATCGGCCGTCGATCTTCGGAAGCACAGATGGATTGCGTCAATCTGCTCATTCCTGGAGAGTTTACTTTGCCGAATCCGGATTCGCCCCTTGCCGACGGCAGCCAGCTACCGATGCCAGCCGAGCTAATCGAGGGGGTTCGTGGCTTCTTGAAAGACAAGGCCGCTGGCCAGCTCGATCCTCACAATGCCTTTCTGGCGCGAGTGGGAGCAAACTCACTGGGCATTGCGCAACGCGAGTTACTGCACGGCCCGACGCTCGCTCTAGCCGAATTTTCGCGGCTACGTGACTTGCCTCTCGACGGCGAGACCTTGGACGAACTGCGCCGCTCGCTTGTCAATCAGCTACGCAATGGCCTGGCACTGGATACGGACACGCTGGCGACACACCTGCGCGAAACCGTGGCCGGCCAGTTGTTTATTGACCAACCGAGGTATTCGGCACTGCGGCCACTCTAAGCTCTCACAGGGAGTCAGTCTGCGCTTGCTCCCGACTTCACGAATGGCAGCATGCGGCGCAATACATCGTCTTTGTCGACGTAGTGGTGTTTGATCGCCGCGACCACATGAACAACCAACAAGCCCACAATCGTCCAGTACATAAACAAATGCGCCGACAATAAACTGTCGTGCCAATCATCATCGACCAGATCGAAGGCGGTGTAATTGATGTTGTATCCCGGGGCAACAAAGTCCGAGCGTACCGTGGATGCAAGCAGAACCCCGATGGCGACCTGTGCGAACAACGCAGCGTAGAGCCCGTAGTGCACCCCCTTTGCGGCGAGCTTCTGCCAGTGCTCCATCGTCTCCGGCAATAGCGGAAACCCTTCCTTCATTCGCCAGATGGCGCGGATGATCAGGCAAATCATGATGGTGGTTACTGACGCCGCATGATCTGTGTACTCGGCGAAACGCTCAGCGTCAGGCAAAGACGTCATGCCCTTGGAAAAAACCAGTGTCAGGCCGATATTGATCGCCATCAACCAATGAATAAACTTGTCGAACTTCCCGTAGGCCGTTTTATCGCTCATGGTGATCGCCCTTGTTATTTGCCATGATAAATTCCAAAGACACCGCTCATGGTCACGAGGATATCATCGCCGCGATAGATGGCTCCCTGCACATGCGCCGTCCGCTTCCCCATTCTCGTCATTCTGCAGTCCGCCAACAAAAGGTCACCGAGCTTGGCAACGGATAAAAAATTGACCGTCATAGTGGTCGTTGTCACTGCTGGCTTCCCCTCGCTCGCAAGGTAAGGCTGCGTGCTCATTGCCACATCGCAAAGAGTAGAGAGCATTCCGCCGTGTGCGACATCGATGTAGTTGACGTGCTTTTCTTCCACCCACTGCGCAACCAGCCAGCGATCATCATCCTTGCGCACATAAAAGGGGCCATTGCTTTTGAGAAAATTGCCACTGAAGTCGGCGAGTTTGAAGCCTTCCGGAACTTGAGTCATGTTATTGTTCATTCAACTGAGAGGGACCCATTGGAGCAAAGAATGGCCACCCGTGACAATCTGGATCAGCACATAGCGATACATGGCGAGGGCGCTCAACTTTGATGCCGCTGGACAACTGGCTTGCCTTCGTCGGCGCCTCCACTCTGATACTGTTGATCCCAGGACCAACGATCATCACCTTGATGAGCTACTCGCTCTCCCACGGCCGTCGCGCAAGATTGCCGCTGGCATTGGCCGTCACCGCGGGTGATGCCACCGCTTTGACCATGTCTCTGGCAGGTCTTGGCGCCATTCTCGCTGCCTCAGCTTTCTGGTTTACCGTGGTAAAGATCGTGGGCGGGATTTATTTACTGTATCTGGGCATTCGCATGTTACTGAGCGGCATAACCGATATCCCTGCCGAGACAATGAATCCACCGACCTCGCGCTTGATCCTGAACACCTATCTGGTAACCGCGCTAAATCCCAAGGGAATCGTGTTCTTTATCGCCTTCCTGCCACAATTTATTGCGCAAGAAACTGCAGCGGGACCTCAGCTTTGGACGCTGGCGGCCACCTTCGTTTCGCTGGCTGCAATCAACACGCTGCTTTACGCTCGCTTCGCCAGCGAAGTCCGAGATTTATTGGACTCTGCGGCAACGCGTCAACGCTTCACCGCGCTCGGCGGGCTTATGCTGGCAGCCGCAGGCATCTGGGCGCTATTGGCACGCAGGCCATTGCCCAACGGGTAAATTCACGTACGCAGCGACGCAAGCGCGAGTGCCTGACTCTCCAGCGCGCGCTCCTCAATGTCGTCAAGATCGATCATGCCCTTACTCCACATCAGGATAATGCCCCACTGATGGCCGGTGAGGATGCGTGACAGCCGATCTGCATCGACCTCAGCTTTGAGCTGGCCAGCGGCCACCGCCGACTCCAACTCTCGAGCGGTAAACTCACGTGCATTGCCGAGCAGAATATCGACCAGCCGGTGCTCGGCATCAGCCTGGAACAACGCGCGAGCCATCACCTCGGCATAGCGGGGTGTTTGCTGCACCTGCCGAAATACAACACGCGCGAAGGCCTCAAGCGTTAGCAGTCCGGGCTCGGCTTCGGTCACTTCAGGCAAGCGCTCGAGATTACCCATCAGATCAGCCACTGCTGCCAACAGCAGCAGATCTTTGCTGCCAAACAAATTGTAGAGCGTTTTGGTCGACACATCGGCGGCGCTGGCCAGCGAGGCCATGGTGAGTGCATCGTAGCCTTTCGCCGTGACCTCGCGCCGCGCCGCTTCCAGAATACGGCGCTGCCGCTCCGCCTGGCGCGGTGAAGCGTAGGGGCCACGGGGATTTGCGACGGCAGCACGTGAAGACATATCAGCACTCTAGCGCATTCTCGCACTAGTTGACAAATTTTACACTCGGTTGTAATTTTTGTGTTCCATCCAATGCTAACGAGAACAATCCGATGGATTTCTTCAGTGAGGATCGCCTGGTAGACCCCTATTCTGACTACGCGAAGTGGCGGGCAGATCAGCCTATCTGGTGGGCTGATGATGTGAATGGCTGGGTTATCAGTCGCTACGATGACGTGCGCACGGTACTTAAGGACGCAGCAACGTTCTCCTCACAATCCATGGGAGAAATGGACCAACAGGCGATGGCACTCCCGCTGCTCACCGACGACCCGCCCCGTCACACGCAATTGCGCGCCATCGTTAACAAGGCCTTTACCAGTCGCGCACTCAAAGAGATGGAGGCAGAAGTCTCCGAGATGGTGGAGCAGATGCTCGACCAACTAGACCCGAGCGGGCCCATCGACATCTCTGCTGAATTCACGATTCCACTACCCGTGGCCATCATCGCTCAACTTATGGGCATTCCCTTTGAGCGCAAGGACGATTTTAAACGTTGGTCGGACGCACTGACCGGCACCGGAGAAGCGACGCAACTGGAAGACCGTCTGCCCGACATTATGGCCATGGCCGAGTACTTCCAATCCTTAATACCTGAGCGGCGCGAAAACCCGGGCGAGGATTTGATCAGCAAAGTGGTGCACGCCGAAGTCGACGGCGAAGGCCTTAACGACATGGATATCGTGGGGTTCACGATCCTGCTACTCATCGCAGGCAATGAGACCACGACCAATCTGATCGGCAATCTACTGCACCACATGGCCGATCGCCCCGACCAGTGGGACTACCTGCGCGCCCACCCGGAGAAGGTAGATGCTGCCGCAGAAGAGATCCTGCGCTACGACGCCCCCGTACACTGGGTCAATCGCAAGGCAACCCGTGACGTCGAGATCGCCGGGCAGGCGGTGAAGGCCGGGGACACGATTTACGCCCTCCTCGGCTCAGCCAACCGCGATGAGAACCATTACCCTGCGGCGGGCGAATTTCGTCTGAACCGGGAGAAAGCTCAGGACCACCACAGCTTTGGCCATGGCATTCATTTTTGCATCGGCGCGCCGCTCGGACGACTCGAAGCACGATATGGCCTGGAGGGCCTATTGAAACGCTTCAAGTCGGTGCGTCATGCAACCGGAAGACAAAACGAGCGAACTCATTCCAATATGCTCAGGGGCTTTCACCACCTCTGGCTGGAGTTCGAACCCGCAGACGATTATCAGGAGACCGCAGCATGATGACCCCGGAAACCATTACTCAACTGCGCGCGCTAATGGAGTATGAAGCGGCACGCAAAGCGCCTCCGGAAGACTGGCCGCACATGCCCGACATCCCAGCGGGACGCTATGTCGATCAACGCTACTTCGACCTTGAGGTCGAACATATCTGGCGCAAGTCCTGGCTGCTGGCTTCCCACATCGACGAGCTGCCAGAACCCGGCTGTTACCGGTTGTGGGATAACGCCGGCCAACCCGTGGTCATCACTCACACCGAGGCGGGTGAGATAAAAGCGTTCTACAACACCTGCCGCCATCGGGGTGCGCCCGTAGTGACTGAAGAATTCGGCAAAAGCCGTCGCCTGACCTGCCCCTATCACGGTTGGAGCTACAACCACGATGGCGAGCTGAAAGGCATGCGTGACCCGGAGGACTTTCGCGATTTCGACATGAGCTGCCGCGGCCTCAAACCCGTGCGCTGCGAGCGCTTCGGCAACCTGATCTTTGTAAACTTTGATCCGGAGGCTCCCACACTGCTGGAGTGGCTGGGACCCATTGCCGCGGAATGGGAAGAGTTTCAGTTCGACAAGTGTCGCCTGGCGGCGCGCGCCATTTTCGACCTCGACTGCAACTGGAAAATCGCCATGGAGGCCAACACCGAGGTCTATCATGTGCGCAGTATTCACCCGACATCGGTGTCACCCATCCTTGATGATCGCCGCAACGTGAATACTCTCTACCCCTATGGCCACGGACGCATGATAGCGCCTGCCCCAGCGGGTCGCTCCAATATGGAGGCGGTGACGGACACGGCAGGCATGCCTGAATTTGAAACCGTTGGCGAAATCGGTCGCACCTGCACCCAAAGTTACGGACTTTTCCCTAACTTGGTCGCCCCGCTAACGCAGTTCTCCATTCCTCCGCTCGTGTTCTGGCCCAACGGGATCAACAAATGTCGACTGGAAACCTGGACTATGGCACCCGACTGGGGCGACGGCGAAGGCCCGGACATGTGGACGATCAATCGCGGCGAGGAATTGTGCCAGGTGTTGCAGGAAGACACCCAGTTTGGCCTCAAGATTCAGGCCTCAATGGAGTCCTATGGTTTCGAAGGCGTGCCGCTGTCTTATCAAGAGGCTCGTATTTATCACTGGAATGAAGCCGCGGATCGCATGATCGGTATTGAGAATATTCCTGAGGAGTTGCGGGTGGCCCAGGTGATCGGTGATGAGTGGATCTATCCTAATGATCCCAGGCTCGCCCACATCTAACCGACACCCGCGTGGTCGACACGCACGCCGGGCAATCCCGCCAATAGCTTCGCCCGCGCAGCGTCGTCGATCGGGGCCGGGCGATAGTCCGGCGTGCTCACCATGACATAGGTGATATCGGCACCGGACAAATGTTCATCATCCTCCAACCGGTAGAAGTCCACTCGCAACACAAATGAGCTGTTGCCGACTCTTGAGGTCTTCACGACCACACGCAATACGTCGTCGAAGCGGGCTGGTACTTTCCAATCGATGTTCATGTTCACCAGCTGATTGTCGAGCCCGGAATTCAGCAATTCCTGATAGCTGCCCCACATATGGCGCTGAAACTCTGTGACCGCCACGTCGATGTACTCGACATAGCGGGCATTAAACACCACCAACTGGGCGTCACACTCCGAATAGCGCACCCGCAACAGGTACTCGAAAGCATCATCCATAATGGGTTACCCTCACGCATTAATTTCCGTTATTCAATTTGCAGAAGCACAAGCTACTGAGGATCACCAGCCATGGCAAATTCGCTCTATGACATCGCCGTTCCAACTTACCTGCAGACTCTGGGTGGCGTTGCCAGTGTTCTCGAGAAAGGCAAGGCACATGCCGCTGAGCACGATATCGACCTGGAAGCCTTCATCGATTCGCGCATGCGCGAAGACATGCTGCCGTTCAGCTTCCAGATCATCTCGTGCTGGCACCATTCCCTCGGCGCCCTGAGAGGATTGGAGGCCGGCGAGTTTCGCCCGCCGCCCAGTCTGGAAGATCTGAGCTACGCCAAACTGCAAGAGCTGGTTCAAGAGGCCATCGACGGTGTCGGCGCCTATTCCGCGGACGATGTAAATGCACTCGCGGGCAAGGACCTGACCTTCAAGATGAGCAGTATGGAACTGCCCTTCAAGGCAGACGATTTCATCCTGTCATTCTCCCTGCCCAACTTTTACTTTCACTCCACCACAACCTACGCGATGTTGCGCATGATCGGCACGCCTCTGGGCAAGATGGACTTTCTCGGCGCGGTGCGCTTCAAGCAGTAAATCAGGCGTATTCTATGCGAATGCCCGCCAGGATGCGGCGGGCATTGGTAAGGAAGCCCTCGTGCTCGCGAAACTGTGTCAGCAGAGCGCACACATCCTCCGGGAGCGACTCCAGGTCAGGCGATGGACCGGACTTGGTCAGGGTAACCCCTAGCAGCAAAAGATTCAGAGACACCAAAAGGTCGAAGCTGGCCTCCGGCGTCAAGCCCAACACATCGCCGATATCGGCTGCGATCGCGTCTATCTCGACGCGCATGCTGCGCTTGGTATCTACCAGCGCGTTAATCGAAATATTATGTTCGATGACTGTTTGTAGCCTCAGACCGAGCGCTACGAAGGTGGCATCCTCTGAAACGGTATCGAGAAACGCCTGGATAAATTGTTCATCGCTAATGTCGTCATGCAACGCGGCGCGCATGCGATTCATACTGGCGCGCATGCCATCCATATAAAGGTCCAGCAAAACCTCTTCGCGAGTAGAGAAATACAGGTAGAGAGTGCCTTTAGCGACACCGGCCAGGCGGGCCAGAGTGGCCATGGAGAAGTTCTCGAAGCCCACCTCACAGAAGTGCTCACCCGCTGCCTTAAGAATGGCCTGGCGCCGATTTTCCTTTTGGGAATCCGTGCGGGCGCGCTTTAACGTATGAACCTGTGACATGTCGATCCTGATTAAGAAACCTAACTCGCGCCGCATCGGACGCTTGACAACTGACCGGCGGTCATTTTATAAATGACCACCAGTCAGGTAACCATAACCACAGTGGGCCGGTATTTCAACCGAACGCCCACACGGAGGACTCCACCGTGATCAGTTTTACCCTCAATGGCCAGGTCGTAGAAACCGACCTTGAGCCAGACACACCGCTGCTCTGGGCCGTTCGCGACGGCTTCAAGCTAAAGGGTTCAAAATACGGCTGTGGCGCGGGCCTCTGCGGCGCCTGCACCATGCATGTTGATGGTCAGGCCGTGCGCACCTGTATTCTGCCGCTGTCGGATATCGATGGAAAAGCCGTCACCACTATTGAGGGCATCGGCACGCCAGACGACTTACACCCCTTGCAGGCGGCGTGGATTGAAAAGAGCGTACCCCAGTGCGGCTACTGCCAGTCTGGCCAGATCATGTCAGCGGCGGCACTGCTCGATGCCAATCCCTCCCCGTCCGAATCAGACGTGGAGAGCGCGATGGCAGGCAACATCTGTCGCTGCGGCTGCTACCCGCGCATCAAGGACGCCATTCTCTCCGTCGCCAACGACGAAGAGCGCTATGCAAAGCTCGCCAAAGAACTGGCGGTGGAGGTCACGGTATGACCTCCTTCAACCCTTCGCGTCGCAATTTTCTGAAAACCAGCGCCATCGGCACCGGCGGCCTGGTGGTCGGCTTTACGCTTTCCCCACTCAGCATGGCCATCGCCGGAGAGTCAGGAGAAGGCTTCAAGCCAAATGCGATTATCGAGATCAGCGCAGACAACCGCATCATCTTCACCTCCCCTCGCGATGAAATGGGCCAAGGTGCCACCACGGGCCTGGGCACTATTTTTGCCGAAGAGTTGGACGTCGACCCTCAGCGCCTGGAGATCAGACTGCCCGGCGTCGATCGCGAATACGACAACCCGGACTTCAACATGCAGGTAACCGGCGGCAGCACTGCCGTAAAAGCCCACTACCTGCCATTGCGCCAGGCGGGTGCAAATATTCGCCAGGTCATACTCGAGGCAGCATCCAGAGAATTGAACGTGCCCGTCGATCAACTGACAACCGAAGACGCCCACGTTATCGCTAATGGCGAACGCTATCCCTATGGTCGTTTCGCGGGTGCCGCCGGAAAGCTGAAAATGCCGAAGAAGGCACCCATGAAATCGCGCAGCGAGTTTCGCTACATCGGCAAGGAGTTTCCGCGACTGGACGGCATGGGCAAGTCCACAGGCACCGCCGAGTTCGGGCTGGATGTTGATCTGCCCGGCATGCATCGCGCTGTCGTTATTCGCGCGCCGGTTGCCGGCAGTTCATTAAAGTCCTTTAATGCCGACACCGCGCGCGCCATGCCCGGGGTCACCGAGGTGCTGGAAATTTCCAATGGTGTTGCCGTCGTCGCCGAACAGTACTGGCAGGCAAAGAAGGCTGCCAGCACCGTGGAAACCGAGTGGGAATCGACAGAGCTCACCGGTGTTAACACACAGCAGATTCGCGAAGATTTCGCCAACGACATGATCGAGGGCGATAGCGTATCAACGGGTAAACGCGGCAGCCTGCGCAAAGGCTTTGCCAGCGCCACGAATACTGTCGACAACGAGTACTGGACACCCTACCTGTCTCACTCCCCGATGGAGCCGATGAACGCTGTGGTGCGCACCGATGGTAAAAGCGCCGAAGTGTGGACGGGCAGCCAGGCACCTGCCGTGGCTCGTGGTATGGCCGCGCGCGCATTGGATATCGACGAAGACGCGATTACCGTTCACTCGACTTATATGGGCGGCGGATTCGGACGCCGTGCAACCCTGGGGCACGTCAGAGAAGCGGCCGAAATTGCAGGCGCCACTAACAAACCGATTCAGGTGATCTGGTCGCGTGAAGACGACATCCGTCACGGGGTATTTCGCCCTGCGTCGCTGATGCGTATTGAGGCGGGCATCGATGACGAAGGCCTGATCACGGCCTGGCATGGAACTCGTGTGGGCGGCAATAACATGACGACCACCATCGAGATGCAGATGCCGGCTCTATTCCCGAATATGCCGCAAGGTCTGATCAACTTTGCCGTCGGCGCTACCGACAAGGTGATGTCAGACTGGACCGTGGATTCTGGCAGCATTGAAGGCCTGTATGAGGATTACGACTTCCCCAATCGCAAGGCAACTCACATCACCCGGGAACATGGCGTACCCCTGACCTTCTGGCGCGCTGTGGGTCATTCCTTTACCTCTTTTGCAAAGGAAACCACTATTGACGAGTTAGCGGAGAAGTCGAAACTGGATCCAGTCGAGTTCCGACTGCGCAACCTGAAAGAGAATCCTCGCTTGGCGGGCACCCTGCTGGCCGTCGCCGACGCTGTGAATTCCAGCAATACGGAACGCGCGGTCGGCTACGCCTCGCATGCCTCCTTCGCATCCTACGTCTCCCAGGCCGCCGAAGTATCGGTAGAGAACGGGCGTATTCGTGTTCACAAGGTTATCTGTGCCATCGACTGCGGTCAGGTAGTAAATCCCGACGTGGTACGCGCCCAAGTAGAGGGCGCCGTAATGTTCGGCCTCACCGCAGCCCTGCACGGCAAGCATGAACTCGTGGATGGCGCTATCGCGGAGAGCAACTTCCACGACTACCCCATCCTGCGCATGAACGAGGCGCCGGAGGTCGAGGTGATCATCCTCGACAGCGATGAACCGCCGACAGGCGTCGGTGAACCCGGCTTACCGCCGATCGCCCCCGCTGTCGCCAATGCGGTCTACACAGCTACGGGACAAAGACTGCGAGAGTTGCCACTCAAACCAGCATAAGGAACAAGCATGGATTACGTCAATCTCGGCGCGAGTGGACTCAAGGTCTCTCGCCTGTGCCTGGGCTGTATGAGTTTTGGCGAGGCAGACCGAGGCGCCCACGCCTGGACGCTGCCCGAAGCAGACAGCACACCACTACTGAAGTCGGCATTAGATGCGGGCATCAATTTTTACGATACCGCCAACATGTATTCCGGCGGGTCATCGGAAGAGATCATTGGTCGCTTCTTCAAAGACAATGGCCATCGAGACGAGTTGGTGATCGCCACCAAGTGTTTCATGCCCTGGAAGATGGCGCCCAATACCATTGGGCTGTCTAGAAAAGCCATATTCCAGGCCATCGATGATAGTCTGCAGCGGCTGCAGATGGACTATGTCGATCTGTACCAGATTCACCGCTGGGACGGCGGCACCCCGATCGAGGAAACCATGGAAGCACTGCACGATCTGGTGAAAGTGGGCAAAGTGCGATACATCGGTGCCTCTTCCATGTATGCCTGGCAGTTTTCCAAGGCTCAGTACATCGCGGAAAAGAACGGCTGGACCAAATTCATTTCTATGCAAAACCATCTCAACCTGATCAATCGAGAAGAAGAACGCGAGATGCTGCCACTCTGTGCAGATCAGGGCGTTGGCGTTATCCCGTGGAGCCCGCTAGCGCGGGGCAAACTCACTCGCGACTGGGACGAAACGACAAAGCGCTCGGAGAACGATGAATTTGGCAACTTCCTGTATGACGCGACCGCCGATGCTGACCGCAAAGTCGTCGAAGCAGTCGCCAAGCTTGCTAAAGAAAAAGGCGTGCCGCGGGCCCAGGTGGCCTTAGCGTGGCTACTGCACAAGCCCGGCGTCACGGCACCGATCATTGGCGTCACCAAAGCCCACCACCTCGACGATGCGATCGCAGCCCTCGAAGTCGCACTCAGCGACGAGGACATCGCGGCTCTTGAGGCACCCTATATTCCGCACGCGGTGGCGGGACACTAATGGATATTCAGGGCAAAGCCGCTGTTGTCACCGGCGGCGGCAATGGCATCGGCCAGGCCATCTGCCTGGAACTGGCGAAAGCCGGCTGCAAGCTTATCGCTGCGGATATTGAACTCGAAGCGGCCGAGGCGACTGCCAGTAAATGTCGTGCACTTGGCGCAGAGGCGGCAGCGGTCCGGGTCGACGTCACCAGCGAGGCATCCCTGCGCGAATGTGCCGATCAAGCCTGGGAGCGGTTTGGCTCGGTGGAGATTCTCGTCAATAACGCGGGAGTTCTGCACGACACCAAACCGCTGGTTGATACCAGCGCGGAGGAATTCGCCTGGTTATTTGGCGTCAATGTGGGAGGCGTCCTGAATGGCATTCGTGTATTTGGCCCGCGCTTTATCGAGAGCGACGCACCCGCATGGATCGTAAATACCGGTTCCGAACATAGCCTGGGAATTCCGCACCTGTACGGTGGAATCTACACCGCGACCAAGCACGCAGTTCTGGGCCTGTCAGATGTTTTGTCCAGGGAGCTACCCGAACACGTTGGCGTGAGTGTGTTATGCCCGGGCCTGGTGCAATCGACGCTGTGGAAGTCGGTCGAGCGTCGCAGCAACGACTTCGGCGGCGCCGCAGAAGCCAATGCCGGTGGCGCAGCGTTTATGGCGGAAGGCCTGGCCGCAGAAACGGTGGCCGAGAAGGTCGTTGAAGGTATTCGCGAAGAACAGTTCTATATCCTTACTCACCCTCACGTTGTCGAGTACGCGCGCGAGCGCTGGGAGTCGATCTCGCAGGCATTCAGTACTCAGGCACCGCGCTTTGATGGGGACGAGGCCTACTCGGTAGCGGCGGTGACGAAAAAGCTGTTTCCCTGAAATGCGCTAATGCTTCAAGTGGAAAGACTTGGGCCGCGTTAACGTCTCGTAACCCAACTTCGATAGCGTGGCACCCCTGCCCGTGTCCTTGACGCCGGTCCAGGCCAAGGCGGGGTCGAGATAATCACAGCGATTCATAAACACCGTACCGGTCTCTATCTGCCTTCCTACCTGCAAAGCCCGCTCTTCGTCGCGAGTCCACAACGACGCCGTGAGCCCATAGGGGCTGTCATTCATCAATGCCAACGCCTCCGCGTCGTCTTTTACGGGCATGATGCCGACCACCGGGCCGAAGGTTTCGTCACGCATGATCGACATCTCGTGGTTCACATCCACTAGAACCTGTGGAGCCAGGTAGGCGGTACCTTTCTCATCGGCATCAAAGCGACTAATGTCGATCAGCGGTGTTGCACCCGCCGCCAGCGCCTTATCGATCTCTGCGCGCACGAAATCCGCATCCCGCGCACGCGCCATTGGCCCCAGTGTGGTTTCCGGATCCAGCGGATTGCCCAGCACATAGGCACTCGTTAGCGACGCTGCACCGTCGACAAAGTCCTGGTACACCTCCTGGTGCACATAAATGCGCTCTATGGCACAACAGCACTGCCCGGAGTTAAAGAAAGCGCCATCAACCAGCGTCTCAACCGCGGCGGCAATGTCCGCATCCGGAATTACGTAGGCGGGATCCTTGCCCCCGAGTTCCAGTCCCACCCCCATAAAGGTACCGGCAGCCGAACGTTCGATATCACGACCGGCCGCAACCGAACCGGTGAAATTCACCATGTCGGCGACACCGCTGGAAAGAATCTGTGAAGTCTGATCATGAGAAAGATACAAATGCTGGAAAAGCCCAGACGGAAGGCCCGCGTCATCAAACGCCTTCTGAAAGCGCTCCGCTACCAACAGGGTTTGCGCAGCATGCTTTAGCACCACCGCATTTCCCGCCATCAAGGCAGGTACGATGCTGTTTACCGCGGTCAGGTAGGGATAATTCCAGGGCGCAACCACAAACACCGTACCCAGAGGTTCGCGCGAGACGAAGCGAGTAAAGCCCTCCTTGGGATCAGGCGTCACCGGCGCCAACGCAGTGTCGGCGAGATCGATCATGAATCGAGCGCGCTCCTCATAGCCGCCCAACTCACCAGCGCCAAATCTCACCGGTCTACCCATCAGCCAGGCTAACTCTTCGGTAATCGCCTCGCGCATGGCCAGCATCGTGTCGACCACCTTCAACACCTGGGCGGCGCGCGCAGCTATCGATACCTGCGCCCAGGCGCGCTGCGCTTGTTTAGCCCTGCTAAACGTGGCGTCGATTTCTGATTCACTGGCATAGGGCCGCTCGGCATATAACTCGTTATTAACCGGCGAGATGCAACGTACACTCATAGTCCTGACCTGTTTGCTGGTTTGCGCTATAGCTTAGCCGAACTATCATGGGCGGAAACCCCGAATAAGTGAAACTCCCATGGGCAGACTGGAAGACAAGGTAGTGATCATCACGGGCGGAGCGTCTGGAATGGGCGCGGCGATGGTCAAGCGCTTCGCCGAGGAAAGCGCGATAGTGCTTTGCACCGATATCAACGTCGACGGAGGCGAGGCTATTGCGAGAGAAGCCGGCGCTACATTCATGCGACAGGACACCGCGGATGCCGAGCGCTGGCAGCAACTGGTGCAGTACGTCCGAGAGAAGTACGGACGGCTCGACGTATTGGTCAATAATGCCGGCATAGTAACGGGCAAATCGATTGAAGACGTTGATCTGGATACTTGGGGACAGGTACTGGGCATCAACCTGACCGGTGTGATGCTGGGCTGCCAGGCGGCAATCGGGCTGATGAAAGACAACCCGGAGGGCAGCTCCGGCTCGCTGATCAACATCTGCTCAACGTCCGCCTTTACTGCGCTGCCTGGTGACGTCGGCTACACCTCGGCAAAGAGCGCACTACGCGGCATGACGCGATCCATTGCGGTGCACTGCGCGCAACAGGGCTACAACATTCGTTGCAACAACATCATCCCCGGCGCGATTCACACCGGGATTATCGACGCCGCGAGCAAAGACATGCCCGACATCGTCGATTACTTAGCGGGAATCTCCCCAATGAACCGCATCGGACAGGGGGCTGACATTGCGGGTGCAGCCGTATACCTGGCGTCCGATGATGCCAGCTTCGTCACAGGCTCAGATATGCTGGTCGACGGCGGTTGCCTGGCCGTTCACCCCGGCTATTGATTCAGCGTCTCCACCACAAGCAATTCCAACCATAAGCGAGCGAGTTATGAGAGAACATCAACATATTCTTGTCGACACACCCTCGGAGGGTGTCAGTCGGATTACGCTAAATCGACCTGACTCGCGCAACGCGCTCAACAATAGGTTGCGCGGCGAGATACTCGGTCAACTGGAAGCCAACGATCATGATGATGCGGTTCGTGTCACAGTAATCCGAGGCGCCGGACCCGCTTTTTGCGCAGGCTATGACCTTAAATCCAATACCAATGAAGAGCGCCCCTATCACACGGCCGGTGGCGACGGCAGCTGGGCTCGCCACGTTGTCGAGGGCTGCTTCCGAGTGTGGGACCTGGCTAAACCTGTGATCGCGCAAGTTCACGGTTACTGCTTGGCGGGCGGCACCGAACTCGCCACTGCCTGCGACCTTGTCTACGTCGCGGAGGACGCACAGATCGGCTACCCAGTGGTGCGCAGTATGAGTCCACCCGACAATCAATTCTTCCCCTGGCTGGTGGGCATGCGCAACGCCATGGAGATGATGCTGACCGGTGATGCGATCTCCGGCAGCGAGGCCGCCGAATACGGTTTTGCCAACCGCGCATTTGCCGCCGAGGACCTGGAAGCAGAGGTACTCAAGATTGCAGTACGGGTTGCGAGGGTCCCCAGCGACCTGCAACAAATGAACAAAAGAGCCGTTCACCGACAAATGGAACTGTCGGGACTACGCACCGCGGTACGCCAGGGTACTGAGATACAGGCGCTGGCGTTTCATACGGACTCCACCCGCGCGCATTTCAAGGAGCTGGCTGCGGGCCTGACGGATGCGCTCACCTCCCGTGACAAGGCCTTTGGCGATTATCGTACCCGCGACAAGGGAGACGGCGAGGAGTAGTCAGGCAAGCGCAGCTGTCTAAATTATCACACCAGCCTTTGATTCATATCCTTTGTTTCCACGATACCTTAGCCCATCATTTCACTGCATCTTCATGCACTCTAGAATAGGACCTCTCTGAACAGGAGTATCAATCGCTCATGCCGCCACGCAATGCCCGCTCCCTCACCAAGCTAGAACACGCTATGGATGCCGCAGACAGCTATGAGGAGTGGCTGAGCTACGCGCAGGAGCACGACGTGTTGAGCGGCGCCGACTTGTGGCGACACAATGACGAATCCAAGCTCTATGACAGCCGCAGCATCAACCACCGCTTGCAACGTCTGCGCCGCCTGCGCAAGAAGGGTGATGACAAGGGCCTGTTGTTCGCACTCAACGAGGGCATTCACGGCAATATGGCGGGCATGGGTAAGCCCAAGCTTTATCAGAAGGCGAAGGCCGGCACCAAGCTGCTGATCGAAGACTATGTCAGTGAGATTTGTGACGCACTGGAGTACCTCTCCCCGCGCCGCTTCAAGAACATCTCCTGGGCAGAGCGCATAGAATTTTTTCAGCGCGCCAGTCACTGCTATGGCCGCTCGGCGCTCATGCTCAGTGGTGGCGGCTCACTGGGCTACTTTCACTTCGGGCTGCTGAAAACCCTAATCGAACAGAAGCTGTGCCCCGTCGTTATATCCGGCTCGAGTATGGGCGCCTTCGTCGCGGCCATCGTCGGTTCGCGTAGCGACGAGGAATTTCTGGCGCTGTTTGAAGATGACTATCTGGTGAAGGCGCTGACTCAGAACAACGAAGAGGTGAAGCTGGGCTTTCGTAAGTTCAATAGCGAGGACATGAAGGGGATTAAGAAAGGCATGCAACGGTTGATTCCGGACATGACTTTCCTCGAGGCCTACGAGAAAACCGGCCGCAGCATCAATATCAGCATTTCACCTGCAGAACCCAATCAAACATCACGCCTGCTGAACCATATCGCCTCACCCAACGTCACGCTGCTGTCGGCGGTGATGGCAAGCAGCGCCCTGCCCGGCATCTTTCCCTCGGTGCAGCTGCAAGCGCGCGATGCCGACGGTGACATCAAACCCTATCTGCCACACCGACGCTGGATCGACGGTTCGTTTTCACAGGATCTGCCGGCCAAGCGCCTCGCCCGTATGTACGGCGTTAATCACTATATCGTCAGCCAGGTCATGCCAGGACTCGGCCGCGAACCCAACACCCGTCCCGGTATCCGCAAGATCGTCACCGACGCCTCCGTTGCCTCCATCAAGCAAGTGGTGCGCGGTTATCTGGATTTTCTACAACGCCGCGCCGGGGTAGGACCGCGCGCAGGCGCCGCGATGAATGCGGTGAACGCGTTGCTGGAACAACGCTTTATCGGCGACATCAACATCATCCCACCCCGCGATCACAAGAGCCTCGGCAAGCTACTGAAGATGCTGAACGAAGAAGAATTGGCCGAGATGATTAAAGCAGGAGAACGTGCCGCCTGGCCCAAGCTACCGGTAATCGCTACCACCACCCGCATTGGTCGCACGCTCGATAGAATTCTCCACGCCTTCGAGGTGGATGAGGCCCATTGGCTCAGCACAGCACCGCAGACTGACGTTGCCCTGCAACCGGAACCCGAAGACAATCCCCGCCGCCGCAAACCCGCGCCGAAAAAACGCAGTCCGCGCGCAAAGAAAATCATCGATGAAAAAGCCAAGCCCCCCGGCAAAGTGCGGCTGGCGTCCGTTAAAGGCACCGCCACCGGTTAGCATACCCCCCTGTTCAGGGGGGTAGTATTTGGTCCGAGTTTATTGCATAAGGAATGCTCATCCTTATCGCAGGAACGGTTTGCCTGTGCGTAACTTTCTGGCATCACCTAATCTCTTGGCAGCGACCGTTATTGGGCTCACCGTTGGCGCCGGGCTGACCTTACTGCTGCCGGTCAATATCGTGGTAAGCCTGGGTCTGGTTCTCAGCCCCTGCGTCATTTTTGTTGGCGTACTACTTAAGCGGCGCAAAAGCCATCGTGAATCCCTGTTGCTTTCTCGACACATCGAGGAAGCGGTGCACCAGGAACGAGAGCGCATCTATCGCAACCTGCACGATGACCTCGGTGCTCAATTGTTGAGTCTCGTCTACCAGGCTCCCGACGAGAAGATGGCCGATCAGGCGCGCATGGTCTTGCAGTCGCTGCGCGAAGACATCGCACGCACCCTGGATAAGCGGCTCACATTGCTGGAACTGCTGGGAGACCTGCGCACAGAAATGGAGACCCGCCTGAGCGCCAGCAACATCGTCCTGCACTGGCAGGTACCCTTGGACATGACCGATTCACCGGTACAGGTGCAAAACGTGATCACCATCAGTCGCATTATCCGTGAGGCGGTCAGTAACGTCATCAAACACGCCGATGCCAGTGAAGTGAGTTTTCAAGTGCGCTCCAGCGAGCAGAACATCGAAATATCGATCAGCGATAATGGTAGCGGCATGGCCAGCAACTCCAAACCGGGACGGGGGCTTGAATCAATGAGCAGCCGCGCCGAGCAACTGGGCGGCGAACTGGTGTTTGCTGAACTGGATACCGGCTGTCGCGTCGACCTGATGCTGCCGCGCTGGCATGCTTCAACTTGATACGGGTCATATACCGGAATCCGCATTGGTCCTCGAAGATCACGAGGACGCGCGGCGCTGGCTGATCGAGGCGGTGCGTGCGAGTTTTCCCGGTATCGGCATCTTTGAGACCGATACCGTTAGCGCCGCCAAAGACGTCGTTGGACACAGCGAACCGGAACTGGCACTCATAGACCTTAATCTTCCGGATGGCAGTGGTCTGGAAGTCATTCAACAGCTGGCCACATCCGTTCCACAGTGCATCCGCATCGTGGCGACCGCATTCAGCGATGAAGAGCACATCCTGTCTGCACTGCGTGCAGGCGCGCAGGGATACGTGCTCAAGGAAGGCAAGCAGGAAACCATCATCCAGATGCTCAAAGATACCCTGCACGGCTCACCGCCGCTTTCTGCCGCGGTCGCCCGCAAAATTCTGAGCCAGTTTCAACCGCAGGCTGAGCCAGATATACAGCTGACCCCGCGCCAAATTGAAGTCCTGCAGCTGATATCGCGGGGGTACAAAACCCAGGAGGTGGCGGACTTATTGCAGCTCAGTCACCACACGGTACACGACTATATCAAGGAGATTTATCGCGAGCTGGGTATCAACAGTCGCGCCGAGGCGACCATGGCAGCCTCACGAATGGGGCTCATCTCTCGCGACTGCAGCTAGCTTCTTAACCCGCTGCGGCCAAAGCCGCATTAGCCGCCTGTAACTTCACGTAATAGAGATGCTCTTCGCCGAGATATTCGGCTACCTCGGTGAGGCCCGCCTGATACTGCTGCCGGGCCTCCGCAATCCTGCCACTGGCAGCCAACATGGCGCCGTAGTCGAGTCGACCCACCAACAAACTCGCAATGGGTTTTCCCTCGACGGTTTCCAGGTAGCGTAAGACTTTCAAATAGCGACCTTCCGCAGATGCCCATTCTTCACGCGCCGTCTCAAGATTGGCCAGTTGCAATTGCAATGTGAGATGCAGCTCCCGAACCCCTATCGTTTCAATATTGTCGCGCAGCACCACAGCTTGCTGCTCGGCTGCAAGCAGGTCACCCTGCAATACCATGACTCGCAGCAGGTCGCGCCGCGCCAATAAGGTCTGGCGATGTAAGGGCCCATAGGCATCGCTGCGCGCATCGACTACCCGTTGCAAGATATCTCGCGCCTGCGCATAGCGACCCTGCTCTGCACGAACGTAGCCAAGATAGACCAGGGAGAACAAGGTCTGTGGATGACTGGCACTGAATTTCTCAGTACGCAGATCCACGGATCGCTGCAGCACCTCTGCGGCTTCTTCGAATTGGTTTATGCCGAAGAGGCTGACACCGTATTCATGCACACCATAAAGACGATACTCATCGTGCTCAGGTAATACGTCGTAGGGCGTCTCCATGAGGACTTTCATTCGCTCGAAGGCCGCGCGATGCTGGCCATCGTAGTTATCAGCAATGGCAATATTGAGTTCCGCCTTGGTCAGCACCTCATTGGAGTAACGGCGCTTTCGAGTCTGGGCCAACAAATCCTTGAGGGTTGTGCGTGCGGCATCGCGATCAAGGCGATAAAACTGTGCCTGACCGAGCGCCAGCCGGCACTCCTCCCAGGCGTCGGTTGCGGGCATGGCCGCCACCAACTCGTTACCGCGAGTCGCCTGGAGCTCTGACGCTTCCTGATCACCTAAAACCAGCAGAGAAACACCGAGCGTACAGCGAATAGTGGCTTCAATCCGCGGATCATCGCTAATCTTATTCTGCACATCGCCCGCCGCTTTCAACATGACTTCTTTAACGGTTAAGGCCTGACTGCCTCCTCGCTCGGGATTAGAGGACTGCAGCATCTCCACCAGAAAATTGGAAAGCCCGCGGGTTCTTTCCAGCTGTACTTCCGCTATCTGCCGCGCTTGCGCTTCCTGCCAGGCGAACCAGGTGGAGACTCCCGCAGCAATCGCAGTCACCATGAACACTGCAGCGACGGTGCCTGCCAGCAATTGGTTTCGTCGGACCAAGTGCAGGAATTCATCTTGCAAGCTGGGCATCTGCGCTAACACAAGCTTGCCGTCCAGCCAGCGCTGCAAATCTTCTGCAACCTCGGCCATCGAGTGATACCGGGACGTCGGCTCTCGGTGCAACATCTTGAGAATGACCGCATCCAACTGCTTGTCTGCTCGCCCAAGCTGCCGGGACACAGGAGGAATATGCGCCTGCTGAATCGCCTCCAACGCCGCCTGTATCGGCAAGCCCGCCAGTTCCAGCGGTAGCCGCCCCGCCAACAACTCATAGGCCACCACACCAAGACTGTAAGTATCCGTCGGACTTGCGATCGCTTCACCCGATTGCGAAATCTGCTCGGGACTCATGTAGGGAAGTGTGCCCAGTAATTGACCGTGCTCCGTTAGAGCGGTCTCGACCGCCGGCATTTGCTCACTGGTGGCAACGCCAAAGTCCAGCACCTTCACTTCGCCGGCTTTGTTGACCAGCAAATTGTCGGGCTTGATGTCGCGGTGCACGACGCCGCGCAGATGTGCAAAATGCAAAATGTGGCAACACTCGAGAATCAGACGCACCCGATCTCGCGTATCGAGCTGCCTGTCACGGGCATAGTCGGTAATGGGTACCCCTTCGAAATAGCGAGTACACAGGTAAGGCCGACCATCATTGGTTATGCCGGCGTCAACGAATTCCGCGATGCCTCCATGTCGCAGGCGCTGCAGAAAAAGACTTTCGTATTCGAACCTGCGCCGGGCAGTACCATCGATCTGGCCGTGCAGAATCTTAACCGCGACAGAGGCTCCCTTGAACTCGCCTTTGTAGACTTCTCCGCTACCGCCACCGCCGATTCGATAATCGAGTCGATAGCCCTGGATCACATCCTGCACCACGATGAACCGCCATACCCTCAATCTGAAGATGACTCATCATATCCCGACAACCCGGCGCCAGAAACAAAAAAACCCACATAGGAATGTGGGTTTTGAATTGGAGCTGCCCGCGTCCCCGCAGGCAGCTATCAACAGTTACCGAGCCCGCGACTAGCCGCCGGTATTGGTATAGGTGTAGGTGAGGTTGTAGGTGACGTCACCGAGTCCAGGCAGTGAGGAATCAAAGCTCACGTTCATAACCACCCGATCCGCCGTGTCCTCAACAACATCGACCACGATATTGCTTGGCGGCGCGCCGCCCGCTTCCTCGACCAGATCATCAATGGAGTCGCGTACCCTCTCAGTATCGCCGGTGCGCGGCACGTCCTCTCCTTCGACTGAGAATACCGTTGCAGGCACGGCGACCGTGAAGCTGCCAGCGACTTCGCCCTTGACCTCCAGTTCCCAACTGCCGGAACCTGCAATCGGCTCGCCGTTAATCAACTTGTCGATAAACTCAGCGGCTGCTTCATCATCGATACCCTCTCTAACGGCGCCGAGATATTCCAAGTAACTGTCTCCATCGATCTCTATGACATCCTGGCCGAGCCAGTAACCCCATGCATTGATGTCGGCAAAATCGACGGCGCCATTCCCGTCCACATCCTTCACCAGGGAAGCTGCCGTTTCTGCAAGGGCGGCCAACAACTGAGCGTTGTCGCTATCGCCGATACTGGCTCGCACGGCCTGATAGGCCATCTCGGAGATGGCTGTGACTTTAATATCCCCAGCCATCAGATCTGCGCCCGTCATGACCGCGCGCAGAGTGCCACTAAAGGGTGTCGGGGACTGATCCAGTTGACCATCACCATCCGCGTCGTAATCTGAGCCACCCGTCGCAGTGACCAGGTAGAGTTCAGCCGGATCCAACTGGCCAACATCGATGACCGCGATACCGGTCACCAGCAACTGACCCGCCGCATCCAGGCTATCCCAATCCTCCTGACCGATTGTGTCGATCCACTCGGCAGGCCCCATCGAGGTGCCCATTGCGACAACATTGCCCTGATCCCGTAGCGGCGTCACCATGACGTCGGCACCCCCGACGGAACCACTTAACTGCACGTAAAAACAACCACTGAGGAGCAAGCTGGCTCCCAGTGCAATCATCCCCTTCAGTACTTTCACGATACGTTCTCCCCACTCACTAAAAACAGCCGATTTAACCCGCAGCCCTGATGCGGGAAACCTAACCGTAGTCTGAGCAAGTCGATTTTGGTCCCCCCTGTTCAGGGGGGATCAATAAGCAGATGTGCAGAACAGTCGCCAAGCAGATCCACCAGCATGCTGCGTCGACTAAAACACCAGCCCGCGTCCGACCTGACGAACTCGTCGTGATAACGACCCGCGATAATGGGCTGTAATGGCAGCGCATCGGTCGCCTGAATCACCGTGAAATACGAGCGCGCGGAGGCTGAATCAACTTCCACTTCCACCATCACATTGGTGGTCAAATGACGCGTCTTTGGAGTTCCACAGTCTTCGTATATACGCGCTGAGCCGCGATACATTTGCAACACCGCATCGTACCCGGCCACCGCAACATCGCTACTGCCCGGAGCCAGTATCTCAGCGTGCCGGAATAACTCTGCCACGCCTTCAAAATCACCGGCATCGATGAGTTCTGCGTAGCGATAAATCAAATTTTCTATCAGGCGGCTGTCATCCACGTTATTCTCCTGTTCAGTGTATGATCGAGTGTAGCTGAACGAACAAGCCCGGGACCAAGCCGATGATTCGACTTCAGACGAGACTGCTCCTGCTCTGCCTGGCAATTTCGGCCTGTGACACCTTCCGGGATCCACCGCCCGCCACAGATCCCGCACATGCGCGCGAAGCCTCTAACTACCTACCGTATGGCGGTGACGGCGGCCGCCAGTTCAGCGACTCTGGCCTCATCAATCGCGACAACGTTCATAGGCTGAAGCCATTGTGGTCGTTTCACACGGGCGAAATGTCCAGCGGTTCTGCCGAGGTCTGGTCGCCGACGTCATTCCAACTGACACCGATATTGGCCGAGGGATTGCTCTACATCTGCACACCCTTCAATCGGGTCATAGCACTAGATCCACTCACCGGCGCCCAGGCCTGGGCGTTCGATCCCAAGCTTGAGCTAAAGGCCCATTACTCCAACATGCTCACCTGCCGCGGAGTGTCCTTTTGGAAAGACGCCGGTAAACAGGATGGGGAGATGTGCGCCAGTCGCATTTTCACCAACACCAATGACACACGCCTCATTGCGCTAGACGCCCAAACCGGAACGCCCTGCTCTGAATTTGGCGAAGCGGGCTTCGTGAACACCGCCAAAGGTATCGGCGAAGCGAGCTATCCGGGTGAACACCATCACACCTCTCCGCCCACGATCATTGGTGACCGGGTGATAGTCGGCGGAACCATTAGTGACGGCGCGGGCGTTAGTGCGCCTAGTGGCGTCGTACGGGCCTATAACGCTCGCACAGGCGCGTTGGAGTGGGCGCAGGATCTTGCGCCGCCGAACTATCCACAGTCGGCAGAGAACCGCAGCACTGAAGGTTATTTACTCGCAACCCCGAATGTATGGGCGCCCATGAGCGCCGACGAAGAACTGGGGCTCATCTATGCCCCGACGGGTAACCCCCTACCGGACTACTTTCGTAACGAGGATATTTCTCGAGCCCACTATGGGTCCTCCCTCGTGGCCATTGACGCGAGTAGCGGAGACATTCGCTGGCACTATCAGTTCGTTCACCGGGACTTTTGGGACTTTGATACGCCTGCGCAACCTACCCTGTTTGAGCTGGAGCGAAACGGCGAGCGTATCCCTGCCGTCGCCCAGGGCACGAAGATGGGTTTCATCTTCATTCTCGATCGACGCACGGGTCAACCACTATTCCCAGTGGAAGAAAGACCCGTGCCGCAAAACCCCGACTTTCCCAATCTGGAATTGTCTGCCACACAACCGTTCCCGCTGCTACCGCAACCTGTCGCCGCACAAACGCTTGACCCGGAAGAGGCGTTTGGCTTCACCTTCTATGATCGTCAGGCCTGCCGCGAGGAACTGACCAGCCTGCGCTACCAAGGCATGTATACACCGGTGTCACCCGAATGGACGCTAATGTACGCGGGCAACGCCGGGGGAATTAACTGGGGCGGACTGGCCATCGATGAACGCACGCAAACGCTTGTGGTGAACTCTTCCAACCTGGCATTCAAAGTAAAGCTGATACCGCGGGAGGATTTTGAAGCGGTACGGGAAGCCAACCCGGGTCAAGAAATGTTGCGCCAACCGGGCACACCCTGGGGCCTGTGGCGGGTGATGATCCAGTCGCCCTTCGGCACACCCTGCAATCCGCCACCCTGGGGGCTACTCACCGGTATCGATCTACGCACCGGCGAACATATTTGGCAGTCCACGCTAGGCACTACCAGAGATCTCGCCCCGCTTCCCATCGCGCTTAATACTGGCACACCCAGCCTCGGTGGACCGCTGATGACAGCCGGGGGTTTAACCTTCATCGGCGGAGCTCTGGAGCACTATCTGCGCGCCTTTGACAGCGATACGGGCGAAGAACTATGGAAGGGGCGCCTGCCCGCAGCCGGAATCGCGACGCCGATGAGTTATACCGTTGTCGACACAAACGGCGAGCCGCGCCAATTAGTACTGATCGCAGCCGGGGGCTATGGGCGCATGCCCTTCGCCCTCTCAGACACGTTGCTGGCCTTTGGTCTGCCTGACTCACATTGACAGGCACGGAGGCGTTCTCTAAACTTAAAAGCTAATTATAACTATCTTTTTCATAATTTAGCTCACAGTGGAGTAACGACTATGCCGGTCCGCAGCCTGGTATTCGCGCTACTCGCCCTGCTCACCGCCTGCGCTGGCGGCGAATCCAGTGGCATTAGCGAAACGCAATCAAAAGCCCTGGTTCCGGCGGACGCCGAATTAGCCGACATCTACAACCGCAGTTGCCGAAGCTGCCACACCCTGGCCGCCACTGGATCGCCCCTAACCGGCGACGCCGCTGCTTGGGATGAGCGCATGAATAAGGGCATGGATGTCCTGCTGGACAATGTCATCAACGGCTTTGGCGGGATGCCTCCGCTGGGTCTATGCATGGACTGCGATGTCGATCAGTTTGAAGCCCTGATTCTGTTTATGGCAGAAGCACCGTAGCCCGAACGAGGGATTCAGGCGCAAAACACAATTGGTATACTCCGATCAATAATAACGAGAACTAAGAAACGATGCAGACTCGACGCCAGGTCCTGGCCTCATTATTCGCTGCCGCAGGTGCCATGCTGGCGCCAAGCCTGAGTGTGTCGCAGACGAGCAAAAGGCGCATTCCCTGGCGCAATTGGTCGGGCTCGCAACAATGTCTGCCGGAGCACCGCCTAGCCCCCACCTCCCTATCGGAGTTACAGCAGATTGTTGCTGAAGCAAGCGGCACGGTCCGGGCCGTAGGCGCAGGACACTCCTTCACACCACTCGTGCCCACTGATGGCACGCTGATATCACTATCACGCCTGAGCGGCATGATCGATCACGATACGGAAAACCTGCGAGCCAGTTTCTGGGGCGGCACCCGCCTGGGAGACATGGGCGCACCGCTAGAATCGGTGGGCCAAGCCATGATCAATATGCCGGACATTGACGAGCAAAGTCTCGCCGGCTGCATGGCCACCGCAACCCATGGCACAGGGATGAATATCGGCTGCCTGCCCACGTTTATTGAGAGCCTGGAATTGGTCACCGCCAACGGTGATGTGCTGGAGTGCAGCAAAGATAACAATCCTGAGGTATTCAAAGCCGCGCAGGTATCCATGGGCACCCTCGGCATCCTTAGCAAAATTAATCTGCAAAACCAGGCGCCCTATCGCCTTAAACGCGAAACAATCTGGTGCGGCGTCGACGAGGTGCTGAATGCTGCGGATCGGGTGGCCGGTGAGAATCGTAACTTCGAGTTCTACTACATCCCGTTTACGGGGATGGGCTGGACCGATATGCACAACATCACCGACGAACCCCTCGGTGCCACCCCCAGCCTGGACAGCAACGAAGGGGCGGAAGACCTCAAAATGGCGCGCGATATGCTGGGATGGTCACCCAAGCTACGCGAGCTGGTCATGAGCACCTACATTAAGACGCTCGATAACGAGGTCAAGGTAGAGAGCTCTTGGAAAAACTACGCCAATGAGCGCAACGTGCGCTTCAACGAGATGGAATACCACCTACCCCGCGAGAATGGCATACAGGCAATGCGCGAGATTCGGGAGGTATTGGAAGGCGGCTTTAACGAAGTCTTTTTCCCAATCGAATTCCGTTACGTGGCGGCCGACGATATCTGGCTGAGCCCATTTTATGAGCGCCAGTGCTGCTCCATCGCCATTCACCGCTATTTCGAAGAGGATTACGACGCCTACTTTGCAGCGATAGAACCGATCTTCCGCAAATACGGCGGGCGGCCACATTGGGGCAAACTGAACACGCTCACGCGTGAAGACTTCGCGGCGCTGTACCCGCGCTGGAACGACTTCATCGAGGTTCGCCGCACGCTGGATCCCGACGGCAAATTCCTGAACCCTTACCTACGCGAACTGTTGGGCTAGGCATGCCAGCAGCGATTAAGCGACGCACTCTATTGGCCGGCGGCCTGTTGGGCGCTGCCGCCGTTGGCGTTGGCCTTCGGCCGGAAGATCGCGGCGGGAATCATCCGCCGTATTTTCAGGCATTGAGCAAGGCGTTAGACGATGCCGGAATCAGCGGTCCCACACTGGTGGTGGACCGCGCGAAACTATTAGCCAACGTACAGACGCTGAAGCATCACTTAGGCGAGCGCTATGCCTACCGCATCGTGGCCAAGTCGTTACCGTCGGTAGACTTGCTAGGCACCATCATGGAAGCCAGCAACAGCAAGCGACTGATGCTGTTCCATCAACCGTTTCTCAACCAGGTGGTCGCGGCCTTCCCCGATACCGACATCCTGCTCGGCAAGCCGATGCCGGTAACCGCCGCAGCCAACTACTATGCCAGCGATCCCGCGGGTAGTGGTTTCGATTCCGAGCGGCAGCTGCAATGGCTGATTGATACGCCGCAACGCCTGGCTCAGTACGCGACGCTGGCTGAGCAGCTAGGCGTCAATATGCGTATCAATATTGAACTCGATGTCGGCTTGCACCGCGGTGGCGTGACCGAGCACGATACGCTGATCGCCATGCTCGATATCATTCAGTCTAGCCCGCAGCTACAGTTCTCCGGCTTTATGGGTTACGAGCCCCATATCGTGAAAGTACCCGGCGATCCGCTCGACTATCGAGATCGCGCCATGCTGGCCTATACGGATTTTGTCGCCACTGCGCGCCACTACCTGGGCGACGACTGGCCGCAGGATGTGCTACTAAATTGCGGCGGCAGCCCCACTTACCAGATGTATGATGAGGGTGACTACCCGTTTAATGAACTCGCTGCCGGCTCCTGCCTGGTAAAGCCAACCGACTTCGACATACCCACGCTGGCCGATCATATTCCGGCATCTTATATCGCGACGCCGGTTCTCAAGGCCATGAATCCCGCGGTCATGCCGGTAGACGGTGCGGCAGGCATCATGGCCGCCTGGGACCGCAACCGCGCGCAAACGTTTTACACCTATGGGGGCTACTGGAAAGCCTTACCCGAGTCGCCGCCTGGCCTGAGTATCAATCCGCTAATGGGGCGCTCCACCAATCAGGAGTATTTGAACGGTTCGGCCAGCATTAATCTTGCGCCAGACGACTGGGTATTTCTGCGTCCCACCCAAAGTGAATTCGTATTCCTGCAGTTCGGTGATATTGCTGTGCTTGAAGACGGCATCATCAGCGAGCGCTGGCCGATACTGCAAAACAGCTAATATGAAACGTCTCCTATGCCTCTTCGTCGTTGCACTCCTGTTTGGCTGCAGCAACGAGCCGGGCCTGGACGCTATCCCGCGCGGCAGCACTGTGCTGGCTTTCGGTGACAGCGTCACCTTCGGCACCGGCGCGGGACCGGGCGAAGACTGGGTAACACACCTGGGTGCGGCCACCGGCTGGAATATGATCAACGCCGGAATACCCGGTGATACTGCACGTGAAGCACGTCGCCGGCTGGGCGACCTACTGACTCGCCACCAACCTCAACTGGTTATTGTGGAACTGGGTGGCAACGACTTTCTACGCCAAAGTCAGGCGTCGCGGGTCAAAGGGTACCTGCGCGAAATCGTTTTGGAAAGTCAGGCTACCGGGGCCATGACCGTCATCGTCGCGGTACCGAGACTATCCTTGCTGCGGGCGACCGCGGGAGCGCTAAAGGATTCAGATATTTACGCAGAGCTGTCTGAGGAAACAGGGGCACCGCTGATCGCCGATGTATTCTCTGACGTACTGTCCGATTCCAGCCTGCGCGCCGACCAGGTACACCCGAACGCCGAAGGCTATCGGGTAATGGCGACAGGTATACTGGAAGCACTACAAGAAATGGGCCTCGCCCAATAAGAAGAGTGTAAATTGAAGAAGTTTCTTATAGCCCTGCTGGTGGTGATTGTCTCACTCATCGGCGGCGTTGCCTTACTCATCTACTTCGGTGAACCAGATCCTTATGTCGCGCTCTACGCGGACAACTGCGCTACCTGCCATGGCGAGAATATGGAAGGCACACCAAGTCTAGGTCCAGCGCTCGTCGGCAGAGATCTGAAATACGGCGACAGCACCGATGCAATGGAGGCGATTATCCGCAGTGGAGCGCCACAGGCGGGTATGCCCGCCTGGGCCAGTGTGTGGACCGATGCTGATATTCGAGGCATGGCGATTTTTCTCGGCGAGCGGCGGGCTGGTCGGGTGTTCAGCGATTTCAAGGTGAAGGCACCCCTGGAGATTCCCGAGGGCGTTGTTGAGACCGATTTACATAGCTTCCAGGTGGAGGTCTTTGCAACCGGCTTACATCCCCAGACTTACTCTATCGCGCCCCTGCCCGATGGCAGCATGCTCGTTACAGAGAAAACTCGCGGCGTGCGGGTTATCAGTGCAATGGGTGATGTATCGGACCTGGTAGAGGGCACACCGAAGGCATTCGACGATTCCATCGTCGTCTACGACCTCGCCTACGGAAAAGGTTTATTGCTCGATATCCTTCCCCATCCAGACTACGAATCCAACGGCTGGATCTACCTGCATTACACCGATCGCTGCGAAGATTGCGAGGGCATGATCGACGTTTCGATGAATCGTATCGTACGTGCCCGCATTCGCGATGGCGCATGGGTGGACGAGCAGGTCATATGGGAAGTCGACAAATCATACTACACGGCAACGCCCGACGTTGCTGCGGGCGGGCGCATGAGCTTCGATGACCAGGGTCACCTCTATTTCTCCGTGGGAGTGAAGGGCCGCAGCGAGTACCTCGACATCCAGGACATCGACAAACCCTACGGCAAGGTGCACCGCATCTACGCAGAAGGCGGTGTGCCACCCGACAACCCCTATCTGGACGTTGAAGGCGCCTTCCCCAGCGTTTACAGCGTGGGCCACCGCAGCCCACAGGGGCTTGAATACAGTATTGAGCGCGGGCAGCTGTGGGAGACCGAAATGGGACCCCGCGGCGGCGATGAACTCAACCTGATTCAGCCGGGAAAGAACTACGGCTGGCCGCTAACTTCTCTCGGACTCGATTATGATGGCACCCCCGTCGAGGGCGGCAAGGAACTGGGCATCGCTTTTGAACCCTCAGAGATCGAACAGCCCCGCGCCGACTTCACACCCTCACCGGCATTAAGCAGCTTCACCTTCTACCGGGGCGACTTATTTCCCCAATGGCATGGCGCTGTGATCGCCGGTTCGCTCAAGGGCCGAGAGCTCTATCGGATAGTGTTAGAGAACGATTACGAGGCGCAGCGAGAAACGCTGTTATCCGGAATTGGGCGTATCCGTGATGTTGAGATGGATAGACACGGCTATCTGTTTCTGCTTTTGGAGAACGCTGCGGGTAGCACTGTGGTGCGACTGGTTCCTTCCGAGAACGCGCTCTAAGTCAGAGAAATTCGTCGAGCAAACCCATGAATACGCTTAACTGGTCGTGGTGCACCCAGTGGCCGGCGTCCGCTACGCTCTCAACCCGCACATCCTGAAACACTTCCGCGCGACCATCCACTTGCGGATTGGAAGCGTCACTTTCCTCGCCGTACACCAGCAGCGTCGGGCAGGTGATTTTGGTATAGAGTGCGTCGGCGAGGTCCGGCGTCATCCCCACCGCCGGGAACACGTTGAGATAATTGTCGTATTTCCAGCTGTAGGTGCCATCTTCGTTCTGGTTGGCGCCATGCACAGTGAGGTGCTCAGCCTGCTGCGGTGTCAGATGCGGATTCGCCTCCTGCATTCGAGCGACGGCGTCGCTGAGGCTGTCGTAACGACGCGGCTGCCGACCTGATAGCCCCCGCACTTCGTTCACCCAACCACGCAAGGAATCTGTGACCTCCATCTTTCGCCACTCCTCCATCATCTTCGGTGATGGGCCCAATCCTTCAATGGCCACCAATCTCTCGACGTTATCGGGGTACAGACCGGTATAACGCAGACAGACGTTGCCACCCATGGAATGCGCGATGATACGTAGCGGCGCCAGCTCCAGTTGATGGATCAACTGAGCAATATCGTAGGTGTAATCCATCATGTTATAGGTACCACCAGTGATCCACTGACTGTCGCCATGACCACGCAGGTCGGGAGCAATTACGTGGTAGCGTTGGCTCAGTTCACGTGCGACCCAATCCCAGTTACGACAATGATCACGGCCGCCATGTACCAGCAGGATTGGCGGCGCTCCGGGGTTTCCCCAATCCACATAATGGAGCCGCAAACGCTGTGAATAGTAAAATTTGGAGGTGGGACCGAATTCCGGCGACATATTTCTATCTCTTTGATTTAAATGCACTTTTAAAAATTTCTAGTGCTCAAACTCGCTTTACATCACCGTGGTGAATAGCAGAAATACTTTCTATTTATTTCATTTATGTGGTGAGCACCACTAACATACGCAGCATGCTCCGGGGTGAGCAACCCCAAATCACAGATTTTTTTTACTTAGTATGTAGGTGACCCAATGTCTGATTACCAGAGTCTAATTAGTAAGTTCGCTGAACTGCGCAACGCCCAGGGTGAAGCCTGGTCTGCCATCAGCCCCGAGTACGCGGCCCGCATGGAAATGCAGAACCAGTTCAAGACCGGCCTTGATATCGCCCGCTATACCGCCGGCATCATGCGCAAGGACATGGCTGAGTACGACGCCGACAGCGCGCAGTACACCCAAAGCCTGGGTTGCTGGCACGGTTTCATTGGCCAGCAGAAGATGATTGCGGTCAAGAAGCACCACGGCACTACCGATAAGCGCTACCTGTACCTTTCTGGCTGGATGATCGCCGCCCTGCGCAGCGAATTCGGCCCCCTGCCCGACCAGTCCATGCACGAGAAGACTTCTGTTCCCGCTCTGATTGAAGAGCTGTACACCTTCCTGCGCCAGGCAGATGCCCGCGAACTGAACCACCTTTACAAGGATCTCGACGCAGCACGCGATTCCGGCGATCAGGTGGCTGAGCAGGCTGCACTGAATGCGATTAACAATTTCCAGACCCACATCGTGCCTATCATTGCAGACATCGATGCCGGTTTCGGTAACGAAGAAGCCACCTACTTGCTGGCCAAGAAAATGATCGAAGCCGGCGCCTGCGCCATCCAGATCGAGAACCAGGTATCCGACGCCAAGCAGTGCGGACACCAGGACGGCAAGGTTACGGTTCCCCATGAGGACTTCCTCTCCAAAATCAACGCAATTCGCTACGCCTTCCTGGAGCTGGGTGTAGACGACGGTGTGATCGTTGCGCGTACCGATTCGCTCGGCGCGGGCCTGACCCAGAAGATTCCGGTTTCAACTGACGCTGGCGATCTGGCGCACAAGTACAACGCTTTCCTCGAAACGGAAGTCATTGAATCTGCGGCCGACGTCAACGAAGGCGACGTCGTTATCAAACAGGATGGCAACCTGGTACGTCCGGTACGCCTGCCCAACGGCTTGTACCGCTTCAAAGCCGGCACCGGCGAAGACCGCTGCGTATTGGATTGCATCACCAGCCTGCAGAGCGGTGCTGACCTGCTTTGGATCGAAACCGAAAAACCACACGTCGGCCAGATCGGCGGTATGGTCAACCGCATCCGCGAGGTGATCCCGAATGCGAAGCTGGTCTACAACAACAGCCCCTCGTTCAACTGGACCCTGAACTTCCGCCAGCAGGTATTCGATGCCTGGAGCGAAGAAGGTAAGGACGTATCCAGCTACGATCGCGACAACCTGATGAGCGCCGAGTACGACGCAACGGAGCTGGCCACTGCTGCCGACGCCAAGATTCAGTCTTTCCAGGCGGACGCTGCTCGCGAAGCCGGCATCTTCCACCACCTGATCACGCTGCCGACCTACCACACGGCGGCACTGTCTACCGACAACCTCGCCAAGGGCTACTTCGGCGAAGAAGGCATGTTGGCCTACGTCGCCGGCGTTCAGCGCAAGGAGATCCGTCAGGGTATCGCCTGCGTCAAGCACCAGGACATGGCAGGCTCCAATATCGGTGACGATCACAAGGAGTACTTCTCCGGCGATCAGGCTCTCAAGGCCTCCGGTAAGGACAACACCATGAATCAGTTCGGCTAAGCCGCAACGTTCAAGAAACCCGAAGGGGGCCGCGAAAGCGAGCCCCCTTTTTTTTCGGTAAAATGCGCGGGTTTCGACACGACAACAACGCGATGCGCCTGATTCTCGCCCCGATGGAAGGGGTTATCGACCACACCATGCGCGACCTGCTCAGCACTCTTGGCGGGCTGGACCGCTGTGTCACCGAGTTTGTGCGGGTCAGTGACCTGCTGTTACCACCGCGGGTATTTCACAGAATTTGCCCGGAGCTGAAACGGGGCGCAAAGACTGCTTCAGGACTACCGGTCTACGTACAGTTACTCGGTGGCCAGCCGATACCCATGGCCGAGAATGCCGCACGCGCCGCAGAGCTGGGCGCGCCCGGTATCGACCTGAATTTTGGCTGCCCGGCCAAAACCGTCAATCGCAGCGACGGCGGTGCCATCTTGTTGCGCGAGCCGGAGCGGGTACACGCCATCGTGTCTGCCGTGCGCAGCGCTGTGCCTGCAGAAATACCGGTGACGGTAAAGATTCGCTTGGGCTTTGAGGACCGCGAGCTGCTGCAGGACAATGTCAGTGGGATTGCGGCGGCCGGACCCACTGAGTTGGCGGTACACGCACGCACCAAGAAAGATGGCTATAGACCACCGGCCTACTGGGAAGAGATAGCGCGCCTGCGCGAGTGGATCGACGTACCCGTGATCGCCAACGGCGAGATATGGAATCCAGCAGATGCGCGCCGCTGCCGCGAAGTCACGGGCTGTGATGACCTGATGTTGGGGCGCGGTATTTTGTGCCGGCCGGACCTGGCCCGACTCATCGCCGGTGATGCAGCGGGCGATATGCCCGCGCCCTTCGAGTGGCCACAGGTGCAATCGCTGCTGGTCGATATGTTTCATCTGCTGATGGAAAACTACGAAGCGCGCTACGCCGGCAATCCGATCAAGCAGTGGCTGGTTTACCAGCGCAATTACTATCCCCAGGCGGCGCTTCTCTTTGAGAGAATCAAGCGCTTACAGCAGCCTGAGGACATACTCGCGGTGCTCAGCGCAGATGCACCGACACTTAAGCAGGCTAGCCAGGTAGCGTGACAGAGAACTGACAGTAAACGGGAGAGCAGGTATGGATGAGTCACCAACGACGCCGGAACCAAGCTGGCATGACGCCAATCCTTATGAAGATGACCTGAAGACTGAACCGTTCGAACGCTACCGATACCTGCGGGAAAACGTTCCCGTCAATCTTACGCCTGACGGCAACTGGCGACTGTTCCGCTACCACGACATCCAGAAACTGCTAAAGAGTAGCAGCGTGGGCATGCGACATCTGGATGGTCTTATCCCCAACCATACGAGAGAAGAGAGCGACGCCTCCAAGTTCATGCTGCGCCTGGACCCGCCAGATCACGATCGTATTCGAGCGCTGGTGAGCAAAGCATTTACGCCGCGAGCGCTAGCGGCTATTCAACCCCAGGTGCAGGCGTTGACCGATGCCGAGCTCGACAAGATCGTGCTCCGCGGCGAAATGGATATGGTAGAACATCTGGCCCTGCTGGTGCCGGCTGCCTCCATGTGCTGCATGCTGGGCATCGGCTTCGAAGACCGCAACCGTCTGTCTGACCTGGTGTCTCGCGTCACCTACCTGCTCGCCATACACGCATTCCCGCATCTGGCCGACTCGGCCAATGCGGCGCTGGAAGAACTGGGTATCTATATCTTCGAGCTTATCGAGCAACGTCGCCGCGATCCGGGTAATGACATTCTGACAGGGCTCGTACAGGCGGAAGAAGCCGGCGACAGCCTCTCTACCGAAGAACTCATGCAGCAGGGTATCGGTCTGCTCGTGGCCGGACTGGAAACCACCATCGGAGTAATTGGTAATAGCATGCGCTGCTTCGCCCGTCATCCTGACCAGTTCGAGCGGCTGGCAGCGCAGCCCGAGCTGATCGACACGGCGGTGGAAGAATGTCTACGCTATGACCCATCTATACCGCAAACGATCCGCGTGCTGTGGGAAGACACCCAGTTTGGCGATTATGTGATTCCCGCAGATGCCGTGGTTAACGCCATATTGATTAGCGCCAATCGTGACGCCGAAGTATTTTCTGATCCCGATCGGTTTGACATTGGTCGACGCGAAGCCAAACACTGCTCTTTCGGAGGTGGCATTCACTTCTGCCTGGGCTCACATCTCGCCCGCATGAACGCGGGCATCGCGTTTGCATCAATCGCATCGCGCATCACGGAGATCGAGTTGGACGAGACAGGTTTCGAGTGGGCACCCTCGCTGTTCCGCATTCCCGGCCACGTACCCGCCAAATTCAAGCTGCGCGAAACGATAAAGCCAGCCGCGTAACTAGAACGCCTGCTTCTGCAGTAGCGTGCGACTACCCACACCCAGGCGATATGCCAGCACAAACCAAAAAGCGGCAACAAGCTGGAAACCCAACAGTAATGCAAACGCCATGCTATAGCCTTCCGGGCTCGCGCCTAGCTCCGTACGCGGATACATGTCCAGCACTCTTCCCACCAGCCATTGCGATAGCGCCGTACACAGAAATCCCATCAGGTTAAACGCGGTGTACACGCGACCGATCATTGCCGTCGGAAACGCCTGGCTAAAGGCTGAGAACGCCAGCGTTGAGGTTCCCGCCATGACCATCCAGAACATCCACTGCGGCACTACGGCAACCTGGATTTGTATCGCCAAGGCCAGCAGCATAAGCATCGCCATACTCTGACCGACCACCGGCACCCAAAGCGGACCATACCCGCGCCGTTGCAAGTACTCTACGAGGGGGCCCATGACCAGGAAGTTGGCAGCGGAGACGATCGTCACCAGTGCGACCCCATTGGCGGCGCGACTCACATCGAAAGCTGCCACATCCGTGAGCCAGGAAAACAAATACAGCGTGTTAAGACCCTGGGTAACACCCATAGAGACGAACAGCCAGGGCGCGACGCGCCAGAAATAACCGTCGGTATAGACCTGCAATAGGCCGCGCAGTTGCTCGAGCAAGGTTTCTCCGCTGTGACTGGTCTCATGCCGGGGCGGTATCAGTACCATTAACAGTGAAGACAGCAGGGTGATTGCAGCAAACAGGAGATACAGCTCGCGCCACTCCATGATCCTGAGTAACCATTCCGTCGGCTTTGTGGCCACCCAGGAGCCAAGCAAACCAATCATAAACTGCAAGCTGTTCAATGTGGGCAATCGTTCGCGCGGAAACCAGAGTGCATAGACCTTTAGGGAGCCCATCAGGCCCGCGGCGAATCCGAGGCCCATCAGAATACGACCGCCGGACAGCATCACCCCACTCTCGCTATAGGCCATAACAACAGCACCCGCCGCTGCCAATAAAAACAGCGAAGCGTTGACCTTACGAGGATCAAAGCGATCTAGAAGAATGCCAACCGGTAGCTGCGCGATCGCAAAGGCAATAAAAAACGCCGAGCCCAGTGCGAGGCTGATCGCTTCTTCGTTCAGCATCAGCTCCAGCTGGATCGGTTGCTTGGTGATGTTCGACACCGCTCGGGTAAACATCGACAGGAAGAAGCCAAAGCCAAAGGGAATAATCAGACGTAGAGCGGTCGACGCAGGCAAGCTCGCAAATTGCATGCAGGGCAGTGTACACCTCGCGCCGAGCTTGAATCGAACGCTATTCCACTATCTGCAGGTTCTCCCGGCCTGGTGTATTCTCAGTACAGTACAAAACACAGCCCAGGGATGCGCATCAGCATGAGTGAAGTCGCCAATAATTTGCCGCCGGAGTTTGATGCCGACGCTATGCGCGAGAAATACCGCGTAGAGCGCGAAAAGCGGCTGCGTGAAGACGCAAATGACCAGCACATTGAAATGACCGGCGACTATTCCAACTATATTGATGACCCCTACGTAGAGCCCGGCTTTGAACGCGAGCCCGTCGAGCGCGAGGTGGATGTGCTCCTGGTCGGCGGCGGCTTCGGCGGCCTGCAGGCAGGCGCACGGCTACGCGAGGCCGGCGTCGAAGACATCACCGTCATAGAAAAAGGCGGCGACTTTGGCGGCACCTGGTATTGGAACCGCTATCCAGGCGCCATGTGCGACGTCGAGTCCTACGTCTACCTGCCACTGCTGGAGGAACTCGCTTACGTTCCCGTACAGAAGTATTCGCAGGCGCCCGAAATTCTGGAGCACAGCCGTGCAATAGCACGGCACTATGGCCTCTATGACGACGCCTTACTGCAAACCCAGGTGACCGAAGCGCGCTGGAACGAAGCAGACAAGCGCTGGCACGTGTCGACGGACAGGGGAGATCTGCTGAAGGCGCGTTTTATCGCCCAGGCCAACGGACCGCTCAATCGCCCCAAGCTGCCTGCTATTCCGGGTATCAATGATTTTAAAGGCCATACCTTTCATACCAGTCGCTGGGATTACGAATACACCGGGGGTGACGCTAATGGTGGGCTCGACCGATTGCATGACAAGCGCGTCGCCATCATCGGCACGGGTGCCACGGCCGTACAGTGCGTGCCACATCTCGCTGAATCCGCTGAGCAGCTCTACGTATTTCAGCGCACGCCCTCCGGCATCGATGCGCGCAACAACGCGCCAACGGATCCGGAATGGGCAGCAAACCTGCAGCCGGGCTGGCAGCGTGCGCGAATGGAAAACTTCAACGGCCTGGTGTCCGGAGTACCTATGGCGGAAGACATGGTCAACGACGGCTGGACCGACCTGATCGGCAAGACACTGCGTTTGTTGATGGAGAATGGCGCCGACCTGGAAAAACTTCCAGGCATTATGGAAATGGCTAACTTCGAAAAAATGGAGGAGATTCGAGCGCGCGCCGAGGCCCTAGTCGATGATCCCGACACCGCAGAGGCGCTGAAGCCATATTACAGAATGTTCTGTAAACGGCCCTGCTTTCACGATGAATATCTGCAGTCGTTCAATCGTGACAATGTGGCCCTCATTGATACCGATGGTAAAGGTGTTGAGCGGATTACCGAGAGCGGCGTGGTCGTGGACGGCGTGGAATATGAAGTCGACTGCATCGTGTTCGGCACTGGCTTCGAGGTGGGCACCAGTTATGCGCGCCGCAGCGGCTACGAAATCATCGGTCGTGGCAGCCAGACACTCACCGATAAGTGGGAAGAAGGCACACGCACACTACACAGCCTGCAGGTGGCGGGCTTCCCCAACTGTTTCATCATGACTCAAAGCCAGGGTGGATTTACAGTCAACTATCCTCATATGCTGGATGAATTGGCTCGCCATATCGCCTACCTGGTAACGCACGCTATGGACAATGCGATAGAGACCATCGACGTGACCGACGCGGCAGAGGAGCAATGGGTGCAAACCATTCTGGAAAAAGGCATGGACGGCGCGGTACTGGGCGATGTGGAATGCACGCCAGGTTACTACAACAATGAGGGTAAGCCGGGCCCACACTTCGCCCAGGGCATGCCTTACGGCGAGGGCCCGGTTGCATTTTTCAAAGTGCTCGAAGAGTGGCGCGAGGCAGGCGACTTTCAAGGGCTGGAGTTCAACCGGCCGTGAGTCGGCGCATAGAAGATGCAGCCCGAGACCTCTGTCTCGCCTTTCCCGAAACGGAAGAGATCCTCTCGCACGGCTCCCCCACTTTTAAGGCCAAGGGTAAGTCCTTCGCTATATTTACGGTAAACCATCACGGCGATGGACGGGTGGGCTACTACCTGAACTCACCGCCTGGTGCCCAACAGCTCTACACCGAAAACGAGCCGGATATTTATTTTGTGCCACCCTACGTCGGCCCCAAGGGCTGGCTGGGAGTGGAGCTCAATAAGGGGCTGGAATGGGATACGGTCGCCCGACTGGTGCACGACGCCTGGGCCAATACCGTGCCAGCGGCAATCGCCGCTCGACTGGAAGAGACGCCTAGCGTCGAGCCGCCCAACGTGACAATGACAGCGGAAGATATTAACCCTTTTCTGCGGTCACGCGCGCAGGACATACTCTCACAGCTGGCTGCAATCTGTGACGCAATGCCAGAGACCCGCCGCTCTGAAAACTTTGGCGACCCAGTGTGGAAAGCCGGCAAAAAAACCTTCGTCTGGGCACACCACAATGGCGATCGCATGGCATTGCAGTTCTGGGTCGGTGTCGAACAGCAGTCCTTGCTAACGATGGACCCGCGCTACAAGATTCCAGCCTATACCGGCCAGAATGGGTGGATACAACTGGATGTCGAAGAGCACATCGATTGGGCCGAGATTGACTCGCTGCTACTGGGGAGCTACCGCCACTTCGCGCTGAAACGCATGCTCAAGGCGCTGGGGGAGTAGTCCTGAATCCCGACCCCCCAGGAGCACATAAGCCCAGCCCTATCCACCCGGGCTGAGTAGCGGATGGCGGTAAACTACACCTGCCTTCATCACAAAACCGACACGACGTGTCAGACTGATGTCTTCCAGGGGATTTCCCGGCACGGCGACGATGTCTGCGCGCAGGCCTTCTTTTAGCTCACCACGATCAGAGAGACCGAACAGATCTGCAGTATTGATCGTACCCGCCTGCAAAGACTGCAAGGGCGTCATCCCCCGCTTAACCATTACTTCAAATTCGTAAGCGTTCTCACCGTGGGGCACGAGGGGTGCATCTGTTCCCAGGGCTATCGGCACCCCGCGCTCTATAGCTTCACTGAGATTTGCCGCGGCCAGCGGCAGCACATAGTTGGCCTTGGCCTGCATAATTTCTGGCAATCTATCCAGTTCAATGGTGTCGAGCAGGCCTGTCGTCGGCACCAGATAGGTGCCCTTCTTCTTCATCATCGACATCGCTTCTCGGTCAATAATTGACCCGTGCTCGATCGAGGCAACGCCAGCCCTCACTGCCGCCTTTATACCCACCGTACCGTGAGCATGTGCCGCAACCTTTATATCGTGTCTGGCGGCCTCCTCCACCACGGCCGCAATCTCCTCGTCCGTCATCTGCTGCGCGCCCACGCTCTTCTCCAGGGACAGCACGCCTGCAGTGGCAGAAATCTTGATCACCCGTGCACCGTGCTTGATCTGGTAACGGGTCGCCTTACGCGCTTCATCGACACTGTCAGCAATACCATAGCGCCAATCCTGTTCAAAACGGCCCTCCGCTACGCCCATTGTCGGGTCCGCGTGACCACCGGTGATGCCAATGGTATGACCGGCCGCGATGACATCGGGCCCGATCACCTGACCCTTGCTGATCGCATCGTTGAGAGACACCAGGATCAGATCCAGCGAAGGGTTTACCTGCCCCAGATCTCGCACTGTGGTAAAACCGCCCAGCAGGGTCTGCCGCGCGGATTCTGCTGCGCGCAAGGCGCCACTGGCGCCGTTCTCGGTCATGATGAGTGGATGAAAATTGGAGTCCGAAATAGCGAGGTGCACATGTGCATCCATGAAACCGGGAAGCAGCGTCATATCAGGCAGGTTGATGATATTGGCCGATTCCGGAATTTCAGCCGGGTTAATCGCGGCTATCGTTTCATCCTCTATGACAACAACCACGTCTTCCATCAGCTCGCCAGAATTCACGTCGAGCAGCGCGGCGGCGCGAATCACTGTTACCTCCTGAGCCTGGACGACCACCGCAATGAACAGACTTAGAGCCAATACGAGTCGCATAAGATTCTTCTCCTCAGGGAATAATAGGGGTGCGAGCACCGAGACCGGGCCCATACACAATCGCGTTGAGCAACATGCGGTTACTGCCAAGCGCTGCCGCGCGATAAATGGGGCGATCGGCAAACAAGATGACCTGGCCGGCGCCTTTGCGCTCCCGCACCAGGTAGGCAGAGTTAGCAATGCGCTGCGCCGCTTCCGGCCACAACAAACCGCTCATTCGCAACCGCAACTCGTATTCATCCGGCAGCGAAGCCCAGCCGATGCTGCGGGCTCCGCCGGATTCTTCTAACTCCGCCTGCGCCGCCTTCCAGCGCGAATCGCTCATCTTGCTCAGCTCACCCATGCGCACCGGCGCCTCCGCACCGTCTGACACCATCAGTACACGGCCCTGCCCATAGCGCACGGGTAAGACCTCGTCGCTACCAAAAGTCAGCCAGTGTTTCTGGTCGGTACTGCCCGCCAGCAACGCACCCTGGGGCATGAATATCTTTTGCCAGGCATCACGTTTCTTCAGTTCCGCCTCGCTGGCAACAGCTTGTTCGCTACCCCCCGACGGCCAGGGGTAGGGCACAGATTCTGGGGCCGTGTTGGATGCCAGTGCCGTCATATCGATCTGTGTGCTCCTGGCAAGCCACTCACGTTGTAGTTGCAGGTCGTACTCGGCCGCTTTGGCAAAGCTATGTTCGATGGTGCGGCTCTTGGTGAGCTTCGATTTCGGGTCAGCAACAATGGCCGCTGCATCATTTACTGCAATCAATGTGCCGCCGCTTTCCACCCAGGCTGAAAGATTCTCAGCCGCACCAGCGGGTAAAGCTCCGACATGCACATCGGGAATGACAATCACGTTGTAGCGGCGCAGATCGACCCGACCCAGGTTCGCCAGCTCCAGATGGGAGTGACGAACGCCGAGATAGCGGTCTACGGTATGCCAGATCGTGCCGTAGTCGGTGGTATCGACGCCACGCTGGTAAACGATCGCCAGCCTGGGCTGCGAGAGCAAGGCAACATAGCGTCCGCCGATATCGGGTAACTCCCCGGTTCCCAGCCCACTATCAAATGATCGCACCGACACATCCAGAGACGTTGCCAGCCCAGACACACTCTCGTGTAGAGAACTCCCATACTGACGGTTGTCGTTGCGATAGACGACAACACTGCCTCGACTCACAGAGCGCCCCTCAAACGCAGTAGGCCGCGTTAGTACGCGCACCAGCAGTCCTGACTCCATGGCCCTGGCGGCAAAACTGACGGAATGATCGTCGTCGCCCTCCACCAGATATCCCAGCGCGCCCTCGCGCACATCGATGCTTACCGCGGATGCGTTATACGCCGAGAGTTTGTCCTGCAGATGGGTCGGGATCGTCCATGCCTCCAGTCCATAGAGCATAGTCAGGTTCCAACCCGTATCGTCATAGGAAATCGATCCCTCACCGCGCAGCAGGCTTTCGCGCTCTTTACGCAGCGTCTCTTCAAGAATGCCGGTATCAAACTCCAGCATGGTCGCGAGCAATCGCGCCTCCGGCTGGCGATTGGGAATCACGAGGCTGCCTTTTGGAATCGTTGCCCGCCCCAATGTCTCGCCGGACTGCTGCAAGGCATTGCGCACGTCGATATCTGCATCGGCTTGATAGAGTTCAAAACCCTGCAGTTCCAGCGATGCTACCAACTCCGCCATGCGCGATCGGTTGTTGGTTGGCAACACGACAAAGGTTCGATTTGCATAGGGACTACTGGCGGCAAGCACCTCCCGGCGATCCATTACGTAGTCCCGGTAGATGGCTTTCGAGTGCTGACTTAAGGACTCGAGGTTAACCATTGTCGATATCAACTGCCGGTGAACAGCATTCTTGTAGGTCTCAATGCGCCCATTGCGCTGACGCACGCCGTTCTCGGCCAATCGGGCCTGCTCATACAAAATATTCAGAGCCCCCCGATACTGGGAGTAGGTCGTGTAACCGGGATAAAGATCATCGAACAACTCGCCGTTAAACCAGGGCCAGGCCTGTTCATCAAAAGCGCGCGAATGGTCTTCGCCAAAAACCTGGTTCCATCGCCGCAAACGCGGCGACAAATTGAAATTGACCGGCTCGCGGGAGGGCGTGAAGTGATAGTCCTCCTGCGGCCCCATCTCATGACCATCGATAACCAGCTGCGGATACCAGCTATTGATGGCCGCCACCTTGCCCCGGGTTTCCGGCTGCGTGCCGTAGATATAATCTCTATTCAGATCAAAGTAGTAATGGTTGCCGCGCCCTCGAGGCCAGGACTCCCAATGCAGCCGCGATTGATCGTCCACATTGGGCGTGCGCGAGCGCGCTTCCTGC
The DNA here is from genome assembly GCA_965199055.1 of Halieaceae bacterium. GTDB lineage: Bacteria > Pseudomonadota > Gammaproteobacteria > Pseudomonadales > Halieaceae > CBDAQR01. Next base: position 1,036,876 of record CBDAQR010000003.1, read on the forward strand.
AGATGTTTTACAAAGCGAGCGCGGCCATCCGGATTTTGCATGGGGTCGATAATAACGACCATGCCATCCAGCAACGCGTCCGTGTCGGCAGACTTGTCTGCGGCCAGGTGATACAGCGCAGCCACAGCCGCATCCGCACCTGAGGATTCATTGCCGTGGATCGAGTAAGACATCCAGGCTACCGCCGGCAAGGACTCAATGATCTGATTGGCTTGAGGCTTAGTCAGGTTTCTTGGATCAGCGAGTTCAGCAAGGTCGCCTTTAATAGCATCGATTCGATCGAGGTTGGCAGGAGAAGAGACCACGAAGTAATGAAGCGGCCGGCCCTCATGGCTGCGCGCGTACTCGAACGGCAACACTCGTTCACTGGCCTCGGCTATGGCCAGTACCGCTTCGGTGATCTGTTCAGCTGACGCCGCTTTTTTCCCTATGGCGAATCCCAGAAACTCATCGGGGTGAGGGACTGATGAATCATATTCCCCTGTCAGTAGCAGCTGATCGTATTCCAGATCCGCGGTGGAAACCGGATTCATGAGCTCCTGGCTGAAGGCGGTAAATGGCAAGCACAATAGCAGCGCGAACAAGTAACGGGTCATAGACATTCTCTCGATGATTGCAGTCCAGACCATAGTCGTTGCTAGCTTAGCTAGCAACTATCGAATCAGTCGGCCAGCTCCGCCCAGCGCTCGTAGGCCGCCTCCAACTGCTCACCGACATTGGTAAGCTGCTGCAGGACCGCGCTCGATTCCGTGTGGTCTTGTTGATAAAAATCGGGATCGGACACCTGCGCTTCCAGCGCCAACTGCTCCGCCTCAAGCTCCTCTATCTGGCCCGGCAGCGCTTCAAGTTCGCGCTGATCCTTATAGGAGAGTTTTTTTGGCTTTGTTGATTTCTGCGCTGACGCTGAAACCTGAGGCTGTGGTGGCGTAGACGCTTCTACCGGCTGCTCCTCGACCGGCAACAATCTGCCGCCTTTTGCCGCCCAGTCGCTATAGCCGCCAACGTACTCTCGCACCCGCCCATCGCCTTGCATAACCATGATGCTGGTTACCACCTTATCCATGAACTCGCGGTCATGGCTGACCAGTAGCACGGTGCCCTCAAAATCCAGCAGAATCTCTTCCAGCAGCTCCAGGGTCTCGATATCGAGGTCGTTGGTGGGCTCATCCAGCACGAGGAGATTGGCCGGCTTACTGAACAAACGGGCAAGAATGGCCCGGTTTTGCTCACCGCCCGACAGCGCCTTGACCGGCGTGCGAACCCGGTCGGGGCCAAACAAAAAGTCGCCGAGATAGGAGATCGCATGACGACGCTTACCATTAATCTCGATAAAGTCCTGACCACCGCAAACATTGTCGATCAAGTCCTTTTCAGGGTCGAGCTTCTGGCGCAGCTGATCGAAGTACGCTAGCTCCAGCTTCGTTCCCAGCTTAACGCTACCTTCGTTGGGGCTCAGCTCGCCCAGCATGATTTTGAGCAGCGTCGACTTGCCAACCCCGTTGGCACCAACAATGCCTATGCGATCACCGCGGGTCACCAGCGCGGAGAAATCACTAATAACGGCATTGCCATCGTAACTGTGGGATATGTGTTCCAGCTCAGCGACTCGCTTACCGGACTTGTCTGCAGACTCCACTTTGAAATCGGCAGACCCGCTGCGCTCTCGTCGCTGGCTGCGCTCCACGCGCATCGCCTTCAAAGCTCTCACCCTGCCCTCATTGCGGGTACGGCGCGCCTTGATGCCCTGCCTTATCCACTTTTCCTCTTCTGCCAGGCGTTTATCGAATAGAGCGTTAGCCGTTTCCTCTGCGGATAATTGCTCGTCGCGAAAACGCAGAAATCCGCGGTAATCGCCTTTCCAACTGCGCAGGTGACCGCGGTCCAACTCCACGATAGTGTTGGCCAGCGCCTGCAGGAAGGCGCGGTCATGGGTAATAAATATGATGGCACCCGGATAGGCCTGAAGCTGTGACTCCAACCATTCTATGGCGGGAATATCCAAGTGGTTGGTCGGCTCGTCCAGTAGCAGGATATCAGGCTCGCTCACCAACGCCTTGCCCAGCGCCACGCGGCGACGCCAACCGCCCGACAAGGTCGACATCAAGGCATCGGCGGGCAATTGCAGCTGGCTTATAACGGTCTCGACTCGCTGCTGCAAACGCCAACCATCTCGGGCTTCCAGCTCTGCCTGGGCCCGCGCCATACCATCCATGTCATTTTCAACGATGCAGTGGTGATAGCGCGCCAGCAGTGAGCCAACGTCCGCAAGACCACTGGCCACCACGTCGTATACATCCAGCTCATCGGCCGCTGGAAGTGACTGGTCAAGGTAGGCGATATTGATGCCATCGCGCAGCCAGCGCTCGCCACTCTCTGGAGGCAGAGTTCCCAGTAGCACCTTCAGCAACGTGCTCTTGCCAGCGCCATTTCTGCCCAGCAAACCAATACGATCACCCGCGCTGACCTGGAATTCCACCTGGTCAAGGAGCACGTGAGTCCCATAGTTGAGGGACGCCTTGTCGAGTTTGAGTAAGGGCATGGGGTGCGCATTGTCCCCCAAGGCGTCAGGTGACGCCAGCGCTAGTCAGCTGGGATTACCGCAGGAAGCCAGTTACCAGAAGCGAAGCCAAACTGAAGAGCGACAGACCAAAGCACACCGAGCGAAGCGTCTGCTGATTAGTGTAGTAACACAGCGCGAACAGGATCCGCGCAATTACGTACGCCCACGCGGTATAACCCGTATACGCAGGTGAAGCGCCGGACAACACACAGAACAACAGCGCGAGGATAAACACCGCTACGCTTTCGTTCGTGTTAGCCACCGTTCGACTGACACGGAACAGAATGTTGCCGTGATCGGCTTCCACCGCTGAACCAGGCGAATGCTTCGCCCGCAACCCCACGACATCGACCACGATCACCTGAACGAACATCAGCAATGCCATCGCGCCTAACGCAGAGATGGCTGCTGTATAGGCTTCTAGCTCCATCGCGCTAGGCCAGACTTACACTGGCGGGCACAAACTTGTGCAGCGGCGTACCGATAAACTTATCGCGATGCGCTGGATTGGTAAGCTCATTGACGAATACCCCACCGTCCAACTCATTGCCATCTTCGTCGGTAAATGCCATACCCTGCCCGTTCGGCACCGAAATCTGGCCGCGATGATTGCGCTCGTCGTAGGCCAATTCGACGGTCGTCTCACCGGTTTCCGTTTTCAGGCGAACGGTAGCGCCTTCGGGTAAACCAAACTGTTCGCCGTCTTCAGGATGCATGGTCAGCGCAATGGCTGCCTTGCCCTTCATCCAGCGCGGATCGCGAATCGCACAATTCGCCGTGTAAGCCCGACGCACACCGGCCACTAATGCGAAAGGATAGTCCTCAGAGGTATCCACCAATGGCTCGAGTTTCTTCAGTTCCTCCAGCTCATCGAGTAACTCGCGCATTACCAGCTGCAGCTTGCCTTCCGGGTGCGGTATACGATCGAAGGCGTCTTCGTAACTGGACTCCCCCACTACAGCGCCCGAAGGCGAATTCACCAGCCGCTGCCACAATTCAGTACCGGCACTGGGTCCGCTAATTCCCGTGCGCTCCAATTCTTTGGAATGCTTCATCGCATACACCGTGGCAAGACCCCAGGTAGCCGCCGTGGCAGCCTGCCCTTCCGGCAGAGAAGGGCCCAGCGTGCGGTAGAGCACATGCGAGATCAGACTACTGACCTTCGGATTACTCGCCATTTGCTCAAAGAACGTTGCCTGATAGGCCTCAAGGCCCTGCTCGGCAGCCATCTTCAACGCATCCAGCTCACCCTCTTCGAATTCCCCCATCGCGTCGATGATGCGCGAATGAATCTCAGGCTCCGACAAGGTGCTGTCCGGCGGCGTGAGGATTGGAGCACGCATGTGATAGATATTTTGAGGGAAGTTGCGCGGGAAGTAAGTCGCCTCCCACTTTTCATATTGGGTATGGGCAGGCAGCACGTAGTCACACTGCATGGCAGTCTCGGTCATCGCCACATCAATGCACACACTAAATTCCAGTGAGCGAATCGCCTCACGCAGGCGATCAGCACCCGGCAAGGAATGCACTGGATTCGAACTCTCTACGATCAGCGCCCGGGGACGCTGCGGATGATCATTCAGAATTTCCTCTGCCAGGAAAGCACCGGGAAATAAATCACTGACAATAGGTGCTCCGGTGACCGGCAAAGTCTTACGGCCAATCTCTCTGCCCTCCTCATCGACGGGACCGTAGTCGATGGGAATGATATCGGCGATCTGTGTGATCATTGCCATTGTGCCCGGCTTTCCATAGTTGCCGGTAGCTAACTGCACCAGGTGGTTGAGGTAGGTCACCAAGGTCGAGTGCGGCGCCATTTGGATGCCAATGTCTTCTTCCAGAGCAAACGAATCTGCATCGGCAATCGCTTGCGCTGCCTCAATCAACAGGGCCGGCTCGAGGCCAGCAAAGCGGGCAAAGTCTTCCACCGGTATGGCGGAAAACTCATTGATAATGGTCTCAACACCATGGGCGTGCTCGGCTAACCAATCCATAGGCAGCTTCTGGTTCTGCACGATCCAGGCCATGATCGCGGCCATCGCCCAAGCATCCCGCCCAGGTTTCACCGCGAGGTGAATATCAGCGTAATCGGCGGTTTCGGTTCGACGCGGGTCGACCACGATGAGCTTACGATCAGGGTCTTTCTTGATTTCGCGCAGGAAGATACGGGCACGATCCATACCATTACTCATGAATGGGTTCTTACCCACAAACATAGCCACCTGCGCATGATGAACCTCCGCATGCACCGGGCCACCCATCATACGGCTCCAGACCCATGCCAGCCCGGTCTTCTCCTGCGATATGGCATTGCCCTTGTACTTAACGCCTAGTGCATTGCGCAGCGCCAGCGCATAAGTACCGCCGAGATGGTTTCCCTGGCTACCGCCGCCGTAATAAAAAATACGTTCACCGCCGTGGGAATCGCGCACGGACTTGAGCTTGCTCGCCACGTCCGCTATCGCAGTCTCCCAACTGACGGGCTCGTAACTACCGTCCGGCTGCCGTTGCATAGGGTGCAGCAGACGATTCTCATTATTCTGGTAGTAGTTGATGCGACTGGCCTTGTTGCAGATATAGCCTTTCGACGTCGGATGATCGTCATCGCCCAACACCTTGACGAACTGGCGCCCGTCATCGCCTCCCAATTGCACCTTCACCCCACAGTTAACGAAACACAGGTTACAGGCGGTGGTTTTAAAGTCGTCAGTCGCTACTGCCATGGTACGTACCTCCAGCGAATCTTTGCTGCCAGCTATGAGAAGAGACCATGATTCTAATTCTATTTGGTTTTTTAAAGCAACCTATTGATCGAAGCTCCGTTCTTCTCTATCCTGCGACCATGAGCCGGACATCCATCAATCACATGCGCTGCAGCGTGGCCCAGGCTGCCGAGATCATCGGCGATAAATGGACCATGCTAATTCTGCGCGACTGCTTCCATGGGCTGAAGAGCTTCTCCCATTTTCAGAAGAACCTGGGCGTGGCTCGCAATATCCTGGCAGATCGTCTCGATAAACTCGTCAGCCATGGTGTGCTCGAAAAGCGCGCAACTCGCCCGGGCGTGGAGCGCTACACCTACCACCTTTCAGAGAAGGGACGCGCGCTGTTCCCCACTATTATGGCCCTCATGCAGTGGGGAGATGAGTGGGTATATGATGACGACAGCATTCCCGTAAAGATTGTTGATCGACAGGATGGCGAGCCCATTGAGCTGCTGGAAGTTCGCTCTGCCGATGGACGCCCGCTATCGCTCGCAGATGTCGGCTTTGAACCGGGCCCGGGCGCCGACCCGGCACTGGTGCGATACTACGAGAAACAACTCGGCGGAGAAACGGGCTGAGCAGCACCCCCGAACACGAGAGCAAACCGCTCATTGGAATAATCTGCGATCACAGCACCTCGGTGCTGGCGGGGCGTATTCGCGCGGCTGGCTACCGCGTGCTGCGAAAATCACCCCAGGACTTGCAGCAGGGAACACTACCAGAGGTGGATGCTTGGGTTGTCGACTGCCCAGATGACCCGGTGGTCGCCGACGCCATGGCCTGGATCGACACACGGGTACTGGCCCTGAGCAACCGCCCCGACCTTAGCGAACTCGAGCCCTATAGAAACTGGTGTCAGCGCATTATCAACACACTGGACAAATGGAATGCCAGCTACTGGCATGGTGGCGGCGGCATCGCCACGACATCAGCAAAGCAATGGTCAGCAGTAAAGGCTGTGTGGATTCTCGCAGGCTCCACGGGGGGAGTGAGTGCTGTTGCTGAGTTTCTCAGCAGTCTCAAGGGGACGCCCCCGGTTGCCTTTGTCTATGCACAGCATATTGATGGCGACCAACAGGAACTGCTCACCGCTATCGGCCATGCCAATAAAAGCATTGGCTGTACACTCGCGCTGGGACGGCACTGGCTCAACCCAGGCCAACTACTGATTGTGCCGGCCAGTCATCAGCTGGTTTTCGGAAACCAGGGAGAAGTCTTCAGCAGTCGCGAGCCCTGGTCCGCGGCAGAGACCCCCAGCATCGACGAGCTGATGTTAAATATGGCGGGCATGACACCGCCACCCCAGGGCGCCATCGTTTTCAGCGGCGCCGGTAGAGACGGCGGCAAGGGCGCTCGCGCATTGCGCCAGCGAGGCACGCAAATCTGGGCGGAAGACCCGGATCAGGCAGCCTCCCCCTCGATGCTGTCCCATCTGATTGAGCTCAACTTATGCGACCGCATAGGCTCGCCCTCGGAACTGGCAGCGCATTTTGAGACATTGGTCACTAAACCAGACACCGCCGCCTGATCTGTCTTGAATCCCCTGTCACTGAGCGTATCTTGAGTCCTTAGCCAGTATCGATGGCCGGGGTAGCCATGATGAACACAGCAAGCGGGCGCAGCAGCGCCGCGCTGACCTACAATGAACTCTCGCGGGCGGAACTGGAAACGGTTCCTGCAAAAAGCCCGCACCGAAAGTATCTGGTACTGCTCGCCATGTACCTTCTCAATACCGATGACCCCGGCTTACTGAGCGACGCCGCCGATTGCAGTGAGCGCAGCTTCCATTACTGCAAAAAACGCCTGGCCGACGAAGACGGTGTCATCCTCAGCTATGACCGCACAGCGCGCCGCTATGTTCTCGTCCAGTCCGGTATTCTTAATCTGCCGCGAGTGGCAGAGCTCATGCAGCGTCACTATCCGCTGCGCTACGCACACATCGAGCGCCTGGGTGCCCAACTGCGCACCGACTGAACAAAACGGTCAACTCTCGTGTAACGCCTGATCATTGTGTGATCCCGCTAGCAGTGGCGATACTTCTGCCTCCCGAAAATAGCGGAACGAGATCACATGAAAACACGTATTACAGAAATGCTAGGCATCGAGCACCCAGTCATCCAGGGCGGCATGATGTGGGTAGGAAGAGCCGAGTTGGCCTCAGCCGTTTCCAATGCCGGTGGCCTCGGCATTATTACTGCTCTCACACAGCCAACGCCGGAAGACCTCGCCAAAGAGATCCAGCGCTGCCGTGAGATGACCGATAAGCCGTTTGGGGTAAATCTGACGATCCTGCCTTCGATCAAGCCCCCACCCTATGAGGAATACGCGCAGGCGGCGGTCGACAGCGGCATTAAAGTCATAGAGACCGCGGGCCGCAGCCCCGAACCCTTCATGCCGATGTTCAAAGCTGCAGGTGCCAAGGTCATACACAAATGTACTTCGGTGAGGCACTCACTAAAGGCCGAGAGCATTGGCTGTGACGCCGTGAGTGTCGACGGCTTCGAATGTGCCGGTCACCCGGGTGAAGATGACATTACTAACCTGGTACTGCTGCCCCTCGCAGCATCGAAGCTGAGCATTCCCATGGTGGCTTCCGGCGGCATTGGCAACGGCGCGCAAATGGCCGCCGCATTCGCCCTCGGTGCCGACGCGGTTAATATGGGTTCTCGCTTTGTCGCCACCGCAGAAGCACCCGTTCATGACAACATGAAGCAGGCCATGGTCGAAGGTGATGAACGCGATACCAGGTTAATGTTCCGCACCCTGCGCAACACGGCCCGTGTATTCAAGAACTCCATTTCTGAAGAAGTGGTGCGCATTGAAGCTGAACCGGGTGAAACCGATTTCTCCAATCTGCAACCCTTGGTCTCGGGTCAACGCGGCCGCGAAAAATGCGTCGAGGGTGGAGAAATCGACAACGGGATATGGACCGTAGGGCAGGTCATGGGGCTCATCGACGACATTCCTACCTGCGAAGAGCTCATCACCCGCATGGTAGCGGATTGCGAGGCGATCATTAATGAACGCCTCTCCGGCATCACTGCTGCCTAGGCTGCGAACAGCGCAGCCAGATCCGGTACCAGATAGTCTTGCTCGTGCCACCGTGTCACCCCTAGAAAACTGGGTGACAAGGTGGCCTCCACGGCCTCCATATTTTCCGCAGACACGCGCCCATGGGACGCCGTTCCGCAAAATGCCCAGGCCCGAAACGGCGCGCCCTCTTCCGCACTGGAGCGCATTACCGCGACGGTGGTGAGACGTTCCCTGGCGGGGGCCTGCAGCCCGCACAATGCGTCCAGCGATTCTATGGGCAATTCATGGCCGCGCCACTCGAGCTGAAAGTCAGCCACACCATCGTTGGCCGCCAACTGTTGCACTTCGGCCAGGGCGTTTAGCGGCAACATCAGAAAGCGTCCGTCCGCCAGCGGTAAGATGGCTATATCGAGGTTGCTACTGGTCTCACTCATCAAAGTCTCCTTAGCTAGCCAGTGCAGTTTCTGACAGGTGGCGCTCTATCACCGCGCGCATACCCTCGGCACTATTAGCACCCTTCGCCATGAAGTCGGTTGCACCGACACGGCGAGCCTCGTCGCGATGCTTCTCGCCGTCACGCGACGACACCACTACTGTGGGAATATCTTCCAGCACCGGAGCCCGCCGCAGGTTGGCGATAAAGTCGAAACCGTTCATGTTGGGCATTTCAAGATCGGTGAAGATAAAGTCCGGCAGGCGCGTCGTCTCAGAGAGGTAATCGAGTGCCTCTTCGCCATCGACGGCGGTGACGACTTCGTAACCCAGGCTCTGCAAACGCTTCTCGTAGGTGCGTCGCATCATTACCGAGTCATCGACACACAGCACAACCACCGATGACTCGCCGTCATGGGTCGGTGCCGACATCACTTCCTCAGCGTGATCAGCCTGGCGTATCAGCTCGTTCAGATCCAGCGCGAGCACCGGCTGGCCATCCGATTTAAGCGAACCACCAGCAACACCGGGTACGCCGGTAAACTGCGCACCCAGGCTGCGAATCACCAGTTCTTCTGCATTGGTTACCGAGTCCGCGTAGAACGCAACCCGGCGACGACCGTGATGTGCAAACAGCACCGGCACAAACTCAGGCATGCTATCAATTTTTGGCGCAGCCAAGGTTCCACGAATCGTGCTGAGGTAGCGCAATTGGTACTCCTGTCCACGAAACTCAATGGCGGCAGATTCTCGCTTACCCTCACGGTGAATCTCGTCACGGTGCCGGAAGTCAGACCCATCCAGTGACGTTAACGGAATGGCGACTTCCTCTTCGCCGATGCGGGCCAGCAGTGCGCCGTTGACCATGATGCTGGCAGGAATGCGAATATCAAATTGAGTAAAGAAGCCTGATTTCGACTGTACTTCTACGGTACCACCCACCTGAGCGATCGCCTGGTGCACCACGTCCATACCGACACCGCGCCCAGAAATGCCGGTGACTTTGTCGGCCGTACTCAGGCCACTGTGGAAGATAAGGCGCAGCGCCTCTTCATGGGTGATGTCATCGCTTTCGGTTAACAAACCCGATTCGATGGCTCTGGTTTTAATACGATCAGCATCAAGACCGTTGCCATCATCGATCAGCTGAATAACAAACTCAGACGCCTGACGACGAATGGTCAATGTGATCTTGCCCGTCTCACTCTTGCCGCGACGAAGGCGCTCCTCAGGGGTATCGATACCGTGGTCGATCGCATTACGCAGCATATGCTCCAACGCAGTTTTTACCTGCTCAAATACGCCAACGTCCAGACCTCCATCATCACAGCTGATTTCGAACTCAACCTGCTTGTCGAGCTGTCGGCTGACCTGGTGCACCAAGCGGCGAAAGCCGGGCCCCAGTTTCGAAAAGCTCACAAGCCGCAGCAGGCGTAGCTCCGATTGGCTAGCTTCAACCAGACGCGCGGAGCTGACGGTCTCGCGCATTGCTGTATCAATATGCTCACCGAGCTCGCGCGACTCTTCGTGCAGGTCGAAGGCCGCTTCGCGGAGAATAGCGGCAAGCCCTTGCTTCTCAGTCATGCGGTCCATCTCCAGCGGGTCGAACTGCTCACCCTCGGGAGTCGCTTCTGTCTTGGCCTGAATTTCGGTGTCCAGTTGCAGCGACAACTTGTCCACCAGATCCTGCACCCGCCGCGACAGACCGAGCACCTCCTGCAGATCCTGGGTCGCTGAATCGAGCGCACGGCGCGAGCGCACATTGCTCATGCTAATTTCAAGCCCAGTATCCAGCAGGCGGTCAACCTTATTCGTGGCGACGCGCAGGGAGTCAACGCGTTGCGCCGGATCCGCCGCAGGCGAATCTTCGATATCAGCCAAGGCCGCGACTTCGTCCTGCTCTTCTTCAGCGACGCTTTCTTTCGACTCGGGGTCCCAGTCGGTGCGGTGACGGCGCAGGTAGCGGGCGGCATCCTGCATCTGCTCGACCAACACATAGACCTGCTCCAGCCCAGCCTCTTCGGTTATCGCGTTGCTGTGCTCAAGTTCATCGATGAGGGACTCGAAGCTGTGCACGAGGCCACCAAAGTTGCGGACACCCACGGAGTTCGCCCCACCCTTAACGGTATGCAGCGTATTCTTTAGTGACTGCGTTGCAGCGCCGTCTTGCTCCTGCAGGCGCGCCACGGCGGCGTCTATCGAATCCAGATACTCGTCGAGTGTTTCGATAAACAGCTCGAGCAGTTCTAGGTCGATATCTTCAACGATCGCTTCTGTGCTCGCAGTCTGGGGCTCCGGAGCGAGCTCCGGTTCGGGCTCAAGTATGAACTTTGGGCGAATCGTATCCTCTTCCGGAGGCACCACGACTTCTGCTCTCGGCTCGGCTTCGGCTTCGGCTTCGGCTTCGGCTTCGGCTTCGGCTTCGGCTTCGAATCCAGCTTCGCTGGTTTGAACCGATTCGGCGAGACTTTCTACGCCAATAGTTTGTAGCTCTGCCTCTACCACCGTTTCCGTTTCATTCGGCATTTCGGCGACAGGGGGATCGACCTCGTAGCGCTCCAGATCACCAACGGCAATCGCATGCTCCTCGGCAGGCTCTATCGGCTCTCGCAGCGACAGGGAAAGAGCGTCACCAATAAACTCCTTTACGCCCGCGTGTAGCCGCAAAGTGCGCTCACTCTCACGTCCTTCGCTCATATCGACCAGGGTATCGAGGTAGTGCTGCAGGCCTTCGGTGACCGTTCGCGACAAAGGAAACTTAAAGAATTCTCCCTTGCCGTTATCGACAAGGCCAAACACGGCATTGCTCGCCAACTGCTCAACAACGGGCAGATCGAGAAAGTAGCCCACGGTATCCTCATCAAGCTCCAGGAAGCCACCATCACGCAGCTCTACCAGCGCCGGCACCAGTGCCCGCAGCAGCAGAGAAGAACGAGCCTCCCTGGACTCATTTCCGATTTTTGCGCCATGGATTGCTAGCAAATCCAGGACGCGAACGCGGATCTCGGCAACACCATGCTGTGCCCAGACAATAGACAGAGCCTCTTGATCCTGGGCTGCGATCTGACCCGCGCTCGGCTCTGCAACTGGAGCGTCTTCAACAACAAAATGATCGGGCTCCTGCAGTGAGGTAGGCTCCGTCTGCGTCTCGTCAGAGTCCGATGCAGAGTCGGCGGCCGGCATATCGCCATCCGCTACCTCTTCGGAGCAAACATTCGTTGCCTGTTCGGACTGAACAGTTTCAGCCGTACTTTCCACTTCACTCACGGGAGAGCTTTCGACCTCGCCATCAAGGTCCGTCACCTCCAGATCGGTGACAACGGTGAAGGAATCAGCATCAAAACGCTTCTCAGCAATAGCAGCGGCGATATCATGGGGCACCTGAAAATCCTGCGTGTACAGAGGCACCCGCTCCATCATGAGCTCGGTGAATACCGGCATCTTTGCCGCTACCACACGCACAAGATCGGCTATCTCAGCAGAACCCAGAATGTAACCATCGCGCAGCGCGTTGAATACTTTCTCCATGTCATACATGAACTCGCCAAACTCAAGCAGTTCAATCGTACGCGCGCTGCCCTTCATCGTATGGAAGATCGCACGAATCTCGAGAATCGCCTCCTCATTCTGCGGATCTGAGCTAAACCGCGGCAAGGCATCTTCCAGACGACGAATATACTTACGTGACTCCTCGACCAAACATTCGACCAACTCGTCGTCGATATCTGCATCCGGGTTTTCCAGCGGGGCATTGGCATCGCGTTCGATGGGCGATGACTGCCAAGCCGTCAGCGCATGACGCCAGTCGACGCCAGAACTGTCAGCCGTTTCTGCAGACGGAACCAGCGTCAGCACAGGGCTGCTGCTAGGTTCTGCTACTACCTCATCGGTAGAGGTCGCTGTCTCATCAGGCGTTTCCAGTCCCGCTGGCTCTTCAGGAATGTCGCCCTCAGCAAAGCCATCCGCCAGCAGCACCTCTTCCACATCGTCTTCACCGCCAATCACTTCAAAAGAAAGCACGCTAGCGGTAACAGAATCCGCCTCGCTACGCTGCTCCAGGAAACCCGCCAGCAGCTTGGCCCGAGCTGTAGCCCGGTCCAGGTGTTCATCGGAATTACCGAGCGGATCTTCCGTGCGTCGCTCCATGTATTGCTCGAGCGCCGCAATAGCCTCGGCGAAGCACGCCATGCCAGCGTCATTGACCAGGCCTCCGTGCGCAATTGACTCTCGAATATAGTCTGCACAGAGCGCCAGAATTTCTGATTCACGGGTTTTGTCTTCCATCAAACCCAGAACCGACAAGACCTGTTGCATATCGGCAACCGCCTGCTCGGCATAGGCATGTTCTGGAATCGCTGTGAGCAACTCCGCGGCGACTGCGCGCAGTTCAGCCATATCAGGCAGTTCACCCTGCTCCCACTGCTGCATCACTTGCTGATACTCACTGTTCTGCACAAGGCTCGCAGCGCGCAGCAGCGGGCGCAGCTGTGCCGGCGCTACTTTATCCGCTATCTCGGTGAGCTCAACAAACTCGAGTAACTCGCGGCGAGTAAATTCACGATTAATGCTGCCCTTCATATCACTAAGGCAACGCGCAGTTTGCGTCATTACGGCTGCATCCAGATCATGATCAGCGCTGTCCCCGTGGGCCGACAGGCCGTGCTTAAGCTTATGCTCAAGGCTCTCCTTTACCGCCACCAGCGCGCCGCCGAAGTCCAGCAATTCCCCTTGGCTGGACGGCTCCTGGTTCATCGACAAGCGCTCGAGCACCACATGCTGCTCAGCAATGGTCGTGGCGTGGGTCGCCAGACCGATGGCATTCAACTGAATCGACACCTGGCGCAAGCGAGGCACGATCACATTGACGAGATCAGCATTACTCGAACAAATATTGTGGTTCTCAGCGTTGATGAACTCCATCACCTCGAGCAACTGCGACATCGTGTGGCTCAGCGCCTCCAGCAGGTCGTCTTCCTGAATCAGGCGACCAGAACTCTCAATTCGAACATCGTCGACGTTGTGCACGTCGAAGCTGTCTCGCAAGGTCTGCTGCAGCGTGGTCGGCGTCGGTGCTTTCGCAATGTAATACAGCATTTTCTTAATCTGTGGCAGCGGACTGGCCTGCTCAATCGCATCAACGCCGTTGTTCGAGAGCGCTTTCAAAGTGACAAATACATGTTTGAAGATGTCCACGATGACTTCATCGCTAGACGCCGATGGCTGAGCCAGCACCTCAATAAGACCCATATAACAGCGGAAATAGGGCTCAAGGGCAGAACCTGCGAGCATCGGTGTCGCATGTTTGCCCACTGCGTAGAGACGTTTGAGGGCATCGTGATCGCGCCCCAACGCCGGCTTGGAATACTTGTAACACACCTGCATGGCTCGGTGCGCAAACTCACGCAGCTCCGCGTCTTCGGCGGGCGTCTGGCCCTGAGAGATGCCGGCACCCGGCATCAGGGAGGGATTGAAAAACAGCGAATCCGGGAGAGAAGGACGATTACCAAAGTGGCGCAGGTCATTAATAACGTTGGCTATGACGCCGGCAGATACTTCCCGCTTGGTACGCACACTCGCGAGATAAGCGGGCAAGGATTCGATCGCCGCAACCAGCTCGGTCATCGCGAGTTTGCGCGCCTCACCGGCAATTTCTCCGCTGATGAGCAGCGCCAACACCCGTTCGATTTCAACGGTAAGCAATGCCGCAGGATCTAGCGCACATAGGCGCAAAACCCCGGTCGCAGAATGAACATTACGTAGGGCTTCCTGCAGATGTTGTGGCTTGTCCTGCTCGCGCTCGAAGCACTGCAGCGCCTTCAGCGCGGCATCCATCTCGTCACGCAGATACTTTTCAATCCAGCCCAGTGCAACAAAATCAAAATACTGTGTCATAGCTGTTATCCGTTAACTTACGCGGTAAGCGTTAACTGTTTCGGGGCGCCAGCGGCTCACCCGGTTCGATGTCCAACCCGCGGCCTCACCGGCACCAAGCACCAGCAGTCCTCCGGGGCGCAGTCGACTAACCAGTGCATTCAGGATCGCCCTGGCTCGTTCACTGCGGAAATAAATCAATACGTTCTGGCAAAAGATCACATCGAGACCCATATAAGGGCAGCTCTCGATGTCGCGAATATTGGAGGTGCCAAAGCGAACCTGCTTGCGCAGCGAGTCGCCTACCAACCAACCGTTCTGAACAGGCTCGAAAAAGTGTGTTCGGCGGTGATCTGAGACAGCTTCCATCTGGCGCTCTGAGTACTCGCCTCGCTTGGCATGCATGATCGCGCTGGGACTAATATCGGTACCCATCACCTGCCAGTCAGTGCCGCAATAAGCGAACTGCTCGGCGGCCACCATGGCCAGCGACCAGGTCTCCTGACCCAGTGCGCAGCCCAGTGACCAGAGTCGAAATTCTGCTTCATCGCGCTCAATGCGCTCGCGGCGAAGAAATTCACCGACCGCCTTCATAGCAGCCGAGTCACGAAAAAAACTACTGTCTTTCACCGTGAGTTCATCGATCAGGGCGAGCTTCTCGATTTCCCCCACTGGGCTGGAGTCGACCAACGCCTGGTACTCTTCCAGAGTGGAAACGCCGCAGGCTTTAAGGCGCGGGTAAAGACCCCGCTCCAGCCAGCCCTGGCGTCCCTCCAGGGCAATCCCAGTGGCTGACTCAAGCCAATCGCTCCAGCGGGGCATTTCCTGTTCCGTGATCGCAGGAAAGGTCATATCAGCTCGCCTTCTGCTCCAGTTCCTGATCGAAGAGCGGATCCTCATCGTAATCCTCAGCCGCACCCTCGGCGGAGTCTGGATATAGCGGATACACATCCTCTCCCTGCTCATCCTGATCGCGCAGGAACACCGCTTCCGCCGTATCAAGCTCATCATCGGCCAGTTTGAAGCGCTGGGTGTCCTGCTGCAGTCGGTCGAACAACTCTCGCAGTTCATTAGTCGAGGCGTCCATCCGGTCAGCAGCGCGCTGGGTACCCATGGTTTTCTCAAGAATGTCGCTAACACTCTCGGTTACCCGACCAGAGGACTGCCCTGACTGTTGGATCTGCTGACGCATATCACCCATGTAGTTACGGGTGTTCTCACTGAGCGATAGAATGTGCTCGAAGCGTTCACGTACATCGGAAGCAATACCCGTCAGTTTTACCAGCGACTGAGTGGCGCCTTCCATGTTCCGGTTAGATTCCGCCATGCGATTACTTACCGAGCGAATCGCGCGGTCGGCTTCCTGAACAATATCGTTGGTTTGGTTGGCCAGCTTACCGGTCTCATCTGCAATACCGGCGAAACGTTGACCACCTTCACCGGAGTAGGACGCCGCCTCAATACGGGTGTTCATCGCCAGGGTGGAAATGGCGTTGGCCACCTCTCGAATCTTGAACAGCAGGTCGGCAACAATCTCAATATCATCGCCCAGTCGCTTACTGGTCTTGGCCACGGTCTGCTGAGATTCGCGAATCTCTTCAACTGATACCATCAGAGTCTGGATACCCACATCGCCTTCGCGCGCCGCACTCACCGCCTCGTCTGAAGCCTGGTCGGTTGTCTCCGCCAGCTCGGCCATGTGGTTGTTGATTAACGCCAGCTCACTACTGGTCGACGCGGTGTCGGCAACGATGCTGCCCACCTCTTCAAGACTCTGCTTAACCTCGGCTGATGCGCGAGCAGACACCTCGACCGCCTCGTTAACTTCAAGACTGGAGTTGTTTACCGAGGTCACCACCTCGCGAATCCAGGCCAACAGCTGATTAATGGCAACGGCAATCGGCTGCGTGATGCCATCGGTAACCGTAAGGTTACGAGACAGGTTACCTTCAGCGAGGGGCTCGATCTCTTCCACCTTCTTCTGAATCTCGTTCTGAGTGGCCTCGGCCTGCGCCTGGCTTTGGCGCTCCTGCACCCGCGCGCCGTTCATACGAGCACCGATAAGCAGGAGCAAAAGCAGGCAGACGCCGCCCAAATAGGTAGCGGTGGTGGTTGAGAATCGACGTTCATTCGCCAACTGGTCCACATGGACCAGAGCGTTACCCGCATTAACACTCATTGTCGGTGTCACTTCGGCAATCAACACCGCGGCCTGCGCTGCGTTAATCAGCTCAGGGTGCGCCTCGTAGATTTCGTTTACCGAACCACTCACCTGCGAGTAGAGTTCTGCCGCCATGCCGAGCGTTTCAATCGCATCGACATCAACCAACGCATCGATATCGCGCATGCTGTCACCCGCACGCAGCGCCTCCATATTGCGCTGGAACAGCAACGCATCCTGCTTGAATTCCTCAGCGGCTGCGGTAGCGCTGTCACCACCCTCAAGTATGCGGTCGATGTTTCTGCCGATTCGCTCAATCAGCCAGAGCTGCTGCTGAGCGGCCAGCAGTGTTGAGCTGGATACGTTGAGATCACCCAGAATGTCGACCAGATCAGCGTAATGCGCCTGAATCGTTCGAATATTGAGGTTCAGGTTGCTGGAGACATCGCGGATGAAAAGAATACGTTCGCGGGCCGCAAGAATAGTATCGGCGCTCTGGCGCACGTCGTTCCAGTTACCATCGATGCGATTCACATAGATATTCATTGATGGTCCAGGTGCGGGCAGATCGGCGCGGCCGTCACGAAACTCTGCGAAAGTCTCAGGGAACGCCTGGCGTGACTGGCTCAACTTGCTAAAAGCGGCATCATCACCAGAGAACGCAGCGCCTGCACTCGTATTAATTTCCTGCGTGGTCAACCTCAGTTCTGAGGCCAGGCCCCGATACTGATCATCTCAGGCGGCGCCCAGCGTCATTTGCCAGAGGTTATAGGCAAATCCGCCCATTGCTCCCAGCAATGCCAGTACGCAAAGCAGCATCATTGAGTCGATGCGACCGGTTTGTTTTCTGTTCAAAGGACTCATTGTCATTCTCCAGAGCTAGTTATTCATCGCGATACCGGCCTCGGCAAAGTCGGCATCCTGTAGTAATCGTTCGATGCTAAAGACGGCGTAATCGCCCTCATCAGCGCTAAATACACCTGTCACATAGGGGGACAATTGTGCGGGGACTTCTCTGTCGTGGCGCAGCTCTGCCGCAGGAAAGCGAACACCACCGAAACTGGCATCAATCACCAGGCCCGTGTGGATACCGCGGCCGCTGATGACCAGCGCTTGCTTTCCCGCCGAGCCACGCTCACCACTCGACAGAAAGGCGCTCAGATCGGCTATCGAAAGGACTCGCCCACCGATATTGGCCAGACCCCGCACCCATTGCTTTACGCCAGGTACCGGAATCGTGGGAGTTAGGTCTACGACCTTGCGCGCCTCTTTCATGCTGGCCACGCAGCGCACGCCCAATACCTCGAAGGCAGCACCGTGCCAGTATTCGACATAACTATGTGCTAGCGGCACGGGCGCGCCGTTGGCTTCGATACGCGCGGCCATCGAAGCCAGTGCATCGAAATTCTCGCGGTCCATCAGGAGGCCTCTCTCACCAGCAGAAACTGCTGCAGAATCTGCTCCAGCGCTTCCATCTCCAGTGGCTTCTCCAGATACGCTGAGCAACCGCGATCTTTAGACTTACCCATGGTGAAGACGTCGTCGTGGGAACTCAGCATCACGACAGGCGTGTCGCGAAACTCGCCTTTGCTCGCACGAATCAGCGTCAGCGTCTTGAAGCCGTCCATCGGCTCCATTGTGATATCAAGCAGAATCAGGTCCGGCTTGACGTCCTCCAACTGGGTCACCGCATCCCAACCATTCTCCGCAGTAACGACCTCACAGCCGCACTGCTCAAGCATCTTGGTCGCCTTAATTCGAATGATCTTGTCGTCATCGACAAGCAGGACACGGCCTTTTCCGCGAATGTTTTCCTGAGACATTTTTCACTTCTCTCCTGTACCGCCAGGGACAAAATCCGGACGCCGTTTTTGGCGGGCGCCCTCGTAAACACAAGCGCAGTATTTGGCGCAATACAGGGTTTTGAGAACTGAAATCTGTGCTTTTCCATGAAAACGGCTGCGCCAGCGCAAGGTAACTGCAGTAGTGAAATCGCCTGCGCAAGTATCTTGCAGTGAACAGGAAAAAATCAGAATTTCCCGGGCTTACCGGGCATTTCCGCTTGTTGAAATCGCGACGCCGCGGCAACTTTACGCCATCACGTGCACGCAATACGCGACAGGAAGAGAACCATGTTTGCCAATAAACGCACCGCTATATCCGTTGTAATCCTGGCCCTGCTGCTGGGCAGCAGCAGCGCCAGAAGCCTGGACGACCTGCAGCCCGCGGGTCTGGCCGTCTACACAGAAACTGCCCGTGACATCTATGTCGCAGGTATTTTGCTGCCGAGCGGAACCGGGCTGAATAACATCTATCTAGCGCCGGGCCCGAAGGCGATGGAGTACCGCATCGCCACGCGCAGAATTAGCAGTAGAGGTTTCTCGGGCACGTTGTTACTACAAGGCGAGTTGGGGTCCGGAGAGCGAGCGCCCACCGCAGCGATCGCCGCGCTAGCGGATCTCAAGGATCACATTAAGGGCGCTCTGTTCCAGGGTGATCAATTCATCATCGCCCTCACAGAAACTGATGAAACCGTTTTTTACCTTAACGGCACGGAGCTGATGCGCAGAAACGACGGCGACATCTTCGATTTCTTTTTTGCGGGATGGGTCGGCGAATCCAGCTCGGCACTACTGCGCTCAGCTCTGTTGTCAGGCGCAATCAAGAAGGACACCGAAACTCGATACGCCTCGCTACAGCCTGGCCGTGAGCGCATTGCGCTGGTAGAGGAATGGATGGCACCTCCGCCCGCGCCGAAGCCGGCACCGGTAGCTGAACCCACACCGGCGGTCGATCCTGTTGCGGAACCCGAACCCATGATCGCAAGCGTCGCAGAGCCCGCAGCCACAGAAACCACCGTAGCGATGGCAGCAGCAACGCCAGCACCAACAGCCGCGCCAGAACCAACAACCGCGTCGGCACCGGAGCCCGCCCCGACACCGGTCGAGGAGCCCGTGCCAGAACCCGCCATTGACGACAGGGAATACCAGCGTCAACTGAATGCCTTCGTTAGTGAAATCATGGTGGCCGTCTTCAGCGAAGTGGTGTACCCGCGTCGCGCCATCAAACGAACGCTGGAAGGGCGGGTGGAGTTACTCGCGCGCATGGATTCCGACGGCGCGCTACTGGAACTGCTGATCGATCAATCATCAGGTTCCAGCTTGCTGGACGAAGCCGCACAGAAGGCCGTGCGCAAAGCGGCTCCATTCCCGGAATTGAATACGGTAGCTCAAGAAGAATTCGCCGCTGACGACGGCAGCTACCTCATGCCTATTCCAGTGACTTTCCGCCTGCAATAGCGGACTAAGCGATAAGGGAGAACCCTCACTATGTCACTTGCTAATTTTCCGCTCACTCACAGGGCACTAGTCTGCACACGCATGGATATGTTTCCAGACATCGGCGATGTCAATAAGCTGAGCACACACGGTGCCATTATGCCCAGGCTCAAAATGGATCTCGAGAAATCATCCGAATCCCAGGCTAAACGCATCATCGAGTTCCTGTTTCCGCTGTTCCTGCATAACCTGATTCGTGCTGAGGATTTTCCTCTTCGCGAAAAATTGTCAGGCGCACTGGATCAGATGGAGCAGAGCATCCGTGACAACGCGCAAAACCCCATGGTGCGCGAGCTGCTCACCTGTGGACTAAAGGGCGAAGTGTGTGACCCCAGCGGTTTGCCCGAAGGCATCGACGCCAAACGCGCAGTGGCGCTGTATCTGGCGCGAGAAGAGTGGGATACGCTGTACCGCACGTTCTACCTGCGCGTCAGCAAGGCGCTCGTGAAGGAGCGCCTGGAAGTGGGGAAATGGATGGAAACGCGGCAGGAACTCGCCACCGCGGTTTAGCTAGCCGGTTTTTGCTACCGGAATAACCGCAGGCAATTCATCCAGCGTAGGATCGGACATCAGGGGCTGGTGCTCCAGATTCACCGGACGAGCCACGGAATCACGCCAACTTTTACTGCGCTCCTGACCGATCGGGGTCACCAGGCAACGGCTATAGCCTTCCTCATTCGGCACCTGCACGGGAGACTTGTGCGGAGTCCAGTCTCCATCCATGACCCTCGGCTTGCGCGACGACCAGAACCACAGCCCACGCTTATCCTGAAAGTAAAACTTGGCATCCATGGGCAAAGCCACTGTCTGGCCCGCTATCACGGCATACTTCTTCATCGATCAACCCCCTGTTTATCCTGTTATAAAAGGCTAGAGGTATTTCTACACCCATTCCAAAAATGGCGTGCGAACCGATGTCACAATTGTGGACATTGGCGCAGGAAAATTGCGCTCACTGTGAAAAAGTTGCGCTGCAGGGCACTTAGCGTGGCAATCGGGCCTGCTTGAGATAGGGATCATTGCTGGGATCGGGAGATTCGTAACCTACCGCCCGTGGAATACCCCAGAACATGGAAGGCCCCTGCCGGGCGGGTGGAGTCACTTCACGACTCCAGGGTGCCGGCATGCGCATGGCGACGCTGCAACCTACCAGTGCAATGGTTTGACTGGCCACAAACAGTAAATGATTCTCGTAAATAGCGAAGAACGTCAGCCCGAGAGTGACGTTGGGTACATGGGTGGTAGGTACCTTGAAGGCGATCGAGTAAGCGGTGTCGTGTTCAGGGGATATGTACACATCCCAGTACATATCCATGAGCAGCCACTGCCATAGGCTTAACCAGGCATAGGTCGCCAACCATAGCTGCCAGTTGGCCCAATCGGGGGCGAGCAAGGCCGCGATATTCCAAAAGGAGAGAAACAGTTGACCAAAGGACGTGCCCCAAATGAAGCCGAACAACACCTGCGGCAACAGATCCAGCTTGCGGTCAAATCGAATCGTGTGGCGCGCCCAGATCACCCAATACGCCACCAGGATAAACACCCCCATGCCTATCACCCAGGCCCACCACCAAAAACTGGCCAACTGTTCAGCCGTGGCAATGGGCTCGGTGAGGATGGCGTCGAGAGTGCCCGTGCCCCAACTCATGAGCCAACAAAAGCAGAAGAAGATGCCCGCGCGCAGGTGGGCGGCCATGGGATCGAATACGCCCTCGGGCTGAACCCGGTAGCCGCGAAGATAGATCACCAGCAAGACCAGCATTAGCAGGGCCAGGCCCGCGGCGAAACTTTCCAGGCTCATAACACTCCAAAAATCTGCGAATGGGACACAGCTTAGACGAATGCGTATAAGTGTGACGATTTTATAAAGGTAAGGCTAGCTTCAGTTGGCTAGCGCATGTGAGCACAGTAAACTCTGCGAACGATAATTATTAGAGGCACACAGCATGCCCCGTTTTGGAATCGTCCTGGCCCTGGTTTTGGGTCTGGCCAGCCACACACAAAGCGCGTTCGCACATGGCGAGGTCAACGACTGGGAAGAAGACGTCGAAGCCATGTATCTCGCCTATTACGGCCGCCCGGGAGATCCCGAGGGCGTCACCTACTGGGCAGAGCGGCTCGAGAGCGTAGACGGTGACATGGATGAGATCATTGACGCGTTCGGAACCTCAGAGGAATACACCGAGCGCTTCTCCACCCTGGATAACGAAACACTGATCAACAACATCTACCAGCAGCTATTCGGCCGCGATGCCGATAGCGGCGGATTGGCGTTTTATGTGGAACGCCTGGAAAGTGGCACGGCCAGCCTGCCATCGATTGCCCTGCAAATCTACGACGGTCGCGATGGTCTCGACCGTGTCATCATCGCCAACAAACTCACTGTGGCTCACGCCTTTACCGATCACGTAGAGGACAATGGATTGAGCTATGGCAGCAATCTCATCGACGATGCCATAGCGCTAATGGCCAGCGTGGACGAAAACAACGATTCGCTGAGCAGTGCGGTAGCAGAGATCACCGCGATTTTTGATCTCGTCGCCGCGAGCGACTGCACGCAATATGAGGGCAGTTTTGAGCGCATTCAGTCCATCATCTTCGAGGGATATAACTGCACCAACAGCGCCTGCCACAGCAGTAACAGTGCCGGGGGGCTCGACCTAAGCCCGGATGTGGCTTACGACAATCTGTTTCGGGTCAATGCAGCCGCGAACCTGGCAGAACCCACGCAGCTGGTATATCCGGGAGAACAGGGGCTGAGCTTTCTCTACCAGAAGCTCGCTGCGGGTACCGATGGCACCGAGTTGCCCACGGGTGGCGGCGCCGCTATGCCCGTCGGTGCCAGCCCACTCAGTGCCGATCATCTGGAAGCGATGCGATTGTGGATTCGCGGTGGAGCGCCAGAGACCGCCGACGTGGATGAAGTTGCCACCTTGTTGGGCTGCAGCGTCGGCACACCGCCCCGCGCCAACAAGATCACGCCCCCCGATCCACCACCGCTGGGTGAAGGAATACAAACCGTGAGTGGCCCATGGACGGTGGAGCCAAATGATGAAGATGAGGTGTGCTTTGCCACCTACTACGACCTCGATCAGGTTGCCGGCGCGTTACCGGACTGGGCTAAAACACCCTGCCCGACCAACGGTGCATTCAGTGACTATGAAGGCGAATGCTTTGCTTACAACAGGCGGGTTCTAACGCAGGACCCCCAATCACATCACAGTATTATTGATACTTACGTGGGCACTACACCGGCCAATGATCCTGCTTGGGGCACCTGGCAGTGTTTGAATGGACCGAGCCAGGGTATGGCCTGCGACCCCACCCAAATCGGGGTACCCGTGTCTCAGGGCGGCGCTGACTGTGGCGGCGACCTCTATGTCTACGGCACAGAAGCCCAATCATCTGTCGCCTGCAGCGGCTGGGGGCCTAATGATCATCGCTGGCGCTCCGTCGGTTCGGGCGGTTCTCAGGCGCCCATTTCCTCAGAAAATTTCCAGGAGGGAGTCTATGGGATCGCACCCACCAAAGGCGTCATCATCTGGAATTCTCACGCCTTTAACCTTTCTGCCGAAGCCACCACGGTGGAGCAATACAATAATTTCTGGTTTGCGCCAGAAGACGGGCGCGACTACATCAACCGGGCCATCTTTGATGCCAAAGATCTGCTGATCGCCCAGGTACCGCCGTTCACAGAGAAAACCTATTGCGCCACCACCACCCTACCCAAAGGCACACGACTGACTGAGCTCAGCTCCCATGCGCACAAGCGCGGCGTGCTATGGCAAACCTGGCTGCCGCCCAATGACCCCAATTGTCGTGCCGACCAGCTGGGCACCTGCCAGCCAAATGATGCGGCGGCGGATTACATTAGCCGTATCTACAACGATCCTCTCGTCTTAGAGTACGACCCACCCCTGGAATACGACTCCGATGATACGTCCGAGCGGACGCTGAAATTTTGCGTCACCTACGACAACGGCAAGAACTACCCCGACCTGCTGAAACTCGCCTCCGAAAGTGTGGGCTCTGTATGTCGACTGAGCGAGCGGGTTTGTGTTGGCGGTGCACTCGAGGGCGAACTCTGCGGCGGTGACGACAGCATGTGCGGTGATGGCGGCGTCTGTGATGCCTGCCCCGTCTACGGCGGTGTCACCACCGAGGATGAGATGTTTCTGCTGCTGGGTAATTACTACGTGGTGCCCGTTGAGTAGCCGTCATTACAGGAGCTAGATGCAGGAGCAGCAGGACAATGAACACCGCAGTATGGGCACCGGCATGTTTGTCGCGGCGTGGCTGGTGCTCGGGGGCCTGCTGGTTTTTGCCTTCTCCGACATCCTGGATAAGCAGCTAAATCCCAACCAATCGGTGCAAACTCGCTATAGCGAGGGTGTCCGAGAAGTGGTGTTACAGCGAAACCGGTTCGGCCACTATGTCACCGATGGATTCATCAACGGGCAACCGGTGGTGTTTTTGCTGGACACCGGCGCTACCGGCGTCGCCATCCCAGCACAGGTCGCCAAACGCCTGGGGCTATCGCGGGGGCGCGCCTACCAGACCCAAACCGCCAACGGCACCGCAGTCGCGTATGCCACCCAACTGGATTCGGTAAGCGTGGGGGAGATCGAACTCAATGATGTGCGGGCAGGCATATCACCCGGCCTGCAAATGAACGAGATTCTATTGGGCATGTCTTTTCTGAAGCATATCGAGTTTACCCAACGCGGCGACACCCTGATCCTGCGACAGTGAGGCAAGCCTTCGGGGCGGTCTGTCACAAAACTGTCGCCTGGTTCTGGTATCAAGCTCACATGCTTGAGCCCATTACCGCACGCCTGTTCGCAGCAGAGCCTGATACCACCCTATACCACTACACTTCGTTCAGCGGTCTACTGGGCATTGTCGGCGGCACGACGCTGCGAGCCAGCGACGTTCGCTACATGAACGATTCCGCCGAACTGAGCCACACGCTGCAGCTGATGCGCCACCACGTAACCCAGCGAATCATAGAAGGCACCGATAAACCGGCTCTGCTGAATCAACTGCTGGAATGGCTGTCACATCAGGTCGTCAATGGACCCTTGCTGTTCGGCGCGTCGTTCCGCGCCAACGGCAATCTTCTCAGTCAGTGGCGCGGTTACAGCATTCACGGTAAAGGCGTGAGCCTGGGATTCAGCCCTGCCCACATCGGTGCTTGTGCCACTAGACAGCGTTTTCGAGTCGTTCGTTGCCTTTACGATTCCCGGCAACAAGGTGAGCTCATTCATGAACTGCTCGATGTGGTTGAATCGATGGCAGACACGCAGGGTGAGAACCTCGATCCATCCCAGCGACATCCCTCCCACTCTTGGTACGACCTCATTGAACGGCTGGAGGAAGATTTGCTGCGCATCGCCGCAGTACTGAAACATCCTACTTTCGAAGAGGAACAGGAATGGCGACTCATGTCGCCGGTTATCAATGACTGCGAAACACACCCCATCGACTTTCGCGAAGGCAGTTCTATGCTGGTGCCCTACTACGCGTTCAATCTGCGCTGCGTCGAGACAGGCGCCTTGAAACTCGAGCATGTCTACCTCGGACCTACCGCAAACATCGAACTTTCAATGAACTCGCTGGATCTTTACCTACGTGCGCAGAATGCGCAACCCCGCGGCGGTATCAGCTATTGCCAGATTCCCTATCGACAGAAATAGGTATTGATCGGCATCAGTATTCGTCGGCCTGCTTTGCGGTACTATTGATTAAAAATACGTCGACTACGCCATGTCCCGCGAACACGACGATGTTCTACACCGTCACCTCAACCTGCCACTTGTCACCTTTTATGGCCTTGGCACCATCATCGGTGCAGGCATTTATGTACTGGTCAGCGAGGTAGCGCGCACCTCGGGCACACTCATGCCCACCGCGTTCGTCGTCGCAGCTATCATCGCCGGGCTAACCGGACTGTGTTACGCCGAGCTCTGCTGCCGCTACCCCAAAGCCGCGGGCGCCGTTCTCTATGTCGACAAAGCCTTCGGCATACCCGCTCTATCACAACTCACGGGAGTCATGGTGCTGCTGACCGGCGTGGTCTCTGCCGCCACCATCTCTCGCGGATTTGTTGGTTACCTCGGGCTATATATCGACATCTCACCGGCGCTGGCCATCGTTGGGCTATGCCTGGTAATGGGTGTCATCACGTCCATCGGCATTCGCGAATCTGCCTGGGCGATTACGCTTATCACATTGCTGGAGGTAGGCGGGCTAGTGTTCGTGTTGGGCTTCGCTGGTTGGGACAAACCCATCATCGAGCAGCCTGCGAACATGCACATGCAGGGCTTCACCCCCATTATGCTGGGAGCGTTTCTCGCCTTTTATGCGTTCATCGGTTTTGAGGATATGGTGAACCTGGCTGAAGAAGTCATCGATCCAGAACATAACGTGCCCCGCTCCATTGTCTTATCGATCGTGCTGTCGACCGTACTCTATCTTGCCGTGGCGCTGGCGGCGGTCATGTTTATCAACCTGGAACAGCTCGCCCAGAGCAGTTCTCCACTGGCACTGATGGTCGCGGACTATCCCGCCGCCGTTGCGGCGGTGGGACTCATTGGCATGGTCGCGATCAGCAATGGCGCGCTGACGCAAATCATCATGGCCAGTCGCATGCTGTTTGGGATGGCAAGGCGGGGTTTACTGCCGCAGCTGTTTGCTCATGTGAACCAACGCACCCGTACGCCCTTACTCAACACCTGGCTGGTCACGGCGGTCATTCTGGGATTCGCACTGTGGCTGCCGGTTTCCACTCTGGCGAAGCTCACCAGCGCGATTATGTTGCTCGTGTTCGCTCTGGTGAATCTGTCACTGCTGCTGGTCAAGACCCGCCATCAATACGAGGAGCTGAAACCGGGTTTTCGGGTACCCCGCATCGTGCCGCTGTTGGGATTAGCTGCCAATCTAAGTCTGCTCATGTACCAACTGCTCACCATTGATATTGGTTGAGCGCGGTGGCACCATCGAAACCATGGTGCATTTCAGCTACGCAGACAGTCCCTACATCATTCGCGAAGACCTGAAACAGGCTTACCGCGACTACTGGGAGGCGCTGGCCGCCCCAGGCAATTGGTGGTCAGGCGTAGAGCGCGTCGCAATCGCCGAAGAAGTCCGCCACGCCACGACCTGTGCTTACTGTGCCGAGCGCAAGAATGCGCTATCTCCCTATAACTTCCCCGGGGAGCACACTCACGGCGGCAAGCTACCGGAAAGAATCGTGGATGCGGTGCACCGCATCATCACAGACCAGGGTCGCATTACCCAGGCCTGGATCGATGACAACGCGGCAGCCGGTTTTAGTGTGGAGCAATACGTCGAGCTCTTGGGCATTGCAGTGACGGTGTTCAGCATTGATGAATTTAACCGCGCACTTTCGCTGCCACTGGAACCCCTCCCCGAACCGCAGGCAGGAGAGCCCGACGGCTACCGCCCGGCGGAGGCAACTCACGCCACCGGCTTCGTGCCCATGATTCCCGACAAGGGTCCTGGCAGCAATGAGCAGGATCTTTGGCCACCGGGCCGTTCGGCCAATGTGTTGCGCGCCCTCAGCCTGGTTCCCGACGCGGTTCGCTGCTGGCGCAACGTGTCCAATGCGCAATACTTGAATATGGGCGAGATCATGAAGCCCGCGTCGAAGATCAATCGCACCCTGGATCGCCTGCAGATCGAGACCGTGGCAGGCAGGGTCTCTTCTATCAACGAGTGCTTTTACTGAACCAGCTCGCACGCCACCATGCTCAGTTTGAGTGCGGAAGCTTCCAATACAGACGTTGATCTGCAGATTATCAATGGTGAAGACAGTGCCGGCGATGGCGGCGTGCTGCACGGCAAAGAACTCATGGCGTTCGCCGAGGCGATAGCGCGTCGCGAAGAATCCGCCCTGCTGACGACCCGGCAGGCATTAATCGATGCAGCCGGCAATGACGCCATGGTCGACGCCGCCGCGGTGGCGGGCAACTTTCAGCGCATGGTACGAATCGCAGACTCCACCGGAATCCCGGTCGACGGCATGATGGGCACGCTTAGCGCGCCGATTTCCGAAGCGCTTAATCTGCGTCGCTTTGGGTCCGCGCAGAACACCCCCGAATGGTCGGCCATCAAACGCCTGCTCAATATTCCAAAGCGCGCCCTGGCGACTACGCTCCTAAAACTCACGGGCTCGCGCTGATCAGCGCAGGGCTATTCTGCGGTCGCCTCCAAGGCCTTCAGCAGTAGCTGCCTGGTCAGTTTATCTTTCACGCTGTCGGCGTCTGCCAGCCCCATGCGCTCCAGGTGAGGCATGAAGTGTTGTTCCGTTTCGGCGTCAACCAGGCCATCGGCCGCCATTTCTACCAAGCCCGCCGCATCACTATTCGCCTTCAGCCACTCCAGCGCATGGAGCAACATCTCCTCTACAAAAGTGAAATCACTGCCGAGGGGAAACGCCCGGAAAAGGCCTTGTGCTTTGTATTCAGCGTAAATCTCAGTCAACCGTTGCGGTGTGTTATTAGTAAAGGCGCGCGGTATTTCGTAGTCCGCCGGCAGTTTTCCTTGCGACTTCGCGGTATCCATCAGTTCCTGCTGAAAACGCGAATCGCTAATCGACAGCATGGCGCCGATGCATTCAGCGTCAGTCTTCCCGCGCAAATCTGCGATGCCATACTCCGTCACGATGATATCCCGCAAGTGCCTGGGAATGGTGGTGTGTCCGTAGTTCCAGAGAATATTGGAAGTGACCTCACCACCCTTATTGCGAGTAGCGCGCACCAGAATGATAGAGCGGGCCCCTTCTAGCTCATGCGCCTGCGCCACAAAATTGTATTGGCCTCCAACACCCGACAGCGCCCGACCATCTTCTACAGCGTCTGAAACATTTGCGCCGAGCAGGGTCACAGCAAACGCCGTGTTGATGAATCGCCCGTGCGTGCGCTGAGCGCGCTTCAGTTCCTCCTGGCCGTACAGGTGATTGACGAAGCTGATCTTGGTCATGTCGATCTTCGCCAACTGCTCGTCAGCCAGTTGATTCAGCCCCTCGTAGAAGGCATTGGGGCCCAGGAAAAAACCGCCAGTCATGCACACGGGACCACTGGGACCCTCGACTTCACGCTTAACCACACCGGCCTGCATCAGTCGAAACAAGCCATAGGTAAACATTTCGCTGCAGCCATACAAGCCCTGTTCGAAGATGCCCAGGTCTCCGCTTTCTTCGATGGCATCAAAATAGGTCGTAGAGAAGCCCGCCTCAGCTGAGAGTTTGCGCCAGGTCGCATTGTCCTCATGACGCAGCAAAAGACCGCTAGCAACCGCATCACCGAGCGCCCCGATACCGATCTGCAGCGTGCCCCCATCCCTCACCAGGGTAGACGCAGCCAGACCAATAAAGTGCTCCGCTATACCCACGGGCATATTGGGCGTGCTAATCAGTTTGTGATGACAGGCGGGATCATCAATGAGTACGTCGAAGAAATCCTCGCTTTCCAACAAAGCGCTGTTCACCATGAAGGGCAACTCTTCATGGATCTGGCCAACCGTGAGAATTGTCCGGCCCTTGGCGCGCTCCTCTTTGATCATCGGCAGCATATCGAGCGTCACTTCCGGATTGCAGGACAGGCTCAACTGTTCCTCCGACTCTCCCGCAAAATTTTCTGCATAGCGGCGCGCTACGGTCTGGGCCAACACGTTGACTCCGCGACGCATCATGTCTCTGGCGGCATGGGTGTAGTTGCTGTTGATATAGTTCTGCTGCGCTGTGGGGTTACCCAACTCAGCCGCTGGCTGAACAAAAAACTCGATCAGTTCGACGTTATCCGGCAGGCTGCCGTCACGGGAGGCGTGCAGGTACTCCAACTCCTCATAATCACCAAACACGCGCTCGACGAAGGGGTCCAGAAACCGTGACTGCAAGTCACCATCGCTGGACGGACGCGCCAAAGAGAGCGCCGTCAGAATAGTCAGCGAGATTTGCGGGTTATCGGCGGCCCGGTGATACAGTGCGTTGGCCAGAGGATTGGGCTTGCCCATCCCCAGCGGCATCGCCAGCACAATGTCTCCCTGGGTTTGCTCGATGATCTCGTCCACCGCAGCTGCGAGCGTGTCAACGCGCATGCTCAATCTCCTGTTGCTGTCTCTTGGGGTATCATTACATGAACTGCATTTGAAGGCCGAAGAACTGGGACTATATATGAAAAACTACTACCTCTGGCTAATCCTATGCCTGCTCGCGCCCGGCGCCCTTGCCAACACCGATGCCGAGTTCGAAGCGCTGCTGGCAGAACACTGGCAAACCGCCAAAGCCGAGAAAACCGGTTTTCGCTCAGACCCGGACGGCTACCGCTTGGGTGGTAAGTTGGCCTCGGTGACGGCCGACGCTCGCGACCGTCGGCAGGCGTATAACGACAGTGTACTGGCGCGCATGGCGGACATTGACCCTGCCCAGCTGAACCGCGACAACCGCGTCAGCTACAAAGTATTTCTCTTCGAACGCCAAACCGAGCGGGACTCCTACTCCCAGTTAGATCACCTGTATCCGCTCACCAATCGTGCCGGGTGGCATCTCTCGGTCGCCAATGCACCGGCAGGAATGACGTTTATTACTCTAAAGGATTACGAGGACTACCTGGTCAGCCTGGCCGACTTCCCCCGCTATAACTCCGAACACATCGCCCTGTTGAAAGAAGCGATTGCGGCGGGCCACACCCAGTTCTGCAAATCGATGGAAGGCTTCGATAAGTCCATTAGCAGTCAACTGGTGAATACCGCACAGGAGAGTGGCTTCTACGTGCCGCTGGCCAACATGCCTGCCTCCTTCCCAGCCGAGACCCGCAAAGACCTGCAGTTAAGAGGCCGCCTGCTCATTGAAGAGGCAGTGCTACCTGCGTATGTGGACCTGTTGGGCTTCTACCTTGAGGAGTATGCACCCAGGTGCCGCACCACCGAGGGTATTACCAGCCTTCCGGGCGGCGAGGACTACTACGCCTATCTGCTGCGTTACTTCACCACCACCGACATGACTGCGCAGCAAATACACGACCTCGGTCTCAGCGAGGTGGAGCGCATCCAGCAGGAAATGCGCGCCATCATTAAGGAATCGGGCTTTGACGGCAGCTTTGCTGAATTCCTCAACTTCCTGCGCACAGACCCACAGTTCTACGTGACTGAGCCTGAGGACCTGCTCGAAAAGGCCTCAAGAATCTCAAAACGCATGGATGGTCAGCTGCCGCGCTTGTTCGGCAAGCTGCCGCGCACGCCTTACGACATTCAGGAAATACCCGCCAGCATCGCGGAGAAAACAACGGGTGCCTATTACTCACCCATGCCGGGCGACGGCCGCACACCGGGCAGCTACTACGTCAATACATCACTGCTGCACTCGCGTCCTTTGTATACCCTCGAAGCACTGTCTTTCCACGAGGCGGTGCCCGGCCACCACTTACAAATGGCTCTGGCCATTGAACAGGAAATGCCCGACTTTCGGCGTCAGCTTTACCATTCTGCCTTCGGCGAAGGCTGGGCGCTGTACTCCGAAGCACTCGGCAAAGAGGTGGGGTTTTACGACAATCCCTATAGCGATTTTGGGCGCCTGACCTACGAGATGTGGCGAGCAGTGCGGCTGGTCGTCGATACTGGTATGCACGCCTTTGGCTGGACCCGACAGCAGGCGATCGACTATATGGCCGAGCGCACCGCGCTGAGCATTCACGAGGTGACCTCAGAGATCGACCGCTACATCACCTGGCCGGGACAGGCCACTGCCTACAAGATTGGTGAATTGCGGATCTGGGAGCTGCGCAGGGAAGCGGAGAACGCGCTTGGAGACAAGTTTGATCTGCGCGCTTTTCACGACGCCGTGTTGGCCAACGGCTCGGTACCGATCTCGGTACTGGAGGAATTAGTAAGGGAGTGGATCGCTGCGCAGCGCTAGGCCGCCATGTTAACGGTGAAAGACCCCACTCACCTGTGCATCGAAGTCTTCCAGGTTCACCGGCTTGGAAACCACATAGTTCGCCCCGTGCGATGCCAGCATTTCTTCTACCGAGGTATCACCCTCGGGCAAGATAAGCACAGCAGGCAAACCCGACCAATCGAATGCGGAACGCAGATCGAGCAGAAACTCTTTACAGGAAGAGCCCGCATGCTCCATATCGAGAATCAGTAGGTCAGTATCGCGCCGGGCACGCAGATGCTTCACTGCGTCATCTATGACATTAAAGCTGGTCAACTGATATTTACCATTCACATGTGAAGTGATCCGCTCAATCAGGTCTGCGTCCTCACTGATCATTAAAAGATTGGCGCGCGCGATTCCCTCGGTATCCAGGTCACCGGAGAGGAAATCATATATATCCTTGTCTTCATCTTCCGCAATATCCGCCCAGAACTTCAGACCGAGGACCCTATGCGCCTCCTCCACCGTCGTTTCGCCGGACTGCACCAGGCCGCGGGCGCGCTGGCCCAGCGATTGGAAGCTACCTGCCAGATTGGCATTGAGCTTCTCCTGGTCGAAGTCATTGTTCATCAGTACGCGACTAAGTCCAGGCGTCATCTCAATGATCTCCAGCACCGGCATGCGTCCCTTGTAACCGGTATAGGCGCAGTGCTCACAGCCCACAGCGCGCCTGGCTGGCGCCCTGCCCTGGTTGATGGTCGCAAAGAGGTTTTCCGCTGAGCTGAGAGGCTCTTCCACGGGCGCGGCACACTCAGGGCACAGTTTACGCACCAGGCGCTGGGCAACGATGCCCAGCAGGGTCTCACCCAGCACAGGTTGAGACACGCCAAGATCGAGCAAACGGGCAACAGCATTGCGCGCATCCATGGTATGCAATGTTGAAAACAGCAGGTGGCCAGTGAGCGCCGCGCGGGTAGCAATTACCGCCGTTTCCTCATCGCGGATCTCCCCCACCAAGAGAATGTCTGGGTCCTGGCGCAATATAGAGCGCAGACCGGCCTCAAAACTGAGACCCCGCTTCTCATCGATATCGACCTGTGACAGACCCTCGATCTGGTACTCCACCGGATTCTCAAGTGTGATGATATTGGTCTGCTCGTCATTCAGCGACGCGAGCAAGCCATACAAACTGGTGGTCTTACCCGAACCGGTTGGCCCCGTGAACAGAATCATCCCCTGGCTAAAGCTGGTCAGGCGCCTGAGAATTTTCAACTCCTGCGGTGGCAGGTTCATACTGGTGAGGTTGAATACGGAGCCCTGATCCAGCAACCGAATCACCAGGCGATGTCCATCGCGATTAGGTAACACCGACACACGCAAATCGATGCGCCGATTGCCAACAAACAACGTCGCGCGGCCATCCTGCGGCACCATGGCCTTGGAGGGGTCCATGCCGGTCATATTCATGAAGTAACGAATCAGCCGTTCCATCACATTGGTGGGCATCGCCGCAGATCGCCGCAAAACCCCGTCTACGCGAAAGCGTATCTGGCCGCCGCCCAGATGCGGTTGCACATGTATGTCTGACGCTTTCAGCGTGTGAGCCTTGTACAACATCTGTCTAGCTAGTTTGACGATACTATGACGCTGCATCGGGCTATCGCTGACAGGCTCACCCTTCTCGGTAAGTCGAATGTGGCTCTTTAGGTTTGAGCCGACGTCGCTCACATAGAGCCGATTGAAGTGCGCCTCGACCTGCTGCGGCGAAGCCACTTCAACGAGAATCGCTTTGCCCGCTGCAAAGCGCGCCTGCTCCAAACCGTTTTCGTCCTTGGGGTCCGCCATCGCGACAACAAGCTCTGGCCCCTCGAGACGCAAGGGCACGAGTGTGCGCTCTTGTGCCAGTTTGGCAGGAATATAGCGGCCCACTACGTCGGTCGCGCTGCCGAAATTGGCCAAGCTCTTGTGAAAGTGATCAGCCACCGCTTGCGCAAATTTCTCCTGGTCCATCTCGCAGTGACGGGCGGCCACGTTCCACGCCTCGGATAGCGTCGATGGGATCGTCGGCAATCTACCCGTCGTGGTGTTGTGGGCGATGACTTCTGCCATCCAGGTAAGGTCCGCCATGACCAATTTCCTTCACTTATCGGCGCACGGAGCGCTGTTTATTTTTTAACCCGATTATACTGCACAACAACAGGTTCACACCCAACGCCCACACGCCGGCGTGCACACCCAGCGGCATGTCCCAGGCGGGCACCAGCTTCATCGCACTGCAGGTCAGCGCGCCTGCTAGCAGACCCACCAGCAATGCCTGTGTATCCAGTTTTTGACAACGCACACCGAGAATGATCAAGGGCGCTACCTGCAGCAACAGTTCCAGCTTCAGTACCAGCAGCGCCCAGATCGTTTGAGGCAGGAGAATGGCCAACGTGGCCATCAGTGCTATCAAGGCCCAGCTCAATCGCCGACTGAAACGGTGCGCTCGCGCAGAATCCATGCCGCTGTGTTCAACAACAATGTCCTTACTGATGATGGAGCCCAGCGAAAGCAGAGCCGAGTCGATCGTCGACATGATGGCGGCAATGGCGGCCGACAAGAACAACACCCTGAGCCAGATCAAGGAGGCGTTTTCACCGATGAGTAAGTTGATGGACAGCAACATCACGTTCTCGCTATCACTGCGCTCAAGCTCAGGAAACCAGGTGGCTGCACTCATACCGATGAGCATGATCGGCAAGGTGGTGAACAGTGGCATAAAAAACATCAGCCGGTAGGAGCGGCGCAAGGTTTGCACGTCTCTTGCGGCAAAAATCCGTTGTATGGCCTGCGGGTAGACCGCAGCGGCAAACGCTATAAGGAAGACCAGGCTAATGAAGCTCGTCACCCCCTGGGGTAGAGCGAGCAATTCCCTGGCAGCGTCTCCCAGCGCAGCCGGTTGTGCGACAACACCGGTTTCCTGGGTGGCCGCCAATAGAAAGAATACGAGCAGGCAAGTCGAGAGCAGCAAGATACCCTGCAGGACGTCGGTCCATATTACGCCGCGCATGCCGCCGATACTTTCGTAGATCGCCATGACCAGGGCGATGCCAGCGATACCCCAGGCCGCAGAAACCAGCCCCCCGGTGCTGGATTCGACCAGCAGGCCCACTGCCTTCAAGTTACCGAGGATAAAACTCACCAACACGACGGCGATGATGAGATTCACGAGGTTGCGAAGCGCTGGACTCTGGTAGCGCCACATGACGAAATCGCCGGTAGTGATAAAGCGATGGTCTCGCGCCAACGCATTCAGCCGGGGTGCAAACAGCGAATACACCAGGACGATACCGCTAACGCCAAGAATGAAGGCCGCTGCGGCAAGACCGTCTCGATAGGCCTTGCCCGGCAAGGCGAACAAGCTATTACCACTGTACTGCGTAGCGTATAGGGTGAAGAAAAGGCTCAATAGCCCGAGGGAACTGCCGGCCAGGTAATAATCGTTGAGTGATTGCTCTCGACTGGCCCGATTCGCGGCCCAGCCGATGAGTAGCAGCGACGCTAAGTATGTGGCAACGGCGATTATTTCTGTGCCGCTGAGTATTGTCTGGCCCATCCAATCTGCCTTGATAACCGCTTTTCGTTATAGTTTTCTCATATAGGCCGCGTCACTATACTGTAACTCCAACCGCTGTAGGAAAACTTCAATGAACGCATTCGGCCGCGCGCTTTCATCCGTGGTGGAAACCGGTAAAGAGATTCTGGCACGGCGGCGACTGGCGGCCACCCAGAGCGAAGCTGCCGCAACCGCACTCACGGAGCTGTGCAGAGAGCTACTCGAACACCGCGGCGAGGCATCTGGGTTGGCGCTGGCCAGTGAGATTGCCAGCGGCTACTTGGCACTGGCGGAGAGCGATCGGGGTGAGTTTTTTCAGAGCCTGCTGACCGAATTCGACGTGGATGACGATCGTATCTTCGCTGCTACCCAGGCCTATCGCGAAGACAGCAATCCAGAAGCTTTGGCCGCCATCGTTAAAGCCGTGGAGGCACCGCGGCAAAAATTGTTCCGTCGCATTAACATGGCGCCGGATGGCACCCGCACCCTGGTTACATTGCGCGGTCACCTGCTCGCGGAGCAGAAAAAGAATCCCGCCCTGCGGGCAGTGGACTCAGACCTTCGCCACCTGTTCATTTCCTGGTTCAACAAAGGCTTTCTGGAAATGCAGCGCATTAGCTGGGATACACCTGCCAGCGTGCTGGAGAAAATTATTGAGTACGAGGCGGTGCACGCGATCAATGGCTGGGACGATTTACGCAACCGCCTGCGCGATGATCGCAGCTGCTTCGCGTTCTTTCACCCCGCCATGCCCGGCGACCCGTTGGTGTTTGTGGAGGTGGCCTTCACCGATGAGCTCCCGGCCGCCATTGCACCGCTTTTGGAGCAGGGCCGGCAAACCCTTAGCCCCAGCCAGGCAGATACCGTGGTGTTCTACTCGATCAGCAACTGCCACAAGGGCCTTGCCGGGGTCTCATTTGGCAACTTCCTGATCAAGCAGGTAGTCGAGGAAGTTCGGCAGGAGCATGCAAATATCAAAACCTTCGTCACGCTGTCGCCGGTGCCCGGCTTCCGAAAGTGGCTGGACCGGGCCGATCTTTCTGAACTCATTGATCCAGGGTTGAATGAGGCCGTGCGCGAGCCCATTAGCGCTGTGGTACCCGCGGAGGTTAAAGATGCCCTCACCCGGCTGTGTGCGCACTACCTGATCAACGAGAAGTCTGGCGCCTTGGCACGCGATCCGGTGGCGCGTTTTCACCTGGGCAACGGCGCGCGACTTCATCGCATGCACTGGGCCGCGGATCTGTCTACCAAGGGTAAGCAACAATCTGCCGGAATTATGGTCAATTACCTGTATGACCTGGACCGCATCGAGCTCAACCACGAGGAGTACTTCGACCAGGGTACGATCGCGGTCTCGCGCACCGTCAGCAAGTTGCTGTAGGGCCGCAATGGGTTACACTTCTAGCATTGGATTTTTGGAGGTCTGACATGCGCAACTCACTGATTACCCTGCTGCTTGGGCTCACTCTGCTGGCGGGCTGCGCCACCGAGCCACCCAAGCCCGACGTGGACTACAAACACGACTACGACTTCTCGCGCATAAAGACATTCTCCTTCATGTCCCAGGCCGATCACGCCTCCGGCCCCAGTTCCATGGCTTTCATCAGTGATATCCAGGTGAACCGGATTAACGAAGCGCTTATCGATGCAATGGAAGTAAAGGGATACACCTACGTAGAGGATGCCTTCCAGGCGGACGTCCTGCTGAGCTGGCATCTGTTTGCCCAGGACAAACAGGATATTCGCACCTATAACACTGGTCCCAGCATGGGCGGGTATTACGGCAACTATCGCGGCTATAACCGCCGCGCCTACTACAACTGCTGGAACTGCGGCGGCACCGAGGTGAGAGTTAATAATTACACCCAGGGTACCTAAATCGTGGATATTATTGATCCCACGATGAACCAGTCAGTCTGGCGTGCAGTGATTCAATCGAAAATGAAGGGCGAGCCCACTACCGACCAGCAGGAGATCAACGCCTCCGCTGCTCGAGTGTTGGCGGCGTTTCCGCCCTTCTAATACCAGCTCGAGACCCAAACAATGACAACAATAATTAGAACGAGCCGCGGTTTCACGCTACTGGAGGTCATGCTTAGTATTGCCATCGTAGCCATACTGGCGACCGTGGCCTACGGCAATTACCGTGAGAACATTGCACGCGCTGATGTCACCCGTATCGCCGCCGATGTCGATGCGATGCGCACAGCCTTCGCCATAGAAATGGAAACGGCGGGAAAGGTGCCCGAAGTCATCGGCCAGCATCACGCGGGCCAAGTCCCACAAGAGTGGGCGTTTCTGCCGATTAGCGATGAAATGCTGCAATACCCCAATCTCAAGATGACCATGGGCACAATCTCCTTGCGCGGCGACCCTAAAAAGCCCTATCTGCAAATCTACGCCGTGAATGAACGCGGTATCGAGAGTATTGAGGCACTGACTCGAGTGCTGCCACCCAGCATCTATGCCCGCGCCAGCCCGGCGATTCCGATGCTGGCATTCGCGGCGCTGGTAGGCGACGCCCCGACTGATGGCAAGGGCTACCTGCGTCCCGACACTAAGAGTGCCCCCGTGCCTGCCAGCACCCACACGAGTCACGCGCAGGCTCCGCCCAGTTGCACCGTTGGTGGCATGGATCAGCATTCCTACAACACACTCTGTCATATGTTCAGCGGTGGGATGACTACGCTGTCGCAGACTGACCAAAAGGAAATAGCGCAAGCGATTATCGATGCCCACAAGGCAGTGCAATCTAGCGACAGGATGGCCGAGATATCGGCGTTGGGTCGCTTGCAGCAACTGGCGGCGGCGAATCAGGGAAGCTTAACCGGTGGCTTCGACTACACCGCGATCGTCGAGCGCATGCGGCAGCGTGAGATATTGGCACCCTTCAACCAGCAGGTGATCGATCTGCGCACCTCTCTGTCAAATGCCGGCCTCATCGATATCCACAACGCATTGGGACCCGCTCTAACAGAAATTTCGAAGACCGATGTCGGCGCCGCTCAGGCCAGTCTGCTTGCGGCCGCACAAAAGGCGGTGGACGCCGAAACCTCAGGCAAAATCAGCGCGGACGAATTTACTCGTATAAACACGAGCATCCAGAAGATTTACAACGATCTGAACACTGTTGATCTGGATACTGGCCTCAATCCGTGAGCGACGACCTTTCCTCGACCATCGCCGAGGCTAGCGCAGATACTGTAAAAGCCGCAAAGGCCGCCAAGAAGAGCAAGCCCCGCAAGTCGGTGGACTACCGCATCGTCCGACCTGCAATACTAGTGCTTTTTCTTGGCTGGCTTTTTATCAACTTCCATGAGGAACTGGTATCCACGGTATCGCCCGCCGATCCTGAAGTGATAGACCAGGGCTCTAAAGCCATGCTGGGTGAAGCTGCCGTATCAGTGGAAGACTACTTTCGCCAACACGGTCAGTTACCGGAGACCCTACCGGACGAACTGATACGCAACCTGGTGGATTACCGAATAACGGGCGATCACGACTACGAGCTAACATTAACCTTTAATGGGGTCGTCACTCGCAATCTCTATACGGTGCAGGCTCACGTAATCGAGCGTTAAGCGCGTGTATGTTGGCGCCGTTTTAGCCGTGCGCTAACTCCTGAAAATCTGAACCCGCCGGTTGCTGGTAAAGCCGCAAGCCGAACTCGGGAACGATCGCCATCAGGTGATCAAAAATATCGCCTTGGATGCCCTCGTAGGCTCCCCAATCGGTGGTAGTCGTGAAGCAGTAAAGCTCTATCGGCACGCCTTCCGGCCCCACCGGCAACTGGCGCACCAGCAGGGTCATGCCCTGCTGATGAATGCGCGGATGGTGTTTTAAGTAGTTGTAAACATAGGCTCTGAAAGTACCGATATTGGTCAGCCGGCGCATGTTCACGGTAGCGTCGCCGTCACTGAGAAACTCACCACCCAGCCCTTCATTGTATTCCTCTAACTCGCTCTGCTTCCCGCTCACGTAGTCCGATAGCAGGGCAAATCGTTTGAAACGTTCCACTTCAGCCTCGGTCAGGAAGCGTATCGAGTTGGCATCCAGTGCCAGGGACCGCTTGATACGGCGACCACCCGACTGCGACATTCCCCGCCAGTTTTTGAAAGAACCGCTCACCAGCTTGTGAGTGGGGATGGTTGTAATGGTTTTGTCCCAGTTCTGTACCTTGATGGTGTGCAGCTCAACATCGATCACATCACCGTCGGCGCCATAGTCTCCCACCTCTATCCAGTCGCCCACCCGCACCAGGTCTTGTGCGGTCAGTTGTACGCTGGCGACCAGTGACAAAATAGTGTCCTTGAAGACCAGCAACAGCACGGCGGTCATAGCACCGAAGCCGCTGAGTAGAATCCACGGCGAGCGATTGAGCAGCTCGGATATGACCAGCAGCACGCCGATGATAATCAGCGCCATCTGCAACAGCTGCACGAAGCCTTTTAGCGGCCGCTGGCGCGACACGGGATAAGATTCGTAAATTTCATTGGCCGCGCTCAGGGATGCAGTCAGGGCAAAAGTCACCACCAGAATCATGTAGGCGGTGGTTACCTTGAGCAGAATTGCTTCTACCGAATCCTCGATGTGCGGCAGCAAATCCACACCGGCATAGATAATGAAGACCGGCAACAGTTGAGCCAGCCGGCTGACGACTCTGTGATTGATGAAGGCGTCGTCCCAGGTGTGCTCCGTGCGCGCTGCAACGGCATGGGCAGAGCGCACCAATACCCGCTTCCCTACCCAATACACCAGTAGTGCGGCAACCAGCAGCGCCAGGAGTGAAGCAATAGCCGGCAGCGCCGGGTGGTAGCTACTCAGTTGCTCTAGCATGGCTCAGGCTCCGAACTTGTCTGTGGCAGTGTCCATGAGGATATAACAGCCCACGCCGATCATCACCCAGGGTATGAGCTTAGCCCCGCGGCGCTCAATGAGTTCGGCCAGCGCGTGCTTGCTGCCGAGCAGCCAGGCAAAACTGGCCCAGGCTAGCGCGGCCAGCAGCCAGACCAGAAAGAGAAACGGGAACCAGGCGCGGCCTGTGTCAGCCAACAGGGGCAAAAACAAAGCCAGGCTGTCACCGCTGTTGCTGAGCATCAGGGTAAAACTGGTTACAAAATAACCAGCGAAGCCGCTTTGGCCCGATTCAACATCGGTATTAGCGTGCAACAACTTATTGGGTCTGAGCAGCGCATACACCCCCAGGGCCAGGGGTATCAAACCGAGATATCCGACCAGATCTGCGTCCAGCATACCGCCCAGAAGATAGCCCAGCGCAGCCAGCAACATGACGATGGCCGTGGACGCCAAATAGCCCAGCATCACCGCCAACCGGCTACGTGCGGCGCCGTAAAGCAGCACCAGTATCAGCAGGTTATCCAGGCTGGTGGCAAGGAATCCGCTGGTGACCAGCACAGTGATAGTGAGCAGTTGGGTGATTTCCACTAAGGCGTCTCTCGGGCTACGGCAGGCGCAGTGTAGCCCCAAACTGTGATCTGGTTCACAGAATTTTCGCAGCTCTGCGGACCCAGTTCACAAAAGAAGCGGCCTCGACGCGACAGTGACCATGCATTTACGCAGAATCCGCGCCATGAAACAGAACAGCAACAGAAACCGTATCATTTTATCGCGCGCATTTGGCCTGTTGGCCCTGCCGGTCACGCTCAGTGCGGCGGTGGGCATGACTCGTCTGCAAGCGCCCGATGTCATCGACGCCCAAACCGGCGCCGCCATCACCTATAGCGCAGTTGAGGAAGCCCAGCGAAGCAGCATTGCCGAAGCCGCGTTCCAGAGCGATTGGGGTGCCGCGAATCCGAGCGTCTATGCCCGTATCGCGCTCGCCTTCGATACTGAGACCATGAGCGGAGCGGATCTCACCCGCGTGGAATGCCGCAGCTCAGTGTGCAAAGTCTTCTATGAGGCGGACTCAGACATCAATGTGAAGAAGGTTTTACCCCGCGAACTGGCGGAAACCTTTCAGCGCATGGTGGCCGTGCACGGTGGCAAAACTGTCGACGATGAGACGCTGATTTATATCGACATACCCGATCGCGGCTAATACACAGCCCAAGAGTTAAAAAGGCCGCTTCTGCGGTCTTTTTTTTTAATTACTTTGCGCTACACTTTGTGGGTTGGAGCACAATAACTAGCAAGGGTAGGACAACATGGAATATAACGCCGATATACACTCAATGCAGTGTCCGAAATGCAACTCGGGCATGGACGAGGTGACCTATGGCAACCTTACGGTAGACCGCTGTACCGGCTGTCAGGGCATCTGGTTTGATACCGGCGAGGCTGAGGCTCTGAAGGAGCGCTGGATGGGCGAAGCGCTGGATACCGGTGACCCTGAAGTGGGTAAGCGCTGGAATGAAGTCGACGACATCGACTGCCCGATCTGTGGCACGAGAATGGAGAAAACCTCTGATCCCAAGCAGCCCCACATTTGGTATGAGGTCTGCCCTGAGCACGGCATGTTCCTGGATGCTGGCGAGTTCACCGACTACAAGTACGAGACGCTGTTGGATAAGTTCCGCGATCTGGTTACGGGTAAGCGGGGCTAAGCGAGGCACAAGCTATCGCGGTAAGCTAATTGACAAAGCCCTCTCTCGCAGAGGGCTTTTTTCGTTATGAATATGAAAACCTGGGCGCAGGCCCTCAACACAATGCCCAAGCTGTCACTCGCTGAGTGGCAAGAGTTGGATGTGGTTTCGCGCTGGCTCATTGCCTGCCGCGCCTCGGTACTATTCATGACATTTATGTCAGCGGCACTGGGTGGATTACTGGCGGCGCGAGATGCAGGCTTTAGTTGGACACCTTGGCTGATGTGCACCCTCGGCCTGGTTTTCGCCCATGCCACCAATAATTTGCTGAATGACTACACCGATTCCCGCCGTGGTATCGACAGGGACAACTACTACCGCAATCAGTACGGCGTGCATGTACTCGAGGATGGCCTGCTGAATCAGGGCCAGTTCTGGGTCTACGTCGCGGTTACGGGTGGCATTGCGCTCGTGCTCGGCGCGTGGCTGGTGTGGGATCGCAGCGGCTTGGCTCTGAACCTGATGCTGGCGGGAGCTTTCTTTGTTCTGTTCTACACCTGGCCACTGAAATACTACGGGCTCGGTGAGCCAGCCGTGTTGCTCGTTTGGGGACCCCTGATGGTCGGGGGTACCTACTACATCGTCACAGGC
Organism: Halieaceae bacterium; assembly: GCA_965199055.1. Lineage (GTDB taxonomy): Bacteria > Pseudomonadota > Gammaproteobacteria > Pseudomonadales > Halieaceae > CBDAQR01. The sequence continues at coordinate 1,079,726 of CBDAQR010000003.1, forward strand.
AGCTGGAGCTGGGAAGTGACCTGGCTAAGTTTGCTCTATGCGCTGGGCCCCACGTCGGTGCTGTTCGGTAAACACATCGACAAAATCGACCTCGACGCCGCCAAAGGTGTGCGTACGCTGCCAGTACTTCTGGGTGAGCATCAGGCGCGGCGCTGGGTGCAGGTCATGCTGTGTCTGCAATATCTGGGCTGCATTGCGCTGGTCGCCAGCGGCCGCGAGCACTGGATTCTGCTGGCAGTACTGATCAATATTCCAGCCCTGCTGCGCCTGCTGAAGAGCTATGGTGCCACAAAACCGGCCCAAGCTCCGGCTGAATACCCGGACAACATCTGGCCGCTGTGGTTCTCGGCATTTGCGTTCGACCATACCCGTCGCTTTACGACAGTGTTCGTGATCGCGTTATTAGCCGCCCAACTGATCGGCTAATCGCTCGCCGGACTGATTAACCGTCCAGTAATTGTTGCAGTGTGCTTCGCTGCTCCTCCGTAACACCGCTCCCATGGCATTCGGCGCAATCGATGCCGACATCCGTGTGCGTCTTATGAATGGCCTCAAACAGCTCATCCCCTGGCTCGGATGCGTGGCACATGCCGCACTCCTGCAGCGTAAATTCGCCCACCTCCATGTGGTCGGCTGAAATGGGCGCCGTATCGTGGCAGTCCTGGCAGTTCTCTTCTACCGCCGATAACGGCAATGACAGCAGACCACTGGCCAGGGCCAGCGCGAACGAAAATCGGGACACATTCATAACAACTTACCTCCGTTTGCTGGTTTAAAGCTTATCGCAAAGCCATTTTTCCCGCTCTGAGTGAATATTCCTACCGTCAACAAGTTGAGAGTTTTACATGGCTGGTCTATAACCATACAAAATATAAGTTTGTATCGCGGTACCGGGGGAAAGACATTGGATAGTCTGAAAAAGCTGTGGCAATTTCTGTCCAATCCAACAGCAAAGTACTCCGTACTTGCGCTACTGCTTGTCGGCCTGGTCGGCGGTGTGGGTTCCGTTGTGGTGTTTGAAGTCAGCATGGCAGCCACTAGCACTGAGGAGTTTTGCACCAGCTGCCACGAGATGTCCGATAACCCGGCCATGATGCTGGAGGGCACCACACACCACATGAATCGCAGTGGTGTGAGGCCTGACTGCGCCGCCTGTCACATTCCCAAAGAATTCGTGCCCAAGATGATCCGCAAGATTGAAGCTTCGCGGGAGGTCTGGGGCCATATCACCGGCGTCATCGATACCCCCGAAAAATATGCCGCCCACGCGCCCAAAATGAAGGCCCGTGAACTGGCCCGGCTGCGCGCCAACGATTCCCAGGAGTGCCGCAACTGTCACGATGTGAATCACATGCTGGCCTCGCTGCAGAGTCACAAGGCACAGGCCTATCACCGGGCGGGTGCCAACAACGATAAGACTTGTGTCGACTGCCACGCCGGCCTCACGCACACCCCGAAAGAGCAGACCAGCGCGGCCATTAATTTCCATCAATAGAAAGGCAGGAGCATCGCATGAAGCACACTACCGCAATGGCCTGCCTGGCCCTGGTTCTAAGCTGCCTCTCCTTGGGCAACAGCGCAGAGGAGATTCCCTGCCTGAGCTGCCACGACTACGGACCGGATTCTCCGGTGCACCCCATGCTGGAAGGGCCCCACGCCCGCGTCATGGGAAACTGTGAACGCTGCCACGGTCCGAGTCTCGATCACCAATCGCGGCCAACCATCGCCGCTCCAGATAACAGCTTCGGGCCACGCTGGCCGGCCAATATCGCCGAACAAGATAGTACTTGCCTGCGCTGCCACCGCCGTAATGCGGGCAAACACTGGCAAGATTCGCTGCACATGGTTAACAACCTGACCTGCACCACCTGCCACGAGCTACACGTCAGAGAAGATCCGATCACTGCACCCGGCGGTCAGATGCAGGTCTGCACGAACTGCCACGAGCCCCAGCGCGACGGCATTCACCAGCTACAAGCGCACCGGGGCGACAATCCCGACTGCACCAGCTGTCACAACCCGCATGCCGACCAGTCTCCCCAGGCCACCATGCTGACCAATGACTCGGCGGGCTGTCGAACCTGCCACGATCTGGCGGCCATGGCGCAAGACGCGTCGGTGCGTAGTACGGCAAACAGTTACCATCGGGCGCTGAAGAATAACAATGAGCTCACCTGCCATAGCTGCCACAGCGGCGTTGCACATGGCCCAAGCGGTGCCCATTGAGATTCCGAAAGTTGATTTGAATCAGGGCCGTTTTAGGGCTCCCAGACTATTATCGAATGGGGTTTCATTAGCCATGACTATCAGCCTTGATCGTCACGTCGCGGACTTGATGCCGGAGTGAGTCGAATCGTGGAGAACACCCTTCAAAGCGCGCTAAAAGTCGGATGCTTGCTCTGTCTGGCTCTTGCCGCAATGCTGCTCATGCCCAGCGTCGCCTCAGCCCAGGAGAGCGCATCGCCGGCTGAACCGCGCTGCCTGCGCTGTCACCGTGACAGCGCCGATGAACCCGTGCACGCGCTATTCCAGAACAGTCACGGTAAAATGAATGGCGGCGGGGCCAACAGCTGCGTGACCTGTCATGGCGACAGCGAACAGCACGCAAGCGCTCCGCGCAACAACGCTCCCGATGTGAGTTTCGGTCCTCGTTGGACGTCACCTGCTGAAACCGCAAATCAGGCCTGCCTTGATTGCCACCAACAAGATCAAATGTTCTGGCTCGGCAGCACTCACGACGACGAGGAAGTGGCCTGTACCGATTGCCATGACAGCCATGTACGCCGCGACCCCATGACGGTGCGCGGCGGCGAGCTCGAGACCTGCACTAGCTGCCACAGCCGTCAGCAGTCCGAGCTGCGCCTGCCCTCGCGCCATCCCATTTTGGAGGGCCAAACCGCGTGCATTGATTGCCACAACCCCCACGGCTCCAGCAGTGAAGCCGCATTGCTGCAGCCAACACTGAATGACAACTGCTACAGCTGTCACAATGACAAGCGTGGCCCCCACTTGTGGGAACACCCGCCGGCAACGGAAGACTGCAGTCATTGTCATAAGCCTCACGGCAGCGTGCACGCCAACCTGCTGACGGCCCGAGGCCCCTTTCTGTGCCAGCAATGTCACTCGGCCGCTTTTCACCCCAGCATACAGACGGATGGCAGGGCCGCCGCCGATGGTTCTTCTAATCAGTACGTGCTGGGCAAGAACTGCATGAACTGCCACAGCGCCGTGCACGGCTCGAATCATCCCAGTGGCGCGAGGCTGGCGCGATGAGTCGAAAACTCTCGCTCCTTCCCGTCCTGTTTGCGGCGAGCGCAATAGCCCAGGAAGACCCACGGCCACTGGAGACACGCTGGCAAGTGGACTACTCGGGGTCGGCCGAAATTGGGGTGGAATACCCCAGCGACGACAACTTCATGTTTGGCCGCTACAACGCCAATGAAAGCGAAGGGGCCGCCGTGTTTGGCAACCTGGATTGGCTGGCGGATACCGGCGCTGCGGTATGGGATCTGCAGGGCCAAGATATTGGCACCGACGTGCCCTACTCCCGAATTGAATGGGATCGCGGCGACCTCAGCGTCTATTTCGAATTGGAGAGCAGTTATCAGGTCAGCAATGACAGCGGCCGCAGTCCCTTTCGCGGGAGCGACCTGCGCCTGCCGGAGGACTGGGTAGCCTCTAATGTGACCAGCGGCTTTACCGCCCTTGAGGACAACAGCCGCAGCATCGAGCAGTTGCTCGAACGCGATCGCTACACGATCGGCATGTCGCGCCAGTTTAGCGCCGCCTGGCGCTTCGAAACCAACCTCGCCTACGAGGAGAAAGAAGGAACCAGGGATATTGGCGCGGCGATTTTCCAGGATGCTTCTGCCGGCCACGCCGCCATATTGCCCGCCGATGTTGATGAAGAGAGCATCGACTTCGACGTGGCGCTTAGCTTCACGAGTGACAGCCTGTTACTCAACGGTAGCTTGTTCTACAACGACTACGACAACAATAACGATGCGCTGCTGTGGCAAAACCCCTACAGCGTGTTTGGCGGCAGTACGCGTTATCCGGAGGGTATTGGCGGCCTGGCGCTGGCACCAGACAATGAGTACCAAGGCGGCCGACTCATGGGCACCTGGTTCATCATGCCCGGCCTGCGCTTTCAGGTAGACGGTAGTTATGCCGAGACCGAGCAAGACCAGAACTTCCTGCCCTATACGGTGAACCCGAACCTGAGCGTGACCGAGCCGCTGCCGCGCCGCAATCTCGACGGCGAGACTGAAACCAGCACAATGGACACCCGGCTTTTCTACCGTCCTGGCAAACTGCCGCGACTGAACCTGGAAATGTGGTGGCACGGGGAACAGCGCGATCACACCAGTAATCGAGCCGGTTATCAGTATGTGCTGGGCGATGGCGGCAGCCAGGTGAGCCCGGACTATACGGTGTACAACACGGGCCATGATTACGACATTAATCGCACCGGCATTGAGGGCAGCTACCCCATGCCGCTTAAGAGCAAGCTGTGGCTCAAATACGAATACGAGAAAGTCGAGCGAGAAAACGCAGCGGTCGACGAAACCAAGGAAGACAAATATCAGCTGCGCTACCGCATTCCGCTGTTCGATACGCACAGCTCGCGGCTCGAATTGAACTACGCTGATCGCCGCGCCTCTGTGCGCAACTGGGACCAATCCTATTACGCGCTGCTGGACACAGGTTTGATCAATCGCACACCCGACAACCAGCGCTACATCACTCACCCCCTACTGGCCCAGTATCACATGGCCAACCGTGAGCGCAGCGAAGCCAAACTCGATCTCGACTGGCAACCGTCCATGAACTGGAATCTGTCAGCCAACCTTCTGTGGCGCGACGATGATTACGATAAGACCGAGTTGGGCCTCGAAGAAGAACAGGTTTATCGGGCAAGCATGACCGCGAGCTGGGTGCCCAACGACAGCGTCAGCGCTTCACTCTATAGCAGCTACGACAATTATGATCGCGACCAGTCGAACCGCTCTTTTCGCGGCGGACAGGAGAAGAACGCGTTTGCGGTAACACCCCCGTTGCCGCAGGCCTCGGACCCGGCACGCAACTGGGCGCTGGGCAATGAAGACGAAGTCATCACCGTCGGCTTCAACCTGGAGTGGCAACTACGTGACGATATCGAGCTGATGGCCGACTACAGCTATGTCAGCACGGATTCCGATTATGACTTTAGCGACGGCGGCGGCACGGGCTTGGTATTACAAGACCTGCCTGCCAACGACGAGTCGGATCAGCATCACCTGATTGTGGAGGGCGCCTATCATTTGCGCGAAAACCTCTCGATCACAGTGAATTACCAGTACTGGAACTACGACAGCGAAGACTGGGCGATCAACAACCTGGGCATGACCAGTATCGATAAGGTCCTGACCCTGGGCGAGCAGGAAGCGGATGAAGATCTGCACTACATAAGCACTTCGATTACTTATCGCTGGAAGTAAACGGCGGAACGCGGGAACGGGTGAGAACCATGGCAAAGCAAACGATCAGACTCTGGTTTAGCGCGGCAATTATCGGGCTGTTGGCGGCCTGCGGTGGTGGCGGGGGTGGCAATAGTGCGCCGGGTGTCACTGAAGGACCAACGGCACCCGGTGGTTCAACGCCTCCACCACCGCCGATTCAGCCTGCCCCGGTGGGCTATGAAGATGCGGAGGAAATCTTCGCCTTCATCACCAATGCCAGCATTCCTGAGGATGGGCACGCCGTCGTCGACTTTCAGCTCACCGACGGCTTCGGCACCACGATTCTCGATCTCGAGGTAGACAATACGCGCTATGTGATCGCCAAGTTGCAGGGCAGTGAGCTTGGCAATCTGACCGGCGACTGGCAATCCTACAAGAACCAGATCGAGGAGGCGGGATCGGTCGGTCCCGGCACGGAAGACAAACTACAGGCCACTTATGAACGCGATGGCGAATTTGAGAACTTTGGCGACGGCACCTACCGTTACACCTATGCCACCAGCGTCCTGGAACCCGATGCCGATATCGCCGCTCAGGCCAAAGAGGAAGGCTTAAACCTCGACTACGAACCCGATCGCACGCATCGCGTAGCCATTCAGTTTGACGATGGCCCTAACCCCGCCAACCCCTATTACGACTGGGTTCCGGCAACCGGCGCGACAGAAAACATCTTCCAGATGCAGATCTCGGCAACCGAAACCTGTAACCGCTGTCACGACCCCCTGGCAATTCATGGAGGAAACCGCACCGAGGTTGAATACTGTGTGACCTGCCATAACAAAGGCTCTACCGACGCTAATAGCGGCAACACCGTCGACATGAAGGTGATGATTCACAAGATTCACATGGGCGCAAACCTGCCCTCCGTGTTGGCCGGCGGCGAGTATGCCATCTGGGGTTTCCGCGACAGCAAGCACGACTACTCGGGCCTGATTTATCCTCAGGATATTCGCAACTGCCAGAACTGCCATGTCGGCACAGGCACTACCGGCCCCTGGTATGAGGATGTATTGCTGACTAATCAAGGCGACAACTGGGCCGAGTACCCCACCCGCGCGTCTTGCGGCAGTTGTCACGATGACGTGGACTGGGATAGCCACCGGGGCGGGCAGCCCGATGATTCACGTTGCGGTAGCTGCCATGCCCCAGACAGGGATGCCGGTGCCATACAGGCACACCGGCTGCTAGTGCGCGAAGAATCGGGTAACTATGACGCCCAGATTCTCAACATCAGCAATTCCGGTCCAGGCGAAATGCCAAGCATCGATATTCGTGTCACGAATCCGGCCACCGGCGAAGCATGGGATATTTTGAATGATGCACCGTTTACCAACAGCGGGGCGTCATTGAACGTCAAGCTGGGTTGGGACACCGGCGACTATCACAATACGGGTAACGGCAGTGATACCGCCAGCACGGTTTCGCAAAGTGCCCTGGCGACAGCCACAGCCAATGGAGACGGCAGCTTCAACGTACAGTACGAAACCGCGCTCCCATCAGCTGAGGAAGCGAGCGGAAGCGGCGTGGCAATCATCGACGGTCACCCCAGTGTGATACTCGAGGAAGGCGCTGAGCCTACCAGCATTTTTATTACCGACGCGGCAGCATTTTTTAGCATAAATGAAGCCTCTGGCGAGGCTGCGCCCAGGCGTCAAAGTGTCGCGATCGAGCAATGCAACACCTGCCATGAGAATCTGGTGTTCCACGGCTCCAATCGTGCCGACAATATCGACAGCTGCGCCGCCTGTCACAATCCGCGCAATACTGATCACCAGGTGCGCGCGATTGCGAGCGATCCACCCACGGACGGCAAAGATGAGGAGAGCATCGACTTCAAGACCATGGTGCACGCCATACACGCGCCGTCTATCAGGGACAACCCACTGCAGGTGGTCGGCTTCCGCGGTTTCTCTACCCATGTCTACGATGAAGACCAGGTGCACTACCCTGGCGATCTGAGTAATTGTCAGGCTTGCCACGTGGACGGCGGCTACCAACTGCCGGTGGCAAGTACTGTACTGGGTACCACGATCGATACTGGCGAAGACAAGTTTAGCCCGGATGACGACGTGGTTATCACACCCGAGTCAGCCGTATGCTACTCCTGTCATGAGGACAACGTTGCCAAAGCACACATGGAAGGCAATGGCGGTAACTTCGCCACCAGCCAGGCAGCGATCGATTCCGGTGAAGTGGTTGAGCAATGCTCGTTATGCCATGCGCCAGGCCGCAGCGCCGATGTGGATGTGGTGCATGGGCTTGATTAAAGAATCTAATACGACCTTAACTGAGTCTTTAACGAAAAAGCCCCGCTAATGCGGGGCTTTTTTTTGCTTACTGCTCGCAGACCTATTTGGCGTCGATCCTGAAGAAGATGCAGTAGAGCGTTGGCACCACGATAAGCGTCAGAATCGAGGCGAAGCCCAAACCTGCCATCATGGTCACCGACATATTCACAAAGAATACATCGCTGAGCAGCGGAATTAGCCCCAGGATGGTCGTCGCCGCAGCAAGGATCACCGGCCGCATACGACTTACAGCTGAGTCGAGCACCGCATTGAACTGGTCTTCAGGTCGCTCCAGAGTCTGCTGATCCATTTCTTCGATCAGTACGATGGCATTCTTGATCAGCAGCCCCACCAACGACAGCGCACCCAGAATCGACATGAAGTCGAAGGCGCCACCCGTGGTCAGCAGGCCCGCGGTAATACCGATAATGGCCATCGGTACCGTCAACCAGATAATGGTGGGTTGACGCAGTTTGCCGAACAGCAGAATACTGGTGAGGATCATCATGAGGAAACCCATCGGCAGTGAGCCGGCCAGACCGGCCTGCGCTCGCACCGAATCTTCGTACTCGCCGCCCCACTCCAATGAGTAGCCGGGCGGGAGTTCGATCGCTTCGATCTGTGGCCTTAAGCGCTCAAACAAGGGGGTCGCCAGAGGGCCCTTCGGGTTACAGGAAGCAATAATCGTCGGTATGCGGTCGCGGCTGCGTTGCACTGAGTTTTCCCAGGTGGTTCGGTATTCCGACACCAGCTGCGCCAGCGGCACGGCGCGTTCGAGCACCGGGCTCCACACCTGCGCGTCTTTCATGTTGTCTACGTCCACGCGCTCTTCGTCGGGCGCCCGCATCTTGATCGGGAGCAGGTGAATACCGTCACGATAGGTACCCACCGTCGTGCCCTCAAAGGCATACTTCAGCGCCGCACCCAGATTCTCGCGGGTAACACCCAATTGCCGGCCGACCTGTTCATTGAACACCGGCGTGACGACTTTTACCGGTGAGCGCCAATCGTTGCGAATATCCGTGGCGTCGTAATCGGCGCGCATTATCCGTTCGGCTTCTTCTGACAGTTGACGCAGCACGGTGGCATCCGGCCCCGAGAATCGCGCCTCGATCTTCGCATCGCGGCCGGGGCCAATCCGCAGCGCTTTGACGATGGGGTCGAGCCAGGGCATATCTTCGCGCATATACTGGGCGACGGAATCCCATACCGCTGGAATCTGACCGCGCTCTTCTGTCTGCACGATTATTTGTGAATAGGCCGACGACGGCTCTTTGGAATCGTATACCAGGGTGAAACGCTGGTGCGGTCCGCCAATCACAGAGGACGTTTGCACGACACCAGGTTGCTCACGCAAAAACTCACTCACCCGAAGAGTGTCATCTCGGGTGCGGCGAATATCGGAGCCCTCAGGCGTGTATATATCAACGAAGAAAAGCGGCGTATTGGAATCCGGGAAGAAGCCGCTCTTCACGTAGCCGAAGCCAAACACGGCAGCAAAGAACAAGCCCACCGCTGCGCCCACAGTGACCCAGCGTGCCCGAATCGCATTGGCCACTAGCCCGCGGTAGATTTGAAAGGGCTTGGCTGAATAAGCATCGCCCGCCTCGCCTTCACCGCTTTCTGTTTTGAGTAACAATGCACAGAGTAAAGGCGTGGTGCTAACGGCCGTAATCCAACTCAGAGAGAGTGAGATCAGGATGACCCAGAACAGCGAGCTGGCGAACTCACCGGTGCTATCCGGTGACAGACCGATCGCAGAGAACGCGATGATGCCGATGGCAGTTCCACCCAGCAATGCCCAGATGGTCTTGCCCACGGCTTCGCCAGCCGCCTCCGCGGCCGACATCCCCTTTTGCATTCGAACCATCATGCCTTCGGCCACAACGATCGCGTTGTCGACCAGCATCCCCAGCGCGATAACCAAGGCACCCAGTGAGATTCGCTGCAACTCGATGCCATAAAAATCCATCACCAGCAGTGTGCCCGCCACGGTGATCAATAACACGGCACCGATAATGATGCCGACGCGCAGACCCATAAATAGCAGGAGCACGGCGATAACGATGGCCACAGCCTGGCCAACACTAATAATGAAGCCGCTCACCGAATTATCGACTTCCTTGGGCTGATCGTAGGTGGCGCTAAATTGCATGCCGACCGGAATCACCGTGGCCAACTCACGCAGGCGCCGATCGATGCGCTGGCCCACCTGTACCACGTTTTCGCCGCCCTGCATCGAAATACCGAGGCTCAGGCCAGGCTTGCCATTAACTTAATATTGTTTGACCGGCACCTCGTCATAGGCGCGCGTGATGGTGGCGAAATCCTTCAAACGCACCAGGGTGCGTTCGTTGGAGGAGATCATCAGCTCACCGATCTCCTGCACCGATTGGAAGTCGCCGGTGGGGCTGATGCGCAGGTAGTCATCCTCCACCCGCACATTGCCCGAATCCACGACGATGTTCTGCGAAGTGAGCACGCGTGAAATTTCGCGCATGCTGATGCCCAGCTCAGCCATGCGGGCACGGGAAATATCCACATACACTACTTCTTGCTGAATCCCGTCGATCACCACCTTGCGCACACCGGGCACGAGAATGATCTGTTTCTTGATTCTGTCGGCTACATCGAACAAGTCGCGCCAGGTATAGCCTTCGCCTGTAATCGTGGCATAAATGCCGTAGACGTCACCAAAGTCGTCCAGGACCATCGGCGGATTAGCGCCTGGCGGCAGGCTGGGGGAAACATCGGCAATCTTACGCCTGAGTTCATCGAAGATCTCAGGGAAGTCTTGCGCGCGATACTCATCCTTAAAGTCAATCAGGATGTCTGACAATCCCGGTCGGGATACCGACATCTTAATCCACTTCACCTGCTCCAGCTTTTGAATCGCTTCTTCGAGCTTATAGGTCAGCTCGTCCTGCACCTCCTGGGCGGTCGCGCCGGGGTACTGGGTGAGAATTTTTGCCGACTTAATCGTAAATGGAGGGTCTTCCAGCTTACCCATGCCATCGAAAGCCAACAGGCCACCGCCGACCAGCACGACGACCAGCAGCCAGGAGACAACCGGATTTTTTACCGAATATTCACCGATGTTCATCAGGCGGGATCATCCGCGCGGGGAACCGCCTGCTCGGATTGGGGCATGCGTGTAACCCGCATCCCTTCGGCCAGGTAGTGCGCGCCCACCGTGACGATCTCTTCACCGCCGCTGAGGCCCGCTGTGACCTCGATATCTTTGCCACGTAATCGACCAATGGTGACCGGATGGCTCGACACTGTCATGCTGTCGCCATCAAGTATCCAGATTCTTGCGTCGAGACCGGCACTTGCCTGCACCGCGGTTTGTGGAACCCACTTGGTTTCCTCCGCAACATCCATAATCTGGGAGAAATCGACTTCCACATTCGCGGTCATCCCCGGCAAGACCGTGAAGTCCTGGGGTGCATCCATGCTCATGGTGACCCTGAACGTCTGGGTTTGCGGATCTGCCTTGGTAGCCACTTCCTTGATGCTCAGAGCAAAAGCCTCGTCGCGACCCTCAAAGCGGGCGCTGGCATCTACCGCGGTGCGCGGCCGGTCTTCACTGCCATAGGTGTCGCTGCGCCGCATGCTGCGCACCAGGGCTTCCGGAAGGTCAATCAGAATGTCGAGGAAGTCGGTATTCTGATAGCGGAAGATGGTCTGCTTGGCGATCACGTCTTCAAAGTTTTCCACCTCGCGACGCCCGATCGAGCCATCGAACAGTGCGCGCAGATAGGTGTAGTCGAGATTCTGCTTGGCCTGGGTCAGCGCCGCCTGGGTGGTACGGAACTCCGCTTCCATGCGGTCGAAATCCAACTTGGAGATATTGCCATCGACGATGAGTTCTTTAGCGCGGTTAAAGTTTCGCTGCGCATTGTCGAAGGTCGCCTGGCGATCATCGACCGCAATCTGATAGTCCGTTGGATCGAGTCGTGCCAATAGATCACCTTGCCTGGCGTTGTCGCCCTCTCGCAGCAGGATTTCCTGCAGCTGACCGGCAACGCGAAACGATAGATCAGCCCGTTCCGACGCCTGCACACTGCCTGGAAAACGTCGCACAGCGGCGCCAGCGATGCCTTCAACAGTGAATATCTTCACAGGACGTGACGGTGGGGGCGGCACCTCCTCCGTCTTACCGCAACCAATCAGTACCGTGCTGGCAAGGGATACCAGCAGCACCAGGGATTTACTCGACATAGGGGGACTCCGCTTTATTCTTCCGTAAGCATAGCACCCCCAAGAGTCAGGTAAAGCGGGGGTATAAATGCTAAGGTGGCAGGCTTCAGCAAGACCTCTACAAGGATACAATAATGAATGGCAAACGCGTGCTGATAACCCATGCGGACCGCTATATGGGCAAACCGATGACCCGCGCTTTCAGCGACGCCGGGGCAGAAGTGATCACGGATACCGACCCGCTCGCCAGTCCCGATGTCATCGATGAACTGCTCGAGCGCGCAGGTGATATCGATATCTTTATCGCCAATTTTGCCGACGATCCCATACCGCAATCTTTCGCGAATGTTACCGACGAGAATATCGCGCGCCTCTTCAACACAATTGTATTCCCCTTCATGACCACGGTACGCAAGGTTGGCGGGGCGATGAAGAAGCGCGGCCGCGGCAAGATCATTGCCGTCACCAGTGCGGCACCACTGCGCGGGCTCCCCGGCTTCAGCGCTTACGTCGCTGCCCGTGGCGCGCAGAACGCCTTTGTGCGCACAGTGGGGCTGGAACTGGCCGGTGTGAACGTTCAATTCAATGCCATCGCCCAAAATTTTGTGAAGAACGAGCGCTACTATCCGGACGAACTGATTAACAGCGATGCGTTCAAACAGAATTGGTTACCGCAGATTCCCACAGGTAAAGTCGCTGAAGAAGAGGAAACTGCTGAGTTAGCGCTGTATCTGGCATCGGATAAATGCACCCATATGGTCGGCCAAGTGATTCCCTGGGCTGGTGGTTGGGTGACGACGACCGGCTGATGTATTGCAATTCCAGAACGGCAGATATCGACCCGACGAAGTGGGTCCAACCGTTAAACATGATTCGCCAACGCAAAACCGCTGATAGAGGTTTTTATTCATGACCCCCATGCAGAAATTCTATTGGTTTACAGCGCTCGCTATTACTCCAGTTACCGGCTATATCGCCTACGCCTATTTTCCCGGTGTCTACTATCTGCTGGCGCTGCTTGGTCTATTCGTACTGGTGGGATTGTACGACCTGACTCTCAGCCCACACACCCTAAACAGGCTCTATCCAGTTGTCGCGTATATGCGCTATTTTCTGGAATCCTTTCACAAGGAAATACACCAGTACTTCGTGGCAGATGACACTGAGGAGCTGCCTTTCAACCGTGAGCAGCGCAACCTGGTGTATCGAAGGGCGAAAGGGCTAGATGACACGCAGCCTTTCGGCACCGCCAACGACATCACAGCAACCGGCTGGCTGGGGGCCTCTCATTCCATCGCGCCAACTCACGTGACGGACGAGCACAAGCGCGTAACAGTCGGTGGCGATGAATGCACGCAGCCCTATAGTGCCGCTCGGCTAAACTGCTCGGCCATGAGCTTCGGCTCCCTGAGTGCGCACGCGATTATGGCGCTCAACAAAGCGGCAAAAGTCGCTAACTTCTATCACAACACCGGTGAGGGCGGCTATTCGCCCTATCATAAACAAGGCGGCGACATCGTTTGGCAGATCGGCACTGGATACTTCAGCTGCCGCACAGCTGACGGAGGCTTTGATCCGGAGGCGTTTCGGGAGCGAGCTGTTGAAGATCAGATCAAGATGATCGAGATTAAAGTGTCGCAGGGCGCCAAGCCTTCTCATGGCGGTGTTCTACCGGCTGCAAAAGTCACGAAGGAGATTTCCGAGATACGCCTGGTCGAAGTGGGCAAGGACGTACTCTCACCCCCTGGTCATCGCACCTTCGACACACCCAAAGGTCTGCTCCAGTTTGTATCCCAACTACGAGAGCTAAGTGGCGGCAAGCCGGTGGGCTTCAAGCTTTGTATCGGCCGAAAGTTCGAGTTTATGGCTATCGTCAAAGCGATGTTGGAAACCGGCACCCTCCCCGACTTCATCACCGTGGACGGTGCGGAGGGCGGCACCGGCGCAGCCCCGGTCGAGTTCAGCAACCGCTTTGGACTGCCCTGCCTGGAAGGTGTTAACTTCGTGCACAACTGCTTGGTGGGCGCCGGTCTGAGAGACAAGATCAAGATTATCGCCTCGGGCAAGACCGCTACCGGCTTCGATATCGTGACCAAGCTCGCCCTGGGCGCAGACATCGTCAATGCCGCGAGAACCATGATGCTGGCCTTGGGTTGCATCCAATCCCAGAGCTGCAACACCAATGCCTGCCCCACCGGAATCGCTACGCAAGATCCGGTGCGAGGACGCGCATTGAATATTGAAGACCGTCACAAGCGCGTCGCCAACTTCCAGGCCAAGACCCTGGAAAGCGCCTTTGAGATGATTGGCGCAATGGGTATGGAGAACCCGGATGACCTGTTCCCGCACCTGATTTGGCGACGCGGCGCGGACGAAACCAATCTACATTTTGACGAAGTTTTTCCCGCGCTATTTCCAGGCGAACTACTAAGAGAGGTGGTGCCAGACGCTTTCATAAAAGATTGGGCATTGGCTTCCGCAGAAACTTTTTTACCCCAAATTGATGCGATCTTGCCGCAACGCTAACAGCGACAATCTGTGAGACTGGTATCTCCGCAATTTAGTCTGCAGCTTTTCTTAGAAGTGATAAGTAAGCTCTAGCATCATGGCATAAGGATCTTGATTCTCTCCCGCAACACGACCCACCCTGCCATCGATGTCGACTGGGGCTTCACCCACATTGAGTAGCGTAATATTGGCATCGAGGTTTCTGTCATTGTCTAGCTCATAGCTAATGCCAGCACCCACCGCCCACATAGAATCTATGCGAATGGCAAAGGTGCGATCTTCATCATTAACCGGCTGGCTCATATACATGGCACCGAACTTATAGGTGAGGCGATCGCTGACGGGAATACCAAAGCCGCTTGTGACCGCCCAGAAATCATCGTAGATCTCGGGCGTGGTCACGTTGACGTCTTCCCCATTCAATACAATGTTTTCCACGGTGAAATCAGAGAACTTCATCCACAGCGCGTCCAGAGTCACAAAACTGCCGGAGTCAAACTCATGGTAAACACCCCCAAGCACTCGCTGTGGTAGCGTATTGGTCACTTCCGTATGGATATTTCTGATACCCCTGCGCTCCACTACTTCGCCGAGTATCGGACCCAGGTCGCGCAACTTCACCGTTCCATCAAGATCAGCCTCGGAGTCACTGGTCCAGGAGATTCCGCCGCGCGTTTTCTCCGAAAACTCGTAGAACAGCGAAAGTGTAACGTTCACACCCACGCCATCCAGGTCGCTGGTTATTTTGCCATCACCAGCACCGAGGGGTTGAGGAATCTTCACTTCACTGGTCGACTGGGTGTAATTGATACCTGTCGACAGACCAAAAGAGAGTTTATCGTTGTAGCGATAGGAAACCGCCGGCGTAAGAGCAATGTAGACTAGAGAATAATCCACCGTCTGGTAACGACCGGCCCATGTAGGCCCATAATCGGAACCAAAACCTGTAGGCACGCTCAGCGAGGCACCCACATGCCACTTATCGTTTAACTGCCGCACATGATAGAAGGATGGAATGATTATTGGGTCGTTATCGCTCTCAGGATCGCCGCCGTCGATGTTGGTCTTGTTTTCATCGACTTTGAAATCTGAGAAGGATACGACATACATACCCTGCGCCGTCGTATGAGTACCCTCAAGGCGGGACATGGCGGCCGGTGCAGAAAAGACCGAAGAAGCATCATCTGCTTCGCCCACCAATCCGGTCAGTGCTGGTCCGGCTTGCGCAACGGCTGCGAAAAACAAAAATCCAGCTCCCGTCGCACAACGAAGGAAGCGCATTCCAGTGCTTAGCAGTTCCAACGATAACTTTTGCATTATGCCCAAGGACAGCGCTCTGATTTATCAACCGAGAAAATATGCGTCTGGCCGCCTGCAAGCGAGACTGGCTAGTCGACGCTGACCACCCAACCGAAGGGATCTTCACGGGTGCCGTACTGAATACCCATGAGTTCATCAAAGAGATGCTTGGCGACGGGGCCAGGTTGATTGTCGTTGATCACGTATTCCTTGCCTTTCAGCGCTAGCTTGCCCACGGGACTAACCACTGCCGCAGTGCCACAGCCAAAGACCTCGGTGATCTTGCCGCTTTCGATGTCGGCCAGCACCTCGTGAATGTCGAGACGCTGTTCTGCGACCTCATAGCCCAGCGTCGGCGAGAGCTTGAGCAATGAATCGCGGGTAATGCCAGCGAGAATACTGCCGCTCAATTCCGGCGTAACGATTTTCTTGCCCTCGTAAACGAAGCAGATGTTCATCGCGCCGACTTCTTCGACGTAGCGTCCTTCGATGGCATCGAGCCAAAGCACCTGGGTGTAGCCCTGCTTGGCGACCTCTTCGCTGACAAACAGGCTGGCTGAGTAGTTGCCGCCGGTCTTGGCTTCGCCGACGCCACCCACCACCGCTCGTCGGCAGGTGTCCGAGATGTATACCGAAACAGGATCGAAGCCCTGCTCGAAATAGGGACCAGCGGGGCCAGTGATGACGTAGTGCATATAACTGGCCGCGGCACCCAGACCCAGCTTGGGGCTAATCGCAATCATGGTCGGGCGGATATATAGCGAGGCGCCCTCGACGGCGGGCACCCATTGCTGGTCGAGTTTGACCAATTGTTTAAGCACTTCCACCTGAAACTCGGCATCCACCTGCGGCATCACCATGCGCTCTGCGGAACGATTGAGTCGGGCAGCATTAGCGTCGGGCCGAAATAGATTCACACCACCATCTGGACGGCGGTAGGCTTTGAGACCTTCGAAAATCTCCTGGCTGTAGTGCAACACCGCGGCAGCCGGGTCCAGCGACAGCGGTCCATAAGGGCCGATCTTGGCGCTATGCCAGCCCTCGCCCGCATCGTAAATCTGAGTAAACATGTGATCAGAGAATACCGTTCCAAAACGGATATCCTCCGGGCAGGTGCCGCGCTGGTCCTCGGCCAGTGCCTCTACTTCTATTTTCATGACCCTATCTCAAATGCCGGGCATTCGTGCCAGGCGGTAGTAATAATCGTAAGGGGAGCAATTATGCACCATGCAGGTATGGAACGGGGATTACAGTTTGGTAAAAATGCGGCCAGTTTAGTTTTCCACTATGACGGTGGCGGTACCGCGAACCCCACGAAAACGAGCCTCCACCGTTGAATCCCCGTCCCGTCTTCCATCCACAAGGCCCGTCTGGTCGACCGAGACAGAGTTGCCCTGGATGACCGTCCAAATCGTATTTTGCTGGGCATCTGCCAGTGGCTGAGCACAATTTTGCGCCTCATAAATGCCATAGGCATTCAACTGCAATTGATCGCCGGGGGAGATTTCTTCTCCGTCGGGCAACACCAGGATCGTGTCCGGGCGATCGCTGTTGCTCAGGTCCTCACAGAGCTCGGGCAACTGGTTTCCACCCCCACCACCCCCGCCTCCCCCATCACAGGGCACGGTGACTGTCGTTGTGGCAATGATTTCGTCGAAGCCATCGCCGTCAGTGTTGGTCTTATCTTTAGTCGCCTGAATCGTTGATACGCCGCAGTTATCACCATCGACTTCAACTTCGCCATCATGCTCCTTGATCTTGACTGAATCTCCGGCAATAACCTCCCACTCCAGACGCTCTCTGGCATTGTTCTCGTCCTTGTTCTTATCGATGTCTTCCACCGGTGCGAGACAATCTTCACCCTGGTCTTTGAAGTACCAGCCTGCAGCCACGAGCGTTAGCTTCTGGCCTTTCTTAATGCTCTCATCGGGCGGCTGAATATACATTTGCTGCAGTTCATAGTCCTTCTTGTTGTACTCACAACTATCATCTACCTCGATGCGTACCACGGCAGAGATCAAGTCGTCGTTATCATTCTCGAACTCGGCGGTGATGTCAGCAAAGCTGGGATCATTGTCATCCTTTGCTTCTACCTCACCCTTATTTGCGGGATCGTTTTTGACTTTAACGATATCCTTATCGCTGGTATCCCAATTGGAGTTTTTGGTCTCATCACTGACGGTACCGTCCGAGAAGCGCACCACGGCGGTGTAGTTAAACTTGGCCTTCTTAAACATAGTGATGTCTTCGCCAGGGCGATCATCGACGACATTGGGATAGACACCAATATCGCTGCCAGTAATGGCTTCGATATTTAGCAAACCGGTATCCGACTGACCATCCAATGACGCCGTGATCGAGGTACTGCCCTCCTCCAGGCCCTGGGCAAGCCCTTCGGAAATAGAGGCAATATCATCGTCCTCGACATCCCAGGTGGCCAGCGGCGTAACGTCAACGGGATCATTCGGCGCATTCGAATAGAAAGCCTCAGCTGTGAACTGCACGACGCCACCGACCGGGGTGGTTCCCTCTTCAGGGCTGATCTCCAAGCGCAATAAACTGGGCGCAACTACCGTCGCCTGAACCATGTCCTCCAGGTCTGAGAAGGACGCGTCCTTACCGCCAGAGCCATCCTCCGGGACATACTCAGCGGTAATCTGGACGGGACCGGCCGATTTCGGATTTACAATACCTAGCAATACCTGGGCGACATCTGGGTTCGAGCTCGTCCAGATGGATGACAGCGTTACGTCGACGGTGTCATTGTTACCGTCCTCATCAGTGGTCTCCAAAATCGCAAACGCGCGCCACTGCTCAGGGATGCCCTCGGTCAGCTCTACCGGATCACCCTCGACGCGACCCGTATCAATCTCAAGGCCAATAATCTCGGGTTCGACCACCTCGATATCTACCGTGTCTGTCACCGGGTCGTCAAACAATCCCAGTTTAACTTCGGCGGTAATCACTCCAGAACCGACCTGCCCGGCCTGGAACAAGCCTGCTTGCTCAGCGCTGGAGTTACCCCGCTCAACCGGCGCTACGCTCCAGTTGGCCTGCTCCGTCACATCCGCAGAATCACCATTGGTATAGGTCGCTTGCGCAGTGTATTGCTGCAGGTCGCCAGGCAGGAAAGCCTCGCGTGTGGACGGGAATACCTGCAGCAGCTCAATACGCGCCGGCGTCACGCCCAATAGTCCGGTGTCTTCCTGACCGTCAAGTGAGGCAGTGATGTTGGTCGCACCCACACCCACCGTGTCGGCGAGCCCGGCTGCATCTACGGTGGCCACCCCGGTATCGGAAGAGCGCCAGGTCACGTCCAACGTGATATCGCGCGTGCTGCCATCCGAGTACTTGCCCTCGGCCAGGTATTGCACCTCAACACCCTCGGCGACTTCAGCCAGCGCCGGCGTCACAACGATCTCTTCGAGTGTGGCGGCGGTCACCGTAACCTCTGATGTCGCACTCGCATCTTCGAATGTACCGGTAATAGTCGCATCGCCAGCCTGCAACAAGTTGACGGTACCAGTGAGGCAGAGAATGCCCTGCAGCGCGCCGCAATTTTCCACCGAGGCGATCTCTGGAGCAGAAGACTGCCAACTGGTCAGCTCGGTCACGGTAAGCTGAGAACCGTCAGAGTAAAGCGCTAGTGCGTTCAGCTGTCGTGATGAGCCCTCTGGCCCTTCGAACGCCGTCGGCGCCACAACTAGCTCAATGAGCTCCGGCTCGGTGACTTTCAGGGTGCCGGTATCACTGAAACCGTCCTTGCTAGCAGTGATAACCGCCTCCTCCCCGAAGTAGTTGGGCAGGAAGCGGACACCGGTTGCCAGCCCCGCCTGATCGATACTGGCCACGAAGCCACTGAAGCTCGACCAGCTGAGGCCCTCTGCCGCTGTAACCGTTTCGTAGGAGCCATCGGAGTAGTTCAGTGTGGCCGCATACTGCAGCGTAGTCCCCTTCGGAATAGTGGCATCCGTCGGGGTGATCTCAATACTCTCAAGCACGGCCTCGGTGACGAGGACGTCAATCTCATCCACTATCTCGTCAAGGATTGCCCGCACCTGTGTGGCACCCTGCTCCAGTAGGTCCAGGGACCCCACTGCGTCAACAAAAGTAGTGTCGGGATCTACAGAAATCCAGGAAACCTGGTTGGTAATATTCTGGTTACTCCCATCGGAATAGTTGCCCGTGGCCGTCAACTTCACACTAGTCCCCGAGGGACCAATTACGCCGGCAGGCGTGATCTGAATACTCTCTAGCACGGCTCCGGTTACATTCACCGTTGCCTGACCATTCAGCTCTCCAACCGTCGCAAAAACGGTAGTGCTACCCGCAGCAATACCTGTTACCAATCCTTTCGGCGCGGTGTTGTCGACGGTGGCAACCCCGGCATCGGAAATAATCCAGTCTGCCTCATCATTAAGGTTGGTCGAGCTTCCATCAGTGTAAAAGCCCGTCGCGTTCACCAAGACGCTCGCACCGGCGGGCGTATCGACCGGGTTGGGCGACAGCACAATACTTTCAAGCTCATTGTCGATGGTCGTCGCTGTCGCGAGGCCTTCAACGCCATCTAGCGTCGCAGTGAGAACAGCGACGTTGTCACCAGGGTCACCTACATTATTAAAGCTAAGCAATCCGCCCGGTGATACGGTCGCAATAAAGCCGCTGCTCGAGGCCCAATCAACATCATTCGTGATATCGACGCCCTGCTCACCATTGGTGTCCGAATAGAAGCCCGTCACTTCCAGCTGCTTGGTGGTACCGGCCACACCCACGTTCACTGATGGCGAAATCTCGATGCGTTCGAGTACCGCCTCAGTAACCGTAAGAACCGTGTCATCGAATAAGCCTTCGAAGTCGGCCCGGATAGTCGTCTGGCCAGTTGCAAGCGTGGTCGCGAGACCCTCTTCATTGATACCTGCTACTAGCGTGTTAGAGCTCGTCCAGACAACTTCCTCCGTCAGATTTTGGGTACCGATATCTAACAGTTCACTGATCAAGGGACTGGAGGTGCCATCGGAGTAATAGCCGATCGCTTCAAATTGTTGCGCGGTACCCAGTGGCACAGAGGGATCATTCGGCTGCACCACGATCTGCACCAACTCTGCCTCGGTGACTGTGACATCAATGGTTCGAACTACGCCCTGGAAGTCAGCAGAAATTGTAGTGACACCTTCGGCTATCAGCTGGGTAAATCCAGCCAGATTGCCTGCGGCGATAACCGTCGCAATATCCCGGTTAGCGGAGGTCCAAACAGATTGCTCTGTCACCTGTTCCGACTGGCCATTGTTGTAGAACGCGGTGGCTTGTAGCTGCACCCGTGTACCCGCCGGGTCGTCGATCACTCCGGGCTCAATTTGAATGTCGATTACGGTCGCCGCAACGACATTAATCGGCGCAAATCCTCTCTCACCACCAAAGTCGGCCCTGATACCCGCCGGCTCTGGATCGGCATTGACCGTATAAACCAGACCCTGCTGGTCGGGCACGGCGACCAGCGGCCGATCGGACGACCAGGTAGCCTCGTCGGTAATGTCAACGACATCGCCATTGCTATAGGTCGCCAGTGCCGTGAACTGTACCTGGAACAATTCCGGGTAGCTCTCGTCATAAGGCTCCAGGAAGATGTCGACCACGATGGGATCGGTGACGGTTACATCACTAGTGTCGACCAGACCATCGAGGCGCGCAGATACCGTCGCGACACCCGGCTCCTTCAAGAAGGCGACAACGGGATCAGTATGATCGGGGTCGTCGACCTTGATCTCTACACTGTCGATATTGGTAGAGTTCCAATTCACTTCCTCGGTAATATCCTGTTCCTCACCGTCGCTATAGATACCACGCGCAGTGAAGGGCTTGGTCGTGCCTGAAGGTCCGGTCCACTGTGGCGGGTCAATCACGATCTCCACCAGCTCCGCTTCGATAACACGATGCAGCGCACTGCCGGTAACCCCATCGTGAGTAGCGCTGATTGTGACGAGGCCTGGGGCCAGCCCAGTAGCGATTCCAGCATCCGTGATAATCGAGACTGCGCTATCCGAGCTACTCCACTGCGCCTCATCGGTGAGCGTAGCGGTACTGCCGTCGCTATAGAAACCGGTCGCCACGTACTCTGCTTCCAGGCCGACTCCCATGCGATGGATATCCGGGCTGACATCAATCGATAGCAGTTCCGCTGCCTGGGTGGTGACGGGAATGGTATTGGACAAGCCACCGAACTTGGCTTCAAACGTCGTCTGCCCCGGTTCGCCCAGCTGGTAACTACCGATTCGGCTGCCGTCCCCAGCAGTCACCGAGGCGATATTTGGATCAGCGCTGGACCATGTCGCGCTACCGGTTACGTTCTCCACCGTATTGTCGCTGTAACGCGCTACAACAACGATCGGCCCTTCCGTGCCCGAAGGATCGATGACAAAGGGCGGGAGGATTTGCAGGTCAGTGACAATTTTGCCGCTGACGGTGAGGCTGGTTTCCTCATCAATGCCATCCAATGCTGCACTAATGGAGGTCTCGCCAAGCGCAATACCATCGGCACGACCGCTAGTGGTGATGGTGGCCACACCGGAATCACTGCTGCGCCAGGTGACATCATTGGTGATGTCGGCGCTGCTGCCGTCGGAGTAGAAACCGGTAGCCGCATACTGCTGGCTCTCACCCAGGGCCATGTCCCTATCGTCCGGTTCGATATCGATAGACTGTAGAATCACGCCTGCCACGGTCACTGGGGTGAACACTGGATCGAGTGACTGGTAGGTAGCCTGGATCTCTGCGGTGCCGTCGGCCAGCAAGGATAACGTGCCCGCGCCTGCACCTGTCGGCACAACCTCAACAATATCTGGAGCAGACGAAGCCCAGCTGCTGGCCTCAGTGACATCTTCGCGGGTACCGTCGGTGAACACCGCGGTAGCAGTCAGCTGCACCGTGGTGCCAATTGGGCCCTCGACCGCCGGCGGTCTTACTTCGATGAACTGCGCTTCGGCATCGGTGACGTTAAGCGACGCTGCACCGCTAACGCTGTCCTGCGTCGCCGTGATGGTGACAGCGCCTGCCGCATGGGTGAACGCCATACCGGTTTGATCGATAGTGGCGCGCTCGGTGTTACTGGAGCGCCAGCTAACGCTGGTCGTGATATCGGGGCGGCTGCCGTCGCTATAAACGCCCACCGCCTGGTACTGAACGTTAATGCCGACCGGAGCGCCGGTGTCAGCCGGCTCAACCAGAATGCCTTCGAGCACGGCCCCCGTAACATTGACGACGATGGATTCGCTGTCACCGCCGAAGCTGGCTCTAACACTTGTGCTACCAATCGATTTGCTGGACACCAGCCCTTTTCGTCCAGGCACATTGGAAACGCTGGCAATCGTGGGCTCCGCCGATGTCCAGGTCGCACCGTTGGTAACGATCTCACTGCTGCCATCACTGTAGAAGGCAGTCAGTGTCAGTTGCTCAGAGGTACCCAGCGGCAGTTCCAGTGCGCCGGGTTCAATTTGCAGGTCGATCACCTCGGCATCCGTGACGGTGATACGCGACTTCGCTTCCGCGCTGCCGACCGCAGCAATAATGTCGGCGACGCCGCTGACAAAGGTACGGACTAATCCATCGCCATCTACCGTGGCGACCGACGTATTCTGGCTAGTCCAGCTGGCCTCACTGGTAACGTCCACGGCAGTGCCGTCGCTGTAATACCCCCATGCCGTGAGACGCTGGCTGCACCTCGATACGATCTAATGTTGCCGGTGTGACGGCTACCGGTATGGAGACACTGTCGCTACCGAAGAAGGCCTCCACCGCAACGCCACCGACAGCGTTCAATGACAGCAAGCCGCGGGCGTCGCCCTCGGTAGACACGCTCGCGACCAGCGGATCGGTGCTGGCCCAGGTCGCCTGATTGGTAACATCTGCGTCGGTGTCGTCACTGTAATAGGCAATCAGCTGCAATTGCGTAGCCGTGCCCGCCGGTCCGACCACGGCGCCCGGCACAATCTGCAAGTCTTCGATGACCGCGGCGGTAACCGTGAGATTGGTGGAACCCTGTATGTCGGGCAGCTCCGCGCGCAGCCCAGAGGTCGGGCCAAGATAGAGCGCAGTCACGATAGTGTCGCCGGTGGCAACGGCATGGGCCAGGCCGCCAGGCGCAATCGTGGCGACAGCGGTGTTGTCCGTGGACCACTCGACTTCGTCGGTAATATCGGCAGAGCTGTCATCGCTATAGAGGCCAGTCGCTGTGTACTGGATATCCGTACCAGCCGCCACAGAGGCAGCATCAGGCTCAACGACAATCTCCCGCAACTCAGCCGCCGTCACGGTCATCAGTGCGCTGGTGGAAAGCCCCTGGTAGGTCGCGCTGATATCGGAACTACCCTCTCCCACAAACGTAGTCGTGCCGCCAATGAGCCCACCCGGCACCACCGCAGCAACGGTGGGACGCGCTGAGACCCAGAGTACGCCATCGGCAACCGGTCTTTGAGAGCCATCGCTGAAGGTCACCTGCAGCGTCAACTTATGTACCGTACCCTTAGGTGCTGTGATGTCACCCGGCAGAATCTGCAGGTCGGTCGCAATCGCGTCGGTAACGGTGAGCGTTGCCACCGCAGTCTGATCCTCCAGGGTTGCGCTGATGTCAGCCGTGCCCGCCGTGATGCCGCTGGCAAGACCTGCGGTATCTACCTGAGCTATCGCTGGCGCACTGCTCTGCCAGCTCACCTGGCTAGTCACATCACTGGAGGTGGTATCGGTATAGAACGCCGTCGCCGAGAACTGCTGTGTAAGCCCAACTGGCACCTCAACACTGACTGGCTCGACAACAAGGTCGACGAGTTCCGCCGCCGTCGTGGTCGCCAGCACTGTATTGCTCACGCCCTCGAATGTGGCGGTGATATTGGCGCTGCCAGGGCTGACGAAATCGACATGCCCGGCATCATCTGCGGTGCTGCCGACCAGCACGAACTCAGGCGCATCAGTGATCCAGTTGGCCTGCGCAGTGACCAGACTCACACTGCCATCGGTGTAATTTGCTACTAACCGCATTTGCGCTTCTGTGCCAGCGGGGCCTTCAACCGGTCCAGGCAGTATCGTTACCGAATCAACTACCGCCGAGGTGACTTGCAAGGTGACAGAGGCACTGGTCTCGTCGGCGGAGGCACGACTATTTGCGTTAATCCCTTTATAGGTTGCCGTTATCAGGGCGCTACCGGCCTCGAAGGTGCGTGCCACACCATCGCTGCCGATCAGCGCAACCACAGTATCGCTGCTATCCCAGAAAACTTCGTCGGTCAGATCCTGTACGTCACCATCGGTATAGGTGCCGGTCGCGGTGTAGGCTAATTCAATTCCGGCGGCGACGACGGCGTCATCTGGAGTGACTACCAATGAAACCAGCTCGGCAGCCGTTCCCGTGATGTCTGATTGCGCCACCAGACCATCAAAGGTCGCAGTGACGGTCGTCGAACCGACGCCGACAATCTGAGCATAGCCCGCCTTCTCAGCACTGGGGGCTACGACAACCACCAGCGGGTCATTCGACACCCAGGTCGCCTCACTGGTCACTTCTGCGCGAGAGTTATCGCTGTAGTTGGCAAACAGCGTCAGCTGACCTTCTGTTCCCACGGGCGCGGTCGTGGCCGCCGGGAATATTTCCACCGAAATCGGGACAGCCGCGGTCACTTCCTGAGCAGTGCCATCCGTGTAGTATCCGATGGCCTTGTATTGCTGTTGTAAACCGGAAGCAAGGGTTACAAAGTGCGGGGTTACCACCAGACGCTCCAACGCAGCCTCGGTGACCGTGGCCTCCACGGCGTCGGACAAGCCGTCAAACACTGCCGTAATGGTCGCTACGCCTGGGCTATTAAGATCGACCGTACCGGCGCCAGCGCCAGTGTGTACCACGCTGGCTATGGTATTGCTGCCGCTGCTCCAGCTGGCCAGCTCGGTAACATCAACGATGCTGCTGTCGCTGTAGGTCGCCTCGAGTGTCAAGTAATCCTGCGTGCCTGCGGCGCCCTCGATCGGGCCAGGCAATATCTGCACCGACATTACCTCAGCGGGCGTCACCGTAAGCTTAGTTGCGGCACTGAGCGGGTCATTTGCGCGGGAGAAACCGTTAATGCCGGTGTAAGTCGCAGAGATTTCCGTCACGCCTTCGCTGAGCGTAGTGGCGATGCCATTCGCGCCTATCGTGGCGACAACATCATCACTACTACCCCAGCTCACTTCGGCGGTGAGATCATCTGAGCTGCCGTCGGTATAGATACCGGTCGCGGTGTAAGACACCTGTACGCCCGCCACAACGACCTCGTCGACCGGCGAGATCTCCAGCTGGCGCAGCTCCGCAGCAGTCACGGTCACCGCAGCCGTCGCCGTCTCTCCGTCGAGGCTCACATTAATATTGGTTGCGCCCACGCCACGCAGCGCGGTCGCTCCACCCAGCAGACCGGTGGGCCCGACGGCGGCAATGCTATTGTCATCCGACGTCCAGGTGGCCTCGCGGCTGACGTCACGCTGGCTTCCATCACTGAAGTCGGCCAGCGCCTGCAGACGCGTCGCCGTGCCCGCCGGGCCTTCATAAGACGCTGGCAGAATTTGCAGTGAGGTGATCACCGCATCGGTGACCGTTAACACACCCTGGTCAGTCTGGTTCTCGTAGATGGCTGCAATTTCGGACGTACCGACGCCCAGGGCCGCTGCCAGGCCCATCTCGTCGACACTACCCACAGCGGGGTCGGACGATACCCAGGACGCCTGGCCTGTTACATCTTCGCTAGTGCCATCGCTATAGAAGGCAATCGCCTCGAACTGCTGGGTGCCACCGACAGGAAGCTCCGCGGAGATAGGCTGCACTTCAATGCGTTCAAGCGTCGCTGGAGTTACGGTGACCGATACAGAGTTATCGAGACCCTCGAACATGGCCGTCAGCGTCGTGCTGCCCTGACCCCTGAGCGTCACATTCCCGGCCCCCGCACCGGTCGCCGTGACCGTGGCTACGTTGCTGTCACCCGTGATCCAGCTTGCCTGTTCCGTGACATCCTCTGTCGTACCATCGCTGTAGCTGGCTTGCAGCAGACGCTGGTGCTCGGTGCCGATGGGTCCTTCGACCGGCCCGGGCAGTATGACGACACTCTCTGCAATCGCCGCGGTAACTGTAAGACTGGTAGACGCCACTGCGGAGGACTGCAGAATACCCGTGCGGCCACCCAGCGGGATGTAACGCGCCTTGATCTCTGTAAGACCATCCGTGCGCGTGATTGCCAGGCCATCGTTACCGATGGAGGCCACCCGCACATCGCTGCTGCTCCACAGCACCTCATCGGTCAGGTCCTTGTCGGTACCGTCACTGAAGTAGCCGTGTGCCGAATACTGGACCGTCTTACCTGCGGGTACGCTGGCATCGAGCGGCCTGATCTCCAGCCGATCAATAATCGCCGATGTCACCTCGACCGGCACAGTGACGGTGCTCTCCTGGTACGTTGCGTCGATGGTGGTGGTTCCAACTGCAATCAGGCTGACGGTTCCGTCCTGAATTGAGCCGGTTCCAGTGGTGACCTCCGCGGTACTGAGGTCGTTAGAGACCCATAGCGTTTCCTGGGTTACGTTGCGCTCGTCACCATCACTGTAAGTAGCCAACAAGCGCAGCTTCACTGCAGTGCCTGCCGGCCCAACCGCTTCTCCCGGCAGCACACGTAGGCTAATCAGTTCGGCATCGGTGACGTTCAACGTGCCGGAGGCCGATTGAGCCTCGAAGCTCGCGATGATGCTTGCCGTGCCGACAACCTGCGCAGTCGCCAGACCATTACTGTCCACGGTGGCCGTGTTGTCGTCCGAGCTGGTCCATGTGGCGGTAGCGGTCACATCCTCGGAGTGGCCATCACTGTAGCTAGCGGTCGCGGTGAACTGCTGTCGCGTGCCTTCGGCAGCAGACGCATCCAGCGGACTGATGGACAAACCGGTGAGCACGGCGGGTGTTACCGTCACTCCGACCTCGTCACTAAGACCGTCGAAGCTGGCGGTAATGGAGGTTACACCCTCCTGGTTAAGCGATACCGTGCCTGCTTTCTGACCTGTGGGCACAACGCTCGCAATGGTGACGCTGCCGCTGGACCAGGTTGCAATAGCTGTTACATCGCGCTGGTTGCCGTCGCTATAGGTAGCTCTCAGCGTGAGGGCATCGGTAGTGCCTGCGGGGCCACTAATTGGCCCAGGTAGAATTTCGACGCCTTCGAGCGCAGCGGCTGTGACCGTCAGGCTGGTGGACGCACTGGTCTCCTTATCGAGACTCGCGCTGATCGACGTGACACCCGCCTGCAATGCATTGGCGAGCCCACTTTCACCGATCACCGCAACGGCCTCATCGCTAGACGACCAGACAACCTCGCCGGTGAGGTCCTGCTGGCTGAAGTCGGTGTAAATGCCCGTAGCGGTGTATTGCACGGGCACGCCAGCTGGGGTGCTGGCATCGGTAGGAGTAATAAGCAGCGTTCTCAGCACTGCTTCTGTGACTTTTACGCCGGCGGACGCAACGTTCCCCTCGTAGTTTGCCTCTATCGTGGTTTCGCCGACGCCGGTGAGCAACACATTGCCCGCTAGGCCGCCACGGGGCACGACCGCTGCAATGCGTTTGTCTGCGGAGCTCCAACTCGACTGCGTGGTAACGTCCACTTCATCGCCGTCACTGTAGAGCGCGAACATTCTCAGGAACTGTCGCGTACCCACCGCACCCATCAGCGTGCTGGGCTCAATGCGAACACTCACTAGGGCGGCCGCATTAACGTCGAGGCTGGCGGTTCCCACCAGACCCTGATAGTTGGCTGAAATCGTGGTCAGGCCTTCGCCTGTGCCACTGGCGTACCCGCCGCCATCGACCGTGGCCACGGCCGGATCGGCGCTGCTCCAGGACGACTCATTGGATACTATCGAGCTCGCACCATTGGAATAATAGGCCCAGGCCTCAAAATGCAGGCCCTGACCTACCGACACCGAACCGGTTGCCGGCAACACGACCACCTCGGTCAGCACGGCCGCTTCAACGACCACGGTCGCGGTCGCGGTAGATCCATCCAACTCCGCCGTGATGGTCGCGCTTCCTGCCGTGAGAAGGCTGACGAGCCCGGCACCCGCACCGGTTTCAGTTACCGTTGCGACAGCGCTGTTGTCACTGCTCCAGATCGCATCGTCGGTCGCAAAAGATACCGTGCCGTCGCTGTACTGGATGAATAAACGCAGCTGACGGGTTGTGCCCGCCGGACCCTGGACATTGCCCGGCAGTATGCGAATCGTGTCGATGACCGCGGTCGTGGCTGTAAAGGGACTGCTGTCGCTCAGTGCGTTAAATCTGGCTGTAATGTCCGCGCTACCCTCGTCCAGCGCCGTAGCGAGCCCCAGCGGACTCACGCCCACGGTACCAGGGGCGCTGCTGATCCAGGCCGCCTGGGATGTCACATCGCTGGTGCTGCCATCGCTATAACCCGCTGTTGCGGTAAACTGCCGCGATTCTCCGACGGGGGCGGAGACCGACGAGGGCGACAGGGTCAATGTCTCCAGCTCAGCCTCGGTCACGCTGATCAGCGCATCTGCCGATTCGCCGTCAAATGATCCCGTTACCGAGGTCGTCCCGACCACCAGTAGGCTGACCAGACCCTTGTCGGGATCCTGATTGCTCACAGCCGCCACCTGGTCGTTTGCGCTGCTCCACTGGGCCTGGCTGGTGACATCACTGTCGTTGCCGTCGCTGTAGTAGGCAGTCAGCATCAATTGCTGCTGGGTACCGGCCGGTCCCTCGACGCTTGCGGGCATCACTTCGACGCGATCGAGCGTGGCCTGGGTTACGGTCAGGCTGGTAGATGCTGAGAAGGACTGTTGGAGAGCCCTGAGTCCGGCGGTGATACCGAGATAGTTTGCCGTAATCGTCGTCACACCCGGCATCTCTGTGCGGGCCAGGCCATCGGGCTCGATCCTGGCAACCGCGAGCTCAGAACTTGACCAGCTCACCTCATCGGTAAGATCTTCACGACTGCCATCGGTA
Source organism: Halieaceae bacterium (assembly GCA_965199055.1). Classification (GTDB taxonomy): domain Bacteria; phylum Pseudomonadota; class Gammaproteobacteria; order Pseudomonadales; family Halieaceae; genus CBDAQR01. The sequence continues at coordinate 1,109,539 of CBDAQR010000003.1, forward strand.
TACACACCCGTGGCTGAATACTGCACATCGATGCCGCTAGCGACGCTGGCATCCAGTGGTTCGATCAACAACTCGTCGAGCACCGCCGCCGAAACAGTCACTGGAATCGTCGCCGTCTCACCCTGGTAAGTCGCAGCGACGGTCGTAAAACCCTCCGCAATGAGCGTGGTGAGTCCCGCATCCGTGCCATTCGGAATAACCGTCGCAGTGGAAAGATCGTTAGACAACCACACCGACTGGGTTGTCACATTTTCCTGGCTGTTATCACTGAAGGTCGCCCACAAAGCGAGCGCATGAGTGGTACCGGCGGGTGCATCGATAAGCGCGGGCGTAATCGCCAGGTTGACGAGCTCGGCTTCAGTAACCGTGAGCCCGGTGCTGGCGCTCTCACTATCAAAGGTGGCCGTGATTTGTGCGGCACCCGGCGCAACGCCGGTCGCAAAACCCGTGCTGTCGATACGAGCAATAGCGTCATCACCACTCTGCCATGCTGAGCTGGCGGTGACATTCTGGACGCTACCGTCACTGTAGCGGGCGGTCGCCGTATACTGCAGGCCATTACCACTGGCCACACTGGCATTGGCCGGTGTCACCTCGAGACTGGTCAATTGTGCCGCCGTGACTGTCACAGCCACACTGTCGGATTGCTCCTGGAAGGAAGCCGATACTGTAGTGGTTCCCTGACTCAGCAGGGAAACGAGTCCGGCACTGGCATTTCCTGTTTCGACACTGGCTATACTGGCATCGGCGCTCAGCCAGCTGGCCTGGCCGGACACATCGGCGCTGCTGCCATCAGAGTAATAGGCCCAGAGGTTCAGCTGTTGTTTCGAGCCCGCGGGCCCTTCAATCGGACCCGGCAGTATTGCGACATGGTCGAGCGTGGGCGCTACTACTGTCAGCGAAGTGCTGCCGCTAACGGGATCTTGCTGGGCTCGAACGTCACCGGTCGCCCCTATAAAGCTTGCGGAGATCTGCGTACCGCCTTCGGCGTTGGTCGTGGCGAATCCGGTCTGGTCGATAGTAGCAACCGCGCTGGCACTGCTGTCCCAGGTGACGCCCGTGGTCAGGTCCTGAGTCGAACCGTCTGTGTAAACACCGGTCGCCGTGTACTGAACGCCAACGCCCAGCGGAGTGACCGCGTCCTGTGGCGACACATCGATACGTACCAATTGCGCAGCCGTGCCGACAATATCGAGCGTATCCGCCTGACCTTCAAAGCTGGCGTTGATAGTGGCCGGGCCGGTACCTACAACAATAAAGTCGCCGCCCTGCTCTCCCTGAGCCGTTATTGAAACAACAGCATCGTCGCTGCTGGTCCAGAGAGCTGATGTTGTCACGTCGGCGGCGCTGCCATCGCTATAGCTGGCCTGTGCGACCAATACTGTGGTTTCGAAGCCCAACGGCAAGTCCACGGGCTCAAGTAGCACCGGGAAGATAGTGAGGCCGATCAGCTGCGGCGCTGTCACCAGCAACCCACCACTCGCCTGCTGGCCCTCGTAGCTCGCGCTGATCGCCGTGCTACCGGCACCTACACCTGTCGCAAGACCTCCGTCAGACACGCTCGCTATGTCGGCGTCACCCGCACTCCACGCAGCGAGTGCCGTCACGTCAACTGAGGTCTGGTTTGAATAGTAAGCCGTCGCGGTGAACTGTTTAGTCAGACCCACCGGCGTCGAGGCCAGCGCGGGCGTTACCCGGAAATCTGTCAGTACGGCCGCCGCAACCGTCACACCCACCACGTCGGACTGCCCCTGGAACTGGGCGGTTATTGTCGCACTGCCCTCAGCGAGCAGAGACACCAGGCCGGCAGTGGCTCCGGTCGGTTCAACTGTCGCGACGCCCTGGTTGTCGCTGGTCCAGGTCGCACCTGTGGTGACATCCTGTTTGCTGCCATCGGTATAGCTCGCCTCCAACAGCAGTTGCGCGGTTGTACCGGCAGGGCCGCTAACCGGACCGGGAAGGATGGTAACGGACGCCAGCTGCGGCTCAGTCACGACCAGCGATACCGTCTCAGACAGATTGCTGTCCGAGCGCGTACCACTGCTGATACCAGCATAGGTGGCCGTAATATCGGTCGTCCCACTACTCACCGCTGTGGCGAGGCCACCGTCTGCGATGGTAGCGACGGTGCTAACCGAGCTCGACCAACTCACTTCATTGGTCAGGTTCTTGGTGCTCTGGTCGCTGTATATGCCGGTGGCCGTGTATTGCTGAGTCAATCCGGCGACGACCTCGGTACCATCGCCCGGTGATACCTCGAGGTCCAGCAACTGTGCGGCGCTAACGGTAACAGTAGCCGTCAAGGGTGCTTTGCCGGCGAACTGCACCGACACGGTGGTCTGGCCTTCGGCGAGTAGCGTCACAACTCCCGTCGTATTCACGCTCGCAATGCTGTGATCCGCTGAAGACCAGGCGGAGGCGTTCGACACATCGAGCTGACTGCCGTTACTGAACGTGGCATACAGCGTGAGCTTTTCGTTTGTACCCGCGGGCCCGCTGACCGCCGGGGGGACCAGCTGCAGTTGCTCGACCTGGGGCAGGGTGACCAGCAGTGCAGCATCATCCTGCTGGCTCTCGAACTCGGCACTGATGGTAACCAGTCCCGGCGCGTGGCCGGTGGCCAGGCCGGAAGCATCAACGCTCGCAGTGTTCGAATCACTGCTGCGCCAGGTGGCGGCCGCAGTCACATCGGCGTTACTGCCATCCTGGTACACCGCCGTGGCGGTGTACTGCACCGTCAAACCATCGGGTACTTCGGCTGTCGCGGGCGTAACTACGATGCGGTCCAGCGCCGCCGGGGTTACCGTTACCGCGACGGCATCGGAGAAGCTGTCCAAAGAAGCACTGAGTTGTGTGGTGCCCGCCGCGACTAAATCCACCAGCCCAGCACCGTTGTCAGTGGGTACAACGCTGGCCACAGCAGTATCGGCAATCTGCCAGGTAGCCTCTTCCGTCACGTTGCCGGTTGTGCCGTCGCTATACGTGGCCTGCAGGTAGCGCTGCTGCTGGGTACCGGCAGGACCTTCAACAGGCCCCGGCAAGATGGTCACGGATACCAGCTCGGCATCAGTCACAGTGAGAGATACCGAATCGGTGGGGTCGGTGGACTGAGTCTGGATACGTCCCGTTTCCGCACTGATGCCGTTATAGGTCGCGCTAATGGTGGTGCTACCGGCGCTATAGGTATTCGCCACGCCGTCGCTGCCAACGGCCGCGATGGCGGTATCGCTGCTACTCCAGCTGGACTCCAACGTGAGATCCTGGCTGCTGCCATCGGTGTAGGTCCCCATCGCCTGGTAGCTCACGCTGGTGCCTGCAGCCGTAATCGCATCGACGGGCGTCACGGCGTAATCGACCAACTCAGCAGGCGTCACCGTCACGGGCACCGTGTCGGTCAGACCTTCATACGTGGCCGAACCAGTCGTCGTCCCAACGCCGACCAGACGTCCCTGACCCGCCAGCAATCCACTGGTGATAACCACGGCTACCTCGGGGTCTGCACTTACCCAGGTCGCCTCTCGAGTCACGTCCTGACGTGATCCGTCGGTAAAATCGGCATAGAGCGTTAGTGCTCCCGTCGTGCCGACAGGCCCCACGACTTCCGCGGGCACGATTTCCACGGATACCGGCAACGCATCAGTAACGGTGAACTGACCGGCATCGCTAAGCTCCTGGAAAGTGGCCGTGATAGTGGTGACGCCTGCGCTCAGGCCGGTCGCCAGACCCTCTGCATCAACACTGGCGATGGCGCCATCGCCGGCCACCCAGGCGGCCTGGATACTGACATCCTGTGAGGTATTGTCGGTGTAGTAAGCAGTAGCCTTGAACTGTTCGGAAAGCCCTGCTGCCTTGGTGGCCTGTGCTGGCTGAACCACCAAGGATTCGATCGCAGCCGCACTCACATCGACTGCCTCGCTATCACTTACGCCTTCGAAGCTCCCCGTCAGTGTGGTGTTGCCCTCGCGCAGCAGCGAAACCCAGCCGGCCTGCTCACCAGTGGTAATGACCGTGGCTACAAGCTCATCTGCGACTGACCATGTTGCCGCCTGCGTGACATCTGCGGTTGTGCCATCGGTGTAGAGCGCCGTCAGCGTAGCCTGCACTTCAACGCCCGCGGGTCCCGCCACGGGTTGCGGCGTGATATCTACCGACTGCACAGTGGCCGCCGTCACAGTCAGTGGAGTACTCGCGCTGATGCTATTTAGGACGCGTTGGACCGCCTCGGGCTGGGTCCAGGTAGCGGTGATCGTGGTGGCACCTTCTGCATGGGTATCAGCAAGACCACTGGCATCGATGGTGGCGACTGATCCGGTACTGCTGCTCCAGGTCACTTCATCAGTCAGATCACTCTTACTACCGTCGGAGTACACGCCCGTTGCCGTGTACTGCACCAACGTGCCTGCGCCCTCGATGGCATCCAGTGGGTCCAGCGCAATGCTGGCGAGCACGGCTTCGGTCACCGTGACCGGGATACTGTCATGGAGGCCTGCATACTCTGCAGAGATAGTCGTGGTGCCTACACCTGTGAGCGTGGTATAGCCACCCTCCGACCCCGTTTGGATAACGCTGGCTATCGCTGTATCTGCACTGTTCCAGGTCGACTCAGCCGTGACGTCCTCCTGGCTGCCATCACTGAACGTGGCCAACAATTGCAACTGGCCCCGGGTGCCGAGAGGGGCAGTCACTTCCGCGGGGATAATCTCAATAGCGGTCGCCAGTGCCGTCGTAACGGTTAACCTGCCCTCGTCAGACAAGCCCTCATAGGTCGCTGTGATGGCGCTGCGCCCTTCCGCGACAGCCGTGGCGAGACCACCACTATCGACGGTGGCTACGTTGTCCGCACTGCTCGTCCACAGCGATAGAGCGCTGACATCCGCGGTGCTGCCGTCTGCGTAAATCGCAGTAGCCGTAAACTGCTGCTGAACACCCGCCGCTATCGATGCAGTGCCCGGAGACACATCGATGCGTTCCAGCGCCGCGCCACTGACGACCATGGTTCCGCTGTCGCTGATCTGCTCTCCGGCATATTCCAGTGTCGCCGTTATGCTGGCCTGGCCATCGGACACTGCCGTCGCACGTCCACGAGAATCTACCTGCGCCACATTGGCGTCGGAACTTGACCAACTGACGTCGCGGGTCACATCAACGCTGGTGTTGTCGCTTAGCAGCGCCGTCGCAGTGAACTGCACAGTCTCCTCGAAAACCGTTTCGACGTAGCCTGGCTCGACCAACAGTTCATCGACCGTCACCGCCGGTGGCTTAACGCGCAGTCGCGCACTGCCGGGATAATCCACACCCTGGTATGTCAGGGTCGCGGTGATGGTGGCCTCGCCAGTGGCGATCCCAGTGGCTAGCCCCGAGAGGCTCACGATGGCGATGTCAGGGTCGACGCTCTGCCAGAGAACCTCGCCGGTCACGTCAATCTCATCACCATCGGTCAGAACTACTGTCGCCGTGTACTGCTGCTGGCCGCCGACCAGCACGTCAGTTACCGCAGGCGTTACCTTGAGCTCATCAATGCCCACCTCCGGTGCTTTCACCTCGAGCACAACCGTCTCGGTGACTGAGTCGTCACCGCTGGTGAGCGTGGCGGATATGTTAACCAACCCCTCTGCGATACCTGTTGCCCGTCCCTGCGCATTGATATGCGCAACGGTGTCATCGCTGCTTTGCCAGCTGGCATCGGTAGTGACGTCGATACGACTGCCGTCGCTGAGAATTGCAGTGGCGGTGTACTGCTGCTTGTCGCCGACCAGCACCGTCGCCTCAAGTGGCGTAACCAGCAAGTCTTCGAGCGTGACTTCCTCTTCCGCCACACTGATGCGCCCCGAATCAACGTATAGCGCACCGTCGAAATCCAGCGTCGCTTCTATCTCGGTCTTGCCGCTGGCCAGCGCCGTCGCCAGTCCGCTGCTGTTCACCTGGGCAATACTGGGATCGAGCGACTGCCAGGTGACGTCTTCTGTAATCGTGAGCGTGGTGCCGTCACTCAGTACCGCAGTGGCAGCGAATTGCACGGTCGTACCGACGATGGCATCTGCATTAACCGGTTCGACATAGATCGACTCGACAGTGACCGGTGCCCCTGATACCGCTAGCGCAGCGCGACCGGTATAAAGTTCGCCTTCGGAGACAAGATTCGCCGTTATGCTAACGGCGCCGGCCGCAATACCGGTGGCGCGACCTAACTGGTTGATCTCAGCGATGTCCCTGTCTGCGCTCAACCAGGTGGCATCGCGAGTGACATCAACGCGCTCGTTATCGGCGAGAATCGCCCAGGCCGTAAACTGGACCTTACCGTCTATCAGCACCTCGGCATTCAGGGGCTCAATGATCAGGTCTTCAATGATTTCTGCTTCGCGCGGCTCAACGGTCAGTCGACCAGAGTCGGTGTAAGTCTGGCCTTCGTACTCCAGCGTGGCCACAATGTCGCTCTGACCCTCGGTCAGGCCGGTGGCAACGCCCTGGTCATCTACGCGCGCCACAGACAATACCGTGGAAGCCCAGTCAACCGAATCCGTCACCTCCTGGCTGCTGCCATCGCTGAGCAGCACCGTCGCCGTAAAGGCCTGGGTAGTGCCTGCCAGCACCGTTGCCGTGGGTGGGTCCACCACCAGGGACTCGATTTCCACTTCGGGTGCCAAAACAGTGAGCTGAGCCACACCCAGGTAAGATTCACCCTGATACTGCAATGCCGCGCGCACTTCGACCTGCCCTGGAGCAACACCTAGTGCTCTGGCATTAGTATTCACTTGCGCGATATCGGGGTCACTAGAGCTCCAATCTGCGTCCCCTGTCACGTCCTGGCTACTACCATCAGACAGAATGGCGGTGGCGCTGTATTGCAGCTTGCCATCCACCAGAATCTCTGCACTTGGCGGAGAGACGACGATCTCCTCAATCTCAGGTTCAACCGATTCAACGGTGAGCACACCACTATCGGTAAACGTAAGCTCGTTGCAGATGAGAGTCGCGACAATATCGACGACGCCGGGTATAAGGCCGGTCGCAACGCCGAGTTGGTTCACATGCGCAATTTCAGGTTCCGCCGAAGTCCAGGTGACATCATTGGTAACATCTTCCTGACTGCCGTCACTGAGGATCGCTGTGGCTGTGAACGCCTGGGTCGTGTCAACGATGACGCTGGCACGCGCTGGCGCTACGACCAACTCGGTCACTTCAAGCTCTAACTGCAACACAGTGAGCTGAGCGGTATCAGCAAAATTGCCCGCCTCAGTGACCAGCGTTGCGGTAATGCCAGCTGTGCCAGGTCCAATACCCAGTGCACGACCTTGCGCGTTCACTTCGGCGACACTGTCGTCGTCGGAAAGCCAGCTGACATCGGCGGTAATATCGATCTCACTGCCATCATTTAGGTGCGCAGTTGCAGTGTATTGCTGCTTGCCACCAACGAGTACTGTCGTATCGGCGGGTTCCACCTCGATATAGTCAATGGCGGCATCCTCAGCCACGACCCTGAGCCGACCGCTATCGTCGTACACATCTCCGTCGATGCTGTAAATTGCAACGATGTCGACTGCGCCCTCCACCAGGCCGGTGGCAAGACCCGATTCGTCTACCCAGCCGATGTCAGGGTCAGAGCTGCTCCACGTTGCCAGGTCAGTAACATCCTGCGTGCTGTCATCCGTGTACACGACAGTCGCGGTGTACTGCTGCGAGCCGCCGATAATGATCGTCGCGGAAGTAGGTTCGACAACAAGGTGGCGTATGTCGGGGTCGGCATCCAGTACATTGATGACGCCGCTATTGCTATAGGCCACCTCGTCCAGCAGGAAGGTGGCTGTTATGTCTGTCGTTCCAGCCGATACTGCTGTGGCAAATCCCGTGTCCGCCTCCACAGAAGCAATTGCTGGGTCGCCGGAAGTCCAGGTTGCATCCTCGGTGACATCCGTCGAGCTGCCATCTTCAAATACAATCGTTGCGGTGTACTGGCGTTCCTGGCCAGGCAGCGCATTCGTCTTCGGCGGCGAAACAATCAATTGGTCGACTTCACTGCCACTGCCAATCACCGTCAAATCAGCCAGATCGTTTGCAGTAACGCCTTTGAACTCGAAGCGGGCTCCTATATTTGCGAAGCCGGGCCCCACTCCGGTGGCAAGACCACTCGAATTTACAGGGGCCACCGATTGGTCACTGGAAAACCAATCACTTTGAGAAGTGACATCAAAGCTTGAGCCATCATTAAAGTGAGCGACGGCCGCATACTGCTGTGTGGCACCCAGCACAATTTCACTGACGGCGGGCTCAACTTGCAGACGGTCAAGTCCGATGTTCGAGGCGTTAACCGTGAAATCAGCGGTACCGTCATAGCGCTGGTCATTGTATTCCAGGGCAAAGAAGACACCGGTTTCGCCTTCGCTCAGCGCCAGGGTACTCCCTGTGCTATCAGTGATAGCGATCTGCGGATCGAGTGCAAACCAGACTGCCTGTTCTGACACGTCGACAGACGAGCCGTCATTGAGTGTGGCGATCGCAGAGAATTTGGTGACGGTTCCCTCGGGCGCCGTCGCCGAAGCAGGTACGATATCAACCGACTCGATCGTCGGCGTTAGCACCGTCACGACTGCGCGGCCCGTGTACTCCCCTATCGCTATTACCAGCTGCGCAAACACATCGGTTTCGCCTGCGGATATGCCTGTCGCCAGACCCGCGCTGTCGATAAATGCTACATCGGGCGCAGCCGTGCTCCAGGTCACGTCCTCCGTGACCTCCACGCGCGAGCCATCGCTGAGAATAGCGAACGCCGTATATTGTTGCTGCTCACCAACCAGAATGCTGCTGAAGAGTGGTGACACCAGAATATTGGTGATAGAGATGCTTTCCTGCTTAACCCGCAGGCTGGCTTCGCCCTTGAATTGCTGACCCTGGACGTCGAGCAGAGCAACGATGGCTGCTGTGCCTGGGGAGCGCCCGCGGGCCACCCCATTCAGGTCGATTTGCGCAACCTCACTGTCGGAAGACGACCAGCTAACGGCGTCGGAAACATCGACGCTACTACCGTCACTGAGCAAGGCCCGCGCTGTGTACTGCTGACTGTCATCGACAATGATGGAAGCCTGGGGCGGATCGACCAGGATGGCGTCGATCGACACATCTTCAAGAACGGTGAGAGCACCCGAGCTGGTCAGTGTATTGCCCGCCAGCACCAAGGTGGCGACGATATCGGTTTCACCTGCAGATTCCGCAATCGCTAGACCGCTATCATTCACCTGTGCGACCGCAGGTTCACTCGAAGACCAGGCCACATTGCTTGTCACGTCCTGGCTGAATCCGCTGGTCAGTATGAGCGTTGCGGTGTACTGCTGGTTGTCTCCCACCAGGGCGCGCGCCTCGGCAGGTTCCACCACCAGTTGTGCGGGCACATCTCCAGACTCGATGACCTCGACATCGGCGAATCCGCTGAGCGCATTACCCGCATCGATGACCGTTGCAACAACCTGGGTCGAACCCGGGTTTAACGCGAGAGAATTACCGATACCAAATTCGGGGGCATTGCTAACCTGGATGATGGAATCGTCTTCGGAAAGCCAGATAACCTGGCTGGTGATATCTCTCGTGCTGCCGTCCGAGTATTGGCCAAAGGCTTTGAACTGCTGACTGGTAAAGCTTTGCAAGACCGTGTCAGCAGGCTCGACCACGATGACCTCAAGCTCGCCATCACCAGCGCTGCGCACCTCTAGCGAAGCAGTGCCGCTCTCCGAATCGAACGTGGCCGAAATCGTGGTGAGTCCGGGCGCAGTGCCACCGGCGAGGCCAGCATTAGTGCTATTGCCGATTACCGCCACTTCGGGCTCAGAGGACTCCCACAGTGAATCGCGAGTAATATCGATGGCAGTGCCATCTGCGAGATAGGCAATCGCCTGTTATTGCTGGACCCCACCGACGTTGATGGTCTGTTCGGCAGGGAATACATCAATCTTTTCCAGGGGATTGCCGCTACCGTAATCAATGACGGTGACGTCGGTAGCATCGGATAAGCCGGAGAATGTTGCGCTGATCTGAGTCTCACCGGGTGACTGTGCTCGCCCCAGTCCGCGCTCACCCGGTGAGTTGCTGACGGTGTTCACCGCTGATTCCGCCGACGCCCATTCAACCACCTTGGTGAGATCAGCCGCGGAGCCATCGGCATAAAGGCCGGTGGCACTGTATTGAATCGTGCCACCATCCAATACCGACTCGGAGCGAGGCGCGATGCGCATCGCCACCAAGGGCGCCTCGGTGACATCGACAGCGGATCGTGCTGAACGTGAGGGCTCTTCGTTCGCCGCGCGCACGCGCGCGGCTGGCTGTGAGGATTCTTCCGGCAGGGAGGCCACCAAGGCATCCTCACCCACCTCGACCGCTATCGCCGTCGCAAAGTCATCCAAGCCATTGAGCCCTCGAGTAAGAATGGGCTCATAGGGCGCCAGAATGCCGCTTTCATTCTCAAGCGACCACACTGCTTCAAAGGTGACATTGCGCAGGCTACCGTCGCTATAGACAGCAAATGCCCGATAATCCTGAGTGGTGCCTTTTTTAAGTCGAGCCGCCGGCGGGTAGATGGACATGCTGACGACTTCTGGCTCGGTAATCGTTAGCCAAGCTGCACCTCGCACGCCTTCAAAAGTAGCGATGACATCGGTGTCGCCGGGAATGATGCCGGTCACAAGGCCGGCAGCATCCACTTGCGCTATCTCTGGTTCGGTGATTTCCCAGGCGGCTTGGCTGGAGAGATTTTGTTCAGAACCGTCGCTGTATACGCCAGTCGCGGTGTATTGCTGGCTGGTTCCCGCCGGGAACATGGTCTTGACCGGCTCGAGCCGAATTTCCTGAAGGACAGGGTCGGGGGTGACGGGAGGTTGGCCACCACCGCCGTTTCCATTGCCGCCGCTGCCACAGGCAGCGAGCAACACTATGCTGAGCAGGACGGCCGTCAGCCGTGACCATGCACGCATGAAAAATCCTTATTAAAGCCCCGGACGTCCTACCCGAATCTTTCTTCTTATTATTACCTTCAAATTGTAGACAATGGCTGGGGGTGCCGCCAGACGGCGACTACGGTTTGTGTAGTTATTTTCCAGCTACTTACACAAGCCTCCACCGAGCAGTCGATAGGGCTCACAGTTGTATATGAGGCGCCCGTTTTCACCGAACTGCCAGTCGAGCGGCGCCAAAGTGCCCTTTGGAGGCATGCCCGGCGCAGGTTCGTCCTGCAGCGCTTCCAGCGGCTGCGGATACGTCGCCCAGTCTTTAGGAGCGCGCCAACCGGGTGGGGGCACCAGTTCGGCACGCGTACCAGAGGCTGGGTATAGCGCGCGCCAGTGATGAATTTCTTTGGACAGCTCGGCGACCACATCCGGGTATTGCTGGGCCAGATTGTGATACTCGTAGGGATCTTCTGAAATGCGGAAGAGATAGTTGGTGATATCTATGCTGGTTTGGCCCTGGATTTGCTCCTGAACCAGCTTCCATTCATCGTTGAATACGGTGAGGTTGTAGTGCCCCTTGATCGGGGTTTCAGACGCGAAAAACAGGTAATCCTGCCGCGGCATCTTGACCCCATCCTTTATCGCAGGCAGCATGCTGCGGCCATCTATGGAGAAGTTAGTGCTCACTTCTATGTTTGCTGCCGCAGCCAGTGTGGGCAGCACGTCCATAGCCGACATGATCGATGTCATCTTACTCCCGGCCGGAAAACCATCGGGCCAGCGAACAGCGGCCACCACGCGGATCCCGCCCTCGAAGGTCTCTCCTTTACCACCGCGCAGAGGCACGTTATCGGCCCCGCCGACGGAGTAGGCGGCCCCGCCGTTGTCAGAGAAAAATAAGACGATGGTATTGTCGGCAATGCCCTCATCATCCAGGGTTTTCAGCACCTTCCCAATCGCCTGGTCCATGCCGTCAACCACGGCGGCGTACATTGGACGAGCACTGGGCATCATCATCAGTTTGGAGGTGGTGCGAGTAAAATCTGTCTGGCGGCTACGTGCCGGCTCCAGATTGGTGTTGATATCGGCGTACTTGTCCTGCAAATCCTGGGGTGCATCGAGGGGGGTATGCGGCGCTATGAATGGCATGTACATGAAAAAGGGCCGCTCCTTGTCCCGTTCGCGGATATAGCGTGACGCCTCGTCTGCCAGTAAAAAACTCTCATAGCCCTCGTCGTCGATCGAAACGCCATTTCGCTGGAGGTCCTTGCCGCCCTGATTCGCAAAGGGAGGGAAGAAGCCCACCTCGGTGTGCAGATGGCCGTAGAAATGTTCGAAACCGCGATTATTGGGGTGGTAGGTTTGCTGCGCGTGGCCCAGGTGCCATTTGCCGATCATGGCCGTCTGGTAACCCGCCTCCAGGAACAATTCGGGCAGAAAGGTCTCTTCTGGGTGAATGCCATGGTTGTGCCAGGGCATGATGACCGCGTAGGCCACCCCCAAGCGCATCGGATCGCGGCCCGTCATCAGTGCGGCGCGGGTCGGGGAACATATCGGGGTTGTGTAGAAACGGTCCAGTTGCACGCCCTCATTGGCGATGCGATCGAGTGATGGGGTGTCGATTTCCGTATTGCCGTGAAAGCCAACATCCGCCCAACCGAGGTCGTCTGCCACCATGACGATGACGTTGGGGCGCTCCGCCTGTGCGATGACGGGCAGCCACAGCATACCCAAAATAAATATTATTGCTTTATTATTCAATACGTTAGGAAACATCATCACCAATCTCTCCGACTCTCTAGCCCCAAGCTGCATCATTATACGATCAAATGATTCGATCATTTGATTAAATTATTTTCACCAATCACCCACCCTCGGAGGGTCCACCTAATTTCTTGAACCGACCCTCGGAGGGTATGTGTAGCATGGCATATCGGCCCTCCGAGGGTATGTATAACATGCTATACCGGCCCTCGGAGGGTGGGTACAATAGCGCGGGCTCAGATAACAATAGACCAGGCATGGGGCTTTCCACACGAATATTTATCGGATTGTTTGCCGGTGTCGCGGTGGGCCTGTTCTGCGGTGAGTTGGTCGCCGACCTGAAGTTCTTCGGGGACGTTTTCATTAAGCTGTTGCAGATGACGGTGTTGCCTTACATCGTGGTCTCGCTGATTGCTGGTTTTGGACGCATGACCAGCGCGCAAGCCCGCAGACTAGCAGTCCGCGGCACGGTGGTTCTGTTCACCATATGGGGTCTCGCGCTCGCTCTAATCTTCGTCACGCCGCTCGCTTTCCCGTCGCTGGATACCGCATCATTTTTCAGCGCACCGTCAACAATCTCACAAGATTCAGGCAATGTGCTCGACCTGTACGTTCCTTCGAACATCTTCTATTCACTGTCGAATAACCTGGTGCCGGCGGTTGTACTATTCAGCATCTTTATGGCAGTAGCGCTCATCTCGGTACCCGACAAGAGCACGGTACTCCCTATTTTCGACGGTCTCAGCGAGGCGCTCAGCAAAATCAACGCCATGATCGTCCGCCTCACGCCTTACGGTATCTTCGCCATCGCAGCCGCCGCTGCGGGCACGATGACCATCGAGGAACTGGGTCGGGTACAGGTTTACCTGATCACCTATATCGCCCTGGCGCTGGTTATTACCTTCTGGATATTTCCCGGCTTGGTCAGCGCCGTCAGCGGCATCCCTTATCGCGAAGTGCTCAGCACGTTCAAGGACGCATTGGTTACTGCCTTCGCCACGGGGAATCAGTTTGTTGTACTGCCGTTAATCGCAGAGAACTGTAAGACCCTGCTCGCCAAATACCGGCTGCCGGAATCTGAGTCGGCCTCTGCCATCGACGTCATAGTCCCGGTGTCATTTAATTTCCCCTCGCTGGGCAAAATGCTGGTTTTACTGTTCGTCCTGTTTGCCGCCTGGTTCACCGACACCGACATCGACTTTGCGCAACGTGTCGACCTCGCTTTCAACGGCCTGTTTAGTTTGTTTGGCAGCATCAACATTGCCGTGCCGTTCCTGCTCGATCGAATGGAAGTACCCAGCGACATGTTCCAACTGTTTCTGGTCACCGGCGTTGTGGTGGGTCGGTTCGGTGCCATGCTCGCCGCGCTGCATATCATTGTACTCAGTGTTATCGGCACACTCGCCATGTGCGGCATGTTGCAGCTGAGCATCAAAGCCGTCCTGCGCTACCTCCTTGTGAGCACAGCGGTGGTACTCGTTCTTGTCGTTGGGCTGCGCATTTATTTCGAAAGCTTTGTCCCTGCACCGCCGGATCGCGAGACCGTGCTGGCCAATATCGATCTCAATATGGCGCGAGTACCCGCCAAGGTGCGCAGCGAGCCCAAATTCATCGATCGGCCACTGCTGCCCGGCAACCGGTTTAACCGCATCCTGGAACGCGGCTCTTTGCGGGTGGGTTACCGCCCCAGCAACCTTCCCTGCACGTACTTAAATAGCAACGGTGAGGTCGTCGGCTTCGATGCCGATATGGCCCATAGTCTGGCCCAGGACCTAGGCCTCGAGCTGCGCTTCATCCCCTTCGATTTCGATGAACTCGGCCCGCTATTGCAAAGTGGTCAACTCGACATTGCGATGTCTTGCATCGCCAGCCTTCCAGACCGCTATCACATGGCTGCCTTTTCCGAGTCCTATCTGGACCTGCGCATGTCATTCGTTGTTCCTGATCACCTGCGCAGCAAGTTCAAAGCCATGCAAGACTCGGCCTACGATGGCGATCTCTCCGTCGCTCTGGTCAGCAGCCACTACTTCCAACCGCGACTGAAACAGGCCGCACCCAATGTCAGGTTTGTCGAGTTGGAAAGCGCAGAAGCGTTTTTTGATGCCGAGACCCCGCCCGCAGAAGCATTACTGCTCTCCGCCGAGGAGGCCGCCGCCTACACCTTCCGCTATCCACGCTACACCGTGGTGCTACCGGAATCCGATGTTCGTGTGCCTGCCGCCTACGCGCTGCCACGTGGAGAAGATGAGTGGGAAACGGTCATCAGTAACTGGATTTCACTCAAGCGCAAGGATGGCAGCATCCCTGAGCTCTATAGCTACTGGATGGAAGGTGGCGTGACGGACACGCGCCAGCCACGCTGGTCAATTGTGCGCGACGTACTCGGCTGGGTGGATTAAACCGCTGCGGGGCTGACGCCTAAAAGTGGTAGTTCAGTGCGAACAGTACGTACTGGAATTCTTCGTGGAAGAAGTTGGCACGACCAAATTCCGTCGTATCGATATGGGTTTTGAATTCCTGATCGAAGTACTGGTACAAGAGACTCGTGCTCCAGTGC
This sequence comes from Halieaceae bacterium, assembly GCA_965199055.1. Taxonomy (GTDB): domain Bacteria; phylum Pseudomonadota; class Gammaproteobacteria; order Pseudomonadales; family Halieaceae; genus CBDAQR01. The sequence continues at coordinate 1,124,788 of CBDAQR010000003.1, forward strand.
TCGGAAATATCGTACTCAAACCCAATCTGCACGCCATAAAGCGACTGGTCAGCATCCAGGTCGTCAAACACGCTGTCGGCAAAATCGGGGGCATCGTCAAGATCGAGCATGCCCTCGCCAACGACGGCACCAATAATGCCGTGGAAGCCATCAAACAACATCGGCTGCTTGTAGTTCAGTGACAGAAAAATCTGGTCGACAGTAATATCGTCGGCGTCGGTATAGGTGTAATCGAGCTTGATGATCCAGTTGTCGGTAATTTCATAGCCCAGACCCAAACCGATGACATCGCCGTCATCTTCCTGATCGATATTAATCGGCTGTGAGAACTGAAAGCTGGGGTCGAATGTGGTGCCACCACCATAGAGGGAAACGAAAACGGGCTGTCGCGCCTGCGCACTCATTGCAGCAAGGCTAAATATCAGCAGCGTTAGGGTTCGCGCTACGCGCATGTCACGGTCTCCATCATTGGGTACGATACGCGGCCAGTATTACATATTCCGCAAACCGAACAAGAGAACCGGTTCACGATTTTAGCTTTGTTATTACTGCTTTAGCGGATTATTCGGCCAGATCACTGCTTTCGCAGTTCACTCGGCCAGTTCTGGCAAATCGCGAAAGAGTTCCAGTGCCTCGGGGTTGGCCAGCGCATCAGTATTTTTAACCGGCCGCCCATGCACTACATTGCGTACCGCCAGTTCAACGATCTTGCCACTGATCGTGCGTGGGATGTCCGCTACCGCGAGAATGCGTGCCGGCACATGCCGCGGCGTCGTCTCCTGACGAATGGTCGCGCGGATGCGATCACACAGCGCATCATCCAGCACCACGCCGTCGCTCAGCACAACGAATAACACCACGCGCACGTCATCACCCCATTCCTGGCCGATCACGATGCTCTCCTGAATCTCCTCCAGCTTCTCTACCTGACGATAGATCTCGGCCGTGCCAATGCGAACACCACCCGGATTGAGCACCGCGTCAGAACGACCATGGATAACAATGCCCCCAGTCGCGGTGATTTCGCCGTAGTCTCCATGCGCCCAGATATTGGGCCAACTCTCAAAATAGGCGCCGCGGTATTTGCTGCCGTCTGTATCGTTCCAAAAATAGATGGGTGCACAGGGGAAAGGCTTGGTGCACACCAACTCACCTTTCTCGCCCTCTACCGCCTGCCCTTCATCGTTCCAAATCTCCACCGCCATACCGAGACCACGCGCCTGGATCTCGCCGGTATACACCGGTAGCACCGGGCAGCCACCCACAAAGCAGGACACAATATCTGTGCCACCACTAATAGATGACAAACACACATCCGCCTTGATATCACGGTACACGTACTCAAAGCTTTCATGAGACAGCGGGGAGCCGGTGGAGAGAATAGTGCGTAAGCGCTCAAGCTTATGCGTCTGCGAAGGCAGCTTCCCGGCTTTTTCAAGAGAAGCGATGTACTTGGCACCCACACCAAACACGCTGATGCCTTCGGCGTCGATCGCATCGAGTAGTACGTCCCCATCGCGGGCGAAAGGTGAACCGTCATACAGCACCAGTGTGGAGCCGGTCGCCAACCCGGACACTAGCCAATTCCACATCATCCAGCCGCAGGTCGTGAAGTAGAAGAACACGTCGTCGCGCTTTAGGTCGACCAGCAACTGTTGTTCCTTAAGATGCTGCAGCAGGGTGCCACCAGCGCCATGCACAATGCATTTGGGCATGCCGGTGGTGCCGGAGGAATACATGATGTAGAGCGGGTGGTTGAAGGGCAGCTGCGCAAAATCGACTTCCGAGGCTGCAGTGTCCAGGTAATCCTCGAACGCCACCGCAGTGGGCAGATCCGGCAGCCCCGCACCGATCACAGTGGCCACCACGATCCGTTCAATACTGTCGATACGACCGGCAATGTCGACTACCCGCTGCAAACTGCCGCAGGTTTTGCCGTTATAAAAATAGCCGTCCGCGTAAAAGAGCACTTTGGGTTGGATCTGACCAAAGCGATCCATCACACCATTGATCCCGAAGTCAGGCGAACAAGAGGACCAGATGGCGCCGATACTGTTGGTCGCCAGCATCGCAATCACTGTCTCTGCAATGTTTGGCATGAAGCCAGCCACGCGATCACCGACCTGCACTCCCTGCGCTTTCAGCGCCGCCGCCAGTTGGGCGACTTTCAGGTACAGTTCGGCATAGGTGAGTTCTCGCCGAGTTCCATTCTCCAGCAAGGAGACCAGTGCCACTTGATCATCTCGGTAACGCAACAGGTTTTCGGCAAAACTGAGCCGGGCGCCGGGAAACCACCTTGCCCCCGGAAATTGATCCGCATTTTCCAGTACCACCTCGCCACGCTCACTAGCGATAAGGTCGCAGTAATCCCAAATCGATTCCCAGAACGCTGTATCGGCGCGCACCGACCAGTCGTACACGCTGTCAAAATCGGACAAAGTCTGGTCATAACGTGCATTCACAAAGGCGCGAAATTCGGTTACACGCGCCCCTTCAATGCGAGCAGCGGAGGGCGTCCAGAGCGGCTTTTTCATGATTTTCGTAGCTTTTTCAAGGATCTTGCGGCATCCAGAGCCAGCAATAATACCAGCGAATTCATCGCAATATGCGGCATTTTCACGATAGACATTTCCTATTGATTTGCTCAGACTTTCCCCCACAAGACCAGAGAGCGCCGGAGCGCTCCGCATTCCGCAATCTGTCCTCGTCGTACCCGGCGGGAGTTAATAAAGGATATTGATATGAAAACCAGCTTCACGAAACAGACCATCGCATTGGCGGTTGTCGCAGGTAGCATGCTGATGACGCAGGGCGCCTATGCCGACGATTGGAAATTTGGCGTTGGCACAGGCATTCGTTCCCTTGCACTGGACGGCGATGTCGGTTTCGACACCAGCAATGGTGGCTTTATCGGTGAGATCGACCTCGACAATGGCGACACCGCCGACATGTTCGAGTCAGCCTTTGGCTTCGCCGCATTTGCCGCCAACGGCCCCTGGAAGGTCAACTTCGGCTACGCCACACTCACGCTAGAAGATGACGATTCGGATCTCGACGCCGAGTGGGACAAAGTTCAAGCACACCTCGAGGTCGAATATCACTTCGCGACCACTGGCAAGCATCGCTGGGGCGTGTTGGCAGGGGTAACCATGTTTGACCACGAGTGGGAATTCCAAAACAAAGTCAGCGGCGAAAAATCAGAGCCCGAAGACGACTGGACTGACGCCGTTGTCGGCCTGACCCACAGCGTTCCCTTCGCCAAGAACTGGTCCTGGTCTAACCGCGCCGACTACATGTTCGGTGACTCCGAGGGCGGCTTCGGTGTCAGCACTGCTGTCAACTGGATGGTTGCAGAAAGCTGGGTGGTTAACTTCAGCCTCAGTTACGAAGACCTGGAGTATGGTGACGATGGCGACATCGGTGACAACGACTTCTACTATTACGACGTGGAAGAGACCACCATCGGTGTTGGATTCATGTACACCTGGTAACACCGACGCAGCAATGCACTACACTAGAGCCGGCGCACACCCACGCCGGCTTTTTTGTGCGCCGATGATACGGGCAATGACATGAGCGATTCACTGGTATTGGTTTGTGACGATGACGCTGAGGATCTCCTTGCATCCATAGCTAACGCTCGCGCCGATGTCTCCATTGAGCAAACAGACTTCGCAAACTTCATCGCCGAGAAAGCACCAACTCTGGGCCCCACCGACCACGTCTTGATTCGCGCACGACTGGCGGAGCTGAAGCAGGTGCTGGAGTATGCCAGCGAGCGAGGCTTTTCGGTTGGCGTGCTTCCCGGCCCCAGCCAGGATCGATTGCGGCGCTATCTGGATCTGCCCAGCGGCTTCAGCGACTCTCTGGATCTGGCGCTGGAGACGGATAACCCTGCCATAGATCTAGTTCGCTGTAATAGCCAGATCATGTTGTTCCGGGCCGCCATCGGTTGGATGCCAATGCTCGACGCTTCGGAGGACCTGAATCGCTGGTCATTTATCAAACGCATCTTCAGCCGCTACGCACGCCTGCGCCTCTATCCTTACACGATTCATACGGCTAACGAGAGGCAGGTCGATACCGCGGCCAGCGGTTGCATGATCGTGCAGCGTCACGAGGGCGACCTCGTTTCAAGACTGCTCGGCAAGCAGTTATCAGTATCCGACGGGAAGGTGGGCGTCATGGTTGCTTCGCCGTTCTCCCTCATGGAATACCTGAAGTTTTTGCGCGAGCTGTTTTTCAGCCTGCGCAAGAGTTCGGGACTGCCCAGCGTTATTGGCTATCTGGAAAGCCGCAGCTTTCGCATCGACAGCGACAAGGTTAAAGAAGTCACCATCGACGGCGAGGTGGCCACGCAAACACTGGTTGAGGTAAGCGTGACACCCGCAGCGCTGCGCTTGAACGTCGGCCCGGGGCTCCGAGAGGGTGCTAGCGGCAAAGAGTCAGACAAAGAGACCATTCGCATCGACAACCTGCGAACCGAAAAGGAGCTGAGTCGCTCCATTGGCAGTCGGGTTCCGTTTTTCTCTTACGCGTCTGAGGAGCGATTCCGGGATCTATTCACCGCGCTGTTTGAAGACGCTGAGATCCATACCAACTACGTAGTGTTCATGCTCCTGAGCACGCTAATCGCCACGCTGGGTCTCTACCTGAACAGTGCCGCCGTGATTATAGGCGCCATGATTCTGGCACCGCTGATGGCACCGATGGTTTGCGTATCGATGGCTCTGTTGCGCGACAACGAGAAGTTACTTCGGCAGTCGCTGGACAAGATTGGCCTGGGTATTCTGCTGGCGCTAGGCTCATCGGCGCTAGTCGCCGCACTCATTCCCTACAGTCCGATAACTACTGAGATGATGGGCAGACTGAACCCCAGCCTGCCCGACTTGTTCGTAGCTATTCTCTCGGGCATTGCCGCCGCCTACGCACGTTCCTTTAAGGAAATCGCGCAAAACCTCGCCGGCGTGGCCATCGCGGTTGCGCTGGTACCGCCCCTCGCCGTGGCAGGGATCGGATTGGGTCGCGGCGAGTTTGCGTTCTTCCTGCAAGCATTCCTGCTCTTTTCCACTAACCTGGTGGGGATCGTATTGGCAGCCACGGTCACCTTTCGGGTGTTGGGCTTTTCACCGAGTATGCGCAGCAAGCATGGTATCGGCTTTGTCGCCCTGCTCCTGGTACTGGTCGCTATTCCACTGGGCATCACGTCGTCGCAGATTGCCGCGCGCTGGGACGCCGAAGAAAAATTGGAGAACCGGGAATTCTCGATCAGCGGCAAAGATGTTCGAATTTCGGGTGTCACTATTAATGGCATTGGTGGTATGACGGCGAACGTGTTGGTCGACGGACCGCTCGATGAAAAAGACCTATTCCAACTGCGCGAACTGATACACGATCGTGTCGGCGACGAAGTCGAGATTGAGCTCGATGTACACTATCGCCTCTAACCCAGTTAACGCGAGCAGCGCTTAATCACAAAAGGCGCCGCGTTTACGCTATTCTAGATTTAACGACGATGGGAGAAAAATAAGACATGTCGAATGAACCACAGCAGAATCAATCCGATACCGTACGCGCCATGGAGGTCAGCATCCGGCTCGCCATCGTGGCTGGCCTGGTGGTTTGGTGTTTCGAGATCTTGAGACCGTTTCTTTCTACCATTGTATGGGTCCTAATTATTGCCGCAGCACTGTACCCCGCCTACACCTGGTTGCACGGCAAACTCAACAAAGGGCCCGGCACCACTTCTTTCATATTCACAGCTGCCATTTTGGTCGCACTCATGACGCCTGTGTTGATGCTGTCCGGCACTTTGGTCGACTCTGCGCAGGAGTTTGCCAAAGAACTGGAAGACGGCACTCTGCAGGTGCCACCACCCCCAGAGCGCGTAAAGGAGTGGCCCGTCGTCGGCGAACAGCTCTTCAGCGCCTGGCAATTGGCTAACGAAAACATCAGCGCCGCGGTCACACAGTTTCAAGAGGAAATTAAAACCGCGGGCCGCTGGCTCATCGCACGCGCCACTGGCGCAGGGCTGGGCATTCTCCAGTTCGCGCTGGCACTGGTGGTATCGGGGGTTTTCCTCGCCTATGCCGAGAGCGGGGGAGCCTTCGCTCGCAAGCTGGGCAAGCGTCTGGCAGGCGCGCGCGGCGAAGGCGTGGCGAATATGGCCTCCTCTACCGTACGCAGCGTCGCTCAAGGCGTACTAGGCGTCGCGTTTATACAGGCTATCCTGGCGGGTGGCGGATTCATGCTCGCGGATGTACCCGGTGCAGGGCTGTGGACCATGCTGGTTCTGATTATGGCAACCGTGCAGCTACCGACCGGCATCATTCTGTTTCCCTCTATCTTCTATGTCGCCTCAACGTCGGACGTAGTGCCAACGGTGATCTATGGTATTTGGATGACGATCGTCGCGCTCTCTGACAACGTATTGAAACCGCTATTGCTGGGCCGAGGTGGCACCGCACCCATGGCAGTGATATTCCTCGGCGCTATCGGCGGTTTTATCTTGCAAGGTATTGTGGGCTTGTTTGTAGGTGCCGTCGTACTCGTGCTCAGCTATAAGTTGTTCATGATGTGGTATCTGCTCGACGATCTCGATGCCTTCAATGAGGAGTTCGAGGTGTCAGAGGAGTTGCAGGCGGAGTTGCGCGAGGCATCTGCAGAGGCCAGCGCCGGTGACTGAGGAGAACTCAGGCGCGCCAGCAACTGAGGCAAGCACCGAGACCAGCGCCGAGCAGCAGAATACTTCCATACGCCGCCTGACCCTGGCAGTACTGGGCCTGTGTGTTTTTATGTTGGTGTGGTACTTAATCGCCGACCGTTACACGCCTTACACAGACCAGGCCAGGGTGACGGGCCATATCATTCCTATCGTCCCTAAAGTATCCGGTGAGGTGATCTCTGTGGACGTCGGGGTGAATGCGTTGGTGAAACAAGGCGACACCCTCCTGCAGATCGACCCCTCCGACTATGAAATTGCCGTTGCGAGTGCAGAGGCAGCTCTGCAGCAAGAAGCCCAGAACGTAGGCGCCGGGGCCGAAGGGGTAGCCGTGGCTCAAGCCGAGCTGTCGCAGGCCATCACCCAGGAAAAATATGTAATCGCGCAGTCCAAGCGGGTCTACGAGTTGGAGAAGGACGGCGTATTGCCAGTATCGGACGGCGACAAAGCCCGCGCTGAGGTGAAGAAGGCGCGCGCAGATGTCGAGGCCGCAGAGGCAAAGCTCGAACGTGCCCAGCAGCGCCTGGGCGAAACCGATGAGAACAATCCCAAGTTTCGTCAGGCTGCCTCAAAGCTTGACGATGCGCGCCTGGATCTTGAACGCACGACGATCATCGCGCCCAGTGATGGCGGCGTTACCAGCGTGAATATCGCCACGGGAAATTATGCCTCTGCCGGGCAAGCGCTGATGACTTTTGTTTCAGCCGAGGATGTATGGGTAGAAGCGTATATGCGCGAGAACAGTCTGGGCAATATCCGCCCCGGAAACCCCGTGGAGATTGCCCTGGATATGCGCCCGGGCAAGGTCTATCACGGCGAGGTCGTCAGTATCGGCTACGCAGTGGACTGGAAGAATCATTCCCAGGCCGGCAGCTTGCAGTCGGTAAGCAGCGACACGGGCTGGCTGCGCAGTGCCCAGCGTTTCCCCGTCATTATCCGATTCAATGAGCGGCCAGAACCGGGCATTGTTCGCGGCGGCGGCCAGGCTGATGTCACGATCTACACCAGCGGCAATTGGATCACCAACTCACTGGCATGGATTTGGATGCGCATCGTCTCCATTTTTTCCTATGCCTACTAGGCCGCATCTACAGGTCCTGTAGCGAGGCAGCTTCTTGGCCAGCCAGTTCGACAAACGCGCCTGCATTCTAAGATTCGCGACAGGAATTACGCTCAGTGTGTTGCTGGCCTACGGCATCGGTTGGCCCATGGCGTTTCTGGCAACCATCCTAACGGCCTCGTTTCTCGGCAATCGCAATCCGCAACCCAATTTGAAAGCGACGCTGGGCATATTGATCGCCATCGTCGTCATTTTCGCCATCGGTTCGGCGGCGACGATCTATCTCTATCCCTACCCAGCCGTATTTTTGCTGCTGTTCTGCTGGGGTCTATTTCTCAACTTCTTTGCAGCGGCCCGAGGCACCTCGGGTTTCATTGTGCTGTTGTTCACTATGGCAATACTGCTGCTGCCCGTCATCGGTGGCCCGACTCCCTATCTTGCCTTACTGGTGAGCGCTGGCTTTCTTAAATCAGCGCTCGCCGCACTGGCCTGTGTGCACATCGCGCATCTGCTGTTCCCAGGCGGCACTACGCCAGCAGAAACTAATCCATTGGAGACCACCCCGCTCGAGGCCGCCGCCGCGGCCTGGCTCAGCACCGCCGTCATTCTGCCCTTTGCGCTGGTCTGCCTGATATTCAATTTCAGCGGTGCTGTGCTGCCACTCATTGTTATCTCCACCCTGGCACAGAAACCCGACTTCTCCGCGGGAGCGACCGGTGCCAAAGCACTGCTGGCAGCAAACATCGGTGGCGGTCTCGCCGCAGTTTTGTTCTTCCAGGCACTCAGCGCAGTGCCCACACTGGGTTTCCTGGCGGCAGGCTTTTTCCTGCTGGCTCTTGTGTTTGGCCAGCAAATCTTCAGCGGCAAGCCACTGGCACCGCTGTACGGCACCGCCTTCAGCACCATTCTTATTCTCATCGGCACCGGAACCAGCGCTTATGGTGACACTGCCGATGCCAAGTTCTACCAGCGCATCATATTGCTCGGTATAGCAGTTACCTACGTCATCGGCATGTTGTCATTGCTGCAAAGTCCAACCGCGCAACACCGTTGGATGCGAATCGGCCGCTGGGCAGGTGTTAAACTGGATCGCATCTCCCGCCTCATTCACCGACAGAGGAGTCCACTGTAGTCATGCCAGAGCGAATTACCGAAAGGGATAATTTTATTTATCTGCTGATTGCGCTGATCTTCCTGCTGTTTTCCGGCGCCATCTTTGAGCAGATCGATTACCGCGCAGGGCAGTGGGTAGTGAACACCTCTCTCATGGTAACTCTGCTGGTGGGCATCTGGTCCATGGAGCGCAAAAACACCACCTGGGTCAGCCCGAAGATCGGCATGACCTTGGCGGTTGCTATTCTGATGATTACCGACAGCCTGATCGAGAGTAACTTTCTCGCCACGGTTCAACTCGTGGCTAGTTTCCTGTTCCTCAGCCTCACGACTTATCTGGCCTGGCGTCAGGTGATGTTTACAGGTGCTATCGACGCAAACAAGATTGTGGGCGCGATTTGCATCTACATTCTGTTGGGCCTGGTGTGGGCTTTTGCGTACATGATCTGCGAAGCGCTGTTTCCCGGCTCTCTGGCTGGCCTGGATAGCGAGCAGTGGCAGTACAACATGGATGATGTCATCTACTATTCCATGGTCACACTCACCACGCTTGGCTACGGCGACATAACCCCGGAACAGCCCCTGATACGCATGCTGGCCTACCTCGAAGCAGTGACAGGCATCTTCTACACCACGGTGTTGGTAGCCAGCCTCATTGGTATGCGCCTCGCCTCTTTCACCGAAGAGTTCAATAAGCGAGATGACGCGGAGTAATAGGGACTCCGACTAGAATCCCTTATCGAAACTGTACTTAACCGAGTACTGCAGCCGGAAATCGTCGTTGTCCCTGCCGTTCTCGTCCTCACGTTCCATCCATATCGCCTCAACGCCGGTGAGGAAGCGACCCTGGGTGTAGAGCAGATTGATATTAGCCAGTTGCCCACGGTGGAACGCATCTCCGCTTTGTAGCTCGGTATTGTCCTGTTCGTGCATGCCCCAGCCGACGGTGGTGCTCCAATGCTCATCCCAGTAGTGGTCATACCAAAGCGTCACGCCGAGTGACTCTACCGGTTCAATGCCACGTCGCTCGAGACCCATCGCTGTGCCGCCATCGTTGAAATAACTCGCGATGCCTTCTCCATACACCAGGCCCAATTTGAGCTTGTCGAGCTCGAAAGTACTAATGACACTGGTGAAGTTCAGTCCCCAACCAAAGGTATCCTCCTTGGGAGAATTATTAGGGTTACCACCCAAGCCATCAGAGACTGTTTCCACATCCAGTTTGCGCGCTATCGCGCCCACCTGATAATGGCCCCACTCGTGCTCGCCACGCCATTTCAGAGTCAGATCCGGAGCGGAATCTTTAGGCTGCAAGGCGTCTGCCAGGTCAGGGTCGATCTCTCGTACGTCGCCAGCATCGACATCGCTGCTGGGGTCTTCCAGAGCAACCGCCCAGTGACCGCCGCTAGCGCCAACCCACTGGGTATAGCGCAATTGGGGCTTACGAATGAAAATCATACCTGGGGGACCCCAGTAGTCGATCATATTGGGAAAGATATCGATATCCATCCAATTGGTATGTGTCTGCCCCGCCCCCCAGGACCCGAGCTCCAACCAGACATGACGAGTATTGAACTCGAGCTCTCCGGCATCATTACCGGCAGCATAGAGATCCCACTCGAGTAAGGTGCTGATCTCACCCCAGGGAGTATCCTGGCGTGTGCGCATTCCGAGTTTGCTCTGACGCGCGCTGAGAATAGCCTCACCTTCACCGCCGAACACGGCAGGATCCTGCACCGGAATTTTCGACGGCCTGGACGCGTCCTTCCAATCCGGATCGACCCGGTCGAAGTCGTAGATAGCGTCTAACTGTACATGGCCGAAAATTTCGAAATCAGACTGCTCTGCAATTTCCCGCTCGCCGGCACCAGCCGGCACATAATCGGGGTCGATTGTGACAACAGATTCTGTCAGTTCCGGACCGGCGTGGCCGTCAAGGCGCGCACGCATGGAAGCATTTTCCCTGCTGCAACACCTCAATCTGGGATTGCTGCTTCTGAATGATTTCCCACATTGCCTCTAGGCTGGGTGGGTCCTCACCTAGGGCGAAAGTAACGGCTGGGCAACTTGCGACAATGAGCGCACTGACGAATCGTCCAATCATGATCAAGACTCCTGCAAATCTGTGGGCATGTCATCTAGCTTAGTCCACAGGCAGGATTCTAGTAGGGAGCTTAACGGTCCCAAAAAAAGCGGTGGCCGCCAAGGCGGCCGTGTCAGAAAAACTAGCGGACCGGGGTAAGACCCTTCTCACGGTTTTCGACGGCTTCTTTCAGCGTAAAGTCCGCTTCGGTCCAGATACGTGCTTCTTCGGGGGTGAATTTTTCTTTGCTCCAGTCCTGGGCAGCCGTTAAATCAAAGCCCGCGTTAATCCAGGGCGCGCTGGTTTGCGGAGAGAAGCCGCGGCGCTTCCAATCGCTGGCGGCCGCTGCATCCACACCCATTGCCTTCCAACTGGAAATTTCACTTTCAGACATACCGTCCCAGGTAGGCGTCGAAGAGCACGCCAGCAGCAGCGTGCTGACGAGCGCCAAAGAAAGAAGTCGATTGAAAAAACGCATGATCATCTCCTGAAAAATTACAGCTTGCATGGTGCCAGCATGCGTGGATTCGGGCAATGCCGGGGACACTGATCAGCGATTCTCTGCCAGTGCTTCAAGCTCCGCCGGATCCCATCCCCCGCCTAACGCTTTGTAAAGAGAGACCAGCGCCACCAGCTGTTCTTCACGGGCAAAGCTTACCGATACCTGTGCATCGAAGAGGCTACGGCGCGCATCCAGCACATCCAAATAGGCAAGCACCCCGTTTCGGTATCGCTTTTCCGCCAGGCTCAAATATTCTGCCGATGCGCGCTCCAGGGCCAGCTCCGCCTCCAGGGTCTCGCCAGCTTTGTAAAAGCCATTCAGCGAATCTGATACCTCGCGGAACGATTCGATCACGACTCGCTCAAAGGCGATACGCGCCTGGTTAAAACGACTCTCTGCAGCGCTTAGCTGTGCCCTGCGCGCACCTGCGTTAAACAGCGGCATCGCGATATCCAGATTGATAATCCAGAACTCCGCATCGCTATCCATAATGTCATCAAAGTCGTCGCTTTCGTAACCCACCGCCGTGGTGAACTGAAAATTGGGATAGAGCCCCGCCGTGGCCACTCCAACGGCTTCGCTGGCGGCGATCAACTCCTGCTCAGCACGCATGACATCAGGACGGCGCCTCAGCAACGCAGAAGGCAATCCGGCGGTCACCGACGTCGGCACGTATTGATCCCGCATGCGCTTCGACACTGTCTTATGGCTGGGGTTTTCGCCCAGTAGAACCGACAACTGATTCTCGGTTTGCAGTTTAACCTGCTCAACCTTGGGCAAGCTGGCACGCGTCTGCGCCAGCTCCACCTCCGACTGGATAACTTCCAGCTTGGAGGTCAATCCGCCCGTATGCCGTTTCTCGGCAATCACCAGCGCCTGCTCACGTGACTCCAGGGTATTGCGATTGATATCCAGTCGCGCCTCAACACCCTGTAACTGGAAGTAAGTGGTCGATACGTCGGCGATGATGCTTAAGCGCACCGCCTGCGCGCCGCACTCCGCCGCCAGGTAGCGCCGGAAAGCCGCTTCACTCGCGCGGCGATTACGCCCCCACAGATCCAGCTCCCAGGCCACGGTGGGGCCGAAGCAAACTCATCCACCTGCTCGGCATCGGTATTAGTTAGCTGGGACTCATCCTCGCGTTCCGAGTCCAGCTCCAGATCGACCGTTGGGAACAAGGCCGAGCGAGCAATCACACTTCCCGCTCGGGCTTCTTCGATTCTTTCAATCGCCAGCAGCATGTCCTTGTTGTTGTCGAGGGCGGTAAGGATAAGATCACGCAGCTGCTCATCCCTAAATATCTCAGTCCACTCCAAGTCTGTTAGGGAAGCCTCAGTCATCGACGTGTACGACAAATCGGTATGCCACTTTGCCGGCGGCTCTGGCTCCTGCCGCTCGTAATCAGGCCCGACCATACAAGCGCTGAGCAAGACCAAGGGCACCGTCAACAGCAGACGCCAAACGTTCAGCGTACGAGGAGTGCTCATGCTGGATCACCCTCGGCGGAGGGCGCAGCCTGCTCGCGGTTGTCTCCCGACTTGCGCGCCAGCTTGCCATCAAGCTTGCCCAGCAGCACAAAAAACAGCGGCACAATGAGAATGCCGATGGTGGTGGCCACTAGCATCCCACCCAACACAGCGGTGGAGATTGACTGCCTGGCAACGGCGCCTGGTCCGGAAGACAATACCAGCGGCATCACACCAAAGATAAAGGAGACTGCAGTCATCATGATGGGCCGGAAGCGCAGTTTCGCTGCGGTCAGCGCTGCATCTTTAAAGGTCCGGCCCTCCTCCACTAATTGCTTGGCAAACTCAACGATCAGGATGGAATTCTTTGCCGCCATCCCCACCAGCGCAACCATCGCAATCTGGAAGAATATATTGGCCTCCAATCCACGCAGGTAGACAGCCAACAGCGCGCCGAAAATCGCCGTGGGCGCAATCAACAACACGGCCAGCGGTATCATCCAGCTCTCGTAGAGTGCACAGAGAAACAGGTAAACGAACACCACCGCCAACACCATCGCAATCATGGCCTGTCCGGCCGCTTTGATCTCCTGGGCGGTCAGGCCGGTCCACTCATAGCCGATGCCCGGTGGCAGATTGGTATCCAACACATTACGCATCGCGGTGATGGCCTGGCCGGTGGAGTAGTTGCCGCGCGCATCGCCGGAGACCTTTGCGGCGGTGAACATATTGTAGTGATCGATCGCGGCAGGGCCGGTGGAGTAATCCAACCTGGCGAGCACCGACAGCGGTACCATGGCACCGGAGTCACTGCGTACGTAGTAGTACTGGAGTGCATCAGGTCGTTTGCGGAACTCGTCCTCCGCCTGCATGCGCACGCGATAGACACGTCCATACAGATTGAAATCATTCACGACTTGAGAACCCGTCAGCGTGCGCATGGTGCCGTAGATATCAGCCAATGGTACGCCCAAGGCTTTGGATTCAGCGCGATCCACATCGAGAAACAGCTCCGGAGTTTCCGGCTTAACAGGACTGGCCACACCGGTAAGCACACGGTCTTCGTTGGCCTTCTGAATCACTGTCTCAGTCGCTTCCAGCAAGCCCTCCCAATTCGTACCGGTAAGGTCCTGCAATACAAGGTCGACGCCACTGCCCAGACCCAAACCGGGGACGGCGGGTGGTTCCGACACTTGCACAACAATCTCAGGGTAGCGCTCCAATTCCTCGCGCACTTCCTCGATGACTTTATCGACCGTGTAACCGCCAGACTTTCGCTCTTCCCAGGGCTTAAGAATGATCTCCATCATGCCGTTGGCTTCGTTGCCACCGCTGCGACGGTTCTCACCGGCAAGACTGAATACATGCTTCACAGCTGGGTGCGCCATGACGTAGGCCTCGGCGCGCTGAATCACCGGCTTGGTGCGATTCACACTGGAGCCCTGGTGCAATTCCATGTCGATGAAGAACTGACCTTTGTCTTCCACCGGCATAAAACTGCTGGGGACGATACCCATCAATAGATAGGCGACTCCGCCCATCAAAAGAAAAGCCAGTACGGTGCGACGCATGTGAGACAGCGTCATGCCCACCCATGTGCCAAATTGCTCGGAACCGGTTTCCAGCCAGCTATCGATCTTGCGAAACAGTGCGTTCTTTTGTCCGGGCTCTTCCTTGCGCAACAAAATAGCGCAAAGCGCTGGGCTGAGCGTCAGCGCCACCACCCTGGACAACAGCACAGCTACCGTGATGGTGACGGCAAACTCGCGATACAAAATACCGGTGATCCCCGGCAGTAGCGCAACCGGCACGAACACAGCGGCCAATACTAGTGAGGTGGCGACAAGCGCGCCGGTGAGTTCATCCATCGATCGAATCGTCGCCTCACGCGGATCGAACCCCTCTTCATTCATGAGACGCTCGACATTCTCGACAACTACAATCGCATCATCCACGACGATGCCGATTACCAGCACTAGAGCCAGAAGGTTGACGGTATTAAGCGAGAAACCCATCACTAACATGGCGATAAAGGTGCCGATTACGGAGACCGGAACCGCGAGGCTGGGTATCAGGGTGGTACGCCAGTTCTGCAGGAATAGATATACCACCAGCACAACCAACAATAGGGCCTCGATCAGGGTAATGATAACCTCGGTGATGGATTGCTGAATGAACTCAGCGCTGTCGTATACCACCAGCCACTCGAGACCTTCCGGAAAACGCTGCTCCAATTCCGCCATGCGAGCACGCACTCGCTCGGAAACGTCCAGCGCATTGGCGCCGGGCAACAGATAGATACCCAACACCGCGGCCGGCCCACCATCCAACCTGGAATCGAGCGTATAGGCTTTAGCACCGAGTTCGACTCGGGCAACATCGCGCAACCGCACCATCGACCCGTCGGCGTTGGCTCGCACGATGATGTCGCCAAACTGTTCCGCAGTCTGCAAGCGACCTTCTGCCGACACGGGGTAAGTCAGCATCACATCTTCGCCTGTGGGCTGACCGCCAATGACTCCAGCGGCCGTGGCCACGTTCTGCTCGCGCACCGCATCGCGCACGTCGTTAGTAGTTAAACCGTAGGCTGCGAGACGAGCAGGTTGAATCCACACCCGCATGGAGTAGCGACGCGCGCCGTTATTGCGCGTGCGACCAACACCCGGAATTCGTTTCATCTCATCGCGGATGTTGATACTCATGTAATTCGACAGGTATATCTCGTCGAACTTCGGGTCATCCGAGCGAATGGCGATCTTCATCAACTCGACATTGGCGAGTTTCTCGACGGAGACCCCTTCCTGCATTACATCAACAGGGAGGTCCGCCTCGGCCAACTTCACCTCGTTTTGCACGTCGACCGCCGCAAGGTCTACGTTGGTCCCGACGGCGAAGGTGACGGTGACCTTACTCTGCCCGTTGTTCTTGGAGTTGGACTCGAGGTAAATCATGTTGGGCACGCCATTGAGCTGCTTCTCAATAGGCGCCGAAACTGATTCGGCTACACTCTTGGCGGTGGCGCCGGGAAAGGTCGCGCTAACCGACACCGCGGGGGGAGTGATATCCGGGTATTGATCGATCGGGAGAGAGAATACGGAGATGGTGCCCACCAGCACAATCACGATGGAAATGACCATCGCAAAGATCGGCCGGTCGATACAGAACCGCGAGATCACGGCTTAGCCCTCTGCGCCTTCGACGGTTTCGGGTTCTTCCTCTTGCTCCCCATCTGACTCAGCCGGCTCTGCTTTCAAGACCGCTTCCTGTTCCGCTGCGAGCTCTGCCTCGTAAGCGTCCACGGTAATCGGATCGGCAAGACTGCCGTGATAGATCTTGTTGATGCCGTGAATAATGATGCGCTCGCCCTCCAAGAGGCCGCCTTCTACAACGAGGTTTCCTTCAACGGTGGTGCCGACGAAGATCAGCCGCCGCTCCACCCGATTATTGGGAAGCACCACCATGACATAAACACCCCCCTGTTCGATCACGATGGTTTCTTCCGGAATTAGCAGAGCGCCCTCGCGAATTTCCAGCGGCATCTTCACCCGGGTGTACTGGCCAGGCAGCAGTTCCTTATCGGGATTGGGAACAATAGCGCGTACGGCGAAGGTGCCGGTTTCCGGATTCACTTGCGGGTCTGTGAAACCCACCACACCCTTGTAGCGATAAATGCTGTCGTCGGGCAGCGTGATCGAAACCCGCCCTTCCAGCGCCTTGCCCTCGCGCTCCGCCTTGCGCTGCTCCCAGTAGCTGGTGGCCCGGCGGCGAGCATTCAAATAATCCAGCGCAGACATCGCGTAGTTCACATAGATCGGGTCAATCTTGCTCACCGTGGTCAGGGGTTTACTGTCGCTCGTGCGAATCAACGCACCCACATCCACGTCTGAGGAACTGATCACTCCACCGATGGGTGCGCGCAGTTCGGTGTAATCCAACTCCAGCTTGGCCCGCTCCAGATCTGCCTCTGCTTCACGCACAGCCGCCGCACCGGTTTCAACCGCAGACACCGCTTCGTCATAGTCTAGTTGGCTGGCTGCATCCTCTTCGAACAGCGGCTTAATGCGTGCTACATCGCGTCGAAACTTCTCCAACTGGGCCTGGCGGCTCTGCAGAATGGCGTCGAGTCGATCGACGTTCGCCTGATAGGGACGCGCATCGATGCGGTAAAGAATGTCACGCTCGCGGACGGTGCCGCCTTCCACAAACGCTATCTCTTCGAGGAAGCCGTCCACCCGCGCATTAACTTCGACCCGCTCTGACGCCTCAGTACGACCGACATACTCACCGAAGATGGTCACATCCTGTTTGACCACGGGCGTGTAAACAACCCGCACAGCGACCTCTTCTGGGGCCTCTTCCGAGCAGGCAGCGACGAAGACCAGTGAGGCCAGCAGAAAAAGGATGCGCAACATCAAACGGAGCCCATGCATTGGAGATAATTGCCCCTCAGAATAGCCAGCCAGAGGAGCGATTACCAGCGGTGAGAGCCTCGCTAGAAGTTCTCGAGATGAGTGCGCAGATCCAACTCGTGCGTCCAGGCGTTGCGCGGCTGTTGGTATAGGTAGAGATAAGAGTCGGCGATGCCCTGCAAGTCGATCAGACCCTCCGACCCCTTTTCCTTGTACCAATCGGGCACTCGCGTTTCGATCTTCTCACCATAGATACCGCCGTCGATCACAATGTGGCCCACATGAACACCGCGCGGTTGGAACTCTCGTGCCAGGCTTTGAGCGAGATTGCGCAGGCCACCCTTGGCGGCGGTAAACGCAGCAAACCAGGGCTTGCCGCGCATGGAGGCAGAAGCGCCAGTGAAGATCAGGCAGCCCTCACCGCGCGGTGCCATCTTACGCAGGGCCTCGCGGCTGAAGAGAAAGCCGCCGAAAAGACCGACCTTGTAGCAGGTCTCAAAGTAGCTGGCTTCCATCTCCAGGTAATCCCCTGGCATATTGTTACCGGCGTTGTAGATGGCGAGATCGATCGGCGCGATGGCTTCCGCCTGCTCCATCAGGCTGATGACCTGGCTTTCTTCGGTGGTATCACAGGCGATAGCCGTGGCCTGACCGCCCTGCGACTCAATCTCCGCCGCTACCGCATCCAACTTGGCTTGTGTCCGACCAGCGACCACCACGTGCAATCCAGCCTTCGCCGCCGTCAAGCACAACACCGCACCCAGCCCACGCAGTGGACCTACCCCAATCACTACCGCTGTCTTCATCGCACCCTCCGAGGGTATGTATAGGTATTCAACCCACCCTCCGAGGGTATGTATAAATATTTATACATACCCTCGGAGGGTGTATGCATCGTTTACATATTAGCCCGAGTGGGCCAGACTTTCTGTCCCTGAATAAAACTCAATAGAGGAATATAAATGCCCGCGTTTTATAAGGAATGGCTGTGGAAGGCGAAGCGTTCACTGGCCGCGAAGGTGCTGCTGAAGCCTCAGCCCAAGCCGGTGGTGTTCGCCGGGCCAAATTCCGCGCTGGAACTCTGCGCAACCATCGGCCAGTTCGGGTTAAAAAGTGTACTGGTCGCCACTGATAAACCGCTGCGCGACATCGGCGTCGCCGACCCAATCGTGGCCGCACTGGCAGAACATGGCGTAACCGCCCACATCTATGACGGCGTATTGCCCGACCCCACCCAGAAGGTAGTTGATGATGGCCTCGCCGTATTGCGCGAGAAGCAATGCGAAGGCGTCCTCGCGCTGGGCGGCGGCTCCTCGATTGACGCAGCCAAAGCCATTGCGCTAGCGGCGGGCAACAACTGTGATGCCGCCGGCGTGGTGGGTATTCAACAGTGCAAGCAGCCGGCGCTGCCCTTCTTCGCAATACCCACAACCGCCGGCACCGGCTCCGAGGCCACCTTTATCGCCGTCATCTCCGACAACGAGAGCCACCAGAAAGGCGCGGTGATCGACGCCAAGATTATTCCCAAGGCAGCGGCGCTGGATCCGGAAATTATGAAGGGTCTACCGGCACACATCACCGCGGCCACGGGCATGGATGCGCTCACTCACGCAATCGAATCCTATATTGGGGTCTGGGAAACCGAAGAAACCAATTTCTACGGCCTAGCCGCCTGCAAACTGATCTTCGAGAACCTGGAAGAAGCCTGCAAAAACGGAAGCAATCTCGCTGCCCGCGAAGCGATGGCAATGGCCTCTTTCTATGGAGGCCTGGCGATTACCAATGCATTGGTTGGTTATGTGCATGCGGTCTCACACAACCTGGGTGCGAAATACGGCGTACCCCATGGGCTGGGCAATGCCATGGTGTTACCGCATGTACTGGAACTGCTCAAACAAGATGCCTCCGCAAAGATGGCCGAGATTGCTGTCTACTGCGACATGGGTGATCGCAGCGAGGGTGACAGCGCCCTGGCGCAAAAACTCATCGACCGCATCTGGGCTTTGAACGAAGCTATCGAGATTCCCAAGACCACCGATGTCATTAAGGCCGAGGATATCGATACCCTGGTAGACCTCGCCATCGCCGAAGGCAGCGGCTACCCCACGCCGCGCTACTTCGAGCGCGCCGAGGTTGTTGGAATACTAAATAATTTACGCGCTGCTTAAACAGCCGGGACGAATCCATGAGTGAAACCCATTACCGCGCCTGCCATCTATGTGAGGCCATCTGCGGACTAAAGATTGAAGTCGAAGACGGCGCCATAATTTCCATCAAGGGCGACGAAAATGACCCACTGTCGAGGGGCCATATCTGTCCCAAAGCCGTGGCATTGCAAGACCTGCATGAAGACCGCGACAGACTGCGCGGCCCGGTAAAGAAAGTTGTGGATGATGCAGGCAACACCCGCTGGGAGGAAATCAGTTGGGACGAGGCGCTCGACACCACCGCTAGAGCATTGGCCGACACCCATGAGCGCCACGGTGTGCATGCCATCGGGATCTACATGGGCAACCCCTCGGTGCACAACTACGGCATGATGACGCACCAGTCGGCGCTGTTCACTCATATTCGCACCAACAACCGATTCTCCGCCACCTCGGTCGACCAGTTACCCCACCACCTGGTGGGCATCTGGTTGTATGGTCACAAACTGATGTTTCCGATACCCGACATCGACCGCACTGATTACTTTCTGATGCTAGGCGCCAACCCGATTGCGTCGAATGGCAGCATCTGGACCGTGCCCGATGTTCGCAAGCGTATCAAGGCGCTGAAACAACGCGGCGGCAAACTCGTTGTCATCGATCCGCGGCGCACAGAGACAGCAGAGCTCGCGACAGACCATCACTTTATTCGGCCGGGCACCGACGCCAGCTTCCTGGCTGCCATCCTATACACGCTGTTCGATGAAGGTCTTGTCGACCTGGGTCATCTTGCGGAACTGGTCACCGGCCTCGACACAGTGGCAGAAGCGTGCGCACCGTTTTCTCCCGAAGCGGTGGCAGACTTCACCGGGATGTCGGCCGACACCATTCGCGGCATCGCCCGCGATCTGTCTGCAGCGGAAGCCGGTATCTGTTACGGCCGCATGGGGGTCAGCACACAAGAGTTCGGCGCACTCTGCCAATGGCTGATACATGTTATCAACATCGCCACGGGCAACCTCGACAAACCGGGCGGCAGTCTGTTCACTCTTCCGGCTTTTGACAATGTCGGCACCACAGGACGAGGCGGCTTTGGTCGTCATCACAGCCGCGTACGCGGCCTGCCGGAGTTCGACCGTGAAATCCCCGCCTCCACCATGGCCGAGGAAATCACTACACCCGGTGAAGACCAGATTCGCGCGTTGTTTACCGGCGCGGGTAACCCCGTGTTGTCGACGCCTAACGGACGTCAGCTGGATGAGGCTCTGGAACAGCTCGACTTTATGGTGTCTCTCGACCCCTACATCAACGAGACCACTCGTCACGCCGACATCATCCTGCCACCCACCTCGCCACTAGAGCACGATCACTACGATATCGGTTTCCATGTTAATGCGGTGCGCAATACCACCCGCATGAACGAGCCCGTCTTCGAAAAGCCCGACGGTGCAATGCACGATTGGGAAATCTTTAACGCATTGGGCGAACGCTTTGCGGCGGCACTGGGTAAGGATTCCCGCCCGACGCCACCACCGCGGGAGTTGGTGGCTATGGCGCTGCAACATGGCCCCTACGCAGAGCAAGGCATTAGCCTGGAAGCACTTAACCAGAATCCGTCGGGTATTGATCTGGGTCCGTTGGAGTCACAGCTGCCAGACCGTCTGTTCACACCGGACAAGAAAATCCACTGCGACACACCAGAACCACTAGCCGACATGGCGCGCCTGGAACGAAGCCTCAACCAGGACGATGATTCGCTGCGCCTCATTGGTCGGCGCCACGTGCGCGACTGCAACTCCTGGATGCACAACTACCACCGATTGGTTAAGGGCAAGGACCGCTGCACTTTGCTGATGCATCCGGACGACATGGCCGGCCGTAATATCAGCGATGAGAGCCTGGTCACTGTGAGCTCTCGCGCCGGCGCGTTGCAAATCAAGGTAGAAGCGAGCGAAGACATGATGCCTGGCGTGGTCAGCATACCCCACGGCTACGGTCACGGCCGTGAGGGGATTCGCGCAGATATCGCCACAGCTAACGCGGGGGTGAGCTGCAATGACATCACCGACGAGCTGTTCCTGGACGCACTTTCAGGTAATGCGGCCGTAAACGGCGTCCCCGTCGAGGTGCGAGCCGACTAGACCGTGCTGTCCGTCAGGGAACGCGCCGGCTACGGCATTGGCGGCGCCCTATTCTCGGTAAAGGAGGCCGCCTACGCGGTCTTCGTTCTCATTTTTTACACCCAGGTATTGGGGCTCAGTGGAGCCGCCACCGGGCTGGTCTTATTCCTGGCCGTGGTGTTCGACGCTATTTCCGACCCCATCATCGGGGCCTGGTCTGACGGGCTGCGCAGCCGCTGGGGCCGCCGGCATCCATTTATGCTGATCGCCGTCATTCCGCTGGGATTCGGCATGATTGGTCTGTTCTCCCCGCCGGCGGCCGTGATTGAAGATCAATTCCTGCTCGGTAGCTGGCTGTTGTTTTGGTCCGTGTGGATTCGCACCTTCCTCTCAGCATTCCTGATACCTCACCTGGCGCTGTCGGCGGAGATTTCGACGGATTACCACGAGCGCAGTTCGCTCATCGGCATGCGCATGTTCTTCGTGTTCATCGTTACCGTCATGATCCCCGCACTATTGCTGCCGACGCTGTTCGCGGAGACCGACGGCATCGACGGCCGCTTTCTGCAGAACAATTATCCCATTTATGGACTGATCTCCTGCGTACTGATATGGCTGCTGGGGCTCACCTGCACCTGGTCTACCCGCGGGCATGCCAAACCCACCGACCGCGGACAGGCGCCAGACCAGCCGGCGGGCATCGGTGAGTTTCTGCGCGACTTTTCAATGACGCTGCGCAATCGCAATTTTCGCAACCTGCTCTGCTTCGAAATTGCCGCCATGGTGTCGTATGGCGCGCTGGTGTCGATCAACGTCCTGGTGTGGACCTACTTCTTCGAGATCAACAGCGAGTCGATGGCGATCCTGCTGGCCGTGCCATCACTGGTTGGTGTCGCCGTAGCCTTGCCCATCATGAACTGGTTGGGTAAGCGCTGGCCCAAGCACAAAATCATCCAGGTGGCCTGCGTACTTATGGCTTTCGATGCGGTTTGGGTCATGGCGGCCTACTACTGGGGCTGGCTGCCGGAGAACGGAGACCCCATGGTGACAGCTGCGGTGGTTCTGCAGATGGTGGGGTGGATGTTTCTATTCATTCTGCGCACTATCAGCACCTTTTCGCTGATCGCTGATATCACCGATGAGCACGACCTGGAGCAGGGTCGCCGTCAGGAAGGTGCATTCTTTGCTGCATTTGCATTCACCTCCAAGTTGGCGACCGGCTTCGGGCCGCTATTTGGCGGACTACTCCTTGACCTGGCCCAACTGGAACAGGGCATGCTCCCCGGCACTGTCGAACAGACCTCTCTGGACATCATTGGCATCGGTGGCTTGCTCGGCATCACCTTGCCATTACTCGTAGCCTGGTATTTCAGCTTCCAAGTATCACTCAGCCAGGAGCGGCTCATAGAGATCCAAACAGGCATCGCGAGGCGTGCCGGAAACACGCCGTAACATCTCAACAGAAAGCTAATCCAGATCAATATCCCAAGAATCCCCGCCTGCTATGGTGGCTGAACCTTTCGAAAATCAGCAGGGGAAGCGGCATGGCACTCTCAACATTACGAGCGGCGGCGATGACATGCATCATCCTGTTAGGGATCACCGCGTGCGGACAATCCGGCCAGCCGGCAGGCGAGGCACAAGCGGTCCTGCCGGTTAGCCTCAACGAGGTGATGGTGGCATTGGTTAATCATTCAGCCGATCCCATCTGGGTTGCGGCCTGGAAGAACCCGCAATCCGAGGAAGACTGGCGCGAACTCGAGCGGCTTGCTTACCAAATCGAAATCGCCGGTCTATTGTTGACCATGCCTGGCACCGGTCCCATGGACCGAGAATGGGTTACAAAACCCGGCTGGCAAAGACTCTCGATTCGGCTCAGCCAGGTGGGCAAAGACGCCGTTGCGGCCGCAAGAACAAAAGATCTTGAAGCCATATCCAAAGTCGGTGACGAATTGGTCGAGGTCTGCGAGGCCTGCCATATCGCGTTCAAGCCAGCACAGCCGACCGGTGGAAAATACGGCGAGCTTTCGCCCACTGAAGCCGACCTCGCGGACAACTAGTCAGTCTTTAACCGCAAACCAACACTCAGTCTTTACCCGCAAAAAAGTCGAAGGACGGATCAGCGACGTCGTTGCACCCGGTTGTGAGCGCGGCAAGACTATCCGATCGCCGCTCGTCAGTAATCGTTCTGCGCTCAGCCCAGTCCATAACGACCCGCCGGTGTATCAACTTCCAGGTGCGATCACGGCGCTCCAGCCGATCGAGGTAGCGGCCGCTGAAACACATCTCTTGATCGCCGCCAGGTAACAGGTGCTGCGCGTTCACCAGCGTTTCTGCGCGTGCCTGATCGCCGCCAACGGCTATCAGACTATTGCTCAAGCAATGCCGAGTCAGCTCATAGTGTTGCCCGAGTGCAGCAAGCACCTTTTCGGCAAACTCATGTGCGGAACCTTTGAAGCTCCCATAATCGACTTCTGCATCGCGCCAGTAGCAGGCCTTCAACAAATCAACATCACCGCGGTCGAGCCCGCGACTGTGCGCACACAGCAACTCCTGAATCGCCATTCGCTCGACCATTTCGTGGATGTTCCCGGCGCGACCAATGCCACTGCTCATAGCTGTTCTTCTTAGTAGGCGGGCGTGGTGGCAGTCTAACAAAAAAACAAGCTGTACGGTTTATAAACTACTGCTATGCTCACAGGCCTACATTCGATAATCGACCGAAGGGCCTCCGGCCCAGAGGCACAGGAGCTCTTCTATATGTCTGATTTAACAGGAAAAACTGCCGTAATCATGGGCGCGTCAGGTGAGGCCAATTTCGGTTCAGCCAGCGCACGCCGCTTTGCCGAGGCCGGTGCAAACGTCGTGGTAGCGGCAAGGCGACTCGATGCGCTGGAATCACTGGCCGAAGAGATTGGCGGACTCGCCGTTGCCTGCGATATCACCGACGAGGCGCAAATTGAAAACCTTTTTTCGCAGGCCACCGCCAAGTATGGCAACGTCGATATCGCCCTGAATTCCAGCGGTATTCACGCCCACATGAATATCGCCGAGCTGACGCGAGATGAGATTTTGCCAACCCTTGAGGTCAGTTTTATCGGCGCCCTGCTGTTCTTCAAACACGCCGCGGCAGCCATGCAAAACGGCGGTTCAGTGATTACCGTGTCTTCCCTTACTTCGCGACTGCCCGGACAAGGCTATTCCGTGTACTCCGGCACGCGCGCCGGCATCGATTACGCCATTAAGAACGCCGCACTGGAGTACGCGGACCAGGGCATACGATTCAATTCGATCGCGGCGGGCCTGATTGAAACGGATATGACGGCAGGTTTATTTGCCATGCCCGGCGTGGTCGACACCTTCACCGCAATGAATCCCTGTCGACGCATGGGTACTATCCAAGACTTTGCCGAGACCGCTCTGTGGCTGGCAGATGGAAAGGCCTCTGGCTTCATTAACGGCCATGTGATCGACCTCGCCGGAGGCCAGCAGATGGGCCAGCTGCCGGGCTAGGCCAGCAGCAGCAATCTGTCGGCTTCATGTTGTCGCTTGTAAACCGGCCCTGCGATCCACTGTTGTAGACTCGGGCTTTTTCGTTCCTGTGGGAGACAACAACAATGAAGCCATGGCCCGATAACGCGTTCCTGCAAGGGTACTACGAGCCGCTAACGACTGAGTGCGATGCGCCGGATCTGGTGATTGAAGGGGAGATCCCTAAAGACCTGAACGGCACCTTCTTCCGCAACGGCCCCAATCCACAGTTCCCACCCCAGCGCGAATACCACTTCTTCACTGGCGACAGCATGGTGCACGCCTTCCATTTTGAGAATGGCAAAGTCAGCCACAAGAATCGCTGGGCGCGCACCGCCCGCTTTGAAATTGAGCAACGTCTGGGCGGTTCCTATTTCAGCGGCATGAACCCAATGGAAACCGATCCCAAACTGCTGGACTTCGTGATGAACGACAAGGAGGGCGTGGCCAACACGTCTATCGTCTGTCATGGCGACCGAATGCTGCTGCTCGAAGAGGGGCACCTGCCCTTCTCGATGGATCCGGTGACGCTGGAATCCTATGGCGCCTGGGATTTCTACGGCAAGCTCGACCATCCAATGACTGCCCACCCCAAGGTCGATCCGATGACCGGAGAGCTCATCTTTTTCGCTTATATGGCTTCGGGCTTCTTCGCTAAAGATGTGGGTCTATGCAAAGTCGACAAGGATGGATTTTTAACGCAAAAGCATCGCTTCGAAGCGCCCTACACCTCAATGATTCACGATTTCGTGGTCACGGAAAACTACATCGTGTTTCCAGTGATGCCCCTAACCGGAGACCTGGAGAGGGCCATGAAGGGCGAACCGCCCTTTGCCTGGGAACCCGACCTACCCGCCTGGGTAGGGGTGATACCACGCGACGGCAGCCCTGAAGAAATTCGCTGGATCGAGGCGGACCCTTGCTATGTATTCCACTTTATGAATGGGCACGACAAAGACGGCACGATCATCATCGAGGCCTGCCATTTTGACCACGCCCCTCTGTTTCCGACCGTAGATGGCAACGCGACCGAACCTGTTCATCCCCGAATGGCGCGCTGGACTATCGATTTAAACGCCGCTCAACCCACGGTGAAGCAGGAGTACATCGGCGACAACGGCACCGAGTTCCCGGTGATCGACCCACGCTATGCCATGCGCGAATACACGCACGGCTGGACAACGTCAACGGATATGACCATCCCAGCGAAAATCCCCGACTCGGACTACATCTACAACACCATCGAACATTTCAATGTAAAGACGGGCGCGGTGGATCGCTACAGCTTCGATAACGGCTACGTGGCCGAACCCATGTTTGTGCCCAAGTCAGCTGATGCCGCTGAGGGCGAGGGGTATGTACTCGACGTGGTCTACAATTTTGAAACCAATACCAGCGATATGTGTGTTTTTAATGCGCAATCTATCAGCGCCGGGCCCATTGGCCGCGCTAAAGTATCCCATCGGGTACCGGTCAGTTTTCATGGCACCTGGAAGAACGCAGATTAATCGATGAGGTGTCCTGTTACCCTGGACGATGTCGACCTGTTTGGCCCGGGCGCGCAGGAACATTGGTATGAGGCGTACCCGATCCTCCATGAGCAGGCGCCAGTTCTCGTTCTGGAGGGTGAGGGATTGAATGGCGGCGATGCTTTCGTACTCACCCGCTATGAAGATATTGAACGCGTGGTCAAGGACACCGTTCGTTACACCACGGTAATGACGATCAACGTCGAGCAGATGCAGGCAATGCATGATCGCGGTGAAACTCCGCCCATGGATGCCAGCCGCTTCAATCTTGCACTGGAATCGATTCGTACCCTGAGACCGACTGTCGAGCTGTGGCGCGCCCACCGCCAGGAACTGACCGATCCCTGGGTCGGTCCGGGCGCCAAGCGTCATACCGCTATGATCAATGACGCTATCGATGACTTAATCAACCACTGGATCAATCGCGATGATGGCGACGGCATGGGCACCGTCGAGTTCATCGACGAGTTTGCCAGGCCACTGCCACAGAAGGTCATGGCGAAGGTGCTCGGTTTTCCGGACCAGGATATCCCGCAGCTCGCTGCCTGGGGTTCCGCGCAAGTCATGCAGTTCGTTTATGGCAGCGGCCATATGAACCAGATGACGGAGGCGCAGGCCGCCGAACAGGCGTCGCGGCTGGAGGGGTTTGCCGACTACCTGGCGGATGCCGTCGCCAGAAAGCGTGCTAACCCCGAGGACGATATGATTAGCGCGCTCACCCAGATTCACTACCAGGCGCTGAATCGCAGACTCACCGACGACGAAGTCTACGGCATTATTTACCTGATGATTCTCGGCGGACTCGAGACCACCCAGTATGCCCTTGAGGAACAGGCACAACTGCTGTGTGATGATCCAGCACTGTTTGCCACTCTAAAATCATCGCCGGACAAGATACGCGCTTTTACCGAAGAAGCTATGCGCCTGCGCGCGCCGACCCAGGGACTGTCCACCCGCGTGACGACGCAGGACGAAGTTTTCCAGGGCGTTAAGGTCCCCGCCGGTAGCGTACTGCATATCCGTTTCGGCGCGGGCAATGTGGATCCAGCGCAATACGAATGCCCCTACCAGTTAAACCTGGACAGAAAAGCGCTCGGTAATCACCTCAGCTTCTCGCAGGGGCCTCGGACCTGTCCCGGTGCCGGCATCTCTCGAATCGAACAACAGCTAGCCTGGGAACAACTTTTTCAGCGCCTGGATGCGCTCGAATACGCCGAGGGAAACACCTTCGCGCATCAACCGGGCATCATGCTGGGCACGCTCGCTCTCAAACTCCGCTTTCGCGCACACTAGGAGACAGCTATGTGTACATTACTCGCCAAGATTCAGATCCACCCCGGAAAGGAATCTGAGTTCGAAGACCTGATGGCATTCATGTATCGACAAACACACAGCACCGAAGACAACGTACTGCGTTATGAGTACTGGCGAGGTCGCGAGACGGGCTTTTATTACTGCCTGCTTGGGTTTCCCAGCAACACAGCTTTCTGGGAGCATCAGGCCAGCGATCACCATGAAGGGGAAATGGAGCGCTTCGGGGCCTGCATTGCCGAGTTGGATCTCGAGATTGTGGATCCGGTACAAGGTGCCGCTCCCCTACCGGCCACTCACGACACACCGGTCGAGGCCGACGCGCCCGAAAACATTCTCAAACAAGCCGAACTCTATCCGATCAAGCTTGCGGAGTGGTGGCTGGGCCACCGCATAAATTAACGCAAAAAAGTAAACGGCAACTGGCCGCTGCCGCACTTACACCACGAACAGCTTAGCGCTTCAATACGGATTCTCGATAAGATCCTATTGATAGAACTGCATATCCAGTGATTTCTATGTATAAGAGCATTCTGCTTACAGGCCTGGTCCTCGCCGGCACTACCAATGCGACAGACAATGTACCGCCCCGCAACCCCTGGGTCGCCGACGCTGCGTACGCAATATCGCATCACGACCCCGCCCAGTCTGATTCCACCCCCGTCGACGGGCCGCGACTGAGCAAGCAATTAACTGCGGCCGACGTGAAGACCGTCCCTGTGGTATGGACCTCGGCGCCGGTCTATAAACACATTGGCGACGAAACTGTCGTCATTGGCGCTAACCCGCTGGGTATCATCAAGATCCGCGCCACCGGAGAAGACTTCACCGAAGTCAGCAACGTGCCCTACCCCGGTATCGAGCACTACCACAGCGATGTGTCGACCCAGGACATCGTCGAGATCATGAACCAGATCGACCATCGGCGCCGCAACAAGCAGGACATCCGCCTCATGCTCAATACCTGGTGGATGTATTACAAGCTGAACGTCAATCTGCGCACCATGCCCAATGGCTCCTACTCCGTCATCGATAAGGAGGGTTACCACTACACCAATTTCGACAAATATCATCTGGTGAAATCCTTCGACAACAATGAGGTCGATGCGCCGATGGTGCCGGTCAAGCACGCCAATATAGTGGCCCAACTGCCGGAAGAGGTGCAGGAAAACGTCAAGTATCTACTCGGCATCACCATGACATCGGACGGGCACCTCGTGGCGTCGGCTACCGGTGCGATTATGGTGGTAGACCGCGACCTCAATCTGAAAGATTACGTCTCTTTCCCAGGTGAATGGGTGGAAAACTCGATCGCTGCAGACGAAAACGGCGGCATCTACGTCGTGACATCACAGCGCATGCACAAGCTGGTATGGAATGGAGAGTCATTGTCTCAGGCGCCCGGTGACGGCGCCTGGTCCTCTCCTTACAACGTGATGCCAGAAGGCGAAGCGCAAGCGATGGGCGCCTCTTCCCACGGCTCCGGCACGACACCGTCGCTAATGGGCTTCAGCGATGATGCCGATAAGTTGGTGGTGATCTCAGACGGTGACCCCGAAGGCGCCAATGTCGTGGCGTTTTGGCGCGATAAAATTCCAGACGACTTCGAGCAAAAACCTGGCACCAAGAGCAGACGCATTGCCGATCAGATTCGATTGCCTTTCGCCGCCAAAACCACCGTAGATGCTTCTTTAGCTACCTTCGAAGACGGCGTAATAGCCATCAACACCACCTAACCCGAGCCGGGACCAATCTCCATGGACCTGATCAGCAACGCATTTCTGGCAGGTACGACACGGCCAGCGCCGATGGGTGCGGTGAAGTTTCGCTGGCTTAACGATGAAAACCGTTTCGTTACCGATTGGACCATCGACGCGATCGACAACACTGACTACATGCCGGCGGGGATCTCCCACGCCAACGGCCTCGCCTACTTTGCCAACAAGCAAAACGACATCTACGAGTACTTTGCCGTCGATTTCGAGACTGGAGAAAAAGTGGCTACCTGGCGCTTTCCCGACGACAGCATCAAGTACAACACATGGGGTGGCATCACGGTGTTCCTTGAGGACGGCGACTTTTTGTTAGGTGGCTTCTTTACCATCAAGCGCTTCAATACCGGCGACCTGCGCTGACACTTCCACCGGCGGCTTCTAATTCGGCGCGCACTGGGCTATAACTCCTCGGGTATCGAACTACCCGGGAGCATCCCTTGAAGCCTCTTATTATTTTGCTGGGCGTACTCACGCTAGCCAACATCGTTGCTTGTTCAAATGACAGCAGCCAAAGTCCTGAGCCTGCTGACACTAGCGCCCAGATACCCGCACCTGGCCTCGACGATCTTTACCTCCAATCCGCACGCGCGCTGTTTAACGCGCGGCCCTCAGAAGCCACCAACCTTGGGGTAAGCGAAGAGCTGGTGGGTAGCTATTTTGCAGACCAGCTGGCTAACTTCTCCCCGGGGTCCGAGCAAGCTTTTCGAGGCAAGCTTTATTCCTTACACGAAGCCATTGCTTCAGCGACCGCTTCGGACGAGGAGCGACTCAATCGAGATATCGTGGCCAGCATCACTCGCTACTATGCAGGCAACCCGGATTTTCCCATCGGCTATATTGATCCCTGGATGGGTCTTTCTCCCTTTATCGTCAGCCAAATCAACGGTCCCCTCATCGACATTCCGCGGCGCCTCGAGAACGCACACCTGGTGCGCTCCGAGCGAGATGCTCTCAATTATTTAACCCGCCTGGATACGATGACAGACATGGTCAACAGCGTGAGCGAGAAACTAGCGGCCGATGCCGAACAGGGCTGGATTGCACCCCAGGTCGTACTCAACGGTTCGCTGGGCTTTATCGCCAAGTTTACCGGTACACCTCCTGAGCAGGCCGCGCTGGTCGTTTCATTCGACGAGAAAATGTCACGCGTCAGCGAGATATCCCCAGATCAACGCGAACAACTGACAGCGGAGGCCACACGCCTGCTCACCGAAAGCGTTTATCCGGCTTACCTTGCACTGGCAAAGCAGGTGCGTGAACTGATGCCATCGGCGCCCGAGGAGTCTGGCATATGGGCCCAGCCTGATGGCAGCGCTTATTATCAGGACGCCATTCAAATGCTCGGGGACAGCACGCTCAGCGCGGATGAGATTCATGCTGTCGGCCTCGCCGAGGTGGAAAGAATCAGCGCTGAGATGGATGCCATACTGCGCGAGGAAGGCTACACCGAGGGCACGGTTGGACAGCGCATGGTGCAGCTCACCGAAGAGCCTCGCTTCCTTTATGAAGACTCCGATGCGGGCCGCGCCGAGCTCCTGCAAGATCTCAATGGCTATATCGAAGAAATCACAGAGCGCATGCAACCGGTGTTTCGCACAGCGCCAGAATACGACGTCGTGGTCAAGGCATACCCTGTGGAGATTCAAGATGGCATGCCTGGCGGGCAGTACAATGCACCCGCCGTTGATGGCAGCAAACCGGGCACCTACTGGATTAATCTGCGCGACATGAAAGGTAACCCTCGCTGGGCGCTGAAATCGCTTACCTACCACGAAGCCAATCCCGGTCATCACTGGCAGGTCGCGCTGAACCTTTCACAAGAAGACTTTCCCTTCCTGCGCCGCATGGCACCCTACAACGCCTACGTCGAGGGGTGGGCTCTGTACGCAGAGCAGGTGGCAGCGGAAATCGGTATGTATGAAGACTATCCCTTCGGCGATTTGGGCAGGCTGCAGGCGGAGCTGTTTCGCGCAGTGCGGCTAGTCGTCGATACCGGAATGCACCACAAACGCTGGACCCGAGAGCAAGCCATCGAATACATGTCAGACATTACGGGTAACGCCGAATCTGATGTCGTCGCCGAAATAGAGCGCTATATGGCTTGGCCCGGACAAGCGCTGGGCTACAAGCTGGGAATGTTGAAAATTCTTGAACTTCGCAGCAAAGCGCAGCAGGAGCTCGGCGATGCTTTCGACCTGGCGGCTTTCCACGATCTGTTATTGCTGGGTGGCGCCATGCCTATGAGCATTCTCGAAGGCGAGGTTGATCGCTGGATCGCGGAGCAGGGCTCCTGATATAACGGTCTACGGGATTAGCCCGTCACTCATCAGCGAGCACCTCGTCTAGCCACTCGCCCAAACGTAGGCGATCTATTGAGGCGATACAGCGTCGATGAATTTCGGGCATGACCTCGTCCATATCTCCTGTCATCGCACCCAATCCGATCGAGACCACAATGGTCATCCAGGTCTGGAAAGAGAATCCCCGGTATTGATACCAGGTTTCCTCGAAATTGAGTTGAACACCGGCGCCTGCCAACTGCTCGAGGTAATAACGCACCAACGCATCCTCATGCTGTGCCAGCAGCTCCGCAGGCAGAGAGTCCGTTAGGAAGTACTGCACATCGCGGATACCCTTACCCCACTGCGCCGCCTGCCAGTCGAGCATTCCACCCTCTTCACCGTAAAAGAAGTGATTGCCCATATGAGAGTCGCCATGCAGCAGCGTCAAGTCGCCGTCTGTCCACCAATCGACCAGCGCATCCCAGTGCGCGGTCGCTTTGTGGAACCAGGCTACATGCTCATCACTGAGAACAAGATCCTCGCGCTTGCGGCACTGACGGAGTGCAGCGCGCCCCATCAATGGCGAGAGCGCGCGCATAACCGGCGAAGTGAAGGGCTGCTTTGAGTCGGGCAACAATCTCTGTTGCTCGTCTCGGCTGATACCGTGGAAGGACGCGTGAAATCGCGCCATGGTGCGAAGCCCTCGGCGCGCCGACTCGAGGGAGAGACCTGTCAGCATCTCGGGGTTACTGTGCAAGACTATGCCAGGGTCATCATGAAGGTTCTCCATCAACATCAGCATGCGGGAGCTGCGGTTAAGCATGGCGTAGGCACGCGGCACACGCACCGGCAGCAGCGGAGCTACATTGCGATAGAAATCACATTCCAGCTCCCAGGACATAATCGTGCCCATAAACAAGCGCGTCGCCAGGCTTCGCACCGGCATCTTTAGAAACATGCTGCGGGGCCAGGTGGCATGGTCCTCATCATATTCGAGTGCCAGTACCCGGTTATTACAATTGCTACTGATGGACTGGGTATCCAGCACATGCACCGAACGAATGCTGCCTATCTCGCGGTAGGCTCCAATCCCGTGTTGGCGCAGCAGATTCTGCATGAACACGGCATCCGCCACCCGCCACTCCGAAAGCGGCAAAGCAGCGCCGGGCCGCAGCGCATCGGATGCAATCCGAACCGCACTGCGCGTCAATTGCTTGGCGACGGTAAGAGTCCCTGACATGGAGTGTGTTCACTTGTCGGCGTAGGACATAATATATAATATGTCCGATCAACGACCAATCGACCGAAACCCACAGGCGACGGAATCGTAGAGGGATACCAGCATGTCAAACCAGGCGTTCGACACCATCATCATCGGCGCGGGCCACAATGGCCTGGCAACAGCGACCGTATTGAGTCGGCAGGGCCAACGCGTGTTAGTGCTGGAGAAGAACGACTACGTTGGGGGCATGGGCGGCACCCGAGAAATCTTAAAAGGCTGTAAGAACGAGGTGGGCGCCAGCGTCATGTTCCCACTGTCGAAGGAAATTAAAGACTACTTCGATTTTGAAGGTCATGGGGTCGAGATGATTCCGCTACCCGTGATGGCGGCGAACTTATTGGGCGCGGATGGCCGTCCCCTGGTGTTCTACAAGAATCCGCTGAAACTATCGTTCAATCTACTTAGAAGCTTTGGCCCAGGCGCCATGTTGGGCTTCGGCAGACTGCTGAAGTTTTGCGAGTATCCAGCCCAGGTGCTGGATCGATTTACCGCTCGCAAAGCACCGCGCAAGCTGGAAGAACTTATTGCAGAGGCGCCCAGCGATGAGAAGCGCGAGCAGTTGGAGCTGGCTTTCAAGGGCTCCGCTATGGATATCATTGATCGTTTCTTTCCGGACAAGATCAAGCACCGCGAGCTGCGAGCCAATATGGCATTCGCCGCCGCACAGGCAACCTACAAGGGCCCCTACACCCCCGGCTCAGGCCTGTGCCTCATATACACCATGGCACAGGAAGGCTCCGAAGGCCTGATGCAACGCGTAAAAGGCGGCATGGGAAAGCTGTCCGAATCTCTCGTTGGACAGCTAGAAAAAGCGGGCGGCGAAGTGCGATTGAAGCAGCGCGTACAAAAGATCGTCATTGAAGATGGTCGTGCGGTTGGCGTGGAACTAAAAAGCGGCGAACAGATTTTAGCCAACGTGATTGTTTCCAATCTCGACAAACCTGCCACTTTCGGTGGCCTGCTGGCAGGCCACCCTCTGTCTAAAGAGGTGCAAAATCGGATCGATGCCTTCGAGCACCGCGGCGCTTTCGTACACATGCTCTTCAAGTTGAAGGGCTTACCGTCTTTCGCCGCGCACGCGAGCAAGCTAAATCACACCCAAGGCGGCCGTTTTGGCGGCGCCATGGTGCTGGACCCGGAAGAAATGCAAGCCTGCTTTGAAGCCTGCCAGCGCGGCGAGCTTCCCGACAACGTGCCGCTGGCGTATCAATTCCCTACCGTCGTTGATCCGACACTGGCACCCGAGGGCTGCCATATCGCCAGTGCCTATGGCTTCTACTTTCCCTGCGATGCGCCCAAGTCGGAACGCGGCAAGCTGCGCGATCAGATGGGCGAGCTGATCATGGATCACATCTCGGTACATATGCCGGATTTTCGTGACTTGGTCACCGACAAGGCGATTTTTTCGTCGGACCACTTCGCCAGTATGCACGGCGTTACTAACGGTGACTGGACACACGGCTTATTGCATCCGGAACAGATGATTGGCGACCGCTGCCTGGTCGATGGCACCGGCCACGTCACCCCAATTACCAACTTGTTTCTCTGTGGCGCCTCTTGCCACCCCGGGCCCGGTGTCACCTTCCTGCCCGGCTACAACTGCGGACATGAAATCATGCAGTATGCGGTTGCCGCTGATGGGCCTAGCGCAAAAACACCGGTACCAGCAGAGCGTGCAGCGTAGCGCGCAGCTCCTGCTCAGACTTACTCCAGTTGCTGGGCAAGGTCAGGAACGAAAGCAGCACACGGTAGACCCACTCGACCATGATTTCAGGTCTTACCTTGTCCTGTAACAAGCCCAATTCCAATGCGGGTTGAATAACGTTATCCATCAGCTGTTCCCCGAAGTCCACGATCAGCTCGGAGTTCCATACCACACGCCGTGCGCGCGCATCCTCATCAGAGGCAAAAACGGCATACAGCAAGGGACGTCTGGGAATTTCTCGCAACGCCAGAAGCAAGCCTTCGACGATGACATCTGCAGGCTCGGCGAAACGCGCGAGTTTATCTTGTATGGCTATATTGGCTGCCTGCATTTCCTGCTTGATCACCGCAACCAGCACATCGTCGCGGCTGGGGAAATATCGATACAGCGTGGAACGCGCCACCCCCGCCGCTGCCGCGACCTCGCGCATGCCAGTTTGGCTGATGCCATCTTCGAGGTAGCACTCACGCGCCGCAGCGAGAATGGTGGTTACCGGGTCCTTACTCATGGTGTGGGACATTAGAACTGTTGCAAACAATCTTCAACTATATGCGGCCTCTTAGGCCATGTGCGCCACTGCCAAAATCGCGTAGTCTTTGATGGATATAAGGTGAAGAACTTGCAATGACACAACCCCTAGCGCAACTGCCGCTCCCGCTGAAGCTATTCAATCAACTGCTTGCCTGGAGTGGCCCGCTCGGCCGTCGCGCGATCGATCTCAATCCTGATCGACTGATTGACGCCGCTTCGAAGAAGGCCGGTCTGGACGATTTCGGTTCCGACTACTTCCGCGAACCACTGCGGCTATTGTGCCGCTCGCTAGAGGAAGACGCGCATCTAAGCGCACTCGGTCGAATCATCGCCCGCAACGACATACTGCGCCTGCTCGACAACCGACTCAGGTTCGTGGATATCTTTAAGCGCCACCCGGAGATCGCAAACGAAGCCATCATCGCCCCCGTGTTTATTCTGGGCATGCCGCGTACGGGCACCACCAGCCTGCACGAGCTAATCGCTCTGGACCCGCAATTTCGTGTGCCGCTCAGTTGGGAGGTTGCCCATCCCTTCCCACCCCCGGAAACCGTGTCCTACAAAACAGACCCGCGCATAGCGGAAGTGGAAAAAGAACTGGCCAATGTTGACACACTGCTACCTGGCTTTAAGCACATGCACCCGATGGGTGCTCAGTTGCCTCAAGAATGCGTAGCCCTGTTCAGCCATGACTTTAGCTCGATGATTTTCGACGTGCAGTTCCGCTTGAATCAGTACCAGCAATGGCTGATCCAGGAAGACATGAGCGAGGTATTTCGCAACCACCGGCGTTGGCTGCAACTACTGCAATGGAAATGCCCTGCAGACACCTGGGTACTGAAATCGCCCCAATACCTCTGGAACATCGAGGACATGCTGCGTGAATACCCCGATGCACGCGTCATACAAACCCATCGCGACCCCATCAAGGTTGCTCTCTCTGTCGGCAGTCTGACCACCACCCTGCGCTCTCTAGGCTCACATCATGTCGACCTGCAGGAGACCACCCGCGAGTACGCGGACCTGCTCAAGTACGGCACGGACAAAACCATGGCGGCGCGACAGCGCGGACTACTGGGCGCTGAACGCGTCTTTGATATGCAGTTCAAGCAGTTCCGTCAGGACCCGGTAGCGATGGTGCGCAGAATCTACGACCACCTGGGGTTCGTGCTGAACGAGGCCACCGAGAACACCATGCAGGATTTTCTGGAGAAAGGTCACGAGGAACAGCGACACGGCCAGCACGGTTACACCATCGCCGCTTCTGGGCTGGACCTGGAGACAGAACGAACACGCTTTTCGGCCTATCAGAACAGCTATCAGGTCGAGTCAGAACCAATCAACTAAAGTCACTAAAGAATCACAATGGGGGCAAGCTTATGTTTGCAGACGAAATTCTCGGCCCGGTTAAACAGTGGGGCTATCTGGTCAAAGATCTCGACAGCGCCATGCAATGCTGGGTGGAACAACTCGGCGTGGGCCCTTGGTGGGGCTATCGCAATGTCACTGTGCAGGCGGAGTATCAAGGTGAGCAGAGTGAAGTCGTAATGAGCGTGGGGCTGGCTTACCACCAGGGCATGCAGATCGAACTGATTCACCAGACCAATGACACCACCTCGCCTTACAGCTACTTCTACCGCGAAAGCGAAGATGCCCAGGTGCTGCAACAAATCGCTTACATGGTGCCTGATGTGCAGCAAGCCGCAACGGTATGCCGGGAACGCGGCATGCACGAAGTGGGGCGTATCATGCCGGCCCCGGAACTCATCTATATCTACATGAGTTCACCGGCTATGCAGGGCTTGGCGATCGAGCTTATGCCACACGACCAGGGTTTCCTGGATGAATATGCACGTTGCGCCGCCGAGGCTGATCAGTGGGATGGCAGCGACCCCTATCGACTCATCACATTCTAAGCGCGGAGACGCAAAATGACGGACTACAGCCTTATCGAGATTGGCCAGGTAATAGACTGGCACGACGAAGCCGATGTTCTAGTGATCGGCTTTGGGGCGGCAGGATCCTGCGCTGCTATTGAGGCCCGCGATCATGGCGGTGACGTTCTGGTACTGGAGCGCGCGAGCGGTGTCAGCGGCACCACCTGCGCCGCGACCGGCCACTTCTATCTTGGCGGCGGCACACAGCCACAGTTAGCCAATGGCATCGAAGACAGCGCGGAGGACATGTTCAACTACCTCATGGCGAACACGCCCGAACCCGAAGAGGACAAGATTCGGCTCTATTGCGAAAACAGCGTCGATCACTTCGAGTGGCTATTGCAGCAAGGCGTTCCTTTCAACAACGGCTTTTACACCAAAAAGCACTACGAGCAACCCACGGACGAGTGCCTCATCTGGTCAGGCAACGAGAAGGCATGGCCGTTTAACGAGCAGGCCAAACCTGCTCCTCGCGGACATAAAGTCGAAAAGGTGGGCAGTGAAGGCGGCGGATTAGTGATGCAGCGACTGACCGCTCGCGCGGAAGCAATGGGCGTGCGCTTTCAGTTTGATGCCAATGTTCGCAATCTTGTCGTCGATGGTGATGGCTGTATTGTGGGCATTCGCTACACCCATTTTAAGGAAGAGCGATTTGTGAAGGCTCGCAAGGGCATAGTACTCGCCGCCGGCGGCTTTGCCATGAACCAAACGATGCTGGAGCAATATTGCCCGAGACTGGCCGACGCCAGTGTGTTCAAGCAAGGAAACCCAAACGACGACGGCGCCGGCATTCAGTTGGGACTGGCCGCAGGTGGTGAGGCGATTCATATGGATGGCGCGCTGATTACCGCGCCCTTCTATCCCCCCGAATCTCTACTCAAAGGCATTCTTGTGAACAAGCACGGCAAGCGTTTTATCAATGAAGACAGCTACCATGCCCGCACCATGTCCGCCTGCCTGGAGCAACCAGACGGCATCGCTTATTTGATCACCGACGAACCGCATTTTGCGCGCCCAGAGATTCAGATGCAGGAGCTCATCGACGGCTGGGAGACAGTCGAGGAGATGGAAACCGCACTGGAATTGCCCGAGGGCGCTCTTGTGGAAACAATGGCGAACTACAATCGTCACGCCGCCAATGGCGAAGACCCGGAGTACCACAAATACTCAGATTGGCTGGCACCCCTCGACCGGGCGCCCTATGCGGCCCTGCAGTGTTCGCTAGGTAAGTCTGTTTACGTGGGATTCACACTGGGTGGCTTACGCGTTTCCAAGGATGGTGAAGTTATCGGTAAGTCGTCAGGCTCTAGCATTCCCGGACTCTATGCAGCGGGCGCCTGCGCATCCAATATCGCCCAGGACGGCGCGGGCTACTCCAGCGGCACCTGCATCGGTGAATCGACCTTTTTCGGTCGCCGCGCCGGTAGACATGCAAGCAATGCCTAACCGGACTACCCTGCTGGTTTTAGGTGCAATCGTCGGCGCCCTGCTGGCCGCCAGCGGTGTATTGCAGCCCAGCTCTGCTGCGCTATCGCCAAATGACATCGCCACTGTTAACGGCGATAGCATCGCCAAGTCGGATTACCTCTACTATCTGAGCACCCTGAGCAAAGATCGCCGCAGCGCTCTAGGCGTTGAGGAGAGGCAGCGTGTACTCGACCGCTTGATTGACGAAAAACTCCTATTGCGGCGTGGCATTGACCTGGGCTTACCCTGGTCCGACGCAGCGGTGAGCAAAGCGCTGACTAATGCAATGATCGATACCATACTCGCCGATTCGGCTGCGGCGCTACCCGAAGAATCGGCTCTGGAGAATTTCTTTGCTGAGAATCGCAGCTACTTCAGCGCGCCAACGCGCCTGCGTGTTCAGCGCATGGAGTTTCGCGGCGCTGACGCCAGCGAACGTGCGCAATCTGCCTGGACCCGATTAGAGAACGAAACCTGGGACGACGTATCAGCCGACCTGCCTGGCTCGGCGACACTGTCTCTTCCAGCCAGTATGCTCTCCGAGCCCAAGCTGCGGACCTATATCGGTAAGGAACTTACCGAGGTGAGCCTCGCGCTCAAACCTGGCGAGCACAGCGCACCGGTTCCCGACGGCAACGGCTACAGCATAATGCGCTTGCTCGGACTGCAGCCCGGCACCACACCGGTGTATGAGGATGTGCGTGCGCAGGTGTTACAGGAATATCAACGGCGGGTCAGCGAAGATGCGCTGCGCCGTTACCTCGAGCAATTGCGCGACGAGGCGCAGATCCAGGTCGATCATGTTTTTCTGCAAAGCCTGAGCGAACTGCGTGCAGGCGATAACAATGCCCAGCCGTAAACTGCTTGCTATCTTGCTCGGCTGGTTATTGCCTCTTCTCGCACTAGCCGATCCGCAATCGAAGTCCTGGTCAGCCTGGACTCTACAAGATAGCGGCGCCGAGATGATCTACACAGTCCCGCTAATGGACGCTACGGCGCTATTGAGCGAAGCGAGCCCCAACACCCGCGTCGCGCAAGCCATGCAACAAGAACTTAACGATAAGACCTCCTTAAGTCGTTCGGGGGTGGCATGCAGCAAAGTGGAGATCAGCGAGAAACCCGCCCGCGCCGGCTACCTGCGCTTGAGCATGATTTGGCATTGTCCGGCCAGCGGCGATGAGTGGATGCTCGGGCAGTCGGCTTTATTGGAAGCTGTCCCGGGTCATATTCACTTTGCTCGCTTCATCCTTGCAGATGGCAGCAGCCAGGAACGCCTGTTTACCCGTCGCTCAGCGCAGCAACAACTGAATTTTAACGCCAGTACATCTGAGGCTGCCGGTATATCAGGAAGTGTATGGGCCGCCTACACGCTGTTCGGTTTCGAGCACATCCTGATCGGCGTGGACCATATCGCCTTCCTGCTTGGCCTGTTGTTGCTGACCCGCAGGCTTATGGATGTCATTCTCGTTGTCACCGGTTTCACTTTGGGGCACAGCGTAACACTGGCACTCACCGTGCTCGGCCTGGTGACACCGGAGCAGAGCCTGGTCGAAGGTCTGATTGGATTCACCATAGCCTTAGTCGCCTTGGAGAACGTTCTCGACAATCCCAGCGACCACCGACGTGCCGCAATCGTTTGCCTGGCGCTGTTTGCAGCGCTCGCTGTGTTCAATTTCTCCTTTAGCACTGGGCCACCCGCGCTAACGCTGCTCGGGCTAGGCCTGTTTTGCTTTTGCTATCTGCAAATCAGTGACAGCCCTGCGGAAAGCCAAAAACTGAGACCAATTCTGACTTTGCTGTTCGGGCTTATCCACGGCTTCGGTTTCGCCAGTGTCTTGATCGAGGTCGGCCTTCCAGAGGATCAGCTACTTGCCTCGCTGCTGGCCTTTAATATCGGCGTGGAGCTGGGCCAGATCGCCATCGTGGTAGTACTGGCAACAATCGCATTCGCCACTTACAAATTGACCGCAAACCGGTCAATTATTGAAACCACTCTAAATGCCGGTCTCTGCGGTCTTGGTGTATTCTGGTTTGTAGAACGACTGTATTGATCAATCAGTGGAGGCAAGGATGAGCCAGGCACTTCCAGATCCATATGTCATAGAGGGCACGCTACCTTCTCGTTATCCGCGCGGGTGGTTTTGTATTGGCACCGATTATGAGTTCACCAGCCTACCCCGCAAACTCGATTACTTCGGCACATCGCTGGTCGCCTACCGAGGCGCCGAGAGCGGAGAAGTCCATATTCTCGATGCCTACTGCCCGCACATGGGCGCAAACCTTGCCGGCGGCGAGGTGCAGGGGAATTCGATAGTCTGCCCCTTTCATGCATGGAGTTGGGGCTCAGACGGCTTTTGCGATCACATCCCTTACGCCAAAAAGATCCCACCTAAAGCACGCATCAAGTCCTGGCCAGTGATGGAGGAGAACGACCTGGTCTACGTTTGGCATGACCCTGACGGCGGCCCGCCCATAGCAGGACAAGAGATTCCACGCGAACCCAAGCTTGATGAATTTAGCTGGACACCCTGGGTCATCCACCGGGTTGAGGTGAAAAGCAATTGTCGAGAGCTAATCGACAACATGGCAGACAAAGCCCACTTCATTCCCGTTCACGGCGCGGACAGGATTACTTTCTTTCAGAACATCAGCGAGGGCCACACCTACACTCAGCTGATGAAGGGCATTAGCCCTTCTGGCGAAATGGACTCACGGGCAACCTATTACGGCCCTGGATACATGCTGCATTACATGGACATTGCAGCCCCGGACATGAACATTCCCTTCATGTCATTGGTCATCAATGTGCCCACGAGTATGGAAAGCTTCGAGTTCCTGGCGGGCTTTAAGTACCCGGTGCCCCCGGGCATGGAAGGCAACCCCGTCGCGCAGATCGAGTTTGTTAAGCAGCAGATTGATGAAAACATAGACGGGGTTTTCGCCGACCTGGCCATCTGGCAGGACAAAGT
Source organism: Halieaceae bacterium (assembly GCA_965199055.1). GTDB lineage: Bacteria > Pseudomonadota > Gammaproteobacteria > Pseudomonadales > Halieaceae > CBDAQR01. Next base: position 1,166,728 of record CBDAQR010000003.1, read on the forward strand.
GACCATCGATAATCCGTTGCTGTGCGATGGAGATGGACCGGTTAACCGACTACGGCAGTGGTACAACCAATTCCTCGTTCCCGTTGATGAGGTACCAGCCTCTCTGGCAGAGCGGAAGGTTTACGATAAAAGCGAAGAGATCAGCTTTTAGCGGCTTTCTTTCGCATATGCTCCACCTGGCCGTCTTCACTATTTTCCAGTAAGACATCGTTGTAGTGTCGCCCGCCGCGATGATGCTCGTATTCCGGCGCGAAATTTAATAAAACACTCTGGCGATAAGGGCCTTGCGCAGCGATGGGTGCAGGAGCGGCGTGCATGACATCGCTATAGTGCAGCGTCACATCACCAGCCTGCGCAGCCACGGTGATACCCTCGGGTGCCCCGGGCTCCGCCGGATCGAAGAAGCCCACGCATGCCTTATGCGACCCCGGCAGGAACAGGAGCGGACCCAATTCCGGCGTGGCGTCATAGAGATAGAGGCTCAATACCGTTTGCGGGCACATGATGGCATGCCCGCCCATACCGCAATCCCGGTGCCAGGGTAGATCCGAGAGACCCTCCGTCATCTCAGAGTTTTTGAAGACCACCGTGACGCCATCGACCTTTCCTTCACCCCAGGGGCGAAGGTCGTGTGGCGGCAACGCACCCAGTCGAGCTATGCGTTCATCGTCATATAAACCACGAAACGCGGGCTGGTTCGCGGCTTTTAGAACGCGCGTCACCACACTATCCCCGTCCGCGTTTTTCCCCCACCAGGAGATGTTGTCGCCCGGGCGCGCATCGGCCCGCAGAATCTCAGCCTGCTCCCGCATCAGCTCAATTTCGTCGGCGCTGAAAACCGATTTCACAAGGAGATAACCCGCCGCCTCGAGAAAGTCGACCATATCGTCGTCGCGGTCGGCCAATGTAAACGACTTGTCGACAGGCATGGGATTGCCATAGCGATCTTTGAGTTCTGCCATGGAAGCTTCGTAGGGCGGGATACCACAATACAGGGCGCGCAAGGCAGGCTCCCAGCGCATCAACTGAAAGGCGTCGCCTTCGCTGGACTCCAGCAGATTGTTGTAGAGCAGGCCCGGAGCACTTTCGAGGTCGTGCACCAGATCCTGCCAGTGCTGCACTGAAAGCCCGATCACCGTTTTCGCCTCGGCGCCCTCTTCGACCTGCAGCATTCCGTCCCTCACACGATAGGTATAACTTGCACTACCGACAAGGAAGGCCAGCGGTTCAAGATCCTGAGCCGCGCGCGCCGCAAGCGCGCCCCGGCCGGCATTTATTAGCGCGGGCAGCTGCTGTTGGTGATAATGAACGAAATCTATGTCAGGGAATGCACGGTTCATAGCTCCCTAGTATAGCCCAAGGAACCCGTATGTCAGTTAGTAAAACTGTACCAGCCAGCCACGTCGATATTCTCGAGAACGAGATCATGGGAATGATCAGCACCCACCGCCACAAAGACGGCATGATCTCTACCAACCCAGTGACTTTTGACTGGGACGGCGAGTACGTGCGCTTCAGCACGCTCAAGGAGCGCGTGAAGTATCGCAATATGCTAGAGAATTCACAGGTGACCTTTTGCGTGATGTCGTCTCAAGTAGCAACGCGCTATGTGGAGATTCGCGGCCACGCAGCGTTGGAAGAAGACCCCAGTGGCGGCTTTCAGCAGGCGCTGTGGAAAAAGATCACCGGTGAAGATGAGTTCAAGCTGGATCCGCCTGGCTCCACTCGTGTCATCGTCACGCTCATACCCGAGCAAGTCTCGACACCCGCACTCTACGATGGGCAGTTGGACGAATACGCCGGCTAAGGCTCCCCGCGCTTTAGTAATCTAAAGAATTCGTAGGAAGGATCGGCCTCCCCTCGCTGTCCAAACAGCGAGCCCGCCAGCGCGGGATGATCGAGGTCGACAACAGACGGATCAGCCACGGTGGCCCAGTCGGCGACCACCGACTTGTGTGCAAACTTCCAGACTCCGTCACGCTTCTCGTACTTGTCGAAGTAACGGCCGCCTATCAGCAGGTCGGTACTACCCTTGTCGCCGCGGATCTTGTGATAGGCCAACACATAGACCTCTCCCTCGGCATAGTCGCCCTCCAGCTTGATGTTCACCGTCGTCATATTGTGATGCAGAATTTCCATCGGATCTTGAATAGCCGGCAACTGATCTACAAAATCCATGGCCAGTCCCTGAAAGAAGGCGCCGTGCTCATCAATCGCATCTTCGTGGTAGAGCTTGCGCATCTTCTCGTAATCATGCCGGTCAGCAGCATTAAAGTAGGCGTTAAGAAGTTCGTATATCGCCTGCTTATCAAGCAGATCCTTTAGCGCTGGCTCCATCTTGCTACTCCGCCGCGCTCGGGCGCACCCAAATCGGCGACGACCAGGCGCGTTCCTGAATAGTAGCCGGCAGATCGGAGCGTGGCTCGACTCCTGCCTGAATCGCATCCCAGGTTGACCAGCGACAGCTCGGATTCTCGAGTGCCCGCACATAGTAAAAGGCTTCCTGGGTCGGGTTGTAGTCGGGGTCTACCCACAGTGTCTTCAGTTCGACGGCGCCCGCATCAACGCTGACGGAGCAATCCGCCATATTCACCTTCGCAGCATTGTCTGGGCACCGATGTGTTGTGGGATCAACTTGCAGGCCGTCCGAACAGGCAACATCAAAAACTTGCTCCCGGGGTTCACCATCATCCAGCCAACCCTTGATCACCTGCAGCCGCTGCAGAGGTGTTCGATCCGCTTCGGCAACGGCCCAGGCCAGGAAGGTAGGCGAGGCGTCAGCGGCTTGCAACTCGCCACCCATGTGCGCTCCGTCATCGTAGGCACGGCTCACCAGGTCGCTGTCATCCAGCCCGGCATCGTGGAGTTTATGACTGGCGAAAAATCGCACCATTATGCGCGGACCAGAGGTCGCGAAGGTTTCCTTGCGACGAAATGCGGCGTATATCGATTCTCGTGTATTTTCTTCCGCCCATACGGCGGCCAGCCCGGAGGCGGACCAATACTCAAAGGAGGAAGTTGCCATATAGGTACGACCGTCGACTTCGGTCAACATCGTCGGGTCAAACCACTGGGCAAACAGCTTTGCGGTGAAACCCGCGGGAATCGAGCCGCGTCGCTCAGCTGTACCATCGAGCATTCCGGCCTTGGAGGAAAAGGTTTCTTCGTCCTGTGAAATAGCACCGGTATGCGTGTCGCTGGCACCGACCAAGCCGAACCGATAGGGATTTACTGCACCTTCTGCCTGAAACTTCAATCCGTTCAAATAGGCCTCACGCACGTAACTACCCTTCGGCTCGCTGTAGAGCTTGGTCGCTACGCGATAGGGTGCAATTTCGAAGTCCGCCCACTCGTCATTCTTCGACAAGGTCGGGTGCGTATCGGAAGTGCCTTTTACCTGTGTCATTTCGACCAGCGGCTCGTTACGCATGCGCTGGGTCGAATACTCATCATCCATTGGGTCACCGGCCCAGTCGACTAGCTTAAACATCTGCCCGTTCGATCCATTGGGATTATGCGGAATCGCCAGGCTCTCTATCCCCTGGTCACGCAAGCCGTCCATCCAATCCCAGAGTCCCTCCGGGTTCTGCGAGTGCAGCCTTGAGAACGGTATAGCAGGCAGTCGATCGGTGTCGCGGAATATAACGTTGCGATGCAGGTTGCCGCGATCATCAGAGGATGTGGTGTATTCGTAGGCGGCGAAGGTCGTGAAATGGCCTGGCACATAGGCCACATCGGCGGCGCGCACAGAATCGAGCCAGGTCGACGCTGTCACCTCTCGGGCAATCTCAGCATCGATACTGCCATCGAGCAGCCCCCCAAGGGTATTGGGAACGAACTGGGCAAAGGCCGCCGAGCGCTGCGGCAGACTCATCTGACCCATGTTGTCGTCGGCGTTAATGTTATGAAGTGGCTCTGCCACCGGGTACTCGGAAAACGCAGAACTCGTATCAGCCGATTCCTGCACCAGGCCCATGAACATGGCATGATCCGTCACGGCGTAGAAATCCAGGGGCTCTCGAAGCTGCATGGTATAGCCAGAAGGATGGTCTAGCGGATGTCCCTTCGCATAGCGATAGGCATCGTCCGGTGTTGCCACCGTGCCAAACACATAGGCATCGAAGCTGTAGCGGGTATGAATGTGCAGGTCACCAAAATAGGCGTTGCGCTCGGGGTTGGGCAACGGCCGCAACTGAACGATCTCTTCGTCCACCGGCAACAGTCGAGCACCCGCATTGGCACCTGCCAAGCCAGTACTCTCATCTGACTGCGCGTTGACCACCTCTGAGTCACTGGAGCAGCCGAAGAGTCCCGCACTCAGCAATAGGGCGACACTCAATTCACGTAGCGGCAGAACTTGTTCTGACATAGACACCCCCGATTTATTTATTCTGTTTGTGCAGGGAACCCTAGTGGGCTGAGACGCCTACTGCAAGACCTCTTTCAACACCACACCCTCTGATCCGGCCGGTGCCGATAAGCCCAGCAGCGCCGACAGTGTTGGTGCCACATCCACCGGGTGCACCCTTCGGCTGACGCGCTGCGGCCGAATACCCGGGCCACTGAATATGATCGGCACATGGGTGTCGTAACGCCAGGGCGAACCATGCATAGCAGCAACCGCACCTTTCTCGAACATAAACCAGTAAGGTGCCTGGGCGATGTAGATGTCGCCAGAACGCTGCGGATGTGAATTAAGTTGCATTTGTCGCGCCAGGCCAGAGTGTTGTCGGCTCAACAGCTCGCTTGTCGCTCTGGCCTCGCCGATACTCGGCGCCGCCGTCAAATCAGCCGCGATCTCTACCGCGACCTGGTCGGGATCGAGTTTATTCGCCTTCAGGCGCTCGTGATCAAGATACAAAGAGGGTCGAAAGAAATCCTTCGCAATACCCTCGATCGCGTATCGGCCCCGACCGAGACGATTCACCAATTCCAGCACCTCTTCGTTATAGGCGCGCGAAGCCGGAAACCCCTGTTCCGCCATGTACTCTGGCATCTCCGCCATGCCGTGATCAGCCGAGAGAACGATAATGGTGTGCTCCAGACCTACGTGCTTGTCCACATAGCGAAACAGCTCCGCCAATGTTCGATCCAACTGCACCACCACGTCTTCATTCTCGAGGCTCGCAACACCGAAGAAATGATTGACAGCATCCACGCCCGAAAAACTGACAGACAGATAATCCGTGACATCGTCCTGACCGATGTCTTCGGCCTTCATTAAGGCTTTGGCAAAATCCAACAGGATGCGATCACCCTGGGGACTCACCAGCAAACGCGTGGGAAACAACGGGTCATCGACACTACCGAAGGCATGCGGGAAGGTCCTGCCGTAACCCCGCAGGTCGACCTCGTAAGGCCTGTCATCCTGTTCGATCCACATGTATTTCTGCGGCTCGAGCAGCAGTTCCCAGGATGTGTCGGCATAGCTTTCCGCCAGCCGTTTGGCATTCCAGTCCTGCACCCACTTCGGATACTCATGGTAGTAATAGCGGCTGGTCTGAAAATCCCCCGTGTTGGTGGAGTACCAAAACGCCTTGCCGACATGACCCGCCATGGCCACCGCGCTGCGGTCTTTGCCTGAGATGCCAAACACTTTCGCACGCTCACCAATAGACGCCGCAAGAGTATCCGAGAGCGTGGGTACCAGCATCGCTGCGGGCGAACGCCCATCGGTGCGGGCGGCAGCTTGAGCCGGGTCGACCTGAGCACCTTCACGCATTACGGCCCGTGTATCCAGCAAGGGATAGCCGGGATCCTCAATATTGTAGGCCAACTCGCCAGTATCCTGGTCGTACCAGACATTACCGACCAACCCGTGGGTGGCGGGCTGAGCACCCGTGGCCAGCGCAGCGTGACCGACAATGGTCTCGGTATTAGAGTGCTGATAGTGTGCATCGGAGTACACCACGCCCTTATCCAGCAAGTGGCGAAAGCCGCCACGACCAAAGTGATGCTCATAGCGCTGAATAAAATCGCCGCGAAAGCCATCAACGGTGACCTGCAGCACCAGCTTCGGTGCAGCCTGAGCAACAACAGGGAAGCAGCTGAGTAAAAAGAGAGCAAAAGGCGAGAAACGCATGGGCTTACTTGTCCGTCTGTACCAATTCGCTAAGAGTGTACAGTTCGGAAGCCGCTCAATGAAGCGGCGTTGAGCTTGCCCTAAACGCTAATTTTTCCCGCGACAATTAGGATCAAGATGAGCGCAATTCCACCCACTGAGGTAGCGGCCATCAATGCGCTGGCAATCATTACGTAATCCATCGCTACAGTTCTCCCCGCGTAGATTGAGGGAGCTTATAGATTAGGGATTACAAGGAATAATTTCTTTGTGTTGGATCAACTAGAGGGGAGATTCATCCTCGACCGGACCATCCCATTCGGCGCCCTGCACGAGCCTGGCTACCGGAAATGCGAGCAACATGCCGGTAATCGGCGCGGCGACATACAGCCACATAACTCCGAGGTTGCCCGACACTAGCGCGGGGCCAAAGGAACGGGCCGGGTTCATAGAGGCGCCCGTAACCGCGCCGCCCAGCAGCGCTAGTAGTGCCACAGTGCCGCCAACTGCAACGCCCGCCATAATGCCCTTCTCCATATGCCCGGTGGAGACATTGAAAACCACGAACATCAGCAAGAACGAAATCACCACTTCGAAAGCAAAGGACTGCATCAGCGATTCACTGGGCAGGGTTGAACCGTAGGTCTCATGACCGGGGAACAGGAATAGCAGCAACACACCGGCCAAAGCAGCACCGATCAGCTGTGCAAGGATATACGGCGCAACATGACGCCATTCGAACAATCCCGCCGTGGCGAAGGAGATGGTAACAGCTGGGTTGATGTGTGCGCCTGAGACGTTGCCGATGGAATAGATCACCGCCATCACAACGAGACCAAAGACCATATTAATGCCCAGGTGGCCAAGTACACCCCCGTACTGCGTGTCGACCACGACGGCACCACAGCCAGCAAAGACCAAGGTGAAGGTGCCAACCAACTCTGCGAGGTAGCGGTTGTCCACGGGCGTTTCTCCATTTTTATTATTTGGTGCCTGTAGATTCAACCATTACTGTGGGACTAATGCCACCACGCGCACTGGGCCGCCAGACCCGCCGCGGATTTTCATCGGCAGTGCCATAACTATAGCCCCAGTCGGTGGCAACCTATCCAGGTTAGTCAGGTTCTCGAGATTACTAACGTCATTTGCAGCCGCAATGCGATGCACCGGGAAGTCTCTCGACTTACCATAGTCGGTAGAGGCGGTATCGACACCTAACAAGCGCACGCCTCGCTCCTCGACAAGCAACGCTGCTGCGTCCGCCCCGAAAGCGGGAAAAGATAATCCGCTAGCGTCGCCAGGCGTGTCGTCGCCCAAGTAGGCACGCACATTCGGCCAATACTGACTCCAATCCGTTCGCATAAGCACGATGGTTCCGGCACTGATAGCGCCGTGCTGCTTCTCGAAAGCCAGCACATCCGCTGCACTGAGACGATAGTCCCTGTTGACCGCGGCTTTCCCGCTCACGTCAATGACTGCAACGGGTGCAACGAGGTCACGAAGAGGAATGGCCTCTGTGGTCAATCCACCGGCATGAAAATGAATCGGTGCATCAAGGTGAGTACCGCCATGTTCCGGTGTGCACAGGGAGTAAGAAGAATAGAACCAGCCGCCCTCAGTCTTGCCATATGCGAGCTCGGTCTTCTCAAACCGTGAAGGCGATGTCGGCCACATGACGGTGCTCTCATCATAGGCATGACTTAGGTCAATCAGCTCATAATCAGAGAGATCCAAAGCCAGCGCACACTGGCCAGCGAATGCGCAAAGGACCAATAACATCACTCTCATCGCTCTACTCCGTAACGGTATTGAAACCAGTGTAGTACCCGCCCACGGCTTGTGCCCACAAGCTGGGACCAACTCGACTATATTGCAGTGAGACTTTAAGCGTTTTTCTACAAGGCCATCATCATGAGCAACAAGATTCCCCGCAGCAATGACAATGACTACAGCGCCGACATCATCGCGGAGCGCCAACAGTTCATCCAGGACCACACCGGCGCGCAGCTCGATCACACCCGGCAATTCAGCTTTGATCCGGAGAGCATGGAGGGCAATTGCGAACACTTGTTTGGCGTCGCACAGCTACCAATTGGTCTAGCCGGCCCCCTACTGATTGATGGCGAACATGCCAAGGGCGAGTTCTATGTGCCCATGGCCACAGTTGAGGGAACACTTGTCGCCAGTTACAACCGCGGCATGCGGGTGATTCGCGAAAGCGGAGGCATTATGACCACCGTCTGCGGTGAAGCCATGCAGCGGGCGCCCACATTCATCTTTCGCAATGCCCGCGATGCGAGGGATTTTTATGAATGGCTGGAAGAAAACTTTGCGAACATTAAGGCGCAGGCGGAATCGACCACTTCGGTCGGTAAACTGCTGGAAGTTGAGCGCTACATAGCGCACAACATGGTACACACCCGGTTCGACTACAGCACCGGCGATGCCGCCGGCCAAAACATGACTGGCAAGGCGACGTTTGTGGCCTGTGAATGGATACGAGCTAACTATGCGCCGCTCAAAAACTATATGTTGTCTGGCGCCTTCGATACCGAAAAGAAGACATCATTCGTTAACTCACTGCACGGGCGCGGTCGTCGCGTCACCGCGGAAATCAACATCCCCCGGCAGGTACTCATCGATATATTGCGCATCACACCAGAGCAAATGGCTCATGGTTACAGCATCTCAACGCTCAACGCCTTTCTCACCGGATCTTCCAACAACGCAGCCCACCCCGCCAACGGCCTGGCTGCCATGTTCATGGCCACAGGACAGGACATGGCCAATATCGGCGAGGCCAATCAGTGCACGATCTACGCCTACGCTACGCGCAGCGGCGATCTGCACTACTCCGTGACATTACCGGCCCTGATCATGGCCACCTACGGGGGCGGAACCAATCTGGCCACTCAACGCGAGTGCTTGGAGATCATGGACTGCTACGGCCCCGGCAAGGTGAAAAAGCTGCTGGAGATTGCCGCTGGAGTTGTTGTTGCCGGCGAGCTATCGCTGGGCGCCGCGACACGGGTAGACAAAAAGACGGGCACGAACGACTGGGTAGACGCCCACGAAAAACTCGGCAGAAATCGCTAGTATCATCAACTGCTCGCAATTCACCAAGAAGGACAACAGGAAGCGTCACATGAAAACAATAAGGACATTGGCCATTGGGCTGCTGCTGCCAGCCGTCTCTGTACAAGCGCAGACGCCAGATCAAAGTAGTTATTACACGGCACCCCACCAGAAGCAGGCACTAGAGATTTACCGGCACTCTGTTTCGCTGCGCACCGCCGCCGGGCATGAGCAGGTGCCTGCATTGGCAGAGTATCTGGCCGCACAGTTTCGCGACGGGGGATTTCCCGAAGACGATGTTCACCTGCTGCCCTACACACAACCGAGCGGTGAAAAAACCGCCGGATTAGTGGTGCGCTATCGCGGCGACGACTCACTCGGCAAAAAACCCATACTGCTGACCGCGCACATGGACGTGGTTGACGCGTTGCCCAAAGACTGGGAGCGGGACCCATTCACGCTGACAGAAGACAACGGCTTTTTCTTCGGTCGCGGTAGCCACGACGACAAGTTCGGCACGACCATGCTCACCGCGACCTTCCTACGACTGAAAGCAGACGGCTTCGTACCCCGACGCGACTTGATCATCGCTTTCACCGGCGATGAAGAGACGGGGATGCGCACCACGCGCCTTCTTGTGACCGAGCATCGTGAACTGACCAATGCAGAGTATGCGCTCAACGCCGATGCGGGAGGCGGTCAACTCAATGATGCCGGCGCTGCGGTGGCTTACTACGTACAGCCGTCAGAGAAATCCTATGCGAGCTTCGAACTAACCCTACGCAATGCCGGTGGCCACAGTTCTATGCCGCGCAAAGACAACGCTATCTACGAGCTGGCCACTGTTCTTAAAAACATCGAAGCCTATGAGTTCCCGGTTCGCTATAACGATACGACCCTGAACTACCTGTTCGAAATGTCGGCGGTGACACCCGGTCCGGAAGGCGAGGCAATGGCTCGATTTGCGCGGAATCCGAACGACGCCGAGGCAGCGGCAACGCTTTCTGCTAACCCTTACCTGGTGGGTCAGCTGCGCACGACCTGTGTTGCCACCATGCTGCGGGGAGGACACGCGGAGAACGCGCTACCTCAGTCAGCGACAGCAACCGTTAACTGCAGGATATTTCCCGGTGAGTCCATTGAGGAAACGCAGCAGAAGCTCCAGCAAGTAGGTGCAGACAATCGCCTTGAGATTGTGGCGCTGAATAACCCCAAGACCAGCCCAGCGTCACCCGTTCGCCAGGACATTATGGAATCCATTGCCCGAGTCGTACACGCACAGCATCCGGGCATTCCCGTGATCACTTATCAGGCACCCTATGGTACCGATGCCAAAGAGATTCGCGCCGCTGGCATCCCGACTTACGGTACCGAGGGCTTGTTCATCAACCCTAAGGATATATTCGCCCACGGGTTGAATGAGCGGGTACCCGTGAAGTCTTTCTTCGCGGGTCTTGAACACTGGTACATGCTGCTCCAGGACATCGGTAACCCAAAGCAGAACTAACGCAGATTTCCCCCTGAACTACTCGTAGCTTGTCGGCACGGCGTCCGCAACCGCCTGCGCTTCCGGCGGCAGATCGACAATGCCCTCATAGGGAGTGCCATGGGTCGGCGGTCGGTGCGGGTATTTACGAACTAAAGCGTCATGACGCTCGCGCATATGATCGAAGGCCGCCCATGCCCACAGGTAAGGCGGCATCTGCAGGTGCTCCTCGCGCGGGTCTTTATAGAGATTGGTGAACTCTTCGCCGATCAACCCGGGTTTTGCGCCCACCCAAACGCGCTTGAACTGCTGCTTGATCGAAGCGGCCAGAATATTGCCCGTGTACACGTGATAGTAGTCTCGCCGCGAGTAGCCGTCACCGTTTAGTAGCAATGAGCGCTGATCAATCCCATCGATCACACGGTCCGTCGGAATTCGCGCAAGACCGTTACCCAGTGCAGCGAAGGTGGTAAACAAATCGTGCACCGTCACAATATCGCCGACAATCTGGTCTTCCTCGATCATGCCAGGCCACCAGGCGAAGGCTGGCACGCGAATGCCCCCTTCCAGGTAATCACCCTTGCCGCCGCGAAACCAGGGTTCCTGGGTCAGCGGTGCCAGCTCATGCATGGGACCATTGTCCGCCATGGCTATCACGAGAGTGTTTTCCGCAATGCCTGCCTGGCGCAGGGTATCCAGCACATCGCCAATATCCCGATCCATATCCTCCAGGCTCTGACCTACCCAGTTATCCGTATTAGCCGTCAGCGTATCGGGGCGGCGCGCTGGATCGAATACGTGCGGCCAGTACGCCAGGTAAAAGGGCTTATCGGCATCCGCGTTATCCTTGATGTAATCCACCACCATGTTCTGATGCGTTCGGATCAGTCTGCTGTATTCTGCACGACTGCTGCCCGTAAATACTCGAGGCGCCTCGCCCTTTCGTCCCTCCAATTGATTCACGTAGCCCAGCGGTCGAAATCTGGAATCAACGGCATAGTCCTTATCCCACTGATGCTTGAATAGGCCATCGGCTAAACCGCCCGGCTGCCAGCCAATCCAGGGAAACTGGTTGTACATGGAGAAATTGGCGAAATCGAATCCCTGGTTGGTCATGTAGCTTTGCTCGATATCGCCCTGGTGCGCTTTACCAACAAACGCCGTCTGGTAGCCCGATTTCGACAAAACCTCGGCAATAGTCACTTCATCTTTGTGCAGCCCCATGCCATCCGGCGGGAAGCCCACCTTGTGCATGCCGGCAAGTACGGCGAGACGGCCGGTAAGCGCAGCGGTTCGTGTGGGTGTACAGGAGGGCTCGGTATACATGCGAGTGAAGCTAATACCCTCTCGCGCCATCTGGTTTAGCCGCGGCGTATCGAAGCCCAGCACCTTGTTCATCTGTGGAACACCCAACTGCCCCAGACTATTGTCGTCCCAGAGGATATGGACGATATTGGGCCGTTTGCCGTGCCGTTTCTCTAGCTCTGCCAGACGCTGATTTATGTCTGTGTCCTGCTGAGACCAGGCTGCGGTGTGCTCCTGACGATACTTTGTAAAGTCGCCATCATAGATTACTCGCTCGTCTCCACGATTTGGGGCGGCATTGGCCGCCATGCAAAACACCACAAGCACCAGTGCTACTGGACTTAGTCTTGAAATCCTCATGCTTCAACTCCTGAATGCATCGCCAATCGCTGCGGTGTCGTTATGCTCCTGCAGAAAGCAAATCTGGCCCCACTCGTTGAACTTCACCACCCAAACGAAGGGAAGATCGAAAACCGTATTGGTCGCAATGACTCGAGCATCTTTTTCATAGCCCACAATGACCAGGGTGTTTCCAGACTCGAAAAAGTCGAACTCTTCGACAGGGTAATGACCGATCTCGAAGGTGGCGCCCATCCGTTGGATGTAAGAAGCAAACTCGCTGCGCCCCGAATATTGACCACCAAATGGCACATGCCCAGGTAGGCGATTGAGCCAGATCACATCTTCACTGAGTAACTCCAGGCAGGCGGGGAAGTCCTCCTTCATAACGCCCATAAAGTAGAGCAGCTGCTGAGCCAATGGCCCCATCTCGCGCTGCTTGGTAACGGAATCATTCATAGATTTCTCCTAGATTCGAGTAGCGGTCATGCCGCCATCGATCGTTATCGTCTCTCCGTTCACATAGCTTCCGGCACCGGAAACGAGCGCAAGCGCCATCCCCGCCATCTCTTCCGGCAAGGCATGGCGGCCCAGCGGAATATTGCGCACCGCCTCTCTGTAGAACGCCTCGTTATCGAACAGGGCGCCGGCAAATGCTGTTTTCGTCAGGCCCGGCAGCAACGCATTGACGCGAATATTGTGGCGCCCGCATTCAGCGGCGAAAGCGCGCGTCATATTGATAACGGCCGCTTTGGTAATGGAGTAAATGCCCTGCCCGGGGCTGGGTTGCAGGCCGGCCACTGAAGCCGTATTGAGAATGGCGCCACCGCTGCCCGAACGCATCAGTCGACAGGCCTCGACTGTCATGAAGAAATAGCCCCGCAGATTGACATCGACTGTCTTCTGGAACGCGTTCAGGTCGGTATCGAGAATGTCCCCAAAATAGGGGTTGGTAGCCGCATTGTTGACCAGGATATCCAGCCTTCCGTGACTCTCACTTATCCGGTCAAATACCTTCGCGATATCCTCCATGACGCCAACGTGGCAAGCGATTGCTTCGGCTGAACCACGCGCCTCGCCAATGGAATTCGCCACCAGGCGGCAATCATCTATATCCCTGCTTGAGACAATGACATGTGCGCCGAATTGCGCCAGCACTCGCGCAATCGACTCACCGATGCCACGACTGGCCCCGGTTACCAGAGCTACTTTCCCAGCCAGGTTGAAGGGGCTGCTCACTGCGCGACTCAGAAGTTATAGGTAAAGTCGACGCCGTAAGTACGCGGCGCACCGACAGTCGCACGCACTGCCGTAGCGAAGGATACGACTTCATCGTAATACTCTTCATCGGTCAGGTTGTTACCCCAGGCAGCAACGCTCCACTTATCATCAGCAGAGTGGTAAGTGATACGCGCATTCAGCAGCTCATAGCTGTCGCTTTCGTTCTCATCGATACGATTGGTCTCGTCGCCGGGAATCAAATCGAAGTCGTACTCACCGGTGTGTGAATAGGTCAAAGAAATCGGCATGTAGGCGCCATTGGAGAAGTTGACGTCATAGTTCAGCGATACGAATGCGGAGAACTCTGGCGCACGAACCATGTCTTCGCCCTCTGCGTCGTAAGCGACGGCTGCTACTACGCCACCGGGGAAGGTAGTGCTGTTGTAAACGTTGGGCGTGGCATCGTAGTCGGTGTACTCCGTATCCATGGCGTTGAAGCCCAGCAACACAGTGAGATTGTCGGTGGCGAGCCAGGTGATGTCCGCATCCAGGCCATACACTTCAGCACCGCCGGCATTCTCTACCGGAATGACCACACCCACCCCCGGCACCAGGCCCGCGTTACGGTTTACCTGTAGGTCTTCATAGTCGTAGTAGTAGGCCGCGGCACTGACGCGAAGCGTGTCGTCCAGCAGATCAGCCTTTAAGCCCAATTCATACATATCCAGAATTTCTGGCTCGACCGACTGATCGGAGAAGCCCACAACATACGGATAGGCAAAACCGCCGCTCTTGAATCCTTTTTTATAGGTGGCGTAAGCCATACCCAGGTCCCAGTCATATTGAAGCGTGACCGTGGGCGTGAACTCGTCCCAGTCATCGTCATCATCCACGGGCCCCGTGGGCGACTCAGCCGTAATGTCTTTTTCCTCATAGCTGTATCGACCACCAGCGGTCAGTGACCACGCATCATTGAAGGCGTAGCTTGCCTGGCCAAACACCGCCCATGCTTCTGTGTCGAGATCACTTCTTGGGCTGGACAGCGTCGCGAAGCCTGCGACCACAAGATCACGGGCATCGAAATCCAGCTGGTAGTCGCCCTCGGAAGAAAAGTAGTAAATACCTGCTACCCAGCTAAGCGCGCTATCCGTGTCAGATACCAACTGCAGCTCCTGGCTGAAAGCTTCATTGTTCTCTTCGTCATACACATCCGAGAAGACACCCGCCGAGGCATCAAAGTCAGCCGTGTTGGTTTCGCTCTCCGTATCTTGGTAGGTCGTCATCGACGAAAAGGTCATGCCATCGAGCTGAACGTCAAATCGTAACTGGGCGTTGAACATTTCCAGCTCATTGTCAGCATCGACACTGGAGCGAACGCTGTCCTGCTCCTTACCCGTTTCATAGACGTTGCCAAAGGGCGGAAACCGGCCAGGGCCTTCCGCCCAGGAATTGCCAATAGCACCCGGCAGTGTGCCCAGTATCGATTTGTCGGAGGTGATATCGATAGTCTCGCTGCCGGCCGTATCTTCGCGATTGGTGTAATCCAGAGCCAGTTTGGCCGTCACCGTGTCAGTCATATCCCACAGCAGCTTGCCTCGGTAAGTCTGGGTGTCGAGATCGTCGAGATCATCCAGCCCCTTCTCCTCCTGCTCGCCAAAGCCGTCCCGCTTCTTGATCAGCACCGAAAAGTTACCGTATAGGTTGTCGGCTAGACCGCCCTGCACATAGTTCGATACACCGTAGTAGCCATAGTTACCCGCAGAGAGCTTTACCTTCGCCTCGAAGTCAGCCGTTGGATCCTTGGTGACGATGCGAATAGCACCACCGGTGGCGTTGCGACCATACAGGGTACCCTGCGGGCCCTTTAACACTTCGATTCGCTCCAGGTCCGGCAGCTCCATGATGCTACCGACCGGTCGGGCGTAGTATTGGTCATCGACATAGGTAGCCACGCTGGGCTCCAGCCCCAGCAGTGATAGCGTGGTTCCAATCCCCCGTATGAAAGGTTGTGCTACAGGACCTCGATTGTTGAAGACCAGACTAGGGGTGACCACTGCCAGAGCCTGGGTATCGCCGACACCGAAATTCTCCAGTTGGTCGCCCTGAAATGCGCTCACGGCCACGGGCACATCCTGCAAACTTTCGGCCCGCTTCTGGGCCGTAACCACTACCTCTTCGAGCTGCGCATTTGCCTGGTTAGAAATGACGGATGCTATAGCAAGAGCCATCGCCGAGTGCTTGATGTTCATGACGGGATTCTCCAATAATTAGAGCAAATGTTATAATATTTCGCGCAAATATAGAGATGCTTATACTTTCTGTCAATAGTTTTATTATAATAAATATAGATTTATGGGCAATTTTATGCCATAAATACCCCTTATATTATTAAATAACTAATATTCACAGATGATCTGGCCCCACCCTCGGAGGGTGTCTCTAACAAGCAATATGCTATAACATTTGTGAAATTCAGGAGCCTGATATGAACGGCGAACTTGCTTTCGAAACGATTTCTTCACTAGCGCCGCGCCTCAAAACCGGCGAAGTCGACCCGGTCGCGCTAACGACACAGATGCTCACACGGGTGCGGCAGTTAAACCCTGCGCTCAAGGCATTCAACACCATTACCGGCTAGCAGGCACTGGAGCAAGCAGCTCGGGCACGCGACGATATTCGCGGCGGCAATTATCGCGGGCCACTTCACGGCATTCCGATCGCCCTTAAAGATCTTATTTATACCAAGGGAGTAAATACGACGGCGTCTTCGATCGTCCTCAGCGACTTTGTGCCTGAGGTCAACGCGACGGTGGTCGACAAACTCGAAGCAGCGGGCGCCATTTCTCTGGGAAAGCTCAACATGACGGAGTTCGCTCTATCTGGATACCATCCAGAGCTTCCCGTTCCCGTAAACCCCTGGAACGCAAAGCACTGGTCCGGCGTTTCTTCGAGCGGTTCGGGGGTCGCCACTGCAGCAGGGCTCGCATTCGCAACTCTGGGCTCTGACACCGGTGGCTCAATTCGATTGCCCTCTGCGGTGAACGGCGTAGTCGGAATCAAACCTACCTATGGCAGGGTCAGCCGCCACAATGCGTTTCCACTGGCGGAATCTCTCGATCACATCGGACCGCTGACTCGCAGTGTCGCTGACGCGGCAATCATGCTCAATGCCATAGCCGGATACGACCCTATGGACCCGACTTCCCTGCAGTGGGAAGAGCCGGATTTTACCGCCGGCATCGGGCAAGCCGTTACGGGACTGCGAATAGGTATCGACAGCAAATACAACGCCATGGTTGACCCGCAGGTATCGACAGCTCTGGCCAGAGCTGCAGAACAACTCGCTTCACTGGGAGCGGAACTGATAGACGTGGGCGTGACTGGCATCGAAGAGGGCGCAGAGCATTGGTTTACCCTGACCGGCGTTGAAGCAGCGCGCCATCACGACAGATTCTATCCCGCTCGGTCTGACGACTATGGCCCAGTTTTTCGCAGCCTGCTGGAGCATGGGCATTCGCGGAGCGGTGTGGAAATTTCGGCGGCTTACACAGCGCGCGGACGCGTGCAGCAGGTTCTGCGCAACGCCTTTCAGCATATGGACGCGCTGCTCTGCCCATCCTTCGCCGGCCCCTCACCGTCGCTAGAAGAGTTTCCGCCACAACTGGAGTTACCCCCAGAAGCCGTGGGTCCGATCGTGCTCTATCAAGCTCCCTTTAACTTTTCCGGCAGTCCCACAATTTCAGTGCCCATGGGTTTCTCCGACAGTGGACTGCCATTGAGCATGCAACTGGTCGGCCGCCATGGCGAAGAAGCACTACTAATACAACTTGCCCACGCCTATGAGCAGGCCACTGAGTGGCACCAACAAATACCGAAAGAAATGAGGACTACACCATGAGCTCGAGCCTGGAACAGCAAATACAACGCCTCACCGACATCGAGGACATCAAGCAACTGAAGGCACGCTATGCGGCCGCCTGCGATGACGACTACAACCCGGACAAACTCGCCCCTCTATTTGCCGAGGACGCGATCTGGGATGGAAGCATTCTCGGCTACGCCGAAGGCCGGCAAGGTATCTACGACTTCTTCGCTGTTTCACACCAGCTGGTGCCCTTCGCGGTTCACCAGATTTCCAACCCGTTAATCGAAATACACGGCGATACCGCAACAGGCCAGTGGTACCTGTGGCAGCCTATGGTATTCCAAGGTAATGCATTGTGGTTATCTGCCATTTACGAAGACCAGTATGTACGGCGGGATGGCCAGTGGCTCTACCAACACCTGAAGCTGAATATTCGTATGCTCACGCCTTACGAGGAAGGGCCCGCGAAGACCCGAATCATCGAAGTTGAGTTGTAAGCAGGAGTCCGAACATGAATCCCAGCCAAGCCGATCTCAGAAGCTTCCTGGCGCAGGCCGAAGCCGCCGGCCTGAACCTGCACGTCAGCAAGGCGGTCGATCCACTTACGCAGGTCGCTGCGCTGTGCTCTGAAACCCGCCGGCCACTGATACTGGAAAACATCAAAGGGTATCCGGATTTCACCGTAGTCGACTGTCTGACTCGTTTCCGGGAAACGCAGGCCATGGCACTGGGTATTGAAGGCGGCCCAGCGGCCGTCATGCCCGGCTACCTGCAAAAGCTGGCGCAAGGGCCAGGACCAACCGTAGACGTCGATGACGCACCGATAAAGGAAGTGATATGGACGGGCGAAGACGCTCGTCTCTCGCGGTTGCCCATTCCGGTCCCCTCAGAGGGTTATGATTTTCCTCATCTGGGGATCGAGGCGAATCAGTTCCTTGAGCCCTGCATGAGCAGTGGCATGGGTGTCACTCGCGACCCAGAAGGCAACCTCAACACTTTTTTCACAATGGCGAAGGTAATCGGCGAACAACGCATGCACTTCTTCATGCTGCCCGGACACACGGCGAGAAACGTGCAGGCCTGGGCCGAACGGGGTGAGCGCTGCCCGATGGCGTTAGTGGTGGGCTGTCACCCTGCCTATGAAATCGGGGCGTCCTATACCGGGCCTCACGACGGCTTTAGCGAGCTAAACCTGGTGGCCGGATTATTGGGCGAAGCCGTTCCTCTGATCAAAGCGGAGACCCTGGATCTCCAAATACCGGCGTTGGCCGAAATTGTTATCGAAGGCTTTATTGACCCGGAAAGAGCACCCTATCTACACGCCTCTTCTCATTCCGACAGCTTCGCGCCCATTCTCTCACTGGAGCCATTCTTTGAAGTCACCGCAATTACGATGCGCGAGAAGCCCATCTACCGACACATCCAACCTAACCGGTTTACCGAACATCACTCTCTCGCGGAATTCATTACCATCCCACCCATGTTCAATATGATGTTGGCGAAGGGCTTACCTGTGAAAGACATTCACATGCCCCTCACCTCCTGCGGCAACTGTGCATTTATTCAGATGACGGCGAATAATCCACTTGAGGTGCGCGAGGTCATGCAAACCGCGATGGCTAATCCCATGGCACCGCGCTTAAGTGTGATTGTCGATGAGGATGTCGACATCTACGACACCAGCGACGTCTTGTTCGCATTATCGATTCGGGCGGACGGCCTCAATAGCGCAGAAGGTTTCAGCGGCACCCGCGCACTACCGGAACCACTGACCACGCTGATCAATAGCCCGACCGACATTCGACCCATCCCCAATAATCGCTGGGCCATTGACGCCACCAAGCCATCGCTAGCTGAGGCAAATCGCCGTGAAGAGTTCGTGCGGCTAACACCCCGTGGCGCCAACAACACCAGGCTGGCAGATTTTCTAGACTAAAAAGTAGAAGGAACTGTTAGGGCGTCTTGTGATGCACCCAGGGCGCTTCAGGGTCGGGTCTTTCGCCTGCAATCAACGCATCTGACCAATCGATGTGGTACTGATAGGCCGCCTCGGCTGCATCCGGATCACCGGCTAACACGGCGTCAGTGACTCGCTGATGATTGCGCACATAGGTCGCGGCGTAATCCTGCATGGGAATATACTCAGGGAAAAATATCGCCCAGAAGAAAATACCCAAGCGACGCACGGCTTCGTTGAGTTCAGGCATCTCAGCAACTTCGTGCATCACCATGTGATAGCGGAGCAATACCATAATGTAATCGAAGCCAGACAGGGTGCCCGCCTTCTCACGCACAAGCTCCATGGCATCGCGAATTTTTTCTACGTTAGCTGGGTCATTGCCGATATGCTCCGCGGCAAAGCGCACGCCCAGGCGAGCCACAACGCCATTGATCTCCCACCAATTGCGAACCTCCCGCTGGTCGAGACTTCGAATACGCGCGCCCTTGCGCGCAGTGAGGTCTATAACCCCCTCTCCCGCCAGTATATGTATTGCCTCGCGCACGGGCACGATGCTCACCTGGAGTTCTTCCGACAATTGCCGCGCATTTACCTTCTGGCCGGGCTGGTAACGTCCATCCAGCAAGCCTTCAATAATGGTTCGCAGTACGCGGTCAGATGAGTCTCGACCGGTCGCCAGGTTCTCAAAAATATCAGGAAAAGAGGTGTCTGTGATGCTGCTCAATACAGGAAACTCCGTAGCCTCAAGCGGCCCGTCGCCCGACACGGCCTCTGCCGTCATCTTATAAAATTCCAAGCCCACACTGCACCTACTTACCCTCGATTCCCGGAAAAATCCGCCTTTTCTTATAAGAAAGGCGCAATCATTGCACATATATTATAAAAATAACCTTGATTAGCCCACAAAAAACACTAAAATTCTTAAATTGTTATAATATCTGGCAGAAACAGGATGAAGAAACTTGATCGACGCGGATTTCTGAAAGTCTCTGGCGTCGCTGGCATCAGTGCGCTCAGCGCTGAAAAAGCCTTCTCATTAACCACCCTCCGCCCCCTGCATGACACGCTCAGCACCGACTATCCCTACAGGGGCTGGGAAGACGTTTATCGCCGGGAGTATGAACATGAAGAGTCGGGCTTCGCTGCCCACTGCGTGAACTGCCACGGCAACTGCGCCTTCAAAATTCTCACGCGGGACGGCATCGTGATCCGCGAGGAACAACTGGCCCAGTACCCGCAGGTGAATGAGAACACCCCCGACACCAACCCGCGCGGCTGCCAGAAAGGCGCCATTCATTCCCAGGCGATGTACGACGCCGACCGTATTCGCTACCCGATGAAACGCATCGGCGAGCGCGGCGAAGGCAAGTGGCAGCGCATTTCCTGGGATCAGGCCAGCGACGAAATCGCCGACAAGATCATCGATCTCTACGAGGAATTTGGACCGGGCTGCCTGGCCACCCATACCGGCACCGGCACCGTATCCAATGGCAAAATCGCGGCCGGCCTGCGCTTTGCGGCGCTGCTGGGTGGTGTGCAGGAAGATGCACTCACCGACGTGGGCGACGGACAGTCGGGCCAGTACCTCGCTTATGGCGAGAATATGGATAATGCCACTTCAGATGCCTGGTTCGATGCCGACTATCTGCTGCTCTCTTTTCTGAACGTCAACGTCACTCGCATCCCCGACGCGCACTATGTTTGTGAGGCCAAGTACAACGGCGCACGGGTGGTTAGTGTTTCACCCGACTACAACCCCACGGCGATTCACGCGGACCGTTGGCTCAACGTGAAACCAGGGGCAGACCCGTTCCTTTACATGAGCATGGTTTACACCTTGCTCGACGAAGACCTGATCGATCGCGCTTTCATCAAGGAACAAACCGACCTTACGCTGCTGGTGCGCGAAGACAATCGCAAGCTACTGCGCGAATCGGATCTGGTAGAGGGTGGCGGTGACCAGGTGCTGTACTACTGGGATAAAGCTTCCAACCAGGCCGTTGCCGCACCCGGCACCATGGGCAACGATACCAAATCGATTGCTCTGGACGGTGCCGACCCCGCGCTCGAAGGGCGCTTCGAAGTGGACGGCATCGCCGTGCAACCGGCGTTCGTCCATATGAAAGCCGAGGCGATGAAGTTCAGCCCCGAGAGCACCCGCGAGAAGACCGGGATTCACCCGGACCTGGTGCGCGAAGAGGCGCGCGCATTTGCCGCCGCAAAGAAAGCAGTGATCGCCGGAGGTTTTGCCTCCGCGAAGATGCTCAACGGCATTTACATCCAGTGGACACAGATTCTGCTGTGCGCACTCACGGGCCATGGCGGCGACAAGGGCGGTTACTGGAGCCCGTTCGGATTCATGGGCTTCGAAACCTCTTTCTTCCTGGGCTTCATTCAGACGGGCAAGATGCCCCGCTTTGAGTGCGGCGGCCTCGGCGAGTACGTTCATGGTAAGAAGATCATCGAAGCCCGTGCGCACTATGACAACGAAAAATTGAAAGCGCGCACCGGCTTCGACGTGGAAGAGATGCAGGCCATGATTGATGAGGCCATCAGCACGCAGCAGATGCCGGTTTACAGCGGCCTCAAGGGCGCCATTTTGCAGGCGGACAACAAGTTCCAGCGCAACAAAGGCCCTAACTACCGCGAGCGCATTCTCGAGCTCTACTCAGAATTGTTTGTGAACATCAACGTGCGCATGGATTCCACCGCAGAGTATGCCGACTACGTACTGCCCGCTGCAGGTCACTACGAGGGCTGGGATTTTCGCATCACCCCGATGCACCGCTTCGGCAACTTCTTTACCGCGCCGGTTAAACCGGTGGGCGAGGCCATGCCCGAGTGGGAGATGTATGTCTTGCTCACACGCAAGATCCAGGAGAAGGCAAAAGCGCGCGGCATCGACGCATACCAGGACGGCCCCTTTGAGCGCGACCTTAAAACGATTCACGATGAGTACACCATGGCCGGCGCACTGATGACCGCCGAGCAGCAAGTGCGGTTCCTGGTGGAGAACAGCCCGCAGTATGCCGGTCAATCCTACGACGACGCCGTTAAGCAAGGCTTTATTGCGGTTGGCAGCAGCCCGTCTCCCGCTTCGGCCAAAGTCACCCCTGATCAGCCGGTGCAGGCCTGGCGCGCGCAAACCCAGGATAAAACGCCTTACCCGAATCTTTCGGGCCGCATCACCTTTTATTGCGATCATGAGTGGTTTGAAAAGCTGGAGTCTATGGTACCGACCGCACGCGACAACGCCGGGCCGGAAGCGTCCAGTTTTCCCTACACTTTTTACACACCCCACACTCGCTGGGGCATTCACTCCACCTGGCGCTCCAACAAATACATGATGCGCCAGCAACGGGGCGAGCCCTTCGTCTATATCAACCCCGATCTTGCAGCAAAGAAAGGCATTGTCGACGGTGGTCACGTACGGGTGTTCAACGGTATCGGCGAGTTTTACGCCCAGGCCAAAATCACCCCAACCGTGCGCGACAACCAAGTGATGATGGAACACGCCTGGGAGCCACATCAGATGCGCGAACGCAAAGGCCTCAATCAGGTCGTTGCCACACTGATACAACCCCTGGAGTTGGTGGGCAACTGGGGTCATCTGAAGTTCGACATGTACAAGTGGAATCCCAACGGGCTGGCCAACGAAACGGGTGTCGATATCGAGGTTGCAGAGGGAGGTGTGAACCATGAGTAAACGCCAACTTGTGATGGTGATGGACCTCAACAAGTGCATCGGCTGTCACACGCCTGTAAGACCCAGTGGACCAACCGGGATGGCCGCGAGTACATGTACTGGAACAACGTCGAAACCAAACCCGGTGACGGCTATCCCCGCTACTATGAAGTCAGCGGCGGTGGTTTCGACGAAAATGGTCAACTCAAATCCGGCACACTGCCCACCGCCGAAGACTATGGCGAGCCCTGGGAATACAACTACGAAGAAGCCTTGATGACCGGCACCGACCCCTGGTTGCGTCCCAATGTGAAACCCACATCTGGCGCGAACTGGGATGAGGACGAAGGCGCGGGCGACTACCCAAACAGCTATCACTTTTACCTGCCGCGCATCTGCAACCACTGTAGCAACCCGGCCTGTCTAGCGGCCTGCTCTCGCAACGCGATCTATAAGCGCCAGGAAGACGGCATTGTGTTGATCGACCAGGAGCGCTGTCGTGGCTATCGCTACTGCGTCACCGCCTGCCCGTACAAGAAGGTGTACTTCAACGAGAAACTGTCCAAGTCTGAGAAGTGCATTTTCTGTTATCCCCGCATCGAGAAAGGCTTACCCACGGCCTGCGCGCAGCAGTGCGTCGGCCGCATTCGCTGGTAGACAAGTACAAGGTGGCCCTGCCCCTACACGCCGAGTGGGGCACTGAACCCAACGTCTTTTATGTTCCACCCAGCGCGCCCGATGCCTTCAATGCTGATGGCACCACCACCGAAGAAGATCGCATTCCGCTGTCTTACCTGGAGAGTTTGTTTGGCGACGGCGTAAGAGACGCACTCGACACGCTGGAGAACGAACGCGCCCGTAAACAAAGCGGAAAGGAAAGCGAACTGATGGACACTCTGATCGCTTACAAACACAGCGATATGTTCAAGCTGGCGTGAGGAGAAGCCTATGACACTGCATTGCGCTCAGCCAGCCGCCCGCTCCGACTTCTTTCAGGGCACGGCACTGGCGTTCGCCTACCCATGGGATTCAACGCCAGAGGTTCAGGCCACCTACAATGACCTGTTTCAGGTTGGCCACAAGGGTCGCCCTCGAGTGCATCTGAATGCGGGTGATTATCCGGCGCTGGCAAAAGACTCGAATCGGCCCGAGATCCTGCTGCAGTTCAGCGACTGGTATCGCCACTTTGGCCTGGCTGTTAACGATTCAGAACGCGCCAATGACCTGCCCGATCACATCGTCTGCCAACTCGAATTTATGTGCTGGCTGGGCTACCTGGAAGCCAATGCCGGCAGCGAAGAGCTGCTCGCCGGATACCAGCAGGCCCAGGTAGATTTCCTGGAGCGGCATCTGTTACCGATGTTGGAACAGTTGGTGAGCGCACTACACGGCCAGGCGGCAAGCTCTCATTACTACACGTTGGCCGTCGACTTACTGGAACGCTGCACCCAAATTCATTCGGCGCTACAACAAACCGTGCCGATCCAAACTAACAACGACACTCTTCCCGTCGTGAATCTGTGGGAGTAAGTCATGACGCATGTCTTTAGTATCCTGGCCCTGCTCCTTCTCAGCGCCTGCGCCAAGGTTGAAATCGATAGCGGCTCCACAACCGCGCTTGAACTGGGCGCCAGCCTTCCAGTAAGCGTGAGCGACAGCGAGTTGCTCGCTCAAACCCACAACAGCGCATGGGCCGAAATCCCCGCGTACACCGTGAAACTCACGCTGGCACCGCCGGTGCACCCTTCCGTGAATCTGCGCTACTCGCCAGACACCCCGCCGCGCTCACTACATCTGCGCGCTGCCTCAAATGGGGAAACGCTTTACCTGAGATTGCATTGGCGAGACGGCAGTGAAAATCTCAGTACCAGCCGCACCGAGTTCGCCGATGGCGTCGCCGTGCAATTTGCACTGGGCGCAGGCCAGACGACCTCTTTCATGATGGGCGGCCCGGCACAGCCGGTAAATATCTGGTACTGGAAAGCGGGCAGCAACGGTGCGGAAAACCTTGCGGCGGCGGGCTTCGGCTCCACGACGCCATTGGATGAGCAACCGGTGTCAGCCAGTTCACACTATGCCAATGGACATTGGACCGTCGTGCTTTCGCGCGCACTGGCGACAACCGGAGAGCATCAGGCTGACCTGAACAGCTCGGTACCTATTGCGTTAGCGCTGTGGCAGGGCGAAACCGAGCAACGCGACGGGCTCAAGCACGTCACCATGGGCTGGATCGATCTGCAGCCTGCAGCAACCGAGGAGTAACGGCATGAACCACTCCGCAGTACAAATGATTGACTCGGTCGAGGCGTTCGAAGATTGCGGACGCGATCACGCCTGCAGCTTTTGCCCAATAGAAGCAGAGTGCAATCTCGATCAGGGTCGCCACAATAAGGAACAGTCGCAGAGGCGCTTGGGCAAGATCAACTGGGTTATCCCGGTCATGGCCAATAAAGGCGGCGTCGGCAAGAGCACGGTCTCAGCCAACCTGGCGGCTGCGCTCGCCGGGCTAGGCTATGCGGTGGGATTAGCCGACGCAGATATTCACGGCCCAAACGCGCCGCGCCTGTTTGGATTACACGAGGAAAATAGCCGTCTCAGCAAGCGCGGCCTGCAAACACCCGAGTACGCAATCGATGGTCGCGGCACGCTGAAATTGGGCTCGCTGGGCTTGCTGATGGAAGACCAGGAAACCCCAGTCGTTTGGCGTGACGCCTTCAAGCATGACTATATTCACCACCTGCTCGGCTCCTTCGACTGGGGGGTACTCGACTTCCTGATCGTCGATATGCCACCGGGCACTGGCAATGAGCTCATTACTCTGGCCGACGCTCTAGAAGGACGCAATACGAGCGCTGTTCTGGTGTCTTCTGCGGATGCGATCGCACTGCAGGACAGCCTAAAAGCCGCCCGTTATTGTCAGGATTCGAGCTTGCCGATTCTCGGGCTGGTTGAGAATCACGCTGGCGTTGTCTGCCCGCGCTGCGGCGGTGAATTTGAAATGTTTCCGCGCGCGCCGGAGGCAGATCGGTTTATGGAGATGAACATAGACACGCTGGCACGCATTCCGTTTACGCCGGACATCGGCGCCGCTGCGGCAACCGGCACGCCAGCAGCGACACAGCCGGAATCTGTGCTCTACCCACTGTTCCAATCACTGGCGCAAGCCTGCCGCGATCGACTGGTCGCCTCCCAGCGGAGCATGATGCAATGAATGCATCCCTGCCCAGTGATGCAAGTCAGATCCCGGCCGAGCCCGATATCAGCCGACGCCATTTTTTGCGCGGCTTCCTGGGGCAGCAGTCGCCCGCACAAGAGCGACTGACACCACTGAAAACCGATTGTGATCGCAATGTCGTTTTGTGGACACTTTGCGAATTATCCGATGCAAGCCTGGCGGTTGCCGGGGACGACGGCACTATCGGTGTACTAAGCGCAGCAGCCTGGCGCTGGCAAGTGCTGCCCGGTGCACACAACGTTCACGCGCTGTGTTCTGGCCCCGCCGGTGATTTCGCGGTGGGCTGGAAAGGCGCGATATACCAGCATCTCGATGGAGAGTGGACGCTAATGCAAGGTGGCGGTGATGAAGCCGCTCGCGAGAACTGGCCATTATTCGATATCGTCAGCGCTGGCAAGCAAGACTGCTGGGCGGTCGGTGATCAGGGCCGCGTCTGCCGTTACGACGGGGAAGTATGGCAGGAACTGGATGTTCCTACGCACGCCAACTTGCGCTGCGCTCTGCGACTTTCGGATTCTGACCTTCTGGTGGGCGGACTCGGTGGCACTCTGCTGCGATTTGATGGACAAGCCTGGACAGACATTCACACCGACTCTGCCAGTCCGCTAGTGAGCATGGCAGAGTTGCCCGACGGCGCAGTGCTGATTGGAGGGGGCGAGTACGACGTCGACAGCGGTAGCTTTCGAGGGCGACTCTTCCTGCTTCAGGATGACGAGTTGACTACCCTCGATACGCCCATGGATTTGCCACGTCTGCGCCACCTGTCCTGCATCAAAGGACAGATAATCATCTGTGGTGACGACGGCTTTGCCTGTCGCTGGACGGAGGCGGGAATTGAACCACTGCGCAATAACGCACGCTACGACTTACACAGTGCCATCGTCAGTAAAAGTACGACTTGGCTGTGCGGGGATCAGGGTAGCCTATTTCGACTCGAACGCTGCTGCGAACGGGAAACAGATGAGCCACACAGCGGCAGTGCCAAATGGACAGTTCTCAGTAGTGGATCCACTACCCGCACCCTGCGAACCCTGTTGCCGATTAACGGTACCACGCTGATCGCCGCGGGCGATGGCGGCCAGGTGGCGCACATTGATGGTGAGTGCATTCGCTGGGAACAAACGCCTGAGCAACTGCGTATCCACTCGCTATGGGCCAGCTCCCCTCGCAACATTTACGCCAGCTGTGACGCAGGCACTATCCTGCATTACGACGGCGACACCTGGGAGACGGTGCATCGCGGCAACCCGGGCAATGCTTTACTGGCCATCACAGGATTCGGACCACACGATATCTTTGCCGTTGGGGACAACGGTTACGCCCTGCGTTACGACGGCCTGATGTGGCGAGAGTTAGATACGGGCACTCGACAGGAACTCTACGGTCTCTGGGGGCAGGACTCCGATCACCTGCTGGCCGTAGGTGGCGGCGGGCTGGTATTGCGTTGGAACGGCAGCCAGTGGAAGTCGTTTCACGCCGGAACACACCAGGATTTCTACGGTGTCACCGGTTCAGGCCTATCACAATTATTGCTGTGCGGCCTCGCGGGCACATTGATTCGCTTCGACGGACAGGCCTGGCAAAGAGAGTTCTCCGGCACCCGCGCCGATCTCCACGCGGTCTCCCTGCGCGAAGGCCATAGCTTCTGCGCAGGCTCCAACGGTACTGTTTTGTATAAGAGTGCGAACCAAATCGACTGGACCCAGGAAGCGGTCGGCTGTGACAATACCCTGCAAGCGATTGTAGCCACAGACGCCGGCACATGGGCCGTGGGTTCCATGGGCACCATTATAAAGAGACCGTAATAAGCGCATGAGTAGCGCCTGAGAAAGAATAAGATATGCCTGTAAAAACCATTAGCCAGTCCTTCCTCGTTCTGGCACTCGTTCTCGGTCTGTCCGGCGCCGTGCTGTTGACGGAGCTCGGGCAACTACTCAACCTGCCGAGAGACTGGGTATTCGGTTACTTCCGTCATAAAGAAGTGATCAGTGCGCTCATGCTATCCTGCGCAGTACCGGTCGTTGTTCTTCAATTGCGCCACGCCCTATTCGGCAAGTGGTCGATGCGACTCTTTGTTATCGTCATTTTGGGCAGCCTGTTCATTGTTAACTGGTTTGTGCCCTACTACTGGTTACGCTCGGAGCAACACGGCGCTGAGTTTATCAGCATCAGTGAGGCCGACACCCTGCTCAATGATAGCGAGGATGTGCTGGTTCTGGAGATCGCGGGCGATGCTCGAGCCTACCCGCGGGAATGGATGCAATTGCCGCACTTCGCAGGTCACACGGTCGGCGGACAGGAAGTGGTGATGAGCTATTGTGCACTCAGCGACCTGCCCCAGGCCTTCAGCACCAGCGTCAACGGACAAGAGGCTGACTATCGGGTGATTGCGCAGGTACACAACAACCTGATTTTTACTGACACCGAAACCGGCGAACTGTATCAGCAGATGACTGGTCGAGGCGAATACTCCGGCGCCACGCCCCAGAGCTACCCGGTGCAACGTATGCCCTGGGGCAGCTTCAAAGCGCTCTATCCGGATGGGCAGGTGTTTTACACCAAGCCCAACATCTTTGACCAGTTCACTCAGTTGATATTCGATGCCGGACTGAAAGCCCACTACGCAGGGCAACCGCTGTTCCCGACACTCACCATGGACGATGATCGACTCCCAAGCGGAGAGCCCATATGGGGCATGCAAGCCAATGGTGATGCCGTGGCTGTTGCCCAATCGGCGTTTGCCGAGACCACACAGTTACCGCTTCAACTGGACGGTAGAGCGGTGGTTGCCGTGTGGTACCCAGAGTACAACATGATGGGGGCCTTTTATGCTCCCGCTGACCTTGCGGAGCTAGGCGATATCGACGCCTACGGGATGTCTGCGCTGGGACTACTGGAGCGCGTCAAACTCTATCCGGGTGTTCGCTGGATGGTGTGGAGCCACTGGTTCCCAGACAGCCGAGTTTTCAATTAGCCCAGAGCTGATCTCCGGCCGCCCAACTGGCGTGAAATCCGTAGGGCACTCGCTGCGGCAACTTCACGCGGCAAATGGGGCCGGTCGTAATATCTCTCGCATCAAACACCAGACATTCTGACTGCCAGGTGCTACTGTCGGTCACTATTGTCGTGAGATACCCATCATCTTCTTCATTGCTGCGGTCGGCGCCACGCCGCGGGCAGAATACTGCTTCACTACCGTATACCCCTTCGCCGTAAGGCCACTCCGTGTACTGGCCAGTATCGTTGTTGTACTTCACGAGGCCGGTAAAGCGCAGCGTATGGCCACCCTCTGCATACAGGGGTATGCGCTGATGGTAGGCATAGCGACTCTTCACGCCGTGGAAGATGGGATTGGTCTTGTTGAACTCCGAATTGAGATCATCAATGTCGCCTTCGCGCACTTCTCCCGTCACCAGGTTGAATCGCCAGCGATAATTGTTTGCCTCCAAGCGCATGTACGCCAGCATGTGGGAGAGTTCACCTTCGTCGCCTTGAGCATGCGGCATAGGGTTGGTAGATCGACACCCGTCCATCACCACCCAGTCGCCCTCTTCCCAACAGTTACTCACATGGAGGATGTAACAGGGCTCGCACTCGAACCAACGGATATCACTGCCTTGGCCGCGCCGCGGCAGAACGCCAAAGCGGGTAGGAATATCCTGGTGGAAGGTCAGCACACGTAGCTTGTGCTGCTCAAGCACTTTCGGATCATGGAAAAACGGCAGGTCGTGCAGAACCGCGTAGTTGGTGGTGAAACCAATGTCGTGAGGTAAGCGAGGCCCGGGCAAATCTATCGGTACCTCGTGCAGTAATTTACCCGCAGGATCAGCCGCACCAAAGGTCATGTACGGGGGCTCATCGCCGTAATCAAAGAACAACAGTTCACGGGTAGACCAGTCGACCTTGGAGTGGGCAGACAACCTGCGACTGGGACGCCCGTCCAGTTGATAGGGCCCCAGCGGTGCGAGCGTCTCCGCGTCCAATTTATAAGGATGGCCGGCGTTGTACCAAAGACTCATGATCGAGCCGTTGTAGAGGAATAGATCGGTGTTAGAGGTGTCTTTGATACCGAACTGGGAGATGCTGTAGTCGAAAGGCCCCATTACACCGGGTGAGTCAGAAAAACCTTGCGCCTTCTCATACGTCCAGGCATCAGTGTGCACATAGCGATTGCGGTAGCTGGCCATCCCATCGCGAAAATACACCGCGTGGATCATGCCGTCGCCGTCGAAGGGATGATAGCGGTTGTTGGGCTGGTGCACCGGATTGGGCCCATTGCGTAGGTAAGCGCCATGTAGATCGGCCGGAAGCTCGCCTTGGACGATCAGATTGTCCGCCTCGATCTCGTTGATGGTCGGGGCATGTACGCCATGCAGGTAGGGGTTATCGATTCCATAAATCCACGCGGGTGCGTCATCAAAGCGCGGGGCCTCGCCTATACATTGCTCGGTGATCGGATAGTCAGTGTGAACGGCTGGATTTGCCATGGCTCTGCTCAATTCCGCTATGCAGCATTCGGATCCACACTATATACCTACATCGGCCCTGCGTGCACCAATCCAAAAGTACTTGGCCATAAGATCATGCGTTGGCCAACCCCACTAATAATCCGTCATGCAGACCGAAATTATGGAATCAAGCGCTCATGATACAAGTATCATTGATATAGATATCAGTGTTACTGATATCAATTGGTGATGAAACCGCCTAAACTATGTGCTACGACCACCAAGCTGAGACGAACTGAGGCCTGAAATCGCAACGAAAACGCCGAAGAGAAAACGCGCAGCACAAAAAGCGCCAGAGGAGCGTCGCCAGCAGTTATTGCAAGCGGGAATCGCCAGTTTCGCTGCCAAGGGCATTGGTGACACCAAGCACGCCGATTTGGCACGTGCCTGCGAAGTCTCGGTGCCCGCGGTGTTTTCTTACTTTCCAAATCGCGGTGTATTGGTGACATCCATCCTCAACGAGGTGGGCACGCGCGTAATAGGGCGTGTGATTGAAGGAGCCAAGCGCGTAGAAGATCCTGCAGCACGCCTCAGAGCAACAGCGCATTTGTATACCGAACTTGCGTTGGACGAGCCGGACACGATCAAGGTCTGGCTAATGTGGAGCATGCACTTCGCGCCCGAGATCCAGGCCCACTATCATGAGTTTGAGAGTTTCATGATCGAGGAGGTTGCCGAGATGATACAAGCCGGCGCGGCCAACCACGATCCCGGCCAGGATATCCATGACCGCGGCAGAGTCGTTATTGCATCTTCCGCCTTACTGGCCCGAATGATATTTGACGGCGTATCACAACAACGGCGAGACGTATTCGTTGAACATGTCATGGCGGCAGCCCTGACCGACTTATCGATTGAGAACTGATCCTACGTGGAGGTAATAACGTGAACCTAGCAAGCAAACTGGTCACCGGCCTGGCGTTTTCTGTAGCCACAGCCGGAGCAATGGCAAAAGACATATTGCATGATGCCGAGTACTACATACTCGCCCAGCAGAATGGAGAAAAGTGGGCCAAGGAAGACAAGGCGCTGGATAAAACGCTCGCCGAGTTTCGCAAGTCGAACGGTGGCAAGCCGCCGAATATTTTTTACATCCTCATTGACGATATCGGCTTCGGCGATCTGGGCAGCAAGACACTCAATGTGATCCGCGGGTACGAGACGCCCAATATCAACCAGTTTGCGCGCAACGGCATGCGCATGGCGCGCATGTACACCGAGCCTTCCTGCACCCCCACCCGCGTCGCGATGATGACGGGGCGCCAGCCACAACGAAATGGCATGGCCAACACCCAGGTCGACATATCCGGATTTGGCCTGGCGGCCAGCGAGGTGACTCTCGCCGAAGTCCTTTCCGAGAATGGCTACAACACCACCCATATCGGCAAATGGCATATGGGCGACATCATGGAGGCCTGGCCCAACCACCAGGGTTTCGACTTCGCTGCCTTCCCCATACACCAACAGAGCCAGCTCACGATTTTTCATGACGACAGCGCCAACGAAGAAGTCAGCGTGGGCATTGGCGACAATAACTATGACGACCGCTATACCATTGATGGCTGGCTGCGTACTGATGCATCACGCCTTCCCACCGGCGTAGAAGGTTATCGCGGCAAGACCGTAAAGGAAGTCGACATGAAGCCGGGTGAACGGTGGACCGAGGCCAAGTACAAGGAGATGAATTATCGCTATCAGCGCCAGGCGATGGAGCATCTACGCAAGCTGGCCAAGCAGGACGAGCCTTTTTTCTTACAGTACTGGCCGCTCTACCCGCTCACCGGGCCTCGCACCGCCTATGACGAGTACACCACCCCCAACGGCGGCACCTATGTCGAGAAAATGAAACTCGTCGACGAATGGATCGGCGATTTATTGGGCGAGATGGAAACCCTGGGTATTGCCGACAACACCATCGTGATCATCATGGGTGACAATGGCCACTTCACGAAATACTCACCCCAATCAGGCTACACGCCAATGATTTTTCGGGGTGGCAAAGGCGCAACCTCTGAAGGCGGCGTCAGAGTCGACGCTTTTGTGCGCTGGCCCGGCATGATTGAGGAGGATTCGGTGGTAGGCGACATGGTCATGTCACCGACCTCTACACCACCCTGGCCCGTATCGGCGGCGCTACAGATGACATTCCCCGGGACCGGGTGATCGATGGCATCGACCAGACAGCACTGTGGCTGAATGGCGAGAGCCACGGGCGCCGGGACTACGTGTTCCTGTACAACATCAACACCCTGGAAGCCGTGGTCAAGGAGCAGTTCAAACTGGCGATCCCTGGCGGCAAGATGGTGTAAGTACCCCGTAAAATAGCGCCACTCATACGTAGAAATTTCTATAAACTAACGTGATAGGAGTTTTTACATATGCGCAAATCGAAGTTCAGCGAAACGCAGATTGTGGCGTTTCTCAAACAAGCAGAAAGCGGAGTGCCGGTTCCGGACATATGTCGAGAGCATGGCATTGGACTCAGCACCTTTTACAAGTGGCGCTCTAAGTACGGTGGAATGGAAGCCTCCGATGTACGGCGGCTCAAGGAACTTGAAGAAGAGAACCGCAAGCTCAAGCAGATGTATGCCGATCTCAGCCTGAAGAGTCAGATGCAGGAAGAGATCATAAAAAAGCTTTAGGGCCAGTCCATCGTCGGCAGTGGGTTGATCGTTTGCGCAAGGATTACCCTGTCAGCATTCGAGCGGCCTGTGGTGCAGCCGCGCTAAGTCGCACGGCGTATTACTACACGCCCAAGCGAGTAGATGATAGTGAGCTGATTGATGCGTTGCTGGCCTTGGTTGAGAAGCACCCTCGCTGGGGTTTTCCAAAGCTGTGTAAGCGGCTCAGAGCGTTGGGTAAACGTTGGAATCACAAACGGATTTACCGTGTTTATATGGAGTTAAAACTGAATATACGGCGTAAAGTAAAACGCAGGATACCGAATAGGAATCCGTTGCCATTGCGCGTTCCTAGATCAGCCAATATCTGTTGGTCGATGGATTTTATGAGCGATACCTTGCGTCACGGTCATCGGTTTCGCACGTTCAATGTGGTTGATGATTTCAATCGAGAAGTGTTAGCGATAGATATCAATTCGGGCATTACTACGGAGCGAGTGATACATACATTAGATCGTATTGCAGCCTGGCGAGGCTATCCCGCTATTATCAGGGTTGATAATGGCCCTGAATTTACATCAGGGGCGTTGGCTGAATGGGCGCAAGCGCATGGAATTCAGATCGATTTCATCAAGCCCGGCAAGCCTTACCAAAATGGATTTATCGAACGTTTTAATCGCACGTATCGAGAGGAAGTATTGGACTTATATCTGTTCGAGACATTGCAGGAAGTTCGAGAGATCACGGATGACTGGATCGTGTTGTATAACCATGAACGACCCCATGATGGATTGAACGATATGACACCCGTTCAATACCGAGAAGTGGCTTAATTTTTCTATGAATGGGTGGTTAGCTGTTTGGGGTATTTACACTATGACGGCATAGACAACTTGCGGCCGGAATCCAAAGCCGTGCGGGAAGAGTTTTTGTTTATGCGAAAAACCCCCGGCATGTGATCGTGTAGGGGATTGGTAGACGCGGGCGGCCCACTTAATGCGAAAAGGGGCCGCCCTTTTTTTTGTGGTAGGGAAAAAGCGACTTTCGCTTTACTCCCCTCCCAGCATCTGCTGCATGATGCCTTGCGCGTCATCCGTTGCCACATCGAGCGTGGGCTGAAGATCTTCCAGGGCGAGTTGGTCTTTCTTGCCTTCGAGATTTTCTCCCTTCAGACGCCGCACAACGGCACCGACCACTTCACCGGACACACTGTCGCTGAACTCCACTTCCACAAAAAGCCGGACTTCACGGTCACGCTTACCGGTGAGCGCCTTCACGCCTCCGAAAATAGCCGCTACCGGCACGACCTCGTAGGCTTTCATACCCTCGGTTTTGATCTCCACGCCGGTGACAGCGGTGCGCATCCGCAATACGGCCGGGCTTGCCTCGTCGGCGACGTTCAGTACTGATCCGACCTTAGCGGTCAGTTTCTCCGTGAGGTAGTCGCGAATCTCATCCAGCGTTTCCTCGCTAACCTGGGGGCCGGGCTCAGGCTCTGGATACAGGATAACCGGCTCTATTAGAATCGCCTTGTAGTTGGCAAGACTCATCTTCGGTCCGAGCCATCGCTCGGCGGTTTCGTCTTCGCGAATCTCAACTTTTTCCAGTTTTCCGTATACCTCTTCTGCCAGGTATCCCGAATAGGTTTGCTCGTCATCGGCAGTTGCCATTGAGGTTGTAAAAATAAGCAGCAGGGCTGAGAGCCCTGCCGTAATTTGCTTTAGCATTGTTGTTTCCCCTTTTGTGCACAGGTCATACTGACCTTAAAGATAGACGATTGTTTAGCGCCCCTGAAATGAGTCGAGCCGATCTCGCAGTTGGCGTGCCCACTGGCCGAACATGAAACGGACATCACCATAATTACTCACTGCGTTGTTAACACCCCACATTGAGCTGCCAGAACGCGTGTCTTGCAGGATGGCCACGATCTGTTCGGATTCGGCGTCAACGAAAACGAACTGCATCGACACACTACCGGAACCTTCCGAGTAGACCCGGCTGCGGCCGATGGAACGGGATTTAAAGTCATCCTTAGCGGCAGCAGGTGCCAAGCCCTCGACAGAGGCGACAACCCTCAATACGTTCGGGCCGGCCTGGTCGACAACTTCATATCCACCATCCTCCTCCAACTCTCGAACAAACACCTCCCGGTAAGCACTGCTCAGTCGCTCCTTGTCCTCGGGCTCCAGCGTAAATTCACCGCGGGATGACAGCGAACTGGAGGGCTGCTTAATCTCCACGTTGTCGAGGTTAAGCGGATCAATCATCACCTGCTGATACTGGGAGAAATCCACTTCAGGATTCACGTACGCCGCTCCACGCGTGTGGTCGACCTTATGTAAGTTACCCGCGATGACTTCGGCATCAGGGCCCGTCTGCACCTGCGGCTCCTGAGAGGCACAAGCCACCAGGAATGCGGAAGCGACAATGACTGCAATTCGTTTGTTTAACATGACTTATCTCCTTTCTTACTCATACAGCTCTCGCTGCGGATGGGTAAAGATTACGCCTCTGAAGGGTCTATTGATAATGTTATCACCCGCCAAACACATGGCCAAAGGCGACACGGTGCACCGTGAATGCTTTGACAGAGCACGTCAACTCGGGTTCAGTCACAATTTATCCCTTAGGAAACAAGAACTTAACGGTAAACTGCAGCGAATAATCGGCGCCGAAGCGGGGTTTTTCCGCATTCCAGTAAGCCATTAGCTTGAAATCGACCGGCTGATCGCCAAAACGCACCAGTCGGCCACCACCGCCACCTAGCGGTACGGTCCATTCCTCACCGCTGTCAGCCTCCCAGTTGGCCGTAATCGTGGTCGTTGCTGAGAGATACCAGCCGTCGCTGAGGTTGTAATTGATGATGGGCTGGAACAAGAACTTATTGATATCGTCTTCGTCCCCATCCTTCGAGAAGTCCCAGAGATTCTGCGCCAGCGCACCAAACACCCAATTGCCGGGCATACTCAGCACCACTAAGGCTGGCCCCGCCGACCAGGTATCCGTTCCCAGCACGTCATCGGTATTGGTGGGCAGTTCCAGCACAGGACCCAGACCCCAGATCACCTTCCCGGGCTGGGCGGGCGAAAAGAACGCCTGGTACTGCACATTGCCCAGCCCAAACTCATCATCAGTACCCGGAAACACCTGGCCGCCGTTGGGCAGATCGATCGGCGCATCCGGCGGTGTCGGCGCGTTCTGACCCTCCATATAGATGATGGGCGCTACTACCCGGTTGATCAGATTGAGATCATCCGTCACCTTCGCCGGAATCACCGGCTTGAAGTTAGTCACGTACATCCGCTCTCCCGAGGGACCTACATCAAAGTCGACGTTGTTCTCGAAGGGCATGCTAATCAGCGCGCCCACCGGGTTCTGCGACTGCTTGGCAAGCTCCTTATCGTCGGCAATCAGCGCTGTCGGGATCAGGGCCAAAAGCAAGAGGTATCGTGCTTTCAAGTTACTGCTTCCCCCGCCAGGACTGGAAGGTTTCAACCGTTTCCACGGACTCAGGTCTCAAGTTCTCGATGCCCTCATAGGGCATACCGTAGCCGAGCTTGGCATGAGGGTCCTTCTTGATGGTCATCATATGACGCACCACCATGTCCTGATAACTCGCTCCAGACCAGAGCGACATGCCGATATGGGGATTTTCTTCGCGCGGGTCGCGATACACGTTAAACACCTGTGCAGCCGCCGCTGGCATGCCCGGCGCAGCGAGATGCATCTTGTGCTCCTGTTTGACCACCGCTCGCAAGACTTCGTTCTGGTAGACATACACATAATCGCGGCGACCATTGTTTTCGCCCTGCAGCAGCAGGGCTGTTTGATCGAGACCATCGATGACTCTGTCGCGAGGAATATATTTATCAGCCTGCGCGACCCTGGCGAAGGTGGTATAGAGGTCCGCAACGTGGATCATATCGCCCGC
The DNA here is from genome assembly GCA_965199055.1 of Halieaceae bacterium. GTDB lineage: Bacteria > Pseudomonadota > Gammaproteobacteria > Pseudomonadales > Halieaceae > CBDAQR01. Next base: position 1,204,020 of record CBDAQR010000003.1, read on the forward strand.
CGCAGAATCCGCTTCGATCACGCCCGGCCAACGCGCAAATGCGTCCACACGAATGCCGCCCTCCAGGAAGTCTGTTTTTCCGCCCCGATAGATGAGCTGACTCAACCCGGATGTCCCCTCGTAGTGGTACATCAGGCCATTGTCCGCCATAAACACCACGAGCGTATTCTCGGCGATGCCCAGCCTGTCAATCTCATCGAAAAGTTCACCCATCCATCCGTCCAGCAGCTGCAGCTTCTCGGCCATAAAGCCGCCATTGCGGCTTTTATTGGGCATCTGATCGTGTACGAAATTAAGCGGGTAGAGCGGCCAGTACTGCAGGAAGAAGGGCTCATCCTCTCCGGCCAGGCGCTGCAACTGTTCCATCGCCTGCTTCTGGTATCGCACATTCATTGCGTGATAGTGGGCCTGAGTCCATTCCTCACCCGCTTTCAGGTCAATTTCGCGAGCCTTGCCACCGGCCTCGGCCTCTACGCCCGTAACCAGACCCTTGGGACGAAATTTCTGATCGACGTTGAATTCACCTGATTGCGTGCCCTCGTAATAGCCAAACATGTTGTTCGCTGTTGCAGCTTCTTTGGTCATAAGGGACAACTGCACCTGTTGGTGCAGCGGAAATGCTGCCCAGTCAAAGCCCTGATTGTGTGGATAGGACTCTTCGATATCGCCCTGGTGCCACTTGCCCACGTGGGCCGTGTTGTAACCCGCCTTGTTCAATACCTCGGCAATGGTCACCTCGCTCTTGGGAAGACCCTCGCCGACCAGGGCCACTTTCACCTCTTTCAGGCCCGTGCGAACCGGATGGCGTCCCGTCAAAAAGGCCGCCCGCGTAGGTGTGCAAGAGGGCTCCGTGTACATTCGCTCCAGGGACATACCCTGACGCGCAAATTCGTTAATGTTGGGGGTGTCGATCCCCATCACGTAGTTCATGCGCCGACTGCCTAACTGGCCATAGCTGACGTCATCGATCAGCACGTAAACAATATTCGGGCGCTTGCCGTCATTGCGTTCGCGAATCTCCGCCAACTGATCATCGACCGCTTTGTCCTGAGCCGCCCAGGCGTCGGCATGCTGACGCTTAAGGAAGTAATACTCCCCATCGTGAACTATATCTTTAGCCGCCACGCCATACGCCGCAGCCCCCAAGACCAGGCCAATACAGCCGGATAAGTAGTGTTTCAATTTCATAAGACCCGTACCTGCTTCTATCGACCTTTACGTTATTGCGCGTATAGTGGATGAGCTATCGAAAATTCGCATAATGCGGTCACCGCGGAATAAGCAGCGTGCAGGGTTTTAAGAGCCAGTTTTCCAGTATCGAAGAGTTCAATGCCGCCATTCCTGGCTGGGAAATTAACTTCCAGCAAGTCGCGGCTGGCCCAGTTAAACCACAGATTGATGCCATTAAGAGCTCTGACCTGATAATCAACAAAGTGGCAATCGACCAAACGATTTCCCAATCGGGTGCCGCCCCGGAGGGCATGCGAACCTTCGCCCTGCTGACGCCAGGCAGTCGAGAGCTTAACTGGTGCGGACAAATCATCTCCAGCACCACGCTAGAGGAGTTTGCCGCCGGCGCGGAATTCGACTGCCGCTCCGATCAAACTTTCGATGTGCGCACTGTATCGGTATCGATGAACGCGTTGGAGGCCGTTGCGGAAGCAGAAGGCGTATCTATGGGAAAGAATGCGTTTTCTGTGTATCAACCAGCGCCAGAAGCACTTAAGCATATTGCCTATTACACTGACCGCTTGCTGAATATGAAGTCTGCCGGTGGGGCCTCCGCCGCTCGCATCGTTCAAGGCCTGTCTGCAGACCTGGAACATCTGCTAGTGGAATCCATAAGTTATAGACCCACTCGGCAACGACAATGCCTCACATCGCGGATCGCAGTGCGCCAGCGTGCGCTGGCCTATCTACATCGGCACGATCACGAACCGATCAGCATCGGTGCGCTCTGCACCAGCATCGGCACCAGCTGGCGCCAGCTGAATTACGCATTCAATGAGTGTTTCGATATGGGACCTAAGGCCTATCATCAGCAGCTTCGGCTGCGGGGGCTGCGCCGCGACTTGAAGGCAGACAACAATGCTCGCTCCGTTACAGAGCTAGCCGCACACTGGGGCTTCACACACTTCGGGCAACTGGCGAAAGACTACAAATTACTCTTCGGCGAGACGCCGTCTGCAACGCTGCAAAACCACTAGCACCGACGAAGAGACAAGCCATGTCTGAACCACTGATAAAGTCACGTGAAGCTGATAGGTTCCATTTTCAATCGGGGGTGACAGCAGCGCGCTGGTTGGGGACAATAGCGCCCCCGATTTAGCAGCACCTCCAAAGACAGACCATGGATCCCAGAACCGACGACCTGCGCATCAATAAGTCGCAGCCGCTGATTAGTCCCGCCGCCCTGGCAGAAGAGCTACCCCTACCTGAGGGCGCCGGGCAGTTCGTGCAGCAGGCACGCCAGACCATCGAGAATATTCTCTGTGGCAAGGACCCACGGGTCGTTGCCATCGTCGGCCCCTGTTCTGTTCACGATCCGGAAGCGCTACTGGATTTTGCGCGCCAGTTTAAGGCAAGCACAGATCAGCTCACGGACGCGATCTATCCCGTGCTACGAGTGTACTTCGAAAAACCGCGAACCATCGTGGGTTGGAAAGGCCTGATCAATGATCCTGACCTCAATGGCAGCTTTCACATCGATAAGGGCCTGCACCTTGCCAGACAAGTATTGATCGACGTGGCCGAGATCGGTTTGCCAGCAGCCAGTGAATTTCTCGACACCACCCTGGGGCAGTTCTATGCAGACCTAGTGAGCTTCGGCGCTATTGGGGCGCGGACGGTGGAGAGCCAGATTCACCGAGAACTGGCCTCGGGGCTGTCGATGCCTGTCGGCTTCAAAAATGGCACTAGCGGAGACATGGGCGTGGCGATCGATGCCATTCGCTCGGCAAGTCATCCCCACTGGTTTCCGTCACTGACGACAACAGGCGCACCGGCCATTTTGCATTCTACCGGCAATGAACATAGCTACCTGATTCTGCGCGGCGGCTCTGAAACGGGGCCTAACTACGAAGCAGAACACATACAGGCCGCCAGTAAAGTGCTGGATGAACACGAGCTACCGCGCTCGGTTATTGTCGACTGCAGCCACGGCAACAGCCGTAAAGACCATGAACGCCAGGCCGACGTCATGCACTGCCTGGCCGGGCAGATCGACGCCGGAGAAACCGCGATCCGCGGCGTGATGCTGGAAAGCCACCTGGTAGCCGGGAATCAGAAAGTGGTAGATGGTGTGGCCCCGACCTACGGACAGAGCATTACTGATGCCTGCCTGTCACTCGAGGCCACGCTGCCCCTGCTGGAGCAGATGGCCGAGATCATTCGGTCGCGCTAATTACCACTCATAACCGAGTTTGAAGTTGTAGGTTTCGTCTGTGTCGTCGACACCGTCGACGGCACCACCGTCATACTCGTAAATTACTTCAAGCGAGGCTTTCACACCCATCACGGTGGGAAAACTCACACCAACGCGGGTATCCACCAGCAATTCGTCGAACTCATCGAAATTGAGCACGCCCACCTGGTCTGCATAAAGGTCGAGCCAGGGGAATAGTTCGGTGGTCGCACGGAACTCCCAGTTTGCGCCCCAGAAATCATTGTCTTCGGCTACATCGAATTGCTCATCGACGTAGACAACACCCACTTCGCCCGACACCGCAAGGTAGGGCGTGTCGAAAAACTGGCGGCCAACGTAAGGACCTACAGTGGTCCTCAAGTCCAAATCCGCGAACTCGTCATACGCGAATGCCACCTGCATACCGTAATAGTCGTCCGGGTTTTGCTCGCGGAATCGATCGTACTTATTGCGCAGGTTCCACTGGTTCTTGTTCTTGTCGCCATTGGCTTCATCACGCTCGTAGTTGCCGCGAATCGTGTAGCGGTCGGCCAGACTGCGCCAGATGGTCTCAAAATCCCCATCCCACTCGTCCGTATCGGTGTTACCGCGCTCAGACTGCAGATAGACGTTTACGTCACCAAACCACTTATAGCCATCGCCCATACGCCAGGGTTCCGGGTTCACGAAAGCGATCTCCCCAGGATTGAAGTTAGCTTTTGTGCCATCCGGGCCCTTAGCCACTGTGCCATCTTCGGTGGACACTAACTGCTGATCGCGCAAAACCGTGCGATCTTTAAGCTTGAGGTTCACCGGCTGCGCCGTGGTGATGCGCTCAATGTTTTCGCCAGCAATAGTGATCTCACCCGCGAACGGGGTATCGAACACAATGCCGCCATCTTGCGCGCTGACAAGGGTACCGATAATTTTCGAGCCATTTTTGAGGAGAATTTCATCGGCCATGGACAGGCTGCTCAGGCAGGCGGCGAGCAGCAGTACAACAATCTGCCTGGTATTCATTTTTCTGTTTCCTGTGTTGCGGGATTGAGTCGCGCGCATTATACGATGTAGATGCGATGTTCCATCACGCAACTATTTACGAACAGAGGCTTTATTTATGGCAATCCAGACTGAGAGTCGCACGGCGTTGCGCGAATTGATCGCGCTATTGCAGGAGGTGGATGAGCGCTGGGCGGGCGAGGAGTGGAACCTATTCGCGGCTGAGGATGTAGTTGGCGCCCATCGCTCTTTGATGCACATACTGGACGGCGCGGTTGGCACCATGTTCGAGAACGACCCCGCCTCTCCTGTCATGCGCAGGATCGTCACGCCAACGCGCAAGTTCACCGGCGACAATTCAGATGCCATCTACTTCGATGCGCCCATCAGCGCCGACCACGAATATCGCATACGCGGAAACATGCATGGTGCGGTGTATGTTTCGATCACCGTCGAAGAAGGCACTGCCGATGGCAGCCTGGGTTCAAAGGTCGGCGGCATCATCAATGACACCGAGTTTGAAACCGATGAAGATGGCAACTTCGAAATTCGCCTCGGTGGCGAGCCGACAGACAAAAACTGGCTGGCACTAACGCCGGATGCATCGCGGATAACAACCCGGCACTATTTCGAGGAAAAGGAATCGGCCGCGGCCAATCCATCTCGAGAACCAAGCTTCTCCATCGAGATATTAAACCCTCGCGCTGCGCCCCCGGTGCCGAACGATGATGCGGTCGCTGCGGGTATTCGTCGAGTGGCGCAATTTATCCGTAGTCGCACCGTGGGGATGCCGCCCATGGCGGAGACCGCGGAAAGTGTGCCATTTCTATCTATTGTGCCCAATGAATTTCCAGCGCCGGTGGTGCCGGGTGACATGGGACTCGCCGCAGTGGATGCCGCCTATTCCATGGCGCCCTATTTCCTGGGTCCGGAGGAAGCGCTGGTGATCACCGGCCGCTGGCTCCAGTGCCGTATGGCCAACATCTGCCTGTGGACGCGCTGGCAACAAACCTTTGACTACATGAATCGGCAGGTGTCACTGAACCGCGCCCAGACCGAGCTGGAAGATGACGGCTCCTTCAGAATCGTGCTGGCGCATAGTGACCCAGGCTGCAAAAACTGGATCGATACGGAAGGCCGAGCGTTAGGCCTGGTGTTCTGGCGCTTCTTCCTGCCGGAGGGCGAAATCGAAACGCCGCAGGCGCAGGTGGTCCCCTTCAGCCAGCTATAAAATCACCGAGCAGGGTGAACTCGGCGCGCCTTGGGGTCTTCTTGCGCCACATGAGGCCGATGGAACGCGAAACATCCTTTTCCTTGAATTGATGCGTTTGCACATCGGTACCGGTGAGGATTCGTGAATCGAGTGCCATCTGCGGTAACAGCGTCACGCCGATACCATTGGCCACCATCTGCACAATCGTATTAAGACTGGTGGCCTGGTAGGGGATGGAGACCTCCGCATCTTTGAGCTTGCAGGCCTCCAGCGCATGATCGCGAAGGCAGTGCCCATCCTCGAGCAATAGTAAATCCTGCTGTTGCAGATCAGCGGTGCACACCTGCTCTACGCTCGCCAGCTCATGCCCCTTCGGGCAGGCAAACAAAAACTCATCATCAAACAGGTGCATGGTCTCGACGTTCTCGGCAGGATACGGCAACGCGAGCAGAAGCACGTCGAGCTCTCCGTGGTGCAGGGCATCGACCAAGTGGCCGCTGAGGTCCTCACGAATAAACAGCTGAAAGTCAGGGTGCTTCTTGCGCATTCGCTTCAATAGCCCCGGCAGGATGAACGGCGCAATGGTGGGGATCACACCCAGTCGCATCTTGCCCGTGAAGGGTTCACTGGATGCATCGCAGGTAGCGACGAGGTCTTCAACCTCCATCAAAATATTGCGCCCGCGCTCGACCACTTCCCGCCCCAGAACGCTGAGAATGACCTGGCGATTATTGCGCTCTACCAGTGCCACGCCGAGCGCATCTTCGAGTTCAAGGATGCCCGCACTCAAGGTAGATTGCGACACGTGACAAGCCTTGGCCGCATTGCCGAAGTGGCCGTGTTCCGCCACGGCGCTCAAATAGCGCAGTTGCTTTAGTGTGGGCTGTCTACTCATGCGCAGACTATACCATCGAAAAAATCGATCGGCTATTCACAAATTTTTAATTATACAGATTCACAAATCGGGTCTAGTCTTTGTATAAGTCGAAAAGCAATACGGCTTGAAGGGACCGGCGTACCAAATCACGTAATCCCACTTCACATGTGAAAGAGCAGTAAACCAGGAGAAACAAAATGTCATTGAAAGGCAGCCAAACTGAAGAAAACCTGAAAGCAGCATTCGCAGGCGAGTCGCAGGCTAACCGTCGCTACCTGTATTTTGCCGCGAAGGCAGACGTCGAAGGCTACAACGATGTTGCCGCCGTGTTCCGCTCCACCGCCGAAGGTGAGACCGGTCATGCCCACGGACACCTCGAGTACCTGGAAGAAACCGGTGATCCCGCAACCGGCCTGCCGATTGGCAGCACCTCTGACAACCTCAAAGCAGCCATCGCCGGCGAAACTCACGAGTACACCGACATGTACCCGGGAATGGCCAAGACGGCACGCGACGAAGGTTTCGATGAGATCGCTGACTGGATGGAAACCCTGGCCAAGGCTGAGCGCAGCCACGCCAACCGTTTCCAGAAAGCACTCGATACGCTGGACGACTAAGAACCCCCACCTGGGCGGGAGCACCCTCTATCCAGGGGCCCCGCCCTCTTTTTGAGAATTCACTATGTCAGTCAGAGAAGGTTCACTGGAGGCACCCACTCGCCATCCAATCGATTGGAAGAGTGAGAAGTTCTGGGACAAAGACGATCTCAACAACGAATTGGAGCGCGTCTACGATATCTGCCACGGCTGCCGCCGCTGCGTCAGTCTGTGTGATTCCTTCCCAACGCTGTTCGACCTGGTCGACGAATCAGACACCATGGAAGTCGACGGTGTCGACAAAGCTGACTACAGCAAGGTGGTAGACCAGTGCTATCTCTGCGACCTTTGTTATATGACCAAATGCCCCTATGTTCCGCCCCATGAGTGGAACGTGGACTTCCCGCACCTGATGTTGCGGGCCAAGGCAGTGAAGTTTAAGGAGGAAGGCGCACGCTTTCGCGATCGCGTCTTGACCAGCACGGATGCGGTCAGTAAAGCGGCCACGATCCCGCTGGTTGATATCACCGTGAACGTCCTGAACAAAAACTCAGGCTTCCGCAAAATTTTCGAGAAAACCCTGGGGGTGCACCACGAGGCACCCGTACCCGAGTACCACCGCAACACACTGCGCAAGCGCGTTGCCCCGATGGTTCAGGCCCTGGAAGCCAATCCGATGAATGGCACCACTGGCAAAGTGGCGCTATACGCGACCTGCTACGGCAACTACAACACGCCTCATGTCGGCGAAGATTTCGTGAAGGTATACCAGCACAACGGCATTCACATCGATATCGTGCCGAAGGAACAATGCTGCGGCATGCCCAAGTTGGAGCTGGGTGACCTGGATACGGTGAACAAACTAAAAGAAGCGAATATTCCCGTGCTGGCCAAGTTGGTGGATGAGGGCTACGACCTCATTGCACCCATCCCCTCCTGCGTACTGATGTACAAGCAGGAACTGCCGCTCATGTACCCCGACGACGAGGATGTTAAGAAGGTACAGGCAGCATTTTTTGACCCCTTCGAATACCTGTGGCTGCGCCACAAAGAAGGCGGGCTGAAGACAGAATTCCCCAATGCACTGGGCGATGTGGCCTGGCAAGTCTCCTGCCACCTGCGTGTACAGAATATTGGCCTGAAAACCCGTGACGTATTGAACCTGGTACCGGGGACCGAAGTTCACGCCCAGGAGCGCTGCTCGGGTCACGATGGCACCTACGCGGTAAAAGAAGAGACGCGCGCCAAGTCGATCAAGATCGCACGCCCCATCGTGCGCAAGGTGGACCAGATCGAGCCAGACCACCTGGCCAGCGACTGCCCCATGGCCGCCACGCACATTGCCAACCTGTCCGAAAAGGTCGATTCAGCAGAGCACCCTATGAGCCTGCTGCGAATGGCCTACGGACTCTAGAAACAACGAAGTGAGAGAGAACACCATGGTTATTTCACGCGCCGACTTATGGTCCCTGGAAGAATACGCCGAGGAGCGGCCCGCATTTCGGGCGCAGGTGATGGAGCACAAGAAGTCACGCCAACTGCCACTGGGCGAACACGCCAGGTTGTATTTCGAGGACGCCCTAACTATCAAATATCAGATTCAGGAGATGCTGCGCATTGAGAAGGTCTTCGAGGCGGAGGGCATCAACGAGGAACTGGATGCCTATAACCCATTGATTCCTGACGGTAACAACTGGAAAGCCACGTTTATGCTCGAGTACGACGACCCAGCCGAGCGCGAACAGCAACTGGCGAAGATGGTTGGGATTGAAGACAAGGTCTGGCTACAGGTGGAAGGCTGCGAACGTATTTACGCAATTGCCGATGAAGACCTGGAACGCACTACCGAGGAGAAAACCTCCTCGGTGCACTTCATGCGCTATCAACTCGATTCAAGCATGATTAGCGCAATGAAACATGGCGCGAAGCTCTTCGCGGGCATAGAACACCCGGCGTATTCACTGGAAGCAATGGAAGTTGCCTCTAATGTGCGCGACTCATTGAGCAATGACCTGGTCGAGGTCACTCTCAACTAAAACGCTATCAATTAAAGCTGTAGTCCACCCGCAGGAAAGCATTAATACCGTATCCGGGTATTTTGCTTCCCTGAGCCAGGTCGGGATTGCCCATCACCCGATTGCGCCCAGCAAGATGATCTTCATAGTCCTCGTCTAGCAGATTGTCGACGCCAGCAGCTATGCGCAGATCTGAACTCAACTGCCACCAAGCACTGAGGTTGAGCAGCGCATAATCGTTCGTGGGCGTCTCACCGTTAGTTTCGCTGACATTATCTTGCTCGTCGTAGTAAACACCCTCGACACTCACTCCCCAGGGGCCGTTGCTGTAATCCAACGCGATGGACGTGTTAAAGGGTGAGATGCGATAAAGATCATCGTCGATATCATCGCGCTCACCGCGCACATAATTGACCAATCCTCGCAGCGCCAGGCTATCGCTCAGCCGCATGGACCAATCCATATCGAAACCCCACAGCTTTGCATCAACATTATCGAATTGCAGCGGCGCGGGATTGCTGGTGCCATTATTCATATTCATCATGTTCACGAACATGTTGGCCGGCATGATGCTGCTGGGCACCCCCTGAATATAGTCTTCCACATCACGGTAAAAAGCGCGCGGTGACAGGCGCACAGTGCCGTTATCGAAGTCCAGGCCCAGTTCCACTTCATGGGCCACTTCAGGATCGAGTTCGATGTTGCCGGTGTACGTATAGCCATCGGCAAGACCGCCAGTGGCCTGCAGCGGCAACCACAAATAACGCTCCTGGTAGGAAGGAGAACGTGTTTTCCGTGCTACCCCCAGGTAGTAGCGTGTTGAGTCATCGGCTTCAAACCAGGCCTTCGCAACAACATCAACGTTATCGTCTGTTTGATTCCGATCAGCGTTATTGAATGCATCGCGCAACATCTGCGCGGGTGGCATCATCATGGCTGGCGTACCATTCACCTTGTCGGCGTCCATCTCCACGCGGTCGTAGCGCAGTCCCAGTTCCGCGCTGAACGCGTTACCAAAGTCGTGCTGCCGCTCTGCAAACAGCCCCAGTACCTGACGTTCCGCGTCGTTAAAGTTCACCACGAAGAACATGGGGTTGTTTGGGTTGTCGATGTCAGAGTTATGAGTGGAATCCAGGCCATCGGCACCCACCAGCCACTTGCCTGATTCATCCGGAATAGTAACGGCTACTTTAAAACCTAGATTCTCCGAATCGGTAGTATTGCGACGCCAATTCGCACCCGCTGTTGGCGCAGTGCGCAGATGATAATTTGTCATCTCGTGATCGAGGTCACTGCCAAACAACTTGGCATCCAGGCTCCAGGCAGCCGCGCGGTAGTTGTAGCCCAGGCTGTAGAGGTCGCCATCAATAAAGTCGATATCCATCGGCAGCGAGGGGGTGCCTGTGTCACCCGTTTCGCTGCGGGTGTAGCCCAGGTCAAAGGTATGCGCCCCCACCCTAAAGCCGTAGCCGATATCATAACGATCACGTTCGTATTCCGAAGGCAGGATGTCACCATCGGGAAATTCTGCATCATCGCCTTGCTCGGTCATAGCTGCGACGCGCAGCCGATGCGTATCATTGACTGCAAATACCGTTGCACCCAGCTGCGTGCCCTGGTTCACCGTCTGCCCTGACCCCACGACATGGCCAGACACATCGAACCCGCTGCCACTGGTGAAGTCACGCTGGGCGGTGACAGCGTTGATCGCACCACCTATCGACTCCTGCACGACGGAAACCGGCGCTATGCCGCGATAGAGTTGCAGCGATTCCAGCTGCGCAGCCGCGGCATAGGACAGCGGCGGGTCCATCCAGTTCGGTCCTGCAGGCGCCAACTGGGTACCGTCCAGCTGGACGCCTACACGGGGGCCAAACATACCCCGATACTGCGGAATGCCTGTCAGCGGGCCGTTAGCATTAACGTTCGCTCCCGGCGCCTTTTTGAGAAGCTGCGCCGCGTCTGGAGAAATCTCCAAGGCCTCTACGACTTCAATGGTCCTCGTTTCGTGACTGCCGCGAACCACGACTTCTTCAATATGGTCCGCCTGGACGATGCCACTTAACACAAGCAGGCTAGCGGGAAGTACACCGCGATGCATGATGCTCATAAATCTCTCCAACTGAATGGCGCGCATTGTAATAATTTCCTGCGATTCTGTGATGTGACACGTTGTCGCACCCCAATTAGCTGGGTGTATACTCTAGTTATGGCTAATGCCTTTAAAAACATGCTGTTACTGGCGCTATGGCTGGGCTTCGCAATGCCAGGCCAGGGGCTGGAATTGACGTCGGACACGCCGGTGACCCCACTCATCAGCTACGCCGAGCTGTATGAAGATACCGAGGCCAGCATCACCCTGGAGCAGGCAATACAGGCACACCAGAGCGGCCTGTTCCATCCGTTCGGCATCGATGACGTCTCTCAGGGCATTAGCGGTTCTGCGTTCTGGCTGCGCCTGGAAATTTTTAATGATTCTTCCAAGCCCATCCAGTGGGTGCTGTTCCATCGATATGGCTTTACGCAGCTAACCGATGTGTACATTTTTGACCCGGCCGAAGAAGACAAAGGCATCGTCGACTATCTGGTGCATTTCAGCATCGGTGAGGAGACACCATTCGAGGAAAGACCGATACGGTTTCGCTCCATCGCTGTACCAGCGCAACTGGGTGCGCACGAAAGCCAGGTAATCTACGTTCGCCAGGGCGTGAATTACGCCAACACACAACACCTGGCCTGGAGCATTGCGCCACGCTTGGCGTTCGACAACTACGTCGCCGATAACCGCAGCGTTCACTTCTTCTTCTACGGCATCATGGCGGCGTTCATCATCGTGGCCGGCATGACGGCAATACGCTCTCGCTCACTGCTGCTCGGCCTGTATAGCACCTATCTCTTTATGGCCTCACTGAGCTGGGCCGAGATGGCGGGACACCTCTCGGAGATGGTGTTCCCCGACAATCCCATTGTCAGCACACAGATCAGCAATTTTGTCATGTTTGTCACCGGCGGACTCATGTTCGAGCTGGGCAGGCGCTTCCTGCGACTGAGCCAGAACATGCCGGTGATGGACCGCGCCTTCCAGGTTGCCACCGTGTTTTGCGTGGCGGGAATCATCACTGCCTACCTCGGCATGGGCGCGATCAGTACTCTGTTCCTCTACAGCCTCGTGTTCTTTATGGGCATCTTCCCTCTCATCGGGGTGCTCATCTGGCGAAAAGGTTTCGGCTACGTCCGTTGGTTCGTGGTCGGGCTATGTATACACGCCGTTACGCTGGTAATGCTGGGCATGGCCGGCGCCGGAGTACTGAATCACGCGGTGGTCTACTACTGGATCTCGCAGTTTATATTGGTGCTGGAGGCTGCGGTATTTGGCCTCGCCCTGGCTGAACGCGTAGTGGACGCGCGACGCCGCACCAGAGAGGAAGAACGCGCCTGGCGCGAAGCACAACGCCACTCCGATACCGACGCGCTGACCAACCTGCCTAATCGACGCAAATTCGAGCAACGCCTGGGTAATCATCTGAAAACGGTGGAAGGTGCCCGCAATACGCACCTGGCGGTGCTGGATATCGATGGTTTCTCAGAGATCAACGCCAAATGGGGGCACGCCGCCGGTGACCACGTACTCTGTGAACTGGCACACCTGCTACAGGAGTCTGTGCGAAGCCACGACTTTGTTGCTCGCTATCGCGGCAGCCGCTTTGTCATGCTGCTTACCGAAACCAATCTTGATTCTGCGCTGCTGGTGATTGATCGGATTCGCGGAAAATTCGAGAGCAATGCCTCGCAATGGGAAGACGCTGCCGAGATTCAGCATACCTTCAGTGCTGGTGTCGCCACCACCAACATGAACAGCACCTCCGCATTACTGCTCGACGAAGCCAACCGCGCGCTGGCGCTGGCCAAGCAAGGCGGCAAAAACAAGGTGCTTACGCTAACAGAAGCGGCCTAGTCGCAGCTGCGCTGCGCCGGCGGCGTATTCAGAATATCCAGAAGTAGCAGAGGCCGGTCGGTCATAATGGCATCGACCTGCAAGTCGATCATCTCCAGCATCTCCTCACAGGTATTGATCGTCCACACCTGCACCGCCAGATTGGAATTATGCGCGTCCTGCACGAAATCCTCTGTCACCACGCGTAGCTCAATATCGACCTGACCAATCTGCGAGGTGTCGGGCGGGACCTGGAAAGCGACGTGCTCGGGCACCGGCGGCATGGGGTTGTCACCAATCGAGCTGAACACCAGCAAGGTGCCTTGATCCAGCGGCACTGAGGTGTGAATACACGGCGCAGCGGCCTTGAACGCGTTGGCGTCCGAGTCGACAAAGGACGCGGCAATCAAATCGGTATGGCGGCCGTAGCGCTTAAGCTCATCGGCAATCTGTTGCTCATAATTGCCAACACCGTCGAGGTCTGGCTTCAGCTCGACATTGAGCAACTCATGGGGAAAGCGTTGCAGCGCCTCTGCCAGGGTTGGCACCTGAAAATCCTCGGCCCGATAACCTGCAGGCGGTGGTTTGTCGCCAGTGGCGATACCGCGAAATACATACTCTTCTTCGGGGCGATCATGGGGCGTACCCACACCGGGGACGAACCAATAGGCTGCATCGAGAGCCTTGATCTCAGCCAGCGTGAGGTCGACGACGTTACCGGTGCCGTTGGTGGTTCGATCCACATCCAGATCATGCAGAATGACCAAGTGATTGTCCTTGGTCTGGTAGACATCCATCTCCAGCACATCGGCGCCCGCAACAGCGACTTCCGAATAGGCGTAGAGGGTGTTCTCTGGAAAATCGATGACGCCCCCTCGATGCGCATAGCTAAGCGGATCAGCGCCATTGACCCGCCAGCGGTTGGGGTCGGCCTTCACGTAAGGGGTGTCACATGCTGTGTCGTCATTGGAAATAGTGCCCAGGGTGCTGGCAGCAGTTGCGGACGCATTACCCGTCACCGTGAACGAGAGATCGAAGGTTTCCGCCAGCTCTTCTTCGGCGTCACCGAGAACTTCAACCACGATCTCCGCCTGCAGTTTCCCAGGGGGAATCTCAATTTCACCACTAACATCCAGGTAATCGATACCGGCGGTGGCCGTGACAGCAGATGTCTCATAACTGACAAAGACAGATTCCGGCTGCGCAGAAGTGATCGCCGCAATAAAGCGCAGCTCGCTCATTTCTCCGGGTGCACCTTCCGGAACAGCGCGCGGGAAAACCGTTAACGAAGTTGGGGCAACGTCGGGCGCGGGCGAGAAGCTGTCGTTACCGTCGGAGCAAGCGACGAGCAGAGCGGATGCCAACAGTAAGCTATAACGCATGATCATGTGAGGCTCTTGTCATTAATCGGGAGCCAATTGCGGTTGCAATCGGGCGGCCATTCTACACATTCTCCGCGTCAGGAAAAGTCTTACTGCCAGGCGCCGAGAATGGCACCCATCACGGCAAACATCAGTACCAGATAGCCACAATCCACTAGCCACAAGCTGAAAGGCTTCAACGCGAAAAGATAATTGATACCCATCGATGTGGCGACAAACAACACTGAAACCTCGAGACCGAGAATGATCCCGTTGACGAGGTTTACTTCCTGCAACAATGGGCTGCCTACCAGGATCGCTAACGCGAAAGCCACAACGAAGGTGAGCAAAAAGGACACGCCGAAGATCATGGCGGTATTGCCACCGGCAATTTGCTCATCACTGAGCCCATTTAGCGCTTGCCAGCGCTTACCGAAAAGCGGCCCGTACCAGATTCCGCCTAGAACAAAGGCAGACACAGCAGAACTGAGTACCGCCCAGAAATTAATGGTGACATCGATCTCCATGGGATAAGCCTCTTATTGTACTTATCCCTGAAGCATAGCATCCCCGGCTAGGCGTAGCCGTTTTCGCGGAACCAGTTGATGGCATCCTCGATAGCGGTTTCAATCGGACTCTGGGGCATGCCGAGCTCCGTGACCGCCTTGGTGGCATCGATATAGCATTCCTGCAACACAAAGTTGGTGTTCTTGACGGTCGTCATCGGTGCCTTGCCAGTGATCTTTGACCAAAGCTCCATGAGTCTGGCCACGCGCAGCATCATGCTCGCAGAAACTTCCTGAGTGGCGACATCCTTCATGCCAGCAATGTTACCAATCATCTGCAGAATTTCTTTGTTGGTCATATTGGCCTCGCTGTTGGCGAGGCAATAAGACTCGCCAATGCCACCCTTCTCCATCGCGAGAATATGGCCGCGGGCTACATCGCGAACGTCGACGGGGCACACGCCGCCCTGCCAGTAGTTTTTCGCCTTGCCCTTGAGGACATTGAGAATCAGGGTGCCGGTGGGTGTGGGCATGCGGTCGCCAGGACCCAACGGCAAACCCGGCATCACAGATGTGACCGGCAAGCCCTTGCAGACCATCCCCTTCACCACATGGTGAGAAATGAACTTGGAAAGAATGTACTCACTTGCCCAGGGCCAGGAATTGAAAGGCGTTTCCTCATTCGATTTCTTACCCGGCTCGATGCCGATCGCGGCTATGGAGCTGGTGTACACAATCTTTTCCAGATCGGCTTTGAGCGCGGCCTTCATCAACGCCTCAGTGCCCTGCACGTTGATCTTGTAGTGCAGGTCTGGGTCTTTGGTCCAGATCGCAAATAGCGCCGCCAGGTGGTACATCTTTTCTACCCCCTTCAATGCCGGCGCCAGGGAATCATGATCGAGAAGGTTGCCCTCGACAAATTCAACGTCCATACCATCCAGCGGAGAACGGTCTTCTCCCGGCATTACCATCACCCGCACCTCGTCGCCCTGCTCTAACGCCATGCGGGTAACGTGGTTTCCAATAAAGCCGGTGCCACCGGTGATCAGTACTTTGCTCATATTTGCGTCCTTTTCGCCCCACCCTCGGAGGGTGAGTGCACAGTCTAAGCCGTTCGGGGGCGCTGCGGGCAGTGCCGATCTGGCCAGAATGTGCGTGCATTTTCTGTCAGTTTCAGCAAGGCTAGCGCGATGGCCCTGAAATCCACCATTTTCAAAGCGTCGCTGAACGTTGCCGACACTGACAGGCACGTGTACAACGACTTTGCGCTCACCGTGGCGCGACACCCGTCCGAAACCGATGAACGCATGATGCTGCGAATCCTGGCGTATGCGCTACACGCATCGGAAACGCTGGGCTTTGGGCGCGGCATTAGCACGGAAGATGAGCCCGATCTGTGGGAGAAGAACCTCACTGACGATGTTTTGCACTGGATCGATCTGGGCACGCCGGAGCCCGACCGCTTGCGCAAAGCCTGCGGGCGATCCGAGCAGGTTACACTCTATGCGTATGGGCGCCGCGCCGTGCCAGTCTGGTGGGAGAAACATGCCGAAGCATTAGCACGATTCGACAACCTCAAGATTTTCGAGATCGACGGGGATAGCTGCACCGCGCTGGCGGCCCTGGCTGCGCCCTCGATGCAACTGCAGGCGACCATCAGCGAGGGAGAAGCCTGGATCAGCGCGGGAGACACGCAGGTCGCCGTCAATCCTGTACGACTTAAATAAAAGGCGCATTCATCTCCTGCGCCAGCCTGAGCTAGACTTCTGAAACACCTCACCATCATTGAACGCAAACTGAAATTGAAGGAGCAGTGACACAATGCACCCCGCGCTTATCAAGAATAATGTTGCCGTGATCACTGGCGCCGCCGATGGCATCGGCCTGGCGGCCGCCAAGAAATACGCCGCCCTGGGCATGCGTGTCTGTATGGCAGATATCGACGCCGACAAACTCGCCGAAGCCGCCGCTGGTGTCGAGGACGCTATCGCGGTTGCTACTGACGTGACCGACCTCAGTCAGGTTCAGAACCTGCACGAACAAGCCCGAGACGCTTTCGGCCAAGTAGACGTGCTGATGAACAATGCCGGGGTCGGCTTGCCGACCCAAAGCTGGAGCGAACATGCCAACTGGAGCAAGGTACTCGACATCAATTTAGGGGGCGTCGTTAACGGCGTGCAAACTTTCGCTCAGGGCATGGTCGACCAAGGCACCCCCGGCTTGATCATCAACACCGGCTCGAAACAGGGCATCACCTGCCCGCCCGGCAGTCCGGCGTATAACGTGAGTAAAGCCCCGGTGAAGGCACTGACCGAAGCGTTGCAGCACGATCTTCGCAATACCGAAAACTGCCAGATCTCCGCCCACCTGCTGGTACCGGGTTTTGTCTACAGCGGCATGGTAAGGCAGTGGCTACCCGAAAAGCCCGCTGGGGCCTGGACCTGTGAGCAAACCGTTGATTTCATGGTGGACTCCCTAAGCAATGGCGACTTCTACATCATCTGTCCGGACAACGATGTGGACCGCCCCACCGACAACAAACGCATGGCCTGGGCGATGGGCGATCTGATCGAGAACCGCCCTCCGTTGTCGCGCTGGCATCCAGACTACGCCGAAGCATTCGAGGCACATCTGCAATCTGATGGTTAATCACAGACCCACTTAGCCCATGCGCATCAGGCATCAGCAACTTCTACTGCTACTGGGCATCGCGCTGGTACCCGTATTTATCTCAGGTTGGTACACGCTGCTCAAAGCCGATCAGGCCGCCGACTTTGTTGAAACGGAGACCCGCGAGCGCATGGTGGCCCGGGAACAGCACTACATGCTGGAGAAGGTCGCCGACATTGGAAATAGCCTGGAACTGGTCGCCTCTGCAACCGAAGGCTATCTGGAGCAACAACGAAATTTCATCACAGCGGTTCTGGCCGACGCCAAACCATATGACGGCGATGTCGTCATGAGTCACAAAGTGCCCTCACACCCGAGCGCGCAGGCAGACAAGCGATTCGACCGCTCAGTGGACAATCAGTCCAAGCACATTATGGTGTCGTTTGAGGAAGCGGCTTTTCGATTCGCAGACGAAAATTGCCGAGACTGCCTGCCGTTAGCCCGCCAACTGCTCGACACCACGGAGACCCTCAAGCAGATCCACGAGGGCACCGACGCCTACAGCCTTTGGCACTATCTGGGTCTGACAAACGGGCTTAGCATGGTCTACCCGGGCCACGGAGATTATCCGGCGGACTATGACCCGCGACAGCGACCCTGGTACCAACAAGCAGAGCGCATGACAGACATCAGTTGGCGACCACTCGATATTGATGCGTCGACGGGTCAGCCTATTCTCACCGCCGTCGCACCGCTGCACGACTCCGCCGGTAATTTCCTCGGGGCGACAGCTATAGACTTACCCTTGCATCATCTACTCCATTTTGAGAGCAGCGCCGCACCGTGGCTTAACAATGCTCGGCTAGTTTTATTAGCCCGGACGGATACCAATGAGTGGGAGGTCGCGGCAATGAAAGAGCCCATGGCGATCTCCCAAGACTGGCGCAGCGATCGAGGCGGCTATCGGCTCTCGCAACTGAGCCAATCGCAACTGCTCCGCTTCGCCGAGCTCCAGCGTGGTGATGCACTGTTCCTGGATGAGCTGGAGCTATTTGGCGATAACTACCGCGCCGCGGTGACTGCGACAAACGCAGAGGGTGGCACGCTGCTTGCGCTGGTCTCTCCACACAGTGCCATCGAAGGTGCCATTAATCAGGCAGTGGCGGTTTTTGAGACCGAACGCAGACAGACTTACCGCAATTATCTTGTGGCCACCGCCGCGTTAATCCTATTAGTCATAGTGATTGCTTCCTATTTCTCGCGACGGGTGACGGACCCACTCGTGCGTATGAGCTATACCGCCAGCGAACTCGCCCAGGGCAATCTGCAGACTCGCACCGGCATCAGCCGACAGGACGAAATTGGCGATTTGTCGGCCAGCATTGATCACATGGCCGACAACATAGAGCAACTGCAGTTGGAGCAGGAGAAAGCCTATCGCGACATGATCACCTCACTACACCGCGCGCTGGAAAAGAAAGACTCCTACACCGCGGGATACTCCGGCCGCGTCACTCGCTATGCCATGAAGATCGGTGAGCGTGTCGGGTTGGACAAGGAGACGCTGGAGATATTGCACTTTGGCTCCCTGACTCACGATCTGGGGAAGATCGGGATTCCGGACGCGGTACTCAACAAACCCGGACCATTGAACGATTAAGAGTTCGAGATCATGAAGCAGCATCCCACCTTCTCAAAAAGTATTATGAAGCCCTTGGTACGTTTTGAAGAATACGCCGAGATTGCGGGCTCGCATCACGAGCACTGGAACGGCAAAGGCTACCCCGAAGGCATTGCCGGCGAGGATATTCACCTGCTGGCACGCATCGTTGCGATTGCCGATGCGTGGGATGCTATGGTGGGTGACCGGGTGTACCGCAAGGGCATGCCAGTGCAGACCGCACTCGATATTCTGGATCGCGAAAAAGATGACGGCCAGTTTGATCCGCAGCTCATACGCGTGTTTATCGATCTGATCCGCGAAGAACAAACGGGAGTCTGATTCCTAACGTGCCATCGGGTCGATCTTGTCTGATTCGATCTGCAGCGACGCCAGCTGTTTCTTTAGATTGGTTTTACTGAGTGTGCCCTCACGATGAAGGCCCACTAACGCCGAGTGCACGATGTGGCGCTCGCAGATCTCGAAGTGATCACGCAGATCGGGACGAGACTCACTCAGCCCAAAACCATCGGTTCCGAGGCTGGTAAAGTTGGCGGGCATCCAACGCGCAATACCATTGGGTAGCGCCTTCATGTAGTCGCTCACCGCCACGACCGGGCCCGCCTCGCTAGCAAACAGCCGCTGTATATATGGCACGCTGGGCTCTTCCAGGGGATGCAGTCGATTGTGCCGCTCACAGGCCTCAGCCTGGCGTGCGAGCTCGGTGTATGAGGTCACACTCCACAGATGCGCCGCATAGCCCAGTGCCTCCAGTTTCTCAGCGGCGCGAATCGCCTGCTGCATGATCGGGCCGCTGGCCATCAGGTGAATCGGGTCGCCTTTCACATCGCTGCGGCGCCAGTTATAAGCACCAGCCAGAATTCCCTCTTCAATGCCTTCCCCTTGCGGAATAGCGGGCATGACGTGGTTTTCGTTGTAAACCGTGATGTAGTAGAAGATCCTTTCCTGCGCCTCATACATACGGTATATCCCGTCACGCACGATTACGGCCAGCTCGTAGGAGAAAGCAGGATCGTAGGCCTTTAGATTAGGAACCGTCGAAGCCAGTACGTGAGAATGGCCATCCTCGTGCTGCAAACCCTCGCCATTGAGAGTGGTGCGACCGGCAGTACCACCCAACAGGAAACCGCGACACATCATATCGGCACAGGACCAGATCATGTCGCCAACACGCTGAAAGCCGAACATGGAATAGAAGATATAGAACGGAATCGTCGGCACACCGTGCACCGCGTACGCTGTGCCGGCGGCCTGGAAGGAGGCCATCGCCCCGGTTTCGCAGATCCCTTCCTGCAGTATCTGCCCGTCAATCGCTTCCCGGTAGGACATCAGGCTATCGGCATCGACTGGCGTGTAATTCTGGCCCTCGGAGGAGTAAATCCCCGCGACCTTGAATAAACCATCCATGCCAAAGGTACGCGCTTCATCCGGCACGATCGGCACCACCAGGTCACCGATGTTTTCGTCTTTCATCAGCTGACCCAACATCCGCACCATTGCCATGGTGGTCGATGCCTCTCGATCACCAGAACCTTCCAGAAATGATTTAAACGCAGCTAACTCTGGGGTTTTCACCGCGGGACACTCCACCCGTCGCTCGGGTAGGTAGCCGCCGAGGTTCTTACGCCGGGACTGCAGATACAGCATTTCTTCAGAGTCATCCGCAGGTCGATAGAAGGCGGCTTGCTTAATCGCCTCATCATCCAGGGGAATGCCGTAATCACGTGCCAGTTGCAGACGCTCGTCTTCGTTCAGGTTTTTCTTCTGGTGCGCCGTATTGCGACCCTGGGCCGAGTCACCCATCGCGTCACCCTTCACGGTCTTGATCAGGATCACCGTTGGCTTGTCGCTGGGTTCAAGCGCGCGCTGATAGGCAGCAAAAATTTTCTTCGGATCCTGACCGCCGCGCTTGATCTCACGCACCTCCTCGTCGGTAAGCGAGTTCATCATGCGCTCGAGTTCGGGATCGCCATGAACCCAATGCTCGCGCTGTGCATCACCCGGCATGATGGAGTAACGCTGGTAGTCGCCGTCGACACACTCTTCCATGCGGTGACGCAGAATGCCCTTGTCGTCCTGGGCCAGCAGGCCGTCCCAGCCGCTACCCCAGATCACCTTGATCACATTCCAGTCGGCGCCTCGGAAGCTACGCTCCAACTCCTGAATGATCTTAACGTTGCCGCGCACCGGCCCATCGAGACGCTGCAGATTGCAGTTCACCACCAGCACCAGGTTGTCGAGTTTTTCGCGGGCAGCAATATTAATAGTGCCCATGACTTCGGGTTCGTCCGATTCGCCGTCGCCGATGTAGCACCAGATCTTGCCCCCGTTCTTTGGTTTAAGTCCGCGGTTCTCCAGGTACTTGGCAAATCGAGCCTGGTAGATGGCACCGGGCGTGGACAAGCCCATTGAGGCATTGGGCATCTGCCAAAAATCGGGCATAGAGCGCGGGTGTGGATAGGAACACAAGCCCCCTTCTGGCTTCAGTTCGCGGCGGAAGTTGCGCAGCTGCGCTTCGCTCAGCCTGCCTTCCAGAAACGCCCGCGCGTAGATGCCGGGCGCCGCATGGGGCTGTGGCAATACCATGTCACCGCCATAGGAGTCGGTGGCGCCACGGAAGCAGTGTTGAAAGCCCACCTCGAGCATGGTGGCCGCCGACGCGTAGGTCGCAATGTGGCCACCGACGCCGGTACCCTCATCCGCCGCCTGCAACACCATCGCCATCGCGTTCCAGCGAATGATGTTCTCGATGCGCTTCTCCAACTCGATATCGCCCGGATAGGCTGGCTGCTCCGAGGGGGGAATGGTGTTCACGTAGGGCGTATTGAGCGTGGCCTCGCTCAGCGGTATGCCCCGGGTCAAAACGTGGTTCTGTAAGGCACGCAAAATCTCGCGCACCCCCGACTCCCCGTACTCGCGGTAGATATTATCCAGCGCATCAATCCACTCCTCGCGGTCATCGGCGAGTTCATCGATAAAGGTAGGTATGGGGTGTACAGACATGACAAAACCGGGTGCTTTCAAAGACTTAGAGTATACGCCCTTGCCCCGATGTCGGATTGCAAATACACCTGCGGCACCCACTCTATAAGCAATATTAATTAATAATAGTCGAAATAATTGGCATATAATGCCAATAAGACTTAATGGAGGCACTTATGCAAAACGGCTCTAGACAAGCCTGCTGCCTGCTACTCCTCGGTTTAACCCTGCTTTGTGGACAGGCCACTGCGACCGAGCGCGAGCAACTCGAGCGCCTCGCTAGAGAATACATCGGCACGCTGGATAAAGACCTGCAGCAGCAGGCAAGCTTTTACGGCAATCGCACGCGTTTCACCGATCCAACATCAGCCCTGTTCGGTGAACCCTGGGATATCACCGGGGGGGATAACATTGTCAGTTTCTTTCGTGAAGCGGCGGCGGACTCCGGGACACTGGCTGCCGACTACCGCATCGACGCGCTGCTGGTCGAGCCGCCCTTTGTCATCGCCCACACCACAGCCACTGTCAGTTCCTGTGGCGTCGGCCTCGGCTTTCCAACGCGAGTGGTGACCGGCGATATTCAGTTGGCGATGGTGCTGAAGTTTGAAGGCAACACAATCACCGAGCGAACTGATTACGCTGGCTACAGCGCGGCATTTGAGTTCTTAGAAGCCGCAAAGACCGAGCTCGCTACAGCGGTGGATGATCCACGCTGCACTGCAAGTGCCCAGGAGGCGAAATAGTATGCAGCTTGATCGCACCGATTACCGCATTCTCCATCACATCCAGAACAATGCCCGCATCAGCAATGTCGAACTCGCGGAGGCGGTAGGTCTCTCACCCTCCCCCTGTCTGCGAAGGGTTAAAGCACTGGAAGAAGCCGGTGTCATCAGACGCTATGCGGGTATTGTTGACCCAGGCGCTGTCGGCCTGCCCATCTCAATCTTCGTGAACGTATCGCTGGAGCGACAGGAACGCAGTCAGCTGGAGGATTTCGAGGAGCGCATCCGCTCCTATCCTGAAGTCATGGAATGCTACCTCATGACTGGCACCAGCGATTACCTGGTGCGCATTGTCGTACCCGACCTTGTGTCTCTCTCGATGTACTGATTAGCTATTAGTACATCAGGTAAGGTGGTGAGTCTGTTCCCGCCCTGAGGTCTTCGAACCTGCCCTGTAGATCAGACCCCACCTCGCAATTACCTTTAAAACTGGATGGTATCCAAGCCCTCGCCCGTTGGCGATGAGGCTGCACATACAAGGTAAGTGGAGAGGAAATATGGCTATTATCGGCATTGATGTCAGTAAGGCAAAACTGGACACCCTGTGGATCCGGGACATTGAGACCATGAAGGTCAAAAGCAAAGTCCAGCCCAATACGCCCCAGGGCCACCAGGCTCTATTGAGTTGGGCGACCAAACAAACCGGCGAAGCGATTGATGAACTGCGCTTCGTGATGGAGGCCACGGGTGTGTACCACGAACGATTGGCCTACTGGCTGCACGAGGCAGGTGCAAAGGTCTCGGTGGTCAACCCGGCTCGGATCCACGATTACGGCAAGAGCCTGGGCGTTCAATCAAAGAACGACAAGAAAGACAGCGTGGTCATTGCTCGCTATGGAGTCACCCAGTTGCCAGAGCTGTGGGAGCCGGAGGCCCCTGAGATCCGCCAGCTCAAAGCCCTGATTGCCCGTTGTGATGCGGTCAAGGAGGATATCCAGCGTGAAGTGAACCGGCTGGAGAAGGCGGTTGCCAGCGGAGCCTCGACCCAGGTGCAGGTTTCGATTGAGAAGGTTCAGGCCCAGTTAGAGGACGAGAAGGCACGCCTGGAGTCCCTGATCGATGATCACATCGACAACTATCCGGATCTAAAGCAGGACCGGGAGTTGCTGGAGAGCATTCCAGGTGTGGGTCCGACCATCTCGCAACAAATGGTCGCGGTGTTGCGCAGCCGGTCGTTCAAACAAGCATCACAGGCTGCAGCTTTCCTGGGCTTGATCCCGATTGAACGCCAGTCAGGCAGTAGCGTCTGCAGTCCGCCCAGGCTCTCCAAGCGAGGAGATGCCCAGGTGCGGAGGAAGCTCTACATGGCTGCTGTCACAGCGATTAAGCACAACCCGGATATCCGACGGCAGTACGAGCGATTGTTGAGGAACGGTAAGACAAAAATGTCAGCGCTGGGTGCGGCGATGCGCAAGTTAGTGCACATCTGTTTTGGGGTGTTGAAACACCAGACACCCTATGAACCTCAACTAGCCTGCTAGGCCAGTTGAGGTAAAGTGAGGGAGATGGTATCTACTGGGTATGGATTTCGCCGGGGTGGTCGAGCAGGTTGGCGCTGGCGTACAGGGCTTCGAACCTGGTGACGAAGTCTACGGCTGCGCCGGCGGTCTCGCCGATTTACCTGGTGCGCTTGCAGAATACATCGCGGCGGATGCGCGCCTCATTGCCCACAAGCCCCGGTCTCTATCTATGCGTGAGGCAGCCGCCATACCGCTGGTAGGTATCACGGCCTACGAAGGACTGACACGCGCCAACGTGGGCAGCGGTCAGAAGGTGTTGGTACACGGCGGTGCCGGTGGTGTCGGCCATATCGCAGTGCAATTGGCACAGCACCTGGGCGCAGAAGTGTACGCCACCGGCAGTGGCGAAAGCTCACTTCGCACGATCGAAAGTTACGGCGCTACCGCAATTGATTACCGTGAAAGCAGCGTCGCAGACTATGTCGCTGAGCACACCCACGGCGCTGGTTTCGACGTGGTTTACGATTCGGTGGGCGGCGCCAATATGGTGAACTCGTTTGAGGCCGCGGCTCTCAATGCCCAGGTGGTCACCACGGTGTCGACGGTGGAACTCGATCTGACACCCGCTCATTTCAAGGGTTTGTCTGTTCACGTGGTCTTCATGCTTATTCCAATGCTGCACGATTACAAACGTGAAGCGCATGCCCAGATTCTGAAGAGGCTGGCAGAAATCGTGGACGCCGGCGCGCTAAAACCGCTGGTGGACGAGACGCACTTCCCGCTGGAGCAGGTCGGCGATGCGCACGCCCTACTCAGCAGTGGCAGGGCGGTAGGAAAAGTCGTCGTGGAAATCTAGATCAAGCTGCCTGTCTGCGATCATACAACCAGATCGCGCCGAACACGGGCAGCAACAAGAGCGGGACAACGGCCACCGCCTGAAAGGACTCCACCGAGGCGAAACGAATAACATCGTCCAGTTCCGGTCCGCTCAGGGTGGCCAAACGCTCGACTCCTCCGGCCGCTTCAGCCTTGGCCGAGTCGAATATGCCTCCCATGATGGGCAGCACGAACTGGATGGCCATGCCGCCGGCGAAGCCCATAAGGCCCATCGCCAACGCACCGCCACGCGGAAACCGCACCGAGGCAATGGCCAGCATCGTAGGCCAGACGAAACAAATGCCGGCACCCCATATGGTTGCGGCAGCAAAAGCCAACAATGGTGTTGTCGCCAGGCTTAGTAGATAAAGCCCAATTCCCGCGGCCAGGCAGCCCACAAATAGTAAGCCAACCGAGGAAATGCGCTCCACAATCGGCCCGGCGAAGTGCCGACCGACAAACATCAGCGCGCTCACATAGACGAGCAGCAGAATGCCCTGCATGCCCACGATATTCGACAGCGAGATATTCACCCACTGGCCCGGTGCGAGTTCAGTGGTCGCCGTAAGAAACATGCAGCACCAGAACACCCAGAACAGCGGACGCTTCACCAATTCCTGCAACATTTCGCCGTAAGTCACGCCTTCGGCAACACGCTCTGTCACCGGGAATTCGCTGCGCCACACCATCCAGGCCATGACAATAGCGGGAACCGCCAGAATGAAAACATTGACCTGCCAGGCGATACCCATGGAACTAATCGCCACGCCCATGAGCCCGCCCACCACAATACCCGCCGGCCACCAGGCATGGAGGATGTTCAGGCGATGCGTCTTTTCCTCTGGGTACAGCGCAGCCACCATGGGGTTCGACGCCGCCTCAACGGCCCCCCAGCCCAGTCCGGTCAAAAGCAAGCTAATCAACACCAGGTTTTCGACCATTCCGCCAACCGGCATTAAAGAGGCCGCCAGCAAGCCCATTGAACCCAGCAAGTAACCCATCGCCGAGAGAAACAACATACGCTTCATGCCCACCAGGTCGACCAGGGCACTGCCAAACAGCAGCGTCAGAGCAAACCCGGTAAAAGTCATGCCCAGGGCTTCGCCCACCATCGCCGCGGAATTCGCGAGATCAATCTGGTCGTAAATGTCCGCCTGCAGGTCAGGCGCGATGTTGGCGCGAACGGCGAATCCCAAGCCGATCATGAAGATCGAAAGGTTGCCAACGTAGTAGAGGCGCTTGCGGTCGATATGGTCGTTCATGGCGTATGCTCTTTATGCTTATTGTTTGAGTCGAACGTTGTTTGTCGGTCAGTCCAGGCCGAGAATGGCTCGATTGGATGCTTCATCTGCGTCACCACCGGCAAAATCATCGAAGGCTTTGTCTGTCGTGCGAATCATATGCGCCTCGATGAAGGGCGCGCCTTCGGCGGCACCCTGCTCCGGGTGTTTCAGGCAGCACTCCCACTCCACCACCGCCCAACCGTCGTATCCGTATTGAGCCAGTTTGCTGAAGATACCCACGAAATCGATTTGACCATCGCCCGGCGAGCGAAAACGCCCCGCTCGCTCGGTCCATCCCTCGTAGCCACCGTAAACGCCGGTGCGACCGTCGGGATTGAACTCAGCGTCCTTCACATGGAAAGCCTTGATGCGCTCGTGGTAGAGATCGATGAAGGCCAGATAGTCCAGCTGTTGCAGGAGAAAATGGCTTGGATCGTAAAGAATATTCGCTCGCGGATGTTGGTTAACGGCATCGAGGAAGCGCTCGAAGGTCGCACCGTCGTGCAGATCTTCCCCTGGGTGAATCTCATAACAGCAGTCGACGCCATTGTCCTCGAACACATCCAGAATCGGTCGCCAGCGCTTGGCCAATTCTGCAAAACCCGTTTCCACCAAACCCGCGGGCCGCTGCGGCCAGGGGTACATGGTGTGCCACAGCAGCGCGCCCGAGAAGGTCGCGTGGGCGCTCAAGCCGAGCCGTTGGCTGGCCTTGGCCGCGAGCTTTACCTGTTCAATCGCCCACTCGGTGCGAGAGGCGGGATTGTCTCTCACCTCGGGTGCTGCGAACACATCAAACTGCGCGTCGTAGGCAGGATGCACCGCCACCAGTTGCCCCTGCAAATGCGTAGACAGCTCGCTAATCTGCAAGCCCGCCTCCGCGGCTATGCCCGCCAGCTCATCACAATAGTCTTGACTCTCCGCAGCGGTCGCGAGATCGACCAATCCCGCACCCGGATCGGTGGGCACCTGTACGCCTTTGTAACCCAGGCCGCCAGCCCACTGACACAGGGACCGGAAATTATTGAAGGGTTCTTCCTCGCCGACGAACTGGGCCAGGAATATTGCCGGCCCTTTCAAGCCATCGCTCATAGTTCTGTCACCTCATGCCACTTCTGCTCGCTGTTGCCAGCGGTGACCGCCAGCTCAATAAACTGCATACCGCGGATCGCTTCCTCAATACCAGGGCAATCCGCGGCGGCCGCCTCACCGGCACCAGCATCTCGAACCTGAGCGGCGAAAGCCTGATAGATGTTGGCGAACGCCTCCAGGTACCCCTCCGGATGGCCCATCGGCGTGCGCGTATTTTGCGCCGCCGCTTCCCCGAGGTAACTGCCACCCGTGCGCAACATCTCGGTCGGTCGATCGGGCCATTTCAACCAAAGCGTATTGGGTTCCTGCTGGGACCACTCGAGTCCACCCTTGTCACCGTAGACACGAATCCTCAGGTCGTTCTCTTCGCCGATGCTAATCTGGCTTGCCATCAACACACCCTTGGCACCGTTTTCGAAACGCAGAAATATCGCGCCGTCATCATCGAGTCTGCGGCCCTCTACGACCGGTTCCATATCGGCGCAGAGGCGACTGATACGCAAGCCAGTCACAGTTTCCGCCAGATTCGCTGCATGTACACCGATATCACCCATACAGGAGCTCACTCCCGCCTGAGCCGGGTTGAGTCGCCAGGCCGCTTGCTTATTCGCTTTGTCTTCCTCGCGTTCTGCCAACCAGCCCTGGCTGTACTCCACAACCACTTTACGCACCGTGCCTAAGCTTTCGGCGGCTACTCGCGCTCGGGCCTCTTTCACCAGGGGATAACCGCTGTATGTATGCGTCAAACCGTAGAGCAATCCGCTGTCATGAACGATCCCGCGCAGCTGCAGCGCCTCGGCGAGATTGAGCGTCGCGGGTTTATCAGAGAGCACATGAAACCCCGCTTCGAGCGCGGCTTTGGCAATCGGGAAGTGAGTGTTATTGGGCGTGACAATCGCCACAAACTGCATACGCTCCGCTTCGGGCAGCGCCGCTTCCGCGCGCATCATGCTCGCGTAGTCGTCGTAGATTCGCTCGGATTTCAAGCCCAGGGCAAGCCCCGAGCGCCGAGAGCGCGCCGCGTCGCTACTAAAGGCACCGCAGACCAGTTCTATGCTGCCATCAATGGCGGCTGCCATACGGTGCACTGCGCCAATAAACGCGCCTTCACCGCCGCCCACCATACCCATGCGGATCTTGCTCACAGGCCCCATATCTCCCTACTAACGCGCCATGCGCGGTTGTTTCTGTGCCCCAATGTAATCGATTACATTGGTGTTAACAACATCGGAGGAGGTCCGCTAGCGCTCAGCCCGCTAGATTGTCTTGAATGAGGGTGATTCCCTGGCGGTAAACCTCCTCCTTATTGGAGAAGCAGTCACGCCAGATATTAACGGCCTCGGCAATACCCGGCACATCGCCAGCGAAGGACTCGATCACAAACCAGCCGTCGAAACCAGACGCCTTAACACCGCTGAACGCACTTTCCCAGTTCACGGTGCCGGTTCCCGGTGTTCCGCGATGACTCTCAGAGACGTGGAAATGGTTGATGCGATTGCCAAGGGCCAGTACCGCGGCGCCCATATCCTCTTCTTCGATATTGGCGTGATGCGTATCGTAGAGAATGCCAATATGGCTGGAATCGACCGCATCGGCCAACGCCCTGCCCTGGGCCTGGCTATTGAGGAAATAACACTCGAATCGATTTAGCGGCTCAACCGCAATTTTCACATCGGCAGCCTCGGCATGAATCGCTGCTGCCTGCAACACTTCGACACAACGCTCAAATTCCGCTTGGTCAGGTCCACGGGTTTGAAACACTTTGTGAGCCGAATGCATTGGCCCCACGACCGACTCCGCACCCAGCGCCGCCGCCATGTCGATATCAGTTTTAAGTTTATCGATCGCCGCCTGTCTCACGGCAGCCTCAGCGGCGATGGGGTTATGCTCGGCGTGCATGATCGAGGCCATTGTGCAGCGCAAGCCTTCACTATCCAAGGCGGCGCGAATATCGGCGACCTCATCCGCGTTGTAATCACCCATTGGTATTTCTACCCCATCAAACCCGGCGGCTTTGAGCTCGCTAAGTAGATGAAAATGCTCCGGCTCGAGTCGGTTGCACCACAGATACAGGTTCATTCCTATTGGCATATGCTGTCTCGTCTATTGCCTTGTTATGCCCGCCAGACACCTGACGCTGCCATTCCTTTTTTGGCATACTCTAGCAACCCTGAGATATTTCTAAAAATAACGATGATCAGAACCCTTTTTTCAGGCCTGTTCCTAGCCTGCCTGGTGGCGTGCAGTGACGGCAACAACACCTTCGACCCCACTGGCAACAATGCCGGTGCCGCCGCCGACAATGAGCCCACGCTGACCCGATTTTCGCTGACCGAACCGCTGGCCTGGGCTTATCAGGCTAAGGCGTTTGACGCCTTTCCCGATGCTCGACCTCGCACCATTGAATGTGATGAGGGCGTAGGCTGGCTGATCGAAGACGGCGAACTGGAGATTCGTACCGACAGTTGCAACTACGCTGCGCTTACTCAGGAGAGCCTCGTCAACCTGCCGGCGGGAACCATCCTGGAACTGGCCATGAGCCACGGGGCCCTTACCTTTAGCGAGGACGCTCAGGCACACATCGCACTCGCTATTGGCGGCAGTGTCGTGTTCGAAGAATTCATCGACATCCCTAGCGATAGCAATGTCCTGCGCCGTGAGATCGTGCTGGATTTTGATGTGAAGCAGCGACTCGGCGGCGGGGGGTCTAGACCTCTCCCCGGAGGTAGCCTATGACAACCTGATCGGCGTGCCAGCGGTGGCCAGCGAACACGTCCTGGTATCCCCACGCAAACCCTCCCAGAGCTTCCTCTATCAGAAGCTGGCCGCGAAAACCAAGCCCGGCAGCTTCGATGTCGCCGGCGCCCCGATGCCATCCGCGGGCGATCCCATTAGCGTCGGGCAACTGGAGGCGTTGCGCCTATGGATTGAAGCGGGCGCACCCCAAACGGGTTCGGTCGGAGACACCTTGGGACGCGGCGAGGATGAAATCGAACGCTTGCTGGGTGTCTGCTTACCCGAGCCAGAAGCGACCAATGTCGTGCCACTACCCCCACCTGCGGAAGACGAGGGCATCCAATTTAGAATGCCCGCGCACGCAGTACTGGCGGAATCTGAGCGCGAGCTGTGTTTCGCGGTGTACGAAGATTTCTCAGATCAGGTACCGCACGACTATCTGAACGAAGACGGCAGTGCATTTTACGTGCATGGGGAGGAAGTGCGGGAAGATCCCTACACCCACCACAACGTTTTGATGTACGCCGGTGTGCCAGTCGAGGAAATTCACCACGAATCGTTCGGGGAATGGAGCTGCGCTGGCGGCGACCTGCATGGGCAAAGCTGTGAGCCAACCGATACCCAATCCTGTGGCGTCGAAGGCCAGTGCCGGAGCCAGATTCAGGACAGCATCGCCTGTCAGGGTTACGGGCCAGGTACTGGGCGCACCAGTGTGGGCGACGGGTTTGGATTGTTTGACGTGAGCGGCGGCCCGGCGACGGCGGGCTTCTATGAGGCCATTCCTACCCGTGGCATTTTTTACTGGAACTCCCACGCCTTTAATCTCACCACAGAAGATGCCATGCACAATGTGTGGCGCAATCTCTACTTCGCTGACGACCGTCGCTACGAATCTGAGCACATCGCCTACAGCACGCATATCTGGGCTGGCGCTGGCACCGAGCCTTTTACCCGCAATACGGTTTGTCGCGAGTTCGTGCTCGATCAGGGTGATGCGCTGCTCGACATTACCTCACACACCCACAAGCGCGGAGAGTTGTACACGATCGCGCTCAAAGGCCAGGAAGAAGAACCGTTCTACTCGACTCGAACCTACGACGAGCCGTTGCAGATTACCTATGACCCGCCGTGGGAGTTTAATGACGCCGATCCTAACAGTCGCACCCTCGTGTATTGCGCGACCTACAATAACGGCCTTAACCCGGATGACAGCCTCAACGTCGACATCGTGACCCGCGCGTCGCTGAAACCGGAACGCAGTTTTTGTCAGCCCACTGCTTGTGTGGCAGGGAACATCGGCGCTGCCTGCGCGGGTGCCGACGACGACGACAGTTGCGATTCCAGCCCCGGTGCGGGCGATGGCTTTTGCGATGCTTGCCAGATATCTGCTGGAGTAACCAGCGACGACGAGATGTTCGTACTCATCCTCTCGCGAGCGGCCAACTTTGCCGATCAGGTCGGCCACAAAGTACCCTCAGTCAGAATCGCGTCTCCCGCCACCGGCACCCGAGTGTTACCCGGCGAGACCATTACGCTGGAATTTGAGTTCGAACATTTCATGCTGGCACCTCCAGAACCGCACGGCGGTGGACACGGCGATCATGACTCAGGAGGCCACCATAGCGGCATGGACATGGGCCATGGCGACTCTGGCAGTGACCACAGTCAGGTCACTATGGGCCACTATCACATCTACCTGAACGAACCCGATGATGATGCGCCCCATGTCACCGACTATTCACCCACTATCGAGTACACGTTGCCAGAGGACTTGCCGGTGGGCGGCCATATTCTGCGGGTTAACTTGCGCGCGCCCGATCATCACGCCATCGGCGCCGAAGATCAGATTATCCTGATCGTGGAATAGAGAGAGAGCCGAGTAAGCCGCTACCGAAGCTTGCCGGCAGATAATTACTTGAGCTGGCGCTCGGGGTCACCCATTACGGCAAGCATTTTTATGAGCCGGTGCCGTGTCATCATGCGCGGCATGAGCAAGCTGAGCCGATTTACAGTGCCCGGGACGATGATGGCCTTCTTGCGTTTGCGCAGTGCAATCATTGCTTCACCAACGCACTCCGCACTGGTCTGCATCATAAACTCAGGCATGGTTTCGCCATCCGCTTCACCACCGGTGGCAGTGCTGATAAATTCCGTCTTGGTGAGCCCCGGACAAAAGCCCATCACATAGACTCCACGTTCACGGTGTTCTTCCCATAAGCATTCAGAAAATGCAGAGAGAAACGCCTTGCTGGCGCTGTACATAGGCTGTGCCGGTGTCGGCAGATAAGCGACCACAGAGGACACATTGATCAGCGCGTCTCCTCGATCAGACTGCGCAAGAAAGGCGTGCGCCAGCGATACCACGGCCCTGCAATTGACGTCGAGAATCTTCTGTTGCTGCTCCAGCGTAGTAGCGCTGAATGGCTCGAGAATGCTGAAGCCCGCATTGTTGATCAGTAGATTGAGGCGCTGCGCTGCTATCGCGTCCATCACCGCCTGTATGCCGCTGTCACTGGCTAGGTCTGCGCAGACATAGCTGTGGCCGTCGCCCGGCAGTTCGGCCACCAACTCCTGCAGGCGACTTTCGCGGCGTGCTACGGCCACCACGTTATAACCCTGCGCTGCCAACTGGCGCGCAAACTCTTCCCCTATCCCCGAACTGGCTCCAGTCACCAGGGCGCGTTTCGACTTCATCATCACTCAATTATGTCTAGAAAAACGGGGGGGCGTATAGCGCAGAAGCACAAATACTCAACCATTGGCCGATTTCATTTTTCGATCGCGTGCCGCTGAGCAGCAAGCGAACTAGTATGTGCTCATGCCGACCCAGTTCTGCCATCTGCTGTCACCCACACGCATCGGTTCCATGGAACTGAAAAATCGCATGGTCATGTCGCCCATGACCACGGCCTACTGCAATGAAGATCAAACGCCGAGTGAACGACTCATCGCCCATTTCGAAGCGAGAGCCCGTGGCGGCGTTGGGCTGATCACGCTCGAGTTGGTGACGGTGGCAACGGACCACCCCTACATGCACCGCTCCATGACACTCGGCGATGACCGTTTTATCGACGCCCACCGGCCACTCGTAGAAGCTATTCATCAGCATGGCGCGAAAGTACAGCCACAACTCAGTCACACCGGTCCGGAAAGTGTCGCACCGCTCAATGGCGGCCCCCAGCCATTGAGCCCTTCGGTAGCGGTGGCACCGGTTTGGGGCTGGCCCAGCCGCGAACTGTCGATCGATGAGTTGCCAGCTATCGCTATCCAGTACGGCGAGGCGGCGCGCAGAGCACGCGAGGCCGGCTATGACGGCATCGAGTTGCACGCCGCCCACTGCTATAACCTGCTGGGTTCTTTTCTTTCTCCACTGCGCAACAAGCGCAGCGATGACTATTCGGCCTTTCGCCTGGAATCGCGCACCCGCTTTATGACCGAGGTACTGGAGCAAATCAAATCCAGGGCAGGACCGGATTTTCCAGTTACTCTCAGCATCTCAGGCTATGAGCGAGCGCCGGGGGGACGTGGCCTGGATGATACCCAGGCCATTGCACCACTGCTGGTCGACGCCGGTGTCGATTGTTTTCGCGTCAGCGGCGGTATCAGCGACTCCCTGGTGACGCAAATGGTAAGTCGCAGCGAGGCCGGCGACGCCATGAACGCCGCCAATGCTGAATCGATCAAAAATGTGGTGAATGTGCCGGTGATGGCCGTCGGGCGGATTCACGATCCGGAAACGGCGGAAAAAATACTCGCCGATGGACAGGCGGATCTCGTCGCTATGGCGCGGCCCTTACTCGCCGACCCTGAGTTACCGAACAAAGTGGCCGGTGGGCGCAGCCGCGATATTCGCCGCTGCATCTCCTGCGAGAACTGCATCGACTCCATGCAGACGTATGACGATTTGCGCTGTGCACTAAACCCCCTGTCTGGCAGGGAAAGCGCGTCTGAGATGACAACCACATCAGCGCCAAGGCATCTGGTCGTCGTCGGTGCGGGCGCAGCTGGCATGGAGGCCGCGCGACAGGCTGCTGAGCGGGGGCACCGGGTGACCCTGCTGGAGAAGCAACATCGCCTGGGAGGGTCCCTGCTACTGGCCTCCACAGTACACAGTGACAACGAGCACTTTCTCAACTATCTGAAGGCCGAAATGAAACGGCTTCGAATCGACGTTAAAACCGGGGTGAACGCGACGGTCGAGAGCATTGGCTTGCTCAAGCCCGACCATGTTGTGGTGGCTACCGGTGCCGTGATCGAGCAACTCCCGATTCCTGGCGGCGAGCTTCCCCATGTTCGCACCGGGGCGCAAATACGAGCTCAACTGGCCGCACTGCCCGGCTGGATACAGCCCTTGCTGGAACCGGGACTGCTGCGGATCGCCAGCAAAGTATGGATGCCACTCGGAAAAACCCTCGCAATCATCGGTGCTGACCTCGCGGCAGTGGAACTTGCCGAGTTTGTCGCCCGGCGTGGGCGTCGGGTTCACCTGCTGGAATCCGGCAATAAAATTGCACCGGAAGTCGGTAAGAAGCGACGCGCTGAACACATGGATCGCCTCGATGCACTCAAAGTGACCGTCAATACCCGCGTGCTCATCCAGTCAATAGATAGCCGCGGAGTAAACATCCAATCCGGCAATGGTACGCAAAAACTGATTCTGGCCGATACGGTGATTGTCGCTGGCAAACCGACAGCCAATGCGGCGCTGCACAGCGCACTGCAAGCCGCGGGCACCCCTTGCACCGCGATCGGTGACTGCACTGGATTAGGACTGATCGCGGGTGCCACACGTGATGCGGCCGATGCCATCGCGGCGCTCAGCTAACTCAGGTTAGAATGGCGCCAACACTCCATTGGACACGATCAATGCGCGCCGCTAAAACTCTCGCCCTAGTCACCGCTCTAGCACTGTGTCACAACGCACATAGCCAGGGTCTGAAGGCGCTGATTCTCACCAGCCCAGGTATTTACCATAACTACGAATATCAGAATCAGGTGATCGCCGATGCGATGGCCAGCCGCCTTAATATCGCCTTCGATGTATCGCTGGAGGAACTGGAGCGCTGGGAAACCAGCGATTTCGGACAGGACTACGATCTGCTGGTCTACAACATTTGCCTGGCGGACAACGAAAATACGGCCTTGATGGCAAACCTGCGGCGGCAAACCGAGGTACTGGGTGTGCCAGCGATGGTTCTGCACTGCACCATGCACAGCTTTCGTAACACCGACGACTGGTGGCCCATGTACGGACTGCAGACGAAAGCGCATGAGGCGCTAGGGCCAATGACGGTTGGCCCTGCGGCGGCGCATCCCATACTGGTCGGGCTGACCGATGACTGGTCGCTGCCTTCCGATGAGTTGTACATTAATCTCCAGACGCAGGGTCTCATGTCGCTGCAAACTGCCATGGGCAAGGACAGCCAGCCTCATGTCGTAACCTGGCTCAAACAGACGCCCGGAGCCGAAGTATTTGGCACCACACTGGGCCACGCCAACGCCACCCTCGAAGACCCCGCTTACCAACAGCTGGTTTCGCAGGCGGCTCTTTACCTGACAGGACATCTTAATGCTGAGGGCCAGGCGAGCCCTGATCTTGCACCCACGGACACCGGCGCTCCGGCCATTCGAAAGTTTAGCGCTGCGCCCGGTGTTCGATACCTCGGGCGCGATGGCATGGATTGCGCTATGGGGGAAATGGCCTGGGCCGTTGGTCCCTGCATGGCGCTGTGCTACCTGAACCCATTGGTCTGGGGCGAAGAAGCTGATGACTGTCGGCATCAATGCCTGAACGAATTGCCCACCAACCAGGAACTGGTTCAGGCCTGTCGATAGCACCATAACTGGCCGTTTCGCAGTATTGCCCGCCACAATGTAATCGATTACATTGGTCCCACCTCAGACAATTTCGACGATTCCATGGTATCGATAAAGGATGTCGCCAGCCTTGCGGGCGTGTCCACTGCCACCGTTTCCAGGGCCCTGTCACAACCCGACAAGGTGTCTCAGACTACGCGTGACAAGGTGATGGCCGCTGTCGAGCAGTCGGGCTACCAACCCAACACAGCCGCCCGCCAGTTTCGAACCCAGAAAACCGAAACCGTGCTGGTGCTGGTACCCGATATCGGCAATCCCTTCTTTTCCAACATTATCCAGGGCATTGAATCTGAGGCTCTGGCCGCGGGCTATCGCGTGGTACTGGGTGAGACCAACCCGGACCTCAGCGCGGCAGGCACCTATGCCGGCTATATGCAACAACAACATGCAGACGGCGTCATTCTGCTGGGCGCGGAGGGCGCAGAGCGCTTTGTCGATACGCCCGGCAGCAAGCCGGTTGTGATGGCCTGCGAATACCTGGCGGACTCATCGCTGCCGCATGTCCGCATCGACAACGTCACTGCGGCGGCAGACGCGGTGAGCTATCTGATCGAGCTGGGACACAAACGCATTGCCTATATCGATGGACCCGTTCACAACCCTATCAGCCAAGACCGATTGGAGGGTTATCAGATTGCTTTGCAGCGAGCGGGGATCGAAGTCGACAAAAGCCTTTTGTCGCGAGGTGATTTCTCACCGGCGTCGGGTCATCAAGCCGCATTGTCGCTACTCGGCTCTGATAACCCCCCTACCGCGATCTTTGCCATTAGCGACCCCATGGCCATTGGCGCCATGAGGGCCGCTAGTGAAATGGGTATCAATATTCCCGGGGACTTATCCTTGATGGGTTTTGACGATATCCGCTTTGCGGGCTTTATGACGCCAGCGCTCACCACGATCAACCAACCGCGCCGTCAATTAGGTGCCACCGCGATGAAAATGCTTCTAGCCCGACTTAGCGATGAGAGCACCCCACTGGAGATGGTTCTAGAACACCGTCTGGTCGTGCGCGAATCGACCGCGCGCCTCTAAACAGGAACAAACGATATGCGACTATTGAAGCTCCTTGCCCTGGGTATTGGCTCGCTGACCCTGGCAGCCTTAACGCTGCTACTGCTATGGGCTGGGATCAAAATCGCTAGCCACGGTCAGTTGGACAATCCGGTTGCTCTCGCCCATAAGCAAGCGTACCTCGAAGACATCGCCAAACAGCCCACACCTGCCGACGCTCCCAATATCGTTTTCATTCTTTTTGATGACCTCGGCTACGGCGACCTGGGTTTCACCGGTAGCCAGGCGATCGCCACGCCCAGCATTGATGCACTGGCAGCAAGCGGCGTGGTCCTGAATAATTTTTATTCGCCAGCACCTGTCTGCACACCGGCAAGAGCCGGATTCCTGACCGGGCGCCTGCCTTTAAGAGCTGGCATGCCCAGTGTCGTGTTCCCTACCGGCCACCCGATTGCGACCGCAATGAAACTCAGTGACGTGAACAAGCGATTCCCGCCCGAGGAAATCACCCTGGCCGACGTGCTGGGCGCCAGTGGCTATGCGACCGGCATGGTCGGTAAGTGGCACCTCGGCGATCGCTCGCCATCGCTGCCCAACGACATGGGCTTCGATAAATTTTTTGGTGCGCTGTATAGCAATGACATGACGCCTTTTGCCCTCTACCGAGACACAGAGATAGCAATCGAGGCACCTGTCGACCAGACCCAGCTTAACGAACTCTACGGCAGAGAAGCACGTGGTTTTATCGAGCGAAACAGCGAGCAGCCCTTCTTTTTATACCTGGCACACAACTTTCCACATATCCCGCTGTACAGACCAGAGGCTGATGTCGGCCGATCAAAGGCGGGATTGTATGGCGATGTGATCGAGGGCCTCGATGATCTGGTCGGCAGTATCGTAACAACCCTGAAGACATCCGGAATCTACGACAATACGCTTATCCTCATAAGCAGCGACAATGGTCCCTGGTACCAGGGCAGCGCCGGCTTCGACCGCGGCCGCAAAGCGGACACTTTTGAAGGCGGGATGCACGTACCCATGATTGCCCACTGGCCCGCGGAGCTCAGCGGGGGTCAGCAACTCGACGGCCTTAGCATGGGAACCGACTGGTTCCCGACAATTCTTGACTGGTTGGAACTGCCGCTGCCGGATGACCGGCTCATCGACGGCAGTTCACTGCGCGGCATGCTCGATGGTAGCGCCGAATCGCCCAATGAGTACATTTATTACTTTGCCGGAGAGACTCTGATGGCGGTGCGTGATAAACACTTTAAGTATCATGATGCACGCGCGCTCCCTTATGTGCAGGCCGACGCTAGCTTTGCCATTGGCCCACGCAAGGGGCCCTGGCTTATCGACATGAGCCTGGATAGCAACGAGTCTTACGATATTTCGATGCTGCTACCAGCGGAAGCCGAACGCCTGCGCAACGTTTTCGACGACAAGGTCGAGGAGATGCAAGACAACCCGCGAGGGTGGCTAAGGGATTAGACCTCGGCCAATGATCCAGGGTAAATCGAGTAGTGTTCGAATACCTGGTTCAGCCGCGACGACTGCCGGCACAGCGTTCAACGCGTGCATACCCGTCGCGAGCAAGCCGTCGTCAATCCAGCGTGCATCAAAATTAATCTGCATGCGCGGCGCACCTTTCAGGATTACTTTATTGTCACCCTCAGGCCAGTCTGGTGCGACACTATCGTGCATCCGCCAGACCGTCTCATGCACAATCAGCTCGCGGTCGGCGCTAACACCTGCCCATGTCCAGTGCTGCCCGGCCACAGCATCCTTCCGCACGAGGCCGGCCGCCGTATCGAGGTCGGCCGGCGCATAGGCCAGCTCACAACGATCAGTAATGCCGTCCAGCGCCAGGCCAAGACCATCGGCGATTAGCTGAATGTTTTCCCGAAACAAACCCGTCAGCCAGTTATGGTGGCGAGTGGCTCCCTCGGCAAAGTCTTCAGCGCTTTTGCCAAAGCCCATCATATCGAACATGATTTCGGGCGAAGGGTAGAACTGAAAGTTGGTGATCTCCTGCACGTATACCTGGTCGATACGGCTGGATAACGCGCTCATTGTCAGCGGTAACACGTCGCCCAGCCACCCCGGGTTGAGTCCCGTCGAGTGGAAGCTGCTGCGGCCCTGCTCACAGGCTGACTCGAGCATCTCGACCACGGCATCGCCATGCGCGGCAGGGTAGAGGTAGCCAACGGTGGTAATGACGTTTTTACCCGAGGCCAGCAGTCTACAGATGGTCTCCAGGTCTTCATCCGGGTTGTCGCCGTAGATCAGCGACGGGAGCGGTGTGTGGATCACCACATCGGCATCCAGGGCCAGTAGCGACTCGGCGTCGTTAGTCGCCGCGACACCCATAGGGTCGACACCCGCGATATCGCCGCCGTCAAGGCCATTCTTATCCGCAGAATAGACGTAAAGGCCAACCAGCTCTAGACCATCGCGCGCTGAAATACTGCGAACCACGCCCTTTCCGACATTGCCGCTAGACCATTGAATGATGCGCGTCACGACTCAATCCGCCACATGCACGACGGTCTTGCCAAAATTTCTGCCCGCGAACATATCACTAAAGGCCACACCGCACTGTTCAACACCGTTGTACATGCTTTCCCGATTAACGATGTCGCCATTCGTCAGCCATGCAGACAACTGCTGTCTGGCCTCCGGGTATCGATCCAGTTGGGTATGGGTCATAAAGCCCTGCAAAGTCGCCCACTTGGTGACCAGCTGAAACAGGTTGCGCGGGCCGCTTCCGCCATCGGCATAGTCGGCCACCGCGCCGCAGAATGGAATCCTCGCTCCTTCGGCAATATGCTCCAGCACCACTTCCAGCAATGGGCCGCCAACGTTGTCAAAATAGACATCAATGCCTTGCTGGCAGGCGTTACCCAGCTGTGCAGACAAGTCGGGATCGCGGTAGTTGAACACACGCTCGTAAGGCAGCTCCGCCTCAAGGCGTCGGCATTTGTCGTCACTGCCGGCAAAGCCGAGCACACGCGCACCCTTTAGCTTTGCGATCTGGCAAGCGATGCTACCCACTGCACCGCCAGCAGCCGAGATCAGCACCGTCTCACCGGGTTGGGGCTTGCCGATATCAGTAAGGCCAAAATAGGCGGACATGCCGGTGTCCCCCAGCACGCCGAGGTGATAACTGAGAGGGTGGGTTTCAACGTCCTCGATGGTCACCAGCCAGTCGTTGTCATCGACAATCGAGTACTGCTCCCAGGCCAGGCGCGCCATGATATAACGGCCTACCTCAATAGCTGGATTGCGAGATTCTATGATGCGGCCAAGGATCAATCCCATCACCGCTTGCCCCAGCGGCATCGCCGGCAACACGTTGTCTCCACTGTCCTCGTCCATCCAGTTTCGAAAACCGGCGTCCAGGGAAACATACAGGTTTTGCACCAGAGCCTGGCCCTCAGCCAGCGCCGGAAGCTCTGACTCCACCACCGCGAAGTCCTCAGCTACCGGCTTGCCATCGGGCCGGCGCGCCAGCGTGACCTGGACGTTATTCACTCGGCGGCACTTTCCTTGGCCGCGTCCTGTGCGGCAAACTCTGCATAGGCCTGCGCCGTACCCGCCGCCATCTTGTCTCCGTCGAAGGGAATCGACATCTCCGAAGTGAACTCAAGCACTACGCGCTCTGGTGTATCCAGGAAGCGAACAAACATATCCGGGTCCAGGCCAGCCGTGAACTTGTTGTCGGGATCATGCTCAGTTGCCTGCTTCATACCAGCGGCGAGAATCTGATAAAACCAGCGCTTGGTCTCAATCTCGTCATGGATAATGGTGCGTCCTTTGTAGGTGACGGTCTTGCCTCCACCCATCGGCGTACCGGTGCTGGTGATGACGATGGAGGAGCGTGGATCTCGCGCGATCGCTTTGATTCGCACCCGCTCGCGAGTTGCAGTCATCCAGATCTTTCCGTCGATTGCCACGTAGGCCGTGGTCACACCTAGCGGGTGACCTGCCTTATTGGCCCAAATGAAGGTGCATTCCCCTGCGGTCTTTACCAGTTCCTCTTCTCGCGCGGGGTCGAGTCGGTACTGCTTTACATCATCGTAGTTAGTAGATTGCTCTGTCATGGTCGTAACTATCCTGTGAAGCCCCGGCACAGGCCGGGGCTTTGAAGTGAGAAAAGCGCGATGCCTTAGAAGGACATCGCAAACTCTACGCCGTAGTTCTCACCCTGGTTCCAGTTACCCCAGGTGACCAGGCCAGGAATGCGCACCACGACGCGCTCACGCTCGTCTGTCATATTGCGGCCGTAGGCACTCAGACGATAGCGACCATCACCCCAGATGTAGTTCAGCGTAACGTCCAGATTGTCGATGCTGTCGAGATGACCGAGGGGATCATTATTGGCGATCACCTCGATCTCGTCGCGCCAGCGGTAAGACGCGAAGGCGACAAACTCACCCGGGCCCACAGGAATGGTGTAGGTGGTATTAATTCCTACCGTGTTCTCCGGCGTGTTACGCGGCATCAGATCAGAGTTGTCCGTAACCATACCGTCGCCATTGATATCGGCAACGTAGTCATCATACTCCGCATCCAGGTAACCGTAAGACAGACGCACGTTCCACGCTTCGGTAATCTGCATCTGGGCTTCCAGTTCGACCCCGAAGATATCGAGCGTCGATGCATTACGAACCACGGTCGCCACATTACTCAGGTCAATCGGAATCAGGATTTCTTCCTGCTTGTCGTCGTACTCATACAGGAACACCGTCGGATTGAAGATCAGTCGACCGTCCATCCAGGTACTTTTCATGCCCGCTTCCCAGCTGGTCACGTACTCAGGATCATACGTCGGATCAACGTCAAAGTTGGCCTGACGACCGAAGAAGCCGCCCGACTTAAAGCCCTCAGACCACGATCCGAAGAACATAATGTCATCGTCATACTGATAACGCAGGCCGACCTTGGGCGAAGTTTCTGACCAGTCATCGTCAAAGTAAGAGAAGTTCAGCGGCGGGAAAGGCTGGCCATCCTGATAAAAGGTGCCGTCTGCCCCGCGGAAATCTTTCTCCTCATAGGTGTAACGGGCGCCCGCGGTCAGTGTCCACTGATCATTGATATTGAAATCGACCGAAGCGAACGCAGCCCAGGATTCCGTCTCCTGGTCCTGTCCGTTGTAGTTGATGGTATCCGGAGTAAAACCTGCTCCGCCAGGAACGCCAGTGATTGCGCCGATCAAGTCCAGTGCGTAGTGCAGTTCACGTACATTCCAGCGCTGGGTGTAATCGACATCCCAGTAATAGGCGCCGACGACAAAATCCCATGCATCGTTGTCCCAATCGGACATGATGCGCAGCTCCTGGCTGGTCTGCTCCCAGTCATTGAAATAGTCAAATGACAACAACTGGTTTGGCGCACCGTCAAATTCGATACGGTACTCCTCGTCCATCTCACGATTACCGGTAATGGAAGTGATAATGAAATCACCGATATCCCAGTTCATGGTCAGGATGTAGGTGTCGTACTCACTGTCGTTATAGTTGCGATCATTGGTGGTATTGTTGTCCTCGTCGCTGGCAGTGTCGGTGGTTTCGCAGCCGACAGGCCACAGGGCACCTTCCAGGATACAGTTCAGGTCATCCGGCTGGTTCACGTTGTGATAGGCACCGGTGTCTGTCTCATCCTCACTATGCTCGTAGTGGAACTTGATGTCGAAGTTGTCATTAGGCGCCCACTTGGTGGCAAAACCATAGACAGTTTTATCATCACCCAGCGCATCATCACCGGTGGTCTTATTGTCGATCCAGCCGTCGCTCTGGATGCTAGCGGCAAACAACTTAACGCCCAGCTCGTCTTCGATGATGGGTACTTGCAGTACGCCCTTCACATCTTCGCGACCGTCATCGCCGGCGGTAACGCTGAGGTCCCCACCCCACTGCATGGTGACGTCGTTGCGGATGATGTTCAGAACACCACCGGTGGTGTTCTTACCGAACAGCGTACCCTGGGGGCCGCGAAGAACTTCAATACGCGCGGTATCAAAATTCTGCAACAAACTGCCGCTGGAGGTACCCAGGTACAGGCCATCCATGATCACGCCGATGGAGGGGTCCAGCGTCTTGTCCGTTTCCTGGTACGACACACCGCGGATACTGATGGCAGCACCGCCCGGAATACCTGTGGTATTGCGGATATAAACGTTAGGCGTGAAGGACTGGATGTCATCCAAGCGACGCAGACTGGCTTCCTTCAACTCCTTGCCGATTGAGGTCACCGAAACCGGGACATCCTGGATGGATTCTTCCCGTTTCCGGGCGGTCACGATGATCTCCTCCAAAACCAGCGAGGGGCTGTCATCATTCTGAGCGAGCGCGATCGGGCTTGAAGCTGCTGCGACGGCCAGAGCCATTGCAGATGCCGCGATACGCGGTGGAGTCCATGCGGAGCGATGGTGGGTATTATAGTTTTTCATAGCTACGTTCCTGTGTATTTATAACCGTAGTTGTCGTTATGCTCGGTTTACCTTCAGGTTATTAATTTCATCCATGTCTTCATTGAAACCGGCCGCAGCACCCGAAAGCAGTGAGTCCAGTTCGTTTTCCAAAAGGGTTTTGCGCTCGCCCACACACAGCGGAATGAGCGTGAGATAATTACTCCGGCGAATCTGGTGCCGTAGCTGCTCGACACTGAGCAGGCCCTTCTCCCACAACAGCACGACGCCCCACTCGCTGGCGGCAAACACATCAGCGACAGCAGCGAGATCAATTTCTGCCAGGAGTTCGCCCTTTTCCTGAGCGATGCCGAGTGACTCAAGGGCGAATCGCTGCACAGGGCCAAAGCGCTCACGCGCAGTATCTTCATCCAGTTCAGCGCGCAGGAGAATCGTAATGACGGCACTACCTACGACGGGTCGGTTCTCAAATAAGCGCATGGAGCCTTCGGTAAAGGCTAGCAATCGAGGTATTCCGGGCTCCGCATCCAGAACTGGCGCGCTTTCCTGCAGATCATCCAGGCGCTGCAGAGCCTGAGCCTGCAGTAGAGAATCAAGGCTGCCGAACAGGTTGTAGACTGTTTTG
This sequence comes from Halieaceae bacterium, assembly GCA_965199055.1. Classification (GTDB taxonomy): domain Bacteria; phylum Pseudomonadota; class Gammaproteobacteria; order Pseudomonadales; family Halieaceae; genus CBDAQR01. Next base: position 1,248,366 of record CBDAQR010000003.1, read on the forward strand.
GTGGATACACCGCTGGCCTCGGCAATACCCTGCATTGACAAGGCCGAATTGTAAATACCCCAAACAGCTAACCACCCATTCATAGAAAAATTAAGCCACTTCTCGGTATTGAACGGGTGTCATATCGTTCAATCCATCATGGGGTCGTTCATGGTTATACAACACGATCCAGTCATCCGTGATCTCTCGAACTTCCTGCAATGTCTCGAACAGATATAAGTCCAATACTTCCTCTCGATACGTGCGATTAAAACGTTCGATAAATCCATTTTGGTAAGGCTTGCCGGGCTTGATGAAATCGATCTGAATTCCATGCGCTTGCGCCCATTCAGCCAACGCCCCTGATGTAAATTCAGGGCCATTATCAACCCTGATAATAGCGGGATAGCCTCGCCAGGCTGCAATACGATCTAATGTATGTATCACTCGCTCCGTAGTAATGCCCGAATTGATATCTATCGCTAACACTTCTCGATTGAAATCATCAACCACATTGAACGTGCGAAACCGATGACCGTGACGCAAGGTATCGCTCATAAAATCCATCGACCAACAGATATTGGCTGATCTAGGAACGCGCAATGGCAACGGATTCCTATTCGGTATCCTGCGTTTTACTTTACGCCGTATATTCAGTTTTAACTCCATATAAACACGGTAAATCCGTTTGTGATTCCAACGTTTACCCAACGCTCTGAGCCGCTTACACAGCTTTGGAAAACCCCAGCGAGGGTGCTTCTCAACCAAGGCCAGCAACGCATCAATCAGCTCACTATCATCTACTCGCTTGGGCGTGTAGTAATACGCCGTGCGACTTAGCGCGGCTGCACCACAGGCCGCTCGAATGCTGACAGGGTAATCCTTGCGCAAACGATCAACCCACTGCCGACGATGGACTGGCCCTAAAGCTTTTTTATGATCTCTTCCTGCATCTGACTCTTCAGGCTGAGATCGGCATACATCTGCTTGAGCTTGCGGTTCTCTTCTTCAAGTTCCTTGAGCCGCCGTACATCGGAGGCTTCCATTCCACCGTACTTAGAGCGCCACTTGTAAAAGGTGCTGAGTCCAATGCCATGCTCTCGACATATGTCCGGAACCGGCACTCCGCTTTCTGCTTGTTTGAGAAACGCCACAATCTGCGTTTCGCTGAACTTCGATTTGCGCATATGTAAAAACTCCTATCACGTTAGTTTATAGAAATTTCTACGTATGAGTGGCGCTATTTTACGGGGTACTTACAGAATAGCCATGCTCTTCGAAGAGATCTCCGGCCGCTCGCAGGATACGTATGCGACGTTCCTGTTGGCGCGGAGAGGAATATGGGCCCCGCTTTTTCTTCACCAGGTAACTCCCCGGTTCGCTCGCACTGTTGGAACACGAGCAGTTTTATAATTATCGTTTTTCTAAAATTACAAAATTTTGTAATTTTTGCAAGCACCGGGAGAAATATATTTCGCGAGCTGGCACTATTGTTTTATGAGTGCACAACAAAGCAATGGGGGCGAGTTCAACCCCAACGGGATCAACCTGGTCAAGGTCGCGCGCTATGAGCGCAAGATACGCGCGCCACTAGAGCGAGTATGGGAAAACGTTCTCGACTGGGAGCACCTACCCCACCTGCATTCGACCTCTTTCAACTACATCGAGCTGGATGCGGCGGGCGACTGGGGTTGGCGTACCTGGTCCAACGCAGAGCACAACGCTCATGTTGAATTGTGTGTGGCCGATGAGCAGCGCTACGTGGCTCGAACCTATCAAGCTGGCCAGCAGATATCCGAGATCTGGACAAGCCTCACCCCCAGCGACGCGGACACAGACATTATCGTGGATTTCTATTTCGTGGACGTGCAGGACGATGCCGTAGAGGGCTTTGGCGAGATGATCCTTACACTGTACACGCAGCTCTGGGACGAAGATGAAGACATGATGCGTGAGCGCCATCGGCGCTTACAGGAGCGGCGCAGTGACGCCAGCGAGATCGAACTCGGTAGTCGAGAGAGTTTGATCGATCGCCTGCTCGATGGAGAAACGATCCTATTTCAGCTGAAGCGCCGCGAGTACCAACTGCGCTATCACAATGAATCACTTGTCACGCATCCCACCATCTGCCCGCATCTTTTGGGACCACTGAGCGATTCGACCATTGAAACGAATCAGCTGGTATGCCCCTGGCATGGCTATCGGTTCGATATGACCACCGGCGAATGCGTGTCACCGCCCGGCGCCAATTGCACATTACCTAACAATGCAGCATTGCAGGAGCGAGACGGTATCATCTTCGCATCAGGCTAGAGCTGCTTTGAGCGCCTCAGGCCAGGATGCCGCCATCCACGCGGATATCTTCGCCGGTAACGTGTCGGCCCTCATCGCTGGCCACATGGGCAACCATGCTGGCAATAACATCCGGGCCGGTGGGCCCGGTAAGCGACATGGTGCGACCCAGCAGTTTCATATCCATGCCTTCCGGAAACTGAATGCCGTCCGTCATATTCGAGTTAATGTCGCCAGGACAGATGCAATTAGCGCGCACACCACGGGCGGCGTACTCGATAGCGATGGCCCGGGTGAACAAGCGCACCGCACCCTTCGAGGCGGAGTAGGCCGCACCATGGGGCAACCCGGAGAGTGACGCCGTGGACGCGGCATTCACGATATTGCCCTTGCGCTCGATCAGGTGGGGCAATACGGCCTTACAAATAATGAACGTGCCGGTCACATTAATATCGATCAAGCGCTTCCAGTCATCGAGCGCAAGTTCATGGGTGTGGTCGAATCGTAGAACGCCCGCCATGTGAACCAACACGTCAACGCCACCGAAGCTCTCCACACAGGCATCGACTGCCTTGCCGACGGAGTCCTCACTCGCCACATCACAGAGCTGCACGTGATGCTCTACACCGCTACTCGTTAATTGGGCGTGCAAATCGTCTAGCCGCTCCTGCACCACATCCAAACAGCAGAGCTTGGCACCCTCCTCCCCCAGGCGTTCAGCACAGGCTCTGCCTATGCCAGAACCGGCGCCAGTGACAATGACCACTTTGTTTTCGAAACGCTGCATGCTGTTCTCCTAAAATACGCGGAATCGGCGCTGCACATGCGCCTGACGAATTGCGATTTGCTGTTTGCGTTCGGCATTGCTCAATACCGGCATGTCTGCTGGCATATGCTCGCCAATTTCGTCGAAAGAAACTTTCTTACCTGAAATGGTCGGCCATTCATCTCGAGGCGGAATTTCGCTGTACGCCCAACGGTGCGACAAATAGCCCTTAGGCAAGCCCGTGGTATCGATCCAGTTCTGGTAGCCGGGGTCACGATGGGCTACTACCCAGCGCTGAAAACCGGGCTGCTGCTCACTCATATACATTTGGAAACCATTGAGGCTGCTCTGGTGATTGGCGTAGTCCGGAGACTCTCCCCATAAGTTGCCAAGATGCACACTGGTATAGACCGGATCGCCGGTATAGCGCGCCTCGATAATAAAAGCCTCATCCTCTGCGAGGTCGTAAATGCCGCCAGCATAGATATTGGTACTCATGCCACCACCGGTGTCGCTCGATGCCGCGTTCGGTGTGTTATAGGCATTCACCGGCATGAAGTATGGGCTGTTGTTGACGTTTTCGTGACTGCCAAAGCAATTGAGCACTTTGTCATAAAAATTGAGCCAGAAATGCATCTGACCGCGCATCACGGAACCCATGCGGCGCAGCTGCGCTGCCGATGCTTCCGGCGTTAACGCGCGCGGATGTTCACCCCCCGTTTCTAGACAGGTGATGGCCAGCGGGACCGCCTCTTCGTTTTCCCAGTCATAGAACAGCTGGCGCCCGCTGATATAGTCAGCGTAGCGCTCACCGGCCTCGGGAGTCTGCTCAGAGGGTGGCTTAACGGTGCAAATAAAGTGACCGCAATAGCCCTCAGGACAATCAGGGCCAAGTAAAATCTCTATCTCGCCCTCGGCGTTAAGCACGATCTCAGATGAATCGAGCGTGCCGAAGCCGGTCTTACTGCCAGGTAACAATTCTGCGAGGCTGCCGCTGTCGCCGGCCAGGGGCCCGGTAGAGGTTTCAAAAATAAGATACTGCGGCGCGACGCTCTGGTTTCGTAAGCGGGACTCTCCACGCCAGTGACGACTGTCGAGAGGCTTGCCGATTATGCGGTAGTGCTTGCGGCCATCGATGGGCGCGTAAAAGTAAATGGCATCGCTGTTATCGATGGTGGATTTGTTGAATACCGACAGCGCATTGCGAAACGCAGGGAAATCTGGATCCTCGTGAAAGCTGCGCTCTATACCGTGATGCATGAAACCCGTGAGATAACGATAGCCTTCGGCCAGGACCCGCGGCGTCGCATGCGGAGGGAAGAGCTCCGGATTGTCGATGGCATCCCGAGCGGCCTGCATCTCGTCGATTAAATCATCCCAGGCTCGGCGCAACTCCTGTTTCGCTTGTTCGGTTTCATCGCTCATGCACCACCTCTATGGTCTCGCTCTCTCGCCAACCATAGCGTACCGCTTTTACCTCCAGCTGCGCACTGGACGGCACTTCCACCGGGTTCACATAAAGTGACCAGGCGCCGTCATTTACCCTGTATCCCAGCGATGAGCCGGGAGTAATAGCTGTCAGCACGAGAGTATTTCCCTGGATCGTGATACCCGGTGGCTCAGTGATGGGCTGCTCCCCGGCGGGCCAAAGACGTTCGGCCATATCCGCCTCTGGCTCATCGCTCCAGTCACCGATTTCCGCCAGGCGCTTGTCCAACACCGTACGCATCCTATGCAAGCGAGACCGGTAGAGCGAATTCTCCGCTAAGTTATTCAGCTCAAAGGGATCCTCATCCAGGGCGTAGAGTTGCTCTCTACCTTGTGTCTCTCTCGATGTACTGATTAGCTATTAGTACATCAGGTAAGGTGGTGAGTCTGTTCCCGCCCTGAGGTCTTCGAACCTGCCCTGTAGATCAGACCCCACCTCGCAATTACCTTTAAAACTGGATGGTATCCAAGCCCTCGCCCGTTGGCGATGAGGCTGCACATACAAGGTAAGTGGAGAGGAAATATGGCTATTATCGGCATTGATGTCAGTAAGGCAAAACTGGACACCCTGTGGATCCGGGACATTGAGACCATGAAGGTCAAAAGCAAAGTCCAGCCCAATACGCCCCAGGGCCACCAGGCTCTATTGAGTTGGGCGACCAAACAAACCGGCGGAGCGATTGATGAACTGCACTTCGTGATGGAGGCCACGGGTGTGTACCACGAACGATTGGCCTACTGGCTGCACGAGGCAGGTGCAAAGGTCTCGGTGGTCAACCCGGCTCGGATCCACGATTACGGCAAGAGCCTGGGCGTTCAATCAAAGAACGACAAGAAAGACAGCGTGGTCATTGCTCGCTATGGAGTCACCCAGTTGCCAGAGCTGTGGGAGCCGGAGGCCCCTGAGATCCGCCAGCTCAAAGCCCTGATTGCCCGTTGTGATGCGGTCAAGGAGGATATCCAGCGTGAAGTGAACCGGCTGGAGAAGGCGGTTGCCAGCGGAGCCTCGACCCAGGTGCAGGTTTCGATTGAGAAGGTTCAGGCCCAGTTAGAGGACGAGAAGGCACGCCTGGAGTCCCTGATCGATGATCACATCGACAACTATCCGGATCTAAAGCAGGACCGGGAGTTGCTGGAGAGCATTCCAGGTGTGGGTCCGACCATCTCGCAACAAATGGTCGCGGTGTTGCGCAGCCGGTCGTTCAAACAAGCATCACAGGCTGCAGCTTTCCTGGGCTTGATCCCGATTGAACGCCAGTCAGGCAGTAGCGTCTGCAGTCCGCCCAGGCTCTCCAAGCGAGGAGATGCCCAGGTGCGGAGGAAGCTCTACATGGCTGCTGTCACAGCGATTAAGCACAACCCGGATATCCGACGGCAGTACGAGCGATTGTTGAGGAACGGTAAGACAAAAATGTCAGCGCTGGGTGCGGCGATGCGCAAGTTAGTGCACATCTGTTTTGGGGTGTTGAAACACCAGACACCCTATGAACCTCAACTAGCCTGCTAGGCCAGTTGAGGTAAAGTGAGGGAGATGGTATCTACAGGCTCGAACCACTGTGATTGGGCATCATTGAGCTGGCCGCTCGCTCGCATTGCCCGCATCTCGCGCACCATATTGATATTGTCGCGAAACCTGAGCTCATGTCCCCCTGCTAAGTCCGGATGCCAACTGCGGATATATTTAAAGCGCGCATCACGCACCGCGCGTTGCCGGTCTGGCACCTCATCGATACGATCACGAGATGCGAACACATACTCTCTCGGCGCTAACGCACTGTCGGTAAAATCGCGCCCCTGCAAATAATCGGGCAGTGGCACTCCTGCGAGCTTGAGAATCATCGGCGCGAAATCGACAAAGCTCACCAGCCGCTTGTCCACCTCTCCGGGTTTCAGGTGGGTGGGTCGATACTTCTCCGGCCACCGGATGATCATCGGCACCTTGATGCCCGAGTCGTAGAGCTCGCGCTTCGCACGCGGCAGGCCATCGCCATGATCTGTGGTCCAAATCACGATCGTGGTATCGGCGAGATCATCGGCCTCGAGCTGATCCAGGATGCGGCCGACCTCCTCGTCCATATAGCTGATGTTGTTGTAATGACGCGCAAGATCTTCGCGCACCGTCGGCGTATCGGGGTAGTAAGGCGGCAGCTGAACATCGGCTGGCAAAACGCTGTTGGGGATCTCGCCATCAAGACTCCACCAGCGCATCACCTGCATCACGAAATGTGTCACGCTGTTGGGGAAGGCGCCTAGCGGATCAAAGGTTCCACTCTCGTGGGTGACACCGAAATTGCGGAATCCGAAGAACGGCTGCCCTTCCGCCCGAGCTCTCCAGTCTGGATTGGTCTCACCTACCGAGTCCCACACGGTGAAAGGCCCGGAGTCTAGCGGCCCGCTGCTAAACTGGTAATCGGTTTTCGTATCGTTGTAGGTGTAGTAACCCGCCGCGCGCAGGAGTTCTGGATAGGCCTTCACCTGGGGCGGAGGCACCGCGGCATAGCCGCCTTCCGGGCGACTGGATGTACGCATGTGCTGACTGCCGGTAGCAATCTGGTGCACACCCAAAATCTGTGCGGCACGACTGGGTGCACACACCCCCGCCGTAGTAAATGTATTTGGAAAGCGCACGCCCTCGGCGGCCAGCGCGTCCAATCGGGGAGTCACAGCAATCGTGTCGCCAAACGCGCCGACGCGCGCACTCATATCTTCCGCCATCAACAGCAGGATATTGGGGCGATCCGGGTTCGTGGGGATAAAGGCGGCATCGCGCTGCGGAGCGTTCTCGTTGCCGCAGCCGGCCAGAGATAGGAGCGCGGCGAAGGCTGCAAAGCGGAGCCTCATCGAATGGATTCCTCCGGCAATTGACTCTGGATACCCTGATCGATGGGCATGGGGTCCGGATCCGCGCCGGTTTCCTTCAACAATTGCGCCAGCGCCGCACGCATATCGCCCAGGGTGGCGGCCGCCGCCGGATCGTTGGCGCGATTGTGGCGCTCGGCCGGGTCTAGTGCGAGGTTATAGAGCTCTTCCATATGGCGCAGCGGCCCGCCATCGCCGTGTGGATAGGCCATGTACTTCCAATCGCCCTTGCGTATGCCCCGGACGTTGGGCGTGTAAGGGAATTGCACTTCGTAGTTATATTCATACAACTAGGCATCCCGCCAATCGGAGCGGGTTCCCGATACCAAACCGGCCCAGGAGCGACCCTGTACATTGGCCATCGGCTGATTAACGGTAAGCTCCATGACCGAAGGAGCCAGGTCGAGACTCAGTACCTGCTCCTTGATAACCGTACCGGGCGCTATCGCCGCAGGGTAACGCACCACCAGAGGTACACGAATACTCGCCTCGTGCATGGTGCGCTTGTCGATCATGCCGTGTTCCCCGAACAGGAAGCCATTGTCGGAGGCAAAGATGAATATCGTGTTATCCAGTTGGCCGCTGCGCTGCAGGGCCGCATAGACGCGACCGACACTGTCATCCACTGAATTAATCGTGGCGACATAGCTACGCACAAAGCGTTCGAAGTCGCCAACCGCTTCTGGCCGGGTATCAGGAAATTCTTCTCGAAAACCGTACAGAGGACCATAAATACCGTGCCATGTGGGCAAACGTTCAACAATCCAGGCCGGCTTATCATCCAGTTGGAAGCCGCTCTGTGGATAGGGATAGGGAACGTCGTCGTAGCTGTGCGCATAGCGCGGCTCCGGCACAAATGGGCCGTGGGGAGCCTTGTGCCCCAGCACCAGGGCGAAGGGTTTGCCCATCTCGCGTTGCGCCAGCCAATCGAGCGCCAGGTCGGTGACTCTATCCGTGTAATAGCCGGCAAGCGTTTTTCTTTCTCCATCGACGTTGAAAACAGTATCGTAATACTTGCCCTGCCCTTTATGAGTCACCCAGTAATCGAAGCCGGGGCGCGCGGTATCGTCCTCCTCTCCCATATGCCACTTTCCGACCCAGGCGGTCTCATAGCCCGCTTTCTGAAGCAACAGGGGGAAGCTTTGCAGCTGATGCGGGTAATCCGTGAAGTTGTCGTACACGCCGTGAGTGTGGGTATAGGTGCCGGACAGGTATGAGGCACGGCTCGGTGAACACAGCGAGGTGGTGACGAACATGTTATCGAAACGCGCGCCTTCGGCTGCTAGCCGGTCAATGTGGGGGGTCTCGATGCCCAACAGCGGGTCTGGGTGATAACCCACCGCATCGGCACGCTGATCGTCGGTCAATATGAAAACAACATTGGGTTTTTCGGTGCCCCAGGAGGCCGCTGAAATACCCACTATTATCAATAAAAACAATGAATTAGCAGCAGTGGCAGGACGCAGTAAGTTCAAGAATAAATACCGTTGTTGTTATGTATTTTCAGCCCATTCTAAAGAGAAATGTAATCGATTACACTGCACCCATATTAATAATATTTTAGCCAAGGGGATCCCCTATGCGCCGCACTCCTGTCGCCACCGCCGTGGCAGCTACGCTGCTTTCACTTTCACTGCCAGAAGTTAGCCTCGCCCAAGGTGCGACTGCCCTGGAAGAAGTCATCGTTACCGCGCGCAAGCGCGAGCAAAGTCTGCAGGACGTCTCTGTGGCAGTCACCGCGGTAACCGCCGCCGACCTCGCCGCGAACCAGATTCGCAACTCTGAAGACCTGGTCGCGATGGTACCGTCGCTGAACTTTCAGAAAGGCAGCAACGCTCGGCAGAGTTCTTTCAATATTCGCGGTATCGGCACCCAGAGCTTTTCGACCGGCGTGGAACCCAGTGTGTCGACCATGGTCGATGGCGTGGTCATGGGGCGTTCGCTGCAAGCCTTCATGCAGTTGATGGACGTCGAGCGGGTTGAAGTGCTGCGCGGCCCGCAGGGCACCCTCTTCGGCAAGAACTCCACCGCCGGTGTTGTCCATGTGATCACGCAAAACCCTGCCGACGAATTCGAACTCGAGGTGATGGGTGGGGTCGAGGAAGGTGAGAAATGGATGGGCGGTTTCAACGTATCGAATACCCTCACCGACAATCTCGCCTTTCGGATCGCCGGCTTTGCATCCGAGGAAGACGGTTGGATCGAGAACGTGAACAACGGTGACGACCTGAATAATTACGATGAGCAAACCATCCGCGGGAAGCTGCGCTGGACGCCCATGGATACCCTGGAACTGAAATGGGCCAGTGACTATTCGGGAAGGGATTGTGAGTGCACCCAGAATACGATCCGCAGCATGGATCCCTTCAACGGCAACGAGGATGATGTGCAGGAGATTCTCGATGAGCTCGCTCCCGTTGTGCCTGGCGATGAGAATGACAAGGCCAATGTCAGCTATGCGCCCGACCAGGACTGGGAAAGCTGGGGGCATTCGCTCGAGATCAACTACGATATCGGCGACTTTACACTGACCTCAATCACCGCGTATCGCGAGTCTGAAATATCAGCGGATACCGATGATGACGGCCGTCCCACAAACCCTATCGGGTTCGAACAAAGTGGCGGCACTGATCAGGAACAATGGACACAAGAGATCCGCCTGACCTCGCCCGCAGAGGACCGACTGAATTACGTAGTGGGTTTCTTCTATTTCGATCAGGAAGTGTCGCGACAATTCACGCGTGAGTTCGAGTTCGTTCCCGGTAGTCCCGGCATTGGCATCTCTACTTTCTCCGTTGATACAAAAAACTGGGCGCTATTTGGCGAGGCCAATTACAGCTTCACGGACACGCTGCGCCTGGTGGCGGGCGTTCGTTACACCGAGGATAAACTCGATTTCGTGTTCGGCCGCGTGCGAGAAGGATTCCCGCTGGGTGTGCCCGATCCTATCGAGCCGACGCCCGGGGGCACCGATGAGGATGACACCTCCGGTAAGCTGGCGCTGGAGTGGGATTTTTCCGATGACGGGATGACCTACCTGAGCTACACCGAGGGCTACAAGGGGCCGGCCTATGACGTCACCTTCGGTACGGACCCCACCACGCTAGAGCCGGTCGATCCGGAAACCTCCGAGTCTTGGGAACTCGGCATGAAGAGCACCTTCTTCGACAATCGACTGCAGCTCAACATTGCGGTTTTCCACACCGAGTATGACGACTTTCAGGGCCAGGCGTTCTTTGATCCCGATGGCCGGCCCGACTGCCCTGACGACAACCCCGCCTGTGATCCTGAGGACGACCCCGGCAGCTTCGCCCTGGTTAACGCGGGCAAGGTGGAATCAGAAGGTGTGGAAATCGACTTCACTGCGCTGGTGCTACCCAACCTGCGCGTGTTCGGTGGCGTCGCATTTGTCGATGCCAGTATAGAGGAGTACGAAGGCGGGCCCTGTAGCTTTGGCCAGCAGTTCCGCGGCGAGTGTCCCGATGGCGTGCAGGACCTGAGCGGCGGTGATATGCCGCACTCACCCGACTGGAAGGGTTCGGTCACCGCTCAGTACACCTGGGAGACTGCAATGAGCTTTGACGTTCAGTTCCAGGGCTCGGTGCGATTTCAGGATGACGTGCTGTACGACCTTTCCCAGGACGAAAACACCATCCAGGAGGGCTTCGAGATCGTCGACGCATCTATAATGCTCATCGATCAGAACGCGCACTGGGATGCTACGCTCTACGTAAAGAACGTATTTGACGAACACTACGTACTTGGCATTGGCTCTACGCTCGATTTATTCCTGCCCAACGGTTATCTGCAATCGGTGCCAAAATACGCCGAGCGGACTGCGGGCCTGGAATTTCGCTATCGCTGGTAACTCCAAGCGCGTCCATGGGCTAGAATAGGTCCATGGACGCAACGACTCTCCTGAATGGCATTCGCCTGATGCCGGTGGTGGTTATCGAAGATGCCGCCACAGCTTTGCCACTGGCCGAAACACTCTATGGAGCGGGCATTCGCGCCATTGAATATACGCTGCGAACCGAAGCCGCATTACCTGCTATCGAGCTCACGGCCAGGGCGATCCCGGACATGTTGGTGGGTGCAGGAAGCATACGCAATCCGCAGCAGGTGCAGCAGGTGCGCAATGCCGGCGGGCAGTTCGCCATCAGCCCCGGGCACACCGATACACTGCTGGAAGCCTGCGAGGATTTTCCCTATATACCCGGTGCCGCCACCGCCTCGGAGTGTATGTACCTGTTGGAACGCGGCTACTCATTACAGAAATTTTTCCCGGCCGAACTATCGGGTGGGGTTGGCAGGATTAAGGCGCTTTCAGCTCCTCTGCCAGAAGTTCGGTTTTGCCCCACCGGTGGCATCACTCCAGACAATATCGATCGCTATCTACAATGCAGCGCCGTCGCCTGCATTGGCGGCTCCTGGTTTGTGCCGGCCCTGGCACTCGAGGCGGGTGACTTCGCTAGTATTGGGGAGTTAAGCCGCGCCGCCATGGCCATGGTCAGCTACTGATCACCGTCAACCGCTAAGTCCTTGCGACTACCAGTCGATATCCGGCGTCGATGCTGGTCTGGTTGAGAATATCAGCGTTTCGCTTTGCCCAAGCACCACTCTCTATATCTTCTTTGAGCCGTTCCAGACGAGGCTCACTGGCGTGTAATTTGGCGAAGGAGGAAATCGAGTGTCGTACGTCCGGGTCGAGATACGCTTCCGGCCTGCGCCAGTACGCGGCCAGAAAACCGTCGCGACAGTCATGGGGTATTGGCACCGGCAGCATCTGAACATCATGGAAATGCGCCCTGAACTCTTCGATAGCGGGGAAGTTATGCACGTCACGCTCAAAGAACTCGGGGAAATAGTCACGGGTTAACCAAAACGGTACGCAGGCCGGGTCCCAGGTCAGTGCCACGAATCCCTGTCGGGCGACGCGCTTAATCTCGGCGAATGCGCATGCTCGATCTTGCCAGTGGTGGATAGACAGCACCGTCATGACGTGAGAGAAGTGTTTGTCCGGAAACGGTAGCTGCTCGGCACACCCGCGCACAACCGGACAAGCACCAGCTGCACGCTGGGAAATCATCTCCGCAGAAGGCTCCAATGCCACCACACTGAAACCCTCTGGTTCATAAGAGCCGGTACCGGCACCAATATTGAGGAGTGAGTCCGCGCCCGATAGTTCGGCATGCAGTGCGCTGGCAATGTGGGGATCAGTGGCGCGTTTGCTCGAGTAGTTGGTGCCGAAGCGATCGTACAGCGCCATCAGCAAGTTCCTGTTATCGGGTTACGGGACGCCTAGTTTAATCGCTATTCTGCACGATGAGATAGACATGCGGCTCGGGGTACTGGTCGAACTCTAGATGTTTGAGCTGGCATCTCTCTTCGTGAATCACGTCAAGCATTCGCTTCAAACCCAGACTGCTGTAGTAAATCTCTGGCCCCATAAGCGAATTGCTGTGCTCTCCGGGCTCTGTTAATCCACCCGCTGAGAAGATGAAGATACCCCCAGGCGTGAGCATGTGCAGGATCTTGCGCAGCACAGGCTCCTGACTGGTTAGCGGGAGATGCCAGAGACAGTCCCAGGCAGTAATGAAATGGTATTGCCGCTCAGCTTGCCACTCGCAAATGTCGGCATGATAAAAGCGGCCCCGCGGATTGGCGGCACGCGCGAGGTCGATCATCCGGGCCGACACGTCTACCCCTTCAAACTGCAACCCTCGATCAACAAGCAGTCGATGCAATCGGCTATTGCAGCCACACCCGACATCCAGCGCCCAGTCGCCCGCACCCAGAAAAGCTAACGCACGCTCATGCTGAGCAATACCGTTGTGTGGGTCGTAACTACCGTCCTGCCAGTGCTCGGCTATCTGATCGTAGCCTGCACCGGTTTCTGAAGGGGACAGTATTTTCACCTATCCCTACCAGCTACGCATGCGCTCTAGCAGATTACAGACGCGACTGGAGTAACCCCATTCATTGTCGTACCAATTCAATGCACGCAGATAGCGGCCGCCGCTGACATCGGTGAAGGCGGCATCGTAGATCGATGAGTGGGCATTGCCGATGATATCCGAGGAGACGATCGGCTGGTCGCTGTACTGAAGAATACCGCGCAAGGCATCCGATTCCGACGCAGTCCGGACTACCTCGTTAACCTCTTCAACTGTGGTGTTCTTAGCCAGCGTAACAAATAGATCGACCACGGAGCCGTCCGGTACGGGGACACGCGCCGCAATTCCATGCAGTTTTCCCTGCAGTTCCGGCAGCACCACACCCACCGCTTTCGCCGCCCCCGTGGACGTGGGAATAATGTTCTCAGCTGCAGCGCGACTACGTCGCCAATCGGAATGCGGCACGTCGGCGAGGCGCTGATCATTGGTGTAAGCGTGCACCGTATTGATCACCCCTTCCTCGATACCAAAGGCCTCATGAATGACTTTCGCCATGGGCGCGAGGCAATTGGTGGTACAGCTGGCGTTTGAGATGATGCGGTGCTCGGAATTGAGTTGTGCGTCATTGACCCCGAGGACCACCGTGTAGTCGATCTCATCTTTGGCGGGAACGGTAAGCAGCACCCGCGCCGCACCCGCGCTAAGGTGCATCTCGAGTTGCTCGCGAGAACGGAATACGCCGGTGGACTCCACGACGACATCGACGCCGAGTTCACCCCAGGGCAGTGAAGCCGGGTCGCGCTCGCTCAGCATCTTTACGCGTCCTTTTGGGGTCACCATGTCCCCTTCGTCGAGCGCAAGCTGTTTGCCGAAGTTGCCCATGACCGTGTCGTAGTTGAGCAGGTAACGCAGCGCCTCGTGGTCAAAGAGATCGTTAATCGCCACCACGTCGACGCCCTCCACATCATCGAGAATGCGAAAAACGGAACGGCCAATTCGACCGAAGCCATTAATAGCGACTTTTAAGGTGCTCATTACGCGGCCTCCTTGGTACTGTCGAGTTCGGCATAGAGACGCAGCACATCCAGCAAGCGCGCCGCATGCCCCAGGTTCTCGTACCATGCGAGTGTCTTCACAGTACGCTGGCCGGCTTTAATCGTGCCTTGCAAGTCGTAAAGTAAGGAGTGCGAATTATTCAGCACATCGGAGGAGACGATAGGATCCTCGGCCACATCGACGATATCGGTGTACGCCCTGGCGGCCGCGCGCATAACCTCATTCACCGCTGCAGCATCCACGGATTCGTCTTTGAACACCAGATCGGTATCGAGCAAACACCCCTGCTGGACCGGCACGTTCAAGGCTGCTGTCATGACTTTGCCCGTCATATCAGGCAGGATTTCTTCCAGCCAAATTGCCGCATCATGGCCATTAGGGATAATGTTTTCGGCCGCGGAGCGGCTGCGCCGCATGTCGGTGCCCGCATAGTCCTGTAGCGATTGGTCGCTGGTATAGGCGTGCACAGTGGTCATGCTGGCACATTCAATATCGAGTTCAGCGGACAGGATGTGCAGCAACAGCGCCAGCGCGGTGGTGGTGGCTGAACCGCCGGAGATCATCCGGTCCGATGCGTCAATCGAATCGCCATTAATCCCCGGAATTACAATTCGATCAACGCGATCCTCCGGCAGCCCTCGCAACAGGACACGGCCGGCACCGTTGTCGAGATGATCCTGCATATAGAAGCTGTCGCGATAAATACCCGTACAGTCGACCACGGCATCAACGCCGAACACGTCCCAGGGCACTTCCATCGGCGTGTCGATTGCTAACATGCGCGTCCGGAAACGCTCGTTCACCAGAAAGTTGCCGTCCAGGTGATAGTCTGCAGGGTGGCGCGACTCGGACCGCAACAGGTAGTGGAGAATATCGGGAGCGCCGATATCAGCGACCGCCACCACTTCAATATCCTCGCTGCGCATGGCCAACCGGTATAACTGCCGCCCGGTCTGACCAAAGCCCATAATACCAATGCGTATTGCCATAGCGTCTCTCCTTCTGGAGTCTCTCCTTTTAGAGCCTCCACTCTATCCCCAGGCGGGGAAATATGCCTGCCGCGGGAAAACCCACTGCCTGCTCGTAGTTTTCATCCAGCATGTTACTAACAGTGGCACGCAAGGATATCGCTTCATCCAGCCGCCAGGTCATGCTGACATCGAGGGTGTCATAGGCATCGAGCGTGTAGTCCACGCTCTCCAATGTGTGGCGCGATGCTTCGACGACCTCGTCGACCCACAGGTATTCGACCGCCAGATCGATGTCGCTGCGAATAGCGTAGAACCACTGCACACCGGCCTTCCACTCCGGTCGCCCACGCAACTCCTCATCGAGGTTGGCGATATCCGAGTCCGTCCAGGTGGCGTGGCCACGCCAGCGCCCGAAGGTCGAATCAGCAAGCACACTCCATTCGACACCTTCTGTCTCTACCCGATCACGATTGACGTTCGTGAACGCCTCGTCATCGAAGTCGATCAGATCGCGGTAGGTCACGTCAAAGTACACCAGCTTAGATGACAAAACATCGTTGAAGCGGTGTTGTAGAGCTATTTCCCAGCTGCTGGAGGTCTCGGACTGCAAATCAGGGTTACCGACCAGGGGGTGGGCAAGCGCAAAGAAACTCGGCGGTTTAAACCCCTCTCCCCAATTGCCGCTGACTGCCGTATCCGCCAGCACCTGCCAACGAAAGCCCAAACTACCGGTCGTCTCTGAATCCGCCTCATCCACATCGTCGTAACGCAAACTCGCGGAGAGTGACAGCGCATCGCCAACGTCGTAATAGGCTTCCACAAACGCGCCCGCGCTATCTCGCTCAAGCTCAAAGCTGGCATCCAGCAATACGCCAAAATCAATGTAGCCGTCGCTATCACCCTCCTCTCGCTCAAATTCGAGCCCAAGCCCCAGGCGCAGTTGATCCAGCTGAAACTGATTAACCCAACTCAGCTGATAGCGATCAAAATTCACATCAGCGCCGGTGGGCGGCACCTCGGAGCCAGGGAAAATGCCGGGTGAACTCTCACTGGAGTCGGCATTAAACCACTCTGCCTCCAGCGTGGTCTGCCAGCGCTCGGACATCTTCGACCGCAGGGATAACTGTAGCGATAAGTCCTCCGAGTCGCCTTGATCCAGCTCATCCCAGACGGCAAGATCGGGGCCGCCGCTGTCCTCGGGGTAGTTCTCCCGCTCGTTATCGCTATAGCGCAGCCCCAAACTGACTGCCGTGCTCTCCGAAATGATAT
This sequence comes from Halieaceae bacterium, assembly GCA_965199055.1. Taxonomy (GTDB): domain Bacteria; phylum Pseudomonadota; class Gammaproteobacteria; order Pseudomonadales; family Halieaceae; genus CBDAQR01. The sequence continues at coordinate 1,264,943 of CBDAQR010000003.1, forward strand.
AGGCTGCAGCGGCACTGACAAAATCCAGTTCGCGCTTGCTGTCCTCGACCACATCGCCGTTGTCACTGCGCCCGAGTAAGATACTGAAGCTGCCAGCGTCACCCAACGAACCCGCGAAGCTGGCAGAGCCCCGGTAGTAGCTATCTGTCCCCCCCTCCGCAAACACTCTACTGGCCTCGGTACCTGCGGCCTGACGAGTGACTATGTTCAGCACACCCGATAGGGCATCTGCGCCATACAAGGCAGACTGAGGGCCGCGAATTAATTCAATGCGCTCAACCTGGCTGGGATCGAGCGTGGAGAAGTCGAAGGAGCCACCGCGGGTGTCTGCCGGGTTATTCACCTGGATGCCATCGATAAGAATGACGGTAAAGTTTGCTTCGCCGCCGCGAACATAAAGGCTGCTAGCACCACCCGCACCACCCTGCTGGTTAATGCTGACCCCGGTGAAGCCCTGCAGCAACTGTTGCACGCTGGACTTATGCAGCGCCTCGATAGCCTCTCGATCGAGCACAGAAACATGACCCGTGAGCTGCTGCGGTGGAACGCCAGCGCGACTACCTATGACTTCCACCGTTTCTATATCGCCGCCGAGGCTGGCTGCGCTCATGGCCGCCAGCAGTGGGATCAAAAACACTCTGTACATTGCTTACTACTTTGCTTGGTCTAGCTCGAGAATTCGAATATTGCGGTACAAAACACGGTCCCAGTGGTCCTGGAAACCAATATGCCCCTTGAGCAGACGCCCATAGTCCGGACGATCAGTGAACTTGCTGTCCTGATACAGCGCCTCCCACTCAGGACTCATCTGCGTGAACTTCGCTGTCTGGCGGCCATTGAGCCAGAACTCCACCTGCGGCCCGCGCGCGATGATATGTACTGAATTCCAGTATCCAACAGGCTGAGTGGTGTCATGATCGGGAGCGATCATATCGTAGTACGCTCCTGCCCTGTGGGTAGGATCCTTGGAATCGCGGTGACCCACGTTATCCAGGACCTGCATTTCATAGCCGGTGTAATGAATGGTGCGACCGGATTCGTCGCCACGAATAAAGATACCGCTATTACCCGCTTCACTGATGCGCCACTCCAGCTTCAGCTCGAAATCTCCGAACTGTTCGCGGCTGATGATGTCGCCCTCCGACTCCAGCCATGCCAGACAACCATCCTGCACGCCCCAGCCACTAACCTCTTGCTCCTGGTAATTGCGCCAATTATCTAGAGATTCCCCATCGAATAATAAACGCCAGCCCGCTGCTTCCTCCTCAGCGGTGAGGCTATTCGTGCATTCTTCAGACGTGGTCTGCATCACAGGATCACAAGCTGCGCAAAGCAGCACAGCCAACACACCGAAGCTACTGCGCATGACTCTGCTCCGCTATCTGCTGCGCCCGCATGCTGAGCTCTGCGGCGCGCAATGCGTGGGTCTGGGTCATGGCGTTCTCCGTTCGCTTGAGGCAATCCAGTATCAGTTGGCCAAAGAAAGGAAAGCCACTGCGGTCCTGGCACTCGATTTCCTGCTCACCCTCAGCGTTGACGAGCAATAGCTTGGATGAAGGCGCTTCACGCGCGACATCCAGATACTTGCGCAACTCTATAGTACCTTCGCTGCCCATAATAAAGGTGCGTCCATCACCCCAGCTGCGAAGGCCGTCGGGGGTAAACCAATCCACCCTGCAATAGAAGGAGGCGCCGTTGTCGCCGGTGAGAGAGATCTCCCCGAAATCCTCAAGACCTGGCATATCGGGATTATTGAGGTTCGCCACCCTTGCGTGGTTGATTTGCGCGTTCCCACAGCCTGCATAGGTGAGGAACTGCTCTACCTGATGAGAGCCGATGTCTGTGAGAATGCCGCCGTAACTTGCCTTGTCGAAGAACCACAGCGGCCTGGTCTGCCTGGCAAGGCGGTGCGGCGCCAGATTGAGTACCTGTAACACGCGACCGACGGCACCCTCCCGAATCATCTCGCCAGCCATCCAGGCAGCATCATTGTGCAGACGCTCCGCGTAATACACCATGTACTTGCGCCCGGTCACTTTGATCACATCACGAATGTCGGCGAGCTGCTGCAAGCTGGTGAACGGTGACTTATCAGTGAAATAGTCTTTCCCCGCTGCCATCACCTGGCGACCAATCTCGGCCCGCTCACTGGGTATGGCGGCGCTGGTCACCATCTGCACTTCCGGGTCCTGCAATATCTGGCTAAAACGTTCTGCTACCTGCACACCCGGGAACGCTTCCTGAAATCGAGCAACGCGAGACGGGTCTGGGTCATACACCCACTTAATGGTCGCACCGGCATCGCGCAACCCGTTGCATTGACCGTATATATGGCCATGGTCGAGATGCGACGCGGCGACATTGAACTCACCGGGTCCGACCACCTGCTCTGCTGCCGCGGTGGGGGCATAGTTTGCCCCATCTTTAATGTCTACCATCTATTTACCACATCCCCAATTTCACCAAGGTGCTGTAGGTTACGCTGGCCAGCACCAGCAAGATACAAGCGACCATGGCAGCGTTGAACAGCGTGGCCCGCCCGCCACGAGGCATATCGGCTCCCAGGTAGTCTTCACGGTTATTCAGCAGCAGCCAGCCGATATAGGCAATAGGTAGCAGGAAGCCGCAAATAGCCGATGTCGGCAACACCACGTAGGCGCCCATGGTCGACCAGACGAAGACACCGAGTACCGCGGGCGTCGGCAACAGCAGGGCCAGACGATACTTTCGCGAATCATGACTCCAGCCAAACATCTCGGCCGCGGCAGCACCGCAACACAGCATGTGCATGACCAGAGAGCCCACAGCCATTCCCAACACGCCGAAGGCAAAGATCAAGCGTCCGGTGACTTCACCCAGACCAGCCTCTGCAAACATTTTGCTGGCCTGTGCCGGCGACAACTTGCCCGCGATATCCAGATCGCTGCCGTAAAAAGCGCCGGCCGCGGCAATAGAGATGAGGCTGGTCACGAGAATATACGGAATCACCAGACCTAACACGATGTCATAGCGAGAGAGCTCACGATGTGCAGGCCCCCAACCGCGGTGCAGCAGTGTGTAGCCGTATACGAATGTCATGTTGATACCGACTGCAGTGCCGAGCGCCGCCATAATCGTGGTCACACCCGCATCATCATCGGGCAAACTACTCGGTATATAACCTGCCGCCACAGCAGACCAATCGACCTGCCCGTTTGTAGCGCTGCTGATAACCACCCAGGCAAAAGCCAGGACGATCATGCTACTCAGTATCTTAATTCCGTTTTCGAACACGGCAACGGCACGACCGCCCTTGCCATAATGCCAAGCCGTGTAGGCGCAGAGGCACCAAACCAGAAAGGCCAGCAAAAACAAATAGAACTCCCTCGCCAACCCACCCTCTTCGGCCAAGCTAAATCCCGATACGACGCCGATAATTTCTTCGAGCATGCCTGCGCTTAACGGATAGTGGGAAAATCCCCAGATGATGCTCGATGCGAGCGCGGCAATGGCCCAGGCCCAGGCCAGTGCCGGATGCACATGATCCCGCATCGCTTTAAAAGGTGCCTCGCCAGTACTCAGAGTCTGGTGAGACAGTGCAAACAGCATCACGCAACCTACCAGCATTGAAATGGGTTGCACCCACAGCAACTCATAACCGTACACTGCACCGATCGTCAGCGATGTAATGGCGCTGCCGCCGCCAAGCGTCATGGCCCCTTGCAGCCAGCCAGGTCCACTGAGCTTCACGTAGGCGGGTAGCCGCCGGGGCCAGGGCTCCGCGGCCAGTGCTTGCAAGCGAGCGACTTCGGTCATCGGTAAGATTTCTCCATATCGACATTCACTTCGATATCAGCTTTTTCACGCAGTGTGGACGTGCTTAGCCGCTGCTCAAGCGCGGCCTGGTATTCGCCGCTGTGCAAGGGTAAGTCAACGCGAGCGCCGGTCCAGCTTGAGAGCAGAATGGCATTGGCGATGGCTAGCGAGTTAAGCCCCTCGACTGCGGGTGCAATCAGCGGTTGGCCATCAAGGATCGCATCGACGAAATTCTGTATTACGATCGCGTGCTGGTTAACGCTTTCCAACGGCGTAAGATCATCGGTTTCTACCGCAGGCTGGCCAAACATATCGCGCGTTTCACGATTGAACTGCGCAGTGCCAGGTCGATTGCGCTGCAAAACAAGCGAAGCGCCATCATAGCTCAGCATACCGCGATCACCGACGATATCGAGCCGATTAACCCCCGGCGCCTCTCCGGTAGAGCCAATGAAGACTCCGGTGGCACCATTGTCGTACTCCAGATAAGCCGTCGCCTCATCCTCAACTTCAATGCCGTGGTATTTACCAAAACCGCAGAAGCCGGTAATGGTCGAAGGCATGCCGGTGAGCCACTGGAAAATATCGAGATTGTGAATGCATTGATTCACCAGCAGGCCACCACCCTCTCCGCGCCAGGTCGCTCGCCAGTCACTCACCTGAAAGTAGACCTCGGGTCGAAACCAATTCGTCATGGTCCAGTGGGTGCGCTGCAGCTCCCCTAAATCGCCGGCATCGATCACCGCCTTCATATGGGTAAACACAGGGTCGGTGCGCTGATTGAGCATCAGCGCGAAAATCTGGCCGGCGCGCTGCTTGGCGAGCAGTGCTTCGCCCTCAGCCACCGACAAGCCAATCGGCTTCTCCATGAGCAAATGCAAACCTGCGTCTAGCACACACTCGCCAATCGCCTTGTGCGTCATTGTCGGGGTGGCTACTAGTACGGCATCACAAACGCCTGCCTGCACCAGCTCGCGATAATCATCGAAATGCCGGGCACCCACGCTCGCTGCCAACTCGCTGGGCTGCCTGGAAGCCAGTGCCGTCACCCGGCAGCGCTGCACCGAACCGGCCTGAATATGCTGTATATGCTGACGGCCTATATTGCCAAGCCCGACCACGCCGAGCCGCAGTTCTGTATCCATCGTCATTTTCGCTTCGTGGGAATGCGTTCTGAACCGCGCCAGAGTATGAATCCTGGCACGGTGCCATCCTCTGCTATTTCAAACTCTAATCGAATAGTGGTGCCATCAAGACTGGCGATAAACACGCCTTCACTCTCTTCCTCCAGAGGTCCACCGCCGTACATGGGGACCTCGAGATTGAGCCGACCTTCCGCATCAACGCTAACCGTCATAGTAATAAAGCTAACGCCATACTTGCCCTCAAATCGGCCATACCCCCTATCGACTTTAACGCGTTCCAAATCGGCCACGGTCCAGGGTGTAGCGCGCGTCGCGCTGGTTTCGCGAATCTCAGCCACTTTTTCGACAGAAACAGGATCGGCGGCATTACCCCAACTGCGGCGTAGGTAGAGCATGAGCGCGGCCAAAGCCTCATCGTCGAGATGGGCGTGGGGCGGCATCACTCCATTGCGCTCTGTATCCATACCTTGCAGGATAATTCTGCCCAGCTTTTCAGGAGCGCCACTCACCCAATCGGATCCTGCTAACGCGGGTCCCAGTCCAGCGATACCAGCGCCGTCGCGACCATGGCAAGCGCCACAGGCGGGATAGACAGACGCGCCCTTCTCCATCAGCGCCATTTGGCTGGGACTCAGCGGTTTGATACCCGCAGCCACTTCATCGCCTGGCCAAGTAAAAGCCCGACGGCCTTTGAGGCGCGCATCCCATAGCGGACTGGTCTCATCCACACTGCTATCAGCGAAGATCGGTGGTGCCTGTTCGAACACGACAGGTTTGAAGCCACTCTCAACCACCACCGAAGCATAGATACCTTTGAGCATCGCCAATTGAATCCACTCGCGCGGACCGGTCTGCGCCTGCATCAGTGATAACAGCTCACCCAATTCGGGAGTCGCATTTTCGCTGAGAGTCATATCCTCCCGCGCGCTGGCGTAGGCGGAAACCGCCAACTTCGCTGCAAGGTCGGCAGAGAATTCCGAGGGTTCGCTAAACATGGGTTCTGAAAGTATCGCAGCCAAAAAGGGAATCTCGTAACCCTGCACCGAGCGCACAGCCGCCTGCCGCAGGTATTGGTTATCACCTGCCGATGCCACTAACTGCAATAGTGCTGCTCGAGCGCTGTCCTGCCCGGCGTACTCTCCCAAAGCAAACGCAATTTGCATTTGCACTCTGGGTTGAGAGCTCTGCCCCGAAGCCATTACCAAATCGTCCGCTGACAGCAGGGATTGTCCGGCACGCAAGGCCTGCACACGTCGATGCGGGTCATTGCGACGCAGGGCAGCCAGCACCGTGTCGCGATCGAGTTCGCCTCTACCCTGCAACACCCACAGCGCATGAATAGCTGGCAGGGTTTCCAAAGCACCCGCTATCTCACGCAACTCTGGGGTTTGCTCACCCGGATATTTCAGCAGTAGCCGCTGCGCGGTATCGCGCACCCATCCATTCTCGTGAGACAGTGCGGCAACCAGCGCAGCGGGAGGCGCATCATCGAAAGCTACTGCAGCACTCGACTCGCCACCCGTGTGGGTCACACGCCATATCCGACCGTGATCGATCGGCGCATCGAGCTGCCGCTGCAGCACCTGCTCGCGCAATTCCTCTGTCAGAAAATGCTCGTCCTGGATCAGGCCACGGTACATGTCGATAATGTAGAGCGCGCCATCAGGGCCGTTGAGGACATCCACCGGACGAAAGCGTTCGTCGATCGACGCCAGAAACTCCCGCTGCCCCCAATCGGGGTCCTCGTAGAGTTGGTGCTTCGCAGACAGGGCGACGTCGGCTTCTTCAATGACAAACTGCGCGACCACGTTAGCTCCTGGCTCAGCTACGAAAACCTGACCCTGCATGGCGGCAGGCATCTGGTCGCCGCGATAGGGAGTCAGTCCGCTGGCGCTAGTGGCGCTGCGTAAGCGGCCATCGGGCCTGAGCGTACCGTCGAGGTAAGCCCGGTTCACCCCCGGGTTAACCCTTACACTAAAGACCTCCTCCGGCATGGTGAGCACTTCGCCCAGGCCCGGCACAACACTGTAGGTGGGTTCGTCGAAAAGATCTTCCGCGGCGAAAAAATCCGCGGTGATCAGGTTGGAGTTGTGGTTGTAGTAAAGACGGCCAAAGTCGTCCTTACCGATACCCCACTGGCCGCGAAACAAGCTATGGCGACTCTCGATTTTCCCGTCTTTAATACGCAGACTGCGCGTCGACTTACTGTTGTAATACCAGTTGTCGAGGCCAGGTAACAACTTGTTTTCCAGGTGTTCAACATTGGCATCGGCGGCGGCGCCATCAACAACACCGTATTCACCCAGGCTGCGTTTGTTGGTACACAGCGCATCCCTGGTGGGTAACTCACAGAGCCATAGGTTGGGTGGCTCACCAATGAGTACGCCCTCGTTGGCGACAGCGACCGCTCGCGGGTACGTCAGCTCGTCCAGAAAAACGTCGGAGGTATCCATGCGGCCATCGCCATCGGTATCTTCCAGGCGAACCACGCGACCGAGGGGCGTTCCACGGTCGGTTCCGTAGGCGTCGGGCATATAACTGCGCATCTCAACAACATACAGCCGCCCATATTCATCCCAGCTCATCGCTACGGGGCTACCCACCAGTGGCTCTGCCGCCACCAACTCAATAGTAAACCCAGGTGCAATGCGGAAGCTTTCCAATGCCTCCTCGGGCGAGTACACAGGCGCCGGCGCATTATCGAGGGTTTGATAAAAGAGAGGTTCCGCGTTGCGCGTCGTCAGATCCGTCCAGGCCAGTGCGCCGATATCAAAACTGTTTCCACAGGCAGACTCATCAATGATTAGCTTGCCCCGGTCGGGTAGCGCAGAGCCACTCAGGCGCGCCACATCCTGCTCTCCCACACTGATCGTCACCAGCTGACCCTGAGCCGCAATGCGAACCCGCTGCGTCTCTCCTGGGTCGAGGTAAACAGGCTCCAGCTCTTCAAGTACGTCGGGATACTGGATTCGAGCACGGGCACTATTGCCTGCCAGCTCGAGTTCTACATATTGCGGCCTACCACCAGTAGCGCGGGCACGCCGAATTTGTACCGTTGTCGCCTGCTCGCAGTTCGCCAGCTCAAGATCCAGCGCGAAATCGCGCAGCTGGCGCCGCCCATCCAGTGCCTCGCCCGGCTCTCCCAGCGGTTCAAGTTCCTTGAGACGAATATTGCGCCACCGCATGATGCCAATATCGCCGGAGTGCACCTGCAGGGCGATGTAACCCTCCGCATCAAACACATCCAGCACATCCGCCGCAGGGACGCCATTGATCCAGGTTTGCAATCGGGGCCCGCGAGCCTCGATATGTACCTCGTTCCAATCATCCAGCTTGACCGCATTGCGCGCGGCCTCATTGTCTTCCAGCTTGTAGAGCCAACCGCGACGCGCCTCGTCGTAAATCCCTGCAGTCCATGCACGATCACTATGATCCAGTTCGTACTGATAACCATAGGCGCGGCCGTCTTCTCGCTGTTGCGCTCGAAACAAAACGCCGGAGTTGCCCAGCTCATCCCAGCGCATCTCCATCTTCAGGGAAAAATCACGGAAGGTTTCCTCCGTGCGCAGGAAGGTATTCTCCCCTGGGCCGTGAGTACCGATGATTTCCCCACGATCAGCCCGGAAAGTGGATTCACCCCCAATCTTGTACCAGCCATCCAGCGAATAGCCATTAAAGAGACTGCGGTAGCCGTCCTCCACCTGCACTTCATCAGGCGCCGGGGAGAACCAGGCGAAGGCAAACATGCCCACCAAGACCGCCAGAATGACGATACGATTCATCACTGCTGCTCCCCTGACACACAACCCTCGCGGTTCATCGCCCAGACCAGAGCGTTCTCGAGAAAGCGCTGGTGATCGGGCACGGCAAACGCGGCACCCTGATGGCCAAGCGCCGAATACACGGTGCGACCCTGCCCGACACAGTTACTCCACATCACCGGGTGATCCCCCATTCTCAAATCGACTTCGTTGCCGGCCATCGCCATCACTGGCGTGTAGCTGTCTTCATCCACAGTGGACAGAATGGTAAAACCATTGGGGCGCGGGCTCTCTTCCCAGGAATACCATTCCTCTTCGTGCTGCCATATGGCCGGCATGCCTGACATTACTGGGTGATCAAGCGCTTCTGTATGTACATCGGCTACCTGAAACTGAGGGCCCATGATGTGGGCGGTGAAATCGGCTCCGATCAGGTTCTTCATATACCAGGGCCAGTCGGTATGGGAACCGTCACCGGCCGCGTGTAGGCCCACCCAGCCTCCGCCTGCCTCCAGCCATGCTTGAAACGCCAACTCCTGCTCGACGCTAAGCGTGTCGCCAGAGGTGTTTTGAAATAGCACCACGTCGAAGCGCGCCAAATCCTCGCTATTGAATGTCGCACCATTCTCGGTATGAAAGATCGACCAGCCGCGTTCAGCAGCGAGCTCCTTAAAGAATGCGGACCCGACCTTGATAGCTTCTTTGTGCCGGAACTGATTGGTTTTGGTAAACATGAGGATGGCCGGACGCGTCAGATCGTCCGGGAATTCTGGTGGCACGGTCTCGTGCGCATTGGACGGAAATACGATGTTCCATGCACCGATGTAGTAAATACCCGCCAGCGCGGCGAGTACCAACACCACTACCAGTACCGCCCCGATTTTTAACAGTTTTTTGACTAGTGCCATCAAGCCACACCCTCATTCGTATTATTCAGTTGCGCACCGCCCCAACGAGCGTGCACCGTCTCCTGAGCACCTACGCTCAACAATCTGCCCAGCCAGTACCGCAGTTGCTCCGAGAATTCGATGTCGTTCTGCAACGTTGCCGGGAACAGGCCCTCAAAACTCAGCAGCTTCTGTAGGTACTTGTCTGCATCACCTTGCGCAGATTGGTACAGATCGAAAAACGCTGTGGCCAACGGATCCTGCACTTGATATTCCCGGCCCTGTTCGTCCACACCCATGGTATAGCGAATCCAGGCCGCAACGCCCAGTGCACTCGCCTCCACTGATTCACCCCTGAAGAGGCGCTCCGCAATAGCCGGCAGTAGCCGCTGCGGAATTTTCTGCGAGCCATCCATCGCTATTTGCCGTGTCAGATGCTGCAAACTCCGGTTTTGAAAGCGCTCGAGTAACTGCGTCTGGTACGCCTCCAGATTAAAGTCTCCCAGGCCTGATAAGGTGGGCGCCATCTCGTCAGCCATCAGCTGTAGCAGCAGCGGAACGAACGCCGCATCTTCCACCACGTCTGCCACGGTTTCGTAGCCTGCCAGAGCGCCGAGATAGGCCATCGTGGAATGGCTGGCATTAAGCAGGCGCAGCTTCATCTGCTCAAAGGGCTCGACGTCATCAACGAATTCTGCGCCGACCTCATTCCAGGGGGGAACGTCGCCCGCAAAGCGCCGCTCGATCACCCACTGGGTAAATGGCTCGGTCACCACCAATCCGGCATCGACAAAGCCCTGCATCGAAGCGACCCGCTGTATGTCTTCTGTCGTAGTGGCCGGAACGATACTATCAACCATGCTGCAAGGAAAGGCGCATGTCTCATCGATCCAGGTGGAAAGCGCAGGATCAACCAGTTCTGCAAACTCGATTACGGCGGCACGCAATTTGTGGCCGTTCGACGACAGGTTATCGCAGGAGAGCAGCGTCACACCTCCCGCTTCGGCAGCTCGTCTGGCCGCCATAGCCGCCACCAGGTATCCGATCGCCGAGCGCGGCGCGTGCAGGTGTGCCAGATCGTGCACAATATCGGGATGCTGATTATCGAGAGCACCGGAAGCCGGCCGCAAACAGTAACCCTTCTCGGTAATGGTCAGTGTTATCACGCGGGTAGCGGGTGCCGCGAGTGCTTTAATAACTGCCTGCGGTCCTTCTGGTGCTACCAGTACCTGCTGCAACGCGCCAATATGGTGTAGCTCGGTAGCATCTCCCCTGAATACCGCGAGGGTATAGGCGAAGTCCTTCTCGCGCAGGGCGTCTCGCACGTCTGGGCGTCGCAAGCTAACGCCAATGATGCGCCAATCACCACCATACTGCTTCAATAGCGCGTCGGTATACACCGCCTGGTGAGCGCGATGAAAGGCACCCACCCCCATGTGGACGATTCCTGCGCCGAGTTCATGACGGGCGTAGGCAATATTCACAGGCGGTAGGCCTCGCGCACGAGATCACCAGTTAACTGCCGCGCCAGTTCGTGCGCCTCGTCCTCGGGCAGGCGATGGTCTGCCACCAGTTCCGCTACAAAATTGCAGTCCATTCTCCGCGCCACATCGTGCCGCGCAGGGATCGAAAGAAAGGCGCGGGTATCATCGTTGAAGCCAACGGTATTGTAGAAACCCGCAGTCTCAGTCGTTTGTTGCCGAAACCGCCGCATGCCTTCGACACTGTCATGAAACCACCAGGCGGGACCCAGCTTAAGCGCCGGGTAATGGCCCGCCAGGGGCGCGAGTTCACGCGCGTAGGTCGACTCGTCAAGCGTGAAAACTATCAGCCTGAACACGGCATGATTGCCAAAGCGGTTCAGCAGCGGACGCAATGCCTTCACATAATCGGTACGAGTGGGAATATCAGCCCCCACGTCGCGGCCGAACTGCTCAAACAGCTGCAAATTGTGATTACGGAATGAGCCGGGATGAATCTGCATCACCAGACCATCGTCAACACTCATCGCGGCCATCTCCGTCAGCATCTGGGCGCGAAACAGTTCAAGCTGCTCTGCACTGGCCCCTCCACTTAGCACCTTATTGAACAGCCGCTCAGCAGAAGCGGGGTCCAGGTTCGCTGTTGCGGCAGTCGGGTGACCATGATCGGTAGAGGTCGCGCCCATGCGCTTGAAAAACTCGCGGCGATTGCGGTGCGCATTCAGGTATCCCCGCCAACTCATAGTGTCTTCGCCCGTCAGTGCCGCCAGTTCAGCCAGATTCTCGGTAAAGCCTTCGTACTCTGGATCGATTACCGGATCGGGACGATAGGCTGTCACCACGCGGCCCTGCCAGCCGCTTTCGCGAATCAGCCGGTGCTGTTCGAGCGTATCCAACGGAGATTCCGTTGTGGCAAGCAACTCGATATTGAACCGTTCAAACAACGCCCGGGGACGAAACGCCTCACCCTGTAACGCAGCGCTGATGTGATCGTAGTACTGGTCTGCTGTCTCGCCGGCCAGCAGCTGATCCAGGCCAAAGACCTCCGCAAACACAGTATCCAACCAGAGCCGGGAGGGCGTGCCGCGAAACAGGTAGTAATGTTCGGCAAACAGACGCCAGATTTCCCGGTTTTCCGTACCGACGGCAGTCTCTCGGCCGATTCCCAATCGCTCCAGGCTCACGCCCTGACTGTAGAGCATGCGAAACACGTAGTGATCGGGTTTGATCAGTAATTCAGTGGCGTCGGCGAAGTTCGCGTTGGCAGCAAACCAGCTGGGGTCGGTATGGCCATGCGGGCTAATAATGGGCAGTCGCGCGATCTCGTCGTATAGGCGTCGCGCAATGGAGCGAACCGATTCGTTCGGTGAAAAAAGACGATCTGGCGACAGATAAAGTGGCTTGGGCATGACGTCAGTTCAGTGAGTAGTCGGAGAATTCGTTCATCACCCGCTGCAAATGATCATGCATGGCCCGGCGAGCAGCCTCTGCATCCTTCTTCAGCAACGCATCAAAAATAGCCTGATGATCAGCGACGATGGGCTCGGAGCCGCGCTCACGCAGCTTGGAGTGAAAGGCGGCACTGGTTTCAGACTTATTGCGCAGACTCCACAACCACTGAATGGTGGTACTCAGCGCACTGTTGCGGCTGGCCTCGGCGATGACCAGATGAAACTGCTGATCCACCTGCTCTGACTGCTCGGCATCTTCGCCAGCGAGTTGCGCCATTCGTTTCAATAAGCCGCGAGCCTGATGCAATTCCTGTTGGCTAATTCGTTGGGCTGCCAGTGCCGCCGCCTCCCCCTCGACGATCAGTCGCGCTTCCAGAATCTCAAAGGGGCCGGGCTCATTAAACTGTGCACTCAGTGCGTCGCCTCGAGGTTTGCCGTTGGCATGTTCGCGCACATAGACACCCGACCCGGAGCGCACTTCAACCAGTTCGCTCACTTCCAAGGCAATCATCGCCTCGCGGATGGTGGGACGACTGACATCGAATCGGCTAGCGAGCTCGCGCTCAGAGGGCAAGCGCTCTCCCGCGGGAATCTGTCCCGAGTGAATCATCTCGCTGAGCTGCTCAGCTATCTGCAGATAGAGTCGCTTAACGCTGACCGTTTCCAGCTGCATTGTGTTCCCCCTGTGAAGGTTGACCATGCTAAGCGGCCAGTGATAGTCTGGTCAAGTGGTCTGACCAATTTTTTACCGCCCTATTTTACTGACATGAAATATCTGACATGAGAATCGTCTGCGCCGGAGAAGTCATGATCGAGATGGCGCCAGTGGCATTGGCGGGACAATACTCCCGTGGATTTGCAGGCGACAGTTTTAACTCGGCGGTGTACCTCGCCCGTGCCGGCCACGAGACCGCCTATTTGAGCCGATTGGGTGACGATACGGGTTCTCGCGACATTCTCGCCTTCATGCAATCCGAAGGGTTGGACACTTCGCTGATAGCGATTGAGGAGAACCGCAACGCGGGCCTGTACCTCATAGACAACGACGCCAATGGCGAACGCTACTTCACCTACTATCGCGACCAGAGTCCCGCTCGCGAGACCTTCGCGTCCCTGCCCGCTTTTGACTGCGATGCCTTCTATTTCACCGGTATCACCCTCGCCATCTCGCGTGCCTATCACGACCAACTTTTGGACACGATTCGGGCCCTGCGCGAGCAAGGCTGCACCATCATATTCGACCCCAACTATCGCCCCGCCCTGTGGGACGGGAGCGGTCAGGCGGCTAGCCACTATCGTGATGTCTTGTCCTGCTGCGATAGAGTCATGCCCACATTAGCGGATGACCGGCAGCTCTGGCAGCTCGACGATGCCGCGGCGAGTATCGATTTCTACCGCGAGTGCGGCGCCACCGAAGTCGTAGTCAAGGGCGACAATCTGATCGCGACCGCGTGGCATGGGGGAGAGACTATTGAGCGCTGTGCAGAGGCAGTTGTCCCAGTAGATACCACGGGCGCTGGTGATGCCTTCAATGCGGGCTTCCTGGCGCAAAGATTGTGTGGTGCGAGCCTGGAGAATTCGCTCGACGCCGCCCAGGCACTGGCGGCCCAAGTCGTGCAACATTACGGCGCTATAATGCCGCGCGCGACGCTAAACGATCACAAACAAGGATAAGACGGCAATGCATCAAACCTGGCGATGGTTTGGACCAACAGATTCAGTGAGCCTGGCTAAAATTGCCCAGGCTGGCGCGACGGGCGTGGTGACCTCACTGCACCACGTGCCGACAGGAGACCCCTGGCCCCTGGATGAGATTCTGGCGCGAAAGCAGGAAATCGAGGAGGCAGGGCTACGCTGGAAGGTGGTCGAAAGCATTCCATTACACAACGATCTGAAAACTCGCAGTGGTGAGTATCGGCAGCTGCTGGCCAACTACAAAGCGTCCGTGCGCAACGTGGGTGCGGCCGGCATCGAAGTGGTCTGCTACAACTTTATGCCGGTTGTCGACTGGACCCGGACCAACCTCGACTACCAGTTACAGGACGACTCACGGGCGCTGCGGTTTGAAATGACCGATTTCGCTGCCTACGACGTTTACATACTCGAGCGTGATGGAGCGGCAAGCGACTATGACCCCGACCTGCTCGAGTCCGCACGCCTCAGGCTTGAGGCGATGAGCGAGGCAGAAAAAGCGCTGCTTGAAAAAAATATCATCGCCGGGCTACCCGGCGGCGAAGGCTCCTATGATCGCGCCGGCATCAAGCGCGCCATCGCTGAGTTTATTGCGTTAGGCAATGAGGGCATGCGCGCTAATTTGCTCAGTTTTCTGGAAGAGGTCATTCCGGTTGCAGAAGAGGCCGGCGTGCGCATGTGTATACACCCCGACGACCCGCCCTTCTCGCTGTTCGGCTTGCCGCGGGTTGTCTCTACCGCAGCGGATGCACGCATCCTGTTAGATACCATCCCCAGCATTAACAATGGTTTGACGCTGTGCGCGGGTTCTTTCGGTGCCAGAGCGGACAATGACCTTGTGGCCATGGTGCGAGAATTTGGCCCGCGAGTACACTTTGTGCATCTGCGCAATATCAAACGAGAAGAGGATGGCTCCTTTTACGAGTCGGAACATCTCGATGGCGACAATGACATGGTGGGATTGATCGGCGCTCTCCTCGATGAGGAACAACGCCGTCGCCAGGAAGGCCGTACTGATATTATTCCCATGCGACCCGATCATGGTCACCTCATCGGCGATGAGATTGGCCAGGAAGGCGTTAACCCCGGTTATTCCTATGGCGGCCGTCTCAAGGGCCTGGCAGAGCTGCGGGGAGTTATACACGCGCTGGAGACCCTGCGACGATGAGTACGGAGACGCAACAGCTACTCGATCTCGAAGCCATCAAAAAACTGAAGGCACGCTATTTTCGCTGCATGGACAGTAAGGACTGGGACGGTCTGGAAAGTTGCTTCACCGAGGATTTACACGCCGACTTTCGCGGCGGGCCGGGCGAACTGGTGGAAGGTCGAGCGAATTACATGCCTTATCTGAAGACGGCCCTGGAAAATGCGACTACCGTGCATCACGGCCACATGCCGGAGATTCATTTCGACAGTGAGAGCGATGCGTCTGGCACCTGGGCCATGGATGATATTGTCATCATGCCGGGTATAGAGCTGCGCGGCTGGGGCCACTACCTGGAGCATTACCGCAAACAGAACGGCGAATGGCGCATCCGTTCAATCAGGCTCACCCGATTGCGATTACTGCTTAATGGCGAGGAACAAGACATTGATTAACGCCCTGCAACGAGCATCGGCACTGCTGCTGGTGCTCCTTTGCTCTGCCTGCGCAAGTATGGGAACAGGCGAAGCACTCGATCCGCCCACCGTTAGTCTGCAAAGTATTCGGCCGGTGAGTGGCAGCGGGGCGACACCCGATTTCGAGATTACCCTGCGGGTGGTAAACCCTAACAACCACAGTTTAAATATCGCTGGCGTGGCCTACGACGTAGAAGTCGAGGGCCATGAATTGGTCAGCGGCGTCAGCAATGATATTCCACGCATCGACGCCTACTCAGAAGAAAATGTGACGCTGTCGGCCAGCGTGAATGTGTTCCCTCTGCTGCGCCTGCTCGCAGATGTGACCAGCAATGAGGCGCGCACGCTCGAGTATCAGCTCAAAGCCAAAATCGATTTCGAAGGACTGGTACCCACCCAGCGGATTAGCGAGACCGGCGAGATCGATCTGTCTGGCAGTCGCTAGCCGATGAAGCCCTGACCGCCGTCCAGGGCGATGCTCTGCCCGTTGAGGTAGGCCATATCAGCGGTACACAAGCGAGCCACCGCGCGACCGATATCTTCTTCGCATTCACCAATGCGCTGCATGGGAATACTGGCGATAAAGGCTTCGGCCTCTTCGGGGCAGTTTTCAACCCACCACTTTAATCCCGGCGACGTGGCGTGCGGCAGTATGACATTGGTGCGGATATTGTCCTTGCCCCACTCACAGGCGGCGGCGCGGGTCAGACAACGGATAGCTTCCTTGACGGCGCCATAAGCACCGTAGCCCGACATATCCCAGCGGCGTCCCGCCGTGCTGGCGAGGTTGATAATACTGCCATCACCCTTCAGGTGCGGATAGCACAGCTTCATAAGGCGCTGGGTGGCTAACGGCCCGGAGGTAAAGCCCCGGCTAAAGTCATCGTCCGACACATCCAGCAGCGCGCCCAGCGGTACTTCCTGGGCATTGTTTACGAGAATATTCACACCGCCCAATTCAGTCACCGCAGCATTGACCAGGTTCTCCAAACTGCTGGCGTCGTTTACATCGCACTGCACAGCCATCGCCTTCCCGCCGCGCTGTTCAATTTCGGCTACGGTGGCTTCTACCTTTTCCAGCGTTCGGCCGGCGGCGACAATACTCGCACCCAGATCAGACAACGCGAATGCAATGCCCTGCCCTACACCCTGGCCAGCACCAGTGATAATCGCGACCTTTCCATCCAGTTCTTTCATGGGACAAACCTCACGTTGTATTGCGCGTTGCGAGACGCCATTATCACTCAATTGCCTTATCATGCAGGAACAAGTATTTAAACGGACAGGACAGACTTATGGCACGACTCAACGGCAAACGTATGGTCATCACGGGCTCCAGCCGCAGCCTGGGCAGGCATTTTGCTTTAGCCTGCGCTCGTGAAGGGGCATCGCTGATACTCAACGGGACCAACGCCGATGCGCTGGCTCAGGTAGAGGCTGAGGTGCGCGCGCTTGGGGCGGAGGCACACTCAGTGGCGGGTTCAGTTGCCGAGGAAGCCGTATGCAAGCAGCTCGTAGAGACCTGCGTCGAAAACTTTGGCGGCATTGATGTGATGGTGAATAACGCCGGCATTGTGCGCGACCGCACCATGATGAAGATGAGTGCCGAGGAATTTGACGATGTCATTGCCGTCGATTTGCGCGGTCCCTTCCTGTGTATGCGAGAAGCGGCGCTGGCCATGAGCGAGCAAGAGCACGGTGGCCATATCATACATATTACGTCCGCGTCTGGTCTGGTCGGCAACTTCGGCCAAACCAATTACGCTGCTGCCAAGGCCGGCCTCATGGGCATGATGTATACCGCTATCAAAGAACTGGGCAAAAAGAACATCCGCTGCAACGCGATGTGGCCGGTGGCGCGCACCGACATGACGCAGCCGATCATCGACAAGATGGAGAAGTCCGCCGCAGAGCTTGGCTTCGGCGAGCCCGAAGATGTCGCCCTCGGTTTGATCTGGCTCGCGTCAGACGCAGCGTCACATTGGAACGGCCAGTGCTTAACCCTGAATGGACAACGCACGGCCTTATGGGAATCGCCTCGAGAGGTGGACATCAAGGAGTCGGACCAGCCCTTCACCATCGAAGAACTGGAGTCCTACCTGTCGGGATTGGCGCCCAGGGAGGTTTACGTACGCAAGCGCGGCTGAGTGCTAGCCGCCACCCGTCGTGCCGGCGTGCAACATAGAGGCTGCTTCTATTTCATGAAATGGCAGCTTGTTCGCACTGGAACCCGTGGTTTGCCCGGCATCCACGACCAGGGTGTGTCCGGTGGTATAGCGCGAGTCTTCGCTTAGCAGGAAAAGGATGGCACTGGCGATATCTTCCGGCATACCAGGTATCCCCAGCGCGGACTGTTTAGCAATTTCCTCGGCAGTTTTGTCCTTGTCATCCGGGTCTCCCGCCACTACAGCCCCGGTCATCGCCGTTACCGTATTTCCCGGCGCCACAGCGTTGACGCGAATACCGAAATGACACAACTCGGACGCGGCCGACTTCGTCAGTCCTACGACACCATGTTTGGCCTGGGTATACACATGCGGACCCAGTCCGCCCATGACACCTGCGGTACTGGCAATGGAGACAATGGCGCCCCCTGAGTCTTTCATCGCCCGCGCCGCATGTTTCATACCGAGAAAAACAGCTCGCCCGAGAATCGACATGGTGTGGTCGTAGGCTTCGACAGAAGTATCCATTATGGAACCAATGGCACCGACGACACCGGCGTTATTGACCATGCCATTGAGACCTCCAAAGTGACTCACCGCCGCGCCGACGGCCGCTTCAATCTGCGCCTCATCAGTCACATCCGTCTGGATGAAAAACGCCTGGGCACCGAGCTCCTCGGCCAGAGCCGAGCCACGCTCGAGCTGCAAATCGGCAATCACCGCATTGCCACCTTCCGCCACCACGGCTCTCACTGTCGCCTCGCCTATACCGCTGGCGCCGCCTGTCACTACTACTGTTTTGCCTTCGAATCGCACGCGCGTCTCCTGACTGCCTTAAAAACAGTCATGCTATCCGGTTTTGGATTGGGAGAGCAATAGCGGAGTCAGTCAGAGCTCCGCAAGCGTAAATGCATCACCAATGATCGTCTTACCATCAAGGCTCTTCAGTGGGCGCGCGGTCGCCAGCAGAATATCTCGACTGTAAGTGACCTGGGCTACATGCCGTCCGGAGCATAGCTCGAGCGCCGCCTCCGCCATCATCTCAATGGGTTCCACCATATCGGGACGCCGCTGGGCAATCTCGCGAATAAATTCCGCGCCCGGTGTCATCACAATCGACGTGGGTGCCATGGCGTTGACAAAAATGCCCTCCCCCACCAGTTCGTTCGCCAACGCCTCCGTATAACGATTGAGTGCGGCTTTACTGGCGCCGTAGGCACCAATCATCCAGTTGAGTTCTTTCTTGTCGGGGTACGGCGGTGGCTCTTGCACGGCACTGCGTGTAGAGATGTTCAAAATCCAGCCCTGCCCTTTCTCACGCATCGCCGGCAACACTTGTTGGGTCAACTCAACCGGCACATTGACATTGAGATCGTGCAAACCATCACGCTGTTCGCGCGTGGATTCACTCGGGGGCATCATGTCGCCCCGCGCCGCATTGTTGACGAGAATATCGAAATCACCGAAATGTTTTGCCGCCCGCTCGACCAAATCGGCCCGCGCGGTTGCATCGGACAGATCACAAGCTTGCGCCGCAATCCTGGCGCCTTTGGCCTGCAACTCGGCGACCGTGCCTTCCAGCGTGCCCGGAAGATTACCGTGCGCTCCCAAACGCGAGGCCACTGCAACTACCGCAGCGCCCTCCGCCACAAAACGCTCGGCAATCGCTTTCCCAATTCCCCGGCTGGCCCCGGTAACGAGCGCCACCTTTCCGTCGAGTTCGCCCATTTCGTCTCCGCACAGTGCTGACAACAACACCATTGTAGGGCGAATGCTGCACTAGATCAGTTCACTGGCATGTACCGAGCCTAGCGTTCCTGACCCACCTGGAAGCTGAGCAGATTCATCATGCACAGGCGCAGCCGCTCCTTTTCAGCCGCTTTATAAGCACGCAATTGCTGGTTATAGCTGTCCGCAAGCATGTTGAGATAGTCAACTATCTCGTTGTATTCATTGATGTTTTCCACATCAGGAAGTTTAGCTTCGGTCTCTTGAACGAAGTTTTGAATGGCGCTGCCGTAGCGCTGAATCTCGTCGAAGGTGGCGGTTTCGCCCCGCGGCAGTTCGAGTTTGAGCTGATAGTCTGACGTTTCCATGTAATACCTCTCCCGGGTCAATCTGACTCCGATAGGGGTACTGCAAGGTCAGTGCCAACAAGGCCTCCCGGCCCGGGGGATATTAAACAGCTGTTCTACAAGGGGGGCTCGTCTGCGACGAAAAAAGGATTCTCCCAGGTCTTACCACCAGCGCCAGCCGGCATCGCGGCCCATAGCGCAGTCTTCATCACGCACGGCTATCACCGATTCTGTGCCACCGCTCGAAAAGCGATTGTCGAAGCTATCGCGACCTTGCTGGTATTCCGATTCATTGAGCTTACCCTGGCTACCCGTGCGAATGACCGTAGCATTCCAGCCCAACCAGAGGTCGATACGCTCTGCGCCTTCGATACTGTATTCATCGAGCGCCTTTATGATAAATCCACGGCAATAGGAGTTTTCGTTATCGCTCGCCAAACTGGCCGATGCCGACAACAGGAGGGATGCGAAAAGAACAACTGCTCTAAACATGGGTCTAGCTCCGAGTGGCGAAGCTTACATTCTAACTAATCAGTGGCCGTTGGCCACCCCGACCTGCGGCATATCTGCCAAGCCGATATCTCGCGCGTGCTGCTCAAAGGCCTTATTTTTCCAGAAGAACGCGCCCGGCATAGTAGTGGGCACTACCAGCACATAGAAAAGTGCTCGGCCGATAATCGATTGCGCCAGGACCATAGTCAGCAGTAGCAGCCACGCGGGCAGAAACCCAGCCAGGAAATACAGACCGGCAGACAGGGGAACTGCCAATGCCAGCAGAGTATTTCGTAGCTGATAAGCGCGGCCGAAGGTCGTCTGCTGGACAAAATGTGATACCCCACCCTCATGATCGGCTCTAGACATGGCGCGCGCGTGAAATACCAGGCCTACAGATTCAACAAGAACCCCCAGCGCGACAGCGAGAACCGCTGGCGTTAACAAGGTGTCGACACTCGAGACCAGCGCGGCCGATCCCAGCAGCAACCCACCGAGATACATTGATGCACCAACAAACGCGGTGGCAGATTGCCAGTGATTCCAAAACGGGCGCGCCGGTATCAGATAACAGCGCACCATGTACCGCTGCCTGCGAATGCCGCCGCTATGGAGAGACCGCTGGACAGCGATGTGAACCCCACTAGCCCCGACAAGCCAGCCAGGCCCGCAAACGCCATAAACAGCGCCGCTCCGAGACCTTCGCGTGCCATGGGCGAATGACGCAGGTTATTAAAACCACGATATGCACGCAGCGGTTTGCCGAGATGAGTTGCGGATAACAAAAGTCCGCCGCCCGCCAGGGCGCCGCTCACAACCAGGCCCAGGAGATAGGTAGCCGAAGTGGTGAAGGCGCCCTGGCCGGACAGGGAAGGCGCGGCGCTCAACGTTAACAGCGCGAACAACCCGATACCCGCTTGCAGTAGCGAGGTAAAGGCAACCAGCGGGTTTTCCCTGGAACTGAGCCGCCCCAGGTTCCAGTGTTTTTCCTTGCCGGAGGTGCGATCAACCACCGGTTTATAGCGCGTTTCGCCGTCTTCTCGCGTGTATTTGATCGGCATGGAGTCCGGACGAGTGACCTCACGCGGCATGGACTTGGTTTGCTGAAAACGAATATTCGGGTGGCTGATTTCGGGATCGGGGAAACCGGGAATACTCGTTTCTATCTGCTCACGATTTTCAGGGGTATTCTCCACCACCCCAAAGTTGAGGGCGTTACCCAGGCAGGCAGAGACACAGGCGGGCTTCAGGCCGACCTCAAGCCGATCGACGCACATATTGCATTTCTCGACGCGG
Organism: Halieaceae bacterium; assembly: GCA_965199055.1. GTDB lineage: Bacteria > Pseudomonadota > Gammaproteobacteria > Pseudomonadales > Halieaceae > CBDAQR01. The sequence goes on from CBDAQR010000003.1 coordinate 1,286,806, forward strand.
CCATTAACCGGGTCCAGCTGCGGCGCATTGTACGGACACACCCAGGTGCAGTAGCCGCAGCCGAAGCAGATCTCTGGATCTTGCAGAACGGCGCCATACTCCGGGTGCTTGGTATAGGCTCGCGTCGGGCATCCCTTCAGGCACACCGGATCGTCGCAGTGATTGCAGGCCATGGAGATATTCATGCGAGTGTAGTTCGGGTAACTGCCCCCTTCTACATAGCCCACGCTTCGAAAGCTCAGGTGTGGGGCCAGGTCATTCTTCTCACTGCAAGCCGATTCACAGGCATGACAACCGATGCAGTTATCCGCGGTGAAGTGGAACGCATGCTGTTTGTTTCGATGGGGATTAAAACCCACCTCTGAAACACCGTTGATATTGAGTGAGACCGCCTCGTCAACCAGGTCATAGAGGGCGATTCGATCTCCGTAACGATTGGTGTCTTCGGTCTCAACGTCATTGAGCTTGGCGTAGTCGGGCTCATTGTCGCGGAGTGGAAAAATCGACTCGGAGGCGCGCTGTTCGGCAATGGGCTCGAACATCTTTACGGTCATCAGTAGGTCCTGCTGGCTTTGTTGAGGCGCGCCGCTTCCATCTGACTCACAGATTCAATGCGCACCGCACACTGTTTAAACGCGGGTTGTCTCGAATGCGGATCGAGCAATCCCAATGAGAGGCGATTGACGCAGTCGTGAAAGTGAAACGGTACGAAGACCATGTTATGCGGCACGCGCTGGGTCAGCTGCACCATGACGATGGCGTCGCCGCGCCGACTGACCAGGCGCACATAATCCATATGGTTAATGCCGAGTTCCGCCGCCGCATCCGGATTCATCTCCATGTAAGCCGTGGGGCTGAACTTATTACAATTGCCTACCTTGCCGGTCCGGGTTCGGGTATGAAAGTGCTCAACTACGCGCCCGGTATTGAGCCAAAAGGGGAAGTCCGCATCCGGCCGTTCGTTGTTATCTTTCCACTCGGCGGCAATGAGCTTCGCCTTACCGTCAGCAAAGGGGAAGATACCGTCACCGTAGAGACGCGCCGCACCCTCAGATTCGCCCTCTCGCAACGGCCATTGTTGACCACGGGCCGCCAGGATAGTCTTGTGACTCATGCCGCTCATATCGAGATAGCGAGGACCGCCGTGGGCCGCCTTGCCCTTCGATAGCACCGCAATCTCATCGAAAACCTCGGCCGCCGAGTCGGGAAAATGCATGTTCTCGTAGCCCTCAAATCGCTTCGCCATCTGATTGAAGATCCACAGGTCGGGCTTGGAATCTCCCAGAGCGGGTTTCACCTGCGTCACCAGATTTACCCTGCGCTCGGTATTGGTAAAGGTGCCCTCCTTCTCAGCCCAGATAGAGGCCGGGAAGAATGCATGGGCGTACTGGGCCGTCTCCATATCGGTATAGGGATCCTGCACGACCAGATACTCGAGCTTTTCAAGCGTCTTGCGCATGCGCCCGGTGTTTGGCATGGACGTCATGGGGTTGGTCGCGACGAGCCACAGCGCCTTGATCTGGCCGGATTCGATAGCGGGAAAAATATCGGTCATGGCCAGACCGCGCTGCTGCGGAAAGAACTCGGGATCCACGCCCCAGAACTTGCCCACTTCCTCCCGGTGCTCGGGGTTTTCCAGCAAACGGTGCCCGGCAAGACCTGTGGTCGAGCCCCACTCGCGAGTACCCATCGCATTGCACTGCCCGGTAATGGATAGCGACGTAGCGCCAGGCTTGCCGATGTTCCCGGTTATCAGATTCAAGTTATTGATGGCACACACCCCGTCGGAACCGTGAGTGCTCTGGTTGATGCCCATGGTCCAGATACTCATGGCCGCATCGACGCCAGCGTAGAGGCGCGCCACCTGGCGGATTAAATCTTCGCTGATCCCGGTTATCTTGGAGGTGGTCAGGGGATCGTAGCGGCCGACAAGCTCCACAAATTCTTCACGACCATTGCAGTGAGCGGCTATGTAGTCTTCATCCGCCAGCCCCTCTTCCAGAATCACATGGGCAAGACCATTTAACAGGGCCAGATCCGTGCCCGGAGTGATCGGCAGATGGATATCGGCAAACTGCGCGAACATCGTCACCCGCGGGTCGACGACGATAATCGGAAACTTGCGCTGTTCCAGTGCCTCTTTCAGGCGCCAGTAGATGACCGGATGCTGCTCCGGCAGGTTGGAGCCAAAGGCCAGCAGGCAATCCGTATGGGAAAAATCGTCATAGCAGCCGGGAGGGCCATCAGCGCCGAAAGAGCGCTTATAGCCAGAAACGGCCGATGCCATGCACAGCGTCGTGTTACCACAGTAGTTGTTGGTACCGATCAAACCGCGCGTGAGCTTACCGTGGGTATAGAACTCTTCGGTGAGTAACTGCCCGGTGGATACGACGGCCACCGCGTCACGGCCATACTGAGACTGTATACGCTTGAATTCGGCTGCGGTTTTATCCAGCACCGTATCCCAGTCCGTTTGCTGCCACTCATCCCAGTAGTTCTCGCGCAGCAGCGGGGTGGTGGCGCGGCCCTCGGCCTCAAAGATCGACGCCTCAGTGATACCTTTGATGCAAAGCTTGCCCTGATTTACCGGCGCATCGGCGACGCCGCGTGTGGTAACGGCTTCGCCCTTGGCGTTCAACCCCACTTCCATAGCACAACCGGTTGAGCAGTAGCCACAGGTGGCGTACTTCCACTCCTGCACGCCCTTATCGGGAATGACAATCGGATTCTTCTTCGAGCGACCGAACAACATGATCTTAGGCGGCCACCTGAACCTTGCCGCCGCTAACCCGGATTTCCCAGGTGCGCAGCTGAACGTTTTCTTCCAGGCATTCGCCCGTTGCCAGGTCGAAATGTTGTTTATAGACCGGCGATGCTACAACGGTTTTATCGGCGAGACTGCCGACGATGCCGCGCGACAGCACGTTCGCTTCACTGAACGGGTCGCGATTATCAATGGCGAAGAATCGTTGCACCTGCTTATCACCGCTGCCCTCACAGACGCGAAACAGTGCCACCTGATGATTGCCCAGTAGCGCACAGCGGCCGCCATTACGTGGGATATCGTCAATATCGCACACCGTTTGCCAATTTGTACTCATAACGCTCTTCGCTTCTTCCGGAATGACCATGTTTCCCCCTACCCTGTCGCTAGAATGTCAACCGCGAGGTCCTCGCGCTCGTCCTCACGAGCGGGCCTGATCTGTTCGCGCTCGCGGGCAAACACCACATTGCTGTCGGCCGCATCACTGTTAACAAAATGGGAGAACTGCTTGACCTTGTCGGGATTTTCCACGGTGGTTTTCCACTCGCACTGGTAGGTGCCGACGATATGATTCATCTGCTCCTCCAGTTCGGCACAGAGGCCGAGTTTGTCGTCCAGGACGACCTCCTTCAGGTAATCGAGACCCCCCTCAAGGTTATCCATCCATACCGAGGTACGCTGCAGGCGATCAGCCGTGCGTATGTAGAACATCAGGAATCGATCGATGGTTCGAATGAGCTCTTCGTCGCTGAGATCGGTGGCGAACAGGTCGGCGTGACGAGGCTTCATACCGCCGTTGCCGCAAACGTAAAGATTCCAGCCATTTTCCGTCGCGATAACGCCAAAATCCTTGCTTTGGGCCTCGGCGCACTCTCGGGTGCAACCGGAGACTGCCGACTTTAGCTTGTGCGGTGCGCGCAGTCCCTTATAACGATTCTCGATGGCAATCGCCATGCCCACGGAATCCTGCACCCCATAGCGGCACCAGGTACTGCCCACGCAGGACTTTACGGTGCGCAATGCCTTGGCATAGGCATGGCCCGATTCGAAGCCGGCCGCAATCAGTTTTTCCCAGATCTCCGGCAGCTGTTCTGAGCGGGCGCCGAACAGGTCGATACGCTGGCCACCCGTGATCTTGCAGTAGAGGTCATACTCTTTCGCGACCTCACCGAGCACGATCAGCTTTTCCGGTGTGATCTCGCCACCGGCGACCCGCGGCACGATCGAATAGGTTCCGTTCTTCTGCATGTTCGCCAGGAAGCGGTCGTTCGTATCCTGCAGGGTCTGGTGTTCCTCTTGCAGCACATAGTCGTTCCAGCAACTGGCGAGAATCGAGGCTACGGCCGGTTTGCAGATATCACAGCCCTGGCCGCTGCCTTTCTTTGCCAGTAACTCCTCGAAGCTACGAATATTCTCCACCCGCACCATGGTGTAAATGTCCTGGCGGGTATAGGGGAAATGCTCACAAATGCTCGTATCGACCTCCATGCCCCGGGCCGCCATCTCATCATCGACGATGTTCTTCAACAGCGCCGCACAGCCACCACAGCCGGTGCTCGCTTTGGTCTCGCTCTTAACATCGCCGAGAGAACAACAACCGGCGTCGAACGCTCCAATAATGTCGCCCTTGCTGACATTGTGGCAGGAGCAGATCGTGGCTGTTGCAGGCAATGCCGAGGCGCCAAGAGCTATACCACCCTCTACATTTGGCAGGATCATGCCCTCGGGTTCGGCGGGCAGCTCGATCGCATTCAGGTAGTACTGCAACAGACTGTCGTAATCGGAGCAATCGCCCACCAGCACCGCCCCAAGCAGCAGCTTGCCATCCGCTGACGTAATGATGCGCTTGTACACGGCTTCGCGTTCATCGCTGAACGTAAACGCGATACTGCCCTCGGCGTGGCCGTGTGCATCGCCAATCGATCCTACGTCGACACCCAGCAATTTCAGCTTGGTACTCATGTCAGCACCCTGAAACTGCAATTGCTCGCCGCCGAACTGGGAGACAGCCACTTCCGCCATCCGGTAACCGGGCGCGACCAGGCCAAAGATACGCCCGCCAAACAGGGCGCACTCACCGATAGCATAGATGTCCGTATCGCTGGTACGGCAGTGGTAATCGACCACGATACCTCCGCGCTCCCCGACCTCGATATCCGCATCGCGGGCTAGAGAATCCTCAGGACGAATGCCCGCGGAGAACACGATCATATCGGTTTCCAGTTCGGAGCCGTCCGCAAACACCATTTTGAAGCGACACGATTCTCCAGCCACGATTTCCTGGGTGGCTTTACTGGTATGCACATTGACACCGAGACCCTCGATCTTGCGCCGCAGCATGGCACTGCCACCGTCGTCCAACTGCACGCCCATCAGCCCGGGAGCAAATTCCACGACATGCGTGTCCAGGCCAAGATTGCGCAGCGCATTGGCGCACTCCAATCCCAACAGACCGCCACCCACCACTACGCCGACTTTGCTGTCCTGCGCCGAAGCTTTGATCGCACCCAGATCGTCGATGGTGCGATAGGTCAGCCGATGCTCTCCTTCCCCACCCGGAATCGGCGGCACAAACGGATAGGAGCCCGTGGCCAGTACCAGCTTGTCGTAGTCGAAGTAGCGACCGCCCTCGGTAGCCACACGCTTAAGGTCGCGCTGTATAACTGTGACCGGATCACCAAAATGCGCATCAATACCCAGGGACTGATAGTGCTCGCGAGTAGTCAGTGCCAGGTCGGCAGGCTCCTTGCCAGAGAACACCTCAGATAAGTGCACCCGGTCATAAGCGGGACGTGCCTCGCCACCGATTACGGTGATATCTGCCGCTGCTTCGCCCTGAGCTAGTTGTTCCGCGAAGTGATGACCGACCATGCCGTTGCCGATCACCAGAATTTTCTGTTTGCTCATACTTGTACTCATGGTTTCAGGCCGCTTCACCGCCGCTTACAACACGCAGCCGTGTATCGTCTTCGGTTTCTGCATCCTCGTCCTGACGCTCCTCCTCGGCCAGCACGGCCGGGTTGCGTTGCTTCGCATAGAGGAAGTTCAGCACCTGCTGGCGGACGTGATTGAAATCAGGATCTTCGGCCAGCGCCAATCGATCACGCGGGCGCGGCAACTCGACATCAAGCACTTCACCAATGGTGGCTGCGGGGCCGTTAGTCATCATGACAATGCGATCTGACAGCAGCACGGCTTCGTCAACATCGTGAGTAATCATGATCACCGTGTTACCCAGTTCCGCCTGAATCTCCATCAATGAGTCCTGCAGATGTGCGCGAGTCAGCGCATCCAACGCGCCAAACGGTTCATCCATCAGCAGCACCTTGGGCTGCATAGCCAGGCATCGGGCAATGCCCACGCGCTGCTTCATGCCGCCAGAAATTTCACTCGGCAGCTTGTCCATCGCATGATCCATATGCACCAAATGCAGGTTGTGCTCGATCCATTCGCGTTGCTCGGCCTTGTTTTTCTGGCCCTTGAATACTTGCTTTACCGCCAGTTCAACGTTGTCGTAAACGCTGAGCCAGGGCATCAGGGCATGATTCTGGAACACCACCGCCCGGTCGGGGCCAGGCTCATTCACTTCCCTGCTTTCCAGGATGACTCCACCTTCGGTGGCTTTTTCCAGGCCTGCGACAATATTTAGCAATGTCGATTTGCCGCAACCGGAATGCCCGATCAGCGAGATAAACTCACCTTGATCGATCTTCAGGTTCACGCCCTGCAGGGCGCGAAAGGGGTCGCCGTCGGTGGGAAACTCAATTCCAACACCGCTAATATCCAAATAGGTACGGGGCATAATGTTTCCTATCAGCGCAGGATGGCTTGTTTGTCCCAGCTGACCCGCTTTTGCAGAGTCAACATGAGCTTGTCCAGGGCGAAACCGATCAGACCAATAACGATCACGGCACACATGATGCGGCCCAGTGAATTGGAGCTACCGTTCTGGAATTCGTCCCAGATGAACTTGCCGAGGCCCGGGTTCTGGGCCAGCATCTCCGCCGCGATGAGCACCATCCAGCCAGTGGCGAGGGAGAGGCGCAGACCGGTGAAGATCATCGGCACCGCAGATGGCAGTACGATTTTCCGCACGTGCACGAGGGTTGGCAGCGCCATGACCCGGCTCACGTTAACGAGATCTTTATCGATACTGCCTACACCGACGGTCGTGTTGATAACCGTGGGCCAGAGGCAACACAGCGCTACCGTAAACGCAGAATTCAGGAAGGATTTGTCGAAGATTGGGTCTTCGCTGACATAGGTAGCACTCACCACCATGGTTACCAGCGGCAACCAGGCCAGGGGTGATACCGGCTTGAATACCTGAATGATCGGGTTGATCGCCGAGTAAATAGTTTCGCTAAGACCGCAAACGATACCTAAGGGCACGGCGATCAGCGTGGCGATCAGAAAGCCGAAGGCCACCGTATAGAGACTGGTGACAATCTGATCGAAAAAGGTTGGCTTGCCCGTGTAACTGCGCCACTTGATCTTCGCATCGGGATTCTTTTCTAACTTGGCCGCGTTGCGCTTCTCTTGCCGTTCATAAAACGCTGATGCTTTATCACGCTCGCGTTGATGCTCCTCGACCAGCTTGTTGCCTTGCTCCCAGACCTGCACGGGGCCAGGAAACTGGCCCAGCGAAGTCTCGATATTGTTGGCCGCCATCTGCCAGCAGAACAGGAATACCAGGATGCCGACCAGCAGCAGCCCGGTTATTCGCAGGATGCGGTTGATGTGGCTGCCCCAGGGTTTAGAAGCCAACTCCGAGGCGGGCGTGGAGCGCAACTCGCTAACAACGTTCGAGGGCAACTCCGCGGTGTCGAGGGTAACTGTGTTCAAAGCACTTCGCCCTTGAGTCCGATTTCAAACTTCTCCAGGTAAGCATTGGGCTTGCGGCCATCGAAGCTGACGCTGTCGATAAACTCGGTCTGCTCGGGGCGGAAGCCGTCCTCACTGGCGAACTCAGGAAAATCGGCAGCGCTCATCAGGCCCTCTTCGATAAGTTCCATGGCTGCCACTTTGTAGATGTCGGGGCGATACACGCTCTTCGCGGTCTCGAAGTACCACTCATCAGTCTTGGGCTCTGCAATCTGGCCCCAGCGCCGCATCTGGGTCAGGTACCAGACGGCATCAGAGTAGTAGGGATAGGTGGCGTAGTAGCGGAAGAACACATTGAAATCGGGAACGGCGCGCTTGGCGCCTTTCTCGTATTCGAAGGTGCCGGTCATCGAGTTGGCGATCACCTCATAGTCGGCGCCGACGTACTCGCTGCGAGAAAGAATTTCCACCGCCTCAGGACGGTTGGCGTTGTCCTTATCATCCAACCACTTGGCCGCGCGCAGCAGCGCTTTTACTACCCGCGCGGTCGTGTTTGGATACTTCTCGGTAAATTCCTTGGTCATTCCGAAAACTTTCTCTGGATTGTTCTTCCAGATTTCGTAATCGGTGATGACGGGTACACCGATACCCTTGAACACCGCCTGCTGGTTCCAGGGTTCGCCAACACAGTAACCATAGATAGTGCCCGCCTCGAGAGTCGCAGGCATTTGCGGCGGAGGCGTCACTGACAGCAGCGCGTCTGCGTTGAGCTGCCCGGTGATATCACCCTTATGCGGCGCATAGTAGCCGGGATGAATACCACCGGCGGCCAGCCAGTAGCGCAACTCGTAGTTGTGAGTGGATACCGGGAATACCATACCCATATTGAAAGGCTTGCCGTCGGCTCGATACTGATCAACGACCGGCTTTAGTGCGCTCGCCGAGATCGGATGCACGGGCTTGCCATTCTCGTGGGGAATGTTTTTCTTCATTTCTTTCCAGATCTCGTTCGAAACAGTAATGCCGTTTCCGTTGAGATCCATACTGAAGGGCGTAACGATATGCGCTTTGGTGCCAAAACCAATGGTCGCAGCCAGGGGCTGCCCAGCCAGCATGTGCGCCCCATCGAGCTGACCGTCGATAACCCCGTCCAGCAACACTTTCCAGTTCGCCTGAGCTTCAATCGTGACGTAAAGGCCCTCATCCTCGAAGTAGCCCTTCTCATAGGCCACAGCAATAGGCGCCATGTCAGTGAGTTTAATGAAGCCGAAGGTGAGCTCGTCCTTCTCCGGCTCGCCCAATTCCGCATGGGCGGGAGCGTGTAGCATCAGCGGTACTGCCAGCGCCGCCAGGCCGGATACCAGCCGCTTGATGGGATTGCATGTCGATGTAAAAAACATAAGTACCTCTAGGTCTTGTGGGCCAAAAAAAAGCCCGCGGCACTGCTCTCACCCTGGGGTGGGAAGTGCGCGGGCTCTATTACCCAAATTGTTGTGTTCTATGGACTCGCTATTCGTCTAGCCCGCCGGCGTTTCGCATTCACGCCGATGTGTCGCGCTACATTGGAGTTATTGCAAAGCCTTTGCCAACTTTTAAAATCTTTTTATATTCAATGACTTATGGATAGACCATTGAAAAACCCCGGTGCTGATGGGGGTTTTGAGGCCCATGGCGCACCATAAGTGCGCATCGCCTGCCCTATCCTGGTACGGATGCCTGATAGTCAGACTCGGGGTACTCCATACCGAGACGGCGAGCCGCCTCACGATAGAGATCGGTGCGGTAGGTTTGCTGGACGATGGACTTGAGTTGCTCGGCACCCATTTCACGGCCCAGCAACTGCGCGCTGCGTTGCAATAGATCTTCCGCGGTTGAACGCCAGGGGAAACCCGCATCAAAGCGGCCGAAGACGTGAAAATGTGGCATTAACTGCACAGGGCCGTTCTTCTCAAACTGCATCTGCCCACTCAGCGAGGGCAATAGCTGCTGCACAGGCAGGTCCAGATACTCCGGGCGCGCCAGCACTTCGGCCGCCTCTAGCCGATGATCATCGTCGGCCAGCCAACGGCAAGCCTCCATCAACGCCAGACGCAAGCACAAATGCGTGCCGGGCAAGGCGTTATGCCACTGTTCGGTGACTCCCAGAACTTTTTCGATAGCGTTATGCCACACCGCATAGCCGGTGGCATGTATGGCACCAATACCGTGCTGCACAGCGACTGAACTCCAGGGTTCGCCAACACAAAAACCATCGATGAGACCTCGCGCAAGACTATCCACCATCTGCTCTGGCGGCAGCACAATAATGCGCACATCGCGCTCTGGATCAACGCCGGCGGACTCCAGCCAGGTGTGCAGTTGGAAGGTATGACAGGAAAACGAGTGCGCCGAAGCCAGGGTGAGTCGTCGATCATTATCCTGATCGAGCCACGCCCGCACCGCAGCAGCCGCGGAATGAGCGGACTCGGTGGGATTTGCCCCCAGGTCGGCAAGTTGTGCGGTCAGCGGCGCAGACAAGGTAATGGCATTACCGTTCAAGCTTAGGGCGAGCCCCGTCACCATGTTGGCACGCATACCGCCGGCACCCAGGGTCGTCGCCAGTGGTAACGGCGCCAGGATCTGAGCGGCATCCAGTGTGCCCGCCACAAGCTTATCGCGCAGATTCGCCCAGGATACTTCCCGATGCAGCACTGCCTGCAAACCATACTTTTCGTACAGGCCCAACTCCGCCGCCATAACAATAGGCGCACTGTCGGTAAGACGTATGTAACCGAGGTTTACCTCGGCTTGTTCCGGGTTGGGTATCGCCGCGTCCTGTTCACTCATCGGTCTGATCCATACTCATGGTGGCAACGATGGTTTCGGCAATCTCCACCAGTCGCTTGTTAGTATTCATCGATAATCGGCGCATCAGAGCATAAGCTTCTTCCGCGTCTATCCCACGATGCTCGGACAATCTGCGCTTGGCCGCCTCGATCAACTTGTGCTCTTCGAGCTCACCGCGTGTTTGCAGCAATTCACGGCGCAGGATGTCGAAGGAACGAAACTGCGCCATCGCGACTTCAATAATCGGTTTGACCATTGCGGGGTTGAGGCCGTCACCCTGGTAAGCAGTTACCCCGGCGCCTACGGCCTGACGCACAAACTCCGGATCATCATTCTCTGAGAACATTACGATGGGCGTGGGGTTGTGTGCCGAGACAATGGCCAGACTTTCCAACACATCGCGATCGGGGGATTCGAGATCTATCACAATCACATCAGGGCGATGCGCTTCGATCTGGTGCAGCAGACCAGAGGAACTCGCCAGCAGCGACACTACCCGAAAACCGCTCTCAACAAGGCTGCGCTCAACCATGGCTGCGCGTTCCGGATGGTCATCGAGCACCATCACGCCAAGGCTGGTCGTATCGTCATCCTGCTGGGTCATCGAGAAAAGTGTGGCAACGGGAGCGGCATAATGGCCCGCTCCCGCTCCGGTGTAAATAGCCCTAGAGCTTAAGCTGTGCAGTCAGCCAGAACTTATCAGTATCGGTGTAACGCGTATCGTCATCAGTATCGAAGCTGGCAAACTTCGCTTGCAGCGTGAGCTGCTTGTTCACCGGCCAGGTGGCGATCAAGTCGATCTCAGAACCAAAGTCGGCGCTGGAATCCTCCGCCTGGAAGTCGTGGTATACCGCCATCAGCTTCACTGGACCCAGTTTCCCGGCGACGCTGGCGTAGGCATCTTCGATACCATCCCCCGGCGTGACCAGAAACTTATCGGCCCAGCCCTGGAACTTATGCAGGGTGGCTAGCGGCGTCTTAAACCCAACGCCGTTATCAGAAGCGAGCACCTCGTATCCGGCCTTGAGAGTGAGCATCTTAAGCTTCGCACCCAGCTCCACCATGTAGTAGTCCGCTTCATACTCAAGCGCACTATCACCGCCCTCTTCCTGGGTAGCATAACTGGCGGCAACGCTGAGCCAGTCGAAGCTGCCCTTGTATTCGACGCCATAGGTGTCCGTAGAATTGTTCACCGTTCTACCCGCCGGGTAGCCGCCCTGCTCTTCAACATCGATAATGTAGCCGAAGGGCGAGAGCGTGTGGCCTTCAGCAAGTTTAATATCGGTGCGCACGAAAAAGTTATCGCCCTCCCATTCCGCGGGCTGCACGCCATCATCCGGACCAAATATGCGGTTCACCTGTGCCGCGTAGCTGACATCAATGTCCAGCATGTCCAAGGGCGAGAACTTAACGCGCAAACCGTCGTAGGTCTGTTCGTTCTGGCGCCAGGCGACACCACCGACAAAGCGCTGTGATCCATGATTGATGCGCTGACGACCGCCCGTGGCGTCTACGTATTCGTTCTTGTAACCCAGCCAGGCCTGGTTCAGGTCTGTGCCTTCCGGATCGGCCACCACCGGATACTCGGTTTTGCCGTTCTCAGTTGAGTTGTAGTCATTGGGTCCGACACTGGTCACGTCATCGAACTCTATGAGTCCAGTAAAACCCTTGTACGGCGCCGTTTTTAGCGTCAAACGCGAGCGCAGGGTCGACGCCTCTGCATCCTCATCGAACCGGTCCTGATCCACCCCTTCAAAACGGTAGCGGAAATCCACTTTGGCAGAGCCGTCTTGGACTGCCTTGGCAATCTCGCTGAAGAAATCACCCTCTGCGAAGGCTGCCGGGCTAGCGATACCAGCGGCGAAGGCCAGCACCAGTGGTGATTTTGTAAAACTGCTCATTTTGTCACTCCCATAAAAAAGGCCCACGCCGCGACACCGCGGTGTGAGCCCTATTGCTCTTCAATTGCATGATGTTACGGGGACATCCCTGTCACCCCCCTTGACTACAGCAATCGCTGTGCCAACTTCACAAGTCTTTGATTTTTTTGACTTTACTATGCTTTCCGGGAAGTGTTCGCCGGCAGTGTGCGTGCGTGCACCGTTATGAATAGCTAAACCTGCGGCTCCTGATAGAACAATTCTTCATCGAGTTCACCCTCCTGACGAGCCACGAGCACCGATACCATAAGGTCTCCCGTGACATTCACTGCCGTACGCGCCATATCCATGATGCGATCCACACCAGCGATAATTGCAATGCCCTCCAGCGGAAGCCCCACCGATTGCAGTACTAGAGACAGCATAATCAGCCCCGCGCCAGGAATGCCCGCACTGCCTATTGAAGCGAGCGTCGACGTCAAGATGATAATTACATAGTGACCCAGGTTTAGATCAACGCCATAGGCCTGCGCCAGAAAGATCGCGGCAATGCCCTGGTAAATTGCGGTGCCATCCATATTGATAGTGGCACCCAGCGGCAGCACAAAACTGGCAACGGGCCGGGAAACCCCCAGGTTTTCACGGGCGCAGGTCATCGACACGGGCAAGGTTCCGGCACTACTTGCAGTCGAGAATGCGACGGCCTGAGCATCGGCAATACCAGAGAAGAAATAGCGCGCATGCATGCGACCGGCAAAATGCAGAATGGCAGGTAACACCAGCCCCGCGTGCACCAGACAGGCGAGGTAAAAAACCGCCACCATCTGCAGCAGCGGCAGCAGAACGTCGAGGCCGTGACTACCGGCCACCACTGCCATCAATGCAAACACGCCAAAGGGTGCCAGCTCCATCACGATGCGCGTCATGCGATACATCACCGCTGCGCCGGCGTGACAAAACTGCGCTACCTGGGCACCCTCATCTCCCGCCAGCGTGATGGCGATTCCCAGTAGCAGGGAGAAGACTATGATTTGCAGCACATTGCCTTCGGCGAAGGCGGCAATAGGGTTGGTCGGAACGAGATTAACCAAGGCATCTGACCAGTGCCCACTGTGCACGGGTAGTTCGACCTTGGTAGCGGCAATCTCCACACCCACCCCCGGTTGCAATAGCGCAGAAAGGGACAAGCCCAGGGTGATGGCAAGGAATGTGGTGAACACATAGAGACCGAATGCGCGCATGCCAACGCGTCCCATTTGCTTGGGATCAGCCATCGTGCTCATGCCTGATACCAGGGAAAAAAACAACAAAGGCACAATCAGCATTTCGATCGCGCGTAAAAAGAGAGCTCCGATGGGTTGCAGCGCAACACTTGCACCCTGCATCAACAGGCCAAGGCCTATACCCAGCATCATCGCGCCCAGAATGCGCTTCCACAGCGCAATGTCCAGCCAGATTTTGATCATGGCATCAGTGTAGTTCAGTGCCAGCATCACGGATATTCGCCGGCGCTGAATCGATCCAGGGCGGGCATTGGCGGCCGCAACACCCCCCTGCGAATAACCGAGTAAATTTAGGGGATATTTACTTGACTATTTTACTGGGTTTTACCATAATGCCCGCCTCTTTCGGGCTCCTGCAAAAGGTACTCCCATGCGACTGACAACCAAAGGGCGTTATGCCGTAACGTCTATGCTCGACCTCGCTCTGAATCAAGCGGGCGGACCGATACCCCTGGCGGGTATCTCTGCGCGACAGGACATTTCGCTGTCTTATCTGGAGCAGCTATTTGCGCAATTACGGCGCAACGGCCTCGTCCAGAGCGTGCGCGGACCTGGCGGCGGTTATCACCTGGGAAAAGAAGCACAGCACATTAATATCGCCGAAGTGATCGAAGCCGTGAACGAAACCACTGACGCCACCCGATGCCACGGTGCCGGCGATTGCCAGAAAGGCGGCACTTGCCTGACCCACCACCTCTGGATGGACCTGAGCGATCAGATTCGCGACTTTCTGGGTGACATCACCCTGCAGGACCTGGTTAAGCGCAAGGAGATTTTGGACATCTCCCGCAGTCAGCAATCACGCGTGATAGAAGACGAATCCTCCATCCCCGTCAGCAACGTATAAACCCTGGCTGACACAAGGAACCCACATGTCACAGGAACAAATTGATAAGACAATAGAACGCGAGTACGCCGCGGGATTTGTCACCCAGGTCGAATCCGACACGCTGCCGCCCGGACTCAATGAGGATGTGGTGCGATTTATATCGGGCAAGAAAGACGAGCCCGAGTGGATGCTGGAGTGGCGCCTGGAGGCGTATCGCAACTGGCGCGAAATGGCAGAGCCTGAGTGGGCTCATGTGCACTACCCCGAGGTAGATTTTGAAGCCATCTCATATCACTCACAGCCCAAAAGCATGGAAGACAGGCCCAAGAGTCTGGATGAGGTCGACCCGGAATTACTGCGTACCTACGAAAAACTGGGCATTCCCTTGCATGAGCAGGAAGTGCTCGCGGGCGTGGCGGTGGACGTGGTATTTGATTCCGTCTCAGTCGGTACTACCTTCCGCGAAAAACTGGCTGAGGCGGGCGTTATCTTCTGCTCAATTTCTGAAGCGGTGAAGGACTATCCCGACCTGGTGCGCAAGTACATAGGCTCTGTGGTACCGCGCAAGGATAATTTCTACGCGGCGTTGAATAGCGCGGTGTTCTCAGATGGTTCTTTTGTCTATATCCCCAAGGGCGTGCGCTGCCCCATGGAATTGTCGACCTATTTCCGTATTAACGAGGCCAACACTGGCCAGTTCGAACGCACGCTGATCATCGCCGATGAGGGTAGCCACGTGAGCTACCTCGAAGGCTGTACCGCACCGATGCGCGACGAAAACCAGCTGCACGCGGCGGTGGTCGAGCTGGTGGCACTGGATGATGCCGAGATCAAGTACTCCACCGTCCAGAATTGGTACCCGGGTGACTCCGAAGGCAAGGGCGGCATCTATAATTTCGTGACCAAGCGAGGCGTCGCCCATCGCAATGCCAAGATTTCCTGGACCCAGGTCGAAACCGGTTCCGCGGTCACCTGGAAGTATCCGAGCTGCGTGCTGCGCGGAGACAATAGCGTTGGCGAGTTTTACTCGGTGGCGCTGACCAACAACTTCCAGCAGGCCGATACCGGCACCAAGATGATCCACCTGGGCAAGAACACAAGCTCAACCATCATTTCCAAGGGAATTTCCGCCGGCAAGAGCAGCAATGCCTACCGTGGCCTGGTGCGCATGAGCCCGAAGGCAGAAGGTGCCCGCAACTACACCCAGTGCGATTCGCTTCTGATCGGTGATCAGTGCGCAGCCCACACCTTTCCCTATATTGAGAGCCGCAATCCTTCAGCCGTCGTCGAGCATGAGGCGACCACCTCCAAGGTAAGCGACGACCAGCTCTACCTGTGCCAGCAGCGTGGCATGGATGTGGAGAAAGCGGTATCGATGATCGTGAACGGCTTCTGCAAGGAAGTATTCAAAGAACTGCCCATGGAATTCGCCGTGGAGGCAGGCAAATTACTCGAAGTGAGCCTCGAAGGCTCGGTTGGTTAAAAGTCAGCGGTGCGAGCGCACCGCTCGAAAGTGAGATACAGAAGATGCTGAAAATAGATAACCTGCACGCCAAGGTAGATGACAAAGATATTCTCAAGGGCCTCAGCCTCGAGGTGAAGCCCGGAGAAGTGCATGCCATCATGGGCCCGAACGGCTCCGGCAAGAGCACCCTGGGGCATGTACTGGCCGGACGGCCCGGTTACACCATGACCGCGGGCAGCGTCGAGTTCA
Organism: Halieaceae bacterium; assembly: GCA_965199055.1. Lineage (GTDB taxonomy): Bacteria > Pseudomonadota > Gammaproteobacteria > Pseudomonadales > Halieaceae > CBDAQR01. Next base: position 1,302,926 of record CBDAQR010000003.1, read on the forward strand.
TGGGTCAGGACATCATGGACATGGAGACCGAGGAGCGCGCTCACCTGGGCCTGTTTCTCGCCTTTCAATACCCGGTCGAGATACCCGGCGTATCCAATATGGAATTTCTGAAAGCGGCGGTCGACGTGGTACGTGAGCAGCGCGGCGAAGAAGCGCTGGACACCGTCAGTTTCATGAAACAGGCACGTGAGGCCTGCAAGCTGGTCGATCTCGACCAGAGCTTCCTCAAGCGCGGGGTCAACGAAGGCTTCTCCGGGGGAGAGAAAAAGCGCAACGAACTGATGCAGATGATGCTGTTACAGCCGCGCCTGTGCATCATGGATGAAACCGATTCCGGCCTCGATATCGACGCCCTGCAGGTGGTAGCCGAGGGTGTCAACGCCATGCGCGATAACGAGCGCTCTTTCGTGCTGGTCACCCACTATCAGCGCCTGCTCAACTACATCCAACCCGATTTTGTGCACGTGCTGGCCGGCGGACGCATCGTGAAATCTGGCGATAAGTCTCTGGCGCTGGAACTGGAAGACAAGGGCTACGCCTGGATTGAGGACGAGGTCGCCTGATGACTGACTTGATGAACCGTGTATTGGCGGCGGCACAAGAAAGCACGCCCACATGGCTCGCAGAGCGACAGGCCGCGGGCCGGGAAGCCTGGCAGGCATCCGACTTACCCACGCGCAAGACTGAGGCCTGGAAGTACACCAGCATTCACGCGCTAAACAAGGACTTCGCCGTCGCAGAGCCCAGCGCAGCCAGCAAGGACGAGTTGGGCTTCGACTACCCCTATTTGGGCGGCTGCAAGCTGATCTTTGTGGACGGTTTTTTACGGGAGGATCTCTCTCGCATGGAACTACCTGACGGCATCACACTGGTTCGCTTCAGTGACGCCAACGATGAGCAGGCAGCGCAGATTAACGAGCACCTGGGTTCGAGTGTCGATAACGACAAACATCTGTTCGCCAAGCTAAGTGATGCAGCATTGTCGGACGGCATGTTTCTTTCCATCGGTGCGAACGCACAGATCGAAGCGCCGATTCACCTCGTGTGGCTGACCACTACCCGCGAGACGGCGTTCACCGTCAATCAACGTCTATTGGTTCTTGCCGGTGCTAACAGCCAGGCCTCTGTGGTAGAGCATTTCGACTGCGCCGGCAACGGCAGTGCCTTTACCAACGGCATCACTGAATTGATTCTGGAAGACGGCGCCCATCTCGACCATCATCGTCTGCACCTTGAGGAAGCTGGTGCCATGCATATCGGCGGTGTTCACGCGACATTGAATCGCGACAGCAACCTGCGCAGCTTCCACCTCGCCCTGGGCAGCGAACTCAAGCGTATCGACATCGTGATCGACCACCAGGGGCCAGGAGCACACTGCGATCTGAATGGTATATACCTGCTGCGCGGTCAGGAACACGTGGACTACCACACCTGCATCGAGCACGCCGTACCCCACTGCACCACCGATGAGATATTCCGCGGCATCATCGGTGATGAGGCAAGCGCTGTGTTTAACGGCCGTATTCATATTCACCCTGATGCGCAAAAGACCCGCGCAGAACTGAGCAATCGCAATCTGCTGACCAGTACCAGCGCAGAGATCAATACCAAGCCTGAGCTCGAGATATACGCGGACGATGTGCAATGTGCCCATGGGGCCACGGTCGCCCAGCTCGATCCCGGCATGCTGCATTATCTGAAAACGCGTGGCGTTCCTGCCGATGAGGCAGAGGTGATGCTGAGTTATGGCTTTATTAATGAAGTGGTCGATAGCGTGCGCATCGAAACACTGCGCGATTACCTGCACCCACTGCTCGCAAAACGCTTGTCGCGCGATGACCGTTTGACGAGGCACCTGGCGTGAACGCATTGGAAAACACAGCACCCGTATTCGATGCGACCAGCATCCGAGCCGATTTTCCGATTCTGCAGCAAGAGGTTAACGGTCACCCGCTGGTGTACCTGGATAATGCGGCGACAACCCAGAAGCCCCAAGCGGTGATCGACGCGATCGTCAACTATTACACGCAGAACAATGCCAATGTTCACCGCGGAGCCCACGCATTGAGCGACCGCGCAACCGCGCAGTTCGAATCCGCGCGGGAGACGGTGTCGAGCTTCCTGAATAGCCCCGATTCCTCTCAGGTAATTTGGGTCCGCGGCGTCACTGAAGGCGTCAATCTGGTGGCTTATAGCTGGGGGCGACAAAACCTTACCCAGGGCGACAAAGTTCTGGTGTCCTACCTGGAACACCATTCCGACATCGTGCCCTGGCAGCTGGTCTGCGCCGAGGTCGGTGCGGAAGTGATCGCCATATCCATACTCGACAGCGGCGATATTGATCTGGATGCGCTGGAAGCTCTGCTCGACGAGCGGGTCAAGATGGTTGCGGTTAATCATGTGTCAAATGCACTAGGCACCGTGAACCCGGTAGATGCGATCATCGAGAAAGCTCACGCCGTGGGCGCAAAGGTCCTGTTGGATGGCGCCCAGGCTGTCGCCCACTGGCCGGTTGACGTGCAGGCGCTCGACTGCGATTTCTACACTTTCTCAGGTCACAAGCTGTTCGGCCCCACTGGCATCGGCGTACTTTGGGGCAAGAAAGACCTGTTGGATGCCATGCCACCTTTCTTTGGCGGCGGCGAAATGATTGAAACCGTATCCTTTGGGGGTACGACCTTTAATCGCATCCCCTTTAAATTTGAGGCGGGGACCCCACATATAGAGGGAGTCATCGGACTCGGAGCCGCCATTGAATACCTGAATGGAGTCGACCGGGTGGCAGCGGCGGCACACGAAATTGCTCTGCTGCAACACGCCATAGCCCTTGGCAGCAGCATCGAAGGGCTCAAGCGTGTGGGTACGCCGGCCCACTCAGCCGGCATCTATAGTTTTGTATTGGAAGGCACCCACCCATCGGATGTGGGCATGCTGCTAGACCAACAGGGCATAGCGGTGAGAACAGGACACCACTGCGCCCAGCCACTAATGGCGCACTACGGCGTTCCGGGCACGGTGCGGGCATCGTTCTCCATCTACAACACGATGGACGATGTGGAGGCATTAATGGCTGGCGTTGAAAAGGCGAGAAGCCTGTTTTCCTGAGTGGTTAGAGAGGAGAAGTTAAATGAGCGTTGAAAGTTTTAATGTCAGCACCGATGTGCTCTCGGTAACCCCCGAGGCCGCGCAGCACCTGAAGCATCAGGTGGAAAAGGAAGGCAAGCGCGCAGTGCGAATCAGCGTTAAGGAAAGTGGCTGTACCGGCTACATGTATGTGATGGAAGAAGTCGACGATAACGAGGACTCCGATATCGCCCTGGACCTCGATAACGGCATACACGTTTATGTGGCGGCAGACTCTATCGGCGTGCTGCGTGGTACCCAGCTCGACTATGTGAAAGAAGGCATCAACCGCACCCTGAAGTTTCTAAACCCGAACGTGACTGCTGCCTGCGGCTGCGGCGAAAGCTTTTCCATCGAATGAGCGCACAAGAACGCACCATTTTAACGACCACTCGGGACTGCCCTGCGCGTCTCGTGCCGGTGGGCGATGCGCTGACGATACCCGCGCATACCTTCGTCACCCTGACCCAATCGCTGGGCGGGAACTACACGCTGACCTATAACGGCAATATGGTCCGTGTGGACGGCACGGATGCTGACGCACTGGGGCTCGAACCCATTTCCTTCGAGTTTGAGCCCTGCCCTGATGGCAGCATCCACGAAGACCAGGTGTGGGAGGCGCTACATACCGTTTATGACCCCGAAATACCTGTGGATTTGGTCAACCTGGGCCTGATCTACAAGGTAGAAATCGACCAGGAACGCGGCCGGGTCGAGGTGCAAATGACGCTTACGGCTCCCGGCTGCGGCATGGGCCCTGTGCTGGTGGGCGACGTGGAATATCGCGTCGCATTAGTCCCCAACGTGAAAGAAGTCTCGGTTGAGTTGGTATTCGATCCGCCCTGGAGTCGGGAGATGATGAGCGAGGAAGCGCAGCTCGAAACCGGCATGTTCTTCTGAGATCATAGCGACTTCAGCCACTCCACGGATCACCATGTCAGCACCCAACCCCTTTGGTCACGCGATCAGTAGTGACGACATTATCGATACGCTTGGCTTCTTCGACGCCTGGGATGACCGCTACAAGTACATCATCGACCTCGGCAAGGAACTACCGCCGCTCGACGAGGCCTTTCATACCGAGGACCGATTGGTGCGCGGCTGCCAGAGCCAGGTGTGGATAGAAACCGCGATCGACGACGGCAAACTCCAACTCGCAGTCGACAGCGATGCTTTTATCGTCAAGGGATTGCTGGGCGTGGTACTCGCCGCTTACAACAATAAGACCCCTGCAGAGGTGCTGGCCTTCGACATTGATGCCTACTTCGAGCAACTGGACTTGATGCGGCACCTCTCCCCCACCCGCGGCAACGGCCTGCGCGCCATGGTGGCGCGCATCCGCGAGATCGCCGAGGCGGCCTGATTAATTAGCCGAAGCGGCCGGATTAACAAGTTCTGCTCCAGGGTCTATGCTGTCGGAAGAAGCATAGGCTATCAATGGCCTGCATCAACAGGAGCAGAAGCATGAAGGGAAGATTTCTGACAATTGTTGCATCCACAGTAGTGACTGCAGCATTGAGTGGTAGTGCCAGCGCAGACGTATTTGATGACCAGGATGTGCAGGCAGGTATTGATCTCGCCCGCGAGTGGCTAAACACCCAGCTCAATTACGATCGTGTGCCCGGCGCCTCTATCGCGGTGGTTTCAGACCAGGAACTCGTATGGTCAGAGGGCTTCGGTTATGCAAGATTGCGTGGCAAGGTGGAGGCAACTCCAGACACTCGTTACAGCATCTGCTCAGTCTCCAAGCTATTCACCAGTATCGGCGTGATGCAACTGCGTGATGAAGGCAAGCTGTCTCTCGATGCACCACTGGACCAGCTACTCCCCTGGTATGAGTTACCGCCTCATGAAAACGCCGAAGAGGCCGTTACCCTGCGCAACATTCTGTCCCATGTGGCTGGCCTTCCGCGTGAAGCGGTGACCCCTTATTGGACGGAAGTCGATTTCCCCGATAGAGAAACCCTGCAGTCTGGCGTGGTTGAGCAACAAGCCCTGTATCGGCCCTATGAGCGCTTCCAATATTCCAACCTGGGCATGAGCCTGGCCGGTGAGGCAATCATTGCAGCCTCGGGTGAGAGCTTCGATGATTACATGCAAGCGCAGGTGCTGAATCCCCTCGAACTCTCATCCACCACCAGCGAATTGCCGGTAAAGCTGTACGGCAAGTCCTTTGCAGCCGGCTACGCTTTACCTGGCAACAACGGTAAGCGCAAAGAAGTGGGTAAGTACACGCTGAATGCTGTGGCACCCGCTGCAGGTTTTGCGTCCAGCGCCAATGACCTTGCCAAGTTCGCAAGCTGGCAGTTCAGGCTGCTCGACAACGGCGGCGAGGAAGTACTCAAAGCAACCACACTGCGAGAAATGCAACGACTCCAGTGGGCCGAACCGGACATGGACGGCCCCAACTGGGGGCTGGGTTTTGCACTGAGTAAGATCGACGGCAAAGTCTGGGTCGGGCATGGTGGCTACTGCCCGGGCTACCGCACCGCGTTTCTCCTACGCCCACAAGACAAGCTGGCTGTTGCCATGATGGTCAACGTTAATGACGTTTCACCGGGCAATATGGCGCGCCAGGTGATTTCTCTGGTCACCCCATCCATCATCGCCGCCAGCAAAGCAGATGCTGACGATACAGCTGAATCCGACACTGCAGAAGATGGCATTGATCTATCGCCCTATGCCGGCGTTTACGGGCGGCCGAATAGACCCGAACGCTTTATGTTCGTCGCCACCAGCAAGGGCCTGAAAGGCATTAACCCGTTTGCGGTTAAGCCTGCAGAGAACCCCCTGGACCTGCGCCACGAAGACGGCGATGTGTTTCGCGTACACAACAAGAAGGATGAGGCGCTTTACACAGTCAGCTTCGATAGAGACGAAGACCAGGAGGCCGCTCGTTTCTGGATGCACGGGCAGTACTATGACCGGCTCAAGTAAGGACTGAGGTGACGAACAGTGGCGAAACACAAACACGAAGCAGAACTTGTGAAGAAGGCTCTCGCGGTCGGTGCGGTCTACATACAAAAACGCGGCTACGGCGAGTTTGAGGCGACGGACTCACACAAACTGAAAGTCGAGTACATCTATCGTGCGTTAGTGGAGGATGAACTGGTCCACCCACTGGCCAAGGCCGATATCAGCGTGCCCGCTATGGAGCATAAACTGGCTCTTTGGATCGCCAGGCAGTTGCCCGAAGACCATCCGTTGCTAGCGGACTCCTAGCAGGCTGAATCGACTTCAAGTCTTGGGATGCGCGATCACCTGCAGATCTTTGTAGCCGTGCACGAAACTGTGCTCGACGCGTTCCGGCTCACCGACCACCTCGAGGCGGTCGAAGCGCTTCAGCGTTTCCTCCCACACGATGCGCAGCTGTGCCTCGGCGACCTTCGCGCCCATGCAGCGATGGATACCGAAACCGAACGAGGAATGAAACTTCACACGGTCGCGGTCGATAATGAACTCGTCGGGATTAGGAATGACCGTTTCATCGCGGTTGGCCGAGGCATACCATAAGGCCAGTTTGTCGCCCTTCCTGATCAGTTTGTCACCCAGTTGGTAGTCATCCGTAGCCGTGCGGCGCATATAAGACAATGGCGTGTGGTAGCGGATGATTTCAGCCACCGCGCTATCAATCAGCGCCGGGTTATCCCTCAGCTTCTGAAACTCTCCCGGGTTGCGATGCATTAGATGCACCCCCGCGGACATGGAGTTGCGGCTGGTGTCATTGCCGCCCACGATAAGTAACATGATATTGCCCAGAAGCTCGACACCCTCGAGGTCCCGCGTTACCGGGTGATTGGCCATCAATGAAATGAAGTCCTGGCGATCATTGCCCTCGTACTGGCGCTCCTTGAACAGCGCGGTAAAGGTCTGCAGGCAATCGATCAGGTGTTCCATGCGCTCCTCTTCCGAGTAGCCCCCAGGAACGGTGGTGTCGTTATCATATCCGACCAGAAGGTGAGCTTGCGCCGCTCCTCGAAAGGGAAATCGAACAGGGTCGCCAGCATGCGCGTGGTCAGCTCGATTGACACCTCGTCAACCCAGTTGAAGGGCTTACCGTGCGGCAGGCCACTTAACACCTCAATGGTGCGCTCACGTATCAGGTCATCGAGATCCGCCACACGTTCCGCCGACGCAGCGGGTGCTACCACCGCCCGCTGCTCATCATGGAGCGGCGGGTCCATTGCAATGAACATAGGCGCCTGCTGCTCATTCAGTATCTCATCAATCAGCGCTATTGAAGGTTCAGAGGAAAATACGGCGGTGTTTTTTTCCACCTCCATGATGTCGTCGAACTTGGTAATCGACCAGAAGGGACCCGTATTGGGATTGGGTGCGTGATAATGCACCGGATCATCACGACGCAAGCGTTTAAAGAAATCGTGATGCTTCTGGGCCTTGAAGAGATAGCCCTGGGACATGTCGATATCTTCCAGTGGGATCGTCCAGGGATCAGAATCCAACTGCGTGGGTGATTGATAATCTAAATCTACTGCCATGGTGCCCTCTGGCCTCCATTCGGTTTTCTATCAATACGCATCAGAATTCTTGCTCGATCAATGCCTCGATCCTTTGAGCCAACTGTTCTAAGTCCTCCATCTGGGACATAGCATCCTCGACCAGCACGCCGCGATTGCCCATCAATCCTTCGAACTCCATCTCGCCCAGCAAAGCCGTCGAATCTCCCTTAAATCGGGTTCGAGGGTAAGCGCTCATCTGCCCGGTATTATAAGCCACGGCGTTTGCGGGAATTCGCGGCTGGAGGTAACGGATAATTTCCTCTCGGTTTTGGAGCAACATTTGGGTCTGGTTGCGAGTTTCGACGACCTGCGTGGACCACTCTCCCAATAGGTCCATTAACTCAGTGCTTTGCATGTGACCAATAACCCCGGACTCCATCAATCCGCGCAGTGCGTCAGCCTGAAACTCAAAAGAGAATCCTCGAAAGGTTTGATCAATCTGGCTTGCGAGCTCTTCAAACTCCACCTGAGGCGGATTAGGCGCGGTACGCTCCAGGATCCAGGCAAGCGCTACTCGATTGCCGAGTAGTCGCTCGCCATGCCAATCCAACTGTTCTCGGGCTTCTGCGAATTCGACCTGTACAGCGCCCAACTGATCCAAATAGCGCTCCCGCTCCTGAGAATCCTCCCACCAAGCATCGATCGCAAATGCCAGCAGAATCGACACCAGGATAGAAAGCGCCTGGACCAGTTTGTCGAGCATTAGTTGCCGCCCTGGGCTACCTCATTAAAGGGCACGCCTTTGTCGAGACGCACGTCCTGCGGCAGCCCCAACACACGCTCCGCAATAATATTGCGCAGTACCTCATCGGTACCGCCCGCAATACGATAGCCGGGGCCACCCATCCAGGAGCCCTGAAAAAAGCGGCTGTTGTACTCGTCACCTTCGCGGTCCACCAGGATGCCGCCCATATCCATCAGATCCATGGCAAAGGCACCTATATCCAGCATTTTGTTGGCGCTGATGATCTTGGTAATGGAGTTTTCCGGGCCGGGCGTGTCGCCCCGTGACAAAGCGCTCATGGTCCGCAGCTTGGTATTACGCAACCCGGCCATTTCGCAATACCAGTTGGCCACCTTCTCACGTACCGCCGCATTATCGATGGCAGGCGCCCCTTCGAGATCGACCTTGTCGAGCAACTCCAATAGGTCAGGCACATCGCAGCCACCGGCATCGCCCACCGCCAGACGCTCATTCATCAAAGTCGTGAGTGAAACAGTCCAACCATCGCCCACAGCCCCCAGTCTCTGGTGATCGGGAATTCGCACGTCGGTGAAGTACACCTCATTAAAATTGGAGTCACCGGAAATTTGCTTGATGGGCCGCACTTCTACCCCGGGGGACTTCATATCGAGGAAGAAGAAAGTGAGGCCCTTATGCTTGGGCACAGTCGGATCAGACCGCGTAACCAGAATCCCCCAGTCGCAGTAGTGGGCGCCTGAGGTCCAGATTTTCTGGCCATTGATAATCCAATCGTCTCCATCTTTCTCACAGCGGGTGCGCAGATTGGCGAGGTCGGAACCCGCAGAGGGCTCACTGAACAACTGGCACCAAATATCCTCACCAGATGACATACGGGGCAAGCGCTCCGCCTTATGCTCATCGCTGGCATAGGCAATCATGGTGGGGCCACACATGCCAAGGCCGATCGCATAGGGTCCGACGGGGACATCGTAACGACCCTCTTCCTGCCCCCAAATAATCAACTCCATGGGGCTGGCGCCGCGGCCGCCATACTCCTTGGGCCAGCTCAGGCAGGCCCAGCCGTTGTCGTACTTGAGCTTTTGCCAGGCACGAGCGCGCTGAATGTATTCTTCTTCAGATTCTTTACGCGGCTCCGCCTCGCCTTTGAGCTTGGCATTGGCATCCAGAAAGGCTCTCGCCTCAGCGCGAAACTCGGCTTCCTGCGGTGTATCGTCAAAGTTCATGCTTTATGCCTCCGCTGCATCTTGTTGTTGCAGAGCTGTGACCAGTTTTTCCTGCCAGCCCATCACGCCACCCAGGTTCACCGCCAGCGCTTTAGCGCGACGAAAATACATGTGGCAGTTAAATTCCCAGGTAAACCCCATACCGCCGTGGGTTTGAATATTCTCCTTGGAGCACTCGTCGTAAGCCTGTGTAGCACTCACCCTGGCCGTGGCTGCTGCGAGCGGCAGTTCCGGCGCATCGGTGGAGAGCGCCCAGGCACCGTAATAGCAGTTAGAACGTGCCAGGGTCGACGTAATATACATATCAGCCAGCTTGTGCTTGATCGCCTGAAAGGAGGCTATGGGGCGACCAAATGCATAGCGGTCCATCGCATAGGCACGCGCCATTTCAAGACTCGCCTGGGCGCCGCCGGTCTGTTCAAAGGCAAACAGCACCGCAGCGCGATCGAAAAGCTGCTGCAACTGCTCCCAACCGCTGCCACTGTTACCCAACACCTCGGCATCCACCCCATCAAACTGCACTCGAGCTTGCGAACGGGTTGGGTCCATGCTTTCAACAGGCTCACGCGTAACACCATCGAGACTCGCGACCACCAGGGATGTTGCATCACCCTCTTTGACCAGCACGATGGCGAAGTCGGCCACATCACCATCGGCCACAGGCAGTTTCTCGCCACTGATCTTTCCACCCTCATATACGGCCGAAAGATTCTCCGGACGCGCCGCGCCGCGCCCCTCGGCAACGGCTATAGTGCCGATCAGCTCACCGGCGGCCAATCGCGGCAGATACGCCTGCTTCTGCGCTTCACTGCCAAACAGCAACAGCGCCTCGGTGGCGAGATAGACAGAGGATGCAAACGGTGTCGGCGCCAGGCTGCGACCCAATTCTTCGGCGATGACACAGAGCTCGAGATAGCCAAGGCCTACACCGCCAAACTCCTCCGGGATCGATACGGCGGTCCAACCCAATTCGACGATGGCGTTCCAGAGCTCAGCATCATAGGAGACTGCACTGTCATCCAGCACGGCACGCACCCGGTCGAGCGGGCACTGTTCTCGCAAAAATTTCTGCGCCTGTTCTCGGAGCAGATTTTGGTCTTCGGAAAACTCAAAATTCATAAGCTGTCAGATTCTCTCTTTCTTAAAAGCGTGAATGCGCTCCACTACGTTGTTGCGCAGGTTCATGTAATACAAACTGTAGTCGTAAACGTGCAGACTCCCGCCAGGCATGACTGAAGGAAATGACTCTGACCGCAGATCACGAATCACCAGGTTACCGTCCACACATTCAGCATCGGCTACCTCCTGCTCTACCACCATACGAGTGTAATCTTCGGTGTCGTCGGCCACCATATAGCTGGGGTAGCCAATCGCGCCGTCGTTAAGAATGTGTTCAGCATATCCGCCATCTCGCAGCCACGTATGCGGATTGGTGCAAATCAGTTTACCCACATCGGGGTTCAGCCCGGCGCCATCGGCCAACACCACGTTCCAGGCAATAACGCAGCCCGGCTCATCGGCATATTCACAGACTGGCACATCCCCGATCTGCTCTGCGGTTACTGCAAAGCCAATCAGATAGGCGGCCACCAGGCGCTGCTGCAAATCAGTGCCCGAGATTCGCTCACGCAATAACTGGGCGCTGTGGCGGGTACCCTGTGAATGGCCCGCGAGAATAAAGGGCGCGCCGTCAATACGGGCGATAAACTCGTCGAATGCCGCCACGACGTCCGCGTAGGCCACTTCCAGGGCTTTCTCTCCATTGCCCTCCTCGTCCAGGAAGGAGTAAAAGGTCGCCTGGCGGTAGCGCGGTGCGTAAATGTCACAACACCCACTGAATACCGACGCCTGATGTCGCAGAACTCGCTCATCCACGATCCAGTTCGCATCGTGGTCCTCCAGCGGCTGATTCCAATTTGCGGAATTGATATAGCTGGTGGGGTGCACGAAGAAGACTGGAATATCGTAGCGTTTGTTGGTGTCGGTAACACCTTCGGGTACAGAGTCAGAAGGATCTTCAATGCCCGGCAACGCCGCCCAGTTTTTGTCGTCGGCATAATCGGGCGCCGTCGGCGTCAGCGACGCATCGAAGGCGTGATCCGGTCCAATCTGAGACTTGATCAGAGCGAACATGATCTGTTCCTGAAAGCTGTAGCCCAGCACAACGAGTACAGCGAGTGTAAGGCCGAGGCCCAGAGCAATCTTTTTTATCATTAGCTTAGCCCGTTCGATCTAGCGGCGGTTTTCAGTCAGTAAAACCATCCAAAGAGCTAGATTGCCACAGGTGTTCTTGCGCCTACAAGCTGCGCGCTGACAACCTCACGGGTACCGGCACTCCGCAGGTGTCCACGAACCCCGGTTGGAAAACGAACCACGGCTCAGGTCGACTCGCGCGAGACTCAATAAGCTCACGGAAACTCTCCGATTCCGTTCGCATAATCTCAAGCGGTAATCGCTGCTTCGGCGAAAGATCGCTACCCAGCCGTACCTGCCGTATCAGATTCGTCTCATCGCGATCCAACTGGCCGCTCGCATCACTGCCTCGCTTCAGGGACTGGTAGTGCTCCATACCCCAGCGCACCATACCGAAGACGGTGACATTACGGTCGAGGTAACGCGGTGCGTGACCCAGTACAACGTAAAACTCTGTGCCGCCACTGGCGGGTTCATCGCCACGGGCCAGGGCAAATGCGCCCGGACAGTGCAGCATCCAACTAAGGTCGCCCTGACGGCCAATCGGGAAACCATTGACGTAGCCGCTGTGGTCGGCAAAACCATCGTTTTGATTAACCGGCGTGTAGGGCAGCGACAGATCGCCCATGTGCACGAATTCCCCAGGCAAGCGGCGTTTAGCTTTACCGGTATCTCGGGGCTCGCGGGCATCGCCTCCCTGCGCGACAAATCCCTCTACGACGCGATACACGCTCAAACCATCATAAAACCCCTGTCGCACCAACTGCTTGATGTTCGCCGCATTGGCCGGCGCCATGTGCGGATTGAGTTCCACCACAACGGTGCCACTCTCAAGATCGATATAGAGGCTATTGTCCTGATCGATGGCGCGCCACTGTCCGGCACTGGCTTCATCAACTATCTGGTATGGGGATCGCACTTCATCGGCCAGAGACAACAAACTAAGGCCCATTCCCAAACTCAATACTATGGCTGAGACAGTTACAGGCTGGCGCATGGTTAATCCTTCTTGGGCAGGCATTTACGTAACGCGAACGAGCATACCAAACTAATGCCACCCCCCAACATTCGGAGATATGTATGCGCTGGACTACCCTGCCCATTATCTACCTGCTGCTCGCTACCCTGAGCCATGCCGATAACGTTCTCATCGAGAAAGTCACCTTGATCGACGGCAATGGAGGGGAACCGCAGCGCAATAGTTGGGTGTACGTCAGCGACGGCCAGATTCAGTACATCGGCAAGGAAGCACCGGACGATATTCCTGCCGATACTCAGCGCATCAATGGCAAACGTAAGTACTTGCTACCGGGCTTTATCGATACCAATGTCCATGCCTCGGTGTACGGAAACTCAAGGCGTCGCGAGACAGCGGTGAAGTACGGCAAGCGCAACGATGAACTGGTCGAGGAGTTCGTACAACGCCAGCTGAAGTACGGTGTGACCACCGTGCGTGATAGCTATGGATCGATGTATCCCCTGATGTTGGTGCGTGACAGCATAGAGCGTGGCGACATGATTGGCCCGCGCATGCTCGTCGCAGGAAATATCGTCGGCTGGGGTGGGCCATTCTCGCTCACGTTCTCCTTGATGAAAGAGTCGGACCTGACCCGCTTCCAGGAACACTGGAATGACAGCATCGCCCAGGGCGTAGGTGAAGAATTAATGGACATGGGGCCGGAGGAACTGCGCGCGGCGATTAACACTTACCTCGACAAAGGTCCGAACTTCATCAAATACGGCGGCACGAGCCATTTTCGATTCCCCTCGCTGATTGGGTTCTCGCCACGTGCGCAGAAGGTCATCGTTGAGGAGGCGCACAAGCGCGGCTTGGTAGCGGAGACTCACGCCACCAGCAGCGAAGCGCTGCGTATGGCGGTAGAAGCTGGCATCGATCTAATCCAGCATCCGGAGATTCTGTCCTCGCGTTATCCGGATGATTTGATCGATATGATTGTGGAACGCGATGTAATCTGCGGACTGCGCTCGAATACGCTGACCGGGGAGCCTTGGCAGAAACACCTCAAGAAACGCAAAGTCGCGCTTAAGGAATTGGAGAACGCCCCGCCAGCGGCCACCAGTGCGGAAAAGCGCCGCCGCCTCGCACGAACGGGCCACTTGTACCACATCGAGCGTGAAAACGCCGAGCGCCTCATCGCCGCGGGTTGCCGGGTCACTATCGCCACAGACAATTACCAGGGCAGAGCGCCGGAGTTTCGACGCACTCCCAAACCTATCATTCAGGAAGCCGGTATCGGCAGCCTCATTGCTATAGAAGGATTGGTCGAGTTGGGTATGACGCCAATGCAGGCGATTGTTGCCGCCACGCGCAACGGGGCGATCGCCGCCAGAGGCCTTGAGCAGTTTGGTACGCTAGAGCCTGGTAAATCCGCAGACATGCTGCTTCTTGACGCTAACCCGCTGAAAAACATAAAGAATATTAGAAATCAATCGATGGTAATGGCGCGTGGCAAGGTGATCGATACAGACAACCTGCCGCGCCAGAAAATCTTCTACACCGAGGACTACTAAAAGGACTTGGGCATACCCAGGTCGTGGGTGGCCACATGTGAGAGGATGAGATTGGTGGAGATGGGTGCCACCTGGTAGAGACGCGTCTCGCGAAACTTGCGCTCCACATCATACTCCTCTGCGAAACCATAGCCGCCGTGGGTCTGGATACAGGTATCACCGGCGGCCCAACTCGCTTCCGAGGCTAGCAATTTGCACATATTGGCCTCCGAGCCACAGGGCTCTCCAGCGTCATACATGGCCGCCGCGTTGGCGACCATCGCTGCAGCGGCTTCGGTCTGAATGTAGGCGCGCGCTATGGGAAATTGCACTCCCTGGTTCTCACCAATAGGCCGACCAAATACCTCGCGCTCGGTCGCGTACTGAGAGGCCTTATCAATAAAATAACGCGCATCACCAATACACTCTGATGCGATCAATATCCGTTCAGCATTCATGCCGTCCAGGATGTAGCGAAAACCTCGGCCTTCCTCACCCACCAGGTTTTCAACCGGCACGCGCAGATTGTCGAAAAACAGCTCAGTGGTGGCGTGATTCATCATCGTGCGAATAGGTTTGATCGTGAGGCCATTGCCGACTGCGTCACCCATGTCGACAAGCAAAACGCTCATTCCATCTGCGCGGCGCCCTTCATCGCGTGGCGCGGTTCGCACTAACAACACCATCAGATCGGAATGCTCCGTTCGCGAAATCCATACTTTGGAGCCATTCACGACGTAGTGGTCGCCGTCGCGCTCAGCCCGGGTTCGTATTCGCGTGGTATCGGTACCGCTACTAGGCTCCGTCACACCAAAGGCCTGCAGTCGAATCTCACCACTGGCTATCCTGGGCAGGTAGCGGTTCTTCTGTTCCTCATTGCCATGGCGCAACAAGGTACCCATGGTATACATCTGGGCGTGACACGCTCCGCCGTTGGCGCCTGCGCGCTGTATTTCCTCAAGCACGGCACAGGCGGCGGACAAGGGCAGACCAGAGCCGCCGAACTCTTCCGGTATCAATATCGACAAATAGCCTGATTCGGTCAGCGCCTGCACGAACTCCGTCGGGTAGGCACGCTCACGATCAAGCTCACGCCAGTAGGTTTCGGGAAAATCCAGGCACAGTTTGCGGACCGCGTCGCGGATTTCGGGATAGTCAGTCGCTGGCATCTCAGTGTCCGTCACACAAAAGACTTACGTTATCACGACGGTGCGCGACGCGCGAAACTCTGCGACAATCCCCCTCCCTGCAAGGCCCGCGTTGGGCGGCACACACGACGTCGAGTATGGAACAAGCGCTACAAGACGACCTGAGCATGTATGCGATCCCGCTGTACCTGGCGGCCATCCTGGTCGAAGCCGGGTGGTCCCGGCGAGCGCAACTGGGCTGGTACGACCTGCGTGACTCCCTGGCCAGCCTCAGCATGCTGGTGGCGGCCGGCCTGGTCGAACTGCTGCCGCGCATCATCGCCCTGGGCATCATGTTCCAACTCTACGAAATCAGTCCACTCAAGGATACGATTGGCCGACAATGGTGGGCCTGGCTGCTGCTATTTCTGCTGGACGACTTCAGTTATTACTGGTTCCACCGCATGAATCACCAGGTCAGAATTCTGTGGGCGGGACACGTGAATCATCACTCTTCCCAACACTTGAATTTCGCCACCGCCCTGCGCCAGGGTGTGGGGGAACGCGTACACAAGTACTTGTTCTGGCTATGGCTGCCTGTGCTCGGCTTCGATCCCGCCATGATCATCACGATGATCAGCATCAACCTGTTCTACCAGTTCTGGGTGCATACTCAAGGCGTGGGAAAACTGCATCCCTGGATCGAGTTCGTGTTCAACACGCCGTCACACCATCGTGTACACCATGCCTCAAACGTTCGCTATCTCGACTGTAATCACGGTGGGGTTCTCATCATCTGGGATCGTTTGTTCGGTAGCTTCAGTGAAGAGCTCGAAGAGGAACCTGTGGTCTATGGCCTCACCACCAACATCGACAGTCACAACCCCTGGACAGTACTGACGCACGAGTACCGCTCTATTGCTCGCGACTTTGCCCGCGCAGGCACCTGGTCAGATCGCATGCGCTATCTGTGCTGGGCCCCAGGCTGGAGTCATGATGGCCCGGACAAGCGTGCGCGAGTAATGCGCCAGAATGAGGAACTGGCATGAAGCTCTCCGCATTCGGTGAGAAGTTCAGCGGCCAATCCGGCATTGTTGAGCTCATGGACGACCTCGGCGCAGCACTGAACGAAAACCCTGACATGGTATTCATGGGCGGCGGTAATCCCAGCCGACTGCTGGAGGTGGAGGCGATCTTCCAGGAGCGGCTGGAGAACATAATGGCAGATGCAGCTCGCCGGCATAGCCTGTTCGGCATCTATCAGTCGCCACAGGGCGACAGCGAGTTTCGCGAGCAGGTCGCCAATTTTCTCAGCCAACGACTGGGCTGGCCACTCACAGCCAATAATATTGCCATCGCCAACGGCAGCCAGTCTGCATTCTTCGTTCTTTACAATATGTTCGCTGGCCGCATGAGCGATGGCAGCCATCGCAGCATCCATTTACCGCTAACGCCAGAGTACCTAGGCTACGCCGATGTTGGCCTGAGCGAGTCTTTCTTCACGGCGACTCGACCCAGCATCGAACTGCTGGATGAGCACCTGTTCAAATACCACGTTGACTTTTCTCAACTCGCCGTCGATGACAGCACCGCGGCGCTGTGCGTCTCCCGACCCACCAACCCTACTGGCAACGTGCTCACCGATGACGAAATGGCCCATCTGGACGAGATAGCGAAGACCGCTGATATTCCACTGATTATCGACGGTGCCTATGGGCAGCCCTTCCCCAATATCCTGTTTTGCGACGCCGAGCCACTCTGGAATGACAATATCATTCTGGCGCTAAGCCTTTCCAAGCTGGGCCTGCCTGGCGTGCGCACCGGCATCGTAGTTGCCAGTGAAGAGATCATTCAGGCGTTTACTAATGCCAGCACCATTGTGAGC
Organism: Halieaceae bacterium; assembly: GCA_965199055.1. GTDB lineage: Bacteria > Pseudomonadota > Gammaproteobacteria > Pseudomonadales > Halieaceae > CBDAQR01. The sequence goes on from CBDAQR010000003.1 coordinate 1,320,214, forward strand.
CTGGCCAGCGGCAACCTCGGACCCGCTATCGCTCGAGAGCTGTTTCGTTCTGATGAGATTACTTCGCTCACGGCCGACTATGTCACGCCCTTCTACCGCGAGCGTTCACTAGCGACGGTACAGTGGTTCAGAGAAGCACTTGAGGGTCTACCCTATCGCATCCACAAACCGGAGGGCGCCATCTTTCTCTGGCTGTGGTTCGAAGGCCTGCCCATCAGCAGCCAGGAGCTGTATGAACGACTGAAGCAGCGAGGGGTGCTGGTTGTACCTGGACAGGAGTTTTTTGTCGGTCTGGAGGACGATTGGCAACACCGTCACGAGTGTATTCGAGTATCCTATGCCCAGGATGAGGCGACGGTTCGCCGCGGCGTTGCACTGATCGCCGCAGAAGTAAAACAGGCTTACGCAGCATGAACATCATGGACAAAAACAGCCGCCCCTATGACGAGGACGGACTGACCCGGCATATCGAGAAGGCTCTAGCCGTTGAGCGGCCGGCAACCAATATCAATCAACTGCTGTACCCCTTCCTTAAGCGCGTTTTCCGCCCTGAGCTGCTGGGTACTGAAAACCTCCCGGATGAGCCCTGCTTGTTTATCGGCAATCATTCTCTCTTCGCTTCCGATGGCTACGTGCTGGCGCCCGTGCTGTACATACAGGAGGGCCGCTTCCTTCGTGCACTGGGCGACCGCTTCCTCTGGAACGAGAAGACCGAAGCCTTACTACTAGGCCAGGGCGCAGTCATCGGCGACCCCGCAGTCTGCGATGCGCTGATGGAAAACGGCTCTGATTTGCTGGTCTACCCCGGTGGGGCGCACGAATCGACCAAAACCGCAGCACAGCGCTACAGCTTGCAATGGCAGGACCGCTTTGGTTTCGTGCGAATGGCTGCGAAGCACGGCTATACCATCATGCCCTTTGCCATGATTGGCCCCGATGAGTTCTATGATCACTGGATAGAAGGCGAAGATATTCCTGATTCGCCACTCGGTGGTGTGCTGGAGCGACTGGGCCTGCTGAATGACAATACGCGTATGGATCTGCTGCCGCCGATTCCGAAGGGTGCACTGGGTTCACTGTTACCCAAACCCCAGCGCTGCTATGTGCAGTTCGGCGAGCCTGTGCGACTGGCGCATCTCAAGGGCAAGCGACAGAGCAAGAAGAAGCTGCTTTCCGTGCGGGAAACCGTGGCTGAACAGATCGAGGACATGATTGCCCAACTCCTGTTGTACCGCGAACAAAACCGGGACAATGAAGGTTTACTGCGACGTATTCTCACCCTCTGAAAATGAGCGCTATTCCATTTAACAACAGCTACATACAGCTACCCGAGCGATTCTATAGTCACCAGTCGCCCGAGCCAGCCAGCGAGCCGGGGCCGATTCGAGTGAATCGACCTTTGGCAGATGCACTCGGCGTGGACGCGCAATGGCTCGAGTCCGCGGAGGGTATTGACGCCATTGCCGGCAACGGCCTGCCCGATGGGGCAAGCCCCATTGCAACGGTCTACGCCGGCCACCAGTTCGGCAGCTGGAATCCGCAACTCGGCGACGGTCGAGCCGTGTTGTGGGGGGAAGTGGTAGACAAAGCCGGGATCCGCCGAGATATTCAGCTCAAGGGATCGGGCAGGACACCCTACTCTCGCGGCGGCGACGGGCGTGCACCCCTGGGACCCGTGCTGCGCGAATATATTGTCAGCGAAGCGATGGCAACGCTTGGTGTCCCCACCACCCGCGCTCTCGCCGCCGTCACCACAGGTGATCCGGTGTACCGAGAACAAGCGCTGCCCGGCGCAGTCCTGGTCAGGGTAGCAACCAGCCACATCCGGATTGGCACGTTCCAGTTCTTCGCCTCGCGCCGGGACACCGAGGCCTTACAACTGCTTACCGATCACGTCATCGGTCGACACTTTCCACAAGTTGCAGACGCGGAAAACCCGGCATTAGCAATGCTTGAAGCCGTTATCGCGCGGCAGGCACAGCTCATCGCGAAATGGCAGTTACTGGGCTTTATTCACGGCGTCATGAATACCGACAATATGCTGCTGGGCGGCGAGACCGTCGACTACGGCCCCTGCGCTTTCATGGACAGTTTCGACCCCAATACCGTGTTCAGTTCGATCGATCATGGTGGCCGCTACGCCTATCGCAACCAGCCTGGCATCGCCCACTGGAACCTGGCCAATCTGGCTCAAACACTGCTCCCCATCCTGCATGAAGACGAAGACAAAGCCGTTGAACTGGCCCAGTCCGCCATCGATCAGTTTGAAACACTTTTCCTCGACGCTCACCAGGCGGGGATGAGTCAAAAATTGGGGATCGATCTGAGCGGCGAAGATGATGAACTGCTGGTGCAGGATCTTCTCTCGCTTTTGGCAGAGACCTCTGCGGACTTTACCCTGGCTTTTCGGGCGCTCGCGGATGCTGCTGCGCCGAACAGCGAGTCGACTAAAATTTCCGAGTTGTTTGAATTCGAACCGTCTTGGGACAAATGGCTATCCCGATGGCGCGAACGCTGCAAAAGCGATTCACACTCTGCCGCTGATCGGCAACGAGCGATGTATCAGGCTAACCCCGTTTATATTCCGCGCAACCATCTGGTCGAAGAAGCTATTCGGGCCGCTGAAGATAACGGTGACCTGAAGCCTTTCCAGGATCTTGTCGACCGGCTTTATGCACCCTTTGACTACGACCCAGCGTATGCGCGGTATGCAACGCCACCCAGTCCCGAGCAAAGGGTTTATCAGACCTTCTGCGGCACCTGATTAATCACGCTAATCGAGGCGAGGCCAGGTATCAGCGACCCGGTACCCCTCCGGCCAAGGATCGTCAGGGTCCAGGGTGTGTTGATAGGTTCCCGTGATCCATGCGCGACCGGAGATCAAGGGGTGTATGGCTACTCTCTCCCCAACCCGCGTAAGCTCATCAATTGCACACTCAAATTGAGAGCCAATAATGGACTCGGCGATATAACGATCCCCGGCGTTCATCACCCCGCGCTGATGCAGCAAGGCCATGCGGGCGGAACAACCGGTGCCGGTCGGACTGCGGTCAAGTTTGCCCGGCTGAATCGCTACCGTATTCTTGCCTCGCCAGACGCCATCGATCTGTTGTAGCGGACCGGTAAACTGGCAGAAGGATATGTGGGACCAATCCGGGTTCTCCGGGTGGTGAAAGCCGAGCTGTTCATTCGCGGCATTGGTGATGGCTATTCCCGCCTCAACAATGTTGCGCGCCTCATCGGGAACCAAATCGAATCCCAGGTCGGCGGCATCAACGATGACAAAGCTATCGCCGCCATAGGCCGTATCCACTCGCAGGCTGCCAAGGCCATCAATCTCGATCATCGCATCCAGTCTGTCGACAAATGAGGCTACATTGCGCACTGTCACCCGCCTGACTTTACCTTCCTCACACTGTGCGACCACCTCTACCAATCCGCCCGGCGCCTCCAGTGTCATGCGGGTTTCTGGTTCCTGCATCGGAATAATGCCGGTTTCCAGCAACACCGTAGACACGCAGATGCTATTGGAACCGGACATCGGCGGCGTGTCCTCAGGCTCCATAATAATCCAGCCCATCTGGGCGCGCGGGTGCTTCGCCGGCACCAGCAGATTCACATGGCGAAAGACGCCCCCTCGGGGTTCGTTGAGGACATAATTGCGCAGCGATTCATCGGCAGCGATCCAGCGGGACTGCTCCCACAGGGTTTCGCCCGGGGGCGGTTCGACGCCGCGGACAATAACGTCGCCTACCTCGCCCTCGGCGTGGCAGCTAACGATATGAATGGTCTGATCTGCTTGCATTGCTACGTCGACGTGATTGCGATGCGACTTAGACTAGCGCTTTCGCCGCAAATAGCGAATCACCTGATCGGGATGGTCGGTAAATAAGCCGTTGATCTTCATCTTGCGAACATAGTGATCGAGCTGTGCCTCAAAACTGTTGAAGCCTTTTTGGACCCGGTCAGCGCGAAAGGTGAACGGGTGCACTTCCAGCCCCGCTTCCTGGGCCCATACCACGAATTCGGGCGCATCTTTGAGTATGCCAATCCAGGGACCGACACCATCGGCATACTTCGATACCTGCTTGACCCGTTCCAGGGTCAACTCATCCTGACGCAGCAGCTGCACCAGGCGCAGTTCCGTGTGGTCGTTCAGCAGCTGCAGTGTTTGCGCTTCGAAACATTGCAGGTAAGCGCGGTCCTTCTCCCGGCGATAACCATAGGCGTAGAGCTGTTGCAGCACCGCCGCCGCGATCTCCATGCCCGCATCGCGGTGAAAGGACGGGTATTTCAGCTCCACATAAATGCCCGTCTCACGGCCGGTTGCGGCATTCAGGCCCTGGATCAGTTGCAGTTCCTCTTCCAGCGTCGGCACACGGAAAATGGCCGTCTCGACGGGAAAGCGGTCTTCGAAATACGCATCACCTGACAGCTTGCGCCGCTCGCCTACCCGCAATTGCTTTATTTCAGCCAACGTGAAATCGATCGCGTAAAAATGCCCATCTTCACGGGCACGGCCAGGGAATACCGCGGCCACATCGGTCGTCGCATCCAGATAGAGATCATGCAGCACGATGGGCACTTCGTCTTTCGTTAGCACCACATCCTGCTCGATGTAATCCGCACCCATTGCATGGGCGGCGGCGGCCCCCGCCAGTGTGTGCTCGGGCAGGTACCCACTGGCCCCTCGATGGGCGATAACCAGCGGTTCGGCGGACAGCGATAGCGCGACCAGGGAAAGCAGCAGAGCTGTTATCAACTTCATGGCTTCTTCTTGCGCTTGCGGCGGCGCTTGGCCGGCTGCGTCATTAGCGATTTGGGGTAGCGAGGCAACTTCCCACTAGACAAGTAGCGGTGAATGCTCTCCTGGGAACGAATCTTAACAGAGCGGCCTCCGGAGACAATGGTGTTTACTTGCTCGGCATCTATCACGCGCGCCTTCACATTGTCGTGCCATTGCTGATCGAGAATATCCTGCAACATCTGCTGGGCCTCCGGATCGATAATGGGACATAGCACCTCCACACGATAATCGAGGTTGCGCGTCATCAGGTCAGCCGAGCCAATAAAGTAGCGCGGGCTACCCCGGTTATAGAAAGAATACACACGCGGGTGTTCGAGATAGCGATCGACAATACTAATGGCGCGAATGTTGTCAGACACGCCTTTTACCGCAGGCAACAACGAGCACATGCCACGAATAATCAAGCGCACCTCTACACCTGCGTCAGAGGCTTCATAGAGCTTCTTGGAAATATCCGTATCAACGAGGTTATTACACTTAAGTGTCAGCGATGCGTGGTAGCCGTCACGCGCATTGGCGATCTCCTGGTCGATCAGTTCCACCAAACCGGAGCGAGAGGTATGGGGCGATACCAGCAGATGCTTATATTTTGGGCGCTTGTAGTTGTAACGCAGAAAATCAAATACATTGAACACGTCTTTACCAATTCCCTGGTCGTGCGTCAGCAGACTGAAATCCGTGTAAAGCCGTGCGGTCTTTTCGTTAAAGTTGCCGGTGCCGATATGACTGTAGTAACGAGTGACTGAGCCTTCCCTGCGCTCGATTAACAGCAGTTTGCTGTGTACCTTCAAGCCCGCGACGCCGAACATCACCTCAATACCGTTGTCGGTCAACCGCTCCGCCCAGCTGATATTGGCTTCCTCATCAAAGCGGGCCTGCAGTTCCACCACCGCCAGCACGCGTTTACCGTTCTGCACCGCATTGATCAGCGCGTCGCAGATCCGCGAGTCTTTGGCAACGCGGTAAAGGCATATCTTGATATACGTCACCTGCGGATCGAGCGCCGCAGTTTTTAAAAGATCGGTGATGTAATCGAAAGGATGGTACGGGTAGTACAGCAACACGTCCTTTTCACGGATCTTCTTGAAGATGCTGCGCTCGGGCTCATCCAGTCGCGGGATTCGGATCGGCGGCAACGGTTTGAACTCGAGATATTTCGGGCCCACATTCGGAAACGAAATGAAATCTTTGGAATTATGGTAGCGGCCACCGGCGATCATGCTGTCGTACTTGCCGATGGTGAAGTGACGACCCAGATACTCGAGTAGCCGGCGCGGCATTGCCTCGTCATAGACAAAGCGAACGGCTTCCGCCTTGCGCCGCTGCTTCAGGCTCGTCGCCATCTTCTCAATCAGGCTCTCCGTGATATCGGTGTCCAGTTCCAACTCAGCATCGCGAGAAAACTTAATGGTGTAGGCCGAACAGCGACTGATATCGATGACACCGCGGAAAACCTGCGGCATACAAAATCGAATGATGTTGTCGAGCACAATGAACACGGTACCGCGCTTGCCCTTCTTCTTCGGAATTTCGACAAACCTGGGCAGAGCATCGGTCGGCACCTCGACGAGCGCATAGTGGTTGTCACGACCGGAACGAATATCAACGGCAAGGTAAATGGACTCATCCGTCAGGTTATGCACCTGGTGCTGGTTGAGCAGCATGATCGGCTCGAGTTCGGGCAGCACCTTTTCGTGAAAGTAGCGCGTAACGAAGGCCGCCTGACCTTCGTCAAGCTGAGTTTCATTGATCATATAAATGCCGCGCTTGCGCAGCTCTGGCAATAACTTGTCGTAGGTCTTATCGAACTGGCGTTGCAGAGAGACCACGTGCTGCTGGATCTCCTCCAGCAGATCAGAATACTGTTGCTTATTGTTCGCGCTGGCGAGGGAGACCAGGCGCCTTACCTCCGCTACCCGCACACGGAAGAACTCGTCCAGGTTGCTGGAAAAAATCCCCAGGTAGCGTAGGCGCTGAATCACCGGCAGGGAAGGGTCAGCCGCTTCCTGCAAAACCCTCGCATTAAAGGACAGCCAACTCAGTTCTCGAGGGATAAAAAGACTCTCATCCAGATCCCCCATGCGCCGCTTTATCGGATTAACCATGAAACTTCCTTTTCCCTACCAGCGAGCCTTGTAGCCTCGCGTATCCACGTGCACGAATCCGCCGTGCCGGGACGTTTTTTTGTACTTTCCAACGCCGCCCACTAATCTCGCATTCTCTGGGCGCGCCTTCACCGCCTCTACGATATCGTAAAACAGCCGTATGTCATCCATGTTACGCCGACCGTCTCCATTGAGGTCATCCATCAGGCCATCACCGTCAGCATCAACAAAAATATCCATAGCGTCACCATAAATATGCCTGCTCAGAGGAACGTTACCAATGCGCTTGTTGTACCAGGGCGTGCGATAAGCACTAATAAATCCAAAGGTATCGACTTTAAAGCCGCTATCGTTAACTTCGCTCAGAAGGCGCTCGAGCAGTAACAGAATACTCTCCTGCACCACCACATACTTGGGATAGTCAGATGACTGCTTGCACAGGAACTGCCCCAAAGTGAAATGCCTGCTCAGACGAATATTCACATTCTCCTGCGTCACGCGGATAAAACCCTGCGGTGGATCATAGTTCTTCCGGTCTGCGCTGGGCTGCGGATAGCGCCCGATTCGATAACCCTCCAGGTATTCACCCTGCAATTCCGTCGCGGGTACATTCACCCATAGATGTAAATCGGATCGTTCACCGGTCTCCGGGCGAGTAATCTTCAGACGGTATAGACCTGGCGTCTCCGGTGCCCTCAACCACCAATCGTCTTGATCCCGTCGTCCTGCGGGCTCGCCATCAAGACTTAACTCCAGTGACTGCCCTCTATAGCTTGATAGCCCGATGCGCAGCTCTTCAGCCGGCTGCGCGAACACTGAGAACAAAGACTGTCGCAGCTGGTGCCCGCGAATCTCCAACGCAAGCGGTTCAGCGTGCCCAGGCAGCGCGAGCAGCGTTAAAGCCAGCAGCAAGACCCTCAATTCGTGTTCCAGTCCGGTGCTTGCCTGAGTGCGGCTATCGCTTTGTCATCCATACTATAAATGTCGGGATGAAACTGAATGCTCTCCCGGTCTGGATCGGGGCTAGCGGTCCAGTACATCAGCATCACGTCCAGTGGCTCCTTGAGATGCACCACCGTTTGCTTACCACCCTCTAGCGTCTTGTCGATGGCTGCGCGGTCCCATTCCGGACGATTCTGCACCAACAACTCGGCGAAGTAGATCGGGTCGAGTACTCGTATACAGCCACTGCTAAACGCTCGACTGGTTTTCGAAAACAGTTCGCGATGCGGTGTATCGTGAAGATATACCGCATATTGATTGGGGAAGATGAACTTGACTTGCCCCAACGCATTATGGGGCCCTGGTTGCTGCACCACTCGATAAGGAAAGCGGCCGGGACTGTACTGTGCATAGTCGATAGTCAGTGGATCCACTTCTTCGCCATCGGCATTGTATAGCTTGAAATTGTGATCAGCCGCATAACCAGGGTCTTTGCTAAGTTTGGGGAAAATGCTGCGACGCTTGATCCCTGGCGGTACCGTCCAGGTGGGATTTAGAACCAGGTATTTCATGTGAGAATGAAATAGCGGCGTTTGATGCTGAACCGTCCCGACCATCACATCCGTCTCCCAAAGAGCAGTGTCATCGCGAAACAAAAACAGCTCAAAACCGGCCACATTGACCAACACAAAATCACTTCCAGCGTCCTGACTGATCCAGCGGACTCGGTCGAGGTTAACGCTAAGCTGCTCTACCCGCTGTTCATAAGGCATATTTAATGCAGCAAAACTGCCGCGACCGACAACCCCATCGACGTCAATGCCATGCTTGTGCTGAAAATCCTTGGCCGCTTCTTCAAGCTGCGCGTCAAACTGCATAGGGTCGTCCGCTACTGCAATCTCATAATTGAGCCGGCCGAGGCTTTCGCGCAAGAGCAGCACATTGGCATGAGTCATTCCCTCGCGCAAAACGGTGTCCTCTGGCACGGGGACGAAGCTACCACTGGCCGCCAGCTCCCGATAATGTGCTAGTTCGGCCTGTAGGAGCCGATAGAAAGGAAAGCGAGGTTCCAGATCGCGCAAGACATCGACGATGTTGTTTGTGACGAGCGCTCCAGTTAACTTTGCACTGGTTTCTTCGGGGGAGAAACCGCGCCGGGTGTAGTTCCAGGAGGTCTCCAGTTTGCTGGGATCGACTTTGCCCTCGATGATGTGCCGCGCGTAAAGCAGCACGCCGTCGCTCAGCAACACATCAAACCGGGCACGCACCCGATCTCGTTTTAATAGCCGCTGCTTCCATTCATCGCGCAGGCCCGCCAGCGTCGAGAAGTGATAGTCCTCGGGGTTCAATCCATGCTCCCCCGCTGAGCCGAGCACTGCCAGCACAGCGCGTACCTGGTCCAGATTTTCCCAGGCCAGTTGATAATCGCGATTGTCGTAAAACGTTGCGATCAGTTGTGGCCCATAGACCCGCTCTGGCAGATGTTCGCGCTCCTCACCCACCGACACCGCCTCGACAATGTCGCGTATGTGATCGCGCATGTCGGCCGACGCGAATGCCGGCGACAGGCCAACGACCAGGAATACATAGGCAAAAATTCTATACATAAAGCCACCCTCACTACGGCATAGGTAGCGGCCAGAGGTTAACTACAAGGGGCCGCTCAGGTCCTGCCGAGACTAGCAATAATAGCCCACCCAGGTGGCAAGTAAATCAGCTCTGGCGCGGCCAGCCAAATTGCTGATAGAAGAGATCGAGCTCATGCTCGATACGATCGGTAGACACCTCGAATTCACCCAGGCTGTACTCAAACTTGGAATGGTGCTTCTTCTCACGCTCAGCCTGGGCTTGCAACCACTCATCGAAGGCATCGTCGAGGGTCAGCCCCAGGGCGGCGTAGACATCACACACTACATCACGAGGTGATTCGATGAGTTCTCGATAATCGACCACGATTTGCGAGGTCTGCGGGTGCGCGGCGAGAGCGCGGCGGGGATTGTGGAAGTGTTCGAAGGAGATGTCTGTGAGCAGGCGCAGGGATTCCTCATAATCGTCTCTCGCCCATCCCTTGCCCTTCCAGGTGACCTCAACGAGTTTTAAACAGCTGGGAATACACTCGGTCGGATCGCGCATCATCACGACAAAACGAGCATCGGGAAACTCTTCGAGCAGAGCATCTACCCAACCACTCATCACCGGATTCTTGGCAAGATGCACCTTGTTACTGCCATTGAGTAATAGCTGGCGCTTGACCAATCCGCGGTAGTGCCTCAACCAACGACGACGGCGCGTCCCCATTTGATCGACATGGAAGACATCAATGACATCCATCATGGGCACTTCCAGGGACCATTGCTGGGTTACAAATGCAGACGCCATCGCAAAACAGTCTTCTTCGGCATTCCACAGGCTCATATTGTGCATATGCCGATAGGGCCCGAACGTTTTGTCATCCCAGCGTCGCAAGCTGCGATCTATCACACCACCCAATAACGCCCGGTCGACGGTACCCATCCAGCGAATCAGCTTTTTCTGCAGCAAGGAGGGAAAGAACATCTCCCAGTAGAGAAAGTAGGAGAAGCGATCGCCGTCGGCTGACATCAACCGATGCATAAGCGTTGTGCCGCTGCGCGCATGTCCGACGATAAAGATCGGCGCGCTGACTTGCTGCTTCCATAGCCGCGGGAAGAACAGGTAATCGAGTAAGCAAAAAACGAAGTGCACGAGTGACTGCAGAGGTACCAGTAAAAGCAAGCGCAACAACATGCGATTGCGCCCTTTCCACTGTCGCAGAGTGCTGACATGACGGACAACCCGCCACCAGTAGCCGAAGTCGAAGTACATAGGACATCAATATATGTGCCTATAATGTCCCTAAGCAATGGAAGGGGTCTGACAATGAATACCAGCAGTGAAGATAAGCTGGCGATACGCGATGTACTCAATCGCTATTGCCGCGGCCTTGATCGCATGGACAGATTGATGGCCTATTCCGTTTTTGCGGAGGACGCACCTGCGCATTACCACGACATGTACGAGGGTACCGGACACGGCTTCATCGACTGGGCATGGCATATTCACGAGACAATGGAGCGCCATTCCCACCAGGTCACCAATTGCCTGATCGAGCTAGATGGCGACAGCGCATCCAGCGAAAGCTATGTAACTGTAGTACTTTGGACACGCGCAGAAGATGGAATGAAGGAAATCTGCTGCAGGGGGCGCTATCTCGATTGTTGGGAGAAGCGCGACGGACAATGGTTGATCATTGCTCGCGAACATATACTCGACACCCAGTCTACCAATGGCGTACCGGATACCGACGCGCCCAATCAGGAATCTCGCCGCGATGAAGACGATCCTTCCTTCAACTACATACCGAAACATGCCTAGGCTGGCAGCGGTACTGCTATCGACTCTGAGCATTTGCTCTAGCTTGCAGGCCAGCGACGTAATGGTGGGGGTTCCCCCCGAGCGCGACACGCAGGCAACCTTTCAGAATTATCGCGAGCATCCATTCAATCGTTGGACCTTTCGCAATGCCGGCGCACCCATGAACGTGGTGATGATTCCACGCGAAGGTGAGATTTATCGGTTTGCTGAGGGAGAAATAGAAGAGTGGGACAGCCAGACCTTCGACACTGTATTTGAAGAAAACTATGCAGATGGGGTCATCATCATCCGCGGTGATGAAATACTGCATGAACGCTATTTTCACGACTTTAACCGTCATTCACAGCACACCTGGTTTTCTATGACCAAATCGCTGGTGTCTGCGGCGTTTGGGAATATTCTCGCGACTGGGGAGGTCGACTTGCAGGACTCGCCTGCTGACATCATTCCTGAGCTGGAGGGGGGCGGCTTCGAGCGCACGACCGTGCAGCAGGTGCTTAACCATACCAGCGCCATCGACTTCCAGGAGAATTACACTGACCCGGATTCAGAGTTTCTTCAGTACTATGCGCCGGCACTCAACATGGCTTGGCTACCTGGCGCAGCGGATGTGCAGCCCGGTGACTCGGACATCTATGGCGCACATGATTTTCTAGCTGAATTCATTGAGCCCGATACCAATCGTGAACCCGGCAAGCTGTTTGACTACAACTCCGCGAATGCAGATCTACTGGGCTGGATGGTTGCCAGAGCATCCGGGATGCCGCTGCAAGACTACTTGCAGAAAACGATATGGTCCAAGCTAGGGGCCGAGCACGACGCCTATATCATGGTCGACCGTGCCTTTATGCCGGTCGCAACAGGGGGAATGAACAGTACGCTGCGCGACGCCGCAAAATTCGGCATGATGATCAGGGACAGGGGCAGCTTCAACGGCGAACAGGTCATCCCTGCCGTCTGGGTTGACCAGACCCTGCGGCTTAATCGACGCAATATTTCCAATATGAGCAATAACCGCAAGTATGGAGCCGATCCCTGGCTGGCCTACAAGAATATGTGGTGGGTACTCAACGCCAACCCCGGAGAGTACGCTGCGGTCGGAATCCATGGGCAGGTCATCTACATCAACCTGGCAGCGAACACGGTAATGGCCTGGTTTTCCAGCCAGCCGGTTGCCTCCGCCGCTGACAACCCTACGTTTCACGCCAAACTACAGGCCGCTCGGGATGTAGCGGCGTTGCTTAGCGAGCGTTAAACCTAGTCGCCGTAATACACGCCGCCATTCACGTGCCAGGTCTGGCCATTCACCCAGGCACCGTCATCCGAGATCAGGTAAACCACGCTGCCGGCGATGTCCTCCGGAGCGCCGTGCCGCGGCGAGTTAACGCCGCGCAACATCTTGTCGAGCAGTTCCTCGCCCATGCCCGCTGCAAGCTGCGGCGTGACCACCAGTCCAGGTGCGATGGAATTGGCACGAATTCCTTCACTACCCCAGCGTGATGCAATATGCCGGCAGATCGCGTTGACGCCTGCCTTTGAGGCGGCATACGCCGGGCGCTCCGGCTCTCCGATGGTCGATGCGCCCGAGGACGTGCAAACGATACTCCCGCCACCCTGCTCCAGCAGATGTGGCAGGCAGGCGCGAACAATCATCGCCGTACCGGTGACGTTGACCTTCAATGTACGATCCCATAGTGCGCTGTCGTTACTGAGCATGTCCCCGTCCACCAATACCGCCTGAAGATCGGCTGCATTAGCAAATACGGCATCGAGTTTGCCGAGATGTTCAACCGCACCTGCAACCAGCGCCTTAATGGACGCCTCATCGGCCTGGTCGTAGCGAATGGCGATCGCTTCGCCCGCTGCCCGTGCAGTCTGCTGTGCCACTTCCAGGTTAATGTCCCCTATCACCACCCGGGCACCCTCCTCGCACAACCTGTGCGCGGTCGCTGCGCCGATTCCGGTCGCACCCCCGCAGACCAGGACGGCCTTGCCTTCAAGTTTCTTCATCACAGAGTCTCTATTTGAACTGAAGAAATGGTATCACCCCCGCCGCAACGCGTAAGATTGAGCTTTTGAACCGGAGCGCCATTATGCCAATGCCTGCTGACATAGGGGTCATCGACCTGATGATGAGTATTCCCAGCGCGGATCAGAGCGATTGGTACGAATACATGAAACCCATGTTTCGCGACCAAGAGAGTCGTGAGCTATTCAGCATGCCAGCCCAATACATGTTCAATGTTCCTGATCTCAAGAACATCGAGGATGGCACTGCCTATACGCTGGAGCAGATGGATAAACACGGTATCGAGCGCTCCATGATTGGCCTGATCGGTGACGACAATCGTACCCATGAGGCTGCGCTGAAAGCGCACCCTGATCGTTTCTTTGCGAGTTACGATGCGATCCCAACCAGGGTATGGATGAAGTCAGGAAGATCCGCAGGCTCAAGGAAGAATACGACCTCAAGGCCGTTACCGCCTTTCCTTCCGGCACCAACCCGCAGATTCCCATCAATGGCAAAGAGTGGTATCCGATCTACGCCACCTGCGTCGAGCTCGACATACCCATTTGCATCTGCGTGGGAGTACCCGGCCCGAGACTGCCGATGTGGCCACAAAAGGTGGAACACCTCGACGAAGTCTGCTGGTTTTTTCCGGAGCTCAAAATCGTTATGCGCCACGGGGCGGAGCCCTGGACCGAGTTGGCCTGGAAGCTGATGCTCAAGTACCCGAATCTGTATTACTCCACCAGCGCATTTGCACCCAAGCACTACCCCCAGGACATTATCGATTACGCCAATACACGCGGCGCGGACAAAGTGATGTATGCAGGTTATTTCCCGATGGGCATCTCCCTGGATCGCATTTTCAAGGATATGCCAAACGTACCCTTCAAGGATGAGGTATGGCCCAAGTTCCTGCGCGAAAATGCGCAGCGGGTTTTCCAACTGTAGCGCACGCACTGGCGCAGTCACGAAAACCAGCTATACCTTGTTCTGAATTCACGTAACAGGGAACAGAAGCATGCTCACGATTCACCACCTGCGCATAGGGCGTTCAATTTTCTGCGTATGGCTTTTGGAAGAGCTGGAACTCGAGTATGAGTTGGTCTCCTACAGTCGCGATCCGGAAACCATGCGCGCGCCGCCTGAGCTCAAAGACATTCACCCTTTGGGTAAATCGCCCGTGATCAATGACGATGGCCTGGTTCTGTCCGAATCGGGTGCGATCACCGCTTATTTGCTGGAAAAGCATGATCAGGAAAACCGCTTCTCTCCGCCACGCTCTGACCTGAAGGCCTGGGCTGAGTATACCCAGTGGCTGCACTATGCGGAGGGCTCGGTGTTCACACCGCTTATGCTGAAGATGCTGTCGCTACGCAGCGGTGAACCTCAGCCACTGTTGGATGGATTTGGTGACCCTGAGATCGCGTTGCACTTCAATCATATCAGCAACAAGTTAGGCGATAACGCGTTCATACTCGGTGACGACTTTAGCGGTGCGGATTTCGGTATTAGCTATATGGTGGGCATGGCGCAGGCACTGGGTCAGTTAGAACCCTACCCCAAGCTAGCAGCTTACCTGGAGCGAAACCAGGCAAGAGCAGCGTTTCAGCGCGCGCTCGAACGCGGCATCGAGTAATAGCGCCGGATTAATCGAGATTGATCGCCGGGATTTCGTCCCGGCTAATCGAGGTGTCCAGGGGCAGACCCAGGTTATTTTGCTCCAGGATACGATCGGCCCGGTAGCTCGAGCGCACCAGCGGCCCTGCAGCCACTTCTGTGAAACCGAGTTCCAGGCCCTGCTCGCGGTAGGCGGCGAACTGATCGGGATGAATCCAGGCCTCCACCGGCAGATGGTTAGGAGTGGGCCGCAGGTATTGCCCTAAGGTCAGAATATCGACGCTGCGTTCGCGCAGATCGTGCATCGTACGAGTAATTTCTTCCTCCGTTTCCCCAAGGCCCAGCATCAAGCTGGTCTTGGTCAGCACGTCGGGATTACTGCGCTTGGCATGGGTCAGAACATCCAGCGTAATGTCGTACCCTGCCCGAGGGTCGCGCACGCGCCGCGTCAGACGCTCAACGGTTTCGACATTTTGCGCAAACACCTGCAACCCAGAATGCACTACGGTATCAATGGCCTGTTCACTGCCACTGAAATCAGGCGTTAAGGCTTCCACCGCGGTGGTGGGGTTACGCTCCCTGATGGCACGGACACAGGCGGCGTAGTGGGCTGCGCCACCGTCTGGCAAATCGTCTCTGTCCACCGATGTCAGAACCACGTAACGCAAGTTCATGAGCTCGACCGAGCGGGCCGCGTTGGCGGGCTCTTCACTGTCCAGCCAGCCGCCAGGATTGCCGGTATCTACCGCACAAAACCGACAAGCGCGGGTACACACCGAGCCCATCAGCATGATCGTCGCGGTGCCATTACTCCAGCACTCGCCCATATTGGGACAGTGACTCTCCTCGCACACTGTAGCCAGGCGATGCTCTCGCACCGTCTCCTGCACGGCGGTAAATTTTTCTCCCCGTTCTATGCGCATGCGCAACCAGGGCGGCTTGCGCGGGTGCGGCACTTCACGATTGGGGTTCTCTTTCACGCCATCCTTGATGGCCGAGAAACCCTGACCGGTTTCAAATTTTGTGCCACTACCGGGTCGTTTTGCTGCTTCTTTGCTCATGGCCGGCATTATGCCTAAACTCGATCTGAAATGCCCACTCCGGAAACTCGTATGCAAACCATTCCCGGCATCAACCCCGATATCGTCAAGCAGTTTGCGCCCAGGCCTGGCCGGCATCCATTGCTACCCGAACTGAGCGAGAAGGCCCAGGTTGCACTAACTTGCCGAATGCTGTTTCAGGAGGGTTGGAATGATCACATTGCGGGTCACATCACGTTCCGTCAGGACAACGGCAATGTGCTTACGAATCCCTGGGAGCTCGCCTGGGATGAGATCACCGCCAGCGACATCGTTACGCTGAACAGCGAGGGAGAAGTCATCGACGGCGACTGGAATGTCACTCCTGCCATTGGCCTGCACATGCAGATGCACGAGCTGCGTCCGGATGTGCATGTAGTGATTCATAATCACCCCCACTACAGCGGTCTATGGGCAAACATGCATCGGGTGCCGCCGGTATACGACCAGACGGGCGCCTACGTCGACGGCCCTCTGCCGCTCTACAATGAGTATGAGGGAACCTTTGAAGATGAGGACCGTACGATGGCCGCAGCCAGAGCTTTGGGCGATGCAAAATGGGCACTGCTGGCCAATCATGGTTCGCTCGTGGTGGGCAAAGACTTGCGTCAGGCACACCTGCGCGCCATCACATTGGAATGGCGCTCGCAGCGCGCCTATGAGATCGAGCTCGCCGGTGGCGGCACTCCGCTCACCGATGAACAGGTCGCTGCGGCGGCGCTACCGGATGCCAATGGATTTCCGTTCCTGTGGGAAGCAATGGCCAGGCGCGAATTGCGCCGCGACGAGTCCGTATTGGACTAGGAGGAATTATGTCTCTGGAAATCGTAGCTCTTGAGAATGTCGGTGTCGAAGTTCGCGGCTTTGACATTACCCAGCCCATCGACGAGGACACAGAGCAAACGCTAATCGCCCTGTGGGATGAACACGGCATCCTGGTGTTTCGTGACCAGGACGTGAATCCTGAACGACAGATCGCTTTCAGCCGCATCTTCGGCCCACTGGAATCGCATCCCATCGAAGAAACCACCTCCCGTGAATATCCTGAACTGTTCATGCTGGCCAGCAATCCGGAGCAGGAGCAGTACATGACGGCGACCTACGCCGGCGAAGAAATCGTGTCGCGGCTCGACTGGCATATGGACTTGCACTACACGGGCAAACCGAATCGCGGGGCTATTTTGCGCGCCGTGGTTTGCGCAGAAGAAGATGGCCTAACCGGCTTTGGCGACCTGGCTCGTGCCTATGATGCGTTGGATTCAGATACGCAGGCGCTGCTCGAGCAAATCGAGGTGACCTATGCGTTCAGCATGCAGCGACGCCACATGCGCTATGTGGATCTGGAGGGCTATGAACCGGGCCCATATAGCCCACGCAAACCTTCCGATATTAACTATCCGAACTTTCCCGAGATCGCCTACCCCGCTGTGGTCACCCACCCAGTGACCGGGCGCAAGGTACTTGAGATTTGCGAGCAGTTTCTGGAGCGCGTTGTCGCCCCGCACAAGGCGGGCCTCTCTAACGATGAGGCCATCGAGTTGCTGGAAATGCTAGTCGCGCACACACGCAAACCGGAGTTCCACTACTTTCACGAGTGGAGAGAAGGTGACATGGTGCTCTGGGACAATTGGCGTGCGATGCACTGCGCCACAGGGACCAAACCCGGCATTGAGCGCGTAATACATAGAACAACGATTGCTGGCGACGCCACCCTTGGCAGAGTCGTCAACCAATAAGAGTCGTCAACGAATAAGAGTCGTCAACGAGTAATCGCTGAACTACACCACCTGACCGGCGGCGAGTTCTTCTTCTGTCGCTGCTCGAAGCCCTACGATCTTAACGTCGAAATGGAGCTCAACTCCGGCGAGCGGGTGATTGCCATCTACGATGATCTCATCGCCATCAATGGCGCGCACTTCAATCTGGCGCATCTGGCCATCGGCAGACTGGGCGTGAAACGCCATCCCTACCTCAATCTCATCGACGCCCTCAAAGGCCGAACGGTCAACAGACTGGATAAGTTCTGGCACGACTTCGCCGTAACCGTCTTCCGGTTGCACGACAACTTGTGCTTCCTGGCCTTCACTTTTGCCTATCAGTGCAGACTCCAGACCGGGAATAATGTTGCCCGCCCCATGCAGATAATCGAGAGGCTCGGCGCCCTCTGAACTATCGATGACCGTACCGTCTGCGTCAGTGAGTGTGTAATGCATGCTGACAACGACGTTGTCGCCAATGAGAAGCGTCATGGTGAATTCCTGTAATAGGGGCTGCATGAGCCCTTGAAGGCGCGCCAGTATATCGCGCAAGCGGCTATTAGCAAGGCTGCCTAGTGCAGGTAGGCGACGCCGGTGCAGTCTTGCGGCCTAGCATTTCGGTGACCATGTGTAACAAGTTACGGGCCGCCTCATGACGTCGCAGCCATACGGGGGCGCAGTGGGCAGCATTGCTGGTCATCAGGAGCGCAGTCTCGTAAGCACTGCCCACATGCAACAGTGCCCCCTCCCATTCACCCGAGGCCAGAAGACGCTGCGCACTTTCCATCCCAGCTTGCCAGACTGGCCCTGCTTCGGCGGGCGTATCAAGCAACCACTGGCGATGGCGGGGACATAGAAACCGGAACTGCATATGACAACCTCCTTATTTAATGAGAATGATTATCATTTAGTTTTAAGGCAATGGCAACCCCCGCAACAAGAATCGCCAGCGGGTCACAAAACATTCACAAGAGTGTCGATTAACTGAAACAGGAGCACGCCATCCTACGCTCGAAAGTTACCAGTGAGGTCAGTCATGACACGCAAAAACGCGGAACCGAACGTAGCTGAGAAGGAGCGAATCCGCTCCGAGATCGATCGTCAGATCGAGGAATTTATCAATAACGGCGGGCAGATAGACGTCGTGAGCACAAATAGCCGCTTAACGTCCACCGATATGGGCAGCGTCTGGCACAACAACGAGGAAGTGCTGAATCTGCTGCAGGAATAAGCAATGACTTTGTAACAATCGCGACGAGGCACCGATCCATGCTTGACGTCCAGACGATACTGGAAGAACGTTACCCCGATTTCATACAGCGACACACTCGCGTCGCCCGCACCCTCTCCCGCTTTCTAAGCTTCCTTTTCTACGAATCCCGCTTTCAACAATTCGAACGAGACTACCCCCATCTGGAGGGCTTCGACTTTGTTGAACAAACCCTGCGTTACTTCGATTTCTCGCTGCGGTTGAGAGATCGCGAACGCGCTCGCATTCCCGCCACCGGCCGAGTAGTCATTGCAGCCAACCACCCGATCGGCTCCCTCGACGGCTTGGCACTGCTGCACCTTGTACGCGAAGTGCGTCCCGACGTGAAAGTGGTGGCTAACGACATGCTAGCAGCGCTGGAACCACTGCAAAGTGTGCTACTGCCCGTCAACAATATGGGGGGGAGCACTCCCAGAGCCAATCTAAAGAATATTCATAAGCACCTGGAAGCCGATGGTGCGATCCTCATTTTCCCGGCGGGAGAGGTTTCCCGCTTCGGCCCGACGGGGGTCAAAGATGGCACCTGGCAGAGCGGCTTTGTGAAAATCGCCAGCGCAACGGAGTCACCGATCTTGCCGATCTTCGTCGCCGGCCGAAACTCTCTGTTTTTCTACAGCATATCGTTTCTTGCCAAGCCGCTGTCCACCATCTGGCTGGTACGGGAAATGTTCAAGCAAAGCCACAACACAGTCGATGCACGCGTCGGCAATCCTGTGCCGCATCACGTCTATAGCGCAACTAAAGTCGCGCCACGCAATCTGGCGGCAATGTTCCGAAAACACGTCTACCGACTGGCAAAGAACAAACGCGGCATTTTCCAGACCATGGAAACGGTTGCTCATCCTGAGAACCGACTGCTGATCAAGCGGGAACTAGAGCAGTGTGAGCACCTGGGATCCACCAGCGACGGCAAGGATATTCTGCTCTATCGGCAGCAAGCGTCGGACTGCTTGATGCGAGAGATCGGCCGCCTGCGAGAACTGACCTTTCGCACGGTCGGTGAAGGCTCAGGGCTACCGCGGGACATCGATCGCTTCGACCGGGACTACTACCAGCTGATCCTGTGGGATCCGGACAACCTGGAGATCGCAGGCGCCTACCGCTTCGGCGACAGCCGCGCATTACGCGAAAAACACGGTAGCAACGGTCTCTATACCCAGACCTTGTTCAACTATGGCCCCAGCATGGAATCCGTTCTGGATCGGGGTCTGGAACTAGGGCGCAGCTTTGTGCAACCGCGCTACCAGAATCGGCAGAGCCTCGACTATCTGTGGTTCGGCATCGGCGCGTTTCTAAAGCGATATCCCGACTTTCGCTACTTGTTCGGCCCGGTGACGCTGAGTCGCTTCTACGGCCAGCAGGCTCTGTCGCGCATCGTTTACTACTACAGCTGCTACTACGGCAGCGACAACTTGGAGGTGAATGGCCTCACTCCCTTCCTGATTGCACCCGAACTACAGCCAGAGTTGTTTGCTGAGTTCGCCGGAAACGACCGGGAGGGAGACTTCAGGGTGCTGAGGGGCTACCTAAGTGAGCACGGGCTACCGGTGCCTGTGCTGTACAAGCACTATAGCGAAGTGGCGGAACCCGAAGGCGTGCACTTTGCGGCCTTCAACATAGACCACGATTTTGGCGATTGCGTCGACGGCCTGCTGGTGGTCGACCTCGAGCAACTGAAACCGCGCAAAAGAAAGCGGTACCTGGGAGAGAGTCAGAAGGAGAGCGGAACCGATGGAAGCACTGAACTTCGATGGAGAGATACACTGTAAGACCCTGTGGATTTCGGACGTCCACCTGGGCAGCGCTAACTGTAAAGCCGAGTATTTGCTGCAGCTGCTGGACCGTGTCCGCTGTGAAAAGCTGTACCTCGTGGGCGACATTGTTGATATGTGGGCCATGTCGCGACGCGTGTACTGGCCGGAGTCACACAACATGGTATTGCGCAAACTGCTGACCAAGTCTCGCGCCGGCGTCAGGATCGTGTACATCCCCGGTAACCATGATATGAACTTCAGAGAGTTCTGTGGCAGCGAATTCGGCCATGTCATGATCAAAGAACGTGCTATTCATGTGACACCGGACGGCAAGCGCATGCTCGTGATCCACGGTGACGAGCTGGACTACGCTGTTCGCTACAGCCGCCTAAACCGCTTCCTCGGCGACATTGCCTACGATGGCATGATGTGCGTAAACCGCTGGCTCAATCGACTGCGCCAGCGACTCGGCCTGCCCTACTGGTCACTCTCCGGCTGGATCAAGTCGCACGTGAGCAAGGCGGAACAGGCGATCCAGGCTTATCAGGATGCAGCTGTGCAGATGACACGCCAGAAGGGTTACGACGGCATTATCTGCGGCCACCTGCACCATCCCGTGATCGCTGAATACGAAGGTATTCTCTACTGCAACGACGGCGACTGGGTAGAGAACTGCACAGCCCTGATGGAGGATCACCAGGGACAGTTGCAGCTGATTCGAGGTATTGGCAGTCAGGCGTCGGTGAAAGACGTGGTGTTTGTTACCAGCTAGGTATACAGGCTATAAAGCGATTCAAACTCGCCACTACTTTCGTCGTAGCGCTCAAGCTCGCCGTTTACCAGATTGAAATACCAGCCGTGCAATTGCAGACCGGCCTTCTCTATGCGCTCAGCAACCCACGGATAGCTGCGCAGGTTCTCCAGCGATGCCGCCAGCGCCGCACGCGCACAGGCGCAAGCCTGATCATCCAGCGAGGCGTCTGGCATCTCCTGCAGCACTTTGCGTGCGGCGGGTTCGGCTACCGACATCCAGCGGTCCAGGGGGCTGTCGGGATCCATCGCATCTATCAGCCGCGTCAACAAACTGCGTATTCCGGCGCTGCGCGAGTGTCCCATGACGATCACATGCTCCAGTTCCAGATAACAGGCGGCAAACTCAAGTGCGGCCTGGGTCTCCTGGAACGGACTGGCCTCGCCGTAGGGCGGCACCAGATTCGCTATGTTGCGCACCACCATTAGGTCGCCGGCATCAGAGTTGGTAATGATCGCCGGATCCGCGCGGGAATCGCTGGAGGCAATCATCAGTATCTTGGAATGCGGTCCGTGCTCGGCGAGCCCACGATAGCGCCCGCTGCTGTCCTCGAGATAGTTGCGCTGGAAGGCGCGAAAGCCCTCTACTAGTGCCTGGATATCACTCATCCAATGTCGCCTCAAATTGATTGGTTAACCAGATCGCCTGATAGGGCATCATTTCCAGTTGCTCGTCTATGGTTGCCGGGCGATGCCCACTCAATAAATCGACCCAGTCTTCAGTGCCGATCAGATTGATATCGGCCAGATTCAAGCGCTGAGCTTTGCTGGTCACGTTGTACAGGCAGAATATGCTCTGACGCCGGTCGATACTCTGACGCCAGAACGCGAAGATCGACGTTCCCAGGTGCATAGTGAACTGCGTTGCATTGGGGTGGAATGCTGGCTGCCTAGCACGCACCTGCAACATAGCCAGCATGCGTTCAAAAACGGGTTTGTGGTGTCTGCTAGGATCATCTAACGCAGCCTCCAACTGCTCCAACTGCCAGATGTGTCGGTTAATGGAGCGTGCGCGACCGGTATTTTCAACCCGCTGATGATCATTCTCTGTGGCTACAAGGCTATGGATATAAATGGCTGGAATGCCTTCCAGCGCCAGCATGATGGCGTGGGCGCAGAGGTAACGATCGACCTGAAGAATGTCACGACCGTGTTCGAGCGTGCCCTGCAAGGCATCAAACAAGGCGATATTGATTTCGTAGGGTTTCTGATGCCCCTCCCGCGCTTTGCGCATCGTGACGCTACCGCCGAAGTCACGCATGAGCTGCAACATACGCTCCTTATCGACGTCATCTACCAAACCATCCAGTGGCCGCAAGCCAATACCGTCGTGAGAGGCAATAAAGTTCAAATAAGCGGTGCCCGCCTGCGCTGGTGGCATGCTCATCATCCAGGTCTTAAGGTGCCGACAATCACCGCTAATCAGGGTATACAGCAGTAGCGGCGGCAACGAAAAGTTATAGATGACATGCGCCTCGTTCGCATTGCCGAAATAGGTGAGGTTCTCCCGATTAGGCACATTGGTCTCGGTAACAACTACAGCATCAGGTGTATGGTGCTCAATGAGGGTGCGCAGAAGCTTAATGATTTCGTGAGTCTGCGGCAGGTGTATGCATGGCGTCCCCACCTCCTTCCACAAAAACGCGACGGCGTCCATGCGGAACAAGCGCACTCCATGCTCCAGATACTCGCGAATAATGTGTGCAAACTGCACCAGCACTTCAGGATTGGCGAAGTTCAGGTCAACCTGATCCGCGCTGAAGGTACACCAAACGTGGCGCGGACCATCCGCCGTCTCTACTTCGCTTAACAGCGGGAAACTGCGCGGTCTGACCACCGCACTGAGATCCTCAGAGGGATCGGCCTCGACAAAATAGTCCCGCCCGGGCTCGACTCGCTTCTTAAAGTTATCAAACCAGCGGCCACGACTGGATGCGTGGTTAAGCACCAGATCTGACATCAGTCGGTAGTCATCTGCTATGGCCGAGATGTCTTCCCAATCCCCAAGTGAAGGATTCACCGCGAGATAATCCATGACCGAAAAGCCGTCGTCAGAGCTGTAGGGAAAGAACGGCAATATGTGCACACCGGTAATAGTCCCGTTGAGTCGGCGATTTAGAAAATCGTGCAGACAACGCAGCGGCACATCGCCGTCGACAATGCTGTCTCCATAGGTAATCAGGATATTGTCAGTCTCATCCCAATGGTTGCGATGCCGTTCAGGCAGAAGACAGCTCATCTCCAATCCCATTGTCTGCGATAGCTCACGCGCTATCGCGGCACCATCTTGCTGTGGGTAGATGATTTGCAGGTGTTCTTCCAAGCGACGCAGCAGGCGCGTCAACGGCGGCGATTCAGGCGTATTCACGGGTATCTTCTTCCACCGCCTCAAGCAGCTGCGTTAACACATCCGGTATAGCACTGCGCACTCGATTCCAGCCGGGAATAAAAGGCTTTTCCATAGGATTTTCGAGGAAGTGATCACCGGCCATCATGATGTTCTGCGCAAACAACTCGACCGCCTCCTCTTCGCGGTGGCGATGGTATTCAAGTCCATTAATCAGCGCATCGTTGTGATAGGTCTCAATAAAGTCGAGTGCGACCCTGTAATAGGTCGCCTTGATGGTGCGAAATTTCTCATTGGAAAAAACCTCACCCTTGGTGGCAAGCTTGCGAAACAGCGCTTTGGCAATATCGGTACTCATCTTGGAGAGCCCGCCGCTCGCATCTTCAGCCGACAAATCCTGATGCTTGTGGTCGTAGACATCGGCGATATCCACCTGGCAAAGACGATTTGTGGCGTAGTTGCGACTCATTTCCGAAAGCACGCCCACCTCAAGCCCCCAGTCGCTAGGAATCAAAAGGTCGTTAATGACATAAGAACGCAGGGAAAACTCACCGGCCAGAGGGTAGCGGAAGCTGTCCAGATAATTGAGAAACTCACTGTAGCCACAGACCTTTGTCAGCGTGCGCAGCAGCGGCGTTACGAACAATCGGCTTACCCTGCCGCCCATTGTGTTCGTAGCCACCCGGGCATAGTAGCCCTTGCAGAAGGCATAGCTAAAGGTAGGGTGCGCTACAGGATAGATAAGACGAGCCAGCAGTTCACGGTTATAGGTGAGTATGTCGCAGTCGTGCAAGGCCACCGACTCACCTCTACCCGAAGCCAGCACATAGCCCAGGCAATACCAAACGTTCCGGCCTTTACCCAATTCCGTGGGTGCCAGCGAGACATCCTTTAGTTTCGCGTCCAGCGCCTGAAGGCGGGGCCCGTCATTCCAAAGTACACGATGATGCTGTGGCAGCCTGGAAAAATACTCTCGCGCGTGTAGGTATTCCTCCTTGCTGGCCCGGTCCAGACCGATAACGATCTCGTCCAGATAGGGCACCTTACACAGCTCATCGACGATATTCTCCAGTGCAGGCCCCTCCAATTCTGAGTACAGGCAAGGCAGCACCAAGGACATGGGACGTACGCTACTGAAGGACTCTAACTCGCGCTCCAGCTCTTCCACCGGCCGGCGAGACAAATTGTGGAGAGTGGTTACCAATCCATTTTGATGAAAGTCACCCATTCAGTGCATCTCCTTGTTCAATGTTGCTGAAGCCATTCCGTCAGTAGTGTGCCCATCGCTTCCTGCCAACCTGCGGGACCGGCCTGAGTGGTGCGAATGAGGCGGCCAGGACAGTGTACGTCCATCGCTGGCGATCGTGCAGAGGCAATAAGCACAGCGATGTCCGCGGCGGCCAGCATAGACAAGTCATTCGGACTGTCTCCTAACGCCACCGTTATGACATTATCGTAGCGTGCTTTTAACTGGGCCATAGCCAGCGATTTATCACAAGGGCCCGAAACCGCCAGAAAACGGCCGCCTTGCAGTCCCTGCAACTCGTGTGCGGCCAAGGCCTCGCTAAACTCGGCCAGCCGTTCGGGCTTATCTTGCCACTGTATGGGTTCGCTGTATTCGCGCTGCGCCGCCAGCGCGGCCTGCTCCAAAGACAAGCCAGTCATGAGCGCGATGTCTTCCGTTGAGCAATCACTAAACCCGCGGAATCGAAAGCGTTCGCTGTCGCGCAGTTGCCGCAAAATATCGAGCACCCGTTCTCTATCAGGCGCGAGCGCTTCACTGGTGACTTCGTCTCCCTGCGGTGTACAGATGGCAGCGCCGTTTTCACATATAAATGGGTGCTTAATTTTCAACCGTGCCTGCCACTGCATCATTTCCGCACGC
Source organism: Halieaceae bacterium (assembly GCA_965199055.1). Lineage (GTDB taxonomy): Bacteria > Pseudomonadota > Gammaproteobacteria > Pseudomonadales > Halieaceae > CBDAQR01. The sequence continues at coordinate 1,345,991 of CBDAQR010000003.1, forward strand.
GTCTTGCTGGAGGCAAGAATCAATGGATAGTCGCGACGGCGAATCTCACTCAATGCCTCACGGGCAGCAGTGAAACTGTAATCGTAGTGATCCAATAAAGAACCATCCATGTCGGTCACTATGAGTGGCAGGGGCGCCGTCATCGCGAGACCTCGCCGCCGGCCACAATGTGATGACGGGCATCAATGTCCAACAGGTAGTCAACGTGTGCAGGAAGGCGCTGCAAAGCCCGGCGCGTTAAACGCTCATAATGCTGAATGAAGCGCTCCAACGCGGCGCTGTCCATTACCCCCACTCCCGCGCGCGTCTGTGCCAACTTTTGCTCCTGTAGCCCGCGCCATTCGAACACCTGCTCCATCGAGGGGACGCGCAACATCACCAGCCCCTGGAGGCGATCAAACAAATGCGCATATTCGCCGGCCAGCGCCTGATCAACGGCCAATCGCCAATGACCCTCGACATCTTCTTCTCGCTCAAGCCGATTGACCGGCTCGGTGATGTCACCCTCAGCCGGAGGACAGCCTATGCACCAGCCCTCCAGCAACACAATGTCTACGCCAGCGGGACACTCACGCCACTGCGCAGGGTCCAGCCTGTCATCCAATGCCTTGTCAAAAACGGGGATCCTAGCCTCACGCCCGTTGAGCAAATCGTCAATACAGTCCTGGAGAAGTTTCAGATCATGAGTGCCTGGCACCCCACGGGTAGCGAACAGCGGATGCACGACGCGCGCTAGTTCCATGCGACGCCCCCGCTCCAAATAGAAATCGTCCAACGATAGCAACGCTACCCGCTGCCCCTCAGAGCAGAGCAGAATCTTCAACACCTGACAGAGAGTGGATTTACCACTACCCTGAGCACCATGCACCCCTAAGAGCAGCGGGTCGTCTTGCAGGGCTCTGCGCGAACGAACCCAACGGGCAAGCGGGCTTATCCAACGGTCAACTAGATCCAGATAATCGGCTGGCAACGCTTCTTCTTCGAGAAACGCGGTCAGCTCAGGGGGAGCGGGGCCATTCATATGCCCTATCTTGCCATCAAGTTCCGTGCCAAGTCTTTGACCCAAAACAGGCCACTTTCTCTGCCGGGAGCACAGGCAGTCGCGCGATCATGGTGCGCCACGAGCATATGCGCACCGCTTTGGTGCGTCACGAATAGGGAAATCACTGATCGAACCGCTCGGTCAATGCGTACCAACTATCAGACAGAGGAGACACTGACCATGCACGCAACGATAGAAGGCCCCTGGACGCTAGCCGAGGCAGAGACGTTTCTGAAAAGCGCGGCCCTGCCCATGCGGCTGGCCTGTGTCGCAGCAGATGGGTATCCAAGGGTAGTCAGCCTTTGGTACCGCTTCGAAGCGGAAAGACTGTACGCAGTCACTCATCAGGACTCGAGTCTCGCCAGGCTGCTCCGACGCAATGGCAGGGTGGGCTTCGAAGTCGCGCCCAATGAACCGCCCTATCACGGCATCCGCGGCCAGGCGGATGTCACGCTGGAACCACTCGGCAACCAATCAACGCTGCGGGAGCTGCTAGACCGCTATCTGGGCGGTTTCGACTCGGGTGTTGCCCAATGGCTACTGTCACGCAGTGATGAGGAGGTGCTTATCACCATTGAACCCACTCGACTCTATAGCTGGGACTACCGAGAGCGCATGGCCGATGTGGGTTAAACACAGCTTTATCGCCTTAGCCACAATCTGTTTTGCTGGAGCAGCGACTATGTCACATGCGATAGAAGAACCCCGTTACCGAATTGTGGACACGATCGGAGAGATCGAGATTAGACACTACGAGCCGTCGATACAGGCGGTTACCACGCTAGCGCATAACGGTCAGACGGGGCGCGGCTTCAAGCGTCTAGCCGGGTTCATTTTTGGTGACAACTCTACCGGAGAATCCATCGCTATGACGGCCCCGGTACAGGAATCACTGGCCGGACCAGAACCGGAAATGGCCTTCACCATGCCCTCCGCATACGAGATGGACGATCTGCCTGAGCCGCGAGACGGTGAAGTGTGGCTGGAGGAAGTGCCGGAACGCACCATGGCCGTTATCAGTTTTTCGGGATGGGCAACGGCCTCACGTATTCGCAAAATGCAGGCGCGCCTCGAAGCGACGCTTGTGGATCAGGCCTTTCAGATCCGCGGCGATTGGCTGCTCAACCAATATAACCCCCCGTGGACGCCCCCGTTTCTGCGCCGCAATGAGATCTGGATCGAACTAGAACCTCTTGATAGTGCCGTCGAAGATTGGGGCCGGCCTGACGCAAGGGTCCCAGATCGGCAGCAGACACTGGCGGAAGAACCGTCACCCGTATTGTCGTCGGGTTAATGAGCAACTTGCCTTTGGGTAGAGCATCGGCGGCATTGTGAAGAACAATGGGGACGATCGGCACCTTCATCTTCCGTGAAAGATAGAACGCTCCCTGCTTGAACTCAGCCACTTCTCCGGAACTACTGCGCGTACCCTCAGGGGCTATCACCAGGCTCTTGTTGCTCTCCAGCGCCGTTCGCGCCTGCTGCAAGCAAACACTTTGGTCCTGACTGGATCGATCCACAAAGATCGTTCCATGCGCTTTCAGTAAAGGCCCTAACAGTGGATTACTGGCCACTTCACTTTTGCAGAATGCAACGAAGTCATGGCGCAGGAGGTGAGCCACAATGATCGAATCCAGGTAGCTTTGATGGTTAAACACGAAGATTGCGGGGCGCACGCTCTCGAGGTGTTGCATGCCTTCCACCTCCAGTTCCAGCCCGGCAAAGGCTGCACCTATATCACCCAGACAGGCCGCCATTGCATTGGCCGCGCGATCCGCGGAGCGCGAGAACAACCACGTCAGAGCACCCGTAGCTGCAGTTGTAGCCAGCGTATTCGCCGTCATCAGCGTTCGCAGGACGCGCTCTGTACTGACCTTGCCGCGACTGCAAAACTCCAGCACTGGCCACTGTCGCTCCAGCGCATATTGCTCCAGTGCGGCAGAGGGGTTGGTCGCAACGGGATTACCCACCTTTTTAAGCAGCGGCAGGTCGTCGCGACTATCGGAGTAGAACCAGGCATCGGAGAGACTGGCACCTATGGTACGGGCATACTGCCGCGCAGCTACGACCTTCCCCTCGCCAACACACAACAGGCCTGCTACGTTCCCCGTTAAACACTCGTCTACTTGTTCGAGAGCTGTACCAAAGTAAGCATCTACACCGAGCGCTCGCGCCACCGGTTCAATCTGGAAATTTGTTGCGGCACTCACGATGACGATGCGGTGTCCGAGGTCGCGATGAAGCTTGATGATTTGTCGAGCCTCGCGATAGATGTCTGCCTCAATGTGACGAAGAAAAGCTTCTTCGCCCAACGCGTGCATTTCCGTCACCGGCACGCCCGCCAGCCCTTTTAAAAGATTTTTGTACAGATGCGTATAGTGCCGCCCACCGCGGCGTCGCTCGATACTCGCCAACACCTCACGCGCGATGGCTCTTCCCCCCTGACGCCCACCCCGCAACCACTCTATGAGAAAGGCAATCACCGAATACCCGCGAATCAGCGTGCGATCCATATCAAAAAACGCAACAACGGGCGCGTCACCAGAATGGCGGCGCACCCGGTCTGCGTGTGAATGCAAAACGATATCCCGATTCATGCCTTCCCAACCTGGCGAGACGCGCCGTAAAGCCCCATTTAGCAAACACTGCAAAATGCTTGCCAGCTGCTGTGCAAACACAGCATAAGCCGGCAGCGTGACCGTAGTGGGAAGGAAGCGTGACCATATGATGAACTGCTCTGCGCAGCAGTTCGAGGCAGGCGTTAGTTCTCGGAGGGTGCAGCCGTATTGAGCTCCAGGCGGTTAGTGCCCCCAACTGGCTGCCCAATCATCTCATCGTAAGCGCTGCTGTGCACCAGGCGGTACTGAACGACCTCTAACCCTAAGCACAACTGCTTTATTTTTTCTGCACTGGAACGCGTCACGGACGCACCGCTCTCGAGCACGCGTATAGGCTCCCCACCGACCTGTAGCCGGAGCGCGTACAAGGAGGGCGTCAATGACAGTATTTCAACACTGTCGATGGGACCCAGTTCGGCAAGACGATCCAGCGATATCGATTTCACCGGGTTTGACGCCAGGGCTTGCCATTGCAGCGCTGATAGTTGCTGCAGTTCGCAGTGCAACCGCGACAGGGCAGGCGCCGTACGGGCGTCTCTTGCTCACGGCTTACAGTTGCACTACTTGGCATCACCGTGCTCCTCAAGCACTGCCTGCAGCGCCTTTTCCATAAGCCATCGCGCCTGATTGGTGTAAGCGTACACGCAGGCATGGGTTGCGGCATCGCTCCAGTTCTCTACCGAGCAGTTACTTGAGTACTCCTCAAAGTTTGCCAGCGATTGAATAATGTCAGACAGATGATTGGTACATCCGCAGGCCAGCACCGAATCCTGCTTGCGCAAAGCCTGTAGCTCTGCATCGTTGAAGAGACGGGAGCGCGGCGTCGCCAGATCACCGGCGTCGGCCACGCCACGGTCGACTTCCACGGCATTCAGCAGTTTGCGAATCTCGCTGGCGAAGTTCTCAGTCGTCAGCGGCAATGCGTCCCGATGTATACCCTCACGATCGAGTTCAGCTAGCCAGCGCTGGCTACTGAACTCGTAAAACACCAACATCGCTCGAGGCTGCAGCGCCTCGCGAAACTCCACCAAACGGTGAATCGATCCCTCGCTCAGTGCGCCGGATTCCACGATTACCAGTTCCGCCTCTCCCGGCGCGATGTCGGGCAAGTCCGCCTGATCAAGATCGGCCCGCAATAGGCGAGAATCAAGGTTGGATAAACAACCCGCATGCTGGTCCAGCCAGCCACACAGACCAGTACCAATAAATAACACCTTGGGCCTGGCCTCTTTTGCCGGAGCGGAACCGCCACCACCCTGCTCTTGCAAGGCTTCTAGCGTCTTGCGCTCCATCGATGCGATCTCTCCGATACGAAAGCCCTGTGATACGAGGCTCACGACAATCTGCAGATGCTCAAGGTCAGTCTGGGTGTAGAGACGGCGCCCATTGTCCGCTTTATGGGATGCGCCTAGCCCGTAGCGACGCTCCCATATACGCAAGGTTTCCGGGCGGGTCCGAGTCAGGCGCGCGACCGTCCCTATGCCATAGAGCGGGCGGGTTTCAAGAATTGCGGCAGTCATAACAACTTCCAAGTTGATGCCTACCTATCGTTACGCAATCCGGAACAGATCGGCCCACTGTTCAGCTTCTGTTGTCGCCGAAAAGCGAACAAAAGCTGGTCAGTTCCCCCGGACTCTCGCACGGGACCGTAGATTGTTACGAGCACTTCAGACGGAAACACGATGCAACTTATACCCCCCGACCGCAGCAGCGATAACTCAGACTTCTACCTCAGTATCAGCGAGCAACACCCGCTGCTTACCGCTCAGCAGGAACGTGCACTGGATATGCGCAAGTGGGCGGCCATGCGTCGCTGCCTGAGGCTCCTGGTCGACGACCGCGCCAGCCTGAAGCTTATTGCCGCATTTACCCGCTTCTGCATCGACGCTCCGCCGGCGATCGAGGATTTTGAGGAGCGCGGGACCTACTTCCTGCTGCGTCGCGATATTGGAGAACTGGTGCCCGATGGCGAGTACCACGATGCAGTTACAGCGTTTTCGGAGACGCTGGCAGCCGGTGAGAGCAACGGCATCGTACGAGCTGTTCAGGATATGTCCTGGCCGGCAACCCTACTGGCGGCACTCACGGCGCTACAAATTCGCAAGCGCGGATTGCCCTGCCCCGACCCCGTGTGTGACGCCATCGTCGCCTGGCAACCCTCGCTGAACAGCGCTGTCGCGGCTCCCGAAAACGGGAGGGACTTGCTCTCCTGGCATACACGTTATATCGCAGCGCGTGATCGCCTTGTTGTGCACAATCTCCGCCTGGTCCACAAGCTGGCGCGCGACTACGCTAATCGAGGACTGAATTTTTCCGATCTGGTGCAGGAGGGCATCATCGGGCTGGTCCGCGCCGCTGAAAAATTTCAATCCGCGAAAGGCTTCCGTTTTTCTACCTACGCCTACCCCTGGATTAACCAACATCTGCAGCGTGCCAGCGAGGGGCGGGGCAGCCTGATCTCCTACCCCGCACACGTGGTCCAAGACATCAACAAGCTGCATAAGGTCCGAATGCAGGAACAGGAAAGTAGCGGGCAAAGCCCAGGCATCATGCGATTGGCCAAGCTATCTGGCATGCCGGAAGACAAAGTGGCGCGCCTGCGGGGACTAACAAATATCACCGTATCAATCGACCATCCCGATGACGAAGATCCTGTACTGGCTAGCGCCAGCAAGCTTGAAGACCCCAACTCCCTTCGCGCGGAAGATGACAGCGATCAGCGCAGCCTATCCCGACTGTTAACCCAAAACATCGCTCGACTGGAATCTCGGGAACAGGCGGTTATTCGCGGACGCTGGGGCCTGGACGGCAGGCCGCAACTCACCTTCAGTCAACTCGCGGATCAGCTAAATGTGAGCAGGGAATGGGTTAGGCAACTGGAACAGTCTGCTATCAAGAAGCTCGCCAATGGTGCCGACCTACAGCAGGCGTTCACGGAACTAGAGAACTGATCAAGTGTGAGGCTTTTCGAATACCAAGATAAAACGATCCGTCTTTCCACGAACCTCCGGCCGGAACACCATCGTCTGGTAATCATCAGAACGATTGCGCAGGACATCCGAGGTCGCAACAAGTCTAAATCCGTGAGCAGCGATATCTCGCTTGGCAAATTCGACATCGATACGGTGCAGATCTTGAGCGCTACTGCTACCTGTGCCCGGCGCAGCATGATGGTCTACAACCAGGAAGCGACCGCCAGGCTTGAGACCTTTGTATATCTGTCCCAAAAAGTTTTCGGGATCGATGGCGCGCCAACCACCCTCAACATCGACATGATATAAATCGTGATAGGAAAGAATAATAACAGCGGCGTCCAATTGGGCCTCGCCCAATCGCAAGTTTTCAGCCTCTGCATCATGCATGGTAACGGCTGTCAACACTCGGTCCTGCAGCCGGCGCTGCAATCCCTTGCGCGCAAAGTACTTGTACGCCTCGTTATTGATGAGTAGCACCTCGCCCTCTTCACCCACCACGCGCCCAATCAGCTCACTGTAATATCCACCACCAGCCCAGATATCGGCCACACGATCGCCCGGCTGAAGATTGAGCAAGGCCAAGGTGACATCGGGACGACTGCGCTTATCTCTCTCGAGATCAGCTTCCAGTCGATCTGGAGACCGCAAGCTATCGGCAACAGGTGCCGCCACTGAGCTTGAAATGAGCACTACCGCGCAAAGCAGAATAATGCCAAAGCCTCTCACTGAACACTCCTTCACGATTAATAGCGCACGAGTCTATAGACCTGGAATAAGAGTACCCCGTTAAGCACCGCGAGCACACTGATAATCCAGGTGCCGGTGCCGTCGCCAATGATGGGGGACACCACGAGAGGTCCCAGGCCGCCGCCAATAATTGCCGTCAAGCCGTTATATATGCCCATAGCGGGACCAATCTTGTCCATCGGCATGAGCCGCTGCACCATCGCAAATTCGCAGGCGTTATAGGCCGATATGGAAAACACCGCGGCAGACATGCAGACGATAACTACCGTCAGGCTCTCTGCATCCAGGGCGACATAGATGAATGCGCCTGCCAGCGCGAAACCAACACCGCCAAAGGCTGCGCGCATATTGAATCGGTCCCCTAAAAACGACCACACCACCAGACCCATGATGGAGAAGGCATAGGGCGCGGCTACCAGCCAGGTGATTTCCTCGAAGGGGATGCCACGCTTGTTGGTGAAATAGGTTGGCATCCAACTGGTGAATCCCAGCGCCAGCAGGTTGTTCAAAATGCCCGTCATCATGAAGAGTACAAAACGCGGCATCGCGAACAGCTCGAGCCAGCCAGCACTGCCGTCTTCTTCCTCCGCCTCGCGCTCCCTACCGGCAGCGATGAAATCTTTCTCTTCAGCCGTCAGCGACGAGTGCTGATCGGGATGGTCGTAGACGAACCAGTGCACCAGCGGCAGGCTGATCAGCACGCCAACACCCGCTAGCAGCAGGAAACCGGCCCGCCAGCCGAAGTCCGACATAATAGGGACCAATACCACCGGCGCCAGCAACACCGACAGGAATACGCCCGACACAATAATGCTGTTGGCGCGAGCGCGCTCCTCTCGCGGAAACCAGGTCTTCACCAGGATCGACATCATCGGCACATGCACGCCCTCGCTGAGGCCGAGCAATACGCGGGTCGCCAGCAATAACATGATCCACTGACTGACCCAAGCTCCCAGCGCGGTGAACACTGACCACAATACAATGATGAGCAGCAGGGAACGTCGCGGCCCAATCTTCGCGGCAAACGGCGTCAGGAAGATATTGGCAATGCCGTACCCGGCATAAAACAGCCCCATGAGCAGTGAGCCATACTCTCGCACCTGCTCTTCCGTCCAGCCGTATTCCACCGCCATCAGGGGTAGCGCGAAAGTAACGTTAATGCGGTCGAGGAACGCAACCAGGAAGGACACCAGCAACACGCAGGACATCTGCCAGCGTCGCTGTTGCATCACCGCGGGAATCATACTGTTCTACCCGTACGGGCTGTTACAGCCAGTCTATCCATTTTGCGGATTGTAGAGACGGTTGACGAACTCGCCCAAGAGCATCTCCCGGCTGTCCGCGGGAAGCTGGTTGAGGATGTTGTTAATCTCTACCATGCTGTCGGGCAAGCTCGACCCATCACCACCGAGGATATCGCCGAGGTCGTCCAGGACATCCGGTCCGGAATTGACGATAAATTCCTTAAGTTCTTCTGGCAGAACAAAGGGTTCTTTATCCAACTGGGCCGCACGGACGCTCGCTGCTACCTCACGCAGATCGTCACAAAACTCGTCGACCGCATGCACATTGTGATAGCCGACCGACAAATGCAGGTTTTCGCTACTATTGGCAAACCCGAACTGGGGCTGGATGAACCAGCCTCTCTGCTTCATCTCTTCCTGCAGCGGGAAGATGTCGAAATCGGTAGCGCGTATGGCAAGCATGTTGATCTTGCCCTCTCCCATCACATCCATTCCGTCGATATCGCGCACGGTGTCCACTATCTTCTGGCTGGCCGCTTGGGCTGCGTCAACCAGTTTTAAGTAACCTTCCCTACCGAGGTGGTTGAGAATCGCCCAGCAAGCGGCAATGGGTCCGCCGCTCTTGGTCGAGGTGACACCCGGGTTGATCACGGCATAGCCTGTCCAGTTGGCATAGGAGAAAATCTGGTAGCGACGTATCGCGCGATCTTTATAGAGAATGCAGGATGCACCCTTGGCGGCATAACCCCACTTGTGGAAGTCCATCGAGAGCTGAGTGACACCGGGCACCGACATGTCGAACTCGGGTATTTCATAACCAAGCTCTTTAGCGAAAGGCAGGTACATACCTCCAACGCAACAGTCCACATGCAGACGCAGCTCATGACGCAAGGCGATTTGCCCCAGTTCGGCAATAGGATCGATCGCCCCGTGCGCATATGACGGCGCGGAACCCACCATGAGAATCGTATTGGGTGTTATGGCGGCCTCCATCTTCTCGGGGATCGCACAGAAATTGTCATCGACGTCCACGGTGACCGCTTTCAGGTCAAAGTAGGCACAGGCCTTGTGGAAGGCCGGATGCGCGGTGGTCGGCATCAGGATTTCGGGTTCGGTGATTTCTGGCTTGATATCTCGATAATAGTCCCGCGTCGTCTTCAGCGAGAGCAGAATGCTCTCGGTACCGCCGGAGGTAAAAGTGCCGGTTGCATCGTCTCCTCCATTGACCAGGTCGACCGCCATGCCAATCACATCTTTCTCGAGCTCCATACAACTGGGGAAAGAGGTGGGATCGAGCCCGTTTTCCATCATGTAGAGGTTAAACGCGTCGGTGACGAGTTGCATGGCCTCTTCGCCGGCATCATAGATATAGGCAAATACCCTACCCGCTTGCCATGGCACGTCGTCGCTCTTGCGCGCATCCAGCTTACTGAGGATATCTTCGCGGCTCATGCCAGTCTGAGGAAATTTCATAACACACTCCCAATGCGATGCAGGGGCTTCCCCCCGGGCCAATAACGTGGCAGTATTTTGCACATTTGTACAATTTTATCAAGCCCGCAACTGAACGCGGGTAGCATGAAGGCAGCATGAAAAAAGGCGAAATCACACGATTACGGATACTGAACGCCACCCTGGAAGTCATCGCACAGCAAGGACTTCGCAGCACCACCCACCGCGCCGTGGCCGCGCAGGCCGATGTGCAGCTTTCGCTGACGACTTACTATTTTCGCGATATTGACGATCTGATCGAACACGCCTTTCGTCTGTTTTGTGAGCGCAGCCAGTCGCGCTACCAGGAAGTATGGGCGGAGGTTTTCGAATACCTGGACGGGTTTAGCCCCAAAGAATTGCGCAAACGCGCCACCCGGGAAGAAATCTGTGATGAGCTGTCAAAGGTGGCGACCGAATACATCACCACCCAAATTTTGGATAAACCCACCGGATTGGCAGTGGAACAAACTTTTTTTACTACCGTGAGACTGAGCCCGCAGCTGCGCGAACTGGCGCGCCAACATCGCGCCAATCTACTCGAGCCCATTACACGCATGTGCTCGCGCTTCAATAAACAGGATCCCGAGATCGATGCCGAGTTGATCTTCGACAGTCTCTCAAGACTCGAGTACGAGGCACTGCTGATAGCGCCCGAGGCAATCAGCGAGCTTCCCATTGCACGATTAGTTCGCCGACAGATAGGCTGGGCGCTCGGACTGAGGAACGCCTGAGAGCCATGAACCCTGCCAAGCTATTATCTGTTGTGCTATCTCTCATCGCCGCCGCCGGCCTGGCGGTCGTTATAGCACTGCGACTGTCGCTGCCCACCACAGAGGGCACGGTCAGGGTAAGCACCCTGCATACCGAGGTCACAATTCGCTTTGACCCACTGCAACGCCCGTATGTTGAAGCCGGTTCTCTCTCCGATGCACTAGCCGCACAGGGCTGGCTGCACGCTTCACACCGACTCTGGCAAATGGAATTGTTTCGTCGAGCAGGTTCGGGCCGCATGGCAGAAATGTTGGGGAAGAGCCAGATTAGCACCGACGAGCAGCTCTGGCGTTTCGGCGTTCCGCAGCTGGCTCGAACGCTCGAAGCAAACGCCGATAGAGACCTGATCGCCCTCGTAGACGCCTATATTGGCGGGATTAATGCAGCGATAGAAGCCTATGTTCTGCCGCCGCCCGAGTATTTGCTACTGCGCCACGATGTCGATCCGTGGCAGCGCTCAGATGTATTTGCACTGGGCGCACTGATGGCGTTCCAGTCCGCCAACAATGCTGATCGAGAACTGCTGCGCCTGGCACTCCGTGATGCGCTGGCCCAGGAGGACTTTGCACTATTCCTGGATGATAACAGCGCACGCCAGGATTTCCCTTATGTGCTGGCTCAGCACGGCAGTAGGACTCAGGAGGCCGCGGTCCTACCGCAAGTTGATTCAGGCAGACAACTTGAAACCGCGTTTGCAAGCATGGCGCAACTGAGCCCCTCCCATAATCCGTTGATGCCACGCTTTGCCTTTGGCAGTAATGGCTGGGTTGTCGCTCCAGAGCGCTCCGCAAGCGGCCACGCGCTGCACGCGTTTGACTCTCACGATGCACTCGGATTGCCCAATCTGTTTTATGAGGTTCATCTGTTCTTTGGCGATGAGCGCGAAATCCGCGGCTGGTCAGTGCCTGGTCTGCCCGGCGTCATCAATGGCTACAACGAAGCGATCGCCTGGGGATTCACCAACATTGGCGACACCCAGGACCTGTTCCTGGAAACCCGTAACGCGACCAATCCCGAATTGTACCTGCACGAGGGTCAGTGGCAGACCGTGCGACGAGAAGCCGTATCAATTGCCGTCAAAGATGCCGACTCGCACAGCTTCGACGTGCTGCACACCGCAAACGGACCGTTGATTAGTGAAGAGCCACCGATTGCGCTGCGCTGGACAGTGCAGGACATCGGGGACAAGGGATTAGACGCGATACTTGCATTGAACGTGGCTCGCAACTGGGATGAGTTCAATGCCGCTCTCGACCGGCACGCCGCTCCCACCTTAAACGCAACCTATGCAGACGTTCACGGCACCATCGGTTTTCGTACCGCCGGTCTATTGCCCGTGCGCGCTCGTGGCAACGGACTCGTTCCGCTGAATGGCCGCCACGCCGACAACCAATGGGTGCGTATGGTGCCGCCGCAGGACATGCCCCGACTGAAAAATCCGCCGAGTGGCTTTATCGCCGCAGCCAATGCGCGGGTCGCCCCGGAAGGCAGTTACCCTCTGGTATCGGCAGACAATGCGGCGCCCTATCGAATTCAAAGACTACAGGATGTGCTGGCCGCAAAATCGAAACTGTCGGCGCAGGATATGGCGGCACTACAGATGGACTGGTACGACAGCCAGGCAGACGGACTTCTCGGAAGCCTTATTGGCGAGGTAGACAAGAACGCTCTCGGCCCTGCGGCCACCAACGCACTGGACCTGCTTGTCGCGTGGCGCAACTCCCCGGTCGCCAGCCAAGACAGCGCCGCCGCGCTTATTTTTCAGAGCTGGTATCTGCAATTGAGCAAGGAAGTATTCAGCGCAACATTACCCGACGCACTTTACCAACGGCTACTGTCATTCAGCTATGGCCTGAACTTCGCGCTGGACACCCTCCTACTGACAGACCGACATTCGCAGTGGTGGCAGAACTCGCGCAGCGCGATGATAACTAACGCATTGGAAGGGGCTGTGCAGCAATTGCTCCCACGTCTGGGCACACAACCCGCCGCCTGGCGACTGGATCAGCTGCAGTCCGTCGGACTGCAGCACGAACTGAGCAAGGCGGTGCCGGCGCTGGAATGGCTATTCGCAGAAAAACCGCAGCCCTGGGGCGGCAGCCCCGCCGCCGTGGGCCGAGCCAATTACAGCTATAGGAAACCGTTTAGCGTCGTTCATGGTGCCACGGTGAGAACGGTCGCTGACATGTCGACCCCGCCCAAGGTGACAGCGGTGATACCCGGAGGACAATCCGGTCATCCACTAAGCGCGCATTACACTGACCAGTTTCCTGTCTGGGTCCGAGGTGACTTAACGGCTATCGACGGCTCATCGAGTGACGCATCGAATAGCACGATAAAGCTCTCTCCTGATTAGTGTTGGCAACACTGCCGTTACAAGAAAAAAGTCATAAGCGGCCAAAAGCACCCTCTTTGTTACAGAGTGGATTTTCGGGTTCAACGCACGCAAGTTTCTGTATTTTTTGGTTTTTCTTTGTCTGAACCCCAAGCGCTACACGACTTTTGTGAATTTATTATGACAATTCAGTGAATTTTCTTGCTGCCGTCATCGGCTGCCCTTATAGTCCCCACAAATCGTTGGGATAACGAGCGAAGGTACTATTCAATGAAAATAATGAATTTATGCTTTGGCGGACTTTTGATCGCCTCATCTGCACTCACACAGGCTGCCGCGGATCGGGACTGCGTCTTGGAAGGCACGGTGAAAAAGCAGTCGGCCGAATCAGACAAAGTGTACGTTGCTTTCCACTCTGCACGGCCAGCTGAACAGGGTTCCAGTTGTCGCATGCGCAGCAGGGAAAAACTGCAGTTCAAGGCACCACGAGGCTCCGAAATCGAGTCCGCTAAAGCGGGCACCAAAGTAGAGTATCGCTACAAGGAAAATAAGGGCCAGCAACCCAGCTGGGAACTGCGCAGCGTTTCAGATCTTTAGTCGACTCGCGACAGATCCACTCTAAACGGCTGGCTAAACCCTGATCGCAGGGACGACGTCGTGTCGTCGTCGAGCAAGACCACCGAGCCACTTTCCACGGCCACGCCTATCTGTTCGAATAGCGGCCGATAATCTGGAATTGACCGACTGCTGGCGACCTGCGCGTAAAGCGGTACGAATATCGCATCACCGTATAGCTCATCCAAGCGCTCGGCGATATCGATCGCAGAAAGCGCCATATTCGCGCAGCATCGATTCAGCTCACTCAACAGCTGATCAAGTGTTACGCTACCCAGCGAGCGCCTCCGCAATTCCACGTCCGCCGCTAGAAAATACCACGCACCGCTTCAGTACACGCGCATAAAGCTTCGATTTTCACGCATGAATGGGCTCAGCTGCGCCAGGGTTAGATCTGGCCTGTAGTTTTTCCGCCCCCGCTCGAAGCCATCGTACAGTCGCTGCCACATCTCGCGCTCATCGAAGATAGCGGCCCGCGCCTGTAACAGATTCTGGTAATAGCTGGCCAAACCCTCGCTGAACCACATATCACCCCAACCTTGGTAGGGTATCAACAGATGGCTCAACTCGTGATAAGTGGTCCAATTAGACTTGAGAGAGTCAGCGCTGGCCAGTGCATCGATGTAGAAAGACACCGTATCTGGATCTCCGCGATTAACCTGAGCCCAAGGAATCGAATCGTCTGTGAACACTCCTATCGGCCTCACATTGACCCGCAGTTGCTCTCTCGGCAAGCGCCCGTACACCGACAGGAGCGCGTCCACGCCAAACTCCAACCAGTGAAGCAACTCCGGCTCGCGTGAGCCCGGAATAAGAAAATGAAAATCGACGACCACTTCACCGTCACCACGGGCGATAACGTTCGGTTCTGCCGCGGCATTTGCGGGCGAGAGACGTACAATCAGCAGTATCAGCAACACGTACTTCATTAGCAATCTGACACTCTGATTACGCCAGCTATCCCTGGTGTCTAATATTCGTAGCGATATACCCGAACTACCGACTCAGTGGTTACTGCAGCTCCCTCCCGTACTATCGGTCTGAAGCGCATCTCCCGCAGCATATCGAATAACGCGACCCGAGCCCCCATCTCTTCCGCCGGATCCTGCTCTACGATTTCGACATTGCGAGCACGCCCCTGACGTGACACATCAAATAAAACCGTGCCCAGGGCAGAACGCTCGGCCTGTGGCGTAATGGGTCCCGGGCGGAAAACTTCAGTTACCGGCAATTCCACCGGCTCTTGAAACAGCGCATCGGGGTTGGTCAGATTAGATCCATCCTTGTCGAGTATTGCCCAGGCCCTCTCATAGCATTGAATCGCTCGAGCCAGCACATCCCACCACATATACCAGTCACCGAGAGCAATCTGAGCCTTGGCTAACTCGAGTGGGTCAGGTTCTGCTTCGCGCTCCAGCACCTCAATGATTCGCTTCATGGTTCTCTCACCATTGCGATAATTGAAGTCTCGCAAGTACTTGAAGCGATGCACCGCGGGATCGGTGCTGAACGCGAACTGCTTGTCCAAAGGGCTACTGACACTGACCTGGATCTCTGCCTCTTTCTCACCCTCGTACTGGGATAGCAGGTATTCGGCCTGCATACGCTGTCGGAGATGCTGCAATAACACAGCGTCGTCACCGCTGTCCTGCTCAAGCAGTTCTATCTGTCGCGTGTGCAGATCGTACATATTGACCAAGCGCCGATAGTTGTCCCCGGCAAAACCGTCCAGGTAGGCCTGGCGCTGCCACTCCGAAAATTCCAGCGCGGCTTCGGTTAGCGCAGGGTCACCCGGTTGATAGAGTTTTTGTTGTACTCGAAAACGGTAGTTCTGTTTGTCATCAACATCGAATACCTGGCCCATCGCGAGATGGCTCTCAATCATGTAATCGAGCAAGGGCAGTTGGGTTTCGGTGTAAAGACCTTCGTTCACTCGGGACAGATGCAGCGCACGGCGAAAGAACTGGATTGCCTCGCGATGCTTGTTTTCCGCCTGATAAGCCCGCCCGATATCCTGCAGCGGTTCGGACAGCGCTGCGGCATAAACACCACCCTCCCCCTCTGCGGTATTTACTGTATTGAGATATTGCATGAGACTGAGCCCCGCTATCGGCATCAGTGGCTCGGGCTCGAAGTCCGATTGCTCGCCACCGCGACTGATCTTGAGTCCATACGCGGTCGGTCTCGACTGCTCTCCCATTATGGAGTTGTTATTGTTGCGGCGCGCCTCAACCGGTGCGGCGACAAGACTGCAGATCAGAAGTACGGTAAATAAAGCTCCTCGCATCGACGATGGCACTCAGCGAAACACTTCAGATGTGAAAAAACCATGGAATCCATAGGGTATGTGGTGCTGCAGCGGCACTGTCGCTACTTCGCGATCCAGCTCTTGCGCATCAACAAGCGCCAATTCGCTCTTGCCTCGATGCGCGTTGAACACGACGGATACCAACCAGCCTTCATCCTCTGCCGCCGCACTATGGGAGGGAACAAACAATGCCTCTGAGGTAAAGCGGCCGGGCCCGAAGTCATAGACTTTCGCCTCACCGCTTTCCAGATCGACCTTCTGCAGGGCGTTAAAACTATAGGGCGTGCCGTTCTCAAGTATGCTGGCCAGGTAGCCGTAGCGCGTGCGCTGACCGGTCCTGCGCATGTCCCACATCGGAAAGTCACCTCCGCTAGCACCTGCGTGCTTGTGACCACCCACCTCGCCAGTCGCCAGATTGAGCTCAAAGCGGTAGAAGCAGGCCGATGGGTCCATCTCCGCGTCATTGTCTTCGAAGACGTCTCGCATTGCGTCCATCGAACCCATTTGGTCGACTCGGGCTACGTCCGCATATAGTACGTCGCCCTCTTCCGAGGCATTCCCAAAGTGGAAACAGAAGAACGGGTCAACCTCGAACTCACGCACGACTGAGAGATCATCGAGAGATACCACCACAATCTTGGTCGGCATGGAATCGTCGTACTCCATGGCATCGACGACGCTGTGCATGCCCAGCACAAATTTGAGCGGTGTTCGAAATACTGCGGGACACAGGAAAAAGATGGCGTGGCGATCCGTCATGGCAAAGTCATGGCACATCGCGTAGTTACCTACCTTGTGCCTAACCGATTTTTCCATTCTGCCCTGGGGGTCGATTTTGTAGAAATTCAGTGCCCCCATCATTCCAAAGTTGTAGTAGTAGCCGCTCTGCGCATGAATCTTGCCGTGCGCGCTGAAGGGCATGCCGGTCTTCAACTGGCCATCAAACTTCCAGGCCCCGCGAGTTTCCAGTGTTGCGGGGTCCAACTCCCAAGGGTCGCCGCCCTCCCACAATGTCAGCAGTTTCCCAGCGTGATACACAACGGAGGTATTGGCCGCGTTGCCAGGGAAGCGAAACATGTTGTTGAGAAACCCACCAGGGCGCTGTGTGCCGACACCGCGATAGAGTATTTTTTCTGCAGCGGTCTCCTCAACATACTTGGGAGTGCGCACGTAGCGGTTGCGGTAGTGCACGGCACCATCTTTGAAGGTGAAGGCATTGAGCATGCCGTCGCCATCGAACCAGTGACCATATTTGTGTGGACCGATCTTGAGTCGACCGGGGCCATTGCGGAACAAGGTGCCGGTTAAGCCATCAGGCAATTGCCCCTCGATGTCTTCGGCGCTGATCGTGTAATCGTATTCACCCTCAACGGCCTCAAAGCCGGGAAGATGACAGCCTCGCATAATGCGGGCAGGAACTTCCGCGTTCATTGTTATGCTCTCCTGCGATGCACCATCTCAGGATAGCAAAAAACGCGAGCTAGAAAGGCATATCCACTGGGTTGGCTTCATAGGCCTGCACATCCATGGACAGGATCTCCGCAGAAGACAGCGCTGCCTGAAAGTCCGCCATATGTGGCTCAGTGAAGTGTTTCTTCAGATCATCCATCGAATCCCAACGCTCGGTAATCCGCACCATGGTGGGATCGCTGACATCGACGGAAAATGCGTACACCTGGCAGCCCGGTTCCTGCAAACTAGCGGCTTCCATGGTCGAGATAGCCTCACTGACTTGCGCAATGGCTCCCTCGCCCACCCGTACTTCAGCATTTATGATGATCAAAAACCTGTCCTCCATTCGATAACGCGCTAGGCGACGTCAAACACCACTTTAATTGCGCCGGCAGCGCGGTTAGCAGCGGCGGCAAAGGCTTCATCCACCGCATCCAGCGGAAATCGGTGAGTGATTAACGCTCGGGCAACTTCCGGGTTCCGGTAGAGCAATTCCCCTGCCTCCTGAAAGTTGCGATAAGGCGCCTTGCAACTATAGGTAGTTGCCGCGATGAGTTCCACTTCCTTCATACAAAACCCGACATTCAGTTCCGCCGGCTCCCAGAATGAACCCGCCAGACCAACCCGACCCATCGGCCGCACGGCGGTAACGGCCTGCTGCAAGGATGACGTGCTCCCCACAGCATCAATAACCAGGTCATAGTCCTGCCCAAGCTGACAGCGGCCACCCAAAAGCGTCGCCGCTGCGCGTTGCGCTTCGTGCCGAGCGCTAATATCGTAATCAACACCGCGGGACTGCAGAGCGGCTCCGACCGCAAGCCCGATAGGGCCGGCACCGATAACCAGCACTCTATCACCCTGCTGCAGCCTGGAACGGTCAAGTGTATGCACTGCAACGGCAAGCGGCTCAACCAGTGCTGCCGTGGTCATGTCTAATCCGGTGGGGAGTTCCACCAGATTGCCCGCAGGTGCCAGTACATACTCCGCCATGCCGCCGTCAAGGAATACACCCATGATACGAGCATCAGACTGGCAGTGTTGGCGATGCCCTTCTTCGCAATAGCTGCAGAGTCCACAGCCCAATGTGGGTTCCACGGCGACGGCTCGGCCATCCGGCGCAATTCCGGCAAACTCGTGACCAATAACGTAATCACCGAAGTAGCCGCGTTCCATCATGTGAAGATCTGAGCCACAGATAGACGAAGAAACCACCTTGACCAATACTCCGTCCCCGCGAGGCTCAGGTACGTCCACCAGGACCGCTTGGTGGTTATCGACTTTAATGGCCTTCATGGCTCAGCCTCTCATAGACGGGCGCCCTACTGCCTAGCTCCGAGCCTGCTCGTGCAGATGATCGAAACTCGCCCAATAGTCTTTCTCGGACGCGGCAATCACCTTCAGGGCCTCTTCGCGGCCGTAGACAAAATCAACCTTGATATCCAGCTCCTTGCCAGGCTGCATCTTGTAGGTGCTGAAGTAATGCTGCAACCGCTCAATCTTAATGTCGGGTAGATCCGTAATATCCTGGACATCACCCCAGATATTATCGCCCTCCAATACAGCCACGATCTTATCGTCAGCCTCACCACCGTCAATCATCTGGATGCCGCCCAAGACACGCGCATTGAGGAGAATGTCGGCACGTGTGATGTGTCGCTCAGAGTAGACACAAATATCGAGAGGATCGCCGTCTGCCACATCGGCGTGAGGACAACGCTTGGCCACTTCCTCACCGCAATAGGTGCGGGGAATGAAACCATATAATGCCGGCGGGCTAGAAGTGGTCCGCTGAGGGCGGTCCACCATCAAAAAACCCGAAGCCTTGTCGACCTCATATTTAACGACGTCCGCGGGCGTCATTTCGATGTAGACCTGAACCACATCTTCCGGTGCGCCATCCGCGCGTGCCCGCAGACCGTGCCAGGGGTGCCGGCGCCAGCGATTGAAATCTCGATTGCTATACATGCTTGAATCCTGTTTGGGGATGAAATTTGCGGCGCGAATTGTACGTGAATATGCCGCAAATTGCAGGGGATCGCGCGCCATTAGCGCATATTCAAGCGATAGACTCGCGAAGCGCCTCGACAGATTGACTGGATTCCAACGCGAGATTGAGCCGCTCCATGGTCCGCCGCACATAATTGGACGGCTGCCACTCGTCACCCATGGCCAGGGTTGTGGCTGCGCCGACCCAGACGTAGGCCGTGTGCCAGCGGAACTCACGCTGCAGCGCTGCCTCATCCACTTGCGCCACGCCCAGCTCACGCAAGGCGTTCAAATAAAACTGGAGCAAGTCTGGAAGGTGTTCGACACGATCTTCAGGCGCGGGGGTCCCCGCCAGGAAATAGGCCACATCGCGCATACAACTGGTACGACCCAGCACACCCCAGTCCAGGAATCCGGGTCCGGCGTCCGGATCGTAGTAGAGGTTGCCATCGTGACAATCCCCATGCACCAAAGTGGGCACCCCCTGATTCCAGAGCGAGTGAATCGCGGCAGTATTTTCGAGGTAGAGAGAGCCCATTTCAGAAAAGACCGGTGGCATCTCGCTGGCGTGACGCTCCATTGCTCGCTGCACTAACCTGGGGCCCATATCGTGAAACGCAGGCGGCTTTATCCACGCCAAATCATCCGCGAAACGCGGGCTGGCCCAGAATGCCGCATGCAGACGAGCAAACGCAGACAGCACTTCGCGCAGATAATCTATTGAATAGCGGCTCGACGCATTACGAAATTGGCAACCGCGGGCTTCGAGATTCTCCAGCACCATAATGTAACGATCACCCGCGTCGTTAAAATCTGCGTAATAACAACGCGGAATCGGTATCGGCAGCTCCGCTGAAAGATCACGATAGAAGCGCGACTCCGCACGCCCCATGCCCACGGCTGCAACGAACGCGCGTTGCGTCTCATCATCCGGCGGCAGCTTGATAAATACCCTGTGCGGCAAGTCACTGTCAGCCGACCATTCCAGCGACAGCAGTAAGCGACCCGTGGTGCCCGCATTAGCGTCCTCGACCACCACCGAACGCAGTTTTGCATCAGAATCTGGGCCTGCTATGACCTGCGCGAGCCAATCGGCGCTGACCTCGGCTGGCGACAAGGGGATGGTAGTCACTGCGGCGCCTTCAATTCTGCGATGACACGGGCCGCCGCCTCATCATTGGCGGGATCTGTTGGCATAGGGAACGTGATTCGATCCGTTAGTCCGGCGTAGCGAGACTTCATTAGCCCGGCAATCTCATCATAAGTCCCACGCGGTACAAACTTATCCAACATATCATCACTGAGTACGCTGGCCATATCCTGCCAACGACCATCACGGGTAAGGTCCAGCAATTGCTGACCAGTATCCTGCCAGCCAAATAGCTCGAGGCTCGGCCAATACGCCGGTGTGGAGTAGAGAAAACCCAACATACTGCGCTGCTTCTCCCACTCTGCAGCCACAGCTGACGCATCCACGCCGGTGGCCACTAGCGGGCCTAACAGCAGGCGGAAGTCTACCCCAGTGCGCTCTGCACGCTCGAATCCAGCGCGCAGCCGTGGCAGGCACACCTGCTCAATATACTCCGGTGGCGTATTGGTGGGATGGGTAATCATGCCGTCGGCCACCCTGCCCACCATCCGCGTCATGTCGGGGCCAACGGCGCCGCACAATACAGGGATGTCAGGGTGCTCTATCGGGCCCGGGTTAAAGAAGGGCTGTAGCTTCGTGAACTGGTAATGCTCGCCGACGAAGTTGAGGCGCTCGCCCGTCTGAAAACTGTGAAAGATCGCTTTTACTGACTGCACATACTCGCGCAACTGGGGTACCGGTGAATCCCAGCGGGCCGAGTAACGTTGTTCGATATTGGGCTTGATCTGGGTCCCCAGCCCCAGCTCAAACCGGCCCCCGGACATCTTCTGTAGATCCCAGCTCGCAATGGCCACCGTCATGGGACTCCTTGGAAAGGCCACAAGCACCCCGGTACCCACTATCAGTGTTTCAGTCGCATTCAACGCCAATGCGGCAAGCAGCAGCCCATCGTGAATCGCATCCGGCACCTGCAGACCGTCGTAGCCCATCGCTTCCGCTCGCGCGGCATGTGCACCGATGTCACCCGGCCCCATGTCTTCCGGCGTAGCAGCAAATACCTGGAACATACCTCGACTCCCCTTCCCTATGCCTTTCTTGACGTGCGCATTTAAACAGCTAAACTGATTATAAGTCTAGCTTATTATATGGCTATCGCAAGCCTGTGGAGCGAACAGCGTGAATCTACAACAGGAACTGGGTCAGATAATCATGATGCTGCATGAAGACTTCCAGCACAGACTCACCGCAGATTTACAGCGCCGGGGCATCGCGGGAATCCGCGCTCGCCACCGCGCCGTATTCCTCCACCTGGGTAGCTTCGGACCCAGCCGCAGCGTCGATTTAGCCGAGGCAGCCGGAATCCGTCCTCAGTCAATGATGAAAATCATCCACGAACTCGAAGCCTCGGGCTGGCTGGAACGGCGCCCCGATCCGGCGGACTCACGCGCCAAACTGGTCGATTTTACTGCCCAGGGGAGAAGTTTTATCACCGAGCTGACCCGCTCCACCGAAGCAGTCTGGGATCAATATGCGAGCCAACTGGGCGAGACAAAAATGACCGTAATTTTTTCCGAACTTCGCAGCTTAATCAAACAAGAGGAATGCGTATGACCCGACCGGTAGCATTTGTGAGCGGCGCCAGCCGCGGAATTGGTGCAGAGGCAGCAGTCGCCCTTGCCCAGGCGGGCTACGACCTGGCAATAACCGCTCGAACTCTTCACGACGGCGAGGCCTACGACCACGCCGGCACCGTCGAGGCCTTCCCTGGCAATCTCTCTGCCACCGCCGCGTTGATTCAAGATAGCGGCGGCAAGGCCCTGTGCTTACAGGCCGATATTCTCGACGAGACGGGTTGCGTCGACGCAGCACAGCAGGCAATAGATGAGTTCGGGCGCATCGACCTGCTGTTTAACAATGCCACCTTCCAGGGTGTCGGCAATATGGTGGCCATCGCCGATCTGGAGCGAGCGCACTTCGACGCCACCTTTCAGGCCAACCTGCACACACCTCTGGCCATCATTCGACAGGTATTACCCACTATGCAGGCGCAAGGCTCGGGAACGATTATTAACATGCTCTCGGCTACAGCCGCCATGGATCCTCCTGCGGCGCCCGATGCGGGCGGCTGGGGTTTCGCGTATGCATCATCCAAGGCGGCCCTGGGCAGACTCGCTGGCTGTTTGCGCGCCGAATACGCTAATCAAGGCCTGCGATTTCTCAATCTGGAACCCGGCACCGTCATCACCGAAGTCATGCGTCGCGCAGGCCTGGCAGAAGATATTCTAAAATATGCCAGTCCTTGCTCCGCGGCGGCGATCGCCGCCGTCGTTGTGCAGCTCTGCCAGGACGAAGCAAAACCCGAATGGTGGTCCGACGGCATGCTGCGAGGTCCCGCCATCGCCAAAGCACTAAACTTTTTAGACGTACCCTCCTACCTCGGAGAGCCGGCATGAACAAAGTACTACTGGAGAAACGCGACGGTTATGCCGTTATCACCTTGAACCGCCCGGACGAAATGAACGCGCTATCGCGCGAACTGCGCGAAGATTTTATCGAGGCGATGCAAACCTGTTGCGATGACCCATCACTGCAAGTACTGATAATCACTGGCAACGGACGCGCGTTCTGCGCCGGATTCGATCTCAAAGAACTCGCCGCATCAGACCAGAATCCTGACGAGGAGGCCGATAATGCAATGGCACGCGCTATGGAGGCCTTCCCCGGCCCGATCATCGGTGCCATCAACGGCCATGCCGTAACGGGTGGGTTCGAATTGGCACTGGCCTGTGACATCCTGATTGCCTCTGAGGATGCCCGCTTTGCTGATACTCATGCCCGGGTCGGCATTCTACCGGGTTGGGGACTGAGTCAAAAACTACCGCGCTTAATCGGTCTATCACGCGCCCGCGAGGTGTCTTTCACAGGCGCGCCGGTATTCGCACAACAGGCCTATGATTGGGGTTTGGTCAACCACGTGGTGGGCAGGGACGAACTACTTCCCAAAGCCATGGAGCTCGCCGAAACCATGTGCAAGAGCGCACCCGGTATGCTCCCCCGCTACAAAGCCCTGATCGATAAAGGCTACAGCATGCCCTACCAGGATGCCCTGGAGTGGGAGGAACAACAGGCCATTGAGTCGGCAAAACAGGTTATGGCGAGCACCATAGCGCAACGGCGTGAAGGCGTGATGTCCCAGGGCAGGAGCGAGAAAAATGAGCACTAAAGTTGCCCTGGTGATGGGCGGCGGTGCCGGCACAGGGCGCGCCACGGTAATGGCTTTTGCCCGCGAGGGATATCGAGTGGCATTTACCGACATTAATCCCGAAGGCGGCGAGGAGACTCTATTACAGCTACAGGCGGCCGGTGGCGAAGGCTTTTTTCAGCAAGCCGATCTTGCGAGCGCAGCTGACAGTCAAGCCGTGATAGATGCCATCGCCGAGCGCTATGGCGCACTGCACGCGGTATCCAACAATGCGGCGGCAGGGACCAGGAATCAACCGCTGGTCGACATCAGCGAAGAGGACTGGGATGCGACCCACAGCGTGACACTCAAAGGCGTTTGGCTGGCCATGAAGACCCAACTCCCTTTAATAGAGGCCTCCGGCGGTGGAGCCATCGTGAACATAGCCTCTGTGTCGGGGCTCCGAGGTGAGGCATGGCAAGGTGCTTACGCCGCCGCCAAAGGCGGACTGATTAATCTGGGCAAAACCGCTGCGGTTGAGTATGCCAAGCGCGGCGTACGTATCAATACGATCTGCCCGGGAGGCATCAATAGTGGCGGCATGGCCTTTTATCTGGACAAGATGCCGGACGACATGCGCGAGCGTGTGCTCAACTCACATGCCATGGGCCGACTCGCAGAACCTTCCGAGATCGCCGATGCCGCTGTCTACCTCTGCTCTGAGCGAGCCTCTTTCATTACCGGTCACGACCTGGTGGTCGACGGCGGTGTGCTAGTGCGCTCCAATGTCTTGGAGTTGTGAGTCACCCCCTACCAAGGCAGGGCTTCACCCTTAAAGTCGTAATAGCGGCCATTGTCATCCTGGCTGAGCCCGGCGATGACATTGAATAAGCCGGTTGAACTCTCCAGCGTGGTGATATTCCCCTGCCCTGAATTCATATCGGTCTTCACATAGCCCGGATGCAACACCACGAAGGTATAGCCTCGCTCAGCGAATTCCAAAGCCAAGGTGCTGTTCATCATGTTCAGTGCAGATTTACTGGCGCGGTAGCCGATGCAACAGCCCCAGTTCCTCTCGATGCTACCCATCACAGAACTGATATTGACCACGGTCTTGCCCTGGCCAGCCTCGAGGTTAGGTAACAGGGCCTGCGTGACGCGCAAGGGTCCAAGGCTGTTGACGTCAAGCACCCCATGCAACTGATCCACATCCAGCGAGGCAAAGTCCTTGCTGTTATGGCCAATAATACCCGCGTTGTTGACCACGATATCGATAGGAGTGCCCTGCAGGCGTTTTGCCAGCGCTGTCGCGCTCTCCTGGCTGCTAACGTCAAGCTGCTCTACCTGTGCGCCTGCGGCGCGCAAGGCATCCGCGGCAGCCGGCTTGCGCGCAGTACCAATCACCGTATAGCCACCTTTAATGAACTGTTCGCTCAGCGCCAGGCCGATCCCGCGGTTAGCGCCAGTAATCAGTACCGTACCTTTGGCATCCGCAGACTGCGCGGACGCGATGGGCAATAAGAGGCATAAGCCAAGAAACAGAAGTCCTAATCGATTGTTCATGCCATTATTCTCCTTGCGGCATCCCGTTGATTTGTTACATTCGACCCAGCTTAGCAAACTTACGGATAACAATATGGATAAAGATCACGCGCCCTGGGAGCTCGCCCACGAATATGCCCGCTGTATGGATGACCGCAGTTTCGATGAACTGGATACCATCATGCTTGAAGAGGTCGTCGTGGCCGCTCCAGAATTTGAGTGCAATGGGCTGGCCGCATTTAAGGAACAGGTGCAACTGCTGCACAACTACAGCGGCACCATGCACCTGGTGGGCAATCAGCGCGGCAAGTGGGACGGCGATAGCTACCAGGGAGAAACCTACTGCGTGGCGACACACATCTATGAGCAGGATGGCGTGGGTCGCAAGTGGGAGGTCGGCATACGATACAAGGACGATATCGTCAAAACCGATGGCGGTTTCAAGTACAGCCGTCGCTATCTCGATATCATCTGGTCTTCAGATATCGCTCTGAATAGCTAGATCGGTCCATTATTGTCTTAAGCTAGTTCGACAGGATCATCGCGCGCTGAATGCGTAGCAGAAGCGATTTCTGACGCTCGATATTCTCCGCATCTCGCAGATCGCCTGTCGCCATGCAGGCGAAAGCTTTCTGCGACAGGAAATAGCCGGTACTGAGATTGAACATCGCGATGGTCTGAATGGCCAAAGCAGCTCGGTCAACGCGCTCGAAACCCAGGGCATCCATCATTTCCATTGCCTCAGAGAACAGACGTTCCAACCAGTTGGCCATCAGTTGATTGCCCTCGGAATCTTCCCCGCCATCGCGAAGCGCTTGTTGAAAGAGTGCCGCCATGGAGGGGTGCTCTAGCAATAGGTCTGTCATCACAGCCGGTAATTGTGCGTAACCACGCAGGCCATCAGGCTGGTCAAGTTGATGCTGCATGGCTTCGAGCATAGGCTGCAACGCGCGATCCAGAACAGCCCCGTAGAGCTCCCTTTTGTTGCCGAAATAGTTATACAACCCCGGCTCGCGAATCCCGGCGCCAGTGGCAATTTCCCGCAGCGACACTCCATCAAAACCCCGTTGCGCAAATAAATCTTCTGCAACATCCAGGATGCGACTGGCGGTTCGCTCACCCTTGGTCAGCTCTGCTTGCTTCATTTAATTAACAAATACTCAATAATTACGCGCATATTTTGAACTAATATCGTCATATTCGGTTATTTTCTGGAAATAGTCTATTTCATGTGCAATATTTATTAATAATTGATAATTTTTGAGCAAACATAATGCCATACAGAGCCCACCAATTAGTCAATGACGACGCCTCGCTGGTTAGCCGTCGCTGCTGGAGCGACGAATCCGTTTATGCATTGGAGAAGAACGGCATCTTCGGAAAAGCCTGGTTGTTTCTGGGCCATGAATCCCAGATACCGAACCCGGGCGACTTTGTTCAGGCCTACATGTGCGAAACCCCCATTATCCTGGCCCGCGGCGAGGACAAGCAAGTACATGCCAGCATCAACAGCTGCACGCACCGCGGCCTACCCGTATGCCGAGCTGATCATGGCAACACCAGGCGCTTTGTCTGCCCCTATCACAACTGGTCTTACAAAGTGGACGGCGAACTGGCTGCAATACCCCAGGAGCGCCAGGTAGAGCGCCAGCCCGATAAGAGTCAGTTGGGGCTCAAGAAAGTACCGCGGGTAGAGTCCTGGAACGGAATGGTATTCGGTAGCTTTGACGAATCTATCGTTTCCCTGGAGGAATACCTGGGTGACATGCGCTTTTACCTGGACGCATTCCTGCAGCGTTTTCCCGGTGGCATCGAGTTCATGGGGGCACCCCACCGCTGGGTCATCAACGCCAACTGGAAGCTGCCCATGGAAAATCAACTGGGTGACGTGAATCACGGCCCTTTTCTGCATGCCGCCGTGATTCCGCCAGAGGCTAACGAGGAAATCAATGCGCACGGCTATTCGGTAGTACCACAACCTGGACACGGCGCTACCTTTCGCTTGATGCCGACCGACAGCCCGGTCGAGAGCGTGGCCTGGGGTTTTGAAACGATCGCAGGACAACTCGGTGGCGACGAGTTGCAGGAGTACCTCCGCGACATACAGGCCCAGGCGGCTGAGCGAGTCGGCCCTATTCGCGCGCGCATGAAAGGCCTCACCTTTGGCGTTTATCCCAATCTCTCTTTCCTTTGGTCCAATGCGTCTTTCAAGGTGTCGCACCCCCGCGGCCCGGGCAAGGTGGAGTACTGGTCCTGGTCGGTGGTTCCCGCCGATGCGCCCGATCACCTGAAAAAACTGATGCGCGCGAACTACAGCTCATTCTTTGGGCCTGGCGGCATCCTCGAACAGGAAGACTCTGAGAGCTGGATGCAACAATACCTGGGCGCCAATATCGACTTTGCCGATGACCGCCCCTTCTACTACGGACTGGGGCTAGGCGAAGAAAAATCGCACCCGGAACTGCCTGGGCTGGTCAGCAGCACCGCCAACGAATACTACGCGCGCGCCTTCTTCTTGCGCTGGCGCGACGCGATTGCCGCAGCAGAGGAGGCAGCATGAACACGGTAAGCCCGCAACTGCAGCTAGCGGTGGAACAGTGGTACTACCGCGAAGCACGACTACTGGACAACCGGCAATACCAGATCTGGCTGGGACTGTGCTGTGAAGACATTTCCTACTCAATGCCCGCTCGCACTAATCCGCTGGTCAACAATCGGGAGCAAGGCAACGAATGCATGATTAGCGTGGAACGCGAACTCGAGGGCCTGGACTCAGATGGCTGCCCCATTCGTGACGAAAATATCGCCTACCTGTTTTTACGCGTCGAACGCAGCTTCAAAATGAATGCCTGGGCCGAGAACCCACCGGCGCGCACTCGGCGCATCATCGGTAATATCGAAATACACGCACAGGAGAGAGATGAGTTGTCGACCTACAACAATTTCCAGCTGTTCTACAGCCGGCCCGGCTCCCCCGACTTCATTTACGCGGGCCAGCGCCGCGACACCTTGCGGCAGGTCGACGGCGATTACAAGATCGCGCGTCGGGAGATCGTGATGGACATGGCCGACATCAATGTGCCGACCCTGGGGCTGTTTCTATAACCCTAGAGAATCAAACCGCTGAGAAACAAGAAGGCCATACTGGCGTCCACGACAATGCCGGGCACCGAGTGCTGCAGACTGGTTTTATCGGCCCACATGGAATAGAAGCGGGCCAGCAAGCCAAACAGCCAGGCGACGCCCAGGGTCATATAGATCACCGGTTCATTTAGCAGCAGCGCCATCAACCCACCGCCCAGGTGCAGGCCACCAAATACCACCCGCGCTTCCGACAACGCCATCGGACTGCCTAACGTAATTTGCTGACCATCGGTGATCAGTTGCGGCCTAAAAAAACCGACGAGACCCAACAGAACTGTCAATATGGCACCGACCCGCGGCAGCCACTCTACAAGCGTTTCCATTTATTATTTATCCTCGATTGCCGTTAGACTCAGCCTACCAACCGCGGGAAGAAATTGCATGGAACTGTGTCTTACCTACGACCTACGGGCGCCGGAATTCGGCGCCCAGCGCAATAAGTTATACGCCGCCGCGCTGGATCAGGTCAGCTGGGCCGACGACCTGGGCTTTGATGTCGTTGGTCTGGGCGAGCATCACGGCAGCGACGACGGTTATAACCCTTCTCCACTCATTCTGGCCAGCGCCATGGCAGCGCGAAGCCAGTCCATCAAACTGAGAACGTCAGTGGTACTGGCACCACTCTACGATTTACCCAAACTCGCCGAAGACGCCGCCGTTACCCAAACCATCAGCAATGGCCGCCTGCTACTGGGAATCGGTGCAGGTTATCGGCCTACGGAATTCGAAACCTTTGGGCGCTCGCTGAAGGACCGCTGGCGCATGATGGGCGAGACCTGCGAGTTCCTGCGCCTGGCCTGGTCGGGACAGCCATTCGAATGGCAGGGCCGTACCTGCCATATCACCCCGAGACCAGAGCCGGTGCCCCCGCCGATCCTACTGGGAGGCAGCTCCCCTGCCGCCGCCCGCCGCGCAGCCCATATTGCGGATGACTGGTTTCCGCCCCTGGATGCCAGGCTATGGCAACCCTATCGTGACGAGTGCCTTACCATCGGTAAAACGGATCCAGGCCCGTATCCTAGCCACGGCCCAATCTTTCTCTGGGTATCCGACGATCCCGATCGGGACTGGGAGTGGATCTTTCCGCATGTCTGTCACCAGCTTGAATCGTACGGTGCCTGGACCCGGGAGGCATTTGGAGAAGCTGCAGGACCCTATGCGGGGAACTTTACTGCTGAGACTGTGCGAGAGAGCGATGCCTACCGAGTAGTGACACCAGAACAAGCTATCGAGCTTGCCGAGGGTTTGGGCGATAACAGCGTTCTCTTCCTCAACCCCTTATTGGCAGGTATCGAGCCGGACAAGTCCTGGTCCATGTTGCGACTGTTTGAAGAACGGGTGCTGCCCTACCTGCCGCGCTGAGACCCAGCGCGGCAGGCATTTGCAGGGGCAGTGAGGGGCGGCGCGGCCACGTCATATTCACCAAATTTATACCGAAAATACGGTTTGCTAGCTGTGTTATCTAACCTGCGACTCGTCTATTATTAGCGTCATAAGAATCGCGATCACACGTTATGGTCGCTACTAATAATCATAAAACACAAGAGGAAACCGCATGTCTCCCACCCTGAGAAAGTCCCCTATTGTGGCGGCCTTGGCCTTAGCTGTTTGTGCGCCGACGTCGTTTGCCCAATTGCAGCTCGAAGAGGTGATCGTTACCGCCCAGAAACGGGCTGAGAGTCTGCAAGACGTACCGATTTCTGTGTCTGCCTTACAAGGCGACAAAATTAGCGATGCTGGCATACCCAATATGGCGGCACTGGCCGACTACGTACCCAACCTGTTCATCTCCGATGCACCGGTAAGTACCAATATCTATATGCGCGGCATGGGCTCCAGTAACAACCAGGCCTTTGAGCAGTCGGTTGGTATGTATATCGACGGCATCTACATGGGTCGCGGACGCCAGTACCGGGCGCCATTTATGGATATCGAGCGGGTGGAAGTCCTGCGCGGCCCGCAGGGCATTCTGTTTGGCAAGAACACGGTTGCCGGTGCGGTGAGCGTGATTACAGCATCACCCAGCCTGGATGACCCACTGAACGGCAACATCGCACTGTCTTACGAGGACAATGACGGCATCATTGGCGAGGGTGTGTTGAGCGGGGCGATTACCGATAACTTCGCCCTGCGCGGCGCCTTTAAGTATCGCGAAACTGACGGTTATACAGAGAACACCTTCCTGGATACCGATGAGCCGGAAATCGAAGAGACGGTGTATCGCCTCACGGCGGTGTGGGAACCGAACGAAAATATGGATCTGACATTGAAGTACAGTTACTCAGATCTGGAACGCGAAGGGGCCGCTTCGGGTGTAACCACGTACCTGACGCCGGCACAAAGGGCTGAACTCATCCCGAACGCGGGTGCCTTTACTCAGGCGGCTTACGCCATTAACGATGTGTTCTACCCTAACTTCAGTGACGACGTTCGCGAGGAGTTTACCTATTCCAAAGACAACAACTACGGCACCAACGGCAAGGTAGATGGTGTGTCGGTAGGCGAGTATCAGGAATCCAGCGATAACGATACCGACAACTGGGCCCTGAACTTCAACTACTACATGGGCGAATACACGATCACGTCTGTGACGGGCTGGTCTGAATACAGCTATACCGATGGTTGTGACTGTGACTGGCTGCCCCTGCAGTTCATCTCCCGGGACGACGACCAGGATTTCGAGCAGTTCAGCCAGGAAATCCGCCTTGCCTCACCCACGGGCGGCTTCTTCGAGTACATCGCGGGCGCCTACTACGAGGAGAGCACCCTGGAGTTCGATCGCTTCGTCACTATCGACGGTGCCATCGGTGGGCTTCTGGAGCCCGTACTCGGCATTCCCAACCTGGCCTTTGCACTTAGCGGCGGTCAGTACAACGCCAACCAGCAACGCCGGAATCACCACTACGAGTTGGATTCCGACTCCTGGGCGATCTTCGGTCAGGGTACCTTTAACCTGCGTGACGACCTGCGCCTGACACTGGGTATCCGCTACACCGAAGAGACCAAGGACGTGGAGAGCACCCAATTCCTGTCCGATGACATTACTGGCCTCGATGTTCCGAGCGATGAATTCTGGTTGGGCCAGATTTACGGCACCACCTTCGATACCTATCGCTATGCCTATAAGGAAGACCGGGACACGGATGACCTGCTGCCGCAGGTTAACCTGCAGTGGGATATCACCGATAACTCCATGCTCTACGCCTCCTACTCTGAAGGCTTCAAATCCGGCGGTTTCACGGGCGCTGACGACGGTGCACCTGGTGATTTGCAAACGCAGACTTACCCCTGCTCACCGGACGAGCCCTGGTTCGACTGCTATGATCCGACCAACCCACCGGATGATTTCGAGTTTGAAGATGAAGAAGTAACGGCCTACGAAATTGGCGGCAAGCACACCCTGCTGGAAGGCGCCATGACCCTGAACTGGGCGGCCTTCTATACCGAGTACGACAACTTGCAGACCTCTATCTTCAAGGGTATTAGCTTTGGTGTGACCAATGCGGCTGAGGTAACCGTGCAGGGTTTCGAGTTCGACATGCTCTGGCAAGCCACAGAAGGCCTGCGCGTTGGCCTGAATGGTGCCTGGCTCGATTCCGAGTATGACTCTTATCCCACCGCACCCTGTACATCGTTGCAGCTGGACGCAGACCCACTCTGCGGCCAGGAAGGTGGCACAACCGTCAATGACGTGACCGGTGAGAATACGACCTTCGCACCAGAGTACTCGGCCAGCCTGTTCTGGGACTATAGCTACCTGTTCGGTAATGGCATGGAGTTCTTTGCCGGTGGCGAATTCAACTACAGCGACGAGTTTGACACCCAGGGCGACCTGGATCCGAACGATGTCACCGACGACTATACGAAAATCAACCTGCGTGCAGGCATCCGCAGTGCCGATGAGCGCTGGGAGCTGATGGTCTACGGCCGCAACATCACGGACGAAGAAGTATATGTCTACGGCTTCGACGTACCGCTGCTGTCTGGATCGCACGCTGCCATGATCGACGAGGGTGAAGTCTGGGGTGGTCGCATCCGCTACAGCTTCAACTAAGCACTCACGGCTCTGAGGAAGCCCGCCTTGAAAGAGGCGGGCTTTTTTGTGCCTGCGCCCGTTATCCCTGAGTAAGCGCCGGCCCGTCGAAGCGGTCACGCACCACAAACTCTTCGACCGACTTTCGCTTCAGTTTAGTGAGTTGCTTCACCGGCTTGCCCATAGGCACCACCGCAGCGATCGCCCAATGCTCCGGGATGTCGAGCAAAGTCTTAAGCTCCGGTTCCACCGCCAAACTAATGGTGGTAAATGTGCCCCCAAAGCCGCGCTCGCGGGCACCCAGCAAGATATTCCAGACCAGAGGGTAGATAGAGGCACCAACGGCCAGGCTAATACGATCCAATTCATTATCGAGAGCGGCGACGGAGGCCAAATCGACACACACCACCAACACCACGGGTGCGTGGCGTATGTGATCGGTCAACAAGGGCATCGGCTCTACCGCGGCGATCTCTTCGGCAGTCAACGCAGTGGGGTTGATCGGATTGTAGGGAGTTTCACCCGCCATAGACTGCGCGGTGTAACGCTGCGCTGTGGGCAAACTGAGGTCGGCGATCTGCCCCTGCAGATCGGGATCCCGTAGCACGATAATACGACCCGCCTGACGATTGCCGCCGCTGGGTGCAAAACGGGCATTGTCGATCAGCTCATAGAGTACCGAATCCGGTAATGGATCATCAGTGTATTCACGGGCCGCAAAGGTGGTCCGCATAACGTCGCGCAATTCCACGGGAAGCTCTCCAGGTTGAAATCCTGGAGAGCACCTTAAACGCTTGGGAAGTTTGGGTCGAGCCCGGAACGGGCTCGTTGGACTCGATTAGAGCCTGACCAGGGGCTTACTTTGGCTTGGCTTTGAACTCAGCGAGCTCTTCGCTCCATTCGGTAGCCAGTCTTTCCTGAATGTCGACTATTCCATTGTGGCGCTCAACCGCTGCCTCACGCTTGTCGGCAGGATACTCTTGCCCAGCTGCCTCGGCAGCGGATTCCGCAGCCATCTCTTCGCCTTTGAGGCACTCCAGGTACGCGTTCGAGTCCGTCATATAGCCCTTCAGGCCTTGCATGCCGGCAATCATTTCTTGCTCGGTAGAAGTACCCCCATCAGGAATAGTGGGCGCCTGAGGTTCAGCACACTCTGCCAGAGAATATGAAGACCACATCAATACCAGGGGAACCAGGAGAAACCGCATCGTTACACCTCTTTATTATTGGTAGCTCAGCCGGGGACATTACCAGCTTCCACTGGCAATGCCAATGACTGCACCCCGGGCAGGTAGAACCAGCGCAGCGCCTCGGCGCGGCTATCGAGACTCAGTACTTCTTCCGCGGCCACCGCAGCCTCGGCGAGCAGACAACCTCGCGCCAGTTCAAGGTAGTCGGATAGAGACTGATCCGCCCTGGGCAAGTACTCAGCTGGCCCACCCGTCGGATCAAAATCAGCCAGTGAAACGGGTAGCGTCGTTCGCTTACCCCGGTAAGCCCAGGTGCCGGAACTATGATCGTACTGGTACTCAGGCAGCAGCTTCCAGCCATGTTCTGCGATCAGCTCAATTGCCTGCAGGAGATAATTGAAACTGTCTTCATCGAGAAAATAGTTGAAGTTAAGACGCACCCAACCCGGGCGCAACACTGCATTACCGCGGGCGATTTCAGCATCCAGAGCTCGACTCTGCTGGGCATCGATTCCCAACAAACTGTGCCCGTAAGGCCCCGCACAGGAGCATCCTCCGCGCGCCTGAATGCCAAACAAATCATTGAGCAAAGCAACGACGAACGCATAGTGCAATGGCTCGCCCTTGTGCAACAATTGCAACGACATAATCGAAAGCCGTGGCAGATCGGTATTACCCAGCAGCTTGATGTTGTCATTCGAACGCCACCGAGCCAATGCGCGTGTGACAAAATCGGCCTCCGCCGCCTCAATAACATCGGTACCCACCGCCTGCTGCAGTTCGAAAACCAGCCCGGCGCGAATAGACTCCACAATGCCCGGGGTTCCGCCCTCCTCGCGACGCTCCACGTCATCCAAATAATGATGAAAATCCGGACCCACAAATGACACCGTGCCGCCGCCCGGTAATGCCGGCACTGGGTTGGAGAGCAGGTTCTTGCGCACGACCAACAGGCCGGGCGTACCCGGGCCACCGAGAAACTTGTGCGGCGAGATAAACACAGCATCCTTGTCCGCGACATCGATGCCCACATAGGGTGCCGCCGCCGCGTAATCCCAGAACACCGCGCCGCCATGGGCATGCACGAGCTCCCCGATCACCCGGGTATCTGTTTTTAGTCCCGTAACATTGGACGCCGCGGAGAAGCTCGCAAATATTTTCGCCTTACCCTTCCAGGCTGCCAACTTGTCTTCGAGCACCTCCAGGTCCATAGCCCCATCTTCGCCAAGCGGGATCACTTCTAACTGCACACCGCTCTCACGCCAAGGCAATTCGTTAGAGTGATGCTCGTAAGGGCCGATGAACACGACCACGGGTTCATCCGGGTGTTGCCGCAAGTCCAGCAGGTCGATCAACTTGTTGATGGCTGCCGTCGCACCCGTACCGCAGAAGATCACGGCGTGCTCATCACCCGCATTCAGTGCCCGCCTGATCGATTGGCGCGCCTCCTCACGCAGCGCGCCTGTCTGGCGGCCGCTGAGTGAGCTTTCGCTATGGGTGTTAGCGTAGAACGGCAATACCCGCTGCTCGATAAATGCTTCAATGGGCGCATAGGCACGACCGGACGCGGTGTAATCAGCGTAGATCAGGGGCTTCTCGCCGAATGGGGTTTGCAGCGATACGCGCTCCCCGACTACCTGCTGCCTGACGGTGTCCAAATTCATTGTGCTAACCCTGAAGTGACGAAGAATTGCGGTGCATTGTATAAGGTGCAGATAGAAACATTGTTGCTTTTCGTAGCGCATATATTCACTTAATTAAAACGATCGTTTACAATTAGTCTTATTCAACGAAATATATGTCTATACTTGTCGAATGGATCAGTACGACCAGAAAATCCTCGCGCTCATGCAAGAGGACGCAACCCTGTCCGCAGGGGAGATAGCCGACCGGGTAGCGTTATCGAAGACCGCTTGCTGGCGACGCATTCAAAAACTGGAAGAAGCCGGTGTCATTCGCGGCCGTGTGGCCCTGTTGGACCCCCAATCATTGAATCTGGGACTGACGGTGTATATCTCGGTGCGAACCAATCAACACAACGATGCCTGGGCCGCGCGCTTCGGCGAGGTGATTAGCTCCATTGAAGAGGTGCTCGAGGCCTACCGCATGAGTGGCGATCTCGACTACCTGCTGAAAGCCGTAGTCGAGGATATGGCGGGCTACGACCGACTGTATAAGAAACTCATCGCGGCAAACTTGTTTGACGTGAGCTCCAGCTTTGTTATGGAAACTATGAAGCAGACGACCGTACTGCCCCTGGACCGCATCACCGCGGCGAACTGAACGCTACAGGTTCACCCAGCTATTGAGCGAACGCAGCCGGAATTCTGTGCCGCGATAATCCAGTACAATAGAACCTTGCAGTATCTCGACCAGCATAAGGCCCGGTTTAATCGTGTCACCTTCGCGGCGCGTCTCACCGTTCAACACCACCTCACGCTCCCTGGGAATACTGGACCAATGGTGCATGGTGAAGAAAACACTGGGAATCTCATCTTTCGTCCGCTGGCTCAAGTCTGCAATAAAGGGAGCCGAGTGCTCAACCACCGTCGCCTGCTCAGTCTCAGTGGGTAGTTCCTGCAGCGCCTGCTTCGCAGCATCTGCCATCTGGTCAATATCGTAGCTAATCGGTTCCGGCGCCTGGCTTTCAACTTCCGCCGTAGGCATCTGCTGGAGGGCGGGAAGAGCAGGCTCAGAACTGACATCGTTATTGGCAAGCGCAGGTGAGCCGGCGTAAAGCGCGGCCACACTGGGGTCAGCGGCTTGTGTATCGGTCGCGGCAGCAACGGACACAGGCAAGGCGGCCCCCTGCTCGACCACTCCCGAAACAGGCTCCGCTGGCGCAACTGCAACAGATTCTGTCGCCGGCGCACTGCTATACCACCATGACATTAGCGCCAACAGCGCAAACAGCAGCGTCGCCACGGGCCAGGCGAAGCGTTTCCATGCGCGCTCAGAAGACGACTCCCCTCCATGGCGAGTTTGCAGGCCGGGCACATAGTCGCCTTCCGTGCGCTCCTGATCAGACTTATTCAAGGCATCGAGGATTAATGACATTAAATTGACTCCAAACCAGCCAATCGATGTCCGCCTCGTAACTGCGGCGTCGCAGGATCACGCGCCGCTTCCAGCTTCAGCAAGGTTTTCATACCGACAACACCATCGCTGAGCAGACCGTGCCGCTCTTGAAACATTCGTACTCGAGTATCCAGCGCAGCATTAAACTCGCCGACCGCGAGTGGCCGCTCCTGCCCATCAAGCGCTGCAAACTCCTCGGCCAGCCAACTGATGAACTCGCCCCTGTCACCCTGCGCCACTGGCGCCGTGTACGCCGCCGGCGGTTGCCACATAATCGTATACTCGCCCTGCCACAGAGGACCCAGATCAGCCAAAGCGGCCCAGAATTCACCGCTGCCGGACAGCAAACGCCCCCGGCCGGCCTCCACACCCACCAGCACGGTATTCACCGAGAAACGCCCTGTAGTAACCAGTGACAAGATCGCCGGGCGATTCAAATCCAACAGCTCGTTCCAGCTCTGTGCTCGTAAGGTCTCACAGCGCCAGCCCTGCACTTCAACAACGTCGCAGGGACTGCGCCCCGGGAGCACAGACAGTCCAAGATAGTCCGCCAGCGCAAGCTCCGCCTCTACTCTATTCGGTATCCACTCGCCCACGAGGGGATCCGACGCCACCGGCTCAGGTGCAGTGATGGGCGGCTCGAGGGTTGTGGCCACATCCTGAACTGCTTCAGTTCCATCACGCGTCACACTGAACAGTAAAAAGCCCAGGCAAAGCACCAATACAGCCGCCACTGCAATCCATCGAGCGGTCGATGACTGCGGCTCCAATCCGTGCTCTCCCATCACTTCAGCGGCGGCTTGCTTTAACATCGCTCGGTCGACGCGCGACTTATTCTGACCATAGGTTCCCAACAACATACGGTCACAGAGCACATTGATAATTCGAGGTATTCCGCGACTCTCGCGATAAATACCCTTCACCACGCTGGGCGGGAAAATTTCCTGATTGGCAGGCAGCCCTGCAACCTGCAATCGGTGTCTGATATAAGCGTCGGTCTCGTCCAGATTGAGTGGCTGTAGGTTGTAGCGCGCCGTTATGCGCTGGCTCAGCTGACGCAGCTCGGGTTTCGCCAACATGGCGCCGAGCTCGGGCTGACCTACCAGAATGATCTGCAAGAGTTTACGAGTGTTGGTCTCCAGGTTAGTGAGCAGACGGATCTGTTCCAACACGTCGAACTGAAGGTGCTGAGCCTCATCAATCAGCAACACGGTATTGCGACCGCGACTGTGATTCTCCAGTAGGAACGCGTGTAGGCAGTCAGTTAAATCTTTAAGAGACGCCCCCGCTTCGTACGTAATGCCCAGCTCATCACAGGCGGTGGCCAGCAGTTCATCAGCATTCAGAGCTGGGTTGAGAATAATCGCGATATCGGTTTCGGCAGGTAGCTGCTGCAACAGCGCTCGGTTGATGGTTGTTTTGCCGGTGCCCACCTCTCCGGTCAACAGTATGAAACCGCCACCGGCACCTACGCCATAGAGAAGGTGAGCGAGAGCATCCCGGTGGCGGGCGCTCATGAACAGGTACTTAGGATTCACCGCGATGGAGAACGGTTCTTCCTGCAGGCCAAAGTAGCGAAAGTACATACGCGGAGCTACTGATCCCGAGAATTGAGCCGCTCATTATGCCGAAGCCCAATCGGATGATCTAGAGCGAACCAACAGGCAACCCACCGCCGTGCAAAAAATAAAAAACCCGAAGCCTTTCGACTTCGGGTTTCAGAGATTTGGTGGAGCTAAGCGGGATCGAACCGCTGACCTCAACACTGCCAGTAATGTGGTCAAAACAGCGTAACATATTGATATCACTACCTATTCTACCCTTTGGCTCGCCCGCCTTTCGCGGCATCAGGGACGCTCACTACCCGCAGTCGGGAGGATCACTGATGGACAGTCGACGCATTACGATCAGACCTATAGCGATCTTTCGCAGGAAAAGATCGACCGGATGACAATGCACAGGTCTGCCCGGTGAACCCTCTAAAGGCGAATCTCAAGGACATCGCCGAACAGCAAAAAGCAAGCCATAGAAATGAATGGGGCTTGTATTGAGGCGATGCTAAAGCTCACGTTCAGAAAAAACTAGGGCGCAATAAAACTGAGATACAGGTATAAAAGCCAAGGTAACCTATGATATCAACAATCAAGTACCCACCGCCGGTGTACTATCCGACAACCGGTGGGTAGCGACCCAAAACTCGGAAGACGACATACCCGATATTGAAGATGTTTAATTGGTCGGGGTATCTACAGTAAAAGGGAATATAACATGGCTGTGCTACAGCAAACCATCAACGCCGCTCTGCAAGACCATGCCAGGGCTGTCGCTGCCGCTTCTGAGGCTGATGTTTTCACCTATTACAGTAGTATACGCCCCGAGTATTAGCGACGGCACCTCGAGACGGAGAGAAACCGGACCGGCTCGCTGTCTTGGTCTGTACCGGAGGTGGCGTGGTTGAGACGGTGGAAAGGACGGTAGAGATAATGCGGCACCACTATACCGACATATCATTTATAATCGCAGAGTCCGCGATGTCCGCTGGCACCATACTTTGTCTGTCCGGTGATCGTATTTATATGGATTATTCGTCTGCTATGGGTCCCATTGATCCGCAGGTTGAGAACAGTGATGGACAGCTGGTTCCAGCACTAGGATATCTTGACCAAGTTGAACGATATATTGACAAATCTCGAGATGGAATGCTGACAGACGCTGAGTTTGCCATACTGCAAAATCAAGATATAGCAACCCTGCGTAGGTATGAACAAGCTAGGGATCTGTCTATATCCTTGCTGCAGAAGTGGCTTGTCGCGTATAAGTTTAAAGATTGGTCCAATCACGCTACCACTGGAAATCCCGTCACTATCAAGGATAAGCAGGAGAGGGCGGGTGAAATCGCAATGCAGCTAAGTGATCATAAGCACTGGCATAGCCATGGCAGGATGATCGGAATGAACACTCTGAGAGAGGTTTTACGCCTTAAGATAGAAGATATGGCCGA
Organism: Halieaceae bacterium; assembly: GCA_965199055.1. Classification (GTDB taxonomy): domain Bacteria; phylum Pseudomonadota; class Gammaproteobacteria; order Pseudomonadales; family Halieaceae; genus CBDAQR01. Next base: position 1,385,837 of record CBDAQR010000003.1, read on the forward strand.
CGATCCTGCACTGCAAGGCGCGGTTAGACAATACTCTGACTTGATACTAGATTATATAGTCAGCCATCAACTGGTATGGTACTTTTTTGGTCAGCCACTTAACCCGCGCACGCCCTAGGGAGAGGAGTTATGTCATCTGTCGTCAAAGGAGTAAAGGAGGTTGTAGTAAAAAACCGCGCAAATAACCCCGAAAAACTGAAGTCGCAGCAGGACTATTACAAGCGGCTCAACGATGAGGGTATAGCCAAGAAAAACAACTACAACCTAAAACCAGTATCAGCAATATAGAAATAGTCGCAAACCCCGCGCTCGAAGGGTTTTTCGCTTGGTTGTTTTCTGGGCTCTTTCTTAAGCCCGCCCATCAACACATCGGCAATTTTGGTCTGCTTGGCTGTCAGTCGGTGCATTGCATTTTAAGATTCTGATAGAAGTCAAGATCATTAATGCCGGGTGAGCGTCAAATTACTGGAACTGCCTGCGGCAATGTAGGCCAGCACTTCCTCCACAATGGATGGCAATTGTCTATGCTCTACTTTGAGCTTATCCTTAAGGTCTTCTGGCGAATAACCCGCACGCACCAAGCCACCAAACGCCTCTTCCAGAAAAGAAGAGCCGTAGTAATTGTACCCACTCAGATCGACCACCACATGCTCATGTGCCTCCATCGCGGGAATGAGCTTGTCTTCGCGAAACACTTGGGCACTTCGGTCTCCATCCTCTCGATATCGTCCGAAAGGGCGTGATGTAAAGTCTGCGGTGACGTCTATCGTGATGTTACTCATTTAGAGTCCTCCTCCACAGGTGCTGCCAATGGAATGCTCCATTGAATTATGGTAGCGCCCAGATTATAGCCAATTGTGTGCGTCACCTCTGGCGCATCAGCACCGGACAATCTATAGCGTCCCCTGCCACTGATGAGAGCATGGTGTCTCAGGTGTCGATTTTTTTAGATGAAATAGACGCAGCGAAACAGCATGTCGGCTGCGTCATGCATATACGCATAGCCAGCAATGGGCGATCAGGCCCGACGGAGTTTGTGACAAGGCCTTGGGTTGATACTACGGGTTGATCATGTTTGACATCTAGGGCCATTGGCCATATGATTGCGGTTAAGCCCGGCGAGTAGCGCCAGGGCAAAGCCCAGCAGCCAGCAGGAAGACGTGATATGAATGAAGAAACCGCCCGCATGAAAAACTATGAACTAGAACTTCAGAAGCAAATTGAGTTAAGCCGTCACTGGCTGTGGCAGCGAGGATTTTGGATAGCCGCCTTGATAATCGCGGTCTACGAGCTCTCCGGTAGGGGTTTCTCTTGAAACCCTCCACCCGCCTCCCAACCTACGATCCTCTGTTTCAGGCCCCGACGTTCGAAGATGTGCGAGCACTGAAAGACGCCAGCGGGTGCACGGGCAACGCGCTGGCCGCACTTGTCGGCGTCGACGGGCGGACTTTCCGGCGCTATATGGCCGAACCAGGCACGCCAGGAGCGCGGCAGATACCCTATGCCGTGTGGCGTTTGCTGCTGCTGGAATTAGATATGGCGGCCTTGCCCAGACATCCTGCCCAATCGGGATGTCCCGATAGCGGTGTTAGCGTGCGTTGATACGATGGCTATGGTTGGTGGATGGGTAGAGCAGCCAATCATGAGGCCAGGTCGCTTGTGAGGAGGTGCTCATGAATACGGCTTCTCTGTTAGATGGCGGTGATTTCTTGTCTAGGGCGGTATCACCGATTAGAGAGCTGGCCGCATACGAAGCGCTTTGGTCAAAGCCTAAGGCTAGCTTTAAGAGCATTGCAGACAAGTTCCGCCAAGCTGATGGAGCACTACCTTCGGAACTTGTGCCAGAGGACGAGCTTGATGCAAGTGCAAGGCAATTATCCTCGCTATTTCGCGAGGGGAACGATATACTTGATACCCCTTTAAATATCATTATAATGGGGGTAACAGGTTTAATTTAGGGTTTATTCCAATGCCGCAGTATGATTCGCTCCTCCAAATGCTTGAGACATTTCCAAACGAACAAGCCTGTGTAGAGCACTTGGAAAAACTTCGATGGCCTGTAGGTTTCGTGTGTGCTTGCTGCGGTAGCACAAGAAAAATCTACAGGAAAAAATCTAAACTTGGAGTATATCGATGTGCAGATTGCAAGAAAGACTTCAGTATTCGAAAGGGAACGATATATGAAGAGTCACGAATTTCGTTGCGGAAATGGTTTATCGCTGCATGGCTAATGACAAACCATCGCAAGGGGATCAGTAGTCACCAGCTCGCAAGAGAGCTGGGCGTGACCCAAAAGACAGCTTGGTTTGTTTTAGCTCGGCTTAGGAAAGCAGCTGAATCTGCTGGTGACAATTCTGGCCCAATGGATGGCCCAACTGAGGTAGACGAAACCTACCTTGGTGGAAAGGAAAAGAACAGGCACAGAAGCAAACGCAAGAACCTTGGTAGGGGAACGGTCGGCAAAGACATCGTTTTGGGTGCTCGCTCAAGGTCGGGGAAAGTCGTTGCCAAGAGGGTAGAAAAAGCCTCAAAGAAAGTTCTCGGTCAGTTTATACGCCGCCATGTTCCTGAAGGTGTTGTTCTATACACGGATGACCATAAGGGCTATACAGGGCTTGGATCGGAATACCGCCATAAAGTGGTTGTTCATTCTGTTGGCGAATATGTAAGGAATGAAGCGCATACGAACGGTATAGAATCATTTTGGGCTATGTTGAAGCGGGGATACTATGGAGTGTTCCACCACTTCACATGGAAGCACCTTGACCGCTATTTGGCAGAATTTTCTTTCCGGTGGAACTTACTTGGATTATCGGGTAGCGAAAGGTTGGATGCTCTGGTTTCAAATAGCTTTAACGACCAGCTTACATACAGGGATTTGATCAGTGGATAATTTCAAAACAAAATTGTCCTTTGACGATCTTCTAGCTGCTGGAGCAAGTACCCCATCTCCTACGATCATGAATGCGTGGCTAAATCGATTTCATTGCGGGGATGTTTTGAGCTTAATGAAGCAGATACCAGGAGAGTCGGTGGATACGGTGGTAACTTCACCGCCGTACAATCTCAAGCAATCATCAGGTAACGGCATGAAAAACGGCAATGGTGGCAAATGGCCGAAGGCCAGTCTGATTGAAGGCTACCATGAGCATGACGACTGCATGCCCCACGATGAGTATGTTAGTTGGCAACGCGACTGCTTGGGCGAAATGCTTCGACTACTCAAACCGACTGGGGCCATTTTCTATAACCATAAATGGCGAGTGCAGCGTGGGCTGCTACAGGATCGGTCTGATATATTAGAGGGGTTTCCAGTTCGCCAGATAATTATCTGGCGACGAAAAGGCGGGATTAACTTCAACCCTGGGTACTTCCTGCCGACATACGAAGTGATTTATCTGGTCGCAAAACCGGATTTCAGGCTTGCCCCAAAAGCCAACGCAGTAGGTGATGTATGGGAAATATCTCAAGAATCAAACAATCCACATCCAGCCCCGTTTCCGACAGAACTTGCTCAACGCTGCATAGGTTCAACGACAGGGCAAACTATCCTTGATCCCTTTATGGGGTCAGGCACAACAGCGATAGCTGCTGAAGCTGAAGGTAGAGAGTGGATTGGAATCGAAAAAAGTAAAGACTACTGTAGGTTAGCCAAAGAAAGACTGGCTGTTTACAGGCAGCAGAAATGATCTCAAAGAAAAAGCTATTTGAAGACGTTGAGAGCCTTTGTGCTGCGGGCTGGTTTGATTTGCCGTCTACAGGAACAGGGGCACCTGGCGACCTTCTGGAAAATATTCTCGGGCTAAAAACGTCTAACCATGATGGGCCTGATGCCGGATTGTGGGAGCTTAAATTCAGTAGCGGTAAAGCGTTGTTAACGCTGTGTCACAAAACTCCTCGACCTAAAGGCGTAGTGAAATATCTCATCAATAAACATGGTTGGATCGGCAATAACGGGCTAAAAGGATTTCGTCATACAATTGAAGGAGAATCAGATCGGGGCTTCAACATTGCATATGACTCTGGTTCCATTTGGGTACGCCACAGTGATGACATGTCACCTGTACCATACTGGACTGAAGAAGACTTGACTAACGCTATTGTTTCCAAGTTACGGCGACTTGTTCATGTCACCGGCACGAAAAAAGGCGGCAAAGTTCGGTATGAAAAAGCAGTTGCATATGAAGATATAAGAACACCGAAACTGATGAAAGCTATCGAAAACGGGCTGATATTGGTAGATTTTGACGCTTATATTAAGGATTCTGGCGCAGTGAGAGACCATGGGACGAAATTTAGAATCCGTATTGAGAACCTAGGCAAGCTTTACGTTAAATCAACTCAAATTGCTTAGGGGTATCAAGTATATCGCTCCCTTTTCGAAATCTTCTTCATATATCCTCAAGCTCAGGTGGTAGTTTTCAAGCAGTAGACTGCTAGTGGTTCTCGCTAACGCAATTCCAGGGGTCGTGTACGAGATGGACGTTGGCCACATAGGTCTTTTTGTCACATTTTGTGGCTATGGTGGCTTACGACCATGGGCTCATTTTTGGAAAAGTGATGGACGTTCTCGCCAGTGTGCTTCGGGACCGCCTGCTCACCAGTGCTGGCCAGGAGCCTGCGAGGTAAAAACGCGTTCCCGTTGGGTATGGGTGCTCACTCGGACTCCTGAACCGCCTCCAGGGCGTCCAGTCTGGCGGTTAATGCCTGTATGTGCGCCTCTTGTGCGCTCGCCCGTGTGAGCAGGTCCTGGATGGCGCGCCCGAGGATGGGCACCAGTTCGGTGTAGCGGAACCCGTACAGGCCGGTGCCTGCGTCTTTGATCAGGGGGGCAAAGTTTACTGGGTCGATACCCAGGTCGCCCAGTACCGCCTCGACCTGCTGCGCCACCACCCCAAAATGCCGCCGCGCAAAGGTCTGGTTGACGGCCGCGCTGTCCTCGACCTTGATCTGCTCGGTCTGCACCACCCGGTGAATGCGCGGCTCGCCGTGCGCATCCAGGATCGGCTCGCCCTGCGCATCGACCAGCGGATACGTCTCATAGAGCGGCTCCTCGAGGGTTTTTTGTACCTGGCGGCGCACGGCCTGGCCGTCGATGATCTCAATTTCTTCACCCTCAACGGTGACCGTGCGGGTTTTTTCGACGGTGACGGTGCGCGTGGTGGCCGGCTCACGCTGATCCGCCCACCGAAAGCCCACGAACTCCAGCCTTGCGATGAGTTCACGCACGCTCTCAAGGTCAATCTCGGCGATCTCACGCTTGAGGCGGCGGTCTGAGGTGTTGATGGCCCCGTTGGTGGCATACACATCGTCCCAGCGCTTGCGCGCCGTGCCCAGGTCCTTGGTGTTGTTGGTCTCCGGTTCAATCCCGGCGCGGTGGGTGCGCATCTGCGGCTGTCCGTTGTAAAAGCTCACCAGGGCCCCGTTGGGGAGGTGGCTCCAGGCCGCCTCACGGCGGGCGTCGGCACACACGGCCCCGCCGTACAGCGTGACCAGCGTGTACGCATCCCGGGCGCGGCCAAAGCGCAGCGTCTCTGCGCTCAGTGCGCCGCGCAGGGCCACATCAGTGCCGTCCAGGCCTGCCCCGGCCGGGCCGCGGGGACCAACGGGACCGCGCGGCCCCGGTGGACCCGCTGGGCCGGGCACGTCAGGACCGCGCTGTCCCTCCCGGCTTTGCTGTTCAATAGCAAAGGCGGTCTGGGTGACGGGCCCGAAACGGTAGCGCACCCTGACATCACGGGGCGCTGTGCCGGTGCCGGTCACCGCCAGGGCGCAGCCGGCGCGCCACAGGGGCTGATTGGCCGGGGTCGCCTGCGGCTGAAACGCCCAGTCGGCGGGCAGGCGGGTGTGTAAATACCCCAAACAGCTAACCACCCATTCATAGAAAAATTAAGCCACTTCTCGGTATTGAACGGGTGTCATATCGTTCAATCCATCATGGGGTCGTTCATGGTTATACAACACGATCCAGTCATCCGTGATCTCTCGAACTTCCTGCAATGTCTCGAACAGATATAAGTCCAATACTTCCTCTCGATACGTGCGATTAAAACGTTCGATAAATCCATTTTGGTAAGGCTTGCCGGGCTTGATGAAATCGATCTGAATTCCATGCGCTTGCGCCCATTCAGCCAACGCCCCTGATGTAAATTCAGGGCCATTATCAACCCTGATAATAGCGGGATAGCCTCGCCAGGCTGCAATACGATCTAATGTATGTATCACTCGCTCCGTAGTAATGCCCGAATTGATATCTATCGCTAACACTTCTCGATTGAAATCATCAACCACATTGAACGTGCGAAACCGATGACCGTGACGCAAGGTATCGCTCATAAAATCCATCGACCAACAGATATTGGCTGATCTAGGAACGCGCAATGGCAACGGATTCCTATTCGGTATCCTGCGTTTTACTTTACGCCGTATATTCAGTTTTAACTCCATATAAACACGGTAAATCCGTTTGTGATTCCAACGTTTACCCAACGCTCTGAGCCGCTTACACAGCTTTGGAAAACCCCAGCGAGGGTGCTTCTCAACCAAGGCCAGCAACGCATCAATCAGCTCACTATCATCTACTCGCTTGGGCGTGTAGTAATACGCCGTGCGACTTAGCGCGGCTGCACCACAGGCCGCTCGAATGCTGACAGGGTAATCCTTGCGCAAACGATCAACCCACTGCCGACGATGGACTGGCCCTAAAGCTTTTTTATGATCTCTTCCTGCATCTGACTCTTCAGGCTGAGATCGGCATACATCTGCTTGAGCTTGCGGTTCTCTTCTTCAAGTTCCTTGAGCCGCCGTACATCGGAGGCTTCCATTCCACCGTACTTAGAGCGCCACTTGTAAAAGGTGCTGAGTCCAATGCCATGCTCTCGACATATGTCCGGAACCGGCACTCCGCTTTCTGCTTGTTTGAGAAACGCCACAATCTGCGTTTCGCTGAACTTCGATTTGCGCATATGTAAAAACTCCTATCACGTTAGTTTATAGAAATTTCTACGTATGAGTGGCGCTATTTTACGGGGTACTTACAGGTGACCGCACCGCCGGGCAGCGTCGGTTGGCTGCGTGCGCGGCGGTACACGGTGAGCGGGTAGCTCTCGCCCCCGGGCAGCCCGGGCGGTCCCGGAGGTCCCGGTGGGGCCCAGCGGCTCCACAGCGTGGGCGGCCGCCAGGGGCCCCAGGCATGGCCGCTGCCATCGCTGGCCGGTGCGGCCCGGGTGGACACCCACAGGTAGGGCATCGCCGCACTGACATCGGGCGCATTGTCAAACCAGCCGGTGGGCACATGGTCATCGCGATCGCGGCCGCCGATGGGGGTGGCAGGCCGCGTGTGATCGGCGGTGGTTCTGAAGACGTATTCCATGCCCGGCCCGTCACGGCCCCGCTCCCCCTTGGGACCGGTAGCGCCTTTATCGCCCTTCTGACCGGTATCGCCCTTGTCGCCGGTCTCGCCTTTCTCCCCAAAGCGTCCGACCACGCGCGGGGCGGACCAGCGCCCGGTGATACCGCGGCGGCTGCCCACACGGGGCATGCCCGCCACCGCGCGCTCACAGCGGTGCAGGTAGGGCTGCTCGGCGGTCAGGTCCGGCGCAGCGTCATGCCAGGACAGGCCCGCGGCGGTGCCCGGGGCATCGTATCCCCATGCGTTATCCGGGTGCTGGGAAGCGGGCACGGTCGGAAGGTGGCTGCGGGCAAAGATGAATTCCATACCCGCGCCGTCCTGACCATCCGCACCGTTGATGCCATCACGGCCATCGATGCCGTCCGTACCGGCGCTGCCCCTGTCCCCGGTCTCACCCTTCTCACCGGTATCGCCTTTTTCGCCGGGCGGGGCCCAGCGGCTCCACAGCGTGGGCGGCCGCCAGGGGCCCCAGGCATGGCCGCTGCCATCGCTGGCCGGTGCGGCCCGGGTGGACACCCACAGGTAGGGCATCGCCGCACTGACATCTTGCGCATCGTCAAACCAGCCGGTGGGCACATGGTCATCGCGACCCCGACCGCCAATCGGGGTGGCAGGCCGCGTGTGATCGGCGGTGGTTCTGAAGACGTATTCAATCCCCGGCCCGTCACGGCCATCGGTCCCATAGCGTCCGATCAGTCGGGGGGCGCTCCAGGGGGCTGCGATGGCGGCACCGGTCGACGGCGCACCCGTGACCGGGCGCTGGCACTGGAACAGGTAGGGCTCCTCGGCGGTCAGGTCCGGCGCAGCGTCGTGCCATACCTGCCCGCCTGCCGTGTCCGGGGCATCGTAGCCCCAGGCATTGTCCGGGTGCCTGCTGGCCGGCAGGCGTACATCATTGAACCGGGTGTAGACGGTTTCCATGCCTGCCCCGTCAGCGCCCCTGGCCCCAAAGCGGGCAATGCGCACCGGGGCCGACCAGGGCGCGGTCACCGCCTCCCCCACCGCCGGGCTGCCCGTGACCGTGCGCTGGCACATCAGCAGGTGCGGGCGTGCGCGGGTGACATTGGGCGCACTGGCGTGCCAGGATTGCCCGCCTGCCGTGCCCGGTGTCGCGTAGCCCCAGGCGTTGTCGGGGTGCTGGCGGGGCGGCAGGGTGCGAGCGGCGGCCCCGGTGAAGATGGACTCCACGCCCACGCCGTCGGCTCCCTCGGTCTGCCCCGTATTCACCGACATCGCCGGTGTCGGTGCGCTCGCGTTGCCGAGGTGGTCAACCGCCTTCAGCCACAGGTAATACGTCGTGTTCGGTTCCAGCGCCGGGACGAGGGTCTCGTTCCCATACGCCTCCTGAACCGGCTGGGCCGGGATCGCATTGCCCACGCTGACAAACACCTGCACATGGGAAAAGTCGAGATCGGCCGGCGCGGTCCAGTGAACCGCAAGACTGCTGCCCCAGCCGCGAAGGCTGTCAATGCGGGGCGGGGCTGGGGCGGTGGTGTCCAGAAACACCCCGTGGTCCGCGGCATTCACCCAGGCGCTGCGCACACCCAGGCCATTGACGGTGCGCACGCGAATCCGGTAGGTGGACAGCCACGTCACCGGCTCAATCTGGTAGGTCGGTTCGGTGGTGGTGGCGCTATGCCAGCGGGTCTGCTGCGGGTCTTGCCATTGCACCTCGAAGTGGCTGACAAAGGCATCGTCTGGCGCGGTCCAGTCCACGTCGATGCCGAGCACGCCGCGGCGGCCCTGGGTGGGCCGGTAATTCGTGGCGCTTCTGAGCCGGGACGGGGGTTGGATGGCCAGCGGGTTGGGCAGGGTGGTGTCGTCCCTGAGCCGCTCCAGCGGCACCGCCTCGTAGGCGTAGAGGGCAGCGACGTGCTCGGCGAGCTCCACCTTCACCTCGCCATCGGCGCTCAGTCCCAGGGCGGTGATCATAAACGGCTTGGCCTGCCAGCCGGGGCTCGGATGGGTGACCGTGACGATATCCCCCACGGTGCAGCGCAGGGCCTCGGACGTGGCGACAAAGTGGGCGCGCAGGTTATGGCGCGATTTGTACAGGATCAGGCGGGCGATATCGCGAGCCTGGTAGGTGTTGTTGACGCTCTCCAGGGTGAGCTCGTGGTGCAGCGGTGTGCCGTTATCCTGCGCCAGCAGAGCCGCCTCGGTGGCACTGCCGGGCGGCGGATAGACGGCGATATCCTCCTGCCAGTTGGCGTTGGGGTTTTTGAAGCGCACCGTGACCCGGTTGTAGGTGTCCTTCTTGTTCGGGGCCTGCCAGTGCAGACCGCCGATGATGTGGTGCGGGGTAAAATCAAAGACGGGCGGGGCATCCTTCTCAATCTGAAGGCCGTAGCGGCCCTGGGTGTAGGGCATCAGGCCCCGGCACCCGGCCAGCACGGTCTTGATGTTGTTGAACAGCGTTTTGCCGGTATCGAGGTGCAGATTGCAGCGGTACAGGCGGGTACGGGCGGCATCGGCGTAGATCGTGCTGGCGGGGGTGAAATCCGGGCCGCTGATGAGTTCATACTCGATCACGAACTGCCCGCCCAAGACCCCCCAGTGGGCGGTGTTGTGGTAGGCCTCGCGCAGGGTGGCGATCGTGGTGGGGCTGTCCGGTGCATCCGTCAGGGTGCTGTGCAGATGGTTGAAGGCGTTGGCCGGTCGGGTGTCCCAGACCAGGTAGTTAATGCCCGCCACCTCGACCACCCGGTCCGGCTGTCCCAGTGTCTGGCGGGCGATCAGCGTGCGGGCGGTGTCGATGTCACGGGCGGCCTGGGCAAACAGGGCCTCGTTGATGGCACTGTCGGGCAGGCCCTTGCCAAAGCGGGAATTGGTCAGGTAGTCGCGCAGCACCCAGGCGTGGTTATCGGACCATTGGGTGGTGCCCGTGGGCGGGTGGTAGACCTTGCGCCCCTTGACGGTGGCCTTGATGACGGGCAGGCCGGAAAAGTACTCGGGGTAGTATTTGAGGCGCACGGCCATGTAGGCGATGCCTGACAGGGTGTGCTGGTCACTCCACACATCCAGTGCGGCCGCGAACATCGGGTCGACCGGCTGCGTATCGTGGCCGTGGTGCAGGTTGATCGCCATCGGGGCGTTGGGATTGGGGCGGGTGAGGTGCGCACCGGGCCTGCCCACCTCACGCCCGGGAAACTCCGCGATCGGTTTGTCATCGACGCGCAGGTTGTAGATGGCCTCGATCTCGCCCTCACACAGCGCGATGATCATGTACAGATAGGCATTGTCCGGGCCTGCGCTGTGCAAAAACACGCGGGTGCCGGTGACCTGCTGGACGCCATAGATCACGGGCAGGTTCTCGATGTTGGAGGACTTGTTGACCGCGGTGCCCTGGGTGGCCTCATCCTGTTCAGGGATATCGACAAACCAGGAAAAGACCTCCTCAAAGACGTCCGTAATAAACTCCAGCACGCCCATCAGGTGCGCCCCCAGAGAATGTCGCGCACCGTGTGCGCGGCGAAGGCCAGGCCCTGGTCACGGGGGAAGTGAATGCGCTGGGAGGTGGGGTTGGTCTTGCGCCCGTTGCGGGTCTGAAAGTTGGCCCAGTGGCCGGCGACCTCGAGCGTCAGGGTGGCGCGATCGCGGGCATCACGGCCCTTCAGACCGGCGATATGGCCATCGAAGAACAGCAGCGGTTCACCGATGACGCGCAGGCGGCTGTCCAGCAGGGCCTTGTAATAGCGCAGGCGCGTATCGAGGTAGTCGTTGTTGAGAAACAGGCCCACCAGGGTGGGCTCGACCGCGGCGAGTTCCAGGCGCAGGGTGCCCACGCGCAGCACGGCGGTCTCCGAGACGCTGTTGATCGCCAGCACATGGCCGGAGGGGGTGTAGGTGTGGCCCTGATAGTCAATGGCAAAGGCGGCATCGGTCAGGGTGAGGGGGGTGGCGAAGTCGATGTGCAGCAGCGAGACCAGGGTAAAGCGGTCCTTGCCCAGCTCGCGCAACACCGCGTCATGGATGTGTCGGGTCATCGGGGTTGCCTGGGTTGCGGATCAGGGGGCTTCAATCAGGTCCACCTCGGCGCTAAACAGTTCACCGGGCGCGACGTCAACGCGCTGCACATCGCCGCGCTGGCGCACCGTGATGGGGACCTGGTCGTAGGTGATGGCGGTGCCGCGGGGCACGGCACTCATCAGCGCTGGCTGCAACGCCAGCAGGCCGGGGCCGGGGCGATCGGCGGTGATCATGTAGGCCTTGGGGTGGTTGGCGAAGACCAGCAAATCCCCGGCCTTGAGCGTCCCGGTGTGGCCGCTGACGGCCACGGTGCTGGCCCCCAGGGGTGCCGGGCGGTTCACCGTGCACGGCCCGCGGGCCTGAGCGCTGGCCTCGCCGATGACCGGCAGCACGATGGTAAAGGTCTCGGCCATGCCCTGCTGGCGCATCAAAAAGGCGAACACCGGGGCGAACTGCGCCGCGCTCAGCGGGCTGTAGCGGGCCGTGAATTCAAAGCGGTGTCCGCCGAGGTAGCGGCCCTGGGTGCGTCCGGACAGGCTGGTGCTGGCCACGGCGAAGTAGCGGCTGGCAAAGCGGATACCGCGGAAGGCCGGGGTACTGGGGTAGACGCCGCTCACAGCACAACGCCCTCCTCCGCCAGGCCCTGGCGCACCAGCGAGACCATCAGGGCGCGGTTCTGGTGTAACCAGTCCTCGGCCCCGCGCATATCAAAAAACTGGGGCAGGGTGATATTGACCACGGGCGCTGCGGGTGCGGCGTTCAGGTTGCCCCCCTTGCGCACCAGGTCCGTGAAATCCTTGTTCTGGGTGGGCGACAGGACACGCTCGCCGCGTTGCAGCAGCCAGGTGGATTCGCCCGGCACCTGGGTCAGGCCCCCGTGGGCCACGCCGGCAATGGCGGCCACATTACCCACCGTCGTGGCCGTGGTCAGGGCGACGGCGGGCAGGTTCAGCGGAAACGGTGCCGAGGCCCACGCTTTCTGGACGGCGGCGTAGCCGTCGACCAGTGCTTCCTTGAGCTTGATCCGTTTTTCGGCATCGAAGAGCAGACGCGCCGCCGCAATCCCCGCGGCCACCCGCTTATTGTCCAGCTTGCCCTTGGCGCTGGCATAGCGTTGGGCCAGGCCGATCAGCGCCTGGTGGCGGGTGGTTTCCTGTTCCAGCTCCTGCTGGCGGGCCTGCGCCTGCGCTGCGGCCTGCGCCTCGCTGTCGTTGCGCGCCTGTTCGCTGGCGCGCTGGGCCAGGGCCTGGCGTCTGGCCTGATACACGGCCTCGGCGGCCAGCTCGCGCTCACGAAACGCCGTGCGCAGTTCGCCCGTGAGGCGCTGGTCGTCCTCGAGCGCGGTGCGCTCCTGCGCCATCCGCGCCAGTACCTGCTGGTGGCGCAGCGTCTCCGCCTCGGCCTGCGCCCCCGCGGCGGCCGCCGCCTGCTGGCGCAGTTGCAGGGTCTGCTCGTTCAGCTGGCGCAGCGTATCGCTCGATGCCTTCTCCAGGATCGCCGCGCGCGCTGCCGCCGCTTCCCGGGCCATCTGCACCCGGGTGGCCTCGCCCTGGGCGGCCTGCGCCTGTGCGCGCTGCTGCGCCTGGTGGACGCGGCGGTAGGTGTCCAGGTAGGCCTGCTCGGTCTCCCCGAGTTGCGCCAGGAAGGCCGTGTTATCGAGCAGTGCGCCATTGTCGCGCAGCGCCGAACGCAGGGCGGTCAGTTCGCCGCGCAGCCGGGTCAGCGCCTCGGCATCGGTCTCGGACACCGCGCCGGTGAGCTGACCCAGGCCCTCGGCCAGGCGATTGAAAAAGCCCGTGGCCGCCGCGTCCAGACCGAGGGTTTTGACCAGTTCAATGCGAAACGTCGTCCACTGCTCGGACAGCAGATCGACGGCACCGGCCAGTCCCGCGCCCTCGGCCGCCCCTGCACCGCCGACCTGCTGGCGGAGCTTGGCCAGGATCAGTGCCTGGCCCTCGGCGGCCCGCCCGGCGTCATAGAGTGCGCGAATCATGTCGCGCTCGGCCTCGGTGAACGAGACGCCCGAGCGGCGCAGCGCGGTGAGCCCGCTGGCGGGGTCTTCCAGGGCCTTGCCGAGCTGCAACGCGGCCGTGCGGGCATCGCTGCGCATCACCGCCGCCAGGTCCTGGGCTAGGGTCAGGGTCTGTGTAAACGCCTCACCGGCAATGTTGCGAAAGGTCAGCAGCACACCGGCCGCATCACGCATCCCCGCCGCCGAGGCCAGCGTCGAGCGTCCCAGGTCCTCGGCGAGCGCGTTGATCTGGCTGGCGGTGAGTCCGGCCGCGGCGCCGGTCGCGCTGACCAGTGCCTCGATGCGCCCCATCTGGCGCTCGTAGTCGGCAAACGCCTTCACCGCCGAGGTGGCCGCGGCGGTGGTCCCGGCCAGGGCCAGGCCAAAGCCCACGGTCAGCGGGTTGAGCGTGCCCAGGCGGCTACCGATGGCGGACAGCCGGCCCGTGGCGTGGCCTAACGGGCGGTCCAGCGTGGCGGCGCTGTTGGCGGCCGTGCGCAGGTGCGCCCCCAGGCCCGACAGCTGCGCCGCGGCGGCCTTTGACTGGCGGCTGAAGCGCCGCGTTGAGGTCTCGGCCCGCGTCACCTCGCGCCGGTACTGGGCCGAGTCGGCGGTCAGGGTGACCGTGATGTTACTGAGGTTCTGCGGCATAGATCATCCCGGGAATGGTGCGCAGCAGCGCGATGTCCTGCGCCGGGGTGCGCGGCGGCTGGTATGCGTACATAAAATCCCCCGGTGCCATGACCCGCCGGTAGCCTCGCGGGGCGTTCGCGGCGGCGGCCACGGTACCCGCCGCGTAGTTGTGCAGGTGAAACCCCCAGGGCTCGGCGGCGTAAAACGCCGCCCAGGCGTTGAACGCGGACACGGACAGCTCACGCAGCATGGCATCGACGTGCAGTCGTCCCAGGGCCAGCGCCAGGCGGTAGGCTAATTGCCGGGTGCCCCGGGGTCGGCTTTTTTTGGGTCATCGAGCTCACACAGGCGCACGGCCACGCGGTACAGCGCATCGAGCACCCGGCGCGGATAGCGACGCACCTCGGCCAGCACCGCCTCAAACGGCTCCTCGCGCCCGTAGTGCAGCGACAGCGCAATGAGTTCGGTATTGCGCGCGATATTGGCCCGGAGCCGCTCACCGACGGCCGCCGGCGTCTCGGGCGTCTCGGGCGTCTCGGGCGTCCCGGGGACCCCGGCGATCCAGTTCACGTAGTCATAGGCGGACAGCTCGAACAGCTCATAGTCGCGGCCCTCGATCGTCACCGTCTCACGGTGAAGCTCGCCCGTCATCATCCGGAGGCCTCAACGGCCTGTCCGCTGACCTTGAACTTGACCGCGCGGGTGATCTTGTCCTCGCGGGGTATCGCGCTGCCGACGCCGGTCACCAGCGCCCGGAACGTCAGGCTCTCGCCACCGGGGTAGACAATGCGGTAGTAGCCCAGGGTGCGGTTGTGGTGATCGTTGAGCAGCAGGCCCTGCTGGGTCTCACTGGCCGAAAAGCTGAGCGTGATGGCCAGCTCCCCGGGATCAATCAGCCCGCCCCCGAACACCATGTGGTGGTTCTTGTCGGGGTTGTCGAGGCGGGTGTCGTCATAGGTGGACAGCGTGGACTCGGGCATCTCGTCGATGCTGTACAGGCCCGCGACCTGTACGTAGTTCTCCCCCGAATCGTTGCTGCGCTGAAAGCTGGCGCCGTAGCCGGACATGGTGTCCTCCTCAGTCAATGGTCAGGTGCACACGCAACAGACCTGCCTCCTCGTGCAGGTGGATGATTGTGTAGTCGGTCGTGTCGATGTGCAGGGTTTTGCCGACGCAGCCGCGCCAGCCGGAAAATACGGGCGTGGTGAAGGTATAGCGCTCATCGGCCGTCTCGCTGACGTCCAGGAAAAAATCCGTGGACGCCCCGTCGAGATACCCGGTGAGCGTGCTGTCACTGCCCTGAAGCTGTGCGCTCAGCGCATCCAGGCCCGCAAAGAACACGGACAGGTCCTCATCAAAGGCCATCAGTGTGCGGGCGCATCGGTGCCGCCCGCCTTGCCCGGGGCATACGGCTTCGCCTTGCCCAGCGACAGTGCGCAGCGCGCCACCGGCCCGGGCAGCACGACGGGTTTACGCGACGGGGGGTAGGTGACCCCGTTGAGGGTCACCTGCGCCGTGATCACGACCTGCATCACGGGGTCAGTCTCAGCGTGACGCGGGCATCGGCGGCGGCGGCCGCGGCGACGACAACACCCGCCGCCAGGTGGCTGCCCTTGGTGCTGGTGATCGTGCCATCGCTCGCCTTGAAGTACGCCCGGGCACCCACCTCGAAAGTGTCCGTGCCCGCCTTGGGCAGGCTGAACACGCCCTCGAGCTGGACCGGGGTTGATTCGCCATTGCCCGCGTGATTGAGCGCCACGCCGAACAGCTGGCCGACCCTGACCGGATCGCCCGCGCGGACATCGGCCGCCATCGTGAGGGTCACTACCCGACCGTCTTGTACGTAGTTTGTCGCCATGTGTCTGTCTCCTGTTGAGTGTGTCCTGATTGTGTCGTGTCAGGGCCCCGGTGTCTTGACCAGCGCCCGGTAGTCCCAGACCTTCGCCGCGGCATCGATGCGGACCTTGAACTCGGTGCCGTCGATGTTCCAGCCCATCTTCTGCTCCAGTACCGGGGCCTGCTGTCCATCGAGGTAGAGCACCTCAATGGCGTCGTACATCGCCGGGTCGGCCAGCAAGAACCAGTCCTGGCTGTCCAGGCGGGCATCGGCAATCACCTCGGACAGGTGGCGCACCGTGTTCGGGACCGTGTTGTGCTTCGTTGCGGCACCGACCTCGAACTCCGATTGCATGGTCTGAATGGCAGCGCCCTCCAGCGCCACCGGACACAGCAGGAAGCGCGGGCGAATGTTCAGCCGTGCCGCCCCCTCGGTCTGGCTCGCCAGCAGCACCCGGGCGGCATCGACACTGCCCGTGTTGATGCCCGCCGCGCCGGCCAGGTTGCCGTGATCGGCATGAAACAACGCCTTGCCGTCGTTCATCGTCACCGCGCCGCTCAGCAGCGCCCACACCAGGTCGCCCACGGTGCGAATCGCGGCGCGACCCATCTTGCGGGGGATGCGCGTAAACGCCCCCAGATCGTCGTTGATGATCGCCTGACGGGTGATACTGAACAGCTCACCGAAGGTCGCCAGCTGCGCCGACTCCGCACGATCGCCCAGGGTGATCGCCTTGTATTCCGCCCCTTCCGGCACCTCACGCAGACTGGGAAAATGCCCGATATCAACGCGGGACTGCACCTTGAAATCCGGCAGATGGCCCGACGCGGTGAAGCGGGTAAAGGTTTCCTCGGCTTCCTCGTAGCCCTTGAGCATCGCCTTCTTGGCGGTGGTGGAGAGCAGGTGGGAAAAATCCGAGCTGGTGTGGGTAAAGGCCGCCGCCACCAGATCCAGCTTGGCCAGGGAGCCGGTGGCGATGCCGCGGCGCTCCAGCATCGCCCGGGCCAGTTCGATGAGCGTGTAGCCGATGAGTTCATTGTCCTGTGTCGGCGCGTCAATCAGCCCCGCCCGTGCCGCCAGCATGGTGCCCGCGTGCTCGAGGAAGCGCCGCTGGCCATCGCCATCACGGACCCCCACCGTGCCCGCGGTGGGGCCATCGTTGGCACCGAGGGCCGCCAGCAGTTGCCGGGACGCGGCCTCGGGCGTGACCGTGAAGTCTGTCAGGCACGCATCCATCAGATCGCGGTGCGCATCAAAGCCCGCAAAGGCCTCGCGGATGCCGCGCTGGCGTTCAGACTCGCCCGCCACTGCCGCCGCGACCGCCTCGCTCACACTGCCTGCGGGGGGGTTCGGTGGCGCAGGGTCGGGGTTCGGTTGCGCTGCGGGGGCGTTCGGTGGCGCAGGGTCGGGGGTCGGTTGCGCTGCGGGGGGGTTCGATGGCGCAGGGTCGGGGGTCGGTTGCGCTGCGGGGGGGTTCGATGGCGCAGGGTCGGGGGTCGGTTGCGCTGCGGGGGGGTTCGATGGCGCAGGGTCGGGGGTCGGTTGCGCTGCGGGGTTGGTTGCGTCTGCGGCTGCACCGGGTTGATTGCCTGTTTTCTTCGGCATGTTCTTCTCCTTGCTAGAGGTTGTGCCAGCCACCGCTGACGGGTTACACACAGCGTCCTGAGCACCCGCGGCCAACACCGCCAGCGTCTCGGGAACGTGCTGATAGTCAAATCGTTCAAGATCAAAACAAGCGGCAAGGGCGGTCTTGCCCGTGACCTCGGTGACCAGGCCCGCCGCCAGCGCCTCGTCGCCCAGAAACCAGGTTTCCTCGTCCATCCAGGTGCGCACGGTGTCCTCATCGGCACCGGTGGCCGCCCGGTAGAGGGCCACCATGCTCTGCTTGATTTTCACAAGCAGCTTGACGGCCTTGCGCAGGTCCTTCTCCTCACCCCAGGCCCCCGCGGTGGGGTTGTGGAGCATGAGGTAGGCGTTCTGCGGCATCACGATGGTGTCAGCCGCCAGCATGATGATACTGGCGATCGAGGCGGCGAGTCCGGTAATGGTGCAGGTGATCGTCGCCGGATGGGCCCGCAGGACGTTATAGATCGCCATGCCCTCAAACACACTCCCGCCGGGGGAGTTGAGGGAGAGCTGTATCGCCTCAACATCGCCGAGGGCCTTGAGGTCCTGGGCAAAGTGTTTGGCGGTGACGCCAAAGTAGCCGATCTCACCGTCAATCGTCAGCTCGGCGGGCGCACCCTGCGCGGCGGCCCGGATCGTGTACCAGGACGGGGATTGGGGCATGCTTCTCTCCTCGCACAGCCACGGCTAGGTCGCCGTATGGCTGTTGTTGTTGTCGTTGTCGTCTTCGTCGTCCGGGTCCGGTGCGGGCGGCGACGGGCCGAAGTACTGCCCAATGCCGCGCGCTTCAATCTCGCGCACCCACTGCTCGTACTGCGTCATGATCGCGCGCGGATTGAGGCCTCGGCGACGCATCACCCGCTGCGGACTGGTCAGCATCCAGCTGATCAGTTCGCTATCGGCCCTGGCCTCCTTGAGCACATCAATCCAGGGCATGCTCGGCGGGATATAGTCCGCGTCGTACAGCGAGGCCGGGTCCAGGTCCGTCGGCACACGCAGCGCACCGGACATGACCGCCATCCTGACAAAGCGCTCATAGGTCGGCACCATCAGCGCACCGATAAAGTCCGTGCTCATGGCCAGGTAATGCCCCCACTGCTCCACGAGCTCCTGGCGCTGCGCCGAGTAGGTGCCGTTATAGTTTTTGGCAATGGAGCTGTAGGAGGTCATGGTGCCCGCCGAGACCGCCTTGAGCATGGCGTCACGAAAAGGCGAGAGCAGCGCACTGGGGCGCTTGCTTTCGATGGTGCCCACGTCCTCGCCCGGGGCCAGGTCGTCAAAGACCATGCCGGGGTTGACGCTGAACGTGCGCTCGTGCGCCGCCGGGTCACTCTCGTCGAACATGGACGGTTCGCCCTTTTTGATGTAGAAGGCGGCCGCTGCCGCGACGCGGGCCGCCACGCGCTCGGATTCTTCGTAGTCCTTGATGTCACTGAGGCGAGCGAGCACCGGTGCCAGCACGCTCACCCCGCGGCGCTGGTGCAGACGGCGGGTGGTTTTGAGGTGAATGACCTGGCGGGCATCATGCGCACGCGTGCGGGTCTGCACGGACCACCCGGCCCCGGGATGCGCGTCCAGAAAGTGATACTGCGTCGGGCGCCCCCACGCATTGCACTGGACCCCCTGGACAATGTTCTGGCCCGGGTCATTGTGCTCAAACGGGCAGAAATCGGGCTCCAGCAGCTCGAGCGTGTACGGGACCCGGGTCCCATGGCGGAGCAAGGGGACGTAGCCCAGCAGTTCCTTGCAGAACACCTCACCATCACGCATCTGGGTCAGGAACGCCAGGCGCTGTGCCTTTGCCCACGACAGTTGCCCCGTGACTTCCGGCGTTTTGCACCAGTCGGCATAGAGCACAGACAGTGCATCGGCCAGCGAGCGGTGCGGCTCCCCGGACCGCTCGCGGGGCTGCGGCTCCACACCGATGCCGTGCGGGCCAATCACGTTGTTCACCAGCACGTTAAACACGCCCACCGCCAGATCATGGTTCTGGTCCAGGTGACGTGCCTGTGCACGCAGGGCCTCGCCCGCCCCCTCCAGCGCCACATCGCCACTGCTGTTGTCGCCGGGATGTCGCCGCTGTCGGGGCGGGCGGGCCGACTCATACGCCGCCAGCGCACGACGGAACCGGACGCGGCGAAACGCCGCCTGCGGGCTGAACACCCCGACCAGTCGGTCCATCAGGTTCATGCGTCAAACGTCGCCCGGGCGTAGCGGGGGTGCGCTTGACCGGCGGCACGGGCCTGGGCGTGCTGAAGCTTTCTGAACCACTCCCTGCGCCCGGCACGGATGTGCCCCAGGTCCGCCCGCGTCAGGGAGCGGCCATTGATCGCGTAGCTCTGCCCGCGCAGTACGGCCTGCTCAGCCGCCACATAGGCGTCATACATGTGCTGTTCAAGACTCAAACCAGTGGCCCTCGTAATCGATGACATTGTGCCGATGCTGGCGGCGCACCGGCGTGGACTGCCCGGACCGAGCGCGGTCCGGCGGGGGAGTCTCCACGCGCAGCTTGCGGGCAAACGCGCCCCACTGCGGGTTCAGTATGCGCAGCGCCGCGTAGGCGTAGACCCGACAATCGAGCGCCTCATTGCGGGCCCGGGTCTTGCGCCACTCCCGCCGCGGGAAACTGCGCACGTAGCGCGTGACGCTCGTCTCCGCGGTGAGCTGGCGAAAATACTCCTCGTCGCGCGCCAGCGGGAAATGGCAGTAGCCCGGCCCGACCGCGGCCTGGCGCAGCCGCGCATAGAGCAGCGTCTTGGCATCGTCAACGCCCACAATGTACAGGTCGACCTTGCGCCGCTTGCGCCCCGACTGCTTGCGGTTCGGGGCCGAGACCACCGCGCGCCCCTCGCCCGCCATGCCCTTGATGGCAAACACGCGGCGCGACTTTCGCTCGCGGCAATAATCGTAAACGACCTGGGTAAAGTGGCCGCCCGAATCGATGGCCGTGGCCGCAATGTGGAGCGCGGTGCCACCTTCATGCTGATACGTTCGCTCGAGCAGCGCATCGAGCTGCTCCCAGACCGCACGCTGCCCCGGGTCCCCGTGAATCACCCCGGCATCGACATTCCAGCTCTGCTCGTCGGCGTCCCAGCCCACCACCTCATACTCCAGGCGGTCGTCCTGCACATCCACGCCCAGCGTCAACAGCAGCGCACCGGCGGGCACCGCTGCCGCGTACTGCTCGCGACGCGCATACAGGGCCAGCCCCTCAACGGTCTCGCCCTCCTCTTCCCAGGTCTCCCCCAGACAGGTGTTGGCCCAGACCTTGCGCGTCTGCGGACTCTTCCTGGACTCCAGAAAATGCGCGGCGATCGCGGCCAGACTCGACCACGGCGAGTACAGCTCATTGAGATGAAACCCGGCGCG
Source organism: Halieaceae bacterium (assembly GCA_965199055.1). Lineage (GTDB taxonomy): Bacteria > Pseudomonadota > Gammaproteobacteria > Pseudomonadales > Halieaceae > CBDAQR01. The sequence continues at coordinate 1,406,693 of CBDAQR010000003.1, forward strand.
CCCGTCAAACGCGGCGCCCGCACGCCACTGGCCCTGCGCGATCGCGGCCCGGCGCTGGGCCTCGTCCCAGAGCGCACCGCAGTGCTCGCAGCCGTAACCGGCCTTGTCCGGCTCACCGTCCGGCCAGCTGACCTGCGCCCAGACCAGCGCCTGCGCCCGGGCGCACTGCGGACACGGCACGTAAAAGCGGCGCTGGTCCGACAGCGCGTATTCGCGCTCAATGCGACTGAGGCCCCGAATCGTCGGCGTCGAGACCAGCACCAGACGCGCATTCCAGAACGTGGCCGTTCGCTTTTTGGCCAGACTCACCGGGTCACCCTCCGTGCCTGCGCTTGGCGGATAGCGATCCACCTCATCGCACAGCACCAGGCGCACCGGGCGGCTCGCCAGACTGGCTGGGCTGTTCGCCCCCGCCATGGTGATATGCCCACCGGGGAACGTCTTGTGCAGCAGGGTGTTGCCGCTGTCACGCGCACGCGCATCCTTGACCCGAGTGCGCAGGCAGGGCGTGTCACGCACCATCGGGGCGAGGCGGTCCTTCGACCAGGTGTGCGCCATCTCCAGCGTCGGCTGCAACAGCAACATCGGGGCCGGTTCCTGATCCATGTGATAGCCCACCACGTTGTTCAACACCTCGGTCTTGCCCACCTGGGCAGAACTCATGACCACCACCGTGTGAACCGACGGCTCAGTGACCGCATCCATGATCCCGCGCTGATATTCTGCCCGGGCCGTGCGCCAATGCCCCGGCTCCGCCGAGGCCTCTGCGCTTAAGCGTCTGTATTTATCGGCCCATGCCGATACAACCAGATCAGTCGGCGCCCGGGCTATCTCCCACACCTTCGGGTACGCAAGGGACGCCGTAGTGCTCCGGGTCGTAGTCAGCCAGCTCATTCAACGCCTCGTGTAAATGCTCTTTCTGGATTTGTTGTACCTGCCCGGGGTCGTCAACGCTGGCCAGAATGGGTGCCGTCTTCGACGGTATTGAAAGAATCCGGGAGCGAAACGCGCCGATCATTCCATCCTGCACCCGCTCCACGGTTTCCCGGGGAATGAGTTCCCCGCGCGCTATCTTGAGCTCAAGTTCTACTTTCTCCCGCTGTGCCTTGATCAACCCGGCCCGCTCCACCGCATAGTCCAGCGGTGCATCCGCCTGCGCACCCAGGGCGCGCTCGCGGAGATGGCGAATGTAGGCGGACGTCGCCGCTATCAGCGGATACCTGCCTCGGCCGACCTTTGGAATGACGCCCTCTTTGGCCAGCCGCTGGACATAGCGCTCGCTGACATCCCAGACCTTCGCGAGAAAGCCGGCCGAGTAATTGACGTCGTTGGCCATTACGCCGCCTTGGCGCGTGACCGTGCTCTCGCTACCTGATCAAACGTCTTGCCGGAGGACTCCAGCGTGGCGCTGGCACCAGTGAACTGCTGCCACCGGCGCACGATGACATCAACGTATTTAGGGTCCAACTCCATTAAACGGGCATGCCGGTTGGTTTTTTCGCACGCGATCAATGTGGCTCCTGAACCCCCGAAAGCATCAAGCACGATATCGCCGACCTTGCTGGAGTTCTGTATCGCCCGCTCAATGAGCTCGACCGGCTTCTGCGTTGGGTGAACGTATTCCGCGGTGTTGCCCCGACGCATCGCCCAGACGTCCGATTGCGACTTGTCCCCGTGCCACTGCCCGTCACAGTAAAAGATGAACTCATGCTGCCCACGGTAGTGCGCCCTGCCCAGACCGATGCTCTGTTTATCCCAGACGATGCAGGCCTTTATCGTGAATCCGCATTCCACCAGCGCCGCCTCAAACGCTGAGTAGGTGCGCCACGTCAAACACACGTAAGCCGCGGCACCGGCCTTCGTCTGCTGCCTGCACAGCGCCAGGGCATCACGCACAAGCCCTGTCAGCGCATCGCCCCGCAGATCATCGTTCATGATCATGCCGTGCGCTTTGATCTTGACCTCGCCGGTTTTTTTGTCGATAACGTGCTCGCCTGCAGCGCGCCCACCGCTATAAGACATCCCATAGGGCGGGTCGGTAACAATCAGGTCTGCGGGTTTCCCATCCATCAGGCGTTCGATTTGCTGAACCACCGTGCTGTCGCCACAGCATAGCCGGTGCCCCCCGAGCCGCCACACATCACCGGGAATGGAAACCGGCTTGTCCTCAACCGGGGGAACCGCGTTCTCTCCTTCGTCGGAATCCTCTTCGTCAAGACCAATGCGGCCCTGGATGTCTTCCTCAGAAAAGCCGGTGAGCGATAGATCAAACGTCGCCTGTTCGAGGTCGGCCAGCTCGAGCTTGAGTAGCTCGTCGTCCCAGCCAGCATCCAGCGCCATCCGATTGTCGGCAATGACGTAGGCGCGCTTTTGCTGTTCGGTTAAATGCGCCAGAATGATGCAGGGCAGTTCGGTTATGTCGAGCCGCTCTGCGGCCATCACACGGCCATGACCGGCGATGATGCCATTGTCCCCGTCAATGAGCACCGGATTGGTAAACCCGAACTCCCGAATGCTAGACGCTATGCGGGTTATCTGGGAATCGGAGTGCGTGCGGGCGTTGCGCGCATAGGGGATCAATTGCCCCAATTTCCGATAAACAATCCTGCTTTTCTTCTGCGTCTCTGCCATACCCCAAACCGAACCGAACTCGGCCAAAAATCCCTGTGGCTAGGCAAGGCCTGCGGTGGCGAATAACCCATCGGCCACCCCCCCACCGGGAGTACCTTTTTACCCGCCCTGCACGGGGCGCAGGGCGCTCAGCGCGCACTGCGTATCGCAGCGGCCAGACGGCGCTGAAAATGCCGCGGCAGGCGATGCGCCAGCGTGCCCTGCGTGATCGCGTAAAACGGCAGCCGTTTCGTGTAGCGGGCTTGGTCGGCATAGAGCACCATGAGCCGCAGCCCGCCGTCCCGGTCGCGCTGCCACAGGCCGGGCGTGCCGTTCACGGTGCCGCTGAAGGTGTCCTTGCGCTGGCGCAGCTTTTGCAGGGCCCCGCGGGGCAGGTTGCCGTAGCGGTTACGCCGCAGTGCCTGGCCCACCGCGATCGCCCGCCCGCGAGGCAGCCGCGTGCCGCCCTCAATCTGCCAGCGCAGGTACTCGGCCTGCAACGGCTTGATATAGACCACCCCCACCAGGCGGCGCTTGTGACTGCGCCGGATGGCAATACCGCGCAGCGTGAACGGCGTGGGACGGTCCAGCTTGGCCGGCATCTGGGCCACCACGGCACGCTGGGCATCGCGCAGGGCATCATTGATGGCCTGTGACAGGGCAAACGGCGTTTGTCGCCGGGCCAGGGCGTTGAGGCGCTCGGCGGCCCGGTCGCTATCCGTTTTGAAACTAAAGCCGACCACGGCCGCCCCGGGCCCGCCCGGCGCAGGCATGGCGCACCGCCCGGATGGCCCGGTGGGCGTTGTGCGCACTGGCAAACCCCTCCCCGCTGACCGCGATGATCCTGTGGTTGGCCGCGCGCAAACGCCAGCGCCATTCGCCCGCGCTGTCCTGGTACACCTCAAACCGGCTCATCGGCCCGCGTGCACCCTCAGCGTGCTCGGGCAACACCGCTGCGCTTCTCATAACTGCGCATACCCCCCAGGCCCAGCATCCCCAGCAACACCGGCAGCATCACCTCAAGGTCCAACGGCGCGGGCACCGCCCCATCGACCCCGAACACGGCCTGGGCATAGTTCAGCAGGGGAATCGCCACAAAATTAAACGCCATGGCCGCACCGCACACCCAGCCGATGAAGGGACGCCAGCCGGCGACAAACAGCGACGGATGGCCCGCCTCGCCCTGGTTGACGGCCACCTGGGCCATGATCTGCTCATGCGACTGGGTCTCCACCTGACGGGCCAGCGCCTCGGCGGCCTCACGGCGGGTGTTGGGGTCGGGAATGAAGCGCAAAAGGCCCCTGGCCAGCGGTTCGACCAGCGCCTTGGCCAGTGCACCGATCATCGCTTCACCCACTGCCAGCGACTGGCTTCAGTCATCGCTCCCCCTGAGCCGGTGGTCATGCACCGCCAGGCGGGTTTTATGTTCGGATAGCATCCGGCTGTGCTCCTCGGTCTTCTCGTAGTGGTTGGCGTGGTCTTTCTCGTGGCGCTCTATGATCGCCGCCAGACGGCTCTGGGTGGTCGATATCCGCCAGTGGATGGCCCCAAAGCCCACCCCCAGGGGCACCACCACCCCCGCCACGGCCACCCAGATGTCTACCGGCATCGGCTTACTCCTTTGCAGCTGCGCCCACCGGCAACAGCTCATAATGGACCAGGTCGTTAAAGCGGTTGTCCCCGGTGTCATTGTCCATGTCCCAATCCCCACCCCAGCGAACGCGGTGGCTGATCCTGCCGCGCTCATACAGGTGGTTCGCGGTGCACAGTACCCACCCGGCAAACAGGCAGAAGGTCTTCACATCCTCCCAGTCGATGGGGTACGGGGCGACGTCGACCGCCAGGCTCGGGACCGCGTTGTGCTTCGAGTTCGGCCAGGGCGTTTGGGAACGGCCCTGCCGGCACGCCACCGCCTGCTCCTCACGGGTGCGATGCCCGCACACGATGGTGCAGTCGAAGTCCTTGATCACCGTGTTAAACAGCAGCTGCAGGTCACGGTGGCACGAGGCCAGGCGCTCGCGGCTGCGGGGGCTGAAGGCGTACATCAGCCCCCCACAAAAGGGTCTGTCATGGTCATGGTCTCGGTGGACGGGTGGCGATCCAGGCATAAAAAAACCCGCCTGAAGACGGGTTTGGAAAGGGTCTTGCTGTCAGAAATCCCAACGCTACAGGAAAATCGTACTTTCGTGCTTAGCACGTGTCAAGTTTTTTTGCCTCACTGCGAGTCTACATGCTTGCGCAGAACGGCATTCAATTCCAGGCGTCGCTTGACAGGCACTATTTTACCCATAATAATTATGGGTATGGCACCTGAGGTCACCGACATCACAAACGCACGGCGAACGGCAACCCTCGCCACGTTCAAAGCGCTTCGCACGTGTTCCGAGTCGGTCTTTCTGACAGCGCACTTTAGAGAGCGATGGGGAGAAAGGTTACCCGGACTCACGATCGCGCAAATCATGCGCGCCATTGAAAACGGTGTCATCGCGAGGGTAGGGCCGGGGAAATACAAAGACTGGAAGATAACGCTGTCGCATACGTCAGCCGGTGAGGAGTTTGGCCTTGTTTGTGAGGTCCGTGATGATCGGCTGGTACTGATTACATGCTGGGAGGGTGCTGAGGATGCCTTTGGTCAATAATGGGTTGTATCACTATACCGAGTGCGGCCTGGACAATGTTTACCTGACGTCCGGTTTTACTATTATCGACTCTGAACACTATGGCCAGGGCGTGTCGTTTAATGCCATACAGGACCTGCACAAGCGCATTGTGCTCGGCGTATTGGGTAAGCCGCATGCGCTAACCGGCAGCGAAATTCGATTCCTTCGCATCGAAATGGATAAATCGCAGAAGGAACTCGGCACACTCCTGGGGGTGCAGGATCAAACGGTATCGCTATGGGAGCGCGGCAAGGTTATGCCCTGGGCCGAGAGCCTTGTGCTTCGCCAGCTCGCACTTGAACGTTGCTGCGCTTGTAACACCCCTCTATTTGAGCTGATCGACCGAATCAATACGGTCAACTTTGATGCGGATAAGTGGGCGCACTACCTGGGATGGAACATGCAGCAAGACAATAAAAACCACTGGGGGACAGAGAAGCACCGGGTGGCCTAAGGACAGGCCGTTATCAGAACCGCGCCCCACGCTCATCAAGCACCCCGTCAATCCAGGCGATACCGGCCTTGCGTGCCCCGGCGATGGTGGTCCGGCTCCTGCGCAGCCGTCGGCCCACCGCGGCCTCCGTCCCGCCCTCGATGTAGTACAGGCAGATCACCTCACCGACAAACCGGTCGCGCCGCTTGAGGCGGGCCACCGCCCGGTCAATCAACAGCGCCTCATCGTCGGCAATCATCGGGGTGGGCACGGTACTGCCCTGCTCAAAGACCCGGCTGGCCCCCAGCGATACGCCCCCCGCGCGGACCCATCGCCCCCATTCCTGTAACCGTGCCTCGGTGTCTGTCGGTTGCATCGCTGTCCCATTAGCCACAATCGACCGGTGCGCCACTCTGCTCATGATACGCCCACTGCACCAGAGCCCTGCTGTGAGTCGCAAGGTGCCCTGATTCACCGGTGTACTGCTGCCGGTCATATTTTCGTCCTTCTTCGGGACTGGGCTGCTTTCTTTCCGTGTGTATGTGTGTGTACAATAAAACCATGAACAGCAGGCAGATCATTAAGCGATTAAAAGCAGATGGCTGGGTTAACGTCGGCGGCAAGGGTGACCATGAAAAGTACCGTGACCCCAAAACCGGAAAGCACACCACCGTGCCGCACCCAAAGAAAGATCTGCCTGTTGGCACTGTTCGCAACATATACAGGCAAGCCGGATGGAAGTGGCCGCCAAGGTAAACTGAGAGGTTAAAGTTATGCTGTATCCGATATACGTGCACCAGGATGAGGGGAGTGCCTTCGGCGCAACCGTGCCCGACTTCCCCGGGTGTTTCTCCGCTGCGGACAACTGGGCTGACGTGCCCGGCAATGTCCAGGAAGCTATTGAGCTGTTCTGTGATGGTGAAGATATGGAGATACCCACCCCCAGCAATGTCGCTGTTCTGATGGATGAGCCGGTGTATCAAGATGGCACCTGGATCTGGGTAGACATTGACACCGATGCGCTTAACACCCAAAAAGAGCGGATCAATATCAGCGTGCCGGCAAATGCCCTGCGTGAAATTGATCAGCATGTTGCTGCACTCGGAACCACGCGCAGTGGCTTCCTGGTCAGCAGTGCGATTGACAACATTCGCAAGAGCCTGGCAGGAAAAGCTGTCAGTAAGCGTGGCGCGAAAGCAAAGCCACGGCGCACGAACAGGAAAAGCGTGTAACGCGCCATCAGCCGAACTTGCGGCCCCGGTTGATCTTCTGCGATATCCGGTTCAACACCGCATTTTGCTTGTCGGAGAGCGGGTAATCCGCTGGCGCGTTGCTCAGATCATCAATGAATTGCCGCTCCCAATCGGTCAGCAGGTAGTCGTTTTCCATGGCATCTTCCACGAATTGCTGTTGTACGCGATTCACGCTACGTCACCCCTCGCTTCATCGATCACTCTCCCAGCATCGGCCAGGCGTTGCTGTGCGCTGTTCATGGCGGCTGCGGCCATCAATCACCGCACCCCGGGCCCGTGCGGCCACTGTCATTCGGGTCCGTGAACTGCTCCCATGGCACAAATCGATCACCACGCTCACCGCACCAAAAGCCCCACTGGCGCACCTTGCGACCCGTGATGAATACGGTCCATACCGGTGCATCCAGTACCAGCCGGTGGCGCAGCGCAGCGCCACGCAGTATCACCGCCGGCGCACGCCAATGCCGCTCGCTGTTCGCCAGTCGCTCCCGGTACTGGCCCTTGATCAGAATGCTCAGCGATGGCCACGGGTGGTCATGCAGGGCCCGGTCATCATCACTGCGCAGGAACTGGTGCAGGTAGACATTGCAGTAGCGGTTGTGGGGAATCAAAAACCAGCGCAGCAGATACGGATGATCCGCACCCCCGACGATAAAGTGCGGCCTTGCACTGAGCAGCGTGAGCAGCCACCACCGGTAGCCTTTCCAGGCCTCACGCGTCGGTGCAGGCCGGGCACTGGCGGGCAACCAGTGCTCATCTTCGAAGGGGCCGTGAGGCGGTACCTGCTGGCGGTGACGCGGCCTGTTTTTGTCAGGGGTGTGGGGGCTCATACCGCCTCCGGCATCGGCGGCAGGTCCAGCGGCTGCAACCGCCCGCGGTGGAACTGGAGCGACTCGTGCAGGGAGAGTCCAATCGTCCCCTCGTAGGCCCCGTGACGCTGCTTCTCGACAATGAACCGCTGATCCGGACACTGCCGGAGATGCTCGGCCTCCTTCTCGCTCAGCGCCAGGCCTCTGGCCTGCCTGCGGGCGAGCTCGACCTTGCGCTTGTCATGCCAGTGAATAATCACGTTATCCACCAGGTCCGTCAGCTCTCCCGCGCCGCGCACGTCCCACTTCGCCGGGATATGCTCGCGCACGTTGCCCTGGGGCTTGCGCACATGGCACACCAGATGGATGTGAATCCGAAACACCTTGGCCGTGGCGCACAGCGCATCGATGAACGCCTTCTCCGCCGCCCCCTCCCCGTAGGGCAGCCCGCACTTGGTCAGCGAGTCGATGATGATGTGGCGGCAGTGCAGGTCCTTGGCCATGTACAGCGCCGCCCCCAGCACCCGGCTCGACGGGGCCGTATCGAGGTGGTCGTAGTAGGCCAGATGCCGCGCGTTCCAGCGGCTCCAGCGGCGGATGTACGCCTCCGGGGGTTGCCGTGAGCCCGCCGCCTGACAGCACATCCGCTGCTGCGTCGCCACCACCGGCATCTCAAAACTCATGATCCCCACCGGCTCGTCCTGCTGCGCAAACCCCATCGCCATCTGCCCGGTGATCATGGACTTGTAGTGTCCGTTGGACCCGGCATGGAGGGTGACCTCGCCCGGCCGAAAGCGAATCCTGTCCGCCGTATCGGCCCAGGGCAGGCAGGCACCGGCCTGCGCCTCGTCCGCGTTGAAGCGGGACAGCAGCTCGTCCTCCCAGGCATCGCCCCAGTGGATACGCTGCGATTCCTGCTGCCCCAGAAACGCCAGCAGGTCGCGGTCGGTGTAGCTGAAATCGCCGTCGGAAAAGTTCAATCGATCACCTCACTCAGCCCCGGCCTGGACTCGCGCAACATGCCGATCAGGAACTGCTTCGGGGCCGCCGGTCTCGGCTGCCGACAGGCCAGCGTCGCCACCGCCTGCGCCACCGACGCCTCGCCGAAGGTTTTGATCTGCCGGCCCAGGTAACTCCGGTTGGCCTCGCTGGTACCGACCATGGCGAGCCACACGTCCCAGACCGACGGGCCGGGCGCTCGCGCAGCCGGGGGACCGCACGCCGGTGGCCCGGTGAGCGCCAACGCCGGTGGCCCGTCGGGCATGGCCTCGCAGCCCGCCTGGGCGGCCAGTGGCGCAGGATCGGGGTCCGGTGGCACAGGGTCGGGGTCCGGTGGCGTTCGGTGATGGCCCGGGACCTCGATGCCCGGTTCACCCCCAGGCGTCGGTTCCCCCGCCGGGGATGTTCGGTGATCAGGACCGGGGTGATCACTCACGACCCCGATACCCGAATCCCCTGCGGTGGTGTTGTCAACGTCCGGGGGTGGTGAGTGATCAGGGATGGGCTCGGAGTCCACCGGCGCTTCCTCGCCCACTACAAAACCGGATTGGGTTTTTTGCGGACGTGAGTCCCGATCCGAAGGATCGGAATAGTCTTTTTCTGTCTCTGTCTCTGTCTCTGTCTCTAGGCTAGCACTTTGCTTGCAAGATGCTAGCACAGTGCTAGCATGGGGGTCCGTGTTTGTGTAGCGCCCGTGATTACTGGGCTTCGGGGATTCGTCATGATCGACAAGACGGATAAAACCGGCCCGACGCAGCACCTCCAAATCCACCGGGTCCGAGGCGTTGATGCGCCGTGCAACATAGTCCGTATCATAGGGTAGAACATTGCTGGTGCGACTTGCTAGCAACCAAATCATAATCAGGTGCAACTTGCTAGCATCTTGCAAGCATGCAAAATCATAGTCGTCCAGCAGGTCGTTATAGAGCTTGATCCAGGGCGGCATTCTGTCCTTGTAGTGCTGTAATTTGTCAAAATTACAGACCTCAAAATAGCGGGTGTCTTTCATGGATTTCCCCTTGCCCGTTGTCGTAACCAGGCGTGTAGTTCTATGGTGAGCAGCTGTAAATACCCCAAACAGCTAACCACCCATTCATAGAAAAATTAAGCCACTTCTCGGTATTGAACGGGTGTCATATCGTTCAATCCATCATGGGGTCGTTCATGGTTATACAACACGATCCAGTCATCCGTGATCTCTCGAACTTCCTGCAATGTCTCGAACAGATATAAGTCCAATACTTCCTCTCGATACGTGCGATTAAAACGTTCGATAAATCCATTTTGGTAAGGCTTGCCGGGCTTGATGAAATCGATCTGAATTCCATGCGCTTGCGCCCATTCAGCCAACGCCCCTGATGTAAATTCAGGGCCATTATCAACCCTGATAATAGCGGGATAGCCTCGCCAGGCTGCAATACGATCTAATGTATGTATCACTCGCTCCGTAGTAATGCCCGAATTGATATCTATCGCTAACACTTCTCGATTGAAATCATCAACCACATTGAACGTGCGAAACCGATGACCGTGACGCAAGGTATCGCTCATAAAATCCATCGACCAACAGATATTGGCTGATCTAGGAACGCGCAATGGCAACGGATTCCTATTCGGTATCCTGCGTTTTACTTTACGCCGTATATTCAGTTTTAACTCCATATAAACACGGTAAATCCGTTTGTGATTCCAACGTTTACCCAACGCTCTGAGCCGCTTACACAGCTTTGGAAAACCCCAGCGAGGGTGCTTCTCAACCAAGGCCAGCAACGCATCAATCAGCTCACTATCATCTACTCGCTTGGGCGTGTAGTAATACGCCGTGCGACTTAGCGCGGCTGCACCACAGGCCGCTCGAATGCTGACAGGGTAATCCTTGCGCAAACGATCAACCCACTGCCGACGATGGACTGGCCCTAAAGCTTTTTTATGATCTCTTCCTGCATCTGACTCTTCAGGCTGAGATCGGCATACATCTGCTTGAGCTTGCGGTTCTCTTCTTCAAGTTCCTTGAGCCGCCGTACATCGGAGGCTTCCATTCCACCGTACTTAGAGCGCCACTTGTAAAAGGTGCTGAGTCCAATGCCATGCTCTCGACATATGTCCGGAACCGGCACTCCGCTTTCTGCTTGTTTGAGAAACGCCACAATCTGCGTTTCGCTGAACTTCGATTTGCGCATATGTAAAAACTCCTATCACGTTAGTTTATAGAAATTTCTACGTATGAGTGGCGCTATTTTACGGGGTACTTACAACCCCGCACACAGCCACAGTGTGATCGCATCCCAATCGGCCTGTCTGCGCCGCATGGCCCTGTACCACGCCGTGCGGGTCATGGGCTGCCCGTCAGGGTGGGTGTACAGCGTGTTGCCCACTACGGCCTGTGTGCGCACCAACGCCCTGTCGTCAGGGCAGGCGCTGTCTTGCAGGCGCTGCTCCCAGGAACGCGCCCTGAAGGCCTCATAACGCGCCTGAAACGATGGGGCGTCACTGGCGTCACGGGTGTCGGCCCCGGCAGACGTGTTCATAGCGGTATCAGTCCCCGACAGCCAGGTCATCAAGGCTCCCTGCCCGCAGTGCGCCATTAAGGCGATACAGAAAATCAGCGGGCATCAGCGTTACCCTGACGTTGCGTGCCTCGGCGGCCTCGCCATCGAGCTGGGCGCTGATCAGTGTGTCAGCGACCTGGTCGGTGGCTTTCAGGTCCCGGGCGATCTGGACCAGTCGTTCAAACAGGTCCGCCGACAGGGTGGGAACCACCTCAACCAGTGCGTCGAGCTCACGGTACAGGTCTGGCGATACGCTCAGCGCGACAGGGCCAGATACCTGCCCGCGGCCCTGATTGACGAGACGCGGTGACGTCCATGCGCCCCGTCGCCCCGCTTCAATGTCTCGACTGGCGACCCACAGACAGGGGCGCTCATCGCTCGGCTCGGGCGCTTCATCGTACCAGCACAGCCCGCCTGCCGTCGCGGGCGCATCCACGGGCCAGTCATTGCGCGGCCACTGGGTGCGGACTAATGCCGTGCTGGCGGTACGCGCGAAGAAGTATTCACGGTTCATCCGCGCCTCCTTGTCGTCGGGTGATGGCGGCCTTGCACCGCCTCGCCGTCTTTCCGGTGGTCAGCGCCACAGGCGCTATCCCCGCTATACTGGCAGTCCCACCCACCAGTACGAGGAACAGGTAAATGTCCGATCCCGAATACGGCAATGATATTGACCACTGGGTACGCGAGGCTCTCAACGCTGGGCAGGCCAGCAGACCCCTGTACGACCTGAGAAACACCTATTATCGCGACATGACACCTCATGAGCGACGCAAGGCCCTGGCCGAGCTCGCTGAGAAAAACGGTTTGATGATCGCCTTTGACAGTGATCCTGGCATTTCATCCACCTATAACACGGTGGCGACACTCACCCGCACATAGTCCTCGGGGAGCGGGCCTTCACGGGGAACAAGACCGCAGGCCATCAACAGGGCCTCAGCCTCAGACGCCCGACCCTGAACGTGCGCCTGTTCAATCTGGCGAAGGGCGGCAACGGCCAGATGCTCGACAGGGTGGCCATCGTAGTGCTCACCTTCCAGTGCAGTGGCCACCAGGCGGAAGGATTCAACGACGACTCTGGCCCGATCCAGCCATGCCTGCTCGACCTGCTTGAACTCGAGGGTATCCAGCGCGTCGATGGCCGCCTGATAGGTCAGGTAAGGCTCGCATCGCTCAGTCACGACCCACCCCCGCTGACACACGAGGAGTGCCGGCCTTGCACCGCCTCGCCGTCTTTCCGGTGGTCATCCACGGTTACCCCACCGGGAATGCCTGAATCGGCTGAAAAGCGCCCGAAAAGCGGTCTATTTCCTCGCATTTTCCGCCCTTAAGGTAATGCGCTGCATCTGCTCTACTAGGTCTTGTGACTTGTAGATATCCTGAAGAATGAGATGGCGCAGATAGCCCGCCTGGGTCATGCCGTTGGCCCCCATGACCTCCATCATCGCCTTGTACTGCCCCTCGCTGAGGCTGGTCTTGACCTCATAGTCCATCATGCGGCGTTATCGGGAACGGGCGATAAGGCGGGTGGGGGATTTGCAGCCATGTAAGCGCGATATTTCTCAACTGTTTTCAGCGTGCAAGAGCCCCCTGATTTGAGGCGCTTATAGAGTTTCGCGTTCGAATTTATCTTCTGGCAGAGCGTCGAAGGCTTCCAGCCGCATGCCTGTGCGTAAGCCTCTAGCTCCGCGATGAATTGCTCCATGTAGCTGTACCTACCTTTCGTTATGAATAGCTACTTTATTCAATTGCCTAGTTTTGTCAAGTGCAAATGCGTTATAGCCATATGCCTATTAAGTATCTAAAGTTCATTTTTGAGGAATCACCACTTATAACCTTATGAAAACCTTGAAGGAAATTGTTACGAGCATGCTACGCGACAAAGGAATGAGCGTGGCCGAACTTAGTCGCATATCAGGCGTTTCTCATCACACAATTCACAGCTTGCTCAAACGACCTAGTGCTTCTATGAATGCAGAGTCTGCTCGTTCACTTCTTGTCGCCCTAGATGCCTTGGATGATTTTTTAACGGACCCCAAAACTATTCCTCTCGTTGGCAAAGTAGGGGCCGGAGCAAAAGTTCCTGAGTTCAACGCCTATCCTGATGGAGGGGGGCCCAAGATCCTTTGCCCGCCCGGAATAACACCAAGCGAAGGGATTGCGGCTGTTGAAATCGAGGGTGACAGCATGGAGCCAATGTATTCTGAAGGCGACATGTTGATATATGTAAGGGATGCAGTAGACCGAGTATCTAGCGAAATCATCGGCCAAAGATGTATATGCGTTGATTCAGATAACATGGGCTGGATTAAGCAGATAAAGCCTGGATCAGAGCCGGGACTATTCCATTTAATAAGCATGAACCCAGGAGCAACCACTCGCTGGGATGTACAGCTTCTATGGGCAGCACGGGTTAGGCTTCACTGGCCTGCTGATCTAACAAAGACTGTATAAAAACTGCCTAACCTAGCTCTACCGCGCTAAAACACCACTAGTATCCAGCTCCAAAAATCGAGCCGGCTAAGCAGAAAGTAGGCATATGAATATCATTTTGCTTGACATATATTCAATTGCCTACTATTTTATACTGTCAAAAGCCCAACCCAAGGAGCCCGCCATGCAACCCCCCACCACCGACCACGTGATCGTTGCCGCCATCCCGCGCGTTAAAGGCCAGCTGCTACCGCGCGACCACATCATCATCGCCGAGTCCCGCCACCCCCGCAATAACGTCAGGGAACTGCGCAAGGCCGCCAGCGCCTGCCCCTTGACCCGGGACATCGCTGAGACCGCCGAGGCCGTGAACGTCAAATACCTCCCGACCACGCTCATCCAGAACCAGATTCATATCTACAAAATGACCACCGATACCGCGCTGACGCTTATCGAGAAGGAACGGGAGGGGAACCCCGAGGCGGTGCACGCGGCGTGAATCAGGGCTATCAATACCCGGACAGGGAGCACGCCGTGACCGGCCTGTACCCGCAAATCACCTGCCCGGACCGGCAGGCCCTGATGGCGGTGATTCGTGAGCGGTGGGGAAAACGCGCTCTAGAGCAGAACGTCGCGGATCAGCGGGATGACAACAGCGACCATGACGACGCCGAGCATCCACTTCAGGAGCCGACTATCGGCATTGGTTCTCTCGAATTTGATATCCAGACGAGCTTCTACCGCCTGTATCTCGGCCCGAAGGTTGGAATCAACCGCCTGTATCTCGGCCCGAAGGTTGGAATCAACCGCCTGAATCTCACTGGAGAGCTTGTTATCCAGTTTCAGGATATCGGCCTTGGTGGCCACCTGCCCGTCCAGGGTATCGCGCAACGCCTCGTTCTGGGCCTCGGCCATGGCTTCGGCCTGGTCGGCCGGAAACCCCGCATCGCGCAGGCGTCGGGCGTATTTGAGGGTGTCAAAGGCAATACTCATGGGCGCGAGCATAGCACAGGTCCCGGGGCATTACCCAGCCCCGCATAACCCGGAGGAGACCATGGGACACACCCAACACAGGACATACCCGCAGCGCGACGGCTTCACCAATGAGCGCGAGGAGGCCGCCTACCCGGGTACACGCTGCCAGCACTACCTCGAACACCCCGAGGCGAGCGACCTGGAGGTGATGGTCATGGAGTCCGGGGCGCTTAACACCTTTATCCGGGACTACCCGGACGATGCGCTGGCAGCGGCCAGCGCCCTCTACCGTGCGGCGAATCGGATCGCAGGGGGGCTGGCCGAGGCCGACGCTGAGGCCACGGACTATGACACCGTAATGGAGGACTGATGGCTACCACCGACAAAAAGTACATGCTCACCGATATCACACGCGGACGTGCCGGTGGCACGCTGCACCGAATCAGAGCGTTGCGTGATTTCGGTACGGTAAAGAAAGGTGATCTTGGCGGCTGGATCGAGAGCGAAGACAATCTTTCCCACAAGGGAGAGGCATGGGTCTTCGGCGAGGCGCAAGTCTTCGGCAAGGCGCAAGTCTTCGGCGAGGCGCGGGTCTCCGGCGAGGCGCAAGTCTACGGCGAGGCGCGGGTCTCCGGCGAGGCGCGGGTCTCCGGCGAGGCGTGGGTCTACGGCAAGGCGCGGGTCTACGGCAAGACGCGGGTCTACGGCAAGGCGTGGGTCTACGGCAAGACGCGGGTCTCCGGCGAGGCGCGGGTCTTCGGCAAGGCGCGGGTCTCCGGCGAGGCGTGGGTCTACGGCAAGGCGCGGGTCTCCGGCGAGGCGTGGGTCTACGGCAAGGCGCGGGTCTCCGACGAGGCGCAGGTCTTCGGCAAGGCGTGGGTCTTCGGCAAGGCGTGGGTCTATGACGAGGCGCAGGTCTTCGGCAAGGCGTGGGTCTACGGCAAGGCGCAAGTCTGCAGCAAGGCGTGGGTCTTCGGCAAGGCATCCGCATGAGCGTGCACCACCTGCGCGTGCGGCGCATCAGTAACACCTGGTGCCATGCCTGGGTCGAGGGGCACCGAGTGGCCTTCTTCGGTGACCTCAACACCATCTGGGCCAACTACATCGCGTGGCTCAACCGCTACACCGGCGATCTGCGGGCACAGGGCGGCATTCACAAGGCGGCATTCACAAGGCGGCTTCCCATGAACCGGCATGAGACCACACCCCCTGAGCCGAACCCCAAGGCGCAGGATCACCACCGCCCCTTCCTGGCACCCGGCTGGTACCCGGACCTGTCGAACGAGGACTACCACGCCAGCTTCGGGTTCAGTTCCAGCCAGTTGAAGACGCTGGTGGAGCACACACCGGCGCATCTACGGCACAGCTTCACCGCACACCGTGAGGCCACCGAGAACAGGGTGTTGGGCACGCTGGTCCACAGCCTCGTTCTGGAGCCGGAGACGTTCGCCAACGACTACATTCTCGCGCCGCAGGTGGACAAGCGCACCCGGGCAGGCCGCGAGGAATGGGCAGCCTTCGAGGCGTTCGCGCTATCGAAGGGTCTGACCGTGATCACCGACACGATGCTGAACAAGGCCCGCGCGATGGCCGCATCGGTGCGCGAGCACCCCATGGCCTCGGCGCTGCTGAAGGACAGGGTGACCGAGGGGTCTGTGTACTGGTGGTACGACGCCATGGAGCCCGAGGAGCACGAGGATGACCGCCTGATGCTAAAAGTCCGCCCGGATGCGCTCTCTTGCGGGCACGCGGTCATCATCGACCTCAAGACCACGACGGACGCCAGCTACTCGGGCTTCATCCGGGCCATACAGCGCTATCAGTATCATCTGTCGGCCGCCATGTACCTGGACGGCGTCAACCAGTGCACGCCACTGCTGGCTGAGCTGGGTGGCACCGCACCGCACCTTGCGTTCAACCAGTTCGTTTTCGTCTGCGTCGAGAGCGTCGAGCCGCACCTCACCGCCGTCTACGAGCTATCCCCTGCCTACATCGACCTGGGCAGGACCCTCTATCGCCGGGCCCTGCGCCGGCTGCACGAGGGCCTGCGCAACGACTGGCCGGGATACGACGACGAGGTCCGACTCATAGAACCGCCCGCCTGGGCGAATCGCCGCTTCATTGTTTAACCACACCCGGAGGACACCCACCATGCATCACCCCGCCCCCCTACCCACTGCCGACACCGCACCGCCACCGGTGGACCTCGGTCCCGGCAACATCATGCTCAATGCGCCGCTGCTGGAGCAGATCGCTGCGCTGGCCGTGCGCATGGCATCGTCCTCCTGCACGCTACCCAAACACCTGCAGAAAAACGAGGGCGATTGCTACGCCGTGGCGATGCAGGCCGTCCAGTGGCGGATGAACCCGTGGGTGGTCGCACAGAAGACCCACCTGGTCAACGGCACGCTCGGCTACGAGGCGCAGCTGGTCAACGCCGTCGTGC
Source organism: Halieaceae bacterium (assembly GCA_965199055.1). GTDB lineage: Bacteria > Pseudomonadota > Gammaproteobacteria > Pseudomonadales > Halieaceae > CBDAQR01. The sequence continues at coordinate 1,423,857 of CBDAQR010000003.1, forward strand.
AATCCTCCGGCATGATCCAGGGCACCTTCCGGTACGAGTACCGGGGCGAGGGTGAGGCACTGGCGTGCCGGGTCGGGGCCACACTCACCGGCGATACCGATGTCACATGGGGCGAGTGGCTGGCGCTGGGCAGCGTGACCATCAGGAACTCCCCCCTCTGGAAAACCAACCCCAGGCAGCAGCTGGGGTATTTGCAGGTCAAGAATTTTTCCCGGGCCTACTGCCCGGCGGCCATCCTCGGTGTCTACACCCCCGACGAGCTCCAGGCGCTACCGCCAGCGGGCGATCGGGGGGTGGAGGTGCCCAGCAGCGCCCTGAACGCCGCCCTGCGCGAGGACGCGCCCAAAGGGGAGATCATCGATGGCGAGGTGGAGCGGGCCGATGACGCCGCCGCGCCGCCCCCCGCTGAGGCCCAGCACCCCCTGAGCTATGCCCAAATCGCCGATCAGTTACACCAGGCCCGAACCCTTGAGGCGTTGCAGGCCTGCGTCGAGGGGATGGCCGACTTCCTGGGCACCGCGGATAACGAGCAGTACCGGGAGGAACTGGCAGACCTCTACCGCCACCGGCTGGCGCAGCTGCGCACCGATGCGCCCGGCCCGCATGACGCGGATAAAGACTGATATGACGGCGTCCCCGGCCAGGCGTGCCCCGATGGGCCCCGTTACCCGGCACTCGGTAACGCCATGGCGGTACCCGTCATGCGCTGGATCGGTGAGCGCCTTCAGCTGGTGGACGACGGGGTAACGGCATGAGCGAAATTCTTGACAGCTGGCCGCGGAAGATGGCTCTATCGGAGTATCGGCGCATCACCTATATCGGCGACAAGGCCCCCGATCCCCGAACCTTACAGCGACGGATCGCCCGGCGGGTGCTTCCCGGCGAAAAAGACGGCAGGCTGTTTTATGTCTTCGTCGGCCCTGACAATCGCCCCATGTGGCCGCAGCATCTGCTTGCGCACCCTGATCGCGCCGACGAGTCGACAGCGGATCGCCTGATCCGTGAGGTCATGGAGGAATCATGATGGCGGCGCGACGGCGGTCGAAGCAGTGGGCGGACTTGCCCGAGAATACAGAGGCGGACGTTAAACGGCTGAGCACAGGCGAGGAGCGTGTCTATATCCGCTACACCTTTCCGAACGGTGTCAGGTAGATGATCGGGCATGGCGAGGAGGGAATCGGGCTCGCCAAGGCATTGAACGAGAAACTCGCTGCCAAGCGGGCACAGCTCCAGATCGACGATGCAATGACACCCCCGGAGCAGCTTCCCGCCAACGGCAGAAATCCACTGATCACCGAGGCGGTCGAGTCGTTCAGGCTCGACGAGCTGACCAACAACACGGAGCGGAACTACTCTCAGGGGACAATACGCAACGCAGGTTACAAGCTCGACGACTGGAAACACTACTTTTCGGGAGTACGTGTACGGGAGCTGGAGTTCGACACCTTCCGTCTCGCCCGGTATTTGAAGACGAAAACACACGAGGCAGCCCGCCAGCACCGGAGTCTATTCAATCAGTTCTTCTCGTACTGCATTGAGGAGGGGTTCATTCGCCACAACCCCGCCGCCTCGCTGAGGAAACGCAAGCAACAGAAGCGCAGAAGACTGCGCCATACCTGGGAGGGGTACCTCGCGATAGTGAATCACGATGACACCCCCGAGTGGCTGAAGCGGACGATGAAACAGGCTGTGCTGACTCTCCAGCGTCGAGGCGATCTTTGTGCGCTACAACGCGACGCGATCGATATGAAACAGCGGACCCTCACTGTTCGACAACAGAAGACAGGAACACTGCTATCGGTCGGCATGGGCGACGAGCTGCTCGTCGCGATCCGGGAGAGCATTGGGAGTGAAATTCCTTGCCCTTACATAGTCCACCGCCGTCCAATCAACATTACGCACAAGGCGCGGGAGGCGAAGGTGCACCCGTTCGCCGTCACCCCCGACTACCTGTCTAAAGCGTTCAGGAAAGCGCGTGACGCCTCTGGCGCATACGATCACATTGAACATGTGCGAATGCGTCCAACGTTCCATGATCTGAGGGCACTGGGGGTCTTCGCCTACTTTCAAGCCGGGTACTCGGTCGAATACATTCAGGCACTCGCCGGTCACGCCGACAAGTCTATGACGGAGGCGTATCGCGAGGGACACGAGCGCGAGAAGGCGGTCGCCGTGCAGGCCGGGATCGCCCTCGCGTCCATTGACTGGAGCGCCGTCGACTGGGAGACGCCGCTTCCCGATGGGCTAAGAGAGATCACCGAGGCACCAGAAGAGTGATTCCCCGAATATTCCCCGAATATTCCCCGAATATTCCCCGAATCAAAATCGAGAACCTGCCCACGGGCCCCAGGTAACTGAATTACTTAGGAAATTTGGTGGAGCTAAGCGGGATCGAACCGCTGACCTCAACACTGCCAGTGTTGCGCTCTCCCAGCTGAGCTATAGCCCCAAAAAGAGGAGCGCATTTTAGGGCTGAGCCCCTGCGCTGTCAACTCGCTAGTCGGCTGAAACCAGGCCATCGGCAAATGCAGCGTGGCGCTGCATTTGCGCGGCCTGCACCCTATCCACCACCGGCGCAAGAGTCTCTAGTCCGGTATGTGCGAAACCCGACACGTTGTACAGCATTATCACATCAGTGCCGCCTTTTTCAGCGGCCTTAAACTGAACACTAAGAGCCCCGTGCAAACCCATAGGCTGCAGGGGACCAAGCCCACCCAACATGCGAATCTCCCTGCCTGGATTCACATAGACCACCTGCATATGCTGCACAAACACACCGACGGCTGGTCGCTCCAGAAAAGCACCCCCGGGGCGCAGATCAAGCGTCAGTTTGGACGCATCGCCCGAGTAGGTGTGCGCTGGGTCCCACCACTGATCAATGAAAGTAAACGCTTCGTAGGCGAGCATTGGGGCCGCGCGGGTGTGAGTCTCGACACGCAGATTGAAACCTTCCCGTGAGGCCGCCAACACATCTGCTAACAGTTGGCCCGGCATTGCCACTGCGATGGCTAATAGCAGCGCTCGAATACTCATTCGGCTGCCTCCAGTTCACGATACGCCTTCTCCATCCGCTTGGCCGCCTTCTTGGAGACACCACCGAGCACGTCGATGGCCTCACGCAGTCGTGCACGCGTCATATCAGGGCCCAGCAGCACCATGGCGTCGAACACGGAAAAGGATGCAGATGAGCCATTGATCGCGATGAAGAAAGGAGCAAGAAACTCTTTCATCTTCACGCCCTGCGCATCGGCGACGCGCTTTACATCGGCAAAAATGGCGTCGCGCTCCCAATGCCGCTGAGCCTCTAGCTTCCACAATACAAACTGTAGCCCCTCAACCACCTGATCTCGTTCGGTTTTCACTTCTGCAAAGTTTTCTTCCGTGAGCTGCAAACTTCCGCTGACCAGAAACGCTGCAAGCGGCGCCAAATCACTAAGCGTTTCCATGCGCTGCTTGGCATGCGGTAACACTTGCAGCAGGTTCTTTCGGTTTAGCGCCCATTCCTGCAGGCGATCAGCCAGCTGATCATCTGAGAGATCTTCGCGAATCCACATGCCATTGAGCCAACTCAGCTTTTCCACATCGAACACAGGACCACCCAGAGACACCCGCTGAATGTCAAAGTGCTCGAGCATATCGGCAAGGGTAAACTTCTCCCGCTCATCCGGCATCGACCACCCCATGCGCCCCAGATAGTTGAGCAGGGCTTCGGGCAAGTAGCCCATGCGCTGGTAGTAGAGAATGCTGGTGGGGTTCTTTCGTTTACTCAGCTTGCTCTTGTCCGGGTTGCGCAGCAACGGCAAGTGGCAAAGGACAGGCATGTCCCAGCCAAAATACTCATAAAGCAATTTGTGCTTCGGCGCTGAGTTGATCCACTCTTCGCCCCGCAGTACGTGGGTAATGCCCATCAGGTGATCATCAACCACGTTTGCCAGATGATAGGTGGGCATACCATCAGACTTGAGCAGTATCTGTGCATCAACCATGCTCCAGTCGAGTTCTATACGACCGCGCAGCAAATCATCGATGTCACAGGCGCCCGCCTCGTCTGGCACCATCATGCGAATCACTGCCGGCTCCCCTGCAGCCTTGCGCTTCTCCGCCTCGCTGGCATCCAACATCAGATCCGCCGGCTTTAGTGCAGTAGAGTTGCCCTCTGCCCGCCGCGCTTCGCGTAACTCGTTAAGCTCCTCGGGGGTTCTATAGCAGTAAAAGGCCTTACCCTCTTCCACGAGTTGCTCGGCATACTGCGCATAGATGTGCATGCGCTCACTCTGGCGATAGGGCCCGCGTTCACCACCCACATCTGGGCCTTCATCCCAATCGAGACCCAGCCATCGCAGGGAATCCAGTATCGCCTGCTCCGATTTTGGGGTACTGCGAGTCTGATCGGTGTCTTCAATACGCAACAAGAACTGTCCGCCATGAGCGCGGGCAAAGCACATATTGAACAAGGCGATATAGGCGGTGCCGACATGCGGGTCACCGGTGGGTGAGGGGGCGATACGCGTGCGTACGGTCATGCTGTTGCGTGAAATCCAATCGTCAATGAAAGGCGGCGATTATACGGGATTTAACGGGATCGACGTTAGGTCATCGAAAAAAAGTGAAGTGAAAAAAAGCCCGCCAAATGGCGGGCTTTGAGGGGGGATAGCTCGATTCATGCCTCATGGCACTAAATCAAGATCAGGTCTGCCTCATTCAGGACCCCGGCCGCGCCAAGTGCCGCAATCGTGCCACCGGTCAGTGAGTGCACATTCGACGCGGTGTAAGTGCCACCATCGTCAATGTCATCTACCAGGAATGCCACAAGATCACTGCTGCCATTGGTCGCAAATACAACAAATGCCGTATTATCAAAATCAGACGCATTCGTGAGCGTGGTATTTAGGAATGTGAGCAGGGCAGCAGTGTTGGCCAGCGCCGGCAACGCAGCTGTACGATCACCAATGGCGTTATTTGCAGCAATATTCGCCACGTCTGCGGTGAGCGCCATAGCAGTGCCAGTGGTCGTATTAATCTGCAGCACTGGCAGACGGTTGCTGACGATGATGGGATCAAACTCGGTGCCATCAATGTTGAAATCAAGGCGAATTGACTCATCCGTGCCGGTGACGCCGGTCGTGCCATAGTCCGTGGTAATACCCATCTTGTCCATCGCGATGGTGAAGGTATCATCACCTGCGCCTCCGGTGAGAGTATCGGTAGCATCTCCGCCGGTGAGAGTATCGTCACCCGCGCCGCCATCTAGCGTATCCGTACCCTCGCCACCCGAAAGCGTGTCATCACCCGCATCACCATTGAGGGCGTCATCACCATCATTGCCGGTGAGAGTGTCATTTCCCTCGCCGCCATCAACGGTATAAGCACCGCCTACGGAAGAATCACCCAGATTGATGACATCGTTCCCTTTTCCGGCATCGATAGCGATCGCTCCGGTGGCAATGGTTTTCTCCGTGCCATTGAATCGGTCATTACCGTCACCAAGGTTATAGGTAAATGTTCTGCCGACCACGGCGGCATCACCATTTTGCTCGGTGACCGTATCATCGCCGGTCGATCCGGTCACGGTAACCGCAAGAACGGCGTTTTCGTATTCCACACTACTGAGGTTGAGAGTGGTTGAGCCTAGAGCGAAGGTCATACTCGTCGCGCTGCCCAGCCCCCAACTATCAAAATAATCGAGCACAGATTGATCGAGCTTCACGCTGGGGGCAGCATTGGAGAAGGTAATGTCGTCAAAGACATCCAGCGCGGCCGAGCTTCCCGTTAGGTTGACCTGGGTAGCGCTGGCAATCGTTAGATCGCCGCTAATTCCGCTCAGTGTCACCAGATCAACCAACCCACCGCCATCGAGACTCAGGGTGGCTGTACTGCCATCGGAAGTAACATCTACGGTATCCACATCTCGAATCGTCAATCCCGTCAGTGCGACGGTACCACCGGTCTCATTGAATATAAGCGTGCCAGCATTGCTACCATCGATCAGCGAGAGGTCCGTTCCTGCATTCATGTACTGCGACTCATCGATCTCAATACTGTTGGCAGAGCCAAAGTCGATTTCGTAGACATTCAGGCCGCCCGTAATTCGCGTGAGGTCCAAACTACCCGAAGCCAGCAGTGCATCATTGGCAATTTCCGTGGTGCCGGCATCGCCCATATCATCACCGAACAATACGGTAGAGGCCTCATCGAGCAGGGTGTCAATCTGGCTCTGGTTCAATTGCCAAATCACACCACCACTGGCAGCAATACCGTCGAGCAAATCCCATCCCACCAGGGTGGTGCCGGATAGATCATAGGTGCCCGCCGCAGCAGCCGTCAGCTCACCCGAGCCGCCGGTGCGAGTCAACAGGGTCAGGTCGGTCAGCGTATTCGCGTTCACATCAAGGTCGACGCTCGCTATCAAACGCTCAATATCCGCCAGCGTGGTACCACTGAAGTCGTCGCTGTCCGCATTTATGGTATCCGTGGCACTTGAGCCAGTAATCTTCGAAAAATCCTCGGGTCCGAAGGCACCAGCGGTATCCAGCGTGAGTGTCGTCGTTGAGCTTCCACCCAGATTGCTGAGTAAAAGAGTTTCTACGGAGTTGAAAGTGCCGGTGGTCCCAGCAGACAGGTCTATAACCGCACCCGTGAATTCGAGAATATCGGTACCGCTTTGGCCATCCACGGTCTCACCAGTCAGACCATTCTCGTCAACATAGACGAAAGTATCCGCACCGGCCCCACCGCGCAGAGTATCAGCGCCATCGCCGCCGTCGAAGCGGTCAGCGGAATCACTGCCGTTCACGGTATCGTCGTTGTCGCTTCCGACAACGCCTTCAATGCTAGCTAACGAGCCAGAAAAATCGGGGAGATTATCGCCGTTGACGTCAGCCGAGAACGTTCCTACGTCCAGGCTAACGGTATACACACCTTCGGCATCAGAAAAATCTACCGTGTCATCTCCCTCACCACCAACGATATCAGCGGACAGGTATTCTTCGAACAGCACCGTGTCGTCAAAGGCGGAGAGAGTGACATCAAACTCGGTTTCGTCCTCGTCACCATTCAGTGTCACGGTAACACCCACGGAGTAGTTGCTGAAATCGGCGGTCGGATTGTCTTCCGTTAGCTCGAAAACGCCATTCAGTGCCTCAACGAGAGTGGGAATCGCCGCTTCTGCCTCAGCCACAGACTCATCAGTGTCATCTACCGTAGCCAGGAAATCCTGGGCGGCGGGAATATTGGCCTCGGTATAGGGCGCGTCCTCAGATTCAACTTCTGCTGTAAACGAGTTTGCAACGTCAATCTTGTTGTTGAGCGCCTCCAGATCTTCGTTCTGGGCACCGTTGGCAATATCCAGCGCGATAGAGGCTAGTGATGCCTCGCCGCTATCAAGCAGGTCGCTATAGAACTCGAGGCCTTCGGCCTCGGCATCCCGATTGAACATAAATTGGTAGAGCTGATTGATAAGCTCTTCGTTAGTAGCCATGACTGGCCTCCCGTACTGGTCTGAATTTTTATCTAAATATCAGGACGTTAGTCGTTATTCTTAAAAGCATTTATGAAGATAAGGCCAATATAACTCTCTAAATTGACGGAAACAAGCCCTCGATTATTCCCGTTTTTTGGCAATTTTCCCGTTTTAGGGACCCCGTTAAGCCCCCAATATCAAAGGCTTAGGCTACAATGAGCGCCCGTTTTACACTGCACCCGGCGCTGACAGCGCGCACCCGATGACCCTCGACCGACGTTTTTCAATTGCGCCCATGATGGATTGGAGCGACCGCCATTGCCGCTATTTCTGGCGCCTGCTCAGCAAGAATGCGCTGTTGTATACCGAGATGGTGACCACCGGGGCCCTCATTCACGGCGATCGCGAGCGCTTCCTCAATTTCAACGCGGAGGAACATCCGGTCGCACTGCAATTAGGTGGCAGCGACCCTTCGGATCTCGCACGCTGCGCGGCCTGGGCGCAAGAATGGGGCTATGATGAAGTCAACCTGAACTGCGGTTGCCCTTCGGACCGGGTGCAGTCCGGCATGTTTGGTGCCTGTCTGATGGCAAAGCCCGAACTGGTAGCAGAATGCGTTCGCGCCATGCTGGCCGCGGTCGACATCCCGGTGACCGTGAAACACCGCATTGGGATTGACCACATGGAGTCGTTCGAGGAAATGCAACATTTCGTCGATACCGTCGCTGCAGCGGGATGCAAAACTTTCATCGTACACGCCCGCAAGGCCTGGCTTCAGGGTTTGAGCCCAAAACAAAACCGAGAGATTCCACCCCTGCACTACGACTGGGTTTATCGGCTAAAAGCGGAACACCCCAACCTGGAAATCGTCATCAACGGCGGGATAAACTCCTTGGATCAGTGCCGTGACCATCTAGAGCACGTGGATGGTGTGATGGTGGGTCGCGAGGCCTATCAGAATCCATTTATGCTCGCGGAGGTTGATAAGACGTTGTTTGGGAGCGCAGACGCCTCTCCCGATCGTGACAGCGTCATGCTCGCGCTAATCCCCTACATACACGCGCAAATGAAGGATGGCGCGCACCTGAACCACATCAGCCGTCATATATTGGGCCTGTATCAGGGAGTACCCGGTGCTCGCCGGTTTCGCCGTCACCTCAGCGAGAATGCCTATAAGCCGGAGGCCACGGTTGCGGTACTCGAAGAAGCACTGGCACAGGTCAAACAAATAGGAGCAGTACATGGATAACAAGCTCGAACAGTTAAAGAAGATGACCCTGGTGGTTGCCGATACCGGAGATATCGAGGCCATCCGGCAATTCTCACCTGAGGACGCCACGACGAACCCGTCGCTGCTGCTGAAAGCGGCCACCCTGCCGCACTAACAGACGCTGCTGCGTCAGGCACGGGATTGGGCACAGCGCCAGGGGGGCAGCGATGCCGAGCAGTTGGCCAACTGTTCCGACAAACTGGCGGTCGATATCGGGCGTGAAATTCTCGAACTCGTTCCTGGACGCGTCTCAACGGAGGTTGACGCACGTTCGTCTTTTGATGAAAGAGCCACCGTCGAAAGGGCTCGCAAGCTGATACGACTTTATGAGGAACAAGGCATCGAGCGCAAGCGTATCCTCATCAAGATAGCGTCCACCTGGGAAGGCATTCGCGCGGCTGAGCAGCTCGAACAGGAAGGCATTAACTGTAATCTCACATTGCTATTCGGGTTTGCCCAAGCGGTGGCCTGCGCCGATGCGGGTGTCTTTTTGATCTCGCCGTTTGTCGGTCGCATTCTCGATTGGTACAAGGCCAATACCGACATCGACATTCGCTGCCCAGCCGACGACCCGGGCGTTCAATCGGTAAGTCGCATATTCAACTACTATAAGCACTACAACTATCGCACTATCGTGATGGGAGCCAGCTTTCGCAACACCGGGGAAATCGAGGCACTGGCGGGTTGTGATCGACTCACGATCAGCCCGGCGCTGATGGGGGAACTCAGCGAAGACAAAAGCGAGCTACCTAGAATGCTGGATGCCACCCAGCTGCCGGCCAAGCCAGATAGGCTACAATTGGATGAGTCTCGCTTTCGCTATCAGCTCAATGACGATGCGATGGCAACGGAAAAGCTGGCAGAAGGCATTCGAAACTTTGTTGCCGACCAGGTTAAACTCGAAAAGCTACTGACCGAATTCGATGATTGAGTCTATTAAATCACTGTTTTCGAAACCCTCAGCGCAGGATAGCGAGGCTACTCGGCACCAACTAAACCTGGCAGCCGCGGCCCTGCTGGTTGAAATGTCACGCGCAGACTATGTCGTGGACGACGTCGAGCAGCGGACGATGAAGGTTGTGCTGCATGCTGCCTTAGGTCTCGGCCAGGATGAGATCGAGGAACTGATTTCACTCGCGGGACAGCAGGCCGATAAGGCAACGTCTCTGTACGAATTCACGCGCCTGATCAATGATCATTACGATAAGGACCAAAAGCTGCTACTGATACAGTCCATGTGGCGCGTTGCCTTCGCCGACGGTGATCTCGACAAGTATGAAGAGCGCCTGATTCGGCAGGTCGCGGATCTGATTCACGTACCGCATTCTGACTTTATCCAGATGAAAATCGCCGCGAGCTAGATCAACTCTGTTCGAGCACCGCCATCAGGTCCTTAAAGCGTTCTCGGTTCTCGTCACTCATATCCATCAGCACGCGATGCGCCTCAATAACCTTCTCACGCGCAGCGGTCTCATCCGCGGCAGCCGAAGGAATTTCTGCGATGCAATCGGGGTTATCGCACGCCTCCTCCCGAATATCGAAGATGCGACCAAAAGCCATGCTATGCAACAGCCTATTGATACCGGGATTGGAAGAGTAAATAACCGGGTTAATGTCGTGCTGCTTGCGAAAACGCAGCGCAAGCTTGGCCAACAATCCCAGCGTGGTGCTATCGATCCCATCCGCTTCACACAGGTCCACCAACACACTCTCTAGCTTGGGGTCGCTAAAAATGTGGTCGAAATAGTCATCTATGGCGGTCGCCAGATTAACCCGAACGTCACCCACTAACTTGAGCGCATAGGCGCCATCGTGCTCAGCCGCAAGGATTCTACCTTCCGACACCTTAGGCTCCCTTGCCGACAAACAATGCCGCTATGTCATCCGGCGCAGAACTGACCTTGTCGAGGCCAAGGCTAACCACGACCTGTTCGGGGGAATCTGTGGCCTGAGAAAAGACATCGAGGAAATACTTCTCTTTATCAACCAGATTATCTGGAGGCAGAATTTCCAGGATGCCGTCCGTGAACAGCGCCAGCATGAATTGCTCTGGCAGCTCCAGCTCATGTTCTTCGTATTCAGCATCATCCATGATGCCCACGGCCGTGCCTTCACCGGGAAGGTAAGCCGCCCCGCCCGGCGTCACCAGCACGGGTAACGGTAAGTGACCAGCAATACTGTAGCGCAGGTGGTTTTGGCGCAAGTCGATCACGCCCATTACGAGGGTAGAGAATTTTCCGATTCCCAATTCCAGCAAATCGCGGTTGGCGCGGGAAAACATTGCCGTTGGCGCAAGAATGGTGGGATCGTCACGGTGCATATAGTCGGAGCGTTTGCGTGCGAACAAATTCTTTAGCAGGACCGTGACAAATGCGGAAGAGGAACCGTGGCCAGATACATCTGCAATCACAAAAACCGCATGGTCGTCGCCCACTTTGAAATAGTCCGTATAGTCGCCGCTCAGGTAGAGCGACGGGATCACAGAGTGGCTGAATACATACTCCTCGATGAGCATGGGCGACTCGGGCAGCATGCGCATTTGCACGTGACGTCCCGCCTGCTGGTCTTGTTCCAGAACCTGCACTGTACCACGCAGTTCTGTATTGGTGCCTTCAAGCTTTCGTCTGTAAGCGGCATTTTCTCGTCGCAATCGACTTTGTTGGATGCAGCGCTGGACAGAGGCAACTAAGGCTTCCCAGTCATCGAGCGGCTTAAGGAAAAAATCACTGAAACCCAGTCGCAGTGCGGTTAGTACATCGATGACCTCACCGTGGGAGGACAACATGATCGCGGAGATCTCCTGCTGTCGGTCAGCGAGCATTTCCAGAACGGCATCCCAGGAAATACCGGGCATGTCGATGTCACAGAGCACAACCTCGACATCCTCGTCGACTTCACCGTCCAGGACTGGATCGACTTCGCTTACGATTTCTACATAAAAGCCCTGAGCCGCCAGCCGATCCGCAATCGCGTCGGCCGTGCTGGATTCGTGCTCAAGCAGCAGGATATGCCCGCCTCTTTCACTCATGGCTTAGGTTTCCCGGTCAGTCGACGAACACTACTCCCCCTGTTTTGGGGGCTGCAAGCACGGCTATCCGTTTCTGCCAAGGATTTCACAAACTGGAGGGATTTAGTCTTCCCACTCCTCTTCCCAATCGAGCTCGTCCTCGAAATCAGAAAAGGTATCTACAACCGTTCCACCCGTCACAAAGTACTCGCGCTGCTGCAGATACGCATCGCGGACGAAAATATAGCGATCACCCGTGATCAGGTCATCGGCGGCGAGTAGCGACGCGCGATTGTCGACGACCTCGAGCGCAAAAAGCGCGTTCCGCGATGTGGTGTCAAGCTGCCACTGCAAGGATGCGACTGTATCAAACAGCGTGCCTGTGCCACTGCGCACCGTGCGTGGCCCGAAGAACGGTACCATGAGGTAGGGACCAGAGCGGAACCCCCACAGCGCCAGAGTGTGACCAAAGTCCGTGCGATACGGCTGGATACCCATTTCTGTGGCAACATCGACAAAGCCAAACATACCCACTGTAGAGTTGACCAGAAAGCGACCGGTATTTTGGGCGACCTGAACGAAGCGACCCTGCAGCATCGCGTTCACAGCACCATTGAGATCGTAGAGATTCGCAAAAAAGTTGCGAAAGCCCTGCTGCATGAACTCAGGCGTTATCCAGTCGTAGCCCCTAGCGAGAGGCGATAGGAGGACGCGATCCATCTGATCATTGAATACGAAGATCGCCCGGTTGGCGCCCTCAAAGGGATCAACATTAACCTCTTCCTGGGCAGTCGTCGCACAGCCGGAGCTGAACTGCAGCAGCAGACACAAAGCAAGGAAGCGAATAAGTGAAACCATGGGCATCTTCAACCCCGACAAGTCCACGAAATAGTAGCTACTGCGCTATGGAGCCGCAAGCTTATTCCTCTGCGCGGAGCGTACCGAGAACGACGTCCAGCGACCGCAGTTGCGCGAGCATACGCGCACCGAATTCAACCACCGAGGTCGCAGACTCTGCGTTCATCTCAGTGGCCAGCGCCTCGAGAACCTCAAGACCAGTTTCGCTCCCCTGCAATAGCTCCAACAAACGAGCGGTGGCAGCGTTCGATTCTATAAACTGCACCCGATCGTCACGATCGCGAAATACCACAAGATACGTCGCTTCCGATGGCGGTGAGTTAGGTTCGTTGCCGGGTCCAATCATATGCACGGGGTACTGGTATTGCAGCGACCACACCAGGGGGGATACTACGGGACTACCGGCGAGCAGGTCTCCTTCAGGATCGATTCCTGCAACGGGGAGCTCTTCTGCGGCTACGTCCAGCGCCAGTTCCACCCATTCGTAATGGGCCAATTCCGCGAGGAATGGTGGATCAGTGGGGCGCGGCTGGTAATCCTGCATCAAATAGTTAATAAACTCTTCACTGATTTCCAGGAAATAAGGCGAACTGCAGCGATACTCCGTGATAAAACTGCGTACGAGTCGATGCCAGTCCTCCGGACGGTAAATACTGTGCAGCACAGGAAATCCGCCGCTGAGAAACCCCTCGATATTGTTGTAGATAAGGTCGTTGTAAATCTTTATACGGCGCTGTTCAACGCCATCGGGTGCGGCCACATTGGCGGGATCGCGAATATGGTCCGTGAACGCCTGCTGGCGTTGTTGCATCGATGTTTCAGGCACTGCTGACGTCCTCCCGTTCGCAATTCGCCTGTGCGACGCGGATTTGTGCGATTTCCCCGAGTAATTCGGTCAGCGGCGGGAAATTGAAGTCTCGCTCTAATAGCGTCGGCAAAGGGCCGCATAAGCGGTAGGCCTCTTCCAATAACACCCAGACCGGATCAATCACATCCGCACCGTGAGTATCCACCTTTAGATCCTCCGCTTCATCGAAATGACCCGCAATGTGCATATAACACGCCCGCTCAAGCGGCAATTCCCGCATGAACCGACAGGGGTCATAGCGGTGATTGATACTGTTCACATAGACATTATTCACGTCGAGCAGCAGGTTGCAGTCCGCTTCTTCCAACACCGCGGAGATAAACTCACTCTCACTTAATTCATCGCCAGCCACCGCATAGTAGGACGCGTTTTCCAGCGCGATACGACGGCCCAGTATGTCCTGCACCTCCCGCACCCTGCTCGCCACGTGGCTCACCGCTTCCTGGGTGAACGGAATGGGCAGCAGGTCGTAGAGATGCCCGTCGTCAGCGCAGTAGGTTAGATGCTCTGTATACAGCGGACAGTCGTAGCGCTCCATGAACTCTCGTATCGAAGACACCAGTTCCCGATCGATCGGTTCCTGGCCGCCGATATTGAGCGACAAGCCGTGCAAAGAGATCGTGTATCGCTCCGCCAGTTCTTCAAACTGCCGCCCAAAGCGGCCGCCGACATCGATCCAGTTCTCTGGCGCGACTTCCATAAAATCAACGCTTCCCTGCGGCATATCTGAAAGCGGGCCCAATAGGGCCCGCCGCAGACCAAGTCCCGCTCCGTGGAGACTTGTATCGGTGTTTAGCATGGTGCGGTTACCTTAGGAAGCGCCGCCGCACTTGCCCTCACCACACTTGCCTTCGGCTCCGGCCTTATCACCACCACACTTGCCTTCGCCGCACTTGCCTTCACCGCATTTGCCTTCGGCACCGGCTTTCTCTCCGCCGCACTTACCTTCGCCGCATTTGCCTTCGCCGCATTTACCTTCACCGTCGGCTTTCTTGCCGCCGCACTTGCCTTCGCCGCATTTGCCTTCGCCGCACTTGCCTTCACCACACTTGCCTTCGCCGTGCTTGCCATAGCTGACGAGGTCGTAGCCGCCGCTCAACTGGTTAGCCGCAAAGGGGTTGGTGTCCGCAGATACCACGGGAGCGACCGCAGTCGCGAGGAACGCTGCTCCCAGGGCAGCAGCGAGGGGTTTTTTCGAGTAGGCCATAATGACTCCTAGTACAGTTCTATTGACTGGTTTGTAGTACGTTAATTGCGAAGAGTGTTTCTACCGCATAACTCATCGTGCGTACTATGACTCAGTATCGACAAAGTAGTTTCATGCTGCCTACTCGATATACGGTATTTTTTTACAAAGCTGGATATTAACTAAGCTGGGTTTTGTATTTCCCACTGTTCCACGCGGCCCCATTGCTCTGCTAATCGCTTACTAGAAACAGGCGCCACGGTACCTAGCGACTGAGAATAGAGGGACACCCGCAACTCCTCGACAAGCCAGCGATAGCGGCGCAGTTCCGGGTTAATCAGCAGTCCCTTTGGCTGGCGCGACAGGCTCTCGGCCAGAGGTTCCCAGTGAGTCGCGAGCAGGTCAACATGCTGGCGGTCCTTCTGCACCTGTCCAGACAATCGCTGCAGACGATTATCCAGACTCTTCATATAGCGCGGGTATTGCTGCAGCCAGCTCCAGGGCGTGTTGTACAAAAATCCGGGAGCGAAGAGATGGGCCAGTTGTTGCTTCGAATCCTCGAGCACAAACGCCTGGCTGGCGGGAATGCTCAGCATGCGCTGGCGGTTTGCACCGAGGCGACTAAGTGCATCGAGTAGAACACGTTCGTATTCATTACCCCATGAAACCAGTTCGCCGCGCCCCTTGGCGAGGGCAGCGTCGAACTCGCGCCTGGATCGGGGCAGTTGGACGTCGTCCAGCACTGCGCGATCAAAGCAGGCGTTGACCAAATCATCCAACAGCTCATCGCGTTGCATTCCAGCGCCCGCCAGCGCCAGACTCGCCGCATTACCCTTAAGTAATTGCTTACGCAAATAACGCACCGGATCGGCACAGGCCAGACGGTACAGACGTATCAGCCCAGCTCGATGCTCCAGCTCGGCCTCCCATCGGTAATCAAGAGCCTCAACCTTTACAGAGTCACCACAGTCAATCAGCGCAGGGAATGACTCGATAGCCACGCCGGCCTGCTCACTGCGCGATACCGCCGGCAGATCGTCAAAGTCCCAACGCTTGAGCCCCGCCAGACCAGCGTCCACCTCGGCTGACTCGCGCAGACTGGCTCGTGTTTCATCGCGAGAAAGCTCGATGAGTGCCGCAAGGTCTCTACCCTGGCGAATAAGGCGTCCTTCAGCATCAACGACGCGGACATTCATTCGATAATAGTTGTCCAGCCTATCGGTGGGCCATTCTTCGGCCAAAATTCTCAACCGCATTGTTGCCTGCAGGCGCTCGGAAAGCACTTCAGTCAACGGTCTATCCGTGGGCTCGACTGTCGCCAGCAGACGGTCTACGTGATCCGGCACCGGCACTAGATGCTTACGCTGTGCTTTAGGTAGGCCCTTCACCAGGGCAATGCATTTCTCCCGCAACAAGCCAGGAATCAGCCATTCAAACCGATATCGCGGCACGCGATTCAGCAAACCGAGCGGGATTGTCACAGAGACACCGTCTTCAGGATGCCCTGGTTCGAAGTGATAAGTCAGCGGCAACTCCATGTCTTCCCACTCGAGTTCATCCGGGAACTGGTTGCCCAACTCTTCGTTGAGATCCCTCAGCAACAAGTCTTCGCGGCGCATTCGCAGCGCTTCGCGAGCATCCGGTGCACGCTTGAGCCAGGCCTTGAGGCGACTGGTCGTGGTTATATTCTCTGGCAAGCGCTTGTCGTAGAAGCCAACTATACGCTGCTCATCCGCCACCAGATCGCGGCGGCGAAAGCGTGACTCCAGGGCTTCTAACTCCGCAATGAGCTCCAGGTTGTGCCGAAGGAACGCGGGCGCCTGGCGCATCCTGCCTTCAACGAGGCCCGCGCGAATCAATATGTCTCGTGATACTTCTCGATCGATGGGTCCGTAATGCACCCGTTGTCGATCCTTTAGCACCAGCCCATACAGGCTGCTGCGCTGATACGCCATCACGCGGCCGCTGCGCGCATGCCAGTGCGGCTCGGAATAACTGTGCTTCAGCAGGGACGGATTAATATCCAGCGCCCAGGCGGGCTCGATATCCGCGACGCATCGCGCAAACACGCTGGAGGTCTCCACGATTTCTGCCGCCACCAGCCAGCGCGGCCTCTTCTTAATAAGCGCCGAGCCGGGAAACAGCTGCATCTTTCGGCTTCTTGCGCCCAGGTATTCACGCCCTTCTCGCCACTGCGCAATATTGGAGAGAAGCCCTCCCAGAAGCGCCCTGTGAATAGATTCGTAGTTGGCGGGCTCGCGATTCTGGCGCAGCCCCGCCTGGCGGCAAGCCACTGTGAGCTGAAAGTGAATATCGCGCCACTCGCGCATTCGCATGAAAGCCAGATACTCACGTTTACACAACTTGCGTAGCTGGTTCTGACTCAGCGCCTGGCGCTGCTCCTCAAAGTATTGCCAGAGGGCGACCCAACTCAGAAAATCGGACCTTTCGTCATTGAAGCGACGGTGCTTCTCATCCGCCGCCTGCCGCTTCTCGGCGGGGCGCTCCCGCGGATCCTGGATACTGAGCGCGCTGACGATGACGAGCACCTCAGCAAGGCAGTCCAGTTGCGCCGCGGCCAGCAGCATTCGAGCCAGGCGCGGATCAACCGGCAGATTTGCCATCTTCCTGCCGGCATCATTGAGCTTCCCGTCCTCCTGCAACGCCCCTAGCTCCTGCAGGAGTTTGTGACCATCGGAGATCAGCCTGCGGTCGGGCGGGTTGATAAAGGGAAACTGCGCGACTTCGCCTAAGCCCAATTGCAACATTCGCAGTATCACCGCCGCGAGATTGGTGCGCTGAATCTCAGGTTCCGTGAACTCGGGTCGCGCCTGAAAATCGGCCTCAGAATAAAGCCTCAGGCACACACCAGGCCCAACGCGCCCACAGCGCCCCTGGCGCTGATTCGCACTGGCCTGAGAAATGGCCTCGATGGGCAGGCGCTGCAGCCGGGTCCGGTAACTATAGCGGCTAATCCGGGCGTAGCCGGTGTCCACAACATAACGAATACCGGGCACAGTTAGTGAAGTCTCCGCCACATTGGTCGCCAATACGGCACGCACTCCACGGCGCCTACCGGGATTGAATACGCGGGTCTGCTCCGCATTGGATAAGCGTGCATAAAGTGGAAGCACATCCAGATCCGGCAGTGAGCGCAGCTGCTTGGCCAGCTCACGGATCTCGCGCTCACCGCTGAGGAATACCAGAATATCCCCCGGCGGACCGAAGTCGCGAGCTAGGATGGCTTCGATAGCACTCACCGCGGGTGCGACGACACCGTCATCGGAATCCGCGGGGTCGAGATAATGGGTTTCTATTGGATAACTGCGGCCCGACACCTCGATGACGGGAGCGTCATCAAAATGCGCCGAAAAGCTTTCAACATCGATCGTGGCTGAAGTGATGACAAGTTTGAGATCCGGCCGCTTCGGCAACAGGCGTTTCAGGTAGCCCAGCAAGAAATCGATGTTCAGGCTGCGCTCGTGTGCCTCATCGATGATAAGGGTATCGTAACGCCGCAGAAGCCGATCGCGTTGAATCTCCGCGAGCAATATTCCGTCCGTCATCAGCTTGACACGACTGCTCGCTGATACCTGGTCGGTAAATCGAACCTGGTAGCCAACGGTATTACCGATGTCTTCTCCCAGTTCCTCGGCGATTCTGCGTGCTACGGTACTAGCTGCCAGGCGTCGGGGCTGCGTGTGACCAATCATGCCCTTGCTGCCACGCCCCAACTGCAGGCAGATCTTGGGCAACTGGGTAGTCTTCCCGGAGCCTGTTTCACCCGCGACGATAACCACCTGGTGCGCCGCGATAGCAGCACCGATGTCCTCGCGTTTTTCCACCACGGGCAAATCCGCAGGGAAAGTAATGTCAAGCTCTCCCGCGGCGGAAGGCTTCTGCGGCAATTTATCCACTGGCTGACTCATTGGTTTACAATGCGCGCAGTCGTGTCGACTCTATGCATGCGACGCTATCTATTCGACTATTCATCCAAGCTTGGAAGATCAGTATGACCCAACTCACTAATTATACGTTCGACGAGATCGAAATCGGCCAGACCGCCACCTATTCGAAAACTGTCACGGAGCGCGATGTTCAGCTTTTCGCATCAGTCTCCGGTGACGTTAATCCGGTACATCTCGATGAGCACTTTGCTTCCAGCACCCAGTTCGGCGAACGCATCGCCCATGGCATGTTGACCGGTGCATTTGTTTCCGCCGCAATTGCCCTGGAATTGCCAGGCCCAGGCACTATCTATCTCGGCCAATCATTGAAATTCCGACTACCGGTAAAACTGGGAGATGAAGTCACCGTGAAACTGGAGGTAACCGCCAAACGGGAAGACCGCGGTTTCGTCACCATTGACTGCGTGGTGGACAACCAGGACGGCAAGACTGTTGCCAGCGGCACCGCGGATGTCATGGCGCCCAAGGAGAAAGTCTCCATTGAGGCACCAGAACTGCCCCCGATACACGTGGGTTAGCCTGTTTGCTCCTGATCTTGCTGAAACTGGTCCGGATCCAGGTATTGTAACTTCAGCAGTACCGATCCTGGGCCGCGCAAATCAACACCCAACATCAGGACATTGACCTGTTCTTTTTCCTGAGTCACGCCAGGCACGCCGAATAACATGCTGCCTTCATCCTGTTCGGTGAATACAGGAATGTCGTTCTGGGCATTGAGGTTTTCACTGAGGGAACCCACCAGCGCCGTCACACTGTCCCTGAAGGAGGCAAAGTTGAGTCGCTCGCCTCGATACTCGGAACAATCGAGGGCGATGTCAAAACGCACATCAGCATCGTCTTCCATCCGAACGTCGAGCACCGAGACCCTTTTGTCGTCACTGATCGATTTGAAAATGTTCTTCGCCGTCGTTCTGGGCGCATCCAACAAGGTCTTGTAAAGAACGTTGGTAGCAATGGTCAGGAACTGGTTTGGGGCGATCTTGTAATTCTGGAAATTGCTCATGGCGGCAAGTCTAAACCCTGACCTTGGCAAAGACCAGTACACTTCATTACAAAGCCCAAAAAGCTCTGCTATGATCAGGCCATGACCCTGCGCGCGCTCTCACTCTTGCTCCTATCACTGAGCCTCACTACACCCCTTGTGAGCTGGGGCCAGGCCGGGGGTGATCGTATTGCGGGCGAGCTGAACGCGCTACGTCAACAGCAGCGCCAGGTGAGCAGAAACATTGAGCAGTACGAGACATCGATCAGCTTGTTGCGCGCCAATCAAGCCCCTGGGGTGGAGAGCCCCGCCCTGCAAACTCTGGAACAGCAACTGGGTCAGTCACGACAACAGCTGTTAGAGCTTACGGAGAAAGAATCAGCATTACTGGCTCAACTGATGCCAGAGAAGGTAGCCACAGTCGCTCCCCAGACCGATAACAGCTACTTCGACCCCGAGGCCGAAGAAGTGGCCCGACTGAAAAAGCTATTGCAGGATTATTATTCGGCAGAGGCTAAGGCTGAGGCCGAAGCGGCGGCAGGTGTCACCGCTGATGCAGCCGTTAGTCAGGAAGCGGTCGACTACCCGGTTGAGAAAGTACGCCTGACTGGCAATGAAGGCATAGCTGCCATACAACAAATCAGTCATCGCCTGGCCGACGATTCTATGCCTGCGCAACGCCGCGAGATAGATATCATCTTTCATATAGAGGTACGCGATGAGGGCACACTGGTCAGTAGCAGCTCTCATAGCCTTAAATCACTCGGCAAATCACAGTATGTCAGCAAAGTATCTCTGCGTGGTGGCCGCGCCACGATCACCGTGCGCAAGGACTCCTGGATTGCAGACCTGAGTGTGGCCGATGCTGCCGATTATCTCATCACGCTGAATACACCGCGCGGGCGCCCCCCGGAATTGCATGTCATCCCTGTCGAGGAACTCAAGGCCACCCATTGGACTGAGTTGCCGCCCTGGCTTCCCTATATAGGAGCGGTCCCTCCACCCCCCGCTCAATCATGACGCAGGACAACAAGCCCTTTCTGGGCGTTTCGCCTGCCCGGCTCAGCTGGGAAAACGACGACTGTCCGCGATCAGAAGCGTTTGAGGATATCTACTTCTCTCGCTCCGGAGGGCTCGCGGAGACACGCTATGTCTTCTTGGAGGGCAATCGGCTGCCCGAAGCCTGGGAGAAAAGCGAGAAGCCTGTGTTTTCCATTGCCGAAACCGGTTTTGGTACGGGCCTTAACTTTCTGGTGACCTGGCAGAAATGGCGCCAGGCACGCACCGAGAATCGTCGGCTACATTTTATCAGCGTGGAGAAGTTTCCATTACTTCGAGAAGACTTGTCTCGCGCGCATTCCGGATGGGCTGAACTGGAAGATCTCGCGCTTCAACTGCGGGCTAACCACCCCCCGCCCCTGCCTGGATTGCACCGACTGGTGTTCGATGAAGGGAACGTTTGTCTCGATCTCTACTACGGGGACGTTGCTGAAGCGCTTCAGCAACTCTCCCAGCAAGACGACCTCACCGTCGATGCCTGGTACCTCGACGGCTTTGCGCCCTCACGCAACGAAGACATGTGGATCGAGCCTCTGTATGAATATATGGGGCAGAGCAGCGCGCCTGCCACCACAGTCGCCACGTTTACCGCGGCCGGACACGTGCGCCGCGGGCTCGAAAGCGCCGGATTCACCATGTGCAAAATTCCAGGTTTTGGCAGCAAACGGGAAATGTTAACCGGCACATATACCGGCACAACACCGCCCCCGCCAACAGAGCGGACGCCCTGGCATATCGCACGGCCCAGCAATAGGCAGGAAGATCGTGCAATAGTCATCGGCGCAGGGCTGGCCGGCTCACATGCCGCAGCAGCACTCGCCCGCAGAAACTGGCAGGTCACGGTAATCGACGAAGGCGAGATCGCTAATGGGGCCTCGGGTAACTTGCAAGGCATTCTCTATACCCGCCTTTCCCACAGGCGTTCCGCGCTGAATGGTTGGTCATTGCACAGCTTCAGTTTTGCTACCCGCTGCTACCGCAACATGTTGGAGGCTGGGTTACTAGAGGAAGGGACTGAAGGTGAACTATGCGGTGCTCTGCAACTGATGTCGCCGCCGGCAAGCGATCATCCGCTGTGGCAGACACTGGCCAGCCTACCCGAATTTGCGCGAATGATAGATTCCGAGGAGGCCGCTACCCTGGCTGGCATCCCCTGCGGTGAAGCGCTGTATTTTCCCACCGCCGGCTGGGTCAAGCCGCCCGCAGTATGCAAAGCGCTCCTGAATTCCGGCAACATCGTGGTACACACCGGCCTGTTTACTGAAACGCTTGAGTACAGCGATGAAGAATGGCGACTGCTGGATAATGATGGAAACGCAATTGCATCAGCGCCTGTGCTAATCATTGCCACGGGTAGCACCAGCGCGCGCTGGCCGCAGTCAAACTGGCTGCCACTGCAAACTATCCGCGGACAAGTCAGCCACATACGATCCGAATCACTGTCTCCGCTCAAACGGGTCATATGCCACGACGGATACATCTCGCCAGCGCTGGAAGACGAACACTGTATAGGAGCCACCTTCGATATCGGCGACACGGCGCAAGAGGTGAGAAGCGGCGATCATCGCAAAAACCTGGAAGGTCTCATGCGTGCCCTACCCCAACTGTCATCGCAGCTCAGCGCGCTGAATCCTGAGTCCTTTACCGGCAGGGTGGGTTTTCGCGCTGCAAGCCCAGATTATTTACCGATCGTCGGGCCAGTGCCAGATTTCGAGCGCTTTTGTAATGACTACGCCGCACTGCGAAGGAACGCTCGTAAACCCTTGGCTCACCACGGCAGCTTCCTACCAGGTCTTTACCTTAGCACCGGCCACGGTTCACGAGGTCTCACCTCTTGCCCTTTGAGCGCAGAGTTACTCGCCGCCCAGATCTGCGCGGAACGCTGGCCGATCAGCGATGAACTGGTCAGGGCTCTGTCCCCCGCACGATTCCCGATTAGGGATCTGAGTAGGAATCGACTGTGAAATTTGCGTGCGCGCTGGCGCTCACCGCCCTGTTCACCACCGCGACAAACGCGGCGCCGTTATACGAGGCAATGGTGGCCAAAAAGATTCCCCATAGTCGCCAGGACTTCACTCAGGGGCTCGAGATTCGCGGCAACCGTCTATACCAGGGTACCGGGCAGTACGGAGAGTCGCGGCTACAGATGTTTGATCTCGAAACGGGAACACTATTGCGTCAGATTAAACTCCCCGACCGCCTCTTTGGTGAGGGCATCACCCTCCTGGATAGCAAGATCTACCAGCTCACCTGGCGCGCCGGAATCATGCGTATATATGCCCATGACGATTTCAAACTTGAACAAGAAGTAGACATCGGCGGCGAGGGCTGGGGGCTCACGAACGACGGCGATCGCCTCATCATGAGCGACGGCAGCGATCGCCTGCGGTTCCTGTCGAATACAGGGGAAGACCTGGGCGGGTTGAAAGTTCGCCACCGCGGACGACCGCTTAAGTACCTAAACGAGCTCGAATGGACGCCCGATTACCTGCTGGCCAATATATGGGGCAAAGATTGGATCGTCATGATCGACCTGGACAATGGAGAAGTCACCGGCCGCGTCGACCTTACAGGGTTGCTGCCACGCAGCGAGCGACGCCGCGGCACAGACGTACTGAACGGCATCGCCTACGACCACCAAAGGTCGGAATTATGGGTGACGGGCAAGAACTGGCCCTGGATCTATCAGGTCGAGTTGCGGCGGAAATGAGGCTAGAATAGCGCGCTCAGCTATCTCAGAGTTCCACGCTTTATGACCCAGTCCGCAGCGACCCACCCGGCATTCGAATTATTGCGCAATGAGCACATCGATTCACTCAACGTCGATGTTCAGCAATTCCGGCACAAGAAGACCGGAGCAATGCACTACCACCTCGCGGCAGACAACGATGAGAACGTTTTTCTGGTCGCTCTGAGGACGGTGCCAGAGGACTCCACGGGCGTCGCGCATATACTCGAGCATACGGCGCTGTGTGGTAGCGAACACTTCCCGGTGAGGGATCCTTTTTTCCTCATGCTGCGGCGCTCGCTCAACACCTTCATGAACGCTTTTACCAGCAGCGACTGGACCGCCTACCCCTTCGCCAGTCAAAACCGCAAAGACTTCGACAATCTCCTGCGCGTATACCTCGATGCGGTGTTCTTCTCCCGACTCGATCCACTGGATTTCGCCCAGGAGGGACATCGACTTGAATTGGCAGAGCCGGAGAATCCCGAGTCAGAGCTGGTATTCAAGGGCGTAGTATTCAATGAGATGAAGGGCGCCATGAGCTCGGTGACCAGTACACTTTGGCAAACGCTGTGTCAGCATCTTTTTCCCACCACGACTTACCATTACAACAGCGGTGGTGATCCTGCTTGCATTCCCGATCTGAGCTATGCCCAGCTGAAAGCGTTCTATAGCACGCACTACCACCCCAGTAATTCGATCTTCATGACATTCGGGAACATAGCGGCCGACGAGCACCAACAGTCCTTCGAAGACCTCGCGCTCAACCGCTTTGAGCCACTAGCGGAGCAGATCAAGGTACCACCCGAACAGCGCCTAGCCGCTCCCATACGCGTCACGGAGCGCTATGCATTCGATGACAGTGGTAGCAGCGATGACAAAACGCACATCGTCATGGCCTGGTTGCTCGGCGATAGCGCAGACCTGGGTCAGCAGTTGGAGGCTCAACTGCTGTCCAGCGTGTTGCTCGACAACAGCGCCTCACCCTTACAACAGGCGCTTGAGACGACCGAACTCGGCCAGGCGCCCTCGCCCTTGTGTGGTCTGGAGGAATCGATGCGAGAGATGGTCTTCGCCTGTGGTATCGAAGGCAGCGAAGCCATCCACGCCGAGGCGCTGGAGTCGATGGTTTTAGACGTTGTCGCGCGCGTTGCTGAAGAGGGCGTACCCGCAGAAAAAATGGAAGCCATTCTCCATCAGTTGGAGCTGCATCAGCGGGAGGTCAGCGGCGACAGCTACCCTTACGGTTTACAGTTGATCCTTACTGCCTTGGGTAGCGCAACTCACTACGCAGATCCCACCGATGCCCTGAATCTGGACCCGGTGTTGGACGATTTGCGCGAGAAGATAAGCGACCCAGGCTATATTCGTAATCTAGCCAAGGAGCTGTTGCTCGATAATCCCCATCGGGTCACTTTGATCATGGTGCCTGACAGGGAGTTGTCCTCGGAGAAGCAGGACGCGGAAACGCAACGCCTTGCCGACATTCGCGCAGGCATGAGCGACGCGGACGTTCAGGCCGTTATTAGCGATACTAAGGCCCTGGCCGCTCGCCAGGCACAGGAAGACGACGACTCCATACTTCCCAAGGTAGAGCTGTCCGACGTTCCCAGGAGTATCCCGCAGTTACTTCCACAACTCCCCGCCAAGGGTGATTTCCCCTGCACCAGCTACGCCCAGGGCACCAACGGTCTCGTCTACCAGCAACTTATTAGCCCGCTACCTGCACTGGACGACACAGAAACGGCGCGACTGCCCTACTACACCAATATATTGACCGAACTTGGCCTGGGAGAAGACAGCTATCTGCAGGTACAGGACCGCCAATCAGCGACCATTGGCAGCATCAACGCGTTCAGTAGTATTCGCGGAGGCATCGACGACGAGCAGGACACTCGCGCCTTCTTCGTGCTGTCTTCCAAAGCCCTGGTCCGCAACCATGAACAACAGACAGCGCTGATGGTAGACACGATGCAGCAGGCTCGCTTTGACGAACATAGCCGCATTCGTGAACTGGTGTCACAGCAACGCGCCCGTCGCCAGCAGGCAGTGACCGGTAATGGGCATGGTCTCGCAATGGCGGCCGCATGCGCAGGTATGAGCCCAGTGGCCGCGCTCAATCACCACCTATCTGGATTGGAAGGCATTCGCCAGTGCAAACAGTTAGACGATTCACTCAAGGATGAGGCATCGCTGAAAGCCTTCAGTGCCAGTCTCGAGGCCCTGCATGACAAAGTGCGGAAAATGCCTCGCGAATTCCTGCTCATCGGCGAACAGGAACAGTTGCAGGGCATGCTGGACCAAAGTGCGCAGGTTTGGGGAAACCCGGAGAGCCCAGCTCCAATGCCTACGCATACTCCCGTGGCTTTACGGGAAAATCGTCGCGAGGTGTGGGTTACCAACACGCAGGTTAATTTCTGTGCCCAGGCTTTTGCAACGGTACCGGTCAATCATCCTGATGCCGCTGCGCTGACGGTATTAGGCGGTTTCCTTCGAAACGGCTACCTGCATACCGCTATTCGCGAGCAAGGCGGTGCCTACGGTGGCGGCGCCTCTCAGGACTCCAGCATCGGCGCTTTCCGATTCTATTCGTATCGCGATCCCAGGCTCTTGGAGACGGTGCAGGATTTCTCTGCGTCAATTGAGTGGCTGCTCGGCCAGGAGCACGGATTTGATGCGCTGGAGCAAGCTATCTTGGGTGTGATTGGCAGTCTCGATAAACCCAGTTCACCGGCCGGTGAGGCAAAACAGCACTATCACAATATGCTGTTCGGGCGCACGCACGAACAACGTCTGTTGTTCCGTGAGCGTATACTGAGCCTTGAAGTTGCTGATCTAAAACGCGTCGCAGAAACCTATCTGCGACCGGACTTGGCGAGCACTGCGGTGATCACCAGCCAGACGACCTACGACTCCCACCGGGCACAGCTCGAAGCGCTTTCGCTAGAGTTACAAGAGCTCTAAAGCGCCAAAAAAAAGCGGGCAACTCTCGTTGCCCGCAAACGCCATAAGGCCAGGGAATCGAATCTACTCAGTTGTTGGCTGCCCGCCATAAACGCCACGCTGCGAGCCGCCACCGAAACCGCCTCGCGAAAAGCTTTCACGCATCGCTTCACGTTCAGCGCGCATCTCTTCCAGCATCGCTAGTTGCTCATCGGTAAACACCGCGTTGACCTGAGATCGGGTCTCGAAGCGGTTATACGCTAGGCGAGCCGCTATCTCGCCAAGCTCATCAGCCAGTATTTGAGCCTGCCCGAGGTCGGCACTGCTGGTCAGATCTCTAAGCGCATCACGAATCTGTCCCATACGCTCTCGGTCGACCGCGGTGGCCAGCTCGGCCGCGTTGACAATCTCCGTAATCTGTTGCTCCTGCTCAGTGGTCAAACCGAGGTCGTCGGCAATATATTCAAGATGATCCAGGATGCCGCCACCGTGCCCACCGCCTGGGCGCGCCACTGTGTCGTCTGACCATACTGACACTCCCACCAACAGAGCCAGAGCAATTGCTAAAGTCTTCATACGTTTCTCCTCAATGAATGACCTGGGTTACCAGGATGTGTAAATACCCCAAACAGCTAACCACCCATTCATAGAAAAATTAAGCCACTTCTCGGTATTGAACGGGTGTCATATCGTTCAATCCATCATGGGGTCGTTCATGGTTATACAACACGATCCAGTCATCCGTGATCTCTCGAACTTCCTGCAATGTCTCGAACAGATATAAGTCCAATACTTCCTCTCGATACGTGCGATTAAAACGTTCGATAAATCCATTTTGGTAAGGCTTGCCGGGCTTGATGAAATCGATCTGAATTCCATGCGCTTGCGCCCATTCAGCCAACGCCCCTGATGTAAATTCAGGGCCATTATCAACCCTGATAATAGCGGGATAGCCTCGCCAGGCTGCAATACGATCTAATGTATGTATCACTCGCTCCGTAGTAATGCCCGAATTGATATCTATCGCTAACACTTCTCGATTGAAATCATCAACCACATTGAACGTGCGAAACCGATGACCGTGACGCAAGGTACCGCTCATAAAATCCATCGACCAACAGATATTGGCTGATCTAGGAACGCGCAATGGCAACGGATTCCTATTCGGTATCCTGCGTTTTACTTTACGCCGTATATTCAGTTTTAACTCCATATAAACACGGTAAATCCGTTTGTGATTCCAACGTTTACCCAACGCTCTGAGCCGCTTACACAGCTTTGGAAAACCCCAGCGAGGGTGCTTCTCAACCAAGGCCAGCAACGCATCAATCAGCTCACTATCATCTACTCGCTTGGGCGTGTAGTAATACGCCGTGCGACTTAGCGCGGCTGCACCACAGGCCGCTCGAATGCTGACAGGGTAATCCTTGCGCAAACGATCAACCCACTGCCGACGATGGACTGGCCCTAAAGCTTTTTTATGATCTCTTCCTGCATCTGACTCTTCAGGCTGAGATCGGCATACATCTGCTTGAGCTTGCGGTTCTCTTCTTCAAGTTCCTTGAGCCGCCGTACATCGGAGGCTTCCATTCCACCGTACTTAGAGCGCCACTTGTAAAAGGTGCTGAGTCCAATGCCATGCTCTCGACATATGTCCGGAACCGGCACTCCGCTTTCTGCTTGTTTGAGAAACGCCACAATCTGCGTTTCGCTGAACTTCGATTTGCGCATATGTAAAAACTCCTATCACGTTAGTTTATAGAAATTTCTACGTATGAGTGGCGCTATTTTACGGGGTACTTACAGATGGAACTCACTTTAAATCGCTGCTGTGTAAATGTGTTTTCCGGTCTGTAAACTTTCGTAAAGAAGGGCAAGAAGCTGTTAATGTCAGGTGACAAGCGACAAGGCTTTATTCACACTGCCCCTCATGAACCCCGACATACTTATCATCGACGACGACAAAGAGCTGTGTGCCCTGCTCGAGGACTTCCTGCAACTCGAGGGCTTTAGCACGCGCAGCATCACGACGGGGCCGATGCCATCGAGTGCTGCAAGGGACAGGCCTTTGACGCCATTGTGTTGGATGTTATGTTGCCGCGGATTCAGGGCTTCGACGTGCTGCGCAAACTACGAGAATTTTCTTCCACACCCGTGATCATGCTCACCGCGCGCGGCGACGACACCGATCGCATCGTGGGCCTGGAAATGGGTGCAGATGACTATCTGCCAAAGCCCTGTAATCCCCGAGAGTTGGCGGCGCGTTTGCGCGCCATCTTGCGTCGCACCGATAAGAGCACATCACGCAATGTTGAGCTCATCGAGATTGGCGAACTTCATGCCAGCACCAGTGAACGCAAAGTGTCCCTCGCTGGTAAGGAAATAAAGCTCACAACTGCCGAATTCAACATCCTCGTGGTGCTCATGCAAAACGCTGGCGAAGTAGTCAACAAGGAGATGTTGTGTCAGCAGGCCCTGGGACGCGCCCTGACCGCCTATGATCGCAGTGTTGATGTCCACGTGAGCAACCTGCGCAAAAAGCTGCGCAGTGCTAATAGTGAGCTCATCAAGAACGTGCGTGGCGTCGGCTATCAGCTAGTTCGCAGCGGCCACAACAGCGACTAATGAACCTGTTTGCCAAGATATTTATCGGCTTCTGGCTATCCACGGCCGCCGTCATCGGTAGTTGGATACTGGCCGCGCAGTATTTTGACCCACCTGCGGCCCAGTCCGAGATGTTCCGGCCGCCGCCCATGAAAGGCCTCCCACCACCCCCCGACGGGCGCCGACCCCCACTGGGTGGCCCAATGGCCCGTCCGCCACGGCAGATTTTTCAGATTTACTACGGGCTGCAGAATGTGGCGAGTGAAGAACTGCAAACCTGGATAGAACAACAAGAGAACAGCGAAAACATCGATATCCGCTTGTATGACGCCGAAGGAGAAGAGATTTTCGGACGCGCGTCACTCGTCGGCACGCAAAGCATCCTCGATAAACTCTCTGGATTTCGACGCAGAGCCACTCACCGCGAAGGCAATATTCGCTTGTTTGGCCAGGAGATGTATCGTCCCGAGTGGGGCCAGTTAAACCTCGTTATCGCCCAGCGGCCGCCCGTCTCGCCGGTTATCGCTTTCCTACGCGAACATCTGTGGCTGCGATTGTTGCTCGCTCTCCTTATCAGCGGATTGATCAGCTACGCCGTATCGCGCTATCTCACCGGTTCGCTAAAGAACTTACAACAAGCCTCTCGTGCATTGGCAGAGGGCGATCTCAATACTCGTATCAAGGTTTCACAACGCGGCGGCGACGAGACGGATGAACTGGCCAGAGACTTCAATAGCATGGCCGAGCAGTTACAGGAAAAGATCCAGGCTCAGAAGCGACTGCTAAGCGATGTATCCCACGAACTGCGGTCGCCGCTAGCGAGGCTGCGAGTAGCGCTCGCCCTCGCAGAGAAAGACCCCGCTCGGGCGGGTGAACAATTGGCGCGAATAGAGCGCGAAACCGAGCGACTCGATGAACTCATAGGTCAATTGTTAAGCGCGCCAGATACGCATATCGACTTCGAAGACAGGATCGATTTGGTGATATTGCTCGAGAGCCTGTGTGGCGACGCAGATTACGAAGCCCGTCAGCAGGGGAAGTCAGTAAAGTTCAATAGCGATCTGTCGGAGCTCGTCATACGAAGTCACGGCGACCTGCTTAACAAAGCGCTCGAAAATGTTATCCGCAATGCAGTCAAGCACACGGAAGACGAGAGCGTTGTCGAGATTAGCCTCGTTCAAGACAACAACTCGGTGATGATTCAGGTGGCCGACAGAGGCCCTGGTATTCCCGCCAACGCGCTGGAAAAAATATTTGAGCCTTTCTATCGGCTAGACGAATCTCGTCAGCGGGAAACAGGGGGATTTGGCTTGGGACTGTCTATTGCGAGACGCGCGGTGGAGCAGCATGGTGGAACGATTGTCGCTCACAACCTGCCTCAGGGTTTGTGCGTCACTATCCACTTGCCAAACGACCTGACCAACGCTTAAGCATCGTCCTCGAACGCCAGACTGGCGTATTCGCCACTAAAGCCACGGTACTGCAAAAACCGCAACTGTTTGCTCTTCTCTTTAAAGTCGGCAGGCGCGGCCAGCCCAAACTTCTTGCTGCGCACCTCACGTGCGCCTGCAACCCAATCGTGCTCACTGGCTTCAAAGGCCAGCGCCACTAATTCCGCCGATGCCCCTTTCTGCCTGAGCTCCTGACGAATCCGATCCGGACCGTAGCCTTTGCGGGCGCGCTGATTAACGTAGGATTCCACGAAACGTTCGTCGCTTTGCAGACGTTCATTAGATAAGCCATCCAGAACCGACTCGATACTGTCGTGGTGACCGAAGCGTTTGTACAACTTCGCAGCAAGCTCTTCCCGCAAATGCTCACGGCGTGCCAACAGATTCATCGCGTTCAGGCGAATGTCGTTGGGGTTAATCTCCTCCATCATACGCCTCCATCACATCTCCGCGCTAAGATCGTCTTCTACTAAATCCACAAACAACAAAAAGCGCGCATCGCCTGGGGTAGAGGCCATGCGCGAAATGCCAGGTAGTGTCAAAACCCCGCCGCGGCAGTGGGAGTGCGCGACTTACGCGGGGAGGACCTGGCCAGTGGTGAACCGCTTATTCGGTAGCTTCAGCCGCAGACGGTGCCTCAACTGCCGCATCGGACTCGGCGTCTTCCGCCGCCTCTTGCGTTTGAGGCAGGTTAAGCAACTGCGCACGAATCTGCCCCTCGATCTCATCCGCTACAGCCGGGTTCTCTTCGAGGAACTTTGATGCATTCGCCTTGCCCTGACCAATCTTATCGCCCTTATAGGCGTACCAGGCACCGGACTTATCGACCAAATTGAGCTTAACGCCTAGATCGATCACCTCGCCCATATGGTAGATGCCCTTGCCGTACATGATCTGGAACTCAGCCTGTTTGAACGGGGGCGACACCTTGTTCTTCACGACTTTAACGCGGGTTTCATTGCCAACCACTTCGTCGCCATCCTTGACCGCACCGATACGGCGAATGTCGAGGCGTACTGAAGAGTAGAACTTGAGTGCATTACCCCCGGTGGTCGTTTCGGGCGACCCGAACATCACACCGATCTTCATGCGAATCTGGTTGATAAAAATCACCATGCAGTTGGTCTGCTTGATGGTGCCGGTTAACTTGCGCATAGCCTGGCTCAGCAAACGCGCCTGCAATCCGACATGGGAATCGCCCATTTCACCCTCAATTTCGGCTTTCGGTGTCAGAGCCGCAACGGAGTCGACAACCAGCACATCGACAGCGCCGGAGCGCACCAACATCTCGGTCACCTCCAGGGCCTGTTCACCCGTATCGGGCTGAGACACGATCAGATCGTCGATTTGCACACCCAGCTTTTCCGCATACAGCGGGTCCAGCGCGTGTTCGGCGTCGATAAACGCCGCCGTACCGCCCGCTTTCTGCGCCTCGGCAATCACCTGCAGGGTCAGCGTGGTCTTGCCCGACGATTCCGGGCCGTAAATCTCTACGATCCTGCCCCGTGGCAGACCGCCGATACCCAGCGCGATGTCCAGACCCAGCGATCCAGTAGATATAGAAGGAATGGCGACCTGCTCTGTGTCACCCATTCGCATGACGGTACCCTTGCCAAACTGGCGTTCAATCTGGCCGAGGGCCGCTTCAAGTGCTTTTTCTTTGTTGGCGTCCATAATAGTTCACCTCTGGTCTCTTTATATGAAGCTTCGACAACTGATGCGGTTGTTCTCGCTTCTTATTCTCTCCGTTTTCTACAGGTGGTTGGCCGATCGGCCACAGGGAATCACCTGTACGAAGTACTGTATATGTAACCAGTATTAAGCAATGTGTGCAAGCCCTACATGAAATTTTTTTCACATCTTATTCAGGCATGCGTTCTCGGGTATCCTCTAGGCCCCCAAATTACTGTGTTACAGGACAGACCATGCCCGTTTTCAACCTCCGCTATGACCTGCGCCAACCGGATTTCTGCAGCGCCAGCAGCGCCGATATGTACCAGGCCGCAATCGACCAATGCGCCTGGGGCGAGCAAAACGGGTTTGTGGCCGCCCACCTGTCCGAACACCACGCATCAAGCGATGGCTATTGCCCCACACCGCTATTGCTGGCCAGCGCGGTAGCGGCGCGCACGCAATCACTAATGATCTATATTGCGGCCCTGATTGCACCGCTACACCACCCAGTGCGACTCGCCGAGCAGTTGGCCGTGCTCGATACCATTGCCAAGGGGCGCATACTGCCAATCATCAGCGCCGGCTATCGGGAAGAAGAGTTTGCCGCCATCGGCAAGACCTTGGCAGACCGCAAGGATTATATGGAGATGATCGGCCCCTTCCTGCATCAGGCATGGACTGGTGAGCCCTTCGAATTTGAGGGACGCGAGATTCAGATCACCCCGCGGCCGCACAGCCAGCCACGACCAGCGATACTCATGGGTGGCAGCAGTCGCGCAGCGGCACGCCGTGCTGCGCGGGACGCAGACTTCTTCATTCCATCCGGACCCGAAATTTTCGAAATGTACCGGGAGGAATTGGAGAAACTCGGCAAACCCGACCCCGGCCCGATGCCGGCTTCAGCCACCTCGGTCGTGTTCGTGGCCGAAGATCCCGATGCCTATTTCGCGCAGATCGCCCCCCACCTCCAGCACGAGACCAATATGTATGCCAATTGGTCGAGTAAAGCCGGTACGCACAGCCCCTACATCCACTGTGAGACGCTGGAGGATGTGCGCAATAGCCCGAGCTACAAGGTATTCAGCCCCGATCAGATGGTGGATTACTGCAACAGTCTGGATGATTCAGCCACGGTCCTGTTTCACCCGCTCTGTGGCGGAATAAGCCCCGACCTGGCCTGGCAGAGCTTGCAGTTGTTTGCCGATAAGGTGCTACCCAGACTGTAACAGGCAATAAAAAAGGGCGCCGCAGCGCCCTTTCGAATAGCTGCCAGCGACTTACAGGTTGGCAGCGTTTTCCGTCAGATACTCGGCTACACCTTCCGGTGAGGCCACCATGCCCGTATCACCGTTCTTCCAGCCCGCGGGGCACACTTCACCGTGCTCCTGGTGAAAAGCCAGTGCGTCCACCATGCGCAGCATCTCGTCTACATTGCGACCCAGAGGCAGATCATTAACCACCTGATGACGCACCGTGCCCTCTTCGTCAATCAGGAATGAGCCGCGAAACGCAACACCGCCCGCCGATTCCACATCGTAGGCCTGGCAAATGGCATGGGTGACATCCGCAACCAGCGTGTACTTGACCGGGCCAATGCCGCCGTCGTTCACCGGGGTGTTACGCCAGGCATTGTGGCTGAACTGAGAATCGATGGAGACACCAATGACTTCAACGCCACGCTGTTCAAATTCTGCCATGCGATGGTCGAAGGCCAGCAACTCGGAGGGACACACAAAAGTGAAATCCAATGGATAGAAAAAGATCACTGCCTTTTTTCCCTTAATGGTCTCCGCGAGGTTGTAGTCCTCAACGATTTCCCCACAGCCCAATACCGCGGCCGCGGTGAAATCCGGCGCCGGCTTACCTACTAAAACTGCCATTTACATCTCCTTGAATGGTCAAAATACAGAAGCGACCCGAGCCGCTCCCAAAAAGCGCGCACATGCTACCCACCACGGGCCCATCGTTCAATGATCTGCTCTGCAGCACGGCGAAATAATCGGTATATACTGCTGTGCGGGCTTGCCGGATCTGCTACTGCGATGAATAAATCAAGCAAACTTCATGACTGGACACAGGTGCTGACGGGCTGTGCACTGATTATCGGGCTGTTACTGGTCTTGCTGGAGATTCGGCAAGGTCAGGTCATAGCCTATATGCAGTTCACCCAGGCTGGTTACCAGGAGATATTCGCCTTCCAGCGCCAGCGCATGGGTGAAAATCCCGCCGCCACACTAATCAAAGCATGCGAGCAGCCGGAACAACTCTCTCAGGAGGAGATACTGGTCGCCAGCGCCTACTTCGAATACCGCTATGACTCTATTGAATTGAGCAAGGTCCTCGGCGAAATCTCCGGTGATGAGGGTATTTGGCAGACGATCGCCGAAACGCAGTTAAAGGACATGTTTGCTACCAAGCTGGGCCGCGTTGAGTTTTACCGACACAAGAACAACCCCCATCGCTGGGATCCAGAGATCGCTGCTGTCGCCCAAGCCGTCCTCGACTCTGGCGATTATATGCGCTGCGAGGACCTTTACCGCAGCTGGAAGGAGGGCTTGGCTGCGCCCGAACTCGATTAATCGTGCGCCAAATTCCCCATTCTGGTAGTCTGCCCGAATAACAATTAGCACTCTGTTTCACGCCTGATTTGACCGCCAAGACCAAAGAATCCAACCACACGCCCATGATGCAGCAGTTTCTGCGCATCAAGGCCGAACACCCCCAGGAACTGGTGTTCTACCGTATGGGTGACTTCTACGAACTGTTCTACGACGACGCCAAGAGAGCTGCCGAACTGCTCGATATCACGCTGACAGCCCGCGGCAAATCCGGTGGCGAGCCCATACCCATGTGCGGCGTACCCTATCACGCCGCCGAGGGCTACCTGGCCCGGCTGGTCAAGGCAGGCGTCTCGGTGGCCATTGCCGAACAGATCGGCGATCCGGCAACCAGCAAAGGGCCAGTGGAACGCCAAGTGGTGCGTGTAGTGACGCCTGGTACGCTCAGTGATGAAGCGCTGCTGGAAGAAACTCGCGACAACCTGCTGCTGGCGCTGGCACAACACGAACAACACTACGGAATCGCCTACCTGGAATTGAGCGCAGGCCGCTTTCGTGTGTTGGAGGTCGAAGGTGAAGAAGCGCTTTTGAGTGAACTGGAGCGCCTGGCGCCTGCCGAACT
Source organism: Halieaceae bacterium (assembly GCA_965199055.1). GTDB lineage: Bacteria > Pseudomonadota > Gammaproteobacteria > Pseudomonadales > Halieaceae > CBDAQR01. The sequence goes on from CBDAQR010000003.1 coordinate 1,459,094, forward strand.
GCTGTATCAAGAATCCATTATCGTACCGGAAGTGACCGGTCGCACCGGCGCTCGCAGTCAGCCGGAGTGGGAGTTCGAAGCTGAGGCAGCCCAGCGGGCCCTGAACGAGCAGTTCCAAACCCGTGACCTGAAAGGCTTCGGCTGCGAAAACCTGAGCCCGGCGATCGCAGCCGCGGGCTGCCTGCTGCAATACGTGAAAGACACCCAGCGCGGACAATTACCCCATATTACCGGCCTGGCCCAGGAAAGCCGCGAACAGAGCGTTAACCTTGATGCCGCCACGCGCCGCAATCTGGAAATCGACATCAATTTGATGGGCGGCGAGACCAACACCTTGTATTCGGTAATGAATACGGCGATTACCGCGATGGGCGCGCGAGCCCTGCGTCGATGTCTGCATCGTCCACTTACCGATACCGGCTTGCTAGTACAACGACAGGAAGCCGTACAGGCGCTGGGTGACAACTACCATTTCGAGCCGGTGCGAGATCTGTTGCGGCCCATTGGCGATATGGAGCGCATTCTCTCGCGCGTAGCGCTGCGCTCGGCTCGCCCTCGCGACTTGTCCAGATTGTCACAGTCATTGGCGGCGCTACCCGCATTGCGCAACGAACTGAATCGCTGCCAGACACCCTTGCTGGCGCAGCTACAGCAGCAATGCAACGAATACCCCGATACGGTGGAGCTGCTGGAACGCGCCATTATCGAAAACCCGCCCGTGGTGATTCGCGAAGGCGGCGTTATCGCCGACGGCTACGACGAGGACCTGGACGAATTGCGCCAGATCGCCACGGGAGCTGGCGACTTCCTGCTAGACATTGAACAGCGCGAACGCGATCGCACCGGCATCAGCACCTTAAAAATCGGCTATAACCGTGTACACGGCTACTTTATTGAGATCAGCAAAGCGCAGGCAGAACAGGCGCCGGCCGAGTATATTCGCAGGCAAACACTTAAGAATGCCGAGCGCTACATCACGCCCGAACTGAAAGAGTTTGAAGACAAAGCGCTAAGCAGCAAGAGTCGCGCGCTGGCGCGCGAAAAGCACCTTTATGAGGAACTGCTGGAGACCCTGAACCAACAACTCAAAGCGCTGCAGCAAACCGCTGTCGCTATCTGCGATATCGATATTCTCGCGACATTTGCCGAGCGCGCAGAAAATTTAAGCCTGTGCCGACCGGAATTTACCGACGAAGAAGTTCTGGATATCGCAGCTGGGCGTCACCTGGTGGTGGAGCAGGTACTCGACGAACCCTTCATTGCCAACGACTGCGTGCTCAACGGCAGTCGGCGCATGCTGTTAATCACCGGCCCCAATATGGGGGGTAAATCAACCTACATGCGCCAGACCGCGGTCATCGCATTGCTGGCACACGTGGGCAGCTTCGTGCCGGCACAAGCGGTGCGCCTGGCACCACTGGATCGAATCTTTACGCGTATCGGCTCCTCTGACGATCTCGCCGGCGGACGCTCGACGTTCATGGTGGAGATGACGGAAACCGCCAACATTCTCCACAATGCGACACCGCGTTCATTGGTATTAATGGATGAAGTCGGTCGAGGAACCAGCACCTTTGACGGCCTTTCGCTGGCCTGGGCCGCTGCGGTACAGCTGGCACAAACGGTGAGAGCGTTCACCCTCTTTGCCACCCATTATTTCGAGCTGACCACGCTTCCAGCGCAATGCCCCAGTATGGCCAACGTGCATTTGGACGCGACAGAGTATCAGGATCACGTCGTTTTCCTGCATAACATCCAGGAAGGACCCGCTAATCGAAGCTATGGTTTGCAGGTTGCCAAGCTTGCTGGCATTCCCGGCACAGTGCTGGACGCCGCTCGCGAAAAACTGGCCGAATTGGAAGGCGGCAAGATCGCAGCGACTTCGCCACCTGCAGCGTCGCCTAGTGTAGATACGCCACAACCCGATCTCTTCGGTTCCGCAGCGCCCCACCCGATAGTCACTCGACTCGAGGAGTTGGACATCGATGACTTATCGCCGCGCGCCGCGCTTGACCTGCTGTATGGGCTCAAGCGGGAACTGGACTGACAAGCAGTTCAAATTTGCCAGGTGAACAGGTAAACTAGCGCGCGCCAGCTGGATCCACCCTTTGGAGTTACTTAGAAATGACCTTTGTTGTCGGAGAACAGTGCATTAAGTGCAAGCACACAGACTGCGTTGAAGTATGTCCGGTAGACTGCTTCTACGAGGGCCCCAATTTCCTCGTCATCCACCCGGACGAATGTATCGATTGCGCACTCTGTGAGCCGGAATGCCCTGTCGACGCCATCTACTCCGAAGATGAGCTGCCAGAGGACCAGCAGGTATTCCTTGAGCTGAATGCTGAACTGGCCGAAATTTGGCCTTGCATTACCGAGATGAAAGAATCTCCCGCGGACGCCACTGACTGGGAAGGCAAGCCAGACAAGCTCCAATACCTGGAGCGCTAAACCGCGCCACCTAATCTCCGAGGCGGCTCCCGCCGCCTCTCTCCTTTCGGAACCAGCGCCCCCCGCTAGACATGGAACCGCTTTCAAAGGAAAAAGCTCTTTCGATCCAGGCCCGCTTTCTGCAATTGCGCAGCAATAAGGCCTTCGAGCTATTTGTAATTGGGGTCATCATCTTTTCGGCACTGGTCGTGGGCGCCAAAACCTACGAGCTATCGCCGCTTACCCTGCGCATCGTAGCCTGGCTGGACTTCGGCATCACCCTCTTCTTTCTCGCCGAAATCAGCGTTCGCTTCATTGCGGAAGAGCGCAAGCGAGACTTCTTCCGCAGCGGCTGGAACCTGTTCGATACTGCCATCGTTATCGTCAGTCTTATTCCGATCGAAGACAGTGAGATGGCCTTACTCGGCAGGCTGGTAAGAATCTTCCGCGTACTGCGTATGGTCTCGGTCATCCCCGAACTGAGGATGCTGCTCAACTCGCTGGTGAAGGCTCTGCCGCAGCTGGGCTACGTCTTGTTGCTGATGTTCATCATCTTCTACATCTATGGCGCTATCGGCTCTACCTTGTTCCACGATATCAACCCCGTATTATGGGGAGATATCAGCATCGCCATGCTCACCCTATTTCGTGTGATGACCTTTGAAGACTGGACCGATGTGATGTACCAAACCATGGCGGTCTATCCCATCAGCTGGGTCTACTACCAGAGTTTTATCTTTTTAACCGCGTTCGCATTTTTGAATATGGTCATCGGCATCGTGGTGGGCGTGATGGATGCCGAGCACCGACGCATCGAACAGGAGCTACACCCCGAGCCTTCCAACTCGGAGCTACAGGCAGAGATTGCTGAGCTTAAACGGTTGCTTGAAGCCCTCGCCGAGAAGCGAAGCCCTTAGCTAAATAAAGAGTCGCTAGAGAGTCCCTGCGTTTCCATGATAACGCGCAGCCGCTTGAGCGCTTCGACCTGAATCTGTCGCACCCGCTCGCGGGTCAGGCCAATCTCTCGACCTACTTCCTCCAGCGTACTGGTTTCGTAGCCACGCAAGCCGAAGCGACGCGATACCACCTCGCACTGCTTCTCAGACAGTTCACCAAGCCACAAGCCTATGCTGTCCTTGATATCACTCTCCTGGAGTAACTGGGCTGGATCACTGACGTGTGCGTCGGCAATCGTGTCCAGTAAGGACTTATCAGATTCCGGTCCCAGCGGTGTGTCCACCGATGCAACACGCTCGTTCAGGCCCAGCATCCGCTTAACCTCGCCGACCGGCTTGTCCAACATCTGTGCGATCTCATCCGCCGAGGGTTCGTGGTCGAGCTTCTGGGTAAGCTCTCGAGCCGCCCGCAGGTAGACATTTAATTCTTTGACCACATGAATCGGCAAGCGAATCGTTCGCGTCTGGTTCATGATTGCGCGCTCGATGGTCTGTCGTATCCACCAGGTCGCATAGGTCGAGAAACGGAAGCCGCGTTCCGGATCAAACTTTTCTACCGCGCGAATCAGACCCAGATTGCCTTCTTCGATCAGATCCAGCAGGGTGAGACCGCGGTTGATATAGCGCCGCGCGATCTTCACCACCAGCCGCAGGTTACTTTCGATCATGCGCTTACGTCCGGCCTCTTCACCGCGCCTCGCCATCCGCGCAAAGTGCACCTCTTCCTCGGGCGTCAGCAACGGCGAATAGCCTATTTCGTTCAGATACAGTTGTGTAGCGTCGAGCGACTTATTGAATTTCTTGTCGTCATCATCACTGGCACGACGGCGCGGCTTTGGCGCCGCTGAGGTTTTGGTCGCAGTGTCAGCAACCGCGCTGGTCGCTGTTTTTTGCTTAGTTGCGGTCTTGGTAGCAGCCTTTTTCTTGGGAGCCGCTTTTTTCTTCGCAACAGCTTTCGGCTTAGCGACTGCCTTGGTCTTAGCGACTGCCTTGGTCTTAGCAACGGTCTTGGCCTTAGCGGTGGCTTTCGGCTTTGCAGCCGTCTTCGCCCGAACAGCTTTAGCTGGCGCCTTGGCTTTGGCGGTGGACTTTGATTTCGTTGCGGCGCTGGCCTTCGAAGCCGCCTTAGCTTTGGCAGCCGGCTTCTTCGTGGACGCACTCTTGCGCGCAGCACTCGTCCGCTTGGAACTCCCTGCAGTCTTGCTGGTCTTACGTGCAGCGGGCTTCCTCGCCGCGGGCTGTCCGTTTTGCCCTATAGTCCCTGTCCGTGCTTCCATGACAATACCTCGTTATTGTTGTGTTCTCGAGCGTATCCAACAGTCGGCCGATTAGATTACCCCGAAGATTTGTCAACTACAAGACACCCCGTTGGGGAATGTCAGCGTGCCGGTAACAGTTTTTGCGGGTCTACAGGCTTACCTTCCCGTCGAATTTCGAAATGCAGTTTGACCGTATTGGTTGCACTGCTTCCTTTCTCCGCAATGCGCTGCCCCACCTTGACCCACTCTCCTTCACCCACCAGCAATTGTCGATTGTGCCCATAAGCACTGAGGTACACGTCGTCATGTTTAACAATCAACAAGTTTCCGTATCCGACGATACCGCTGCCGGCATACACCACTTTACCGCTCGCAGTTGCCCTCACAGCATCACCGGCTTTGCCATCAATATCGATGCCCTTGTGCACTGCAGCGGCAAATTTCCTGACAACCTTGCCATTGGTAGGCCACTGCCAGTCCCCCGGAGCAACCGCGACGGAAGCTGACGAGGAGGGCTTCTTTTTAACAGGCGCAGATGACGCTTTGTTTACAGGCTGCGTCTTTCGGCTAGTGGCACTGGTAGAACTCGCTTTGGGTTTAGTAGTAGAACTCGTTTTGGATCTGGCGGCACCACTAAGTTTGAGTTCCTGACCCGGATAGATCACGTAAGGAGAACCTATACCATTGATACTCGCGAGCTTTCGATAGTCCATACCGTAACGCCAAGCAATGGCGAACAGCGTATCACCGCCCATTACCGTATGTGTTTGCGGTTTTTTGACTTGAGGGACTGGCTCGGCGGCCCGACGTTCTACCGGTGCCTTGACTGAATCGCTCGCGCAGGCAACCAATAGAACAGCGACGACGGCGATCAATATCGGGCGCATGGCAGACTACTGAAGCTCCACCCGGAGCCTGCCCCAGCGGCGGTCCAGCTGCCACACCAGAAGAAAACCGCAGCTTGCCAGCAGCAGGCATGCAATAAGCATCGGGTCATCTCCGGTGCGCGCCAGGTACTCGCGCGGCAGCACAGGCAGCTGCTGCACCGGGCGCAGCTCGCCGTGTCGATCGATCATCCAGTCCAGGGTGCGTTTCCAGGGCCATACGGTAGCCAGAGATCCAAACAGAAACCCCGTCAGTACCGCGATGGTCGTGTCGCGATACTGTGACAACAGCCAAAACAAGACACGGCTAAAGACCAGCAGGCCACAGCCAGCACCGATGGCAAATATCATCAGCAACATCAGGTCAAGGCTACTGACCGCAGCCAAAACCACCGCATACATACCGAGCAACACCAGTATGAAACTGCCCGAGATGCCCGGCAAAATCATCGCACATATGGCGATGAAGCCAGCCATGAATACACCGAGCATCCCCTGCATAAACTCTGCCCGGGGCGCGACCGCAATCATCAGCGCGGCGATCGTGCCTAGCGCCAATGCCAACAGGTGATGCCAGCCGCGAGCATCCATCTGCCCATAGAGCAACACCGCCGAAGCGAGTATCAAACCGAAAAACATAGCCCACAAGGGCTCAGGATAGTGTTCGAGCAACCAACCGATAACGCTCGCCAACGTGAAGATGCTGGTGAGAATTCCGGCCAGCAGCCATGCAAGAAAGCCGCCATCCACATGGCGCCAGGCTGCCGCCCATTCGAAACGCAGGCAATGTTGAACTAAGCGCCAATCGAAACAGCGCAGGCTTTTTAGCAGGCGAGGATATATACCCGTTATAAACGCGATGGTGCCGCCAGACACTCCCGGCACGATATCGGCTGCACCCATCGCCAGCCCGCGCAGGAAGATTGAGCCTGGTCCCACTACCGCACCAGACCGCTGCGCAGGGGGACAAAACGGACGGGGTCGCAGGTCACTGTTTCAAATCCCGCCGGCGTCCGCGTCATCACCTGCAGATACTGCTCATGTACGCCCACGGGAATAATCAGGCGGCCGCCCATCGCCAGCTGCTCTGGTAACTCAGGTGGAATAGTCTCCGGGGCGGCGGTAGCGATAATGCCGTCGAAGGGCGCCTCGGTCTCCCAACCCATACCTCCATCGGCATGTCGCAACTTCACATTACTAAGGCGCAATTTACGGAGTCGTTCGCGCGCCTTGTTTTGCAAGGGTTTGATGCGCTCAACGCTATAAACCCTGCCCACGAGCTGCGCCAGCACAGCAGTCTGGTAGCCGGATCCCGTGCCGACCTCCAGCACTCTGTCACGTGGTCCTGTTTCCAGTAACAACTCGGTCATCCGAGCCACGATCCAGGGCTGGGACAGCGTCTGCTGGTAACCAATCGGCAAGGCACTGTCCTCATACGCGCGCTGGGCCAGCGCCTCGTCGACGAACATGTGGCGAGGGGTATTACGAATCACGTCAAGCACCGCTGTACTCTGGATGCCCTGTTCACGCAATCGCTGAATCAGGCGCTCTCGAGTACGCTGGGAGGTCATTCCTATGCCTCTAACATCAAGGCTATTCACTAACTGTCATTCCCCTCGTTATGTCTTTGTAGTCCAGCAGCTCGCGTAACACAGCTGTGGCGTAACCTCCGGGCGCCAGTCTGAACTCGACTTTCAAGCCGCCATCATCACAAAACTGCCAGGAAAAGTCATCCGGCCACAGCCTTGTCGCACGCCACTCGAGCCGCAGTCCCTCATCCGCCAGGAATTGACACAGCTGCGCAAATTCAGCGCGCTGTGCTTCGAACTCCTGAGCCCTGAGTTCTGAACACTCCCATTCGCCACGCCCCCAGAGCGGCAGGGCCGGACTAATGTCTCCAGATTGATTGCGTGCCGTCAGGTCGGCATCGATCTCAGTTGCGCAGAAGCGGCTGCGACTTCCCTGCAGCAAACACAGGTCTCCTTCCTGCAACTGCGCCCAATCACCAGTGCCCACCCGCTGCGCCAACAGCTGGTTAAATAGCCAAGCTCTCAGCACCGAGAGATAAAGACCCGCTTTATCACGTCGCGGCCGCCGCACAGTTCCTTGCGACCATGCGAGTGCGCGCTCCAGATTGTCCCCACCAAAGCGCTGTTCCCCGAAATAGTTGGGAACACCCTGCGCTGCAATCTTTTGCAGGCGCTGCTGTAGGGATTGCAGCGCCTCTTCGTTGGATGGGTCGAGCTCGCGCAGTATCAGCGCAAAGCGGTTCCCTGAATGCACTCCCCGACGCAACTTGCGCAGGTGCCGGTGCGATTCAAGCACACGAAACTCGTTTGATTCGAAGCTGGACCAATCGGGCTCTGGCTTACCCGCCAGACCGAGACTGAACCACTGACGGGTGACCGCATGCCTGTCCTTCATCCCGCAAAAGCCCACATCGCGCAATGCTATCCCAGACAGTTTCGCCAACTGACGCGCTACGTATTGGGTATTGGCGCCGGTCTTCTCCACCCACACACAGGCATGCTCGCCTTCACCGGCCAACTCGAAGCCCAGCTGCTCCTCTACCTGAAAGTCCGCAGCCTGCATGCGCAGCACACCACGCGCCGAAGGAGCGCCGAAGGCGTGGGGTAATGAGTCTGTCAGGCTATCGGACAAAGTAGTACGACAGCGTGAGCAGCAATACCTTCTCGGCGCCCCACAAAGCCCAGGCCTTCGGTGGTCGTCGCCTTGACGCTGACCTGCCCGATGTCGGATTGCATATCAGCTGCGAGCAATGCACGCATAGTATCGATATGCGCGCTCAACTTCGGCGCCTGTGCCGCGACTGTCACATCGGCATTGCCAAGATGGTATCCCTGCTCCTGCACCAGGCTAAACACTCGGCGCAGCAACACACGGCTATCGATATCTTGATTGTCGGGATCGTCGTCGGGAAAGTGTTGTCCGATATCACCCAGTGCCAGCGCGCCCAAAAGCGCGTCACACAGCGCATGAATCAAGACATCGCCATCGGAATGCGCGACCAACCCGGCAACGTGATCAATTCTGACACCGCCCAGCACTACATGGTCGCCCTCACCGAAGGCGTGCACATCGTAGCCATGACCTATTCGCATATGTTCTGCTCCTGCAACAGGTAACTCTCCGCCAGTTGCAGATCCCCTGCGCGGGTGATTTTGATATTGCTCGATAAGCCTGGCACGAGTAGCGGGTTGCCACCCGCGCGTTCCATCGCGGAGGCCTCATCGGTTATTAGCCAGCCCTGCTCGCGCGCCTGTATCAGCGCTTCAGACAAGGCCTTGTAGCGAAACACCTGAGGTGTTTGCGCAAGCCAGAGCAGACTCCTATCCAGCGTTTGACTGACGCGTCCCTCTGCATCTGCCATCTTTACGGTGTCGACCACAGGTCTTGCAAGCAGCGCACCATTGGCGGATGCAGACAGCGCCTCTTGTAAGTCACGCATCTCAGATTCTGAAACACAGGGCCTCGCCGCATCATGTACCCAGACCCAATCGTCGTCAGCCGCGCGCGCTTTAAGTCGATCCAAACCCGCCAGCACGGAATCACTGCGCTCTGCGCCACCCACGACCCGGTCGATTCTCGCATCCCCGGCAACCGGAAGCTCATTAAAACGGTCGTCATCCTGCGCCAATGCGACGACAATCGCCTCGTATAGATTGAAGTCCAGTAAGCGCTGCAGCGTGTGCTGCAATACCGACTGACCACAAAGCTGAAGATACTGCTTGGGAACTTCGGCATTCATACGCTTGCCGCTTCCAGCTGCCGGCACAACGGCCCAGTGACGGTTAGTCATCGCCACCTTCCAGAGCAGCCGGTGTATTCGAAGACTCAGGTAGTGGGTCGCCGGGCGGCGCCTCACCCTCTTCGACGACCTGAAAATAGGTTTCGCCCTCGCGAATCATTCCAAGGTCTTGGCGGGCGCGCTCTTCAACCGTTTCCATGCCGCTTTGCAATTCGAGCACTTCCTGTTCCAATTGACGATTGCGCTGACGCAATGACTCGTTGAGTTCCTGTTGCTTGTGCACCTGCGCCTCCAGCCGATGCAATTCTGCAAGACTGCCTTCAGCAAACCAGAGGCGATACTGCAGCAATAGCAGCAGCAGTAGCAATCCCAGTGCCAGCCACCTCATCGGAGTTGGCCGCCAGGGGCGTTAACTCGCAGCAGGAAACTCAGCACGTCCCCGATAGGCTGCAGTACCTTGCAGCTCAGCCTCAATTCGCAGCAGGCGATTGTACTTTGCCACGCGATCGGAGCGACACAGGGAACCGGTCTTGATCTGACCAGCAGCGGTAGCCACTGCAAGATCCGCAATGGTGGTGTCTTCGGTTTCGCCCGAGCGATGCGAAATCACCGCGGTATAGCCCGCCTGCTTCGCCATTTCGATGGCATCCAGTGTCTCGCTCAGACTACCGATCTGGTTGAATTTGATGAGGATCGAATTGGCCACGCCTGTCTCGATGCCTCGCGACAATATCTTGGTGTTGGTTACAAACAGGTCGTCACCTACCAGTTGCACCTTGTCGCCGATCTTGTCGGTGAGAATTTTCCAACTATCCCAATCGCTCTCGTCCATTCCATCTTCAATGGAAATAATCGGGTAGTCCGCTGCGAGTTGCGCAAGATAATCGGCGAAGGCTGCGCCATCGTACTGTTTACCCTCGCCAGCCAAATCGTAAACGCCGTCGCGATAGAACTCTGATGCAGCACAATCCAGCGCCAGCGTTATATCGCTGCCCAGTTTGTAGCCCGCCTGCTCGACCGCTTCGGCGATCGCCGCCAGCGCGGCCTCGTTCGAGGGCAGGTTGGGTGCAAATCCACCCTCATCCCCTACCGCCGTGCTAAGGCCACGAGCGGACAGTACTTTCTTCAACTGGTGAAAAATTTCGGCGCCGATGCGCAGTGCTTCCGCGAAGCTCTCAGCCGCCACCGGTTGGATCATGAATTCCTGAATATCAACATTGTTGTCCGCATGTTCACCCCCATTGAGAATATTCATCATGGGAACTGGCATGGTCAGTGACTCAGTGCCATTGAGATCAGCGATATGACGGTAGAGTGGCACCCCGCGCGCATCGGCCGCGGCACGCGCCGCTGCCAGTGAGGCAGCAAGAATCGCGTTGGCGCCGAAATTGGCTTTGTTCTCGGTGCCGTCGGCATCAATCATCGCCTGATCCAGACCGCGCTGATCCGTCGCATCGCGACCCAGCAACAGATCGCGTATGGGGCCGTTCACATTGGCCACCGCCTTGAGAACACCCTTGCCCAGGTAGCGCGACTTGTCTCCGTCACGCAATTCCAGCGCCTCGCGGGACCCGGTGGAAGCACCCGAGGGCGCGCAGGCGCTACCTGTCTCGCCGCTTTCCAGTACTACGTCTGCCTGGACCGTGGGATTGCCGCGTGAATCGAGGACTTCGTATCCCCGCACGTCTGCGATTGTGCTCATCATGTTCTCCGTGAATCTGTCGTACTAGTCAATGTCGAGAGCGGGCATGGATTTTACCAGCTCGTCGACAGCTTTCATCTGTTGCAGGAAGGGCTCGAGTTTGTCGAGGGGCAACGCACTGGGTCCATCGCACAGGGCGTTATCAGGGTCTGGATGTGACTCGAGGAATAGCCCGGCAATACCCACTGCCATGCCTGCCCGACCCAACTCAGCGACCTGATGGCGACGACCACCCGAAGCAGCGCCCAAAGGATCACGGCACTGCAACGCGTGTGTGACATCGAAAATCAGCGGCGCTCCACCGCTGGCCTGAATCATGGTGCGAAAACCCAGCATATCGACCACCAGGTTGTCGTAGCCCAGCTGGGTTCCGCGCTCGCAAAGCATGACCTTTTCGTTGCCGCATTCGGCAAACTTCTCAACGATATTGCCCATTTGTCCCGGGCTGAGGAACTGCGGCTTTTTCACGTTGATTACTGAGCCGGTAGCCGCCATCGCCGCGACCAGGTCGGTCTGACGCGCGAGAAACGCTGGCAACTGGATAACATCGCAAACCTCGGCTGCCGGGGCTGCCTGATCGGGCTCGTGCACATCCGTGATAAGCGGCACCCCAAATTCGGCCTTTACCGCCGCGAGAATTTCCAGGCCCTCATCCAGACCCGGGCCACGAAAAGAGTGTATGGATGAACGATTAGCCTTGTCGCATGAGGCTTTGAACACGTAGGGGATATTCAGTCGCGCGCAGACCTCCACATAGTGGCCTGCAGCGCTCAGCGCAAGATCGCGAGACTCGAGAACGTTAATGCCGCCGAAGAGAACGAAGGGCTGATCATTGGCAACCGCATGGCTACCCACCTGCAACTGCTTCACGCGGTGGCCTCCTGAGCCTGATTGGACGCCGCATAGGCCAGCGCCGCTTCGATATACCCTTTAAAGAGAGGGTGTCCGCCACGCGGGCGCGAAGTGAACTCGGGGTGGAACTGGCAAGCAACGAACCAGGGGTGATCAGCTAATTCGATCATTTCTACGAGCGAGTGATCGGTAGACCAACCCGCGATAGTCAAGCCAGCTGCCTGCAGCTGCTCGGCGTAGTTGTTGTTGAACTCCCAGCGATGGCGATGCCGCTCTACGATCGTGGCGGAGCCATAAACCTCACGAGCGAGCGTACCCTCCACCAGGTGACAATCCTGTGCGCCCAGGCGCATGGTGCCACCCAAATCAGAATCCGCGCTGCGAATCTCTGTTGAGCCGTCAGCATTTTGCCACTCAGTAATCAGGCCGATGACCGGGTCTTCGGCCTTGAGATCAAATTCAGTGCTGTTAGCACCCTTAAGGCCCAGTACGTTGCGCGCATACTCAATGATCGCAACCTGCATACCCAGACAAATACCCAGGTAAGGAATTTTATTCTCGCGGGCATAGCGCACCGCTTCGATCTTACCCTCAACGCCGCGCTCGCCGAATCCGCCCGGAACGAGTATTGCATCAACACCCTGCAACAGGCCGACGCCCTCATCAATGATGCGCTCCGAATCGATGTACAGCACATTCACCCTCGAGAGGGTCTGGATACCGGCGTGCTTAAGCGATTCGTTCAAGGACTTATAGGCATCCAGCAGATCCATGTACTTGCCCACCATGGCCACTGTGACGTCTTTATCGGCTTCGATTTCACCGCGCAGCACCTCATCCCACTCCGATAGATCGGGTTTGGGGCAGTCCAGACCAAAACGATCCACCAACATATCGTCCAGGCCATAGCTGCTGAGCATGGCAGGTATCTCATATATCGAGTCAGCATCGAGCACAGGAATCACGCCACGTTCTTCAACGTTGGTAAAGAGCGCAATCTTCTTGCGTGCACCCTCTTCGATCTCCACCTCGCAACGACACAACAGCATGTCCGGCTGCAGGCCAATAGAGCGCAATTCCTTGACGCTGTGCTGGGTGGGCTTGGTCTTGATTTCGCCAGCCGCCGCAATATAGGGCACCAGGGTCAGATGCATCAGCAGGGCTCTGGAACTGCCCATCTCCACCTTCAATTGACGTGCCGCCTCCAGAAATGGAAGGCTCTCAATATCGCCAACGGTGCCACCGATCTCGACAACGGCGATATCGGCATCACCGGCCCCCTCGATAACGCGGCGTTTGATCTCGTCAGTAATATGCGGGATCACCTGTATCGTCGCGCCCAGGTAGTCACCGCGGCGTTCCTTGCGCAGCACCTCGTTGTAGACCCGCCCGGTTGTGAAGTTGTTGCCCTGCTTCATGGTGGCGTGAGTAAAGCGCTCGTAGTGTCCCAAATCGAGATCGGTCTCTGCGCCATCCTCGGTAACGAACACCTCACCGTGTTGCGACGGAGCCATCGTGCCGGGATCGACATTGATGTAAGGATCGAGTTTGAGAAGGGTAACTTTCAGCCCGCGGTCTTCAAGAATGGCGGCGAGCGAAGCGGCGGCAATTCCTTTCCCAAGGGAAGAAACTACACCACCGGTGACGAAGACATAGCGCGTCATGTAGAGCCTTTTTTGACTGTTTTTTATAGATGCCAGGACTTCGAATTGAATATTCGTTGCCCTGCAAAGGATGGGATGTCAGCTTAACAGAAAGGCACTGCCCACTCAATCGACGGCGGCGGCCAAATTTGCGTTCCAGCGAATATCGCAGCCCTGCTCACCGTCTCCGGCCTGGAAACCCTCACACACCCACAGATTGGCGACAGCAGCCAATTCATCGCCCTCCCACAGCAGCGGAATGCGGTCTCTCCACCAGGGCGGCACGGCTGATTCCTGCAGCAACTTTTTGAGACTTTGGCTATGTCGGCGGCCCAGCGGGCGACAGCGCTCGCCGCCCTGGCGAAAGCCCACTCGCCAGCGCCCGTCGGCGGGAAGTCGCAATAGACCGGAACCGCTTATCACCATTTGCAGCTGTCCCACACCGGGCCAGGAATTGCGCCCCCCTGGCTCAATGTCACTCCAACCCGCCGAAGGAAGCGCGGAGAGAACCGGCAAAAGATGCAATTCATCACGGTAGCGATGCAACTGATACGTCGGCTGCAGCAGCGACGGTCCGCTAGCGGGATCGGATCCCTGCAACTGGCGCACAAACTCTTCGAGTTGATTCCGTCCTGGCGGCTGCACGCCTTCATCCAGCAGCCAACGGCGCAACAAACGACAGGTTTGCTGGGCCGTGCAGTGTTCCAGCGGAGAGAGATTGAGAATGGGCTCACCGAAGGCACTGCGCTGGCCTGCATCCAGCAGCACCGATTCCTGCGCAGACAGTGTTTGTTCGGCTTCCGTCACCGCAGCGACGGAATTTATGACGCCGCTTCGATAGCCCGGCCAGCGCTCTTCCAGCGCAGGCAGAACTCGGCGCCGCAGATAGTTGCGATCAAGACTCTCATCGCGATTACTGTCATCGTCTACCCAGGCCAGCCGCTGCTCAAAGGCATAGTTTTCCAGCGTCTCTCTGGGGTAATCCAACAAAGGGCGCAGCAATTCACCTGCGCCCAATGACCGCTGACGCGGCATCGCGGAGAGGCCATGCGTGCCCGCGCCACGCAACAAGCGCAGAAAAAACGTTTCGACCTGATCATCGGCGTGATGCGCCAGGCAAAGTAATTCACCCGGGCCCACCAGCTCTTCGAAAACAGCGTAGCGGGCTTCACGTGCTGCCGCTTCCAGTCCGGAGCCGCTGCGTTGCACCTGAACGCTGCGTACCTGCAATTCTATGCCCAGCGAATCGCACAAGGACTGACAATGTTCAGCCCACGCTCCGGCATCGACACTCAATCCATGGTTAACGTGAATCGCCTTTAGTGGCGGACATGCGCCAGCATCGCGACAGCTAGCAAGGAGATGGATTAGTACAGTGGAGTCCAAACCGCCGCTAAGTCCGACCCAGCAACAGGGTGCATCCTGCCAGGGCTGCAAAGACTGCAGTAGATGCTCAGAAATTAGGGACATCAAGCCCCCGGGATTCAATTCCCGTAGGACATGAGCCGCGCATAGCGTTGCTCAAGCATGTCCTCAACCGGGAGTGACTGGAGACGGTCAAGTTCTCCGGCCAAGTGTTCCTGAATGCGCTCAGCCATCAACTCGAGATCGCGGTGGGCGCCACCTAGAGGCTCCTGGATCGTCGCATCCACAATACCGAGATCCTGCAACACACTCGACGTGACTCCCATGGCCTCGGCCGCATCCGGCGCCTTTTCGGACGTCTTCCAGATAATATTTGCGCAACCCTCGGGCGAGATAACAAAGTACGTGGAGTACTGCAGCATGGCGAGATGATCGCCCACGCCAATACCCAGAGCACCTCCGGAGCTGCCCTCGCCGATCACAACGCAGACAATCGGTGTGCGCAGGCGCGACATGACAGCCAGATTCTGCGCAATAGCCTCAGATATCCCACGCTCCTCGGAGTCGATACCCGGGTAGGCTCCAGGCGTATCGATGAGAGTGATGACCGGCAAATTGAAGCGCTCGGCCATTTCCATCAGTCGCAGTGCCTTGCGGTACCCCTCGGGCTTGGGCATGCCGAAATTGCGAGCCACCTTGTCCTGAACATTGCGGCCCTTTTCCTGACCGATCACCATCACCGGCTTTCCGGCCAGCCGCGCCATACCGCCGACAATGGCATGATCGTCAGCAAAATGCCGATCACCGTGCAACTCATCAAACTCACTGAAAATCCGCGGGATGTAATCCATGCTATAGGGCCGCTGCGGGTGGCGAGCAACCTTGACGATGTCCCAGGAGCTGAGATTGGAGTAAATCTTCTCGGTGAGCTTGGTGCTCTTCTCACGCAAGGTGGCGATTTCTTCGCCGATATTGATGTCATTGTCTGAACCCACCAACTGCAGTTCCTCGATCTTTACTTCGAGTTCTGCGATTGGTTGTTCAAAGTCCAGGAAGTTGGGGTTCATCTATCGCCCGGCCCAGCTATTCGTCGAGGCCGCAAGTTTACACGCTGCACCGTTTTTGAGCTACCGGCGCGTCTTAGCCGCCCACCAGGCTGATCATTACGCCGGCCGCTACCGCTGAACCAATCACGCCTGCCACATTGGGACCCATAGCATGCATCAATAGGAAATTCTGTGGATTCGCTTCGAGGCCTATCTTGTTCGAGACTCGCGCCGCCATTGGCACCGCGGATACCCCGGCTGAGCCTATCAGCGGATTGATGGGCGTGGCGCTCATACGATTCATTAACTTGGCGATCAGCACCCCGGAGGCGGTGCCGATACCGAAGGCGACGACACCGAGCCCCAGAATGCCGAGGGTATTCACATCGAGAAACTTGTCCGCCACCAATTTGGATCCCACGGCAAGACCCAGGAATATAGTGGTGATGTTGATGAGTGCATTCCGAACCGTGTCGCTGAGTCGATCGACAACACCACATTCGTTCATCAGGTTACCCAGACAAAACATACCCAGCAGCGGCGCCGCGGTGGGCAATAGCATCGCCACGAGTATCAGCAACACCAGCGGGAATACGATCTTTTCGGTCTTGCTCACCGGACGCAGCTGCACCATCTCGATACGGCGCTCCTCCTCCGTGGTCAGCGCCTTCATGATAGGCGGTTGAATCAGCGGCACCAGCGCCATATACGAATAGGCCGCTACAGCGATCGGGCCCAGCAAATCGGGGGCCAGAATGCTGGAGACATAAATCGCGGTGGGACCATCGGCGCCACCGATAATGCCAATCGCCGCAGCGTCCGCCAAAGTAAAATCCATGATGCCCCAGGAGCTGAGCGCCACAGCACCTAGCACCGTCGCAAAAATACCAAACTGGGCAGCGGCACCGAGAAAGAGCGTTTTTGGGTTGGCCAGCAGAGGACCGAAATCCGTCATTGCACCCACCCCCATGAATATCACCAGAGGTGCCACGCCGCTGGCTATAGCGACATTGTAAAAGGTATAGAGCATCCCATCGGTGTGCCCGGCGTCAGCTGCCAATTGCTGCACTAGCACGTGTGTTGCCGCTTCCGAGGACTCGTAGGCATAGAGCAGTTGTTCCGCCGAATCCACGGCACTGACTCCCAACGCCTGCGCCATCTGCGTGAGCGTCGCCCCATCACCACCGAGGATTGCGCTCTCAACGCCTGACAACGCCAGATTAGCGCCGGGGATATTGGCGAGAATGCCGCCAAAGCCGATCGGCACCAACAACAGCGGCTCAAAATTCTTGACGATGGCCAGGTACAGCAGCGCAAAGCCCACGAGAATCATGATGGCCTGCCCGCCCTGCAACTGCGCAAGGCCCGAGGAGAACCAGAGGGAGTAGAGATTTTCCACTGCGACTAACCCAGCGCTAAGCCAAAGTCAGGAGAGTATCGCCCACCGCGACGGTATCCCCTTCCTTGACCTCAACAGCCCCGACCGTGCCCGCACTCGGCGCGCTGACCTCAGTCTCCATTTTCATGGCTTCGAGAATGATGATCACATCACCCTCCGCCACCTGGTCACCGGGTTTGACGTTCACTTTGAAGATATTGCCGGCCAGAAGAGCCGGCACAGGGCTGCCAGCGCCGCCAGAAACAGCGGGTGCCGCAGCGGGCGCGGCAACCTGTGCAGGTGCTGACGGCGCAACAGCAGCGATATCACCGCCCTCTTCTACCTGCACGACATAGGATTGGCCTGCGACCGTAACCGTATAGACTTCCGCGCCGCCCGCGGGTGCCGCGGCCGCTGGTGCAGCCACAGCTAACTCCTCACCCGTCGGCACCGGTTCAAATGCATCGGGATTACCGCGATTCTCCAGAAATTTCAGCCCGATCTGCGGAAACAGCGCGTAAGTCAGCACGTCATCGACCTCACTCTCACCCGAAGCGAGAGAGATCCCTTTTTCACTGGCCAGTGCCTTCAATTCGTCGGTGAGTTTATCCAATTCGGGCTCTAACAGGTCAGCTGGGCGACAGGTAATCGCCTCGCCACCTTCCAGCACCCGTTGCTGGAGTTCGGTGTTCACTGGAGCGGGCGTCGCACCGTACTCGCCTTTCAGGACCCCGGAGGTTTCCTTGGAGATCGACTTGTAGCGTTCACCCGTCAGTACATTAAGCACCGCCTGGGTACCCACAATTTGAGAGGTGGGCGTTACCAGAGGTATATAACCGAGGTCCTCACGCACCCGCGGAATTTCCGCCAACACGTCATCCAGTTTGTCTGCCGCACCCTGTTCCTTGAGCTGACTTTCCATGTTCGTCAGCATGCCGCCCGGCACCTGGGCTACGAGAATGCGCGAATCAACGCCCCGCAGTGCACCCTCAAACTTGACGTATTTCTTGCGCACCTCGCGAAAATACGCAGCGATTTCTTCAAGCAAATCGATATCCAGGCCGGTATCCCGGTCGGTGCCCTGCAGCATCGCCACAACGGTTTCTGTGGGCGAATGGCCGTAGGTCATCGACATGGAAGAGATAGAGGTATCGACATTGTCGATGCCGGCCTCAACGCATTTGAGGATGGTCGGTACGGACAATCCCGTCGTCGCGTGACAGTGCAGGTGTATCGGAATATCGCAGGCGTCTTTCAGACGGGAGACCAGTTCATAGCCGGTATAGGGTTTCAACAGTCCCGCCATATCCTTGATGGCAATGGAGTCTGCGCCAATATCTTCAATGCGCTTGCCCATCTCTACCCAGGTATCAACGGTGTGTACCGGACTGAGCGTGAACGATATGGTTCCCTGCGCGTGCTTACCCACCTCTTTGACGGCACGTAGTGCCGTATCCAGGTTGCGCATATCGTTCATGGCATCGAAGACGCGGAACACATCGACACCGTTGACCGCCGCCCGCTCAACAAATTTGCGCACCACATCATCCGCGTAATGACGATAGCCGAGAATATTCTGACCCCGAAACAGCATCTGCTGGGGCGTATTGGGCATAACTTTTTTCAGTTCGCGAATCCGCTCCCAGGGATCTTCGCCCAGATAGCGGATACAGGAATCGAAAGTGGCACCGCCCCAGGACTCCAGCGACCAAAACCCGACCTTATCGAGCTTCGCCGCGATGGGCAGCATATCCTCCAACCGGACCCGGGTTGCCAGCAGCGATTGGGATGCGTCGCGCAGCACGACATCGGTGATTCCCAGTTTATTTGTCATTGATCACGCCTCGAACGGTGTTGCTTGATGGCGGCGGTAATGACCGCCAGCAAAATGGGATCGTCAGTTCTGGCCGCCGTGGTTGTTGCAGCCGCGGGCTCAGGCTCCGGAAAATAGCGCTGGATCAGTGCCGACATGCCTGTTGTTGCAAACACCAGCAATGTCAGAAACACGATGACGGTACCCATGCCAAACAGCATGAGCTCCAGTCCTTGCTCGATTAAGGTATTTTCCACTAGTTCTTCCAATCAAACGTATATTTTGCGACGCACGCTGACACCGCAACATTACAGAAATCAGGTAGCTCTCGCTAACAGCGTTAGTTCACTAGAGTATAGCTGCCCTCAGCTCCAGGAGGTGGGCACCAAAGCGTCTATCAAACGCGGCCCGGTCTGAGACATGGCCTCAGCAAACTGCTCATTGAACTCTTCGGCGGTCGCAGCGCGAGTTGCCTTAACCCCCATACCTTCCGCGATGGACGCGAAATCCATATCGGGCTTACCGATATCGAGCATGCTCGCTGCCTTGGGTCCGGGCACTCCGCCCCGCGCACCGGTGCGAGAAAACTCCAGCTCGAGAATACTGTACTTGGTGTTATTGAAAATCACGACCGTAACATCCAGGTTTTCCCGCGCCATCGTCCACAGCGCAGAGATCGTGTACATCGCCGAACCATCGCCCTCCAGGCAAACCACCTTGCGGTCGGGAGCAGCCAGAGAAGCACCCACCGCACAGGGCAGACCAAAGCCGATGGAACCGCCAGTGAGGCCTAACCAATCGTGCGGCCGACTGGTATTGGAAAAGCCGGCGCAGTAAATACTGGAGGTCGCGCCTTCGTCGACCACGATGGCATTATCTGGCAGGTAGTGCGCAAAGGCAGCGCCGGCTGCTTCCACATTGAGATCACCCGACTGCAGCGCCGGTAGATCGAGAGGGAAACGCGTAATCTCTGCTGCACCTGCATCGACGGCATCGACCAGTGCCTGCAGACAGGCCTCTATATCATCATTCGGTTTGGCCAGTTGCAGAATCTCGCAACCATCAGGCGTAATGACGCTCGGTACATTCGGGTAAGCGAAGAATGACACCGGCGGCTTACAACCGATCACAATCAGATTTTCGACATCCTTGATGGTATCGATCACCATCTCTGCCAGATAAGGCAGGCGCTCAATTACCGGCGTGTCGGCACCGTGGGCAATGCGCGTCTGAAATGTATCGGCGCAGATGCGGGTTCCGCTGGCGACGCCAATTTTGGCGAGCAACTCCAACTCCGAATTGTCGAAGGGCACGCCACCGAAAATGATCATCGTGTTCTTGTCAGAGCGCAGCATCTCGACCGCCTGTTCGATCAGATCGGCAGCGACAGGCTGTGGGTCGGCGATCTTAGCCGGCGCTGCAGCACCCTTGGGGTTATCGCCCCAGGAAACGTCTGCTGGCAATATCAGCGTGGCGATCTGGTGGCGACCTGCCGCCTCAACGGCGCGCGCCGCATCTTCAGCGATGTCATCGGGTGAACGGGAACTGTGCACCCAATGGGACATCGGTGCGGCAACCCCTTCGATATCCGATGTCAGTGGCGCGTCGTACTGAACATGATATGTGGCGTGATCACCGACGATGTTCACCATCGGCGAATTGCCCTTCTTCGCGTTGTGAATATTGGCGAGCGAGTTGCCCAGTCCGGGACCCAGGTGCAACAAGGTAGATGCGGGCTTTTCCGCAATGCGCGCATACCCGTCGGCGGCGCCGCTAAGCACGCCCTCAAACAGGCACAGCACGCAGCGCATGCCATCGACTTCATCGAGTGCCGCGACGAAGTGCATTTCCGACGTGCCGGGATTGGTAAAACAAATCTCGACATCGCTGTCGACCAGAGTCTTGATGAGGCTTTCGGCTCCGTTCATGCGCTCGCTACCTTGTCCGTGTTGAAGACCTTCTCTGCGGTGAAGATCTTGTTTGGGTTAAGAATATTATTGGGATCCAGCATTCGCTTCATGCCATACATCAGCTGCAGTTCCGGCTCGGACCGGCTGCAGTCCAGGTGGCCCCGCTTCATGATACCGACGCCATGCTCTGCGGATACAGAGCCGCGAAACTCGTCAATCAGTTCGTACACGGCATCTTCGATCTTGCCCTTATCAAACTGCTCCGGATCGCCACTACCTAGCATCAA
Source organism: Halieaceae bacterium (assembly GCA_965199055.1). GTDB lineage: Bacteria > Pseudomonadota > Gammaproteobacteria > Pseudomonadales > Halieaceae > CBDAQR01. Next base: position 1,480,385 of record CBDAQR010000003.1, read on the forward strand.
ATGCAAATTGGAGTCGCCCAGGTGCCCGAAGGTGATATTGATCGGATCGGGGACGGTCGTCATAAACTGCTCGACGCCCGCCACGAAATCGGGCATGCGATCGACCGTCACACTCACATCAAACAGCGCCAGAGATCCCATCTCGAGAAAGCCCAGCACGTCGTCTCGAATCTCCCAGATCGCCTTGCGTTCACTGTCCGATTTAGCGATCACGGCATCGACGATAAGCTCCTGCGCCAGCGCTTCACCTAGCACTGCTTCGAAGCCATCATGATCCTCTTCTGGACGCGAACCGAGTGTTTCGACTATCACGTAAAATGGATAGCCGTGCGCTAGCGGCTGCGGATGCAAACCACCCTCCCGCGTCACCTCTTCATAGAATGAGGGCCACATACATTCAAATGCACTCAGTGTGCCGGCGGTATTCGCATCGACCCAATTGAGCAGTTTGCTCACGCTTTCAAAATCATTACACGCGACCAGTGCAGTATTCTGGGAGCGCGGCAGGGGACGCAGCCGCACCACCACCTTGGTGATAACGCCGAGAGTCCCCTCGGCACCAATAAACCATTGCTTCAGGTCGTAACCCGTATTGTTTTTTAGCATTTTATTGAGATTAGAAATCACGGTGCCATCGGCCAGCACGACCTCAAGCCCCAGCACCATGTCGCGCATCATGCCGTAGCGAATGACCCGGTTACCCCCCGCATTCGTGGACACGTTCCCGCCTACGGTAGCCGAGCCATGGGCACCCAGGTCCAGCGGCAACAGCAAACCCTTCTCTTCGCAGGCCTCTGCAGCCACTTGCAAAATACAGCCCGCCTGAACCGTACAGGTCCGGTTGACCTCGTCGATCTCTTCGATGGCATTCATGCGCTCGAGCGACAATCCTAGTTCACCGGCTTCGGTTTCATTCAGACCATCAACCAGCCCGGTTTTTCCTGCCCAGGGAATTAGCGCCTGCCCCGCTGCGTTGCAAAGACGCAGAACGGAAGAGACTTCTTCGGTAGAGCTGGGCTTGAGCACAATATCGGGCCAGGCGGGATGAGGTTCCTCCCTCACGCCCTTTTCACCCAGCAAATCGCGCAGCTGAGCCAGCAGTTCGGGGTTTGGTGCTCCCATGGAATGCTTCCAGGTGACTATCAGGTAATACGTGGCACTGAGTTTAGCAGGGTTTTGGTGTACTCGTGCTGGGGGTTGGTGAGGATTTGCTCGGCACTACCCTGCTCCACCAACTTACCCATTTGCATCACGCCTACGTAGTGCGCCAAGGTCGGAATGATGGACAGATCGTGAGTGATAAAAAGATAGGAACAATCAAACTCGCGCTGCAACTCTTGCAGCAGGTCCAGCACCTCAGAGCGAATCGAGACATCCAAGGCACTGGTCGGCTCATCGCAGATCACTAGCTGCGGTTCCACCGCCAAGGCTCTTGCGATGGCGACACGCTGCAACTGACCGCCGGAGAATTCATGGGGATAACGAACGTGCATATCCGGGTCCAGTTGCACCCGTTCCAATAGCTCGAGCATGCGCTTCTTGCGCTGAGCTGCCTTCATATCGATGCCAAGGCTTTCCATGCCCTCTTCAATAATGCGTCCAACCGTCATACGCGGATTCATTGAGGAATAGGGATTCTGGAATATCACCTGAATGCGCTTGCGGAACGGCAACATCTGCAAGCGGGGCAAATCGTTGATGCGCGTACCGCCAAAGAAGATATCACCGGATGTGGCTGGATTCAGATTGAGAATGGCGCGCCCCAGCGTCGACTTACCACTACCTGATTCCCCAACCAGTGCATAGGTCTCGCCCTCACCGACCTCCAGGGTGACATCGTCGACGGCGCGGACATAGTCGACCGTGCGCTGCAAGATGCCCTTCTTGATCGGAAAATGCACCTCCACATTCTTCAGCCGCAACAATGGGACGCTGATCGACAGATTCCGGTAGCGAGTCAGGTCGGGCAAACTCTCGATCAGGCGCTTGCTGTATTCCTGCTGCGGTCGGTGGAAAAACTGGTAGACGTTACCGCGCTCAATAATCCGGCCCTTGTACATGACCGCGACTTCATCCGCGGTGTTGTTGACCACAGCCATGTCGTGGGTAATCAGTAACACGGCCAGATCTCGGCTGCGAGCCAGGTTCTTGATCAGCTCCAGTACCTGCTCCTGTATGGTGACGTCCAAGGCCGTTGTGGGCTCATCCGCAATCAGGATTTCGGGTTCGCAGGCGAGCGCCATGGCAATCATCACCCGCTGCTGCTGCCCGCCCGAGAGTTCGTGCGGATAGAAGTCATAGCGTTCATCCGGGTCAGGAATGCCCACTTCATCAAGCAGGTCAACCACACGTTGGCGTAACGCCGCATTCCTCAGCGGGGTATGCAGGCGCAGGGTTTCCGCGATCTGCTTGCCAATCTTCTGGACGGGGTTGAGCGCGGTCTGCGCATTTTGAAAAATCATGGAGATACGACGACCGCGCACCGTCTGCATCTGGCTTTCGGTCAGCGCGTATAGATCTGTGTCCGGCATCTTGACGTCGCCACCACTAATTTCCAGCGCGTCGGGCAGAAGCCGCATGATCGAAAGCGAGGTCAAGGATTTGCCTGAGCCGGATTCACCCACCAGCGCGAACACCTGGCCACCGTAGAGTGTGAACCCTACATCGTCGACCAGCAGCTCGCCGGTCTCTTTGTGGCGAACCTGCAGGCCCTCCACCTCCAGGCGACGCATGTCTTCGTATTCTGTCATTTAGGCGCACTCCCCAGACTGGTGCGCGGATCAAAGGCATCGCGCACTAGATCAGAGAACAGATTGGTCGCCAGTACCAATACAAACATGAAGAAAAATGCACCTACCAGGGTCCACCATACCGGGGGCTCGCGCGACAGTTCCATGCGCGCTTCGTTAATCATATTGCCCCAGCTGGCCATCGAGGGATCAATACCGACCCCGATATAGGAGAGTACCGCCTCAGCAAGCACTAACGCACTGAACTCAAGTACAAAGGTGATCAGAATGATGTGCACCACGTTGGGCAAGATATGCCGGAAGATTATTCGAATGTTGGTGAGTCCAAAGACCTTCGCCGCTGCCACGTATTCAAGCTGACTGATTTTAAGGGTCTCGGCCCGGATCAACCGGCACAGCGTTGACCAACTAGTGACCCCCAGAATGAAGCAGAGCGCCACGAAGCGCGCATCTGCCTGCTCCATGCCGACTTCAAAGAAATCTGGATTCAGGTCGATGTAGACCTGAAACAACAGCACCGAAGCGGCAATCAGCAGAATGCCGGGAATAGAACTGAGGGTGGTATAGAGGTACTGCACCGCGTCGTCGACCCAGCCCTTGTAATAACCCGCCATCACACCCAGGGTAACGGCGATGGGCAGCATGATTAATGTGGCCAGTGTGCCCAGCAATACGCCGGTGCGTATGCCCTTGATGCTTTCATAGAGAACGTTACCGCCGGCCTTGCCCGTACCCAACACGTGATAGACCGAGTTGAGCTCGGTGAGCACGCTCACGACACAGATTATCACTGCCTGGGTAGCCCATGAGGCATACCAGGGATAGGCGCTGCCACGCAGCAGTAACCACTGAGGCAAGATGAGCAGCACTGCGACCAGCAACCCAAGAGCGAGGCCCTTCATGCCACGCTGAACGATATCGGCGCTGCGATCCTGTGGACTATCGAGATGGGCGCCGCCGTACTGCAACACCGGGAAATCGCGGATGTCTTCTCCAGCCTCATTCTTAAGGCTTTCCTTCACAAAAGCGTGCGTCGCGAAAGGCGCCGAATAGGTGCGCTCATGGCGCTCGACAATCTCCATGAATGCCAGATCGAGCGCACTGATGACCCGATTGTCATAGAACACCTGCTCGGTGTCCTGACCGGGCTCCGGCTCCAGTTGCTTGCGAAAGTGCACCGAGTCGATCAGCGCGACCAGCACATAGGTCATGATCACGGTGAACGTCACCATGCCGAGGCGCGAGCCGAACACCTGTCCCCAGCGCTCACGGGTCTGCGGATTACGGCGCAAATTCCAGAAAAACAGGGAGATCATGACCACCAGCATGAAGATCAGGGCGTCGGACCATAGCAATACAAACTTCATACCGGGCCCTAACTCAAGCGCACGCGCGGGTCGGCCCAGGTATACGAGATATCCGTGAGCAACAAACCGAGGATGTAAAGGATAGAGCCGATAAATACCATGGCGCGCACAATCGCGAAGTCCTGAGACTTGATGGCATCAAGCATGTAACTGCCCAAGCCCGGGATACCGAAGAAGGACTCCATCACCAGGCTGCCCATGAATAGCGAAGGAATCAGCACAACCACCCCAGTTAATATAGGTATCAAGGCGTTGGGCAGGATATGCCTGAATAGAATTGCGATCTCGCTGAGGCCTTTAGCACGAGCGGTACGCACATAATCCTGCTTTGCCTCTTCCAGAAACAGCGTTCGATACCACCTTGCGCCGGCGCCGATACCAGCGATCACGCCCACCACGACGGGAAGAATCAGGAACTTCCAGGGATAGCCCTCCTCCGTAAATCCGGAAATAGGCAACAACTTCCAGGTTTTGGCCACCAGATACTGACCGCCGATGATATAGAAGAGATAGGAGATGGACATAAGGGAGACAAATACAAGCACCGCCCAGCGATCCAGCCGAGTGGCATGAAACATGACCACCATAAGCGCCACACAGATATTGACCCAGATACCAATCGCAAAGGTCGGCAGCGCCAACGCCAGGCTGGGCCACATGCGATGCGAGACATCGCTGGTAATGTCGCGCCCACTCTCGGAGCGACCAAAGTCGAAAGCAAACAGGCGTAAAGACTTGGTGAAGAAAATGGTCTGCGACACTGAGTCTGGGAACTCCTGCTCGCCATCAAAAAACAGCGGTTTGTCGTAGCCGTTTTCACGCTTCCAGCTCTCAATGGCATCTTCAGTAACATACTTATCGCCCAACTGGCTGCGCGCCATATCGTCTGGGCTATTCACCACGAAAAACAACACGAAGGTGAGAATGTTGATGCCGATCAGAATCGGGATCGCGTACAACATCCTGCGCACTATATAGGCCAGCATAATCTAGTGGTTGCCCCTGTTAATCGTGGCTCGCTGTCTGCGCCGATAGGCCGTGACACCCGGCAGCACCAGCGCGGCCACCGCGAGGGTGCCGGCCACCAGCGGCCAAACGACCGGTTCGTTCCATTCGCGCTGGCGCTCAGCGCGCAGTTCGTCGTCAATCCGCACATATTGCAGCGTACGTTTGGAAATACCGTGGCGCTTGGTGTTGTGCACCCACTCGTTGTTCAGGTAGTACTCGATGGGGTGGAAGGCATGCAGCCACACCGCATCGCGCTGCCAGATCTCGATTAACTGATGCACGATCACATCCCGCTCAGGTCCAGGGTCCATCGAGCGCATTTTCAGAAACAACTCGTCGTATTCCGGGTTCTCGTAATTGGATTTGTTGGGGCCGTCGCAATTACAAACCAGCGGACTCTCCTTGCTGTACAGCAAAAACAGGAAATTCTCTGGATCGGGGTAGTCCGCCAGCCAGCCGAAAGAAAAAATCTGGCTATTGCCGGTGAGTAGCTTCTCCCGCGTGCGGTTCCAGTCCGCGGGACGAAACTCGGCTTGCACGCCAATCTTCTGGAACTGACGGCTGATCCAGTTGACCTTGGCATTGGTAATCGCCTGGGTCTGTACGTCAATAAAAACACGCAGTGGTTCGCCAGTCTCAGCATTGCGGCCATTGGGGTAGCCCGCCTCCGCGAGCAACTGGCGCGCGACATCCAACGACTTACGTCGGGGCGCACCATCGACCCAGTCATACATATACTCGTTCATCCCCGGCTCGCCTTCCCGTGAGCCGGAAATTCCCGGTGGCACAAGTTCCTGCGCCGGGATGATGGCGCTGTTATAAAAGACCTTGCCGAACTCCTCCATGTCGTAGGCTATGCTCAGGGCGCGCCGCAGCTTACGTTTTTCTTCGGTGTACCCCCCGACTACCGGGTCACGCATATTAAAGCCGTAGTAGTACATGGATGGCTTGAGGTCCCGGGAAATCGTCAGATGGTGATTGCGCATCTCCGCTGAGAGCTCTACGCCATCTGGACCAATCTCAAAGGCCTGGTCAAAGTAGCCACGGGTTTGCGCGTTTCCTTCCCCTGAACGATCAAAATAGCCCTGCAGGAACTTGCTCCACATCGGCAGCGGCTCCTTCTCGAGCCGGAATCTCGCCCGATCCACGAAGGGTATCTGTTTGCCGGCGTCCTTCAGGAACCCCGCCTCCAGGTCACCGGGTGCGCCTTCGGATGGGAAGAAATTGTCACGATAATTGGGATTGCGGACCAGCACGATCTCATTGTTGGGATCGTTCTTCTCCATCATGTATGCGCCGCTGCCTACCGGCCACCAATCCAACGTGAGGTTACGTTCTTTGAATCCTGGGTTGTGGTAGAAACGATCGACCTCGCGCGGCACCGGTGAGAAGAAATGCATGGCTAGCCAGTAGACGAACTGGGGGTAGTGATCATGAATAGTCAGCGTGAAGGTGCGATCGTCGATCACCTCCATACCAATCAAGTCAATCGTATCCAGGTCGAGCCAGGCCGGCCGCTCCTTCATGTCGGTGATGTTGTAGGTGATGCCGCGAAAGCCATCGATATGCTGGCCCATAAATCCCAGCATGGGTGACTTGTTGGCGGGATCGGCCAGGCGCTTGACCTGGTATACGAAATCTTCCGGCATCACCCGCCGCGACCCTGTTTCCGGAAAATCCGGGATTTCACGGTACTGGGAGGACTCCTCAGCCGTCTCAAACAGGTACAAAGGCTTGCCGTTCTCGTCCTTGGCAAATGCCGGGTGCGGTTGATAGTAGAGATCGTCCCGCAGGGTCATCGTATAGCGCGTGTAAGAGATATCCGGGGAGCCCTTGGGAACGGGACGCCGTTTACGGTCAAAGTGCTCATAAGTGGGCATCGATTCGAGCGCCAGGGGAATCAATTCATAGGGGCGCTTCAGAAAGTGATAGCCCAGCGGCTGCTCGTAGATCTGCTGGATAAACAGTGATTCATCATTGGCGTATGACTGGGCGGGATCGAGGTGCTTGGGTGGCTGCCCCCACATCATGGAGTAATAGGTGGACTCACCGTCGAGGCCAGGGGCGTTCGGATCGTTCCAGGCGCTATCGCCACACCCCATAAGCAACAGGGCCGGCAGGAGGCCGACCCCGATCAGTTTTCTAACACTCGACATGGCGCGGATTATGCGGTGCGCCGCCTGAGGATACAACTTATTCGGCGCGCGCAGCGCTCGTTTCATCGCGTTTGGCCTTAAACTCGGTGCCCTCGCTCCAATTGGGCCAATCGCGACTATTGGCCAGTGCCTCAGCGATACCAAAGAACAGCATCGCATCCTCAGCGGCGCCACTCATATCCCAGTCTGGCGAATAATCATCGGTGACCTTGTGATAGTCGTTCGCGACATAGGCGTCGAGCTGCGCCTGACCCCAGGCCCTGCCGCGCTCGCGACTGTCGGTCGCCGTTGTCAGGTAGAGCGCGGGCACGCCCTCTTTGGCAAAACTGAAGTGATCTGAGCGGTAGTAATAACCCTTTTCAGGGTTGGGCTCCGACACCACAACACGATCCTGGGCATCGGCTTGCACGCGCAGATAGTTATCCAAATCGCTATTACCGAAACCGACAATGGCCACATCTTTGGTGCGCCCGTCGAAGGAGTAAACCCCATCCATATTCAGGTTGGCGACGGTGGTGGCATTGGGATAGAGCGGGTTCTGCGCGTAGTACATCGAACCTAACAGACCAAACTCCTCGGCCGTGACCGCCAGGAACACGAGACTCCGCTCATAGGGACCGCTCGCCACGTGTTGACGCGCCAAACCCACCAAGGCTGCCGTGCCGGAAGCGTTGTCTACGGCACCGTTGAAGACCTGGTCGGGCGCGCCGTCTTTGCCGGGCAACTTGCCGAAGTGGTCCCAATGAGAACTGTAGACAACGGATTCATCGGGATACTGGGTGCCGGGGAGGACGCCTACCACATTGCGGCTAAGCGATTCACCTTTAGCCAGGCGAAGGTCAATGGATGCGGTGAGATCGCCCAGCGGCACGGCTTTAAAGCCCGGCTTCTGCGCCGCGGACTTCAGCTCCTGGAAATCCAGACCTACCTGGGCCATCAAGTCCGCAGCCACTTCATGGGAAATCCAGCCTTCAATGCCCACCGCGCCCATGTTGTTATCATCGGCGGTGATTCCCAGCGTATGGCCCGTGAAACCCAGCTCCACCACCGCCCAGGGATAACCGGCAGGATCGGTTTCATGCACGATCAGCAGCGCTGCCGCGCCTTGCCTCGCTGCCTCTTCGTACTTATAGGTCCAGCGACCGTAGTAGGTCATGGTATTGCCATTAAACAGCTCGGGGTCCTGAGTCGCGAAGCCAGGGTCGTTCACCAGAACAACCACCGTCTTACCGGTGACATCCACGCCCTCGTAATCGTTCCAGCCGCGCTCGGGTGCGTTAATACCGTACCCCGCAAATACCAGCGGCGAATCGACCAGTTCCACGCGCTCAACCTGCTGCGTCGTGCGGGCAGTAAAGTCTTTGGCAAAGGCGAGTGCCGCCTCAAAATTCGCACCACGAATTTCAAGCCCCGTCGGTATCGGCGTGGTGGTGGTAATAGGCACATCCTGGTACCAGGAATCGCCATTGCCGGGTTGCAGACCCACCGCCTCAAATTGCTCCGCAAGATAAGCAATGGTGAGCTCTTCGCCACGGGTCGCCGGCGCCCTCCCCTCAAACTCATCGGAAGCCAAAACAGCGGTGTGCTGATGCAGATCCGCTTCCATCTGCGCCATGGGTCCCATAACGGCAGTATCAGCAGCGCTAGGGGCAGCGGGTGTAAGAGCTTGTGAGGTGTCTGCAGCTTTATCTCCGCAAGCAACGAGGGTTAAAGTGATTACGCCAGTGAGGATTAGCCTGTTCATTTGCAGATGTCCTTATTATGATGCGGCGACTATAACAAAATTCGGATTGGTATTATGAGCGAAATCCTCAACGGCGCGGATGATAATCGCGAGAATTACGAGGAATTCCTCGGGCACCCCAAGGGGCTGTTCGTTTGCTTTGCCACAGAACTGTGGGAGCGTTTTTCTTTCTACGGGATGAAGTACCTGCTTCTCCTGTATCTCACCAAATACCACCTCTTTACCGACAGCATGGGTCTGGATGTTTTGGGCTGCTATGCCGCGCTGGTCTATGCCATGCCGGTGCTGGGCGGGTTGCTCGCTGACCGCTACCTCGGAATGCGCAAAGCAGTAGTCTTTGGCGGCATCCTGCTATGCCTGGGGCACCTGGGCATGGCCTTCGAAGGCGAGCAGGCTAGCCAGGTAGGCGGTGTGATAAGCCGTGACGACTCGGCGCTGCAGGTATTTTACTTTTCGCTGGCACTGATCGTGATCGGCGTGGGCTTTCTGAAGCCGAATATCTCTACCATCGTGGGCCAGCTCTACAGCGTGGAAGACCCGCGCCGTGACGCCGGCTTCACCATTTTTTACATGGGTATCAATATCGGCGCCTTCACGGCGACGCTGCTGTGCGGCTACCTCGGTGAAACCTACGGCTGGGGCTATGGTTTTGGCGCCGCCGGCATCGGCATGCTCATTGGCCTGGCTACGTTTCTCTATGGCCAGCCACATTTGCACGGCCACGCGGAACCCAAAGACCCGGCCTTACTTAAACAGCCCGGTTACGGCGGCCTCAATAAAGAAATGACGATTTACGTCGGCGGTGCCGCCTCGGTATTCCTGGTGTGGCAGATGCTGCAGTTCCACGCAGTTGTCGAAGCAACGCTGAACATCATGTCCTTGTCGGTACTGGGCGGCATGGCCTGGTTCCTGACCCAGCGCTGCAATAAGGTCGAGCGCGAGCGGATGATGGTGTTGATTGTGCTGATCATGTCTACCGTGGTGTTCTGGGCGCTGTTCGAGCAGTCGGCAGCCTCGATGACGCTTTACGCCGACCGCGTTCTGGACCGCAATTTCCTCGGTGTGGAGTGGACAGCGGCACAGTTTGGTTCACTCAACTCCCTGTTCATCTTCACCCTGGCGCCCCTGTTCGCCTGGTTATGGACTCGCTTGGGGCGCGCCGGTATCGAGCCCTCCACGCCCATAAAGTTTGCCCTCGGTATCGCACAGGCCGGACTCGGATTCGGCGCGCTGGTACTGGGCGCGAGCATGCCCGATGAGGCCGGCCGCGTAGCGGCAATCTGGATGGTGCTGGCCTATTTGTTCCACACCATGGGCGAGCTGTGCCTGTCGCCGGTAGGCCTATCTGCGGTGACTAAACTGGCCGTGCCCAGCGTGGTGGGTGTGATGATGGGATCCTGGTTCCTCGCCACAGCTTATTCCGAATTCGTCGCCGCCCAATTGGCCAAATTGGCGGCCGTGGAGACCGAAGGCGGCGAGGTCGCTGATATCTCTGTAGCACTTGCCAGCTATACCGATTTGTTCACCAGCCTGCTCTGGGTCGGACTGGGCGTCGCCGTCATCATGATCCTAATCTCTCCTATACTGCGTAAGTGGATGCATGGGATTCACTAAATCAGGAGGTTCCCATGGAGCGTGATTACGAAGTCGTAGTATTTGGGGCCACAGGATTTACCGGCAGACTCGTGGCCGAATACCTGCTGGCAGAGTATGGCAGGGGCGAGGAAGGCGAGCTGCGCTGGGCGATGGCCGGACGCAGCCAGTCCAAACTCGAACAGATTCGAGACGAACTGGGCGCCACCGGTGTGCCTCTGCTGGTCTGTGATAGCGCCGACCCCGAAGCACTTATCAAACTGGTTAAATCGACCAAGGTCATCTGCACGACTGTAGGGCCCTATGCCCTGTATGGCTCAGACCTGGTAGAGGCCTGCGCCACCTGCGGCACCCATTACTGCGATCTAACCGGCGAAGTGCAATGGATGCAGAAAATGATCGCCGAGCATCAATCCCTGGCTAAAGCGAGTGGCGCACGCATCGTCCATACCTGTGGTTTCGACAGTATTCCTTCCGATCTGGGTGTGTTGTTCCTGCAAAACGCGATGCGGCAGGCCCATGGGGTACCCGCCACGCACATCAAATATCGCGCCGCCGGTTTTAGCGGCGGATTTAGCGGCGGCACCGTGTACAGCATGATTAACATGTTCGAGGAAATGGAAAAGGACGCCACCCTGCGCGACGCTGTGAGCGACCCCTATGCACTGAATCCACCGGGATCAGAGCGTGGAACCGACGTAGCGGACCAAACCGGCGCCATCTATGACGAAGATCTCGAGCGTTGGACCCTGCCCTTCGTTATGGCTGCCATTAATACCCGCGTGGTACGGCGCACTAATGCTCTCATGAACAACGCCTACGGCACCGATTTCAATTATGACGAGGCCGTGCTGACTCCCGCGGGCCAGGGCGGCATTAAAAGCCGACTGGCGGCATTGGGTATGGGCATGGGTATGCTGTCAATCGCCATCAAACCCACCCGTGCGCTGGTTAAGCGCCTGCTCCCCTCACCCGGCGAAGGCCCATCCAAGAAACAACGCGAAGAAGGCTACTACGACATCTATCTTTACGGCGTGCACCCCACCGATCGCAGTAAAGACATGATTGGGCGTGTCACAGGAGACATGGACCCCGGTTACGGTTCAACCTCCAAGATGCTGGCCGAAGCCGCCGTGTGCCTGGCGCGAGATCGCGTTACCTGTGATGGCGGCTTCTGGACGCCCGCCTCAAGCATGGGTGAGATGCTGATCAAACGCCTCACCGACAAGGCGGGGCTGACCTTTGATGTCGTGGACAGCGTAGAGTAGCAGAGCGCCTGCGATTGCCACCTCTAGACTACATCTGAGATAGGGTAAGCACCCTATTCACATGGGCGGCGCTTTACCGCGAAAATGTAGGCCCAAGTACGACCGGCTCAGCATAATGTCTCGACGTTTCGTATTCGCCATACTCAGCCTGCTACCCGGGCAGGCACTGGCTCTTACGGAGAACTTCGTTCCATCCGGAGGCGATTACGCTTTTTACGCGTTCGCCCTGAGCGGCATTGTTTTCTCGGCCGTCATTATCGCCGCCTACCGCGAGTACAAGTGGCTGGGCTACACCTTTTTCTCCGCACTGCTGCTGCTCCACCTGGCCTCGATGGATGGCATGCTGGTCTACCTGATCGACGGCGACGACTTCGTGCTCTGGGTGGTTCCCTTCCTGGTTCAGGCGATTACCGCCTGCTACGGCTACCTGCTCATTGCCTCACGCATCGAAGCACCACACCGTTTTATCAAGATGCGTCGCTCACTGTATTGTCTGGCTGCACTATCCGCTGTGTTCCCTCTGAGCAGCCCGCTGTGGCTCAAGGAAATCAACCTGGAATTGATGTGGCGCCCGGTGAATCTGTTGTTTTTTGGCATGGTCGCAGCGATGGTTATGCCACCCATGACCTGGCAGTCCACCAGCCGTTTGCAGACCCTGTTCATTCGCGCGTTTCCCATCGTGGTGGGCCTGTTCACCATTGGCGCCTACCTGCTGCAGGAAATTTTCCTCCACTCTGCCCAGACCGAGGTGAACTTCGTACACCGTGGCCTGGTGGTGCTATTTGCCTTCTTCTCGCTGACCATCGTGATTTGGCAGGCTTTCAATGCCGCCCAGGCCCGGGAAGACGCAGAGAAAGACGCATTGGAAGCGGCGCGCAAGGAAGCAGAGACCCGCGCGGCACTGGCAGAATCCCAGCAGGAATATGCGCGGGCGAGACAACTGGCCGCTCGCAATCTGGAACAACTTCAATCTGTGTCTCACGACCTGAGGCAGCCCATTACCGCCCTGCGCGTGGCTATTGAGCAACTACAGAACGAAGAAGACGGCGAGGATTCTGACAAACTCGCCCGGGCCGTCGATTACATCGATAGCCTGGCACAGGCCTACGTACAGCCCGCCGCCGATGATTTCGAGGAATTGAAAGACCACGTGATGGCTTCCGCTGAAGACGCGGAGCTTGTCGACGCGACCCTGTATACAGACACTTTGCTGACCATGTTTGCTAGCGAGGCGCTGAAAAACAATGTGGAGCTGAGGGCCATAGCCTCTAGCGCGCGCATCAGCACCGAACCACTGTCCACCATGCGGGTTATGAATAACCTGATCGCAAACGCCATCATGCACTCAGGCGCTAACCATGTACTGTTTGGCTTTCGCCGTGGCAAGGACACGGTGACTTTCCAGGTGCTGGACAATGGCCGCGGTATGAGCAACGACAAGCTGACTGAGTTAATGGATACAGCGGCTGGCCCAAACGCAGAAGGGCACGGCCTGGGCCTCAACATCGTGCAGGCTCTGTGCAAGCACCACAACACGCCCTTCGCCATCACCTCTGAACCTGGCCGCGGCACCTGGGCCAGTGTGACTTTTCCGGCAGCGATTTAACTGACATAAAAAAGCCGGGGCATGCCCGGCTTGAGTCAGACCCGGTGGGTGTGGGCTATTCAACCCAGTAGTTCACCACCTGGAAGCGCTGGCCATTACGGGCCCGCTGGGTGTAGGCAAACAGGCCATAGCTGTAGCCCTTGTCGAGGCTAAAGGTCTCCGGCGGCATATCACCCACCACGCCGGTGAACACTACCGTGGAGCCGACAGTAAAGCCTAGGGCTGCAGTACTTTCCTCTCCTACTGCAAAACCTATTTCAGGTACCCCGCCATCGGTCTTGACCTCGGTTTCGTAGCCGATACTCATCGACGCGGTAAAGCCAGATACCAGCTCATCGGAGATCTCGACGCTGGTGTTACCGTTACTGGCACCGACATCCACCGGCCCCACCTTGCGGCCGATTGCGCTGATCGTGTCTTCCATCTCACTGCGCGTCGGGTAGCTGTCGGGGTTACCAATGGAGTGCTTGAACACCTCATTGCCAATGTTCACGCCGGTACCGGCCACCGCTTCATTGAAGAACCTGCGCTCTATCTGGATGGTGCGCGGCGAACGCGGAATGGTGACCTGCATCTCCTCGCCGACCATGTCCGGGTAGGTGGGATGTGACATCACGGTATACGTGTACTGGTCGTAGGGGATGACCGTAGCCACTACGGTGTCCTCCATGGCGCCGGTCGTGTAGGTAATGGTGCGAATTGTCTCGTAACCCAGACTCACCTCGTATCCCAGACTGGTGGAAACACTCTTGGTAATTTCCACGCCCACATCACCCACAAAGGGCAGATCTACCGTAAGGTCAGTGGTGACATAGCCACGGGCAGTGACCTGGTGACCATAACTCGAGTTACCGGCAACCAGGCTGCCGCTACCCCAGGAAGTCTGGCAGACATCGGTCACCTGTATACCCTCATCCCAGCAGGGCGGCGCTGCCAGCACGGCCAGCACTATTGGCTCGGTGAAGATCTGCCGGTGTTCGCCAGCAAATTTTAGAACCGTGGCGTCATCATCGACGTTCAGCCCCAACACCACCGGAGCGCCGAAGTCGTCCTCATCCTGGTGCGGAGATTCCAGCTCCTGGATGAAGAAGGGCTCGTAATCGCGCGTGTTATCAGCGCTGTCGACTTGCCAGGCACTGATGCCTCTGCCGTCGCGCCAGTAGCAGGAATTGCCGTCACATACGTACTCAACCCCGATCGACATCGGCGCGTACACCAACAGGTCCTCGGTACCATTGCCATCGATGTCGGCAACCGAGATCACAGTGTTGTCCTGCGTGATCTGTGCGCGACCATTGTTGGTCTGACCCCGCAGTAGCCATTCGCCCGCCACTCTCATGTCCTCGGTCCTGCCAGAGGAAAATTCGTACTGGCGCACGCTCAGTGGCTCGTCGTTGAAGAAATCGTTAAAGATCACACCCATAATGTGAAACTCATCAACACCGTCGCCATCGAAGTCCAGGGCGTCTGCCTGGATGTAACTGGTCCAACCATTGTTGCCGCCAACCGAACAACCGTTGAGTCGATTCCGGTAAAAGCTGGTAGCAATGACCTCGAATTCCTGCACCAGGTCGTCGAGCGCCACCTGCACGGTATCGACTGAGTCGCACTCGACGGGAAACCCGTCCGCCATGGCAGTAAATACCAGTTCGTCGAGGTTATCCCGGTCGAAATCGCCGACTGCCACATCACCGGTCACGCCCCGGTAGTACTCCAGGTCGATTTCGGCAGCAATGCGATCAGTCTGCAACAGCTCCAGGCCGGCGTTGAGATCGTCGTAGATGTAGTAATTGGAATGGCCATTGCCGGGAGACCCGTTTCTACCCGACCCGAATGTCTCGTTTACGATCACAACCAGCTCCTGGCCGCTGTCCCGATCGAGCCTGGCGCCCTTCATTTCAATACTGAGATTACCGAAGGCCTCTTGTGTCTCGTATTCGAAGACGACGTCGGACATGTCGTAGCCACTGTCGCTGTCGCCATCCAGCAAGGTTACCCGCATCGCTCCGGTCGCCTCATCAACTACCGCGACCAATATCTCATCCGACCCATCTCCATCCAGATCCGTGGCCGCGACCTTAAGCCGATCGGGCTCAGCAAACATCAACTGGCTGCTGGAGGACTGAATGAACGCCTCTGATTTGTCTTCAATCACGCTGACCATGAGCATGGACGTGGACTCATCCCACCAGAACTGCACGATTTCGGCGAAACCATCACCATCCACGTCACCGGAGGTCGCAGAATTGTATGGACTCGACTTCCAGCCGTCATCCAGTGGCGACTCAGTCAAGGTTGTGGTGGAGGCATCAATCCCACCCGATGCCGGCGCATAGCGCAACAGTGTGTTAGCAACACTGCTGCCGCGTTCCGTCAAACCCGCGAGATAGATTTCATCCACCCCGCCTATCTGGGTTTGCGGGCCCAGTGGTGAATAGTCCTCCGGCAGCGGTTCACCGCCCTCATCGAGCCGGGGGGTTTCCTCTGTGGATATACCCAAGGTAGCCAGCGCCTTGCCGACACCATTGCCCACTTCCTCGATAAAGGTCTGTGTAATCTGCCCGCAGGCAGAGTCGACTGCTGAGGGATCTTCGTCGACCTCTTCCAGCACAGTGAAAATCGTGTCACCGCTAAGGTCCGTGCCACGGTTTTCCGCCGAATTCATGTAGTGACCAGACACCAGCGCCCGGTTCTCGACAATAGTCTTGTCCTCATTTTGCGCGCCATTGAGGATGTCCAGCGCGATGCTCTGTAATGTACGTGCGCCGGATTCGAGTTCTCCGACGTAAAAAGCGAGACCACCCTCATCCGCATCGCGACCGAACAGTTGCTGGAACAGGT
The DNA here is from genome assembly GCA_965199055.1 of Halieaceae bacterium. Taxonomy (GTDB): domain Bacteria; phylum Pseudomonadota; class Gammaproteobacteria; order Pseudomonadales; family Halieaceae; genus CBDAQR01. The sequence continues at coordinate 1,496,718 of CBDAQR010000003.1, forward strand.
TATTCACCAGCGCCTCATTGTCGAGGGAACCAAAACGGTCGTTAAATTCGTCGGACACGCCAAAGGCCTGGATGATGGAGGACAGGTTACCCCCCTCTTCGTCCAATCGATTGGACCAGAATTCGAACCCGCCTCGATCCGGGGCGCGTCCATAGAAAGCGATGTACGCGTCGATTACCTGCTGTTCCGAGCTTGTGTACTCACGAACTTCGCAGGCATCCTGCGCATGCACAAGCGGGCTTAGTAAAAGCAGCGCCACCGGCGCTAGCTTGTTCCTGATTGCTCTTGTTATACCAACGGTCATGGGACTGCACTCCTGACGACTAGGCCAATAGAAAATCGTGGTTTTTCAACCAGGAGTTACAGTAGTCAGGCAGCCCACGCGGCTGTATGGGGTCGACACCCCATATTGCTTTACCCTATAGGAATCCAGGCTCTAGATCGGATCGATCAGCCCTTCCTGCAGCGCCCGCGCCATTAGTTCGGCCAGGGAGTGCACGTCGAGTTTACCCATGAGACTGGTTCGGTGTTTATCCACAGTCTTGGGGCTGATGTTCAGAATCTGGGCTATTTCCTTATTCGACTTTCCGGAAACAATCATATTGAGCGTTTGCCGCTCGCGCTCGGTCAGCGTCGAAAAACGCGCACCGCGCTCAATACTCTCCGCGAGATCCGGGTCGATGAAATGGCCACCCTGCAAGATTAGCGGCAATTTCTCAAAAATGAGTTCGGGAGAACTCCCCTTGCTGAAAATCGCATGCACCCCACTCTCCATCACACTAGATAGAAGCCCGGCTGAATTCACGCCGGTAAAAACAATGATCCGGGTCGCCGGGCTCCAGCGGTGGATGTCGTGGACGATTTCCAAGCCATTGGCCAATGGCATCGCCAAGTCAAGGAATAACAACTCGGGCTGACAGGACTTGACCAGTGCGATGGCCTCCAAGCCATTTTTCGCGTGCCCAACGACCTCGAACTGCAATGGAGCTTCGAAAGCGAAAGTTGCCAGGCCGATCTCGATCGCGTCTCTCACAATCTCATGATCATCGGCAATGATTACGCGGTAGGGGGACGTCAACGCCAACTCACTCACAGGTCAACTCAGGTACCCGTTGCATAATAACGAATCTCACGCTGACAGCCACGCGCAAAGCCGCGCCGTCTCCCGTACAGGGGACTGCATCAGAATGATTCGGAGAGATGGTGCCGGAAATAGGAATGGATCGGGGCGGCCATCCGCATGCGGCCGTACTGGTCTAGAGAGGGAGGATGGTGCCGGAAATAGGAATCGAACCTACGACCTTCTCATTACGAATGAGCTGCTCTACCGACTGAGCTATTCCGGCGCCGAGAATGTGAGGGCGGCAATACTACCCCTCTAAGCCCTTGTTTCGCAAGGGTTTGACGCGTAAATTTGAAGCGTGGATAAGTTCAACATCACGTTTTCCGGGGAAACGTTGCCAGACCACGATCTGGCGACGGTGAAGAGGCGCTTCGCCGCGTATTTCCACATCGATGACGACGCCCGGGCGGAGATGTTTTTCAGCGGCCGAGAGATCATTCTTCGGCGCAATCTCGACAAAGATACCGCCGCGGGCGTGTTCGTCGCCCTGCGTCAAATGGGCGTGATCACCCATATCCAAAAGATCGAGCCGGAAGAGGTGGTTCTCGAAACTGAACCCGAGGCACCTCCTCCCCCGCGCCGCAAACGCCAGCCCGGTGCGCCCAATATGTTTGACCTGCGCTTGTCCGAGCGCGCGGGTACCGAATCGGAAGGGGCGGCTAGCGCCAGTTTCTCCACCGCACCCATCATCGCCGCCGCTATCGTCATGCTGGCGTTTTTATTAGTCGGGCTGCGTTTTTGGGCAGAAAGCCGCGCCGAGCCGGAATCAGGCCTGGGTGCCATTGCCGTCGATCCGCGCCAACAACCCGTGATCCAGGTGGGCGACCAACTGCTGTTCCACGATCGGGCCGGCCTGGCAACAAAGGACCTGCCGCTGGAAAAATTCGACATGCCAGCGGCGGCGCCCTTCGACTTTTTCAGCAATGGCGATCTGTTGTTCCTGGCGCAGGAACCACCCTCAACCGTGCCCGACTGGCTCAAGCCCTGGCTCGGTATCGAGACAGGGGCAAATACCTGGTTAATGCGCTGCGAATTGGAGAGTGGGCGTTGCTCAGAGGTCCTGGGCGGTCTGGGAGAGATTTCCTTCGCCATGGATCGCCGCAACGACCATATCTATATCGCCGACCCCGACGCCGACTTGCTCATGAAAGTCGATGCTTACGGAGAAACCATTGCCAGCCACGCGCTGGAGCTGTCGAATCCGCTCAACCTGGTACTACAGGAAGGTATTTTGTATCTCACCCAAGGGGCGTCGGATACGGTAAAAGTACTCAAGCCGGATGATCGAGACTTTGGCACCAGCCTGGATGACATAGCCCTGAAGGTGGAAGGTGCCAGCCAGAGTGGTCACATCTTCCCGGGTGCCATCGCGTGGCTCAATGAGCAGTGGTGGACGATTATGCGCTCCCGCGACGGCGGCACGGCGGGACTTTACCTGTTCGACCGACGCTGGAATTACCTGACGCAAGTTGACCTGCCCAAGGATGCACTGCCGGCTCAACTGAACAGATGGACGGCGAAGATGCTGATCAGCGACCAGCGCGCTGAAACTGTCTACCGATTTGACGCGGCCAGCCGCGCCGAGAAGGATTTCGCCTCCGATTCCATGATCGCGGGGCTCGGGGAACGACAGTCCCGGCTGAGCCTGTCACTCGCACTGCAGGTGTTTATCATGCTGGTGCTGTTTATCACCGCCGCAGGGCTACTCGCACTGGGTGTTCTGCAGTCACTGCGCGGCAAGGTGTACATCCCGCCAGGCGACGCGGAAGAGCGCGGCTTCGACATCAACAACGAGGCCATTGAGTGGCTAGATCCAGCACCCGATGTGGCGCATAAGCTTCGACTCACTGGCTATGGCATAGCGGGGCTTGCCACGCTGTTGCTCATTGGCGCATTCTTCGCGCAATTCAGCATCTGGAGCATGATTGCTATTAGCCTGTTGCTGGCAGGTTGTGGCAGTTATTACTTCGCTCTGCAGAAATCCACGGGCTGCCATCTGGGCCTGCTGGACGATAGTCTGATCTTGGTCGATCACACCAATACCTATCGCGTCGGTGCGGGTCCCTCGATTCAGTATTTCGAGAACTACGTAATGATCGACGATGTGATTGTCTTCCTGGGCAATCCAATGTTGAGCCACTTTGCCGCAGAACCCCTACAGGAAAAGTTTCAACCAGTAATGCACACCGGCATTAAGGTCGATCGCACCACGTTGCGGCTCAAGCTGATCCAATCCCGACATCCCATGCTGCTCGGGCTGCTGGGGCTGGCATCAGCTATCGTACTGGCCGGACTCGTGGTGCTGTTTACCTAGCTCTTTACCTAGCTCTACATTGGGGTATGCTTCCACTATGTCACAGCCCCCACAGCCACATGTCGGTCTCTTCGTCACCTGTCTTGCAGACCTGATGCGGCCCTCGGTGGCCTTCTGCACCATTCAGTTACTGGAGGCAGCAGGCTGCAAGGTTGATGTACCAAACGCCCAAACCTGCTGCGGTCAACCGGGGTATAACAGCGGGGCCGCCAAGAAAACGCTGCCACTGGCAAAACAAGTCATAAGCACCTTCGAACACTACGACTACGTGGTAGCGCCTTCTGGCTCCTGCGCGGGCATGATTCGCGAGCACTATCCCCGGCTATTTGATGAAGCGGATGAGTGGCACGCACGAGCATTGGCGCTGGCAGAGAAGACCTGGGAGATCACCGGCTTTCTGGTCGACGTGCTGGATTTTCGGCCTGAGCAATTTGCTGTCGACAGCAGCGACAAGGTAGTGACCTACCACGATAGCTGCGCGGGCCTGCGGGAGATGAATATTCAGGAGCAACCGCGGCGTCTATTGCAAGACATGGCCGGCATCGAAATCAATGAGATGCCGGACAGTAACGTCTGCTGTGGATTCGGTGGCACCTTTTGCGCAAAGATGCCGGAAATCTCCGCCAAAATGGTGGACGACAAGTTAGCGAACGCGGCTGGCGTCGAGGCTGACCTATTGTTAGGTGGTGATCTGGGCTGCCTGCTGAATATCAGTGGTCGTGCCAGCCGCGCCGGTAAAGCAATCGAAGTTCGACATGTGGTCGAGGTGCTGGCAGACAAGCTTGATGGCCCGGCTATCGGCGAGGGACAGTCGTGAACGCCGAGCCCAACAAGTTTCTGGACCAGGCGCACGATGCCCTGCATGACCCGGTATTGCAGGGGCATCTGAAACTATTGGGCTTCGCACTGACCCACGGGCGCACCAACGCCGTCGAACAACTTGGCCAGTTTGAAGAATTACGTACTCACGTGAAGCGGGTTCGTGATCACACGCTGCACAATCTCGATCACTATCTACGTCAATATGAAGAACAGGTGGTGTTGAACGGCGGCCACGTGCACTGGGCGCGCAACGCGCAGGAATACAACGACATCGTGCTGCAAATCTGTCGCCAGCACGATGCCCGCACCATCGGCAAAGGCAAGTCGATGGTGACCGAGGAAACTCATTTACGGGAACATTTGCAGGAAGCCGGGCTGGAGGTCACGGAAACTGATCTGGGTGAGTACATCATTCAGATGGCTGATGAACCGCCGAGCCATATCGTCGGGCCCGCCCTGCACAAATCAGCCGACGAAATTCGCGAGCTCTTTTACGAAGTACACCCGCTGGGCGAACGCGAGCTTAGCGATCCGCCGGAGATGGTGCAGGAAGCGCGCGGCGTATTGCGAGAAAAGTTTCTGGCTGCCGATATCGGCATCATCGGCGCGAACGCGCTGATCGCTGAGAACGGCTCGAACATGCTGGTCACCAACGAGGGCAATGGCGACCTGGTGTCGAGCCTGCCCAAAGTACAGATTGTCTGTGCCTCTATCGACAAGCTACTGCCGCGCGCTGAAGACGCCACTGCGCTGCTGCGACTACTCGCCCGCTCTGCGGTCGGCGCCACGATCAGCTCTTACACCAGTTTCTACTCTGGTCCCCGGCGCGATGAAGATGAAGATGGCCCAGAAGAATTTCATGTCGTGCTACTGGACAATGGCCGCAGCGACAATCTCGGCGGCAAATACCAGGACATGCTCGAGTGCATGCGCTGCGGCGCCTGTCTCAATCACTGTCCCATCTACATAGGCACCGGCGGCCATGCCTACGGTTCGGTGTACCAGGGACCGATGGGCTCGGTACTAACACCGCTGCTGAACGGACTGGAAGACGCCTCCGTATTACCTAACGCCTGCACCAGTTGCGGTCGCTGCGCCGAAGTTTGCCCGGCGAAGATTCCATTGCCAGACCTGCTGCGCGAACTTCGCACCGATGAGTGGGAAAACAAAATAGTGTCGCGTGGCTGGCGCGTGGGTTTGTCGCTGCACGCCCTGGTGAGCCGTTTTCCGGGCCTTTACCAGTTCTGCACCAGCCTGGCGATCAAGACAATGCGGTTGATTGGCCGGCGCCGCAGCCATCTTCGTTCGCTGGGGGTGAAGAATGGCTGGACCCAGGAGCGCGATTTTCCTGCGCCCGAGGGCGATACCTTCATGCAGCAGTGGAAGCAAAAACAGAAGTCTGAGGAGACCGAGCAATGACCTCCTCGCAGACCGAGATACTGGGTAAGGTTCGGCGCGCACAACAGGAACAACTGGATGCCGCAGACGCGCAGTTGGCTCTTGCAGAAATTGGCAGCGCCCCAGAAGCGCCACTCGACAGCGACGACCCCGAAGAGAATTTCTTCCTCCGTTTGATACGCAACAACGTCAGTTTCGACATCGCCCACAGTCGCGGCGACGTCGTGCAGATCATCTCTGAGTTCCTCTACAAAGAGCACAATACGCGTAAGGTCGTCGCCGGCCACGACCCTCGCCTCGCTGCAATGCCCTGGCGAGACGGTGGTGTACTGGTCCGCTTTGGTATTGCGAGTCCGGTGGAGGACAAAGTCAGCATTAGCTTCGCCAAATTGGCCATTGCTGAAAGCGGCACATTGGTTTTGTTTGCAGGTCGCGACAACCCGGCTAGCAATAATTGGCTGGTGGAAGATCACTTAGTCATCGTCGACGCGCGTGATCTGGTGACCAGCTACGAGGTTGCCTGGCCGAAGATACGCGACCAGGCAGGCGATCAGCTGCCCCGAGGCGTGAACTTCATTTCGGGTCCTTCCTCGACCGCAGACATCGCCATGAATGTGGTGGTGGGGGCGCACGGACCGCAACGCCTGAAGGTGATCTATCTCGGTCGTCCCGAACCCGAAGCGGTCGACAGAGCGCGAGAACTGGCGCAGCAGGTCAAGGTCTGAGTTGATGCTGCGCCGCCAGCGATACAGTAAAAACTAGAGCTCAGCCGAACAACTCCAACAGAAAATTCTGCATCGACTGCCAGGAGCGGCGATCTGCCTCCGCCCGATAGGCTGTACCCCCCGCGCGATCATCCGCTCCAGGATTGGTAAACGAATGCACCGTGTCGCCATGCGCGTGCAACACCCAATCCGCACCCGCACCAGTCATCTCGCTGGCAAATGCGACTACCTGCTCCGGGGGCACCATGGGGTCTTCCCAACCGTGCTCAACCAATACTTTTGCGCTGATCGCCGCAGACGCATGGTTGTCAGGCGGGCTGAGCAGGCCGTGGAAGCTGCAAACACCCGCTACTGGCGCACCACTTCGAGCCAGGTCGAGCACGCATAGGCCGCCAAAACAAAACCCGATGGCCGCCAACTGCTCGGCATCAATCTCAGGCTGGGCCTGGGCCGTTTCTACGCAACAGTGCAAGCGGCTTTGCAGCAGCGCACGATCCGCCGTAAATCGACCCATCAAGGCAAAAGCCTCGTCTGTGTCGTCGGTCGTCTTACCCTTGCCATACAAATCCAGAGCAAAGCCCACGTATCCCAACTCGGCCAGCGCTTCGGCTTTCTTGCACTCGAACTGCTCCCGACCGCGAAAGGCGTGAGATACGAGTACGCCGGGACGAGGGCCGGACGCCGAGTCGTCCCAGGCCATAAAGGCCTCGAGTAGCTCGTCTTCGTGTGTGTATTCGATGGTTCGGGTTTGAATAGCCATGACAGTAGTGCCCTTGTGCAGTTTACCGGGCAGACTAGTTTCCGTATCTTTTTGAGCTCTTGCAAATATTGGGAGTCTTTTCATGCATCTCGCATTCAGTTCCATGAACAACCCCACCGACCCGCATCCGGCCGAACTGGCAAAAGCACTGGAGGATCGCGGCTTCGAATCTCTATGGTACGGAGAACACAGCCATATCCCCTGTGCTCAGAAAACACCCTATCCGCCGGGCGGCGACATGCCCGCCCCTTACAGACGCATGATGGACCCTTACCTGTCTTTGATGACGGCAGCCAATGCGACAAGCACTCTAAAGCTGGGCACCGGTATCGCTCTGCTGATGGAGCGAGATATTTTCTCGCAGGCCAAGACCATCGCCACGCTCGATCAGTTGTCCGGCGGTCGGGTGATGATCGGCACCGGCGTTGGCTGGAACGAAGAGGAGTTCAGCAACGTCAATCCTCACCCCTTTAACAAGCGCTACGCGGTCTTGCGAGAAACGGTGGAAGCCACCCGTGCACTGTGGACTGACCACGAAGCGGAGTACCACGGTGATTACGTTAATTTTGATGCCGTCTGGGCAGACCCGAAACCAATGCAGGCCGGCGGCCCACCCATCTACTTAGGTGCCATGGGACCGCTGGGTATCAAGCATGCCGCCCGCTGGGCTGATGGCTGGTACCCGGTCGACGTGGCCCTACCGGATGTCAAAGCGGCACTGGACAGCTTTCGGGCCCTGGTTGCCGAGCAGGGCCGCGATCCGAATGAGGTAGCTATCAACCTGCAAATTATGGACACTAGCAACCTGGATAAACTTAAGGAATATCGGGATCTGGGCATCGAGCGCGCCACTATCGGCGTCTCTATGGACTTATGGGACAAGCCCGAAGAAGTCATGCCTATGATCGACCGTTTCGCTGAGATCATTCCGCACCTGAATTCCTAAGCACGAGGATTACCTTATGACACGCCTAATCGCACTCACTCTGACTGCACTGCTCTTTTCCACGCCCGCCCTGGCGGACAAAAACCAGGAAAAGCGGGACAAGATTTTGAAGATGCGCGGGGAGGTCTTACAAAAACTTTATACGGAGGACTCTTCCGTAAAGCAGAAGATCGCCAAAGCTGAGGGTTACGCCGTGTTCTCCAACGTGGGAGTCAACGTCGTGTTCTTTTCAGCGGGCGGTGGCAGCGGTGTGGTGCACGACAATAAGTCGGGAGCGGACACCTATATGAATATGGGTAGCGCGGGCGTGGGCATTGGCCTTGGCGTAAAAGATTTTCGCGCGGTATTTGTGTTTCACGAGCGCGACGCAATGACCAACTTTGTTGAGTCTGGCTGGGACTTCTCTGGCCAGGCAGATGCTGCTGCGAAATCCACCGACAAGGGCGGCGAAGGCAGCGCGGTGGGGTCCGTACTTAATGGTGTGAGTGTCTATCAGCTGACCGAAACGGGCCTGGCACTGCAGGCGACCTTGCAGGGCACCAAATACTGGAAAAGTAAAAAGCTCAACGCCGAGTAAACGGCCTTAGCGGCTCACACCCATCGGCCAGTTAAAGCTCAAGGAAGCAAACCAGAGCTCGTTGCTGCTGTACTCGCCTGAGAAGCCAGCAGCAGGCAGCAGTGTGGTATTGTCGATCTCTGCATCACCGTAATCGGCATACACCAGACTGCCGCTAATCGTCATACCGCTATCGCGCAGGTAATCGGCGCCGATTGCGAAGCGCCACTGCTCGTCGATCGGCATGTCTGCCGTACGATCTTTTTCATCAACCGGGTTGGTATCGTGGGACATGCCTGCACGTAAGGTCCAGCGCTTGTCCATGCGGTAATCCACGCCGACACCATAATGATAGGTGTCCTCCCAATTTCGCGGCAGGACTGCTTCGCGTTGCTCGGTGGTGAGAAAGACATCACCTAACTGGCTCCAGTTATCCCAGCCGACGGAGGCGTAGATACTCCATTGTTCGTCAATGTCGTGCGCCAAGCCGATGCGTGCGATGGCTGCCATAGTGATTTCAGTGTTCACACCCACACCGATGTCTATCGCGGTCTGCACATCCCCATCGTAATCGAAATCAAATTTACTGGTAAAACGTCCTCCCAGACGGGTTTTCTCAGTAAACTCGTAAAGGAAGCTGGCGGTACCCGCCACCTGGATATCGTCCCCATCCAACGACAACTTGCCTTCGCCGGGTGTGGGCGAGATAGCTTCCGGTACCGCAATATCCAGCTCCAGATCGGAGTACATGACAGGCATAGAAAGCCCGAGAGATAACTTGTCCGTTACCTTGTAAGACACCGCTGGAATCAGACCAATAACCAGAAGACTCACCTCGGTTGCTTCGAAGCGTCCCACCCAATCATTGTCGTAGTCGAGTACTGCACCGGTTAACGCTGCTGCTGACATTCCCACGGTCCACCGGTCATTCAGCGGTCGCGTCCAGAAGGCACTGGTTGTGGGGGTCGTAGCACCTGCATCGCCACCATCTGCCGTGCCGTTTAGTGCAGAACCTTGCTCAACATCAAACTCTACTTCAGAAAACACAGCACCCGCCGTTACCATCAACTGCGATTCTTCATGGCGAGACATTGCTGCGGGATTGAAAAGAGCATCCGTAGCGTCCCCGACTCCCGCCTCTTCCCCCGCGGCTGCGCGGCCCATCGTGGGTTGATTGAATTCGCTCACCCACAGTCCGCCAGCCTGAACAGGAACAGCCAAGAACAGTGAGCTAAATAACAGGGAGCGTTGCAAGTTTCGGTGTGTCATCGAGATAGATCCGGACAGAACATAATCGAACGTAGTGAACCACAAAACCTGGGGCGTCAGAAGTGAATATTGCGCAGTGGCTCGCAAGACTCTCGTGCGCTTGCCCTAGACCATGTTCTTAGGAGATAGTGTCCTATTCATAAATACAACGAGGTAATCCAAGCATGTCCAAAACCCACGATCACGAAGTCGTTTCCATCTACCCATTCAGCGACGAGGAAACCGACATCCTCATGACCAACTCACGGGAGGCTGTGCTGATGTGGGCGACGAAAGATGGCTGGCCGGTGGGCGTTACTCACTCCTTCGTCTGGCATGAGGGTAAGATCTGGCTGACCTTCACTGCCCAGCGTTACCGCGCAGCCGCCATTCGCCGCGACAACCGGGTTTCGGTCAACGTCAGCAGTTGTGGCTACCCGGCTCCTGATGAGTCGCTACCCTCTGGCGCCATCACCTTCAAAGGTCATGGTGAGTTCTTCGACGACGACGAGACCAAGCACTGGTTCTACGGCATGCTGGCAAAGAAACTCAATCCCGACAGCCCCGAGGGCGAGCAGGCCTTCTACAACCTGCTGGACTCGCCACTGCGCACAGTGCTCGCAGTAACTCCCGTGAAAAAGATTATGTACAACGCCGGACTGGCACAGCGCCACTTTACCGAGGGCGTTGACGAATCTGAACTGGGTGAACGACTCAGCGGCGACAGCGATCGGCTGAATAAGGAACGGGAAAAACGCGGTCTGGATCCCATCTAACCACAACGCTGAGGCATCGCTGATGAGCACCGACAGTATTCACCCGATTAAGGTCTACGGCTCCAGCATTTCCTACTTCACGGGTAAGCTGGAGATGTACTTTCGTGCCAAGGGCATTCCCTATCAGTTCGTCAGCATGAACAACCACAGCTTTAACCACACCGCGAAAGAAAAGACCGGCGCGGTGCAGATGCCCATTGTGGAGCTCGGTGACGGCCGCTGGATGGCCGACACCACGCCGATCATCGCGTGGTTCGAAGCGAAGTATCCCGAGCCGGCGGTAACACCCACCGAACCGGTCCAACATTTCTTCAGCCTGCTGCTGGAAGACTACGCCGATGAGTGGCTGTGGCGGCCGGCCATGCATTTTCGCTGGTATTGGGATGAAGGTGCTATGTACGCCAGCCGACACCTCGCCGACGAAATCATGACCGACGTAAGCGGCCCGGGTTTTATCAAACGCTGGATGCTGCGCCGTCGCCAGCGCGGGGGTTACACCGCAGGTGACGGTGTTACCGAGGAAAACCGCGCCGCCGTCGAGGCGATCTACTATGACAACCTTGCCGCCCTAGAGGGAATTTTGGAGAAGCGGCCCTATCTGTTGGGCGACAGTCCAAGCTTGGCCGATATCGGTTTCATGGGCTCCATGTTCCGCCACTTCGCCAACGACCCTCCCCCTGTGAAAATCATGCGCAGAACCGCGCCCGCCGTGTACGAGTGGATCGCCAGACTCTGGAACTACACACCGCGAGACAAGCAGGTGCATTGGTTGGACGGTGTTCCCGCTGACTGGGGTTTCTGGCTCAAGGATATCGGGTCAACTTATCTACCCTATCTAAATGCCAGCACCCTGGCTTTTCAGGCAGGAAAGCAGCGCTTCGATGTTGATGTCGGCGGCGCCCACTACCGCGGCGCCCATGTATCGGCCTACCGTACCTGGTGTCTGGAAAAATTACGCGCAGCCTACCAAGCATCGCCGGAGGCCGCGCAGCAAAGTATTCGCGCCAAGCTAGAGGAATACGGCTGTTGGGGGCCACTATGGGAGCTCGCCGAGCTCAATTCCGGCGTCGACCCAGAGGGTAAATTGCCCTTCGGCGGCGGCGCCAAGATGGTCTACTAGTGACGCCGCGCGTCGCCGGTTTCTGAGCACGACACGCTTGCAACGCGCGAGCACACCGTCCACAATAAAAAACAATTCATCCGGTTTTTTATGGAATAAGCCATGAGTCGAGAAGCCTTACTCCAAATGGCGCGCAACAATGCCGAACACGCTGCCGCCGGCACGGTGGACCTGTTCGACGACATCGTTAAAGTGCCCGCCGCTCACTACTACGATGAGAACCGCTGGGATTTAGAGATGCGCCAGGTGTTTCGGCGCCTGCCGATGATGCTCGCCGCCAGCTGTGAGGTACGTGAGCCCGGTGATTACAAAGCACTGGAGGCGGCAGGCATTCCGGTGCTTATCAGCCGAGGTAAAGACGGCGAGGTGCGCGCTTTTATGAATATGTGCCGCCATCGTGGCGCGGAAGTCATGCCTAAGGGCTGCGGCAATACCCATCGATTTACCTGCCCCTATCACGCCTGGACCTACAATCTCGAGGGTGAGCTGAGCGGCATCTACAATGGCAAGGAATTCGGCGAGGTCGACAAAGCCAGCAACGGGCTGCGACCCCTTCCCTGCCTGGAACGCGCGGGCTTGATTTGGGTGATACCCAATCCGGATGCACAGCTCGATATCGACAACTTCCTGTGCGGCTACGACGATATGCTGGCGCACTTTAATTTCCAGGACTGGCATATGTTTTCTCAGCGCACGCTGAAAGGGCCAAACTGGAAGATCGCCTACGATGGCTACCTCGATTTCTATCATCTGCCCATCCTGCACAAGGACAGTTTCGGCACCGAATTCCCCAGCCAGGCCTTTTATCACAGCTGGGGGCCGCACCAGCGCGTGAGCGCACCGAATCCGCTCTTCAATGAACAGACCGAGGAGGAGTGGTCCACGGAGCTTATGGTCGACGGGGTGTGGACCATTTTCCCGCACGTGTCTATCGCCTCTTTTGACGGTGGCGGCCGCGGTGTCATGATTTCGCAACTGTTTCCCGGTGCCACACCACTGGAGTCTTTCACGGTGCAAAACTACCTCATGGAGAACCTTCCGCCCGATGAGGCAACCGAGCAAGCCGCCCACGAGCAATTCGCTTTTCTGGAGCACGTGGTGCAAAACGAAGACTACTCGACGGGCCTGCGGCAGCAGTCCAATCTAATGACGGGCAAACTGGATGAAGTTATGTTTGGACGTAATGAAGGGGGCGGCCAGAACTTTCACGCCTGGCTGGATACAATCCTCAATACCGCAGACGACGAGCTCGATGCGCTGTTCAGCGCTGCAAAACCTGCCTAAGGCTCAAGCCGCATAATCGGCAACAGCCTGCTCGTTCCCATCTGATAGCGCGCATATTGAGGGTTGTAGATGACCAGCCGTTGCCAAACCTCTGTGCGTTCATCACCGCTTAACTCTCGCGCCCGCATGGGACCCACATAGCCACGGAAAATGACTCGCACCCGCGGGTTCACCCGCATGTTGTGCACCCAGGCGGGATCTTTCTCCAGCCCCCAGTTAGAACCGACCAGGAAGATAGCAGGTTTGTCGGGCATGCACAGCGTCACTATCTCGCGCTTCTGCCCAGACTTTGCGCCGACGGCCTCCACCAATGCAATGGTCTGCATGGCGGTGCTGACCCAGCCGCGCGAAATCTTGAGTAGAAACCGATCCAACGGCGGCACCACCCGCTTGAGCAGCGCAATCACCCAGGGTTGGCTGATCGCCTTCTCAAAAAAGTCTGTGTGAAATAGTCCCATGGGTGCATCCGCGCCAAAGATATGAAATTCTAGCCTGATGGCAGACAAAGCACAGCACTGGTGGGCCCGATCAGATCTCGATTATCGCGACGGCTCGCTGCATCTGGGCAGCCAGGACCTGGCCGAGCTCGCGGGGCAGCATGGCACGCCCTGCTTCGTTTACTCCGCGGATAGAATCGTCGACAAGCTGCACCAGCTGACCGCCGCGCTTAACCGCGCTGGCGTACCCCATAGAATTTTCTACGCGATAAAGGCTAACCGTTTCGGGCCGTTGATCAATCACATCAAGCAACACACGACCTGTGGTATCGATGTGTGCTCTCCTCGGGAACTGCTGACCGCCAGGGAGCACGGATTCGCCGAAACTGATATCACCTACACCGGCACCTCAATTTCGCGTGCTGACTGGGACATCATCGCGGCCCATCAAGACATTATTTTCAATTGCGACTCGATCAGCGCAATTCGACAGTTGGGGCAGCGCTGTACCGGTCGGGAGATCGGCCTGCGGATCAACCCACAGCTCACCGCTTCTGCGTTGGACAAAGTCAGTTACGCCGGCGAGAAAGCCAGCAAGTTCGGCATCTACCCAGACCGCTTCGATGAAGCCCTGACGACCGCGGCCGAGTATGGCATGACCGTCACCACGCTGCATTTCCACGCCGGCTCGGGTTACCTCAACGCGCAATTGCCAGAACTCGAAACCATTCTCGATCGGGTCTCAGCCTAATTGGCGCACGCGCCCGACATTCGTCAGGTCGATATTGGCGGGGGCCTCGGTGTTCCGTTGCGCGCAGGTGAGGCACCGCTGGACCTGGATCAGTGGGCCGCCATCCTCGCGCGCTTTGCCAATAAACACGACGTGGAGATACAGGTAGAGCCGGGCGACTTCCTGGTGAAAGATGCAGGCGCCCTGCTACTGGAAGTCTGCTATGTGGAAGAAAAAGGCGGCAGGTTATTCGTCGGCGTCAATGGCGGCTTTAATCTGTCTAACCTGCACGCATTTTACGGCTATCCCAATATCGTCGTTCCGCTACGCGAGCCCGCCGATGACAGCAGGCAAACGGTGAGTGTTGCCGGCAACATTAACGAAGGTATCGATCTGCTGGCGGAGGATATTGCGCTGCCTACCCTTGACGAGGGAGATCTGCTGGCATTCCTTAATTTGGGCGGCTACAGCGCCGCCAGTAGCTCCGACCACTGCATGCGTGGCAGCTTTTCTGAGCACCTGATTAACGCGGATGGGTGAACCGGTCATCAACACAACACCGTAGCAAACTCGTCTACACTAGCGACTACATTTCGGGGGAATCAACGCAACATGGAATACCGCAAGCTGGGCCGTTCGGGCCTAAAGCTATCTGAGCTCTCTTTCGGCTCTTGGGTGACCTTTAACAAGCAGGTCGATGCTGGCTTGGCCGAACGCATGTTTGGTACCTGCTTCGATGCCGACATCAATTTTTTCGACAACGCCGAAGGCTATGAGGCGGGCGAGTCAGAGATCGTGATGGGCAAGGCGCTAAAGGCGTTGAATCGACCGCGCGATAGTTACTGCGTTTCCTCAAAAGTCTTTTTCGGCTCAAAGCGCCCTCCCGAGCCCACCCAGATGGGCCTCAGCCGCAAACACGTCACCGAGGCCTGTCACCAGGCATTGGAACGACTGCAGGTCGACTACCTGGACCTCTACTTTTGTCACCGTGCCGACCCCGACACCCCCATCGGGGAAACCGTCTGGGCAATGCACAACCTCGTTACCCAGGGCAAAGTTCTTTACTGGGGCACGTCTGAGTGGACCGCCGAGGAGATCAGCGAAGCCTACGAGTTCGCCATCGCCAATCACCTGACACCTCCGACGATGGAGCAGCCACAATACAACCTGCTCGACCGAGAGCGCTTTGAAGTGGAGTACGCGCCAGTATTTGAACAGCACGGCATGGGCACCACGATATGGTCTCCGCTCGCCTCCGGCGCGTTGACCGGAAAGTATCTCGATGGCATTCCTGAGGGATCGCGCGCGACATTGCCCGGCTACGAGTGGTTAAAGGAACGCATGGTGGAATCCGAACGCGGTCAGGAACGCATGCAGCGCGTCGCGCAGCTTAAACCTATCGCCGACGAACTCGGCGTCAGCCTGAGCAAACTCGCCATCGCTTGGTGCTTGCTGAATCCCAATGTCTCCACCGTCATCCTGGGCGCCTCGCGCATGGAGCAATTGGAAGAGAATCTAGCCGCAGTTGATGTACTCCCGCTGCTCACCGATGAGGTGCAGGCGCGCCTGGCCTCAATCTAACAAGGAGTTCAGTATGCGTCATATCACCTGGAGAAACGCCGGCCTGACGATCGTCTTCCTCTGGTTCATGATCGGCGGTATCACCCATTTCACCGATCCCGACTTCTTCGTGAATATCATGCCGCCCTGGCTGCCATGGCACTTGCCGGCGGTTTATATTAGCGGCGTATTCGAAATTATCGGCGCTCTGGGCCTACTACACCCGGCAACACGGCGCTGGGCCGGGAACGGTCTCTTTGTACTCACCATCGTGGTAACGCCAGTCAATATCCACATGTGGTTGAACCCACAGCTATTCCCCGACGTATCAACAGCATTCCTCAATATTCGTCTTGTAGTGCAGGTGATCTTGCTAGCCATCATCTGGTACTCCACCAGGGAGCCAAACAATGCCAGTTGATCGACAAAAGCTGGAGCGAGATTTTTTCCGCATGTTGAATAAGGTGGTCGAGCCAGCCGTAAGACGCGGCCTGGGCTCGCCCCGGCTGGCGCCCGGCGGGCTCATCGTGCTGGAAACGACGGGTTTCAAATCTGGCCAGAAGCGCCGCACTCCGCTAGTGGCATCCCGCCTGGGCCCCTATGTAGTCGTAGCGACGGCGCGCGGCGAGCGCTCGTTCTGGGTAAAAAACCTGCGCAAACAATCACGAGTCAGCTACTACCTGGGAGGCAAAGAAAGACAGGCGAAAGCATTTGTAATGGCGCCCGACAAAAAGTACCGCAGACCCAAGTCATACCCGAAGGCGATGGGGATCGTGACAGACTTGCTGGCCCCGTATACCAAGTTGGGTTGGGCTTTCGCGGTGCTGGCGCCAGCCTAATCTTGCGCCGCAAGCGCCTGATTGATGAGCTCGCGCCACACGGGATACTTTTCGAAAGCTTCCTCGGTCCAAATCGCGTCGAGGCCTTTGCGGGCCTCCGCCTCAGGCACCCCCTCACGCAATACCCGATACAGGTAAGTAAAAGCCGACGCGCGGTAGTTGGCAAAGCAATGCACCAGGGTGGGCCGCTCACCGCGCGCGTCCATCACATCAAAGAATAACTCCAGCTCAGCCCACGTAGGTTGGTCCCAAATAACGGGGATATGCACGTAGCTAATGCCCTGCTCGGCTACCAGAAAGCCTTCCTGCCCATTTCGCTCGGCATCCGTGATGGCGAGATTAACGACCAGCTCAACACCCGCTTCTTTTAACGCGGGCACCTGCTCCGGCGTCACCTGTCCACCAGTCAGCAGTGACGCATCGATACGGTGGAAGTTGTAGATTTCGTCGACACTAGATTGCGCAGACAGAGGCTGCGAGAGCGCTAACAGGATCAACGTTGTCAGCAGCGATTGCAGTACTTTCGGTAACTTATTTAACATTCTCGATCTCACTGATAGGCAGACAAAAAGTTTTCGACAAAAAGTTCTCTCGGCAGAGACATGGCATCCACGTCCAGGCGCGCCCCCTTATGGCGGCGCGGTTCCACAGAGGCCGACAGCAGCAAGGCTGCGCCGAAGATCGTGATGATCGACGCGCTGCCGCGGCGGTAGGGCATGAGCTGGAAACAGAGCCACAGCAATCGAGCAACGGCGCCGAGATAATCGGGTTTACCCCGAAGTTCAATGATTTTCTCGAAAGCAGCCTGGGCGCGATCCGTTAAAATGCTCGCGACCGTCAATGGCGTAGGATGCTCCGCTAAAATGAAGGCATCCCTGGTGCGCAAAGGAACGTAGAACCTCGTGAGTTCGGTTTGGCCAGACCGATCATCCAGATCCTGGAACGCAAACTGGCTATAGCGAACTCTACTAAAGAAATCCGAAGGAGAAATCTTTATGCGAGTTTTGACATGCTCGCTGAGCATTTCCGTGAGTTGCGCATCGACTACCTCACCGGTTCTGACTCCGGCGCCAACGGCAGCGCTGGCCTCAAGATTCTTGAAGATGTCTCGATTGAGTTGACTCTCAGAGACAAACAAAGTGGTGGCTGTTCTTATCTGGTAATTTATTTGATTCGGATCGAGGCCACGCTTGGAAAGTTGCCCTTTCACAGCGTCAAGCGAACTGAGTTTCGCTGCGGCTTGCGCGAAACGCATATCGTAGGCGCCATCTCGTAACACACCGAATTTGCCGACGGCGCCATCGATCGACTCGTCTTGAAACTGGCGTGCAAAGTCCGCTCTTCGCTCACCAATCAAGCCCAATATCGACAGCAGAGCGACTTTGTCTTTCATCGCGGGAATGACAACAGCGATTTCCCGAGCGGTCTGTGTGGCAAACGCTAACCAGGACTCATTGGGAATTGCAGAGAACGCAGAAGGATCAACGCTAAAGAAATCCTCTAGCTGATCGGCAGCGTTTTGACCAACTCGATACACCATACCCGTCAAACAATCTGTGTTTGGGAGGGTCGAAGTTTACTAGATTGGCGAGAATCGGGAAGCTACAAACAAAAAAGCCCCACCCGATGGGTGAGGCTTTTCTATTTGTATGGCGCGTCGGAATGCCGCATCACCGGTACGATTTCGAACTACCGGCCCGACGCATCGGTTCGAATCGGCATACCCCACAAAGTAAAATGCCCCACCCTGACGGGTGAGGCATCTTTCTTTGTATGGCGCGCCCGGTACGATTCGAACGTACGACCGCCTGGTTCGTAGCCAGGTACTCTATCCAGCTGAGCTACGGGCGCGAAGGGGGCGTACTATAGGGGGCAAGTCCTTTATAGTCAAGGGCTTGGACAGGTCTCCCGCACTCTGATACAACCACAGATATGGACAAAGACTGGACCCGTTTTCTGCCCAACCGGGTGGTTAATCGCCGGATTCGTGCGGCCGCCATCAAGCGGGTGCGCAAGGACCTTATATTGCACGGAAAGTCGGAGCACGAGCTCTCAAAAGAAGACCTGGAGTACCTGGTCGCCGACGCAGAGGCAGACGTACGCAATCAACTCAAAACCATGGGCCTGGTAGGCGTGCTGGCCTTCCTGGGGCTGAGTCCCTGATATGTCGCTCTATCGCTTTTTTCGCACCAGCGCGCTGCTCGCACTCGCCGGCAAATACCGCGCCAAGCTCTACCGCATCGTCGTTGCCATCGCCATCGCACTGGTAACAGCATGGCTCTATGGCGACATAGCGGTTTATCTACAACAGCAACACCCCGATCTACTGGGTCCGGCACTGCTGGCCAAAACCGTTATCGTATACGGAGCGTTGATCTACGCCTTCTGGCACATTAGGCCTGGCGCCTGGACCAGCGAGCAAAATACACAAGTACAGAGCTCGACCACTGATCACCCACAAGAGCCCATGCCAGACTCAGGTCCGCTGGATGAGTTATTGGATAAGCCTAAGCTGAAGTCGCGGAAGGATTCCATTCTAGAACAGGATCAGGGGACTTAGAGCGATCCCTTACGCCTTAGCTGGGTCAGCTGCGCCATAATGGAAATGGCAATTTCGAGCGGCGTCTTGCTGCCAATATCCAATCCAACCGGAGCATGCAGCTTTGCGAGCTCACCCTGACGCAGCCCCAGCTCCTTGAGCCGCGCGAGTCGTTTTTCGGTAGTTCTCACTGAGCCCAGCGCACCGATATAGGCAGCATCAGTCTCCAACGCTTCCATTAACGCCATATCATCGATGCGCGGATCGTGAGTGAGGGTGATGATGATGCTATTGCGATCCCCGGCGCGTGTTCGAATCACATCGTCGGGCATGCCACCTACTAGTTCCAGATCGGGTCCCGGCCACTGCTTGCGAACCTCATCGCGGGGGTCGGTCACGATCACCTGGTAATCCATCGCCAGGGCCAGTTCACTCAATGATTGTGCTAATTGCCCGGCCCCGACCAACAGCAACAACATCTGCGGGCCAAAGCACTGGCTCACCCGAGAATCGGTGCGTTGCAGCGGCTGAAAATGACTGGACGCTTCGAGCGAGCTTTCGCCGGTTTCAAGATTAAGATGTCGCAGCACGCATTCACGGCGGCCGACATGGGCCAGCAGTTCTGATATTTCCTTGCCATGGCGTTCAGGCGTGAGAGGCTCGATCAAAACGTGCAACCGACCGCCGCAGGGCAAACCGAGGCGCTCGTTTTCCTCTGCGGTAACGCCGTATTCGATAATCTCTGGCGAGTGCTCGGCCAACACACCCTCTCGCACCCGCTGCAATAAATCATCTTCGACGCAGCCACCCGACAGTGAGCCAACCTGCAATCCATTGCTGTTACACGCCAGGAGCGAGCCGACTGGACGCGGCGACGAGCCCACCGTACCGACGATGGTGCAGAGCCAACAGCGCTCGTTCGCCCGCAGCCAATTGTCGACTTTTTCCAGCACCTGTAAGTCAATCGTTTGCATAGTGTCAGACTACCATAGAGAAGTTCACTCGCCTTCTGTCTATCGGCACCGGAATCCGGTAACTTCCTTGTCTCTAAACAATAACAATGGCCGCATGACCGGCCCAGGGAGTCATTGATGCGTCTACCGGTAATCGTCGGTATGGGGGGCGTAAATGCCGCAGGTCGCACCTCGGGTTTTCAGAGCTATCGGCGCATGATTATCGATGCCCTCTCCGAAGATGAACGGAATCAAACGCTCACGGCATTAGCCGTTATGATGAATCTGGTGACCTATGAGGGCGACCATCGCTACCGCGATGCTGAGGCTGGCGAAGCTGGCGAATTGCTCACGGAAGCAGAAGTCGCCAGTGAGTTTGGCCAGGCGGTGCTGGATGGCACACTGGTACGCAAAGTTGAAAAGACCTTCTTCGACGTTGACGCCCTGCACTGGCAATCCAATGGCGACCTCATTCCCGACCCGGCTCAGCACACTGGTGAAATTCAGTTCGTAATGACCCGCTCACAGCTGCCGCTGCAACTGCCAGACAACTGGAGTGTGGCGGACAGGGACGAAAAGACGGTGCTAGTAACGGTCAGCGGCGAGCTATCCGTGAAGCTCGACAATGTGCGCGACTTTCCCTTCAAAGCGGCCGGCCAACTGCCCTCGGGCTTCGATATTGCAGAGCTCTACAATTCGCGTTTTCAACCGCGCGGCCTGCAAATGGCATTGTTTGGCGCAACCGACGCGCTGAGATCCGTGGGCATTGAGTGGGATACCATCCTCAAGCACATCAACCCGGACCAGGTGGGTGTGTACTCCAGCAGTGGTTTCGGCCAGATGGATCAAAATGCGTACGGCGGCATGCACCAGGCGCGCATGAAGGGCGACCGGGTAACAACGAAGGCGCTGACCATGGGCATCAACTCGATGCCGACTGATTTCATCAATGCCTATGTACTCGCCAACGTCGGTATCGCCAGCAGTTCGGTGGCTGCCTGTGCAACCTTCTTATCGAATCTGCGCCACGCGGTCTCAGATATGCAGGCGGGAAAAATTCGCGTTGCGATGGTCGGCAACAGCGAGGCGCCCATTGGACCTGAGCTAATGGACGGCTTTGGCACGATGGGAGCTCTGGCCACGGACGAAAACATGCTCAAGCTGTATGGCGGAGACAGCGTCGATCATCGCCGCGCCAGCCGTCCCTTTGGCAGTAACTGCGGTTTTACCATCGGCGAGGCGAGCCAGTATTTCATGTTGATGGATGATGAACTTGCGGTTGAACTGGGCGCTCCGATTCTCGGTTCGGTCACCGATGTATTCATCGACGCCGACGGCATCAAAAAGTCGATCACCGCACCGGGGCCTGGCAACCATATCACTATGGCCAAAGCCGTGGCTGCAGCATCAGCCATTGTGGGTGAAGAAGCAGTGAAAAAAGGCAGCTTCGTGATGGCTCACGGGTCTAGCACCCCGCAAAACCGCGTGACCGAGTCACAAATTTTTGACCAGGTGGCGCGCGCGAACGACATTTACGACTGGCCAGTGGCAGCCGTTAAAGCCTACCTGGGGCATACCATTGCACCCGCGAGCGGAGACCAACTCGCTGCGGCACTCGGCGTATTTCATTACGGTGTTCTGCCTGGAATCGCCACCATAGATGAGGTGGCGGATGACGTATACTGGCACTAGGGCCTAAACACCTCTCGATGAAGCCCGCTGACTGGGAAGTCGGAATCCTCAACTCCAAGGGATTTGGCGGCAACAATGCCACTGCGGTGTTACTTTCACCCGGGCGCACAGAGCGGATGCTGGAGAAGCGGCACGGGGCCGATGCTATGGCGAAGAGCCGAGACAAACGCGCAGCCAGCGATACCAAAGCCAAGGAGTACTTTGCCCATGCCGACCTCGGCGAGTATGCTCCGATCTACCGATTCGGCGAGGGAATGATCGCGGATGAGGACATCGAGATGGACCGCGAGCAGATACGCATCAAGGGCCTGGCAAACCCCATCAACCTACCCGTCGATAATCCCTATCCAGATATGAGCTAAGCCCTACTCCGCAGGAACACTTTCGACCCTAATCCAATCGATGCTGCGACTCATGAAGCCTATCTTGACCGTGATGGCCATCGTGTCGCCATCGACGCTGATCTTGGCATCGCGGTACTCTTCCAGCCGCTCGGCATAGACCTGGCCAGCCCAGGTGCCAGGCTTTTCGCCAGCGACCAGGTCCTTAAGTATTTTCCGGCCCACTCGATCAGGAAAATTGTCATTACGCATCACGGTGCCGGTGCCGGTATCACCCTCAAAGGAGATTTTGATCCAGCCCGGCCCATCCTCGGCCTTCCAGGTGCCGGCCAATTCCGCGGCCCAGGCCGGCGCAACGACAATGCTGAGCAATAGCGTAAACAGGAATTTTTTCATCGGCTTTGTCTCCAGGACTGCACTAGCTTACGAGATCGCGGATCGTCATCTTACCCAGCTGCGACATATGCACTTCGTCAGGGCCATCGGCAATCCGACAAAACCGTGCTCGAGTGAAGACGCCGGGAATCAAGGTATCCTGACTTACACCCGCTCCACCCCAGATCTGCATGGCGCGATCTGCCACTTCCTGGGCCATGCGCGGCGCCACGATCTTGACCATCGACACATAGGGCCGCGCCGCATCCAGTCCGCCTTCATCCATGGCCTGCGCCGCCTGCAGGGTCAACAACCGACACTGCTCAATATCACAGCGGCTGCGGGCAATCTCGTGTTGCACACTGGTTTTTTTGCTGAGCTTTTCACCGAAGGCAACACGCTGTTCGGCGCGCTCACACATCAACTCCAGGCAGCGCTGGGCAAGACCGACAAATCCCATCGCGTACTGGAAACGGCCAGGCCCGAGGCGGCCCTGGGCGATCTCGAAACCACAGCCCTCGCCCTTGATCATATTGGTCACGGGCACACGTACATCCTCGAACAGTAACTCCGCCTCGCCGCCCGGAGAGTGCAGGCTATCAAACACACGCAGCTCACGTACCAGCTTCACCCCCGGGTGATCGCGTGGAACGATGATGGTGGAATGCTGATGGTGGCGGTCGTTCTCGGGGTTGGATTTGCCCATGACCAACATGAGTTTGCAACGGGGACCGACCGCACCCGTGGTCCACCACTTGCGCCCGTTAAGCACGTATTCGTCTCCGTCGCGCTTGATTTCCAACTCCATATTGGTGGCGTCACTGGAGGCCACCTGAGGCTCTGTCATGGCATAGGCGCTGCGGATTTCACCGGCGAGTAGCGGCATGAGCCACTCTTCCTGCTGGGCCGGCGTGCCGTACTTTGCGAGCACTTCCATATTGCCCCGATCCGGCGCGTTACAGTTAAACACCCCCTGCGCCCAGGTCACTTTGCTCATCGTCTCAAACAGAGGTGCAATTTCCACGTTGGTGAGGCCAGGGCTCCAAGGTTCGTACTCCTCTGGCAAGAACAGGTTCCACAAACCCTGCGCCTTTGCTTTTTCACGCAGCTCGTCATACCAGTCGGGCACCTGCCAGAGATTTGCAGGGTCAAGCGTGAACTCTTCCCAATCGTGCTCGCGCGGAAACACATGCTCCTGCATGAACGCTTCCAACTGCGCATTCAGTTCTCGTACTCTTTCGCTGACTTCAAATCCCATCTTGGTTTCTCCTTACAACATTGCTTCGCAGCCGGTGCCGTCGAGGACAGCATCCACGCGTGCTCGATCGTCATCCGACAAGGCCTGGTATTGCTCGCGGGTCCAGCGCAGACACTTCGCCTGGTAGGGGAAGGTCGGTTGTACCCAGGGCAAACCATCAATCTCGGCTTCCCAGTTCTTCTCACCAGCTTCAACGGCGGCCGCATTGGCAAGTTGCGCCGGAGCATAAACGCGACCGACTTCACTGAGAATGCCGCGCAAACTATCCGGGGCGTCTTCCAAACGCACCCAATCGTCCTCACTATCTTCCAGGCCTGAGAGATCCCGCACTTGATCAACCCAGGCCACCGTTCGTGGCGACAAATTATGCGTAATGGTGCGAGGCGTGGGATCAAAGCCGACCAGCTGAGTCAGTTGCCCAAAGATCGCAAAATCGCCGGCACCTGGCCGACTGCCCAACAGCATTGAACAGTGATGGAAGTGCTCTTCCATCGCTGCCAGAAAGCGCCGATAGCTGGCATCAATCACCGGTGCCGTCGTGTCATTGGAACCCACGACATAGAGGCGATTGATTTGGCGCTCACTAAAGTAGTCTTTGAACTGCTTATGAGACGCATCATCCAGGGTCAGGTTCATACCCAGCGGCAACAGTGTGCCGGCATTATCGGCGTCTGCCTCTGGGTACCAGCGGTAGTGAAACATGTACTTAGTGCACCACTCGTCACCAAAATCCTCCAGCAGGTAGTCGATAAAGGCGAGTGCTGGGTCCGACGGTAGTACTGATCGGCCGGAATAATCAGCCTCGAGACGGCGAATGATTGGCGTCGAATCGCACACAGCCTTCATCGCACCGGATTCGTCTTCGAGCAGAAAGGTGGGCATCAATACCGGTTTCGGTTTTTCTACTCCGATGCTCTCCAGGTAGTTGCCCGGATCGGACCAACGTATGCCGTAAGGAATGTGTCGGTAGCGCAGCAGCGACACCATCTTCTGTGTGTAGGGCGACGCGGTGCCCCCGAACAATTGCAAGCGTTCTGGTGCGGCCATGCTTAACTCCTCTATCGTGGGGCGAAAATATTGACATAAATGATGCCATTATGTAACCCTCCTTCCACTAGTCAGTAGCTTCTTGAGGCCTTACATGTACCCAGGTGAGTACCTGTTAATCGGTAACCAGCTTAGCTTCTTTTCCCGCAAGCTGGAGGCACAGCTTCGCTTCCAACAAATTCCATGGCGCTGGCTGTTCAAGACGCAAGAACGCGCTCCGGAACTGGAGGCGCGTGCGGGCACGCACTTCATTCCCCTACTGCAAACACCTGACCGCTGGATCATCAATGACACGATCGCGATTGGCCCGATGCTCAATGACCGCTTCAGCGAGCATCCCGTCATTCCGACGACGCCCGCCCAGCGCAGCGCCTGCTTTATTCTGGAAGATGCGCTCAATCACTGGATGGGACGCGCCGCTGTGCATTCTCGCTGGTGCTATCCGGAGAATGTGGAATGGGTGGGCCTGCGTTTCGGTGCCAATATGATGCTGGATCAGGACATTTCAGAGGCGTTGACCGCGGAAGAACATGAGCTCGTTTCCGGCATCGGCCAGATGATGTACCAGGGATTCGGCAAGAACGTTTGCGAAACGCTCGGAGTCGGCCCCGACGAGTCCGACAAGGTGCAGGCCGATTTCCAGGCGCTGCTGGCCGCGCTCGACTCACACTTGGAGCAGCACTCGTTTTTATTGGGCGAACGCCCCTGCCTTGCAGACTTCGCCCTGGCCGGGGTGTTCAAAGCGCACTTTATCACCGACCCCACCCCCAAAGGCTGGCTGGGGAATTATGCCGCTCGCATGACCGAATATACCGAGCATTTCTTCGGCGACACCATCGAGACTAGCGGTAGCTGGATCGCGGAGGATGCGCTCCCAGAATCACTGTCGCCACTGCTCGATTACTTGAAGAAGACCTACTACACCTTGGCACCGGCCAGCATCAGCGCTGCCATGGCGGGCGAGAAGTTTTACACATTGGATTACGGCTATGGCCCGGTGCAGGTACGCAGCCAGAAGCGACTAGACCTGGCGCGCCGTCACGTGCAAGACGAGATCCGACGTTGTGGCGGTGATCATCAAGCTTCCTTGAAAGCGACATTTGGCGAGCGCGGTATACTCGATTACTACCTGCTTTAACTGACTCACAGCAGAGAATAAGAATAATGAGCAAGCGACAGTTATTATGGGGCTTCAGCGGCCTTCTCTACTTAATCTTTATCAGCTGGTATACCGACTTTGGCGGACCACTGACAGAAGACGAGATCGCCATGTACATGGAACGGCTAGAGGGCGATGGCAGCGTTACTGAAAGCGCCAGCGGCAACAACATCGAGCGGTTCTTACGCGAGGATACCGGCCGTCAGTTCTTTATGGCGAACTTTCTTGACCTGAAGCAGAACCCGCCGGATGTACCCGGCGCTGAACCAGGTGAGAGTGCTGAGCAACTGATGGGACGCTATATGGCCTATATGTGGCCAGCACTACTGTCCCGCGCCTCTCATCCCATTATCGGTGGCAATGCCATTAATAGCGCGATGGACCTCGAGGGGATTGAAGGCGCTGAACATTGGGACTCGGCGGCGCTGATGCGCTATCGCAGCCGCCGCACACTGATGGACATCGTCACCGACCCTGAAATGGGTCCCAGTCACAAGTACAAGATTGCCGCACTCGAGAAAACCATCGCTTTCCCGATCGAGACGCAGATCAACCTTGGCGACCCCAGAGGATTTATCGGACTGCTGCTGTTAGCATTGACCGCACTGATTGATAACTTCCTGATGAGGCGCACGCGATGACGGTTGAACGCGACGAACTCGGCTTCGACGCTCCGGCACCATTGGGCCACCCCGGAAGGGCCGGTCTACCCGAAGATGCGAGCACGGGGCCGGAAATCGGAGACTTGTTGCCAGACTTCGAGTTACCCGATGCCTTCGGTAACCTGGTGAGGTTTCACGAAGATCGCGCCGGCAAAAAAGCCGCGCTGGTGTTCTATCGCTCCGCGGTCTGGTGACCCCCCTGCTGGACGCAGCTAGGTGAGTTGCGAGATGCCTTTTCCAAGTTCGTAGAGCACGATATCAAGCTCTACGCCGTCTCCTATGACGACCAGGAAACCCTGAGCGAGTTCGCGCGCGAACAGAACATTCCCTACCCACTCCTATCGGATATCGATTCCGAGGTTATTCGGCAGTACGGCATTCTCAATACTATGGTTTCGAAAGACGACGCCTTTCTGTACGGCATCCCTTTCCCGGGCGTGTATGTAACCGATGAGGAAGGCCGTG
Organism: Halieaceae bacterium; assembly: GCA_965199055.1. Taxonomy (GTDB): domain Bacteria; phylum Pseudomonadota; class Gammaproteobacteria; order Pseudomonadales; family Halieaceae; genus CBDAQR01. Next base: position 1,523,847 of record CBDAQR010000003.1, read on the forward strand.
TAAGCGCCAAGTTCTTTCACGACACCTACAAAAAACGCGACAGTGCAGAGAGCCTGATCGATGCCGCTCTCGGTCGTATCAGCCTCGATGCATCGGCCCCCAGCGCAGTCGCTGCGACTGACGACGATATCCGCATCACCGCGACCATGCACGGCGGTAAAGGCAGTATCCGCCAGGGTGTTCTGCGCAAGCTGGTCGTTCGTTTCGAACTCGGCGAGGGACTGCATATCTATGGCGAGCCCGTGCCGCAGGGTATGGTCGCCACCAATGTGGAGGTGGTAGCACCCGACGGCTTCATCACACTCGAACCTGAGCTGCCACCGACGGAAACCCTGCACCTGGAAGCGATGAATGTCGACCTACAGGTGTGGAGCGGGACGGTGGACTACGTTATTCCCTGCTACCCGGTTGGTGAGCTCGCGAGCGAAACCCGCCCCTTGGATAGGGACAGCATCGATATCGAGGTTAAGGTGCGCTACCAGGCATGTACCGACCAGGAATGCCTGCTGCCACGCACAGATACTCTGAGCCTGACGCTGCCTATGGATGTGATCGACTTGCCTAACCTGGGCATGCACGCCGGCCATGGACAACGGGAAGGGGGGTATGACAGTACCCCTGCGATGCGCCGCCTATTATGGCGCAAGTTCAAGACTAACCCGCTGGGACTGCCCAAGCTCATCTGGAAATCGATAAAGCTTGAGCGCCAGGCCCGCAAGCGAGCCCGGCAGAAGAACTGACTCAGTAGCGGCTCATAACGTCGAGCAGCGCTTGCACACAGGCTTCTGGCTGATCTTCCTGTACGAAGTGGCCTGCGTTTTCGATCGTGCGATGTGGCATGCCCTGGCATCCCGGCACCCGCTCTTTGAAAACCGCATCTCCGCCAGCGGTGACTGGGTCTTTATCAGCAAAAGCCAACAGGAACGGTTTTTCGAATGCATCGAGAACCTTCCATGCCTCCTCATTGGTGGCCGCTTCCGGCTCGTCCTTGAACACCGGCACCAAGGTGGGGAACTGGCGGGCGCCCGAGGCATAACTCAGATCGGGAAAGGGCGCGCGATAAGCATCAACAATGGCGGCCGGCAGCGGCTCCGCGGCGGTGACACCCACCACATCGCCCACGTCAAACGCCTCACTTTCTGAGCAGTACTTACGCCAGTACAAAAAGCCGGGAATGCCCGAAGTGTCTGCAAACTTCTCACCGAGTTGCGTTGCCTTAACCACCTCCAATGTCTTGTACGCCTCTTTGAGCGGAGCGGCGAACTCCTCCGGGATCACACCGGCCGGCATGCCGCCGTTAGACAGCACCACTCCGGAAAACCGCTCTGGAAAAGCACACAACACGCGCAACCCAATCAGGCTGCCCCAATCCTGACAAAACATGGTGACGTCTTGCAGGTTCAGTTGAGTCATCCAATCGCTCATCCACGTGACATGACGTGCATAGGTGTAATCCTCTCTCTGGGTAGGCTTGTCCGATTTACCAAAGCCGACCAGATCAGGCGCGATGACTCGAAACCCCTTATCGGCCAGCAAGGGGATCATGCGGCGGTAAAGGTAGGACCATAAGGCTGGCCATGCATCAGCAATACCACGGCGCCATCCCTGGGACCTTCATCCAGGTAATGCACCCGCAGCGTCCCCCCCTCGGTGTCGTCTATCTGCAGATAGTTTGGACGAAAGGGGTAACCGTCCAGGTTTTCAAAGCACTCTTCCGGTGTGCGTACATATTCCATACTCGTTCTCCTCACATTCCGTGAAAATGGGGTTTCACATCTAATAAACTGTTAGAAAAGACTGTAGCGCCTTCCTCTCGGGGCGGGAATCTTGTGGTTGTCAGGCAAAGCGCAAATTCTGTCCATTAAGGTCTTGCTGCCGTCGGTGTATTCCCACACCAACTGCTCGCCCTGCCTATAGCGCTTCACCACCTGCGGCCCCCAACCAAACGCATAAAAGTTAAGTACACCCTCCTCCCAAATCATGGAAGCCGAAGTGCGCATACAAAATTCCCTCTCGCCCACGGTGAACAGTACGGCGCCCTCCGTATCGTCCGTATTGAGTCCCGCCGTGCTGTTGGGTCCGTAGTCATGAATAATGCCGGAGGATGTCACCACAACACGGCTGCCACACTGCTCGACCCGCTCTACGTGACCTACATGCCCGCCGCTAACACCCAGCCATAATCCACGGATATCGTCGACACCAGCAGGCAGCGGCTCGGTGCACTCTGCCAAAACAGGCAGAGGAAAATGGGAATAGGCACACCCAGGCGTATTGCCCTTGGGAATATCAACGGCTTGCATGCCAGAGCCATCTAGATCAGGCAATTCGCAGTAGTTCAGCACACTTCCATCCCCAGCCAGCGTAGCAGGGTCGATCGTCAATGGAGGTCGAGCGGACAAGAAACCCAGCCAGAAGGTAAACACAAACAGACTTGCAATCGCCAGCAGCACGCCACCCAGTAGTTTCTTCATGTTGCAGCTCACGGTAGACAGTCAATTACTTATGGCATAGTATATGCCATATATTATTGGCACAAGTTATGCCATTATAGTACCGATTGTCAACATAGGATAGGAAAATGCACCGCACGCGCCCCCTTGCCTCAGCACTCAGCCTGACTCTTCTCGCGAGTATGGCTTCTGCCCAACAACTCGCACTGGAAGAAGTGATCGTCACTGCGCAAAAACGCTCCGAGAGCCTGCAGGATGTGCCAGTCGCGGTAAACGCATTCAGTGCCGACACCATCCAGGAAGCGGGTATCAACGATGCCGGTGACCTCGCCATCATGACGCCGAGTCTCAATGCCAACGCCAATACCAGCCCATTCACCACTCGCCTGGCCATCCGCGGCATTGGCACAGCCCAGGCAGACCCGGCACTGGAACCTTCTGTAGGTTTCTTTGTAGATGGTGTCTTCATGGGCCGCTCGGGTCTAGGCACGGCTGACCTCACCGATATCGAGCGAATAGAGGTACTGCAGGGGCCCCAGGGCACGCTCTATGGCAAGAACGCCAACGCCGGCGCCATCAGCGTGATTACCAAGCGTCCCAATCTGGAAGAATTTGAAGGCTATGCCGAGGGCACCATTGGCGACTACGGACTCGGCCGGCTAACACTCGCCGCATCGGGCCCCTTGAGCGACACCCTCGCCTATCGCATCTCGGGCAACATCCACCAGCGCGATGGCTACTATGACAATGCTGGCGTTGATGATCAGAACGATGCCGACGATTGGAATATCCAGGCCAAATTGCTGTGGGAGCCTACGGACGAACTTAGCATCCTGCTAAACGCCGCGCATATTGACCGCGACATGACTTGCTGTGGCGCAGACGCGACACAAAGCGACGCCGTGAACGAAGAGTTGGCTAACCAGGGATTCTCGCCCGACAGGAATGACCCCTATGACTACGACACCGCGACAGACTTTCAGGACGAGTTCAGCATGGAGTCTGACCTGGTGTCACTGCACATCGAGTACGACACGGCCTGGGGTTCGATTACCTCGATAATCGCCTGGAACGACTACAACTACGACACCGCGATCGACGCGGACCGCTCACAACTCAATGGTCTTCACACCCAGGAATACAACGAGGGTGACAGCCTTTCCCAGGAACTGCGATGGGATTCGGAACTCGCAGATGGCAACATCGAATATCAACTAGGCTTGTTCTACTACGATTCAACCACCCAGCGTGGCGACAGAACGCCCGCAGCCGTGATCGGCGATGACTTTATCGATATCGCCGACCAGCAGGATCTGCCCTTCCCGTTCCCGACCATTGGTTTTATCGTGCAGCCGGGTGATCACGTGCTCTACCAAAACGAATGGGACACAGAAACCATCGCTGTGTTTGGCCAGGCCACCTGGCATGTGGGAGAGCGCTGGCACCATACCGGCGGCCTGCGTTACACAGACGAAGACCGCGACGCCGACCTGTTCAGTGAAACCGTTTCTACCGCTCCACTCGCAGGAACCATCGCGCTACTCGATGCGATCTCTACCCCCATCGACGCCTCCCTGGGTCGCAGCAGCGACAACGTAGACTGGCTGGCCAAGATCGCCTATGACCTGGGTGACGACACCATGATTTATGCCAGCGCCTCCACCGGCAACAAGTCCGGAAACTTCAACGGCGTGAATGGCCAACCGGATGAGCGCGAGTTCGACGACGAAGAGACCACCAGCTACGAAGTCGGTCTTAAATCTACGTTGCTCGACTCACGACTGCGAATCAACGCCGCGGCGTTTCTCAGCGAAATCGATGACTACCAGTTCCAGCAACAGTTGGAGACGGGTATCGGCACCTTTGTAAGCAACGAGGGCGAAGTCGAGGTATCGGGTATCGACCTGCAGTTGGAAGCACTGCCCCTGCCCAACCTAACGGTGACCGCAGGTCTGCTGTACATGGATACCTATGAGATTACCGACGGCCCCCGGGATGGCGACGAACTGCCTTGGACCGCCGAGTACAGCGGCAATATCGGCGCGACTTTGGTGTTTCCCTTGGCAGACGGTGGACTCTTCATCCGCGCGGACTACATCTTCATGGATGATCACGCTACGAACGGCACCCAGAGTTTTAACCTGTTGGACAAGGACATAGACGATCGCGAATTGTTGAATGCTCGCGTCGGCTGGAAAAACGACAACTGGAACCTGTCGCTGTGGGGCAAGAATCTGACGGATGATGAGTATGCAAACCAGACGCTGAACGCCCAGTTGTTCAACGGCATGGAAGCTTACTTCCTCTCACCGCCGCGCACCTATGGTGTCACTGTACGCTACGACTACTGATCCCTGTTCGCTTCGCCGCTGCCTCATACCCACAGCCTGACCTGGGGTATGAACAGCGGCACAAAGAACACCAACAGCAATCCGCCGCCGATCAGCAACGACTGCTCTAGAGTCATATCCAACACCGCTGTCCCCAACAGCGCATAGGGCGCGGCGCGGATGGGTGCTGCTAGCGATACTGCGGCGGCAAAATGGCGTAGCTTCAAATCGACCAGCCCCGCCGCAAGATGGGCGGGGGTGAGCAGCCCAACCGGGTGGGCGGTAATGGCAAATATGGCGAGAGCACCGACACGCCGGATGCGCTCAAGCATGAGTCTGTATTGATCACCGAAGCGCCTATGAACCCATTCTGCACCGAGCATCCGGGCCAGATAGAACAACACCAGCGCTGACAGGACCAGACCGATACTACCCCAAAGAATGCCCCCGACGACACCAAAGGCCAGGCCGCCGAGAATCATGATCAGGTGCGACGATAAGCCGATGAACAAACGAAATACGACGAGGACAACAAATACAGCAGGACCCCACCAACCCAGCCCCTGCACCCAGCGGCGGAAATCTTCCAGGCCCTCTACTGTGAACGAAATTCCCAGCTCTTCCTGTGCCGTCGACCCCAGCAGGTAGATGGCTGTCAGGACAAGCAGCAGGACGGAACGACGGCGCCAGCGCGGTGACATCATTTTTTCAGCGGGTGTTGAATACGCCCCCATCACTGGTGATCACCTCACCCACCACATAGGCGCCCGCGCGCGAACAAAGGAAGATTGACAGACCAGCGATATCCTCTGCTGTGCCGACCCGGCCACGCGGGTTGCTGGCCGCGACCGCACTCCAGTCCACACCATCGGTTTCGCCACCAAAGCCCACACCTGTGCTCAACATCCACGTGGGGTATGGCCCAGGGGCAATGGCATTGCAGTTGATGTTCTCCTTGGCCAGGTGTGTCGCAAGGAAACGCGTGAGATGGTGCACCGCTGCCTTGGAAGCACCGTAGCTGAACACATCAAAGATTGACGCGCCCAAGCCGTCGATGGACCCGATATTGATCACCCGGGCGGGGTCATCGACGGTTCCGGATGCACGCAGTGAAGGCAGCAACTTCTGGGTAAGGAAAAAGACGCCTTTCACGTTGGTGTCCATCACCTTGTCCCAACCCACCTCGGGAAACTCATCGATGGGAGCGCCCCAGGAAGCACCCGCATTGTTTACCAGAATATCGAGTTTACTTTCGCGCTCGCTGATTGCCGCTGCGAGCGCTTCGCAACCCGCCAGAGTGGACAGGTCGGCAGGCAGTGAAATACATTCACCCCCGTACTCGTCAGCTAGGCGTTCGGCGGTAGCATCGCACACCTCTGCCTTGCGGGAACTGATATAGACCTTTGCGCCCGCCGCCAGGAATCCTGCAGCTATCATTTCCCCAATACCCCGGGAGCCACCGGTTACCAGTGCGGTTTTACCCGCTATCGAGAATATCTTCGAAAAATCAGTGCTCATGCAGGCGTCACCCTCGCTCTAGTTAGGTGTGTAGACGTATTCGTCACCCTCAACATACCGCTCTACCCGGGTTTTATCCACCAGCACGGGCGTGTTGGCAATAGGCGCGTACAGGGGGCCGCGCGAGTTGGCCTGATGCTCAGCGAGTAACGCAGTCAACTCAGCCAGCTTTGCCGGCTCTGCATCACGCAGGTTGTTTTGCTCGGTCGGGTCTTCCGCCAGGTTGTAAAGCCAATACTGCATACCGTCGGTGGGTCGGTCGTTTACCTGCAGCTTCCAGTCGCCATGGCGCACCACCTGGTAATGGCCGTTCTGCCAGAACAGCGTTTTCCGGTTCCAATCCTGTTCTTCGAGCTCGCCAGTCGCCAGGGGCAATATGTCAACACCATCGATCGCCACACCCTCCGGCAATGGTGCGCCACCTGCGGCCGCGAGTGTAGGCATCACATCGATATGTGCCACAGGCGTCTCGACTCGGGTGCCGGCGGGGATTTTTTCGGGCCACTTCACGAACATTGGCACGCGGATACCACCCTCGAACATCGTGATCTTCCAGCCACGAAACGGCGAGTTCACATCCGGCAAGCCAATATAACCTGCACCACCGTTGTCGCTGGTGAAAATCACAACTGTATTGTCGGCGATCCCTTCTTCCTCCAGGGTTTGCATCACCCGCTCGACGCTGCGATCTACCGCGCGAATCATCCCGGCATACACCCGCTTGCGGTGAGGCGTTATGCCCTCCAGCGCATCGTAGTCTTCCTTGGTCGCCTGCAGCGGAGTATGCGGCCCCCAATGGGCAAGGAAGAGGAAAAAGGGTCTGTTTTTGTTGCGTTTGATGACCTTGATGGACTCATCGGTCCAATAGTCGGTCAGGTAGCCGCCAGGTGTAAAAGGCTCGCCTCCGTTATAGGAGGAGACGAATCGCATTCCCGCCCACAGGAACAGATCGATGGGATCGAAATCCAGCTTGGCATTGACCACATTGGGATCATCTTCAGGCAAGTACAGGCCGCTGTGCATCAACAGACTGTCATCAAAGCCCTGCTCATGAGACGCCATGCCATTTTCACGACCCAGGTGCCACTTGCCGATGTGGGCCGTGTAGTAACCCTGCTGCTTAAGGGTTTCGGCTATGGTCACTTCGGACGCCGGTAAGCCCTTACGCTCGTAGGGGGGATGGGTTTCCTCGACCTCGAGATCCACCACGGAGGGCGGCATATTCTGCTGGCTATCCAGTGATTCGGATACCATGCTCACAATACTGATCATGCCTGCCGGTGTCGGCGTGAATTCGAAGCCGGTACGCGTAGGATAGCGCCCTGTCATCATCATCGCGCGGGAAGGCGCACAGGTGCTGGCACCCGAATAGGATTGGGTGAATACCGCTCCTTCGGCGGCCAGCTGGTCGATTGCCGGCGTCTGCATGCCGTCGACGCCCCCACCGAAGGTGGAGATATCGTTATAGCCCAGGTCATCCGCCACGATCAGAATGATATTTGGCGGCCGCTCGCCCGCAGGTGCCTCCGCAGGGCCTTGCTGCCACGGAATATCCCGGGTAGGCCCGATGTCGGCATACTGCTTGCCAGACTGATACTTGGCCATGGCCAGAATCACGTCGGCGCGATTCATCCATGCCAGGGTCCCACCCATCACCAAACCAACGAGTACTATGAGGAGCGCTTTCTTCATTATTTCGGCCCTTTGCGCGTCGGATCAACGACTTCGCGTGACAATGAATATTGATCAGATATATTGGCACAATTTATGCCATATAGTAAAGTTCGATGCTTAGCCCACGGAGAATAGCCAGATCAGCAGAAATATGCCCAGCGCCAAGCCTGACAGCATCACGTTTATGGGAGTCACTGCATCTCCCTTCCAGTTAAAGATGCAGTCGCTGGCCGATGCCACAGGTATCCGCTGGAAGCTGGTTCCGCGAGAAGTCGGCAGTTGGACAGCGATCCGCGTCACGCGGCGCATCAACCGCGAAAGAAAAGCCGGGCGAGTACAGCGCTTCACCGGCATGAGCCAGGGCATGGACGAGTACCCGAGCGTCCCCTACTACTGGTTTGACGAATCGGAATTGTTTTACGATTCAACGGGTCTAGCCCTGCACCTGGATTCATTTGCCGGGACGAACGAACCGCTGCTTCCCGACGACGCGCCAACCCGATTCATATGTAGGCTGATAGACGATGCCTTTGACGAGTTCGGCCTGTACATGGCACATCACAACCGCTGGGTGACTTCCGCTACCACCAACCGCATGGGCATCACCACGGCCGGCGAACTGGGCAAGTTGTTTCCAATCATCCCCAGGGCCCTGATCGCCAAGCGCATGTCCAGACGACAGGTGCGTCGCTGCCCTTACCTGTTCAGCGTTTCGCCACCGGATTTCGAAACGGGTCTGGGGCCTGCACTGACACCACCTTCTCGCGACGGCTTCCCCGAAACTCACACGCTGCTCGATTTAGCTTTCCGCAGATACCTGGCAGCTATTGAGGCGGTGCTGAGCGAGCAACCTTACCTATTGGGCGAAAGATTCACCCTGGCCGACGCCAGCGCCTACGGCCAACTGAACATGCACCACCTTGACCCGACCGCTTTGCGCATCATCGAAGAGCTTGCACCCACAACGTTTAACTGGATACGACGTATCGAGCGAGCCGAGCACATGGCTGGCCTTGGCGTGGTCGCGCTGGAAGACAACCTCGCCGGCCTCATCGATGTGATCGCAGAGACCTACATTCCATTGATGCAGCAGAATGAGCAGGCCTACAAGGATTATGAAACAAAGGGACAAACGGAATTCAATGAAACCGCCTTCGACCGTAACCAGGCCCTCTACGATGGAGTCCTGATGGATTTCCCGTTCCGCGCGGTAGTCAAGACCTTCCAGGTGGCATCATGGCGTGAAATCCAGCGCGAGTGGCAGGGGCTGGAAAGACAAGAACAACAGTCCCTGCTAAGCCGTTTCCCCAGCCTTAGAACAATGTCGGCGGGTAGCGCTTGAGAATTCTAATTGATGACATACACTGTGCCATAACAGCAATCGAGAGGCAGCACCTATGAAGAAGCCTGTGATCGTCCTGGCAGTCATTGCCGTAATCGGCGTACTCATTTATAGCCAGCGCGCAACGCTAGTAGGTCGCGTGATGGAGCGCGGCCTGGAAACTCGCATGGGTGCAGATGCGATGGACGAACTGCCAGACGGGCTGCATCTTGCGCTGTGTGGAGCGGGTGGTCCGCTGCCCTCGCCAGTCGCCTCAGGCCCCTGCGTACTGGTGATGGCTGGCGACAAGATGTTTGTCGTCGATGCTGGCACCAATGGTGCACGCAATATCGGCCGAATGGGTTATCAACTGGGACGCCTTGATGCGATGTTCCTCACGCATTTTCATTCCGACCATATCGATACCCTCGGTGAGTTCGCCACCATGCGCTGGGCTGGCGGCAACAATTCTTCACCCATGCCGGTTTATGGTCCCGAGGGCGTGGCTGAAGTCGTGGCAGGCTTCAGTGGCTCTTACGCGCAAGACTTCATCTATCGCAACGATCACCACGGCGATGCAGTAACACCATTGAGTGGCGCTGGAATGGAGGCTCGCCCCTTCCCTGAACCCGCCCTGGGAGAACTCACCATGGTCTACAACGACAGTGGAGTGACAGTGGAGGCACTGAAGGTCGACCACCTGCCGGTTAGCCCCGCCGTGGGTTACCTGTTCCGTTACAAGGGGCGCTCGATACTGGTCAGCGGAGACACAGACTACTCCGAGAACATCACGCAGTTCTCCAAAGGTGTTGACCTACTGGTTCATGAGGCACTAGCACCCAATATAGTAATGATGATGAACGCCGCCGCCGAGAAAATTGGCAACGCCGGTATGGCAAAAATCACTCTGGATATTCTGGACTACCACGCCAGTCCAGCAGAGGCTGCCCAAACAGCAAAAGACGCCGATGTGGGACACCTGCTCTATTACCACATCGTGCCGCCGTTGTTGTTTCCCGGGCAGGAGGCTCTCTTTCTCAATGGTGCGGAAGATATCTTCCCGGACTACACCGTCGGCATAGACGGGGTGCAGTTCTCACTGCCCGCAGGCTCTGATGCGATAGAGCTAACCGGCAAGGGACTCTGAAGGTCTCTTAGCAGGTTACGCCCAGACTTCGAGATTGTCCGCGCGAACCAAGCGTCGATTCAGTTTGGTGGTTAATATCTGTTCCATGCCACAGGACTTCAGCATCTCGAGCACACTGCCCTGCTCGGCTTGGCCCATGGCTTCGAATAGGTCTTGTAAGCGCTGCAACAGATAGAAGCGATAAGGTTGCGCTACGGCATTGATCGGCTGGCCCCGCACTTCGAAAGCAGCCATCCCCAGCATGCGTTCGGGCGCACTGCCGGCCTCGGGCTGATTCTCGTTGATCCAGCCGTTAATGAACTCTGCCGCCGCGAGGGTCTCAGGTACAAAGTCCTCCGCGACAATGCGCAAAACAGCTAACAGCGAGTCAGGTACCGAGTCTTCCGCGAGGTAATCCGTACCTGCATCAAAATATTCCGGAACATCCTGGTCTGCACGGTTCATGCGCTCCACCCAACGGTGCACACGCACAGCCCTTTGCTGCATGATTCGAGCGGGGTGTGGATCACGACCCAGGTGGGCGTACATGGGTGCGATCAGTCCGAAGTCGCCGATGCAGGGGCGCCAACCCAGCAGATAGGGATAATTCTCAAAGTGCGTATTCAGTGCATCGAGAAACTCAAGATACAGCGCCTCAACGCCGGGTTTCGCCTCGTCACTGACCCCGAAAAACTGAGCCGCGTTGCGCATGCGATTCATCATGTGTTCAGTCTTGTCATCGCGCTCGGGCATATCCCGCTGGGAATAGAAGAAGTGATAGCGCACGAAATAGAGATTTTCTTCCGGGAAATTCCAGCGATAGTGCATCGCCGGGCGCAGAAGGCCATCGGTACCGATGACATCGAATAGCGCACTGATAATTTGCTGGCGCGCACCTGCAGGCTGATTGGGGCGGCCATTTGCCGCCTCGAAGTGCTCAATGATCGCGGCCCCGTCGCGAATCACCTCACCCTCGGGTGTCACCAGCGTAGGAATGGTTGGGAGCTTAGCCTTGGGTAGCACCTCGGCCTTAAAGCTTTCATGACCCGTAGATAACTCCTGGAAAGGTATGCCTTGCTTGATCAAATAAGAGCGGGCGCGTCCCGAGTACAGTGAGTGTGTTATTGCATAAAGGGTATAGGTATCGGACATGACTTAGGAGACCTCCAGCTGCTGCAAGATTAGGTCAGTTACCAGTTCAATAGCTGCTTTTCTACCTAGCCCCTGATGATCCCGAAGGCGATTCCACATCTCAAATGAGGCCAGTGCATCCACCGCCTCGCGAGCGGGGCGCTTTAGCGCCTTGAGCTCTGGCAACCAGTCATCCAGGTCTTTGCGCAATCCTTTCTGGTAGCGTGCGTAGTTCTGCTGAAGAAGCTCATAGCGCCAGCGTTGCGCCTGAGTGGAAACTATTGTGTTAGTGAGAAGCTCATATGCGTTTGCATGGCGCTCTACCGCGTGTAAGACGCGCTCCTGCAGACTGCCGCTGCGATCACCGCCAACAAAAAGGGACTCGTACAAATCACGGCACTGCTCATTGACCTCAGTAAACAGGCTCTCCATGTCCGGAAAGTGCCGAAAGAATGAACGAATGCCGACGCCCGCCTGATCTGAGATTTGCTGCGCGGTGGGCACCAGATTGCCCTCTTCAATCAGAGCCAGCGCGGCATCAACGATCGCCTGACGACTTCGTTCGCTGCGCGCACGTCGGCCATCTATCGGTTTACTGGCTGCGTCTTCCGCCATAGTTGCTCCCTGCCTCATTGCCATGCCGATACTTCCGGAATCATCTGTAATGGCACATATACTGTCAAATTATCGCACGAAACCCCAGCCCTTGAACATTACGTGGCGATCGAAATATTCAATCGATTTTGCTTGTTTTTCCCGTTGGAATCGATTGAAAGACCATCGTAGGTTATCCCCTGAACCCACCCAATCCCAACAAAACGGGGGAATAGCGACATGTTAAAGAAATTTACACCCGCTCTCACCGCAATAGCAGTAGCGGTGTCTTCAATATCTGCAGCCCAAGCGGCCGTCAGCAGCAGTGAGGGTGCGATGCGCCCGGCCATGGCGGCTGGCGTCGCAAAGCCTAACCACTTCTGGTGGCCCGACCAGATTAACCTGCAACCGCTGCGCGATCACAATGCCACATCAAGCCCGATGGGCGATGATTTCAACTACGCCGAAGAATTTGCCAAGGTCGACCTGGATGCCTTGAAGAAAGACATCGAGAAGACGCTCACCGATTCTCGCGATTGGTGGCCGGCCGACTGGGGACACTACGGCCCCCTGATGATTCGCATGGCCTGGCACAGCGCCGGCACCTACCGAACCCTGGATGGTCGCGGTGGCGCGGCTGGCGGGCAGATGCGATTTGACCCGCTTAACAGCTGGCCAGACAACGGCAATTTGGACAAGGCACGCCGCTTGTTGTGGCCGATTAAGCAGAAGTACGGCAGTTCAGTTTCCTGGGCCGACCTGATGATCCTGACCGGCAACGTGGCACTGGAATCCATGGGTTTTCAGACCTTCGGTTTTGCCGGCGGTCGTGAAGACGACTGGGAACCCGATCTGGTGTACTGGGGCCCGGAAAACGAATTTCTGGCCGATGAACGTTACAGCGGTGATCGTAATCTCGAACGCCCGCTCGCAGCCGTGCAGATGGGCCTCATCTACGTGAACCCCGAGGGACCCAACGGCAACCCCGATCCGCTGTTGGCCGCGAAAGACATTCGCGAGACCTTCGCGCGCATGGCAATGAACGATGAAGAGACCGTTGCCTTGATCGCCGGCGGCCACAGCTTCGGCAAGACTCACGGCGCCCATAAGCCCGACAAATGTGTCGGCCCCGAACCCGGTGCAGCCCCCATAGAGCAGCAGGGTCTGGGCTGGAAGAACAGCTGCGGTAAGGGCAATGCAGAAGATACGGTGACCAGCGGTCTGGAGGGTGCATGGACTATCACCCCCACCAAGTGGAGCATCAACTACCTGCAGAACCTATTCACCTACGAGTGGAAAATGGTGAAGAGCCCAGCCGGCGCCACGCAATGGATTCCGACTGACGAGAGAGCCCACGAATTGGTGCCCGACGCCCATGTAAAAGGCAAGCGCAACCCACCGGTGATGCTCACCACTGATCTGTCGATGATCAAAGATCCCGCCTATCGCGAGATTTCCAAGCGCTTTTTGGAAAATCCGGAGGAGTTTGAAAAGGCCTTTGCCATGGCCTGGTTTAAGCTGACCCACCGCGACATGGGCCCACGCGCGCGCTACGTCGGCAACGAAGTACCGGCCGAAGCACTTCTGTGGCAGGATCCGATCCCCGAGGTCGATTACAAGCCTGTAAGTACGCGCGACGTGCGCAAGCTGAAATCCGAAATTCTCGACTCCGGTCTCAGTGTCTCTGAACTGGTGCGCACTGCCTGGGCCTCGGCCGCCAGCTACCGCAATACAGATATGCGCGGCGGCGCCAATGGCGCACGGATTGCACTGGCGCCCCAGAAGGACTGGGCCGCGAACGATCCGCAGGAGCTCGCGAAAGTACTCGGCAAACTGGAAGCGATTCAGACGGACTTCAATGACCGCAACCGCAGCAAGCAGGTTTCACTGGCTGACCTGATCGTTCTCGGCGGTGCCGCTGCGATTGAAAAGGCTGCCAAGGACGCCGGCTATGAGGTTGAAGTGCCGTTCATTGCTGGCCGCGCCGATGCGACCCAGGATCAAACCGATGTCATATCGTTTGCGGTACTGAAGCCCAGGGCTGATGCTTTCCGCAACTACTTTAGCGACGCAGCCTACCGCTCACCCACGGCGATGATGGTCGACAAAGCCGACAAGCTGACGCTGACCGTACCCGAGATGACGGTACTGGTGGGCGGCATGCGCTCCCTCGACGCCAACTCAGGTGGCTCGAAGAATGGTGTTTTCACGGATCGCCCCGGCACGCTGAACAACGACTTCTTCGTCAACCTGCTGGATAACAATACGGTCTGGAACAAGTCGGCGAAGATGGAAGGCATCTATGAAGGCCGTGACCGCAAGAGCGGCGAGAAGAAGTGGAGTGCTACTCCTGTCGACCTGGCCTTCGGCTCCAGCTCTGAACTGCGCTCTATCGCCGAGGTCTATGCCTCCAGCGACGGTGAGCAAAAGTTCATCAATGACTTTGTTGCCGCCTGGACCAAGGTCATGCGCCTGGATCGTTTCGACCTCTGATCCCGCATCAAATCCCCCCAGGCCTCCCTGGCCTGATTCTGTCGCCCCGGTTATGCCGGGGCTTTTTTATTGTGGGGAGGCGCCGTCATTGGTTAAAGGCAGGCTGATGAATCATAATCGTCGCTGAACGCGAGAAGAGCAAACTTTTATGTCGAGACGGATTCTGATCCTCTTCGCCCACCCTTCGATTCACCTGTCGGAAGTTAACCGGGTGCTAGCCAAAGACATGACAGCTCTGGAGGGCGTCACACTTATCGACTTGTATGCCGAATACCCCACCCTACAGATTGATGTCGTTCGCGAACAACAGCGATTGCTTGAACACGACGCCGTCGTTTTAATGTTTCCACTGTACTGGTACTCCACCCCCGCGATACTCAAGGAGTGGCAAGACCTTGTGCTGGAGTACGGCTTCGCCTACGGACACGATGGAACTGCTCTTGTAGGCAAGATATTTACCTGCATGCTAACCGCAGGCGGCACGGAAGATGGCTACGCCGATACGGGTTACAACCATTACTCCCTGCGCGAACTGCTGCGCCCACTGGAGCAGACGGCCAACCTGTGTGGCATGCGCTACCTGCCGCCGTTGGCCCTTTTCGGTGCCCGAACGGCGCGCGAAGAGCATCGCATCAGCGCCCACTCGAAAGAGTGTGCGCGTGTTTTGCAGGCACTGCGCCAAGATTCCCTGGACATCGACGCTTGCAGCGAGCTAGAAGTGCTCAATGAAGACCTCGACAAGTTGCTGGGAGCGCAGTCATGACTGGCTACCTGCTCGACGCCTTCATCTACTTGCTGGCCGCCGTCACCGCGGTACTGCTGGCCAAACGGCTCGGCCTGGGTTCCGTGCTGGGCTATCTTGTTGCCGGCGTGGTAATCGGACCCGTACTCGGCCTCGTAGGCAAGGAAACCGAGTCACTGCAGCATGTGGCCGAGTTTGGCGTGGTAATGATGCTGTTTCTCGTCGGTCTGGAATTGGAGCCGCGCATGCTGTGGGAGCTGCGCCACCGGCTACTTGGCCTGGGTGGCTTGCAGGTGACTCTGACAACCGGCGCGATCACAGCTATCGCGCTCTTGGCGGGACAACCCTGGCAGGTGGCGCTGACTATTGGCATGCTGCTCTCGCTCTCCTCCACCGCAATTGTTCTGCAAACCTTTCAGGAAAAGGGCCTTGCCAGCACTCCGGGAGGACGCTCCGCGTTCTCCGTTCTGCTGTTCCAGGACATTGCCGTTATTCCCATGCTCGCGTTCATACCGCTACTTGCGCTCCCAGAGTTGGCGCAACATGGCGGCGCCGCCGATGGTCACGGAGCTGGCGAGGCGACCTTGCTGCATGGTCTTGAAGGCTGGAGCTATGCGCTGGTGGTGTTGGGCGCCATCGTATCCGTGGTCTTATTCGGGCACTTCGGCAGCCGTCCGCTGTTCAGGGCCGTCGCCGCCACCGGTTTGCGCGAAGCGTTTACGGCCGTCGCCCTGGCACTGGTTATTGGCGTTGCCGTATTGATGCTAATGGTCGGCCTGTCTCCCGCCCTTGGCACCTTCCTGGCCGGTGTGGTGCTGGCAAACAGTGAGTTTCGCCACGAGTTGGAGACTGACATCGACCCTTTCAAAGGCTTGTTGTTGGGGCTGTTCTTCATCACTGTGGGCGCAGGAATTAGTTTCCCCCTCTTATTTGAGAAAGTGTGGCTCGTTCTCGGTCTCACCCTTGGGGTGATGTTGCTCAAGGGCGCGATTCTTCTTCTACTAGCGCTCATCTTCAAAGTGCGACGCAGTGATGGCTGGCTGTTTACCCTGAGCCTGGCCCAGGCCGGCGAATTCGGTTTCGTGCTGCTGAGCTATAGCCTGCAGAACAGCGCACTGCCGCCAGATATTGCCCGGCTGCTGGCGCTCGTAGTCGCCATATCCATGTTCCTTACGCCGATCCTGTTTATAGTCTTCGATCGCTTCGTGGTGCCTCGATATAGCGGCAGCGAGCCGCTTCCAGAATCGGATGTCATTGAGACGAGCGGTCCCGTTATCATTGCTGGTATCGGTCGCTTCGGCCAGATCGTCAATCGACTGCTAACGTCTTACGGCATCGAGACCGTAGTGCTGGATCGCCAGCCAGGCCAGGTCGAAAACATGCGCAAAATTCAATTGCGCAGTTACTTCGGCGACGCCACCCGGCCAGACCTGCTGCACACCGCAGGTGCTGCAGAGGCTTCCGCTTTCGTGGTCGCCATAGACGATCAACAACAAGCAGTGGAATTGGTACACCACCTCAAGCAGCGACACCCTGGACTCAAGGTGTTGGTGCGCGCCTTTGACCGCGGCCACCATTACCAGCTGCGGGATGCTGGCGCCGACTACATCGTTAACGAAACCTATCATTCCGCGCTAGAAACAGGGCGCGAAGTGTTGCACCAGCTCGGCATTCACCCCTTCCGAGCCGAGCAATTGAAACGCAACTTCGATCGGGCCGAGCACGCCGGTCACGACCAACTTTACGAAACCTGGCGAACACTGGACGAGGGTGAGAAAGGCGCTCAGCACTACCTGGACCTGTTCATTCAGCTACATGAAACTATGCGCGAGGTGATGGCCGCCGACCGGAGCGACGGTCACAGCCTTAGCGAAAGCGGCTGGAACCCGCCGCCAAAGAACTACCTGAAAGACTTTGAGGATTAGTACTTATTCTGTCATCGCCCATGGGAGGCAGTGAATCATGCGCAAGAAAGTAGAATTCGACAGCAATGGCATCACCCTCAGCGGTGCGCTTGAAACGCCCGATGCCGACATTAGATGCTACGCCCTTTTTGCCCATTGCTTCACCTGCGGCAAGGACGTTGCCGCCGCATCGCGCATCGCTCGAGCACTGACACAACAAGGGATAGCCGTGCTCCGTTTCGACTTCACCGGACTTGGCAACAGTGACGGGGATTTTGCGAACACCAACTTTTCCTCCAACCTGCAGGACCTGCTAGCTGCCGCCGAATTCCTGCGCAACGAGTTTGAGGCACCGGCCCTGCTCATCGGCCACAGCCTGGGTGGGGCAGCCATTCTGGCGATGGCGGCGCAGGTACCCGAAGCTACCGCTGTGGTATCTATCGCAGCACCGCACAAGGCAGCACATGTATTACATAACTTTTCTGGATCCATCGACCAGATTCGCGAACAGGGTGAAGCGGAGGTCGATCTGGCAGGTAGACCTTTTCGCATAAAGCAACAATTCGTCGAAGATCTTGAACAGTTTCAGGCCAGCAGCCTGTCGCAATTACGCAAAGCCCTGCTGGTGATGCACTCGCCCGTGGACGCCACCGTGCCCATAGTAGAGGCGGAAAAGATCTACAAGGAAGCGCTGCACCCCAAAAGTTTTGTCAGCCTAGACGATGCCGATCACCTGCTAACTCGCCGGCAGGATTCTGAATACGTGGCCACCACGATCGCGGGCTGGGCCAGTCGCTACCTGCCAAGAGCTGCGGACGCACCGAAAAGAAGCGTCAGCGGCGGAGAGGTGCTCGTGGAAGAGAAGAATCACAAGTTTACCCAGCATGTCTTTAGCGACAGTCACCACTGGCTTGCAGACGAACCGCAATCGGTTGGCGGCGACAACAGCGGCCCAGATCCCTACGAGCACCTGCTCGCAGCATTGGGGGCCTGCACATCGATGACGCTAAGAATGTATGCCAAGCGCAAGTCACTGGCGCTGGACCATGTTCGTGTCCAACTTCGCCACAGCAGGGACTATGCGAAAGACTGCGCAACGTGCGACGATGAGCCACGCAAGATCGAGTTGATCGAACGCGAGATTATCCTGTCAGGTGAGCTGAGTGATGATGAGCGGGCAAGACTTCTGGACATTGCGGACCGGTGCCCGGTGCATCGCACATTGCATAGTGAATTGGTCGTAAAGACCGCCGGAGGATAGATTACATGCAGGACGAACCAAGGCTGACCCTATACCACTACGAGGGCTGTCCATTTTGCTCCCTAGCTCGCCAACCCATCGAGCGCTTGGGGATCGACGTAGAGCTGCGAGACATCTTGCGTAATCCCGAGTATCGGAGGGAACTGGCTGATGCCAGGGGTCGAACCACCGTACCTGTGCTGCGAATTTCCAGCGCCGATGGCGACGAGCGCTGGATGCCTGAGTCCAGAGATATCGTCCACTATCTAGAGTCGACCTACGGCTGATTCAGGCAGTAACTTCGACGCCTTTCCAAAACGCTACATATCCCTGGATGTTGGACGCCGCCTCCTTGGTTTCTGGATAGTACCAGGCGGCATCAGGGTTGAGCTGGCCGTTAACATCCAACGTGTAGTAACTCGCCGTACCCTTCCAGGGACAGACCGTGTTGGTATCGCTGGACTGGAAAAATGCCTGGTGAATGGCGCCCGGGGGAAAGTAATGATTGCCCTCGACCACTATCGTTTCGTTTGATTCTGCTATGACGGTACCATTCCAGATTGCACGCATATTCATTCTCCTGCGACCGTAGACCCAAATCACTATACTTACGCCAATTGTATACGCGTCAGCTTCTGCGCACGTATTCTTAAGAACCTGGACAAACCTTGTACCTTGCTAGGAGATACCATGCACCGACTATTAATCATCTTCGCCGCCCTGGCCTGCTTGAGTTTCACCGCGACGGCCAAGGACGCACTGCCGGCAAAGACTCACGACGGACTGGTCCTGCAAGAAGGCACAGAAGTCGCCGCAGTCTACAAACTGCCCGGCGCTGATCTGGGCGACTACAACAAGATCGCCCTGCTCGAAGCCTACGTCGCGTTCAAGAAGAACTGGCAGCGAGAGAACAACGCCGATCACACAGGCCTCGATGGGCGCATCTCCGACAAGGAGATGAAAGAGATTCGCGAACGGCTGGCCGAAGAATTTCAGAAGGTGTTCACCGAGGTGCTATCAAAGGAAGGCGGCCATGAGATGGTCAGCGAGGGCGCCGAAGGTGTATTGATCATTCGGCCCGCCATCATCAATCTCGACGTAGCCGCGCCGGACACAATGACGTCCGGGCGAGATCGCAATTACTCTGCCTATGCTGGCGAGATGACGCTTTACATGGAACTGTTTGACGGCAGGACCGGCCAGATCATCTACCGCGTTATTGACGCGCGGGCTGCCGGCAACGACTTTTGGCGCCTGCGCAATCAGGTCACCAATCGCGCCGATGCTGACCGCGTTTTGCGTCGTTGGGCGACTCTTCTGAACGAGCAGTTGGCTAAGGCAAAACAATAAACCAGTTGCACTGGCATCGGTTCGCGCTCTGCAACAGGGCGCAGATTTAAGACTGGTCCCTGTGCTGCCGCCGGTAAGCGCCGGGAGATATCTTGTTCCACCGGTTGAACGCTCGACGAAAGTTTGCAGTATCTGAGTAGCTAAGCAACAGCGCTATATCCGCGACCGTTAATTCCGTGCGGACCAGATACTGCTTCGCCAGCAGATTCTTTACCTCTTCCGCGATCAAGCGAAAGCGGGTTCCCTCCCGATCCAACCTACGCCGCAGCGTGCTCTCGCTAAGGTGCAAGCGCTGCGACACCTCCGAAAGGCCAGGAAACTCACCTGAGCCGAGCATCATTATACGACGCACATCAGCCGTGGTGTCTTGCACCAAACCCGCCCCGCGCAGCATCTCTTCGCACTGCTTCTCAAAAACAGCATAAGCCGCTGGATTGGCGGACGTAGTCGGCGACTTCAGGAGCCGCTTTGGGAACACAATCTGGCTAGTGCTTTGCCCAAACAGCAACGGCGCTGGAATATACTTTTTGTACCTTCGGTAATAGGCAGGCTTGGGAAACCCGAAATTAACTCGAATCACCTCGAGTGGACGGGCAAGCATATGCCTTATGCCGAAGAACTGCGTAAACGCGGCCTCGACCGCTAATTGCTGTTGCCTTGCGCTCCCATGCTTGATGCAGAAACGCAATGCGACATTTTCATCGTAATCATGGAATTCCCACACGCGACCCAGATTAAATACAACGTTGTATCGAATCAGGAACTTGCAAACTTGCTCCAGGTTGACGCAGCTCTTCACTGCAAAGCCAAGCACTCCCATGCTGGCCAGATCGAGGCGGGATCCTAATCTCAATCCAAAAGCTGGATCGTCGCTCAGCTCCGAAGCGATCGACAATAATTGAAGTATTTGGCTGGAAGTCAGTTCCGCGCTGGTTACCGGCGGGGCAGTTTGCTGGAAGGACTCCGTATAGAGCCTATCCCAATCGACACCCTCAGGCTCCAAGAGCTCCAGAATTTGCCGTACGGGACTCATTCTTGTTTGGGTCAAGCTCATAGGTAGTGGGTGCTCCCCAGAAGGCGGTTTATCCGGTGAGAAAGCTCGAAGCACTGCCGGCAATCCATACCCTCAAACGATACCTGCTCGATTTTGAACGAATATGACCCCCCTATTCGAACACATATAACCCCAAGTATCACTAGCAGCCTATTTATAATCGCCGCCACTACTTCCTCTTCGCCTTGCAAGCAGCATGGAAACGAATGATGCGACATGAATACACCCTGTACGGCTCACGCATGTCGTACTTTGCAGCAAAGTTACGCTCCTATCTGAACTACAAGGGTATTGAGTATCGGGAGAAGCCATTCAGCGTCTATGACGTTCGCTGGCGCCTTCCTCGAAGCACGGGATCGCCTGGCATCCCTGCGCTCCAGTCAGACTCAGGCGAATGGTTGAGCGATACCACTATTATCATCGATACGCTGGAGGCGCGACATCCGGCCCATTCAATTACGGCGGCCACGCCCGTACAGACCATCGCGTCGATGCTAATTGAAGCCTGGTGTGATGACGTTTGGCTGCCGGTAGCCGTGCACACCCGCTGGTCAAACCCCGAAAACTATCCGCTGTTTCGACGCGAGGTGGGCAGCGGGCTGGCTCCCGGAGCACCCGTGTTTGTTCAGAACTGGGTAGTCGACAATACCGCCGCCCGGTTCGTGCGAAGCAAGATGCGAAACCTGGGCATTATTCCCGCACAAATCGAGTTACTGGAGCACTGGACACATTCGATGCTCGATAGTCTCGAATGGCATTTCTCAAACCATGAGTATTTGTTTGGCCCTCGGCCAACCATCGCCGATTTTGCCTTGATAGGACCGCTGTACGGTCATCTCTACACGGACCCCGTACCGCGGCGCGAGCTGATCGAACCGCGCCCAGCGCTAAAAGCCTTCATTGAAAGAGCCCACATTGGTCAGCATTCAGTTGATGCACCAACAAGCCAGGAAGAAATTCCTCAGTCGCTTGAGCCCATCATTAACACGATATTCGAAGAATTTTTTCCCATGGTGGAGACCATAGCGGAAAAGCTCAGGGCTCTGGTCACCAATCAATCGCTGGTAGCCGGTGATTCCATTCCGAGGTTTATTCAGGGTGTGTCGTTCCCGATGTCATCTGAGACATGCACGCGAGATGGATTGAGCTATTCGCTGTGGATGATGCAGCGCATAAAGACACTTCACGCTGGCTTCCCTGAGGATGATAAGGCGGCCGTGGCCCGCTGGCTCGCAGCTACGGGCAGACCCAAGGCGCTGGACATTGACCTGGGACCAGATCTCACGCTCGACGGGCTGGGTGTTCGCCTATCTGCAAAGTGAAGAAACAAGTGCACTAACCCACGAGGAAAAACAATGGAAGAGAGCTACGACATCGTCATCTACGGCGCCACCAGTTTTGTCGGCGAGATTATCGTCTCTCACATGGTGGACAATCATGCTGAGCACCACGAGATTAGCTGGGCTATCGCAGGCCGCAGCGAATCGAAGCTGATGGCGCTGAAGCAAAAGGCAGGCGGACCGGAGATACCTCATCTGATTGCTAATGCGGACAACGAGGCGCAACTCACAGCGATGTGCTCCAAGGCCAAAGTGATCCTCTCGACGGTCGGGCCCTATGCCTTGTACGGCGAGCCGTTGTTGAAAGTTTGCGCGGAAACGGGCACCGACTACTGCGACCTAACGGGCGAAGTGCAGTGGTATCGAAGAATGCTACGGCGTTATGAGCC
This sequence comes from Halieaceae bacterium, assembly GCA_965199055.1. Classification (GTDB taxonomy): domain Bacteria; phylum Pseudomonadota; class Gammaproteobacteria; order Pseudomonadales; family Halieaceae; genus CBDAQR01. The sequence goes on from CBDAQR010000003.1 coordinate 1,546,506, forward strand.
AGCTGCCAAAGCGTCCGGCGCGAGAATCGTTCTCTGTAGTGGATTCGACTCCGTTCCCTCCGATCTAGGTGTCTACTTTTTGCAACAGTCGGCGCAGGACAGCTTTGGACATTACTGCAACAAGGTGAAAAACCGCGTCGAGAAGTTCTCTGGCGGAGCCAGCGGTGGATCAGCTATCAGCTTTCTTAATGTTGCCAAGGAAATCTCGCAGAGTGACCTGGAACGCCAGGAGATGCAGAACCCCTATAGCCTGTGCCCCCAGAACCACAACTTCCATGTGGTGCAAAACGAGGTAGACGAGGCCCAGTATGATGACGACTTTGGCAGTTGGATGGGTACATTCATCATGTCAAAGGTGAATACACGTGTGGTGCATCGCTCCAACGCACTCTGTGGCAGCGCGTATGGCGAAGATTTCCAATATGACGAGGCAAGACTCACGGGACCAGGACCCAAGGGAAGATCAATGGCACGCCGCATTAGCTGGGGATTTAGCGCCTTTATGAGTCTGGGTGGTCTGGCCCCGATACGTTGGCTACTGAAAAAAATACTCCCAAAACCTGGAGAGGGGCCCACGCCAGAACAACAGTTGCGCGGTAGCTACATTCTGCGGCTTGTCGGACGCACGCGAAATAACGAAACCATCAGAGTACGCGTCTCGGGTGATCGAGACCCAGGCTACGGAAGCACCGCGAAAATCGTCGCCGAATCAGCAATTTGCCTCGCGAAACTACCGCTGGATACAGCAGGCGGCTTCTGGACACCGAGCATGCTATACGGTCGAGAGTTACTCGTTAGGCTTGAGAACAATGCTGGACTCAGTTTTGAGGTGACTAGCACTCAACAATAGAAGGCGTGCGACAATGCTGTAAATGCCCGCTGCAATGAACAGCTGTTCTAGTAAGGGTCAACTAGCGACCGAGCCGCGTTGATCACACCTAAATTGAGAGCGGTAAACCCAAGTCTTGGGCCATCGAGATCGCTTCGTCAATGGGCTGACAAAACTGCGCGCGCAGATCCATTGCTAGCTGTTCCTCAAAATCTATGCCCCCCTGGTTTCGTTCCTTCAAGAAGCGTTGAAACTCCTGCTTAGAGACGTCTTGCAAAAACTTGAAGCACAGTCGGTTCACGCCAAGCCGGGCGGCGAACTTAACGAAATCTGACATCTCTTCGATATTGCATGGCATAAGAGTCACATCGAGATAAACCTTGGGGTAGATTCTTCCCGCTGCATTTCTGACCGCCACTATCTGCTCAAGCAAGGCCAAGTCTTTATCCATGTCCGAACCACAGATAACTCGATAGCGATTAATATCGGTCGACTCTAGAGCTAGTTTGACTATCTGATAGTCAGATTCAACTATCTCCATTACCGTGGCTTCGTTGAGGCTAAAAACGTTGAGACTTTTCAAAGCGCTGTCATCGCTCAAAAACCGACCGTCCTGTGTTATGCGCTTCTTAACAGCAACATAGTCCTCATCGGTTAAGAACTCTCTAACTGCTTCGAGAAAATGTAATGCCTCTTCTTTCTGCGAACGATCATCACTGGCCGCTGAATGCTCCGACAGCAGCTCTTCCACATAAAAAAGTACCCACTGGTCACTGGCCGAGCCTAGATGCTGAAAAAGGACCTGCATACTCTCTAGAATGGCTTCTTTCTGCCGAGAACCATGCTGAAGTGCTGCCGAGCTACGGGATTCTGATAAAACAGATTCAACGAAACCAATCCGCTCGGAGAAGGTATTGAATGCCCGCAGCGAGTATTCCAGGCCAAATGCACTCTCCAGGTCCTCCTCCATATCTCCCAGTAGCAAGAGGCATGTTCTACGGAAAAACGTCGTCGACTGGCGGATAACGCAGTTTGGAGACAATTCCTCGAGCGGCGTGCCCGGCAACAAGGTCGGATAAGTACCGAGTACATTACCTGCCTCGTCTAGTCGCTGACATTGACCGTACAGCATTAAGCTAGCGGAATTTGTCCGGAAATACTGGGAAACCTGGTCAAAGCAGTTATTTGCGTAGCGATCCTCGCCGTCAAGCCATCCTACTATCGTGCCTCGAACCTTCTTCAGCGCAAGGTTTAAAGCGCCAGCCGGCAACGCATCTGGCACCACGACGATCTCAACTCGCTCATCCTGGCACGCGATCTGTTGCAACTGCTCAACGGTCCCGTCCGTGGAACCACGATCTACAATGATGAGTTCAAGCAGATCAGGTCCCTGACCGAGCACACTCTCTACCGCTGCTTCAATTGTCAGCGCACTATTGAGAGTCGGCATGACGATAGAGATAGGGAGCGACGTCATCGAAAATTGATCCAGAATAAAAATTCAGCCTATTGTAAACACACGCAGGTGTGGAGCTAAAATAGATGTTCGATCAGCCAAAGTAGCATCATGTGCACAGCGCGATGCAAACTCGAAGGTATTGGGGTGTGAAACTCGTTCTCCACATTGGTTCACCGAAAACAGGTACTAGCTCGATTCAACACACGCTGTTTAAGCATCGCGAACTGCTAAAAGAGCATGGTGTTCTATATCCCAGTTGCAGGGCTTTCCCCAACCACAGCTTGCTGGCAGTGCCGTTTATGCGCACAGTACCCCGGCAATATCGGGCTAACCTGAGCGCTGATTACTCAACAGTTGCAAATCTCGCACTAGCGACCTTTCAGGACATCGGTGAGCAAATCAATGCCGCAGATTGCGACACGGTAGTGCTTTCGGGAGAAAGCTTGTTTGGGGCAACAGATGTTGCAAACTTCAAGGTAGCAATCACTCAGTATCTGCCCGCGCTCTCAGAGTGCCAGGTGATCGCCTACTTGCGCGCGCCTTCGTCGCACTATTTATCTGCACTCCAGCAACGAATAAAGGCCTCCCATGAACTACCAAAAGTTCAGGCACTGCCTTATCACTCGATACTCATGAGATGGTCACAGGTTGGGTCGATCAATGCGCGCGTCTACGACCCCGACACACTGAAAGACGGCTGCATCGTCAGGGACTTCCTCGACGCCATTGGTAGCATGGTGCCGGGGGTGACTGTGCAGAAGGCCAATGAAGGTATTTCAGCCGAAGGCATGCATGCTTTGATTAGGCATAGAGAGCACGCTTTCCCCGAAAGCCACAATCAATTTCATCCCCAGTCTAGTCATCTTCTGGACAAAATCCGGCTTGTCGAATATGAAAATCCTGATGTTTTTTCGAAACCGCGGCTACATGAAACATTGCGCTTGTGGCTGGATCGAGAGACGGAGGATTTGGACAAACTGTATCGGGATTTCGGCATACACTTTCCAGCATGTGCAGCAACCAATAGCCTAGAGATACCGCCAGAGCCCGTAAGATTGGAAGACGCGATAGTGTTAGATAGAGACAAATGCTTGCTAATGCATGAGCATTTACTGCGCCACTATATGATGGACACCTGAACGAATGTAAATACCCCAAACAGCTAACCACCCATTCATAGAAAAATTAAGCCACTTCTCGGTATTGAACGGGTGTCATAGAGGTGGACCCAATTCTTTGAACAGCAATACCCGATTCTATAAGTGGATGCCTGCCCTGGATTTAAGCTGCCATGGGTATTGGCAGCGCTTCGAAGTAAAACTGATCTGGTGTCTGCCGGTCAAGACTGCTGTGGGGTCGGCGGCCGTTGTAGAACCGGAAGTAACGATCCAGGCCAGCCTTGGCGGCCGAGACAGTGTCGTAGGCATGCAGGTAAACCTCCTCATACTTCACTGATCGCCAGAGTCGCTCGACGAACACGTTGTCCCGCCAGGCGCCCTTGCCGTCCATGCTGATTTGGATGCCGTCGTCCTTCAGCAGACTAGTGAAGGCCAGACTGGTGAACTGGCTGCCCTGGTCGGTGTTGAAGATATCCGGCTTGCCGAATTTCTCCATGGCCTCTTCAACGGCTTCCAGGCAGAAGTGCGTATCCATGGTTGTAGAGATTTTCCACGACAGCACGCGCCGAGAGTACCAGTCCACAACAGCGGCAAGGTAGACAAAACCCCTGGCCATCGGGATATAGGTCAAATCCATCGCCCAGACCTGATTGGGTCGGTCGATAGTTAGGCCCCGTAGTAAGTACGGATAGACCTTGTGCTGCGGATGCCGCCGAGTGGTCTTGGGCTTGCGGTACAGTGCTTCAATGCCCATGAGACGCATCAGTCGACGAACTTTGGTACGGCCCACCCTGTGGCCCTCCTGCCGCAGCAGATCCTGCAGCATCCGGGAGCCCGCGAATGGCAGCTCCAAGTGAAGCCGATCTATGCGATTCATGAGTATCTGATCACGCGGGCTAATAGGCTTGGGCTGGTAATACACCGTGCCTCGGCTGATATCCAAAAGTTTGGCCTGTCGACTGATTGGCAGTTTGTGGTCGCGGTCGATCATTTTCTTTCGCTCAGCAATCCCGCCTTGTTGAGCGCGCCTTCTAAAAAATCGTTTTCCAAGGTCAGCTCACCGATTTTGGCATGAAGCGTCTTCACATCGACCGGCGGTTCCTTGCTCTCACCGCCGTCAAACACGTCAGCGGACCGCTCCAGAAGCTGTGTCTTCCACTGCGTGATCTGATTCGGGTGAACGTCGAACCGCTCGGCGAGTTCTGCCATGGCCTGTTCACCCTTGAGGGCCTCCAGCGCCACCTTGGCCTTGAATTGAGGTTTGTGATTGCGGCGAGGTCTTCTAGCCATTCTGATCTCCTGATATCGGGCAATACGATGCCCTAAGTCAGGCAGGGAATCCACTTATAGCGCTGTTCAGATTATTGGGACCACCTCTCATATCGTTCAATCCATCATGGGGTCGTTCATGGTTATACAACACGATCCAGTCATCCGTGATCTCTCGAACTTCCTGCAATGTCTCGAACAGATATAAGTCCAATACTTCCTCTCGATACGTGCGATTAAAACGTTCGATAAATCCATTTTGGTAAGGCTTGCCGGGCTTGATGAAATCGATCTGAATTCCATGCGCTTGCGCCCATTCAGCCAACGCCCCTGATGTAAATTCAGGGCCATTATCAACCCTGATAATAGCGGGATAGCCTCGCCAGGCTGCAATACGATCTAATGTATGTATCACTCGCTCCGTAGTAATGCCCGAATTGATATCTATCGCTAACACTTCTCGATTGAAATCATCAACCACATTGAACGTGCGAAACCGATGACCGTGACGCAAGGTATCGCTCATAAAATCCATCGACCAACAGATATTGGCTGATCTAGGAACGCGCAATGGCAACGGATTCCTATTCGGTATCCTGCGTTTTACTTTACGCCGTATATTCAGTTTTAACTCCATATAAACACGGTAAATCCGTTTGTGATTCCAACGTTTACCCAACGCTCTGAGCCGCTTACACAGCTTTGGAAAACCCCAGCGAGGGTGCTTCTCAACCAAGGCCAGCAACGCATCAATCAGCTCACTATCATCTACTCGCTTGGGCGTGTAGTAATACGCCGTGCGACTTAGCGCGGCTGCACCACAGGCCGCTCGAATGCTGACAGGGTAATCCTTGCGCAAACGATCAACCCACTGCCGACGATGGACTGGCCCTAAAGCTTTTTTATGATCTCTTCCTGCATCTGACTCTTCAGGCTGAGATCGGCATACATCTGCTTGAGCTTGCGGTTCTCTTCTTCAAGTTCCTTGAGCCGCCGTACATCGGAGGCTTCCATTCCACCGTACTTAGAGCGCCACTTGTAAAAGGTGCTGAGTCCAATGCCATGCTCTCGACATATGTCCGGAACCGGCACTCCGCTTTCTGCTTGTTTGAGAAACGCCACAATCTGCGTTTCGCTGAACTTCGATTTGCGCATATGTAAAAACTCCTATCACGTTAGTTTATAGAAATTTCTACGTATGAGTGGCGCTATTTTACGGGGTACTTACAAGGTGGAGTCATCTTTGAAACTTCAACAGCCGCAATCCAAATAAATAGCACCATGCTATCAAATACACCGCACGATCTGAACGCAGGTGCTCGATATGAGTAGCCTTCGAGAAGCACTTCTCTCACTACTCAAAGGCACACCCGTTGAGTTGGTGGATGAGCTTAGGGTAAAAAACCAACACCTCAGTGAAGAAATCGAGAAGACTAAGGCACAAGTTCAGAGCCTGCTGACCGATCAAGAAGAAGCCGCACAGCAATCGCTTCGGCAACAATCTCAGCTAGAGGACATGAAAGCTGCAAAAACTGCTGCAGACGAGGAATCAGAGCTCTTATTGCTGCAGCTTCATCAGGTCCAGGAAGAATTGGAAGAATGCTTTGTGAAGTGGCAAAAGGAAACCGAAGAGAACAAGTTAGCAGTTGAAGATAGAAATCTGCTGGACCTGCGGCTGAGTCAGGTGCTTGAAGAGTTAGAGTATCAGTTCGAGTTGCACCAGGACGCGAAATCGCTGATAGAAGAATACGCATCTACCATCGAGCAGTCCAAAACCCTCTTATTGGCATTAATGCGATCCAGGGTCCCCACGAGGGCCGCGCCGGAAAGCGGGGCTTATACGCCCACCCCGCAAGCAGAGGAAAGACCCACGGAGGCCGATGCAAATGCAACCGACCAGGAGTTCGGCCTAGTGTAGCCGTCCCCTCGCCGTCATCTATACACTACCCTGATTTCAGAACAAGCCCACCTCTTCAACCTGCAGGCGAAAGCTTTTCAAGAATCCAATCACCAAAGGGGCGGCAAATCTGGCCCAAGTAGGCCGCATTTGGATTACCTGCACTGGATCTAGCCTGCTTGGTCTCAGTTTGATTTCGCGCGAAATCGCTTAACACCTGCAAGCCACCGTCAACATCTCCATAGTCGATGCTCAGGTGCGGCAATTTCATTTCGGACAACTCAATCTCATGCCACGTTCCTGCGGAAACAAGATAGTTAGCGTTTCGATTTCGAATGGCGTCCCAGACGATGCCCGAGGTCTTGAACCGGTAAACACCAGGCCTATAAAGCATGCAAAAAAGATCTGTGGTTGCAGTGAGCGCATCATATTGATAGTCGCTCAAGTTACCCCGCAATATCTTCACATTGCCATTATGTTCGCCAGCCACGGTCAGGGCGTCAACACTTCTTGAGAACAGCTCGGCATTGGGAAAATCAGTATTAAAGTGAAACGTGAAATCTAACTGCGGCAATGCTTTGGCAGCTTGCGCCCCCAACTCGGCTGCGAACAAAAAACCTTTGTCATGCTTGACGCCACCCAAATAAAGCAAGACGGAAGGCCTGTCGGTATCGGCAGCTTCTACTTGAGAAGGCAATTCCCGATAACAGACCGCCGGATGCACTTCGATCTCATAGTTGATCAACATTGACTGATAGATCAGACGATAAGACTCGCAAGGCACAGCCAACACTACCTCGAAACGACCCATCTGAGCAGCTCTCTCGATAATCTCCAGCGCGGATTTGTATCGAAAGAACTCCCTGTGATCCTCGATAACTATCTCACGACCCGCTTCCATGCTGAGACCAGCGCCCGGGTGGTACATCATCGACAAAACAAGTTTCCCGGAAAACGTGTTCCTCAGACGCCACAACGCGGCGGCCAGCCCCTGCAACTGGGCACTAAAGCAGGTGTGCAGCAGAAGGTTCTCAGGCCGCAGTCCCGGCTCTTGCTGAAAAAGCCTCGTGACTTCAGCCTCAAAGGATTTCGCTAACGTACCGTGCTCTGGAGAGGGCAACGCTGCGGAGTTATCCATATAAAATGGAGTGTCGAAATATGCCTTGACCGGTGCATCTGCGGCGGAAGCTGACTCCAGGCATTCAGACTCAATAGTCGAAGCCGCAAGCACTTTAACGCTTACCCCTCGACTTCGAAGTGCGCTCGCCAGTTCAAGATTCACCGTTCGGTGGTGAGAGCTGGCGTTCTCATAGCCTGGGTCTAATACAGTGAGTTCCACCGACCAATCTCTATCGTTAGGAGCCCGGATCACTCAGGCAACCATGAATACCGCCGGAAGCACTAATGCAGGTACCATGCAGGAAAGACGCCTCATCGGAGCATAAGAATAACGCCAGCTGCGCGATCTCCTGGGGTGTGGCCAGCCGTTGCAAGGGGTGAAACTCCCGCAACTGTTCAAGCATCCCAGGCTTGCCCTCAAAGCCCTCGACCAGCATTGCTGTCTCCACAGCAGCCGGTTCGATAGCATTGATCCTCACCTTGTCGCCCAGATCAACTGCCAGGTTTCTCGTTAGCGCGCTAAGCGCTGCTTTGCTGGTAGCGTAAGCGACAAACTCCGGTTTCGTTTGCGTGGCATGAATACTGCTGATATTGACGACTGCGCCTCCTGCACTTTCAAGCTGTGGGAGTAGCGCCTGGGTTAAGAAAAACGGTGCCGAGAGATTAGTCCTAAGTGTAGCTTCCCAAGATTGACGACTTACACGCTCGGTGGGTGCAAGCTGCTGAGTGGCCGCGTTGTTTATCAACGCTCTTAGCCCCTTCTCTTGCACTACCAATGCAACATTTGCATTGAATTCGCCAGCGTACTGTTCATCGCCAGCGTAGCGATCTAGGTCAATTGGCAGGTATTCACCATCTGTGCAGGCTGACCGATCATACTGATCAGTCGCCAGAATACGGTATCCGGCTTCGCTGAACGTATGAACCAGCGCCTGCCCAATCCCGCCGGCAGCGCCAGTGATTAGCACCCAGGGTTTTACAGATCTATCCATACGCTACCTTAATCGCGTCAGCCATATCCCCTCAGTGTATCACCCCAAAAAAGGGGTCGGTCCAAATAATGTCTTTTCCTGATTTGTGAACGATGCAATCATAGTTCCCAACCGGAACGGATTTAGCTTTTCGCGTACTTACTACGAGCCAAAGGAATGAATCAGATAGCCAAGCCGGGAAAGATTAGCTATCTCGTAGGGAATCTATGAGCCCAAACCTTGATTACAACAGACTGCGCAGATGGAAGGATAAGCACAAAGGCGATAGCTGCATTTTGATTTGTAACGGACCCAGTCTGAAGTCCGTCGAGTTTAGCCAGATAGATACCAACAAGTATGTCTTATTTGGGCTCAATAAAATATTCCTGGGATTCGAGCAATTTGGGATATCTCCCAAATATATTGTGGCAGTCAATCAAAAAGTTCTTGAACAATGTGCGGACGTGTACAGACATTTGCGTACGGTAAAATTTGTCAGCAACAGGGTGGATACCGCGACCATATCACTAGTTCACCCCGATCCATTCACTTACGTTATGAACACCCGCGACCTACCTGACAACCCTGAACGATTCAGTAAGGACATCTGCAAGTATGTGCGTGAAGGATGGACTGTAACTCATGTAGCGCTGCAGTTGATTTACTACATGGGATTCCGAGAGGTTAGTATCATCGGCATGGATCACCGGTTTCAACAGTTCGTTGCAGGACGCGAGAACCAAGCATCCGTGATCGAAGGCGAGGATCGAGATCACTTCCACCCTGAGTACTTTGGCTACGGGCAAGAATGGGACTTACCAGATATCGCAGAGAGCGAAATCTCCTACGCAGCAGCACTGCAGGCATTTCAGAATGACGGCAGGAGCATCTTCGATTGCACCACGGGGGGAGCCTGCACCGTATTCCCCAAGCGCGAGGTCGCCAGCCTATACGGTCTCGAAAGCTAATTTGGACTGCGCTGTGCGTAGAACCGGCCCAGCGTAACGCGAAATATGATAATGCTGATAACACCGACGAGGATCGGTAACGCGGCGAGGCCTTCGTAGCCGGCGTTGGCAACAATATAGCCACCAATGGCAGGACCCGGCGCCGCACCCAGCCACCATATGGCATCGGTCGCTACCGCCCAGCGCCCTTTGGGATCCATCTCGGACATAATGCCGAGCACATACGGCACCACGAAGTAGAAACAGGCATTCCAGGCGAAATAGAGGAGAGCGAAGGCTATCGCACTCTCACCCAAAGCAAGCGCAGCGGCCACGGTGACATTGGTGGCGATACCAATCAGCGCCGGGCGCAGGTTGCCGTAGCGATCCGCCAGCCATGCCGCAGCAACGCCACCAATAAGCCCGACAAAACTGGCAATGCCCAGCACTCGCCCTATTTGAAACTCATCCAAACCGGCGCGCAGACCAAACTGCTCCAGGAATACCTGTATCGCGCCTTGCCCTATTTCATAGATAAACAGCGCGACGAGCGCGAAAATAGCGAACTCTTTATAGGGCGCACCACGCACACCCAGTTTTTCCGCCGCCCGCTGCAGCATGGATAATGAAGCCAGATCGCTCGCGCTGAGCGTGTCGGCCTGGGCGTTCTTCGGTGGCGCCGGCAGCCATAGGCACAGCGGTATTAAAAGCAGCACCGCCAAGGCCATCATGATGTAGCCACCCGTGGCACCGAACGGCACCGTAAAATAGGGAAACAGGATAGCGCCCGCCGATGCGCTCAAGCCCCAGGTCACAGAAATAATCGCGAACACTCGCTGGGGATTAGCTGAAGACGCTGCTGCCGCGGTACCGGCGGCACCGATCATGCCCGCACCGAAACCGGCCGTTAAACGCGCGATGCGAAATACCTCAAAGTGATCGGTGTAGGCAGCAACAAGGTTGCTGGTGAGCAGAATAGCGCCCCCACACAGAGCAATACTGGAGCGGCGCAAGCGAGTTACCGGACCCGCCATGATCAGCGCCGTAAGGGCATACACCATGACTTCTTGCGACATGGCCAGTCCGACACCGGCCTCGTCCCGGCCATAGCGCTCCATCACCGGGCCGAACAATTGTGCCTGGCCGTAGTAACCCATCTGGGCGAGGTACCAGCACGCCGTGATCGCCACGAGCAGTCTGATTGGTAGTTTCCCACCACTTGCCGGTTGCACCAGTTCTAACCTCTCGACTGTTAACGAATTGACGTCTTCCGGCGCTATCATTCCGTTGATACCGGACAGCCGAGAAACACCCACCTATAATGATTGCACGATTTTTAACTCGAGACACAGGCCACTACAGCGTGCAACGTCGTCAATTCCTATCCGCTTCAGCTGGCATCATTGGCGCCAGCATTTGTCCTTCCCTACTTCTCGCCAATACCGCGAGCCCGAAATGGAGCAAGGCCGCGCCGATTCCTATCAATGTTCAGGAGATCTACGCCGCAGTCCATGACAACAAGATCATTGTCGCGGGTGGCATTGCTGCCAAGCTGGGTGTGCCCTACTTCACCGATGCGGCTTTCGCCTATGATCCCGGCACAGACACTTGGGGTAACCTGCCCGACCTGCCGGAACCGCTACATCATGTCGCCTTAGTCAGCACCGGCACTGAGCTCTGGGCCATCGGTGGTTTCAATGGCGGCTACTCACATATCTGGCGGATGCGCGACAAAGTCTACAAACTGCAGGCAGACCGCTGGGAGCCACAGCCGAGCCTACCCGGACTCCAGGCCGAAGGGGTCGCCACCTCCCATAAAGGAAATATTCATGTAGTGGCGGGACAACAACCCCGCGGTGAAGCAAACAGCGCCCGTAGTGATCACCATGAAGTGCCCCTGCACTGGTACTGGGATGGAACTACCTGGGCGTCGCTGGCACCGATTCCAACCCCGAGAAACAGCGCTACCGGCGGCTGGATCGACAATCAATTAGTGGTCGCCGGCGGGCGCACGGCCCAGGGCAATCTTACGGTTACAGAGATTTACGACGCCAAAGAGGATCCGTGGCGTACCGCAGCGCCCATGCCGCTGCCCCAAGCGGGTACCGCCAGCGTGGTTCACGATAATTCACTGATCGTGTTTGGCGGGGAGATCTTTATCCCGGAAGCGGCGGTGTTCCCCAATGTCTGGCGCTATCGAATCGACACTGACCGCTGGGAGAAGCTGCCCGACATGGTTACGCCGCGTCACGGTCTGGGGGCAGGTTTGATAGGAGACCGCGCTTATGTCGTGGCCGGGGCCACCCGTCCGAGCGGCAAGGGGACTTCTGATCTCAACGAAGTATTGGTCCTGTCCTAGCAGCGCATTCAGCGGTCATACTTCAGCGGCTTTCAACCCGCTGATAACAAAGCGCTGCAGGTAGTCCCGCACTTCTTCCTCTGTATACTCTTGCACCGCCCAGTAGCGCAGCGACCAAAGATTACAGACAAAGTAAATAAGGTGGGCTGCCAGGCGCGATTTCTGCGCATCGAATTCGTCGGCTTTATTGCCTTCGATAATCACTTTCTCCCACATCTGCGTGAATCGTCGCTCGATGTCGAAAATCTTTTCGCGGTTGGGACGACTCAACGCCCGTGTCTCACGATAGACCAGGTTGATATACCGGCGATTCTTACTGACGTACTTTAGGTAGGCATCAATGGCGTGCACCATTTTCTCCTCCGCGGTACCTTCCGACAGAAGCGCCTCATGCATGTAATCGAATATCTCCTGCATGCACGTGCTGGTAATCATGTAGAGCAGGTCTTCTTTCGTCTCGATGTACTGATAAATGGAAGACAGTGGTAATCCAGCGGCCTTAGCCACTTTGCGCATGGTGGTGGCGGCGTAACCATCTCGCCCGATGACTTCGCATGCGCCATCAAATATCTGGCGCCGCTTGGCTTCCATTGCCCGTTCTCGGTTGGTCAGCTCCGATGGCGGATCAGCGCCTTCTGAAGCATCTTCGGGAACACTGGCATCAGCAATAGATGTCACCGCGGCTTTTTCCACAAACGCAGCCGCAGCATCAAAGTCCGCCATCAGATAGCGTTCACCCACGTCCTGCCCAGAGGGAAGTCGGTACACCTGCACTCGCAAACGAGCACTGCTCTGATCCTGAAAAAGCGTCTGCGCCTCTGCGCATAGCCGCTCACCCTCACCTTTCGCAAACAAGCTCAGGCGAGAATTCAGTATGCGCACATTGCCACCTGCACTAAGAGAAGCGGCATGTTGCTGACAAGCAACCCAGGCCAAACGCTGGCAGGCCTCATCATGCACCCAACCCTCGTCATCCACGTCAGAGTCAGCCAGATTCATTTCAGCGTAGGTGGCGTTGGCTCCGCCACGCACACTCATGCTATTGCCTGCAATCAGAGCGGCAACCTTCGTCGCTGTGGCGGCCGATAGCTGAGCCATACTAGGTCCTTTGCTTGCGATAACTGTCTTTGACCTTGATCTTATCACCTACGAACTCGAAAAGATCACAGCCCATCATTTCAACAGAGGTCCGCTCTTTAGACGTTCCTGTGAAACGCCATTCTGAAACTCCACGGTCGCCGGACACAAAATGATTTGCCTCGTTCCAAGCAGCATCAGGGAACAGCTCAAAGATTTTGTCATAGCCAGCTCTGACCGCTTCGCTGCCAACAAATTCGGAGCCAACAATTAACGAACCCGCAGCACCAAGAAATACGCAATCGTCAGTCATATGAGACATCAAGGCATCAGTATCATGATCGTTCCAGGCCTGAGCGAACTCATCCAGCACCTGCAAACGACGCTTGTACAATTCAACTTCCGTCATCTTCTGTCTCCCTGTGACACATCGATATTCATATCTGGAGGCTCGCAGAGAATCGCGGCCTCATGGACTTTCACCCGGGGTAAAACGCGGGTTATGAAGAAATCGGCGCTCTCGCGTTTAGGCTCTTGAAGCTCCGAGCCTCTCGCTTTGGAGGCCGCTCTGAGCAACTGAGCCGCGGCAATGACATAGCCGGAAAGCATGAGGTAGTCCACGGCAGCCGCATTGCGGCCACGCGCATGATCGCCGTCCAGCGCCAGAAGCACATCTGACATATTATTCCAGGTTCGAATAGCTTCACTGAGCAATTGCCCTTGTCGCCCTTCGCCTTCGCAAATGCGCAGTAGCTCATCGGCTACGTATTGTTGCTGTTTACCGCCATCGGCGCGCAGCTTCCTGTCGATGAGATCGAGACCCTGAATCGCGGTGGTACCCTCGTAGATAGCCGTGATGCGTGTATCGCGGTACAACTGCTCCACACCGGTTTCACTAATGAAACCGTGTCCCCCATAGATCTGGATCGCATGGCTGGTGGCTTCCTGGCTAATCTCACTGATGAACCCTTTGGCGATTGGAGTGAAGAACGCCAGGCGCTGTTCCGCTCGTCTATGCTGCAAGTCATCGCTAGCGACGCGGCTAAGCTGAAGCAGTCCAGCGAGTTCATATGCGATAAGGCGTGACGCTTCGGAGAATGTACGCTGCGTCAGCAGTAAGCGCTGGACTTCCGCATGTCCGAAAATGGGATCCGCCGACTGTTCCGGGTCAAGCCGGGGCGCCGCACGCATCTGTCGTCGCTCCAGTGCATAGGCCATGGAGGCCTGAAAGGCACGCTCGATCTGTCCTTGTGCCTGCAGGCAAACCTCCACCCGCGATTCATTGATCATGGTAAACATGGCCATCAATCCACGATTCTCCTGCCCCAGGAGGTAGCCTGTAGCGCCATCAAAATTCATGGTGCAGGTGGCATTGCCGTGAATGCCCATTTTCTTCTCAATACCGCCACACACCAGCGCGTTACGCTCACCACTCGCCAGCACCTTGGGCACAACAAAAAGCGAAATACCGCCCGTACCCGCTGGGGCGTCCGGTAGTCTGGCCAGGGTCAGGTGAATGATATTGTCAGTGAAGTCATGCTCACCGGAGGAGATAAAAATCTTCGTACCCGATATCGAGTAGCTGCCATCTTCCTGCGGCACAGCGCGCGTGCGCAACAAACCCAGGTCGGAACCAGCGTGTGGCTCCGTGAGGCACATGGTGCCGGCCCACTCGCCGCTGACCATCTTGGGCAGGTACTCAGCCTTCTGCGCATCACTGCCATGAGCTTCTATGGTCGTCACGCTGCCCCAGGTAATGGTCGGATATAGCGCCCAGGCCAGGTTAGCGGCAGTCAGCATTTCATACACCGCAATCTGCAGTTGGAGCGGCAATCCCTGCCCACCATAAGCCTCTTTCTGGGCGAGTGCAGGCCAGCCGCCCTCGCAAAACGCTCTATAGGCGTCACGAAAGCCGCTTGGCGTCGTAACCTCCCCCTCCTGCCAACGACAACCCTCCTTGTCACCGCTTGCATGGAGTGGGGCCAGTTCTGCCTCTACAAATCGCGCTGCCTCTAAGAGCACCGCCTGCATAATATCCGCGTCTATCTGTTCTGAGACTTCGCCCAGTGAGAGTGCGAAACTGATCTCCTCAAGGGGTACCCGGTAGTCTGGCATATCAGCAGACCTCGAAGAGTCCGGCCGCGCCCTGACCACCCCCTATGCACATGGTGACCACCACGTACTGCACGCCACGACGTTTACCTTCAAGCAGGGCATGACCGACGAGCCGGGTACCCGTCATGCCGTAGGGGTGACCAATCGAGATGCCACCTCCATTAACGTTGTACTTATCGTTGTCGATTCCTAACCGATCGCGGCAATAGAGCGCCTGGCAGGCAAAAGCCTCATTCAGTTCCCACAATCCAATATTGTTGACGCTCAAGCCATGTTGCTTGAGCAATTTGGGAATCGCGTAGACGGGACCAATACCCATTTCTTCCGGCGCCAGGCCAGCCACGGCCATGCCGCGGTAGACGCCCAGCGGCTCGATGCCACGGGACTCGGACAGAGCACGATCCATAATCACACAGGCGGAAGCACCGTCAGAGAGCTGCGACGCATTACCCGCCGTGATTGTGCCGCCCTCGATGACTGGATCGAGGGATTGCAGGCTTTCGAGCGTTGTTTGCGGCCGGTTGCCTTCGTCTTTGCTGGCGGTGATTGACTCCAGTGTCACCTCTCCGGTGTCGCGGTTCTTTATTGCCTGCGTGGTAGTAACGCTAATGACTTCGTCATCGAAGAGTCCCGCCTCCTGCGCGGCGGCGGTACGCTGCTGCGATTGCAGCGCGTACTCATCCTGCGCCTCACGGGATATATCGTAGGTGCGGACCACATGCTCCGCGGTCTGTAACATAGGCATATAGGCCGCCGGCGCATGCTGGATAACATTTTCGTCTCCCTCCTCAAACGCCCACTCCAGGGCGCGATTCTGAACCAGGGAAATCTGCTCCTGACCGGCAGCCACGACCACATCCATACCATCTGCCATCACCTGCTTGGCAGCGGTCGCTACGGACATCAAACCCGAGGAACACTGCCTGTCGATGGTCTGGGCGGGAACCGTCTCCGGCAGGCCAGAAGCCAACACCGCCATGCGCGAAATATTCCAACCGGCGGTGCCGGCCTGCAGAGAGGTACCCATCACCAGATCGTCAATCTCTGCGGCATCTACACCAGCTCGAGCAACGGCCTCTTTGATAGCAAAGGATGCCAATGTGGGCGCCTTGGTGTTATTGAAATACCCTCGAAACGCTTTTCCGATAGGCGTTCTGGCGGTTGATACGATAACGGCTTCTCTCATGAGCTTACTCCGACAATGGCGCGACTTTGTGCATGTTGACCTGCTCCACCAACTCGCCGGTGGCCTGCAGGTAGGCAGCCATGTGCTCTGAACGGGCATGGCTCTTGAAGGCATCTTTGTCGGTGTAGGTCTCGCAAATATAGATCGTAGTGGGCGCTTCAATATCCTGCAGAAAGTCGTAGCGAACGCAGCCCGGTTCTGCACGGGAAATCGCTTGTACCTTGAGCATTTCTGCCGTTAGGACATCCAGCTTGTCTGCTTTCGCAACCACGCGAACCAGGAGATGAATTTCTGACATCTTAATTAGACCCTCTGTTGCCGGTGGCTAGAGCCACCGTGTTAATAGAATGAATGCAGCGCGACCCTGTTGCCTTCAGAGTCCAGAATAATCGCGCGGTAGCCCCAGGGACTGATGGCGTGATAATCCCGCAGAACCTCGCCCCCATGGGTCCGCACCAGGTCCAACACCTGTGGCAAACGGCCATTGACGTTCATATAAATCAAGGCCCCCTCGGCGGATGGCGGATAGCCCTCTTTCCTAAACAGACAACCCGCGATCTCCCCGTCGGCATGAGAAATCACGCCGATTTCCCCGCTGGTCGCCTCCTCCCGCGAAATCTCGCAGTCGAGTACCGCACTGTAGAAGCTGATCGCCCGGTCCAGATCGGCTACCGGCATATCGAACCAGGACACCCTGTCAGACATGACAATCTCCGCGCATTTGCAGCGACAAGATGTTACACTCGAACGTTCGTTCAGTTCAAGTAGAAATCACAATTCGAGATAAAATCATGAAACCTTTCTGCTCAGACTGCGGGCATACCACCACTCGCGCCACACCTCCCGGGGACGACAAGGAGCGCGATGTTTGCAGCGCCTGCGGAGCCATCCAATACGAGAACCCCAAACTCGTGGCTGGGTGCATCATCACCCATAAGGGGAAGGTCATGCTGTGCCGAAGAGCCATCGAGCCCGAAAAAGACAAGTGGACGCTACCCGCCGGCTACATGGAGCTGGGCGAGACAGTGGAAGACGCTGCCATGAGGGAAGCCTGGGAAGAATGCAGAGCCCGGGTAATCAGCCAAGGCCTCTACCAACTGTGGAGCCTTCCGCAATATGACCAGGTATACATGCTATTTCGTGGCGAACTCACTGGCTTTCATGTGGGCAATGCCGGATTGGAGTCAATTGGCGTCGGGTTGTTCGCCGAGACTGAAATCCCCTGGGATGAACTCGCATTCGGCGCCCTTACCCGCCCCGCCCTACAAATGCTTCTGAGCGATAGTGTGAACGACAGCTACCCGGTCCGCAGCCTCAATCTGGCCGAATAAACGACTGTGCGCAGCTGAATGCATCAAGCGAGCTCGCGCTTGTCGACTACGCGAGCGGCTTTTCCATCAGAGCGCGGCACAGATCCAACCTCCAAAATATTCACCGTCACCGACACGCCGATAACCGCCTTAATCCTGTCGCCCAGTTCACGCCCCACCTCAGGTAAACCCGCCTCAACCGCTTGAGACCTCGCCTCCACGTTAACGACCATCTGGTCGAGATTGGCATCGCGCATGAGTTCAATCTGGTAGTGCGGGGAGAGGGCCTCGATACCCAGGATTTGCTCTTCAATCTGCGAGGGAAACACGTTCACGCCGCGCACAATCATCATGTCATCGTTGCGCCCGGTAATCCGCTCCAGCCGGCGCATGCTGCGAGCACTGGGCGCTAGCAGCCGGGTCAGATCTCGGGTTCGATAGCGGATCATCGGTAGCGCCTGCTTGGTGAGACTGGTGAACACAAGCTCACCCTCTTCCCCATCAGGCAATACCGCCCCCGTATCCGGATCAATGACCTCGGGGTAAAAATGGTCTTCCCAAATGGTGGGGCAGTCCTTGCTTTCAATACACTCCTGGGCAACCCCTCCACCGATAATCTCGGAGAGTCCGTAGATATCCACCGCCTCCAATCCAAGCCGCGACTCAATCGTCTGACGCATCGCGTCCGTCCAGGGCTCCGCCCCCAGATTAGCCAAGCGCAACGAAGACTGACCGGGACCGCAGCCTTGTCGCTCCAACTCATCGGCAATGTTTAACAGGTAGGATGGCGTACACATGATGGCATCGGGCCGAAAATCCTGAATCAGTGGCGCCTGCTTCTCGGTCTGGCCACTCGATATGGGAACCACGGTGCAACCCATACGTTCGGCCGCGTAGTGCGCACCGAGGCCACCCGTAAACAAGCCGTAGCCGAAAGACACCTGCATCATATCGCCGGGGCGCACACCGGCAGCGCGCAGTGAACGCACCATAACATGCGCCCACATATCGATATCGGCCTGGGTATATCCCACTACCGTCGGCTTACCCGTGGTACCGCTGGAGGCGTGAATACGCACAACCTGATCACGGGGCACTGCGAACATCCCGAAGGGGTAGTTGTCGCGAAGATCCAGCTTGGTAGTAAAGGGAAACTTCGCCAGGTCAGCCAGTTCAAGCAGGTCGTCGGGATGCACTCCATGATCATCGAAGCGCTGCCTGTAAAAGGCTGAATTCTGGTAGGCATGATTGAGGCTGGCCTGCATTCGCCGCAACTGCAGTGCAGCCAGCTCATCGCGACTGGCGCTTTCAATCGATTCCAGTTGGCCGGGATTCACACCCGCTCCTGGTAAGCGACCAAACGATCGCGGTAGCGCTCAGGGATCGGCATCGACTTCTTCGCATCCAGGTCCACCACCGCTAATACCAACTGCGCCGTAAAACACTCCACAGCTTCATCGCCATCCATCTTTCGCGCCACAAATCCCAGTACAAACGAAGAGTTACCAATACGAGGGATACTGAGCTCAAGCGTTAATGCATCGGCAATATGCACCGTGTGATGAAAGTCGATCTCGAATTTCATCACAGGATTAGCGAACTCTCGCGTCACGTTAATCGCGTACCAATCGAGACCGACCTCGGCCTTCAGGAACTGCTCCGCAGCCTCCATGCAGTAATCAAAAAAGCGTGGCGAGTAAACGATACCGGCAATGTCACAGTGTCCGAAGGGCACCTTGATAGAGTGAGTGAACACACGGGTTTACGCTGTCGCGCGCTGCGTAGCTTCTTCCGAGGAAAACGCCTTGATTACCTGGGCGAAGTTGTCGAGCATTTCCAGCTCTTCTTCCTGCTGGAAGTATCCGACGTGGTGCCAGCACACAAACTCTTCAACACCGTATTTCTCAATCAACCTGCCCACCTGGTCGATGACCTGGTTAACCGTGCCCTTCCAGACGCGCCCCATCGGGACGTTGTACGGCGGCGTGTTGTAAGCGGCATTGAATAGCTCCTCGAAATCTGCAAAGTGGCTATCGGCCTGGGCCTCGGATCCGCCAATCGTCAGGTGTCCACCAAGGACCAGCGTATTACCGGTGGTGCGCTCTGTGTGGCCGTGCTTATGACACTCGTCGATGTATATATCCATCGTCATGTCGATAAACTCTTCCTTGCCCACAAACGCCACCAACTTGGCACCCTCTTTTGCCCAGAACTTCGCAGTTTCCATAGACCAGGAAAAAGGCACGTAAATCTCTGGAAAATCTCGACCGTCACGGGGCATGGGACGCGGCACGATACCCGTCTTCTTCAGCATGTCGTTTTCGTCGAGGGCGCCCTCTCCGCCCCACTTTCTGGTGGGGCCGAAAGGCCAGTGGGTATCCAATGGGGGTATATCCCAAAACTCGCCGTAGTGATTGAAGGTCTTATTAGTCCACGCCTTTTTTACTACCTGCCAGGATTCTTCCATTAAACGGCGGTTGCGCGCATCAGCTTTGGAACGGTCTGATTGGGTGGTCGTGATATCAAGATACTGAGACAAATTGTTTAGCCAACGGGGGGTATTGCCGCGCACAAATCCGCAAAACAATCGTCCATTAGTCATGTGGTCCAGCATCGCCAGATCCTCCGCCAGTCGCATCGGATGATGCGCCGTAAGAGCCATACCGACCTGACCCACTTTCAGGTTCTTCGTGTTATTCGCTATATGCAGATTCCAGAGTATGGGGTTGGTAGTCGTTTCGATACCCTCCACCTGGAAGTGGTGTTCGGTCATACAAAAACCGGCGTAGCCGTTACTATCGGCAAACTGCATCTGCTCCGTTGTGCGCTGGAGTAGCTCCTCGTAACGGTCTGGATCACTGCCTGGCAGTTCAACATCTTCCCCCTTCGATCGCATGTAAGGCTGCACCAATACGTGGGTCTTCATGGCTGACAATTCCTTTTACATTTATTTATCGTTCATTTATGATCGAACGTTCGAACAAATATGTCAAGACACCATAAAAACGACAACATGAGCCACCGCACCCAACATGCATGACTTACTGCGATACTCTGCACTGGAATTGTCCGCGCTGTTCGAGAGCGGAGACGCGTCACCATTGGAACTCACGCGCGCGGCAATTGAACGACAGAGCGCTACCGATCAGGTCGTCAATACCAGCTACCTGCAAACTCCGGAACTAGCGCTGGAGCAAGCCGAAGCGTCAGAACGACGCTGGCTAAACGGTACAGCACTCAGCGCCTTCGACGGCATTCCGACCACCGTAAAAGACGGACTGTTCTGGGCAGGCCACCCGGTCTACCGAGGCTTCGCAGGAAGTGCCGACAATCCGCCCATGGCCTCAGAAAATGCAGCGATCACTGACCGGATGCTGGAAGCCGGTATGGTTCTACTGGGCAAGACCACCATGCCCGACTTTGGCATGTTGGCAACGGGTTACTCCTCGCGTCACGGCATTACTCGCAACCCTTGGGATACCACCAAGAACCCCGTCGGATCCAGCTCCGGGGCCGCTGCCGCGGTGGCGGCGGGCGCATACCCCGTTGTGGTAGGCACCGATATCGTCGGCTCTATTCGACTTCCAGCTTCATTCTGTGGACTTTTTGGCCTCAAACCCAGCCAGGGTCGGGTACCGTATGTTCCCCCAGCATCCCCCGCACTGGTCGCGGGCCCGATGACCCGAACGGTCGCTGATGCCGCCGTCTTCATGAACATCCTCAGCCAACCAGATCGGCGCGACTGTACAGCGCTGCCATCACAGGACACCAATTATCTCGAGCTGTTAGAGTCCACCCCCGGCAAACTTCGTCTTGGGTTGCTGGAGAATCTCAACCTCGGCGTGGGCACGGATCCGGAAGTCGCCGCGGCCATACAGAGCGCAGCTTCTCTGCTGCAGGATCAGGGCCATGACATCGTCAGCCTGGACTCGACACTGGTGGCTGAAGATCTACTCGCAGGCGAAATTTACTATCGCCAGCGCGTATTCAATGAGCTGAGCCGACGCAGCGACGAGCAGCAACAAAGCTCGCCCTATATGTATCGCTGGAGTCGGGCCAGCCTGGAAACCTCACCCGCCGAGCTGTTCGATGCGAGCCAGCGACTGTGGGACGTACGGCTGCGACTAGAGCAAATGCTGGCTGATGTAGATTTCCTGCTCTGCCCTACCGTGCCATACCCGGCCTTTGACGCCGAGTTACCGGCGCGGAATGAAAACCGACTTTTCGAACCCTGGGCACACACTTTCCTGTTCAACCTGGGGGAACAACCCGCCGCCTCTATCAATTGTGGCTTCAGTTCAGAGGGCCTGCACATAGGCCTGCAGATCGTTGGGCAGCGCTTCGACGATCTCGGTGTTTTGCAACTGAGCCGCCAATTTGAGCAACTGTGCGATCATTGTCCTCAACCGCCACGGGAGATGCCATGAACACCGCCACCACCGATCTGCGCACCCGCCTGTGTTTCGCCGCCGGCGGCACCGCCACAGGTCTCGTGCAGAATGGGATCGCCTTTTTTCTGCTGATCTTCTATAGCCAGGTCATGGGCTTGTCTCCAGACCTTGCTGGACTGGCAATGCTGATTGCCCTGCTGGTGGATGCGATCACAGACCCCATGGTGGGGCGCTGGTCAGACTCGCTCCATTCACGCTGGGGGCGTCGCCACCCACTGATGTACGCCTCGATCATTCCGATCACCATTCTCTACTACGCGATCTGGGTACCCGACACGGAAACTCAGACTGGCCTCTTCTGGTATATGGTTCTGGTCGCCATTGGCCTGCGCATATCCGTCACCTTTTTCGCAGTGCCATTCGCAGCGATGGTGCCAGAGATGACACCCGACTACGAGCAGCGCACCCGGCTCATCAATTACAACACCTCTGCCGGCTGGCTATTCGGCACGGTTATGGCCGTGGCAATGTATGCAGTGTGGTTAGCGGATACTCCAGAATACCCAGATGGCATGGGCGTTCTTCGCGCTGCTGGCTATGCCGAAGCCGGCCTGTTCACCGCTGCAATCATTGGATTGTGCCTGGTCATCGCCGTGTTGGGCACTCATCGGCATATCGCGTCCATTCGTCGAAAACCCATCAGGAAAGTTTCCGGCTTCGGCGAACTGCTGCGGGCAACCTTCAGGGCCTTCGATGATCGCTCGTTTCTCGCCATGGCGGTCTCGGGTGTATTTGCCGCCGCTGGCAATGGCACTTCCGTGGCACTGTGGGCCTACATGCAGCCCTACTTCTGGGGTTTTAACTCAGAGCAGGTCAGCGTGATCCTGGCCAGCCAGTTGCTGTCAGCCTTTCTTGCCTTCGGGCTACTTGATCTCGTATCCCGCGGCCGCGAGAAGAAGCAGGTCTGGATTCTGTTAACCTGGCTACTGATTATCGTGAGCACCGCTCCTGTGTGCCTTGCACTGATTGGCTGGTTTCCAGCCATTGGCTCCGACAGCCTGTACCTCACCATGATTGTGCTGGGTATTATCCAGGTCATGCTGATCATCATGACCTCTGTCGTCGGCGTATCGATGCTGGCAGATATTGTCGAAGCTCGCGAACTGGTCACCGGAGAGCGGGAGGAAGGCACACTGCTCGCCGTGCAGTCTTTCATCAACAAGGCGGCCACCGGATTAGGCACCCTGGCCGGCGGGCTTGTATTAGCGCTCGTGGCGTTCCCCGAAGACACCATGAGCACTGATATTGACCCTCAGGTCATCGAAAACCTGGGCTGGGCCTACGGACCACTGCTGGGCATTATCTATATCGCTTCCATTGTGGCCGTACACTTCTACCAATTAGATCGTGAGACTCATCAGGCAAACCTCCGTCAGCTGAGTGCCACTTAAAGCGTATCCAGCAAGCTCAGCGCCGCACGGAAACTGCGGTCCTGCACACCCCGGTCGGCCACCAAAGGAGCCATGGAGTCGGAATTGACATACATCGAGAAGACAGCGAGCGCCACGGCATCAACTCGCTCCGGTGGCGAATCTGGGTAGTTGCGGCGAAACACCTGCGTGATCATGTTTTCGAAATCGAGGTACCAGCCCCGCACACGCTCTTTCAGATCTGGCCTGTCCTGGGCAGCCACGGACAATGCCTGGAATAGCAGAATGTCGCGGCTACTTGCACCGAAATCGGCGCCGAAGAGAATCTCCAGCAGACTCCGTACGGGGAGATCTGGTTCCAACGATTCAAGCGCTTGTCGGGTTCGCGCATCCGTCCGCTCGAAGAAGCGCGCGGCTAGCGCCTCCAGCATCTCATCGCGATTGCCTACATGATGACGCAATAGCGAACGAGCTAGGCCGGCCTCATCGGCCACGGCCTGCAGGGTCGCCCCTTCGACACCGAAGCGCACCACGCAGCGCTCGAATGCATCAAGAATTTCTTGAGCACGCTCTTCTTTAAGACTGGGACGAGGCATAACCCTCAGTATCAGGCAGCAACACCTTTCTCTGCAATATCCGGGTTGCGGAACACCTCACCGAGCTCCTGGCCGCACAGCCGATTGCCCAGATAACGGTGGAAGTCCTGCACGATACGTTCTAGCTCAACGAAGGTTCCACCTTTGGCGTTCCGACTAAGCATACCCGTGTAGGCACGCTCACAGATCCACTTATCTTCTGCGAAGAAGGCCGCGGTAAACTCCTCCTCCATCTTGCTCCGGTTTGGCTCTTTAGCCAAAACCGCTCCACCACGGGCATAGGTTTTACCGGGTCCGTCCGGCAGCATAGAAATGTAGCCCAGGGTACCGTCTGCACTCGCGATTCCCACAAATGAGGGGGGCAGCGAGATCAGCATGTAGTGATGCTTGGGGCCTTTCTTTTCTGACCCGAACAATTTTCTGGCTGGATCCATAAGCCCCACATACTCTCCAGCTGTCAGACACCATTCCTCACAGCCCTCCACATAAAAGGCGGCCTTTGTTGGTGTGACTGTCTCCAGGGTCGGCTTGTGCACCTTGAACAGGTGGTAGCTCTCCATGGCATTTTCCATCACCAGCTTCCAGTTGCTGGCCCAGATTTCGGTTTCCATTTCGGTGCCGAACTGGGGGTTGGCACAATTGTAGAGCTGCATATAAGGCATCATCGGTGCGTAACGTTCTGCTAGCGGAGCAGCATTCCCATCGATGTTGACGAACACCAGCCCACACCACTCCTCCAGTGCATATTCAGGCAGGCAGTGAGCACTCTTGTCGATTTCAACACTACCGGTATAGGGTGCTCCCTTCAGGGTTCCATCCAGTTCGAAGTTCCAGGAGTGATAGGGACAGACCAGGTTAGGTCCCTGCCCCAAGCCAGGATCTGCCAGTGGCGTACCTCGATGCGTGCATACGTTGGAAAGTGCACGCAGTTTGCCGTCCTTGCCACGCATGATCACGACGGGTTCGCCAGCGATGGTCACAGCGAAGCGGTCACCCGGTTCTTTTAGGGCTGTTGCACCACAGACAAAGACCCAATCCCTGTGAAAGACATTCTTCACTTCTTCTTCATAAAAGGCGGGGTCGCTGTAGCATTGCAGGGGAATCGCCCTACCCTGGTCTGCCGGTAATGCAGCAGTGGCTTTGAAATCTTCCATAAGGCTCATATTGCAGTCCTCTCTGAGGGCGCGCTGACAGCGCCAGTGTCTTTAGAAATTGTACTCCAGGGTAACGCCGTAGGTACGCCGGGGGCCGGCAGTGGCAAAGTCAGTGCCGTAACCGGGAACGTTGGCAGGAAAACGACCGGACTCTGACTCTTCATCAAAGGCATTCTCTACCCAAGCAGTTGCCGCCATCCTCTCATTGGCATCCGCCAGGCGCAGGCGGAAGTTCACGTTCCAGTAATCCCCTGCGGTGCTCTCAGGCTCGTTGGCAAAGGAGGAGTAGTATTCGTCGACGAAGAAAAAGTCTGTCATGGGAGTCAGACTCCACTTACCACCCGGCATCAGCCAATAGTAGTAGGCCTGACCATTGAAGTTCCATTCGGGTGCATTGCGAAATTCATTGCCCTCCTGCACCGCAACACCGAAGGGCGCATCCGAAATCTCCTGCACCTCTGTGTCGGTATAACCCAGCCCTAAATCGATCTGCAGGTTTTCTACCGGCAGCCAGCTCAACTCTAGCTCACCTCCATAGGCCTCGGTTTCATCAATAGAAAACAATACCGAGTTGACCTGGAACCCGACGGTGACATATTCGAACGCCTGGAAATCCTCATATTCGTAATAGTAGAGCGCACCATTCAGGCGCAGGGTGCCATCCATGAGCGTCGACTTAAAGCCGATCTCGTAGGAATCGACGATCTCCGGATCGACACTCACCACATCTTCTCCCGCAAGCACCAGGGTATTGAAACTGCCGCCCTTGAAGCCTCTCGCATAGCCGCCGTATACCATCACGTCATCATTCACGTGATACTGCAGACCGAGATCGCCGGATACCTCATCCCAACTGTCGCCGTCTACCACACGATCAAACTCTGTGGGCAAGCCGAAAATCGGATCCAAGGGGATATGGTTATTGATGTCCTCAAAGGCGTAGGGGTCATCATCGATGATCGTTGTAAGACCCGAGGCAAGGATATCTACGTCACGGTCATCCTCGGTATAGCGCAGGCCTGCCGACAGAGTCCACTTCTCACTGAAAGAGTACTTCAGGTGAGAAAACACCGCCCAGCTTTCAAGCTCTGAATCCGTTGATCCAGCGGTTCCATATTGACCAGGAAACCCCTGAACATTGGAAATGTAGCTCTGCTCGAAGGTGCCAATCGCGTCAGAATCATCTTCGATATAGTAGGCACCGAAAACCCAGTCCATTTCGCCAGTGACATAGTTCAGGCGCAGCTCCTGGGAGAATTGCTCGTAATCAGAATCCGTGTGCTGGTGGAGGATGCGCTCGACGGTAGCGTCATCGTCATTGGTCTCGAAGAAATCCTGGTCCATGTAGCCAGTAATAGAGGTCAGACTCAGTGTTTCGGAGATATCCCAGCGCATTTGCAGTGACGTTAACCAGGCCTCTAGCTCCTCCGGTCGCTCCGGCAGGTCCATCTGTATTTTTTCGTAGTCCTCATCGCGCCCACCGCGCTCTATTTCGGGTGTCAGCCAATTGTCGCCGGCAGAATTATGGAAGACGATAGACTCGCCATCCGAATCGGCGTACTGCACCTTTAAGGTGGCATCAAAGTTCTCGAAGGCGACCAGATCAAAGATGGCGCGCAGAGAGTAGTTGTCCATGTCGCCTTCGTTTTTGCCCAGCGCCGTGTTATCCACCAAGCCATCCTGTTCGTTATACACACCCGAGAGACGGCCCAGCAGCACGCCATCAAGGATCGTGCCACCCACAGCACCTTCTAAGCGCAATAGATCGTCGTCGCCTATCGTTGCTCGCGCATAACCACTGGTTTCTTCACCGGGGCGCACCGAATGCACGGATAGCGCACCGGAAGTAGAGTTTCGTCCAAACAAGGTGCCTTGCGGCCCCCGCAGTAGTTCTGCGCGCTCCACGTCATAGAGCGAGAACCCTTGCGAGTAAATGCTATTCAGCACCACACCATCGGCGTAAAACGAGACTGGGGAATTAGAGCTGGCGGTAAAGTTAGAATTGGTTACGCCGCGTACACTGATAATAGGTGCCGCCAAACCATAGTTGCCCTGCACCATCACAACGTTGGGCGCCTGATCGGCCAAATCACGAGATGTCACCAGGTTGAGCCGGGCGATATCCTCACCGCTGATGGCGGTCATCGAGATCGGAATCTCCTGAATCGACTCGGTTCTCTGCCGGGCGGTTACGGTTATTTCCTCAAGCACCTGCGCCCCCGCTTCCAGGGTCAGAATGCCCATCACAGCCGACACCGCTGTAGCCATCAGTTTCTGCTTATTGGAATTCATCGATTGCCCTTCGCCTTACACTGATCAAAATTATTGTTCGAACGTTCGTTCTTTTATTAGAAAACAGTGTATTCAAGAATGATATAGATTGTCAAGGCTGATTATTTATAAGGCCTGCACAGTGAACACTCGTCACCTCAGAGACTACGCAACGAGATTGAAGTTAAAAACCTGAACTAGAATGACTGTGTGTAGAAACAAAAAACCCCCAGAACGGGGGAATTTTGAAGGTTGATAATGGCGGAGAGCGAGGGATTCGAACCCTCGATAGGGATCAACCTATACACCCTTAGCAGGGGTGCGCCTTCAGCCACTCGGCCAGCTCTCCGTAAGGCGCGGCATAATACCATAATGGCCGCAAAAACAAAGGGCTGCGGGGCTTATTTCTCGCTCTTTTGCTCGTCCTCGTGGGCGATACGATTGTAAATTTCTTCGCGGTGAACAGCGACGTCTTTAGGGGCATTCACGCCCAGGCGCACCTGGTTACCCTTCACGCCCAACACGGTCACGGTAACGTCGTCACCGATCATCAAAGTTTGGCCGACGCGACGCGTCAGTATTAACATGCAGTTGCTCTCCCAATCGTTTGTCCTGCGCACCGGTTCGATGCGCGAAAGCCCAAGCTGCGGGTCCCCCCACAGGAATTAATAAACCCGTGTTAACTAATTAGTATTGTCGAGTTTACGGAAATTGCCAGTTTCTTCTTAGTCTTCGTTTTCTACCAATGGTTCCTGATCGAGCCCAAATGCCGAGTGTAAAGAGCGAACCGCCAGCTCGAGGAACTTCTCATCAATAATCACGGAAATTTTAATTTCCGACGTCGAAATCATCTGAATATTGATACCCACTTCAGCCAAGGTCTTGAACATCTGGCTGGCCACGCCCGCGTGGGAGCGCATGCCCACTCCGACCAGTGAAATCTTCGCAATCTTGTCATCGCTGCGCACTTCGCGCGCATTCAGCTCACTGGCAACGGCGTTCAGAATGTCGCCCGCACGCTCCATGTCGTTGCGATGAACGGTAAACGTGAAATCGGTGCTCTTGTCTTCGGCAACGTTCTGCACAATCACGTCGACTTCTATATTAGCCTCGCCCACGGGGCCGAGAATCTTGTATGCCACTCCCGGCGTATCCGGGACACCCAGCACCGTGAGTTTGGCTTCGTCGCGGGTAAAGGCGATACCCGCAATGGTCGGGGTTTCCATATCGGATTCTTCCTCTAAAGAGATCAATGTGCCAGGGCCATCCTGGAAACTGTGCAGTACACGCAGTGGCACGTTGTACTTACCCGCAAACTCCACAGAACGAATTTGCAGAACTTTGGAGCCCATGCTCGCCATCTCGAGCATTTCCTCAAAGGTAATGCGGTCGAGCCGGCGTGCGCCGTCGACCATGCGGGGGTCGGTCGTATACACACCATCGACATCGGTATAGATCTGACACTCGTCGGCCTTGAGCGCTGCCGCCAATGCCACTGCCGTGGTGTCGGAACCGCCACGGCCAAGCGTTGTGATATTGCCGCGTTCATCCACACCCTGAAAACCGGCCACGACAATGACATTGCCTTCTTTAAGGTCTGCATGTAGGCGTTCATCATCAATATCTTTGATGCGCGCTTTGGTATGCGCATCGTCGGTGAGAATACGCACCTGGCTGCCGTTATACGACTTCGCCTGCAAGCCGCGTTTGTGCAGTGCCATAGACAGCAGCGCCGTGGTGACCTGTTCACCGGTCGATACCAATACATCCATTTCTCGCGGGGTCGGCGCTTCCTGTACCTCGTGGGCGAGCCCAATAAGTCGATTAGTCTCGCCAGACATGGCAGACACCACCACGACCACGTCGTGACCTTCCGCACGAAAACCCGCGACCTTATCGGCCACCTGCTCGATCTTCTCGATGGTACCCACTGAGGTACCACCGAATTTCTGTACGATCAGGCTCATTGCAGCTGGCCTTCCACCCATTCAGGCACAGTTTGCAGCGTGCTATCCAGCGCAGCCACGTCACTGCCGCCGCCCTGGGCCATATCGGGACGACCACCACCTTTGCCACCCAGGCGGCCCGCAAACTCCTTCATGAGATCGCCAGCCTTTACCTTGTCGGTAAGGTCTTTGGTCACGCCAGCTGTCAGCGCAATCTTGTCGCCATCAACCGCCGCCAGCAGTATCACAGCACTGCCTAGTTTATTTTTGAGCTGATCCATGGTGTCACGCAGCGATTTTGCGTCGGCACCATCTACTGCAGTTGCCAGCACGGGTACGCCACTCACTTCAACCGCCTTGCTGCTTAGATCGCCACCGGCAGAGGTCGCCAGCTTTTGCTTGAGGCGCTCGATTTCTTTTTCGAGTTCGCGGTTGGCTGCGCGCAGATTACCCACCTTTTCCACCACGTTAGCGGTATCGCCTTTCACCACTTCGCAAATCGCATCGATATTGGCCTCGGCCTGATCAATTGCCGCCAGCGCGGTCGCGCCAGTCACTGCCTCGATCCGCCGCACGCCCGCAGAAATTCCGGATTCAGAACTAATACGCATCAGGCCAATATCGCCTGTACGCTCGACGTGGGTGCCACCACAGAGTTCCACCGAGAAATCTCCGCCCATTGCCAGAACGCGGACTTCGTCGCCATATTTCTCGCCAAACAGCGCCATGGCACCGGCCGCTTTTGCCGACTCCATGTCCATCAGGCGAGTCGTTACCTCGCTGTTGGCGCGCACCTGGTCATTCACCATCTGCTCAATGGTTTTCAGTTCCTCGGCAGTAACCGCCTGCGGGTGACTGAAGTCGAAGCGCAATTTTTGGGAATCCACCAGCGAGCCTTTCTGCTCGACGTGGTCGCCCAACACCTTGCGCAAGGCGGCATGCAGCAGGTGCGTCGCCGAATGGTTCAGCATGGTGGCCTGGCGCACGGTACCATCGACCTGGGCATTAAGCGTATCTCCGAGCGCGATGGTGCCGGCCAGCACCACGCCGTGGTGCAGATGGTGGTCACTACCCTTGGTGGTATCGCGAACCTCAAAGCGAAATCCATCGGCCTCCAGAAAACCGCTGTCGCCGACCTGACCACCTGACTCGCCATAGAAGGGCGTCTGATCAAGCACAATCACGGCCTGATCGCCCTCGTTGAGCGACTCCACCGCCTCTCCGGATTTCAGTAAGGCGGTTACCGAGCCACTGTCAGCCAGTGCGTCATAACCAGTAAATGCAGTGCTGCCATCGAGCTCCAATGCCTGGTTGTAATCCACATCGAAGGCACCGGCATCCTGCGAACGCTTGCGCTGTTTAGCCATCGCCAGCTCATACCCATCCATATCGAGTGTGAGATTTTTCTCGCGGGCAATGTCGTTTGTCAGATCCACCGGAAAGCCGTAGGTGTCGTACAACTTGAACACGACCTCTCCAGGAATCTCTGTCCCCTTAAGCGCGGTCAGCGCCTCATTGAGAATGCCCATGCCGTTGTCGAGGGTCTTGGCAAATTGTTCTTCCTCGTTCAGCAACGCCTGCTCGATTCGCGCCTGATTCTCTCTCAGCTCCGGATAGGCATCACCCATCTCAGCGGCCACGGTCGCTACCAACTTGTGGAAAAAGGGCTCGCTAGCACCCAGCTTATTGCCGTGGCGGATAGCGCGGCGGATGATACGACGCAGCACATAGCCGCGACCTTCGTTGCTGGGCAGAACACCATCCGATACCAGGAAGGCGCAGGAGCGAATATGGTCTGCAATCACCCGCAATGAATTGTCGGTTGTATCGTTGGCACCCACCAACTCTGCCGCTGCCTGCAGCAGATTCTGGAACAGGTCAATCTCGTAGTTGGAATGCACGCCTTGCATCACTGCCGCGATGCGTTCCAGGCCCATACCGGTGTCAACAGAGGGGGCGGGCAGTGGCTGCATGTTGCCGTCACTGTCGCGGTTGTACTGCATAAACACCAGGTTCCAAATCTCGACATAGCGGTCGAGGTCATCGTTCTCGCTGCCGGGAGGACCACCGGGCACGTCTTCGCCGTGGTCGTAGAAGATTTCACTACAGGGACCGCAGGGGCCGGTGTCGCCCATCTGCCAGAAGTTATCTTCATCAAGACGAGAGAAACGTTCGGCGCTCACGCCCATTTCCTTCAGCCAGATATCCGCCGCTTCATCGTCGGAGATGTGAACCGTGACCCAGAGACGCTCTTCGGGCAGACCCATTTTCTCGGTCAAGAATTCCCAGGCGAACTTTATGGCCTCGCGCTTGAAGTAATCGCCGAAGCTGAAGTTACCCAACATCTCAAAGAAGGTGTGGTGACGCGCGGTGTAACCCACGTTCTCCAGGTCATTGTGTTTGCCGCCGGCCCGCACACAGCGCTGACTGGAGCAGGCGCGAACGTAATCCCGGACCTCACGGCCCAGAAAAGTGTCTTTAAACTGATTCATGCCCGCGTTGGTAAACAGCAAAGTGGGGTCGTCGTGGGGCACCAGGGAGCTGCTGCTTACCCGGTTATGCTGCTGTTCTTCAAAATAGGCGAGAAATGCCTCGCGAACGTCGGCGCTCTTCATCGGCTGTTTGCTTCCTGTCCCTAGTTGCCTATTCCCTGTGCGAGGCTGCCTTCACTCATGGTCGCGCCAGCGAGAATGTGCAGATGCAGGTGCGGCACGGTCATGCCTACCGACTCGCCGTTATTGATCATTACGCGAAAGCCTTCCTGAACGCCGAGCTGGCGGGCCACTTTTCCTACCGCCAGCATGAGGTGACCCAGCAATTCCTGGTCATCGTCCTGGGCTTCGGACAGCATCACAATCTCGCGGCGAGGTATCACGAGAATATGAGTCGGCGCCAGCGGGTTGATATCTTTGATGGCCACGCAGTGTTCGTCTTCGTAAACAAACTCGCCGGGCAATTCGCCGTTAATAATTTTGGTGAAAATCGAATCAGACATGCTCTACCCCAGCTTCTCGTCGGCTGTCAGTTGGCGGGCTTCCTCTTCCAGCATCACCGGAATACCGTCGCGAATCGGATAGGCCAAGCCACTGGCCTTGCAAACCAGTTCCTGCTTTTCCTCATCGTACTCCAGGGGTGCCTTGCTCACGGGGCACACCAGGATGCTGAGCAATTTTTTGTCGATCATACGAATCGCCGTCTGCGAGTTTTTTAAGGGCGAGAATTATACGCTACTCACGGCATGGGTGGTACCAGTAGCTGAGGGTCTACCCGCACGTTGCGCCAGCTCATGCGCCAGTCCAGATGGGGTCCAGTTGCACGCCCCGTAGCACCGACTTTACCGATGATATCGCCGGGCTCAACCCGGTCGCCAACGGCGACTGACAGCTCGCTCAAATGCAGGAACGAGGAACTGACTCGGCTACCGTGATCGATGATGATGGTGCCTCCGGAATAGAACAGGTCGGGTTCTGCCAGGGTCACCACGCCATAGGCCGGGGAAGCTACCGGCGTACCGGTTGGGCGCGCAATATCGACACCCCAATGGGGGTTACCCGGCGTGCCATTGTAAAAGCGCTGACTGCCGTAGACACCGCTGATGCGCCCGGTCAGCGGCCACTCAAAGCCGCGGGCAAAGTCGGCGGCGTCAGAGGAATTCGCCTTCGCCGCCTGCACCAATTCCCGCTCCTTGCGAATGCGCTCGAGCTGCTCTGCGGGCGGCGTTACCGTGCGTTGAGGCACACCTTCGATACGACTGATTCGATATTCGCGCCCGACAATAGTCAGCTCCCGCGAGCATTCGACGGCCCCGCTAACGGCCAGGGTGCGTGATCCCGTTTCGTCGCGACCGATACCAAACACCACGACGCCTTCTGCCGACGCGCTTAAGCGCTTTTCATCCAAATACACCTCACTGCCAGGCGGCACTTTGAGCCACAGCAGACTTCCCTGGCGCACCTCGCCAATCAACTCCGGGCAGGCCGCGCTGACCTCCAAACCCAGCAGTAGCAGAAGACAGCTCAGCCAACGGACCGTCAAGACAACTCCTCCTCTGCCTGACTGATAGCCGCGAACTCCTCCTCGGGCGCATTTGCAACCAGATGGTGCCGACTGTAGAAACCAAAATAGGCGATCATGATCGCGTAGAAACCTGCGCTCCACAGCGCGGCTTCCAGGCTGACCAAAAAGGTAGAAATAAACGCCACGATAGAGAGCACCAGCGCAAAACCGGAGGTGAGAACGCCGCCGGGGGTTCGATAGGGCCGCTCGAGTGCGGGTTCATTCCGCCTGAGCACGATATGCGACATCATCATCAGGGCATAGGAGATGGTGGCGCCGAACACCGCCATGGTCAGCATGAGGTCGCCTTCACCGGTCAGCGACAGCAGAAATCCGAGCACGCCAGGTATTACCAGGGCGCGAACCGGTACCTTACGATTATTGGTGACCGATAGAGACCTCGGCAGATACCCAGCGCGAGATAAGGCGAATACCTGCCTGGAGTACGCATAGATAATTGAGAAGAAGCTGGCGATCAGGCCGCTAAGCCCAACCCAGTTAACGAAGCTCGCCGCCAGGGAATCCTCACCGTATACCGCCTGCAGTGCTCCCACCAATGGAGCACCATGATCCTTCATGAAATCGGCGCCGGCACCGCCCGGCGCCAGTACCAGCACAATGCCACCGAAAAAGAGCAGAATTAGCATCGCGGTGATAATACCTCGCGGCATATCGCGAGCAGGATCACCAGCCTCTTCCGCGGCCAGCGGCACGCCCTCCACCGCCAGGAACAACCAGATCGCAAACGGAAACGCGGCCCACACGCCAATATAGCCCTCGGGCAAGAAGCTGCTGGCACCGGCGGCACTCTCGTTAACCGCGATATCGAACAGATTAGCGCTGTCAAAGTGCGGGAGCATGCCGACAGCAAAGACCACAATCGCCAGCACCGCCAACAGGGTAATCACCAGCATGGTGCGCAAGGCCTCGCCCGCCCCCCAAAGATGAAATCCTATAAAGATCGCGTAGCTGGCGAGGTAGACGAGCCAGCCGTCGATACCCACCAGCGCGTTGATATAACCGCCGATGAAAATCGCGATCGCCGCAGGCGCCAGCGTGTATTCCAGCAAAATAGCGGTTCCTGTGAGATAGCCACCCCAAGGGCCCAGCGCGCGCCGGGCAAAACTGTATCCACCGCCCGCCGTGGGCAGCGAGGCTGACATTTCTGCGAGGCTCAACACCATGCACAAGTACATGGCTCCAACGATGACTGTGGCGATGAGCATGCCGCCAAACCCACCTTGGGCCAAGCCCAGGTTCCAGCCTGCGTAGTCGCCGCTAATCACATAAGAAACACCGAGACCGGCCAGTAACACCCAACCGGCGGCACCCTTCTTCAGCCGGCGCGCTTCCAGGTACTCACCCGACACCGATTCATATTCAACACTACCGCTGGATTGTTGACTGCTCATGGAATGCTCCTCGTTTGGGGTAACATAACTAAATGGGACGTTACCGACCACCCCGCAAACGCGGCTCAAAATACATCACCCCCGAGGGTGAGGCCTCGCTGCGCGACGAATTGCATCAATTGTGGAAGGTCGAGCGCCCGCAAGTGACCGCCGCAGTGCACGAAGCCGCGAAGAACGGCGACCGCTCGGAAAACGGCGATTACATCTACGGCAAGCGCCGCCTGAGAGAAATCGACAGCCGGGTTCGCTTTCTCAATAAGCGCCTGGACGAGTTACAGATTGTCGATCGCATTCCCGATGAACAGGACAAAGTGTTTTTCGGTGCCTGGGTTACCCTGGAAGACGAGGGAGGCTCTGAACAGTGCTACCGGATCGTCGGGCCGGATGAGTTCGACCTCAAACAGGGTAAGCTGAGCATGGATTCACCCATGGCCCGCTCACTGTTGGGCAAGCGACTGGATGATGAAGTGGTGGTGCAGAGTCCTGGCGGCGAGCAGCTGTTTTATATCACCGCAGTTCGCTACCAGAGCTCTTAAGCCTATTCCCGAAACGTCAGGCTGGCGGTTACCGGTACCGCGGCAGAGATATTCTGCAGCCCGGCAATTTCCCGCAGCCGTTCCACCCCATCGGTGAGCGCAAAACTTGCGGCATTGATAATCAGCGGTTTGAGCGTGTTGACCTGTATTTCGCCACCGAGTCGCGACACTCTGACATCCGACTTCAGCATCTGGCTCTTGCCGTGAAGCTTGAGCGCAAACAGTACTTCCATCTGTGCCGAGCTACCGTTCGCGATCGCTGCCACCGCCTGCTGATCGATGGTGGCTTCAATGGTCGCATCGGGGAAGGCGGCAACATCGAAAAACAGTTTCTGCATACGCTCATTGCGGATTGGAATATTGGTCTCCACCTGCGCCAGTGGCACCGTTACGGTGACCAGACCATCATCACTGATGCTACCGCTGAGTCCCGGAAAGTGATGCACCTCCGCGATCGAAATATTTTTTACCGAGACAAAACTGATCACCGATTTTTCGGGGACCAACGTAGCTCCCGCATGACTGGCGACACTAAACCACGCCAGACCAGCTATCAGGAACCCGGTTACGGCTCGCTTCAACATCTGCATATCCTCACTCTCAAAAATCTTTGGCTTCCGCATTTTACAGATAACCCACCGCCAGGCGCTCAGTTTCTTCCCACAACTGCGCCGCCAACTCCATGTCTCGGCCCCAGGCACTGCTGCGGGCGAGCTTACAGTCGGAGAAGTACTCTCCGCTGACGCCATCCAGGTCAGGATGAGTCGCCACGTAGCACTGAGTGGCCGCGCCCTGGGGAATCGATTTCATGAAGGGCTTGGCCAGCAAACCGACCAGCGGCATGAGTAAGCTGCGATTGTCGCGCCCGAGGTTGGTTTGAATCACACCCGGGTGCAGCGCATTCACCGTTACACCACTTCCCTGCAAATCCGCGGCGAGTTTACGTGCATGCAACAGATTGGCCAGCTTGGATTGGCCGTAGCACTTCATGGGACTGTAGCCTTTGCTCGCGTCCAGATTGTCAAACTCGATGCCGCCCGTGGGTGCCCAGGTGTGAGCAGCACTGGAGAGAATAACGATCCGGCCGTTTTGCGCCGCTTTCACCTGCTCTAATAAATGATGCACCAGCACGAAGTGCCCCAAGTGATTGGTGGCGAACTGCATTTCAACGCCGTGAGCGGTGCTCAAATCCGTCGGCATCATGATGCCTGCGTTGGTCATCAGCACGTCTATGGGCTTCCCCAAAGCAGCAATAGTTCTCGCCGCGGCAACCACGCTATTCAGATCACTCAGCTCACAAGCTACGCCCGTGGCCTCGCCCTGCACCTTGTCACAGGCGGATTCGGCCTTTTCTTTGGTACGCGCAAGCCCGATCACATGGGCACCGCGCCGCGCCAACACCTTCATCGATTCGAGTCCGAGACCCGAATTCACCCCGGTAATCACCACGGTCTTGCCCGCCAGATCGATGCCGTCGGTCACACCCTCTGCTGTTGATCGCTTGCCAAATGCCATACCATCGCCCTCCCGAATCTGTTTACTTCATCAGTATATGTACGAATCGACTAGCGAGCGAGATTACCAGGCCCGGGTCCAGGCGGATCTGCCTCGCAACTTTGCGATTCATCTGGTGCATGGGCTGCTCGGGCAAACCGGTTTTCGACTGCTCAACACCCCCACGTTTGTCCCCGCATTCATCCTCCTGCTGTCCGGTGGCTCAGAATTCATGGTGGGATTGGCGCTGGCGCTGTTTTCTCTCGGTAGCGCTATTACACCGCTACTCAGCGCCAGCCTGATCGGCCACCGCGATCGGGTGCTGCCCGTGGGCTTCTGGACCGGCGGCTCCATGCGCGTGGCAGTGTTGGGCCTGGCCCTGTCGGGACTGCTGCTAACAGGTGAAAGCGCGCTCTATGCGGCCATCGCGAGCCTGGCTTTGTTTGGTCTGTTTGCTGGCATGCAGGCGGTCGTTTTTCAGGTGCTACTGGCGAAGGTGATTCCGGTCAACAACCGCGGCAAGCTCATGGGCCTACGCAATTTTCTTGCCGGCATCACTACCGCGATAGTCGCCTGGTACGGTGGCAACTATCTGCTGGGCGATCCGCCCACGGCCACGGGCTACGGCTGGATGTTTATGCTGTCCTTCGTACTCACGGCGACCGGCTTATTGATGTTGGCCCTGGTTCGCGAACCCCGCCCTCCAACGGTGGCGGAACAACAGAGCTTTCTCCAGCATCTGCGGGGCATGCCCGGTTTTCTTAAAGCGGAGCCGCAATTTGCGCGCTATGTGTATGCCCGCGCTTTGACCACCATGGGACGAATGGCCCTGCCCTTCTATATTCTTTACGCTGGCGAGAACATTGGCCTCAGCGGGCAAACGCTGGCCAATCTCACCATCGCATTTACGGTCGCTGCCACCGTGTCTAATCTTGGCTGGGGAATGCTGGCCGACAGACAAGGCTTCCGCCTGTGTCTGCTGATGACGGTAGGCCTCTGGATCATCTCGACCCTCGGTCTGATGGCGAGCAATAGTTACCTTACGGTGGTACTGGTGTTTCTGGGTATCGGCGCATCCCAGGAGGGGTTTCGCATGGCGTCCATGAGCCTGGCGATGGAGTTTGGACGACGTGAAGACACGGCATTACGCGTTGCAACCGCCAATAGCGCGGCGGAAATCGCGGGCAGCATTGCCCCGCTACTCGGGGGTATCATAGCCACCGCCCTGGGTTACGGCGCTGTATTTTTTGGCGCGATCACCTGCCTGGCACTCGGCGGTGCGCTGCTGCTAACGGTGAAGGA
This sequence comes from Halieaceae bacterium, assembly GCA_965199055.1. Taxonomy (GTDB): domain Bacteria; phylum Pseudomonadota; class Gammaproteobacteria; order Pseudomonadales; family Halieaceae; genus CBDAQR01. The sequence continues at coordinate 1,584,750 of CBDAQR010000003.1, forward strand.
ACCGCGCTATCAGTCGGTGAGCGCCGAATAAATTATGGAATGCAGCTGACCACGAAAGTTGAAACTACCCGAGGGCATCAACTGCGTCATGAAAATGACTACCAGGTCTTCCACCGGGTCGATCCAAAACGCGGTACTCGCCATGCCGCCCCAGTTATACTCACCCACACCGCCCAGGTTTCCGTTTTTCACCGCATTGAGCCGCGTGGCGAAACCGAGACCAAAACCAATGCCGTCATAGGTCGTCTCGCTGAAGCTACCCCGGGCGATGACGCTCAGGTCGACATTGTCTGGCAGGTGATTACTGGTCATAAAGTCGATTGTCCGTGGACCCAACAGTCGCGCACCGTCCAGTTCGCCGCCATTACGCAACATCGCGCAGAAGCGATAGTAATCCGCCGTCGTTGAGAGCAGGCCCCCACCGCCGCCAAAGAAACTGCGGTCACGAAAATCGCTGGCATGGGGGTCGTCGGCGAGAGTCACCGATTTGTCGAGATTGCGCTGATAACAGGCGGTAAAACGCTCTTCTTTCTCTGAGGAAATATTGAATGCGGTGTCGTGCATCCCCAGCGGGTCGAATACCTCATCGCGCAGAAACTCATCGAAGGGTTTGCCGGATATGACTTCGACCAGATAACCACAGACATCGGTGGCGACCGAATAATTCCAGGCTGTGCCGGGATCAAACTCCAGCGGCAATCCGGCGAGCTCTGAGACCATGTCTTTGAGGGTGTAGCCCGGCTTAGAGACCTGCACCCCCACCTTGCGGTAGCCATGATCAACGTTACTGGCGCGCATAAAACCGTAGGTCAAACCGGACATATGGGTGAGTAGGTCTCGTACGGTCATTGGCGCGGCACAGGGGCGCGTCTGGTAGAGCGGCCAGTTGCCGGCTTCATACACTTGCAGATTACGCCACTCGGGTATGAAACGGCGTACGGGGTCTGTCAGCGCGAACTTGCCCCGCTCCCAAAGCATCATCAATGCGACCGATGTGATCGGCTTAGTCATGGAGTAAATACGAAAGATGGCATCATCGCGCATTGGCAGCTCGCGCTCCCGATCCATCAGCCCTTCTGACTCGAAATAACAGACTTCACCGCGCCGTGCGACCAAGGTTTGAGTGCCTGCTATCTTGCCAGGCTCCACATAGGCCGAGCGCAGATGCTCGCCGATACGCGCCAGACGCGACGAGGAAATCCCGACGGATTCCGGACTCACCACTTCCATGAAGTTCTCCTCCAAATATTCATACTGTCCTTCCCAGGCTCGCCGTTACAGCGTGGTCAAATGTTCACGCAAGGCCGGCACCACTTCGTCTTCAAACCAGGGATTGCGCCGCAACCATAGCCGGTTACGCGGCGACGGGTGCGGCATCGGCCATAGCTTCGGCGCATGTTCTCGCCAGTTCTGCACCCGCGCCGTCAGGGTTTGAGCAGACTTGCCGAGAAAATATTCCTGTGCATAGCGGCCCAGCAACAGCGTCACTTCAACCTTCGGCATCTGCGCCAGTATCGCTTCATGCCAGGTTTGCGAACACAGAGGCGGCGGGGGCAAGTCCCCGGATTTTCCCTTCCCGGGATAACAGAATGCCATGGGAACAATGGCCACCTTGGACTCATCGTAGAAGCTGTCCCGATCCAGCTGCAGCCATTCACGCAGTTTGTCGCCACTGGGATCATTCCAGGGTATGCCCGTCTCATGGACCTTCGTTCCCGGCGCCTGGCCGACAATCAACAGTCTGGCCGTAGTGCTCGCACGCAGCACCGGGCGCGGCCCCAATGGCAGGTCGCACAAATCACAGGCTCTAACCTGCGCCAATAGATCGTTTAGCGGTATCATTGGCGCCCCATGCTACTTCATCACGTCTATAGACCAAAAGTCGAAAGCGCTTCGGAACAAACCTCCGCAGCCGATGGCGCGCTGTCCAGCACAGAAAATATCGTCCTGCTTCACGGTTTGTTTGGCTCGGCTTCCAATCTCGGCATCATTGCGCGGGGGATGGCTGAACACTTCAATGTGTATTCACTCGATCTACCCAATCACGGTCGCTCGCCTCGCTCGGAAAACTTCGACTACAGCGCGATGGGCGCCGCTGTTGCCGACTTCATTCGCGCTAACGCATTAGGCCGTTGCCATTTGTTGGGACACTCCATGGGCGGCAAAGCCGCGATGCAGGTGGCCATGGACAACCCCGAACTGGTGGACAAACTCGTCGTCGCCGATGTGGCGCCGGTGCAATACCCACCCCATCACAATCACATACTGGCGGGTCTGGACGCGGTAGCCGAGCACGCCCCCCAGCAACGTCGCGAAGCAGATGCCATTCTGGCAAAGCACGTTTCGGAGGCGAGTGTTCGCGCATTTTTACTTAAGAGCTGGCAGCCGGATGATGAAGGCAGCTTCCGCTGGCTTATCAATCGCGAAGCCGTGAAAGCGAACTACGCAAACTTAGGCATGGCCAATGTGGGGCCGCCCTGGCCGGGACCGACGTTGTTTATCAAGGGCTCAGAGTCTGACTACATACTCCCGCAACACCGCGACCAGATCCTTGCTCTGTTCCCTGCAGCCGAGGTAAAGATCATTCAGGGCACAGGCCACTGGCTGCACGCGGAGAAGCCGGCCATTTTCAACCGGCTAGTCAAACGCTTCCTGCTGGATCAGGGCTGAAACGGCTGACCCAAGCGGAATTCCAGCAGTGTACCGGCTGGAATACTAATCGATTCACCCTGCGTCAGTATTGAGGCACCGGCACCCACGGCGGCACCCGTCTTGGCACCACTTTTACCGTCAATCAAAGCGCCTATCGCAGCAGCCCCAAGGGTACGCCGTGCTGTGCTACCCGCCGTGTTGTCGGTGACTGCCTTAACGCTAGACGTCACCACAGGGCGCATCTGGTTGTTCACCATGATATCGGTCAGTGTCAGCGTTAACTGCGAACGGCCGGCGATACGGCCTGATTGCTGCGCATTGGTGAGAACACCGTAGACGTTCGCACCACGGGGTGCGACCGTTTGACCTCCGGCAACCAGATCGCCCTCCAGGCGACCGGTAAAGCGAAAGCCAGCCTGCTGGCGCCGCGAATCAATTGCCTGTCCAAGACGAACCATGATTCGCGAGCCTGCTTCAACCGCCGGAGCGGCGGCAGGAGCAGGTGCCGCAGCCGCGGCGGGTGCAGCATTGCCTGCAGCTGCCGCAGCGGCAGGATCAGCGGTGAAAAAGATCGCGTCCACAGTCGCGCGCGGATAGGTGTACATCGCGCCGCCCGAGCGGAACCGGATATTGCCCGAGGAGCCGCCGGAATAGTCCCCAACTTTACTCTCGCCGCTACGCAGTTCCAGCGTGTCGCCACCACCGTTATCCGCGGAATCGGCCACCGTCGGTTCGGCATTGGCATCGCCGTCACCATCGTGTTCGAAAAACAAGGAGTCGACATCTGCTACGGAGTAGGTCTGGGTAGAACCACCTGAACTAAAGCGCACATTGTTGGAGGAGCCGCCGCGGTAATCGCCGCTCAGACTCTTGCCGTTACGCAACTCAAGGGTATCGGCGTGTACAGCGCCGCTGCTCGCTACTAGTGACACTATTGCCAGGCCAGCCAGGCGCTTCGATAAGTGTTTCATGCTCTACCTCGTGTATCTCAAAAGCCGTCTCAGAACTAAAAAGTGTAGCACCCTTACAGTGACAATTTCTCCTACAAGTAATTCCATGTTCATGTAGCACAAATCCGCGACGCACGGCTGGAAAATGGCGCCTATTGGAGTACAATCGCCGCCTTGTGAAACCTGCCCCGCGTGGCGAACAGGACCCTTCCTAACGATGACACCTGCACCCCTGTCGGAACTCGAAAATCGCGGCGATTTCATACGCCGACACATAGGGCCCAGCCCAGCCCAGCAAACCGAGATGGCCCAGGCAATTGGCTATGAATCAGCAGCCGCGCTGATCGATGACACCATTCCCCAACTGATCCGACGCGAAGCACCTATGCAGCTGGATTCGCCCAATACGGAGCAGGCGGTCATAGCGCGTCTGAGGAGCATTGCCGAACAGAACCAGGTGTTCCGCTCGTTCATCGGCTGCGGCTATCACGACACGTATACCCCGCCTGTTATTCAGCGCAACGTGCTGGAAAATCCGGGTTGGTACACCGCCTATACGCCCTACCAGCCTGAAATATCTCAAGGTCGTCTGGAAGGTTTGCTGAACTTTCAGCAAATGGTCATGGATCTGACGGGAATGGATCTGGCGAACGCCTCCATGCTAGACGAAGGCACGGCAGCCGCCGAGGCCATGACATTGCTGCAGCGGGTGAACAAAAAGAACCGCAGCCATACGTTCATCGTGGCTGAGGATTGTCACCCGCAAACCATCGCCGTCGTGCAAACCCGCGCCAAGCCTCTGGACATCGAAGTGCTCGTAGGCGACCCAATGCAACTGCTCGGCGAGCAGGAAGCCTTCGGCGTTCTGCTGCAATACCCAGGCACTTATGGTGACGTGAAGGATATCGCTCCGATCATTGAGCAGGCGCACGCGGCCAACACCCTGGTCACCGTTGCCGCCGATATCATGTCGCTGCTGTTGCTCAAATCACCCGGCGCACAAGGTGCCGACGTGGTGGTGGGCAACACCCAGCGATTCGGCGTTCCCATGGGCTTCGGTGGGCCCCACGCTGCATATTTTGCAACGCGAGACGCCTACAAGCGCTCAACCCCGGGACGCATCATCGGTGTTTCTATTGATCGCCGCGGCAATCAGGCGCTGCGCATGGCCATGCAAACGCGCGAGCAGCATATTCGCCGTGAAAAAGCGACCAGCAACATTTGCACCTCGCAGGCTTTGTTGGCGCTCATGGCGAGTTTCTATGCCATGTACCACGGCCCAGAAGGGCTACGCAGAATTGCACAGCGTATTCATCGCCACACCGCGATTCTCGCCACTGCGCTCGCAGATGCCGGCCTGCAGGCGGATAACAGTAGCTATTTCGACACCTTGACGTTCAGCGTCGGTGAGAGCAGCGCAGCGATTCTCGAGCGCGCCGAGCTGCTGCAGCTAAATCTGCGAGTGATGGGCGCCGGCAAGCTCGGGGTCAGCCTCGACGAAACCAGCGGGCGCCGCGAACTCCAGGACCTGTGGTTTGTATTCACGGGCAGCGAAGAGGAACTCGATGTCGATGCGCTGGATTCACGCGCCTCAGAGCATCCGGGCATCTCCGATGCACTCTTCCGCGAAACCGATTATCTACAGCATCCCATCTTCAATGACTTCCACTCGGAAACCGAGATGCTGCGTTATCTGCGCCGCCTGGAAGATAAGGACATTGCGCTCAACCGTGCCATGATTCCGCTGGGATCGTGCACAATGAAACTCAACGCCACGACGGAAATGATCGGCATCACCTGGCCAGAATTCGCGGGCATACACCCCTTCGCACCCGAGTCGCAGACCCGTGGCTACCAGCAACTACTGGAAGAACTGGAGCAGATGCTGCTCGAATGCACCGGTTACGACGCGATATCCATGCAGCCCAATGCCGGCTCTCAGGGCGAATACGCCGGACTGCTGGCGATTAAGCGCTACCACGAGAGCCGCGGTGACCATCAGCGCGATATCTGCCTGATACCCAGCTCCGCCCATGGCACGAATCCGGCCAGCGCTGCGTTAGCGGGCCTCAAAGTGGTCATTGTCGAGTGCGACCATGACGGCAATGTCGACATGGACGACCTTACAGACAAGTGTGAGCGCCACCGGGAGGAACTGGCGTGCATCATGGTGACTTACCCATCGACCCACGGCGTGTTTGAGGAAAGTATCGTTGACCTGTGCGAACTGGTGCACAAGCACGGCGGCCAGGTCTACGTCGATGGTGCCAATCTCAATGCCCTTGTGGGGCTGGCAGCCCCGGGCAAATTCGGCGCCGATGTATCGCACTTGAATCTACACAAGACCTTTTGTATTCCGCATGGCGGCGGCGGTCCCGGCATGGGTCCAATTGGCGTGGGTGCGCACTTGGCGCCCTTCCTGCCCAATCATCCGCTCTGCCAGATCGGTGAACTGAGTGAGAATAACGATGTGGTAGCCAGCGCACCCTTCGGCAGCACCTCAATTCTGCCCATATCCTGGGCCTATATCGCTCTGATGGGCGCTGAAGGTTTGGAGCAGGCCACACGCGTTGCCATATTGAATGCAAACTACATCGCGCACCGACTCAAGGACCACTTCCCGATACTGTACACCGGGCGCAATGGCCGAGTGGCCCACGAATGCATTATCGACATGCGTCCGCTCAAGGATGCAAGCGGCATCAGCGAGGAAGACGTGGCGAAGCGCCTGATCGATTTTGGCTTCCACGCTCCCACCATGTCATTCCCGGTCGCGGGCACCCTGATGGTGGAGCCCACGGAAAGTGAGTCACTGTTCGAACTGGATCGCTTTTGCGATGCGCTGATAGCCATCCGCGAGGAAATCCGAGCCGTGGAGGAAGGCACTTTCGACAGTGAGGACAATCCACTGTGCAACGCGCCTCACTCCCTCGAGGACATTGTCGAGGACGACTGGCAGCACCCCTACACCCGCGAGATGGCCGCCTACCCGCTGGACAGCCTGCGCCGTGGCAAGTACTGGGCGCCGGTTAACCGCATCGACAATGTCTATGGTGACCGGAATCTGGTCTGTTCTTGTCCCTCTATCGATAGCTATCGAGAAACGGCAGAATAGGCTCCTCTCCAAGGAGCCACTATGGCCAGCATCTGTATTTATTGCGGTTCGAGCCCCGGCGCGAACCCCCTCTTCAAGCAAGCGGCAGTCGAGATGGGGCAACTCATTGCGGCGGGTGGCCACACGCTGGTGTACGGAGGCGGCCATGTCGGACTCATGGGCGCCGTCGCTGATGCGGCACTCAACGCGGGCGGTGAGGTCGTGGGCGTCATTCCCCAGGATTTGCTGGAAAAAGAGGTCGGGCATGGCGCAGTGACCGAACTGGTCAGCGTGTCCTCCATGCATGAACGAAAAATGGAGATGGCAAAGCGAGCCGATGCGTTTATCGCGTTGCCCGGCGGCATAGGTACGCTCGAAGAAATTGTGGAAGTATTTACCTGGAATCAACTGGGCTTCCACTCCAAAGCCTGCGGGCTGCTCAACATCGAGGGCTTCTACGACGCCCTGCTCGGCTTCCTCGACCAAATGGTTGCGCAGCGATTCTTGACCCCGGCACACAGGGAACAATTGTTGGTTGCCAATTCCACTCCCGAGATTTTGGAATGCGTACTGGCCTACGAACCTGTTACGCTCGACAAATGGATGGATCGAGTCTGAGGGGCAATGTAATGAAAATACTCGCACTAATACTGCTATGGGGCGTCACAGTCGCCGCCAACGCCGCCACTCCGGCGGAGCGAGAGGCGTTACTGCAAGAGATTCTCAACGCACATAAGCTACCCCGAATTGCTGAGAATCAAAGCTTTCGAGAGGCGATCGCCGGTGGCTACTTCGACTCGATGGCGGGCGAGCTGCAGCAGTATCTCGGCTTCCGCGATCGCTACGACGCAACCTCGGTGGCAATCTACGTGTCGCTACCTGAGAAATTCCGCGAAGCCCTGGGGCCTTTTCCTGGCACATTCTGCGAGCAACTGGCTACCAAGCGCCTACACATTCTCAATCGCGATGCCCTGCAAATTGCGCTCGATAAAGAGATCAGCATCAACCAAAAGGTCATGGATGGCATCAAGCTGCTGGGCCGCCAGTATCCCAATATTGAAGACCGCGACACACTCAATGCGGGCATCCAGGAATGTTATCCCAAGTAATTGTGAGATCAGGCCATGGATGACCCTAGCGGCGTCAGTTTTACCAGCAGCGAAGTCGTGCCTTTCTTTCCCACGCTGGTATACAAGTGGCAGTTGGCACCCAGCACCTTTGAACCGCTTAACGCAAAAATTCTAGCCAAACTCGATGAGCTGACGGCCGATGAGCCCCCGCTGGCGCCAGGCGGCATGTGGCAAACCGATCATCGCTTCCACGAGGCCGAAGGCATGGGGTTTTTCAAAAACATGCTGCAGGGGTCGGTAACGAGCGTATTACAGTCGCTGAAGATCAAACACCCAGCGTTTGAGGTGACCGGCTGCTGGGCCAACATCTCCGGCCCCGCGGCACCGCACAAGATGCATACGCATCCCAACAATTACCTGAGCGGCGTGTACTACGTGAAAACCCAGGACAAGGCGAACAGCATCTACTTCTATGATCCTCGCCATCAGGTGGGGGTGATTTCACCCGAAACGACCGAGCGCGGGCCCGCAACAGCGGGCAAGGTCAGCCTGCAGGTCGACCCCGGCACGATGATTATCTTCCCGTCCTGGCTGCAACATTCGGTGAACCCCAATCGCAGCCCAGAAAACCGGGTTAGCATTGCCTTCAACATCATGTTCTCGAATTTTGCCGAGACCATGAGCCCTCCTCAATGGGAGGGCAACATCTCTGCCGAAGAGCAGTAGCGCTTATTCAAACAGGTCGGGCTGCTCGGCGCTAATCACGTCGTACAACGGCTGGAAGCTGAACCAACCTGCCAGCGTACTGCCCACGGTTTCACGCGTGTTCAAGGCATGCTCATGATCGATCAGCTTCGGCGTACCAGCAGCTTCGGCCATTAACTGAGCCTGACAGCTGCGCTCCATCGTTATAAACCACCAGGCAGCCTCATCAACGCTCTGACCGACAGTCAGCAGGCCATGGTTTTGCAGAATCGCTGCCTTCTTGTCGCCCAGTGCCGCGGCGATACGCTTCCCTTCGCTGTCGTCCAGAACAACACCTGTGAAATCATCAAACACCGCGTGGTCTTCATAGAAGGCGCACACGTCCTGGGTGATCGGATCCAACGGGCGTCCGAGGGTGGACCAGGCTTTGCCGTAAACGGAGTGTGAGTGTGCCGCGGCTGTCACGTTGGGGTTAGCCATGTGAATCTGCGAATGAATTGTAAAGGCCGCACCATTCAGTAGACCGTTGCCCTCAACAATCTCACCCGTATGGCTGACCAGCAGCAAATCCGACACCTTCATTTGTTTGAAGGACTTGCCCATCGGATTCACCCAGAAGTGATCCAGCCGCTCGGGATCGCGCGCGGTGATGTGCCCAGCCACCCCCTCATCGAAGCCAAATTTTCCAAACAAGCGGAACGCCGCGGCCAGCTTCTGCTTGCGCTCGGTGCGTTGTTCCTCGATGGTCTGGGGCTGCGCCTCGAGCAAGTCGTCGGCTGCATCGCGGTTCATTATGATATCGTTCGCTGCATCGTTCATGGGTCTTCTCCCTTTCTTCGAAGGTATGGGCTGAGTCTTGGTAAATACGGCAGATCTACAACCCTGGTTTGATCAGTGGGCTATCACTGACCCCTCTATTCTTAGTGACTGGATTGCAGGCATGCGTCGGGTTGATTTCGATGCCGACCAATTTCTGGTCAACGCCGGCGATCACTCTCGGCACGTTTTCCTGCTGCAATCCGGACTCGTTCGTCTGTTCTACAACACCCCGGATGGCAAGGAACGCAATAAGGCGTTCTTTGGCGAGGGCGACATCACCGGCGCCATCAGCGCGGCCATGACTGGCTCACCAGCACCCTTCTCCATTCAGGCCCTCGAGGCCGGTTCACTGATACAGACCGACTTCGAGCCACTGCATAAACTTGCTCCCGAGCATCCCCAGGCCAGCCAGCTCATGATTGATCTCCTGGCGAAAGCCTTCATCCGCAACGAACGGCGTGAAGCCCTGTTCCTGACCGGCAACGCGGAGCAGCGTTACCGCTCATTAATAGAGAACGAACCCTGGCTGCTGGATCGGGTACCGCAATTCCACATCGCCTCCTACATTGGCGTCGACGCGGTATCTCTATCCAGACTCAAGCGCAAGCTTGACGATGATAATGCGGGATAACTCAAGCCGCGTCCTTAACAAATGTTAAGCGACTGCAGCCTGCTCTAAGGCAATATCTACTAGTTCTTCTCAGGCATTGTCTAGAGGAATGCGAACTTGGCGAGAAATATCGCCGCCAGCACGTAGGCGCCGGGAGAAATATCGGCTCGGCGCCCTACACACAGCTTGATCACCACATAACTGATGAAGCCCACCGCGATGCCGTTGGCGATCGAGAAGGTGAGTGGAATCATGACGATCATCAGCAGTGCGGGCACTACTTCGCTCATATCGGCCCAATCGAGTTTTTCCATGCCGGTCATCATCAGCATAGCGACATACACCAGCGCGCCCGCAGTGGCATAGGCCGGCACCATACCGGCCAAAGGAGCAAAGAAAATGGCCAGCAGGAACAAGCAGCCAACCACGACCGCCGTTAGTCCGGTACGCCCCCCTGCCGCAACGCCAGCAGCACTCTCGACGTAACTGGTGACCGGCGCACAGCCCAGGAAGGCGCCCAGCACGCTGGAGGTGCTGTCCGCTTTCAGCGCTCGATCGAGATTCTGGATTTTGCCATTGGCATCGACCAGGTTGGCGCGGCTGGCCACTCCAAGCAGCGTACCGGCGGTATCAAACAGATTCACAAACAAAAATGCGATAATCACCGACACCATAGCCAGATCCAGTGCCCCCGCAATATCCAGTTGCATGAATGTGGGTGCAAGACTCGGCGGCGCTGACACCAGCCCCTGGTACTCCACCAGGCCAAAAGGAATCCCGAGCAGGGTCACGCCCAGCACCCCAATGATCATGGCACCGTGCACCTGGCGCTGGCTCAGCACTGCCATCACCAGAAATCCCAGGGCACCCAGAAAAGGCCCGGGTTCAGTCAGGTCACCGAGGGTAATCAACGTAGCTGGGTTATCAACCACGATGCCAGCATTGCGCAGACCAATGAAACCGATGAAAAGACCCACGCCGGCGGCCATGGCGATGCGCATATCCATGGGAATACTTTCCAGCATCCAGCCACGGATACGCGTCACACTCATGATGACAAACAGCACGCCCGCTATGAACACTGCACCCAGGGCAACCTCCCAGCTGTAGCCCATCTCCGCGACAACAGTGTAGGTAAAGAACGCATTGAGCCCCATCCCCGGCGCCAATCCTACCGGCCAATTGGCATACAAACCCATGATGAAGCAGGCAATCGCAGCACCTAGACAGGTCGCCACAAAAGCCGCTCCATGGTCCATCCCCGCCGACGCCATCATCTGTGGATTCACAAAGATGATATACGCCATGGTAACGAAGGTGGTCAGGCCTCCCAGCAACTCGCGGCGCACGGTGCTGCCGTGCTGCTGCAACTGGAAAAATCCGCTGAGGGCTCCTTCGCTGGATACCTGCGACATAACTGCTCCATGGAATTCGTGTTGTTAGGGTCAGGGGAGTGTACGTAAATGAGGTCTTAGGCACCACAAAGGACTATGCTAGGCTTCAGCTTTTCTCGGCTCGGCACCACTACCATGGATAAACACTACATCAGCTCATCGCAACTGCTGCGGGACTCCTTTGATCTGGCTTAGCGCGTGTACGAGAGCGGCTTTCGGCCCAACTACATCGTTGGCGTTTGGCGAGGCGGTGCCCCGGTGGGGATAGCCGTGCAGGAGTTACTCGACGTACTGGGCGTGAAATCTGACCATATCGCCATCCGCACCTCTTCCTATACCGGCATCGGTGAACGCTCTCGCCACGTGCAGGTGCATGGCCTCAATTATCTGATTCGCCGATTGGAGTCGGAGGATTCACTGCTTATCGTCGACGACGTCCACGACACCGGCCTGAGCATTGACCAGACCATTCGCGACCTGGAAGCGGCCTGCAAGAAAAACACACCCGAAGTACGCATTGCCACGCCCTATTACAAGCCGGCCAACAATAAGACCGACAGAGTGCCCGACTACTTTGTACACGAATCCGATGAGTGGCTGGTGTTTCCGCACGAGCTGGATGGATTGAGCATTAAAGAGATTGCGGCCAACAAGCCAGAACTGGCCCACATGGTCGAGGCGATTGCCGCCGCGAAAGGTGCTTGAAGCGGCCTTAATCCTTGCTGAATTGCCTGATCAGTTCAGCATGGTCCGGAAACTGCTGCACCAGGCTTGCCGCTACCCCCAGAGTCATATCTGCGTACTCGAAGCCCGGGGAGACTGCTTCGCTGATTAGCCCGTAGTCACCCTTCTCCAGGTGAGAGGCCTTCCAGGTTCCGCCTGTTACCGCCATTTGCAGGACATGCCCCTGGCTTGGATCAGGGCCCATGACAACGCGCTCCAAACGACCATCGGGGTGAATTAAATAATAGATAATGGGGGCGCCCAGATGAAAAAAGTGCAGGATGTCTGACTTGTTGAGATGCCAGTGACCCACCGGCGATTCCTGCGTCAGCAAATAGTAAATGGAGGTCATGGTGAAACGCGGCCCATCGCCCTGGTCGATCTTGTCGCGATGCCCCGCTTCGAAGGTACGCCGGAAATAACCCCCTTCCACATGGGGCTGCAAGCCCAGCGTTTCGATCAAGGTATCGATATCCACAGCATTCTCCGGTTTAGTCTGTGGCTCACTTGCAACGCTCCCCCAACTCATCAGCAGCGTCATGAGCAATATAGAAACGCGCATCATTTAGATGTGCCAGCAAGCGCAGCACGAATCTGACCACGAATGCGCTCAACATCCTTACGCAACGCCGCCTCATCAATCGTTAACACGGCTCGCTCCTCCATGAGTAGCTTTCCCGCGACCATGGTGGTCACCACATCCTGGCTATCGAGCACGTAAACCAGATGCGATTCGATGTCGTAGAGCGGGCCGTGCCGAACTTCGGTGAAATCGAGCTGGATGAGGTCGGCCTGCTTACCCACAGCCAACTCTCCCGTTACCTTACCCAGGCCCACGGCCTTGGCGCCCATCAACGTCGCCATATTGAGCGCCGTGCCAGCGGGTATTGCCGTGGGATCATTCGCTTTGAGCTTGTGCACCAATGCCGCCAGGCGCACCTCCTCCCACATATCCAGGTCGTTGTTCGATGCAGCACCATCGGTACCCAAACCCACATTGACACCGGCCGCAATCATGGCGCTCACGGGCGCCACGCCGGCGCCGAGCTTCATATTGGAGGTTGGGTTGTGCACCGCACCCACCCCCTTCTCAGCGACAATGCGAATATCCTCCTGATTCAACTGAATCATATGCGCGCCGATCACCTGCTGTTCAAACAAGCCTGTCGAAGCGACATGCTGCACCGGCGTGGTCTCATAGTTCTCCATCACAAACTGGGATTCAGATGGTGCTTCGGCAATATGCATGGAAATGGGCGCGTTGAGCTCGGCCGCCACACGAGCAGTAGCCGAAATATGCTGGGGAACCACGGTGTAGGGCGCATGCGGTGCAAACGCAGGCGTTATTCTGGGATGTTTGCCCTGCCACTCGCGCACAAACTTAATCGCAGCGGCGAAGGAGTCGTCCCAACCCCTGAAGCCAGGACTGGGGAAGTCGATATGCGGCGCCGCCACAATAGCGCGCAGGCCACAGCGGTCGACCACACCGGCGATCACCTCAGGATAGAAATACATATCCACGAAGCTCGTGGTGCCGGACTCAATCATTTCCCAGCAGGCCAGTGTAGTGCCAACCCGCACAAACTCGGGATCGACAAAACGTCCCTCCATCGGGAACACGTAGGCGTTCAACCAGGTCATGAGATCGAGGTCATCAACCATGCCGCGGAACAACGTCATCGAAGTGTGGGTATGCCCGTTGACCAGACCGGGCATAACGACTCGCCCTTTTCCGGGAAGGATTTTTTCCGCGCGGAAGCGCTGGCTGATCTCAGCCCAAGGCCCAACCGCTGCGATCTGATCACCTTTTACCACCACGGCCGCGTCGATCAGCGGGGCTGTGCCCGGTGTCATCGACAACACATAGTCGCCCCGAATGATAACGTCGGCGGTCTGCAGAGATTCTGCCTGCACCGGCAGCGAGGCCCCCAGGGCGCCCAAAAACAGTGCAATTACGGCTCTCACCAACATGCGCTTCCCCCAATCTGCTGCACGGCCCGAGAAATTTCGGAAATAGTGGCACTTTGGCCGCGAAACCCTTGCTAAGTTTTGAAGGGTTCTGGCCTAATTACGTCTAGTGTAAATGGCGGTCACAACACTAACAACACGAGGCCCGGTCTTTGGGCCAACTGCTACAAAACAACACCTACAAGACACACCTGATCCCACAAGGAGCTACTCATGAAGTTTAATTCAAAGGTATTGGCGCTGGCCGTGTCATCTACCCTTACTACGGGTGCGAACGTGGCAAACGCCCAACTGGAAGAAGTGATTGTTACCGCCCAGAAGCGCGAACAGAGCGTAATGGACGTACCCATTTCAATTGCGACGATGTCTGATGATCGCCTTAGCGCCATCTTCGAAGGCGGTGCAGATATTCGCGCCCTGTCGGCTCGCGTACCGGGCCTGTACGTCGAATCCTCCAACGGTCGCGTCGCACCGCGTTTCTATATTCGCGGCCTCGGTAACATCGATTTCGATCTGGGCGCCTCGCAGCCGGTATCCGTTGTTATGGACGAAGTCGTCAAGGAAAACGTTGTTCTTAAGAGCTTTCCGATCTTCGATATCGATCGCGTAGAAGTGCTGCGCGGACCGCAGGGTTCACTGTTCGGTCGTAACACCACAGCGGGTATTGTGAAGCTGGACTCGAACAAGCCAACGGAGGAGTTCTCCGGGCACGCCAAGTTGGATGTCGGTGACCTGGGCACGGTGAACTTCGAAGGTGCATTGAGCGGCGGCATCGCCGACAACTTGCAGGGTCGTATCGCTGTCCTTTCTCAGAATCGCGATGACTGGATCGACAACGATTTCACCGGCGAAAGTGATGCGATCGGTGAGATCGAGGAAGTGGCCGTTAAGGGCTTCCTGGCCTGGCAAGCGAGTGAAAATATCGATGTGTTGCTGGGGGCGCAGTACCGCGACCTGGGCGGCACCTCCTCGCTGTTTCGCGCCAACGTGCTGACCACGGGCGACAATGACCTGAACCAGAACTACGACCGTGAAACGGTGTACTTCGACGGCGGTAATGGCAATCCACAGGAATACGACAGTCACGGCTTCAACCTGAAGGTCGACTGGGATCTGGGTGATTACACCCTGACCTCGATCACCGCCTACGACGAAGCCGACGGTTACAGCCTCGGCGATATCGATGGCGGCAACCTGGTGTTCGGCCCCGGCTTTATCCCCTTCCCTTCTGAAACCCAGGACGACGGCGACATCGAGCAGACCACCCAGGAAATTCGCTTGTCTAACAACGAGCCGGATCGTCTGTTCTGGCAGGTCGGTGCGTTCTACTTCGACTCTGACCTGGAGGTATTCACCACCAACGGTTTCAACAACCAGGGCTACAGCGTCGACAACGAAGCATGGGCGCTGTTTGGTCAGGCCGAGTACGACCTGACTGACCAATGGGTACTGACCGCCGGTGTACGTTACTCCGACGATGACAAAGAACTGGACAGCACTACCGGACAGACCGCGGACGTAGACGACGATGAAGTGTCGGGCAACCTGAGCCTGGCGTACTCGCCGAGCGAAAATACGACCATTTGGGGTAAGGTCGCCACCGGCTTCCGTGGCCCCACCATTCAGGGTCGTGACATTGCCTTCTTCGGCGCGCCTTCCGTGGCTGATTCCGAGACCATCACCTCCTTCGAACTGGGCTATAAGACCGAGTTCTGGGAGAACCGTGCTCGCCTGAATGCGGCCGTGTACTACTACGAAGTCGACGATATGCAGTTTTCTGCTGTCGGTGGCGCCGGCAACTTGATCCAGCTGGTAAATGCCGATGAAGGTAATGCAGCTGGCTTTGAAGTCGACCTGGAAGTCGTATTCAACGAGTACTTCGACATCACCTTCGGCTATGCCTACGTGGATACCGAAATCGACGACGGCGACCTGGAAGTGGCCGTGTGTGGCTCGGGCCAGTGCACGGTAAAAGACCCGGTACGCATCGTCGACAATGGTGATGGCACCTTCTCCAGCTTCGCCAACGTGGATGGCAACGTGTTCCCGAATTCACCGGAGACCACCGCCAACTTCACCGCAAGCTTCCGCTACCCCATGGGTGATGGCGAAGTCTTCGCGCTGACTGATTGGGCCTGGCAGGGTGACACTCAGATCTTCCTCTACGACTCTCTGGAGTACAAAACGGAAGATCAGTTCGAAGGCGGCCTGCGCGCCGGCTATCGCCAGACCTCCGGCAAGTACGACTGGGAAGTCGCGGCCTGGGTTCGCAACATCACGGATGAAGAAAACATCCAGGGTGGCGTGGACTTCAACAACAACACGGCTTTCGACAACGAGCCGCGCATCTGGGGCGGCAGCGTGAGCGTTTCTTTCTAAGAGAGACTCGCATGATTCGCGGTACCGATTTACACTGGCTTACCGCACAGAAAAACCCCGGCCTCTGTGCCGGGGTTTTTTATGGATCCCGCTTGGGACCGTTAAAAAACGATAGAAGAAGAATAAAGAGAACAACCCATGATTGTCGTTGAATCCTACTCACTGGCCGTATTTATGTGCTTCATCACCATGCTGTGCTGGGGCTCCTGGGCCAACACTCAGAAACTCGCAAGCGAGGAGTGGCAGTTTCAGCTGTTCTACTGGGACTACTCCATCGGCGTACTGCTGCTGACCTTACTGCTGGCTTTCACCATGGGTAGCACGGGCGAGGAAGGGCGCAGTTTTGTACCCGATATTTCCCAGGCCTCTAACGATGCCATTATCTCTGCGCTGCTCGGTGGTGCCGTGTTCAACCTGGCCAACATATTGCTGGTCATCGCGATCGATATCGCTGGCCTCGCAGTCGCCTTCCCCGTGGGCATCGGACTCGCTTTGGTCATTGGCGTCGTCACGAATTATCTCGCTACACCGGTGGGCGATGCGCTGTTCCTGTTCCTCGGTGTGGGGCTGGTGACTCTGGCGATCGTGGTCGATGCCATTATCTACCGACGCCTGCCAGCGGACGAGAACAGTTCGGTGGGTAAGGGTTTGATGATTTCCATCATTGCCGGCATCGCCATGGGATTTTTCTATCGGTTCGTGGCGGCTTCGATGTCCATGGATTTTGCCAACCCAGAGGCCGGGCTGATGACACCCTACTCCGCCGGGGTAGTCTTCTCCATCGGCCTACTCTTGTCGAACGTCATCTTCCTGGTGCCGCTCATGTATAAGCCGGTATCAGGCGAGGTCGCTCCCATGGGCGAGTATTTCAGCCGCGGCACGCCGAAACTGCATCTGGTGGGCATTCTGGGGGGCGCGATCTGGGCACTGGGCTTCAGCTTCAATATTATTGCCGCGGGCGCTGCGGGCTACGCAATTTCCTACGGCCTGGGCCAGGGCGCGACGATGGTCGCCGCCTTCTGGGGCGTGTTCATCTGGAAGGAATTCAAGGATGCTCCCGAGGGCACTAATTCACTCATCTCGGCCATGTTCGCCCTGTTCTTTGTCGGGCTAGGCCTGATCATTTACTCACGTTAGATAGAGGTACCGCCATGCGATCGCTGGTTCAATTTCTTGCCCATACCCTTGGAGGCGGTCCGGCGCTCCGGTCCACCCAGAAACTTAAACTGACCCTCGGAGGGTCAGTCTTGCTGGCTGCACTGACCGTCGGAGGGTGTGTGAATGTGCAGGTTTCCGGCGAGGTTGGTGAGGTGAAGGTGGAGCCTGGCGATCGCATACCGGTGAAGGTTGTGATCGTGACGATGTTCGAGACCGGCGAAGACAGCGGTGATAAGGCGGGCGAGTTTCAGCGCTGGAACGAGCGCCGCAATCTCGACACGGTGTTCCGTGCGCCGCATATGCACCACGACATCCACATGAACCTGACAACCGGCGTTATGGGTATCGTCACGGGCATGGGCACAGCGCATTCAGCCTCTTCGATCATGGCGCTGGGTCTGGATCCGCGCTTCGACCTCACCGATGCCTACTGGCTGGTCGCTGGCATCTCGGGTTTCGATCCCGAAGATGCCTCTCTAGGCTCAGTGGCATGGGCCGACTACCTGGTAGACGGCGACCTGGCCCACGAAATTGATGCCCGGGAAATCCCCGAAGACTGGGAACACGGTTACTTCCCTCTCTTTAGCCAGGGCATGCAGGATAAAGATCGCAAATCCTACAATCTGGGCGAGGTGTTCCAGCTCAATGAGGGATTAGTGGACTGGGCTTACAACATGACAGTAGACATGAAACTGCCCGACCACCGTACCCTCGCCGCTACCCGTGACCTGTACACAAAGCACCCCGTTGCCCAGCGCAAGCCATTCGTACTGCGCGGTGACCAGTTAGCCGCCATGACCTTCTGGCACGGCGAGCTGCTCAATGACTGGGCCAACGACTGGACCAAGTACTGGACCAATGGCAAAGGCGAGTTCGTCAGCTCCGCGATGGAAGACACCGGCACCTACCAGTCGCTGGACTACCTGACCAAAGCAGGCAAGGCCAACGTCGACCGCCTGCTGGTACTGCGCACGGCCAGCAACTACACCATGCCACCACCGGGCAAAACAGCCGTGGATAACCTGCTCGAAGAACAGCATGACAGCTATGCTGGTCTGGACGCGGCACTCGAAAACGCCTATCTCGTCGGCAGCGTCGTCGTCGATGAAATTATCGACAACTGGAGTAAGTACAAGAACCACACCCCTGGAGACTGACTTATGGAAATCGCTGTCATTGGTTCCTGCATGGTAGACCTGATCGCCTACACCGATGTAATTCCAAAAGCGGGCGAAACGCTCGAAGCCAACGAGTTTCAAATGGGCTGCGGGGGCAAGGGCGCCAACCAGGCGGTCGCAGCGGCTTTGTTGGGCTCCCAGGTGATGATGATGGCGCGGCTGGGCGATGACGCCTTCGCCGACAACACACTCGCCAACTTCGAGTCCTACGGGGTCAATACTGACCACGTGGAAAAGGTTCCCGGGGTTTCAAGTGGCGTGGCACCGATCTGGGTAGATGCCGATTCACAAAACCGTATTCTGATTATTCCCGGAGCCAACAAGTCTTTACTGCCTGTCGATATCGACGCTGCTAGTGATCGCCTCAAAGCCTGCGGCATGATCATTCTGCAGCTGGAGATACCGCTGGAAACGGTCTATCACGCCATCGATTTTGGCAATGCCAATGGGATACCGGTCATCCTCAATCCAGCCCCTGCCACAACGGCGTTAGACCTGGACTACGCCTGCAAGTGTGACTTCTTTGTACCTAATGAGACGGAGCTGGAGATCTTGACCGGCATGCCGGTAGAAACTCTGGACGAAATTCGTGCGGCCGCCGACACGCTACTGCAGAAGGACCTCAAGAACCTGATTGTCACCCTGGGCGACAAAGGCGCGCTTTGGCTGCGTGACGGCCAGGAAACGCATATCGAAGCACCCACAGTCAGTGCCGTAGACACCACCGGTGCGGGTGATGCCTTCATCGGCTGTTTCGCCCATAGCTACTGTAACGACGGGGATGCGGAAAAGGCGATCCAACAGGCGGTAAAGTACGCCAGCCACAGCGTTACCGGCAAAGGCACACAAACCTCTTATGCGACGGGTGACGAATTCTCGTCGATGTGAACGGCTAACGCAGTTCCACCTCGCCATTGGCAGTCTGGATAGTCGCGATATTCGCGGGCTCAGGACCCTGCGTCACCTCAAGCTGCAAGCCCAGGGTCTCGAACATTGCAATCACACTGTCGGGCCGTGGGTGCTCAACACGAAACGCAGTCAGGCGCGCGCCAGTCGGCGTATTCAATGAAGGATGGGGGGTGTCCTGCCAATCGATAAAAAACGGCACTAACCCGTCTGCGATCCTTACCCGCGGATCAGTGAGTGTCCAGTTAATCGTCTCCCCATCCGGCCGTTGGCGGCTGCCCGCAAACGCCTGTCCAATGCGCTCACTGTTAGCCAACTCCAGGCTTGCTAGCTCATCCAATTGCGTACCCTTCGCCGCCCAGGTGGTCAACCTGGGTTCTGCGATTTCGTCGATGGCGAAAACCCGCTCACCCGCATATTCGGGTTGGTCAGGATCCGGGCCGATGATTTCGAGATACACGCCCTCACCCAGCGACAGGAGAGCGTTGGCCGTTCCCCATTGGGGATGACTGCCGCCCAGTGCAGCACGCACCCCGAGCAGTGCCTCTATCGTGTCTACACCCTGCTGCAGGTCGGGTGCGGCATAGACCAGATGATCGATACAGGACAGATCAGAATTCATGAAACCTCAGTAGCATGCGCGGGTCAAAACAACCTAAGATTAGCGGATGACTACGCCAGTGAGAAAACTATTCCTCCTGCTCAGTGCCTGCCTGCTGGTAAGCGCCTGCGCGACCAGCCCCACGGGACGCAGCCAGTTTCTGATCGTATCGCCGGATGCAGCCATCGTCGAATCGCAAAAGGCCTACGCGAGCACGGTTCAGCAGTTGGACGATGAAGATAAGCTGCTGGACGACCCGATTCTGGCTGACAGGGTAGCGATGGTGACCGGGCGCCTGGTCACCGAGGCAGTGAAAAAGTATCCGCGCAGTGCTAACTGGCAGTGGAGCGTTGCGCTCATCGATGGGCCGGATACCGTTAACGCCTGGTGTATGGCGGGCGGGCGCATGGCGGTTTACAGCGGTCTGTTTAAAAAGCTCAAACTAACGGACGATGAATTTGCGCAAATCATGGGCCACGAAATAGCCCATGCATTAGCTAACCACACCGCCGAGCGAATGAGTGTGGCCATGGCCAGTTCGGTAGGCGTCGTCGCAGCCGGAGTGGCGGCTGACAATCACGGCGCTGCATTGGCCGGCGCCGCCCTCGCGGCGAAACTGGCCATCCAGATGCCCAATTCTCGAGCCGCCGAAAGCGAAGCCGATCAGATGGGTATCGAGCTCGCCGCGCTTGCTGGCTATGAGCCAGAGGCCGCAATCTCATTATGGGAGAAAATGGAAAAGGCGGGCGGCTCCGGGCCACCAGAGTTTCTGAGCACTCACCCATCGCCGGGTAACCGCCGCGCCAGATTGGCAGAGATGGTGCCACAGATGGAGGCCATCAAGAGTCCTAGCCTTTCACCCGTTCACCCTGTCGATATCATTCGCTAGCCGACTCGCCGGCTGCCCGCGCAATCAAAAAAATTCTGCGAAAAACTGCCAATGCGCCCCCAAGGCGGTGACATTTGTCGCCGCGTGCCACACACTGTTGACTATCCAAAGCTGCACACAAGGACGCAGGGCATGAAACTCCACCACATCGCGGTACTGGTTATTTTCACCCTCTTATCGGCAGGCGTCCGCGCGGACGTGCTCGGCTGGCGAATCGGCGGCAACGGCTGGCTGCAAAATTTCGAAGGCGACGCCGAGGCCAATGGTCCCAGCCTGGATCTCGAGAATGACCTGGGCTATGACGACGAGTTCGGCTTTAACTTGTACGTCCAGTTTGAACACCCGGTACCCCTGTTACCTAACGTACGGCTCGATTACACCGAAATCGATACCGATGGCAGGGGCCAGGTAAACGGCGCCAGTTTCGATGGCACATTACTCAACGGTGACGTTGCCTCATCGTTGGACCTTACCTACACCGATGTGACTTTGTACTACGAGCTGCTAGATAACTGGGTCAACATCGACCTCGGCGCCTCACTGCGGTTATTCGATGAAGGGCTGGAGATTACTGATCGAGGCACTGGCGACAAAGGCAGCCTGGATATGGACGATTATTACCCCATGCTACGCCGAGATCCGATTTGATCTGCCGTTCTCAGGCTGGTCGGTAGGCGTCAGTGGCAATGGCACCAGTTGGGACGACGATACCCTCACAGACTTCAAACTTAACGTGGCCTACGAATTTGGCTTCGGGCTTGGTGTAGAAGGCGGTTATCGCAATTTCGACTACGAATACGATGACGGCAGAGACCAGGCCGATATCACCATCGACGGCGCCTACGCAGGGGTCTACTGGGATTTCTAGCCCGGCTGTTCTGTACCCGTCTTTTCCATAATCGCTTCCAGATCCGCGGCGGACCCCATACCGATATCATCGACGCCGCGCCCAAGCGCATACAATGGCGACACGGTTTCTGGAAACTCACCCGGCGCACCCGGCGGCGTGTAATACCCCAGGGCGTACTGACCCATGGCGTAACCGATCAGTTCCTGCAGCCGTGGATCCAATTCCTTGGCGAGTTCAGGCGGCGTGGATAAATACTGATTCTCTTCCTGCCGCAGCCAGCCGAGAGCATAGGTAATGTTCAGACCAATCCGATCACCATCGCTACGATTCTCGCCGCCACCGTGAAACACCGTGCCGGTGTAGACCAGCACCGAGCCTGACTTCATGGTCGCCTGGCACACCTGATCGTCCGTGGGTAACTGGTCCTCGGGCAGCGTGCTACTCCCCGGTGCAACACGGGTAGCGCCGTTTTCCTCGGTGAAGTCACTCAGCGCCCAGATGGTATTCAGTTGGGGTTCCAGATGACTCAGATGCGTTCCCCAGGCCCATTTATCGCGGTGAATCTGCTGCGAGCCCTGACCCGGTCGCAGGCGGATGATCTGCGTCAGATGCAACTGGTAGCGCTCACAATTCTCGAGCAGAAAGCCATCACACAGTGACAAGATCTTCTCGTTCAAAATGAGCCCGCGGACGCCTGCTGAGCGCGAGACAAGGCCCCCTGTGCGAGTGGTTTGAAAGCCTGAGAATGCCTCCTGACCATCATCGGAGGCGTCCATGTAGGGATCCGTTTCTGCGCGCAGCGCCGCGACGGCATCGGTCGAAATGGCTCCATCAATAATGATAGCGCCGTCACTGCGGATCGCCGCCAGCATTTCTTCGGCGTCATCATCGGGTTGAAAGTGCTTGAGTTCGGGCATGCTTTTACTCCAGTTTTAGAACTAGCATAGCCCAGGAATCAGGCGGGAAAGAACCTGGAAATCGTATCGACGATGCAGGCCGGGCGCTCACTACCCTCAATCTCTACGGTGATGCGAACGACCACCTGCACGCCGCCCTTCACTTCCTCAGCGCTCATGACTTCACCCGCGCCGCGGATATTGCCGCCAACGGGAACCGGCGCCGGAAAACGCACACGATCACAGCCGTAGTTGACGCCCATGGACACACTTTGAACTTCCATGAGTTCGGGCAGAAACAGGTTAGCCAGCGACAGGGTGAGGTAGCCGTGAGCAATCGTAGCGCCAAAGGGCCCATCTTTGGCTTTCTCGGGGTCAACATGAATCCATTGGTGATCACCCGTGGCGTCGGCAAACAGGTCAATTCGCGCCTGCTCCATGGGAATCCAGTCGGTGAAGCCCAGGTGCTTGTCGACAGCATCCAGCAATTCCGAGGGGTGAGAGAAGACGGTTGTCATAGCCAGAACCTTTGCATAAGTGATTGAAATATAAACGCTTTTATACAGCAGTTATTTAGCCCAAGTCCACTGAGAACAAAACTTTCTAAAAATCAGCTTGCATAGTCATACTGCAATGGTGTTATAGTAGTGTATAACAGTAAACAAACAGTTGTTGTTTTAGTATGCACGAGCCCGACTTCAGCAAGCCTCACTATCTGATAGAGACCTTCACTCGTCACCGTCTCGCTTCAAATCTGTTGATGATCATGCTCATTCTGGCGGGCTTGTGGGGCATTCGCCAGTTGGCGGTGCAGCTAAACCCCACCGAACCCTCTCGATCGGCCTCAGTGGACATCATCTGGCCAGGCGCGAGCACAGAAGATGTCGAGCGATTAGTGACACAGCCGGTTGAATACCAGTTGCGTTCACTGACCTACCTGCAGAGCCTCACCTCACAAACGGGCGACGGATTCACGCATATCAATCTGCGCTTTGCTAACGGCACCGACATGATCGAGGCCATGGATCGAATCAAGCAGCGCGTGTCGCAGGTAAGAGACTTGCCCGTAGACATAGAGCCTCCACAGATCTCGCGCAATGAGCGCATGGACACCGTCGCGGCACTCCTGCTTTCCGGCGGAGGCAGCCTGGCGGAGTTGGTGCCGGTGGCACGCGAAATCGAGCGCGATCTATTGGCTCGCGGCGCCGACAAAGTCTTATTCCGCGGCGTGCCGGACGAAGAAATTGCCATTCAGGTCGATAGTAAAACCCTGTTTGAGCTTGGCGTTCCACTGTCGGCCATCGCCGCCAGCGTTCTCAGCAGCAGCAGCGATGTTCCTGCTGGCAGCGCCGGCGGTGGCCAACTCCAACGCCAATTACGCAGCCTGGATCAGCGCCGCAATAGCGAGGAATTTGCCGAGCTACCGATTCAGAGCGGTGCCAGCGATAGCCTGGTACGACTGGGTGATATCGCAGATATCGAGCGCAGACAACGCGATGACCAGCGCTTAATCAGCTATGACGGCAACCCCGCCATTATGATCCGAATCCGTCGCGCCAATGGCTCTGACGCGCTCGACGCTGCCGATATTCTCTACGCCTGGCACCAGGAAAATGCAGAGTCTTTGTCGGATCGGAGCATTGAGGCCACGATTTGGCTCGAAGCCTGGCGCTTCGCTCGCGATCAGATTGCGCTAGTTCTCAAGAGTGGGCTGGGCGGCTTGCTGCTTGTCATCGCGACGCTGTTTGTCTTTCTCAACGGGCGCGTGGCCTGGTGGGTCACCCTGGGAATTCCTGTCTCTTTCCTGGGCGCTCTCGCCGTCTTCCATGCCTTTGGAGGCAGCATCAATTTTGTTAGCACCATCGGCATGGTGATGGCACTCGGCATCGTCGTGGACGACGCCATAGTCGTTGGCGAACACTCCCTGGCGCGTTTCGAGAGTGGCCTGTCACCCGAGGAAGCGGCGGCGCAGGGTGCACAGCGCATGTTTGCGCCTGTGATGGCCTCATCACTCACGACACTCGCCGCTTTCGTGCCCCTGCTAACGATCAACGAAGCCTTCATCACAGAAATTCCGATACTGATGGTATGCGTGATCATTGCCTCGCTGGTGGAATGCTTCTTGATCATGCCGGGGCACCTGCGCCATAGCTTCGAGAACATGCAGGACAAAAAACCCAGCCGCTTCCGCAGCGCCTTTGAAGCGCGCTTCGAACACTTTCGCAGCCGCTACTTTCTGCCCACCCTGGAGGTCGCACTGGAAAACCGTCGGTCGGTGCTGGCTCTGGCGGGATTCACCTTTCTCATCTCATTTACCTTACTCCTCAGCGGGCGCATCAAGCCCGAACTCAACGTAAACATCGATTTCGAGTTCGCAGATGCACACATGCAATTTGCAGCCGGCACGACAGAGCATCAAAAAGAGGCCTGGCTTCAGACCATGCAGGAAGCCATCAAAACCACAGATGAATCATTGGGTGGTGATCTGGTGGTTACCCACGTCACCAATCGCAATTGGGCGTTCTTGGACCAGGGCGAGAAGAAAGGTAGCCAGTATGCGGCGATTTGGGTGGAACTGACCTCGCCGGAAACACGCAGCGTGACGCTAGAAGAATTCATCGCTGCCTGGGAGTCACACCTGCCCGCCTCGCCCTATGTTGAACGGCTCAGCATTGAAAATGGTGAGGGTAACTGGCCCGACCTCGGCCTGTACTTCTCCGGCGCAGACATCAACACGCTCAAAGCTGCGGCGGAAGAGTTGACGGAAAAACTCGCCACTTTCCCCAGTGTGAGTAATGTCTTCGACGATCTGCCCTACGGCAAGGAACAGTGGATCATCAACCTGACCACCGAAGGTCGCTCACTCGGTCTGACCAGCGCGGAGATCGGCCGTCAGCTGCGGGCGGCATTTGAGGGCTACCGGGTGCAGTTATTT
Organism: Halieaceae bacterium; assembly: GCA_965199055.1. GTDB lineage: Bacteria > Pseudomonadota > Gammaproteobacteria > Pseudomonadales > Halieaceae > CBDAQR01. The sequence goes on from CBDAQR010000003.1 coordinate 1,610,527, forward strand.
ACCGAGAACGACGCGGAGCTGGAAGTCCGTGTAAGCCTACCGCAGCAGCAGCGGCATGATCTTGCCACCCTGCACCAGTTGCCGGTGACCACAAGCACAGGAGAAGTCCTGCCTCTGTTATCGGTGGCAAGCATTGAGAATCGTCGCGGTATCGAGGTGGTAAACCACCGCAATGCTCAGCTGGCGGTAAACGTCTCCGCCTTTGTCGATACCAAGATCAATACGCCGATGGCCATTATCGAGGATTTGGAGGAGGCTATCATTCCCGAGATCAGCGAGAAATACGGCGTTAACTACGGGCTGGGAGATTACTCCGCTGAAGAAGCACGCACCTTCGCAGACATGATGCTGGGCGCCGTGATCGGCTTGATGATGATCTACCTGATCCTGGCCTGGATCTTCGCATCCTGGAGCTGGCCCTTAGCAGTGATGGCCGCCATACCACTGGGGCTGACTGGCGCCTTCTTCGGACTATTCCTGCTCGATCTCAATCTCGGGGCGCTGGCCATCATGGGTGTTTTCACCCTGACCGGGGTAATCGTCAATGACTCTATCATCCTGATTACCTCCTACCGGGAGTTGCGAGACGCCGGCGTTGATTCTGGCAAGGCGCTGCTGCAAGCCTGCAGCGATCGTCTGCGTCCTGTAATACTGACATCACTCACAACCACCCTGGGACTTGCCCCCTTAATGATGGAGACCTCTCCAATGGGCGAAGCGATGGTGCCACTTGCCGTAGTGATCTGTTTCGGGCTGCTCTACGGCACCACCCTAATCCTCTTCGTAATACCCGTCATGCTGTCGGTGCTGGAGCAACTGGCCGCAGGTAAAAGCAGTAAAGGAGTTTCCCATGAAGTTCAGTACGCTCACTAATTCGTTGCGCAAGCGTTTCAATCGCAAGAACCGCATACTGGTGCTCATTGCCGTGGCTGGACTTGCCACCACGGGAACACTGATGGCCACCGCCCCGGAACATGATGCAAGTGTCGTCGAGGAAAAAGCCTGGCCGGTCACCACGATGCAACTCACCACGGAAACACTTTCTCCCGAGCTGAGACTGTTCGGACGAGTAGAAACTCCACACCATGCGCAACTGACCGCCGCCGTCACAGCGAATATCGATCATATCAACGTCAGCGAGGGCGAGTATGTGCAAGCTGGCCAGGTGTTGGTCACGCTGGACGATGCAGACGAAGCACTGCGCCTACAGCAACGACAGGCGGATTCGCAGGAGGCCCTCGCCGCTGTGGAAACCACGCGACTGGAATTCGGCGTTGATCAGCAAGTGCTCGCTCATATGCAGGAGTTGCACGAGCTCACGCTGGCCAAGCGTCAACGACTGGAGAAACTGCTGCGACAAAACCTGGTCGCAACCGAACAACTGGAAGACACGCGTGCACTAGTGGCCAGGCAAGCCATACAACTGGCACAGCAACAGCTGCGCGTGGATAGTTACCCCGAACGGCTCGCGATCGCCGAAGCGGCCTTGGAGCGCTCTCAGGCATTGGTGGCAGAACAGGAACTGCGTTTGTCCCGCACCCTGGTATTAGCGCCTTTCGACGGCCGCATATCCGCGATTGAGGCAGCGCCCGGAGACCGGGTACGCGAGGGCGAAATTCTGCTCTCAATCTACAACACCGCCCGCTTACAGGTTCGCGTAACCCTACCCAGCGATCAGGCGGACGTAGTGAAAACCGCAATCGCAGCAGGCAGCCCAGTACAGGCACGTTTGGCCAACGGCCAGCGCCTAATGCTGGATCAGCTAGCCGGCGAGGTCGCCCGGGGCCGCTCCGGTGTCGATGCGCTGTTCAATGTCGGTCCACAGAGCCACGCATTAGAACTGGGAAAAGCCGTGGATATTACCGTGGAGATGCCCGCGTTACTGGCGGTGGCCGCGATTCCAGTACAGAGTCTTTATGGTGATGACCGAATCTATACGGTTGTGGACGGGCGCTTGCAGGGCGTTACCGTGCAAACCCTGGGCCAGCGCGTAGCCGAAGATGGTCAGGTTCAGTTATTGATTCAGACCGGCCTGGAGCAAGCCGAAACAGAAGTGTTAACCACCGCCCTGCCCCGCGCTGCTACCGGCCTGCGCGTCGACGTCATCAATAGCTGAGGCCGCTATCGAAGAGCAAAGCGAGAAGCAGTTCACATTCTCGGTGGTACTTTCTATCCAAATTCATCTACTCTTGGGGTTCCGGAACAAATAACAGCAAAGAGGAATCCCGCATGCTGGACAATATCGATCTCGAGGCCATCTCAAACGACATAATATGGCCCTGGGCAATCAACATCGTCATGGCCGTCGTCATATTCATTGTCGGCCGCATTGTCGTCAACATCATCGTCAATATCTCCCGCAAACTCATGATCAAGGCCAACATGGACGAAATGTTGGTGGGCTTCATCACGTCGATTTTGCGCTGGATCTTGTTGCTGTTTGTCATCATCGCCGCGCTCGGCCAACTCGGTGTCGACACCACCTCGCTGGTAGCACTGTTGGGTGCCGCAGGTCTGGCCATCGGCCTGTCACTGCAAGGATCGCTGCAAAACTTTGCGTCTGGCGTGATGCTGATCGTCTTCCGACCCTTCCAGAAAGGCGACTTCGTTGATATCGCTGGCACGGCGGGCGTGGTCGAAGAAATCGGTATCTTCACCACCACCATGGCGACGGTCGATAATAAGGAAATCATTGTCCCTAATGGCGCTATCTATAGCTCCACGATCACCAACTTCTCGGCACGCGATACACGCCGAGTCGACATGGTGTTCGGCATCGGCTACGACGATGACATTCAGAAAGCGAAGCAGATTCTTAGCGATATCGTCGCCGCCGACGAGCGCGTATTACAAGATCCTGAACCCACCATCGCAGTCGGCGAGCTGGGAGCCTCCAGCATCGACTTTGTGGTGCGGCCCTGGGTGAACGCCGCCGACTACTGGGCGGTCAAGTTCGACATGAACGAAAAAGTAAAGGCTGCGTTTGACGCCAACGGTATCTCAATTCCCTACCCACAGATGGATATTCATGTGGACAAGGTCGAGAGCTAGTAGCCCACTAAAACCCCAGTTTTTTTGTGAATTTGGCATAAAACTGCGGTTTTAGCGTCTTTATTAACCATAATTAATCCCTCAACGGACCCCATCCGTAATAAAATCAACGACTTGCATAGTGCGCGAACACGCGCTGGATATGCCTGTCTGAGCATTGGTACCGGAAGGGATTAAAGTGGCCTCCAAATCATTTAAAGCACTGCTGCCCATACTGCTGATAGCGGGTTCGCTGGTTATCGCAGTCGTGCTCATCGCCAGCCGCCCAGAAAACAAGCTACAGCCCGCGGTGCCCCGCTCAGCACTCATCGACGTCGCTGAAGTGCGTTTACAAGATTTGCGCATCCCCATCCAGGCCCAGGGCACCGTCACACCCCACCGCGACACCACACTGGTCTCACAGGTGGGTGGTCAGATTGTCGGCGTCTCGCCCTCATTCCACGCCGGTGGCTATGTCGCCGCGGGTGAAATGATGCTGCAGATCGATGACCGCGATTACCAGGCGGCACTGCTGCGAGCGCGCTCCGCCGTGGCAACGGCTAAGAGTAACCTGGCACAGGAGAAAGGCCGCGCAGAAGTCGCTCGCCGCGAATGGGAGAGACTCGACAACCGCGGCAGCCGCAGCCAGGAAGGTAAAGACCTGTATCTGCGTAAACCGCAGTTGGAACAGGCGCAGGCACAATTGCTGTCAGCGCAGGCAGACCTGCAAAAGGCCCAGGACGACCTGGAACGCACCACGATTCGTGCGCCCTATGACGCACTGATACAGGAAAAACAAGCCGATCTCGGTAAATTCCTCTCTCCCGGCACCCCCGTGGCAAGGGTGTTTGCGGTGGACTATGCAGAGGTGCGACTGTCACTCCCGCAGAGCAGACTCTCCTATCTCGATCTGCCCGATGTTGCTGGAAAGATGGCGGGGGAATTACCAATGGTAGACCTCTACACCGACGTCGCGGGTGACATTACCCACTGGCAGGCTCGCTTGCATCGCACTGAAGCCGCACTCGATGAGCGCTCGCGGGTATTGTTTGCGGTTGCCCGCATCGATGATCCCTACGGCTTGGAAGTGGGTGATAATCAGCCACTGCGGGTGGGCACGTTCGTTAAAGCGAATATCCTCGGTCGCGAGATGACCAATATCGTGCCACTGCCGCGGCATGTATTGCGCGCGGGCAACCAGGTGTGGATCGTCGACGAACAACGACGTCTGCGCAATCGAAATGTCACGACGCTGCGCACTGAAGGTAACGAAATCTACGTAACCAGCGGACTCAATGACGGCGATCTGGTGGCATTATCCACCGTTAGCGGTGCACTGCCGGGCATGGGGGTGCGCATCAATAGCACCGTGAGCACCCTGCGCCAGCAGGAGTCACTGATTGAGGCCGCCGGCATGGTGATTGAGGCGCCTGCGTCCGAAGAAGAGGAAGCCACTTCAACCCCGCCTGACCAAAGCTCGGCCGACGACAGCAACCGCGACGTCACCGCGGCATGAGTGAAACTAACGAGAAGGGACTCATCGCCTGGTGGGCCACCAATCCAGTAGCCGCCAATCTGCTGATGTTGGTTATCGTGTCGGTGGGCCTGTTGTCTGGCCTCACCATCAAACGCACGATGATGCCGGAGTTCGAAATTCCCTTCATACAGGTGAGCATGCCCTACCCCGGTGCCGCACCCGAGGAAGTTGAACTTGGCATCATTCTCAAGATCGAGGAAGCCATTACCGATCTGGATGGCATCAAACGAGTCGAGTCCAGTGCCATGGAATCGATGGCCATGGTATTTATTGAGCCTGAGGAAGAAGACGACCTCATCGAGCTCATCAACGATGTAAAGAATCGTATCGACGCCATCGCGCACTTCCCCGAGGGGGCCGAGAAACCCATTATCGGCCGCGTAGAAATGCCCATCCAGGCGCTCATGATCCAGATCTCGGGCGACCTCGACGAGCGCGCAATGAAGGAGTTGGGCGAGCAGGTCAAGCTGGATCTGATATCTGATCCGGATATCTCTTCGGTGAATATCTGGGGCGTTCGGGACTACGAAATTGCCATCGAAATCTCTGAACACCGGCTGCAGGAATACCATCTGACGCTGGGTCAGGTCGCCAATATCGTAGCCTCTTCCTCCATTGACCTGCCGGGCGGTTCGGTGCGCACCGACAACGGCGACATCCTCTTACGCACCCGCGGCCAGGCTTATCGACAGGCGGACTTCGAAGACATTGTGCTAAAGACCTTTCCCGACGGCACCCGCTTGTTGTTAGGCGAAATCGCGACGATCGAAGATGGATTTGAAGACCGCATGGGCTTCGCGTCCTTCGATAACGAGTACTCGATCGGCCTCGCTATTTCCGCGATGGGCGCGCAGGACATTCTTGCCGCCGCGCGTGCGGCCAAGAAATACGTCGAGAAGAAGAATGCAACGCTGCCCGACAATGTGCGGCTCACGATCTGGAACGACTTCTCCTACTACCTGAACGAACGCCTCGGCATGATGATGAAGAATCTGGGGATGGGCGCACTGGTGGTCTTCGTCGTGCTGGCGTTATTCCTGGAGGTGAAACTCGCGTTCTGGGTGATGGTGGGCATCCCGATATGCTTCTTCGGCTCTATGGCAGTTTTCGGCTCTCCGTTTATCGGCGGCACCCTCAATATCATCAGCGCCTTTGCCTTCATTCTGGTACTGGGAATCGTGGTGGACGATGCCATCATCATCGGTGAGAGCGCGTATTCGGAAGTCGAAGCACGAGGCCATAGCGTCGACGCTGTCGTGGTTGGCGCAAAACGAGTTGCCACACCCGCGACGTTTGGCGTACTGACGACCATAGCGGCATTCATGCCCACGCTGTTTATCGACGGCGGTCTATCGTTCTTCGGCGAGGCAATCGGCTTCGTGGTGATCTTCTGCCTGCTATTCTCGCTGGTGGAATCGAAGTGGATTCTTCCCGCCCACCTGGCCCACAGCAAGCCCGCCACTTCCGGCCCGCTGGTCGCTATCGATCATATCCAGGAAGCCGTCAACCGCGGCATGAAGGAGTTCGTCGAGCAACGCTACAAGCCCTTTGTCGAGCACTGCATTCAGCACCGCTACATTACCGTGGCGCTATTTATCTCCGGCCTGATTCTGACCATTGGGGTTATCGGCGGGGGCCAGGTGCGCGTCGTCTGGTCACCGGATTTCGAAGGTGAGTCTATCCGCATGGAACTCATCATGATCGACGGCACACCCCAGCGCCGCACCATGGAGGCCATGCGCCAGATTGGCATGGCACTGGAGGAGATCGAGCGAGAATACATCGAGGAAACCGGCGGCGAAGAACATATTGTTGAGCACATCTTCGCCTGGGGTTCCGGTCGTACAGAGGCCAACCTGCATGTGGAAATGACCCGTGCTGACACACGCAGCATTCGCGCCCGCGATGTCATGGAGCGCTGGCGTGAAAAAGTCGGTGAGGTGCCCGGCGCGGAAGTGTTCTCGCTGAGTGCCGATGACGGCCCCAGTTTTGGCCCCGACATCTCTCTGGACCTGGCGCATCCGAACTGGGAGCAGTTGCAGGCCGCCACGCTCGAGTTAGAAGCCAAGCTGAAGGAGTACAACGGCCTTTATGATGTCCAGAGCGATATCAGCGCCGTGTCCGATGAGTTCCACTTCGATATTCTGCCGGAGGGCGAGAGCCTGGGTATCACCCGCTTTGACCTCGGCTCGCAGATTCGCCACGCTTTCTACGGTGCTGAGGCACAGCGCATTCAGCGAGATACCCACGAAATCAAAGTGATGGTGCGCTACCCTGCCGAAGACAGGCGCAACACCGCGAGCCTCGACAGCATGTTCATCCGCACGCCCAATGGCGATGCCGTACCGTTTAACTCGGTCGCCGCGGTGGATGTGGTACCCGGTTTCAGCAAAACCTCGAGAATCGATTTTCAGCGCGCGGTCCAGGTCTCTTCAGAGGCCAATGTTGAGGTGGTTGAACCCGGCAGAATCACCCGGGAAGTGGTGGCCGAGTTTATGCCCGAGTTGCAGAATAAGTATCCTGGACTCGAGTTCTCGGTATCGGGCATGTCCGAAGAAGAGGACAAGATGGTGTTCAGCCTGACGATAGGCTTTGCCCTGGCGCTGTTCGCCATTTATAGCCTGCTCGCCATTCCCACCAAGTCCTACATGCAGCCGCTAATCATCATGGGTGTGATTCCCTTTGGCATTATCGGCGCCGTGCTCGGCCACATTATTACGGGCTACGCGGTATCAATGATGTCTGCTGTAGGCATCATCGCCTTATCTGGTGTGGTGGTGAACGACAGTCTGATTATGGTGGATTACGTGAACCGATTAGTTCGCGAAGGCGTGGCGCGGCCTGAAGCGGCGGTCATTGCCGGCACCAAGCGTTTCCGTGCAATCGTGCTGACCTCACTCACCACCTTTATGGCTCTGGTACCCATGCTACTGGAAACCAGCTCCCAGGCCGGCGTGATCATACCCATGGCGGTATCGCTGGCCTTCGGCATCGTTTTCGCCACAGTCATTACCCTGATACTGGTGCCCTGCCTGTACGTGATCATCGATGACGTAGGCGAGGTCACCGGCACCAAGCCCGAGGAAGAGCCACCGCTCTCACTGGAGGCGCAGTCTGCCAAGGTGGCGCTAGAGAGCCTTCAGCCTAAGGGGTAGAGAGCCTTCAGCCTAAGGGGTAGAGCCTTCAGCCCAAAGGGTAGTGAGCCGATTACCAGGGCAGGAACTCCTTCCGACCCAGAGACCTGATGGCATGCAACACGTGCGAAAATCCAAGCTCTGTGGACAGCGCTCCCGGGATATCGTGTCCCCAGTTGCTCATGCGATCGTAAACTTTGTCAGCTTGCCATTCAGATTCATCCACCACCAAGGCATCCCAGCCGATCTCCATCTCAAAACCTGAAGGTGTGGGTAGGTAGAAGGAAAGCTCTTTGTCATTCGGATGACGGCCTATATTGCGGGAGATTTTATAGCCCAGCTGCTGGCAGCGCTCGAAGGTCGAAGTTAGATCATCCAGTGTCGACACTTCGATATTGAAGTGCTGCACACGGGTGGGAAACATATCGATGCGCGGCCCACGTGTGGCCGCTATTGCCACGGAGTGATGACGCTCGTTCATCCGTAGAAATGTCACATCCAGCGCTACACGTTTGCCACTCGAAATTTCAATACGATCACTGATGCGAGCATCGAATAGTTTCTGCCAGAACGCGATAGTACGATCCCGCTCTCGAGACATCACCGAAACATGTCCCAGCCCAGCCCTACCGATCTTAAAACCACTGCTGAGAATCTTCAGCGGGGCGCGATCTATGAGGGGTTCCAGAAACAATTCGATGAACAGGCCCTTAGGTCCCGCGAAGCGATAAAGGAAAACCACGCCGCGTTCGGCCGCCTGGTCGCCCTGCACCAGCTCAACACTTACGTTTCTCTCTGCGAGCCGCTGGAGCACGATATCCAGTGTCTCCTGGTCTTTGACCTGCCAGCCCATCGCGACCACATCATTGGTATCACCTCGCTCGATGACAAGGCGCCGCGCGTGCTCGTCCATGCGAAACGCCAGCTGGTTCTCCGTGGCCGAGGCCAGGTGCAGGCCAATCGCCTCGCAAGCAAAGTGTTTCCAGTCTGTCAGCTTGCGGGTACTCGCAACCAGATAGCCCATGCTCAGTGCTCCGAAAATATCGGGCCCCGCACCATTTTCCATGCTTCAATTACTCCCTTTATAACTGGCCGGACGGCGATACTGACTTAGTGGCGATAACGTACGCTGGCGAAATAGCGACGGGGCTCGGTAAAGCTGACGGTGGTTGTACCGAAAAAGTCGACACCGAATCCGCCGCGAATCTCGCGCTCATCCCCGAGATTGCGACCGAACACGCCGAACTCCCATTTGTCGTCAGCCGAGATATAGGTGATCCCAGCATTATAAATGGTGTAGCTGTCCGCATTGAGAGGTGGTCCCAATAATCTGAACAGCGCTATAAGTGGATTCCCTGCCTGACTTAGGGCATCGTATTGCCCGATATCAGGAGATCAGAATGGCTAGAAGACCTCGCCGCAATCACAAACCTCAATTCAAGGCCAAGGTGGCGCTGGAGGCCCTCAAGGGTGAACAGGCCATGGCAGAACTCGCCGAGCGGTTCGACGTTCACCCGAATCAGATCACGCAGTGGAAGACACAGCTTCTGGAGCGGTCCGCTGACGTGTTTGACGGCGGTGAGAGCAAGGAACCGCCGGTCGATGTGAAGACGCTTCATGCCAAAATCGGTGAGCTGACCTTGGAAAACGATTTTTTAGAAGGCGCGCTCAACAAGGCGGGATTGCTGAGCGAAAGAAAATGATCGACCGCGACCACAAACTGCCAATCAGTCGACAGGCCAAACTTTTGGATATCAGCCGAGGCACGGTGTATTACCAGCCCAAGCCTATTAGCCCGCGTGATCAGATACTCATGAATCGCATAGATCGGCTTCACTTGGAGCTGCCATTCGCGGGCTCCCGGATGCTGCAGGATCTGCTGCGGCAGGAGGGCCACAGGGTGGGCCGTACCAAAGTTCGTCGACTGATGCGTCTCATGGGCATTGAAGCACTGTACCGCAAGCCCAAGACCACTCGGCGGCATCCGCAGCACAAGGTCTATCCGTACTTACTACGGGGCCTAACTATCGACCGACCCAATCAGGTCTGGGCGATGGATTTGACCTATATCCCGATGGCCAGGGGTTTTGTCTACCTTGCCGCTGTTGTGGACTGGTACTCTCGGCGCGTGCTGTCGTGGAAAATCTCTACAACCATGGATACGCACTTCTGCCTGGAAGCCGTTGAAGAGGCCATGGAGAAATTCGGCAAGCCGGATATCTTCAACACCGACCAGGGCAGCCAGTTCACCAGTCTGGCCTTCACTAGTCTGCTGAAGGACGACGGCATCCAAATCAGCATGGACGGCAAGGGCGCCTGGCGGGACAACGTGTTCGTCGAGCGACTCTGGCGATCAGTGAAGTATGAGGAGGTTTACCTGCATGCCTACGACACTGTCTCGGCCGCCAAGGCTGGCCTGGATCGTTACTTCCGGTTCTACAACGGCCGCCGACCCCACAGCAGTCTTGACCGGCAGACACCAGATCAGTTTTACTTCGAAGCGCTGCCAATACCCATGGCAGCTTAAATCCAGGGCAGGCATCCACTTATAGAATCGGGTATTGCTGTTCAAAGAATTGGGTCCACCTCTTTGAGACGGTCAAAGCTGTTGCTGAGATCATCATTGGTGTAAAAGATTTCACCCTTGTAGGACATATCAGCGCGCAGGCGCAGTTTTGCCGCATTGCTAAAGTCATACTGATACTGGGCCATCAGGTTAGCGGTCCAGTCAGGCACGTTGGCGAACTCTCTATGACTGAGGTCTTCAAGCTCGCCGGTTGCGTTATTGAGTGATTCGAACTCATCGTACTCTGGGTCTATGTAGGCCAGGCCGCCGGAGATGGTAAATCCCTGTGCCGGCAACACTGTAAACTCAATCTCACCGCCCCACATGGTTGAGTCAGCGGCATTGTCTACCAGCAGCGCCAGACCGCCCGCCCCTGTGGCCGAGGGCCGATTGACCAGGAATTGCTGGTCTTCGTAGTCGTTATAGAAAAGAGCACCGTTGATTTGCAGGCGGTTGTTCCAGAATTGCGACTTGAGACCAATCTCGTAGCTCCACAGAGTTTCCGGATCTGCTACCGATATCTCGGCCGTGGCAAGGGGCCGGCCATTGTAAACACCGCTGCGGAAACCAGCAGAGATACTGGCGTAAGCCATGATGTCGTCACTGAAGTCATAGTCGATCCCAATGCGTGGCGAGAATTCGTCCCAGTCATCATCACAGGAGACGCTGGAACCAACGCCGTCGGCCACCGCATCGCTGCAAGACGAAGGACTGGTCGGTCCGGGCACAAGTATCGGCGTCTGGCTGGCGCGCTTAAGCGTATACATATCCAGCTCTTTCTCATCGTAGGTATAGCGCGCCGCGAGGTTGATACGAGTAGCCTCGTTCATATGCCAGGTAGTATTGAAGAAGGCCGCGTAACTGGTGGTTTCCTGACTGCGATCGTAGTTAAGCGTCAGATCCAGGGCGGTGGAACCAATTGCCTCGTACAGGCCTTCACCAATGGTCACTGCACTAAAATGGTCGCCATCCTCATACAGGTAGTACAGGCCCACCAGCCACTCAAGCGACCCTTCGCTGTCGTTGGACAGCAAAAATTCCTGGCTGTACTGCTGCACGTCAAACGCAGATCCTACCGAGAAATAGTTGACGGGGTCATTATCGGCATCACGGTATGACTCACTGTCCATATCCCGATAGCCGCTAATGGATTTCAGAGTCAAATCGTCGAATTCCCAGGTGTTCGTCCAGCTCACACCCCAGATTTCATTTACATCACGATCCAACTCGTTCAGCGCATCACTGTTATCAATATTGTCGATGTTGGTGTCGCAACAAGACTCGCCGATCGGTGCCAGCACAGCCCCGTTGTAAATGGGCGGCAGACCACTGTCGGCGGTAAAATCGCTCAACACCTGCGGGTAAACGTTCTGGTCGATATCCGTGTAATCCACCACCAGGTGCGAATTCCAGGTGTCGGTAAAATCGGCGTTGAGATGTGTACGCACTGCCCACATATCGTCGTTGCCCGCATCATCACCCCGGTTGCGCGACTGCCAGCCATCTGAATCTTTAGTGAGCACGGCTACGCTGGCTGCGACATCATCACTAATAGGGAACTCGAGATACCCATCAAAAGAGAAGTAGTTGTCTTCTCCTCCAGTAACGGCAGCGGTGAAGTTGGTGTCACCAGATGGTTCGCGGGTGACTACGTTAATAGCACCACCAATGGTATTTTTCCCGAACAGCGTACCTTGCGGACCACGCAACACCTGAATCTGTTCAATATCGGACAGCTGGATATTGGCGCCCACGGTTCTTGCCAAATACACGCCATCTACGTACATACCGACTCCCGGGTCCACCGTGAGTGCAAAATCAAATTGTCCGACGCCACGCAGATAGGCCTGCAGGGCACTGCCAACACCATTGTCCGAAGCGCGAATGGCCAGATTGGGGGTATGCTGTTCCAGGTCGGAGGCGCTGAGCATTTTCGCCTGTTCGATCATGGTGCCAGATATCGCAGTGATGGCCACGGGGGTCTCCTGCAGATTTTCCGCGCGCCGGCGCGCAGTTACCACGACTTCTTCAAGTACCAGGGCGTCTTGGGCCGTGGCGAAGGGAACAACCGTCACTGTTGGCAAAACCAGGGACACCAACAGGGCGGGTGTTGCATATTGAGCGATCATGGCGGCACCTCATTATCGTTATTGTGTCAGAACCGTACGCGGGCCACGCGGACAGGCCTCGTTTATCCAACACTCTAGCGCCGAGGTATGTTTCGAAAAACCAGCCACGGTGAACTGACTGTCCATGGAGATCGCCTTATCAGCACTGACGACTACCGCTACAGTGCTATCCTCAACGTTCACCAACCCCGGAATTCTCATGGATCAATTCGCAGACAAAATCGCCGTCATCACGGGTGCTGGCAGCGGGATCGGCAGGGCCCTGGCCTTGAAATGCGCAGCCGAGGGCATGCGTGTTGCCGTGGCAGACCTGCAGCCAGGCAGACTGGATACGCTTGTTCGTCAACTGCAGGAATCTGGTGCTGAAGTTCTCAGCTGTGCGCTCGACGTCGCCGATGCAGCGCAGGTGGGTGCGTTCTCAGAGCAGGTTCAATCATCCATGGGCAGCCCAGACCTGCTTTTTAACAATGCCGGTATCCTGCGGGTAGGAGAAACCTGGTCTCACTCACCTGATCAATGGCAACAAATGTTGTCCGTGAATCTGATGGGGGTAGTGAATGGAATCAATGCTTTCGTACCGGGCATGATCGCGACTGGGAAAGCGGGACATGTCGTCAACACAGGCTCAGTCGGGTCCCTGGTAGTGGCGCCAGGCATGGCGCAATACACCGCCACGAAAATGGCGGTAAGGGGAATCACCGAGTCCCTGTTATATGACCTCAGGGCGCAGGAATCACCCATCCATGTTTCACTGCTATGTCCAGGCCCAGTACTGACCTCCATCGGCGATGAACTCATGGGGCTGGAGCCCGGCGACACAGTGGCTGAGCCGACGGAACACCTGATGGCCGGACAACCAGATTTTATTTCACCTGATGCGGTGGCAGACGCGGTGTTTCAGGCCATTCGCGAACAGCGTTTCTGGATATTTACCCATCCCTTCAACAATCATTTGGAAGCTATGAACCAGGCCACACTGGAAGGGCGCAATCCTGAGTACCGAGAAGTCGTGTTCGACAAGTAACACGGGCCCAAGCGTCAGGCAAAAACAGAATCCAGGAAAGCCAGGCATTCCCCGTTAAAAAGGGCTTCGTGCTCCACCATAGCCCAGTGCCCGCATTCGGAAAGCACAATCATCTTCATGTTCAGGCAGTGATGCATCATAGCCAGTAGCCCGCTGTCTGGCATCATGTGATCATTAGCCCCCCAGAACACCAACACGGGACAACGCAATTCTCCCAGTCGCTCGGGCAGGTAGGGAATATCCATGCTTAGCATCACCTGGGAGTTCATCATTTCCATCACATGCATGCGCTCCGCGAGCAAGTCATCGCTAATATGTGATGGATCGTGCACTAGACCGGTCTCAAACAGATCCCGCATGGAATCCATTGTGAGCCCCCCGTCAGACATATAAATCTCGAACATCTTTTGCATACCCGGCATCGCCAGGTACTCATCGCGCTCGCTCATACCCCCGGGGGCCATCAGTATCAGTTTCTCGACGAGCGCGGGGCAGTCCAGGGCCAGACCCACTGCGACGGCGCCCCCGAGTGAGTTGCCGACTACGGCGCAACGCTTTACACCGGCGGCGTCCAGTGTTTGTTCTACACACTCGACAAAAAAATCCAGCGGATAGTCACGGTCCTCCGGCTTGTCGGAATAACCGAACCCGACCAAATCGAGCACAATACAGCGATACCCCTGTTCTACAAACACAGGATAGTTGCCCTTGAAGTTGCTGTGTCCGCTTGCGCCCGGGCCAGAGCCGTGCAGGAACACCACCGCTGGGCCCTCGCCCTGATCCAGATAGTGTATGCGACAACCATTGGCGCAGTCGGCGTAACGGCCCCGGGGCAGCAATGCTGGTTCTGACACTCGGATACCTCCTAAAGACTCAGATCTGTTGAATCCTGGCCGAACAGCATACCGCCCAGATTTACCGCAAAGGGCTCGGACACATTGGCAATATGAGCCTGGCTCGCGAAAATATCGAGGTGTTGCCGAAGCAGTGGGCTGTTACTGCGAATGCCGCTGGAACCGGCAGCCTTCATCATGGCCGAGGACAGGCCGACACAACGATCGGCAGCTGTCGAGGTGTTATACCGATAGCGGGCCCGGTCGTGGAGGCTGGCCACCGTGCCCGCGCGAGCGCACTCCATGAGGTGATCGAAATCGTGATATAGCGTGTTCTTCATCACCGAAATGCTGGCATCCACCTCGGCGGCAAGACGCTTGGCGTTGGGATCATCTTTCATGGCAACGGGGCCCGCAAGACGCGTGGCGGCAACCTCCGTAAACTTCTCCAGCGCTCCGTCAAGGGCACCCAGGGTCGGCGTGGAAACCGCACGGGAAAACACCTGCATGAACGGTAGTCGGTACAGGGGCGGCTTGTGCATGAATTTCCTGCCCCCATCGTCCGACTGCATGTCATGGGTGCGATGCTCTGGGACAAATACGTCATCTACTACAATGTCGTGACTGCCAGTACCCTTGAGACCGATCACCTCCCAGTTATCAACAATCTGGTAGTCTGACCGTGGCAACAAAAAGGTGCGATAGTTGGACATATCCCAAGGCGCGTCTTCTGTGGGCACAACCGCACCTAGAAAAACCCAATCGCAATGCTCGCAACCGCTGGAAAAACTCCAACGTCCGCTGAGTTTAAAACCTCCTTCAACCGGGGTGACCCTACCCACCGGCGCATAAGACGAGCTTATCAACACAGTCGGGTCCTCGCCCCATACATCTTCGGCGGCCGGATCATCGAATAGATTCAATTGCCAGTTGTGCACACCGACCACACCCAGCACCCAGGCAGAAGACATACAGTAGCGGGACAGCTCCAGTAACACCGAGTAGAAAACCTGAGGATCCATTTCGTAGCCACCGTACTCATGTGCCTGCAGAATCTTGAAGAAGCCCGCATCATGAAAATCGGTGATGGTTGCATCAGGAACGCGGCGATCCAGGGCGCAATCTTCCAGGCGCGCTATCAAAACGGGTCCCATATCGCGCGCCGCCTGGAGCAGAGCTTGTGCTTTGGGTGAATCGAGGCTGTAGCAGTTTTCATCTACAGCCGGCGTTGCTGCCGCGTAGGCCTGGGTGGCTGTCATGGATTCCTCCTGTGAGTACGCTCTATCGACCGATGGGCTGACCGGTCGCACAGCACCACTCTAGGGGCCGAGTTCGGGCCAGGGAAGATAACGCTGGTAATTTCAGTGTTTTCGATCAGACCCTAATAGGATCAGCAGCGATGCGCTGGCGCGGAACTACTCCAGGAAGTTCTCAATTGGCACCTGCCCATGCAAGTTGTGCAGGTATACCACGAGGAAGTCGATGAAGAAGCGCACCTTCGCCGACAGGTGCCGGGTGTTTGGATAGACAGCCCAGGCAACTCGGTAATAATGACTCCAATCCTGCTCCTCAAGTTTGACTAGCTCTCCCCTCTCCACAGCTTCAGCGATATAGAAATCTGGTAATTGGGCAATACCAATGCCGGCTTTCGCCGCAGCCAACAGATTGGCACCGTCTTCGCTGATCCAGTTGCCAGAGACCTTGACCTTGATGAGGTCTCGCCGATCAAGCGTACTGAAAGTCCAGCTGCGATCCGGCTGGGTCAGACAGTTGTGTGTGGCGAGATCCTCGGGTGACGCTGGCTTGCCGTGCTCCTCCCAATATTGGGGTGCCGCGCATAGACACATCGTGTGTCCTCCCAGGCGGCGGGCAACCAGGCTGGAGTCTTCAAGTTTGTCGTAGCGCAGGGCGAGGTCATAGCTTCCCTCTAAAAGATCAACGTCCTGGAAATTGGAATGGACCTGCACAGTCACCTCTGGGTATTTCACCGAGAACTCTGCGATGGCAGCCGCCATGTAATGCGTCCCGTAGCGGGAATTGAGAGCGAGTTTGAGGATCCCCTTGGGTCGCTGCTGCATATCTGCCAGCGTTGACTCGGCTTCGTCAAATAGCGCCGCCATGTCTTTGCAGTAGCCAAGAAAGGTATTGCCGCTCTCGGTCAGGGTAAGACGTCGGGTCGTGCGCTGCAGCAGGCGCACGCCGAGGCGATCTTCGAGCAGGCTGACCTGTTTGCTTACATAGGATTTCGACACCCCGAGCAGTTCCGCAGCGGCGGTAAAGCTGCCCGACTCCACAACACAGATGTATTCCTCGATACCTTCCCAGCGTCCCACATTCAACTCCGCACTGATCCTGGCATCGAATATACAGATACTAATTGTTCGTCCACAAGCTCGAATAATCAGGGCGCCCAAAGCAACGAGATCTAGAGGGAAGTAATCGATCTCAGTATTCATGGGGCCTACGGGGATTTTCCGGCACAGCGAATAGCGCCCCTGTGGAAACACTCTGGTCACGTTCAACACGTTTTCAGAATGCCGCAGTATGTGTAGTGTAACCTCGGTAATACCTTCAAGACCGCGGACTATAAACAAGGTACACACTATCAAGGCTAGAACACGGGCGGTTCTCTCAGCCAGCAAGCAGATAGCACACACTGCTATAAAGCTGGCGACCATGGCGTTGCTGGTAAACGCCGCACACGCCGTCTCCTCTCAAGCTACCGCTGAACGGCCCAACATCGTTTTGATCCTGGCGGACGATATTGGCTACTCCGATTTCGGCGCCTATGGCGGCGAAATCGCGACACCCCATATCGATGCGCTGGCCGCAAGGGGAGCGCGATTCTCCAATTTTCACGTCGCGGCCAGTTGCGCACCCACCCGGGCCATGTTGCTGACCGGTGTCGACAATCACCTGGCGGGTATCGGTAGCATGCGCGAGCTAATGCCCCTGAGACATCGCGGCAAACCCGGTTATGAAGGCGTGCTAAATGAAAGGGTACAGACAGTTGCCACACTATTGAGGGCGGCGGGATACCGCACCTCGGTGGCTGGCAAGTGGCATCTGGGAATCGAGGACATGAACCTACCAGAGCCCCGTGGCTTCGATCAGTCGGTGATACAGGCCGACAGCGGCTCGGACCATTTCGAAATGCGCCCCTATCTCCCTATGACTCCAGAAGCGCGTTGGTATGAAAACGGCGAGCGCATAAGCTCCCTGCCAGAGGATTTTTACAGCTCACGCTTCTTTATCGACAAGACTATAGAGTTTCTGGTTAATTCCGCTGAGCCCACAGCCCCCTTCTTTGCCTACGTCGCGTTCCAGGCCAATCACACTCCGATACAAGCCCCCGCTGCCTTCATTGATGAGTACCGGGGAAAGTACACCCAGGGCTGGGCAAAAATCCGCCAGGACAGAATTGATCGCCTACAGCAACTGGGCCTCATCGAGACCGCGGCAAACCTTGCTGCAGGTCCGACGCAAGATGAGTGGGATGCGCTCAGTAGCATGGAGCAATACTTCGAGGCACGACGCATGCAAGCCTACGCAGGCATGGCGACCTCAATGGACCATGAGATCGGCCGCCTGCTGGATTACCTGCACCAGCGCGACCAATACGACAATACCGTGTTCATCTTGCTCTCTGACAATGGCGCTGTGGCCAATGAACCCTATGAGAACACGTTCGGAAGGCGCTGGCTGGAGAAGCGCTACACGAGGGAAGTTGAGACGCTAGGTGAGAAAGGCAGTTGGGTTGCTGCCGGTCGCAACTGGGGGCGCGTCGCCAACACACCATTTGTCGGTGACAAGTTCTTTGCGAGTGAGGGCGGCGTGCGCGTACCGCTGATTATTTCCGGTCTACCAGTAACCGCACAACCCTCTGTTTACCATGAATTCGCCTATATTACGGATATTGCACCCACGCTACTGGATATCGCTGGCCTACCCCAACCCAAGCCCAGTCCCGAATACGAAAGCATGAGCGGCACCAGCCTGCTACCCCTGCTAAGGGAGGGAGTGAGTCCCGTCCATAATGCCGACCAAGCTATCGGCTATGAGTTTTCCGGCAGCTCCGCGCTATATCGCGGCGATTTCAAATTGGTCCGCAACAGACCGCCTGCAGGTGACAGTCAATGGAGGCTTTTCCAGATAACAACAGACCCCGGCGAAACGACTGATCTTAGCGCCCAGCTCCCAGAATTGTTCGCAAGCATGCAGGCCGATTACGCAAGCTATGCACAAGCCAACGGCGTGCTCGAAATACCCGCTAACTACTCGGTAGCGAAGCAAGTCGTCATCAATATGCTGGTGTTGGACTACCTGCCCCGCTACTTGCCCTGGGCTATTGGCACGACCGGCGTGCTGGTTACTCTCGGGCTTTACCTGCGAAGAAAAAAACCGGCGGTGGTCCGCCACAAGGAGCATCGAGACAATGGTACAAGCCTCAAAGTGTAAGCTTCTGGCGATGTATGCTCTGGCAATAGGCGCTCTGGCTATCGCGGCTTGCAGCCCGATTGACGATCCGACATTGTTTCCCGAGTACGATCCCGCTAACGCAGAACCACCCCCACCAAAGCCTGCAGTTGAACACAACCCGTTACGCAACTTGTTATGGGGCGACCTCCATATCCACACTAGCTACTCCACTGATGCTTACACCATGGGCGTCAGGACTAGCCCGGATGATGCCTATCGCTTCGTCCGCGGAGGCAGCATAGAACACGGCGCGGGCTACGCCATCCGTATTGACCGACCGCTAGATTTTGCCGCCGTCACTGACCACAGTGAGTACATGGGCGTATCCCGAGCCGACGAGAGCTCCTCAGGGGGACTTGAGGAACGCAGCCTGCGTGAACGACTGCTGAATGATGGGCCACTTGCCATGAGCTGGGCACTACTATCCATTGTGAGTAATGTCACGGGGCTCGAGCTCTATGCAGGCACTACAGAAGCAAGGGCCATCAGCATGAATGCATGGCAGCTGATGATTGATACCGCCGAGGCTCACTATGAACCCGGCGTTCTGACTACCCTGGTTGGTTATGAATGGACCTCTATGCCCGACGGACAGAATCTGCATCGTAACGTGATCTACCGGGACACAAAGGTACCAGAACTGCCCTTCAGTTCACTCGATTCCGGCAACCCGGAAGATCTCTGGGATGCACTCGATGGCCAACGCGCCGATGGCATGACTATGATGGCGATCCCGCACAATGGTAATGTCTCAAATGGTCTGATGTACGACCGCACACAATTCAACGGCGGCCCACTGACCGCGCAATACGCAGCACAACGAATGCGGAATGAACCCGTCAGCGAGATCCTGCAGATCAAGGGAACCTCCGATACTCACCCGATGCTTTCACCGCAAGACGAGTTCGCCGACTTCGAGCTGATGACAGGACAGCTCAGCGCATCTGGTGATCTCAGCGAACCCAGGGGCAGCTATGCCCGTGATGCTCTGCGCGCGGGTATTGAGTTTTCCCATGCGGAGGGTTTCAACCCCTATCGGTTCGGAGTCATTGGCAGCAGCGACAGTCACAATTCCAGCTCTTCTGTAGAAGAAGATCGACATCACGGCAAGCTGCCGCTCATGGACGGCACGGCGGGACTGCGGCTGGGGAAGTCCATATTTGTTCCTGGCTCTCTGCATCGCACCAAAAACTGGGGGGCAGCCGGTTTGGCCGGGGTATGGGCACAGGAGAACACCCGCGAGTCGGTATACGACGCCCTTGAGCGTCGAGAGACCTTTGCCACCTCAGGCCCGCGTATAAGCCCGCGCTTCTTCGGTAGTTTTAACTTCAGTCCCGACATGATGGAGAACCCGGAATTATTGGAGCAAGCCTATACACTGGGTGTACCTATGGGCGGAGTGCTGAGCAATTCCAACGACACCCAGACACCGACACCTGCGTTCGCCCTGTGGGTAGCTAAAGACCCTGCGGGTGCTAATCTCGACCGCCTGCAGATCATCAAGGGCTGGATCGACACCGACGGCAACAGCCAGGAAAAAGTGTTCGATGTAGCCTTCTCAGACCAACGCCAGCCCGATGCCGGCGGCAACATTCCGCCGGTTGGCAATACCGTGGATGTAGCTAAGGCCAGTTACTCCAACACCATCGGTGCACAGCAACTGCAGGCATTCTGGCGCGATCCGGAGTTTGACCAAACCCGCGAGGCCTTTTACTACGCCCGCGCCCTGGAGATACCGACGCCGCGTTGGTCGACCTACGATGCCATGCGCCTCGGCGTGGAAGCACCGCATCCCACAAGCCTACAGGAACGGGCTATCAGTTCGGCGATATGGTACCAGCCGCCATAAGGCCGGCGGCACGCCCGAGCGCTAATACGCTCTGCCTGGAAACACTCTGACCACACAGACCCTGTTTTTCGGGGCTGGCACTGGGTGTAACTTGCTACACCTGGAATAATAAGGAGAAACCAATGTTAGACCCTACACTGGAACCATCCACCAGCCCCGGCGAGATCAGCCAGTGGCCGATGCTGAAGATCGTATATCGCACTGAGCCTACCAAAATTGCCGAATTGCTGCCGCCGGGTATTGAAACCAGTGAGACTTCGAATGTCACCCTGACGATCTACAACTTGCCGGTGAATGAGGAGCCCGAATACGGCATTCTCATGACAGTGGATGCAACCTACGACGGCATTGCCGGCGAGTGGGCGATCGGTTACGGGATCGATCAGGAGGCCGCCATTTTCATTTCCCTGCTGACCAACGGCCAACCCAAATTCCCCTGCGAGACTGAGTACTACCGCTTGGGTGACAGAGTGACAGCGCGCTGCAGCCACCAAGGCTATACCTTTGTTGAATTTCAGGGCACCCAAGGTGCCGAGGACCCACTGCCGGCTGAGGGCATTGAACGCCACGAATGGTGGGTAAAGGTGTCGCGTCAGGTGGGTCACGGCAAGGGTTATGACTTTCCGCCCCATGTTGTCCACGTCCACGGTAAATATGGCCCCGGCCATCGTGTCGCCCTGGAGGGCCAACTTACGCTGCGGGAAAGCCCATGGGACCCAATCGCCAGTCGCCTGCCCATGCTGGAGCAACTATCTGCCCACCTGTGGTGGCCGGAGTACCGCAGCCGAGAAATCGCCATGGCTGGCGCCCTGAACCCGGAAGGGTTCTGGCCACACATTGACACCATAGGCGGTAGTCGCTGGCCCGGCCAGAACGGCGGACCCGTCCGGGACTGAAAATCCCACAGAACCCTAGAGGAGCACATACCATGGACCGCTACCTGATTGTTTCCACCGATGGTCACGCCGGGCTACCGATGGACAAGTACCGGGATTACCTGGACAACAAATACCACGCCGCATTTGATGAGGCACTGCCCATCCAGCGGGAAATGACACGCCGCGCCGAAGAAAAGTTGCTGATCTCAGAATTCAATGACAACTGGCGCCAGGGCATTGAAGAAGACCTGCAAGGTGCCTGGGACGGTACGGTACGCAATCGCGTGATCGACAATGATGGTGTAGCCGCCGAGGTCCTGTTTCCCGACGGAATCACCGAGCAAAATGCCCCGCCCTTCTGCGCTGGATTGGCTCTAAAACCCTGGGGGGTAGACCCGGAATTGCAATGGGCGGGCGCGCGGGCACACAATCGTTGGATCGCGGAGTTCTGCAGCGAGGACCCCCTGCGCCGCATTGGGCTGGCCATAGTATTGATGCTGTACGATGTGGACGAGGCTCTGGCCGAAGTGAAATGGGCGCACGAGCAGGGCCTGAAAGGTATCCTAATACCGGCACTGATGGGCGACCGCGAAGGCTACAACCACCCTCGCTATTACCCGATTTGGGAGTTCTGCCAGGAGCACAACATGGTAGTCCATACTCACTCAGGGCCCTCACCCGACTACGATTACGAGCTGCCTGGCGCTATAGGCATTTTCCTGAATGAGTTCGCCTGGTGGGCAAGCCGACCCATGTGGTTCATGATCTTTGGCGGCGTGTTTGAGAAGTTTCCTCGCCTGCGCTTTGCCCTCACCGAGGTCAGTGAATTCTGGGTACCACACATGTTGGAGATGATGGATGTGCGCGCCTCGGTCAAGCACACCACCGGTAAGCTTGGAGATTTTCGCAGCAATCTCACCATGAAACCCAGCGAGTATTTTAAACGTAACTGCTGGATCGGCGCGTCCGCCCTGTTTGACGAAGGCTCTACTGCGGTGCGTCACAGCATCGGCATCGACCGGGTGATGTGGGGTACCGACTACCCGCACCCAGAAGGTTCCTGGCCAAAAACCCACGAAAAGCTGGTGACCTATATGAAAGGGCTCCCAGAAGCGGAGATAGAAGCAATGCTGGGGACCAATGCCCTCAACTGCTACGATCTGGATGCGGACGCTCTCAATTCCATTGCAGCACGCATCGGCCCCTTGAAATCCGACTTTGTCAAAGACGCGGCCTGACACCAATAGGAGACCGGATATGTCCAATCGATTCCCCATGCCCATGCCCTTTGGCTGGTTCTGTATCGGTTACAGCGATGAACTGGCGGTGGGCGAAGTACGCAATGTGCACTACTTCGATCGCGATATGGTGTTATTCCGCACCGAATCCGGAAACATTGGTTTGTCAGATCCCGCTTGCCCTCACCTGGGCGCACATCTGGGTCACGGTGGTACGGTGCAGGGAGAATCAATCCGCTGCCCTTTCCACCACTGGCAATACGACACCAACGGGGTCATCACCGATATACCCTACGCCAGCCGAATCCCGCCGAAGTGGGACGGCAAGCCATGCCTTAAGACCTATCCGGTCTGCGAGAAGAACGAGGTTATCTGGGCCTGGTACCACCCGGAAGAGGCCACCCCCGATCACGAAGTAATCCAGTTGGAGGAAATAGATGATCCCGACTGGACAGAGCGACAACGTTTTGAGTGGACCTTCGATTCCTGCCCGCAGGAGATTGCTGAGAATGGCGTAGACGTAGCCCACTTCAAGTACGTGCATAGCATGGAGGCGGTCCCAGAGGGAGAGACCAGCTATGACAAGCATATTCGTCGCAGCCGAGTGAGCGGTACCCGCATGGGTAAGGATGAAAACGGGAATGATGTGGAGTTCGAATCCGTCGTCGCCGTGGTGCAAAACGGTGCCGGACAGAAGTGGGTCAGATTCTCGGGCGTTATGGACTACCTTTTGCAGGTACTGGTCACACCGGTGAATGACGACACGGTGGAGGTGCGCTTCATCTACCTGCACCAGCATTTTGAGGAAGGGTCGATCAAGGCCATGGGCATGCAGGCTGCCATAGATTCCACCAATGGCCAGCGCGGACTCGAAGGCGATCTGCCTATCTGGCACAACAAGTTTCACCTGCGCAACCCTATATTATGCGATGGCGACGGGCCCATCATGCGATTCCGCAAGTACTTCGCACAATTCTACGTGGGCGGCCCATACCCCGGAGAAGACGGCCTGCCCAGCGACCTTGAAGCCGCGTCCTGAAAACAAAGAAGCGCTAGAGGAGCCTAAAACATGGATGGTGAATACCAGGGTAAGACAGCGGTGATTACCGGTGGGGCTTCCGGAGTCGGCCGCTGTTTGTGTGAGCTGTTTGCACGCCAAGGCATGAATGTGGTCATGGCGGATGTGGAAGCGGAGGCACTCGAGGCGTCCAGTGCTGCATTAAGCAGCCAGGGCTTGAACGTGATCGGCGTCCAGGCGGACGTGGGTAGTCCGGAGTCCATGGAAGCATTGGAAGCCGCCAGTCGCGAGGCCTTTGGCAACGTGCATATTCTATGCAATAACGCGGGTGTCGGTATCAAGGAAGCCCAACGCCGAATCTGGGCTCTCACGCCGAACGACTGGGAGTGGGGCTATCGTGTCAACGTGATGGGGATTGCCAACGGCATTCGCGCCTTTGTGCCAGCAATGCTCGCCCACGGGGAGAAGGGACATGTGGTCAATACCTCCTCAGGCAATGGCGGCCTCACATCCATGCCCACAACGCCCATTTACGCCTCCACCAAGGCAGCGGTAACCAGCTTGAGTGAGGTGCTGCACTCCCAGTTTCTGATGGAGAATGCGAAGCTGCAGGCCCACGTACTGTTCCCCGGACCGCATATCGTGAACACCAACATACTGAGTTCTATGCGCAACCGACCGGAAGCTTTACGCGATGACAACGAGCCGGTGGCCTACACAACGATGCAGGACTTGGCCAAGGCATCCGGTATCAAGAACATGCAGCTGACCGAGCCTGAAGAAGTGGCGGAACATTGCCTGCAGGGAATCCGTGAGGGCCGCTTCTGGATCTTGCCGGAAAGTGAGAGCAATGACGCCAAGTTCAGAGAGCGCACAGAGAACATCCTCGCCCGCGAGAACCCGGCGCAGTAAGCATCAGCAATACACTGGAGAAGCAACATGGCGTCACGCATCGCACAATTTTGCATATCCGTCACTGACCTCGCTCGTTCCGAGGCGTTTTATTGCGAGGTGATGGGATTGCAGGTGCTCGACCGAATCGAAATACCCGATGCCAGTGAAATTGTGTTGGGCTCACCGGGTTCAGAGGGCAAGTTGCAACTGGCGCAAAAAAAGTCACAACTCGGCCCCATCGATCATGGCGACGAAGCTCTATGGAAGTTTTATATCTATGTCGACGATATCGACAGCGTGTTCAAGACGGCTGTGAACTACGGTTGCCCCGTGGAAATGGAGCCTACAGCGCTGGAAGAATGGCCAGTCACCATCGCCATGATCCTCGACCCGGACGGCTACAGAATCGAATTACTCGAATCACGAGCGTAGCCTATAAACCGACTCGGCCACCGTCAATCAACCGGAACCAGGCTCAGCGGCAGATTATCTTTTGGTTTCGGCATCGGGAGATGCTGCCAATCGGGGTCGTAGCCCGGGCGCAACGTGATTTCGTGCCCTCTGATGAGGTGATACATAAAACAGCAGAATACTATTTTCGCAAAGTGCATACCGATACATTTGTGCGCGCCCCCGCCGAAGGGGTGAAATAGAAACGGATGCTGTTTGTGCTCTCCTCGCTCGAAACGCTCGGGATCAAATTTGTGCGGCTCCGTCCACCAACCCGGGATCACGTGATTATAGGTAATTGCATTCATTAGCATCGTATCCGCGGGAATTTCCACACCCGACAACTCACAAGGGTTGATGCTGCGTCGCGGAAACAGGGGGACCGATGAATGCAGGCGCTGGGTTTCATTGAACACCATGCCAAAGGATGGCAAATCATCCAGGTCCTCTTGCCCAATGGCCTCTTTACCCAACGCGCGAGCCTCCTCACGCAATCGCTGCTGCCACTCGGGGTGGCGACCCAGCTCATAACAGGCGTTGACCAGCGAGGCAGTAGTCGTGTCCTGTGCGGCAAACAACAGTACGACAAAGTTCTCCACTATGTCGTAATCCGAGAAGTAGTTGCCGCTTTCATCCCGTTCGCGACAAAAGTGCGCGAGGATATCCTTATCGTCATTGTGCCGCTTGTCGGTAATGAGTTCGCGGATGAATGCTGCAATATATTGTTTGGCTAGAAGACTGCGACGGTACTTAAACCCAGGGAGGTTTACTTCAAAAATAAAGTCGAATCCACCGATGAAATCCTCAAACGCAGCCTTGAGTTTGTTGCCTTCGCCACCCTGCCCGATTACGCCGGTGAAGGTTTGCGCAGCAATCTCGAGCAGTGTCGACCTCACCGATCCGAAAAACTCGAACTCTCCAGCTCCGTGCAGGGGACGCACAGCGTCGGCACAAATAGCGTTGATATGTGACATGTAGCTGTCCATGCTGGATTTTTTGAACGCCGTTTGCATCAACCTGCGCTGAAAACGATGCTCCTCGAAATCCTTCATGATCAGACTGCCTCCGATAAGGGACTCAAAGTGGCCCAAGCCCTTGGCGGAAGAAAAGTTTTTCTGAACGTCGAGGTGCAGTGCGCGCGCATTATCGGGACCCAGCGCCAACACTATATGCGACGGACCCATGGCAAACCTGGATACTTCCCCATAGCGGTGAAAACGTTCATCGCAAAACCTCAGCGGATTGGCCGACAAACGGAGGACATTCCCTATGAGAGGCAGCCCATAATCGCCGGGTATGTGCCTTAAATCACGGTTATCCGGGCGTTCCAAATAGTGTACTTCCGTCAAGCGAGACTCCTAATTTCTTGTTACCTCTGGTCTAACTTACGAACGCCGCACCAATATCGACACTTTCCGGCTTACCAAAAGTCATGCGGCTTTTCTCAGCGGAAACAGTAAACATCGGTTTTTTGGGCAGCCCCAGCGCTCGCAACTCCTTTGCCAGTGGATGACTGTCTCCAATTTCAGGTGCTTTGCCCCCGAGCGAAAACGTCAGACCGGAGCTGTTGTTGGTACCGTAGGTTTTCCATGCCCGTCCGTCACGAATTGCCAGCGAGACAGCACGTTGCTCTTTGGGTGTGCCGTTACCGCCTGTTTTTGCCTCAATCGAGTAAACCAGTTCACCCTCATCCATAAAGGTGCCGCGAGCGAGACTGGGTCCAAAGTCAATATCCATACGGCTCACCCATTTTGGAAAACCCCAGATGAAGCGCCCCGCGTGGGTGGTGAATTCCTGGTCCACCGGCATTCTATAAACGAAGTTGCCTACATTACCGCTTCCCATGCGCCGGAGTGCGCCGAGAAAGGGAAAGGGCGCCTTTTCTCCAGGGGCGAGGACAGGAAAAATAATCGCTCCCTCGTTGTAGTCACCGAGGTCGTTGACTTTGTAATCGACCGCCAGCAGTTGCAGGATCGCTTTACCCGGAAATAGCTCCACAACACGAAAGCCGGTACCCTCAAGCATCGCCTGCGCGGCTTTGGCATTCACCAGGAAGCCGTTCATCAGCATCGAGGCATCTGACACGACCACGGGAAAGGAAATCTCCTTGTCGTCAATCGAATAGTTGCTCTCGGAATTCTTTGAGCAAATGTCATTGGTATATCTGTCTCCCTTGTCGCTGTGAACAGGGGGTTCATCAAATACGGCGCCTGTAGCTTTCATAGGCTGTCCTGTGTGATGTTGAGAACCGTCTCCGCATGGCTCAGACGTAGCCATTTTCCCGGAACCAGTTGATGGATTCCTCGATCGCCGCTTCGACCGGGCTCTGGGGCATACCAAGCTCCTCCACTGCTTTGCTGGCATCGACAAAGTTTTCCTGCAAGATGTACATAGTATTCTTGTAGGTGGTCAGGGGCGGTCTGCCGGTAATCTTCGACCAGAACTCCATAACCCTGGCCGCTCCCAGCATCATCCTGGGAGAAACCTCTTTAGTTGCAACTCCCTCAACGCCTGCGATGCGACCGATCATCTCGATAAATTCCTTACTGCGCATATTGCCCGCGGTGTTGGTCAAGCAATACGATTCTCCGATGCGACCTTTATCCATGGCCAGGATATGACCTCGGGCCACATCGCGGACATCCACCAGGCACACCCCGCCTTTCCACCAGTTCTTCGCTTTACCCCGCAACACTTGCAGTATCGCGCTGCCGGTCGGGGTGGGTGCGCGGTCACCAGGCCCAAAGGGCAACCCTGGCATTACCATGGTTGCAGGCAAACCCCGACTCACCAGCCCCTTCACTACCTGGTGGGCGACAAACTTGGACATGATGTACTCGCTGGCCCAGGGCCAGCAATTGAAAGGGGTTTCCTCGTTGGACAATTCCCCCGGGTTGATGCCAATGGCTGCGATAGAGCTGGTGTACACAATCTTGTCCAGGTCTGCCTTCATTGCCTCCTTCATTAACGCTTCTGTACCCTGCACATTGATCTTGTAGTGCAGGTCGGGATCCCGGGTCCACACAGCGAACAGTGCAGCGAGGTGGTACATCTTCTCCACCCCGTTCAGGGCCGGCGCAAAGGTAGAGTGATCCAGCAGATTGCCTTCGACAAATTCCACATCCATGCCGTCCAGTGGAGAACGATCTTCACCGGGCATCACCATCACACGCACTTCTTCACCAGCATCAAGCGCCATGCGGGTTACGTGGTTGCCAATGAAGCCCGTGGCGCCCGTGATCAATACCTTAGCCATCAGATTCTCCAGATCATTGGGTAGCGATTAGCAGTCAATTGCGATGTCAGGTTATCGCCGCAGAATAGCATGTTTGGAATTAGCCAGAGCTTCCTGAGCGCCTGAAAACACAGTGTTTCGTGATCAGATACAATGAAGGTTGCACGCTGCTAAGCGCTGGTTTGAGCGCACCGCTTGGATCGTTGAGAAAAACTGCCTAAAGAAGCCCGAGATTGCCTGCGGGGCAAAGAGCCTTCAGCCCAAAGGGTAGAGAGCCTTCAGCCTAAGGGGTAGAGAGCCTTCAGCCCGTTTGGTGCAGAACCCCTTCCAGCGCTTCCCGGAGCTGCCCGTCTATGCGTACCGATTGGTTATCGGCGCGACGCACAAACACGTGAGTAAAGGTACCCGCCGCAACGGCCTCTGCCTCCCCTTTGCGGAAAATGGCGATTCCATATTCCACGGAGCTATTACCTAGGCGGTTGACGCGAAATCCACCCTCGAGCTGATCTGGAAAAGCGACGGGGCTGAAATAGTCGCAATGGGAGTTAACGATGAAACCCACCACATCCCCCTCGTGAATATCGAGGCCGCCCCGCTCGATCAGAAAGTTATTGGCGATGGTATCGAAGTAGGCGTAATACACGACGTTATTCACATGGCCGTAAATATCGTTATCTGCCCAGCGCGTTGTGATAGGCAGGAAGTAAGCATACTCCTTACGGGAGCGCTGTAGTTCACTCAAAGCTCAATCCTTGTCGGTTCATCGTTGTTCCGGGTTAAAAGAGGTAGGGCAGAAATACCAGCCCTCCCACCAGCACTGCGATAAGTGCACTGATGAGGACTCCGGCAGCAGCCACATCCTTGGCCCTGCGCACCAACTCGTGCTGCTCGGGCACCGCTGCGTCCGCAAGATACTCCAAGGCAGAGTTAAGTGCCTCGGCGACCCAGACCAGCGCTATCGTCAGCAGGAGCAACACGAACTCCGTCGCACTCACTTCGAGCACAGTGGCCAGCCCCAACACCAGCACAGTCGCCAACAGGTGAATACGTGCGTTGTGCGTCTCTTTCAGCAGCAGCGTCACACCCGCGAAAGCATGTCGAAAACTGGCGAGACGGGCCTTGATTGAAAAAGGTTCAGACACCTTACTCTCGCGACATATAGCGCGCCTCGGCGGTGTTAATCTTCACCCGTTCCCCCACCTCGAGGTACTCGGGTACCTGAATCACGAGACCGGTGGAACAGGTCGCGGGTTTGGTCCGCGCAGAGGCAGATGCTCCCTTGATGCCCGGCGCCGTATCAACAATTTCCAGTACAACGGACTGAGGCAACTCGACGCCAACGATCTGACCATCCACCAGTAGTCCCATGATGCCACTGAGGCCATCGGTGATGAACTGCACCTGCTCACCCAGGTCCTCTTCTGAGAGGCTGTATTGGCTATAGTCTTCATCGTCCATGAAGACCAACAGGTCGTCGTCACGGTAGGAATAAGCGCAAAGTCGGCGCTCGAGGTCGATGTCGTCGAGCATATCCTCACCCTTGAAGGTGTCGTCCAGTTTTTGCTTGGTCTGGGCATGATTGAATCGAATCTTGTAGAGCGTATTGGCTCCACGGCTAGAGGGCGCCTTCACGTCAATCTGATTGACGATATAGGGCTGACCGTTGATTGCCACAACGCTCCCTCGCTTGAGATCACTCGCCTTCGGCATGGGGCTCCCCGTCTTGATGCGCTTGTTTCAATTGTTGCGCCCGCCAGCGCACATACAGCATCGCGGTAGTAAATAGCGCCACAACACTACACATAGCCAGTATAGCCACGGGATTCGTCGGTTCAGCGAACAGCCGCAACACCAGCGTTAGAAAATAAAGCAGGCTGACAAAGCAGATCCAGATATAACTGCGCAGATTGTCCTTAAGCATCCCGGGCACGAATACCAACAATGGCAATACGCGCATCACCCACACCAGTGCTGGTGGCTGCTGCAGGAACGATTCAACCAACTGCAGTGCAATTAGCAGAGCCAGACTGGCCCAACAGGCACGATGCATAATGACAACGCGATCAGCTGGCATCGTTCATTCCTCGCATCGCCCAGAGAGCGACCCGTTTACCCAGGGCGCGACACAACTCAAGCTCAGTCTCATCCGGGGCGCGCTGCCCGGTTGCCCCTGCCAAGTGACTCGCTCCGTAGGGCGTGCCGCCGCCTGAGGTCGACATAAGACCGCCCTCGCTATAGGGAATGCCGAGCACGGCCATGCCGTGGTGTAACAGCGGATTCATCATGCTCAATAGAGTACTTTCCTGACCGCCATGCAGACTGGCGGTGGAGGTAAACACCGCTGCCGGCTTATCGATTAACGCGCCAGTCAGCCAGAGCGGAGAGGTCTGGTCGAGAAAGTACTTAAGAGGAGCGGCCATATTGCCAAAGCGGGTCGGGCTGCCTAGGACCAGGCCTGCGCAATCGCGCAGATCGTCGAGTTCGCAATAGAGCGGGCCGGATTCGGGCACAGCGTCAACGCTGGCTGTTGTGTCCGCAGAGATCGGCGGCACCGTACGGACCTTCGCTTCAATTCCGCCGACCTGCTCGACACCGCGCGCAATATGAGTTGCGAGCGTGGCTGTAGAGCCGTGCTGGCTGAAATAGAGCACGAGCACATAAGGATTGCTCAATCCAGAAGCTCCAATACGTTTTCAGGGGGCCTGCCCAATACCGCGCGATCACCGCGCTCAATGATGGGCCGCTCGATCAGAATCGGGTGAGCGACCATGGCGGCAATGAGTTGCTCGTCACTCAAAGAGGCATCGGCCAAGCCCTTCTCCTTATAGACATCTTCGCCCTTGCGCATCAGTTCCCGCGGCGCCATCCCCAATTTGCTCAACAGAGCCGAGAGCCCCGCCGCCGTGGGCGGCTGCTCGAGATAGAGAACAATCTCGGGTGATTCGCCGTGTTCCTCGAGCAACGCCAGACTCTGACGTGATTTGGAACAGCGGGGATTATGAAAAATGGTGATGTCGGACATGAAACGAATCTCGCCTGATTGAAAGCGGCGAGATTATAGCAGATTGCACCCCCTACTCCCGCGCCGGTATAGCTGCCATAATTCCCGCCGATGAATACGCTCAAGCAGCATTTCTGGCCCTGGCTCAAGTATCTTTGGCGCCGGTTTAACGACGATCAATGTATGCGCAGCGCGGCCGCGTTGACCTACATGAGCCTGTTCGCGCTCGTGCCGCTGCTGACGGTCATGTACGCCATGCTGTCTGCGGTACCCGCTTTTCAGGGCGCGGGTGATCAGGTTCAGGAGTTTCTGTTCGACAATCTACTGCCCAGCGCCGGGCAGGAGGTGGAGGTCTATCTTGCTGATTTTTCGCGCCAGGCGCGCAATCTGACCGGTGTTGGCATTGGCTTCCTGGTGGTTACCGCGGTCCTGATGCTGCGCAACATCGAAAGCACCTTTAACACGATCTGGCGTACACGAAAAAACCGCAGCCCGATCTCCAGCTTTCTGCTCTACTGGGCGGTGCTCAGCCTCGGCCCACTGTTCATCGGTCTCGCACTCGGTATCAGCACCTACCTGGTGTCGGTCAGGGTATTTTTCGAGGAATACGACACGATCGGCGTCAGCGGCTTCATGCTGAGCATGGCCCCGGTGCTGCTCAGTGCAGCCGCCTTCAGCCTGATGTACGCCGCCGTGCCAAATTGTCGGGTGCCCTTTAAACACGCGCTCGCCGGCGGCATACTCACCGCTCTCATATTCAATGCTGCCAGAGCACTGTTCACCAAGGCGGTGATGGGCTCATCCTATACAGTCATCTACGGCGCCTTCGCCGCCTTTCCGCTGTTCCTCCTCTGGATCTATCTATCCTGGAATATCGTCCTTGCGGGCGGCATTATCGTGCACTCTATTTCCAGCTATCAGCACGAAGCCGCGCAGCGTCGCCCAATGCTCTTGAAAGTCCTGGGCGTATTACATCTGCTCTGGCAACGCCAACAGGTCGGCAGCGCAATACGCGAAATCGAACTACTCGACCCGTCCAATCCTGATATTCATGGGCTCGATGTCGACACCTGGAGCACTTTGCGCGACGTGCTTTTGGAACACAAGCTGCTGCAAATTAATGAGCGTGGACACTACCTGTTAGCACGGGACCTGCATGGCGTTTCCTACTGGCAGCTCAAAGAGTGGGTGAATCGCGAGATGGCGCTGGAGGAGTTTCCCGAGGAAGAGGACAACGGCTGGAAGGCCGAGGCTCTTAAACTCATCCGCGCGGGTCGCACCCAACAGCGTGAGTTAATGGATGTCAGCCTGGCGGAGTTGTTTAGCCGATGAAACAGATTTTGGCTGCTACGCTGGTCGCCTGCCTGCTGGCTGGGTGTGGGCAATCGGCACCAAAAACGCCAGAGGGGTTTGTAGCGATTCCCAATAGTGACGGCCGCTGGTTGTTCATTAACTACTGGGCAATCTGGTGTAAACCTTGCCGCGAAGAAATTCCCGAGCTCAATCATTTCGCTGCCGAGTTCAGCGACCAGGTTGTGGTGTACGGCGTGAATTTCGACAATCCCGCGCCCGCAGAACACCTTGCGCAGGCGGCTGATCTAGGCATTGAATTTCCCCTGCTGGCGAACGATCCCGCCGGCGCGCTGAGCTACGCCCGCCCAACGGTGTTGCCGACTACTATGGTCATCAACCCACAGGGTGAAGTCTGGGCTCGCCTGCTGGGACCCCAGACGCTGGAAAAGCTGCGCGCCGCGATGCAGGAACCACAGCAAAAATTAGCACCTCCAAATAGGCAGTGATATCCCCATGTTAAAGATCCATCAGTACCACCTTTCGCCCTTTAACGAAAAAGTTCAGCGCGCGCTGAATTTCAAGGGTATTCCCTTCGAAGAAAAATACTGGGGGCTGACTGAACAGAAACAGGTCAAAGCGATTAACCCCAGCGGCAAACTCCCGGCGCTGGAGCACGACGGCACCCTGGTGGTCGACTCCACCGATATCGTGCACTACCTGGAGAAAGCGTTCCCCGAACGCCCGCTGCTACCAGCTGACCCTAAACTGCGCGGCATGGTGCATGTGCTGGAAGACTGGGCCGACGAGAGCCTGTATTTCTACGAGATGCACTGCCGCTTCGGCACCCCCGGCAATCGAGAACGCAACCTGCCGCGCCTGCTGGAGAGAGAATCGGGCTTTTTCGCCTGGCTACTGTTGAAGCTGGCACCCAAGGGGCTTGCAAAGATCACCAGTGCCCAGGGTGTGGGCCGCAAGAGCATGGAGCAGCTTGAGACCGACTGCCGCCGCCACGTGACGGCGGTGAGCGAGATGCTGGGACAGGACGACTGGCTGATCAACAATCAGACAACGCTGGCCGACCTCGCGGTTTACTCTATGTTCCAAGCCTTTCGCGACGCAGACTTCCTGGCCGCCATACTGAATGAGCACCACAACGTGTGCGCGTGGATGCAGCGCATCGAAGACACGACCTCCACGAGGGCGCCATGAAGCTCCCTTTTCAGGAGTACGATGTCGGTGTGATGCGCGAACGTGCCGGCGCGTATTACGAGCAGATGCGCACACGGCGCAGCGTTCGGGATTTTGCAGATCGGGAGGTGCCACGCGACATCATTGAGCACTGCCTGTTAACGGCTGGCTCAGCACCCAGCGGAGCCAACCGGCAGCCCTGGCACTTCGCCGTGGTCAGCGACCCTGAGTTGAAACGCCAGATTCGCGAGGGCGCAGAAGAAGAAGAGCGCGAATTCTATCAGCGACGCGCCCCTCAGGACTGGCTGGACGCATTGGCGCCGCTGGGCACCGACGAGCACAAACCCTTCCTGGAGATTGCCCCCTACTTGATCGTGATCTTCAGTCAGAAGTATGAAATTGATGAGCGGGGTAAGAAGCACAAGAACTACTATGTGCCGGAATCCGTCGGCATTGCCACCGGTATGTTGATCGGCGCGCTGCACAATGCCGGGCTGGCCACTCTCACCCACACCCCAAGCCCGATGAAATTTTTAAACCAGATACTGAAAAGACCCGAGCATGAGAAGCCCACCATGATATTGGTGGTAGGCTATCCCACGAGTGACGCCGAAGTGCCCGATATCGAGCGCAAGTCACTCGAACAGATCGCCAGCTTCAATGCCTGAAGGAGACAGCAACATGTCGGAAGAATTGACCAAGGCCGAAATTGAGGAACGGGTTGCCAGCGGAGCCGCGTGGGACGAATTCTGCGACAGCCTTAAAGAACTGGGCAAGCAAATCACCCGTGACGACACACCCACTGATGCCTTTAATCGTGCCGAAGGCTATCGCTACCTGACCCGCCTGCTGCGCAATGCGCTGGAGGGTGTTATTGAGGGCGGCTCGCCGGAATACCCGGTCATGCGCAGTCTCGGCAACATGGTAAAGATGGGAGCGGATAATCCCGACAATATCTACATGGGCGGCGGCATCCACGGTGACTTCGAATACCGAATTACCGGCAACCGCGGATCGGTCTTCTACATCAGCTTTGCTTCAATTTCTGGCGGCTATGGTACTGACGGCACAATGATTACCGACGGCTTTCTCGACACAGACAGCCTGCAGGTGGAGGACGATGGCAGCTTCGAGATCATACTCAGCCAGAAGGAACAGTCCGGCAATTGGATCAAACTGACACCGGGGACACGTTCACTCAATATTCGCCAGACCTTCCTCGACCGCAGCACGGAAAGGCCAGCACAGATCAATATCGAACCGCTGAACCCCAGCGGCACACCAGCGCCCTACTCTGCTGAGAAACTGCACAAGCACCTGCAGCGTGTCAGCCAGAACCTGCACGGTACGGTAAAGCTCTTTGCCGACTGGACCGACTCGCTCAAGGTCAACACGAATATCTTGCCCTCGGCAGACCAGGAGTACTGTCAATCAATCGGCGGTGACCCCAACATCTTCTACTTTCACGGTCACTGGGACCTGGCTGAGGATGAGGTCATGGAGATTCGGGCGCCGCGGATTCCCGAATGCCAGACCTGGAATTTCCAGTTGGACAACTACTGGATGGAATCCCTCGACTACCGCTATCACCGCATTACGGTAAACAAACACACAGCCAGGTATGAAGATGACGGCAGCGTGGTGCTCTATATCGCCCATAAAGACCCTGGCACAGGCAACTGGATTGACACCGCCGGTCACGCCAATGGTACATCCTGCTGGCGCTGGATCGGTGCTGGGGACGACACCCCGGAACTGGAGACCCGGATCGTCAAGTTTAGTGAGATAGCCGCCTCGTGAGGCAGGCCGCAGCGATCACAGTTCTAGCGCTGCTGGGCAGCGCCTCTCTCGGTGCTCATGCGCAGGCATTCAGCAAGGATGAAGACCGTGTACAGGTGTTTCTGGGCGTCATGGACCTGAATGACCAGACCGGTGAGTTACAGAATGAGAACAGCCCCTCCGACGGCACCCCGGTCGACATCGACTTCAGTAATCTGCCCACCATTGGTATTGAAGTAGAAACACCTTACGGTTCCCGCGATACCGGGCTGGAATACGGCGTTAATGCAGGCGGCGGCATCAGTTGGAAAGGCGATGACACCAAGTTTGCCGGGAAGATTGACGGCGGAGGCAGCACCGTCTTTTTTCGGGTCGACAACAGCCTGACGATTCTGGAAGCCCATATCGGTGGCTATGTTCGCGGCCATCTTGGCAAGTTCGCCGACGTCTATCTCGGTGCTGGCCCTGCTGTGATCTTTGGCAGCCACGATGTGGAGGATGAAGAAGAGGAAGCCGTGCCTGTTACCAGCGCCAATGGCACGGTAATTCTGGAAAGCAATGATTCCTCTGACATCATTCTGGGTTACTACGCGCGCGCCGGTATCGAATTCACCGCCGGCCCGGGTCAAAACTGGGGCCTGGGGGTTCGCTACCTCGGCGGCGAGATGGATTTCGATGACACCGTAGGCGAGTTCGACCTCGAAGGATTTCAGGTACTACTGACCTACTCCGCCTGGTTCTAGCAGCGCAAAACAAAAAAAAGGCCGACCATAAGGCCGGCCCAAGCTACTCACAGAGAAAGGGAATCCTGGATGGGGATAGGCGATACCCGGCTCGGGTGGTGCCTACCGTCAACCATTGATCTAATAGACTGGGCCCTTTCGAAAAAGTTCCACGACAGATTCAAGAAATCTCGCAGATTCCTACCTATACTGTAGGACCGAATTCAACCTGCAGAGGAATCACCCGGTGTCAAAGATCTACAACAATATCGCCGACTCCATTGGCAAAACCCCACTGGTCAAGATCAACCGGATTAGCGACGGCAATATCCTTGCCAAGCTGGAGAACCGCAACCCGGCATTTTCTGTCAAGTGCCGCATCGGGGCCAGCATGGTGGCTGCGGCAGAGGCCGATGGCAGCCTCAAGCCAGGCATGACGATTGTCGAACCCACCAGCGGCAATACCGGTATCGCGCTCGCGTTCGTCGCGGCGGCAAAGGGTTACGGCTGCATTCTGGTCATGCCTAATACCATGAGCCTGGAGCGACGTCAGTTGATGGTGGCGCTGGGTGCCCAGATCGAGCTGACAGATGGTGCCAAGGGTATGCCCGCTGCCATTGCCAAGGCAGAAGAGATAATCGCCGCCGATCCCGACAAGCATTACGCGCCGCGACAGTTTGAAAACCCAGCTAATCCTGCCATCCACGAAGAGACAACGGGGCCCGAAATCTGGGACGACACCGACGGCGAGATCGATATCCTGGTCAGTGGCGTGGGCACAGGCGGGACACTCACAGGTATTTCCCGCTACATCAAGAATACCCGCGGCAAGGCCATTACCACCGTGGCCGTCGAACCCGACACTTCGACTGTGATTCGCTCGGCATTAGCCGGCGAGGAACCTACCCACGCTCCCCACAAAATTCAGGGCATTGGTGCGGGCTTTCTGCCCGGCAATCTGGATCTTTCCATGGTTGATCAGGTCGAACAGGCGACCAGTGACGAGGCGATGGAATGGGCCCACAAGCTCATGCAGGAAGAAGGCATTCTGGCGGGCGTGTCCTGCGGAGCCGCTATGGCGGTGGCGGACCGGGTATCAGAGCAACCCGGCAATGAAGATAAGACCATCGTCGTGATATTGCCAGATTCCGGTGAGCGTTATCTCAGTGCTCCCCTGTTCGCAGGCAAGTTCAGCGACAACGAAACCGTCCAGTAGTTTGTTTGATTTCTACATTCGCCACGAATACTGGTTCGCGGCGACTCAGTTAGCCCTGGCCATGCTGGGCATGGGTGCCACGCTGCGGGTCCGCGACTTTGTCGCGGTCATTCGTCAGCCTAGAGCACTACTGTTTGGCCTGGGCATACAGGTTATTCTGGTTCCCCTCTTCGCCTGGGCGATTATCCTGGTCAGTTCACCCGTCGCGGGTGTTGCCGTAGGCCTGGCACTAGTCGCCGCCATTCCTGGCGGCACAATGTCCAACGTATTCACCTTTCTGGCACGCGGCCATGTCGCTCTCTCGATCGCTCTCACCGCGGTCACCTCGTTCCTGTGCCTGGTGACCACGCCTATTGTGCTGACCCTACTTATCTCGCAACATGTTCCGGGCGACTTCGACATGCCGGCCGGGAAAATTGCGATTGAGATCACCCTCATCCTGATGCTACCGCTGGTCATCGGCATGATCGTGCTCGAGACCCTGCCAGCGATCGCTGCCCGTTTTTCCAAATGGTGCATCCGCGGCTCGATTTTCATCATTATTCTGATCGTGATCGGCGCCACGGGAGCCGGCCGCGTCGACATGGACTACTTCGCCGGCAGAGACATCGCGATTCTGTTGGTATTTATCGTGGGACTGGCGTCCTTCAGTTGGTTTGTACCGAGGCTGCTCGGGTTGAGCTCACGCGACAGCACCGCGGTTAACATCGAAGTCACCTTCCGCAATGGCAATCTGGGACTACTGATCAAGGCATCTCTGTTTCCGGCAGTCGTCGGTGTGCCCGACCCCATCGGCGACATGGTGTTGTTTACGGTATTGTTGTACGGCGGGTTGGTATTCCCGGTCGCCGCCGCCCAGGTATTCCTGCACGGCAAGCGAAACAAAGCAGAGGCTGCTCAGGGGGACTGAAGCGAATCCAGTCCCATGCGTTTATCCCACTTGGCCACGATAGCCGCGTGACTGCCATCCTTGCGGGTCTCCGCGAGCGCCTTATTAAACGCCTCGATCATCTTCTCCTTACCCGGCATCGATAAGGACGCTGCTACATGGCGCTCTCGGGTCGGGAGGTCGATGTTGACCACCTCAAATTTCTGAGACTGCTTGGAGAGATAGTCGCTCAGTTGCAGCGCGACCGTGCGTTGATCGCCGATGACGAAGTCGACTTTGCCATTCAATAGATTCAACAGATTCTGAATCAGATGGTTCTCCTCAACCAGGGTCAGGTTGGGGATCGCATCGAAGTCGACACCGTAGGCATAGTCCACGCGCACACCCAGGCGCTTGCCCTCCAGGTGGCCGAGCTCAAAGTAGTCGCCGGCATCAGTGCGCAGCTTTACTAACACCAACTGGCTGCTGAGATAAGGATCGCTAAACAGATAGTTTTTGCCACGCTCTTCGGTAAACCAGACGGAAGCGAGTGCATCATAGACACCGATCTCCACGCCTTCCATCGCCCGCGGCCAGCTATCAATCGTAATATCTGCTTTGTAGCCGGCCCGCGCAAACACGTGGTTCACCAACTCCAGCGCCAAGCCCTGAGCTTCCAGCGACTTATCGGCATAGGGTGGAGATATATTGGCGATCAACCGCACGGGTTGATCTGCCAGCGCCTGGTTGCTGAAGAGTGCAAGCCCAAGAATACACGCCGCTACCGCTCTAAACATTGAATAAACACCTCGCTGGATAATGGCGCACAATATAGCACCCTCAGGGGCCTCGACCCAGCTTTCTGAGCAGGGCGGTTTTCATGGCGGGCCAGTCACGGTCGATCACGGAAAAATACACCGAGTCACGCAGATGTCCCTCCTGTACCACCATGTGCTGACGGAATACCCCCTCGCGCACAGCACCAATCCGCTCCAGGGCATTTTGTGAACGCTGATTGCGCGCATCGGTCTTGAACTCGACTCGAATCGCCCCGAGCAAGTCGAATGCGTGTTGCAGCAACAGAAATTTGGCTTCGGTGTTCACCGGTGTGCGCTGCCAGTCGCGACCCAACCAGGTCCAGCCAATCTCCAGACCACGATGCTCGGGCCTGATAGCAAGATAACGCGTGCTGCCGATCGCACGATCCTTACCCGTCTCCACGATGGCAAAGGCCACATGGTCGGTCATACCCTGGGCCTGTTCGATCCACTGTTGGCAATCGGCCAAATCAATAAAACAGGGGCGCGGCATAAAAGCCCAGTCATCTTGCTCCTGACCGCGGTTATACAGCCCCTGAGCGTGCTCCAGCGAAAGTGGTTCGAGGCGCACATGCTCCCCATACAGCGTCACCGGCTGAGGTGAAAACGTCATATCCGTCGTCCTATCCGTTCGTCTTTAGACTGCCCACCCGCATCAGCGACAACAATAACCGGTATCAGGTAGTCAGCGCTGCGCGATAGTGTTTCAGACCCCAGCCCGTGAGCAGAGCCGACAGTGGACACACCACCGCGGCCAGCAGCGCCAACGAGTAGCGCAGTGCGGCGTCGTCGACAAAAACAAAATCTGTGAACGCAGCCACAGCGCTGGGACCCAATGCGAGCCCAAACAGATTGGTCATAAACAATAGCAGCGCCGACACCTGTGCACGCATACGGTTGGGCGTAATCAGTTGAAGCGCCGCAATACTGACCGCGAAGTAGCTATTGAGGAAAAACACGATCGGCACGGCGGCCCACAACGCCCATGAGTACTCAGTAAGCAGCGGTCCCGCCACCGCGAATGGCAACCACAACAATGCAACGATAGTAACGACGCGCATATTAGCGTCGACGTAACCACGTCGAGCGAGGGGGCCGGCGCTCCAACCACCAAGAATGGTGCCCAGACTGCCCGCGACGATGAATATCATGCCAAAGCTGGTGCCCGCCTCACCCCGACTGGCACCGAAGCTACGCACCAGAAACTCCACATACCAGGCCATTGTGCCGTAGCCCAGTATTGAAAGCAGCGATACGCCAAACACCAGAGAAGCGTATGCTTGCCAACGCTGTCGCAACCACGCAATGATCTCCGCAATAGCAGGCGTATCGGTATACGTAGCTCCGTCTGTCACAACTGGGTCCGCAGCTCGCGGGGGTTCACGCATGTACAACAACATCAGGACCAGAAGAAATCCTGGCGCGCCCACGGCTATGAAGGTGAGCTGCCAGGGGCGCAGCTCACCAATAACAGGCACACTCAGTGCAGCGGTGCTGGCGAAGTACTCATAGACCGCGCCGCCAATCATGTACGCGAGCCCCCCACCCAGCGTGATACCCAGCGTGTAGATCGCCAGGGCGCGCGGCAGTTTGTCTTCGCTGAAGTAATCGCTCAACAGCGAGTAAGCCGGCGGTGATAGAGCCGCCTCGCCCACACCCACGCCCATTCGAGCCAGAAACAACCATTTGAAATCGCGCGCGATGCCGCACAGACAAGTCATGACGCTCCAGAAGAAAACGCCGAGGGTAATGATCAGGCTCCGATTACCGCGGTCAGCGAGCCTGGCAATAGGCAGGCCCAACACGATGTAGAACATGGAAAAGGCGAATCCGTGTAACAGGCTGTACTCAAAATCAGAGATCGCGAAGTCTTCACGAATCGGTCCGATCAGCACCGCCATAACGTTGCGGTCAATAAACGACAGTATATACGCGAGCAGCAGGACGCCGAGCGCATAGTACGCTGACGCGGAAGATACCTCTCGACTTGCTACGGGCGAGTTCATCCAATTTCCGAATTCTGGCCAGTGCCGGTTAGACTAAACACTATGAGACGGCTTTGCATCCTGGTCCTTCTGGCCGCGGCACCGGTCCTCGCGCAGGATCTGGAACCACGTACCTATACCAATATTCCGGTGGGACAAAACTTTCTGGGTGTCGGATATGCCTACTCAGAGGGCGAGCTCAATCCAGCACCGGGTATACCGCTGGAAGATGCCGAGCTGGACATGCATGTGAGCGTGGCGGCCTACGTACGCTCGCTGGATCTGTGGGGAAAGGCAGGCAAGCTCGACCTGGCCTGGGCGCGGAGTTGTTTCAAGGGAGATGCCATCTTTAATGATCAATTCGTTCAGGCTGATCGCTGCGGCACAACCGACCCATCTGTTCGACTTAGCTATCTCTTCTATGGCGCGCCGGCGATGTCGCTGGAAGAGTTTCGCAAGAATCCTCCCGGTAGGGTTATGGGCGCCAGTCTTAAGATCCGCGCACCGCTGGGCGACTACAACAACGAGAACCTGATCAATTCCGGCGCGAATCGCTGGAGTTTCAAGCCTGAGGTCGGCATTTCCAATCAGTGGGGGCGCTGGAGCGCTGACGCAGCTATCGCTGCCACCTTTTACACCAATAATGACAAGTTTGCCGGGAATACCCGGCTGGAGCAGGACCCGCTCTACCAGGTACAGGCACACCTAATCTACCATCTACACAAAGGGCGCTGGGTATCCATAAATGGCAACTATTTCTGGGGCGGTGAGACCGAGAAGAACGGCGACTTCTCAAATGATCGGCAGGAGAATTCGCGCTTGGGAATCACCCTGGCCTGGCCGCTCAACGCGCAACACTCGTTGAAATTTTATGCGAGTCGCGGCGTGGTCACTCGTATCGGCAACGACTCGGATACCTACGGTGTCGTCTGGCAATATCGCTGGGGCGATTAAGCAACGCATCACATTGAAGTCTTGCGGGCGCACACCGATAAGATACTATTTGTAAGCTTTACTCACATAACACCAAAAGGGAGGACAAAATGGCAGTTATACTCATCACAGGATGCAGCACAGGTATAGGTCAGGAAGCAGCTATACACCTTGCCAAAGCGGGCCACCAGGTATTCGCCAGTTGCCGCAATCCCGCCGGCGCCGAAGAGCTGAATCAACGCATCGCTGATGAAAACCTGGAACTGCCAGTGCTGCCGCTGGATCTCCTTGACCAAGGGTCAATAGACGCCTGCATTGGGTCTGTCATTGAGCAGGCAGGCCGCCTGGATGTGCTAGTGAACAATGCCGCCATCGGCGCCGGGCGCGCACTGGAGGAAACCTCTCTCGACGAGATTCGCGAGGTCTATGAGACGAACGTATTCGGCGCCTGCGCAGTGCTTAAAGCCGCGATTCCGCAGATGCGCAAGCAAGGTGGCGGCCGCATCATCGCCGTGACATCGTTGGCTGCCGTCAACGTATTTGGCTGCCATGGCACTTACTCATCCTCCAAAGCCGCCATGGAGGCCATCTGTACCGCGCTGGCCCAGGAGGTTGCCGAGCACAACATCGAAGTATCCATGATCGAACCCGGTTGCATCATGACGCCAATGTGGACCAAGGGCACACCTCCTCCGGCTGATACTGCTTATGTGCAATCACTGACGCGCCTTGCCAAGTGGGGCGAATTTGGACTCAGTCGCGCCGCCAACACCAGCGATTGCGCCAATGCGATTCAAAGAGCGGTCGAGGACGAGCAGCCGCAATTCCGCTATCCCGTAGGTCCCGATGCTGAAGATTTTTGGCGCGCCTATACCGCGGTCAATGATCCCGAAGAATGGATGCGCATCGCGCGACTTGATAATGCCAGCTACGCAGAAAAAATGGCTGACATCATGGGCGTCGACTACTACGCCTGACATATCGCTTTCACGGAGCTGTACACATGGAAGTACGCCACTATCTGATCTACGCTGCGGTGAGCATCGCCTGTGCTCTTCCCGTTCACGTTAACGCCCAGCTCGAAGAAGTCATCGTAGTGGCACAGAAGCGTGAGGAAAACGTGCAGTCGGTGCCGATAGCCGTTTCTGCGTTCAGCGAAACGACGCTGCGCAATGGCACCATGGTGACAATGGACGATTACTCCCGCCTCACTCCCGGCTTTACCGTAACCAACTTCAATCCCGTGACACCGCAACCTTTTATTCGGGGGATTGGTTCCAGCCCCAGCGATGCTGGCAGTGACGCATCCGTGGGGGTATTTATCGACGGCGTCTATGGCGGACGGGCGGGTGGCTACCGTACTGACATGTTCGATATTAAACGTGTCGAAGTACTGCGAGGTCCTCAGGGCACACTCTTCGGCCGCAATGTCGCGGGTTGCGCGATTAACGTTCTCAGCAAGCTCCCGGAAGAGTACTTTGGTGCGGAATTGGAGCTAACCGGAGGGAACTATGATTTGATCGCTTCCCGGGGCATGATCACGGGCCCGCTCACCGACCAACTGGCAGGACGCCTTGCCTTCAGCACACGCAAACGCGATGGCCACAGCGATAACACCATCACCGGCAGCGAGCTTCGGGACGAGGACAATGTT
Source organism: Halieaceae bacterium (assembly GCA_965199055.1). Lineage (GTDB taxonomy): Bacteria > Pseudomonadota > Gammaproteobacteria > Pseudomonadales > Halieaceae > CBDAQR01. The sequence continues at coordinate 1,654,278 of CBDAQR010000003.1, forward strand.
AGCGCACGTGGTCGCCTGCTGTGGACGGGTGAGACGGCATCTGTGCTGTTCACGGCGGAATACAATGAGGATGACCTCGACGGCCCGGCCGCGCGCAACTACGAGGGGATTGACCCTTTCTTCGTTCTGAATGACCTCGGCATCGGCTATCTTGCACCGTTCCTGCGCGAAACCAGCAAAGATCCCTATAAGATTGAAGCGGGCGAAGACGGCTTTGCTGAGCGGGATATGTACGCTGCCAGCTTACAGATCGACTGGGACCTGGAGATAGGAACCCTCACCGCCATCACGGGTTACCGCGACCAGGATTACAGCTTCTTCGATGACCTCCTCGGTCTGGGCTTTGAACCCGCAGCACCTTTTGACCCACTGCTGACGAATTATGCTGATGAACAATCGGATCAGTGGTCACAGGAAATACGCCTCACTTCCGCCGATGATGAGCTGCGTTGGACCGTCGGTCTTTACTACCTGGAAGAGGATGTCGACCGGCTGGAAAGTTTCTCTCCGCTGGGCACTCCGGTATCTTACGATCAGAGCGCAAGCACAACCAGCTACGCGGCCTTCGGCCAGCTCACCTATCCGGTCAGTGAGCAGCTAGATATCACCGTAGGCGCTCGCTACTCCTATGATGAAAAGGACTTTGACCTAGTCACAGACGGCGTTGAAATCGGATTTGGATTACTGACTCCAGACCCGGCGAACCCCGATGCAGGTGCAGTACCGTTTAGTTCTAGCGATGACGAAAACTGGGATAATTTTTCACCGAAGATATCGCTCGACTACGCTGCCGGTGACCACACATTCCTTTATCTCACCCTGAGCCATGGATACAAGAGTGGCGGCTATAACGGCCAGTCCACCAACCAGACGGCAGCCCGGACTCCTTTTGATGAGGAAGAAGTCATTAATTATGAGGTGGGCATCAAGACAGACTTTCTTCAACGCAAAGCGCGCCTGAATCTTGCAGCGTTTTACATGGACTACGATGACCTGCAGGTGTTTGTTGCATCGGCGGAGACGACAGCGGGCGTATTTGTAGAAAATGCCGCTGAAGCTGACATCTGCGGCGTGGAGATGGAGTTTTACTATGCCCCTACCGAGGATCTGGACATCACTATGACCTACGCTTGGCTGGATGCCGAGCTGGGAGAAAACGATATTCCTGAAGTTGATGAAGGTAATAACCTTACTCGCTCTCCCGAGCACGCTCTTAGTATCGCTGCCGAATACCACTACCCCATTGAAGGCATAGGGGAACTGATGCTGCGAGCCGACTACAGTTGGCAGGATGACTTTTACTTCATCCTGAATAACCCCGAACTGTCTAAGCAGGACGACTACGGCTTACTAAATCTGCGTATGGCGCTGCAGGGGGACGATAAGTGGGAGTTAGCCCTGTGGAGTAAGAACGTGTTGGATGAAGAGTACTGGATTCACGCGATAGACCCATCCTACGGGTCTGACTTGGCGGCGTCAGGCATTCAGGGCGACCCCCGGACTTATGGCGTGACTGCCACCTACCGCTGGTAAGCTACTCCGGCGGGTCGTCGTGAGTTACCTCATTCACAGGCGTTCCGTTCTCAGGATCAATGCCGTGAATTTCAACACGATGCACGTTCGCCCACCCTGACACCTCTATATCAATACGTTGAAACATGGCTTCCTGCTCGTTAATTGTGGTGAACGTGTAAGTACCCCGTAAAATAGCGCCACTCATACGTAGAAATTTCTATAAACTAACGTGATAGGAGTTTTTACATATGCGCAAATCGAAGTTCAGCGAAACGCAGATTGTGGCGTTTCTCAAACAAGCAGAAAGCGGAGTGCCGGTTCCGGACATATGTCGAGAGCATGGCATTGGACTCAGCACCTTTTACAAGTGGCGCTCTAAGTACGGTGGAATGGAAGCCTCCGATGTACGGCGGCTCAAGGAACTTGAAGAAGAGAACCGCAAGCTCAAGCAGATGTATGCCGATCTCAGCCTGAAGAGTCAGATGCAGGAAGAGATCATAAAAAAGCTTTAGGGCCAGTCCATCGTCGGCAGTGGGTTGATCGTTTGCGCAAGGATTACCCTGTCAGCATTCGAGCGGCCTGTGGTGCAGCCGCGCTAAGTCGCACGGCGTATTACTACACGCCCAAGCGAGTAGATGATAGTGAGCTGATTGATGCGTTGCTGGCCTTGGTTGAGAAGCACCCTCGCTGGGGTTTTCCAAAGCTGTGTAAGCGGCTCAGAGCGTTGGGTAAACGTTGGAATCACAAACGGATTTACCGTGTTTATATGGAGTTAAAACTGAATATACGGCGTAAAGTAAAACGCAGGATACCGAATAGGAATCCGTTGCCATTGCGCGTTCCTAGATCAGCCAATATCTGTTGGTCGATGGATTTTATGAGCGATACCTTGCGTCACGGTCATCGGTTTCGCACGTTCAATGTGGTTGATGATTTCAATCGAGAAGTGTTAGCGATAGATATCAATTCGGGCATTACTACGGAGCGAGTGATACATACATTAGATCGTATTGCAGCCTGGCGAGGCTATCCCGCTATTATCAGGGTTGATAATGGCCCTGAATTTACATCAGGGGCGTTGGCTGAATGGGCGCAAGCGCATGGAATTCAGATCGATTTCATCAAGCCCGGCAAGCCTTACCAAAATGGATTTATCGAACGTTTTAATCGCACGTATCGAGAGGAAGTATTGGACTTATATCTGTTCGAGACATTGCAGGAAGTTCGAGAGATCACGGATGACTGGATCGTGTTGTATAACCATGAACGACCCCATGATGGATTGAACGATATGACACCCGTTCAATACCGAGAAGTGGCTTAATTTTTCTATGAATGGGTGGTTAGCTGTTTGGGGTATTTACAAACGCACGAGCGCCACAGCCGTCGCTGGTGGCAAATGTCTCAAGCCGTATCTCTCGCTCTGGCACGCCTCGGATGATGAATGTCAGCTGACCCTCGCTAGCGGTCTCCTGTTTGACGCCATAGCCCGGCTGCTCCCAAAACATCAATTTAGCGCGGTCGTCCGGACCCTCCTCTAACATGCGCCAGTAGGCATATACGGGCTTGCGCTCAGCCGGCATACAATCGTCGTCAAGCTTTACACCGTAGTGCACCTGATTTCGATTAGTATTCTTAGTGAGAAAAACCACCGAGTCCGGTGCTTGTACGGGGAGCCCCGCCGCCACCAGCGCAGGTATCATCAGAAAAAGCGCTAACACGCCTTGCCAATTCATTCCTCACTCTCCGCCAGCGCTCGGGCCAACTCACCCACATCATACTCCCAGCGACTATCGCTTAGTTCACGCGCATGCCGACGCCAAAGTGGTGCAATATCGGCAGTTAACTCCTCCGCTGTAGGCATGTCCGCGCTACCCACCAGAGCCGGCACCACTGTCTTTCCCTCCGCAAATGCAGTGGCGATCTCCAAACGCACAAAGTCATCGCCCTTTTCCAGTCGACGCTGCCCCTTCTCATCGGTGCAGGAGGACCAACTTGGGCCGATGACCGCGATGAGGCTGTCGCAATTCTTGATCGCCGTCTCGATCGAGTCGACAAAATCTTCTCCATCACGAATGGTAGTGATATCCATGAACAGATTGTCTTCTTTCACATACTGAGAGAGGCTCTGTCGGAGCAAGCGGGCATAGGCCAGGGAATCTTCACGGCGGTAGCTGATAAAGACCTTGCCGCGGACGCGTACTTGCCCCTCTTCCTCCTCCGCCAACAAATCAGGGCGCGGCGTGGTAAGCCTCTCGTCAACATAGGATAAAGAGCTATTCAGTGCAGCGAGCATTACGGTTCGAAGCCCGTAGGCGACCAAGCCAAGCGCTACCAGACTGGGCAAAAGAATACGGACATCATCTGTTTTTACCGGATAGAGAATGATGAGAAATACCCAGAAGCTATAGAAAAACAACATCGAGGCGCGATTATCGCCTGTAGGCCAAAAGCCATTATTGGCAAACTTGGCGGCAATATAATTAATCTGCTTCTCGGTGGGTTTCTCGCCATAGCGCCATTGCTCGTCAGTGAGAAACTCGCGTAGATAGGTATCGATAGTCAACTCAGGTACTTTCCCAAGCCCAGGCAGGCGCGGCGTCAGCTTCACTAGTGCCGGAGCGGTAATAATAAATAGTGCCACGACCCAGCCAAGTGCCAGCATTGTCTGACCAATATCGGGAAACAGGTTAATCGAGGCCGTACTGGTGCCCAGCAGCAACTCGTCGAGACGTAGGGTATCTTCCATATTGCCCACATTCGCAAAGCGACTCATCAAAATCACCACACCTGCGATGGTGAGAGCAATCACCTGTGTATTGAAGCCGTCATTCGCAGCGCGGAATCCAAAGCATCGATTGACGTCATCGAGATCGAGTGTGATGTACTCCTTCTCATTGCCAGGCTCCACGCGGCTACGCTGATATATGCGCTGCAAGAAAAATAAATTATGACCAACTAGATAAGCCATACCCCATATTCCTAGCGTGGTAATCATGAACTGCATGATATAGGCCGTCACACAAAACAAGGCGTTGGCTTGTTTGCTCATAACGCCGGCCTGATACATCACGCTCCAGTCGAACTCTCCGGCGCGCACAGGATTGTCGAAAAGATAAACACCGACAAGTTCGGATACATCGGCAACGTTAATCAAAATGGCCGTAACAAGCGCGCCGCCCATGATCTTTGGAGAGGACAACGCGTCACGCATAATTTCATATACTTTCTGCTTGTCCGGATGCAGGCGGAACAAGGCGACGAGCGGCGGCGGACGCTGCTCGGGAAGCTCAGCCGGTGTAATCTGAGCGACCCGGCGAAAAACCGCTCGCAACAGAAACAACGTGAGTGGTATCACAAAAACAAAGGGCCAGAAGTTATACTTGTCGAACCAGCCGAGATAGACGACGCCTGCCACTTCTACCGTACGACCGGCGCCAAAGATGAAGGCGAGAATACTGGGTATCGCGCAGTAAATCCCCAACCAGAGATAATCAAGCTTACGCTCGCTGTCGAGCATGGCCAGAGTCAACCGACTGAGCCAATGCCTGTTAGTCATTGAGTGCCTCCAGGACAAACCGGCCTACTACGGGATGATGATCAGACAGATCTCGATCACCCTCGCGAAAACGCAAGACCTCGTTGCTGGCGGCCTCCGGCGTTAGGTGGTGGCTACTGAAGAAGACATAGTCGAGCCGCTCAGACACCGGCTCCTCGGTATAACTGTTACTGGACTGATCATAGCTGGGCGCCAGTTGTTCATCCCGAAGGACCAGGCCCACCTCGTCCGTGAGCTTGCTGAACTCGCCATCGACATCGTCGCTGTAATAGTCGACGTTGAAATCGCCCGCGACCAGAACCAGTTCATCGGCTGGTATCTTTTGCGCGTCGATGAACGCTTTCAACTGGGGAAACTGCGCAACCCTCTGTTGCGCGTATTCACGTTGGGCCTGTAAGTGCAGTCCAAACAGGTGAACGCGGTGGCCTTTCCAATCGATCGCGGCGTAGACGACCCCCTTTTTCACCATGCAATCGGAACCCGCACAGCCATCGAACACGGTTTGATCCTGCGTCAGGATCGGCCAACGCGACAGAATCATCACGCCGCCGTTGTGGGAAAAAAACTCGTTATCACCGAGCGGCCGGGTTCGATGGGGGTATTCGTCGCGAAGTTCGCCCAGCATTCGATCACGCTGCGCATCTGCAAACGCTTCCTGAAACACGACCATATCGAAGCCGCGAACATGCCCGGGGATCAGGTCGGCACGTAAATCGTGGTCATCGCGAAACAGCCAGGTCGGCCACCGCATATAGATGTTGTAACTCAGTACTGAAAGCTCATCACCGGAGTGAGTCACAGGTGACAGTCCTAGGAGCAGGGCCAATATTAATATTCTTGTTCGCACCGACAGCCATCGCATTCCTTGCAATCCGCTTATCCTAACCGATATCGTAGCGCAAGGAACAGCGGACCAGGATGGACATCACATACTATGCGTCAGCAAGTCGCCTTTGCCGTTATTGTCTTTGTCTTGTTCAGTCTGGGTTTGTTAGGGCAATACCAGATCTCACCGGACAGGATTCAGCTGCATCTATCCACCTCCGTCTATCAGGTGCTGATGCTGTTTCTGCTCGATGGCGAATGGACGATGGATCTCGATCAGGTGCCGCTGGCCATCGAGATCGTAAGATTCACCGCCCCCCTCGTCGCGATCGCTTCCCTGGTCCTCGCCGTCGCCGGAAACGCGCGACTGGCAGTCGGTCACTTCTTCCTGCGCTTTATGACCGGACATACGGTTGTGGTCGGGTTAGGTGAGCGTAGCTGGCAGTTTCTCCAAACCTGTGAAAAGAAGCGCCACTTTGTAGTACTTGAGCGTGATCCTGAAAACATATTGATCAACCAGGCCAGAGCACGGGGTTTTCACGTTGTGGTTCGTGACGTCAGCGAGGAAGGCGTACTCGACAGTATCAATATTGAACATGCCGCCGCCCTGGTACTGTTCACCAATGGCGATGGTGTAAACATCGAGGTAGCTGTAAAGGTCGGCAATTACCTGAGTCGACTTGGCCACACCCATCTCAAAATACATATCCACCTCAATCAGTTTGGACTGGCCAAGCAGCTGGAACACTACCCGAAATTTTTTACCGGCCGGGGGGCCAACGAAATATATTTCTTCAGCGTTTACGACCTTCGCGCCCGGATGGTATTACGCGACTATCCACCTGAAATTTTCGCGGATGCTGCCGGACATGACCGGGTACATCTGGCTTTACATGGATGCGGACGTCTGACAGAGAAGCTGATCGTGGAAGCCGCACTGCTCTGTCACTTTCGCAACGAGAGTCGACTGCGCATTTCGGTGTTTGACGAGTCAGCGGATGAGACCGAACACCGTTTCCACGCAGAAAACCCCTGGATTCGCGACATCTGTGACCTCAGTTTTCTGCCGCATCATCAAGGCGAGGCGTTACCGTTTCAATGCAATCCCGATTTTGAGCTGGCTACGGTCACCCAACATATTATCTGCGGAGCCACAGATGAGGCTAATTTAACGCTGGCACTGAACTTACGAGCTGCACTGCTGAACGCCATGGGGGCTAATGCGCCTGTGTTGGTCAGAATGCAGCATTCTAGTGGCCTTGCCCAATTGCTCGAATCTGAGACTGGAGGCCCCGATATACCGGACGGGATCTATCCCTTCGGAATGCTGGATCATGTTTTACACGTGAACAATGTTCTTTCCAGCGAAATGGATGGTCTGGCGCAGCCCATGCACGCACTGTACAACCAGGAAGAAGCCGCTCGCGGCGCGAATCCGGCGTCCATCCGAAGCTGGGGCGAACTCACGCAATGGGAGCGAAAGCAAAATCTGCTGGCAGCTGACCACTGGCCAGTGCGATTGCGCGCACTTCATTGCGCTACTGACGACTTGCCCGCTCCCGTGCCATCACTGAGTCATGAAGAGGCAATCGTGCAAGCCAGGATGGAACACAACCGCTATGTCGCACAAAAGATCAACGACGCCTGGCGTTACGGTTCGGAAAAGTCCGCGGAGGCGCGCACAAACCCATTTCTGGTGCCCTGGGAGGACATGACAGACGAACAGCGCGAGCGGGAGACTCGCGACGCGATCGCCAAACCCGAGCACCTCGCCAAACAAATGAACATCTACATGAAACGGCGAATCGTCATCGGGGTGACCGGCCACCGCCTCAACAAACTCGACGTTAGGAACGAGCACCTGATACAGGCACTACGCGATCATCTCCAGGATTTGAGTAAGCAGTATCCTAACAGCCGCTTTACCGTCTTATCGCCGCTTGCCGAGGGTGCAGACAGGCTAATCGCCAAACTGGCCATGCAAGAGCTGCAGGCGGAGTTGCAGGTACCCCTACCGCTACCCTACGAACTCTATGCGAACGACTTTACTTCTGATGATTCTATTCTGGAATTCCAGCAACTCATAGGTGAAGCGACAGCCTACTTCGAGCTACCCATGCGATTTGGAAACCTCCATGCACTCGCGAAAACACCGGAGACCAACGAGTTGCGCAACCGACAGTACGCGCTCGCGGGCGCCTACGTAGCCCAGCGCAGTGATCACCTGATCGCCATTTACGATGGAAAGCCGGCCGCAGGCACCGGCGGAACCGGGGAGATTTTGGAGTGGTATCAAGGAGAAAGCATCCCCGATGAATACCTGTTCAATGATCGCTACTTCGAGCCCTTCGCTCGTTCCCCGGCGAAGGTGTTCCCGCCTGCCGCTCCGCCAGACTAAAAGAACACCAATAGTCGTGATTCTATGCTCTCCCGCGGCGGCGCATCCGCTGGTGCCACAGGGTTATCAAAGGCACTGTGTATGGAGCGTCGAGCGCGCCCGTCGGTAGACGAGTCGAAGGTCTTTATGAGTAACACCTCATCTCGCGTCATTTCGGGGTAGTAGTACCAGCGGTGCTCTCGATTCCAGGTGACCAGTTCCAGCTCCCCTACCCTCTCTTTCGCACGCCGCTCGCTGGCAACACAATCCTCCTCAGCCAGCGTTCGCGCGTCACAACAGGCGAGAGGACTATTGAGCACAGGGCCCGCAATACTGCGCCAGGTGTTAATAATGGCGAAACGGCCCTTGAGGCGACGCTCCGCCTCATCAGGGTCGAGCAGATCTCGTAAGCGTTTTACTCCAGAGGCATCCGTATAATCGTTGTGGATAACGCCGGCCGGTTCTCGCGTGGTGCGTTCACCACGCACCATTGATGAATCCGAGCGCAAGGTATGGTCAAACACCAGCGCATCGCTCGCCCCGGTCGCCGCTATCAGCAGCTCGATCAGTTCAGCCTCATAACGCTCCCGGCTATCTTCCAGGGCATAAAAGTCATCAATCGAGCTCGCCTGCTGACACAAGGTAAAACCCTGCTGATCCAGTTCGAACGCTTTATTCCTTGCGTCAAAGATCTCCACCTGGCGATCCTCGAATTCCGCGCTGATACTCAGCTGGGCATCGGCACCTCCCTCGGAGGCAACATAGATGGGGCGCGCCTCTCCCGGTACGAGATAGCGCAATGTCGTTTGAACAGCCCCACCGACGTCTTCAGTCACTACTTCTACTCCAAATCATTTACACTGACAGTATAGCCAGCGGGCAACTGGGAACGACAGCTTGTCTAAGCATCACCATCACAGTCACGACCATCATCAAGGTCATGATCACGCCCATAACCACGCGCCTGAAGTCAGCGAGGACAATCAGCGGCGAATACTTCTGGCGATGTGTCTCACCGGTGGATTCATGTTGGTGGAAGTTATCGGCGGCATACTCTCAGGCTCGCTTGCGCTCATCGCCGATGCCGGTCATATGGCAACGGATACGGCTGCTCTGGCGCTCGCCTGGTTTGCGTTCCAATTGTCAAAAAGACCCGCCGCCCCCCAGCTAAGCTTTGGCTTTCATCGCGGAGAAGTACTCGCCGCATTCGTAAACGGCCTTGCCATGATGGCTCTGGTTGCCTGGATCATATTTGAAGCCATATCGAGGCTGCTGGAGCCCGCGCCCGTTGTAGGCGGCATCATGCTGTGGATAGCTGCTACCGGATTGATCGTTAACTGCCTGGCCTTCTGGCTATTACACGGGGGATCACAGGAAAACCTCAACATGCGCGGCGCGGCCGTGCATGTATTGGGAGATCTGCTGGGTTCGATCGCCGCCATAATTGCTGCCGGTGTGATTCTCACCACGGGTTGGACGCCGATCGACCCCCTGTTATCGCTGTTGGTTGCGCTCCTGATCCTGCGATCGGCATGGCTTATCACTCGTCAGTCTGCGCATATACTGATGGAGGGAGCTCCGCAGGATCTTGACCCTGAGGCTATACGCAAGGATTTGTTAGCCAACGTAGATAACCTGCAAGACGTTCACGACATGCATATCTGGTGCCTCAACCAGGAGCGTCCTCTGATCACCTTGCACGCCAGAATCTGCGAAGGCGGCAGCTCCGACAAATTATTGATTGCCATCAAGCAGCGTCTGAGGCAGGAATTTCACGTCGACCATGCCACAGTACAAATAGAACAAGAGGTATGCCCATAATGAGTAATAAGACGCCAACAGGTGTGCAACTCACACCCTTCGATGCTGACTATTTGGATGATCCCTATCGGGTCATCCAGAAGGTCCGAGAGCAAGACCCCTTTCACCACGACACTGAGCTGAATCGTTACTTTCCCTGCCAGTATGCCGACGTAAAGGCCATCTTGCGTGACCCCGACTTGCTGACAGACCCCAACAACAGCAAACCGGATAGCTTCGCCCGGCACTTCTTCAATGGCGAGGAAGAGGTCAGCATGCTGCTGGCGGACGAACCGCGCCACCTGCGCCTGCGTAAGCTGGTTAACGACTTGTTTAAGCCGCGCGCGGTTGAGCTTTGGCGACCACGTGTGGAAGAAGTGGTTAGCGAATGTTTAGCCAGGATAACGGGGAGTGAGTTTGACCTCATAGCCGACTACGCCAACCCGGTACCCGCAATTGTGATCGCCGAGATCATGGGCATACCCAGCGAGCGGCAGGACGAATTCAAGCGCTGGGCCGCCATGGGTGCAGAAGCCGTGTTCAGCCCCAACCCTTCGCCGGAGGCTATCGCTGCCGCTGAAGAAGGCAACCGCTTAATGAGTGAGTTTTTCCTGGAGCAAATAGCAGACCGCAAGGCCAACCCGCGCGACGATCTTATCTCGCAGCTTGTGAACTCAGAGATCGAAGGCGACCGGCTGAGCGATGAGGAGATCGTCGGTCAATGCAATTTGTTGCTGGCGGCCGGAAATCTGACGACGACCGATATGATTGGTAATGGCATTCGCGCGTTACTGGAAAATCCCGACCAACTGGAAAAACTGCGCGCCGATCCCAGTCTCATTGAGGTAGCGGTAGAGGAGATCCTGCGCTATGACTCCCCGGTACTAAACTCCAGTCGCATCACACATGAAGACACGGAAGTCCGCGGCTGCCCAATCGAGAAAGGCGAATGCCTGCATGTGTCGCTGGCAGGTGCCAATCGCGATCCTACGGTGTACGACAACCCGAATCAGTTCGATATCGAACGCCCCCAGATCGCTCATCAGGCTTTCGGCGGCGGCAGGCATTTCTGCCTGGGTGCCTCACTGGCACGACTGGAGGGTCAGATCGCGATCCTCGGCCTCGTTCAACGCTTCCCAGAGCTCGCCTTTCACGAAAAGGGATTCCGCCAGAGCCTGGTACCGGAATTCAGGGGCCTCGAATATTGCTGGCTGTCGACCGGGGAGTAACTACTCGCCGGAGCGCGTTACCCCCGATGCGTTCAGCCCAAAGTCGCCATAGGGCACATCGCGACTCTTCACTGCTTCCATAAAACCCTCGTCTTTGGCCTTCTGTTGAAAGGCGTACCCTTCCGGCGTGTGCCGGGTAATACCATCGAATACCGTACCCAGCACCTGCGTGCTGCCCAGACCCGCATTGTCCATGTGCGTGTTCAGGAGTTTCTTCATCATAATGAGCTGATTTACCGGCATCATAGCGATACGCTGCAACAGATCTTCGTAAACCTGATCGAGTTCATCTCCGGGCGCGCAGTCGATGGCCAAACCCCACTCCACAGCCTCTGTTCCACTCAGACAATCGCCGGTATACAGCAGGCGTTTCGCGCGCGCCACGCCCAGGCGATAGGCCCAGATTGAGGTGGTTGGACTGCCCCAGACCCGCGCAGGCGGGTAACCGATCTTGGCGCGATCCTCGATCACCAGCAGGTCACTGCAAAGCGCCATATCCGTGCCACCCGCCACACAGTAACCGTGCACCTTGCAGATCACCGGCTTGTCAGCATGGTGCAAACTCATGAAACCCTTCACGTTGCGAGACATCATTTGGTAGTCCACCATCGGGTCCCAAGTTTCCCGCGGGTCATGATTCTTACCCTGGGCCGCACTGCTCAACACCGTGTTGTCGACATCTCCAGATGAGAATTTGCCTCCATCTCCGCCTTCCGCAGAGACCACCAGATCATAGCCACCACAGAAACCGGTGCCATTGCCACTCAGCGCGATAACATGCACGGCTGGGTTGATATCAGCTTGCTCTGCACACCAGGCCAGTTCGCGTGGCATATCCATGGTGATGCCGTTACCGCGCTCGGGTCGATCCAGAGTAATGCGCGCGATGCGCCCATCGACCGCGTAGGTCATTGTCTTGAGTTCCATTGGAATTGCTCCCGGCCAAAATCAATATTCTAGCCCGGAGTGGGTATGATCTGCCTAGCAACCCGTCGGCGGACAGATGGGACCCGTGGCTCGAGCGCTCTCGGCACGTTGCACAGTGCCTGGCTGTGGTGTCGACGAGGGCCGCGTGCTGCTCACTGCGCTAGAGCCAATCCTGGATGTCGATGACCGCGCACCATCGTTCCACTGCGTACTCGAGTGACGGCCATTGTGATGTGTTGTGCCCGTGCCGTATCGGTTGGTCTGATAGCTCGTATCGCCAGACCGGTAACCTGTGCCGCTGCTGCCATCACTGGAGCTGTGATAGGTCGTGTTACCGATCGTCTGTGTCATCCCTGAACTGCCGTCGGAACAACTGTGATAGGTGTTGTTGCCCGACTGCGTGCTGGTACAACTGGCCCAGGCCGAGGGCATAGCCAGTAACAAAGTGACCAAGATGGCGCTCGTCCGGAACATGTCTATCCCTCATGGGCGTGTGTGAACGCAGTATAGCCAGATTTGTGATGGAACCGTTGCGAGCACAGTTGGTCAGAACTTCGACAAATGACTACTGCCGCTGCTCAAAATCCGCTTCCCTGGGAATCCTTCGATGGCAAGGTCCCTGCGAACCACGGTGTATTGCTATTCGCGCTGCTGCTATCGCTGTTGCTGCATGGCATTTTGGCTAGCCAGGTTCGCGCTCCAGACACCACACCCGTTGCGGTGACGGATGCCAGCGTTCTTCGCATGCGCTTACGCCAGCCCCACGTCGCGGCGCCGCTAGAAGCCCAGACTCCGCACCCCGCATTGCAACCGATAAGCAGTACCGCGCAGCGCCGTGAACGCATTCGACAAGTTGAGGCGCGCCCTGATGAATCCACGCTTCCAGACAACTGGCGCGAGCTCGTTATCGAATCTGAGGCGCCGGAAAGCGTAGAAACCGAAAACCGCGCCACCGTTATAAACTCTGCGTTGCTCCGGCGACTCAATGACGCAGAGAGGCGAACAGGTTATTTACCAGGCTCCTCGACAACACCTGAAGCATTGGATTATGACGCCGGCAGTTACACCTACCTGGTTAAGGATGGCGACTACTGTTTTCGCGTACGTGCGGCAAACCCGCTCGAGCCCTTCTCGGCAGACATGTGGTACCGCGTCGCTTGCCGTTGAGAGACAGCCCGAATCTAGAGTACAGCCAATTGGCTATTGAGAAGATCGGTGACCAACATCTTGCCCGGCGCATGGGTAATACAGAAAGGCGGCTTCGATGCGGCGACCACCTCCTGGGGTGTAACGCCGCAGCCCCAGAACAGCGGCAACTCGCCCTCACGCACGTCGACTCGATCACCGTAGTCGGGTGACTCAAGGTTTTCGATGCCTATCTGTGAGGGGTCTCCCAGATGCACCGGCGCGCCGTGGACCGATGGAAAACGGCTGCAAATCTGTATCGCTCGTATTGCATCCTGCGCCTGAAATGGTCGCATGCTCACCACCATGTTGCCGTGAAATCGTCCGGAAGGCGCACAGGCAATACTGGTGCGGTACATGGGTACATTTTTGTTTTCGGTCAGGTTGCGTATCTCAAGACCATCTGCCAACAGCGCCTCTTCAAAGGAGAAGGAGCAACCAATCGCAAAGGCCACCAGATCGTCGCGCCAAATGTCGCTGATATCTGCAACTGTCGCCACCTCCTCTCCATTCTCGAAGACTCGATATCCGGGCACATCGCTGCGTACATCCAGATCTTCACCCAGCCGGGCAAAGCCAGGATCGCCGGGTGCAGGTGACACATCCACCAATGGACAGGGCTTGGGGTTTTTCTGGCAAAAACCCATAAACTCCATCGCCCATTCTTGCGGCAGGATCATGAGATTGCACTGGACATGGCCAGGCGCCAGTCCGGAAGTGTGGCCGGTGTGGTCTCCTCTGCGAATCTTGAGGCGCAGCTCGTGGGCAGAATTCAAAGCAGTCATTGGCCTATTATACGATCACAGATCGTTTCCATCAGCCATCCTCTACAGCTCGCATGGCATCGGCCAACTCTACATTACCTTGCTGATCAAAGCCCGAGATGACCCCTGCCCTGTCTTCCGCCGAGCGGTTCTGGCTTAGTTTGTACTTGCCTATCACCTCGTCCATATCGATGTGAAATCCAACGATAACGCCGAGCATCTTCTCAAGCATGTCGGGGTCCACTTTGTCGACCGTCCAGGGTACGGGGAATTGCGCTTCGTGTTTATCGGAGAGGCGCCGCACAATATCGAACACCTCCTCCCGATCATGGTGAATGACTGCTGCGCCGCGAACCTGCAATGTGACAAAATTCCAGGTCGGCACCAGCCCAGGGTCGCTATACCAGTTCGGAGATACATAGCCACTGGGGCCGTTGAACTGAACCAAAACCTGCTCTACCTCAGCGAGTTCATCAAGCTGCGGATTAGGCCGAGCCAAATGACCCCATAATCGATTGGCCTCTGGCTGGCGAATAAGGGGTACCTGATTGGCGATGAGCCCCCGCGGGCCCGCCGTAATCAGTGTCGCAACACCCACCTCATCAATGAAGTCATACAGCTGCGATTGAGTGTCGTTGTTGAAATGACGGGGAATATACATATCAACGCGCCAGTGCTGCCAGATACCAGTTCACGAAATCCAGGCTTAGCTGCTCATACTCTGGATTGTAGGGGCCGGGAACGAAAAAACGCGAGTTCACGCCTGCACTATTTCGCATAATGATGTACTCATCTTCTAGCGTCGTGTGGTGCCATAACCAGGTGACTGACTCTCGATCATAGTCCTTGCCCTCCTGGGCATCACCACGCACAAACCAGACAATCTCCATGTCGGTGTCATTGATGCCACGTGGCGTGAATCGATAGAGCACACAGTGGTCCGGGTAATTGAGCATGAACGCCAGCGGGCCCATTTGAAAATCGCCCGCGCCGCCGTCGTAGCCTTTAAAATCACCCATCAGCGGCGCTACCGGCTGACCGTCTTCGCTACCCGTCAAATAGCCATCATACAGCGCGTAGCGAGTCGTCGATGCGCAGTTGCCGAAGTGCGCCGCAGAGCCATAATTCTCATAATGCTCAAGGGTAATTCCAGGCACGCCGGTTAGCTCTTCAGCACGCGCCAGCATCTCTGCATTCAGCGCATTTGCCTGATCACTGATGTCCTGCAAGGTGTGCATCCGCGCGTAAGCCCGATGTGCCGTGGCACAGTGGTAACACTCCAAATAGTTCTCCAGGGCGAGTTTCCAGTTCGCGCTGACCTTGTAGACCTGACTGTGTGCGACCTTAGCAGTGCTTAGATCATAAGGCCGCAGCGCCGGCGCTATCGTATCCATAGCAGCTGCAAAGTCCGCTGCGGCCGGATCACAATTTATGAAGATCAGGCCCTCATAGATACAGACTTTCGCCGCACGCAGACCGTAGTCCGCGGCGTCAAATCCTTCCAGCGCTTCCATGGCACGAGCAGCTCGCAAACTGCCATCCATGTTGTAGACCCAACCGTGGTAAGGGCAGACAAAGGTCTTACGATTGCCGCTCGGTTCTTCGCACACGCGAGCCCCGCGATGGCGGCAGATATTGAACAGGGCGTGTATTGCACCACCCTCGTCTCTCGCGATAATGATCGCATCTTCACCCACTTCAAACTGCAAATAGTCGCCCGGCTTCGCTAGCTGGCTAATATGCCCGGCGTAAAGCCAGCTCTTGTAGATGATCTGATCCAGTTCCTTTTCGTGGACCAGGTGCGAGCGGTAGAAGTACTGGTCCATCGCATAGCCGGGCTTGTCTTGCTGCTCGCCAACTTTCTGGGACAGTAGGTCCCAGGAATCATCCGCTCGTGTTGCCACTCGACTCGTCATACCGAACGCAGGTACCACTCATAGTCTACGTTGCTGATTCTCGCCTGAAACTGACGATATTCGTCGCGACGCGTCGCTGCGTAGATCTTGCAGTACTGCTCACCCAGGTAGCCGGGCAAAACAGCGCCCGCTTCAAAGTTATCCAGCGCCCTCGACCAATCAGTAGCCAGCGTAATTTCCTCTTCATCCAGGACAGTGCCCTCTGCGATAAAAGGTCCGGGATCACATTGCTGGGTCAGGCCGTGATGAATACCTGCCAAAACACAGGCCATCACCAGATAGGGATTGGCGTCCGCTCCAGCGACCCGATGTTCGATACGCAGGTTTTTAGGATCACTCACGGGTATCCGCAGCGACACATTGCGATGGTTGTAGCCCCAGTTCGGCGACAGGGGTGCATAGCAGCCCGGCTGCAAGCGCCGGAAGGAGTTGGCATTGGGTGCAAAGATGGCCTGGCTTTCACGCATGAGCTCGCCGAGACCGCCAATGGCGTGACGCAGCTTGTCGCCAATCGGCGGCGTATCGCCCGCACCGGGATCGACAAAAATATTGTTCCCATCTGCATCGTAGACGCTGATGTGAATATGCAGGCCATTGCCCGGCTCATCGGCAAAGGGCTTCGCCATGAAGGTTGTCCCCATACCCTGCTCTGCCGCTACGCCCTTGATTAATCGCTTCAATAGCACGGCATGGTCACAGGCAGTGACGACATCGTCGACATGATGCAAGTTGATCTCGAATTGGCCAGGCGCAAACTCCAGGTGTGCGGTAGTGGCTGGTATCGATTGTTCTATACACGCAAGCCTTACGCCTTCAAGAAAACCATCAAACTCGGCCATATCCTCGGGATTACAGTACTGCGTGCCCTTTTGCTCGAGATTGGTACCCAGCACAGTACCCAGCCGGGGTTGCGGCGTCGGTGAGTCGCCATCCTTCAATAAGTAGAACTCCAACTCAGTGGCCACCACCACGCGCAAGCCCATCTCGGTCAGCGGCTGCAGCGCGTTGCCTAGAATAGTTCGACTATTCCAATGCAAAGGCGAGCCATCCAATTCCGTCCAGTGCGCCAACACCTGATGGGTGGCCGACTGCAGCCAGGGAATACTGCTTATGGTATCGGCCACCGGGTGAATGGCCTTATCGGGATCACCATCGAGCGTACCCAGGCTCAAATCATCGCAGCAGTGGCCCAGCGTATTCATGATCGGTACCGTTCCCGGGCCGGTCACACCCTTAGTGAAAAAGGTTTCCACTTCATCGCGCGGAATTCGTTTGGCGCGGAGTATGCCCTGCATGTCCGGCGATAAAATTTCCAGTGTCCCTAGATCGGGATTGTTAGCCAGATAGGCGTGTGCTTCTTCGGGGGTGGCGATGGTCATGAATGCGGCATGTCCCTTGCGAGTTACATTTAGAAGTTGGGCGCCGGCGTCTGCCGCCGTCGCTCCGGATCATAAACGGGGCCTGCCAGCACCCTGCAAGGTGCTAACAAACGGGTCCAATGAAGTTCCCGGGTATAGTAGATTTCGGCGAAGAGTTCATCTTGCTGCTCACCCCACGGCATCTCCAATGAAGCGAGCGCGATGTTACTCTTGGCTGAAGGACACCAGGCCGCAGAGGTCACGTGTCCAACCACCTCTTCCGCCTTATTTAATATGAAGCTGTGTTCCGCCGGCTTGTTGCCATCGACGTTTAGTTTGACGAAGCGAAAACGAGAGCCCTGCTTTTTTTCCTGCAGCAGCGCCCGGCGCCCCGTAAATGGGCCCTTCTCAAAATCTACCAACCAGTCGAGGCCCAGTTCGAAGGGTGAGCGAGCACGACCGTGCCGCACAACCTGCTCTGCCGGTACGAAGTCTTCCCAGGCCATAATAAAGCCGGCCTCGATTCGTGCGATGCCGAGCGCTGCCGACCCCATAGGTCGAATCATGTACTCACGCCCCGCCTCGAACAGCGCATCCCACAGCGCCTCGGCGTGCTGCGGTGCAATCCAAAGCTCGTAACCCAGGTCTCCGGTATACCCCGTACGCGAGACCAACAGTTCGCCCCCGTCGAAGGCGAAGCTGGTGACACCGAAGGGGCTTAGGTTCTCCAGCCCCTCAAGACCCATCTTACGCAGCGTGGCGCAGGATGTGGGGCCCTGCACGGCGAGGGCGGCGACATCGTCAGACTCATCGATAATCTCGACATCGAAGCCCAGTGCGGACCACTGCAACCAATCCATGCAGCGCTCCTGACAGCACAGGCGGTAGTCATTCTCCGCCAGGTGAAAGATCGTGCCATCGTCATGCACCATACCGGCATCGTCGCACCATACCGTGTAGCCGACTCGACCTGGCTTAATTTTGCGAACATCGCGCGTAACCAGCCGATTAAGATACGCTTGGGCGTCTGCACCCCTGATACGGTATTTGGTCATTGGTGTCAGGTCGAAAACACCGGTGGAATTGCGCGCCGCAAAGTACTCCAGCTCCAGGTTTTCATAGGTCTTGGGAGTGGTGTAACCCGCCCACATGTACCAGTCATTGGTTTGGCACGCCTCCGCTATGCGCGAATGAAATGGGCTGAACTTCAGCATGTTTTCATCATGCGCCCGCAAGGGTCTGCTGTTCATGCGACTTTCTCCTGCTTGATAACAGCTCTGGCCGCATTACGGCCCGCCATCCCCATAACACCCCCACCAGGATGCGATCCTGCACCACACAGATACAAACCATCTATCGGCGTTTTGTACTGATTCGCTCCCGGCATCGGTCTCATCATCAAGGCTTGATCCAGAGCTATCTCACCGTGGTGCCAGTGACCTCCCGTCATTCCAAACTCAGCTTCGATGTCTTTCGGCGTCAGTAGCTCTCGGGCGGTAACCAGGTCACTAATGCCCGGCGCGTAGCGCTCCAGCGTTTTCATACAGAGTTCGATGAAGTTGGCCTTTTCATTCTCCCAGCCCGTTTTAAGATCATAGGGAGCAAACTGTACGATCGCAGAGAGCACATGCTTGCCAGCGGGTGCAAGCGTCGCATCGTGCACCGTTGGCAGCGTAATCTCCATTGCCGGTGCCTGCGAGTATTCGCCATACTTGGCGTGATTAAAGGCGAGTTCGATGTATTCCATATCCGGTGCCAGCAGCAGTCGGCTGCCCGCGGCATCGCCAGCAATACCGGTAAAGCCCGGCAAGCCATCAAGGGCGAGATGTAATTTGGCAGTGCAGCCTCGACTGCGGAAGTTGTGAACCCGCCTGGCGAAGCCGGCATCCAGTTCGCGGTAACCCACCAGATGTTCGAACGTCGATTTCGGATCGGCATTGGAGACGACTGTCGGTGCCGCAATCACTTCGCCGTCGGCCAGGCACACTCCCCGAGCACGGTTGTCTTCCATGTGCAGTGACGCCACTTTGGCCCCGTAGCGAATATCAACACCCGCGCTTTTCGCCGCTTGCGCGAAAGCAGCGCCGACATTACCCATGCCTCCCTTCACCAGCGCCGGTCCCTTCATGCCGTAGACATCGCCGAGCCGTCTGTACAAGTAACCGTACACAGTGTTCGGCGACCGTGGCCCCATGTGTGAACCCAGCACACCATCCATACTGACGGCGGCTTTCAACAACTCGCTGTCAAAATGCTCATTGGCAACGTCATATATATTGATAAGACCCACCCGAAGCAGATCCTGCATGTCGTTCTTACCGAGGGTGCGAATATCCCAACCCAACTTCAGCAACGATAGATTGTCACCCCAGCCACGCTCAGCAAGTTTTGGAATCTTGCGGCTGAAGAAACTGTTCAGCACTTTGGCAAACTTAAGGTTTTGCTTATAGAAGCTTTCATAGGCTGCCGCGTCAGCGGCAGATACCCCTTCCGCAGTCGCGCCCTGAAGCGTGATATGGTCACCATCGACATCAAGCGCGATGGTTTTCAAATCGCGTGCCGCAAACTCCAGACCATGTTCTTCCAGCGCGAGATCTTTAGCGACTCTGGGGTTAAGTTGCGTCAACAGATGCGCGCCCGATGAGACTTGAAAGCCGGGTGCAAACTCGCGCGTCGCCGCGGCACCGCCTGCTACCTCTCTTGATTCGAGCACCAAGGCTTTGCGGCCACTCTTCGCCAGATAGCTGGCGCACACCAAACCATTATGGCCCGCCCCAATCACGATGGCGTCATAGGTTGTCTCAGTCATCGAGGTAGCTCTCCGGCACTACATTGGGTTTCTTCAGATCCATTAGGATCTCCCGGGCCGCGTTGGCACCCGGAGCAGCCATAACGCCACCACCCGGGTGCGTACCAGAACCGCACAGGTACATGCCCTTTAGGGGGCCGCGGTACTGTGCGTAACCGGGAAAGGGGCGATTAAACAACAATTGATCGAAGGTCAGCTCGCCTTGGAAAATATTGCCTTCGGTCAATCCGACTTCATTTTCAATCTCGTTCGGCGTGCGAATCCCCGCATTCAGTATCAGATCCTTGAAGTCGGGGCTGTGCTGGGCAATCTGGTCGATAACCACCCGACCGAAAGCGTCGCGCTTCTCCGGCGTCCAGGGACCGTCGGCCAGCTTGGGCGGGCAGTACTGCACAAATACCGTCATCATATGCTTGCCTGGCGCCGCCATCGTCGGGTCCACTTGCGACGGAATGAGCATATCTATGTAGGGGTCTTTCGACCATGTGCCTGCCTTCCAGTCGTCATAGGCACGCTCCAGACGCTCCATCGAATCGATACAATGCATATCCGAGAGCATCAGCGGACTGCCCTTCGGTAAAGCAGGGAAGGTCGGCAAGCCATCCAGCGCAATATTGAGCTTGCCCGAAGAGCCCCTGATTTTAAAATTCTTCGCTCGGTGCACCACCTCTTTGGGCAAATCACTCTCGTCGAAACACTCCAGAAAGGTACGCTTGGGATCGAGATTGGAGACCACGATGTCGGCGTGATATTCGTCACCATTAGCCAGAGCAACGCCGGCTGTGCGGCCGTTGCGCACGATCACCTGATCCACGTCGGCATCGCACACGATCTCTCCGCCATAGGCTTTAAAGCTCTTGGCCAGCGCATCGGCGACCGCACCCATGCCGCCCCGCGCCAGTCCCCATGAACCAACGCTGCCATCCACGTCGCCCATGTAGTGGTGCAACAAGACATAGGCAGTGCCCGGCGAGTAAATACCCAGCGCGGTGCCAATAATGCCGCTGCCTGACAGGTGCGCTTTGATCAGATCGGTTTCGAAGTATTCGTCGAGAAAATCGCCGATGCTCATGGTCCAGAAACGCAGCGTGTCTAACAGCCCCTCTTCGCCCATGTCGGTAAAGGATTCGGCGAGCTCCAGCAGCCCGGCCAGGTCGCGCGGCTTGAAGGACGTAGGGTCAGGTGGCGTGGTCATCAGGTACTTGCGGATGAGCTTGGTCTGCTTCATCACGTCCGCAGAGAATCGGGTGTAAGCGTTCGCATCACGCACCGAGTGACGTGCCATTTCGCGGTACTGGCGTTCGTGATCGGAGTAGTTACCAAAGTAATCGCCATCGCGGCTGAAGGTGACACCACCTACGTAGGGAATGACCTGTAATCCATGGCGCGGTAACTCGAGATCGCGGGCAATCTCTGGTCGCAACAGACTGCAGACATAGGAGCAGTTGGAATATGTCCAGCCTTCGTGCAATTCACGACTCACCGTGGCACCGCCAATATAGGGATTGCGCTCGAGCACGAGGACATCGAGCCCGGCTTTTGCCAGGTAAGCTGCGTTACACAGGCCGTTATGACCGGCGCCAATGACAATGGCGTCATACTTCTTCATACAGTGTTCTCGTTGATTGAGACCTTTTGCGACCGATCCCGTGGGGAGCTAAGTATTGGGCATGATCTGCCGCGATGCCAATACCTTTTTACCAGTAGAACGCGGGACAGAGTCCCCAGCCCAGGGTGCGCCAGGCTTAGGTTATGCTATGTTGAGTGCAAACCCACTCATTGTTGAGAGAAAGCCATGAAAAGGATCATCACCGCTGCCGCAGTATTGCTGGCATCCGTTCTGACCGGCCACAGTGCGTTTGCTGATGCAATACACCCAGCCAAAATAAGTCGCGCGGACGCAGCGGGCGAGATTTTTAAGCGCCCGGACATGTTGAAGACGACCGAGAACGGCAATACGACGCTGGACGTCACCTCCCTGATGAGCAGCGACGGCAAATTCGGCTCCGGTATGTACAAGTCTGGTAAGGTGCGCGCCGAGATCACCGAACCCTATGGTGTGGATGAATTCATGTATTTCGTCGAGGGTAGCGTCACGCTCACTTCCTCCGATGGCACTGTCACGGAAATCAAAGCCGGAGAGGCCGTTACCGTACCAAAGGAATGGACCGGTATCTGGGATACGGATGGTTATACCAAGTTCTGGGTGATCTATTCAGACGATCCTGCATTTTTTGAGTAAACCAGCCTCATCAAGATTGCGGCGGCCGTGATTGTCCTTATTATTTGCCACTCCTAATGAGGACGTAGCAATGATAGATCTAGACTTCGCACCTTTTGATGCGGACAACCACTACTATGAGGCGATAGATGCTTTTACACGGCACCTGCCGGATGGCTGGGCAAGTCGCTGTGTGCAATGGGCAACTATCGACGGTCGTCAGCATCATATTGTGGGCGGCAAACTCGCCAAGGCGGTCAAGAATCCCACCTGGAACCCGATTTCTATGCCAGGTTCCATCGCTCCCTTTTTGCATGGCAAAGAGCTGAGCGACGAGGATATCGCCTACATGCAAGCGCACGAGCCGCTGCCTGATTACTACATGAATCGGGATGCTCGCGTGGCGAAGCTGGAAGAACAGGGCCTGGAGGCCGTGTGGCTATTTCCCACGCTGGGCGTGCTCTATGAAGAATTGCTGAAGCACGACACCGAGGCGGTCAAGGTACAGTTCACTGCCTTCAATCGCTGGCTGGATGAAGATTGGGGCTGTAACTACCAGGGCAAAATCTTCGCCGCACCTTACATATCCTTATGCGACGTCGAATGGGCGTGTAGCGAGTTAGAGTGGGCGCTGGCCCAGGGCGCAACGGTTGTGTGCATGCGACCCGCTGCGGTGCAAATGGCCGACGGCACGACACGCTCACCCGCCGACCCCCCTGTTCGACCCATTTTGGAGTCGCCTGAACGAGTCCGGCATCAGCCTGGTGATTCACGCGGCAGACTCCGGCTACACGACCCACGGCTACGTCAATGATGGCTTCTCGTCGGATTTCAATGCCGGCGTGTTCTCACCCAATATCAAACATTTCAATATCGAACGCGCAGCCTATGACTTTCTGATCACCCTCGCCTACGAAAAACTATTTGAGCGCTTCCCCAATTTACGAGTAGCGTCCATCGAGAATGGTGCCGAGTATCTGCCGGATCTTTTCAGAAAACCGCGTCAATCCCGGGATCGTATGCGCGGTTACTACGCAGAAGATCCGGGCGAGCTATTTAAACGACATGTCTGGATTAATCCCTTCTGGGAGGACGACGTCAACGAAGTCGCAGAATATATGGGCACGGACCGAGTCATCTTTGGATCGGATTGGCCACACATCGAGGGCCTGCCCACCCCGTTGGCCTATGTTGAGGAACTCGACGCCTTCGACGCGACGGACACACGCAAAATAATGCGCGACAACGCACGCTTTCTGAATACACCGAATGCCTGAACCGAAAAATTCGATGAATATAGAGCCATGGATGCAGGAATCCTTAAGAGAGGGCTTCGCCCACCTCAATGCGGGACGCATCAAGGAAGCATCCGAGTGTTGCAAGAAGCTCCTCTCGGCCAAGCCGGACCTCGTAGAGGGCCACTTTCTGGTCGGCTTAATCGCACTGGAGATTCGTCAAACCGGCAACGCCATTCGAGCCTTCGGCTCTGTCACCAAGCTGGCACCCGAACATGGAGCAGCCTGGGCTAATCTCGCCAGTTTGTTTGTGCGCGCGGGACACGCCGGTCGAGCGGACAACGCATTGGCCAAGGCAGTAGAACACGCCGATGAAAACCCGGTGGTGCTCGATTTAATCGGCAGCGTACACGGCCAGCTGGGCGAACAAGCCGAAGCAGGTCGTTGGTATGCGAGAGCGCTGGAGAAGGACCCGGACAGCATTCCCTTTCAAATCAACCAGGCCAACAATCATAAGTTTCTTGACCGCCTGGACGAAGCCGACAAGCTGCTGCAACGCGTACTGGAAAAGGCACCCGGCCACCCCAATGCACACTGGCTGCTGTCGGGCCTGCGCAAGGCGAAGGATCGCAGTCATGTCGATGTGCTGAAAACACTGTTAACCAAGACCCAAAACCCACGTGCGCAGGGCTTCCTGTATTACGGCATGGGCAAGGAACTCGAGGATCTTGAGGACTGGGATAGCGCGTTTTCCGCTTTCGAAAAGGGCGCAGCTGCCCGGCGCAAGACGATCGAGTTCGATGAGCCTCGGGAAGTCGAAATGTATGAGGCTTTCGCCAACACATTCACTCGGGAATGGCTCGAGCAGGGGCCCGCGGGGAACGAAGACCCCTCGCCTATTTTTGTGGTAGGTCAGCCGCGCACGGGTACGACGCTGGTGGAGCGTATTATTGTTGCGCACTCACAGGTGCACTCTGCAGGCGAACTGCGCCAATTCGGCCACTGTCTGCGACGTCTGGGTAACTATCAGGAAGCGACTTTGCAGTCTCCCAAGCTGGCCGAAATGGGTGCAAGCGTTGATCCGCAAATGCTTGGCAATGCCTATCTACAAACCACCGCCAAACTGCGCGGAGACACGCCGCGCTTTGTCGACAAGCTACCACCCAATTACCTGTACATTCCGCTGATTCTGAAGGCCCTGCCGAACGCAAAAATTGTACATCTACGCCGCAACCCCATGGACGCCTGCTTCGCCAGTTTTAAACAACTGTTCGCCGACGCCTACCCGCATTCCTATGAGCAAGGTGAAATGGCGCGTCATCATGCGCGCTACTACGAACTTATGAATACCTGGCGGGAGCGCTTTGGCGATCGCTTCCTCGACATTGCTTATGAGGACACTGCAGCCGACCTGGAACCGAACGCGCGCCGACTGATCGAGTATCTGGAACTACCTTGGGAGGATGCGTGTCTCGACTTTCATGAGCAGTCCGGTGCCGTCACCACCGCCAGCTCGGTACAAGTTCGACAACCTGCACACACACGTTCGATTGGTCGTTGGCGCCGCTATGAGCGACAGCTGTCACCCATGCGCGAGGCGCTGATAGCCGCCGGCATTCAATTAGAGTTTTAGCGCCCCTACATGGTGCACTCTTATGCTCAAAGCATGCCTTTTTAGTGCATGCCACGCGGTTCCTGGCAACGTTTTCGAATTTTCTCACCGAGCGTATAGGCGCAGATGCCAGCGCTTGTAAACTTTTTCTACATTCCAGATAATCGGAAACCAGAGCCATCGCTTATCCGCATAACAATAGTATCAATCGCTTGATAATCGGGAGATAACTCATGTCCAGGCGTCGTTCCTCGCAGAAACAAAAGAACCCGGTAATGGCGACTAAGCGCCCTGCCTCCACTCGTTCAAGAATTGCTCAGGCGGTGTCAACCGCCGTACTGGCCGGCACAGCAGCCGCACCGCTCAGCGCACAGCAACTCGAAGAAGTCGTCGTAACAGCAACGAAGCGTGCCGAATCGGTGTTGGATGTATCGGTGGCCATGACAGCGATGACGGGTGCCGAGACCCGCATGCTGAACCTGAACGACATCAAGGATCTGATTTCCTTCACTCCCGGTATTACCGGCAACTCGAAGGACTCCTTCCTCGATACAGTCGCAGTAAGGGGCATTCGCACCAACCTGTTCGGTAACGGCGCCGACCCCTCGATCGGGATGTACGTGAATGGACTCTATCAGGGCCGCACCGGTTCCGGCGTTAGCGGCTTGTTCGACGTGGAGCGTACGGAAGTACTGCGTGGTCCTCAGGGCTTTTTGTTCGCTCGTAACGCAGTGAGCGGCGCCTTTAACGTCATTACCGAGAAGGCGAGCACCGAAGGCACTGAGGGCTTTGTCGAAGTCGATGTCGGCGAACGCGATGTGTTTAATGTCGAGGGCGCTTACAACCTGCCGATTAGCGACAACTTTGCTGTGCGCGTTGCCGGCTACCATACCGAGGAAGACGGCTACGTCGACAATATTTTCGGCGGCGATGACCTCATCGAACACGACAACGATTCACTGCGTGTCAGTTTCCGTTATGAGACGGACAAACTCACCGCAGACCTGATCCTGCAGTACGACGATCGCGACCAGTCCGGTTCTATTTATCGAGTTACTGGTGAGGGACCCAATTTCTTCGGCGGCAAGTCTCTGTTCCTGAATGGCGGCGTGCCCTGGGAAGTGGGCGGCGACACTGACGTAAACAATAACGACGAGGTAGGCTCGCGCGATCAGACCGAGGTTTACTCTGTTGGCCTGCTGATCGATTACGACCTGGGCTGGGCGACGTTGAGCTCCGTGACGGGCTACAAAGACCATGACTACGAGTATGGCGAAGACTTCGACGGACTACCCATTACCCTGTTCGAGTATGACCAGGATCAGACGGGTGATTACTTCGAGCAAGAACTGCGGCTGACCTCGCAGTCTGAGGATGCATTGAACTGGTATGCGGGAGTCTCCTACTACGAGGAAGACATCGACACCACCTTCACCAATATCCAAAGTGAAGACGTCTATTGCGACTTATACCTGAATTACTACCTCTACGCCGGCGATGCCTATCGCGGTTGCGTTGCCTACTACGAGGACTACCTGGGTTATGAGTTTTATCCTTCGACCAATGGCCTGATTAACGATCGCAATGAGACCAAAGGTTCTTATAAAGGTTACTCGGCCTATTTAGAGCTGGGTTACGACTTTAGCGATGCCTTCGACGTAGCCGCTGGTGTGCGTTACTCCTGGGACGAAAAGCAGTATTCCAACGAACGCTTAGCCGACATCGGCGGCTCCGGCTTCTCCGGGGGAGTACAAGGCGTTGTGCCGACTCCGGATGGCGCCCTGTCAGACACCCAGGATTGGGATGAAGTGACCTACCGCTTCGTCGCCAACTGGCGCCCCAACGATGACACCCTGCTGTTTGCCTCCTATGCAACAGGCTATAAGCCGGGCGGGTACGACACCTACGGCTTTGAGAACAAGCAAACCGGCCAGGCCGTGGAAGATGAGGCACTGCGCGGCCGTGACCGCCCGGCTGACTTCGAACCGGAGACAGTGGACTCGCTCGAGATTGGCTACAAGGGCCGCCTGCTAGATGGGCGCATGCAACTCTCAGCCACAGCGTTCTACTACGAGTATGAAGATCTGCAGTCCTATTTCACCGAGACTAACCCCAACGGCGCCGGCTTTATCACCGTCGCGGGTAACGTCGGCACGCTGGATGGTTGGGGCAGCGAAATCGAAATGTTTGCCGCACTGGGCGATTACGTAACGCTTAGAGTCGGTGGTTCCTGGTTCGACTCAGAAGGGCAGGATGTGCAAGCGTTCTGCGGCGCTGCACTAGACCTTGGCGCTACCGAAGATGCCTGTGAAGACGAATCCATTCCGCTGACACCGGAGTACACCGCTTTCGCCGTGGTTAATGGCTTCTACCCCATTGGCGATGCTGGCGGCGAACTGTTCGGCAATATCTCCTGGACCTGGGAAGATGACGCACGCGGCGACTGGATACCCACCAGTCTCTCGGAACAGAACATTCAGTTCATGAACCAGACTGATATCGTGCTGGGTTATCGCCAGGACAACTGGGTCATCAGCGGCTACGTGGAGAACGTCTTCGATGAGGAATGGGACGACGGTACCTTGGGTGAAGGTTTCGACGGCTCGCCCTATCCACAATATGTATTTGGTGTGGCCAGACCGCGTACCGCAGGTGTTCGGGCCAGCTACAGCTTTTAAAACATCAAGATAGGCGGTAGCGCCTCAGCCAGTAACGACTTGGCTGAGGCGTTTTCGGTATTGGGCTGGCGTTTCGCCTGTCACCTTCTTGAATGCCACGTAAAACGTCGAGGTGCTGTTAAAGCCCACCTGTAGCGCGACACTGAGTACCGTGCGGGAAAGCTCACCGACCTCACCGAGCAGCACCATCGCTTCCTTCACGCGATAGCCATTCAGATAGTCGAAGAAACTGCTGCCAAATCCGGCATTGATCACCTGGGATAAATGGTTCACCGAGCAGTTCAGCATGTCTGCCAGTTCAGGCAGGGTCAGGTTTGGTTCCAGGTAGAGGTGCTCTACCTCCATCAGTTCGGTCAACCGCCCTTTCAACTCCTCCATCTGCGCTGCACTCAATCCCGACTTGGCGTAACGTTGCACACTGACGGCATCAGCAACCCCGGCCAAGGGGCTGGCGGCTGACTCCTCACCATTTTGTTCGTAATAATCGACGATGGCAGTGGCCACCCCCGAACTCAATGAAATGAATTCAGCGCCGAACCAGGGCTCCACTCCCTCACCGTTCTGACTGGCTGAACGCGGCGTCGCCTTGTACTGAAACGCTACCGTGTTCTCGCCAGAACAAACCGGCCCGGCTAACTCGTAAAAATAGGATTCTCGCTCGAAAAGCTCTTCGAGATGGATGATGAGTTCCTCTTTGGACATTTGCTGGTGAACGGGGATATCAAGGTAGGTGCCGGTCTCCGACATCGTGTCGGCGATCGCCTGAGCATCCTGCTCATTCCAAGCCGCGATATAGCGGGCGACGAACTCAGCGGCCTTCATGTTCGAGCTCTGCCCGTGCTGTCCTGAAACTCATTCGCCTGAGTGTGCCGCACTCAGGTTCGATGCACAACCGGCGCGCCTTTGCCCACCAACAGCCAGGTGCCTAATGCGATGGCGAACAAGGAAAGAAACGGTTCGAATGGCCAGAATGGCAGCCACAGCACAAGGTTTGCCGACCAGGCCGGTGCCAACAACGCAGTGGTTAATGCGTCCTGCCAGTAGCCTCCGATAGCTGCATAGACCAACCCTAGCAGTATGAAGAGCCATCCCGCCAGCCGCGAGACGGTAGAGATAGGCGCTGCGCTTGTCCCGAGAGACTTCGCGGAGCGCCGCTTTCCCCAGGCCGCTATTCGCAGTGCTACCGCAAGAAAACCGGCCCAGTAATACACGTAGTCGAGCGCAAGAGCATTCCCGTAGTAAAACAAGTTCCACCAGTACACACTGAATGCGTAAGCCCAGAGAAAGTAAACTCCGCTGGTATGTAGCAAGTTCCACTGCCGTGCATCAAGGAACCGACGCCCCCACTGGAAAGAGGTCACCACCATGGCAGCAAGGAAGATATATCCGGTGCTGCCTTCCAGTTCGTCGCGAAGATAAAAAATCTCCTGAAAATAGTATTCTCGATGAAAGTTCGAGATAAGAAGAATAAAAAGGGCCTGCCATGCCATCGCCACGGCGAAACACAAGCCGATATAGGGTCGATTGTGCCGAAGCCACTTAGACAGCGCATTCGGCCACAGCGTATGAAGGGCAGAGCTTGCTGCCACGACATAGATAAAGGGAACGGCCCAGCGTACGGAGTACTGGATCATTCGCGATATATCAGCAGGATTATTCAGATCGTACTGGCTCGCAGTGAGCACCATGAGCGCGCACATGGGCGCAGTCACCAGCCAGAACAAGGGCCAGCGGTTCAAGACTCCACGCTCGAGAACTAGTTCCAGCTTAGCTGACATCGCGTGATAGTATCGCTGCATGACTTTTAGCTCTAGCAGCTTTCACCGCGGCCTGCACCTGCTGGCGGCGATCGCGCCCTGGCTTCTGGCCATGTACTGTTTCTACTGGCTCGACAGCAGCGGAATGTGGACGGCCGATACCCCGCACCGCGGCAAACTGTCCGTCATTATTCTGGCAACCGGTATGACAGCATCTTTCCTGATTCAGTCCCATTTCATGAAGCGAGAGAGAAGTCACAGTAAGGACGCTGGCGCCTAGCCCAAGCGATCTTTCATCTTGTAGTACAGCATCCCCAGGGCAATGATCTGATTGCCAAACCACTGCGTGCCAGGAATACGGAAGTGTCTCATGCCATCAAAAAGATCAAACCGTTCCATGGTGCCGGTCACCGCGTCGGCCATCACCTCGCCCATCACATGGCTGGCACAAACGCCGTGGCCAGAGTATCCCTGACAGTAGTAGACGTTGTCATTAATGCGACCGACAGTAGGAATGCGTCGTAGCACAATCCCGATCTTACCGCCCCACTGATACTCGATTCTCACATCTTTAAGCTGCGGATAGACTTTGCGCATGCGCGGCAGGATATACGCCTTGATATCGGCTGGGTCCCGCCCCGAATAGTTGCAGGCACCGCCATACAGCAGTCGCTTGTCGGCAGAAAGGCGGTAATAATCCACGACCTCGTTGAGGTCACAAACAGCGACATCCAAGGGGTTAATCTCATTCGTCACTTCTTCAGGCAGAGGCTCTGTCGCGATGATATAGCTGCCAGCCGGAAAAACGAGATTAGAAAGATGCTTCGGCTCGAACCGGCTGTAGGCGTTGCCCGCCAGCACCACCGAATCGGCCTCCACATAGCCCTGCTCCGTGTTGACCCGCGGACGGGGCCCGTGGACGATATCGACCACCGGCGACTGTTCGAAAATCTGTACGCCCAACTGGTGCGCTGCGCGCGCCTCACCGATGCACAAATTGAGCGGGTGCAGGTGACCATCCCGGTAACAGATAAAGCCCCCGTGGAAGGCGTCGGTACCGAGCATGCTCCGCGTCTTCTCGCGGTCCCAGACTTCGTAACGGTGGCCACTGTTGAGGGCTTCTCTATCGGCAACGTATTCGTCGAGCCAGGCGACCTGACTGGGCTTTGTTGCCACCTCGAGATAGCCATCCTTGAGATCACACTGAATGTCATAGCGCGCTACCCGCTCGCGAATCAGATCGTTACCGCGCCAGCGCAGATTCTCAACCATGCTCTTTACGCTGGGACCGAACTTCTTTTCAATTTTGGCCAGGCCGCTCATGCCGTTAATGATCTGGCCACCATTGCGCCCGGAAGCCCCCCAGCCCACTCGATTGGCTTCCAGAAGCACGACGGAATAACCCCGCTCCGCCAGGGTGAGAGCCGTTGAGACGCCTGTGAAACCGGCACCCACCACACAAATGTCCGCGCTCTGGGCGCCCTGCAGCAACGGATAATCGGTATGTTCATTGGCGCTGGCGGCGTAGTAGGAACCCGTATGTTCTTGTTTTTGATCAGTTATTTTCATTGCGCTCAAGCCGTGTCGTAGCTGGTTCTTTTTTAAATCAATCGATCGGTATAAGATAGAGGCCGTAGGTGCAAAGGTCAAGCTCACGGCGGAGAACGATACATGCCCAAGATAGTCGACCACGCGGAACAGCGGCAAAAATTCACTGAAGCGGCCATGCGACTCATCGCACGCGAAGGACTCGAGGGCGTCACCATGCGCGCGGTTGCCGCCGAAGCGGGCCTGTCCTACGGCTCCCTGTTCCACTACTTTGATTCCAAAGATGCATTACTCATGCACGCCGTGCGCGTCTCAACGTCTGCGCAAACAACGCGGGTTAACGAATACAGCAGCCGACACTCGGGACTGCAGGCGCTGGAACATCTGCTGTGTGACGATGTCATCGTCAATGAATCTTCACGCGACGCATGGATGGTGTGGATGACCTTTCTCTACAAGGCGGCCCTGCACAAACCATTCGCCGAAATGAACGCCGAGCTGATTAATGGCTGGCTCAACCGCATTGCCGGGTTACTACGCGAAGCCCAGAAGCTTGGTGAAATCAGCACCGATATCGATGTAACGCAAGAAGCAATGGCCACCTGGGCGTTCTCCGCTGGCTTAGGCCAGATCGGTTTGCTGCAACCGGATGTTCTGCCTCCGGCGCGTCAGAAGTTATTGGTTCTCGACTACCTCAGCAAACTAAGGGTGAACACCGCTTAGGCTTGCTGAGACAGACGACGCGTTATCTCACGTAAGCGAATGACTTGCTGGAAAATCAGGGGAAAGCCCATCACCACCTCGAGATACTGAAACACATACATAATGCTGGTGACTTTCTTGCCATAGCTGATGTCAGCATTGCTGTTAACCAGCACTGTGCTCGCTACTATCAGCGTCGCTAGAAGCATCCAAACGGCAGAGAAATTCAGCGTCTCAAGATCGGAAAGACGAATTCTCCAATGCACCATTTGCTTTAAGTGATGCTCCAGGGCCTGGGGTTCGCCAGACTCGAGCACGGTCACCCGACGCTCCAGTTCATCATTCTCAGCGGCGTTGTAGCGAAAGATACGCCTTTCGCTAAACCAGTAAACAATGATTACCAAAACGGATACCACTAAACATAAACCGGCGATTGCGGCATCGATCGTGCCTAGAATAATCAGCACCCCCACGAAGGCCACTACGCCTCCCAGCAGCTCCGGAACGGTGTTTTCGAAGAAGTCCACGATTTCGTGGAGTAACGCGACGCGCGCGGACTGGGCGCTGGTGCTCTCTCCCGCCGTTGCATGCCTGCCCACCATTGAAGCGGCGAGCTCTCGGAATATAACCGCGTAGGCGCGCGTGTCGTAAAAGCGACGACCCGCACCGAAGACCATGACCAATACGCAGAGCGAGGCCAGGAAATAAACGCCCTCATAACTATCGTTGATTAGGGAGTCGACACTGATACCGATCGCCAGCGGGAATAACAGTATCAGCAGCGACTCGCCCAGCAGCAGTATCCAGGTGATGGCAACTCTGCCACGGTAGTGTGCCGCGATCTTGCCGAGCGTCAGACCGCCGGACCAGAGCTGCTCCATATCAAATCAATGACCGGCGAGTTGATTTTCCGGCGACTCGCTCCCTCACTGGTAGACCTGCACCGTTTCGAAGGAAACCACGTAGAGCTGTCCACCGAACTGCTCCAGCACCATGAGCTCCTTAGCCGTCATCATGCCTTCATAGCCATCCCAGCGATAGCGCTCGCGATAGCTGGCCCGCACTTCACCGCCCCCGTCAGTGATGTTTATCTCATCGATCGAATAACTGCGGCCCAGCGATTCGAAACCGACAAACATGCTTTCATCTACAGGCGGCGCCTCGTTGGCGCGAAAGCTGTATTTCTCTTTGCCATAGAACAGGCCGAAGTCCAGTTCATAGCTCAGCTGGGCATCCTCAGTGAAGATGCTATAGGCCTGGTCTTCCTTACCGCTTATATAGGCCTCGTAATAAAGCCTGGCGCGAGCGCGCAAGTCATCTTCGGAACTCTCGGCCATCGCTGGCGCTGCAGTTGGCTCCCCGGAACTTGCGGCAGCCTCAACCGCCTGAGCGCCTGGCGCTGTAGAGGCATCCGAATAGCCCGGATAAGAGAAACCCACCAGCAGCAGCGCTACGGCGAGCGTGGTAGAGACAAGGAAGTTCATCACTCCCCCGCTGGTTTCGTTTCTGTTTGTAGTAACACTCATGCCCAGGTCCTCCTGCTGCCGTAAACTGCGCGGCTGCCATTCCGGCGGCGCGATAAAAGCGTAGGCAGTTTCACCCACGCCACTCGCCTGCCCGGCGCGGATGAACAGCCGTTCAATGCCGTGCAGGAACACATAAAACGGATTGATGGAGCGAACGGGCTCAGTCAGCCCGAAGTTCACCGGCGCTCGCTCCTCGGCAAAGGTGCCGAACATTTTGTCCCAGATAATGAAAATGCCACCGTAGTTCTTGTCGATATATTCGGGATTGGAACCATGGTGCACCCGGTGATGCGACGGCGTATTCATGATCGCCTCTATGGGGCGCGGCAGCTTCTTTATCACTTCCGAGTGCAACACCGTTTGATACACCTGCACAAACGCTTCAGCGGCAAAAATCAGCAGCGGGTCGAAACCCACCAACGCCAATGGAATGTGAAAAAACAAGGGCCAGAAACCATCCATCGGGCCGAAACGATAGGCCACCGAGATATTAAAGTGGGGTGAACTGTGATGGACGGTGTGCGTCGCCCAACCCAGGCCATTGCGGTGCAGGAAGCGGTGCTCCCAGTAATAGGCGAAATCGCACAGCACCACCAACAGTAGGACGGACCAGGGCGTGACCGGAATGTCGACCAGGGCAAAGTTGAGGTACACCCAGTAGAACGCCGAGGTGTAGATGCCGAAGATAAGAACAAAGCTGACCAGGAAAAACAGCCCCATAGTCACAAAATTAGTAACCGAGTCACCGACAATGTTCCAGCTCAGCTTGCCGCGAAACGCGAGCCGCGCCAGCTCTAACAGAAATAAAAGTCCAAACGCCACAAAGCCCCAATTCTCAATCCAGGCCTCCCAGTAGAGTACTTGCTCAACGGGAAGAATCATCGTTAACCATTCCATCACAGAGTCTCCAACAGGCGCAGGGCGGCCCGTTTGCTATCAAGAAACAAAGATTTGGCATCCATGACGGATGCCGTGGCATCAGCATTGAAATAGAGAGCCACTACACCCGTGGCCACCTCGCGCAATGCCGATTTATCGGCATTGGCATATTCGGCTCTTAACTCGTCGATAAGATCGGTCACGAACTCCTCGTACCAGGCCTTGAGCTGCAAACGCAGCGCGGGACGCTGCTGAGCTGCCACAATAAGCGCCTGGTAGAGCAGTATTTCGTGACTGCTGCTAGCGTAGCGAGGGTCAAACAATAGCTCGATGTAGGCCTTGCAACGCCCCGTCTCGGGGAGAAATGCGTCGAACTTCGCTTCATCTGATTCCGCGCGCGCCACCCAGCGCGCGATCAGCGCATCAAGCAGGTCATCCCGATTGCCGACATAGTGATGCAGTAATGGCCTGGCCAGCCCCGCCTCGTCAGCCACCCGCTGCAAGGTCGCGCCTTCCACGCCGAAGCTCACAACACAGTGCTCGTAGGCATCGAGTATTTCTTCTGAGCGTTGTTCTTTCTTACTGGGACGAGCCGTTGCCGCATCCATTAATTGACATTTTTGCCAATATTAGACGCGAAAAATATTTTGTCAAGGTTGTCAATAAACTTCAGTGGCCGGGACAGTCGCGAGGCGGGCCCTGGGTTTCGGGTACATTAGCGAGGTCATCAGCATCGGCGACAGGATCACTCCAATCCTCCGCCCAGATGCACTCCCAGAAGTAGCTGCGACGGAAATAGGGCTCCCACGCCGCCTGTCTGCGTTGCAGCAGAGGCACCATGTAGAGGCGCGCAAAGGCCTCGATCTCGCGCGAATATCGCAGCGGCCCGGCATCGAAAGGATCCATACCCATCGCAGCGACAATGCGCGCCACAACTTCTTTGGCATTCTTATCGTCCGCCGCTATGGGCACGGTCACCGGACCGCCGACAACATCGGGGTCATCAACCACGAAACTCCCCTGAACGGCGAAGGCTTTGACTACCCGAGCGCCTGGATTCCATTCCTGAATCATCTCGGCACTGGAAGTTTCCACTACCGATTCAAAGTACCCGTCTTCCGCCTGCTTCGCCGCTGTTGATATATCGATGACAATTTTCCCGTCCAGCGAACCCAGGCTCCTTGCGACCTGACGCATCGCCGGCCAACCCACCGCCAATACCACCAGATCGGCGGACTGCGCTGCCTCTCGCTGACTCATGACTCGGGCCCCATTGCCTGTCTCTTCGGCGAGTTTTTGCGCGCGCTCGCCAGCGGGGTTACGCGAGCCATAGCTAACGCGATAACCAAGCTCGGCAAAACGCGGGCCCAGTGAATCACCCATATCACCGGTGCCGATGATAGCGACGGCTTTCGTCGCCTCGGGCGCCGAACTTGCCGCGGCAGCGACCAGGACTGCGAATAGAACAAATACTGAGCGACCAATAGCTAAGATCATGCGCCAACTCCTCTGATCAAATGGCGGGAAGAGACCCGTTGAATCAATAGTTTCATGACAGTTGTTCCTGCACTGCTCGATAGGCGGCATCAATCGCGCCATCCACATAGGCATAGGCTTCAGAATCTGAGTTGGCAATAGAGATACGACCCAACTGCGCGCGCCCCGCGATGTGTGGCCCTGCGGATCGGCCGTAGGAGGCTGGCGTGCCGATCTCTTCATATTCATAGGCGTAACCGTGAGACCAGCGATTTAACGTGATCGCCGCCACATCCCGATCGAACTCAATCCCCAGCATCCCATTCAGGTGGCGCCGTAGATCGCTCTCATACTCCTCAAAGCGCATTTCGTAGAGTTTGCGTCGACCTGCCCGGTATTGCTCCCGCGCCGGCAAACCGCGCTGAGTCGGCGAGAACCAGGCCGACAAGACGATGGGCGAATCCGGCCCTTTGGAGAATTCATATCCTCCCATGCTCACCGGGAAATCGAGATCAAGGTGCTTGAAGTACGCGTCCCCCGGAGTGTAAAAGCTGGAATAGCCACTGGACTTAAAGGCGCGCCAGTTACGCAGCCCGATGCTGGCTATGACAAAGGGTATTTTGGTGGCGTACCTGATCGCCTCGGACTGGCCCGGCGGCAATTCCGGGCACAGGTAGGGAATCATATTGTTGTAACACGCCATGACCACATGGCGCGTTCTGACCCGATAACTATTGCCGGCATTCACGTAGGTGACATCGACAGCTTTCTCGTCCTGGGTGTGCACTACCGACACGGCGGTGCTGTTCAGCCGAATGCGCACGGGGTGCTCCGGGCGATCCAACTGACCATAGTCCGCTCGCGCCAACACCAAATCTTCCATAGTGCTCCCTGGCACAGCGCTGGGAATGAGGTCGCGCACCAGTGCACGAGCAACACCTGCATTGCCATCAGGAAAATGATGGATATAGGGCTCCTGAAGCTCCTGCTCAAACTCGATACCGAGATACCAGGTACCGGGCATACCATAGTAGGTAGCGTGCAGGGCCGGGCCGGCCTCCCAGCCAACACTCAGCAGCTGTAGAAAGGTGTCCTGGAGCAAGCCCCTCACTTCAGCGGGCATACCCGCGTCGTGTTCCAGGAAGTGGTCGTAACTCACGTTGCGCAAATAGCGCTTCTTTTCCTCCGTCGTTTTACCCGCAAGATAATCAGCATCGCTTTCGTACAGGCGCAGGTACGCCTGCTTGGCAGGCTCACTGATGGGCATCTGCTGTACGCATTCACGCAACGCGTCGCCGGTCAGCACTTCACCGAATAGACCACCGGCGGGTGACCTCACCAACCGATCGACGCCGTAACTCCGGCGATCGAAATAAATACCTGACCCCAGATCCTGATCGCTGTAGAACTCCTGATCGAAGTAGTCATAGAAACGATCCATCTTGAGACTCAGGCTCTGCAGTAGATGCTTCGCCTCGCGACTATAGCTTCCCGGATTTTGCAGTGTCTGGCTGCCGCCGCACCCGAGCAGGGTTTGGCCGTCCACATCAAGCTCATTACGGCGCGCGTGACCGCCAAAATCGTCATGGTTATCTAACACCAATATTTTTGCGCCGGAGCCCATTTTCTCACGATAGAATCGCGCTGCGGCCAGCCCGGAAATACCGCCACCCACGACGACCAAATCATAGGTACTCTCCGTCTGCTGGCGTGGAGGAGGAAAACGCTTTCCCGCCCAGGCGACGGCGTGCGCAACCTCGTAAGAGCCATCGTGACTGCCGCGTATTCCAGTGAGCGCTGGCGGGTAGACATTGCTGTTCGGGGATACGGGGCTCGCTATCAGTTTGCCTGATAAGCCGGCACCAGCAGTCACGGCGCCCAGCGCCATACCGTTTAAAAAGTCTCTCCGACGAATCCCTCGCTTTGCCACGCTTCCCCTTCCTTAGCGTCCACTGCGTTTAGCAACCATAGGCTGGAAATCATCACAGTGCCAGCGATGACGGGATCGCATCTACACAACATCCCTGATCTTGGTTATGCAAAGCACGGGAAAGCTACCTAGACTAGGCACTGTCCTGTACCGATTAGAGGAGTGTTGGAATGCGTATCGGTGTACCGAAAGAAATTAAAGACCAGGAATTTCGTGTTGGTCTGACCCCTGGTTCCGTAAAAGAAATTGTCGCCGCCGGCCACGAGGTGATGGTGGAACGCAGCGCCGGTAACGGAATCGATTTCACCGACGAGCAATACGTGGCCGCCGGTGCACAGATTCTCGATACGCCCGAGTCTATATTCGAACGGGCGGAAATGATCGTTAAAGTCAAAGAACCTCAGCCCGCAGAATGCGAAATGCTGCGCCCGGGCCAACTTCTGTTTACCTACCTGCATTTGGCTCCAGATCCTGTCCAGACCGAACTCCTCGTGAAGTCGGGGGCGACGTGTATCGCGTACGAAACCGTCACCGACGATGACGGTGGCCTGCCGCTGCTGGCACCGATGTCTGAGGTGGCAGGCCGCATGGCCGTCCAGGCCGGCGCTCACCAACTTGAAAAAACACAGGGCGGGCGCGCTGTTTTGCTAGGCGGCGTCCCCGGCGTACCGCCCGCCAAAGTACTGGTCATCGGTGGAGGCATTGTCGGCGACAACGCCGCCACCGTCGCCGTTGGGATGGGTGCGCAGGTCACTATTCTGGATCGCTCGGTATCCCGGCTGCGCTACCTCGATGCTAAATACGAAGGCCGGGCCAGTTGTGTCTATTCAACGGTAGCCGCCATCGAGGAGTACGCACTGGATGCGGACCTCGTGATCGGTGCCGTACTAATACCCGGTGCTGCTGCACCAAAGCTGTTAACACGTGACATCATTTCGCGCATGAAGAAAGGTGCCGTAGTCGTTGACGTCGCCATTGACCAGGGGGGCTGTTTCGAGACGTCACGCGCTACGACCCATAGTGAACCCACCTATATCATCGATGACATCGTGCACTACTGTGTAGCCAACATGCCCGGTGCCGTGGCGCGAACCTCTACCATGGCGCTGAATAATGTCACCCTACCCTTCGTGCTGACACTCGCAGACAATCCCAGTCTGGCGATGCTGAGAGATCGCCACCTACTCAATGGGCTTAACGTGCATGAGGGCAATGTCACCTACAAAGCCGTCGCGGATGTTCTGGGTTATGAGTACCTGGCGCCGATCGAGGCACTCAAGCAGGCCCCATAACTTAGCGACACATGGATCTTTACACCGCGACAATAATCGCCAGCGTTCTCCTCTTCATCGCTGTCGGCAGTTACTCGGGCCGGCGCGTTAAGGAACTGGACGACTATTTTGTCGCTGGGCGGCGAGCCCCTACTCTGCTCATCGTTGGCACACTGGTGGCCAGTGTTTTCAGCACATCGATTTTTCTCGGTGAGGCCGGCTTCACTTATGACGGGCAGATGGGCCCCTATCTGCTATTCCCGGGGCTCGCTGTAATCGGCTATGTCTATGGCGCTGTGCTATTCGGCACCTATCTGCGGCGCAGCCGTGCGCCCACCGTCGCGGACTATTTCGGGAAACGCTTTAATAGTCATCGAGTGCAGCAACTCGCGGGGTTAACGATCATCGCCGGACTGGGCGGCTACTTGCTGGTGGTCACGCAAGGCGCAGCCATCCTTCTGTCAGATCTCACCGGCATCAGCTATGTATCGGGGTTGGTCGTCACCTGGCTGAGCTACACCCTGTTTACCATGTACGCGGGTTCGCGCGGGGTGATACTCACTGACACCATGATGTTTTTGCTGTTCTGCGTAGCCACGGTGCTATTCGTGTTCTATCTCATGGACAGTTTTGGTGGAGTGACTGCAGCAGTCGGTGACATCGCACGCCTGGAGAGTAAGCCGGATATCGCCGCATGGCATGGCACGGTCGGACCCGGCACTGAGTGGCCAACCGCGCTGGACTATCTGATATGGGCGATCGCAGTGGATACGGCCTGGGGCGTTGTCTATGCAGTCGGGCCCTGGCAGGCGAGCCGACATCTGATGGCACGCAACGAGCACGTCGTGCTGCGCGCGGCTATCTACACCTTTTTTGCCGTTACTTTTCTACAGATTCTGATCTATGGTATCGGCGGCTTTATCAATCTGGCCAAGCCCGACATCAGCCCTTCCGAGACGGTAATACTATGGGCCGCCAAAAACCTGGTCCCGGAGATTCTCGGCGCCCTCCTGTTAGCCGGTATCGTGGCGGCTGCCCTGTCTTCTGCGTCGACCTTTCTGTCGCTGGTGGGTTTCAGCATCAGTAACGACATCCTCAAACACCGCGAGCCCCTGACCTTACACCACACCCGTGTCGTCATGTGTATCACAGGGTTGCTGGTATTGGTGGCCAGTTTCTTCTTCCCACCCAATGTATTTTGGCTAATGTTATTCATCGGTACGGTATTCGCTTCGTCCTGGGGACCTGTAGCCCTGATGAGCGTGTGGAGCCGCAAGATCACGGCTGACGCTGCATTTTGGGGCATGCTGGTGGGCTTCTTCGCGAATGTCATACCCGCAGGGGCAGAATACATCGGCTTGATCAGCTGGCCCAGCTACGCCAACCCCGTCATCCTGGGCGCAGGCACGAGTTTGTTGACGATATGGATCGTCTCTAAGCGTGGCCGCGTCACCCGGCCAGAAGCTTTATACCGAATGCGTCTGCATCGCACCCCACTGAAGGATCTCGATGCCAGACAGACCAACATCACCTCATGGGCGGCAATGGGCTTGCTGTTATATGGGTGTCTAATGCCGGTACTCATGATCAACTACTACGTGATTCCCTATCAGGCAGCCACCGGCGAGTTGTTGGCCGACGGCAGCGTTAACTGGGCGACCGGTGAGGCTATTATTGCGCTGTGCACCGTCGCGGTGTACATCCCCTTGGGGCTAATCTGCGTTTACGCGATTCGCCGTCGTTACCATCCCAAAGCGGGGCTGGCGTTCTCCAGCCCGAGGCACGATCAAGGCAGGAACCACTTTAATGAGTGAAAATCATTTCGACGTGATCGTAATCGGCGGCGGTCACAACGGGCTTACCGCCGCGAACTACCTGGCCATGGGCGGCATGCGAGTATGCGTACTGGAGCAACGCCACGTAGTGGGCGGCGCAGCTGTCAGTGAGGAGTTTCATCCCGGTTACCGCAACTCGGTCGCATCTTACGTGGTCAGCCTGCTGCGCCCGGAAGTCGTGAAAGATCTGGAACTGGAAAAATATGGCTACCAGCCGATGCGGCTTGGTAATTCTCTTTATCTGAATTCCCGTGGCGATCACTTACTACTGACCGGTGATGAAGCACACGATCGGGCCGAGTATGCTCGCTTCTCTGCGACCGACTACGACGACATGGAGCGGTTTGATGAGCTGATTGAGGTAGTGGGTGAGCTACTGGCAAAACAGTGGCTGCAAGAACCACCCAAGCTGGCAGATGGCGGCCTGCAAGATTTGCTCAGCGCCGTTAAGCTTGGCGCTGACGTTTACAAGCTCGATGCCAACGAACGCTGGCGCTTCCTGCAGTTCTTCATTGGTGCACCCGATACGATCATCGAGCGCTGGTTCGACAGCGACAAAGTAAAGGCCATGGTCGCCGCTCATATACTTCCCGCCAACTACGTATCGCTGTACCAGCCCGGCGCTAGTCTTTCGATGCTGCATCACGCCGTCGGAGAGATCGATGGCCGCAAGGGTACCTGGGGTCTGGTCAAAGGCGGCATGGGCGCCATCACCCAGGCCATGGCAGCTTCGGCGCAAACCAAAGGTGTAGACATACGAACGCAGGCGGGAGTGGAGAAGATCCTGCTTAAGAACGACGCGGTGCACGGGGTCAAGCTACAGAATGGCGAAGAGATTTACGCACCCATTGTCGCAGCCAATACCGACCCCAAGCGCACCTTCCTCACGCTTTTGGGCGAAGAGTACCTACCTGAAGAGTTTGCCCGCGACATCAAGGCGTTCCGTCAGGAGTCCGCATCTCTGCGCATAAACCTCGCGCTGTCTGCCCTGCCGGAGTTTGCGGCAGTACCGGGAAGCGAGATCGGCAAGCAGCACCGCGCCAGCATCACGATGATCGAGGACAAGGACCACGTCGAGCGCGCCTACCGTTCAGCTCGAGCCGGAATTCCCGCCGACCCGCCGATCATCGAAGCGATCATTCCCAGCTCAATTGACGATAGCCTGACCGACAAGCCCGGCACCCACGTGATGAGTTTGCTCTGCAAATACATGCCCTACGACCTGGCCGACGGCAAGCACTGGGACGATGAGAAAGAGCGGGTTGTTCAGAATATCCTGCGCTACGTGAGCCGGTGTATTCCCAACATTCCGGACATCGTTGAAGGCGTGCAGTGCCTATCGCCACTGGACCTGGAACGCATGTTCGGCATGACCCGCGGCGATATTTGTCACGGCAAACTCGAACCTGACCAGCTGTTCAGCATGCGTCCCCACCCCGAAGCAGCGCAGTACGCCACGCCGGTGAAAGGACTCTATTTATGTGGCTCTGGCGCACATCCGGGCGGTGGCGTCACCGGTGCTCCAGGCCACAATGCGGCGCGGCGCATACTCAAGGATCGTATAAAGTTCAGGTGAGTCGCCCCGATATAATAGATTGCGAAGCGCTCTTGGCGTATAGGCGCGGTCGCTGTGAACTGGCGACGCGAAAGACAATGAACAACACATGAAGACCTACGATGCCATCATCATCGGTGCGGGCCACAATGGCCTGACCAATGCCGCCTTCCTGGCCAAAGCCGGCCTGGACGTGCTTGTGGTGGAGAAGAACGAGTACATAGGCGGTGCGACTGTGAGTCGCGAGCTGGAGCCCGGCTGGCACTACTCCAACTGCTCCTATGTTTGCAGCTTGTTTCGCCCCGAGATCTATCAGGCCCTGGACCTCGGGAGGCACGGGCTTGAAGTGGTACCGCTGCAGTGCAGCAGCACCTTCAAGCAGGATGGCGACTACTTCGGCAGTTACCATCAAAGCAACGTGCGCCGCCAGGAAATCCGTCGCCACTCGAAACGCGATGCCGATGCATCCATCCGCTTCGATGCGGACCTGATGAAGTGGTGTCGGCTGATTCGCGGTTTCCTGCTCACCACCCCACCGGACCCGACTTCCCTGAAACCCCGGGACCTGATGGAATTCGCCGCGCTGATGAAGAAGTTCTACAGCCTCAGTGAGAGCCAGATATACGAGTTCATCCGCTTCTTTACCATGTCCATCGCCGAGTACCTGGAAGAGTATTTCGAGAGCGATGTAATACTCGCGCATTTCTCCGGCGGCAGCATCATCGGTACTGGGCTTGGCGTTTACTCGCCGGGCACCGCCTACGTGTTACTGCATCATGCCATGGGCGACGTGGATGGAAACGTTGGTGCCTGGGGTTTCGCCCGCGGCGGTATGGGTTCCGTGGCCAAATCGATCGCCAGTTCCCTGCAGAGCTTCGGTGGCGAAATCCGCACCGACGCCGAGGTCCAGCAAATCCGCGTACAGGGCAACCGTGCCACCGGCGTGATCCTGGCCAATGGCGAGGAGATCAGCGCACGCAATGTGGTGTCCAACCTGGATGCCAAGCGTACCTTCCTGAATGTGATGGACCGCAAGGACCTGCCCGAGAGATTGGTAGAGCGAGCCGAGAAGTTCAAGATACGCGGCTCCTCCGGGAAGCTGAACATTGCGCTGGATGGTATGCCCGAGTTTCCGGCACTACCCAAAGGCTCACCACTCACGCTGGGTCACATGCACTTCACCGATACCCTGGAGCGACTCGAGCGGGCCTACGATGACTGGAAAGACGATCGCTGGTCCCGCGACCCCTATGTCGATGCCCTGATACCGACACAGTACGACCCGACCATGTCACCGCCGGGCAAACACATGATGAGCGTATTCGTACAGTACTGCCCCCCGAAGGTCGAGGGCGGCTGGACCGATGCAGAACGCGACGCTTTTGGGCAGGCGGTGATCGACCAGATCGGCGAATACAGCCCCAATTTCAAAGACCTGATCGTTCACGCCGAAGTGCGCACCCCACGCGAGATTGAGAACGAGGTAGGCCTGACCGAAGGCAACATCTTCCAGGGGGAGCTAACACTGGACCAGCTCATGTTCAATCGCCCCTTCCCGGGCTACGCGCGCTACCGCGGCCCGGTAAAGAACATGTACATGTGCGGTTCTTCCACCCATCCGGGTGGAGGCGTCATGGGCGCACCGGGTGCCAACGCAGTAAGAGAGATTCTCAAAGACCTGAAGCGGCCGGACACCACACCGGAGGATTTCGGTGATGACTGACGCCATTATCATTGGTGCTGGTCATAACGGACTGGTCTGCGCAGCGTATCTCGCCAAAGCCGGCAAACGTGTTGTCATTGTAGAGGCGAACGACACCCCCGGTGGTGGGGCTGCCAATCGTGAATTCACTCCGGAATACACCGTATCGGGGTTGGCCCACATCCTGCACTCCCTGCACCCGAAAGTCTGCAAAGAGCTTGGCCTGGAGTCTGCCGGCCTGAAAGTCGGGCCATCGATTGACACCATTAGCCTCGACAAGAACGGCAGGCACCTGACGCTAGGGCGAGATGCGGTAAGCGGTGACCATCTTTCCGCTGCAGATATAATGGCCTATGGCAACTTCAAGCAGGAATTCCGCGCCTACGCTGCGGCCCTGGAGCCGTTGACCATGAACAAGCCACCCCGGCTCAAGGACATGGATTTCACTGACAAGGTAACCCTGGCCAAACTAGGTTGGAAACTGCGCTTTGGCCTCGGCGCGGAGAGTTTGAGTGAATTCCTGCGGGTGGGCGGGATCAATATCTATGATGTATTGAATGACACCTTCGATGACGAAAGGCTAAAGGGGGCGATCAGTGTCGATGCCGTGCTCGGCCAGCACATGGGGCCACGCACCCCCACCACCGTGCTCACCTACTTGAATCATATCCGCGGCGAAAACTATGCTGGAATGACCCTGCCAACCGGCGGTATGGGTGAAGTCGGCCAGGCACTGGCCAGGACAGCCACCAGCGCAGGGGTCGAACTGAGAA
This sequence comes from Halieaceae bacterium, assembly GCA_965199055.1. GTDB lineage: Bacteria > Pseudomonadota > Gammaproteobacteria > Pseudomonadales > Halieaceae > CBDAQR01. Next base: position 1,699,242 of record CBDAQR010000003.1, read on the forward strand.
CCAATAGTCGTGTAGTAGAGATCCTCGTTGAAGACGGCCGCGCGACAGGGGTCAAACTGGACAATGGCGAAACCATCGAGGCCGCCATAGTCGTCTCTAACGCCGACGCCAAGAGCACATTCCTGAAGCTGGTCGATACCGCCGAGCAGGATGCCATGTTCGTGCACCGGGTTAACAACACCCGCACCAACGGCAACGTGGCAAGGCTGCATCTGGCACTGGACGGACTGCCGCGCATTGACGGACTCACCGAACAGGAACTCAGCCAGCGCCTACTGATCGCACCGAACCTGCGCTACGTGGAGCACGCCTTCAACCACGCCAAGTATGGGGAATACTCGAACAACCCGGTGCTGGAGGTCACCATTCCCAGCCTGTCGGACCCTTCCCTCGCGCCTGATGGCAAGCACGTGATGTCCGTGTCTGCAACGTTTGCGCCTTACGACTTAAAAGCCGGCTGGGATAGCAATCGCGAGCTATTCGCTGACCGCGTTATAGAATTGATCGCGGAATATGCGGAGGGCTTCGCGCAGCAGATATTGCACCGGGAGCTTCTGACGCCAGTCGATATCGAGCAGCAATACCATGTAACCGGCGGCCATTGGCACCACGGCGAGCTGGCCATAGACCAGTCGTTCATGATGCGTCCCGTGCACGGCAGCGCACAGTACGATACCCCGCTAGATGGGCTGTATCTCTGCGGCGCCAGCGCCCATCCCGGCGGCGGGATCACCGGCATTCCTGGTTACAACGCCGCTCGCCGCATTCTCGGTGTGGAGGGCAGTCAATGAGCGATTTCGATTTCAGGAAGAGTCTCCGCCCCTCCCCCTTCACGGCACGCATCGAAGCGCTGAGCCAGGTCGAAAGCTGGAGCGGGTGGAACGGATACAAGACCGCGCGAGTGTTGGACACCCTGGCCGCAGAGTACTTTGCGATTCGCAGTTCCTGCAGCGTCATGGACCTGACACCCATGGAGAAATATCGCATTACCGGGCCAGATGCTGAAAAGTTTCTAACCCGACTCGTAACGCGCGACATCAGCAAGCTGCGCCCCGCGCGAGTGACCTATGTGCTGTGGTGCAACGACGAGGGCAAGGTCATCGACGACGGCACCATCTTCCATCTTGGCAGTGATGGCTATCGGCTTTGTTCCCAGCACCACCAGCTGGACTGGTTCCGGATATCCGCCCTGGGCATGGATGTGCAGATCGAGGAAGAGACCGACGATATCGCCGCCCTCTCCGTGCAGGGTCCAACCTCCTACTCAGTTCTCGCAGCAGCTGGTATCGAGGGGCTCGAGCAGGTGAAGCCCTTTGATATCCTGCATACACAGCTACATGGATTTGACCTAACGGTTTCGCGCACCGGCTTTACCGGTGATCTTGGCTACGAATTGTGGACCGATCCCGAAAACGCGCTAGCGCTGTGGGATGCCATCTTCGCGATGAAAGAGCGTGGGCTCTAAGATGTGCGCACCATCGGTCTGGATGCGCTGGAGATGGTTCGTATAGAAGCGGGTTTCATCCTACCCGGCGATGATTTTAATACCGCCGAGACGGCGGTAAGAGCTGGCTATGACCGATCGCCGTATGAGCTTGGCCTCGGCTGGGCCGTGTCCTTGGACAAGCCGAATTTTACGGGCAAGCGGGCGCTGCTCAGGGAAAAAGCTCTACCTATCCAGCGCCGGCTGGTGAAGCTGTCGATTGAGGGCAACAAGCCACCCAAGGACGCCTTTCTCTACGACCGTGAAGGCGGTAAGCGTATTGGCACCATCAAGACCACGATCTGGTCACCCATTCTGAAGGCCAACCTGGCAATGGCCGACATCGAGTACGAAGACGGCAAGGTACCCGATGAGATCTGGGCCGAGATTTACTACCAGAAAGAACTGGAGTGGATGTCGACCTGGGCCCGCTGCGAGATTTCGAACAAGCCCTTCTGGGCACCTGAGAGAAAATCGCTAACCCCGCCCGCGCGTTTCTAACGATTCAAGCTTAAGCGCAAGCAATCAGGGCGAAAAAACAACCGTCTTGTTGCCACGCACTATCACCCTGTCTTCCAGGTGATAACGCAATCCTCGCGAAAGTACTGACTGCTCGACATCCCTCCCCAGTCGAACCAGGTCATCTTTGGTGCAGGCGTGGTTAACGCGAATTACGTCCTGCTCAATAATTGGGCCCTCATCCAGGTCCTCAGTTACATAGTGGCAGGTGGCCCCAATCAGCTTAACGCCGCGCTCGTAGGCTTTCTGGTAAGGGTTGGCGCCAATAAAAGATGGCAGAAAGCTGTGATGGATGTTGATTAGCCTGCCCGCGTATTTCTCACACAATGCGGGAGGGATTATCTGCATGTAGCGTGCGAGTACGATGGTATCGGCACTATGCCGTTCCACGATCGCCTCAACTTCCGCAAAGGCTGCGGACTTGTCCTCCTTGGGTACAGGCACGTGGTGAAAAGGAATGCCATGCCATTCCACCATGCTGCGCAGATTATCATGATTAGAGATCACACAAGGAATTTCGCAGAGCAGTTCCTCGTTCTTCCAACGATGCAGTATATCTGCCAGGCAATGCGAGGCATGGCTGGCCATGATCACAACGCGCTGCCGCTCACTACCCTGGCGTACATACCAGTCCATATCCAGGCCAGCCGCCAATGACGCAAAGGCGTCGCGAAACTCCTCCAGACCGAGCATCATCTTTCGCGCATCGATGACATTGCGCATGAAAAACCACTCCTGCTGACGGTCAGTGTGATTGTTCGACTCGAGGAGAGAGCCTCCATGTTCAGCGACAAATCCCGAAACAGCGGCGACCAGGCCTGTTTGATCCGGGCAGGACGTAACTAAAGTGTAAGTTTGCATTTCGGCTTCTTGATTCATGCCTCAGATTAGATCATTCAATCACGGATTGGCACAACCGAGCGGGACGGCTCGGAGCACCAGCCAATACTAGCTATAATTCCGCGCCATGCTATTTAAGTTTTTTGAAAATCTGGTAGACCCGTTTCCACCGGGACCACCCCGAGCAGCGCCGCGTTCTGTCTATCGTTTCTGTCGTGATCACTCGCGCGGACTGGAATTCTACCTGCTCCTGATGGCGGTACTCAGTATGGGTATCGCCATGGTGGAAGTCGCTCTGTTCGCGCTCATGGGCGAAGTCGTAGACTGGCTAGCGGCGCATACCCCCGAGGACCTGGCCGAAGGCCGGGGAAACCATTTGTTGTGGCTGGGACTCGGCGTGATCGTGTCCTACCCGATACTAGTAGTCATGCAGTCGCTGATCATCCACCAGACACTCATGGGAAACTTCCCGATGATCGTACGCTGGCAGGTTCACCGGAGATTGTTACGCCAGAGCCTGAGCTTTTTCCAGGATGAGTTTGCGGGCCGAGTGGCGACCCGCGTCATGCAAACCGCGTTAGCCGTTCGTACTACAGTGATGAAGCTACTCGATATACTGGTCTATGTCGGCGTGTATTTTCTCACCACGCTGTCGCTGTTCGGCACCATTGATCCTCGACTGACGCTGCCGCTACTCGCATGGCTCGCTATTTACTGCACAATTTTGTACGTCCTGCTACCGCGCTTGCAGGACATATCTGAGCGCCAGGCGGACGCTCGGGCCATGATGACCGGTCGCATAGCAGACAGCTATACCAATATCTCCACCGTGAAACTGTTCTCCCACGCTCGCCGGGAGTCCGACTATGCGCGTGAGGGCATGGAGAGCTTCCTGGGCACCGTCCACCCCCAGATGCGACTGGTGACCTGGATGGAGACCTCGGTCACCGTCAACAATACCCTAATGGTGTTCTCGGTAAGCCTCCTATCGCTGTACCTGTGGTCACAAGGTGCAATATCACCCGGCGCCATCGCCGCAGCCATCGGCTTATGCCTGCGCCTTAACGGCACCTCAGAATGGATCATGTGGGAGGTGTCTGACCTGTTCGAGAACATCGGCACTCTCAAGGACGGCACTAACGCATTCTCACAGGAAATCAGCGTCGCAGACCGCAAGGATGCAGCGAGCATGGAAGCGCCGCGCGGTGAGATTCGTTTTGAAAATGTCAGCTTTCGCTATGGGGAGAACATACCCGTATTTGAACACCTGAACCTCGCTATAGCCGCCGGAGAGAAGGTGGGTGTTGTCGGTCGTTCCGGCGCAGGTAAATCCACCCTGGTTAATCTTTTGCTGCGTTTCTACAACCTGCAAGGCGGACGCATTTTAGTCGACGGCCAGGACATTGCGATGGTAAGCCAGGAGAGCCTGCGCGCCAGCATCGGCATGGTGACGCAGGACACCTCACTGCTGCACCGTACCGTACGGGAAAACATACTCTATGGTCGCGCCAATGCCAGCGAAGAGGACATGCTACAAGCCGTGCGCCAGGCGGAAGCACTGAGCTTTATCGAGACACTGGAGGATCAGGCAGGCAGGACCGGTTTCGACGCGCAAGTGGGCGAGCGCGGCGTAAAACTCAGCGGAGGGCAACGCCAGCGCATCGCCATAGCCAGGGTCATGCTCAAAAACGCACCCATTCTTATTTTGGACGAGGCGACATCAGCCTTGGATTCTGAGGTTGAACTGGCTATTCAGGGCAGCCTCAACCAGCTGATGCAGGGAAAGACCGTCATTGCTATTGCACACCGGCTGTCGACCATCGCAGCTATGGATCGCCTGCTCGTCCTCGACGCAGGAAGAATCGTAGAGTCGGGCACACACGCTGAGCTGTTGGAGCAAGGGGGAATCTACGCTCGCCTGTGGGATCACCAATCAGGTGGATTTATCGGCCTGGAGTAGGCAATTCTTGGCGTATAGGCGCGGTTGTTGGGCCATAGGTCTCTGTCTAAGCTTCGTTCAAACAAAACTGGTAGGTTTCCCTTGTCCTCATACGACACCATCATCATCGGTGGAGGTCACAACGGCCTCATCTGCGCGGCGTATCTCGCTAGAGCAGGGCAAAAAGTACTCTTGCTGGAAGCGAACGAAGCACTCGGCGGGCTCGCTTCCACCCGCGATTTTCATCCAGGGTTTAAGGCCAGCGTAGCGCACAGCCTGCAACATTTTTCAGCGAAGATCGCTAACGATCTGCAGCTGGAGAATTATGGCTACAGCGGCGGCAAACCGATTCCTACGCTGGCCTTATCCGACACCGGTCAGCACGTGCGCATTCTTGGCGATACGGTTACCGGCGTTAGTAATAAAGATGCCAGCCGCTATAAAGCTTACCGAGCACAGCTGCTCAAATTCGCTAAGGCCTTGGCACCTTCCTGGATGAAGACCATGCCACCCGTGGGCAACAACAGCCTGAAGGAGCTTCTGACTTTCGCCCAGGTCGGCCTGAAGCTGAAATTGCTGGGCCGACAGGATATGCGCGAGTTCTTACGCATCGCCGCCCTACCTTCGCGCGACCTGATGGACGAAAACTTTGACAGCGATCTCCTGAAGGCGGCGCTTAGCTGGGATGGCCTGGTGGGTTCAACCCAAGCGCCACGCTCGCCCAACAATACCGTGCTGATGATGTTGTATCGCATGACCGGTGAACACGGTGGCGATCATAGTCTGCCTGACGGTGGAATAAGGTCACTCGTCTCCGCCCTGGCGGCATCGGCGGAACAGTCTGGCACGGAAATTCGCACGGGCTGCTCCGTAAAGAGCATTAATATTGAGGCCGGTGAAAACGGACTCAATGCCACCGGTGTTACGCTCGCCGACGGAAGCACTTTGAGTGCATCTCGCGTGGTTTCCGCTGCCGATCCCAAGACCACCTTTCTGAACCTCGTTGGAGCCGCCAACCTGGAGATCGAGTTCACCAACCGTATTCATCGCCTGCGCAGCAAGGGTTATGTGGCCAAGCTGCACCTTGCGCTATCGGGCAAGCCTGCGTTTACGGGAGTCGATGATGACCACTGTCGCATGATCATCGCGCCTGAAATGGACGCCATAGAATTCGCCTGGGATGACGCCAAGTATGGTCAATGCCCCGAGCAACCGGTGATGGAAATTCAGGTGCCTAGCTTCGCCGACGCCTCGCTCGCGCCCGAAGGCCAGCACGTGCTATCGGCCAATGTCATGTATATCCCTTATGAACTGAAGGGCGGCTGGACTGATGCGGCTCGCAGTGAACTACTCGAACAACTGCTGCAAGGTTTGTGTCGTTATGCCCCAGGCCTTCGCGAGAAGATATTGCATGCCGAACTGCTGACACCGGCCGACCTGGAACGCGACTGGCGGGTAAGCGGTGGCCACTGGCATCACGGCGAATTCGCCATGGATCAAATGTTGATGATGCGGCCCACTTATGAGGCTGCACAACACAGCACGCCTATTCCCGGTTTGTACCTGTGTAGCGCCGGCTGTCATCCGGGTGGTGATATATGCGGCGCGCCTGGACATAACGCCGCCAGGGAGATTTTGGCATGAAGCGCTACGATGCCATCATCATTGGTGCTGGACACAACGGCCTGACCAATGCCGCCTACCTGGCCAAGGCGGGCCTGGAGGTCCTTGTCGTCGAAAAGAACGACTATATTGGCGGCGCTGCCGTAACCCGAGAAATGCACGAAGGCTGGTTCTACTCCAGTTGTTCTTACGTCTGCTCGATGATGCGCCAGTCCATTCACAGAGACTTGAATCTGACCAGGCATGGATTGATTCTTGTGCCCTACCTGGGCACGGTCAACTTCGGCGACGACGGGAGCGTCTTACTCGACTATCACGCTGAGGAAGCGAACTACAACATGCTGCGGGCGCGAAACCCGCACGATGCAGACGCCATGTTCCGCTTCCAGGCGGACCTGAATCGCTACGCCCAGCTGATTCGCAAGACCCTGCTGCGCACACCGCCCGACCCTACCTCGATGCGGCCCAGGGATATCAAAGAGCTGTTGTGGTTGGCCAAGGAATTTTGGGCGCTGGGGGAACAGGAGCTTTACGAGTATATCCGTTTCTTCACCATGAGCGCCGCCGAGTTCCTGGACGATTACTTCGAAGATGAGCTGATTAAGGCGGCCATGGCCAGCCCAGGCATTATTGGCACGGCGCTGGGCGTATACTCTCCGGGCTCTGCCTACATTTTGCTGCATCACGTCATGGGTGATGTCGATGGCAGTATTGGCGCATGGGGACTGGCGCGCGGCGGCATGGGCGCCATCTCTCACGCGATCGCCGGCGCGGTAAAGGAGCACGGCGGCGAGATTCGCACCAATGCAGGTGTCGAGCAGATCATCGTTAAGAATGGGAAGGCCGTCGGCGCAGCGCTGGAAGGTGGCGAAGAGGTCTACGCCAACATCGTAGTATCTAATCTGGATGCCAAACGAACCTTTACCAAGGTGATGGACAAGAAGGATCTGCCGGAAGGGGTTTACGAGCGCGCCAAGAATTTCAAGATTCGCGGTTCTTCCGGCAAGGTGAATATCGCCCTCTCCGGCATGCCCAAATTTACTAACGTGCCCGATAACCGCTACATCAATCGCGGCGGCCAGGGTTTCACCGGCTCTCTGGAAACCATGGAACGAGCCTATGACTGCTGGAAGCGCGGGCGCTGGTCCGATAACCCCTTCGTCGAGTCGGTAATTCCATCGGCCTGGGACCCCACTGTCGCGCCGGCCGGAAAGCACTGGATGTCTAATTTCGTGCAGTATTGTCCGCCGGAACTGGCGGATGGCCCCTGGACGCCTGAGAAACGCGATGCGTTCGGAGAATCCGTCATCGCAAAAATCGAGCGGTACTCACCCGGGTTCAGGGAGTTGATAGTGCACATGGAAGTGCGAACTCCCTTTGAAATCGAGAACGAGGTGGGGCTGACCGAGGGCAACATCTTCCAGGGTGAACTGACCATCGATCAGCTGCTCTTCAACCGACCCTTCCCTGGCTACGCCCAGTACAGGATGCCGGTCAAGAACATGTATATGTGCGGCTCTTCCACCCACCCGGGTGGCGGTGTGTCATCGGCCTGCGGTGCCAATGCCGCGCGCGAAATTCTAATGGACCTTAAACGACCGAACACCGTGCCGGAGGACGACTGCTATGACGAGTAATCTCGACCCATTTGCGGGCGAACGGCCCAAGGAGTCACCGTTTCATCCTCGTCAAGCCGCGCTCAACCTGCGCGATGCCTGGTCGTCCTGGAACGGCTACAAGTTCGCCGACTACTACTACGACGAGGAGTATGAGTACTTCTGTATTCGCAACCAGTGTGGCACCTATGACATCTGCCCGATGCAGAAGTATTTCGTCGAGGGTCCGGATGCAGAAGCAATGCTGAATCGCATGGTGACCCGCGATGTCACCAAGCTGGCGCTCAATCGTGTGACCTACGTAGTGTGGTGTACCAGTGAAGGTCGAGTGATCGACGACGGCACGATTTTCCGCCTGGGTGAAGAAAAGTACATGCTCACCTGCGGTAGCCCCAGCCTGGGGTGGTTGAAGAAAGCCAGCTTCGGATTCAGCGAGCTCAGTATCACCGACATGTCGGACGAGATCGCAGGGCTATCGCTGCAGGGTCCGACCTCTTGTGCGGTTCTCAAAAAAATGGGGTTGGACGGCATCGATCAGCTAAAGCCATTTCAGATCACCCACTTTCCTTTCGCTGGTGGCGATCTCATGGTGTCGCGCACAGGTTTTACCGGCGACCTGGGCTACGAGCTTTGGATAGACCCGACACTGGCCCTGGCAATGTGGGACGCACTGTATGCGGCCGGCGAAGATTACGGCATTCAACCCTACGGCGAGTCCGCCACCAATATGGCGCGACTCGAAGCGGGCTTCATCATGCCCGACATGGAGTTCAACGAGGCACTCAAAACGATTCACTTTGAGCACGACCAGACGCCGTTTGAACTTAACCTCGGTTGGTTAGTGGATTTCAAGAAACCCCATTTCAATGGCCGTACGGCACTTCTGGAAAACAAGAAGCAGGGATCGGTATACACGCTGGCCAAGCTCGACATAGAGGGCAACAAGGTGGCGGATGGTTCCTGGATATACAGCGACTACGACTGTGAGCATCACGTAGGCTATGTCACATCAGCCATGTGGTCTCCTGCCGCCAAGGCTAATATCGCTCTGGCGATGATCAAGACTGAACACCTGAAAGGTGACCTGTGGGCCGAGATCTATTACGAAAAGGAACTGCGACACTACGACAAGATCGCGCGCTGCACCCTGCTGGAAAAGCCCTTCTGGGCACCGGAACGGGCGAAAGCGACGCCACCGGCCGACTATTAACTCAGCGCCTTAGTTCAGCACCCGGTAACCGCGTCCGCGCAGACAGTTTTTTACGACACGGTCTTTTTCTCTGTCGCCGCGCATGGCAGATTTAGCAGCGCCGCCAATAGCACCAACTCCGGCACCTTTGGCTGTATCTCCCAGCACGGCGCCTGTTGCCGCACCTACCGCGCCACCGGCTACCGTGCCCTTCGCCACACCCTCGCCTATTTTCACCTGCTCTGCGTAGCCCTCGCAGTCTTCCAGGTCGGCTTCATAGCGCGTCATGTTAACGCCCTTGGTATCGATGATCGGCCCGCTGGTGGATGAACAGGCGGCCAGAGCCAGCGCCGTCAACGCGATTATAAAGTTTTTGCTCATAACAGATCGCCCTTATGCCACTCCCCTACTAAACGCGCGAGCGACTAAAAGGACAACAGGAAAACTGTGAAGCTTTGTAAATCTAAACCGGCAGCAGCCCGAAGATCTCTACTCTGCGGCGCTACTTTGGTTCCCAGAGTTCGATGGGGTTTCCCTCGGGGTCGTAGAGGCGAGCAAAGCGCCCATTGGGGTACTCCTCGTCGTCGACCGTCACCTCAATGCCTGCCGCACGTAACTGCGCGACCATAGCGTCGAGATCATCGACTCGAAAGTTAATCATCCAGGCCTTCTCGGGATTTCCGAAGTAGTCCGTATCCTTACTGAAGGGCGCGAATACGGTTGATCCCGCTTCCTGGGTCCACGGGGGTTCTTCGTAGGTGGTGGGCACCTGTTTGACGCCTAAATGCTCTTCATACCATTGCGCCAACATCGAAGGATCCTCCGCGCGGAAGAACATTCCGCCGATTCCCGAGACTTTCTGTTTCATGAGCTTATCCTCCGCAGCGAACAAGGGTATAACTGGCATCGCGCCAATCAGTGTGACAAGGAGCAGACGTCTAAAAAAGTTCATGATCAAGGCTACCCACTGAACTCTTCTGGATGCTGCTTACCTTGATCCGCAATCTCTTCCCAGGGCGCCTTGGAATTCACAAAGATGTGATGCGCTACCCGCAGATTGTCGTGTCCAGAGATCAATGTTCCCACCGGTATATACATGCGCTCATCGTCATTGGCACCGGGTAGCGTGGAACCGCAAATACTACAAAAATTCGTGTGCCAATCATGTCCGGGCTTAGGCCAATACTTCACGTGCTCAAAACCACGAGTCCACTTGAAAGCCTCGTTACCCACAACGACCACCGCTATGCCACCCGCCCCAGTCGAACTGCGACAAATTGAGCAATGACACACAAACACATCGGACAGCAACGCATCGACATGGTAGGCAACCGCACCACAGTTACATTGACCTTCTGCCACACCCAACCTCCTAATACGTTGTAGTAGGTTAGCTGATAATTTCGTCTCTCGCTCTATGTTCAGAAGCGTAGCGCGTTCAACCCCGCAGCCACTTGGGCAAGCTCTCCGGGGTCACGGTAACCCGATCACCTTGCGCTATCGAGCCAGCCACTTCGATAACACCTACCAGACCGCGCGAAAACTTGGCCGCCGCAGAAAATGCCACAGGCTCAGGCGGCGCACCCGCTCGGGTTGTAAATGCTTCTGCGATGGCCGCACCCATATCACTGCAGGGTGGATTGTACTCCTCGACCATCAGTACTGCGCCGGACTCAAAGGACAGTAAAGTACCTCGGGGCAAGCGCGAGAATTCGTCGATGCCTTTTACGCATATGTTCGCGCCCACGGTTGCGGCGCTAAGCCTTTCGGTCAAATCCATGGCCTCGCTAATTGCGGCTAGCTCTTCAGCAGACACCGCCGACCACATACGCTCATTCCGGCGCAGGCTTCCAGCGGGCTGTTTGTCCTGATCCCAGCACGCGCGCTGAATGCCCCGATGGCGATCGCCCACGATACCATCCAGCTCGAGATGAATGCGCTTCTGCTCCGATTTTTCGAGAGTGTCTGCGGCACCTACATGCACAGAAACGACCCTGGCTTCCTGCGTCGACATCAGAATACGCTACGCATCACTGTGGTCCACCATCCAGTAAACCTTACGCACCTTCTCGACCACTTCTGCAGTGCCTTTCCAGCCATTAGGAAACACCCAGCTATCACCTGCCCTCACCTCGGTTACTTGACCGGAGTCGGAGGTGAGAACCCAGTGACCTTCAAGCAGATGACAAAACTCTGTTACTGCCAAATCCAGCCGCAGAGTGCCAGGTTCACACTCCCAGGTGCCGGCATAGGTATTCCCTTCGGCGTAGAATCCGCAATCTGTCTGCCTTGGAAGCTCGCCAATAGGTTCACCAAAACTGTCCGCAAGTTCCAGATCGGTTAGGGTAATGCACTGATGTTGCACAGTGATTTCGGGCATTTCTTATTCCTCTAAATCGTTAAACAGTCCGTCGGATGAGAATACCTCCGCCATCAGGCCGGGGCTTCAGCGGCCTCGATCTCGTTCTTCCACTCATCCATATTCATCTCAATAGCAAAGAAGCCAATGATCCATAGCGCCTCGTCCCAGGCGTAGTGAAAATGGCCCAGTGACAACCACCAAGCAGCGAAACCCCAGAGGCACGCGTACAGGCCAATCTTGCTGTACTTCACGACCGTCACCAGACCACCACGGGTAATGCCCCTGTCTTGCAGGCGCACCATCAACTCGATCGTAAACAAAATCAGTAGCCAGATTATGACCTCCAACCAGTCCACGAGCTCGAGCCATCGCTGCAGAATAAAACCATTGGCATCGGTAACGACGAGCTTGTCTTCCGTATAGAAAAACTCATTGCCGGATGCAAGTTGGCCACAGTTTTCCGCGGTAAGGTCGCTGTACTCCACATTTCGAGTAAACGAGATATCGGGTCCAACAAGCTGGCACAGATCGCCCACACCTGGGATAGCGTTCGTGGCTGCCAGATCGAGATACGCATTGCCGAAGGCGTACACGGAATGCGCGAGAAACAACATGCAGATTATTCGCACACCGTGCAGTAAACGCGTCACCCAGGGGCGTTCCAGTACCTCGTCGGACAACACGTACGTTTCCAGCTCGAGAAGAAACAGCAGCAGAAACCAGGCCGTCAGGTCGATAGTGGTGGCAAACTCCTCGGTCCACTTCAGTAGGCTTCCTCCATTGCGCATGGTAAAGGAGGCCACGCGTATATCTTCCGCAACGTAGAAAACGAAATTAACAAGCAGCAAGCCGTATACGACGATCTTGATCCATTGCCGCAAACCAATGCCGGCTGGCTCGGCGCTCACCTGAAGGTTCAAGGCTTCGAGATTCCTGTCATAGAGTAATTACAACGTGTTAGTCGTTGTCCGTTCGTCCGAGCCTGTCCGCGCGGAAGGCCCGCGGGAGCTGAATTGGAGTATACTGCGAGAACCAGACTTAGCGAGACAGAACCATGCAGTGGAGAACGTCTTTCCAGGACAGTGTTTGCAGAGTCTCAGGCCATGAGATGGCCAAAGCCGTAGCATTAGCCAAACAGGGAGACGCTCAAGGGCGGCTCGATCTGGCCGCAGCCTTCGCCTGGGTTGCTTTTTCCTGCCCTGACGCCACCTATGCCCTCTATGACAATTTTTCGGCGGCGTGGCTCGGTCAAGGGCCTACACCCGATGTGCCAGAGAATCCCGTGCAAGCGCCGATTGATGCCGCTTTTTGGAAGGCGTACTGGGAGGTTATAAACGGCGCAGAACAAGGCTACGACGCCACCACGATCACAGTAGCCGTGGCCTCGCTCGCCGCACACGTTCATGAGAGTTTCGCCGGGATTTCCGAGCATCTCGCCGGCACCCACCCCGGTGCTGATGGTGCACAACAGAAAACGGTACCCGGGCTAACTGATATACCGGCCCTCGCGCACTGCCCCGAAGGAAGCCTGGGTAAGGCGCTTTACGATCTACTCACGCTTAACGGCTACGATCCCGAGGTGTTGGACCGCAATGCCATTATGCTCAACAGCCTGCCGCCAGCGCTATGCTATCTGAATACCCGCATCCTGCAGATGCACGATGTCTGGCATCTGGTGGCAGGCTATGAAACCACCGGCTCACAGGAGATCGCGATTTCCGCATTCCAGTTGGCGCAGTTTCCACATAACTACTCATCGATGTTTCTCGCCGCCGTGAGCATGATCAGTCATATACAGACGCCACAGGGCTTCAGTATCCTCATGCAAATTATCGCGGAGGCCTGGCAGCATGGTCGCCAGACACCGATCATGATGGCTATTGAGTGGGAGAATGAGTGGGAAACACCGCTAGAGGAAGTACGCCGTAAATACGGCATCGAAACTCTACGAACGGTATTTCCCGCCAACCTGATGGAAGTAATGAGCGAAGGCTCGCTCCTGCAAAAGCTGGCAATGGCTTATCAGCTGTCGCGCTTCAACCGCAAACTGCGCAAGAATCCCCAGCACGCGGCGATGCGATAGATGCATTCCACAGCCGTCTGCGCAGCAACCAGCGTAGCATGGGCAAGCGGCAACTCTCTTTAACAAAGCCCTTCACCAGTGCCTCAGCGGTAGCTAACCAGTTCGATTTCGACGCCGTTGGGGTCGAAGAAATAGATTCTCTCTCCGGGTTCATAGTCTGCCTCCAGGTGTATGGCTACGCCAAGTGTGTTTAGTCTGTCGCGATAGCTCGCGAGGTCGTCCACTTCCAAAGCAACGTGGTTCACCCCCACCGCACCATAGCCACGGGGAGCTTTGCCTTCTCGCTCCGCTTCAAACAGTGAAAAGTAAATATTGTCTCTACCGACGTGGATTGCTCTAACCGGGCCGATGTCGCCGTTGGCCTGGCCTTCCCAGCGCCTTTCAAATCCCAGCACCGCCTCATAGAACGCGGCGCTTTCATCGATATTGTTGACCGTGATATTGGTATGTTCGAGTCGCATTTCAAGGTCCTCCGTTGGAACATTTAGGAATATATTCATACCTCAACAATAAATCGCCTCTACTGCTAATATATTGCCCAATGGCTAACTACAACGGGAGTACACGATGGCAGACGATACCGCCATATCGCACTATCTGGCACAGAATCTACTCGCCCTGCGAAGACAGAAGAATCTTAGTCAGCAGCAGCTATCAAAGGATGCGGATATACCTCGCTCTACCATCACTCACATGGAATCCGGAGAAGGGAACCCTTCCCTCAATAACCTATGCAAACTGGCGAGCGCACTCAATGTGAGCATCGAAGAATTGCTGTCGCGGCCCCGTAACGCCTGCACGCTGCTGAAAGCGAAGGATGTGCCAGTACTCAGTCGCTCCACTGGAAAGGTCAAGGTGCACAAGCTGATGCCCGATAAAGTGCGGGGGATTGAGCTGGATAAAATCGAGATCACAGCGCACTCCTCCATGGGCGGAAAACCCCACGTGCGCGGCACCAAGGAATATCTCATGGCGCTGCAGGGCACGGTGATCGTAGCTGTTGCCGGCGACAACTATGAAGTTGAGGCGGGAGATGTATTGGCGTTTCCGGGAGACCAGAAGCACGCCTACCGCAATCCCGCCGCCACCCCCGCAGTAGCGCTCAGCGTAGTTTTACCGATGCCCTATACTGACAAACAGTAGGCGGAGGAATTAGCAATGGCAGATCGCGAAGAACGCAGCGGCGGCAAGAACTGGACTGCAGAAGAAGAACGCGCCCGACGCAAACGCGATGTGGCGTTGGGCTATCGAATTCTCGCGGCACAGCGCTGGGGCGACGCTGGTGATGGCCACATCTCCGCACGAGACCCGGAACGCACAGACTGTTTCTGGTTTCTGCGCTGGGGTGTCTCCTACCATGTCGCTACCGTCAACGATCTGGTTCTGATCGATCCGCAGGGCAATCTGGTCGAGGGAGAGGGACCGATTAATGATGCGGCCTATTACATTCATACGCCGTTGCTGGCGGCGCGTCCGGATGTCGTTAGCGCCTGCCATGTACATACCGGATGGGGAACACCTTTCTCTGCGGAGCGCAGGCTATTTCAGAACATAACTCAGGAATCGACCATATTCTTTGAGGATCACGCGCTATTCGATGACGAAGAAGTACAGGTGCAAAGCGTTGAGGCTGGCGCTCGCATTGCAGCAGCGCTCGGCGACAACTATGCACTCATTCTGGCGAATCACGGTCTTCTCACGGTCGGCGGACGCGTGTCTGACGCGGTGGGCCTGTTCGTGATTATGGAGCGAGTCGCAGAGTCACATATGAAAGTGCGCAACGCTAAACCCATATCTGACGAAGCCGCGCGGTTTGCCAAGCAGGACTTAATCAAAAATGGTCCTGGCAGGCCTTATTTTTACGCGTTGGTAGACCGGCATATCGGTGATCCATCAATCGTCGAGTAACCGCTTCACAATAAAAAGGACACTTTCAAATGATCAAGCTGGTCTACTGCATTCGCAAACGTAACGACATCAGTATTGATGAGTTCTATCGCTACTGGAAGGAGGAGCATGGTCCGTTGGTAAAGTCTGTGGCCAGCGATCTTGGTGCCTGCCGCTACGTGCAAAGTCATACTGTACTTCCAGAGGTAAACGCCCTGCTGGAGCAGGGACGCGGACTCGAACCAGCTTACGAGGGCATTACCGAAGTCTGGTGGCAGACCGAAGCCGATTTCGAGAAAGGTATCGGTTCACCTGAAGGACAGGCTGCATCAGACAAGCTCATCGAAGATGAGGCGAAGTTTATCGATTTCTCTCGCTCCAACGTCTTTATGACCCAGGAGCATGAAATCTTCTAGTCGTCGGGATACGGCGTACCGTCCTTGTGCAAAGCCCGCCAGCCGTCTGGCTGCGCTTGCCAGGCGATATCGTCATCCGGATAAAAACAGCGGTCACGCGGATCGCGAGTACCACACACCAGAGCCCTGGCCACCGTGTCACTTCGATTAATCAGGTGATGCGCATTCTTGTCGCCAGCCTTGAAGCCAACACACATGCCAGGAGTTAGCGCGAACTCGCCTTCGTCGACAATCAAGGTTAACTCGCCCTCAAGCATATAGACCATCTCATCCGTATCGAGATGGAAGTGCCGCAGTGCTGACTCCGAGCCAGGCTCGAAGCTCTCCAGATTGAATCCAAACTGGGTGAGGCCGTACACATCTCCCAGTGACCGCCAGTTAGAGTTGCCCATACGTGAGCGAAACGGCTCCGGATATCCGCTGCCGGTCTGCGCCTCTACCTGCTCTGCGATAATTGGCTTTGACATTTTAACAGTCCGCCCTGCGATTGGTTTTATGCCGTTTGGCACAGCGTTTCTTGCCTTCATCGGCAGCTTCAGAATCTGCTTCCTCTTCGGTAGCGTCGTCCTCCATGGGAGCAGTGCTCTCTACGCCCTCGAGCAACTCAACGTCTACCTCGAGGATTCGCGCATCGCCCTCGTACTCCACCTCCACATCGAGTTCGCCGCCGGCGTCAACCGCTTGAATGAGCTCAGTAACGGTAACGGCAAGCGAGTTCGGCACCGGTATCGACAGGTTGTACTGAGCAATTTTCCAACCATCATCGGTCAACAGCAGCACTCCAGACCCTCTACAGCGGCCGAGCTTGTCGTTATCCAATAACTCATCGAACCAGGCAGACTGACCGTCGCCACTAACCTCGATGTGCCGCTCCGCCGAGGTATAGGTCCAGCCTCTACCTTTCGAGAAGTGCTCGCTAACAAAATCGCGAAACTCCTGGCCCTGCCAACGCTCTGTGCCATCGGTGCCTAGAAATACAACATCGTCTGTCATCAAAGCAAAGTAGCGCGCTTCTGATGCCTCACTGGCGGCGCTATGAAACGCATCAAGTGTCATGCTCACTTGAGATTCCGCGCTACCCCCGTGTGCGTACCAGGACCAGCACGTAACTAAACAAAGCAATAGAATTTTTTTCATTCGGCACCTCACGTCAATATTCACAGTCTAGTGTCAGTTATTGAGTCACCGCAAATTAAGCTATGCTTGTTGTCGTTAAACAGAGGAGATAAAAAGATGTCAGCCGTAGACGCCGCAGATAAAGATCAATTTTTCGCCGACGTAAATACTGCCTCCGAGAAAGCCATTTGGGCTGCTATCGCGACGGTGGATGGTGATCGCCCCAAAGTGCGAATGGTTCACCCCACCTGGGAGGGCGACGTGCTTTGGTTTGCCACATCGGTCGACTCGCCGAAAGCGAAACAGCTGCGAGAAAACCCCAACATCGACGTGCAATATCAGGTGGCGTCGCCCGAATTCGTTCACATAATGGTTAGCGGCCGCGTCGAGTTGCCGGACGACGCCGAGACTAAACAACACGTCTGGGACACCATGGACTACGATCTTGCCGAGTTCTGGCCTGGTGGGGTAACCGACCCCGGATTTCAACCCGTGAAGATTATTCCCGAGCGGGTGGAACTGTCTGAGATGTTCGGAATGATGAACAAGCGGGTGTGGAAGGCTGGGTGAAGCAGGAGCTACGTGTCTCGATCATTCGGCAAATGCTGGAGCTGATCGATAGCAACAGTCACTACCAGGGAGAAAGCGGCAGCCTTAGAGTCAGTGACTATATTGACCCGAATCACCACCGCCGCGAGCTGGATACGCTGTTCACCAGCCAACCCATCCTGGTAGCCCACGCCAGTCAGCTCGCGGAGCCCGGCAGCTTTATAACCCTGGACGTGGGCGACCGGCCACTGCTTATCAACCGTGACCGAGACGGCACACTGCATGCTTTCCTAAACGTCTGCCGCCACCGCGGCGCCAGACTAGTGCACGCGGAAAGCGGTTCCGCCCGCGCTTTTCGGTGCCCCTATCACGCGTGGAGCTACATGGACGATGGCAGCTTGAAGTTCGTACCACGCGCCGAATCCTTCCCCGATCTCGATACCAGCCAGCACGGACTGGTCGAGCTCGATGTCAGCGTTCAGGCCGGCTTCGTCTGGGTTATACCCGGCGGTCGTGAGGTGCCTGCCGGCATACTGGGTGATATCGAGGAGGAGCTACGCCTGTTCGGGCTCGAGGATCACGTGGTGAGGCAAAGTGAGATTCAGCGCCCCGCCTGCAATTGGAAGCTGGTGGTAGACGCCTTTAGCGAGGGATACCACCTACAGAGCCTGCACAAGGATTCCATCTGTCAATTCTTCGAGGGCGACGGCGCTATTTTCGAGAAGTTTGGCAGTCACAGCCGCTCTGTCGGCGCGCGCACGGACATCAGCAAGGCCAGGCAATCCGATGAGGCCAATTGGGACTTCCGTGCCTGGACGACGCCATTTTATACCTTGTTCCCGAACACGGTACTGGTGTTTCACCCCGACTGGATTTCGCGCATCACGGTTTTTCCCGATGGCGTCGATCACTGTCGCGTACACCACGATATGCTAGTACCGTATGACGCCGACCTCTCTGCAAGCTATTGGGATAAAACCTTCGCACTGATTAATGATCAAGTGTTTGCGGCGGAAGACATTGCCGCCTGCGAGAGCATTCAATCGGCGGCGCGCTCAGGTGCGGATCAGGAGTGGCTCACCGGCGGATTGGAGACGCCAGTGCTCTGGTTTCATGAGGCCTGCGCACAAGCCATGAGAGAGTAGTTAAGCGAGCACCGATTTCGAATCCGCACGCAGAGGCTCACGGTCAATCGCCAGGAACTGCCAGGGAATGTCGGTATCAAATTCCGCCCCCTCGCCCGTGATAGCACGAGCAATCGCACTACCGATCGCCGGCCCAAGCTTGAATCCGTGGCCGCTAAAGCCATTGGCTACCCAGAATCCCTCAATCGCCGTTGGCCCCAAAATGGGGTGAACATCATCGCGGTTAACGGTGTAAAGGCCGCAGTAACCTCGCACCTTGCCGCGATAAGGTAGTGCCGGAAAGCGATGGTGCAGCGCGTGCAATACCCGCTGCAGAAATACATCGTCGGCCTCGCGGCTGAGTGTATCTGGGTCTTCTATTGCTTCGCGCTCTTCCTCCTCCAGCACGGATCCGACAACGAGTTGCTGACCCCGGTTCTGGGTTCGGAAGTAAATTCCCCCCGCCATATCTACAGTCACGGGAATGTGACCGGATAGCTGCTCCGGTCGGTCGAGATACAGCACCTGAATACGGGTCGGAACAAGATCCCAGGGTTGCTTCAGCCCCGCCTCAGCATAGAGCTCCCGACACCAGGGGCCGGCGGCATTGAGCAGCAAGGGTGTCGAGATTTGCTCGCCACTCGCCAAGCGCAGACCTTCCACCCTGCCTGAGTTGATCTGCACCTCTTCAACCCGGCTGGCAAATCGAACCTCTACACCCGCCGCCACGCATGCCTCACGCAAATCCTCCAGCGTATCCACCGGATCCATATAGCCGCCATCTGTTTCCAACAGGTGCAGGCCGCCACCGCGGCAGCTGTGCGGCTCACCTGTCACGAAATCAGGCGAAAGAGTACAGTTGTTCATTGAGGGGTAGCGCTGCGCGAGATCGGAATCATCCAGAATTTCAGACGCAATTTCGAGGCCGCGCATGCGCTGCACTTCCTGCGGCGCCCATTCGCGATCCTGCACCATCCATAATACGCCGTGGGAATGAAACTTCGCCCTCGGCTTGTCTAGCCGGGTGAAGTCCTGCCAGTTCCGGTAGGCATAGATACCATCCCGCGCCAGGGTAACGACTTCGTCGCGGCTGTAACGACAGCGACACACCGCGGAAGACGCCCCCGTAGAGCCCTCCCCCAATCCCACGCCCTTCTCCAGTACCAGGACGCGCAGCTTAGAGCGTCTCGACAACTGCAGAGCGCAGGACAATCCAATAATGCCTGCGCCGACTATAGTTACATCAAAGAAAGACATCGTTAGCGTACAATCCGGATCACGATAGCGGGAGTGTAAACCATGCAACAACTCAGTCCACAAGATGCGCAGTTTCTCTATGCCGAGTCGGAGCACAATCTGACTCATGTCACCAGCGTGTCTTTGTTCGACCCCAGCACCGTGCCCGGCAAAAAGACGGTGCGTTTCAAAGACATCATCGCGCACGTGGAAGAGCGTATGCATGTGGCCCCCATGCTGAGACAGAAATTGGTTCGGGTGCCGCTGGAACTGGACTACCCCTACTGGGTGGAAGATGAGTATTTCGACCTGGAGTATCACATGCGGCACGGTCGCCTCCCGGCACCCGGCGACTGGCGCCAGTTCTGCATTCATATGGCCCGCTATCACTCGCGTCCGCTGGACATGAACAAGCCCCTTTGGGAAATGTTTGTGATTGAAGGGCTCGACAATGTCGACGGCCTGCCCAAAGGTAGCTACGCCATCGCCACCAAGATTCACCACGCGGCAGTGGATGGCGCCTCACTGATGCGCTTTTTCTCCGCCATGATGGACATCGATAATAAGGGCACAGCCGCCGTTCCTCTGGAAGCCGTTGAGCCCGAGCCCGCACCCGAGCCCAGCCTTAGGGAGATGGCGCGTCGCGCCGCCGCCAATAACCTTCGTTCGCCTGTGCGTGTGGCGGACGCGATTCTTAAATCGAGCCCCGCTCTCTACAAAGCGGCCCAGCGAGCTCTGGCGGGGAGGGACGAGAAGCGTGCGGGCGTACCCGATACGCGATTTAACGGTGTGATCTCACCCCATAAAATGTTCGATGCACTGGAATTCGACCTGGCGGATATTAAACAGGTTCGAAGCCTGGTACCGGGCTGCACGGTGAACGATGTGGTGCTCGCCATCATCAGCGGCGCCCTGCGCAAATATCTGGATCACCACGGCGAGTTACCCGATGACCCCTTGGTCGCCTGGTGCCCGATTAATGCCAGGCCCGGTGGCGCTGCCGATACCGACGCACCCGGCAATAACATCTCTGCGATGACCACCGCGATTCACACCAACATCGCAGACCCGACCGAGCGATTGCGAATGATTTTCGAATCGACTCAAGATAGTAAGGAAGCAAAGTCGGGGCTGTCTGCCAGACTGATGACTGACATTACCCGGCACGTGCCCGCCGCAACCCAGGTAATGGCCGCGAAACTACTCGTACATTCAGGTTCCGCGGCGCGCACCTGTAATCTGTTTGTCTCCAATGTTCCCGGACCCCAGGTGCAGATGTATATGAATGGTGCACGTCAGGCAGGGAGTTTTGGCCTGGCACCGCTGGGGCCCAATATGGGCCTGTTCATCGCCACTCCCAGCTACAACGGCAAGATGTCGTTCAACGTGATCTCAACGCGCGAGATCTTGCCGGACAACGAATTTTTCATGGAGTGTCTGCGGGAATCGCTAGCTGAACTGCAGGCCGCGCTCAAGCCAAAACCCAAGCGAAAAGCAAAACCGCGTAAGAAAAGCCGCTAGTCGTTAGCGATAGGCGAACCGCTGGCGAAGTCTTTGCTGAAGCCTTCCTCGAAGGCGACCATTAGCGGCTCGCGTACTCGCGCTTTGGTGTTCTTGTGGGCGTTCATATCGATGCCCGACAGCATTGTTGCCAGGCCCGTCGCAGTCGCCATCAACTGATCTTCATCGACGGACTGATCCAAATAGCCCGCCTCGACGGCGCCATCGGCATCGTAAACCTGCGCCAGACCGACCGCGCGGTCCAAGAACCCTGGCGCAAGGCGAAAGCGTGCGATCTCCACGCCGAACCACGGCAGCGTCATGCCGATGGCGACCTCATTGAGACCAATTTTGTAATTGCCTTTAATGCCCACACGATAGTCGGCAGACATACAGAGAATGGCCCCCATGGCTAGCGCATGGCCGCTGACCGCCAGCACAATTGGCGTTGGGAATTGCAGTAGGCGTCGGGACAGTTCGGCACCTGTGCGCACCAAACGGGTCATATCGGCTGGATCGCCGCCCATAACCGATAGATCAAAGCCCGCCGAAAACTTTCCAGGCCGACCCGTTATGAGCACAACTTTGCCCGCCTGCTCGGCCTTATCTAACGCAGCGTTAATGGCTTCGAACATATCGAAGCCCAATGCATTCGCCTTGCCGTCGTCCATATGGAGTAGGCAATAGCTCTCTTCTTCGCTGAATGTGACCAGTTCACTCATTTCTCATTCCTTTTGTACTCTCAGTGCAGTAGTGATTCTATCCAGGGCAGCTGTTCCCGACCCAAAAACATCTCGCCTTTGACAAGGTAAAGAGGCGTATCGAAGATACCATTCTCCTCGGCTATAGCCTGGGCCCTGGCGAGTTCGGCTCGCACCGATGCCTCATCAAACTGCTGCGCATTATAACCAGCGTCGCTGAGCAGTTCTCGCACAACGCTGGCATCATCAAGGTCTCTGCCATCCCGCCAATAGGCAAGAAAGGCCGCTTCTATGTATTTCTTTGGGTCAGGCCTGATCGACAGCAAGGCCGCCAACGCACAATCGCTGACGCCGGGCTCGGCAGGAAAAGTCATTGGAATCCCCTGGACAGCCGCGTAGCGCAGGCAGGTGGCGTGGCGCTGCTGCTGCCGCACTCTCACGTGGGTTTCGCCTCGGGTTTCGTCGTCTCTTTCAGACTCGATGCGCGGCTGGCGCGTGATATAGGGCCGCCACTCGATTGCCACGCCGCGTTGCTCAGCCAGCGCGAGCGTGGGCCCAAGCGCCAGGTAGGCTTGCGGTGATTTGAAGTCCGTGTAGATAACGATACTACTCATAGCGTGTAAGCCACATCGGGCGCCGCGCCCTGACAGCCGCGCAAATGCCAGCCAATATAGGGCAGGTGTTCGCGGCCAAAGAGTATCTCGCCATCAAACACGTAGGTGGGTACGCCATAGATCCCGGCTGGGTGCAGTTGTGCCTGCAGAGTATCGTGCAAGTCACGCCCCTCCCCGGCTTGATACGCCTCGAAACCTTCAGCATCGAGGCCAGCCTCCTGGATGCAGGCCGCGACAACGGACGCATCTTCTATATCGAGTTCGCGGCGCCAGAAGCGCGGGTACACCGCTTCAAAATAGTCAGCCAGGCGATCGCGATTATGTTGCACGGCCCAGAGAATGCCAATATTGGCGATAGAGGAATCCCAGATTTTCTCCGTGCCCTTCAACACGTAGCCCTGACGCTCGGCATAACGCCGCGCATCACGATAGGCATACTTCACCGCTCGCCAACTGGCCGGGGTTCGATTGCTCTCAACGACCTTACCCTGGCTCTTCTTCGCCGATCCCAGATAGCTGGGTATATCCAGGGTCAGGGGCCGCCAGTCGAAAGCAACCCCCAGTTCTGCCTCCAGAGCTAGCGTGGGCTTGATCGCGACAAAGGCGTAGGGACTCTTAATGTCCACGTACACAATGAGGGGAGCATCGCTTTGCAGCGCCTGCATGATGTTACCTGCTATTCAGCCTCGTTAGCCGGACCATAGGCTAGCAGCACGTTGCCCGGCATGTGGAAGTATATGCCGTAACCAGAGCTAAGGAACATCATGCCGTTTTTGAATACGGGGCCAGCACCGCCGCCGAAGGAACCGCCCTTGGCGGTCAAACCATCAAGCGATTCAAAAGACTGCGCGGTATTTAGATCCACAAGAATTTTACCCGTGGCCTTGTCGTACACACGCAGATGTCCGTCCATTGCTCCGGCGACCAGACCCCCAGGTATCGCCGTCGCCGCAGCGGATAAACCCGGTTGGCAAAACTCTCGGCCTTCACAAACATCTACTGCGGGCACGAACCATAGGGTTTCACCCGTCTCCAGATCGATGGCATACATCCCAGGCTTGGGCGTACCAGGCCAGCGCGGCCCGCCGTCAAAATCCGACATAGGCACATAGAGCACATCCCCATCGACAGCCATACCGAAATGAACTCCGCCCTGAATACCGCCGCGGCCCAGCTTGCGATGCCAAACTCGCTGCCCACCCTTATCCGGATCCAGTGCATAAACATCACCGGATTTCTGCCCGGCGATAATCAGCTCACGCCCCGAACTGGTAGGCGCGAGTATGGTGGCGGCACCAAAATCGTAATCCGGTCCGTTTTCGGGCGGACAGTTGATTTTTGCTTCAGTCTCACAACCCATGTTCCAAGCGTCACCCGCGGTCTTCTGCTGTGACCAGACGATGCGCCCGTCATCCAGGCTGAGTGCAAGGATGGCATCGCTGGTGTCATTGGAAGGTGAGGAGTAGTTCGTGCCAGTACCCAAATAAAGCACATTGCGCTTGGCATCAATTACCGGCGTATTCCAGACCGGCGCACCAGAGGGTGCTATTTGCGGGGTGCCCACCGCATTCTTGCCCACTTCACGGGGTTCTTCAGCGATGGTGTAACCGGTCCAGAGACGCTCGCCCGTGGTCGCGTTGTAAGCAACCACACCCCCCCGAAAGGTACAGCAGGCATAGGTCGGATCGGCCGCAGCGGTGACCTCCAGCGCGGACATTGGCACATATAGTACGCCGTCATGGAGTGCCGGTGCCGCGGTCAGCGTAAGACTCGGGTGTTCGTCAGCGCGATCGCGCCAAACCAGTTCACCACTGAGCGCATCCAGTGCATAAACATTGCCAACCAGATCGCCGAAGAAAATCAGTGGTGACTGCTCTTGGGTAAGACTGCGCCAGTTCTGCACCACAATCCCCGTTCTCACCTCGGCAACCGTAGTGAACGACCAGTGGATGCAACCGGAGCGCTGATCAAGTGCGTAGACGGTACCATTTTGACTACCCACGAACAGCGCGCCGCCCGCGGTGGCGGGCTGAGAGCGTACCCGCGTTGCCTCGGGGAACGCAAAGGTCCACTTCAACTCCATCTGCGCGATATCACTCGCCTGCACCCCTGCCGTCTCCAATGATTGGAACCGGCGATTGTGCAGATCCATACCCCAGCCAGCTTGATCAGGCAGGGCCGAACGGTCAAACCAGTTTCCGCCCATATCGCACGAGGGCGCCGGTGCTACAGACTGCGCGTCCGCCAGAGAAATGCCGGTGAGATGCTCCGCGACCGCACGCTTCTCAGAGGCAGACAGACTCGCGGCTTGTTCGCGCATGACACCTTGATCCAGAGCGCGGTAAATCGAGCCAGGCGACATGATTTGTAAAAGACTCAGCGGTGGCGCTTTCGCTACTTTGCCACCATGACAGAGCGCGCAGTGCGATTCATATAGCTGCGCGCCACTGACAGCGTCCTCTGTCTTCGCGGCGGCCGTCGAAGAAATCAGTGCGATAACAAAGAAAAGACTGCTCGCTCGAAACATCACAATGGCTCCACCTTGTATCCTGCGCGCGGGAAATGCACCACCAGGGCTCCCGCCCTCTCATCCTCGCGAGAAATGGCAATGTCCTCATGGGTTAGTTGCAACAGATGGCCTGTCACGGGTACCGCTCCGTAATCGTCCGGCGCAACGCTTACCTGCTGACCGAGTGTCAACGCCGGGTAAACGTCCGCGGCAATATCGCCTTCAGAATCAGAGTCTGCCGACAGCGCGATCGACAGCGCGTCTTCAGCCGTAATTGTTGTGGAGTTGCCGTGTCCCAGCAGCTTTACTCGCTGCTCCCATTCCTGCAGCGCTGCTAACGGCTTCAATAACTCATCGGCTCCCACTATATTCCCGCGACACATCCAGACCGGTGCATAGCAGGCCGCGTCGGCCCATGTAGGCGTCTCGTTTCCCAGCAACCAACGGCGACCATCACTGAGTAGCTGCTCAAGTCGTTCAAGCTGGGTTCGAAACTGCGCGAATAGATGTGGCAGATCGCTCTGCAGGTTGTCGGCATTGAGGAAATCAAAAAAGGCGAATCGATCTGCAAGAATCGGCTCGGGGAGATCGGCATTGGTGCCCATGCTCAGACCCGCGCCCGGGCGAAACAGCAGAATATCACTCCACGCAGCAATCATATGGCAAAGAGCCTCCGAATCCGTCGGAAACAAGGGAGGCTCTGGGTAACGAGCTTCCAACTCACGAGCAATACGCTGTGTGTCGCAGTAAATGTCGGCACCACATTGCAATACCGGCGTCTTGCGGTAACCGCCGGTTAAGGCTGTCAAATCAGGCTTGGGCATCACCATCGGAATCTGAACCTCAGCCCAATCTACGCCCTTAATGCCCAGCGCTACACGCACTTTCTCTGCAAATGGTGACGCGTCGAAATGATGAAGTATGAGTCCAGCCACAGGATCTCCCTAGCGCGGTGTGTACCAGACCGGCGAGGAGTAGGCACGGTCCTGAAGGGTAGAGGGTGCGTTGCTCGCAACGGGTGTACCGTATTGGAGTCGATCGTATTCCGTCCACCGGGGGCGTGGAATCTCTATGACTCGGGCATAGTAGAACGCCGTTTCGGCCGAATCGAAATCAGGATCACGCCACTGCGCCTTGAGTTCGCTCACTCCCACCGTGTTGTCGAAACTGGCCGCTTTCAGATCAACGCTACTGGCTCCCGCATCTGGCGCTAGCGCCACGTCGTAGACTTTCTCGTGCAGGTCCCCGGCGCTATCCACCCAGCCCTTTATCAGTTGTAGGCGTTCAAGATTTGCGCCATCCGGGTCTTTCAGTGCATGCAGCAGGAACACCGGTGCCGTCTTTTCCGGCGCTGCACCCAGCTCGCCACCCATCGGCACGCCAGCGCGATAGGCCTGGCGCGCATAGTCGGGACGCGCTATCGCATTGTCGCCAAAGTTCCAGCCGCCAAAAAATCGCAACAGTATGCGTGAACCGGTGGTCGCATAGACCTCCTTGCGCCGCAGCGCATCGAAGATCGCCGGCCGCGTATTCTCCTCAGCCCATACGGCCGCGACACCTGACGCGACGAGTTCCCAATCAGCGTTCTTCATGCCCGCCATCATGCTCTCGGGTCGACGCACGCCGGGTTCAGAGTTCGCAAACTTACCAAAGAAGTTATCCTCGGCGGCGGTTGAAAGACCCGTGTGACTATCAGTGCTTCCGAGCTGGCCAAATTGATAAGGATTAAATCCGGCGGCGGCTTGCATACCGATACCGCGTTTCAATGCCGAACGGATATAAGAGCCCGGAAGCATCTCCGGGGTGGTACGTGCCGTGTTCATGATGTTGTAGCGATCCCAACGCTCGAATGTGGCGAAGGGATCTTCAGGGGACAAGAATGCATGGGTCTCGCTGTCGCCTTTAACCTGAGTCGACTCCACCACGGGCTCCCAGTACATACGTCGACGGGCGTAGTCCTCATCAATAGCTGCGCCAGCAAGCGTATGCGTGTCCCACATGATCCCATTGCTGAGATTGCCATTATGCGGGATCGCCATCACGCGACCGCCTGTCTCTTGCTCATAGCGACCCAGCGCAGCCCAAAGGTCTTCCGGATCAGTGCTGGTGAAGGACGAATACGGCAACATACTCTTAGTCCGCTCAGGTCCGTCACGGTAAATCACGCATCGGTGCAAATTGTTGCCATCGCGGGCGGCAGTCCATTCGTAGGCAGCGAAGGTGGTAAAGGCGCCCGGGACGTTATGCCGTTCAGCGCTGTCTACCAGCTCGCCCCAGATATCGTACTCGAGCGCTTCTGGCACATCGTCTCTCACCGGGTCTGGATTGGTCAGAGCCTCGACGAAGGCAGCGATAAAGCCCTCGGCGGACAATGAGGACCAGCGCTGGCCCAGGGGCGACTCCAGCAAAGTTTCATTGTTCTCACTAAATGCGTTGAGAACGCCCATGAACTCGGCATGATCAGTGACAGCAAGAAAATCCAGAGGACGACGCAGTCGCACAGGCATGTCATTGCTGCTGCGAACTTCCGCACCACTGGCAAAGCGATAGGCTTCGTCGGCTGTGAGTGTGGTATTGCCCATGGAGAACGCATCGGCTGACGCCCGCGAATGAAGATGCAGGTCACCAAACAGAACCCGCGTGGGTATGCGTTCTCCTGCCGCCGGGGAATATTGCCTGGCGGCGTCGCCCGCACAGACTTCTGCACCCGCTATAACAGCGAACACCGCCGCCAGAAATAGCGACGGGCGTCTCAGTCGCCGGCGTACCGATGAGCCCATAGTTGCCCCCAGAAAAAGGGCCGACGTAGTCGGCCCAATACCTTACGATCGACTCCCAAAGGAGCCAGACACACCAACTAGAAATCGTAGTTTATACCCAGCTCCAGTCCGTAGTACTCGGGCGGCGCGTAGGCCGACATGATCCAGAAGTTCGCCACTGACAGAGAACCGGTCTTGTACTCTTCGTCAGTGATGTTCTTGGCGATACCGCGCAACCACCAGTTACCGCTGGAGTGTGTGAACGTTACGCTGCCGTCCCACACCGTCCTGTCATCCAGAACCGTGTCGTAGCTGGGATCAACATCAGAGTAGCTGGCCACGGACTCGTCTTCATAGGAAACGCGAAGCTGAAGATCCAGCGTTCCGTAGTCGAAATCCCAACTATAGGTGCCGTCCAGTGTCGCCATGTACTCCGGCGCGCGGGTCGGTTCCTTGCCACTCAAGTCCACATCATCAATGCCGTCAAAATCAGTATCGGCGGTGAATTCGTTAAACTCGGCGTCCTGCCACATGGCGTTGCCGCGCAGCAGGAGGTTATCGGTTACTGCCCACGTGCCTTCGAACTCCAGTCCTTTGACTTCCAGCTCAGCGGCGTTGAAGAATAATGTCTCCTGCCCGGTGGGGAAGCTGGCGTTAAAGGTGCGCTGGGCATCATCGTACTCGACGTAAAAGCCGGTCAGCTGAATGTTGGCGGCACCATCTGCCAGGATCGATTTGATACCTACCTCGAAGGAGTCGGCAGTCTCAGGGTCGGTTGGTCGCGCGGCCTGGGGCGGGATTGGGTCGAGTACCGTACCTACCTGGTCATTGTAACCACCGCTCTTGAATCCGCGCGAGTAGCCGGCCCAGCCGAACAATTCATCGCTGAAGTCATACGCAAAATGCAGTCGGTAGGTAGGCTCCTGCCAATCTTCGTCATCCTGCACAACCCCATCGGGGAACTCACCCAAGTTAGCACCGCGCAGAACCGTACCCAGCTCGCGCCAGGTGAAGTTGGGATCGAAACCACCCGTGGGCAGGGCCTGAATCGGGCGACGCGGCCGTCCGGTCCATTCCTTCTCTTCATCGGTGTAGCGGAAGCCGGCACTGACAGAGAACTGCTCGTTCACATCGTAAGTACCATCGACGTAAACCGCGGTGGATTCCGCCTCCTGTGAATTACACAGGATAAGCGGGTTCTGACTCAGGAAAGTGGGCTCACCATCGACCAGCAGGTCAACAAAGCCAACCACCTGCAACACGCAAAAGTCGACATCCTCTTCCTGATAGTACACACCACCAACGAAATTCAGAGGCCCGTCAAATTCGGAGACAATACGTACCTCCTGCTGGAACGTTTCACGCTCGTCATCACGGGTTGCGTCGAAAAGAGTCTCGAACACCTCACCGGTGTAGGTGCTGGGCAGGTGCGATTCCTGATCGCGATAGCCCGTTACCGAGTAGATCGTGTAGTCGCCGATGTTCCAGTCCAGGTTGAGGTAGTAACCGTCGATATCGATCTGGTGGCCGTCGGACATCTCTAGCAGGAAGTCATCCTGATTGGTCACACCCGCCGTTTCCCAGGGGTCACCGCGATCCTGGGTGAAACCCCAGGAGTCGAAGTTGTAGCCCGGGCGAGATTCATTAACGATCGGCGGGCTATCGCCCTCGTCTTCGATGTACTCGTACTGGAATAGAGCGTTGAAATTATCGGTTGGTGACCAGAGCAACTTTGCCCGTAATGAAACAACGTCGTCGCCGCCAAGATCTTGCCCGTCACCTTTACCGGTTTGACCGTCGATCGAACCGCCGGGGTTGGCGAGGCCAGGTGCAACGGTCAGCGGACCGTATTCGGCATTGTTCTCGAAGTAACCATCGCTCTCCAACTTTTGGCCAGCCAGTCGAAAAGACAACTGGTCCTGCAGGATGGGGATATTCAGCGCGAGACTGGTTTTCTGGGTGCCGTAATCGCCAAACTCATGCCGGAGATCGATATTGCGCTCGTCGTGAACCGGGCGTTTCGTCTTGACGTTGATGGTACCGCCGGTGGTGTTCTTTCCAAACAGCGTACCCTGTGGTCCGCGCAGCACTTCGATCTGTTGGATATCAAACATTTCGAGGTTTTGCGTCTGCACGTGGTTCACCACGAAGTCGTCAATCGTGACACCCACGGGCGATTCTTTGTAGACAATAATGGTGGTTTCTGAAACGCCGCGCATCGCGAAGGATGCCGACTTGAATGCGGACACGGTACCGGCGGACAAGCTGGGAACCATCACTGCGATATCGTTGAGATCACGCGGTGAAAAGGTCTCTATATCCTGGGTGGTGATAGCGGTCATCGCTACCGGTGTCTTCATGATATCGGTTTCTGAACGACGGTTAGCCGTTACCAAAACCTCTTCCAACGTGGGGCCCTGTGCATTGGCCACCGGCACTCCCTGCAGCATTGCAGGAATCAGTGATACGGCCAAAGCTAACTGGGTTTTCTGCCAACTTATGTGCGTGTGCGGTTTCATGGGGCGCTTCCTCTGTGTTCTTTGTTGAACATTATTTTTTTGAATCTTATTCAAGATTGGACCTGTTACTTGCTGTTGTCAAGTAAATTGTGAAAGAAAAATTCCCTGCTCTGAGCCGGGCTTACAGGGCCAGCCGCCGCTCCAGTTCGACGTGAAAATGCCGCAGCCGCTGCTCTTGTTCACCCCAGAGCTGACCTTTGAAACCACGAGATCGCATGCCCTGCTGCACAATCGGTAGCAAGGTGGAATCCTGGCTCAACACCAGCCCCAGCTTGGCATCCTCTTCGCGTCCGTAGCACTCCATGTTCGGCCGCACTCGACCGCTGACATCCGTCCCTTCCGGCAGACCCATCCAGCCCGGCGGGCAGTAGTCGGGATCATCAACGGGACAAAGCAGCGTCATGGTGTCGTAAAAGAAACGCTCCGGATTAGTCGGATGCGGTAAAAAGCGCATAATGAAAACCGCCTCGGGATGGCAGCCGATCTGTACGTTGGGGAATATGCCCGTGGCCCAGCTGTCTGATAACTGGCCGTCTACAAAGCGCGAGTAATCCAGCCCCAGCCGCTCAGCCCGTTCACGTTTACCGGTTTGGATGGCACGCCGCACGTCGGCCGCAGTACCCTCAAAGCTATCCGGGTCAACGCCCGCGTCCTGCAACATAACTCTCAGACCTTCGTTGACCGACTCCTGGTCATGGGCACGAGGACTCGGCTGTCCCAGCGGCACGATCATGCGGCTGGCACCGTTGGGATACAGGTCGTACTGTACGTTCAGGTCGCCCATCACGCCGCGCGTCTCCGGGTGTACAGCATGCAGGTGATAGCTTTCGTAAAAGGCCTCAACGCCCACCTTCCAATTGGATCCCCACTCGCTGCGCACGTGACGAACGACTTTCATCTGGTCAATCCGGTAGGCCTCGAGGTATCCCTCGGGCAAGCCGATCGCCTCCTGCAAAGACGGCGGACTTTCATCCATGCAGATGAAAACAATCCCGGCATGCACCTCGCAGGCAAGCGAAGTCAACCCGGGCCGGTGCGCCACGACCTCAGGCTGGAACGTTTCTTCATCGGTAATGCGCCGCAACTCGCCATTGTTATGAAAGCTCCAGGAGTGAAAGGGGCAGACGAAGACTTTCTTGTTGCCGCGCTCTTCGAACACGAGGCGCGAACCTCTGTGACTGCAGACGTTGTAGAACGCGCGCACTCCGGCATCGGTATTGGTGACGATGATCGACTCGTCGCCAATATCGAACAGGAAGTAGTCGCCCTCGTTGGGGATATCGCTGCTTACGCCGGCGATGAGCCAGCCGCGTGTCCACAGCTTTTCCCACTCGCGCACCATGTAATCAGGACTGAAGTACCCTTCCTTGCTGTAGCGTTCCGCACCGTTATCGATATGCGGCTGCTTCGCCTCCAGCGAGTCCTCCGGGGCATCTGGATTAATGACAGCGTGGGCAATGGTATCGGCATTCATAACTAGACTTCCTCCTGGAGTTTGAAAACTGGCATGGTGATATCTTCAGACCAGGCCTCAAAATCCACCTGGACCAATGCACCGACGCTAACTGCCTCAGGCTCTGCATCCACGATCATGCTCATCATGCGCGGCCCTTCTTCGAGGTCAATCAACGCGACGGTATAAGGTGCGACATACGCCTTGGAAACGCCGCGACGCACAATACTAAAACTGGCGATTCGTCCGCAGCCGCTGGCTGCGCGCCACTCAAGATTGAGACCGGCGCAACTGGTGCAAAGTGTGCGCGGATAGAACTGATAGCTTCCACAATCCGGACAATACTGCAGCCGCAGCTCTCCCTCTTGGCAGCCATCGAACCAGAGCTGCGTGGTGGGTGTTGGACGAGGCAAGACGCGAGTCATTTCAATTGACCTCGGTGCTGAGAATGATGGTGCAATGGCTCGACATAATGCCGCCCTGGGCATGAGCCAGCGCGACTTCTGCACTGGGCACCTGGCGATCACCCGCCGCGCCGCGTAGCTGCCACACCGATTCGGTTAATGCGAACATTGCGCCCGGATTACCGGGATGGGAATGCGACAACATGCCGCCGTGGGTATTTACCGGTAGGCTACCCCCAGGATAAGTTGCGCCGCTCTGCAAGAACTCGCCACCCTGCCCTTTTTCACAAAACCCCAGGTCTTCCAGTTCGACCAGAACGGTTGGAGTAAAACAATCGTAGAGCTGTGCAAAATCCATGTCGCCGGGGCCGAGTCCCGCCATCGCATAGGCTCGCTGGCTCGAGTCCACGGCCGCTGACGTGGTCAGATTCGCCGCCTGGCTGATATGTTCATGGCTGTGTCCCTCTCCCACGCCCAGCATATACACGGGCGTATGAGGGAAATCTTTCGCACGCTCGGCGGAGGTAACGACCACCGCAGAGCCGCCATCAGACACCAGTGAGCAATCCAGCAAGTGCAATGGGTCGGCGATCATGCGCGATGCAAGCACATCCTCGACGGTTATCAGATCACGCATCTGGGCGCTGGGATTGCGCGCGGCGTGCGCCCGACAGGAAACGGCCACTTCAGCAAACTGCGCTTCTGTGGTGCCGAATTGAGCCATATGTGCCTGGGCGATCAACGCGTAATAGGCAGGCACTGTGGGTCCGTAGGGCTGCTCAAACTGAGGATGCCCATTAGAGGATTGCGTCAGCATCGCCTGCTCGCGGGTCATAAAACTGCGCATGCTATCCGCCATGCTAATCACAATCGTGGTCGCCACGCCGGCTTCAATGGCAGCCGCTGCCTGCTGCAGCACGGAAAATGTCGTTCCGCCTCCCGTATTCACACTCATACACAGTGGTGGAAATATCTGCAGATACTCGGCGATTGCCTCAGCGTGATACATGATGGGTTCGGCGAAGGCATTGCAGGTAATCAGGCCGTCGACATCCTGCTTGCCGAGCCCGGCATCCTCTAGAGCGGCTAGTGCGGCGTCCACGCAAAGCTCTGTTGGACTGCGATCGGGCACGATCCCCACCGCCGTATCAGCGGCGCCCACGATTGCCAGTTTCCCGCGCAAACTCGCCATCTCCTAATCGTCCACCGTTTACTGACTTCCCAGCCGCGCGCGGACTACACCAGGCGTCGTATTATCGCCTTTTTCGTTGCGGACATAGACGTCGATGCTAATCTCGCCGGTGACTTCATCGACTTCGCTAACTACACCTCCCGCGGTGAGTGATTCGCCGATATACGTGGCAACCCTGTTGGAATAAGAGATGCCGGTGATGACACCTTCGTCCCCCAACCATTCTTCTACGCACTGGTGCAGCCAGTCACCCAGCAGAGGGCCCGCGATCACAAGCCCAGGATAGCCCTCGACCTCTTTTGCGTAAGGCTCATCAAAGTGAATGCGATGCCCGTTCCAAAGCACCGCGTTATAGAGCATGAGCTGAACATTATCCGGAACATGTACCCGCTCAGGCAGAACATCGCCCACCTGCACCGATCCGCGCATCGGCTGCGCTGCGCTCGTCATTTCAGAATCCTCGTTGTCTTCTCTCTGATCACCAGTTCACCGTCGTCGTCGACGATGTCCATCAGGATCTCGTAGAAAATCAAGGCACCTGAGCGCCCCTGCTTCTCAAAGATATTGCTCAGCGTCCGCGTAGCGGTAAGCCAGTCTCCCGGATAAATAGGACGGTGGTACTCGATCTCCAGTCCACCGGCCATTTCTTTTTCGAGTGGAAATTTCGGCAATAGCTTGTCGACTGATACGCCGTCCTCGCGTAACTCCTGCAACTCCACCACATCCCAGAACAGAGGCACATGAAACATGGGAGGCGCCTGGTCGCCGTCGAGATACTTGCGCTGGCGATTACCTGTGGCTACCGCGTATTTCCGGATGTCGCGGCGGGTCACGAGCTCGCGCTGCGGCTCGCTCTGACGACCGATGTTGGCAAGCAGTTCTTCGCTTAAAAGTTCACTCATACGTTCGTATCCACGTCTTGCCAGTAGGGGTCGCGTAACTCGCGCTTCAGGATCTTGCCGGTAGGCGCTTTGGGCAGACTTTCAACAAAATCCACCGATTTCGGTTTCTGGTAGGAAGCGAGATGCTGACTAGCGGTCGCAATGATGTCTTCGGCAGTCGCGGCTTCACCGGGCTTGAGCACGACCACGGCCTTTACTGCCTCACCCCACTCGTCGTCAGGAATACCAAACACCGCCGACTCAAGCACTGCAGGATGTTGATGGATAGCAGCCTCTACCTGGGTGCTATAAATATTCTCACCGCCCGAAATGATCATGTCTTTGGCGCGGTCGACGATGAACACATAGCCATCACTGTCCCAGGTCGCCACATCGCCTGTCCACATCCAGCCGTCGCGGATGGTCAGCTCAGTTAGATCCGGTCGACGCCAATAGCCCACCATGTTGGCTTCCGAGCGGACGAGTATCTCGCCCGGCGTCTTGCCGTCCCGAGGCACGGGCTCTCCATTGGCGTCGGCTACCCGAATGCTGGTTACGAAGCCTTCTCGCCCACAACTCGAGAGGCGCTCCGAATGATTACCTTTCAGCGCAGCCACATGATCTTCCTGCGACAGAAAACTCATGGTCATGCCCTCGGTTTGCCCGTATCCTTGGATGATTGTGCAGGGAAATTTCTCCAGTGCAGCAGCGACAACGTTGCGCGGCATTGGCCCCCCACCGTACTGAATATTGCGCAGGCTGCTCAGATCAAAGCTATCGAAGTCAGGTTCAGCCATCATCCAATTGAGCATGGTGGTGATGCCCAGGAAAGCCGACACTCGTTCTTGCTGGATGACCTCCAGCGCCAACCGTGCTTCGAAGTTAATCAGAACCACGGGGCAGCCGTGGGCCATGTAATTCATGGCTAGCGCTACCGGGATATGGAACATCTGTCCGGTCAGCATATAAACATCGGTTGGCACAACGCGCTCGGCCACCGTCTGATTGAGCATACCCATGTAGAGCGAGTGATGGGTGTGTAACGCTCCTTTGGATTCACCTGTGGTGCCGCCGGTGTAGAGAATCAACACGGGGTCATCTCCACCGACTGTGGCGGCGCGAGCGGGTTCTTCGTCACTCGCTGCCTGTATCAGGGCTTCATAGCTGCCGTCTGAGCCTTCGCCAAAAGCGAACCAGTGTGTTGCCTGGCAGGCATCACGCAATTCGGCGGCGGTGTCTGAATATTCCCCAGCTACCATCACCACAGCAGGATCACCGTCCGCCAAAATACGCGCCATTTCCGCCGCACCGAGTCGCCAGTTGAGGGGCTGCGCGATCAATCCTACTCGGGCGCAAGCGAAGTAGATCTCCATATACTCAATGCAGTTTTTCGAGAGCACGGCAATACGGGCGCCCTGCTCCACAGCAAGATCGCTCGCCAAGGCATTGGCCAGGCGTCGCACCCGTTCGTCAAGGGCCCCATAGGTGATGCGGCGTTGATTGGGGATGTCGATCAACGCCTCACGCTGCGGCGCAAGGCGAGCGATCTTCGCTGTAATATCTCCGATGTTCATAAGCTCAGTACGATTTGTCCAAGGCAATGTGGCGCTTGCTCAGCACCCAGCGCCCGTCAACCTGCTTTACGCTATCGTGGTAAAGGCCCGCCGACAGAAGTTGAATCTCGCCGTTCTCGGTCGCAAACAGTGTCAGGTTTGAAATCAGCTCGGGAGACTCACCCTCCGAGGTGAAGAATTGATTGGAGACCACGTGACGGCGCACATCGGTTTGCTCGGCGAGAGAACCCGTCATCAAGCCCATAATCGCCTCGCGCCCTTCGAACGGGCCCACCAGGTCACCGTCAGCGATACGCATCGTCAGCACCGCATCCTCGGCAAAGCAGGCCGCCAGCATCTCAACATCACGTTGATCGTAGGCGTAAGCCCAACGTGCCAACAGTTCGTGGATCTGAAGTTTCTGTTCCGCGCTTAAGCTCATGCATCTACCTCCATTCCCAGCACGTCGAGTGTTCCGCGCCAGGCCAGCGAACCCCCATCAATAGTCCAGACTGCTCCGTTGACGAAGGACGACTCCGGCCCCGCCAGAAAGCACACTAGCTCAGCAACATCCACCGGTTGCCCCATGCGCGGCACCAAATGGGTCTGGGTCATGGTATTAAGCATCGCCTTTGGGTCCGGTGCGGCAGCCAGGAACTTGTCGACAATCTGTGTATGGATCGATCCAGGGCAATAACAATTCACCCGAATTCTGTGCGGTGCCAAATCGACTGCCAGCATTTTGCTGAGCTGCATAACAGCGCCCTTGCTAGCGCCATAAGCCTGACATTGCGGATAGCCGGAGAGTGAACTGGTGGAGCCAGCGTTGATGATGGAAGCGTTGTCACTGTCCTTGAGATAGGGCAAGGCCGCTTTGGCGCACAACCATACACCGGTGAGATTAACATTGATGACTTTCTGAAAAGTCTCCAGGCTCATGCTGTCGAGGCCTAGATCTTCGGTCAGCATGCTCTCATGAATACCTGCATTATTGTGTAGCACATCAACACCGCCAAAGGCTGATGCGGCAGCAGCCATCAATGCGTCGACCTGTTCCGGATCCGTAACATCGCAGTGTTGGTAAATGGCCTTGCCGCCGTCTTTGGCGATGTCCGCAACCAGTGCTTCGCCGGCCTCATCGTTCATGTCGGATACCACGACATGGGCACCTCTGCTAGCCGCCAAACGTGCCGTTCCCGCACCAATTCCAACGGCCGAGCCCGTAATCACGAACCGCATTCCCTCAATGCCCATGCACTACCCCTTGCGAAATTGTGATTGGATACTAGGTTGTTTTTGAATATTATTCAAGAAACTACTTGCAGCTCTTGGTGCAGCGAATTCAGCTGACAAGACTCAGGGCACAATGCTAAGGTTGCGCGCCATGCCAAAGACCCAAGCCAAATCCGCTCCCCCAGGCAACAGTCGCAGAGATTCCCGCGGCGATGCTCGCCGGCGCAAAATTTTCAAATCCCTGCACGACTGCATCATCAGCAAGGGCTACACCAAGACCACTTTGGCCGATGTCGCCGAAGGCGCCGACATGTCCGCCAGCCATTTGCTGTATTACTTCAAGGGCAAAGAGGCAATCCTGGAACAGTACTTCGAAACGGTGTCAGTGCGATTTCTGGAAAGGATCAAGGAGTTCAGCGAAGAGCCCGCCGCCACGCAGATCGACCTGCTTGCCGACTTCTGGTTTCGCGGCGAGACCAGCACCAAGCTGGAGATCGGTTTCATGCTGGAGTGTTTCGGAGCCGCGGTGCACGATGAAGTACTCAAGGTCACCAAGGCCGAGTTCGATCTCAGTTGTAAGGGCTATCTGGCACGCATCTTTGACGATGCGCCGGCCTTGTTCATTGATGGCTCCAAGGATGCCGCAGAGATTGCTTACTCACTGATGATCGGCTTGCGCTCAGCGGTCTACTTCGATGATGACATCGACCTCGAGGAAGCGCACATGTTGTTCACCAATACTTTAAGAACCATGTGCGGCATTCGCTAGTCCTCTAGCGTAGACGAGGCAGCACCTTCTCCGC
The DNA here is from genome assembly GCA_965199055.1 of Halieaceae bacterium. Lineage (GTDB taxonomy): Bacteria > Pseudomonadota > Gammaproteobacteria > Pseudomonadales > Halieaceae > CBDAQR01. The sequence continues at coordinate 1,737,345 of CBDAQR010000003.1, forward strand.
GATGTAACGCATTCGAGCTGATCCGGACTCTACCGACTCACCCGGAAACTGTGCCCAGAAGTGAATATCTGCAATCATCGGATACGCATCGAGTAACTTGCTCAGCTCTGAGACCGCCATGTCGGCATCCCATAACTCATACAAGCCGTTTTCAATTGCGGTCGGCGCATCCTCAAACAACGGGGTCTGATCGGGCGGCCCGAAGGCGCCCCACTTGATGTATTCATTGATCTGATAAAGCACATGATCGCCGATGCGTGCGGCCTCCGCCTCGGGATCCTCGGCGATAATTGCCCAACAGCCCAGAACTGCCTTTGCATCCGCCGCGCTCTTCCCCTGCTGCTCCAGGGCCTCAGCATAAACATCCAGGCCAATGCCACCGGTGCAAAGGAAACCATCGGCCACTCTGGCGGCCCGCTGAATCGCGGGCTCAACCATACCGCCCAACAGTATGTCCGGCTTGTGCACGGGCGCAGGTGTTACCGGTAAATCGCCGACAGTGAAGCGTTTACCCTCAAAATTGATGTTTTCTCCCGACCAAGCACGACGCACAATTTCAATACCCTCCTCAACCAAAGAGGGGCGATGTGAGAGCTTTCGCTGAAACTGATCGAACTCGACCTGGCGATAACCAATCCCGACACCCAGATCGAAACGACCACCCGTCACCAGCGACAGTGTGGCTGCATCTTCTGCAATACGCACAGGGTCGTGCAGTGGCAGCAACATCAGGTTGGTGCCAATGCGCATACGCGTCGTCCGCGCGCCAATCGAACCCGCGAGCACGAGCGGTGATGGTGTGTATCCGTCCTCACAAAAATGATGCTCGGTGAGCCAAACGGAATCGAAGCCCATCGCCTCTGCAGCCGCTATCTGATCCAGACGGCTGGCATAGAAACTCTCGAAATTCTCACGCCAGGGCTGCGGATTGCGAAAGTCGTACCACAGACCGTAATTCACTGTACGCATACTCAAGCCTCCCCACCGCCAATGCTAGCCAGGAAAGCCAACAGGTCTGCCAGGTAGCGATCGCGTTCTTCGATAAAGGGCGCGTGGCCCACGCCATCGTATTCCACTAACGTTGCATTGCCATAGTTGTCACCCAGCCAGCGACCAATATCCGGTGCGACAAAACCGTCCTCGCTACCGACAAAGCTCAGGACGGGTATTTCCATCGCTGCGAGGATATCGCGCTGATCAAGAGATGCCAGCTCGCCCAAAGTAACCGATGTACAAGGGGATGCTTCGAGAAAGATACGCCAAAACCAGTCTTCGATATTCTCACCAACGGGCTTTGCACATACCACTTTGGATAAGCCGTGTAGGAAATTTACCCGGTCGGCACCGAGTGCGGCCAGTGTGCCCTGCATGTCCTCATCGGTGCCGCCGAGTGCCAGATCGGGCTTCTGCGTATAGATTGGTGAGGCACCTCCCGTCAGCACCAGGCCGGCGCATTTCGCACCGAGCCTGTGCGCGGCCTCAACGACCACCGCCCCGCCGAGAGACCAGCCATTCAGCACAACGCTATTCAACTCTAACTCTGCGACCAGTTCCACGATATCGCCGGCGATAGCACCAATACTCAGGTCGACAAAATCGCGATCGGAGCGGCCGCAGCCGCGGTGATCTATGGCAATCACGCGGTGACCGGCCTTGAGCACATCTGGCAGGATTGGATCCCAAACGCGGCCGCTCATGCCCCAACCATGAACCAGCACCAGGGCATTCGATCCGTTACCGTAACTCTCGTAATAAACCTGACCGCCGTCACTCGTGTTCAGAGTTGCCATGTTACTTGCCCTTCTTATTCAGTAGTTTTTCCATATTGGCTTCGTAGTCGCTAAACAGCGCATCAAGATCCAACGCATCCGCTGCCACCAGCCATTGATAGACTGTGCCGAAGATAAACGAACAGTACTGTACTGCGAATTGCTCGGCGTTGACGCCGGGATCAATCTCACCAGACTCGATGCCACCTTGAATCCAGCGTGTCGCGTCGCTGCGATACACCTTATGATGATCCGCCAGCCGGTTGCGAATTTCCGACTCGTGCCCCAGTGATTCGTACCAGAGGATATACATGGCGCGCATGTAGTCCGATTCCAGCTTGAGAAAGTCGCGTAGCGCATCTGCTGCAGCCATTATCGCTGCCGTACCGGTTTTATCTCCGGTATAGCTCATAAGGTGCTCCTTCCAGCGCCCATCGAAGCTCGCGAACAGCTCCAGCATCAGTCCATCTTTGGAACCGAAGCGATAGTTGGCCAGGCCGCGGCTATACCCCGCGCGCTCGCCGATCTCTTTCAACGTGGTCTTCTGCGTGCCTCGTTCGATGATGAGACTAATCGCCGCGTCGAACATTCGTTGGTCGGAAAGTGCAGTGCGCTCCGCCTGAGTCCTGCGCGTGCTCTTGCTGTTTGTCGCTGGCTGTCCGCTTGCCATAGTCGCTGCCTCCAATTTTGCCAGTGCGCTACTTCACGTAGCTAACGTCGAAGTCGTCAGCCGCCAGAGACGCGCGCAATGCTTTCTTGTCGATTTTACCCACGCTGGTCTTGGGTATTTCTTCTACGAAGGCCCAATACTCGGGCAACCAGAATCGAGCCACGCGCGGCACCAGGTGTTCTCGCAGCACCTCAGGCGAAATTGCATCGCTCTCGGCCACTACAATCACCAGCGGTCGCTCCTGCCAGCGCTCATCATCGATGGCTATTACCGCTACCTCGGTAACATCGTCATGCGCCAGAATTTCGTTTTCAAGGTCGACCGAGGATATCCACTCACCGCCGGATTTAATCACGTCTTTGGTGCGGTCGGTGAGTTGCACATAGTGCTTTTCGTCGATGTGCCCAACATCGCCCGTACGCAGCCATCCATCAGCAGTAAAGGAATCGGTTCCAACGCCCTCATGATAAGCCCCGGTTATCCAGGGTCCACGCAACTGCAGCTCACCCACAGACTCGCCATCGTGCGGCAGCGCTTCGCCCGCCTCGTCGACCACACGAACCTTTACGCCAGGCACAGGCCTGCCACTCTTGGCGCGCCAGGGTGTCTCGCCCACATCGCCAGGATCACGTGGCGGATGGGACAGCGCACACAAGGGACTTGTCTCGGTCATACCCCAGCCCTGTAGCACGGGCACACCCCATTGTTCACGCGCGCTATCGATCATTACCGGTGGCACAGCAGAGCCGCCACACACCAACATGCGAAACGAACTCATATCCAGGCTGCCCTCTTTAGAGGCGCGCAGCAGATCACCGAGTATCGTGGGCACCATGGCGGTGAAGGTGGGTCGTTCCTGGCGAATCATTCGTTCGATGCCGTCAAACTGCAGGTGTGGACCGGGAAGGATAAAGTCGCTGCCGCTCATCCAGCCACTGTAGGGCAAGCCCCAGGCATTGGCATGAAACATCGACGGCAGTAAAAGAATGCGGTCGCGCTCGTTGATACCGAAGGTATCCGTCGCTCGGGACGCCAACGAGTGCATGAAGGTAGTGCGATGACTGTAGACCACGCCCTTCGGGTTACCCGTAGTACCGCTCGTATAGCAAACCGCAGCTGCGCTGGTTTCGTCCAGCTCAGGCCAATCGTACTGCGCCGGCTGTTGCGCCAGCAGTTCACTGTAGTCGTGCGTGGCAAATTCACATTCGATATCGCCATCGACGATCAGTAGCTGCTCCACCGTCTCCAGCAGCGGTATAACCGGCTCGAATATTTCCACCAAACTGCCATCAAGAATGACCACCCGATCCTGGGCGTGGTTGATGACATAGGCGATTTGCTCGGGTGAGAGGCGAATATTCACGGTATGCATCACCGCGCCCATCGATGGAATCGCCAGATAAGCCTCCATATGGGCGAGGTTATTCCAACTAAAGGTAGCGACCCGGTCACCGGCAGCGACACCGATACTATTGAGCGCAGCGGCCAGACGCGCGGCATTGTCCGCAAGTTCCTGATAGCCGGTCCAGCTGACCGTATCGCCATCAAAAGTACCCACGCGGCTCTGCGGAAATACATCGGCACCATGGTCCATGATCATTCTGACAGTCATGGGACTGTGCATCATGGTCGCATTCATCGTACTCATACGCTCATTCTCCGTGCCGAAGCCCACATTGCACACAGCACAACACGCCGGCTCAACTCGCTACCCCAAAGCTGCTCATAAGACCGCCATCTACGGGCACAAACGCGCCGGTCATATAGCTCGACTGACTGACCATCCAGATGGCGTCTGCAATCTCGTCAGCCTCACCGAATCGCGCCATCGGGATAATGTTTCGCATGGATTCCAATGCCTTTTCAGACAGCGCACCCGTCATTTCGGTTAATACAAGCCCGGGAATTACCAGGTTGACGCGAATGCCTCGCGGCGCGTACTCGATTGAGAGCGCACGAGTCAGCCCAGCGATTCCCGCTTTGGACGCAGCGTATGCAGCGTCACCGGGGAAACCTCTAAAACCCACGACAGCGCCAACATTGATGACTGCAGCCCCTTCGGAGAGCAAAGGATCGGCGGCTTTGATTACGTTCATGGCACCGCTCAAGTTAGTATCAAGAACGGCTTGCCAGTCGTCATGCTCAAGGCGTTTTAAGCGACCGCCGCGGTGCAAGCCAGCATTATTGACGACGACGTCGACCTTTCCCCAGTGGTCCTGGACCGCTTGCAAGGCACCAGCAACGGCGTCGCGATCAGCCACATCCGCCCGTACGGCCATGCAGCCAGCACCCATTTCTTCAGCGAGCTCTTCTACCACCTCCCCCCGTGCCATCATGGCGACACGATCCCCTTCAGCGAGAACACGCCGCACGGCTGCCAGTCCAATACCGCGCGAGGCGCCGGTAATGAGCCATACTCTGGATGAGGACATAAGGTCTCCACTGGGAAGAAATGTTGCTTGTTTGTGTCTAGCAAGTTTATACTCGCCATTCCGCAAGTCAAGGTGAGCCGCGTAGGAATCACCCAATTGACCACAATATTGAGGATCTGACGTGAGCTGGAATTTCGAAACCGACCCTGAATTTCAGGCAGAACTCGACTGGATCGAGACTTTTACCCGCGAAGAGATCGAGCCGCTAGATCTCGTGTTTCGTGGCCCCGGTGATCCCTGGGACCCGAACTCGCCCGCCGCACGTGCCATGGCGCCACTCAGAGAGATCGTCAAAGAAAAAAGGCTATGGGCCTGTCACATCGGACCGGAACTCGGTGGTGAAGGATATGGTCAGGTGAAGCTGGGGCTGATGAATGAAATTCTTGGCCGCAGCCGCTTTGGACCGAGCGTCTTCGGCTGCCAGGCTCCCGATTCGGGCAATGCTGAAATCCTCGCCCACTTCGGCACACCCGAGCAGAAGGAGAAGTACCTGCAGCCGCTGCTAGACGGCAAAATTGCCTCCTGCTATTCCATGACTGAACCGCAAGCCGGCGCCGATCCAGCAGAATTTACCTGCGTAGCAACCCGCGACGGCGACGAATACGTCATCAATGGTGAAAAGTGGTTTGCCTCACACGCGCGCTTCTCAGAGTTCCTACTGGTGATGGTCGTCACCAATCCCGACGTACCCATTCACTCCGGCGCTTCCATCATCCTGGTCGAGAAGGACACACCAGGAATGGAGATCATGCGCAATTCTGCCGTGGGCCCCTATGTAGAACAGGGTGATGGCGTGCACGGCTACATTCGTTTCACCGACTGCCGGGTGCCAGCCGAAAATCTGCTCGGAGAGGAAGGCGGCGGTTTTCTGGTTGCACAAACACGCCTGGGCGGCGGTCGCGTACATCACGCCATGCGCAGTGTCGCCGTGCTGAAGAAAGCCATGGACATGATGTGTGAAAGGGTCCTGAGCCGCACCACCAAGGGCGAACTGCTCGCCAACAAGCAGCTCACCCAGGAAAAGATTGCCGATACCTATACGCAGATTCTGCAGTACCGTTTGCACGTGCTCTACACGGCTTGGCTGATCGACAAGTACAAGGAATACAACCGAGAGGTGCGCAAGGAGATCGCTGCAATTAAAGCTGCTACCCCCAAAGTACTGCAGGAAGTGATTTACCGGGCCATGCATCTGCATGGGAGCCTGGGCATGTCCGATGAAGTACCACTGATGAACATGTGGGCCAACATTCCCGAACTGGGCGTGGTTGACGGCCCCTCAGAAGTCCACAAGGTCACTGTCGCCCGCACGGTGCTCAGGGATTACGAGCCTTCGCCGGACTTGTTCCCCACCTACCATACGCCGACTCAACGAGCGAAGGCGATGGCCAAGTATGGTCATTTCCTCGATAGCGACGCCTGAATAACGATAAGACCGGAGAGCGACAATGACATCTCAACAGCAACCCGACTACGACGTCATCGCCATAGGCGCCGGATTCGCCGGCCTCAGCCTGATCCACTACATTCGCGAAGCCGGCTTGACGATTCGTGTGTTCGATCGCGCCGATGACATCGGCGGCACCTGGACCTGGAATCGCTACCCTGGCGCCATGACCGACAGCGAGAGCTACTACTACTGCCTCACGTTTTCGAAGGAACTGCTGCAGGAGTGGTCCTGGTCGGCGCGCTACCCGGACTGGAAAGAGACACTTAGTTACTTCCACTTCGTCGCTGAGCGCTGCGACATGATGCCGCATATTCAACTCAATACTGAGATCACAGGAGCGGACTACCAGGCCGACAGCGGACTCTGGCTAGTGACCACCGCGGGCGGGGAGCGTTTTACCTGCAAGTACTTCGTCAGTGCCATGGGCATGATCTCGGAGCCGGTGATACCAAAGATTCAGGGGATGAACAGTTTCCAGGGCCCTATTTTCCACTCTTCACGCTGGCCTGAGGACCTCGAATGGCAGGGCAAGCGCATCGGCATTATCGGCGCTGGTGCCACGACCGTGCAGATGGTTCCGGTAATGGCAAAAGAAGCCGCCAGCGTAACGGTATTCCAGCGCACACCCAACTTCATCCTGCCAGCCATGCAACGAGAGATGACTCCCGAGTGGGAGAAAGAGATCAAGGACAACTACGATGACATCGTAGCCAAGTGCCGCAACCATATCTTTGGCATGGCCTTTGACAGCCCGGTCGGCCGCAACGCCTCCGAGACCGATCCCGAAGAAGTACAGCGCATTTTTGAGGAACACTGGAACGGCAGCTTCCGCTGGGTATTCGAGACCTTCGACGACTTGTTGGGCGACGCGGAGTCTAATCGACTTGCCTCCCAGTTCATCATCGACAAGATGAAGGAGCGGATAGACGACCCGGAACTGGCGGAGCTGCTGACGCCTACCACCGACGATTATCCCTTGTTCGCCAAGCGCCCACCGTTGGACCACGGCTATCTTGAAGCCTTCAACCGCGACAATGTGCATCTCGTCGATATCAAAGACCGGGAACCGATCGAAGCCATTACGGAGACAGGGGTCCGTACAAGCGCGAACGACTACGAATTCGACATCATCGTCATCGCCACTGGCTTCCGAGCCTACACCGGCGCATTGGAAGCGTTTCCGATTCGTGGCAAGAGCGGACAAAGCCTGCGTGAAAAGTGGCAGACCACCTCAAAGTCCATCATGGGTGTGTGCGTCGCTGACTTCCCCAACTTGTTCACCATTACAGGCCCGCAAGCACCGTTCGCGAATCTACCGACATCCATTGAGCAGAACGCGATGTACGTCACCGACTGCATCAAGAAGATGGAGAGCGAAGGCTATGACATCTTCGAACCGAAGCAGGAAGCCGAAGACGAGTGGTCAGCGCACGTCACTGAGGTGCACCAACAGACCTTAATGAACGTTGGGGATTCTGTTCACTCCTGGATGATGGGTGCGAACATCGATAACCACAGCCCGCGGGTGCTGATCTATTTTGGCGGCGCTAACGTGTACTACGACCGCCTGCGTGAATCGGTGAATGACGGCTTCCCTGAACTCAGCTTCGATCGACTGGCGAGCTAAGTCTTCAGCTGCGGCTGCCACTGTGGATGCTTCTGCATAACGGACCGAAACAGGTCGCCGTTCAACAGGGTTTCCAACCAGGCTTGCACGCAGGGATAAGGCAGCGCGTCGAAACCCGGCTTGTCGACAAAAGCAAACTGCCTCACAAAGGGGAAGATCGCTACGTCCGCATAGCAAATTGCGGCACCGTTTAGCCAGGGGCCCGCTTGCGCCAGTTGTTGCTCGAGTGCACTGAGAAACCGCTCTGCTTCTCTTCTATAGTCCAGCATACTGGCTTCGGGATACCGATCGGCATACTTGTAACGGTCCAGCCAGTGCTTGAACTCGCCGTCGCAGCGAGCCACCAAACTCTTCATCCGCTCAGCCGACTCATCCTGCGTGCCTAACCAATCTTGCGGATCGTTCTGCTGCAGCGCCCACAACATTACATCGAGGCTCTCATCGAGCACCTGGTCAGAAAGTTGCAATACGGGAACCGTTCCCTTGGCAGAGATTGCCAACATCTCCGCGGGTTTGTCGCGCAACACCACCTCACGCAACTCCACCTCCACACCGGCATAGGCTAGCGCCATGCGCGCTCGTATGGCGTAGGGGCAGCGGCGGAATGAATATAGGATTGGAGTGTTGGTTTGCATTGTCTATCTGTCACGCTGAGCGGGCTGATACCAGATGGGAGAACTCCAGGCCCGCTCCTGCGTTAGCTCCGGCATGCGAGCGTTGTCACACATCGCAGGCCGCTCACCGGCTGGTGCATTCAAGCAGCTCCACGCTGTCCATTTGCAGGCTGGGTTTTCTACCACACGAACATAGTACGCCGAGGATTCATCGGGATCGAACTCCGGATCCTGCCAAATGGCACATAGGGACTCAGCACCCTCACCTACGGGTGCGCAAGTTAGCGGATCCACGCCGGCAACGGTTTCACCGCCCGCGACATCGAAGATCGATTGATGAAACTGGCCGTCTTCCAATGCGCGAACTTTGATAACCTGCATTCGCTGGAGCAAGCCACCCGGGCGTTCAGCAGTACCCGGATCGCGCTGCGCACTCAGCGCAAACCAGGGGGTGCCATCTTCCCCATCAACTTCACCACCCATTGGCACACCGGCGGCATAGGCATTATCGAGGGCATCGGGTCGTTCACACCAACCTCGGCCATCCTCATCTTCAGCCACCAGCTTTTCGCCACCGGCAAAGAAACGCACGGTCGTGCGAGTACCCGAGGTGGCAAACACTTCACGCCGCTGCATCGCATCAAATAGCGCATCGCGAGAATTTTCTTCAGCCCACACGCCAACCAGGCCACCCGGGTTGCGCTGAACCGGCAACTTAAGTCGCTGCTCGAGTCGCGCAGAACCGAGGCCGGTACTACCCTCCCAGCCCCACTCTTCGGTATCTCCGGGATTGCCATTGTGGGTATCGGTACTGCCAATAAACCCGACACGATAAGGATTGACGCCCAGCTCGCGCTGCTCTCGCAGACCAGCCGCGATCGCATAGCGCGCGTAGTCGTTACGGGAGACACAACCGCGGCCGAGCGACTTACCAATGCCCGGCTCACCCTCACAGTCGTCAGCCGAATTCAAAGGCTCCCACTTCTCCAGATCGCACAGTTCGTCATAGGCACCCACTACTCCCCAGAGGTTATTGCGGCACTCAGATTCGCCCTTGATTTGCATCATCTCCATGAGCGGCTCTAGCTCAGCACGTAGAGTTGCGCGCTCGCGCCGCGCATCCAGCGGCACGTTCGGGTCACTCAACGGGAACATGCGACCGCTGGAGTGATTCGGGTTATGCGGGATAGCGAGCACATCGCAATCTCCATCGGTCTCCAGGCAGAGATCACTCAGCCGCCGCCACAGTCCGTCTGGCTCCGTTTCATCGACAGCAGACACCGGCAGCTCCGGCACCACATCGTTGCGAAAAATGACATTGCGATGCACACGATTAGCGCTGGGCGCATAGGTGTACTCGTAGCCATGAAAGGTGGTGAAGCTGCAAGCACTACTGCGGTCATACCAGTCTTCAGCCGCCCGCCGGGTGATGTTCCAGGTTTCTAGCGCCGCCGCTCGGCACTCTAAAGCGCCACTACCGCAAAACTCTTCCGCCCGAATATTGGCACGAATGGCGAACATGGCGGATATTGCCTTCGGATAAAACTTGTAGCGCATCTCTTTGCGAAACGCGCGACAGACATCGTCGCCATATCCAGCCGAACCCGGCGTGATGCACATATATACTTCGCCAATCGACTCAGCGTGATCAGTGACTGCCGCAAAGTCCAGAGGCCGATCCAACTGCACCGTGCGCAATCCGTTACCGGCATCGTCATAGGGAGGTAGGCCCAGAGGTTCGCCCTTAGCAAATCGGTAAGCCTGGTCGGGCGTAGTCATCATCCCGCGACCTGCGCCGTCCCAGGAGTAAGCTGTATGCACATGTAAATCGCCAAAATAGGCATTGCGCAGTACAGACCTGTCTTCACAATCGGCGCGAGGGGTCGCTGCTGCCGACGGCGCCGCACCGATGGTGGGCTGCCAGTCTGTATGCTCTGGCTCGAAGGAACTGATCAGCGTGTAGAAACTAACCGCCGCAGCGAGCAGCAGCACAAGTAACGCAAGGCCGAGCTTGCGCAACACGCCAGCTAGCTTTCCCTGGACCAGTAGCTGGAGCCGGTCTGGCCGGGGCCGGAAGACACCATCACCTCGATTTCCTGGATCTGCTGGGCATCGAGGAATTCCGTATCGGCGACCGCCGTCTCCAGCAGATAGTGAGAGAGGTCTTCCACCGTGGTATTGCGCACCGGTATCAACAAGGTGTCGCTCTTGAGTAGTAGCAATACATCGCCATTGTGATTAACCCGGTAGTAATCGCCCTCTTCACTCACCTCGAGATAAGGGGACTGCGAAGGAATCAAAGTGTACTCATCCAATGCATCGCACAGCTTCTTGATCTCGCGCTTGTATACGGCGTAATCACCGGTCAGGCCGTTCTCATCGACTGGCGCCACGATACGAGCCGCCACAGAGAAATTATGGCCGTGCAGGCGCTCCCGCTCTGTCGCAGAAAAGATCGTGAAATGGGCGGCGGAAAACTTATGGCTTTCCTTGTCGATATAGATCGTCGTTAGTCTTTGCATGGCGGGTAGTAATCCACAGTCAGTAAGAGTCCGTCAACGATTACGTGTACCGCGCGCATACGGATTGATTCCTGCTACTCTATCCTCCATGGATGAAGAGCGGGCAGGGAATAACGCGTGATCATTGATTGGCTGGGCATCCCCGCTGCATTTATCGCCTGGGGCTTCGCTTTGTATGTCTATGCCGTTGCGCCGCCCTCGCGGGGCGCCCGCTACCTGGTGGCCATGCTTTTTATTGACGGCCTCGCGGTCATCACCAGCTATAGCAACCACTTTTACACACAGCCATTCCTGGAATCCCTGGGATTGCCGGCCATCCCCCTCATAACACACCAGGTCTCGGACTGGGCCCTGGTCGCCGTCTATTTGCCCTTTATTGGTATGACCCTGAAGACGCCGCTGGTGGCGCCGCTCAAGCACCCCCTGGTTAGCCGGTGCATTCTGTTCAGTGGGCTGGGCATCTCGCTACTGATCCCCTTCTTGCCCGAGGATGTGCAGTACCGCTTCAATTTTCCTTTCTACATCATTATTTGTGTCGCGCTGGCCTGGGGATTCTTCGGTGCACTCCATGCCTGGTACACCGCGAGCAGTGATATGGAGCGGGAGCGAGCGCGAGCGTTTACCATCGCCTTCGGGGTTCGCGATATTCTCTGGACCATGACGTTTGCCGTGTACCCCGTGGTCTACTACGGCATCGGCGGCATCACCGTCGAAGACATTCAGTACAAGACCCACATACTGGGGTACATACTGCCGCTGACCTACCAGCTGGCTGTGATTATTTACGTGCCACTGGTCGCCTACGGTGTACTGCGGGTACAGCTATTCGATATCGACTTGCGGGTGAAACGCACGCTGCGGCGCGGCACAGTCGCTGCCGCCTTTGTGGCCACATTCTTCGTGGTCTCTGAACTCGCAGGAAATTACCTGTCCAACCAGTTCGGCGCCGTGCTGGGCGTCATCGGCACCGGTGTGCTCGTATTTTTCCTGGACCCGATCCAGCGAGCCGCTGAGCGCTTCTCAAACGCCGCCATGCCCAACACGGTGGATACGCCCGAGTACGCATCGTTCCGCAAGCTACAGGTGTACGACGCAGCGGTGCGGGCAGCCCTGGAGAATGGTGAGATCAGCAATCGCGAGCGACGCGTTCTCGACAGCATGATCGAGTCAATGGGCATTGACCGAGGGGTAGCAGAGCAGTTGGAGCGCGACGCGGTGCACATCTAGCTGGATAGTCTTGCGCGAGGATGCGTAGCAAGCGTCCAGTCGTGCTAAGGTTTCGCAATGAACGACAATCTCTATCTCAGCCTGAAACGCGGATTTGAGCACCGCCTTGCGGACACCTGCTTGAGCCTATCAAGCACCGCGGACTGGACCTACACGCAACTCGATGACCTGTCGGCGCGCCTGGCAACAGTGTTGCGGGAACGTGCAGCGCCCGGCGACCGGGTACTCGTGCAGATCAATAAACGTCCCGAAGCGGTGGCGCTTTATCTCGCGTGCCTGCGATCCGGGCTGGTACTGGTACCACTCAATACCGCCTACACCGCGGGCGAGTTGGATTACTTCAGGAACGATGCCGACCCGGCCATCGAGATCACTGACGCAGAGCTGTCGACACTCTGCGCCGCTGCTATCAACACTTCTACTTTGGACGAAGTCTTTTCGGCAGATACCGACACCCTCGCAGCGATCCTATACACCTCCGGCACGACGGGGCGCTCCAAGGGCGCCATGCTGACTCACGGCGGCCTGGGCTCTAATGCCAAAACCCTGCACGCGTTGTGGGGCTTCGAGCAGGGGGATGTACTGCTTCACGCTCTGCCGATTTTTCATGTGCATGGCCTGTTCGTCGCACTGAATACCGCGCTACTGAATGGCTCTCGCATTCTGTTCCTGGATAAGTTCGACATCGATGAGGTGCTGGCGCTATTGCCACAAGCATCCCTGATGATGGGTGTACCTACGTTCTATACCCGACTGCTCTCCGATGAACGATTCAACCGCGCAGCCGCCGCCCATATGCGTCTATTTATCTCTGGTTCTGCGCCACTCACCGAGCAAACCTTCGCTGAGTTTGAAGAGCGCACCGGCAAGCGCATACTGGAACGCTATGGCATGTCGGAAACCGGCATGATTACCTCCAACCCGCTGGAAGGCGAGCGTATTGCGGGCACCGTGGGCTTCGCACTACCGGGAACCGAAACCCGTGTCTGCAGTGATCAGGGTGAGGTACTGGCCGCGGGCGAGATCGGGGTCGTGGAAACCCGAGGCCCCCACGTATTCGCCGGCTACTGGCAGATGCCTGAGAAAACCGCGAGCGAATTTCGCGAAGGCGGCTGGTTCATCACCGGCGACATGGGCTTTCTCGATGCAAGCGGCCGCCTGAGCCTGGTCGGCCGGGAGAAGGATCTTATTATTTCTGGTGGCTATAACGTTTACCCCAAGGAAGTCGAGCTCGCGCTGGATGAGCTTGAGGGGATTCGGGAGTCGGCCGTCATAGGCGTTCCGCATCCGGATTTCGGAGAAGCCGTCGTTGCGGTATGTGTGCCCAGCAAGGATAAACTACCGGCTGAACGTGACGTGAGCGCTGCGCTGGCCGATAATCTTGCTCGCTTTAAACAACCGAAGCGACTCATCCAGATTGGGGAATTGCCGCGTAACACCATGGGCAAAGTACAGAAGAACATTTTGCGCGAACAGTTCGCAGCACTGTTTAGCGACACACCAGAGCAATCAACAGGAACCACCTCATGAAGTCAGCCATTATCACCGGCGCCAGCGTTGGCATCGGACATGCCGCCGCGCAGCAGTTCATCAATGACGGCTACGCTGTCTACAACCTGTCGCGACGAGCTTGCGCTGTAGATGGCGTGAACAATATCGCCACTGATCTCTCAGATGACGCTTCGATTGCCGAGGCGCTCGACACCCTGCGCGACGTGGTGGACGACTCCGATTCGGTTGCGCTGGTGCACAATGCCTGCCAGATGCGCAAAGACAGTGCGATGGGCTGTGACAGTGAAGATCTGCATGCAGTGCTACAAACCAATGTGGTGGCCGCCAACAGCATCAACCAGGTCTTGCTGCCACTGATGCCCACGGGCTCCAGCGTAATTTATATCGGCTCAACGCTCTCGGAGAAAGCCGTCGGAGGCTCTTTCAGCTACGTTATCTCCAAGCATGCCGTTATCGGCATGATGCGTGCGACCTGCCAGGATCTGATGGGCCGTGGCATACATACGGCCTGCGTGTGTCCGGGTTTCACTGACACCGAAATGTTGCGCACCCATCTGGGTAACGACCAGGAGGTTATTGACAGCATTGCCGGTCTCAACAGCTTCAATCGACTCATAGACCCCGATGAAATCGCTAGCCTGATTTGCTGGGCGCATAGCAACCCAGTGATCAATGGTTCGATATTGCACGCTCACCTCGGGCAAAAAGAGAGTTAGGTCGAGACCTGGGTTAGAATAACGCCTGACTACAATCGATCACCGAGAATCCACCGTAGAGAATCCACCGCCGACAAAAAGAAGAACTGGCCATGACTGATTTCGAAAAGATTAGCCCGGAACTACACGAGCGCAGGGAACGCGTGTTCCTCGTGCTGGCGGGAATCTTTATTTGCGCGATGACGATGCTAAACATTCTCGGCATCACTCGCTTCATAGAACTGGGGCCAATGCAGCTGGCAGTAGGTGTGTTGCCCTATCCCATTACTTTTCTCTGCACCGACCTCATCTGCGAGCTGTATGGCAAGCGGCGCGCCAATTTCATGGTCACCCTGGGCCTGGGGCTGAACTTTTTCATTTTGGCATTCGTCTATTTGGGCAACCTCGCCCCCTCGGTGGGGCCGGAGGCCATGCCGCCCTGGCAGATGATGCAACTGGCCGAGCCCGTCGCGCTGCCCAACGGCACCGTGGTGGAACAGCAGGTTGAGCTTTATAAGCTGATCTACGCCACGACAAGCGGTGCCGTGTTTGCGTCAATGATGGCTTACATCGCTGCGCAGTACTGCGACGTGCAGCTGTTTCACTTCTGGAAGCGGGTCACCAAGGGTAAGTATCTGTGGGTAAGAAATAATTTCTCTACCATGATCAGCCAGTTGGTGGATTCTTTCATGGTGATACTGGTGACTTTCGGCGCAACCTACCTCGCTGGCAACATGACCACCGCAACGCTGTTTACGCTGATGTTCAGCAACTACATCTTCAAGTTCTGCGTTGCCGTCATCGACACAGGGCCCTTCTACCTGGGCGTGTACAAACTACGCAAATACCTGGAACTGAAAGAGGGAGAGTACGTTGATCCGCTGGCGCCGGGAGCTGCCGCGTAATCTGGCATGAGGCCTAGGGCGAGAATTTCGGTATACGCAAGTTATAGATGATGGCGGCAGCGCGCAATCCAAAGGCCGCCAGCAAAGCCACCCACAACGCCAGTTGCTCATCCACCTGTAGCTGCACCTGTAAGTACCCCGTAAAATAGCGCCACTCATACGTAGAAATTTCTATAAACTAACGTGATAGGAGTTTTTACATATGCGCAAATCGAAGTTCAGCGAAACGCAGATTGTGGCGTTTCTCAAACAAGCAGAAAGCGGAGTGCCGGTTCCGGACATATGTCGAGAGCATGGCATTGGACTCAGCACCTTTTACAAGTGGCGCTCTAAGTACGGTGGAATGGAAGCCTCCGATGTACGGCGGCTCAAGGAACTTGAAGAAGAGAACCGCAAGCTCAAGCAGATGTATGCCGATCTCAGCCTGAAGAGTCAGATGCAGGAAGAGATCATAAAAAAGCTTTAGGGCCAGTCCATCGTCGGCAGTGGGTTGATCGTTTGCGCAAGGATTACCCTGTCAGCATTCGAGCGGCCTGTGGTGCAGCCGCGCTAAGTCGCACGGCGTATTACTACACGCCCAAGCGAGTAGATGATAGTGAGCTGATTGATGCGTTGCTGGCCTTGGTTGAGAAGCACCCTCGCTGGGGTTTTCCAAAGCTGTGTAAGCGGCTCAGAGCGTTGGGTAAACGTTGGAATCACAAACGGATTTACCGTGTTTATATGGAGTTAAAACTGAATATACGGCGTAAAGTAAAACGCAGGATACCGAATAGGAATCCGTTGCCATTGCGCGTTCCTAGATCAGCCAATATCTGTTGGTCGATGGATTTTATGAGCGATACCTTGCGTCACGGTCATCGGTTTCGCACGTTCAATGTGGTTGATGATTTCAATCGAGAAGTGTTAGCGATAGATATCAATTCGGGCATTACTACGGAGCGAGTGATACATACATTAGATCGTATTGCAGCCTGGCGAGGCTATCCCGCTATTATCAGGGTTGATAATGGCCCTGAATTTACATCAGGGGCGTTGGCTGAATGGGCGCAAGCGCATGGAATTCAGATCGATTTCATCAAGCCCGGCAAGCCTTACCAAAATGGATTTATCGAACGTTTTAATCGCACGTATCGAGAGGAAGTATTGGACTTATATCTGTTCGAGACATTGCAGGAAGTTCGAGAGATCACGGATGACTGGATCGTGTTGTATAACCATGAACGACCCCATGATGGATTGAACGATATGACACCCGTTCAATACCGAGAAGTGGCTTAATTTTTCTATGAATGGGTGGTTAGCTGTTTGGGTTATTTACACACCAGCACCACGTAAGAACCTGCATTCAGTAGCGCCGCCGTCACATAAATATCCGGCTCCAGTAACACCGCAGACCGCTGCAGCAGGGTGTCGCGAATGAGGGAACCGAAGCTGGCCGTCATCATGCCCATGCCTATGGCGACGATAATCGGCATATCGAAGGCCGGTGCCTTCTGCGTGCCTAGAACGCAGAACACCGCCAATCCCATCGCATCCATCCACAACAGTGGGACGCGGAGCGATACGAAGCGTCCCGCAAAAAACCAGGTCGCCACGGCACCACCGATACACACCCAGACGTAACTCGCATTCGCTATCCAGAAAATCTGGGTATCCAACAACAGATCGCGCAACGTGCCGCCACCCACACCCGTGATGGTGGCGAACAAGATAAAACCGAGAATATCCAGCCGCTTCTCCGCAGCCGCCAGCGCGCCGCTGATGGCGAAAACGAGGAGGCCAACATAGTCGAGAATTAAGATCACCGACCTTGCGCCGATCTACGCCTGTCGCTAAAAGCGGGTGTCGGCAATTGTCGTTCGGTGGAGCAAACGATCGTAGCCATCGTAGCCGCCGGTCGCAGAGTGCAACACCGAGCGGTTGTCCCACATCACCAGCATGCCTTTTTCCCAACGATGCGAATAAACGTAGGGCTCGCTGGTCTGGTGGACATACAATTCGACCACTAGCGCGTCGCTCTCCTCTTTCTCAAGCTCCACGAAACCTTGGATATAGGCGGCAGAGGAGAATAGTGCTTTCTGACCGGTCTCATGATGAGTGCGCACAAGAGGATGCTCGCATTTTTCACGGGCGCTCTCGTTATACAGAATCTTCATGCTGCGGCCACTCTCCCGGTCGGATTCGCCGTAAGCTCCGTCGGGCGCATAGCCCAGCTCAGCAGAATGGATCGCGGTCAGATTCTCAACTTTCTCGCGCAGCGCATCCGGCAACCCCTCGTACGCGGCTACCTGGTCGGCGAACAGTGTGTTCCCGCCCACAGGTGGGATGGTAATGCCGTAAAGCACCGTGCCTGCGGGAGGCACGTCGAGAAAACTCCAGTCGCTGTGATAGATCTCGGCAAAGATCGGCGTTTTCTCATCGGCATTGCGCTGTACAGCGGCGATATGGTCGGAGCCATCGATTCGACCAAAGTAGGGATCTTCGCCGCACTCACCAAAGTATTCTGTGAACCGAACGAGCGCATCGTTGCTTAGCTGCTGCTCAGGAAACACCAGCACCTTGTGCTCGAGCCAGTGGCCGCGCAGCTCTGACACCAGATCATCAGTGAGTGGCTTACTGATATCGACGCCGGTAACCACGGCCCCACAACTCGAACCCGTCGGTGTAATTTTCATTGACTCTGTCCCCCCGTAATCGGCCCTCTTTGAGTCGCCAATGGATTAAATACCGCCCAACCCGCGGCGGCAAGTCAGTCGTGTAAACTAGTGACATGGTACTGGAAGACTACATTCGCATTGGCGCCGCAGTATTTGCGGTTTCAATGGCCATTTCGCTGCTGGAAATGCTCTGGTTGACGGTGGTGAGCAAGAAAGAATCCTTTGTTCATGCCTACGCGCAGCCATTGAAAAATGCCGTGTTTATAGAGGTATTCACCTTCTTTCTACCGATCACCAGCACACTGGCATTTGCCACACTGGGTGCAGCCGTCACCCCTTTCTCACTAGGAGACAGCTGGTACGTCTGGTTGCTGGGGCTGCTGATATTTGAGTTCTGGTATTGGCTACAGCACTGGATGGGCCACAAGGTCCGCCTGCTCTGGTGCATCCACGCACCACATCACGCACCAGACACTTTGACCTCTCTCATTGGGCTGGGCAGGAACATCATCGAGCTGCCGTATCTGGGTTTCTTCCTGGGGTTCATGACCGCGCTCTGCGGTGTCCCCGTCGAGATAGTATTTGTCATCAGCATTGTTGATGGCTTCTGGGGTAAGTTTCTGCATATCAGCCCTAAACTGATACCAGGTCGGTATGGCCCCCTGGAGCATGTCTTGCAGACACCGTCATGGCACCGCTGTCATCACGCCAAGAACCTCACCTACATGGACACCAACTATAACTCCATCACCCTGTTTTGGGATTGGGTGTTCGGTACGTTACAGCCGCTTAGAGATTCAGAACCCGCTGAGTTTGGCATCACCCGGGAGGTCAACTCGGAGAGCTGGATGGATGTGCAACTCGGGGAGTTTAGGAGTCTGTGGGCAGACGTGCTTCAGGCGCCTGGTATAAAAAGCAAAATCCTCTACATGCTAATGCCGCCCGGCTGGTCGCACACCGGCGACCACAAAACCGTGACGGCACTGAGAGCGAAGGCTGCCTAGGCTGAAGCCGCTACCTTCTGGTCACCGGCGACATAAACCAAAGCCTCTTCATCGAGGTCGATCAGCGGCATCTCCACCACCTCGGTGTAGTAGTCCGGGTTGTAGAGCCAGGGGGCTTTGTCACCCTGCTTGGGCATCAGGTGCATGCTGCGCTTCAGGTAGCCGGGGTTGAATACATCGTCGGCAATCCAGGGGAAGGTCTCCATACCCTCATCCTGCGGGCGCAGACTAGGCGTGACGGAGGTGGCTCCGCTTTCCCCCATATGATTGAGCAAACGGCACACGAATTCGCACACTATATCTACTCGCATGGTCCAACTAGTGCGCAGATAGCCGAACATGAATGACATATTAGGTACGCCCGAATTCATCAGGCCGCGGTAGGTGTAGGACTTTGCGAAATCCACCGGCTCACCATCCACGTCGAAGGCGATATCACCCATGATGCAGATATTGAATCCGGTGGCAGTGATAATGATATCCGCTGCCAGCAACTCTCCAGACTGGGTCAGCACGCCCTGCTCCGTGAAGCGGTCGATGTGGTCGGTCACCACGCTCACCTTGCCAGACTTGATGGACTCAAACAGGTCTCCGTCCGGCACATAGGCCAGGCGCTGTTGCCAGGGTCGATAACTCGGGGTGAAGTGAGACATGTCAAAGTCCTCGCCCATAATGTCGCGAATCACTTTGAACAACTCTTCTTTGATCATCTCCGGCTCGGACTCGGCGAAGTACTGAATGTCCTTCGAAATCTTTAGAATGTCTCGGCGCACGATCTCGTGCACCCACTCTTCCGGGAGCTCCAATTCGCGCAGACGATCCGCGAGTTCGTTGCGGTTCTCTCCGGTGTGAAAGTAGGTGGGTGAGCGCTGCAACATCGTGAGGTGTTCACAATCGTCGGCCATATTCGGTATCAGCGTGGCCGCAGTGGCACCTGAGCCGATCACCAGGACTCGCTTACCCTTGTAGTCGAAATCTTCCGGCCAGTCCTGCGGGTGCACGATAGGTCCGTTGAAATCGTCCATGCCTTCCCACTCTGGCGTATAGCCCTTGTCGAAGCTGTAATAGCCCTGGCACATCCACAGGAAGTTACAGGTCAAGTGGACGATCTCATCCGTATCCTTGCGCCGCGCCTCGATCAACCAGCGCTGATCAGTGCTCGACCATGAAGCACTGAGCACATGGTGCTGATAGCGAATATGCTCATCGATTTTTTCGTCTTCAATAGCTTCGCCCATGTATTCGAGGATGGCGTCCGCCTCAGCGACGGGCTTACCCATCCAGGGCTTATGCGCATAGCCGAAGGTGTAAAGGTCGCTGTCTGAGCGGATGCCTGGGTAGGTATGATGCAACCAGGTACCACCGAAAGATTCCTTACCCTCGAGTATCACGTAGGACTTGTCCGGACATTTTTCACTCAGGTGGTGGGCAGCGCCCACGCCGGAGATACCAGCGCCCACAATCAGCACGTCAAAGTGCTCGGTGGATTGCGTATGGAGTTTGGCGACTTCACTCATGGCTCTGCCCTCTGCAAGTTGTCATTTTCGATTGGGCTAGATTACGAGCCCTTTAGCGTAGAAAACATTGCCGTCCGGGCCCATTTTTTGATAATTTGGGCCACCTTTGCGCGTAAGGGCAACTCTTGTGGACAATCCAGCCGTGATCGCCAGTGGCAATCTTGCCACCAGCCAGCGCACCATCACCGGTGTGTTGGCCCAATTCGGCCAGATGGAAGTACCTCCGCAGCAAGCATTCGAGATCGTCACCGCCGCAGGTCTGCCGGCGCGCGCCTTGAAGAGTCCGGATTTTCCCATCTCCCTGCAGCAGGAATTCGAAGTGGCCCTGGGTATTGTTCGCTGGATGGGAGAAGAGCGTTCCTCCGTCACCGCCTATTTTGAGAGTTGGGACGACAATGGCATCGAACACCTCGGCGTTCTCGGCATGGCTATGCGCCACGCCGCCACCACACTCGATGCACTCAAAACCTGTTTCACCTACCCGCAGTTAATCTGGGGACACTCGCGTCTCGTCGTCAGTCGCACCGCGGACGCCTCGCGATTTTCCTTCATCATGGAACGACCTCAGCTGCCAAACGCCAGCGAAGCTGAGATCGACCGACTGGTGCAGCACTGCCTGGCCCAAGACCTCGTCGCCTCAGCACGCAACACCCAGGATGTGCTCGAATCCAATGAGCCGCCCACCTTAATCAGTTTCGAATTTCCAATGCCCGCGGATTGGCATAGAGTTCGCGATAGCTTGCCCTGCCCGGTCACTTTTGCAGCGGAGGAGACTTGCGTGGTCTACCCTGCCGCCTTCGACGGGGCACCGCTACCGAAGGCGAATCCGCTCATGTTCGACAACTATATGTCCATCGCCGAGAAACTATCGCAGTTTCTGGAGGATGACGTGAGCCTATCGGAACGCGTCAGTCGATGGCTTTGGGCCTATTCGCCGCCCATGAATCGAGCAGAAATCGCGGCACAGCTGGCGATGTCAGAAAGAAATCTGACCCGACAATTGGGCAAGGAAGGCACCTCTTACGCTGCACTACTCGCCAGCGTACAAGAAGAACGCGCCAAGAACTTCTTACGCAATCAGCAGCTGTCGGTCTCCGACATCGGCTATCGACTGGGCTACAGTGAACCCGCAGCCTTTACCCGCGCCTTCAACGGCTGGACGGGCATTTCACCGCTGAAGTGGCGGCAACAGCAATGAAGCATTACCCTAGGTAGTCCAGGCGTTAAACACCTCAGCAGCAAGGCACACAATATGGCGACGATTACCGAACTGTACCGCTTCCCTGTAAAAAGCATGATTGGCGAAAGCTGTAATAGTCTAGACATCGGCACCCGCGGCGCGGTAGGTGATCGAGTATGGGCGGTACGCGATGAGAAACGCGGCGGTATACGCGGTGGCAAGAAAATACCTTCGCTGATGACGCTGAGTGCGAGCTTCAGCGGTGAGGTGTCGGGCGAAGGGTCGAGCCCTGCGCTCATCTCCGCGCCGGATGGCGAGTCTCGTGAAACCGGCGCATCCGATATTAATCAATGGCTCAGCGAAAAACTCGACCATCCTGTAACCCTGTGGCCACTATTGCCTGCTGACGCGTTGGATCATTATCGCCGCGGGGCGCCAGACCACGAAGACTTCGAAACCGAGCTGCGCGAAATGTTCGGCAGAACCGAGGACGAACCTCTGCCCGATCTCAGTTTGTTTGCCGAGGTAATCGAATACGAGTCACCACCCGGCACCTATTTCGACGCCTTCGATATTCTGATTATCAGCAAGCAGTCACTAGCAAGCCTGAGCAGGCATCGCCCGGAATCGCAGTTCGACGTGAGTCGCTTTCGTCCAAACATTCTTGTCGATATGCCGGACGCAGAAGGTGATTACCCGGAAGAGGCCTGGGCCGGTAAGCAGGTCAGCATAGGCGATGTGGTTTTGGATATTGTAGGCGCTTGTCCGCGCTGCTCGATGACCACCCACGGATTTTCCGAGCTGCCCAAAGACCCCGGCATCATGCGCGCGCTCGTACAAGCCAACAGCGGGAATCTCGGGGTATATGCAAAAGTGGTTACGGCGGGAAGGATCGCCACCGGTGACACGGTCAGCGTTCTCTAGGTTCTACCGAATCTGAGAATTCCATAAACGGGGAAGCGCTACTGTCTCGCAGCCATGAGGCAGCCCATCACGATCAATGCCGTTCCTGCCAGCGTCGAAACGGTCAGCGCCTCACCAAAAAAGATAAAGCCGATGATCGCCGCCCAGATAAAGGCCGTGTATTCCACAGGGATCAAGATACGCGCCTCGGCGCGAGCATAGGCCCAGGAAAGCATCAGTAGCGATACCAGGCCCAGCATCGCCGCACTGACCAAATTCACATACTGTTCAACCGGCGGCAGGACTGCGAGAAACGGCGCCAACATCAGGTAGATCCCAAATACCGTCCCATTCTGAAAGAATGCAATTTCGAAAGGCTTGGCAACGATGGCCTGCTGACGCTGGAGAATAAGGTTGTAGGCATAAAAGACGGCGGACACCAGAATTGCCGCGATGCCCAACCAGACCTTATCGTCGTAATCACCCCCCAACTTACCGGCAACGATAACAATGGCGCCGGTGAATCCGATAATCGATGCGAGAACAGCCTGCGGACCAATGCGCTCATTCAGCAGTACCTTGGCCAGGTACATGGCTATCAGTGGCGCAATGAACGACAGCGCTATCGCTTCTGCGAGGGGCACATAGACGATGCCCCAGAAGAACAGATACGCCATTACAGACGTGATGGAGCCGCGCCACACGTGTAGCTTGAGCACCTTGCGCTCGGGCCAGGGCGAACGCTTCCAGGCGACCAGGCAACCCGCCAGTAACATGGCCACCATCGTGCGCCAAAGCATAGCGTTGTAGGTGCCCAGCTCTATGGCCAACCCTTTCATAAGGCCATCCATTGCCGCAAAGGTAGCTATACCCATGCAGGCGGCTGCAAAGGGGATGCCCGTCCCCTCGCGCTGGGCTGTCATAGCTGGACTGTTAAGCGTTGAACTAACAAGAATAGGTGCTCCCGCGAATCCGCGGAGAATAGCAGAAGCACCTATGTGTGCGGTAGAAGGCCGCGGCAGAACACCGCGCTATCTCACCGCGGGTAGGGACCTATTCCGGCATCAGACCCTCAATGCGTTCATAGGCCTCGGTGTATTCCGTCATCAAACGCATCATGATGTCGCGGCAGGATTCGATCTCATTGATCTGCCCCACCACCTGGCCGATAGGATTGAACGCGACTTTCTGGGTTTCCGCAGCACCGGCGTAGCGGTGGGTGCGTCGCGTCGCATCAAATGTGAGATAGCCCTGCAGCGGCATGGGCAGAGGGTCGGGTGTGTCATCCCGCTCCCAGGCCTCGGTCCATTCGTTCTTGAGCATACGGGCAGTTTTACCGGTAAACGAACGCGAGCGCACCGTATCTTCCGAGGTCGCATGCATGTAAGACTCACGCTGTGCAGGCTCAGCGTGCGCCTCCGTCGAATTAAGCCACATAGAACCGAGCCAGACGCCTTCTGCGCCCATGGCCATAGCCGCCATGATCTGCTGCCCACTGCCGATACCACCGGCTGCCAGCACGGGTAAGGGCGCCAGCTCTTTGACCATCTGCGGCCATAACACCATTGAGGTAACTTCACCGGCGTGGCCACCGCCCTCAGTACCCTGGCATATCACGAAATCCAGGCCTGCATTCTTGTGGGCAATACCGTGCTTAAGTCGTCCGGCCAATGCGCCAATCAGGCGACCGGATTCATGCACCTGCTCTACAATTTCCTCGGGCGGCGTACCCAATGCGTTTACAATCATGCGGCAGTTGGGTCGAGTCAGCGCTTCATCAACCAGCGCCCGCGCCTGCGCCAGAGAAAAACTCAGCGAGACCTCATCATCCCCTTCTGGCCACTCCGGCACCCCGTGGTCCTTGAGCAGATCGTCGGCGAACTTGCGATGCTGTTCCGGGATAGCCGCCATGATCATTTCCACCAGCTTGGCCGGGTCCTCTTCGCCCATGCCCTCATATTTCTGCGGAATGGCCGTGTCCACACCATAGATGTGATCGCCGATATGCTCGTCGATCCAGTCCAACTCTTCTTTTAGCTGTTCGGGCGAAAACCCAACCGCTCCCAGCACACCAATGCCGCCGGCCTTGCTGACCGCCACGACCACGTCGCGACAGTGGGTGAACGCGAAGATGGGCACTTCAATGCCGAGTTGTTTACAGAAATCCGTCTGCATGGGGCTGTCTCCAAATTGTCATATGCATATGGTCAAATTCTGGCGGCGGTGCCCGATGAATCCAATGGCCGGTCAGGCCAATATGGGCTGACTTTGTTGCACACCCAGAAACCACGCGTAAGATCACACTATGAGCGAAATCACCCCCGTAAGAATTGCGTTTATCTGCACCCACAATGCCTGTCGCAGCATACTCTGCGAAGTGATTGCTCGCGAGTTGGGCCGCGGCCGAATCGAAACCGCAAGCGCCGGTGCCAGCCCGCGGGGTGTCGTCCACCCACAGACCATCGACTATCTAGCCTCCCGTGGTTACGCCACCTCAGGCCTGGCCAGTAAAGGCTTCGAGGCTTTAGAAGAGTTTGATCCCGAAGTTGTGATTACCGTTTGCGACAATGCCGCCAATGAGGCCTGCCCGGTATGGATGGGACGTGCACTAAAAGTGCACTGGGGCCTACCCGACCCCACCGCGGGCGATCGCACTAAAGAAGAGACCCACGCAGCCTTTGACGAGGTCTGTGCGCGCCTGGAAGCGAGGGTTAATGAATGGCTCGACGCCAGTATTGAAAGCCTCGATCGGTCCGGCATCGAGGCCTTGCTAACTCAATAAGCGGCAAGTCTCACGGCATCGTCGCTGCTCTCTGCAGCCAGATACTCTTCAGCCAGTTCCTCCGCCACCAGGTGAGGAGAACGCGCCGCACGATCCGAGCGATAGAGGATCTCCTGCAGGTTGGTTTCGATCCGCTCCACATGTTCACGCATGGTATCCCTGCCACTACCCATTCGCTGGTGGTACACGTCGATGATGCCACCGGCATTAATCAGGAAATCGGGACAATAGAGGATGCCGCGATCCCACAGATGATTAGCCTGTAGCTCATCGGCCAGCTGATTGTTCGCTGCACCGGCGACAATTCCGACACGTAATGCGTCGATACTCTCCTGAGTCAGCACCGCACCCATGGCACAGGGCGCCAACACATCGGCCTGCTCCGTGAGGATTCGAGCCGGATCAACCACGTCAATACCGTGGACATCAATAGCCCGTTGCAGATTGTCTGCATTGACATCGGCTCCCACCACGCTGGCGCCATCGGCGATCAGAAAACCGGCCAGATGAAAGCCGACATTACCCAAACCCTGAATCGCTACCCGCAGCCCCTTCATCGAATCCGCGCCCAGGCGGTGCTGCACCGCGGCGCGAATACCAAGATAGACGCCATAGGCCGTGGAGGGTGACGGGTCTCCACCATGTTCCGCACCATCCTGCAGGCCACTGACGTGGGCAGTGCGCTCAGACATGGCTCGAATATCGGCGACACCCGTGCCGGAATCCTCAGCTGCTACATAAGAGCCACCCAGGGATTCGATGAAATCACCCATCGCGCATAACAGCTCAGGGGTCTTGTCACTGCGCGGATCTCCAATAATCACGGATTTGCCACCACCGAAGGGCAGTCCCGCCAGTGCCGACTTGTAAGTCATGCCACGGGAGAGCCGCAACACGTCATAGAGCGCCTCGTCATCACTGACATAGGGAAACATGCGACAGCCACCCACAGCCGCACCCAACTTGCTGTTGTGAACCGCAATGATGGCACGCAGACCACTCTCGCGGTCGAAGCCAAAGGCCACTTGTTCGTGCTGATCAAACGCCGGGTTACTAAACACTGCCATCGCTATGCCACCTTCTCTACAAATTTCACCACGTTCTCTCCGCTAAAGCGGCTCATCAATTGTTCTTGCTGTAGCGCGAGCTTTTCCCTGTTACCGTCTTTCACGTGCCCGAACCCGCGCATCTGCAGCGGCAATTCCGCGAGTTGGACTGCGATGGCGTAGTTATCAGCATTCACGCCGTGCTGAAGTTGTGCGATCAGGCTCTCGTAATCGGCGATGTCCTGGCGTTCCTGGCGCCGCTCAGCGGTATATCCGAATACGTCTAACGCGGTACCGCGCAGGAACTTAAACTTCGCCAGGATCCCGAACAGCGACATCGTCCAGGCGGGAAACTCGCGCTTGATCAACTGGCCGGTAGTCGGATCTTTCTTCGACAAGAGTGGCGGTGCCAGATGAAAGCGGAGGCTATAGTCCCCTGTAAATTGCTGCTTGAGCTTATTGATAAACGTGCCATCGCTGTATAAACGCGCTACTTCATATTCGTCTTTATACGCCATCAGTTTGTACAGGCTCTTGGCAACAGCCATGGTCAGCGCCTTGTCCGCACTGCTGTCGGCATCGCGCACTTGGGTGACGAGCGCGGTGTAGCGCGCCGCATAGTTCGCGTCCTGAAACTGCACCAGACGATCACTGCGATTCGAAATCAATTGTTCCAGTGTCATCGGCTCTGGTTTGCGCAAGCGCTTTTCAACCAGCGCTAGCACCTTATCCGGCTGATGCGCGGCACGGCGGCCCCACAGGAACGCCTGCTTGTTAAATTCAACAGCGACTGCGTTAAGCTCAATGGCGCGCTCCAGTGCCTGGTAACTGACCGGCACCAGGCCTTTCTGGTAGGCGTAGCCCAGCAGAAAAAGGTTGCTGGCGATGGAATCTCCAAGCAGTTCCGTCGCGATAGCGGTGGCGTTAATAAACAGTGAATCGTTCTCGCCCACCTCTTCACGTATGGTTTGCTCCATCGCCCCAGTATGGAATGGCGCGTCCGGGTCAAGCACAAAGGCCGCGGTAGGGACCTCGGCGTTGTTGACGACTGCGGTCGTACGATCAATGGCGACCTTACCCATCGATTCATAACTCGCAGCAACCGCCAGATCACAGCCCACCAGCAGATCAGCTTCCCCCGCAGGTATACGCACGGCCTTGATATCTTCCTGGTGATTGGCGACGCGCACATGCGACACCACAGCACCAAATTTCTGCGCGAGACCTGTCTGGTTCATCGTCGCACAGCCCTTACCCTCAACATGAGCTGCCATCGCCACCAGTGCAGTAACGGTCAGCACACCGGTGCCGCCCACGCCGGTTACGACCGCATTCCAGGGTTTATCGAGAGCGGGCAGTTCCGGCTCGGGGATGGGATCGAATACCACGCCGTCGGTACTGCCCTGCTTCTTCACCAACTCGCCACCATGGACGGTCACGAAACTCGGGCAGAAGCCTTTGACGCAGCTGAAGTCCTTGTTGCAGGCGCTCTGATCGATCTGGCGCTTGCGACCCACTTCGGTTTCTTTGGGGATAACTGACAGGCAGTTGGATTTAAGCGAGCAGTCACCACAGCCCTCGCAAACCTCATCGTTGATGAAGGCACGCTTGGAAATGTCTTCCATAACGCCTTTCTTGCGGCGACGCCTTTTCTCAGCGGCGCAGGTCTGCACGTAGACGATCACCGAAATACCCTCGTACTCGCGCAGTTCGCGTTGCAAGGCATCCATTTCATCGCGATGGTGCAGGCTATAGCCGGGGGTCGCATTGAATTGGCCTATCCAGGCACCGGGCTCATCACTCACCAAAGCGATGCGCTTCACGCCTTCACCGCGCAACTGGTGAACAAGATCGTCTACCGATAGCTCGCCATCGATAGGCTGTCCGCCGGTCATTGCAACGGCATCGTTGTATAGAACTTTGTAGGTAATGTTTACCCCAGCCGCCTTGGCCGCTCGAATCGCGAGAATACCGGAGTGAAAGTAGGTGCCGTCACCCAGGTTCTGAAACACATGCTTGGTTTCGGTGAATGGGGCCTGGCCGATCCAGGCGACACCCTCGCCGCCCATTTGGCTAAAGGTATGGGTTTCGCGGTCGGGCATCCAGGTCGCCATATAATGACAGCCAATGCCCCCCATAGCACGGGAACCATCGGGCACCTTGGTCGACGTATTGTGAGGACAGCCGGAGCAGAAGTGCGGGACTCGCTCTGCGATAGCGCGCGGCTGAGCCAGGGATTGTTCCTTGCGCTCGAGAAAATCCAGACGCGCCTGAATACTGTCTGACTGAAAAAAGCGCGTGATACGACCGGCAATGGCACGTGCAATCATTGCGGGAGTCAGTTCGCCCAGGTTCGGCAGCAGATCGCGGCCCTCTTCGTCGAACTCGCCGATCACCCGCGGACGCTGCGCGACGGGATAGTTGTACAACTGTCCGGTCAGCTGATCTTCGATAATTGAGCGCTTCTCCTCAACCACCATAATCTCTTCGAGCCCGTCGGCGAACTCATGAGTGCCCAGCGGTTCAAGCGGCCAGCTCATGCCAACTTTGTATACACGCAGGCCGATTTGCGCCGCCAGGTTCTCATCAATACCCAGATCTTCCAGTGCTTGCATCACATCCAGATAAGCCTTACCGGTAGTGATAATGCCAAAGCGGGGGTTGGGACTATCAACCACCACCCGATTCAATCGATTGGCACGGGCAAAGGCACGGGCTGCGTAAATCTTGTATTTGTTGAGACGCAGCTCCTGCTCCAGGGGTTTGTCGGGCCAGCGCGCATGCACGCCGTCTTCCGGCAACTCAAAGTCCTCTGGGATAACGATATTGATGCGTGACGGGTCCACCTCTGCCGAGATCGCCGAATCCATATTCTCGGTGATGGCTTTCAGACCCACCCAACAACCGCTATAGCGCGATAGCTCCCAGCCATACACCCCCAGGTCCAGTACTTCCTGCACATTGGACGGGTTCAGTACCGGAATCGATGCACCGATAAACATGTGCTCTGACTGATGCGGCAGTGTGGATGACTTACAGGCGTGATCATCGCCGGCTACAGCGAGCACACCGCCATAGCGGGAGGTACCAAATGCATTCGCGTGTTTAATCACATCCATGCTGCGATCAACACCCGGTCCCTTGCCGTACCACATGCCAAACACCCCATCGTATTTCGCATTGCCGAACAGGTTGGTCTGCTGACTGCCCCAGACTGCTGTGGCCGCCAGATCTTCGTTCACACCCGGTTGAAAGTGAATATTGTGCCGGTCGAGAAAGGGCTTGGCCTTCCACATGGCCTGATCCACAGTACCGAGCGGCGAGCCGCGATAACCTGAAATGAAGGCCGCCGTGTTTAGTCCACGACTCAGGTCGCGCTGGTGTTGCAACATGGGCAAACGGACCAGGGCCTCGATGCCCGTCATATAGGCACGGGTGGCATCGAGCGCATACTTGTCGTCGAGAGAAACCTGCTTCAACACGGTGTTTGCCTTGGTCATAGCGCGCCCCGGGACTGGGTTATTCAGATTTAGTAATGGTACTCAGGTGGGGTGAAATTGTTATTTTATTTCGCCCGCTTTACGCATATATAATGCATAATTATTTCGTTATATTTCTTTTTTGAGAATAAATATGCCGGAAGAACTGCATAAGACCGATGTCGAGATCCTAAAGCTGCTGCAAACAGACGCGAGCATCTCCACGTCCGCGATCGCCGAAAAACTGAATCTCTCCCAGTCTCCGTGCTGGCGACGTGTAAACCGCATTGAGCAGGAGGGCTATATTCGCAAACGGGTGGCTTTGCTCGATCGCAGGGCATTGGGCATGGAAGTCGTGGTCTTCGCCACAGTCAGCCTCACGGCCAACGGCCGGCAAAACCTGGAGGAATTCGAACGCGAAATCATTCGCTACCCGGAAGTGATGGAGTGCTACACCATGGCCGGCATCTGGGATTACATGCTGAAGATCGTTACCCGGGACATATCCCACTACGAAGACTTTGTCCGCAACACGCTCACCACCTCACCCTCTATTCGAGAATTGCACTCGCACATGGCGGTGACGGAGATCAAAAACAGCACCGAGCTGCCACTGGAAACACAGCTCTAAGCAGTAGGGCAATGAGCGCTTAGTCGGGGAGCCGAAAGGCCACCAAATGGTCTGCCGACGGCAGCGGTGAGGTGAAGTGTCCCCCCGCCGCGATGACCACATACTGCTGTCCTTTGTAGCTATAAGACATCGGCACCGCGTTACCGGTAGCAGGCAAATCATGGCGCCATAGCTCCCGCCCGTCCTCTATCGCGAACGCGCGTATGTAGGCGTCGGAAGTCGCGGCAATAAAGATTAGTCCCGATGCGGTTGTCATCGGCCCACCCATCTCGAGGCCTCCCTGAATAATATCGTGGAAAGGCCAGGGGGCCAGATTTCTGAGATTCCCCAGCGGGACGCTCCACAGAATCTCTCCACTCTCAAGATCCGTCGCATCGAGCGTTCCCCAGGGGGGTGGCGAGCAAGGCAGTCCGAAATTAGAGGTCAACACATCCACAATCACGCAGTAGGGCGAGTCCGTCTGTGGAAACGGCAAATTATCAGGGCAGTCTCCCTGCGGCATCAGTCGCAAACTGGTGGCCAAGCGCTTGGTGTTGGTCACCATAATCTTGCGCTCCATATCCACTGCCGGCGACCCCCAATTGTGCCCCCCCAACTGCGAAGGGTAGGACACCACGCCTTCCAGTGAGGGCGGGGTATACATCGCGTGGCCAGAAGCTGCCGCGATCTTGTCACGGCACACGCCACGATCATAGAAGGTCAGACCCCAGGCATCCTCAGGGTAAAGGCCCAGCGGATGCAGCGGTTCGGGCTTTACCGGGAAAGGCTGAGTCGGGCTGAGGTACTCACCAGGAACCGCCCCGTTCTGGGGCACTGCTCGCTCTTCCACCGGGTGCAACGGCAGCCCGGTTTCTCGGTCGAGCACGAAGGTAAGACCCATCTTGGTGACCTGCACCACCGCCGGTCGAGTCTTGCCGGCTATCGTCAGATCAACGAAAGTCGGCTGCGCCGGCACATCGAAATCCCAGATATCGTGATGCACTGTCTGAAAATGCCAGGCGACCTCGCCACTAGCAGCCTTCAGCGCAACGACCGAACTCGAGTAGTAATCCTCATGACCCTCGCGATGACCGCCTTAATAGTCCGGTGAGGAATTTCCCGTGGGCACGATAACCAGTCCGAGCTCTTCATCGACGGAGATCGTAGACCACACGTTGGTGGAACCAGCAACGAAGTTCCCCGACTCATCTTTCTGCGGATAATCCGGATGCACTGGATTCCATCCCCAGACAAACTCGCCGGTTTTGACGTTGTAGGCGCGTACAACACCGGAGGGTGAATCGGTACGCTGGCTGTCCAGCACAAACGCGCCAGTTATCACCAAATCACCGATGATCGCGGGCGCACTGGTAATACTGTATTCCCCGGCCTCATGCTCGGTGAGCCCCGCCGAGAGACTCACTTCTCCACCCTGACCAAAGTCATCACAGGGCTTCCCGGTTCTGCCATCCAGCACGATCAACCTGGCATCGAGCGTACCCATCACAATTCGATGCCCGCAGACTTTGTCGGCCCCATCGGGGTCTATCCAACTGCTCACGCCGCGGCAATTAGTGACTGTCTCAATCTCCATGTTCACACCCGGATCATAAGACCAGCGCTCCCGTCCGGAGGCGGGGTCAAGAGCGAACACTTTGTTAAAGGGTGAACAGTAGTACAGCGTATCCCGCACGACGATCGGCGTCGCCATGAACGACGTCGCACGGGTGGATAACTCTTCGACGCTACCCGGTTCAGTCATACCGCCCTCTCCGCTGCGGTAGTCACCCGAACGGTGCACCCAGGCCTGCAGCAAACGGTCGACATTGTCGGGTGTAATTTGTGTAGCTGGCGAGTGATGACCACCGCCGGGTGAATGGCCGTAGGCGGGCCAATCGACGGTGGGCTCAGCAGTGCTCGCACTGGCAATCACCACAGCAAAACACAGAATGCATTGGAATAGTCTGATCATCATTTTCTTTTTATAGAATGTGAGGGGACGATGCGATCAGAATCCGGATGCTGCCGCACCGAGGTAAGCACTGCAGGCCTGCCACAGCTTCTCCCGCTGAGCCGCATCGTCGACCAACTTGTGGGTAGCCGCAGGCCTCGAGTTAACGAAGTACTTGCCGGAGGGTAGTTCGGCAGCGTCTTGCGTCGCCAGATGCAAGGAAGTGCGTGCCCCCTTTTCGGGAGCGATAAACAGCATCCGCAGAAAGAACTGCATCACCGGACCGTAGTTATCGAGAATGCCCGTGTTTACGGCACCGGGATGCAATGTATTCACACGAATATTGCGTTCCTCGAGGCGATCGGCCAGTTCACGCGCCATCAACATGATGGCCAACTTGGATTGATTGTAGGAAGCGCCACCACTGTATTTCCGCCAGCCCGTGAAACTATCGAAGTCCAGTTTGCCGAACTTATGCATCATGGAGGTCACGAAGATCACCTGGGACGGCGCCGCCCGTTCCAGCGCCGGCACCAACTCCAGAGTCAGCAATACCTGAGAAAGATTGTTGACTGCAAACTGCAGTTCCAGCCCATCTTCAGTAATCACCTCATCCATACTCATCAAACCGGCATTGTTGATGAGTATATCGAGACTCTCGTATTGCGCTTTAAAGGCAGCAGCGCACTGTCTTACAGACTCCAGCGATGCCAGGTCCAGGTCGAGCAGGCTGATATTCTCATTGCCGGTCTCCGACTTTAGCTCGCTCGCCAGTTGCTCCGACTTCTGGCGATTGCGGTTGGCCATCACTACCCGATAGCCCTGAGCGGCGAGTTCCTTTGCGGTAACGCGGCCGATGCCGTTGGTGGTGCCGGTAATAAGGACGGTTTTCATTATTATCTTCTCCTTCGTGCCTAACGCTGTAACAGTCTAGCCGCTTGGGACGAGATCGGGGTGCCGCGCCTGCAAGGCGGCGCGGATGCCCTCCTTCCAAGTCACCTCGCAGGGTCCACCCAATGCCTTGCGACGAGTGTTATCCAGCACCGTCATATTCCAGGTCGCCTGCTCTTTCTCCTCTATCTGTGCCTGGAGTCCGGTCAGCTCGGAAATATACGCCAGCATCTCCTCCATAGTCACGACCTCATCACCACCCAGATTGACGGTCGTTGCGGGGACCGAGGCATGCTCCAGCAAGCTTTGCACCTGGATTACGATGTCATCTTCGTAAATCGGAGAACAGTAACTGTCGCCCGATTTTGCGCGGGCATAGGGAATACCATGCTGCATGAACATGACGAGAGCGAGCGGCGCCCCACCGTGGCCACACTTGCCATACGCCACATCAAGACGTGCAATAATCGTGGGCAGGTTGAGCTGCCGTGCCAGGAACCGCACCACCGCCTCGGTGGACTGCTTGCTCATCGCATAGTGGGGGGAGTAGCTGGAAAACCCGCCAAGCTGATCTTCTTCTCCAACCGCTTCCTGCGGATCGTCTTTCAGTGCATAAACGGAGGAAGATGACATATGAAAGAAGGCTTTCACGTCTTGATACCGCTGCATCAGAAAACCGGTGCCCTCCGCGTTATGAGTGACGCCCTCATCGGGCGATTTGGGGTCGGTGTTGCAGCCACAGTGAATCACATAGTCGACATCGGGCAGGCCAGAGAGATCCGACTCTCCCATTGAGAAATACACCGTGTTGATTCCCTGAGCCTCCAGCGCTTCCTTTGCCGCCGGATCAGAGAAACGGGCAGCCGCCCAAACTTCGTTGTTCGCGTTCAACTGCTCGGCAATGGGGCGGGCCACCTGGCCGGTAGCGCCAGTTACAAGAATTCTTTGATTTTCCAACATGCTGTTTATCCTTATAGAAATTTCTACGCGGCGGCATTTCATCCTCGGCCGTAGTGGCCAAGTTTTAGCATAGATGTGCGAGCAAGGTTAACGCCCGCTGGGAAATTCCCGAACCCGGGCTATATAATCAGCCCATGCCTGACACCTTTCATTCTGATCCTTTGCAGAGCAAGCTCCCCGAGGTCGGCACCACCATCTTTACGGTGATGACGGCGCTGGCCAACGAATGTGCCGCACTGAACATGTCTCAGGGCTTTCCCGATTATGACGGCCCCGCTGTCTTGCGCGAGGCCCTGTGTCGACATGTGATGGACGGCAATAATCAGTACCCCCCAATGACCGGCGTACCCGAGCTGAGAGAGCAGATTGCCGCCAAGCTATCGCGCTATTACCGCGTTACCGCCGATGCCGACACAGAGATCACCGTGGTGCCCGGCGCCACCGAAGGCATCTACTGCGCGGTGACCGCCCTGATTCGCCCGGGCGATGAAGCCATCGTTTTCGACCCCAGTTACGACAGCTATGAACCTGCAATTAGCCTGAGCGGTGGCGTGACCCGACATCTCGCAATGCGCGAGGACTTTAGCATCGACTGGGACGAGGTCGAGGCGACCATCAATTCGCGAACCCGGCTCATCATGATCAATTCGCCGCACAACCCCAGCGGCGCCATTTTGCGCGACGCGGATTTGCGCCGGCTCGAAGACATCGCCACTCGGCACGCTCTCTATGTCATCAGCGATGAAGTTTATGAGCACCTGGTGTTTGATGGCGAACAACACTGCTCCGTACTGCAGTACGAAGGCCTGCGCGAACGCAGCTTTGCCGCCTTTTCCTTCGGAAAAACCTTTCATGTTACCGGCTGGAAAACCGGCTACATGGTTGCACCGCCTCTACTAACGACCGAGATGCGCAAGGTACACCAGTTTGTCGCCTTCGTGGGTGTGCGCCCGGTACAAATGGCCTTGGCGGATTTCATGGCCGCCGAGCCCGACTTTCCAGCCAGCCTGGCAGCTTTCTACCAGGCCAAACGCGACCTGTTTTGCGATGCTCTGGCCGGTTCACGCTTTTCACTGACGCCCAGCGCCGGCACCTATTTCCAATTACTGGATTACTCCGCCATTTCGGACGAGGTCGATACCGCACTGGCGGAGCGCTACACTCGTGAACATGGCATAGCATCGATACCGATATCGGTGTTTTGCGATCAACCCCACCCGGGCCAACACTTGCGCTTCTGCTTCGCGAAGAGCGAAGCCATGTTGCAGCAAGCGGCGGAGATTTTGTGCGCGATTTAAACGTCAGTCTGCTACAGCGTGAATTACACTGGGAAGCACCCCAGGCGAATCGCGATCAGTTCAGTGCCGACTTCGAGCAACTCGCGACCAATACCGATTTGGTAGTGCTGCCAGAAATGTTCACCACCGGATTTTCCATGGCGTCAGAAAAGATTGCCGAGGACGATGCCAGCGAGACCCTCCCCTGGCTGCTAGAAAGCGCCAAGCAACTGGACGCGGCCATCTGCGGCTCACTCGCAGTACGCGAGAACGGCGCTGTCTATAACCGCCTGCTGTTCGTTACACCGGCCGGTGACACTCACGTCTACGACAAAAAACACCTGTTTCGCATGTCGGGTGAGGACAAACACTACGCCGCTGGAGAGGAACGCAAGATCGTCGAGTGGCGAGACTGGCGCATATGCCTGCAGATTTGTTACGACCTGCGCTTCCCGGTGTGGACGCGCAACCGTGACGACTATGATCTTCTGCTGTTTGTCGCCAACTGGCCCGCCAAACGTCGAATGCACTGGCGCCAACTGTTGATTGCCAGGGCAATCGAAAATCAAGCCTATTGTATCGGCCTTAACCGTGTCGGCAGCGACGGCAACGGACTCGATTACTCAGGCGACAGCCTGGTGCTGGCTGCGGACGGCGTGATTCTTGAAGACTGCAAGGATCGATCGGGCATATTCAGCAGCACACTGGACTATGAGCAAATGGCCACCTACCGACGCAAGTTCCCCTGCCACAGAGACGCTGACGCTTTCAGTCTTGAATCATGAGTTATCTCCAGCTTGCCATTTTCCATTTGACCACCGTCGTTCCCGCCTTCTTCCTGGGCGCGTACCTGCTGTTGAACCGCAAGGGCACGCCTGTCCACAAGCTTCTCGGGAAGATCTACATGGTGCTCATGTTCATAACCGCTGCAACAACACTGTTTATGAGCGCCGAGGTCGGTCCGCGCTTCCTGAATCACTTCGGATGGATACACCTGCTGAGCTTTCTCGTGCTTTGGTCGGTGCCAGAAGCGTACTTCGCGATTAAGCGCGGCGACCTCAAGAGGCACCAACGCAGTATGGTCCTGACCTATGTCGGAGGGATACTCATCGCGGGCAGCTTCGCGTTGATGCCCGGCCGGCTACTCAATGACTGGCTGTTTGGCTAGGGAGATGCACATGCGCATTTATGGCGATATCAGATCGGGCAACTGTTACAAGATCAAGCTGCTATGCGCGTTTCTAGCGCTGGAACATGAATGGATTCACGTCGACATTCTCGCTGGCGAGACGCAGCGGGCGGAGTTCCTCGCCAGAAACCCCAACGGCAAGATTCCACTGCTCGAATTGGATGATGGTCGAACACTGTCCGAGTCGAATGCGATACTCAATTACCTGGCCGCAGACAGTAATCTGCTGCCCGCAGATAGCTACCAACGCGCGAAAGTATTGCAATGGCAGTTCTTCGAGCAGTACAGCCATGAACCCTATATCGCAGTGGCCAGGTATATCGCGCTCTATTTAGGGCTGCCCGAGGAGCGACGGGACGAATACGAAGCGAAGCAGGCTGGCGGTCACAAAGCGCTGGCGGTCATGGAGCAACAACTTGTGCAATCGCCCTATCTGGTGGGCGAGACTGCGACGATCGCCGACATTTCTCTCTATGGTTATACCCACGTTGCCCACGAAGGTGGCTTTAACTTGAGCGACTATCCCGCCATTCGGGATTGGCTGGCGCGAGTCGAGGCGCTGCCAGGGTACATCGCGATGACAGAGGCCCCAGCCTAAAAAACCGGACGGCTTGATTTTTATTTTGCGCGGGAGCAATCTAGGGCGGCTATCCTGCGTACATAACTATAAACACCGTTCTGGAGACCGCCCATGACCCAGCCATTTCCCGAGAATATGTTCCTCAGCGGGCCCACAGCCCCCTCAGGCATCGAGTGCGATGCGGCCGATTTGATCGTGGAGGGCGAGCTGCCGGCTGATCTGCAGGGCGTCTATTTTCGGAACGGACCGGACCCGCTCTACCCTCCTATTGAGGGGCAGGAATACCACTGGTTTCATGGCGACGGCATGATACAGCGCTTTGAGTTTGCCGACGGGCGGGCATCCTGGAAAAACCGCTGGGTACGAACCGAGAAGTATGAACTGGAACGCAAGGCGGGCCGCTCCTTATTTGGCGTTCTG
Organism: Halieaceae bacterium; assembly: GCA_965199055.1. GTDB lineage: Bacteria > Pseudomonadota > Gammaproteobacteria > Pseudomonadales > Halieaceae > CBDAQR01. The sequence goes on from CBDAQR010000003.1 coordinate 1,775,214, forward strand.
GGAAACCCTATCGGTGCTGATCCGTCAGTGGCAGATGAGCACTACAATACTGCCAATACCCACGTGGTGTGGCACGGCAATCGACTCATGGCCCTCATGGAGGGCACCATCGCTGTAGAACTGGATCCGACCACTCTTGAGACCAAGGGTAATTTCGACTACGACGGTCAAATTGACGGCCCGATCACCGCGCACCCCAAGTTTGACCATAAGAGCGGCGAGATGATCTTCTTCGGTAATCAGGCGAAAGGGCAGTTCTCTCCATTTGTCCGCTTTAACGTTGCTGACAAAAATGGAAACCTGATCAAGAATGAAATGATCGAGGTGCCATTCGCCTCATTTGTGCACGACTTCTTCGTCACTGAGAACTACGTCGTGTTCCCAATCTTTCCCCTGGCCTTCGATCTGGAAATGGCAATCAACACCGGCGTACCCATGGCATGGGACCCCGATCGCGGCAGTCACTTCGGTGTGATGCCACGCAACGGCACCGCAGACGACGTTACATGGCACAGCATGGACCCGCGCTGGAGCTTCCACATGATGAATGCGTGGGAGGAAGGCGACAGCATCAAGGTGGATATTTGCGCCTCCAATGCATCCCAGTTCGCCCCCATGCCCAATGGCGAGATGGCGCCTGAATCCGACGGCGTATCGCCGCACCTGCGGCGCTGGAGTATCGATACCAGCGGCCAAACCAACACTGTTAGCGAAGAGATTATCGATGACTTCGTCTGCGAATTTCCGCGCACCGATGACCGCTACATGACTGTCCAGCACCGGCAGGCCTACGCTGTGGGCAATCACGGCCGCGACCTTATGTTTAACCGACTGGTGCACTATGACATGCAGACCGGAGCTCGCAAGCTATGGGGCGAAGACCGTTACTTGCTGGGCGAACCCATCATCGCGCCCCGTTCCGAAGACGCAGACGAGGCAGACGGTTACCTGTTGATGCTGGCCTACGATCAGCAGACTAAGCTCAATGATCTCCTCGTATTTGATGCGAGTGACATTGAATCGGGCGCGCTCGCCACGGTGAAGGTGCCGGTGCGTATACCCTCAGGTTTTCATGGGACCTGGGTCGGCGCCTGAGGTGCAGCGCAGGGTCCTGATCGCCGGCGCGACCGGCTATCTCGGCAAATTCGCAGTCAAGGCATTCAAAGCCAGGGGATATTGGGTGCGTGTTATCAGTCGCAGCAGGGAGAGGCTGTTTGAGCCTGGCCCTTTCACCGCCCCCGCGCTAGAAGCGGGTGATATCGATGAGCTGTTTATTGGCGAACTCACCCAACCTGAAACCCTTGCCGGCGTCGCAGATGGAATAGATTTGGTGTTCTCCAGTGTCGGCATTTCCCGACAACGAGATGGACTGACATTCGAACAGGTGGACTATCAATGCAATCGCAATCTCATTGATCTCGCCGAAGCAGCAAACGTCGACATGTTCGCTTATGTGTCAATGCAAGGCGCCGAGAACATCATGCAATTGGCAATCACGCAGGCCCATGAAAAGGTCGTAAGCGATCTGCGCAGTTCTAGCATGGACTATCGAGTGATTAGACCCTGTGGGTACTTTTCTGACATGGGTGTGCTCTATGACATGGCGGCTAAGGGGCGCTCTTTCCTCGTCGGCAAGGGCGAGAACCTGATGAATCCGATTCACGGTGCCGATCTCGCGGTTGTTTGCGCAGAGACCATCGAAGGCGATGAAGAAGAGGTAGAAGCAGGTGGACCGGACATCATGACCCAGCGTGAGGCCGCCGAGCTCGCATTCGAGGTGATAGGTCAGCCTGCGAAAATCAGCGTCGTACCAATGTGGGTTGCGCGAGGCTTTGCCCGGTTTATTGGTCTGCTATCGAAACAATTCGGCGACCTGGCTGACTTCATCGTCACCGCTGGAGAAATCGATGGCGTCGGGCCGCAGCGAGGCACCACCACCTTGAGAAGCTACTTTGAGGAAATGCACGCCAAGAAAGCAGAAGAACGCGTTAACGCTTAACCTTTCACCTTCCAATCGGCATGGGCAATAAATGCGGGCGTGACGCTCGCCTCATGCTCTGACAGACGATCCGCAATCCACTCCATCCATTCGCCAAATCTGGGGTTGCCGATATCGTCTCGACTCTCGGTGATCCAGGTGCGGATCTTGCGCCACATACTCTGAAGCAGACCGCCGGCCAATTGTTGAACCATTTCAAAAGATGCGATTTCTTTGTACACCATCAAGCCCATGGTTTCGAACGCCATACCAATGATCTGAGCCGCGTCCTCATACTCCGGATCCATCGCCTGCAATTCCTTCAGGCTGATATCGTCTGGTAACTGCCTGAGCAGCGTAACTGCCCTGGCCATATCAGGCTCGGCAAATTTCCTGCACAGCTCAGCCGCAACCTGGTTTTGTCGACGTTTGCGATATTCGTTGAACTGCACGTAAGCAAAGCCTGCGCCCAGCACAATTGTAAGTGCGCCGAATATCTCAGCTATCGATGCGTAAAACTCGAGGTTCTCCATGGAAGCCTCCGCAAATATTATTGTTGTAGTCGCTCTATCGTTTTTTACTACATCGGCGCGACGAAGGCTATGAGCAAGCGTATCTAATCCCAACGCACGGGAAGAGAACCCACTCCTCGCAGCAAAATGCCCTCCGGCTGCGGCGCGCTCTCAACTGCCAACCTGAGTCGTGGCATTCGCTCAGCCACGACTCTAAGAGCTGTTTGCAGATTTTTCTGGGCGAGATGCATTCCCGGGCAGGTCCGCAGCCCTGGCCCGAAGCTTAGCAGGGTCTTACTCTTGCGACGGATATCGAACCGATCCGGATCGGGGAACACAGCCGGGTCGCGATTGGCAGCGGCAATACCAAACAACACGGCACTATTGGGCGGAATCTCAACGCCAGCCAACTCGATAGCCTGTTGCGGGTTGGAGAAGCGCGGTTGTGCTGCAACCGGCGGATTGTAACGAAGCAGTTCCTGCAACGCCCCTTCCTGCAGCGCCGGCTCCGCGACACAAGCCTGCCAATTATCCGGCTCGCTAAGCAGTGCGTGAAACAGGTTACCCATCGCATCAGATGTGGTGGTAGCGCCCGCAGTAAAAAACAGCCTGATATGAGCCAGAATCGCATCGTCACTAATTTCCTCACCATCGATTGCCGTACCATGTACCCAGCGACTGATCTGGTCATCGCGCGGCTCTGCTTTTCTCGCCTTGAACACCGGACGCACCATCTCGGTCAACTTGCTATCGGCCGCCCTGCTCTTCTCGATATCGCGACCACCAAACATGAGATCCATCGACCATTGGTAATACTCGCGTTCATGCTCGATAGGTAAGCCAAGCTGCTCACATATCACGCGAAAGGCATACAGCCTCGTAAAATTGGCCACCAGGTCAGTCGAATGGCTGCGTTCAAGCCTCCAGGACTTCGTGCCCGATCTGCGCCAGACGCTCATGATCCATTTCATCGACGGCGTGACGCCGGAAGGCGGGTGTCATCGGCGGTCGCCAGAGACGATGCCGATCTTCATTCATCGACATAAAGGTCTCGCCAATGAAAGGCAGGGAGATTATCTGGTAGGCATGACCAGGCGGAAACAAATCGCCGTCACGAAATGCGGCAGCGAGCGCCTCGTAGCCGACAATGTAGTAAATCGGCATAGTGCCGCCCAATGCACTCGCAGATACAACTTCACCGTCCTGACGCAAAAAGGCCAGAGCTTTTGCAAACTCTGGCCCCGGTAGAGCGTCATAGTACCAATCGATCACTCTTCGTATTCGACTTCCAGTGTGGCCATCACGCGACGGTTTTCCGCGCGGCCCTCAGCCGTGTCGTTAGTTGCCACCGGTTGGGATTCACCGAAACCCTTCGCCTCAAGGCGCGATGGTGAAATGCCGTACTCATTGATCAGCACCTCCATTACCGCATTAGCGCGGCGCTGCGACAGGTCCTGATTGTAGGCCTCGGCGCCAACAGAGTCGGTGTGACCCTCGATGTCCACGTGAATATCATCGAAGCGATTCAGGAATTTGGCGAGGCCCTCGATATCAGAGAAGTAGTGCTCCTGCACTTCATCTTTATCGAATTCAAACTGCACGACCAGTTTTACTGAAGCAACCTTGGTGACCTTAATCTCGCAGCCACGGCTATCGACACGCACGCCCGCGGCGGTATTGGGGCAGTCATCCATATCGTCATAGACGCCGTCGCCATCAGAATCCATAGGCTCGGGCTCTGCTGCCGGTGCAACCGCGGCAGGCACCGGTCCACCGCCGAAGCGATAGGAGATACCGGCAGACAACGTGAAGTCGCTGGTGCTGTCGTCGAATCCAAACAGGTAACGAGCATCGGCACGCAGGCTGAAATTGTCGGTGATGAAGTAGTGCACGCCGGCACCCGCGTTCGCTTCCTCGTCAGTGTCGTCGAGATTACCGTTGGGTACGTCCCAGTCCCGCTTAAGCTGGCCACCACCAAATGCAAGGTAGGGGTGCAAATCACCGCGTTCCTCGAGGTAATACAGGGCGTCTATATGCCAGCGATCGATGTCGGCGTCAAAGCCGTTGTCGCCGTCTGTTTCGCCACCCGAATACCAGAACTCACCAGCCCAGCGTTCCGTGAAACGCAGCTCGGCCGCCCCAAACAGAAACAACTCATCATCGACTTCGCGATCGTCATCGTAAATATGCTGGCTGCCACCGAAGCTGAAGGTTATCGGTGTCTCTGCGAGCGCCTGCGGACCGATCAATAACGCGACACTGGCGACGATTGCCGGCAACAGAAGGCGTATCTTCATTTTGGGAAACTCCTATTCCTAACGCGGATGCAAATATGTTGCAGTGAACAACAAGAATAACAATGCTTTTCGCCGGACACCATGCACCCGTTCACATTTCGTTACTTTGCTGACACCCCATGCACAATGGAGAATCGGGTCTGATCTTCAGCCGGGCGAAACCAATAGGCTCGTCGCACTGCCGGCAGTAGCCAAATTCACCACTCTCAATAGCGGCGAGGGCGAGTACGACGCGACTCAAATGGGCTCGCGCATGGGCCAGGTTGGCGGCCGCCATCTGTTGCTGCTGCATGGCGTCCATGCGCGACAGCCTCCCAACCGACTGCTGGTCGAGCTGGACCGGTTGGCTGTCTACCGCCGCGCGAGCCAGCTGATCCTCTAGCTCCAGGTGCAGCCGCTCAAGGTCCGCCTTCAATTCCGCCAGCTGCTCGCCATTCAGCTCGGCGCTCACCATCCCAGCGTCTCACGCACGAAGGGTATCGAGAGTTGTCGCTGCGCAGCCATGGAGGCACTGTCGAGTTGTTCAAGAATCGCGATCAGCTCCGGTAAAGAGCGGCCGGCACGTGCAAAAATGTAGTTGCTGGTCTCCTCGCCCAGGTTCATGCCGCGCTGCCTTGCACGAAACTGGAGAATCTCTCGTTTAGCCTCATCGTCAGGTTCCTCGAGTCGAAACACCACCCCTGAGCTCAGCCGGCTCTGTAAATCCGGCAGCTCGACCGACAACTGCCGCGGCGCACAGTCGGCGCTGACCAGCATGCAACTACCGCTCTCCCTGACGCGATTAAACAAGTGAAAAAGAGCCTCTTCCCAATCGCTGCGACCAACAACACTGTGCAAATTGTCCAGACTCAACAATGCCAGTGACTCGACGCCGGCCAGCACATCGTCAGGGCGCATTTCGGACAGCTGATCCAGCGGCAGAAACAGTGCCGCGCCTGCGGGAGCCGAATGGCAGGCAGCCTGCAACAGATGGCTGCGCCCGCTACCCGCAGCTCCGTGCAAATAGACAAACTGCTCGCCTTCATTGAGCTGAGCCTCAAGAACAAGCTGGAGCGGTTGCAGCACCGGAGGAAACAGGAAACTGCTAAACGTGGCGTCATCGCGAAGCGACACCGGCAAAGTCAGCTGCGGATGTTCAGTCATGCTGGCTGGTATCGTTTCCTGCATAAAACTCGCTGTCTTTGTAGTAGTCATCCAGATGACGCAGGAAGACCATGATGACGGCGGCAACCGGCAGTGCCAGTAATACACCGGTAAAACCCGCCAACTGCCCGCCGGCAAGGATGGCGAATATCACCGCGACGGGGTGCAGACCAATGCGATCGCCCACCAGATTCGGCGTCAGCAAGTAACCCTCGATCATTTGGCCAACCCCGAACACCAAACCAACCCAGATAAGAATATTCCATTCCTGAAACTGCATGACCGCAGCAACGCTCGCAGAAACAATGCCCACAGCGGTACCCAGGTAAGGAACAATACTCGCCAGACCCGCTACGGTCCCGATCAGAAAGGCCAGATCCAGGCCGATCAACCAGAGCCCGGTGGCATAGATCGCGCCGAGCCCTAGCATCACCAGAAACTGCCCGCGTAAAAACGCACCCGTCACCTCATCGCACTCGCGTGCCAACTGCAGGGCGGTGTCCTGCCAGTGCATAGGAAGCAACGCCAGCACTTTGGGCAGCAGCTTGTCCCAGTCGCGCAACAGGTAGAAAGCGACTACGGGAATCAACACCATATTACCGAGTGAGACCAGCAGATTAATCCCAGATCCGGTGACGTATCGCCATGCCTCGGCAATCATGCGGCCAACACTCTGCCAGTTCTCAGCTAGCTGTTGTTTCATGGTCAACATGGGCTGCACCTCGGGCGGCAAATCTAATCGCTCTTGCAGCCATGGGAAACCCACGCTGGATATCCAGGCATATAGGGCGGGCAGCTTTTTCACCAGGGTATCCAACTGCGACGCCAAAATAGGCAGGAAAATGATCAGCGTGAGCAGTATCACCAAGCCAATCAGGGTGAACACCAGCATCGCGGCCACGCTGCGACTGCATCCCAGTTGCTCTAGCCTGTCAGTCAGTGGATCACCCAGATATGCAATCAGTGCACCGATGACGAAAGGCGCCAGGATGGGACGCAATTGGTGAATCAGTAACACCACGACGACAAGCGCGGCCAATGCCCAAAGCGCACGTTGACTGATCACATTGCTAGTCAAGGGTTCCACCGGTACGACAATTGCGCTGAGGGGTGCTGTCCAGGGAGCGCTGGCGGTGACTCGATCCGCTGCAGACGCTTATCCAACACGATGACCCTGTCCAGCTCGCTGGCAGAGGCCTGCGCTCGCAGAGAAAGGATCATACTTTGGTCGCGCAGATAACTTGGCCAGGCGGCATCGACTATTTCTATATTTTCGAGAACCTCAACCAGCGCCCGATACTGTAGATAATCGGTGACCGAATCGACCCGAACATGCACGATGGCATCGACTGAACCACCAGCGGCAATGGCGTAGCGGGCGGCCATCTGATCTGCAACGAAATCGACTCCCGCTGCACCGAGACTATCGAGATCGGCACCATAAAAACTGGAAGATGCCGCTGTATCGTCGCGAAGATACAGCCAATCTCCCATCCAGCGGTCGCCCGACAGCGAATTCAATCGGCCCACTAATATGTTATCCACGCCGTACCGCCCCGAGGCACGAAAAATACTGAGCCGATCAAACTCCCAAAGCTCGTGAAGATTGAGAGCAACGGTGTCCTCTAAATCGTGCAACGGAAACACAACGGGGACGCCCCGTCGGGTCAACTCGGCTATCAGTACTTCTACCAACTCCGGGTGCGTCTCCTGTGTCACAAAGGCGCGACTTCGGCCATCATCTGCAACTAGCCATAGTAAGACTGGCTGACGGTTAGATGTCCAGATGTTGGCACCAGCACTGGTCAGCACGTCTGTCAGCAACTCAGAGTCATAGTGAATACGCAGCCGAAGGCTGCCATCGTCTGCACGCAGGTATTGATAGCGCTGCAAATAGGTCTGGTTCTCGGCCAGTGCTTGGCGGATATCCGCATTGCCTAGCACGGCGCGGCTACCGGACACTTTTATGAACACCTGTTCGAGCCCCTGGCGGGTTGCATTACGCAATTGCCGCTGACTGTAGTCAGCGACCTCGACGTCGGCCTGATACAAGCCGTCGACTACCACTGCATGGGACAGCGATGCCATTAACAGCAGAAAAAGGAAAAGGCCTGTGCGCACGGTAAGCGTTGTCCAGAAAACGGGGTCAGACCTCATTTTAGCAGTACCGGGCCAGCGCCGGACAGGATAGAATAGCGCCTTTTCCAGCAACAGATTTCCTTCATGACCACGGACCCCAAGCAACCGTCACTTTCCTACAAGGACGCCGGTGTTGATATCGATGCGGGCAATGCCCTCGTGGATCGAATTAAGAGTGTTGCCAAGCGTACTCATCGCCCCGAAGTCATGGGTGGACTGGGTGGCTTTGGTGCTCTGTGCGAGCTGCCCTCGGGCTATAAAGAACCGGTGCTGGTATCGGGCACCGATGGCGTCGGGACCAAGCTTAAGCTCGCAATGGATATGCAGGTTCACAATACCATCGGCATTGATCTGGTGGCCATGTGCGTGAATGACCTCGTCGTCGCTGGCGCTGAGCCACTGTTCTTCCTTGACTACTACGCGACCGGCGCACTCTCCGTCGATACCGCCGCCGACGTAGTGGAAGGCATTGGCCGTGGCTGCGAGTTAGCCGGCTGCGCGCTAGTGGGCGGCGAAACTGCAGAGATGCCAGGCATGTATGAGGGTGAGGATTACGACCTGGCGGGTTTCTGTGTAGGAGTGGTGGAGAAATCGGAAATCATCGACGGTAGCCTGGTGGCCAGCGATGATGTGCTGATCGCTCTTGCCTCCAGCGGGGCACACTCCAATGGTTACTCATTAATTCGCAAGATTCTCGAAGTATCTGGTGATCAACTGGACGACGAGTTAGGTGACACGACACTGGGCCAGGCGTTGCTGGCACCGACGCGAATTTATGTGCAGCCGATTCTGCACCTCATGAAATCGGTGCGGATCAAAGCGCTATCACATATTACCGGTGGAGGCTTACTGGAAAACCTGCCGCGGGTGTTACCCGCCAGCAGTCGGGCACGCATAGAAACCGATAGCTGGGAGTGGCCCGCAGTATTTCACTGGCTACAGTCGAAAGGCAACGTCGCGCGCGAAGAAATGTACCGTACCTTCAATTGCGGCGTGGGTATGGTGCTGTGTGTTGCCGAGGAAGACGCAGACCGCGCGATCGATATACTCAGCGGCGCGGGCGAGACCGCCTGGCGAATAGGTCGCATCGAACCCGCGGATGATTCCGAAGAGCCGGTGAAACTGGCTGGTGCATGAAACTCGCGGTACTTATCTCCGGTAGTGGCTCCAACCTGCAGGCATTCATAGACTGGAGCCAGGACGGCAGATTGCCTGCCGAGATCGCGGTCGTGATCAGCAATAAGGCCGATGTTTTCGGACTGGAACGCGCGCAGCGGGCGGGCATTGCTACCACGGTAGTGGATCACAGGGGTTTCGAATCACGGGAGAGTTTCGATCAGGCGCTGGTCGATACACTGCAGCCATTTGAGGTCGATCTGGTAATCCTGGCCGGCTTCATGCGTATTCTCACACCGGTGTTTATCGCCCCCTATAGCGGGAGACTGCTCAACATCCACCCGTCCTTGCTACCGAAATACCCGGGGTTGCATACCCACCAGCGAGCGATCGACGCTGGCGATGGTGTTGCGGGCGCTACCGTACACTTTGTGACCGAGGAACTGGATGGCGGCCCACCGATCATTCAGGCGCAGGTGCCGATACGAGCGGACGACGAGGCCGAGACTCTGGCGGCCCGTGTACTAGAGCTGGAGCATGTTATTTACCCCACCGCTGCGCAATGGTTTTGCGAGGGCAGACTCAGGTTGAGCAATACTGGCGCGGAGTTGGACGACGAGTTACTCGGCCCCTCAGGGTTTCACTTTAACTGACCCAAAGCCCGCGCCGCACCTTCGACCTGGCGCTGCTCCGTTCGAATGCGCTCCCTGGCAACCTCATCCGGTGCCAACCTGAGGGCGTGACCCAATTGCGCCCGGGCCGCCAGCATATCGCCGGTAAGAAAAAAGTACTGGGCACGCGACTGGTGTAGCTCGTAGGTGTTGCCCGACAAGCCCTGCACTTCTGCCAACACATACCAGGGGTAGGGGTCGGATCCTCGGCGACGCGCATGCGGTGCAAGAATGGTTTCGGCCTCGGTATAACGCCCCGCGCGCAAGTGTGCTTTAACCATCATCATGATAATCGGGTGGCTATCGGGATGCACTGCCCAACTCGGGCGCAGCACTGCCGCCGCGTCGTCAAACTCCCCCGACTCAATATAAATATCAGCCTCGGCGAGGATATAGGCGAGATTCTCCGGCGAGTATTCACGCAAGGGCTTTAGCAGTTCCAACGCTTCGGCGAACTCACGCTTGCGCGTCAGGGCCAGCGCTAAACCGTACTGATGTGATTCTGCATTGCGACCTTTACGCTTGAGCTTGCTGCGGTAGCGAGCAACCGCCTCATCGTCGTTACGAATAAAGCCCAAATCTGAGCGCACCCGCATCAGTTGAAAGCTTGGATTATCCGGATACATGCGCCGCGGGAACTGGCTCGCGCGATTGCGCGCGTCTGATATGCGACTCTCCGTCAGCGGGTGCGTCAACAGGAACTCCGGCGGCCGACTACCATAGCGGCGTGACTCTCGCTGCATGACTTTGAACATATTGGACGCACCCATAGGATCCTGACCCGCCCGGTACAGATTCTGAATGCCAATGCGATCCGCTTCCTGCTCATGGGCGCGACTGAAACTAAGGCTTCGCTGCTGCGCTGCAGCCTGGCCACCCGCAATGGCACCTATGCCCGCATCTGCAGAACCCGCAGCGATAGCCACCATCCCGGCGAGCAGTCCACCCAGCATCGCCATATTGCCCACTTTCTGCGCTTCCACACCGCGTGAAAAGTGGCGCTGACTAATATGGGCGAGTTCGTGGGTAAGGACAGAGGCCAACTCTGCCTCGGTTTCCGCTTTGCTGATAAGCCCGGTATGAACACCCACGACACCGCCCGGCACCGCAAAGGCATTGATGGTGGAATTATCGACGGCCACCAGGACGATTCGCCGATCTTGTAACTCACTTTCCTGGGCCAGTTCGTTGATCAGGTTTTCGAGATAGACCTGCATGAGCGGATCTTCAACGATCGGGGCGCTGCGCCGAAAGGACATCAGCCAGACCCGGCCCATCATCCGCTCCTGTCCTACCGGGAGCACGCCTGATTCACCCATATCGGGCAACTGATTACGCTGCTGTGCCGACGCCCCCAGGGGCATCAGCAAAAGTAAGATCAATAGGAGCGGCAAGCGCTGGATCATCAGGCGCGAGGAAGAGTGACGCCGCGCTGGCCCTGGTACTTGCCACCGCGGTCAGCGTAGCTGGTTTCGCACACTTCGTCTGATTCAAAAAACAACATCTGCGCCACACCTTCATTGGCGTAGATCTTGGCCGGCAGATTGGTGGTATTGGAAAACTCCAGGGTCACGTGCCCTTCCCACTCCGGCTCCAGCGGCGTGACGTTGACGATAATCCCGCAGCGGGCGTAGGTCGACTTACCCAGACATACGGTCAGCACATTGCGGGGAATCCGGAAATACTCCACGGTAGACGCCAGCGCGAAAGAGTTGGGCGGAATAATGCAACATGCTCCCTCGATATCGACAAAGCTCTTCTCATCAAAGGCCTTGGGGTCGACCGTGGCGGAGTGGATATTGGTGAACACCTTAAAGTGCTCGGAGCAACGCACGTCGTAGCCATAGCTGGATGTGCCATACGAGATGACTCGCTCATCACCCGCATAGCGAACCTGATCCGGCTGAAACGGTTCAATCATCCCATGTTCCTCGGCCATACGCCGAATCCACTTGTCTGCCTTAATACTCATAGCGTTCCTGTATCAGTCGTTGCTGATGACAATTTCCGGCATAGCTTGCGCGGGACTGCCACCCAGGGTAGTTGTAATCTTGCTGGCAATGTCCAAGTAGGCGGCCGCAATTGCAGACTCGGGCTCAGCCGCTACAGTCGGGAGACCCGAGTCGGTCTGCAGGCGAATCGACAGGTCGAGCGGTAGTGATCCCAACAATTCTACGCCGTATTCCGCCGCTATGGCCTGACCGCCTTCGGCGCCGAAAATATGCTCTGCATGACCGCACTGGCTGCAAATATGCACGGCCATGTTCTCTACGATACCCAGCACCGGAATATCAACCTTGGCAAACATCTCGATGCCCTTGCGTGCATCGATCAGCGCAATATCCTGCGGAGTGGTAACGACAACCGCGCCGGCTACCGATGCTTTTTGAGACAAGGTCAGCTGGATATCGCCGGTACCCGGCGGCATATCAATTACGAGGTAGTCCAGCTCGCCCCACCAGGTTTGCTCCAACATTTGTTGCAGCGCACCACCTGCCATCGGTCCACGCCAGACCATGGGCGTTTTGTCCGTCACCAGATATCCCATCGACATGGTCTTGAGCCCATGAGCCTCAATAGGTATTAGAAACTGACCGTCCTTTTGCTCAGGGCGGCGACCGTCTTCAATGCCCAGCATAAGCTGCTGGCTGGGGCCGTAAATGTCCGCATCCAGTAAGCCCACCTCAGCGCCATTCTCCTTCAGTGCCAGGGCCAGATTAACTGCCGTAGTCGACTTGCCTACCCCGCCCTTACCGGACGCGACGGCAATGATGTGTTTGATCTGTTGCATGAGAGTAACCGAGAAAATCGCAGGCGCTTAGTATAAGGACTACCCCGGTCTCTCACAAACCGGGGTAGATCCTGTAGCCGCCTTAGTGGCTGGCGTCGATAAACTCCACCAGGTCATCCCGATATTTTTCCAGCGAAGGCGGGTGTACGTACATCATGTGGCCCGCCTCGTAGTAATCGATTTCTACGTTAGCGCGAATGGAGGCCGGCACCGGCAGCTGATCGATGAAATACTCGCTGGCGCGATACGGCGTGGCCAAGTCATAGTAGCCGGCCTGCACCAGCACCTTCATGTTTGGGTTCATCATCATCGCATGACCTAGATCGATACCCGTGTCCGCTGCGGGTGACTTCCAGGGGTTTTGCGGATCTTTATGGGAGCGATCCCAGTGCTTCCAAAGGCCGCCGGATACCACATAGGGGCGATCCATCTCCACCCCCAGCTCGCGTTTGTAATAGTCGTTGAAAGTGGCCACATAGGCGGGGCCCACCGCGGTCATATAAGGATCATAGGTCATGCTTTCCGCCAACGGGTGAGTTGCATAATTGCCATAGCGGCTGTCGATGCGACCTGCCAGTTCACGTCGATCGCGCAGTAACTCGGCCACAAACTGCCCTTCGGTGACACGGAAATTCGCGTCCAGCCAGTATTGCGCGGAGGTGCCGGTGTACGCCGCCAGTTGTTCGGCGACACCCTGGCGCTCACTATCACTGGCGCGAGCACCTTTAACCAAAACCTGCAAATACGGTCCAATGGCGTACTCGTCAACCTCAGCCAAAAAGCTGACGAGGTCGTCAGGCTTGTCTTCGAGAGCATCGTGATACCAAGCCGTCGCGGCATAGGTCGACAGTGCCATGGTGTAACCCACCACCAGGTTGGCCACACCGACGCCACCGCCACCGGCGACATCCATATAGGGAGAAACCAGGATCACCCCATTGAGCGCCAGGCTGTAATTGGTGAGCAGGTAATAGCTGACTCCCCCGGCGCGAATACCACCGTAACTTTCACCGAGGATGTACTTGGGAGACATCCAGCGTCCGTTATCCGAGGTATAGCGAACGATAAACTCAGAGACCGACTTGATGTCGTTATCAACGCCCCAGAAGTCTTTGCCCTCGGCCTCGCCTAAAGGCCGTGAGTAGCCGGTTCCCACCGGGTCTACCATCACCAGATCCACCTTATCGATAATGCTGAGCTCGTTGGCGACGCGCTTGAAAGGTCCCGCACCATTGACCTCCAGATCTTCCACCACGGTGCGCTGGGGGCCCAACACGCCCATGTGCAGCCACATGGATGCCGAACCGGGTCCACCGTTCCAGGCGAACATGAGCGGCCGGGTCGTGGGATCGGTGCCATCCTTGGTATACGCCGTGTAACCAAACTCCGCAATGGCCTCGCCCTCTTTATCGCGCATGATCAGCGTGCCGGCCGTCGCGGTGTACTTTACCCGCTCGCCGGCAATCCTGATGGTATGCTGACTGGTAAAGCTCTGCGGCTCGTACTCCGGTTTTTCAGCCATTTCTTCCGCTTCGGGCTGCGCCAGGGCAAACGCCGGTAGCAGAATCAGCAGGCAAAGCAAGTTGTTCTTGTAAGACATGTCGAGTAATCCGTTGAAGTTCGCTAGACAGTGTAGACTGATTGCATCACTACGAGTAGGGAACACAATAGAATATGAATAAGTTCGGCTACGCCGCGATAGCGGCCCTGGTGATTGTCACTATTGCCCTTGGTCTGACCAGCCGCTTTCTCGATCCCAAGATCGAAGCACGGCAGGCCATTTTTGAACCCGCGTCCATGGTTTGGGGCTTCCAACACATGGAGGAATTGTTTCCTTCGCGCGGCATCTCAACATCGCTCGAACCGAGCGCACTGCCTCTCCGACCGGTAGACCTGAGCGCTATTCGATTCACCGCCCTGGGGCGAGAATATGGCTTCGAGGATCTCCTGGCAGCGAACCACACCCAGGGTCTGGTGGTAATACATCGAGGTGACATCGTTTACGAGAACTACCTGGGAGATGCCCACGCGGGCAGTCGATTCACCTCCTGGTCGGTGGCCAAGTCTATCAATGCCACTCTGGTCGGCATCGCCATCGGCGAGGGCCTGATCACCAGCGTCGATGATCCCTTGGAGCAATACGTGTCTGAACTAAAGGGCACCGATTATGAGGGAGTGAGCATCCGTCACGCCCTGCAAATGTCCTCCGGCATCGACTTCAGCGAGGAGTACGACGCTTCAGGCAGCTCTGACGTCAATAGATTCATGGGCCTGTCGATGTTTGCCAATATCGATCCCGCCAATCCCACTGCAGCTTCTTTTCCAAGAGGCTTTGAGCCGGGCACTCGTTTCAACTACAACACCGCGGAATCGCAGATCCTCGGCTGGCTGGTGCATGAAGTGAGCGGCATGCCAGTAGCGCATTATCTTCAGGAGAAGATCTGGCAACCGCTGGGCATGAACCACGATGCGAGCTGGTTGCTGGACAATTATGGCCCCACCGGAATGGAAATGACCGGCTGCTGCATCAACGCCGCCTTGCGCGACTTCGCGCGCTTCGGCCAACTGTATTTACAGGATGGCATCTGGCAGGGCGAGCGCCTTTTGCCACAGGGGTGGGTAGCGATGGCCACGGAACCCGATTCGGCTCACCTGCAGTTTGGTGACAGCAATGAGTCAGAAACCGGTTATCAGTTCCAGTGGTGGCGCATGGGGCCAAATGCCTACTCTGCTGAAGGCGTACACGGGCAATTCATTTACGTTAACCCGGTCGCCGAGGTCGTCATTGCTAAAGCCAGCGCCTGGCCCGAGGCCTGGGCCGACGAGTTCGCGGCACCTGCTATTGCCGGCATGCACGCTATTGCACAGCATCTTTCGGCGCAGTAAGGACGGCTGACCCTGCTGGCGCTTTACGGTATAGTAGCGCCCCTTTTTTACTAGCCTGAGAGACTCCTGTTAATGGCCGAGCATAAGCCCCGCGACATTCTGGTGACCAGTGCCCTGCCCTATGCCAATGGCAGCCTGCATCTGGGCCATCTGCTGGAGCAGGTGCAAACCGATATATGGGTGCGCTTCCAGAAATCACGCGGTCACAACTGCCGCTACGTCTGTGCCGATGACGCCCACGGCACGGCGATTATGCTCACGGCCGAGCAGCTCGGCATCACACCCGAACAACAGATCGAACAGATGCATGCGGAGCATCTGGCAGACAGCAACGACTTTCTGATCGGCTTTGATAACTTTTACAGCACCCACTCCGAAGAGAACCGGGCGCTATCAGAGCAGATCTACCTCAGTCTCAGAGAGAATGGGCATATCGCCGTGCGCGAGATCACCCAGGCATTCGACCCGGACAAGCAACTATTCCTATCGGACCGTTACATCAAGGGCACCTGCCCGAAGTGTAAAACGCCCGACCAGTACGGCGATAACTGTGAGGCCTGCGGCGCCACCTATAGCCCCACCGATCTAATCGACCCTCAGTCAGCATTGAGTGGTGCCACGCCGGTGAACAAAGAATCGGAGCACTACTTCTTCACCTTGCCCGCATTCGAGGACATGTTGCGGGCATGGACCAATAGTGGAGCGCTGCAGCCACAGATCGCCAACAAGCTGGCAGAGTGGCTGGATGCCGGCCTACAAGAGTGGGACATCAGTCGCGATGCGCCCTATTTCGGCTTTGAAATTCCGGACGCGCCCGGCAAGTACTTCTATGTCTGGCTGGACGCTCCAATAGGCTATATGGCCAGCCACAAGAATCTGTGTGAGCGAGACGGCACGGACTTTGATACTTATTGGAACAGTGATTCAGCGGCCGAGCTCTATCACTTCATTGGCAAAGACATCATCAATTTTCACGGCTTGTTTTGGCCCGCCATGCTCAGCTCAGCAGGCTATCGCACCCCCACCGCCATCTATGCGCACGGATTTTTGACGGTGAATGGCACCAAGATGTCTAAATCCCGTGGCACCTTTATCAAGGCCCGGACCTATCTGGATCATCTAGACGCCGAATATATCCGCTATTACTTCGCAGCGAAGCTGGGTAATGGCGTTGACGACATCGACCTGAATCTCGAGGACTTTGTGCAACGAGTGAACTCGGACGTGGTGGGCAAGGTGGTTAATATCGCCAGTCGCTGTGCCGGATTTTTGAAGAAGGGCTTCGACAATACTCTCACGGCCACTTGCAGCGAGCCTGAGCTGCTGGGCGAATTCATAGCAGCGGGTGATGGCATCGCAGAACTCTATGAAAACCGTGAGTTCTCTAAGGTAATTCGTGAAATCGTAGGGCTGGCCGATCGCGCCAACCAGTACATCGACGAGAAGAAACCGTGGGTATTGGCCAAAGAAGAAGGCAGGGAACAGGAGGTGCACGATGCCTGTTCCGTGGGGATCAACCTGTTTCGGGTATTAATGACCTACCTGAAGCCGGTGCTACCGGCCATGGCCGAGAAATCGGAGGCCTTTCTGCAGACCTCTCTCGACTGGACCGTG
Organism: Halieaceae bacterium; assembly: GCA_965199055.1. Lineage (GTDB taxonomy): Bacteria > Pseudomonadota > Gammaproteobacteria > Pseudomonadales > Halieaceae > CBDAQR01. The sequence continues at coordinate 1,792,361 of CBDAQR010000003.1, forward strand.
CTTCAGGCACCGCTAATTAATCACCAGATCGCCAAGTTCAAACCGCTGATTCAGCGTATCGATCCCAAGCAGGTCGAGGCCGTGGTTGAGGCGAGCAAAGAACAGCAAGCCGAGGCTAAGGCAGCGATACCGGAGGCGTCCACAGTGGAAGACAACACCATCGATTTCGACACCTTTGCTCAGGTCGACCTGCGTGTAGCCCGCATTCTTAAAGCAGACCATGTGGAAGGCGCGGACCGATTGCTACAGCTCACTCTCGACCTTGGCGATGAGCAGCGCAATGTCTTTGCAGGGATAAAGGAAGCCTACCCGGACCCTGCAGCGCTCGACGGCAAGCTATGCGTCTGCGTTGCCAACCTGGCCCCGCGCAAGATGAAGTTTGGCGTGTCGGAAGGCATGGTGCTGGCAGCAGGCCCTGGTGGCAAGGACATCTACCTGGTTGAGCCACACGAAGGCGCGCAGCCGGGGATGCAGGTCAAGTAACTTAATCCAGCGTCGAACGGCCAAACTCCAGCCAGGCCCGGCACTCCGGCGTCAGTGCCTTGTCGCAGGCCGCCTCGTACTGGGCGAGTTCCTCGTCGGTCAGCACATCGCTCCAGCGTCCGTTGGTGCCTTTGTTCATAAAGGTATCCGCGCCGCCTTTCCAGAACACTCCCCCGCCCGGCGCGTAATCAGCCGCCTTTTGTTTCATGCCATCAAAGGTGCAGGCATTTACAATACGTGGCCAATGCTGCTCTGCTACGTCGATCTCCAGAAACGCCGCCATACGCCTCATCTCACCCTCGAGGTCTGCGAGCATGTCGTTGTAGTGGAAGAACTCGATATTGGGCAGGTGGCGGTAATTCCACCAGCTCTGCACGTTATCCAGATGGGACCAGAACGGCCAGCCGGTACCCTCCCAGGGGAAGTAACTCTTCTCTATCCATCCGGCCCAAAACGCGTGAATGTCCTCCGGACAGCGGGGAAACCGATCGTCTTCAAACCCAGGCTGAGCGTCGATGTCATCATGCATCTGGTCAGTGTAATTTGAATAGTGGTTCCACATGGACATGAATACGTCTCGGCCGTCACGGGACACGTACACGTACTTGAGATCTTCAAAGAACGGTATCCCGTCCAGGGGAAGGTGAGTTTTGATGAAACGCCTGTGCTGCTGAGCCTCTAGATTAGCGATGACGATCGGCAGCGGTGCAAGATCCATGTCTAGCCAGGGTGACATCTCGGACGGCGGCGCTGGAAATTCGCCATCCGCGAACAGCATGTTCGCGACAATGCCCTGAGTCCACGTCGTGCCAGCCTCATAAGAAGTGGCAATAATGATGTCGTCAGGACGTTTGTTGTAGGCCTCCCACCGTTGCCCGCTCATGTGATGGCAGTGATAGTCGCGGCTTTGTTCCGGCAGATTCATAGTAGCTCCATGCTTGTTATTTTTGTTTGTCCAGCATAGGCGAATAATCATTGTCGGCTAATCGGTTTTATCGATAAATATAATCGGAATAAACCGTTGTTCTGATTAGCAATTTTCTCTACTATCCTCATCCCAGCTTGATCAGACACTGATCAAACTATAAACTAATAGGCATTAGTTACGCCTTGCCGCGAGGCGCCGCGCATGTTGACTGATTATTCCATCCTGTTGATTGGGGCTATCCTGGTCAACAACTTCGTTCTAGTCCAGTTCCTTGGCCTGTGCCCCTTTATGGGTGTCTCCAACAAACTCGAGACCGCAATGGGCATGTCCATGGCTACGACCTTCGTGCTGACCCTCGCCTCGGCTTGCAGCTATCTCACGTTCAATTATCTGCTGCAGCCACTGGGCCTGGAGTATCTGAAAACGATCTCATTCATCCTGGTGATAGCCGTCGTGGTGCAGTTCACCGAGATGGTCGTGCGCAAATCCAGCCCCCTTTTGCATCGCGTGCTTGGCGTCTATCTGCCGCTGATTACGACCAATTGCGCCGTACTCGGAGTCGCGCTGCTCAACATCAACAAAGACCACGATTTTCTGCAGTCCCTGTTTTATGGTTTTGGCGCCGCACTCGGCTTTTCATTGGTACTGGTGCTGTTCGCCGCCATGCGCGAACGTCTCGCAGTTGCCGATGTTCCCGCGCCGTTCCAGGGAGCAGCCATCGGCATGGTTACCGCCGGTCTCATGTCACTGGCGTTCATGGGTTTTGCCGGTCTGGTGTGATTGATGACTGACCTGATCACACAGTACCCCTTCTTCGCGGCGATGCTAGCCCTGGTCAGCCTGGGGATCGTGTTCGGCGCACTGCTCGGCTATGCGGCTGAGCGCTTTAAGACAGAAGGTAATCCCATCGTCGACCAGATCAACGACATCTTGCCGCAAACCCAATGCGGTCAGTGCGGCTATCCGGGCTGCCGGCCCTACGCCGAGGCGATCGCTGCTGAAGAGGCACCTATTAATCAGTGCCCCCCGGGTGGCGAAGCAGGTATTGCTGCGCTAGCAGACCTACTGGATGTGGAAGCTCTCCCCCTCGATGAAGAGCACGGCGAGGAAAAAGAAGGTCCGGTGGTCGCTTATATCCGAGAGGACGAGTGCATTGGTTGTACCAAGTGCATCCAGGCCTGTCCGGTCGATGCCATTCTCGGTGCAGCCAAACAAATGCACACCGTCATCGCTTCCGAGTGCACCGGCTGCGATCTTTGTGTCGAACCCTGCCCAGTAGACTGCATTGATCTTATTGGCGAAGAAACGACGGTACAGAACTGGCACTGGAACACCCCCACTCTTCGTACCTCACCGGTCATTATTGCCACTGATGGCGGCGCTACCGCAGAGAGGGACGCCGCGTGAGGAAGATCTGGGATTTTCACGGCGGGATCCATCCCGAGGAGAACAAGCACCAATCGCTGAGTCAGCCCATCGAGCCCGCGGGAATACCTCCGCAACTGACTCACCCCCTCAGTCAGCATATCGGCGCAGCCGCCGAGCCCGTAGTGGCAGTCGGGGAGCGCGTGCTGAAGGGACAATTGATAGCCAAAGCCAGCGGCTTCATCAGCGTGCCAATTCACGCCTCTACGTCGGGAACGGTGAGCGCGATAGAAGAACGGCTGATCGCACACGCCTCCGGTCTCTCGGCACCCTGCATCGTCATCGACAGCGATGGCCAGGATGAGTGGATTGAACACAGCGGCGTGGATGACTATCTGCAACTAGACAAAACCGCTTTGCTCAATGTGATCCGCGAAGCAGGCATCGCCGGCATGGGAGGCGCCGGATTTCCCGCCTCCGTCAAACTGGGCGTCAACCCGGAAAAAGGCAAAATCGATACACTGATTATCAACGGCACGGAGTGCGAACCCTATATCAAGGCGGACGACATTCTGATGCGCGAACGTGCCGCCGACATCATCGCCGGGGCAGAGATTCTCACCCACCTCGTCAATCCCGACGAAACCCTCATCGGGGTAGAAGACAACAAACCTGAAGCGATCGAGGCACTGCGTGCCGCGGCCGAGGGCAGCGAAGTCCAGATAGTCGTGTTCCCCACCAAGTATCCTTCCGGTGGCGAAAAACAGCTCATCGAAATCCTGACCGGAAAACAGGTACCCAGTGGCGGGCTCCCGGCTGACGTCGGCATCGTTTGTCAGAATGTGGGTAGCACAGTCGCCATCAATGACGCGGTACGCCACGGCAGACCTCTGATCTCGCGCATCACGACGGTGACCGGCGAGGCTGTCGAACAGCAACAGAATTACGAGGTATTGCTGGGCACCCCTATGCAATACCTGCTTGAGAAATCAGGCTACGATTCTAAACGCTGCCCACGGCTCGTTATGGGGGGGCCCATGATGGGCTTTACGGTAGCCGATGCCAATGTCCCCATCGTAAAGACCACTAACTGTCTGCTAGCACCGACCGCGGCGGAATTACCTGCACCACCCCCAGCGCAGGCATGTATACGCTGCGGCCTGTGTGCGGAGGCCTGCCCGGCAAGCCTGCTGCCACAGCAGTTATATTGGTTTGCGCAGGGCAAAGAGTACGAGAAGCTGGAAATCCACAATCTGTTTGACTGCATTGAATGTGGTGCCTGCTCCTATGTCTGCCCCAGCAATATACCGCTGGTGCAGTACTATCGAGCCGCCAAGGCAGAAGTGGTGCAGTTGCGCAGAGACCACGCCAAGTCGGAGCACTCCCGGACCCGATTCGAGGCCAGACAAGAACGACTGGAGCGTGAAGCGGCCGCCAAAGAAGCGCAGCGGGCTGCGCGCAAGAAGGCCGCAGAGGAACGCGCACAGGCCGCTGCTGCAGGTGGCGAAGACAGTGATCCCATTCAGAGGGCCATCGAGCGTGCGAAAGCCAAGAAAGCGGGCACTTCAGGACAAACTGAACCCGATGCCAGTGCGGACCCTGCCCAACAGGCTATCGAAAAAGCCAAAGCCGCCCGCGAGGCAGCGGCCGATCAAACACCACTCGAAAAAGCCGAAGCTAATCTCAAGCGACTGGAAGAGCGCTTGGCGAAGAGCGAAGCCAAGCTCGCGCAGAGCAAATCAGACGGCGCCGAAGATACGATTATCGAAGCGCTGGAAAGCGGCCTGGAAAAGCTGAGACCCAAACTGGCTGCCGCCCGGGAAGAGTTCGAGAAGTTGGGGGGAACGCAAGGTGCGCCAGAGGCAGCCCAAGAACCCGAAGTCAAAGACGCGGCGCAACTCGCCATCGAGAAAGCTCAGGCGGCCCGAGCCGCTGCCGCGGATCAATCACCGCTGGAAAAAGCTGAGGCCAATCTGCAGCGACTGCAGGAACGCTTGGCCAAGAGCGAAGCCAAACTACAACAGAGCCGCGAGGAAGGTGCTGACGACGCCATCATTGAAGCGCTGGAGACAGGACTGGACAATCTGAAACCCAAGATTGAGGCCGCGAAACTCGAGCTGGCCTCACTGCGGGGTGAAAGCACATGAGCTTGATGCGAGTCACCTCCCCCCACGCGCACGGTCCGCTCAGTACTGCAGCCGTTATGCGCCTGGTGTTGCTGGCCACCCTGCCCGGTGTGATCGTACTCACCCAGTTCTTCGGCTTCGGCACCCTCGTTAACATTGCCTGGGCATGTATCGTGGCGCTGGCCTGCGAGGCATTGGCACTCAAATTGCGCAAGCGCCCACTCGCTTTCTATTTGAACGATGGCAGCGCATTGGTCACCGCCACACTATTGGCAATCGCGATGCCGCCGGGCTCCCCCTGGTGGCTGATCTTGGTAGGTGTCGCTTTCTCGATCCTGATTGCAAAGCATCTCTATGGCGGTCTGGGGTACAACCCATTCAACCCAGCTATGGTGGGTTATGTCGTGTTGTTGATTTCATTTCCCGTGGAAATGACCAGTTGGTTGGCTCCTTTGGGTTATCAGGCCACCAACACACCAGGGCTGATCGAGGCACTGATGGCGTGCTTCTCGCCGAACAGCATCGATGCGATCACAGCAGCGACACCGCTGGACCTTATGAAGCAAAATAACAGCCTGCTGGTTGAGAACCTCTGGGCGCAGAATCAACAGTTCGGGCGTTGGGGCGGGCTCGGTTGGGAATGGGTCAACATCGCCTTTCTGCTGGGTGGCTGCTGGCTGCTCTACAAGCGCATTTTTACGTGGCATGCGCCCGTTTCGATGCTGTTGACACTGGGACTGCTGGCCTCCATTTTTTACGATGGCGGCAGCTCAGCCAGCGGCGGTTCACCGCTATTCCACCTGCTCAGTGGCGGCACCATGTTTGGTGCGTTCTTTATCGTCACTGACCCAGTGACATCGGCGGTATCCGTGCGCGGCAGGCTGGTCTACGGTGCGTTGTGTGGCGTACTCATCTACACCATTCGCAGTTGGGGGAATTACCCGGACGCCGTTGCTTTCGCGGTGCTCATTATGAATTTCGCCGCACCATTCATCGACTACTACACCCAGCCCCGGACTTACGGTCATGGGGGTGCCGCAAAATGATGACACGATCCATCAGCCGCAATAGCATACTTCTTGGTCTATTCGCGGTACTCACCACGGGCATCATCGCAGGCACCTATCTGGGCACCCGCGACCGCATAGCGTTTGAACAGCGTAAAGCCGCAGAGCGGGCCCTGCTCGAGATAGTTCCACCCGCGCGACACAATAATTCTATGCTCGACGATACACTACCGGTGGCCATGGGCACCCTGGGTGCGCGTGTCGATAAGCAGCTTTTCATTGCTCGTCAGGACGGACAAACCGTTGCGGTGATTCTGCCGGTTACTGCACCAGACGGCTATAGCGGTGATATCGATATTATTGTCGGGGTCAATGCGAACGGCAGCGTCGCAGGTGTGAGGGCACTGGCCCACAAGGAGACGCCGGGACTCGGTGACAAAGTCGACCTAAAGAAATCTGACTGGGTGCTGGATTTTAATGGCCGCTCACTGCAAAACCCGAAGCCTGAAAAGTGGGCCGTGAAGAAAGATAAGGGTGAATTCGACCAGTTCACAGGTGCCACAATCACACCCCGTGCAGTTACCGCCGCCGTCAAGCGCGCACTAGAGTACTATGACGCCAACCGGGCCACCCTTCTGGCCCCGCAGGAGCAGGACAATGGCTGATGTCAGCTATCGGGAACTTTCCTTAAACGGACTCTGGAAGAACAACCCAGCCATCGTGCAACTTCTGGGACTGTGCCCTCTGTTGGCGGTAACCGGAACCGTGGTAAACGCGATTGGCCTGGGACTCGCCACCATCTTTGTGCTGGTTGCCTCTAACACCTCTGTCTCCCTGATTCGCAACGTGGTATCAGACGCTGTGCGCCTGCCGGCGTTCGTAATGATTATTGCCTCCGCCGTGACCTGCATTGAGCTGCTAATGCAGGCTTTCGCGTTCGAGCTTTATCAGATTCTGGGCATTTTCCTCCCGCTGATTACGACCAACTGCGTGATTCTCGGCCGGGCCGACGGCTTTGCCAGCAAGAATGCTCTGCTACCGTCGCTCTACGACGGGTTTATCATGGGCATCGGCTTCATGGCGATTCTGGTGCTGCTGGGCGCGCTGCGCGAGTTGAGTGGAACCGGGGCCCTGTTTGCCAATATGGATCTACTGTTTGGTCCAGGAGCGAAGGACTGGGAGATCGTTTTCTTCAGCGACTACAAGGATTTTCTACTGGCCATTCTGCCGCCGGGCGCCTTCATCTTCACCGGCCTGATCATTGCGGTTAAGAATCTGATAGATGCAGAACTGAAGGCTCGCGAGGACGCGAGAAAAGAAAAGCCCGCCGCGGGCTCGAAGCGGGTGCGCGTCACTGGCACGATAAGCTGATCGCTTTCGCGTCAGCCTTTTATTGCCAGAGTCTGCAGAATCTCTTCCACTGCCGCGTCGTCCAGGCCATTGTTCTCGACATCGCAGCAATAGGTCACAAACAGTAGCACTGCACCTCTGGCCAAGTACCACTCGCGTACGGCATCGCTGCCATCCTGATAGCGTGTGGTACAGCCCTGAAAATCACCGAAACCACTCGCCGACCATTCCCAAGGGTCGTCACCGTTGTCTTTGGCAATAGCCTGCACCTCGGCAGCAGAGAACTCGCCCTCTTCCTTGTGTAATGTAGAAATCTCGATGCTACCTACATCATCGCGATCGCCAATGACGACGGCGTCGTCTTCCTGTTCGGCCCACCACTCAGGGGGCAATCCCAGGGTCCACCATTCGGTTTCCAGTATATTCATGAATCACTCACTAATACGCAGGACATCAGCAGGGCATCTTCGCGACCACAGTCACCCGGATAGTAATCCTTGCGTATGCCATCGTCGAGGAAACCGTGTGAGCGGTAGAGTTGGATAGCCCGCTGATTGCTTTGCCGCACTTCCAGTAGACAGCGTCGTACGCCGCACTGGTGTAACTCATCGAGCAAAGCACGCATCAATAGAGTGCCCAGACCGGCACCTTGGGTATCCGGGTGCACCGCAATGTTCATGAGAGTGGCCTCATCAACTACCGTTTGAAAGATGCAGAATCCACGCAATCGTAACCGTTCATCTTCAATAACGAAGGCACCGTCACTGTCACGCAGGCTGCTGCTAAGAAACTGATTGAGACTCCAGGGCTGTAGCGCAGCAGCACGTTCTATTGCCGCGATCGACTGCACATCTTCGGGGCGCGCCCTGCGGACAACGAAGGCTTCAGTTGGCATCACCCGCCAGTGCTTTCAGCTCCCCCCAGGCCTGTCGCTTAAGCTCTGGCTGACGCAGCATCCTCCAGGCGCTCACGCTAATCGTCATCGCGTCTGCCGGCAGCAGTGATGCTTCAAACCACTGGGAATCAGGTGCGCCCAGCAGGACCACGCGAGCAGGCTGAAAACGCTCGATACGCCCGGTCAGAAAACCGGAAAACGCTGCCCGCGCAGCGTCAGTGCCCTGATCAAGCTGAGAGGCGCCGCCCAATGGCCAGTTAAACTGCTCCTGCACCGGCGCATCCGTGGAAAGGCGCATGGCATGACAAATTGCCTGTATCAGTTGCAGGTACTCTGCACCGACACTGCGACCCGCGGTAATTTCGTCGATCCAATACCAGCCGCCCGCAAAAGTGGCCGCCACAGAGAATACGGGCACATCGGCAGAAGACGCCGGGGTTGAAACGGCGCGGGCTGGCGCCGATTCCTGGCGGCTTCGCGGCGCAGGCGTCGCATTGGTGTCTGCCAGGAGCTCGGCGACAGGACTCACGGATCGCTGCGGTAATACTGGCTGTTTCTGGATGGGACTAGAGGCCGGCTGAGGCGCAGCAGACAACAGGCGCAGACGTCGCGAGTCCGCAGCACCCGGCAGGGCTCGGCGCGACACGTAGCCATCGATACCCAACGCCTCGAGATAGGCTAATCGGCGAATTTCTCTCGCACCGAGGTGTTCGGTCACCGCTATACCACCTGCTTACTATCTATTACTTCGACAACTTCCACCGTCTCGCGACGCCGCTTAATCTTGCGCGCCGGTTTATCCATGCGGGGAATGACGTTACGCCACCACCATTCTACCAGCCCCACTTTCCACAGCCAGTAGCCTGTGTAACCAGGAATCGTTGAAAAGTCGAGGTGACGCAAATGATCGACCCCCCGCTTGATCATGTACACAGCGCGCATGAGGCCGCCAGCAACGGGATACAGAGTTTGTTCCTCGGCGCTTGAACGCACGCCTCGTAGCATACGATCGAATAACCAGCGCGGGGGCCGCCACACCACTAACAGGTACAACAGGATATTCGCCCAGCGCGGAGGCACGTTGGCATAGTTAGAGGAGATTTCCTCAATATCTACACCACGCTCCCGCATGACCCGCTCCAGCTCAGTATTCGGTATTACCCGCAGGCTGAATACGTTAAGTGTGAACGGCCGGCCGAAGCTATAGATCATCTCCAGCGTGTCGACAACGTCCTGCCGTGTTTCAATTGGATTGTCCATGATGATGTCGTACGCCGGCGGAATCTGATACCTCGGAGCGAACTCCGCGCATACTTGCGAAGCCTCCACCACTTGTTCAGGCGGTGTGGGCCGCTTATAGAAGTCCAAAATAGCCTGCGAGCCACTCTGCACTCCCATGCGAATGCGGTTCATTCCCGCCCAGGTCAGCACCTGTATTTTATCTTCCCGCACATAGTTCGGTATCACGCCATAGACGGCGAAGGGGATTCCCAGCTCGGCGCGCCAGATTTCCGCAAATTCGGCCAACTGATCATAGGGAATGGCCATGAAGCTGTCGTCGTGAAAGCACACGGTACTGAGCCAGGGCTGGAGCTCGCGCACTCGCTTGATCTCCTCAACGGCATAACGCGCGCTGGGGTGACGAATTTTGCGATAGCCCACATCGTTCTCAATAAATTTAGTGTTGCCGCAGTAAGAGCACTTGAACGGACATCCGATGGACCAGACCGTGTTGTAACTCAGTCCTCCATGGGTGAGTCGATCCGTTAATCCAATCGGTCTAAACCCTACGCCCGGCTCATAAAGGCTTTCCCCGGAATGCAGCGGGAAAGGCAGGCTTTCCATTTCCTGACTCGTCTGCAGCGGCAGGAAATCATTACGAATGATCTCCTCGCCATCACGGAACCAGAAATTGCGCGTCGCTGTGTAATCGCGCCCTTCTTTCAAGGCTTGGAAAAACTGCTCGAAGGCAAACTCACCCTCTCCGGTACAGATCCCATCGACGTCCGCCATGATGGCGTCCTCCGGATGGATGATGGGGTGAATACCGCCCCAGATAATGGTGGTCGAAGGGCTAATCTCCCGCACGCGGCGAATCACGGCTCGGGTGAGACCGGCATAACCTGTCATGCTCGAAAACCCCAACAGGTCACGGCCAGACAAGCCCTGGGCGATCTCATCTACCTGGTCGGCATTCAGTTCACCGCCACCGCCGGTGCTTCCCATCAGTGCCGCAGAGAGGGAGCGCAGGTTATTGGTGGACACAAAATTGACTTCGGTTTCGGCGTGCAGACGCCGGGCATAGCCGGCGAACTTACGAAACCCACAGGCCATGATGCCGTCTTCAAGGCACACCAGGCTAACTTTCATTTGCAGGTCCAGAACTAGTTGTTATTACACAGGAATAATACGCCGCATCAAGTAGAGGTGTCGATCACTTCCCGCCACGGGGGCGTCGCTAAGGAGCTCAAAATGCTTGCCAAACGCGGCTTCGAAGCCCTGCTTGTGATAATCAGGGAATATGTCCTCGCGCGTGCTCAAAAGACGCGCAACCTGGCTGTCGGACTTGGGCACGAATTCTATGATCAGATGCTCAGTCAGTTGCGCGAAGTACGCCGCGCAATCGCTGAGCGGAACATTGTTTGATATGGCTATGTGGTGCACCAGAGCTAAGGCCAGTGCAACACGGACAGGACCACGCTGAGCTAGGGCCAGGCGCTCGTTATGAGCCCAGCCCAGTGCTGGGGTCGGGTTGGAAAGATCCTGCACCAGCGGCAGCACGTTCTCGGTCTGCTCACGGGAGATCTGATAACAGCGCTCCACGGCAAGCTCATCAATATCGGCTGCCACTACGGAGAATCCCGCAGCGAGGCCCAGCCGGGAGAAACGGCCCGTGTTGGCGCCTAAATCCAGAGCTACTCCGCTACCGCCTACCTCGGCTAAGAATCCTTCGACGAGTCGAACCTTCTCCTGCATGGAGTTATCTGCGTAATTGGTATCGCTGTAGTAATCACCCCACTCAGTCGGCGCCGCCTGCCATTTGAGTTTACGCACTGCGGTAAGGAGTCCATCAATGAGACCCTTCATGCCCATCAGCGATACCGACACCTCTCGCTTCGGTCCATCGCTACGGCCGGCGTCAGCAAAGCGCTGCTGAGCGCGCGCATGCAAGTGAATATGTGCAAGCAAGGAGTAGCGCAACCAGCTGCGAATCGGCAGCAGTCGACTGGCCAGATCGAGTGGAATGCCGTCGATATAACTGCGCTGCAATTTCACCAGCCGATAGTCGCAGTTGCTCGCCAGCGCCAGAGGCGCGAAAAAATGCTGACAGAATTGCCGATAGGCAACCCAGGGCTTTCCCTCCTCATAATCCTCAAAGGACAAGGTGTCGATAAACACTGGCTGATGGCCTAGAAACTGCACATTAAATGCACTGGCATCCTTGAGCACCATGCCATACTCCAGCGCCAGCTGCTGAATACGCAGCGTAAGTATCGCGGCGTCCTGCAACTGACTGAAGCACCACTCCCAGGGATAGCTAACGAAATCGACTAGCTGTGGGCGGATAACCACGGCTGCAGCCTCACTCAGCGCCAGCTCAAGCCCCACCTCCTCGTGCGGAATCAACAACTGCTCGTTAACGAGACGCTCATATAAGCCACTTTCCATCAGGCGTCGATAATCGCTGTCATGGTCGCGATTTATCTGGCGGTAGAGTACCCCGTCGCGGCGGAAAACCTGGCCAGCGGGGTCACGGAAGGAGCCGCTAAGGGCTTGTGGCTGGGACAATGAATTACCTTGTGTTTGAGCGGTTGTTCGCACATTATTGTGCGACAACATCATATCAGCATCCTGAGGCACAGTTCCAAATCATGCGCGATTTCCAGATTTTCGCCTTTGTCCTACTTACCCTGGGCTTATCCACTCCAGCCCACGCCTATCTCGATCCGGGCACGGGTAGCATCCTCCTGCAGGGACTGATCGCAGCCATTGCTTCCGTAGGGTTCTACGCAAAAACCCACTGGGAGGCCATCAAGGCCTATTCTCGCAAGGACACTGGCGTAGAGGATGATGCTCTCAGCGAGGAACCGCTCGAAGAACTCAAGGATTAACCCCGCACCGCTCTTGCCATGGTGCGCGACCTACCCCTAATACCCACTGGCCTGACGCTGCTTGGCCTTAGCACGCTCGCTATTGCCATGCCCCTGTTTGAAACCCTGGGCCAGGGCGCAACATTCTTCGTGGCACATCGTGCCGACAGTGAACACATTCTCGCTTTCGCCATCCGGACCTATCTCGTTCCACCGATTCTGATGCTGCTGTTAATTGCGCTGCTGCGCCTTGCCAGCGCACGGTTGGCGAGCTTAGCGGCGAGCATGCTGGTTGCTCTACTGGCTGCGGCGTGGCTAATGACCCTGTTCGGTGGCGTAACCACCAGCGTGGCAATACCCGCCGCATTATTGGGGGCGCTGGCCTTGGGCATCGGTTTTCACCGCTCCGAACAGCTGCGCGGTTTTCTGCAAATCGTCGGTCTGCTCTCTCCGCTTAGCCTCGCGGCGTTCCTTTGGTTCAGTCCCACAAGCAAACTTATCAATCCAGCCAGCGGCCTCGATGCCGCGCGAGTAGGAGGCAGCGACACTCCCGTTGTGATGTTAGTACTCGATGAGTTATCGCAGGCGGCCATTTCAGCGCCGGACGGTTCCATCGATCCCGCACGCCTGCCCAACTTCGCTCGTCTGGCGAATATGAGCACCTGGTATGGCGACACCACGACGGTCGCTACCCATACCCAGCGGGCCATTACGTCGATTCTCTCAGGCGTACACACTGGCGAGGACATGGCACCGGTACATAGCCAGTTTCCTCAGAATCTGTTTACGCTCGTGGCACCCAGTCATCAAGTGAACGCCATCGAAATGGTCAGTCGACTCTGCCCGACGAGCGTTTGCAAGGCTGAAAACAAACGCGCCGTGCGCCAGTTCGATGGCCCCGCGATGTATCAGGATATCCAGACGATCTGGTGGCACAGCGTACTCCCCAGTTCACTCGCGGGCCGCTGGCTACCGCCCATCAGCAGCAGCTGGAAGGGCTTTGATAACCACGTACCCCCGGAGCCCACGGGAGGCAACCCCAAACATTGGTTTGGCGCCATGGTGCTCGACATGAGCGCCAATGACCAAAAGCGCTTCGAGCGCTTTCTACATGGTATAGCGACAGACCGAACGACCAGCTTCCACTACCTGCATTTGTCGCTGCCTTACACGCCCTGGTATTACCTACCTGATGGCAGGGTCTACAACGGCCGCCAAACACCAGGACAGTCGGTAACGGCGTACGACTGGATTGAAAACCAGTTTCTTATAGACCAGGGCGCACAGCGATTTAGCCTCCAGGTAGAGTATGTCGATACTTTGCTCGGCCAACTTCTCGACACCCTCGAGGACACTGAACGCTTTAACGAAACACTAATAATCGTTGTTTCAGATCACGGGGTGGCCTTCGCTCCCGGTGAATTACGCAGAAAACCCGTGGCCGCGACCTTAGCAGATGTCACCCGAGTACCGTTATTTATACGCTACCCGGGCCAAACAAACGGAGAGCGAGACGATCGTTTAGTACAAACCATCGATATTCTCCCGACTGTGGCAGATGTTCTCGGCATACCGCTCATCGATCCTGTCGATGGTCAAAGTCTGGTCAGTCAATCCTTCGAAACACCGCGTCGATTCATTTGGGAGGGCCGCGATGCGGATCTGGACGTCGAAGCCGATATGGATATGCAGACGGCTATCAATCGAATCAATCAGGTATTGAGCGCGGGCAAGTCAGCCATGGATACACTTGCGATAGGGCCTGGCAAGCGCTTTTATCGGCAATCCATACCCAGCGACACTCCAGCCGCAGAGGGGACATGGCTCGAACTCGAGCGCGGCGAGTGGTATCGGGACCTGCGCGTCAATAGCGCCTTTGTGCCGGCCAGACTCACCGGTTGGTTGCGCAACGCAGAGCCCAATAGCGCCATAGCGATTGGGGTGAATGGTATGGTCGCTGGCTCTGGGTACAGCTTTGGTGATGACAATGAGGTGTCAGTCATGCTCGACCCCGCCTACTTCAGAAGGGGTGAAAACACCATTAGCGCCTATCTGGTCTCCGCAGCGGGAGTACATAGCGTCCGGGTCGACGATGGCAGCGCGCCCTGGGAACTCAGACGCGATGATTCGGGGCAACTCACGTCTGTCGCTCGCGGAGAGCAGCGCTGGGTGGCGGCAACGGATGCTAAGGGTCACGCGGCATTCTCACAGCAAAGTACGGCACTGGGGAGTATCGGCGGCTGGGTATTCAAGAGCGGCGCGGGCACTACCGCGCAGAACTTACTGCTGATCGATGACACCACGGTACTAAGCGCTGGCTTTAGACGATTCCCACTGTCGATTCACGCAGAAGAGCACGGACTTGATGAAGACTTACCCCACTGGTACACGCTGGAAATCAATCCAGCCATACAAGAGAGGGGGTTAAAACTTTCGGTGCTGGCCTTATTCGAATCGGGTGACTTTGCGGAACTGAAGCTGCAGAAAGCACGCCAACGGGGGAGGCAACTAAATAATGCACCAACCATGGCGTCGGAAGAACTTCCATCCCGAGTGAACGAACATTGAAATATGTCGCAAGCCTTTACGCGCAGAATAGCCGCCGTGATGGACAATGCGCATCGTCGGCAGATACACCAGGCGACCGACGGGATGTAAGCGCAGCGAGAGATCGAAGTCCTCGAAGTACATAAAATAATTCTGCGAGAAGCCCGCTACCGCCTGCAGTGCGCTGGTACGGGCATACATGCAACAACCGCTGACCAATGGCACATCAACGACGTGACCATTACCGCAATTATCTCGAATTTCGTAGCTGTGCAGATAGGAACGGAACCACTCCCTGAGAAACCGCGGAGCGAACGCCCGTAAACTCAAGACGAGCACCGACGGATAACGCTTACACAAATACTGCACCTGGCCGCGAGGATCCTTAGCACTGGGCGACACCATGGCAACGTCGTCTTGATTAGAGAGATACTCCAGCCCGATGTAGAGCGCATCCTGGTCCATCTCTACATCGGGATTCAATATGAGGTGGTACTGACTGTTAGCGCGCGCGCGCGCCTCATTGTGCGCCGCGCCGTAGCCAATATTTGCGCCGGGATGCCAGCATTCGACTTCGTCGAAATTTTGCCCCGCATCGGAATAGATCAGATTGCGAACCCGGGTTTGGTAGACCGCGTCAGTAGAGTTATCGACGACCAGAACCTGCAGTCGCACCGGCATACCTTTGCCGCGGGCATAGGCCAACGCCCTCTGCAACCCATCCAGCGTCTTGCAGAGCAAATCGAATGAACTGTTATAAGTGACCATCGAGACGGAGACACGAATATCGTCCGTCCGGTCTACAGCCGTTGTTATTGTCATGGTGCCGAAACCCCGTCTGCAACGCGCCGGTCAGCGAATTATGTTTTAGGAAAACCGGTTACAGCTTGCATTGCATCAGGCACAGATATTACCATCTGTCGCCAGCTATGCGAACCGCCCCAGCCCGATGAAACATCCCACAGAGAACAGCGTCGTCTGCGTGCTGGGTATGCACCGCAGTGGCACGAGTTGCCTGGTGGGTTCTCTGCAAGCAGCTGGCCTGCATCTCGGAAAACACCACACTTGGAACAAGTACAACCGCAAGGGCAATCGGGAAAACCAGGACATTGTCGATCTGAACGACGCTGTATTGGAGTACAGCGGTGGCAGTTGGAAGCAGGCACCAAAGACTGTCCGCTACACGCCGGATCATCTCTCCAGAGCGCGTGAAATTGTCGACAGTTTTCCGCCGGAATTACGTTGCGGGTTCAAAGATCCACGGGTTTTGCTGACCCTGCCCCTGTGGCGCGAAGTCCTGGGGGAGCGGGCCCAGCGCGTAGGCATCTTTCGCCACCCACTGGCCGTTGCCCATTCCCTGGGGTTTAGGGAGGGCCTCAACATGATGCCTGAAGCTCAGGCACTCGAACTATGGGCAGCTTACAACCGCCGGCTGCTTAAGGAATATCGAAGACAGCCCTTTCCTCTGCTGTGTTTTGACTGGGAAGAACAGCAGTTTCACGAGAAACTGCACGCGGTTCACCAGCATCTCGAACTCCCCGAATTAGCCGACCACGCGCGCTTCTATAGCTCCGAGCTGAAAAACTACGCTTCCAACAACCTGTCCTTAATTCCCTGGAAGTACCGCGGAATCTACAAGGACCTGTTGAAAGCAGCTCTCTAACGCGTTTCCCTCCAAGGTCTAGTCAGTTAAAATCTGCGCTTACCAATAACGACATCCCAGACGGAACCCAGCTTGGAGATCACCGGGCAACTCGAAAGCAGCAATCACCTCCTGGGTGACAACGATCTCCTGCGCGAGCACATGGCGCAGCAGGGCTACCTGTACTTTGAGGACGTACTGGAAGCTGCACCAATAGAGCGACTACGAGACGACATTCTCAACATCCTCGACCAGGCACAATGGCTCGATCACAGCTATTCAACTCATGAGGCAAGAACCAACACAGTCCCGGTAGTCGAAGGTGAACCTGCGTACTTCGCAGTCTATGACAAGATTCAAATGCTCGAGAGTCTGCATGGACTGGCTCACGAAGCAGCGCTAAGCGACATTATGCGATCGATCGTCGGCGAGAGCGCGTTTCCTCACCCCTTGAGCATTGCTCGGCTTTCCTTTCCCAATAACGACGAGTGCACCACACCGCCGCACCAGGATTACCCGAACAACCAGGGCACCGAAGCACTCTACGCAGCCTGGATTCCACTACATGACTGCCCACAGCAGCGCGGCGGAATCGCTATCCTGGAGGGCTCACAGACGCTCGGTCTACTGCCCTTGGAGTTTTCACTGGGCGCGGGAAATCGGCAAGCACGACTGCCAGAGCAAGCCCAGGCCATGCGCTGGCTAAGCGCCGATTTTCGGTTGGGCGACCTGTTGGTATTCGGCAGCATGACGGTGCACCAGGCGCTGCCAAATCTCAGCGAAAACCAGTTGCGGCTGTCAGTAGACTTCCGCTTCCAGGAAGAACAACAACCCTTGACGCCAAGAGTCCTAGAGCCTCATTTCGCTCGGCTCTCCTGGGATGAGATCTACGCTAACTGGCAGAGACCAGAGTTGAAATACTACTGGAAGGGAAAGCAATACCCGCTGCAAGAATGGGACAGTTCTTTGCACGAACTACCTGAGGGACACATGCGTGAGGCCATTCAGCAGTCGCGGGCCTACAACCGCCGCCGTGATGAATTACGCCGTCAATCCGAACGCTCGTCCAACCATAGCAAGCCATAGCCGCAGTATTCCGTGAACGCACTAAAACGACTTTTGGCCAAGGCCAAGCCGCGCTCACCGCGCCTGAGTATCATCGTCGTAATATACGATATGCCTAAGCAGGCCAGGAAGACACTCTTGTCGCTGGTACCGCCTTACCAGGAAGACGTTAGCAGCGAGGATTACGAGATTCTCCTGCTCGAGAACGCATCGTCGAATAATCTTGGCGAACGCGCAGCCACAGAGATCGGCGAAAATATCCGTTACTTCTTCAGAAAGGAGACTCTGCCCAGCCCCGTTCCGTCGGCGCGCTACGGAGTCAAGCAAGCCCGTGGAAGCCATCTCGCTCTGATGATTGACGGCGCGCGCATGGCCAGCCCTGGCCTCATCAGAACGCTGCTCGACGCCAGCGGAATCGATGAAAACGCTGTCATAGCGGTCCCTGGCTATCATCTTGGTCGTGTCGTGCAGCAAGAGGCCCTGCAAGAGGGATATGACGAGGCGGAAGAATCCCGCCTACTAGAAAGCATTGAATGGCCCAAGGACGGCTATCGCTTGTTTGATATCGCCTGCTTTAGTCGCAGCAATGCGGCCGGATTTTTCCACCCCAATGGCGAGAGTAACTGCTTTTGTATACCCAGGCATATCTGGGATGAGGTGGGAGGCTTCGACACTGCATTTACCGAGACCGGCGGCGGCCAGGCCAATCCCGACCTGTACAAACGGGTCTGCGATTTACCTCATGTCGAGTTAATCGCCACGCCAGGACAGGGAACTTTTCACCAGTTTCACGGCGGTGTCACGACGGGAACTCCGCCGGAAGAACGCGAACAGCACATGCAGAATCATTTCGCTCAATACCGCAAAATACGCGGGGAACCTTATCAGTCTCCTCTGCGCAAAGCCATCTTGTACGGCAACGTCGCGCCCCAGGCGATGCGTTTTATGGAACAGTCCCTCGACGTAGCTGCGTCACTGCGCGGAGAAAAGCGCTAGTGCCTGTGCCCAAGGTTTCCATTATCCTGATCGGCTACAAAATGCCGACCCAGTTACAGAAGACTCTGGAAACTCTGTCGGCGGAATTTCAGCGGGGAGTTCGCGCCGAAGACTTCGAAGTGATTCTGGTGGAGAATCGTTCCACACAGAACTTGCCCAAGGCGGTCGTCGAAGCGCTGCCAGAGAATGTTCGCTACTTCCTGCGCGACGAGAGTGGTCATACGCCAGTGCCGGCTATCAATTTTGCCTTCGAGAAATGCCGCGGTACCTATATCGGCCTGATAATGGATGGTGCCAGGATGCTAACACCGGGGGTTATTGATAATGCCCTCAAATGCCTGCGTCTCGACTCGAACATTCTGGGGGTAGTTCCCGGTTATCACCTGGGCATGGAAGAGCAGCACGAGCATGATGATCCTGAGGTGGCACTACGCGAGGAAGCGCGGCTCCTGGACTCGGTGGACTGGCGTCGCGACGGTTACGAGTTGTTTCGCATATCGACCTGGAGCGGCGCCAACCGCAACGGCTATCTGCATCCAATCATGGAATGCAATTGCTTGTTTGCATCACGTGAAAACTACGAGGCGATTGGTTACGCCAACACAGATTTCACTCTCCGCGGTGGCGGGAGTATCAATTTGCATATTTACCGCAGTCTGGGCATGCTGCCGCATACTCGGGTGTTTGTGTGGCCCGGAGAAGGGTCTTTCCATCAGTATCACGGCGGCGTAACGACCTCTTCCTACGACGATCGCCAGGCGGAGATTGAGCGCCATCGAACGCAGCTGCACAGCTACTGGCCGGGTGGGTTCCACGCGCTGCGGCGCGAGCCGGTTCTGTTCGGCGGCGTGCCTGCACAAGCGCAACCATTCCTCGCAGAATCACTGCAACGCTGCCAGAATCGGTTGAGAAAGAAGGCGCAACAGGGTCAGACACCCTGGCCGGACGACTCACCGAATCCAGCTAAGGACTAGACCATGAACATCTACTATCCACCTTCCCTGCAAAAATTTGACCCAAAACGGGTAGTGTTCAGCACCTGGGTCGACCACATGCCCTTTGCTTACGACCTGGTTGAATGCATCCGCCCCAAGATCTTTGTCGAGCTCGGCACATACAACGGTGCTTCCTTCTTCGCCTTCTGCCAGTCCATGCTGGAGAACGACATAGAGGGCCTGTGCTACGCCGTGGACACCTGGGAAGGCGACAGCCACACCGGTGCCTACGACACCAGTATTATGGACGACGTTCGGGCCCATGCCCGCGAGCACTACCGCGGTTTCACCTATCTCATGCAGATGTACTTCAACGAAGCGCTAAAGCACTTTAACGATGAATCCATCGAGCTTCTGCATATTGACGGCCTGCATACCTATGAGGCGGTACAGGAAGACTTTACTAACTGGTATCCGAAGGTGAAACCGGGCGGCGTCATTCTCTTCCACGACATCGAGGCTCGAATGAAGGACTACGGCGTGTGGAAATTTTGGGAGGAGTTAGCGCCGCAGTACGAGAGCTTTCAGTTTCAGCACGGCTTTGGGCTGGGTGTTCTGCGTAAGCCCGGAGGTGATCCGCAATCACACCCACTGCTGGAACTACTGTTCAATTCCAGCGAGATGGAGCAGCAGAAGCTTCGCCAGCTCTATGTACATACCAGCGAGTTTATGGATACACGGCGTAAAGCCCGCCGCTTTGACGCTGCAGGTCTCGGCCCTCGAGGAGCGAAGGGTGGTCAGGGAAAAGCCGCGCAGCAAAAGAGCGGCGACTGATTCACTGCTCCCCAGGCAACTTCTTCCACAGAGTATCGTGCTGCTCGGCTCCCTCTTCTGCGGGGCGGCCATTACTGTAGTAATACAATGCCAGTGATTTACGGGTATCGCCCTCTGGACAGCACAGCGGTTCGGGATGGCCGTGGTAGGAGTAAGAAGTGGTGCTGAAAATCACACAACGGCCTGCCACTGGTGAGACTTTCTGCACACATCGACTCATATCGCGCGACCATAACTCCAGCTCGCCGCCGTAACTCGACGGCCAGCCCTGATTGAAATATATGAGCAAATTCAGGCGTCGATCGAGACCCAGCTTCGGGTGCTTGTTGAAATCGGCGTGAACTCGTAAAAACCCACCCGGCTCGGTTTGATGAATACCGCCTCCCAGCAAATAAGGATCGGGTACCAGGTCCTGAATACCGGACATCTGTTCCAACAGCTTCACAAAAGGCCCCGCATTCAGCTCCCAGTACAGGCGTCGCAGCCTTACATCGACCGCACTTTCCCGAGACACCCAGCGCTTGCGAAACTGAGCCGGCGCCCCATCGGTCATGTCTGCGGACCGATCCTCCTGACCCTCGCGCACTTTTGGCAAAGGAAAAAGCGGAACAATCTGCTCAACAATCTCCGGACTGAGAAAATTGTCGATCACTATATGCGGGAAGGGATCCGCTGATTGGTAGGCGCCTGCTCTACGAGCCATGGACTGTTCGAGGTAGTCGTAATCCAGGACTGTCATTCCGCCTCCGGTAGCACCACATCCGGCACCTGCTGCCAATGAGTGCCGTAGGTCGCATCGAGCTCTACGTCCTCGCGACCCTGGGTGTAGTAGTACAGCGCTATCGACTTGCGAGTCTCACCCTCCGGGCACGCGACTGGCAGCGGGTGGCCGTGCCAGGAATCCCCCGATGTCGTGAAAATAACACAACGCCCCGCTAACGGCCGTATACGTCGCTCACACCGCTGCATGTCTCTTGACCAGAGCTGCAATTCACCGCCCCACGCCTCTGGCCAGTCCTCGTTCAGGTAGAGCAGCACATTCAGCCGCCGATCAAGCTGGTAACGCCGGTGACTGGTAAAGTCAGCATGCACGCCCAGCATGCCACCCGGCATCACCTGGTGAATGCCACCCCCCTGCAGACCGGGGTCCGCAATAAGGCCGTCGATACCTGTCAGCTTTTCGAGAAAACGCAGAAAGGTGCCCGAATTCAGCTCCCACAGCAACTCTCGCAGTGCTGGCCCGAGCATGTTCACATTACCAAAGCCCATCTTGCGATCCTGCACGGGCCCGCCGTCACTGCAAACGCGGTCGAACTGGCGCCAGTTCAGCTCATCGTCCGGACCTGGAAATTCCGCCAGAACCTGAGCCACCTGTTCCGCGCCCAGGAAGTCCTCCAGCAGAATATGTGGGAACGGACTGGCCGCGGCGTAATGGGGCTTAAGTCTCTCTATCTCGCTATGCCAAAAGTCCAGGTCCAGCAGTAAAGGTGCGTCTAACGCATCAGCCGGAGACATCGCAGCAGCTGCCGACGAGGTTCTTGCCGGTGGGTTTTCGCGGCGTCTTTCGCCGCCAATGAGTTTCTTCAAAAACGACATAGGCTACCTGTGTGCAGCGCCTATTATAAGCGCAATGCCTCCGGGAAAAGCCCTGATGCAAGTCAAGCAGATCACCTTGCGAGCACGATGATGGCCAGAGCGGCGAGACCTACCAAGTAACTCAACCTATCCCGCACCGCGAATAGTATCGGGTCGCCGTGCACCAGAGAGCGATTGGCGAGCAACCATATTCTGCCCACCCAGTAGAGAAACAGCGGACACAATAACCACAGCAGCGGTGGATAGCGATAAGCATCCAGCACTACGCTGCTATTGATATAAAAGGCCAGCACCAGCACTGCGACAATACCGGTAGACAAGCCCAGCCCCACCACCATCATCGCATCCTCGGACCGCCACGCGCGCGAGCTGCTCGCCGCGCCAGGATCGGTGTTGGCCTCGCGCAATTCTATGAAGCGCTTGAGATTTGCCAGGCTGAAGAATATGAACATGGCAAAGGCCAGCAGCCAGAAACTGGGCTCCACCTGCATCACAGCCACACCGCCAATGATGCGCAGTGTGTAAAGCGAAGCGAGCACCACCACGTCCAGCAACAACTTGCGCTTTAGCCAGGTACTGTAGAGCACCGTGGCCACCAGGTAGGCGCCGGCACAGGCCAGCACCCCGGTATTAATGCTCGCAGCCAAGCCAAGGCCCACTAGAAGGAGAACTATGCACAACACAAGTGCAGTGGAGGAGCTGACTTCACCCGCCGCCAGCGGCCGGCGGCACTTGTCTGGATGCCGCCTATCATCCTCGCGATCGAGCCAGTCGTTAAGGATGTAACCGCCTGACGCTACGCAGCAAAACACCGCAAAGCAGAGCAAAGTCTGCAGAAGTAGTGGTACGTTGCCGTACTCGTGCGCCAAGAGCAGACTGGTAAACACCAGCAGGTTCTTGGTCCACTGATGAGGTCGCAACAAGCGCAGAATTTCAATCATGATGGTGACTGGGCCACAACCAGAAACTGCTTCCCTAGTAACGGCCAGAAGACCGGGAGAGCAAGGTAAAGTCGCACCAGGAAGAGTGGCACCTGGCGCCCATTGGACATGGTATAGGGCAAAAACCGTGGATAGACCTGCTGGATCTCAAAGCCTTGCAGCTCCAGCAGTTCAACCAGAGAGGCATCAGTAATCGGCACATGGTGATCCCAAAAGTCCCAGTAGGCACCGGGGACATAGCGCACATTGGGACCGAGGAAAATCAGCCGGCCTCCGGGTCGCAGGCAGCGCATGGCCTGCTGCACTGTAGCCTCGACGGCAGCCTTATCGGCCAGGTGCTCAATGAAATTACTACTGAAGACAACGTCCACCGAGGCCTCTTCCAGGGGCCAGAGCTGCGAACAGTCATGATGGACAAAACGAATGCCGTCACCCAATCCGGCGGCAGAATCCGGGTTCAGGTCCATCGCCCACTTATTCCTTGCCTGAACGTTGCGAATAAATTCACCCCAGCCACAACCGAGGTCCAATACATCCTGGTTCCGCCCTACCATGTCCTGCAGACGGCTACCGAGGATGGTGCGCCAGACTCCGTCACGGTACTCCCGTTGATCAGCAAAGCGACGCGCATATTGCTGGCTTAGCATGTCGCTATCGGTCATCTGGCGCTTTCTCCCGGAACGTGAAGTACTTGTGACCAAAGTAGCTAGTCACTACGGGCAGCATTATACCAGCCATGTGTGCACAGGCCCGCGCCAATTCCACGTTAACGAAGCTGGCAAGGTAGCGCGCGCCATAGACGCTGAGCAACCAGGTCTGGGCGAGAGCGAGCATGTTCACCGCAACATACCAGGCGACTTCTTTGTCCAGGGTATTGCCGGAATCGGTGAACACGTAACGACGAGACAGGAGAAAGCCGCTGCCGAGGCCAACGAAAAACGCCAAGGTCACTGCCAGCTCGAAGGAGACGAACTCACTGAAGACAAAGCGACTACCGAAATTGGCTAGCGCGGCAACACCGCCGGCAACCAGGAAACGGGGAAACTGGGCGCTCAATCCCGCGCCGCCTCTATCAACGCAGCGGCAAGCTTCTTGCCCAACTGGATACTTTCAGAGATCGAGCGGTCCTCCGGGTAGTAGTAGGAGGTATCTGCAACAACCAGCGCTTCGATACCCGGCTGCAGGGGCGGCAACGTGGAAAGGAAGTCGGGCGGGCAGATTGGCTGCGCGTATCGATAGCGGCCGGCAGACATGGCGAGTAAATCTGTATCTTCCAGTTCAGGCTGCATTGCCAGCAGGTACTCGCGCGCACGCGCCAGGAACCAGTCATTGGGTTGCTGATAGTCCGCATGATCGCCCGGCATATAGAAAGGCAAATAGAGGACGTGTTGCTCCCGCGGGCAAAGATTGGTGTACTCGATCACACCTGGTATGCCAATCCCGGCGTCGCTGATATTGGTCCAGAAGTACTTGCTATATGCTTTTCGCAGCTTCACCAACACACACACCACAGCGATATTGTCGACGCCGCGATAGGCGGACTTGTAAGACTCATCGAGGGCCGGAATCATATCTGCGACGAAGGGCAGCGGTACGGTACTGAGAACTGCCGCGTGCTTATGCCGATGCTCACCGCAACGAACACCCACGGCTCGACCCTGCTCTACCAGCACTTCATCTACCGACGATGTCAGCAAGATACGGCCACCACGACGTCGGATCTCTTCACTGATCGCCTCCAGCCAGGTGTCAGAGCCCCCTTCCAGGTAACCCAGTTGCTCAGCAAACATGCTGCTTCGAGATTGCCCCATGCGACGCATACGTGCCCATATCCAGGCCGCCGACAAATTGTCGGTAAAATGGAAGAACTTGAGATCAAACAGCTGCTGCCACAACTCGCGCCAAGCTTCTTCGCCTACCCAGCGCTTCAGCCAAGACACCGCGTTGATACTATCCAGGTCATCCCAGCGCTTGCGACGGATGCTGGCAAGCGCCAACAGGCCGTAGCGAAACTTCGCCCACAGACTGATGCCGGAAAACCTGACTAGTGCTACGGGGTCGCCCCAGTCCTTGAAACGGCCCTGGTGATAGTAACCCATGCGTGTGCGGGTCCAGCGCAGTGTGTCTTCAATACCCAGTTCCTCGAGCGAAGCAAACAGGGGTTCGTCGGTTTTACAGATGAAATGATAGAAGCGTTCTATCTGCATACCATCAAAATTCACCGAGGCGGACATACCTCCGACCACCCGGTCGGCCTCGTAGATCGTTACCTTATGCCCCTGCTTGAGCAAGTCGCAGGCGGCTGCGAGCCCCATGGGACCAGCGCCGATGACTGCAACATCATTCACGGATTATCGATCCCGACGCTAGAACTCAAGTGTAATATCAGCATAGCGCGCATCGGTGAAAGTGATGCGCAGAGCCTCGTCAAGCTCGGTGGCCTGCAGACCAAAGCGCTGCTCCCAATCCAGATCCTCAAATAATTCATCAATAACCAATGCGTCCAGTTGCTTAACTGTAAATGGCGGATCGCGGTCGAAGACCGCATACACCCGCAGCAGGAAACGAAAGACGCCAACTGGCAGGTGCACCAGTAAACAGCGGCTGCCGGTGACCGCTTTGATCCTGCGAATAATATCGACATAGCAGTACTTCTGCTTGCCGCTGATGTTAACGCACTCCCCCTGCGGTCGCTGCTCGATACAGGCGAGCAAAAGGCGGCAAAAATCCCCTGCGTAGAGCGGTTGTCGCAAATAATTACCGCTGCCGGGTATTGGGAACAGGGGAACACGCCGCATAAAACGGGAGAGCCAACCAAAATGCTTTCGATCAAACCAGCCAAACATCAGGGTGGGCCGCAGGATAAACCATGGCTGGACCGCAGATTTCACCTGCTGCTCCTGAGCCAGCTTGCTACGGGTGTAAAAGTCGTCGGCGCTGGAGTTAATGACCGACGAACTCACATGCAGAAGGTAGCAATCAGGGCGATGCTGGAGGGCGTCCAACACGTGGCTGGTCGCAGACACGTTGTTGCGCTCGAACGCGACCTCGCTTAAGCCACCGATCTGTGCGTGCAGGATGACAGCAACATCCGCATCGCCAAGGCGCTCCTGCCAGGGCCCCTTCTCGGCGAGGTCCGCGTGCAAGGTCTCCAACTGCGGGTGCAACGCGGCGAGAACGCCGAGATTATGCGCTGACTTATCGATCACCAGAAGGTCCCGATAACCTCGCTCCAGCAGTTGCACCACCAGGTTCTGGCCCACCAGGCCAGCGCCGCCGGTTATCACAATTCTCGGACTGCTATTCATCAGGATCTAGCCTCAAGCCCCTTCCAGTGCGGCGCTGCGTTTAGCCACGCAAAGCAGCGAGGAGCCGACGACGAAGCCCGGCATGAGGCGCGTTTCCAGGCGTGTGAACAGGCCCAGGACACTGTGCATGAAGGCGCGCAGCGGCGTACTCGCCGGCGGCGAGAAGTCATGGCTGCGACGAAGACCGGTGAGCTTCAGCAACAGGGACACTAGGTATAGCCAGTTAAAAAAATAGACCGTGCGCTGCGGCACACAACCGCCCGCCTCCAACTCCGCTATCAGAGTATTCCGATCGTAGCGCAATTGGTGCCCCCAATATTCATCGAACCCGGACCACAGTTCGCGCCGCGCCGGCACGGTGACAATAAGGTGATGGCAGTTGGGGAAGGCGCGCCATAAGTTCTGCAGAAATTCCGCCCGGTTTTCCAGATGCTCCAGCACATCAAGCAGCAGGAGAACATTGACCTGGTCTCGGATGGCCTCATCCAGGGCGAAGACATCAGTACCAACCAACACCTGCGCCGACAGGCCCTCAAGCAGCCGGGGGGTGCCTTGCTCCACACCCAGCAACATGCGATCGCTGCCCTGCATTGCCTTGAGGAAAATACCCGGGCCACAGCCCACATCCATCAGCGTCTCACCCGGGACGCTGACCTTCCGGGCGGCGCGGCACAGAAAGGCATTGCGAGCGCGATGCCAGAAATGGCGCTCTATGCCCTCCGGATAACCCTCTTCGTACTCGCCTGTCGTGTAAATCCCGGACATGGTCTAGGCAAGCTCCCGCGGCTTACGCGCTTCAAACTGGGTGCAACCAGATTTGCCCACCAGCACCGCCAACAGGTTGAAAGGTATGAGCAGCAGCAACAACGGCACGTAATAGGAACTGCGGCCATTTTTCAGCCTGGGGTTGTGCCGCAGGTCTGGCCGCCTGCGTTGTAAATAGTTTTGTATAGAAAGTGCCAGATGACTCGTATTGAGCTGGTGTGTAATCCGCACCTCCTCGAATCCTGCTCGCCGCAACTCGCATTCGAGAAACCCCGCGCTGAACTGGTAGGTATGACGAGGTACGTGATTACCCCCCCAGAAACGACCAAAGGCACGGCGCTCCCAGGAATCGAAGCCCGGCACCTCGCCGACCAGCCAGCCTCCAGGTCGCAAGATGCGCTGGGCCTTCTCCAGCTCGACCCGCGGCTGCAAGGTATGTTCGAGGTAATTGTTCATTGCCACCAGGTCATAGCTGAAGGGCTCTGCCGGAAAGTCTTCGAAGGTACCGCAATACCCTTCCATATCCAGTTCCTGCAAGCGTTTAACCATGTCGGCACTGAAGTCGATACCAGTAAGCTGACGCAAGCCCATGCGTCGCAGCCCCTGAAGAAAGTCACCCGCACCACAGCCCACATCGAGAATCCGTGACCCAGGCTCGACCAGACTAGCCATGCGCCGTTCGAACAACCGCGCTCGCAGCTCATAGAGCAGTGAGAACAGACGCCCCCTACCCTCACCGGCAGCGTAGCCGTGATAGTCGATGTCATAGGCAGTCTTCAAATCATCCAGGCTGGGGAAGGGTGACAATTGCACGGCATTACAATCATCACATTGCCGATAGGACCAGCTTCCGTCTACGCCATACTCCCAGTCACGAATACCGTCGTACAGCTCAGCAGTATCGCCTCCGCAGAAATTGCAACGCGCCGTCATGTCCGGCCACCGGCACTAAGAGCGTGGCAGGGCAAGATACCAACCCCGTAATAAATTGAAATAGCCGCCTTGGTATAACTCGTAGCGGGGAATGGCGTCGTCCTCAACGGAGTAAACCTCAGAGTGCAGCGCCTGGTGCGCGGCCGCGAGTTGATCGCAGGGTATGCCGACGAAGCGATGATGTTCCGCGTGGTAGTGAAAGCAAAACACACCAAATACTTTCTCCCCCAGGAAACTACCGGTGATCGTCCGGATGACAGGCGCACCGTCGGGGCTCGCATGCTCACAAAAAGTGCGGGTGGAAGAAAAAAACTTGCCGAATGTCACCAAGGGGAGGAGCCAGAGCAGCGGATAATAGATCCATCCGATGGTCACAGCGAAAACTGCGGCAACCAGCAACTGGGTCAATACTATCGCCATTAAACTCGCCTCGCGGCGGGTATGGGAGGACGGCACTTTGTCGCCCAGGGCAAAAAACTGCCGGATAGCATTAACACCTGACATATTGAGCAACAGACGCCCCATCATCTGCCGCCTACTAGCGGGAAAATCTGCATAGTTGGGAAAGTCGGGATCCCTGACTGGGTCGCCAAAATACTTGTGATGGTCCAGGTGAACGGCCCGGTAGCTCTTGTCGAATCCCAGTGGCCACGCACACAAGGCATAGGTAAGCAGGTCACGGTGCGGCGCACCAAAGCGCAGGTGTAAACCTTCGTGCAAGGCATTGAAAAGGGCGAACTGGCACCATCCGATCAGAGGCAAGGCCAACACGCAGCCGACCAAAAGCGTGCTGAAAGTACCCGCCCTGGAAACAAGCCACACAGCAACGAACATCAGCAGGTACAAGCCCAGGATCTGTACAAAAATCCTGTTACTCGCCTGCTTGAAATCTTGCGATTGCGCCAACTTGAGTGCCCTGCCCCGGAAGCTTTCGGATAATACGGTAGTAGCTGCGGATTGACGAGGGCTATAATTTCGCCCGAACCGCCTGGTATGCAGGCGACAGCTACTAAACCCCTGGGGAAGCCTATTGGCCAACACACTCTGGAGAAAATGCCTGGCCGTCTGCAGCTTCCTACTGTTTGGTCTGCTGCTACACCACCATTGGCAGATACTGAGCGCGCCGATTCCCCTCGATCTGTATGAAGGCACTATGCCGTGGATTACCAGCCTGATCGCGGATGGCCACAATCCGTATACCCGCGCTCTGCAACCCCAGGCAATGAATGTCTATCCCCCGCTATACAACCTGCTGGTGGCACCACTGACCAACTGGTTCGGTAACAGCCTGGAGCTACATCGCGCTGTATCGGCGCTATTCATTGCCTACGCAGCTATTCTCTGCGGATTTACCGCCTTCTGGCACAGCGGCTCGCGCGTCTATGGATGCGCGGCTGCGGTTCTGCTTTACGCTGCGCTGTTGTTTTACAGCACACCTGTCGCCAGCACCAATGCCCTGGGCGTTGCGCTGTTTCTCAGCGCCGTGATCATTCCCTGGCGCCAGCGCTTCTCGCCGGCCAGCCTTGCCACCGCAGTGTTGTGTAGCGTGTTCGCGTTCTATAGCAAGCAGTATTTTATCCTTGGCATGGCGATCGTATGCCTCTACACCTTTCTCTATGTTTCCATGTCACGAGCACTACTCGCAGGCATGGCATTTGCCATCACATTGCTCAGCAGCTTGTTGTGGGTGCATCTCCATAGCCCCTACTTTCTCGACAACACCCTGTTCTCCACCCAGGCAGCCATGCGTAACGTGTTGATGATCGAAGTACTGCTATTGCAACTCTCTACATTCATACAGATTTACGCCGGTATTCTACTAATACTGGCGATCCATTTGTGGCGCTCTGGCCGTGACGGATTGCGCAGACTCGTGGCGGTAAAACCCCGTACACAATGGTGCTGGACTAACGGCTTTCTCGAACAGGCACCCGACTTCTTCCTATTCGCTCTGTTTTGGTCCTCGCTGGCGGTAATCGTATCGATTGGCGGTAATCCGGGAAACTACATGACTTACCTGTTCCAGCTGATGTCTCCCTTCCTGCTGATCGCCGCTTCGAGGATTTTGTGCATGCCATTCGTGCAAACAAGCTGGCTGGCGCCGCTACTACTGATATCCCTGGTACAGGCCTATCTGGTATTGCCAAGGGACTTCTCCACCGACCTATCGAAGTGGGAGGCGATGTATACACTCATAGAAGAAGAAGACGAGATCCTGGCCACCCAGATGTTATTGATGGCATTGCTCGAACGCGACAAGCGGATCCACCAGGACGGCCACACCTTCTACTTCCCCGCTGCGGCCAGCAAACCAGAACTATTCCGAAAGAAAGACCCTCAAGCCCGGGTCGAAGCTATCTGGGCTGAATACATGACTGGACTCTACCGCAAGATCGAAGCAAAGGAATTCGGTCTGATTCTGATCTCTCCCTGGGAGATGCGCGGCATATTCAAGTTCAACCCGCCGCCATTTTCACAGCTCCCGGGCAAGGAGTTTCTGCGCAAACATTACTACAAGGAGCAGGTTATCCCCCTGTCGATGACCGATCGCTACGGTGGCGGCACCTACCAGGTGCAGGTTTGGAGGCCGCGCGAAGCCGCCTCACCACTCTAGCTCGCGTCGCACCAGTGGCCGCGGTGGCGGCGCATAGATTTCGAGCTCAACCGCACGCTCCACGATAGCCCGAGACTCCTTACCGGGAGTACCGAAAACCCAGTAGCTGCCGGCGTTGTAGCGCTCAATCCGCTTGTCATAGTAGGGCTGTAATGCCTGCGGCCAGGTCAACCAGCCCAGCAAGCAGTAACTGGCTGACAGCAGTAAAACCGGCAGCGCTGACTTAACTCCAAAGCGCAGGAAACGGCACAACAGCAGGACCACGCAGGTGCAGGCCAGGAGCACCGAAGGAAAGGCGTAGCGCGCCGCCAGGCTGTAATCCATTGCTGCATAAGGAGCTCGCCCCAGAGTCACAACGAAGATGCTCAGCAGAATGAAAATGGCAAACAATTCAAGCCGAACGTCCGCACAGCGAAAACGCCGCAACAGTGCCAGCAGAGGCACTACTGTCAGCACAATCCCGGCTGCCATTGCCAGCGGCAGGCTGTCCTCTCCAATCGCTGCACCGGCCAGCGTCAGGAAAAAGCCAGCATGGTGCGCTGGTGTGAGGAAAAACTGCTGCAGCACAGCCATCGCCGAGTTAGGCGTTTCCAGTCCCCACCGCCAAGCTATCGCCACCAGCACCGCGCAACACGCCCATGCCAGGACATACCAGTAGGAGCGCCTGCGCAACAACGCTTGCTGCAGCAAACCAACTAGCCCGACCAGCCAAATCAGTTGCCCCGAAGCCAGGCTGTAAGTCGACAGGGTGGCAAATACCAGCGCAGCGATGAAACTTCCTGGTCCGTCCCGGTGCAGGCAGAGGATGGCAGCAAAGGCATAGACGTAAACGAAATGGTAGGCAAACGCCGCCATGGGCCAGAGCGTAATGCCATATGCCCTTGGCTGCAGCAACAGGAACGCAGCCACCAGCGCGGCGCAATAGCGCACCGGACTATCCCCAAGACTTCGATAGTAGAGGTAGATCAACAGCAACAGACCGCCGCTGGCTAGGGCGGTCAGCAGCCTGAAGTCGATCTCCCCTTGAATGGCATAGACCAGCAAGTAGAGCAGTCTCGAGGCCAATGTTCGATGGTCATTGTGTTGCGCGTAGAGGGCCTGCCACGCCTCTGCGGGTTCGCTGGCATCCACCACAGCGATGAGGACACGCAAGACATCCGTCACATCATCACCGAGAGGCACGTTCAGCGCAAAACGGTAGACAAACAGCAGGTAGACCAGCGCCGGCACGCTGATCAGCACCAGCGGCGCAGGACTGGCGATCACGGCCGCGGCACGTGACCATCGCGGTGACTGTATCGCTGGCGGCGAGGTCAAGCTAAAGCCCTCATCCCGCGCACTCGCTGATAAAGTTGGTACTCCGGCTGCAAGCGCTCCTGCAAGGCTTCGACCACGCCCTCAGGCAGCGTTGTCCGGTCGGGACGCGGCGCACTCTTCAGGGCCCGCGGGAGAGTGGGTGGTGCGGGCAATTGCAGGTCGGCAATAATCCTCGCAAAGTCTTCGGCAAAGTGTTCCGTGAGCCCGACAAATGACAGGCGCTGCGCGTGCTCAAAGGCCAGGTCAACCAGCTCATCATCGCTGAGATGCGCCAGCGCCCGGCGATCATCCTGCCAATACATGCTGGCAAGTTGCCACACCTGCTGGTTGTGTAACACCTCCACGACCTCGGGCAACTGTGAAGACAGCCAGGCTTCAAGGCCGAGCTCCCTGGCGGCGCGAGCCATAGCGAATTTCTCCTGTATATCGCTGTGCTGGCAAAACTGGAACAGCGACAAGGCGCGTTCGACAGGATCGCGCAGGAAGGTGAAGGAGTAGGCCCCCGGGAGATATCTTTCGATTTGCCGGTAGCCGAAGTGGCCCGAAACAAACCTGCAACGGCGGACTTCTGCCTCAGGCAACTCTCCTGCAGCAGACCAGGCCAGGAAGTCACCATGCGACATCACCGCCCCAGCACCCAGTTGCTGACTGAAGTACTGGACGAGCGAGGTGCCAGCAGTCTTGGCTATATGCAAAAAGACAATTTTTTCTTCGCTGGCGGCAGCCGCGTTTGTCTGCATCGTGTCCTGCTTCCGTAGAGAGTTCGGGCCAGCGCCAGCGGCGAGCGGTCCACCGGCATTCTATGCGCGCCTCCCTGACGCGTCCAGTAAGTGCCGCGAAGCTTGATGCATGCGAGTGAGTTGGGGACAATCGAGCATCCGCTCTATTCCACCAGGCCTTTCATGCCCGACAGTGTCCAGCAGACACCGCCACCAGCTTCCAGGCACACCTATGCAGCACTGACGCTGGCTTCACTCGCGCTGATTGCTGGCCTGGCTTGCCTGCTCGCAACCATAGTCCTATGGTATCGCCTGCATCTGCATATGCCGTGGCGCGATATGTACCTTGTCATGAGCTACTGGGTGCCGCTACTTGAGAACGGCGCTGGCGAGCACTGGCTGGCGGAGTTGTTCTCTGCCCACTACTCCTCCCACAGGATCACCCTACCGCGGCTAATCATCGCCGCCGACCTGCTATTTGGTAACGGCCAGAATCAATGGTTCTACTTTTGCGGGTGGTTGGCGGCATTCGCGATGCTGCTCATGTATGTATCGCAATCTCAACAGGCCCCGACTTACCAAAGGCTGTTCCTTGCCGGGATCGCACTCTGCTTCCTGTTTGGCCCCTCCCAGCTGTGGAACTTTATCAATCCCATCAACCTGAGCTGGCACATCACACTGGCGCTGGCCATGGCTGCTTTCCTGGTGCTGCTGAAGCCCGGCACCAGAATTCAGCCCCATGACTGGATATTGGCGTACCTACTGGCCAGCCTCGCGGCCTTCACCACCTTCGGTGGCGTCATCGCCTGGCTACTGTTGCCGCTGGCGGGAGCACGCCGCACCGGTGCAGTGCCGCTGGCCGCCTTGTTCAGTCTGAGCGTGTTGTTCGCGGTACTCTACAGCTGGAATTTGCAGGCAGATGCAGATATTGCCATGCGTTGGACCCAGGGTAACCCGGACGCTATCGCACAAGTGCAGGAACTGGCGAGCGCAGCTATCGCTTCCAGCAATCCGCTCTCCCTCAGTTGGGGGGCGGCGCAAATGCTAAGCTGGCCGCTTAGCGAAGGCCAAGCTGGTCTGGGTGCCAGCCTAACCCTGATCTCTTCGCTGCTGTTCCTGTTGCCGCTGTGGCAGCTAGTGTCGTCCCGTCGCGGCACCGACCCACCACCGACAAACTGGTCGCTGTTCTGCCTCTGCCTGGCCGCTCTCTGCGTTGGCCTGGCCCTGGCCACACAGATGGGGCGACTGCTGGAACAACCCAATTACATTCACGGCCCCAGTTTCGAACGCTACCAGACCATCGTGGGACTCTACTGGATGGCATTCTTCGGCCTCTTCATTACCGAGGCACCGCGCCTACGCAATTCTGCAGCCTGGCAACACCTGGCTGCATGCCTGGGGCTGACCTGGTTGCTGATGGTACCGGGCGGTCATTACCTGGAGCAGGAGATAGAAAACATCAGCAGCGCCAAGCGTATTTTTGCGCAAGGAGAACAGGGAGATATGCCGGCAGCTCGAAATCTCGCCAAACTGCACGCGGGACCGCAATTCATCTACAGTTTTGATGACTTTCTACGTGCTCGTCAGCTGGCTTATCACCGTGGCGAGCCATCCGTCACGACCGCTGAGACGCTGGCGTGTGAGGCATCCGGCGTGCACCTGGAGTGGCAGGCAAATGGAAATGGCGACCAGGAACTCCGCCTGCAACTTCCTTGGCGCCAGTTTGCGGGGTCGCGTGAGCTATGGCTCAGCTCTCACCAGGCCCTGGTCCTGCGCTTGTATCCAGTCCACGAGGGCGACTATAGCCTGCGCGCCCTACTCACGCCCGGCAAAAACAGCTGGCAAGGACAGATCAACGACTTACCAAACCTGGATGCACTATTACTGGTGCACAAAACACCTTTGGGCGTCAGCCCGCTCTGCCTAACCAGGCTGCCGGCGCCGCAATAATACATAGGGGCCAATCTTTCTGTACGCCACGAAATGCTCTTCTACCCAGTCGTGTAGAGTCGAACGGGGCTGCGGCCCGAGCAACCCGCGATTCATTACGATCAGTGGTGCATTCGCCACCTCCAGGCCTTCTCGCAGACGCTGCTGATCCGTCTCCGGCAGGAATGCCCAAGAGTGCGTCAGATAGACGGGCGCGGGAATATTGGCCCGGCTCCAGAGATACACGCTGTTGAAGCCAGAACTCACCAGCGCGACGTCCGCTTGATCCAGCTCCGCCACGAGGGCCTGGTAGTGCTGCGCCCGCTTGGCCTCGATGCGCATGAACTCGGTACCCGGCAACGCCAACTCGCTTTTCATCTGGTACTGCGAATCGGCATCCGACAGCAACAGTGCCACCTGCAAGAGAGCAGCTAACAGCAGCAGCGTGGGCAAGTAGTGTTTTCTACCCTCAAATGGTGCCGGTAGCTGCGCCACCAACAGGTCGTGCGCACACACCGCCACCACCGGGATCAGAAGAAAGCTGCCCAGATATAGCTGCGTACCTGGCACGGGATAGGCCAGGAGGGGCATCCAGGCTGCACAGGCGGCAAGCAGGCAGCGCGTGAGCCATGACTCGGGCTGCTCGCGGCCACACAGGCACAGCCAGCTCCAGGGCAATACCCAGGCCTGGAACAGGTGTGCATTAGCCTGGTTGTCCAGGGTCAATGTCGCTACCGCGGCGGTGAGCACGCCAATACGCAAGCACTGCAGCACCGCGTGACGCCAGGGTGCGCGCGGCTTAGCACTGACGCCCAGCGCAACAAGTGGCGACAACAGGGCCAGGATAATATGCAGCCAAGGTACTGACGAAAGAAGTGATAAAAACTCGCCTGACTCTCGATATAGCTAACGAGATTGGAAAAGACCGCGCCCGGCGTGATACCGATGAGCGCTGCCCCAGAGAACAGCATCAAGTTCAGCAGCAAGAAAGCTGCGGCCATACGGATAAGACCCCGCAGCCACACAGTCTTTTCCACCGGGCGGGAGGACTGCACCAGCACCACCGCCAGCGCCACACTGCCGCCAGCGACCAAAGTGGCAAAACCCTTACTGCCGGCGCTGGACAATAACGGCCACATCAGTAAAAAAGATCCACTGGCAGCGCCAGCCACTATTAACAGCGAAAGGGATCTGCCAAACCAGGGGCTGTGGGCTGCGTAGACCATGCCCACGGCAATGAGGCTGAATAGCCCGGCATTGAGCTTAAGGTTAAATATCAATCCCAATAGTACGGCGACCAGCATCCAGCGTCCGTACTGCCGCCAATCCCGGGGCGCGGCCAATATCGTGATTATCCCGATGATGGCGATGAGCAGTTGGGGGTGACCAGGCTCATTGGCCAGCGAATCGGTGTACACGAACACAGCGAGGTAACTGCCAATTGCCAGCGCAAAAGAGCGGGTCAGCCGCTGCACCAGCAACCCTGCCAACCCCGCCAGAATTATCCACTGCAACAGGGTGGTGATTCGAACCGAGCTGTGGCTGAGCGTAATATCCAGCCAACCCTGGGCTATTTCAGGCAGCGCCAACCAGGCCACTCCGTAGGGCCAGAAAATCTCTGTGTAGAAATCATGCCCCTGCAAGTAGAGCTGACGCGCGTGCAGAAACAGGCCTTCGTCATCGTAAGGCATGAAGTGCGAAAAAAGCTGGAAAAAGCCATAGCTCGCGCTGATCGCCAGTGCAATCAATGCCAGTAAAGCAATACCCAAATAGCGACCCAGCAGCATAGAATAGTGTCATGTACCAGTACGATCCGGAATTCTACAGATATATTGGCGAGGGTGCGGCAGAATCCGCGCGCCAGGTATTGCCACGTGTGCTGGCAGTCTTACCGGGTCCCGTACACTCAGTGCTCGATGTAGGCTGTGGTGCCGGCGCCTGGCTCTCGGTCTGGAAAGAACTCGGCGCCAGTGTCCGTGGCATCGACGGTGACTATGTCATCCCTGATATGCTGATGATCGATCCGAGTGAATTCATGGCAGCCGATCTGAGCCAAGCCTTTCACTTGGGCGAACGCTTCGATCTTGCGCAATGCCTGGAGGTCGCCGAACACCTTCCCACCACATCGGCCGCTATCCTGACGAAATCTCTTTGCGGTCACGCCGACATTGTGCTGTTCAGCGCGGCACCCCCCGGGCAGGGCGGCGAGAATCACATCAACGAACAACCTTACAGTTACTGGAGAGACCATTTCGCCGCCCATGGCTTTGTCATGTACGACCCGCTGCGTGAGACACTCCTGGACAACGAGACCGTCAAACCGTGGTACCGCTATAACAGCTTCCTATTTGTCGGCGAGCAGGCTCCGGCGGCAGTGCACAGCGCCCTCTCAGACTGGCGCGTCGACCCGACCATGGAGCCGCGCGATCTGTCTCCCTGGTTGTACCGACTCAGAAAACGCCTGGTGGCGCTATTGCCCGCCAGCGGCATGACGCGCATTGCGATGTGGAAAAAGAGCCTGTTTAATACGCTAAAAACAGACAAGCCAGCGACATGACCGAACACCCAACACCGCATTTGAGCTTGGTGGTGCCCTGCTACAACGAGGAAGATGCTCTACCGCTTACCGCGCAACGGCTGCGCGAAGAACTGGACCAGCTAGTCGCAGCAGGCAAAGCCAGCGCCGAGTCGAAAATTTACTTCGTCGACGATGGCTCGCGTGACCTCACCTGGATGAGCATCCAATCCCTGGCTCGGCAATCACCATCTATCCGGGGCATCAAGTTGTCACGTAATTTCGGACACCAGTACGCACTCTATGCGGGGCTGATGGAAGCCGAAGGCGACGCGATTATCAGCCTGGACGCGGACCTGCAGGACGATGTCTCAGTACTCGGTGAGATGGTCGATGCCTATATTGCCGGCAACGACATCGTTTATGGAGTGCGGGAAGACCGGGCCAAAGACTCACTATTCAAACGCTGGAGTGCGGCGGCTCACTACTTGATCTCTGAAAAGCTGGGTGTTGAAACGGTGCGCAACCACGCCGACTACCGGCTGCTAAGTCGACGCGCGATCGACTTCCTGTCGGGCTTCCAGGAAACGCAGCTCTATTTGCGCGGCATGATTCCCTTGCTGGGATTGCCCTCAACCCAGGTCCTCTATCGGCGTGAAGAACGCCATGCAGGGCTATCCAAGTACGGCTTGCGCAACATGCTGAGCCTGTCAGTGCGAGGCATTACATCCTTCTCTGTGGCACCGCTACGGGCCATCTCTGCCATTGGTGTGATTGTCTTCATTGTGAGCCTGGGTCTCGGCTCGTGGGCCCTGTGGGCGGCATTGTTCCTGCCGGATACCGTACCGGGGTGGGCATCCACCGTTATTCCCATCTACTTCCTCGGCGGCTTGCAGCTGTTTGCGCTGGGGGTAGTTGGCGAATACGTAGGCAAGATCTACATCGAGACCAAGAAGCGGCCGTTATACCAGGTAGAAACACGCTGCCC
This sequence comes from Halieaceae bacterium, assembly GCA_965199055.1. Classification (GTDB taxonomy): domain Bacteria; phylum Pseudomonadota; class Gammaproteobacteria; order Pseudomonadales; family Halieaceae; genus CBDAQR01. Next base: position 1,830,250 of record CBDAQR010000003.1, read on the forward strand.
GGACAATAAGTAGCGAAGGCTAGGAGCTGCGTTCCCGCTCGATCCAGTCGAGCACCCGCGCATAATCAGCCGGCGCCGCCTCTGCATAGTCCTTCATCAACGAACTCACGTCTTGCAGATAGTCATCAACCGTGCGTGGTGTTAGCTCGCGCATCTTAAGCTGCGAGCCGCAGCGCTGCTGCAGGCAGTTCATCATCGCCGCACTGGCTTTGCGGGTGTAGTGTGCAGCATCGCGAAAGAGTGGATCCTGCTGCTCCAGAGGTTCGTGCACAAAGGACGGATTGTCCTCGAAGCCATACACCTTCGCAGCTGGGTAACTGGTCGCTGCCAACTTGACGATACTCTCCTGCCAGGCGAGATAGTCCTCCCAGGCGCCAGCCTGCTGCACGGCCGTCATCGCCGAGCCATGCAGCGGAGAGATCAGCAGCGACAAGTCGATCTTTTCTTCCCGTGCCAGTTCCAGCAGTTGTTTCAATTCGCTCAAATCGCGCCTGTGATCCTGGCCGGCAAACTCACGATACATTTGCCGCGCGACCATCGCATAAGGCCGGATTCGATTTGCCTGCACTTTCTCCCCGGCCCCCCAGGTGCCATCTTCCTGATACACCCGGTTGCTGCCAGTATCAGCACCGGCTGTCGCCCAACCCTCTACCAGGGCATCAAAGGCCAATAGGCTCACCCAGTAATCCTGTAGACGCCGAAATAGAGCGGCCAATCGCTGGCGTAGTGTGGGATGCAACTTGAGCATCCTGGATTCCTCAAAATGCGCGGTAAGCTCGGAGTAGCCCGGGCGGAACATGTAGTAGTCCAGGCCGAGTACAACGGATTGCAGCTGATGGTTCGCCTGGGCGTGCTCCATCAGGAGTCGCAACTCGCGCAAGGTCACCCCCGGCAACGCCGCGTTGTAAGTACTCGCGCCGTCGGCAAGTAGTGCCGGCGGCAAGCGTGCTGAACGCGAGCTTCCCAATATCAGGTGATCGGGTCGGCGCTCGGATATGGCATGAGGCTTGTGAAGCCTGAGATGGAAAAACAGGTCGACAGGGTCTGTCTCCGCGAACCCGGGCACGGAGGGATAAAGTCTGTAGGGATCAATCACATAATTTCGAGCGGCCACACCGATGAGCAGCAGCAGCGTTGCCAGCAATACGACCAGGACGTAGCCCCTGTGGGATAGAGTATCAGCCAGCATTCGATTGACTTTGCGCGAGCACAGCCTCGGTAAAGAGATTCACCCGATCACCGTGTTCCTCGACGAAACGGCGCCGCAATGTCTGCACCGCCTGGAAGTAACTTTCGAGGTTGTCACGACTTAGCGACAAGCCCTCGCTACTGTCGCGACGCTATAAACCATCCATCAGCCTCACGCCGAGGCGTGGATGAAAATGCATGCCGTCCCAGAACCAATCGTCTTCGCCGCCGACGCCCGGGTACAGCGGCTGGTCGACCACCCCCTCCAACTGGTTGAAGCCACGCACCGGGAACGGCTTCCTGGATAAATGTGCTGCAACTTCAACATTCACTGCGAGTAAGCGACGATGAAATTCCTGGTAGGCCGGCTCACCACCTACGCGTACGCGAAGTTCCCCGAGTAGTAGGTGTTCCGGGCTGACATAAAGCCGCGTATCAATGTCATTCAGGTGACAGAAGTGGAGCAACTCGGTCAGCAGCGCGAGGTTTTCATTGAGCCCATCATCCGGCAGCTGCAGCCGGTCGACAATTACTCGCCCGCTGTAGACGAACCCGGCCTTGCCACCTCGTGCAGGCGCGCTATGACTCCAACTGCCGTCCGCATGAAAACGGCGATGCTCAGGCGCGGGCAGGCCAATAACCTGGAAACTGCGGGAAAGGGCAGCCCCGGTCAGGAGAGTAACCTGCAGGTCCCGGCCAAGTTGCGCGACCTGCGGCGCGGCCAGCCAGTCGCCATTATCGGCGACCAGGCGCGCCTCCTCAAAACCGACTTGCACCCGCGGTTGTGCCAACAAAAAAGACTCGTGCTCGAGCCCAAGCACCAGCTTGCGAAGCCGACCCTGGGCATGGGCATGTTCAACCAGGCGCAACATCTCATAGGCGGTCAGTCCAGGCATGGAAAGATTAAACCCCGCCTCCCCCTCCCAGGCTGGATGGCTAGCACGCAGCGAACCCGATCGGGAACTCCCTAGAATGATGGCAGATGGTTCTAGACGAACCAGTTGCCAGGGCTTCGACAGCCGCATCGCATAGCCCTGGTTAATTTTGCTGATGTCTTCCACCGGTACCTCACGCCATCGGTAGATCGCGAAGGGATCAACCCAGGCGTTAAATACGCTGGTGCCCGCGAGCAGCAACAGGACAAAGCCGATGGTGATTGTCGTGTAACGCTTCATGCCGCGAAGTGTATCAGGCGGAAGCTAGCCAGGTCTCACAGGGTGCAATCGCGGAACAATTGGTATAGCCTGCTGCGGACGTTTCGGGACCAAACATGCTTTTCAATTCGATCGAATTCCTCTTCGTTTTCCTACCGCTGGTCCTGCTGGGTTTCCACGCGCTGCGCCGCTTAGGCAATCGGGAATCCATGATCATCTGGCTGGTTCTTTGCTCACTATTTTTCTACGCATGGTGGAACCCGGTCTACCTGTTTCTGCTTCTAGGTTCGCTCGTCGTCAACTACAACCTGGGTCGGAGGCTGGCCGCAAATGGCAGCCGCGGCTGGTTAGTTGCCGGTATCTTCTTCAACCTGGGTATGCTCGCATACTTTAAATATGCAAACTTTTTCCTCGATAATTTGCGCTTCTTTCTGGATACCGGGTTCAATTTCGAGCATATCATCCTGCCGCTGGCCATCAGCTTCTACACCTTTCAGCAGATCACCTATCTTGTCGATACCAGCAAGGGTTTGACCAAGCCCCATGGGCTGCTGGAGTACTCTCTATTCGTTTGCTTTTTCCCTCAGTTGATCGCGGGACCCATCGTGCATCACAGCGAAATGCTGGAGCAATTCGATGAGCTGGGCCGTGATCGGGATGAAGCAAGACAGTTCGGTATAGGTTTCACGATTCTCACCATCGGCCTGTTCAAAAAAGTCGTCATCGCCGACACCCTGGCCCTCTTCTCCACGCCGGTCTTCGACCTTGCTGCGGGGGGAGCTGCATTGCACAGCATAGATATTGCCGCTGCCACCATGGCCTACAGCTTTCAGCTGTACTTTGATTTCTCGGGTTACAGCGACATGGCCATCGGCCTGGCAACCTTGTTTGGCATCAAATTACCGGTCAACTTTTTCTCGCCGTACCGGGCGCAGAACATATCCGACTTCTGGCGCATGTGGCACGCGACTCTGTCACGCTTCCTGAGGGACTACGTCTACACTCCGCTAGGTGGGTTTTTCTGCAGCCCCGGACGTCAACGCTTCAACCTGTTTGTCACCATGTTCGCCGGCGGTGTCTGGCATGGGGCCGGCTGGACCTTCGTCGTCTACGGTGTGCTGCACGGCAGCTATGTGGTGATTCACCAGCTATGGAGGATCAAGGTATCAGGGCCGCTTGGCCTGGTCGGTCGCAAATGGTACCAATGCCTTGCCCAACTGCTGACCTTCCTTACCGTTACGCTGAGCCTTGTCGTATTCAGGGCTGACAGCGTGGCCACCGCAGGGCATATGTTCCGTGGCCTGTTTACGCCCGGAGAACACGGGCTGATTAAAGGCTACCGGGCCGCTGTGGAGCGCAGCAACTTGTTCAGGGTCAGCGACATATTGATCGGTGATCTCAACGCAGCAGTGCTGGTCTATAGCGCACTTATCGCCGCGCTGCTGACCTGCTGGCTAGCCCCCAACACCTACCAGTTGTTCCAATCCCAGAATGTAGTTTTAGAAAGCACCCGAGCCGGCAGGCCGGCCCCGATCTCTCTGAGCTGGAGCCCATCGGTGGGCTGGGCGCTGTTTACCGGGCTGCTGCTTGCACTGGCCTTCCTGAACCTGGGCAGCGTTAGCGAGTTTCTGTACTTCCAGTTTTAGCAGCTGTTGGCCGGCGCACTGGTCACGCTGGCAAGCGCGCGCAAAGAATGCCGTAACCGAGGATATTGTCTGACCAGAAGCGTTCGAGCACCTCACAGGCATCAACAAACTGTTGCCACCCCTGCTTGCCGATCAGCTCGGTTACCGGCCGTCGATGCTCTCTGGCGTTTTCTTCCCAGCGACAAAAAGTCATCTGTGTCTCTGCACTAATGTCCCGCGCGCCCTCTACAGAAAATCCCAGGGATTCCAACTGCTCCGTGTAGAAGCTCAGAGGCTCCATTATGGCTCGCCCGAAAACGTCCTTGAGCAAAAGAAATTCATCGCGATAGCGAATGACTTCACGCAACTCGAGCTTGCGTTCCAGCATGATGTCACACAACACGATTCGGCCGGCGGGAGCGAGCACCCGCCCCACTTCCTGCAATAGGGCGCTCTTGTCACTCATCAGGTGCGAGGACTCCATCACCCAGGCGCAGTCGAAACTATGGTCAGAAAAACACAGGGAAGTCCCGTCTCCTGGAATGAACTGCGGCCGGATCGGGTCAGCCAGCGAATTCGCCCGCGCGTTGGCATCGCGAATACAAGCATCGCTGGGAGACACACCCAGCACACTGGCCTGGTTTTCGACCGCCATACGACAGGCCGCTTTGCCCGTTCCGCAGCCAATATCGATCACGCGATCACCGGCACACGGTTGGGCCAGCCCCACCATCTGGTCTGTGAGCGCATCGGTTGCCTGGGTCAACGTCTGCTCTGGATCAGTAAAGTAACCGTAGTGAAGGTCTTCGCCCATCATATAACCCCAGGCAGAGACCACCCTGTCGTAGTGCAGGGCCGGATCGTGACTCACGTCGGCAACTGCATCAACCCCACTCAACTACTAATACCTCCATCAACCACAAAGGTCTGACCGGTAATAAAGTCTGCCCTGTCGCTGGCGAGAAACTCGACCATGCCCGCCACATCCTCCGGTGTACCCAGTCGCCCCAGCGGCGTGCGCCTCACAATCTGCTCACTCTGCGCAGAGTCAAGCTCATCGGTCATCTCCGTGGTCAAATAGCCGGGCGCCACCGAATTGACCGTAATGTTGCGCGCGCCGAGCTCACGGGCAAGGGAACGGGTGAAGCCGTCCAACCCCGCCTTGGTCGCGCTGTACACGGAAAGCCCCCGGTAACCTGACAGCCCTACAATCGAGGAAATATTTATCACCCTGCCCCAACCCAGCGAAAGCATGGGACGCACGACCAGACGGGTCAGGTGAAACGTGCCTTTAAGGTTCACGTCGACCAGGCGGTCGATCGCATCATCATCTTCCAGGGCTAGCAGGCTCGTGTTGGCGACGCCCGCATTGTTAACCAGCACGTCAATTTCACCCAGTGCCAGTTGCACGGCCTCGATGTAGCGCTTACAGGCTTCGCGATCGGTAATGTCCAGGGTATCGAAGTAGAAGGTTTCCGGGTGATCTTGCCGCCAACGCTCAACCCTCTCACTGCTGCTACGGCTGAAGCTTGCGACCTTATAACCCGAGTCGAGAAAGCTGGCCACGAGCCCCTCCCCCAGTCCACGGCTACCACCGCTAATCAATGCCACTTTCACGCCTTGTCCACCCCCCTGCGGACCAGCTTGAAATTACTGGTCTCGAGTTCCTCTACCAGTGTGTAGCTGCGCGGGCGACTGTGACGCGGAAGCTCCATACAAGCCTCGCGCATCGCCTCTTCCACCTGGTCGGCACGGCTGCCGTTCTCCACCACGTATTCAACGGCCACGATTTGTCCCACCACCGGGTTGTCTTGTCCATGTACCCGGGCGAGCCTCACACCGTCAACCGCCTGCACAACAGTTTCGACTTCCACCGGCAGTACTTTAACACCACCGACATTAATTGTTTCCGAGCGGCGCCCGAGAAAAACAATACGACCCTCTTCCAGTCGCACCATGTCACCGGTGGCTCGCCATTCACCCGGTGAGTAATTTTCGTCGCCAGCGGCGCCCAGGTATCCTGCCATACCGTGTCGGCTGGCGATGAACAATTCGCCGTCCTCAATGCGAAAGCGAACGGCCGCCTCTTCGCCACGCGAAAGGACACTGGCAGGCAAGCCGGGCTTGAGGTCGCTCACCGACACACAGGACCCGGACTCTGTGGAAGCATAAATATGAACGATCCGGGCCTGCGGAAACAGCTCATGCAAACTTGAAAGCAGCTTACCGGTCACCACTTCACTGCCAAGGGTGATATGACGAAGATTCAGCTGCGGCCGCCGCTCCTGCAGCAGATTCATGGCAAAGCGCCAGAAGGTAGGCGTCGAGCTAACGTGAGATACATCGAACTCAAGCATGGCGGCGATCGCCTCGGCCACATTTGTGCCCGGCGCAATCACCAGGCTGGCCTGGCTGGCAATCACGTGTACGAGCATCTGAATACCGGCGAAATGATTAAGCCGGTAGGCCAGCAACCAACGCTGATCCAATGCCGGCTCGGCAGGCGCCTGTACCTGCGAAAACAATTCACTCCAGTGGTAGCGCACACACTTGGGCGTGCCGGTGGTGCCGGTGGTCAGCAGCCATAATTCTGCCGGTTCCGTCGCATGCGCACCTGCTACAGGACCGCCGCCGCGTTGCAACTGCCCTGGTTGAATCTGCTCACACGTGACCCCGGGGACGGGCGCCTCACCGAACAATAGCTCCACTCTGAACTCCGCCGTCATTTCGCAGACCTGGCTGGCAGCGAAATCATGACTCAGCAACAGTAGGGTTTTTCCCGCCATATCGGCGGCCAGCAACAGCGCAATCAGCTCCGCAGAGTCGGCCAGGTAACAGGCCAGCCGTTGCTCATCCCTGCGCGCCAAAGCGCTGGCCAGTTCATGGCTATAGGCAAAAAAATCTTCGTAGGACCAATTCCTTGCGTGACACAGGACAAACGGCGCCTTCGGGGACTGTGTCTGCGCCGCCTGGAAATGTTGGGAGATCACACCTGGGTGGCTTGATAAAACTGGACGATGTCACTAACGGTCTGCGGCAAGACGTCGCTGGTATAGGGATCTTTGCCGTATTTTTTTTCCAGCATAGAAGACAGCTCGGCGACACAAAGGGAGTCCAGCCCGATGCCGTCGTCGTAAAGGGCTGATCCCGCGGCAACCGGGGTTTCCGGAAACCCCTGGTGCTTGAGGATGACTTTGATCATTTCGATAACTTCAGATTCGATGTCCACTGCCGCTTTTCCTTGAGTGTCAGTGCTGGTATGAGGGCTGATCGGGAGCTGCAAGTCTACCTGCTGCATTTACCCCGAGTCCAATGGCAGACCCTGTTACTGCGCGTATCCCAGGGCAGCCACCGCCGCCCGCTGGTCGAGGGTGAAATCCTCCTCCCAGGGCTGCTCCCGATAGCGGCCAACCCCAGTATTGGGCTTAACCAGTTCGGCTGCGCGCCTGGTGCGATCTGCACTTGCCTCAACACCCAGGAACCTCATCAGGCGCGTGACTTGTTCATGCGGCTCCGCGAGCAGCTCTTCGTACACCAGCCACAGGTGCCGATCGGGTAAAAAAGCAGAGCAATCGCGCTGAGCCCCCCGATTCTCGGCAATCCAGTAGTCGAGCAAGCGAGCGGGTTGGATTGGCGTATCTTCCGGCTCACCCATATCGTGCATCTGTACGCCATAGTACCAATGCTGGCCACGAAACTGCCGCCGGTTCTTGCTGTATGCCATGTCGAGGCCATGCCGTATCACGTGCACGTACTTCATCTCCGGGAAAAAATCTGCCAACTCCTGCAACCAGATGAACACATGTGGCACCTTAAAACCGCACATTCCTTCATGCGCATTTTTATTCAGCTGAAACAGCAGGAATTTCTCCAGAGCAACAAACGCATGGGAAATCAGTGCTTCTCTACTGGCGACACGAGTTGATGAGGAAGCCAGTATCTGTTGCAACGGCGGCCAGGCATGCGCATCTCCGGCTTCGTTCATGCCGTTCATCATCTCCACGCCCAGCACTTGCAGTATCTCGCGGACAAGGCGGGTCCCACTACCACCGACTGCACCCACGACAATAGGCCCGGGTATCTGTGATGCATGAACAACATCCAGCGGTTCGGATACCTGACACAGGTCGAGATATTGTTTCCAGAAGTGCATAGGCAGCGCAGTCAGTCACGGAGTTGAATTGCAGGCGTGGTATATTAGCGCAAAGTGAAATGTCGGTAACAGCAATGCAATCGTCACCCCAGCCCAGCACAGAAGAATTGCGCATGCAGCTGCGCGAACTGCGCGGGCGTAACAGCGAGAAGCGCTCCGCTGTCATGGACGAGCAGATTGCCAGGCTGCGCCAGCAGCTCGGGGAGATGATCCTGTCCGGCTCCGACTCAATAGCGCTGGGGCGCCAGGCGAGGCTGGAGCACCAGCGCATCGACTGCGTGGGTTTACCGGAGATCAGCGGCGAAGATCTCAATGCAGAGACACTCAGTTCTGCTCTGCTGCACCAGGGCGCGCTAGTGGTGCGTTCCCTGTTCAGCGAAACACAGTTACACGCGCTGAGGGCGCACTGCGACATCGTCGACGCTCCGGAAGATGATGGAACGCCTTGGGCCTGTAACCCATCGGAGTTATTTGACCTCGTGGAGAACTATCATGACAGTGGCTTGGTAGACGCCATTGCCGGTCACCTCGAGGCAGAACCGCTGCTGTTTGCCGAACGCGCAAAACTCAGAAAGCACTCCTCCGAGAAAGATCGCTATGCCGCGGTGAAGTGGCATCAGGACGTTAGCTTCTTCGGCAAAGACTGCCAGGGAGTGAACTGCTGGGCCGCGGTGACCCCATGTGGTGAGGACAACCCGGGGCTGGCCTTCGTTCCTACTCGATTCAATGATCACCCCGGTTGGAATGGCGAGGATGTGGCATCCCTGGACTACGGGCTAGACGTTCTCGAAGAACTGGTTCTGGAACTCCAAAAGGAACACCCGATAGTCTACCCCGTCCTGGAGCCAGGAGATGCGATTCTGTTCGACGAAATGACTCTGCACAGTACCGCTGTACGTCCCTGGAAACGACTGACCCAGGTTGTCGCCATCAGCTGGTTTTTCCCGGCGCGGGCGTTTCCCGCCTGGGGCACTCCACTGGCAACGGGTTAAGGAGCGACCCGCTTTGACGATTAGGGGCATGAAATCCCTGTGGCGCTACAAGGACCTCCTCGCTTACCGGGTCATGATCGAGGCCAGGGCGGAGACCCGGCAGTTCTACCTGGGACTCAGTTGGTGGCTGATAGAACCGGTTGTCACCCTCAGCGTCCTGTACTTGGTGTTCGGCGTCATCTTGCAAAGAGGCGGCCCGGGCTTTGCCGGCTTTCTATTGGTGGGCTTTGTGTTCTTCCGCTGGATAGACGCGAGTATCAAGCGCGCTATGATCGCCCTGGTAACGGCCAAATCTGTGATTACCCAGGTACGCCTGCCCAACTGGCTATTCCCGGTATCAGACGTACTCTCCCACAGCCTGAGGTTCGGGATTATCCTGCTACTCTTGATCGGATTTACCACTTGGTACAGCGGCAGCTTCGGCGCCGCCTACGTCGCGCTAGTACCGCTTCTGTTGTTAAACCTCGCGTTCATTATCGGACTGGGACTTTGTTTCTCGGTACTGATTCCCCTGTTCCCGGACAGCCGCAAAATCATCGACAACCTGTTCTCCTTGCTGTTCTTTGCCTCGGGCATTTTTTACGATATCACCCAGCTTGACCCCAAAATCGCCAGCTACCTGTTTATTAATCCCATAGCCGGCTTCATCAGCGCCTACCGGCAAATCATGCTGGAAAACACCATTCCGAGTCTGGAGCTGTTGCGTTGGCCGCTTCTATTCACTGCCACCTTCCTGGTGGTAGCGATAGTCGCTTACCGGAAGTTCGGACCGCGTCTCGCCAAGGCATTATTGCGATGAAAAGCACTGCACAGGCCGCTCCGGTACTATCGCTAGTCGACGTCTGTCTGCGCTTTGAACACTCGAGAAGTTTACTGCGCAGCAATGACATAGAGGTGCTGCGCGGGATCGATATGGTGCTGCACGCGGGGCGCACCATCGGCATACTCGGGCGCAATGGGGCAGGCAAGAGCTCCCTCCTCAAAATCATGGCAGGGGTACTGCAACCCGACAGCGGCAAGGTCATCCATCACCGGCCCGATCTCAAGATCTCACTGCAGAGCATGGCCCTCGGTTTCCAGCCCAATCTGTCCGGCCGCGAGAATGCGGTGCTGGGTTGCCTACTGATGGGCTTGTCACGCGACCAGATCGACGAGCTGATACCTGAGATCATTGCCTTCGCCGGACTCAGCCACTGTATCGACGAAGCCCTGACCACCTACTCCACTGGTATGCGCGCGCGACTCGGTTTCTCGGTGGCCTATCACACCCGGGCGGATATCATGCTAATCGACGAAGCGCTGGGTGTTGGCGATCACGAGTTCAAGCTGAAGTCCCGTAACGCGATGTTGGAGGCCATATCCTCAGACAGCACTGCCGTACTGGTGTCCCACGACGAGCACTTCCTTTCCGAGCACTGCGATGAGCTGCTGTGGCTGGAGAACGGCCAGCTCATCATGCAAGACTCCCCGGAGGAGGTACTGGCTTATTATCACGATTACGATCACCTGGTGCTGCAACTGGCGGCAGATATCGGCACCACTGTGGAGGAGGTCCGCAGCCACCCCGACAGTCAGGATCCTCGCGAGCACCTGTTACGGGTACGCGGCAACCTCAAGGCGCAGCGATCCAGGGAGCGCGAACAGCTGGGCCAGGGGCCGGTCAATTTCTACTATCCCAGCCGCCGGGAGACACTTTCCCAGATCATCATGGAGGAGTGTGGCAGCACGACGTGGATCGAAAAAACTCACGAGCTCGCCCGCGGCGATGACCACCAGGTAAGAGGGCTCTATCTCGCCTATGAAGGCCTTCTCTACAGCATGGCCAGGGAAACTGGCACTAACCAGAAGAAAATGCAGCGCTCCGCGCTAAGCCAGCAACTGGTTGAGTTCCTCGTCAGAAAGCAAGATCTTACTTCCTGATACTCGGTCAGCTATCCTCGGGCTGCACACCGCGCTCAATCCCAGCCGCCCGCAATTGGGTGATAGGCTGACTGGCATAATGCTCACCGGCTCGACTCACGTAACGGGGCTCGGCGAGCGAACCGCGCTGGAAGATCACCGCACCAGACAAGATCGAAATGGCCCGGGTGTGATCGGAAAACCACGTAGCAGACATCTCATCGCTCCAAACCGCGTGTAGCTCATCCAGTTTCTGCTTGGTGAACTCCATGAAGCTTCCAGGCTTTCCCAAACCACCGCCGAATTCCTGCCAATAGCTGGTAAAGGCGTCCTCACAAATATAGAGGCCACCATCCGTCAGTCGCGGGTAGAGCAGCTCGAAGCTCGCCCGCTGATCCGACATCTGGTGGCTCCCATCGTCGATCACCAGGTCGAACGGCCCGAACTCATCTGCCAGCTGAACTAGAAAGCTTGCATCGCTCTGTGAGCCAATATGCACCCTGGCGCCCGCAGGACAGTGATCGCGGGTTTTTGGATCTATATCGATGCCGTGCACAGCCGCCCCTTCACCGAAGTAGGCCTGCCACAGCTCCAGCGAACCGCCTCCATGAACTCCAATTTCAAGCACCCTAGGGCCTGCGTTGCGCAACGAAGCGAGGAAGGGCTCGTAGTCATCAAAGAAATGATCGATCTTGCCGACCAGGCGCCCCCGGTGAGCATCGAACAGTTGTCGCAGCGTTTGCATCTCTTTCATCCTTATCCTGGCTGGTAAAGGTACACTCAGTCAGCCGTCAGATCGGGCCAGGCTTTCATTCAGTGCGCGTAAAGGTTCAAGGTAGGGACCGGCAGCACCATCAACACCGCGTATGCCGACACGGTAGGCATATTGGAACAGAGCCACTGAGAGCACAACAGCTTCACCTGCGACCAGGCGCAATCGGAACAGCGCTCCTCGCTGACCGTATACCGGGTCATCGATGGGAAGCTGGCACCCCCACTGCTCGCCTCCCAGCGCCTCAAGCGGCAACCACGTCTCTGCGTCCAGCGACGCTTCGAGGCGGAATGATTCAACGCTTCCGACTTCCACAACCAGTTCGGCATAGCTGGTCTTGTACTTCCGATGCATCCCGTGGCTTGCGCCACCAAAATCTTGACCGATAACTCCGCCCGAACCCAGGCGCACGCCTCCATCGGTGCAAGTGGCCACCTGACCCTCGAAGCTCCAGCCTTGCAGCCCAAGCTGAAAACCCGGGTTAAACAGGTGGTTCTGGTAGTAATCGCGCCAGGCCCAAATACCAAAGCCGCTGCAATAACGGGGCAAGTGCTCCGCACACTGCTCCAGGAAGTCAGGCACCTGCGCCGCGGACAGACGCGCATTCTGCCCGGTGTACTTGAAGGTATCGTCAACGAAGTTGAACTGATCGATGATCAGCTTGCGATTCGCCCCTGCCGCTGTCTGCTCGCCCAGGTTGTAGTCAAGCAATGCAATCGCCTCATCCGCATTGAGCTCCTCTCCCTGGTTGGCCGCCCCAATAAACGGCGCCCAGTAACTGTAGCGCGTGTTCTCGGACTCCAGCATGTAATCATTGCCTAGCCAGCTGATGCTGCCATCGCTATTGAACAGTGGGTCCTTATCCACTCGAAACTCATACCCCAGGCCGGTCAGAACCGATTCACCGAGCTGGTAGATCTGTTTCAATCGGTGATTGATAAAGCGCTGGTAATCCTCAAACTCTGGGGTTCCGGCCTTGGGGATTATCGCAGCTTGGTCGCCCAGGAAATCGCAGTAGCCCGTGCTGTGCGCCAGCGATCGCCGTCGCTCCTCGGGATCCTCTGTAAAACGCATCAGACCGTGCCAGAACTCCTCCCAGCAGATAAAGCTGCCATACAGATTCGCGTGGAACCGTGTCGCCTTGCGCAATCGCTGAAGATAGTGCAACCAGGGCTTCTTAAATGACTCGTCTGTCAGAAAACCCGCAGTAAGGTGTTTGCTAATAATGGGCGCCTCATCACAGATGTGATGCGAGTAGCTGATTCGCAATAGCACCCAGAGCCTCGCGCGTGCCGCCTCGCGCATCAAGCCCTTCAGCAACTTGAAGTAGTGCTCTTCATAGGTGGGTGGGAACTGATCAACCTGGAAGCCGCGCCATGGCACCACCAGGATGATCGCGTTAAAACCATCCTCTCGAATCAGTGCGAAATCCTTGCGTGCCTGGCTTCGAGTCATGGTGCTCCAGCAGTTGATCGGCCAGCCATCCCCGAAGTAGTGAGCAGCGCGAACAAAGCCTTTGTCGTAGCGGCGCTGTCGCCATGCTCGCAGCCACCCCAAGCCTCTCACGACATCTGCACCTGCAAGGCCAGGTTACGCTCCCGAAACTCTTCAAGACGCCGCTCGACGTCAGGCACAGACGCCAGCAGCTGGTCAAAGCGCGCTTCAACTTCTGAGAAAAACCGCAGATCAAATTCATTGGCTGCAAGCACCGCGTCGGCGAGACCGCCCAGTTCCGCCAACACGCCCTCTCGACGCTCGAGCAGGGAGGCACTGTCACCAGAGAGCACGTTCTGGCTGATGTAGCTGAGGTCGATAGCGGGAAAGTGGTCCCGGAGCCGATACTCGAACAGGACCATGCTCTCATCGTAACGATGCACAAGACCGATAGTTGGCGTGGATTGCACCAGCCGCTGAGCCATGCTGTACATACCCGGTAAGTCATCGCCTAGATAATCGCCCGAGCAATAGCGAACCTGGTAATTTTTGACCACCGGACCCGGCATAGGCTGCATCTGCCATTCCATATACTCAGCAAAAGACATTTGCTTGGCACGTATCGACCCAGGCGTATCGACACCCTCCTGCTGGCGCTCAAACTGGTACACACTGCGCATGCGCTCCACAGGGTCACGAAGCATCAGGCAAAGCGATATAGCTAAGTCGTCGAGCTGCGGCATTGGCGCGGTTACCCAGTGGCTGGATACTGCGCTGCACCAGCTATTTTCCTGCAACCACGGGCCAAAGTAGGCTGCACCCTGCTTCATTGCATCGTCATCTCGGTGATCGAGAAAGGCCTCGCCGAAACTGCGCCGCAAGCTCCAGTCAAACGTGGTTCCTGCATTTTTGAACATATGCGCATGCACCAGCACCGGCCGGGGTTCTTCCCGTCCAAGCCAACTGCGAATCCGCGACAACACAGCCTCAGCCAACACTGCTCTTGAGCGAGTCACAGCGAGCCCGAAAATCCCGCAGACGCTCATCAAACTGCTCTATCCGTGCAATCATGTCGTCAAGTCGTCGGTTAACCAACTGATAGATCGCCAGATCGAGGCTGTTATTATCGACAACCGTCTGCGCAAGCGCTCCCAGCCGTTTTACCACCGAATCCACACCTTCACTGGAACGCCCGAACAGTCCGCGCCGGGACACATTCTGTCGTATATAGGAAAGATCCAAATCGGGCAGATCGCCCTTGAGATGATGCTCGATCACGACCATCGTCTCATCATAACGTTCGACCACACCAATCAATGGATTAGAACGTACTGTGCTCATAGCAGTCCCAAAAATGCCCAGACCTGGCTCAAAATCCTCCGAGTAGTTATGCACACCAGCCAGGTATATTGTCTGGTAATTTCGAATCGTGCGCGGCACACCAGACTGCATGCGCCACTCAACATAGTCACGAAAGGACTTTTGCTTGGCCGCGCGCGCGCCTGCTGTGTCAGCCTCTTGCTGTCGCTCAAAGTTGTACACCGAGCTGATTCGAGCGAGCGGATGCCGCAGCAGATAGATCGGCACTATCCGGCAACCTTCCACCTCCGGCATCTTGTGCACCAGGTGGTGGCTAGAGAGTGCTCTAAGATCAGGCTGTTCCGCTAACAACTCAGCGATGTGACGAGTTCCATGCTCGCGCATGATCTTGTCGTCCCGATGGTCCAGGAATCCTGTGCCGAAGTTGCGAGCAAGACTCCAATCGAGCGTTGTGCCAGCGTTCTTAAAAATATGCCCGTGGGCTAACAGCAGGCGCATTAGCCGAACCCTCTTTCTATGCGTGGCTCGCCAAAATCCGCGAACAGAATATCCTGCGCGCGCTGCTTGCTAAAATGCTGGTCCAGGTAGCAGCGATACTTAGACCGCTTCGCCAGCAATCGCTCGTCACCCGCTTCAATTGCAAGCAGCGCCTGGGCAAACAATGCTGCATCATCCTCAACATTAAAGACGCTTTCCGGCTCGGGTAGTCCTTCCGCGCCGATCTGAGTGGTCACCAATGGCAAACCATATTGCAGCGCCTCTAGCACTTTACCTTTAACACCGGCGCCAAAACGCAGGGGCACGGCCACCATACGCGCGTTACCATACAGCGCCGCCAACTCCGCGTCGCTCACATAACCATGCACCAACACTTTCTCACTCGCCAAAGACTGTATGACCGCTGGCGCGTTAGACCCGACCACATGTAGACGCAACTCGGGGACCTGCTCCCACACGATAGGCAACACCTCATCGACAAACCAGCACAGTCCATCGACATTCGGCGGATGATTAAAACCGCCCACGAACAGAATATCCGAACGACTGTCGTGATCGTAATCGACCTCCTCCACCGCATCGAGCACATACAGCGGAATAGCCCGCGTCGAAGTCCCTGGCGCCTCCTTCTGAATCACATCGACCTCAACTTGCGAGGGGTAGTACACCGTGTCCACTCTTCGAAACACGTCCAGCTCTCGTGACTTCCACTGACTCGCCTGTTGTTCGAGCTCGGCATTCCCGGTGACCTCAAACTCCCGCTCCACGCGCAGAAAATGCAGGTCATGGCCAAAGAATACCAGGCGCGGTCGAGGCTCAAGCTTCTCGAAGCTTCCCAGCAATTGCTCCGCAACATGGGGACGATGAATGTAAACGGTGTCGATACTGGCCGCGTGCTCTGCCAACCAAGAATCAAGACTGCGCGCCATCTGCTCACCAACCAGCACCTCCACACCCAGCGCCTGCAACGCCCGTGTATAGGGCTGATGGGGAAAGAAATTGGCACCGATAAACTTCACGTTGTAGCCCAGCTCTACCAGCAGTTGCAGATACAGCCAGGTAGAACGCGAGCCGGCATCCTTGTCAAAGGACGGCACATAATGATCTACCACCAGCACTGTGCGGCGCGCGCGACTGCGGTCGCGGGCGTGAAAAACCTGCTGACCGTTCGGGAAGTGCTCGGCGGCCAAAACCTGCTGCCACTTCTCCTTAAAGTTCTTTTGATTCGTTACCTGGTGCTGTTTCACGCCCGCACTCAGGTCGGTGCCGTGAGAAACGCCCTCGAAGTGGTAGACCTGAGAATGGGGTTGATAGATAACCTTGTAACCCAGCTTGCGAATCGCGAAGCACAGATCCGTATCTTCGTAATAGGCAGGCACATAGCGCTCATCAAAGCCGCCCAATTGTTGCCAAAGTGCGGTGCGAAGCAGCAGGCAAGCGCCCGAAACATAATCGGTTTCCCTGCGATAGTTGAACTGCGGCAACTGAGGGTCTTCGGCTCTCCCGTAGTTCCAACCGGAGGCGTCATCCCACAATATACCGCCCGCCTCCTGCAAACGGCCATTGCCGAACAACAGCATGGGACCCACAGCGCCTGCCGCGGCGTCGGCATCCAAAACAGCGACGAGTTCGTCGAGCCAGCCTGGTGTAAAAGCCGTATCGTTGTTGAGAAACAGCAGATACTCCCCGCGCGCTTCTGCGGCACCCGCATTGCAGTTGCGGACGAAACCACGATTGCTATCGCCTCTCTCCACACGAATGCCGTGCACCCGATCTTCGATGGTTCGCGTTAGATCCGCGGAGGCGTCATCCGCAATGACGATCTCGTAGGAGACTTTAGCACCATGCTCCTGTAGCGAACGCAGACAAAACAGCGTCATTCGATACTCGTTATACACCGGTATCACGATGGTGACTTTGGGCGCGTCTGCTTCGGCAAAGTGGAGCTCCAGCTCGTCCAGCGACTCGTCCAGCTCTGGTTCGACTTCGGGAATGGCGACTGACTCGATATCCGGGAAGCGCTGCCTAACCCAAACTTCAAGATCGCCGCGTTCGCGCCCAAGGAAAACACCGAGCGCACGGCGCAGACGATGTATGCTAAAACTTTTTATCGAAGACACCGGATGCCGGACCAGATAGGCCAGCACGGAGAGACCTAGTCGGAGCCGGCCAGCTGGCGCGGTGGGCAGAGAGCTGCCGTAAACAACGGCGTGCTCGCTCGCTTCGTTCAAAATATCGTCAAAAGCGGTCGCAGAACGCGGGCGCAGACTAAGCCATTTATACATCGTGCTAGACAGGGCGCCCATTCTTCCGGGCAGCGACGACCTGAAGGCCAGTAGTTTCAGGTAGGTCTGGTCGAGCTGATGAAACAGGTACTCTGCCTTGGCCTGACTCTCACGCTGCTGCTCGCCAAGTTCAGATAGTTCATCACGCAACTCGGTGAGCTCTGCATCCTGCTCAGCGAGATGTTGCTGCAACGTAAGGAGTTCATCTTCTAGTCTGGCAATTTCCTGAACCCGCTCCTCGAGTTGAGCACTCCATGCCAAACGCTCGTCGCGCAAAAAGCCCAGTTCCTCATTGTCACGCTGGTAGGCCCTAGTCAGTTCCGCATATTGCTCATCCAGCGCTCGCTGAGCATCTCGCGCCAGATCGCGCTCGCTCTCTGCAGAGCGCAGCCTGTTTCGTAACGCCGGCACTTCGGCGAGACCGGCCAATGCCTCTGCAAACTCGCTGATACAGGTTTCTAACTCTGGGGTCGACTTGGGAACGTCTCCCGGCGTTACGCCATTGCAAAGCGCATCACAATACTCTGCTAACTCGCGCTGCTGCGGCGACAAGCGCGCCAACGCGTGTTGAGCCTCCCCGGAATGATCGAGGTCGCTCTCAAACCACTCACTGACTGCAGTGCCATCAAGTGCGGCGCTATCCTGGATGAGCGCATCTCGCAATTTTCGCCATTGCTGCTCTGGCGCTTCGGAGAAGCGATCGTAAGACACGCAGCTTACCTGCTTGCCATCGAGAATCGAGACAATCTGGCGATTGTAGTACTCCCAGAGCAACAGACCTTGCTCCAGCGGAAATCCGTGACGACTGCGAAGTGACGAGGCTACTGCCAGTGGCGAGCGATATACAAATACGAGCTGCGCATTTTCAAGATCCGATGCCCAGGCGGTCCAGGTAATTGCCAGACGAGGGTCCTTAATCAACCAGGGCGAGTGCTCTCCCAAGCTCGCCATAAGATCGGCAATGTCGTCGCTGCGAGAGATCGGCTGACACAGCACCGGGTTAAACCAGTCGCGACCCTGATCCTGCAACAGGCTCTGGTTTATGGCCACAACATCCTGTCGCTCGTAGAAACCGCGGGGATTGTCCGCAGCCGCCTCCATAAGCTCGTCGTCCTCGCCCACATACCAGCCACAGCGGGCCAACAGTCCGGCAATCATGGATGTGCCGGACCGATGCATGCCAAGAACAACGAGGTTTTTTCGAGAAGACTCTGGTGTCACCGACACCTCATGAAACCATTTTTTTTGTGCGGCGTAGTGTTGCATAAAGCCGCTGACCGGTCACGCTGCTACCTGCTAAAATCTGACCAGTATCCAGGGAAGCCATGCATTGAACACACAGCAGCAAGCGTCAGCAAACGCTACGAAGGCAAGCTACTCCATTATTGTGGTGGCCTACGATATGGCCCGCGAACTGCCCCGGACACTACACTCATTATCCCGCGCCTATCAGCGAGATAGTGACGATATAGATTACGAGGTGTTGGTAGTCGACAACGGCTCCCCTGAGCCCGTGCGCGAATCACAACTGCGCGAATACGGCGACCAGTTCAAACTCATTCGCATCGAGGACGCCAGCCCGTCCCCGGGAGCCGCCATCAACGCCGCCGCCGAAAGCGCAGCCGGTGATCGAATTGCGATTATTATCGATGGCGCGCGCATGCTGAGCCCGGGCGTCATGTCCTGGGCGGATCATGCCTTCCGTCTGGACCCAGACTGCCTGGCGGCAGTTTTGGGCTTTCACCTCGGACCGGAACACCAGAGCGCATCTTCGCAGTATGGGTACAACCAGGCAGCAGAGGATAAGCTCCTGAAACGAATACGCTGGCCCGAGGATGGGTATCGACTCTTTGAGGTTGCAGCCCTGGCAGGCTCTTCGCGCGACGGTTGGCTGGGCCCCATCGCTGAAAGCAATTGCCTGTTCCTCCCACGAACACTGTTCGAGACGCTGGGCGGCTTCGACACCCGGTTCAACTCACCTGGCGGCGGTCTTATCAACCTGGACTTCTATAAGCGTGCCTGTGAAGCCTGTGCAGGCAAGCTCGTTTACTTGGTCGGAGAAGGCTGCTTTCACCAAATACACGGCGGCGTCACTACCGGAGGATCGAAGCAGGAGGCCCAGCGTTATGTTGATTTCATGGATGAATACCGCGTCATTCACGGCGAGGAGTTTAAGGTGCCGCGTAATACCCCAGTGCTGCTAGGTTTCGCGACGCCAATGGCAAGCTGGCTCGCTGGGGAAGGCGCAATGAGCATGGCACGGAAGATTGAATTGGATAAGGGTCGGCATAGTCACATGCAAGCAGCAGGGCTCAACCCAGAGGCTGACCGTAGCTGAACTCAACCTGATTGCCTGCAGGATCGAGAACGCCGCAGTAGTAACCCACGGGCCAGGGCTCCTCGCGCGGCGCCCACAACAGGCAACCATCGGCAGCAGCTCTCGCTGCGAGCGCGTCCACCTCGGCCTGAGAATTTACCGCGAAACCGAGGTGGGAATAGTCACCTTCAGCAGCCTCGTGATGGGGACCGTTGCTAATCAGGACCATGACGAATTCGTCTGCCTTAGCGGGGTACGCCAACCAGAGGACAGGTTTCTCCTTGACACCGTGTCGACGGACTTCGACCATACCGCAGTAATCCGCGTACCAGGCCGCACAGGTCTGGGCATCGGGTACGTGCAGAGCAATATGGGTGAGCTTCATGGCCAGTCCAGGTAACAAATTCGGTCCAGGTTTATTGGTTACCGCTGCCTTCATCGGCCCCGGAACCATTACTACCGCCAGTATAGCGGGTGCGACCTACGGTTACGCCCTGCTATGGGCACTGCTGTTTTCAGTATTCGCAACAATTACGCTACAGGAAATGACTGCACGCCTGGGCCTGGTTAGCCGCCAGGGACTTGCCGAGGCATTGCGAGAGACATTCGCCGGAACTTGGCTGGGCAATCTGGCCATCATTTTAGTAGTCGCCGCTGTGGGGCTGGGCAACGCTGCGTACGAGGCCGGCAATATCACCGGTGCCGCACTGGGTTTGCAGAGCATCAGTGGGCATTCGGTATCGTTATGGTCGCTGACCGTCGGCGCACTGGCCGCCGGTTTGCTGGCATCGGGGCGCTACGCACTTATTGAGAAACTTCTGATTGTCCTGGTTCTATTGATGAGCATGGTGTTTTTAGTGACCCTGCTCATGGTCGGACCCGGTTTATCCGCCATTGTGGGGGGGCTTCTGGTGCCAAGGATCCCCGAGGGCTCCCTGTTAACCGTCATCGCTCTAATCGGCACGACCGTGGTGCCCTATAACCTGTTTTTGCACTCAAGCGCGGTGCAAGAAAAATGGTCATCGAGCACGGATGTCAACGTCAGCCTGCAGCAGGCAAGATTAGACAACGGCGTATCGATAGGCCTGGGAGGGCTCATTACGCTGGCCGTGATGAGTACATCTGCCGCGGCATTCTTTGGTGGCGATAGTGAATTCTCCGCAGCCAACATGGCGCAACAGCTCGAACCGCTGCTGGGCCCCGCCGCTAGTTACTTCTTTGCTGCCGGATTGTTTTCCGCGGGGCTCAGTAGTGCCGTCACCGCCCCGCTGGCGGCCGCTTATGCCGTATGTGGCGTGATGGGCTGGTCCAGGGCATTGGATGGAAAAGCCTTTCGACTGGTGTGGGCTACGGTGCTGATCAGCGGTACATTTTTCGCGGTAATAGGAACCAAGCCCCTCGCTGCTATTCTATTCGCGCAGGCTGCCAATGGCTTTCTACTTCCCATTTGCGCGATCTTCCTACTGGTCATCATGAATCGACGCAGCGTGCTTGGAGACTATATCAATCGACCCTGGATTAATGTGCTGGGCGCCACTGTCGTGCTCATAACGATTGGGCTGGGTGCGCTCAAGGTCGTCTCGGTCTTCGGACTGCTGAGTTAGTAAGCCGCCACCGTACCATCCTTGCGCATTTCCGTAGCCCCGACGTAGCCTGAATCGGTGCGAAGAATTGCCTGATAGCCGCCAAACATAATGCCGTCTGATTTCACCTCAACATTGTGACCCATTGCAGACAGTTTTCCACGCGTTGTCGCTGGAACACCAGGCTCTACATATAGCGTACCCAGCAGGTCTTTGTGCACCCCGGTCGGCTGCCTGCCACCATCGTGATTGAAACGCGCGACGTCGCCCG
Organism: Halieaceae bacterium; assembly: GCA_965199055.1. GTDB lineage: Bacteria > Pseudomonadota > Gammaproteobacteria > Pseudomonadales > Halieaceae > CBDAQR01. The sequence goes on from CBDAQR010000003.1 coordinate 1,851,741, forward strand.
CCTCCTGGGGATTCATACCGTAGTCAATAATATTGACCAGCACCTGAACATGTCCCTGCGGTTGCATAGCACCCCCCATGAGTCCAAAACTCATAAAGGGCTCATCATCCTTCATAACAAACGCGGGAATAATCGTATGAAACGGCCTCTTGCCTGGCTCGTAGACATTGGGATGGCCGGGCTCAAGCGAGAACAACTCGCCGCGGTCCTGAAACATGAAACCCAGACCATCGGGCACCAGGCCGGAGCCCATACCGCGATAATTTGACTGAATCAGAGACACCATCATGCCATTGCCGTCGGCTACCGTGAGATAGGTGGTGTCTCCGGGGCCCTCCAGCTTGGGTTCTCCGGGGCCAAAGGAGGATGCAGCACGAGCCGGATTAATCTCGGCAAAACGCTGCTTACCATAGGCTTCAGTCAGCAGTGCCTCCATCGGCAGACGCGCGAACTCGGGATCAGCATAAAAACGTGCGACATCCTCGAAAGCCAGGCGTTTGGCTTCAACCATGTAATGGAAAACCTCGGCAGAACTTCTTGGCCAACGAGAAAGCTCAACGTTCTTGAGAATACTCAGCATCTGCAGCGCGGCGTAACCCTGCCCATTCGGTGGCAACTCGTAAACGTCATACCCTCTATAATTGACGCTGGCGGGCGTGACCCATTCACCGCGGTGAGTAGCAAAATCATCGCAGGTCATGGCCCCGCCGAGGCGCTGCAGGTAAGCGGCCATGGTCTTGGCCATTTCGCCCTTATAGAAAGCATCTCTACCCTGACTGCCAATGATCTCCAATGTGTTGGCAAGATCCGGGTTGCGGAACATCTCTCCCGTGCGCGGCGGCTTGCCAGACGCAAACCAAGTCGACTTCGCGTTCGCAAACTCCTCTTCAGTAAGAGGCGACTTGTTAAAACCCGCCAGATTTCTTTCGAAATAGTGTGCAATGACAGGAGAAATGGGAAAGCCTACACGCGCATAGTCCACAGTCGGCGCGAGTACCTGAGCCATGGACAATTTGCCGAACTGCTGATGCAATGCGAACCAGCCATCTATTGTACCCGGCACCGACACCGGGAGTTCTCCCCATGCTGGAATACCCACCAGCTCTGCCGGTATCAGACCGGCTGCCTTGCGCTCGGCAACTACCTGCTTGAGCTGCTCCAGGGTCCTGCCCGCCGGTGACCGTCCAGAGCCGTTGTATCCGTAAAGTTTCTTTGAGGAGGGGTCCCAGACAATGGCGAATAAATCCCCGCCTATGCCATTGCCGGTAGGCTCCATCAGGCCCAGCGCTGCATTGGCTGCGATAGCAGCATCGACCGCGGACCCGCCCTGCTTGAGAACGTCAATAGCGACCTGGGAAGCCAGCGGATGCGCTGTCGCTGCCATTCCGCGCGCGCCGTAAACCGGGCTGCGTGAATAATCGGCGCCAACTGGTCGACCTCCTCCGCCCAGTTCTGGGGGCGAACCGGGTCCCTGCGCGCTCACATCGAGCGGGGCGAAAACAGCGAGCAGCAATAGCGCAGCGAAGGTGCGGAACATGGCGTGAAACTCCGGAAACAAAAGACGTCAATTATAAGCAGGCCAAATTCAAATGTGCTAGATTCGATGTATCTAAAGACGGGGAATTTCATGGCCACGGCAGGCATCAAATCACCGGCACCCTACCGGCGCGCAAAACCAGGTTTCGACTGGAGTGACTACGAACCGGGTGACTTCTACGACGAGATAATTAGCTCTCCCGGTAACGCCCGGGCAGCGTCTCGCGGTCTGGTCTCGTTCATCCGCAATATGACCCTGAAGACCCTCGCTTCTCGCCAGCAGGCCGCAGACCTCGCCATCCAGGAAATGGGCATCAGTTTCACGGTATACAGCGACGGTGAAAACATTGACCGCTCCTGGCCCATGGACATCATTCCACGCATTATTCCCCTGCGAGAATGGCAGCAGTTGGAGAAGGGACTGATTCAACGCCAGATCGCACTCAACAAGTTCATTCAGGACATCTATAACCGGCAACGCATTCTGAAGGACAAAGTGGTACCACGCGAGATTATCGAAAGTTCTCCCGACTTCCTTCAGCAGTGCATGGGCGCGAAACCCCGTCACGGCGTTTGGTCGCATATCTGCGGGTCTGATCTTGTGCGGGACAACGACGGCACCATGTACGTACTGGAAGACAATTTGAGGGTCCCGTCAGGCGTCTCCTATATGTTGGAAAATCGCGCTGTGTCCAAGCGCGTGCTGCCCCAATTGTTCGAAAAGCACTTCATTCAGCCGGTCGACGACTACCCTTCGCAGTTGTTCGATATGCTGGGCTCCTTGTCACCCCGTTCGGCCGACAAGCCCGAGGTGGTTGTTCTGACCCCCGGCATCTATAACTCCGCCTATTTCGAGCATGCCTACCTTGCCCAACGCATGGGCGCAGAGCTGGTGGAGGGCCCCGATCTGGTCGTTGGCAATGATGACAAGGTCTATATGAAAACTATTCGCGGGCTGGAGCGCGTGGACGTGATCTATCGTCGCATCAACGATGATTTTCTCGATCCAGAAGCTTTCAAGCCCAACTCGATGCTGGGCACGCCCGGGCTGTTTCGCGCCTGGCGCAAGGGTAATGTTGGACTGGCCAATGCACCCGGTGCGGGCGTCGCCGATGACAAGGTGATCTACACCTATGTACCGGACATCATTCGCTACTACCTGGATGAAGAGCCCATCATTCCCAATGTACCTTCGTTCCTGTGCGTGAATGACAAACACCGCAAGCATGTTCTCAAGAATCTTGCCTCGATGGTGGTCAAGCCCGCCAACGAATCGGGCGGCTACGGCATGCTTATCGGCCCTGCGGCCAGTAAGAAACAATTGGAGACCTTCCGCGGGTTGATTGAGAAAAATCCACGCAATTACATGGCCCAGCCGGCGTTGTCCTTATCAACGGCACCGACGCTGTGTGGCAACAGCATTGAACCTCGCCACCTCGACCTACGCCCCTTCATTCTGCAGGGCAAGGGTCATTACGTCACCGCGGGGGGTCTGACCCGCGTCGCTTTGCGCAAGGGCTCCTTGGTAGTCAATTCATCTCAGGGTGGCGGCAGCAAAGACACCTGGATTGTGGATACGGATTCGCACTGATGTTATCCAGAACGGCACAAAGAGTATTTTGGTTGGCCCGCTATCTCGAGCGGACCGAGGACACGGCACGACTGATCCTGGTGCGCCATAACGCGATTCTCGACTTACCGAGGCCGATTCAGCCAGGCTGGGAACTGCTGCTCGATGTACTGGGCGCTGCAGAGGGTTTTCGTAGCACACCAGGTGCAGCCAACGAAAAGAACATCATCAGCTACGTGTTTGGGGAGCGCACCAATCCCTCCTCGATTATCAGCTCATTGACTGCGGCTCGCGAAAACATGCGCACCACCCGCGAAGTACTTCCCAGCGAGGCCTGGGAGAGAGTCAACAGTCTTTACCTGAGCGTAGCGAGACGCTCCAGTCGCGGATTGCCGCGAGCGTCGCGCCACGGCACCCTCAATAATATTATTGAGTCCTGCCAGCAGATCAGTGGCATGCTCTCTGGCACCATGAATCACGACGCCGCCTACCAATTCGTAAGAATGGGGCGGTTCGTGGAGCGCGCCGATATGAGCACGCGAATCATCGACGTGGGCTCCGCCAATCTTGCAGCGGCAGGAGAAGAAGCCGCGCCCTACCAGAACGTACTTTGGATTAGCATGTTGCAATCGCTGAGCGCCTATCAGATGTACCGCCTCAGCATCGGCAGCAACGTCAAATCCGCTGATGTTCTGGATTTTCTTATGCGCAACCGGGAATTTCCGCGTGCCACTTCTTACTGTCTGGACGAGATCGAAGCCAGCATGAAGCTGTTGCCACGCAGTAAGGACGCGCTTAAGGTCGTCGGATCGCTTAAGCGCAAACTTCGCCGAACCGACTGTAGCGCGCTGCAGGGGGAAAGCCTTCACCAGTTCCTCGACGATTTGCAGTTACGCATCCAGGCGGTTCAAACAGCAATCAACGATAGCTGGTTTACCCCAGGGCGCTAAGCATGCAACAGCTGTACTGCCGCTGCGGACAGCGGGTGTTCTGCGATAACACCCACTGTGGAAACTGCCGCCGAACGCTGGGATTCGACCCCTTTACCAATACCATGTATTCGCTGGAAGCGGATGCCGGTGGCAGGTTAATGGATGAATCCGGCAACGCTTATCGGGTGTGCGGTAATCGAGAGCAGTACCAGGTCTGCAATGGTTTGGTGCCCTGGACAGCCGAAAACGAGGGCGAACTCTGCCCCAGCTGCAAGCTCAATAGAACCATTCCAAGCCTGCGTCGCAAACGCAACATATTGTTATGGTCTCGCCTGGAGCGTGCCAAGCGACGCATGATTAGTGGCCTGACAACACTGGGGCTGGACCTGAGGGCCACTACCAGCCGGGGTGAAGAAACCATGCGCTTCGATTTTATGGAAGATCGTCGAAGCCATCCCGACGTGATGGAGACTTTTGTCAGCACGGGGCATAAGGATGGTGTTATCACCATAAACCTGTTGGAAGCCGATGATGTGCAACGCGTAAAACAGCGTCAGCTCATGGGGGAGCGCTACCGCACGGTACTGGGACACTTTCGGCACGAGGCCGGACACTTTTTCTACTCCCGCCTGGTTCGCGACCCGGGCGCCTTCACAGCGCTATTCGGCGACCCCAACAGCGACTACGACGAGGCCATTTCACAGTACTATGACGACGGCCCCCCCGATAATTGGGAATCGCAATGGATCAGCGCCTATGCCTGCAGCCACCCCCTCGAAGACTGGGCGGAGTGCTTCGCCCATTATCTACACATACGCGATAGCCTGGACACGGCCGCCAGCCTGGGCCAGGCGGAGGACTGCAACGACAAGCCCTTCGCTTACCAGTTGCGGGTGTGGACAGAGCTATCGATGGGGCTGAATGAGATTAACCGCAGCCTTGGGGTTAGAGATCCCTATCCCTTTGTCATCGGGCCGGCTATCGCGGCAAAACTGGCGTTCGTCAGTGACTGCATAAGCGCAGCCGTCGACTAATTCAGTTCTTGGGCTCCTGCTCAAGAACGGCTTGCAGGGGCGGCGCCGACCGCTTCTCCCACTCGAAAAGGGGCAGATCGCCAAAGGCGGCCTGTATGGCCTCACTCCAGGCGCGCCGGATGGTGAGCAGATAGGAGTCTTCCTCTGCCAACTTGATATAGTGATCCGCCTCGAAGGTATCGGCCTCATAGACCAACACCTCTACGGGCGGGCCTACCGTCGCATTCGCTCGCATGGTGGAATCTATAGACACCAGCGCGCAGCGCGCGGCGTCTTCGAGCGAGGTGTCTGGAGCAAGAATACGGTCGAGGATGGGCTTGCCGTATTTGCTCTCACCGATTTGCAAATACGGGGTTTCCTCGGAGTCAGAAATAAAGTTGCCCGCCGAGTAGATCATATAGATCGAAGGATCAGAGCCACGTATTTGTCCGCCGACGATAAAAGACGCGGCGGTGTTCACGTCGGCATCGCCCGTGGAATCCTTCGCTTGCTCCTGCTGTTCGCGACTCACTCTGGCCACGTAACGAGCTACCTCACCCATTTTCTCGCAGGTCAGCAGAGATTCCGCTTCTTCATCCTCGATATCCGCATCGAGCTGGGATATAACGGCCTGCGTGGTTGCCAGATTGCCGGCACTGAGCAGCACCAACATACGATCACTATTGAGATCGTAGGTGTGCATTTTGCTGTAGGTCGAAAGAATATCCGGACCGGCGTTAGTTCTGGAATCGGAGCAAAAGACCAGCCCTTCCTTGGTCGAAACGGCGACGCAATAGGTCATTGAGTAGCGTTATCCTGCTTATATTTCGGCCCAACTTAACAGCTTTTGCACTGATAAGGAATTCCAATCAGACTTGAAAAACATACCAGGATAGGCTCAGCGCCCGAGGAGACAAAAATGAAAAGTGGTTACTGGCGGTTCGAGGAATACGGTGACCCAGCGCAAGTATTGGAGTGGCGGGAAGCCAGCTTACCTCCACCGGGCCAGGGCGAGGTGTTGCTGGAAATATCCGCCATTGGCATGAATCGCTCTGAGGCGAACTACATTCGTGGCAACTATGCACCGGCGCCTTTCTTTCCCAGCAGCTTGGGGCAAGAGGCCTGCGGCACAATCATTGAGATGGGGCCTGCAGACCCACAGACGCCTGCAGCGTATCCACTCACCGTGGGCGACCGAGTCTGCCTGCTACCGGGCCGAGTCGATATGTGCGCTATGGGATCGTACCGACAACGCGGTATCTATCGGCAAGACGCCTTGGTCCCTGCTCCGAGCCAGTACAGCGATGCAGAAGCTGCCAGTTTATGGATGGCCGTTCTCACGATGGCGGGCGCCCTCGACCTTGCTGGCCTGAGTCCTGAAAACGCTGATGGACGCAGAGTGCTGGTGACAGCGGCAACGTCCAGCATGGGCGTTGTGGCACTAAAGCTACTGCGCGCCTGGGGTGCTGAAACAATCGCCACGACCCGCAAGCCGGAAAAGTGCGAAGCCCTGCAGTCACTCTGCGACCACACGGTTTTGTGTAGTGACCCAGAAGCGCTAGCGAGTGGGGTCAAAGACGCGGTGGGACAACAGGGATTCGATGTGGCGCTCGACCCTGTTGGTGAACTGTTCTATCCGGGCCTCATCGACTGCGCCGCTACCGGTGCGACCATTGTCAGCTACGAAATGATTACGGGGCGCGAACCAACACTGCCCATCGCGCAACTCATGATCAAGGATCTGACTCTGCGTGGCTATACCATCTTCCGACCTTATCGAGTGGCGGGCCCGTTGGACCGCTTGCTGGGGATAGGTCTGGACTTTGCTGATGATATTCGACCCATCGTGGCCGCCGAGTACCCTCTGGCCGACGCGATACCGGCGCTGGATGCGCTTTTGCGCAATGACCATCTGGGCAAGTTAGTGATGACGCATCAGGACTCACCCTAAACCGCCTCACTGGGATAAGATGCGCAACGGCAGCAACGAACGCGAACAGGAGATGCAATGCTACAGGTGGTGTTATGGGACTTTGGGGGCGTCATTACCTCGAGCCCCTTCGAAGCGTTCAATCGCTATGAAGAAAAAAATGGGCTCCCCGCTGATTTCATCCGCAAGGTGAACTCGACCAACCCCGACAACAATGCCTGGGCGCAACTCGAGAGCAGTGCCATTAGTCCCCAGGTATTCGACGGTTTGTTCGCGGCTGAATCGGAAGCCCTTGGGCACCGGATACCGGGATTAGACGTACTAGCACTTCTATCTGGCGATATTCGGCCGGAGATGGTGGCCGCGCTGAAACAAATCAAGCAGCACTATCGCATCGGCTGTATCACTAATAACATCAAAGACGCTGGCGAGGGACCGGGTATGGCAGACGACCAGCACAAGGCCAGCGCAATCGCCGGCATCTTGTCTCTATTTGATGTGGTGATCGAATCCAGCCTGGTCGGATTCAGAAAGCCAGATCCGAGAATCTACCAACTCGCGTGCGAGAAAATGCAATGCAAGCCCGAAGAGGCACTGTTTCTCGACGACCTGGGCATCAACCTCAAGCCCGCCCGAGCCATGGGTATGCGAACCATCAAGGTCATCTCGGCAGAGCAGGCACTAGGCGAGCTTTCAACCGCGCTGAACCTCGACCTCAGCTGAACTGGTTAGCGGCAGCGGCCCAAAAGAGTGGTAGATCGCTACGTCCGCAGCGTCTCGACCATGCGCGATCGCGAGACGAGGATTATTCAGCTGTGCCTGGGTGGGATCGAATGTGTACCAGTTGCCACCGACGTAGGCTTCAAACCATGCATGCAGATCCATCGGCTCCAGGTCGGCGAGATAGCCCACCACCATACGCGCTGGAATGCTGATGCTGCGGCACATGGCTATGCCAAGATGCGCCATATCCCTGCACACCCCGAAATCCTGACGACGCACTTCATCCGCGCTAAGGGGTAGATCGCTACTACCTGGGCGATACTCGATGTGCTGCGCGATCCACTGCGAAATAGCGGACACCTGGTCGTATCCGGGAAGAATCGCCCCAGTAATCTCCCGGGTGAAATCGCCCAATCGATCCGATTCGCAATAGCGCGAAGGTAGCAGATACACCAGGGTATCCAACGGCAAATCCTGCACCAGCACGAAGGGCGCTGCGGGCGCCTGCTGCGCCACGCCAGTGGTGTGCGCGCGCACTTTTGAGCGAATCTCGAACTCGGCCGCAGGCGCTACCAGACGCTGGCACAGATTGCCAAACTGGTCGGTGTACTCATGCACATCCACCTCGTGCGAGAAGCGGTTACTCTCGCGAATAATGCGCTGCCCCGGAATGGTCAGCGGGCGCAGCATTAATAGCAGCGGAGTCTCCACTTCCAGGTGCATCTGTATGGTACAGGACGCCCGAATTTCCATGTTTCAATCTCTAAAGTTTCGAATAGACTACGACTGGACCCGCCCAGCCATCGACAACTGCCATTATGATAGCAACTGCAGCAGCATTCGCCCTGCTTTACCTACTGGCCATACCTTTGCAGCCGTACCCCTTCGATGTAATTGCGAAGACACTGCCGTGCTTGTGCCTCATGGTAGCCTGCCAGCAACGGCTAACAGGCAGAACGCGGAACATGATGATGGCCGCCACCCTTCTCTCTGCGTTGGCTGACGCAGCGATTGAATTCGAGTTTCTGGCAGGCCTGGCCATCTTTCTACTCGTTCAGATCATCTACACAGTCACGTTTGTCCAGAACAGACGGCCATGGCGCGAAAGGCCTGCACTTCTCGCATTGACTGCGCTGTTCCTGCTGGGAGCGTTGACACTACTCGCACCCAAGGCAGGTGCTCTCGCGCCAGCGGTCATTGTCTACATGATCGCCATTGCAGGGATGGTGGCATCCGCAGTGGTTTATCGCGGCTCGCCTTACGTTATCGCTGGCGCCATTAGCTTTTTGATTTCAGACGCATTGATCGGAATCAACCGGTTCTGGGTGCCAGTACCGCTTGAAGAATACGCCATCATGGGTAGTTATTACGCCGCGCAGCTCATGATTTGCGTGGGCGTCTTGCGCAGCGAGGGAGACGGTAGAGCGGGCTAAACTGGTCTATGGTTATTGCATGCAAACTCTCCGCGTCGAGCAAGTCTTAGAAAAATATCCCTGCGAATACTTGCGGGAACTGGCTACCTTTGGCGCCCTGGCGGATGCGTGCATCGAGCAACTGCTTGGCGACGGCCGCCTGTTCGAGATAGACGCTGGCGAGACTCTGTATGAAGCGGGCAGCAGCGCCGATGAGTTTTATGTGGTGATTGACGGAACCCTGGATTTATTTCACCACTCGCAAGGCAAATGGGCACCAACGCGCACCTACCACCCTGGCGATCAACTGGGGTTCGTGGGCATTATTGCGCTGCATCCTCACCGGGGCACGGCGGTGGCGTGCGAAAAGAGCGTGATGGTCGCCATCGGCGGCTGCCAGTTCTTTGCACTAAATGATCAAGATCCCCACAGCTTCGGCATGTTGATGATCAACCTCAGCAGAGAGTTGGCGCGCACCATTAGTACCCTGGGCGACATCATTACCGAACTACAGCATTAGCGGCTCAAGCCCGGAGAAAAGAAAAAGGGCAGTAATCCTTCGATTACTGCCCTTTCCAATGGGTTTCACCCCGTGTGCTTAATCGTCCTTGTCGGATTTCTTGCTTTTCTTGGACTTATCAGACTTGTCAGACTTCTTGGATTTGTCGGACTTGTCTGACTTCTTGGACTTGTCTGACTTGTCGGATTTCTTGCTCTTCTTCGACTTCTTGGACTTGTCGCCCTTACCGCAGTCGCTCTTGGCTGCGGTGCGCTTCATGTCCTTCGCCTCAGAGCGAGAGATCAGCCCAGCATTACGCAAGTCTTTTGCGAAGTGCACCACGCAGCGCTGGTACTGGCCATGGTTAGGCCATTCTGCGTCGCAAGGGCAAGCCTGATCGACGGAACACCCGTCGGCATTGACCAATGCGCCGTCAACAGTACCCGGGCAAACGTCGGCAGCATCATCCACGCCGTCATTGTCGCCGTCAGTACTGACTTCGCAGTCGTCAGGAATACCATCGCCATTCGAATCGACGGTGTCATCGCCGCCTTCGCAGACATCATCCTCGTTGACGACACCATCGCCGTCCGTGTCACCCAGAGGACCGTCGTTATTGTCATCGTCTCGGCAGTTGATGACTTCATCACCGTCATCATCGAGCGCGCCGATGCTGTCGTCCTCACCCGGGCAGAGATCATCCGGATTCAATACGCCATCGCCATCGGCGTCAGCCAGAGGACCATCGGTATTGTCGTCATCGCAGGCATCGGCAATGCCGTCACCATCCGTATCGACATTATCGTTGCCTAGGGGACACTGGTCCGCGTCGTTAGGTACGCCATCACCATCAGCATCACCCAGTGGACCGTCTGTTGGATCGGGGTCATCACAGTTCTTGATGCCGTCACCGTCATCATCCTGGCTGCCCAAACGGTCATCCACACCCGGGCACTGATCACGACCATCGGTCACGCCGTCGCCATCGCTATCTTCATTGGTGGGATCGGTACCCGAGGCCACTTCGCTACCATCGGTGAGGCCATCACTATCGGTATCCGGGTTGTTTGGATCGGTTTCGTAAAGTCGCTCTTCAGCGTCGGTCAGGCCATCGTTATCAGTATCGGGAAACGACACGCTGCCGTCATTGGCCTCGAGAATATAGGCACCACCGGCAGCACCACCGCCATCAAAGATAATGAATTCAAGAGTCGCAGTACCATCCAGAATGACAGGGTATTACCTGCGATCAGCGAAAGGTTCATCTCCCGTATCCTGAAAGCCAACTAGGGTCCCATCGAGGTAGATCCAGGAACAGTTATCGGCCAGCAAATTGAGAACAAACTCACCGCTTCCTGACACCTCGGTGGAGTAACAGGTCCAGTTGTGGCCGCTGGGGCCGACTGAACTCAGGTTCGACCAGGAATTAATCCATTCGGCGGTAAATCCGATCCACCCATTCTGCTGCCAGGGGTGAGCATTCGTTCCAAATTGAAACGCCTTATGTGGGTTTTGCCAGTTGGCATCCAGGCCCACCGCCGGATTCGTGGTACACACCGTATTGGGCCAATCCGGATAAGCCGCTGCCGGTGTAATCGGATCCCAGGTATCTACCTGATTATTGCTGGTGAATACATTTGCATTCGCAGCCCCGACAAACAAGCTTGTCGATAAAGCTACAGCCGCCCCAAACCCCTTAAGATTCAATAAGTTATCCATTTTCCCAGTCCTGCATGACATGCATATAGAGGTACTTAGGCGATCGCTACATCCCGCCCGCACCCATCGTTTTATTTAGTTGTAATTCATATTTTAGACACATATCACAAAAATTCACCCGCGACGGCTCAAAAAGTGTGAACCGGATCACACTCAGAATTTGACTGAGCACAGTTTCTTATATTAAGCGAAAGCTTTATTCCTAAAGGAGGTAAGCGCAGTCCGCGTTCTTCAGCCGGACAGCGCGGATTCTCCCAGCTCTGCCAGGACCGCCACAGCCCTTGTACACAGGGTTTGAAGCTGAGCATCACTGGTGATGTAAGGCGGCATCGTGTATACCAAGGGGCCGAAAGGTCGCAACCAAACACCGGCGTCGACGAGTGCTGGCTGAAGCGCCGCCATATTGACGGGCCGCTGCATCTCAATCACGCCAATCGCCCCAAGGATGCGGACCTCAGCGACAGTGCCCAAGTCACCGGCTGCCGCCAGATGGGCCTTAAGACCAGATTCGAGCCGCCTGACGTCTGAAGACCAATCGGATTCGAGTAGCAGATCCAAGCTGGCATTCGCCGTAGCGCAGGCGAGCGGGTTGGCCATGAACGTGGGCCCATGCATGAGCACGCCCGCCTCGCCCTCACAGATGCCACGTGCAACACGCTCACTACATAGAGTAGCGGCCAATGTCATATAACCCCCGGTCAGCGCCTTACCTACACAGAGTATGTCTGGACTCACCTCAGCGTGCCCACAGGCGAATAATCTGCCGCTGCGACCAAAGCCAGTCGCAATCTCATCGGCGATTAGCAATACGTCAAACTCATCACAGAGCGCGCGCAGCGATTGGAGGTATTCGGCTGAGTAAAACCACATGCCACCAGCACCCTGAACGATGGGCTCTAGGATGACTGCCGCTAGCTCGCCGTGGTGAGCCTCAAATAGCTGCCGGTATTGAGCCAACTGCTCCTCACAGGCGGCTTCACCGAAGCGACGATCGGGACGCGGTGCAAACCGCTGTTGAGGCAAGACGTCGGAGAAGAGATGGTGCATACCGTTAATCGGATCACACACTGACATCGCCATAAACGTATCGCCATGGTAGCCACCCTCCAGGCTCAGTAACCTGCACTTCTCCGGCCTGCCCTGGCTCTGCCAGTACTGCAGCGCCATCTTAATAGCGACCTCCACCGATACCGAGCCACTGTCGGCGAGAAATACCCGGCTAAGCCCAGGGGGGGCTAGCGACACCAGCTTTTGACAAAGATCGATGGCCGGTTCGTGTGTGAGACCCCCGAACATCACGTGGGACATCTTATTCAGCTGCGTTTTAATCGCCGCATCAAGCCGCGAATTACCGTATCCATGAATCGCGGACCACCAGGACGACATTCCATCGATCAGACGGCGGCCGTCGGCAAGCTCCAGTTCCACTCCCTGTGCGGCAGCCACTGGGAATATGGGATAGGCGCTCTCAATTCCGGAATAGGGATGCCAAACACAGCTCCCGTCGGCTTTTTGTAATTGCTCAACGGTCTTTTCCACTGGCATTTTATGACAACCTCTTGTGCAACTTTTGGTTGACACGGTAGGGGCGGCCGCTAGGATAGTCAACCATCTAGAATTAATTGGTTAACAGGCTATGTCGCACGCTGCAAACACCCGTCATGACTGGACTCGCGAAGAGATCTCGACCCTGATGTCCCTCCCCTTCAACGACCTGTTATTCCGGGCACAGCAGGTGCACCGGGAACACTTCGACCCCAATACAGTGCAGGTGAGCACTCTGCTCTCTATCAAGACAGGCGCTTGCCCAGAAGATTGTAAGTACTGTCCCCAGAGCAAGCGCTATGACACCGGACTCGATAACGAGGCGCTGATGGAAGTCGAGAAAGTGATCGCGCAGGCGCGCAAGGCTAAAGAGGCCGGCTCTAGTCGCTTCTGCATGGGCGCCGCCTGGCGCTCGCCCAAAGATCGAGATCTACCCGTACTCACCGAGATGATTGCCGGCGTCAAGGCGCTGGGATTGGAAACCTGCATGACCCTGGGAATGCTCACCCATCATCAAGCAGACGCACTTGCGGAGGCCGGCCTCGATTATTACAACCACAACCTGGATACTTCGCCCGAATTCTACGGCGACATTATCACCACGCGTTGTTATCAGGACCGGCTCGATACGCTGGAGAACGTACGCCAGGCCGGCATGAAAGTTTGCTGTGGCGGCATTCTGGGTATGGGCGAATCCGAGCAGGATCGCGTAGGCCTGTTGCAGGCACTGGCCAACCTGCCCACCCATCCCGAAAGTGTGCCCATTAACATGCTGGTGCGGGTGCAAGGCACGCCACTCGCCGATAATGCCGACGTGGATCCCGTAGAGTTTATTCGGATCATCGCCGTGGCACGAATAATCATGCCACGCTCCTGGGTGCGGCTCTCCGCCGGCCGGGAGACCATGGATGACTCCACTCAGGCCCTGGCCTTCTTTGCGGGCGCAAATTCGATTTTTTACGGCGAGAAATTACTGACCACGCCGAATCCCGCCGAAAACCGGGACCGCGAACTGTTCGCCCGGCTCGGGATAGAACCGCTGGCATACGAATCATTGGCGGCGCTGGACGCAACCCATCCCCCCGAAGATCGCCAGCAGTTTTACAACGCAGCCGCCTCCTGAAGCGTTCATGGAACACTGGAACCTAGCGGCCAGTTTGAATGAGCGTCGTGAGGATAAGCTTTACCGCGAGCGATTGCAGGTAGACTCTGCCCAGGGTCCAAAGCTCTGTGTCGATGGCGCAAGCCTGCTCGCGTTTAGCAGCAATGACTACCTCGGCCTGGTGAATCACCCGAAGGTGCTGGAGGCCTTTCGCACCGGATTGCAGCAATATGGCGCGGGTGCCGGCGCATCGCATCTGGTATGCGGACACCAAGCTCCCCACCACGAGCTGGAACTAGCATTGGCCAAATTCACTGGCCGCGAGCGGGCGCTATTGTTCACCAGCGGCTACCAGGCCAATCTGGGCATCATTACCGCCCTTGTGTCTCTCTCGATGTACTGATTAGCTATTAGTACATCAGGTAAGGTGGTGAGTCTGTTCCCGCCCTGAGGTCTTCGAACCTGCCCTGTAGATCAGACCCCACCTCGCAATTACCTATAAAACTGGATGGTATCCAAGCCCTCGCCCGTTGGCGATGAGGCTGCACATACAAGGTAAGTGGAGAGGAAATATGGCTATTATCGGCATTGATGTCAGTAAGGCAAAACTGGACACCCTGTGGATCCGGGACATTGAGACCATGAAGGTCAAAAGCAAAGTCCAGCCCAATACGCCCCAGGGCCACCAGGCTCTATTGAGTTGGGCGACCAAACAAACCGGCGGAGCGATTGATGAACTGCACTTCGTGATGGAGGCCACGGGTGTGTACCACGAACGATTGGCCTACTGGCTGCACGAGGCAGGTGCAAAGGTCTCGGTGGTCAACCCGGCTCGGATCCACGATTACGGCAAGAGCCTGGGCGTTCAATCAAAGAACGACAAGAAAGACAGCGTGGTCATTGCTCGCTATGGAGTCACCCAGTTGCCAGAGCTGTGGGAGCCGGAGGCCCCTGAGATCCGCCAGCTCAAAGCCCTGATTGCCCGTTGTGATGCGGTCAAGGAGGATATCCAGCGTGAAGTGAACCGGCTGGAGAAGGCGGTTGCCAGCGGAGCCTCGACCCAGGTGCAGGTTTCGATTGAGAAGGTTCAGGCCCAGTTAGAGGACGAGAAGGCACGCCTGGAGTCCCTGATCGATGATCACATCGACAACTATCCGGATCTAAAGCAGGACCGGGAGTTGCTGGAGAGCATTCCAGGTGTGGGTCCGACCATCTCGCAACAAATGGTCGCGGTGTTGCGCAGCCGGTCGTTCAAACAAGCATCACAGGCTGCAGCTTTCCTGGGCTTGATCCCGATTGAACGCCAGTCAGGCAGTAGCGTCTGCAGTCCGCCCAGGCTCTCCAAGCGAGGAGATGCCCAGGTGCGGAGGAAGCTCTACATGGCTGCTGTCACAGCGATTAAGCACAACCCGGATATCCGACGGCAGTACGAGCGATTGTTGAGGAACGGTAAGACAAAAATGTCAGCGCTGGGTGCGGCGATGCGCAAGTTAGTGCACATCTGTTTTGGGGTGTTGAAACACCAGACACCCTATGAACCTCAACTAGCCTGCTAGGCCAGTTGAGGTAAAGTGAGGGAGATGGTATCTACTCGGTAAACGTGATCAACTCTTCCACGACAGACTCAACCACGCCTCGCTGCTCGACGCGGGAAAACTGAGTGGCGCAAAGTTTCGTCGTTATGCGCATAACGACCCTCAAGCCCTGCGGAAGCTATTGAACCGAGCACAGGGCGATCGTCTCATGGTCGCCACCGACGGGGTATTCAGCATGGACGGCGACCTGGCGCCACTGCCGCAACTAGTCGCGCACTGTAAGGAACATGGGGCCTGCCTTCTGGTGGATGACGCGCATGGCATTGGCGTGCTAGGGGAGACAGGCGCCGGCACACTCGAGCATTTCGGTCTAGACGACAAAGACGTCCCCATCCTCATGGGCACTTTGGGCAAATCCCTGGGGCTAAGCGGTGCGTTTGTTGCAGGCTCTAACGAGATTATTGAGAGTCTTATTCAATCGGCGCGCAGCTACATCTACACCACGGCATTGCCACCGGCGATTGCAGCCGCGGCTCAGGCGTCATTAAGGCTTATCGCAGACAATCAGGGGCCGAGGTGTCGTCTGCAAAACAACATCACTCGTTTTCGGACCGGTGCCGCGCAATTGGGCTTGCCGCTTGCCGATTCCATCACAGCCATACAGCCTCTGATTCTGGGCGAATCACAACTGGCGCTGGCCTGGAGCGAGCAATTGCGCGTTAGGGGATTTTTAGTTCCCGCCATTCGCCCACCCACAGTGCCAGCCGGTACCGCACGATTGAGAATCGCACTCAGCGCGGCACATACTCCCGAGCATATTGACCGCTTGCTGGATACGCTGGCACAAATTCATTCGAGGCTAGCGGCGTGAGGGGATCGACGGCGCAGCAGCCCCATCCCCAGGCGGGCCAGACTACAAACGACCTGGTGTTGCTGCATGGCTGGGGTGCTGACAGTCGAATCTGGGAGCCAATGCTGCCGTTACTGCGCCGCGATTACAGGGTCCACCTGGTAGACCTTCCCGGTTATGATGCCGCCCAGACCTCATATCCGCACAGCATCGGTGAATTGGTCGAGAGCATGCTGCCAAAGCTGCCAGAGAAGGCTGCTTACCTCGGCTGGTCTCTGGGAGGCAGCATCGCAACATGGATCGCCGCACATCATCCGACGCGCGTCTCCGCGGTCGTGACCATCGCTAGCAATCCGTGTTTTGTAGCCAAAGACGGTTGGAAGCAGGCCATGCCACAAAGCGACTTTGAGGCTTTTTGGCAGAGACTCGAGCGCGACCCAAAACAGTGTCTAAATTACTTCGGCAGGCTCCAGGCCCTTGGGGATCGGGAGCAATCACAGTTACAGGCCGAACTGCGTGGTTTACAGGCCAGACACGCCAGCCCTGCGGTTTTGCAGCAAAGTCTACAAATGCTGGCGCAACTCGATGTGCGAGAAGAGCTTCGAAAACTACACCAACCCTGCCTGTCGATCCTGGGCAGCGAGGACAGCTTAGTTCCCCATACTATGGCCCAGGCACTGCCGCCCAGCATCCAGTGTTGGACTGCCAATGGCTGTGCACATATACCGCAAAGGACTCGCACGCAGGCGGTCGCGGCCAGGGTATCTGACTTTCTTCTGCAACACTTGGCTGAGCCCGAAATACCGCGGGCAAAACGTGCGGTCGCCCGCTCCTTTTCAGCGGCGGACAAGTACGACGACGGCGCCCAGCTACAACGCGAAGTGGGCAACGCGCTGCTTGAACAAGTCCCTCGCTCCAGTAGAGACGCCGTACTCGACCTCGGCAGTGGCACAGGCTATTTCACCGCCGAACTGGCCGAACGGTGCCGCGCCGAACAGGTGCTGGGGCTGGACATCGCTGAAGGCATGCTCAAGCGCGCCGCACAGCGGGGAACAAACTCCACCTGGATATGCGGCGACGCTGAATCTCTGCCACTTGCCAGCGAAAGCATTGATCTGGTGTTCTCGAGCCTGGCGATTCAGTGGTGCCAGCAACTCCCAACACTCGCAGAAGAGCTTTCAAGAGTACTCAAACCTGGAGGTGCCGCCCATATAAGCACGCTGGGGCCCAACACGCTCTGGGAATTGCGTGCC
Organism: Halieaceae bacterium; assembly: GCA_965199055.1. Taxonomy (GTDB): domain Bacteria; phylum Pseudomonadota; class Gammaproteobacteria; order Pseudomonadales; family Halieaceae; genus CBDAQR01. The sequence continues at coordinate 1,869,360 of CBDAQR010000003.1, forward strand.
GCATGGCGCGCCGTCGACCGAGATGTCCACGTGAATCGATTCAAACCGATCTCAGAACTGCGAGCCGCCTTCGAGCCTGCCGGACTCGTGGTCGACAAAATTGAGACCAGCAACTGGATGCGCAAAGCCAAAACCGTACAACAGCTGTCTCGTGAGCTTCGGGCAATTGGCGCCCACAACGTTAATCCAGGCCGGGCGGCGGGACTGGGTGGCAAGTCACGCTGGCGTCGGCTTGCTGAGGCTTACCAGTTGCTCGCCACTGGGGAGGCTTCACTGCCGGTAACCTGGGAAGTGTGCTTTCTTAGCCTGCGCAAACCGAAAGGCAACTAACATGAGCGCATTTTTTGTAACGGGCACCGACACCGAAGTCGGCAAAACGTTTGTCAGCGCTGCATTGCTGCGCGCAGCCTCACTCAATGGATTAACCAGCCAGGGCCTCAAGCCAGTCGCGGCCGGCTGCGAAACCATTTCCGGCGCGTTGCGTAACGATGACGCCCTAACACTGATAGATGCCAGTAGCGGCGAGCTACCCTACGAGGCTGTGAACCCAATTGCGCTAGAACCGCCGATAGCACCGCACATCGCGGCGGCAGAAGCGGGGGTTGAGCTTTCTGCAAGAACCTTAGCGGATCATTGCCTCGCGCAAGTCATGGCTGACCAATTCACGCTCGTGGAAGGCGCCGGCGGTTGGCTGGTACCACTCAATGAGCGAGAAACCCTGGCTGATCTCGCCGTGCTGCTCGACCTGCCGGTCATCCTGGTAGTCGGACTCAAGCTGGGCTGCATTAACCATGCCTTACTAACGGCACAGGCCATTATTGCCAGCGGCCTTACTCTCGCCGGCTGGGTGGCCAACGCCGTGGTTGGCGAAATGGATCGTCAGGCGCCCAATATCGAAACACTGCAACATCGCTTACCTGCACCCCATCTAGGCACCTTGCCCCGCCTCAACGATGATGAAAGTGCGCACTTGGCGCACTCGCATCTCGATCTGGACCTACTCCTCGCCGCCAAAGGCACCGAGCAGATGTAGCAGGCTGGTGAAGAGGTTGAAGATAGCGACGAACAAAGTCACCGTCGCCATAATGTAGTTCGTCTCCCCACCCTTAATGATGTTGCTCGTCTCATACAAGATCAGGCCAGACATCAGCAGCACGAACATACTCGAAACGGCGAGCGACAAGGCTGGTATTTGCAGGAAGACAGCAGCAATTCCGGCGAGGAAGGCCACGAGAATGCCCACCATAAGGAATCCGCCCATAAAGCTGAAATCCTTCCGGCTGGTTAGCGCGTAGCCCGACAGACCAAAGAACACGAGCGCTGTTCCACCCATGGCGGTTGCAATGAGTTGAGGACCATTAGCGAAGCTCATATAGGCGCTTAGCAGTGGCCCCAAAGTCAGGCCCATGAAGCCCGTCAATGCGAAAACCCACACCAGGCCCCAGGCTGAATTACGACAGCGTGTAACCGCATACAGCAAGCCAAAATAGCCACCCAAGGTTAACAACAGTCCGGGATGCGGCAATTGCAGCGCTGCCGATGTCACCGCCGTAACCGCACTAAACAGGAGCGTCATCGCCAGCAGCGCATAGGTATTGCGCAGTACTTTTTGGGCAGAACCCTGATCGACGCCGATGACGTCCATTCGATTCGGGATGGGCTCCCGACCAGCCACTGTTTTAGTGTTCATCGCTATCTCCTAGGCGGGCAATGGGGCGCGGTCTTCTCGCGCTCCCATCGTAATTTCGGGCATCTCCTCCGACGCAAAGGGTTTGCGAACCACTCTGCGCTGCTTACCCAGGCTACGATTGACACATACCGCGGCGCGGCCAATTGCTCGATCTATAGCGGCATACATATCCAGCGCGACATCTTCGATGATGACATCGCGCTTGCGAGGCAACACCACGTGCACCTTGCAGCACTTGTCGGCACCGCCCCTTGGGCCGTTAATGTCATTGAGTCGCACATGTATCCGATCGATTTGATTGCGCCTCGTATCGAAATTGAAATGAATTCGCCGACGAATATGATTTTCAAGTGCCAGCGTTAATGGGAAATCCAACGACTGAATATTGGCCTGCATGACTTCGTCCTCACCTTTGTCGATTCAGGACTAGGGTAAGAGCGACCTTTGATGCGGTAAAGCCGTATTATACATTATATATATTCGTTATTTTCGTATTATTGGCAGCTCTATCCAGACGCATCAGCGCTCGCTCAAGGCTCGCTGAACCTGCTCCTCGATGCGCTGCATCGGCAGAACGTCGCGGCGTCGATTGCGCACAAACTCCAGGAAGCGATGTGCCACCTGAGAGAGCTGCCTACCCGGCGTTTTCGCGATATACCACTGCGACATTAGCGGAAAGCCGGATACCGGCAGTTGCACGAGACCATCTTCATGAGCGTTGGCGAGCGCGTAGGCAGAAAGTACGCTGATACCCATGTTCTCGATTACCATGAATTTGATCGCCTCGTTGCTCTCGATAACCATACTCTGCGGCAGGGCGCCGCCCACATCACGCAAGTGCTGTCTCAAGGCATAGTCGGTACCTGACCCACTTTCACGCAACAGAAACGTCTCCCCGGCCAGGTCTTTCCATTGCAGACGGCGGCGCTTGGCAAATGGATGATCTACGGATGCAACGACAACGAGGGGGTTGGGCAGGAATGGGTAGGTCTCAACGACCATGTCTTCAGTGGGATCACTAAATACATACAGATCGTCGCTATTGCTCTCGTATCGATCAATGATCTGCGCACGATTGCCTATCTTGAACTCCACCTTGATGCCGGGGTAATCCTCATGAAATGCACCGATGATGCGCGGTAAAAAATACTTGGCCGTGGTAACGACGGAGATGCGCAGATGACCGGCGCTTAGGCCCTTTAGATCCGACAGGCGCTCATCCAAACGGCTTGCAACGGCAAAGATATCCTTACCGGCCCGCACGACCTCTTCGCCCGCTTCGGTCAGGTAGAGTCGCTTGCCGATGACCTCATGCAGCGGCAGGCCTAGACTTTCCGCCAGTTTGTGAACCTGAATCGACACAGCGGAATGACTAAGATGCAGAACCTGAGCCGCACGGGCTATCCCACCCACCTCGGCCACGGTGAGGAAAATCTCCAGCTGCCTGAGCGTACCCAGACGCGACAGTAGGCGGTATTCGTCTGGCATATATGTTTATTTTAATAAACATATACCGTTTTTAATACATACTTTTATATACGTTAATTCTTCCCTACCCTAGCCACTCTTTTTATCTAGACCGGAGACCACTCATGCGTCCACATGTGGAACTCATCGAAGCCAGCGATCTGCTCTGGCATCCCGCTGAACTGCCTCACGGGGAAGGCGAAGCACGTCAGCGCAACCTTAGTTACGATGAAGAAAATGGCGCCGCCTCATTGTTTGTCGAGTTCACCACCAACTGGCAGCGTAGTCCTGGCTATCATGCGGCGCAGACTGAGTGGTTCGTGCTGAAGGGCAGCGTCTCCATCGACGGTCACACCTTGGGCGAAGGTGGCTATTGGTGCGCACCCATGGGTACGCTGACCCCGAGTGTCAGCGCCGAAGCGGGCACCGAGATCTTGCTATTCCGTGAGTACAGCGACTGGAACTTTGCACCCGTTGCTCCCGGCAGTGTGCCGGCTGACGGCGAGGAACCGATGGTCATCAAGGATTCTGCCAACATGGAGTGGTACGACGTAGAGGATCCCGACAACGGCAGCCCAATGGATTTTGAACGCGGCGGCACGCCCGTTCCTGGCCTGTTTATCAAACTGCTATATCGCGACCCCAAAACCGGTTTCTACACGCGACTGATCAAAGCCAAGCCAGGCTGGCGTGAACATCCTTTGGCGCATCATCCTGTCTACGAAGAAGCCTACTGCCTGGAGGGCGACTTCGACTACAACTTTGGCTTAATGACACCAGGACAATACTTCTTCCGCCCCGCCGGCGTTCGCCACGGCGACTTTACCGCGGGTGAAAAAGAAGGCTGCACGTGGATTCTTCGCTGTGACGGCGACCTGGTGGATTGGTATACGGAAAACGCTAAGGTCGAAATGAAAGGTGACCCGGTCAACTGGGGCGAAGGTTTCCCCGGTACTGAGCCACCGCAGTACATTCAGCCGGTTCGCTCGCGCTCGACTGGCGAGTGGCGCGACCCCTCTTACCAGTAGATAAACCCGCTCTCGATCACAAGCCCCGCCCAGTTCCACTGCGCGGGGTTTTTCATATCCCGGCTATATCGCAGGCAAAGAAAAACCCCTGCAGCGATTGCTACAGGGGTTTTGGTTTAGAAGCCTGGCGATGACCTACTCTCACATGGGGAAGCCCCACACTACCATCGGCGATGAACCGTTTCACTGCTGAGTTCGGAATGGGGTCAGGTGGTTCCAGTTCTCTATGGTCGCCAGGCAAGCTGGTATGTTGTGTACGTCTGTCTTACGTCCATTCGGACTGCGGTACAACAACAAATAGGGTGGCAGATCCGGCCTTTAGAGCCGTTCAACTGAGTTGATGCTATGCAACGTTCACCGGTGATCTCTCATCCGATTACTAGCCACTCAGCTACCTAAGTAACTGTGACTTGATCTCACATCCACGTTTCTTGTCTAAGAAAACTTAGATTATATGGTCAAGCCTCACGGGCAATTAGTACTGGTTAGCTCAACGCCTCACAACGCTTACACACCCAGCCTATCAACGTAGTAGTCTTCTACGGCCCTTCAGGACCCTCAAGGGGTCAGGGAGATCTCATCTTGGGAGGGGCTTCCCGCTTAGATGCTTTCAGCGGTTATCCCTTCCGAACATAGCTACCCGGCAATGCAACTGGCGTTACAACCGGAACACCAGAGGTTCGTCCACCCCGGTCCTCTCGTACTAGGAGCAGCTTCCCTCAAATCTCCAACGCCCACGGCAGATAGGGACCGAACTGTCTCACGACGTTCTAAACCCAGCTCGCGTACCACTTTAAATGGCGAACAGCCATACCCTTGGGACCGGCTTCAGCCCCAGGATGTGATGAGCCGACATCGAGGTGCCAAACACCGCCGTCGATGTGAACTCTTGGGCGGTATCAGCCTGTTATCCCCGGAGTACCTTTTATCCGTTGAGCGATGGCCCTTCCATTCAGAACCACCGGATCACTAAGACCTAGTTTCCTACCTGATCGACTTGTCAGTCTCTCAGTCAAGCGCGCTTGTGCCTTTACACTAACCTCATGATTTCCGACCATGATTAGCGCACCTTCGTGCTCCTCCGTTACGCTTTGGGAGGAGACCGCCCCAGTCAAACTACCCACCACACACTGTCCTCGATCCGGATTACGGACCTGAGTTAGAACCTCAATATTATCAGGCTGGTATTTCAAGGTTGACTCCACAATGGCTAGCGCCACTGCTTCAAAGTCTCCCAGCTATCCTACACAAATAAGATCAAAGTCCCGTGTGAAGCTGTAGTAAAGGTTCACGGGGTCTTTCCGTCTAGCCGCGGGTACACTGCATCTTAACAGCGATTTCAATTTCACTGAGTCTCGGGTGGAGACAGTGTGGCCATCGTTACGCCATTCGTGCAGGTCGGAACTTACCCGACAAGGAATTTCGCTACCTTAGGACCGTTATAGTTACGGCCGCCGTTTACCGGGGCTTCGATCAAGAGCTTCGACAAAGTCTAACCCCATCAATTAACCTTCCGGCACCGGGCAGGCGTCACACCCTATACGTCCACTTACGTGTTTGCAGAGTGCTATGTTTTTAGTAAACAGTCGCAGCCACCTGGTCACTTCGACCGGCCTCAGCTTAAGCAGCAAGTGCCATCACCAAAACCGGCGTACCTTCTCCCGAAGTTACGGTACCATTTTGCCTAGTTCCTTCACCCGAGTTCTCTCAAGCGCCTTGGTATTCTCTACCTGATCACCTGTGTCGGTTTACAGTACGGTTACTCTTTACCTGAAGCTTAGAGGCTTTTCCTGGAAGCAGGGCATCAACTACTTCACCGTCAGCTTTCGCATCGGGCTCGTCATCAGGTCTCAGTCTTAGTCGCCCGGATTTACCTAAGCAACCAACCTACACCCTTAAACGCGGACAACCAACGCCGCGCTAGCCTAGCCTTCTCCGTCCCCCCATCGCAGTAAAAAGCAGCGCAGGAATATTAACCTGCTTCCCATCGACTACGCATGTCTGCCTCGCCTTAGGGGCCGCCTAACCCTGTCCCGATTAGCGTTGGACAGGAAACCTTGATCTTCCGGCGGGGAGGTTTTTCACCCCCCTTATCGTTACTCATGTCAGCATTCGCACTTCTGATACCTCCAGCAAACCTCTCAGTTCACCTTCAACGGCGTACAGAACGCTCCTCTACCATGCAACCATTCCAAAGAATGGCGCATCCGCAGCTTCGGTTACCAATTTAGCCCCGTTACATCTTCCGCGCAGGCCGACTCGACTAGTGAGCTATTACGCTTTCTTTAAAGGGTGGCTGCTTCTAAGCCAACCTCCTAGCTGTCTTAGCCTTCCCACATCGTTTCCCACTTAACTGGTATTAGGGACCTTAGCTGGCGGTCTGGGTTGTTGCCCTCTCGACGACGGACGTTAGCACCCGCCGTCTGTCTGCCGTGATTGTACTCCTGGGTATTCGGAGTTTGCATGGGGTTGGTAAGTCGGGATGACCCCCTAGCCCAAACAGTGCTCTACCCCCCAGGGTAAGACACGACGCTCTACCTAAATAGATTTCGAGGAGAACCAGCTATCTCCGGGCTTGATTAGCCTTTCACTCCGATCCACAGCTCATCCCCGCATTTTTCAACATACGTGGGTTCGGGCCTCCAGTCAGTGTTACCTAACCTTCACCCTGGCCATGGATAGATCGCCCGGTTTCGGGTCTATTGCCTGCAACTAATTCGCCCTATTAAGACTCGGTTTCCCTACGCCTCCCCCAATCGGTTAAGCTCGCTACAGACAATAAGTCGCTGACCCATTATACAAAAGGTACGCAGTCACCCCGAAGGGCTCCCACTGCTTGTACGCATACGGTTTCAGGTTCTATTTCACTCCCCTCTCCGGGGTTCTTTTCGCCTTTCCCTCACGGTACTGGTTCACTATCGGTCAGTCAGGAGTATTTAGCCTTGGAGGATGGTCCCCCCATCTTCAGACAAGATACCACGTGTCCCGTCCTACTTATCGCACGCTCAGTACCACGGATCAGTTTTCGTGTACGGGGCTATCACCCTCTATCGCCGGACTTTCCAGACCGTTCCACTAACTGTCCCGCTATCACGTGCAGGCTCCTCCCCGTTCGCTCGCCGCTACTAAGGGAATCTCGGTTGATTTCTGTTCCTCCAGGTACTTAGATGTTTCAGTTCCCTGGGTTCGCCTCCTACACCTATGTATTCAGTGCAGGATACCTAGCTTATGCTAAGTGGGTTTCCCCATTCGGACATCTCCGGATCAATGGCTGTTTGCCGCCTCCCCGAAGCTTTTCGCAGGCTACTACGTCCTTCATCGCCTCTGACTGCCAAGGCATCCACCGTATGCGCTTAGTCGCTTGACCATATAACCTAAGTCATCTGCCAAGAAACTCACAATCCATTCTCCTTCCTCAAAGACTTTCCCAGCTACGGGAACCACAAGCCTCCAATTCCACGCCCGAGCAGGCGCAAATGGATCGCAATTAGATGTTCTCTTATGACCTGGTAGCCGACTAGACCACCAACTCACTGCCAAAAACCCTTTCGTTACCTACTCAGCATGGCTTAAAAAAAACATCCGCCGGATGTGACGCTCAAGTCACAGTGTTACTTCGATTTCAAAACTCAACTTACCCAAAGGGCAAGTCTGTTTTGGAACTCCAGATTCATTACGTGCGTTGGATGTCACGCAACAAACCTGTTTGTTTTTTGGATGTCGAACTCTACACCAGCAGCACTAAAGCACCACGGTAAGAGTCTCAATCCAATCAACTCAGCTTAATCTACCTTGTTAAAGAACATCCGGTTGTCAAAACCAGAGACAAAAAATCCGCTTTCTAACGTCCGCGGATTACTTGGCTCTGACCTCGTTATCGCAACAATTTACAGCTCGCCAACAAAAGAAATGGTGGAGCTATGCGGGATCGAACCGCAGACCTCTTGAATGCAAAT
>CBDAQR010000003.1:1880000-2670931 GCA_965199055.1 Halieaceae bacterium
GAATGTTCTGAGCCTCTGGGCGACCCTCACGCTCTTTGTCTGCCTTCTCGATAGCATCGATCTCGGCCACGTCGAGGAAAGTGAAGTAACGCAAAAATTGATAGACGTCAGCGTCCGCCGTATTGATCCAGAACTGGTAGAAGGCATAGGGCGAGGTACGCTTGGCATCCAGCCAGATAGTGCCGCTCTCCGTTTTACCAAACTTGGTGCCATCCGACTTGGTCACCAGCGGCATGGTCAAACCAAACACCTGGTTTCCGTGCAGCCGGCGAGTGAGATCGATACCGCCCGTGATATTGCCCCACTGATCACTGCCGCCTATCTGCAAACTGCAGTCATACTGGCGATTGAGTTCGGAGAAGTCGTAAGACTGCAAGATCATGTAGGTAAACTCAGTAAAACTGATGCCACTGCCTTCACGCTCAATGCGCTGCTTCACCGATTCCTTCTGGATCATGGCATTCACCGAGAAGTGCTTGCCAACATCGCGCAGAAAATCGAGCACATTCTTATCGGCGGTCCAGTCCAGGTTATTCACCACCTCTGCAGAGTTCTCGCCACAATCGAAGTCAATAAACGCCGATACCTGTTGCTTAATCTTATGAACCCAGCCAGCCACCACGTCAGGCGTGTTGAGTTGCCGTTCCTGCGCCTTGAAACTGGGGTCACCGATAAGGCCAGTCGCGCCGCCTACCAGCGCCAACGGCTTGTGCCCTGCCAGCTGGAAGCGTCGCAGCATAAGAAGGGGCACGAGGGAGCCAATATGCAGACTGTCAGCCGTCGGATCGAAGCCGCAATAGAGGGTGCGCGAACCTGACGCCAGGTGTTGCGTTAATTCCTCTTCGCCGGCGAGTTGAAATATAAGCTCTCTCGCCTTCAGATCGTCCAATATTGTGACCGCAGTCATGATTTTAAAAGCCCAGTTTCAGGAAGCGCGAACCATACCCTAAACCCGCCTAAAATCAAGTAATCAGAGGATTTTGGGAAACCGATTTTTTGATATACTGCAGCCATAATAAACAGCAGGACTCATTGAGCCCTATGACCGGAGTGAACGGCGCGCGAGGTGCGACGCCAAAAAGAGCGGAAAGCGATTTTCCGCGTCGTCATATTCTCGCCGTAGCGGGCCTCGCACTCGCACTAGGCGTGGGCCTGTCGCTTATGCCCGCGGACAGCGTAGAGGCCAACCGTGAAGACAGCGCCCGAAAAGTGGTGCCACTGGAGTTACCAGAAGAAACCCTGGCGGCCGTCGAAGCACCACAAGAACCGGTTGTCGAAATCCAGTGGACAGAAATCAAGGTAAAGTCTGGCGATAATCTTTCTAATCTCTTCCAGCGCGCCGGCCTCAACGACAGCGACGTGTATCAGGTAGTCAACCGCAGTCAGGGCGGCAAGTCACTGGCAAAAATTTACCCCGGCCAGTCACTAAAATTTAACATCGACGATAGCGGTGAACTGCAAGCGCTGTGCCATCAAACTTCGCCGCTAAAAACAGTGGTGTACCGCCGCGACGGTGATCGCTTCAATGTAGAAACTATCGAGCGCGAGCCAGACATTCATCGCAGTTTCGCCAGTGCGACCATTAAATCGTCTCTGTTCCTGGCAGGCCAGGACGCCGGCATGTCAGAGAACGTGATAATGGAAATGGCGAATATATTCGGCGGGGTCATCGACTTCGTGCTGGACCCACGCCAGGGTGACACCTTCCACGTGCTCTACGAGGAGCTTTATCTCGACGGGGAGAAGCTACGGGACGGCAAGGTGCTCGCGGCAGAGTTCATCAATCGCGGCAAGAGCTTTAACGCCTACCGCTATATGGACGAATACGGCAAGCCGGGCTACTACAGCCAGGACGGCGTCAGCATGCGCAAAGCCTTTCTGCTTGCACCCGTGGATTTCACTCGCGTCAGCAGCAATTTCAATCCTCGCCGTCTGCACCCAATCTATAAGACACTGCGCCCACACCGCGGCACCGACTACGCTGCGCCACGGGGCACGCCTGTTTACGCCGCCGGCGACGGGCGCGTGGTGACCTCTGGCTATACCAAGGCCAACGGCAACTATGTGGTGATTCAGCATGGCGAGGCTTACACAACCAAGTATCTGCACCTGAATAAGCGCAGGGTGAAGAAAGGCCAGCGCGTGCAGCAGAACCAGGTGATCGGCACCGTCGGTTCTACGGGCGCCGCCACCGGCCCTCACCTGCATTACGAGTTTCTGGTCAACGGTGTACATCGCAACCCGCGCACCATCCACAAGAAACTGCCTAAGGCAAAAAGCCTGGCCGCAGCAGAGATGCCGCGCTTCCAGGATCAGACGCGGAGTTTCCAGATGCAGTTGGCCTCTATTCGCCAGCAGCAACTGGCTTTCAACGACGCAGCCGAGTAGGCAGCACCCATGACAGATTCACTGCTGGTTGGCCTGATGTCCGGAACCAGCCTCGATGCCATTGATGCCGCATTGGTACGTTGCAGCGACAACGGGATAGATTTACTCGACTGTCTAGAGTTTCCTCTCAAAGCCGAGCTGCGCGCAGAGATTGCTGCGATTAGCCATAGCGGTGTCGATGAGATTGAGCGCCTGGGCGTTCTCGACCGGCAACTCGGGCATTGCTTTGGGCAGGCCGCGCTCGACCTGCTGCGGCAGGCAGGCGTTGATCGCGGCAAAGTCAGGGCCATAGGCTCCCACGGACAGACTATTCGCCATCGGCCCCCTTCCGCCGCCAGCGGTATCGACAATGCCTTTTCCCTGCAAATTGGCGACCCCAATACCATCGCTGAAATCACTGGCATTACCACGGTGGCTGACTTTCGTCGCCGCGATATTGCCGCCGGCGGTGAGGGCGCCCCATTGGTTCCCGCCTACCATGCAGCAGTATTCTCTGAACCCGGCAAAACTCGCGCCATTATCAACATTGGCGGCATTGCCAACATTAGCCTGATTGATGGCGACAGCGTCAGCGGTTTCGATAGCGGGCCCGGTAACACGCTGTTGGACCAGTGGGCCCAGCGCCATATAGGGCACCAGTACGACGCGCATGGCAGTTGGGCTGCAGAAGGCACTGTCATCGCTGATTTGCTGGAGCGCTTGCTGCAAGGCCCGTATTTTTCCAGCCCGGCACCAAAGAGCACCGGCAAAGAAACGTTTAACCTGAGCTGGCTGGAGGTGGCCCTGGCAGAGCTGCCAGAACAGGCGCCAGGGGACGTGCAGGCAACGCTCTGTGAGCTGACGGCCGCGACGATCGTCGGGGCATTGGAGTCTACCGGGGCGTCGCTGGACGATATCTATCTCTGCGGTGGCGGCGCGGCCAATACCGATCTGATGCGACGAATCTACCGCCGGGTAGAGCCTGTCTATATGGGCACGACAGCGGAGCTGGGCTGCGATCCCGCCTGGGTCGAAGCCGCGGCATTTGCCTGGCTCGCCGGGCGCTGCCTGGATGGACTGCCGGGCAATGTGCCGGCGGTCACGGGTGCGACAGGACCCCGCGTGCTGGGCGCCGTGTTTCCGGGGAGCTAGCGTTTAGTTTAAATTGAGAAGGAAGCGCCGCAGCCACAGGTAGTGCTGGCATTCGGGTTATTGACAATAAATCGCGCACCCTCAAGACCCTCAGTGTAATCCACCTCAGCGCCCACCAGGTATTGATAGCTCATCGGGTCGATCAGCACGGTTACCCCGTCTTTTTCTACCCGCGTGTCGTCGTCGGCGGCAGCCTCATCGAAGCTGAAACCATACTGAAACCCGGAGCATCCGCCGCCAGTAATGTATACACGCAGCTTCAATTCCGGGTTGCCCTCTTCCGTAACCAGGTCGCGCACTTTATCCACGGCGCGCGCCGTTACATTAAGTGTATTGGGTGTAAAAGTTTCTGCGACGGACATGCCAGTTTCCCGTTGAGCGGCGGGAAGTATGAATTAACCGAGTATTTTAGTCAACTTTTTGCAGCAGCGGCCCCTTCGGGTACTGCAGTGCTTTCCGCGGTTTGCCGCGCGGTCTTGGCAGACTCTTTCGGCTTAGCCTCAGCAATATGTTTGAGGCTGCCATTCACTTCAGCGCCGATGGCCATCTCGACCAACGTGTAGTGCACATTGCCCTGCACTCGTGCCTTGGCCGCAAGCTCAAGGTGCTTGCTGGAATGCACGTCACCGACAATTTCGCCATTGATGATGACGGATGGGGCGCGAATCTCGCCCTCAACGCGACCCTTGTCCACAATTCGTACCACCGCGTCCTTACCCGAGTTGGCCACGATATTGCCCTTCACCACGCCTTCGATATCCAGATTACCGCTGAACTGGATATCACCGGTGATCTCGGTGTCACGTGATATCAGCGTCGTGGTATTGGAGATACCAAAGTTACTGCCCTTCTCTTTACTGCCCAACATGGCTCAACTTCTCCTGCACCGACCAAGGAAATTCTTCGACAACTTCCGAACGTCGGGGTTTGGTGGATTTCGCCGAAATGCGCACTGACTCAGGAGAGAAGTCCTCCGGCAGCGCCATCTCACCATCTATAGCTTGAAAATACTTGAATCGCAATCGAATGTCAGCTTTGGGGACCTGCTCCGACAAATCAGCCAGGTTGTAGTAAGCCGGTTTACCGGCGACGGTGCCGTGCAGCTCCACTTGCAGCGTTCCTGTCATTAATTCGATCTTGCGCGCACTTTGCTGCACCAGCACCCGGAAAGGGTAGGCGCCGCCGTCATCTCTCGGCAGGATGTCGATGCCGCGGATATTCAAGCCTTCTGCCAGTTCACCGGGGGCCATAAGGCTCTTGTAGAAACGAATGCCTCGCTCGAGTTCTGCGATCGTCTCCTGCTGCACCGCCAGCTGCTGACGCACCATTTCCAGCGCCGCAGCATCTACTTCACGACGGGTTTCATTATCCGTGCGCCACTGGCGTAATTCTTCAATCTGGCGGGCCTGCACCACCACGCGCTCTCGCAAAGCACGATTTTCCTCCGCGCTGCCCCAAAAAAGGCTGAAGCTGCCGGCACTTCCCACCAGGATACCCAGCAGAAACAACACAGATATCACGCCGCCTAGGGCGAGCTCGCGCCTTCGCTGACGCGCCGGGTCGTGTTGCACCACGACGGAGCGACTCATCATGGCAGCAGGGCCACCCCGTTCAATCCCGCGCGCTCATCCATACCAAACATGATATTGAGGGCCTGCACAGCCTGTCCCGACGCACCCTTCACCAGGTTGTCTTCCACTGCCGTGATGACCGCCGTATCGCGGTCCTGCGGTTGAGATACGGCCAGACGACAGACATTGGCACCTCGCACACTGCGAGTTTGCGGCCACTGACCCGCCGGCATCACGTCGACGAAAGGCTCCTCCGCATAAAACTCTTCGTAGAGCTGCTGCAGGTCCACCGGCTGCTGAAGTTGCGCGTACAAGGTGGCATGAATGCCCCGTATCATCGGCAGCAGATGGGGCACGAAGGTGACCTGCACCGCGTTTCCCGCGATGTCCGCCAGACCCTGTTCGATTTCCGGCAGATGCCGGTGCCCGTCCACGGCGTAGGCTTTGAAGTTGTCAGAGGCCTCCGAAACCAAATTGTCGATCTTCGCCTGGCGACCCGCACCACTCACGCCAGAAGCCGCATTTGCCACCAGATGATCGGTGTCGACCAACCCGGCGCGCAGCAGAGGCGCGAATCCAAGTTGTACCGAGGTGGGATAGCAGCCAGGACAGGCCAGTAAACGCGCCTCGCGCATTTGCTCCCGGTTTATCTCCGGTAAACCATACACGGCTTCACTGAGCAGCTCCGGACAGGCGTGGGGTTCACCATACCAACGCGACCACTCATCGGCATCGCGCAAGCGAAAGTCCGCCGAGAGATCGATGATGCGGGTTCCGGCCTCTAACAGCTGCGGCACCGATTGCATGGCTACATTGTGCGGCGTGGCGTAGAAAACCACATCACAGGCAGCCAGCTCCTCATTATCCGGTGCAGTAAAGGCGAGATCGCAGTGACCGCGCAGGTTCGGGAACAGATCGTCAACGCGTCGGCCCGCTTCTGCCCTCGAGGTAATGAGCGCCAGCTCAGCCCCGGGGTGAGCCACCAACAGGCGCAACAACTCCACACCCGTGTAACCCGTTCCGCCAACAATACCTACTTTGATCACGATCGTTCTCCGCAGTGATACCCAACCCGAGCTGGTCACAGCCTGGGAAAAGCCGCGTATTATAGAAACTTTGCGAGGCGCAAGCGCGGTAATTTTTCCGACATCATGCAAAGTAACCGGTTCGTACAGCTGTTCTCGGACAATCGGGCATTATTGCCCTATTCACTGCTCGGTGTTGTGGCAGGCCTTGCCAGCGCAGCCGTTATCCTCGCCTTCGACTGGACGATCACCAGTCTCGGCAGCCTCTGGTTAGGAGCGGGTTCTCCCGATGATTTCGAAGCGCTGCCCGCCTGGTTGCGCTTTGCGCTGCCGGTAGGCGGAGCGATTTTGCTGGGCCTGATGTATTCCGTCCTGCCCGCGCAAGACCGCGAAACTGGCATCGTGCACGTGCTAAGCCGCATGGAAAGCCACTATGGCAACCTGCCCCTGCGCAATGCCGTGGTGCAGTTCTTTGGCGGTGCCTTCGCGCTGGCCACCGGCCAGTCCGGCGGTCGCGAAGGACCAGGCGTGCACCTGGGCGCCGCCATCAATAGTTCCATCGCGAGCCATTTACACCTGCCCAACAACAGTCAGCGCATGTTGATCGCCTGCGGCACTGCCGGTGGCATAGCGGTCGCCTTTAATACGCCTCTCGCCGGTGTAATCTTTGCGATGGAAGTCATCATCGCGGAGTACACCGTGATTGGGTTTATGCCGGTGATTCTCGCCGCGGTCAGTGCAACGGCACTGGGCCGAGTCTTTGGCGACGGCGCGGTCATCTTTGATATTCCACCTCTGCAGATGGGGTCACTGCTGGAACTCCCATTCGTGCTGCTACTGGGTTTCGCTGCAGGATGTGTTACCGCGCTGTTTATCTTCCTGCTGCGCAATTGCCTGCACCTGAGTCACCATCATGTAATGCTGCGATTTACTGCCGCAGGCCTAATCACCGGCGCTATTGCTCTAGTGATCCCACAGGTAATGGGCATGGGCTACGACAGCCTGCACCAGGCGTTGCTGGGGGAGATGTTGCCCGGCATGTTGCTCGCCCTCGTCGCGGCCAAACTTGTTGCCACCGCATCCAGCGTCGGCCTCGGTCTGCCGGTGGGCTTGATCGGGCCTAACCTATTGATCGGCGCCTGCCTGGGCGGCGCGCTAGGCTATTGGGGCACCAGTTGGTTTCCAAATCACGGCTCCGATCCAACGGTTTACGTGGTAATTGGCATGGGTGCTTCAATGGCTGCCGTGTTGAATGCACCCCTTGCGGCGCTGCTGGCCGTAGTGGAACTCACTCGGAATGTCGGAGTGGTGTTCCCCGGCATGCTCGCCATCGTTGTCGCCACGCTGACCAACACTATTGTATTTCGACAGCGCTCGGCACATCAGGCGGTATTGCGGCATCTACAGCGAGAAATTCCCGAAGACCCGATCAGTCAGTTACTGCATCAGACCAATGTATTGCCCGTGATGGAGCGAGAGATCCGTGCGCTGCCGCAGCTGCTGCCCGCCGACACCGCGCAGCATGTGCTGCAAGATTTACCCGACTGGTGTTTGTTGCACCGCGATGGCGAAGCACTCTACCTGGTCAAAGGGAAAGATCTGCAGGAGGCGCTAGCAGACCACATCAGCAGTGAAGAGGTGATTGATCTGACCGGGCCTGATATTCGGCGCTGGACGCTGGATTGGCTGGAGACGCGCGCTACACTGCGCCAGGCCATGGACACCATCAACAAGAAAACAGTGGAAGCCGTAGTCATCAGTGAGCGCGGTATGCGCACCGAGGATGCTATCCGCGGGGTGATTACCCGCGATACTATTGAGCAGTACTACTTGCGTCGCCTATAAGCTGATGCGGTAGAAACCAGACGATCAGTTCAGGAGTTCTAGTCGTATGTTGTGGCTAAAAGCATTCCATATCATGGCAGTGATTTGCTGGTTCGCCGGCATCTTCTACCTGCCACGGATCATGGTTTACTACGCCGCCAGTGAGCACCCCGAGACCCGTGCGCAACTGCGGGTTATGGCGCGCAAGCTCTACCGCTTCATGACACCGATCGCTTACATCGCCATCGGATTCGGCTTGGCGATGTACGCCATGTTGCATCAGTACTATGTCACCGCCACCTGGATGTGGCTAAAGCTGGGCCTGGTCGCCTGTATGCTCGCTTATCACCACTACTGCGGCTACCTGGTGAGACGCATAGAGGCCGACACCGACGAACACACTCATATTTACTTCCGGGTGTTTAACGAAGTACCCGTGATATTCCTTGTGTTAATCGTACTACTGGTAGTACTCAAACCCTTCTAGCTGGCGGAGACCCTGTGGCAGACACCACCCCCATTGTCATGTGCGTCGCGGAACTCGACCCTACGGGCGGTGGCGGCATTGCTGCAGACATCGAGACGCTCGCCAGCCTTGCCTGTCACTGCACGCCAATCATGAGCGCTATCAGTATCCAGGACACGCAAGACATGAAAGATTCCGCCGTTGTCGACAGCATGCTGTTGATCGAACAGATGCGGGCCGTGCTCGAAGACATGGACGTGGCTGCGATGAAACTGCACCAGTTGGGATCGACCTCTCATATCGAGGGGATTCACACCGTCATCACCGATTACTCAACGCCGCCTGTGGTCATCGACCCTGCATTGTGGGCATTCCCGGTAGAGCCCGATTTCTGTGATGCACTGTGTGCGCTGCTATTACCACAGGCGCATCTTCTGGTCGTCACCGAGCAAGAAGCGTTCGAGCTGGCGGGCAGCGGCGACACACTTACCGCCTGTGCTCACGAACTACTGGATATGGGTTGTGAGCACGTGCTCATTTCCAGCGAGCCTGGTGCCGCGCGTGAATACACCAGTCGGCTCTACTCTCACAGCGGCTTACGGGAAAGCTTTGTCTGGAAAAACCTGCCGCACAACTTCCTGGGCGCCGGCAGTACCTTCAGCGCATCGATAACCGCATACCTCGCCCACGGCATACCGCTCACCAACGCCATTCGCCAGGCGCAGGAATACACCTGGCGCGCGCTGTCCAGCGCACGCCGTTTGGGCATGGGCAAACTGGTGCCGAGACGCATTCCCACCCGCGAGATGTAAACCGCGCGCACTGGATATTGCCGGGCAATGTCGCAATAATTCACGACCCAACGACAGACCAATCCAGAGCACACAACACGCGATGAGCAAATCTTCAGAACTGTTTGCAGCAGCAGGACAGGTTATTCCCGGCGGCGTCAACTCCCCGGTACGCGCATTTAAAGCGGTGGGCGGCACGCCGTTCTTTGTGGAACGCAGTGACGGCGCCTACATCTATGATGCCGACGGCAAAGGCTACATCGACTACGTGCTGTCCTGGGGCCCGATGATCATGGGCCACAATCATCCAGCAGTGCGCAATGCGGTTACGGAAGCCGCACAGCGCGGACTGAGTTTCGGTACGCCTACCGAAATCGAGATCAACATGGCACGGCGGATTTGCGACATCATGCCCGGCATGGACCTGGTGCGCATGGTGAACTCTGGCACGGAAGCCACGATGAGCGCCATCCGATTAGCACGTGGCTATACAGGGCGTGACAAGATCGTAAAGTTTGAGGGCTGCTATCACGGTCATTCCGACTCCCTGCTGGTGAAAGCCGGTTCCGGCGCGCTAACCCTCGGCGTACCCAGCTCGCCCGGCGTACCCGCAGCACTGGCCGATCACACCCTGACGCTGACCTACAATGATGCAGACGGCGTACGTGAAGCTTTCGAGCAGTATGGCGACGAAATCGCCTGCATCATCGTCGAACCCGTGGCCGGCAACATGAACTGCATACCGCCGCTACCGGGCTTTCTGGAGACGCTGCGCGCAGTCTGTACAGATTATGGCAGTGTGCTGATCTTCGATGAGGTGATGACAGGTTTTCGGTTTGGCTTGCAGGGTGCCCAGGGGTTTTATGGCATTGATGCCGACCTGACAACCCTGGGCAAGGTGATCGGCGGCGGCATGCCTGTCGGTGCCTTTGGCGGCAAGGCCGAGATCATGCAGCAGATCGCCCCGCTGGGCCCTGTTTATCAGGCGGGCACTTTATCAGGGAATCCGGTGGCCATGGCTGCGGGCCTGGCGACGCTTGACCTTATATCAGAGCCCGGTTTTTACGACCCGCTGTTTGCAAAGACGCAAGCGCTGGCGGAGGGCCTGGAGGCCGCCGCGGCCGAGGCTGGGGTTCCGTTTACCACCAATCATGCGGGCACCATGTTTGGTGGCTTCTTTACCGATGCAGAGCGCGTCAGCAACTATCAGCAGGTGATGGCCTGCGATACTGAGCGCTTCAATCGCTTTTTCCACGGCATGCTCGAAGAGGGTATCTATCTGGCGCCAGCCTCTTACGAAGCAGGCTTTGTATCATCGGCTCACGGCAATAGCGAAATAACTGCTACTCTGGAGGCAGCTGGCCGAGTTTTTGCCAGCCTGTAACGCAAGGATTAACTATGGCAGAGCACAGCACCAGGGCACCCTTCCCCTCCACGCGGATGCGCCGCTCGCGCGCCAGCGAGAGCCGCCGTGCATTGGTACGTGAAAATCGTCTGAGCGTCGAGGATCTGATCTACCCGATGTTCGTCTTAGAGGGCAGCGCCCAGCGCGAAGCTGTGCCTTCGATGCCAGGTATCGAGCGTCTCAGTATCGATTTGTTAGTGGAGGAAATTCGGCTTCTCGACGGCCTGGGCGTGCCAGCCGTCGCACTATTCCCTGTGGTCGGCTCCGAGAAAAAGTCGCTGCTGGCCGAGGAAGCCTTTAACCCCGACGGACTGGTCCAGCGCACAGTAGCCGAGATCAAGAATGCAGTTCCGGATATCACCATCATTACCGATGTCGCGCTGGACCCTTACACCACCCACGGTCAGGACGGCATTATCGACGACAACAGCTATGTGCTGAACGATATCACCAGTGAGACGCTGGTAAAGCAGGCGCTGTCTCACGCGGCTGCAGGCGCGGACGTTATCGCACCCTCCGACATGATGGATGGTCGCATTGGCGCCATTCGATGTGAACTGGAGAGCGCATCGCACCACAACACGCTTATTTTGTCCTACGCTGCCAAATACGCCTCGTCCTACTACGGACCTTTCAGAGATGCCGTTGGCTCTGCCGGCAATATCAAAAGTGGCAATAAGTTCAGCTATCAGATGGATCCTGCCAACACCGATGAAGCGCTGCACGAAGTCGCCCTCGATATAGCCGAAGGCGCCGACTGGGTGATGGTCAAACCGGGCATGCCCTACCTGGATGTATGTCGCCGCGTGAAAGATGAGTTTGGCGTACCGACTTTTGCTTACCAGGTCAGTGGCGAGTACGCCATGCATCGGGCAGCCTTTGCCAATGGCTGGCTCGATGGCGAGGCCGTCATGCTCGAATCATTGCTGGCCTTTAAGCGCGCAGGCTGTGACGGCATTTTGACCTACTTCGCCCGCCAGGCTGCGGAGATTCTTCAAGGCTGATGCTTAGGATGCGCGTTGCGCCGACCTGCATCGCTATTCTGCTGCCGATAATCGCGCTGGCAGTGCCTCTTCAAGCGCGCGCCGAGTGCAGTTGTCTGTGGGGAGGCCCCTTTAGCCAGGTACAGGCGGACACGGATCTCATTGTTTCTGGCACCGTGCTCACCATGAAAGGTAATTCGATCGATCTCCGGGTCGATCGCATACTCCGCGGACAGCACTATACCGAGGAGTTACGAATCTGGCTGGATACCGGCGACACCTGCCGCGCCGAGCCAGGAAGCTTTGCGCTCAATAGCCAGTGGGTAATGGCACTCGAGCGCATCGAAGAGCTAGTACCGGGGGGTTTCGATCCCAGCACGCCCAATTTCAGCTATGGCAGAGTGGGTGATTACAGCCTGTCTCGTTGCGGTGGTTACTGGCTCAGTCAGGCCGAGAATCTGGTGTCAGGTAACCTCACCGGCGGCGCGCGCTGGGACATGGAGCCGAAGATGTCGCCGGTACTGATCGACCTGGTGGCAGGTTATGTGCAGGGCAGCATTGATGAGAAAACCCTGCGCGAAGCAGGCGAGGCAGACCCGGCGCTGCAAGAGCTGATATTGCAGACTCGCATTCATCTGCGCCAACAGCGCTAGAGGCTAATCCAGAATTCTGAGCAGCTCGTCCAGCATTAACAATGACAGACCCCAGATGCGACGCCCCTGATACATATAACAGGACAGCGGTATCTCGACGCCGCGGCGCTTCCACACCATTTTCTCGCGGTTAGCAGGGTCGCACAGGAAAGACATCGGCACCCAGATCACCTCGGCGACCTCGTAATTCGGCGTGAACTCTACTTCTCGATCAAGCCTGAACACATAGGGAGACACCACCATGGCCCTCCGCCGCCATTGGAAATGGGTCATGATTTCAGACAGACGCCCTATGCACTGGTCTTCATCACCCAGTTGCAGACCGATCTCCTCGGAGGTTTCACGCAAAGCAACATCAAAACCGTGGCGGTCAGTCGGATCCATTCTCCCACCGGGGAAAGCCATATGGCCAGACCATGGGTCGCCGTCGCGCTCGGCGCGTTTGATCATCAGCAACTCGGTATCACCCTCGTTCTCGCGCAGGATCATAGCCACCGCAGCGCGATTCAACAGCGGGCGCAGGCGTTTGCGACGAGGTTTATGGTTGTCGAGCGACTGCTCGATTGTCTGGAGACTAACTGGCACGGTGTTACTCATGGGACCCAGCACAGATTAAGCCAGCAGCCCCGCACAGATACAAGGGTATAGAAGTAAAGTCAGCGATCGGGGATGACGGTCAACCGATTGCGGTCTCGCGCGTTCAGAACCTTCCAAGGGAATGAACGCGGACGTACACTATGACTGACATCTGTGGGGCTCAGACCTGCTTTAGCTGGTCGGGGTTTGAAACGGGAAGCGCAGGAGACGCGGTCCTGAAACAACAGAATGCCATGAACAGTTTCCTGCAAGAGGTGGAGCGACGCGCTTTGCGGATGGCCGAACTGGCAACGGGAAATCGCGACGATGCGCTGGAGATAGTCCAGGAGGCGATGCTGGGGCTTGCGCGACGTTATGCCAATCGACCAGGCGCAGAGTGGAAGCCGCTGTTTTATCGGATACTGCATAGCAAAATAAACGACTTTCACCGGCGCCGCGCCGTTAGAAACCGGGTGATGGCTTTCATGCCTTTCGCCGCAGATCCCGAAGAGCCACATCTCGACCCCATTGAAAACGCATCGAACGGTGAACGTGAAAATCCGCTGCAGGCTATGCAAGACGCAGCCATTGGTGAGGCCGTGACCGTCGCGATTGGCGAGTTGCCGTTACGACAACAGCAGGCCTTCGTGCTGCGCAGCTGGGAAGGCTTATCGGTGCGCGATACCGCGGTTGCGATGAGCTGCAGTGAAGGCAGTGTAAAAACGCACTACGCTCGTGCCGTTAAGGCGCTGCAGCAGTCACTGCGAGAGGTAAAACAATGAACCGACAGCCCGAAGATGAGGAGCTCCAGGCGCTGACCCGAGCCGCCCTCGACGAGAGCGTGAAAAATCTGGACGCGGCTACACTATCCAAGCTTAACCAGGCCCGCCAGGAAGCCGTGCAGGCAACGCAAAGAACCCCTTTCCTGCGCCTGCTGCCTGTTGCCGCTGCGGCATTCGGCCTGCTCGCCGTGGCCGTCGCCCTGCCCCTGCTCACCGGATCCCCGCAGGGTGATGGTGATATCGCACCCATCGATAAAGCCACCAGCATTACCGACGCAACCACTGTCAGCGAATCTGACAGTGCCGTGATTGAGGACCTGGATTTAATGTTGTTCCTGATCGATGCGGAAGATCATGCCAGCTAAGATTATTTCACTCGCGCTGATCTTGCTGTCGCCCGTGGCGGTGGCAGAAGGCATACCCTGGAATCAGCTGAGCGCGGGTCAGCAGACCTTGCTAGAGCCCCACCGCGAGCGCTGGGAGAAATTGCCCGATGCTCGTCAGCAGGCGCTGGCGCGCAATGCCGAGCGCTGGTCCAAAATGAGCCCAGAGCGGCAAAAACGTGTGCGCCAAAAACACGAGTGGTTCCAGGGCTTGACCCCGGAGCAGCGTAAGATGGCGCGCAAGCGTTTCCAATCCATGTCACCGGAGCAGCGCGAGCGTCTGCGCCGCCGCCTTGCTAAACTGTCGCCCGAGCAACGCGAGCAGGCTATCAACCGGCTCACCCAGAAACACCTGCAACAGTAAACAATCCAGGTCCGAACGATGAATACAGCCCCAGAGCTCCTGCTGGGACTCAGTGGTATCAACTACGCCTACCGCGCGCTGCCCGTGTTAACGGATATCGCGTGGCAATGGCAGACCGGAGAGCAATGGGCTCTCATCGGCCCCAATGGTGCTGGTAAGACCACACTGGCTAAATTACTGAGCCGGCAGCTGGCCCATCCCAGCGGTGAGATTCACCGCAGCGATTTACTGGAGCGTGAAGGTACCGCCTATGTGTGCTTTGAGCAGCAGAAGGCCATGTGTGATCGGGACAATAAGCTTGATGACTCCGAGCAAAGGGCCGATGCAAACGATCCGGGGACCACGGTCAAGCAGTTGATTTGCGGCTACCGCGACCCCGATGCTGAGGTACTGAATTGGGCACAGCGGCTTGGCATAGATCATATTCTTGAACGCGGCATACGCTTTATCTCGACCGGTGAGATGCGCAAGAGCTTGTTGCTACAGGCCATACTAAGCGAACCTGCACTGCTGATACTCGATAGCCCCCTGGACGGGCTCGACCGCGCCAGTCAATTGGAAATGGCGAACATACTCGAGGACCTGCTGGCATCGGATCTAAACCTGTTACTGCTGTACCGAAGCCTGCGCGATCTGCCCGATGGTATTAGTCACGTACTCGCCTTGGACGGAGGACAGGTACTCGCCAGTGGCAGCCGTGACGCTGTGCTCAACAATGAGACGGTTTGCAGCAGCATGAATCCACCCCTGCCAGCGCTGGGGCCCTTGCCCCCGCCAGGAGCGCGGGAGTACGAGCTGCCGAAGCAGGGCAGTTTGCTGCAGTTACGAGACGTTTCGGTGCGCTACGACGATCATCAGGTGCTTGATCGCGTTAACTGGGATTTTCGGCAAGGTCAGCACTGCTGTATTTCGGGGCCGAATGGCTGCGGGAAGACCACGCTACTCACACTCGTAAACGGCGAGAATCACAAGGCCTATGGTCAAGACATCACGCTATTTGGCATTCGTCGTGGTAGTGGCGAGAGTGTCTGGGATATCAAACAAAAGTTCGGCCTGCTCAATACGCAGCTGCACTTGAATCACGTACGCGGCATGCGTGTGCTGGAGGTAGCCATTTCCGGTTTCTTCGACACCATCGGTTTGTACGACAATTGGGGCGATCAACAGCGTCAGATCGCACTTCAGTGGTTGGTTGCGCTGGGCATGGAAGAGCTAGCGCTGTCGCCCTTTGACACGCTGTCGTTCGGGATGCAGAGAATGGCCCTGTTAGCCAGGGCCATGGTGAAGTCGCCCGCGATCCTGATTCTGGACGAACCCTGCCTGGGTCTTGACGCCGCCCACACCGAAATAATTCTGCGGGCCACAGACCATATAGCGGGCGAATCTGACACGCAGATCCTGTTTGTTAGTCACTCTGTCGGCGAGGTGCCCGAGTGTATTAACCAATGGTTGGATTTTGTGCCCTCAGACACCGGTTTTGAGTTGCGCTGCAGAGAGGCGCCTTAAGGCAGATAGCTGCGCAGGGCCTTACAGGTGTTACCCGTGCAATACAGCAGCCCTCTCTCAGCCATGGTCCGGGCCTCAACAGGCTCGCCCTGGGCCTGATGCAGGGCCGCATATTCGAGATAGATTCCGGCATTACGAGGATCAATACGCTGGGCGCGCTGCAATAAGGATTCAGCCTTGCTGAAATCACCCGTCCTTCGAGCATCTTCCGCGCGCTGCACCAAACCAGCGGTGGCACTGGGCGTCGCTTCGGGCATCGGCTGAGTCGCACTTTCAGATCGCTGCGGTGGCGGCTCGGGCTGAACCGGGCCCGGAGCGCTGCTGCAGGCCGCGAGCGACAAGAGTGCCACTATCAGAACAAGTCGCGAAACCACTCCATTATCCCGCTGTTTTTCCTGGTGCATGCACTTATCTCGCTGGGCTGGCTGCCGGGCACGAAGGGCAGCAAACGGGCACCTTCGCAGTTCTTTTCTGTCAGGCGGCCAGTTTGCTCATCGATCCAGTAATACTCAATACCCTCTGGCACACGATAGTTCAGAGGCACGTGACTGGCAGCGGCCATAAAATGCGACCACACCCGCAATGCGCCGGTAGCGCCGGTGAGTCCAGTGGGTGCGTTGTCATCGCGACCCACCCAATTCACCGCTAGGAGGTCACCGCTGAAACCCGCGAACCAGGAATCGCGGTCGTCGTTGGTGGTGCCCGTTTTTCCCGCCACCGCGAAATTGTTGGGAAGATAGCGCCGGGAGGACTTGCCGGTGCCCTCCTCCATCACTTCGCGCAGCGCATAGTGCAGGATATGCATCGATTGCAGCGACGTGACCCGGTCATAGTTGAGTGGAAAGCGCTTAAGAATTCGACCCTCGGCGTCAACGATATCTCTAATGGTACGCAGCGGCATGCGAAACCCACCGGCGGCTATCGATTGGTAGAGTCTGGCGACATCCAGCGGACTCATACCCCCGGCACCCAGCACCATCGACGGTACCGCCGGCTGTGCGCGCTCGACACCCAACTCTCGTAAGGTATCGCTGACTGCCTCAACGCCTACCGCCATGCCGAGAGCCGCTGTTGCCTGGTTATAGGATTGCGCCAGCGCTCGGTGCAACAATACCTGTCCGTGGGATTCACGAGAGAAATTGCGCGGCTGCCAGTCGGGCTGACCAGGAATCTCGACGGAAATCGGCTCATCCTTAAGTGGTGTCGCCAGCGTCCATTGATCCGACTCTTTCAGCGCGGCGAGGTAGACCACCGGTTTTACCAGTGAGCCCGCCGGACGCACCGCATCCAGCGCCCGATTGAAGCCCGCAAATCGCGGCTGGCGCGAACCAATCAGTGCGCGCACCTCGCCATTATCAAAACTGGTCACCACCATGGCCGATTGCAGATCACCATCTGCATCGAGTTGCTGCATCACAGACTGGGTACTGCGCTCGGCCTGGCGCTGCAGCAGCGGGTCGAAACTGGTAAAGATACTGAGCCCGAGAGAACCCAGATCCTGTTCCGCATAGTCTCGCCGCAATTGCCTGCGCACCAGATCGAGAAACGCCGGATAGGAATTCATGATGCGCGGGCGTTGACTCAACCCCAACGGCATGGCCTGCGCTACGGCGGACTCAGCTTCATTAATTACCCCCTGTGCCTGCATCACCTGCAATACAGTGTTCCGCCTCGCTGTCGCGCGCTGTGGGTGCCGCAGGGGGTTGTAGAGCGAGGCGCCCTTCACCATACCAATCAAAAGGGCCTGCTGATGCAAGCCCAGCTCGTCCAAATCGGAATCAAAGTAGTAGCGCGCCGCCAGACCAAATCCATGGATGCCACGCGGACCATCCTGACCCAGGTACACCTCATTGATGTAACCCTGCAGGATTTCCTCTTTGTCGAAGCGCAGCTCCAAGAGCAGGGCCATGAATACCTCAGTCAGCTTGCGCCAGTAGCTGCGTTCGCGCGTGAGGTAATAGTTCTTGACCAGCTGCTGCGTGATCGTGCTACCCCCCTGCACGACTTTTCCAGCACGAAAATTGTTGTAGGCGGCACGAGCGATGCCGGTAGGCGACACCCCCCAGTGACCGTGGAAATTGCGGTCCTCGACTGCCAGCAAGCCTTGCACCAACAAAGACGGTACCTGTTCCATTCGCAGCAACAGTCTGTCTTCGCGGTGACGTGGGTAGATGCCTCCAATCTGTACCGGCTCCAGTCGCACCAGATCTGCGCTGCGGCCATCAACCTGCAGACTACTCACTCGGTCACCGGCGAAACCGACCCGAATCCTAGCGGCATCCAATCGCTCATCGGGAAACTCAAATCGACGTGAATAGAATTCCAGGCTGGCGCCGGCGCGACGTTTGTCACCACTGGCGCGCACGGGGCTGCTGTTGCGATACCCCAGCAAGCCTAACTCGTGGTCGAGTTCGTCTATCTCGAGATACAAACCGGGAAAGAGCTCGAGTGGCCGCGCATAGACCTTGGCCGGTACCTCCCAGCGCCGATCGCGGAAAGTAGTGCTGACCAAAGCGTCAAAATAGACCAGGAGCATGGCGCCGATGACGCCCATTACCAGGAGCAATTTCCACAACAAATGGGAGGTGTTCTTCATGAGCTGGCAGTGTACAACAGAGTGGCGGACAGCTCAGGCATCTCGCATAATAGCGCTCATTTTTGAGACAGGATGTTTGCAAACGTGAAGAAATACAAAGTCTACGGCATCGGCAACGCACTCGTGGATACTGAGATAGAGGTGCAGGACGATGAGCTGTCCAATATGGGCGTTGAAAAGGGATTGATGACGCTGGTGGACGAACAGCGCCAACATGAACTGGCCAATCACCTGCGCCACCACTTAGTGGCGGCCCAGCGCGCCAGTGGCGGTAGCGCGGCTAACTCCATGATCGCCACGGCTCGCTTCGGCGGCCCCACGTTTTATTCCTGCAAAGTAGCGAACGACGACAACGGCGACTTCTACCTGAGCGATCTGGAAGCCGCTGGCGTTGAGCACAATATGCACGGCGGTCGCCAATCAGGAATTACCGGGCGGTGCCTGGTGCTGATCTCTCCTGACGCAGAGCGCAGCATGAACAGTTTCCTCGGCATCAGCGAAACGCTATCCACCAGCGAACTGGTACCCGAATCCTTAGAGCAATCTGAGTGGGTCTATATCGAAGGTTATCTGGTGACTTCCCCCACCGGCCTTGAAGCGGCCGTGCGAACGCGCGAACTCGCGCAAAAAACCGGTGTGAAAACCTCCTTGAGCTTCTCCGACCCCGGCATGGTGGAATTTTTCCGCGATAACATGCAACAGATCGTGGGCGAGAACGGCGTTGACCTGATATTTTGCAACGAGCAGGAGGCACTGACCTGGGCCGGTACGGACAACCTTGACGAGGCCATCGCCAATCTGCGCCAGGTCGCCAAACAATTTGCCGTCACCCTAGGCGCCAAGGGCGCGCTCGTATTTGACGGTGAGCAGCTGCTGGAAATCGAACCCTGCCCGGTTGAAGCGGTGGACTCCAACGGCGCCGGAGACATGTTTGCAGGCGCCTTTCTCTACGCGATCACTCACGGTCACGATATGGAGACGGCGGGTCGCTTTGCGAACCTGGCAGCCTCGCGCGTCGTCGGCCGGTTCGGGCCGCGACTGAGCGCCGTTGAACACGACCAACTGCTTAAGGATTTCTTCGGCGAGTAGTCGGAGCCGCCTTCGATTCCACTCAGAAGAGAGAGAACTGCCGCCCGGTGATTTCGGCAAAAGAAGTGCCGAGAAAATGCAGAATGCCGTCTGCCACCGGCGCGAGTTGCCGCTCCAGATAGTGCTGGTAATCCAGCCCTCCCTCTGCGGCTGCCGCTGGCTCGGCACCCTGTAAGGTAATCACGTATTCGATCCAGGCACCGCGGCGTGGTGATTCTATGCCCCGGCTCCTGTAGAGCTTGGCGGCCCGCACATGGGGCGGAATATTCCGCTCGTACTCATCGAGCTTACGGCGCAGTCGTTTGCGGTAAACCAGCTGATCATCAAGCTCACCGCTTTCAAGCTGTGCTACGGTTTCTGCGATGTAGTCCCGATAGGGCTCGTTGTAAAACACGCGGCGATACAACTCGCTCTGAAACTCGCGGGCCATTAGCGTCCAGTCGGTGCGAACATTCTCCAGCCCCTTGAATACCACCTCCTCTTCACCGCCCCTGGCAACCACACCCGCGTAGCGCTTTTTACTGCCTTTATCCGAGCCGCGTACCGTTGGCATCAGAAAGCGACGATAGTGGGTTTCGAATTCCAGCTCCAGCAGACTGTCGATCCCAAACTCGTTCGCCAGGCGGTCCGTCCACCACTGGTTCAGGTTCTGCTCCAGCAACTTACCGCGCTCTTGCACCGCAATCGCACGCGCCTCAGCACTCAGGCTCTCATCTACCTGCCTCACCCAGACGAACACTGAGTCGGTATCTCCGTATATGACACGATCGCCAAGACTTTCGATGCGATCGCGCGTTTCCTGAATAATCTGGTGGCCGCGGCGAGTGATGGAACTGGCCAGACGCGCATCGAAAAAGCGACAGCCCGTGGTGCCAAGCACACCGTAAAAAGAGTTCATGATGATCTTGATGGCCTGGGACTGGGCACCGTCAGAACGCGCTTTCGCGGCATCACGCAACTGCCACAGCCGCTCAATGATGCCTGGAAGAATAGGATCCCGCCGCGCAAAGCGCGCCTCCAGAAACCCTGGCACCAGCGTGTCGTCCTCCGCAGGCGCCGCGGAGCCCAGCGCCAGACCCAGTGGATCGATAAAGAAGGTGCGAATAATGCTGGGATACAGGCTCTTGAAATCCAATACCAGAACGTCGTCGTAGATACCCGGCTCGGAGTCGAGCACGAAGCCGCCCGGGCTCGCCACCAGATCTCGACTAGCATTGGGTGCGACGAAGCCGGCGCGGTGCAAACGCGGCAGATACAGATAGTCAAACGCCGCCACAGATCCACCCAGGCGATCCAGCGCAAGGCCGGTCATCTGGCTGCGAGCCACGGAAAATTCGAGCAGATCCGTGTGCTCGAATATGTCCCACACCAGTTCGCAATCACGCAGGTTGTATTCGGCCAGCGCTTCCTTGTCGGCGCGAAACAGCTCCGTAATCTCTTCACCGCGCTGACTACCGTGCAACAGCTTACCCTGGCCCAGCAATTCTCGAGAGACGTTCTCCAGGGAAAAACTCTCGAAACGATAGGTGGCCGTGCGCAACATCTCGATCCCGTCGATAACTGCTCGGCCGGGAATCTGGACGGTCTTGCGATCACCCTCGTCATCTAGATCACGCCAGTGCGGCGTGCGCCGGTTACGCCCCAGCGGCAATCGCATCTTCAGTTTTTCGGCCAATCGCTGCAAAAACCACAGGTCAAAATTCACCACGTTCCAGCCGATCAGCACATCAGGATCGTAGCGCTGCAGAAAGTCACAAAAGGCGCCCAGCACCGCCCGTTCGCTGGCATGGTACTCAAGCCAATCGCGGTTCTCGCCGCTGCCGCACATGAACACCCGCCGCACCGCAACGCCATCCCATACGCCATAAACCCCAATCGAATACAGCTCCACCCCCTGCAGGGCCGTTTCGATATCGATAGAGAGCATCTTTAACTGCGGTTGGTAATCAGCGGCGCGCAGTTTAGGCGGGTTGGCACCCACTTCGAAGGTGAGCGCCCCAGCGACGAAGCGCTCCATCAGAAAACGCTCTGCCGGATTGACGTCAGCTTCCAGTGGTTCCAACCCGGCTTCCTGCAGGCGGTCACGCGCCTGGCGCAGCTGCCGCTGGCTGCGAAAATACAGGCCCGCCACATCGCGCATGCTGAAGTCCTGCTGTAAGTACCCCGTAAAATAGCGCCACTCATACGTAGAAATTTCTATAAACTAACGTGATAGGAGTTTTTACATATGCGCAAATCGAAGTTCAGCGAAACGCAGATTGTGGCGTTTCTCAAACAAGCAGAAAGCGGAGTGCCGGTTCCGGACATATGTCGAGAGCATGGCATTGGACTCAGCACCTTTTACAAGTGGCGCTCTAAGTACGGTGGAATGGAAGCCTCCGATGTACGGCGGCTCAAGGAACTTGAAGAAGAGAACCGCAAGCTCAAGCAGATGTATGCCGATCTCAGCCTGAAGAGTCAGATGCAGGAAGAGATCATAAAAAAGCTTTAGGGCCAGTCCATCGTCGGCAGTGGGTTGATCGTTTGCGCAAGGATTACCCTGTCAGCATTCGAGCGGCCTGTGGTGCAGCCGCGCTAAGTCGCACGGCGTATTACTACACGCCCAAGCGAGTAGATGATAGTGAGCTGATTGATGCGTTGCTGGCCTTGGTTGAGAAGCACCCTCGCTGGGGTTTTCCAAAGCTGTGTAAGCGGCTCAGAGCGTTGGGTAAACGTTGGAATCACAAACGGATTTACCGTGTTTATATGGAGTTAAAACTGAATATACGGCGTAAAGTAAAACGCAGGATACCGAATAGGAATCCGTTGCCATTGCGCGTTCCTAGATCAGCCAATATCTGTTGGTCGATGGATTTTATGAGCGATACCTTGCGTCACGGTCATCGGTTTCGCACGTTCAATGTGGTTGATGATTTCAATCGAGAAGTGTTAGCGATAGATATCAATTCGGGCATTACTACGGAGCGAGTGATACATACATTAGATCGTATTGCAGCCTGGCGAGGCTATCCCGCTATTATCAGGGTTGATAATGGCCCTGAATTTACATCAGGGGCGTTGGCTGAATGGGCGCAAGCGCATGGAATTCAGATCGATTTCATCAAGCCCGGCAAGCCTTACCAAAATGGATTTATCGAACGTTTTAATCGCACGTATCGAGAGGAAGTATTGGACTTATATCTGTTCGAGACATTGCAGGAAGTTCGAGAGATCACGGATGACTGGATCGTGTTGTATAACCATGAACGACCCCATGATGGATTGAACGATATGACACCCGTTCAATACCGAGAAGTGGCTTAATTTTTCTATGAATGGGTGGTTAGCTGTTTGGGGTATTTACAATACCAGATCATCGCTACGAAGTACCCCGCTTTAATTTTGAGGGGATGATCACCAATCGCGGCAGTCAGGTCTCCATGGACCTCTATCCCGATATGGACCTGGTACTCAACTTCAGCTACCTGCAGCAGCACTATGCGGGCGTGGAAAAAATTTTCGAAAAGGCCCAGAAGCATAAGCACATTCAGCACGAGCCTTCGCGCCTTCCTCATCTGCGTGCTCTTTGTTCCCCCTACTTTCTCATGGGCAAGGGTGTACCCAAGGAACACCTGTTCGACATGCAGGACTGGGCGCTGGCGTATCTCGAAGAGTGGATAAAAATCTATCAAGCGCAAGGCGAATTAGAAGCGGATGGCGCGGCTCTGCGCCTCCGACGGCGTCAACTCATCGCCAGAACGATCATCGAGAATGACCCGGACAGGGATAAAGTGGTCGATGTCTATGGCGAGGAGACAACCCAGGCAATAGAAGCGGCGGCGATGCTGTAACAAGAGAGATGGCTGGCGAGGAGAAACCAATGAAAAAAACAATTATAGGAATCGCAGTAGCCTGCGCAGCACTAGAGGGGCAGATGGTCAGCGCGCAGCCCAGCGAGCCGACGGTGCTAGAAGAAGTTGTGGTCAGTGCACGTCGCCGCGACGAATCGTTGCAGGAAGTACCTCTGTCCATCACCGCCTTTTCCGGGACTCAGATCGTGCAACAGGACCTACATACCCTGGAAGATATCGCTAACTACACTGTTGGCATGAACTACTGGGGCGCTCCCACCTCAGGGTTCCAAAGTAGCCCAACGATTCGTGGAGTCGCTACCGGATTCTTGCAGGATCGCGTGCAGAACGTGGCTGCATTTCTCAACGGCATCTACTTACAGCGCCAAAGCATGATGAACATCGGCTTGGCAGACCTGCAGCGCATCGAAATCCTCAAGGGCCCTCAGAATGCAATGTACGGGCGTTCGGCATTCGCCGGGGCTATCAATTACGTTACCGAGAAGCCAGCCGAGACCTTCGAGGGCTATTTGTCTACTACGCAGGGGGACGACGAGCGCGAGGATTACCGCGCAGCCTTCAATGTACCCTTGTGGGAGGACAAATTACTGAGCCGTATCGCCTACGGTAGCAGCGACTATGACGGGCACACCAAAAACCGGCATCCCGAGGCGGGCAGTAGCGCGGGTGGTTTCAGCAACGAAGACAATCTGGGCGGCTGGAATGACGAGACCTGGAATGCGGCCCTTACCTTCCGCCCCACAGAGGGTCTACAGATTCAGGGCGAGTACTACAAAACCGACCTCCAGCGAGAAAGCCAGCCCTACTACATTATCAGCGGTTTGCGTGATGTTGCGGCCATACAAGTAGGTCGTTTTGACGATTTGAACTTCAACGAAATCAGCTACCTCGACCCCAATGCAGGTCTGGTCACCGGCAGCACTATGTGGCGCGGCGAGTTACCGGATGGCTCACCCGGCGCGGGCAACTGTATTTTCGAGACGCCACAGAACCCCTGCTCCAATGGCGACCTACGCTCTAACGAGATTGTGGTTGATCCAAGAGCATACGGTATGGAGACCGAAAGTGAGATCGGCACAGTTGATATCGATTGGGATATTAATGAACAGTTCAGTGTGCACTACCTGTTCGGCCGAGTTGACCACGAGGGCTCCACTGCAGGTCCAGCCGAGCGCGATGCTCTCAATGGCTCGGAGCTGTTCGACATTATCGACACGGTGTATAGCAATATTTCGAGTGCTCGGCCCATCACCGATCTGGAAACCGACTCCCACGAGCTGCGCCTGGATTGGCGAGTGTCGGATGATTTGCAAACCAGTTGGGGTTTGTTCTACGCAGACGTGGAAGACGAACAGTATGACTTCACTGTCTTCGCGCCACTTTGCAGCGACCGAGACCGCAATGGCAGTGGTTCCAACCAGGATGAGCTGGCCGGCTGTGAGGTGAGCTTCAACGCCTCGGTGAATGACACACCGCTGGATGAAATCACTTTCAATCCGTTCTGGTTATTCTCCTACGCCAACTGGCATGGCAATAAAGGTAATCACACCCAGTTCGACGATGAGATCTGGGCCGTCTTCGCCAGCATGGACTATCAAATCAATGACAGCCTGCGGTTGCGCGCTGAAGGCAGGTATTCCGAGGAAGACAAGGAGATCAATCGTCTTACCGATGGCTTCTCGCTAGCCCCAGGTGAGATCGGCTGTTCTCCGGGCGCCATACCCTTCTGCCTGCCCTCCTCCATCATTAGAGCGAAAGACAGCGACACCTTTGACTTCTTCGCGCCCCGGGTGAGTCTCGAGTGGCAATGGGAAGAAGACAGCATGCTCTACGCCTCAATCGCCGGCGGTACAAAGTCAGGAGGCTTTAACAATGCTGCCGCTGCATCACAGCAAACCTATGACGAAGAGGAAAACTGGACCTTCGAAATTGGCAGCAAGAATGTGCTGTTCGATCAGAAGCTCATGCTGAATGCCGCCGCTTACTACATCGACTGGAGCGACATACAGGGTTCGGAGCCACCCGAAGACACCTCTATTAACTCCGCCGCCGTCATCGGTAATATTGGCGACGCCACCAGCATGGGCATCGAACTAGAGACGAACTGGCTAATCAATGCCTACTTTTCCGTTAGTCTAGGCTATGCCTGGAATGACGCTGAGTATGACGAAGGCGACTACGATACCGCCCAGCGCTATCTCTACTACCGCTGCGAGCAGGATATCGTCCAGGCTGGCGACCTCTGCGGCGACACCGACATCGATGGCAACAATTTGCCGCGGAACTCCGAGCACCAGTTATCGGGTTCAATCGACTTCAGCTATCCGATCAGTGCCGGTTGGAGCATAGAGGCGCGCCTCGCGGGCAACTACCAATCCAAACAGTACATCACCCCGCTCAACGAAGCGCACATACCCTCAAGGACACTCTGGGATGCCAATATTCAGCTAGTCGATGGCGAGAACTGGGAACTGGCGCTGTGGGGCAAGAACATCTTTGATGAGGAGTACGCATCCGGCGTACTGAACATCCTCGAGCAAAACAAGTATATGGTGTCACTCGGCGCGCCGCGCAGCTGGGGTGCACGTCTCAAGTACAGCTTCTGATTTCCCCGCAAGTTTTTATTGCTCGGGCGGCACTTCCCGGGCATAGGCCTCCCAGGTGCCGATGGGGAAGCCGTCATCCCAGTCGGAGCAAGGCTCCAGGAATTGCGGATGGTGCCGCTCCGCATAGGCCAAGACCTTGGGTGGAATGTCCGTGTACCCCTGGTTCGTTTTATGAGAATTCATACGCCCAAACAGCACACCCTCGACACCACTCTGCCCCATTCGCATCCAGGGCCACCAGGGCGAGAGCCGAGAGAAACCACAACTAAACGGCGCGCAGGGATTGTCGCGATCTTCCAGATCGGCCACAGAGCAGCTAAAAGTGAAATGTTCCGATGGGTTTATAAACTCACCGGTTGAAGCCAGCGGCCAGCGATCCGGGGTCACCGGATTACGGTAGCGGTGGGTGTAGTCCCAGGCGAGAGTCATACGATCTCCGTAACGCTCCCAGGGCAGGATAAACGGCACGGAACCGTCTTCACGCACCAGTGCCGTGCCATCGTTCATCAGCGTGGGGGCATCGCTTGTTTCACCAAATTGAAAGACCGGCATCTCTGGCGTCAACTCACCGCGAATTCGGTCATTGAGAAAGTTGAACACCTGTACCGTTTCACCGGTCCAGGGATTATCCCAGGTCTCCAGAATGTCGCCACTGCGAGGCTCCGTGAAATAGCCCACTTCTTTACCGCGCAGGCGCACATGGCCGTTATCCAGCACTTTCGCCTGGAAGTTGCCGAAGCCGGTATAGCCGAATAAAGGCTTGAGTCGCTGGTCACCCACCATGCCAAACATAAGGCCATGGAACGCGGAATAGACCGGCTGGTCATCGTAAGTCGCCCACAGCTTGCCGAAGGCATAGAGATTGTCGATGGGATCATCAAAGTCCAACGCTTCGCGGCGCTGCACAAACGGCGCGGCCTCAAATACGAAGTCGTCGTGTTGGTGCTTACTGTTCCAGAAAGGACGTATCAGAAACGGGAGTGTGCTCATCGTGATTCCGGTTTGTTATACAGGCACCAGTATAGCTTTTGTGACTACAAAGTCACAAAAGCTATTCAGTGGGTAGCAAGCGCGCAACCCCAATCGCTTTCTCGCCGCCGCCAACATAGTACAGGTAGCGGCTGCCATCCTCATCGGTGAACACGTAGGGATCACGAAGCTCATTGGCGATGGTGTCGATTTCACCGCGCAATGAAGGCAGTACCGCGACCTCGCTCCCCTCCCAGGGCAGCTCGGGCGCCAGCACATCAACCGGTGCTGTCGCGCGCCACCGGTTCCAGTCATTAGAGGAGAGGTCAATCTTTGACAGCAACAGGCGTTCGGGTGCATAGCCGACCATCGACCAGAATACCCACAAGTCGTCACCCTCCAGCAGCAAACCCATATGCCGCGCGTCGGGCTCCAATAGAATGCGATCACGGGGTTCAAACGGGCCCTGAGCCGAATCACCGCGATAGAGCACGCCCATCATGCCGAGCAGATAGTGTGTACCGCGATGCTCGAAGCCGCGCAGATAGGTTGAAAATACCTGCGTTCCGAGAGGCTCAAAGGTGAGGCCATCAGAGGATGATGCGAGCCGACTACTCTGGCCACCTTCACGGTTATAGCCGTGGTAGTACATTAGTATGCGCTGAGCCCCGTTATCAATCACGATTTCAGGGCTGGCCACGTGAGTCGCTTTGTTGGCCGCCGCACTGATACCACGCGCCGCTCGCTCCTCGGGATCGAGCACGCTAACCCGGTAGACCAGCAACAAAAAGTCTCGCGCGACATGCAGCGAAAACTCTTTAAACAGGCTTAGCAGTGAACCCGACTCTGTACCGTGCATCTCGACCGGGAAGCCAGACTCCGCAAGCGTCAGCACACCACCGTCGTGAACAGTCCATGGTCCGGCTGGTGAGTCGGCGTAAGCCAGGCGAATATAACTGCCTTTATGATGGGCGAAATACATGTAGTAGCGGCCCATGGGCTTGGTCACCCAATCGGGAACGCGTATCACGGTGGGACCATTTATATTGACGTAACCGCGCTCTTCCCCGACGCCTTCGATGAGTGGCGCGCTGCCAATTCGCTCGGCAATCCAGGGGCTGGGCTCAGCGGGCAGATAGTCATAGCGGGGCCAAAGCCACAGTAACGCCAGAGCGACAATGCCCAGCGGAACAATCACCAGGCTGGATAGAACACGCCTAACGTTCATAGACGATGTTGCCGTCAACAACAGTCATAAGAACCTTACCGTCCAGTAGCTGGCCTGGCGCTGTTTCGGAGAGCACAAACGGATCGATATCGAGGACAGTCAGATCCGCCCAACGACCCGGGGCGATCACCCCGGTGTCCGCTTCACGAAATCCGGCATAGGCCGACCAGCGGGTATAGGCCCGCAGAGCTTCATCGATATTCAGGGCCTCGTCCCGGTACCAACCTCCATGCGGTTCCTGCTCTTTATCGCGGCGAGTGACCGCTGCGTGAAGCCCATAAAAAATACTGTGGTCTGAACCCGGATTATCGGCACTAAAAATCACCATGGCGCCCTTATTACGCAGGGTACGCCAGGCATAAGCACCGCGGATTCGTTGAGGGCCGATACGCAATTCTGCCCAGGTTTTGTCTTCAACTGCATGGGGTGGCTGCATTGAGGCGATCACGCCGTACTTGCCCAGCAGCGGGAAATCCACCGGGTGAATCACCTGGGCATGCTCGATACGGTGGCGCCCGGCACGCATCGCCGGGTCGGCCGCAATGACCTCGGCAATAAACTTGAGCGTATCGCGATTTCCCGCGTCACCAATGGCGTGAACACCTACCTGAAAACCGGCCTGCATAAGCTCGGCCGTGAGCGCTTGGTTAAAACCGTAGTCGCTGCCACTCACACCGCGATGCCCCGGCATATCGCTGTAATCCCAGAGCAACTTTGCACCGCGTGAGCCCAACGCACCATCGTAGAATGCCTTCACCGACCGGGTCACCAGCATGCTGTCATTGTCCTTGTCGGGCCCGCGCTCAAGCCACTGACGCGCCAAGGGCTCATCGCGCACCGAGAGCATGGCGTAGACTCGAATTGGCAAGGCATTTTCTGCCTCCAGTTCTTCAAGTACTTCCATCTCGGCAAGGCTCAGACCAGCGTCATGCACCGTCACATAACCGTCGATAGCCATTTGTCTGAGACCCGAAAGCGCGTTGTCTCGTAATTGCTGACGGGTCAGCTCAGGAATTGCGCCCTCGATCAGGGGCACGGCGCGATTCAAAAACAGACCATTGGGCTCACCATCGTCTCCTAGAAAGACCTTCCCTCCAACGGGCACAGCTGTCTGCGCGGTGATCCCTGCGCGATCCAGGGCAGCCTGATTACACCAGCCCGCAAAACTGTGCAGGCTGCGCATGAATACCGGATGATTGGGTACGGCCTCGCTGAGCAGTTGTTTGTTCGGGTAGCGATCCGCCCACGCGCCCTCGTCCCAGCCCTGGCCAACAATCCATTCTCCCTCGGGAACCTGTCGGGCGCGTTCAGCAATGCGCGCGACCGCTTCTTCCTCTGTCGCCACATCGTAGAGGCTCACCCGATTGATCGACAGACCCAACTGAAACACGTGGGTGTGTGTATCCACCAGACCCGGTATGACGGTAGCCCCTTTAAGGTCCAGCGCGCGGGTATCCTCGCCGCGCCAGCCGGCCGCGTCTTTATGGGAACCCACAAACACGATCCGCCCATCCTTGATAGCGACGGCACTGGCATCGGGCTGCCAACCCCCCGCATGCGGCGCCGCAGCCGATAATCCACCGTCGGGGCGAGGATCAGGCCAATCGAGGGTATAGACCCGGGCATTGGTGAATATAAGATCGGCCGACCCGGCTGCAGGTGCTGCTGTTTGCCGAGAACATGCCACCAGAGCCAGGATAAGCGGCAGGTACATCCATCGCATGAGCTTCATGCGAAACAGTCTGCCACGATACCCGAGCCGGGCAAAGTCGCGGCCAGCGCAATTGACCACTTCCGCCCTGCCGCATTACAGTAACCGCACCCAAAATAATAAGGAGAACACAATGCTAGAGCCCGTACTCGCCCTCATCACCTGGTCACTGATCGCCTGGATCTGGATGTATGCCACCCGCCTTCCCGCCATGGGAGACGCCAAGATAGACGCCGACGACGCCAAGCACCCCGGTTCCCTAAACATATTACCGAGCAAAGTGCGGGCGGTAGCAGACAACTACAATCATTTGCACGAGCAGCCCACGGTTTTCTACGCGCTCGCCTTCTACACACACCTGGCCGGTGCAGCGGACACTCTCAACGTTAACCTGGCCTGGGCCTACGTCGTGTTGCGGGTTGTACACTCGCTGGTACAAAACACCTCAAACAAAGTGCTGGCACGCTTTTCGGTGTTCGCACTGTCGTCGCTGGTGCTTATCGCCATTACCGTACGCAACCTGATGGCACAGTAATGCAAACGATCCGCCTTGGACTTATCGCTTTACTCCTGGTCGCCGCCAGTTGGCCCGCTAGCGCAGCTCGAAACGTCATACTCTTCGTCGGCGATGGCATGGACGATCACCAGATCAGCATCGCCCGCAACTACTTGGTCGGCGCGCGCGGCAAGTTGACTCTAGACGAGATGCCGATGCGAGGCGTGTCGCAGGTGCTGACCGTGACTGAGGAAGGCGAAACGGTATACGTGGCAGATTCAGCCAACAGCGCAACGGCTATGGCGACCGGTGTTGTGACCAGTCGCGGCCGCATTGCCACCAGTGCAGGCACCGACCAGCCCCTTAAAACAATCGCCGAAATCGTCAAGGAACACGGCTTCCGCACCGGTCTGGTTGCCACCTCCAGCGTAACGGATGCCACGCCGGCCAGCTTCGTCGCCCATATCAATATGCGCTACTGCGAAAATCCGGAAACCATACACGGCGCGGAGATGGGTCCTGTCACTTTGCCGGACTGTCCCGACTACACGCGCGCCAATGGGGGTCCGGGATCTATTTCCGAGCAGATTGCAGAATCGGACGTCGACCTGGTACTGGGCGGCGGCAGCAAGCACTTCCAGATGCAGGCCGAGGGCATGGAGATGAGTGTGGCCGATCTCGCAAGAAGCAACGGCTACCTTGTGGTCGAATCACGTGAGGCGCTGCTGGATGCACCGGCGGATGGGAAGTTGCTGGGTCTATTCTCGCCCTCGACCATGCCGGTCAGACTACAGGGTGAAAATGGGCGCGAAGCGGAACCGCCAAAACCCAGTTGGGCCAATCAACTGCATCCCTTCCTGGGCAGCGTTGAACTACCTGCCGTTATGGAATGCGAGCCAAACCCGGCCTTCGACGGCATGCCCACGATTGAGCAGATGACGACCGTGGCGTTGGAGCGTCTGCGCAATGACAAAGGGTTTTTCCTCATGGTTGAATCGGCATCTATCGATAAGCAATCGCACGAGCGCAAACCGTGCGGCTCTATCGGCGAACTGGCACAGCTGGATGAGGCTCTGGCAACCGCACTGGCGTTCGCAGAGAATAATCCAGACACGCTCATCCTCGTTACGGCAGACCATGCACAGGCCGCACA
Organism: Halieaceae bacterium; assembly: GCA_965199055.1. GTDB lineage: Bacteria > Pseudomonadota > Gammaproteobacteria > Pseudomonadales > Halieaceae > CBDAQR01. The sequence continues at coordinate 1,911,548 of CBDAQR010000003.1, forward strand.
GCTGATACCGGAAAAGAGCCTGTTCTCGCAATTCCCTATACCGGTGTATTCACCTGGGAAAGTCGCAAGGATACGCACCCCGGAGGGTGCTGTGATGGCAGTTAACTACGCCACCAACAACTTCGCCTTCGCCGAACACACGGGCGCCAACGTGCCAGTGTTCGCCAACTCTGAAGGCGTGGGTCGCGTCGCAACCATGATCAGGCAGCACGAGATTTTTGAGATCATGCTCGACTACCTGTTACCAGACTGAATTTAAGAGCACTGAGCATGCAGAACGAGTTCGATGTCATCATTGTTGGAGGCGGCTTATCCGGTATCGGGGCGGCTTACCACCTGCAGAAACACTGCCCTGGTAAGTCCTACGCGATTCTTGAAGGTCGAGCGGCAATGGGTGGCACCTGGGACCTGTTCCGCTATCCTGGGATTCGTTCTGACAGTGACATGCATACGCTGGGCTACAACTTCAAACCCTGGATTCACGAGAAAGCCATAGCGGAAGGCCCGGCCATCCTCGACTACATTCGCGAGACGGCGGAGGAAAACCGCATCGAAGAAAATATTCGCTACGATCACAAGGTCAGTGAAGCGAATTGGGACAGTCACAGCGGCTGCTGGACAGTGACCGCAAGCACCGGCGATGGCCAAGTCACTCTGCAGACTCAGTATCTGCTCATGTGCGCTGGTTACTACAGCTACACCGATCCTTACGCACCAGACTTTGAAGGTCGCGAACGCTTCCAGGGTGAGATTCTGCACCCGCAGTTCTGGCCTGAGGACTACGATTACAGTGGCAAGCGCGTGGTGATTATAGGGTCGGGGGCGACCGCTATGACGATGGTGCCCGCGATGACCGACAAGGCAGCGCACGTAACCATGCTGCAGCGATCACCCACCTATGTGGTATCTCGACCCTGGCGTGATTGGATCGCCAATAGCCTGCGCAAGGTTCTACCTGATAGTTGGGCCTATGCGATTACCCGCTGGAAAAATATTCGCTGGCAACAGGTGGTGTACAAGCGCACCCGCACCCATCCCCAACAGATGAAAGATCTGCTGTTGAATCGTCTACGCAAAAAGCTGAATGCGGACATCGATATCGACAAGCACTTCAGCCCCAACTACAACCCCTGGGATCAAAGACTGTGCCTGATACCCGATGACGACCTGCATATCGCGCTCAACAGCGGCAAGGCCTCAGTGGTCACTGATCAGGTCGATACCTTCACGGAAACAGGCATTCTGCTGAACTCCGGACAGGAAATAGCGGCGGACATCATTATCACCGCGACCGGCCTGCAGATGGTGCAAATGGGTGAGGTGGCACTGCAGGTCGATGGCGAAGCAGTACGGCTGAACGAGACCTGGACTTACAAAGGCCTCATGCTGACTGGCGTGCCTAATCTGGTTAACACCTTCGGCTATATTAATGCGTCCTGGACTCTGGGCGCCGACCTGACTGCCGAGTACTTTTGCCAACTGGTCAACCATGTCGATAGCGTCGGGGCTACTCAGGTCACGCCACGCCTGCGCGAAGGCGACGAAAACATGACGCCCCGAGATTTCATCGACGATTTTTCCTCAGGCTATATGCAGCGTGTCATGCCACTATTTCCTCGCCAGGGTGATCGAGAGCCTTGGCTCAATACGCAAGACTACGTTCGCGACAAGAAACTGCTGCGCAATGCCCGCTTCGACGATGGCGCGTTGGTATTCAGCAGCGTAACAACACAGAATTCAGAAGTGACCGAGCCGCTGCAAATGCAGGCGGCCGGCTAAACCGGCGGAGCCGGAATCAGTTAGGAGCTATCTATGCAGGATCTCGAGGGCCGCGTTGCCGTTATCACCGGCGGCGCCAGCGGTATTGGATTGGCTTTATGCCAGGTGTTTGCTGAACAAGGTATGAAGATCGTCATGGCCGACGTGGAGACCGACGCGTTAGCCAAAGCAGCGGGCGACATTGAGGCGCTGGGTGCAGAATGTCTGGCGATTCAATGTGATGTTAGAGACCCTGAGGCGGTTGAGCAGTTGGCAGCGGCGACAGTGGACGAGTTCGGCGCAATACATATTGCTTGCAATAACGCCGGTGTTTTCACCGGTGGCACCTTGTGGGAGTCGAGCCTGGATGATTACGAGTGGCTTGTTCACGTAAACCAATTTGGGGTGATCAATGGTATTCGCAGCTTTGTACCAAGAATGATCGAGCACGGAGAACCCGCCCACATTGTTAACACCGCTTCGATGGCCGGGCTCACCAGTATGCCCTTCTCTGGTATCTACAATATGACCAAGCATGCTGTGGTGGCACTCAGTGAGACTCTGTTCCATGAATTGTCGCTAACCGCTCCTCAGATCGGCGTCTCTTGTCTGTGCCCGGAAGCAGTAAATACGGGCATTGGACGCTCGGAGCGAAACCGGCCTGAGGAACTTTCGGATACGGTAAGCTCTGATGGCAAGACCCTGGCGGAAGAGAGCATCGTGACCACTACTGCAGTGGGCAAAGCACCGCGAGAGTTAGCAGAGCGTCTACTGGACGGCGTCAGGAACGAAAAATTCTATCTGATCTGCGAAGAAGACGCCTGGCGCGCCACCGCCAATGCGCGCCTGGATGACATCCGCAACGCCGACAACCCGCGCTTGATTCCGCCTGAGCTGTAGTGCGCTAAAGCTGTGTTCAGAAGGAGCGCGCGCGCGCTTCGCTTTGTCGAATCAGGAAGCGCTCGGTGATCAACAAGCAACAGATGAAGATGACTTCTGCGCCGTTGCCAGCAACGAATCCCCAGGGTTGCGCCCCCGTTGCGCCATTAAGCAAGAAGATAAAGAGCGAGCCCGCGAAAAAGACATACCAACCCGCCTGTCGCCAGATCAGGAACGCTAGTGGCAAGATGAGGATATTCGTAGCGATGGTTGCGATAGGCGGTATCTTGGAGACACTCACCAACCGGCTGTGATCCATAAAGCTGGTCGGTTCGAGCCCTAACTGCGCCACCTCATGCCACATCCCGTACAGCCAGGCCACTGAGGTAAACGCCCAGCAGAAACCGATGAACATGCGATTGCGTGATACCGGCACCTCGCAAACCTGCATGGCGGAGAGCGTAAACAAGGTGAGGAACGGCAACACGCCGGCGTGCAACACATACCGCGGATAGTTCGCCAGCTGATACCAATCCATGCCTACACCCATTGGCCCCAGCACCAAAATGAGATTGTCGTAGGCCATTCCCATCAACATGATGCGCAGAAACCATAATCTGGGCGACGCTGGCCCAGCAAAAGTAAAAGACCAGGCAAGCAGGCCAAGATGCAGCAGCAGGTATACTGAAAGGGCAGAAGAAACCATGGGTTATTGCATAAATCCGTAGTAGTAAAGCGGGAACGCGCTGAGCCCCGCCATCATCATTGTGACCATGCCTGTGCGCCCCCAGAAACGATGAGTTCTGCTGAACTCGGAGGGCTCGGGCGGCTTGGGGAAGCGACGCAAGGAGAAGACTATCAGCCCGACCCAAATGAATGAAGTGAGTATAGCGACCAATGCGTGACCGTATATCCAACTGTTGAGTAGGACCGTGCCGTTGTAGCGGCTATCCTTAGTCAACTCAAATATGCCGCCAGACAAATTAAGATCGAGCTCAAACAAAACCACGGCCACAAACAGGATTGCCCCCAGCGTTAACTGCGTAGTCTTATGCGTCTGGTAGCTTCCCGCCCTCACTTTGAGCCATGACCAGCATATCGCTGGCAGAATGACCAAGAAGGACAAAAGTACCAGATCCATCAGGATATCTGCTCGCGTACCGAGAAAACCTGCGGGTAGCATCACTCAGCCGCCGCCTCGACCTGACGCCATACACGCAGAATATTGCCACCAAGGATTGCTGCAATATCGCCTTCGCCGTAGCCGCGATTGAGGAGCTCAGCGACCAGATTCGGGTAGCTCGATACATCCTTAAGCCCGACAGGCAGTGAATCTCCAACACCGTCATAGTCGGAACCCAGGCCGACGTGTTCGATACCAACCAGATTCTTAACGTGATCAATATGGTCCGCCACGTCCTCTACAGTGGCGAAAGGCATCGGCTGGCGAGCGCGATAGGCCTTAACGAATGCCTCCATTTGCGGGGAGTTATCACCAAGCTTGTGACGCTTCGCATGAGCGCCCGCGGCCTTACCAAACGCGGCGTAATACTTGTTGGCTTCCTCGGTGATAAAGCTAGACCCAAAATTGATCATGATGATGCCATCTTTCTCGGCCAGCGCCTTGATCATCTCGTCACTCATATTACGCTCAAAGTCGGGAGTAAACTTTCGCGCCGAGGAATGCGTCGCCACCACCGGCGCCAGACTGATATCCAGCACGTCGTAGAAGGCCTCGTCCGACAAGTGCGACACATCCACCATCATGCCGAGCCGATTCATCTTCTCGACCACTTCGAAGCCAAACAGACTCAGGCCGCCCCAGTAGCGAACATCATCATAAGAACTATCGCTGATATAGTTGGCCTGCGCATGCGTGAGCGTAATGTAGCGTATGCCGCGATCAAAAAAGTGTTGCAGATTTTCCAGCTCGCCTGCGATGGGTGAGCCGTTCTCCATACCCAGTGCGAAAGCTATCTTACCGTCCTCGAACACCTCTAGTGCTTGGCTTGGGCTGTAGACCATCGCGAACTTCTCGGGGTTGCGATAGGCCATCGCCTCGACCTGGTCGATCAAATTATTGGCAAGCGCGTAGGCCTCTCCCGAGGCTTCGCTTTCGGCCGGGGTATAAATAGACATAAATACGATATCGAGCCCGCCCTGCTTCGCCCGCGGATAATCGAAATCACGATCCGGCGCCGACTCCGACAGGTCGCGCCACCCGTCGTGCATGCGATAAGGGACATCGATATGTGTATCAACCAGCGGGTATTTTTGAGCGAGACGTTTCGCCTCCTCTACTGAGGAGGCGACACTCAGCGTCGGCAGGAGCGCCAACGCAATCAGCAGCTTGCGCATGGTGTAAGCGTCGCTCCTGCCGTTAAAGCAGTTCCACCATGCACTCGGTGCACATAACGGTGGCGGTCGGCTTGCTGATGCCCTCAACGATCTCAAACAACCGCTCCATACGCTGGCCGAATTCGCCATACGCAGATTCAACGCCCGCTGTCGCTCCACCGGTGAACTGACGTAGGAACAAAATGTGGGGAGGCGGTTCCTGTACAACATAGTTAACGCGGTACTCATCAAGGTCCGCGGCCGCTGCCGCAGCGGCTACCACATCTTCCATATTGCCCAGCTCGTCAATGAGACCCAATTCAAGTGCTTTACTGCCCAGCCACACACGGCCACCGGCAATCGAGCGGATATAGTCTGGCTCCTTATCGCGAGCATTAGCCACATTGCTAATAAAGTGCTCGTAGGCCGAGCCAGCCCAGCGAGCCAGGAACACATCTAACTGTTCATCGACTCCCTTGTATACGTTCCAGCCGGCGCGGTCACTGGTCGTCACACCGTCATAGTTCACGCCGATGTAGTCCAGCAGGTTTTCGAAGGTGGGAAATGCCACCGCGACACCAATGGAACCAGTAATAGTGCTGGGTTCTGCATAAACGCGATCTGCTGGCATCGACACCCATACACCGCCAGACGCGGCCACGTCGCCCATGGAAACATAGGCCGGTATGCCTTTCTGACGCGCAGCACGAAATTCTTCAGCGATAATATCGCTGGCAATGATCGAGCCACCGGGGCTATTGACCCGCATGACAATAGCGCGAGTTGACTCATCTTCGTGAGCCTCGCGCAGCAATCTGGCAATATCGTCAGAGCCCGCGACCCCAGGTCCTTGCGGTCCAGGCTGAATGGCGCCCTGCACGAAGACCACCGCGACCGCGTCTTCCGCAGCATCGAGCTCGGGTTCCAACTGCGCCATATACTGGCCACTCGTGATATGCGGGTACGTTACGCGCTCTTCATCCTCGGCCTGCCCAAAGCGCTCAATCATGTAGGCTCGAAACTCCGGGTAATTTTTGGTGCCGTCGATAATGCCCTGCTCTTCAGCCACTTTAAGCCCATCGAAGCCAGCCTCCTGGAACAGCGAGAGCGACTGCTCATCGGCAAACGTCTGAAACAATTCGGCATCGATGCCACGCGCCTCAGCCATGCGCTGCTTCAGTGAATCCCAGATCGGTTCATACAACTCGCGGCGTTGCTGTTTGTCTGGCTCAGACATGTCATTACGCGTGAGTCCTTCCACAGCAGATTTATAATCGCCCTGGGAATAGTTATGGATAGTGATCTTCAGCTTATCGGTGAGTTCGCGAGTGTACTGACGGTAGCCACCCAGACCAGATATCGCGACAGCGCCGGAATTATGTACGAAAATTTCATCGGCCTGCGCCGCCATCAGATAAGAACCGGTGGTCAGTGCCTCGCTGTAGGCGATCACTGGCTTACCCGATTCACGCACCGCAGCTAACTCGTCCGCAAGCATCATGGCCGTGGTGGTACCGGCAAATCCCACATTGCTGAAATCGATCAGCACGGCGGCCAGGCTGTCATCCGCAGCGACCGCACGGATCAACTTCACCAGATCACGAGTTTGTATCTGGTTATCCTCCGGCATGGTGGGGAAGGGAAAAGAAAAGTCGCTCGGGTACATCTCCTGGTCCAGGATGACACCCTCGGGCGCGAGAATTAGCACCTTACCTTCAGGGTCGACTTGTCCCGGCTGCTGGTCCATAAAAGCGCCGATCATTACCACGACGTAAACCAGCACGAGTATGGTCAGAATATTGACAGTCCAGGTGCGCAGGCCAGCCAGAAAGGCACCCGCCTTTTGAAAGAATACTTTCACGGTTGTTCCTTAATCTTTTTTGACTAGCTAATGATGGCACAAAACGCCGCTACTACCAGCTTCCGGCCTGCCATTTGCGTTATACCGGCAGAAATTCGTGCCAGAACGGTATTTTTTGTAGCACTTTCGCTACACTCCGGGGCGCAAGCATCAACGGCTAAGGATAACGAGCAATGTGGAAGACCGACCTGTTCCCAACTCAGCTTGTGGGCAGCTATGTGAAGCCGACCTGGCTCGCTGACCACGACAAGGTTTACGCACGCGAAGGGACCTGGTGGAAGATACCAGAACAGGACCGGGCGATGGCAATTGACGACGCAGCCCGACTGGCGATCTATGACCAGAACCTTGCCGGCCTTACCTACGCCACCGATGGTGAAGTGCGTCGCCAAACCTTCAGCGGTCATTTCTACACACTGGGCGGCCTCGACCAGGACAACCCGGCGGAGTTCACCAACTTTCACAATGACATTACCGAATACCTGGAGATGAAAAAGAAGGCGACCAATGTTGGCGCCAACCTGGACGATCAGGAAGCTCCCAAACAGTCACCCAAGGTACTGTTTCCAGCGGTTAGAGAAAAAATCACCTGGCCCGGACCCATGGTAGTTGATGATGTCGCCTTCCTGAAAAAGTATGCCGAGCGCCGCAGCAAGATCACCGTCATTGGCCCTGTCACCCTCTGCTACCGGGTTGTCGATACGGGCGTATACGCCAACCAGGCCGAGCTCTGTTTCGCGATAGCCGATGCGCTAAATCAAGAGTTGAAGGCCTTAGCCGCAGCCGGTGTCGATCTAATTCAGATCGACGAGCCCGAAGTGCATTTCCGCTACAGCCAGTGTAAGGACTTCGCAGTAGAGGCTATCAATCGCATGGTGCGCGATGTCGACAGCCTGACATCGGTGCATGTCTGCTACGGCTACTCAAAGAACATCGCGCTGAAGGAGCCGAGCCCTATCTATCCCAAAGCGGTACGCCTGATCGCCGAGTCTGAGGTGGATTGCCTGCACACCGAGTATGCCCAGCCCGGGCATACTCCTGATTTCCTGGAGTCGGTAAAAGATAAACCCGTGGGTATTGGCGTGCTCAATCTTGATCCTGATGGGCAAGTGGAATCCCCAGAGTCGATTTGCGCCATGATCGAAGCCGCGATGGAAGTCGTTCCTAAGGAACGTATCAGTCTGGCTCCGGATTGCGGAATGTGGTTCCTGCCCCGAGAATTCGCGTTCGCCAAGCTGAAGTCAATGTGCCTGGCAGCAGAAACGCTGCGGAACAAACACGGCTAAGGCCTATGGGGTAAGCTGCAATTCGCTGGTCGCGTGTTGCGCTATCGCGCTATCGCTATACCACCAATAATCAATAGCGCCATTCAGCCACTTATCGAGCTGGTCTTTGAAGTGCGAGTGGAACATACGATCTGTTATTCCACCCGGAATGTTCGCGATAATCCGGTCCGGGTCAGACAAGTCCGCTACCATGCGTTTGGAGGCGAAGAACGTGACGGCATAGGGCTCGTGAAATTTGCTGGAAGCGCGGTTCAACGTATCCACCGATCCGTCCATAGGATGCGTACCACCACCAAACCATTCTGCCATGCCTTCTCCACTGAGAATGGGATGACTGAAAGTAATAGTATGAAGATCACCCCAGCGCCACTGGGTAGGATCATCCCCCAACTGGGGCGCCAACTCTTCAAGCACGTCCTGCGCAGCCAGTGCGAACAAGTCTGAGCGGTTCTCCACAGGCTCCGTGCGCTGATCATCTAACCAGGCGGAATTCTCTTTCAGGGTGAAACGCAGAATACGTTCCTGCCAGTAGTAGTAATCGGCCAGGTAGGTTTTGGTAATTTCGTCGCCGAGGTCATCTTCGACCACACGTCTGGAATAGTGTCGCATCATCGACTGAAAGATCAGCGGCGCGGACTGGTCGGCCTCATCTTCCAGATCCCAGGCTGCAAGAATGTCACCTAGGGTCTTGGTGTCTGTCGACGCCTGCAATACTGGCACCATCAGGGGCACCATTTGCAGCGCAAACAGATTACGGTTGTCTAGTTGCAGGTCCCAATGATCCTGAGCCGTCCAGCTAGCTTTGTCATCCATCGCTTCCTTTATGCGGCGATAACGCCAGGAAGGCGAGAAGTGCGTGGAATAGGTCCAGGAAAAATCCGCCGGCGCGATGCGGTGATTGCCGCTCCCCACCCAATCACGTTCCGGGTTGCGCACCGTGGGCATCTGATCTCCTGGGATGCGCCCTTCCCAGTTATCGATGCCGTCGCTAACGGGAAAGGGGGCCGAGCCATCTCCGCGCAGTCGTTTAGGTATAAAGCCTGAACCGCGCAGCGCTATATCCCCGCTGTAGTCAGCTACCACGTAGGTCAGCGGCACCGCTGCCAATTCGATTGCCGCCAGTGCTTCCTCCGTGTTTCGAGCCAGCAGTAATTCGCGCATTCCCATGCGCTCGCCCATGAATTCGGGAACAGACCAACGCAGGGTAATCACCTTGCCGCTGGCAACACCCATGCCGTGGTCGGAGATCACCGGCCCACGACGCGTCTCTCGAATAGAAAGCGTCTGCTCCCTGAATCCACTCTCCGTATCCGAATCCTTAATACGCAGGGTTGCGGTACGCGTCTCGAAGGCGACGGAGTTCTCGCCCTCCAGATAGTGGTCTGGATTGGCGGGGTCCACCGTCTCGATATAGAGATCAACAACATCGCCATACCCATTCGTAGCTCCCCAGGCGAAGTGTGTAGTTCGACCAATGCCGATCCCGGGAACACCAGGCGTGCTGCCGCCCACCACCCGCCAATTAGGCGTGATCAGCCCCATAGGATGCCAGAAGCCGGGCAACCGGCGCGCGTCTATATGCGGGTCACTGGCGAGGATGGGTGCGCCGGTGGCAGACTTGCGGCTTCCGGTTAGCCAGGCGTTACTTCCCACACCGTCAGCCAGCGACGTGTCCACATCCGCCTGTAGTTCCAGTCCAGACCGAAGGAACGAATAGTCAGATGCTGTGTACACGCCTTCTGGGTCATCCGCATTGATCGTCACCTGCGAAATTTCCGCGGCTCGCTCTACACCCAGTCGATCAATAATCGATTGGCTCAGCAACTCTTCGCGCCAGTTGGTGCTGCTACCCCAGATATTGAAGAACTGAACGCGCACCACATCTTCGACCGTCCAGGGCTGCGGCTCGCGCACGAGTCGGTGAACTTCATGCCCGCGCGCTTTCAGATAAGCATTGATGCCGTCGACATAGGCCTGCACCCATTCCAGTTCCTCGGCATTGAGCAGCGCGACCTGACGCTGGGCGATATCGGGAATGTTCCAGAGGTGCACCATGGTATCCATGCGCACTCCTCCCTCACCGGCCAGTTCAGCCAGGCGTCCGGCGCTGAGCCGGCGAAACATTTCCATTTGAAAGAGCCGATCCTGTGCATGCACAAAGCCCTGAACCCGAATGGCATCGATAGGCGTTGCGGCATAGACGTAGGGCATGCCCTTCTCATCACGCACAATACGCGCGCCATCACTGAGCTGTGGCAGGCGCGCTTCACCGCCAGGATCGTAGCTATCGACTCGGGGAGCAATGAGCCAAGCCGCCAGCACCAGGCCAACGAACAGTAATTGTCCAAATCGAAGTATTTTACGCATGAGCCAAAAATAGTGGCTGGGGCAGCAAGATTCAAGTTGCAGGTATTAGGAGGCCACTCTATTTGACCTAAACAGCACCCCGGGCTGTATTGTTAGACCGCCCTAGCCACCAAACCTTCCGTGCACAGCAGCACGACGCTCGCGAATCTGCTCACGGCGCTGCTCTGGGGAAAACGGCGTCACATCATCGGGTAAGTAATCCCGAACGCGAGCAAAGTCCACTAGTTCAACGCTTGGATAGAGCGCTTCGGGGAGCGGCTCGCCGAGTCCTTGCCAGCGCATCATGATCAAACCACGCAGGTGGCCGCCGGTGTCGAGCCAGTTGTGAATTCCGGGGTCGCGATGAGACACCACCGCATAACAACGGCCGTCTGCACTGCACTGCATCTGCGACAGATTCAGGGTCGAGGTACGGGTCTCGTAGTCCAGACTGACGAACCAAAGATTGCCCAGTTCAATACCCTGATAGCTGGCCGCAGACGGCGCCGTTGAGAGAATCAGCGCCTGATCGTTGTCGAGCTGCCATGAGCCGAAGGCCGAATACTGCCCCACCATGCCACCCTGCGTTTCCCGCGGCGGCGAAATATTATTCCGAGGCAGCAAATTCCAGGCGCGCTCAGCATATTGAAGCCAGGTCGCCGTGCGATCGAACATCGATACCGCAGCCTCCCGCATACCTTGCGCCATTAGCGCCGGGCTGAGCTGCATAGCGGGCATTCCTTCGGCACCCATTCGTTCTATAAATAGCGGGCTATCACGCTCAGCAGACCAGTCATTGTGAGTGTGGCGAACGATCAGTGTCTGGGCACCGTCACCATTAGCCAGCCAGTTTACGCCCTCGCCCGGATTCTCCCGACTCAGAATAATCTCGAAATTACCCTGTTCATCCAGCAGCAGATCTTCGCCATACAAGATGCTGATATTGGTGCTGGTGCCAGCCCCGCGCACCCCTGGCTGACCTACCACCAATTGGAAAACCAGATTGGTCGTACTGCCCCGGTTACCCCGGATCCGATAGCTGGCATCGTCTCTGACAATAGCGATGTAATAGTTGTTATCGGGATTATCTAATCCGGCTTTGCTGGTCCAGTCTACCGCCCGCATGAAGCGCGGATGCTCGGCGGACTGCAATGCACCCAACTTGATCGAGCCGAGTAAGGCATAGAGTAAACCGCGGTACGCCTCGGCCCGCTCCTGATCATCTTCGAAAAACTGTGAGTTGCGAAACAGTCCAATCGTTTGCTGCTGCGCCGCAATAAAATCGTCGAAGGCCGCCGCCAGCGGATCATCACCGCCAGGATCACCGGGTTCGAAGCTAGGCGCGGGCGCTGTGAAGCGGCCGACTGCGAAAGAAAGCGCCAGCAAGGTCAGTGCCAACGCGAAGAGGATGACTTTTCTCATCCCCCCATTTTAGGCCACCAGAAGACTCTCGCGTAAACAATTAAACATGGCGCGTTCCATCACGAAGGCCTTGGCCTTCTCCGGGTCGGCAGCCGTTTCCATCAAGTCACGCTGGCGCTTGGCCTGAATATTGGGATCGGTAGACTCCATGAGCTTCTTATTATTGATTGTGTGCTCCTGTACAAACTGCACAGCCAGCTCGCGCCGCTGCCGGTCATAGCGCGCCACGGCTTCAGCATAGTCAGCTCCGTCATTGATTACGCTGCAAAGTTTTTCTGCCAAATTATAGGCATCGTGTATGCCACCGTTCATACCCATGCCGCCCAGGGGGTTGTTGATGTGACAAGCATCGCCCACCAGTACAACTCTGCCCTGGTAGTAGCTTTCCGCTACCCGCTGATGCACATGATACAGGGTGCGATGACCGATATCGTAATCACCTTCCTTGGCGTGAAGGTGTTGCAGTCGCGCTTGAATATAGTCATCGCTGAGGTACATGGCCTCATCATCATTGGCCGGGTCGGTCGGCCACAGCACTCGCCATAACTTGTCGGTACGAAGGATGACACACCACTCGTCTGGGTCAGCCACATAGTTCACATAAGACAGGTTGTCGAACACCTCCTCGAAGGGAAAGCTGGTAGACGCGACCAGAAACTTTTCATCGTAGGTGAACCCGGAGTAGTCGATGCCCGCAGCTTTACGTACATTGGAAGACGCGCCGTCGGCGCCGACCAGAAAGCTGCCGCGAATCGTCTCGCTGCCGGCGGGGGTTTTGACCACTACGTCGAGCCCGGATGCGTCCTGACTGAACCCGGTGACTTCCCGCTCGAAGCGTACCTCCGCGCAGGCGTAATCCTTCAGCACGCGATTGATGATCCAGGTGAGTTCGTACTGCTCGAGCTGCAAGCGGTAGGGAAACAGCGTCTCATCGGCGATCACACTCATGTCGAACTCTGCGACTTCATTGGTGCGACGGTCACGGTACTGGTACCGATCAACGATCAGCCCTTTGGCGATCATGGGTGCCGCCACACCGAGCTCGTTTAGCATCTCCAGCGATGGAGGATGAAAGGTCGAGGCCCTCAGGTCGACCGGCAAATCGGATTCACGCTCCAGGATCAGTACGGGAATATTCTGGCGCGCCAGGTACAAAGCCAGCGTGGACCCGGCAGGGCCAGAGCCGGCGATAATTACGGGATTCTTGTCGGACATAGCGGTTACAGGGAAAAGCGGAAATTAGTACTTATGATATATCATTATATCTTTTGCTGAAAGCGAGCATCTCGCCCGAATTGATCTGCATCAGTGGCGTAGAGGGCCCTCAACTTCCATCTCGAAAACGGGCGCGTCGACGCCATTTTCAACCACGCGCAGCAAAATCACTTCCTCGCCATAGCGCAGTCCAAAGTCGAGCACCATGAACCCGGGTGCGGCATGGGCGAAGTAACTCTGCGCCAACGGCGTTACGGTGGTGACGCGCTCAGGCGCACCCGCACCGCTGACCGCGTAAACGCCAACCACATCACCCCCCTCCAGTACCTGCAAACTGTGGTCGTGCCCGGCAGCGTAGACCAGGGGTGGATACTCGCGCATCACCGCCTTCATTTGCGTAATCCAGTTCGCATACTTCGGCTCATAAGTGTTCAAGAGGCCACCATACATCCAGCCAATAAACCCGACGATCGGCTCGGCCACGCCACCATAACTCAAACCGCCGTGGGGACCACCGGTCAACATCGGGTAATGTGAAGCGACCACCACGTAATCATCCCGGTGCCGTTCCAGCAACTCCGACAACTCCCCGAAATGCTCATCTGCGGTTTGCGGCTCCGGGCACTCAGCGCGCAGGCGCTCATTCAGGAAAGGCGTTGGATCCAGTAACACCAGCACAATGCCACGACCTTGGGTGCCCGCTGCAGCCAACTCCAGGGCCACCGGCCCCATGCAACCGTCACGAGGCAACCAGATAGCGTTTCCCCGCGGCCAGTCGTCGATAAATGCCTGCTGGTTGAGAATGGCCTGCAGGTTCATGTCGCCGGGCAGCATGCCCCAGTCGTGGTTACCCGGTAAAAATACTTTACGCGCCAACGTGGCATCGAGTTGCTGCGCGATGATGGCCTCTGCCTGCGCGCGATCTTCCTCCGTGAGCCCCTCGTTATAGATATTGTCACCGAGGAACAGCACCGTGGTGGGCAGGTTTTCATTCGACCAATTGCCCAACGCCTCGAGAGTTGGATCATCCTCTAGATATAGCCCGGCATCACCGATAAGGAGGAGTCGCTCACGGACGTCGATGGACTCTGAAGTGGCTGGCATGCCTGCTGCAATCCAGGGCGGCCCCTCTGCCGGGTAATCGGGGCCTTCGAGCACCGGGTTAGAGCAACCCGCCAGCAATAATGCGAAGACTAACGAACGCACAATCTAACCAGGGCAGGAACATTCATAAAGGTCTATCGGCTCCTCATCTTGCCGGTATCCGCAACGATTGGTTTCCTGTCCGATCTGAACAAAGCCATTGCGCAACAATACCCTTGCCGAGGCAGGATTACGACTTAGAACGCGAGCACGAACCTGACGCAGCAAGAGATCAGAACGCGCGTATTCCAGTACCGCGCTCACTGCCGCAGTGGCAATGCCGCGCCCCCAGTAGGGCACACCGATCCAGTAGCCCATCTCAGCCGAATCTTCAGCGATATCAATCAAGGATATACATCCAACCAGGGTCTCACCTTCATCCAGGGTAATAGCAAAGTTAATGAGCTCTCCACGAGCGGCCCGGTCCGAGCTATCGGCCATCCAGGCCTCGGCCGCACCGTCCGGGTAGGGATGCGGAATACTGGCGGTGGTATCGGCAATGCGCTCGTCACCGGCAAGCCGCTGCACATCAGCTGCATCTGCTAGCCGGAAGGCGCGCAATACCAGGTCATTTGTTGCTAATCTCAAGGTTTCGTTCATGTGCAAAACTATCGCATGATTTGCGAATTTCTGTCATACATATACCTATGACGTTTCACGGGAGAAATCCATGACGCCGATTGGCAATGTGCGCGGCTTCATTCCATTCCTGGTCATTGTGGCGCTACAAGCCGCGGTGGCTTTGGGCCATTCCGCTGTGCTCTACAACGTGATTGCCGCTGAGCACAGTGGCACTCAGGCTCTGTTTCTCGTTGCATCCGTAAATGTACTGGTGCTGCTGCCCCTGGTACTCATGTTCAGCCCTGCCGGCTTTATTACAGACAAGTACCCCCATGCCACCGTCATTCGTTACGCGGCGCTGGGCGGTCTGGGTGTTGCACTGTGTTATGCGGGCAGTTACTACCTGGGTTTGTTTAGCGTTGCCTACGGGCTCACACTGCTCATGGCGGCGCAAAACGCCTTGTTTACACCCGCGGTGTACGCTTACATCCGTGAGCTGGTAGGTCGGGACAAGCTCACGGAAGCGAATAGTCTGGTTCAGGCATCCAGTGTCATCGGAATGCTGGTAGGTGCCATTGTGCTCGCCATGTTGTGTTCCCAGCTCGCAGCCACCGCTATTGCCGATGGCAATCGCCTACAGCTGATCGCGCCAGCAGGTTGGGTGCTAGTGGCCTTTGCAGCACTGGCGTGGCTATTGAGTCTACAGTTGTCCGATCTCGGGCAGCGTGCGGGCAAGGCCCGCTTCAATACCCGCGACTACCTGACGCTTCGTTACCTGCGCCAAAACCTGTCGCTCATGCGCGAACAACGCTCCATTCGTTCAGCGCTGGTCGGTCTGGCAACCTTCTGGACGATCGCGCAAATCATACTGCTCGCACTACCCAATCTCGCAAGCGAGGTCCCGCAGGACGCCGCAACGATCGCCGGACCGGCGTACCTCGTTTACGCAGGCATCGGCTTGGTGGTCGGTGCGTTCCTTGCTGGCAAACTCTCGCGCTCCTACCTGGAGACCGGCTTTATTCCCTTTAGTGCACTCGGTATCGCACTATTGATTGCACTGGCGCCTTCGCTGGATAGCGCAATCAGCCTCGGGATGACAATGAGTGCCATCGGTATTCTGGGCGGTTTGTTTATCGTGCCATTGAACACGCTGGTGCAATTCCATGCACCTACGGGACAGCTGGGTACTATCTCCGCCAGGCGCGGCTGGTTCCAGGCCCTGGGTATGCTAATCGGCCTGGGCATTGCCGTGCTATTCAGCGCGCGAGGCCTCAACACCGAGAACCTGTTCTACGCCATGGCCATCATTGCAGCCGTCGGTGCGGGGTATACCGTGCGCGAACTGCCTCATTCACTGACACGCCTGATCGCACTCGCCATACTCAAACGCCGCTACCGCTTTGAAGTCCTGGGTTTTGAGAACCTGCCACCCGACGGCGGCGTGCTATTGCTGGGCAATCATACCTCCTGGGTGGACTGGGCCTTGGTGCAGATCGCCTGCCCACGCCAGGTGCGTTTCGTATTGGAACGTCAGGTGGCCAATGGCTGGTTTGTGAAACTGTTTTTCCGCCTAACGGGTACCGCGGCCATTTCCGGCCGCGGCAAAAAATCCTTGGCCACGGTCACTGAACTGCTCAATGCCGGAGAAGTGGTTTGCTTGTTCCCGGAAAGTTGCGTGAGCGGCAACGGTCAGCTCGGTGATTTTCAATCGACCTACGAACAGGCTGCTGCAGACGTCGAGGGCGGTGTCATCATCCCGTTCTATCTGCGTGGGCTATGGGGCAGCAGTTTCTCGCGTGCAGACGAGGGCCTGCGCGATTCACGCGCACCCACACTGCGCAGAGACCTGATTGTCGCCTTCGGCAAACCCATGCCCATGGATACGAGAGCTGACTATCTCAAGCAGAAGGTTTTCGATTTGTCGATTACCGCCTGGGAAGCCTACACGAAGACACTCGATCCGCTGCCTCTGGCCTGGCTAAAGATGGTGAAGCGTGACCCTGGGGATATCTGCACGGTGGATGCCTCTGAAGTTAAGCTCAGTCGGCGTCGCTTTGCAGCGGCTACGCTCGCCTTCGGGGACGCCATGAACCTGGACCCCAAGGCCGAGAATGTCGGCTTATTATTGCCCGCCGCGAACGCTGCCGCCATTGCCAACATGGCGGTCATGCTCAAAGGCCGTGCGGCGGTCAACCTCAACTTCAGCGCCGCACCCGCCTCGGTGCGCGCCGGTATCGCCGAAGCCGGTATTACCCAGGTGTTCACATCACGCCAGTTTGAGACACGACTGGAAGGTCGCGGCGTCACCTTTGATGAACTGCTTGGCGATGTCGACATCACCTACATGGAAGACATTCGAGAGACGCTGCCTCAGTGGAAGCTGGTGCTGAAGCTGCTACAACTCATTTTCTTACCGGCCAGCGTGATTTACCGACTGAACGGCAAACGCCGCAGCCTGGAAGATCCGGCGGCGATTCTGTTCAGCTCCGGCTCGGAGGGCAAACCCAAGGGCGTCGTGCTGTCGCACCGCAATATCCAGTCTAATTGCAAACAGATTTCAGACGTACTCAATACTCGCGTCGACGACGTGGTCGTAGCATCGCTGCCCCCTTTCCACGCGTTCGGACTGACCGTCACACTGATTATGCCGTTAATTGAAGGTGTACCCATCGCCTGTCACCCAGATCCAACCGACGTGCTCGGAATCGCTCGCACTGTCGCCAAGTACCGGGGCACAATACTATTCGGCACCGCCACGTTTTTAAGTCTCTACGCGCGCAATCGCAAGGTGGAACCGATGCTGCTGGATTCGCTGCGCTTTGTAGTGGCAGGCGCGGAGAAACTGCCGGATAAAGTGCGCAGTGACTTCCAGCTAAAGTTCAACAAGTACATTCTCGAAGGCTACGGCGCCACCGAAACTACCCCTGTCGCCAGCGTTAATGTGCCGGATGCCGTCGACACCGACGACTGGACCATTCAACCTGGCCAGCAGGAGGGCAGCGTCGGGCTACCCTTACCCGGCACCAGTTTTAAAATTGTCGACCCCGATAGCCGCGAAGAGCTACCGCTGGGTGAAGACGGCATGATCCTGATTTCAGGCAACCAGGTGATGCTCGGTTACCTGCATGACGAACAGAAGACGCGCCAGGTCATTTTCGAGCAAGACGGTATGCGTTGGTATGTCACTGGCGACAAGGGCACATCACACCGGAAGGTTTCCTGGTGATCGTCGATCGCTACTCTCGCTTTGCCAAGATCGGCGGGGAGATGGTGAGCCTGGGCGCAGTGGAAGAAGCGGCCCGCAAGGTGCTGGATGAGGATTCGGAAGAAGACCTGGCAGCGGCGGCAGTGCCGGACGCCAAGAAGGGAGAGAAGGTGATCATCCTGGTAACCAGCGACGCGTTGGAACAAAACCTGCGCGAGAAAATGGTCGCGGCTTCTACCGCGCCATTGATGGTACCGAGCCATGTGATCAAGGTTGAGGAAATTCCGAAACTGGGCAGCGGCAAAACAGATTTCTCGGCGCTGAACGCGCTGGCAACCACAGCGGTGGCGGCCTCCGCTTAAGCGGCTTCGATCAATTCGATGAGCTCACCGCCGGCGCCACGGCAAACCGCCACTCGCTGACCGCCATAGAGCTTACCATCCAGACGCTGTGGCGGTGAGACGGGCTTCAAGCCAATATTGTCGATGTTGTCGAAGACGAAGCTGACCATCGCGATTCCCGCTGGCAGCATACCGGCGGTTGGCGGACGCGATTTCGCCACCCCCAGCTGGTCGATCTCGACCATGCTTTGCCCTGCCAGTTGCACCGTCGCCACCGGGTGTTTCAGCGACAAATCCAAGCCGTGCGCCTTGTTGACCGAAGTGATGCGAGTATCAAAGCTCCAGCTCTTACTCGCGCCCAGCTTGTTATAAACGGCCAAGCCTTCGTCCCGCCGCAGGCAGGAGCTCACGGGTATAAACAAGCGATCGACTTCGCTGCGGGCCATGGGGATATCGAAGGGTTCCACGGCTGCATTGACCTGGGTGAGATACAAGACCTCGCCAGCCGGACCAATGACCTGCATCGCACGAATATCATTACTGACATCAAGATCAGCCGGTGGGCGGAATATTTCGAAGGGCGAGTTCGCCAGTCGCTCAGCCAGCATGTCGACATCACTCACCAGAACTTCCAGAGCCAGCCAACCCAATTCAAGGAACGGGCGCGCCGGTATGACCTCGGGGTTGGAAACAATCCTCACCCAGGGATAGCCAGTCGCAGACTGCAGCGTGACGATTCGGCTGCCAGCCAGCGCCGGTTTCCCCCACAGAACAGCCTGTGTCTCCGAGACTTCGCTGTCTTCCAAAACACTGGTATACAGATAGTCGCAATAGGCGGCCACCGCAGCATCAATATCGGTGGCAACCAGGGTGCCGGTCAGGCTGGGTCCCAGAGGAAACAGGGTACTCACGAACGGTCAGCTCAGGACCGATATTCGTCCATTCCCATGCTCATCCGGTATTGGAAACGCTTGGGATGGTAGTGACTATATAAAATGTCGACGACGCGATCGTCCGCCGTATAAGAGCGGCGCATCAGCGTCAGCACAGGCTCGCCCTCCTTCATGCCCAGCTCTCGGGCAACAAAATCCTGCGCGGCCGACGCGCTGATAGTCTGTTCGATGCGATGCACCTCGATACCGTTTTCCTTCATGATGTCGAGACGCACCTTTTTCTCCAGATCGCGTTCTGTGAAGCCCGTGCTGATGCCGCGAGTCCAGCTGATATGGTGCGCAAACGGCGTGCCATCCTCACTGGACCGAACACGAACCACGCGATGGGCTTTTTCGCCCGCCTCCAATCCCAGATCAACCTGGATATCGCCCGGGGGTACGAGTTTGCCGACATCTAAAACACGAACCCGAGTGTTGCGGCCCATACTGACCAGCTTTTCCAACATACCTACCAGAGGTGCTTCTACCGTCTCCGGATCATAGTGATGGGTGACATGGGTTCCCTTGCCGCGGCGTCGCTCGACCAGCTCCTCTCCCGCCAGTTCGTCCATCGCACGCTTTGCGGTAATGCGGGACACAGAGAAAGCCTCAGCCAATTGTTGCTCGGTAGGCATCTGCGTACCGTCGGGAATCGATCCATCGAGAATGCGGTTCTTGAGCAGCGTATACATCTGGTAATAGAGCGGCGTGGGCGCCTCACTCTGCAGGGACCCCAGATCCCGTTCGCTGAACAATTTGGTAATCACTGACTCCATGTCGCCGCCCCGAACCCGTAGTTAATCATAATGATATTCTATTATATCTTTACAGTATAAACCGCTGGCAACAGGCCGACCATGCCCCGTACATCATTAGTCATACTTGTCCTGACGCTCACACTCTCTGTGAACGCTGCCGAAACCATGCGAGTCACCGCAGTAACGGCGCCCGGCACCCCCTGGCATGACAGCTGGATGCACCTGCAACAACAACTGGAAAACCAGCCGGAGCTGATCCAACCCATCTTGTATCTGGGCGGGCAACTCGGCAGCGAAGAATCTGCACTATCACAACTTCGACGCGGACGTGTGCAAATGGGGGGGTTTTCTCTGCAAGGGGCATCCTCCGTAGTACCCGAGTTGGGAATGTTGATGAGCCCCTACTTGTTTTCCTCTCTCGAAGAAGTCGACTACGTGATGGATCAACATATGTTGTCGGCTTTTGATGCGCTGTTCGCGGACAAGAACCTGATTCTATTGGGCTGGGCAGAAGTCGGTTGGACCTCCATCTACGGTAGCGAGCCATTTCGCACGCCGGCAGATACCAGCGGCCGAAAGCTGCGCTCGAGTAACGCCCTCGCCTCGCAGTTATTCGTTCGAGCGATAGGCGCCGATATGGTGCCGCTGACCTTCGCCGATATCATGCCCTCTCTACAGACCGGCCTGATTCAAGGTGGCGAGAGCGGTGCCATTTTTTACGCACTGACAGGTTTGCCGGGCGAAGCTCCCTACCTGACTCTGACCCGTCATGCCTTCGATACCGGGATGTACCTGGCCAATCGCGACTGGTTCTTGTCGCTGTCGACACAGACCCAGGAACATCTGCGCCGCAGCCTGATGCCCGCACCCGGGTTTCGCATACTGGTACGAGACTACGAAGCGCGCATACTCTCTGCCCCAGAGCAGTACGGCATAGAGATCATCCAACCGGATACTCAGCAGCTGCAGATGTGGAAGGCAGCCAGCGCCGAGAATCGCTCTCGGCTGGCTCAAGCCATCGGCGGCCAAAGCGCGCGCATAGACGCATTGTTAGCCGAAGCCAAGCAGGCGTATCTGCTCCACAAAGACAAGCGAGCCGACGCTGGTCTATAGTGCAGCCATGGACCCATTACAATCTGCCAACTCGGGAGACACCCGTCGGCGGCCCGCCAGCGAATCATCGATAGAGAGCGAGTTCTACCACTTTGCAGTAGGCGCAGACTCGGCCGACTTCGCCCTACGGGGCGACTGGACCATCCTCACCATCAGTGAGCTCGAAGGTATTGTCGATAGCCTCGACATTCATCGGCTTCCGGTTCGCAAGATCCAATTCAAATGCGGGGGGTTGCAGGGTTTTGACCTGTCAGGCGCCTGGCTACTGTACCGCACCGCCGAACAGCTGAAGAAAAGCGGCTTTGAGACCAGCTTCTCTGGCTTCAAGGCGGAACACATCCGCTTCATCGACGATGCACTGCAAATCGAAAAGCCACCCGTCACCAGGGAACCGGAGGTCCCGTGGGTGGTGCGGATCTCCCTACGCTACGCGAAATTCGTGGAAACCCTCCTCGGCGAGTTACGAAATCGCTACCTCTGGTTCATCAACATCTCGGCGGGTTTGCTGGCCACGGCGACGAACCCGCGGCGATTTCGTAGCGTTGCCACGGCGCGCCATATTCAGGATGTCGGCATTCGTGCGATCGGGATCGTGATACTCATGACGTTCCTGGTGTCGATGGTGCTCGGATTCCAGGCCCAGACGCAGTTGTCTCAGTTCGGCGCACAGATCTTCGTCATCGACCTGGTCTCGATTTCAATGTTGAGGGAGATGGGCGGGCTGCTTACAGCAATACTGGTGGCAGGCCGCTCTGGCAGCGCTTTCGCGGCAGAGATCGGCGTGATGCAATTGAATGAAGAAGTTAGCGCCATGGAGACCATGGGTATCAGCCCTTACGAAACCTTGATCATACCGCGCCTGACGGCGTTGCTGATCTGTCTTCCATTGCTCACCTTTATCGCCAATCTATCGGGATTGTTGGGTACGCTGCTGATGGCGACGGCGGTGCTGGATATTCCCGCCGGACTAGCAATAGACCGCTTCCTATCACTCCAACCTATGACGCATTTCATGGTCGGAATGATTAAGGCGCCATTTTTTGCGTTGGTGATCGGAATGATTGGTACCTATCGCGGCTTCTTCGTAGATCGTGCGGCAGACGCGGTGGGACGCAATACGACCAGCGCCGTGGTAGAGTCGATCTTCATGGTCATTGCGGTAGACGCAATCTTTTCCATCATATTTACGGAGCTCGGCTGGTGAGTAAGCCTCTGATCGAAGTCAAAAATCTGGTCAACCGCTTCGGCAGACACACCGTGCACGACGGGGTCAACCTGACCGTCTTCGAGGGTGAAATTCTTGGCATCGTCGGCGGCTCGGGGACAGGAAAATCGGTACTGCTGCGCACAATGCTCGGGCTACGCGAAGCATCAGAGGGTGAGATATCCATCCTCGGAGCAGACGTCGGCTGCAAAGAGAGCGGCGGACTCAGCTTTTGCCAACACCGCTGGGGTGTACTGTTTCAGGGCGGCGCCTTGTTCTCAGGTCTGACCGTATTGGAAAACGTGATGGCGCCAATCATTGAGCACACTAGCATCACGAAGTCTTTTGCTTACGAGCTGGCCGGACTAAAACTTAAAATGGTGGGCCTGGGAGAACAGGCATTCCACAAATATCCCTCAGAACTGTCTGGAGGCATGGTGAAACGTGCTGCGCTCGCCAGAGCTTTGGCTAACGAGCCTCGCATCGTGTTTCTCGACGAGCCCACCGCCGGGCTTGATCCGATTAGCGCGGCAGATTTCGACCAGCTCATTCTCTACCTGCGTGACCACCTGAAACTCACCGTGGTGATGATCTCGCACGACATGGATTCACTGCTCACTATCTGCGACCGGCTCGCCGTTTTGGTGGACAAACGAGTCATTGCCGACTGTACCGATGTCATCATTAAACATCCGCACCCTTGGATTCGTGAGTACTTCGGCGGCGTGCGTGGCCGTGCTGCGCGGGGCGCCGCCTGATGGAGCGCAATGCGCGGATGATTCTTGTCACCAGCTTCGTGCTATTTACGGCGCTGTCGATTTTCTTTTTCTATCGCTGGATTCAAACGCCGGACGATGCGGCAGTCTCCGATCAGCGCTTGGTTGTTTTCTCGGGCTCAGTCAGCGGCCTCTCCGTTGGGAGCGAAGTGCGCTACCTGGGCGTACCCGTGGGTCGGGTTCTCAGCATTGAGCTCAACCGCGAGCAGTTGGGGCAGGTTAATGTGCTACTCGGTGCAGACCAGCCGCTGCCACCCTCGCAGGAACTCATCGCGGTGCTAGAGCCTCTGGGCATTACCGGGCTTGCACTGGTCGAACTGAATAACAGACCCGAGGGTATGGATGTATTCGATGTCGTCGATGGGGCTATCCCGGGCTATCCCTCCATCGTGAGCCAATTGTCAGGTTCAGCAGGTCGCATCGCGACCACGATAGAACAGTCATTACAACGGCTGACTACTGTTCTGGATGAAGGTTCGATGAACGATCTCGATGCCGTATTGCATCAAGCAAGAATCCTGTCCGAGAACGTCGCGGCGGCCTCTGAACGGTTTGACGAGATTCTCGATAGCGCGGTGCGCGTCGGCGGGGAACTGGAGCGCTCTCTGCCGGAGCTCAGAGCCGCTGCGGAGCAGTTGGATCA
The DNA here is from genome assembly GCA_965199055.1 of Halieaceae bacterium. GTDB lineage: Bacteria > Pseudomonadota > Gammaproteobacteria > Pseudomonadales > Halieaceae > CBDAQR01. The sequence goes on from CBDAQR010000003.1 coordinate 1,935,328, forward strand.
GCAAGTGTTACCCGCGGTCACCGCCGCCGGCGAATCCATTGAGGGCGCCTCATCCATTATCCTGGAGATGGCTGAGGAAAACCGGGAGCAGATGAAACAGGTGGTGAACCGGGAATTACCGACTGTGGTCGGAGCGACCGATGAACTAGCCAAAACCCTGCGCGAGATGAACCGCTTGCTGCAAAACATCAACGCAGAGCCTGGCGCCCTATTATTTGGCGAACAGGTGAAAGAGGTGGAGATTCCCAGTGAATAAACTGCTACCGATGCTCATCGCTGGCCTGACTCTCAGCGCCTGTATGACATTGCCCGGCGAAGACGCTAATCCTAACGCGCGCTACAGCCTGACGGGGCCGGCTCATGAAAGTTGCTCCGAACCGACAACAATCTTGCACCTGAGCATAAACCGCACCGGGGCGGGCCTCGACGGCAACCGTATTGCGGTGCGCGATGTTGAAACTGGTGAGATTAGCTATCTGGCAGGGAACCGCTGGGCTGAAAATAGTTCGGCAATGGTGGAGCAGCGCCTGGCGCAGGACCTCGAGTGTGCGGGCTACGCCGTGAGCACGAGTCATCGTCGCAACATCGCGCTGGCCGAGATGACCTGCGAATTACGCAGCTTGAATCTCGTCGCAACTGCCGCCGGCCGACAAGCGGAGTTTGGGCTGTCTTGTCTCTATAGTGATAACGGCAGTTCAGTTGAGAGACCCATCGGTGCCCGATCACGAACAAAACTAAGCGGCTGGTCGTCAGACGCTGCTGTTGCCGCCATCAATAGCGCCTATGTCGATGCGCTATCGGCGTTACTAGAGCAACTCGATAGCGACAATTAGCCAGGCAAGGCTTTATACTTAATCGCCAGAATTCGATACCAGGCACGCCCGCGAACAATCACAAAAACAAGGATCGTCCGGCAGTCTCAATTGTATGATGTTGAACACCCCACGCTCCCTGGCAGCGTTGTTGCTAGCGCTGTCCTTCGCGCCACTCTCAGCAATGGCGCAGATCACCATCGATGGAATACTTGATGAAGCCGAGTGGGCGGAAGCCCAGGTGTTTGATGCGTTTGTTACCACCGAGCCACTGACCAGCGCTCCCGCGAAGTACGCCACCCAGGCACGTGTTCTGACCAACGAAGATGGCATCTATGTCGGCTTCCGCAACTATCAGCCCGCGGAGGTGAAACGCATTCAGAGGCGCTTCGCCCGTGATGCCTTCATCATGGCGGATCGCAATATCGTCAACATAGATTTCGACGGCAATGGTCTGACTGCTTACGACTTCACCGTTGGGATAACCAATTCGCAACAAGACGGCATCATCAGCGAAGAAAAGACCTACTCGCCCGATTGGGATGGTACCTGGTACTCCGAGACCAGTCAGGACGAGGACTACTGGTACACCGAGGTGCATATTCCCTGGACCGTTGCACCTATGACTCGCCCCGATGATGCGCTGAAGACGATGAAGATGTATTTCGGCCGCTATGTCTGGGACGAATCGCTGCGGTTCGGCTGGCCAAATGCCGCCCTGTCGCGGCCTACCTTCATCTCAGATTTTGCACCGGTGGAAATCAAACAATATGAGTCGACCGCGCTCGACTGGTTCCCATACATCGCTGGTGCGATAGATATGGATAACAATGGCAACGATCCGGATGAGACCAAGGCGGGTCTCGACGTTGTCTGGCGACCCAATAGCGGCACGCAGTTCACCGGCACACTTAACCCGGATTTCGGGCAGGTAGAGACCGACGACATCGTGGTGAATTTTTCTGCCTTCGAGGCATTCTTCGAAGAGCGGCGTCCGTTCTTTACGGAGAACCAGGCGCTGTTCGACAGCAGGGTGCCCGGCGGCGACCGGCTCATCCATACCCGTCGCATCGGCGCCGAAACGGATCTCGGAGATGCACCGCTGACCGACATTATCGGCGGCGGCAAACTCACCCACTACGGCAGCAAGCTCGACTATGGCGTATTTGGAGCCATTGAAGACGACGAGAGAAATAGCGAGGGACGGGACTATCTCACGACGCGAGTGCAATCACGTCTCAACAACCTGGTACTGGGGCATGCACTGACCTGGGTAGACCGCCCCACCTTAGATCGAAAACCCATGGTCAATTCGATAGATGCAGACTGGCAACCGGTGCCCGGCGGACGCGCCCGCGGTCAGCTGTTCTACAGCGACATAGAGCAAGATGCTAATGCGGCCAACGACAACGAAGATATCGATGAGCAGGATAATGGCGGCTGGACTGAGCTGAGTTACGCGCCCGATGATGAACACGAATTCACCGCCTACATTCTTTGGTACGGCGAAGACTTCGAGATGAACGACATGGGTTTCTTAAAGCGCAATGACTGGTTCCGCACGTCGTTCCAGTACCGCCGCGATCACAACTTCTACCCAGACGACTCGCCGCTGCTTAATACCTATTGGCGCATAAAGCCCCAGCGAGAAGCCAACCAGTCGGACGAAGATCAACTCTATGCAGGCGTGGATCTTGAACACTACTGGGGTTTCAGAAATACCGCTGCGGTTCAGCTACAAGCGCACTTCGAGGGTGCACATCGCCGCGATGACCGCATCACGCGCGGCAATGGCACCGCCAAACTCGAGCCTCAGCAATCTGCATTCGCGAAGTACACCAGCCCGCGCAACAAAGACTTCAGCTGGGAGTTCGTATACGTTGTGGAGAACAAAGGCACAGACAAGTTCGCCCACGAGTTCGATTTCGAGCCAACCTGGTACGTGGCTGAAAAAGTGACTCTCAGCGCAGAGCTTTCCTACACCTGGTTCGACGAATGGCTGTTGTGGGATTTCACAACCGAGCAACTGGCAACATTTGAGACCGACCTGTACGAAGTCAACTTGGAAATGGACTGGTACCCAGACAGCCGCCAGGAAGTCAGGGTCAAGTTCCAATGGGCGGGCGTGAAGTCTGATTCGCTGCAGGCATACAATCTGGCAGGTAATGGCGATCTGATCGAATCCAGCAGACCGGTTAGTGACTTCAGCGTGAGTGATACCGCATTGCAGATTCGCTACCGCTATCGCATCGCTCCCTTATCGGACTTTTACCTCACCTATACGCGAGGCGGGGTGTTTGGTGAAAATCAAAACCGCGAGGGCGCCTGGGACCTGGTGGATAAAGCCTGGAACAACGTGACGGAAGAGGCGATTCTCGCCAAGCTGCGCTATCAATTCTAGCGTAGCCGCCAGAACAGCAACATAAAAAGCTGCAAGCCGATGAGCGGGATACACCAGTAAAGAAGGGTCGTCCAGCCGAGTAAGGACAGAACCCATCCCGCCGACAGCGCCGCGACGGCCTGACAGCCAAACACCATAAACTCATTAACCGCTTGGGCGCGAAAGGGCTCCTCTCCTTCGTAGGCTTGCGGTAGCAGCGCAGTGCCACCCACAAACAGGAAGTTCCAGCCCACACCCAACAGCACCAAGGACACCCAGTAATGGCCCAGGTCGATACCCGCGAGTGCCACAGCAACGGCGCCAAGCAGCAGCAGGCAACCGACAAACATCATGCGACCGATACCAAACTGGCTGATAAGCCAACCGCTGAATAGAGACGGTAGATACATGGCGACGATATGACTCTGTATCACTTGCTTGGTCTCAACCAGGTCATGCCCGGCATGCGCGTGCATACTCAACGGTGTGGCAGTCATCACAAAACTCATCACGGTATAGCCTACCGTCGCGCCCAGAATGGCTACCCATAGCACCGGCCGCCGCAGCAGGATGTCCCACGCCTGTGGTTTCGCACCTTGCTGATGCTGCGCGGTTGTCGCCGGCTGGTAAGCCGCCATGACAAGGGCCGCCATCGAGTTGAGACCGATCAGCCCCAGGAATGCCGCTGCATAAGGCGCATCCAGCAGATCCCTGCCACGTACAGCCAGTTCAGGCCCAACAAACGCTGACACCAACCCGGCCAGCAAAATGCGCGATGCCGCACGGGGTACCATCTCGACATCAACGCTCTCCATGGCGGCAAAACGATACTGCTGCACCACGGCCAGCGAAGCGCCCAATAACAAGGTTCCAAGGCTGAAACCAACGAACAGTGTTTGTGACAAAGAAAATGCGCAGAGCAGGGCCCCGATGGCGGAAACCAGCATGCCGCCATAAAACACGTGCTTGCGGCCCCAACGAGCAGAGGCGATCGTAACGAGCACGGTGCTGAGGGCAGTGCCAACTACCATTAGTGCCACCGGCAGCGTTGCCAGCGCCGCAGTCGGCGCCAGCGAGCTACCAATGATGCCGCCGATAAGCACTACCATCGGCGCCGCCGACATATTCAGCGCCTGGGCGACGGTCAGTACCCAAACGTTTTTTGGAAGCCCTTGCATGGACCCAGTCTATAGCAAAGGGCGGTAGCTATCCCTTCGACTTTTAGATTCGGCAGTTAGCCGGCAGGTAACGGTCGGGCAAAGGCGGCGAATCGGTGGGATCGTTATCACATTCCCATCCGACAATAGTTTCGCCTTTGTCTGTTGCCCAGTCGATGGGATCGCCGCTGGCCACTATCCCATAGAGCCGAAGCTTCTTGCCGTCGATATCACTTTTCTTGAAACCTTGGAGGGTGACCAACACCCAGCCATTGATATCGGTATTTATGGAGGATACATACGTCGAGGAAACCGTACCTTCACCACAACCCCAACCGTCTGCGACGGGATCGGTGGACGGCACAATCGTATAGGTTTCTGCCACCGCCAGCTTGCAGGCGCTGGTCGCGAGTATCGCCTCAGACATCTTCGCCCGTATGGTGTAGTCCTGATAAGCGGGCATTGCGACTGCTGCCAAGATACCGACAATAGCGATCACGATCATGAGCTCGATCAGGGTAAAGCCAAGGTTCTTATTATTCACTTTGAAACTCCTTCTCAATGGCACTAGTGAGCTTCCATCCCAATGGAAAACACTTATTTAGTGTACTACTGCCCCTAAGCGGGATAACAGTGGCTTTTTGGCCACTCGCTATAACAAGAACAACGATAGCTGCGGCACCAACGCCACGACCACCAGACCCACCAGCAACAAGCCAATGAAAGGCAACGCGGCACGACACACTTCCCCGAAGCTGGCGTTAAAGGCACCCATGGCCACAATCAGATTTAGACCCATGGGTGGTGTGATGTAGCCGATCTCCAGGTTGACGATCATCATGATGCCAAAGTGCACGCTGTCGATATCGAGCTGGCGAGCGACCGGCTCCAGCAACGGGGCCAATATAAGGATGGCCGAGCCGATATCAACCACACTGCCTGTCAACAGCAATACTAGATTGGTGAGCAACAAAAACATCGGCGCATCATCGTCTACAGTAGCGAGTATGGCGCCTACCCATTGCTCCGGTAGCTGCTGAAAGGTGAGAAACATATTCAGGCAAACCGCCAACATCAGCACGGGGAATAAGCCACCAATCAGCCGACTGGTATCCGCAACCACTTCACCGACTGCTGGCCAGTTCATTTCACGATAGATAAACACTTGCAGCAACAGGGTGTATGCAACAGCGACCGCCGCGGCCTCCGTGGCGGTGAAGTAGCCCGAGTAAATACCCCCCAGCACCAGACCCGGCGCCAGCAACGCGCCGATACTGCGACGCCATAAAAGGCCCATATTTTCCGGTTTCTCCGCTGCCGGCATATGTCGACAGCGCCACAGCACGTATACCGAAAGTAATACGACCAACAGCGTTGCCGGCCCGAGTCCCGCGTAGAACAGGTCGACAATGGAGGTATTGGTCATCACTCCATACAAAATAAGAGGAATGCTGGGCGGGATGATGATGCCCAGGGTACCCGCAGCGCACAGCACACCGATCGACAACAAGCGGTTGTAACCTGCGCTGATCAGTGCCGGGTATAACACTGCGCCAACGGCGAGCAGTGTCACCGTGGACGAACCCGTCATGGCCGCAAAGACAGCACAGGCCAACACCGCTGCCAGGGCAAGCCCGCCCGGAACTCGATAGGTCAGCGCCTGCAGTAGCGCTGTAATCCGCGCGGCCATCGAGCCCCGCGACATGAGATTACCCGCCAGTAAGTACAGGGGGATGGACAGCAGCACTTCCCTGTTCAACGCGTTCCAGGCATCCAACACCATGAAGCGCATGGCAGACTCACCCCATACCGCATAGCTGTAGACCAACACAGCGACAAGCAATACCAACACGGGCTGCCGAAGCAGGAGCAACAGGAGAACCAGCCCAGTAAGCCCCAACAGTTCCATCTAGCGGCCTTCCGGGGCCAGTTCTGGCCTAAGAAAAAAGCAGAAATAACGTAGTGCACCGCTGAAAAAGCTCAGCGGAATCAGCAACTGTAGTGGCCAGATAGGAATGCGCAGCACCGTAGCGGTTTCCGCCAGCGCGCGCGTTTCCAGCGTCAGTTGCAGCGCCAGTAGCGCGAACAGCGCGAGCAGTACTGTGCTAACTAAATCACCCAGGCGACGCACCGCGCCATGCCAGCCTACGGGTAACCGGTTGTCAGCGAAACGAGGGCGCAGATGTGTACCCTGCCCCGCCGCCAAGCCCAAACCAAAGAGAGCAACCACCAAGTTGGCGTAGACCGCGGATTGTTGCGCCCAGGCAATGCCATTGCCCGTCAGTTCGCGCATCAGTACATCGGCGAACATCACGCAGGCAAGCCCGCCCAGGGCGAGCATACAGAGTCGCTGTTCCCAGCGGTCAAGAAAAGTTAAAAGGCCCCCTGTCATAGGGGGCCCATTGTAACCAGCTTAGCGCTTGCGTGCTTAGAAGTGGTAGGTGAAGTCGACGCCGCTAATGCGTCCGGCATTGGGGTGGTTAAAGGAACCGCCGAACTCCGGTGCGGGGATCACCTCTTCGAGATACTCCTCATCGGTGATGTTCTGGCTCCAGCCAACAATGGACCAGTTGTCACCATGGATACCCGCGCGCAGGTTCAGGGTCCAGTAGTCATCGCGCTCGGTGCGCGAGTACTCGCTGGGACCAAAGCCAAAGCCGGGTACGCCATACACGTCGGACAGATCGGTGAATAAGTTAACCGTCTCATCGTCCTGCACCGAATGGAACCAGGTAGATCCGACGTACTGGTAATCCAGCCGGGTCGTAAACTCCAGATCACTGGAGATACCCATACGAAAATCGACACTCAGGGCACCAGACGCCTCCGGCGCGTAAGGCAAATCATTGCCTTCCGTATACGGACGGTTCGCATTTTCCTTGATCTCAGTATCAACGATGCCGTAGCCACCTGAGAAGGTGAAGTACTCGTTCAAAGCGTAGGCAAAATCGATTTCTGCACCGTAGATCTCCACTTCATCAATATTGGTAACCACCCGCAACAGCCCAAACGGACCGGCGAAGAAGTTGAAGAACTGGTAGTCATCTATCTCGGTGTAGAACGCTGCCGCGTTGACGCGTAAACGATTGTCCAGGAATTGCGACTTCACGCCAATCTCGTAGGTGTCTGTCACTTCCTTATCAAACTCGTCGCGAACGTTAAGCGGCGCGGTCGGATAGCTGCCAAAAGTACCGTTTACCGTGGCCTCACTACCGATGCTGTTGAACCCTCCTGAACGGAAGCCAACGCCATAGGACGCATAGGCCGACACTTCGTCATTGAAGCTGTGGGTGTAGCTGATCTTCGGCTGCCATTCGTCGTAAGTCTCGTCACGATCTGGAATCGTGTCAGTACCCGACCCATCGAACGCGGGGTTGATCGGCGCCTGACCGAACACACCAAAAATCTGCGCATTCAGCACATTGGGCACTTTATTGGACACTTCGCGATCTTCTTCGTCGTAGCGCAGTGCCAGCGCCAATTCGCCGTTCTCGCCGATATCCAGCTCAACCTGACCGAAAGCGGCCATCACTTCGGTATCAAAGTCATCCCAGAACAACAGATCAGTCGGGTTTGTAGTGGTCAACTAAAACTGGCCACGGTTTTATAAGCTTTCCAGTATTCGTTTTCTGCCTGATTGGGTGTTTTCATGTTGTTATTCGAATGCGGTCTGATCGAGTTGTAGTACCTCACGATATAGTCATTGATTGACTGCTTGGCTTCAGTAAAACTCCGATAGCCCGTCTCTGGAACCCACTCGGTTTTTAGGCTGCGGAAGAAGCGCTCCATTGGCGCGTTATCCCAGCAGTTTCCCCGTCGACTCATGCTCTGTTGTATCTGATACCGCCAGAGATGCTGACGGAATTTTGTACTGGTGTACTGAACTCCCTGATCCGAGTGGAATAGCACTCCCTTTGGTCTTCCTCTGGATTCATAAGCCATCATCAACGCCTTACGGGTCAGTTCACTGTCGGCCCGATAAGAAAACGCCCAACCAACCGGTTTTCTCGCGTAGAGATCCAGTATCATGGCTAGATAGGCCCAGCGTTGACCCGTCCAAATATATGTAATATCGCTGCACCACACCTGGTTGGGTTCTGCTACAGAAAACTGCCGATTCAAGGTATTTGGAATGGCTACGTGTAGCTTGTCAGCACGCTTATAGGCGTGTTTTGGAAGCTGGCTACTCACCAGTCCCAACTCCTTCATCAACTTACCCGCAACGTAACGAGTCAATGGCGTTCCATTACGGCTAACGATCTGGGCAACGGTTCTTGCACCAGCTGAGCCACCACTTAGGCGGTGAGCAGCGTGAACCATAAGCTTAAGCCTGCAACGATGGGAGTTGTCACCCTTCGGGCGCTCTCGCCAATATCGGTAGCTACTGCGTTGAATATCAAAGACATGGCATAGCAACTTAACGGGATAGCTCTCTTGTAACCGCTGAATTATCGAATATTTTTCAGCTCGTCGGACATCAAGAGAGCCATACCCTTTTTTAATATGTCTTTCTCTGTTTCCAGCCGTTTGATCTGACGTTCCAGGTCGCGAATACGGCGCTGCTCCTCGGTCAGTGGCGTGCCTTTCTGAGGTGTTTCTCCCGAGCGCTCTAGCCGAAGCTGGCGAACCCAGCCCTCCACTGAAGATTTACTGACGTTCATCGCTTCACTCGCGGCTCTGACGGTATAGCCTTGGTCAACGACTAATTGTGCGACTTCGAGTCGAAACTCCGGGCTAAAGTTTGGTCTGGATCGTTTGGTCATTTGCTCACCTGTGTCTTGAGGGGTGATAGTATCACCCAGATTCAGGTGGCCAAATTCAGTGTGCCACTACAGTTAGGACCTTCCGGCGGTACATACGGCTGAGCGCGGAAGCCCAGGCCCAGGTCCGCGCCGTAAGACACGGCGACTTCGCGCTCGATGTCGGCATAGTAGAAGCCTGCGACCCAACGGAAGCTGCCTTCCTCATTGGAGGTCAGACGCACTTCAAAACTGGTGCTTTCCTGATCGCGCTGCTGGTACTGATATCCATCACAGGTCGTGGGCGAATACGGAGGCAGCAGGCCATTCAGGCCGCCGAACTCCTCGACATAGGTGCCGGGAGGGTTACCGTCCTGGATCGCGTAGAAAGGACTCAACAGCAGCGAGGTATCGAAGCTGTTGTAAGTTTGGGTACAGGCGGTCTGTGACTCGGGAGCACCCAGGGAGTAGCCACCAAAGGCGGCACTGGTACCGTCCGAAAGCAAGTGCTCTTCGAGGTCATCGTAGGCACCCACCACGGTTAGTGTGCCGAAGTCTAGCTCGTAGTCCGCCTTAACAGAGAAGAAGGTATTCTCCTGCTCATTTTCCGGCGGAACATTGAAGATATACTTGAAGTTGGCGTCATTGACGTCCTTATAGAGATCTGGATTGCCCACGAACTCAGCAGCAATCGGCAGGCCAAAGGTGGCATTGAAGTTGATCGCACCCCCGTCTACGTCACGATATGACGCCTGGGTATCGATGCTCAGTTAGTCGTTGGGTTCCCAGATCAGACGGCCGCGAAAGTTCTTCTCCTCGCTGAAGTTCACTTCGTCGTCGGTACCGGTGAAATCGTTGTCAAACTGGCCATTCGTATCGCGGTAACTCGCAGCAAAGCGGCCATACAGCTCATTATCGATGATCGGCCCGCTGATCATGAAGTTGCCCTTCACCAGATCATCGTCACCGAAACCACCGCCAATGCGAGCTTCAAATTCGTTGGTCGGACGCTTGGTCTGAACCAGGATGGCACCCGAGGTGGCATTACGACCGTACAGAGCACCCTGCGGACCTTTCAGCACTTCGATCTGTTCGATATCGAACAGCTCCCCATTAAAGCCGTTGGGATTGGTGATCAGTACGCCATCCAATACATAGGAAAACGAGCTCTCAGCATCGCGAGTCGAGTACTGGCCACGAATGGTCACCTGTGTGTCACCGGCGTTGGCGGTGTCGACGATCGTGACGTTGGGGGTCAGGGCGATAAAGTCCTGTGGCCGCTCAATACCCGCACTTTCAATTTGCGAGCTGGTGAAGGCCGTAACTGCTATCGGCACGTCCTGCAGGCTCTCCGCACGTTTCCGGGCGGTTACGACAATCTCTTCGAGAACCAGGCTGTCCTGAGCAGTGGCGAATGTGGGTACGGCGGTAGCGCCGGCGAGTATGGAGGCCTTAACGGCCAGGGAGATAACTGACTTTCTCATCGTGGTGTCCCTGTTATTGTTGGTCAATACCAGAACAATACGCCCGTTCCACGACGCTGGACCACTGAATATTTACAAAAAAGACAGCATTACGCCGTCGGTAACATAGCCTCTATGTCGGCCATACCCACCACGTCGGCATATTTCGCATTCATATCGAAGAGATTGGCATCGTGCGCTGCGGGGTTGCGATCCCCCACGGCTTCACGCGGCACCACTACCGGAAAGTTATACTGCAGGCCGTCTACCACTGTGGCGCGGACGCAGCCGCTGGTCGTCAGACCGGTGACCACGATGGAATCGACTCCGCCGCTTCGCAATCGCTGGTCCAGATCAGTACCGAAGAAAGAACTGGCCCATTGTTTTTCGATAATCGCTTCACCTTCAACCGGCGCCAGGCGCTCATCGATCGCCACCCAATGGGATTCCGGCTGCAGCACGTTCAATGCATTCACCTTGTCGCGAAACACAGTCGCCTGATTTTCATCATGATAAACAACGGTCGTGAAGAACACGGGCAAACCACGTGCACGAAACCAATTCAGCAACGTGGCATTTGCGTCAACCACCTCGGGGCAATCGGTGCCGAGGGGGCAATCTGCGCTGGTAAAGCCATTGATCATGTCGACCACAATAAGTGCCGGATGCTGGCCCAGGCCCAGGCTATTCCTCTCAAGATCCATCAGACTCCTCCGTAAACTGTAACTGCGCCCCAAAGCTATGTTGTTGCGCAATGTCGATGATCTTCCAATCGTCGAGGCCTTGCCGCGCTGGACCGCTGAAATCCGCACCTGCCATCTGCACACGTTTCACCGCATCCTCGAGGTCTTCCACGCCAAAAGAGATCAGGAAAAAACCCTCGCCGTGCTCGCGCAAGCGCCGCGCGGGCTCACCATCCTCTGATGTAGGTTGTACGAGAACCAGCCAGGTATCGCCCAGTCGAAATCGCGCCGTCTTAACCTTACGGCCAGCCAGTTCATCCCGAATAGCAGGGCCCAAACCTAACAAGCTGCGATAGCGCTGCTCCGCTTCGTCGAGATCCCGCACCAAGAAATTTATATGGTGTATACCAGTGACGCCCTCAGCCATCGAGAAAAAACCTCCGTAGCAACGATGCGACTTCAGCCGGATAGCGATCACAAATATAGCTGCCCGCATCCGCGACGACAGCCTTGCTGCCCTGTTGCAGGCAGGCGTAACTGGCATCCAGTTGTGGGTACAACACATCGCGATCGCCCACAAAAACCAGGACCGGCGTTTCCAGGGACCGGAGTTGAGACTCGAACGGCTGCTCCGCCACCGCAGCGTAGGCCTGCGGATAACTCTCGCCGGCAGCAAACGCGCAATTCACTTCACGCTGCAAAATCGAGGCAGGTGTATCGCCCTCCTTCCCACTCATACGTTGCCACATCTTCTCCAGGTGGCTGCCGTCAGCAGCGGGAGCAAAACTCGAGCCAAGACCGGGAAGTGCCGCCTGCAGTTCGGGGCTAAGTAAGGTTGGGCCACACAGGGCGACTTTTTCGAACAGCCCGGGATTAGCGCTGGCCAATTGCACCCCCACAGAGGCGCCTGTGTGGTGGCCGAACAGGTAGCCACTCTCGACGCCCAGGTGCAGCAGCAAAGATTTAATCGCGGCCGCACAAGCCTGCAGGCTAAATCCATCAGGCAGCGCATCGCTCATACCAAAACCGCGGCTGTCCGGCGCGATCAACCAGAAGTCATTCTCCAACTCTGCCGCCAGTGCCAGATACATCTGCGAATCGCTGGGTGATTGATGCAACAATAGCAGCGGTGGCAATTGCCGATGCTTATCACTGCTAGCGAGGTTACTGCGAAAGTGGAGCTGCCCGTGGTCCAGGTCCAGGTAGCTGCTGCGCATGGTCAGTCCGCCAACTCGAAGCTGATCCACTTCAGCTCGGTGAATTCCTCAGTGCTGTAGGCACCACCACTGCGACCGAGGCCAGAATGTTCCACGCCGCCAACGGGCGCCAGGGCATTGCTCTGAAACGGGTGCATACCGATATGCACGGCGCCCGAGCGAATCGCCCGCGCAGCCCGCAAGCCCAGACGATAGTCATGCGTCAGCACGCCTGCAGAGAGCCCATAGGCGCTGTCATTGGCAACAGCGATCGCCTCGTCAAAATCTGCAACCGCAACAACATTCATGAGCGGAGCAAAGGTTTCATCACACCAGGCATCGCAATGTCGCGGCGTATTGAGCAGCACCGTGGGGCGATACACCAGGCCCTGCTTTGCCTCACCACCCGTCAGCAGACCCGCTCCCGCATCGAGAGCCTGCAACAAGTGTTCCTGCACTTTATCCAGTGCGCGGCGGTTGATAACCGGCCCATAGGCGTTGTCAGGGTCCCGCGGGTCACCAATAGGCATCGCTTCACAGACTGCCTTCAATTCAGAGCAAAAGTCATCGAAGATCACCTGTTCTACCACCACACGCGAGTTGGCCATACAAATCTGGCCCGCGTGGTTAAACATACCCTGTGCCGCAATCTCCGCTGCCTTGCGCGGACTAAAGTCCTTCAAAACCAGGAGCGCGCTCTTGCCACCCAGTTCCAGTTGCATACGCACCATGCGCTGCATGCCCGCCGCGCCGATCTTCATTCCTGTCTGGGTCGATCCGGTTAAAGCGATACCATTCACCGCCGGATGCTCAACCAACGCCGCACCGCACTCCACGCCAAATCCGGGGATAACGCTGATGGCAGCGGGTGGGAGCCCTGCTTCTACCAGCAATTTACCGAGTGCAACCGCGATTAGCGGCGTTTCTTCGGAGGGTTTGATCACTACCGCGTTACCGGCGGCTAACGGAAACGCCGTCATCTTCGTCAACAGCGCCAGTGGTGCGTTATAGGGGGAGACGACAGCTACGACACCCAGTGGCTCGCGAATCACCATCGACATCCGCTCGGGATTATCGTTAGGAAAAGTTTCACCGTAGAGCCGACGCACCTCGCCGGCCGCGGTCCGCAATAAGTCGACCGTATAAGTGATCTCGAAACGCGCTTTGTTAATCGTCGAGCCGCTTTCATCGATCAGCTGATCCAGGTAACGCGCTTCTCCCTCGGCTGCCATGATATCTGCCGCACGCAGTAATACGGCTTCGCGGTCTTTAGGCGCCAGAGCGGCCCACTCATGAAATCCTGTCTGGGCGGCCGCGACCGCCGCCTCAATATCAGCCCGGGCGCCCCGCGCCACGCTACCCATTTTCTCCTCGGTAGCCGGATTCAACACATCGAACCGCTCGCCGGATGTGGCGGCTTGTTCGACACCTGCCAGGATGAGGCCGGATTCAATCATCGGTAGATCCATGGATAAAGAGTAGCTGGGTTATGGTTTAGCCGCGACACCGATGAGGCGAGAACCGCGGAAGAATTCAAAGGTTTCACGGGTACCTTCGTCGCCCAGACCACTCAGGCCCCAGGCCGGCCGCGGCGCAGCCGGATTCAAGTTCAGCATGGTTACGCCATTGATTTTGGTGATGCCGGTGCGAATTCCCCGGGCCACTGTCCAGGCATGATCCTCTTCTCCAAACACGTAGGCCGCGAGCCCGTAGGGTGTCTGGTTGGCCAATGCCACCGCATCGTCGTCAGTAGAGAAACTATGAACTGCCGCGACAGGCCCAAAGATCTCTTCAGTCGTCAGCTCCGGATTCAAACCCGTGACCAATGTCGGTTGCAGGAACCAGCCCTCGAGATCGGGCAGATCACCGCAGCGAATAATGCCGGCTCCCATGACCTCATACCGTTGAATCGCTTCCCGCACGTGCTCGAGATGTCCCGCGTGCACCAACGGCCCCATGTCAGATTCGTGCGACAATGAGCTGCCGATGCGAACCTGCTGCAGTTTTTCTTCAACCAATCCCAGCAAGGGCAGCTCGACGGCTTCGTGAACCAACAGCCGACCCATCGCCCGGCACCATTGGCCGTTCAGGGTCGTGATCGCTGTGACAATGCCTTGCGCAGCCGCTTCAATATTAGCGTCTTCCAATACCACCAGCGGATTGTTGCCGCCGAGTTCGAGCTGCGCGGGTTTCATGCCTTCCGCACAAGCGCGCGCTACCGCGCGGCCCCCTTGCAGCCCCCCGGTAAAGCTCACCGCCGCAACACGCTCATCGACCACCAACAGTCCGCCGGTATCGCCTGCGCCATGCAGCATCTGAAAAACACCTGCCGGTAAATCGGCCTCGACCACAGCTTCGGCAATCGCTTGCGCAGAACCGGGCGCCCACTCGGAGGGCTTCAGAATAGCGGGACAACCAGCCGCCAAAGCACTCGCCAGTTTGTGGCACGCGATACCCGATGGGGCGTTCCAGGGCGCGATCACCGCTGCCAGCCCCAGCGGCAAACGCTCAAGCAAGAGATCGCCATGGGGGCCAGCCAGTGGCTCAGAGGTGTCGGGTTCGCGCAACAAGGCAGCAGCGCCACGAAAGGCCGCAGCGCAAACCATCGCAAACTTTTCTGTGAGCGAGATGACAACACCGGTTTGTCGCGCATCCTCTTCTGCCAGCCGAGCAGTGCGCTTCTCCAACTCGCCGGCGATGATATCCAACTTATCGGCACGATCAGCACCAGACAGCATTCCCCATTCGCCGGACTGATGCGCCGCGTGCCCTGCCGCTACCGCCTGCTCGATCTGTTTGTTGCCCGCGCCCACCTGAGGGCCGAGCACTTCGCCAGTATTGGCGTCACAAAGTTGGGCTGGCAGCGCCCGATCGGGCGCCACCCAGGTACCGTCAATAAAGTTCCGCAGCTCGCTCACGGTACCCACCCAATTCCTTACTTCTTCAGCGCGCCGAAGGAAAGCTGTTCAGACTCTTCCATGAGCATCTTCGCCGTCTCCAGGCGACCCCGCTCGGCGGGAAACGCCTGCACCAGCCCCATAGCCAGATCGCGCACGGCTCGAGAGAACGGGGTGTCGAACAAGGTGCCCGCGGTGCCCGCCAGCTTCAATGCATGTTGGGTCACTTTGAAACTATATTCCGCCACCTGGCCTTTGCAGGTGCGCCAGAACGGCATGACTTCTTCCTTCGGCATAATGGGTGGCTCAGAAGTCTCTATGTCGATCATCCGCCGTGCCCACAACATGGCCGTATTCAAATCAGCAAACATCTGACCGATCAGTTGAGACTGATAGGGGCCCGTGCCCAATGGCTTGCCCGTATCTTCGAACTTGCGTGTACGCATGTTGTTGAGCGCTTCGTGATAGACAGCAAAAGCCCCGGCCAGATAGATGCTCGACGCCGCCACCTGGTTGCCCACATAGCCAGAGCGACTCTGGGTGCACATCTTGGCAAAGGAACCCGGTATGGCGAGAGCGTTCTCCGCCGGAACAAACACCTTCTCCAGTACCAGACCATCGGTGGCAGAACCGCGCATGCCCATCGCATCCCAATTGATGCGACTGCGGCTACCCGGCGCATCCCGGTCGACGATAAATGTGCAAAGCCCGCTGGCATCGTCGATCCCATCAAGACTCGCTGCTACCAGGTATTGGTCGGCGATGCCGGTTGCACAACCAAAAGACTTGGTGCCGGTAAGCTCCCAACCACCGTCGACGGGTACCGCCTTCGTGGTGATGGTTATCGCCGCACCTTCGGACTTAACCGATTCGCTGGCAAAGTTGGCCAGCCACTTACCATCGCGGCCCATGGTGTAGAGCACCTTCTCCGCAAACTCTTTTACGATTGGCGCTTCTTCATCATTGAACAGCCCCGCATCCAGGGCCTTCAGCGAAAGATTGCCACGGGACGCCGAAGTGAGATGAAAAAAGTAAGACAGGGCCGTCGACGGGCACACCGTGCCTATAGCAAAGCAGGCACCGGCCCAGACCCGCAGATCACCGCCCAGGCCGCCGTATTCTTTTGGTACAACCAGACCCAGGAGTCCCGCATCGCTCAGGGTTTTCACGTTCGCCGGATCGAGGAAGCCCTCTTTGTCCATTGGACCGGAACGCTCCGCCAAAACCGGCAGCACATCTTCAACGCGCTGTAATATGGCCTTCTCTTCCGCCGTGTAATCCTCGACCAGGTACTCGGCCGTTAACTTGCTCATCTCGTCTTCCTCAGCTTTGCGGCTGTCTCAATCACTGGTACTACGCAACAGTGCAATTTGTGCATCGACCGCTTCGCGCCCCACGAGTGGCGTGATCTGGTCCCACACTTTGTCGACATCCTCATTAAATATAATGGCCTTGTTGCGGCGATCCCGCTCGACCAGTTGTTCGCGACTAACAGCCTGCGCATCAGCAGAAGTAACGCCGTTTTCGACCAGAGCGAACCAGTGCTCCAGATAATCGTTAACGGAATCTTCGATCGCTGTGAACGCTTCCGGTGTGGCTCGATTGGCCAGCATCCAGGGAGACATAATCGCGTACTGCCGTGGGCTGAGCTGGGCCTTTGAGAGGCCTTCTATCGCTTCGCCCTTTTCATGAGCTTCAGTTAAGGGGGTAAAACACTCGTCCATGTAATCCAGGTTGGAACCCAGGTCCAGGCGTGGAATCAGGTCGAGGTGAAATGCGTGGTGATCGCCGGCACGCACAGAATCCAGTGTGAAATGCGGTATCGCACTATCGGATGGCGTGAAGGCAAACATCATATGGGAATCCAGCTGGATGGGCGGTACAACAATGGTCGACGTCACCAACTGAAACAGCGGTCCACCTTTGAACACGCGCACCTGGCCAACGGGCCCGTCGTACATGGGGGCCTGACAGGTCAGAGGCAACCAGGGGCCTCCGTCCTCCGCCGTCTGTTCTTCCAGGCCAAGACGCGTTACTACCTTATCGAGCGTGCTCTGCCAGAGAGCTTGTGACAGTGAAGCATTCTGTTCAGTCATCGATTTTGCCTTTGCTTATCTTGTGACGCGCCGCTCAGGCAGCGCTTTCGGTTATAGGTTGCAGCAACTGCCAGGGTCGTCCCGCCAACAAGTCGGTGCCACGGGAAACCACTTTATTTTCCGCCCAACGCGGTTGAATCTTTACATGAGTAACACCAGCCTGCTGATTTGCAACGATCACGGGGGGCTGGCTTAACAGTCCATCGAACTCTCGTTCTTCCCAGGGCGTCATCACCGTGAAGTCCTTGGTTAAGCTGGTACCAAAGCTGCTACCCAGATCGCCGGGCTGCGCGGCAACCAGAAGATTGACCCGGTTTTCCGCTGAGCGCTCGAGTAAGCCGGTATGCAGCTCCCAGTGCTCCAAGGGCTGCGCAGGCACGATGACGCTATCCGCTCCGGCCTGGGCCGCCATACGGAACGCCTCGGGTTGGCAAGCGTCATCGGAGGTCAACATTGCTACTCGCGAGAAACCGATATCAGCAACGGTCACGGCATCGGACAGTGCTGAAAAGGCGAAGCGCTCCGACTGGTGCAGCTGACCCTGACGCAATACCAAACCGTCGGCGCCAATGAGCACCGCACAGTATTGTTCGGGATCGGGCAATACCAGACTGGTTGCGACATACTGACCTTGCGCGCAACAAGCCGCGAGGACATCGATGATACTCAGTGAATCCTCGATCGCCTCGGCAAGCACTTCCAGCTGTTGACCGGGCAGGAAAAACAATGGTGGCAGCACCGCAATTTGCGCGCCTGCGCCAAAGGCGCTAGCCACCAGCTCCACTGCTTCTGCGGGCGCCTCGACACCGCAAGATGACAGCTGTATCAGCGCAGCGTTTGCGGATTCCTCTCCTCCGGTCTGCACCGGTTGGCTGGCGGGATCTTCCCCGAGAAACGCATACAACTCCGGGCGCCGAACCGCCACCACGTCGGTGCCATCGGGTCGCTTCTTGTTGTCGGCATCGCCCAGCACAATGTCCGCGTACACAACCTCTTCTTGATCAAGAGAAGCGCAAGCGAGCACGGTGCCATCCGGAGCAACCACCTGGCTCTCGCCGGCACCCATCAGAAACTTCGGGGGAATGCCGGTTTCCTGAGACACCGGCTCCACCAGCTCTTCGGGGATCAGCGGGCCGATCTTATTCGCCGCCGCAACAAATACCTTATTCTCAGCGGCACGCACCGGTATATGAAGTGAACCCTCGTCAGAGGCAAAGGAGTTGAGGCTATTGCACATCAGCTGGGCGCCGCGCAGGGCCAGGCAGCGCGGGGTTTCATTAATCACCCCATCCATGCAGGCATATAGACCAATGCGTCCGTAGGGGGTTTCTGTAATCGGACCGGGTGCCTGGGCCCGCCGCAGAAAGTCGTTCTCGTGACCGATCAATACCTGCTTGTCATTGGTCGCCAGCAATTCACCGCTCGGGCTATAGAGCAGACTCGTTCCCGTGCACACCGGCGCCTCCCGGCGCACGGTCGCGTTGACCACCACGTAGGCACCGATCTCTTTCGCCTTCGCGGCTATCGCCGCCAGCCATTCACCGTCGAGGGCTACCGACACCGAATAACAATGGTCCTGGTCAGCATACCAGGACAAATGATTGGAGAACTCCGGCAGCACCACAAGGTCGGGATTGCACTCGGCCGCTTTATCCAGCATGCGCAGACAGGTGGCCAGATTTACTTCCAGATCAGCTCCAATGGCGCACTGTGCTACCGCTACTCTCACATTACTCTCGCGCAGATCACGTTATTCAGAAGTTGTACTTGATAGTGCCGCCCCAGGTGCGACCCTGGCCATTCGCCACCAGCATGTTGTTGAACAGCGCGGTATTGAATACCGACTGCACGTACTCTTCATCGTCGAGGTTCTTACCCCAGATAGTGACATCCCAGTGACCGTCTGGACCGGTGAAATTCACTGAGCCGTTGTACAGCGTACGCTCATCGACATAGCCAACGTTCAATGGATTGATGTACTGCTTGGACTGGTAGCTGGCATCAATGCGCGCACTAACAGTCCAGCCATTAAACCACTCATCTACATAGTTGATGGCGCCGATAGCCATGTGCTCAGAGGTGCGAGCCAATTGGTTGCCATCGACATCGGTGTCACCGCAGAGGAAGGGCTGACCCGGGTTATTGGGGTCTTCGGCCGGAATCAGGTCCTCAGCACAGTCGTAGTAGTAGTAACGCTGAGCGGCGTCATACTCCGCATCGTCATACTCCGGATCGATCCAGGTATAGCCAAAATCGATGCTCCACTCGCTGGTGAAGCGCCAGGTTCCTTCCACCTCGAAACCCAGGTTGGTCGCATCGCCGATATTGCCGATGACCACGTTCGAGTTCTGGCTCTGCACCGTTGGGCTGAGCGAGCCCTGCATGTCAGACCAGTCAACGTAGAACAGTGCACCGTTAAGGGTTAGCTTGTTGTCAAAGAAGACGTTCTTGCTACCTACCTCAAAGGTCCAGTTTTCTTCCTCGTCATAGGTCAGGTCAGCCGTGGAAGTGGAGTTATTAAAACCACCAGACTTCACGCCTTTTGCGACATAAGCGTAAACCATGTTGTCGTCAGACCAGGCCCAGTCAATACTCAGGCGCGGCGTGAAGTAGTCAAAGGTCTCACTGTCGTTGGGCACTACGATGGTGGACTCGATGGCCACATCCCCGAAGATGCCTTCGCCATAACCGACTTCGCCGGGTGCCAGGCCGAAGATATCGGTAAGGCGGCTGACATCGCGATCTTCTTCGGTATAACGCGCTTCAACCCTCAGGGTCAGCTCGTCATTGATGTTGTAAGTCACCTCACCAAAGATGGCGACAATTTCATCGTCGTATTTAGTGAGGTTCGAGCGAGCGCCGTTCCAGTTGTTGTTGAAGAAATCGAGAATCCCCAGAAACTGCACATCGTCCAGCGGACCCGGCATGCCGGGCACGATCCCCAGGTTACAGTTGGCAATCTCGTCGTTAGCGCTGCCGCTGTTGTTCAGATCGCGGTCGCTACAAGGCGGTGCGAAGATCGTGAGGTCGAAGGACTCGTCATCCGTCTCCGCATAGTAGAGACCACCAGACATGCTCAGGTTATCGGTGGGCACCCACTCCAGACGCAGCTCGTAGGAATTGGTATCCAGTTGCGAGTTCGGGCGGGAGCTAAAGTCTGACGTATGGATCGTTTGAACCACATCGTTGTAGGTCGACCCTTCCAACGCATCACGCTGCGCCGGACCACTGGTCTCGGAGTCGTGGTCGATGTAGCCAAACAGAAACTGCATGTTCCACTCATCGTTGATGTCCCAGCTCACATTGACGCTAACCAGCTCGGTTTCCGCCTCGGCTCCAAAGCCACGCGGATCGACCGCACCGAAAATGGCCTGATCAGGTTTCGGCTCCCCACTACCGATAAAAGTGCCGGGGCCCGGCTCTTCGGGCAAGGCACCCTTCCACAACGTATTGCCGGTGATATAGCTCGGGATTGGGCCGTTAAACACCTCGAGCGTCTTCGTGTTGAAGTTCATGTCGTCGTACTGGGAGGTACCGAAATTGGCCACCTGGGCTACGCCGTTGATGAAGTAGCTCGACTGAAATTCGCGCTGAATTTGCGTGTCGTAGTACGTGGTACTGATCTCAAGGTCATCGCTGGGGGTGAACGTCAGCGAGGCGGTAAAGGTCTCATCGTCCCAGCCACCCAGATTGCCCTCATTGTGGAATCCCGGTGAGCGGGCGCTATTGAAGGGATGTGGATTCTCATTGGCACCATCGAAATCGCTCACACCATAAGAGATACGACCATAGAGCTTGTCCTCCCAGAGCGTCCCGCTAAATGCCGCGCGGTAGTCTTCGCGCTCATCGCTACCCTGGGTGGTGAGAAAGTAGGCCTCAAAGTCTTCAGTCGGTTTTTGCGTGACATAGTTGATGGCCCCAGCGAATGCGTTGCGACCATACAGTGCATTCTGTGGACCCTTGACCACCTCGACACGCGCCAGGTCGACCATGCCCAGATTCATCATGCTCTGACGTTGCAGGTAGACACCGTCGAGATAAACACCCACGTTTTGGAAGCGGTCCTGCACAAAGTTGGTCGCGAGGCCGCGGATGGTGGCAGAGCCCTGCACACCGGAGCTCACGCCCTGGTTGTAGCTAAGACCGATAGTATTCTGGGCGAGGTCTTCCATCGTCTGAATATCGCGGCGCTGCAGCGCTTCCGCCTGAAACGGCACGATAGCCAATGGCACATCCTGCACGGATTCGGCCCGTTTGCGCGCCGTTACAATGACTTCTTCCAACACCAGCCCGCTGGCACCGGCCCCGTCCTGGGCCTTTACTTGTGCCGCTCCGAGCGGCGTTGTCAGCGCTACAGCGAGCGCTAAAGATCTCTTTGAAAACATGGCTAAGCCCCCGATTTTTCCCGATTAATTTCTTTTAGCGTTAGTATTTGATATAAAATACTATCATTATATCTTTTGATCAATAAGTCAGCCCAAAAAGCGCGTAAATCCGGCACCGAGAATGCCGCGTATAAGGTTTGTACAACTCTGGGGAAATAAGAATATGAGCAATCCGCTGCCGGCCGCCGGCAACCGCTTCATGGGCATGAACCTCAATGGGTCGACCAATGGTTTCAATATGGTCACCTTTTACTGGGCCTGCCTGACCGGCATCCTGCTGTCGACCTTCGTACCGCAGCTGCAACCCTATCTGTTGACCGAGTTCCTGAATATTCCGGAAAACCAACAGGGGGTTATCAGCGGCAATCTCTCCTTCTGGGGAGAAATCGTCATTGTCGCAATGGTGGGTGTTTGGGGTTCGCTATCAGACCGCATCGGCCGCCGACCCATCATGGCCCTTGGCTACCTGATTATGTCGGTCGGCATCTTTCTCTACCCGCGCGCCACCACCTATGAGGGCCTGATGCTGGCCCGCGTCGCTTTTGCGATGGGCGTTGCCGCCTACAGCGTAATCATCGTGACCCTGATCGCCGACTATGTCTCAGACGACAGCCGCGGCAAGGCCTCGGGTATGTTGGGCTTTTTCAATGGCGTCGGCGCTCTCATTACCGTGATGGTCCTGCTGCGACTACCGGCCATGTTTCAGGGTGCGGGTGCTACTCCCCTCGAAGCGGGTTTCTACACCTACTGGATCATCGCGGTTCTGACATTCGTAACTGCCGTGCTGATGTGGTTCGGGCTCAGCAAGCAGGAAGTCAGCCACTCCAATGAGCATGGCAGCATGCTGGGGCAGATGCGCGAAGGTATCGTTGCCGCCAAGGACCCGGGCATTGCCCTCGCCTACGCCGCTTCCTTTGTCGCCCGCGGCAACCTGGCTATTGTCGGCACCTTCTTTACGCTCTGGCTCGCCAATCATGGCACCATCGAAATGGGTATGACCCGAGCGGACTCCATGGCGAAGGCCGGCGCCATCATCGCCATCACGCAGTCGGTGGCGCTATTTAGCGCACCGATCTTTGGCATCCTCACTGATAAGATCAACCGAGTTTCCGCCCTCAACATCACGCTATTGCTGGCCTTCCTCGGTTACGGCGGCACCTGGTTTGTTAGCGACCCCTTCGGCATGGGCATCATCCTCTGCGGCATCCTCATTGGTATGTCCGAAGTGGGCTGCATCATCACCAGTTCGGTGCTCATCGCGCAGCAATCTCCAGTGAAGATTCGGGGTGCGGTTATTGGCATGTTCAACCTGACCGGCGCCATCGGCATCATGGTAGCCAGTAAGGTCGGTGGCATTCTGTTCGACAGCTGGCGCGAGGCGGCCCCGTTCATCATGTTCGGTGGATTCGCCCTGATTGTGCTGATCTTCGGATTGGTGGTGCGGCACAAGGTCAAACCCGCAGCAGACTCAGACTTGGAGAGCAACGCCTAAGCAGCTTAAACTAGGCCCATAACAACACAGGGCCTAGTAGTTTGATCAACCCGCGGGTAAGTAACACTCTCCCCAACGCCGAAGCGTTCCTGCAACACTGCGACATTCGCAGGTACCGCTCTCGTTCCACCATAGTTCGCGCAGGCGAGCCCAGCGAGTCGTTTTTCTTCGTGATGGAGGGCAGCCTGGCCATCAGCATCATGGATGACGATGAGCAGGATCTGATACTTGAGTATGTCAATGCAGGCGATTTTTTTGGCGAAGTTGGCCTGTACAAAGAAGAACGCAAAAACCGCTATGCCTCCGTACAGGCCAAAACAGAGTGCGAAGTAGCCGAAATTCGCTACGACCGGTTTCGCGAGATCATGGCCGATTTCCCCGAAGTCCTGTTCGCCATTGGCACGCAGATGGCCGAACGGCTGTCGCACCAGGCACGCCGACTTCACGACATGGCCTTCGTCGATGCCCGCGGCCGCATCACAACTGCCCTGCATGAACTCTGCGAGCAACCCGCCGCCATGACACACCCCGATGGCATGCAGATCAAAGTCTCACGCCAGGAGCTGGCGCGCATCGCCGGCTGCTCCCGCGAGGTGGCGGGCCGCATGCTCAAGCAACTGGAGCAGGACGGACTGGTAGAGGTTAGCGGCCACACTATCGTGGTGCTTGGGGTCCGCTAGGCTAGGCGACTGTGGCCCCTTCAAAACAGTGGCGACGGGCCAACGAGCTACTAGCCGAATCCAAAGCGCTTTATAGCGAAGGCAAAACACGAGATGCGATTCGCGTCGTGAAACAAGCCATTGACGTGTTTCCCGAGAGTCATGCCTTGTGGCTCTCTCTGGGCATTCTTTACCAGCACATACTCAACGTTCCGCAGGCGCTGCGCAGTTTTGAACAAGCGCTGAAGTTAAAACCGGGCAATTCCGCAGTGCTAAATGCTATGGGCGCCAGCCTTTTCTGGAGCGGCAAGATCGACAAAGGCCTGGACCTGTTCGAAAAAGCGGCCCAGGGAGTTCCTGAGGACAACAAGGTCACGGTGAATATCGGCGTGGGGCTGCTGCTCAAGGGCGAGTACGAAAGGGGCGTAAAGTACTACACCCACCGCGATAACAAACCCGACTTTGGCAAGATCACCGAGCGCGCCCGGCATTGGAGTGGAGAGAGTCTGGAAGGCAAGGCAATTCTGGTGACCACCGAGCAGGGCATGGGTGACTCCATCCAGTTCATCCGCTACGTCGATGTGCTCAAAACGCGCTGGAATTGCAGGGTAGTCCTGATCTCTCACAAAAACATCTATCCCCTGCTCGCCACCTATCCGCACCTGGATGCACTGCACCACTACGGCGAAACCTTCCGCTTCGAAGGCGGCGTGGACTACTACTGCCAACTGTTAAACGTGCCCGAGATCCTCATGGACTTTGACAACGCACTGGCCACGCGGGAACCCTACCTGGGTGCAGACACTGCGCGGGTTGAAGAATGGCAACGGCGCCTGTCGAAAGATAAGAACTTTCGCATTGGCATATGCTGGCAGGGCAGTTTCACGCATAAATCGGATCACCTGCGCAGTATGGCATTAGCGGAATTTCGTCCCCTGATGCGATTGCAGGGCGTTAGCCTGTATAGCCTGCAAAAGGGCGCCGCGACAGAGCAGATTGCGCAGAATCGTCCACTGCTTGAAGTGACCGATCTCGGCTCCACGCTGGACGAAAACTGTGGCGCATTTCTGGAAACCGCGGCGGTACTCAAGAACCTGGACCTGGTGATCACCTGCGACACATCAGTTGGCCACCTGGCGGGCAGTCTCGGCGTGCGTACCTGGCTGGCGCTCGCCATTACGCCGGACTGGCGCTGGGGGCTCGATAAAGACTCGACGCCCTGGTACCCGAATACGCGGTTGTTTCGACAACAGCAATACAATCGTTGGGACGACGTGTTCGACAGGATGACGGATGAGCTTTTGGCACTGGATGATCGCATCAGCATCAAACCCGGTGGTCGACACCGGGTAAACAACAACACTATTCGGGCGCGACATGGCCTCATCAGCCACCTGCCCGGCGCCGTCACAATCAGTCGCTGTCTGCGCGAGTACGGCGAGTTCGCCGAAACAGAAACCCGGTTGATGTCGCAACTGCTGCACCCGGGCGAGACTGTGGTCGATATCAGTGCAAACATCGGCGCTTTGACACTGCCAATGGCCCGGCTGGTGGGGCCCCATGGCCAGATTCACGCCATCGAGCCGCGCGCCAACGCGCTCAGGCTCTTACAGATCAACGTCAGCCAGAACCAGCTGCATCAGGTGAGCTGTCATGCCCTATCTGGAGTCGGGGAACAGAACATAGACTCTCTCAAGCTTGATGAACTCAAGCTGCTGCGGGTTGCAGGTGACGGGAAGGAACTGCAGGTTTTGCAGGGGGCCAATGACACCATTCGAAGACTCAAGCCGATATTGGTGGTTCGCAATGAAGAACGCGAACACTCGGCAGCGCTGATCGAGTGGATTCAGGCGCAGGATTATCGACTCTATTGGCACGTGTCAAAGCTATTTAGAGCAGACAACTATTTTCGCAACCCCAACAACGGCATGGGCAATTTGGCCGTATTGAACATGCTCTGCATCCATAAGGATCATGGACCAACCATTGGCGGGCTGGAAGAAATACGCAGGCCGACCGACAGCTGGAGCAAGAGCTCAACAAGCAACGCAGATCAGCGAAGCAACGCCAGCGCGAGTAAAGAGACAACGCCATGAGTGAAATACGTATCCCGGTGTCGCCCGGAGAACTCATCGACAAGGTAACGATATTGGAGATCAAACTGGCGCGCATCGACGACAGCAGCAAGCGTGCCAACGTAGCATTGGAATTAGAGCTGCTTCGGGCCATCGAAACCGACGCCAATTTCGGTGGCGAGGTCGCCGAGCTTCGAGCAGAACTCAAGCAAGTGAATGAAGCGCTGTGGGACGCAGAGGACGAGATCCGCGACTGCGAAGCCCGCGGCGAATTCGGGGAGGCCTTCGTCGATATCGCGCGTGCCATTTACAAACACAACGATCGGCGCAGCGCGCTCAAGGCGCGTATCAATCGTTTGTTAGGGTCGACTCTGCAGGAAGAAAAATCTTACGTGAGTTGAGGCTCAGGCCTCATTCCACGCACGCTGCAAAAAGCTAAAGAAGTCCTGCCAGGACTGCTCCATGGCCGCTTCATTGCGGCCCATGGTGTAGCCATCCCGACTGGAGCACTGAGAGAATGCCAGCGCAGCACCCCAGGGCGTATCGATGGAATGACCGCTCGACTGCTCGATGGTCTCGCCGCTTTCGGTCCACAACATGATGCAATCCCGTGTGACTGCCAAACCCGGCTGAAAGGCCTGGGGATAAGGCAGCTCCCAACCGTGACCAGCATCAGGATAGACCTCCAGTTCGACATCGACATTCTCCTGCTGCAGCTTTTGCTGCAACCACAGGCAGCGATCAATCGACATACCCTCGTCTTTCTCCCCCATCATAATAAGCACGGGACTGCCTTCGACACGAAAGTCTTCGAAATCAAAAGAACAACCCGCATAGAAAGATGCGTAGGCAGAGAACCGAGGCCCCTGCTCACCCAACACTCCCGTAGCCACCGGCTCGAACATGGAATACAGCGCGGCGGCGGCGCCCAGACTGAAACCAGTGGCGGCCACCTTGTCACCCTGGATGTAGGGGTGTTGCTGCAAGGCCTGCAGCGCGTTCAGGCCATCAATAATCTGGCTGAAGATGCTGGCTTTGGATATGCGCTCAAAGTAGTCGTCTGTGGAGCGCAGATTGCGCGCGACAAACGTATCGACCGCGAAACCGGCAATACCATTGCTGGCCAGGCGGTTAGCCAGATAGACACTGCGGCCACTCCAGTCACCGCCACTGCCGTGCATGATGACTACCGCAGGCACGGGGTTCTCCGCAGAAGCTTCTGGCGGCAGGACCAGCAAGCCGCCGCCGTTCACTTTCACTTCGGCATTGTCGGGACCGGCCATCAACTCCGTGCCAGTGGCGGCGTTCCAACTCGGAAAACCCACTTTGCCATCGGGTGCCTGTGAGAAATCCGTCGCATAATACACGTCGACGACTGGCTCATCGCGGGGCACCAACTGCCACGCACCAAAGAGTGCCAGTGCAATCACTAAAAGCTTAAGGGAACGTTTTAGCATGACATTAAATATCGAATGGAGAATGCTTCCGAGACCACCGATCAAAACTCTTCGAGCAGACGGCCCTTGCCGGTGATGATGTCGTTCACACCGCAGGCGCGCAGCGCGTGCCAGATGGTTGCGACATTAATCGGGATCATCGGTTTCTCCAGCCACAATTCCAGCGTGGGGAATATATCCACCGTAGATAAATTGGTGCCGCACTGAATGATCGCGTCGACGTCGTCGCCATCGACCTGCTTCACGGCATCCATCACCTGCTTGATGCTGGTCTCGGCAATCGAAGTGGCGGAGGGCCGCGACAAGCCGGCAATACCTTTCACCTCGAAACCAATCTCAGAGAAAAACTGACGCACGTTGGCATCACCTACCGGCGGATACGGCGTGATAACCGCAATAGTTTTGGCGCCGAAGGCATGCAGCGCATCTCGGGTAGCAGCGGCACCGGTGGTAAGACCGAGATCGCCGATCTGGTCGGTAATGCCTTTTTCGAAAGCGATGTTACCTTCCATACCGCTCCAGAAGGTTTCGGCCGACATGCCCAGCATCAGGTGGTTGACCTTGGCACTGAGCACACTGTCGATGGCCGGCGGCAACTCGCCGCGCATCAAGTCCAGAAAGCGCTCGAAGACATTATCAATACCTTCGCCCGTCTTCTCATTCTCTTCGGCCCAGTTCTTCAGTTCGATCCAGAACCGCGATGGGTGCCAGGTCACTCCGTCGAGTCCGAACTTCTGCAGGTCATACTCGACGCCGGTGTTGGTTGAAGGAATGAGCACGCCAATTTGCGCACGTCGGGCTATCTGGAAGTTCTCCACTTACGACTCCATCTCTGCAAACAGATCGCGCGGCTTGATACGCGACAACATAAACCGTTTCATCACCTTGCCGTTGGTCAGCCACATCACCTTGGCACCATCTTTGTCTGCCTTCAGCACGCCGTCTACCAACCAGGGAGTCACGGTTTCGACTTTGTCGGCAAGGATGTTGAACATGCGCTTAACGCGCTCCCACTCTTCGCTAGTGCGGTCGTACTCGCCGATCAGCATATCGGTGAGCACCATGCCTGGACTGAGTGTGCAAACCTGCACATTGCTGCCCTCTGCGTCTTTGCGTAGCGCTTTATTCAGATAGTTCACCGCCCGCTTGGTCGCACCGTAGGTGACCATTCCGGCCTGGGTCATACCGTTAGAACCAAAGCCTTCCATGTTCCATACCTGACCGTGGCCTTGTTCCTTCATGCCGGTAATAGCAACCTTGCACGCAAACAGCAGGCCGGTGAGGTTGCTGTCCACCACAGCGCGAATCTCAGTTTCGGATAGCTCCATGACAGACTTGCGCTCGTGGTTGTAGCCGGCGTTATTAATCCACACGTCCACCACGCCCATCTGGCCTTTGGCGAAATCCCACAGCGCCTGCACGCTGGCGAGATCACCCACCTCACAGGCGGTGCCGGTGACATTGTCTGCACCGTGCTCAGCGGCCAATTCACTGATGGCTGCATCGACGTCGGACTGCTTGCGTCCGGTGACGCAGACTTTGCATCCGCGCTTCAAGAAATTTTCGGCCAGCCCGCGACCAATGCCGCGGGTGCTTCCCGTAACTACAACGGTCTTCATGAATTCCCCCTTTGGTATCAACCCCCTGGATTATTGTTGTGGGGGCGGTGGTTGCTCTAAGCGGCCTGATCGTCCTCATTGGGCACTGGGTTGATCGGCGCCGGCTGCGTCACCGGTGGCACCAGTGGCACCGTATCGATAACCCAGTCGATCTCCGGATGCTCGCGGCGACCCGGCGACGGAATGGTCAACACCTTGCGGCCTTTGTGCTTGGCCACCTCGTGTGAATCTATCTGCCAGCCCTTCTGTTCAATCAGGCGACGGCGCGCTGCGCGGAAGGTGCTCATGAACTTGTCGTCTTTTACCGACATCTCATTCATCAATCGCTCAGGCAGGTAGTTAGGTGATGCCCGCTCCACGATCACCGTGTCTTCCGCGAAAATCTTGCGCAGGCGCTTGCGCGAGCCCTTGTCGAAGAAGTCGTGCTTGAAGAAGTTGCGGAACTGCGTCGCGAAGGTGCGAGTGGTATGCTCATCGACCGGCGTGTTCGCGTCAAACATGATGATCGACATTTTCGGATTGATATCGATGCGGATACGCACCGTCATGCCATTCAGGTGCCACTCGGGCATAGTCTTGGTTGGCTGGCGTTCTTTGCGCATGCGGCGACGGAAGAAACCGCCGTCTTTGAAGGCCGGCGGATACTGCAGGTTTTCTGAATAGCCGTGATAATCGTTCTTCTCTACCTTAACAATATGGTTTTCCTGCGCGGTCGCCTCCATGCCAAACATGGGGTGCACAAAGGAGGCGTGGGCAATATCGATACCGTTTTCGACGACACGAGCCGCTTCAGCCTTCCACTCCCACTCGTCGGTCAGTGCTTTCCAGTTCGGATCATCGTACTCAGGCAATTCCGGCAGCGGGAAACGCTCTTCTTCCGGTGCATCGCCTAGAAATACCCAGATCATGCCGTAGGCTTCCTGGGTGGGGTAGGCATCGACTCGCGCCTTATCGGGCGGGGTGAAATCGTCGCCCTCAGAGGGGATATGGGTCACACAGCCATCACCGTTGAAGCGCCAGCCGTGGTAGGGACAGGCAACGCTATCGCCCTTGTTCCAGCCACCCGAGAGAGACCCGCCGCGATGCAGGCAGACATCACTGAGGCAATGCACCTTGCCCTGATCGTCGCGATACAGGACAAAATCCTGCCCCAGCATCTTCACATGAACGGGTTCGTCCTGGACGGTCTTGGACCATTCGGCGACATACCAAAGATTGACCAGCATAGTTGTTCTCCTGCGTCTGCGCGCACTTGTACTAATAGTGTTCAAGTATACGCCGCGGCGCTAAATCCGGATTTACCCTTAATGCTATATCAATATATCTTTTTATGCCAGTGGTACCGGCTCCAGTACCCAATCCAGGTCGGGGTGCCGCCGCCGCTGGGGCGAAGGAATGCAGAACACCTTTTTGCCCTGATGGGGTCTCATGGCCCAGGTGTCTATCTGCCAGTGCTTTTCCTCAATGTGCTTGCGACGCAGTGCTCGCCAGGTGCTCATATAGCGATCCTGCTTCACTGAGAACTCGTTCGCCAGCGTATCGGGGAGATAGTTAGGTGAGGCGGCCTCCACGATCTCCAAATCTTCCTCGGCAATACGCTTTAACCTTTTGAGCGAGCCCTTATCAAAGAAGGGGTGGCGCATGAAATCCCGGAACTGCAGCATGAAGGTACGGGTTTCAAACTCGTCCACCGGCGTATTGGCATCGAACATGAGGATATGCATTTTCTCGTTGAGGTCGACCTGCATTCGGATGGTAAAGCCAGGCAGCCAGGTGGTGAGGTGCTGATGCGTTTCCTGGCCCTCTCGCCGAATTCGGCGGCGCAGCCAGTTGTCCTTAAACTTTGGCGGAAACATCACGTTGTCAGATTTGCACCAGTGATCGTAACGCTCAACATTTTCAATGAAGTTCGTGGACGCGGTTTCTGGCTTACCAAAACTCGGGTGCACGTAGGAGGCGTGCGCGATATCGATGCCGTTTTCGACCACCCGCGCAGCTTCCGCCTTCCAAAACGTCTCTGTGGTTATCATGCGCCAGTTGGGATCGCCGTATTCGGGTAGCGGCGGAATGGGGTAGCGTTCTTCTTCGGGCAGATCGCCTAGAAAAACCCACACCAATCCATAGCGCTCTTCGGTAGGGTAGGCGTCGATGCGGGCCCGCTCAGGAATCGTCGCGCCCTCCTCCAGTGAAGGTATGTGCTCCACTCGCCCTTCGCCATTAAACTCCCAACCGTGATAGGGGCAGGCCACGCGATCAGCATCGGTGCACCAACCATTGCCCAGCGAGCCCCCTCGATGCAGGCAAACGTCACTCAAACAGTGGACCTTGCCCGCCTTGTCACGAAACAACACGAAGTGCCGTCCCAGCATTTTTACTTTGACCGGTTTTTCTTTCACGGTCTCGGACCATTCGGCGACGTACCATAAGTTAATAAGCACTGACTTACATCCCCTCACACTAACTCAAATGCTTATATAGACCAGCAAGTCATTGTTGATAAAGGATTTTCCATGTAGACCCCACACTAAATTGCGGTAGATCAAAAAGCAGCCAGCGAGTGCTTGCGAGCTCTTTGTTTAATTGTTATATCATTATATCATTTGCAGAGAATCCATAGAGCACAGGGAAATTTCGAGGACAGGACTATGAGTGACAATCAGGCCCAGCGAGTACTAACGCCGATCATCGATATGGTGAAAGCGGCGCCCAATGAAGACCGTACCGAGCAGTTTGGACGCCTGTGGGGCATCCTCGAAAAAATGCACGCCAAGATCACCCAGCGTTTCGACCTGACGCGCGACCCGGTGTGCGATGACCTGGTGGATTACACCCTCGACAGCGGGCACAAGGGCTCTACCGAGGTGTATGTTGGGCCCGAGATCGATTGGTATGTGCACTCCTGGTGTGGGCACCCGAGCCAGACCTTCTCCAATATGCACATCACCATCACCCTCGGGCCGCAATACCTGGTCCCCAACTTCGGCTTTGCCCTGGGCACCGTGCCCGACCTGTTCATGTACATGGATTACATTCCCCGTGTCGACCTGCTGCATAACATCGACTACGTCGACCGCTACTACACAGAAGTTAACGACGAGTTTCTGCGGCTGCAGGAGCTGCCCACGTTCAAGCCATTCATTAGCCGCGACCTCTACACCCGCGTGGCCATGACACCCACGGCAGTAGGCTATGCAGCGCGTCCAATCGAAGAGGACATTGCCATCGCCGAGGAGTGCGCAATGGATCGCCTTGATCGCTGGCTCAAGTGGGTGGATGAAGCCGAGAAGACGCCGGTGGAAATGCGTGCCGCTATCGCCCAGCGCGACCACCAGATTCGCCGCAATATCTGTGAGCGGGACCCGGCCAATAACGTGGCCGAAGATCTATGCGGCAAGGAGATGGCCGATAAGTTGGTAGCGACCATTTCTGCGGCGAACCGCACGTTGCCAAGACCCACAGGCGGATACTAAGCGCCAAACTGGAAGCAAAATTTGCCAGACACGCTGCAAGCACGTCCATGTGCGCTCGACACCAGCCTTCCATGGCTGGTGACGGTCTGGCAAATTTTCTTCACAGTATGTCGCTAGCCGCGAAGGCTTGCTCTGAGAGGCGTCAGGCCATAGAATGCGCATAAAGATATATCAATATAACTTTATAGGCGTATTCCATGAGCAAATCCACGCGATCTCTGATCGACGAGATCGACGCGCGGCCGTCCGTCGACAACCAGCAAACCTTCGAAGCCCTGTGGGGCTTGTTAGGTGAACTGTTTGAGAAAGTCGGGGCTCGTTTCGAGCTCACTCCCGACGCATCGACCGCCGACCTGCAACCCTACGAGGCGATTGATGGCAGCGGTTCCGGCGGCTTTCTTAGCACCTATGCCGGTCCGGATATCGATTGGCTAGTGTTCTCCTGGGTAGGTAACCCAAAGATGAGCTTTACCAATATGCATCTGACCGTGAGTCTGGCCAGCAAGTACGACGCCCCTAACCTGGGCCTGGCATTCGGCACTACCCCAGATCTGTTCATGTATATGGATTTTGTACCACGCAAGGATCTGGCCGCGAATCCGGACTATATGGACAAGTACTACACCGAGATCAATGAGGAGCATCTGCGCCTGCACGAAAACGACGGCCTGACGACATTCATCAGCCGCGATCTGTACATGCGCGTCACGCAAACACCCTCCAGTATTTGCTTTACCGCAGCAGACTCCGAGCAGAACATGGCGACTATACGTGAGACCTCTCACAAACTGGTCGACCAATGGCTTGCAAATGTGGAAAAGTCAGCCATTCTTCCGGAAGCCGAACGCCCTGCCCAGGCGGCGCGTGACGAATTTATACGCAAGGAAATTGCAGACCGCGATCCAATGAACGAAATGGTTGAACGCATGTACGGCCCAGAACTCTCACAGAAACTGGTCAACGCCCTGTGGGGCGGCGATCGGGTGTTGCCCAGACCGGAATAACGCCTGGTGAAACCCGTAAAAGTCAGGGCATTCTTTCGCGCGGCAATCGTGAGCGGTTACAGCGCGCCCTACGACACACTGCACATGAAGGTGTTTTACCCTTGTACGTACGGAGACTCGTTCGAAGAACGCAACACCGGCATGATTCCCGCCAACTCCAAACGGGCACCCATGCCGGTGGTGATAATGATACCCGGCGTAAACCTCACCCCCGAGGCTTATAGCTGGCTCGCCAAGCAACTAGCCGAAGCGGGCTTTGTGGTGGTGACCTATAGCTGGATCACCATTGAAATGGGCGACATGATTAGCCTATCTCCGGGCGTTGAACTGAAGCGCCTAAAACCTCGTCATTACGGCAAAAAACCCTCCTGCCCCGCCATAAAGTCGATTCTGAAAGAATTGAAGAAGATGCAGAAGGA
The DNA here is from genome assembly GCA_965199055.1 of Halieaceae bacterium. GTDB lineage: Bacteria > Pseudomonadota > Gammaproteobacteria > Pseudomonadales > Halieaceae > CBDAQR01. Next base: position 1,969,331 of record CBDAQR010000003.1, read on the forward strand.
TTCTGTTCTGGCGGGCCTTATGGATTTGGACAAGATCGTGCTGGGCGGCCATTCCGCGGGTGGAACCATGGCACTGGTGAATGCCAACCCCGATTGGTTTCCGCAAATTCGCGGCGCCTTCTCCTACGCTGCGCATTCCGCCGCCAGTTCCATGCTGGGCTGGGATGAAGGCGCTATTATGCCGCTTAGCAGGGATGTGCCATTGCTCATTATCGGTGGCGAGCGCGACGGCGTCATCGCCGCCAGCAGCCATCGCTACGGCGACGACACCGAGAGCAGCCCTACCGAACGCGTCGAGAAAACCTTCCATAAGGGCGTAAAAGGCAAGCGTGGTGATCGCTACCTGCTCATCGTCCGCGGCGCAAACCACTTTTCCCTGGCCTGGCCCAAAGACACGGTCACCGGCCGCCCCTTTCTCGACAAGAAAACCAAAGGCAGCAACAAGCAGATTCGCAAATACCTGGCGCAGGTAATTACCAATTTCTGTGACTACGCCTGCACCGGCAATGCCATGTCTGGCGCCGACCTACAGGGCCTTTGTAATACCGATCATGAACTGGCGGTTGTCGCCGAGCACAAATAGCACTGACAAGTGGAGTAAACGATGTCTGAACCCAGTAACTGGCAAAAACTGATCACGGGCGCCTGGCACGGCCTGCCCTCACTGTTTGAGCCCGACGGTACCCATGTGGGTGTGAACAAGGTCTCCCGCGCCAGCGAGGTGGAAGATGGGCGCACGCGCTACTGGATGCAGACGGACTTTGACGCCGTGGGTCCGCTGCGCAATCGCTTCGAAATTGGTCGCTTTGATTTCGGAGTCATAGACTCCGACAACGACCGCATCTACACCGGTCCGGATTTCGTTGGCTCCGGCAGCCCCTATGGCACGCTGGTAGACTCCGAATACTTCTCTCCTGCCTGGAACACCCATTTGCGCACCGTTAATCACGTGGTGCCCGAGCTCGGCATGCAGGTGTATTCCAGCTTGCTATACGAAGGCGCCACCATCATTGGCGTTTTCAATGGCCTGTATATCGTGACCGAGGTCGACGACGACTCCCCAGAAACGAAGAAAAAAATCGCTGACTGGCTGGAGCGCGAAGCCTATGAAGGCAAGCGCACCTTCGTGCTCCCGCCCAAGCATCAGGGCCAGTGGAAGGGCGAATTGGAGGTCTACAACAACGACCAGGAACTCGTTGGCACCAATCAGGTGACCATCGACTACACGCCCATCAATCTCACCCGCGCCACCATGACCGTTAAAACCACCGGTGTAGTCGAAAGCGAATACAGCTACGAGCGCACCCGGGATCACAACCACCACCAGTTCCATGGCCCCGACCTGTTTGGCAACGGCATGGCCTATGGTCGCTATCTTTACAGCACCCAACATCTGTACGGTGAAGCCACTCGTATAGAATGTAGAGACACCCTGGTAAACAATGACGATAAGACCCTGGTGGTGAATTGGAACTACTTCTACTCGCAGCAGCGCAAGTACACCACGCATGGCGTTCTCAGATGGGAGGAAGGTGATGAAATTCTTGGACCGCGCTTTATTGGCTAAGGCCCTGTTGGGCACCAGCCTGCTCGCAGCCAATACCCACGCCGCTACTTTGACGGTGGTGGTTAACAATATTGAAACGAATGCAGGCAAGCTCAATGTCGCTATCTACAACAGCAAGAAGTCCTGGCTTGATGACGAAGACATGGTGACCAGCCAGACACTGGAGGTGCCTGAGCATTATCAGGAAGGCAGTATCACCACCACCTTCGAACTGGAACCGGGTGAATATGCCATCTCGGTGCATCACGACGACAACGACAACGGCAAGATGGACACCAAGATCTTCCCGCCCATTCCCAAGGAACCGGTAGGGGCCAGCAACGACGCCGAGCCTGGTTTCGGGCCGCCCAAGTACAAGGATGCGAAATTTGAGTTAACGGCGGAAGGAAAAACGGCGCCGATTAACTTGATGCGTTACTGATTCTCAGGCAAAAAAAAGGCCGCACCCAAATGGGAGCGGCCAGTATGAGACCTGGTTGGGTTGTCGGTCTAGATAGTGCCTGCTACATCTTCAGGCAATTGGGTTAGTGCCACCTGCTCCTCCACCAGCACCAGGGTCGGAGTGACCGTCTGGCCCAGCTTCTTCAGCTGCATGTGCACGAAATAGGTCTTGCCGGGCTTCACGTCGACCGCTAAAGCCTCGGTGCCGCGAACGCTGCTGCCCAACTGGTACTCACCGGCGTCAACGCTGGTTACGATAGTGCGGTTGTACTTCAGGCGACCCAGCTTTTGGCCATCGATATTGGCATCGAGCTTGATGCGACGGGTCTTGCTGGACTCATCGGCGCGATAAAACACCAGTTTTGCCTGGTCCGCTGAGGGCTCAGTCGTAGCGGCTTGTGACGCAACCGAAAAGCCGGCCGCGAGCACCAGAGCACTAAAAAATGAAAGCAACTTTGCCATTGTCGTCGTCTCCACAAGTGTATGTGGAGGGATATACGAGGCCGATTTGGGGGTGGATCACCCCAATGCTCATTTCAATCCTTCAATAATTGGGCTCAACTGACGAGCGCACCATACAGTTCGGCGCGTCGGCCCCATTGCAGATCGAAACCAATCAGGTCTTTATTCCGCGAGCGCTCCGGGTGAATATCGGCCGTCACGTACAACTCCCGATCGCGGGGGGCTTCCAATGGCCAGATGGGATTGAGATCGGAGGCTCTAAGCGGCTCAGAGACAGATAAGGCGTTGATCATACCGCCACGCTGTATCGGTGAGTCCCAACGTGCTGCTGAGAGCACACTCACGCGGTTTTCGCTGGCCCGCTCACAGGCTACAAGACTCGGCTCCCAGGCCAGTCGCCAGGTGGTGGGGTGAAAAATGATCTCGGCACCGCGCCGCGCTAACACCGTTGCCACTTCCGGGAAGACCAGGTCATAGCCCAGCATCATACCGACATGGCCCAGCGGGGTTTCCCAAACCGGCAGTTCATCGCCCGCTTTGGCCCATTGGCGAAAACTGCGTGGTATATGTGTCTGGTGGTAACTGCCCCAGCGTTCGCCGTCATCACCGATCAGCATTCCGGTGTGGCGAATGCCGTCATCGTCGGTCACTAGCGAGCAGGCGACGGCGATACCGTGGCTCTGGCAAACCTGACGCAGATGCTGCTCGGCCGCGAGGGACTGTTCCAGCGCCAGATCCGGATTAGCGATGATTTGCTCAAATTCGAAGGGAAACAGTTCCGGCAGGGTTACGGCCCGCACGCCGTTAACTGCAGCATCGGCAATAAGGTCTGTCACGCGCTGCATGTTCACCTGAAAAGGCCGGCTGCTGCGCAACTGTATGACAGCACCACGCCAGGCATCAGCTACTTCCAGCGGAAACTCCCGCGGCGGCTGGGCCACAGCTCCGTATAGTTCAGGCCGGCGGTCTGCCATTAAGTCACCATCGCCCCAGTCTTTGTCATCCGCGCGCTCCACTTCAATATCGGCGAACAACAGGCCTCCCTGTTGGCAGTCAAAACGCGCCACCGCCTCGCCCTCGGGGTTAAGGATCGGATTCTCACCCAGCGATGAAATGAGGTGCTCGGGAATGCCAACCTGGTCCGCCAACGGTTGCACCATCTCATCAACGACCACAGGCCCGAGTTTGCCAGCCGCAATCACCCAACAGTGGTTTTCCGCCGCGCTCACCGGAATATGGGTGTAGGGCTCGTCCAGTGCGCATGAATTGTGGCCATTGGTAATAATCTGCGCACCGCGCACCCCCAGGTTGCGCGCGCATTCTGGGGGCACACCATCCAGGCAGGACATCATCCCAATGCGGCCAATCGAGGTGTCGAAAACCTGGCCCGGCTCTTGGGCGCCACTCAGGTGCACGCTTTCACCGCCCATGAGCGTTTGCTTGTCGTTATAGCCAATAAGCTCACCACTGGGGCCGACCAGAAAGTTGCGAATGAAGATTTCCCCGGCGACGTCACCGCGGCACGTGGCGTTAAATACCACATGAATAGCGCACTCCGCCGCCTTGTTGCGAACGGCTTCAACGTAGGCACCATCGACTTCTACGGCGATATGCCAGGCGTGCTCGGCATCCTGGTAAAAGCTGGTGTGGTTGCCAAATTCTGGCGCGACCAACAACTGCGCCCCGCCGTCCGCGGCTTGTTCGATCAGCCCCAAAAGGGTTTGCAGGTTGGCGTCCACATCGTTTTCGGTGCGGTACTGGCTCGTGGCTACGCGTACGGTCATTGCTCTGATTACTTACTCGGAGAGGGGGGTGAAAGTATAACCGGGAAATCTGTAATGCTCCTGATCACGTAGCTATAACAAACACCCAATACCCAGATATCAATTCCCGCTATGCCCAACCCTGCCGCAACACCGGCCCCGATTATTTACTGGTTTCGTAATGATTTGCGGCTCACCGACCTGCCCGGGCTGCAGGCGGCCATTAAGACCGGCCGGCCAGTCATTCCCTGCTACATTCTCGATGACGATTCCCCGGGCGAGTGGAAGCTGGGTGCGGCTAGTCGCTGGTGGTTACATCACTCGCTGGCAGCGCTATCAGCAGATATCGGCGCAATGGGCGGCAGACTCCTTTTCAAAGAGGGTCCCACACAGGCCATGCTCACCGAGCTGCTGGCAGAGACGGGAGCAACGGCGGTCTACTGCAGCCGCAGTTACGAGCCATGGGCCAGTGCATTGGAGGCGCAGTTACATGCGCATTTTGAGCGGGAGGCCATCGAGATAAAGCGCTTCCGCGGAAATCTTCTCTTCGAACCGACGGAGATTCAAAACAAGTCCGGTTTGCCCTTCAAAGTTTTTACGCCGTTCTGGAAGCATTGCCTGACTCAGCCCGCGCCTCACACATCGCTGCCGACCATCGATAGCGGTCTGACTACCTGCGATGCCAATTCTTCTTCATTGGAAGCTCTGAATCTATTACCCACACAACCCAACTGGGCAAGCCACTGGTCTGAGTTTTGGACACCCGGCGAGGCTGGCGCGCTAGGGAAGCTGGAACACTTCCTAGCGAAAGGCATCGATAACTACGACGAGGGCCGCAACCACCCCGCGCAGGACAACACTTCAAAACTGTCGGCGCATCTGCACTTTGGTGAGCTGTCTCCTCGTCAGTTATGGCACGCTGTGAGACATGCAGCAGACACAGGCGCTGTTGCGGAAAATCAGGTGGCGAAGTTTCTCTCGGAGCTTGGCTGGCGAGAATTTTCACACCACTTGCTGTTCCACTTTCCTACGCTGCCCGAGCAGCCCTTTAAATCTGAATTCTCCGCCTTCCCCTGGCTCGGTTCGCCAGCGGCTCTCGAAGCCTGGCAGACGGGCAATACCGGCTATCCGATCGTCGATGCAGGTATGCGGGAGTTGTGGCACACGGGCACCATGCATAATCGGGTACGAATGATCGTGGCTTCGTTTCTCACTAAACACCTGCTGATTCCCTGGCAGGCGGGTGAACGCTGGTTCTGGGATACGCTAGTGGATGCCGACCTGGCCAATAACGCCTGCGGCTGGCAGTGGGTCGCGGGCAGCGGCGCCGATGCATCCCCCTATTTTCGGGTGTTTAACCCGACCCTGCAGGGGCATAAGTTCGATGCAGCAGGCGACTATGTGAGGCACTGGGTGCCGGAGATCGCGGCCCTGCCCGACAACTACCTGCATGAACCTGCCACCGCGCCCACTGAGGTTCTCGCCGAGGCAGGCATCGCCTTAGGTAAGGACTATCCTGAGCCCATGGTCGATCATCGCGCCGCGCGCGAGGCCGCACTCGCCGCCTATGGCTCGATCAGGGCCGCCTGACTTGCCGGCTGCCAGGTTGTGAACTTAAATCAGGGAAACAACAAGGGGAGATACAACATGTCAGACGCAGTGCGTGCCGCCGAGGGCCCATATTCCATCGACGTAGAAGAAGGAAAAGCTTACTTCTGGTGTTCCTGCGGTCGCAGCGCCAGCCAGCCGTTTTGTGATGGTTCCCATTCGGGTACTACCTTCACGCCAGTGAAGTATGAGGCGCAATCTGACCGCACGGTGTATTTCTGCGGCTGCAAGGCGACAAAAAAATCACCGATGTGCGACGGCAGTCACAGCGCCTCCTGAGCCTCGAGTACTTCCCCCACTCGAACACAGCGCTCGTCCATCTGCGCGGCCACCTTGAGTCCGCGCACAATCGCCGGATTCAGGGTAGACAGGTCCTGCGCCGCCGTGTGCAGACGCTTCACGTTTTCATCCGTGCATAGGCGCGGCAACAATCCTGAAGTTACCTTGTCATGAAAGACCACATCGTGGCGCTTACTCAACTCAGGCAGCTGCTCGATCATGCGGTCGGCAAAAGGCTTCGCCAGGTCGCGTTGGCTTGAATAGGGAAACAGCCCGCGCTGAATCGTGCGGCTGCGACGCAAGGTGTAGGCTTCGTCCTTTGCCACCGCCCTTTCCATCCACATCCACTTTTCATCGCCACGCGCCGACAACACCAACGAACGCACAGAATTTTCCTTGCCAATGGAAGAGGGATCGCGCTCCAGCTCGCGCCGCGCCAGGGCGGCATGATGCGGCTGTGTGAACTCGTTAAGCTTCATCACTATCTGCCAGCGCTGGTCCTGATCCAGCTCGAACCCCTCTATACCCGTCAATAGCTCACGCAAGCGGGCGAAGGCGGCTTCATTGTTGGCAACATCAATGTAACCTCGCAGCCAGGTGCGGCGCGCATCCCCTTCAGAGTTGCTCACCAGCTCCCACAATAGCGGTTCAAAGACGCCCGCATAATGGGCCAGGTATTGCTCGCTGGCAGCCACTTGATGCAGATACGCAAAGCCAGAACGCAAGTTGCCGAGCAAATCACTGGCGGTGCCAAGATCCTTCTCCCTCGGCATATTCAGGGCTAGCACATCGAGATAATCCGACAGCGGGAAGGTACCGTCCTCTACCATAGACCAAAGGTCATACCACACCATGGTGCGCTGCATGGGTTCGTTAAAGGCATTCATGTTCGACCGAGCCGCGTCTATCGAACGCTCATCCAACTTCACTTTGATATACGCCCAGTCGTCGTAGTTGGGGTAAACAAAGTCAGGACAGGTCTTGCCCACCGCGGCTTCAACGGTAGTCGTTGCACCGTCGAACACTACAGGCATCACGTCGGCGAGCAGCAGCCGATCACCGTCCATGCCATAAAAAGCGATTTGCGTACGCTGACTGCGCAGCGTTGGATACTCTTCCGGCGCAGATTGCAGTAAACGCATCTCGACGATCTTGCCAGCTTCACAGCGCAAGTCGGTTTCAATGCTATTCAAGCCAGCCTGGTAGAGCCACTGGTCAGTCCAGGTGCTCAAATCTCGGTTGGAGGCGTTTGAGAGTGCCCCGATAAAGTCATTCAGCTCAGTATTACCCCAGGCATTTGCCGCCAGGTAGTCGCGCACTCCCCGGCGGAATGCCTCCTCACCCAATAGTGCGCCCAACTGTTTCAGTACGGCGGCCCCCTTGCCATAGGTGATACCGTCAAAATTGGTAAACGCATCGTCGGTCGTGCGTACAGGCAATTCGATGGGGTGAGTGGTAACCAGTTGGTCTTCCCAATAGGCCCAGTTCTTCATGCCCATGAAGAACTCCTGCCAGTTTTCGGTGTACTCAGTGGCCTGATTAACTGCCAGTTCAGCCATATAGGTAGCAAAGCTTTCGTTTAGCCACAGCCCGTTCCACCAGGCCATGGTCGTGATATCGCCGAACCACATGTGTGCCATCTCGTGCATGATGACGTTGGCCAGGTCCATGCGCTGGCGACGCGTGGACTCACCCCGATGCAAAAAATACTCACTGAAGGTTACCGCGGCGATGTTCTCCATGGCGCCGGCGTTATAGTCGGGAACGATGAGCTGGTCGTACTTCTTGAAGGGATAGGGCAGGGCGAAATATGCGTCGAAGAAGTCAAAGCCCTGTTTGGTCAGCTTGAACCATTCATCCGGCTCGGCGTAGCGGGCCATCGACTGTCGCACAAACAGGCGCAGCGGGTAGCGAAAATCCTTGTCTTCAAACACCACATACTCTCCGGCGTGCAGAGAGAAAATATAAGAGCTCATCAGTTCGGTTGTGGGGAAGCGCCAGTGCCAGCGCTCTCCTTGCCTGTCGATGGACGACTCTCGCGTTGTGCTCACGACATACCACTGCGCAGGCGCATTCACCTCTAAGGTAAATCGCGCCTTCAAGTCCGGCTGGTCGAAGTGAGGAAACATGCGATTGGCGTCAAAGGGTTGAAAATCTGTATACAAGTAGGCGCGCCCGTCCTCCGGATCTTCATAGCGGTACAATCCCGATCCATCCTGGCTGTATTGCTGCACGTAATCGATTTGCAGTCGCTGCGGTCCGGCCGCCATGACTTCACCCGGTAGAGCGATGAAATTCCCCTTGTAGATGTAATCAACAGGCTTGCCGTTTAGCTCAAGGGACAGAACTTCCCCGCCGCTGAAGTCGATGGTCAGCGGCGCACGCCCACCCCTGTATTCGAACTCGGTAATCACCGTACCGCGATACTTGCCGGGCTCGCTGTCGAGTTCTATCGCCACCTGATAAGCGGGGTTCACCACGACGCTCTTGCGATAGGCCGCTTCTGATTGCGTCAGATATGCACCGGGTTCTCGATAGCGGTTCTCTACCGGCGGTTCGGATTCGGTAGAACACGCTACCAGCCACAGGGCTACCAGGGTGATGACTAACTGTCGCATCAAAATTCCTTAATGGTTATCTGTATAGAAGCACGAACAATTCAAGCAACACCTCAACGTAATTTTCACGGCCAGATGCCGCAAGCCACGCACGACGAAAAGCCACGAATTAGAGATGAATAGACTATATTGCGTCTTAGACAAGCATAGGTGAAAGCATGGATCTTGATAGTCTCGCCAATATTGGTGAATTTGTTGGCGGTATGGGCGTTATCCTCTCTTTGATCTACCTGGCCGTGCAGGTGCGAGGCAACACCCGTTCCCAGCGCAATGACATCGAAGCACGCGCTCTGGAAAGGCTTGGCAGCATGCAAAGGGAGATGTCTTCTAACCCCGATCTCAATAAAGTCCACATGCGCGGCCTGATAGACGTTAGGAGTCTAAAACCCGCCGAGCGCGTTCAGTTCACCTGGTGGCTCACCGAATTTTTCAGTGCCATGGAGTTCCTATACGTTCAGCACGAGCAGGGCAATGTGTCAGAAGCCATTTGGCAGCGTTGGGTAGAAACTTACAAATGGTGGATGACATTTCCTGGAGTTCGGGAGTGGTGGAAAGGAAAACCCACACCCTTCTCATCCAAATTCACGGCGTTTACAGAAAACTGCCTCGAGCAAGGATTCAAACCAGAAAAACCCGGAGCGTGGGAGGCCTACCTGGCTGGAGACTCTATCCCGGCTCAGGATTGAGACCTCGCTCGCGATAGAGCGACCCAGCCCTAGGTCAACTCACTCCCCTTTGAAGTCCGGCTCGCGCTTTTCCTTAAACGCGCGCGGCCCCTCTCGAGCGTCTTTACTCATCATCACTACGGCAGATTGTTCCATCTCTAGGTGGAAGGCATCTGCCCAGGGCAGTGTGTGCGACTCAAGCGCGGTTTTCTTAATCGCTTGCAGAGCTAAGGGTGCCTGCTTGCACACATTGTCGGCCAGTTGCTGAGCACGTGCCTGTAGTTCATCAGCGGGGACAACTTCAGACACCAGCCCCATGGCCAGTGCATCCCGTGCATCAATCGGCTCACCCGCGAGCAAGATCTTCATGGCGTGAGCATAGGGCAGCTGGCGAGTTAACCTGACCATAGAACCGGCGCCGGGAACGACCCCGCTCTTAGGCTCGGGCAACGCAAAGCTTGCATGCTCGGCTGCGATACGAATATCTGTCGCCTGCAGCAGTTCTGTGCCGCCCCCTAACGCCCGACCGTTGACCGCTGCGATGATCGGCTTATAGAGCGGTTCGTCCTTCAACATCACCTTGTTGACAATGAGCGGGTCAGCCACCAGCCGCTTCTCGATGTCAGTCTCGGCCTGCTTGGCGCCAGTCCACAGTGGGATCAATCCGCCCAGATCACCGCCGCAGCAGAAGTCCTCGTCACCCGTCGCGGTAATCACCACACAGCGAATATCATCGTCCGCGCGAATCTCCTGCCAGGCATCGACAAACTGGACGAACATCTCACCGTTCATCAAGTTCTTGTTGTCGGGTCGGTTTAGCGTCAGCCAGGCCTGCCGGCCCCGCTTCTCGAAAATCAGTGCATCCATGAGATCACTTTATCCCTGGTTTGCAGGATTGAACATGTCGCCTGCGGTCGAATTTAGCTGGTGCTAGTGCTCAGCGCGGGACGGAAATCTCCATGCGCGGCATCTGCTCGGGCATACCACCCAAAGCCACAGCACAGCGGCCAAAGCCATTGAAATAGGCCACCAGCAAAGACAGGTGCAGCAACTCTTCGGTTGAAAACTCGGTTTGAAGCTCGCCTGAAAACTCGTCGCTCATACCCGACGGATCGAGCGCGTACTGATCCACAAATCGCACGATGAGTTGTTCTCGCACCGAAAGATCGGCATCGCTGGGTTCGCGGTTGATCTGAGCCACCTTCTCCTCATCAAGACCCGCTTCGATGGCAATGTCGTAGCGCACCGCCTGGCAAACCACGCAACCGGTATAGCGCGCGTTGCGCAACCGCGCCATCTCGATCTCGGCGGCATTGAGGGGGCCGGCATCCCACACCGCCGCATTCAGCGGTAGATAGTGCTCGAGGGTTTCAGGCACAAGCCCCAGGGCAGAGTCCCGAATCACGTTGCCGGTGTTTGTGTCAGGAGCTTGTACTCGTGCATTAGTGGCCATGTTGCTGCTCCGGTGGCAGTGACCACAAAAGCCCGAGCCGCATATAGCCATCGAAAGTACCCAGCGCCTGTATTAGCGCCACCAACCCTTTCTCTCCAAAATGGGCTTTCACTGCGTCGGCCTGCGCATCGGTAATCGCCCCTACATCTATTGCGTGAACTTCGGTCATCTCGAGGCAAGCGCGCTCTGCGTCTGAAAATACTGCGCTATTCGGCCAATCAGTCAATTGATCACGTTGGGCGGTATCAACCTCGGCACAGCAACGCGAAAAATCCGCTTCGGAGCCGTGCAGCTGCGCGAGGCGCAATCGACAGAGCTCGAGCACAGCGGCGGGAATATGGGGCAATTGAAAGAAGGCCTGTTGCAGTTCCAAAAACCGGCCACCGATTGCAGGCAACTCCTGCATCAATTGCTCTCGATTATCTGCACTTCCGATCCATCTCATCGCTATCTCCCGGCGCTCAACTTGCTTCCTACTCTAGTCGATAAGGCGCTAATCGCAACGTGTGTCATGCACCATGCAAATTGCCGTGCAGGCGTTCGACCGTATCGGCGTACTCTTCCAGCAGTTCATACATGATCTGGCGACAATCTTTTTCCTGGTTCATTTGGCCCACGATCTGACCCGTGGGGTAAAAGGCCAGTTCCTCGTTCTGAGCGCGGTTGATACGGTGGTTGGCTTCCATCACCAACATGCCTTGCAGAGGCATGGGCAAAAAGCCAGGACAGTCGTCGTCTTCCCAGGCGTCGGTCCATTTAGAGCGCAACATGCGCGCAGGCTTGCCACTCAGCATGCGCGTGCGCACGGTGTCCTCCGAACTCGCATTGATCAACTTGGATTTGGGCAGTGGTTCCACTTCCGACTGGTTGGATGTGAGCCAAATGGATCCACACCACACACCCTGCGCGCCCAGCGCCATTGCCGCCGCGGCCTGACGGCCAGAGCCGATGCCCCCCGCGGCAAGCACGGGTAACGGCGCCACCGCATCCACCACCTGAGGTACCAGCACCATGGTGGTCACCTCGCCCGTGTGTCCGCCGGCTTCATGTCCCTGCGCGATGATGAAATCCACGCCACCTTCTTTATGGGATATAGCATGCTTCAGCCTTCCTGCGAGCGCTCCAACCAGAATCCCTTTCTCTTTGCACTCCGCCATAATGTCGTCGGGCGGTGTGCCCAAAGCATTCACCATCACTTTGCAGTTGGGGTGTTTAAATCCTTCCTCCAAAAGTGCGCGCGCAATATCGTGCTGCCAGCCTATTTGGTCGCCAGTGATGCCGTGATAGGCATCACCGCCAGCATCCTCCGGCATGGAAGGAATGTTATAGCGCTGCATTACCTGCTCAACCCAACCCTTGTGCTCTTCTGGAATCAGGCTGTTGAGATCGGGTACCTCCTGGGCGAGGTCCTTGGTCGGCATAATTACGTCGATGCCGTAGGGACGATCTCCCACACGTTCATCGATCCAGGCCAGCTCGGCTTTCAATTGTTCAGGGGTGTAACCCACGGCACCGAATACGCCGATTCCCCCCGCTTTGCAGACTTCGACGACCACATCACGGCAATGGGTAAACGCAAAAACCGGCACATCGATGCCGAGTTTTTCGCAAATTTCGGTTTTCATAGGGAGGCTCCAACACTTGCTATTGAGCCAGTGTAGGAGCAGACCGCCATCCGCGGAATGGCGGATGGGGTCTAATAGGTTTGCCGATTAGATCACTCGGCGGCGGGTGCCTTCTCCAGATTTAGGGCAATGCCCTGAGCGTAGGTCATGATGATGCGTGTGCCCAAGGTAACACCTGCCATATTGGCGGGATCAACGTCCGTGATCACATGGTACTTGCCGCGCGGGTCTTTGATCATTGCCGTGCGGGTCACGCGGTTCATACCTTCAATGCTGCACACAGCACGTATCACACGCAAACCGGCAACGCCCGGGTCCATGCCCAGATCGGCCACCGCTGCCGCATCCAGTTCTACCCAGGGCTCTTCCATCTCTTCCGGCGTGGGGGCACGCACTTCACCGGCCAGCGCCTGAATATAGCTCGCGACCACCGCGTCGCCCACGGCAATCTCATCGAAGCGTTTTAGTTCTTCGCCGGCGAGCAAGGTGGTGATTTCACCGTTGGGCAGCTCCAGAGCGATCTCGCGAGTTTCCTTATCCACTGCCACTACCAGTGCCGTGATCTGTACCGCTGCCATGCGGGCAGAGGCACTGCCTTCGCCATGCCCATCGGCTGACGCCAGCGCCCAGCAGCAGTTGCATGGGTTTGCCAAAGGCTATGGCCTGGTTCGCGGTCATTCCCGTGTCGAGGAGGAAGGCATCACCGTTGGTCCACTCCATCAGCACAGCGATGTGGCCAATGGTGCCCAAGGGTCCTGATTGAGTAGCGGTATTGATGTAGCTGAGCTTTGCCGGCCCCTCCGCTTTCTCGGCCAATGCGGCAATCTGCGCTTGCAGTGGCAATGGCGGCTCAACGGCGTCAATTTGGCGATGTGCCAGCGCCAGGGTAACCGTGACCACGAACACGAGGAGGCCAAAGAGACCCAGCGCTATAAGTGCGGCTTTCTTCATGGAACTCAGCTCTTTCCGATACGCCGATCAGTATAGTCTTACCGCCTGTCGATTGATCGCCTCTTTCTTCAACAATCCCAGGATCGCGGGCAGCCAATCCGACTCACAAAACAATCCGTATAGACTGTTTTATTTACTGGCCCAAATCGACTATGATTCGCTGTTACCCGATTCAGGCAATGGGTCTATACTTGGCAGTTCATTTTTTGAACACTTAACTACAAGCTGCCGCAGGCCCTCCGACGGCAAAAGCCGCAGGCCCGCAGCTAACCCAGCGAGGACATAACAATGAATGCTCCCCAGGATATCAACGTCGATCAGGATCCGATCACCGAAAAAATGATGAAGCTGCTGGAAGCCCAGCGGACGGATTACATCGCCGAAGGCCACGTCAGCGCCGAAGTACGCATCGACCGCATGCAACGCGGCATGAATTCAGTCGCCAAATTTCAAGATAAGCTGGTAGAAGCGCTGAGCGCTGACTTCACCTGCCGTCCCCGCCAGCTATCTATGCTGACCGACGTGTCCGCCAGCATCATGCCCTTCAAGAGCGGCATTAAACACGTTCGCAAGTGGATGAAGCCTGAGAAGCGCAAGACCATGTTCCCATTGGGCCTGCTGGGCGGCCGTTCCTGGATCGAATACCAGCCGCTGGGCGTGGTGGGCGTCATCAGCCCCTGGAATTTCCCCGCCAACCTGACCTTTGGCCCGGTTGCCGAGATTATCGCGGCGGGTAACCGTGTGATGATTAAACCTTCGGAATTCACGCCCGCAGTTTCCGACGTGATGGCCGAGATCGTGGCGGATGCCTGGGATGAGAAAGAAGTCGCTATCTGCACCGGCGGACCGGAGGTTGGCGCGGCGTTTACCTCCCTCCCGTTCGATCACATGATCTTCACCGGCGCGACTTCCATTGCCAAGCACGTGATGGCAGCGGCTGCCAAGAATCTCGTGCCGGTGACACTGGAACTGGGCGGCAAGTCGCCGGTTATCATCAGTCGCAGCGCCGACCTTGAGCAGGCAGTTGGCCGCATCATGATGGGCAAAACAATGAATGCCGGTCAGATTTGCCTCGCTCCAGATTACCTAATGGTTCCTGAAGAGAAGCTGGACGAAGTAGTTGCGGAGATTCAGAAAGCGGTTGGCTCGATGTATCCAAAGCTGCTCGAAAACCCTGAGTACACGTCAGTTATTAACGACCGTCACTTTAACCGTCTGCAGGAAAATATCGCGGACGCACAGGCCAAAGGCGGCGATGTGATTGAATGCAATCCGGCTAGCGAAGATTTTGCCTCCCAGCAGGGCACCTACAAGATTGCGCCAACGGTGATCAAGAACGCGACTGATGACATGCGCGTACTGCAGGAAGAGATCTTTGGTCCGCTGCTGCCGATTAAGACCTACAAGGACTTCAACGAGACCATCGATTACGTAAATGCCAATCCGCGTCCGCTGGCGGCCTACTACTTCGGCCAGGACAAGGGCGAAGAGCGCGACGTGTTGGAACGCACCACCTCTGGCGGCGCCTGCATCAACGATGTGATCATGCACATCATGCAGGAAGACCTGCCCTTCGGCGGCGTTGGCCCAGCGGGTATGGGCTCCTACCATGGCTACGATGGCTTTAAGACATTCAGCCATGCGAAGTCGATCTACAAGCAGGCAAAAGTTAACGTGGCCAAGTTGGGTGGCATGTTGCCCCCCTACAACGACACCACGGAGAAAACGATCAAGATGCAGACCAAGATCTGATCGTTACCTCAACAATCTGAAATGGCTGCCCTCGGGCGGCCATTTTTTATGTACAGGATGTACGGTATGTCGCGGGAGCCATGGATGGCGGGAGCGACGCCTACCAGAACGCAGAGGAGTATATTTAGTGAGTGACTTGAAACTCGGACTGGCACAGGGCTATTGGGGCGCAGCACCTCAGCCCAATTTCGTGGAGATGGCACAGGAAGCAGAGCGGTTGGGCTTTGATTCCGTTTGGTCAGCGGAGGCTTGGGGCAACGATGCCTTCACCCCGCTGTGCTGGATTGGCGCGCAGACTGAGAAGATAAAACTGGGCACGGCCGTGGTGCAGTTGTCAGGTCGCACCCCTACCTCCTGTGCCATGCATGCATTGTCGCTGGACCTTTTGTCGGGCGGGCGCTTTCAGTTGGGCCTCGGCGTCTCTGGCCCGCAGGTAGTGGAAGGTTGGTACGGCCGGCCGTTCCCCAAGCCGCTCGCACGGACCCGCGAGTACATCGATATTATTCGTCAGGTATTTAAGCGCGAAGCGCCGGTGACCAACGACGGTCCACACTATCCGCTGCCCTACCCGGGCGAAGATGGCATGGGCCTGGGCAAGCCGCTGAAACCCATCGTCCATCCCCTGCGCAATGAGATTCCGATTTTCCTTGGCGCCGAAGGGCCGAAGAACATCGCGCTGTCTACGGAAATTTGCGACGGCTGGATACCGCTTTTTTACAATCCTTATGACGAAAGCGTATACGAACATTCCCTCACCAACATGCGCCCGGACTTCCAGATCGCGCAGATGGTGCAGGTGAATATCTGCGACGACGTTCAGGCCGGTTTACAGCCCTTTAAGTACCACATGGCTTTCTATGTGGGCGGTATGGGTGCAAAGAGCACCAACTTCCACAAGGACTTATTTGTTCGCATGGGCTATGAAGAAGAAGCCGAGCGTATCCAGCAGCTGTTCATGGAAGGTAAGCGCGACGAGGCCGCCCAAGTGATTCCTGACGAACTAGCTGACGCCATGACGCTAACCGGCCCGAAAGATCGCATCAAGGAGCGCCTGCAAGCTTGGCGCGATTCCAAAGTCACCACATTGCTGGTTGCGACCACCGACAAGCAGCAACTGCGCGATATCGCGGACCTCTTCTAATGGCAGTGCCAGACAATACCCCCATCCTGGTGGGGGCGGGACAGTATGTCGAGCGGGAAGCCGGTGCAAGCTCTCCCATGAGCATTGCCTCTAGCGCAGCCCAGGCGGCCATAGACGCTTGCGGCGGTAACAACATCGCCACCGCGATCGATACCATTGCCGTCACCAAGATCTTTTCTGATTCAGCCAGCGTCTGGGCCACGGATCAGGGCCGCAGCAACAATCCTCCGCAGTCAATAGCCAAGCGTATCAGCGCCAATCCGAAGGACCGTATATACAGCGTTACCGGTGGCAACGTCCCGCAGTCGTTCATCATCGAGTTTTTCGGCGACCTTGCCGCCGGTAGACGCGAGATGGTTTTACTGGCCGGCTCGGAGGCCATCAAAAACCAACGCAACGCCAAGCGCAATAACCTGACGCTGGATTGGGAGGAAGAGTTCGACGAGCCGCTGGAAGATCGCGGTTTCGGCGACTTCGTCGCCAATAATCAGGAGCGCAAGAACGGCATGGTGATGCCGCTGTTCTACTACGCGATCATCGAAGAAGCGCGCCGGCAGAAATTAGGCCTCTCGCGCGATGACTACCTGACACAACTGGGTAGCTTGCAAGCCTCCTTCAGTACAGTTGCAGCGAAGAATCCCTATTCGCAGTTTCCGGGCAGCATGACCGCCGAAGACATACTCGCTGCCGAACCGCTGACCCACCTCTATACAAAGCGGATGATCGCCCAGGACAGCGTCAACCAGGGTGCGGCCCTGTTGCTGACTACCGTGGGCAAAGCGCGGGAACTCGGTATCCCCGAGAGCAACTGGGTATACATGCACGGTGCCGCACAGGGCATTGAAGTCGACCTCACTCTCAGGCCCGACCCGAGTACCTCCAAGATGGCCGACCTGGTGGTAGATAAAGCCATGGCGATGGCTGGGAAAACCTTTGACGACATCTCGCTACTGGATATTTACAGCTGTTTTCCCTGCGCCGTAACGGCCATCACAGACCACTTCGGGCTGCCGGCAGATGGCAGCGCTGTGCTCACGCTTACCGGTGGCCTTCCCTATTTCGGGGGGCCCGGCAATAACTACAGCATGCACGGCATCGCCGAGGTATGGTCACAGGTTCGCGCCCACCCCGAGCAATACGCATTTATTCACGCCAATGGGGGTGTGCTCAGCAAACACGCCAGCGGCGTATTCTCCTGCCAACCGAGTGAAATCGATTGGAGCAGCACTGAGACCAAGATCGAGCAGAATGTACTTGAACGCTTGGAGCAGGAATTGCGGCCGGAAGCAGGAACGGTTATCGCCTACACCGTGAACTACATGAAGGGAGTGCCTGCTCAAGCCATCGTGCTCTGCGAAACCGACGCGGGCAAGCGCTTCGTCAGCTGCACGGCACCAGATGATCAGGCCACAGTACAGGCAATGTTGGATACCGAGGCCGCCGGCAGACGCGTCACTGTCAGTGAAGTTCCCGATGAGGAATACACACTGCACTTTCGCTTTGATAACTGAATCGCTTGGCCGAATAGCGCAACTGAGGAATAAGCGGAACCGCCCATGAGTTGTTGGAATATTGTTGAAGCCATCTGTCAGATCGCAGAGAGTCCTATTGGTGATTCACCCGCGCTGATCCACGAAGAATGCCGCGTCGACTACCGCGAACTGGTACGCCGCGCGAGCGGAATGGCCGCCTGGATGGAATCGTTAGGATTGCCCGAGCGGTCCCACGTAGGCCATTACATGCGCAATTCCAATGCCTATATGGAAACGTTTACAGCCACAGGCCTTGTAGGTTTTGGCCACGTCGGCATCAACTACCGTTACCTCGACGAAGAACTGACAGACTTGTGCAACCAGCTTGATGTGCGCGTGCTGGTCTACGACGAGGAGTTCGCCGAACACGTTGCCACCATCAAACCGCTGCTAACGGAAACCGTGGGTTTTATCGAGGTGCCTCAATCGGTTGTCGATGGCAAACCGGGTGAAGCTGGACAGCCAGTCAACGAATTCGCCGTGAGCATCACCGAGCTTTACGGGTTCGACAGTAGCAGTTTCGAGCGTCGCACTTCGGGCGACGATCTTATTCTGATGACCACCGGCGGCACTACCGGATTGCCCAAGGGCACCCAGTGGCGACACGAAGACCTGTGGTTCAAGATGAAAACGTCTGAAGGCACTGGCATGCTGGTGCTGGACTTGCAGGAACATCCCGCAGACCTTACCGAGCACGTGGGCAACGCGCAGAAGATCTACCCGCAACAGGGCTTTATGCTTCTGAGCCCGCTGATGCACGGAGCAGCTCTGCTCATGGGTATGGTACGCATAGCCCAGGGTGCCGCAGTGATCACGATGGCGGGCAAGAAGTTCGACGCCGAATCGACCCTCGAGGCGATCAAGCGCCACAATGTTGGCGGCCTGGTGCTGGTGGGTGACGCCTTCGCTATCCCGATGATCGAGGTACTGGACGCACGCGAGAACGATCAACTCATCGCCTCGCTCAATATGTTGGTGTCCTCTGGCGCGACCCTCGCCGACGCTTGCAAAGACAGCTTCCGCCGACACAAGCCCGAACTGGTGCTGTTCGACACGCTGGGCTCAACCGAGGCTTCAAGTTACGCGATATCCACAGAGGAGTCCGGCGTATTCGCACCGTTGAAGACGACCCGAATTCTGGATGAGAACCTGCAAGACGTGGAGCCGGGTAGCGATACTATCGGTATTGCCTACTCCGGCGGCTACACCCCCATCGGTTATTACAAGGCGCCCGAAAAATCGGCGGAGACCTTTGTCGAGGTGGATGGCCAGCGTTACGTGATGACAGGCGATCGCTGCACTGTAAGGGAAGACGGGAAAATCATCTTGCTGGGTCGCGATAGCACCGTTATCAATACGGGCGGGGAAAAGGTGTACACCGTAGAGGTCGAGCGCGTCGTGATCGACCATCCCGACGTTTCTGACGCCCTGGTCGTGGGCTTACCGCACCCGCGCTTCGGCAAGATGGTCGCCGCTGTGGTGCAAGGGCCTAATCTGACGCCCGACAATATCGACGTTGCCGCGATTCAGGACCACGTACGCGCCCACCTGGCTGACTATAAGGTACCGAAGCAGATATTCGCGATTGATGATTTACAGCGGGCACCCAATGGCAAGGCCAACTACCCCTTTGTGATCGGTTACGCTGAGGAACAGTTCGCCGCTATCAATGCTTAGTTCAGCCGACGACGGTACCGCTGCTGCGCAGCTGCTCCAGCGACACATCGTCCACGCCTAGCTCACGAAGAATCGCGTCACTGTGCTCGCCGATAGCCGGCGCGGGGCGCGGAGTTGTCTTCGGCTCTCCCTGCATAAACATCGGGCTATCAATCGTTCGAGCCCCTTCAGCGCCCTCGATAAAGATGCCCGCCGCGAGCGCCTGCTCATCTTCGGCGAGATCTTCTGCACGGGAAATCGCGCCACAGGTAATCCCATACTCAGCGCAGCGGGTCTTCCAGTAGTCCCAATCCTGTTCGGCAAAGGCCTCCTGGAAAATCTCTCGCAGGGGATGCTTGTTCTGGTCACGCAATTCCACAGTGGCAAAGCGTTCATCTTCCAAAAGCTCTTCACGCCCCAGACAACCCGCCAGCTTGGGCCACGCGGCCTCCTGTGCCTGCAGCAGAATCGCCAGCATCAGCCAGCGCCCATCTCGACATTGGTAGGAGTTGGTAAAACCACTGACCTTGGTGACATCCATGCGCGGAGAGACGTCTGCGCCGTCAAGCGCCGCCTGCACATATAAACCATTGGACCAGATGCCATTGCCCATCAGTGAGCTACCAACATGCGCTCCTTCGCCAGTGCGCTGACGGCGATACAGTGCCGTGACGATGCTGCCATATAAGGCATTCGCTGCCATGTGGTCTCCCATTCCCGGCGCAGACACCCCAGGCGGCAAATCCGGGCTGGCCCGCACCTGGTCCATCAGGCCTGAACGCGCCCACCATGCGGTGGCATCGTAACCCGTATTCCCGGCCTCCGGGCCCGCCTCTCCATAGGGCGTCAGCGATGCGTAGATAATGTCGGGATTCTTCTCACTGATGGCCTCATATCCCAACCGCAGCTTGTCGCGAACAGGCAGCGGCAGATTGGTAATGAATACGTCAGCGCGCTCAATCAGGTCGTCCAGTAACGCCCTGCCCTCGGATTGCTTCAGATCGAGGGCAAGACTTTCCTTGCTGCGATTGGTGAGGTCCCAGGGGTAGTTACTGTCGCCTACAGGCAGACCCGGCAGATGCGCCAGCATTCGATAGCCATCTCCCCCGGGTGGCTCGATCTTGATAACCCGTGCACCGAAGTCCGCCAGCATAGTGGCAGCGGCGGGACCCGCGATAAAGCTCGCGCAATCTATTACTAATAGGTCACTGAACAATTGGTCTGACATGGGGCGCTCTCATTGATAAAGCTCAATGAGAGTATAGGCACTATTTCGGATAACCCAGGCTAGCCAAGGTGTCAGTAATTTCATCAAGGATGACAGGATCATCGATGGTCGCAGGCATCTTCCATGCCTCACCGTCGGCGATTTTATGCATCGTGCCGCGCAGGATCTTGCCGGAACGGGTCTTGGGTAAACGAGCGACGACTGCGCACTGCTTGAAGGCCGCGACCGGGCCAATCACTTCACGCATGCGGGCAACAGCTTCAGCGCAGATTGCATCATGCTCACGCTCCACACCAGAATTCAGGACCAGTAGACCCAGAGGCAACTGACCCTTCATCTCGTCCGCCACACCGATCACGGCGCACTCAGCGACATCGCCGAGCCCCGTGAGCACCTCTTCCATGGCTCCGGTAGAGAGCCGGTGGCCAGCCACATTGATAACATCATCGGTTCGCGCCATCACAAAGACATAGCCGTCTTCATCGATGTACCCCGCATCACCGGTCTCGTAATAGCCCGGGAAGGTGCAGAAGTAGGCCTCTGTAAATCGATCGTCCGCATTCCAGAGCGTTGTAAACGTGCCCGGCGGCAGCGGTTGCTTAATGGCGATAGCACCGATATCGCCCTCTTCCACCGCATTGCCTTCTCGGTCCAGCGCCTGTACATCGTAGCCAGGACAAGGCCGAGCCGTGGAGCCGGGTTTAATCGGGCCCAACTGTTCTCCAAGGCAATTGGCACATATCGGCCAGCCGGTTTCCGTTTGCCACCAGTGATCGATAACCGGCACACCCAGTTGGTGTTGTGCCCACTCCAGTGTCGGTGGATCGCAGCGCTCTCCCGCCAGGAACAAGGCGCGCAAGCCTGAAAGATCGTATTGCTTGAGAAACTCGCCGCTAGGGTCTTCCTTCTTGATGGCACGGAAGGCAGTCGGCGCAGTGAACATCACCTTAACACCATGCTCCGCTATTACCCGCCAAAAGGCCCCGGGGTCCGGCGTGCCCACCGGCTTGCCTTCGTAGAGCACCGAGGTATTTCCATTGAACAGCGGGCCGTAAACGATATAGGAGTGCCCCACTACCCAACCCACATCGCTGGCCGCCCAGTAGACCTCACCGGGCTGTACACCGTAGATATGCCCCATACTCCACTTGAGCGCGACAATGCTGCCGCCCGTGTCACGCACCACGCCTTTCGGCTGACCCGTGGTACCAGAGGTATAAAGGATATAGAGAGGGTGACTGGCCGGCACGGGTACACACTCAACTGGCCGGGCACTGGCCATCGCCGCATGCCAATCCAGATCGCGCCCCGGCACCAGGTCCGCTGACAGCGCTTCGCGCTGCAGGACCACACAATAGTCGGGTTTGTGATCTGCTAGCTCAATGGCCTCATCCAGCAAGGGCTTGTAGGCCACAATGCGGCCAGGCTCAATGCCGCAGGATGCCGACAAAATCAGCTTGGGTGTGGCGTCATCAATGCGAACTGCCAATTCATTGCTGGCGAAACCGCCAAAAACGACTGAGTGAATTGCGCCTAATCGCGCACAGGCCAACATTGAAACGACGGCTTCGGGCACCATCGGCATGTAAACGATGACCCGATCACCTTTGCCCACACCCTGGGCCTGCAGCACGCCGGCCAGCGTAGCCACCTGCTCAAGCAACTCAGCGTAGCTATAGCTGCGCTGGGTTCCGGTTACCGGGCTGTCATAAATTATTGCCGCTTGGTCACCGCGACCCGCCTCTACGTGAACGTCGAGAGCGTTGTAACAGGCGTTGGTAGACCCGTCTGGAAACCAGCGGTAAAACGGCGGGTTGCTGTCGTCCAGCAGTTGAGTAGGCGGCTCGTACCAAAAGACATCCTGCGCCGCCTCGCGCCAGATTTCGCGCTCGCTCATTACTACGCCGCTGTGTAGGTGATGGGGATCTCCTCAAGACCGCGCAGCAGGATATTGGGCATATACTCCAGTTCATGTTCCGGGCAAGCCAGCGCGAAATTATCGAGCCCTTCGAACAGCTCTTCCCAGGCCACGATCATTTCCAGCTTCGAAAGCTGCTGGCCGATGCAGACGTGAGCGCCAAAGCCAAACGCGATGTGTCGCTTAGCGTTCGCTCGGCTCACGTCGAACTTGAGCGGCTCTTCAAACATCGACTCGTCGTGGTTGGAGGAGAAGTATTTCAACAACACCATCGAATTGGCAGGAATATCGACACCACCCAGCGTGTAGTCACTCTTGGTGAAGCGCCACATATTGGACGTTGGTGATGCGAGGCGCAGCGACTCCTCAACCAGGTTGGGTATCAAGCTGCGGTCGGCTCGCACCTTTGCGGCTTCTTCCGGGTACATACACAACTGGCGCATACCCTCGGCCAGCGTAGCTGTGGTGGTCTCGTTACCGGCGACCAGAAACTGGGTGCAGTAAGAAAGTTGCTCTTCCAGGGTACAGGCGCGACCTTCCACTTCTGCATTGGCGACCAAGCCCAACAAGTCTTCGACCGGCTTGCCTTTGCGCTCGGCCAGTGCGTCCTCGAACCAGGCATATTCGTCTCTTACGCCGTGATGTGCCTGGATGAGAGTGTCTTTATCAGCCATCTGCGACAGCACAGTTACGTTGTCGACCGTCCACTTAAAGGCCTGATCGAACATCTCCAGGGGAATGCCCAACACATGCATAATCACCGACAAAGGCAGAGGACGGGTGAACTCCTCAATGAAATTACACTGCTCTTTCTGTGCAAGATCATTGACCAGCCCTTTCGCCAAATCGCGAATCCAGGGCTCATACTGCTTGAAATGGTCAGCGGTAAAGAAGTCTTTGACCGCGTCACGAAACATCTTGTGGTCCGGGTCGTCGATGGTGAGCAAGGTACCTTTGCCAATATTGGGGTAGCTGTCCATGGCTTCGGCCACATCCGGGTCCATACGAGCTGCTGAACCGGCGGCGAGACCAAACTCATTGGAGAACACCGCAGGGGTGCGGTGCGCTTCGCGAACAAGGTCATAGGTCGACACCACATATACGCCGCTCTGCGGATCCTGATACACCGGAGCCTCATCGCGCAGCGTTTTGTCGTAATGATAAGGACATTTAAGGGTTGCCGGGTCCATCAATGGCATTTCCTCGAGACTACGGTTATCGGCAGCCTGGTCCATGGGATTCTCCTCTAGTTCGCGCTTGTTGTTTTTAGGGAAGAGGGATAATAACAAAAAACAATCAGGATTGACTGTTATTTTTCTCTATACTGTTTTCCTGCAAATTGAGCCTTGGAGGCCACCTTATGACGCGCAGTCTTTCTCGCGCCATCACCATCCTTACACTTTGCTCCGTGGCTGCAATCACGCAGGCGCAGGCACCCAGGGAATCAGACAGCAAGAGCTACACGCTGGAGTCGGCCATCACTGCCCTGCTGGACTGGGGCACAACAGCAGTCGGTTACAACGAGTACCGCTGGCAGAAAGAATCGAAGAGCAAGCGCGACAGCTTCCGCAATGCACCGATTACGCTTAGCCGCTTCCCGATCGACGCCACGCGCATCAACGTCGTAGATGGCAAAGCGCACTACCAGACCCTGCTAGACCTCGGCCGCAATGCCGAAGAATCTCTCGACAAACTGGGTATGAAAACCTTGCGCAAGGACCGGCGACTGAGTGAAGAGGTCAAGGGCTTCTCCGGGTTCGGCAGGCCCGGAGCCGGCAGTCGCCTGCTGGGTGTTTCAATTTCATTGCGCGAAGACAGCGACAGACTGGCCATGGAACTGGCCGGACAAACGGCGATTGATATCCAGGGAAGAATCGTAGACGCGGACCCGAATGAGCGAGGCGAGATGCGCCTGGATATTGAAATCACCTCGTGGCATTCACTAGAGAACTAGAGATCCAATAAGAAGTAGGCGCAGGTATCTCCGTCATCCGGAAACTGCACCGTGCCCGCGCCCCGAAACCCCAATCTCTCCAGCACTCTGATCGATGCGTGATTGTCCGGGTCAGTGATTGCCGCCAGGCGACGAATGCCGAACTGCTCACGGGCATATTTGACGCAGGCCTGCGCGGCTTCTGTGGCGAATCCCTGGCCGCGCCCTTTGGGCAAAAATGCGTAGCCCAGGTCCACGTAATCGAGAAAGTCCCTTTTCACCAAACCTGCCATGCCAATGGCCTCGCCATCACTTTTCCGCGTTACCAGATACATGCCGAAACCGTGAGCCTCATAACTGGCGAACACCCGTTCGCGCAAACTCGCTAGCGCGTCGTCCACCGTTTTGAGTCCGCGGTCGGCTATATTGGCCACAAAATCCGGATCGGTCAGCATCTCCAGGTAGAAAGTGGCGTCCTCGTCTGTCATCAGCCGCAGGCTGAGGTGGTCCGTTTCAGTTACGCTCAAATGACTTGTCTCTGTGTCGATGCTGACTCACTATGCGCTGAGTCGGACCCGAAGTTCAACCACCTGGAACTGAAAAATGGTCAGAAAAATATTGCTCGGCTGTGTCGCGATTGGCGCTGTCTGGCTTTGGTGGGAATGGGATCACCTGGTGATCATGAAGCCCAGCGCGGACCCATGGCAGCCACCACCCACGGCAGCATCCACTGAGCCGCCAATACTACGAGAGCCTTGTCGCGACTACACGCCAACACGCCGAGCGCTATTTGGCGACCTTCACATTCACACCCGTTTCTCTTTTGACGCCCGCTCCCGCGATATGTTGGGCAGTGTCGACGATGCCTATCGCTTCGCACGCGGAGAAACCATTGGGCTTGGGCCATTCGATGCCGGCGGCAAAGGGCAGCGCACAGCGCAGCTCGAGAGACCACTGGACTTCGCCGCGGTCACCGATCACGCGGAATGGATCGGCGAGGTGGTGGCTTGCGACACGCCGGATTCCGCCAGCTATAACTCACAGGCCTGTCGCATCTTCCGCGGCGAGATAAGGGACGACAGCTGGGTTTCCAGCCTGATCACAGGCGGACAAGGCAATCGCATGATTTCGATTATCGGCTCAATGGGGCGCTCCAAGGAAGTGTGTGGAGAAAACGCGGAGCATTGCAGAACCGGCCTGAAATCTGCGTGGGAAGAGAATCAGCGCGCCACCGAAGACTGGTACGATCGCAGTGCCGACTGCAGCTTCACCAGCTTCCATGGCTACGAACACAGCTACTCACCGGGTCGTTCCAAAGTGCACCGCAATATTATCTTCCGCAATGAACGGGTCCCCGAACTACCAATCTCCTCATTGGAAGAAAGCGATCCGTACCGTCTGTGGGAGTCCTTGGATGCTTTGTGTGCCGACACCGGTGGTGACTGCGAGGCGCTTTCGATTCCGCACAACTCCAATGTTTCAAATGGCCGCACCTTCCGGATTCCCTGGCGCGACGCACCGCTCGCGGAGCAGCAGCGGCTCGCCAGCCTGCGTGAACGCTGGGAACCCTTAGTGGAAATGATGCAGGTAAAAGGTGAATCGGAATGTGCAGAGGGCCTGTGGCAGGTGTTGGGGGAAGACGACCTTTGCAACTTTGAGAAGATTCGCGAGATGAACAATCTGGCCCTCGAAGACTGCGAGGATGACTATGGCACCGGGGCAATCACCGGTGTTGGCTGCCGGTCCCGATTGGACTTTGCCCGCTACGCCCTGGTGGAAGGCATGGCAGAAAAGCAACGCATAGGCATTAACCCTTATCGCTTCGGCTTTATCGGCAGCACCGACTCTCATAACGCCACCCCAGGCGATACCGACGAGGAAAACTACCAGGGCTGCTGCGCCAATACCGACAATACGATAGAGACCCGCATGGGGGAGCATAAAGACTTCGCCGGCAGTCCGGTCGTGGCGCGCAACCCGGGGGGACTCATGGGCGCCTGGGCGGAAGAAAACACGCGCGATGCCCTCTTCGATGCGATGCAGCGCCGAGAAGTCTTTGCCACTAGCGGCCCACGAATTACACCGCGCCTGTTTGCTGGCTGGAATATTCCAGACTACGCATGCGACGAAGATACGGCCGCTCTGGGATACACCGGCGGAGTGCCCATGGGCGGAGAACTGAAGGCTACGAAAGATCAGGTCTCCCCAACTTTCCTCGCCGCCTCCAGCGCAGACCCCGCCGGAAATCCGCTGCAGCGACTCCAGCTCGTCAAGGTCTGGCGAGGACAGGGTGATGCATTCCACCAGTCGGTATACGATCTGGCCGGCGGCGAGAACGACGCCTCTGTTGACCTGGACAGTTGCCAACCGACAGGCGCAGGCGCCAGTCAATTCTGCACCGTTTGGCGCGACCCCGCCTTTGATGCTGGGCAGGATGCAGCTTACTATTTACGGGTGGTGGAGAACCCTTCCTGTCGCTGGAGCTGGCGTCAGTGCTTACAACTACCAGAAGCTGAACGGCCATCGGCCTGTAACAACCCCAAGATACCAAGGATTATTCAGGAGCGAGCCTGGACTTCACCCATCTGGGTATCATCGAGTTAGACGAGCATGAGTGAACAGATGTACGACCTGTTAATTGTCGGCGGCGACATCAACGGCGCTGGCGTGGCACGCGATGCGGCAGGCCGCGGTATGAAAGTGCTGCTGATAGAAATGAATGACATCGCATCGGCCACCAGCTCTGCCAGTACCAAATTAATACACGGCGGGCTTCGCTATCTTGAGCACTACGAATTCAGTCTGGTGCGCGAATCTCTGAAAGAGCGCGAAGTCCTGCTGCGCTCTGCACCACACCTCGTCTCACCGATGCGCTTCGTGTTACCGCATCGTAAGGGACTGAGGCCGGCATGGATGATTCGTTTGGGACTGTTTCTTTACGACCACATCGGCGAGCGGAAGAAACTGCCGGGCTCGCACCGCCTGCGCCTGCTCGATTCCAGCGAAGGCGCGCCTCTGCAAGACCGCTTTTCAGTGGGTTTTGATTATTCGGACTGCTGGGTAGACGATGCCCGATTAGTGGTGGCCAACCTGCTGAGCGCACGCGAGAACGGCGCGGTCGTTCGCACCCGCACCGAGTTCATATCCGCCCGACGCGGCGAGCAATCCTGGACGATCACACTGTCGGACCCCGCGGGCAAGCATTACAACATTGAGGCGCGCGGCATCGTAAACGCCGCTGGCCCCTGGGTGGATGAAGTCTTGCAACGCAGCCTTGGCGAACCCGGCAAGCGCCACATCAGGCTGGTTAAGGGCAGTCATATTATTGTGCCGCGGCGCGTTGAGGGCGACCACGCTTACTTGCTGCAGCACGCAGACGGGCGCATCGGTTTTGTGATCCCCTATCGCGAGCACTACACATTAATTGGTACGACCGATGTTTCCTACGAGGGCGACCCCGCTCAGGTACGCTGCAGCGAGGAAGAGATCGACTACATGTGCGAGTTGGTGAACGACTATTTCGAGACCCCTGTGACAGCGGACGAGGTTGTGAGTACCTATTCTGGTGTACGCCCACTCTACGACGACGGCACTGAGAAGGCACAAGCCATTACGCGTGATTATGTGCTGGATCTGCGCGGCAAGAAGAAAAAACTGGCACCCATGCTCTCCATTTACGGCGGCAAGCTCACGACTTTCCGCAAGCTCGCAGAGGAAGTGCTGTCCAAACTGCAGCCTTTAATGGGTTTCGACAAGAAAACCTGGACGTCGAAGGTGCCGCTTGCTGGAGGCGACATGCACAATGCTGACTTCCCTTTGTTTCTGGGACAGCTGAATAAGCGCTATCCCTGGCTGGCAGCACACACTCGCCAACGACTGGCGCTGGCCTAGGGCAATGCTATCGATTCTCTGCTGGAGGGCGCGCAATCTCTCGATGACCTCGGGGAATTATTCGGCGCCGACTTATATCGACGTGAGGTCGACTGGATGCGGCACCAGGAATGGGCGGTATCGAGTGATGATATTTTGTGGCGCCGCAGCAAGCTCGGTATGGAGTTCACCGCAGAACAGGTGAATCGACTCAACGCCTATCTGGCCGACAACGGTGCCGCTTAACGAGACTTTACTCTGGCCGCTGCTGTTCACCGGCTCTATCGCGCTTAGCTTCGTATTAGGGCAACTATTTCCCGCCTTAAGCAGGCAGCTAGCCTTGCACCCGCGCCGCAAATCCCTGTGGCAATTGATTACGTTTCACTGGGTTCACGGCAACTGGCGTCACCTGCTTTTCAACCTATTCCCCCTCTTCATACTCTCGACGCTGATCCTGATACAGGGTGAAGGTCATTTCCCTCGGGTCACTGCCTGCATTTTTGTTGTTGCCGGCACCGGCACCTGGCTGTGCAGTACGGCGACCCGTGTGGCCGGGGCCTCGGCTCTGGTATTCGGCTATTGGGGGTTTGTGGTAAGCGCGGCAGCCATTAGCGGCGAGCCCGCCTGGACCGCCGCCGCTGCTATCACGCTGCTATTTTACTCGGGACTGTGGGCATCGCTGGGCCGGGTAGAGAAAGGCATCTCCTGGTCAGCCCACTTCTGGGGTTTGTGCGGCGGCATACTGGCCGCTCTCACGCAATTCGGCGCTTTGTCGCAGCTCTAGAAACGTGCGCATACTCCACAGCGACTAGTACAGCTCGTCGCGGTAGTTCTCCTCGAGAGCGTCTTCGATCACTTTGGTCTCCACATCCAGCTTACGCGCGGCCTGCTTGGCGATGATGGAGGAGGCTCTTTCCGGCCAGGTGTCCGGCTGCCACATGCCTGAGCGGATCATAGCTTTGCCGCAGTGAAAGAAGCACTCCTCTATCTCAACCGAGGTGGCAAGCAGAGCGGGCTTGCCCTTAGCAGAGAGGCGTTCAAGCAGTGCTGGATCTTTGCTGAGAGTGGCTTTGCCTTTTACCCGAAGCGTTTCACGGGAATTCGGGGTCACGAAAAGAAGGCCGATGGAGGAATTGTCCAGCAGATTGCGAAAGCCCATCACCAGTTTGTTGCCGGGTCGATCCGGTATGTGCAGCTGGGTCGGGCTTTCGACGTACACGAAACCCGCTGGATCTCCTTTGGGTGAAATATCGGGGTTGCCTTGGGCATCCAGCGTCGAAATCAATACCAGAGTTGAGCTGGCTATGAAGCTTTCCATTTCAGGCTCAAGCTCGGCGACGACTTTCGACTTCACGAAGTCGTTCGCCTCGCCCATGTGCTCTACCAGGGCCTCGACGGTATTGATGATATGTTCGCTCATAGTGCTACTCCCAACGATCGTCGCAGCAGTGTAGCCGATCAGCGCCAGCTTTGGGGCACTCGGCTTAGCTTACTGTTGTGCTTGCTGTTGGGCTTGCTGTTGATTGCGGACTCGCGCCCACAGGTGTGCGTCTTCACTGCTCACCCAGCGCACGGCGTTGTGCACCAAGCGCTGAAAGTGCTCGTTGTTATACGCGTCGGGCGTATCACCACCCTGCAGGTAAACGATGGGGCTGTTGCCATAGCTCTTGATCCAACCGACGAGGTTGGAACCGTCGGGATGCGACCAATTTTCCTGACTATAGAGGGTTCCCTCGACCGCGCGCTTAGCCGAGTAAAAGTTCTCACCACTGAAACGGTAGTCGCTCTGCAACAGCGGTATCACACTGTCGGTAAATATCGGGCACAGATACAGCTCGTCGGTCATATCGAAGCGCGGCGGCAAGCCTTGTGTAACTGGATGCTCAGCGAGCACCTGCAATTCGTGCTCCACGGCGTGCCGGTAACCGGAATCCGGCCAGTCCTCTCCACGCAGTTGGGCCGGGCGATAATGGAAGCGTCCACCCACAATCTCGGCGTACTCATCCCAGGCTGGCCACGCAGCAATACTGTGGTGCATGAAAACAAAGCCCATGCCCGCTTCCAGCAGGTCCAGCAGCGCGGTTTTAAATTCTGGATCTGGCTCAACGAGCCCCGGCGCATCAGCGGCCGTGAAGTCCACGCCAGGCATGTCATAGCAAACGCAGGCGGCGAATTGCTCTCTCAGCTCGGGTTTAAACAGGTGCTGGGCAGCGGGCTGCTCAACCAGGGACCAGCGATAGTCGTCGAGCCCGTCAAACAATGCTGCGAAAGCGTCACGTTCATAGGGGTGGCCTTTGGCGGTCACCAGCAGTGACTGATCCGCGCTGTAGTTAATGACATCCATGTCCCCAGCTTAGATCAATGCGCGGGTTTCCAAAACACGCGCTAAATAGTTTCAGCGCTTGTCGAAGGTGATATGCAGGTCATTCAGACCACGCAGAATCAGGTTGGGCCAGTGGCTGTGGGTGTTCTTGCCCTCGGCAAACTGCCAGTTGGTGGTGCGCTTGAGCAGGGCCTCCATAGCCACATTCACTTCTTTGCGTGCCAGTTGGGCACCCAGGCAAAAGTGCACGCCCTGGCCGAAGGCCAGGTTGTCTTTCGCGTTCTCGCGCTCAATTCGGAAACTTTCCGGGTCTTCGAAAACGGTCTCGTCGCGGTCCGCGGACGCAAATCGAACCATCAGCATGGAACCGGCGGGGATAGCAACGCCAGCCAACTCTGTGTCGGCTTTCACCTTGCGCCACAGTCCGCAACTGGGCGTGGCCATGCGCAGGATTTCCTCCACCGCATTGGGTACGAGCGAGGGATCATCTTGCAACTTATCAAACTCTGCCGGGTTCTCGATCAAGTACTTCACCCCCGCAGCAATCGTAGCGCGAGAAGTTTCATTGCCGGCTACCAGCAGCTGCTGCAAGATGCTGAGGGTCTCCTCCATGGTGAGCAGGCGATCATCGTCGATCCGCGCCTGGGCCAGGTCAGAAATGATGTTGTCCTCGGGATTCTCGCGCAGCTCTTCAACCTTGGCGGCAAAGTAGTGCTGAAACTCGACTATAGCCTTTGCATCCTCCAGCTCCTTCTCCTCGTCGGCGAATTGGCTGAGGCTGGAGCCAAAGCAGTCGGACCAATGCTTGAACTTCTCCAGATTGTCACGCGGCACACCTAGCTGGTCGGCGATAACGTAAATGGGGAAAGGCACACAGAAACGATTAAGGAAGTCCACCTCGCCCTCATCGATCCAATCGTCGATCAGTTCGTTAACAATTTCTTCCATATAGGCAGTCATGCCCTCCACTCGCTTGTTGGAGAACACCTTGTTCAGCAAAGAGCGGTAGACCTTGTGCCGAGGTGGGTCCAAGGTGAGCAGAGTGTCGACAGGTGCGTAGCCTTCCATCAGCACTTTAACGGCCTCCGGGTTCTTGCGCGGCGGCGTTAACTCCTCGGCAAAATCGTTGGAAAAAACGTCTGTGCGCTTAAGCGCGGCCTTCACATCCTCGTAACGACTGACGAAGAAAATATTGGTATTGGGAAGCTGGTAAACGGGCGCTTCCTTGCGGGCCGCTTTATAGAATTCGTAAGGGCATTCAATGACTTCCGGGTCAAAGAAATCGTAATCTGAAAGTGCTTTTCCCATGCTGAAACCCCCGGTTTTATTGGTCTTGGAGACAATTGAAGTGGCCAAACCCTACTGCAGAAAAAAAATACAGTCAATTCTGATTGTTTTTTTCAGGCCTTCCTGATAATTTTGCTAGTCTCTTTAGATCTACATCAAAAAATAACGAACTACTCACGAGGTAAACACCATGGATCTTGGTCTCAAGGGCAAGAAAGCAGTCATCACTGGCGGTTCGAAAGGCATCGGACGCGCTATCGCCAATCTCATGATCGCCGAGGGTGCAGACGTCGCAATTTGCGCGCGTAACGGCGACGAAGTTGACGCCGCCGTCGCTGAGCTTTCAGCCTCTGGCAAGGCGATTGGTGCTGCGGTGGATGTTGCCGACAAAGCAGCCCTGCAAGGCTGGATTGCCAGTGCTGCAGAAGAGTTGGGCGGGATAGACATCCTGGTGCCAAACGTGAGTGCTGGCGGCGGGCAGATGGATGAGAACGGCTGGCGCGCCAATCTCGAGGTCGACATTCTCGGTACCACCAATGCCATTGAGGCAGCCATGCCCTCACTGCAAGCTTCTGATTCTGGAGCCATCGTGGCTATCGCCACCACCGCAGCGGTCGAAGATTTCCTTGGTCCGCAAACCTATAACGCGATGAAAGCAGCGTTGATCGTACACGCTCAGGGTCTGGCTCAGGCGCTGGCTGGTAGCGGCATTCGCGTCAATACGGTTTCTCCCGGTCCGATCATGATCGAGGGTGGTGCCTGGGACTTCATCCAGAACAACATGCCCGATATCTACAACTCTGCCCTGGCCGGCCAGCCGATGGGCCGCATGGGTAGCGCCGACGAGGTCGCCAATGCGGTGACTTTCCTCGCCAGCCCGGCAGCGAGCTGGGTCACCGGCGTGAACCTGGTCGTCGACGGTGGCTTCACCAAGCGCGTGCAGCTGTAAATAGCGCGGAAATCACCCGAATAGAACCGATTGGGAGGCGTCCGTGACGGAACCTGTTGGAAAAAGTGATCGGATAGACGCCTATCTGATAGCTGGTGGCAAGTACCACAATATTGATCATCCCCGACTGGAGTTGCTCAAGTTACTCGCTGAGCAACCGCGCCTCAGAGTGCGGGTCGGAGAAGACTACAGCGATATCGATACCATCTGTGAAGCAGATTTCATCATCTCCTATACCGTGGACGTTAACCCGACTGAGGAACAGACCGCGCGCCTGTGCGAAGCGGTAAGCAACGGTAAGAAGTGGTTCGCCTTACACGGCACAAATTCGATTCTGGGGTTTCTCGAAGACGGCAGGGTAAACAGTCCACGGGATAACGATCCGTTTATGGAATTGCTGGGCAGCCAGTTTTTGTCGCACCCACCCATCGAGCCCTACGACGTTGAGATTACCGAGCCAGAACACCCACTGGTGAAGGGCATCAGCAACTTCACCGTGAAAGACGATGAGCTGTACCTCTCGATTTTTCACGGCGAGCACCAGGTGCTCATGCAAACTCGCTGGACGGGTACCACCGAAGCTTTTGTCGATGCAGACTGGAACGAGGACGAACCCCGCCCGGTAATGTATCTGCACCCTTACGGCGAAGGTGAAGTGTTGTATCTCACACCAGGCCATAGTCGCGGCAAGTACGATATGCAACCCATGATCGAGGAATACCCGGCGCCGGAGCTGGGCGCATGGCAAAACGATGAGTTTTACGAGCTCCTGCGCCGCGGCATTCGCTGGGCCATGGGCACACTGTAGGCTATAAGATGGATCTCGAGTTCAGCGAGGAAGACCTCGCCTTTCAGGCAGAAGTTCGCGAGTTTCTGGCAAGTAACTTCCCCGAACATATCAGGGAAGCCACCGCGCGCACGCCGACTGTGTTTGTAGACGCCGGGCCTGCAATGGAATGGCAGAAAATACTGGTGGAAAAGGGTTGGGCCGTACCCAACTGGCCCGAGGAATATGGCGGCACTGGCTGGTCACCTACCCAGAAATACATCTGGTCGATGGAGTGCGCACGCGCCGGTACGCCCGCCTACAACCCTCTATCACTGGGCCTGCTGGCACCAGTGTTATTTGGCTTCGGCACTGAGGAGCAAAAGGCAGAACTGCTGCCGCGCATGCTCTCGGGTGAAGACTACTGGTGCCAGGGCTTTTCAGAACCCGGCTCAGGCTCCGACCTGGCCAGCCTGAAGCTAAAGGCGGACCGCCAGGGCGATCACTACATGGTAAACGGCTCCAAGCTGTGGCAAACCCACGCCCAGTTCGCCAACAAGATTTTCTGCCTGGTGCGCACCGATGCCTCGGGCCGCCCCCAGGAAGGCATCAGCTTCCTGTTAATCGATATGGACAGCCCCGGCGTAAGCGTCGAGCCCATCATCACCATGGGCCTGGATCACGAAGTGAACCAGGTGTTCTTCGACGATGTGAAAGTGCCCGTGTCGAACCTGGTTGGTGAGGAAGGCGACGGCTGGAACTGCGCCAAGTATCTGCTGCAGTACGAACGCGGCGGCGGTAGTTCGGCCCATATTCGGCGCAAAGAACTCGAACATCTGCGACACATCATCGACGACATGCGCGAGGACGACCCGGACTTTGGCGCCGATGGGCGCTACGAGAGGGAAATGGCGCGCATCGAAATTGACATCAAATCGCTAGAGATGACCGAGCTGCGCATACTCTCGGCACTGGCCGAAGGGAAGATGCCCGGCGCTGAGTCCTCCATTCTCAAGCTGAGCACGGTCAACATCGAACAGCGCACCCATCGTCTCGCCGTTGAGGTCATCGGCTACCACGGTCTGCCATTCAAGGAGGCCGGTGTGGGCCCAGACTACGCCGAGCCGGTGGTACCAACCTATTTGAACAGCCGCGCTGCCTCGATTTTTGGTGGCAGCCAGGAAGTACAGCGCAACATCATCGCCAAGGCGGTGTTGGGGCTTTAACGAATTAATTTAAGACAGGAGAACCACTGTGGCCATCCCCAAGGAGAAGCTGCTGCGGGCCTACCGCCAGATGAAAACCATCCGCGAGTTCGAAGAGCGAACCCACGCAGAAATCATGAATGGCCAGATCGCTGGCTTTACTCACCTCTACACCGGTCAGGAAGCTAACGCCGTAGGCGTATGCGAACACCTGGACGACGAAGACACCATCATTTCCACCCACCGTGGCCACGGCCATTGTATTGCCAAGGGTGCCGACGTGATTCCCATGATGAAAGAATTGTTCGGGTCTTCCGAAGGTTTGTGTAAGGGCAAGGGCGGCTCCATGCACGTTGCCGATGTGGATAAAGGAATTCTCGGTGCCAACGGTATCGTCGCCGGTGGCCCGCCCATTTCCGTGGGCAGTGCGCTGGCCGCCAAGATTCGCGACAACGGCCGCGTGGCGGTGTCATTCTCGGGCGACGGTTCCGTGAATCAGGGCACCTGTTTTGAGGCCATGAATATGGCGGTGGTGCTGAATGTGCCCGCCGTCTTCGTGATCGAGAACAACTATTACTCCGAGCACACCAACATCAGCTACGCCGTCGGTTGTGATGATCTCAAAGCGCGCACCGAGGCCTTTGGCTTCCCTGTGTTTGTGGCGAACGGTGATGACTTCTTCGACGTCTATGAAGCAGCGGGCAAAGCGATTGAACACGCCCGCTCCGGTAAAGGACCCGCAGGTATATTTGCCGAGCAGGGCCGCTACCACGGCCACTTCGTGGGAGACCCGCAGAACTACCGCGCCGATGGCGAGTTGGATGATTTGCGCGAGAACCACTGCTGCCTGAAGAACTTCCGCGCCAAGATGGCAGAGACCGGTGAGGTGAGCCAGGAAGAACTGGACGCGATCGACGCCGAAGTGATGGAGCTGATCGAACAGGCCGTGACCGAATCGAAAGCGGCGCCCCGCCCCACCCCGGAACAGGTGGTGCAAGACGTATACATTGACTACCACAGCGCATAAGGAGAAACGACCATGCCAGAGAAAACTATGCGCGATGCCATCAACGAAGCCCTGCACCAGGCGATGGCAGAAGACGATTCCGTATTTGTTATAGGTGAAGACGTGGCCGGCTGTAACGGCGCACCCAGCGGCAAAGTAGGCGCAGTGGGCGGTGTCTTCGGTGTGACCACCGGGCTGTATGACAAGTTTGGTCCCA
This sequence comes from Halieaceae bacterium, assembly GCA_965199055.1. Classification (GTDB taxonomy): domain Bacteria; phylum Pseudomonadota; class Gammaproteobacteria; order Pseudomonadales; family Halieaceae; genus CBDAQR01. The sequence goes on from CBDAQR010000003.1 coordinate 2,005,546, forward strand.
ACCGCTGCATCGACACGCCGATTTCCGAATCGGCCATTGTTGGCGCGGCGGCTGGAGCGGCCCTGGTGGGTATGCGCCCTGTGGCCGAGATTATGTTCGCCGACTTTATCGGCGTGTGTATGGACCAGATCGTTAACCAGATTGGCAAGTTCCGCTACATGTTTGGCGGCAAGAGCAAATGTCCTGCAGTGATTCGCTTTGCGTCCGGTGGCGGCTTCTCAGCAGCCGGCCAGCATAGCCAGGCCATGTACCAGGTACTCACCTCTTTCCCAGGATTGAAGGTGGTCGTGCCGTCTAATGCCTACGATGCCAAAGGCCTGATGTTGCAGGCGATTAAAGATGACGACCCGGTGATGTTCTTCGAGCCCAAGGCCCTATATCAGGAAGCCTGCGAAGTGCCCGATGAGATGTACACCATTCCCTTTGGCGAAGCGAACTTCGTGCGCGAGGGTGACGATGTAACCGTGGTCGCCTTTGGCCAGATGGTGAACCGTGCCGCCGCAGCCATCGATGCACTGGAAGCCGATGGTATTTCCTGCGATTTGATCGACCCGCGCACTACCTCACCGCTGGATACTGGCGCGATTTTGGAAAGTGTTGAAGCGACTGGCAGACTGGTAGTGGTGGATGAAGCACCGCCGCGTTGCAGTCTGACGGCAGATATCGCGGCGCTCGCCGCCGACAAGGCATTCCACTCACTGAAAGCACCGATCAAACAGGTCTCTGCGCCGCATAGTCCCACGCCGTTCTCGCCAGAACTGGAAGCAGCGTATATACCCGATGCCGCCAAGATCCAGGCGGCCATTAAGGAAGTCGTCGCCTGATGAGTGATATCTACCCCATAGCCGTCCCCAAGTGGGGCATCGAGATGGTGGAAGGCACCATCAACGTGTGGAACAAGGCCGAAGGTGATTCCATTTCGAAGGGCGATGAAGTCTTTGAAATGGAATCCGACAAAATCGTCAACGTGTGGGACTCGCCGGTCGATGGCGTACTCCGCCGCATCATCGCCCAGGAAGGCGATACCGAGCCAGTAGGCGCGCTGCTTGGCATCATCACCACTGCGGATGTGGACGATGCTGCAATCGATGAGTTCATCGCGAATTTTTCGGGCGGTGAAGGAGAAGCCGAGCCGGCACCTGAACCGGCTCCGGCACCTGCCAGTAGCGGCGGCGGACCCAGCGATGCCTACACCCGCTCTTCGCCGACCGTGCGTAAACTCGCCGACGAACTGGGTGTAGACCTGAACAGTGTGGAAGGCACCGGCCGTCGTGGACGCATTACCGAGGACGATGTGAAGGCGGCCGCCAGTGGCGGCGGAGAAGCGCCGGCAGACGATGTGGAGATCATCCCACTATCGGCAACGAGGAAAACCATTGCCAAGCGCCTGACCGAGGCCAAGCAGGAAATCCCCCACTTCTACCTCACCGTAGAGTACGAACTGGATGGACTCCTGGCACACCGCAAGTCGATCAATGAGTCCGGTGATACCAAGGTCTCTGTGAACGACCTCATTGTATGGTGCGTGGCCCAGGCCCTGATGAAAGAGCCGCGGGTTAACGTGAACCTGGTGGGCGATGACATTCACCAGTTCAAGAGCGCCAATGTATCGGTGGCGATTGCCACGGACGACGGCCTCTACCCGGCCACGATTCGCGGCGTGGATGCCATGTCACCGGCTGACATCGCTACTGCCACTGCAGAACTGGCAGAGAAAGCGAAAACCGGAAAGCTCTCCAAGGAGGACATTACCGGTGGTTCGTTCACCGTGTCTAACCTGGGCATGTTCGGCGTCAGCAACTTCACCGCCATCGTGAATCCTCCTATGGGTGCCATTCTTGCCCTCGGCAAAGGTGAGCAGAAGGTGGTGGTGAAGGACGGTGAACCGGCCGTGGCCACCATGATCAGTGCCACCTTGTCCTGCGACCACCGCGTGATCGACGGCGCCGTGGGTGCGCAATTCCTGCAGGTACTGGGTGAGGAAATCGCCAACTTATAGGTGATGCGATGCTGACAACTCCTATCGTTCAGGTAGCCTATTTTGTCAGCGATATTCGCGTAGCAGCGCAGAAGATGGCCCGCACCTTGGGTGCAGGGCCATTTTTTTTGGCCGAGAACATTGAGTTAGCCTGGGGCGAACACCGAGGCAAGCCTTGTGACTTCCTGCACTCTTCAGCGTTCGGCCAATCCGGCGACATCATGTTGGAGCTGGTACAGCAGGACCGAGAGGGCCCCTCCCCCTTTCGCGATATGTACCAAAGCGGTGAAGAAGGCGTGCATCATGTCGCCACTTTCGTCGACTCGCTACCCGCCGCTTACCAGCACTATGAATCGTTGGGATTCGAGATTGCCGCGAAAGCAGTATCCAAAACCGGTATCGAGTTTGGCTATATCGATACCGTGAACGAGCTAGGCCACATGATCGAGCTGTATGAGGCCAGCGAAGCCGTGGCAGGGCTTTACGCTATGGTCAAAGAAGCCTCACAAGCTTGGGATGGCAGCGAGCCGGTGAGGCCACTGCCCATCTAGTCTGCGTAGGACATGTCGTGATAGCGCAGCTCGTAGTGCTCTAAACTCGGGCTGATGTCACCGACAGTGGCTCTGTGCAACACATAGTTTTCCCTGTGCTCAAATCGGCGAATTCGGTACGAACGCGTTGCGTCCGGCGCGTCGACGATGGGCTCGATGAGCTGACGCACAGTATCAATAATCGCTGCCCGCGCATCGCCCGCGACGGTTCCTCTCTCGACCTGCGTGGCATAACGGCCATTACCGACAGAAACCAAGTGGTATAGACTGACATGACCACTTTCAAAGCTAACGACCGGTTCGTCATACGGGGGGAGCCAGTAGCTCGTCTCGAGGCGGCGGTTATTACTCCACAAACCGCCATCTTCCCCAACCACAATGTCATAAATATCACGCGCATCTTCCATCAAGACAACGACCTGACCGAACTCATCGACCTGCCATAGTTGCGCTCTACCGTCCTCCAACGCAACCTGAAAGATGCCAAACCTGTCTCCTACAAATACATCATTCTCGACCAGGTTCATCCACGTGACATCTTCACGCGGCAGGGCAAGTTGTTCATCCTGGCCCGTCGCCAAATCCAGCCTACGCAGCTGTGGGCGAGGTAGGTCGGCAGCGCGCACAAAGTAGGTAGCGACCGTGTCATCACGACGCACCTCAAACTGGTTTTTCCCCGCACTGGCTCCGACTCCGCGCCACTGCTGAGCTTGGAGATCGTAAGCATAGTAGCCACGCCTCGATGGCTGATCCTGGGAGTACAACTCAGAGGCATAGACCATCGACCCTTCTTCAGTAAGGATATCCAGCCTTTGGGTTGGATAAGGCATGAGAATCGTTTGCTGGTTTCCATTGCTCAAATCAACTCTAACCCAGACGACACACGCAGCAGACGTTGGCTCAGCAACACATCCTTGGCGCACGGCTTTGAGATACACCGAGTTTTCCTGCACCGACCGCAAATCAACGTATTCATCGACATTAATTCCCACTAACTGACTAAAGTCGATGACCATACGGGTACCTGAAGGGCTGCCGTCGGCCACCCAGAGGCTGCCTCTCTCAGCGAGCTTCCCTTCGGCAGACGGCCCACCGGCGGCAAGAAAATACATTTGTCTGCCGTTAGGAGAAGCGTAGGTAACGTAGGGGCGACGCAGATCCCGCCTGTCATAAGCAGGAGTTCTATAGTCAGGACTCTGCGAATAGCCGACTGAACCGTGCAGCAACCACCGTTGCTCGGTGTACGTGTCCAGCGCCCACAACTCGAAATCCGATAGCGGCGTAGCCTCTTGACGAACAACCACAATCTCCCAGAACCCTAACTGACAGTGTACCTCCACCAGATCCATCATCAGTCCGGAGCGCTCTTCCATCGGCATAGGTTTACAGGCCGCCAGCAGTACTACGGTCGACAGCGCGATTAGATTTTTCAAAGAGGTTTTCATGCCACCAGAGTGACAGTCGGTGGCGCTTTTCTACATGCCCTTACGCGCCAATGCCTTGGCCCCGGGCGCCTTTTTGGCAGCGCCTGTGCCTAGCGATGATCAATCCAGCTACATCTAGTTGTTAATCCAGCTCCATCCACTCTTTATACAACTCGTGGAAGTGGCGAATCTTGGACTCGCCGTAGTTGGCGAAGATAATCTCCTGGTCCCTCATGCCCTTAAGGCCTTTGTGCACCTGGGGCAGATTGTGCACATCCTGGTTGAACACCTTAGCCAAGGTGCCCAACTCCGGCGCGTCACAGTAGTCATCCTCGGCACTGAGCCAATGGATGGGCGCAGGTGCCGGGCGATTTTCCCCGTCTGGTGAGGGCAACATGTACCAGCACTCGTGGATGCACTCCTCATGGTTATCACCATTGGGGCGGAACCGGTAAAAGATCGGATTGAAACAGCCCCAGGGGTGCCAGTTGGGGAACACCGTGAAGTAATGCACATCGACCAGGTCGGCATCGGAGACCTGGTCCATCAGATCCCCTAAAGCCTCCCGATAGCTTTCGCGGATATCCGCGGCCGCGATAGAACGCTTGGTTTCGCCCGGTCCCGGTTCACGGGTGCGCACCAGGGGCTCTACCTCACTACCCGGTAACTGCTTGCCCCCCACCCAGTTGCACATATTAGGGTCGCAGTGGGTGGTAGGCCCTTCGATCCAGGAGCCATCCGCCCGAAACTGGCTCACCTCACCCTGGTGATTGGTCACCGCCACCCGATCTTCCTCGATACGCTCATAAGTAAACCCACTCAGGGGGTGCTTCCACTTGGTATACAAGCGCGCATCTTCGTCAGGGGTGTAGGGGTGAATGTGCGGGCTTTCTACTTCCTGCGGTGACATCGCCCGGGAGTAATTACCAAACACGTCGTACTGTGTGTTCGCATCGCCGATCACATCAAGAATGGTCGGATGCGTGGCGATCACATGATAGGCCTCCATAAAGGCCTGCTGCGCAATCTTCCAGTTGCACTTGAGCACCTTGGCCACATGGGCCGCCTTGTAGCGCTTCTCGAAGGGCAGCAGTTTGAAGTGCTCACCCAGATCACCAATATGCGCGTCGAACGCCTCAGCTTCCGGGTCGGGATTGATGAAGACGAAACCGCCCCAGCGCGCGACCTGGACCTCGGGCAGGCTGTATTCGGCCTCATTAACGGTGGGGAAGTCCCATTCACAGGGCACTTCATTGAGCGAGCCATCCAATTTCCAGGACCAGCCGTGGAAAGGGCAGCGAAAGGCTTTCGCCGATTTACCATCGCAGTCTGCCAGTTGGCGGCCGCGGTGCAGGCACTGGTTATAGAACGCCTGAATTTGGTTCTCCTCACTGCGCACCACGATGAAGGAGAGACTGGCAATGTCGTAGACGTGGTAGTCGCCAACATCGGGTATCTCGTCTTCATGGCAGGCCAGCTGCCAGGCCTTCTTCCAGATTTTCTCGATCTCGCGCTCGTGCACCTCGCGCGAGTGATACAGCGCCGCGGAGACCTTGGTCGGCCCCGGCTCCATAGGTGAACTGGCATAGCGCATAGGGTCTACTGGATGGGAGTCGGCATCCAGGTATTCGCTGTAGGGTGTGCCGGCTGAACGATTGGTACCGGTGACGGTTTCGACCATGTCACTGCCTCTCTTATCGGTATTCTGAGTGATACCGAATGCTAACCAAGAGGCGGGGGTAGCAAATTGACCTCAGTCAACAAAGCACCGCAAAACCGTCAAGGCTGACGGTTTAGTGTATGGCTAGTCGTTGTAGTCTTGCGCGATGAGTTTGTCGGGGCGCACGATTAAGATCACGTTTTCACCGCCACCGGCTATCGAGGCCAGGTAGGCCTGCGTCTCTTCATCGCTTTCGAAGTAACGTCGATTGATGCGCCAACTGAGGTCATCGAAGCCGTCACCGCCTTTGCGCAGAAAATCTGCCTGGCCGTAGATCATGACGGCACGTGCATCGGGGTGGTTACCCGGAATGCAAATTCCCACAGCAGGGTCGCGCTGCAGCATTCGATACTTTGCACTGTCGAGACCAATCAACAGGTAAAGGACTTCCTTTTCAAACAGGTACCACACCGGCGAGAGCAGGGGCGGGCCCTCTTTGCGATTGGTACTGAACACCGCGTGTCGCGGCGCGTCCAGAAACGCCGCGACGTCTTGGCTGCTCATTACATTATGGGGAACCGCCATGGGTATGCCTCTCAGCCTCTAACGCGCACCACAACTTTACCTTCCACCTTGCCGCCGGCGATATGGGCAATGGCGTCACGGCCATTATCGAACTCGAATACCTGGCTATGTGTGAGGTTGAGTTTACCCTGCTGCCAGTAGCCCATGAGCTCCTCCACGCCGCCTCGCATCACACCACCCGTAAAGCCAACAGGCATCGCACCCACCAGGGAGATATTGGTCATGAGTGTTTCTGGCAGACTGATCAAAGGCCATTCGCCGCTGGCATAGCCAATCACAATAAAGCGCCCCTCAAAGGCCGTAGCCTTGAAGGCTGCCCGACCCGGCTTTCCGCCGACAGGGTCGTATACCACGCTGCAGCCTTTGCCGTCGGTCAGTCCCAGAGCGGCCTCGGTAATATCTTCAGCGCGATGATCGATAATTGCATCGGCCCCCAGACTCTTGCAAAACGCGGCCTTGTCCGGGCCACCGGCCACCGCAATCACCCGCGCACCGATGGCCTTGGCTAGTTGCACAGCCGCGGCGCCCGAACTACCGGACGCGCCGAGTACCAGCAGGGTGTCATCGGCGGTTAACTGTCCGCGGCGTACTAATCCCACCCATGCTGTCATATAAGGAATAAAAAACCCCGCTGCCTCCTCGCCTTTCATGGCATCGGGGATCGGCAGAGCACCATCGGCATGCATAAGGCAGCATTCAGCCAAACCGCCCGCCTGCGCCTGGAACTGGGTCGCACCCATTACCCGCTGCCCAATCATGCCGGTATCCACGCCCTCGCCCACGGCGATGATTTCTCCCGCCGCTTCCTGCGATGGCGTAAATGGCAATGGCGGCGTGAGCGGGTAGTTGTCCCGGCACATCAGAACATCGGGCAATCCCAGACCGCAGGCTTCCACAGCCAACTTGAGCTCGCCAGGGCCCGGCTGTACGTCCGGCGCATCGTCCTGCAACTGCCATTGCTCACTTGGGTCACCAAACGCTTCGACTCGCCATGCTCTCATTCAACGTTGCTCCTTTGTTTGTCTCTCTTCGCTTCTCACCAGCTCACGCTGATTTAGCCGCTTTCCAATCGGCGAGTATTTTGGCCTCTTTGTCCGGGTCGAGCCCTGCGCGCGTAAACGCTTGTTGATCTTTGGGCAGACTCTGATGCCAGTCGCGGGTAGCCTGCGCTAACTCGGCTAACGGCGTATAGCGCAAACCGGCGGCTACACTGCTCTGGTATTCGCCGACGAGTCCATGATAGGAGGGCCCCGGCCCCCACATAGGCAATTCACGGCCAGAAATACGCTCAGCCAGAAAGTCATTCTCTACCCAATGAAAGCGCACTTCCGCATCGGTGATGGCGCGAATGCTCTCGAGCAAGCCGCTAAAACTGAGATTACCCGCAGGGCCCGTGGCGTTGTAGATACCTTTTGTATCTTGCTCCAACAGGTGCACCACGAAACGCGCCAAATCGCCAGCATCGACAATACCAATGTTGTTGAGGGGATCGCCCGGTGCCAACACGTCCCCACCACGGTGAATGCGATCGACCCACCAGGTATAGCGTTGCGTGCGGTCTCCCGGACCACAGACATAAGTGGGCCGTACGATAGTCGCGCTCTCTCCGTAGGCCTCTTCCACCGCCTGCTCGCACAGCACTTTAAGCGCACCGTAATGCTTGCCCACATCCTCGGAGCCCGGTTCACTCAGCACCTGCAACTTGGAGCCGACGCCCAGCGGAAAGTCACCGGACATAAAGTCGAAGACAGACATAGTAGAGATAAACAGGTAGCGCCCTACTCTGCCTTTCAGCAACTGAGCCGAGTCACGCACATGGCGTGGTACATACCCCGAATTATCGATCACCGCGTCCCACTCGCCTTTTGCCAGCGCCTGCAAGCCGCCATCGCGGTCGCCCACCAGCTGAGTGGCTTGCGGAAACATGTCTTTACCCGTTTTACCGCGGTTAAACAGCGTAATCTCGTGGCCGCGCTCCAGCGCGTGGCGAACCATATGCGGTCCAATAAAGCCGGTGCCACCTAAAACCAGAATTTTGAGCGACTTCTTGCTCTTTCCAAGCACGGGTGCAGCGCTGGCGGCCAACCCTAGTAAGCCACTGTTGATCAAAAACTCTCTGCGATCGATGGGCATGGAATGCCTCCCTGATAAATGAACCCACTAAGAGTAGTTCAATCAGGGGAGGCGTAAAACTCAGACGGGCAATAACACCGGATAGAGCGAACCCACCAGCATCACCGCCATCAGGATATTGAAGGCACGCAATCGCGCCGGATTGGTCAGCACGCGCTGCATCTGTTGGCCCAGGGTGGTCCAAAGACTCACACATGGCAGATTGATAACACCGAACACCGCTGCAACGAATGCCACCGCACTCAGACTCTGGGAAGGCGAGTACACGCTGATTGCCGTCAATGCCATCGTCCAGGCCTTCGGGTTAACCCACTGAAACAACGCCGCCTGAATAAAGGTCAGTGGCGTGCCCGCCTCATCGCCGCTTTCTTCCGCCGGGGCTGCACTGCCAATCTTCCATGCCAGATACAACAGATAGGCCACGCTCACCACCTTGAGAATGGTGTAACTGACAGGAAAGGCATCGAACACCTGCACCAGCCCGACGCCCACCATCAAGACCATAAAGGTAAAACCCAGCCCCACCCCCAACATATGCGGGATGGTGCGGCGAAAGCCAAAGTTAGCGCCAGAGGCCATCAGCATCAGGTTATTTGGCCCCGGTGTGATGGAGGACACCAGGGAAAATACGGCGAGGCCCAGTAATATCTCGTAAGTCATGCCGCAATTATGATTGCATGCGGCTGGAATGTGCTTGCTTTTTGCGGCAACTCAGCATCAAATATTGCAACAAATGATTAAGCTAGACGCCATTAACAACCGAATATTGCATGAACTCACTATCGATGGCCGAGTGAGTAATGCCGAGCTGGCCGACCGCGTGGGTCTGTCGCCGTCGGCCTGTCTGCGACGCGTGCAAGAGCTGGAACGCGGCGGTGTGATAAAAGGCTATCGGGCGGTGTTGGATCGGGCTGCCCTCGGTACCGGTTTCACAGCGTTTATAGCCGTGGGCTTGTCTGACCACACAAAGCATTCACAGAAGGCCTTTGAGGAGTCGATTGTGACGGCACCGGAAGTGCGGGAGTGCCATAACATCACCGGCGTGTTCGAGTATCTGCTGCGCGTGGAGTGCAGCGACCTGGCAGCCTACAAAGAATTTCACACCGAAACCCTGGGCACACTGGCCCAGGTGAATTCCATTACCACCTATGTTGTGATGGAGTCACCCAAAGACGAACGAGCCTGACAACCCGATGAGTTTTGACCCAGAAAGAATGCCGGTGCTGGTAGGCGCCGGACAAACCGTAGACCGCCGCGACCCGGAAGAGGCCGCCACCCCCATCGACCTTATGTGCGAGGTGGCGCGCATGGCCGCCGAAGACAGCGGCGCGGGCGAGGCTCTGCTCGATAGCATCGACACCCTGGTAGCGATTGGTCTTACGGTCGATGCGCCGGAAGCAAAAAATATGGCCGGCGGCATGTTCCGCAATCCACCGCGTACGGTCAGCAAGCGCTTGGGCATTTCCCCACAAAAGGAGTTTTACAGCACCACCGGCGGCAATACTCCGCAAATGCTGGTTAATCATTTTGCCGAGCAAATCGCGGCGGGCGATGCAGGCACGGTGCTGATCACCGGCGCGGAAGCACTGCATACCATGATCAACCGCATGAAACGCGGACTCGAACTGGATGAATGGCAGGATGACCCCGGCAGCGACCCGCAACTGATCGGTATCAACAAGGCCCCCTCCACGGAGCACGAAAAGAGCTTTGGACTGCACACACCTTCCATCACCTATCCGCTATTTGAGAATGCGCTGCGCGGCAAGTACGGCCTGAGTCTTCAAGAGCACCGCAAAAAGCTGGGTGAGCTGTACGCCAGCTTTAACCAGGTAGCCGCGAACAATCCCCTGGCCTGGTTTCCGATTGCCCGCACGGCGGAAGAAATTGCAGAGCCCTCGGAGAGCAATCGCTATGTGGGCTTCCCCTACACGAAGTACCTCAACTCCATCATTCAGGTAAACCTGGGTGCTGCTCTTATCATGACTACCGTCGCCAAGGCCCGCGAGCTGGGTGTGGCCGAGGACAAGATGGTCTACTTACATGGCTGTGGCGACGCCAACGACATCTGGTTTATCAACGAACGCGCAGACTTTCATTCATCTCCGGCAATGCGACGTATGGGTGAAGAGGCAATGGCTATGGCAGGGAAGACCGTCGATGACATGGACTTTTTCGACATTTACAGTTGTTTCCCCTCCGCCGTCGAGATTGCCTGCGACGAATTTGGCATTGCCCATGACGACCCGCGCGGGTTGACCGTGACAGGCGGTCTGCCCTACTTCGGCGGCCCGGGTAACAACTACGTGACTCATTCCATAGCTAGCATGATGGCCGCGGTTCGCGCCAAGCCCGGCAGTTTCGGTTTACTCAATGCCAACGGCTGGTTCATCACCAAACATTCCATTGGCATTTACTCCACCACACCACCCGAAACCGATTGGCAGCGCAAAAATCCGGCTGACTATCAGGACGAGATTCTCGACCAGCAACACCCACCCTTTACCGAAACACCGCAGGGCCGCGGCTGCATCGAAACTTACACCGTGCTGCACAACCGCCAGGGTGTAGAACGTGCCATCGTGATTGGCCTGTTGGACGATGGCACCCGCTTCATAGCCGAAACGCCGGATGACCCCGAGCTGCTGGAAACCATGAAGGAACGGGAGATGCTCGGCGTGAGCGGAAACGTCGAACAGGTCGATGGCCGCAACCGGTTTATCCCAGAACTGTAGAATTTTTCGTTAATCCAATGATGATTTCGCGCCGTACCAAGCGCGAATTTACATTTGGAGAACGATCATGATTGAGAGAAATCTCGGCAATATAGAGCGCATCCTGCGTCTAATCACGGGCATCTTGTTTGCTGGTTGGGCACTGTCACAACCCGCACTCAACGGTGTGGAATGGTTTGTATCAATAATTTCGCTGTTCCTGATTCTGAACGGCGTCTTCGGCCGCTGCTACCTGTGGTATGTGCTGGATATCAATACCTGCGAGCACCGGGACTTTGGCACTAACACAGACCCCACCTGTTTCTGATAGCACAGCAGACGTCAGCCCAGCATTCTCCGATAGATGCTGCGCAGCATCAGCGCAATGAGACCCAGTAGGGCTGCGATATTGTTCACGGGCTGCGCCAGCTCTGCGAGCTGCGGGTTGTCGAGCGGCACAAGTACTTGGCTCAAGATGGGCGCCAGCGAGTAGACCAGCTCGGTCAGTGGTGCCGCAAAGACCCAAAGCAGCGCCACCAGCGCAATATCAAACACGATCCAGCCAATAAGGCGCCTGCGGTTGCGGCGCCTTAACTCTAACATTACAGACTCGGCAAAAAGACTCGCATCCAGCTCAGTATCCGCCTCGGCGAATAGCGCCTGAAGCTGGGGATCGCGTTCATCTCTCATGGTCGTACCTCGCTGCCGGCATAGTCGGCCAGCAGTTGTTTCAGTTTTTCGCTGCCGCGGCGCACGTTCGATTTAACCGTGCCGAGCGGCATGTCTGTGTATTTCGCAATTTCGCCGTGGCTCATGCGCTCGTGATAGGCAAGGATCACGCACAGGCGCATCGCGCCCGGCAACTGCGCCAGCGCCAGGTCCAGATCCATGCGCAGGCCGGTGTTGTCTCCCATACCCTGAGTTTCAGGCACAGCGTCCAGCTCATCAGAATCATGCAGTGGATCATGCTTGCGCTGGTGCTGTAACCACGTGGTGATCGCCAGCCGCTTCAGCCAGGGACCGAAATGGGTTGGCTGCTTCAGTTGGCGCAACTTGCGCCAGGCCTGCAGGAACACCTGCTGGGCCAGATCATCGGCCAGGGCTTCGTCGCGACTGCAACGTCGCATCAGGCTGCGCACCCAGGATTGGCGCCTCAGCACCAGCTCATTGAAGGCTTCCGGATCACCATTGCGCGCAAGACTGACCACGAGCGCCTCCTGGCTACCGGCGAATATGTCGGGCGACTTCACTGGGGGATATGCTTTCAGTTAGGAACGGGAAGCAGCGTCTTCCAGGATCTTTTTCGCCGCGTAGCGAAAGCCACCGCCCAGGCACAGCAGCAGCGCAGCCACGCCCATCATGGGCATAAAGGCACCCACAAAAATACCCAACAGTACCAGCCCAGGACCCAGTGCGAACATGATGTAGGCCGCGGTATCCAGACCGGAAGCCATGTCTTCCGCCGACTTGGTGCCGCCCTCGCCCAGCGCTATCAGCTTATCGATAGTTTCAGGGTCGAGGTCCTGGCCACTGTCGATAATCTTGCGCAGGGTGAGATGTTGAGCCTCACGTTTGCGGGCGTCCTCCCAGAAGGTACCGACCACAACCATGCCAATGAATATCCAGAATCCCAGCGCGCCAAGACCGGCACCACTACTGACTTCTTCCATTTCAAACTCCTGTGTTTTTAGGGTTGGTATATCAGGAGATGCACGAAAGGCGCATATGGATGCACCCGCTTAGAAAAAATATTGATTACGAGTCAGACAAGTCCATGCTGCCATCCAGGTCGAGGTCTGCCAGCAGGCTACCCGAATCGGCGTCAGAATCTGAGCGCCGCACATACCAGGCAGACCACAGACCCAGGCTATAGAGGAACAGCATGATACCGGCCAGCAAGGGGCGTTCGCTGGTGGCGATCTCCAGGATTTCGGCCTTGTCGATCTCCGCCATCACCGCCCAGCTATGATCATCTATGACGGTGCTGGAATAGGCAGACAACACTTCAACTCCTCGGTAATCAGGAGTGAAATCCACGCCGTATTCGCCCGCCAATGCGCTCTTTACGGTATGGGATGCAACCGTTTGCTTGAGAATGGTAGATTCCTCAATAAAGCGCGAGTTACTGCGCATTAGCAGATCTTCGCCCACCAAATAGGTCTCGCCGGTTTTGCGCATACCGGCATCAAAATTCATGATGTTGGTAATCTCGTTCACCGGCAACTGCAGGGCAATCACGCCCGCCAACTCGCCATCATCACCGCTCAGGGCCTTGGCCATGAACATGGCGGGTGCGCCATTGCTGGGCGCGTAGGATTGCAGGTCGCTGATCGCCACATCATCACTGCCTGCATACTCGAGTGCACGCCGGAATGCCTCTCCCAGGCCGGAATCCTTGTAGGCGCCCTGGTAGAGATTGGTGGCGTAATCGTCTTCCTTTTCTACCGTGTAGTGAATATTGCCGCTGGGGCTAATCAGGAAGAAGTCATAGAAGCCACGCTGTTCAACAAAGAGGCGTGCCATAGGGTGCAGTTCGGCATGCAGTTGGCTATAACCCGAACCGTCACCAGGATCATTAAACTGACGCCGCTCACCCAGCGGATACGGGTTGTCGTCAATATAAAACTTTCTCAGCCGTTGCTCCGGGTCGCGTCCCTCATCAACCGCTTTCTGCCAGGCCTCATTGATCCACAGTTGTTGCTCGAGGATCTTCGGATTGCTGGCCCAGAAGCGCAGCTCAGCCTCGGCCGTATCGAAATACCGCTCTAGCGCTTCGCGTCGCAGATTACTAAGCAGCAGCAAACGATCGGAGGCGAAAGCAATGCGTTGGTCGATCAGGTAACGGTTCACGCCCCAGCCGATGCTCAGGGTAAATAGCGCTAACCCAACAACAATAACAATCCAGGTTTTGCGAGCAGTCATCGGCGCATCTCCACGGGCACAGGGCCCTCGCTCAGCGGGCGCTCTGCGACGTTCAGCATCATGATTTGATCCCGCACCAGGGCGTCCACCGCCTGCCAGGTGAAGGAGAAATGTTCGAACTCCTCCTGGCTCACCTTCTCCGCATCCAGATCGCCCACGACCTCTTCGAGCACGTCCATTAATTGGTTCTTGTGCGCCAGCAACTCCTGGTAATTCGAGTTAGAGCGCGCGCCCTCCGCGATCTTCATCAGTCGGGTATTGAAATCACCCATCCGCAGGCGGCGCGCATTCACCCAGCGCGAGCGCAGAGCTACCGCACCGGTACAAATAATAACGATGGCATAGAGTCCGGCCGAGGCGAGACGGGCGTTTTGAGCAAGAATGCCGGGTTTCTCCCTATCAAAATACCGCCGCGCGCCGGGGTGGGCCGGTACCGTGCTGGCCGAATCCTCATTCAGTGCCGCAATAAACCCCGCCAGCGGGTAGCGCGAGACGATATCGGAACGGGCATCGAAGAGTTCACGGGTGAACTTGTACACCACCTCGGCCGGCAAATCCTCGCTGGCCACCAGTAGCCTGTCCAACACGGCCGTGGGTAAATCCTCGGCGGGTAGCGGTGGATGGCCGCGGTAGGAGCCCTTCGGGATATAACCCCTGGTGAGCGCAGGCTGTTTCAGTGACAACGCGGCTGACTGGTTGATGGGCACAATTTCCATCGTAAGATCGCCGATCAACTCGCGAATGCGCCGGTTTCCCGGCGCTCGCACACGAAACACCGCGTCGACCTGACCCTGGAGCATGGCGAAGTTGGCGGCGCTGGCCGACATGGGGAGTGCGCTGATGTCCTGGGGAAGAAGGCGATAATGGTCTGCCAGAAACCAAAAGGATGCGTGCTGCGCGCTGGACCCAGGCGGGATGGCCACGCGACGGCCGCGCAGCTGAGAAAAATGCTGGATACCAGAAGCGGCATTAACGACCAGGTGATAGGCGTCGGGATATAGGCGAGCCACACCCATCGCCTCCTCCGGGATCAGCGAATCGGCCTGCACCGTGGCGATGTCGATCTGCCCGGTTTCCAGCAGCTCCATATTCTCATGGGTGCCGCCTGTCTCGAATACTTCAACCCAAAGACCGTTGTCCTTTTCGGTCAGCACATCGGCCACGGTGGAGAGTAAGGTAAAGGTTTCGCTGCTGGCGGGCCCCGCCGCCACTGCCACACGGTAATCTTCGCGACCACTGAGCCACAGCGCCAGGGCCATGACCGTCGCCATCCAGAACACGAGAACCAACAACACGCGTACGCGCCAATTAGAGAGCAATTCTTGTCACCTTTTTCATAGGTTCGATTATAAAAGCCACGCTCATGGATGAGAACGGCATAAATACCGTCATCCAGCCCATAATCAGAGGCTATACGGGCGTTGATTTATTGAGTAGCCCCGCTAAACTCGCTAAACGTTATCGTTCCGATAGCTTCACGATCGACAGCCATAGGATTTCATCATGCTGAACCTGTTTAAGAAAATTTCCCTGCTGGGGCTGCTCACGGCTGCCCTGGTTGCACCTGGCGCCATCGCCTCCGATACACCGGTCCTCGACCGGGTGCTGGACTTCAAGGTCCTGAAAGTCGGCATGTCTGGCAACCAGGCGCCTATGAACACCAATAGTCGCAGCGGCCAGCTGATCGGCTACGAAGTAGATCTGGCCCGGGCGCTGGCGGGCGCTATGGGGGCCCGCCTCGAGATCGTCACCATGCCGTTTGGTGAATTACTCGGCGCACTGGAGGCAGAGAAAGTCGACATGGTCATGTCTGGCATGTCGATTACCGCCGAACGCAGCCGCGACGTGACGTTTGTCGGCCCCTACATGATGTCGGGTAAGTCGATTCTCACCAACTCCGGTCTGCTCGCGAAGGCAACCGAATCAAAGGATTTCAACCGCGCCGAGCTGAAACTGGCGGCTCTGGAAAACTCCACCAGCCAGCAGTTCATTGAGGTGAATGCACCTGAAGCCACGCTGATTAAGGTAAAAGACTATGACGCGGCGGTAGACATGGTGATTGCCGGCGAGGTGGATGCCCTGGTCGCTGACATGCCTCAGTGCGTGCTGAGCGTACTGCGTTACCCCAACGCCGGGCTGGCCACGCTGCAGCAACCGCTGTCGATTGAGCCGATCGGTATTGCGGTTCGCACCGACGACCAACAGTTTGCCCACCTGGTAGATAACTACCTGGATACCTTTGGCAAAATGGGAATGCTCGCCAAGCTGCGCAAGAAGTGGTTTGAAGACAAGTCCTGGATCGCGGCTCTGCCCTGACCCAGCAAGCCGGGGCGCAAAGCCCCGGTTTTACTATGCGGCGGGGCGTTTGAGCGCCTCCGCAGTACCCTCTACCGCCGAGCGACGCTCGGCGTAGAACTTCCTTACAAAATCCCGAAACACGCGAATGCGTGCATTAGTGCGCACATCGATGTGAGTCAGCAGCCACATGTCTGCGCCGGACTCCAGAGGAATATCCTTAACCCGAGACAATAAGGGGTCGCTGTCGCCAATGGTAATGGGTAGGCGCGCATAACCCAGCCCGCCTCTTACTGCATGCTGGGCGTTACTGGCGGAGTCCGTCAGCATGGTAACTCGGGCATTCGGTGCATGGGTCAGGTGCCAATCCCCACCTTTACCCGTTTCCCCGCCTTCATTGACTGCGGGTTCGTTGGCAGTGAACTGAATCACCTGATCGATATCAGACGCCCGATCTCCATCTCCCGCACGGCCGT
Organism: Halieaceae bacterium; assembly: GCA_965199055.1. GTDB lineage: Bacteria > Pseudomonadota > Gammaproteobacteria > Pseudomonadales > Halieaceae > CBDAQR01. The sequence continues at coordinate 2,022,284 of CBDAQR010000003.1, forward strand.
AGATACCCATCGCAAGGGTCGCAAGATGGGTGCCGATCACATCGTCAGGGGGATTATTGGTCACGCGGAAGGCCACGTCTGCCTCGCGCATACCCAGATCGTAGGGGCGCATGCTCAGACTGAGCTCAATCACAATATCGGGATAGAGTTCATTGAATTCCAGCACCATCGGCACCAGAAAGGTCTCGCTCATAGGCTCGGGAGCGGTCACCTTGATGACGCCCTCTAGTTCTTTCGCCTGGCCCACCACCTGTCGCTCAACGCCGGCGGATTGCTCCTCCATGCGTACGGCCGCATCGTAGGCCACCTGCCCGGCGGGCGTGATCACGTAGGTATGCCCTACCCGGTCGAACACACTGCTGCCGAGCTGTTCTTCCAGGTTGCGGACCCGCCGGATGACGGTGGCATGGTTGACTCCCAGGTCTCGCGCCGCGCCGCTCATAGAGCCGGTGCGAGCCACCGCCAATAAATATCGCAAATCATCCCAATTAAGCATCTGTGCAAAAATTCCTAGTTATTGTGCAATATTAGGGAATTAACAAACATTTACGCACATCATACCCTGAATGTGGATTGATTGCCTACTGAGGTTGTCATCCAGGTCCATACCAATTCCATAGTTAGAGGTAAGTGTCATGTCTTTAAAGAAATCTTTCATTTTGGGTGCCGGTGCCTTCGCGTTGGCTTCATCTTTCTCCGCTCCGGTTCTCGCCGGCGCCACTGAAGGTCTCGCAGGCTGCAAGTCTGTGATCGAAGGTGATGCTCAACTGAGTGCCTACAACCGCATCGATGCACGCATGGACACCATGAAGCGTCGTGGCCGCTACACCCACTTCACGCTGGACGTTTATGCCAAGCATGAAGACGGTAGCCGTGAAGAGTGGACTGCGCAGTGTAAGGCGCGCAGCTCTGGCAAGGTTGAAGAACTGCAACTGACCCGCGTCGGTCAGCCCAACGAGCCTCAAGTAGCCGTTAGCGAGTAACGCTGACGACACTCATCTGAATCGAATTATCGAATCAGGACCTGTAACCGGGGGGTAGGGAAACCTGCCCCCCGGCTTACGTTCCGGGACCAGCTAAGCGCTACGATGAACGTTCTTTAAAGGATTCGCGGGTCGTACCGCCCGCATCGTAAAAGGCCTGCTGGGCCTTCATCTTCGACACCGAGTCCACCGCACTCAGCTGAAACGTTGCCTGCTCCCTAACCAGGGCATCCTGCAGGAATAGCTCCTGACTATCGCTCAGGGTTTGCTTGCAATAGGCCAATGCCGCCGCCGGCATCGCCGCCAATTCCTCCGCCCAGGCCAGCGCATGATCCAGAGCCTGTCCCCGATCAACCAGACGATTGACGCCACCGGCAGCGTGAATACGTTCCGCCTCCACCCATTCGCCGCGCAATACCATTTCTGAGGCCAGGGTACGTCCAAGCAGCTTATCGAGCCGGGCGACGCCACCCATGCCGGGCGTAATGCCGAGCCGAATTTCGGGCTGGGCAAACAGCGCTTGCCGCTCGGCAATGCGCAGGTCACAAGACCAACCGATTTCACATCCTCCACCACAGGTATTACCACTGATGGCGGCGATGCTAACCAGAGGTGGTTTGGCGAGGCGGTTAACGGCACGGAACCAGGCTACCCCCTCGCCGGTGGTAGGCTCGCCTTCAAGGCCGGCGCACAGGTCTCCGAGCCAGGCGTGCTCAAACCAGTGGCCGGGGTTGTCTGATGCCAGCACCACCACGCGAATACCCTGCTCCACACAGGCGTCGAGATGATCGGCCAACTGGCCTACCGCTGCCCAGCAAAGCTGGTTCTGACGGCTCTCGTCGCTGAACCGAATCAGACCCACACCCTCGGAGGGTGTTTCCAGGTGCATATACAAATCAGGGTCTTTCAAGTAAGTAAGCGCCAACTAATTAAATGATAAGACAATTAGACATCATCAATCTGCCACCTTCACCAACTGCTTGCCTATATTGCTGCCGGTGAACAGGCCCATGAGCGCATCGGGCAATTTCTCGAAACCTTCCAGCACGGTTTCCTGACTCTTGATCTCGCCGCTGGCAAGCTTCTCGCCCAGCCAGGCCAGCGCTTCAGGAAATTGCTCCATATAGTCGACGACGATGAAACCTTCCATGCGAGCGCGGCGGAACACCAGGTTGAAGTAATTCTTGGGGCCCGGCAATTCGCCGGTGGCGTTATAGCGGGAAATGCCCCCGCAGATCACCACCCGAGCATTCATGGCGATGTTGTTGAGGGCGATATCAAGAATTTCGCCGCCGACATTATCGAAGAACACATCGATGCCGTCCGGGCATAAGTCCTTCACTTTCGCCGCTACATCGTCATCCCGGTAATTGATGGCGCCGTCGAATCCGAGCTCGTCTACCAGCCAGGCACACTTGTCGGCGCTACCGGCGATACCATACACACTGCAGCCCTTCAGTTTAGCGATTTGTCCCGCCACAGAACCGGTTGCACCGGCCGCGCCGGAGATCAACACCACGTCTCCCTCTTTCGCCAGGCCCACATCCAGAAGTCCGAAATACGCGGTGAGGCCGGTGATGCCCATCACCGACATCACCGAAGTGACCGGTACACCAGCGGGGACTCTCTGCAGGGGAATGTCCTTGCCATCAGTGGTGAGATACTCGCGCCAACCAAAGCCGCCGCTGACTATCGTGCCTTCAGGATAATCAGCGTTATTAGAGGCGACCACGCGGCCCACACCATTACCTCGCATAAGATCGCCAATGTGCATCGGGGCGACATAATCGGCGCGGTTCTCCATCCACCCTTTCATCGCAGGCTCTAGAGCCAAGTACATCGTCTGTATCAAAACCTCTCCGTCACCAGCCTCTGGCATATCGGCCTCGGCCAGCTTGAAATCGCTATGCTTGAGGTCACCCACCGGGTGGGCGTTGAGCAGAAATTGCTTATTCATAGTTCACCCTCTTTGATCTGTTTACGCAGCACGTCCTTGCGCACCTTGCCACTGGGAGTACGCGGTACATCCTCTACCAGGATCAACCGCTCGGGTATTTTTTGCCGCGCCAGACCCTGCTCATCAGTAAACGCCGCCAGCTCTTCCAGCGTAGGCGGTGGGCCCTCGGGAATTACCACGGCGCAGACACCCTCGCCGAGCCGTTCGTGGGGCATGGCCACGACCACAGCTTCTTTGACGGTGGGATGGTGGTGCAGGGCGTCTTCAATTTCCTTGGCGCTAAGGTTTTCACCGCCGCGAATGATGATGTCTTTCTTGCGATCGGTAATCAGCACCGCGCCGTCTTCGGTGAGCTGACCGATATCGCCGGTCAGGAAAAAGCCGTCTTCGGTGTGCGCCTGCGCATGTTGTTGCGGATCGGCATAACCCAGCAACATTCCTGGGCCGCGAGCAGCGATCTCACCATCTTCGCCCACCCCCAGCTCGTTACCTTCGTCGTCGAGAAATTTCACGTCGAATGCGTAGAGCTGGCCATCGGTGGTTGCAGCCAGTTCCGGGTTTTCACGCCAGCCATAGGTAATCAGCGGCGCTTCGGTACTGCCATACACGCGCACCGTAATGCAGTTATCCAGCACGTCATAAGCACGCTTCACCACCTGGGGTGGCACGGCAGCGCCACCGCAGGAGAACTGACGCATAGTGGGCAGGCCATCGCCACGGCGCTCGGCCGCATCGAGTAACTCCACTAAAAATGGCGTCGCGCCCACCGTCATAGTGCCTTTTACCCGGTGTATAAAATCGATCGCAGCATCCGCATCCCAGCGCGCCATCAGGGCCGAACGGGCAGGGCTTACAAAGCTCATATTCAGCCCGCTGGAATAGCCCGTGATATGCGTTACCGGTGAGGGCATCACCATCACGTCATTCTCACTGGTACCGCTGTGCCGCACAGAACACTCCTGCACGTAGTTGAGCGTGTTGTGGGTATGGATAACCGCCTTGGGAAAACCAGTGGTTCCAGAGGTATACAGGCGGCACTTGGGAAAGTTGGGATCGATAGCCGGCAGCGACTCCATCGATGCCGCCTCACAGTCGATAAGCTCTTCGAAGCGCAGTACGCCTGGGTAGTCCTGCTCACCACGCACCATAATCAGGTGTTCAAGGTCCGGTAACTCCGGGCGCAGGGCCAGCACCATGTTTACGTAGTCGATAGAGCGAAACTTCTCAGGAATGAGAAAGGCGCGTGTGCGCGCATCCTTGAGGATAAAGCGCAGCTCCGCATCGCGGTATATAGGCACGATCGGGTTAACCACCAATCCGAGCGCAGCACAGGCGATATCCAGCGGCACTGCTTCACGCCAGTTCGGCAACTGGAAACTGACCACGTCACCCTGCTCCAGCCCCAACTCTCTAAAGGCAGTGATCAGTCGGCGTGCTTCCTCGGCGAACTCGCCGTAGGTGACATCAGGGGCATCTTCGAGAAAGATAGCGACGCGATCGGGGCACTGCTCGGCCTTCTTCCAGGCCTCTAATGCAATGGTGGTGTTACGCCACTTGTCGCCGTCGCGGGCAATACGCCGCTCCAGGGCATCGGCGAGATGCCCGGGCAATTCGGCGCTCATGCGTTGAGGTATTTTTCCAGGGTTTGATGGAAATGGCGGATTCGCACTTCCTGATAATTGGCCAGGGTGACTGTGCCTTTCTTCGACGCCTTCATCCCCTTCTGTACCTGGGGCAGATTAGCGCAATCCTGCGCAAACACGTTTGCCAGACCTGCACCGAGTATCTCATTGGCATCTGACATCGGGTCATCGATGCCAAGACGGAACGTAGGAGCGTCTTCGGGCGGCTCTTCGCCTTCCGGGTAACGCGTTAACAGATAAATATCCATAATCGCGCTATCAACGTCATCGCCATTGGGGCGATGTCGATAGGTGATGCAGGTGCTGTAGCCCGCCCAGGGCGCAAAATTGGGGAACAGTAGGTACAGAGTAGAGTCCATCAGCTCCGACATGGTGGCCTTGCCCTGCAGATCCTGCCCCGTCTGCTCGCTGGCCACTGGCATGGACATCTCGGCCAGGACTTCACGCGCTGTTTTGCCCTCGGGCACCTGCGGCACATCCTCATTACCCCCCAGCTTCATCATGGCGTCCATCGAATCCTGTTCGCTGAACTGATCTGCATGGCTCGGGTTAGGCACGCCATAGGACGTAATGGTGCGACTCACATTATCGCCCCACACATCGTACTGGGAGTTATCAATACCCTGAAACGGCATTAGCTGCGGGTGGGTAGCAATGGCGTGATAGGACTCGATAAACGCTTCCAGCACCGCCTTCCAGTTGGCGCCGATCACCTTCTCCACATGAGCAGAGATGAAACGGTGCTCATGGTCCCACTCTTTGAAGTGCTCGGGGATGATCCCCATATAGTCTTCGAGCGGCTGCGCATCGGCGTCCATATTAATGAGGACCCAGCCACCCCAGGTATCAACCTTTACCTCCGGCAGCTTGAACGCGTCCTTGTTCTCGGTCACGTGTGGGAAATCCCATTCACAGGGCGCGCCCTGGAACTCGCCCTCGAGGTTCCAACTCCAGCCGTGATAGGGACAGCGAAGCTCTTCGGTCTCACCGGCGCCGCGCTTCAGCGCGCGCCCGCGGTGCAGGCAGGAATTATGATAAGCCTTGAGGTCACCCGCCTGAGTACGCGTGATGAGAATGGAGTAATTCACGATGTCGTAGACAAAATAATCGCCAGGGTTGCGCAGCTGGCTTTCCCGGCAGGCCATCTGCCAGGTCTTCGTCCACATCTTTTCCGCTTCCAGGTCGAAGTACTCGCGCGAGGTGTAGCGCGAGATGGGCAGGTCTTCGCAGCCCAGATAGGTATCGGTGCTATCACGCAGGGCAGCGGGCACCTCCACCTGTTCCCGGTCCAGCAATTCCTGGAAACTATAGGAAGGGTCGCGCGCCGCGATTTGTTCGTCAGTCAGGTTCACTTTCTCATTCATGCTCGTTCCTCCCTGTGTCAGCGCTGCAGAATCGTAACGGCGCTGATACCCGGCGCACCATAAACATGGGTGTAGCCGAGTTTTGGATCGTTAGGTACCTGGCGTGCGCCGGCCTGGCCGCGCAGCTGAATTACGTTCTCGTGGATCTGGCGCAAGCCTGATGCACCGATGGGCTCGCCGTTGGCGATGCAACCGCCGTCCGTATTCACTGGCAGCCGGCCGTCAATATTGGTCTCTCCATTAAGCAGCATGCGCTCCTGCTCACCGTCTTCGCAGAAACCGTTCTCCGACATATGCATGATCTCGGCACCAGCCTCGGTATCCTGCAACTGCGCCACGTCGATGTCCTCGGGGCCGACGCCGGCCAGCTCGAAGGCAGCTTTCGACGCATCCACGGTCGGACCGCCAATGTGCTCCAGTGCCTGAGAAGGCGCGAATACCTCAAAGGAACCGTACTGACGCGACTTGAGCACAGCGCCTTTGATGTATACCGGCTTGGCATTGTACTTCTCGGCGATATCCGCGCGACAGACAACCAGTGCCACACCACCCTCGGAGGGTGAACAGAACATGAACTTGGTGAGCGGATCGTTCACCATCATGCTGTTGAGAATTTCTTCTTCGCCGATGGGCTCCTGCCGCCAGGCGTTGGGATTGAGCGACGCATTGCGAAACGCTTTCTCAGAGACCTTCGCCAGGGCGCGTTTGGTCACGCCAAAGTCGTGCATGTACTTGGTGATCTTCATGGCAAAGAACTGGGTGGTCAGCATGAGGCCGGCCTCACCATACCAGGACCCAATACCCAGACTCTTGGGGTCAGCGTTGAACGCGCCGCGCTCATGCTTATCGAAACCCACGACCAATCCGATATCGGCCACGCCTGCCTTGATAGCGTTATAGGCTGACATCAGAGAGCTACCCCCTGTAGCACAGCCATTGGCAACGTTCGTGAAGGGCAGACCGGTCAGGCCTAGCTCATTGACCAGCGCATCGGCGCTGCCGGAGCTGGCAGACCCGCCATAGGCAAACTCCATGTCCTTCCACTCAACCCCGGCATCCTTCAACGCTTCGCGAGCGGCAAACGCACCCTGCTGCAATCCGCTGCGTTCGGGAGTGCGCCCAAAGGGATGTATTCCAACACCGACAATAGCGACGTCCATAATTGATTCTCTCTCGATTCGGGTGTGTTCAGCTCACGGGCTTGAACGCAAAATTGATGACATCTGTGCCGTCCTCTTCCGTGCGATAACGCTCGAACACCACATCCATGTCCATCCCGATCTTCAGCTTGTCGGGATCATTTTCAGTCAGGCGACCCTCCACCCTAACGCCTCCCGGCAACTCGACGTAGCCAACGCCATAGGGCTTGAAGGTTTCCATGGTTTCGCCACTGTTGTAGGGCGTCTTCGGCATGAAACGTTGAATGGTCCAGGTCCACAGCGTGCCGCGATTCGGAAGCTCTTCGGTGACCACATCGGTGGAACAACAAGCCGGACAGCTAGCCTGCACGGGGAAGGTGGCGCGGCCACAGTTTTGACAGCGCGAGGCAAGCAATGCCGGGTTGTCGGAAGGCCAGCTGAACAAACCGTCAGCTATCGGTCGGGGGCCACCCGACCCAGCCGCTCCCGGCGGGGATTCTTCATGGGCTGACATAATCAACTCTTATATTGTTAATCTTCGGTTGATCCGTCATAGTAGCAGGTCAAATTTCTAAAAAACAGTCCGGATTGTTTCTTTTTGTGAAGCCTGCCGGGCGCCAAAAAACAACGACGAGGAAGGCCCATGTCCAGCTCAGATGAACTCGCAATTCGCGACCTCAACGCCCGCTATATCGACGCCGTCAATCGCTACCACCAGGACGACTGGGCGGCGACCTGGAGCGAGACTGCCAGCTGGAACTTGCTGGGCATGGAAGTGGAAGGCAAAGCCAACATCGTGCCGCTGTGGGCAGGTGCCATGAGCAGCTTCAACTTTGCCTTAATGATGCTCAACTCCGGCACCATTCAGATCGATGGGGACTCTGATAACAGCAGGGCGACCGGACGCTGGTACGTCACTGAGCACATCAATCCTAAAGAGGGCGATCCCAACATTACGCTGGGTGTGTACGATGATCGCTACGTGAAAGAAAACGGGCAGTGGTTGTTCGCTCACCGCCACTACAATGTGATGTACCAGGGCGCGGCCGACTATTCCGGCAACTACACGCCCTACCGGCCCTGATTATTCCTCCTCGTCAGAAACCTTGAGGATCAGGCGGCCGTTATTGCGGCCATCAAAGAGCATATGAAACGTGTCGAGGGCATTTTCCAGGCCCTCCTCAACATGTTCCTTGAACTGCAGCTTGCCCTCCTGGAGCCACTCTACCATCGCCATCACCCCTTCTTCGGCGCGATCCATGTAGCTCATCACCACGAAGCCCTCCATGCGGGCACTCTTGGCCAATAACTGCCAGAGATTTTTCGGCCCCGGCCGTTTCTCCGCATCGTTGTAGGTGGAAATCCAACCGCAGATCACCACGCGAGCCGACTGAGCCAGGTTCATCAGCACCGCATCCAGCATGTCGCCACCGACATTGTCGAAGTAAATGTCCACGCCGTCGGGGCAAGCGGCCGCGATGGCGTCCTGCAGATCGCCATCGGCCTTGTAGTCGATAACCTCATCAAAACCGAGGTCATCCTTCACCCAGCGACATTTCTCCTCGCCGCCAGCAATGCCAATGACGCGGCAGCCTTTGATCTTGCCGATCTGTCCAACCAAGGAGCCGACTGAACCCGCTGCCCCACTCACCAAAAGCGTGTCACCGGCTTTGGGCTGCCCCACGTCCAGTAACCCGAAATAGGCGGTCAGGCCCGAGGAACCCAAAACGTTAAGGAACATCGTTAAGGGGGCACCCATCGGGTCGAAGGCATTCACTTGTTCCGCGGGCACGCAACTGTAATCCTCCCAGCCCAGCATACCCGTTACCACGCTGCCCACCTCAACCGTTGGGCTGTTGCTCTGTACCACACGTCCGATAGCACCGGCGCGCACGGGAGCGCCAACAGGAATAGGCTCTATATAGTTCGGCTCATCTGACATCCAGCCACGAATCGCAGGATCCATGGCCAGGTAAATGTTGCGAACCACAACCTCACCCTCACCGGCTTGCGGCATGGGCGACTCCACCATGGGCACTTCTTCTGGCGTAGGCAGGGCCGCCGGGCGGCTGGCGAGGATAAATTGACGATTAACAGACTCGGTCATGGGCAGATCTCTTCGCTTGTTGTTTTCAGGCGCAGCACAGTAGCCGTGCAGGAAAAAGCAGTCAACTCTGATTGTTTTTGTACGGACCCTCTGCTAGCTTTAGATCGCTTTCGATGTTCCCACACGAATAACAAACGAATCATACGGAGACACAACGATGACGATCCTGATCAACGGTACGGTAACGTTTAGCCCCGAAGACGCCGAGAAGGCAATGACCGAGGCTGCACAACTCATGGCCGACACCCGTTCCCAACAGGGTTGCCGTCACTATGTGTGGAGCATTGACCCGGCGCGCCCAGGCACGGTTTATGTCTACGAAAATTGGGAACGTGAGGAAGACCTGGCCGCGCATCTGGCCGGACCCTACTACGCCGGCATGCTGCAGTTGCTGGGTCAGTACGAAATGCTGGGTACCGATATCCTCAAGTACGAAACGGCGAAAGCCGGTCCCATCTACGATGAGACGGGCGTCCCGCGAGCTGACTTTTTCGCTACCGTCGACGCATAAAAAAAGGGTCTTATCGGCTGCATAAAAAAAAGGGCCTCGAGGGCCCTTTTTTATTCGGGGTCAGTGGGTCAAAAGTTACCGCTAATCCGCACCCCATACTGCTCACCGCCAGCCACGCCTGAGAAGGCGATGGTGCCAGGGATCGTAACCGCAGAGTTGTAATCCACCTCATCGGTCATGTCGCGGCCCCAGGCGGCAATCTTAATGGTGCGACCTTCCGTCCACTCCCACTCGTAAGAGATCGTGGCATCGACAACGCCGCGGTCATCCAGCAAACCGCGTGGGTCGTTACGCACTTCTACCCAGTACTCGTCGGTGTAGCGGTAACTGGCGTAAACACTGAGCAGGCCAGGGCCGATCGAACGGGTATAGGTGGCATTCACGCCACCCGTCCATTCAGGCACACGGCGCAATTCGAGATCGGAATTGTCGGTGACTATGCCGTCGCGGGTGAGATCTGCTGTGAAGTCATCGTACTCGGCGTCGAGGTAACCGACATTGGCGTTGAAGATCAGGTTCTCATTGGCCACCCAAGTCATCTCTGCTTCAACACCCTGCAACTCGGCGGTTGATGCGTTTCGCACCACAGTGTTGGAGCCCCCAAAGCCATCGGGCTCAATGATTTCTTCCTGCTTGTCATCGTACTCGTTGTAGAAGACCGCCAGGTTCAGACGCAGTGTCTGGTCGAGGAAGTCGCCCTTCATACCGAGTTCATAGTTATCGACAAACTCCGGATCAAACGGGCCGATATTGGCGAGGTTCTGATTCCGGCCATTGAAACCACCGGAACGGAAGCCCTCCGAGTACGAGAAGTAAGTCAGCACGTCGTCGTTGACGCGATAATCCAGGCCGATTTTGGGCGTGAACTCATCCCAGTCTTCATCGCCCTGGGCCGCATCGATCGGAATCCAGATCGGCTGGCCGTAGATGTAGAAGTCATCTGTCTCGCTACCCGGCACATAGCCAATAAAACCGTTATCCGAACCACCGCCCATCAGGATGCGACCGGAGTATTCTTTTTCCTCCTCGGTGTAACGACCGCCCAGTGTCAGCATCCACTTGTCGGTGATGTCATAGTGGAACTCACCGAAGACGGCCCATGCCTCGCGATCGTGATCCGCATAGGGGTCCTGGAACAAGGCTGCGTTGGGACCACCGAATGCACCGATAGAGGTCTTCTGATCGAGCTGGTAATTGTCATCCACATAGAAGACACCGGCCACGAAGTCGAAGCGCTCGCTCAGCTCATCACTGGAAGCGAAGCGAATCTCACCCGTGGTTTGCTCTGACTCCTGAAAGCGCAGCGTATGGAAGAAGTTGAGCGGCGTCGCGTCGAAGTCGGTCGGCACGTCTTCGTCGGTCTCCTGATAACCGGCGATTGCCACGATGGAGCCAATGCCCAGGTCATATTCCAGGTTGAGTGTGTAGGAATCCCATTCGAAATCGATATCGCGCTGATACCAGTCCTGCTGCATCACTTCGATATCGTTTACATCATCGCCGCAAAAGCCGAGCAAGCAGGGGAGATCGGGCGCCGGATTCACCGGGTTATCGGTGTTGAACGAGGCCCGGTTCTGCAGCGGCACACCGTCGTTCTGGTCTTCATAATTCACGTAGGTGAAAAGCGCGCTGAACTGCTCATTGGGCTCAAACAGCAGCGTGGCATTGATCTCGGTATTGTCGGGGTTGCCGACGTCATCACGAATAATTTCGTTGGAACGGCTGCTGCCATCCTGCTGTGTGGCAAAGCCAAGCTTACCGGAGAACATGTCTCCCAGCGGGAAGTTGAGCACGGCCTTGGCATCGAACAAATCATCGCTGCCGGCTGTCACCTCGTATTTAAGCCCCAATTCGCCGGTAGGACGCGTGCGGGTGATATTGATAACACCGCCGGTGGTATTGCGGCCGAATAGTGTGCCCTGGGGACCACGCAGCACTTCGATCGCCGCAAAGTCGAAGGTATTGGCCATAGAGCCGTTAACAAAGGACAAGGGCACGCCGTCAATCACCACGCCCACCGCCGGGTCGAAGGAACGCTCCACTTCCTGGGTACCGACACCACGGATATAAAGTGATGCGCCAGCCGGTGCCACCGCCACCGCATCAATTACCAGGTTGGGCACCAGGCCTTCCATCTCGCGCACATCGCGCATGATCAGGGCATCAATCTGGTCACCGCTGAATGCGGTCACCGCCACAGAGACGTCCTGCAGGGATTCCGTCACCTTCCGAGCTGTTACGATGACTTCTTCCAGAACGGCGCTTTGGTTTTGCGCCTGCACTACCGGCGCCAATGTCGCGGATAATCCAGCCGCGGCCAGTGCCAGTGCTATGGGTGAACGGATACTACGTGCGGGTAAAACATTCATGCGGGTACTCCTGCCTAGCCGTTGTACGGCGGTTGTTTTAATAATCTGGCAGCGCGTCAGCCCGAATAATTTTATTTCTACTGGACGCAACCGCCGGCAAAAAATACAATCAGTGCTGTCTGTTTTTTTAAGTATTGACCGACAGACGTGTCGAATGCAAGACACTGCAACGGTAATTTTTTTACAGATCAGGCCTATGACAATAACAACGCACAAGACTTTCTGCCGCTACTGCCACGCCTATTGCCCCATGGACGTTGACGTTGAAAACGGCGTGGTACAAGCGGTTCGCCCCGATACCAGCAACGAGATGTACGGGGGTTACACCTGCATCAAAGGGCGCCAACTGGTCGAACAGATGTACCAGGACGAGCGCTTAACCGCCCCTCTAAAAAAATCTGCTGAGGGCTACGAAGTTATAGCCAGCCAGCAGGCACTGGACGAGATCGGCGACAAACTGCGCGCGATAATTGACGAACACGGACCGCGAGCAGTAGCCACCTATAACGGCACCTACGCCTTTCAAAATTCGGCACAATTGGCGTTCAGCCGCGCTTTTCACAACTCGCTGGGATCACCTTCTTACTACACCTCGGTCACCATCGATCAGCCGGCAAAGGTGTTCGTGGGTACTCGACACGGCCTGTGGGGCGCGGGCGGTCACTTTTACAATGATTCCGATGTGACACTGATACTGGGCAACAACCCCATGGTGTCACAGTACGCACCCCCCGGTGGCGTGCCTTCGGTGAGTCCCTTTGAAAAACTGCGTGATGCCAAGAAGCGTGGCCAAAAGCTAATCGCGGTCGACCCCCGCTCCACCGAGCTGAGCCGACGCGCAGACCTGCACCTGCAGATACAGCCGGGCGAAGACAGCACACTCCTCGCAGCCATGATTCGCCTGATCATCGACGAAGGTCTTTACGACAAAGAATTTTGCGCGGCACATACCGAAGGGCTGGAGGAATTGCGCGCGGCAGTGGAACCTTACACCCTCGACTATGCCGCCGAGCGAACCCAACTGCCACGAGACCAGATCGAGGAAGCGGCACGCCTGTTCGCCGCCGGCCCGCGCGGAGTTGCCATAAGCGGCACTGGTCCGGAAATGTCGGACCACCCCAACCTCACGCAACACATGATTATTAGCCTCAACTCGCTGTGCGGGCGCTATTACCGCGAAGGTGACACCGTTCCCAATGCGGGTGTGCTCAGTAAACCCAGCCCGCGCAAGGCGCAGGTATTGCCAATACCGCTGGCCTGGGGCCAGGGCACGAAATCGCGCATCAAGCCCGAGTTGGGCGAACTCACGGCCATGGGCATGATGGGCCCGGTGCAGGAGATGCCTACCAATCTGCTCAGCGATGAAATTCTCACCCCCGGCGAAGGCCAGGTACGCGCGCTGATTGTGGTGGGTGGCAACCCCCTGCTCGCCTTCCCTAACCAGGAAAAGGCCTATGAGGCCATGAAAAACCTGGACCTGCTGATCTGTATCGACGCTTATATGTCGGAAACCGCCGAGCTGGCTGACTATATTTTCGCGCCCAAGCTCACACTCGAACGCGCGGACGTGACCCTGCTGGCCGACCCCTGGTACGAGGAACCCTATAGCCAGTTCGCGGAAGCCGTAGTGGCCACCGATCACGATGTCATTGAAGAGTGGGAAGTCTACTGGGAACTCGGCAAGCGACTGGGGCTGGAGATCAGTATCGGCGCAAACCCGGTACCCATGGATTCCCGACCCTCCAAGTTTGACATGCTGAGCATGATCACCGCCGGCTCTCGAGTGCCATTACAGTGGTTACGAGATAACCCCGGAGGCCATAGCTTTCCGGAGCACAAAGTCACCGTTGAAGCTGCTGATCCGGACGGCCCCAAACTAAAGTTCTTTCCCGTTGGCGTAGCCGACGAATTTGCCGCGGCCCTTGCAGACCACGCAGCAGACCCTCGCTTTGACCTCAAGCTAATCAGTTCGCGGAGCAAATATGTGCTCAACTCTTCGGGGCTTAACCTCAGCCTGCTGAAAAAGAAGATGGGCACGACCAATCCGGTATTCATACACCCGGAGGACATGGCGGCGCGCGGCCTGACTGAAGACAGCGTGGTAGAAGTGAGCTCGGCACACGGCAAAATATTGGGTGTGGTAAGGGCCTACGATCGCATCAAACCCGGCGTCATTACCATGCACCATAGCTGGGGCGCCGCCCCGGGCAGCGACGATGATGAAAACGTGCGAGCCGTCGGTGCCAATACCAACCGACTGATCGATAACCTCGACAACACGCAATCGTTCACCGGCATGACCCAGCAGAGCGCCATCCCGGTGTGCCTGATGGCTATCGAGGAGAACGTCGCATGAGCAAACCCTTTCGCTTTGGCCTGCAGGCGTTTAACCCGAAGTCACCCGAAGCATGGCGCGAGATGCTGCGCAAAACCGAGGACCTGGGTTACTCCGCCTACCACCTGGCCGATCACTTTCTGGGCGCCGGGCCGGCGATCGAGAGTACCGGCCATCCGCCGCAGCTTTTGGGTGCGGTGCCCGCTATGGCCATGGCGCTGGAATACACCAACTCTATCAAAGTAGGGGCACGTGTCTTCTGCATGGATTACCGCGAGCCGGTGATCCTGGCCAAGGAAGCCGCGACCATGGATTACCTGTCTGGCGGCAGACTTGAATTTGGTCTGGGCGCCGGCTGGATTGAAGCCGAATACAAAGCCGTGGGTATTCCCTTCGAACCCATTGGCCAGCGCCTGGATAAATTTGAGAACGTGGTGAGCGCCATCAAGGCGTTCCTGACCGGCGACCCGCTGTCGATCCAGAATGACCATGTTCAGTGGGAGGGTTTCAGCGGCAGCCCGGCGCGCCCCCAGTGCCCACCGATCATGATCGGCGGCGGCAGCAAGCGGGTTTTAACGATAGCCGGGCGCGAAGCCGACATCGTCAGTCTCAACTTCAATAACCGGGCCGGCGTGCTCGGGCCCGACGGCATGCTCTCGGGGCTGGCGGAACAAACTGCAAAGAAAATCGATTGGATTCGCGATGGCGCAGGCGAACGGTTTGACGATGTTGAGCTGGAAATTGGCGCATATATGACTATTGTCACCGATCATCAGGAGGCAACGGCCAAGGCCATTGCCGATCCCTTCGGCATGCCTGTCGACGATCTGTTAGCGGGGCCGCATAATCTGATCGGCAGCGTCGATTATATTTGCGAAGAGCTACAGCGGCGCCGCGAGGTCTACGGCATTTCCTATATCACCGTGCTGGATGACGGTGAGAACAATATGGTCGAGCAGTTTGCCCCGGTAGTTGCTAAACTCGCCGGGCAGTAAACAGGAGCCAATGATGGCAAAGACAGCCGGCAAGGAAAAGAAGGAGCGGGACCAGGGAGGTTGGCAGGCGCAGAAGAGCGCCATGATGCGCGACACCATCCTCGATGCCGCACTCGACTGCTTTATCAATATCGGGTACGCCAGTACCACCACCGCCAAGATCGCCGAGAAGGCTGGTGTGTCTCGTGGCGCCATGCTGCACCACTTCCCCTCCAAATCGGAGCTGATACAGGCCGCGGTCGAGCATCTGCACAATAAGCTGGTAGAACTCTACGCATCGAACATTGATGAAATCACTCACGACCTGCCAGTGGACGAGCGCAACCGACAGGGTTTGCGTGGCTATTGGAACTACCTGAGCTCAGACATATACAAGGCCTACCACGAACTGTGTGTGGCAGGGCGTAACGACCCCGAGTTACAGGGCATTCTTGAAGATTCAGTTAAGCGGTTCGACGATGCCGTGGTTGATGCCAACCGCACCTTATTCCCTGAATGGCAGGAGCTCGACCCCAAGGTGTTCGAGTTGGCGATGGATATCACCAAGTTCATGATGGAGGGCATGGCGGTATCTCAGATCGTCAGCCAGCGCGAGAAGCGTGTTGATCGCATGATCAATTACCTGGGTGATCGGCTGGAAGAAATCTTCCACTCGGAAGATAGAGACGGCGCGATACACCGCCACTCGGAAAGTTAAGCCCGGTACTCTCTGCGCCAGCGGGCTCTTCAGGCGGCGCCCAATTCGGCACTTAACTCCACGTAACGATCGAGGTGATGCTCTTCATCGCCAAACAGAGTGCTCAGCAATAACAGCCGCTTAAAGTAGTGACTGACGCCCAGCTCGTCGGTCATACCGATACCACCGTGCAGTTGCACCGCCTCGTGCGAAACAAACTTTGCGGCTTCACCCAGCTTAACCTTGAGTCCCGACGCGGCTTGCAGCTTATCGGCGCGATCTTCACTGCGAGCAATCGCCGCATAGAGCAGCAGCGAACGCAGCGACTGGCAATGCAGGTACATATCGGCCATGCGATGCTGTAGTGCCTGAAACTTTCCAATCGGCTGGCCAAACTGTTCACGCGTCCTGGTGTACTCGGCCGTTTGCTCCAGTAACACATCCATGGCGCCCACTGCCTCGGCACCCATCGCTACAAGCGCCTGGGCGATAACATCGTCGAGAACCGCCAAAGCTGCGCCGGATTCACCCAGGAGCTGAGCGGCACTGACTGCAACGTTATCGAAACGGATACTCGCGCCGCGCGTGCCATCGACCAGCGAGTATGCACTGCGCTCTATACCCGTTGCGCTGGCGTCAACGATAAACAAGCTGATGCCATCAAGATCTTTACGCTCTCCAGCGCTTCGTGCCGTTACCAGTAAGTGGTC
This sequence comes from Halieaceae bacterium, assembly GCA_965199055.1. Taxonomy (GTDB): domain Bacteria; phylum Pseudomonadota; class Gammaproteobacteria; order Pseudomonadales; family Halieaceae; genus CBDAQR01. The sequence goes on from CBDAQR010000003.1 coordinate 2,039,073, forward strand.
AGCACAGTGCCCGTTCAGAACGGCCAGCTTTTCACCATTGAGTACATAACCGTCTCCCGACTCCGCTGCGATTAGCGTTACATCGAACCAGTTGTGACGCGACTTGGCTTCGGCAAAGGCAAATGCCCACTGCGATTCTCCGGCAATCAGGGGGGGCAAGTACTGCGCGCGCTGCTCCGGCGAGGCGGTACGCAGGAAGCCGCCACAGATAACGATATTGACCAGATAGGGCTCCAGCACCAGACCGCGGCCAAGCTCCTCCATGATCACCATCAGATCGATGGCAGAGCCGCCAAAGCCACCGTCTTCTTCCGCAAAGGGCAAGGCCAGCATGCCCAGCTCGGCCAGCTGCTGCCAGAGATTGCGATCGAAGGCATCGGGGGTGTCACGCAGGGCGCGCCGTTGTTCAATAGAGCACTGCTCCTGCACCAGTTTCGCGATGCTGTCCTTGAGCAGCTGCTGTTCGTCGCTCAGCGATAAATCCATGGGGGCTCCGGTTCCAATTGTTCTGCCATATCTACATAGCAGCGGGCCATCACGCTAACAAAGTCACAGCGCAAAAACAATCAGCTTGTCCGGTTTTTAGTTTAGATCGGCAGCGTACTCGCGCAGGACCTCTAAGGGCACGATTTCCAGCGCACGTTGGTGGGTGCGCTGCAGGAATACGCGCGGCGCCATTTCCTGCTGGTAAGCCTCTAGCCAGCGCGACGCACACAGGCACCAGCGGTCACCCTCTTTGAGACCGGGAAAGCCATAAGCCGGCATGGGTGTCGACAGGTCATTCCCGCGGAACCGGGAGTATTGCAGAAAGGCATCGGTCACCTCGACGCACACCGTATGCGAGCCCACATCGTCGTCGCTGGTATTACAGCAGCCATCGCGAAAGAACCCGGTCATTGGTTCTTCGCTGCAACTCTGCAATTCTTCGCCAAACACATTCAGTGACTCATCCACGTTACTCTCGCCCCTCCAACAGGCTCGCAAAAAGATCCAGGTCCTCTTGAAAGACCGGTTCCAGCTCGCGTAGTTCCGCCAGCGTTACCCAGCGCAATGCATCGAGCCCATCGTTATTGATACGCGGCTCTCCCTCCACTATCTCACTGTACCAGTAGTGCAACAGATAATGACCGTTATGGGATGGCAATTGCTGCAATTTGCGCAGAGGTTCGACCACGCAGGCTAACTCCTCCATCGCTTCGCGCCGCACGGCGTCTTCCTCGCTTTCGCCGGGCTCCAACTTCCCGGACACCTGGGTCCAGTAACCGGGTGCGGGTTTGTGCGCAGCACGTTGACCGACCAGGAAGCGCTCTTCGCGTTGCAACACGATGATGACCCCCTCGCGCATTGCGGTCCTGTGAGTGCCCGATGTCATAACGGCTTCACCACGCTTGGAATGCCCTACCCGTCCTTCGAAACTGCGTTTCTGAAGTCTGCAGGAATCGGACAATCTTCGCAGACCCTGTCATCACAAAGTCGACAGAGTCGGCGGCGCTCCAGGTCATTTGGGTGCATCGATATCAGTAGTTTGCGCAGAATTGCATCCAGTGATTGCTGCTCTTCCTCATCGAGAGGAGTCAGCAAGGATCGGATGCTCGCAAGGCGCCCTTGGAGCAAATCCTCTCGTGAGGCATGTCCCTTATCGGTTAAATACAATGCGATTTCTCGGTTGTCGCGCCCTTTTCGTCGTTCGACCAGACCATCGGCAACCAAGCGGTCGACCAGCCGAACGGTGCCCGGGTGGGAAAGGCCCAGTACTTGCCTGAGCTTGTCGTTCGACGGGCCAAAACCGTAGCCAAGTATGACAAGCGCCGCGGGAGTCTCTCCCGCCCTATTCATCACTTCAAGCGCTGAGTTGTGGATTCGATCGGCTATGGAGAGCCCGATCACACCCAGAAGATTCGCGGTACTGTCTAGCATTCTCAAAGCATATGTGCGGAGCGCACAATTTTCAATTGACTATATGTGCGCTGCGCACATATATTGATGCTTTAACCAAATCGCCACCAGGGAGAGCAGCATGCAAGACACCCACCTCAGTCCAGAGCACCAGGATTTCTTTGAGCGTTTTACGTCATTTTGGGCAGCACCATCGGGTCCAAGAGTCGCCGAGGTCATAGCACCTGATGCCACAATCCACTTCACCGGCGCCGGTACTATGTCTGGCACTGATTACGCCAACTGGATGGGAGAGACACTGGCCGGAATGCAAGATATGACGGTCACTCCCCTCGACTGCGCAGGCAATGGCGACATGCTTTACATTGCCTGGGAGGCATCCGCGGTGATTCACGGAGAACGCAGAACATACCTTGGCGTGGATCGATTTCGACTCAAAGACGGAATGGCGATAGAAGAGCACGTGATTTTCGATTCCGCCGTACTCACGCCCGAGGGCAGAGGTGGTATCGAGCAGATCTAGATGCTCACGCAATAAGCCCCTACTTGCGCTAACTCGCGGCGCGACAACGGCTTTTCGGCTGTTGAAATAGATTGAAATATTTATCGCTGGCTCGTGCAGCGATACTGCCACTGCGCTGACGATTTCACATTATCTGACGCGCAGATGATCAGGAACATACGTGGTCGGCTATCGTCAGATGCCGCCCGTAACGCACAAGGACGTGCCCATACACGAGAGCGAGGATGATGAAGACACTATTCGTAAAGCAGTATGGGTTGCCATTGAGTGGGTCAAACGTCGTGCGCTATATGCTAGATAGCCATGAGGGGGTTATGGGCCTGAAACATATTCTGGGCGATTCACACCAGCTACCCACGCCCACTGTGCTTAATGGCCCGAGCGAAGCACAGGATATTGATACTGTGCTTACCGCCACACTGCAGGCCCCATCCAAAACCACCAAGCTGTCGAGCCGCTTTCAGCGCGAATTCATGGCTGGCATTGCAAATGAGCTCTGCGCGTCGATGCGTGAGGGCAACTTGCACTTTTGCTTGTCCACCAAGCACCCGCACGCCTGGCTGAGCGACATGCTCATTGCGCTCGACCTTGAGACCTCGTCGGCCAGTGCCCAAGACGACCCTGTTAGACAGGCGGTTAAAGCCTTGTGCGATGTGTACAACAAGAAGACTGCGGGCTGGCTCGACCTGGTAGAGAAGATGGCACATCGGTCGCTGATTGTTCGTCACGAAGACATTCTCACGTCCCAGGGCGCCACTATCATGAGAATGAGCAAAGCACTGAATCGAAAATCGACTAAGTGCTGGGCTCCCCGCGGTATCGCCTGCGGCACGACGTGGGACGACCAGCCAGTGACCCTATTAGAGCGGGAGTTCGACCGCGCTTACTACGTCAACGGGGAGTACATGAACGCCCTGGGAAACGGCATAGCTGAGCTGATCGACGAGCTGATTGAATGGGACACCCTAAAGCCGCTGAGCTATCAACCTGGCCAGAAGCACTCCGTAGCGCGCACTCATTGAGATGCGTGATACTCATACCAGAAAATGCAGCTTTCGGTACCCAAATTAACCGGCCAGTGGCAATCTTGCTATTGGGTTAATTCAGCAACACTCGCAAACGAGTTAAGGAAACAAGAATGCAATTCGACGTACCCCAAGGACAACGAGCTTCTGTCAATTTAATAGTCACCCCCGCGGCGCCGCAGGACGGCGTGGCACAGCAATGGGCTATTACTGACAATGCCAGTGGAACACCCCAACCGGTCGACAGCCTGAACATCACGTTCTCCGGCAACACCCCCGCCCGCGCACGTCGCCAGGAGCGCATGGTCCTTTCCTTCAGCATTGACCCAGCCGTGCAGACAGACGCCTCATCCTGGCGATTCGCCGAGGAAGGCATCGTCTACTGTCAGGGCGCAGGCGACTATCTTCAAGACATCAGCAGTCGCATTGAGGACAATGGCAACACGCTGGTATTGAGTGTGAGCTGTCTCTCTGATGAAGAAGAGAGCTTCAACTTCCGTTTTATGGGGGTATTGGTCGACAACACCAGCGGTGTTTGTCAGGTGTTGGCGTCTGCGGACCCAGGCGGTTCAATAAGCCGGCGGAACTAAGTACACGGAGACCGTAGCCGCGGCTCATCCACGATTTCCAGGAAGCCGGGTACATCACATAAAGGCGCGAACCAGGGTAGCGTGAACCAAATCGGCGCGATACCGCTTTGGAGCGCCCTTTCCGCTTCGGCAAGAGCAACAACCTGCTGATTGGCAAGCGTGTAGACCAGAGCTGCCGCAAAACGTACCTGCCCCATTTCAGATTGCTCCAAGGCATTACGAGTTAGCCGCACCGCAATATCGTGATGCCCCAACTGTGCCTGGGCTTGTGCGACAACCATTGGGTCTACGCTGGTCGGAGCGGACTTTCCACGCTGCACCAATTCGGAATAGAGAGCGTCCGCCGATTCCTGCTTCCCAATCAGCTGATAGGTGTCAGCCAGATTAAGCAGCAAGTAGTCATCCTCAAAGCCGTCTTCCAGGCCTTTCTCAAGCACGGCTTCAGCGCCCGAGTAGTCGCCTTGCAAAAGATAGACGAGGCCCAGGTTGCCGATATCGACGCCATGAGGCCACATCTCCACCAACTGCTCAAAGGTCCCCTGCGCAGCATCAAGGTCACCGGACTCCATTTCCAACAAGCCCAGTGCACCATAGGCATCGGTGTCATCCGGGTAGACGCGGATGACTTCACGAAACGCCTCGATTGCAGCCTCCCTTTGGCCCGCGAAGAAGTAGTTTGCCGCCCGGTTGTAGACCAGCGACTTGGTTCGTCGCAGCCGCATAGCCTCATCGTAAAGATCTGCCGCCTCATCGAACGCACCTTCATATGACGCCAGATCAGCGCGCATACTCAAAATCTGAAAGCGATCTTGGGTAAGTGCTGCCAAGGTATCTATGCTGGCGCTGGCCTTGTCGTACTCACCACTATCCAGATAGAGCTTGAACCTGGCCTGGGCCAGCGTTGCCGTCTGGCCGATACGGCGTTCCGCCTGGTCAAGCAACACAGCCAGCGAAGACAGGTAAGAGGCATCGCCGGTGGAGTCAAAAAGCTCCAGCGACGAGTGGCTGAGGAGCAGATATAACGGCTCGAAAGCCGGCGCCTCTTCGAGTAGAGCCAATATGTCTCTATGGATTAGTGCCTGCTCTCGGCCGCCGTACCAATTCTCGGCATGCAATTGAAGGTAACTCGAAAACCCTTCCTCGGAAAAACCCTGCGGTAGCTGCGATGGGTCACTGGCGTCACCCAGCATGTCGGCCACAGCGCTGGACACGATGACATGTGACTCCAAGGGCGCATCAACCGGAATCGGAAACGATGCAGTCTCGGCGACAGCAGAACTCCGCGCGTCGAACACTGCCAGACTCACGTCACAAATGGACTGCCCACAGGTAAAGGACGCAGACATGACGGCATCACTGCCAGAAGCTGACGCTAGCATGCTGCTATCTTCGCTGCCGCTGTAATCAATATCCGTAAGCGAGTAGTCATCGGAACCGCCGAGCTGTTGCGATAGCGCTTCAATGAGCAGCGAACGAACAGAGCTGTCTACGCGCTCGTCGAGCGAACGACCATCGACGGGCGCGGAAACACTCAGAGCGATCCTTTTTGAATCAGGGACATTCCCGGACAGCGCGAGCCAGAAACCGGCGACAATCACCGCCGCCCCAATGCCGGCCCATAACCATCTCGTTCCAACTGTTTGCGGTGCGGCCGCGTCGTCCGCTGCCGTGTCTTGCTGGCACGCCTCGTGCCATACCTGCCGCAGTTTGTCCCTCGCCTCTTCCAACGTCCCCTGTGCCATTGTCCTTAGCATGTGCTCCTGCAACGGGGAACCGTGCTCGTTCGACAAGAGAATCGCCGATAACTCAGCCAGCGCCTCTAAATCCGGTTTGGAGTCGGCATCAAGCCGAGAAATACCGAAATCCGAAATTTTCGCCGTGCCGTCTGCTGTGAGCAGGACGTTTTCGGGCTTAAGGTCTCTGTGAACGATGCCCTGAGCGGACGCCGCGCACAGGCCTTCAGCAATGTCGACCAACCAAGCGAGCTTCTGCGTGTGAGTGGGTCGCTCCTCGCGCAGCAAGACATGGAGGCTGCGTCCCTCCACGAACTCCATCGCCATATAGCAATCATCATCACATTCGATGAGCTCGTAGACTTGCACGATATTGGGGTGGTTTAAGCGCGCTAAAAGTTTTGCTTCGTCGGCGATTTTTGAGGTGCCCGACGACACCTCGGCGCGAAGACGCTTGAGCGCTACACGACGGTTTAATTGAGTGTCGACCGCAAGAGACACTTCACCCATTGCGCCTCGGCCAAGCGGTTCTAGCAGACGGTACTTCCCAACAGTTTGGGGCTGATCTTGGTGAGTAGTGGAACTCACGCTAGGCAGTGGGCATACCGGAGTACTCGATGCTGCCTCCCTTGACGATCGTGAAGCATGGTAGACCGAACCGCAGCTTTCCGCGCTTTCTTTCTACCAGTCGCGAGCCATCGAGGGAGTCGCCAAATGCCGCAGACAATTGCTGTCGCGCGCGGAAGACCTGTAGGTTCACGCTTTGCTCATCGAGGCCCAAATCACGGCACAGCGTACTGCAATCGACCCAGCCTTGATCACCAGGGACAACACCCGTTTGGGCTTGTTGTGCTCTTGATCGCGCAAGGTGCATCAGCAAGTAGTGGTGCGCCCTCTCTCCCAGGTCAATCGTCTCGCCGTTACGCCGCACAGACAACGTAGTGTTTTCTTCATCTAACGTTAGGTCAAAGCGGAAATCGAGTGAATCCGATACATCGGGTGCCTGCAAACCATCCCGAGTTGCCGTGGTGGTTTCTGTGAGTATCGCTCTCCAGCAGCGCCCCTTGCAGCTAACCAGATCGCCATTCGTTAAAGGTACATCCAGTAAGGCTTCATCATTATTCCCGATCACCGAGTAGACCCAGGACTGGGTCTTCGCCGAGAAGCTGATATACAGATCTGGATTGTCATCACTGGGCAAAAACGTGTTGTCGCTTAACACCATGTCGTCTGCATCACCCGTAACCCCGCGAAGCATAGGTCGAGGTGCGCCAGAGTCCACAAGTTGCCATTGCGCGTCTGATTGCGACGACAGGCAGATGGTATCGCCCGCCTGCAGGGCCACGTAGCGGTCGGATTGGACCCTAACACCGTTAAGCCAGGTTCCATGCGTGCTCAGATCGCGAAGCTGCCAGTGCTCGCCCTTCCAGGTAACGCTTGCGTGAATGCGAGAGACCAGTGGATTGGAGGACCATGTGTCAACTTGATCGGCCTGTCGCCCCACGATGTGGTGCTCGCGCAGAAGGCTAACCTTCCCCGATTCGCTATGAACTAACTCACCCATTCGACAACTCTCACTCGGATGCTCATAGCTCGATTATAAAGGGAAGGGAGAGTGACGCTAGTAGCGTCGCGATCTAAAAGATTTCTGAACAACAAGGCGGGGATGCCACAATACTATGAGCGGTTTTCTTGCAGAGCGTGCTTTTTTTGACCTCGAGAGGTACGCCATGCAGACTGAACAGCATTCACCCGGCTTAACCCGTGGAACGGAAATGAAAAAGTACTTGGCTATTCTAACTCTTCTTATGGCGACAAGCTTCGCGGCCTTTCCTTCAGTCGCACGCGACCACAAAATAGTTGCGGCGGATCAAATTGAGTGGGGCTTGCTCAATCCACTCAGAGGTGATGTGACCCCAAGAGCAGCCGATCTTTGGGGGGACCGCACTAAAGATACGGCGACCGGCATGCTGGTGAAGTTTAAAAAGGGATTCTCATCGCCGCCACACATACACAACATCACTTATCGCGGCGTAGTTATTGAGGGATTAATGCACAACGACGATCCGGCAGCCAAGAAAATGTGGCTGCCCACAGGATCCTTTTGGACTCAGCCCGCTGGCGAAAGCCATATCACCGCAGCAGACGGGCAAGAGAACCTCATTTACCTGGAGATCGATAGCGGTCCGTACCTGGTCCTTTCTGAAGAAAAGGCATTTGATAACGGAGAAAGGCCGATAAATGTCGATGCACGCAATCTAGTTTGGCTCGACGCCAGTGAATTGAGTTGGCTGCGTGGAAGCAATCTAGAGGTAGCTTACCTTTGGGGTGAACCAAGCGCGACCAATGGCAGTTTTGTTAAATTACCGGCGGGCTTCGTCGGCGCAATAAAAGGCGATAACGAATTAAAGGCTGTAGTCGTGAGAGGCAAAGCGTCTCATCAGTGGAATGACGAAAACGTAAGAACTGCGCTCTCGCCAAGTAGTTTCTTTAGTTCTACCACCGATGGTAGGCACAGACTTACCATCGAGAGTGAAACAGTGATCTACGTAAACTCCAATGGACGATACACCGTCGAGTAACCGCGGGAACCAGGCCAGTCCCAGAGGCAACGGGCTCCCAATTGAGGGTGCACGCTGCTGGCACATAGCGTGTGTTCTCCGGATGGCGAGGTAAGACGCACAAATCCGGCCGAAACACCGGTAACGAACTCCGGCATCGAGCGCGTTGTGATCAATGCCCTGCGCGGCAGACTATAATACTGTCCTGAGAATTATGAGAAGCATTCATGCCCAGTCGCTATCAGGACGTCTATCCCTCACCGCCGCTGATTAGCAGTGAGTATGTTGTTCGACGCCTAGCCACTGAGTTGCTGACGCTGGAGTTCTTCGAAGCCGAACCCGCGGAAATGCCTCATCAGGTTTTTGATCAGCACCATATATTGATCAATCTGCGTGAAGAGCCTCACCGCGTGGAGAATTGGCGCGATGATGAGCACAGGGACTTCACATACCACCAAAACGAGATCGTAGTCACGCCGGCAGGGGTGAAGTCAGGCTGGAAGTGGCACGCTAAGTCCAAAGTGATCGTTATCACGCTCGAGCCTGACAAATTGGAGAAGTTCGCCCAATCAGAGCTGGGAATGCTTCTCAGCGACAAGCAGCTGAATAATATCCCCCAATTTATTGACGAAGATATTACCCAAGCGGGTGTTTTGCTCAGGGATGCCCTGAATAGCAATCTGGGCTCAGCAGTTATGTTTGAGAGCTACGCTCGTATCTTTCTGACCAAATTGATCCAGAAGTATGGCTTAGAACGCACTGAGCACATCGAGTTTTCCAGGAGTTTAACTGCCAAACACTACAAGAGGGTGCTGGATTACATTGCTGGCAATTTTGGCGCTAGTATCGTACTGGAAGATCTTGCTGCCCAGGCTGGGCTTAGCCCCTATCATTTCGCACGTCTGTTCAAGCAGACTATTGGCCAGAGTCCGCATCAATTCCTGATGGCCTATCGCGTTGAGCAGTCAAAAAAAATGTTGGCCGAGCTAGAAAGGCCTATGATCGATATTGCCCATCATTGTGGTTTTTCAGACCAGGCGCATTTCTCGCGCGTCTTTAAGCAAGTTGAGGGCGCTACGCCCAAAAATTGGCGAAAGCGCTTCCTTTAATCGCATTTAGCAAGAATCTTCAAAAACTCCGCAAGACTCTCCAAGAGTCCGTTACTCCTCGTTCTTAAGATGGACTTCGAGATTATCGAGCTAGAGGAGCGACGATATGAAAACCCTACTGACTACTTCGGCATTGGCCGCAGTGCTCGCCATCACAAGCCAAGCGGAGGCTGCTATGAATAAATCCATTAGCTTTGAAAGCAACGGTCAATCCCTGGTAGGTGAGCTCTACCTGCCTGATCATTATCAAGAGGGCGAAAAGCTACCTGCGGTGGTCGTCACCGGCGCCTGGACCACGGTTAAGGAGCAAATGCCTACTACCTATGCGACGCGCTTAGCGGATAAGGGATATGCGGCGCTGGTTTTCGACTTTCGAGGCTGGGGAGGCTCCGAGGGCGCAATTAAGTACCTTGAGGATCCTGCGCGGAAAACAGCGGATATTCAAGCAGCGGTTAGTTACCTCGCGACTCGACCAGAGGTCGATGCAGCAAATATCGCCGGCCTTGGTATATGTGCCAGTGCTGGTTATATGAGTGACGCAGCGGCGTCGAATAGACATATTAAGTCTTTGGCGTTAGTTGCTCCCTGGTTACATGATGCTGAGATCGTTGAATCGGTTTACGGTGGTAATGAAGGCGTTAGTGCTCTTCTCGAAGCTGCCCGCCAGGCTGATGCTTCCAATGAGCCGGTATACCTGGAAGCGGCCAGCACGACCAACGAGCAAGCACTGATGTATCAGGCTCCTTATTACACAGAAACCGATCGCGGCCTCATCCCCGAATACGACAATAAGTTCAACGTGGCTTCTTGGCAGGGCTGGCTGACGTATGACGCCTTGCAAACAGCAGATAGCTTTGAAAAGCCAGCTTTACTGGTGCATTCCCAGGCCGCTGCGATTCCCCAGGGTGCCATCAGTTACAAGCAGCGAGCTAGTGAGAACGTCGAGTTAGTCATGCTAGATGATGTCACGCAGTTTGATTTCTACGATAAACCTGAAGCGGTCGGGGCAGCAGTTGATGCAGTGGACCTGCACTTCAAAAAGACACTGCAGTAGATATTTCTATGAAGCAAGTAATAACTGGAGTAATGATGATGAGTATCCCAACTATCAACCCCGTTGTGGCGGGTTCCGCACATGACGAGGCCGCCATTAAGACGATTATTGAAAGTGTTGGCTCCCTGGCCGATACCGGAAACTTTGAAGCGCTGGAAAAACTCTACGCTGATGAAATCGAGCTGGACTACACCTCCCTGAATGGCGGGGAGGTGCAAGTAGTGAGTGCCCAGGCGCTGATGAGTGACTGGGCGTCTGTATTGCCTGGATTTGATCGCACTCGCCATGAAATATCAGAGATTTCGATCGAAATAGACGGTGGCACAGCCCGAGCGACTGCAAAAGTTGTGGCAGATCACTATGTGAAAGAACTGTTTTGGCAAGTGTCTGGGCAGTATCAATATCGGTTGAAAAAGGGCGAACGGGGCTGGGTTATCTCGGCCCACCGATTCACTCTAGCAGGGGAACAGGGCGCTCGTGATGTATTTGTCCCGGCGTCGCAGACGGCGGCTCTCAATCCGGCTCCCTATATTCTGCGCCAGAAAACTGAGGAGGCGGTGCGCACTTTTCTAGAGTCGCTCGAGACAAAAGATATGGCGATGTTCGCTTCGGCCTGGGCGGACGAAGCCGTGCAGGACATGCCCTACGCGCCTGAGGGTTTTCCGCGGAGAGTTAATGGTAAGGCAAATATCCTGACTCATTATGCTGATTGGCCAAAGAACAGCGGTTTGGCGGACTTCACTTCACAGCTGGTTTTTTATCCCATGCAAAATCCGCAGATGGTATTTGCAGAGTTGGTAATGTAGAGATTGTGCCTACTGGCCGCAAGTACATTCAGAACTATGGTGGCCTGTTTCATGTGGAAAATGGAAAGATCACGTTATTCAGGGAATACTTTGGCCCTGAAGCTTTCAAATACGCCTTTGGCTTAGAGGAAGGAGGTACCTTCTAAGCGATAATCTTCCCGACAGGATAGCCTCGTGCAGTGGTGGGAAGCTCGCTGGCGCATGCATGCTTTTCACCCACAGCACTGGTCATGATCACTCGTCCGTATGGATCTGTAATCCGTAATTCGCCTGCAGGCGTTGCTGCCAGTCCGCTAGCGTGGTCTTGTCATACTCGGGGCCAGGTTCGAGGTTTCCCCACACGGGCTGCGGCCAGCAAGCATCATCCGGCTGGCGACCGATAATATGCAGATGCATCTGCGGTACCACATTGCCCAGTCCCGCGAAGTTCGTTTTGGCCATACCCAGTTCGTTTTTCAGAAACGCCGAAACCCGCTGGCTGTCGGCCAACACCAGCGCCAGATCGTCCGCAGTCAGGTCCAACACATCTTCCAGTTCGGTGTCGGGCACTAAGATAAACCAGGGTAGCGCGGCGTTGCAGTTCAGCAGCAATTCGCCGGAGGCAAGGCGCCCAAGATGATGGCAGTCAGCTGCCAATTGGGGGTGGATCATTTCCGTCTCCTGATGCATTGAGTGCAGGGAGCTTACTGTATCGCTTAGCACCGAGACTAGCCTTGTGGTTGGCAGGGTTCGCTTTAGCATCTAAGGTGGAGCTATGGAAATGAACGCAGCGCACGCCGATCTTTTCGTCCCGGATGACAGCGCGATAGCCACGGCGCTAGAACGCACCACGCACCTCGGCATCGGCGCACATCCTGACGATCTGGAGTTGATGGCCTGGCACGGCATCACAAAATGCCACGCCAGCGACGAACACTGGTTTACCGGGGTGGTGTGTTGCGACGGTGCTGGCAGCCCGCGCAGCGGTCACTTTGCTGATTACTCCGATGCGGACATGGTCAAACAACGCGCCCAAGAACAACGCCAGGCGGCTGAACTGGGTCAGTATTCCGCACAAATCCAATTGGGCTACAACAGCACCCAGGCACGTAGCGTCGACACCCAACTGGTGGAAGATCTAGCGCGCATAATCGACACAACGCGCCCAGACATTATTTACCTGCACAACCTCGCCGACGCCCACGCTACCCATGTAGCAATAGCCCTGGCAAGTTTGCAGGCCGTGAGAAATCTTGAAGACGATTGGCACCCACGACAGATATTTGGAGTTGAGGTTTGGCGTTCGCTGGACTGGCTGCCCGAGGAGCATCGCATAGTGCTGGCCTTGCCCGCGGATGACAGCTTGCAACAGCGCCTGCTCGCCTGCCACGACTCTCAGATAAGCGGCGGCAAGCGCTATGATCTTGCCATTCGCGCCCGTCAGCGGGCCAATGCGACTTTCGCCCACAGCCACAGTGTGGATACGCACGAGGCATGTTGCGTCGTTCTCGACTATTCCGCGCTCATCGACAACCCCAATCTCACCCCCCGCGCTTTCATGGAGCAATGTCTGCACGGCTTTAACGAGGAGATATTCAATGCGCTATAAACTTCTGGGTAACAGCGGTCTGAAAGTATCTGAGCTCTGTCTGGGCACGATGACTTTCGGTTCCGAGGAGCAGTGGTGTGCACCCCTCGAAGAGTGCCGCGCCATGTTTGATGCCTTCGCAGAAGCGGGCGGCAATTTCATCGATACCGCTGATATCTATACCGGTGGCGAAAGCGAAAAACTGGTTGGCGAGTTCGTCAGCAGCGAACGCGAGCGCTATATTGTCGCCACTAAGTACACCAACGCAGTACCACGAGAAGGCGACCCCAACTGCGCGGGCAACCATCGCAAGAACTCGGTGCAGTCGCTGGATGCGAGCTTGAAGCGATTGAATCTGGACTACATCGATCTTTACTGGGTGCATGCCTGGGATTACCTCAGCCCTGTTGAAGAGGTAATGCGCGCACTGGATGACGCCGTGCGCACCGGCAAGATTCTCTACCTGGGTTTGTCCGACGCACCGGCGTGGGTTGCAAGTCGTGCTAACACTCTGGCCGAGCAACAGGGCTGGACCCCCTTCAATGCGCTGCAGCTCGAATACAGCCTTACTGAGCGCAACATTGAACGCGAGCATTTTCCCATGTGCCGCAGTCTGGATATCGCTATGACGGCCTGGTCTCCCTTGGCCAGCGGAATACTCAGCGGCAAATACACTCGCGACACATCGTCAGAAGGCAAGCGCCTGGATGTCATTCCCTTTCATGAGCTGGATGACCGCAAGCTGGCGATCGCCAAAGTCGTTGACAGTGTCGCCGACGAAGTCGGTTGCAGTTCGGCACAGGCGGCCCTGGCCTGGGTACGTCAGCGCAACGCGATTCCAATTATTGGCGCGCGCACCCTAGCGCAGATGAAAGACAATCTTGCGAGCCTCGATGTGACGCTGAGCCAGCAACAGCTAGACGCGCTAGACGCTGTCTCCGCGCCGGACCTGGGCCACCCCTACAACTTTACCGATGCCCCGATGGTAAAAGCCCTGGTCTATGGGGGAATGTATGACGCGCTGGACCCGCATCGGCCGCTTCGTTAACAACAAACTTGCAGTGTCGATCAAATCCATAGAAAATCCGTCAGCTTATCCGGTTTTTTAACAGAGGCTCGTCATGTCATTACCCCACACCTATACCGTTAACGGTTCTGCCACAGTATCCAGTGAGGTGGCGATGAGCGCCGATGGGCTCGCCGGTATTGGCGTCAATGCCCCCGCCAACTTCGGTGGCCCCGGCGATGCCTGGTCACCCGAAGATCTGCAGGTAGCCGCCGTGGCCAGCTGCTTCGTATTGTCCTTCAAGGCGATTGCCAATGCTTCGAAACTGGAGTGGGAATCGTTGAATGTCGATGTCAGCGGCACGCTCGACAAGGTTGATCGCGGTATGGAATTTACCGGCTTCAGCACCACCGCCAGATTGACCCTGCCGGCAGACGGCAGCCGAGACAAGGCACAACGCCTTTTAGAAAAAGCCGAGCAGAGCTGCCTCATTACAAATTCACTCAAGGCGGAGAATCATCTCGAAACCGTGATCGACGGCGGCAGCTAAACCGCTTGCAGGGTATCCAGCAGGTAGCTCGCTCGGCTGGCCATCGCGGTTTCCGGGTCGCGGTCGGTGCTGTCCCACCCCAGCAAACCTGCCACGAAGGAGAGATACAGCACCGACCCGATTTCGTATGGGTCACCTTCTGTCGTGATATCACCCTGGCGTTGACCGCTGATCACCAGGCGACAGAACTCCCGTTCCAACGCCGGGAAGCCACCACCCTGGGAGCCATGCACGAACATTAGCCGGGTTAACGGTGCCGTCTGCCCCAAAACACGTCCGGCATAGCCGAACAGTGACTCTATCCGTTCACGGGTGGTCAGACTTTTACTCAGGTAGTGGTCCACCAGTTGCAGCAAGCGGGGCTCGAGATCTTGCGCCAAAGCCTGCAGTATCGCGGGCTTACCACGGTAATAGTTGAACAAGCTGGCACGCGAGATGCCCGCGGCCTCTGCAATATCCTCTACCGCTGTAGCTTCAACCCCGCTTTCAATGAAAAGCTTTCCGGCTTCGGCCAGGATGCGGCGCGCCGTCGCCTGTTTCTTCGCTTCCCGTGATACCATAATTAGACTTTAATCTAAATATAGATTTTAGTCTAACTATTATCACAATCGCAGGTCTTGATACTTAGCACCGTGATACAGCCAATCGCCATCAGCCCAAAGCCCACCAACCGCATCGTCAGACTGTCGATGGCAAAAAACAGCGATGTGCCCCCCACCAGCGCCATACTCAGTATGGCTACCCACTTGGTGCGCAGTGTTATGCAGCGTTCCTGCTCCCAGTTGTTAATCATGGGGCCAAACAGCTCGCTATTCAGCAGCCACTGGTGCCAGCGCTCAGAAGAGCGGGCGAAAAACCAGGCTGACAGCAGCAGGAAGGGCGTAGTGGGGAGCAGGGGTAATACGACACCCAGGCTCGCCAATCCCAGAAATAGAAATCCCAGTGGCTTGTAAAAGGATTTTTTCACAGTAATGTCGACCCGCGGCAGGAAGTGGTAAATTACAACGCGCTTATGGATTATCAGCAAGCTCGAAGTTACTTGCTTTCACAGCCCGAAGCCGAAGAGGACTTTCCCTTCGGCCCGGATGTCGCTGTGATGAAAATCAAGGGCAAGATGTTCGCCACCCTCGCCTATGAGGGCGACAGCCCGCGCACCAATTTAAAATGCGACCCCGACGAGGCCGTTATGCTGCGGGATATTTTCGAGGGTGTCATCCCGGGCTACCACATGAACAAGCGTCATTGGAACACGGTGATACTCGATGGCGATGTGCCATTGCCCGAGATCGAGCGTATGATGGACCGCTCCTATGGCCTGGTGGTCAAAGGGTTAAAGAAACAGCAGAGAGAGGCATTGATACTCGCCTATGGATCGCAAGCAATATTTAAGTGACGAGGAGACTCGCTATTTCACCAGCAAGAGCGACTGGCTGGCGTGGCGCACCTTCCTGGTCAGTTGGGCAGGCATCTTCGCCGTGTTCTGGATGGTCGATACCTGGACGAATCCACTCACGTTGCTTGCGGCGCTGATCCTGTTACCCGGGCGTCAGCTTGGGCTCGCCGTCATCACCCACGAGTGCGGCCATCGTACTTTCTTTAAGACCAAGGCGCTGAACGACTTCGTCGGCCAGTATCTGGCGGCTCAACCTAATTTTACCGACATGCCCGCCTACGCTCGCGGCCACACCAAGCACCACCAACTCGCTGGCACGCATGAAGACCCGGACTTACCCAACTATCAGGCCTATCCGGTTAGCGGCGACAGTTTCAAACGCAAGCTTAAGCGCGATCTCACGGGTCAGACCGGCTACAAGCTGATGCGCTTTGTAGTCCTCAATGCGGTGCGGCTATTCGATAGTGACCTCGAGGCACGTAAACGCGCCTGGCCCTTTGCCCAACAAATTCTCTCCAACGTGGCGTTTGCCATCATCCTGGGCCTGGTGTTTGCGCCCTGGGCGTACCTGTTATGGATCGCTTCCTACATGACAACCTACATGCTGGTGGTGCGTATTCGCCAAGTGGCAGAACATGCCGCCGTGCCGGATCTGTATGATCCAGACCCGCGCAAAAACACGCGCACCACCATACCGCGCTGGTGGGAGCGGCTGATTTTTGCGCCCAACTACGTGAATTACCACATGGAGCATCACTTCATGGCGAGCATACCTTGCTACCGCTTGAAGGAAATGCACGAACTGCTGAAACAAAGGGGAGCGTACAATGACACTCCCATTTTCCAAGGATATGGCCAGGTGTTACGCCACGCCGTCGCCTGATTGACGCGAGACCAGGGATGACCCGCCGCACCAAAATAGTTGCCACCATTGGCCCGGCCAGCAGTTCTGAAGAAAGAATCGCTGAGCTCATAGAAGCCGGGGTTAATGTTTTTCGGCTCAATTTCAGCCACGGCGATATCGCCACCCATCAAGGGGTGGCGGATCGCATTCGCGAGCAGGCCAGACAGTTGGGCCGCTATGTTGGCATCCTCGCTGATCTACAGGGGCCCAAGATTCGCATTGGCAATTTCCGCGACGGTGCCGTGGAACTGGCAGAGGGCGACAGCTTCGCGCTCGATCTGTCTGTAGAGACCGACGATGGTACCGCGCGCAGAGTCGGGCTCGAGTACGAAGCCCTGTGCAGTCAGGTGTTTCGCGATGACATTTTGCTACTGGATGATGGGCGGATTCGCCTAAGGGTAGATTCGGTGGGCGAAGATTGCGTCGACACGCATGTCATCGTTGGCGGCACGCTAGGTTCTCGCAAAGGCATTAACCGCCTGGGAGGTGGTCTCGCGGCACCGGCGCTAACAGTCAAAGATATCGCGGATATCGAGGGCCTGGCGAAAGTGCAGCCCGACTTCGTTGCAGTGTCTTTCGTGTCATCAGCCGGCGACATTTTTCAGACTCGGGACCTCTTGGCGGAGCAAAATCTGGAACCCGCGATTATTGCCAAGATAGAACGCGCGGAAGTCGTCAGCGATGAAATTACTCTCAAGGGTATTATTTCCGCCTCCGCGGGCATTATGGTCGCCCGCGGAGACTTAGGGGTAGAAGTCGGGGATGCATCGCTGATTGGTATTCAGAAAGAGCTGATCAGCCGAGCTCGCAAAATGGATCGCATTGTCATTACCGCTACCCAGATGATGGAGTCGATGATCAACTCCTCGATGCCCACTCGCGCCGAGGTCTTTGATGTAGCCAATGCCGTGCTCGATGGCACCGACGCCGTCATGCTTTCAGCGGAGACCGCCGTGGGCAAATACCCGGTCGAGGTCGTCACAGCAATGGCCGATGCCTGTGTCGGCGCCGAAGAGCACCCCAGCACGCGCACCTCAAAGTACCGAATCGATCGGGAGTTCAACAGCGCCCAGGAAACCATCGCCATGACGGCGATCTATGCAGCCAATCACCACCGTCAAGTGCGCGGTATCGCCTGCCTCACCGAGTCCGGCACCACACCGCTGCTGATGTCCCGGCTCAGTTCCGGCCGGCCGATTTTTGCGCTGAGCAGCAATATGCTCACCCTGCAGAAGCTCACCCTGTGCCGCGGCGTGGTGCCGCTGTACTTCGATGCGGCCGCCTTTGAGAACGACGAAGTCGACGCGCGTGCGATCGAGTTCATTAAGAGCTGCGGCTTTCTGGAAAAAGACGATGAAATCATCCTCACCAAGGGTGTGATCATGGGCCAGCGAGGCCACACCAATATCCTAAAAATCCTGCCGGTTCCCTAAGGTGTTTCATCACGAGGTAGGCCCGCTAACAGGCGGCGTGAACCTGCTGATGCTGTTGGCCTTCGGGTTGTCAGTCGCCGTGCAATACAACGATCCCAATCCATGGCTATGGATGCTGTTTTACCTGCTGGCGACCCTGGCCTGCCTGGCCTTTCATTTTGGCCGTCTGCACTGGCAGATTGCCGCGGGCCTGGCTGCGATTGCTACGGCAATCAGTCTGTGGCTGTTGCCGCAGTTTCTGGGTCAGGTGAGCCCTGCAGAGATCTTCGACTCGCTACAGATGAAAACCCAGGCGGTAGAGGAAGCGCGAGAAGCCGGGGGCAGTGCACTAGTCGCCATCTGGCTGGGCATCCTCGCCTGGCATGTGAAAAGCCGGGCATAAAAAAAGGGAGCGCCTGGCGCTCCCTTTTTCATCTATCTCATGAACTGATCAGGCGTCTTCTTCCAGTTTCTTCTGACGCTCAATCTCACTGTTCATGTACTTGATCCACTGGTCGGCGTACTTCTTGGAACGATCATCCTTGGCCGCCTCTTTGAACGCTTTGCGGGCGCTCTGGTACTGCTTGGTGTTGAAGTAGGCCATGCCCAGGATCAGCTGACAGTTGTCGGGACGCTTCACCCCACCGCGGCGCAGGCCTTCGGTGTTCGCCTTAATGGCATTCTTGAACTGATCGTTGTCGAGGTAGACATTGCCCAGACGACAATACAGCTCGCCCTTATCAGACTTCTCGGCAGCCTGCTCCATTACAGGAATCGACTTCTGCACTTCTTGAGCCTGACGCCAGGAGTTGCCCAGAATTTCCAGGTTCTTGGAGTTGTTCTCGACGGATTCGTTTTCTATGCCCTTGTCCAGAACTCGGGCCGCCTTATAGGGCACTTCCGCATTCAGGTAGAGATAGGCCATAGTGACCTGCTCGCGGTCTTTCTCCAACATGTCCTGAACGTAGGCGGTTTCCATAGCCGCAAGCTGGCGCTTCTCGTCCTTGGTTTCACCGTACATGTGTGACAGCTGCACCCAGTACTGCTTCTTGGGATAGTGCACCAACAACTCTTCCAACATGGCAATGGTGTTGGGCATGTCGTTCTTTTCGAAGTACAGGAAACGGGCCAGGCTGTACCACTGTTCCTTGGGTATCTTGCCCTTATCCTTGTACATGTTCATCGCGATCAGGGTGTTCTCCAGCGACCTGTCATAGTCCTTGAGCTGGTAATAACCCTGTCCCAGCAAAATATAGGCCTGCGCGCTGGGAGTCTCCGCCACCTTGAACCACTCGTTCAAGGCGTCGATACCGCTGCGCCAGTCTTCCATCACGAAATAGAGCTGAGCAATGGTGTAGCGAGTGTTGATTTCCATGGCCAGCGGAATATCCGGCTGACTGGCCACCTGCTCGTACGCTCGCAATGCACCCTTGAAGTCTTCCTGTGAGTAGTAGATGAATGCGAACAGGTTGTAGAGATTAGCAAGCTCATAGGAGTTCAGCGCCCGTTTGCCGGACTCAGACTCCATGTCCTTCAGAATCTCCAAGGCCTCTGGATACTGCTTGGCCTCGATGAACACCTGGGCTTCCGCCAGGCGCTCATAGACTTTGTTGCGCAGCGCCGGTGTTCGACGTGTTTCCTGCGGTTTCTTTTTCTCGCCCTGCTCCTGCGCGACCGCAACACCCAGACTAACACCCTGCTCTGCCAGGCCCTGGGTAACGAAAACCTGTGCCGCCATCAGCGGCAGCGCAAGAAGTACACCACGCAGCCAGACTCGGCTACCCGACTCATTTCGCACTTGTGTATTCATCGTACTGATCACTGCTCCAGTTCGTAGGTGAACTTGTTCTGCACACCCGCCACCTCAATGGCCTCTCCGTCCACAACCCGCGGCTTGTATTTGAACTTCAGCGCCGCCTTCAGCGATGCCCGTTCAAAAATACCCGACGGCTGGCAGTCAACTGCCTGCGGATCACGGATCGATCCATTCTTGGTCACGGTGTATTCAACAATACAATATCCGGTAATGCCGCGCGACTGCGCGCGACGTGGGTAAATAGGCGCCACTTTTACGATGGGGAGATACTCACCATCAGAGGCACTCATGCCGCCCGTACCGGCAATAGCCACATCGACACCCGTCGCGGGCGCCATATTGACCGCCTCAACGTTCATGTCCATGTCCAGATCCGGTGTATCAAGATCCGGCGGTGGTTCCTCGGGGTCTTCTGGCTTGTCCGGCTTGGCTTCCGCAAGGTTGGTCTCGATCTGGCGCTCCGGCATATGAATATCGGCGAGCTTGCGTTGCTTCTTGTCGTCGATCTTCGGGTCAGCCGAAGCGATCAGGTACTGCATGATAAAGAACAGACCGCCTGCTACTGGAATTGCCAGGGCGGCACCGATGGTTAGCCTGACAAAATTACGATTCATAATGACTAATCATTTTCCGTTGCTAGTGAAACATCGAGAACGCCGGCCTCACGAGAGGCATCCAGCACCTTCACCACAGTTTCTGTGGTAGAGGTGTTGTCGGCCTGGATCACCACGGCACCCTTGGGGTTCTCCGCATGGAGACGCTCCACGTTGGCGCGTACCGCCCGCACGTCAATGCGGCGGCCGTCCATCCAGACCTCGTCATTGCCGGTAACAGCAATGAGGATATTGACGTTGTCCTTAGGATCAGACGTCGATGCTTCCGGTCGGTTCACTTCGACACCGGCTTCTTTAATAAAAGAGGCCGTAACGATGAAGAAGATCAACATGATAAACACCACGTCCAGCATGGGTGTCAGGTCGATCTGGGCTTCGTCTTCCGCAGCTTGTTTCTTTCTTCCGCGCATGATTGCCCTCTTAATGATCTGTAGTTAGGTTGTCTTCGAGAAACTGTTCTTCTCGAAGGGCTTTACGGGTTACGTAGGTGTTGGCGAATACGCCTGAGAGCGCCGCTACCATGCCGGCCATCGTCGGGATAGTCGCCCGCGATACACCACCGGCCATGGACTTGGCGTCACCACCGCCCGTCACTGCCATAATATTAAAGACCTCGATCATACCCGTTACCGTGCCCAGCAGGCCCAACAGGGGGCATAGGGCAACCAGTGTCTTGATGACCGGGAGATATGTGTTGATCTGCGCCGAGCACTCCGCAATCAGCTTGCGACGCACCTGGTGCGCTTCCCAGGACTTGCGCTCCGGGCGCGCCTCCCAGGTAGCAATGGCCGTTCCTGCATCCCTTCTCCACCCGGAGAAGAAGTAGTAGGCGCGCTCAAAGATCAGCGCCCACATAACGAACAGCAGGATGGCGATCAACCAGAGGACGTTGCCGCCCATGTCCATGAAGCGGGCAACGGCCTCGTAGGCGTTGTCGAACCAGTACATCTTACTGCTGGCCCAGGTTCGCTTCTGTGTGCTCTGCGATGATACCGGTCGACTGCTCGTTCAGGATGTGAATGATGCGCTGGGCGCGACCGTTCACAATCGTGTGCAGCAGTACCGTCGGGATCGCCACCAGCAGGCCCAGTACCGTTGTTACCAGAGCGCCGGAAATACCGCCCGCCATGGCTTTCGGGTCACCAGCACCGAAGATGGTGATGGCCTGGAAGGTGATGATCATACCGGTCACCGTACCCAGCAGACCCATCAGCGGGGCAACCGCGGAAATGATCTTGAGCAGGGTCAGGGAGTTTTCGATGGAAGGCGTTTCCTTGAGAATCGCTTCTTCCAGCTTCAGCTCCAGGGTCTCGGTGTCCATGCTGGGGTTGTCCTCATGTACCTTGAGTACGCGGCCCAGCGGGTTGTTG
Source organism: Halieaceae bacterium (assembly GCA_965199055.1). Classification (GTDB taxonomy): domain Bacteria; phylum Pseudomonadota; class Gammaproteobacteria; order Pseudomonadales; family Halieaceae; genus CBDAQR01. Next base: position 2,061,002 of record CBDAQR010000003.1, read on the forward strand.
TCATTGGCCTTCTCGCTCTTGAGCTGCGCGTTAACCTTGCCGCTCATCATCGAGAGCACGATCAGACGCCAGATAGCGATCAGGAAGGCGATGGCGCCCACGGCGGTAATGGCGTAACCGATGTAGCCACCCTGGTGCCAGCGCTCTTCCAGCGTCGGGCTGTTAATCAGCGCCGCCAGGAACGAACCGCCAGTCGGGCCAGTCGGGTCGATACCAAACTTGTGCATGCCGCTGGTGGCAGCTACCAGGCCTGCCGCCCAGCCCTGATAGGGGCCGCTAGGCTGACGAGACAGCTCTTCCAGAGAGCCTTTGGAAGGTACGTACTGCAGATATTTACCTTCTTCAGAAACGACGTTCCAGGAACCGATACGCGCTACAGTCTGCTGCAACTTGTCTCCGTTTGGCTTGGAGACTTCAGCAGTGAAGCTAACGATACGACCAGATTCGATCATCTCACGTTGCAGCTCAAACCAGACCTTCTCGATCTCTTCAATGCTGGGCAGCTGGTCAGAGCCGCTCATCTTCTCGATCAGCTCATTCAGGAACACTTCACGATCCGGGTACTGCGTGCTGGTGAGAGAGGTTTCGAAGTTGGTCGCGGCATCGCCAGCGGTCGAGGTCAGGTGACCGAACAGTTCCGCCAGAGTACCGAGGCGCTCCTTCAACTGCTTCTGCTTGTCAGCAATCAGCAGCTCGTTGTCCTCGAAGGTCTTCTCAAGACGCGCGGAACGATCTTCCTGGCGCTTGCGCTCAGCTTTTGCTTCGTCGAGCATTTTTTGCTGATCCGCTTTAGCAGCCTGGAACCGCTGCTCGCGAGCACGGTTTTCAGAAGCCTCGGTGGTTTGGCCCTGCTTCACAAACTCAAGCAGTTGGTCCAGTGATTTCGCTTCCTCCTGGGCACTGACGCTCGCAGTCCCCAGAGTGATAATTGCGCCGAATGTAAACGCGGCGGCTTTAAGCATAGTGTTCTTCATTACTTGGCAGCCTCCGGCGCAGCAATCGGCAGATTCATGAGGTCGATAGATGCTTCCTTACGGGCGATACGCAGGCCTTTCATGATGGCGTTGCGGTACTCTCCGCTATCCAGCTGTACCCAGCTGCGGCTGGCCTGATCCCAGGCACCGGAAACTTCTGTATCTGTTGTTTGATAAAGCAGAGCAACGCGGCCGACGCGGAAGAAGTTCACGTCGCGGTCGACACCGCCGATGTCAACGCTGCCTTTGTAAGCATCGATCTTACGGCCATACTCGTTTTCAATCTTGTAGGCCTCTAGCACCTGACGGAACTTCTCAGCCACGGTAACGTCGCTGCGATCCAGGTTACCGCGCAGGAAGGCGATACGCTGGCGGCGCTCTTCGATGTGGAAAGGAACATCCAACTCAACGAAAGACTCCAATCCATCGATCATGCGCTCAACCAAGGGCGTCATCTGACGTTGGATCACAGTCACCTGTGAAATCGAGTCCTCGATGTCGCTGATGCGGCGTTCCTGGTTGTCGATCTGACGTTCCAGGCGGGCATTGTAGACAAGCAGACCGTCAACCTGTTTCATAACAGTCTTGTAGTCTGACAACAGCGAGCGGGTTTCTTCCGCCAGCTTGTCGATCTTCACTTGTGATTGTGCTGCAGCGGCGTTTTTATCCTGGCCAACCTTAAGGATGGCCTGCAGCGTTTCATCGGCTTGCGCAATAGTGCCGGTACCAAGACCAACAGCCATTAGCGCAGCGATCCATAGCTTATTCAATCGATGCATATTCATGGATGAGCGTTTCCTATATCCAACAACAGGTTTGTAACTGGGCCGTTTTGAACGACTCCAGATTAGTTATATATAGAAGAAAAAGTAGAGTCGGTAAAACAAGGGGACGCAATTTAATAACATTACAATAAATTAAGCAAAAAAAGGCTTGTGTTCCGGGGGCTCTCAAAGGTCGGTGTGTAGAAAGGTTACATTTTGAACAAAGGCACCCAAAGATGGTAACAGCGATAACATCTGGCATTCAGCCAGTCGATCCGGAATTGCGCTCGTAAACGACAAAGCTGTAGTCGTAAGGATTGCTTTCATCCTTCATATAACGCTCTCGCATGGCTTCGCGCCAGGTCTCGCGCCGCCAGTCAGGGAAGTAGGCATCACCTGTTACCACCGCGTGCACTTCCGTCAGGTAAAGGCGATCTGCCTGGGGTAGAGCGAGCCGATACAACTCTGCACCCCCAATCACCACGACTTCTTCCACTCCATCAATGAAAGCCACCGACTCCGCCAGGGTGAGGGCGGCCTCCAGATCGCCCGCTAGCAAAGCGCCCTCTAGTTGCAAATCAGGCTGCCGACTCACCACGATATTGGTACGGCCGGGTAAGGGCCGACCGATGGAGTCCCAGGTTTTGCGACCCATGATCACGGGCTTTCCCATAGTGGTGCGCTTGAAGTAGCGCAGGTCTTCCGGCAGGCGCCAGGGCAGTTTGTTGTTGCTGCCTATCACGCCGTTTTCGGCAACGGCGACCATGAGTGCGAGTTCCATAGCCTGACTTACGCGCTATACCGCAACAGGCGCGGCGATGTGAGGCTGGGGCTCGTAGCCGATCAGCTCGAAGTCTTCGAAGCTAAAGCCAAATATGTCACGAATCTCTGGATTAATACGCATTGTGGGCAGCGGTCCGGGCGAGCGACTCAGCTGCTCACGGGCCTGATCGAAGTGGTTGCTGTAGAGATGCGCATCGCCAAAGGTATGCACAAAGTCACCCGGCTCAAGATCACAAACCTGCGCCATCATCATGGTCAGCAACGCGTAGGATGCAATATTAAAGGGGACCCCGAGGAACACATCCGCACTGCGCTGGTAGAGCTGGCAGGATAGCTTGCCCTCGGCAACGTAAAACTGAAACAGGCTGTGGCAAGGCGGCAGCGCCATGTTGTCGACCTCGGCCACATTCCATGCGCTGACGATATGACGACGCGAATCGGGATTGTTGCGAATCTGTTCAACTAACTTACTAATCTGGTCAATGGTGTCGCCTTCAGGGGTCGGCCAGGAGCGCCACTGGTGTCCATACACCGGTCCCAGATCACCATTCTCATCCGCCCACTCATCCCAGATGCTGACACCATTTTCCTTAAGCCAGGCGATATTGGTGTCTCCACTGAGAAACCAGAGCAACTCGATAATAATCGAGCGCAAGTGCAGTTTCTTGGTTGTGGTCACCGGGAAGCCGTCTGCCAGGTCAAACCGCAGCTGATGCCCGAACACACTGCGTGTTCCCGTGCCGGTGCGGTCCGACTTGTCGGTACCATTTTCGAGAATATGGGAGAGGAGATTGAGGTACTGTTGCATTATCAGTGATTCACAGGTTGCTGCCCCGGCGCACCGCGGCGACCGTAAGCGTTATAGAGCAGGTAAAGCCCAAACAGGATCATCGGAATACACAGTAGCTGCCCGCGGGTCATCCAACCCAACAGATCAAAGCCGATGTGCGAATCCGGTTCTCGGAAAAATTCGACGAAAAAGCGCATTGCTCCGTAGCCGGCCATGAACACGCCGCCCACCGCCAGCCGTGGTCTTGGCTTACTGGAAAACCAATACAGAATTATAAATAGAAGCAGACCTTCTAGCGCCGCCTGGTACAACTGACTCGGATGTCGAGGCAACTGCAACGGATCGTTCGGGAACACCATGGCCCAGGGCACATCGGTGGCCCGGCCCCACAGCTCTTGACCAATAAAATTGCCCAGCCGCCCCAGGCCCAGCCCCACCGGCACCAGCGGCGCAACAAAATCCAGCAGGTCAGGGAAATTAATCTGGTGTTTGCGGGCATACCACCAATTGGCGAGGATCACGCCGAGCATGCCGCCGTGAAACGACATGCCGCCCTCCCAAACGCGCAGGGCCCACAGCGGATCGTCCAGCGCACGATCCATGCCATAAAACAGGGTATAGCCGATACGGCCACCCAAAACCACGCCCATCGCCGAGAAGAAAATCATATCGTCTACCTGGGCGCGGGTGATCACCGCCCCCGGGCGCGAGGCGCGTCGACTCGCCAGCCACCAGGCAAAAGCCAGTCCGGCGAGGTAGGTCAGGCCATACCAATGCACCTTGACCGGTCCGACTGCAAGTGCCACGGGATCGATCTGTGGGTAAGCGAGCATGATTTAGGTAGCAACCTTCTGTTGCAGGAATGCGTGTATTATCAGGCTGCCATGTGTTTGATTGCAATCGCTCACCACGTACATCCCGAGTATCCACTGCTGGTGGCCGCCAATCGGGATGAATTTCATGAGAGGCCTACGCAGCCGTCACACTTCTGGGATGAAGCGCCGCAGATACTGGCGGGACGCGATCTCACGGCCGGGGGCACGTGGATGGGCATTACCCGCGGCGGCAGGTTCGCGGCCATCACCAACCACCGCAACCCACCGGGAACCCCGGACGAGCCGCGTTCACGGGGCTTACTCACGCTGGAGTACCTGCTGGGCGACGCCAGCCCGGGAGACTACCTGCAAGCACTACAACCGCATGCCCAGGAATACGCCGGCTTTAACCTGTTACTCGGCGACCGGGCCAGTCTGTGGTATCTATCAAATATCGAAGGACGGGTGCGGCAACTTGAGCCCGGTGTCCACAGCGTCAGTAACGCGACCCTGGATAGCAATTGGCCCAAACAGGAGCTCGCAAGAGCACGCCTGCTGGCAACCCTGAAGGATCACGAATCACCCAGTCACTCGGGCCTGCAAGCGACTGTGGCAAGCCGCGAGTTGGTTCCCGATCCCCAACTGCCAGACTCCGGCATACATATCGACATGGAGCGCATGCTCTCTGCGCAATTCATCGTCAATCCGGGTTATGGCACGCGGGCGACCACATCAATGTGGGTTCATCGCGTAGGCGAAGTCAGTTGGCAGGAAGATAATTTCGATCCCAGCGGGACGCTGGCCAATAGGGTCTGTGAGCGGTTTAACTTAGACGGGCGTGGATAAACGCCGACAGTCCCTTCTCAACCAGGAAAGATTCCAAGCGTTCATTGATCTGTTCCGCATCATCCAGTTTTACCACGTCCTGCAGCACGGCTTCCGCCTCGGCCATGGCAAGATTGCGCAAGGCTTTTTTAACTTTGGTGAGGTTAGTCGCATTCATGGACAGTGCGTCATAACCCATCGCCATCAGCAACACGGCAGCGCCGGGATCGCCGGCCAGCTCACCGCAAATACTGACGGGCGTACTCTCTGCACGGCTCGCCTGGGCAACCTGAATCAACGCCTGCAGTACAGCGGGATGATAGGAATGGTAAAGATCGGCGACACGAGCATTATTGCGGTCAACCGCTAGCAGATACTGCGTCAGATCGTTCGAGCCGACCGACAGGAAATCGGCTTTACGCGCCAGTGCAGAGGCTTGATACACCGCCGAGGGCACTTCCACCATCACCCCGATCGGCGGCAATTCGATATCTGCGCCCTCCTCCAATACCTCGCGATGGGCCCGGTGGATGAATTCCAGCGCCTCGTCCAGCTCGCTGATATTGCTGACCATCGGCAACATGATGCGCAGGTTATTGAGCCCTTCACTGGCCTTGAGCATGGCGCGTGTCTGAACCAGGAAAATCTCCGGGTGGTCGAGCGTTACCCGAATACCGCGCCAACCCAGAAAGGGGTTTTCCTCTTCAATCGGGAAATAGGGCAGCGCTTTGTCGCCGCCTATGTCCAGGGTGCGCATGGTCACAGGCTTGGGGGCGAATGCCTCCAACTGGTTGCGGTAGATTTGTCGTTGCTCTTCTTCACTGGGAAAGCGCTCGCGCAGCAGAAAGGGTACTTCCGTGCGATACAGGCCAACGCCCTCTGCACCCTGGTCCAGAGATCGCGTCACATCCGCCATCAGGCCGGTATTCACCCACAGCGGCATGCGCTTCCCATCGAGAGTTTCGCAGGGCTCATCGCGCAGCGACTCCAGATCGGCCGAGAGTGCGGCGTCTTCCGCGAGCATGTCTTCAAAGCGCGCCCGAAACTCCGCCCCCGGATTGAGATGCACCTCACCGTTATAGCCGTCAATGATCAGCTCACGATCCTGCAGCTTCGTGTAAGGCAGATCGACCGCACCCATTACCGTGGGCACTCCCATGGCGCGGGCTAATATGGCGACATGCGAGTTACCGGAGCCACGCACAGAAATGATGCCGGCCAGCTTTTCACGCGGAATCTCCCCCAGCACCGAAGCCGTCAATTCTTCGCCGACCAGGATGGTGGATGCGGGATACTCCTGCACGTTCTTGTCGGCGGCTTGCAGGTAAGCGAGTACACGGGTACCCAGGTCTTTCACATCAACAGCGCGCTCACGCAGGTAACTCTGCTCCATGCGCTCGAAGTGCTGAATGTGCTCGATCATCACCTGACTGAGCGCACCCTGCGCCCATTGACCGGCCTTGATGCGGGACGCCACTTCGGCGCCAATCGTAGCGTCATCCAGAATCCGCAAGTACACGTCGAACAGCGCGTGATCTTCCGGGTTGAGCTGGCTACTGAGTTGGTTGGCCACCACCTCAATATCGCCACGCACCGCTTGCAGGGCCTTCTTAAACGCCCGCAGTTCTGTCAGTCGATCATTGGTTTCGCGCTCGGGCACCGCGTACAGGTCTGCCTCCGGCGAAACAACAACAACCCGACCGATGGCGATACCCGGCGCTCCCGCAATGCCCTTGATGCGCGTAGCGGCCGGCGCTTCGTGAGAAAGCTGTATCGAACCCGTGACGCGCGCGTGAGCAATCACACCCGCGAGCTGGGCCGACATAGTAACCAGAAAGGCTTCTTCACTTTCGTCGAAGCGACGCCGATCTTTCTGCTGAACAATCAGTACACCCAGCACCTCGCGGTGGTGAATGATGGGAACACCCAAAAATGCGCTGAAAGGTTCCTCGCCAATACCCGGCAGTAGACGGAAACTGGGATGGGAAGGCGCTTCCTCGAGATTGATGGGTTCCTCGCGTTCGGCGACCAGACCCACCAGGCCTTCACCCTCTGCCAGGCTGAGCTGCCCGACCTGTTCCTGGTTTAGACCTTCGGTGGCCTGAAACACGTAGCGATCGCTGCTGGCATCGCGCATATACACCGTACAGACCTCGGTGCCCATCGCATCGCGAACTCGCCGAACAATAATATCGAGGGCCTCGGTGAGGTCCTCCGCCGTGTTCACTTCCTGGATGATGGCACGCAGCATGTCCAGCATGGCTAGTGGGCCCCGTCCTTGATCAGTTTGGCGCAGGGCACCGCCAGCTCTTTCAGGGCACTGCGGTACACTTCGCGTTTAAATGGAATCACCTGAGTCAGTGGGTACCAGTAGCTGACCCAGCGCCAATGGTCGAATTCTGGCTTGGCGTGATTATCCACCTGTACAGCAGCATCGTCGGTCAGCATCTTTAGCAGAAACCACTTTTGCTTCTGGCCAATGCACAGGGGCTTTTGTCCCTTGCGGATGTAGCGCTTGGGCAGTCGATAGCGCAACCAGCCGCGTGTACAGGCCTCTACGCTGACGGCGTCGGGCGCCAGGCCGATCTCCTCGTCGAGCTCGCGGTAGAGCGCCTCCTCGGGCGATTCTCCCTTGGCGATACCGCCCTGTGGAAACTGCCAGGCGTCCTGACCTACCCGGCGGGCCCAGAGTAACTGGCCCCGCTCATTGGCAAGCATGATGCCGACGTTGGGCCGAAATCCATCTGCATCAATCACTGATAAAAAGCACTGGTAAATTGCGGAACCATCTATTGTTCCACACTTTTCCGCAGCTGAACAATTTACGCCTCCTGCGGTTCTGGCTATCCTGTGCGCCCTTTACGCTTGGGACCCGGCTATGGCGCTGGCGATATTTGACCTGGATAACACCCTGCTCGGCGGTGACAGCGACCACGCCTGGGGCGAATTTGCCTGTGAGATGGGTATTGTCGATAGCGCAGTATTCGCGCGTCGCAACGATGCTTTTTATGAGGACTACAAAGCGGGTCAACTGGATATTGACGCCTATCTGCGCCACGCCCTGTCTCCACTGGTTGGCCAGAGCGTGGAGCAGGCGGCGATCTGGCACGCTCAATTCATGGAGAGCAAAATCGAGCCCATGCTTTTGCCGGCGGCGGCAGAGCTTGTGGCCAAACACCGCGATGCGGGGGACGACCTGCTGATCATAACAGCGACGAATCGTTTTATTACGGCGCCGATAGCGGCTCGACTCAATATTGATGAGCTCATCGCCTGCGATGTCGAAGTGGTCAACGGCCACTACACCGGAGAACCACAGGGAATACCCAGCTATGCCGCCGGCAAAGTCACGCGACTCGAGGCCTGGCTCAAACAGCACGACGACAGCATGGCGGGCAGTTGGTTCTACTCGGACTCACACAACGACCTGCCACTGCTGCAGGAAGTTGATAACCCCGTTGCGGTAGATCCAGACGACACCCTGCGCGCCCATGCACAACAACAGGGCTGGCCCATTATTAGCCTGCGTTAAGTGTTCAGGGCGGACCGACGCGCGCGAACAAGGCCTTCAGGTAGCGCGTCTCATTTATCGCCGCATGCACGGGATGATCAGCACCCTGCCCACCCTGATGAACAATTTGCAGTCGCGCGTTGCTGCGAGCGGCTGCCGCGCGCATGGCACCCTGCAGGTCATCGAATGACAGGTGCATAGAGCAGGAACCCGACACCAGCAGACCGTTGGTCGAAACCAGCTTTAGAGCCAGCTCGTTGATCCGCTGATAGGCCTTGCGCCCTTTGCCGAGATCCCGTTTGCGGGGAATGAAGGCCGGCGGATCCAACACCACGACATCATATTTTTCACCCGCTGCGGCCAGTTCCTGCATACGTTGATCAGCGCGTCCCTGCAGCGTTTCTATGCGATCACCCACACCATTCAGCTCAGCGCTGGCGGCGACATAGTCCAGTGCGGTATCTGACACATCGATAAAGCTCACCTGCCGCGCACCGGCGCTTGCGGCCTGCACGCCCCAGCCACCGACATAACTATAGACATCAAGCACGCGTTTGCCGGCGACCCATTGTTGCAGTAGGGCGCGATTGTTGCGGTGATCATAAAACCAGCCGGTCTTCTGTCCTTGCTGCACCGGCGCCAGAAACTGCACACCGTTTTCCACCAGCGCTAGCACCTCGGGAACATTACCGCTCACCACTTCTACCCGGTCTTCAAGGTGTTGCTCCCGACGGGCGCGACTGTCAGCACGCAGCAGAATGCCGGCGGGCTGCAATTGCTGCGCCAAGGCCTCAATAACGATGTGCTCATGACGCTCCACACCGGCGGTGTTCAGCTGCACCACCAGGTAGTCACCAAAGCGATCGACGATAACGCCGGACAGGCCATCGCTGTCACCATAAATCAGCCGATAATACGGTTCGGTAAAAAACTGCTGACGCAGCGCGAGTGCCGATTCGATCTTGGCTGCACAGAGATTGTGGTCAAAGTGAGCGTCGGGCTCTCGACTGTAACGGCGGGCGCAGATCAACGAATTCGGCTCCATCAGCGCAGCACCCAGTGCGTCACCCCCGGCTGCCCGAATCGTTACAGCATCTCCCGCCTCAAACTCGCCGAGTGGCGAGCGCGCCGTGTCGATTTCGTTACTGTATATCCATTCGTGACCACCGCGCAGGCGCCGGTCGGCGCCCTTGCGCAGCCACAGCTCAGGATTCTTCAGCACACTGGGCGTCGTAGTCCTCTGCGGACAGCAGCTTCTCCAGTTCGCCGATATCGGTGGGTTGCAGCTTGAAGAACCAACCATCGTTGTAGGGATCGCTATTGACGATCTCGGGGCTGTCTTCCAACTCTTCGTTGACCGCTATGACTTCACCACCGATCGGGGCGTAAATATCTGAAGCCGCCTTCACCGATTCGACCACGGCAACATCATCACCCGCCGCCAGATTTGCGCCCATATCCGGCAACTCGACAAACACCACGTCGCCAAGTGCGTCCTGGGCATGATCTGATATACCCACGGTGGCCGTGCCGTCTTCCTCGATCCGGACCCATTCGTGACTGCTGGCATATTTGAGTTCTGTGGGCGTATGGCTCATCGCGTTTGTTCCTCGTAGTACAGTTGCTGCCGCCTGCATTCTACCGCGGGCTGTGTGTAAAACAATCGTTAGCGGATACCCATAGCGTGACGCATCAATTGTTGTTTTACCGGGCCGGCTCTGCCCACAAGCCGCATACCGGTATTACGCAGCCAGCGAAGCGGCAATGCTCGCTCAGCAAACAGCCGCTTAAATCCATCCATCGCAGCCATCATCATGAGATTCTCACTCTTGCGCCGTCTCTGAAAGCGCTGCAATACCGCAAGCTCGCCAGGGTTCGTTCCACGCTGCGCCGCTACGCACAATTCCTCTGCGAGCACCTCAACATCTGCCAGACCCAGGTTAATTCCCTGTCCTGCGAGCGGATGTATCGTATGGGCGGCGTCTCCCACCAAAGCAATTCCCGGCTGCGCGTACTCGACTGCATGGCGCTGGCGCAATGGAAAACTGAATCGAGGTGATGCCGCCAACACACGACCCAGGCAGTTTTCGCTGGCCGCGGTCAGCTGCTCGCAAAAGGCCTCATCCGATAGCGACTGCAATTGCTCCGCCAGCTCTGGTGTCGCCGACCACACCACGGAACAAAAGTGACGTCCCTCTCTCGCACTCAAAGGCAGCAATGCCAGCGGTCCGCTCTCCAGAAACCGCTGATAGGCGGTGGCGCCATGATCGCGTTCGAGTTCGACCGTTGTGACCAGTGCATGATGGCCGTAATCCCATTCTCGGGTGCGAAAGGCGGCCAGCTCTCGGATTCGCGACAGCGCGCCGTCAGCAGCAACCAGCAATGAAGTGCGCAGTTCGGTGCCATCCTCCAGTTCAAGGCAAGGCCTTTCGTCTTCATCACGCCGCAGGCCTTTCACACGGGCGGGGTTGTACAGATGCAAGTCACTGAAAGTTTCCAGCCCGTCGGCCAACGCCGAGGTGATAGCCCGGTTTTCCACGATGTGCCCTAGTCGGGACACATCCAGTTCCGCGGCGTCAAAATCTATCGCGCCGGTACCCTCGGCATCCCATACATGCATGTGCCTGTAGGTGCAGGGATGGCTTTCGGCAATACGGTCCCATACCTCCAGCGATTCAAGCAGTGCCTGACTGGCGGGCGTGATTGCACTCACCCGGGCGTCGAAACCCGTCACGTCCGCGATGCCATGCTGGAAATCCGCGCTAATCGGATTGGCCTCCACCAGTGCCAGCCGGTAGCCCTTACCCACCAGGCTGCGCACCAACGCGCTGCCCGCAATGCCGGCGCCCACGATGACAATATCGAAGTCAGGGTTGGACATCGCGATACCCCGCGCTGGCTGCCACCCCTGCTGTATGACGCACGAACTCGCGCTTCAACCCGGGACTGATATCCAGTGCCGCCAGGCCGACGTCTCGCAGCACACCCAGAGCGGGATCGCCGTGCATAAACAGATCGGGCAACTGGTCACTGAAGCGGGTGGTTAATTGCTGATCCGTCTCCTGCGCGCGGAAGTAGTTTTGCAGCGACTCGAGATCACCGATAAGTCCACCGCTCGCCTGCGCTGCCGCCAACTCACTGGCCAATCGCGCGACGTCTCGCAGCGCGAGATTGAAGCCCTGTCCTGCCACCGGATGCAGTGAATGCGCCGCATTTCCCATGATGACGATGCCGCGTCGCACCTGCTCTTTCGCCTCAATCAGGGCCAGCGGATAACTGTGTCGCTCCCCGAGTCTCTCCAGTCGTCCGAGCCGGTAGCCAAAGCGTCGTTGCAGCTCGGCCAGAAACGCTGCTTCATCGGCTTGCATGAGCGCCTCGCTCTCCTCGTGGGAGAGACTCCATACCAGCGCGCTGTGAGACCCCCCTCCCGGCACAACGGGCAATGGCAACATGGCCAACGGCCCCTGTGCAGTGAACCGTTCGTAGGCGACACCCCCGTGATCCTTGCGGTGCCCAATGTTGGCGATCAGCGCAGACTGGCCGTAGTCCTGACGGCTGACCTGTACGCCCAGACCATCCCGTAAGCCAGACTCAGCACCATCGGCAACCACCAACAGTTTGGTCGTCAAGCTGTCGCCGGATTCCAACTGCAGGCGAATGCCATCACCCTCATCGGTCGCTGCCGATACGCGTGCAGGGCTCAGCGTTTGCACCTGGGTACGGTGCAAAGCTTGAATCAAGACGTTACCGAGCCAGGCATTCTCGATGACATAGCCCAGCGCTGGCCAGTCGTAGTCGGCAGCCGACATTAAGGTACTACCGAAGCGCCCTTTGTCCGACACGTGTATCTGTTGGATCGGGCAAGCACGAGATGCCAGTTCTTCCCAGATACCCAGCTCTCTGTAGATCAGGCAGCTGGCATAAGACAGGGCGGTAGAGCGGGCGTCGAATGAGGGGCTGTAGCCCGTGTGAAAATCCGGATTACTTGCGGGTAGAGGAAACCCCTCTACCAGCAGTACCCGTGTCTCGCGCTCGAGTTGCGCTTTCAAGGCCAGGGCGAGGCTCACACCGACCATGCCACCGCCGGCAATGATGATGTCATGGTCCACTTCGGTCATTCCGAGCGCGTCTCCGCATCCGGCCGCATATGGTCGGTAAACAGATTGAGGGTGGCAAAGCGCAGATACTCCGTCAGTTCAAAGAAATCGCCCTCTGCGTCATCTTCATCGGCTTCGTCATCCAATCCCGCTTCGGCCATCGCGGAAATATCTTTGAGGATCTCAGACGTCTCGTCGGCCAACGGCGCCGCGCCGGGCTGCGCCACGGCCAGTGCAAAACCCATCAGAAAAGCCGAACACCAATGTGACAGTGCGGTCACCCGTTCGCCGATGTCAGTATCGTCGTCGGGCAAAAACAGGTGGAAGTCGAATTCCTCATCGCGCAGCGCGGCCAGTGTAATCTCTGACAAGCGGAGGCAATTGCCGGCCAACTCGCCGTGTATGTCCATGTCCAGTACCTGTGCGACACCCGCCAGACAATACTCCGGGTCTTGCTTGCCGCCGCCAGCCAGCACACCACAGATTCCGCCGTGAAGATGTGACGGCGAATGTTCGGCGCCCTGCTCGAGCAGCTGGTTGGCAAACTCATCAAAATCCAGAGGCTGCTCGTCGATGTGAAAGGTTTCCATTCGTATACTTCTATTCAATTATTGAAAAGCATGGCAGGTTGTTGATATTTATGAAATTTTGCCGATTGACCAAATCCGACATGCCCACTATAGTAGAGGCACTATAACCAGCATAACAAGTGCGGCCGATGCCTGAATCACAATTCAAAGCCCTCGAGCAAAAGATTGACGATCTTATCAGCCTCTGTGCCGAGCTGAACCGGGAGAACGTCGCCCTCAAGGCCGACGCCGATAACTGGCAGAGCGAGAAGCAGCTACTCGTAGACAGGAACGAGTCTGCCCAGCACAAGGTCGAGTCCATACTCAGCCGCCTGAAAGGCATGGAGCAGGGGCAGTGAGCGCTCGCACAGTAACGGTCAATATCCTCGACAAAGAGTATCAGGTAACCTGCCCCGAAGAGCAGGAGGCCGAGCTGATTGTATCGGCTTCTTACCTGGACAAGCAGATGCGCTCGATTCGCGAAACCGGCAAGGTCATCGGGCTCGAACGTATTGCCGTCATGGCTGCCCTTAACATCAGCCACGAACTTCTGCAGGCCTCTGAGCAGGCCGACGCTGCGATTACCCCGGCAGATGCCGAACCCGTATCCGATGAAGCCGTCGACACGCTGACGCGCAAGATCGACGAGGCGATATTTTCGCTGCGCCAAATGGAGATTGGTTAGCCCACACCCCCGGCTTTGGCTATAATGCCTTGGGATACCTGGTGTATTTGCCAGAGGGCACGTTCTCTACCCGATAATACCAACCCAGGAGGTTGCTAGCTGCTGCTGTTGTGCAGGTCCGGCTACGGGAAGCCTAATGCAGCACAGGAACCGCCGCCTTGAACCATCGGGTTCAAGGGCCATGCTCTCAGCGGTACTCCGGGATCCCATATTCCTCATGACGCGATCTCGCGATGACCAGCAATCAAGACAAGACTCCACTGCGTTCGCGCCTGCGAGAGGCGCGCCGATCCCTCAGTGCGGCTGAGCGTCAGCAGAAATCAGTGACTGCATGCGAGGCCCTCAGGCAGTCTGAGCTGTTCTCGGGTTGTCAGAGTATTGCTGTCTATATGGCGCACGATGGCGAACTCGACCCGCAGAGCCTCGCGCAGGCCGCCTGGCAAGAGCAGAAATCGGTCTACTTGCCCGTCGTTGCAGAGAAGGCACTTCTGTTTCGTGAATACCGCCAGGACGATTTGCTACACAGCAACCGATACGGTATCCCGGAGCCGAGCGAACTGGCCGCCACACTCCCGCTGGAAGACCTGGACTTGTTGGTACTGCCACTAGTGGGCTTTGATCACTCTGGAACCCGGCTGGGCATGGGCGGCGGATACTATGATCGCGCGCTGGCTCTGGCACGCGGCGAGGGTCCGACATTGGTTGGCGCCGGGTTCGAGTGTCAGCGTACAGAAACCCTGCCCCGAGAAGATTGGGACAAGCAGATTGATTGTATCGTGACCGAAAACGGCCTGCTGCGCTGTTCTCAGTCTGCCGCTTCGGCCTGACTGAAAACCCCGGCCTGTAACTCAGATACCGGCTCTGCCACGGAGCGACTGGAGCTCATTGGCATCAGGAGCGTTACTACAACCCCGAGGCCGAAAACGGCCAGAAGTACGACAAGAAGATCGGGCTTACTTTTCACCACATTCCCCACACAATATTATTCTTGCCCGTCCTTGGCACCGCGCTTTCTGACCGCCAATTTTTACAATGGCTTTTTTTGGTAATTTGCCACAAAGCAAACGCAGTTTAGTACACGAAGAACAAATTGCAACCCCCGCGAGACGGGCTTCTCTGGCGTATCAACCCAGATATTGCAGGTAGGCGGGGTTGTCGGTCTCGTCCCAGTAGCGGTAGTGGAGCTTTTTCAACACGTCCGCGAGGGCGCCGCGATCCGCAGACTCAACCTGCAAGCCCACCAGCACACGGCCATAGGCGGCGCCATGATTCCGGTAATGGAACATGGAAATATTCCAGCGATGACCGAGCTTGCTAAGGAAATTGAGCAACGCCCCCGGTCGTTCCGGAAATTCGAACCGATACA
Source organism: Halieaceae bacterium (assembly GCA_965199055.1). Classification (GTDB taxonomy): domain Bacteria; phylum Pseudomonadota; class Gammaproteobacteria; order Pseudomonadales; family Halieaceae; genus CBDAQR01. Next base: position 2,076,181 of record CBDAQR010000003.1, read on the forward strand.
CGATCTCGTTAGTGACACTGGCAGGCGCAGGGCCACCCACCATGTGCCGAATATGCAGCTTGGCAACTTCATTATCTGTGAGGTCAACCACCTCGTAGCCCTTGTCACGCAAGCTCTGTACCACGCCTTCACGACTTTCGCTGCCTTCAGCTATCTGCAAGCCCACATATATATGGGCTTCGCGAGCATCGCTGTAGCGGTAATTGAACTCGGTGATATTGCGTTTGCCGAGCGCGTTGCAAAAGGCCTTGAAGCTCCCTGGACGCTCTGGAATGGAGACACTGAGCACCGCTTCGCGCTTTTCGCCAATCTCCGTTCGCTCGGAGATATAGCGCAGGCGGTCGAAATTCGTGTTTGCACCACTATCGATCGCCAGCAGGGTTTTACCCTGTAATCCGCGCTCCTCGACATACTTCTTGAGCCCGGCCAGCGCCAGGGCGCCCGCAGGCTCCGCGATTGAGCGAGTGTCTTCAAATATGTCCTTGATGGCGGCACAGATCTCATCGGTGCTGGCAGTCACGACCTCGTCGACGGTGTGACGAATCACCCGGAAGGTTTCCTTGCCTATCTGCGCGACCGCCACGCCATCTGCAAATATGCCAACCTCCGGCAGGGTCACCCGCCGTCCTTTCTCAAGAGCAGCAGCAAGGCAGGCGGCATCCTCCGGCTCAACGCCAATGATTTTGACCTCTGGACGGACGTATTTGAGATAGGCCGCTACGCCGGCCAACAATCCACCACCGCCCACGGGCAAAAATATCGCCTCGATCGGATCCGGATGCTGGCGCACGATCTCCATACCAATTGTCCCCTGCCCGGCAATCACATCCGGGTCGTCATAGGGGTGCACATACACCAGGCCCTTTTCCTCTACCAACTTGGCGGCGTGGGCGGAGGCCTCGTCATAGGTATCGCCGTGCAGTATCACCCGCGCGCCATGGTAGCGGACGCCATTGACCTTAATCGTAGGGGTGGTACGCGGCATCACGATGGTGGCCTTCACCCCAAGGTGATTAGCCGCCAGCGCCAGGCCCTGGGCGTGATTGCCAGCGGAGGCGGCGATCACACCGCGCGCCTGGTCCTCTGCGCTGAGCTGACACATCTTGTTATAGGCACCGCGCAATTTGAAGGAGAACACCGGCTGCAGGTCTTCTCTTTTCAGCAATACCCGATTGTCCAGGCGCTCAGACAGCAGGCGCGCATGGTCGATAGGCGTTTCACGCGCAACGTCGTAAACCCGGGCATCGAGTATCTTCTTTATGTAGGACTGCGGCATCGCTGGCGGCCAGTTCGTCGATCAGGCGCGCAATAGTAATCGACCCGGAGGAATTTTTCAGCTTCGAGACTGTCACTTAAAATCCCGCTCCGCCTATAATGCCGCAACGCAATAACAGGAAGCCCTTAGTGAACCAGGATGAAATGAAGCAGGCTGTCGCCCGCGCCGCGCTCGACTACATCAAGCCCGGCATGGAGAAGGACACGGTAATCGGTATCGGAACCGGATCCACAGCAAACTACTTCATCGATTTCCTGGGCGAAATTAGCGGCCAGGTTAATGCTACCGTGGCGAGTTCAGAAGCCTCAGCCGAGCGCTTGCGCACTCATGGTATCCCTGTTTATGACCTCAACAGCGTGGACAAGGTCGACGTCTACATCGACGGCGCTGACGAAAGCAATGCTCAGCTCGAGCTCATCAAGGGCGGCGGTGCGGCCCTCACGCGTGAGAAAATAGTGGCGGCCGTGGCCGACGAATTCATCTGCATCTGCGACGAATCCAAGCTGGTGACGACGCTAGGCGACTTCCCGCTGCCGGTAGAAGTGATTCCGATGGCGCGCAGCCATGTGGCCAGAGAACTGGTAAAGCTCGGCGGCGATCCGATCTACCGAGAGGGCGTCACCACTGACAACGGCAATATCATCCTCGATGTCTACAACTTCCCGATAGCCCAGCCCCGCAAAACCGAGGCCGCCATCAATGCCATCGTGGGAGTAGTGACCAATGGCTTGTTCGCAGCCCGCCCCGCTGATGTACTGCTGCTGGCGCGACCGAGCGGCGTCGAGACGCTGCGCGCCAATGATTAAACAACGAGTGACATCTCGGCTTCTCGCTGCAGCACTGATTCTGTGCAGTAGTATCGCCTGTGCAGTGCCGCCAGCGGTGGATCCCATCAACAATGAGATATCGATCGTTCTGACAGAAGAACCGCAGTGGCTCAATACCATCCGAGCAACGGATCAGATCAGCTTTATTGTTATTGATCATATCGCCGAAGGGCTCATGACCAAGGACGCCAATAATCAGCTGGTGGGTGGTGTGGCCGAACGCTGGGAACTGACCGACAACAAGGCCACCTTCTGGCTGCGTAAGGACGCGCGCTGGAGCGACGGCGAGCCCGTGACAGCGCATGACTTTGTGTTCGCCTGGCAACAGGTCGCGAATCCGCAAAACGCCGCTGAATACGCATTCTTGATGCGGCTGTTTCCCAATGGCGAGGACATTATCGCGGGGCGCAAGGCACCCGAGACCCTGGGGGTGGAAGCGGTAGATGACCATACGCTGGTAGCGCACCTGGTCACCCCCACCGCCTACTTCCTTGAGCTGGTGACCTTCATCAGTTTCCGCCCAGTGCGCGAGGACTATTACCGTGCCCAGGGGCAGCGTTACGCCGCCGATGCCGACAAGATGCTGTCCAACGGGCCCTTCGTTCTGACGGAATGGGTGCACGGCGCCTCACTGCGTATGGAGAAAAATCCCTATTACTGGGATGCCGAATCGATTCACCTCGACGCCATCAACGTGCCCTATATCACAGCGGACCCCAATTCGATCTTCAATCTGTTCATGGATAACAAAATCGCATTGGCGCGCAACCTGGATTACTCAGCCACCAAGATGGCGCTGCAACGCCGCCAGAAACTGCAGTCATTTAAAGATGGCTCGGTTTTCTTCATTGAATTCAATCACCGCGAGGGCAGACCTACAGCCAACTTGAATCTGCGCCGCGCCATGCGCCACGTCTATGACGCGGCGGAGTTAACCTACAAGGTGATTGGCTTACCTGGGAATTCTCCGGCCTACTCCATTTTCCCGAGCTTTCTGCAGGGCGACGAAGACACCCTGCTGACGGAGCACCCGCCGACGGTACCGGAACTCAACAAGGAGCTGGGGCTCAAGTATCTGGAACTGGCAAAACAGGAGCTCGGCCTCGACGAAATGCCACCGCTGACCCTGTTGTTAAGCGACACCCCCAATGCTGCCAAACAGGCCGAGTACTTTCAGAACGTGATGGCTAGAACGCTGGGGCTGGAGATCAAACTGGATCGGCAAATTTTTAAGCAACGCCTGGCCAAGATGACCGCGGGAGAGTTCGATATGGTGGCCGCAGGTTGGGGGCCAGACTATCTGGATACCATGACCTTCGCCGATCTATTCACTTCCTGGAACCTGAACAACCGCGGTCGTTATAAGAGCGATCGCTACGACGCGCTCATACGCGAGGCGCAGTCCACCACCGACAACAGGATACGTAATCGCGTGTTCGGCCAGGTACAGCAGCTGATCTACGATGATGTCGTCGTGATTCCACAGTACGAACGCGGCTATATCTATGTGCTGCACAAAGACGTCGCCGGTCTGCGTCGCTCGATCATCGGCGGCGATGAAAACTACAACTACGCCTGGATTCGTTCGCGCGGGAAGCCAACACCAGCAGCTGGGGAGGCGCGCTGAACATGCTCGCTTACATCGCCAAGCGATTGCTGTCGGGGTTGATTACGATCTGGTTTATCGCCACGGCTACCTTTATCGGCATGCATATGGTTCCGGGCGACCCCCTGCTCAATGACAAGGCGGTCACCCCAGAAATTCGCGCCAACCTGGAACGCGCCTACGGCTTGGACAAACCGGTCTACCAGCAGTACCTGATCTATATCGCCAACGTTGCCCGGGGCGACTTCGGCATATCCTTCACGCAGCAGAACCGCAGAGTCAATGACATCATCGCCGAACACTTCCCGGTGTCGGCAACCCTGGGGGTGTTGGCGTTATTGTTTGCTGCCGGCGGTGGCATCCTGTGGGGTGCGCTGACAGCCCTGTACCGCGACAAATGGCCAGACTTTGCGATTATGTTCTTGGTGATCGTGTGTGTATCGGTGCCCAGTTTCGTCTTCGCGGCGCTGGGCCAGCTCGGCATCCTGCGCTTGAATGAATGGCTGGGCTTCTCGCTGCTACCCGTGGCGGGCTGGGGCACGCTGTCGCATATGCTGGTGCCCTCCATGGTGCTCGGGCTGGGCACCATGGCCTACCTGACCCGTCTAATGCGCTCCTCAATGCTGGAGGTCGCCGATACCGACTACATACGCACCGCCCGTGCAAAAGGGCTGGCACCCGGCCGCATCTTCTTCCGACATCAATTGCGTAATGCCATTTTGCCGGTAGTCACCGTGCTCGGACCCTCAATAGCGGCGATCACCACCGGTGGCTTCGTGGTTGAACTGGTATTCGCCATACCCGGGCTGGGCCGCTATTTCGTGCAAGCCGTTCAGCAGCTGGACTACACGGTCATCATGGGGACAACCGTATTTTATGGCGCTTTCCTCGTGCTAATGGTTATCGCCGTCGACATCGTGTACGGCTTTATCGACCCACGCATCCAAGTCGACAAGAGTGTGGGCTGATGAGTAATTATCTACCCGTACAAACAGACTTCGAGCCGCTGGGCGAAGCGCGCGATGCAGAGCGAATCGATCGTCCCTCTCTGTCTTACTGGCAAGACGTGTGGCGCCGACTGAAGAAAAACACTCGCGCCGTTGTATCTCTTTACATGGTCGTTGGGTTGCTCCTGTTCACACTGGCAGGACCATTGGTCTGGCGGGTTGATCCGGCGCTACAGGACCTGGAGCAAATTTCCCAGGGCCCCAACCTGGGACGCTACGCTCTTGTCATCGCGGACCAGCAGCCAGCACGGGAAGTCACCAGTCGGCAATTGTCAGCCACCGCCATTGGGAATATTCGGGCACCACAAAACCTGCGCACACTGGGTCGCGCCCATAGCGAGGGTGTCACTCTGGCCTGGGATGCTGTCCCCGGCGCTGTCGGCTATCAGCTGTTTCGTCATGAGTTGAATCCCAGCGGCATCGATGACCTGGGCCTTCCCTTGGGAGAGCTTCGGGCCAACCAGCTGAGCTACCTGGATAGACTCGGTCTGCAAACTCGCGGCTATTACTATTCAGTAGTGGCTGTCTTTGGTGATGGCGCAGCACAAGAATTCACTTCTCTGGCCGTCGAGGTTGAGCAGGCGATTAGACTCTCCGAAGCCTTTTATCGCGGCCTCGTTGATAACCCCGATGACTCGACCCTAATCGGCACACAAATTCGACTGGAGATGCACCCACTGGGCACAGACTATCTGGGCCGCGACATGCTAGCGCGGCTGATGTGGGGCGCGCACGTCATTGTTTATTGGCATTGTTGCGCCACTGCTTTACGTTGCCATCGGGCTAGCCTAAGGCGGGCTGGCCGGCTACAGCGGCGGCCGCACTGACAACTTAATGATGCGCTTCGCCGATTTCGTGATTGCGCTGCCCTTCCTACTATTTATGATCCTGTTCAAGATTGCCTTTGGCCTGGGACCGGGAGAAAGTGGTGTCGGGCCCATGCTGTTGGCATTGGTGTTATTGAGCTGGCCCGCCACCGCTCGGTTGGTCCGGGGGCAGGTGCTGCAGATTCGGGAGGAGGCCTATATCGCGGCCGCTCGATTGATGGGCGCCTCTGCCCCTTATCTGGTGATGCGCCACATGCTGCCCAATGTGATGGGCGTGCTGTTGGTATCTCTGACTTTCGCCATCCCCACTGCCATCTTTATCGAGGCGTTCCTGTCTTTCATAGGAATGGGCGTGGTGCCGCCAACGCCTTCATGGGGATCGATGTGTAATGACGGCATTCGTACCATGCTGTCACACCCCCACGAACTGATTTTTCCCGCCCTGTTCATCAGCATTACCGTGCTGGCCTTCAACCTGCTGGGCGACGGATTGCGCGACGCTATGGACGCGCGCATGAGGAGCGGCACATGACGTCGGCCAAGGAACGCGTGCTGGAGGTAGAAGACCTGGTGGTCGAGTTCGACACCCACGGTGGCAAGGTTAGGGCGGTGCGGGGAGTTTCCTACGGCGTCGACGCCGGTGAGACCCTGGCAGTGGTCGGGGAGTCTGGCTGCGGCAAGTCCGTGACGGTCCAGGCGTTGATGGGGCTGATTCCCATGCCTCCCGGAAGGATTGTGAGAGGCTCCGCCAAATTGCTGGGTCGCGAGCTCATCGGGCTGACGCAAGCAGAGTTAAATCGCGTTCGCGGTGCTGACATGGGCATGATTTTCCAGGATCCCATGACCTCGCTGAATCCCACTATGCGGGTGGGAGACCAGATCGCGGAGACGCTGGTAATTCACCGCGGTATGTCCCGCGGCGACGCGCTCACTGAGGCAGTAAAACTGCTGGAGCGCACCCGCATACCCGAAGCTGCGCAACGGGTTAGACAGTACCCCTTCGAATTTTCCGGCGGCATGCTGCAGCGTGTCATGATCGCGATGAGCCTGGCCTGCACGCCCCGACTGTTGATTGCAGATGAGCCCACCACAGCGCTGGACGTCACCATCCAGGATCAGGTACTGGAATTGATGAAGGAAATTCAGCGTGAAGATGGCATGGCCATCATCCTCATCACCCATGATCTCGGTGTGGTAGCGCGCATGGCCGATCGTGTGGCGGTGATGTATGCGGGAGAGGTTGTGGAAACGGGCTCGGCTGAGGACATTTTCTACAGGGCATCGCACCCCTATACACAGGGCCTGAAGTCGGCAATGCCGGATTCTTACGCCGATCGCTCCGACCAGTTGGTCGCTATTCCAGGCAGCCCCCCCGATTTGTTTTCGCCGCCCCCCGGCTGCGCCTATCACCCGCGCTGTCCCCATGCGATGAGCGTATGCGCACGGGTTGATCCACCGGAGTTCGCCATGCTCGAAGGGCACGCCACCAGCTGCTGGCTGCACCACCCGGACGCCCCGGTCGCACAAGGGGAAACACCCAATGCTAGTTGAAGCCCGCAATCTAAAGACCCATTTCAACATCGGCGGCGGCCGTATCGTGCACGCTGTGGACGGCGTTTCGCTGAACATCGAGGAAAACGAAATCCTGGGCCTGGTCGGGGAGAGCGGCTGCGGCAAGTCGACCCTGGGTAAAACACTGGCGGGCCTGCAATCCAAAACCAGCGGCGACATCCTGTTCCGCGGCAAGCCACTGCCTGAGCGCTATAGCAAAGAGGACTTTCAGCGACTGTCGACAAATATTCAAATGATATTCCAGGATCCGTACACCTCGCTGAACCCGCGCATGACAATTCATGAAATCGTGTCTGAACCTCTGCGTCTGCAGTCCGGCGGTCGCAACAGCGACTACCGCGAGTTGGTGGCACAGTGGCTGGAGCGCGTGGGTCTGAAACGCGACCATGTGAGTCGTTACCCGCACGAGTTCTCAGGCGGCCAGCGTCAGCGAATCGGTATTGCGCGAGCGCTAATCGTCAAGCCGCGCTTCGTGATCTGCGACGAGCCCATCTCAGCATTGGACGTGTCGGTGCAGGCCCAGGTGATCAACCTGCTGCAGGAGCTCAAGGATACGCTGGGCCTCACACTGCTATTCATCGCACACGATTTATCGATGGTGCGCTACCTTTGCGACCGGATGGCGGTCATGTATCTCGGTTCCGTGGTAGAGGAAGGACCTTCTGATGAGGTCTATTTCGAACCAAAGCACCCCTATACCCGCATGCTGATCGCCTCCAATCCGGTAGCCGATCCCAAGCGTGAACGCGCTCGTCACCATCAGCCGCCCCAGGGAGAGATTCCCTCGCCCATTAACCCGGGGCCAGGCTGTCGCTTTGCCGATCGCTGCCCGGAGGCCAGCGCCAAGTGCCGTGATACCACGCCGATTCCCCGCTTCATCGACGAAAAGCGAATGATCTCTTGTCACCTCTATTGAGGATTGCATGAGCGATGATCGCCAGCGTTTTGTCGATGAACTCGTGCGGATGTATGGTCCCGCGCTGGAGCGCTATCTCGCCCGCAAGCTAGAGAATACCGCAGACGCAGCTGAAGTCGCCCAGGAAGCCTTTCTGCGCATTTACCGACTCGAACACCCGGAACAACTGGACAATGCCCGTGCCTTTCTGTTCCAGGTTGCCTCAAACCTGGCAATAGACCAGCTGCGGCGGCGGCAACTGCATTTTCGCTTTCTGAAAATCGAAAGTCGGGCCGACGAAGACGACGCCACTGATATCCAGGGTGTTGCTTCTCCGGAACAGATCATCGCGGCACGTGAAAAGCTGGCTCGTATCTACGCGGTCGTAGACAAATTACCCGACAAGTGTCGCCAGGCCTTCCTGCTACATCGCAGCAGCGGCCTCTCTTACAGCGAAATCGCCCAGGAGCTGGGGGTTTCTGTTTCTAGTGTCGAGAAATATATACTGCAGGCATTAAAGGCCTGCCGCACGGAACTTGCGAGCTATTATGATGACGAAACAGATGAAAATAATTAAACCCTCACAATTGAGGGGTTTATTGTTTGATTCGTTTAAGCCGGAGTACCGTAACATTCGTATCAAGCTGAAATCGCGCCAGCGGAACAACATATATGAGTAAGCAAGGCCATATCGACAGCATCACCGAGGAAGCCGCCGGCTGGATAGCCCGGCTGCGCTCTGATGCCGTTTCTGAAGCAGACCGCCAGGCCTTCGCTCTGTGGCTTGCGGACAGTCCCGCCCACCGCCGGGCTATGGACAGCATGCTGGAACTCTGGGACGACCTGGAAGTCGTGCGCCAGCTGCCATTCAAGGATACAGCTCCCAATGCTCCGCGACGCGGCTTGTTGGCGGGAGGGCTGGCGCTCGCTGCGAGTCTGACACTGGCAGTGCTGCTGACGCCCGCGCTGCAATTTGGCCCCGATGAACAGTTTTTCGAAACCCGGGTTGGCGAACAACTGATGGTTGATCTGGCCGATGGCAGCCAGGTGGCCATGAACACCAACAGCCGGCTGGAGATTGTCTTTAATAACGACCGGCGTGAATTGACTCTGGTCCGTGGCGAAGCCTACTTCGATGTGGCCAGAGACACCCAGAGACCCTTCGTGGTCGCTGCGGGTGATACCCAGGTGACAGCTCTCGGCACCGCTTTCAACATTTATATGGATGGGGACAATAGCCTGGTCACGGTGACCGAGGGCGTTGTTCGCGTCGCCGAAATAGCAGCCCCCGGTTCACGGCCCGCTGATACCGAGGTGTTGGAAATAAATCAGGCCATCGTTGGCAGCCTCAGCGGTCTTGGCGCGCCGTACAAGATTGATAACCAGAATGCACTGGCGTGGCGCGAGGGCAAGCTGGTGGCTGACGGCATGACGCTGAAGCAACTGGCGCGCGAGCTGTCGCGCTACCACGCACGAAATATTTTGATCGCCGATGCCGAGCTGGGGCAGAAGACGGTTTCCGGGGTGTTCAGCCTGGCGGATCCCGATACCATCTTGCTCGCACTTGAACACAGCTTCGACGTTCGCAGCATCACCCTGGATGACGGCAGCATCCAGTTGATCAGGTCTCCCCTATAAGCTATAACCAGCGCTGTGACTTCCCCACTGCGCCTGGTAGTCGCAGCACTCTGCTGCGCGCTGCACCTGTTTCTGTGGTGTCTGCCAGCGAACGCTGTCAGCGGCACCGAGTACCGATTTAGCATTGCCAGTCAGCCGCTTTCCCAGGGCTTAATTCAATTTAGCCACCAGAGTGGTCTGGCCATCGTCTTTCCGGACCCGCTGACCCGCAACATGACCAGCCCGGCCATCGAGGGGAACATGGCCTTTGAGACTGCTCTGGATCAGATGCTTGCGGGCACGGAGCTGGCTTGGCAGCTGATCGATAACCGCATTGTTGCGATCTACGACGGCAGTTGCAGTGCAACCGGCACCTGCCCCGATTCCGAAGAACTGCTGGTGCAGCACCCCCTATACGTTCCTGGAATCGAGGAACTCTATGTGTATGGCAGCCAGGTAACGGGTTCCCGCATAAAACGAAACCACCTCACTGGCTCCGCACCCGTCGATATCATATCCGCTCCCGATATCGAGCTTAGCGGCGCCCAAACTCTGGGCGAGATACTGCGTTATTTACCCGCGGTTGCAGGCGACGCCACCAGCACCGCCATTAGTAATGGCGGCGACGGCACTGCAACCGTCACACTCAGGGGGCTGCCCGCCTCCAGCACATTGGTGCTCATTAATGGTCGGCGCGTTGCCAATGACGGGTTGGCAGGAGAGTCCGTCGATCTCAATAGTATCGCTCCCGCTGCCGTTGAGCGCATTGAAATACTGAAGGACGGCGCCTCCGCCATTTACGGTTCAGATGCCATTGCCGGTGTTATCAACATTATTATGAAGGAGGACTTTTATGGCTTCCTGGCGGAACAATTCTACGGCGCCGCCGAAGAAGAGGATGGCGAGACCCGCACGACCACCGTGCAGTACGGCACCGGGTTCAAGCACGGCTCCCTGTTTCTGTCCGGGTCCCATTTTGATCAGCAGGAAATCGCCGCTCGCCACCGCAGCGTATCGCGCAGCGCCGACGGCAGGCGTCTGGGGGGCGCCGATCTGCGCTCCAGTGCTACGCCCAACGCCCGGGTGAGTCTGCCGGATGGTTCGACCGTGATACTGGACGACGTGAGCGGTGCGTACCGGCCGGTAACGGAAAACGACCTGTTCGATTTTCCTCTGTTCACTTCTTCACTGGTACCTTCAGAGCGCAATTTCTTGTACGGCAGCGCCAGCTACGACATCACTGAACTGCTCACTATCTCCGTGGAGGCAAGCTACACCGATACCACCGCCGAGGCGGACCTGGCACCCACTCCCATTTTTACCGCATTCGAACAGACGCCCATACCCATAGCCGCCGACAACATTTACAACCCTTTTGCTACAGAGATCACCGACCTGCGGCGACGCCTGCTAGAGCTGCCGCCGAGACAGCAGAAGAACAAGTCTGACGTCACTCGCTACACGCTTAACCTCGAGGGTCTGCACCAGGGCTGGAGCTGGGATTTTGCCTACAGCTACAGTCGCAGCGATGCCAAGGAGACCCTGTCTGGCCTGGTCAATGCCGACAATCTCCGCCGCGGCGTGGGACCCGCGGCCAACTGCCAGGGGGCCAGTGCAGACGGCTGCGTGCCTATTAATCTGTTCGGCCCAACTGGCAGTGTCGATGCGCAGCAGCTGGAATACCTGCAGGTTACCGGCAAGGTGAAGGGTGAGAGCGAACTTGATGTCTACAGCCTCAACGCTAATCGGCCCCTGCTGGAACTGCCCTATGGCACGATGGATTTTGCCGCCGGTCTCGAATACCGCGACGAGTCGACAGAGAAGAGGCCAAGCCCACTGATCGCCGATCTGGGCACGATCGGTGGCACTAACTTCGAGGCCACCAGCGGTGATCGGGAAGTGCGCGAAATCTACGCAGAGAGTATTGCGCCCGTGTGGCATTCCGCCAGTCAGCAGCAGAAGCTGGACTTTGAGGCGGCGATTCGCTGGTCTGACTACAGCGACTTCGGCACCACGACCAACCCGAAACTGGGCCTGCGCTATCAGCACTCACCACAGCTACTGTTTCGAACCACATACACTGAAGGATTTCGCGCACCCACCCTGAATGAGTTATACCAGGGCGCCAGTGAAGACCAGGCCTTCATCTCAGACCCCTGTACCCAGCCGCAGAACGTCGGTGTTTTGCCAGGCTGCACACAGCAAGCCGATGCCACGCGTAATCAGTTTCTCACCGTGACTGGCGGCAACCCCAAGCTGGAAGAAGAGAAGGCAGAGACCTGGGGCCTGGGCGTGGTGTGGACACCCACTGCCGTTCAGGGGCTGAGCTTGTCCGTAGACTATTTCGACATCGACACAGAGAACGTCGTCGACTCCAGCGCCCAGTTCATTGTTAATCAAAACGCCGCCACCGGACGCTTTGAGGACAGGATCACGCGGGACGACGCCGGCAATCTGCAACTGGTCACCGCGACCAATCTCAATGTAGGTGAGCGCAGGGTCAAAGGTCTGGATATCAGTGTGGACTACCTGCTACCGACCAGAACCTGGGGGCAGTGGTCTATGGCCCTCAGTCTGGCCTATATCGACGAGTACAGCATTCAGCTCGACGCCGGCTCTGAAACCATTGATTTAGCTGGTACCTTCGTCGACCCCGCGTCGGAAGGACTGGGCGGAATTCCGGAGTGGAAGGGCAACCTCGGTTTGCAGTGGGCACGATCGCGTTGGCGTGGCAGCTACGATGTCCACTTTGTGAGCGAACTGGAAGAACAGGTGCCTAACTCCGAGCGGCGCAGGGAAATCGATTCCTGGGTCGTCCACGATGTTCAGGTAAGCTATATGTTTAACCTGCTGAAGGGCTTGCGCCTGTCCATGGGCGTAGACAACCTGCTGGACGAAGAGGCACCCTTTGCGGCATCGGCATTCAACGATAATATCGACGCCCGCACCCACGACCTGAAAGGCCGCTTCTGGTACGCAAAGCTCAGCCAGCGTATATAGCGGCAAAAGGAGACCCGATGAACAGCCTACTCAAACTCGTTGCCCCCACCCTCCTCGCCTTAAGCAGTGGCATTACGTTCGCCCAGGATTCGGGCAGTTTCCCGGGCATCGAGGCCCTGATGACGGCAGATGAGTACGAAGCCGCCGGTATTGATAAACTCAGCGCTGATGAGCGCCGGGCACTGAACCAGTGGCTGATTCGCTACACCGCCGAAGACTCGCAGGTGCTGTTAAACACCGATGAAGAGGTACAGGAAGCGGTGAAAGAGCAATCGGTTACCACCACCCTGGATGACTCCTTCAAGGGCTGGTCGGGAGAAACGCTATTTCGTCTTGAAAATGGACAAATCTGGCAGCAGCGACGCCGCGGCAACTACAAGTATGTAGGTCCGGCCAATCCCGAGGTGGAGATCACGAAGAACTTCATGGGTTTTTACCGCATGGAGCTGTTAGCCAACGGCAAGTCGGTGCAGGTAAAACGCGTCAAGTGACCACCTGAAATTCCCGCGGGCAGCGCAAATTCTGGGCTCCGAGGCTACAAAACTCGGTTTTGTTCCCGGCAAATGCCGTGAATAATCACAATATCGCCCTTAAAGTGTGAATTTGTCACAAATCCCCGCCTGCCTATGAGGAAGCAGGCCCCCCGTTCGTTTAAAGGGGTGTGGTGAAAAACTCCTACTGGGGTTAATCACTAGTTAACAAAAAAACAGGGGAATCAACATGTTGAGAAAATCTCATCTCTCACTAGCGGTTGCTGGTGCGCTCGGCATTTCCTCGATGACAGCGATTCCTGCCTTTGCGCAGGATGAATCTGCTCTCGAAGAAGTCGTCGTAACCGGATCGCGTATTCAAAAGACTAACCTCGTCAGCTCCAGCCCGGTCACCCAGGTAGGCGCTGAGGAACTGACGTTCCAGGGTACGGTTCGTGTCGAAGACATGCTCCGCAACCTGCCGCAGGTTTACTCTGACCAGAACACCAGCCAGTCGAACGGCGCTACCGGTACCGCAACCGTAAACCTGCGGAACCTCGGCCCCGAGCGTACCCTGGTGCTGATCAACGGCCGTCGCATGCCCGCGGGTTCACCCCTGCAGGGTGGTATCGGCGCCGACATCAACCAGATCCCTGGCGCACTGATCAAGAGCGTTGAAGTACTGACGGGTGGCGCATCTGCTACCTACGGTTCTGACGCTGTGGCCGGTGTTGTCAACTTCATCATGATGGATGACTTCCAGGGCGTTAAGCTGGATTACCAGTTCAGCCAGTACAACCACGACAACGACAGCGGCAAGTGGCAGCGCATTGTAGAAGATGCTGGCTACCCGGCGGCTGACGGCAGCGAGACGGACGGTGACACCACCGACCTGTCTTTCATCATCGGTGGCAACATCGAAGGTGGCCGCGGTAACGTAACGGCTTACGCTACCTATCGTGAGATCGATCCGGTACTGCAGGCTGATCGTGACTACAGCTCTTGTGCACTGAGCAACGACGCGACCTTCTGCTTTGGTTCTTCTACCATCCCGCAGGGCCGCTTCACCGACTTCGGTGCTACCGACAATCCCTTCGACTTCATTGTCCAGGGTAACGAGTTTGTCGATCGCCAAGGCGAGACCTACAACTACGGTCCGCTGAACTACTACCAGCGTCCTGACGAGCGTTACACCTTCGGTGCCTTCGCCCACTACGATGTGAACGAGCACGTAGAGGCTTACACCGAGTTGATGTTCATGGACGACCAGTCTGTGTCTCAGATCGCTCCTTCTGGTGCGTTCTTTGTTACCAGCAGCCTGAGCTGTGGCAACGCTTTCATGAGCGACCAGCAGTTCGACGCACTGTGTGGCAGCCGCGGCCTGACTGCAGAAGATGACCAGGTGGTTTACCTGGGTCGTCGTAATGTTGAAGGTGGCCCCCGTCAGCAGGACCTGCGCTACGATTCTTTCCGTGGTGTATTCGGTCTGCGCGGTGACATCAACGACACATGGCGTTACGACGCGTACTACCAGTACAGCGAAGTTACCATGCAGAACACCTACCTGAACGACCTGAACAGCAACAACATTGCTCGCGCACTGGACGCTGTTGAAGACGCTGATGGCAACATCGTGTGTCAGTCTGTCGTTGACGGTAGCGATCCTAACTGTCAGCCCTGGAACGTGTTCGAGACCGGCGGTGTAAGCCAGGAAGCCATTGACTACCTGGTTCTGCCTCTGTTCGCACGCGGTACCACTGACCAGACGGTAATGTCCGGTTATGTTGCTGGTAACCTGGGCGAGTACGGTATCACCATGCCTTGGGCCGAAACGGGCGTCGACGTGGTAATCGGTGCTGAGTACCGCGAAGAAAACCTGGACTTCAACCCTGACAACGGCTTCCGCCTGGGTCTGGGCGCTGGCCAGGGTGGTGCAACCGGTCCGGTAAGCGGCGGCTACGATGTGACGGAAGGTTTCATCGAACTGAGTATCCCGCTGATCGAAGGTGCGGAGTGGGCTGAGGAAGTGACCCTGGATGCAGGCTATCGCTACTCTGACTACGACTACGGTGAGACTACCGACACCTACGGTATCCGCGGTGGTTGGGCAATTGGCCCGCAGGTTAAGCTGCGCGCCAGCTTCCAGCACGCGGTTCGCGGCCCGAACGTACAGGAACTGTTCCTGCCGCAGGGTCTGAACCTGTTCGACATGGCGCAGGACCCCTGTTCCAACGGCGTAGCGGGCGGCACCTCTGTCGGCGGTTACACCCAGGCACAGTGTGCGCGTTCTGGTCTGACGGCTGACGATTGGGGCAAAAACCTCGACTCTCCGGCTGGTCAGTACAACTTCCTGCAGGGCGGCAACCCCGACCTGGCTCCGGAAGAAGCTGACACCTGGTCTGTTGGTCTGGTTCTGTCACCGGATTTCGCTGACGGCCTGAACATCACGATCGACTACTACAACATTGAAATCGAAGACGGCATCAACAACCTGACGCCTGAGTTCATCCTGACCGAGTGTCTGGATGGCGACGATTCCCAGTGTGCGAAAGTCCGTCGCGGTAACAACGGTGACCTGTGGGTTGGCTCTGACGTCAACGCTTCCGGTCAGGTGATTGCACTGCAGGACAACCTCGCGGTTGAAGAAGTTGAAGGTCTTGACCTGATCGCAGACTACGTTATGGACATCGGTGAGTGGGGTTCTCTGAACTTCAACAACATCATGGCCTATATCGATACCTGGGATCAGCAGGAACTGAGTTCTGCTCCGAAGGAAGCCTGTGAAGGCGCATGGGGTGCTACTTGTGGCTACCCAACTCCGGACTTCCAGAACAACTTCCGTGCAACCTGGACCACTCCGTGGGACGTAACCGCCAGCTTCCAGTGGCGCTACATTAGCGAAATCGACGATCTGAACGGCAACGGCCGTGATCTCGAAGAGATGGATTATTTCGATCTCGCAGCCATCTGGGACGTTACTGACTGGGCAACTCTGCGTGCAGGTGTAAACAACCTGACTGACGAAGAGCCGCCTATCGCTGGTAACGCAGCTGGTCCGTCTATCAACGGTAACGGTAACACCTTCCCGGGCATGTATGACGCCCTGGGTCGTTACTGGTTCGTTGGTGTTAGCGTAGGCTTCTAAGCCTGCCTGCCGGGTGAGCCTTCGGGCTTACCCGAGACACAGAACGGAAAAGGCCACCTTCGGGTGGCCTTTTTTATGCCTGCAATCCGGCGCTAGTCACCGATCAGCCCACCGTCTGACTTTCTAATTGCCATCACTGCGGGTCGCGGAGGGCGCTGCTCAGAAAAATCCGGCCAACGCGTGCTGGGCCGTCCATAACTGCTATCGTCCTCGTCGGCGGGATGCTGAATAGCGACGAATAAACTGCGGCCATCGGGCGTAAACTCCGGGCCACACAGTTCGGCGCCACGGGGACAGCGCAGGAAGTGCCGCGGCCTTGCCCTGGCTTCGCCATCGATCGCGGAGCACCACAAACCATCCGCAAAGCCAAAATCCTCACAGCCATCCGTCGCGACCCATAACCTGCCGCGGCCATCGAAGGCCAGATTATCCGGGTTGGCAAACCAGTCGCCGGAGGCAAGCGGCTCACCGTACTGGCCCGGCTGCTCAATACCCGCCGGCGCACCCGCCTGCAATAAAAGATCCCAGTTAAATCGATCCGACCAATGGTCGCGGCTTCCATCCCGCCCGGGGGGTAAAAGCTCCAGGATGTGACCTGCCGGGTTAGGGTGACGTGGGTTCGCCGCGTTCGCCGCTGTTTTCTCCTTGTTCTTGGTGAGTGCGGCGTATACCCGCCCTGACTCAGTATGCGCCGCAATCCCCTCAGGCCTGTCCATGGGTGTAGCGCCCAGAAGTGCGGCTGCTCTGCGGCAATCGATGAGCACATCACCCTGATTGTTGAATCCTGCACTTTCCAATAAGGGCCCCTGTCCGTGAACCATCGGTAGCCACCGGCCAGTGCCGTCGTCATCGAACCGCGCACAGTAGAGTACGCCATTACTCAGGAGCTCACGATTGGCAACGGGCTGGTCGGGGTCGTAAGGCTCACTGGAAACAAAGCGATACAGGCACTGGTCTTCTTCATCATCGCCGCTGTAGACCACCACCGGCCTGCCCGGTTCACTCACCACACAGGCGCCCTCGTGTTCGAATCGACCCAGCGCCGTGCGCTTAACCGGCACCGAATTCGGATCGAAAGGGTCCAGCTCGACAATCCAACCGAAGCGATTGAACTCATGCGGCTCTCGATTAATATCAAAGCGATGATCCGCGCGAGCCCAGTGCAGAAATTCCTCATTCACCTCGAATTCGCGCATGCCATCGGCTTCGGCAGGCAGGGATTTTTGCAATGCGTTGATATCCCCCGAGAAGAAATCGCCGAAGTTTTCCTCCGCAATAAGGACTGTACCCCAGGGAGTTTTACCGCCAGAACAACAGGACAACAGACCTAGCACCGTGCGCGCTTCTGGATCCGCGCCGGTACGCAGGCGCGAATGCCCGGCAGCGGGTCCATCAAGACGAATGGGAGTCGCGGCCGTCAGACGGCGTTGATAGCGACTTTGACCGACCACCGCCCAGCGATCACCGGCGAGCTCGACTTCGATAACGCTGTGTCCCACCGACATCATTTCACTGCGCGTCTGCGCGGCAGACATACCTTTAACCGCAGATTCAAAATCGGCATAAGCTGGAAACATGAGATGCGGCAGAGGATATTCATGGTTGATCGAGAGCAGACCACGCCGACTGCCCTCCAGGGGGAGGTATGCGATGTAGTCATTGTTAAAGCCAAAACTGCGAGCCTGCCAATCCTCACTGAGTGGAAAGCTGGCCGGGGTCTCCCCACCGAGACCGTCACCCCAACGTAATAAAACGGTCGCTTCGTAACCGGCTGTAATGGCGTGGTTCGCCGATCTGCCATGGGGCATGCCCTCAAACCCAGGCGCGACAACCGCGCGCGGTCTAGGCTGACTGGCAAAAGCTGATCCCGTCAGAGCCAGGGCTGACCCCGCCAAAGCTGTCTCCTGCAGCAATCGCCGGCGCGTCAGAAAGCGGCGGCTTATATCCGAAAATGGTCGCGTCATTACTCACTCCTATCGCTCAACCCCGCATAGTAACCGCTCGAATATGACAGGACATGGAGCGACAACAGTAACAATTCCTTAACCACAGCGAAGCAAAAGCTTCATTCATTTCACTTATTGTGCGTTGTCTAAAACACTTCCTATACAGCAGGGATATCATGTCGAATACGTCTGTTTCCATCTTCAAACGTTCCATCATCGCTCTCGGCGTCGCCGCGGCGCTAACACCCGCCGCTCAAGCAGCTCGGGTCGAAGGCCGGGTCTCCGATACAACCGAGACAATCTTCATCAACTCAGCCATCGTGCGCATCCCGGAACTGAATATGCAGGTGCGGAGCGGCCGCGACGGACGCTTTAGCTTCGCCAATGTCCCCGCTGGCACCTACACCATACGCGTGAGTTTCGTAGGCGCCGAGCCGGTAGAGAAGCAACTCGTGGTCAACGACGACACGGTGACGATGAACCTCACTATCGGCGACGACGTCGATCGCATCGAGAATGTGATCGTCTATGGCCAGACGGGGCGAGCAGCCAACGCCATTAACCGACAACGCGCTGCCGATAACGTGATCAGCGTGATTTCCTCGGACAGCGCCGGCGCACTACCCGACAACAATATCGCCGAAGCGCTGCAGCGCGCACCCGGTGTATCCCTGGAGCGCGACCAGGGCGAAGGCCGCTATGTAGGCATACGCGGCCTCTCGCCCAGCCTGAATACCGTGCAGGTTAATGGCGTCAATCTTCCCTCCCCAGACGCCGGCCAGCGGGCCGTAGCATTGGATGTCATCCCTTCCGATATGCTGGAGACTCTGGAAGTTACCAAGACCTTTACGCCAGAGCAGGATGGCGATGCCATCGGCGGCACCGTCAACATCAAGAGTCTCACAGCATTCGATAGAGAGGGACAGTACTGGAAACTCAACGCAGAGGCTGGCTATAACGATCTCGTGGAAGAAACCAGCCCCAAAGTTTCCGCGGTGTTCTCTGATACCTTTAGCTTCGGCGGCGAACAGGACAACCTCGGCGTGGCTGTGGCGCTGTCTTATGAAGATCGCGAATTTGGCTCTGACAATCTCGAGCACGACGGTGGCTGGGTACAGGAAGGCGACTTCTTCTGGCCCGAGGAGCCTGAGCACCGCGACTACCAGGTGGAACGCGAGCGTTTCGGCGCGACCGTCAATTTCGACTACCGCGCCAGCGATACCAGCAGTTATTACTTGCGCACCCTTTACAGCGATTTCGAAGATGACGAAATTCGCAATCGCATTGAGGTGAAAGGCGATGAAGACGCCCTGGTGAATCTGGAAGCAACCAGCGGCGGGTTCTCAGAAGTCGAACATGTCCGCTCACTAAAAGATCGTAAGGAAACCCAGGAAATTATCTCGGTCGTATTGGGTGGCACCAATGAGCTGCAGCGCTGGACCTTCGACTACGCCTTGGGCTACTCCTATGCAGAAGAGGACGAGCCGGACCGCATTGACACTGACTTCGCGGGCGACGATTGGCCCTTCAGCTGGGTGCGCCTGGGCGACACCCCGAAGTACAACTTCGAAGATATCACCTACCAGCCGGAAGGCTACGAGATTGATGAGATGGTGGTTGAAAACAACACCGTTGAAGACACCGAGTACAGCTTCAAATTTGATGCCACTCACTACCTGGACTTCGGTGACAATCCCGCAGAAATAAAGATGGGTGTGAAACTGCGCACCCGCGAAAAAGAGCGCGAGTCCGCCATCGATGTTTTTGATGACTTCGACAGCGTCGGCAGCCCCGACGCGTCAGCCTTTGCCGGTGGCAACATCGATTACAATCTCAATCGATTCGGCTTCGGGCTGAACCGCGGCGCTCTGCGCAGTTTCTGGAAGACCTTGGGCGACGATAACTACAACGCCGACGAGTCCTTCACCGAGTCCACCGTAGGTGATTACGAGATCGACGAGGACATCTACGCCGGTTACATCCAGGCACAGGTGGACATTGATCGCCTGCGCTTGATCGGCGGCGTACGCTACGAGTACACAGAAAACGAAATGGATGGCTTCATTGGTACTGTTTACGAGAGCGAAACGCTCGATCTCGAAGATGCTGGTTTTAGTAATAGCAGTCTCGATGGTGACTACGACTACCTGCTGCCCAGCTTAGTCTTCCGCTATGAGCTGACGGAAGACATCATCCTTCGCGGTGGTGCCAGCCAAACCCTGGCCAGGCCCAGCTTTGCCTCGTTGAATCCCTCCTCTCTCGCAGAGATCGAAGAGGAAGACGGCGAGACCGAATTCGCCATTGAAGAGCTGGGCAATCCGGATCTGGACCCCTATGAATCCATCAACCTCGATTTCTCTGCGGAGTGGTACCCCGGTGACATCGGCATCCTGTCTGCCGCCGTGTTTTACAAGGATGTCGACAAGTTCATTGTGCAGGCCAATGTGTCAGACAGCCTTGACCTGACGCCCTGGCTAGATCTGGTGGGGCTGACAGAATCCGACATCACCGACGTTGACGCTTTGCAGTTTCAAAATGGTGACGATGCGGAGCTACTGGGCCTGGAACTATCCTACCTGAAGTACTTCGACAACGGCCTGATGGTAGGTCTAAACGGCACCTTCACAGACAGTGATGCCGACTTCCAGGGCCGTTCTATCGACCTGCCTGAATCCGCCGAGCAGATTTACAACGTCACCCTCGGCTACGAGAACCACGGCATTGAAGCCAGGATTGCTTACAATTACACAGACGAACGTATCATTGTCGTGGGCGGCGAAGGCGGCTCCGATGTCTATCAAGATTCACACAGCCAGATTGATGCGTCAGTGGCGTACAACGTCACGGACAGCATCAAGATATACGCCGAGGCGATTAACCTCACCGACGAGCCCTACTATTCGTACCAGGGCAGTGGCCGCTATAACTGGCAGTATGAGGAGTACGGCCTGACCTACGTCGTTGGCGTGACGGTGACTAACTTCTGATGAAAATGCGTGGGACGCTTGGCGGGCCGCTGGCCCGCCTTTTTTTCCTGGGTCTGCTCACAGGCTGCACCAGCTTCCCGACGGTGCTCCCGGTCGCAGAGACAGAACCCGTCGCCAGTCTGGATGACGCCGCTGATGATGCGGCGATCTGGGTTAATCCGGCAAACCCCGAAGCCAGCCTTATCATCGGCACGGATAAGCGCAATGGCCTGCATATCTATGATCTTGATGGTGAAGAACAGCAGCGCCTTTCCATTGGCCGACTGAACAATGTTGATTTGCGCGCGTCGCAGACCTTCGAGGGATTCCAGTGGGTCGCTGCCGCCAGCAATCGCAGCACCCAATCTATAAGCCTGTTTGGAATAACGGACGAAGGTGAGTTGCATTGGCTGGAAGCGGAAGAGATAGCGACCACTCTCGCAGATCCCTACGGTCTGTGCATGTACCGAAACGGCGAGCTGCTGGAAGTCTTTATCAATGACAAAGACGGGCGCTATCAGCAGTGGCGTATCCTGGCCGGCGGTGAATCCACCCTGCTGCGCGAATTCCGGGTCAAAGATCAACCGGAGGGTTGCGTGGCTGATGATGACCAGCACCTACTGTTCTTCGGTATCGAGGACCATGGTGTTTACAGCATGCCGGCAAACCATAAGCAGGCAGCGGAGCCGCTTGAGATCGCGGCCATAGACGGTGCTGTATTGAAGGATGATGTAGAAGGCATGGATATCTATGCCGAGGGCAACGCCGGTTATCTTGTGGTCTCCAGCCAGGGCAACAATAGCTATGCCCTGTTCGATCGTCGATCGCCACATCAGTACCGTGGCTCAGTGGCGATTGGACACAACAGCGCAAAGGGCATTGACGGCACATCCGATACCGATGGCATTGCCGTTACCAGCGCTCACCTGGGCGAACGCTTCCCGCGCGGCATCCTGGTCGCGCAGGACGGCAGCAATACCGCGCCGCGAGCACCGCAGAATTTCAAGATCGTCGACTGGAACAGTGTCCGCGAATTGCTGGAGTTGCCTTAAAGACGAGGCGGAGCCTTAACCCAGCTCCGCCTCCAGGTAGTGTTTTACCGGCTCCAGATACTTGGCATAGTTTTCCCAACGGCCACTGGACGTGGTGTAGAGCGGTTTGCGCACCTGGTGCAGGCTCGCGGTGCGAACTCGGGTATCGGCTTCCCAGAACCGCAGGCAGGCATCGTCCCAGGGCAGGTCAAGAAACTCGAGAACATTGCCAATGACCGTTTTCGGCTGCTCGACGAGACCATCGTAGGGCACATGCATGATCTCTCCGGCGTAACGTTCGCTCCAGTGCTGCATCAGGCGCCGGTACTGCACGTAGTACTCTGCTATGTGCTTGATGTCGTTGGCGTATGCCAGTTCGGCATCCAGCGGCTGAAAGAAAATCGACAGGCAGGTATCGAGTGGGTTTCGAACCGTATGCAGAATTCTGGCTTTCGGGAATAACGCCTTAATCACACCCAGATAGAGAAAGTTGTCCGGCCGCTTGTTGATTGCGGTATCAATATCGAGACCGCGCTCTTTCAGCAATGCCATGTACCCCTCACCGAGGCCACGCCAGTCATCCGCCGAAACACCGTCGACGGCAGGATACGCGCCAGGCAACGCAGCAATGCGGCGCGGGAAATAATCCAGCTCACCGCCAGCGCTCAATGCCGGATGCGCAGCCAACACCTGCTCCAGGAGCGTAGTGCCCGAGCGGAACATGCCGCAAACGAACAGTGGCGCCGCATCCGACACCGGCTCTATGGCCTCCAGCCAATGGGCCGACGAATCAATCAGCTCCGAGATCGATTGCTCATGCTGCCCTGGCTGAAAAGGGGTCGTGCGCGTCCGACACAGTTCGTTAGCCCGGGCATAATGCTGCATAGCGTCATCGTACTCAGCACAATCATCGTAAATCTTACCTAGTGCATAGTAGAGCTGCTCGCGCTGCTGGTCCGCCAGGCCGTCGCGCTTGAGCGCCCGCAATATCTTGCGGCTCACCCGGTTAGTCGAATCGGTAAAAGTTTCACCCGCCGCCAACTGCACCATCGCTTCGACATGGTTGGGCTGTTCCAGGAGCACCCGCATGTAAAGACTGCGTGCCACCTCCCAATTACCCGTTTCTTCCTCGAGAATGGCCTTGTTATACAGGGCGGGCACGTAATCTTCCTTAAGGTCCAGGGCCTTCTCGAGACTCGCCCGCGCGGCATTATCATCGCCGCGCTGGGTGTGTATCACACTGAGGTTGGTGTGCACCTCTGCCGGGTCGTCCACGCCACGCTCTAAACACTCCTCGTACTGACGAATAGCCTCCTCGAGGCGCCCATTGCGCTTCAACAAGTGCGCCAGATTATAACGAGCGGTGGTTTGGTCGGGATGACGCTGCAGGTACTCAAGATACGCATCGATTGAGGGCGCGAGTTCCCCCAGGGCATCACACACCATGTTGAGGCGGTCATAGTAAATGGCCTCATCCGGATGGGCCGCAATCAGTCCCAATAAAATATCGCGAGCCTCCTCACGTCGGCCAGTCTGAAGACTGATGACAACCAGAGATTCACTGGCCTGCCTGCAGCCTGGATCTGCCGCGAGCGCGGCCTTGAACGTGGCTTCTGCCTGCTCCAATTGCCCCTGGCTATAGTACTGCTCCGCCTGCTGGAGCTGTTGATCGATGTCGCTGATGGGAGTTCCTGCGCCGGGCGCTGCCCGGGTCCTGTCTAATTGAATGCCGTATAATAAGCGCTCGCGGCCACTGCGGCCAGACAATGCGTTCTCACCATTCCAGGGACAAAAGAAAAGATGAACCAGGCTTCACAGGACCTTGCAGGCCTTACCCGCACGGCAATGCAGGCGCTGCAACAGGGCCGGGCAGATGATGCCCTGCAGCTATTCGAACAGGCGAGCGCATTGCCCCAAGCGAACGCCTCCGTCTGGCTCGGTCTCGCTTTCGCCAACGCTCGACTGGGCAGGGACGAGGCAACCCTCGTTGCCGTGGACAAGGCGCTGGAGCTTGAACCGCGCAACTTGCGGGTTCTGATATTCAAGGGCGACCACCACACCGAAATGAAGCGCAGCCGCAAAGCACTGGTGTTCTATCAGGCCGCCCTGAAGGTGGCTTCCACCCTGACAGAGATTCCCCGCGACATACAGGAGGGCTTACAGCGAGCCCAGTCGCGGGTACAGCAATTCGCCGGGGAGTATGAGCACTATTTGCAGGACGCACTGAAGGAGAAGGGTTATAGCGCCGGCAAGGCGCCCAAACGCTTTGAGCAGGCCCTGCAGATCGCTTTTGGCAAGCAGGATATTTACTATCAACAACCCACGCGGTTTTACTACCCCGGCCTGCCGCAAATCCAATTCTATGAACGGGGCGCATTCCCCTGGCTTGAAGACCTCGAAGCCCGCCACGCGGCTATTCGCGCTGAGTTAGATAGCGTTCTGGCCCAGCCGGAGGACTTCAGCCCCTACCTGCAAAGCGACCCCGATGCTGTCAATTTCAATGACACCAGCAACCTGGATAATGCCGACTGGGGCGCCTTCTACTTCTATCAACAGGGTCGCAAAGTCGAGGAGAACGCCCAGCGCTGTCCTGCCACGATGGCAGCTCTCGACGCCGCTCCCCTGCCTCAGGTCGAGGGCAGCACGCCCCATGCCTTGTATTCTCGCCTGGCAGGTCAGACCCGCATACCCCCCCATTGCGGCTTGATCAATACTCGTCTGATCTGCCATTTACCCCTGATCGTGCCGGAAAATTGCGGCGGACTACGGGTAGGTAACGAGACCGAGTACTGGGAGGAAGGGCGCGCCTACGTGTTCGACGATTCCATGGAACACGAGGCCTGGAACGATACCGACCAGGAGCGCGTGGTACTGCTCTTTGATATTTGGCGGCCCGAGCTGAGCGAGGAAGAACGCACACTGGTGGGTGCGCTATTGCAGTCAGTACAGGACTATGAGGCGGCTGATTAACGCATTTGACCTCTCAACCTGCAGTTGAGAAACTGGAGACACAACTCACAGGGAGAAACACCATGAAGCCTTTGATAAGGATTGCTTCAGGAGCGACGCTGGCACTGCTGTTGGCGGCCTGCTCGACCACGGGCGATGAAGTCGCCGCTAATGACATCGACGTCCACGAGGCCGACGAAGTCACCTGCAAAACGGTCACCAAAACCGGTAGCCGGGTAGGGCAAAAAGTGTGCAAGACCAATCGCGCGTGGACAGAAACTGCGCGTCGCTCAAGAGATTACGCCGAAAACATCCAGCGCACCTCCAAGCACAGCACACCTCCCAGTAACTAGGCCTGTTCAGGCGCGCTGGGCCAGCAGGGTCCAGCCCGCCTCACGCGCTTCGGCGCCGATGAGCAATCGCCCTGATTGCAGCCCAATGAAACCAGCAGCGCCCAGGCTCTCTATAAGGTCGAGGAACTCCCGTTCCGATAGCGCCGCCCCGGTCATCGACGCCATTCTTCCAATATAGGCCTCCAGTTCCACTATTAAACCGTCGACCCAGCCGATGATTTCGGCGGAATCGTATGCCGACATACGCCTATAGATAGCGGCAATATCCGTGTAGAGCTGTTGCAGCAGGCCACCGGCAATGGCTTTGCCCTCACGGCGCAAAATCTGCTCGAGGCCGCGGACAGCGGGCGTGAATTCGGCCTCGGCCTGTTTAAACACCTCGATGGGTGCGCGCTTGGCATTAAAGTCGAAGCCCGCCTGGAATACCTGCTTGGCCAAGGGCAGCAGACGCAATTCGCGCACCTCGGTCAAGGTATTCTGGTTACGCTGACATTCCTCATAGATAGCGCCGTGACGTTGATGCAACACCAGTGCCAGCCGGCCGCCTGGCTGCACCAGTTCGGCTACCGCCGTCACCGCATCCAACCCCGCATACTCCACGCCGAACTGGCTGGCGACGAGGTCGAAACACTGGTCAACAAAAGGCGGTGCCTTGCCATCTGCAGCCACACAAACGACCGCTGGCATGCGCTGCTGTAAATTCAGCAGCGCACTGGGTGAGTAATCGAGTGCCCAGAGAGCGGTGGTTCCCGGTAAATGACGGCTGGCGTAACGCAGCACGGCGCCATTGCCGGCAGCAACATCGAGTAGCTGGCCAGCCGGGGTGTCAGATTCATTAAATACGCCATCCCAGAACTGCTCCAGGGCTTGTTCCTGGGGGCTCCCGTCCTGGTGAGCTGCTGCCTCCCAGGTACCTTTCCAATAACGGTCCCAGTCCGCCGCTGGCGGTGTCTCATGCATGCGGGGGTCGTCTAACTCCGTTGCGCCAGCAGGTGCAGCTTGTGTTCGTAGAGTTCGTGGATATCGGTATCGCGCACCAGATCGGCAGCGCGAGAGAAACTCTTCCTGGCCTTTTCCCGGTCACCGAGGCGCGCCCATGCCAGGCCTTCCAGATGGTGGAACTCATGCTCTTGCTTACGCTTGCGAATGGCTGATTCCATGAGCTCCAGCACCCGCTGGTACTCACCCTTCTCATAAGATGTCTCAGCCAACTCATACAAGTAAAAGGGGTTCTCCATGCGGTAGCTTTCCGCCAGTGCCGCATACTGGTCCGCCAGTTCCATTCGTCCCTGCTGGCGGTAGACCCTCGCCAGATTGCTAATGGCCGCCCGTTCGTTGCTCATATCAATAGCGACCAGATACGCCTCTTCCGCACTCTCCAGGTCACCGGCGCGTTTCAGGATAGTCCCCATATTGGCCCAGAAATAGCCTGTGTTGGGTCGCAGGTCGATAGCCTTGCGCGCATGCAGAAAAGCCTGCTGTAGATCATCCTCGCTCAAATAGTGCACGGCCATGTTGTTGTAGTACTGGGCTGCAGCGGTTTTGTCACCAACCACCTGGCTGCGCCAGCGGGAGCTCTCCGCCTGGGTATCAAAGTCGATAACCTGCTGCTTGCGGGGCAGGTCTAGCAGGACATTGATATGCAGGCTGAAGTAATAGGTATCGCCGACTGCACTCCAGGCCGGCGGAACCTCAACTTCCTGATACATCACAATCAGCCCGGCCTCTCGGGCCAGAGCCATATACAGGTTAGTGAAGGACATGCAATTGCCCTCGCGGGCATAGAACGCCTCCTCGGCGGTATAGGTCTTGAGGTTGTTGTAATGGAGGCGCAAGCCATCGTCGAGCAAGCCCTTGAGAATGCGCCGCGCCTTGCCTTCATCGCTGATAGCGTCCGTAGGAATGTGTTCCCGCAGGAATGCACGCATATCATCATTCACCGCGAGCAGTTCGACGGGCTCTAGCTCTGGCAGCGGCTCCTCAACGGGGAACAGCGTGCTGCCTCGCAGCAGCTGCTGGTGCTGCTCAATCGCCGAGCGTCCGCTGTACTTTGAAACATGCTGCTGAGCGCAACCCGCCAGAAACAGCAAGCTAAGCAGGACCAGTACACAGCGCTGGGTGGAGCGTGTTGACATTATTCTCCTCCTCCCGAGAACACTATTTAGTGTAGCACTTTGCCGTGACTAGGGCAGGTGGCCCGTATCCAGGTAGTGACTGACCACCGCCAGATACTCTGTACGCAGTGGGTCACTCTCATTGGCCAGATGATGGCGACCACCTTGCAGCATATAGACCTGGCTGTTGGGAAACTGACGGCGGATATAGGGCACATTGTATTCCCACTGCACGGTGCCATCCTCATCCCCCTGCACAACCAGCAGTGGCTGTGGGCTGGCCGGACGTCGCTCGAAATCTGCGAGCCAGCGCTTCAGCGCGCCTATCCAGCGCATCGAGATGACACGTGGCTGCAGGGGTTCGGCGCGCAGGAACGCAAGAAATTCGGCGTCGTTGGAGTTGTCGGCAAAGCCGCGTTTTAGCGTTGCTGTAAAACGGTGCAGCAGACTGTGGCCCAAGCGCACCAGACCCCAGTCGCGCGGGCGCACTAGCGGCGCCAACAACACCACCCGCGCCGGCTGGTGTTCACAAGTCGTTGTTAGATAATCCATGATCGCGGCTCCACCGGTGCTCTGCCCCAGCAGGTGACGTTCGCCTGGTAAGGATTCGATCGCGGCGAGCACCGCGTGCAGTGCTCCGCTGTAGTCGGCGAAGTCATCGATGGCGGCACGCTCCCCACTGGAAAGGCCGTGTCCCGGCAGGTCGAAGGCGACGACATTACTGCCGCGCAACAGGCCAAAGGCGACAAGATGGCCGAATATTCCCACGTGATCGAAAAGTCCATGAACCAACACTAGCGTTGACTTTGCCCCTGATCCCGCGGGCTGCAGCCAGGCCTGCACTGCCAGGCGCTCGCCGCGGCTGGCCAACCAGCCCAGGCGGTGCCCAACACCCGGGCAGATCATCTCGAAATTCAGCCCGTAGTAGCTCACATAGGCTGATTCCGCATCACTGCTTTCACGCGGCGTCAGGGTAAATGGCTCAAGCGCCTCCCTCACCTCAGCAACAGGTGGATGCGGCTGCGTTTGGCGGGGAGTGCTGACGGAATCGTCCTCAGCCGGGATTCACCACCTGCGCGAGGCTGCCACTTTCGTACTGTTCGACCATCACCGACAGGGAGTGCGGTTTAATCTTGTCGGCATTACCGGCCGTGCCGAAGGACTCATACCGCGCAATGCAAATGTCCTTCATCGCTTTGGTGGTCTCACTCAGGAATTTGCGCGGATCAAACTCAGCGGGATTCTGCGCCATGAATCGACGCACGGCGCCGGTGGATGCCAGACGCAGGTCAGTATCGATATTGACCTTGCGCACGCCGTGGCGTATCCCTTCCTGAATCTGCTCAACCGGGACGCCATAGGTCTCCGGAATCTCACCGCCGAACTCATTAATGATCGCCAGCCACTCCTGCGGGACCGAAGAAGAGCCGTGCATCACCAGGTGGGTATTGGGAATGCGATCGTGGATCTCCTTGATTCGATCAATTGCCAGAATATCGCCGGTAGGCGGACGCGAAAACTTGTAAGCGCCATGGCTGGTACCACAGGCGATTGCGAGTGCGTCGACATCTGTCGCCGCCACAAACTGTGCCGCCTCCTCCGGATCGGTCAACAACTGGTCGTGGGTCAGCTTACCCTCCGCGCCAATCCCATCCTCTTCACCGGCCTCACCGGTTTCGAGCGAGCCCAGGCAGCCCAACTCGCCTTCTACGGAAACACCGCAAGCATGGGCCATGTCCACGGCGCGGCGGGTTACCGCCACATTGTAGTCATAATCCATGGGTGTCTTGCCGTCTTCACCGAGGGAGCCGTCCATCATCACCGAGGTAAACCCCAGTTGAATAGAGCGCTGGCACACCGCCGGGCTAACACCGTGATCCTGGTGCATCACTACCGGTATGTGTGGGAACTCCTCCACTGCCGCCTCGATCATATGGCGCAGAAAGGGCGCGCCGGCGTATTTTCGAGCACCGGCACTGGCCTGCATGATCACGGGGCTATTGGTCTCGCTCGCCGCCTCCATGATGGCCCGGGTTTGCTCCAGGTTATTCACATTAAACGCGGGCACGCCGTAACCGTGTTCCGCGGCGTGATCCAGCATCTGGCGCATGCTAATCAGTGCCATTACATCTCTCCTCAAGGATTGCGACGGCTGGTAGTGTTTTTCCTTCCACGTACTCCAGGAAGGCGCCACCGCCGGTGGATATATAAGAAACCTTATCGGCAATGCCGTATTTGTCAATCGCCGCCAATGTATCTCCGCCCCCAGCCAGCGAAAATGCCTCGCTGTCCGCTATGGCCTGGCTCAGAGCCTCGGTGCCACCCGCAAACTGGTCGAATTCGAAAACACCAACCGGGCCATTCCACAGAATCGTCTTGGCCTGTTCCAGCATGGCTCCAATCTGCTCTCTGCTGCGGGGGCCGATGTCGAAAATCATATCGTCATCGTCGACATCGGTCGAAGCTTTGGTTTGCGCGGCGGCATCTTCCGAGAACGCCTTGCCGGTTATCACATCTTCAGGAATCGGTATGTCCGTCTTGGCCATCAGGGCCTGCGCATTAGCTACCAGGTCGTGTTCGCAGAGCGACTTACCCACCGGCAGGCCGCTAGCCGCGAGAAAGGTATTGGCTATGCCGCCACCCACAACCAACTGGTCAACCTTGTCCGCCAGGGTTTCAAGCACCGTCAACTTGGTTGAAACTTTGGAACCGCCCACGATCGCCAGCATGGGCCTGGCCGGCTCGGCCAGAGCCTGCTCCAGCGCCTCCAACTCCGCGACCAGCAGCGGTCCTGCGCAGGCTACCGGCGCGAATCGGGCGACCCCGTGTGTCGACGCCTGAGCCCGATGCGCTGTACCAAAAGCATCCATCACAAAGACATCACAAAGGCTCGCATAGGCCCGCGCCAGTTCTTCAGAATCGGCCTTCTCACCCGGGTTAAAGCGCACATTTTCGAGCAGTGCGACCTGACCGGGCGCCACATCCACCCCCGCTTGCCATTCAGAGAGCAGCGACACTTCCAGCGCCAACGCTTCAGCCAGATAGGCCGCTACCGGCGCCATGGAAAATTCTTCAGCAAACTCACCTTCGGTAGGCCGACCCAGGTGCGACATAAGAATCACAGCGGCCCCGGCGTCCAGCGCTGCACGAATGCTCGGCAATGCAGCACGCAGACGAGCGTCGCTGGCTACCTGCCCATTTTTGATGGGCACATTGAGATCCTCGCGGATCAATACGCGCTTCCCCGCCAGAGCTTGATCGCTCATGCGTAGTACATTCAAAGCCATTATTGTTTCCCCCAAAATCGCACCACATCAAGCATGCGGTTGGCGTAGGCCCATTCATTATCAAACCAGGTCAGTACTTTCACTAACCTGCCTCCGCTGACGCGGGTCTGCCCCGCATCGACCACGCTGGAACGCAGATCGTGATTGAAGTCGCAGGAGGCCAGCGGCTCTTCGGTGTAACCCAGAACCCCCTCGAAGCGGTTGCTCGCCGCCTGGGCGAGCGCGCCATTGACCGATGCTTCCGAAACATCGGTGGCCAGATGTACCGTCAGATCCATTGCCGAGACATTGAGTGTCGGCACGCGCAGCGCCTGCGCAGAAAAGCGCCCGGCCATCTCGGGCAATATACGTTCCACACCCCGCGCCAGCGCCGTATCCACCGGAATAATAGACTGGCCGGCAGCGCGGGTCTTGCGCAGATCGGTATGGTGGTAAGCATCGAGCACAGGTTGGTCGTTCATGGCGGAATGAATCGTCGTAATGGTGCCGCTCTCAATGCCAAATGCATCTTCAAGAGCCGCAATGACCGGCACAATACCGTTGGTGGTGCAGGAAGCGTTCGACACCACGGTGTGATCGGCCTGCAGGGTGTGGTGATTCACGCCATAAACAATGGTGGCATCGACATCGGCCTGTGCCGGTTGCGAGAACAGCACACGCTTTGCGCCCTGCTGAATATGGCGCTCTGCCAGCGCCCTCTCACTAAAGGTACCAGTACACTCAAGCACCACGTCTACTTCCAATTCCGCCCATGGCAGCTGATCGATCGCTTCCTGACGCAACAGCACCACGCGATCTCCCTCGATGTGGAGGTGGTCGCCATGCGCATCGATGCTACCCGGGAACCTGCCGTGAGTGGTGTCGTAACGGGTCAGATGAACAACGGTATTGGTATCGGCGACTTCGTTGATGGCGACCAGTTGCAGGTCGGCGCCGAACTCTCCTTCGTAGAGAGCCCGCAACACGCTACGACCAATGCGGCCGTAGCCATTAATGGCCAGTTTCTGCAATGTTCAGTCTTTACAGGAGTATTTCACCCAGCGTATCCGCGACGTTATCGACCGTGAAGCCAAAATGCTCCATCAGCGCTGCAGCAGGGGCCGATTCGCCGAAGCTCTGCATTCCGACCACGCGTCCATCGAGGCCAACGTACTTGTACCAGTAGTCCGCGTGACCCGCCTCCACCGCCACCCGTGCCAACACGTCAGAGGGAAGGACGCTCTCGCGGTAGAGCGCATCTTGCAGCTCAAAAACTTCGGCACAAGGCATGGATACCACGCGAATATGCTTGCCTTCGCCCGCCAGTTTGTTGGCAGCATCCAGCGCCAGTTGCACTTCGGACCCGGTGGCAATCAGGATGCCATCAAGAGGTCCGGCGGCATCAC
Organism: Halieaceae bacterium; assembly: GCA_965199055.1. Lineage (GTDB taxonomy): Bacteria > Pseudomonadota > Gammaproteobacteria > Pseudomonadales > Halieaceae > CBDAQR01. Next base: position 2,108,454 of record CBDAQR010000003.1, read on the forward strand.
GCAAGATGTAAGCCCCGCGCTCAATATCAGCGAGCTGACTCGCATCGCGCTCCTGGTGAGCCAGGCCCTGGCGGGAGAAGATCAGGGCCGAGGGGCCATCACTGCGTTGAATAGCTGCCTTCCAGCACACTGCCGACTCAACCGCATCACAGGGGCGCCAGGTATGTAAGTTGGGTGTGGCACGCAGGGCGGTTAACTGCTCGACCGGCTGGTGGGTAGGGCCGTCCTCACCCAGACCGATGGAATCGTGGGTATATACGAAGATCGATTGCTGCCCCATAAGCGCAGCCATACGCACGGCGTTGCGCGCGTATTCCATGAACATCAGGAAGGTGGCGCCGTAGTTGACGAAGCCGCCATGCAGGGCAATGCCGTTCATAATGGCCGACATGCCGAACTCGCGCACGCCGTAATAAATGTAATTGCCCGCAGCATCGTCAGCGGTCACCGGCTTGCTGTCATTCCAGATCGTGAGGTTGGAACCAGCCAGATCGGCAGAGCCGCCAAGCAATTCTGGCAACAGCGGGCCATAGGCATTCAGACAATTCTGCGAGGCCTTACGACTGGCGATAGTTTCACCCGCATCCTGACAGGCGCGGATATAGGCATCTGCCTGATCAGTGAAATCTGCCGGTAACTCTCCCGCCAGGCGTCGGCGCAATTCAGCCGCCTCTGTGGGGTGTGCCTCGGCGTAAGCCTGCATCTTCGCTTCCCAGTCCTGCTCAGCCGCCGCGCCTTTATCACGCGCATTCCAGCCAGTGTATACATCTTCGGGAACCTCGAAGGGCGCATGGGACCAGCCGATGTTCTCACGGGTTGCCGCTACCTCGTCGACGCCCAGCGCTGATCCGTGACAGTCCTCGCTGCCCTCTTTATTGGGTGAGCCCTTGCCGATAACTGTTTTGCAGCAAATCAGGGTCGGCTTGCCCGCTTCAGCACGAGCGGTTTCTATAGCGGTGGCCACAGCAGCGGGGTCATGGCCGTCAACGGCGGAAATAACCTGCCATCCGTAGGATTGGAAACGGGCGGGTGTATCGTCAGTGAACCAACCCTCTACTTCGCCGTCGATGGATATCCCATTGTCGTCATAAAAGGCGACCAGCTTGCCGAGACCCAGGGTGCCGGCAAGGGAACAGACCTCATGGGAAATACCTTCCATAAGGCAACCGTCACCCAGGAACACATAGGTGAAATGATCTACTACCTCGTGCCCTTCGCGGTTGTACTGCGCCGCCAACACTTTCTCCGCAAGCGCCATGCCAACGGCATTGCTAATACCCTGACCGAGAGGCCCTGTGGTGGTTTCCACACCCGGTGCATAGCCGTACTCCGGATGGCCCGGAGTCATACTGTGTAACTGGCGAAAGTTCTTCAGCTCTTCAATCGGCAGCTCATAGCCTGTGAGATGCAGGAGGGAATAGATCAGCATCGAACCGTGGCCATTGGACAAGACGAAGCGGTCTCGATTGGGCCAGCCAGGGTTACCGGGATTGTGCACCAGGTAGTCATTCCACAGCACCTCGGCAATATCTGCCATGCCCATGGGGGCGCCCGGATGGCCGCTATTGGCCTGCTGAACCGCGTCCATACTGAGGGCGCGGATGGCGTTGGCGAGGTCGATTCGGGCTGGCATGAGTGCTCCTGCTGAGGGCTCTGTAAAAAGGGTGGCTATTTTCTTACAAGCTGCTCGCTACGGCAACGAAATCGCCGATATTTTGTGCAGTTCTGACTATATCAAAATATTTTGATATAGATTGCAGTTCTGCTAGACTTGCGCGCCATGCTGGCAAATACCAATACACCCGCAGCGGCTACCGACGCCGCACGGCCCAATATCGAAAGCCTGGTGGCCCTGTGCAAGGCCAGCGGTGATCGCCTGCGCATGGAGATACTGCAAGTCTTGCGACAGGACTCTTTGGCCGTGCAGGAGCTGTGCAGCCTGTTCGATATACGCCAGCCCGCAATGAGCCACCATTTGAAGATCATGAGCAGCGCAGGCTTAGTCACCAGCCGGCGCGAGGGCAACTCCATTTATTATCGGCGCTCGCTGCTGGGACAACAGCCCGGTCTGGAGACCCTCCAGGCCAACCTCTTCGCCGCCGTCGACCAACTCCCCCTCAGCGCAGAGCAACACACGCAGCTCGCACAGCTGCAACAGGCTCGACAGCAGTCATCGCAAGCCTTTTTCCGCGACAATGCCGACAAATTCCGTGCCCAGCAGGATCTCATTGCCAGTTACGAGCAATATGCCGACACCGTTGCGCAGGCCCTGGCCGATGCGCCGCTCACCAGGCATGAGCTGGCCCTGGAAGTGGGTCCCGGCGACGGCAGCTTTCTGAAGCATCTGTCGCCACGATTTTCGCAGGTGATCGCCCTGGACCTGGCTGAGGAGATGCTAGCGAAATCTCGTCAGCTGGCGACAGATGAGGGACTCAACAACATCGACTTCGTACACGGCGATACCAGGCACTCCCGACTGCGCGATCTGCAGGCCGACAGCATTGTGGTCAACATGGTGCTGCACCACGTGCCCTCCCCCGCCGAACTATTTCAGGACCTGGCATCCGCATTGGCTCCCAGCGGTGTACTGCTGGTCACTGACCTTTGTCAGCACGACCAGGACTGGGCCCGCGAGGCTTGTGGCGATCTTTGGTTGGGGTTCGAGCCCGACGAATTACAGGGTTGGGCCAGTAGCGCTGGCCTGGCCGAGATTGCCAGCGAGTACCTGGCACAACGCAACGGATTTCAAATTCAGGTGCGCCTGTTCGGGCACCGATCGACTATTGAGGAATAAGACCTATGAGTGAGTACGCAGTATTTACTTCCGAGTCCGTCTCGGAAGGACACCCAGACAAGATGGCAGATCAGATATCTGACGCCGTCCTCGATGCCATATTGGTTGACGATCCCAACGGAAGGGTCGCGGTGGAAACCATGGTAAAGACCGGTATGGCCATTGTCGCTGGTGAGGTCACCACCAATACCTATGTCGATCTGGAAGACGTTGTACGCGATGTCATCAAGGATATCGGCTACAACAGCTCAGATGTGGGCTTTGACGGCGACTCCTGCGCGGTTCTCAATGCCATCGGCAAGCAGTCCAGCGACATCGCCATGGGTGTCAATGAAGGAGAAGGCGCCCATCTGGAGCAAGGCGCCGGTGACCAGGGCCTGATGTTCGGTTATGCCACCAATGAAACCGATGTGCTCATGCCAGCACCCATCTACTACTCGCACCGCCTGGTAGAGCGTCAGGCCCAGTTGCGCAAAGACGGCGTTCTGCCCTGGCTGCGACCAGATGCCAAGAGCCAGGTGACCCTACGCTACGAAGACGGCAAGCCTGTCGCCATCGACGCCGTTGTTCTGTCGACCCAGCACAACCCGGATGTCAGCCAGTCTGATATCCGTGAAGCCGTCATGGAAAACATTGTTGAGCACGTGCTGCCGGCAGAGTGGCTGCACGCTGACACCCGCTATCACATCAACCCAACTGGCCAGTTCATTATCGGTGGCCCGGTTGGCGATTGCGGCCTAACGGGTCGTAAAATCATCGTAGACACCTATGGCGGCATGGCTCGCCACGGCGGCGGTGCCTTCTCCGGCAAGGATCCCTCCAAAGTTGATCGCAGCGCCGCTTACGCCGGCCGCTACGTCGCCAAAAACATCGTCGCCGCCGGCCTGGCCGAACGCTGCGAGATTCAGGTGTCCTACGCGATCGGCGTCGCAGAGCCGACGTCGATCTCCATCGACACATTTGGCACCGGCCAGGTCTCCGATGAAAAGATCGAAGAGCTGGTTCGCGAACACTTTGATCTGCGCCCCAAGGGGCTGATCGAGATGCTCGACCTTAAGCGTCCCATCTACCGCAAGACAGCCGCCTACGGCCATTTCGGTCGCGAGGATGCGGATTTTACCTGGGAGAAAACGGATAAGGCGGACGCGTTGAAAGCGTCGGCGTAACGAGGAACAGAATTATGAGTACTGCAGAACAACTGAACACGACCGAAGACTACAAAGTAGCCGACATCAGCCTGGCCGAGTGGGGCCGCCGCGAAATCGAGATCGCCGAAACCGAGATGCCCGCACTGATGGCAATGCGTGAGAAGTATCGCGCCAGCCAGCCGCTGGCCGGCGCCAACATCATCGGCTGCATCCATATGACCATCCAGACCGCGGTTCTGATCGAGACGCTGAAGGAACTGGGCGCCGACGTGCGCTGGTCATCCTGCAACATTTTCTCCACCCAGGACCATGCGGCCGCTGCCATCGCGGCTGCCGGTGTGCCGGTCTATGCCTGGAAAGGCGAGACGGAGGAGGAATACGACTGGTGTATCGAGCAAACCATTCTTAAGGATGGCGAGCCCTGGGACTGCAATATGGTGCTGGACGACGGCGGTGACCTGACCGGGATGCTGCACGAGAAGTACCCGGAAATGCTGGACAAGATCCACGGTATTACCGAGGAGACCACCACTGGGGTACATCGCCTGCAGGAAATGTTGGAGGAAGGCGCCCTCAAGGTACCGGCAATCAATGTCAACGACTCGGTTACCAAGTCCAAGAACGACAACAAGTACGGCTGTCGCCACAGCCTGAATGATGCCATCAAGCGCGGCACCGACCACCTGATGGCAGGCAAGAAAGCGCTGGTTATTGGTTACGGCGACGTGGGCAAGGGTTCTGCCCAATCGCTGGTCCAGGAAGGCATGATCGTGAAAGTGTCTGAGATTGACCCGATCTGCGCGATGCAGGCCTGCATGGACGGCTTTGAAGTCGTGTCTCCCTATAACAACGGCGTTGTTGCAGAAGGGGCCAATGCTACGCTGCTGGGCAATACCGATCTGGTCGTCACCACCACCGGAAACTTCAACGTCTGCGATAGCCAGGTATTGGAAGCGCTCAAGAGCGGCGCCGTGGTCTGCAACATCGGCCATTTCGACAACGAGATCGACACCGCTTACATGCGCGAGAACTGGGACTGGGAAGAAGTGAAACCCCAGGTGCACAAGGTCTATCGCAACCGCGACGCCAACGACCACCTGATTCTGTTGTCCGAGGGCCGTCTGGTGAACCTCGGCAATGCCACCGGTCACCCCTCGCGCATCATGGACGGCTCATTCTCTAATCAGGTCCTGGCGCAAATTTATCTGTTCGAACGCAAGTTTGCAGACCTCGAGCCCGAAATGAAGCCCTCTGCGCTGGCCGTGGAAGTGTTGCCCAAGAAGCTCGACGAAGAAGTTGCAGCCCACATGGTCAGCGGCTTCGGCGGAGTGCTGACCAAGCTCACCGACGAACAGGCGCAGTACATCAATGTGCATGTTGACGGTCCGTTCAAGCCCGAGAGCTACAAGTACTAAGAGGACACCATGTCAGGTGCAAACATCAGCTTCGAATACTTCCCGCCTAAAACAGAGGCGGGAAGGGAGAAGCTGCTCAAGGAAACGACTCCGGCGCTGAACGCGCTAGGGCCACAGTTTTTCTCCTGCACCTACGGTGCGGGGGGCTCTACCCGTGACAATACGTTTGGCATCGTTTCCGCCATCAAGGATATGGGTATCGATATTGCCCCCCACCTGAGTTTCGGCGGCGACGACGAGGGCGCTGTCGGGGAACTGCTGGACCGTTACGTAGAACTGGGTGTTGAACACCTGGTAGCCCTGCGCGGCGACATGCCTTCCGGCATGGGCGGCATGAACCTGGTTTATGCCAACCAGCTGGTGGAGTTCGTGCGCAAGCGTCATGGCGACCATTTTCGAATCGCAGTCGCTGCCTACCCAGAAATTCACCCTGAAGCACAGAGCTATGAGAGTGACGTCAATTTTCTCAAGGCGAAGTTCAATGCGGGTGCCAATGTCGCGATCACGCAATATTTTTACAACGTGGAGGCGTATTTTTACTTTTTGGATCGCTGCGCTGCAGCGGGTATCGACAAACCTATTTACGCCGGCATCATGCCCATCACGAACTACAAAAATCTCGCGCGGTTTTCACGCAATTGTGGTGCAGAAATCCCGCGTTGGATCTGTCAGCGGCTAGAGGGTTTCAGCGGCGATGAAGAGAGCATCCGTCAATTCGGTGTCGAGGTCGTCACCCAGCTATGTCAGACTCTGTTAGACAATGATTGCCCGGGCATCCATTTCTACACGATGAACCAGGTGGAGCCGGTGACAACCATCTACGGCAACCTGGGGCTGGATTAAGCCGGGCACGAGCCGGCGAGCGTATGGTCGTGCCACGCATTTTTACGACCCAACCCCTGGCAGAAGGCATTACGCTGCGCCTGGAAGAAGGTCCCAGCCGCCATCTGGCTGGTGCCCTGCGTTTGCGAGAAGGTGCCGCTATCACCCTCTTTAATGGCAACGGCGGAGAGTATGAGGCGCACCTGACCGTCATCGAACGCAAGCAGGTCGCGGTGGAGCTTGGCCGACATGACCCCATTGAGCGAGAGTCACCCTTGCATACTGAGCTGGGGATCGCCATATCCCGCGGCGAGCGCATGGATTGGGTGATTCAAAAGGCTACCGAATTAGGGATCAATACGATCAGTCCACTGTTCAGCGAACGTACAGAGGTAAAACTGAAAGGGGATCGGGCCGACAAGAAACTCCGGCACTGGCGCCAGGTGGCAATCAGCGCCTGTGAGCAGTGCGGCCGCAATCAATTACCAGACATAGCGCCATTGGCGACTGTGTCCGAATGGACCGAGCGAGCCGATGCCGAGTGCAAACTTGTGCTCCACCACCGCAACACGAAACCTCTGGCTGGCGGGTCGGCACCGGCGAACGTGGCCCTGCTCATAGGTCCCGAGGGCGGCCTGTCAGAGGCAGAAATTAACAAGGCGGAAACCGCGGGATTCAGTCCACTGGCCCTGGGGCCGCGCGTGCTGCGCACTGAAACCGCACCGCTGGCAGCGCTGAGCCTGGTGCAACAACAATGGGGAGACATGGGTTAATGCCTGATTCATCGATGGTAGAAAAACTGAATGAAAACCAACTGGACTTCATCCGCCTCTTGGGTGGCCAGGTCCTGACGCTGGACCCAGACGCACAAACCTGCACTTTCGAGTTCAACATTGATCACTCGCTATGCCACTCCGGCGATATCGTGCAGGGGGGCTTTGTCACAGCGATGCTGGATGCCGCCATGAGTCACGCCTGCTTCGGCTTACTGGAAAACGTGATCAGCGTCGCCACGCTGGAGATCAAGGTGAGTTTCTTTGAACCCTCGCGGGCCGGCAAATTCCGCTGTGTCGGGCAGCTGAAAAAGATTGGCCGCAGTACCGGATTCCTGGAGGGCCAGCTATACAGCGAGGATGGCGTGCTCACCGCTACCGCCACCACGACGGCGAAACTGATTCGGGCGCGCTAGTAACGGATTTGCTGTTCCTGGGGTCGGAACACGGTCTCGGAGCCATTGCGCAGTCGGTCGTACACCACGTTGTAGGCTAACACGCCCTGCACGTAGTCCCGGGTCTCCCGGAACGGGATCGTTTCCACCCACTGGTATACGTCCATGCTATCACCCGACTCGCGCAGCCAGCGCTTCACCCTATGCGGCCCCGCATTGTAAGCCGCCAGACTCAGCACTCGATTGTCTCCGTACTGATCGAGCAGCTGACGATAGTAGGCACCGCCAAGCGCTATGTTCGCTTCCACCTGATAGAGATCGCTCGCCAGCGTCTTCTCGCCTAGCTTGCGCGCGGTTGACCTGGCCGTTGCCGGCATTAACTGCATCAAGCCTTTGGCACCTACCCCTGAGCGCGCATGGCTAAAGAATGCGCTCTCTCGTCGTGCGATCGAAACCAGCTCTGTATCCGGCACGCCATAGCGCTTGCCATAATTGCGAAAGGTGTCTGGCCAGGGCTGCGGGAAGCGAACTTCCAATGCATTCCACTGCTGCGCCTCAATCGCCGCGTCAATGGCAAAGCGGTGCCAACCCTGGTTATCCGCATGAGCCGCAAGCGCCGCACGTTCCGGCAGCCCGGCACGCTCCAACAGATAATTCCACTCCGATCGCGCTTGTTGCGGCGCCTCGTGATACACCAATTCGCCGGTGCGTTCGATCGCGTCGAGTTTATCCACAGCGGTGATTCTGGCGGGCACCTGCAGAGGTTGATGATTGAGCTGCGGTGGCCGGCCTAATTGTTCGGCCGCGAGAAAGCCATAGTAGTCACGCTCTTCGGCCAAGTTCGCCAGCTCTTCCTTCGCGGCGACCAACTGTCCGGTTTCTTGTAAAGCGCGGGCACGCCAATACTGCCAAACCGCAGCCGAGCGACGTTGCTCTGGCAAATAGCTCGCCATGCGGAGCAAACCCAGCCAGTCAGAATGACGAATCGCCAGACGCAGCCGGGTTTCCAGCAGTTTGGTGTCGCCCCGAGTCTGCAAATAGGCATCCACCCAGCTCAGGTTGGCCTGAACATCGTCAAACAGCGTGCGCCATGCTATGGCATCTCCCGCGACGCGCGCGCGGCTGCTATCAAACTGATGCTGCGATGACAGTCGTTTCCACTCACGCAATGCCCTTTGCGGATCGACCCTCGCCAGACGCGCCGCTCCATAAACGGCAACATCCAAGCTACGGGGGTCAGCCGGATCCAGTTGCAGTTTCCCCAGGCGGGAGGGGTAACGGTAAACCTGCAGCAACGCTTCCGACCAGGGCTTTAACACCGAACTGCCTTGCCGTGAGGCATACTGCATCAGGCCCTGACGACGCGCTTCAAACGCAAGCAGCTGACGCTGCCACACGGCTTCATCATCGATGGCACCAGCTTTCATCCAGGCCTCAAACAGCGGATCGCAGGCATCGGGGCGCGAACTGCCGTGCACCCATAGTTGACGAGCGCCATCCCAGGCCTCGGCTTCTCGATTGCGCTGGGCGAGGGCGCGATAGTAATAGCACTGCAAGTCCACGGTCTTGGGCGCGGTGCCTGTGACCGCCAGATAATCGCTCCAGCGCCGATCTTTGCCGGTCCGCCGCAGATAACGATCCTTGAAACGCAGCTGCAGTGGCGTAGCTTCGCTGGCGGCGATAAAGCGATTGGCCTTGCCCGCATCGACGTGCCGAAGACGGGAATCCAGTCTCTGATAGTCGAGGTAGATCGCCAGGGGGTAGTCGTCCAGCTGACTGCGAATCCGGTCGAAACTGCGCCAGTTACCCGTCTCAGCTGCCACCTGCGCATCGGCATACAGCTGCCGGGGGGACAATTGAGATGCAGCGGCCTGAGCCGCTGCGAACCCTAGAAGGATTAAAAGTAGTCGAGACAACTGCTGCATAGATAAGATTAGGCATTCCACAAGGCGTAGACTAATCTAGCGCAAGAAAGTTGCAGCAGCTATGGTTAGTGTGGATCAAACGGAATAAATCCATGCAGGAAACGGACAAGAAGGCGCTCAGACAGTCTCTGATCGAGCTAATGACGGAGCGCTTTCCCCAACAGACGCGAGGTCAGGCACAGGCGCAGCTGAGCGCCGATATCGACAAACTGATCGATGATGCTTGCAAGGACGCACAGGACTCGGAGCAAAAGCAGGTCAACATCCTGCTGTCCGATTTGCGCGGCTTCACCGCGCTGTCCGAAACCTGCAGTCCACTGGACCTGATTGGACTGCTGAACCGCTACCTCATGAAAATGAGCGAAATAATTCTGCGCCATGGCGGCACCATCGATAAGTTCATGGGCGACTCGATCATGGCGCTGTGGGGTGCTATGCAAGGCTCCCCCGAAGACCTGGAAAACACCATCGCCTGCGCGATCGAAATGCAGCTGGCGATGAATGAGATCAACGCCGTGAATACTGCCATGGGTCTCCCCGAGTTATTTATGGGAATCGGCATCAATACCGGCCGCGTCGTCGCAGGCAGCCTCGGCTCGGCGCTGCATAGCGAGTACACCGTGATCGGCGACGAGGTGAACCTGGCGTCACGAATCGAAGCCCATAGCCTGCGCGGGCAAATTTTGATGAGCGAGAACACCTACCAGCTAGCCGCCGACTTTATCGAGGTCGGCGCTATCAACGAAGTGCTGGTTAAGGGCAAGCGAGAAGCCGTGAAAATGTACGAGTTGCGCGCCAGTGATCGGCCGCGCCGACTGGAGGTGCCGGTACGAGAAGCGCGCAAGAGCCCCAGGGTTCGGGTCGAGATGCCACTGCAATATCGCCGCGTCAGCGGCAAGTCAGTGGCGGGAGACCTTTGCGAGGGTGTGGTGGTCGACCTCAGCTACGGTGGGCTGCTCATGACCACGCCGGTGCCGCTAGAGCCCATGGAGGAGATTCGTATTGGGCTGGCGCTTTCGATCATGTCCTCTGCCACAAGTGAGCTCTATGCCAGGGTACTCAGGGTCAGAGAACTGGGCGAACAATTTGAGTGCCAGATGGAGTTCACTTTTATTGAAGAGTCGGCGCGACGGGAGCTCAAGTCTTACATCGACCAGATCGTGGAAACCGGCTAATGCGCGCTGGTCTCCCCAAGGCGGTGCCCTGCCGTGAGTGACGTTACTGTGTGGTATCTGCACATGGAACGGCCCGAGGATTTGCTGGCCAAGCCACAACCCGAAGGCATTCAACTGGCGGAGGCCAGAGTCCCGCAATACCAGTTCAATCGGTTCCTTTACGAGTTGGTAGGCGCCGCTTGGGGATGGACCGACAAGAACAGCTGGACCGATGAACAATGGCGCGACTATGTTGTCGACGAACATCTGCGCACCTGGGTAGCCTGGTGCGACGGCTCACCCGCTGGCTACTTCGAACTGTACCGGCACGCCGATGCAGCGGTGGAAATCAATTACTTTGGTCTGGCGAAGCCATTTATCGGCCGGGGTTTTGGCGGCTGGTTGCTGAGCGAGGCCATCGACAAGGCTTGGAGCTGCCCGGCCCAGCGCGTCATCGTTAACACCTGCTCCCTGGATCACCCCAGCGCACTGGCCAACTACAAGGCGCGGGGCATGACGCTGTATCAAACAGAAACGCGCTCAGGCTGATTCCTGCTCGCGGGCATAACACCATTCCAGAAAATCAGTCACCGCGTTCACCGTAAAATCGGTGCGGACCGAGTGAAAGATCTCGAAGGCATGCTGCGCACCGGGGAGTTCCGCGTAAGCGACGACCTGATCGGACTGGGCCCTGGCGGCTGTTACGAAAGCTCGCGCTTCCTCAACCCACACGAGTGAGTCGTGGGTGCCCTGCACAACAAAGGTCGGCGGCATAGCGGGGTTAACATGGTTAATGGGGCTAGCGTCATGCCAGAGTTGCTCGTTCTCTGCGGGTTTACACTGAATCACCTTATCGGCGATAAGATCTTCCATCGACATCGAGCCACGGATACCCGCCTTATCCTGGAAATCGTAGACACCGTAGAATGGCACTGCACAGTCGATGGAGGTATCGACCTGCTCGAAGCCAGGCTGCCAATCCGCCTTATTCGGTGTCAGTGCGGCCAGCGACGAAAGGTGCCCGCCAGCAGACCCGCCCGTGATCGCGAGAAATTCACTGTTGCCCCCATACTCGCTGGCGTGTTCACGAATCCAGGCGATCGCCTTCTTTACGTCAATAATATGCGCAGGAAAGGCATCCGCCGGGCTAAGACGGTAATTGATGGCAACACATAGCCAGCCGCGTTGCGCCAGGTGATACATCAGGGGCAGTGCCTGCTGCTCCTTTTCACCGATCATCCAGCCTCCCCCGTGAACTTGTAAAAGTACGGGAAAGCCACCTTCGCGTGCCTGTGCAGGCTCGTAGACATCGAGCAGGTTGCGCTTACCGGCATCGCCGTAAGGAATATCCCGGTGCACCTTCACCCCATCGCGCCGCATATGAAACGGCCGCAGCCACTCCGCCGAGTCGATAGACTCACGCAGCATACTTTGTCGCTGCTGGGGAATATCACCGCGGTAGTTGTCGCCGAGGGCGCTGCGCAGCGCCGCGAAGAGCACCTTGCCTGAGTCCATGGCATGGCGCTGAACCTGCCACAGCACCAGCCAGGATATGACAAACAGCGTCAGTCCCTGGCGACCGGAGTCGGTCTCCAAGCCGCCGCTCATTGCCAGCAGTAGCGTCAAGGCCAATTGCCAGGCGAAGTGAATAGGTGCCAGCTCGCCAAACAACCAACCCAGGAAGAACCAGGGAATACTCGCATGGGATATCTTGCGCGCCTGGATTAACGCCGCCACAGCACCGAGCAGGCAGAAGATACTGAGGGCAATATAGAGGCCGTGGAAAGTCATAACATTCAGTTCAGGCGGATAGGGACAGATATTTTACGGCCTGGGGACCACGCTTGCACGTCTGTCGACAGTTGCGTAACGTAGCCGCTCTCTTAACCAGCGCGGAGCGGCACATGGCTATAAAACTGGGCGTTGTGATGGACCCGATTAGCGAACTGACCTACAAGAAGGACAGCACGCTCGCAATGCTATGGGCCGCACGAGATCGGGGTTTTGAGCTGCACTACATGGAGCAGTCTGATCTTTACCTGGATCAAGGCGTTGCGTTGGCGAATACGGCTCCGCTGACAGTGTTCAACGATCCCGAGCGCTGGTATGAGCTGGGAGCGCGCGAGCAAAAGCCGCTGGCCGATCTTGACGTTATCCTGATGCGCAAAGATCCGCCTTTCGATAACGAGTACATTTACAGCACCTATATTCTCGAGGCCGCCGAGCGCGAGGGCACCCTTATCGTCAATCGCTGCCAAAGCCTGCGCGATTGCAATGAAAAAGTATTTGCCACCCAATACCCGCAGTGCTGTCCACCGGTGCTTGTCAGCGCCGACAACGAGCGGCTCAAGGCGTTCCACGATGAGCATGGCGACGTCATTTACAAACCCCTCGATGGCATGGGCGGCGCATCGATTTTCCGGGTAACACCCGGTGACTCCAATCTGAACGTAATACTCGAAACCCTGACCCATTTCGGTCGCACCACCATCATGGCACAGCGCTATCTCCCTGAAATCAAAGAAGGAGACAAGCGCATTCTGATCGTGAATGGGGAAGCCATACCCTATTGCCTTGCCCGCGTACCGCTAGCGGGAGAGACCCGCGGCAACCTGGCCGCGGGAGGCAACGGTATCGCACAGCCACTGTCCGAGCGCGACCAATGGATCGTGTCTCAGATCGCACCCACGCTCAAAGAACGCGGGCTGCTGTTCGTGGGCCTGGACGTGATCGGTGATTACCTGACAGAAATCAATGTCACCAGCCCTACCTGCATCCGCGAGATCGACGCTGCCTATGACACCGATATTGGCGGCAAGCTGATGGATTGTATAATGGAGCAACTGGGCAAAGACTGATCCACGGTTTTTATGGAACAGGCCGACACCGGACTCGAACAACACGATCATCTGGCGTTTTTTTTATTTATCGCCTTTGCGCTACACCTGATGCTCATCCTGGGTGTAGCTTTTTCCTCTGAGCCAGAATCCAACCCCACTCCCCAGCTCGAAGTTACCCTGTCACAGTATCGTGCGGACCGAACCCCCGAGGAAGCTCGCTTCATCGCACAGAACAATCAGGAGGGCAGCGGCACTCTAGCGCGCGAAGCAGAGCTAACCACGCGACATCAGGCACCTTTCAGCGACAATAGAGTGCGGGCGCCCGGCGCAGCCGCCCAGCCCAACGAACCACAGGCCCGCCAGCAACCGAGCCTGGTGGATACACTGTCCGATGCCGTAGATCAGATATTCCAGTCCGACGAAGAGCCAGAACCGGAGCCGGTTCCTTCAGAAGGGCTCGATCCGGAAATTCGCCAACTGAACGAAACAATCGCGAGCCTTGAGGCACGTCTCGATGAGCAGGAACAGGCCTATGCAGAACGGCCGCGGGTGCGCCGCTTAACGTCCTTGTCTGCAAGAGCGGCCGTAGATGCAGCCTATTTACACAGCTGGCGCACCCGCGTTGAAGCCATTGGCAACCGCTACTACCCGGCCGCATCCAGTCGTTACGGCATCTACGGCGATCTGCGTTTAATGGTAGCGGTACGCTTCGACGGCACTATCGACAATATCGAGGTACTGTCCTCCTCCGGACACGCTGTGCTGGACGAAGCTGCCATCAGGATCGTGCGCATGGCAGCGCCATTCGAGCCCTTCCCCCCCGAACTGCGGGAAACCACAGACATGCTCGAAATTATTCGCACATGGAAATTCAGTCAGAACCGGCTAAGCTCAGAACAGGGCTGAGATAAGGCATCCTCCGGAGACTCTGACACCCCGCACTATGAATGCAGTAACCAGCAGCGACACCCAAGAGGGAAGCCTGCGCGACCATTTCCTGCTGGCCATGCCGGCGCTCACCGATGCGATTTTCGCCAATAGCATTACCTATCTTTGCGAACACAATGAAGAAGGCGCCATGGGGATTGTCATCAATCATCCGCTCGATCTGTGTGTCGAGGAGGTGCTGGAACACCTGGACATGTCTGCCAGTGGCCGTCTCCGAGAAATCCCCGTGATGGCCGGCGGTCCGGTGCACATGGACCGCGGCTTTGTCTTGCACAGGCCGACACAAGAGCGCTGGGAATCGACTCTGGACATTACCGCTGACATATCGCTGACTACCTCAAGGGATGTATTGGCGGCCATCGCTGAAGACCGTGGTCCGCCCGACAACCTGATTGCACTCGGTTACGCAGGCTGGAGCGCCGGCCAACTCGAATCAGAGATTTCCGAGAACAGCTGGCTCACACTGCCGGCGGAAAGCGCCATTATCTTCGACACCCCATACCATTTGCGTGCGAGCACAGCCGCGTCGAGACTGGGCATTGATCTCAACCTGATTTCCGCGGAGGCGGGACACGCCTGACTATCACGCTCCTCGCCTTTGATTTCGGACTGCGACAAATTGGCGCTGCTGTAGGCAATGGCACTACCGGCACCAGCCAGCCTCTGTGCACGCTGAAAGCCAATGACGGCGTACCCCACTGGGAAGAGTTAGAGGCTCTCATTAGTGAGTGGCAACCCGAGCTCGTGCTGGTAGGTTTGCCGCTCAACATGGATGGCAGTGACAGCGATATGTCTGCCAGGGCGGCAAAGTTTTCGCGTCGGCTGGAGGGGCGTTTTGGGGTGAACGTCGAACTGGTCGACGAGCGTCTCAGCAGCTTCGAAGCCAAGCAACTGCTGCGGGAGACTGGCCATACCGGAAATTACAAGGAGAGCCCTGCGGATGCGCTGGCCGCTCAATTAATACTACAGAGTTGGTTAGAAGCTCGCGGGGCTAGCGATTCATGAAACTGCCTGCGTCAGGCTCCTCTGCCATTTCCAACTCCGACACATGCGCCAAGGCGTCACCGCCGTCGGCATCGAGCTTCATCATCAAGCGCAGGTCATTGCGCGAATCGGCATAGGCAAGCGCCTTCTCACCATCGAGCACGCCCTCCTTGACCAACTTGAACAGGGCCTGGTCAAAAGTCTGCATACCCTGCTCATTGGACTTGGCCATAAGCTCCTTGAGCTTGTGCACTTCACCCTTACGGATAAGGTCGGACACCAGTGGAGTGTTCAATAACACTTCGATCACAGCCCGGCGCCCTTTGCCGTCGCGCGTGGGCACCAGTTGCTGCGCCACCATGCCACGCAGATTGAGCGAGAGATCCATCCATACTTGATTGTGGCGTTCCACCGGAAAAAAATGCTGAATGCGGTCCAGGGCCTGGTTGGCGTTGTTGGCGTGGAGCGTGCAAAGACAGAGGTGGCCCGTCTCGGCGAAGGTGATGGCCTGCTCCATGGTCTCCTGGGTGCGCACCTCCCCGATCATAATGACATCAGGTGCCTGGCGCAGCGTGTTCTTGAGTGCCACATCAAAGCTATCAGTATCAATACCCACCTCGCGCTGAGTGACGATGCAGCCCTGATGCTCATGAATAAACTCAATCGGGTCTTCAATGCTGATGATATGGCCGGTGCTGTTTTTGTTCCGGTATCCGATCATCGACGCCAGCGAGGTTGATTTACCTGTTCCAGTGGCACCCACAAATATCACCAGCCCACGCTTGGTCATCGCCAGGTCCCGGATGATCGGCGGCAGCTGCAGCTCTTCCATGGTTGGAATAATGGTTTCAATACGGCGCAAGACCATGCCGCAGAGATTGCGCTGATAAAACGCGCTGGCACGAAAGCGCCCGATCCCGTCCCGCGCAATAGCGAAGTTACACTCGTGATGCTGTTCGAACTCGGCTCTCTGATCGTCGCTCATCACTGCCGTCACGACTTGATAGGTCTGATCGCCGGTCAACACCTGATCGGACACGGGCATGACCTTGCCGTGTATTTTGAGACTCGGCGCGACCCCGGCGGTAATGAACGCGTCGGAGGCGCCCTTCTCGACCATGAACTGAAGTAGTTTGTCGATATCCACCTGTACAACTCCTTAGGTGATACGCGGCGCTAGAAGTTCTCCGGCATCTTGGCTTTCTCGCGCGCGGCATCTTTGGTGATGATGCGCTTTTCCACCAGGTCCTCGAGACATTGATCCAGAGTCTGCATCCCCATGGAACCACCGGTCTGAATCGCAGAGTACATCTGCGCCACCTTGTCCTCGCGAATCAGGTTTCGAATAGCGGGCGTGCCGCGCATAATCTCGTGGGCCGCCACTCGCCCACCGCCCTGCTTCTTGAGCAGGGTCTGCGAGATCACCGCCTGCAATGACTCCGACAGCATGGAGCGCACCATGGCTTTCTCCGCGGCGGGGAATACATCGATGACCCGGTCAATCGTTTTTGCAGCTGACTGTGTATGCAGGGTCCCGAACACCAAGTGCCCGGTTTCCGCGGCTTCCAGTGCCAACTTGATCGTCTCCAGATCGCGCAGCTCCCCTACCAGAATGATGTCGGGATCTTCCCGCAGCGCCGAGCGCAGCGCCTCGTTAAAACCTAGCGTGTCGCGATGTACCTCACGCTGGTTTACCAGGCACTTCTTACTCTCGTGCACAAATTCAATGGGATCCTCAACAGTGAGAATGTGCTCGTACTTGTTGTCATTAATAAAGTCGATCATCGCCGCCAGCGTCGTAGACTTGCCGGACCCTGTTGGCCCTGTAACCAGCATTAGTCCACGCGGAATCAACGAGATGTCCTTGAACACCTGGCCCATTCCCAACTCTTCCATCGACAACACTTTGGAGGGAATGGTCCGAAATACGCCACCGGCACCGCGATTATGGTTAAAGGCATTCACCCGGAAACGGGCGACACCGGGCACCTCAAAGGAGAAATCGGTTTCCAGGAATTCCTCGTAATCCTTGCGCTGCTTATCGTTCATAATCTCGTAAATGAGATCGTGCACCTGCTTGTGGTCCATGGGCGGCAGGTTGATACGGCGCACGTCACCATCGACCCGGATCATGGGTGGGAGGCCGGCGGAGAGGTGCAAGTCTGACGCTCCCTGTTTCGCGCTGAAAGCAAGCAGTTCCGTAATATCCATAACGCCCCTCGATTCCACGTTGAGCCACTGCTGAGCGCTCGCGACTCGTAGTTGATGACCTTTATAATGTCCTTCTTATTTCTCGCCAGGACCGGACCCAGAGAGCCCATGACCGACGCAGCTATAGCACAGAATATAGCAAAGCTGACCGATAGAATACGAATCGCGGCGCAAAAAAGTGACCGCGATCCCGCATCGGTGAAACTACTGGCGGTCAGTAAGACACAGCCCGCGGATGCCATAAGGGCTGCCAGTCAGGCGGGTATTCGCGCCGTGGGTGAGAACTACCTGAGCGAAGCACTCGAGAAACAGCAACAACTGCCCGACCTCAAATTGGAGTGGCATTTCATTGGCCCCATACAGTCCAATAAAACCCGGCCCATTGCTGAGAGCTTCGACTGGGTGCACAGCGTCGATCGACTCAAAATCGCCCGCAGACTCAGCGAGCAGCGACCAAAGGACAGGGGCCCTTTGCAGATATGCCTGCAGGTCAATATCAGTGGCGAGGAGAGTAAATCTGGCGCCAGTATCGCCGAGCTGGCTGAGCTGGCCGTCGCGGTACAGGCATTGCCAGGATTGCAACTGCGAGGCCTGATGGCGATACCGGCTGCCAGCGATAGTGAAACCGAACAGCGCGCCGCCTTCGCTGCGCTGCGGCATTGCCTTGAGCAACTCCAACCCGCCTGCGGTGAACTGGACACCCTCTCCATGGGAATGTCCGCCGACCTGGAGGCCGCGATTGTGGAGGGCAGCTCTATTGTGCGCGTGGGAACCGGCATTTTCGGGCCGCGCGCCAGGTGATCATGTCCGCTAGCGGCGTGTATACTCAGCTGCCATAACGACCTGCAGGAAATACGTACGTGGAACAACAGACAATCGCCTTCATCGGCGCGGGCAACATGGCCACCAGTATCATCGGTGGCCTGATTGATCAGGGCTGGGACCCTGCCAGTATCCGCGCCAGTGATCCGTTTGAGGAGAGCCTCAAGCGACTCAGTGATCAGTTCCCGGTTCATACCTGCGCGGACAACAGCTCGGCGGTGGCTGACGCCGACATCGTTGTGCTGGCAGTTAAGCCGCAGGTGATGGCGGATGTCACCACGGACATTAGAGAAGCGGTAGAGGTCGCGGGGTCTGTGGTTGTATCCATTGCTGCGGGTATCACCATCGAAAGTCTCGAAGCCGGTCTCGGCGAGAAAACCGCCATCGTTCGCTGTATGCCCAACACCCCCGCGCTGCTGCGTGCCGGTGCGACGGCTTTCTACGCCAACAGCCAAACCAGCGCGACACAGTGTCGGTTGGTCGAATCCATTCTGAGTGCGGTTGGCAGCGTCTGCGCCGTTGACGAAGAAAAACAACTGGACGCGGTCACGGCACTGTCTGGCAGCGGCCCCGCCTACTTCTTTCTGTTTCTCGAGGCGATGGTCGAAGCCGGACAGTCTCTGGGTCTTGACCCAGAAACCAGCCGTTCCCTCGCTATTCAAACGGGCGTGGGCGCAACGCGCATGGCAGCCGAAGGCGATGTGGACCTGGTAGAGCTGCGACGCCGCGTCACCAGCCCGGGAGGCACCACCCAGGCAGCCATTGAAAATTTTGAGGATGCGGGTTTGCGAACCCTGGTAGCGCAGGCGATGCAGGCCGCGGCGGATCGCGCCGACGAAATGGCCAGGGAGATGGGCTGAATCCATGAACGCTGCAGAAAAATCATTAGAGCTCGTCGTTAATGTGGTGTTCAATCTCGCCGTACTCGCACTATTCCTGCGCTTTCTGCTGCAGTGGGTTAAGGCGGATTTCTACAACCCCATAAGCCAGACCGTGGTCAAGGTAACCACTCCTCTGCTGCGACCCTTACGCAGTATTATCCCTGGCTACGGCGGTCTCGATATCGCCGCCATCGTTTTGCTGCTGCTGGTCGAAATGCTGGGCATTATCGTACTGGGCCTGATCTACGGCATCGGCTTCGTGCACCCCCTGCAACTGCTGCTGTGGGCCCCGCTGGGATTGATCAATTTTTTCCTCAGTTTCTATTTCTTCGCAATCCTGGCGATGATCATCCTCAGCTGGGTGGCGCCAGGTAGCAACAACCCGGCCGTTTACCTGCTGTATCAGCTGACCGAGCCGGTGATGGCGCCGTTCCGCAAGTTACTCCCCTCGATGGGCGGCCTGGATTTGTCACCGATATTGGTGTTCATCACCATTCAGGTTGCACAGTTTTTTATCACCGATGCGGCGCGCGGGGTTGGGCTTATCCCCAATCTGGTCATCGGGTTCTGAGCGCATGAGTCTCGCTGACGCCAACAGTGTCGGTATTGTTGAACCCTCGACCGCAGAGTTTGCCGAGGGTTTGATGCTCGCTTGCGGACGTAGGCTGGAGCAGTTCGAGCTCGTCTACGAGACCTACGGCGAGTTAAATGCGCAGCGCAGCAATGCTGTGCTGATTTGCCACGCGCTGAGCGGCCATCACCACGCGGCGGGTTATCACAGCGATGAGGACAAAAAACCAGGCTGGTGGGAGCACTGCATCGGCCCGGGTAAGCCGATCGACACCAATGATTTCTTCGTTGTGAGTCTGAACAATCTCGGCGGTTGCCACGGCTCCACCGGACCCGCCTCTATTAATCCCGCGACGGGCGAACCCTGGGGTCCAGAGTTTCCTCCGCTACGCGCCAGGGATTGGGTGAACAGCCAGGCAATGTTGGCGGACCGGCTCGGCATAGACTGCTGGGCAGCGATTATCGGCGGCAGTCTCGGCGGCATGCAGGCCATGCGCTGGGCGTTGAAATATCCCGAGCGGGTTAAGCACTGTGTCGTCATCGCCGCTGCCATGAAACTCAGCGCGCAGAATATTGCTTTCAATGAGATCGCGCGGCAGGCGATTCTTTCAGATCCCGATTTTCACAGCGGTAACTACCTGGCGCGAAATGCGATTCCGCGGCAGGGTTTGTCTATTGCGCGCATGGTTGGCCACATTACTTATCTTTCCGACGATGCTATGGCGGAAAAATTTGGCCGTGACCTGCGTTCAGGCACGCTGGCGCAGGGAACCGATGAGAGCGTGGAGTTCCAGGTGGAAAGCTATCTGCGCCATCAGGGCACGGCTTTTTCCGAATCTTTCGATGCCAATACCTATCTGTTGATGACCAAAGCCCTGGATTATTTTGATCTGGCACGTGAATACGATGACGATCCGATCAAGGCGTTCAGTCTGGCGTCTGCCTCCTTTATGGTGATGTCTTTCACCAGTGACTGGCGCTTCTCTCCCAGCCGATCGCGAGAAATCGTCGACGCTCTTATCGCGGCAGGCAAACCGGTCTCCTATGCCGAAATAGAAGCCGACCAGGGCCACGATGCATTTTTGCTCCCGATACCGCGCTACCTCGATGCGTTTACCGCCTATATGAATCGAGTGCGGGGAGACTGTTGATGCGCCAGGACCTCACCCATATTGAGCAATGGATTGAGCCCGGTTCGAGGGTGCTGGACCTGGGTTGTGGCGATGGTCAATTTCTGCGTCGCTTACAACGCGAGCGTCGCATCGAGGGCCTCGGGCTCGAAATCGACGCTGCCAACATCACGCATTGTCTGGCAGCGGGTCTGAACGTTGTTGAACAGAACATGGATGAAGGTCTGGACAACTTTCCAGACAAGAGCTTCGACACGGTCGTGATGGCCCACGCCTTACAAGCGGTGCGTTACCCGCACCTGGTACTGGATGAAATGCTGCGTATCGGCCGCGAGTGCGTGGTCACTTTTCCCAATTTCGGCCACTGGCGCTGCCGCTTGCACCTGGGCACGCGCGGCAAGATGCCGGTGTCCAAATTCATGCCTTATACCTGGTATGACACGCCCAATATCCACTTTTGCACGGTAGATGACTTTGAAACCCTGTGCACCGATCAAGGCATTCACATACTGCACCGTGACATGGTGGGTTCTGAGCGCAGCGGACACAGACTGGCGCGCGCCTGGCCAAACCTGTTCGCAAATACTGCGATTTACCACATCAGCCGATGAAACAGCTACCCGCCCTACTTCTGTTGCTGCTAATACCGGTCACCACGCTCGCCGGCAGTGAGCAACAGGGTCGTTTCAAACTCCTCTACAGCGTAGTGAACAGTACCTTCGTCGAGCCGGACACAGCGGCGATCTATCAAATGGTGCGCGCCAAGGACCGGGCGTTTCTCAATCTTGCGGTGCGCGAGACGCTGGACGATGGCAGCGACCGGGCAGTCACGGCCCGCTTCCAGGGCCGTAGCTGGGACCTGTTCCAGAATCAGTTTCTTGAGTTTCGAGAAGTGCGGGAGGGCGACGCCATATACTATATCGCCGAGTTTACTTTCCGCGACGGCGAGACCCGTTTCTTCGATCTGGACTGGGCGGCCAAAGGGATGAAGTACTCCTCCAACCTGCGCTTTCACCAAAAAGTCTATGAAGAGTGAAGCTCCCGACAGGGTGGTGCTGGCCAGCGGCAACGCGGGCAAACTGAGGGAATTTGACGAGTTATTGAGCCAATGGCGCTGCAAGGTCCTACCCCAGTCGAACTTTGACGTGCCGGAGGTGGATGAAACCGGCGACAATTTTGTCGCCAATGCGCTGCTGAAAGCTCACGCCGCTGCCCACCACAGCGGCCTGCCCGCCATTGCAGATGATTCCGGGCTCTGCGTGGACGCGCTAGGGGGTGCGCCAGGCATCTATTCGGCCCGCTACGCTGGTCCCGGGGCCAGCGACGCCGACAACAACAGCAAGCTGTTACAGGAGCTGGCATCGCTGGGTGAGGTTGATCGTAGTGCACGATTCCACTGCGCTCTGGTGTATCTGCGCCACTGGCAGGATCCCAACCCGGTGATATGCGAGGCGACCTGGGAAGGCTCCATACTCGATGCACCAAGGGGAGATGGCGGCTTCGGTTACGATCCCTTGTTTCTGGTGCAAGGCGAAAACCAAAGCTCTGCGCAGCTCGATCGGGCCCACAAGAATCGTATCAGCCACCGCGGGCAGGCTCTGGGCATGTTACTGGATAGACTCGCCCTCGAGTGGCAATGAGTCCGCTGGACCTGCCACCGCTAAGTCTCTACGTTCACATCCCCTGGTGCCAGCGCAAGTGCCCTTATTGCGACTTCAATTCCCATGAGCCGCGCCAGGGAATTCCTGAAACCGAATACGTAGCGGCTCTCCTCAATGATCTCGAGCAGGAGCTGCACTACGCACAGGACCGCGAGCTGCATTCAATCTTTATCGGCGGTGGCACGCCCAGCCTGTTTTCCGTACAGGCCATCACGCACTTACTCAATGGCATCCGCGAACGTATCGCTCTCGCCAATGGCGTGGAGATCACACTGGAGGCAAACCCCGGCAGCGCCGAAGCGGGCAAGTTTTCAGGTTTTGTCGCGGCCGGCGTCAATCGGATCTCTCTGGGCATCCAGAGCCTGGATGATGACCTGCTGCTAAAACTCGGCCGCGTACACAGCCGCGACGAAGCGCTGTCAGCGATCAACATGCTGAGAGCCCTGCCCCTGCACAGCTTCAACCTGGACCTCATGCACGGTCTCCCCGGTCAGGATCTGAGCCGAGCGCGAGAGGATCTGATTGAGGCGCTTGATCAACAGCCACCCCACCTGTCCTGGTACCAACTCACTATCGAGCCCAATACGGCGTTTTATTCGCATCCGCCGCAGCTTCCCGACGAACTGATTCTCGGGGATATTCAAGACAGCGGCGAAACACTGCTGGACAGCGCCGGCCTCCATCAATACGAGGTGTCGGCTTACGCACGCCCTGGACATGCATGCCGGCACAATCTCAACTACTGGGAGTTTGGCGACTACCTGGGTATCGGCGCCGGCGCCCATGGCAAGATCACCCTCGCGGGGGAGAGTGCCGTACTACGCACCCAGAAGACTCGGCAGCCGGATGACTACCTGGCCAGGACCGCGGACCAACAGGGACTCACAACACGGAAAGTGCCCGAATCTGAGCTTGCCGGGGAATTCATGATGAACGCCCTTCGACTCCACACAGGCTTTAGCACTGAACTATTCAGCGCACGCACGGGCCTGTCGATCCAAAGCATAGAAAAACAACGGCATGCGCTCATCAGCAAAGGTCTGTTGGAGTGTGAGGCCGGGAGGATCAGAGCGACCCCACTGGGGCGACGCTATCTCGATAGCGTAATCGCCGAGTTTCTCTAGGCGTCGGCGCGTCGCTTGAAGTACAAATCCCAGACGCCATGGCCCAGGCGCTGGCCGCGTTGCTCAAACTTGGTCAAGGGACGGGAGTGGGGGCGTTCACAGTAGCCGGTGTCGGGAGCGGTGTTTTCCAGTTCCGGCGCCGCAGAGAGCACTTCCAGCATTTGCTCGGCGTAGTTCTCCCAATCAGTCGCCAGGTGCAGGAACCCTCCCGGTTTAATTCTGCTTGCTAACAGCGTCACGAAATCAGGCTGGATGAGACGGCGTTTATGGTGTCGCTTCTTATGCCACGGGTCGGGAAAGAACACCTGTATGCCATCGAGGCCACCCGCATCGATACACTCCCGGAGCACTTCAACCGCATCGTCACAATAGACGCGGATGTTGTCGATGTCCTCCCGTTGCATGGTGTGCAGCAGCCGACCGACACCCGGGCGGTGCACTTCGATTCCGATGAAATTAGTATCCGTCGCTGCCTTCGCCATATCGGCAAGGGATCGACCCATGCCGAAGCCTATCTCCAGCACCGTTGGTGCTTGCCGGCCGAAGACTGCTTGCAGGTCTATCAGGCCGCGCTGCAGCTCGAGGCCGTAACGGAGCCAGCCCTCTTCCAGGGCGCGCTTCTGGCCATCGGTCATGCGTCCTGGCCGCAGCACAAAACTCCGGATAGGCCGATGTTTTTCGTTCGAGTTTGCCATGTCCGCTTGTTAGCTCGTGGCGTTCCAACCCACAATTATCAAGGCCAGCCAGCCCACCATAAAGGCGACACCACCGATCGGCGTGATTGCGCCAAGCCAGCGTATTCCAGTGAAGCTGAGCAGGTATAGGCTACCGGAGAAAATCAGGATACCGACGATAAACGCTAGGCCACTGGTGTGAAGCGCCCGGGAAGCGGGCAGTTGCAGAGCGAGCAAACCGACCGCCAGCAATGCCAGACTATGGTAGAACTGATACTGCACAGCTGTCTCATAGACAGACAAAGCGTATTCATCGAGGCGGTTTTTGAGAGCGTGGGCACCGAATGCGCCGAGCGCAACGGCCAGAAAGCCGCTGAAGGCGGCCAGGCTGATAAAGTAGCGAGCCATCAAGCCGGGTATCAGGCCTCGAGACTGACTCGCAATTTCTTCATGGCGTTCTGTTCCAGCTGGCGAATTCGCTCAGCGGACACGCCATACTTGTCGGCCAGCTCATGTAACGTGGCTTTTTTCTCTGCCAACCAGCGGCTGGCAAGAATGTCCTGGCTGCGCTCATCAAGATTAGCCAAGGCCAGATGCAAGGCCTGTTCGCTACTCTCCGACCAGTCGGCATTTTCAACCAATAGAGCCGGGTCCTCGCGCTTGTCCTCGAGGAAATTCGCGGGTGCCTGCCAAGCATCATCGTCATCCGCATCAGCCGGGCTATCATAGGTCACGTCAAAGGCACTGAGACGACCTTCCATGTTTTGCACATCGCGAACGTCGACGCCCAGATCCGCAGCAACGGCCTCCGCTTCACTCTGACTGAGCCAACCCAGCTGCTTTTTTCTGGCTGCGCAGATTAAAGAACAGCTTGCGCTGCGCCTTGGTGGTAGCCACTTTGACAATACGCCAATTGCGCAGAATAAATTCATGTATCTCAGCCTTGATCCAGTGCACAGCAAATGACACCAGGCGCACGCCGCGCTCCGGATCAAACCGCTTCACCGCCTTCATCAGGCCTACGTTGCCTTCCTGCACCAGGTCGGCTTCATTGAGGCCATAGCCGTTATAGCTGCGAGCGATGTGCACGACAAAACGCAGGTGCGACATCACCAATTGGCGGGCGGCCTCAAGGTTATCGTTGTAGAACAGGTCCTCGGCCAGCTCTCGCTCCTGCTCGGCACTGAGCACGGGGATACTGCTGACGGCCTGTACATAGGCGGCCAGATTGGCACCGGGTACCAGCTGGTCGACAGGCGCAAGGCTTGTGTTCATAAGGTTATCTCCATGTTGGGCGAACAATTCTAGCACTCATTGCATTAGAGTGCTAACCGTAGAAAAGTTCATTTTCACAGAAACAGAAAATAAATTTATCTTTAAAATCAGCAAGTTACCGCGGCTGTATCGCACTAAGATGTCTCGCGACGGCCAACCAGGCGCCCGTGAGCCCCAGAGTCGCGCCTCCGCCCAGCAAAATTAGCCCCGCTGCGGGCCCCAAGCCGCGCAGTACGAACTCGCTTTGATACAGCAATGCCAATGCCGACAGCGGGCCTCGCAGACCCCACAGCGCCAGGCTAACCGTAAACCAGGCAATTAATGCACCGCCAAGGCCATACCACAGACCCGTGTAGAGAAAGGGTCGGCGCACAAAGGCATCGCTCCCGCCAACCAGTTTGACCACCAAAATCTCGTCGCGGCGATTCTCTATCGCCAACCGAATGGTATTGCCAATGACCAGCAGCACACCCAGCGCCAGTATCGCTCCCAACACCGCGACCAGCCGCTGACTCAACTGCATCAACGCATTAAGTCTTTGCACCCACGCCATGTCGAGTACGGCACGAGCGACGCCAGACTCCTGTTGCAGATGGGCCTGCAGCAATGCGGCGCTCTCCGGGTTCAGGTCATCGGCCTCGGGTGTTACAAGAATCAGATTGGGCAACGGATTATCATCGAGGTTCTTCAGTACATCGCCGAATCCGGACAGTTGCTGGAATTCCTGCAGGGCCTCCTGTCGCGTCACCAATCGCGTGGCCGCGACATCACTACGCTGCGCAATGCGCTGCTGTATCTGCTGCGCAGCTTCCAGCGACATTTCGTTGCGCAAAAACAAGGATATCTGGGCGGGGCTCTCCCAATTACCGCTGACCGCTTTGACGTTCTCCAAGGCGACGGACAAGCCCACTGGCAATGCCATCGCTATACCAATAACCAACCAGGTCAGCAGGCTTCCCAGAGGATTGCGCAAAAGGCGCATCAGGCTGTCTCGCGAGGACAGACGGTGGTGTTGAGACCAGGCTCGCAGCTGATCGCCGGCGCTGGCGCGCGCAGTTTTTGCACCACCCGCCATCAGCTGTCTCCCCCCGGCGCAATCAAACGGCCATTGCGCAGGGTGATGATGCGATGCTGCATGCGCGAAATCAGCGGCAGGTCGTGGCTGGCGATCAGCACTGTCACACCCACCTGATTGAACTGCTCAAACAGATTCATGATCTCTGCGGACAGCGCTGGATCCAGGTTTCCGGTCGGTTCATCGGCCAGTAACAGGCGCGGCTTGTTGACGACCGCGCGGGCGATACCCACTCTCTGCTGCTCACCGCCGGAAAGCGTGATAGGCATGTCCTTTTCGCGGTCGAGCAGGCCGACTTTGTCGAGTGCAGCCCGCACCCGTCGACCGATATCGCGCAGGCTGTAGCCTGTAATCAGCAGCGGCAGGGCCACATTGTCAAATACGCTGCGATCAAACAGCAGCTGATGGTTCTGAAACACGACCCCAACCTGGCGTCGATGCAGCGGAATTTGGGAGGCCCGCAGCGATTTCAGATTTTGGCCATTAACTAAAACCTGGCCGCGGGTCGGGCGCTCCATCAACATGATGAGTTTCAGCAATGTGCTCTTGCCGGCACCGCTGTGGCCCGTCAGGAAGACCAGCTCATCGCTGTCGATGTTAAAACTCAGCTCGCTGAGCGCCTCGTGCCCCTCCGGGTAGCGCTTTGAAACCCGGTCGAAGGTAATCATCAGTCCTGCGCGAATAGAGCGTCAATAAATTCAGCGGCATGGAATGGCCGCAGATCTTCGGCCGATTCGCCCACGCCGACAAAACGGATAGGCAAAGCCAGCTTTTGCGCTATCGCAAATATGATGCCGCCCTTGGCCGTACCATCCATTTTGGTCAAGGTGATGCCACTGACGCCAACGGCATCGCGAAAGTGCTCGGCCTGAGCGAGGGCGTTCTGTCCCATTCCTGCATCCAGCACCAACATCACCTCATGAGGGGCGTTTTCATCGAGCTTAGCCATCACCCGCACCACTTTCTTCAATTCTTCCATCAGGTTGTCTTTGTTGTGCAAACGACCCGCTGTATCGGCAATTAGAATGTCCACATCCCGTGCCCGGGCG
This sequence comes from Halieaceae bacterium, assembly GCA_965199055.1. Lineage (GTDB taxonomy): Bacteria > Pseudomonadota > Gammaproteobacteria > Pseudomonadales > Halieaceae > CBDAQR01. Next base: position 2,136,124 of record CBDAQR010000003.1, read on the forward strand.
GCTTGCAGGGCATCAAATATGACCGAAGCGCTGTCAGCACCGGTTTGCTGCGCGACCACAGGCACTTCGTTGCGCTCACCCCAGGCCTGAAGCTGTTCTACGGCGGCCGCGCGGAAGGTATCGCCCGCGGCCAGCATCACCGACTTTCCTTCCGACTGGTAACGTCGCGCTAACTTGCCGATGGTGGTGGTCTTGCCGGCGCCATTCACGCCGACCATAAGAATAACGAAAGGGTTCGAACCGACCGCAACTTGCAGTGGTGCTTCACAGGGCGATAGCAACTCCTGTAGCTCCTGCTGCAGCGCCTTGTAGAGTGCGTCGCCATCTGCCAGTTCACGGCGTGACACCCGCTCCGCCAGGCGGCCCACGATTTCCAGCGTGGCGTCCACGCCGACGTCGGCTACCAGCAGTTCAGACTCCAGCTCTTCCAGCAGATTAGCGTCAATTTCCTTGCGCCCCAGGAACAAGCGCCCCGCCCCGGCAGCGAGTTGACCACTGGTGCGGCTGAGGCCACGGCGCAAGCGCGAAAATACGCTCTCGTCAGTCACCGCTTGGTCTTCACTTGCGGACTCCGCCGCCGCGTCCTGCGCAGGCTGTGAGGACTCATCGGCAGCGTCTGGCTTCTTGTCCCGCTGAAAGAATTTCATCTCTATCGCTTGGAAAAAACGCGTATCCTACCACCTATGGAAGAGGCAAGGTAATGGCGGGAAGACGAGCCGCAAGAGCCGCAGGAAACAGCGGACAGTTGCGTATCATCGGCGGAGAATGGCGCGGGCGAAAGCTGGCCTTTCAGGGCGCCGTGGGTCTGCGACCGACGGCTGATCGTGTGCGTGAAACTCTGTTCAATTGGCTGACCCCCGTGCTGCAGTCTGCACGCTGCCTCGACCTGTTCGCCGGTAGCGGTGCCCTCGGTCTCGAAGCGTTGTCTCGTGGCGCAAGCAGTTGTGATTTCGTCGAGCTCGACAGCCAAAGTGCAACATGTATTGCCGAGCAACTTACCCTGCTTCAATGTGAGCGCGGCCAGGTCCACTGCACGACTGCGGACCGCTGGCTGGAATGCGGGAATCACAAGCCCTTTGATATCGTCTTCCTGGATCCCCCCTTCGGAAAGGGTATGCTGCCCGGTATCTGCGCCCTGTTAGAGCAACGGCAATTGCTCGCAGCCGATGCCTACATCTATCTGGAAGCCGGTGCCCGCGAAGCGGCCCCCGAGGTGCCGTCCAATTGGGCGCCGCACCGGGAAAAACGAGCGGGCGAAGTCAGCTACCGACTATTTGTCCGCGCGGACTAATTTGTTTAGCATCGTGACCATGAAGACCGTTATCTATCCGGGGACATTCGACCCCATTACCAATGGGCACATCGACCTGGTCGAGCGCGCCGCCAAGCTCTTTGATCGCGTCGTTCTCGCCATCGCCTACAGCGAGAAGAAGTCGCCGCTGTTTACGCTGGAGGAGCGAATAGCGTTATGTGAGCAATCACTTACTCACGTGGAAAACATTGAAGTTTGTGGGTTTACCGGACTAACAACCGACCTAGCGAAGAGCAAGGGTTCACACTGTGTACTGCGCGGCTTGCGCGCCGTCGCCGATTTCGAGTACGAATTTCAGCTGGCGAATATGAACCGAGCGATGTTCCCCGAGTTTGAGTCAGTGTTCTTAACGCCGTCGGAACACCTATCCTATATCTCTTCTTCACTGGTCCGTGAAATAGCGTCGATGGATGGCGATATCTCGCCCTTCGTGTCTGCCCCGGTGTGTAAGGCGCTGCAAGAAAAATTCCCCGGCTGAACGCGCCTCCGTTTCCGATCAGGACTGGCAGATGCGGCAGTACACCGTGCTGCGCTGCCCTAACCGGGTTTCGCTAAGCTGCTCTCCACATACGGCGCAGGGCTCTCCGCCATGGTCATAAACATTGAGCTGCTGGCGGAAATAACCCGGCTTGCCATCCCCCCCGACGAAATCGCGCAGGGTGGTACCGCCCTGCTCGACCGCCGCGGCCAGCACCTGTTTAATCGCCAGCACCAGTTTTTCATAACGCGGACGAGACACTCTGCCAGCCGCACGCCCGGGTCGGATACCCGACAGGAACAGCGCCTCGTTGGCGTAGATATTGCCCACGCCCACGACGATGCGGCTATCCATGATGAAAGTTTTTACCGCTGCTTTGCGGCCGCGGGAGCGCCGGTAAAGGTAATCAGCATCGAACACGTCTTCCAGCGGCTCCGGTCCGAGGTGTGCTAGAAGCTCATGCTCTGCGGGCTCAGAGAGGGTCCACAACATACAGCCAAAGCGCCGCGGGTCGTTGTAGCGCAAGACCCGACCGTTGCCGAGCACGATATCCACATGATCGTGTTTTCCAGGCGCATCCCCGGGTTCGACGACTCGCAAGGAGCCCGACATACCCAGGTGACCAATGAGTGTGCCAGCGTCGGTGCGAAACAGCAGGTACTTACCGCGCCGCTGGATGTCCTCAATGGTGGCCCCAGGCAGCATGCGGCTCAACTCCTCGGGCACCGGCCAGCGCAGGCGCCGGTCGCGCACTAGAATCTCGCTCACTTTGTGGCCTTTCGCATGGGGCAGGATGCCGCGGCGGGTGGTTTCTACTTCAGGTAACTCAGGCATGCGCAAATAGTACAAACTAACGGGCATAAAAAAACCCGCCGCAGCGGGTTTTTCAGTACAGGAAGCATCCAGGACTACTTGATCTTGGATTCCTTGTACATGACGTGCTTGCGAACCACCGGATCATACTTCTTCATTTCCAGCTTGTCCGGGGTGGTGCGCTTGTTCTTGTCGGTGGTGTAGTAGTGTCCGGTACCGGCAGAAGACACCATCTTGATCTTATCTCTCATCGTAGCTCTCCTTAGACCTTCTCACCGCGAGCACGCAGGTCTTCGAGAACAGCCTCGATGCCCTTCTTGTCGATGATGCGCATGCCCTTGCTGGATACACGCAGACTGACAAAGCGCTTCTCAGACTCAACCCAAAAGCGGTGCTGGTGAAGATTAGGCAAAAAACGGCGGCGGGTGCGGTTCTTTGCGTGTGATACGTTGTTTCCGGTTACTGGGCGCTTGCCCGTAACCTGACATACTCTAGCCATGTTTTCCTCTCTCCCACTCACTCGCAAATCGGGTGGGAAACGTTGATTTTACTGGGCTGCGCCGGGGTTTTGCCGGACGCCTGCCAAACGGAGCGCGACTTTATACCAGAAGCACACTGCCATAGCAAGAAAATGTTCCCCGCCAAAACCGCTGCAGCCCGCGCTATAAAAGGCCTGCGTCGACAAACGAGTAGTGTTCACCCCGGCCGATAATGATGTGATCAAGCACCCTGATATCAAGCAGTGCGAGCGCAGCCTGCAGACGCTCGGTGATGCGACGATCGGCGGCACTGGGTTCTGCCACCCCCGAGGGGTGATTATGCGCCAGGATCACGGCCGCACTATGTAGCTTCAATGCACGGCGCACAACCTCCCGCGGATAAACCGCCGCACCATCCAGCGTGCCAAGGAATAAGTCCTCACAGCGAATCAATGCATGCTGGCTATCGAGAAACAGACAGCAGAACACCTCTCGTGACCGGTTGCGCAAATGCCAATGCAGGAATCTGCGGGCCTGCTCCGGGGAAGACAGCACGTCCGAGGCACGCAATTGCGCTTCCGTATAGCGCCTGGCTAACTCCAAAGAAGCACGCAATTGGCAAAAGCGCGCGGGGCCTACGCCAGCTATAGCCAGCAGTTCAGCGCTGGACGCAGCCAGCAATGCATGCAGGCCAGCAAAGTGGCTGAGCAGTTTCTGCGCCAGCGCATGGCCACCGGTGCCAAGCGCCAGGCTGAGCAGCTCAGCATCGGAGAGCTCAGTAACTCCACGTGCCAACAACTTCTCCCGCGGCCGGTCAGCCAGCGGCGTCTCTCGCACATCCATTCTGCTCCTCCCTGAGCTGCGCGCTCTGTGTCAAATCCTTTGACGCAGTGTTATCTTTCTTCTTCTTATCAACCAAGGAACCCGGTCGGTCAAGGCAATGGGGCAATTATTCAACCGAAATGTTGTGTTAGGGGTCACGGGCGGTATCGCTGCCTACAAATCCGCGCAACTGGTACGCGACCTGCAAACAGCGGGGGCGTCTGTGCGGGTGGTAATGACTCAAGGGGCGACGGAGTTTATTACCCCGCTGACCATGCAAGCATTGTCGGGCAACCCGGTACACATGGACCTGTTGGACACCGAAGCCGAAGCCGGGATGGGGCATATTGAGCTCGCCCGATGGGCCGACCTGGTGCTGGTAGCCCCGGCCACGGCGGACTTTATTAGCCGACTGGTGCAGGGCCGTGCGGACGATCTGCTAACGACGCTGTGCCTGGCGACCGATGCACCGCGTCTGCTAGCACCGGCGATGAACCAGGCTATGTGGCGAGATCCGGCGACGCAGCACAATATTGACCTGTTAGAGGAGCGCGGCGTCACACGAATCGGGCCCGCCGATGGCTCCCAGGCCTGCGGCGATATTGGCCCCGGCCGCATGGCGGAACCGACAGACATTTGTAGTGCCGCACTGTCACTGTTTGATACCGGGCTTCTCGACGGCCTCAAAGTCACCGTCACTGCCGGCCCCACGCGCGAGGCTATCGATCCGGTTCGCTACATCAGCAATCACAGCTCGGGAAAGATGGGTTTTGCCATCGCCAGGGCTGCAGCCGATGCGGGCGCCCTGGTTACCTTGATTGCCGGACCGGTGGCGCTGGACACGCCAGAAAACGTCACCCGTGTGGACGTGATCAGCGCACAGGATATGCTGGAGGCGAGCCTGTCGGCAGCGCCAGACTGCGACATCTTCGTTGGCTGTGCAGCCGTCGCTGACTACCGGCCGACTGCTCAGGAAAGCCACAAGATCAAGAAGACCCATGATTCCATGACAATAGAGCTAATCCGGAATCCAGATATCATTGCAACGATCGCCGCGCAGGACCCCAAGCCCTTCACGGTAGGTTTCGCTGCTGAAACCCAGTCCGTTGAGGAATACGCCCGTGGCAAACTGGAGAAGAAAAAGCTGGACCTGATCGTGGCCAACGACGTCTCCGATAGTCGTGCCGGCTTCAATAGTGAAAACAATGCAGCTACCATCATCTGGGAAGATGATAGCCAGACCGTCGAGCTGACCGCCAAGACTGCGCTGGCAAGGACCCTGGTAGAGGTCATCTCCCGCCGCTACCGGGCATAATGTGTGCTGAAAAAAAGAAGACACGAATGATTAGCAGGCACTATCATTAATCATGAAGGATATTCGCTGATTCAGGCATGCTGAAATTTAAGAAAAAGACTGGCAGCGCAGAAGCCAGCCCCCAGGGCAATCCCCAGGGTATCTCAAGCCACGGCAACCAGTTTTTTAAATTCTGGCTCACAGCCCTGCTCGGCATCCTAATCCCGGTTCTGTTGTCCTTCGCCTACCTGCTCTTGCTGAGAGAGTCCGGCGTACAGAACAACCAGATTCAAGTGGCGTCCGATACGCTGGCACAAAAGCAGGCCGCTAATGTGGAGCAGCTCTTCCAGCGCTTCGAGGACCGCCTCACCTTGGCCGCCATGTCCCCACTCGCCCTTGCGGCTATTTCCAGTCGCAACACCGAGGATGTCGCCCTTGTGGAAAAAGCAATGATGGATTATTTCCCGGGGGTTTCCAGTCTGCGACTGATTACCGTTGGCGAACTCGGGACTGCGGGCTTAGAAGGCAGTAATCTCGGCCTGCGCAATCATATCGAGGTGGACCTGCTGCGACGCACGGCCGATGGCAGCGAAACCGTTCCCGAGTCTTACCAGTTCGAGGGCACCTGGCTCACCTCGCTGGCCGAGCTCATCACCCATCCGCGCGAGGGCAGCAAACGAGCTGTAATACTGGCCACGTTTGACAATCAGGTCATTGTCGATGCATTGACGGCACTGGGAGACGAACAGGGCCGTTCTTCACTGCAACAGGTGTACCGCAGCGGCAACTTTACCCGCGCTGACGAGATAGCCGTATCCGGAAATGGCGGCGCCAGCCAGTACCAGTCCACCGCCGAACTCAATGGTGGGCAGTGGTCGCTGATTTTCACACCTTCGGCAAAGTTGCTGAGCCAGCGCAGCATTAGCAGCACACCGATCGCTGCCACTCTCGGTGTCATTCTGTTGGCGATTGTGGGCGCGTTCGTTGCACTGTTAATCCTGTTCGAGCGCTTCCTAAGCGCGGAGGTGGAGCGCATCACCGCCGCCGCAGACAAGAAGTCACCCCTCGAAATCAGCGTTCCGCAGCTACTGCCGCTGGCCAAGCAATTGCGCCGCGCAACCCTGCGGCATACGGCCAAAGTCGGCGCCGGACGCAAGAAGGCTGCGATACAACCACAGGAGGGCAGCATCTCTGATCCGATGTTCCAGAAGATCGATATGATTGACGAGGAGGTCGAGGACGAGTTTGAGATGGAGGAGACCGCCAAGACGCCTGCGGCCCCGACTCTTCCGGAGAATTTCCCGAGGCATATTTTCCGCGCCTACGATATCAGAGGCCTCGCTCCAGAAGAGTTGGATGAGGATATGGTCACCAACATTGGCCGGGCCCTGGGAACCATCGCTGGAGAACATGAACAGCAGGCAATCATTGTCGGCTGCGACGGCCGCACCACGAGCCCGTCCATCAAGAACACACTGGTGAAAGCGCTGCTCGACAGCGGTCGCGATGTCATCGATATTGGCGTGGTCCCTACGCCTTTGCTTTATTACGCTACCAATACGCTGAGCTCCAAGACCGGCGTGATGGTCACCGGCAGCCACAACCCCGCCGAATACAACGGCCTCAAGATTACGTTTGATGGCAAACCGTTTGCTGGAGAGCAACTCGAACATCTGCGCGACAAGGTGGCTGAGGGCAAATTCAGCGAAGGCGCCGGTCGCCTCGCTAAGCAAGATGTCGCTGCTGATTACATCGAAGCCGTCGTCAGCGACATGGCTATCGCCGCCCCGCTGAAGGTAGTGGTGGATGCCGGCAATGGCGTAGCGGGTGCTATTGGGCCCCAGGTGCTCGAAGAACTCGGTTGCGAAGTCGTGCCGCTTTACTGCGAGGTGGACGGAAGCTTTCCAAACCACCACCCGGACCCCTCTGTAGACGACAACCTGGCAGATCTGCAGGAGAAGGTGCGCGAGGAAGAGGCTGATTTTGGTATCGCCTTTGACGGCGATGGCGACAGGCTGGCCGCGGTCTGCGCAGATGGCAGCATCGTGCGTGCCGATAAGCTACTGATGCTCTATGCGCAGGACGTGGTATCGCGCAACCCAGGCGCGGACGTCGTCTTTGACGTTAAATGCAGCCGCCACCTCACTCAGCTGGTCAGTCGCTATGGCGGACGGCCGATTCTCTGGAAAACGGGCCACGCCTTCATGCGCGAGAAAGTACTTGAGACCGGTGCACTACTGGGAGGCGAGTTCTCGGGGCACATTTTCTTCGGTGAGCGTTGGTTTGGCTTCGACGACGGCATGTACGCGGCGGCCAGGCTGGCAGAGATTATCAGCGGCGCCGGCGCCAGCCTCGATGAACTGCTAGCCGAATACCCCGACACCGAAAGCACTCCCGAGATTCGTATCCCGGTGGATGAAGATGAGAAATTCGAGCTGATGCAACGGCTGGAAAGCCATGCCGATTTCAGCCCAGGGAAAGTCAATAATCTTGACGGCATTCGCGTGGACTACAACGATGGCTGGGGCTTGCTGCGGGCATCCAATACTATCCCAGCGCTGATCGCGCGCTTCGAGGCTCACGACGCCGACTCTCTGGAACGCATCATGCAACAGTTCCGTGAGCAACTGGCTAGCGTAGAGCCGGACCTGGAGCCAGGATTCTAGATGTCCCTCAGTAAAGACTCCGCTCTTAACATCGCCCAGGTCCTGACCCAGGCTCTGCCCTATATCCAGCGCTTCACCGGCATGACCGTGGTCATCAAGTTCGGCGGTAATGCCATGGTGGACCCGAAGCTGCACGAGAGCTTCGCTCGCGATGTCGTGTTAATGAAGCTGGTGGGCTTCAACCCCATCGTGGTGCACGGCGGTGGCCCCCAAATCGGCGCCCTGCTCGAGAAGCTCAACATATCGACAGACTTTGTTAACGGGATGCGCGTCACAGACAGTGCAACGATGGATGTCGTAGAGATGGTTTTAGGGGCTTCGGTCAATAAGGAGATTGTCTCCACCATCAACCGCAATGGCGGTAAGGCCATAGGCGTCACCGGCAAAGATGGCCAGTTGATTCGCGCTCGCAAGATGGAAGTGAGTCGGCAATCACCGGATCTGAAAGCGACTGAGATTATCGATATTGGCCACGTTGGCGAAGTCGATAAGATCGATACCGAGGTTCTCAACATGATCCTCGACAGCAATTTCATCCCCGTGATCGCACCGATCGGCGTGGGCGAAGACGGCGCATCCTATAACATCAATGCCGATCTGGTTGCCGGCAAGCTCGCCGAAGTATTACAGGCCGAGAAGCTCATGCTCTTGACCAACGTTGAAGGGCTACTGGACGCGGACGGCAAGGTCATGACCGGCCTGGCACCTGCACGCGTGGACGAATTGATCGCCGATGGCACCATTCACGGTGGGATGCTGCCCAAGATCCGGTGTGCGCTTGATGCGGTTAACAGCGGCGTCACGAGTTCGCACATCATCGACGGCCGGGTGCCCCATGCAGTGTTGCTCGAAGTCTTCACGGACGAGGGTGTCGGCACCCTCATAACGCGACGCTAACGCACAAAAAAGTCGGAAAAAACAGTCTAATTTACCTGTTTCTGTTGCAGCACTCTGGTCTTGCAGCTAGCATTGAACGCCTGAGCCCTTCTCACCGCCAACGGAATGTCACCCAGGAAATCCCAGCGCCGCCAACAAATCCTTGAAGCCCTGGCTCAAATGCTGGAGGCGAACCCTGGTGAGCGCATTACCACAGCCAAGCTGGCCAACCAGGTCGGGGTTTCCGAAGCCGCGCTGTATCGTCACTTCCCCAGCAAATCCAAGATGTTTGAGGGACTGATTGAATTTATTGAGGAGACGCTGTTTAGCCGGGTAAATCTGATACTGGCTGAGGAGAGCAAAGCGGCGACCCGCTGCGAAAAGATGCTGACTCTATTGTTGGCCTTCACTGAGAAGAATCCAGGCATCACACGCATCCTAACCGGCGATGCGCTAGCGGGTGAGACCGAACGATTACGGGCCCGCGTTGCCCAGCTATTCGACCGCTTTGAAACCCAACTCAAGCAGGTCCTGCGTGAGGCAGAGATGCGAGAAGGGATCCGGCCGGTTCTGCCAGTGAATACTGCCGCCAACCTGCTCCTCGCTATGGCGGAAGGGAAGATCTCGCAATATGTTCGCAGTAATTTCCAACGCCCTCCAACAGAAGGCTGGAGTGATCAGTGGCAACAGCTGATGGGCGGGTTCTTTCGAGAAACAGCCACTAGTCCGCAAGCGGGCCAGGGAGCGTTCTAATCTGCTGTGCGCGAATAGCGCTTGCGCAGTTCCACTTTGTCGAGCAATAAAGCGAAACGGTCGATATCGCGCTGAAAGCCTTGCTCCACTACTTCGATTTCGCGCATACGCTCCTCTATCGAGCGCTCGGTTTCTGTGATTTCACCTTGCAAGCCATCGATAGCGGCTACCATTTCCACAGGCACCCGGGCGCCACCGCGCTCTATGTCCGCGGCCCGGGCCTGATTGCTTTCCACCTGCAGTTTGAGGGAGCGCACATTGCTCCGCAGAATACTGATCCTGATGCGCAGTTCGCTTAGGGCTCGATCTCTCGCCGCTTCGATATCCTCAATGCTGCTGTAACGTAACATCAGCGATTCATCCCATTTGCGCAGCTCTTCCGCTTCTTCGGCCTCGACCTGACGGCGATACTGTTCGCTGGAGCGATTCGCCCTTTCCTCATCGGTCAGCGCCCGCTCGACTACGGAATCGACGGTGCCGTCCTGGTTGAGAATCTCGTAACCCTTGTGCACGTATTCAGGCGGCACCTGGTGATCAATTACCGTGACGCCCTGATCATTAATATAGCGATAAAGCTTGCCACTCTTTCTTTCAGCAGTGGACGCGCCCGCTGAGACCATAAGGCCAGCGACCACCATTATCACAGTGCTTAGGGTTCGTAATCCCATGGTTCTATAAATCGGAGTTTCCTGTTTTTTGGCTCAATATAGGCTCTCACCGTGGTCAGTACAAGTCACTGCACCCCGTACTCAGCTCTATAGGCTCGCATGGCATCGAGCCGCGCGCCACTATCGCCGCCTTGGGACTCTAGATAGGCAATCAAGTCGACCAACGACACGATATTGACCACCTGTAGCCCGAACTCTTGTTCGATCTCCTGAATCGCGGAAAGTTCTCCAGCACCGCGCTCTTGCCGGTCCAGTCCAATCGCCACGCCGGAACAGCTCGCGCCGGCTGCCTCGATCAGCGCCAACACTTCACGTACCGCCGTGCCAGCGGTAATGACATCATCAACTACAAGCACGCGACCCTCGAGCGGCGCGCCCACCAGAATTCCGCCCTCGCCGTGATCTTTGGCCTCTTTACGGTTGTAGACCCAGGGAATGTCGCGCCCGTGATGATCCGCAAGCGCCACCGCTATACTGGCTGCCAAGGGTATGCCTTTGTACGCCGGACCCAATATCACATCAAACTCGACGCCAGAGTCGATAATGGCATTGGCATAGCAGCGGCCAAGCTCGGCCAGCGCTGCCCCCGTACAGAATGCGCCCGCATTGAAGAAGTAGGGGCTGGTGCGGCCCGATTTAAGGGTAAATTCCCCGAACTTCAGGGCGTCCTGGGCCCTGGCGAGCTCGATGAAGCGCTCTTGATATTGTTGCATGCTTGTGGAGGTCCGTTTTGTGACACTGCCGGTGGTTTCACGCGGCAGCAGAATGCTGTATACATGATCGGCCTGTGGCCGAGAACATGCAAGCATAATAACGATTCACGTCACAGCGATACATATATGCCTGCCCACAGGATCGCCCTAGCGCGGCAGGTAGCTATCCAACAAGGAGTTTTTGATGAGAGTCATCAGTCTCTGCGCTGACGGCATTCAGAGCGCAGCTGATAAAGGATTTTATGACTGGATCCGCGACCAGGATGCGGACTTCATTTGTATCCAGGATTTGGGTTGTTCCGAGTACGATTTGCAGGCGGACAACTTTTTTCCGCCCGAGTACAACGCCTACTTTTTTGATTCCGTAGAGGGTAAGAGCGACGGTGTAGCCCTGTACTGCAAGACGCTGCCCAAGGCGATTATGACAGGACTGGGGTTTGGCGAATTCGACATGGAAGGCCGCTATATCCAGGCGGATTACGGCAATATCAGTGTCGGTTGCCTACTCTCTCCTCCCGGCGGCGACAGCGAAGATGACCAGGGTCGCAAGCGCGAGTTCCTGGAATTGTTGAAAGGTCATCTCGGCAAAATCCGCAACAAGCGTCGCGAGTTCATTATCTGCGGCGGCTGGAATATTGCCCACACGGCTAATGATGTTGAGGACACTGAAACCTGGAGCACTCGCAGCGCCTTCCTGGCCGAAGAACGCCAGTGGATGGACGAAGTGCTGGAACTCGGGTATGTAGATGCCTTCCGCGAGATTAATTCCGATTCCGATGAATTTAGCTGGTGGCCGGACGGCGATCGTGAAGGTGTGGGCTTGCGCACCGATTTCCACCTGGTGTCGGCCGGGCTCAAATATGCCATCGAGTATGGAGCCATCTACAAAAGCCAGGCATTTTCCAGCCACGCGCCGGTTATCATGGACTACGATATCGAGCCCGTATTTTAGCGGGCTGGGGCGAGATCAGGCAGGCGAACCCAGCGCTTGCTTCTGCAGACGCACCAGTTCCGCAATACCCTCTTCAGCCAAATCCAGCAAGGCATCGAGCTCGGCGCGTTTAAAGGCGTCACCTTCTGCTGTGCCCTGCACTTCTATGAATTCGCCTGCTTCAGTCATGATGACGTTCATGTCAGTATCGGCGCTGGAGTCTTCGACATAGTCCAAATCCAGCACGGGCTGCCCGGCAACAACACCTACGGACACGGAGGCCACCATCTGGCGCAGAGGGTCGCTCTCGATCATTCCCTCACGTTGCATGCTGCGCAGCGCATCGACCAATGCCACGCAGGCACCGGTAATCGAAGCGGTACGGGTGCCACCGTCCGCCTGAATTACGTCGCAGTCGATGGTGATCGTGTGTTCCCCCAGTGCCTCAAAATCGATCGCTGCACGCAGTGAACGACCGATGAGGCGCTGGATTTCTACCGTGCGTCCACCCTGCTTACCGCGCGCCGCCTCGCGGCCCATGCGACTGCCGGTCGAACGTGGCAGCATGCCGTATTCAGCGGTAACCCAGCTCTTGCCCTGCCCACGCAAAAACCGCGGCACGCCGGCTTCGACGCTGGCGGTGCAAATAACACGTGTGTCTCCAAAGCACACCAACACGGAGCCCTCGGCGTGGCGGGTGAATTCGCGAGTAATCTCGATGGGGCGCAGCTGGTTGGGCTGGCGGCCGCTGGGTCGGGTCATGACTATGTTCCTGCCTGTGTCTTGTGATGGGCGGGCGGCATTATACGCTCCGCTGGCGAATTAGGGCAGGACTGTTAAACTCATCCGCTTTGCCGCCCCGAGTCCGCACATGATCAACAGCATGACCGCATTTGCCCGCGAGGGAGACGACGGCCTCGTCGTCGAATTGCGCTCGGTTAACCATCGCTATCTGGATTGCCACTTCAAGTTGCCGGAGGCATTGCGCGGGCTCGAACCCAGTTGGCGCGAACTACTCCAGAAATCCCTGAATCGGGGCAAGGTCGAATGCACGCTGCGCTGGCAGACTAATGAGACGGAACTGCAGGCCTTGGAGCCCAATCTGGATCGCGTGCAACAGCTTGCCGGTGCACGAGCAACATTGGAAGCCTCCCTGGGTGAATTGCAGACCCCCGACTATTTATCGGTCCTGCAGTGGCCGGGTGTGCTCAAGGGCAACAGCGTTGACGAAGAGAGCATCAAGCAGAAGGCCACGGCTGTATTCCGCAATACTCTGGCGACCTTATCCGAGAACAGAGCGCGAGAAGGCGATGCCATGGCGCAATTTATACGGGCTCGCCTGGACGCGGTACAGGCAGAGGTCGATAAAACACGGGCGCTGATGCCAGAACTGATAGCTGGCCAGCGCGTGCGCCTCGAGACGAGGCTCGCCGATCTGGATATCGAGGTCGATCCGGGCCGGATCGAACAGGAGCTGGTGTTACTGGCCCAGAAAACCGACGTCGAAGAAGAACTCGATCGGCTACAGGCGCACGTGCAGGAAGTGGCGCGAGTGCTGGACAAAGGTGGGCCTTGCGGGCGACGCCTGGACTTTCTCATGCAGGAACTCAATCGTGAGGCCAACACGCTGTCCTCCAAGTCAATTTCCAGCACCAGCACCCAAAACGCAGTAGAATTAAAAGTGCTCATCGAACAGATGCGCGAACAAATCCAGAATCTGGAGTGATCCCAGCGTATGCCGAGCCCGGGTACATTATTTACCGTGTCTGCACCCAGTGGTGCTGGCAAAACCAGTTTGGTGGAGGCGCTGGAGCAGCGCTGCGACAACCTGCGAGTGTCTGTATCCCACACCACTAGAGCCATGCGCCCGGGAGAGCAGGACGGAGTCAGCTACCACTTTGTGACCGAAGCGGCGTTTACTGAGATGCTAAATCGCAGTGCCTTCCTGGAACATGCGCAGGTCTTTAAACACTATTACGGCACCTCTCAGGAGTGGGTCGAGGAGCAATTGGCCAACGGCAACGACGTGATCCTGGAAATCGACTGGCAGGGCGCGGCCCAAATCAAGCGCCAGCGGCCCGAGAGTGTCGCCATGTTCATTCTGCCGCCTTCAAGGCAGGCGCTGCAGCACCGATTGACGACCCGTGGCCAGGACGACGCAGCGGTTATCCGCGAGCGCATGGATCAGGCGGTGCAGGAAATTTCACACTATCCCGAAGCGGACTACATCGTCGTCAATGACAACTTCGAACAGGCGCTGGACGAACTCCAGTGCATCGTCGACAGCCAGCGCTTACGCACCCAGGCGCAGGTTGTACACTGGCAGGGCTTGCTTACCGAACTGCTGTCGTAAGCCGATGTTTTTGCTATTATTTGCCGTTCCTTCGGGCAAGCCGTACCGGCCCGACCCCAAACAGCGCCTTTTTTGCCGCCTCACACGGGCACAGGATCGGCCGCACTGAAGAGAAGAGAAACAGGAATAGAAATGGCACGAGTAACCGTTGAAGACTGCCTGAAGAACGTAGCAAACCGCTTTGAATTGGTCATGGTGGCGAGCAAGCGCTCCCGCCAAATCGCGACCGGCGGCAAGGATCCGCTGGTAGACGAGGAATCAGATAAGCCCACCGTAATCGCGCTGCGTGAGATCGCAGATGGCCTGATTACTCCCGAAATTCTCAGCCGTGAAGAAGAAGTAGAGGCCGAGGAAGAGCTGCTGGAAGCCATGGAGAGCAGCGAAAGCCTCTGAAACACTGGGCTTGAGGGCGGCATGATCGAATGAACAGCATCAGCGCCCTCGATTCTACCCTGCAGACCTATCTCAGCCCCGAGCAGAGCAACCAGGTCAAACGCGCTTACTACTTCGCCGAACAGGCCCACTACGGGCAATTTCGCCGCAGCGGCGAGCCCTACGTTACCCACCCCCTGGCCGTGGCAGGCATCCTGGCGGACATGCACATGGACCACCAGAGCCTCATGGCCGCCATGCTGCATGACGTCATCGAAGATACCGGCATCGATAAGCTCGCCATAGAAGCCCAGTTTGGGCACAGCGTGGCCGAACTCGTGGACGGCGTTAGCAAACTCACCCAAATTGAATTCGACACGCTGGCTGAAAAACAGGCCGAGAACTTCCAGAAAATGGCGCTCGCTATGGCCAAGGATATTCGAGTCATCCTGGTCAAGCTGGCGGATCGATTACATAACATGCGCACCCTGGGCGTACTGAAAGTCGACACGCGACGCCGCATCGCGCGTGAAACCCTCGAGATGTACGCGCCAATCGCCCAACGCCTGGGCATGAACAATGTGCGTATCGAGCTGGAAAACCTGGGCTTCAGCGCCCAGCACCCCATGCGCGCGGAACGAATATCGGCAGCGTTGCGTCAAGCCCGCGGCAATCGCAAGGAGCTGGTGGAGAAAATTCGCCACCAGATTGAGGTGAGCCTGGAACAGGAGGGACACGAGGCCGAAGTCATGGGCCGCGAGAAACACCTGTATAGCATCTACACCAAGATGAAAACGAAGAAGAGCTTTTCCGAAATCATGGATATCTTCGCCTTCCGTATCATCGTGGATTCGGTAGACACCTGCTACCGGGTACTGGGCTGTATTCACAGCCTCTACAAGCCCATACCCGGAGAATTCAAAGACTATATCGCGATTCCCAAGGCGAACGGTTATCAGTCACTGCACACCGTGCTAATAGGCTTGCACGGGGTACCGATCGAGATTCAGATTCGTACCCGCGATATGGAGGAAATGGCCAATAACGGGATTGCTGCCCACTGGCTTTACAAGGCCAGTGACAGCGACAGCGCCGGCGTCAATGGCAGCCACGCGCGGGCCCGGCAATGGGTCCAGGGGCTGCTTGAGATGCAGCAGCGCGCCGGTAATTCGCTGGAATTCATTGAGAGCGTAAAAATCGACCTGTTCCCGGATGAGGTCTACGTATTTACGCCCAAGGGCGCCATCCTGGAGCTGCCACGAGGCGCCACCGCCGTCGATTTCGCCTATGCCGTGCACACCGACGTCGGCAACAGCTGTGTCGCCTGTCGCATCAATCGGCGACTGGCGCCGCTGTCAGAGCCGCTGCAGAGCGGCCAAACCGTAGAGATCCTTACCGCACCCGGTGCCAGACCCAACCCCGCCTGGTTCAACTATGCGGTGACCGCAAAGGCGCGTACCAATATTCGCCACTTCCTGAAGCAACAGCGCCAGGAAGACTCTGTGGCCCTGGGCCGCCGCTTGCTCGATAAGTCGCTGGTGGCACTGGACACATCGCTGGATGCACTGGACACCGAGAAACTGGAAGCTTACTTGAGCCGCGCAGGCTACCAGTCTCTCGATGCGCTGCTGGAAGACATTGCCAAAGGCAACCGAGTCGCTACGATCACCGCACAGCAGTTACTGGGCGAAGGCGACGAGGCTGAGAATGGATCCATGCAGCTGACCTCAGCGCCGGTGGCCATTCGCGGCACCGAAGGCTTCATGGTCAGTTACGGCAAGTGCTGCCATCCCATACCTGGCGACGCAGTAGCCGGCTATCTCAGTTCAGAGCGCGGCATCGTGGTGCACCGCGAACACTGCCATAACCTCGCCGAGCTGCGCGAGAATACAGATCGACTGGTGCCGCTGCGCTGGGACGATGAGGTCGAAGGCGAATTCTCCGCCGCACTGCGCATTGAAGTCGAGAATCGCCGCGGCATGATCGCGGTTCTCGCGACCCGCATTAATAGCCTCGATGTGAACATTGAGAAAATCAGCAGCGAGGACAAGGACTACCAGTTCAGCTACGTCGATCTGCAAGTGTCCGTGCGCAGCCGAGTGCAATTGGCGACTATAATGAAGAGAATTCGAACCCTGAAAGAAGTCCGCAAGGTCGTCCGCAGCAAACACTGACAAACCTACAACAGCCTGAGCTTAAGACACGCAGTTAAGGAGACAAAAATGAGTAATCGCGCCGTGATATCGACGCCGGATGCACCCGCTGCCATCGGGCCCTACTCACAGGCGGTGAAAGTTGGCAACACCGTGTGGCTGTCTGGCCAGATTCCCCTGGACCCGGAAACCATGGAAGTTGTCGACGGCGATATCGCCGCACAAGCGCGCCAGGTGTTTAGCAATCTTGCGGCCGTTGCCAGTGCGGCGGGGGGCAGTCTGGACGACGCTGTGAAAGTGAATATCTCACTGACTGACCTGGGCGATTTCGTGGCGGTCAACGAGATCATGGCGCAGTTTTTCAACGAGCCTTATCCGGCTCGCGCCTGCGTTCAGGTTGCAGCGCTTCCCAAAGGCGTCGGGATCGAGGTAGAGGTGATCATGGCGCTGTAGCCAGCGCGATAGTCCGGATAGGAAAACTCGAATCCACTGTTCAAGAGCCGTCGATTGAGACAACGTCGACTAGCCGCAGACCGCGGCGTTTGCTCTTCGGTGGCCTCTACCCCCAAGCGTTGAAGCAACCATTCTTCCAGTCGCCGCTGCTGGACGGGCTCGCTATCGGTTCCCAGATACAGAGGTTCACGCTCGGCCAGATCGAGCAAGTGGCGCAGACAGGCAATGCAATCTTCCCGGTGTATTCGATTGCTCCAGCTGTGGGGCTGCGCGCCTGTGATAATCCCCTTCTGCAAACGCTGGAGTAGTCGCGAGGGTTGGCGGCCGTAAATGCCCGAAAACCGAATCACGGTCACCCGGTGGTGACTCTCAAGCAGGGCCTGTTCTGCTGCCAGAATCAGCTCCCCCTGCGCATCTGCCGGCTGAGCTACGGTCTCTTCGTCGACCCACTCGCCGGCACAATCGCCGTATACCCGCGTACTGGACACGAACAACAGCTCTCGGGGCGAATCGCCCTGCCAGAGCTGCAGCAGGTTTTTCGCTGCCAGCAGAAATCCGCGACGATACCCTTCCACATCACGGCTGGTAGGTGTGGGCGTCATGACCACCGGACCATAGTCGACACCACTCAGACGGACGAGGCTATCGTGTCGGGTATGATCGAGCGAAATCCCCTGCAGGCCATCGGGAAGGCGCGTAATATCCCTACGGCAGGCCAGCACCTCCCTGCCCTCACTGCGAAGCGCAAGACCTAAGCCGGAGCCGATATCACCGCATCCGAGCAACAATACTGGAGAGCTCTTCAATTTGTTCATAGGCACTGGTACAACTATACGCGTTCCCGCCACAAAACGATTTACCCGCCATGAGTGATCTTTCCAACCAGAGCGTTTCCAGCTTGCGCGGTGTCGGCCCGCGCATGGCAGCGAAGCTGGCCGAGGCGAGCATAGAAAAAGTGCAGGACCTCTTGTTTCACTTGCCATTGCGATACCAGGACCGCACAAGAGTAACGCCGATTGGAGCCCTGCAAGTCGGCGATGACGTGGTCGTCGAGGGTGACATTCGTGTCGCGGACATCGCCTTTGGCCGGCGTCGCAGCCTGGTATGCCGGATTCAAGATGGCAGCGGCACACTTAGCCTGCGCTTCTTTCACTTCTCCGCAGCACAAAAGCGCAACCTTGAGCCCGGCGCGCGTCTGCGCTGCTACGGCGAGGTGCGCCGCGGCGCCAGTGGTCTGGAGATCTACCACCCCGAGTATCGTCTGATCGACCAGGCGGATCCGACTCCCGTGGAAGAAGCGCTGACCCCCGTTTATCCGGCACCGGCCGGAATCACCCAGAATAGCTGGCGCAAACTCTGCGCGCAGGCCGTGGCACAGCTCGATGAGCGCGCGGTTACAGATCTCCTACCCTCCGCAAAAAAGGCGGAGATGACGCTGGTAGAGGCACTGCGCTATCTACATGCACCGCCACCCGATGCACCCCAGGAACTGATTCGGGACGGACAACACCCCGCACAACTACGGCTGGCCTTAGAGGAACTGGTTGCGCACAACCTGTCCCTCGAAAAGCTGCGCCGGCAACAGCGCTCCCTCGGCGCACACGGCATGAGCGATGGCAGAGAGGCTATCGCTCACTTCCTTGAGCAGCTGACATTTTCACTCACCGCGGCACAGGAACGGGTTATCGCCGAGATCGGCGATGACCTGAGCCAACCGGCGCCGATGCTGCGGCTGGTACAGGGCGATGTCGGTTCCGGCAAGACAGTAGTGGCCGCCTGTGCCGCGACACAGGTAATAGCCTGCGGTTACCAGGTCGCAATCATGGCACCCACGGAGATCCTCGCAGAACAGCACTATCGCTCCTTCAGCGACTGGTTCAAACCCCGCGGTGTTGAGCCAGTCATGCTGACGGGTAGAACCAAAGGCAAAGCTCGTCAAAGCACACTGGAATCCATCGCCAACGGCGATGCAGCACTTGTCATCGGTACACATGCCCTGTTCCAGGAGGACGTGCAGTTTTCTGCCCTCGGTCTGGTCGTCGTCGATGAGCAACATCGCTTTGGCGTGCACCAACGCCTGAACCTGACCAGCAAGGGCGAGCGACCGCACCAATTGGTGATGACGGCGACGCCCATTCCCCGCACGCTGTCGATGGTCGCCTACGCCGATCTCGACTGCTCGATCATCGACGAACTGCCCCCGGGTCGCCAGCCGGTGCAAACCGTGCTCATCAGCAATGAAAGGCGTGAACAAATTATCGAACGGGTCCAGGCCGCGTGCTCTGAGGGACGCCAGGCCTATTGGGTATGTACCCTCATCGAAGAATCGGAGGCGCTCGAATGCCAGGCGGCAGAAGTGACCGCGAGCGAACTGCAGCAGCGGCTGATAGACCTGGAGATAGGACTCATTCACGGGCGCCTCAAATCAACCGAGAAGGAAGCCATTATGGCTCGCTTCAAGGCCGGCGAAATTCAGCTACTGGTCGCGACTACGGTCATTGAGGTGGGTGTCGATGTGCCCAATGCAAGCCTCATGATCATCGAGAATCCGGAGCGTCTTGGACTGGCGCAGCTGCATCAATTGCGGGGTCGGGTGGGTCGCGGCACACAACAGAGCCACTGTGTCCTTCTGTTCCAAGCGCCACTGGGCGAACAGAGTCGCGCCCGACTGGGAGCGATGCGCGACAGCAATGATGGCTTTTACATCGCAGAGGAAGACCTGCGACTGCGTGGTCCAGGTGAAGTCCTGGGAACACGCCAGACCGGTCTGATGGAATTTCGGGTGGCCGATATGCAGGCACACGCGCATTTATTGGATCAGGTAAGATCCCTGGCCGTACACATTGCAGACGAAGAGCCCGGTCGGGTCGACCCGCTCATCAGGCGCTGGTTGGGCGGTGCAGAGCGCTACGCTTCGGTCTAATGATCAAAGCTCGCCCACAATTGCTGAAGCTGCGCCAGGCCTAGCGCGCGCATGGTAGCGATGTTGCGCTCAGGTACGGCTTCGGGGTTCGGAAAAGCGTCTAGTGCCCTGCTGAGTTGAGATTCCCTCAACAGGTGAATGATCGGCAGAGGCGACCGGTTAGTGTAGTTAGAGGCGTCCGCCGGGTCTTCACCGGCAAAGCAATAGGCGGGGTGGAAGTGAGCCAGTTGCACAATACCCTCCAGTCCCGCCGCCTCCAGTAGCGCCTGTGCCTCATCGACCAGATCCATAAACGCTTCAAAGTCCGCTGGGCCAGCCTCCAAGACCAATAAGGTCGTAGCAATGTCCTCCTCGGCACTGTTCTGTAGCCTATCCAGTTCGAGAAGAAAGTCTTGCAACTGCCCCTTTCGGTCTCCATGAGGCGATAGCGCGAAGCGCACGCTGCCTTGCTCCACAACGGGACCCGCAAAAGGGCAAAGCTCCAGGTCCAGCACACAGCTATGCAGCCAGCGCCGGACCCGGTCCAGGGGGGAGCTAGGCTCAGTCAAGAATAGCGGGCAGCTCTTTCTGCAGTGCCATCTTGTCCTTGGTAGCATCACCGGTGAGCGCGAAGCCCAGCAAGCTGCCGTCCGGGCCTCGGAATTCGCCACGCACGTTGTTGCCGTCTTCGCTGATCTGCCACTCGCCTTCGGTATCAGGCGCTACTGGTGAAACACACACCGGACAGGCGGGCGTCTTAATAGTGACGGGCATAGCCGGGTAACTGACTTCAGTCGGCTCGCCGGCAAGGGTCTTACCCAAGGCGCGAGCGGCCGCCATCAGCGGCGCCACATAGACCAATACATGTCCCGCCACCTCGGCACAATCGCCAAAGGCGTAAACATTGGCAGCGCTGGTTTCCAGCAGGCGATTGGTCACGATGCCGCGATTCACCTGCAGGCCGGACTGCTCAGCCAGGTCAACCCGCGGGCGCACACCGACGGCCGAGAGCACGATATCCGCCTCGATGGTCTCACCATTATTGAGGCTCACTACGACGCCGGACTCGGATTTGTTCACGGCAGTCACCAGCGGACCAAAGTGGAACCTGGCACCCTTTTCTTCGAGGCCACGCTGCACCGCTTTACCTGCCGCCTCGGGCAAGAGCGTGGGCAGGCAATAGCCCAGCGGATCGACCGCCTCGGTCTCAAAGCCGCCATTAATCAGGTCATTGGTGAACTCGCAGCCAATCAATCCGGCGCCGACGATGCACACCTTCTTTACATCATTTTTCTTGATGGCCTGGCGGAAATCATCGTAGTCCAGGAGATCATTGACCGTGTAGATGTACTCCTGGGCATCGCCTTCGATGGGCGGCTGGATCACTTGTGCACCCAGCGCCAGCACCAGCTTGCCGTAGTGAATGGCTGTCTGAGCATCGCCCACCTTGATCAACTGCGCTTCGGTATCGATCTCACTCACATGAGTCATCGTCCAGACGCTGGCCTTAAGGGTCTTGCCCATGCCTCCCGCGTCGAGCTGGGCCAAATCATCGGCGGAGGTGTCTTTGGTATAACCCGTTGACAGCATCGGCTTGGAATAAGAACGACCATCGTCATTGGTAATCAGGATGAGTGGTGTCTCGCTATCGTGTTTACGAAACTCCTTGGCGAGCCCGTAACCGGCCAGCCCGGTACCAATAATGACGACCGGTGCTGTCACCGCATCTGCAACAGGTTCTTCATGGTGTGGAACCTGCTCTACCGGGGCCTCTTCGATCAGCTCGAAATCTTCCTTGCCCACGCCACAATCAGGACAAAGCCAGTCTTCTGGGACGTCTTCCCACTTGGTGCCTGGCGCAATGCCATCATCTGGCCAGCCCTTGGCTTCGTCATAGACCATCCCGCAAACAATACATTCCCATTTGCTCATGTTGTGTCTCGCTACTTTTTACGTTGATTTGTAAAGGAAATTTGGGGAGGCAACACTATAGTGCCGTATAAAAAATGTGCAAGTGCGGATGCTGGCCCCCGCCAATGCGACGAAAGCCTGTACATCACGGCTCAGTGTGACAAACTGCGCGCGTGTCACACTCCACCATCCCCGCCAACGCTCATGACCCAGACTGGCAGAACGCCAGCGACGTCGATCGAGCGCAACTGCCTGCCAATGCCGAGCAATGGCTACTGTATGAGGGCTCGCTCACTCAAAGACTGATCGACGTCAGCGGTGGCGACTTTGCTGTGCAGCGCCTCAACCAGTGCTGGTGCCAGCCATTGCCGTCAGAAACACGCTTGCTAGGTTTGGATAGCGAAGAGCAGGCCATGGTCCGGGAAGTTGTCCTACTCTGCCACGGAGATCCGTGGGTTTACGCCCGCAGCGTTATGCCCGAGCGAATACTATCGGGCACCATGCGAAGCTTAAGGGACCTGCAAAACGAATCTCTCGGGGCCCTGTTGTTTAGCAATCCGGATTTGCAGCGAGATTGTTTTGAAGTCAGCCGGCTGCCATCGAATAGTGCTTATATTCATGAGAGTTTGCGGCAGCACACTCCCGCCTGGGCAAGACGCTCGCGTTTCTGGCTCGAAGGTGCCTCCTTATCAGTCTCCGAAGTCTTTCTGGAGCAGTTCCAACCCTGACGGACTCAGCCCATAATACGAACTCTATGGCCGACACTCCTTCCAAACTGACCAGTTATCTGGCCCTGATTCGCTTTGACCGCCCTATTGGCACATTGTTGCTGCTGTGGCCCACACTGTGGGCGCTGTGGCTGGCGGCAGGCGGCTTACCGCCCTGGCATTTGCTACTGATTTTCTCAATCGGTACCTTCCTCATGCGTTCGGCGGGTTGTGCCATGAACGATCTTGCAGACCGCAAACTGGACGGCGGTGTGGAGCGCACCCGAGAGCGACCGCTGGTCACGGGCGCCCTGTCGAGCAACGAAGCACTCGCACTGGCCGCAGCGCTGTCATTAGTCGCCTTTGTCCTGGTGTTGTTCACTAATACGCTAACGATCACTTTGTCTTTCGGCGGAGTCGCCCTCGCCGCCTGCTACCCTTTCATGAAACGACATACCCATTTGCCGCAACTGGTGCTCGGCGCTGCGTTCAGCTGGGGTATACCCATGGCGTTTGCCGCAGTCTTGGAGGAACTACCGCCGTATCTATGGTTGCTCTACATCGCCAATTTATTGTGGACCGTTGCCTACGACACCCAGTACGCGATGGTCGACCGCAAAGATGATCTGAAAGTGGGAATCAAATCCACTGCCATTCTGTTCGGAAAGATGGACAGACACATGATCGCCACCCTACAGGCACTCGCACTGTTGGCTCTGGTGCTGGTGGGGCAGCGGTTTGAGCTCGGCGCATTTTATTTTCTGTCCCTAATAGCGACGGCGGGCCTGTTTGTGCGCCAACTGCGGCAAATTCGCACGCGAGAACCGGACGCCTGCTTTCAGGCCTTCCTCAACAACAACTACGTCGGGATGGCGGTGTTTATCGGAATTCTGTTGGACCATGCCCTCTGACTCGCAGGCACTCGAAGCGCGATTCTTGAGCTCCATCCAGCAGTTATCAGCCGCGGAGTGGAACCGTCTAGCCGGCACGGACTATCCCTTCCTGCGCCATGAATTCCTGCTGGCACTGGAGGAATCGGGATCGACCGATGCCAGTTCTGGCTGGCAACCCTGTCATGTCACCCTGTACCGGGACGCGACGCTCATTGCGCTGATGCCCATGTACCTGAAGTCGCACTCCTATGGCGAGTACGTATTCGACTGGAGCTGGGCAGACGCGTGGCGCAGGAATGGGCTGGACTACTATCCGAAGTTGGTCACGGCCGTGCCCTTTACCCCTGCAACGGGCCCTCGCCTGTGCATTGCCGATAACGAACCGCGCGAACCGCTGGTGACTGCCATGCTCGATGCGGTGCGTCAGTTCGCCGCCGAGCAGAAGCTATCCTCCTGGCATGTGCTGTTCCCCGAGGCCGAAGATTCTGAGTTGCTGGGCGCGGCGGGCACCAGCACACGTCTGGCCAGTCAATTCCACTGGTTCAATCGCGACTACCGGGACTTCGACGACTTTCTCGCTAACTTCAACAGCCGCAAACGCAAGAGCCTGCGGCGAGAGCGTCGCCGCGTCGAGGAGCAAGGTATCAGCCTGCAGCGTATCGAAGGCGCCCACATCAGCACAGAGCAATGGGATCGCTTCTACCACTTTTATCAAACGACCTATGCCAAACGCAGCGGACATGGCGGCTACCTAACCCGAGACTTTTTTCATCGCATCGGATCGGAGCTTCCTGGTCACTGTTTGTTAGTGATGGCCGAGCTTAACGGGGAATCCGTCGCAGGCTCATTATGTTTTCGCTCATCCAACACACTGTTCGGACGCTACTGGGGCTGCCTCAGAGAGCTGGATTGTCTGCATTTTGAGGCCTGCTACTACCAGGGTATTGAATACTGTATTGAGCAGGGACTGAGCCGCTTCGACCCCGGTGCCCAGGGGGAACACAAAATTCAGCGTGGTTTCGAGCCGATCATTACTCGCTCCAACCACTGGATCGCAGATCCCGGGTTCGCTGCCGCAATCGAAGACTTTACCCAGCGCGAGTTCAGCCATATCGAGAGTTACATCGAGCAGGCTTCAGATTACCTGCCCTTCAGACGGGATCAGTAACAACGGAAAGCTTGTGCCAAACCAAGAGGCGATTATTCGCTGGCATGCCGTGATCGGCGCGCAGCCGATAACCGGCATCGCGAGCTAAGGCATCAACCGCTTCGAAATCACGAATAGCACTCTGTGGGTCCTGCTGCGCCAGCCATAGATCGAAGCGAGCGTTGCTATCACTGGTGTAATCGCCGCCGTAATTAAACGGGCCATAGACACACAAGCGGTTGCGCGTGGGTGCGTGATGTCCCAGGTAGGCAAACAACGCTTCCACGGCATCCCAAGCCATAATATGCAGGCTATTGGCAGTAAAGACCGCCTCAGGGACGGGCAGCCCCCAGTCTGTCGAACGTACATCCAGCTCGACAACGGGCGGCAGGTTGTCCCCTTGATAGCCTTCTCTCCAGGCCTCTATACCTGCATGGTTAAGCTGCAGGTCGCTGCTTTGCCAGCGTACCCAGGGCAGCTGCTCCGCAAAGAAGCGCGCGTGCTGACCGGTGCCGCTGCCGAGCTCCAGGACCTCCTGCACCTCTGCAAGCTCTTCGCGCAACAGCTTGAGAATAGGTTCTTGATTATTAAGGCAGGCCTGCGAGACCGGTCGCGCGGACACGGTATCAGCTCCTCAGCTGGTACTCGGTGTACTCCGGGTACCACATATTGATGGCAAAACGCGTTGAGCTGTGCGGCCAGTTGTTGGTGATCTTGCCGGATTCATTCTTGTACCAGCTACCACACTCGCCCCCCCAAACGGTTTTTTCAAGATCGCGCTGCAGCTTCTCGTTAAACCGCGTTGAAGCGTTAGCATCCGCCTCGATGCTGCTGATATTATTCGCCAGCACCTTGTCCAGGCAGGCACGGATGTAGCCCACCTGTGCCTCCACCATATGAATGATCGAGTTGTGGCCGAGGTTGGTATTGGGACCGTATAAAAGGAACAGATTGGGAAATCCGGGCACGGCCACGCCGCGCAGGGCTTCAGCACCGGCGGACCAAATATCCTGCAGGCGGCGACCGTCACGTCCTGTCACGTCCATCTCTGCCAAGAACTCCGTCGCCCGAAAGCCAGTGCCGTAGATAATGACATCAACCGGCCGCGCCAGGCCGTCTTCGGTCGCAACGCCCGCAGCGTCAATGCCAGTGATGGGAGACGTCACCAGCTCAACATCGAAGCGCTCCAGCGCCTGATAGTAGTCGTCTGACACCAGCACTCGCTTACAGCCCAGTAGATAGTCAGGCGTTAGTTTTTCTCGTAAGCCAGGGTCGCTAATTTCTTGTTCCAGGTATTTCCTGGCCGCTATCTCGACCAATCTATGGCGCAGACTACCGGGGAACATCGCACCGAACAGAAACAATTCCTGGCGCAAATACCAACGCAGGCGGGATAGTTTCTGCAGCAGCGGATAGCGCCGGAATCGCTGCTTATCCGCCTCGGTATAAGCAAAATCATTGCGCGGCAGCATGTAATTGGCACTGCGCTGGTAGACAACAAGCTGTTCAGCCTGCGCCGCCACCGGCGGGATAAACTGAATGGCACTGGCAGCATTGCCAATCACCGCGACGCGCTTACCGGTCAGATCGACGCTATGATCCCAGCGCGCCGAGTGAAAACTGGCGCCCTGGAATGCTTCCGCACCACTGAAGCGCGGGATATTTGGCAGATTGAGCTGGCCCAGTGCACTGATCAGAAATTGGCAGCGCAATCGCTCGCCCGAGGACAGCTGCACCTCCCACTCAGCCGCAGACTCATCCCAACTCGCAGCGGATACGGTGCTGTCGTAGCGGATCACATCGCGCAATCCATAGCGGTCGACGCAGCGCTCGAAATAGTCTTGGATCTCTACCTGCGGCGAGTAAGCGCGACTCCAGTCTGGATTGGGCTCAAAGGAAAAGCTATAGAGGTGGGAAGCGACATCACAACAAGCGCCAGGATAGCTGTTGTCATGCCAGGTACCGCCAGGTCCCGCAGATTTCTCCAGCAGCAATACATCGTCAATGCCACGCTCACGAAGCTTTATGGCCATGCAGATGCCGGACATGCCGGCACCGATAATGATTGCTGTGGTCGTCGTCATACAGGTTCGTCGCGGGTGAAAATCCATTCTCGGGCCGTTGATTCGGCCTTATTGTAGCGATACCCGCCGACGCGGAAGCGCTTCAATCCGGCCGGGTCTTCGATTCCCTTCTCTATGGCATAGCGTGCCATTTGGCCCCTTGCCTTCTTGGCAAAAAAGCTGATGACGCGATACTTACCATTTTTAAGGTCTTTGAATACGGGAGTAATGACTTCTGCGTTCAGCGATTTTGGATGCACCGCTTTGAAATACTCATTCGACGCCAGATTAACCAACACCTCTGATTTGAGTGACTTCAACTGCTTATTGAGCGCCTCAGTGATTTCACTGCCCCAAAATTCGTACAGGTTTTTGCCGCCACTATTGGCGAACTTAAGGCCCATCTCAAGGCGATAAGGCTGCATCAGGTCGAGGGGCCTTAACACCCCGTAGAGCCCGGAAAGAATTCGCAGGTGCTTCTGGGCGAAATTGAGCTGCGCCGAATCGAGCGTCTCAGCTTCCAGGCCCGTGTAAACATCTCCCTTGAAGGCCAGCAGTGACTGCTTGGCATTATCAAGGTCGAAGGGCTGACCCCAGTTCATGAATCGCTCATGATTGAGGGCAGCCAGTTTTTCGCTAATGCCCATGAGCTTGCCGATATCCTCTGGGCTCAATTTACGAGCGTCGTCGACGAGCAGAGATGATTTATCCAGCAATGCCGGCTGGGTAGCCTTCCTGGTGGTCGGCGCACTTTCGTAATCCAGAGTCTTGGCTGGGGAGATAACAACTAACATATAAATCCTGTTCCTGTTTGGCGGCCGCTACCCGCGCCGCTATACTGCGGCCCATCATACTCTGGCCCGCGATAATCAAAAAGATCAGATGACGGCGCTGCACACTACTGTAAGAATCATCGGCCATTTTACCGACAAGACCGGCCGTATGCTCGCCTGGCTGTGTCTTTTCATGACACTGACCACCTGCCTCGTGGTGTTGCTACGCTATGGCTTTGGCATCGGTTCTGTAGCGCTGCAGGAAGCCGTCACCTATATGCATGCCAGTGTCTTCATGCTGGGTGCCGCATACACGCTTAAGCACGGCGGACACGTACGCGTAGATATTCTCTACCGCGGCCTGAGTCGCCGCGGCTGTGCCTGGGTAAACAGCGTGGGTGGCGTGCTGTTCCTGCTGCCGTTCTGTATTTTCGTGCTGGGTGTCAGCACGCAGTTTGTCGCAGAGTCCTGGGCGGTGCAGGAGGGTTCCCAGGATCCCGGGGGGATTCATGCCGTTTTTCTACTGAAGACACTGATCCCCTTGATGGCGCTCAACCTGCTGCTGCAGGGGCTCGCAGAAACTCTGCGCAACCTCTTGTTCCTGATAGAGGACGGCGCCTGATGGAAGAGCATAACTACACATCACTGCTGATGTTCGCCTGCGTTTGCCTGGCACTGATGCTGGGCTACCCAGTAGCATTTACGCTGGCGGGAACGGCGCTGCTGTTCGCGGTAGGCGGTATTCTTGCAGGCAACTTTGACCCCTCGTTTCTCAGTGCCATGCCGGGGCGTTTATTCGGCACTATCAGCAACGTCACCCTCATCGCAGTTCCCCTGTTCGTGATGATGGGCGTGGTCCTCGAAAAATCGAAGATAGCCGAAGAGTTGCTGGAGAACATGGCCAAGGTCTTTGCCGGCCTGCGCGGAGGCCTGGGAATCTCCGTGATCGTCGTGGGTGCCATGCTGGCCGCCAGCACGGGCATCGTCGGCGCGACCGTGGTCACGATGGGCCTGCTCTCCCTACCGAGCATGCTCAAACGCGGCTACGACCCTGCTCTGGCCACCGGCACTATTTGCGCGACCGGTACCCTGGGTCAGATCATTCCGCCCTCCATCGCCTTGGTATTGCTAGGCGATGTGCTCTCCAGCGCCTACCAGCAGGCCCAGTTGAGTATGAATGTATTCAATCCTAAAACCGTATCGGTAGGCGATTTGTTCATTGGCGCGCTGATCCCCGGCATTCTGCTGGTGGGGATGTACCTGGTGTATGTCTATATGTACGCATTGCTTAAGCCGGAGGCGGCACCGCCCGTGCGCGACCACGAGCGCGCCGAACGCAGCGCGATTATACGGGGGCTATTCCCGCCGCTCATGCTAATCGCCACGGTACTGGGCTCAATCCTCTCTGGCGCCGCCACGCCCACCGAAGCCGCTGGTGTGGGGGCGCTCGGCGCACTGATTCTCGCGGGGGCGCGGGGACAGTTGGATCGCAAACGCATGCACGACGTCGTGGTTAACACGATGGAAGTGACCTGCATGGTATTCATGATCCTGGTCGGTGCCGCACTGTTTTCGTTAGTGTTTCGTGGCTTTGGCGGGGAAGAACTCATTCGCCACTATTTCGAGGGCATGCCCGGCGGCGTCATGGGCGCAACACTGGTCGTGATGGTGGTGATTTTCCTGCTCGGTTTTATTCTCGATTTTATCGAGATCACCTTTGTGGTGGTGCCTATCGTGGGTCCGATTCTGTTGGCTATGGGGCTCGACCCTATCTGGCTCGGCATCATGATCGCATTGAACCTGCAGACCTCATTTCTGACGCCGCCCTTTGGCTTCGCCCTGTTTTATCTGCGCGGGGTGGCTCCCGAAGGTCTCCCCACCGGCGCTATCTACCGCGGGGTGATTCCCTTTATAATCATCCAGCTTCTGGCCATGGCCCTGCTCGTGGTATGGCCAGAATTGGCTACCTGGCTGCCCGGCCAGCTCAAGCACTAATACAACGCACTCCGACAACAGGCCTGTTATGAACGATATTGACAGCACCCCCTTACCTCAGGGCGACCTGGCCCTGCAAACCGTGGCCATGCCCAAAGATACCAATGCCAATGGCGATATTTTCGGTGGCTGGCTGTTGTCGCAAATGGACATTGCCGGGGGAATCGCCGCGGCGGAGGTCGCCAGTGGCCGGGTTGCCACAGTCGCTATCGATGGCATGGCCTTTCTGACACCCGTTCACGTCGGCGCGATTGTCAGCTGCTACACGGACGTTCTGGAGGTCGGGCGCAGTTCGATTCGAATCATGGTGGAGGTCTGGATTAACTCCATGCATGACGGAGAGCCGCTCAAGGTCACCGAGGGTGAGTTCGTATTTGTCGCTATCGACGAAAACGGCCGCACCCGCACAGTCGGCCGTAACTGACGCTACCTGTCGGGCTCCAGGCTACCCTTGAGATCCCTGGCATTAATGTAGGCCTGCTCAGAAATATGGTGGTAGGTGCTTACGTTATCGAGGAATTCTTTGAACGAGGCGTAGACCTTTTGCGCGAACGGGTCGCTGGCCGCCAAATCAAGCAGTGCCGCTTCACTGGCCTCGTGCAGGGCAATAATTACATCGTCTGGCAGACGCCGCAGCTGTACCCCGTGGTTTTCCAGTAGATCCTGCAGCGCTCGATTGTTGCGGGCCGTGTATTCGTCGAGCATGTCCTGATTGATGGCCCGAGATGCCACTTTAACAATGGCCTGCAAATCTGCCGGCAGCGCCTCCAGGGCCTGCTTGTTCACGATAAACTCCAACATGGATCCGGTTTCATGCCAGCCGGGGTAGTAGTAATACTTCGCCACCTCATGCAGACCCAGGGCGAGATCGTTATAGGGCCCCACCCATTCGGTGGCATCAATAACACCCGTTTGCAGAGATGTGTAGAGCTCTCCTCCCGGCAGGGTAACCGCCGTACCCCCGGCTCGGGAGAGCACTTCTCCACCCAGCCCAGGCATACGCATTTTCAGCCCACGCAAATCGTCAATGGAGTTAATTTCGCGGTTAAACCAACCCGCCATTTGCACGCCAGAATTGCCGCCGGCCAGGGGGATAATGTTGAAGGGTGCATAAGCCTCGCGCCACAATTCCATACCGCCGCCATAGTGGATCCAGCCGTTAATTTCCTGCGCGGTCAGGCCGAAGGGCACCGAGGTGAAAAATGCCGAGGCCGGAATCTTTCCGGTCCAGTAATAGGCTGCGCCATGGCCCATCTCCGACACGCCCTGAGACACCGCATCGAATACCCCCATGGCCGGCACGATTTCGCCAGCGCCGAACACATGTATCTTGAGTCTGCCGTTACTCAACTCTGAGACCGTGCGGGCAAAATTTTCCGGACCCAGCCCCAGTCCCGGGAAGTTCTTGGGCCATGTAGTGACCAGTTTCCATTGTATGACTGGCTGTTCCCCGACCGCCGCGCTGCTGGCAGACGCAGTCTCTGGGCCACGGTTCCCGCCACTGCGATCCAGAGCCCACAATGCGAGCGTCAGCACCAGTAGCGCCAGCAGACCGAGGATTATCGCTGGCGTATAGCGGCTTTCAAATTGACTCTTCGTCATCGATTTTCTCGCTTATTTCATGTCAAAGAGACTGCAGGTTTGCGTACTGTACCACCAGCCACTTGCTGCCTTCGTCGTCAAAGTTAACCTCCACGCGGGCGCTGCTACCACGGCCCTCAAAATTCAAGACCACGCCCTCACCAAATACCTGATGGTACACCCGCTGACCGAGACTCAGCCCGGTATCGACCACCTCGGCATTCATAGCCAAACCAGCGGGCCGGGATATCGTGGTATGCAGACGCACCTCCTCCAGTAGTTCACCCGGAATTTCACGGATAAAGCGAGAGGGAGCATTAAAGTTTTCATTGCCGTATAGGCGCCGCGTCTCGGCATAACTGAGAATGAGCTTCTGCATAGCGCGAGTAATGCCCACGTAACAAAGCCGGCGTTCTTCCTCCAACCGCCCAGGCTCCTCCATGGACATACGGTGCGGAAACAGGTTTTCCTCCATCCCGACAAGCAATACCAGTGGGAACTCCAGGCCCTTGGCCGAGTGCAGCGTCATCAACTGCACACTATCTTCGTGCTCCTCCGCCTGGGCTTCTCCTGCATCGAGAGCTGCGTTGTCCAGAAACTCCTGCAGTGGCGACAGCTCCTCTTCTTCCGGTTCGAATTGCTTGGCGGCGGTGACCAGTTCCTGCAGGTTTTCGACTCTCGCCTGGCCGCGCTCACCTTTTTCCCGAGCGTGGAAATCGAGCAAGCCAGAGACATCAATCACATGTTCAACGAGCTCCTTGAGCTCGAGCTCCTCGGTGCCGCCATCAAGTTCATTGATCAGCACCCTGAAACCTTCCAACGCGCCCAGCGAGCGGCTGGTCAACAGCTTCTCCTCGGCAGCGATTTCCATGGCCTGCCAAAGCGAGACGTCACGCTCTCGGGCCAGCTCTCGGATATTCTCCACCGTTTTCCCGCCAATGCCCCGGGCCGGAGTATTAATTGCCCGCTCCAGGGCCGCATCATCGGTACGACTCACTAACAGGCGCATATAGGCGAGGGCATTCTTGATCTCGAGCCGCTCATAGAAGCGCTGGCCGCCATAAATCCTATAGGGCATCCCGCTACGAATCAGCGCCTCTTCCAACACGCGTGATTGAGCATTGGACCGATACAGGATCGCCGAGTCGCTGCGATCGCGCCCCTCGGTCACCCAAGATTCGATCTGCTCTACGGCGAACCGCGCCTCATCCTGCTCATTGAAACCCGCGTAGAGCATGATGCTGTCGCCCTTATCGCCTGCCGTCCACAGCTCCTTACCCAGCCGATTCATGTTGTGAGAGATCACCGCATTAGCCGCCTGCAGTATGGTGCTGGTGGATCGATAGTTCTGTTCCAGGCGCACCGTTCTGACCGGATCGAAATCCTGGGAGAAGCGCTGAATATTTTCAATCTTTGCCCCGCGCCAGCCATAGATCGACTGGTCGTCATCTCCCACGGCGACGATGGGTATATGGCCCCCGGCTAACACCCGCAGCCACGCATACTGGATGGTATTGGTGTCCTGGAATTCATCCACCAGGATATGTCGAAAACGCCCCTGGTAGTGTTGCAGCACATCGGGTTGCTTCAACCACAGTTCATGTGCACGCAGGAGCAATTCAGCGAAATCCACCAGTCCACCGCGCTCACAGGCATCCTCGTAGGCCTGGTAAACACGCAACATGGTATAGGCGTAGGGATCTGACTGCGGCGCCTCAATATGGCTTGCGCGCAAGCCTTCATCTTTCTGCGCATTGATATACCACTGCGCCTGGCGCGGCGGCCAGCGGCCCTCATCCAGCTCCAGTTCACGGCAGATACGTTTGACCAGTCGCAACTGATCATCGGAATCCAGAATTTGAAAGTTCTGCGGTAGCCCCGCCTCCTGCCAGTGTGCCTTGAGCAGGCGATGCGCCAGGCCATGGAAGGTGCCCACCCACATGCCGCGGGTGCCGATATCGAGCATGTCTTCAATGCGCGTACGCATTTCGCGGGCGGCTTTATTGGTAAAGGTGACCGCCAGGATCGACCAGGGCGATAGGCCTTCCGCCTGAATCAACCAGGCGATACGGTGAACCAGCACGCGTGTTTTGCCGCTGCCGGCTCCGGCAAGCACCAGCAGGTTCTGGCTTTCCGAGGCTACTGCGTCGCGCTGGGCGTCGTTGAGGGGTTCGAGAATGCGGGTGACGTCCATGAACACATTCTATCGAACTCGCTGGCGTCAGTCCTCACTGAGGTGCGTCAGAGAACCTGCATTTTGTTCCCAATTCTGGCCATCAAAAGGCTCCAGGTGCACACGGGCGGGCCGCTGCTCCAAACACCGCAAGTTGACACTGACGCCATCGGGGTTGGAGCGGGGCGTGTAAAAGGACTTCACACCGCAATGCTTACAAAAAGTGTGTTGGGCTACAGCGGTGTTAAAGGTGTAGCAGGTCAGAGCATCTTCACCGGCAAGCAAGTGGAAACGTGAACGCGGCACGATCACGTGCTGAAAACCTATCATGGTGCACATACTACAATTGCACTCCTGCGCAGTAATCTCCTCCTCCAACTCCACTTCGAACCGCACTGCACCGCAGTGACAGCGACCGGGATAGCGCATTCTGTCGACTCCCTATCAACAAAGCTGTGAGCTACTATACTGCCATGAATTCAAACTCGCTTCTTAGCCAGCGCATTCTTGTCGCACTGCTGACGGGCCTGTTAGTGATACCTCTGCTCACAGCTTGTTCTCAGCGCGGAGAGGTGTTGCGGGTGTATCCGCTGAGCTATCAGGCACTGGATGCGGAAGCGATGGAGGCGATTTTTGAGCAACGCTCCGGCATCGACCTCACTCAGGCTGCGCCCGAGCCAGGCATATCTGCGCTGCAGGCGCTGGCCAGTCACCAGGCCGAGCTGACGCTAGTTGAAAACAGTACCCCGTTTGTAGCCGGCGTGCGGGCGATACTGCCCGCCTACAAGAGCGTTCTGCACCTACTGGCCAGGGAGGATTTCAGTCTCGAGGCTGACCGTCAGTCCCTCAGGGGCGCATCCATCTATATCACCAACGATTCCCTCGCGGGCCGGACCTTCATCGATATTGTCGCGCGCCGGCAGGGTCTAGAGCCCGGCGACTATCAGATGGTGGACTCAATGCAGGGAGGAGAAACCGACCTGATGGTCTACTTCGGACCCGTTACCCCGGACAAACAGGCCTGGTATCGGGAGGGCTATCGATTCGTGTCGCTGGAGTCGAGCCTCAACGAAAATGCGGATGATCACTTGGAGAGCATTCGCCACCTGGTGCCACAGATGCGACCCGCGGTTATTCCCTCTCGCACCTACGACCTGCCCGGTAATGAGGGCCCGCTGCTGACGCTGGAAGTCGATATGCTGCTGGTGACACGCAAAGATGTTCCCGAGCGAACGATCTACGAATTTACCCGCACCATGATTCAACAGAAACCCCGTTTTGTCGCGCTGTCACCGGTGCTTTTTTCAGGCATTAACGAAAGCTTTGACCCACTTGATCTCAGTTTTCCACTACATGTGGGTGCGCGGCGCTTTCTGAATCGGGATGAGCCGAGCGTGCTGGAGCGTTATGCCGAAACCATCAACTTGCTGGTCTACCTGACCTTCCTGGTGCTGACCGGATTGGTCGGCCTGGCCCGATGGCGCTCTGTACGTAAAAAGGATCGCGCAGATACTTTCTATGCGCGGGTTTTTGAGATTCGTGACCGCGCCCGTAACGAAGCGGCATCGCAGCTGCGTGCGGAACTGGACGCGCTCGAGAAAGAAGCTTTTGAGCTACTGATCGCCGAGAAACTTGCAGCGGACGAAAGTTTTCGCATTTTTACCGAGTTGTTGGCGAGAACGCGGCTGGAGCTTGAGAACAAGCAACTCTAGCGTTCTCTGGCATGCAGCCAGTGCAGCGTATTCAGTAAAAACTCGTCATTATTGGCACCGCGAGGGTGATTGAACCCGAATTTTCCGCGCCTCGAGTTCTGCGCGGTGAACCCTCCGGCCTCGGCAAACACGGCCAGGCGTCCTGCCCCCCACTCCAGCGTTGCTCCCTGTAACCATCGCTCGACAGTGATGCGAGGGGTTCCATTACCGATCTTACGGTCGGGCCCCGGTAGGAATAGATAATGGCTGCGGTCGAGTTCCAACAGCGGCCTGGCCGCAGGGGGCGCCAGAAAGGCCTGCCCCATAAATAGCGTAACGCTATCAATCGTCGCGCCTCGGGCGGATACTATGGGGTGTGGATGCAGCGTACCGGCGGCATGCGTGAAAGTGATCCAACCCTGATTGGCCTCGAGAGACGGGTTCAGCACATAGCCGTTGTAGAACAAGAAACCAAACTCCCTGGCCAGCGCCGCAGCAGCTGCAGGAAATGGCTGGTGATCAGCAATGAATAACAGCGCACCGCCGCCTCTGACCCAACGGGACAAGGCCTCAATTTCACTGTCACTGAACGCAGATTTCGGTGCTGCAGCCCAGTTGGCGGCAGCGCTGGCATGCAAGGCATTGGCGATTACCAAGATATCGATTTCACGCAGAGACTCGGCTGAAAACGGTTGGCTATTAGAGCTCACGCGATAGCCATCAGCTTCCACCAATGCGGCAAACGGGGCGAACCGACCTTCGAGTGTATGGAAGTTGTGGTGCGCTGCATCAATCGCCACTCGCGGGCCGGTGCCCTTGGCAAAGCTGGGATTGGCAACCTCCGGCACCAGCCCTGTATCCGCTCGTTGCTCTGCATGCGCAGGCAACAGCAAGAACAATAACAGGCAAGCAAGAATCGTTTTAGCAGGCATTACTCTACGGTAACAGATTTCGCCAAATTGCGCGGCTGGTCCACGTCTGTGCCTTTGAACACCGCCACATGATAGGCGAGCAATTGCAGCGCCACGGTATATACAAATGGCATGGTGAGTTCGGGTGCGCTAGGCAGGGACACCACATGCACTTCCCCCTCGCTGGCAAATCCAGCTCGCTCGTCGGCAAATACAAAGAGCTCTCCGCCGCGGGCCCGGACTTCCTCGAGATTGGACTTAAGCTTCTCCAACAGTTCATCGCCAGGCGCGACCGCCACCACAGGCATGTCACGATCAACCAGCGCTAAAGGGCCGTGCTTTAGTTCGCCAGAGGCATAGGCCTCGGCGTGAATATAGGATATTTCCTTCAGCTTGAGCGCACCTTCCATAGCGACTGGATAGTGGATGCCGCGTCCGAGAAACAGCGCATTGAATTTGCCGACGAATTCCTCTGACAGCTTGCGTATCGCCGCGTCACGCTGCAAGGTTTCGTTCACCAAATCGGGCAGGGTTTCTAGTGCGGTTAAAAATTCTGCCTGAACCGCTGCTTTCATGCCCCGGCGGCGGCCCAGCGACAGTGTCAGTAGCAGCAAGGCCAGCAACTGCGTTGTGAAGGCTTTGGTCGAGGCGACGCCGATTTCAGGCCCCGCCTGAGTTTGAAACACCAGCTCCGATTCTCTCGCCAGAGCGCTGTTGGCCACGTTGACAATAGCGAGGCTGGCAATGAACTCGCCTTCTCGCGCATTGCGCAAGGCAGCCAGGCTATCCGCCGTCTCACCTGACTGA
The DNA here is from genome assembly GCA_965199055.1 of Halieaceae bacterium. Taxonomy (GTDB): domain Bacteria; phylum Pseudomonadota; class Gammaproteobacteria; order Pseudomonadales; family Halieaceae; genus CBDAQR01. Next base: position 2,172,814 of record CBDAQR010000003.1, read on the forward strand.
GAAACCGTCACCAATAAGGTGTCCCTGTGATGCACGCGCTTGCGGTAACGAAACTCACTGGCGATTTCTACCTGGCAGGGAATACCGGCCCACTCTTCGAGCCAGTAGCGGCCCAAAAGGCCGGCGTGATAGCTGGTGCCACAGGCCACAACTTGTACGCTCTGCACCCGATCAAAAATGTCGGCCGCGGATAAACCAAAGGCCTCATCGATCGCTGCCTGACCCGCTGCTTCATAGGTTTTGGCCAGAGCCTGGGGTTGCTCCATAATTTCTTTGTACATGTAGTGCGAGTGCTCGCCCCGGTGGCCCTCCTCCACGGCATCAGAGAGGCTCACCTGCTCGCGCGAAACCCGCACACCGTCTGCATCGCGGACGTCGATACTCGCGGACGTTAGAACTGCAAGATCGCCTTCCTCCAGGTATATAAATCGATCTGTCACCTGACGCAGAGCGAGCTGGTCTGAGGCTAGGAAGTTTTCCCCGATACCCACACCCACCACCAAGGGGCTGCCGCGCCGGGCTGCTACCAGCTGATCCGGGCAACTACGGTCGATCGCTGCCAGCGCGAACGCACCCTCCAACTCATCGAGCGTATTGCGCATGGCTGTGACAAGATCAGCGCCGCCATCCATTTTCTGTTGCAACAGCAGAACGACGAGCTCGGAATCGGTGGCAGACACCGGCCGATAGCCTGCTGTTGATAACTGCTCTCGCAGCGCTTCATGGTTTTCGATAATGCCATTGTGCACCAACGCCACCCGGTCTCCGGCAACATGGGGGTGGGCATTGATTTTGTTCGGCTCACCGTGGGTAGCCCAACGCGTGTGCGCTATCCCGCTACAGCCGTGAATCGGCTGCTGACGCTGATGCCGCTCCAGCGCGGCGACCTTGCCAGTGTGTTTATGCAGCAACAGGTTGTGTTCGTTATCCACCAGGGCGATCCCGGCAGAATCGTAGCCTCGATACTCCAGTCGACGCAGGCCCTCCAGCAAAATCTCAGACACTTCCCGGCGCGCGGTCGCGCCCACGATACCGCACATACTCAGGCGCCCTTCTTTACAGGTCGTTTCCAACCCGCAAGGTTGCGTTGCTTGGCGCGAGAAATGGCCAGCTCACCTGGCTCGACCGGCTTGGTGATGATCGACCCGGCGCCCACAAAACCCTCCTCTTCCACTGCGATCGGCGCAACCAGCGTGGAATTGGAACCGATGAACACTCCATCTCCCAGGCGAGTGGGATGTTTATTGGCACCATCGTAGTTGCAGGTAATCGTGCCGGCACCAATGTTCACCGCACTGCCCATATCACAATCACCGATATAGCTGAGGTGATTGACCTTACTACCTCGCCCAATTCGCGATTTTTTCGTTTCCACAAAATTGCCAATTCGCGCGCCTGCTTCCAACACCGTTTCGGGACGCAATCGCGCAAACGGACCAATGCTACATTCGTTGCCCACCGCGACACCTTCCAGGTGCGAGAAGGGTTTGATGTCCACACCCTCGCCAATCTGACAATCGATCAAAACGCAGTTGGCACCCACGCGGCTACCCGCGCCAATGTCGACATCGCCCTCGATCAGCACATTGACGTCGATCACCACATCCTCGCCACATTGCAGGCTACCGCGCACATCCAGGCGACGCGGATCAGCAACGGCGACACCGGCCTCCAGCGCTGCACAGGCCTGGCGGTATTGATACTCGCGTTCCACTGCACTTAATTGGAGGCGATCATTTACCCCTAGAATCTCTATCTCCGCTGCAGCCTGCACGGTGTTGACTGCAAGGCCCTCTGCCACCGCGATAGATAGAACGTCTGGCAAATAGTATTCGCCCTGCGCATTGTCATTACCGACGGTGGGTAACCAGCGACGCAACAGACTTGCCGGTGCAGCAAGAATACCGGTATTGATTTCGTCAACCAGGCGCTCTCTTTCGCTGGCATCCTTGTCTTCCACCACGCGCTGGAAGACACCATCGCGGTCGCGCAGAACTCTACCGTAGCCAGTGGGGTCCTCGACCCGCGCCGTCAATAACGCCGGTCCTCGCTCGGCCTCCTGCAGTAAATGACGCAGACTGGCTAGACTGACCAGCGGGACGTCACCGTACAGGACCAGCACTGTTGCAGCATCCGCTACCGCGGGCAGGGCCTGTAACACCGCGTGTCCTGTGCCCAGTTGCTCAGCCTGCAAAATCCAGTTCAAAGCCTGATCACCTATCGTCGCCTGAACCTGGTCAGCGCCAGCGCCGACTACCACATGGCAAGCCGCAGGCTCTAACGCAAAGGCCGTCTGCAAGACATGTTGCAGTAAGGGCTTGCCCGCCAGCGGATGCAGAACCTTGGGCAAGGTCGATTTCATGCGTTTACCTTCACCGGCGGCGAGCACAATAATTTCTATCTTCATTTTTGTCCTGTCATTTTATTTTTGACATTATAGTGTCGTGAAATCATTATCTTTACTGGCCATTCTCAATACAATATCGATTGTCACAAACTTTATGACAACAAATGCAGCTTGATGCACTCACATCCCTGGACCTCTCTGAGCGCCAGGTCCTGATTTACCAAACCTTGTTACGGCTGGGGCCGGCCTCCATTCGCGATATTGCTGCCGAGGCAGGGGTTAATCGGGGAACGACTTACGAAACCCTCAAGGCATTGGCCACGCGAGGCATCGTCAGTTATTTCCCCAAGGGGCGGCGACGGGTCTTCCAAGCCGAAGATCCCGAGCGGCTGCTGCAGTTGGGCGAGCGCAAACAACAGGCCCTGGGCCAGGTTATGGAGCAACTGCGACGGGATATCATTCCTGCCCTCAAGAGCGAACAGCCGGAATTCAGCCCTGGAAACGTGCGTTATTACGAAGGTGACGATGGTGTTGAGCTAGTTTTGCGCGATCTGCTCGATAGTGCGGAGAAATTAGATACACCCGCGTACTCCGTTATTTCTACGAAAACCCTTCGCGAGCACCTGTATCGCCCCTTTCCAAACTTTACCCGCCAGCGGGTGTCGCGCGGAATCGGCGTGCGGGTAATCGCAGTCGGTGACGGCGGCGATGAGGCGGAGCTGGCGGAAAGAAAATGGCTGCCTGCGGTTGCGGGCTCAGATGCCTCCTATATCGCAATCTATCCGCCCAAGGTCGCCATTATCAGCCTGGCGCAGCAGAATTATCCGGTTGTTATTGTTATCGATTCTCCGGCGATAGCCAGCACCCAACAACTGATGTTCGACACCTTATGGACGCTGCTTTAATCTTAACGGCCCCCGGAGACATCAATAAAACTTCCGGTCGTATAAGACGCTTCAGCGGATAACAACCAGAGTATGGCTGCAGCGACCTCTTCCGGAAAACCGCCGCGACCCAGCGGTAGCGACGGTCCGATGCGATCAACGCGCCCCGGTTCGCCGCCGCTGGCGTGAATATCCGTGCGGATAACCCCGGGCCTCACGGCGTTGACCCGTATGCCCTCACCACCCACTTCCCGTGCAAGACCCACGGTAAGACTGTCGATCGCTCCTTTGGATGCAGCATAGTCGATGTACTCCCCTGGTGAGCCCGGACGTGATGCCATCGACGACACATTCACAATCGCACCGCCGACGCCGCCACACGCCGTTGACATGTGGCGCACTGCCTCGCGCGCACAGAGAAACGTACCGATTACATTGACCTGCAGGGTTCGTTGCACTCGCTCAACGGACATATCCGCAAGCGGCATTTGTGGTTCCAGAATTCCGGCATTGTTGACCAGTGCAGCCAGTGAGCCAAATTCATTCGTCAACGTGGCAAACATCTGCTGGACGCTTTCTTCCCTGGTCACATCCGCCTGAATCGTGCGCACGAGAGTGTCGAACTCAGCCCGGATCTCGCTTGCCAACTGCTCCGCGGCGGCAGCGGAGTCGCGGTAGTTGATGGCGACTGCATAGCCACGGGCGGCTGCGCACTTGGCGGTAGCGGCACCAATACCACGGCTCGCGCCCGTGATCAGGATTAAGGGTTGTTCGAGGCCGCTCACGTTTCTTTGGGCGCGGGCCGGCGGCCCAGCAGCTGCAGCGCGCCGTACAGAAGACCAGCGGAGATTACCAAGCCGGCCCACCAGGGCAAGCCATAAGCCACGGGCAACAAGCATACGAGCAGCGTTACCGAGCCCACCAATAGAGCATAGGGCATCTGTGTTCTCACGTGCTCAATGTGGTCACAGTCCGATGCCAGTGAAGACAACACCGTCGTATCCGAAATCGGCGAGCAGTGATCGCCCCATACGGATCCACACAACACGCTGGCCACGGTAGAGAAGAGCAGGAGAGGTGGACCCAATTCTTTGAACAGCAATACCCGATTCTATAAGTGGATGCCTGCCCTGGATTTAAGCTGCCATGGGTATTGGCAGCGCTTCGAAGTAAAACTGATCTGGTGTCTGCCGGTCAAGACTGCTGTGGGGTCGGCGGCCGTTGTAGAACCGGAAGTAACGATCCAGGCCAGCCTTGGCGGCCGAGACAGTGTCGTAGGCATGCAGGTAAACCTCCTCATACTTCACTGATCGCCAGAGTCGCTCGACGAACACGTTGTCCCGCCAGGCGCCCTTGCCGTCCATGCTGATTTGGATGCCGTCGTCCTTCAGCAGACTAGTGAAGGCCAGACTGGTGAACTGGCTGCCCTGGTCGGTGTTGAAGATATCCGGCTTGCCGAATTTCTCCATGGCCTCTTCAACGGCTTCCAGGCAGAAGTGCGTATCCATGGTTGTAGAGATTTTCCACGACAGCACGCGCCGAGAGTACCAGTCCACAACAGCGGCAAGGTAGACAAAACCCCTGGCCATCGGGATATAGGTCAAATCCATCGCCCAGACCTGATTGGGTCGGTCGATAGTTAGGCCCCGTAGTAAGTACGGATAGACCTTGTGCTGCGGATGCCGCCGAGTGGTCTTGGGCTTGCGGTACAGTGCTTCAATGCCCATGAGACGCATCAGTCGACGAACTTTGGTACGGCCCACCCTGTGGCCCTCCTGCCGCAGCAGATCCTGCAGCATCCGGGAGCCCGCGAATGGCAGCTCCAAGTGAAGCCGATCTATGCGATTCATGAGTATCTGATCACGCGGGCTAATAGGCTTGGGCTGGTAATACACCGTGCCTCGGCTGATATCCAAAAGTTTGGCCTGTCGACTGATTGGCAGTTTGTGGTCGCGGTCGATCATTTTCTTTCGCTCAGCAATCCCGCCTTGTTGAGCGCGCCTTCTAAAAAATCGTTTTCCAAGGTCAGCTCACCGATTTTGGCATGAAGCGTCTTCACATCGACCGGCGGTTCCTTGCTCTCACCGCCGTCAAACACGTCAGCGGACCGCTCCAGAAGCTGTGTCTTCCACTGCGTGATCTGATTCGGGTGAACGTCGAACCGCTCGGCGAGTTCTGCCATGGCCTGTTCACCCTTGAGGGCCTCCAGCGCCACCTTGGCCTTGAATTGAGGTTTGTGATTGCGGCGAGGTCTTCTAGCCATTCTGATCTCCTGATATCGGGCAATACGATGCCCTAAGTCAGGCAGGGAATCCACTTATAGCGCTGTTCAGATTATTGGGACCACCTCTGATCTCATCAGGAGATTCGTCGTCAGAGAAGAGGGCGAAGCTGGCTTCGTCCGCCGCGCTGGGGTCGAGGCCGAGATTTTCCAGGGTTTGGCTGTCGACGAGAAGATCAAACAGTTGGACGCTGCCATCACCCATGTAGATGGAGACCGTCATAGAGAAAATATCTGAGGTTTTGCGCTCGATCATTATTTCGATCGCGTGGTCCTCGCTTGCTGTTAGGAAGGCTTCCAGATCCGATGCAAAATTTTCATCCGCACCACCGCTGACTAACAGGTCGGTAAAGTCCTGTCCTGAAACGCTGGAGGTAGTCTCTTGGGAGCCGTTTGTCAGCAAGGAGACGGGCAGCACTACACGGTCATCCGGGCTGAAGTCGAATACGTTCACCTCTGCCTCTGGGTTCAAGATCGACACGATCTCCGCTACGTCGGATAGCACTATATTGGTTTCCCCAGCGTCGCTAACCTCAATAAGTTCCTCGCCACCGAACACCAGTGGCGCGTCGCTGTCACCGAAGTACGAAGTGCCAGCAGCGTCGAAGCCGTCGATCATGGTATTTAGGGAAGATACCGCGTCATTGAGGCTCTCCTGGTCACCCGATACTGCCCCCATCACTTGCTTCACGGTCGGTATTTCCTGCTCACCATAGACCTTGTTCTCGACCGTAATGCTGAGCGTAAACTGCTCTGCATAGGAGACTTTGTTGTCGATAATACTCAAGTCGTCGCCTTGGGCGCCGTTAAGTATGTCGAGAGAGATGCTGGCCAGTGTCTTTGCGCCCGATTCGAGCAGCTCCAGATAGAAACTCATCCCTTCAGTATCGGCATCTCGGCCGAACAACTGTTGGTAGAGGTTATTGATCAGGACGCTGTTCTCCATAGCACCGTACTGCTGCTCGAACTCTGCCGAGTTGCCAAATGCATCTACCAATGAAGAGAGGTCGCCGGAAGCGGCCTGTAGTTCCGCCGCCCAGAATTGCTGGCCCTCCGGATCGGCGGCGCGGCCGTAGTAGGCAATGTATATTTTCTGAATTTCGCGTTCGTATTCGTAGTTTGCTGGCATTGTGTTCACCTATCTCGATTAGTCGTGTTTTCGAGCACTGTCGTGCGCGGATTCAGTGAGCCAACGAGACTGCTGCCAAAAATATTCCATGTCAGGCAAAAACTGTGAACGGGTTCACAGTTTGGCTGAGAGTCAATGGGTGCTTATGGCACTAAGAGGCCGTAGCCAAAGGTGTCGTCTTTGCCGGCCGGGCCCAGGTCTTCTGTACGTTTGCGTAGATTGTCGATTGGATCGATATCCGGCTGCAGGTAGCGCAGTCGCGCGATGGCAACGGCGGTAAAAGGTACTGCGAACGAGGTTCCGGAAGACGCGCTGGTCCCTGATCCTGGCGTCGCATGGCGAATTCTCACGCCCGGCGCGGCGAATTCCAGGTGCGGGCCTCTGTTGGCGTAGCGAAAAATCTTTTTCTTGGCATCGACGGCCGTCACGGCGTGGACCGTTCCATAGGCCGCCGGGTACAAGGGCGGCGCCATTGGGCCGTCATTGCCCGCCGCGGCCACGATGGTCACCTCGCGTTGCCGCAATCGTGAAAGCGCCATTTCCAGCAAGATGTTTGGCGGCCCGGCCAAGCTCATATTCACTATGCTAACGTCTTCAGTCGCCATCCAGTCGACCGCTCTTAGCAATGCCTCGGTGGTCGCTATCTCGCCATCTTCACCAATTTCAAACACCGAGGCGGTATATAGCCTGCTCTCAGGAGCAATTCCCATCAGGCTGCTGTGTTTACCGGCAATAACAGAAGCTACGGCCGTTCCGTGCTCATTGGGAGCAGACTTGTCCTCGTCAATGAAAGCTCTTGCAGTGATGTCACTGTTGCGCAGGGCGGGGTGTTCGGTATCAACGGCGGAGTCAATGAGCCCGATTTTGAGAGGCAGCGTGGCGGTGTCCTCGGGAAATGAGAGCGCCTCGGTTGGAGCCGATGATTGGCCCTGCGCATTAAGAGGTTTGTTGGCTGCGTAGAGGTGGTTAAGGTCAACTGCTACGTCCCCGCCAACGGCCTGGATGACGCCGCTGCGAACTTCGCGAATATCGAAGCTGGCGGGGGCTGACACCCTCGCTAATTCAAGACCGAGACCGGACAGCTGCGTTGTTTGCTCAAATACGTATCCCTCGCGGGCGAGCGCTCGCATGGTTTCTGGCTCTGCCATAACCAGCCACTCTGCGCTGCGAATTTTGTAATCAGCGATATCGAGCCTAGATTCTATTCGGTCAAGCGCGCGGTTCTCTGCGCTCTCTACCAGTTGTTCTTCCAGCCGATCTTCGATATCTGATTCGATGTCCTGCTCAAGCTCGCCTTCGGATTCCTGTTCAAGGTCCTCTTCGATATCGTCCTCCAGGTCATCCTCCATGTCCTCCTCGATATCGTCCTCCAGGTCGTCTTCGAGGTCTTCCTCGATATCTTCCTCCAGGTCGTCTTCGAGGTCTTCCTCGATATCGTCTTCAAGGTCATCTTCGATGTCTTCCTCGATATCGTCTTCCAGGTCGTCCTCGATGTCCTCTTCGATATCGTCTTCCAGGTCGTCCTCGATGTCCTCTTCCAGGTCCTCTTCGATATCCTCTTCCAGGTCCTCTTCGATATCCTCTTCCAGGTCCTCCTCGATATCCTCTTCCAGGTCCTCCTCGATATCCTCTTCCAGGTCCTCCTCGATATCCTCTTCCAGGTCTTCCTCTATGTCCTCTTCCAGGTCTTCCTCTATGTCCTCCTCGAGATCTTCTTCAAGGTCTTCTTCGAGCTCGTCTTCAAGGTCTTCTTCGAGCTCGTCTTCAAGGTCTTCTTCGAGTTCGTCTTCAAAGTCCTCTTCCAGTTCGTCCTCGAGATCCTCGTCGATCTCATCCTCAAACTCTTCTTCGATGTCGTCCTCGAAGTCTTCTTCGAACTCTTCCTCGGGATCTTGTGCCAGGGCGTGTACAGAAGGTAGAACTCCCGTGCCCAGGGTCAGCGCTAAAGACAGCAATAGCGCGGCGGGGAGATGCCAGCGTGCTTTACCGCCAGCCAGAAGCAATCGCTTCATCTTCTTCCTCACGGCCCGCCGGTGTGCCGCCCAGCCGTTGTTCTACAAGCTCGGTAAACATTTCGGTGCTCGCGCCGCTGGCTGCTCGATACTGATCAGATGGTGTGGGTGATTCGATAGCCACTTGCAGATCTATCGTCCAGCGGTCATTTCTGCGGCAAGCAACGCCTCTCCAAAATCCATGACCATCAGCACGCAGATACTCGCGACACCAATCGCCATCGCGACTGCGAAAACTCATCACGGGAACGACGCTTTCTTGGCTAGTCGAGGCTAGTCCTGCCGCCGAGCCGGACGATTGGTTCTCCAGTATGTTTGAAAACTCGACAGGCGCTGTGGACCTGTCGATAGAATTCAGGCTTGTCCCGCCGAAAAATCCGAGCAGCATCAACACACTCGCCGCAACAGCGCCGCGCCAGCTCGGTTGCCACCAAGGGTCATTGGCTGCGACATTGTCCGTTACAGATTCGCTCTTCAGCATGGCCAGAATCTGGTCCGGTACAGGTTCGTCAGCCAGGCCCTCTAGCGTGTCGTGAGTAAATGTCTCTACTGCACGCATGTCTTCCAGCAGTGAGCGCATTTCCGGGTCTTGTTGCAGCGTAATCTCGACCTGGTCCCGTTCGCTATCATTCAGTTCGCCGTCGAGGTAGCGCGACAGCAGTTCTTCCTGGTTTGTGCTCATGCTGAAATCACCTCCTCGAGCCGCTGCTCCTTGAAGTATTGGATCAGGGCTTTGCGCCCTCTGGCGATTCGGCTCATGACCGTGCCATTGGGTACCCCTAGAATATCGGCTGCTTCTGCGTAAGATTTACCTTCGACGGTAACCAACAGCATCGTGGCGCGCTGCACCTCTGGCAGCGTGTCCAGGGCTCGCAGTACCAGCTCAACATTGCGCTGGCCGCCTGCGGTCTGCTCTAGCTCGGCGGGCTCGTCAGTAACATCCACCACCCTTGATGAGAGCCGCTCGCGAACCTCGCGATAGCGCAGCTCATCGATCCATAGGTTCTTGCAGATCCTGAACATCCATTTTCCCGCGGGGGCCTGAGTGGGTATACCGTTCTTGAGCAATCGTTCCACTGTCGCCTGTAGCAAATCATCGGCGTCAGCAGGCTGCCCCACCAGCGACAGACAATAACGTCGCAGTGCAGGTAGCTCTTCCATCACCTCCTGGCGCTGGTATTCGCTCAAATTCTCCATGGGTCTCCCTTCACGGGGCCAACGGCCTTGCGCGTTACATTATTCCACCGATTCTCGAAAAATTCGCCATACCCGGCATATACTGGACAGAAAACAAGAGCGAACCATGCGCATTGACGACATTTGCAGAGTGTTAGAAGGAAAGATTCGCGGCAATCCGGTGGCGGTAACGCATTTTCCTGACGGAATTCCTGAGTCGTATACCGGCGTGAAGGTAGATCCCTGCGCCATCCTTCGTTATGCCATGGATGAAGGCAAGGTGGTTTACTTTGATCGTGAGCATCAGGACTGTCTGCATGGCGCGTACATCACCGGTGTCCATGAGGGCAACGATCAAATTAGTAGTGGCCGCATTCTCACGGATTACATACCTGCTTATAACCTCGATGCAGCGCATAGCTTCAATTCTGGTCAGTCGGTGTTGCCACAAGGAACGGTGAAAGGGATTGGTGCCGCACCACTCAGTGCCGTGCCCGAGGGCATAGAAGTTCATTGGATCGTGGTGGTCTGTAAACCCCAGTGGGCCGGGCAGATAGGGGCAGCAAGATCGGTATCAGATGGGGTAATGCCGAGTACTGCCGCTGGAAACTCTTTTTGTACCGATGCCTTTGTCACCCCCTGGTATGAAGAAAACGTCGTGATGACACCCGGCGACTATGGCGGGCGTATGAACAACAAACTCAAGCCTGAGGAGATGTTTGTCATCATCCCTGTTCGCTACGCCGATAATCTGGTGAAAATTCTTGAGGCAGCTCCAGACGTTAAGGGCCTCTATGAGGCCACGCGTCCGCAAGATTCGGTGTACTGGGATAAACAAAAGGCCAAGGCCGAGCGAGCGGCCGCCCGCAGTGGCGGTCAGGGTACCGCGACAGCCGAACGCCTGGGTCTGAAAATATCCATGGACTGGGAGGATGAAGCCCTGGAAATGATCGCCGCTGCGCCCAAGTTTGTGCGCAAGTTTGCCGTGGGTAACGTGGAGGACTTTGCTGAGGCAGAGGGCCACGATTGTGTTACCGTTGCGGTGGTCGAAAAGCAGATGGAGACTGCGGGGGTAGGGCGTTTTAAGCGCGCCAAAGGTGATAAACCCTGGTGGCAGTTCTGGAAATGAAAAACTACACGCCGACGGACCGATTTCTCTCACTCTTTACATCGTTGCGCCCCCATGAGGGTCGCGGTGCGGTGTTGTTGTGTGTGCAGGCATTTTTCATCATGTTTGCCTACTACCTGCTAAAGGTCATCCGCGATCCGCTGATTCTTGCAGAGGGTAACCCAGAGCTGAAGTCTTACACCAACGCGATGCAGGCAGTGTTGTTGATGGTGATTGTGCCGGTGTTTGCACGCGTTTATCACAAGTTGGGTCACGATGGCGCCAAGCATCACATGCTCAGCAGAATCATGCTGTTCTTCATTTCCAACCTATTGCTGTTTGCTCTGGCCTACGCGGCGGGGTGGCGTATAGCTATCGCCTACTACGTTTGGCTGGGCATATTTTCGGTTATGGTCTTGACCTTGTTCTGGGCGTTTTCGGCCGATTTATATAATGTGAAGTCGGGTCAGCGTATTTTTCCGTTGATCGCAGCGGCGGTATCTGGTGGTGCCTGGGCGGGCGCCCGCTTCGCGGGCTATTGGGATCCGCTGGTGGGCCACGACGGGATACTCTTCACCGCCGCGCTTTGCCTGTTTGTACCTTGGTGGCTCAGCGGGAAGGTGCAAAGCACGATTCCACCGGGCTCTGAGAGCTTTGTTGCCGACGAGTTTCATGCGGAACCGCCACCGATTACGGAAGGCTTCATGGTGGTGTTTCGCAGCTACTACCTCACGATGATCGCGCTGTTTGTCATCGTGATGAACATGATTAACACCAATGGCGAGTATATTCTCTCAGCGTTCGTGTCGCAGGAGGTGGCAGCCCTGGCGGAGGCCGGCGAACTGGGTATGAGTAAAAGTGCGTATATGACGCAGTTCTACGCTACCTATTTTTCCTGGATAACATTGCTCGGATTCCTGGTGCAGCTGTTCCTGGTAGCGCGCATATTCGATTGGATTGGCGTGCGCGGGGCCATTCTCATCTTGCCGATATTAATGATGGGTAGTTATGCGCTGATGTTCGTCTTTCCCGTTCTCATGGTGGTACGCTACGCCATGATTGCTGAGAACAGCATTAATTACTCGTTGCTCAATACCACCCGCCATGCCTTGTTCCTCCCGGTGCGAAGGGATGAAAAGTACGTGGGCAAAAATTGCATTGACACCTTTTTCTTCAGAACGGGCGATGTACTTTCCGCCGCGGCAGTGTTTGTTGGCAGTGCCGTGATGGGTGTGTCTTTATCGGGTTTCGTGCTCACCAATGCCCTGCTAGCCATCATTCTTTTCTGGTTCGCCTGGATCATTGGCGGCCGTAATCGTGATGTCATCGAAGAGAACTTTGGCAATCTGCCCCCGCAGCTATCGATACCCCTGGCGAATATGGCTATTCCCGCGGGGGAGGTGAGTGTGTATGAGTTCGACGAAGATAGCTTCGTCGATCCCGACGAGGGCGACGCCCTGAAGTATCAGGCGTTCATAAACGAGACCGAGAGTCTGCCATCATGGATTCGATTTGACGCCTTGCACCGGAGTTTTCGCTGTCACCCCCCTGCAGGATCTTCAGGAGAACTCGTAATTCGCGTGGTCGCTCGCGATTTTGATGGCCTCGAAGCGGATTCCAGGTTCACGCTTTCCTACGGTTGAACGGTTATTGCGGTGCGACAAAATCCCAAAAAATTCATGAACAGTAGATTGACCCCTACTGGTGAAGTTCTATACTGACCGTGGCTATTAAGTTTCGGCCCTTATTGATGCTCCATTTCGAAGTGCTTCTGTAGTTCTCGTTTTGTGCTCCATAAGTACCAGCAATACTTGCAGCCCAACAGGGCCGTTAGGCGGTCTGATTTATTTAGATAAAAGAGGAAACGAGAATGTCCACAATCAAGGGCACCGTGAAGTGGTTCAATGAAACTAAGGGTTTTGGCTTTATCGAGCTGGAATCCGGTCCAGATGTATTTGTTCACTTCAGTGCCATCAAGGGCGATGGATTCAGAACCCTGGCTGACGGTCAGCAAGTTGAGTTCACCGTCACGGAAGGCAAGAAGGGCCCCCAAGCGGAGAACGTGGTACCCCTGTAAAGGGCACTACTTACTCACAGAATATTAGCCGCCACATCCGTCGGGTGTGGCGGCTTTGCTTTTTCTGGGCCACCATTCTCGGGCGTGCATAGGAAAAGATATAAAGATATTATATTAGGTCTTATCAACAGGAAGACCTGATGAACGAATACCTTCTGCTCAAGTTTCTGCATCTGCTCGCCTTTGTGTATTGGTTGGGCGGTGATCTGGGAACCTTCCTCTCTTCCCGCTACGTGGTGCGGGACGATCTAACACCCGAGTCGAGAGCGATCGCGCTCAAGATCATGTTGGCCTGCGACCAGGGCCCCAAGGCTTGCATGCCACTAATTTTCCCGCTGGGCCTGCAAATGGGGCAGATCAGCGGCGTCACGAGTCTGCCTAGCTGGCTCGTGCTCCTGGTGTGGCTAGTAGCTCTGGTCTGGTCCATCAATGTTCAGTATCTCTACTTCACCGAAAACCAGGAAGCAAAAGCCAAGGTGGCCCAATTCGATTTTGGACTGCGGCTGATGGTCATCTTGGCCATCCTCGTTTACGCGGGCGGTAGCCTGGCAGGTAGCGGTTGGATCGGTGCAAGTTGGATGGTCTGGAAGATGTTGATCTTCGCTGGCTTGGTTGGCTGTGGCCTGTTCATCAGGGTGAACCTCAAACCCTTTGTAGTGGCCTTCGGTCAGATGATGGCCAGTGGTGCCACGCCTGAGGTGAACGCCGCCATGAGCGCGTCTTTACAGCGAGTCCGTCCCTGGGTATGGCTGATCTGGGCCGGCTTGTTTGCCAATGCAGCGCTTGGCATCCATCTTTTCTAACGGCGTCACAGAGCGACGAGGATTTCTATGAAACTGATCAATTTGGCGCATTCGCCCTACGCCGCCCGAGTCCGTATGCAGGTCTATGCGAAGAATCTGGATATTGAGCTGGTTGCCCCAGAGGGATTCGGGACGCCGGATTTCAAACGCTTTAATACTCTGGGCAAGGTGCCCATTCTGGATACCGGTGAACAGCTAATTCCCGAATCCATCGTCATTATGGATTACCTCGAAGATATTTATCCGGAACCTTCGCTGCGCCCGTCGAATCCAGAGCAGCGTGCGCAAATGAATATCTTTTACCGCTTCGCTGACGTTTATATACAACCGGTGTTACTGCCGCTGTTTCGACAGTTGGGTGTGCAGGAGCGCGATGAGGCGAAGATACTCGAAGACGTGGCAGCGCTCGATGCGCAACTACAGCTACTCGATGAGTTACTGGATCGATTTGAACGGTACGGGCATAGCAACCTGGATCTGGCAGATTGTGCCCTGGCGCCGATTATCCATTACGCCATTTTCGTGCCCCGGGTCTTGGGCGGCCATGACGCGCTCGCTAATTCACCGCGCGTGCGCGGCTGGTGGGACTGGGTACAAACTCAGGAACCCGTGCAGCGAGTTATTGATGAGATCAATGTCGGTTTGAAAGCCTTCATGGAGAAAAACGCCTGATGCCCTATAAGCACAACTCTATCCGCGGCAGCATTCTTTATTCCAGCAAGAAGCCTGAGCGAATGGATCAGGAGCGGGGCCGGGAGTACTTCTCTATCACGCGTCAGTCGGACGAGATGCTGGTAATGCATGCGCATTGCGAGATTGATGATGAGCCGAATGTGGTGCGCGATGTAGTGCTGGCTATGGATGCGAACTCAGCACCCTACGACTGCCATGTTCGACTCTCTGTGGGAGATAAATTCGAGGGCAGTGGCTGGATGTATTTCACGGAGGACAAAGCCTGTTGCGAAACCTTCTCTGCAACGGACGGCCGCATTCAACAGGAGTTGCTGACCGAGGGGCGCATTAAGTGGTTACAGGCGCACCCCATTGTGGGTGATGGCCTGCTAATGAAGCTCTATGATCTGTCACAGGGGCCGGGCAAGACGTTCTTCCCAAATCTCATGCTCACATCCCCAGACCACCGCGGTGCCACCGGTCCGGAGCTGTTTGAGACGGGCTTTGGCATCCAGTACGTGGGTGAGGAAGAGCTTACGGTCACAGCCGGGAGCTTTGCAGCGCGGCATTTTCAGGTGGTGGATACCGCGGGTAACCTGCCCGAAGAGCATCCACCCTACGATGTCTGGGTCACTGCCGATGATGATTATCTGTTGCTAAAAGCATCGGTGGCGGGCTACATGCAAACCCATTACGAGCTGGTAGAGCTGGAGCGCGATTGAACGACGGAACCCGCAAGGTTGTCGTGATCACTGGCAGTGCCCGTGGTATTGGCTTTGGCGTGGCGCGTGAATTTCTGGCACGGGGCCACAGGGTGGTTGTTAGTGACCTGCAGCAGGATGCCGTGGACGCCGCATTGAGCGAGTTGGATGGGCCGGACGACGCGATTGGTTTGTCCTGCAACGTTACCGATGCCAGCCAGCTGATGGCCCTCTGGGAATTTGCCGCTGCGTCTTTCGGTCGGGTCGATATTTGGATTAACAATGCGGGGGTAGGTTCGGACCAGAGTGACATCATTGACACGGACCCAACGCTGCTGCAGCGGGTGCTAGACACCAATGTTCGCGGTGTCGTCTACGGCACGCAAGTGGCATTGCGAGGTATGCAAGACCAGGGCGGACCAGCAGCGGTTTACAACGTAGCCGGATTCGGCTCCGATGGTTTCTGGCGCCGGGGCATGACTATCTACGGTACCAGTAAACGCGCGGTGGCCTATTTCAGCAGGGGCGTCGCCAAGGAAATGGCCGGTGGAGACGTGATTGTGGGTTGGCTCAACCCGGGTATGGTGGTGACACCACTGGTGATCGAAGAGGCTCGCACCATGCCGGCTGAAAAGTGGGCTGCTGGTCGCAAGGTTTTTAATATGTGGGGCGAGACCATCGAAACCACGGCAACGCAGCTCGTCGACAAAATCTTGGACAATCGCAAGAACTGCGTCAATCTGCACCTGTTGCCTGGTTGGAAGATGGCCTGGAAATCTCTTCGTCAGTTATTTCTGCGACGTGATTTGTTCAGCGAACATGGCGTTTGATATGAGCGAGAAAGCTTTACCACTTCGATTATTAACAGGGTTTGGGCGTTTACTGGGCTGGCTATTGGCTGCGTTGCTGGGAGCGATTGTGCTTTGGGTGGGCTGGAGCCTGATCGCCTACCGGGATATTCCCGTCGCGGAACTGGAGCAACGCTATGGCGGAGACAACCTGCAGCGCTTCGATCATGAAGGTCTGGGTCTGCGCTATCGAGTAAGCGGTGATGGTCCCCCCTTGCTGCTCATCCACTCCCACTATTTTAATATGCGCATCTGGGATGGCTGGATACCGACGCTCGCCGAGCACTTTACGGTGATTCGCTACGACTTGACCAGTCATGGGCTAACCGGGCCTGAACCCAATGGGGACTATAGTATGCAGCGCGATGTGGATATTGCATTTGCACTGTTGGATCATTTGCAGGTCGATGACTTTGCCGTTGTGGGTTCCTCGCTGGGGGGTAACATCGCGTTTCACATGGCAGCGCAAACGCCTGATCGCATACGCCAGCTGGTGCTGGTCAATTCCGGGGGTATTCCGCGCGCCAACTCCCGGACCGAGGGCACGATCCCGCCCTGGGTCGATTACGTGTCCTACCTCGTACCCCGGGCCGCCTTTGAGGCGTTCATGCAGTGGATGATCATCGACGATGCTGTTGTCACCGATGAACTGAGTAGGGAGTTCCACGCCATGTTTCGGCGTGAGGGCAACCGTTTTGCTGAGTTCGCCCGCCTGCGCGCTTTTGAATCCAGTGAGCCCTCGGCGACACTGGCAGAAATTAGTGCGCCGGTACTGCTGATGTGGGGCGAGGATAACCCGCAACTACCCACGACTCAGGTGGATGGGTTTGTCGAGCGTCTCACATCCGCTGAGAGTGTGACCGCGGAAATTTATCCCGGCATGGGCCATGTCATTCCATTGGAAATGCCTGCGCTGGGCAGCAAAACGGTGCGTGACTTTCTGCTGGGGGTGAGTCAGTGAGGTTGCTCGCAGGTTTACTGTTGCTAGTGCTGATCAGCGGTTGCGGGGAAGAGGTGCCGCGGCCGGCCGTGGAGCCGTTGTCAGCAACCCAAGAAGCGCTCTCAGCACTCTATGGCTGGGGTGGTGGGCCACACAAAGTTGAGTCGCAGCGTGGACTGTCGTTCGAGCTAGAGGGTCGCGATCGGGTGCTGAGATACAACGCCTGGTTCCCAGCAGGTGAGGATGGACCATGGCCCCTGCTGCTGTTCTCTCATGGCAACTGGTCAACAAACGATAAATACGATCGGCTCATTGAGCATTGGACCAGCCATGGTTACGTGGTGTTGGCGCCCCTGCATATGGATGGTGCTGGGGGCTACCTACAGGGCACAATTAATATGCTGCGCTACGGCAACCTCGGACTCATTCAGGCGCGGGTTGATGACCTGGTTGCATTGCTCGATCATCTCGATGTGGTCCAGCAACAGGTGCCAGCGCTGGCGGGACGCATAGACAGTCAACGTGTGGCAGCCACCGGGCACTCCTTCGGTGCTTTCAATGCCCAGCAATTGGGTGGAGCGGCGGCCTTTGATTCAGACGAAGAAAACTGGGTGAATGTGCGCGACGAAAGAATTCGGGCGGTGGTCGCTGTATCGCCACCGGGACCGATGTTTGATGAGATTGCCGATGGCAGTTGGGATCAACAGACGGTACCTACCCTGATGACCACCGGCACCTGGGACACCAACGCCATGTTCTGGCCCGATTGGCGCATGCATATGTTGTCCTGGGAGACTGCACAGCCGGGTTCGCAGTATGCCCTGGTCGTGCAGGGTGCCGATCACTACTTGGGAAATCTTATTTGTCGCCCGGAGCTGGATGAACCGCCTCAACATGATGCTCTGGCTATGGTTAACACCGCCACCGTAGCTTTCCTCAATGCCTACCTCAAAGAGGATGCTACAGCGCTCGATTTTCTGAGATCCGGACAGCTCAGCAGTGTGACGGCAGCGTTCGCCCAACTGGATATCCGTTAAGCCGTGCCAATATTGTATGCCACAGTGCTGATCGACCTGATCGGTTTTGGGATCGTCATTCCCATTCTCCCGTTTTTGTCGCCGCAGTTGGGTGCTGACAAGTTTGATATTGCACTAATTATCGCAACCTATGCTGCCGCTGCTGGGCTGGTAGGCCCCATGTGGGGAAGACTCAGTGACCGTCTTGGCCGTAAGCCGGTTATTGTTATCTGTCTGGCTGGTGCAGCGTTGTCCTACGTCATGCTCGGCTTGGCCAATGAGTTGTGGATGATATATGTGGCCCGTGGTTTCGCTGGTGTTGTGGCCGGAAACTTTGGCGTCGCCTCGGCCATGATGGCGGATATAACGCCGCCCCAGGAACGGGCGCGTGGTATGGGCATACTCGGTTCTGCGTTCGGTATCGGTTTGGTGATTGGCCCGGTGCTTGGCGGGCTATTGTCCACGGATAACAGTTTCACACTGCCTTGCATCGTCGCAGGCGGCATGTCGGTGCTGGCGATTATTGCGGCATTGCTATTCCTGCCTGAAAGCTTAAGCCCAGAGAAGAGACAGCAAAACCGCGAACACCAGGACAGCGCACCGAAACAATCGGTGCTGGCGATGTTGCGGGAAAACAAGGTGACTCTGCTGGTAAGCCAATACACGGTGCATAACACCTGTGTGAGTGCGGTGGGCTATATGTTTCCGCTTTGGGTAGCCGACTACCTGGGATGGAGCGCTCGCGAGGTGGCATGGTGTTCGGTGTGCAGGGGATTTTCATGGCCACTCTCCAGGCCGGGCTGATAGGGCCAATAGCGACACGATTTGGCGAGCTGCCGTTCCTTAGAGTCGGAATATTGGTCATGGCCTGCGGATTTCTTTTGGCGACAATTGCAGATACTGCGACGCTCATGGTTGCCACGTTTTTTATTACGATTACCGGCGCTACCGTATGCACGCCGCTGTTGAACACGATCACCACGCATCTCACGCCGCCGCAGATTCGTGGCCGCATGATGGGCACTACGGCGTCGGCTGCGTCCTGGGGCAGGGTGCTAGGACCCCTGATCTCTGGCGCAAACCTGGCTCTTTTCGGCTATTCGGGTGCCTGGTTTTTCTGCGCGTTGGTAGCGCTGTTATTTCTTGGCTGGTCGGTCAGCTCTCGCGCAAGTACGCAAATCCGCCCTCTTTGATGTAGAGCTCGCAACTAGACAGACTGCGAGCGTGTTGGGTTGAACCCGGCGGTAAGCGCAACCAGCTTCCAGTTGGATGATGTGTCTCTCCGTCCTGCCACTCACCTGCCATAACGAAGATCTCCACGCCCTGATCCCATCTTAGCTCGGCGTGTGTGCCAGCGCTCCAGCGCTCCAGATACATGCGATCTTCGAAGCCCGCCTGTTGATAGAGGATCTTTGCCTCGCGTCCTGAAACGTCAGTGGCCACCCACTCCAAGGCACTGGTATCAAGCTGTTGCTGTTGGCGCTCAAGGCCCGGGTACTGGCGCAGCTTCACAAACAGAAGGCAGCCTTCTTTGGAGAAAGGGCCATGCCTGAATCCTTCGGGGTTTAATAGATAAGTGCCCACTGGCCAATCACCATGTTCGTCAGAGAACACCCCGTCGAGTACTAATATCTCTTCGCCCTCGGGATGGTCGTGGGGTGGAAATGTGGCACCGGGTTCATAACGCACGACGGAAGTGACCTGTCCTGACTCGGCGGGTCCAACGCGGTGCAAACGCTTACGCCACACCGTGCCGCTGGGGCTGGATGTCCACTCCATTGCGTTGGTATCAACCCATATGGGTTGTTGCAGGTTACCGTTCAGATGCATGATTAGCACCGTAACATTCTCAGGAGATGTGTGCGATGTCGTTCACCCGATTTTCACGAGCCACTATTCGTTATTTTGCGCTAGTGCTGATGCTGATTGCCAGCACCAGTCAGGCTCGAGTAAAGGACGATGTTATTCAGCTGGAAAATGGCGACCGAGTGACCGGTGAGATCAAGGTTCTGGACAACGGCATACTGCATTACGCGACAGATAGCATGGGTACCTTGAAGGTTGAGTGGAACGAGGTGACTCGTGTCGACAGCAGTTATTTTTATCGCATTCGTACGGCGGGTGGAGAGCGCTACTTCGGGGCGATAGATGAGGAGGCAGATAAAGGACGACTTCGCATTATTCACGCGGAGGGTGAAGATGAGTTTCCAATAGACCGAATTGTCGGCATCGTGCCCGTAGAAAGCACGTTCACCGAACGGTTGGACACGGTGCTCACTTTGGGTTTCTCCGACTTCAAGTCCAGTGACAGCCGCACAACCAATGCGGAGATCGTTACTACCTACGCCGATGAATTATCCAGCAATGCGCTGGCAGCGAGAATGGTGATTAGCGAGAACGATGACGAAACGAATCAGAGCCACGCCGTGCGCTTGTCTCGGCAACGGATGCGCGATAACCCCACCGACTTCACTTACATTAGTGGCTTGTGGGAAGGTAACGATGAACTGGCATTGGATTATCGGGTTTCCCTCGCTGCAGGTCTCGGCAGATACTTCATCGATACCAATCAGTCCAAACTGGGCATCATCCTGGGTGTGCAGGGCCTAACGGAAGAGAGTACAGACGGCGATAACACTGAGAGTCTTGAGGGCTTGGGAATCGTCAATTATGACCTCTGGGATTTCGAGTCTACTGATTTGGAAGTGACGACCAGTTGGCGATTCTACCCGGGCATTACCGAGAACGGCCGCTTTCGCTCGGATGCCGACGTTACTTTGAAGTGGGAAATTGTCGAGGATCTGGATCTGTCGGTCAGTGCGTTCGGCAATTACGACAATCAAACCAGTGGCGATGGCGATGACTACGATTATGGCATCACCACTGGTATCGCCTGGGAGTTCTAGCTGCCTCAATTTAATGTGTAGCTAGGGTATCGGGTTACTCTGCATAAACTCAACGACATGCGACGCCATCTCAGCGCCGACATCTTCCTGAATAAAGTGGTGGGCTTCGTAGCGACGATGGTCCTGGTTGGCAGCGCCAGGAACATGGGCAATCCAATTGTTTTGGTTCTCCACTGAACCGAGGTTCTGGTCGTACTCGCCGGCAAGGAAAAGGAATGGCTTCTCGTACTGTCCCAGCGCCAGGTATGCCGGCAGGGCCTCGCCATTCACGCCGGCTATCATCGAGGGGAAGGCGCGTATAGCACCCCAATAGATCGGGTCGGGGTAGGGTGCGTCGTAGGCGGCAATCTCCTCTTCTGGGATATCCACCAACGATATCAGTTGTACGACGTCCGCGGCGAATAAGACGGTCGCAGATGCAGCATAGTTGATCCATTGTTGAAAGCCTTCTGCAAAGCTGTCTGCCTGGCCCGAGAAAAACTCAGCTGCGCCAGGAGCTAGCTCATCGAACTCAAACACCGGTAAGGTAAATGGATTCAAGCCCGCCGGTATGAGCGGCATGCCCCCGTTGGCGACCACGATGCGAGCAAACAGATCTGGCATCTCACCGGCTACGCGCAGACCGATCAAGCTTCCCCAATCCTGCACGAACAAGGTGATGTCGCTCACACCGAGCTGTGTGATGAACGCCTTGTTCCAGGCCACTTGTTGTTCGTAGGTGTGCACACGTGGATCGATAGGCTTGTCCGAGCGGCCCATGCCAACATGGTCCGACGCAATAACCCGATAACCTGCGTCCACCAATACCGGTATCATTTTTCGGTAGAGATAAGACCAGCTAGGCTGCCCGTGCAGCATGAGTACCAGTTCTCCATCCTCCGGCCCCTCGTCGACGTAATGCATGCGCAGGCCATCAACCGACACGTACTTTGGCTCGTAGGGGAAGTCGACCAGATCATCGAAGCATTCGTTGGGAGTGCGAACGTACTCTATACCGCCTGCGGTCACTTCGACGGCGATCTCCTCGGTGGGTAGATGGCAAAGCTCTGCGGGCGTTGCAGTCTCGGTCGTGCCGTTTGCCTGAAAACTATCAGAACCATCGCTACAGCCTGCGCAGAGCAATATCAGCGCAAGCAGCTTAGAAAAGTGGGTATAACTAGTCGACGACAAGTGCTTGGCCTCCGGTTCTTATCCTTTGTGGAAAAGCTACGCGATGAGGGTCCCTTCAACCAGAAATCAGTGTGCGAAACGGCAGTTCTCGTGTATGAACGGTGTGTAGACCCCTGCACACCCAGCTCGGGCCGCGTTATTCTAGTGCCTGTGCCATATTCCAAAGGCCCAATTAGCTAGCAATAGGCGAATTGAACGAGTGCAATGACAGCAATACCCCTACCCGAAACTAGCCGCCAAGGCCGCCCCCATTCTTGGCTGTTGGGTGTTGTTTTCCTGCTGGTCTGGCCTGCTTTTATTGTGCTCTGCGTGGCGCTAATACTTTCAAGGGTTGGCCTCTACGATGAGACGCTGCTCGGGATTATCGTTGTGCGTATCTATTCCGTATTTCTTATGGCCTATGTGTTGATACAGGTGCTACAACGACTTTTTCCGGCGACATTTCCAGAAGATAAGTTTTGGCGCCAGCTAGTATTGCACATGGGCGCGTTAGTATTTGTGCATCAGGTATCTGGGCCGCTTGAACCGGGTGCACATATTAGCCAGTTGCCACCCACAATTCTGTTTCCGCTGCTGTTTGTGTTCCTGCAAATCTCGCTATACGTAGCCATCAAAACGCTGGTCTTCCAGCGCGACCAGAACCAGGCGACTCAGCTCAGGTTGCGCCAGTCTGAGGTCAACGTTCTGCGCTCACAAACCAATCCACACTTCTTGTTTAATACGCTTAATCTATTGGCGTCCGAAGTTGGCCATGATCCCGCCAATGCGAAAGAAATTATTTACGATCTGTCGGATTTGCTTCGAGATAGCATGCGCGCGGCTGAGCAAGAATTCTTGCTTCTGGAAGAAGAAGTTCGCCTGGTAAAACTGTATCTGACGCTACAGCAGAAGCGATTTCCTGACAGGCTGAGTTACGAGATTCTTCTGGATGATCAAGCCGGTTCGGTGCGTGTGCCGTCATTAATACTGCAGCCAGTGGTAGAGAACGTTATCAAGCACGTTGTTTCTCGGTCAGACGATAGAACGCAGCTGCGACTAGACGCTGCTGTGGAGCAAGGCAGCTTGGTGATAAGGGTTGGAGACAATGGGAGTAATCCCTCCGGTGTGATCGAAGCTGGCAATGGGCTACGCATTCTCAGTGATACGCTGGCCTTGCACTATCAGCGTAATGCCATGCTAAGTATTAACTCTGGCCCGAGCGGCACTGAGGTCAGGATTTCCATTCCTGTCGAAGAGTCGGCGCCATGATTGAGGCGCCGGCTTCAAGGCCCAAACAAGTTCTGATCGTGGACGACGAGCCAGCGGCGCGCAGTCAATTGCGGGATGTCATAGCCTCTGTTGGCGGACTGGAAGTGGCTGCTGAGCTTGGCAATGGTGAAGCGGCGGTTAGAGCTATTTCTGAATTGAAACCGGATATCGTTTTTTTGGATATCGACATGCCGGGTATGGATGGATTTGCGGTTGCAGAAGCCACCCGCGATGTCAGCTATCAACTGGTGTTTCTGACCGCGCACCACGACTACGCGCTTGAGGCTTTCGATACACACGCGATAGATTACTTGCTAAAGCCTGCGCGCCCATCCTCAATTGAGAAGTGTCTGGCGAAAATATTGCGACAGGAAGTCTTAACGCTGGACACTCAAAGTAGCTCGCCGACGTCGAGCTCATTAATTCTCACCGACAGCGGCATCAGTCGTGTGGTTGATTCGCAGCATATTGTCTTCGTCGAGGGATTGGGCCGTTATCGGCGTCTTCACCTTTCAGCTGATGGGGTCGCTGTTCATAAGCTTGCGACACTGCTGTCCGACACCACACTAGAGGAGTTCTGTCGGCAGCTACCTGAGCCAGGTTTTATGCGCGTGCATCGCAGCTACGTGGTGAATCTGAGTCACGTGGTGTCGCTGACGACGAGCGGACGTCGATGTGAGTTGATAGTCGAGGGTGTGAAAGACGGTATTCCCGTGGCTCGCGCTCGAGCCAAAGAATTACGGAAAGCCATGAACGAACTTTTCTAGTCCTATAGAATTTGATGCGAAGCATTACCCAGTTAGTTGGATCTGGCTGTGCTTCACACTAGATATTACCCTGCAAATATAGCTTTCGTTCCCTCTCTGGAAACTTCTCGATTGCATATCTAAGCATGGTGCGTGGCATGCGCTTGTAATGAGTTTGCAGAAAGCTGCTCTCAATCGCCTTGTCGCGTTTTCCTATTTCCCTCAGCATCCAGCCGACGGCCTTGTGTATTAGGTCTTCTCGATCATTGAGTAGCAGTCGCGATAGATTGAGAGCGTCGTCGAAATCGTTTGATCTAATAAAATGAAATGTCGAAAGTATCGCGATTCTTCGTTCCCAAAGGTCGTCTGAACCGGCCAGCGCGTATAGAACTTCTCTGTTCTTGTGCTCCAAATAGGCACCGACTATCTGCGGTGCAGAGCTGTCGACGAGATCCCAGTTATTGATGTACCGGGTGTTGCTGAGGTAGGTCTGGTAGATCTCGGACCGCTCGTCATCCGCGCCTTTGGAAAACTTACGCACTAGCAGTAGTAGGGCGAAGAGGCGCTCTTCGTGGAACTTGGACCCTAGCAGCCGCTCCACGGTTCGCAGAGGCGTCTCTTCAAACATCCTGACATGCTTTCTCAGCACCGGCACACGAATACCCAGGAACTGGTCGCCTTCGCCGTACTCTCCTTCTCCGGTTTTAAAGAAGCGTTGTGAGTGCTCAGCGATGTCCGGCCGCGCCAGATCTCTCAATGCGTTTTCAATTTTTTTCAGCGAATCACTCCGGGTTACTCGGAACCAGCCGAAGTATCGAGCCGACGTCGCCGTGCTCTACGGCGATGTATACCAGCCCGTCCGCGCCCATTGCGACATCGCGAATGCGGCCAAGCTCTTTCGCGAGTGTTTCCTTCTCTATTAGCACGCCATCTTCAATCCGCAGCCGATAGATTGCCATTGCCTTAAGGCTGCCGACCAATAGATCGTTGCGCCAGCCCGGGAATCGCTGACCATGATGAATGGTCAGATTCGATATGGCAGGTGCAGGTGTGAAGTCCACGATAGGAGCCACCGTAGCTGATTCGGGGAATTCGAGACCCAGGTCTTTACCGATACTGACTTCTGTCGAATCGTAATCCAGGCCATTGGTATAAAGCGGCCAGCCGTAATTGCCGCCTTTGGATATCAAGTTGACCTCGTCGCCACCGCGCGGTCCCATCTCGGTAGACCAGATTTCCCCATTCAGTGGATGTGCTTCGAGGCCCTGGGTAGTTCTGTGCCCATAGCTCCAAACCGTGTGGCGAGTAGATGAGTCTTCACGCTGATCCGCGGGTACCCAAAACGGATTGTCCTCTGGTACAGCGCCATCTTCCCGTACGCGATGGATCTTCCCATAAGGTGTATCCATGATATGCAGGTTGCCGTAGGCGGCTTTTCCGCCGACGGTGATATAGAGGTGCCCAGCTTTGTCGAAAGCCAGGCGCCCGCCGGCAACGCCATCAGGTACCACGGTGTAGTAGTCCCTATCGACCGACCAGATAGTCTCCTCATCCACCCAGTTGCCATCCTTTATGCGGCCTCTGACCACCTTAACCATGGTTTGCGGTATCGGTGAGCCGCAATTAAACGGGCAGCGATCAGTGAACGAAAGGTAAATCCAGCCGTTGTCTTCATATTGCGGGTGCAATGCGACATCAAGGAACTGGCCCCAGCCCACATAGGTGCCTTGTACGCTGAGTAGCTGCTCATATACAGGTGGTGTACCCGTGATAAGTTTGCCTTGACTTCCATCGCTATCGACCAAAGATAGACCGCGCACTTTTTCGCTGACCAGTATGCGCCCGTCTGGCAGCGGCGCTATGGAATAGGGCCTGCTTTGCAGTTCGGCGAAGGTCTCTACGGAGAAGCTGTGATGCTCAGACTGCACCGTTTGCGCGTCGGGTTTACGAAAGTAGGAGGCCTCGATAGGAGGGTAGGACTCGCGATGTTCGGCGATGAATAGCGCCAACGCTTTGACCGTGTTCTTTTCAGGGTCGGATGGCCAGTCAACGTTTCTATGTTCTTCAATATCGCGGGAAAGACTCTCCATCAGCTCTTGCGTAGACCCACCATAGCGCAGGTTTGCCGCGAGTAGATCAGTACCCCCAGCGGTGCCGCGCAGTTGCGCGCCATGGCAGTTGGCGCATTGTTCCAGGTAAGTCACGCGAGAGTACTCCCGCGCGTCTCGAGTAGTTAGGTAGCGGTAACCGAATACGACCGACGCGGCCGCGATGATCGTGACCGCTAAGATTACGCTTTTGTGGGAAACCTGTGGGAAGAATGCCATGGCTCAATAATAAGCCATTTTAGACTTCCCGGATCACCGACTCCCGCAGGGCTGGCTCCACCTGCCTGCGGCAGGCGGAGCATAAGGCTTATTCGCCGGGACGCCAGCCGCCGTGGAAGCCCACCGGTATGCGGTGACCGAGCTGTGCAGAGGCGATCGGTCCGTCGGCCACGTTCTGCGCGTCAAGAACCTTGAGTGCGCTGGTATCGGACTCGAGGTCGGTCACAACAGCCAGCAGATAACCATCACCCTCCGGGGCGTCGTCAGAGCGGGGCACGAATATAGCCTCGGAAGTATAGGTGCGCTCGCGCTCACCGAAAGAGTACTTCTCAGCCTTGCCAGTGCCGTGGTCGAAGTGTCCGATGCAGTTGTACATATCCCCTACATCGGAGTCCTTGGTTGCGTACCAGCCGTGACGATAGCTTTCCATTGCATTGCGTGGGTCGCACACCGGGAACTCGGATTTATTTTCATCGATAGAATCCGACTTCACACGGGGCGACTCCAGATTCATGTCGATGCTCCAGCGGTGCAGTGCGGCTTCCACGTCGCCGGTCTCCTGACCATCGGCGGTGGGGAACAGAGGTGCGTGCTCAAACTGGCAGGCGTCTACCGTAATCTTGCCGTCCTGATCGTAGCCATTCATGAAGTGGAATACGAAGAAAGGGTCGCACTCAACCCAGCGCACGTCTTCGGCCGTGCCACCATCGCGCGGTAGCACGCCGATAGAAGCACCCTTGTCTGGTTCCCAGGCAAAGGGAGACTGGCCTTGCATCGCGCGTTCCATGCTGCCAGTTAGTGGGAAAATCGGAAACAGAATGTAGTTCCGCGTCACCACAAAATCGTGAACCATGGCAGGGTAAGGGGTTGGAATCGTGTGAGATTCGGTTAACACGCCGTCTTTGCTCACCTTATGCAGTGCAACGTCTGACTCAAATGGCCCAGACGCCATATAAGCAAAGAACACCAGTTCGCCGGTCACCGGGTCTACTTTAGGATGCGCCGTCATCGCCGTACTGAGTTTGCCGTCGTAGTCGAAAGATCCCTTGGATGCGAGGGTCATAGGGTCGACTTCAAAGGGCCGGTGACCTTCCTCCAGAATCAGCATCTTTCCGCCATGCCACACGCAGGCAGTGTTGGCTAAACCTTCCTTATCGGTGAGTACGAACTCTATGAACTCCTCTTCGCAGTTGAAGGGGTTCATGGGGTCGATCACACAGCGCCCATGTTCCTGCTCGATCTTGAATTTCGCGGTTTCGATCCAGCGATTGCAGTAGCTCACCTTGCCATTGCTAATGTGGAAGGCGTGGGTCATCCCGTCGCCCGCAAACAGGTGGTAGTCGCCTCGCGGTGGGAAATGCACGTTGGGGCCATTGCGATAGAAGGAACCGTTAAGCTCGAGGGGTATCTCGCCGGTGATCGGCAGATCTGACAGTGAGTATTCCTGGTCGATAGGTGCGAACGCGCCTTGCAGGAAGCGGTTCTCGGGGAGTGCCTGGTTCATTGGTATCACCTTCCAAATATTATTGTTTACAATGGTAACTTAGCAGCAAATGGCAAAGTTTACAAAATAAACATGGCACTCTATTTGCGCTACACTGGTGCCACAATAAGACGTGTTGGGGTAGTGATGGCAACGGCCAAACTGGCGTATCACCACGGTGATCTGCGTACCGCATTGATTGATGCGGCATTGGAAGTCATTGAAGAATTGGGTCCGCAGGGGCTCACTATTCGAGAGGTTGCGCGCCGGGCAGGCGTCTCGCACGCTGCGCCTTATCGACACTACGCCGACAAAGATGAGCTGATTCTCGCGGTCGTAGAGAAGGGCTTTGAGCTATTGCATGAGGCCATGCAGCAGGCGCGACAAGAGGCCGGGGATGATCCGATCGCTCAGTTTGCTGCCAGTGGACAATCCTATTTCACGTTTGCTTTGAGTTATCCCACCTACTATCGAGTGATGTTCAGTGGTGACCTGCTTAACAGCAATGGGCAGGAGGCGTTGCAGCACACAAGCACGGCGTCTTTCAGCCAGATGAAGGAAGATCTGGTGACCTGTCAGAAATTGGGCATCGTGCGTGAAGGCGATCCGCTGCTGCATGCAATTTCGATTGTCTCTACGGTTCACGGTTTCGTTTCGTTGGTGAACGACAACCGAATAGGTCAGGTTGTCGGTGATCGCTATTCGGCTCAGGAAGTTCAGGATTTCGTGATGACGGCGATCTTTGAAGGTTTGGGGGCGTATTAGAAGCCACCCATTATAAAAAGCTATAACAATAAGAAAAATGCGTTGGACGGCAAGAGCAGGCCGCCACGTAGGGGAAAGCCCATGAAACAATACACAATGCTCACCCTCTTGCCGGCGCTTATAGGTTACGCAGGAATGGAGGCTAGAGCACAATCTGGTGAGATTGCCGTACTGGAAGAGGTTATCGTTACGGCTAACCGGCGCGAGCAGAATCTGCAGGATGTCGCCATATCGGTAGCGGCCTTTACCGATGAGTTCTTTAAAAACAGCGGCACAAAAAATCTCAAGCAACTTGAACAGTACACGCCCAGCCTCAAGATAGCGCCAGTGACGGACAGCCGGTCTACATCGATCCGCATTCGAGGCATTGGCTCGATTGGCTCCAATGCTGGAATTGATCCAAGCGTCGGTCTTTTTATCGATGGGGTCTATCAGGGGCGCGCGGGTATGAGCGTGGCTGACTTTATGGATACCGCTCGCGTGGAGGTGCTGCGTGGTCCGCAGGGCACCCTGTACGGGAAAAACACGGCGGCCGGCGCGCTCAACATCTATTCCAAAACCCCGACCGAGCTGTTCGAAGCAGAATTTGAAGGTCTAGTGGGTAACTACGATGCGCTGGAGTTACGCGGAATGGTGAACCTGCCCCTGGGCGACGGCGGCAACGCGGTGCGTTTGTCGGGTTACTCGGTTGACCGCGATGGCTTCGACGATAACGAATACCTTGATGAAGAGGTCAATGATGCCGACCGCTGGGGCGTTAAAGCCCGCTCCCTGTTTGGCCTCGGTGACTATGGCGAGCTCTTACTGACTCTGGATTATGCTGAGGAAAACAGTGACTGTTGTGCCCCCGATGTTATTGATTACGAGGGCGGCGGCTCCGCCCTGGGACTGCCATTCAGCCTGATCGCTGAGACCACCGGTGAACCACTGCCCGACAAAGTGGACCCCTACGACCGGAATCTCTACTTCAACCAGCCCTGGCTGAATGAGGTCAAAATCGGCGGAGTTGCAGCGGAGTGGAACCTGGAATTAGACAGCGAATACAGTCTTACCTGGCTCAATGCCTGGCGTCGGTACGAGAATGACGGGCGCTTTGATGGCGACTTCTCTCATTATGAAGCTGTCTCAAGCGCTGTTGCAGTGGATATGGACCAGTACTCCAGCGAGTTCCGCATCACCTCGCCCGAGTTCGAAGACTGGGATTGGGTGGCGGGCCTCTACACCTTCTATTCCGATATGGATACAGAGGGTGAAACGGGCATGCTGGAGCTGCTAGGGCCGGTATTTGGCTTTGGCCTGATCTTTCCCGAGGGCGCGGTCAACTTTGACTCCAATACCCATGAGACCACCAGCTTTGCCGCCTTCGGCCAGGTCAACTGGGACTTTGTCGAGGATTGGCGCCTGACGCTGGGTGCGCGCGTCACCTACGAAGAAAAGGAGCGAAGTGGTAGCCAGCGAACAGAGCCGGAGACCGTTCTGGACGCGCCGCCGGTGGCTGGACCGAATATCAGTCTGCATGACCAGCGCGACGAAACGGATTTCTCGCCGACGATTAGTCTGACCCACTTTTTGCGGGACGATCTCATGATTTACGCCAGTTTTGCCCAGGGGTTCAAATCCGGTGGGTTCAATCAGGTGCGTACCGTGGTTGGAGTTAACGGCGAGTTTGACGATGAGCGATCCCGCAACTACGAGATCGGCTGGAAGGGCAGTTGGCTGCAGCGCCGTCTGCAGGTGAACGGCACAGTGTTCTATGTCGACTATGACGATTTCCAGGCGCAAGGTTTCGATGGCACCAATATCACCGTTCGAAATGCGGGTTCGTTAGAAAGCAAAGGTGTAGAGCTCGATGTGATCTACGTCCCTACCACGACACTAACGATGGGCATGGCGGTCGGCTACAACGACGCTGAGTATCAGGATTTCGAAACCGGTGAATGTACTGCAGCGCAAGTGTTTGAAGTGACCGGTGGCAGCCCGTTCATTTTGCCCGATTGTGTACAGGACCTCACCGGCGAGCCATTGGATAACGCGCCCGAGTGGACCGTGAGCACCTATGCCCAGTACGAAAGCGACATCGCAGGTACGAACTTGGGGTGGTTTGGCCGCTTCGAGTACAACTACATTGACGATTACTACATGGCGCAGGATCTCGATGAAAGTTTAAAGAATGATTCCACCGATATCGTTAATGCGCGTCTCGGAATCTTCTCACCAGGCAGGCAGTGGGAACTCACACTCTGGGGTCGCAACCTGCTAGATGAAGAGAATTTTGTGATCGGTTTTGATATACCCGTACTCAGTGGCTATGCTGCAATCAACGCGCCGCCGCGCACCTACGGGCTTACCCTGAATTATCGTATGGAGTAGGAGGCAAGCATGTCTGAATCCGTAATCGCTACAGACCAGCGTATGGGTCTGGCACCGCGCAAGAGCGGTTTTTGGTATAACTGGGGGCCGCAGGCCTGGATCGACATGTGGATGTCGAAGAAGATGCTGGTGGACAAAGCTTATCCCATTGTCACCCACACATTACTGCCGATTCTGCGTCTGTCGGGGGACAAAGAAGAAATCGAAGCGGGCTGGCAAGCCATTAAGAAGCATCGCGAGCCTGTACGCTGGAGTGACTCTCCACGCGAGAAATGGCGCAAGCGGTATGGCAATTTCGTGCGCGAGGTAGAATGGGCTTTGCTCGAACTGCGTCGGTTTTATTCGCAGAAGCAGTACGAAGAAATTGTTATCGGCACCTGTGTGTCTACCGGTGAGGAAACGACCGCCGATTTCATTGACATGATGAACTCCATGTCTGAGAAAAATAAAGACAAAACGGGGCGTCGCGCGCAGCCTAGTCGCATTGAGAAGTTCATCTTCGACACTTTCAATCCTGCAGGCTTTCTTACCGGTCCTGCCGAGATGCGTGATATCGATATGAGCGCGGGCAGTATGACGATGTATATACCCGATTGCGCCTGGCACACCTGTGCTGCGCAGGAAACGCTGCCGAACCCGGATCAGCTACCGGCGGAAGGCTGCCAGTTGATCTGCAAGGGGCCTTTCGAAGCGATGTTCGATGGTAAGAAGAGTGATCTGCGCATGGATTTCGAACCCCACCTGCCGGAGACATCCTGCACGGTTAGGATGAGCTGGAAGCAGCCGGCGGCTGGCGCTGCCTAAAGTCCGTGGCAGGCTTCTTACAACGCGAGCGCAAGTTGCGTGAACAGGCGAAAGAGCTGAAATCGCTGCGCGAAGAGATAGCGTTGCTGCGCGCGCAAAATGAGAGCATGCGAGTTGGCATGCGCAGGTGCATTAGCTGTGAGTACCGCATCGACGCTAAAAACAACAAGAGTAATGCTGTAGAGGTAACTGATGGCTGAATTGGAAGTCCCTAACTTTGGCGAACTGCTAGCGCCTTTTATTGCGCAAGCGGGAGATGATATGCCCAGCTTTCTTGCGATGCTGGAACGAGGCGCCGCCGACCGTTATCGGCATTGGGCTCAACAGATGCCTGAACACAGTGAGGGTTTGCGCAGTTGCGCTGCGCGTGAGGACGAGATCGCCGATACGGTCGATGCGCTTTTCCCCATCGATGATGTTCGTCGTGCTGAAGTCGCTAAACCGTTGCCAGCCGCGCGCGAACTCTATTATTCGGTGTTTGCGGATATCGAGCTGAATCAGCAGCTGGCGATTCAGGCAAACGCGGAACGTCAGGGTGCTGCCGCGTGGCGCGGTATGCTCGATGGGATTGATGATGTCGAGGTGCGTGCTCGCCTGGAACACTGTGCGTTGCTGGAAGAGACCAGCGCTGATTACCTGGACGAATTGCTCAACACACTAGCCTAGCCCCAGGGCGCCGGGATTAATCAGGTTATCCGGATCCAGCGCTTGCTTGATGTCTTTAATCAGATTCCCCGCCGGCGCCATTAGGGCGCCCTGATAGTGGTAGCTCCTGCCGATTTGCAGGTGGGAAGCACCCCGGGCGCTGAACAGGTCGATAAGCTCCTGTCGTATCTCGGTCACGAGTTGCCTTGCCGCCGGATTCGTTTCCAGCTTAGGTACTCTTCGATAGAAATCCGGTTCGACACTGGTCGCGTGGATTTCGTCCAGGCTGTCGGGCCAGAAGAATAGGGGTTCAATCGCTATGCAACTACCAGCTACGCTATTGAATAAAAAGCCAGTGCGAATGCCCTGATCGTGCAGTGCTGATTCTCGCCGCGCGAAAACCGTTTGCACTGCCTCAGTGATGTCGCGTGCTTGCGATAATGCGACGAGTCCGTGTACGGGCGCCCAGCGCTTGTAAGTACCCCGTAAAATAGCGCCACTCATACGTAGAAATTTCTATAAACTAACGTGATAGGAGTTTTTACATATGCGCAAATCGAAGTTCAGCGAAACGCAGATTGTGGCGTTTCTCAAACAAGCAGAAAGCGGAGTGCCGGTTCCGGACATATGTCGAGAGCATGGCATTGGACTCAGCACCTTTTACAAGTGG
Organism: Halieaceae bacterium; assembly: GCA_965199055.1. Lineage (GTDB taxonomy): Bacteria > Pseudomonadota > Gammaproteobacteria > Pseudomonadales > Halieaceae > CBDAQR01. Next base: position 2,205,942 of record CBDAQR010000003.1, read on the forward strand.
CGCTCTAAGTACGGTGGAATGGAAGCCTCCGATGTACGGCGGCTCAAGGAACTTGAAGAAGAGAACCGCAAGCTCAAGCAGATGTATGCCGATCTCAGCCTGAAGAGTCAGATGCAGGAAGAGATCATAAAAAAGCTTTAGGGCCAGTCCATCGTCGGCAGTGGGTTGATCGTTTGCGCAAGGATTACCCTGTCAGCATTCGAGCGGCCTGTGGTGCAGCCGCGCTAAGTCGCACGGCGTATTACTACACGCCCAAGCGAGTAGATGATAGTGAGCTGATTGATGCGTTGCTGGCCTTGGTTGAGAAGCACCCTCGCTGGGGTTTTCCAAAGCTGTGTAAGCGGCTCAGAGCGTTGGGTAAACGTTGGAATCACAAACGGATTTACCGTGTTTATATGGAGTTAAAACTGAATATACGGCGTAAAGTAAAACGCAGGATACCGAATAGGAATCCGTTGCCATTGCGCGTTCCTAGATCAGCCAATATCTGTTGGTCGATGGATTTTATGAGCGATACCTTGCGTCACGGTCATCGGTTTCGCACGTTCAATGTGGTTGATGATTTCAATCGAGAAGTGTTAGCGATAGATATCAATTCGGGCATTACTACGGAGCGAGTGATACATACATTAGATCGTATTGCAGCCTGGCGAGGCTATCCCGCTATTATCAGGGTTGATAATGGCCCTGAATTTACATCAGGGGCGTTGGCTGAATGGGCGCAAGCGCATGGAATTCAGATCGATTTCATCAAGCCCGGCAAGCCTTACCAAAATGGATTTATCGAACGTTTTAATCGCACGTATCGAGAGGAAGTATTGGACTTATATCTGTTCGAGACATTGCAGGAAGTTCGAGAGATCACGGATGACTGGATCGTGTTGTATAACCATGAACGACCCCATGATGGATTGAACGATATGACACCCGTTCAATACCGAGAAGTGGCTTAATTTTTCTATGAATGGGTGGTTAGCTGTTTGGGGTATTTACAGCTCCAGGTGACGGGCAGGCCTATCCGACCCAGAACGGCAACCCCGCCATCGCCATTCGCATTGACCGGGAAAGTGGAGCCAATGTCTTGCAGACATTGAACGCGGTGAAAGCCGCCGTGGATACACTCAATGCTGGCATAGTCAAAGATCGGGGATTGGTATTGGCGCAATCCTTCGATGCCTCTGTGTTCATTTACCGCGCCATCAACCTGGTAACCGGCAACTTGTTTCTGGGTATCTGCCTAGCCGTGATTGTGCTCTGGGGATTCATGCGCCAGCTCCGAGCAACCCTGATCGTCGCCCTGGCCATACCCGTGTCGCTACTGGCGACCTTCATCATGCTGAAGTTTACGGGCCGCAGCTTGAACGTCATCTCGCTCGCCGGCCTTGCCTTCGCCACCGGCATGGTGCTCGACGCCGCCATTGTGGTGCTGGAGAACATCGTGCGGCGACGCGAATGCGGCGAAGATGCAAGCAGCGCAGCAATAAATGGTACCAGCCAGGTGTGGGGCGCCCTACTGGCGTCTACCGCGACCACCGTTGCCATCTTTCTGCCAGTCGTCTTTATGCAAGAGGTCGAAGGTCAGCTGTTTGCTGATCTGGCCATCACTATCGCGATATCGGTGGTTATCTCCACTCTGGTAGCGGTCAGCATTCTCCCGCTGGCCAGCAAATTGTGGTTGTCCAAGGCCGATGTTCGCGATCCGTACACGCGATTGTGGGAACGCAGCAGTTCCTTGTTGATGAATCTAACTGCGGGTCGGCGACGCAGAAGGTTCATCGCCGGGGGCATGATCTCAAGCGCGCTAGTACTGAGTTGGACTTTGCTGCCCGAGCTGGACTATCTGCCCCCGGTAAAACGCGATGCCGTCGATGTCTATTTCCAGTTTCCCGCGGGGGCAAGTACGACGACTATTTCCCAGGAGTACATCGGGGAGCTGGACCGCCGCATGGCACCACTGATGCAGGGCCTGCGCGAGCCGGCCTTAAAAAATTACTATATTCTCACCTGGCCGGGGGGAGGAACACTCGGGGCACGCGCGCTAGACCAATCGCAAGTCGCCAAACTCGAATCAGTGTTGCGGGAGTAGATATTCGCCGGCCTGCCCGATCTTCGCTCCTTTGCCTCGCAGGGCAACTTGTTCGGTGGATTTGGTGGAGAACGCGTCGTCTCCCTGCATCTGCAATCGAGGGATCGTGAAGCGCTGGCTCAGGCCGCCGCACTGGGACAACAGTTACTGGCCGACGTTCTACCGGACGCCAGAGTTCAAGTTGAACCCGGCCTCGAACAATCTGAACCTGAACTTCGCTTATCCCCTCGCGACCGTCACATCAGTGAGGCTGGCTGGAACCGCGATGACCTGGGCAATATCGTTCGCGCCCTGGGCGATGGACTTTACGTCGGCGAACACTTCGATGGTGAAAAGCGCATGAACATCATACTGCGCTCCCGTTCCTGGCACGGCCCGGAGCAGCTGGCAGCCATCCCGCTGGCGACACCTGCCGATAGCATTGTTTCTCTTGGAGAATTGGTGAATGTAGAGCGCACGGTGGGACCCAGTCAGTTACGTAGGATAGATCGTCGGCGCACTGTCACGTTGGACATTCGTCCGCCCGAGGATATGTCACTAGAGCACGTGCTGGGAGAAATCAGCGAGCACGTCGAACCGGCGCTCATGGAAGCACTGCCTGCAGACGGCAGCATCCTGCAGGGCGGCACCGCCAATGCACTGTCACGCGCCATAACAACTATGAGCAGCAACTTTGCGGTCGCAGTCGTCGTGCTGTTTCTGTTAATGGCTGCACTGTTCCGCTCGACCCTCGACAGTCTGCTGGTGGTCATGGCGATGCCGCTGGCTATGGTTGGAGGCGTCATGGCACTGCGCCTGCTCAACCTGTTTACCTTTCAGCCACTCGATCTACTGACAATGATCGGGTTTGTCATCCTGCTCGGACTGGTAGTCAATAATGCGATTCTGCTGGTACATCAAACACGCAATGCGGAACGCGATGGGGCGACACGAGCTGATGCAGTCAGGAGCGCTCTGCGCACACGCATGCGACCAATCTGTATGAGCACGCTAACCTCCATCTTTGGCATGCTGCCGCTATTACTCATGCCCGGCACCGGCAGCGTCATTTATCGAGGCCTGGCGGCCGTTATTGTGGGCGGCATGTGCGTCAGCACCGTGTTTACGCTGGTATTGCTGCCCTGCTTTTTGCAAATGGGAAGAGTTCGCGGCGTGTTGGCGGACTCCGAGTCACAGTCGAGTGTCATTCCTAAGCCGACTCCAGGAGAAGCGCCATGATGTACCGAATCGCGTTGCTGTTCATTCTGTTTTCTTTACCGGCATGGAGCCAGTCACCCGTGACCGTAATGACCGATCTTGCCACCAGGGAGGAGATTGCCGCCACAATGGCGGTTTCCGGCGTGGTGCTTAGCCGCGAAGATTCACTGTTGTCGACGGAACTTGAGGGTCGCATCACCGAGATCGCGGAGGCGGGGCAGCGCTTCGCGGCAGGCGCAGTGATTGCCCGTTTGGATACCCACGTATTAGAGCTGGAGCGGCAGGCCCGCGAAGCCGAAATAGAACGCCTGCGCGCTAATCTTGCATGGCTGGACAGACAGACTAAGCGACTAGAGGAACTGGCAACCCGCAACAATACCGCAGCGTCGGACCTCGATGAGATTCGCTCAAATCATGGCATGCTGGTGCAGGAGATCAACCAGGCGAAAGTTCGGCTGGACAGGAGTCTCTACGATCTGGAACGCGCCCAGATTCGTGCGCCCTTCGCAGGCATCGTCGTCGCACGGGAAGCCTCGCTAGGGGAATATGTAACACAGGGGAGTCCACTCCTGCGGCTGGTAAATACAGACGCCGCTGAGATTAGCGTCACAGCTCCCTTGCAGGTGGCCCGCTTCATTCAGGAGGGCGATGAGGTGTCGGTGGGCAATCAGTTCAAGCAGGGCCCCGGATATATACGCAGCATTATCGCCGTCGGCGATAGCCGCTCGCACATGATGGAACTGCGCATCACACCGAGTGATGCGAGCTGGTACATCGGCGAAGCCGTCAACGTCACGCTACCCGCTAGCGAGCGCCAACTCGCAACCACCGTCGACAGAGATGCGTTGGTACTAAGAGACAGCAGCAGCTACATCTTCGTGGTGGATAAAGATGGATTGGCAGAACGGGTGCCGGTTGAATTGGGCCCTGGCTTCGGTGATCGAATCTCGATTACAGGTCAGGTTCGAGCGGGCGATGAGGTCATCATCCGTGGTGCAGAGCGCCTGCAGACCGGGCAGCGTATCAACCGAATCAAAGACCAGGTAACGATTCGCTAACCAACACCGAATTATCTCCAAAGCGTTCTTCTACCACGCCTATACAGCTGGCCTGCGCATAGCCCGCCGCGTGCAACTGGCTGAGCAACGCAGCCAGGCAATCCTGGTCAACAGCGAGTAGCAAGCCACCGCTGGTCTGAGGGTCGTAGAGCGCCAAGCTGGAATCAGTGGCACAGTCCGCGTCGAGCTGGACATGCGGGGCTGCCGCCGCACGGTTGCCAGGGTAAAGCGTGCTGGTATGCCCTTTGACCAAGGCTTCGCGCGCACCGTCCAACAGCGGGACTGTATTCAAGGCGATACGCACTTGAAGCCGATCGTTACTACCAAGCATCTCCAGTAAATGTCCTAGCAAGCCAAAACCGGTAACATCGGTGCAGGCCAGCACGCCTTGGCTATGGGCAATATCAGCCGCGGTCGAGTTACTCAGCAGCATGCTATCAATCGCTGCCGATAGACTGTCACCACTCGCATCACCCGCCGCCTGCGCTACGAATAGTGCACCCGTACCCAGGCCCTTGGTCAGCACCAGCCGATCACCATGGCGCAGCTTATCCTTGCGCAGAATCTGGTCGCCATCAGCCAAGCCGTTCACCGTAAATCCCACCGACAGCTCTTCGCCTTCCAGGCTGTGCCCACCCACCAGCTGAGCCCCACAGCGGTTCATTTCCAACATCGCTCCCGACATTAGGGCGAGCAAATCTCGTTGCTGCAACTGCTCTGATGAATACGGAATAGTGATATGCGCCAGACAAGAATGGGGGGCGGCACCCATGGCATACAAATCGCTAAGCGCGTGCAACGCTGCAATTCTGCCCATTACCCAGGGGTCATCCACCAGTGCGCGTAAACTATCGGTGGTTTGAACGAGTTTTTTACCAGCGGGAACTTCAAGCACCGCCGCATCTTCGTTGAAGTCAGCAGGGTCTACGATGGACGGGTATTGCTCAGCCAAAGATCGCAGGGTATGCCGCAGCAAAGTGGCCGGTAGCTTTGCTCCGCAGCCGCCGCAGTGCATCACCTCGTCCGCAGGCTGCACCCCGTCTGCCTTCATTTGCGGAAGATTTTCGAAACGCTGCATAAAGCCGCGATCAATACTGTCCTTCCAGCGCCAGACCCAGTCACCGCTCAATTGCAACCAGCCGCGATCAGCCACAGCCTTGCGGCCTCCCAGGGACAGCAAAGATAGGAAACGGCTCTGTGGTCTATGCGATTTGAGCGGTAACCCTTTATGCAAAGCCAACAGGTTTTCTGCCAGAACCGGAGACTGTCGCACCGCGTAGACACCGGCCCGCGGCCGCGGATGATTAACTTGCACAGCCATATCACCCACCGCAAACACATTCTCCTGCCCGACAACTCGCAGGTCGTCCTGCGTCAAAAGAAAACCCTTGTCGTCGCAGGCGAAGTCGCTGCGTCCCGTGAAATCGGCCGCTACCGCACCGGTGCACCACAACAGTATGTCGAAATCGAATTCGTGGCCCGATTCCAGCACCAACTGCTGCGGCCTTACTGCTTGAACCCGATCATTCTCTATCAGGCCAATACCGTAGCTCGACAGCGCTCTGCGCACTCTGGCTATAGCCGACCGACCATATCCATCCAGCAGCGTCTGGCCACAGTGCAAATGAATCCCGATGTCGAAATCACGTAGTCTGAAGGCAATGGCTAACGCCATCTCGACACTGCCGGCGCCACCGCCAACAACGCGTATGGTGCTGGGCCGCGCACTGTCGCGGACAATAGACTGCTCCAGGCGCTGCCATCGCCGGTAAAAGCCAGCTACCGGCTTCACCGGAATGGCATACTCCGCTGCGCCCGCCACGCCGACGGTGTCAGGCCGGGCGCCAATATTCATCGACAGTAGGTCATAGGAAATGGGGCAATGATCCTCAAGCAGCAGCAGCTGCGAACCCAGATCCACGCCGATGCCTGGCGCCCGAACGAACCGCACACCCAGCCGGCTGCAGTAACGCCTCAGGTCGATGTGAACGTCGTCGAAGCTGTAATGTCCGGCGATAAGTCCGGGGAGCATGCCGGAGTACGGCGCGTAATCTGCCTCGCTCACCAGCGTAATGCGAAGATCTGCGGGTCTGCGCATGGCAATCCGGCGCAGCGCCAATACGTGGGCATGTCCACCGCCCAACAAAACCAGATCTCGTTTGGCTGGCGCAGTATTCATCATTGTCATTGCGCGCTCAGCTCCCTGGCCATGCTCACAATATAGGCTCGCTCACCCCGCGCCAGCACCTCACCTTCTCTATGACTCATCTGGTAGTCATACATGGGGTCGTAGTACTCCAGCAAAAGCGCGGAAATCCAGTCGCGGTGCAGTTCACGTCCCCCCTCTGCCGCATCAAATGCGGACTCCATCAGTGCTAAAAGACGGTCGTGCAACTCACCCCCAAGACGCTTTCTGATGCGATTGATGCCATCCACCAGGTGCTGCCTGTGGTGATCTCTACCACGCTCACCGGCTGCTACTGCGTAGCGCTGACCAAGATCATCGATATAGTCCTGCAGAATTACATCGACGCGTTCTTCCAGCGACACCTCGACAACGAGCAGGGATGCACCGCGCATACGATCACGGAGTGAGGCAGGCAGGCTAATCCTGCCTACCAGCTTGCCTTCATCCTCTAGCACGATAGGGGATCCACCCAGATTCAACAGCCTGAGAAAATCTATACTCAACGCATTCTCGAAATCGATCTGGCTGGGTTGCGGTTCCGGCAGCCGACCGAAACTGGAGCCCCTGTGATGCGCCAAGCCTTCCAGGTCGATTGCCCGGTCGAGCTGTTCAATGACACGCGTTTTGCCGGTGCCGGTTTTACCGGCGACCAACACTAGCTGACTGTTCGCAACAGAACTCTCCAGTTCATCGATAAGAAAACGCCGCATGGCTTTATAGCCGCCTAACACCAACGGATAGTCGACTCCTAGCTCACGCATCCAGCGCTGGACAGTCTGTGAACGCAAGCCACCGCGAAAACAGTACAGATATCCCTCGGGATTCTGACGAGCGAACTCGCACCACGCCTGCAGCCGCTGACTCTTGGTATCTCCGCAAACGAGTTGCTCACCGAGTTGTATTGCAGACTGCTGGCCCGACTGTTTGTAGCGAATGCCTACCTGCTCCCTTTCGTCATCAGACATCAAGGGATGGTTAACACTGCCGGGGAAGGATCCTCGGGAGAACTCTACCGGCGCTCGCGTGTCCATCAGCGGTACACCACTGAGGAAAATCTGCCGGTAGTTTTCAGTATCTTCCCGCATGGGAAGCAAGTGTAACAGTGTTTGGCTGTCTACTCGGTAGACTCACCACCAAACAGTGAAATCACACGGTTCTGAAGGTCCGTGATCACGTCGGACATCAACAGGAAATCAGCGTCCAATTTCGCCAGCGGATCCTCTGAACCCAGTTCGTCATTCTCCGACACCAGTTCGTCGGCAAACTTGAGTCGGCGAAGGCAAAGATCCTCCGACAGAATTAGACTGACTTTCTCGTCCCAACTGGCCGCCAATCGCACAACCTGCTTACCTGCCTGCAGGTGAATATCGGTTTCCTCCCCCGCCAGCTCTATACCTCTGCAGCGTACCACCCCACCGTCTTCTCCGGGGTCTTTCATGTCGCAGTCGTGCAGCAGAGAGAAGTCTTCTGGCAGGTTGCGATGCAGCATCCAACTGGTCATTGCGGCTGGCGGCGACTGATTCACCTGGGGTAAGGCGAGAGGCAAGGTACCGAGGCATTCACGTAGGAGGCTGATCAGTTCTTCCGCACGAGAAGTACTGGCAGAATCAACGAACAACCAGTTTTCTCGGGTATCGATGTAGGCAAACAGCGTTCCGGCCCGGCTGAACGCCCTGGGCAAACAGTCCTGGGTGACTTCGTCTTTGAGCCGCAGCTTTTCTTTGCGATACACCTTGCGGCCTTCTTCCTCCTCTATGAGGCTTACCTTCTCTGCGACCATGTCGCGCACCACACTTGCAGGCAGTAACTTCTCTTCCCTGCGAAGGCACAAAAGCAGACGCCCTCCTGCCCCATGAACCAATGTCTCTGACTGCTCTCCAAGTGGGGCAACAAAACCGATAGATAGCGGCTGAGACTTGGCACAGGGCGCGAAGCGCGCCGATTCGAGGCGCTCAGAGAGCTGTTCAGGGCTCAAATCAAAGGGACCGCTGAGGCGGTATGCGCGTATATTCTTAAACCACATGGTGTATCAACTTTGCTGCTAGATAGGGCGCAAGATTGTACCCGTAAGCTCGCAGTAACAGAAACCGGGTGTGTGTACAAAATATTGATCCCTCCGCGCCCCTGGGCGCTTGTTGCCCCGTCGTGAAAAGGCTTTAATTTGCCACCCGGGACAAAGCGGAGGCAGCCCCATGACAGCCAAAACTTCACCCACTCAGCCGCGCAGGCTGGCGGATATCGCCGAGTGGCATATGGAAACCGACGTGGCAATTGTAGGCTTCGGCGGCGCCGGCGGCTGCGCCGCTATTGAAGCCGCAGACGCAGGAGCCGAGGTGATTGTCTTTGAACTCGCCAGTGCGAGCGGCGGCTCGACCGCCATGTCCAGCGCCGAGATCTACATGGGCGGCAACGGCGGCACCCGTGTGCAGCAGGCCTGCGGTTTCGAAGACAGCACAGAAGACATGTTCACCTACATGATGATGGCCGCGGGTCCACAGGCGGACGAGGCCAAAATCAAGAATTATTGCGAGAACAGCGCTGATCACTTTCAGTGGCTGGTGGATATCGGTGTACCTTTTAAGGACAGCTTCCACAAAACTCGCGCAATCATGTGCCTGACCGACGACGGATTGCTCTATACGGGCAGCGAGAAGGCTTACCCGTTTGCGCAAGCAGCAAAACCAGCACCGCGAGGACACAATCTGTACATCGAGGGTGATAACGGCGGCCCGCTTTTTATGAAGATCGTCACTGAGAATGTCGAGAAGCGCGACGCCATTCAGATTGAATACGAGGTGCGTGCACTGACCCTCATTGCCGATGAAAACAATGAAGTTCATGGCCTGGTAGTGCGACAAAATCAACAAGAGATTAATGTACGCGCTCGCAAGGGCGTTATCTTGTGCGCCGGCGGCTTTGTCATGAACGAGGAGATGCTCGCCAAATACGCACCCAAGTTAACCGTAGGCACTCAACCCATTGGCAACCCCGGGGATACGGGATCTGGCATTTTGATGGGAATGGGCGTTGGCGGTGCGGCAATTAATATGCACGAAGGCTTTATCAGTCTTCCCTATTATCCACCGGCATCAATTACCGGTGGCATCTTGATCAATGACAAGGGTCAGCGCGTAATCAACGAGGACGTTTATCACTCTCGACTGGGCAACGCGATTTTGTGTGACCAGTCCCAGCGCCACTACTTTATAGTAACGGTAGACCAGTACGGCGACTACGAGAAGATGAACTTCATGGGAGCCGATGTTGTTGGCACCGGCGAAACGGTCGCGGAACTGGAAGAAGAACTGAACTTACCAGAGGGCTGCTTGCAGGCCACCATTGAGCAGTACAACCGCTTCGCGGAGAAAGGCGAGGATCCGTTCTTCCACAAGGACGGCGAGTGGCTGGAGGTACTGGAGCCGCCCCTGGTGGCATTGGATGTGAGCCCAGGGCGCGGTGCCTTCTGGCCATTTTTCACGCTTGGCGGTCTTGATACACTGCCGAGTGGTGAAGTCGTGACCGCAGACAGGCAGATCGTACCCGGCTTGTATGCCGCGGGCCGCACAGCCTGCGGCGTAGTAAGGCGTGGAGAGGGTTATTCCAGCGGGATGTCCGTGGGCGACGCCACCTTTTCAGGCCGCCTGGCAGGCAAGGCAGCCGCCAACCGTTAGTTAGGAGTCGATATGGAGTATCTTCACACCATGGTCAGGGCCTCCAACCTGGAAGAGAGCCTCGATTTTTACTGCAACAAACTCGGCCTGGTGGAAATCAACCGTTACGACAGCGAACAGGGCCGATTCACCCTCGTGTTTCTGGCAGCGCCGGGCGATGCCGAACAGGCGCGAGCGGGAAACAGCCCTTGTGTCGAGATCACCTGGAACTGGGACTCTGAAGACTATAGCGGTGGCCGCAATTTCGGCCATCTCGCCTATCGGGTAGATGATATCTATGCTCTGTGCCAGCAGCTCATGGACGGTGGCGTCGTGATCAATCGCCCACCTCGCGATGGCCACATGGCGTTTGTTCGCTCACCTGACGGTATTTCCATCGAACTACTGCAACGGGGAGACTCTCTACCGCCGCAGGAGCCCTGGGCATCCATGGAAAACACCGGCGAATGGTAGCGAAGAGCTAGACTCCCGCTTCCCGACGGAAGATTCCCAATACCTGCCGCCAGAACATGGCAATGAGAGAACGAGCCTCCGCTTCGATAACCAGCTGACCGCGCAAGATTCGGTCTCGCGTGGGCTCGTCGGCGTCCAGGTGGATGCGGTAGGTCGCCCGTTGAGGAATCAGCGCCTGGTCCTTTCCATCACGGACATCCAGGGCACCTCCATAGAGCGATGCCACATACAACTGCTCCATTGCCTCCAATGCAAATCCTTCTACATCAACCAGAGTGACTTTGACGCGAGATCGCGTGCCCCCGTCGGGGTAGAAATAGCCCTGCGCACCATCCCTTAGCGCGGCTAACTCGCTTTCCGCAAGATAGGCAACAATTTCGCCAGAGCTCTCGTTAATCAGGGTGAGCAGTCCCTCTCCCTTCTCAACCCAATCGCCCGCTTTCAGATCGGGCACAAGGTCGGTAACCGTGGCCTCGAAAGGCGCTTGCAGATGAGCGTCCTCCAACAATGCCTTGATATCGGTCTGCTTTTCGAGCGCGCCGCTGAGTTGTGCCTGCAGGGCCAGCCGATCCTGAGCAAGCCCAACATTCACACCGGTTCGTTCCAGCTGGTACTTACTGGAATTTAGATCATGCTCTGCCTGGTCCAGCTCGAACTCAAGATCCGGCGATCGAATAAGCGCAACGGTTTCTCCGACGGCGACGCGAGATTCATAGGGGGCGGGATAGTGCTCCAATTGACCCGATATGGGCGCATATAAGGTGACGACATCGCGAGCCTGCCAGTATGCCGGCAACTCCAGTTCGGTATCGATGGGCACGACCACCAACAAGAGTGCTAGCAGCACGCCAACACCGCTGCGCCACAAATGTCGGGTTGAAGCCTGTTCCCGGCTCTCCCACCAGTGCATGATTTCTTTACCCACGGGCAAGAACACCAGTCGGGCTAACTGGATTATCGCCAGAATGATACCCAGCACCTTAAAGAAAAAGGTGTAGATCAGATAGCAAATGCCGAAAAAGATAAATAATCGCCAGATCCATACTGCATAAGAGAACGGTATTAACCAGCGACGGCCCTCCTCTGGGGCCTTCCTTCCATAACCGAAGATTCTCTCGCGCAGCCACCAGCGGCCCATCGAATTCGACCGCTCCTGAAGGTTCTCGACACCACTGAGATCTGAGAGGATGTAGTAGCCGTCAAACCTCATGAGCGGATTTAAGTTCACAGCCAGCGTCATCAGCCAGGTCGATGTCGACAGCATAAAGAGCACCGTACGTAGGAATCCGTCCGGCAGAAAATTCCAGAGCAAGAGACACACCGAGGCGAGCCCCAGCTCTACCAACATGCCCGCTCCGCCGATTAACGCCCGTTGCCGCCCGGAGCGCAGTCGCCATGAATCGGTGGTATCAGTGTAGAGAATGGGCCAAAACATCAGGAGTGCGACGCCCATGGCGCGAACGGAGCAGCCGAACTGCCTGGCCGCCAAGGCATGGCCAAACTCATGCAGTATCTTCGCCAAAATGACTGCTACGGAGAAATAAATCAGGCCCACGGGCGTAAAGTAACTGACAAAGGTATTCAGGAAGTAGTCGAGCTGTCGGGATGTTAGATACAAAGCGAGCAATGTATTCAGCCCGAGTATCCACCAAATGATGGGGCGGAACGCCCATTGCACGCGAGGCAGTATGCTGTCCAGCAAACGATCCGGGTAAAGAATCGGTATGCGGAAAAATAAGTACTGCTTGGCCAGCTTTAGGGCCGCCTCTTTTAGCGGTGATTCTCGAAGTTTCTTACGCGCTTCCATAGCGCGCTCCCCGCCCATCCAGAACAGGTCGTTATCCTCAAGAAACTCGATGAACTCATCAATTTGCGTGGAACTGCAGATGACTTTGGCACGATTGGCGATGATTTGCGCCATACCGCTGCTGTCCAGGGCTGGATCGGGATTACTCCTGAGCTCGCGCAACACCTCCACTTCCAGCCAACCCAGATCAAAGAATCGGTTGGCTACGGGATCATACAGGCGCCATCGGGGCGAGCCGTCTTCATAGGGCGCCGTCTCAATCAGCTCCAGATCCTGACGCAGGTCGCGCGGAAGCCCCACGATTTATAGCCCGGTCCAGCGACGCAAAGTCGCTAGCGGCCTCCTGAAGAGGAAGTAGGCTAGGCTTACACGTTCGCCATGCAGCTGCGCCGTACCGCGCATGCCGATTCGCGGCAGGTTCTCATTGGTGTCCAATTCAGCCCGAATTCTATAGGCCAACTCGCCAGCATCGGTCGTACTCGCCTGGTAGTCCATGCGTCGCAATCGAGCAGTAAACTTTTTGTCGGGTGCGACATTAGGGAAGAACTCGATCAGTGAGTCGTATAACAGCGTGATGTCGTCACCGACGGCCAGCCATGCCTCGAGTTGAGTATTTTCTGGGTCGGCTATCGTCATCAGTCGCTCGCCAGTGACTACCGGTTTGCCAACCAATTCGTCCGGACTGGGCATAATGATCACGCCGGCCTGCTCAGCCTCGACGCCGCTGCGTTCCAGCAACGCCTGTACATACTCGACCTCTGACTGGCGCTTCTCGGACTCCAATGCGAGTACCCGCAGTGACGCTTTGGCGTTGGCATCAAACGCCGCGGATTGTCCCGCCTGGCGATATTGCGCCCGCGCGATCGCCAACGTTTGTTCCGCCACACTCAGTCTTGTCTGCAGTTCAGTATCGTCTAACTGCACCAGCACAGCGCCGGCCTCAACCACCATATTCGGACGCACCAACAACTTGTCGATAATGCCATCCATAGGTGCTTTCACTACCGTTGGATCCCGGGCAACGATCTCAGCCTGGGCCAGAACCGTTAGCCTCACAGGCAAAAACATCAGTAAGAGAAGTACTGCTGCGATACCCGCTGCGATCTGGCGGCGCCGGGTTGTCCATTGAAAACGCTGACGGGCGAAAGGTTTGCCGCGCAGCGCAGCCAGGCTATAGCTGGCCGCAGCCAACCAGTTGCCCAATATCCGCTGCTCAGATTCGTTGAGCGGCGCCTGCCGCCACAGCAACAAGGCGCCTTGAACAACGCCTGCGGTTTTCAGCGGGCACCAGAGTAGACATTCGCTACCATGGGCATCCCACTGATCGACAACAGCTTGCGGCGCGTCCTGCTTGCGAATCACCTCAACCTGGCCCGGTGCTATGTCGTGGATTCGTTGCTCTCCCGCGAGCTGACGGGCCAGTGCGCGCATCCAGCTCATATAGGGCGAGTGCGCATCGTGCTCGCTGGCACCAGCAACGCTCGTAATCGAGCCGCGGCTATCCTCACCAGGCGTTGCCGTCCATAAGGCGGCACTACGGTAAGAAACCAGGGATTGCGTGTCGTTGACCAGGATAAAACCCAGCTCGGACGCATTCTGCGCTTCACGCAGACGCTGCTGGAGAAGCAGAAGATTGGCTAGTGCCTTGAGCTGTTGCTCGGCGCCAGCCTCAGCCATTACTCGAACTCCAGGTTTACGAACTGGACGCGACCACTCATCCCCGGCAACAGTCGTGGATCATCTTGAGTGAGTCGTCCAAACACCTGCACCGTCAGGCTAACGGGATCAACAGCGCCCCCGACACGCACAATCTTACCGGTCATAGGCGCATTCAGTTCTTCTACCAGCATAGAAAATTCAGTGTCGACAGCCAGCCAGGACAGCGAGGTTGAAGGCATCAGCATACGAACCTCCAGATCTTCTCGCGATACCAACTCCAGCAGTGGCTCACCTTCGGCGGCAAACTGATAGGGCTGAACGGCGCGCATGGTTATGGCACCCGCAAACGGCGCCTCTATATTACAGTGCTTGAGCCGGGCCACTACAGAGTCACGCTCGCCTTCGGCCATGGCCAGGTCCGACTTGTTGAGCTCGATCTCTAACGGCCCGACGCTGTTGAGTTTAAGTAGCTCCTGATTTACCTCTAGCCGGGCGCTGGCGCTGGAAATCTTCGCCTGCGCGATATCTCTCGCCGCATGGAGTGCAGCGCAATCAAAAGACAGCAGGGGGTCGCCTTTGTCGACCTGCTCTCCTTCCTGCACATGAATCGTATCGATGATGGCGCCAATGCCTGCGGAAAAAGACCCTTTCTGTAACGGCACCAGCTGAGCCCTAACCACGTTCGATTGCAGACCGGGCAGGAATTCATCCCCAAACTCATCATCGAGCTGGGCCATAGACGGCATCGAAACCAGCAGGGCTATGCCAACCAGCAGCTTCCTGTTCACTCGGGCCTCCCTCTTTCTAGTTGTTCTAGTGTGTCTGCCTAGGGAGTAATTGTACAGTCTAGGGTCGAGTCATGGGTATATTACCGCTACCCCAGGTTCGATCGTACACGGCAATAAGATTGGTGAGCTCGTGCAATTCCAGGTCAACATAGGTTTCGGGTACCGGATTCAGTCCCAGGGCAACCAGGACTGCACCATACGCTGACTGGGCATTCGCATAGGACTGCAGGAGGCTCAGGTCAGTTCGAAGAGCTGCCGCATCTGTCACCACGCTCTCGACTTTCGATGCGGCACTGGAAATAGCTGCATTAGACGTATGCTTGGCAATTTCGCTGTCGATGAACTTTACTTCGCGGGCCTGCTCCAGTTTACGCAGGAAAATGTTGTACTGATATACAGCAAGATTCAGCTTGGTCACCACCGCCATATTGACGGCTAGCCGGCGCTGAACAGCAAGCTCTTCCCGTAGGTCCGAGTTCTTCAATACCTGTCCGGTAGTGGCAAGGTTTAGCAGATTCCAACTTACCTGCGCACCGACTTCTGACCAGCTGTTATAGACCAGGTATTTGTTGCTGTCATGAGAATAGTTGTAACTCAGCTCGATACCGGGCAACAGGCGCAGCAACGCCTTTCTCGTCTCCGCCTGGTCGATGCGCACGTTGTAAATTTCTTCCGCCAATTCCGTGGAGTTGTAGAGCGCCGTCATCTCCATCTGCTCCGGGTCTTCATCCAACAGGGGAAGAATGGGCAGACTATCGACATTGGCCAGATCAGAACCGGGCTCAATACCCAGTAGCTGTATGCGGCTGGTTGTTGGTACGTTAATGACCTGCGCCAGCTCAATATTTGCCTCATTCAGATCTTCAGATAAGGTCTCCAACTCCCTTATCAGATCAAACAACTGCCGCTTGAGGCGCAGGTTGGGGAGAATATTGGTGTACTGCCGCGTCTCGATGACTTGAGATATTTCGGAGTAGGCCTGATTGGCCTCTGCCAGCACTCGCTCAACTTCACCGCGCGTGTTCTGTGCCGCCCAGGCGCGCCAGTAGAGCATGCGCGACTGCTGCAGAAGGTTAGCCAATACCCGCTTGCGAGATTCGCGGGAAATCAGATAACGGTCTGCTTCCTGCTTGGCCTGGAAGTAACTGACGCCAAAATCTAACAAATTCCAAGAGGCAGAGAATGCTCCCAGGTCGTGATCTTTTTCGGTCGAGGTCGAGGGTTCGAGGGACTCTTCACCGGTTTCAACAGAGATGCTCGTTGAGGCACTGAACTTATTACGGGAGTAGCGCCCGTAGCTCGCGTCCATCTGCGGCAGCATATCGTACTGGGCCAACTCAAAGCTGCCCATAGCGACAGCCTGCTCCATGCGAGCGACACGGTGTTCCAGGTTATTTAGCACGGCACGCGACATCACCTCGTGCAACCCGATGGGGCGGGTCAAAGGTTCGCGGAACTGTTTAATCAGTTCATCGTCCTGGGCCAGGACATCGGACACTTCCTGTTCCGATATCGGCTGTGGACTCATTGCACAACCCGCCAACAAAATACAAATGCCAGCCAGTCGCCCTGCTTTCGACAACACTATCGACTAGGCTCCTAATGGATCGAGTTATATGATCCCCAACATATTACCCAAACCAGTTTATAAGCTGTTGTTTTTATTCTAATTATGTGAACAGGTTCTTAATATCATCCAGTAGTTGCTCTATACGGTCAACAAAATTATACCGCGAAGCCTGCTCAAGTTGTAAGTCCAGGTTCTGACGGCCGTCAGCCTGCTGTTTTGAGTCATCAGGCTGGGACTCATCCCCCACCTGCTCGGATTCCTCGTCAACCTCCAGCTCTTCGAGCTCTGGCTCACCCTCTTCACCGGAATCTCCATCGCCATCTACGCCTTCAGCACCGTCCGCTCCCTCGAGAATTTCTCCCAGAACCGGACTGTCATCCTCATCACTGCCGTCTGCCGTGGCTTCTTCCAGGTCCTGGATACTGACGACAAAGATGCCGGTGGCGCTATTACCCGCTGCATCTTTACCCACCAGAAGAATGACGATCTCATCGGCTCCAGCACCGGCAGCCGCTTCACCGTCTACATCGAAAGTCATGTTCTCAGGATCGAAAGTAACGTACTCCGGCAGGTCGGCACCATCTTCCAGCGTGGCTTCAACTTCTACATCCTGGTTCGGGTCAGTGTGCACAAACGTATCCGCTGGCAGCGCAATCGTAGACTCGCCTTCGGCTAACACTCTCTGATCATCGAGAGACACTGCCAGCTTGATAATTTCGTCCCCAACGCTGGCAACCGAAGCAGGTCCATCGCTATCACCGCCGCTCTGCTGCAGCGCGGGCGTCGTATCACCATCAGATTCCTCGGTAGGTCCGGCACCCGGGCCCACGCCTGCACCCGTATCTCCCTCTCCGAGCTGGGCCACCTCTTCATTACCAGCCTCTTCTCCCGGAAGTTCGAAACCATCACCTTCCGTGCCAGGTTCATCCGTCTCTGAGGATTCGCCCGCACCGGTAGAGTCATTGGCCAACTGTTCAGACTCAGGCTCAGGTTCAGAGGGTTTAACACCGATGGAACGTCCATCAATGAGCGGCTCGCCATCGTCACCCAGCACCTCGATAACGAAGTTACCCGAAGCGCTATCACCCTGATCATCGGAGCCGACGATCTGTATGTTGATCTCGGTGACGCCATTGGCGATGGCCGCTTCGCCATCTACCTCGAACGTCTGGCTGTCTTCGTCGAAGGTGACAAAATCGGGCAGCGAGCTTCCATCTGCTAGCGTCGCCTCGACCTCAATCTGGGCGAAGGGATCATCGTGCGTGAAAGTATCTGATGGCAACGTCAGTTGCGTCACGCCTTCCGCAGTTACCGGTTGGTCTTCCAGGCTGACACCCATGCGCAAACGGTCGTCTACGATGTTCCAAAGCTCATCAGCCGTCTCGGTGACATCCTCGACGACACGTTGCAGGTCATTGAACGGAGAATCATCGCTTCCATCCCCGCTATCGTCCTCGGAGCCACGTCCGACGAACGGCGAATCGCTATCTTCGTCGTCGTCCTGCCCATCCAGTGGATCATTCGGATCAATGATGCCGAGATCGGGGTCAGGCTCTGGCTCAGGCGCAGGCTGGGGCTCTGGCTCAGGTTCGGGCGCCGGCTCTGGCTCAGGCGCAGGCGTAATATCCGGCGGCACATCCGGTTCCGGCTCGGGTTGCGGTTCCGGTGTTGGCTCCGGTTCGGGCGTCGGCTCAGGCTCAGGTGTCGGCTCCGGCTCAGGTGTCGGCTCCGGCTCAGGTGTCGGCTCCGGTTCAGGTGTCGGCTCCGGCTCAGGAGTCGGCTCGGGTTCCGGTGTCGGCTCGGGTTCCGGTGTCGGCTCGGGTTCGGGAGTCGGCTCTGGTTCAGGCTCGGGCGCTGGCTCGGGCTCTGGTTCAGGCTCGGGAGCAGGTGCAGGCGGCTGCTCAAGAACACGCATATCCAACGCTGCCTGAGCCGTGTTACCCGCCTCATCCAATGCGGCGAAGGTGTAATTCCAGGGCGCACCCAAGGGATCATAATCATTAACCGCGGATCCAGCGCCAGCCGCCGTTATACGGACGATCCCGTTGCTGTCGACGGTGAAGAAGCCATCTTCACTCGTTGTAGACATGCTCAGGTCAGAGTAAACAAAGCGGTAATCCACTGCCGTCAGCGCATCTGTAGCGGTAACAGTTCCTACGCGCGCACCCGCTGACTGATTCTCGCGATAGTCAAAGCTTTGATCGGCGACCGACGGTGCTGTGAGGTCAATAACAAGCTCAAATGACTCACTATCAAGGGCCGCATTGCCAGCGGTATCGGTAACCCGAGCTGTAACCTCATGCGCGCCCTCCGGTATCGGGTTTAGCGCGGGTATGGTCAGCGTCCAAGCGCTTCCCGTGACCGTTAAGTTGCCGTCACCTTCAACATACGAGACGCCGTTAACATCTACGGTCAGCGTCTCACCCGGACCGAGGGTAACCGCACCTGTTATTACCGGGGTGTTCGAGGTGGTAACGTTGGCGTCCACCGTAGGCGCCGTCGGCGCAGTGGTATCAATAACCAGTTCACCGGTACTGACATCAGAAATGCTATTGCTGCCCGCGTCAGTGCTGGTGGCCACGACATCATAAGTGCCAGCCGCCAAAGGCGTGGTACCGTCGAGATTCAACGTCCAGTTGTCACCCGTCGCAGTTAGCTCACTGTCAACTCCAAGCGTATAACTCACCCCACCGATTGTGACGCTGAAGCCACCCGCTGCATCGGCACTACTATAGGTACCAGTTACCAGCGGAGTCGTATCATTGGTTACCTGGGCTGCCACCGTAGGTGGGGTCGGCGCCGAAAGGTCAATGGTCAGCTCGCCAATGCTGGTGTCACTCGTGGAATTGCCCGCAACATCGGTAATGACGGCTACCACTTCATAGGTGGTGCCATTGATAAACGCACCCAGGGAGCCGCTGCTGGGTACCGCAGTGTCCGTATCGAGACTCCATAGGCCACCCACTACAAGCACATTTTCGAAGGTGGCACCGTTAACCGACACTGTTAGCGTTTCACCCGTCAACAGGCTGGCGCTACCACGAATGATCGGTGTCACGTCATTAGTCACCTGTGAATCGATCGTGGGCACGGAAGGCGCGGCAGTATCAACCGTCAGTTCTGAACTCGTAACATCGCTGCTTATATTGCTCGCCGCATCCGTGATTCGAGCTTCAACTTCATACACCCCATCAGCCAGTGCGTCGGCGCCCGGCACCGTCAAGGTCCAGGTACCGCCGACCAGGGCCAGGTTGCCATCACCATCGGTATAGGTGACGCCGTTTACGATTACCGACAAGGTTTCACCCGCGGCTGTCGTTGCTGTACCGGTGAGCGTCGGCGTGCTGGTATTGGTCACCTGGGTATCGACAGTGGGTGTATTCGCCGGCGCACTCAAGTCGACAACCAGCTCATTACTGCTGCTATCCGTTATCGAGTTACTCGCGGCATCCGTGACTGTGGCGGTTACCTCATAGGTCGACTCAGCCAGCGCAACCGGGATATTCAGGGTCCAGTTGCTACCGGTCAGAGACAGGTTGCCGTCGCCCTCGGTGTAGGTCACTCCGTCGACCGTGACTGTCAGGGTTTCACCTGCAGCGACAGTCGCGGTACCCGATAACTGCGGGCTAGCATCATTCGTGGTCAGTGTATCCACGGTGGGCGCAGGCCCAGGCGCCGCCGTATCGACGGTGAGTTCAACACTCGTGGCATCGCTGGAAGCATTTCCAGCACCATCCATGACGGTCGCGATTACTTCGTAATCACCGTCCGCGAGCGCATCGCCAGCGGGAATAATCAAATCCCAATTAGTACCCACCAGGGTCAGGTTGCCGTCGCCCTCGGTGTAGGTAACACCGTTGACTTCAACAGTGAGGGTTTCCCCGGCCAGAACAGTCGCAGAACCGCTCAGGTTTGGCGTGTTGTCATTGGTGGTGGTGGAATCTACCGTCGGAACAGTCGGCGGCGTTGTGTCTACCACCAGCTCGTTACTGCTGATATCGCCCGCCTGGTTACCGGCTTCATCAGTCAGCGTTGCAACCACTTCATAGGTGCCGTCAGCGATCGGCGCTGGAAGCGTTAGTGACCAGGTAGCGCCAGCCAGAACCAGATTGCCATCGCCGGCAGTGTAGGTGGTGCCATCTACCTCCACGGTTAAAGTTTCGCCTGCACCAACCGTAGCGGAGCCAACAATGGTGGGACTACTGTCACTAGTGGTCTGGCTAACTACAGTTGGATTACCAGGCGAGGTCGTATCAATTGTCAACTCGCTGCTGCTAGCATCCGTGCTGGAGTTCACACCATCGCTCAGCGTGGCGGTGACATCGTACGTACCTTCTGCCAGCGCATTGCCGGGTGGTACCACGAGTGTCCAGGTGGTACCCGTCAGGCTCAGATCTCCGTCGCCCTCGGTGTAAACAACGCCATTCACCTCAACCGTTAGCGTTTCGCCCGCTCCCGGGTTAGCAGTACCCGTAATTGTTGGCTGGGTGTCACTGGTGACCAGCACATCGACCACCGGGGTGGCGGGTGCCGATATATCGATTGTGATCTCGCCGGTACTGGTGTCACTAGCGCTATTGCCAACGCTGTCCCTAACGGTGGCTTGTACCTCATAACTGGCACCGTCGACAAAAGTCCCCAACGCCCCACTATCGGGAATTGCGGTACCGAGATCCAGGCTCCAGACGCCCCCCACCACCGGCACATTAGTATAAGTCGCGCCATTCACCACAACCGTCAGACTTTCACCAGTGCCGATTACGGCAGAGCCGGTGACCACCGGTGTCGTATCACTCGTGGTTTGAATATCAACGATTGGCGCATCCGGCGCTGTGGTATCGACAAGCAACTCTGATGTACTGCCATCATCCAGCGCATTCCCGGCGGCATCTTCGACCGTGGCGATTACTTCGTACAATCCATCCGCCAGGGTGTCAGTGACGGGGATGTTCAAGGTCCAATTGGTACCGGTGAGGCTGAGGTTGCCATCACCTTCAGTGTAAGTAACGCCATTCACAGATACGGTGAGTGCCTCATCAGCCCCTACCGTTGCCGTGCCGGTAATGATAGGCGTACCTGTAGCAGATGCAGTCGCATTCACGGTCGGCGCCGTGGGCAGCACGGTATCGATAATAAGCTCTGAGCTACTACCGTCGCTTGTTTCCAGACCCACGCCGTCCGTAACCGTTGCTACAACTTCATAAGTTCCATCTGACAACGCCGCGGTTGGTGGAATGGTGAGCGTCCAATTCGTTCCCGCGCGAGACAAATTGCCATCACCCTCGGTGTAGATAGTGCCGTCGACCGTCACGGTCAGTGTTTCGCCAGCCGCTACAATCGCACTACCGGTAATGGTCGGCGTCGTGTCGTTAGTGGTTTGTACATCTACCGTAGGCACAGCCGGAGCGCTGCTGTCGATAACCAGCTCGGAGTTCGATGCATCCGTCGTCGAGTTACCAGCCTGATCGCGAATAATCGCCTGTATCTCGTAGGTACCATCTGCCAGGACAAAGGGCACATCCAGAGTCCAATTGGTTCCGACCAATGTGAGCTGGGGGTCGCTATCGGTAAATACATTACCGTTGACGATCACTGTCAGCGTTTCATCTGCTCCAACCGTCGCCGTACCACTCAACTGCGGTGTGGTATCACTGGTCACCAGGAAATTGATGGTTGGGGCAATCGCAGGCGCTGTAAGGTCAACGATCAGTTCGCCGCCGGTGAGGTCGTTGGAACGGTTACCCAGAGCGTCGATGGCCGTAGCCTCAACGTTGTAAACACCTTCCGGAATAGCATCACCAGAACCGATCACCAATACCCAGGCATCGCCGATTGCGGTCAACTCGGGATCTGTCCCCAGCACATAAGTTTGGCCATTCACCGCTACGGTCAATCCGCCCGCCGAGCCGCTGGCATCCCAGGTACCCGTTATGCCCGGTGTGGTGTCGTTCGTTACCAGACTATTTACTGTAGGCGCGGTGGGGCCTGTAGTATCAATCGTCAACTCACCTATGGTCGGATCCGCGGCCGCGTTTCCGGCAAGATCGGTGATGACCGCAGTCACATCATAGTTTCCATCCGCGAGCGTATCGGCAATCGGGATACTGAGAGTCCAATCAGTACCTGTCAGCGAGAGGCTGCCGTCACCCTCGGTATAGGTGACGCCATTGACGGACACGGTAAGTACATCGCCTGCAGCTACCGTTGCGCTACCTGTGATAACGGGATTACCGGTGCTAGTCGTCAGCGTATCGACCGCCGGCTCGCCAGGCGCCACATTGTCGACTATCAGCTCGCCGCTGGATGAGTCAGTGGCAATGTTGCCCGCGCCATCATCGACGCTTGCAGTGACGTCATAGCTTCCATCGAACAGCGTATCGATAGCTGGGATAGTAAGCGTCCAGTTCGAGCCGCTAACAACCAGATCTGTGCCAGGCGAATAAATCTTTCCATTAACTTCTACGGTAAAGATATCGCCAGCTTCCAATGTAACCGTACCGGTGATGGTTGGGGTACGGTCCTGAGTCACCTGAGAGTCGACTGTGGGCGCCACAGGAGCGGTAAGGTCTATTGTTAACTCACCCGTACTGGCATCCAGCGACTGGTTTCCAGCCAGGTCAGTGGCCCGCGCGATGACCTCATAGGTAGTACCATCCGTAAACGGTCCTAACGCTCCGCTATCGGGTGCAGTGGTTTCGGTATCGATACTCCAGTTGCCGCCGGTGACAACCACATTCTCGTAGGTGGCTCCGTTCACCGTGATACTCAGGGTTTCACCCGCAGCGATCAGCGCCGTGCCCGATATCACCGGCGTGACATCACTTGTTACCTGACTGGTGA
Source organism: Halieaceae bacterium (assembly GCA_965199055.1). Taxonomy (GTDB): domain Bacteria; phylum Pseudomonadota; class Gammaproteobacteria; order Pseudomonadales; family Halieaceae; genus CBDAQR01. The sequence goes on from CBDAQR010000003.1 coordinate 2,229,259, forward strand.
TCGTGGGCGCAACAGGTGCGCTCGTGTCGATAACCAGTTCACCGGTTGTGGCATCCGCTGTCGCGTTGCCGGCAGCGTCGCTCGCGACGGCCTCTACGTTGTAAGTCGCCTCAGACAGTGGCGCAACGGCGCTAAGATCCAGCGTCCAGTTGTTGCCTACCGTAGTCAGTTCTGGTGAAGACAGGTCGTAGCTGACCCCATCAACCGTCACAGTGAGATTAGTGCTGTCGATTGCGTTGTAGGTGCCGGTCAGTATAGGCGTGGTATCCGCCGTAATTAGGCCATCTACCGTCGGCGCACTTGGGCCGGTGGTATCGACTGTCAACTCAGAACTGGTGGCATCGCTAGCCTGGTTACCCGCCAGGTCTGTCACAGTCGCAAGCACACTATAGGTTCCATCGGGCAACGCATTACCTGCAGGCACAGTCAGAGACCAGTTGCCTCCAGCATCAGGCGTCACATTATAGGTAGTACCGTTAACCTCTACGGTGAGCGTCTCACCTGCGGCAACTATTGCAGTACCAGTGATTGTCGGCGTGGAATCTGCGACTACCTGGCTATCCACGGTGGGCGCTGCCGGGTCGGTCGTGTCTACTGTTACCTCGCTGGTAGTGCTGTCAGATACGGTGTTACCCGAACCGTCTGTGATTCGTGCAGTGACGTTGTAGCTACCGTCGGACAGAGAGTTGCCGGCCGGAACGTTCAGAGTCCAGCTGGTGCCGGTCAAAGTGAGATGCCCATCGCCATCGGCATAAGTAAAGCCATCGATCTCAACGGTGAAGATCTCACCGGGATCAACCGTCGCCGTGCCTGTAATCGTTGGCGTGCCAACATTGCTAACCTGCGAATCAACGGTCGGTGCCGGGAACGGCGGCTCCGTATCAATCGTTAGCTCATTGCTGCTGGTATCAGAGGTCGCATTGCCGGCCCCGTCTCTCACCGTCGCAGTGACCTCATAGGTGGCATCGGCCAACTCGTTACCTGCTGGTATCGTGAGGGCCCAGGTGGTGCCAGTTAGAGTCAGGTTGCCCGCGCCTGCCGTGTAGGTCACGCCATCAACGGTAACGGTCAGCGTTTCTCCAGAGCCGACCGTCGCCGTACCGGTTATCGTCGGTGTCGAATCATTCACAGACTGAGCATCTACGGTAGGCGCAACTCCCGGAGGCGTGTTGTCAACGGTCAGTTCATTGCTGCTGCTATCTGAAGTCGCGTTGTTGGCTGCATCAGTAATGGTGGCCGTGACTTCGTAGGTACCATCAGCCAATCCATTACCTGCCGGTATGGTCAGCGACCAGCTATTCCCGGCCAGACTCAAATTGCCATCGCCATCGGTGTAGGTCACACCATTCACCGACACGGTAAGTGTTTCACCCGGATCGACGATCGCGCCACCGGTAATCGTCGGCGTAGCGCTACTGGTAGTCAGCGCATCGACTGTCGGTGCTGGTGCAGGAGCACCTGTATCGATCAGCAGCTCATTGCTACTGCTATCGGATACCGCGTTATTTGCGCCGTCGGTGACGGTCGCGACTACGTCATAGGTGCCGTCGCCAAGCTCATTGCCTGCCGGAATCGTCAGGGTCCAATCGGTGCCGACCAGGCTCAGGTTGCCATCGCCTTCGGTATAAGTGACACCATCAACGGTAACGGTAAGCACTTCATCAGTGCCAACGGTCGCCGTGCCTTCAATGGACGGTGTGGTATCGCCGCTAGCCAGTGAATCTACCGTTGGTGTTGCAGGATCGACGGTATCAACGACCAGTTCATCACTCGTCGCATCCGATGTCGTGTTACCCGCACCATCCGTAATCGTCGCCGTCACATCGTAGGTGTCATCCGACAGCTCGTTACCCGCCGGAATCGTCAGACTCCAGGTGTTATCACCCGCGTTGTAACTCAGGTTGCCGTCACCCGCCGTGTAGGTCACGCCATCAACCTCTACACTCAGCGTCTCACCCGTCGCCAGCGTCGCCGTACCCGTTATCGTCGGCGTATCGTCACTCACCGTCTGACTATCAATCGTCGGCGTCGAGACCGGATCAACCGTATCGATGACCAACTCACCGCTGGTAACATCAGACGTATCACTCGCACCGTCGTTCACCGTCACCGTCACGTCATACGTCGCATCGGTCAGCGGTGTTATCGCACTCAGATCCAGCGTCCAGTTGTCGCCACCGTCCGTCGTCAACTCCGCATCCGTGCCCAGCGTGTACGTCACACTGTTCACTTCTACCGTCAGACCACCTGCCGCATCCGTACTGTCATACGTACCCGTAATCACCGGTGTCGTATCGCTCGTCACCTGGCTCACCACCGTCGGCGCCGTCGCCGCCGAGGTATCTATCGTGATCTCATTGCTGCTGACATCGCTGGTCGCGTTGCCCGCCTCATCCGTAACAGTCGCCAGTACCTCGTAGCTCGTGCCATCAACAAAGCTGCCCAGCGTACCGCTGCTCGGTACCGCAACATCCAGATCCAGACTCCAGTTGCCGCCGACAACCGGTACATTCGTGTAGGTCGCACCATTGACCACCACCGTCAGGCTCTCACCCGTTAGCAGCGTCGCCGTACCACCAATCGTCGGTGTGGTATCGCTGGTCGTCTGCGCCGTCACCGTCGGTGCTGTTGGCGCCGTAATATCAATGCTGTAGCTGTGATCTTCGTTGACCGTCGTGGTATTACTCGCGCCGTCTGTCACATCCACACTGGCTGCAATCGTCGTGTCCGGATCGCTCAACAGATCCGTCGTGTTAACCGCAATCGTGAAGTCGCCCGACGCATATACCGTGCCGGCATAATCGTTGCCGTTCACCGTCAGCGTGACCGCATCGCCGGTACTGAACTCGCCGCTTACCGTGCCGCTAACATCGATCGTCGCCGCATCATCTTCCAGTGCATTAATGATGTTGTCCGACGTCACATTGTCGATCACCAAGGTCGCACTCGGCGTACCACCATCAATACTGTAGCTGTGGTCCTCGTTTACAGTGGCCGTATTGCCAGCCACATCAGTTACATCAATGGTCGCCGCGATTGTGGTGTCCGGATCGCTCAACAGATCCGTCGTGTTGACCGCTATTGTGAAGTCACCCGAGGCATCCACCGTGCCGGCATAATCGTTGCCGTTCACCGTCAGCGTGACCGCATCCCCGGTGCTGAACTCGCCGCTTACCGTACCGCTGACATCGATCGTCGCCGCATCGTCTTCCAGTGCGTTGATGACGTTGTCCGCAGTGACATTATCAATGCTTAGAGTTGCAGTTGGCGCTACTGCATCGGTGCTGTAGCTATGGTCTTGGTCGACAGTCGCGGTATTACCAGCGGCATCCGTTACATCGATACTGGCGGCAATCGTGGTATCCGGGTCATTCAGCAGGTCTGTGGTATTAACAGTGATGGTGAAGTCGCCAGAAGCATCAACCGTGCCGGCGTAGTCATTACCATTTACCGTCAGGGTTACAGCATCGCCCGTACTGAACTCACCGCTCACCGTGCCAGTCACATCGATGCTCGGGGCGTCATCTTCAAGAGCATTAATAATGTTGTCTGCAGTGACATTATCAACACTAAGAGTAGCGGTGGGCGCGGCGATATCTATGCTGTAAGCGTGAGCCGCGCCTACGGTGTTGCTGTTGCCCCCAAGGTCAGTGACATCGACGCTGGCGGCAATCGTAGTATCTGGATCGGACAACAAGTCTGCTGTGTTGACTGCGATAGTGAAGTCACCGGCAGCATCCACTGTTCCTGCGTAATCGTTGCCATTAACAGTCAAGGTTACCGCATCGCCCGTGCTGAACTCGCCTGAGACACTACCGCTGACGTCGATCGTAGGTGCATCATCTTCAACAGCATTAATGATGTTGTCTGCGGTGACGTTGTCGACGCTAATCGTGGCCGATGGCGGTGTGGAGTCCAGGCTGTATCCATGACTGACACCCACCGTTGCTGAATTGCCCGCCACGTCCGTGACGTCAATGCTCGCGGCAATCGTCGTATCGGGGTCGTCCAACAGATCCGCGGTAACTACGGCAATGGTGAAATCACCACCGGCATCGACGACGCCTGCGTAGTCATTGCCATTAATCGTCAGTGTAACGGCGTCGCCGGTGCTGAACTCGCCGCTCACCGTACCACTGACATCGATGGTGGCAGCATCATCTTCCTGCGCGTTAATGATGTTATCCGCAGTGACATTATCCACGCTGAGAGTGGCACTGGGCGGCGTTACGTCAACAGTCAGTTCGCCACTGCTGGGATCTGAGGTCGCATTGCCAGCCTCATCAGTGATGGTCGCGGTTACGTTGTAGGTGCCATCGCCCAGGGCGTCGCCCACCGGTATGCTTAGGCTCCAGGTGTTGTTCAATCCGTCATAGCTAAGGTTGCCATCACCAGCGGTGTAGATTTCACCATCAACCTCAACAGTTAATACTTCTCCGCTGCCTAGTGTCGCGCCACCGGTGATAGTTGGAGTTGTGGTCGTAGCCGTTTGGCTATCAACAGATGGTGCACCGGGCGCAGTGACGTCGATCGTCAATTCACTGCCAGTACTATCAGTCCGATCATTGACGCCGTCGTTCACAGTAACCGTGACGTCGTATGTGTTTTCGGCCAGAGGTGTTGTGATGGCCAGAGTCCAGTCGTCGCCTACCGCGGTAAGCTCTGGATCCGTTCCGAGGGTATACGTGGTGCCATCAACCTCAACGGTGAGGCCACCTGCAGCGTCCGAACTGTCGTAGGTGCCCTTGATGTCTGGCGTCGTGTCTTTGGTGACCTGACTGATAACCGTAGGCAAGGTCGGCGCGGACGTATCGATCGTAAGCTCACTGCTGCTGCTATCGGTGCTTTCGTTCCCTGCCGCATCCTCAACCGTCGCAATGATTTCGTAGCTAATACCATCAACAAAGGTACCCAGAGTACCGCTCGATGGTATTGCCGTCGCGAGATCTATGGTCCAGTTGCCACCCACCACCGGCACGTTAGTGTAGGTAGCACCATTGACTTTAACCGTAAGCGCTTCACCAGCACTCAGCGTTGCCGTGCCGCCAATCTCAGGCGTCAGGCTATTGCTCGTTTGCGTGTTAACCGTCGGCGCGGCAGGTGGTATTTCATCAACATCTTTGACGGTAACGGTAAGCGCCTGAGTATCACTCTCAGTTCCGTCACTCACCTTCACGGTAACTTCGTAGACATTGTCGGTGTCAGCGTCTAGCTTGGTCTCGAAGTCTGGCGCAGATTTGAAGCTCAGCGCGCCGGTATCCTTGTCTATCTCGAACAGAGCGCTATCGGCCCCGCCATCTATCGAGAACGTAAGCGTTGCATCATCAACGTCGCTCGCGCCAATGGTCGTTACACTGGTGGTGTTCTCAAAGATTTCGAACGCGCTACCCGTGGTGATACTCGGTGCATCGTTCTGCGCTGTGATGTTGAAATCTACGGTACCGAATACGGTTTCAGTGCCATCATTGAGGCTATAGACCAGGCTACCAGCAGCGCCACCCGGATGATCTTCAGGCGCGTCATAAGTCAGGCCATTCAATTGGGCCAGCGTCAGGTTGACCGTTGCCGGCACGCCCAAGTCTACGACCGTGCCATCTGAGAGCTTGATTTCTCCATTTATCGGCAGCGCAGTGATAACAACGCTTAACGTGTCACCATCGATATCCGCCGGTACGTTGAGCGACAAGGCATTGTCCGTGCTCTCCTCGTCTACGGTGATGGAAGTGTTTACCGCAACCGGAGCGTCGTTGGTTCCGGCAATGGTGACCACAACACTTTGGGTGGTACCGTCTGTCGCTGTGTAAGTAATGGAATCCGTGACGTTGTCGGTACTGCTGAGCGACTGCACAGCGGACTGATCAAGCTCGTAGGTCCAAACCCCGCCGGACAAAGTAAAGCTTCCGTAGGCATTGTCGCCTGGCGTCGCACCCTGATCGGCAAAAGCCGGCGTGTCAGAGGCATCGGCGTCTGATATAGCAATGGTGCCACTATCCGTTTCAGGTGCGTCACCAACATCGCCCTCTGTAACGTTACCGGTAAAGGTGCCGGTGACAACGGGCGCATCGTCTACCGCGTTAACGGTGAACAGCGCAACACCCTGAACCGCCACAGTTCCATCATCAACGCTATAGGCAAAGCTACCCGCCGAGCCGGTTTCAAAGTCTTCGGGCGCGTTATATCTCAGAGACGTCAGCTCCCCGAGGGTCAGGTCATCCGAGAGAAGCACTGGGCTACCATCGGAATAGGTGACCGTTCCTGATGTCGGTAGCGCAGTAACGGTGATAGTCAGGCTGTCGCCATCGACATCGGTTGGAACGGGTATACCAATGGGAGTGCCCGTGGATTCTTCATCCACAGTTATACCGGCAGCCGTGGTCACCGGCGCATCATTCACCGAAATCACCGTGCCCGTTACCGTTGCAGTGTCCGTATCGGTGCCATCGCTTATCACGTAGTCGAAGGACACAGGGCCGTGGTAGTTGGAATCGGGCGTGAAGGTTAGCGTTACGCCGTCGACGTCCAGGTTCACCGAACCATCGGTGACTGCGACCGATGCTCCACCCGCGGTAATGGCCTTGCCATCAACCTGGCTAACAAACAGCGTATCGCCGTCGACATCTGTGTCCGCTCCAGCGCCAGAGGTCACATCAAGAGACACAGGCACATCTTCATTAGTGACGAAACTATCGTCGGCCGCAACAGGTTCGTCGTTGACCGGCAGCACGTACACCGTAACCGTTACCGTGGACGTATTTGCCTGCTCATCAGTCACCGTGACAGTGAAGGTATCCGTGCCAAAGAAGTTGGTATCGGGTGTATAGGTCCAGGCACCGGTTTCAGCCGCAATCGAGGCATTACCGTCACTGCCATCGGTATTCAGTGTATAGATAAAGCCACTCAGGCCATCCGGATCCGAGACCTGAAGAGTAGAACCAATGACCGTATCTTCATCACCGGTGCCCTCATCGCCGCTAATTACGGTCGCAGGACCATCATCATCTACGCTAACGACAATTGTGACTGTGGAAGTTTCGGTAACACCGCCAGAGCTGACCTGATAGGTGAAACTGTCTGTACCGGTGAACGAGCTCGCAGGCGTATAGGTGTACTTACCATCAGCATCGCCAGACACCACACCGTTACTGGCGTCATTATTAATCGTCAAGATTGCGGAACTATCAAACGTGTCGTTCGTTGATACGTCACCGCTAACCGGCGTGCCGTCCGTTGTCGCGTCATTGTCTGGATTCGCATCTGCCAGAGGGGTGACGGTGACGTCTATGGTGATATCAGTCGTGAAGCCTTGGGAATCCGTGACTTTAACAACGAAGCTATCCGTTCCGTTGAAATCAGGATCAGGACTATAGGTCCACTCGCCGCTCGCAGCGTCGATGACGGCGGAGCCGTGGGCTCCTTGGCTTGTGACCGCAAATGCGTTCGCACCGAGCCCGTCATCGTCGTCGATAGATAGTGTCTCACTAATATCGGCGTCTTCGGGGCCAGTGCCAGAGTCACCGCCGCCGGCTCCCACAACAGATGCGCCATCATCAAGCGGCGTCACATCGATGGTCACCGTCGCCTTCGACGTCTGTCCATCATCGTCCGTCACCTTGTACACAAAACTGTCAGTGAAGTTCTCACTGCCATCATGCGTATAACTGAACGTACCGTCCGCGTTCAGCGTGAACGCCGAGTCATGCGAAGGCCCACTCTCCAGACTCACCGTCACCGGCGTATCCGCAAGACCACTGTCGTTGTCCAGAACACTCGACGCACCACCATCCAGCAGCGTCGCCGTCTTGCCCTCATCAACCTTGATCGTGTCTCCAGCCGCCGCAGGCTCCGTGTCCAACGTCACCGTCACACTCACCGTCGACGTCTCCGTCACACCACCGGATGCCACCTTGTACGTAAAGCTGTCTGTACCCGTAAAGCCAGTAGCCGGCGTATACGTGAACGTTCCGTCCGTACCACCCGTCACACTACCGTTCGCAGCATCATCATTAATGGTATAAACCGCACCCGCATCAAACGTGTCGTTCGTCGATGCATCGCCCGCCACCGGCGTGTCGGTCGTCGTCGTAACACCATCCGGCGCAATATCAACCTCAGGCGTCACCGTCACACTCAACGTCACCGTCGACGTGTTCGACTGCGCATCCGTCACCTGAACCGTAAACGTGTCCGTACCGTTAAAGTCCGGATTCGGGGTATACGTCCAGTAACCAGAATCGTTGATCGTCGCCGTGCCGTTCTTACCATCCGTGTCGATCGCAAACGGCGTCGCCGACAGACCATCCGGATCCGTCACCTTCAACGTATTACTCAGAACCGTATCTTCAGCACCCGTAGCCGTATCGCTACCACCCGCATCCACCGTACCCGGTCCATCATCTGACTGACTAACCGTGATCGATACCGTCGCCGTATCGACCTCACCATCGCTGTCTTTGACTTGGTAAACAAAGCTGTCAGTGAAGTTCTCACTACCATCGTGCGTATAGCTGAAGGTGCCGTCAGCATTCAGCGTGAACGCCGAGTCATGATCCGGGCCACTTACCAGACTCACCGTCACCGGCGCATCATCAAGATCCGTATCATTACTCAGGACGCTCGCCGCACCACCGTCCAGTGTGGTCGCCGTCTTACCTTCATCAACCGTGATACTGTCATCAACCGCGCCCGGCGTCGCATCACTCACCGGCGTCACTGTAATCGATACCGTCGCCTGCGAGGTCTGGCCGTCGTTATCTTCAATCTGGTACACAAAGCTGTCAGTGAAGTTCTCACTGCCATCGTGCGTATAGCTGAAGGTACCGTCAGCATTCAGCGTGAACGCCGAGTCATGATCCGGGCCACTCACCAGACTCACAGTGACCGGCACATCATCCAGACCCGTATCATTACCCAGGACGTTCGCCGCACCACCGTCTAGCGTCGTCGCCGTGCTGCCCTCATTCACCGTAATCGCGTCATTAACCGCACCCGGCGTCGTATCCGTCACCGGCGTGACATCAATCGTCACGGTCGCTGTCGATGTCTGACCATCACTATCTGTGATCGTGTAAACAAAGCTGTCAGTGAAGTTCTCACTACCATCATGCGTGTAGTTGAACGTACCGTCAGCATTCAGCGTCAGCGCACCGTGGGCCACATCCGTGTCCAGGCTCACCGTCGCCGAGTCAGCAAGGCCGGCATCGTTATCCAGCACCGTCGATGCACCGCCGTCCAGCGTGGTCGCCGTCTTGCCTTCATCAACCTTGATCACATCATCGGCTGCAATAGGTGTTTGGTCCGACACCGGCGTGACCGTGATCGCTACCGTCGCCTTCGACGTCTCGCCATCACTGTCTGTAATCGTGTAAACAAAGCTGTCAGTGAAGTTCTCACTGCCATCGTGATCGTAGCTGAACGTGCCGTCAGCATTCAGCGTCAGCGCACCGTGGGCCACATCCGTGTCCAGGCTCACCGTCGCCGAGTCAGCAAGACCCGTATCATTACCCAGCACCGTCGACGCACCGCCATCCAGCAGCGTCGCCGTGCTGCCTTCATTCACCGTAATCGCATCGTCAACCGCAACCGGCGTCGCATCACTCACCGGCGTGACCGTGATCGCTACCGTCGCCTTCGATGTCTCGCCATCACTGTCTGTAATCGTGTAAACAAAGCTGTCAGTGAAGTTCTCACTGCCATCGTGATCGTAGCTGAACGTGCCGTCAGCATTCAGCGTCAGCGCACCGTGGGCCACGTCTGTATCCAGGCTCACCGTCGCAGAGTCAGCAAGACCCGTATCATTACCCAGCACCGTCGACGCACCGCCATCCAGCAGCGTCGCCGTGCTGCCTTCATTCACCGTAATCGCATCGTCAACCGCAACCGGCGTCGCATCACTCACCGGCGTCACATCGATGGTCACCGTCGCCTTCGACGTCTGTCCATCATCGTCCGTCACCTTGTACACAAAACTGTCAGTGAAGTTCTCACTGCCATCATGCGTATAACTGAACGTACCGTCCGCGTTCAGCGTGAACGCCGAGTCATGCGAAGGCCCACTCTCCAGACTCACCGTCACCGGCGTATCCGCAAGACCACTGTCGTTGTCCAGAACACTCGACGCACCACCATCCAGCAGCGTCGCCGTCTTGCCCTCATCAACCTTGATCGTGTCTCCAGCCGCCGCAGGCTCCGTGTCCAACGTCACCGTCACACTCACCGTCGACGTCTCCGTCACACCACCGGATGCCACCTTGTACGTAAAGCTGTCTGTACCCGTAAAGCCAGTAGCCGGCGTATACGTGAACGTTCCGTCCGTACCACCCGTCACACTACCGTTCGCAGCATCATCATTAATGGTATAAACCGCACCCGCATCAAACGTGTCGTTCGTCGATGCATCGCCCGCCACCGGCGTGTCGGTCGTCGTCGTAACACCATCCGGCGCAATATCAACCTCAGGCGTCACCGTCACACTCAACGTCACCGTCGACGTGTTCGACTGCGCATCCGTCACCTGAACCGTAAACGTGTCCGTACCGTTAAAGTCCGGATTCGGGGTATACGTCCAGTAACCAGAATCGTTGATCGTCGCCGTACCATTCGTACCATCCGTATCGATCGCAAACGGCGTCGACGACAGTCCATCCGGATCCGTCACCTTCAGCGTATTACTCAGAACCGTATCTTCAGCACCCGTGGCCGTATCGCTGCCGCCAGCATCGACCGTCGCAGGTCCATCGTCATTGGCGGTGACTGTAATAGTCACAGTCGATGTTTCCGTTGTGTTACCGGAAACAACCTGATACGTGAAAGTATCAGTACCTACAAAGTCAGTATCCGGCGTATAGGTGTATTCGCCATCGCCATCATCACTAACCATCCCCGACTTGGCGTCGTTATTGATCGTGTATACAGGCGAGGCCGCTTCAAAAGTATCGTTTGTCGATACGTCACCCGAAACAGCCTCGTTATCAGTGGTGGCATTACTGTCGGGAACAATATCGTCTACTGGAGTAACGGTTACGCTAACGGTTACTAAAGACTCATTGCTTTCGTCATCTGTTACCGTGACGGTGAAACTGTCTGTGCCGTGGAAGTCCATGTTTGGCGTATAAGTCCAGACACCGTTTGTACCGGATATGGTGGCAACACCATTTGCTCCCTGTGTATCAATAGAGAAATAGCTGCCACTCAAGCCATCGTCGTCAGTCACCACAAGCGTATTGCCTAGTACGCTATCTTCATTCCCGCTATCAGAATCTCCACTGACTAGCTGAGTTGGGTCATCAACAGCGGTCACCGTCACACTCACCGTCGCCGTATCCGTCAGCGTGCCGTCCGTGATCGTGTACGTGATCGTGTCCGTGCCCGTGAAGTTCGTCGCCGGCGTGTAATCAACCTCGCCCGCCGTGTTCACCACCGCCGTGCCACTGCCCGCACTCACACCGCTGACACTGATCGTGTCACCGTCCACATCACTGTCATTCGCCAGGACGTCGATGCTCAACGACGTGTCTTCATTCGTCGTCACCGCATCCGCAACCGCATCCGGCGCATCGTTCACCGGATCAACCGTCACACTCACCGTCGCCGTATCCGTCAGCGTGCCGTCCGTGATCGTGTACGTGATCGTGTCCGTGCCCGTGAAGTTCGTCGCCGGCGTGTAATCAACCTCGCCCGCCGTGTTCACCACCGCCGTGCCACTGCCCGCACTCACACCGCTGACACTGATCGTGTCACCGTCCACATCACTGTCATTCGCCAGGACGTCGATGCTCAACGACGTGTCTTCATTCGTAGCGGTGTCGGTATTTCCAACGGCATCTTTTACGGCATAGACGAAACTGTCCGTCGTAGTTTCGCCACCATCGTGGGTATAACTGAAGGTGCCGTCGGAAAACAGCGTCAAGCTACCGTTACTGACATCAACAACCGGCGTGGTTACAACAGTCAATGTGTCGTTGGGCAAGTCGACGTCGGTATCCCCTGTGAGGAGCGTGGTGCCCGCGTCCAGGTCAGCCTGCGTCGCAGTACCGCCTTCATCGACGGTGAAACTCTCGGTGTCGGCTACCGGCGTATTGTCATTGACCGGATTAATGGTGATGTTGAAAGTACCAGTGATCGCGCCACTGCTGTCTTCATCGCCATCATCGACCGAAAACTTAAAGCTGTCCGAGAAATTCTCGGTATCATCGTGCACATAGGTAATCTTGTTAGCGTCGATATCTTCCTGGCTGAAGGTATCGTTTTTGGCAGCTGCCACACCGTCTATAAAGAGCGTTCCGTAATCGGGAATGTCAGTAACGGTATAGGTGATATCGTCTTCATCGGTATCAGTAGGCGCATCATCGAAATCAATATCGCTGACATCAAGCAAGGACGTGGTTATGGTACCAGTCGCGCCTTCGTCGAGGGTCAGTCCATCATTGGTATCCAGCGTCGGCGCGTCATTGGCGCCCTCGATGGTGATGGTGATGGTTGCCGTATCCGTTTCGCCGAGGGAGTCGGTAACGGTGTAGGTCAGCGTATCGGTGTCGGTCGTGCCGACAGCCAGGTCTTCGAACTGCCCATTAGGGTCGTAGATATAGCTACCGTTGCTAAATACGGTAAAGGTACCGCCGTTGCTGCCCGTCAGCGTATTAGAGGTGGCGGTACCACCTGCCGGGTCTGCAATAACGGCGCTGGAGCCGCCATTGTCGATCTTGGACACGTAGGGGTCGTTCAGCTTGGACAGGTAATTGTCAGCCACCTGCTGGGCACTCAATTCGTAGCCGGCGCTGGTGTTACCGTATATCGTCAACGAGGCAACTTCACCGGTCATGGCGTTGGCTGTCGGTGCTCCACCACCAGCATCCAGGCCGCCCTGTCCGCCATTGAGTGCACCAACGGCGATGGCATCCGCCCGACTCCAATCATCTATATCGCCGGGGCTCGCTGTGGCTTGCAGGCCGCCGGTGCTGTCTCCACCATTGACATAAAGGCTCACGGTATTAGCGCCAGCATCCGCGACGGCGACAACGACCTGAAAATACTCACTGGTCGGATCGATAGGTGTTAATGCTGTAGAGAGATCTAACTCAAGAACCTGCTGAGTACCTTTGTCGTCATCTTCGAAGTAAAGAACCAGCTTGCCGTCACTGGGGTCGTCCGCCCCGGTAATATCCGAAGGGGTCTGATAGACTACCGAGAAGCCTTCATTTTGATCGCCCACATCCAACAGCACGTACTCGCCATCATCGGCGAAGGAACCGCCATCCAGACGTGCCCAAAGCTCGAAGGTGGCCGTGTCTTCGGTCAATGCCTCAGCGTATTCACCCGTGCCCACGAGGCCGGGTGCACCCTTGCTGCCATCGAGCTCATAGGCACCCGTGATTGAACCAATATTGGTATTCGGCGTAGAGGTGAAGGTGACATCACTGGTGTTATAGGTGAGGTCACGATCAAGATTCGCCGTACCATCAATTGCGCCATCCGCCCAGGTACCGCTGCCGTCGGTGGTGGCAATAAACTCGGCGACGATATTAGTGGCTTCTGCGCTCACCTGGGATGCATCGAAGGCAAAGATATCGTTGGTGAGAATGCCGTCGGCAGGTACTAGCGTGCCGCTATCGTCCTCGCCAACGGTCAGGGTGTCATCATTGATTACCAGTATCGCGCTGGAATCGACAATCAACTCCTCCGCAGTGACGTCTGAGGATGTGTTACCGTAAGGGTCAGAGGCCACAGCCGTCATACTGTAGGTGTCATCAGACAACTTATCGCTCGAGGGAATATTCAGCGTCCAGTTGTCGCCCGCAGTCGACAGCTCCGGCGAGCTACTCAGCGTGTAATCAACCTTGTTAACGGTTACTACAAGGTCACCGGCATCACTGCTGTCCCAGGTGCCCGTAATAGTAGGAGTACCGCTGATCGTGGTCTGACTAACCACGGTGGGCGCCGAAGGCCCGGTTAGGTCAATCACCAGTTCGCCGCTGGTGGTGTCCTTGGAAGAATCCATCGCGGCGTTTTCGTTGATGACCTCGATGTTGTAAGTGCCGCCCGACAGCGCTGGCTGGCCCGCGGCGTCGAGATCCAGTGTCCAGGTATTGCCGGCGAGAATCAGGCCAGGGGGTATAACCGCAGGTCCTGACAATAGATCTGTAGCGGTGTAGGTCTTTCCATCGACCTTGATGACCAGCTCTTCAGCCGCGGTATCGGAGAAGGTACCGGTGATGGTCGGTAGGGTATTGCTGGTCGTCAGCGAATCGACGGTGGGATTGGCAATAAAGCCGGTATAAGAGTTAATGGAAATGGCGACACTGCCTTCCACCGGCAGCGCGGTGCCATCGTCCACCTCAAACTTGAAGTCTGTAATTGGGTTGCCCGTGTGCAGCACATCCGGCCCGTCATAGGTCAGCCCGGTAGCACCCGGGTCCAGTAATTCGCTCACCAGCAAGGTGTCGTTGACGCTAACGGCCACGCCATTGAGCTTGACCACACCTTCACTGGGTAGTTGGGTCACCGTGATAGTCAGGCTGCCGTCACCGGTATCCGGGTCGAGCTGGAACCCACCTGTCGCGAAAGGCGCCGTCAGCCCCAGCGGATTTCCGGTCGAATCAAAGTCGACGGCAATCGCGTTGGTGGGCGCCGTCGGCGCATCATTAATACCCGTTACGGTAACGGTTACCGTCGCGGTGTCCGTCTGACCGTCAGGCGTGGTGACGGTGTATACGAAAGTGTCCTCCGTGGTCGCACCTGCGACCAGGTAATCAAAGGCCCCCGAAGTAATTCCATTGGGGTCGTAGGTATAGCTACCATCGCTCTTGACGATGAATTCACCGCCATTGCTGCCTTCTACAGTCGCGCTGGTGGGCGAACCACCCTCTGGATCAGCGATATCACTGGAGGTAGTACCCGCGGCCTTAGATACATAAGGGTCGACATTCAGCGTGCCCAGATAGTTGTCGCGCATCTGGGTGTCGGTAAGAGTGATGTTGGTTTCCGCACCATCGTCATAAAGACGAAACGAGGCGATATAGCCGGAGAAATTGGTCGGCGTCGTGCTGCTCTCGGATCCACCACCCTGCTGACCGGTGGTGGAGCCTATCGCTATAGCATCCGCGCGGGACCAATCCCGAATATCAACACCGGTTACTGTGGTCTGCAGGCCACCGGTCGCATCACCGCCATTGATGAGAATATCGAGGTTGTCGCCGCCGCCAACATCGGTAACTCTTACGCCGAGTTGGAAAAACTCTTCAGTGGGATCAATCGTGCCGTTCAGATCAAGGGTCGCGGTAAAGTTATCACCCTTATTGTTGTCGTCGTGATAATAGACGACGATCTGCCCATCGGCCTCGGTGTCAGCGCCGCCCAGATCCGAGGGCGCACGATAGACAATGGAGAAGCCTTCATTATCGTCACCGGCATCGAGCAGAATGTATTCTTTGTCGTTGTCAGCGCCAGTGAGATCGTCCAGCTTGAGCCACAGCTCAAAGGTAGCCGAATCGGCGCTTAGCTCGCCAGCAATTGCCGCCGCAGACACCGCGGTCGCATTGCTGGTGCCATCGAATTTATAGGCCGCATCGATATTGGTCAGGTTGCTGTCGAATGAGGTGTCGTAGCTAACGCCACTACCCAGTGTAAGGTCGTAGCCGCCGGTGCCGGTGTCTTCCCAGACGCTGTTGGCGCCATCGTCGTCGGAGGCAACAAATTCACTGCGCAGCCTATCGGTGGTGATGGTTTCGCCAGCAGGATCCGGCGTGAGAATCAAATCATTGCTAAGCACGCCATCTGCAGGGACGGTGGTCGGCGCGCTGTCTTCAGTGACTCCCAGGATATCATCCGCGGTCACTAACAAGTCCGACGTGTTAATGATCAATTCGTTGCTGGAACCATCTGTCGCGGTATTACCCAGCGCGTCTTCGACGCTAACCTTGATCTCGTAGGTACCATCGGTAAGCCCCAATGAGCCCGGCACTTCCAACTGCCAGAAATCACCGATGGTCGACAGCTCAGTATCGGTACCCAGGGTGTAGCTGTCTTCACCGACAATCTCTACAACAAGAGTGGCGGTATCGGTGCTGTCAAAGGTGCCACTCAGCGTCGGCGTGGTGGACGAGGTCGCCAGGAAGTTGGCGAAGGGTGTCGCTATAGTGGTGTCGATAGTCACGACCAGCGCCGCCGATTGCGCCGAGGTATTACCTTCCTGGTCTGACACATCAGCTGTTACCGAGTAGGCGGCGTCGACCAGCGCACTGGTCGTAATATCGACATAGCCATTGCTGATGTCAGTGCCCGTGAGGACGACCGGCGCTCCGAACGCAACACTGTCGAGATACAGCTGGACGGAATCGCCAGCTATTGCATCGTCAGGGCCCGCCACCGCATTGAGGAAGATGCGGAAAGTCGGCGTGGTATCGGTGGTCAGATCATCACTGTCGGTCGATGTTCCGCCGGTGGAATCGGAGCTGGCGAGCAGATCCACCGTCGGCACCGGCGGCGGCGTAATGTCGTTATTGATCGTAATGCTAACGGTCGCGGTATCGAAGTTGCCGCCTGCATCTGTGACCTTGTATTCAAAACTGTCCGTGGTGGTGGGTCCACCATTATGGGTATAGCTGAAGGTGCCATCTGTATTCAGGATCAGGCTAGCGTTGGTGACGTCGACCACCGGATTGGTGTCTACGGTCAGCGTGTCGCCTGTATCGAGGTCGGTATCACCATCGAGCAGCGTTGCACCGGAGTCCAGATCGGCTTCCGTGGCTGTACCGGAAACATTGACCGTGAAGCTCTCGTCATCAGCAACCGGTGGATTGTCGTTGACCGGGGTTACCGTGATCGAAACCGTCGCAGTATCCGTGTTGCCGGCGGCATCCTTCACCTTGTAGACAAAGCTATCGGTAAAGTTCTCGCTGTCGTCGTGGGTATAGCTGAAGGTACCGTTGGAATTGAGGGTCAAACTGCCGTGGGCCACATCAACAACGGGTGTGGTATCAATGCTTAGCGTATCGCCGGTATCGAGATCAGTATCGCCATCGAGCAGCGTCGCACCCGCATCCAGGTCGCCCTCAGTCGCGGTGCCCCCTTCAAGCACGGTAAAGCTCTCGGCGTCGGCAACCGGGTCATTCTCGTTCACCGGCGTAATGGTAATGCTGACTGTCGCCTGGGCTGTGTTGCCGCCCTTGTCTTTTACCGTGTAGACGAAACTGTCGGTAAAGTTTTCCGTACCATCGTGGGTATAGGAGAAGGTGCCGTCGGTATTCAGCGTCAGCGAGCCATAGAGCGGATCGGTGGCCGCTTTCGTTTCAACGGTGAGTGCATCTCCAATGTCAGCGTCGGTATCGCCATCCAGTAGGGTGCTGCCAACATCCAGGTCGAGTTGAGTCGCCGTACCACCTTCAGCGATGGTGAAGCTTTCCGCATCCGGCACGGGAGGCTGATCAAAGACCTGTGTAATCGTAATAGAGACAGTGGCCGTGTCCGTGTTACCCGCCGCGTCTTTCACTTTGTAAACAAAGCTATCGGTGCTGGTTTCGCCGCCGTTGTGCTCGTAATTGAAGGTGCCATCACTGTTCAGTGTCAGCGCGCCGTTGCTGGGGCCACTCACAGGTGTGGTATCCACAGTGAGCGTATCGCCCACATCGAGGTCGGTGTCACCATCGAGCAGGGTTAAACCGGCATCGAGATCGGCCTCAGTAGCAGTGCCCCCCTCAGCCACGGTAAAGCTCTCGGCATCCGCGATCGGGTCATTATCATTGACCGGCGTAACCGTGATAGAGACTGTCGCCGTATCGGTGCCACCTTTGCCATCGCTGATCTTATAGACGAAGGAGTCTGTCGTCGTCTCGCCGCCGTCGTGTGTGTAGTCGAAGGTGCCGTCTGTAAAGAGTGTTAAGGAACCATTGCTGGGGCCACTAACCGGCGTGGTATCCACCGTCAGGGTGTCGCCATCCAGATCGTTATCGCCGTCGAGCAGTGTGGCGCCCGCATCCAGGTCGCCCTCATCAGCGGAGCCACCTTCGGCAACGGTGAAACTCTCAGCGTCGGCCGTTGGCGGATTGTTGGGGTTAATGCTAATAGAAACCGTGGCCGTATCCGTGCCACCGTTGCTGTCGACGACTTTATAGACAAAGGAATCGGTGGTCGTCGCGCTGCCGTTGTGGGTGTAACTGAAGGTACCGTCACTATTCAGCGTGAGCGAGCCGTTACTGGGTCCAGATACGGGAGTCGTATCAACCGTCAGGGTATCGCCGGTATCAGGATCGGTGTCACCATCCAGCAGTGTTAAGCCCGCATCGAGATCGGCCTCCGTCGCGGTGCCGCTGTTATCCAGCGAGAAGCTCTCGGTATCGGCTGTCGGCGCATCGTTTACACCGTTGATAGTGACAGAAAGCTGCGCGCTAATGGTATTGCCAAACACATCGACCGCGTCATAGTCGATGGTATCGGTATCGCTGGCACCCACCGGCAGCGCATCAAATAGTCCCGGCGTTACTCCATTGGGGTTATAGCTGTAAGCGCCATTGGGCTGAATAGTGAACTGACCGCCATTCGTTCCAGTGACGGTGTCAGCCGCCGCACTCTCGGAAGCGAAGTTAATCGTGGTTGAGCCGTTAGTCGCTGAAGTCACATAGAAGTGGTCAGCCACAGAACCAAAATTGTCACTGACCTGAGTTTCGCTAAGGGCCGCAGTGAAATAACGGACCATCGCGACTTCACCCTGGAACTCACCATCGAAGGTACCACCCTCGTTGCCGCTGCCCGCACCACCTATGGCACCCGGGTTGTCGGAGGACCAATCGTCAATGGTGCCGGTGAAGGAGCCCGAGGCACCGCCAGCAGCGGGACCCGCATTGCTACCCTGAGTGCTGGCACCACCATTCACGTACATGTCCACTTCGTCGTTATCGGGGTCGATGACGACAGCGACCTGCACAAACTCCTGAGTGGGATCAATGCCCGTGAGATTAAGCGTTATGGTGTCATCGGTGCCGCCTGCGGCATCGTCGTAGTAGAGCTTGACCTGATTAGTGGCGCCCTGAATATAGGTAACGGAGAAGCCCGCATCAGCGGCGCCGGCTTCGAACACCAAATATTCACCATCGGTGGTGGCATCTGGCTTAATCCAGAACTCGAAGCTGCGTGGTTCGTCGGTATCGTCACCTGGAATATCCTGGAAGCTATAGTTAATAACGCTTTCCGCGGTGCTGCCAGCGCCATCAAAATAATAGGCCTCGGTAATGCCGGGGAAGTTGGATGTGGCGGCAACCGGCGACTTGTTGGCGCCGAAATCCCAGTTCAGGCCCTGCAGCAGGTCATCCGTCCAGAATTGATTACCGGGCACATCACCGTCAGCCGACCACTGCCGGTCAAGGTTGCCCGCCAGGGTGCTGATGGAGTTAATGTCATTACTCAATACGCCACTGGCCGCAACTGGCGTATCGCCGTCATCTTCGCTGACGGTCAAGCTGTCACTAATGCCCTGGTGGGAGCCCAGCGTGGTCAGAACAAACAGTTCGCCATTGGTTTCGTCGTTCTGAACAACACCGCCACCGGAGCTGACCGCATTGATATTGTAGGTCTCGTTATCGGCGAGCACCGTTCCAGAACTGCCCGCCCCACCTGGCTCGGCAACACTCAGGTCCAGGGTCCAGTTGCCGCTGCCGTCGGTGGTAAACCCGGGATCACCTAGAGTGAACGGGCCAAAGTCATTGGCACCATCAGGGTCCTCAATATTGATGACCAGGTCAGCACCCTTGGCTTCATCATAGGTTCCCGTCAGTATCGGCGACTGGTTGCTGGTCGCCTGGGAGTCAACGGTGGGAACCTCGATGTAGTCGACGATCAGATCCACTGTGTCGTTGTCCACGACAACGATGGCGCCGGAGTCCTTGGAAGCCGTGGCGACTACATCGTAAGTATCTTCGGCCAGCGTCTGCCCGGCGGTGGCCAGATTCAGGGTCCAGTCGTCTCCGACATTGGTCAGCGCGGCGTCCACGCCCAGTGTGTAGGTATTGCCGTCTACTTCTACGGTGAGCGTCTCGGAGTCGGCAGAGTTGAACGTACCTTTGATCGTCGGCTGTGCATCGATGGTGGTGTCATCGGTCACCGTGGGCAAATCAAGGAAACCGGTGACATTAATAGTGACCGTGCCCTCCACGGGGAAAGCCAGCCCATCATCGACTTCGTACTTGAAGAAACCCACGGGGTTACCGCTGTAGCTGCCGGAGCCCGGCGCGTCATACTCAAGGTTGTTCAGCTCTGCCAGCAGCAGCGTATCGCCAATCTTCAGCGCCGCTCCCCCACCAGACTTCGTTACGCTGCCTTCGCTGGGCAGCTCAGTGACCGTAATCGAAACAATCGTGTCGTCAGGATTATCCGGGTCCACCGGGTCCGCGATCGACAACGCAAAATCTGTCGCATCGACGTCAACGTCTACCGATTTATCAACCGGCTCGTAAGGCTGGTTGATGCCCTCAACCGTTACATTGATCGTGGCAGTAACGGTATTGCCGGAGGCATCCTTGACGGTATAGGTCACACTGTCGGTTGTCGCACCGCCCGGCGGCACATACTCGAAATTGTCTGCCGTATAACCGTTCGGGTCATACGTGTAGGCACCGTTACTAAAGACTGTGAACTTACCGCCCTTATCGCCCGCAATCTCCGCAGACTGAGGAGTGCCCCCCACCGGATCGGTTATGGCTACCGTCGTAGTGCCATTGTCCAGCTCAGAAACATAGGGATAAACAATCGCCTCGTAGTTTGCCTCGACCTGGGCTGCGGTGAGTTCGCCGCCACCGTCTTCCAGACCACCCGCATCGCTGGCCCAGAGACAGAAGCTGGCAATCTGGCCCTCGAAATTATTCGTGGTGGGCGGGGTGAAGGTATCGACACCGCCCTGGGTGCCCGCGGTACCGCCTATAACAATGTTGTTGGCATTCTCGTCCGGATACCAATCGTCCAACAAAGTGCCGGCGCCGGCGAAGGTATGGGACGCCTGCAGGCCATAGGTTGCAGAGCCACCGTTCACATATAGCGTAAGCGTTTCAGCCACCTGGTCGATGGTGAATGCGACCTGGGTAAATTCCGCGCTGGGGTCGACAGAACCACCAAGCGACAGCTCCAGCTGTTGTGTAATACCGGCCTGATCTTCATCATCGAAGTAAACGATGATCTTGCCATCCTCCGGGTTGGCAGCCGCCTGGTAGACCACGGAAAAGCCTTCGTCATCGTCGCCGATGTCGCCGAGCACATATTCCTCACCGGCGTTGAGCCCTTCATCGACTTTTATCCACCACTCAAAGGTCGCCGAGCGCTCACCATGGCCACCATCAAACTGTGCAGTCGCAGTCGCGGTGGCGCTGGCAGTGCCGTCGAACTGGTAGGCAGCCCCTATGGCGCTGTAGTTCGTATCGACGTCGGTGAGTCGCGAGACGCCCGCACCCAGCGTCAGGTCAGCATCGAGGTCGGCAACACCGTCAATATCCAGATCTTCCCAAACGCTGTTGCCATCGGTGTCCTGGGTGGCGTCGAAGTTAGCCACAAGATTGGCATTGGTGCCCCCTTCCGCCTCAACTATCGGAGGAACGTAGAGGTCATTCGAAAGTATGCCGCTGGCCTCGACCGTGCCAATGGTGTTCTCATCAACCGTCAGCGTGTCATCGGCGGCCTGGAATGTGGTGCCACCGCTGACCACGGTCAACTCGTTAGCATCCAGTAAGTCGTCGCCCACCCAGGCACCGCCGGTCAGTTTGTTCTCGGCCAATATGTTATAGCTAGTGCCTGCCGTCAGTGTTTGCCCGGCAACATTGAGATTCAGGCTCCAGGTATTGCCAGACGTCGTCAGGCCTGCGGGTGGCGTACCACCACTCTGTATACCGGTGTAGGTATAGGTGGTGCCATCAACGCTGATCTGCAGTTCATTGGCATTGGCTGCATCAAAGCTGCCGGAAAGCGTCGGCTGGGTATCTGCCGTGACCAGGTTGTTGACGGTCGCCGCGTTGATCGCGCCATCCATCTTAATGTACGCGTTGGCGGTTGAACTCTCCGTCACGCCATCGCTCAGCTTGATCTCGATAACCCGCTGATCGGCGTTGGTGCTGGTGCCGTCATTATTGGTGTAGGTAATTTGCCCCAGCGCGGCTTTGATTTCATCGATATTGGTAGGGCTTCCCACGGACCCGGTCCAATCGAGCTCGATGTAGTCAGCGGTCTGACTGGCTACGCTGATATTGGTGAGGCCAGTCAGGTCGATATCCAACTCATCGGTACCCGAGCTATTAGTCAGCGAGACATAGACCTTGGTGACCGAGGTCGTGCCTTCATCGTAGTTGGTGATGCGAACATCACCGTCCACAATGTCAACTGGCGTGGGGCCGCTGGTGGTATCGAAGGTATTGTTGAAATCGAACCCTGTTGCGCCGCTACTATCATCAAAGTCTGCATCCAGGCGGATTGACGATCCGAAGTAATCAAAGAACGCCGCTGAGTTCAGGCTGGAATCACCCTGGTCGGCAAGCGCAAACTTAATGGTGTATTGCTGGCCCGATCCAAAGCCGGAGAATTTCGGATCATTAAGGTCGACCACCTGGCCTTCCAGGGTGGTGACAAAGTTCATCTCAACGTTGTCGCCTTCATCCGTACCCGTGTAATCCGTCAGCACAACATCGAGGTTCGCCTGCTGGTGCAGCTGGCGCAAATCACTAAACACCAGTTCTTCGGTGGTGCCTTTTTGTTGGTCGATAATGTAGATGCCGAACAGGTCGGTGAAGTTCTGGGTTACAGCGTAGAAGTAGGTCTCTTCGGTAGAGAAGACATAGCCCAGCGCGAGTTTCTGCACTTCGGGCGTGAAGTCAAACTCGAAGATGGTGATGTCCCGTTGCAGGAAGTCGATGCTTCTGTCTTCGGAAGACTGATCCAGATCTGAATCGCCACCAACATCTTCTGACGTTTCATCATTGGGAGAGGTGAGATCATCGCTGGACTGGTTGACTCCGGCGTCCCCTACCAGGTTCTCGGTCAAGCCGGTACTGATAACCACACCGCTTTCCATCAGCGTCACGCTGGCTGTACCGGTACCGTCATCCACCTGCAGGCTGTCAAAAATTGCTACGCCGCGGTCGTCGCCTTCAAACCGGATGGCGTCGATGCCCAGGCCAGCGCCATCGGCGGAAATCGCTTCCGCCAGCGCTTCGTCTGCCACCGCGTTGCTACCCAGATCGCCACGGTCCTGGATGCCCAATGCCAACAGGTTGTTCCAACTGCGCTGGGCGCCCTCGTCAATGACGACGTCGGCTTCCACTTCACCCGCAGTAACTTCCAGGTCCCAGTCGCCGCCCAGAGCAGATGAACCTGTGTCATCGGTGGAAGCGGCGATATCCGCGCCGGTGATAGAGGCAAGCTCCTCGACAAAGGCGATGCCCTGGTCGCCCTCGGCAACACTACAGCCGTAGATCAGAATATCGCCATCTTCGCTGATGGCTTCGCCCCAAGCGCGAAGATGCGACAGCGTATCTCCGGTCAGGCTGTCCTGAGTGAGCGTAGTGTTGCCCAGGCGCAGCTCGCCCGAGTCGCCGTGACTGACAATGTGCACGGCGTCATAGTTCTGCTCGCTGTTGGAAAGAATGTCGGCGATGAAAGCGACGCCGTCTTCGTCCGGGTCGATAAAGTAGACTTCAACTTCGTCGGAGAGATTGGCCAGGAGTTGATTAACATCCTCAACCTGGCTGTCGACGAAGAGAATTTCGTGGGATGGAGCCTCCTCACCGGGGCCGCCGTCGGCGTTGTCCTGGGTCTCTCCCAGTGCTGCAACAAGATTGGTGAGCTGTTCTTGCTCGGCCTGCAGTTCATCGCGCGCAGCAGCCTGCGCATCGTCGGCGGCGTTGTCGGCATCCACGACCGTAAGGGCGCCTGCTGCATCCAGCATCGCCCTCTCTTCAAGTCTTCTGTAACGCTTCTTCCAGTTCACTGTTTAGACCTGGTCTGTTACGGACACCAAAACCCAACCGACATGACGCCGGGCGGGTTACCTTTGTTCGACCCCGCAGGGTGTATCCCTGCCTGCAAATTTTATGTGTTGCCGGTGCTCTTTTTTCCCTTGAGCCCTTCTTTATATGCCAAGTCTGTGACAGGGCTCACAAACATGCAATGGTATTACTACGGAATCCGTAGTTATTAGCAAACGGAGCTTTGAAATCCGCATTCCACGCGGCCTGCGAGGCAGAGGACTCGGCCACAGGACGCGCGACCTCCTAATATGCTATATAGAGTTTCCTGTTTAGCCGAGTTGGTTATTTAGCATGTTGAAGTTGACCCCTGTTGCGGGCGCTTTAGGCGCCGAAGTGGCCGGAATTGACCTGACACAGCCAATAGATGATGCGCTTTATCTTAAGATTCGCTCGGCGCTGGTTGAGCACCAGGTGTTGTTCTTCCGTGACCAAGCCATCGAGCCGGCACACCAGAAGGCTCTGGCGGACCGCTTCGGCCCTCTCCAGACCCACCCCGCCTACCAAACTGTTGAGGGCTACCCGGAGATAACGATTCTGGAAAGCACACCCGAGGTGCCGACGAAGATAGAAAAATGGCACACGGATATGACCTTTCGTCCGCACCCGCCGATGGGCACCATGCTGCGCTCCCGCATTATCCCGGAAAAGGGCGGTGACACGCTATTTGCGAGCATGACCGCGGCTTATGAAGCCCTGTCTCCTGCGCTGCAGCAGTTTTTGAGCGGACTCACCGCGGTGCATGACTTTTCCCACGGATTCAAAGAGAGCTTGGCAGAGCCTGGCGGGGCAGAGCGACTAAAATCAGCACTGGACGCCAATCCCCCCGTGGAGCACCCCGTGGTTCGCACCCATCCGGAGAGTGGCCGTAAACTGATTTTTGTTAACGAGTTGTTCACCACCCATATTCAGGAGCTTTCAGCTACCGAAAGTGAATACTTACTTTCATTTATATTCAATCATATCAAGGCACCTGAGTTCGCGTGTCGATTTCACTGGAGTGCCAATGCCATCGCCTTCTGGGACAACCGCAGCACCCAGCATAAGCCCGTGAATGACTATTTTCCCGCGCACCGTCGCATGGAACGCATTACTATAGACGGAGACCGCCCCTACTAAGGAACCCGCTATGTGGGCCCTGAACCTCACGACGCGTCTGGTGCTGTTGCTGACGGGTTGCATCACCATCACCTTGCTGGTGATCACCAGCATTGACTACCAGATTTCTCGGGGACGCCTGCTGGCGGAGGTTGAACAGCAGGCGGAGACGACCGTCGCAGAAGCTGTGCGCGATCTGGAAGTTCGCCTGGCCAGCCTGGAGGAATCAACTGAGTTGCTGGCCGAAGTTATCGAGCAGCGCGACCATACGGAGGACCAATTAAGAGACTTGTTACGCGAGGCGGTCGACGAGCGCGAAGATCTTTTTGGCGCCGCGCTGGCTCTCGATCCGCGCTTCGCCGAGAATCCGGCGCGCGGGTTCGCACCTTACTACTACTACAACGACGGGGTCATGCAGTTCGCCGACCTGGCCAAAGCCTACGACTATGTGCAGTCGATCTGGTTTCGTGAACCCCTTAGTCGCACAAGCCCTACCTGGTCGGAACCCTATTTCGATGACGGTGGCGGCAACGCATTCATGGCCACCTATTCCGTACCCATATTCCGCACCATTGACGGCGAGCGGCAGGTTTTTGGCATTGTTACCGCAGACATCACACTCGACGAGCTACAGTACTACCTCGATCGTATTGACTTGGGCGAAAACGGCTTCGGCTTCCTGGTCAGTACCAGTGGTCGTATGATGGCAGGTCCCAATCCAGATAACCGCTCTAAAGAGCTGCTACAGGTACTGCCACCCGGCCAGGACGAGGCACTGTGGGCACGTTTGCTGCTGAAAGTCGCCGGCGGCAGCCCCGCCTCTGCCGTCATGCCCTGCGCAAATAGCAGCTCACAGTGCATTGTAAAACTGGCGCCGCTGCAGACAACGCGTTGGCCGGTAGGTGTGTACTACCTGGAAGACGAGATGCTTGCGCCGCTGCGCGAGTACTTATTGCGCACCGCGGCCACCACCGGCATAACGCTGCTACTGCTCATCATCCCCGTCATTTGGGTCTCCAGTCGAATCACCCGCCCACTTCGGGCGCTGGCCGTTGCCACCGTTGATATCGCCACAGGAAATTTTCATACGACCCTACCTGCCGCACGCAGCAACGACGAGCTGGGCCGCCTGGTTCATGCGTTCTCAGTCATGCAGGGCAATCTGCAGCGCTTTGTCGACCAGTTGGAGCAGGAAACCGCTTCGCGCAATCGCCTGGAAGGCGAGCTCAACGCCGCCTCCGAGATCCAGATGTCTATGCTGCCAGCAGGCGGCAAGGCCTACTACGAGGAGGAAGATTACCACCTATGGGCGGCACTGCGGCCGGCCAAGTCGGTCGGTGGTGATCTGTATGCGGTGCACGCTGAACGCGAAGGCAGGTTATTTATTGCCGTGGGTGACGTATCAGACAAAGGCGTACCTGCCGCCATTTTCATGGCTCGTGCCATGACCTTGCTACAGCAATATGCCCAGGGTGGGGCCAGCGCCAGCGAGATCATGGCCACGCTGAACAACGACCTGGTGGAGGGGAACGAGAACTGCATGTTTGTCACGCTATTCATCGGCTGGCTCACACTCGATAACGGCGTACTGGAATTTGCTAGCGGCGGACATACCGCGCCTAATCTCGTAAGAGGGGATAGCTGCATAGCGATCGAGCAAGAGCAGGGCGCTGCACTGGGGCTGATGGAGTCCCTGGACTACGCAAGCAACCGCATCACGTTGGCCCCCGGCGACCTGCTGGTCGTCTATACCGATGGAATCGATGAGGCATTTAATCCAGATGGCCAGCAATTTGGTGAAGACGGCTTGAAAGCGGTTCTGCTCGAGGAGAGGCAACATGCACTGGTTCGATTAGGTCCCGCTGTTTTCCATGCCGTGGATGAACACGCGGGCACAACACCGCAATCTGACGACATCACGCTTATGTTGTTAAAGATACCAACAGCGAGACGCGGCAGTCGTCTAGAGCTGACAGCGACGCCGGGGGCGCTCGCCCAGGCCCAGGCCTGGCTCGAACCATTAGTCAGTGCGCTACCGGACGAAACTCGCAACGTTCTCATGCTGGTCGCCGAAGAGGCCCTTACCAACATCGTCAAATACGCCGGGCTGGCGGACAGTGACCTCATCAATCTTTCCTTCGAAGAGGGCGATGGCGTGAGCTGGCTTGAACTCAACGATCCTGGAATTGCATTCAATCCACTGGTCGATGCACGCCGCTCGACACTCGGGGCCGATACCGAATCTGCGGAGATCGGCGGCCTTGGTGTACACTTGCTCGAGGCGCTAACCGACGCACAAATCTATGAGCGACGGGATGATCGCAATGTGCTCCGCTTAAAGAAGCTTTATTAAACCGGAGGTGTCCGGAGGGAGAAAGATGGAACTCACAACTCACGTCGACATCGACGACACTAAATCCGTCGCTCGGGTCTCACTGATCGGCGCATTGAATACCGACACCGCGCCCAGCTTCGAACAACGACTGCAGGAAGTAGTGGCGGGCGGTTACGCACTGACAGTGCTGGATATGAAAGAGCTGGATTACATTAGCTCTGCCGGGCTGCGCGTAATCTTCAAAGCGGCCAAGGATGTGAAAGCGGCCGGCAATCGCCTAGCCGCCGCCAACCGTAAGCCGCACATCGACAAGGTGTTTGAAATACTGAAAGCACTTCCAGACATGGCAGTCTTCGCTAACGACGAGGAGATGGATGACTACCTGGATTCGATGCAAGAGCAGTCGAAAGACGGCTGATTAAGCGCGCAGGAAGTTCACCATCCATCCAGCGACCCGCTCACGGTCGAGGCGGGTATCCAACGACGCCATCCCGGTATGGTAGTTGTCTTCTCCGATCATTTCTCTGCGAATGTTTAGCAAATTTTCTGAGTAACCGCGAACAAACTCTGGGTGTGCCTGGAAGGTGAGTATTTGATCATCCAACTGGCAGACTGCATTGTTGCAAAAGTCACTGCCAGCCAGCACATTGCTGCCGGGAGCGGGTTCTACCACCTGATCCTGATGACTGACGAGCAGATGAAACTGCGGATCCTCTCCGTCATGCCAGGCGGGTAGTTCACTGAAACGCGCAGCGTGCGCACCGACGCCCCAACCCTTTTCAGATTTCTCCGTCTTACCACCCAGGGCCTGAGCCACCATCTGGTGGCCAAAACAAATACCGATGAGCTTTTTGCCGCTGGCGCGAATCTCTCTGACAAACGCCTCCAGGCGTTTTATCCAGTCCTTGTCCTCATACACGCTGGATTTACTCCCGGTGATCAGATAGGCATCCACCTCGTTGATATCCTCGGGGTACTCGCCAACTTCAACATCGTAAATAGCAAACTCCAATGCTGGGTCTACCGAGGACAGCAGCGCCTGAAACATATCCGGATACTCGCCGAACTCGTCCACCAACTCTTCTCGCACCGCATCGGTTTTCAGGATGCCTATTCTCATGCCTTGTCTCATTCAGGTTAGAATGGCGCATGGTAATGGAAAACAGCGCAGGGATCGACGCGGCGATCAATGCGGTCGTCGAACCTATTGCGGCTGCTCTTTCTGCTTTCATTTTTTATAGCGTAGATGTGGGCGGAGCCCAGCTTCCGCTCATTGTCGCGTGGCTCGTCGTTGCTGCCACGTTTTTCACGTTCTATTTCGGCTTTATCAATATCCGTGGTTTCCCACATGCGCTGCGCCTGCTGCGCGGCGATTTTGCCGACCCCAACCACAAAGGAGAGGTCAGCCACTTCCAGGCGCTGGCCACGGCAGTATCCGGCACGGTCGGCATTGGCAACATCGGCGGTGTGGCTATTGTCATCAGCCTGGGGGGGCCGGGCGCCACCTTCTGGCTGATGCTCGCGGGCTTTCTGGGCATGTCGACCAAGCTGGCGGAATGTATCGCCGGCGTGAAGTATCGACGGGTCAATCCTGACGGCACCGTGTCGGGAGGTCCCATGTACTACCTGGAGCAGGCCCTGCGCGAGCGCGGATTAGCACCCTTGGCGAAGCCCTTGGGAAGCTTTTACGCACTGGCTATCGTGATTGGCTGTTTAGGTATCGGCAATATGTTCCAGTCGAACCAGGCGTTCGAACAGTTTGTGTTTATCACCGGAGCCAGCGAAAGCCCGTTCGCAAACCTGGGCTGGCTGTTCGGGCTGGTCATCGCCGGACTTGTGGGGGTGGTCATTATCGGGGGATTAAAAAGTATCGCCCGGGTCACCAGCAGGCTGGTTCCCTTTATGGCGCTAGCCTACATCACACTGGGATTGCTGGTCATCGCCATGAACGCAGAGCGATTGCCGTGGGCGATTAACGCAATCTTCACTGAGGCCTTCGCGCCGCAAGCGATGACCGGTGGCTTCATCGGCGTCATGATACTGGGCTTCCAGCGTGCCGTTTTTTCTAATGAGGCGGGTATCGGTAGCGCAGCCATCGCGCACTCCGCGGTTCGTACCAATGAGCCAGCGACCGAAGGCTATGTCGCTCTGATGGAGCCATTTATCGACACCGTGGTCATCTGCACACTGACAGCATTGGTCATCCTCACCACCATCTATCATCCGGACATTGCCGGTGCTGGGGTACAGGGCGTAGAACTCACATCGAGGGCATTCGCCAGTACGCTATCCTGGTCGACCGTACCATTGTCCTTTATCGCCATCTTGTTCGCTTTTTCGACGATGATTTCCTGGTCCTATTACGGATTGAAGGGCTGGACATATCTTCTGGGCGAGGGCAGGGTGAAAGAAAACGTATTCAAGTTTCTGTTCTGCTGTTTTGGTGCTCTCGGTTGCACCATGCAGTTAGGCGCCGTACTCGATTTCTCGGATGCCATGGTGTTTTTAATCGCCCTACCTAATATTCTTGGCCTCTACTTGCTGGCACCCATCCTCAAGAAAGAGTTAGCTGATTACTCCTCGAAAAAACTAACACCCCCCACGCGCTGAGGCTTCCTACAGAATGTCGGAAAAAGAACACAGTGATCTCGATGTAAATGTCTTTGCTACACTCCACCGCGAGGGATCACTGGCACAAGCAGAGGAGGGTTATCGGGCGTTATTAGACATTGATCCGTCCGATTACAACGCCAATCAATTGTTGGCCACCTTGCTGCAACAGCGAGGAGAGATCAATGAATCGAGAAAACACTATGAGATTGCGCTAAATGCGCGCAGCGATGATCCCGGCTGCCGCTCCAACTACGGCAGTCTGCTGCTCTCTACCGGCGAACTGGAGGAGGCCATAGAACAGTTTGCTTTGGCCCTCAAATCAGATCCGCGCCACTTCGACGCACTGAGAAACCAGGCCTTGGCTTTCGAAAGACTTGAGCGCTTTGGAGAAGCCCAGGAAAATCTGGCCGCCTGTGTTCAACTCAAACCCTCGGTGTACGATGTCTGGATTCACAAGGGCCTGTGTGAATCCAAACTTTCCAAATTCGCACAGGCAGGTGCCAGCTTCGGCGCTGGCATACTACTAGACCCCAATCAGCACCAGGGCTACGCCAAGTATGGGGAACTGCTAATGAAGCAGGGATTTTTCCCTGAGGCTGTGCATTATCTGCAGCAGGCGATCGACACGAATCCCGTTTACTTGAACTCCAGGATGCTGCTGGCGAACTGTCATTTTCTTGCCCATGACTACCAAGCTGCTTTGACGACGCTGGAGGATGCCTTTTCACTAGCGAAGGACAACTCCATCTCCGCGCAAGAGAAGACCGCGGATTGGACGAACAAACGCACCCTGACTGCGGAGGAATCAAAGAAAGCCCTTGAGGAGCTATTGCTCGAGGGATTCCGTCTCAAGGCGAAAAACCTGATATTGCTGGGCAATCGCGATCTGGCAATCGATGTGCTTGGTGAGGCTTTGGAGATCGCACCCAACGACGCAGAATCTCTCGCGGTACGGGCGCAGCAGAACCTAGCGATCAAGCGATTTGATCTCGCCGAGCAGGACCTGGAACAGCTGATGTCGATGGGCGAGGAAGAGAATAAACCCTTACTCCTCGGTGAACTCCTGATCGCCTATCGCGGCGGTTTCAAGCTCGAAAAGGCAACACAGCTTCAGCCATCGGTAATCAATGCACTAGGGGAAGAGGTGCTTTCGGTACAACCTTTTCCATTATTGTCCATCAGCGACTCGGCGGAGTTGCAACTACGGTGTGCCACGCTGCATAAGAATTCGCTGGAGAGCATAAATCGAGTTTCTCGGCGGTCTGCGGAGTATCCCTCCAGGGCAATACAACGCGCTAAAGGCGAGCCTATTCGTGTCGCCTACGTATCTCCGGATTTTCGACATCATCCCGTCGCCTTCCTGACCAAAGGAATTTTCGAACAGCATGATAGAACCCGGTTTGAGGTGATCGGGGTGACGCTGCATCACACGGACAATATCGAGTCGAAAGAGATCGCAGCATCATGTGACCATTGGATAGATGCTAGCTCTATGGCTGCCGGGCCTCTTCTCGACCAGATGCGAAAGCTGGAACTCGATATCGCCGTCGATCTCGCGGGTTATACGGCCAGGTCCCGGCCGGTGTTGTTTGCTCAACGCATCGCACCTGTGCAGATTAACTTTCTCGGCTTCCCGGGCACAACAGGCCGATCCTATATGGATTACATTATCGGCGACTCGGCCATTATTCCTCGACCGCTCGCGCAATACTATAGCGAGAAGGTGATGTGTCTCGATCCTTGCTTTCAACCAAACGATGAGCGGCGCGAAAACCACATCGTCAAGTTTTCGAGAGCATCGCAGGGCCTACCTGAGGACACTCTGCTATTTGCATGCAACAACAGGGCAGAGAAAATTTCACCCAAAATTCTGAGGGCGTGGATTTCCATTCTCAAATCGGTCGATAACAGCGGCCTATGGTTTCTTGGAATAGGAAATACTCAGCTCGAAGAACTCAAGAGCGTATTTGCTGCTGAAGGTGTCGACGCCAGCAGACTGTATGGCAGTCCCCGGGTGCCGTATTCCCAGAATCTATCGAGAATGAAGAATGCCGACCTCATGCTCGACACTCACCCGTTTAACGGCGGCACTTCCACGAGCGAAGCCCTGTGGGTCGGCGTCCCGGTACTCACGTTGAGCGGGCAGGCATTCGCATCGAGAATGTCTGCAAGCCTGCTCCAGGCCTGTGGCTTGGAAAGCCTGTGTACGACCAGTCTCGACGACTATACCGAGCTTGCCATTAAGCTAGGTCGCAACCCTGAACAGCTCACTGCTATAAAGAAGCATTTGAAGCGCAGCAGACAAAGCGCACAGCTATTCGATACGGCTTCTTTTACGACGCGATTGGAAAATGCCTACGAACAGGCTGTCGCGCGATCTCGCCGCGGCTTTAAACCGCAACATATTGGCTACCCGGAGTAAGCGATAGCGGATTCCGTAGTTCCAGCGGTCACAAATTCACGAGACCGCCACAGAAGTTTAACTTCATTGCAACAATTCCTTACTACATTGCGCTCATGCAAATTCTCAGCACACTGCAACAGGCAGACCTGCGATTATTTGCCTGGTTGTTTCGCTCTGGGGAACGGCACTTGCTGGTCCCCCCGGGCAAGGCACTCTCCCACTCCGGCGATGGCTTTCTGCACCTCGCGATTCCACTGGCTCTGGCTCTCAGCGGTGCGCCGCGAGCGGGTGATCTCATACTCGTTCTCGTCCTGGCGCTAGCGCTGGAGCGTCCACTCTACTGGGTACTCAAAAACTCACTCAAAAGGCGGCGGCCGCAGGAGTTTGTACCGGGGCTGCGCAGCCTCATCATCGCTTCCGACCAATTCAGTTTTCCCTCGGGACACAGTTCCGGAGCCTTCTTATTGGCGACCAGCATATGCCTCATTTTTGGGGGTGCCTTTGCGCCGTTGTACCTGTGGGCTTCCGGCGTGGCACTGTCGCGTGTGATTCTGGGGGTTCACTTCCCTGGTGATCTAGCCGCCGGCGCCACCATGGGCACCACACTAGCGGTTGTTTCTGCAGTCATTCTGGGACTTGCTTGATATGAAAATTCTATATGGAGTACAGGCCACCGGACAGGGCCATATCAGTCGCGCTCGGGCCATGGCGGAAGCGTTTAGGGGCTTGGATATTGAGGTCCAGTGGTTGTTCTCTGGAAGAGAGCAGGATCGCCTCTTCGACATGGAACCTTTCGGAAACTTCCTACATCGACGCGGGCTAACATTTACAACTGGCGACGGCGGCATTCGCCACTTGCGTACCGTATTGGACAACAATCTGTTCCGTTTTATGGCAGATGTCGTCAGTCTCGACCTGGATGGCTACGACCTGATTATCACAGATTTTGAGCCCGTCACCGCCTGGGCAGGAAGGTTGCGCGGCGTGCGCACCGTGGGCATAGGCCACCAGTATGCCTTCGGCGAAAAAACGCCCAAGCATGGTGATCGCTGGTTGCCCAGCCTGATTATGCGCAACTTCGCTCCAGTCGATATCGGCCTGGGTTTGCATTGGGATCGTTTCGATCAAACTACTGTGCCACCCATACTGGATCTTGACCACCAGGCGACTGGACAGGGAGAGCATTTTCTCGTGTACCTGCCATTTGAAAACCAGCAAAGGGTGACACGCTTCTTGCAACAGTTCCGAGCCCATCGGTTCATTCAATATGCTCCAGGCTTAGACGCATTGCAGCAGGGTAACGTGCAAACCTGTCCGGCCAGCATCAGCGGGTTCAAACGCGACCTGGCTTCCTGCAGGGGCGTAATCTGCAATAGCGGATTCGAGCTAAGCTCGGAGTGCCTGCAATTGGGCAAGCCAATACTGACCAAGCCGCTGGCTGGGCAAATGGAGCAGCTCTCCAATGCACTTGCGCTAGAGCAACTGGGTTACGCCAATACTATGGGCTCACTGTGCAAAGACACGGTAGCTAATTGGTTAGCGCAATCACCGGAAGCTCCCAGAATACAGTATCCTGATGTCGCCGCGTCCCTGGCTCATTGGCTTGCCGATCAGTGCCGGGAACATGCAAACGAGCTCAGCGAACGGCTGTGGCGCAGCACCATTCAACCCACACGGTCTCCTCAGAGCTATCCCGGCGCTAGAAATCTATTGCCGGCTCTCGGCTGAACACGCCTCCTAGACTCCTGGTCTATACTGCACAACGTTGTG
This sequence comes from Halieaceae bacterium, assembly GCA_965199055.1. GTDB lineage: Bacteria > Pseudomonadota > Gammaproteobacteria > Pseudomonadales > Halieaceae > CBDAQR01. The sequence goes on from CBDAQR010000003.1 coordinate 2,263,463, forward strand.
CAAGGAGAGCCTGACGGGGAGGACGCGGATGAGGTTTTTTCATGGTCTGTATGGACTAGGGCTGACCGTCGTGGTGGCTGGAACCGCAGTAGCCGATGAGCAAACTAACATAGCGGTCGTTGTCGCCGACATCGAAAAGCAGACCATTACCAGCCAAGTGAGCACGTATGGAACGCTCTCGCCGAAGATTGAAGATCTCTCCTTCAAGATCGGAGGGCGTATTGCCGGGTTCCAGGTGGAGGAAGGAGCCGATGTCACCTCAGGGCAGCTACTCGCCACACTGGAAACAAGAGACGCTCAAGATCAGCTCAATAAACAGTCGGTAGAACTGGAGCAAGCGGAGCGAGCTTACCAGCGAATGAAAACCTTGCACGACAGAGGTTCCATTCAAAAGTCCCAACTGGAAGATTCCGCGGCAAGGCTCGAGCAGGTTCGCATAGCCCATGAGCAGGCCAAGCTGAACCTACAACGTTGCTCTTTACTCGCGCCCAGTGACGGCTTGATACTCAAAGAGCACCTCGAATCGCGCACCACCGTTGGCGCTGGTCAACCGATCTATTCTTTCCAAAGTTTCAGTGAAGCCTGGACGACGCGGGTTGACCTCACCGATCGCAACGCATTCGCGATGGGTGAGGGTGCCACCGCGCGAATCCATTTCGCCCCGTATCCTGGCGTAGAGTTTCATGGCGAGCTCACCAAATTGGCGCGGGTAGCCAACCCGGGAGATGCGCTGTATTCCGCCGAAATCACCATTTCGCCCGGCGACTACCCGCTGCGTCCGGGAATGGTAGCCGAGGTCGACCTTTACCAGACGTCTACGGATGAGTACACACTGGTACCTTTCGACGCGCTGGTCGACTTACGCGGCACAAGCGGCAATATTTACGCATTATCCAACGACCAGCAGACCGCCATTGAGATACCTGTCACCCTGGTGCGGGTGCAAGGAACGACCGCGGCGCTCAAGGAAGATTTGAGCGCTTATAGCGCGGTCATCATCAGGGGCCAACAAAACCTGCGGGACGGTAGTCGAGTCAGGGTAATGGAATAAGGACATCGCCATGGAAAGGCTGGTTCGATTTATTGTCTACAATCGCACTTTCACCTTGCTGTTCGCACTGGCAATCGTGTTGATCGCCTGGGTGCGACTCCCAACTCTGACAATCAAACAGAACCCCAGCGTCGAGCTGCCGACCTTGATGATTAGTGCGACTCTCGGGGGAGCGTCTGCAAAGGAGATAGAGCAACGCGTCGTCCAGCAAATTGAAGACAAACTCGAAGGCACGCGTAACCTCAATAAGTTCACCACCAATATCCGCAACAGTGTCGCCAGTATTACCTTGGAGTACCGCTATGGTGTCGATGTCGACGATGAGTACATCGATATCAATTCCAAGATAAATAACCTGAAGACCGAATTGCCTGACGGCACAGAAGTCACGGTATTCAAACAAAGTCCTATCGATATCATGGTGGCGTTCGTTTTGGCCGTCGTTTCTGATACGGCGACCCAGGCGGAGCTGATCCAGGCAGCCGAGCGGCTCAAAGCCCGTCTGCGTAGCGTCAAAGCGCTCGAGGACGTCGAGCTGCTTGAGCCGGAACAGGAAGTGCGCGTTGACCTCGACATATCCCGCATGTCGACCTACGGCATCGACGTTAACCAGGTTGCCGAGGCCATCAGGGCCAACAACCGGTTCCTTCCCACCGGCAGCTTCAGTCTCGGAGACAAAAGTCTGACCGTACTCCCATTCGCTGGCGGCTACAGTGACCTGGAGGCGCTACGAAACACGATTTTGATCTCACGCGCCGGTAGCGCACTCGCTCTGCGTGATGTGGCCACTGTGCGCCTGGCAGAGAAGCCGGACAGCATCATCACTCGTGTCAACGGCAAGGCATCAACGTGGATCACCATGCGACTCAACGACGATGCCAATGTGTTCGAGATCAAGGCCGCCATGGATCAGGTGGTAGCGGACCTGAATCCCGACATGGCTGAACGCAACATGCAGTTACTCTGGTTGTTCGAAGTCGAGTCAGGTGTAGCCTACAAGATGACCCAACTGGTAACGAATATTCTCCAGGGCATCATGATTCTGAGTGTGGTACTGCTGTTCGCGGTTGGATACCGCTCTGGCTTTGTCATAGCCCTGATGCTACCGCTGGCACTAGGACTGTCTATCGTAGGGCTTGCGCTCACCGACTATGGCCTGCAAGGCGTGTCTCTGGCAGGCTTCATTATCTCACTGGGGCTTATTGTTGATAACGGCATTGTTGTCACTGAGAACACTTATAAGCTGCAGACTTTCCGAGGACTGGATTCCAGGGAAGCGGCTATAAAAGGCACTGCATCGGTGCTCTCTCCGCTATTAAGTTCTACCTTAACTACCGCGCTGGCCTTTGCTCCACTGTTCCTGCTCAGCTCAACCACTGGCCTGTTTCTGCGCAGCCTGGTGGCCACCATATGGTTGTGCCTGGCGGCTTCCCTGGTGGTTGCCGTTACATTCTCATGCCTGCTGCTGTCACGTATCGGTACAGAGAACCGCCTCGGCCCATTGCCACCCCCACCCAATTTTATGATGTCGTTACGTCCATTTCGTGACTTCCAATACGCCAACACCGTGCGCTGGTTTATTCGCAAACCCTGGGTATTGCTGTTGATCGTGATCGCTTTACTCTGGCTGGCAGGACAGGCCGCATCGCGCCTCCCGGTTATCGTATTCCCCGATAGCGAGGAGCCGTACTTTACAGTGACGATCGAAGCGCCGGCAGACCGAACAATGCCATACACAGAGAACGTCACCCGGCAGGTCAGTGACCAAGTACGGAGCTTTGAGGAAGTCCGCCGCTGCAGCAGTGTTATTGGAGACAGCTTCCCTTTCGTCGACACCGGGATTCAACGAGTGGAGCCACGCAGGCATAACGCCATGCTGTTCTGTGCGGTCGAGTTCCGCGATAGCAATACCATGAGTGACCTGGTGGATCGCATCAACCAGTCACTGGCACCCTTAGCCGCGATTGCCAGAGTTAACGCTTCGCCCTTCACGGTGGGCGGCGAGGCAGGGGGAGCCGACATAGAGATTCTAATTAGTGGCCCGCGCATCGAAGGTGTCCGCAAGCAGGCAAGGACAGCCCAGGCTATGCTCACCGAGGCCAGCTTGCAGGGAATTCGCACTTTCGAGAATCCTGCCCAGTCTCGTTGGTTCGCGTTGGACGTAAAATTCAAGGAGCGCGTCGCCAACGCGCTCGGAGTCAATCGAAGTCACGTCGATCAGGTGCTAATACTGCTCACCCATGGCAATGAATTCGATGACATCCGCACCGACAATGGCGAAGAATTCCCCATTGTGCTGCGGGCAGAACGTGACTTTGAAGAACCCTTGGCGGTTTTTGATCGATTGTTCGTGACATCCGCTCATGGGGACCATATACCGCTCAGCCAGGTTCTTAGCGTCAGTTTTACCGAGGACGAATTCGACATTGAGCACCGCCTATTTCGACCCGTCGTAAAAATCGGCATCAATGCCACTCCGTCGGCAGACGTCAATGAACTGACCCGGCAAGTCCAGACCGTACTGAGCTCTATGGAGCTACCCGAGGGCTACGAAATAGGCTTTGAGGGTCAGCTGGCCAAGACCGCAGAGGAGTTCAGCGGCGCCGGTAAGTATGTTGGTATCGTTGGCCTTCTCATCCTCGCCATATTCGTGCTCCAGTTTAAATCAGTGCTCCAGCCACTGGTCCTCTGCGCCGCCATCCCGCTCAGTTTTATTGGCGCATTCATGTTGCTGTATGGTTGGAACCAACCCATGTCATTCCTCGCTTTCATCGGCATGACCAGCCTCATGGGAATCGTGGTCAACAACAGTATTTTACTGGTCGACGAGGGCAACCAGCTGCGGCTAAAGAATCCTGATATGCCAGTGGAGGAAGTGGCGGTCACCGCAGGCTGCAATCGTTTCATGCCAATACTCCTGACCTCGATTACCAGCATAGTGGGCCTGCTGCCCTTGGCCCTGGGCAATACTATGTTCAAGGCGCTCGCGGTCGTGGTCATCGGTGGGCTAACCACTTCGACTTTCCTGACTTTATTGTGCGTGCCCGTGCTATATTCTCTGGTCACACCCAGAGCAAAAGGGACCCCCACACCGGTCACTCGCGACTGGACAGATGGCTAGCTGCAGCGCTCCTCTCACGCCGTGTCGTCTACCGCACAGATAGTGTAAGGTGGTCGGCAATCGTCAGGATGACCTGCAAGTGTTTCGTTTTACCCTTATTAGCCTAATCAGCCTGCTCAGCGTCACTGCATGGGGCGCCGCGCCGGCGCAAAAACCGTCGGATGAATGGGTTGGCGTTGAGGTTTGTGCCAGCTGCCACGCAGCTGAGCACGAAGCATGGCGAGGCTCTCACCATGATCTTGCCATGCAAGAGGTGAGCGATGGCTCGGTACTCGGCAACTTCGACAACGCACGCTTCAGCTATGCGGGGGTGGAGTCGCGCTTTTTTCGTAGGGGCGGCGAATATTGGGTGGAGACAGACGGTCCAGACGGGAAGCTAACCGAATTCCGCGTAGAGTACGTCTTTGGTGTTTACCCGCTGCAGCAGTATTTGCTGGCCCTGTCGGATGGGCGCCTGCACGCACTAACCATCGCGTGGGACAGCCGCACAGCGGAAGAGGGCGGCCAGCGCTGGTTCCACTTGTATCCTGAGCAGTCCATAGACGCCAGCGATCCGCTGCACTGGACGGGGCCTTACCAGAACTGGAACGCGCGTTGCGCGGAGTGCCACAGTACCAACCTACAAAAGAATTTTTCCGCCACGAGCGGCGAATATTCCACTACCTGGAGTGAAATAAACGTAGCCTGCGAAGCCTGCCACGGCCCGGGCAGAGAACATGTGCGCCTGGCCGAGTCGGGTCAGTTGACGGCCAAGGCCGACGCAGGCTTCCCAGTCGATTTGTCGCGCAAGAATCTCTGGCATTTCCCCGAGGGTAAGTCCATAGCGGCTGTAAAGGGTGTGGTAGACGCCAAACCACAACTGGTTGAATCCTGCGGCCGCTGTCATGCGCGCCGAGGCACTTTGGGCGATTATCATTACGGCCGTGATCTGATCGATACACACCGGATTTCTCTACTAGAGGACCCGCTCTACCATCTCGACGGACAAATTCGCGATGAGGTTTACGTCTATGGCTCGTTCCTGCAGAGCCGGATGTACCAAGCGGGCGTCGTCTGCAGCGATTGTCATGAGCCCCACAGTCAACAACTGCGCGCTCCTGGCAATGCGGTCTGCGCTCAATGCCACCAAGTCGCTGTCTACGATACGCCCGCCCATCACCATCACCAACAAGGCTCGAGCGGCGCCCAATGCGTGGAATGCCATATGCCGGAGACCACTTACATGGTGGTAGATCCCCGGCGCGATCACAGTATGAGAGTTCCGCGCCCCGACCTCAGCATTGTCGTGGGCACGCCAAACGCGTGCAATCAATGTCATGCGGAGCAAAGTCCCGAATGGGCACTGGATCAGTTACGACAATGGGGCACGCGATTCACCGACACCGCCGAGCACCCCGCTCGCGTGCTGCAGCGTTCCCGCGATGGCGATGGGCGCGCTGTTCCGGCATTAGAGGCCCTGGCCCTTGACCCGCAACGGCCTGCGATTTGGCGCGCCACCGCGATGACCGAACTCGGCGGGTTTGCGAATCGAGAAGCTTACGATACTGCGCTGCAGCTGCTCGATAGCGAAGATCCACTGCTTCGATTGAGTGCAGTTCGGGCACTGGAATTCATGCCGCCACAGCAGCTGCTCGCGATGCTGGGAAAACATCTTCGCGATCCATCGCCCGCAGTGCGATTGGAAATCGCTGAAGCTCTGTCCAGCCTGGCCTTGGAGCAACTCTCGCCGGGCCAGGCGCAGGCACTGCAGTCGCTATACGACGAGTACCTCAACGTGATGAACCAACACGCTGACATGCCGGAAACGCAGGTGCAACTAGGCACCTTCTTTACTGCCCGACAGCGTTTCGACGATGCCGAGAGCGCTTATCGTCGTGCGCTTGAACTCAATCCGCAGCTGTTGATTGCCATGCTCAATCTGGCCGACCTGTACCGCGTTCTTGGTCGCGAAACCGAGGCGCGCAAACTGCTAATGCAATCGATCGATATCGCGCCTGAACAGGCGCCAGCCTACCATGCGCTGGGATTGCTCGAGACGCGAGCAGGAAATCGCGACCAGGCGCTAAGCTACCTGGAAAAAGCCGCCGCGCTGGAGCAGGCAGGCATAAGACACCGCTATGTTTACGCCATCGCACTGCACGATTACGGACGGGTAGTAGATGCGTTGGCCCAACTCAAGGCGCTGCTCCGCGATGCGCCCGAGAACCCCGACATATTGTTGGCGCTAGTCACCTATTCGCGCGGTGCTGGAAAGATAGAAGATGCCCGGCGGTATGCCGCCCGGCTGCAGGCGCTAAATCCAAACGACCCGAGGGTGAGGCAGCTCTACAACAGCCTATAAGTACGGCTCGATCAAACCACCTCGGCGAGATCGCCTTTCTTCTCTAACCACTGTTTACGGTCCGGAGCGCGCTTCTTGGCCAGGAGCATATCGAGCATCTTGTTGGTACCATCGCCAGAATCCAGCACCAATCGAACGAGGCGGCGGGTATCAGGATCCATAGTGGTCTCGCGCAATTGAATAGGGTTCATTTCTCCCAAGCCCTTAAAGCGCTGCACGTTCACCTTGCCACGTATCTTCTCCGCTTCAATGCGATCCAATACGCCCTGCTTTTCTCCCTCATCGAGGGCGTAGAACACTTCTTTGCCCACGTCGATGCGATACAAGGGCGGCATCGCCACGTAGACATGCCCGGCCTGAACGAGCGCTCTGAAGTGGCGCACAAATAGCGCGCAAATTAGCGTCGCAATATGCAGCCCATCAGAGTCAGCATCGGCGAGGATGCAAACCTTGTTATAGCGCAGCCCCGACAAATCATCGCTCGCAGGGTCGATACCCAGTGCGACGGAAATGTTGTGCACTTCCTGCGACGCCAATATCTCCTGGGAATCGACCTCCCAGGTATTCAGAATCTTACCCCGCAGTGGCAGTATCGCCTGGAACTCCCTGTCCCTGGCTTGTTTGGCAGAACCGCCAGCAGAGTCACCCTCCACCAGAAATAATTCGGCTCGTTCTGAATCAGCACCTGAGCAATCCGCTAGCTTGCCCGGCAGGGCGGGCCCGCTCGCGACACGCTTTCGCTCGACCTTCTTTGCGGTGCGCATACGGCTCTGCGCATTGCTGATACACAGTTCCGCGAGTTTCTCCGCTTCTTCCGTGTGCTGATTGAGCCACAGACTGAATGCATCCTTGGCGACTCCGGACACGAAGGCCGCTGCCTCGCGCGAAGACAAGCGCTCCTTGGTCTGGCCGCTAAATTGAGGGTCTTCCAGCTTGGACGACAGGACATACGCACAGCGGTCCCATATGTCGTCCGGCGTCAGCTTGACGCCACGTGGCAGTAAGCTGCGAATCTCACAGAAATCGCGCATCGCATCTAACAAACCCGTGCGCAGCCCGTTCACGTGAGTCCCACCCTGGGAGGTGGGAATCAAATTCACATAGCTCTCAGCCAACACCTCACCACCCTCAGGCATCCACTGCACGGCCCAGTCCACCGCTTCATTACTGCCGCTGAAACTACCGACAAAAGGCTCCTCTGGAATCACGGGATAGTCGATGGTGGCATCGGCCAGATAATCGGTCAGACCGTCCTCGTAGTACCACTCTTCCGCTTCACCTTTGCCTTCATCCTTGAACTTAACCTTGAGCTTGGGACACAGCACCGCCTTAGCTCGCAGAACATGCTTGAGCCTGGGTACCGAGAAGTTCACTGAATCGAAATAGGCGGCGTCGGGAGTAAATCGCACCGTGGTGCCAGTATTACGCTTGCCACAGCTGTCAATCACCTTGAGTTCGCTGCGCGTCTCTCCGCCAGCGAAGTCCATGTGGTACACCTTGGCATCGCGTCGAATGGTGACTTCAAGTTCGGTAGACAATGCATTCACCACGGAGACACCCACGCCGTGCAAGCCTCCGCTGAACTGATAGTTCTTACTGGAGAACTTGCCGCCCGCATGCAGGGTGGTCATGATCACTTCAACGCCCGGTTTCTTCTGCTCCGGATGCTCATCAACCGGCATACCGCGGCCATTGTCTGTCACCGTTAGCGACCCGCCCTTGTGCAGCGTTACCTGTATCTCATCGGCGTGTCCGGCCAGCGCCTCATCGACGCTGTTGTCGATAATTTCTTGTGCCAGGTGATTCGGACGGGTGGTGTCGGTATACATTCCCGGGCGCTTGCGCACGGGCTCGAGGCCGGTGAGGACCTCGATATCTTCAGCGGTATATTCACTCATTATGGTTTTCTAAATCTCAGAGGTATCCGTCAGAGTCGAGATCAACATCAAAGGCAACATCCGTCACTCGAGATACGCCTGTCTCAATCGTCCCGTCAGGTAAAAGGTCCAGCCAACGATAGCCCGGAGGCATATCATCAATCTTAAAGTCATCACTTTGGGGGGCAAACTGTATACACGAGGACGGCGTGGATAACATCCTTATGCCGCTACGCTCGGCATCGAGCTCCTGGTGAACATGTCCCCACAGCACAGCGCGAACCTGGGAAGACTGCTCGATGCACGCAAAGAAAGCCGAGCTGTCTTCAACCATCTGCTGGTCTATCCACGCCGAACCCATGGGCAGCGGCTGGTGGTGCAGGCAAACCAATACATGCTGTCCACTTTGATTCGCCTCGGCAAGACATATTTCCAGCGCTGCCAACTCTTCAGCGCCCAAGCGCCCACCTACCTCCCCCGGAATTTGAGAGTTAAGCATGACGACCATCCAATGCTCACTGCATGCCGTGCGCACCAACTCACCGTCCTGGCCGAGCACAGCCGCCATGATTTCGGTGCGATCATGATTTCCGGGGAGCCAGAGCACCGGTGCATTCAGCTGCGCAAAGTAATCGCGTGCGCGGCTATAGGCCTCTTCGCTACCGTGATCGGAGATATCGCCAGTGCCCAGCACCAGGTCGATTGCCTGTCGCTCGCGCTTCACCCGATCGATCACGTGCTGCAAGCTGAAATCCGTGTTTAGACCGACCAGGGTCCCGCCTTCGATACGGTTAAGGTGTGTGTCCGTGATTTGCACGACGCGCAGTCGGTCACCGTCACCGTTCAGTTGAATCGCGGTGGGACTCATGAGTCTCCCAGCAGCTCCGACAAGGTGTTGTGAAGCTCATCGCTGCTGTGCCCCTGCTCCTGACAGTGCGACAGCCACTCGGCCAGAAATAAGTTTTGCTGGGTCTTCTCGTCCCGCGCGTGCATTGCCGGGTTGGGGTAGTCGTAACGACCCTCGATGACGCGACGGGCCTGAAAACCAGTCACTTCCACCATGCGCGCATCGTGATACACACGCAAATCAAATCGTGGGGGGGCCATCCAGTCGCTGGGCGCACCTTGCTGGTAAACCGTCATCAGGGTGGTATAGCGGCAGCGCTCAACCACTTCCAGCCGAACCCTCTGGCCAGCGCTCAGCTGGAACTCTCGGCTGTTCGTTGTCTCGTAATCGGGGAACAGACGCAGCAAACGCACGTAATTGCTTTCGCAGGTAGCATGAAGCCCGGCAAGGTCGACGGAATACCTGCAGGATGTACGGCTCACGCCAGAAAACCCCCTTTAGCGCCCAACATTACTCTCTCTTTCAGCTGGCTTCGAAGCGGCGTTCTAACCGATATTTGTATCACTCAGACGCAAATCGTTAGCGCTTCTTTCACAGCCAAGTCTAGCATCTACCTTTGCACAAAATACGGTCATATTCCATGTTTTCACTGCCCGACCAGTCGCTGTATGATTACTGGCCGGGACGCGGCTCTGTCGCCGCGCCTGAAGACGCTGATTCAAAAGGAAGTTCTCTGATGAAAATGCCTGTTCGCCTGCTCTCGGCGGGATTGCTTTGCCTGTCCTGCGCCACCTCCAACGCAGATACCTTGCGCGAGATTTATGAGCTGGCGTTGGAGAACGACGCGCAGCTGAAGTCGCAGGAAGCTCAGTATCGAGCTAACCTGGAAACCGAGAATCTGGGACGCTCAGCGTTACTACCCCAGGTAAACGCCAACTACGACTACACCGAGAGCGACACCGACACGGATTCCCCCGGATTCGCGGGCTTCGATCCCGATGGCAATGTCATCGTCGATGAGACCTCAACCAACGTCGATATCGACAATGAGGGCTATCAGGTTTCCCTGAATCAGGCCATTTTTGATCTCCCAGCTTGGTTCAGCTTTCAAGCCGGCAAGGAAGTCAGCCGTCAGGCCGAGGCTACCTTTGCTGCAGACCAGCAGGACCTGATCGTACGCACCGTGGAGAGCTACCTGGGGGTGCTGCGTGCCCAAGACAACCTGGAGGCCTCACGGGCCAGAGAGCGCGCCTTCCAGCGCCAGTTGGAACAAACTCAGCAACGCTTTGAGGTCGGCTTGATTGCTATTACCGACGTGCACGAAGCCCAGGCCGCTTACGACCTCTCGCAGGTTGACCGCATCACCGATGAAAACAATCTCAATGTAGCCCTGGAACGGCTCTCGGTACTGACGGGTCGCTACCACTCAAACCTCTATCTGCTGCGTGAGGATTTCGACATCAAGTCACCGCAGCCCGCGGAGCGCAGCGATTGGGTGGATTTCGCACTCGACAATAACTTTCGCCTGGCCGCCGCCAGCTATGCCGAGGAAGCGGCTCGGCAAACGGCAAGGGCCAATAAGTTCGAGCATTTGCCCCGAGTCAGCGGCAGCGTATCCTACTCGGATTACGAGACAAGAGGCGACCGCAGCTCAGACGGTGATGATGTATTTGGCTCCATTCCCCCCGATCAGGACCAGGAGCAGGAGGTCTACCAGATTCGGGTCGATGTGCCGCTCTTCTCCGGCGGCGCTATTAGCTCCAATCGCCGCCGCGCAGCGCAGGAATATCTGGCCGCCCGCGAAAGCCGAATCAATCTCATGCGCAACACCGTGACCAACACTCGCTCATTGCATATGACCGTACTGAGCGATGTCGCCAGGGTAAGAGCTCGCAAACAGAGCATCGTCTCTTCACAAAGTGCACTGGACGCAACCACCGCCGGGTATGAGGTCGGCACCAGGAATGTAGTTGATGTGCTCAACGCGCAGAACGTTCTGTTCGGCGCCAAACGAGACTATGCCAATGCCCGTTACGACTACGTGAACGACATGCTGCGTCTCAAGCAGGAAGCGGGCTTGCTCAGCCCAGAGGACGTCTACCGCCTGGATGCAGAGCTAGTTGCACCCCCCGCTCCCACGGCCGTAACCCGTAGCTCCAGCTCCCCCTACCCAACGCGCTAGTGGCTTTCACAGCGCCCGACTTCTGGGCTGACATCAAAGGCTTCCTCGCCGACGACGAAGCGGCTGCGCTGTATCGACACGCCCAGGCGTCGGCTAGGCTTGGTCCGACGCTTGAAATCGGCAGCTATTGCGGGAAATCGACCATTTGCCTGGGGTTGGCCAGTCAATCCGGCAGCGTTGTGTACGCCCTGGATCACCACCGCGGCTCCGAGGAGCACCAGCTCGGAGAGATGTTTCACGACCCGGAGCTCTACGACAACCAGGATGATGTAGTAGACACATTTCGAGAGTTCCGACGCAATATTCGTAGAGCCGGGCTCGAAGACACCGTGATTCCTGTGGTAGCCACCTCTTCACTGGCGGCGCGGCAATGGTCCACGGCTCTGGGCATGGTGTTTATTGACGGAGGGCACAGTCTCGACGCCGCGCTAACCGACTACCGTAGCTGGGCGGGACATATCCTGTCAGGTGGCATCCTCGCCATTCATGATGTCTTCCCAGACGCCGCCAAGGGCGGGCAAGCGCCTTACGCAATTTACCGTATGGCGCGCGATTCCGGATTGTTTGAGGAGCTGGAGCGCGTTAACACGCTGGCGGTGCTTAGGCGCTATTGAGGCCCGGGCAGCGCGCTTGTCCAAAAAGCGCTCGCCTCAGCGCCGCACTCTAACAGGCGATTTGTGCGCATCCGCACTGTCGAGCAGCCGCACTTCCTGGAATAGATGCGAGGCCGCGCTGTACTCAGTCAACGCATCAGCGGCGAGCATAATCGCGCCGGCAGTCCAGGTGGGCTTTTCATCGGGCCACATAATATCTAGCGCAAACTGGTAGCCGGTCCAGTATGAACCGTCATCAAGGCGCCACTGGTGCAACCAACTATAGACCTCATTGGCCCTGGCATGATCGCCGGCAGCCAGCAGAGCCATAACCAACTCACAGCTTTCCGCGACGGTCACCCAGGGTTCATCGGATACACAACGGCAACCCATGCCTTCTTCGACGAACTCCGACCAGCGTGCCGCGAGCCGGTCTCGTGCCTGTTTCTGGTCAAGTACGCCCGTTAGCACCGGGTAAAACCAATCCATGGAATAGCGCGCTTTACTTTCCCAGGTGCGATCAAAACGTTCCGGCGTATTGCGAATACAATCGCCTAGCCGGGTGCGCGCCTCAAGCCATTCCGGTCGCGCCTGGCCCAGCGTCACCGCGATATTGTGGGCGCACTCCAGGCTCTTGTAGATTGAGCTACAGCCTGTCAGCAGTGCATCTTCCCTGGCGCTGCCATCGGCGCTAATGGCCCAGTGTATGTCGCCATGCTCTGTTTGCAGGATCAGCACGAAGGCAATGGCCTTTTCAACGACAGGCCACATCTCCTGCAAGAACTCGAGATCATCGGAGATCAGGTAGTGATGCCACACGCCCGTCGCGAAGTAGGCGACAAAGTTCGTCTCACGTCGCTCACCATTATCGATCTCCGCGCCACGATACCCGGCCCACCAGCTGCCATCCTCCAGCTGTGTCGATGCCAACCAACGATAGGCTCGAACCGCCGCCTCATGCTCACCACCGATGGTCAGACCCATCGCCGCCTCTACGTGGTCCCAGGGATCGCTATGCCCGGTCGTAAACCAGGGAATCTCTCCGGATTCTTCCTGCGTCGCGAGAATAAACTCCACAGTAGGGCGAAGAAATTCCTTGGGAAACAGGCCGGGGCCCAGATAAGGTCCAGACATCAGGCAACCCCTTTTCTAAAGTACATAACAACGCTTTTTCCCATGATGGGATTTAGCAGTTGTTCGAGCGTACGGGTAAGCTTCGGGCGGTCCATCAGGTCCCATACCAGCAGGCGGTGATATTGCCGTACCAGCCAGTTTTCGTCCTGGGTCTTCCAGAACAAGCACTTGAGCCACCAAAACGGCACGTGCAAGGCATGCGCCCAGTGTCGATGATATTGCCGCATGCCGTAAGACTCGATCTCGTCGCGCAGTTCGCTGCCGCGGAAAATACGCAAGTGACCACCCGGCACCAGGTGATAGGCTTCACTAAAGGCCCAACAGAGCTGCTCTGGCCAGCGCCTCGGCACAGACGCGCAAAACAGGCCGCCCGGTTTTAGTACCCGGTTAATTTCCCTCAGCGCCCCCTGGTAGTCAGGAATATGTTCAAGCACTTCGGAGCAAATGACTTTGTCGAAGCTATTGTCCGCGAAGGGCAGCGCTAGAGCATTCGCCGAGGAGAGCGTAAAGCTTTTGGCCTGGTTGTCTACTTCGCAAAAATCATCGAACTTCTCGCGAGTACGCAGAAGATCGTTGTGGCTCAGGTCCACTCCCACGGCGTCGACATCCTGCTCAACGTAAACCGATATGACATGTCGGCCTTCCCCACAACCCAGATCCAGAACCCTGTCACCTGGCTCCAGCGGAAAGTGCTTGAAATCAACCGTCTGCATGATTCAGCACCTGGTGGTAATAGTCTGTCATCTGCCCTGCCGTTACCCGCCAGCAGAACATGTCGTCGATTCGCAGGCGGCCTTCCTCGCCCAACTGCGCGCGCCGTGAGGGATCATCCAGGAGCCCGGCGATAGCGGCAGTCATAGCATCGACATCGCGAGCCGGCACCAGCACGCCGGCGTCGCCCACAACTTCGGGAAGCGCGCCACCATCCGTCGACACCAGGGGCACGCCGCAGGCCATAGCCTCACCCGCAGGCAAACCGAAGCCCTCATACACCGAGGGCACCACCGCGATTGTGGCCTGCGCGTAATAGCGAACCATATCCTCGGTTGAAATACCGCTGACGAACCGGACCCTCTCTTGAAGCTTGAGTTTATGGAGCAGTCGCTCGGTATCACCGCCCGGCCTTGGCTGGCCAATGACCAGCAGCTCAAGGTCGGGGTATGTCGTGAGCAACTGAGCGTAGCTGCGCAGCAAATAGCGCAGTCCCTTTAGCGGCGCATCAGCAGAAGCCGTGGCCATGAGCTGCCTGGATTTTCGCTCGACATCCGGCAGCGGGCGAAACACCTCGGTATCGATGCCGTTCGGTACCAGACTGATACCCGCTGGTTGAATACCGAAATCCCGCGCTATGTCCTGCCGCGAACATTCTGAAACTGTCACCACATTGTGTAGCCGCTTGACTACCTTTTTCTGCATTAACAGGAAAGAGTGCCAGCGCTGGATCAAAACCCGCTCCCACCAATGTCGCGCGGCAGACAGGGCGATACGCAGATCGCTAGTGATAGGGTGGTGTAAGGTGGTCACCAGCGGGATACCCATGTCCTGGATCTGCAACATGCCGTAGCTGAGACTCTGATTATCATGAATCAGATCGTAGTCATCCCGGTGTTTGCGCAAATACTTCACCACCCGGCGGCCAAAAGTGTAGGGCTCGGCAAACCCACCGGTCAGTTTGCTCAGCCATTCGATGATATTACTCATAGAACTCAGGTGGTGGAGACGTAAGGACAGCAGTCCGTTGGCGAACAAGTCGAGACTGGGTATTTCGATGAGTCGGACCCGTGGATCCAGGTGGGGGTAGGGTGGACCGGAAATAACATCCACCGAATGGCCGGCATCGACCAGTGCTTTGCTCAAGTAGCGGATGTAAACCCCCTGACCGCCACCGTATGGATGGCTGCGGTATCCCAGCAGCGCTATACGCAAAGGGCGCGCCGCTGCGGGATTCTCCAGCGATACAAGATCGGCGAGCGCCTCAGAATGGCCCGCTATGTGGGGTTGTTCAGCCTGCATGCCTGTGGGCGTGCTCGTAGAGCACAGTCCTCCTGTAATCAGTCTCCCGGGCCTACCCGGCAGCTCACGGCGTCCAGACCATACCCAAAGGGGCTAAATTTTAATCAGCCGACCCCCAAAAATCTAGCCCCGAGGGGCCCACCATGTCATACCAAGCGTTCGTAAGTATTTGTTATTTCGGCTTATAATCCGCGTTCAACTGGTTTGGGCTACGTCTATGAGCAACTCCCCGTACAAGGGCATCATCCTCGCCGGGGGTTCGGGAACCCGACTCCACCCGCTCACGAGCACCGTCAGTAAACAGCTGATGCCCGTCTACGATAAACCTATGATTTACTACCCGCTGGCAACGCTGATGTTGGCTGGTATTCGTGACATCCTCATTATTACCACACCCCGCGACCAGGAGGCTTTCGTGGATTTGCTGGGTAATGGCAATCAGTGGGGCATCGAGATTCAGTACGCGGTGCAGCCCAGTCCCGATGGTCTGGCGCAGGCCTTCATTATCGGCGCGGACTTTATCGGTAATAGCCCGGTTAGCCTGGTATTGGGCGATAACATCTTCTACGGCGGCGGCCTGTCACTCAAGCTCAAGAATGCGAGTCAGCGCCAGAGCGGCGGCTCCGTATTTGCCTACTATGTGCAGGACCCCGAACGGTATGGTGTGGTGTCTTTCGACGCCGAGGGGCGCGCTGAGGATATCGAAGAAAAGCCTGAATCACCGAAATCGCACTACGCGGTTACCGGGCTCTACTTCTACGACAACAAGGTCGTGGATATTGCCCGCAACATCCAACCCTCAGCCCGCGGAGAGCTTGAAATCACCGATGTAAACCTGGCTTATCTCAAGCGCGGCGACCTGCGGGTAGAGGTGCTCAGCCGCGGCACCGCCTGGCTGGATACAGGTACGCATAACTCCTTGCTGGATGCGGCTAATTTCATCCGTGTCGTGGAGCAACGTCAGGGCCTTAAGATCGCCTGCCCGGAAGAAGTGGCGTTCCGCCAGGGCTTCATCGATGAAGAACAGTTGTTGGCGCTCGCTGCGCCGCTGAGAAAGAGCGGCTACGGCGAATACCTGGCAAGGCTGCCACTGCATACGGACGCGGTTTACGATGAAGTGTAGTCCCACACCGCTGGAAGGCGTGATGCTGCTGGAGCCGCAGGTATTTGGCGATGAGCGCGGCTTTTTCCTCGAGAGCTGGAACCGCAAAGCACTGGAAGAGCTGGGATGCGACTGGGATTTCGTTCAAGACAACCACAGTCGCTCAAGCCAAGGCATATTGCGTGGCATGCATTTTCAAACTGAGCAAGTCCAGGGCAAGCTGGTGCGCGTGGTCAACGGCGCCGTATTTGATGCTGTGGTGGACTGTCGCCGCTCCTCACCGAGCTTTGGTCAGTGGTACGGTGTTGAACTTCGCGCCGACCTGCACAATATGCTTTGGGTGCCTCCCGGCTGCGCGCATGGCTTCTATGTGATTTCGGAGTTCGCTGACTTTCTGTACAAGACTACCGACTACTACCACCCGCAGTCTGAGGTGTCCCTGCAATGGGATGACCCTACCGTGGGAATCGAGTGGCCGCTATTGGACGCACCACAACTGTCGGCGAAGGATGCCGCCGGCCTGAGCTGGGAGAACATTCCACACTTCGACTGAGACAGCGTCGCACTAAAGCGTCAATCCGACAGCAGGGGGCGCCACCAGTCCTCGTGATCGAGATACCAGTCAATGGTCGCTTCAATACCGGTCTCGAAGCTGTAATGGGGATCGTAACCCAGCTCTCGGCTTATCTTGCCAGCATCGATCGCATAGCGGCGATCATGCCCCGCCCGATCTGTTACATATTCGATCAGGCTGCGCGCCGCACCGCCACTGGCCGCGGGTGTCTGCGGATAGCGCTCGGCCAGGCGAGAGTCGCCGGCGAAGCGCGCATCAATGCTGTCGCACAATAGCTGCACAATATCGATATTGGCCCACTCGTTATTGCCACCGATGTTGTACGTGTCACCAACCTGCCCCTGCTGCAACACCAGGCTGATCCCACGGCAGTGATCCTCGACATGCAGCCAGTCGCGGATATTCATGCCATCGCCATAGATGGGCAGGGCGCGGCCGCGCAGAATATTGGTCAGGCACAGCGGAATCAGTTTTTCCGGGTAATGCCATGGGCCGTAGTTATTGGAGCAATTGCTGGTGGTGACCTCCAGACCGTAGGTGTGATGGTAGGCACGCACGAGGTGATCCGAGGCCGCCTTACTCGCGGAATAAGGCGAGTTGGGCTCGTACTTCTGCTCTTCAAAAAATCCTGGAGCGTCGGCCGCGAGCGATCCGTATACCTCATCGGTAGAGACGTGATGAAAGCGGTGCGCCTGTCCTCGCTCCAGCCATACCGAGCGCGCCGCCTTTAGCAGGCTGTGCGTTCCGACCACATTCGTGTCAATGAAGGCATCCGGGCCGCTGATCGAGCGATCGACATGGGATTCTGCGGCGAAGTGTACGATCGTATCGAGTTCCTTTTCCTCCAACAGGCGCCGAACCCGCTGTTCATCGCGAATATCTGCATGCTCAAAGCTGAAACCGGGATGCCCATCCAGGGCGGCAAGGTTTGCGCGGTTCCCCGCATAGGTGAGCGCGTCATAGGCAACAACGGTGTCTTCGGGATTTTCCCGCAGCCAATGGTGGACGAAATTAGCGCCAATAAAACCCGCAGCGCCGGTCACCAGTATTCGTTTACTCAACGTCTAATAGCTCCTGCAACATTGCGTGTAACTGGTCCCGCCAGGGCAATCGCTGACGCTCGAAAGCAGCTTCCGCGGCGCTGCAATCGAGTACGCTGAACGCCGGGCGCTGCGCCGGCGTCGGGTATTCTGCAGTTGATATCGCCTCTATCGGTATCTCGCGGCCCAACAGACCCAGTTCCAGGCCCAGTTGCTGGATAGCACAGGCGAACTCATACCAGCTGCAGCTCCCCGCATCCGTCCAATGGTAGATGCCATGCGCACTATCGTTACCAGCAAACCCCCAGAGCGCCTGCGCCAAGCCGTAGGCCCAGGTAGGAGCTCCTACCTGGTCGTCCACCACCCGCAGCGCGTCTCTTTCGGCCATCAACTTGAGCATTGTTTTCACAAAATTGGCACCGTGGGCCGAGTAAAGCCAGGAGGTTCTCACGACCGTGCTGTGGGGCAATACTTCGCGCACCCTGCACTCTCCTGCCAGTTTACTGTGCCCATACACACCCAGTGGCCGGGTCTCATCCCGGGGGCCATAGGCTTGTTGAGCACTCCCATCAAAAACAAAGTCAGTTGATACATGAATCAAGCGAGCACCGGCGCCCGCAGCGGCGCGAGCCAAAAGGCCAGGGCCTTCAGCATTAACCGCAACGGCAAGATCCGGTTTGGTCTCAGCACCGTCAACAGCGGTATAGGCGGCTGCATTAATAACCAAATCAGGAGCTGCGGCTGCGACCTGGTCCAGCACGGCCTCTGGCAGGGTGATATCCAGAGCGGCTCGATCAAGGCAGTGCAGTTCAACCTGTGCCGGACAACTACGCTGCAGCTCGTAGCCCAGCTGACCGCCAGCTCCAGTAATCAGTACTCGCATCTATTCCACCTGATTATTGGGTAACGGTCGGTGCTACCCGCATCACTTCCTCGATGGTGGTCTCACCGGCAGCCACTCGGGCAGCCCCACTCAGCCTGAGAGTACGCATGCCTTCCTGCATTGCCAATTTACGCAGGGCGTTGGCTTCCGTATGCGGTTTGACGAGTTCCTGCACCTCGGGGCTCATCACCAGCACCTCATAGATACCCTGGCGACCCATATAGCCAGTGTCCCTGCATTCACTGCAGCCTGCAGGGGAATAAATACGTTTGGGCGGTTTCACCTTCCACGGATGAGTAAGCTGCTTCCAGGCCTCCTGGTCTACTTCGCTCTCTGTCTTACAGTGTGGACAAAGGATACGCACCAGTCGCTGCGCCATTACGCCGCGTACCGTATTCTTGATGAGATACGAAGGCACGCCCAGCTCGAGCAATCGGCTGACGGCGCTGGGTGCGTCATTGGTGTGCAGCGTGGAAATCACCAGGTGCCCTGTGAGAGCAGCCTGAATGGCCATTTCCGCCGTCTCCAGGTCGCGGATCTCACCGACCATAATGATGTCGGGGTCCTGTCGCATCAGCGCGCGCACACCGGTCGAAAAATCCAGATCGATCTGGTGATTAACCTGCATCTGGTTGAACGCCCCCTCGACCATTTCTATGGGGTCTTCAATCGTGCACACATTCACTTCGGGCGTCGCAAGCTGACGCAGCGTCGAGTAGAGCGTCGTCGTCTTACCGGAACCGGTCGGTCCCGTCACCAGAACAATGCCGTGTCCCATCGCATTCATACCGTTCCAGCGCTTCAGGTCCTCGCTTGCCAGCCCCAGTTGCTCAAAGCTCTTCTGCAGGACTTCGGGGTCGAAGATTCGCATGACCAGCTTTTCACCGAATGCGGTGGGCAGCGTCGACAAGCGCAGTTCAATTTCGTTGCCTTCGGGACTGCGCGTTTTGAGCCGGCCGTCCTGGGGCCGACGCTTTTCAGCCACATCCATACGCCCCAGGATCTTAAACCGGCTGCTGACCGCCGCCGATACCTGCTGGGGAAGTTCGTAGACCTTGTAAAGCACCCCGTCGATCCTGAACCGCACATTGCCCACATCGCGGCGCGGCTCTATGTGAATATCACTGGCTCGCTGTTCAAACGCATACTGCAGCAGCCAATCAACAATATTGACGATATGCTGGTCGTTAGCGTCTGGCTCACGCATGGAGCCCAGCTCCAGCATCGACTCCAGGTTAGTGACATTAGCGCCGGCCAGAGAGCGGCCGCCCTTGGCGTCAGCACCACGCACGGAACGCGCCATCGTATAGAACTCTGCCGTGTGCCTAACGATATCGCGAGGGTCGGTCAGCACCCTGCGAATCGGTTTACGCAGCACGTGCTCGAGATTGCTTTCCCAGGCTGAGATCCAGGGCTCGGCAGAGGCGATAACAACCTCCTTGTCAGACACTTCGACGGCGAGGATTTTATGCCGCTGTGCAAAGGCCAAAGACATGACTTCGGCAATCGCACCAACATTGATTTTGAGCGGGTCGATCAGGTATACGTCCTGACCCGATTCATTCGAAAGCCAGGCCAGCAATTGCTCCATGTCGAGCGGTTGACCGCTAGCGGCATTGATCAGCCTCTGCTCTGCCAGAAACACCAAGGGGTGCACGCTTCCGGCGTTAACTTCCGCCATGCGCGCGCGGTCGGTATCGCTTAATAATCCAGCGACATTGAGCTCTTCTACCAGGCCACGCAGATCCAAATTTCGCTCCGCGCGTTGCTCGCCAAATGTGGCCACCATCGCCCTGATCACTCCCTAGAATGCGGCTCTCATGCTATCACACACCCGATCAATCTTGCGGTGTTACTTTTTGCGATTCGAGCCTATACTTCGCCCATAATAATCTAGGGTAAATCCTCCCCGACCAGGCTTCGTTACTTCAATATGGAAATCATCGCCAACCACGGGCCGTTGCTGCTCATTCTTGCCTGCCTGTTCGGTTTTTTCATGGCCTGGGGTGTGGGCGCCAACGACGTCGCCAATGCTATGGGCACGTCCGTGGGCTCGAGAGCGCTTACCATTAAACAGGCGATTCTGATCGCCATCATTTTTGAGTTTATGGGAGCCTACCTCGCCGGCGGCGAGGTCACAGGCACAATCCGCAAGGGCATTATTGATCCAGCAGTGATGGCGGATACGCCGGAATTGCTGGTATTCGGCATGATGGCCGCGCTGCTGGCTGCAGGTACCTGGCTGCTCATCGCCAGCGCCATGGGCTGGCCAGTCTCCACGACGCACTCAATCGTCGGCGCCATTGTCGGCTTTGCCGCCGTGGGTATTTCTCCGGACGTGGTGAGCTGGGGCAAAGTGGGGTCGATCGTTGCCAGCTGGGTGGTGTCACCGGTGCTCGCCGGGACAATTTCCTTTGCGTTGTTCGTCAGTGTGCAAAAGCTGATTCTCAACACCAATGACCCTTTCGTGCGGGCCAAGCGGTTCATTCCCGTCTATATGTGGGCGGTCGGTTTCATGATTTCCATGGTGACCCTGACCAAGGGCCTCAAACATGTCGGTATTGAGCTCGACCTGGGCCTGGGCTCGCGATTCACCAATGCGTTGTTCCTCAGCGCTTTGATCGGCGTAGTCGTCGCTATGATCGGCGCTGCGCTGCTGAGCAAGATCGAAGACAAACCGGTAGAAGGGCATCGCTTCGATAGCGTTGAACGCGTATTTGCCATTCTGATGATCTTCACCGCCTGTGCGATGGCCTTCGCTCACGGCTCTAACGATGTGGCCAATGCGGTCGGTCCGCTAGCGGCGGTGGCCAGCACCATTGCGTCGGGCGGGGAAATCGCAGCAAAGTCGGCCATGCCCTGGTGGATTCTGTTATTGGGTGGCGGCGGAATCGTGGTCGGCCTCGCAACCTACGGCTTCAAGGTCATTGCCACGGTGGGACGCAAGATCACCGAACTCACCCCCAGCCGGGGGTTCGCCGCTGAACTGGGCGCCGCCAGCACCGTAGTGCTGGCCTCTGGACTGGGCTTACCCGTTTCCACAACCCATACTCTCGTCGGCGCGGTACTCGGTGTCGGACTGGCACGGGGTATCGCCGCGCTCAATCTGCGGGTCATCGCGACTATCTTCATCTCCTGGCTCATCACCTTACCTGCCGGTGCAGGCTTGGCCATTCTCTTTTTCTTCGGCTTCAAGGCCTACTTCACCTGATCCGTCCCTGTGAAATACTGCCATTGGGCCTATCGGCCTAATCAGGTAATCTAGCCACTTTCCTTTTCGCCAAAATCCAGGTAATTCAAATAGTTAGCATGGGCGGACAGAGCAGGCAAAACATCCGCTGGTTCCGCGATAGTGCGCCGTATATCAACGCGCACCGCGGTAAAACCTTCGTCCTGATGATCGGGGGCGAGGCAGCCCAGCACCCGAATTTTGCCAATGTTATTCACGACATCGCCCTGCTCAATAGTCTGGGTGTGCGCCTGGTATTGCTGGTAGGCGCGCGGCCCCAGATTGGCGAGCGCCTGCACGCGGCCGGAGTCGATACCACCTTCCACGAAGGCATTCGGATTACCGATGAGACCGCGCTCAGCCACGTCAAAGATGTGGTGGGTAGCCTGCGCGCGGAAATTGAGGCGCTGTTATCGATGGGCCTGCCCAACTCTCCCATGCAGGGCGCAGCAATCAGGGTGTGTTCCGGCAACTTCGTCACCGCTCGGCCCATGGGTGTCGTGGATGGAATCGACTTTCACCATACGGGCCGGGTCAGACGCGTTGATGGCGAAGGCATCGCGGAGAAGCTGGATGGCGGCAGCATCGTGGTGCTATCACCACTGGGCTATTCCCCAACGGGAGAAATTTTTAACCTGGCCTTGGAGGATGTGGCGGTTCACACCGCAGCCCAGCTCGGCGCCGATAAGTTGATCTTGTTTGGTCAGGAGGCCGGCATCCTTGATGCGAGCGGTGAGTTGGTTCGTCAATGTGACCGGGAACAGGCACTGGCGCTGCTTCGTGCAAGCGACAAAGAAGAACAGAAGCGGCTCCTCACCACCGCGCGGCAGGCTTGCATGGCAGGCATTGAGCGCTGCCAAATCATTTCCTTCGCCGAGGATTGCGCATTGCTGGAGGAGCTGTTCACCCACGATGGTTGCGGCACCCTGGTCAGCAACGAGGATTATGAGCAGGCCCGGCTGGCGAGTATCGAAGATGTCGGCGGGATACTGGAATTGATTGAGCCGCTGGAGCGCGAGGGCGTTCTGGTGAAACGTTCGCGCGAACTGCTTGAGACCGAGATCAACCATTTTCGGGTACTGGAGCGGGATAATCGAATCATCGCTTGTGCGGCGCTGTATCCCTTCCCGGAAGAGGGCCGCGGGGAAATAGCGTGCATCGTGACCCATCCCGATTACCGCGGGAATCAGCGCGGTGACCGTTTACTGCGCGAGCTGGAACAGGATGCTGCGCAGTTCGGCTTGGCGGAGGTATTCGTTCTTACCACCCAGACCGCGCATTGGTTTCTGGAGCATGGCTTTGTTGAGACGGACCGCGAAGGACTTCCCGAGCAAAAGAAAGGATTGTACAACCTGCAGCGTAACTCCAAGGTGCTGACAAAATCTCTTAGCTAGTATCGCCGACAGGCTGCGACTCAACACGCGGTCTGCTATGCTCTGCCACCGTTTTTTACCCCCCTAGAGTCAGACCATGCCAGAGTACCGATCCCGAACCTCCACCCACGGCCGCAACATGGCCGGCGCGCGTGCCCTGTGGCGCGCCACCGGTATGCAGGACGAAGATTTCCAGAAACCGATTATCGCGGTGGTTAACTCCTTTACACAATTTGTGCCTGGACACGTGCATCTGAAGGACCTGGGACAATTAGTCGCCCGCGAGATCGAAGCGGCCGGCGGGGTGGCAAAAGAATTCAACACCATCGCCGTGGATGACGGTATCGCAATGGGTCATGATGGAATGCTCTATAGCCTGCCGTCGAGGGATATCATCTCCGACTCTGTGGAATACATGGTGAATGCGCATTGCGCCGATGCCATGGTTTGCATCTCCAACTGCGACAAAATCACCCCTGGCATGCTCAATGCCGCCATGCGGCTCAATATCCCCACGATCTTTGTTTCCGGTGGACCGATGGAGGCCGGCAAAACCCGACTCTCAGAACACAAGCTCGACCTGGTCGATGCCATGGTCATTGCCGTAGATGACAGCGCCAGCGACGAGGAAGTTGCCGAATACGAGCGCTCTGCCTGTCCTACTTGTGGTTCCTGTTCCGGCATGTTCACCGCCAATTCGATGAACTGCCTGACCGAGGCACTGGGACTATCTCAACCCGGCAACGGTTCGGCGCTGGCGACTCACGCGGATCGGGAGCAGCTGTTCCTGCGCGCCGGCCAGCGCATCGTGGAACTGGCACGTCGCTATTACGAGCAAGACGATGCTTCGATTCTGCCGCGCAGTATCGGCTCCATGAGAGCCTTTGAGAATGCGATGACGCTGGATATCGCTATGGGCGGTTCGACCAATACCATTCTGCATTTGTTGGCTGCCGCCCAGGAAGCCGAGTTAGATTTCACCATGGCCGACATTGATCGGCTTTCACGCAAGATTCCACAGCTGTGCAAAGTCGCACCCAGTACCCCCCAGTATCATATGGAAGACGTTCACCGTGCAGGCGGCATTATGGGCATTCTGGGTGAACTCGATCGTGCCGGCCTGCTGCATACCGATGTGCCCACGGTGCACGCTGACACCCTGGGCGAAGCGCTGGATCACTGGGACATCAAACGCACCAGAAACGAGGACGTGCACCGCTTCTTCCGTGCAGGACCCGCAGGCATTCCGACACAAACGGCTTTCAGCCAGGACACGCGTTGGCCGAGCGTAGACGATGACCGCGAAAGTGGCTGTATACGTTCGCTGGAGAATGCCTACTCAAGCGAGGGTGGCCTGGCGGTTCTGTTCGGCAATATTGCGGAGGACGGTTGCGTGGTGAAGACCGCCAGTGTCGACGAAAGCATCCTGGTGTTTGAGGGACCAGCCTTCGTCTGCGAAAGTCAGGAAGACGCCGTCGAGGCCATACTGTCCGATCAGGTCAAAGCCGGTGATGTGGTTGTGGTGCGTTATGAGGGCCCCAAAGGCGGCCCTGGCATGCAGGAAATGCTCTATCCAACCAGCTACATAAAGTCGAAGGGTTTGGGCAAGGCCTGCGCGCTGCTGACAGACGGGCGCTTCTCTGGTGGCACGTCAGGCCTGTCTATTGGTCACGTGTCTCCGGAAGCGGCCGCGGGCGGTGCGATAGGCCTTGTTCGCAGCGGCGATATCATCAAGATCGATATACCCGCGCGCAGCATCAATGTCGATCTAGAAGATACCGAACTGGCGCAACGCAGGGCTGACCAAGTAGAGAAGGGCTGGCAGCCCGAGAAAACGCGGCCTCGCAAGGTCAGTGCAGCACTCAAGGCCTACGCGATGATGGCGACCAGTGCAGACCGCGGTGCCGTGCGCGATCTGAGCCAGCTGGACTAATCCGCTTTAGCGATTAACTCGACAAGATCGTCTTTGATGGCATCGATCTCTTTCTGCAGCCGCTCGGACTGCGCATCGGACCGGTCATTGAGGACATCGGCCACAGCAGAGTTAATCCGCGCTTGATTCTGTAACCAGATGGTGCGGTACTCGGTGCTTTGACGTTCCTCGCGGCTCGCCAGGGCATCGCGTATCTGCTGATGCCAGCCGGGAGCGCGTTCCTGCAGAACAGCCTGCAGCATTTCCAGCCAAGTCTTTCGATCCGCCAGCCACGCCGCATCGAAGCGAGTCAGCGACGCTGCTGCTGCTTGCAGCCTCTGTTTCTGTGCGTCACTGAGTCGGCCCAGAAATTGGGCCATATTCTCCTCAAAGTTCTCATAACTCTCTTCGACGTACTCCTCATCGGTGCGCGCCAGGTATTCTGTTTCCAGTTCCGTTTGTCGCTCCCACAGCTTGTCGAGAAACTCCTGCATTTGTTCATCACTCAGTTGATCGCCGAGATCAAACGCCAGCGGTAACACTCTCAGCTCGAGCCGGTTCAGCGCTACGGTGGCAGCCTCAATCCAGCTTTCAATGACCTCCGCCGACAGGGGCTGCTGTAAATCTGCCTCGACACGTTCGAGCAGCGCGAGATACTCCGCTAATTCTTCTTTGCGGTGCCAGTCGAGCAGGGGGACCAACTGCTCCTTCAAGTTGCGGTTCTGCTCCCGAGTGAGATCAACATAATCCTCCACGTACCAGGGCACCAGCCAATCCAACTGGTCGTAAAACCAGGCATTGGTGCAGCCGGCCAGCAGCACCAGAGAAAGCAGTGTCGGCCCTAAACGGTGTTTCATAGTCAATCTCCCGGCGTCGCAAGCACTACCTGATTGCGACCCGCTTCTTTCGCCTGATACAGCGCACGGTCACACTGGTTTAACCAATGGTCCACATTCTCTGCCTGCAGCACGTCGCAAACGCCAATACTCACAGTCACAGGGTGCTGTTCCAAAAAGCTTGCCTGCTCGATATGGGAGCGCAGCTCCTCAGCGACATGAATCGCTCGCGACTCGTCGGTCTCTGCGAGCAGTGCGACAAACTCTTCGCCCCCATAACGATACACGTGGTCAAGTCTGCGCAATCGTTGCTCCAGCGTTTCCACCAGCGCGCGCAGCACACGATCGCCAGCTTCGTGACCGTAGCTATCATTAACAGACTTGAAATGATCTACATCCAGAAGTAATAGCGTAGACGGGCGTTCATATCGTTGCCAGGTCTGCAGTGCGTCGCGTGCATCGCTCTGCAGGCGCCGCCGATTGAATGCGCCGGTAAGCGGATCTGTGACAGCAAGCTCACTCAGCTTCCGCGACTGCTGAGATACCGCGTACATCAACCATGCGCTGATCAGCCAGGTATGGGCCATGCTGAGACAGACAATAATTGCTGTATTCGTGTCAAAGCGCATCCACACGAAGGGGGTAACGATCACGCCGACGACGATACCCAGCCACACGGCGACGCGGGTCTTTAGTAGAACCGGCAACGCAACCAGCAGGGGATAGACCCAATAGAGGTTATAGTTCTGACCGTAGATCAACGACAGAATCACCAAACCCAGCGTAATCAACAACACCGTAGGCGGTGATAAAAAGGGTTCTTTCTCGACGGTCAGTAAATAGATATTCGCTAGAAACAGCACCAGCACCGCCACACCGGCGGTCGCCGGAACATAGTGCCCCGCATAAAAATTGTGCGCATCAATGGGCGCGAGGATGACTGCTATCGCAACCAGTACATAGCGATACGCCGCTTTTCGGTTACGCACCATGTGTTCGTCAAAATGGTGCGCATCAAACTCGCGCCGCTGAGGCAACAAGTCTTCGGAGAACGCAGCTGAAAACCTTCCACCGGCGCGCTGCAGCAAAGAATGCTCTTCAGAGGGATTATTCATGCCCTGGCGACCCAGCAGCGCTACAGAATTTCAAGCACCACGCCTATCAGGCCACCCAGTAACAGCGCCAGCATGGCGAGGGAACCGAGAATAAACCCGGGCCCACGTTTGCCTGGATCTTCTACATAGCCACGTGCATACATAATCCGGCCCACCAGAAACGCAATGCCGAGCAGTGCGCCGATAGCGTCTGATACGTAGTAGCCGAATATCCACAGTGATGGAAAGAAGATGATCAGCTGTTCCAGGGTGTTTTGCTGCACGCGAAAAATGCGCTCAAAGCGATCTTCACCGATGATTTTGGGTGCCGCGACGCCGCGATCACTGCGCGCCTTAGCCACCATTATCGCGAGCAAGAAGTACTCGACAGCCACCAGCAAGGTAACCAGAACCGTTAGTTCCATGGACGTGCCCCGTGTGCGTGTTTCCACATTATAAGCACTAATTAACTTTTATCCGAAGCCCGTAATGGCTCAGGGATAATCCAGGCCATCAGTGGCAAACAACATCTCGATGTGACGGAAGGTTTTAAACTCAAGATGATTGCCGCTTGGATCGCGAATAAAAAGGGTCCGCTGTTCACCGCGACGTCCCTCAAACCGCGTTGTCGGCTCGATAATGTAAGTAACTCCGGCCGCCTGTAGTCGCGCGACCAGCTCATCGAACGCGTCCCAGGACAGTATTGGGCCAAAGTGCGATGCCGGCACCTGCTCACCGTCCACAGGATTAGTAGCCGCCATATCCAGTTTGTCGACCAGGTGAACCACCAGCTGATGGCCCCAAAAATCGTAGTCTATCCAGCGCGACGAACGTCGGCCTTCAGGGCAGCCCAGGGTGCCGCCATAGAAGTTTTCGGCCGCAGTCAGGTCAGTGACTGGCAGCGCCAGGTGAAATCTTGGGTAGTCAGTGCTCATCGCAGCTTCACCAGGGCAATCTGCCAAGGTCCACATTGCCGCCACTAATGACGCACGCCACAGCGCGTGACCGGAATCGTTCGGGGTGCTCTAGAACGGCGGCGAAACTCACGGCACCGGAAGGTTCCACAACCGATTTCATACGCGTCCACTGATACTGCATCGCACGAACAATGGACTCTTCTTCAACCGTGACAATGGTATCGACACACTCTCGGATAATCGCGTAATTCAACTGGCCCAGACTCGTCAAAAGGCCATCCGCGATAGTTTGTGGATTTTCCTGAGGGACCCAGCGGCCAAGACCAAACGAACGGAAAGCGTCATCCGCCCCGGCAGGCTCCGCGGCAATCACTTCGATGTCCGGCCGCAGCGACTTGATCACGGTGGCCATCCCCGCTAACAGTCCACCGCCACCCACCGGGATGACGACCGCGCTCAAATCGCCTGACTGTTCTAACAGCTCCAGCGCCGTAGTTCCCGCTCCCGCAATAATGCGAGGATCGTCGTAGGGATGAACCACATGGGCGCCTGTCTCGGCGACGACCCTGTCGAGCGTGGTCTCCCGCGCCTGCAAGGTCGGCTCACATTCGATAATACGGCCGCCGTAGCCCGCTACCGCCTCCTTCTTCACCTGGGGCGCATTGGAGGGCATAACGATGTGCGCATTAATCCCTCGTACACCCGCGGCCATTGCCAGCGCGGCTGCGTGATTGCCCGAGGAGTGTGTGGCTACAGCCTGTATCGAATCTTCCAGACCCAGCACCGCATTGAGCGCACCACGGGCCTTAAAAGCACCAACGCGCTGCAGGTTTTCGGCCTTAAATACGACCTTACTGCCGCTGACATCATCAAGCAGACGACTACTCAGCAGGGGAGTACAGTGCGCATGCGCTCGAATACGCTCGCGCGCTGCCTCTACATCTGCTAGTACCACTGCCGGAATTTGCTCTACCATCTCTACCCGCGGGTCCTGCTACAATCATTGCCTCAAAGACAAAGAATAACACCATGTCCTCACTATTCATTAGCCACCAAGACTGTGAAAAACATGTGATGCTGGATCATCACCCGGAGAGTCCTGCGAGACTGCAGCATATCAATGCAGCGGTCGAGGCGGCAGAGTGGGGCGATAGCCTTATCCGGAAAGAAGCGCGACCCATCGAGCTTCAGGATATAGCCGCTATCCATCCCGCAGAGTACGTCGATCGAGTAGCGGCAGCAGAACCCGGAGATGGCATCGTGCGCCTGGACGCTGACACCTCCATGAATCGCCACAGCCTGCGCGCCGCACAACTGGCAGCGGGGAGCTTGGTACAAGCTACTGAGGCCGTCATGGGCGGGGAAGCAGACAATGCCTTTTGTGCAGTAAGACCCCCCGGGCATCACGCCGAGACCGCGGCGCCCATGGGCTTTTGTATTTTTAACAACATTGCTCTGGCGGCCGAACGAGCCCTCAGCCTTGGCGCAGAGCGCATCATCATCTTCGATTTCGACGTTCACCATGGTAATGGCACGGTTGAGATTTTTATGGACAGGCCTGAGGTGATGGTGTGCTCCAGCTTCCAGTTCCCTTTTTACCCCGGCCGATTCGACGAGGTGAACGCAGACAATATCGTACTCACACCCTTGCCGGAGGGGACGAATGGCAGCAGCTTTCGATCCGCGGTTGAACGCGATTGGACCGCGGCCATGGAGAAGCAGCAACCCGATCTTGTGCTGGTATCTGCGGGCTTCGACGCCCACCGAGAAGACCCGCTGGCGGGTCTGTTGTTGGAGGACGAGGACTACCAGTGGCTTGGAGAGCTATTCAAGGATTACGCATCGCGCTACGCAGACGGTCGCCTGGTCAGCGCCCTGGAGGGGGGCTATAACGTCGAGGCTTTAGCGCGCTCAACGCTCCGGTACCTGCAAGCACAGACGCACTAGATGCTGGAGCAACTG
Source organism: Halieaceae bacterium (assembly GCA_965199055.1). GTDB lineage: Bacteria > Pseudomonadota > Gammaproteobacteria > Pseudomonadales > Halieaceae > CBDAQR01. Next base: position 2,293,544 of record CBDAQR010000003.1, read on the forward strand.
GAAACACTCAGCGCCGCCTTTTCCGATTTCATATGGGGCCGGCCACTACTGGTTCTGTTGGTTGGCGGAGGTGTGTTCTTTGCGATTTATTCTCGCTTCCTTCCTTACCGCCACATGGGACACGCGGTTGGCATCATGCTGGGCCGCTACGACACCCCGGACGAAGGGGGTGAACTGACCCACGCACAGGCGCTGGCCGCTGCCTTATCGGGCACGCTGGGTCTCGGCAACATAGCAGGGGTTGCGCTGGCCATAGTTGCGGGCGGTCCCGGCGCAGTGTTCTGGATGTGGATTACCGCCATAGTCGGCATCGCCACCAAGTTTTTTACCTGCACCCTGGGAATTATGTACCGAGGGCCAGACAGCCTGGGCAATTTGCAGGGCGGTCCCCAGTATATTATTCGCGAGGCCCTGCCACGCAGCTTCTACCCGCTGGCAATTCTGTTTTCGGCGGCGGGGATGATAGGCACGCTGCCCATGTTCCAGGCCAATCAGCTGACCGCGCTGGCACGCGAGAGCCTTGGAGCCGGCATTAACCCGGGCCTGTTCAACCTGGCCGTCGGCTGCACCATAGCAGTCGTCGTCGCCGCGGTGGTATTCGGCGGCCTGCAGCGCGTGGCGCGCGTTTCGGTGGCACTGCTGCCCACGATGGCACTGACTTACCTGGGCATGACGCTGTTCATGTTGATTAGCCACGCCAGCGAGGTGCCCGCGCTGTTCGGTCTCATTTTCCGGGAAGCGTTCGATCCACAGGCGATTGGTGGCGGGCTACTCGGAGTCATGCTGATCGGTATTAGCCGCGGCGCATTCTCCAACGAGGCGGGGCTGGGCACGGAAGTCATGGCGCATGGCGCCGCCCGCACCAATGAGCCGGTGCGGGAAGGGCTAGTGGCTACTCTCGGGCCAGTGATCGACACGCTGATCGTCTGCACGTGCACCGCTCTGGTCATCCTGCTCTCGGGCTTATGGCAGGCGCCCGGAGAGCTCAGCGGCATTTCTATGACACTGACCGCACTGCGCAATGACATGGGTGTTATTGCGGTGATCTTACTCAGTATGTGCGTGTTAATTCTGAGCCTGACCACGATGTTTACCGGCTGGTACTACGGCGCCAAGTGCTTCGGATTTTTATTTGGCGCGGAGTACCAGCACTGGTTTCGTTACTTCTTCATCGGCACCATCATTTTCGGCGCGACGGTAAGTATCGACGTCGTCTTCAACCTTATCGTCGGCGCCTATGGTCTGATGGCCATACCAACCATGACCGCAACATTGATGCTGAGACGTCCGGTCATGGAGGCGGCTCGAGAGTACTTCAGCCGACCTTTGGTACCCACCGCACAGCGGGGAGCACAGCAGTGAAACTCGACCGAATAGACCGCCGCATACTTGCACACATGCAGAAGAATGGGCGCATATCCAACCTGGAACTGGCTGACGCGGTAGGGCTGTCCCCCACACCCTGTTCACGCCGGGTCAAGCGCCTTGAGGAGTCGGGAGTCATCGATCGCCACGTGACACTGCTGAATCAATCCACCCTGGGATTGAAACTGACAGCCTTCATCACCATCGCTATGGACCGACACACGCCCGATCGCTTTGAAAGCTTTGAACGCCAGGTGGCCGAGTTTCCCGAGGTGATTGAGTGTGCTGTCGTAACCGGGCAATCAGCGGACTACCTGGTCAAAGCTGTGGTACCCGACATGGAGTATTACGAAGCCTTCCTGCTGGGCAAGCTCACCCGGATCGAGGGTGTCACGGGCGTGCAATCAAGCTTCGTGTTGCGCCCGGTCATCCGCAAAACCGAGCTGCCCCTCGAACACATAAAGAGTAGTTAGATAGTTACACCGCGGCCCGGATTCAGGCGCATCAGCTTGTTACCAGCGCGGGGGCTGGCTATATTCCGCTGCTCCACTACAAACTATTAGCTAATAGGTCCAAAGCATGGCAGATCATATTGATGTCAACGGCCAGGTAGCCCTGGTCACCGGCGGCGCTAGCGGCATGGGAAGAATCTGCGCTCTGCGTCTGGCCAATCGCGGTGCCAAAGTAGCCATCTTCGATCTCAATGAGCAGGGCCTCGCCGATACCGCCGCAGAACACGAGAACATCACCGCCTTTCGCTGCGATATTTCGAGTCAGTCCGATATCGCCGCGCGTATCAACGACGTCGAATCCAGCCTGGGGCCGATAGACCTCTTGATCCATGCGGCAGCCTTGATGCCAGCGCATGCCCTGGCAGACCACGCCGTCGAAAAGGTGGAGTTTCTCTTCCAGGTCAACTTCTTCGGTACCGTGTATATGATCAAAACCCTGCTGCCGCTTATGCAAGCGCGCGGCAGCGGCCGAATGGTGCTCTTTGGTTCCATCGCCGGCGTCGCCTTTGTTCCCAAGATGGGTGCGTACTGTGCCACCAAGGCAGCGGTAAACACCTATGTCGAGTGCATGCAGAATGAACTACGGCACAGCGGCAGCCCGATAAAGCTGCACCTGGTTTGCCCGCCAGCAGTTAATACGCCGTTGATCGACCAAACCGTGAGCACTGATACCCCTGGTAGTATCAATGAAGCACGCAGCAGTGGGCGCCTATCTGATCCCGAAAAAATTGTCGACGCCATCGATAAGGGCATGTTCAAGAACAAAGACATCATTTATCCGGGAGAGGCCTGGTTCCTCATGCTATGGAAGACTCTTTTCCCAGGCCTGTGGTGGAAAACGGTACTTAGCTTCGAAAAGTAACCTGCGGCGCGTTGCCCTGCTGTGATAGCATCGCCCCGCCATGAAAGCCGACAGTTCAGCCAAGCAATCGCTTGGCCTGCTGATCCTGCTTGCCGCCCTGGTCTCACTGGGGCCGCTGACCATCGATACCTACCTGCCGGCGATGCCGGCCATGTCAGACGCGCTGCAGGCGAGTACCAGCCAGGTCCAGCTCACCATCTCCAGCTATCTGCTGGGGTTCTCCCTATTTCACCTTCTGTGCGGCCCACTGGCGGATCGATTTGGGCGCCGGCCTGTGCTGATCGGTGGACTGGCCCTATACCTCATTGCGACGCTAGCCTGCGCGGCAGCGACAAGCATTGAGCAACTCATTTTCTTTCGCTTCCTGCAGGGAATCGCGGCCTGCGTAGGGCCGACACTGGGCCGCGCTATGGCGCGCGACATATACGGGCCCAAAGGTGCAGCCCGCGCTCTGGCACATATCGCGATGATAATGGCACTGGCACCAGCGGTAGCGCCGATACTGGGCGGCCTTCTACTGGAACTGTTTTACTGGGAGGCTATCTTCGCCGTATTGGCGCTGTACGCAGCAGTTCTCCTGGTCACTACAGGCGTTCACTTACCCGAGACGCTGCCTACCCGGCAGGCGTTGCACCCGCTCAATGTCGCACGCAACTACCTGCAGTTATTGGCTGATCGACATTACATGACGACCACGATCGCCAGCGCGCTACTCTACGCTGGCATGATCTCATTCCTGTCGGCATCCGCCTTTATTTTCATCGATATGATGGGGATCGCCGCACGCTATTTTGGCTTCCTGTTCCTCACCACCGTGATGGGCTATATCGTTGGCAACGCACTGAGCACGCGGCTTGCCCACGGTCGAGAATCGGAGCAGGTGATGTGGATCGGTGCCCGGCTCGCCCTGCTCGCCTGCACAGTCATGCTGCTGACGACAGAAATCTGGTTTCACCCGGCGTCGGTGTTGGCACCTATGGCGCTTCATTCCATTGCCTTGGGAATCAGCCTGCCACATGCCATGGCAGCAGCCCTGCGACCCTTCCCTCACATGGCAGGCACTGCATCAGCCTTATTTGGCTTTATCCAGATGGGTATCTCCTCGCTGGCAGGTGCGGTGGTGGGCTACTATCTACTGGACACAGCGCGGCCGATGGTCATAACCATCCTCCTTTGCACCGCTGCCGCCTTGCTTCTCTGTCGGCGGCTCCGCGTCGCCTGATGTGTCATACTTGATCACCCCGCTTCGATAAGGAACTCTCACGATGGCTGCCCAAGACGTAACTCAGCTGATCGGCAATACACCACTGCTGTACCTGCGAGAGGCCTCGGAGAAAACGGGTTGCCATATCTATGGAAAGGCCGAGTTTCTCAATCCCGGGGGTTCGGTGAAAGATCGCACTGCGCTGGGCATTATTCGCGATGCAGAAGCTCGAGGCGAGCTGGAACCCGGCGGTGTCATTGTCGAAGGTACCGCGGGTAATACGGGAATCGGTTTGACTCTGCTGGCCAATGCGCTGGGCTATCGCAGCGTCGTAGTCATGCCGCTGAGCCAAAGCAAGGAGAAGATCGATACCCTGGAACTGCTGGGCGCTGACCTGCATCTGGTGCCAGCGACGTCCTATTCCGATGAGAAACATTACATCCACACAGCCAAACGGCTGGCAGAGAAACTGGGCCAAAGCGAAGACGGCGGCGCATTCTGGGCCAGGCAATTCGACAATCTCGCCAATATGAGTTTTCACGCCAGCACCACTGGGGCCGAGATCTGGGATCAAACCGAGGGTAAGGTCGACGGTTTCATTTGTGCGGTGGGAACGGGGGGCACTCTAGCCGGTGTCTCCAACGCGTTGAAGGAGAAAAATCCAGACGTGCGTATCGCAGTATCAGACCCGATGGGCGCCTCTCTATATAGCTACTTCACACGGGGAGAAATGGATTTCGAGGGCAGCTCCATTATGGAGGGCATTGGCATCAACCACATTACCGACAACCTGAGAGAAGCAAAGGTCGACACGGCCTATCAGATTTCCGATGAGGAGGCCCTGCCCTGGGTCTTCAACCTGCTTCGCTACGAAGGGCTGTGCCTGGGCGGCTCCAGCGGCATAAACATTGCCGGTGCCGTAAAGCTCGCCGAGGAGCTGGGTCCGGGGCATACGGTAGTCACGATTCTTTGCGACTACGGCAACCGATATCAGAGCAAGCTGTTTAACCCCTCGTTTCTGCAGGTACGGGGGCTGCCCGTGCCCGAGTGGTTGGCGCTGTAAAACGTTTTAGAGCGGCAAAAAAAAGGCGCCTGATGGCGCCTTTTTTAATGCGTCAGCGCGTCTATTGCACTACTGCTACCGCCTGACGAGCTGCTCGTTCTTGTGCAATCAAAAAGTCGGCAATCTTGAGCATGTTGGCCTGACCACCCGCCTTGCGGGTCGTAATACGGTACTTGCCAGCGACCATCATCTCTGGAGTACCGGTAATACGAGCGCCCTTAGCGCGAGACTCGGCCTGGCGAGCCTGGCTGCCAACACCGAATGATCCGAACGCCTTGTCGAAGTCGGCACCGTCCACGCCATTAGCCACAAACAACGCGCGAATCTCTGCGTCACTGGTAAGGCGCTTGCCATCGACATGTATTGCGGCGAACAGGGCGCCGTGCATCGTATCCAGAACACCCAGTGCTTTGGCCGTATAGAATGCCTTGGCATGGCGCGTCATAATCTCGTTTTTACTCCATATCGCCGGAGAACCCACCAAAACGACGTCATCGTTAAGACCTGCCTTCCATCGCTCAAGAAGCGGCTCAAAGTTGTAGCAATGACCACAGGTGTAGGCAAAAAACTCCACCACTTCTATCTTTTCAGAACTGCTGGTACGCAGTGGCTGGGACAGGACATCAAAATCTCTACCGGCAACATAGTCCTGGGCAAACGCCGTTGTGGCCGCCGTCAGGAAAAGTGTGATGGTCGCAAAGAGTTTCTTCAAAGCCTTTACCCTCGATTAGTGCAGACCGGCGATGAAGCTGGCGACTGCGTCAATCTCGTTATCTGTCATACGATGAGCTACATCACGCATCATGCGCGCATCACCATCATTGGTACGCCCATTGGGATTCTGCTCCAGGGTGTTGTCAGCACCTGTACGGAAGCGACGCAGCTGATCCGCAATATAGTCCGCGTGCTGGCCCGATAGTTTCGGGAAACCCGCCGGCGCATTACCGCTACCATCTGCACCATGACAAGCAGCACAGGCGGCAACGCCAGTGGCACTCACACCGCCGCGATAAACACTGGCGCCCAGCTCTACCTTGTCTGGGTCAGCCTGACCACCACTGCCTACCTGGCTGGCATAAAAAGCCGCGATATTGGCCATGTCGGTATCGCTCATGTTGTCCAATTGCCCGGCCATCGTCGGCACGGGGCGAGCTCCACTCTTAATATCCTGCAGTTGCTTCAACAGGTAGCGCTCATTCTGTCCCGCCAGTTTCGGGAAGGTTGGCGCTGCGCTGTTCCCATCGGCGCCATGGCAGGCAGAGCACACCATCGTGAGGTCTTTGCCCGCCGCCGCATCACCGGCAATGGAGGGCATTGCGAATCCCATTATTAGAGACAGCCCAATCAGTACTTTGTTCATTATCGTTCCAGTGTCTTAGTCAGTGGTGGCCTTACTTGGCCTTGGCCATGTACTCAATCAGGGCCTTGAAGTCGTCGGCAGAGCAATCGAAACACATGCCCTTCGGTGGCATCGCTCCCATGCCCTTGTCTACAGATGCGACCAGCGCATCCATACCCTTTGCCATCCGCGATTCCCACTCAGCGGGGACACCGGTCTTGGGCGCCCCGGCGGCGCCGTTGGCATGGCACACTGCGCAGGATTTTGCGTAACGGTTGGCTACTTCGTCCGCCGCAGCGGTGCCGCTCAGGCCCAGCAAAAACGCCATGGCCACGATCACATTTTTCATAAAACTATCCCTGGTTGTGCGCGCCGGCTATCGCAGCGCAGCCGTGGTATCTGAGAAGTAAAAAGCTGTGGCATTATATACAACAACCACCCGCCGAAAAAGTCGACAAAATCCATGGAAATGGCGCCCCCGGACCGCCCCGTCTACCGCAAGGCACAATTTTTAACCAGCGCCGGGAAGCTGAACCAATGCCCGGACGACAGCGGCTGGGAAGTCGCCTTCGCCGGCCGCTCTAATGCGGGCAAATCGAGCGCAATCAACACTCTCACTGGCAATCGCAAGCTGGCGCGAACCTCCAAAACGCCAGGCAGGACCCAATTGATCAATTTTTTTTCCCTCAGTGAGCAGCAGCGCCTGGTGGATTTGCCGGGCTACGGCTTTGCCAAGGTACCAGAGGCGGTAAAACGGGAGTGGACCCGGCATTTGGAAGACTACCTGCAACACCGCCAATCCTTACGTGGGCTGGTTCTCCTCATGGACGTGCGGCGACCATTACAGGATTTCGATCGCATGATGCTGGACTGGGCACTAGCAGCCGGGATGCCCGCCCATTTGCTGCTCACCAAGGCCGACAAATTGAAGAAGGGACCCGCATCCAGCTCACTGCATAAGGTGCGCGGAGAGCTTGCCGCGCACGCAGAGCTGGTTTCCGTGCAACTTTTTTCGGCCCTCAAGGGCACCGGATTAAAGGAATTGGCTGATGTGCTGGACACCTGGCTGACTGATACCAGCGTGATGGAATAAAAAAACCCCGGTCACCCAGGGGTTTGGGGCAACCGGGGGGAGTCTCGTCTATAGGGAAGATGAGACATGGCGGCCATGGAGTAACCGCCTGTGGCGTCCGGCCACGATAGTGTGACCCCGCGTTATTGCAGGAGTTCCCCGGAGCTAGTGCGCCTCGTCCCAATTGGCGCCGACCCCGGCCTCGACCAAAAGGGGTACCGCCAGTTCGGCCGCCGCGGACATCTGCTCACAGACACCCTCAGTGATAACTTGCAGCTCATCTTCGGGTACTTCCAGCACCAGCTCATCGTGAACCTGCATAATCATGCGGCTTTCCAGCTTTTCAGCGCGCAGCCAGGCATCTACACGCAACATCGCGCGCTTGATGATATCGGCGGCACTGCCCTGCATAGGGGCATTAATGGCGGTGCGCTCCGCCGCCTGCTGGCGCATCTTATTGCGCGCATTGATTTCAGGCAGATACAGGCGCCTGCCAAATAAAGTTTCAACATAGCCCTGCTCATGGGCCAGGGCACGGGTATCGTCCATATAGGACTGCACCCCCGGATAGCGCTCAAAATAAAGGTCGATATAGTCCTGCGCCTCGTGGCGGCCTAACTGCAATTGCTTGGCCAGACCGAAGGCCGACATACCGTAAATAAGCCCGAAGTTGATCGCCTTGGCTTTGCGGCGCTGTTCGTCACTGACGTCTTCCAGCGTTTCCCCGAAAACCTCAGCGGCGGTAGCGCGGTGCACATCCAGGCCGTCTCTGAATGCGTTGAGCAGGCCCTCATCCGATGACAGGTGGGCCATGATACGCAGCTCAATCTGAGAGTAATCTGCCGCTACGATGTGGTGGCCCTCTGGCGCGATAAACGCCTGCCGGATACGGCGCCCCTCCGCCGTTCGGATGGGAATGTTTTGCAGGTTAGGGTCTGACGAGGAGAGTCTTCCAGTCGCGGCAACCGCCTGATGGTAGGAGGTATGCACCCGGCCGGTGACCGGATTAATCATTTCCGGCAATTTGTCGGTATAGGTCGACTTGAGTTTAGACAGGCTGCGATGCTCTAGAATGACTTTCGGCAGCGGATAATCCAGTGCCAGCTCCACCAACACGTCCTCCGCTGTGCTCGGTGCCCCTTTGGGCGTTTTCTTGATGATTGGCAGCTCGAGTTTTTCGAACAGGATTTCGCCAAGCTGTTTGGGCGAACCGAGATTGAACTCCCCACCCGCCATGTCGTGCGCTTGTTGCTCCAGCTCGAGTAACCGTTCCCCCAGCTCCTGGCTCTGGGTGTCCAGCATTGTTCGGTCGAGGAGAGCACCGTTGCGCTCAATGCGCGAGAGAATCGGTACCAGGGGAATCTCTATTTCCTCGAACACACCGCGTAATCCGGGCTCCTGCTCGAGTCGGGGCCAAAGTGCGTGGTGCAAGCGTAAGGTAATATCAGCATCCTCAGCGGCATAGGGGCCCGCCTGCTCCAGCGGAATCTGGTCGAAGGTCAGCTGCGCCTTGCCCTTACCGGCGATATCCTCGAAGTGGATCGTTGTCTTTCCCAGGTATTTGAGCGCCAGGCTATCCATATCGTGCCGGGTCGCTGTTGAGTCGGTGACGTATGACTCCAGCATCGTGTCGAAGACAATGCCCCGCATAGCAATGTCATGGTTAGCCAGCACACTGGCATCGTATTTGAGGTTCTGGCCAATCTTGGGCCGATCGGGGTCTTCGAGCAGCGGCTTAAGTCGGCCAAGTACATCTTCACGCGACAGCTGCTCGGGGGCACCCACGTAGTTGTGCGCGACTGGGACATACGCCGCCCGTCCCGGTTCGACAGCGAAGGACACCCCAACGACCTCTGCCTTCATGTAATCGAGGCTGGTTGTCTCCGTATCGAAGGCAAAAACCGGCGCCGCTTCCAACTCTTTAACCCAGGCCTCAAACGCAGGGGCATCGGTGACCACCTCGTAGTGAACGTCCTCCTCTTCCTCACTGACAACGGCATCCTCGCCGCTTTGCAGTTCCTCGATCCAGCTGCGAAATTCGAGCTCCTGAAACCACTCCAGTAGCGCCTCGCGATTGGGCTCGGCATTGGCCAACTTTCCGACCTCTTGCTCCAGCTCGACATCAAGCTTGATGGTGGCCAGCTCGTAAGACAGGTAGGCGTTCTCTTTTTCAGCCTCCAGCTTCGCGCCCATAGTCTTGGCACCGCGAAAATCCAGCTCCGCTACCTTGTCCAGATTGGCATAGATATCATCCAGCCCGCCCAGCCCCTGCAACAGGCCCAGCGCTGTTTTTTCGCCCACGCCCGGCACGCCCGGAATGTTGTCGACCTTGTCCCCCATCAGCGCCAGGAAGTCGATAATAAGCTCGGGCGGAATACCAAACTTGTCGACGACCCCGGCTCGATCCATCACCGTGTCCGTCATGGTATTGATGAGAGTGACGTGATCATTGACCAGCTGGGCCATGTCTTTGTCGCCGGTCGAAACGACGACTTCACGCTTCGCCTCCGTCGCCTGCTGCGCCAGCGTGCCGATCACATCGTCGGCCTCTACCCCAGTGACACATAAGTAGGGCAGACCCATCGCCTTGACGATTTCGTGGATCGGTTCGATCTGTTCACGCAGCTCGTCAGGCATGGGGGGCCGGTTCGCTTTGTATTCAGAATAAATATCGTCGCGAAAAGTTTTTCCCTTGGCGTCAAAAACGGCAACGATGGGTGAGTCTGGGTAGTCCTTCTGCAGCCGCCGCATCATATTGATAACGCCCTTCACCGCCCCCGTGGCCCGCCCCTTGGAATTGGTGAGCGGTGGTAGCGCATGAAAGGCACGAAAGACATAGGAAGAGCCATCTACCAGGACTATGGGCGCACTCATAGGCAGGACCTTATTTGTGTGGTGTTTCTTATGGGGTGCTTGAGTCTAACAGAGACACCGGGGTGCTGGGGATCAGTACCGGTCCCAGACTGCGCGGACGCTGCGATAGGTCACTTTGAGTTTGGCGAGATCGAGCGGCGCCTTAAAAAAACCGTGGTAGTCGCCATAGGGGTTAATCAATACCACGTTGGCGCTGTGGTCGATGAGGTAGTTCTCCGGATCCTGACCCGCTACTTTACGAAACGGCGTATTGAGCGCGGTGGCAAATTGATGGATGTCCATAAATTCGCCGGTGACACCAACAAAATCCGGATCAAAGTAGGGAACATAACTGGCCAACTGCTCTGGGGTATCGCGGGCCGGGTCTACCGATACCAGCACCACCTGGGTGTCGGCTTCCGGCAGGCCGTCGAGTTTCTCCATTAATTGTGCCAGTTGCGCCATGGTCGTCGGGCAGATATCCGGACAAAAGGTAAAGCCGAAAAACACCATGGTCCAGCGCCCCTCCAGCCTCGCCTTGTCAAACACTTGAGCGTTGTGATCGATCAGGGCGAAAGGCGGCAGCGCTCTGGGTGTCTCGAACATGTAGGCGCCGTTAATCTTCAGCTCGCTATCCGTCATGACACGCGGCTGAGTGATCTTGTTGACGAAGCCCGCAACAACGATAGCAATCAGTATGACCAGGCCCAGTACCGTCAGCTTGATATTGCGGTTGGTAGAGGGGGGCAGCGCCGTGCTCGCGGAATCGTTCATGTCAAACGCCAACTTGGGGAAATAGATAGTGATCAACCAGCATCACCAGGAAGAGCGCCATGAGATAGGTGATCGAATACTTGAAGGTGTCCATCGCTGCGCTCTCGTCGCTACCCCATAACAGGCGGCCCGCGTGGTAGAGAAAACCACCACCCAGCAAAACGGCACCCGCCAGGTAGAGTGGTCCGCTAAGTCGCGTAGCGAACGGCAGCAGGGTAATGGCAAACATGATCAGGGTGTAGAGCATCACATGCAACTTGGTGAACGCCACGCCATGGGTCACTGGCAGCATCGGAATATCCACCTTGGCATACTCATCGCGGCGAGCAATCGCTAAGGCCCAGAAGTGCGGCGGCGTCCAGGCAAAAATGATAAGCACCAATAACAGCCCGTGGCCGTGAATCTCTCCGGTGACCGCTGTCCAGCCCAGCAGCGGCGGCGCCGCACCGGCAAGACCGCCAATAACAATGTTCTGCGGCGTGGCCCGCTTCAGGAACATGGTATAGACCACCGCGTAGCCAAGCAGCGATGCGAGCGTCAGCCAGGCAGTCACGGCATTAACATGCACCAGCAACAGATACATACCGAGCAGCCCGAGCACCAGCGCAAACAGCACCGCCTGGGGAGTGCCTATCTTGCCCTGCACAATGGGCCGGTTGCGAGTGCGGGCCATCTCTGTGTCGATGCGCTGATCGACCAGATGATTTACCGCGGCCGCGGAACCGGCGCACAGCGCAATCCCCAGATTGCCAAATACCAGGGCCTGCCAGGGCACCATACCGGGCACTGCCATGCACATGCCTATTACTGCGGTAAGCAGCATCAACGCAACAACCCGGGGCTTGGTCAGCTCCAGATAGTCACGCCAGGTGGCTTGCTCCAGCGCCTGTTCCATCATTCGACCTGCGGCGCCGTGTAAAGGCGGTAATTCAAAGTGACCAGGGTGAGCAACAGGAAAGCACCCACGGCATTGTGTGACACCGTAACAGCCAGCGGAAATTGGAACAGGATGTTGCCGAGGCCCAAACAGAACTGGACTAGCAAGACACCACCTACCACCTTACCCAGATTCTGTAGCAGCGGAGAATGGGTGCGCAGCAGCGACAATGCCAGCCATCCCACATACAACAACGTAATGATCGCTCCCACTCGGTGACTCATATGAATAGCGACGCGCGCCTCATTGGTCATCACACCCCCAAGGTAGTTCGGGCCGATGGATTGGAAGAAGTTAAAGCCATTGGCAAAATCCATCGGCGGTATCCACTGCGACTGACAGGTGGGTAAGTCGGGGCAGGCCACCGCTGCGTAGTTTGATGTCGTCCAGCCACCCAGTGCGACCTGCACGATCACCACCAGCAAGCCCGCGATCGCTAGCGGCTTAAACCGTTCTACCAAAGCCGCTTCCAGCGGATAGTGAACGTTATTGAGTCTCAGAGTCATCAGCCAGAACAGGCTTAAGGTGGTAAAGCCACCGAGCAGATGTGCGGTGACCACCTGAGGCCACAGTTTCAGAGTGACCGTCCACATGCCAAACATGCCCTGCAGAATCACAAAGCCAAGCAGAAAGACCGGTAGCTTGAACGGCTGCCCCTCACCGCGATGTCGCCAGGCGAGGCCAACCAGCCCAATGGAAATGATGCCGAGTCCCGTTGCGAGGTATCGATGCACCATTTCCGGCCAGGTCTTGTCCAGTTCAACGGGCGCATCCGGAAAGGCAGCATTCGCCGTGGCAATCTCTTCACTGTCATTGGGCCAGAGGATATGTCCATAGCACCCCGGCCAATCCGGACAACCCAAGCCCGCATCTACCAGGCGCGTGAAGGCGCCCAAAACGATGACGGAGACGGCGAACACCGTGCCGAATAGCGCCAGCTTGAAGGAGGGTTTGCGTTTGTCGGGATCGTTAAACTTAAACATCTTCAGTTACTGTTTTTAAGCAGAAATTTCAGGTCTGCCATGATGTCCTTGCCATCGGCACCCCCTCGGTAGGCTAAAATCACCCACCCGTAGGGATCTGCGACGAAATAGGCCGGCGCCTGGCCCTCAATGACAGGGCTGGACGTACGCTCCCGCAGCGAGGACGCGGAAGTATACAGTAGATTGAGTTCTGGGTACTCCCCAGCCAGCGCAGCAGCAGACGCCTGTGCAGCCTGCGTATCGGACACCAGCAGAACGCGCTCAATGCGCCCCTGATACTTACCCATCGCGGTATGGATCTGACGAATATAGTGCAACAACTCCTGACAGCCACTGTCACAAGCGTCGGGCAGCGGTATCAAAATTCTCCACAAGGGCTCGTCGCTGGCGGTGGGATTGAAGGCCTCTCCCGCGCGATCGGTGGCTGCCAGCACTTCAAGATTAAAGGCCGGTTCAACCAGACTGCCCTGATTCGCCGTGCCCAGCATATCCACCAAGTTTAACTTGCCGCTGGCAACGTAAAACCAGAGCCAGGTCGATGCCAGAATGATGATGATCGGGATACCCCCAATCAACAACAGTGTCATACGACCATTACCCGCGGGATTACTCATACTTGCTCCTTTCGTTCACGCCACCAGGTCATCAGGTTGGTGCTGCGCCACAGGTACAACAGCAGCAGGGCCAGCGCCATGCTAAACCACTGCACGGCATAGCCTGTATGCTTTTCCGGGCTCACATTGATCAGCGGCCAATCCGTCACCAGCGCACTCTCATTGGCGCCGTCCAGACGCACTGTGAAGGGATATACGGCTTCGCCCATCGCGCGGCTCATGGCTGCATTATCCAATGCCTGCAGCACGCGCGGCCATGCCTCACCACTCATCGCCTCGCCCAGGATATACGCCTCGCCGGGTGGGACATAAATACTACCCTGCAGCACCTGTGAACCGCCCGGGGTATCGAAGGTGGGCAATTGCCGCCGCGCCGGATCGCCTGCCAACCAGCCACGATTCACCGCCACCAGTACACCGCTCTGGTCGCGAAACATGGCTATCAATTCCAGACCATATTTCCCTTGCTGCATGCGGTTATCGAGCAAGAATTGTCGACCGGGGAGATAGCTGCCCCGCAGCGTAACCGGTTGGTAAGCCAGTTCCGATGCCGACGCCGGCAGTTGCGCCAGCTCCAATGCTGCGCTGCTAGCACGCTGCTCCCAGGTCTGCGCTATGACGACTTTCTCCTCCGCACGTCCCAGCTGCCACATGCCCAAACCGACAAACAGCGGCAGGAAAACCGCAACAAAAAGCGTTGTACGCCAGTCGCCCTGCCATTGCAGCTTGGTTTGATTTACTGATGTGTCCATGGAGGTTCGCTATACTGGCTCTCCGCTCTGGAGAACCGCATGTTTTTAAAGTTCCTGATTGTAGTCCTGTTGCTCTCGCTAATTTTTAGCCTGGGAGCCGGCTTCTATTACCTGATGATCGACCAGGGTGACCCCCATAAGCGTCGTTTGGTCACCTCGCTGGGGGTCCGAGTCTCCCTCGCTGTCAGCCTCATGGTCGTTGTGGTCTATGGTGTCGCCAGCGGTCGCCTAACGTCTCAGGCGCCCTGGGAACAAGGGCGCTTCAGCGCAGAAAAGCAAACCCCAGAGACAACAACGGCGACACCCGCTGAGCAACCGGCGCCGCCGTTAAGAAACCCCTGAGCGTTTACAAAATGTAAACGAACAGGAACAGACCCACCCAGACCACGTCTACGAAGTGCCAGTACCAGCTGGATGCTTCAAAGCCGAAATGATCATCCGCGGTAAAGTGGCCGCCGCGAATTGAGCGCAGCCACTGGACCAACAACATCGTCATACCCATGGCCACATGGAAGCCGTGGAAACCTGTGAGCATGAAAAAGGTGGACCCATAGATTCCTGAATCCAGGGTCAGGCCGAAGTGCGCGTAGGCTTCGTAGTACTCGTAGTACTGCACGCCCAGGAAGATCGTGGCCAGTGCAACGGTGATGCCGAGCCACAGGTTGAACTTGGCGCGGTCGCCCGCCAGCAGACCCAGGTGTGCGATGTGCACCGTCACTGAAGAGGACAGCAGGATGATCGTATTCCACAGCGGCAGCCACTTGTACCAGGCACTGACTTCACTGAAGGCCATGGTGGTCTCGGGGCTGGTGAAGCTTCCATTGTTGGCGATCGGCTGAGCGCCCGCACCACCCACTGCTTCTTGCGGAGTCACTGAAGCAGGCCAGTTGAACTCAAAACCGGGCCACAATAAATGATTCATTGCTCCCGCTTCGCCCTCGCCCGCAAGCCAGGGTCCGACCAGCACACGTACGTAAAAGAGTGCGCCGAAGAAGGCGAAGAAAAACATCACCTCCGAAAAAATGAACCAAAACATGCCGATGACATAGGATTGCTTCAGCTGGGCCGAATTCATGCCCGCCAGGTTCTCTTTGATCGTGGCGCGGAACCAGACGAACAAGGTTGCAACAAACCAGAACAGACCAACGGTAAAAATGGTCCATGAATTGGTTGGTGTGCCATCGCCGAACGTCATGTCGTTGAGGACGCTGGCAGCCCCGAAAATACTCAGGACCAAACCGACTGTGGCACTGAGTGCCAGTCCGCTGCTCTCTGGTACGTAATATTCTTCGTGAGTGGCGTTGTCTTGCGTTGCCATCTTTTATTCTCCGTTAGCGGGACGCTACCGCGCCCTTCACCATTTCAGTTACATCAAAAATCGTATACGACAGTGTGATCGTGCGAATGTCTTTCGGCAGATCCTGATCCACTATGAACTGCAGCGGCATTTCCGCCGTGCTGTTCCCCTCTAATGGCTGATGGTTGAAGCAGAAACACTCTGTCTTGTGGAAATACTCGGCAGCCCTGGAGGGCGATACACTAGGAATGGCCTGGGCAATCATCGCCTGGGGCAATGGGTTCTCGGCGTGAAACACCGTGTCATTCACTGCCCCAGGATGAACCTTCATCATTGTGGTGTCCGGACCAAATCCCCAGGGCATGCCCTCTGCGTTGGTGGCCACAAACTGGACGGTCACCATGCGGCTCCCATCCACTTGAATCTGTGCCGCCTCGTAACGCACATCGCTGGTCTTGCCGTTAATGCCCAATGCATCGCACAGCGCATCGTACATCGGCACCATGACGAAGGGCACAAAGGCAGCCATCGATACCGTTAGCACAACCATCTTTGCCACAGTATCGAGAACAGGGTTGCCTTTGACCAAGCGCATCTGTAGTGACTCCTATCGAACTTGCGGCGGTACCGAGAAGGTGTGGAACGGTGCCGGTGTGGGCACTGTCCACTCCAGGCCTTCCGCGCCTTCCCAGACTTTCTCGTCGCTGATCGGCTTGCCGGCGACAATGGTCGCGATCACGTTGTACAGGAACAGCAGCTGCGAGGCGCCGTAGATGAACGCACCGATGCTGGACATCATGTTGAAGTCCGCAAACTGCAGAGCGTAGTCCGGAATACGACGCGGCATACCCGCCAGGCCCACAAAGTGCTGCGGGAAGAAGGTAATGTTGAAGCCAATGAACGAGATCCAGAAGTGGGTCTTGCCCATGGTTTCGTTGTACATCTTGCCGCACCACTTGGGCAGCCAGTAGTACACCGCCGCCGTCATGGAGAACACCGCACCCGCCACCATCACATAATGGAAGTGGGCAACGACGAAGTAGCTGTCGTGATACTGGAAGTCACTCGGCGCGATAGACAACATCAGCCCGGTGAAACCACCAATCGTGAACAGCACCACGAACCCGATACAGAACAGCATCGGTGTTTCAAAGGTCATGGCGCCTCGCCACATGGTAGTAATCCAATTGAACACTTTCACACCGGTGGGCACCGCAATCAGCATGGTGGCGTACATAAAGAAGAGCTCGCCAGCAATGGGCATGCCTACCGTATACATGTGGTGAGCCCACACGATGAAAGACAGGAATGCGATCGAAGCGGTGGCATACACCATTGAGTCATAGCCGAACAGCGGCTTGCGGGCGAAGGTCGGGATGATCTGTGAGACCACGCCGAAGGCCGGCAGAATAATGATATACACCTCGGGGTGACCGAAGAACCAGAAGATATGCTGGAACAGTACCGGGTCACCACCACCAGCGGCAGAAAAGAAGCTGGTGCCAAAGTGGATATCCATCAACATCATGGTTACCGCGCCCGCCAGCACCGGCATTACCGCAATAAGCAGGTAAGCGGTAATGAACCAGGTCCATACGAACAGTGGCATCTTCATGTAAGTCATGCCAGGCGCACGCAGGTTCATCACGGTCGCAACAATATTGATCGAGCCCATGATTGATGACAGACCCAGGATGTGGACACCGAAAATGAAGTAGGTGACTGAAGGCGGCGCATAGGTCGTCGACAGCGGCGCATAAAACGTCCAGCCAAAGGCGGGGCCGCCACCTTCCATGAACAGCGTAGAGGCCAGCAGCAGGAACGCCGGAGGCAGAATCCAGAAGCTCCAGTTATTCATCCGCGGCAGGGCCATGTCCGGCGCCCCGATCATCATCGGGATCATCCAGTTGGCCAGACCCACAAAGGCCGGCATGATGGCACCGAACACCATCACCAGACCGTGCATGGTGGTCATTTGATTAAAGAACTCGGGCTCAACCAGCTGCATGCCGGGCTGGAACAGCTCGGCGCGAATGATCATCGCAAAGGCGCCGCCGAGTAGGAACATCGAGAAACTGAACCACATGTACATGGTTCCGATGTCTTTGTGGTTGGTGGCAAACAGCCACCGTTTGAGGCCCTTGGCAGGACCGTGATGATGATCTCCCATAACTAGTCCTTAGCCTCCCTTCTTAAAGTTGTACACATCGACCGGCTGGGTCATATCACCCATGTTATTGCCGAAGGCGTTGCGCTGGTATGTCGTGACGGCCGCGAGGTCAACGTCGTTCAGCTGACCACCGAAGGCCTGCATGGCCGTGCCAGGGACACCATTGACGATGGAGTCGAGGTGGCCAGCCATGTCACCCATGGCAATCGCACTGCCGGCAATCGCCTTACCCACACCGCCTTCTCCATTGGCGCCGTGACAGGCAGCACAGGAGCGGTCATAGACTTCTTTACCGCGGACAACCAGGTCGTCCAGGGTAAAGGTCTGTGCCATCAGCTCTTTGATTTCTGCAGCTTCGGCCTGCTTACCCGCCAGCCACTCTGCGTATTCTTCTTTGCTAACCACATTAACAACGACCGGCATGAAGCCGTGGTCTTTGCCACACAGCTCAGCACACTGACCGCGGTAAACACCTTCTTTGTCCGTACGCGTCCAGGTCTCGTTGATAAAGCCGGGGATGGCGTCTTTCTTCACTGCCAGGTCGGGTACCCACCAGGAATGAATCACGTCGTAGGCGGTGATCAGGAAGCGCACCTTGGTATCCGCCGGGATGACCACGGGCTCATCGACCTCAAGCAGGTAGTGCTCGCCCTTCGCTTCACTGTTGTAAATTTCTTCTTTGGGGGTACGAAGATTGGAGAAAAACACGACGTTTTCGCCGTCTTCATTCAGGTACTCATACTTCCACTTCCACTGATAGCCGGTCACCAAAATATCCAGCTCCGCATCCTCCGTGTCGTACACCTCCAGAAGAGTGCTCGTCGCAGGTACCGCCATAAAGAGAAGAATAAGGAAGGGGACAACCGTCCAGGCCACCTCCACTTTAGTGCTCTCATGAAAGGTGGCAGGTGTTACACCACGTGACTTGCGGTGCATAAATATCGAATAAAACATTACCCCGAATACCAGAACCCCAATCACTACACAGATCCAGAAGATCGTCATATGCAGGTCGTAGATGCTCTGGCCAACGGAAGTGACCCCCACTGGCATGTTAACCGCGTTGACTTTGGAATCATCGGACCAGGCCAAGCTGCTAAACGTCGCCAACAGCATCAGCACAGGACCAAGAGTCAACTGAACCAGCCTGTCGGCGAGCCCTTTCGCTCTAAAACACATTTCCCGTGTCTCCATATTTCATAGTTTTTTTTAACCCGAAGTTTGCCTTGCTCTCGAGCAGGGAACACGCCCGCGCTTGGCGATAGTGCCAATTGCTGGATATTGTCGTGGAATACCTCAGAGCGCCGGGTGCGGCAAATCGCCGCGCATTATACTCGAAAACTCCCCCGAGGACACTACGCCCCCTGTGATTAGTTTACTGGTAAGTAACTGATTGTAGCGGGGTTTACCGATGCAACATTGATACAGGACAATATCGGTACATATGCCCACCCCCTCAAGCTTAAACCACAAGATATGGCAGATCGCCTGGCCGGCGATCTTGTCCAATATCTCGATACCCCTACTGGGTATAGTCGATACAGCCATTCTCGGCCACCTGGACAGTACACGCTATCTGGGCGCCGTTGCGATTGGCGCCAGTATTTTGTCTTTTTTGTACTGGGGGTTCGGTTTCCTGCGCATGGGTACGACGGGGCTGGTCGCCAGGGCAGTGGGTGCGAACGATCAGCGCGGGGAGTTGGGCGTTATCCTGCAATCTATCGCACTGGCACTGGTTTTGGCGGCTCTCGTGGTGGCTCTGCACCCGCTATGGATGGGCCTCGGGGTCTGGTTGATGCAGCCGGGGCCGGAACTGGCGCCGCTGACACAGAGCTATCTGGAAATCCGCATATACAGTGCGCCCGCGGTATTGATCACCTATGCCATCGTGGGCTGGTTTATCGGGCACCAGAACACGCGCTGGCCGATGGTGTTCGTGGTTATCACCAATCTATTGAACATACTTTTGGACATTGTGTTCATCGTAATATTGGACATGAGGAGCGATGGAGCGGCGCTGGCGACCCTTATTGCAGAGTACGTCGGCGCCGGTCTCGCCATTATTGCGTTGCTAAAGAACCTGAACACCGACGCGATAGCTGCCGTGCGCAAAGAACTGCTGAGACTCGCGAGTTACCGCGCATTGTTGAGCAGTAATGCTCATCTCTTCGTTCGCACCGTGTGTCTGTTATTTGGCTTCGCCTTTTTTACCGCAATGAGCACGCGCTTGGGCACCTCTACTCTCGCTGCCAATACGATCATGCTGCAGCTACTCATGCTGGTGGCCTACGGCCTCGACGGTTTCGCTTTTGCGGCGGAGGGGCTCGCCGGCAATGCCGCGGGCGCCCGCGACTTGCCACGTTTCTACCAGGTCGTTGCCGCCTGCTGGCGCTGGAGCCTCGGCAACACGGCACTGGTCTGTGTGGCCTATGCAGCTGGCGGACCCTGGATCTATCCACTTTTCACCTCGCACATCGAGGTGCTAAACCAGCTGCATGCCTATCACTACTGGCTGGTACTGATGCCTCTGGTGGCTGTCTGGTCTTACATGCTGGACGGCATATTTATTGGCACTGCAAGAACCCGCTACATGATGCATACCATGCTCATCTCTCTATGCCTGGTATACATGCCGGCCTGGTATCTGTTGCAAGACTGGGGCAACAACGGCCTGTGGCTGGCATTCATTCTCTTCAACGGGATGCGCGGCGCCAGCCTGGCCTGGTGTTACCAGCGGATCAGCGCTCGCAACGGCTGGCTGGACTAGCACTTTAGCCTGTTTGTACTAGCCTTATCAGACTCTGTTCATGAGCCGGGAGACGCGCGCATGGGCACCGACAGCATTCGCAGTATCATCGCCGCTGCCATCGAACAGGAAGTGCAGCTGGGCACCCTTGAGTCTGAGTTTCTCCAGCGCTTACCCGAGCTCGGGAGCTATCTGCAGCTTCCCCCGCAATCACCCGCAAAGGCATTGGTGGCATTCGTCGTGCGTTATATCGAGTATGTGCCGGACTCTATTGAAACCGTATCTCAGCGTGGCGCAGAGCTGGACTTAAGCACTTCGGTTAATCCCTTTTTACACATGGCAGAAGACTTCTTCCTGGCACCGCCAGAGGACCTGGGAGAAAATTCGGGACTCAAGGCCTTAATGGATGAAGCTTTTCTCGCTCAGCGCCTGACCGAAGAGCTCAATGATCGTCATATTCAGCTCAAGCGCACGCAGCTCATGCCTGTGGACATGACCAGGGCCAATATTATCGTGCATTACCTGATCGGCGATGAGCTGGCCAATCGATTAGATGCCCTGGTTCAGCAGAGCGTGAGCCGACTGGTAGACGGAGAGCAGTTGTTTCGCCGCTTTGAGCCAGAAAACGATACCGACGCCAGCTTACTCGCGCTGTGGCAGGGCTTGCCCTGTCTGAGTCGCGATTCGTCGATCGACTTGAGAATCTGAACGCTAACGCTCGTCCGAATCCGATGGCCCACTGGGATTACTTTGACCAGGCTCCACTAAACGGACGGCTTCGGGAGTGGTCTCCACCAGTCTCGCCGCTGGCCGGTTGACGCGAGTCGCGGGTTCGACAGGGCTTTCTTGCGGCCGTAAATCACTGAAGCCACAGCTGACACATTCTCGTGTGTCGGTTTCAGTGTCGACAACTATCTTGTCCTGTGCGCCGCAACGCGGGCAAACCGCTCCGGCAATGAAACGACGCGGCATCGACTCAGCCTCCTTCCAGCAATGCCCGCAGCTCTACGATAACCGGCGCGGTCTGGGGGCGCTGACCCCGCCAGAGATAGAAGGCCTCTGCGGCCTGTTCAACTAACATGCCGAGACCATCGGCTACCGCCCAAGCGGTATTCTGCGCCGCCCAACGCATAAACACCGTGGGCTCTGCGCCGTACATCATGTCATAGCAGCAGCTGCGCTCAGTTAGCAGGGTTTCAGGTAGCGGGGGCAACTCTCCCACCAGGCTGGCGCTGGTTCCATTAATAATCAGGTCAAACTGGCCATCGCCAAGCCGCTCATAGCCGCCACCCGATACCGGTCCAAGAGCAACAAACTGTTGCGCCAATTCACTTGCCCGGGCGGCCGTGCGATTGACGATAAGCAATTCGCTGGGCTTTTCTTTCAACAACAGCTCGAGTACCCCACGCACCGCTCCGCCAGCGCCCAGCACCAGAACCCGGTTACCGCTAATGCTCCACCCCAGGTTGGCCACCATATCTCTGACCAGGCCAATGCCATCCGTGTTGTCGCCAAAAATACTGCCGTCCTCTTCCTTGCGCAGCGTGTTCACTGCCTGCGCCAATCGTGCACGCTCACTGTGCATGTCGGCAAACTCGAAGGCATCGTGCTTATAGGGAACGGTGATGTTAAGGCCGCGTCCGCCATTGGCAAAGAATTGCTGCGCCGCGGACGTAAAGCGGCCCTGCTCGACGAGGATGGCGCGATACTGCAGATCCTGCTCACACTGCCTGGCAAATTCAGCATGTATCCAGGGCGACCGTGAATGTCGCACCGGGTTGCCAAACACTGCATATTTATCCGTCACATCAGGGCTCCAGCCAATTTCTGCCGGTGAGGAATTCTTCGGTCAGTCGGGCTTCCTCGCTGCCAGGCTCCGGACAATAGTCGTATTCCCAACGCACTAATGGTGGCAGGGACATCAGGATCGATTCGGTGCGACCATCCGATTGCAAACCAAACAAGGTGCCACGGTCGTAAACCAGGTTGAACTCGACATAGCGGCCGCGTCGGTAGAGCTGAAACTCGCGTTCACGCTCACCCCAGGGATCGTCGCGACG
The DNA here is from genome assembly GCA_965199055.1 of Halieaceae bacterium. Classification (GTDB taxonomy): domain Bacteria; phylum Pseudomonadota; class Gammaproteobacteria; order Pseudomonadales; family Halieaceae; genus CBDAQR01. The sequence goes on from CBDAQR010000003.1 coordinate 2,316,147, forward strand.
ACGCTGCACAATAGGCAGGTAGGCGGGTAGATAGGCATCGCCAATTGCCCTGACAAAGCGGAATGTTGTGTCGAAATCCCACTCATTGAGATCGTCGAAGAACAGGCCGCCGACACCCCGCGGCTCATCGCGATGGCGCAGGTAAAAATAGTCGTCACACCACTGCTTGAAGCGCGGATAAACCTCTTCTCCAAAGGGTGTGCAGGCATCGTGGGCCACCTGATGCCAGTGGCGGCAGTCCTCTTCCACTGCGTAATAAGGAGTCAGGTCAAAGCCTCCGCCAAACCACCACACAGGTTCAGCGCCTTCTTTCTCCGCCACAAACAGGCGCACATTGGCATGAGAAGTGGGTACTCTTGGGTTTTCCGGGTGTATAACCAGCGACACACCCATGGCCTGAAAACTGCGTCCTGCTAGCTCTGGACGAGAGGCCGAGGCCGACGCCGGCAGAGACGGTCCGGCGACGTGAGAAAAATTTACCCCCGCCTTTTCAAAGACGCGGCCAGATTCCAATACTCGACTGCGGCCGCCACCACCCCCGGGCCGCTCCCAGGCGTCCTCACGAAAACCATCGCCACCATCTTCCGCCGCCAACGCGGAGCAGATACTGTCCTGGAGACCCAGAAAATAGGCCTTGCACTCGTCGATCGCTATCTGCGTCATATAAGATCCTCCCCCTTATCCGGCCCGGATGGTCTCGCCAGTCAGCAAATCTCGGATGGTTGAAGGGCGATTAGCGCCGCCAAGGTTTCCGGGTACGATGTCGTCGATATCGGTTCCAAAATACGCCTGCAACTCGGAGAGTTCCCTGGCCTCTGGCTGACCCGCAGGATTTGCGGAAGTTGATATTAAGGGGCTCTGCACAGCCAGACACAGCTGTTGCACAACCGGGTGAGCACTTACTCGCACCGCAACCGTTTGGTGGTCGCCTGTCACCCAATCTCCAAACCTGTTCTGATGAGGGATTAGCCAGGTTACCGGGCCCGGCCAGGACTGCTCAAGGCGAGACAATTGTTCGGTACTTAATCCATCCAACAGATTTTCCAATTGCTGCATTGAGGCGGCGATCAGTATCAGGCCTTTGCTGCGGGGTCGCTGCTTCAAATCGAGAATACGCTGCACCGCGGCCTCATTGGCAGGGTCACAGCCCAAGCCCCACACCGCTTCGGTCGGGTAGGCAATGACGCCGCCGGCACGGACGACTGCGGCAGCCTGCTGAATCCGCAGGGGGACCTGCTTACCCATCGGTTTCTCCCATTCCGGATTCACGGTCAGGTGGGTGGTGAAGAGCGCGGAATTTTAGCAATTACTTGCGCATATACAAGCCATCTCTGTTTTCCAGCAATCCGAGCAGTTCGAGTTCTACCAAGCCCGACATTGTCGCGGAAACCGGCCACTCAAGCTGCAGCGCCAGCTCATCCACTGATACGGGCGCATAGCCGACCCGGTTCATGAGTTCACGCCATTGCGCGGGTACTATCGAGTCGCCGCTATCCTGCGCTGGGCAGTGCAGCCTATGCGCAACACAAAGACTACCAAGTTGGTCGATGGCACCTTCTACCAGCATCGCCCCCTCCCTGATCAGCGCATGGCAGCCGCGCCCACCGGGATCATAGATCGAGTGCGGCAGTGCAAACACCTCGCGATTTTGCTCCAGCGCCGTTCTGGCTGTAATCAGCGAACCGCTGCGCAAGGCGGCTTCGATCACCAGCACGCCCGCACATAAACCACTGACCAAGCGGTTGCGCTGCGGAAACGCCTCACGGCGCGGGGGTGAACCGGGAGGAAACTCTGTTAGCAACAGGCCCTGCTGCTCTATATCAGTCGCGAGCCGATCATGGCGACGGGGGTACACCCTATCGACCCCCGTTGCCATAACGGCAATGGTCGCGCCACCTGCCTGCAGCGCACCACGGTGTGCAGAGGCGTCAATGCCCAAGGCGAGCCCGCTACAGACCAGGAATCCCGCTCGCACCAGATCAGCGGCAATCTCCCGAGCCGCCCGACTGCCGTTTGCAGTGGCATTGCGGCTGCCCACAATAGCCAGCGCAGGTTGTTGCAACCAGCACAGGTCTCCCCGGTAATAGAGCAGTGGGGGTGGATCATAGATCTGCCGCAATAGCGGTGGATAAAGCGCAGACGCCAGTGGCAACAAACCAGCGTTCAGCGCCCCCAGGGTATGCCGATCCGAATCAGCTTGCTGCCAGAGCGGGTGCCCGTCATTGGCAATTACGGCGCGACGCTGGCGCAGCACCTCGTGGTTGGCGCCGGCTGCGAGCCAGTCGCTCTCCGCAGCATGCAAAAGTTCACGTGGGTCGTCATAGCGAGCTATGAGCTTGCGCAAAGTACTGGCAGTGCAGCCAGGAAGGCGCGCCAGCAACAGCCAGTGAAGATCGTCTTCGCTGTCCATGTCTCATCCCTGATCATGGGCAGCGCGTGTCGGTGTCCTAGGGGCTGCCCACCCTATCCATAACCGCCAGGGGTCGGTTGGCTTTCAACACAATCCCGTAGCTCATCTTCTCGAAGGTTCTAAATACCATAAGCAGTCCGGCTCGTGTGTCTGGCATTTGCACATTTTCGCGCATCACTTCATCACGAACCACTTCACCAGCCTGATAGATAGCCATCACCTGACCCGACGCAACATCCTCTCGCTCGCCAAGATTTACAGCCACAATGTCGAGAGTACCGATCTGGCTGACGCCGCCGTCAACGGCGATCATAAATCCATTGACCGCATGCTCGGGCGCATGGGGCTGAAAAGCAGCGGCAATACGGCGCGATTCGTTGGGCAGCAATCGATCACCATTGCGCACCTCTTCAGTGACCCGTGTGACCTCTAGCTCAGACACTGCGCCATCGTGTTCCTCGACCATACGCGCGCTGCCAATATCCTCAGCCTCATAGCCCAGTATTTCCTGCGTCACAGGATCGACATAGACCTGGCCCTGGCGGTAAATGCCAAAGCCGACTTCTTCTTCGGGAAAAAAGCCACGCGCATACAGCCGGTCACCTGCCGCACTGAGCAAGTGTCGCTGCCCACCCGCGATGACATAGGGCGCACCGCTCATATCATCCGGATTAACAATGCGATGTTGCGACAACCACGCACCAATTTCTTCAAGCGGAATAACTGGTATCGCAGAATCGAGCGGTTCGATCCGCATCTGTGGTGTTAGCTTTACCGTGCGTGACTGTTCACCTCGCCTGACGCGAAGTCGTGGCTGACCGTCGACATATACCAGGTACAGCTGATCGCCGGGGAAAATGAGATGAGGATTGTCGAGCTGTGGATTGATCTCCCACAATTCCTGCCACATCCAGGGGTCGCGGAGGAACAGGCTGGCTATACCCCACAAGGTATCGCCTTCTTTGACCAGGTACATCGCCGGCGCATCCTGCGCCAGGGCCACCTCATCGGCGCTGGCCTGGGCAGGCCATAAGCTGGCCAAAAGCAGGTACCCGGTTATTACTATTATTCTCATTGCTGTCCCCGCACTCCTTAGGGTCACAGTGGGCAGCACTGCCACACTACGGGTATAATATAGGGCAGTTTGCTGCTGCTCAAACCCGAGCGCAAGCGCACTTATAGTTAATATGTACGTTTGATTATCGGCGGCCAGGCAGGCTGCACAGGTTCTATGGCCCTTCTCACTATCCTTGAATTTCCCGATGCCAGGCTGCGTACGCGCGCCAAGCCAGTCACAGACTTTGATGACGCGCTGCTGGCACTGATCGACGACATGTTCGAAACCATGTACGACGCTCCCGGCATCGGGCTCGCCGCTACGCAGGTGGACCGCCACATTCGCTTGCTGGTTATCGACATTTCCGAGGAGCGCGATGAACCGCTGGTTTTCATCAATCCTGAATTCACCGTAATCGACGAGTCACTGGAAGAGTACGACGAGGGCTGCCTCTCGGTACCAGGCTTCTACGAGACGGTTAAGCGCCCGCAGCATATTGAGGTCACCGCCCAGGACAGACATGGGGAGACGTTCACCATGGAGTGCAGGGGCCTACTGGCAGTATGTGTTCAACACGAGATCGATCACCTCGACGGTAAGCTGTTTGTCGACCATCTGTCCTCGCTGAAACGCACCCGTATTCGCAAGAAGCTGGAAAAGCAGCAACGGCTGCGCGCCTGATGAACGACATTCGTTCGCTCAGGCTGGTGTTTGCTGGCACACCAGACTTTGCGGCAGCTCATCTGCAGCGCCTGGTCGACGATGAGCTCAATATTGTCGCCGTGTACACACAGCCCGACCGGCCCGCCGGAAGGGGCAAAAAGCTCAGCGCCAGCCCCGTGAAACAGCTAGCCCTCAATGCAGGAATTCCTGTGTTCCAACCTGCGAGTTTGCGGGATGAAACCGCTCAGGCTGAGCTAGCAGACCTACAACCTGACGTTCTCGTGGTTGTGGCCTATGGATTAATTTTGCCTCAAGCCGTATTGGACATACCGCGGCAAGCCTGTATCAATGTGCACGCATCACTACTGCCCAGGTGGCGTGGCGCAGCCCCGATCCAACGCGCTATCGAAGCGGGGGACGCGGAAACCGGCATTACCATCATGCAAATGGAAGCCGGCCTGGATAGCGGCCCCATGCTCGACGTTGCGCGCCTGAGCGTCAGCACCGACATGAGCGCGGCAGATCTGCATGATGCTCTGGCGGAGATAGGCCCCGCACAACTCGTCAACACCTTATCGATGCTCGACGAAAAGCTGCGCGATGCTCAGACCCAGGATGAAACCGGCGCCAGCTATGCCAACAAACTGGAAAAATCTGAGGCTGAGATGGATTGGCGGCTAGCGGCTGACACGCTGCAACGCAGGATTATGGCATTCAATCCATTCCCGGGGTGTTGGACACTGCTGGGGACTGAACGTCTTAAAATCTGGCGCGCGGTGGCATTACCCGAAGCCGGTACGCCGGATGCCCGTACTCCCGGTGAGATCTTGTGGCTTGATAGCCGCGGTCCTGTCGTTGCCTGCGGCGATGGTGCATTGCTACTGACGGAAATGCAGTTACCCGGGGGGCGCGCCATGGCGGCGGCTGACATGCTGCGCGCGCGTAGCGAGCACTTCAAGCCAGGCACGATTCTTGGCTCAACCACAGCTACCGAGCCGGTTCCAGACGCGGTAAATCAGGGCGAACCATGAGTGCCCGCTGTCGCGCAGAGGCGGCGCGAGTGATCGCCGAGGTAATGGCCGGCGCTTCTTTGGAGGAGCCGCTACGCGCTGCACTCGAACGCAGTGCCAGTGATCAGCGTGCCCTGTTGCAACAGCTTTGTTATGGCACGCTGCGCCACTTTCACCGCTACCAGGGCCTGTTGCGCCAACTCATGGACAAAAAGCTGAAGCGCCGTGATACGGATATTAGCGCCCTAATTCTTTGCGGTATGCATCAGCTGCTTGATATGCGCACGCCGGACCATGCAGCAATCTCGGAGACGGTTGATGCCTGCCGGGTGCTAAAAAAGCCCTGGGCGACACGGCTGGTAAATGGCGTATTGCGCCGCTGCTTGCGCGAGTCAGAGCCCCTGCATCAAGCATTGAGCCCCGCCGAGATGGCCAGCCATCCCGACTGGTTATTCAGTGCCATTGAGCAGCACTGGCCCGATCAGGCAGCGGCTATCATGGCGGCCAACAATGCGCCCCCGCCTATGTGCCTGCGCATAAATACCTTGCGTGTTTCCCGCGAAGAATACCTGGCAACACTCGGAGAAGCCGGCATTCAGGCCACCGCCTGCGAGATCGCCGCAGACGCTGTTCGCTTGGAACGCGGCGTCGATGTCGCTGCATTACCCGGCTTCGATGCTGGTTGGGTCAGTATTCAGGATGAAGCGGCTCAGCTAAGCGCGGACTTGCTTCCTCTCATGGCTGGGGAGCGTGTGTTGGATGCCTGCAGTGCTCCAGGTGGAAAGACATGCCACCTGCTTGAACGCCAGCCCGAGCTCGGCCACATGGTTGCCATGGACCTCAGCGAAAACCGACTCGCCAGAGTGCAGGAGAATCTCGACCGATTGGAACTGCATGCGGAGCTGCTTGCGGGCGATGCGGCCAGCGCCATCGATTATTTCGAGGCGGAGAGCTTTGATGCCATTCTTGTCGACGCGCCATGTTCAGGCAGCGGGGTCATCCGCCGACACCCCGATATCAAGCTCCTGCGCCGCAGCGAGGACATTGCCGGTTTCGCAGAAACGCAGCTGCAGTTACTGCAAGGCTTGTGGCCAGTGCTAAAACCTGGCGGCCGTCTGCTCTACGTTACCTGCTCGATACTGCCAGCCGAAAACAATCCGCTCATTAGCCGGTTTCTTCAGTCGCAAGCTGGCGCACAAGTGAGCGGCCTGGAGGTCAGCTGGGGTGTCCCGGCAGGCGATGGCCGCCAACTGCTGCAACAATCCAACGGGCCCGACGGGCTGTTTTTCTGCCGACTGGATAAAGTCCGCTAAGCCGCGCCGGCCGGGAATATTGCCCAAAACCAGCGAGGGCGTTTTGGGTCGCGCGGCGTTATCATCTGGCATGAAGGCGCAGCGGAGAAGGGAAGCGAGCCAGCGGTTGCAATGAAGATCATTATTCTAGGGGCAGGCCAGGTGGGCGGCACTCTCGCCGAGCACCTCGCCATCGAGCAAAACGATGTTACCGTCGTCGACACCAACGCCGAAAAACTGAAGGCGCTGCAAGATCGGCTCGACCTGCGCACCGTTACCGGCCACGCGTCTCATCCCAGCTCCTTGTATCGCGCCGGCGCGGAAGATGCCGACATGTTGATTGCTGTCACCAACAGCGATGAGATAAACATGATGGCGTGCCAGATTGCCTACACACTATTTAAGACCCCGACCAAAATCTCCCGAGTTCGATCGCCCAATTACCTCGCGCATCAAAAGATGTTCGATTCAGATCACGTGCCCATTGATGTTCTGATTGGTCCCGAGCAACTTGTCACCAAGAGCATCAGCGAGCTAATCGCCAACCCGGGGGCACTACAGGTGCTGGATTTCGCCGACGGGCTGGTGCAGCTGGTCGCGGTGCGGGCCTACTACGGGGGCCCACTGGTGGGCCAGCAATTGCAGGAAATCCGCAAGCACATGCCCGAGGTCGATACCCGGGTGGCCGCCATTTTTCGTCGCGACCACCCCATCATCCCCGAGGGAACGACCGTAGTCGAAGCCGATGATGAGGTCTTTTTCATTGCGGCAAAGAAGAACATCCGCGCGGTCATGTCGGAACTGCGACGTCTCGACAGCCCCTACAAGCGAGTCATGATCGCCGGCGGCGGCAACATAGGCTCGCGGCTGGCAGAAGCCATCGAGGGAGACTACCAGCTTAAGGTCATCGAGCGTTCTTACTCTCGATGCCGTGAATTGTCGGAGCAGCTAAAGCACGCGATCGTGCTTAATGGCAATGCCTCTGACACCGAGCTACTCGCCTCCGAGAACATTGAAAGCACCGACGTGTTTTGCGCACTCACTAACAATGATGAAGCCAACATCATGATAGCGATGTTGGCGAAACGGCTGGGTGCTCGCAAGGTCATCACCCTGATTACCAAACCGGCCTATATCGACCTGTTGCAAGGAGACGAGATCGACATTGCGCTGTCGCCGCAGCAAATCACCATTGGCAGTCTGCTTACCCATGTGCGCCGCGGTGACATCTATAATGTGCACTCGCTTCGGCGTGGAGCCGCAGAGGCTATCGAGATGGTAGCCCACGGCGATGCTCAGTCTTCGAAAGTTGTCGGCCGGCGACTGGATGAGATCAACCTACCTGAAGGTGTCACCATCGGCGCCATTGTGCGCGACAAGGAGGTGCTCATTGCCCATCGCCACATCGTTGTAGAGACAGACGATCACGTTATTTTATTCCTGGTCGACAAAAACCAGATTAATACGGTTGAGCGTTTGTTCCAGGTTGGCCTCGGCTTCTTCTGAGCGGGCGTTATGCATCTCTCCATTACTCTAAAAATCCTCGGCATACTGCTGATGCTGTTTAGCCTGACGCATATCACGCCGTTGATTATTGCCGTGGTATCCAGCGATGGCGCCGTCGTGAGCTTTCTCAGCGCGCTCGCTATCACCTGGCTGGGTGGGTTCTTGCTCTGGTTACCTGCACGCAACTCGCACCATGAATTGCGCACCAGAGATGGTTTTTTGATTACGACCTTATTCTGGACCGTGCTGGGAATCTTTGGAGCGCTGCCTTTTTACCTCTATGAAGGTATGGGCTTGTCGGCCACCGATGCGATTTTTGAGTCGATCTCCGGGCTAACGACGACCGGAGCCACCGTGATAACCGGGCTGGACACACTGCCCAAGTCCATCCTGTTTTATCGACAGCAGCTCCAATGGCTGGGGGGTATCGGCATCATCGTAGTGGCGGTAGCCATCCTGCCAATGCTGGGTATCGGCGGCATGCAGTTATACCAGGCAGAGACGCCTGGCCCATCTAAAGATAGCAAGTTGACGCCGCGCATTACCGAAACCGCGAAGGCTTTATTCTTCGTCTACCTCATGCTGACGGGGCTTTGCGCAATCGCGTACTACGCTGCTGGAATGACCTCGTTCGATGCCGTATGCCATGCGTTCTCCACGGTTGCGATCGGCGGCTTCTCCACTCACGATGCCAGCATGGGACATTACGACAACCCCTATATTTTGTTGGTGGGCAGTGCGTTTATGTACATTGCCGCCATCAACTTCGCCCTGCATTTCACCGCTTTCAGGCGACGCAGCTTACAGGGCTACTTCACCGATTCAGAAACCGTTTTCTTTGGCAGTGTGCTTTCAATTTGCATTGTCGTCACCTGTATGACTCTGCTGCTTATGGATATCTACGAACCCGGTGAGAGTCTCATTCACGGCCTTTTTCAGGCCGTGTCGATCACCACGACGACCGGCTTTACCACACGGGATTTTTCTCTGTGGCCAAGTTTTCTGCCGCTGATGTTGCTGATCTTCTCCTTTATGGGTGGCTGTGCCGGCTCCACCGGGGGGGGTATCAAAGCCATGCGTTTGATGCTGATTTACAAGCAGGGCATTAGAGAGATGAAGCAGCTGGTGCACCCTCACGCGGTAATACCGCTGAAGGTGGGCAACCGACGGGTCGAAGCAAAAGTCGTCAGCGCCGTCTGGAGTTTTCTCGCCGTTTATATGGCGGTATTCCTGATACTGTTAATTATGATGGTCGCCACGGGGCTGGACCTGGAGACCGCGCTGTCGGCTGTTGCGGCCTCCCTCAACAATCTCGGCCCAGGCCTGGGTGACGTTGCCTATCACTACGGTGATATTACGGATCCGGCCAAATGGATGCTGTGCCTGGCCATGTTGCTCGGTCGATTGGAAGTGTTCACAGTACTGGTGTTATTTACGCCGGCCTTTTGGCGGCCGTAGCACTCATCCCAGCGTGATGCCCTTGGGACATCACTTCGATGTCAGGGTCCAGACGCCATCCCAGTCTTCAGGTTTCACATTAGCCTGCAGATGGTCACAGCGCTCGACATAGACTTGCGAGCAATAATCTGCAGGGTTTAGCTCCAACACATTCTGAAAGCGCGTTCGCGCCTCATCCCACTTGCCGACCTGGTAGCATTCCATGCCATCGCGAAACGCACCGAGTGCATCGATCATATTGGGGAAAGATTTTTCAGTGTGATAGTCGAGCAGCTCATAAACGCCAACTGGCTCGGTCTTACCTTTGACGATCACATTGTCGACCAGCCGGTGACGGTAGCTGCTCTTTAACTCATCCAGCGTAAACTCAGAAACCAGGATATGCGCACCATACTGTTTGGTAGCGCTTTCAAGCCGAGCCGCCAGATTCACGCCATCCCCGATTACGGTGTAATCCATGCGCCGAGGCGAGCCGATATTACCGGAAACTACATGCCCGGTATTCAGACCGATACCGATGTCGATAGGTTGCTGATTGTGCTGGGCGCGCCTGGCATTGTACTCGGCCAACTCCTCCATCATGCGAATAGATGCCTTTACAGCACGATCCGGATCATCCTCGTGGGCAAAGGGTGTGCCAAAGATCGCCATGATCGCGTCGCCGATAAACTTGTCCAGCATGCCCCCTTCTTCGGTGATGATGTCGACCATCAGCGTGAAGTACTCATTGAGCAAGCTGACAATGCCTTGTGCGCCCAATTCCTCGCTAAGCGTGGTGAAGCTACGAATATCGGAGAACAATATCGTGGCGACGCTATCCTGCCCACCGAGCAGCTCACTGCCTTCGCCCATTAACTTGTCGGCCAGCGCGGCATCCATGTAGCGCGACATCGTGGATTTCATCCTCTTCTCGCTGCTGATATCTTCCAGCAGCAACATTGAGCCCATAGCCTCGCCGTCCGAGTCGGTCAGCGGCAGACTGGTCACATTGAGAGACACGGTTTCGCCTGCCAACGTCATAGTGGCATCCAGCGCAATATCGGCCTCGCGTGACTCCTCGACTTTGGCGATTTTGTCCATCACCCAATGGTTATCCGCGCCGAAGAATGACTCCGCTTCTATACCTATCAGCTCCGATTCAGCGCTTTGAAGAATACGATAACCCGCGCGGTTACAGGTGACGATCTTGCGATCGGTATCCAGCGTGACCACGCCGTTAGACATACTCTCCAGCATGCTCTCGTTGTAGTTCTTCATCTGTTGAACGTGTTCAAACAGACTGGCGTTCTCCAGCCCGATGGAAATCTGCGAGGTGAACGCTGTGAGCCGCTGTTCATCTTCCTCGGTAAAAGGACCACCCCGCTTATTGAGCACCTGGGTGACACCAATAGTTTTACCGTCCTTGTTGATGACCGGGCAACACAGCATGGAACGGGTAAAGTAGCCGGTCTGCTTATCCACCGAGGGATTGAAACGCAGGTCGGCATAGGCATAGGGAATATTGACGGTTTGCCTGGTAGTGAAAACCGTTCCCGCAATACCGACATTATTAGGAAGTCGGATATTCTGTGCACCAAGCCCCTGGCCGATCTGCGTATGTAGCTCATCGCTGCGCTCATCATTGATAAACAGCGTGGAACGATCCGCGTTGAGCATCTTCGTGATTGCACTCATGATCATTTGCAACAGCGGACCAAGATTGATCTCCGAGGACACGTCAGAAACCACGCTGAGAAACTCGGCCTCCTGCTTGCGCAGCATTTCCATACGCTCTACGTACATCGTTCCCTGCAGGACGATAGATGCCTGGGTACAGATGGCCTGCATCAGCGTAAGGTCGTCTTCGGTGAAATCTCCATCAGCTTTATTCAGGGTCTGCGCGACTCCAATCACCTCACCCTTCACCGTAGTAACGGGCACACAGAGAATATTGCGGGTAGTGAAGCCCGTCTTCTGATCGATGCTTTTGTTGAAGCGCGGGTCGGCATAGGCATCCGGTGTTATCAACGCCTGCCCTTCGGTGAACACCCAACCGGCTATGCCAGTGTTATTGAGAAATCGGATCTCGCGGTTAACACCGCCCAGTGCCACACGAGAATAGAGCTCGTTGGTTTGGGTGTCGTTGAGAAATAGCGTACCCCTTTCCGAGCTGGTGACCCGGGTGATTTCTTCAACAATGATATTGAGCTGATCGTCGAGCAGATCAGCCCGGGCGACCTTCTGGGAGATCTCGAGTACCAGTTCTGCCGAGTTTTTTGCGCTGCGAGACTTTTTCTTGGCCGCGCTCTTGCCATTACCCTCAGGCATGTTCCTTCTCCAGTGATTCACGCAGCAGCGCTACCGTTTCCTTGAGATGTTTCAACTCGTCTTCCGTATCGCGGCTTTGCTGGCGCATTTTCTCCTCGTAACGGAGCGTGTTCAGTTCGAGTTCGTCACGCAGTGCTGCCACCGTTTCCTGTAACTGCTGCAATTCAGCGCCACTCTCTGTTACCGCGCGCTGCAGGTTGACTTCTCCCTCAGCGCGGTTCTGCTCCAGCTGATCACGCAGTTCGCGAGCGGTGCGCGCAAGTTGGCCCGACTCAGAGGCACCGTCCGCGCGCGTTTTCTGAAGCTCCTCATCCTTATTGAGGAGCAAGCGCTCCATTTCATCGCGCAAGCCCTGCACAGTGTCCCGTAGCTGCTGAATTTCGACCGCGGAATCTGCGCGGGCTTTCTGTACCGCCGCCTCTTTCTCCGTCATCAGGTTTTCCAGCTGCAGCCTGAGAGATTGAGCCACCTGTTTAAGCTGTGCGTTCTCTCGGTTAGTCTCCTCCACCGCATTGCGCACCGCTAGCTCGGTATCATTGTGGCAGGTATCGAGCGCGTCGCGCAGGGCCGTCACCGTATCCTTAAGGTGGCGAATCTCACGCAACAGATCCTGATGCTCTTCTCCCTGAATTGGGCTATTGTTTTCGTCCATAGGTCCTAGTTTAGCAAGCAGGAGCAAGTTCATGCGCGCCCTTATTTTCTCTCTCGCGGTGGTATTCGCAGCGCCGCTGACGTCGGCCGGTGAAATGGCACAGCGTTCCATTACCGTAGCGGCCAGCGGCTTTGTCGAAGCGGTGCCCGACCGGCTCACTTTGCAGGTCACGGTAAAGCAAACCGCGCCAGAACTGGCGGAGGCGAGCCGCGAGGCCAATGCCATCAGCGACCAGGTGATTGCCGCTGCGCTAAAAGCCGGCATCAGCAAAAGCGATATCGACAGTTCCCGACTGAGCAGTTGGCCGGAGTATGATTGGCGTGCCAATCAACGCCACTATCTCGGGGAATCGGTACAGCGCGAGCTCGTGTTGACCATTCGAGAACTCGACCTAAAGCGCTATGGCAAACTAATCGCCAGTTTGAGCGCTCTGGCCCTGGAACGTATTCACCCGCCGCGTCCTGGCCACAGCAATCTTGAAGAGCTGGAAATAGATGCGTTGCGCGCCGCCATACGCCAGGGTAAATCGCGGGCGACGGCCATGGCGGACGAGGTCGACGCGGCTCTTGGACCGGTGCTTTCTGTGGAAGAAATCAGCGCTCATTCGCCACAGGCACGTTTGATGAGGGCGGAGATGGCCAGCGCTGATGCCGCAGCCGCTCCTAGCTTCAGTTTTGCTCCGCGCCGCATCACCGCACAGGTAGTCATGCGTTTCGCGATTGAGTCACCCTAAGAGCCCTTACGCTGCTTTTTTAGCAATTCGTAGGCCGCCTGGATATCCTGTGAGCGCTCGGTCGCAAGCTTGATCATATGCTCGGGCACACCCTGCGCAATGAGTTTGTCTGGGTGGTTCTCGCTCATTAGCCGCCGGTAAGCCTGCTTGAGTTCTCTATCACTGCAGGTCGGTGCAACACCCAGCGCAAGATAGGCCTCCGCGACCTGGTCGCCCGCGGGTCGCGCCTGCTGACCACCCTGGTGGAAGTGACTTTGGGCTTGCACCATGCGCACCATGCGCTCAAATTCGGCCCGGCTGTAACCCAACAGGGTGGCGACTGTCTCAAGCACCTGCAGCTCGGCTGGATGCAGATGCCCATCGGCCGCCGCCAGGCTAACCAGGAAGGCCAGCAAGGCTTGCTTGACCTGACGATGGCCCTGACATACCTGATTAAACTCGGCGACCGTTGCTTCCAGCAAGAAATCTGATTCCGCGCCACGCTTGAACAGTGCAATCGCTTCCTGACGCTGACTATCGTTGGAACCGAGGTGCCGAATGATTTCCTCAGTGTGGGCAATTTCCTCTTCGCTGACACGCCCATCGGCTTTCGCCAGGTGCCCAAGCAGCAAGAAGCTGGTTTCGAAGAAGGCCTGTTGCACACGCGCCAGCTGTTCGGGCGACCCAAATGCGAGGCTGTGGCGAAGCCCTCGATCAAACCAATGGCCGACCATGATGCCCAGCACTAATCCGAACGGCCCCGCCAACGCGAAACCCAGCATGCCGGCCAGAATTTTTCCGTAAAACATCCGCTCGTCTCTCTACAGATAACAACCGGTAACACCCGGGAACATGCCGACGAAGTGCCGGCAGGGCGCGTATTATGCCGACAAAAGAGTATGTATAATAGGCCGCTTTTTTCCGCACACAGGTCAGGGCGTGTCACAGCAGCCATCAACAATAGAGACTTTTCAGGGCTTAATTTTCGCCCTTCAGCAGTTCTGGGCGAAGCAGGGCTGCGTCATTCTACAACCCCTGGATATGGAGGTGGGTGCCGGAACCTTTCATCCCGCCACCTTTCTGCGCGCGATCGGGCCCGAGACCTGGAACACCGCCTATGTGCAGCCCAGTCGCCGACCGACCGACGGGCGCTATGGCGAAAACCCGAACCGGTTACAGCACTATTATCAGTTCCAGGTCCTGTTAAAACCTTCACCCGACAATATCCAGGAACTCTACCTGCAAAGTCTGACGGAGCTGGGTATAGACACGGCAATACACGATATTCGCTTTGTGGAAGACAATTGGGAGTCCCCCACCCTGGGTGCCTGGGGGCTCGGCTGGGAAGTCTGGCTGAATGGTATGGAAGTCACCCAGTTTACTTACTTTCAGCAGGTGGGTGGCCTAGAGTGTTACCCGGTGAGCGGTGAAATCACTTACGGGCTTGAGCGCATTGCCATGTACTTGCAGGGCGTCGATAGCGTCTACGACCTGGTTTGGACGGAAGGCGTGAGCTACGGCGACGTGTTTCATCAGAACGAAGTCGAGATGTCGACGTTTAACTTCGAGTACGCCGACGTAGCTGAGCTCTTCCACCAGTTTGACCACTATGAAAAACAAAGCCTGGCACTGATCGAACAGAATCTGCCACTTCCGGCCTATGAGATGGTAATGAAGGCGTCCCACACCTTTAACCTGCTCGATGCACGCAATGCCATCTCGGTGACGGAGCGGCAACGCTTCATCCTGCGGGTTAGAACTCTTGCACGGGGCGTCGCAGAAGCGTATTACGCATCCCGGGAGAAGCTCGGCTTCCCTATGGCCAGCGAGGCTCTGCGCAAAGAGCTGCTGGAGCAGGCGGAGGCAGAGCAATGAGCAGTCAGGATTTTCTGGTCGAAATTGGTACCGAAGAGCTTCCTCCAAAAGCCCTGGCCAGCCTGAGCGAAGCATTCAGCCAGGGCATTCTCGACGGCTTGTCTGACAGCAAACTCGCCTACGACAGCAGCGAGAGCTTTGCCTCACCGCGCAGGCTGGCTCTACTGGTGCGTGGTCTGCAACTGCAGGCAGAGTCCGAAGAGATTGAGTTATTGGGGCCCCCCGCCGATCGCGCCAAAGACGAAGAGGGTAACTGGACCGGTGCCGCCAGCGGGTTTGCCAGGAAACAGGGTGTTGAGCCCGAACAGCTGGATGTCGTCGACACCGAGAAAGGTCCACGGCTCGCCTACCGTTCCACCCGGGAAGGAGTCTCGGCCGAGACATGCCTGCCAGAGCTGGTCAATGAGAGCCTGAAGGCGCTGCCTATACCCAAGCGGATGCGCTGGGGCGCAGGTCGTGATGAGTTTGTGCGCCCAGTACATTGGATCGTCTGTTTGCTGGGAACAGAGGTCATCGACTGCACCGTTATGGGCCTCGTAGCCGGCAATACTACTAAAGGACACCGTTTCCACAGTAGCGGGGATATCGTCATCAGCGCGCCGGCCGCCTATGAGGCGACACTGGAAGAACACAAGGTGATCGCAAGATTCGATAGGCGACAGCAACTCATTCGGGAACAGATCGATGCAGAAGCCGCATCACTCCAAGCCCGTGCTGTCGTCGATCCCGAGCTACTCGATGAAGTGACTGCGCTGGTGGAGTGGCCCGTGGCCCTAACCGGGCGCTTTGAGGAACGTTTTTTGAGTGTTCCTGCCGAAGCCCTGGTCTACTCGATGAAGGAACACCAGAAGTATTTTCACCTGGAAGATGCGAGTGGTGAACTGCTACCTAATTTCATCACACTGGCCAATATCGAGAGCAAGGATCCGGCCCAGGTCATTGACGGGAATGAACGGGTCATTCGGCCCCGGCTGGCTGACGCAGACTTCTTCTATCAGACCGACCTTAAGACTCCCCTTGTAGAACGCGTCGAACAATTGAACAACGTGGTGTTTCAGCAGAAGTTGGGAACACTGCACGACAAGACCACCCGACTTCAAAAGCTGGCGGCCTATCTAGCCGGGGAAATCGGCGCTGATGCCAGCGCAGCTGCACGCGCAGGAACGTTGGCAAAAGCCGACCTGGTTACGCTGATGGTCGGAGAATTTGCCGATATGCAGGGAACAGCCGGGCGCTACTACGCACTCAATGACGGTGAGGACACCAATGTCGCTGACGCTCTGCAGCAGCAATATTGGCCGCGTTATGCCGGCGATCGCCTGCCAGAGAACCCGATCGCGACCGCCCTTGCTCTCGCTGATCGCCTCGACACTCTGGTCGGCATCTTCGGTATTGGCCAACCCCCGACCGGCTCCAAGGACCCGTTTGCCCTGCGCCGGGCCTCATTGGGCGTGTTGCGAATCCTGGTTGAAGGTGAATTAGCACTGGATCTGAGCAAGGCACTGCAGACCGCTATCGCGCAGTATCCCGACGGTGTCTTGCAGGACGAGACCGCTACCGACGTTATGGCCTACATGATCGAGCGCTTCCGCGCGTGGTATGTAGAGGACGCTATTCCGGTTGAAGTTTTCAATGCCGTTGCTGCGCGGGAGTTGACCGTACCCACCGACATCAACCAGCGAGTGCATGCCGTACATGCCTTTAGCCAGTTGCCGCAGGCGCAGGCGTTGGCGGCTGCCAATAAACGCGTATCCAATATTCTCAGCAAACAGTCCAGTATTGACAGATTAAGCCAAGTTAGCGAGGGCTTACTTACCGAGGCCGCAGAGCAGGCACTGTACCAGGCCCTGTCTGAAAAACAGGCGACCGTATCTGAGCTCTATGAGCGCGGGGCTTACACCGAGCTGCTGGCTTCTCTCGCCGATCTGCAGGCCGTTGTCGACAACTTTTTTGATGACGTCATGGTAATGGCGGACGACGCGGCGGTCAGAGATAACCGCCTGGCGCTGTTGAGCCAGCTACGTGATTTGTTCCTGCAGGTGGCAGATATCTCCCAGCTGGTTGTGAGCCGCTAGTCCGGGCCAGCCTTTGTTGGGGGGATCAACCAGGGCTAGCCAGCGAAAGGCGTCGCTAGCCCTACACCTCTTAGCACCCCGAACTTCTATACGTCCAGATTCGCTACGTAGAGTGCGTTATCCTCAATGAAGTCACGCCGCGGTTCCACCTGATCGCCCATCAGGGTGGTAAAAATCTGATCGGCAGCGATGGCATCTTCGATGGTCACTTTGAGCATGCGGCGCGTCTCTGGATCCATCGTGGTTTCCCACAACTGATCCGGGTTCATCTCGCCTAGGCCCTTATAGCGCTGAATGTTGTAACCCTTGGCCGCTTCCTTCATAAGCCATTCGATCGCCTCGGAAAACAGACGCGTCTCGAGCTGCTTCTCACCCCGGCGCACATAGCCGTCTTCCTCGAACAGGCCGCTCAACTGCTCACCGAGAGCGCGCAAACTGCGGTACTCGCTGGATCCGAAAAACTCGTGGTGATATTCGGTTTCGCTATCGACCCCGTGGGACAGCAGCTTAACCACCGGATAGAAAATCTGGCGCTCACTATCCTTACGCACTACGCAGCTGTATTGCCGGCCATCCGATTGCTTCTCCTGCAGCAGCTCCTGCAAGCTCAGGGCCCAGCTACTCACCGTGTCCTCAGACTCAAGATCGGTAACGGCCAGCGTTGCCAGATCGAGTAGGCACCAAAGTACTTGATCGTCGTAGAGTCGGCTGAGTCTATCAATCGTCGCGCTCACAGCTCGGTACTCCGCCACCAGGGCTGCCAGTCCTTCCCCCGACAGCGGCGGTGCCTCTGCATTGATGTGCAACGCGGCACCATCGAGCGCCGATTGGGTGAGGTATTCATCCAGCGCAGGATCGTCTTTCAGATACTGGTGTTGCTTGCCCTTGGAGATCTTATACAGCGGCGGCTGGGCGATATAGATATGCCCACGCTCCAGTAACTCCCGCATCTGACGGAAGAAAAATGTCAGTAGCAAGGTGCGTATGTGAGACCCGTCAACATCGGCATCGGTCATAATAATAATGCTGTGGTAACGCAGCTTGTCTGGATCGAATTCATCGGTCCCGATTCCACAGCCCAGAGCGGTCACAATGGTGCCGACCTCTGCAGACGAAAGCATTTTATCGAAGCGCGCTTTCTCAACATTTAGAATTTTGCCCTTCAAAGGCAGAATCGCCTGATATTTACGGTTGCGACCCTGTTTCGCAGAGCCGCCGGCCGAATCGCCCTCCACCAGGTACAGTTCGGACAATGCCGGGTCTTTTTCCTGACAATCGGCGAGCTTCCCTGGCAGGCCAGCAATATCCAGCGCACCCTTGCGTCGAGTCATTTCACGCGCTTTTCGCGCTGCCTCCCGAGCCCGCGCTGCATCCAGCATCTTCCCAACCACGGCTTTCGCTTCCATGGGGTTCTCCAGCAAGTAATCACCAAAGAACTGGGCCATGGCCTGCTCCACCGAGGATTTCACCTCTGAGGACACCAGCTTATCTTTCGTTTGAGAGGAGAATTTCGGGTCGGGTACCTTCACGGAAATGATGGCAGTAAGGCCCTCGCGAGCGTCATCACCCGTGGTTGAAACCTTGGCGTTTTTGGCGAGCCCCTCTTTCTCGATATAGCTATTCAGATTACGAGTGAGCGCAGCGCGGAAACCGGCCAGGTGCGTTCCACCATCGCGTTGGGGAATATTGTTGGTGTAACAGAAAATATTTTCTTGAAACGAGTCATTCCACTGCAGAGCCACTTCTACGCCAATTCCGTCATCCTGGGTGACATTGAAATGGAACGGGCTATTAATCGGCGTCTTGTTTTGATTCAGGAAGTCAACGAAGGCTCCCAGCCCTCCTTCGTAGCAGTAGTCTTCTTTTTCACCGCTACGCTCGTCAATCAGCTCAATCGCGACACCTGAGTTGAGAAAAGCCAGCTCTCGCAGGCGTTTCGCCAAATAGTCGAAGTGAAACTCTATATTTGAGAATGTCTCGGCGGACGGCTTAAAGCGAACTTCAGTGCCCGAGGCATCCGTGTCTCCAATAACCGCCAGTGGCGCATCGGGCACACCATGGTGATAGATCTGCTCGTACATCTTGCCTTCGCGACGAATGGTCAATAACAGCTCTTCTGATAGCGCGTTAACGACCGACACCCCCACACCGTGGAGCCCACCCGAGACCTTGTAGGAATTGTCATCAAACTTACCGCCAGCATGCAGTACTGTCATGATGACCTCGGCGGCGGACACCCCTTCTTCGTGCACGTCAGTTGGAATCCCGCGGCCATCGTCCGACACCGAAACCGACTCATCCGGATGAATAACTACCGTAATAGTGGAACAATGGCCGGCAAGCGCTTCGTCAATGGAGTTGTCGACCAACTCAAATACCATGTGGTGCAAGCCGGTGCCATCATCCGTATCCCCGATATACATGCCGGGGCGCTTTCTTACCGCGTCCAGGCCTTTGAGGACTTTGATATTGGATGAATCGTAGTTCTGTTCTTCGCTCATAGTGTTCTCTTTGCTCTCAGCCCGCCCCGGTTCGATAGGCCTGGCCCTGTTCCACGTGGAACATGGCAACATCCTGCGCCGCGGCAACGGACCAAACCTCGGCGATCTCTGTATTGTCGACACAGGTGATAAACACCTGCGTTTCCAACTCTTTCAATACTTCAGCCACTAACTGACAGTGGACTTTGTCCAGCTCAGAAGGCAAATCATCTACAAGGTAGACACACTCCTGGCGCTTAGCCTCAGCCAGCAACTGGCCCTGAGCCAGTTTTAATGCACATACCACCAGCTTCTGCTGTCCCCGCGACAGTACATCTGCCGCTGGGTGACGTCCCGCCATGACCTTAATATCAGCCCTTTGTGGGCCAACATGTGTGAACCCTTGCTGCCTATCTGTTTCGGCAGACGCCTCGAGAGAGTCCGCCAACGAAGATTGCCTGTCCCAACCCCGACGATAGCGCAGTTCCAGTGCCTGCAACTCTGGCGACAGGCGCTGGATAAACGCCTGAAAAGCGGGCTCTAGTGCTTCAAAATACTGTTTTCGAAAGCCATCAATGAGCTCACCGGAATCGCTTAATTCGACATTCCACGGCAATATCTCTTCGAGCGATATTTTACCACGACGTAGTAATGTATTGCGCTGTTTTAATGCGCGCTGAAAGCGCTGCCAACACCCGTAGAAAGCATGTTCCACGTGGAACACCCCCCAATCCAGAAACTGTCGACGATGTGATGGGCTGCCTGCCAGGAGGCTGAAAGAGTCCGCATTAATAACCTGCAGAGGCAGGCTTTCGGCTAGCTCAGACGCCGACTTTACCGCATCACCTCCCACCCTGGCCTCGAACCCGCCATCGCTATCACGACTCACGCCCAGCGATAGACATGAACGGCCCCGCCGGTCCACCTCCCCATAAACTGTGCAACGCTCCTGGCCATGAGAGATCAAGGATTTTAGTGGCCCGCTGCGGAAAGAACGTGCCATACCCAGTAAATAGATACTTTCGAGAATACTGGTTTTGCCACTGCCATTCTGACCGTGAAAGACATTGGCCATACAGAGGTCTCGCAGGGCAACCTGTTTCAGGTTGCGCACCGCGGAAATATCAAGCCGTCCCAGTGCCAATGGAGCTAGGTTTCCTTCGCCTGCGCCCTAGAGGCGCATGGGCATCACCACGTAAAGTGAATCTCCGTCTTCAGACTCCTCTAGCAGCGCACTACTGCTAGGGTCCGACAACGACATGCGCACCTGCTCACCACTCAGTACGCCCAACACATCTAACAAATAGCTAACATTGAATCCGATTTCGAGGCTATCGCCCTGATAATCGACAGACACCACCTCTTCCGCTTCTTCCTGTTCGGGGTTATTGGCAACTATCTGCAGGTTCTGATCCGACAGCATTAAACGCACGCCTCGGTACTTTTCGTTCGACAGAATGGCGGTACGTGTAAACGCCTGGCGCAACTCCTGCCGCGACCCAATAACCGACTTCTCGGGATTCTTAGGTAGCACCCTGTCATAGTCCGGGAATTTACCGTCAACCAGCTTGGAGGTGAAAGTAAACTCATCGGTAGTCGCACGAATGTGGTTATTTCCAATCACCAGCGCAATCTCGCCACTTTCGTCCTGCAGCAATCGCGCCAGCTCCAGCACGCCTTTTCGCGGCAAGATCACTTGTTTCGAATCATCGTCGACCGGAAATTCTCCCTGCAGCGTGCACATGGCCAAACGGTGGCCATCCGTAGCAACTACCCGCAGCAATGACGACCGCAGCTCCCACAGCATTCCGTTCAGGTAATAGCGCACATCCTGTTGCGCCATGGCAAAAGACGTACGTTCAATCAAACGACGCAGCTGACCTTGAAGTAAAGTGATCTTATGGGTACCCATACTGTCTTCGACATTGGGGAAATCCCGCGCGGGCAGACTCGACAGCGTGAACCGGCTGCGGCCAGATTTCACCAACACCTTTCCATCGCTAACGCTGAACTCGATATCGCAGCCCTCAGGCAACGATTTACAGATGTCCACCAGTTTACGAGCAGGTACTGTCACCTCTCCTGCTTCTCCCGCCGCGTCTAGCTTAACGCGACCCACCAGCTCCACCTCAAGATCCGTGCCCGTAAGCGACAGCCAACCGTCTTCCAGCACTAGCAGCACATTCGCCAGTATGGGTAAGGTCTGTCTACGCTCAACGACCCCCGCTACCAGGTTCAGTGGCTTTAATAAGGCATCTCGTGCTATTACAAACTTCATATAAAAAGGTTCCTGTCAGTTCCGCTGGTCAGGGTGGATGGGCTCAGGTCGTCAAAGACCGCAGTAAATTCTTATAGTCTTCATGAATATCGGAGCTGGTTTCTCGAAGCTCTTTTATCTTTCTGCAAGCGTGCAATACCGTGGTGTGATCTCTGCCACCAAAACTATCACCTATTTCTGGAAGGCTGTGATTGGTCAACTCTTTGGCCAGCGACATCGCTACTTGGCGCGGACGAGCAACAGAACGACTGCGACGCTTTGACATCAGGTCCGCCACCTTGATCTTGTAATACTCCGCTACAGTGCGCTGTATATTGTCCAAACTAACCTGTTTGTCCTGAAGTGCCAGCAAGTCTTTGAGGCTTTCCTTGATCAACTCAACATCGATCGGTTTCGATGTGAAGTGAGCATTCGCTATCACTCTTTTAAGCGCCCCTTCAAGCTCTCGCACGTTTGACCGAATTCTCTGCGCGATGAAGAACGCAGCATCCGGTGGCAGGTCTATTCGAGCCTGCGCCGCCTTCTTCATCAGGATTGCCGCTCGGGTCTCTAGTTCAGGTGGTTCAACGGCAACCGTCAGCCCCCAACCGAAACGGGACTTGAGGCGCTCCTCAAGACCGTCGATTTCCTTGGGATAACGATCACAGGTCAGAATCATCTGCTGCCCGCCCTCGAGCAATGCATTAAAGGTATGGAAGAACTCTTCCTGGCTGCGCTCCTTGCCGGCAAAGAACTGGATGTCATCAATCAGCAGTGCATCAACAGAGCGGTAGTAGCGCTTAAAGTCGCTGATTGCATTCAGCTGCAGCGCCTTGACCATGTCGGCAACGAAGCGCTCAGAATGCAGGTAAACCACCTTGGCTTCCGGGTTACGCTGTAACAAGGCATTTCCCACCGCATGCATAAGGTGAGTTTTACCGAGGCCAACACCTCCATAAAGAAACAGTGGGTTATAGGAACCGCCAGGATTCTCTGCAACCTGCCCGGCTGCCGCCAACGCCAGCTGATTGGATTTACCCTCGACAAAATTATCGAAGGTGTAGTGATCGACAAGGTAATTCTGGTGTTTTATCGCACCTTCGACTTCTACAGTACGCACCTGGTTGCTGGCCATGCTCTCGGCAGAATTAGCCAACGCTGCCCGCGGCGCCTCGATCGCTGGTGACACACTGGTAGGAACAGAGACAGCTGATTCGACAGGGCGAGAGTTTTGCAAACCCGTTTCCCGACTACCATTCACCTCACGACCACCATTCAGCTCACGACTTCCATTCAGTCGCTTCGGCGAACCGATGTCTAAAACCACTTGATAGGCCTGTTGTGGTTCGAGCTCCTGCACCAGTTCACTGATGCGGCCCAGAAACTTGTCATCGACCCATTCCTTCACAAACCGATTGGGCGCAAACAGGTGCAACGCTTCTCCATCTGCTTCTGCCCGTAACGGCTTGATCCAGGTATTGAACTGCTGGGAGGGCAATTCTTCCTGAAGGCAATCAATACATTTTTGCCATACGACTTGTGGCAAACTTAACCCCTTTAATACCGAATCCGCGGCTTGACCGCCCTATTTGGCGCACGCCTCTGTTATTTTTGCTCTTGCTCGCGTCCCCTGCAACTAAAATATGGCTGTGTATTATCGCCTGGGAGCTACGCATTCTACTCTCGAAATCTCAAGTTATCCACAATTAGAAGCAAATTCGGAAAAATTTTATTTTTTATATATTTCAATAAGTTACATTATTTTTACAGGCAAATATGGGTTTTCCAAGAAAAATATTTTTCTGTGGATTTACCTGTGGATAACTTGTTGGTTTCCCATCGAAAATATGTTGATTTCTGCCAATTTCCGACGCGCGTCGGCATAATTCCAATAAAACCACTTTTTGCGCCAATTTTCGTTGAACTCGAGGACCTCTTTCTCTAGAATACATGCCCTTTTTGCGGCCCCCGTTGGCCCGAACTTATTTAACTGGAATTACGTCATGAAAAGAACATTTCAGCCCAGCGTACTCAAGCGCAAGCGCACCCACGGCTTCCGCTCTCGCATGGCCACCAAAAGTGGTCGCCAAGTCATTAACCGTCGCCGCGCGAAAGGCCGTAAGCGTCTCGCAGCCTAATGCCCGGTACTGGCACTGGTGAGCGAGTTTTCTTTCTGCAAAGAGGACCGCTTGCTGGATGCCGGCGACTACCGACGAGTTTTTGATCAGGTAGACGCCAAAGCTTCTCACCGCCACTTTTTATTACTCGCCCGCAAAAACACCCTAGACCACCACCGACTTGGATTGGTTATTGCCAAGAAGCATGTTCGCTTAGCTGCGCAACGCAATCGATTGAAGCGGGTAATAAGAGAGTTCTTCCGCCACCAACCTTGTCAGGGTCAAGCTTTGGATGTCATCGTGCTGGCTAGAAGCGGACTCGATCAGTTGGACAACTCGACACTATCATCTATATTGCGGCAGCAATGGCAAAAGCTCACTCAACAGTAAACCCGATGCAAAGCGTCCTACTCTGGCTAATCAAGGTCTACCGCTACCTGCTGAGCCCCTGGGTTGGCCATAATTGCCGCTTTCACCCGACCTGTTCGCATTACGCCGAGGAAGCTATTCGCCACCACGGCGCCGTCAAGGGTGCATGGCTGGCATTGCGCAGGCTCAGCAAATGCCACCCCTGGCACGAAGGCGGTGTAGACCCCGTTCCTCTTAACTCACCTGTGTCTGAGCAATAACGCTATGGATGTCACCCGTTCCCTACTCATCGGCGCAGCCGCTGTACTTTCCTTTATGTTGCTCACCGAGTGGGTTAATTTCCGAGAGGAACGCGCACCGGCACCACCAGTCGCTACTGAAATCATCTCGGTACCCGATTCACAGCCCACACTTGCTACACCTTCCGACATCCCGGCTGCGGCAGTTGATACTGACATACCCGTAGTCACAGAAGCAGAACCAGAGTCGGGGCCCACGGCGAGTTCGGTTGCATCCTCCAACCTTATCAGTATCAAAACTGACGTGTTGGAATTGATCATCGATCTGAATGGCGGTGATGTTATCCAGAGCGCTCTACCGGCTTACCCGGCTCGGCTCGACGATCCATCCACCCCTATTCTACTGCTGGAAAACTCCAATCGCCGCTCCTATATCGCGCAGAGCGGTCTAATTGGTCGGGACGGTATAGACGCCGCCGGAAGAGCGGTTTTCACCACACAGGCAAACCAGTTCAGCTTGGCCGATTCTGCCGATGAACTCGTGGTCGATCTGGAGCACAACGCTGGCGATATTGACGTCATCAAACGATTCCGCTTAACACGCAGCGATTACCTCGTTGAAGTTGAATACATCGTTAGCAATAACTCAACACAGCGCTGGCAGGGCAATCTCTTTGGCCAGATAAAGCGAGATAGCAGTCCGGATCCCTCACAGGAACTGGCCAGCGGCATGGGTATGATGCCGTTCCTTGGTGTAGCGCTGACGCAACCCGATGAACGCTTTACCAAGTTCGACTTCGAAGAAATGGCGGAGAAGCCCTATAAGCAAAAGTTGGAGGGTGGCTGGATCGCAATGATTCAACACTATTTCCTGAGCGCCTGGATTCCCGCAAACGGCACCAGCAATACCTACAGCACGCGGGTAACGGGTAATGGATTCAATATCGGTGGATTTGTGGGACCCGGAGTCGTCATTGATCCTGGCCAGAGTGGCACCATCAGCGCGGGATTGTATCTCGGCCCCAAGGACCAATACCGGCTCGCCGAGATATCCGAGTACCTCGACCTGAGCGTCGACTACGGCTGGCTCTGGTGGATAGCACAACCACTGTTCTGGCTGCTGATTAATATCTATGAAATGGTGGGCAACTGGGGCATCGCTATCATATTGCTCACCGTACTGATTAAAGCCGCTTTCTTTCAATTGTCTGCCACCAGCTACCGTTCCATGGCTAATATGCGCAGGGTTCAACCCAAGATGGTCGAAATCCGCGAACGCTACGCAGAAGACAAACAGAAACAATCTCAGGCAATGATGGACCTTTATAAAAAGGAGAAGATCAACCCCTTGGGAGGGTGCCTACCTATCCTGGTACAAATGCCTGTGTTCATCGCGCTCTACTGGGTGCTGATGGAAAGCGTAGAGTTACGGCAAGCGCCATTCTACGGCTGGATTCATGACCTCTCTGTGATGGATCCGTACTTCATCCTGCCATTGATCATGGGTGCCAGTATGTGGTTTCAGCAGAAACTGAACCCACCGCCACCCGATCCCATGCAAGCGAAGATCATGCAATGGATGCCAATCATCTTTACTTTCTTCTTCCTCTGGTTCCCATCCGGGCTGGTACTGTACTGGGTGTCTAACAACCTGTTGTCTATCGCACAACAGTGGTACATCACCAACCAGATAGAGAAGGCCGCGGCCAAGGCCTGAGTCACAGGCTACACTGTCAGCCATGAGTTCTTCTCACTCAATGGCCACCGACACTATCGCCGCGGTTGCCACCGCATCCGGTCGCGGCGGCGTCGGCGTGGTGCGCCTATCAGGACCTGACGCATACCGTATCGGCAGCAGCCTCTGTGGGAAAGCGTTGCCAGCTCGGCGTGCACATTACACCCGTTTCACCGAACCTGGTAAGGAACAAACGCTGGACTCTGGAATCGCGCTGTATTTTCCCGGTCCTGCCTCTTTCACTGGCGAGGATGTAGTGGAGTTGCAGGGCCATGGCAGCCCGGTGGTGCTCGATCTGCTATTACAAGCCTGCTGTCGGCAGGGGGCTCGCCTCGCAAGAGCAGGAGAGTTTTCTGAACGGGCTTTTCTCAATGACAAGATGGACTTGGCTCAGGCAGAGGCAGTGGCCGACCTCGTTAACGCCAGCACAGAACACGCCGCTCGCAGCGCAATGCGCTCATTGCAGGGCGAATTTTCCCGGGCTATCGAAAATCTTATGGATCAACTCATCGCGCTACGCGTCTATGTTGAGGCAGCCATAGATTTCCCTGAAGAGGAAATAGACTTCCTCGAAGAAGGTGATGTGTCGCGCAAGCTCGCGGCTATCAGCCAGCAACTGTCAGTCGTGTTCGCCCAGGCGCGCCAGGGACAGGTGTTGAGAGACGGCATGAAACTGGTCATTGCGGGCAAACCGAATGCCGGGAAATCCAGCCTGCTGAATGCGTTGTCCGGCGCGGATACTGCCATCGTTACCGCCATTGAAGGCACTACCAGGGACGTCCTGCGTGAACATATTCAGATCGATGGGGTACCACTGCACATTGTCGATACCGCCGGACTGAGAGACAGTGCTGACGAGGTCGAACAAGAAGGCATCCGCCGCGCGCGTAAGGAAATGGAAAGCGCTGACCGAATTTTGCTGGTTATCGACAGTCATCGCGAGCAATCACAAACTGATGCAGACCAAATATGGCCTGAACTGCATGACCATCTTCCACAGTCTATTCCCGTCACAATTATCCACAACAAGTGCGACCTTATTGGCCGCAGTCCCGGCATCGAACAGAATGGCAGTACCACTGTCATCGCCTTGTCCGCTAAACGGGGCGACGGCATGGATCTGTTGCGTGCCCATCTGTTGCAAACGATGGGTTTTGACAGGGAGAGCGACCACCCCTTTCTCGCCCGGCGCCGACATCTACAGGCCCTGGAGTCAGCAGACCAGTTACTGCAAGCCGCACGCCAGCAGCTTTCCCTCACAGCGGCAGGTGAACTGCTCGCGGAAGACTTGCGGCAGGCGCATCAACAACTGGGCGACATCACCGGCGCAATGACCAGTGATGAATTGCTGGGGGAAATCTTCTCCAGTTTTTGTATCGGCAAATAGCAATCCACTCGCTGTACAGGGCAACTCACAGGCTTATCCCCACTGTGTCTAGATCGGTGGAAAACCCCTGAAGGGAAGTTTGTACAAAATCGGGATAAGCGAGACCTGCTTGTACTGTAAGTACCCCGTAAAATAGCGCCACTCATACGTAGAAATTTCTATAAACTAACGTGATAGGAGTTTTTACATATGCGCAAATCGAAGTTCAGCGAAACGCAGATTGTGGCGTTTCTCAAACAAGCAGAAAGCGGAGTGCCGGTTCCGGACATATGTCGAGAGCATGGCATTGGACTCAGCACCTTTTACAAGTGGCGCTCTAAGTACGGTGGAATGGAAGCCTCCGATGTACGGCGGCTCAAGGAACTTGAAGAAGAGAACCGCAAGCTCAAGCAGATGTATGCCGATCTCAGCCTGAAGAGTCAGATGCAGGAAGAGATCATAAAAAAGCTTTAGGGCCAGTCCATCGTCGGCAGTGGGTTGATCGTTTGCGCAAGGATTACCCTGTCAGCATTCGAGCGGCCTGTGGTGCAGCCGCGCTAAGTCGCACGGCGTATTACTACACGCCCAAGCGAGTAGATGATAGTGAGCTGATTGATGCGTTGCTGGCCTTGGTTGAGAAGCACCCTCGCTGGGGTTTTCCAAAGCTGTGTAAGCGGCTCAGAGCGTTGGGTAAACGTTGGAATCACAAACGGATTTACCGTGTTTATATGGAGTTAAAACTGAATATACGGCGTAAAGTAAAACGCAGGATACCGAATAGGAATCCGTTGCCATTGCGCGTTCCTAGATCAGCCAATATCTGTTGGTCGATGGATTTTATGAGCGATACCTTGCGTCACGGTCATCGGTTTCGCACGTTCAATGTGGTTGATGATTTCAATCGAGAAGTGTTAGCGATAGATATCAATTCGGGCATTACTACGGAGCGAGTGATACATACATTAGATCGTATTGCAGCCTGGCGAGGCTATCCCGCTATTATCAGGGTTGATAATGGCCCTGAATTTACATCAGGGGCGTTGGCTGAATGGGCGCAAGCGCATGGAATTCAGATCGATTTCATCAAGCCCGGCAAGCCTTACCAAAATGGATTTATCGAACGTTTTAATCGCACGTATCGAGAGGAAGTATTGGACTTATATCTGTTCGAGACATTGCAGGAAGTTCGAGAGATCACGGATGACTGGATCGTGTTGTATAACCATGAACGACCCCATGATGGATTGAACGATATGACACCCGTTCAATACCGAGAAGTGGCTTAATTTTTCTATGAATGGGTGGTTAGCTGTTTGGGGTATTTACAGTACGAAGCCTACTTTATCCCCAAAGCGAAAGAGTTCATCCACGCCTTACACAGCACTTCCGGACAGCAGGTACAGCTTTTATAACTGGGTTTATACCTCGGGCAAGGCATTGATATAAAACGGTTTAGTGCGGATATACACAGATAAGTAGGGGCTTATATATAACAACAATAACAATCTAATACTCTATACATATATATTCTTATTTATCTTTAATAATCAGGGTGCTCAGTTTTTGATCACGCCGATAACAGGCTATATAATCGCGCGTCCGTTAAAACACTGAAACGACTGCAACGAATGAGCAACAGTTCTCGACAGTACCAGGTGATAGTCATCGGTGGCGGCCATGCCGGCACCGAAGCTGCGCTGGCGGCCGCCCGCATGGGCTGCAAAACGCTGTTGCTGACTCATCGCCTCGATACCCTGGGACAAATGTCCTGTAATCCTGCCATTGGGGGAATTGGCAAGAGCCATCTGGTACGCGAAGTCGATGCCCTCGGAGGCGCAATGGCCAGGGCGACGGATCGCGCCGGCATCCAGTTCCGGGTTCTAAATTCACGCAAGGGGCCAGCTGTGCGGGCAACTCGTGCCCAGGCAGACCGAGTGCTTTACAAGCAGGCCATCAGGAGCATTCTCGAGAGCCAACCCGGCCTGGATATCGTTGCGCAGCCGGTGGACGATCTCATCGTCGAGGGTGACAGCGTTCGCGGTGTGATAACCGAATCCGGAGAAGCGTTTCTCGCCCCGGCTGTTGTGCTAACCACTGGTACCTTCCTCGGTGGCAAGAAGCACATCGGTCTGGAAAGTGAGGCGGGCGGCAGAGTAGGTGATGCACCTGCTATCGCTCTCGCCGACCGTCTGCGCGAGATGCCGTTTCGGGTCGACCGGTTGAAAACCGGAACGCCACCGCGTATCGATATTCGCAGTGTCGATTTTTCCGGTCTTGAAGAACAGTGGGGTGATGCACCCACACCCATTATGTCTTTCCTGGGTTCGGTGTCAGAGCATCCCGAACAGCGTTGTTGTTGGATCACTTACACCAACGACAATACCCATGACATCATTCGCGAAGGGCTTGATCGTTCCCCGCTTTACACGGGAGTCATTGAAGGTACGGGCCCGCGCTACTGTCCCTCGATCGAGGACAAGGTACATCGTTTCGCCGACAAGAATTCGCATCAAGTCTTTATTGAACCTGAAGGGCTGGACAGCCTTGAGCTCTATCCGAATGGCATCTCTACCAGTTTGCCGCTGGATATTCAGGAGCGCCTGGTACATTCGATCGCTGGCTTCGAGCAAGCGATCATCTCGCAACCGGGATACGCCATCGAATACGATTTCTTTGATCCGCGCGACCTGCAGTATTCGCTGGAAACCCGCATAGTGAAGGGATTGTATTTTGCGGGTCAGATCAATGGCACGACCGGCTACGAAGAAGCTGCCGCCCAGGGGCTGTTGGCCGGTACCAACGCCGCACTCGCCTGCCTCGAGCAGGACAGTTGGTGTCCGCGTCGCGACGAGGCCTATCTGGGTGTGCTCGTGGACGACCTGATCACGATGGGTACGCTGGAGCCCTACCGAATGTTTACCTCTCGCGCGGAGTACCGCCTGCTGTTGCGTGAGGATAATGCCGATTTACGACTCACCGAAAAAGGCAGGGAAATGGGGCTTGTGGGTGACGAGCGTTGGGGCCGATTTATTGCCAAGCGCGATGGCATTGCCGCCGAGGAATCCCGGCTGGCCAGCAATTGGGTGCAACCCGGATCAGCAGCAGCCACAGCACTTTCACCTAAGTTGCAAAAGCCACTGAGTCGTGAATACAGCCTCGCTGAACTGCTCAAGCGTCCAGAGCTGGGTTATGCCGATATCGCTGATTTGTTTGCCGGTGCATCGGACGACCCCCAGGTGCGTGAGCAGGTAGAGATCCAGGCCAAATATGCCGGTTATATTGATCGACAGCGTGATGAAATTGAGCGTTTGCGGCGTTACGAGAATACGGTGCTGCCTGATGATTTCGATTACCAGGGCATCGAAGGGCTTTCCAATGAGGTGAAGCAAAAGCTTTCGGAAGCCAGGCCTGAGACGCTTGCCCGTGCTTCGAGGATCCCGGGCGTGACCCCGGCAGCCGTATCCTTGCTACTCATCTATTTGAAGAAGCGTGGCGCCCTGGAACGCAGAATTGCCTAACGCCGCAAGCGCGTCAGCGGACGCGGCGTTGGTCAAAGGCCTCGATGCCCTTGGGTTAGGTGACCGCGACGAACTGCGCGTAAATCTATCCGCATATTTGGGCCTGTTGCAGCGCTGGAACGGTGCCTACAATCTCACCGCAATCCGGGATCCGGTGCAGATGGTGATCAAACACTTAATCGATAGCTTGGCCGTTGCGCCCTACATACCTTCCGGTGCGAAACACCTGATTGATGTAGGCACCGGCGCTGGCTTACCCGGCGTACCTCTCGCGCTTCTCAATCCTCACCATCACTATGACCTTCTGGACAGCAATGGTAAAAAGACACGATTCCTTTTTCAGGTGAAAACTGAACTGGGCTTGGCTAATATGTCTGTTCATCGCCAGCGCGTTGAATCCTGGAAGCCACCCCGACCCTACGATGTTGTCTTGTCACGGGCGTTTGCCTCGCTGGCTGATATGGTGGACGGCTGCAGCCAGTTGATCGATCAGCACGGTTGTTTCCTGGCTATGAAAGGAGCCCGACCCGATGCCGAAATGACGGCGCTAAACGAAGTATGCGATGTGAGAGCCGTACATCGGCTTGATGTTCCAGGTCTCAAAGAAGACCGTCACCTGGTCGAACTGGGCCCGGTTTACAGCAGCTAGAGGGGAAGCCGTGACTGCGACAGAGACAGCAAGAATTGTCGCCATTGCCAATCAGAAAGGGGGAGTGGGTAAAACTACGACCTGCGTCAATCTAGCCGCTTCGCTTGCAGCCACTCGCAAAAGAGTCCTCATGGTGGATCTTGATCCACAGGGTAATGCGACTATGGGTAGCGGCGTAGACAAATATGATTTACCCGTCTCTATCTACGATGTGCTGGTGCATGCTACACCTGTGCTCGATGTGCGTCGCAGCGGTACGGAAGCTGGCTTTGATGTGCTGCCAGCCAACGGCGATCTCACTGCCGCCGAGGTCGAACTGCTGGATACGGAGCATCGCGAGCGCCGGCTAGCAGATGCGCTTACCGCAGTGACTGCGGATTACGATTTTATTCTTATCGATTGTCCACCGTCCCTCAATATGCTGACGCTTAATGGCCTGGTGGCTGCGGACAGCGTACTTATACCTATGCAGTGCGAATATTATGCTCTGGAAGGTTTGTCAGCACTTATTAACACAATACAGCAGGTGGCTGGCACCGTGAATCCGGGGCTGGAAATTGAGGGCCTTCTGCGTACTATGTACGATCCTCGCAACAGCCTCACCAATGATGTATCTGCACAACTGCAGGAGCATTTCGGGGACAGGTTGTACCGCACGGTGATACCGCGCAATGTGCGCCTGGCGGAAGCGCCCTCATTTGGGTTGCCAGTCATACAATACGATCCCAAGTCACGTGGCGCCAAGGCCTACCTGGCGCTGGCCGGCGAAGTGATTCGTCGCCAGGTTGATGAACACATAGCCGACTCCGATACAGACTCGCAGGTCGGTCATACGACAGGACAGTGAATAGATGGCAGTAAAAAAGAGAGGCCTGGGTAAGGGGCTGGACGCATTGCTAGGGGGCGCAGGCGCAACCCGACAGGAAAGTAAAGCAGAAGACGGTACTTCCCTCGCTTCTACCGATTCAGATCTCCGTGATATTCCGGTGGACCTGATTCGTCGTGGCAAATACCAGCCGCGGCGCGATATGGATCCCGATGCGCTGCAGGAACTGGCTGACAGCATCAAAGCGCAGGGCGTGATGCAACCTATCGTGGTGCGGTCTGTTAGTGCCGATCACTTTGAGATTATTGCAGGCGAACGGCGCTGGCGCGCAACCCAACTCGCCGGACTCGACACCATTCCTGCGCTGGTGCGAGAAGTACCCGATGAGGCCGCCGTGGCGATGGCACTGATCGAGAATATCCAGCGAGAGAATCTCAATCCGATCGAGGAGGCGATGGCGCTGCGTCGATTACAGGATGAATTTGAGCTCACCCAGCAGGAAGTGGCCGAAGCAGTGGGTAAGAGTCGAACCACGGTAACTAATCTGATGCGCCTGATGACATTGCAGGATGATGTCCGCACCTTGCTTGAGCGAGGTGATCTTGAGATGGGCCATGCCCGGGCGCTGCTAGGTTTGCCCGCCGAAGAGCAATCTGGCGCTGCCCGAACTGTGGTAGGCAAGGGGTTTTCTGTGCGCCAGACTGAGGCATTGGTGCGCCAGTTATTGGCTGATAAGAACAAGCCTGCAGCGCCGCCCAAGGCGCTGGACCCTAATATTCGCAGCCTGCAGGATGAACTGTCACAGAAACTGGGAGCGAAGGTGCAGATACAGCACATTGCCAAAGGTAAAGGTAAACTTGTATTGAATTACAATTCATTGGACGAGCTCGACGGCATTCTCAGTCACATTAAATAGCCATAAACCACTTCATATTGTGTTTATTTTTTGATCAGACACAAGATAAGCCAAGTGTAGAAAACCATTCCCCTGCGACGGCCGGTAGCCATTTGCTGATGCTGTGAAAAAGCAGAAAAACTGGGCGTTTCGGCCCTGTTTTCTGTTGAACAGGCTTGTCATAAAACCTATAATACGCGCGCCCAATTCGAGGGCTAGTTAGGGAGTGATGAGCAGCCCATGCCCGGCGCGCAGATATCTCGGCCTCCAGCCCATCGAATAAGCATTGCACAGACTGTCATATTGCTGATGATGTGTGCGGGATTCAGTTTCGTTGACCCGGTGGCGGCTTACTCGTTGTTGCTGGGAGGTTTGATAGCGATCCTTCCCCACGCCTGGTTTACGTACCGAGTATTTCGCAAGAGCGGGGCGCGGTCAGCCCGACAGATCGCCCACGGCAGTTATGTCGCGGAGGTGGGTAAGTTTGTGCTGGCGGTTACCGGTTTTGGTGTGGTCTTTGCAATGGTCAGGCCGCTCTCTGCCGGGGCAGTGTTCGCCGGGTACGGCGTAATGATAGTGATTCAGGTAACAGGTGCCTGGTGGTTGCTACGAGCATCACGACCAGGAAACCTTTAACAGGACAAGAGAATTATCCATGGCAGCGGCAGGTCAAGAGCAAACCGTCTCCGAATACATCGTTCACCACCTGACTAATTTAACCTACGGCAAACTCCCTGCTGGGTATGTCCGTCTCGATGAGAATGGCGAAGCGTTGCCACCTCTCACAGAAGCCACCTGGACCTTTGCCCATGGCGGTGCCGAAGCGGCTGCTATGGGTTTTAACGCGATTCACGTCGACTCCATGGTCTGGTCTATTGGTCTGGGTATCCTGTTTTGCTGGATGTTTCGCCGCATTGCAGTGAACGCCACCAGTGGCGTGCCAAGTGGCGTCGTTAATTTTGCTGAGATGATTGTCGAATTTGTCGACAATACGGTGAAAGACACTTTTCATGGTCGCAACCCGCTGGTAGCGCCAATGGCCCTGACAATTTTTGTCTGGGTATTCCTGATGAACCTGATGGATCTGATACCGGTCGATCTGGTCCCCCACGCCCTGATGCTAATGGGTGTGGGTTATCAGAAGATCGTGCCCTCGACCGATCCGAACATCACCATGGGAATGGCGCTTGGCGTCTTCGTCCTCATGGTCTACTACTCGATTACCATTAAAGGGATGGGTTTTGTCAAAGAACTGACACTGCACCCCTTCGAGCATCCCGTATTCATACCGATCAATCTGTTCATGGAGACTGTGGGGCTGTTGGCCAAGCCTTTTTCACTGGGCCTGCGTTTGTTCGGCAACATGTATGCCGGGGAGATGATCTTTATCCTGATAGCCGCGCTTTACAGCGCGGGCGTCTTCTGGATGGCCCCCGCGGGGCTCATGCAAATTGGATGGGCAATTTTCCATATTCTGGTAATTACCCTGCAAGCTTTCATTTTTATGGTTCTCACGATCGTGTACCTGAGTATGGCTCACGAGGACCACTGATTAACCACTACTTCTAACGTTAGGAGACTAAAATGCCTGAATTAATCTTTGTAGCTGCCGCCATCATGATGGGTCTGGGTGGTCTGGGTGCCGCAATCGGTGTTGGCCTGCTGGGTGGCAAGCTGATCGAAGGCTCTGCTCGCCAGCCGGAACTGGCTCCCAAGCTGCAGGTGACCTTCTTCCTGGGCGCCGGCCTGGTTGACGCTATCCCCATTATTGGCGTGGGTATCGCCATGTACCTGATCTTCGTAGTCGGCGGCTAAGACCGGACGACGTTGGGTGGGCAGTCTTGATAGACATTGCCCGCGGACAAGGTATTACGTGAGGAGCAAAGCGTGAACATAAACATGACGCTATTCGGCCAGATGGTGGCCTTTGCGCTGTTCGTGCTGTTTTGCATGAAGTATGTCTGGCCGCCGATCCTGGCTGCCATGGCTGAGCGTGCCGAAAAGATCGCTGACGGCCTGGCCGCGGCGGATCGTGCCAGCCACGACCTGGAATTGGCTCAAGAAAAGGCGGTTGAACGCCTGAAGGAGGCCAAGGAAGAGGCTGCTGGAATCGTAGATTCCGCCAACAAGCGCGCCAACCAGATCGTCGAAGAGGCGAAAGACGCAGCGCGTGCAGAGGGCGATCGACTCAAGGAAGCCGCACAGGCCGAAATTGAGCAGGAACTGAACCGTGCACGTGAACATTTGCGCGAGCAAGTCGCTGCACTCGCCCTGGCTGGAGCTGAAAAAGTGCTGGCAGCGGAAATCGATATGCAACGCCACAGTGAAATCGTCGACAAACTCGCGGCTGAACTGTAAGGGAGCGGCGCAATGGCTGAATTAAGCACATTAGCTCGTCCCTACGCGAAAGCAGCTTTCGAAGTGGCCGCCGCGAGCGGGGAATTGGCCAACTGGTCGCAACAGTTGGGAACGGCAGCGGCCGTTACTCAAGATCCGGCTATGGCCGGCATCTTGGGCAGCCCCTCTTACACGGCGGAGCAGATGGCAGACACCATGATCGAGGTGTGCGGAGACGCCGTAAGTGGCGCTGGCCGCAACTTTATCCAGGTATTGGCGAGTAACAAGCGCCTGCCGCTGCTGCCAGAGATCCACAACCTGTTCGAGCAATACAAAGCCAACAGGGAGAAGAGCGTGGATGTTGAAGTCATCTCAGCGTTTGAGATGGATTCAGACAGCGAGCGCAAATTGGCTGAAGTGCTGACCAGGAAACTGGAGCGCGAAGTAAAAGTCGACACGACCGTCGACAAGAGCCTGGTAGGCGGCGTCTTGATTCGCGCCGGTGACCTGGTGATCGATGGGTCTGTACGCGGGCGGTTGAACAAGCTCGCGGAAGCAATGAATTCCTAGGCAATAGGATTAAGAACTGAGGATTAACTCATGCAGCAACTGAATCCTTCTGAGATCAGTGAAATTATCAAGCAACGCATCGACCAGCTCGATGTCAGCTCTGAGGCCCGCAATGAGGGCACGGTAGTTTCTGTAACGGACGGTATTATCCGTATCCATGGCCTCACTGACGTGATGTACGGTGAGATGATTGAATTTGAGGGTGGCCTCTACGGAATGGCGCTGAACCTGGAGCGCGATTCTGTCGGTGCGGTAATCCTCGGTGATTACAAGGGCCTGGCGGAAGGCCAGACTTGTCGTTGCACCGGTCGTATTCTCGAGGTGCCGGTTGGCCCCGAGTTGCAAGGCCGTGTTGTGGACGCCCTGGGTAGCCCTATTGATGGCAAAGGCCCGATCGATGCCAAGGAAACGGACGCACTGGAGAAGGTTGCACCCGGTGTAATCGCGCGCCAGTCGGTTGACCAGCCGGTTCAAATTGGCCTGAAGGCTATTGACGCGATGGTACCCATCGGCCGTGGTCAGCGTGAGCTGATCATTGGAGACCGCCAGATTGGTAAGACGGCGATTGCTATCGACGCCATCATCAA
This sequence comes from Halieaceae bacterium, assembly GCA_965199055.1. GTDB lineage: Bacteria > Pseudomonadota > Gammaproteobacteria > Pseudomonadales > Halieaceae > CBDAQR01. The sequence continues at coordinate 2,353,109 of CBDAQR010000003.1, forward strand.
CCAGAAGGGCACCGGCATTAAGTGTATTTATGTTGCAGTTGGCCAGAAAGCATCTTCTGTAGCAGCGGTTGTGCGCAAACTGGAAGAACACGGCGCGATGGAGCACACCATTGTTGTTGCCGCTAATGCATCTGACCCGGCTGCAATGCAGTACCTCGCACCGTTTGCGGGCTGCACCATGGGTGAGTACTACCGCGACCGCGGCGAAGACGCCCTGATTATTTATGATGACTTGACCAAGCAAGCCTGGGCCTATCGTCAAATTTCCCTGCTGCTGCGTCGTCCGCCGGGTCGTGAAGCCTATCCTGGTGACGTTTTCTACCTGCACTCGCGCCTGCTGGAACGCGCCGCACGTGTCAATGCAGAATATGTAGAGCAGTTCACCAACGGTGAAGTGAAGGGCCAGACCGGCTCCCTGACGGCTCTGCCAGTGATTGAAACCCAGGCTGGCGACGTGTCAGCGTTCGTACCGACCAACGTAATCTCGATTACCGATGGTCAGATCTTCCTGGAGTCTGACATGTTCAACGCCGGTATCCGCCCAGCCATGGATGCAGGTATTTCTGTATCACGGGTAGGTGGCGCCGCCCAGACCAAGATCATGAAGAAGTTGTCAGGTGGTATTCGTACCGCTCTGGCCCAGTATCGTGAGCTGGCAGCGTTCTCACAGTTTGCATCCGACCTCGACGACGCCACCAAGGCCCAGCTGGACCACGGTGAGCGAGTTACCGAGTTGATGAAGCAGAAGCAGTACGCGCCGCAGACGATTGCTGACATGGGTCTGCTGATTTACGCGGCGGACAATGGTTACCTGAACGACGTCGAGATCGACAAGATCGGTGATTTTGAAGCTGCGCTGCTGTCCTATATGCAAGCCGAGCACGGCGAGCTGATGAATAGCATCGTTAGCAGTGGTGACTGGAGCGACGATACCGAGGCGACCTTTAAGTCCGCCCTGGAGTCTTTCAAGTCTACCCAGACCTGGTAACAGCCGAGGACCACTAGATGGCAGTCGGAAAAGAAATTCGCACCAAGATCTCGAGTATCCAGAGTACCCAGAAGATCACCAGTGCCATGGAAATGGTGGCGGCCAGTAAAATGCGCCGCGCCCAGGACCGTATGGAAGTGGGCAAGCCCTACGCGCAGCGTATGCGCAGTGTGGTGGGCCACCTGGCCAACGCAAACCCTGAGCACAAGCACCTGTTCATGGAAGAGCGTGATGTGAAGCGGGTGGGTTACATCGTGGTCTCTACCGACCGTGGACTGTGTGGTGGCCTGAACATTAACTTGTTCAAGGCCATGATCAAGTCCATGAAGGAATGGGACGACCAGGGCGTAGAAATCGACATGTGCCTGGTAGGTGCCAAGGCGGCAGCGTTCTTTGGTAGCTACGGCGGCAATGTCGTGGCGGCAACCCGAGATATCGGTGAAGAGCCGGTACTGGCTGACCTGATCGGGTCAGTGAAGACTATGCTCGATGCTTTCAGCGAAGGCAGGATCGACAAGCTGTACCTGGTGAGCAACGAGTTCGTTAACACCATGACCCAAAACCCCACCGTTGAGCAGTTGCTGCCCTTGGTGGCGGAAGACAGCGACGAGATGGCCCATCACTGGGACTACATCTACGAGCCCGATGCTCGCGAATTGCTGGAAGGGCTGTTGACCCGTTACATCGAGTCGCTGGTTTACCAGGCAGTGGTTGAGAACGGTGCCTGCGAACAGGCGGCGCGGATGCTGGCGATGAAAAATGCGACAGACAACGCTGGTGAGATGATCGATGACCTGCAGCTGATCTACAACAAGGCTCGGCAGGCGGCGATTACCCAGGAACTGTCAGAAATTGTCGGTGGTGCGGCAGCGATTAGCTAAGCCGGCCACCCCACAGAAAGAATTGAATATCTAAACAGAGGATTCGAACATGAGCAGCGGACGAATCGTACAAATTATCGGCGCCGTCATCGACGTGGAATTCCCGCGTGATGCCGTACCGCAGGTATACGATGCCCTGAAGGTCACTGAAAAAGACCTGACCCTGGAGGTGCAGCAACAGCTGGGCGACGGCGTAGTACGCGCTATTGCCATGGGCTCTTCCGAAGGTGTCAGCCGCGGTCTGGCCGTGGAAAATACCCAGGCGCCGATCTCGGTGCCGGTAGGTATTGAGACCCTGGGACGCATCATGGATGTACTGGGTAACCCGATCGATGAGAAGGGCCCCATCGGTGAGAAAGAGCGCGCCTCTATTCACCGCAAGGCTCCGACGTATGAAGAGCTGGCGGCCTCTGAAGAGCTGCTGGAAACCGGCATCAAGGTGATTGACCTGGTGTGTCCCTTCGCCAAGGGCGGTAAGGTCGGCTTGTTCGGCGGCGCTGGCGTAGGCAAGACCGTGAACATGATGGAGCTGATCAACAACATCGCGACCGAGCACTCTGGCTTGTCAGTATTTGCGGGTGTGGGAGAGCGTACTCGTGAAGGGAACGACTTCTACTACGAGATGCAGGAAGCGGGCGTTGTTAACGTCGAGAAGTTCGACGAATCCAAGGTGGCGATGGTGTACGGCCAGATGAATGAGCCGCCCGGCAACCGCCTCCGCGTCGCACTGACCGGCCTGACCATGGCCGAGAAATTCCGTGATGAAGGCCGTGATGTTCTGCTCTTCGTCGACAACATCTACCGTTATACGCTGGCAGGTACCGAGGTATCGGCGCTGCTCGGCCGTATGCCTTCCGCGGTAGGTTACCAGCCGACTCTGGCGCTGGAGATGGGTGAACTGCAGGAACGTATTACTTCTACCAAGACGGGCTCCATTACGTCTATTCAGGCGGTATACGTACCGGCGGATGATTTGACGGACCCCTCACCGGCCACCACCTTCGCGCACCTGGACTCGACTGTGGTACTGAGTCGTGACATCGCCGCCAAGGGTATTTACCCCGCGGTAGACCCGCTTGACTCTACCAGCCGTCAGCTCGATCCGCTGATTATCGGTAGCGAGCACTACGAAGTGGCGCGTGGCGTTCAGTCGGTACTGCAGCGTTACAAGGAACTGAAGGACATCATCGCGATCCTGGGTATGGATGAACTGTCAGAAGAAGACAAGCTCACTGTAGACCGCGCGCGGAAGATCGAACGTTTCTTGTCTCAGCCGTTCCACGTGGCGGAAGTCTTCACCGGTTCCCCGGGCAAGTACTGCTCACTGAAGGACACGATTGCTGGCTTCAAGGGTCTGCTGGAGGGTGAGTATGACCACCTGCCTGAGCAGGCGTTCTACATGGTAGGCACGATGGACGAAGCCATCGAAAAGGCGAAAAACCTGTAAAGTAGGTCTGCAACTATGTCTTTGACAATACATTGCGATATCGTCAGCGCCGAGCAGGAGATTTTCTCTGGTCTCGTTGAAATGCTGGTGGCCACGGGATCAGAGGGCGAGCTGGGCGTTGGTTATGGCCACGCGCCGCTGCTGACGGCTTTGATTCCTGGCCCGATTCGCATTATCAAGCAGGACGGCGACGAGGAAGTCTACTACGTCTCGGGAGGCTTCCTGGAAGTCCAGCCAGGTGTGGTTTCCGTGCTGGCCGATACAGCGATTCGTGCTGAGGACGTTGACGAGGCGGCTGCCGAAGAGGCGCGGCAATCAGCCGAGCAAGCACTGGCTAACCAAACCGGCGAGTTCGATTATGGCCGTGCATCAGCACAGTTGGCTGAAGCGGCTGCGCAGCTGGCAGCATTGCGCAAACTGAAAAACCGCGCCGGCCGCGGTTAGGTCAAAACGCTCTTGCACAGAACCCGGCCAAGCGCCGGGTTTTTTGTATGCGTCCACCGATTCGGTCCGTGGACAGCTCTAGAACCTCATTAAATCTGACGCAGCAGATTCACCCAAGTTCACCAAGCACTGTTTCGTATTTGTACAGTATTGTGGTTAGCCGCAGCTGAGCCGGCTTAAGACAAGCCTCGTATCCACTGTCTCAAACATGCTATTTCATGGAGGAAGACAGTGAAGACTTATCGAAATATCCTGGCTGCGGTACTGCTGGTGTGCAGCGGCAGCGCATGGAGCCAAACCATCGTTGATGTAGCCGTCGAAGCCGGTAATTTCAATACTTTGGTGGCTGCGGCCCAGGCGACGGGACTGGATAGTGTCCTGGCCGATGAAGACGCGGTGTATACCGTGTTTGCCCCTACCGACGACACCTTTGCCCTGCTGGGAGAGGACACCATCAACAGCCTGCTGGCGGACACAGACACCCTCTCAGATATCCTGCTCTATCACGTGATTAGCGGCGCGGCGGTTGATGCGTCCACTGCGATTAGCCTGGCCGGCACGACGACCGAAATGGCCAATGGCGATCGCGTTGCTCTTGCATTGCGTGGCGATGCGTTGTTCATCAACAACAGCCAGGTCATTGTGACGGACATCGAAGCCAGCAATGGCATTATCCACGTGATCGATGCAGTACTGATTCCGCCCGCCGAGCCCGCCGCGGCAACGGGCAACATTGTTGAAACAGCCATTGCTGCCGAAGCCTTCACCACCCTCATCGCTGCTGCGCAAGCCGCAGGGCTCGACTCGGTGCTGGCGGACGAAAACGCGACCTATACGGTCTTCGCGCCGACGGACGATGCTTTCGCCAAACTGGGCGACGAGACCATTGCTGCGTTGCTGGGTGATATCGACACGCTTAGTAACATTTTGCTGTACCACGTGATCCCCGGCGCGGCCGTCGACTCAACCACGGCACTTTCTCTATATGGCGCTGCGGTAGAAATGGCCAATGGAGATCAGATTGCGATCTCTGCAGATGAGAACGGTCTAACCATCAAAGACTCTTCGGTGGGGATTGCCGATGTGCAGGCGACCAATGGCGTTATCCACGCCATTGACTCAGTACTGATTCCGCCGACGGCTGCGACCGAGCAACTGGTGCAGAGCGTCTATATTGCGTTCTATGGTCGCCCCGCCGACGAGGCTGGCCTGGCATGGTGGTCAACACGCCTGGCGGCCAACGGCAATGATCTGATGAGCATTCTGGACGCCTTTAGCAACAGTGCAGAATTCACCGAGCGCTATGGCGAACTGAGTAATGATGAGCTGCTGAACACCTTGTACCAGCAACTCTTCGGTCGCGACATCGATGCGGAAGGCGCAGCTTTCTACGGTGCCGCGCTGGCGGCTGGCGATTTGAGCCTGCAGAGCATCGCATTGGATGTGCTCAATGGTGCCCAGAACGAAGATCTCACCGTGATCACCAACAAGCTGGCGGCAGCGACGTACTTCACGGATATGCTCAGTTCCGGAAGCTTCGTTTACTCTGGTATGGAGGCCGCAGAGGCTGCGAAGGCTGTTCTGGATGCCATCGATGCTTCCACCACTGATATCGAGGCGATTGTCGATGCATTTTTGGGTGCGGAAGCTCAAGCGGCGCGTCTCGCGCTTGGCAGCGCCGCGACTGCCCTGACAGCAAACTCGCAACGTGTCGGCCCGACCCCGCGGGCCTATGCTAACCCGGCCTGGTGCCGGGTTTTTTATGCCTGTAGATACCATCTCCCTCACTTTACCTCAACTGGCCTAGCAGGCTAGTTGAGGTTCATAGGGTGTCTGGTGTTTCAACACCCCAAAACAGATGTGCACTAACTTGCGCATCGCCGCACCCAGCGCTGACATTTTTGTCTTACCGTTCCTCAACAATCGCTCGTACTGCCGTCGGATATCCGGGTTGTGCTTAATCGCTGTGACAGCAGCCATGTAGAGCTTCCTCCGCACCTGGGCATCTCCTCGCTTGGAGAGCCTGGGCGGACTGCAGACGCTACTGCCTGACTGGCGTTCAATCGGGATCAAGCCCAGGAAAGCTGCAGCCTGTGATGCTTGTTTGAACGACCGGCTGCGCAACACCGCGACCATTTGTTGCGAGATGGTCGGACCCACACCTGGAATGCTCTCCAGCAACTCCCGGTCCTGCTTTAGATCCGGATAGTTGTCGATGTGATCATCGATCAGGGACTCCAGGCGTGCCTTCTCGTCCTCTAACTGGGCCTGAACCTTCTCAATCGAAACCTGCACCTGGGTCGAGGCTCCGCTGGCAACCGCCTTCTCCAGCCGGTTCACTTCACGCTGGATATCCCCCTTGACCGCATCACAACGGGCAATCAGGGCTTTGAGCTGGCGGATCTCAGGGGCCTCCGGCTCCCACAGCTCTGGCAACTGGGTGACTCCATAGCGAGCAATGACCACGCTGTCTTTCTTGTCGTTCTTTGATTGAACGCCCAGGCTCTTGCCGTAATCGTGGATCCGAGCCGGGTTGACCACCGAGACCTTTGCACCTGCCTCGTGCAGCCAGTAGGCCAATCGTTCGTGGTACACACCCGTGGCCTCCATCACGAAGTGCAGTTCATCAATCGCTCCGCCGGTTTGTTTGGTCGCCCAACTCAATAGAGCCTGGTGGCCCTGGGGCGTATTGGGCTGGACTTTGCTTTTGACCTTCATGGTCTCAATGTCCCGGATCCACAGGGTGTCCAGTTTTGCCTTACTGACATCAATGCCGATAATAGCCATATTTCCTCTCCACTTACCTTGTATGTGCAGCCTCATCGCCAACGGGCGAGGGCTTGGATACCATCCAGTTTTAAAGGTAATTGCGAGGTGGGGTCTGATCTACAGGGCAGGTTCGAAGACCTCAGGGCGGGAACAGACTCACCACCTTACCTGATGTACTAATAGCTAATCAGTACATCGAGAGAGACACAAGGGCGGGAGTGACACTGTATTGGGCAGAGAGGGTAGGCACCAATAGCCCCGAAATTAGGCTCCACAGCAAGAACAGGCGGATACCCGACACCTGCCCGCTGGCAACACCGCTGGGTGGGGAGTGCCCAGTGGGGATTGGAATGGAACATAATACTACCGGTATACGTGATAGCTCTCCCTATATGTATACCAAGGGCCACGTCAAGTGTGATATTTATCTCGACATTAGAGCGCTTGAAAAGCACTCTGAGCAAGCCATAACGCACACGGTAATTCATGAGATTGGGCATTGCATGGGCCTGGGTCATGTGACCCGACAACACGTGCTTTATCCGCCTGTAAACAGGGAGACGATGTATGAGAGCAACCGGTGTGATAGAGACTCTCGCTCTTGTGGTGCTACGCCCCGATACATCGCTGCATTGATAGGCGGATATCAGGGCTATCTCGCCTGGAACACCAGCGAGCAAGAGTGGACACCGAAAACGAGATGGTGGGATGAAAGCTATTGCAGGCAAAACACAGGCTATGAAGGAGACCTCAATAATGGCAACCAAAGGCGAGAAAGGGAGTGCAGCCTTCGGACTGTTCGCAAGTGTGTTGCTTACACTGTACTCGGTCGCTGCCAACGCTACAGACACCTCCGGGAATGTCGAACATAGAGAGCAGCGCAGGGATGCCTTCTGTGAAGAGATCTATGCGATTACCGACTTTAACGCGGTCAACAACCCCGACTACACCCGAGATCTGGCGCGGCGCTACGACGACGTTGTGCTGAAAAAATTGTGGGTAACAGACATGACAGATGGAGGCTATAACGAAAGAAACATAGTAGAGGCCCCCATGCTATCCCAATACCCGCTCCCCTGGTTAATTAACCAGGGGTTTTGGCTGTGTGGCGGAGCTTTCTACAGTGGTGTTTATGAAGAATGATTTTAAGGAGGGCCTGATAATGGCAACCCAGGGAGAGAAAAGGAGTGCAGGCTTTGGGCTGCTCGCAAGTGTGTTGCTTACAGCGTGCTCGGTCGCTGCCAACGCTATAGACACCTCCGGGAATGCCGAACATAGAGAGCAGCGCAGGGATGCCTTCTGTGAAGAGATCTATGCGATTACCGACTTCAACGCGGTCAACAACCCCGACTACACCCGAGATCTGGCGCGGCGCTACGACGACGTTGTGCTGAAAAATTTACGGGCAGGAGACGGGGTAAGACATACGGTGGGCAACCTGGCAGAGAATCATCTGATAGTTCAATACCCGCTCCCCTGGTTAATTAACCAGGGATTTTGGCTGTGCGACGCCTTCCATAGTGGCGTTAGTGACGACGTAAGCCAGCCCTAGCAAGGAGAGCTTTATCAGGGACCGGAGTAATACGGTATGCCAATAACCAATATGCAAACACCTATGATCTTCTTATCAGCATAGATTTTTCTGCACTCTCTGCCGCAGCGCCTGCCACGGTAATCTCCCAAGACGAGTTTCAGCGCCTATCCTCAGATCAGGAGGTGGGTGAGCGGGCTTGTTGCTTTGTCGATGTCACTATCCGAACCACCTACGATGGTTACGCGACAATTACGACGTACCCGCAAATCGATCCGGATATTACCGTGGGGGAAGCAGATGCGGTTCGCGCGGAAATGCCAGATAGCATGAGCCTTGATTTTGGTGAAGGAAAACTGCTCCGTCAGGACGCTCAGGACAGTTTCCACCTTCTTGCGGACTTTCAGTAATTGCCGTACGGCCCAGGCAGGCCTTGCGTCTGCCCTGTTATCGCGCAGGGGGGTTTGCAGGTCTATGCCGGTAGCCGCCACAGCGTCCACCCATGCGGTGCCAATATACCCTTTATCCCCGATAAGCAGACCCTTGGCTCTGTCAGCAGCTTCGGCAAGAAGCTCCCGTTCATCCACGTTGGCTGGCGCGACCGGGCAAGCAGTGATATAGCCGTCCCGATGGATCATGACATGACCCTTGAGGCCGTAATAGTGATCGTCCTTGGCCGCACAGTAGCCCCAGGCCGTCACCGTATCGAGCAGCCGGGACCGGTTGGCCCTCACTGTGTGACATACTGGTATCGGGACACCGTCAATGATATGGACCGTATCGGAAGCGGGAAACAGCCTCGCCCGTGGCTGTTAACGTAGCGCCAGATGGCCCGGTCGCCATGGCGACCCTCAATCTCGCCTATGATTTCCATCGTCAGAAGCTCGCTATCAGCGAGGGCAGGTGGAAAGCCGCCCCGGGGCACAGGCCAGCCTACGGTCAGCTCCTTGTAAACGTTTTCCATCATCAGATAGACGGTGATGACTCTTCCTGATCCATAGGGGCCGCCTTCGGGCGGGTTGATATAACTCCCCCTATGGAATCACGCTTGAGGCTCAATGCAAAGGGCTAAAAAGAGTTGAGAATCGGGTATTTTTAACACTTTACACGAAAACAACACAGCTCAAGCAACATACCCGGGATAATTATCCTGCGCTTTATCCAGTACTTCTCCGGGGACAGTGGCCAAGAGCTCCTGTTGAATATTTATACAGCGGCCGCTGATGGGCTTATAATGATCAGCCCTCTGCTTGGTCCACTCACGTGAGGGAGGGATTTGAACCCTCCTTCAGAATCCCGCTTCCTTCTGGTGACGGATGGCTAGGATGATAACCGTGTCGCCGTCGATACGGTATCGAGCGACATAACCGCTATCACCGAAGTCGATTGGCCAATCTCGGAATTCCTCGGGGAGGTCATCGATGGGCCGACCAATATGGGGTTGTAACCCGAGAGCACGAACGCCCTGGGTGATGGCCCGGGCGACACGCTTTGCTGCAGCCGGATTCTTGGGGCGAAGAAACGTTCGCAATCGCTCCAGATCCCGGAGGGCTGCAGGCGCATAAATTACTTGTGGCACGTTGGGGCAGAGGCCTCATCATCAGATCCCCAGCTGGCCAGCCAGCTTTCTACCTCGTCGGCAGTGGCATGCTGGCCTGTGGCCTGATAGTCCTCCCAGGCCTTGAGTGTGTCTTGCTTGAAGGCTTCGCGTCGTTCCTCACGCTCGACGTACTGCTTGATGGCTTCGAGCATGAGCCAGTGGGCGGAGCGTTGCCGGTTCTCGGCCAGGTGCTGCACGCGACTTTTCAGTTCATCGTCAAGCTTGATGGACGTTGGCGCTGCCATGCTGCCTCCGGTAGTTGAAGGTAATACCTTCAACTACTCTAGCCGGTAAGGAAGGTGTTGTCGAAGCAGTACCGGCTGTAGATTTCGTGGCCGACTGACAGCCCGTCTCTCGCTGTTGGCGAGAGACGGGTAGAGCGATATCACCCAGCCCTTGATTTTACTGGCCTTGCCGGGGATACTGGTTGTGCTTAAGGTGGCTACTCTCCCAAGCAGCATGCACCAGACCGCGCTGCATATGGCGTCATTCGCAGTTGGTTTGGGAAGGCAGGGATATCTTGCATCTTCGCTGAGTTACTCAGCACGACCTGGCTTGGCCAAGACCTCGGCACCGGGTGGTGGGACGCTGTTTCTCCACCTGTGCGTCCGGTAACGGGGGAGCAGTATCTGAGAGATGGCCCAAGGCGTGTGACGCCCACAACCTGGAATCAAGCCACCCCTTCGCGATCAGATCTTGAGGCGTTTTGATCGTCGCACGAAAATACCCGGCGCAAGCCGCGAGACAGCAATCCGTCCTTCGGGGCGTTTTGCAGCACACAATCTGTTTGGTTTTTGGCCTGGCATCCTGGCTCCGTCAGTTGCATTTAACGACATTGAACCGCCCCGGGCGGGGAACATTTAAATTAGCGGCATAGGTGTGCTGTTTTAGCTGGGTCATTACATTCCTTGGTAGAAATTGGACATCCAGCTGGACCCACAAATGACCCAGCGTTTTTCGGTGTTTTTGGGGGTGGTTAATGGTAACTCAAGAGCCACGGAGAATGCCTGTTTGTCAGGGGCGCGTGCACTGGGTTGCGGACGCGTCTTCCCGCCTGGTTTGCAAACGGGATAGCCGGTTGTGCACCGAACTCTCTCCAATAAAGGGGTCGCGGGTATCAATGAAGGCCTCGATAACCCAGTCATCTAGGTCAAGGTCGTTGTATACACTCAACCAGTAGCCGGATAGATACAGAGTGTTCGTTCCTTCATCGGCCCAGGTTTTGCCGCACTTGCCCATTTCTGCTCGGATCGCTTTGAGAATTCGATGCCTGGCTAATCGGTAGGGCAAATCAGCGAGAAGCCCTTTGTCCCATAGATTCGTTAAGGTCGTTTCGGCAACCCTTGGTCGACGGGAGTGAGCGCTGCGCGTGCAATGGGCTGCTGCCCAGTCGTACAGACGATGTAGCACACCACCGGAAAGACGAAGCACTGCCGGGTTGTGTATAAACACCATCACTCGCTGCTCGTCGGCGCGGGATTTTGTTATGTGCTCCAATAACCCCTGGTAGGCAGCCGTCGATAGCTCGAACCGAAAATATCGGGGCCTCCGGGTTTTCCCTATACGTTCTTCCGCCTCTGTCAGCTCTTTCAGAAAAGTGACACGAACCCTGCTTCCTGTCCGTCCCTCACCATGGAGCTCAGTTGTGCGTTCCCAAGCCTCGTCTGACATGGAAATCGTGTGCATCGTATCTGCCAGCCGGTAAATGGAGTCCCGCACGGTATCGCGATTGCCACCGGTCGGTTTGAGACCCATAGAGTCGCAAAGATCGACAATGTCCAAATCCCATTGGTTCAGTATTTCCTCACCGGTGTCGTGCGATTCTTCCATCCGTGCTGCCACCAGAGAGAGCAGGGCTTTGATAGTTCGCTCGTCATCGATCGTGGTGATAGCGCTTCCCGTTTGACTTGTCGTCTTTACCTCGCACTCTCCACGTCCTGGTATGTGGATACGGCTATAAATTTCCGAGCGGGGATCAAGCGCTGATGTGCGAAAACACACCGGTAAAACATCTACCCACAACATGAACGACCAGCCAACCGTCATGAGATCATTTTCGAGCCTTTGAATGTCCGGGGCCAGGGCCCTTTCTCGCTTTTTATCTTCGAGGCGACGCCTCTCCTTGCGATGATCGTCAAACCCCCTTTTGACCGCTGGCAGCTGCATCACCGGGGTGATGTCCTCCAGATAGAGGATGTCTTTCGCCCTAGGGTGGGTTTTCTCTTGGCGGCGCAACACCCCTTTGTCCGCCAGTCTCTTCAAGCGCCGCTTTATCATCGCCAGTCCGCTACCCGGTATTTCCAGGTATTGTGCCCAAGACTGGAACGCGTTGCGCGGTATCTCGATGTGGTCGTCATCGCTGGGCATCTCTGCAGCGACGACATGGGCTAACTCCATGAGCGAACGCAGGAAGGCTTTTTCGTGTGATGTCAGAGATTGCTAGCTGAGGTAATCGTGGGTCTGGCGAAGCTGAGAGCGCCTCACTATAAGAAGCGAACCTTGTGGTTTTGAAGGCAGTGAACAGCCTTTTCGCTTCGCTGGTTCAGTCACTTTATTCTTTTTTGGTAGCGGCTACCCATTACAGTCACCAAGGCTACAATAACATTGGATTGTCGCAGGGTAAACCATAGTTGCTATGGTGGCTAATCTTGTGGCGCAATTGCTGCCTTGAGTGTAGTCATGGTAAACAGGATATCGTTTAGCAAGCTCAAGAGATAGTTATTTGCCGCAAATCGCACGCTTCGTAAGCTTCCCCGTCAAGTAAACAATTCAAAAGTAAAGCTTCTGGCGGATTGCTCCCTGCTTCCCGAACCTAGTCTAGCGATGTAAACAGGTACTGATCCAGAACATCTTCGCGATACGTCCGATTGAGCCGTTTGATGCAGGCATTCTGGTTAGGTTTGCCGGGCTGGATGTACTGGATCGCCATGCCGGCCTTTTTAGCCCAAGCCGTGAATGCTTCTAATTAACCGTCTCCGATAGGGGGAAGCTTGACCTTCTCCCCGTAGGGCTCCCACTTCCAGTAAGAGAAATCCAAGTTTAGGCCGCTTTCTCGAAATCTGCTGGAGACCGATAATTCAATGCACTGTGCGGCCGTATCTGGTTGTAGTCTTCACGCCAGGCGTCGATGATCTCCTTGGCGTCTTCCAGGCTCTGGAACCACTGCTGGTTGAGGCAACCGTCTCTGAAGCGCCCATTGAACGATTCTACAAAAGCGTTCTGTGTTGGCTTACCTGGCTGGATGAAGTGAAGCTTCACGCCAGACTGCTGACTCCAGATAAACATGGCCTTACTCGTCAGTTCAGGACCGTTGTCCATGACGATCCGCTTCGGCAGACCGCGTGTAGCGCCAAGCTCATCCAGGAACCTCGCCGTGCGCTCGCCCGAGATGGAAAGATCGACAAGTTGGCCAACACAAATCCGAGAGTAATCATCAACGACATTGAGTATCCGGATCCTGCGACTATCCGCCAACTGATCGTGAACGAAGTCGATCGACCAGCGCTGATTGGGGCCAGTGGGCACTTCCAAGGGCACTCTGGGCCTGACCAACTTCTTCCGTCGCTTCGTGCGGACCTGCATACCTAGCTCGCTATAGAGTCGGTAGGTGCACTTACGATTGATGACCAGCCCCTCACGGCGTAGAAGTTCATGCAACATCAAGTAACCGTCGCGTGGATACTGCTCGCCCAGCGGCTTCATGCGCTTGATCAACGCCACGTCCTGGATGGGCCGCTGTGGCTGATAAGCCATCGCTTTGCGACTGATCGGTATGACACGACAGGCGCGCCGCTGGCTGATGCCATAGGAATCCTGGAGATAGCCGACGAGACGTTTACGACTGGCCGGCTTCACCACTTTTTTCCCAGAACGTCACGAAGCATTGCCTTGTCCAGCTCGGCTTCAGCCAGCAGCTTCTTCAGGCGAGCGTTCTCCGACTCGAGCTCTCGCAGCCGTTTGGCCTCGGAGACCTCCATACCACCGTACTTGGACTTCCAGCGGTAAAAGCTCTGTTCAGAGAATCCGTATTCCCTCACTAGATCGCTGACCGACATGCCTGCCTCGTGGGCTTTCAGGAATCCGATGATCTGCTCTTCCGTGTATCGCTTCTGCTTCATATTGAGACCTCCCATGGGGTAGTTGAGTGGGAAATCTCTTACTGTTTTTGGCTACCCTGGCGGGGAGAAGGTCAATTTGAACTCACTGACATCCAGCACGTTATAGCCACGCCAGCAATCACTGTAGACAATGCTGTCAGGGATTACCTTGCGTTCAATGATAGGATATAAAGTCCGGCTACTGGCATCAGCAATGATCTTGGTGTAGACCTTGCCACCGCGCTTCAACAGGCCAAACACCGGAACTTTGCCTGCCGCAGCACGACCACGCTGTCCTTTACGCCTGCCACCAAAGTAACTTTCATCGACCTCTATCTCTCCATCAAAGGCAATATCATTCTCAAGGGCCAGCTCATGCGCGATAATCTCCCGAAGGCGATGAAAGTAATAGGCCGAGGTTTTGACGTTCACGCCAACAAGACTTGCCGCTGTTCTCGCTGTGCTGCCAGAAACAAAATGCTCAACCAATCGACCTTGTAGTGGCACACTGAATTTGGCCACCTGAATCTGGGTGATACTATCACCCCTCAAGACACAGGTGAGCAAATGACCAAACGATCCAGACCAAACTTTAGCCCGGAGTTTCGACTCGAAGTCGCACAATTAGTCGTTGACCAAGGCTATACCGTCAGAGCCGCGAGTGAAGCGATGAACGTCAGTAAATCTTCAGTGGAGGGCTGGGTTCGCCAGCTTCGGCTAGAGCGCTCGGGAGAAACACCTCAGAAAGGCACGCCACTGACCGAGGAGCAGCGCCGTATTCGCGACCTGGAACGTCAGATCAAACGGCTGGAAACAGAGAAAGACATATTAAAAAAGGGTATGGCTCTCTTGATGTCCGACGAGCTGAAAAATATTCGATAATTCAGCGGTTACAAGAGAGCTATCCCGTTAAGTTGCTATGCCATGTCTTTGATATTCAACGCAGTAGCTACCGATATTGGCGAGAGCGCCCGAAGGGTGACAACTCCCATCGTTGCAGGCTTAAGCTTATGGTTCACGCTGCTCACCGCCTAAGTGGTGGCTCAGCTGGTGCAAGAACCGTTGCCCAGATCGTTAGCCGTAATGGAACGCCATTGACTCGTTACGTTGCGGGTAAGTTGATGAAGGAGTTGGGACTGGTGAGTAGCCAGCTTCCAAAACACGCCTATAAGCGTGCTGACAAGCTACACGTAGCCATTCCAAATACCTTGAATCGGCAGTTTTCTGTAGCAGAACCCAACCAGGTGTGGTGCAGCGATATTACATATATTTGGACGGGTCAACGCTGGGCCTATCTAGCCATGATACTGGATCTCTACGCGAGAAAACCGGTTGGTTGGGCGTTTTCTTATCGGGCCGACAGTGAACTGACCCGTAAGGCGTTGATGATGGCTTATGAATCCAGAGGAAGACCAAAGGGAGTGCTATTCCACTCGGATCAGGGAGTTCAGTACACCAGTACAAAATTCCGTCAGCATCTCTGGCGGTATCAGATACAACAGAGCATGAGTCGACGGGGAAACTGCTGGGATAACGCGCCAATGGAGCGCTTCTTCCGCAGCCTAAAAACCGAGTGGGTTCCAGAGACGGGCTATCGGAGTTTTACTGAAGCCAAGCAGTCAATCAATGACTATATCGTGAGGTACTACAACTCGATCAGACCGCATTCGAATAACAACATGAAAACACCCAATCAGGCAGAAAACGAATACTGGAAAGCTTATAAAACCGTGGCCAGTTTTAGTTGACCACTACAAGGCAGTCAGTGGAGAGAATGTCTGACAACTCACCACGGATAACCAGTACGGGCGTGTCGACGAGCAGATCGAACATGGGCCAGAGGTCGGGCGGCACTGCGGATTCCTGCGCTTCAAGCATCGGCTTGGAAATCGCCGGATCATAAGCAAGGACCGGCACACCATCCTCGTTTTCACGATACAGGGCACGGGTGAAAGCCTGCCAATCCTGCTCAGCCAAGGTCGGGAAGGCATGACCATTGATCGCCTTGTTGAGACTCACCGCCTCATCCCAAGATCGGGCCGGCTCGGTTTTACCCACATAGCCCTTGATGCGCTCCAGGCCTTCGGGATCTACCACGGGACCGATATCGTTGATGATTGCAGCCTGAATCCTCTCTGGCTGCATCGCTTTCATGATCACCGACATCAGCCCACCCATCGACGTCCCCATAAGAATGACAGTCTCAACACCCAACAGGTCGAGTAGCCGGAGCATGTCCTTCACATAGACACCAGGGCTGTAGTTTTCCGGGTTGGGATCCCATTGCGAAAGTCCACGGCCACGCTGCTCCGCGACTATAAGGCGATAGTCCGAAGCCAGGTGGTTAGCAATGTCTTCAAAGTCTGCCGAGTTACGGGTCAAGCCATGCATACAGAGGATCGTGGCGCGCGGCGCTTCGTGCAGGTAGTGACGAGCATAGAGGCGCAGCCCGTCTTCGCTCTCGTAGTAGAAGTCTTCGTAAGCCATAGTATTCGCCCTACCCGTAGGACTGGTATTTAAAAGATTCGCGCAACTCGCGCTTGAGTATTTTGCCGTTGGGATTGCGCGGCAGTTCGTCAACTGCAATCAAGTCCGCCAATCGCTGCTGTTTACCGAGGCGTGCGTTAGCCCATTCGAGGATGGCACGGCAATCGGCATCCGAGCCGGACTCCATGACTACCAATGCTACCGGCGTTTCTCCCCAGCGCTCGCTGCTGAGCCCGATAACGGCAACGTCATTCACCTCTTCGTGCTCAATCAATACAGACTCCAGATCCTGAGGATAGATGTTCTGACCGCCGGAGAGAATCATGTCTTTCTTGCGGTCTACAATCTGCAGGAAACCCTGCTCATCGAGCTGGCCAATATCGCCGGTACGAATCCAGGTCACGCCATCATTATCGATATAAGTAGCATCGCGGGTAGCATCTGGTCTATTCCAGTAACCGGGCATGGTGATTCGCCCGCGAGAAACAATCTCACCACTCTGACCTGGCTCGCACTCACGGTCATCGCCATCGATAATGCGAATGTCCGTGCCGATCAGCGGTTTACCCACGGATGCCCACCGACCTTCTGCGTCTTCGGGATCGAGGGTCGTGATGATCCCCTCGGTCAACCCATACAATTCAACGATACCGCAGGGGAAGAACTCAAACAGTTCGCGCTTCAGTTCGGCGTGCAGCGGCGAGCCACAGGACATCATCGCCTGCATGCTGCTAACGTCACCGCCTTCTCGCTTCAACAATTCGATTACGCGCTGAAACTGGATCGGCACCATTGCCGTGTGGGTAACCCGGACCTCGCCCACCGCGCGCACAAACTCTACGGCATCGAAGTGGCGCTGAACCACGAGGGTGCCACCTGCCAACAAGGTACAAAGCATCGCCACCCAGGAAATGTTGGAATACAAACCGATGGTCAGTAGTGTTCTGGCGCCGCCGTGATAACGCAGCGCAATCGACAAATCATAGGCCCAATCCAAACGTCCGCGATGGGTATGCACGATACCCTTGGGAAGCCCGGTGGTGCCCGATGAATAGATGATGTTAAGCGGCAATACGTCCGCAATATCAAGTCGGGGCAGGCTGGTATCCTGTCCATCACAGAATGCCTCTATGCCGTACCAGCCGGGTTTTGGAGTTTCCGCGATGCGGATAACTTCTGCCGGGAGTTGACTTTCCAATGCCTGAAGCCGAGGAAGCTGATCATCGCTGACAACCAGAGCGCTTACCTGGGCATCCTGCAGCATGGAAACGAGCGCATCGTCCGACACAGAAAGGTTAATCGGCACCGTACACGCGCCAGCAGCCATGCTACCAAAGAGCGCCTGGAGCATCGGCAAGCCATTGGACATCACAATGCCAACGCGATCACCGAGGCCAACACCAGCGCCAGATAAAGCGTGAGCGAAGCGATGATTACGTCCGCAGAATTCTGCCCAGCTGAGCACCGAGTCCTCGCAAATCACTGCGGGCTTTTCGGCACGCCACTTCCCATGCAGACAAAGAATCTCGGGCAGCAGTGGAGCTGATGAAGGAAAACCATTCATGATCGAAAAAAGGGCGCCATGAAGGCGCCCAACCCACAAGACCTAGAAGCGATACTCTACGGTTGCAGTCCAAGTACGCGGCGGGGCGTAGAACACCGTCGTGTTGTCTTCAAGACCCAGGCTGGACGGACAACTTGTGAAACCGAAGCAGTAACCAGCGGTACGAATTTCTTCATCCCCCAGGTTTTTACCATGAATACCTACCAACCAATTCGCGCTTGCATTGGTCCAGACAACACTCGCGTTGTACATGTGGTAGGAGTCCTGATCGATATCATTATTGGCCACTTCAAACTGGGTTATATCGTCTTTGTAAGACCAATTGGCATTGAGGTTCAGTGAGCCGCCGTACAGATCCATCACATAGTTCAGGGCAAAGTACGACATCGTTTCCGGCGTGTTCTGGACCTCGCGATCATCAGATACGTCGACATCGTTGACGATCCACTCATTGATTTCAGCGCCGAGCAGGCTCAGGGCCATCTGCGCCGTGAGATTCTCGGTAACAGCGAAGCTGCCCTCGAACTCAAGGCCACTGATCTCTGCCTCACCGGCGTTGGTCACCGTACCGACGAAATCATCGTTAACGCCGTCACCATCAATATCAACACCAACCGACCCTGGGATTTGCATGTCATCGTATTCGCTGTAGAAGACGGCGACGTTTGTGCGCAGTCGACCGTCCATCCAATCGGCTTTAAGGCCTAGCTCAAAAGAATCGAGGGTTTCTTCATCGAAACCCTCCTCTACCTGTGGAGTAGCGAAATTTGCGCCACGGGGATCAAAGCTGCCAGCTTTCCAGCCCTGGCTGTAACCACCATAGATGTGTGCGTCATCGTTGAGACGATACATAACATTGATACGCGGCGAGAAGTTATCGTAGGTTTCGTTACCCACGTAATCGCTGGTGATCTGGTTCAGGCTGGCATCATCGTTTCCGAAGAAGGGTGAACCAATACCTAAATAACTGGCGCGGAATACATCCGCGTCACGCTCGTCCTCTGTGTAACGCCCACCCACCGAAACCGACCAGCGCTCGTTGACGTCGTAGGTGATATCGCCGAAAACCGACCAAGCTTCGGTGTCGACTGAACCACCGGTGTACGCGGTGAGACCAAGGCCAGGCACCAGCTGTGCGAGAACAACATCAAAGTCGTTGGAAGCTTCTGCGTCGAGATAGTAGAACCCCAAGACCGCATTGAAGTTGTCCTCGGTCCACAGCAGTTGGAACTCCTGGCTGGTCTGTTCGTTCTCATAAATAACCT
The DNA here is from genome assembly GCA_965199055.1 of Halieaceae bacterium. Taxonomy (GTDB): domain Bacteria; phylum Pseudomonadota; class Gammaproteobacteria; order Pseudomonadales; family Halieaceae; genus CBDAQR01. The sequence continues at coordinate 2,372,182 of CBDAQR010000003.1, forward strand.
GCGCATCAAAGTCCATGACTTCAAGGCCGTCGAAGTCGATCACGGAGTCGGTATCATCCTCGCTATACGCAGTAATAGAGCGCAGTGTGAACTTTTCATCGATGTCCCAGTCGATCGACATGTAGATACCGCTTGAGTCGACCTCGTTATTGCCACCAATACCTGCTGTAGAAGGCTGTTTAGCGGCGGCGGCATAGGTGTCATAAACATCGCCCAGTACCGGCTCCCCATTGCTGACGCCCGGATAAGGACGATGGCCAGCTACGGGTGACGATTCATCGTCTGTGTCGTCGTAGGCAACACGGATAAGCAAGTCGTCACTAGGCTCAAGCTCCGCACTGACGCGATATGCGAATATATCTTTGTCGTACTGATCTTCTCCAGTCGCCTTACTTTCACCAAATCCGTCGCGCTGGAAGGACGCTACCGTTGCACCCAGCCGGAAACTGTCGTTTACGGGTACCGACGCTGTACCGATCAGGTCGACCTGGTCCTCCGTGCCATAAGATGCCTTGATACTGAACTCACGTTCTTCGCTAAGTCTCGAGGTCACGTACTTGATTGCACCACCAACGGCATTACGGCCATAGAGCGTACCCTGAGGGCCACGCAATACTTCGATCCTTTCCACGTCATAGATATCGAGCAGCGCGCCCTGCGGACGCGCGATGTAGACATCATCGATATAAAGCGCGACACCCTGCTCAAAACCGGCTAGCGGGTCTTGCTGCCCGACACCACGAATAAATGCTGTGAGCGTGGTATTCGTGGCACGCGACGACTCCAGTGTCACACTGGGCACTGATTGCGCTAGTTCGGTAATGTCCTGCGCGCCCCTCAGCGCAAGCGCCTCTGCGGTGAAGGCTGTCACCGCCAAGGGTACTTCCTGCAGCTTTTCATCGCGCCGACGCGCGTTAACTGTTACTTCTTCCAACACAAGGCCTTCGGCCAGCACAGGAATGGGATTGAAGGCAGATGCGGCAGAAAGCGCCACAGCTATAGAGATAGGTTTACGAAGTGTGCGGAAATCTGTAAATACCCCAAACAGCTAACCACCCATTCATAGAAAAATTAAGCCACTTCTCGGTATTGAACGGGTGTCATATCGTTCAATCCATCATGGGGTCGTTCATGGTTATACAACACGATCCAGTCATCCGTGATCTCTCGAACTTCCTGCAATGTCTCGAACAGATATAAGTCCAATACTTCCTCTCGATACGTGCGATTAAAACGTTCGATAAATCCATTTTGGTAAGGCTTGCCGGGCTTGATGAAATCGATCTGAATTCCATGCGCTTGCGCCCATTCAGCCAACGCCCCTGATGTAAATTCAGGGCCATTATCAACCCTGATAATAGCGGGATAGCCTCGCCAGGCTGCAATACGATCTAATGTATGTATCACTCGCTCCGTAGTAATGCCCGAATTGATATCTATCGCTAACACTTCTCGATTGAAATCATCAACCACATTGAACGTGCGAAACCGATGACCGTGACGCAAGGTATCGCTCATAAAATCCATCGACCAACAGATATTGGCTGATCTAGGAACGCGCAATGGCAACGGATTCCTATTCGGTATCCTGCGTTTTACTTTACGCCGTATATTCAGTTTTAACTCCATATAAACACGGTAAATCCGTTTGTGATTCCAACGTTTACCCAACGCTCTGAGCCGCTTACACAGCTTTGGAAAACCCCAGCGAGGGTGCTTCTCAACCAAGGCCAGCAACGCATCAATCAGCTCACTATCATCTACTCGCTTGGGCGTGTAGTAATACGCCGTGCGACTTAGCGCGGCTGCACCACAGGCCGCTCGAATGCTGACAGGGTAATCCTTGCGCAAACGATCAACCCACTGCCGACGATGGACTGGCCCTAAAGCTTTTTTATGATCTCTTCCTGCATCTGACTCTTCAGGCTGAGATCGGCATACATCTGCTTGAGCTTGCGGTTCTCTTCTTCAAGTTCCTTGAGCCGCCGTACATCGGAGGCTTCCATTCCACCGTACTTAGAGCGCCACTTGTAAAAGGTGCTGAGTCCAATGCCATGCTCTCGACATATGTCCGGAACCGGCACTCCGCTTTCTGCTTGTTTGAGAAACGCCACAATCTGCGTTTCGCTGAACTTCGATTTGCGCATATGTAAAAACTCCTATCACGTTAGTTTGTAGAAATTTCTACGTATGAGTGGCGCTATTTTACGGGGTACTTACAGCTGACTTTACGTATCAAAGGCGTAGCGTAAGAAACGAAAGGGAAAGAGGAGTGTTGGCAAAGGCATAGAGCAAGAAACGCGAGGGAAAAATGAGTGTTGGCAGATATGCTAATTGTTTTACAATTAGCGCCAAAAAGCAGCATCCCGCCCATCCTCTTTCCCCGAAACCGGGCCCCACCGTCTCGAGGCCGCCTCGAATCACGGCACAGCAAGGGCAAGGAAAGGGCATCAAAAAGAGAAGACCAATGGAAAACGATGAACGCAAAACCGGTGCACCCGGCGTCGAAATTCTCCGCAAGCTGAGCCTTCGCGTGACCGACACCGAAAAAACGTTTCTCGAAACCGCGGCGGGCGAGCGTGGCTTTCGGACGCTGAACAAGTACCTGCGCTCGGTGCTGTTGCCATCCCAGCAAGTGCGCCCCACCGCCCCTGCTGGTGCTCCTTGCGTGCCCAAAGGCGGGTCGGATGCACAGCTGGGTGTGCGCATCACGGCGCAGGAGAAGGCGCTTTTCCGGCAGCGGTGTGCGGAGGAAGGGCTGACCGAGAGCGACGTTTTGCGCCGCCAAATTCGCATTTACACCCGCCAGTCGCCGGCTTTTGCGGGCCGGGAGCAGGCGCTGTTGCGCGAGGCCAACGCCGAATTGCGGCGTGTTGGCACGGACCTGACCCGGCTGGTGAAGCGCCTGCGCACCGCTCCCGGGGGGTTTCTGAGGACGATCTGGCGTCCATAGCGGCGCTGCGTGATGCTGTTGCTGCGCAGCAGGGTGCTCTGAGAGACCTGATTCAGAGCAACCTCAACCGGGTATGTCCGGCATGAAAACTCTCGATGATCCGCTGTTTGATGATCCGAATCCGCGTCCGGGCAAGGCCCGTGATGTGTCTGTTTCGATGTCACTGTCACAGGCCCAGCGTCTGGCCCGGGGTTGTCCGCAGGCGGTGGTGCGGGTGCTGTCCTATGGCACATCGGTCGCGTCTGTGCGCCGTCAGGTGGCCTATATTTCCCGCAACAACGCGCTCGCTGTTGAGGATCAGGACGGTGAGCGACTGGATGGTGAGGAGGTCAGGGTGCGCCTGAAGGACTGGTCGATGGACTACAACCTGCGCCGAAACGTTTCCCGGGAGAGCATGCATCGGATGCTGTCTGCGCCCCCTGGTGCGGATGAAAAGCGGTCCGAGGCAGCGGCCAGGGCGTTTCTGAAAGCCACGTTCAGTGACACCCATGAGTACCTGTTTGTTCGCCACGATGACACCGGGCACGCTCACGTGCATGGTGTTGTCAAGATGACAGGGCATGATGGCCAGCGGCGTAATCCAGGCCGACTCGACCTTCGCCGGTGGCGCAGCCGCTATGCCGGGTGTTTGCGAGACCGGGGTGTTGAGGCGGATGCCCGTTCCCGATTGGCCCGTGGTGTGGGTCAGACATCGCCCAAAAATGGCCTTTTCTGGATGGAGAGGCAGGGCAAAACACCGGATGTAAACGCCAACCAGCTGGACGTTGATAGGGCGATAGCAGAGTCCGATGTTGACTTTTCCGGGCTTCCCTGGGGGGTCCCTGCGCGGAAAAAGACCGAGGCCTACCGCAAAGCGATGGGCGCTGTTGGCCTGGCTTTGCTGGAGAAAGGGACGGCCCTGGAGAGCGAGCGGGGCATTATTAACGGGCGCGACATCCTGCAGGCTGCCGACAGGATACCGGTTCCGGTGACTGCCCGGGAGGCGCGTGTCAACGCCTTCAGGGCGTCTATTGCTATCCTGGAGTACGGGGGTCAGCGCATGGCTGAGCGAGCCCCTTCGCCGGCAAGTATTGAACGTGAGGCCCGGCGGCAAAGGACCCGCCGAGTGACAGACACTGGCCCAGAGCGCGATCAAGACCCGGGTGTCGAGCCGGATTTCGATTTTTGATGCCCGATGAGGGTCTGGCGAAGTGCGGCCACACCGCGGTCTCTCCCTGCGCAATCCTTTCCATGCAGCGTGCCGCGGCATTTGCGCCAAGGCGGGCTGATCGCTGACGGATTGTGATGATTGAGAGCACTGATACCCCGGCAAAGCCGTCGGTGGCCCTGTGCCGGTTGGTGTCGCCCTGGAGCAGGCCCTGTGGTCTTGTGGCAAGCCCCGGGGTGTTACCCACCGCGGGGCAGGCCGTCTTTATCCATTCGCTATTTCGGGCAGCTGGCTGAGGCTGGATTTACCGTTTCGGTGGGCAGCGTTGGCAACTCTTGTGACAATGCTTGGGCAGAGACAGTCAACGGCCTCTTCAAGGCTGAGGTTATCCACAAGGAGGCCTTTGGAGAGGCCTTGACGATGTTGAGCGGGCGACGCTTACCTGGACGGACGGGTTCAACCATCAGCGGCTTCCTGGCCCAATCGGGGACAGGCCGCCAGCTGAAGACGAAATGGCGTATTGTCAGGATGGGTCAGCTCATAATGCTTGACTCAAACAAAACGCTCTCCCGCCCTCCGATACCTGGGTGATTCAGTCAAACCAATTGGAAATGACGGTAGAGCGGGAGTAACCCGACTGGCCGTTTTTTGCCCCGCCCGGTATCGCCGCGTCGGATTGGGAATTGATTCGTTCTGTGTCGTAGCAGGACGACGTTTGGCGGCGACAGGTGGTTGAGGGTGTGGCGAGACCCGGTGCCGGACGCCCTCCCTGATGTACTGGCGCTCGTCCACCGCGTGCGCAAGGCCCGGCGATTGAAGAGGCGTAGCAAGGATCGGTTGTTCTGGTCAGGTACATGAAGATGACTTTACTCAACGAGATGGACCGCCTTCTACGGCGTAACATGGAAGGGCGTTGGTCGGATATACCCGCAGACCGACATCGATACTGACGCCGGGGCGGCACACGGTAAGCGGTATCCGACCCAGGCCCGCACGGGCGCAGGCCGCAATAGAGGGCTTTGCGTTTTACCGCGTGTTGCCCGACAGGCCAAACACATCGAGCCGATACTCCCGGGCATGGTGTCTACCGTGTTTGAGCGTTGGCAGTGATTCTGTATGGGCCTGTTTCCTGAGCGTGCGTGTTGCTCTTGCGCCTTGATGCAGCCAACGATTGCGCGCGTCAGAATAAAGGGTTTCGCATAAAGGGCCGCCTGCAAGGAGCTGATAGCCGTCCAGCGCATCGAGAATACCGGGACGGGTGGTGTTCGGGAAACCAAGTATGGTCAGCGTGCGCAGATGCTTCTCGCCCAGCATCGGTTCCAGCCCACCGGTGAGCGACGTGTCGACGAGCACGCCGTCGAGATACATGGGCGTTTCAGGGACATTGACCGGATGGCGCTTCGTGGAGACCGTCCCATGCAGGAAGGTCAGGGTCTGCGTATCATCAAGCGCACGGACCTCGGGCAGGAAACCGCTGAGCAGGTCCAACACCCGCTCGGTCTCTTGCCCAAACCGGGCCAGTTCCTGCCGCCAGTTCCGAATGCCGGCCAGCCCTTCGCTTGCGCTCCGGGCGTTCGTCGCTTCGAAACGTCCACCGGACGTTCCGAGCCGCCTGGCGGCGGACCGCTCCTCACCCCCCTTCCGGTCGCGCTCCAGAAGGGCATTTTCTGTGCGCGCCTGCGCGTCCGGCGGCGGCATATATAAAAGTGTGAGGTGATAGCGGCTCTCGAAATGCTGGCCCTGCGCGTTTGCCGGGGAATCGCTCCACTGGAGCGATTCCTGATCCGGCTCACCTTCAAACGCGGCGCGGCGTTCTTCATCAACCAGCCATGAGGCGGCGTCCGGAAATTCCGATGACGGATAATGCTGCGCCTCAAGACGCTCTGCATCGAAAAACAGCGCCCAGCCGGAGCCGAGACGCTTCAGCGCATTGTTGGCGCGGGCGCACAGACCGACCAGTTCGGCCTCGGTAGCGCTTTCCAGGTCTGGACTTTGATACCGGAAGGTGCGCTGGAAGCTGCCGTCCTTGTTCAATACAATGCCGGGCGCGATCAATGCCGCCCAGGGCAGCAGATCGGCAAGACGGTCGGCTTTGTTGCGGTATTCGCCCAGACTTAACATGGAAACTCTCTCAGCATCGCCACCACCCCCGTTGACGCAAATGGCGGGCGAGCACGGCCATGAAATCCGGATCGCGTTTGGCGGCAAACACGGCGAGCGTATGCCCGGCGACAAACAGCACCAGCCCGGCGATCCATTGCTGGAGGCCGAGGCCGATGGCGGCGGCGAGTGTGCCGTTCAGGATGGCGACCGCGCGCGGCGCACCGCCAAGCAGGATCGGCTCGGTCAGCGCACGGTGAACAGGGACCTCGAACCCCTCGATATGTGAAGACGCAGCCATCTAGAGAAGCGCCCCGCCACCGAAGGAGAAGAAGGAGAGGAAGAACGAGCTGGCGGCAAAGGCAATTGAGAGACCGAAGACAATCTGGATCAGCCGCCGGAACCCACCCGAGCTTTCGCCAAAGGCCAGTGTCAGACCGGTGAGGATGATGATAATCACCGCGACGATCTTGGCGACCGGCCCTTGCACCGATTCCAATATCCGTTGAAGCGGCGCTTCCCACGGCATGCCGGAGCCGGCCGCATAGGCGGGCGCAGTGATCGCAAACGTGGTGGCGGAAGAGAGAAAGTAGCGCAGTTTCTTACGCATGATGGTTCCTTTCAGAGTTGATGAAGCTGAGGGAGGGAAATGTTTGTGACGGCGTAATCGCCTTGGCTGTCAAGACCCGTCACTTCAGCGATGGTCTCGATGCGGCGATCACTGCCGCGACCGGCGATAAACACCACCATGTCGATGGCATCAGCGATCAGCCGGCGCGGAACGATGGTGACGCTTTCCTGCACGAGCTGTTCGATGCGATAGAGCGCCGAACGCGCCGAATTGGCATGCACCGTGGCGATGCCGCCGGGATGGCCGGTGTTCCAGGCCTTGAGCATGTCGAGCGCTTCCGCGCCGCGCACTTCCCCGACGATGATGCGGTCAGGTCGCAGGCGCAGGGTCGAGCGCACCAGATCACCCATCGACACCGCACCCGCGCGGGTTCTGAGCGCCACGCAATCCTTCGCCGCGCATTGCAGCTCGCGCGTGTCCTCAATCAGGATCACCCGCTCGTCGCAGTCGGCGATTTCGGCCAACAGCGCGTTGGTCAGCGTCGTCTTGCCGGAAGATGTGCCACCGGCAACCAGAAGGTTCTTGCGATCCCGCACCGCCTTGCGCAAAGCCTCGGCCTGGATCGGCACCATGACATGATCGCGGACATAATCAGCGATGGTCAAAATCCCGGTCGCCGGTTTGCGGATGGCAAAACATGGCCCCAATGCTACCGGCGGCAACAGCCCCTCGAAACGCTCGCCAGACGGCAATTCCGCACTGACGATGGGATTGTCCGTATGCACCTCGGCCCGCACATAGGAGGCCACCAGGCGAATGATCCGTTCGGTCTCGGATGGATGGATGCGCACGCCGATAGTGCCGCGGCCTTCGCCGAGCCGGTCGATCCAGAGCTTGCCATCGGGATTGACCATCACTTCAATCACAGCAGGATCGCCCAAAGCCTCCGCAATCACCGGCCCCATGGCCGTTTTGAGCATGGCGCGGCGGCGCTCTTCGGATGTGTCGCTCATTCGGAATCCTCGGTGTTTTTGAGAGAGCGCTTGCCGCCCGCGATCTGGCGGCCAACCTGCTCGATGAATTTCTGGAAACGGTTGCGCGCCACTGCCTGCGCCGACGCATCAGGCACGGGGGTATGCGCGTTGAAGGTGCGGTAAAGCTTGACGAAAAAGGCGAGGCTCTCGGTCAGCACGTCGAGATCGCGCCGGACGAGGCCAAGATCGCGCGTCACCCGATCGAGGCGGATTTTCAGCGCCTCGTCGATCTCACGCGCGCCCCGATGGCGGATGTAATGGCGGATGGCATCGGAAATGATGGCGGACTTGGACGCGCCCGGCTTTGCCGCCAGCGCCTCCAATTCGGCGCTGGTCTCTTCGTCAATGTAAATATTGTGACGTGGCTTCATGTATTCCTGCCCTGACACATAGAAAGTCAGAACAAGGATCGTCTAAGCTGCCGGAATCTCTTATATCCTTTATGTACGACGACGCACGATCACGTGCGGGATCTTACTCAAAACCCGTCCAGAAGATCCCTGTCCGGCCCCATGGCTTCGTTGACACCATAGGCGCGCGCGGGTGTGGCGGTGCGATCGATCATGTTCTTATCGGCAGTGCTGTCAGAATCATCATCCAGCAGGTTCGGCAATTCGCCCTGCTCGGGCTCAGTGGTTTTAACAATTTCTTCCGCTCCCCCAGGATGGCGCTGTTGCTGCATCCCGCCTTCGTCAGTGGGTGCCGATTTTGTATCATCCTGGGCGGCAAGACGCGTGTCAGCTTTGCGCACCTGCCTGCCCCAGTCATCAGGGCGGATTTCCGGTTTGTCAGCATAATCGCTTGTCGCCAGCACTGGCGCAGGCAGCACCCGCCCGGTGAAATTCCCGTCCTCGTAATATCTGAGTTTATTCGCCCGGATCGGCGCAAGGCCGGAGACCAGAACCAACTCATCCGTCGGCGGAAGCTGCATCACCTCGCCAGGCGTGAGCAAGGGCCGCGCGGTTTCCTGGCGGCTGACCATGACATGGCTGAGCCAGGGTGCCAGCCGATGACCGGCATAATTGCGCATGGCACGCAGTTCGGTGGCCGTGCCCAGCGCATCGGAAATCCGCTTGGCGGTACGCTCGTCATTGCTGCTGAAAGCAATGCGCACGTGGCAATTGTCGAGGATGGCGTTATTCTCACCGTAAGCCTTGGAAATCTGGTTAAGGCTCTGCGCGATGAGATAAGCCCGGATGCCGTACCCGGCCATGAAGGCCAAGGTCGTCTCGAAGAAATCGAGCCGTCCCAAAGCGGGAAACTCATCCAGCATCATCAAAAGCTGGTGCTTGCGCGACTTCTTCGGGTCGCCCTCCAGCCGCTCGGTCAACCGCCGCCCGATCTGATTGAGCACCAACCGCACCAGAGGTTTCGTCCGCGAAATATCCGACGGCGGCACCACGAGGTAAAGCGAGACGGGATGCTTGGCATCCATCAGGTCGGCGATGCGCCAGTCACAGGCCGCAGTCGCCGCCGCGACGGTCGGATCGCGATAGAGCCCGAGGAACGACATGGCGGTCGAAAGCACGCCAGAACGTTCATTCTCGGATTTGTTCAGAACCTCGCGCGCGGCCGAGGCCACCACCGGATGCACCTCCGGATTTTCCACCGTTCCGAGATGATTGGTCTCCATCATCCGCCTGAGCGTCGCCGCGAAGGACCGCTTCGGATCCGACAGAAAAGTCGCGACACGCGCCAGCGTCTTCTCCTCCTCGGCATAAAGCACATGCAGGATGGCGCCGACCAGCAGCGCATGGCTGGTCTTTTCCCAATGGTTCCGGCGTTCAAGCGCGCCTTCGGGATCGACCAGAATATCGGCGATATTCTGGACGTCTCGCACCTCGTCCGGCCCTTGCGCACTTCGATGAGCGGATTGTAACGGGCGGAATGTGGGTCGGTTGGGTTGAACAAGAGGCAATGCGAAAACCTGGTACGCCAACCGGCGGTCAACTGCCAGTTTTCGCCCTTGATGTCGTGGATCACCACCGAGCCGGTCCAGGACAGCAACGTCGGCACGACCAGCCCGACGCCTTTGCCGGAGCGCGTCGGCGCGAAAGCCATGACATGCTCCGGCCCGTCATGACGCAGGTACTTGTCCTGAAACTGACCAAGGAACACGCCCGCCGACCGGAACAGCCCGGCTTGTCCGATCTCCCCCTTCAAGGCCCAGCGCGAGGACCCATAGGTCGTCACCAACCGGCTCTGCCGCGCGCGCCACAGCGAACCGATCACCGCCGCCGCGCAGCCCATGAAGCCGGATGCCCCTGCCAGCATGCCCGCCTTGTCGAACACCTCGGGCGCATAGGCCTCAAAGAAATACCACCACTCGAACAACTTCCACGGCTTATAAACCGGCCAGCCGGAGAAGACGAACCATGGCGGTCCGAGCTGCGCTTGATAGCCCAGCATGTCCGCGCACCACTGTGTCGCCGCCCACACGCCCAGAATGACGATGGCGAACACAATAGCGATCTGGCCGATCAGGAGTTTGGTGGGGGTCATGGCAAAGGGCTCCGTTCTTCGATAAGACAAACGGAGCAAGTATCGCGTGCATGGCCAGAGTGTGTTATAGCCCTTATGTACGATGAACTGCGACCTAACAGTGTGATTTTCAAACAACAACATAATTATGAGACAAAGTATTTGTTTGAAATTGCATACCAATTGAAATGAATTCCATGGACACTGAAGAAATTGCAAAAATCGCTCAGAACTGCGTTCAGCATAATCCGGTCATAGTACTCGGAAGCGGCGCTTCTATTGCGCACCAGATCAGGGGTATGGGCGCACTGGCAGATTATCTGCGCGACAATCTCGATTTGCAGGGCCAAGAGGAAGAAGACGCCTGGGCGCTGATCCGTCCGGCGCTCGCCAACGGCGACGGCCTGGAGGAAGCGCTCCAAATGACCACTGCGCCAACGTCAATGGTCCGCAAGATTGTCAATCTGACTTGGGAGGCGATTGCCAGCGATGATCTCGCGCTGTTGCAGCGGGCCGCAATCGGTCAGGAAGCATTTCCGCTCTCGGATTTGATACGCGCGCTTTTCAGGAGCACCAATAATACGATCAATATCGTAACGCCGAACTATGATCGCGTTGCGGAGTATGCAACTGACGTCACAGGATTCATTCATGCGACGGGTTTCGTGCCGGGGTTGATCCGGCGGCGCGAAGGATCGGACAATATCCACGTGCGGAAGGGAAACCATCCGGCGAGAACCGTCCGAATCTGGAAGGTACACGGTTCTCTTGACTGGTTTGAGGATACGAACGGGACAGTCGTGTGCCTTCCTCTTTCCAAGCAATTGACGGACGGATTTTTACCACTGATCGTCACACCCGGCGTGAGCAAGTATGAGCGTACACATGATGAACCATTCCGTTCGACCATTCAGGGTGCGGATGCGGCGCTTGACAGCGCGGAAGCATTTCTGTGCGTTGGCTACGGATTTCGGGACAGGCATATCCAGCCAAAACTTGTCGAGCGTTGCAAACAGAAAAATGTACCGATTGTAGTATTGTCCAAAACAATTACCGATGAAGCCAGACAGTTTCTCACAAAAAATGCCGGGGCTACGTATATGGCCATGGAGGACTGTGATGAGGGGACACGCGTCTATACGCCTGAGACGCCGCACGGTGAAATTATCGAGGATCAAAAGATTTGGTCATTTGAAGAATTTAACAAATTAGTGCTTTGAGGATTGAAAATGACGATATTTGACTATGACGACAATGATGCTTTGGGAAAAATCATCGCTGTAGACAGCGCGGTTGTTGTCGTTCGTGTCGATGAACTCGAACGCCTCAAACGGGTCCAGGTTAATCGCCTTGTGGCACTGCAAAGCAGCAAAGCCGGTCAGCACCTCGTCGGTGTTGTGTCCCGCATCACCCGCAAAGCGCCGGACGGCGGTGTAGAGCTCGATGCCGATGAAGATAATGGCGAAACCGTCGAGTTGCCGGAGAATAATCTCGTACGCGTTTCGCTCATAGGTACTCTGATTGATCGCCTCGGCACCGCCAGCAATGTTTTCCGCCGCACACTGGAAACGGTACCTGAAATTGACGCAAATTGCTTTGCTTTGGAAGGGGAGCGCCTGACGAATTTCATGCAGGTTATTTCCAACGTGTCTGGAGACGGGCCGCAACTCGAACTCGGAAAGTATACGCTTGATGAATACGCGATCGCTTATCTAAACGGCAACAGACTCTTTCAACGGCACGCAATTGTCGTTGGTAGTACAGGTTCCGGTAAATCCTGGACGACAGCACGGCTCTTGGATCAGATTGCCGCGCTGAAACAGGCAAACGCCATCCTATTTGATGTGCATGGTGAATACAAAACGCTAGTGGGTGACGAATTCCGGCACTTTCGCTTAGCCGGACCGGGGGACCTGGATCGCGGTGCGGCACTGGATGATGGCGTGCTCTACCTGCCTTACTGGCTTCTGGGTTATGAGGCGGTGGTGTCGCTGTTTGTCGATCGTTCTGATCAGAATGCACCCAATCAGGCGATGATCATGTCGCGTTGCATTACCGATGCCAAGCAGAATTTTCTGAAAGCGGGAAACCATTCGGACATTCTGGAGAACTTCACTATCGATAGCCCGGTACCGTTCGATATTGATACTGTCGTCACCGAGCTTGAACGTCTTGATACTGAGCGTGTAGAAGGTGCAAAAGCCGGGACGACAAAGGCAGGCGATTTCAACGGCAAGCTGAGTCGCTTGATAGCTCGATTTGCTTCCAAACGTCAGGACCGCCGCCTTGGTTTTTTGTTCCAACCTCATAATGAGTGCATGGAGATGAAATGGCTGACGACCATGGCGCATAAACTGGTCGGTGGCCGCGGTTCCCAAGCTGATAGTAATGGCGGCATTAAGATCGTCGATTTTTCTGAAGTACCATCGGATATTCTGCCCTTGATGGTTAGCCTGCTGGCGCGTCTGATATTCACCATTACGCAATGGACAGATATCGAGAAACGGCATCCTGTAGCGCTCTTCTGTGACGAGGCACATCTATACATTCCTGAACGTGCAAGCGCGGATTCAGTTGACGATATCTCTGTCGGAATTTTTGAGCGTATCGCGAAAGAGGGCCGAAAATACGGCGTCGGCCTGGTTGTCATTAGTCAGCGTCCCGCGGAGGTCAATCGCACGGTTCTTAGCCAGTGCAACAACGTCGTCGCAATGCGGCTTACGAACGGCGAAGATCAGTCTGTCATTAGGCGATTGCTGCCTGATAGCCTCGGTAGTTTCGGTGATCTGCTGCCAGTCCTAGATGTTGGCGAGGCTTTGGTAGTAGGCGATGCCAGCTTGTTGCCAACACGCGTTCGCGTTGCAGAACCAAAATACAAGCCAAACAGTGCCACCGTCGAGTTTTGGGATCGATGGAACGACGAACAGGTAATCTCTGATACTGAACGTGCAGTGCACTCTTGGCGGAGACAGAGTGCGCTGTAACATGTATTGTCGGACGTCTAAAGCGACCGAAGTTGCCGTTAAGGACACCGCCGAATTTCCCCCGATAGCGCACACGAGTGACCTATTGGTTTGGTATTTCTCGACTAAGAAATCCCCAGCCCTTTCTGCCTCCCGATGGTCCAGGAGATGGTCTCGCCGCGCATGACGCCGGAGACATGCTGGCCGATATGGCGGTCTAGGACAGGACGCCAGGGGACGAGGGTGAACTCGCGGGATTTTTCGATCAGGGCGTATTTGCCGCTGGCGGCGGCGTTCTCTCGCTTCGCGCAACTCGCGCCCGAACCCGGAATCGCGTGGGACTTCGGACGTGTCGGCGACCAGTTCGCGGTCGAGCCAGGTCGCTCCATCAGAGCCCACCTGTTGTTCCAGTGAAAGATGGGATAGCTTTTCGACGATGACCGGCGCAGCCCTGGCCTGCCCGCGTTCATATTCTATCACCTTATCAAGATGGTCGGGCGTAATGATCCAGGCGCCGTTCGGCTCGCGTTCGATTTTGCCGGTGGCGCGGCGGATGGCTTCCAGCCTCCGGATATGGGTTTGGGCAAAACTCTCGGTGGCGCGGGGATCGTGCTTGATGTGCAGGTCGATGGTGTAGCGCCCGTCGTTGGCGGCGGCGATCTCGGCGACGGTTCTGTCGACTCGCCGAGGCTCGATGTTCTTCGGTGTCACACGCACGATATTGCCGTCTGGTGTCGGCTCGGTCGCCTCGCCCCTGCCGATGTCGACGTAATGGGTCCGCCCATCCACCCCGTCGACGATCAGATAGTGGCGGTCCTTGAGTTCGTCGGATAGCCCGCGCGCCACCACGCGCCCTATGACGGCGTTCGCGGTCGGGTCCCCGGGGTCGAGGATCGCGTAATCGCCGGGGCTGCGGGCGATGCTTCTTCCGGCCATCTCGCGGTGCAGGGTCTTGATGATGTCGCTGCGCTCTCCCATGCGGCGGAGCGCATCTTCCAGCCCCTCTTCCAGCCGCCACTGGCCGGGGCGAAGTTCCTCGGCCAAGCCGAGCCGCCTGAGCTTCTGCAGCCGGCCCACGCGCAGGCTTTGCTGGAAGGCGTCCCGGTCAATCGCGGCAACGAGACCAGTATCGTCCATGTCACGGATGAGGCGTCGATCAATGCTGGTCAGGCGCTCCTGCTCGACCTCGCGGCGCAGCCGGTCCTCGATCTCGAAGTCCGAGCGCGGCCCGAAATCCAGGCTGACAATCTCGGCGGCGCGCTCGCGCATGCCGGTGGTGATGTATTCGCGGGCGATGATGAGGTCCTTGCCGCGCTCGTCGCGACCACGCACCAGGATATGCGTGTGCGGATGGCCGGTGTTGTAGTGATCGACAGCTACCCAATCGAGCTCGGTGCCGAGATCTTCCTCCATGCGGGCCATCAGGCGGCGGGTAAGCGGCTTGAGATCGTCGTATTCCGCGCCGTCCTCGGCCGAGACGATGAAGCGGAACTGATGGCGGTCGCCTTCCGAGCGCTCCAGGAAGGCTTTTCCGTCCGCCCGGTCCTGCTCGGCGCCGTAAAGCTCGCCCGGCTCTCCCCCGCGGGTCACGCCGTCGCGCTGGATATAGCGCAGGTGCGCCCGCGCCCCGTCCATCCCCTTCCCGGCCAGCTTGACGATGCGGGATTTGATGATGACGCGGCGCTGGCGGAAGGCGGCGTACCGGTCGCGATTGGCGAGAACATGCCCAACGCCTGCGCCGCGCCCGATGCGGCTGCCGGTGAAGCGAGACTTGCGTGTGCCGCCCGCCCCGCCGCGTGCGAGGTTCGAGGCAGCCAAAACCTGATGCAGGAACTTGCGCACGGCCTTCGATCCACGAGCGCGGGGCTTGCCGAGCTTCGGTTTGAAATCGTCATCGTCAGCCATGGAATGCCTCATCAAATATGGTGTTAAAGATATTGAGAAAAATCAGGGTGTTACGGCAACCGTGGCACCACGGCAGAGCGCATGGCACCATCCGGCCTCCCGAAAAAACAATGTGCAGACAAAGGCTTACCATCCGCGATGCGCGGCGGTAGTGCCGTTGCTTTTATCTTGCCTTACGCGGCTCCCATCAGCCTCTCTGCGACCACCCACGATCACCTGCGATCACCTGTCCTGTTGGGGAACAAGCCCGACGGCGGCCAAGCTGCGCCGCCGGGCGAAGGAAGGAGCGAGAAGCGCACCGGAAACGGACTCCGGCGACGCATTTCTCGCCTCATTTTTCATCCGATTTTCGCGTTGAAAGCGGCACGAAAAGCTCGCCATTCGGGACGGAATTTTCGTCATTTACGGCCTCGTTTCTCGTCGGCGAGAGCGAGAAAAAGAGCTGCTGCCCGGAGGCGATTTGATCGGGATTCCGCGTCCCGGACGGCGGGGAAATCGTTCCATCCATAGCGAGATCGCCCGCGCCTGCGAGCATCTCCGTGATGCGCGCGACATAGGCGCGGGTTTCTGTGGGAAGCGGTTTTCCGGCTTGCAAATGGTCCCCGTAGCGGCCCGGTCCGGCATTGTAGGCGGCTGAACAGCGCCGGATAGCCGAAGCGGTCTTGCATGACCTTGAGATAGGCGGTTCCGGCGAGGATGTTCGTGTGTGGATCGAAGGGATCGGCGCCGAGATCATGCCGATCGCGCAACCCCGCCCAGGTCTCCGGCATGAGCTGCATCAGACCCATGGCGCCCTTGGGTGAGATGGCTCGTGCGTCTCCATTGCTCTCGGCCTTGATGGCCGCCTCGATCCATCTGGCGGGGATGCCGAAACGCTGCGACGCTCCGATAATATGCGCCTGAAACTGATCGAGCGGCGCGGCGTAGGCCGGGGAAACGATGGCGGCGGCCGCGAAGATAAGAGGGCTCAATCGATCCATAGCGGTGCGAGCCTCCCGATCACGCGGGCGCTCGTCACCGGCCCGAAATAGCGGCTGTCGAAGGAGTCCGGGGCATGTGTCAGAAGGAAGAATTCGCCCTGAACAAGCTCCCGGCATTCGTCCCAGCGCGGCAGGGAACGCCCTGCCCGGTCCACCTTGCGCTGCCGGGCAGCGACTTCACCATTGACGATAATCGCCCCATTGAAGGCGCAGACATCATCGCCGGCGACGGCGGCAATGCGTTTGATGAGCGGCACGCCGGCGGGCAGATAGCCGCGCATGACGGCCAGTTTTTCGGTGGATTGCGGGATGCGGACGAGGACGACATCGCCGCGTTCCGGCGCACCGGAGATGACACGGTAAAGACCGATCGGCGCGCTGGCCGATGCGTTCCAGACAAGGCGCGGCTGAGTGTGCGCGATGGCGGAGAAGCCGACGAGCGCGATGCCCGCAAGCGTGGCGGCAAGAGGAAGAAGAGCGGGCCTTTTCATCTGCGTTCTCCCTCGTCGGATGTGGAGGAATGCCGTCGCCCTTCCGACCAGGCATCAAGGTCGGCGATGTGGTAGCGGACAAAACGACCATGCTTGCGAAAGCGCGGGCCGTTGCCCGTCAAGCGCATCTTTTCGAGGGTACGGAAGGAGAGGCCGAGATAGAATGCGGCCTCCCGCGTGGAAAGGAACGGCGAGCCTTTGCGGGCCTCGGCCGCCCTCGATGTGTGATCGATCATCCTTTAGCTCCTTTCGGCGAAGATCGACGCGAATGGGCGAAGGATGTCGGCGGGGAGCGTGCTTGCTCAGGATCGAAAAGCGGGGGGTGCCGAAAACGATCCCCCCTCGCGATGAATGGACGAGAGACCGGCGTCTGGCTCGAAAACGCCGCGAAAAGCGGGGCTCAACGCCCCGCTCCCTCGGCCGTCACAAGCGCCTTGAGCGCTGCTTCCATTTCCGCGATCTGCCGCTTAGCCTCGATGCGCTCGCGCCTCGGCAGGCCGTTGCGCAGCTCCACATTGACGAGCCAGATGCTCTCTCGCAGCTCGTCCTCAGCGTACAAATGGCCGCGATGCTCAACGCGGATGTCGTGGGCGAAATTGATCTGGATGGACATGGGAACCTCCTTGATTGAGCCGTTCTCCCGTCGAGAACGGGGTCCCCGGTCATCCGGATAGAGCCTGTCAAGGACGGCGAAGCCGCCGCGAAGCGGGCGCGAGAGGAGCCAAAATGCGGAGTGGAGCGCCAGCGGAACGGAGTATTTTGGAGGGTGCCCGCGATCCTTTACAGGCTCGTTGCGCCGGATGGCAGAATGGGAAGATCGAGACGGAAAGCCCGTCGGCGCGACCAGCGCTCGCGCGGCTCCCACAGGGCGAGGTGAGAGGTGCCGTCCTCCATCGGCGTCTCCAGCTTGACGAGGCGGGCGCGCACCCAGTTGGGGCCGAATTCCGGCGCGGCGATCTTGAGGTTCAGGTAGGTCTCGCCGCTCGACTTGGCGACCTGGCTCCAGCCGGCGCCGACCTCGTAGCGCTGGCCGTTGCCGGCATAGACGCGATAGTCGGGAGCGTTTTCGGACATCTTGTCCACGGGAACGACGACGAGGTTGGCGGTGACGTTGAGGGTCTTGAGGGTCCCGGTGAAGCTGCCGTCGTTCTGCTTGGTGAACGTGCCGAGGGTGATGGCCATGGTGATGATCCTTTCGCTGTTCGTCGAGGCAGTCACCATCCCTGCGATGGCTCCAGCGGAAAGACCGCATAGGCGGGCCGGTTCACCCGCAGCGTAAGCGGAGGGCCGGAACGAAGTGGAGGACCCGCCGGGAGGGAAAATTTGGAGCGAAGCGGGCGCGAGGAATGCCGGGAAAAGTTGACGGCTTCGCCGTCACCCCCGCGCGCTTTGCGCGCTATTCGTAAGAATAGGCGGCCACAGGCCGCCGGGGGGCGCAGCGTCAGCGGAGCACTTTTCGCGGCAGGGGAAATCTTCCCGGAAGGCGGGTTGAACGGACCGGCGCGGGGTTTACGCGATGAGAGACATGCAGGGATGGTGACTGCCTCGATGAACAGCCGGCGAAGGAGCGCCATTGCCTTTCCCGCCACCGAGTTTACCGCATCGGACGACGGCTTGGCTGGGGGTTGCAACGGCACGAAAACCGCCAGCCACTCGGGCTGCGATCGTGCTCCGGGCATGTCCAAAGCCCCTGCTCCGCGCCGATGAAACTGGCGCTGGTGCGCCACTGTAGCCGCAGGCAGCGAGACCAATCCAACCGTCTGCGTGCCGTGCCCCTTTCGACCGCATGCGCATGCCCATCGGAGCCGGAGATGCAGGAAAGATGGCGATCCAGTCTGGTCTTGGGAACCGTGGCCAGCGCCGCATTCTCCACTCCAGGCCCCGTCACCGTCGCGTCCGGCGGGCGCGTCGTGGCCGGCGCTGCTGGACCGCCATCCGCCCGCGGAGCGGGCGCTCGCGCCAGGGATCGAAGCCGAAGGCCGAAACGCCGAAGGCGGTTCGGTTCACGAGAGCCCGGCGCGCGGGGCCTGTCCCCGCGCGGGCGCCAAAAAATGCAATCCTTTTCTCCACAGCCACATCAAGATGATGCAAACTAATGCGCAACCACTACGCGATTCCAGTTTATTGCAGACGAAATGGCTTGGTTTGACGGCTTGAACCCCGCAACCCCGGCGTTCCAAATTGCCGGCTCGACAAATCAACGTGTGCGGGTTGTAGCAGGACCAGGCACAGGTAAGTCATTCGCCATGAAGCGGCGTGTTGCCCGACTGCTGGAGGATGGCGTAGCACCCGGGGCGATTCTCCCTGTCACGTTCACGCGAGTTGCGGCCGAAGATCTGCACCGCGAATTGGTTGGAATGGGGGTTCCCGGTTGCGACGATCTCGAAGGCGTCACCCTCCATAGTCTCGCACTCCGGATGCTCATGCGAAACCATGTGCTGGGCGCTACAGGACGAGTACCGCGCCCGCTGAACGAGTTTGAACTTGAACCGCTGGTTTGTGACCTGAAGGACGCTCACGGCGGGAAGAAGGAAGTCAAGAAGCTGAGAATGGCCTATGAGGCGGCATGGGGGCGCTTACAACATCAGCAACCCGGATACGCCCTGTCTACGGCAGATGCTGCATTCCAAGCCGATCTTTTGGCATGGCTTCGCTTCCACGAGGCGATGTTGATAGGCGAGGTGATCCCGCAGCTTCATCAATATCTGCATTCCAATCCGGCTGCGGCGGAGAGAGGCGAGTTTGCACATATTCTAGTCGACGAATATCAAGACCTAAACCGCGCTGAGCAGGGGGTGATTGAGCTGCTTTCTGACGCAGCAAAGGTTTGTATCGTTGGTGACGATGATCAGTCGATCTATAGCTTCAAACATGCCCACCCTGACGGAATCCGGGAATGGCTGAACGCCAATGCAGGTGCAGACGATCTCGGATTGGACGAGTGTCGCCGCTGCCCAACGCGGGTGGTCGAGATGGCGAGCAGCCTGATCGGTCACAATATCTTGCGCCCCGTTCCACGTCCGCTCAATCCAATGCCCGCGAACGGCGCAGGCGATGTTCGGATCATCCAGTACGGCGACATCACGCGGGAAGTTGCCGGGGTCGCGACGCTGGTCGCTCAGATGATCGCTAATGGGGTGTCAGCGGGTGATATTCTGGTGCTCACTCAAAGCCGGGCATTCGGAATGCCCTTATACGAGGCCCTTGTGGCGAACAATGTTCCGACAAAGTCGTACTATGCCGAGACTGAACTAAGTCATCACGAGGCGCAGCGCGCGTTCGCATTGCTCAAACTGTTCGTAAATCGGCAGGATCGGGTCGCGTTGCGCTGGCTGGTCGGTGTCAATGGAAATAACTGGCACGCCGCAGGCTATCGTCGCGTCCGGGAGCACTGCGAGAATACAGGCATGTCGCCGTGGGACACAATGACTGAACTGGAGAGCGGAGTGCTTCGCCTGCCATATACCAACGGCATTGTCGCGGCGTTCAGAGAGATCGTCCAAGCGCTGGACGCGCTTGAGGCATTGCCCGATCTCGCTTCTGTGGTCGATCAGCTTTTCCCTGACAGGCAAGATGCAACACGAGACATTCGCGTTCTCGCGCTGACAGTTCTCGCGGAAATGGAGAACGATGATCGCGACGCCTTCATTCGTGACTTATCGACGGCAATCAGCCAGCCCGAAATCCCGACCGAGATCGAAGACGTGCGGATCATGAGCTTGCACAAGAGCAAAGGGCTAAGCGCACCGGTTACCATCATAGCCGGGTGTGTCCAAGGGCTGCTGCCGCGGCCGCCGGCCGATGGGCTCACGCCCGCTGAGCGGGCCCAGCACTTGGAGGAACAGCGACGCCTGTTCTATGTCGGCATAACCCGCGTCAAAGCAGTGCCTCAAGACGGGAAGCCGGGCACATTGGTCCTGACTTACTGTCAGGAGATGCCGGTTGGAGCCGCGTTGTCAGTCGGTATTACGCCTGCGCAACAACGACACGGATCAGCGACACTTCACGCGAGCCAGTTCATTCAGGAACTCGGTCCGACAGCGCCACAACCAGTCGCCGGATAAGCGCGTTTCTGACGATGCTCGCCACCACGATTCACGCAGTGCCTTTCGTGTGCACGCTGAAATGGGGCGGCGCGTCACGCGCCACCCTCGCCCTTGTCGAACCGCCACACCGCGATCCCCATCTTCCGCGCCTTGTCGGCGAGGTTCTGCGAGATGCCGGAGCCGGGAAAGGCGATGACGCCGATGGGAAGCGCTTCGAGCATCTGATCGTTGCGCTTGAAGGGCGCGGCGTTCCGATGGCGGGTCCAATCGGGCTTGAAGACGATCTGCGGTATGCCGCGATTGTCGGCCCAGCAGGCGGCGATCTTCTCGGCGCCTTTCGGCGATCCACCATGGATGAGCACCATGTCGGAATGCCTGGCGCGGGCCTTGTCGAGGGCCTCCCAGATGCGGGCGTGATCGTTGCAGTCGACGCCGCCGGTAAAGGCGATGCGCGGACCGACGGGCAGCAGCGGTTCGATTTCGGCCCGGCGCTTGGCGGCAATGAAATCGCGGCTGTCGATCATGGCCGCCGTCATCGTCCGCCGGTTCGTCATCGAGCCGGATCGCGGCCGCCAGGCGGAACCAGTCGCGGATTCGAACTCGGTAGCGGCAATATCTCGGAAGTTCTCGAAGGCGGCACGGCGTTCGAGCAATGCCTCGCCGCGGGCAATCAGGCACTCGAGTTCGACGGACTTGACCTCCGAGCCGTCCTGCTCGCTTGCCAAGCGGCGCTGCGCCATATCGTTGTCGTCGAGCATGCGATCAAGCCAGGCGATGCGGCGGTGGAAGAGATTGGTAAAGCCCCAGAGGACGTCGTCGAGATCGTCACCGAGTGCCGTATAGGCCATGAGGGCGACGAGGGCGGCTGCGGCGATCTCGATCTCCTGCTCGGCCCGATCGGCTTCGGGCACGGTCAGGCGCTCCGGATCGTCCGGGCCGGGGCGGGTACCATGAAGCGCCATTTCGTCGAGGACATGGGCGGTTGGCGATGCCGCGTGATGGGGTTCGATGGCGTCGTCGGTGAAGAGGTCGTGCAGCATGGGGCTGTTTCCCAGTTCCGAGGCCGCGTCCGTCGCGGCCTTTCCGGGGATCGCCCGCCAGCGCCAAGGGGCGGCTTTGCACCCGCCGGGCCGCAACGAAGTGGAGGACGACCGCAAGGCCGTTGCAAAGCCGGCCGGCGCTGGCAGATCCCTCTCTTGGAAAGGCCGTGGCGCGGCCCCTTGCAAACCGGAAGTCCGGCCCTGATGCCGCTCCTCGCCCGTCCGGCGCTGACGGAATTCACATGCATCGCCTCTGCTCATCCGCGACCAGGAAACACTGAACATCGTCCGGAGCGAGCTGCTCGGCGAGCCATGCCCTGAGCCGGTCCGGGCCGAGGGAGAGGAGATCGGCGTTGAAATCCTCTGTCCTCGGGGCGAGCGCGCGGATGTTGATATCGCCGGCTCTGGAGCGGGCGCGCAATCGTTCCACCGCAAAGCGCCCGGCCCCGTCATTGTCGCGCGCGGCATAGAGGCGACGCAGCGACGACGGCAGAATCAGGGCAGCGAGGTGGGCGGCGGAGAGTGCGGCGACGACCGGCATGGCGGGCATCACCGTCTTGAGCGCCAGCGCCGTTTCGATGCCTTCCGCCGCCGTCAGGACGTCGGAGGCAACGCCGAGCCGGACCGCGTTTCCGGCGAGATGACCCATGGCGCGGCGGGGCTGATCGAGAGGCGCCTTGGCGCCGCCAGGATCAAGCCAAGTGCGATGCACGCCAGTAATGGCGCCGTCGAGATCGGTGACCGCTGCTATGAACGCCGGCCATGTCTCGCGGCCTTGCGGCCCGCGATGAAAGCAGCGCGGATGAAAGCGCAGGACGGAAACGTCCGCAGGCAGAATGATGCCGCGGCTTCGGAGATAGCGTTCCGCCAGCGTGCCTTGGATCGGCTTCGACGCGGCGAAGAGCCGCCGCGCCGCTTCGGAAGAGTTCGGCGGCACGGGCGGGGCGACCTGGCGGATCGGCGGAACCGGCAGGCTGAGGAAGCCCCGCGCCTCATCGAGCGCAGCACGGAAGCCGAGGCCGCGATTGAGGGCGATGAGGTCGAGAAGATCGCCATGTGTTCCATCAGCGGCATCGCAAAACTTCCCGGCACGTTCGCCGGAAAGGCGGACATAAAGACTCCGCCCCGGCGTTCCCATGACATCGCCGCAGATCCAGTATCGGCCCTGGCGGTGACCGTTTGGCAAGTAATAGCGGCACACCGCCTCGGCCTGTTCACCGAGACGGCGCGCCAGATCGGCGGCGCGGGACATAGGTCACCCCCGATCCACGATTTCGGTGAGCGGCCAACGGTCGGTGAGACTTTCGAAAATCGCCTTGCCGGATTCGCCCACGGGCACGAACAGCCGCAGCTTCCAGGAGATGATCTCACTGAACAGACCGCGCGCTTTCAAGGCATCGACCAGGCCGGAGGTGAAGTCGGTGAGTTCGATGCGGCTCCCGTTCATCACGCGCACGCGGCGCAGACTGAGACCGTCGGCAAGGTGCGCCTTGACCTTGCCTTCATTGATCAGGCGCCAGGCGTCCCCGGCGGAGAGTTTCGGCGCATCCATGCCGAGATTGCGGCAAACCGCTTCCGCCTCGACGGGCGACAGCATGCGACCGATGATGCGCTCGCCATCATCGGTTTGGAGGCGATAGACGCGGGCGTTGGTCTCCGGAAGACGCCGCCAGATCGGCAGCAGGAGGCCGGTGACGAGGTGGAACGTGCTCGTCGAGAATTCCGGGATTCCGGCGATCTCCTTTTCCCATGCGGCGATAAACTATTCCCTCTCCGCCTCCTTCCAGTGCGTGGCAGCGAAGTCATCGACGCTCATCGTGTCGCGCTGCATGGGGCGGATCAGCCGCACGCGGCGTTCCACGCTACCATCGTCGTGCATCAGGCTCGGCGCGGAGGTTTTGACAGAAGCCCGGCCCGAGCGCTCATTGACCAGAAGCTTGCCATCGCGGATCGTTAAGACTTCATCGACGGAAAGCGGCTGATTGCGATCTTTCCGCTGGACGGTGAACAGCCGCGTCTCGGCTCCGCTGTCATGCTGCCAGACGGTACGCCGGTCGGTGACGATCAGGCTTTCGGCGCGGATCGTCTCCAGCCCGACATCATGGATGCCCGCTGCAATGGCTGCTTCGATCCGAGCGTTCAAAAGCTCTTCGAAGGCCGTGAACACGGTGTTCTGCAAGGCGATGGGCAGCGCCAGCAGGCGGTTGAGGAAGGTCGTGATCGGCGGCAGGTCCTCCTTCAGTGTCCCGCCCTCGACGGTGAGCGACAACCCCGTGGCTTCCTCGAACCGCTGGAGTGAGCAGCCCGCGATGCCGCCCTGCACCAGCAGCATGTAGAATTGCCTGAGCGCCGCCCGCGCCTGATCGCCTTCGAGATTGTCCTCGGCGCGGAACAGCGGCGGCTGCGCCTGATTGGTGCGGTTGGAGCGGCCGAGGCCCTGGATGGCGGTGTCGGCCTTCCAGCCGGCTTCGAGCAAGTAGTGGACGCGCAGGTGCTGGTTCTTCGCGCCCCGGTCGGCATGGTACGAACGGCCCGTGCCGCCGGCGTCGGAGAAGACCAGGATGCGCTTCTCATCGTCCATGAACGCCTGCGTCTCGCCGAGATTGGCCGAAGGCGGGCGGTTCTCGACGCATAGGCGATCGCCGTTGCGCACGATCCGCCGCGAGCGGCCGGTCACCTCGGCGACCTTGTCCGTTCCGAAATGCTGCACAATCTGGTCGAGCGCGCCGGGCACCGGATCGAGCATAGCGAGCTGCTCGATCATGCGGTCGCGCGCGGCGACCGCCTCTCGGCATTGCACCGGGTTGCCGGATTCGTCGAAGACAGGGCGGGAATGCAGATTGCCGTCCTCGTCGGTATAGGGCTCGAAGAGCTGGGTGGGAAAGGCATGGCTCAGGTAGGAGCCGACGATCTCGCGGGGAGATAGATCGACCGACAGGTCGCTCCATTCCTCGGCAGGGATTTCCGCGAGCTTGCGCTCCATCACCGCCTCGCCGGTGGACACGAGCTGGATCACGGCAGCATGGCCGGCTTCCATATCCGCCTCGACGCTTTTGATCAGCGTCGTGCACTTCATGGCCGTCAGGAGATGCGAGAAGAACCGCTGCTTGGCCGACTCGAAGGCCGAGCGGGCGGCGGATTTGGCCTGGCCGTTGAGCGTGCCGGTCGATCCGGTGATGTTCGACGCTTCGAGCGCGGCGTTGAGGTTCTGGTGTATCACTTGGAACGCCTCGGCATAGGCGTCATAGATGGCGACCTGCGCGGGGCTAAGATCGTGCTCGACGATGTCGACCTCGACACCCTCGTAGGAAAGGGAACGCGCCGTGTAGAACCCGAGGGCCTTCATATCGCGGCTCATCACCTCCATGGCCGCAACCCCGCCGGCCTCGACCGCCTGTACGAACTCGGCCCGGTTGGCGAACGGGAAATCCTCACCGCCCCACAGGCCCAGCCGTTCGGCATAGGCGAGATTGCGCACGTCGGTGGCGCCGGTCGCCGAGACGTAGACCACGCGGGCGTCCGGCAACGCCCGCTGCAGGCGCAGCCCGGCACGGCCTTGCTGAGAAGGAAGCTGCTCGCCGCGCTCGCCCTTGCCGCCGGCGGCGTTCGCCAAGGCATGGGCTTCGTCGAAGACGATCACGCCATCGAAGTCATCACCGAGCCAATCGATGATCTGCCGGAGACGCGAGGCTTTGCCTTCCCGTTCGGCGGAACGCAGGGTGGCATATGTGACGAAGAGGATACCTTCGGTCAGCCGGACCAGCGTGCCCTGCTTGAAGCGCGACAGCGGCTGAACCAGCAGGCGCTCCATGCCGAGCGCCGACCAGTCGCGCTGCGCGTCCTCGATCAGCTTGTCGGACTTGGAGATCCACACCGCCTTGCGGCGGCCCTTGATCCAGTTGTCGAGGATAATGCCGGCAACCTGCCGGCCCTTGCCGCAGCCCGTGCCGTCGCCCAGGAACCAGCCGCGGCGAAACCGCACGGCATTCTCGGCGCCTTCCGGAGCGGCATGGAGGTTGTCGAAGGTCTCATCGACTGTCCACGATCCGGCGAGATGCCCGGAATGCACATCGCCGGCATAGATGACGCTCTCAAGCTGAGCATCGGAGAGAATGCCACCTTTCATTATATTCTCCGGAAGATGCGGCCGATAGGAAGGGTGCGGCGGCGCCACCGAGGCCATGGCCACCGACTGCACCAGCTTCGTCGGATGCGGCTTGGCGCCTTGTATATGGATCGATTGCAGGGCGTAGCCCTCATAGAGCGCGTCGGTCAGGTCGGCGCCCTCGGCCGGCTTCGCTTCGATGGGCTCATAGGTGAGCTCGACAGCATCGGGCGCCGCAGAAGTGACGGGCTGCGGCCTGCGTGCGATTGGCGCGACCTTGCGCACAACAGCCGGCTTCGCCGCTGTACCGAGCCCGATCCCGCCGTCCACCTCCAAGCGAGGCGGCAGATGTTCGATGACACGGACGAGCAAGTCGGCGGCGTTCTCCGCGCGCGGCAAGACCGGCGGCGAAGCCGATTGAAGCGACTTGTCGATGACGGTGAGGCGCGTGTCGAAGGTGGTCCCGTGCTTGTAATAGACGGAGCCGTCCACAACGCAGGTGAAACGCACCGCGCCGTTCAGCTTATCGACGGGGAAATTGTGGCCGGTGATGGCGACCAGGCGACCGCCCTCGGGCAGGCGCGCCAACGCCGAGCGCACGTGGTGGAAGTCGGCTTGCGCCACGCGCCCCTGCACGTGGAGCGCCGCCGAGAAAGGCGGGTTCATCAGCACGACCGACGGCGCGATATCGTCCGCCAGCCGGTCATCGATGCTGGCGGCATCATGCGTGCTGACCAGGCTGTCCGGGAACAGCCGCTGCAGAAGCGCGGCCCGCGTCTCGGCGATCTCATTGAGCGCCAGCCGCGCGCCCATGATCTCGGCGAAGACGGCAAGCATCCCCGTGCCGGCCGACGGCTCCAGCACCGCATCGTCGTCGGTGAGGCCTGCCGCGATGCTGGCCGCATAGGCAAGGGGCATGGGTGTGCTGAACTGTTGGAATGCCTCGGACTCCTGCGTGCGGCGGGTGTGGGTGGGCAGAAGCCCGGCGATGCGGGACAGCATGGCGAGCTGTCCGGCGGGCGAGCCCGCCTTCTCCCGCATGGCGCGACCATATTTGCGGAGAAACAGCACCTGCGCGGCTTCGCAGGCTTCGTATGCGGCCTTCCAGGTCCAGAAGCCCTCGGCATCCGAACCGCCAAACGCCTCCTGCATCGCTTGCCGCAGGACGCGGGCCTCAATGAGAACGCCGCGTTCGAGACCGGTGAGAATGCGCTCCGCCGCCTTGAGGATGCAGGCGGCCTCTTCTTCGGGCGTACGGATCGGCGCGGCGGCCGTCACCGCCGCCGCTGGTGTCATCAGATTCATGAGATTGCTCCGGGATTGAGGTTTCAGGAAAAGGCCGGGGCAGACTCTCTCTTGCCCGCTCCCGGCCCGCCCTCATCCCGGTCTGCTCTCACTCTGGCGGCCGGTAAGCCTCGTAGGGATTCTCCTCCGCCAGATGGCCGAAGGGCGTGAAGAGGTATTCGCCACCGTTGCGGCCGACGGCGCATATGACGTAACGCGGCGCGCCGGATTCGGCGTCCGCGCACTCCATCAGCGCCAGGTCGACGTTTTCGGCGGCGCGCATGAGGGTCTGGAAATTGGCGCGGATGTGGTCAGGGATCATGTCGCCGCCCTCCCTGCGAGGAAGCTGGAGGGGCCGTCGCAGAGCGCGTGGCGATCGGGATCGATGACGAAACCGAATTTGCCGCGCCGGTGATATTCGGCATCCGGCACGAGATAGCGGCGCCTCTCCGGATCGGACCTGCCCCATTCCCCGCGCTTGCCGCCAGGAGTGGCGATGCACTCGACCATGCCGCAATGCTGGTCCGACCTGATGGCGCCGATCACCACCCAGTCTTGCGCATGGCATTCGTGGAAAAGGCGCTGGTCCTTGATGTAGGAGTCGCCAGGGGCGAGGGTTTCGCCGGTGACCGCCTCGTATTCATCCGGGCACCAATCCTTCAGTGTCCGGATCGCGGCCTCGTGCTGCTCATCGGTGAAGCATTCGGGAAAGGCCAAGGCGACCTTGGCCCAGGCGCAGTCCTCTTCAAACCATCCGCCCTTTTCCCGCAAGGCGGGATGCATCCGCGCCAGGCGGTCGGTGGAAAGTTTGAAGCCGCCATGGGATGGTGTGCCGTGGAAGACGATGCCCTCGGCGTATTCGCGGGTGTGATCGGCGACGCCCCAGGGGGTATGGACCGGCCGCTCGTTTGGGAAAATCGTGCGTTTGCGTTGCATGTGACATCTCCGGAAAAAAGCGAAGCCCGGCCAGTCTTTCGACATGCGCGGGCTGACGCCGCGCGGGACCGGGCTTCGTATGGAAGGGATTGACGGGAACAGCCGAAGCGGTCACTCGGTGGCGGTGAGGAACTCCGGCAGATCGGCAGCCGGGTCTGCTTCAGGCTGATCGAGCGGTTCGGCCTCAGCGCCTTCACCGTCATGTGCGACGGTCTCGACGCCGGGCGTACGCAACAGCTCGGGCAACCAGCCGGTATCGGCCAGAAGCCGCTCCGCCTGTTCGGCCATGTCGGACTTCTTCAGCCCTCCGATCAGTTCCGCCATGCCCGCGCCCTTGGCTTCGGTGACCGCCTCGAGGATCCGCGCCTTCGGCACGCGATTGAGGTAGTTCTCCACCGTCGGCGTCCATCCGGCAGCGGTCATGTCGAGCGAGACCGCGCAGACGAGCTGGTCGGCATGGTGCCGGCGGCCCTGCGTCCGGTTCCACGACTCATGCACCGCGTTGACGGTGAGTGAGACGCAATGGGCGAAGAGCGCCATGCGGCTGTCGTGATCGAAATCGCAAAGGAACTCCCAGAGCAGCTCCGGCTCGTCGGGAAGCTGCTCCTCCCAATTCGCGTGCCGCTCGTCGATGGCCTTCGCCGACTGGCTTTCCTTCAGCCCCGGCCCCTGAACGGTCGGCGTCGGGCTTTCGGCGCGAATCTCCAGGCAGCTCGCCGTCGGGTAACGCCAGAAGGTCTGGAGCACGAGGGCATGGAGCGCGGCGAGGAAGGCGATGTCTGGATCGCCCGCCAACGCATCGCGCAGGGCGAGTGTCCGATGCGCTGTCAGTTCCATGATCAGGCGCTCGGACAATGGCTTCAGGCCGTCTTCCTCACCATCTGCGTCGGCGTCGGAGGAACTCGTGTTCGTCGGATCCTGACTGGATGCGAATTGCGCGCCTTCGACGGAACTTGGCGATGCTGCGACATCGCCCCTTGCTTCGCTAGCATCACCCCGGTCGTCCGCGACCGGCGCTTCGTCCTCGGGACGGACATAGCCGCGCTCGGCCTTCAGCCGGCCGTCGCCGTCGATGGAGACAAAGGTACCGGCGCGGGCGATCTCTTGCGCGTCGTAGCTGATGGGCCGGTTCTCGAAGGCGTTGAGTTCCGCCTCGATCTCGGAAAGACGCCTGTCGACCTCCTCGGGCAGGTCCTCGTCGCTTTCCTGGAAGTAGCGCTGTTCGATCTCCTCGAACTCCGACCGCAGGGATTCGCGGCGGACATGCTCATCGTCGGACAGCGGCTCCGTTTCGCCCATGATGCGGCGCAGGCCGGCGGTGTGACCATAGGGGAAATCCGGAGCGACCTCGATCCACTTCCAGCCTTCAGCCTTGATCGTCTCGGCTTTCGCTTCGAGCTTCTCGGCGACCAGCCGCTCCAGCAGCGCCACGTCTTCTAGCCAGCCTTCGTCATTGTGCGAGAACAGGTCGCGCAGCACGATGCCGCCGGCTTCCTCATAGGCGGCGAGCCCGACGAAGCAGGCCCGCTTGTCGGTGGCGCGGACGGTGTTTTCCGTCAGCAGCTTGCGGATATAATAGGGTTCCTTGTTGTAGCCGCGCTGCACGGTCTCCCAGACCTGTTCCTGCCGGACATGGTCGTCGGAAATCGTGAAGGCCATCAGTTGCTCCAGCGACATGCCGTCATCGGCATAGACTTCCAACAACCCGGGCGACACGCTGGCGAGCTTCAGCCGCTGCTTGACGATCCGCGGCGTCACAAAGAAGCGGGCGGCGATCTCTTCCTCGTCGAGGCCCTGTACCTTGAGCGACTGGAAGGCGCGGAATTGGTCCAACGGATGGAGCGATACGCGCTGGCAGTTTTCGGCCAGCGAATCCTCTTCCAGAATTCCGTCCTCCCGCACGATGCAGGGGATCAGGGCATTCTTCGCCAGACGCTTTTGCTTGACCAGTAACTCCAACGCCCGGTAGCGCCGCCCGCCGGCCTGCACCTCGTATTTGCCGGTGGGCTGACCGTCTTTGCCGGTCACCGCCCGCACGCTCAGCGATTGCAGCAGCGTGCGCCGGGCGATGTCCTCGGCCAGTTCCTCGATCGATACGCCAGCCCGCACCCGCCGGACGTTGCGGGTGCTGAGCACCAGCTTGTCGACTGGAACGTCCCGCGCCTGGGACAGTGTAATCTTCTCAATTTTCGCCTTTGCCATATCGGTTCTCCGTGACGCGCCGGAGAAAGCCCTCTTTCTCCAACCAGGCCCGTCACAAAGACACCCGCTTCCCTCTGCCTTCAGGCCGCCACCGCCACCGATTCCCACAGGTCGAGGTTGTAAACCTCTGCCCCGGCCGCGGCGTATTCGCGCGCGACCGCAACCAGCGGGGCATAGGAGAACGCACCCCACGGTTCAGGGTCCGGCACGTCGCCCAAACAGATCATCGGCCCGCAGATGGCGAGCCTCGCCACCTTGTCGAAGTCGGCACAGCGGCTGTCGATCACCGGAAGTTCGGCGGCGACGGCCTGCTGTTTCACGGCGTTGCAATCGTAGCCGGACAGGCTGCTCCGGCCGCCATACGCATTCAGGTAGTGCAGACTGAACGCTCTGCGGCCGATCTTCAGATGGCCGCCCGGCGTGGCGCGGGCCTTGGCGATGTCGGCGCTGTAATCGCGATCGTGCATTGGCGTTCTCCCGCGACGGGCGGCGCGGAACCCTTCCGAACCTGGCAACCCGTCACAGGCGAAAGGCCGCCCCCGAACTTGTCGGGAGCGGCCCTATGGGCGATCAGGCAGAACAGGTCACACCCCGCACATTCCGTCGCATTCATTAGCGAAGAGGTCGAGCTGCCCCTTGTCCGCCGGCGTATCGAGATCGGCTTCGTCGAGCGGTATGCAGGAGCGATGGAGATACACCTCGCCGCGCAGAATGCGAAAGCCGGTGCGGATCAGCCGGTCGATGGCGACAGCATCGACGAAGGCGTCCGGATCCTCCTCGCGCATCTGCCGCCACACGGCGTCGGAATGATACGGACATCCGATGCAGGCGCTCCTAGGCGGCATGGGATAGCCGTGCCCTTCCATCCAGCGCAGGCAGTCGCGGCGGGTCATGCCCCGTTCGATGAGGGGCCAGCGGTTCACCTGCCAGGGCTCGAAGGACATTTTCGCGCGCACGATCTCATCCAGGGAGATCCCGATCCACTGTTCCACGACGGGGCGGTCCGGCGAGCGCTTGCCCGTGAGCCCGGCGAACTCCCGTACCTTGCGGCGGATCGGCACGATCTTCAGTTCCTTTGTGCACTGCCGGCGGATCATACCGACCTTGCCTGATGCGGATTTGGTGAAGGCGGGGATCGAGGCCCATCGCGGATATTGCCGCCCGTCACGATATGTACCGGGAACGGCAGGACATTCGGTGATTTAAGCCAAGCCAGATGCTCATAGACGGCCTTCGGCTCCCAGCCGGTGTCGGCGAAGATGGCGCAATCGGGCATCGGCCCGATCTCACCGTGGGCAGCCATCAGGGCAAGGGCGGTGGATTGGACACCGGCGCCGAGCGACAGCACGCGCAGCCTGATGGTGGCGGTGTCGGCCAGCGGAGAAAACAGCGCGTTCATGGCCGCTCTCCCGTCTGCTGCCGGCGCCGCCATTCGGCGGGCGGGTCGAAGGTTCCGTCCCAGATGCCGCGGCGCAGAAAGCGGGCCGTGCCCTCGTCGCCCGTGTAGGTGTAGAGACGATTGGCGTCGCGGTCGGCGACGGCCCAACCGTTCTTCACCACCCAGCCACTGATGTCGTCGCCACCGGCGTAGCAGACGGATACGAACCGGCCATGGGCATCGCGCGTCGTTCCCTGCCAGACTTCGCAACTGACCTTTCGGCCTTCGAGAAATTTGGTAAGCGCGGCGGCGGCCTTTCTGCCGCAAGGCCATGTCGCGCTATCGCGACGGCGGCAGCGCTGGTCGATCTCCACGGCATCGACGCCGTAGAGGCGATGCTTCTCGCCGCCCACTTCGATTGTATCGGCGTCGATCACATTGGACGGGCCGGAATGCTCCTCGTCGAGCGCGGGCCAGAAGGACAGACAGGCGAAAAACACGGTGCCGATGACGGCGGACAGGCGGACGAACTGGAACATGGGAGGTCTCCTCACGGGTTGCGGGCGGGCCGGTGTTCTCTCCCCGGCTTCGGCCCTTCACCCGTCAGAAGCCTCCCTTTTCCTCTGTTTCCCGCCTCAGCAGTCCCAGGTAGCCGCCGCTGACCATCTCCTCCGCCTCGCGGACAAGTCGTTGCATGCGGGAGCGGTAACCGGACTCCCAGAGCTCGCGCGCCGCCATCTCCCCGAAGATCGCCGCCGCAACCTGCCGCCGGCTCGCGCCCGCCATTTCTCCGTCCCAGGCGCGCAGCATCATCGCCCAGCGCCTGGCTCGGCGCTCCGGCGGAAAGAGGCCGCGCGGCAGACGGCCGAGGCGGCAAAGCCCACACAGCCGTTGCAGCGTCAGAACCTTCGCCTCCATATGATGGAGACCCGACAGCAGGTAGCGGAAGCACACCGGACCATCGAGAACACTGCCCGCCGTCACCATCAGTTGGAGATGGCGCAAGCCATCGCTGAAAAGCACATGCTCGGACCCGCCGCAGCACAACACGGTCGCCATCGACGCAAAGCATCGGATGTCGAAGGCATCGGAATGGCCGGTTGCAATGGGCCGTGCTTCCACGACAAGCACCGATGGATTGAGATCGGGCAGCCAAAAGACGTCGGCAGCCGGCAGGGCAACACCGGTGGCGAAAAAAAATGCCCCAGTCTTCGAACGGTCCCGGATCCTGTATGTGGAGGATACGGGGTTGAGCGATTTTCGGTCGGTGCCCGGTGCCGGACGTACGGATTGGCGGCGCCGCCTGTGGCAGCCGACCGGCAACCGCGGCGAAGCCGGGATCGCGCTTGAGCCATTCCCAGGCCCAGCCGGGCCGGTCCAGTTCGCCGAGGCGATTGTAGCGTTCGGGATCGCGCCAGTCGGCGCAGGGACTTATGCCGGGAACGCTTTTCTCCTTGGACACGGGGCTTGTCTCCTCCCATGTGGCTATCCGGCCGTAACGGGCGGGGCGTGGCCATTTAACGATCCGTCGCGCGGCACTTGGGACAAGCCGCCTCCTGCCGGGTAAACGTCACTGGCGGGAGAGTGCCGACGAGATCGATGACTATCGGCAGTTGAGACAGGGTTTGCGTCCGTGTTTTCGAGGCGTCTTTCAGGAAACCACCGCAATATTTGTAATACCGGACATGGAACCTTCAAAAATTCATTAAAGTACAAAGGAATTCAGACAGATAAATCCAAACCAGAAAGTGTCGCAGTTGCGCTGCTCTCACAACAACGTTGTCACAGGATCATAGATTTTGAAACACACATTCTACCGGGAATGGAAATTGGGAAAGGCC
Organism: Halieaceae bacterium; assembly: GCA_965199055.1. Lineage (GTDB taxonomy): Bacteria > Pseudomonadota > Gammaproteobacteria > Pseudomonadales > Halieaceae > CBDAQR01. The sequence continues at coordinate 2,405,639 of CBDAQR010000003.1, forward strand.
AGCAACCTGTCATCGACTGAGGTATCAGTGTTCAGGCGATGGAGATTGCGTGATGACTGAAACCACTCTGGTCGATTTCACGTCGGAAATTGCGTCCCCGGTACTGGCCGTCACGCGGCGCATCGCCCGCAACGGCATTGTCGTCAGCCGATGCGATATCCCGATCAATCCCGGGACACAGATCGTCACGGCACAGTTCGCCCTCTTCATGCATGAAAGCGAACCGCTGGATCTCATCTGCCGTCTGCCAGAAAGCCGTCGCACCGAGAAATATCCGGTCGCTGCAGGGCACTTCCATCTGAGCCCGGCCGATCGGGCCGCCCATGTCGGCTGGACGGCCGACAAGCAGTCCTTCGTCATTGCCATGGAAAATAGCTTCATCGAACGCACGATCGGCAACGCCTTCGACGGGCGCGTGCCCGAGATCAGAGGTAGAGCGGCGCTCGGCGACCCGACGGTCGAGGAGCTGATTGCCTGCCTCAGGCGCAGCTTGATCGACGATAGCCGCTGTGGCGGCGGGCTGTGCCTGGACCTCGTTGGCACGTCGCTCGCCCTGCGTTTGTTCGAGACCTACGGCGAAAACGGTAGGCCACCGCCGTCAATCAGGGGCGGTCTCGGCGCCTCGCGCCGGCGGCGGATCGTCGACTTCATCGAGGCGCATTTGGACGAAGATATCGGGCTCGCAGCGCTCGCCGCGGAAGCAGGACTCAGCCCGCATCATTTCGGCAAGGCGTTCAAGACGACGTTGGCAAGCCTCCTTGCCGCTACATCACGGAGCGGCGGATTCAGAAGGCGAAGGAGATGCTGCTGTCGGACGGCGCGTCGATCACGGAGATCGCGCTCGCCCTTGGCTTTTCCAGCCACAGCCATTTCACGGACGTGTTCCGCAAGATGACAGGGACGACGCCTTCGCTGTTCCGCAGGAATTGCACCTGACCGGAGACATTAATCGACATATGCCCGCGGGCCCCTGGCGCCATTCCGTATTATGATAGGTGGAGCAGCGCCGCGCACCCGACGCCCGGAGGCAGCCCTGAACGGGTGCCATGGATGCGCACGGCATGAAGGACGGGTGCATGGCCAAACTCGATCCCGAGATCGCCGACGAGGTGCCGTGGGCGGACGAAATCACGTCCTATGATGAGGACCATTTCATCACCTATCTGCGCCTGCTCGACGCTGAGGCCGAAGGCGCCGACTGGCGCGAGGTCGCCCGCATCGTCCTGCATCGCGATCCGGACGCGGAGCCCCACCGCGCTCGCCGCTGCTGGGAGGCGCATCCGAAGCGCGCCCGTTGGATGACCGAGCACGGCTATCGGCATTTGCTCGACGCTGGGCGGGACAAATAGATTCGAGCCGATAACCGTATCACGCGCGTGGGGTGATGCGCGCGACCGTATGGATGTCGGCAATCTGCACGCCGAGAGCCATGAGTGTCTGGCGCAGGTCGTTGAAAACCGGCTGCGCTCCCTCCGGGTCAGAGATCGTCAAGATTGCGGTGAAAGGCACCCCATCATCGGGCATCTTCTCACCAGCACGCGTCAGGTAGCTTGTGTCACACCCGCTGATGATCGCGCCATCAGGTGTGACCGAGAAGAGAGCGTAGTCAAGAGGAGGCTTAGGAGAACCGGAACCGCCGACATGAGCGAGATCTGGCTTTATACCGGCTCGCAAGTCTGGTCCCCGCCGACTGAAGCGGGACGGTGCAAAAGGGACGGAAACCGGGTGTCCTGGCGGGTCGACTGCGGCATCTGCAACATTTCGAACGCTCTCACGGCCCTTCGCCCTTTCGCCCGAAGGGCTCAGCCTTGACCGCAGAGGGCGGCAGCCCTGAACAAAAGAAAGAAAAGGTTGCACGGGCTGAACCGGCCCGTTCATTTTAGCGGCGAAAGCCGCTATCCGCGAGGGACGGAAGCCGGATGGCCGGGACGCCGCGCGGCCCGGTTCACGACAGCCCGGTCGCCCGAAGCCTCCGGCGTAGGGGGACGCGTCCGCCCTACCAGAATTGGTAGGTAGCTTACGCGTTAATCCCGACAGAACGTAGCGAGGTCGGGGGCCTAGGCGGACGCGTTCTCAAAGGCGCTGTTGATCGCCTGGAACAGCTTCTCGGCTCTGGCCGCCGTGCCCTTCGGCAGGTCCGATACTCTGTCCCAGCCGTCGAACCGCCGCAGGATTTCCGCCATGACGCGGCGCTTGTCGAGTTCCTTATGGCTATAGCGCTGGACCAGGACCGCTTCCACCCGCTTGGTAATCATATCGGAGCCATCGACCGGCAGGTCGTCCGGCTTGATGGCTATACCGAAGGCCGCGTTGACGCACTCGATGTAAAACTGGTCGTCGAACAAATCCTCGATCGCGGCGTCGGTCTTCTTGATCCCGGCGGCCTTGCCCAGCATGAGGATACGGAACCGTGCCTGCTGCTCCGCCGCGAGTTCTTTGAGCACAAGGTCGTCGATCTTCTTCTTTGCCGCCTGGCCCTCCGGGTCGGTGTCGAGAAGGACTCCCGAATCCCAGCCCTGCCCGACGGCAAAGGCCGCATACATCGGCGTTTTCGGCGCGCCCCGCGCGGGCCAGAGATAGATGCGGTCCGAAAGGTGCGCCTTGCCCTCGCCGCGGAGAATGCCGGAAAGCTTGTGCAGGATCAGTGCATCGTCGCCGCCTTCGACGATCAGCGTCTGGCGGGTGCCGAGCAGGCCGCTCATGTCGCCGGTCAGGCCCAGCGATAGCTCGATCACGGCCATCGGTGCGCGCTGGCTGCTCACGACACCCTGCTTGACAGTGGCGTGATGGCCCTTGGTTTCGACAATGCGCACGCGCTCGGGATAGGCCGGATCGACCATCGAGGCGAGATGGGTGGTGTAAAGAATCGTGTTCGATTCCGAGAGCCGCTGAAAAACTTCGAGCAAATCGCGCTGCCCGGAATAATGCAGGTGAATGCCGGGCTCTTCGAGCAGCAGGATACAGCCCTTGTACTGGCCCTGGCTCGCGTGGGTGAATTTCCAGGCGAAGGAGACATGCCAGCGAAAGCCGCTGGAGCGCCGGTGCAGCCGTACCGGCATGCCGACTGCATCGTCTTCGGCAAAGATATTGAGCGTCGGCCCGTCGATCTCGATGTGGAAATTGACCTTCTTCTGCGTCCAGAGATCACGGAACTGCTTGCTGAGGTAAGACGACGCGGCCCGCTTGTCGAAGGACCGGACGGTGCGGCCTTCAGCGGTGCCGCCCTTGGCGAGAAACTCGTCGATATCGACCTTGGCAAGATCCAGAACGATTTTGATCGTCTGCTCTTCGTTGGTCAGCTCGTGCCACTTCACCTGCTTGTAGCGCTCGGCGAGCTGGTTCAGCTCGATCTGCGTGCCGCTGAGACCGTAATCCTGAATCAGCACGAATTTGGGGGCGTGCTTCTTCGCCCAGGCATCGACCTTTGCCGCATCGAATTCCTCCGCAAGCTCACCCTCCACCGCGAAGCTCGGCCCCGCGTTGTAGGATCGCGAGCTGATCAGGGTCAGCTCAGAGGGGAGCTCGACGACTGCATCATCCTCTTCTGCGGCAGCTTCCTCACCATCCACCTGTTCGCCTTCGGGCGCAGGCGCGGGCTCCGAGTGCGCGGCTTCATCATAAAGGGACTCGATCTCTTCCGTCCTCAGCGCGAATTTTGCCTCGCAAACCCGAGCTGACGGGTCCTTGTTGCCCCAGTCATCGACGGGCCAGTCCTCATCGATGTTGTAGGCTTCGCCGGGCGCGAAGGGATTAATGCGGTAGAGTGCTTCGAAAAGATTGCTCTTGCCTGCCTCGTTCTGGCCGACGAAGGCGGTGGTGTCTCCCACCTCGATCCAGCCGGAGTCCCAAATATTCCGGTATTTGGTCACTTTGAAGTGCGTAAGCTGCATTGGCTGGCCCCTTTCATTTATTCCAGTTGCATCTGTCAGGTGTCCGAACCGGCACCCGCGTTGCCATCGGAGTCGAACTGGTAATGCCCGGCAGCGATCTTCTCCTGCGCTGCCTTGAAACACCGTTCCGGGGGCGTGATGCTGGCGGACCGGGCCGCCTCCATGCGCTCCATCAGAGAATCGAAAGTAGCCTGGAACTCGTCATAAGGTCCGAGGGCGGCGACGGTGGCCGCCTGGCGGAAACGGTCCTGAAGGCTTTTGAACAGCGACGCCTGGCGCGCAATCTCGTCGATATGCGTATTGAGCTTCAGCGCCTCGTACACGGCGGGGAACAGACCGGCGAGCAACGCGAAGGTGGCCGTTAGCCATATCAGCCACTCGGCCGCGGGCTGGTCGAGCACCGACCATGTGGCGAGCGCACCGAGAACGACGGGCGCAACGACAAAGATGCGACGGATCAGCCGGGCCTGCCGCAGCCAGATGTACAGCGTCGTCGAGGTGTAGAGGCAGGATTCCTGCTGCCGGCGGCACTCCGCAACAAGCGCGGCGGTACGCTCGCCGGTCACACGGTCTGCGGTATCTGGTTGCCGAATATCGTCTGCCATTCCTCACCTGCCAGGCTGATCCAGTCGTTGTACTCGTAGCTGCACGCCTTGACGGCGCGGTTGTAGGCGCTCTCGGCGCGGCTCTGCCACTCATCGCCGAGCCAGATCATTTCGTAGGTGCCGGGGACGAACAGGTGTGTGTTGGCTTTGCCGTAGAGGTACGCGAAGAAGTCCCTCGTGATCCAGTCGTACCAGAAGTAGCCGTTCTTGCCCCAGGGGCATTGCTGCAAGAAATCTGCCGCAAGCAGCTCGATACAAAATGATTTGAGCGGCACGTTGCAGTAGGTCTGCCATCCCTTCATCATCATGATGAGGGGCCGCAGATTGCTGCTGTAATTGTCGTTGACCGTTGCGATGTGCGCGAGTTCGGCCTTCGGGTCGGCAGTCTTGTACCGACCGCCATCGTGCGTATCGCAAATCCAGTATTGGCCGCTCTGAAGCAGGAAGGCGGGTGCGACTTCGACGCTCATGCGGTTGAAGCTGACCACGACCACCTGGCCGTCGCCGCGCAGGTTGGTGTTGGGATAGGTGCCTTGAAGGACGTGCCGAACCTCCTGAAGAAGGGCTGACTGCTTGTTCCACTGCACGGATTCAAAGCGCAGATACACTTCGTAGGGCAGAACAAAATAGAGATCGATATCGCGGGGCGGACGTGTCCGCGTGTATTTGCCCCACGACCCGATCAGGAAGCTGTTCGCCAATTCAGATGACGATCCGTAATAGTGGCTGTTGAGCGACCGGCGTACGCCTGCATGGTGGTTCGTTCCTTCGTTGACCTGATCGTCGGTCAGACGGAGGTTTTGATGGAACGTACGGAAACGCGCAGTGACACCGGCCCACATTTACTTTCCTCCTACGCCGCCGCGCCTGACGGCGGCTGTGCGCTGTCGGGCATCAGCGCCGATTCAAGAGCTGTGACGACGCGCAGGCAGATGTCCCCAAACCGTCGGGTCTCGTCGCCGATCAGGGCGACCGTCTCGCCGGGCTGCTCCGTCTGCGTCAGTTCGGCGTAGTGCTCGTCCGCGACCCCGAGGTTATGCCCGATGACGTGGCGCTTCTGGATGTTGATGCGCAGCAGCTCCAGGTCAGCCGGTGCAAGGTCCTCAAACGGATCGATGCCGAGCGAGGCGAATTTCGCCCGCGCCCGGTCGATATTCTGGAAGGCGTTGCCGATTTGCTTTTTGGCACAGAGCGTTTCGGCCTGCGCGGGTAGGCGCTCGCGGACTAGATAGCGGTAAATAGTCTTCAGTACCGTCTCGAAAGCGGTCAGCACGTCCTCGTGGGCATTGCCCATCAGGCGATAAGCGAGTTCCGGTTTTCCTGCCTCGTCCTGCGCCTGCGCGAGCGCGATCTGGTCGGCGACCAAGGCAAACTCGCGCCGGAAATGCAGCGCGAGGTTCGGCACGCCGCAATCGGGGCAGAAGAGCGCGATGGCATAGACCGCGTAGGCCCGACGGCAGATGTCGCATTCGAGGTCGCGGAGCAGGTCTTCACGAAGGGCAAGAGGACGCGGGCGCCGGCGCGGCTTGAAATCCATCGTGATGTTGATGAAGCTGTTGCGCGGCTGCCGCCGGTTGAAATCTTTCGCCATGTCGGCGAGATGATCTTCAACGTCGGCGGCAAACTCCCACTTGATCTGCTTTTTGATCGCCTCGATGTCATCGACGTGAACGAAACCCTCGTCGTGGGCGATCGTGCCGGAATAGGGACAGACGGTCGCGCCCGGTCCTGGCGAGCGCCGAATGCGATGACCATGTTCGGGGGCGATGATTCTCTCGTCCGGCGCCTCACCGATCAGGAACAGGCGTGGCACCGCGTCCGGATTCGGCGAATACTGATAGACCTTGCCGGACGGGCTGCGGGGCGGCGGATAAGACAGCTCCATCCTGTCCCGCGTACCGCCAACCCGATACCGCTCAAGGCGGCGTAAACGAAAATCCTTCACGGGCCACCCCCTTTCTCCTAATGCTTCTTGTCCCGCGGCGGGTTCGGGTCGTTACCGGGCGGCACCGTGTCGGAGTCGCGCCACCTGCCATCCCGCCCCTGGATGCGGACTTCACCGCCCCCGAGGTTGCGAACCGTCTGCTTCGCGGCCTGCTCGGCATCGCGCTGCCGACCGTGAACGCTGCTGGTGCGTTCGCTGCTGGGCGCCTTCACCGCCCAGCCCTTCGGGTGCTTTGTCACATATCGATCGGGCATCACGCCCCCTTTCTGTTGACTGGACCATAAAGATACGTATATAAAATAGGCGCGCGGATGTCAATCGCGAGTAGTTTCTATACCCTTCAAAGGAGCCAGAATGCGCTGGGGCGTCGAACAAAGGCTCGAATTCATTGAGTTCCGCCTGTTTTGGGAAGGGTCGATCAACCGCGCCGACCTGACGGATTTTTTCGGCGTGTCGGTGCCGCAGGCGTCAAAAGACCTGAACCTGTACCAGGAGCGCGCGCCCGGAAACATGGAGTACGACAAGCGGAGCAAGCGCTACGTGGCGGCGGACCAGTTCGTTCTCCGGTTTCTCAACCCCGATCCGTATGTATATCTCGCGCAGCTTCGCTCGGTCGCCGAAGGCACGGCCGCCCCTCATGAATCATGGATTGCAAGGCTTCCCGAGGCTGATGTTGCGCTGACGCCAAAGCGCGGTATCGACATCGAAGTCCTGCGCCGGGTCCTTGATGCGGTGCGCGGCGGCAACTCTATCGAGGTGCTCTACCAGTCCATGAACAGGCAGCGGCCCGATCCGGTCTGGCGACGGATCACGCCGCACGCCTTCGGCTATGACGGATTTCGCTGGCATGCACGCAGCTACTGCCACCTGGAGCATAAGTTCAAAGACTTCCTGTTGCCGCGCATCCTTGATGTGCGCAGCAAAGGCAAGCCCGTCGCAACCGGTGAGTCGGACTGGCTCTGGAACAACTATTTCGACATCATCATCGGGCCGCATCCCGATTTGACGGAAAGCCAGCAGGCCGTCGTCGAGAAGGACTATGGAATGAGCAACGGCAACGCTGTCCTTCCGGTTCGCTATGCCATGTTGTTCTACGTTCTCAAGCGGCTTGGATTACTTGGTGATGCGGAGAAGGAAGACCCCAGGCGGCAACATATAGTTGCGCTGAATAAAGATGATGTGCGGAATGCACTAAACAAAGCGAACAATTTACAAAACATTGGCAAAATTAAAGAGAGTATTGTTTCGGGGGACGATTTATGACCGCCCTTGAAGACATTAAAAGCGGCGCGATCGTTCGCGGGATCGCTCCGAACCAAGCCGTGCAGATTGTTTCGGTCGAATGGATCGGAGACCAGGCGCTGAACGTCGTGTTCCGCGACCAGAACGGCTCTGTCGCGGAACGAACCGTTTACAGGGACGATGAACGTCATCTCGATCTCGACGCGCGGGGCCGTCCGTGGTCATTTGACGCCGATGGCGCACTGCTGCGGCTCGTTACCGAGGCGAATCGCATCAAGCTCGCGCACTACTTCGATCCCTACCTTGCGATTCACACGAGTCTGGTCGATCCGCTGCCCCACCAGATTTCGGCGGTATATGGCGAGATGCTGCCGCGCCAGCCGCTGCGCTTCCTGCTCGCAGACGATCCGGGAGCCGGCAAGACCATCATGGCCGGCCTGCTCATGAAAGAGCTGATCGCCCGCAGCGATCTTGATCGCTGCTTGGTCGTGGCCCCCGGCAGTCTCGTCGAGCAGTGGGAGGACGAACTTGGCGAGAAGTTCAATCTCGAATTCGATATCCTGACGCGGGACATGACCGAGACCTCGCGCTCGGGCAACCCGTTCAATGACCGGGACCGCCTGATCGTCCGGCTCGATGTTCTGGCCCGGAACGACGAGCTACAGGAGAAACTGCTCAAGTCCCACGAATGGGACCTGATCATCTGTGACGAAGCCCACCGCATGTCGGCGACCTATTTCGGCGGCGATGTCAAATACACCAAGCGTTACCAGACCGGCCAGAAGCTGGGACAGATTTGCCGTCATCTGCTGCTGATGTCGGCAACGCCGCACAACGGCAAGGAAGAGGACTTCCAGCTCTTCATGGCCCTGCTCGACGGCGACCGGTTCGAAGGGCGCTTCCGCGACGGCGTCCACTATGCCGACACCGAAGACATGATGCGTCGGCTCACCAAGGAAGAGCTGTTGCGATTTGACGGACGGCCGCTGTTTCCCGAGCGGCGCGCCTACACCGTCAAATACGATCTCTCGCCAAAGGAAGCGGCACTCTACACAGCCGTCACGGATTACGTGCGGACCGAGATGAACCGCGTCCAGCGGTTCACCGAGACGGACGGCAAGAAGCGCAACAATGTCGGCTTCGCGCTACAGATTTTGCAGCGGCGTCTCGCCTCTTCTCCCGCCGCGATCTACCAGTCGCTCAAACGTCGCCGCGAGCGTCTTGAGAATGAACTCGCCGAAGCGCGCCTCGCCGCGAAAGGCAGCCGGGCATCGTTCGACACGGATGGCGTCAGTGATGAAATCCTCCGCAACATCGAGGAATACGGCCAGGAGGAAGTTGACGAGCTCGAAGAGCTGATTTCGACCGGCGTAACAACCGCGGAAACGGTCGAGCAGCTTGCCATCGAAGTCGAGACGCTCAAGCATCTCGAAGAGACGGCGCTGAACGTGCTACGCTCCGGCGAAGACACGAAGTGGCAACAGCTCAATCGCATCCTTGATGACGATCTGATGATCGACAAGGACGGCAACCGCCGCAAGCTGATCATCTTCACCGAACCGAAGGACACGCTGCACTACCTGTTCGACAAGGTTCGGGCGCGGCTCGGTAAACCCGAAGCCGTCGATGTCATTCATGGCGGTGTGACGCGCGAAGAGCGCCGGAAAGTCATCGAGCGCTTCATGCAGGATCGCGACCTGCTCGTGCTGATCGCCAATGATGCCGCCGGCGAGGGCGTGAACCTTCAACGCGGTCACCTGATGGTCAACTACGATTTGCCCTGGAACCCCAACAAGATCGAGCAGCGCTTTGGCCGCATCCACAGGATTGGCCAGACGGAAGTCTGCCATCTCTGGAACATCGTCGCGGCCGATACGCGCGAGGGCGAAGTTTATGGCCGGCTTCTCGAAAAGCTCGAAGCCGCCCGCGAAGCGCTGGGTGGGCGTGTGTACGACGTGCTGGGCGAGCTGTTCGAGGGTGTCGCGCTGAAAGACCTGCTGTTTGAAGCCATCCAGTACGGCGAACAGGACGAAGTCAGAGAGCGCCTGTTCAGACAGGTTGACGGCGCCGTGGACCAGCAACATCTGTTGGACCTGCTCAAGCGCCGCGCGCTCACGAACGATACGATGCCGGAAGCGAAGGTACAGGAACTCCGGCTCGAAATGGAACGCGCCGAAGCGCAAAGGCTCCAGCCGCACCATATCCAGAGCTTCTTCGTCGAAGCGTTTCAGCAACTCGGCGGCAAGCTCAAACCGCGCGAAGAAGGCCGCTGGGAGATCACGCACGTCCCGATGCGCATTCGCGAACGTGACCGGCAGATCGGCACCGGCGCGCCCGTACAAAAGAAGTATGAGCGCATCTGCTTCGAGAAGAGCAAGATCAACCAGCAGCCCATTGCCACCTTCGTTTGCCCCGGTCACCCGCTGCTCGAAGCCGTTATCAGCATCATCCGTGAAGACTACGATCAGCTCATGAAACAGGGCTCGGTCCTGGTCGATGAGACAGATGATGGGACCGAGCTCTCGGCAATTTTCCTGCTCGAACACAGCGTTCAGAACGGCTGTCACACCAGTACTGGCAGGCCGCATATCATTTCGCAAAAACTGCAATTCGCTGCGATCGACAAGGCCGGCACGACAACCAATGCCGGCATCGCCCCGCACCTCAATCTACGTCCGGCTAAGGCGGACGAGATCACGCTGGTCGAGGATGATCTAAAAGCGGATTGGCTGACTTCCGATCTGGAAAAATTAGTGGTGAACTTCGCGACGGTCGAACTCGCGCAGCACCATGTCGCCGAAGTCAAAGCCCGCCGCTTGCCCGAAATCGACAAGGTCGAGCAGGAAGTCAAAGCACGGCTCAAGAAAGAGATCAACTGTTGGGACAGCCGGGCCTTCGAGCTTCAGGAAGAAGAGAAAGCGGGCAAGAAAACCCGCCTGAACTGGCAAAATGCGCAGCGCCGCGCCGAAGACCTCGCCGAGCGGCTGAAGCGTCGGCAAGTACAGCTCGAAGAAGAGCGCTTTATCACCTCGCAGCCACCGCGCGTGCGCGGCGGCATGGTTGTCATCCCGCGCGGCTTGCTCGAAGAGCGGCAAGGCGCTCAGGCACAGGAGGGCATGGCACCGCCAGGATTCGCAGAAGACTCCGAGGCTCGGCGCAAGATTGAAATAGCTGCGATGAATGCGGTGATGGACGCGGAAAAGGCGCTGGGCAATGTGCCGACGGACGTCTCAGCGCAGAAGATCGGCTACGACATAGCCTCCTTCAGTCCGACCTCGCAGCATCTGCGATTCATTGAAGTCAAAGGCCGTGTCGATGGCGCAGACGCCGTTATAATCACGCGCCAGGAAGTCATCACTTCGCTGCACGAACCCGACAAGTACATCCTCGCGATCGTCCAAATCGCCAACGGCTTTGCACGACAGCCACGCTATGTGCGTGGCGCACTCGACGATCGCGAACCCCGCTTCGATCAAAGCGCCATCCAATACAACATCAACAGCCTGCTGGAGCGGGCGGAGGAACCCGCATGACCACCAAATACAAAAAGAAACTGATCGAAGTCGCGATCCCGCTCGAAACGATCAATGCCGCGTCAGCCCGCGAGAAATCCATCCGGCACGGCCATCCGTCTACGCTCCATTTGTGGTGGGCCAGACGCCCACTGGCAGCCTGCCGCGCCGTGCTGTTCGCCCAACTTGTCGATGATCCATCCGAGCATCTGGGCGAGCTTCTCGAAAACCCCAAGCTGCGCAAAGCGGCGGAGAAGGAACTCGCTGAACGTCTAGCGAAGCGCGAGCGCGACAAAGCAGAAGGCAAAGCCATCCCGTCGGACGAAAAGCCGGTCACGCTGGAAGATGTCGTCGTCGAACTCGAACGTCAGCGCCTGTTCAAGATCATCGAAGACCTAGTGAAGTGGGAGAATTCAACGAACGAAGCGGTCCTTGAACGCGTCCGCGCGGAAATCCGCCGGAGCTGCAACGGCGAGTTGCCACCTGTCTATGACCCGTTCTCCGGGGGCGGCTCGATACCGCTCGAAGCGCAGCGCCTCGGATTGCCCGCCTATGGCTCCGACCTCAACCCGGTCGCCGTGTTAATCGGCAAGGCAATGATCGAAATTCCACCCAAGTTCAAAGATCAACAGCCCTTTCATCCAGGCACGAAGGAAAAGCTTTCATACCGTGGCGCGGAGGGCCTTGCTGAAGATATTCTTTGGTATGCACGTGAGCTTCGTGAAAAAGCTTGGTCCAAGATAGGGCATCTCTATCCAAAGGTTCGGCTTTCCAAACGAGACGGAGGCGGTGAAGAAACTGTTCTCGCTTGGTTATGGGCCCGCACTGTTGCGAGTCCTAATCCGGCTGTGGGTGGCGCGCATATACCGCTTATTTCTACTTTTTGGCTTTGTAAGAAGCCCAGAAAAAAAGTTTGGGTGGAACCCAAAGTAGCAGGACGTGAGATTACTTTTTCGCTCAACTATGGTGAGCCGGAGGATGTTGAAGCTGTAGCGGCTGGCACGAAGATGGGACGGGGTGCAAATTTCACCTGCCTTCTGACGGGTGACGCGGTGCCAGCGGACTATGTTAAAGCCGAAGGAATGGCCGGCCGTATGGGATGGAAACTCCTTGCGATCGTCGCTGAGGGTCGCGGAGGGCGGCGTTACGCGGAGCCCAGGGAAGAACATGAAAAGATAGCTTTTTCAGAAGGGCCGAATTGGCGCCCCGAATATCCTCTCTCTCAGCATCCACAATATATGAGCGTTACAAATTATGGCCCGACCAATGTGTCTGATCTCTTCATGGATCGGCAGACTATTGCCTTAGACACCTTCTCACAGTTTATTCCCGAAGTCGTAGCCGAAATTGACGCATCCGACGAATATAAGAACGCGATTTCTACATATCTTGCACTAGGCGTAAGTAGACTGGCGAACCGGCAATCAACAAGCACATTTTGGGACAATAGTGCAGAGAACATTCAGCAAGTATTTGCCATGCAAGCCCTCCCAATGCGATGGGATACTGCCGAAGGCAATCCATTCTCGACATCTTCCGGAAATTTTATTGGACAAGTCGAGTATCTGGCAAAGGTAGTCGCGGCACTTCCCGCAAGGCAGACGCCTGGTCACGAAAAACAGAGAGACGCGCAAGCGATTGATTTTTCTGATTTCGTGATTTCTACGGACCCGCCGTACTACGACAATGTACCTTATGCTGACCTGTCCGATTTCTTCTATGTCTGGCTCCGCCGGTCGTTGAAAGATAGGTATCCTGAGCTCTTCCAAACTGTATTGGTTCCAAAAGCTGAAGAACTTGTAGCAGACCACCAGCGGCACAAAGGCCGTGATCCTGCAGATGAATTCTTTCTAGGCGGCATGACTGATGTCATGAGCCATATGGCAAACCAAGGGCGTAAAGATATACCTGCCGCGATTTACTACGCGTTCCGGCAGGGCGAGGTCGAAGAAGGTGGGACGTCATCCAAGGGATGGGCCACATTCTTGCAGTCAGTAATTTCGGCTGGCTATCGCGTCGACGCAACTTGGCCCGTACGCACCGAACTAGTGGGCAATCTCAAAAAGAATCGGAATGCTCTTGCGACATCGGTCGTCCTCTCATGCCGAAAGCGACCAGACTCTGCGGAGATCGTAACGCGTTCCGAGTTCATGCGCGCTCTCAAGCGGGAACTTCCGATTGCCATGAAAGAAATGCAGCGGGCAAACATCGCGCCCGCGGACATCCCTCAGGCGTCAATAGGACCTGGGATCGGCATTTTTTCTCGCTACAAGGCCGTGCTCGAAAGTGACGACAGCCCGATGGCGGTCAAGGCGGCGTTGCAGCTCATCAACCGCGAGCTCGATGAGTTCCTGAGCGATGTGCAGGGCGAGTTCGATCCCGATACCCGCTTCGCCATTACCTGGTTCGAGCAAAACGGCATGGCGGCTGGCCAATACGGTGCCGCCGACAATCTGGCTCGCGCTCGTGGCATCTCTGTCGAAAGCGCCAAACATGCCGGTATCGTCGAAAGCGCCGCCGGCAAGGTTCGCATTCTGAAGCGCGAAGAATTGCTCGACGGCTGGGACCCCGCGACAGATGCCCACCTGACGGTCTGGGAATGCTGCCAATACGTCATCAGAACACTTGAGACCGACGGCGAGTACGAAGCAGCGGCACTTCTGAAGAAAATCGGACCGGACAAAGCTGATGCGGTGAAAGATCTCGCCTACTGCCTCTACGACATCTGCTCAAATAAGCGGAAGGATGCGAAGGAGGCAACGTCCTACAACGCGCTTATCGCCGTCTGGACGGAGCTAACGCGGCAAGCCGCTTCCATTCACGAAACCGATCTTGGCGGCGACCGCCAAGTTGCAATGAACTTCTAAGGGCGCGCAACGATGGCCAAGAGCACACGACAATACGTCTTTGAGGGCATGGAGCTTCTCCCAGAGGCACTGGTTCCTTTCGTCGAGAAGCGCCTGGAAAGTGCGATCAAGGGCCACTGGCAGGTCGAGGTCGTCGAGAGGGTCTCCGGTCTGAAAGTCAATGGCGGCGCGCTTTCCTGGGATCAGCAGGGCCTGCTCAAAACCATGATGGCCTTCTGGAAGGATGCGTTCGCTATGGTGCTCGGTCATCCCGAGCGTTCCTATGTGTCCGAGCTACTCGATGTCAGGAACAAGCTCTCGCACAACGAGACCTTCACCTATGACGATGCCGAGCGCGCGCTCGATACGATGCGTCGCCTGATGGAGTCGATCAGCGCCGGTGAAACCGCTGCTGAAATCAGCAAGATGCGCGATACAATCCTGCGCACCAAATACGCCGAGCTTCAGCGCAACGAAGAGCGGCGCAAAACGCAGCGACTTAAAATCTCGGTGGAAACGGTTGCCGGTTTGCTGCCGTGGCGTGAAGTTGTCGAACCGCACCAGGACGTTGCCACAGGCGAATTTCAGCAGGCGGAATTCGCAGCGGACCTTGGCAAAGTGCATGAAGGGAGCGCGCCTTCCGAATACCGCAACCCGAAAGAATTTTTCAGCCGCACCTATCTGACCGACGGCCTGAGCAACTTGCTCATTGGCGCCGCCAAGCGCCTTTCACAGGCCGGCGGTGATCCGGTCGTCGAACTGCAAACAAATTTCGGTGGTGGCAAGACGCACTCGATGCTTGCACTCTACCATATGGTTGGCGGCACCTCCGCCCAAGACCTCCCCGGCCTTGATCAACTGCTTTCCAAGCATGAGCTGAAAGTCCCGGAAAAGGTGAACCGGGCAGTGCTTGTTGGCACATCGCGCGGACCGCAGGACGTGCTTAACGCCGAGGGCGGGCGCAAAATCCGTACGACCTGGGGCGAACTGGCATGGCAGCTTGGCGGTGCCGACGCGTATGACATGATTGCCGATAACGATGCCAAGGGCATCGCGCCCGGATCGAACGTGCTGGAGGCGATCTTCAAAAAATGTGCACCCTGCCTGATCCTGATCGACGAGTGGGTCGCCTATCTGCGGCAAATCTACAAGGTGGACGGTCTGCCCTCCGGCTCGTTCGACGCCAACCTGACCTTCGTTCAGTCGCTCACTGAGGCGGTCAAGGCCAGCCCCGGCACATTGCTGGTGGCCTCACTGCCTGCCTCACAGATCGAAGTCGGCGGAGAAGGCGGACAGGAAGCGCTCGCGCGCCTGAAGCAGACTTTTTCCCGCGTGGAATCGTCGTGGCGTCCCGCGTCTCAGGAAGAGAGCTATGAGATCGTCCGCCGTCGCCTGTTCAAGGAAATTCCCGGCGACAGGCATCACCACAAGGATAATACGCTCAAGCAGTTCGCAAAGCTCTACCGCGAGAATGGCAACGACTTTCCGCAGGGCTGCGCAGATGAGGATTATCGCCGCAAGTTGGAAAAGGCCTACCCGATCCATCCCGAGCTATTCGACCAGCTCTATACGAGCTGGGGATCGCTGGAAAAATTCCAGCGGACGCGTGGTGTGCTGCGCCTTATGGCGCAGGTCATCCACGAATTGTGGATGAGCAATGATCCGTCGGTGATGATCATGCCGGGGAGCGTAGCGATCAGCTCGGCGCGGGTCGAACCCGAACTGCTCCATTATCTTGATGTGAACTGGCAGTCGATCATCGCCGGCGATGTCGATGCGGCGAATTCGACGCCCTACAAGATCGACCAGTCAGCGCCGAACCTGAACCGTTATTCGGCAACGCGCCGCGTTGCGCGCGCGGTTTTCATGGGCTCGGCTCCCACCCACACGGAAAAGAACAAGGGGCTCGACGACAAGCAGATCAATCTGGGCGTGGTGCAGCCGGGTGAGCGCCCGGCAATCTTCGGCGACGCCCTGCGACGCCTGACGAACCAGGCGAAGTTCATGCACAGCGATCTGGGCCGATACTGGTATTCGATG
Source organism: Halieaceae bacterium (assembly GCA_965199055.1). GTDB lineage: Bacteria > Pseudomonadota > Gammaproteobacteria > Pseudomonadales > Halieaceae > CBDAQR01. Next base: position 2,421,719 of record CBDAQR010000003.1, read on the forward strand.
TCGGCCAGCCTGAACCGCATCGCCGCAGACCGCGCCGGTCAGATTGAAGAAGCCCTTGTCTTGATGACCATCGACCAGGAGCTGGCCAAATATATCAACGGCATTAGCGACCGCGGTCACTTCGATGCCGTACAGGTAGCGCCCTCTTCTTCCGCCGACGTTCCTGATGAGCCCGGCGGCGTCAGGGCTGTCGTGCTCGGCGTTGCGCACCCTCACTCGGGACGCGAAGGGTCTGATGCGCTGATCGAAGCCAAGGATATCTTGTTACAGCGTGGGTCCACGCCCCGAGTCTACCGAAACACCCTGGTATTCCTGGCTGCGGAATCGAGGCAACTCGATAATCTGAAAGATGCCGTTCGTTCCGGTTTGGCCTGGGCGCAGATCGTTCGCGATACGGAACGTCTCAATCTCACACAGAGTGACAGCGCGCTTGCCAAGGCCAAATCGGCGGAGGCAAACGAGACGCTGAAAACGCGGCTTCGCGAATGCTGGTGCTATCTGCTCTATCCGCACCAAGAGAATGCGCAAGCGGAAGTCGAATGGGCGTCCGGCAAGGTTCCCGCGCAAGACGGCCTGCTATCGCGCGCCAGCAAGAAACTGGTGAGCGACGAAGGACTGTTGCCGGAACTCGGCCCGACGCGGCTCGATCGCGACCTTCAGCATTATATCTGGAACGGCAAGCCGCACCTGCTGCTCAAGGACTTGTGGGAATATCTCAATCGCTACATCTATCTTCCGCGTGTAAAAAACCAGACGGTGCTGGTGAAGGCCGTACAAGCCGCGGTGTCAGGTATGTTCCCCGGCCCGTTCGCCTATGCTGAACGGTGGGACGAAGATAGCCAGAAATATCTTGGCCTGTTGATCGAAAAAGCCGCCAGTCCGCTCATCGTGATTGACCGTGACAGCGTCATTATCAAGCCGGACGTGGCGGAGACTCATCGCCCGGCTCCTGTGAGCGAGATGCAGGAATCCGCGGGAACGGCTGGTGGAAGCACTACATCGGATACAGGGACCGGCACCAATGGTCGGGGCGGACAAGACTCAGGGACTGAAGAGAAAGAAACGCTCCCGACTCGGTTTATCGGAACTGTAATGATTTCACCGGACCGGCCGGCCCGCGACATGCATCAAATTGTCGAGGCGATTGTTGAGCAACTGACAACAGTTCCGGGCAGCGACGTTTCCCTGAAGCTGGAGATCGATGCCGAGGTTCCCCGTGGGCTCGACCGCGCGAAGGTCCGCACACTGTTGGAGAACGCGACCACGCTCGGCTTCATCGACAAAATGGTGCGGTAAGTCGAACTGATCCATGACCCTACGAACAGTCCGCGATCTGCTCACAAATGATGACCTCGCAGCGCTCCGTGATTCGCCTCTGATCGCAACGGGGCGGCATCCAACCTGGTATCCGGTCTTCTACTCTTCCCCCCCCCCCCCCGGCCAGTCGATCAATTGAGCAATCAGTGCGCCGCGCCATAGCCGGATCAACGATCCCGAAGAGGCGGCGGCAGAGCCAAAAGCAACAAAGGCCGCCTCGCGGCGGCCTAAGTGTTTGTTATATCTTGCATTCTATGGAGTTATAACTTGGGATCTGTTTCGGGTTTTGCGCCCGGAAACGATGTCGAGGATGTTCACCACCTCGCCGCGTAAGGTGGCGTTGACTTCGCCGCGCTTGTCGCCGGGCTCAAGCACCACCTCGTCGACCAGCGCGCGGAACGCCTCGGCAGCTTGATCGCGCAGTTGGGGATCAGCCAGAGCCTCGCTCAACTGCGTCACCTTGGCTTTGTAGATTTCGGCGATGTTGGGGTGGATGTCCGGGACGTCCTCGGGCGCCTGTTCCATACGCGCCAGTACATCCGCCTTCTGGCGCTCAAGTTCCTCCATCCGATCCTTCATGGCCGGCTGATACATGCCGTCCTCGATCGCCGCCATGATGCCGACGATGCCACGTTCGATCTTCTCCAGCGCCTTGCGGTCAAGCTCCACCTGCGCCCGGCGTTCACGGTTCTGACTGTTGAGCGCTTCGGCATAGGCGCGCACGGCCTTGGCGACCCTGTCGGCCGAAACCAGCCGTTCAGTAAGGCCAGAGAGAATGCGCTGCTCGATGTCATCGCGACGGATGGTATGGCCGTTGTCGCAGGTGCCCCGGCGATAGCGGTTGAGACAGCCATACCGGTCACGGGTGATGATGCCGTAGTTGCCGCCGCAGCAGCCGCATTTGAGTAGGCCGGAGAACAGAAAGGCGGGGCGGCGCAGCTCGTTAACGTGCTTGGCACGATAAGCGCGCACGCCTTTGGTGACATTCTCGAACTGCTTGGAGATTTCCTCCTGCCGCCGCCGCGCCGCCTGCCATAGGTCTTCGTTGACGATGCGCAGCTCCTGCACCTCGGTCCTGATCCACTCGGACTCCGGGTTGACGCGCGACACGCGCTTTCCCGTCGCCGGGTTCTTGATGTAACGCAGCCGGTTCCAGACCAGCACACCGGCATAGAGCTCGTTGTTGTCGATGCCGGTGCCCCGGCAGACATGGCCGCGAATGGTGGTGTCTCCCCAAGCCTTACCATTGGGGCCGGGAATGCCATCGCGGTTGAGATCGGCGGCGATGGCCTTGGGGCTCTTGCCGGCGGCGAATTCACGGAAGATGCGGCGGACGATCTCGGCCTCGGCCTCGTTGATCTTCCGTTCGCCGCGCACCTGCTCGCCATCGCCGTTGAGCCGCTTCACGACGTCATAGCCGTAGCAGAGCCTTTCCCTTCTCGACGCGGCCGCGCAGGCCGCGGTGGGTCTTGGCGGCGAGGTCTTTCAGGAACAGGGCGTTCATGGTGCCCTTGAGACCGACATGCAGCTCGGAGATCTCGCCCTCTGCAAGCGTCACGAGCATCACGCCGGCAAACTTGAAATGCTTGTAGAGAATGGCGACATCGGCCTGGTCGCGGCTGATACGGTCCAACGCCTCCGCCAGCACGGTGTCGAACTTGCCCGCCTGCGCGTCCTGCAAGAGCGTCTGGATGCCTGGCCGCAAGGTGACGCTCGCACCCGAAATGGCGGCGTCCTTGTAGGCCCCCACCACTTTCCACTTCTCCCGCGCCGCCTGCTCCCGGCAAATGCGAAACTGATCCTCGATGGAGGAAACGCTCTGATTGTCCGAAGAATAGCGGGCGTATAGCGCAACGCGGGTCATAAGACTTTCCTTTCTCTCAAGGGCGGATTTCACCCACCCGGTTCCCGCCCCTCTTACTTTGGCCGGTTGTCGTTGGCCGCCCGCTTCCGCTGCTCACGCTCCCAGGCCCTGATGTGTTCGCGGGCAATATGGCGACCGATGGCCCGCGCGATAGTGTCCAGGTGCCGCTCCGCTTCTTCCCCCGCCCCTTGCTCTGGGCCGTTATCGTTCACCGGGGGCGGGATGACCGCGGTCGCCTGGTCCTCCTTTTCCTTCATGGGTTGCACCTTTCCGGTATTGATGCATACCGGATAAGGATCGCGCAAAAGCAGCCAAGTTCTTATGGCCGTTATATACCCTGGTCTTCGCCCACGCCCCCTCTAGGCAAACAGCGCCTTCAGCATTTCTCCTTGCTCGTCATGCTTGGCCGGGTTTTCCGCCTTGAGCCTGCGCAGGTTGAGAAGCTTCCATTGGACGGCGGGGAGCCGTTCGGCCTGGGGCAGGTCGATGAGAGCGAAATTCGGTTCGGCGTTATGAAGCGACATCAGGAATGCCGCTGTGTTGTCGGTCAGACGGCTTCGGACATCCGCGATCAGGCGCGTCCGCGCCGCTTCGAGATCGGACAGCGCGATCTCCTCCCGCGTCATCCCAACGAATTCCTCCGTGTACAGTTCTTCTATCGGGATAGCCGGTGGCGCCAGCAGTTCGTGCGGCGGACGGCCGGATGCGCAGACATAGACCAGAAAGACCCGGAACAGATCTTCCGTCAGCCCCTCATTCTCATAGAGCAGGTGGACATCGTAGAGATCGCGCGGATGCTGGCGGTCGAGGGCGGCATGCAGCTTGCCGGCAAAGAGGTCCTCGAAGGCGAGCACCGGCATCTCGGCGAACCCAAAGGCCTCCTCCACCGTGTCCGAAACTCTCATCGGCACCGGCGGCAGCACCGTTCCGCGCATGACAGGCGAGGTCTCGATCTTCACACTCGTCGCACCGCGCGACGCCATGATGCGGGTTTCCAGGTTCCCGCCGCCGGCGATGCGCTGGAGCCGCACATCCCTGTTGCTGCGGCCGAATGAGTCGATGATCCGGTCGAGCGTGGCATCGATATACTGAAGAGAGACAGCCCGATCCTCGATCGGCACGTAGGTCAGATCGATATCGACCGACAGACGCGGCATGTCCCGGTAAAAGAGATTGATGGCCGAACCGCCTTTAAGCGCAAAGACCTCCTCGGCCGCAATGGCCGGCAGGAGGCGCATCAGCAAACGGACCTGCTCGACATAGCGTTCACGCATGGCTCGCGTCCTCGTCCCCATCCGCAGGCAGAAGCGCCTCGGGCACATAGATCCGGTAGACCGGGTGCAGTTTTCCGCCCTTCACCAGCGCGCGCGGGCCGGAACCGAGATCGATGGCGCTCTTGTCCAGATGCTTCACCCAGGCATGGGCATGCCGGTCGGCGAACACGAAGAACAGGCGCTTGACCTTGATGCTTCGGCAAGCGCGCAGCAGGGTCATCAGGCGCTTGGGACGCAGGTTCGTCAGACCCTGAAAGATCATGTCCAGATTGTCGAAGGTCGCGTGGGCTGGCAGTTCGTCGAGCGCTTCGAGGATGGCGCGCTCGGGGGACGAAACCTTGAGCGGCCAGCGCCAGGGGCTCACGGTCGTGCCATGTCCCGCCCCCGCCCCGGGCGCGCTCTCGAACTGGTGCTCGGCATTCTCGACGCCGGCAAGGTCGTCACCGAACAGGACGCGCGAGCGAACGACGAACTGTGTCGTGCCCGGAAGGCGGGCCAGCCAGGAGGGAACTTCGCCATAGAGATAGACACGCTCCCCGCCGCCAAGCGGCAGATAGTGAGCGAGCCCATGGAAGCCGAGCGCGCTCAAACCACCCAGATGGACGTCATGTTCCATGATCCATTGGATCGACAGCAGCGGGAGCTGCCAGTCGGTCTCCTGTCGGACAAGCGGGTGCTCTGCCTGATCGTTATGGGGTAGCGGGCGACGGTAGACCCCGCGCACCACCCGCTCCAGCCAGCCCCGTTCGGCATAGTCGTGGATCGACTTGGGATCGACCCCGAAGCGCTTCAGCCATGCCGCATCAACGAGGAAGCCGGGGGGGACCCGCTCCAGGAAGGGCTTCAGCCTTGGCGTTCTTTGATGGCTCATAACCATCAAATTTGCATATTATCAAAGCGAATGCAACGCAGACTTTCCATTTATCGAGTTTCGATGGCTTACAACCATCAAAAACGGTCCATTTCGAAATGACCTGTTGCTGACTGGGGTGGGTGCGACTGCGATGAACGATGCGGACCTTTTGCGAACAATTTCGAACTCGAGCACATCGAAGCCGCTCATCCATCGCGCCTGTGGTTCCATACGAGTTGCGCCCGGTCGCCTTCGTCGGATGGAAACAGGGCGGGGCTGATGGGCTCTGGCAAGCTCGCGCGCCCTACCGACGTTGGTAAGGTGCCAATAGAGGAAGCGAGAGTCATAAGCATAGGAACGTCAACCTAGGACTGTTCGCGAAGACGCTTCAGATTCAGCCAAGGTCTTTCGTAGCAAATGCGGCACCGTCCTCGCGATCGAGACGAGTAAACAGCTCCAAGGATTTGTTGCAACCTCGGCATGCGCCACAGGCGACTTCGGCTCGGTGGCATGAAAATGTCCAACCCAGTAGGTTCCGATCCACGCCTGATTTACGGACCAAATCGTCGGTCGTGATGGTCGACGCCGGCGCGCTCAGCCTGAAATCAGCAAGCTGAGTCTGGAGGAGACGCTCCATGGTGCTCAAGAAATCGGGGGTACCGTCATTGTGCACTCGATCCGTGAGCACCGTCCCGATGATCAATTTCCGCAAGTCACAGTTCGCCAGCGCCATAGCTGCGACGGTGAGGAGCATCTGATTGCGGAACGGCCAATGCTCTGGAACCCGGCCTGCGGCGGCGGCAGATGGAACGCCGGTCATCTCGCCGGATCCCAAATGGCCAAGCGAGACTTCGATGACTCTGTGAGACATGCCGATCAAAGACGCAATGTGTTTGGCGGCGCGGGTTTCGCCCGGCGCACAGACCTGGCCGTAGTCGATGGTTACAGCAAGATCGGGTCTCGTCATCACCGCAAGGCAGGTGGACTCCACGCCACCCGAAAAAAGAAGCGCTCTCATGCCGACCAGGCTGCCCAAGCGACACGATAGATCGCGCTCGCAAAATCGTCAGTGATCAAACAGTTCTTCGAGCCACGAATCATAGTCTGATCGGTCGGCTTCGGATTCTGCGACAGCACAATAACAGGAATGTTGTGCCGCACTGCCCAACCGATCTCGAAGACAGTGCCGGGATCGCATCCATCAAGAATGGCGAAGACCGCTTTACACTCGCTGAGACCCTTGAGGTCCGTCTCGACAACCCGTTCGATCTCCTTCTGATGCACTTGGTCGTCCGTGTAGTCACGAAGAAGTCCAGCCTCGTGATATGGCGAGAAAAATGAGACGCCGAGACTATTGAGAGAGCGGCACGCCTGTTCCACGAGCCACAACTCGGCCATGGTGAAAAACGGTCCGGCGATGTAGACCTTGGCCTTCTCATCTTTCACCGCAATCGGCTCCAATCCCTTCGTCTCGTCGTCAAGACGGACATTTGGCGCTCGGCTGCTGCAGTAGCGCGCGACGCAGCGGGAAGCCGCATCGGCTGCTTGGTCGGGAGCCATCCCTTGCTCTCCCCAATGAAATGCAAAAGCGGCGCTGAAGATGTCGCCGGACCCAATCTTGTATACGCGATCAGTGCGATATGGCGGTACCGTTCCTCGAAGCGCACCATCGACATAGACCCTGCATCCTTGCGGGCCGGACTTAACGAGGACAACAGCAGCATCTTCCGATTGTTGAGTATTTCGGACGGCTTCTGACTCGTCTTCTTCTTTACCAAGCACCCGCACTTCTTGTACGTTTAAAACGATTGCTAGGGACTTCGCTGTCGACCCGTTAGCTTTGAAAGACATCGGCTTCTTCGGGCTTTGAGGATCGAACACCACCTTGTCACCATGGACTATGGCGTCACCCTCCATGAAACCGAAGCGTAAAATGCTCGCCCCTTTCACAACGATGTCGTCGAATCTGGGCAGATCGCTCGGCCGATATTCAGGCTCTGACAACGGATGGAAATAGGTGAAGGACACCAGAATGTCGGATGTATGAGGATGATGTCGTAGGTGCGGGTTTGATAGAGCGACCGGAACGATCTGTTGCTGGGGCTCGGGGCAATAGTAATGCCAATCGACGTCGGTGCCCGCGGAAGCGATGGCAAACGCGGCACGTCCCCCGGAGCCAAATAACTCGTCGTGCTGTGGCGATACGCAGATCTCGCGATAGTAGCCCCCGGCAACGATCACCGTTAGACTCGCTCGACGACGACGGTCACCTGCGATCCCGAAATCGCCGTCACCTCCGCTTCATACGCATGTTGTGCGAGACAATTGATCAGGGCGCCGAGTTGGCGCGCTCCGGTAATCGTACCCGCAACCGCTCCCGTCGATTGCGTCAATGCGGCGACGCTCTGAGATTGACCTTGCGTTATGAGCTGGACCGACAGGCGGTCGCCCACGCTGAATCCTTGGACAACCGAAGCCACCGGCCCGAAAAGATCAGTCTGGAACCGTAGATCACACGGGTCGGGTCCGCTGCCTGTTGAACCCGACGGCGTCCATCCACCACTCGATCCACTTCCGCCCATCGTTTCGCCTCTACAGTTTCATCCAGGCCTTTTCGTTGCGCTGCTCACGCCGCCAGTGTCTCTCGCGCCAAATTCGATCCGAAAGTGCGCATATCTTACCACATAACACTATCGAGCACCGACGCTCGAACACGCAAGTTTTTGGCAAAATTCAGAAATTGCTTCTCCAAATCAAAGTAATCGCGTGGCAGACGGCAATCCCTATCAAACAGATTGAGCAGCCACCCTGCCCGTAGAACATGAATATCTAGAATCGCGATTGAATCGGTGTCCAGCCAATTCCGCGCGATCCAACTGGCAGTCTTTGGACCTACGCCCTCTAAACCCTGAATCTGGTCCCGAAACCTGATCGGGTCGGCTTCATCGAACTCCATCGTCGCAAGACGCGCCATTGCACGGTGAACCCGGCGGGCCCGCTGCATTGGAAACCGGTAGCGGTGGGGCCGCCCACGGATCGACGCAGGTTCGTCGAGCATAGCGAAGAGGTCGGTTTCTGAAACGATGATGCCCGGTTCGAAGACGCCATTGATCCGCAAGCGTTCAAAGAAGGCGGTGGCAATCTCAAATGTCACGCCGAAGCCGCCCAGCAGGCAGAACCCAACTTCTTCCTCAAGGGTGCCATGGTGGTTTACGAAATCGATGTCGGTGGGGTCTGCGGTGACGCATCGCATGGCCCAATACGCAGGCGTGAGCAACTCGTCCTCCCGGCCAAACCTTATACCCGGCATTACCTCCTCATCAGGATGAGACAATGCCAACAGCCTATACTGAGCGATGTGTTCCACTCTCTGCTCACACATTTCATCTCGCCAAATGCATTTATGCATATTATATGCTTTCTCTATGAGCGCAAGCGAATGGAACGGCGGCGATTATCCTAAGCGTTTGAGGCGGGCGCGGCAGAAGGCTGGGCTGACTCAGATGGCGCTCGCCGATCGCCTTGGCACCAAGCAATTCAACGTTTCACGCATGGAAGGCGGGCAGAGGCCGAGACAACCTCTGCTTTCTCGCGTCACTGCTTTCATCGAAGACTCCGAGCGTCCACCGGCAAAGGCCCAAGACCAGATCGTGTCGGCCATTGCGCACTCAGACGAGCTGAAGGCGCTTATCGCCCGCATCGTGGCCGAATTGTAATGCATTTTTTATGCATTCGATACAAGATGATCCAGGATCGAAACGTGCTGCTTTATCCTAGCGTTTGTATGACTGCCCTTCGCAGGGGGCTCGCGAAAGCCATCGCTATCTGAAGTCTTTTGCGCACGATTTCGGAATCGAGCAAATCAGAACGGCTCATCCCTGCCGCCGCCTGTTCCAGACGAGCTGCGCCCGATCACCCTCCGCGGAGGGGAACAGGGCCGCGGTGAAGGGCTCGGGAAGGCTCGGGTCATCGAGACGGACGCGGAGATAGTATTTCGGGTTGTCGCCATTCGTCCGGGCATCCCAGGCATCACCGATGCGAGCGTTGCCGACGAGGACACGGAATGCCGGGGCGTTGTCGTGGGTTCGGTCGTCGTTGGGGACGAGCCGGACCTTGGCGTCGATGGTGAGCGTGCGGATGGAACCGGTCCAGCCGCCGTCATTGGACAAAGTGAAGGCGCCGATTTGCATGGGTCACTCCTGGAATTGCGATGTGGATGAGGCAGCGGGCGATGCCGCTGCAGGATCGCCCGCGCGGGATGAGCGGGCGCGGCGCGCCGGTTTGTCGATGTCCGTCTCCGGCAAACCGTCCTTGCGCGCCTTGGCGAAGGCGCGGTCGCTGTCGAGGAAGGCCTCCAGCATGAAGGGAATGAGCTCGGCGACGGATTCGGCCTCGCCATAGGTGGCACGGTAGAGGGTCGCATAATCCCGGAGCGCCTGGTTGAGGCCGGCGCCCACCGTGATGGTGATCTTCGCCGGCGTGCGGTCGGGCAGTTTTCCGAGTTTCAGATTGGCCATGATCGATCCTTTCAGCCCTGGTAGCGGCGCAATACGAGATCCTTGTGGACGATGATCCTGAGCGGCCAGCCGGGACGGACTGTGATGGTCGGCTGGATGTTCAGGTTCTTCTCGGTGATGCGCTGGCCGGCCCGGTTGACGTTCTGCTGGGTGGATTCGCGGATCGCCCGGACCAGGTCGCTCTCGTCGCTGCCCAGGCTCAGCTCCGTGCCGACGCCGAGCAGGGTGGCGAGTGCGATGCCCTTGATGAGCCGCCAGCTGTTGTGTCCCCTTCACCGCCTTATTCGCACACGTGCTCAACGATCCTGCTCTGCGAGGCTGAGCCCGGCTACCGCCTCACTACCGCCAAAGGCACGGTTGATCAGTAATGGGCGGTCAAACGCGTCAACGCCAAAAAGCGATCAAGGTCTGGGTGAGTGACGAGGAAAAGCGTGCCATCGAGGCCCACGCAGACGCCTGTGCGCTAAGTGCGTCGAACTATCTTCGCAATCTGGGGATGAACGCCCCGATCCCATCCCAACTCGATCGCGCCTCGGTCGTGGACCTGTCGCACACGGCAGGTGATATCGGCCGGCTGGGGGGACTGTTAAAGCGCTGGTTGAGTCACGACGAGCGCTTCCGACCCGGTCTACCGAGCCGTGTCGATGTCCAGGCGCTGTATAGGGAATTGACGCGCCAGGGCGATGCATTGCGAGAGCACGTCAAGAGGATCACGCCGTGATCGCGCACGAGGTGGTCCGCACGGCCGGCAAGGCCGGCCGGTTCAGTGCCCTGGCGACGTATGTGCTCACCGACGGGCAAACCGCTTACCGCCACCTCGCCCACTACCTCGAGGCCGATCAGGGGGATGCGGGGCGCGTTCAATACTCCCGGGTGACCAATTGTGGTTGCGACGATCCACAGTGGGCGATTATGGAGATCGAGGCGGTGCAGGGTATGAACACCCGTGCCCGGAATGACAAGACCTACCACCTGGTGGTGAGTTTTCGGGAGGACGAGGACCCCTCACGCGAGGTGCTCGATGCGATCGAGGACGCGGTGTGTGAGCACCTGGGGTTTGGTGAGCACCAGCGCATCAGCGCGCTGCACCGCGACACGGACAATGTGCACCTGCACCTGGCGATTAACAAGATCCATCCCAAGCGGCTGACGATGCACGAGCCGTATTACAGCCACCGGGCCCTGAGTGACATCTGTCAGGTGCTCGAACACCGCCATGGGCTTGAGCAGGACAACCATATCGGGGTAGTGGTGCGTGACTCCGGGCGATTTCCCACTGGCCCGGCCGGTAATCTGGAAGCCCATCGTGGGCAGGTGTCGTTGCAACGCTGGGTACAGGAGCAGGCGGTGCCTGTGCTGCGCCAGTGTGATAGCTGGCAAGCCCTTCACGCGGCCCTGGCTGAATCCCATCTTGCGCTGACGCCGCGGGGGAATGGCCTGGTGTTCAAAGATCGCGGCAGTGATACCGCGGTGAAGGCCAGCTCGGTGGGGCGTGCGTGGTCCAAAGGCGCTCTTGAGCAGCAGTTCGGGGCCTATGAGCCGCCTTTGGCAGAGGCCGAACGGATCAACCCCACCCGGCGCTACGCGGCGGCACCGCGGGCGGCGACGGACCGGGTAGAGGCGAAGGCGCTGTATCGCGCGTTTGAGGCGCAGAGGCGGGCTCGCAACGCGCAGCGTCAGGCGGCGCTGGCGGCCATTCGGGTGTCTCTGGCCAGTCAGCGCAAGACGGTGCAGCGCGAGTTTATGGCCCGGCGCGAGGCCGTGAAGACGGGCCATCGGCGCGATGCCGATCGCAAGGGCCTCCACGCGCTCTTGCGCATGGAACGCCTGCAGGCGCTCGCCGACATTCAGAAAGCGGGGGAGGCGGCGCGGCGCGAGGTTCGCCAGCACTACCCGAAACAGGAGTGGCAGGGTTTTTTGATTGAGCGGGCAGGGCAGGGCGATACGGTGGCGCTATCGTGCCTGCAGACGCTCAGGGGGCCGGCCCGAGGGGCGCAACCGCCGCGGGTGTATGGCGCTGCGCGCAAGGCGCCGGTCTTCCCCCCGAAAACGTACCGCTACCGGGTCCACGGCAACGGGGATGTGTCTTTTAGCCTCACCGGTGGCGGTCGATTGCGGGATACGGCCCAGGGGATAGTCATTCTCGATAAGCGCCCGGATGCGGCGACGGTAGAGACGGCGCTGCGTCTGGCGGCCCTAAAATACGGTCCCGAACTGCACGTGCAGGGCAGCGGCGTATTCCGGTCACAGGCGCAGCTGTTCGCGCGGCGGTTACAGCTCACGCTCGTGCGGCCGCAGTCGCGGCCGGCCAGCGAATCACAGCCGGCGCCGCCCATTCAGGATCGGGTTCTGGAGCGCTACCTTGAACAACGCAATGCCCTGGTGGGCAAGGTACGGGGACTCTCACGGCATCGGGTGTTTGGGCCGGCGGATGCAGGGACGGTGATTTATCAGGGTCAGCGCACGCTCGAGGGTGGCAGGACCGTCGCTTTGTTCCAGGACGCCACCCAACAGGACACGCTGGTGATGGCGGTCACCGATTCGCAGGCCATCAAGCTCCGCCGAGCCGGTGTCGATGCCGAAGTACAGATTGCCCGCAACGGGAATCTGGTCGACATTCGTGCGAGAGGGCGCGAGCGCTAGGGCTCGTTTTTGTTGCCTGGGGCCCTTACGTGGATGAGTTGTACCAGTAAACACAAGGTCGGCCCGCCGGTCGAGCCGGTAACGCGGGTCTTTACCGGAAGAATTCCAGCATACCCAGAAACAGGCCCAGGGCTGTCACCATACCGCCCATACGCAGGGTGAGGCGGGTTTCCATCTCAGCAAAGCTGGTGTCCATCTCACCTTTGATCTCGGCAAACCCGGTCTCCATCTCACCTTTGATCTCGGCAAAGCGGGTGTCCATCTCACCCTTGATCTCCGCAAGGCGGGTATCGACCTGCTCGAAACGGACATCGATCTTGCTAAACCGTGCGTCGATCTCACCAAATCGTGCGTCGATCTCACCCAGTTGTTCGCCGACCTCACCAAATCGCGCATCCATGTCGCTTTTGAGATCGGCTTTCAGGGTTCTGAGATCGTCCTTGGTGGCGACCTCGGAGAGGATGTGCTGGGTGAGGAAGTCGGCCTGTGCGGCCACATGGGCTTCGGCCTGCTCAGGGGGCACCCCTGCTTCCTTGAGGCGGTTGGCGTAGGCGAGGGTATCAAAGGCGACGGTGCTCATGGGCGCAGTGTAGCACAGCCCAGCGCGATGTCGCCGGTATTGCCCCGGCTGAGACCGCCGCTCAGTGGATCTGTTCATCAACTCGAGGATCGGCACGCGGAAGGACAGCGACATCGAACGCAGGGATATCGCCGATATGCATCATGGCTTGCGCGACACTATCAGGCCAACCGGACGCTGGGAGTTCTGTCCAAGATGTTCAATCTCGCCGAAGTCTGGGGGCTGCGGCCTGATCACTCCAATCCGTGCCTGCATGTGAAGAAGTATCCCGAACAGAAGCGCGAGCGGTTCCTGTCGCCGGAAGAATATGCCGCCCAGGTCCCAGGTCTCGATGTTGATGTCTGTATCTTTAGTCAGCATGGGCTACGCGGCGCCGTTAGGACGCGGCCGCCTTGAGGGCACGCGACGTCGGCACCGGCGGCGTGTCGAGCGCTGCCGCAAACAGTCCGGCATCGTCTGCCGTAAGAACATGGCGGGAACTGCCGTCAATCACCCGCTGCGCTTCCCTGGCAATCGCATTGCCCGCAACGGGAATCTGGTCGACATTCGTGCGAGAGGGCGCGAGCGCTAGGGCTCGTTTTTGTTGCCTGGGGCCCTTACGTGGATGGGTTGTACCCGTTCAGACCCAATCGGACACTGCCTGAACAAGCGAGGGTTACCGGTTTTAATGAAAGTGCAAACCCAAACCATCAAAACTCAAGGTAACCCGCATGATCCATACGAATGAACGCATCATTAAACACACGGTCGGCCTGCTCAATTTGGCCGAGGAACCGGGTAACGTCGCGAAGGCCCGCCATGCTCGGTGATTAGGTACAGGCCGCAGCCATAGTACAGTCACAGTCGGACAATCAGACAGAACGCGATGCGCTCCTCCCCGCCATACTCGACCTGGCCTTCAGGGGCGAGTTGTAGGGAAACTGGACGAGCGGCTGTACCAAGCCGAAGAACCCATCTAGACCGTTACCTCGTAGCCCCTGCACCCAAGATCACAAGAAGCACCATACTTATAAAGCACAAGAGCACATTGAGCACGCTCGATGCAGGTAAATTAATTATTGTTTTTAAAGCAAATCCATTTTCATTCGTCATAGAAATACTACACACAACTACTCAAATGCTTCAGCGTAAATCATATAACTGCGAGGTACGGGCCTGATTAAGCTCTTTAGTCAATGTAATTCATGGCAATAAGCGTATGAAAGATCAAGGGGCGCCTTTAGTATAGAGCCCTAGTAGAAAGGCTCCTGGGGGCATCATGGTTACCAACAAACAAAGAGCTACGAGAAGTAAGCGAATAAAGGAGCGGGCAGAGCGCCGCCGAGCGGAACTGTGGCCCTCTATCACCGACAAGCATGTCTGGAACCGGAAGGAGAGTGATGGATACAGCACGGTGCCGAGAATTCTGACGCTGGCAGGCACTATTGCGGACAACCTGGCTGAGAAAAACCAAAGGGTATCCCAAACTTACCTCGGTTTATGGTGCCGCGCATGGGACACAGGCGTGGTTGTAGTCGAGAACGAATACGAGCTTGCAACAGAAGCCGGATTTACCGGCGAGCGACGAGTGTACACATGGAGGGATCGAATCAAGCAGCTCACGCAACTTGATTTTGTTGACGTGAAGGAAGGTCCCATGTAAATACCCCAAACAGCTAACCACCCATTCATAGAAAAATTAAGCCACTTCTCGGTATTGAACGGGTGTCATATCGTTCAATCCATCATGGGGTCGTTCATGGTTATACAACACGATCCAGTCATCCGTGATCTCTCGAACTTCCTGCAATGTCTCGAACAGATATAAGTCCAATACTTCCTCTCGATACGTGCGATTAAAACGTTCGATAAATCCATTTTGGTAAGGCTTGCCGGGCTTGATGAAATCGATCTGAATTCCATGCGCTTGCGCCCATTCAGCCAACGCCCCTGATGTAAATTCAGGGCCATTATCAACCCTGATAATAGCGGGATAGCCTCGCCAGGCTGCAATACGATCTAATGTATGTATCACTCGCTCCGTAGTAATGCCCGAATTGATATCTATCGCTAACACTTCTCGATTGAAATCATCAACCACATTGAACGTGCGAAACCGATGACCGTGACGCAAGGTATCGCTCATAAAATCCATCGACCAACAGATATTGGCTGATCTAGGAACGCGCAATGGCAACGGATTCCTATTCGGTATCCTGCGTTTTACTTTACGCCGTATATTCAGTTTTAACTCCATATAAACACGGTAAATCCGTTTGTGATTCCAACGTTTACCCAACGCTCTGAGCCGCTTACACAGCTTTGGAAAACCCCAGCGAGGGTGCTTCTCAACCAAGGCCAGCAACGCATCAATCAGCTCACTATCATCTACTCGCTTGGGCGTGTAGTAATACGCCGTGCGACTTAGCGCGGCTGCACCACAGGCCGCTCGAATGCTGACAGGGTAATCCTTGCGCAAACGATCAACCCACTGCCGACGATGGACTGGCCCTAAAGCTTTTTTATGATCTCTTCCTGCATCTGACTCTTCAGGCTGAGATCGGCATACATCTGCTTGAGCTTGCGGTTCTCTTCTTCAAGTTCCTTGAGCCGCCGTACATCGGAGGCTTCCATTCCACCGTACTTAGAGCGCCACTTGTAAAAGGTGCTGAGTCCAATGCCATGCTCTCGACATATGTCCGGAACCGGCACTCCGCTTTCTGCTTGTTTGAGAAACGCCACAATCTGCGTTTCGCTGAACTTCGATTTGCGCATATGTAAAAACTCCTATCACGTTAGTTTGTAGAAATTTCTACGTATGAGTGGCGCTATTTTACGGGGTACTTACAGTTGGTCCGCGATCCGAAGATGTGCTCGACTCGGACACGCACCCTGGAACGGGTTGTATTCCCGCGCTTCTCGTGCGCACCGAGCGGCTTGCCCCGTTGGGCTTTACGGTGAATATGGCTCTTCAACCCCTTCTCCTTCAGCTTTGCCTCGATAGAGACTGAGCGACAGGCGCTGTCCGCCCAGACACCCTTGGCCGTATTGTTGTCATCACGGATCGCGTCCACTGTCTGGCTGTCGTGCACCGAAGCATCCGTCACGTCATAACGCCGCACCAGCGTGTATCTGCGATCCGCGTTGATGGGGTTCTTGTCGCCGTAATGGCTCTTGCCGTTCTTCTTCGTCCAACGGGCGTCGGTATCTTTCTGACGGGCCTTCGCTGGTTTGTCGGCCCAATCCCCGGGCACTTCGCCCGCCTTGATCTGCCTGTTCTCATCCCTGGTGTTGTGTTGCCTGGGCACCGGCACCATCGACGCATCAATGATCTGGCCGCCCTTGGCGATATAACCCTGATCCCTCCAATAACGGTCAAAATCAGCCAGTATCTGCTCGACAGCACCGGCTTGCGCCAGTTGTTCACGGTACAGCCAAACCGTCCTGGCATCCGGGACTGTGTCTTCCAGACCGAGTCCGAGAAAGCGCACGAACGAAAGCCGGTCGCGAAGTTGATACTCCACCTGATTGTCCGACAAATTGTACAACCCGCTGAGCAAAATCGCCTTGAACATGACAATCGCCTCCCAAGGCTTGCGGCCGCACTCGACTTGCGCTCTTCAGCAGGCTTGCGCCAGATGCTCTCCAAAAACGGACGAAAGCGTTCCCATGGCACCACCGCATTGATCGCCAACAGTGGGTCGTTCCTGGCGTCAAGCCCAGCGTAGCGCGCCTCGACATCGAAAAATCCCATCTGACCCCTCTGCGACACCCTCCCATCACGGTCCGGCTGTGATTGAGCATTCTATCGGCTCAAAACGCGTTTGACTCGCATTTTTAGAGATGCCCTTTCCTGAATGATCTCCTTGAATTGAGGCGATGCCACCACATTGTTATCCATGAAGATCAAGTCTTTTTTGGGTCCATATAGCTTCTCTATTTCTTTTACTATGCGGGTTACAGAATAGGTGTCACGCATTCCCCCTTCTAGCTTGGGGACGCCGCAGAAGTGGCATTTTCGAATACATCCTCGGGAAGCGTAGACAAAGTAGGCGTCATGAACCGGGTACTGATACTCAATTTCCTCAAGAATACTGTAGTCTGGGGTAAGATCTTCAATTGGAGTTCCGTCTACATCATTTGAATACAGCTCTTCTTCAAAAGGATCGAGCTGCAACGAAATTGCCGGTGCTTTATCGAGCAGGCCCTTGATGAAACGCACACCCGCCCATTTATTCTGGGTCCGGATAAAGGGCGGCGAGATCCAGATTCTCAGTGTTTACCATACTTCCCGGAAGTGGCCAGAGCAGTTTGATGAGGAAGAAGTTAAGGACCACATTCTCCTCGGCCGGGATGTAATGGGGAGGGCATCTGTGTCTGGATTTGGATCCTGTGGCGCTCCAAAACCCAGAATTCGCCCAATCTTTTCAAATAGCAGCATGCCCTTGTTTTATAATGGAAAATAGCTTTTTGAAAGATTAACACCGGAACAGCGGCGGTTCACTCCATACAGCTACCTGGCTCACTCTTGGGATTGGAAAATGCGCCGTCTTGACGAAGTGGGGTTAGGCAAAACTATGGAGGTCTTCATCAGAGAACGGAGACTCGTCAGTGTTCAATCCCATTCCTGAGTGAAGCCACGCACAGGACGATAAACACCTGCTGATCGCGCTACTGCGCTGAACCGCCTTGCCGACATCGCCGCCACTGGATAATGCGAGGGTCATGGCCAGCCCCTAGAAGCTTACGGCAAACTCGACGCCGTAGTGCTCACCCTGGTTCCAGTTAGCCCAGGAAACCAGTCCGGGGATTCGAATTGCCACACGCTCCCTCTCATCGGTTACGTTGCGCCCGAATGCGGTGATGCGGTATCGGCCATCGGCGAAGATATAGTTCAAGGCCAGGTCCAGGTTCTGGATATCTTTGAGTGAGCCCAAGGGGTCATTGTTGGCGATAACCTCGATTTCATCCCGCCAGCGATAAGAGAGAAAACCTTCCAGTTCACCCGGACCAAGCGGGATAGTGTAGGTGGTATTAAATCCGAAGGTATTTTCCGGTGTATTGCGCGGGCGTAAATTTGAATTGTCCGTAACGATTGAGTCGCCATTAATATCCGCCACAAAGTTATCGTACTCAGCATCCAGGTAGCCGTAGGACGCACGAATATTCCAGGCTTCTGTGATCTGTAACTGGAGTTCAAGTTCTGCACCAAAGATTTCCAGGGTGGAAGCATTTCGAACCACGGTAGCTACATTGGAGAGGCTGACCGGGATGAGGATTTCTTCCTGTTTGTCTTCGTAGTCATTGTAGAAAATAGTCGGGTTGAAAATCATGCGCCCATCCAACCAGGTACTTTTCATACCAATTTCCCAGTTGGTCACGTACTCGGGCTCATAGGTTGGATCGATATCGAAATTGGCCTGGCGGCCAAAGAAGCCACCACTCTTAAAGCCTTCCGCCCAGGACGCAAAGAGCATGGTACTGTCATTGTGCTGATAACGAACGCCCAGCTTCCCAGTGAATTCCTCCCACTTGTCTTCGAAATCAGCGAAATCATTAACGCATTCCTCCTCACCCCTCTGGAAGAAACAGCCACCGTCGCCGCCAGAAAAATCTTTCTCTTCTTCGGTATAGCGCCCGCCGACGGTGAGGGTCCATTGGTCATTGATATCCCAATCAACCTGAGCAAAGCCTGCGACCGACTCTGTTTCCTGGAACTGAGCGTTGCGCGAGATAGTGTCTGGGGTAAAACCGGCACCGCCGGGTATATCTGTGATCGCGCCAAGCAAGTCGAGGGTGTAATGTAACTCGTATACATTCCACTTTTGCGCATAATCCACATCCCAGTAATACAGACCGGCGATGAAGTTGACGCTGTCAGAAAACTGGGAGGTCAGCCGCAATTCCTGGCTGAATTGTTCCCATTCATTGAAATAGTCGAAAGACAATAGCATCGATGGCGCCGCGTCAAATTCGATACGGTAGGCCTCATCCATGTCACGATTGCCGGTGATAGAGGTCAACACGGCCGGGCCCAGGTCCCAGTTTATGGTCAGAATATGGGTAGTATATTCACTATCGTTATCGTTTCGGCCCTCTGACGTTGTATGGTCTTCGTCGGCAAGAAGGTCCGAGCTGGCACAACCGACGGGCCAGAACACGCCTTCGAGCTGGCAAGCAAGGTCGTCTGGCTGGTTCAAACCAACAGGCGCACCGGCATCCGTTTTATCATTGTGCTTCTCATAGTGATACTTTACATCAAGGTCTTCATTGGGTTTCCAGAGCGCTGCAAGCCCATATGTTTGCTTATCGTCACCACCGCCTTCCTCTCCTGTCAAGGCATTCTCAACCCAGCCGTCGCTCTTGATTTGGTTGGCAAAAAGCTTGATGCCCAGCGTATCCTTAACAATTGGCGCGGTCACCACACCCTTAATGTCTTCACGGCCATCATCCCCCAGGGTAAGACTGAAGTCCCCTCCCCACTCTTCCAGCGCGACATCTCCACGAATAATGTTCACGACGCCACCAGTGGTATTTTTACCAAACAACGTTCCCTGCGGGCCTCGCAAAACCTCAATGCGCTTAGTGTCGAAATTGTTTAACAATGCGCCGCTTGAGGTACCGAGGTACATACCATCCATGATGACACCAATAGAGGGATCAAGCGTCTTGTCAACTTCTTGATAGGACACCCCCCGAATACTGATGGAGGCGCCACCGGGAATGCCCGCGGTCCTCCGGATGTATACGTTCGGCGTGTAAGCCTGGATATCGTCTAGCCGGCGCAAGGTAGCTTCTTTCAGTTCCCTGTCCAGGGAGGTAACAGAAACCGGCACCTTCTGAATAGATTCCTCGCGTTTTCGTGCCGTGACCAGCACCTCTTCAAGCGCAAACTCGGATGCCTGGGACATCACATTGGGACTTGCGGCAGCCATAACCGCTATGGCCATCATTACAAGGGGCGACCCAAGCCGTTTATGCCTGATAGCCAAAGGGTTTCTTGTTAAGGACCGTTGCTTGTCCATGGCTGCTTCCTATCCTGGTTTTTATCGTTCTTGATGCTTAAATGGTGTATGGCATAATGAACCGCCCCGGGTTTGCCGGAGAGTATTTTGTTCAAGACGTCGGGCGAGGTTATCAAGGCCTGTCATGGTTGTATAGACGTTCTTGAAACTGGCACCGGCACGCAAGGGGAGGCTGCCGGGGATACTCTCACCGGTATCGAGGAGCTCTATGGCAGTCGGCACGATGACACCTTCACCGGCAACGGCGGTGCCAATCAGCTGGTTGGCCTTGGTGGCAATGACACCCTGGCCGGCGGTGGGTGATCTGGCGCGTCAGGGTCATCAGGTGGTGGCCCTGGGCTTACAGCAAGGCGTGACGCTGCCGGGTGTGCGGTTGGTTAATTACCGCATCACGCCGACCATGACCGAGGGCATCCACCCGCTGGCGAGCGAAATCGAGGTCAAGGTGATTCGTGGTGCGGCGGTAGCCAGGGCCTGCAAGCAGCTGCAGGCCGAGGGGTTTACCCCCGCGGTGATCTATGTGCACCCGGCCTGGGGCGAGGCCCTGTTTTTAAGGGAGGTGTTTCCCGCGGCCCGGCTGGTGATGTTCTGCGAGTACTTTTACCGGGGGGAGGGGCAGGACGTTCTACTTGAAACGGCCTTGATGCGGCGGGCTACTGATAGAACTCCAGTATGCCCATAAACAGCGCCAAGGCGGCAACCATGGCACCGATACGCAGGGAGAGGCGGGTTTCCAGCTCGGCAAAGCCGGTATCTACCCGTTCGAAACGGGCATCGATATCGCCCCTGATCTCCGCAAGGCGGGTGTCGACCCGCTCGAAACGAACGTCCATGTCGCCTTTCATCTCCGCAAGGCGGGTGTCGACCTGTTCGAAACGAAGATCGACCTCACTAAACCGAGCATCCATTTCACCCTTGAGGTCACTTTTCAGTGTCCTGAGATCGTCCTTGGTGGCGACCTCGGAGAGGATGTGCTGGGTGAGGAAGTCGGCCTGTGCAGCCACATGGGCCTCGGCCTGCTCAGGGGGCACCCCTGCTTCCTTGAGGCGGTTGGCGTAGGCGAGGGTATCAAAGGCGACGGTGCTCATGGATGCAGTGTAACACACCCCTGGACTGACACTGTCGATAGTTCCACGGCTATTGCGCTGCCCAGGCCGCGAGTAAGGTTGCTCGCCCAGCGAGCCCTTGTTTTGCCGGTACACAGCAACCGGTTCTGTGTGGCACGCCTGTCTTGGTACCCAGCGGTTTTCTGATCAGGCTCGTCGTTTTGCTGACAGGGCGCGCATGAACCGGCGAACACCTGCCCGCGAGACAGCCATGCACCGCTATGGCGGTTGAGTCCCTGGATGGCACCGCTCGTTGCGGGGTGGAGCGCACTGACTCGATATAAAACCGCGGCGACGGTTTTTATCCTCGCCCATAGTAGTCCCCGCTAACAGGGCTCGACGCACACCGGACATAAACCCCTTCGCCCGTTCTCATTACGGGTGGTTGGCAGAGAGGCGCGCCTGCCGGGTCGCATGTTGACGATGCTCACCCCGTCGATAGCCACCCCGGTTCCATTTTGAATCCCGCCAGGTTAGTGCCTGCTGACAACACCCTTCCGGGCGGGCTTGTGATTTTATGGTGCCGACCTGGCTGACTTTACGTATCAAAGGCGTAGCGTAAGAAACGAAAGGGAGAGAGGAGTGTTGGCAGATATGCTAATTGTTTTACAATTAGCGCCAAAAAGCAGCATCCCGCCCATCCTCTTTCCCCGAAACCGGGCCCCACCGTCTCGAGGCCGCCTCGAATCACGGCACAGCAAGGGCAAGGAAAGGGCATCAAAAAGAGAAGACCAATGGAAAACGATGAACGCAAAACCGGTGCACCCGGCGTCGAAATTCTCCGCAAGCTGAGCCTTCGCGTGACCGACACCGAAAAAACGTTTCTCGAAACCGCGGCGGGCGAGCGTGGCTTTCGGACGCTGAACAAGTACCTGCGCTCGGTGCTGTTGCCATCCCAGCAAGTGCGCCCCACCGCCCCTGCTGGTGCTCCTTGCGGGCCCAAAGGTGGGCCGGATGCACAGCTGGGTGTGCGCATCACGGCGCAGGAGAAGGCGCTTTTCCGGCAGCGGTGTGCGGAGGAAGGGCTGACCGAGAGCGACGTTTTGCGCCGCCAAATTCGCATTTACACCCGCCAGTCGCCGGCTTTTGCGGGCCGGGAGCAGGCGCTGTTGCGCGAGGCCAACGCCGAATTGCGGCGTGTTGGCACGGACCTGACCCGGCTGGTGAAGCGCCTGCGCACCGCTCCCGGGGGGGTTTCTGAGGACGATCTGGCGTCCATAGCGGCGCTGCGTGATGCTGTTGCTGCGCAGCAGGGTGCTCTGAGAGACCTGATTCAGAGCAACCTCAACCGGGTATGTCCGGCATGAAAACTCTCGATGATCCGCTGTTTGATGATCCGAATCCGCGTCCGGGCAAGGCCCGTGATGTGTCTGTTTCGATGTCACTGTCACAGGCCCAGCGTCTGGCCCGGGGTTGTCCGCAGGCGGCGGTGTGGGTGCGGATGTACTGAGTGGGCAGGAGGGCGATGACACCCTCCGCGGCGGTGCCGCCGATGATGAGCTGTATGGCGGGCCGGGCGATGATGTGCTGTTCGGGTCAGGCGGTGCGGACCGGCTGGATGGGGGCGAGGGTATGGATGCGGCCGCCTATGCGGGTGCCGGTTCGGGCGTGGCCGTCAGTCTTGCCACCGGCACCGGCACACAGGGGGCAGCGGCCGGCGATACCCTTGAAAATATCGAAAACCTCATTGGCAGCGACCACAATGACGCACTGACCGGCAACAGTGGTGCCAATCAGCTGGTCGGGGGGGCAGGGCGCGATACGCTGGAGGGCGGCGCGGGTAATGACGCCCTTGGCGGTGGTGGGGGTGCGGATGTACTGAATGGCGGCGCGGGTGATGATGCGGCGTTTTATACGGGTGCCTCAGCGGGTGTGGCGGTCAGCCTCGACACCGGCACCGGCACGCAGGGAGAGGCCGCCGGGGACACCCTCAACAGCATCGAGCACCTGTTTGGCAGCAATCACAATGACGTGCTCACCGGCAACAGTGGTGCCAACCAGCTGACCGGCTTTGGTGGAAACGACACCCTGGATGGCGGTGCGGGCGCGGACACGCTGGGCGGTGGTGCGGGCGATGATGCGCTGGCTGCCGGGTTAGGCGATGACAGTCTTCGCGGTGGTGGCGGCGATGATACGCTGGACGGCGGGGCAGGCGATGATGACCTGACCGGCGGGCCGGGCGAAGACAGGCTGATCGGTGGCGCGGGTGTGGATACAGCGGCGTATAGGGGGGCCACAGCGGGCGTGAACGCCAACCTGACAGGCGGCCCCGGTCTTCAGGGGGATGCACGGGGGGACGTTCTCACCGGTATCGAGCACCTGGTTGGCAGTGCCCACGGTGACAGGCTCTTTGGCAACGCGCAGGCCAACCGGCTTGTCGGCGGGGCGGGCGATGATGCCCTGTATGGCGGGGCGGGTGCGGATACCCTGGACGGTGGCTCGGGTGTGGATACGGCCTACTATGCGGGGTCATCAGAGGCTGTGGCGGTCAGTCTTGCCACCGGTTCAGGCACGGCAGGGGATGCCGCGGGGGATACCCTCATCGGTATCGAGAACCTCGGTGGCAGCGACCACGCTGACACGCTCGATGGCAACAATGAGGCTAACTTTCTGGACGGCGAAGGGGGCGATGATGAGCTGGACGGCGGGGCAGGCGATGATGACCTGAGAGGCGGGCCGGGTGCGGATACCCTGATCGGCGGGCCGGGCGCGGACCGGCTGGACGGTGGGGGTGATGGTGACACGGCGTTCTATGCCGGTGCCCCGGCAGCGGTGACCGTCAATCTTGAAACCGGCACCGGCACGCAGGGGGAAGCCGCCGGGGATACCCTCTTCGCTATCAATAATCTCGTTGGCAGCGACTACGACGACACGCTGATCGGTGATGCTGGGGCCAATGCGCTCGCCGGCGGTGCGGGTGCGGATACCTTGGATGGCGGCGACGGTGTGGATACGGCCGTCTACGCCGGTGCCACCGCGGCCGTGGAGGTCAGTCTTGCAAGCGGTACAGGCTCGCAGGGGGAGGCCGACGGGGACACTCTCACCGGTATCGAGAACCTCGTTGGCAGCCGTCACGATGACCGGCTCGCCGGCAATACCGGGGCCAATCACCTGGCCGGGTCTGGCGGTAAGGATGTTCTCTATGGCGATGCGGGCAATGACACCCTGGCCGGTGGTGCAGGCGATGATGCGCTGCTCGGCGGGCCAGGCGCGGACAGTCTGGTGGGGGGCGAGGGTGTGGATACGGCCCTCTATTCGGGTGCTTCGGGGGCGGTCAGCGTCAACCTGAAAACCGGTGCAGGCACGCAGGGGGAGGCCGACGGGGACACCTTTACCGGTATCGAGAACCTCCATGGCAGCGACCACGGCGACACGTTTATCGCCAGTGATGGGGCCAATCACCTGGTCGGCCTTGATGGCGATGACCGCCTCGCCGGTGAGGCGGGCGATGACCGGCTGGACGGTGACGCAGGCGATGATGGGCTGGTCGGGGGGTCTGGTGCGGATACGCTGAACGGTGGCGCGGGCAATGATTCGCTGGACGGCGGTGTGGGTGCGGATGTGCTGGATGGCGGTGCGGGGAGTGATGGGGCCTACTATGTGAATGCCACCGTGGGTGTGGCGGTCAGTCTTGCCGACAGCACGGGCACGCAAGGAGAGGCCTTCGGGGATACCCTCAATGATATCGAGCACCTGTTTGGCAGCAGGCACAATGACGCACTCACCGGTAACAGTGGTGCCAATCAGCTGACCGGCTTTACTGGCGACGACACCCTGGACGGCGGTGCGGGCAGTGACACCCTGGCCGGCGGTGAGGGCAATGATGCGCTGACCGGCGGCCCCGGTGCGGATGCGCTGGACGGCGGCGACGGTGTGGATACGGCCGACTATACCGGAGCCGGAGGGGCCGTCGATGTCAATCTTGAAACCGGCACCGGCACGCAAGGGGAAGCCGCCGGGGATACCTTTACCGGCATCGAGCACCTGTTTGGCAGTGACTACGATGACGCGCTCACCGGCAATAGTGGGGTCAATATTTTTGGCGGGGGTGGCGGTAATGACACCCTGTTGGGCGGTGCGGGCGCTGATGCGCTGGGTGGTGATGCGGGTGATGATGCGCTGGGCGGAGGGCTGGGTGATGACCTTCTGGACGGTGGCCCGGGGTCGGATACGCTGGACGGCGGTGGCGGCGCTGACATTCTCCGCGGCGGCCCGGGTGTTGATGCGGCCCGTTATATAGATGCAAACGAGGGCGTGGCGGTCAATCTTGAAACCGGCACCGGCACGCAAGGGGAGGCCGCCGGGGATACCCTCACCGGTATCGAGCACCTCTATGGCAGCAATCACAATGACACGCTCACCGGCAACGCCTTAGCCAATCAGCTGGCCGGCGGTGCGGGCAACGACACCCTCGATGGCGGTGCGGGCGATGACACTCTGGATGGTGGCGCGGGTAATGACACGCTGAGCGGCGGTGCGGGGGATGATGTGTTCCGCATCGCGCCCCGGTCGGGTTCGGACACGATCACCGACTTTGGCACCGGCGCGAACCGGCTTGAATTTGCCGAGGGCCTGTTTGCCAATCTGGAGGCCGTGCAGGCATCGGCCGCCGCGGTGGGCGATGATCTTCTGATCCGCCTGTCGGCGACCGAGACCCTGACGCTTGCAGGCGCGTCTCTGGACGCCCTGAGCGAGGACACGGTGACCACACTGAATGCCGAGGGCGCGGACACCACCACCGACACGGCGCCGCCGCGGCCACCAGAACCTCCGTCTCCACCGCGGCCACCAGAGCCCCCGACACGCCCGGACACGGATGACGAGGATGACACCAACCTGCAGGCGATCTATGTCGCCTACTATGGCCGGCCAGCCGACCCCGGCGGTGCGGCGTTCTGGCGCGGGCGGCTGGAGGCGGAGAACGGCGATGTCGAGGCCATCATCGACGCGTTCGGCACCAGCGAGGAGTTTACCGCGCGCTTTGGGACGCTGGATAGCGCGGCCCTGATCACGGGTATTTACCAGCACCTGTTTGCTCGTGACCCGGCGGCGGGTGATCTGGCGCGTTACAGCGACCAGCTCGATGCCGGGCGCCAGACCCTGGGCTCGATTGCGCTGGAGGTGCTCAATGATGCCCGCGGTGGTGATGCGACGCGCCTGCAGGAAACACTGGCGGTGGCCGACACCTTTACCGATATCGTGGCCCGCGGTGGTGAGGACTATACCTATGTGGGCAGGCCCGGAGAGACGGTGGGGGCCAACCTGGTTGCCACCCTCGGTTCGCCCTCTTGGGCGGCGCAGGATATCGCCGCGCCGTTCGTCAACCAGCTGCGCACGGACAGCGCGCGCACAACCCTTGACACCCTTGAAGACATTGGCATTGATTTTGACAACACGCTGTATTTTGACTTCGATACGCGTCTGGTGGCCGATGGGGTGTTTCAGGCGCAGGCCCGGTCGCGGTTTGACAGCGACAGCTACACCCTGGTGGACCTTGCTCCGGGCAACTACGACATTGCGCTGGAGGGCGGTGACAGGACCCAGATCGCGCTGTTTGCCCTCGACCCCGATGCCGGTCTGCTGTCCAGCGCACGGATTGTGAGCGGCACCGAGCGGGTGCGTATCCAGACCACCGAGGAGGTGGACCTGATTGTGCGGGCCACCGGTGCCGATAACGGCAGTGACTATCAGCTCACCATTACCGAAAGTGATGAGGTGTATGCCACGGTTGACCTGAACCTCGCCCCCGACAGCGATGTGGACCCTGCGGCCTTTGAGGTGTTTTATGACTACCTGTTCGCGGTGTAGGGGCGAGGTGCCGATGCGGTGCCCGCGCCGGCTGTCTATGCCCGGCGCCTGCCCGAGACCGAGATCGAGCAGGAAGTCAGGAACCGGTCTGGAAAGGAGATCAGGCATTGGGACAACCGTGCTTTTGAACGCAAGGAGGAAAAAGCCGACAGGAAGACCCGCCCTAATTGGCAGAACGCGCAACCCCTCGCCGAAACCCTTGCCGAACGCCTCAAGCGGCGACAGGCACAACTGGAAGAGGGACGGCTTATCACTGCCGGACCACCCCTTATACGTGGCGGCATGAACGTCGTGCCAGCAGGCTCTCTGAAGAACGGCATCCGGCCCGCACACATGGAAACACAGATATGTATAGGTGTTTTGGAGATCCTGCCGCCCGGCGCGCAATCGAAGTTGTCGCCATGGACGCGGTCATGGCGGCGGAGAAGTCGCGCGGAAACGCGCCGACGGATGTTTCCGCGAAGAAAATCGGCTACGACATCGCCTCTCTCGATACGTCAACGCAGCATCTGCGGTTCATCGACGTCAGAGGGCGGGTCAAAAACGGCCTTGTGCGCGAACCGCGCATCAATCAAAGCGCCGTACAGTACAATATCAACCGCCTACTAGAGCGGGCTGAGGAGCCACCATGAATGCTCGGAAGAAATCTGAATCGGGAAAACCCGACGGACATTTGAGGTTGGACGTCAGGGATTTTGGTCCGGTCGCAGAGGGTGCAGTGGAACTGCGCCCACTGACCGTGTTCGCCGGGCCGAGCAATACCGGCAAATCCTGGATGGCGACCCTGGTCTATGTGCTGGAGCGATACTTGAATGCCACCAATGGTGATGAATTGAGTTCTGCGCTGCAGCGACGGCAACTCTATCGCGAAGACGAGATATCGTGCGTACTGCCGGAGGACCCGGCTCGTTGGCTGGAGAGCATCAGGAAACGCGATCCGCTGCCGTTCACGGATCGAGACAGGCATGCTCTGAAAGACCTCCTGGAGGAAAGGCAAAAGGCACTCGGGGAAGAACTGCTGCGCTGTTTCGGGCTATCAGAATTGTGCCACCTTCGCCGCGAACAGGCTACGGAAGCGGCAAGTATCAACGTTGTTGGGGGGCATTTGCCCGTGACCCGTCACCGCGTAAGGATTGATGGCAACATTTCCCTCCGCGTGGATATTGCAAACAGCTTGCCTCTGCCTGCCGGTGAAGCCATGCCGGATCAACTCATAGAAGACCTGTTGGAGGACATGGTGTCGCCTCAGGCTAATGGAAGGGGCAGTGAGCGTGGAAGAAACCTCTTGATTGCGCGATTTTTCGAATGGTTTTTTCTTGATGGGTTAGGCCAATCCGCCTTCTATCTGCCGGCGGAGCGTGGTGGTGTGATGCATGCGCATCGTGTGGTGGTTAATTCACTGATCCAAAACGCGTCGCGACCGGGCCCTCGGCGGTATTCGCCACAGCCCGCGCTATCAGGTGTGCTCAGCGACTTTCTCCAGAACCTGATTGAATTTCCGGATGGCAGCCACACAAGACAGGTGAATCGGCGATGCGGCAAATTGCCTGACAGTCTGGCCGATCAGCTGGAGCAGGCGGTCTTGAAAGGAACGATCGAAGCGGAAAAATCCGACCTTGATTATCCGCGTTTCATGTACATCCCCAAGGGTTGGGACAGGCCGCTTTCGCTGGTGAGCGTCTCGTCCATGGTCTCGGAGCTGGCACCGGTGGCGTTCTACCTGCGCCATCATGTCAGAGAAGGCGATCTGTTGATCCTTGAAGAGCCAGAGGCGCATCTGCATCCCGCCATGCAGATTGCCTTTGTACGCGAGATCGCCGAGTGGGTCAGGCAAGGTATCAGGGTCATCATCACCACACACAGTGAATGGGTACTTGAAGAACTAGCAAATCTTGTGGCGGCAGGAGAGACCGGAAAGGACGGAACCTTGTCCCGGGATCAGGTCGGCATGTGGTTATTTGATCCCGGGGAAGGAGGAGCTGCCGCATCGCGTATCCGTGAAATCCCATGGGATCCTGATCAAGGCGGATTCGATGCTGGGTTCGATGAAGTCGCAAGAGCGCTCCACAACAAGTGGGCCACACTCATGGAGAATGCACGGTGATCGTGGAAGCGGCAAAAGACGTGTTCGATTGCCGCTGCATCGTCAGGCGCTGCCATAAGGAAAAATGCAGCGTGAAGCTTGATGACGCACCGACCCTGTACCTGCTTGTCGATTTTGATAAGACGGGCTCGCCGCTTGGGGAGCACGAAACACGCTGCGACTATCTTTTCGTTGCCGACGGTGCACCGGGATGGGTCGTCCCCATGGAACTCACAACGGGAAAAAAGAGGCCGACAAAAGCGGTGGAGCAACTTCAGGCGGGTGCGGATATTGCCAACAAGAAACTCCCTCAAAACATAGGCGAAAACGTAAGATTCGTTCCGATCCTTGTTGGAAAAGCGAAAAAACATATGAGAGCAGAATTTAAACGTAAAAGGATCAAGTTTCGAGGCAAAACAGAACTAATCCGGAGAATCGGGTGCGGCGATGCGCTGATTAAGGGACTGGATGGCCCGGAGCAGTAAGAAGAAGCTGGTTGAGGCCATGGTCCCGTTGGATGTTGGCAACGCTGCGTCCACGCACTCACCGCGCTCCGATCGAAGCGCCGTAATGAAAAGGCTCAGTTACTAAAAAGTATGCGAAAGTGAGATGATTGCCCCGAACTCGGCGCTTTAAGGAGGCCCAGATGGACAGGAAGAAGTTTCAGTCCTGGTTGGCGGGCGTAGATAATCTTTCGCACGCGCAGCGCACAGAAGCATCGGCAGTCCTTTCGGGTCAACCGGACAGTGTTTTGTCGCTGGCAGCGATTGAGGCGAGCGTCGAGGAAGATCGGCGTTGCCCACATTGCGGCACACCCGGTGCGGTATCACGTGGCAAGGCACGGGGGCTTCGCCGCTACCAGTGCAAGGGTTGCAAGCGCACGTTCAATGCCGCGACCGGCACGCCCTTATCAGGGCTTCACCGCAAGGAGCGCTGGCTGACATTCGACATGTCGCTGGCCGAGGGCGAAAAGCCGCGCAGCAGACCATTGCCTTCGAGGCTTGCCACCAGGTCCTCCCCCTCCTCGTTGCCAACATTCTGGACCCCTGTGGGGAGAAAACCCTCCTCGTCTTCATCGTACTCAAAGAAGAAATAAAACGGTGCCGGGTCGGTGGTGGTGTCCGCGCCCTCGGCATTCAGTGTGGTCACCGTGTCCGTGCTCAGGTCGTCCACAGACGCGCCTGCAAGCGTCAGGGTCTCGGTGGCCGACAGGCGGATCAGAAGATCATCGCCCACCTCGGCGGCCGATGCCTGCACTGCCTCCAGATTGGCAAACAGACCCTCGGTAAATTCAAGCCGGTTCGCGCCGGTGCCAAAGTCGGTGATCGTGTCCGAACCGTACCCGGGCGCGATGCGGAACACATCATCCCCCGCGCCGCCGTCCAGCGTGTCATCGCCACCGACGGCTCGTGAATCGGCCGGCCAATGCGGGCTTGGCGTCAATACGACCTTCCGCTGGCGGCACCGTTTCCTGGAGGCAGCGGGACAGGATCGGCCGAAACTCAAGGGCATGGTCGAAGGTGACGAGACCTATGTGCTTGAGAGCCACAAGGGATCGCGCACCCTGGACCGCAAGGTGCAAGCGTGGAGGAAAGGCCAGCAAGCGCGGTCTGTCGCATGAACAGGTACCGGTTCTGGTCGCCGCCGACCGCAGCGGAACAACCATCAGCGAGGTTCTTGCGGCGGTCAATGCTGAGGCGCTGCACGCGGCGCTTGAACCGGCTGTGGACACCGACATCGTTCTGGTTTCTGACGGTCATGGCAGCTATCCGCCCTGCGCTGCGGCCATGGGCGTTCGCCACGAGGCCCTGATCCATTCGGCCGAAGAGCGGGTCAGGGATGCCTTCCACATCCAGACGGTCAATAGCCGCCACAGCCAGTTGAAAGGTTTCCTGCGCCGCTATCGCGGCATCGCCACGAAGTCCCTGGACAGCTTCTGAGATGGTTCCATCTCATCGGCATGGCCGGGAGGGCGTCGCCTCGGGCCTGCCTCGCCGCAGCCATCAGCAGCCCATGCATACATTATGGAAATTGAGCCAAAGATTTTATAGCCAGTGGCCCGGGAGATACGAAACTCGCGGCACAGGACGGCCATCTTCTCGCCTTCAAGACAGCGGGCTACAAACTTAAGTCGTTCATCCATCGGTTTACACTCTTTCCACGGCATCTGGAGATCTCCTCCAAATACCTAATGTGTAAACCATGTCTCCGGTATACGCTGTAAGCTATGTTCAGGTACAGCAAACTCGGTTTTTTTGTCGGTTTTTTTCGCCTGGAATCCGGGAACCCGCCTGTTCAAAAGCTATCTAAGTGCTTGATTTTGCCGTATTCGGCCTTATTATTTAGTAAGGTTTTTTGATGCGCTAACGAGCGCCCAATGGAGTTGTCACCATGCAAGAAAGAAGTGTTTTAACTGCTCAGGCCTCAGGCGCTGAATCAGTTCTCGCTACCAACCGGGTTCTTAAGAACACCTACATACTGCTCAGTATGACTCTGCTGTTCAGTGCAGTGATGGCGGGCGTTTCTATGGCCGTAAATCCACCACCCTTTACCGGAATGGTGTGCTCGCTTCTGGCCCTGGGGCTGCTGTGGTTTGGCCTTGGCAAAGTGGCCAATAGCGTCGGCGGTATCTACATGGTGTTTGCCATTACCGGCCTGCTCGGCTTCGGCCTGGGTCCCATGCTGAACGCCTACATGTCGACTGCAAACGGCGCCGCACTGGTCATGCAAGCCCTAGGCGGCACCGCGCTGGTGTTTTTCACCCTGTCCGGCTACGCGCTGACCACGCGCAAGGATTTCTCCTATATGGGAGGCTTTCTGTTTACCGGCCTGATTGTTGCCATTATCGCGATGATCGCCAACATCTTCCTGCAGATTCCTGCACTGTCGCTGGCGATTTCGTCTGCGATCATCCTGATTATGTCTGGCCTGATCCTCTACGATACAAGCCGCATCATCAATGGCGGGGAAACGAACTATGTGCTAGCTACGATCAGCCTCTACCTGAGCCTGTACAACCTGTTTGTCAGCATGCTGCATCTACTGACCGCGCTGAGCGGCGATGAATGATAGCGCTTTAGTGCAAGACCAAGCCCCGGCGATGCCGCAATGCTGTTCACTTAAGCAATTGAGTAACTAGCGAGCTTAATAGAAAATCCGAAGTCATATTTGACTTCGGATTTTTTTATGCCTTTTCAACACGACCTGCTGGATTTAAGTGAGCTTTTTAACTTCTCTGGCCTAAGCTCATTCACTCACAACATTCCCGTTGAATGGGTTGAATCAGCCCTTCGACTCTCATCCTCAGCGACGATCCGCAGGCGTCGCCTGCCTTCAGATCAAGTGCTTTGGTTGGTACTGGGTATGGCTATTTTCCGTGACGAGCCTGTGCATGAGATAGCCAGGAGGCTCAATATCTGCGCGCAAGGCTTGGCTTCTGACAGTCTTCTTGCCCGCAGTGGTATTACCAATGCCCGCACACGACTGGGTTCTGAACCCGTTGAGTGACTATTTCGTCAAACAGGCGGTCAATGGGGACATGAACGCTACCCCAAAGATGAATGGCAAGGTCTGCGAGTCATGGCGGTTGATGGCGCCTTGTTGCGTACGCAGAATACCCCTGAGCTTCGTGAACATTTTGGTTCTGGTAATACCTCAACGAAGCGTCAAACACCCTTCCCAATGTTAAGACTGGTTGCCTTGATGAACGTGCGCTCACACATCATGGTCGATGCTCAAATCAGTCCTTATCGACGAGGTGAAGTGCCTCTCGCTGAGAGTTTCCTAACTCAAATACCAGACCACTCAATTACGTTATTTGATAAAGGCTTTTGGAGCGCCAATCTGCTGTTAAGCCTGAATAATCAAGGAAATGAGCGCCATTGGCTAATCCCTGAGCGTAAGGATGTTGTCTGTGAAGTAGTGGAAAATTACGCCGAAGGTGATGAGCTGGTTCGCATGAAGGTATCGCCGCAAGCCAGAAAAAACAATCCCAACCTTCCGGATGTCTGGTTTGCAAGACGAGTGACTTACGAAGTGAAAAACGGCACTAAAACCATTATGACTTCACTACCTGCAGAAAGGTTTAGTGCCGATCAAATCTCGACTTTATATAAAGAACGGTGGGAAATAGAGCTGGGCTTTCGAGATATAAAAAGCTCTATGCAAAACAATGCAATCACGCTGAGAAGCAAGAAAGTTGATCTCGTTTACCAAGAGCTTTGGGGTTTACTGCTTTGCTACAATGTCATCCGACGAGAAGCTTCTATGGCAGCAGTCCGCTTTGATCGCACACCATCAGACATCCGATTCA
Source organism: Halieaceae bacterium (assembly GCA_965199055.1). GTDB lineage: Bacteria > Pseudomonadota > Gammaproteobacteria > Pseudomonadales > Halieaceae > CBDAQR01. Next base: position 2,455,080 of record CBDAQR010000003.1, read on the forward strand.
AAGCGGTCTGTGATTATATTGCGGTTCAGCTGATTGTGATGGCTGCATCGAACCCCTTGTCGGGAACAGGTAGGCGACTGTCGGAACTCAGAGGGGGCATTGGCAGCCTATTCTTAGAAAGGCGTCCGAGGCCAACAACACCTCGGACGGTTAAGATATCAAAGACCCGTTATCCGGTGGATCGCAATGCTGCTCCACTTAAGTGAACAGCATTGCGGCGATGCCGGGGCTTTTTGTTTGTGCAGAGCATACAATCGCACTATGAAATTTTCCCTCGTGGTACTCAGCTCCCCCTGGGGCAGTCAATCTGCTGACAGTGCCTGGCACTATGCCTGCGCGCTAATCGAGCAGGGACACACACGCTATCGCGTATTTTTTAGGGGCTGTCCTAGATAACCAGCCTATTTTTTGTTTAACCCATTGAATCAATTGACTTAATTTGATCAATGGATTCACGTCGCATGGACATCACTGCTTGCCCGCTCGCGCCAGCCAACGTGGATGAGCGGGAGCTTCTTGCCCAAGCTGCTACAGAGCCAAGGGTATGCTTATCGGTGATAAAGGGTATATTGGCGCCGCATGGGTGGACGCTATGGCGGCTACCGGCATAGACCTGCAAACCCCCCTGCGCGATAACAGGGCAGACGCAAGGCCTGCGTGGGCCGTACGGCGATTACTGAAAGTCCGCAAGAAGGTGGAAACTGTCCTGAGCGTCCTGACGGAGCAGTTTTCCTTCACCAAAATCAAGGCTCACGCTATCTAGCATTTTATCTCAAAGCGGTATCGCAAAATCCTCGCCTATAATATCGACACCACGCTAAAGAGTTGAGAATCGGGTAACAGCTTGTTGCAAAGGAGGCTTAGGGATTTGTGGAGTGCGATCGACGCCGCTTATGCGTATCCCTCTGGAAAGTTATTTCAGCAGTTTGCAATGGGGCCGGACTCTTTACCAGATAACATCAAGGCGCCGATTGTAGTGTACATACGCAGATTGGACGATGAGCTATCCCCAGGCGGAGGGTCCCCGCTGCCGCCTGTGGGTATATGAACTTGCGGAGCTCTAACAGAAGACAAGAAGAGTGCTTCGACCTAGCCGACATTTCTTGCAAGGCGTGCATCAGGTGCGAACTAGGCAGCGCTCCTCCATAGCGTACATCGTGTATACTAAGCTGCTGTTACGAACTTTATTACCTTGGGGAGCAACGAATGCGAACCTTAGTTTGTGCAGCTTGTTCATCTCAGAGTATGTCTCGTAGGGAGTGTAACCACCACCAGATGGGATGGACTTGATGGCTGCACTGATTCTGATAGGTATCGTTACTTTCTGTGGGGCAGTTTCCGGCCTACTCGTCCTATCTCGGTGGCGAAGGATGGAGAGCAGGGTAGTTCGGCTTGAGCGCGAAATCCGGCAGCTGCAACGTGCTCCCATCGCAGGCCCAACTGCAACCTCCGACTCTAAAGAGATTCCGTCGACATTGGAAGCAATGTCGTCCCTTCGAGAGCAAGAGCCTCCAAGGGAAGAGAACAGAGGTCCTCAGCGCGAGCCCGTATCAACGCGATTCCAGATCGAAGAAACTGGTTCAGGTTGGAGCGATGGTTTCCTCGCCAACATGCGCGAGAACTGGATGGTCTGGCTGGGCGGTGTCTCCATCTCTTTCGCGGCGATCTTTATGGCCCGCTATTCCATTGAGCACGGGTTGCTAAGCCCGACCGCACGCATTGCTATGGGTTTCCTCACTGGAGTTGGGTTGCTTGGTGGTGCAGAGTGGCTGCGCCGTCGCACAGGAGAAACCACACCATCCTTTGCAGCTATGGCGGGTGCCGGTAGCTTTACGTTGTATGCAGTTGTGCTTGCCGGGCTACACCTGGTCGAGTTGTTCTCTCCGGGAATAGCTTTCCTACTCCTTGCCCTGATAGGTGTCGGAACTATGGCTATGGCCTATCTACATGGGCCGGCGGTAGCTGCCATCGGCATTTTGGGAGCCTATGCTGTGCCGGTACTGATTGGAGACAGTGACGGTAGTGTTTTACTGGCTCTGATGTACAGTTTGGTGATCACTGGCAGCGCCTTGTTGCTTCTGCGCTACGTCTACCGTGAATGGCTATGGTATGGAGTATTGATTGGCGCTCTTTTTTGGTGGCTAGCCACTGCAGGTGATGACCTTTCCAATATCTACCGGGGTTGGTACTTGGCTGCCCTGACATACATGCTCTTGTCTATTAAGACGTTGGACTGGGGAATCGCCAAGCAAGAGAGGCTCGAGCAACCGAACTATTCATCGCTCCTGGACTACGTCCGTGGCTACGGTGGCTACAGCAATGAGGGGCCTGCCATTGCAGTTTTGCTTTCGGCCTTACTGTTTACGATGTTACTAAGCGACGCCGACCTTACTCATTTCTATGTATGGGCACCGCTGGCACTACTCTTGACCATATCAGCGCGTTCCCGGGAAGGATTGGTGATGTTTTCTTGGCCAACGTTACTCTTGCTGATCATCAGTATCGGGATCTCTGTTGTTGCCCCCGGCGGGCACTCGCAAGAAATGGGCGCGTTACAAGCTTCGGAGCGCGAGGGTGTTTTCTGGGCCTTGCTTATTGTGGCGGCAGTCACAGTTGCTATCGCGCGATACCATTGGCCTAAAACACGCTTCCCGGCGATTTGGGCCTCACTGGGCGCTGTCACACCGGCCTTACTCCTAGCGGCCGCTTACTTCGTTACGTCTAGGTTTGAAGTTTCCGGAAATTGGGCAATCCTTGCAGCGGTACTGGGTCTTGGCTATCTCGGTCTCGCGGTTGGATCAGTTGCAAAGCGGAGCATCGACAGCGTAACGGTTTGGCTATTCTTCGCAGGCCACTTTGCTGTGTCGCTAGCGGCAGTCATGATCTTGCGGGAGGCAAGCCTGACTCTTGTGCTGGCTATTCAGCCTCTCTCTATTATTTGGCTGTCCCAACGCTTTGCCATCACCGGGCTCGATTGGCTTTTAAAGGTCTTCGTTACGCTCGTTATCTGTCGCCTTACGTTAAACCCATGGCTGACTGGCTACCCAACCGATATGCATTGGCCGTTATGGACGGCTGGTGGTGCAACGTTCTGCTTTGCTGTCGGAACTTGGATGCTGAGGGGGAAACCCGCTCTTTCAAAATGGATGGAAGGTGGCGCACTGCACACATTGGTTCTCACCTTAGCGTTTGAAGCGCGATACTGGATTCATGATGGAGAGATATTTGCTTCGGGCGTTACTGCCATGGAAGTCGGTCTGTACATTGTTTTGGCCGGCTCACTTTCCATCGTATACCAGCGGCGGTCGCAGGCGAGCCAGACGCTGGCGAAACTATATTCGGCCTATTCCAAAGGCCTACTCTTTTTGTCGATCTGCTGCTATGCAACTGTTGTCATTGCCACTCTGGGTAACTCTCCCTGGCTATTGCACAGTATTGATGACACACCCTTCTTCAACTTGATGTTACTGTACTACTTTGCCCCAGTGGCAATTTCACTGCTGGTTTACCGTTACCATTCAAGCGTCTATCGGCACTATTCAATTATATTTGCTGCAGTCGCTGGCTTTTTGTTCATCACTATCGAGATCAGAATGCTTTTTAACGGTTCGGTGGCCTTAACCGGAGGACTGCAAAGCACGGAGCTTTACACCTATTCGGCGGTTTGGTTGCTCCTTGCAATCACCGCAATGGTAGGTGGTTTGTCGCGGTGGGGGCATGAATGCTACAAGGGCGGATTGATCTTGCTCGGCGTCGTGATAGCTAAACTCTTCCTAATCGACATGAGTGGACTCGAGGGACTTCTACGCATTTCCTCCTTTATGGGCCTTGGACTAGGCCTGTTGGGCGTCGCCTATATCCACCGCCGACTTTCCACTAATGTTCAGAGTAAAAACGATCTAATGACCTCCAGCTAATGCGCCTGACACGACCGGTCGAATCTTCTGGGTGCGCTCATCCCATTCGTAACGGAATTGCTCCCATGCCTCTGACCTGAGCGTCATCTCAAACCCGTCTTGCTTCTTGGTAGTTACGCTCTTGTCGGCTGTTGCTGTCCCAATCGCAAGCGTGCCATTCACTCGCCTGGCATATTCTTCGTGACCATAACCTGTGCACCCGCCTTAATGATGAGAGGGTCTGGGCTCGGCATTCGATCTCCCGTTAACTTGAAGTCGCCAGAGATAATACCTGAACCGCCCGGGTTTGCCGGAGAGTAAAACCCAAGGGAGATTCCCCCTGTGACAGAGAAGAAATCATCACCAAAATAGACTGCGGAACTGAGGGCACGGGGTGTCCGCCTTTTCCGTGAACAGCGGCCTGAGTATACCAGCGACAATGCGGCCTACAATGCGATTGCGCCCAGGCTTGGCTGTGCGCCGGATACCTTGCGGGTCTGATGCGTGCAGGCGGCGCACGAATGAGATTTTAGCGTATTTTGCGATGGCGGAGCTCGACCGCCCGTTGCGCAAATGTTCGCGTTCATCGACACGTATCGCGGTGCCTTTGGGTGTGTTGCCGATAGAGGTGGTCCCAATAATCTGAACAGCGCTATAAGTGGATTCCCTGCCTGACTTAGGGCATCGTATTGCCCGATATCAGGAGATCAGAATGGCTAGAAGACCTCGCCGCAATCACAAACCTCAATTCAAGGCCAAGGTGGCGCTGGAGGCCCTCAAGGGTGAACAGGCCATGGCAGAACTCGCCGAGCGGTTCGACGTTCACCCGAATCAGATCACGCAGTGGAAGACACAGCTTCTGGAGCGGTCCGCTGACGTGTTTGACGGCGGTGAGAGCAAGGAACCGCCGGTCGATGTGAAGACGCTTCATGCCAAAATCGGTGAGCTGACCTTGGAAAACGATTTTTTAGAAGGCGCGCTCAACAAGGCGGGATTGCTGAGCGAAAGAAAATGATCGACCGCGACCACAAACTGCCAATCAGTCGACAGGCCAAACTTTTGGATATCAGCCGAGGCACGGTGTATTACCAGCCCAAGCCTATTAGCCCGCGTGATCAGATACTCATGAATCGCATAGATCGGCTTCACTTGGAGCTGCCATTCGCGGGCTCCCGGATGCTGCAGGATCTGCTGCGGCAGGAGGGCCACAGGGTGGGCCGTACCAAAGTTCGTCGACTGATGCGTCTCATGGGCATTGAAGCACTGTACCGCAAGCCCAAGACCACTCGGCGGCATCCGCAGCACAAGGTCTATCCGTACTTACTACGGGGCCTAACTATCGACCGACCCAATCAGGTCTGGGCGATGGATTTGACCTATATCCCGATGGCCAGGGGTTTTGTCTACCTTGCCGCTGTTGTGGACTGGTACTCTCGGCGCGTGCTGTCGTGGAAAATCTCTACAACCATGGATACGCACTTCTGCCTGGAAGCCGTTGAAGAGGCCATGGAGAAATTCGGCAAGCCGGATATCTTCAACACCGACCAGGGCAGCCAGTTCACCAGTCTGGCCTTCACTAGTCTGCTGAAGGACGACGGCATCCAAATCAGCATGGACGGCAAGGGCGCCTGGCGGGACAACGTGTTCGTCGAGCGACTCTGGCGATCAGTGAAGTATGAGGAGGTTTACCTGCATGCCTACGACACTGTCTCGGCCGCCAAGGCTGGCCTGGATCGTTACTTCCGGTTCTACAACGGCCGCCGACCCCACAGCAGTCTTGACCGGCAGACACCAGATCAGTTTTACTTCGAAGCGCTGCCAATACCCATGGCAGCTTAAATCCAGGGCAGGCATCCACTTATAGAATCGGGTATTGCTGTTCAAAGAATTGGGTCCACCTCTATCGTTCTAGAAGGATTCGTAGAATCCTTCGAGCACGACGAGGACGACGAAGACGACGAAGACGACGAAGACGACGAAGACGACGAAGACGACGAAGACGACGAAGACGACGAAGACGACGAAGACGACGAAGACGACGAAGACGACGAAGACGACGAAGACGACGAAGACGACGAAGACGACGAAGACGACGAAGACGACGAAGACGACGAAGACGACGAAGACGACGAAGACGACGGCGAAGATGGTGAAGAACTCAACGATGAGGATGAATTCGAAGACGAGTTCTACCAACCCATCGAGGAAGACGCCGCCGTCGCCCTTGTTGGTTATCTCAGCGGCCTCGACATCTTCGGTTTCGAATAGACTCTCTCTCCAGTCCTTGGCCGGCCTCTGCGCCGGCCTTTTTTATGCCCAAAAACCAGGCTCTGATTCACGTATACTCGAGCCGTGATCCAGACAACTTTCCTCCACATAGGCCGACACAAATGTGGCACCACCTCGCTGCAAAGGAGCTTGCTGGAAAATCGGGACTCTCTTCTGGAGCAGGGAATCTACTATCCGCTCGAGGGCCTCGAAGATACCGGACACCACCCTATTGCCCGCGCTCTCGAAAAACAGCGGAGCCCGATGCCGTGGCGTCGGTCGGGCAAGCAGCACAAGGATCGTCGAACGGCTTCTGGGGCTGAGTTAGGCAAATTTCTTGATGGGCTGGTTACATCGGCGGCACCAATCGCAGTGATTTCGAGTGAGAGCTTCCAAAATTGCAAGCCGAGCACTGTCGCCAGCTTCTTTAACGGCTTTCAGGTCATCCCAGTGGTTTACCTGCGCGAGCAGGGCGCTTACCTGCGCTCAGCCTATGCGCAACGCGTACACGCCAGCACCTATGCCGAAACTGTTCACAAGTTCTCGCGAGACTACTTCCAAGCCAACTAACAGAGTTTTTTGAAGAAATGGTCCTGTAAATACCCCAAACAGCTAACCACCCATTCATAGAAAAATTAAGCCACTTCTCGGTATTGAACGGGTGTCATATCGTTCAATCCATCATGGGGTCGTTCATGGTTATACAACACGATCCAGTCATCCGTGATCTCTCGAACTTCCTGCAATGTCTCGAACAGATATAAGTCCAATACTTCCTCTCGATACGTGCGATTAAAACGTTCGATAAATCCATTTTGGTAAGGCTTGCCGGGCTTGATGAAATCGATCTGAATTCCATGCGCTTGCGCCCATTCAGCCAACGCCCCTGATGTAAATTCAGGGCCATTATCAACCCTGATAATAGCGGGATAGCCTCGCCAGGCTGCAATACGATCTAATGTATGTATCACTCGCTCCGTAGTAATGCCCGAATTGATATCTATCGCTAACACTTCTCGATTGAAATCATCAACCACATTGAACGTGCGAAACCGATGACCGTGACGCAAGGTATCGCTCATAAAATCCATCGACCAACAGATATTGGCTGATCTAGGAACGCGCAATGGCAACGGATTCCTATTCGGTATCCTGCGTTTTACTTTACGCCGTATATTCAGTTTTAACTCCATATAAACACGGTAAATCCGTTTGTGATTCCAACGTTTACCCAACGCTCTGAGCCGCTTACACAGCTTTGGAAAACCCCAGCGAGGGTGCTTCTCAACCAAGGCCAGCAACGCATCAATCAGCTCACTATCATCTACTCGCTTGGGCGTGTAGTAATACGCCGTGCGACTTAGCGCGGCTGCACCACAGGCCGCTCGAATGCTGACAGGGTAATCCTTGCGCAAACGATCAACCCACTGCCGACGATGGACTGGCCCTAAAGCTTTTTTATGATCTCTTCCTGCATCTGACTCTTCAGGCTGAGATCGGCATACATCTGCTTGAGCTTGCGGTTCTCTTCTTCAAGTTCCTTGAGCCGCCGTACATCGGAGGCTTCCATTCCACCGTACTTAGAGCGCCACTTGTAAAAGGTGCTGAGTCCAATGCCATGCTCTCGACATATGTCCGGAACCGGCACTCCGCTTTCTGCTTGTTTGAGAAACGCCACAATCTGCGTTTCGCTGAACTTCGATTTGCGCATATGTAAAAACTCCTATCACGTTAGTTTATAGAAATTTCTACGTATGAGTGGCGCTATTTTACGGGGTACTTACAGTATCGCATGGATATTGAAATAGCGCATGCCTGGCAGGATATCGATACTCAGGCAGGCGAGTTTCTCCATGCGCTCGGCTTTATAGGTACGCACGTAGCCGGTGCTTTCGCCCTGCAGGTTTTTTAGGTCCACTAAATCGCGGAAATCGTCATGGTGGGTTGCGCCTAGCGCCTGCACCAGGCGCTCTTCCACGGCGAGTCCGAAGGACTCCATGCGTTCGTCCAGCTCGCCGAAAACCAGCCTGGCGATCCACTTCTTAAGCGCCATGGTTACCTGCCCCTACAAAGCCTTTCTGCAAACCGTTTGTGGGTTTACTACTTGTTATTCTAGGCTTGCTCTGTATTATGTGACTTAATAGTCACATAACTCATGGATGAAATGCAAGCGTCAAATTCGTCTTATTCCCGACTGCTGGTTCTAGGTGGAGCCGGGCGTGTAGGGCAGCCTCTATTGCAGCAGGCGCTTGCCGCGGGCTATGCGGTGACGGCGATAGTGAGGGATCCCACTCGCCTTGAACTGCCCGAGCGTGCCGACTTGAGGGTCGTGCAGGGCGATGTTTCTGACCTCGCGTTGTTGGACGCGGCAATTGCCGAGGGTGTCGACGCGGTAGTTTCCACCCTGGGCATCTTTAATCGCCAGCCGGGGACTCCGGTCACAGATCTGACCAGGCCATTGATCGAACTCATGCACAAACACGGCGTTCGCCGCTTGGTCAGTATGTCTTCGCTGGGAGTGGGCGAGAGTCGGCGCTGGGGCGGTCTGATTGAGCAATTCGTAATCCGCGTTATATTACGGCATGTGCTGCGCGATAAGCAGGCGCAGGAACAACTCATTGCCGAGAGCGGGCTGGATTGGACGATACTCCGGCCACCGCGAATTCTGGAATCACTAGAACGTAAGCCCTACGAGCGTTGGCTGCACCATAGCGGCCGTCGGCGTTGGAAAGTCAGCAGGGCGGATGCCGCTGCAGAAATGCTGCATCTGCTGGAGGATCGCAGCAGCTTCCAACAGACCTGGCATATCTCTTACTAAGAACTTAGCGCGGCTTGCCTCGATTGCCGTTGGATGGCTAATGCGACCAGGCACAGTACGATGTTCAGCACCGCGACGATGGCGAAGGGTCCGGGCTTCCACATATCGAAAACCCAACCCCCTGCCTTGGTCACAAACATGATGCCCAGGGCACCACATATCGAGAACATGCCCATTACTGCGCCGCGCCGATCGCTAGGCGCTTCCTGGCCGATTAGAGTCTGGCTGGCCAGCATGACACTCATTTGGCCGATGCCGAGCAATACAGCACAGGGGTAGATCAGGCCTTCCAGTGGGTTGCCGACCACAATCATTGAGCCATAGCCGATGGCGGCGAGCGCAAGACCGGCGGCGGTTGCCGTTACCCGTTCCAGGCGATCGTTGAGAATCCCTGCGACCGGCGCCCAAAGCAGTGCACTGCCCTGGATCAGACCAAATAGCAGGCCAGCGCGTTTCAAGGCGTCTGCGCTGCTCATGCCGGCAGCGATGCCTTCCTGGGTAATCCACAAGCTAAAGAAAACACCGACTACAATCAGATCGCCCCGGGCCACGAAAGCGCAGGCATAGGCGAGGCCGATGCGGGCGTTTTCGCGTGCAGCGGCAATGCTGTCTGAAATCGCTTCACGCCAACTCTGGTGCTGGGTACCTTCAGCGGGGGTGGCCAGCGGGGACAGGCCCCGGGCGCAAACCATGGCCGACACCAGTGCGATGCACGCCACAGTCAGCATGGTCCAGCGCCCGGCCCATAGCGCATCGTAATCTTGGGCAAAGAAACTGGGCAGGGGTGCCAGTACAAACACCAGAAACATGGCGCCTACACCGATCATAAAGCCGGTGATACCCACCAGTTTGCCGCGGGATTCCTCTACCGGATAGTCCGCCTGTACGGTGGTGACCATCACATTGATGCAGGCGACGCCACAGGCAAAAAACAAGCGCAGGAGCAGCAGCTGGCTGAAGCCATCGATAAACCCGTAGAGTGAAAAGCCCACGGCCAGCAGCAAAAAGCCGATTGTAAACACGGCGCGTCTGCCAAATCGATCGGCGGCAATACCGGCGACGCCGCAGGCGGCCAGTAGCATGATCTCGGCGTAGAACACCAGGTCGCCGGAAATTCTTCCCTGTTCAGACTCTGGAATGCCTAGCTGCTCGGTAAGCACATAGGGCTGAATAAAGTTGACGAAGGTATTCAGCGTAATGCCGATGAACGCTGCATAAAGGAATACCAACGCGTTGGCTGTGGTCACCCCGGAAACGAGATGGATCGGCCCGAGCTTGTGGTGGGTGGCATTCATTGCTTTGAGTTTATGTGACTTTGAGGTCACATTCCAGCCGCTCAGCCAATGCGGTTCGCGATGCTAAATCAAAAAACGATCGACCAGTGTGTCGATCAGATGATCCACTCGCTCCCAGCTGTCTTTCTTGCGCAGATCCATGCCAAAGCAGTTGGGGCTGGTGACAGCGCGCATACACAGATAATTAAGCAAGCAATAGAACACCAGGCTCAGATCGACCAGGTCTTCACGCTGCTCTTCCTCCATGCCCGCCATAATCAGTGCCAACTCGCGGCCTATCTTGTCGCTGCTCTTTTCGAGAACTGCGGTAACCGCGGTGGGGTGCATCAATTCGCTGGCCATGATGCGCATGATAACGGGACGTTTGCGAAGCGCCGTCACGTAGTTGCGCTGGATCGTTTTTACCTTGTCTCGGTAATCGAGCTGATCGAACTGCTCGCGATCGTCGCCCAGCAGTTCTTCGGCCGTGGGCCAATTCGCGCCGCGTTCCAACCAAGCGGTCACCAGTCCGGGAAGGTCGTCAAAATACCGATACAGTAGCTGTTTACCTACACCGGCCTCGGCTACCACGTTGTTAACGCCAATGCCGTCGGGCCCATGGGTCAGTAGCAGCCGCTCACAGGCGTCCAGCAGAAGTTGCTCGGTCGCTTGCCGGTCTCTACTGCGGCGATTTTTGTTGGCTGCTTTGGCCATGGTTGCTCTTTTTGTGTTCTCGCGGCCAAGCATACGGCACGTAGAGGAATTCGCAACGCCGCTAAACTGCAGCTTATTCGAATAGTCCGAGTTGTTCGTCTGAACGTGATTCGCTGGGCTCCAGTCGCAGGCCGGCACCGAGCAGACGCACGGGCCCGCCCTTGCGCTGCCAGCCGGTCAGTAGCATGCGTTGATAATCTTCTCGACTGAGCCAGCCCTGGCCCAGGTCATGAATCGCTTCATCCAGAGTAGTTTGTGAGAAGTCGCCGAACTTAACCTTGATGAAGCGCTTGGTCGGGTAGTATTGCTGTTCGATTTTTTCGAAGCGCCTTTCTAACTCTTCCAAAATAGCACCCAGAGCTTCGACTAATTCCTCGGCGCTTGCCATGTCCTGAGCATAGGTTCGCTCAACGCTGATCGACTTGCGAATGCGACTGGTTTTGACTTCGCGATGGTCGATGCCGTGAGCTAGCTCATGTAGCCGCGCGCCGTATTTACCAAATCGTTTCGCCAGGGTTTGCAGAGGAATACCTTGCAAGTCACCGCAGGTGATAACGCCCATCTTACGGAGTTTCTCCGTCGTCACTTTGCCGACACCCATAATCTTAGACACGGGTAACTCGAACACAAACTCTGCAACCTTCGAGGGTGCCACCGTAAATGTGCCGTCTGGTTTATTCCAGTCGCTCGCTACTTTGGCGAGAAATTTGTTGGGCGCCACGCCTGCCGATACCGTGAGCTTCAGTTCCTCTCGAACGCGGTCCCGTATTTCGTTGGCGATCAGGGTGGCGCTGCCGTCGCAGCGTTCACAGTCGCTGACATCGAGGTAGGCTTCGTCCAGCGACAGGGGTTCGATCAATTCAGTGTACTCGCCGAAAATCTCGTGAAACTGGCGAGACACCTCCCTGTACAGATCGAAGCGCGCCGGCAGGATGATCAAATCTGGACACTGTTGCATAGCCCTGGCGGATGGCATGGCGGACTTCACTCCAAACTCGCGCGCCGCATAGTTGGCTGTGGAGATAACCCCCCGGCGCGCGGCAGAGCCACCGACCGCGATCGGCTTGTCCTTGAGTTCAGGGTTCTCGCGCATCTCGACAGAGGCATAAAATGAATCGGCGTCGATGTGAATGATCTTACGGATCTTGCCGTCGCTCGCGCTCATCCCTGCCCCGGCGTATCCTCAAGAACCTCCGCAATGTCCTTCGATTCTCGCTGTTGCTGTGTGTGCCAGAGCTCAGCATAGCGACCGTTCTGATTCAGCAGCACCTGATGCGAGCCCTGTTCAACCAAGCGGCCCTGCTCTAGTACCAGGATGCGGTCTGCATCGATGATCGTCGACAGGCGGTGGGCTATGACGAGGCTGGAATGATCTTGCGAGATTTCTCTCAGCGCGGTAAGAATGGCATGTTCAGATTTACTATCTAGCGAGGAGGTGGCCTCGTCGAATACGAGTATGGGCGGCCGTTTCAGCAGGGTGCGCGCAATAGCGACTCGCTGCTTCTCTCCTCCCGATAGTTTCAGGCCGCGTTCCCCCACCATGGTATCGCCCCCATCAGGTAGCTGGGCGATGAAGTTATCCAGGTGCGCCAGCGCAATGGCTTCTTTTACCTCATCGTCACTGGCGGCGGGATTGCCATAGCGTACGTTTTCGAAAATCGAATCGTTGAACAACACGGTGTCCTGGGGAACGATGCCGATCGCGCTGCGCAAGGAGTGCTGCGTAATGTCACGCACATCCTGCCCGTCTATTCGTATAGCGCCCCGTTCTGGGTCGTAGAAACGAAACAGTAGCTTGACCAGGGTGGATTTTCCGGCGCCGCTGGCCCCGACGACTGCGACCTTTTCCCCCGGCGCGATGGTGAAACTGATGCCTTGCAGGATCGGCCGGTCGGCCTGGTAGTGAAACTCAACCGCATCGAAGCAAATCTCGCCGGCGCTTACGGTGAGTTCGGTAGCGTCGGCCCTGTCAGTGATGCCGGCCTTGACGGCAAGCAGCTCGAATAGCTTCTCTATGTTGGCCATCGAGCCTTTGATCTCGCGAAATACAAAGCCAAGAAAGTTGAGCGGCAAAAACAACTGAATCATAAACTGGTTAATTAATACGAAATCACCCAGCGTCATATTGCCCGATCGTACCTCGCTGGCTGCAAGGCCGATCATCGAGGTCTGCGCGATGGCAATGATCAGCGCCTGACCGCCGTTGAGACCGAACAATGACAGGCGATTCTTGCGACGAGCCATTTCCCAGCGGGCTAACTCTTCGTCGTAGCGCTCAGCCTCAAACTCTTCGTTAGTGAAGTACTTCACGGTCTCGAAGTTCATCAGGCTATCAACGGCGCGCGTGTTGGAGGCAGAATCGGCGGCGTTCATTTCGCGCACGAACTGCGTACGCCACTCTGTGGCCCGCAATGAAAAGATGCCGTAGAAGATGACAGATAGCAGGGTGATCACAGCGAAGCTGGGCCCGTAGTTGAATAACAGTATGCCCGCCACCACCACGATCTCGAACAGGGTCGGAACAATGTTGAATACAAAGAAGCGCATCAGGAAGCTAATGCCGGTGGTGCCGCGCTCGATATCCCGTGCCAGGCCGCCGGTGCGGCGGTTAAGATGGAAGTCCAGATCCAGCGCATGCACATGCCGAAATACCTGCAGCCCCACCCTGCGCATGGCGCGCTCGGTAACTCTGCCAAAAATGGTGTCTCGCAGCTCGCCGAAAAACACGTTGGCGAAGCGGGCGGCGCCGTAGGCGAGCACCATCCCTATCATCAACAGTACCGGTAGGTTGGCGGCGCCTTCTCCCTCCAGGCTGTCTACCAGGTATTTCAGGAGAAAAGGGATCAGGATCACCGAGCCTTTCGCCAGCACCAGGCAGAGCATCGCCAGCATGACACGCTGCCGAGATTCGCTCAAAAAAGGCCACAGATGGCGCAGTACGCGCCAGTTAAGCGACGCGTCTGGCTCCTGTTCGAAATTACCGTGTCGCATAGGTTCCGCGTCTAATGGGCACCGGTCTACTCACTGCTGAATAGTATCTCAATGCGTAATCTGATTGACGCCACTTCTTCGCGGTCCTTAAAGGTTTTCTTCTTGCGCCAGGCGTAGCGCGGCTCCAGCTCCCAGTAGAGCCAGTCGCGCAAAAATGTGCGCCGATAGGCGACCCCAAAGCCGCGGCTCTTCAGCAATTCAGGGTCAGTATCGCCGCGGACGAAACCGAATGCTCGAAACGCCGAGCGCTGGTCCAGTTTGCGAATCCATGCCAGGCGGGTGTTCCATTCCACTCCATTGGATTCCTCTGAGTACTCAGCGCGGTTAGCCCAGCGTATCAAAGTGTCCTCGGAAAAGAGATGGTCCACGTCCACTCTGGTCAGCGTGCCAAAGCCATCTCCGCCAATCCAAAATAACTCCTCGCTAAAACGTAAGCGGTTTTTTTCTGCGAACGGAATCTGATAGCGGTAACGCGCACCGACTTTGCCCTTTGGTCCGCTCTTCATGCCGGCGATCAGGTCGATGCGTGAGTTGGTTTTCTCACGCACCTGGTACTGAAAGCCCACGGTGGAATCGCCGTCGCCCGACAGAGCGGGGTCGTAGAATTCGCCTTCGAAGTCGTCTTCCTGGCCGAGGAATACCAGACTCAGGCGTTCACTCACCTTCGGCAGCCAGATGCGCCCCGTGGCTTTTAGCTTCCAATCGGTGTCGTCCTCTTCGTCCCATTCGAATTCGGGTCGCAGGCGTATGCGAGAGGTCGCCGTTGCTTCAAGGTCCGATTGGGGATTACCAAAAAAGTTGTCTGCCCATGTGGCCAGCCCGTCAGCCGATTGAATGACCCGGTCATGACCCGAATCCATCCAGTTCTCGCCCTGGGGTGAGCCCGAATCCGGAGTGCTCGGGTTTGCGCTCTGGGCCAGTGATGGCGGAGCGAGCAGAAGCACTAATGGCGCCAATAAATAGGCGCACGGGATTGTAAAGTGAGAGCGATTCACGGGTCGTACTTGTTCTACACTATGCGATTCAAGAGTAACGTTGCGCGGGAGAAATAACCATGGTCAAGGTAGTACGCATTCTTGAAACGGGCGGGCCGGACGTTCTGCAGCTGGAGGAGCTGGAGCTGGAAGCGCCGGGCCCTGGTATGGTGCGGGTGCGAAATGAGGCGATCGGTCTTAACTTCATTGACACCTACCATCGCAGCGGCATTTACCCGGTTCCGCTGCCCACTGGCCTGGGAATGGAGGGCGCCGGCGTTATAGAGGCGGTCGGGGAAGGCGCTGACCTGCAGGTGGGAGACCGTGTCGCGTACTGCGCCGCTGGATTTGGCGCCTACGCTGAGGCGGTGAATCTTCCTGCGGTTCGCCTGGTGAAGATTCCGGACGGAATCGATTCTGACATTGCTGCCGCCGTGGCACTCAAGGGCGCCACTACGGAGTATCTTATTCAACGAACCTATCCTCTTGCCGCCGGTGAAACCTGCTTATTTCACGCAGCCGCGGGTGGCGTAGGGCTGATATTCGGGCAGTGGGCCAATGCGATAGGGGCTACGGTCATTGGTACGGTGAGTTCAGAAGAGAAGGCCGAACTGGCGCGGCAACATGGTTACCAGCACGTGATCAATTACAGCGAAGAGAATGTCGTTGAGAAGGTCATGGAGATTACCGAGGGCGCTATGCTACCGGTCGTCTACGACGGCGTAGGTAAAGACACCTTCGAGTGCTCGCTGGACTGTCTGCGCGCGCGAGGCCTCATGGTGAGTTTCGGCAATGCTTCCGGTTCACCCGCGCCGCTTGAATTACAAACACTGACGGCAAAGGGTTCTCTGTTTATCACCCGGCCTTCACTGATTTCCTACGTCGCTGAAACCGACGAGATGCGCCAGAGTCTCTCCGATGTGTTCGAGCGGGTCCTTAGCGGTGATATTCAGGTCGAGATTAACCAGCGCTATGCGCTGGATGACATTCGCCAGGCGCATATTGATCTGGAGGCGCGCAGTACAACCGGCTCAACGGTAATTATGCCATGAGGGTCTGTATCTTATTGTTATTGGGCGTACTGGGCGCCTGCGGCTACCCCGACCGCACGCCGCCTGCCAACGGTAACGCCGACAAAGTGGCCGTGGTGATCACGGGCTGGGGCGAACCCAAGGGCTGGGATTTCGACTACCGGCTGGCAATCTCGGGCGATGCGAGAATAGGGGAGGCCACCCGATATCCAGGCCAGGCGTGTACGGAGATGCACGTCGGACGTTGGCCATTCGCCTCCCAGATCGGCTTGTTGCCTCACGCGGTTGCTTACAAGCTACCCGTGCTGGGTGCCGCCTGGGATTCGATCGGCGTCTATCGTCTGAGCGAAGACGGACAAGAGTACATTTCTATCATTGATGAAACCGTGCGCTTGGCAGTTGCAGATGTGCCAGACGAAGCCGGCATTGTGACGGCCATGGTAGAGAGTCGGCTGTTCCCGGATCGCTCATTGGCTGGGCCTGATCCGCGCGATGGTGGCGATTATCTCGCTGGAATATTTCAGGTGGGCGCACCTAGCCGCGAGCGCGGGGCCAACCCGCTCGCCATGCCTAATGGTTTGAGCGATGTCGTTGAGTTAGGTGTCGCGGGTTCCCTGATGGATATGGGCTTTATGTATGAAGACCAGACTCCACGCGCTAACGAAGTCGACGAGGAAATGAATGCCGCCACCATCGCCGTGCTGCGCGAATTGTTTGCGGATCGCATTGCGGTGCGCTTTGGTGCGTACGCGGCGTCGCCGGGCATCCACCAAAATCAGCAAGAAGTCGCACTGGACTTCGTGAACCAGGGCTTCACTCGACTAATTCTGACCCGTGAAACTACTGACAACAATCAGTACGCAAACACATTCATGACTCGCGGTTGGGTCGACAAGGCACTTTGCAAGGCGGGCTACCGCGATGATGTGCAGATTAAACAGACTCTGCAAGTAGGCAGGACACCCGAATACAATACGGCCTTACTGGAGATTCTGCGTCCCCATCTCGAGCGACGTGATCGCGGCTCAGACGTGGCGATTGTCTATACCACCTATGGCATGCCGTTTCCCGGCAATGACGACAGCGGCCCGTTTGCTACGGTGCACCCGCTGGCAAAAGAGCAGTACCACGAGAACGCTTACCTGAACTATCAGTCTTTTAAACGCTACGCCCGGCATGAATTCGGGGCGCATTATGGGCTGCAGTTTAACCGTGGTGATAGCAGCGGAGATCGACGCACAGATGCATACTTTGCCTACGCGATGTTTCCCTCTCGGTTCTACGGCGCTGCCGACGACCCCCTGCGTTTTCCAACCATTCGAGAGACAATCGATAGCGCAAAAGAAGATGGCCGCAAAGATATCGTGGTGCTGCTCTCGCACTGGAATTACAACAACACCGACAACATGCTGGCCATGCGCAAGATGAACCAGATCCCCTTTAATTCCCGCGCTGATGTCAGGGCTCAAAAGTACTGGGTCGACTGGTGTGAGCTGCCGGGCTCGAGCGAAGCCGTCGACTGTGCCGAGGAGGGTTCGATTCGCCTGAGCTTCAGTGAAGTATTTGATAAGCAAGCCGAAGCTTTCAGTATCGGATATGCGCACCGTATTCGCGGAACGGTAGAGCAGTACGGTTTGCTCCCCAGCGGCGTTGAGCCCGTGGCACGCGCGCCGGTGAGTGTCGCTGATGGTGGCGCTTTACAGATCGTCCAGGGGCCGCTGGCGGGGGTAGCGGTTAGTGTGCCCGCAGACCCGCGGCCGGGCCTGCCGGAGTCCAATACCTGGAACAATTACGAGGTTTTCGTTGATCCTGCAGAGCCTTTCATCGCCGCCTGGTTTGATTTTGAGGCGTACCTCGCGCCGTGGCCGGAAGGTCCACCCGATGCCGTGTCAGCGTCGGTATTGGTTGGCCCCTACCGGACTCTTGTCAACAAGCCTGCTCGAATTAGCTTGCCGGTGCGTGGTGAAGTTACCGACCCGTCTCGTCTGCGGCCGGTGATATTTAATGAGGTGACGCGCGATTGGGATTGGGTGTTTCCCGTAGCGGGCGGTCAGGCGCCGGACTTCGACAGCGCGAGTAATCGCTTAAGCTTCGACACGCAGGTCTTCGGCATATTCGCGCTGGTAGAAGATTCAGTGGTTGCAGACTAGCGGAGTGTTACTGAACAGTGGAGCTGGGCCATAATGCAGCTATGACAATACGATTACGAGACGACTATCCGGGCAGCAATCGTATCAACGAGGAGCCTACGGTATACCTGTTTGAAGACTACTTCTCGGGGGAAGAGTGCGAGCATTTGATTGAACTCGCCAAGCCGCATATGCGCAGAGCTTTTGTCAGCGGCGGCGAGGAGGGCGTTGAGAGTGATGGTCGCACGGGTGGAGTGCATTGGATCGCACACAATTCCACGCCGATGACAGCCGCCATTTCGGTGCGCGTTTCTCGCCTTTTGGGTATACCACTGCTCAATGCGGAGTCTATCCAGGTGATCAACTACGGGCCCGGGCAGGAATATAAACCGCATTACGACGCCTGGGTGCCAGGCACGGAAACCGGTGATCGTTGCCTTGCCCGAGGTGGTCAGCGGATGGTGACCTGTCTCGCCTATCTAAGCGAGGTTGCCGAGGGCGGCGGCACCTTCTTTCCCAAGCTCGATATGGAGATCATGCCAAAACCTGGGCGCATGGTGCTGTTTCACAACTGCTACCAGGGGACTACTGAGCGACACCCCCATTCATTGCATGGCGGCATGCCTCCTGCCGATGGTATGAAATGGGCCTGTAATTTTTGGTTTCGCGAATCGCCTTATCAGGACGCGCCCACGAGCATGACACCGTCCGCGACAACACGAAGATTTTAGGAGAAGCCTATGGCCGCCCAGTTTGACGAACTCAGTGACAAGCTCATCGATTTTATCGAACAGCAGAAGCTGTACTTCGTCGCCACCGCGGCGGCGGAGGGGAAGATCAACCTGTCGCCCAAGGGCGGCGATACGCTGAAGGTGTTGTCGTCGGTGCAGTTGTTGTGGCTGAACTTTACCGGGAGCGGCAATGAAACCGCTGCCCATTTGCGTGAGTCCGATCGTATGACGCTCATGTTTTGTTCCTTTACCGAGCAGCCCATGATTCTGCGTTGCTATGGCAGTGCCAAAGCGATCCACCCGCGAGATGCGCAGTGGGGCGATTACATTGGTGAGCTGCCGCGGCACCCCAGCGCACGACAGCTGCTGCTGATGGATATAGAGATGGTGCAAACCTCCTGCGGATTCGGAGTGCCTTTCTTCGACTATCAGGGTGAGCGGGATAATATGGACAAGTGGCTGTCGCAACGCTCCGCAGATGATATTCGTGACTACTGGGCTGAGAAAAACACAGTCAGCCTGGATGGCTTGCCTACCGGCATCTTTGCCGAGGGAGAAAACGGATGAAACTGGTGTTGCCTATATTGCTCTCATTGATGCTCACGCTCGTCGCCTGTTCTTCAAACGAACCCCAACCACCGCCGCGCTGGGAGAAGGTCAGCGGCACGGTGAGTTATCGCGAGCGGATGATGTTGCCTCCCAATTCCGAGGTGGTTGTTCGTCTTGAAGACGTGTCAAAGATGGACGTGGCGGCAGAGCTGATGGGGGAGACCCGCTTTTTCGCTCGTGGCGGGCCGCCCTTTGACTTCGCCGTGAAATACGATCCCGATCGCATCAACCCCCGCATGCGCTATGCCCTTCGGGCTAGCATTTATCAGGGCGCGACACTGTTGTTCGCCACCACAAGCCATACACCGGCGTTCGAGTCTGATGATCCGGTAGAGATTTGGGTTCAGCGGATAGGTGGGTCTGGCAAACAGGCGGTTATTGAAGGCAGGGAATGGGTGCTGGCTACGTTGCCCGGTGCTGAAGTAGGCGATGTCGAACGCATCCCTACTCTGACTTTGCAGCCGGAGGAGGGCCGCGTCGCCGGATCGGCGGGGTGTAATCGTTACTTTGGTAGCTATGAAAAAGACGGGACCGCTCTCAGCTTTGGTCAGGCAGGCGCCACCATGATGGCTTGTGCGCATGGTATGGAACTGGAGCGATCTTTCCTGAGCATGTTGGAGAAAGTGCGCCAATGGGAAGTGCGCGACGGCATACTGTGGTTGCTGGGAGAAGAGGGCGGTGAACTGGCGAGTTTTCGCTGACTCACAGGCCTGATCCAACAACAGGCGCGACCGGCCGGTCGCGTGCTATCATGCAGGCCTGAGCTCAGGCCCGATTGATCAAGAATAACAACAAATCAATCACGGAGACGTTGCTTTGCGAATACGCTTCTCGCTTCTGCTGGCCGCAAGCCTGCTTTTCGCAGGATGCGCGCAGGACGACCCAGCCCCGGCAACCCCGACTATTTCGGGGGAGGTCGTGGTCTATCGTGCCGCAAGCGTCATTACCATGGACGCAATACGCCCGCGAGCGGACGCGGTGGCGGTCGACGGCGATCGTATCGTAGCGGTGGGCAATATGCTCGATATCCAGAGATTGCTGGAAGGTCAGCGATACCGCGTCGACGATATTTTTGTCGACAAGTATCTCATGCCCGGATTTATCGAGCCCCATCTGCACCCTTATCTCAGTGGCATCATCCTGCCGATGACTTTTATCACGCCTCATGACTGGCAACTCCCCGGTCGAGAAGTCGTGGGCGTACGTGGGCGGGAGGCATACCTCGATCGCTTGCGCGAAGTTGAATCTGAACTAGACAATGAGGAGTGGCTGTGGAGTTGGGGATATCACCATCTCTTCCACGGCGAACTGTCGCTCCAGGATCTTGATGCGATTGCTGCCGACAGGCCGATGATTGTTTGGCATCGCTCCTTCCACGAAATTTATGTCAACTCGGCGGCGCTGGCGGCGCTGAGGATTGATGAAGCTGCAGCGGCCAGTCATCACCAGGTTGATTTAGAGCGGGGCCACTTTTTTGAGAACGGTCTGTTCTTCCTGGTGCCGGGACTGATGCCCAGCATTTTGGAGCCTGAAAGATATGTGAGCGCTTTGCATGAAGCACGCACCATCATTCATGCGGGTGGCATTACCACGGTTGGCGATGGCGCCTTCGGTAGTCTGGATATTGATCGAGAATTCGAATCCCTCTTGGCGGCCGGGTGGGACGCTCGTCTAACGCCGTTTCGGACCTTCTTGTTACTGGATGGAAAGACTCTCGGCGAGGCACGCGGCCACGACGAAGTGCGCAAGATGGTCGACTTTATGCCGCGCAAGAACCGGGGCTCACTGCAGTTTCAACCCAAGCAGGTGAAGCTATTTGCGGACGGTGCAGCCTATTCCCAGTTGGGTCAGATGACCGAGGGGTATCTCGATGGTCATGAAGGCGAATGGATGATGACGCCAGATGAATTGGAAGCCGCAGCCAGGGTTTACTGGAATGCGGGTTTTCAGATTCATGTGCATGTGAATGGCGACCTGGGGCTCGATGTGACCCTCGACGTGCTGCAGCGTTTGCAGGAGGAAAATCCACGTGATGATCACCGCTTTACTGTGCATCATCTCGCCTACGCTCGGCCTGACCAGGCCCAGCGTTTGGCGGAGCTAGGCGGCATGGTACAGGCCAACCCCTATTACCTATGGGCGTTGGGTGACAAGTATGCAGAGGTGGGACTCGGTCAGCCTCGCGCGTCGCGTATGGTTCCGATGAACAGTTTTGTCCGCACCGGGATGCGCATTGCGTTCCACTCGGACTTCACCATGGCGCCAGCGCGGCCGCTACTGCTAGCCTGGGCCGCGGCTACCCGGATAACTGCGGAGGGCAATGTGTTTGCGCTGGATGAGCGGATCACAGTACGTGAGGCTTTGCGAGGCATTACCATAGACGCCGCTTACCAACTGGGACGGGAAAATGAGATCGGTAGTATCTAGGTAGGCAAATTCGCAGACTTTACGGTACTGGAGCAGGACCCCTTAGAGGTGCCTGCTGAGGCGCTGAAGGACATTCCTATCTGGGGCACCGTATTCGAGGGACAACCATTCCCCCTGGAGGAATGACGCAAGACGATGGAAAGTTTCTCGGGAACCCTGACGCAGGTTCTATTTCTTGTCGCTCTGCTGGCTCTGCCCATCGTCTGGGTGCTTAATCGCCGACGCACCGACAATCTTTCAACGCATTACGCCAAGATTCAGTTCAAACCCGTTGCAGAGGAAGAGTTTAGAAGCTTACTCAATGCCGATCGGTTTGCGCTGCTGGGCAAGAACTGGTTGCGCGCAGGCAGGGTTAGCGAGCTGCATATTGGCAGCTTCGAGGGCATGGATATGGCTCAGTTCACCCTGAGCCAGTCGGATGGGTCCCAGTCGGGACGGCACCAGACCGCGACCTTGATCAAAGGCGAGACGCCGCTGCCGACCTTTGTGTTGCGTCCTGAGAGCATGGCCGACAAATTATTAGATCGCTTTAAACCCGTAGATATTGATTTCGATAGCCACCCCAGCTTCAGTGCGGCCTATCAACTCGAGTCGGATGATGAAGACAAAGCGAGGGTCTTTTTCAGTGATGCGTTGCTCGACTACCTGGAAGAAAATCCAGGATTCTCTGTCGAAAGTGTCGGCCGTGATGTGATGGTGTACCGGGAATACAAGCGAGTTGCGAATGCTGCGGATATCGATGTGCAACTGCGGCTAGCGCACAATCTCTACCACCGCCTGCTGCAGCTCGGTGGTGATTAGGGTGTGCACATCCAATTGGATGTGCCCGGCGTAGTTACAGCATGAGCCAGGCAAGTACTACAGAATTTAGACACTGGTGGGGCCTTCTCGGCTGTGCGGCGCTGATGATAGCCATCGTGATCGGCGCGCCCTACGGCGACGACATCTGGTTTCTTCCCGATGAAGGCGCTTCCTGGTACTTCTGGAAACTGCCCGATCCCAGCGCTACCACTCGCGTTGTTGCTTGGGGGAGTTACGCGGCGCATCAGCTGGCCATTTGGTGGTTGATATATCTCGCGCAGCATAAGCAGCTCTCTTATACACGGGGCCTGCATCCGATTAACCTTATGGCTCTGGCGATTAATATCGTCTTTGTGATCTGGCACATCGTCCAGACGCGGATCTTCTATGATGGCCTGGCCCAGGATGTGTCGATCTGGACGTCGATGGGCTCTGTGGCGATTTTGCTTATGTTGGTCATCATCATGGAGAACCAGCGTCGCGGTGTGGTATTGGGCCGCAAGTGGGGCTGGCTTATGGAGCCGGGAAGGTTTCTGCGTAAGTATCACGGCTACTACTTTTCCTGGGCCATCATATACACCTTTTGGTATCACCCGATTGAAATGACGCTGGGGCACCTGTTGGGTAATTTCTATGTGTTCATGCTGTTACTGCAGGGCAGCCTTTTCTTCACGAGAGCGCACGTCGATCGACGCTGGACCGCCTTTCTGGAGGTGTTTGTGTTATTGCACGGTGCTGTGGTGGCCTGGCTGTCATTTGAGAATCAGAACTGGCCGCAGTTTGCCTTCGGTTTTGCTGCCATTTTTCTGGTGACCCAGATGCACGGCCTTGGCTGGAGTGCCACCAAACGTTGGGCGGTGTTTGCTGCCAGTATGCTCGTCCTGGCGATTTTCTACCGGGATGCACCCCTGACAGGGCTGGCCGAAGTGTCTCGTATTCCGTTGATCTATGCGATTTTTGTGCCTTTACTAGCGCTGATCAGCCTCGGTCTCGCGCGTGCGCTGCAACAGGGACGCACAAGTTAGTCGCTGCTTTCATGCGGCCCAATTGCGATGGTTGGAAAACTGCTGCTTCAGATAATCCATCTGGTCCCCGAGAATCCGGTCGCGTTCCAGGAAGGTGTACTCCCAGGGGTTGGGAGTGAATGGCACCGCCAGCAGTGGCATCTCGACTTCTTCCGGTGTTCTGTTCCCCTTGCGATTGTTGCAACTGCGACAGGCTGTTACGCAATTAGCCCACACATCGGCACCGCCGCGACTCACGGGGATCACGTGATCGCGAGTTAGCATGGATCGATGAAACTCGTTGCCACAGTAAAGACAGATATGCTGATCACGGCGGAACAGCGCTTTGTTGTTCAAGGAGATAGAAAAGCCGCCCTGAACTCTCCCACGCATGGCGATGATGGGGGGAATTTCCAGGTAAGACTGCTCGCCGGTACAACGCTGAACGCCGCCGTGTAGAACGATAGCGGGTTCACCCAGTGTCCAGCTCACATCTCCTTTAACGTAGCGGGTAGCTGCCTCTTCGGGGCTTACCCATCCCCGCGGTTGCCCCGCGAGGTCCAGCCTGAGTATTGCTAATGCCATTTTCAGCTCACTCAACAGCAATGGTCGAGAAAGGTATACCCTATTAAGGCGTAATTCACCAGCGCTTTGCCGTGATGAACAATCCATCGAATCGTTATAGTTCTGTGATAATTTCCACGCATCGAAGGGTAAGACTGTCCTCCTCACAACCATAAGAGGAGGTACGAGGATGAACCGTCACTTTGTTTCTGCTGCTCTGGCATGCGCAATCGCTGCGCCCGTCCAGGCTACTCAATTCGATGTAGAAATCACTAACCTGACCCGCGGAAGCTGGTTTACGCCCTTTCTTGTTACTGCCCACCCTGAGGGTGCCAATCTGTTTTCCAGCGGCCAGCCGGCGAGCGCGAATTTGCAAGCAATGGCAGAGGGCGGTGATATCAGTGGCCTCGCAGCGGACGTTGAGGCCCTAAGCGCGACTTCCGTAGAGAATCCCGCCGGTGGTTTGCTTGCGCCGGGACAGTCTACGACCGCCAGCCTCGATACCGATGCGGCACCGGACAATACTCGGCTGTCTATCGTGGCGATGATATTGCCAAGCAATGATGGGTTTATGGGACTCAATGCGGTACCGATCCCCACTGAGCCAGGTCGCTACGTCTTTAATGTCAACGCGTACGACGCTGGCTCCGAAGGCAATGACGAGATTATTGGTAGCGGTGCCCCGGGCGAACCGGGATTTCCAGCGCCGCCACCCGTCGCGGCTGAGTCTGGCACTGGCGGTAGCGGGGTGGACGCTACTGCGGAGGGGTTTGTTCATATACACCGCAATGTGTTGGGTGACGATGACCTGACCGGCGGTGTTAGCGATATCGACAATCGTGTACAGCGCTGGTTGAACCCGGTCGTGCGTGTTGTGGTCACGGTCAACTAGGAGAACGCTCATGAAAAAGTTACTACTTGTGAGCGCCCTTGCCATGATCGCCGCCTGTAGCGATGGCAATAACAACGGCGGCGCGGCGCAGGCCGCGCCCGAACCAGCACCCACTGCGCCGGAAACAACGGCAGCCTTTGAGGTGTCGGTTGTAAACCTGACGGTGGCGCAACCACTGTCGCCGCTGGCCGTTGTGCTGCACGGGCCGGAGTATGAAGCGTTTCGAGTCGGTGAGCCGGCCACTGCTGGACTGGAGCAGCTGGCGGAGTCAGGCGATAACTCTGAACTATTGGCAGAGGTCGACGGCCTCGCAGAGGCCAGTTCATCGGGCCCCCTGGGTCCGGGTGCGTCCGAAACTTTTGAACTCGATACACAAGGCGAACTGCCCGAGGACCTGCGAATAACTGTCGTGTCTATGTTGGTCAATACCAATGATGCCATTACCGGGGTCAATGGTTTGTCCGTTGCCTCCCTGGCGGTGGGCGAGTCCATGGTGGTGAACGGGACCAGTTATGACAGCGGCACCGAAGCGAACGATGAACTGGCAGAGCATATTCCCGGCCCGGCCGGTGGCGGAGAGGGTTTCAATGCCGACAGAGATGATATCCGTGACCAGGTGACCCTGCATCCCGGTGTGGTCAGTGTTGACGGTGGCCTGAGTGCGTCGGACTTGCGCGAAGTGCACCGCTGGGACAACCCTGTGGTACGCATCACACTGACCCGCGTCGAGTAAATCATGACCGGCGACGGAACCAATTGCGGAAAAGGGACTCTACAGGAACTCTTCCGTTTGGAGCCGTCGTCGATGCATGTGAGTCAACCGTCTACGGAGTCGCGCCCCCGTATCCTGCTTGTTGAGGATGACGAGGATATCGCTGGTCTGGTCAAACTGCATCTGGCGGAACTGGAGGCCGACCTGGAACACTGCAACAGGGGCGATACCGCAGCGGCGAGAATTGCCGACGAGCGCTGGAATTTATTGATTCTGGATATTCGGCTTCCGGGGCAAAGTGGGCTCGATCTGTGCCGCTCTTTGCGCTAGCGCGGAGACAGTACCCCCGTATTGATGCTGACTTCCAAATCCAGCGAGTTAGATAGAGTGTTGGGGTTAGAGCTGGGTGCAGACGATTACGTGACTAAGCCCTTTAGCCCTCTCGAGCTAACCGCAAGGGTTCGTGCCATTTTGCGGCGCGCATCACTGCAGGCCATCGCACCTCCCATAGAAGATGAGAGTCTGCAGTTTGGCGATCTCGTGATTAGTGCCCGGGACCACACTGTATCTCTGGGCGAACAATCGGTGGAACTCACCTCCCGTGAATTCAGCTTGTTGCTGCACTTTGCGCGCAATCCCGGCCGTGTGTTTCGTCGCTCCGAGTTGCTGGATGAAGTCTGGGGCTATGGCCATGACGGTTATGAACACACCGTAAATTCCCACATCAATAGACTGCGAGCAAAAATTGAAGCAGAGCCCGCGGAGCCTAATCACATCCTGACGGTGTGGGGCGTGGGTTATAAATTCTGTGCGGCAGGATGCCATTGATGATCAATCGCCTATACCTGCGTTTGGCGCTGGTCATGTGCCTGCTCTTTATTGTGGTGGGTGGCGTGCTGATTTACAGCAGTTATCTCACCAGCGAGCGCTACATGCTGGAGATTACCCAGCGCATCAATCGGGATATCGCTCTTCATGCAGCCGAGGACATGCCGCTGTTCGAGTCTGGCCAGGTCAATAAAGCCGCGGTCAAGGAACTGGCTCACCACGTCATGTTCATCAATCCCATAGTAGAGGTCTATTTGCTGGACCCGCAGGGGAAGATTCTTTCTCATGCTTTGCCCTACGAAACGGTGCTGCACGACCGCGTTGATATGGCGCCTCTGCATGAATTTCTAGGTGGTACGACCCCGCTGCCGATCTTTGGCGATGATCCACGCAGCCAGGACACCCATAAGGTGTTTTCGGTCTCCCCCATCGTTGAGGGAGATGTGACCCTGGGCTACCTGTACACGGTACTCAACGGCAAGAACCATGACAGCCTGCGCGAAAGTCTGCAGGAGAGTTATGCGCTCCGGGCCGGGCTCGCGACCATAGCTGGCAGTATTGTTGTGGCCTTGCTGCTGGGTACGCTGCTCTTTGCATTGCTCACGCGAAGACTGCAGTCGCTTGCGGGAGCCGTGCGCAGCTATCGCGAGGGCAGTTAGCAGGGTCAGATTTCACTGGATGACTCTCAGCCCGTCAGGGATGAAGTCGATGAGCTTCGCAGTGCCATCGTCGATATGAGTGGTCGTATCGAGAGACAGTTTTCTGCGCAGGAAGAGATTGACCGAACCCGCAGGGAGCTAATCGCCAATGTGTCCCATGATCTGCGTACGCCGGTTACCTCGATGCAGGGCTACCTGGAGACGGTATTGATCAGGGACATGCCCTCAGAAGAACGGGACGCCTGCCTGGAGATCGCGCACAAGCACAGCTTGCGTCTTAACAAGCTGATTACGGAACTGTTCGAGCTGTCGAAGCTCGAGTCGGCCAATCGAGAGCCCGACTGGGAGGAGTTTCCGGTGCTCGAGTTGGTGCAGGACCTGGTTCAGGACCACGAGTTGAGTGCTCGGGAAAACGGCATCAGCCTTTCTGCGCATTGCCAGGACCCGCGGCTCACCGTTTGTGCCGACATTGGCTTAATCCACCGCGCACTCGAAAACCTGCTGGTTAATGCACTCAGGCACACCTCCCCCGGTGGACATATCGATATCACAATCTCCGAAGATGCCGACCGGGTGCGGATTGATGTGGTGGATGACGGCGACGGCATAGCCTCGCATGAGATTCCTCATATCTTCGAGCGCTTCTACCGGCCCGATACTGAACCGGCAGAGTCTGGCCACGGTCTTGGATTGGCGATTGTTAAGCGCATTATGGAGCTGCACCGCACTCGCGTGGAGGTGTCCAGCGATGGCGAAGAGGGCACGGCGTTCAGCTTCTGGTTGCCGCAGGCCGCGCTGCTCAGTTAGTCTTCAGGGGTGTTAGAGACTCCCCAGGAAAACGATTCGCTGTTCCTCTCACGAACAGATGTGAATCACCCACTGTCCAGCTTCTCCCGGCATGGGTTCGAGCTGGACGGCCATGCCTGGCCGTCGGTCGAACATTACTTCCAGGGTATGAAGTTCGAAGATGAAGGTCACCGCGCGAAAGTCTGTGCTGCAGAACACCCGAAGAAAGCGCGGCGGCTGGGTCGAAGTCGGCTAAGAAAGTTGCGCGCCGATTGGAAGAAGATGCGCCGAGTGATCATGACCCGCGCCGTCTACACCAAGTGTCGCGCTCACCCCGAGGTCGCTGAGGCGCTGCTTGCCACCGGCGATCTTAAGCTGGTTGAGAATAACGCCTATGACTATTTCTGGGGCTGCGGCCGCGACCGCCGTGGCCACAACACCTACGGTGAAGTGCTTATGGATGTGCGCAATAAACTCCGCGAGGAGCGTGCTGGCCAAACTTAATCGAGTTTAGCCACCAGGTCGCGCTGCAGGTGTTTGGCCGCATACAGATAGATGGCGCCGGCGATGCCGTAGAGAGTGACGATGATCATGATCGAGTATTGCAGGCCGACCGCCCGTGCATCTGATTCGGTCATGCCGCTCTGGGCTTCCATAAATATATCGCTGAGAAAGCCCAGCGTGAGCGGGCCCAGTCCATAACCAATCAAGTTCACTATGAACAGCATGATCGCGACGGCGGTCGCCCTCGAGCGAGCGCTCGCTACGCCCTGGCAGATGGTGTACTGCGCACCGAGATAGCTGTAGTGCAAAAGGTTGCCAATGATCAGGGTGAACAGTGAGAGGCCGATGCTGTCGGTGGTAAAACCAACCCAGTAAAAGGGAACGCTCATTATCAGGCTGATACCGGGTATCTGGGCGACCGCGTTGGGATACCTGCCACTAGCGCGTTCCGTGAGATAGCCCGCCGCAAATGCGCCTAAGGAAGCTGCCAGCCCGAGCGGCACAGAGATTTGAGTGGCCACTTCGCCGACCGTCATGTCATGAGCGCGCTGAAAGAAGGGCGCTGAGAAATTACTGACACCGTAGCCCGCAAATGCGACAAAAGTAGCGGCAGTGATGTTGGTCCAGAACGTGGTCTTGGCCGACAGCTCCTGCAGAGCCTCTTTGATACCCAGTGGCTCGACGTGTTTGGTACCCGGTGCATCGGAGTAGCCTCGTGGTGGCTCCTTAATCGTGAACCAAACAATGATGCCGACCAAAATGCCGGGAATGCCGAGAGCGAGAAAGGCTTCGCGCCAGGAGAACGCCTCGGCGATAGGTCCCCCAAAAAGATTAGCGAGCACGCCACCCAGCGTGACGCCGGTAGCGTAAGTCGCTAGTGCGCGGGCCCGGCTGCGTGCGGGATAGTAATCGGCAATGAGAGAATTGGCTGGCGGCGTGCAACCGGCTTCGCCGATGCCGACGCCGATGCGAAACACCAACAGCGCAAGAAAACCTTCAGCCATGCCGCATAAGGCGGTCATTGCCGACCACAGTACAACGCTGGCCGCGATGATGCGTACGCGGTTATAGCGCTCCGCCCAGCGGGCGATGGGTATACCCATCAGGGTGTACATCAGGGCAAAGCCGAATCCAGACAACAGGCCAAACTGCCAGTCCTGCAACTTGAACTCATCGATAATCGGTTGCGCGACCACACCGATTAGAATGCGATCGATGAAATTGAGGGTATAGACAAAGGTCAGCGAAATGAGAACGAAGTTGCGATAACCGCGAGTACCGTAGGCCTGCCCGGTATGGGTGAGGGGTGCGCTTGTGCTCATATCAGAATGCCTTCAGTACTTCCCGGGTGAGATCCCAGCGGTTAAATCCTTGTTTACCCCAGTCCAGCCCGCGTCGGACGATGACTAGCTCATGAGACGGTACCACGATGACATACTGACCGCGATTGCCTGCGGTGGCATAGGCATCGGCAGGCACATCCTTGCGATTGGAGGGCACCAGCCACCACTGCCCGCCATAGAAATGCTTGTGCGGCGCGCTAGACGGTGCGGGGGTGCGAACAAACTCAATCCAATCCTCTGAAACAAGGCGCTCACCCTGCCAAACGCCGCCTTGTTGATACAACAGCCCAAAACGCGCCAGGTCGCGAGCGTTGGTGTATACCTGGCTAGAGAGAATGAAATCGCCAAAACGGTCGGTGCTGAGCAGGGTGTTGCGCATGCCCAGTTTGTCGAGCAAAGCCTTACGGGGAAAGCTGTGATACGCCGCTTCGCTGCCCAGTGCCTTTTTCATGGCGTAGACGGCCAGCAGGGTGTCGTAGTTTTCATAGTCCCAAAAGCTGCCGGGTTCTCTGACCAGGCCCCGGTTGCGAGCCTCTTCTACGGAGCTACTGCCCGCCCAGTAAGCAAGGCCAGACCCGGTCGCGTATTCCATCTTGAAGCTGTCTACCGGATACAGCCCGCTGGCCATGTTCAAGGTGTGTCGCAGGGTAATGTGATGGCGGGGGTCTTGCTCTGGATTCAATAACTCGGGGAGCCAATCGATGTTGAGAGAGGCATCGAGCGACAATTTGCCCTGGTCGACCAGTATGCCGATCAGTGTCGCCGCGATGCTTTTTGCGGTGGACCAGG
The DNA here is from genome assembly GCA_965199055.1 of Halieaceae bacterium. Taxonomy (GTDB): domain Bacteria; phylum Pseudomonadota; class Gammaproteobacteria; order Pseudomonadales; family Halieaceae; genus CBDAQR01. The sequence goes on from CBDAQR010000003.1 coordinate 2,485,824, forward strand.
TGCGAGTGCGGGTGTGCATATCAACACCGGAGGCATAGCGCTCATGGATGATGTTGCCCTTGTGCAAGACCAGCAGGCTCAGCGTATCTTGTTCCGCTGTGTCGCGATCAAATGCCCAGTCGGACGCGGCTCGCAGTGCTTTCTCGTTAACGGAAGGTGGGACCGCGATCGTTGCGGCATCACCCATTGGCCATGGAATTTTGGCAGGGTCACCGGGAAGCGGTGCCGCCGTGAGTTGTGGCAGCTTCGCAATGTTGTCCATGGTCTGGTCGGGAGCCATCACCACACAGGCGAGTCCCTCGCGAAAGGCTGCCGTAATGGCCAACCCGTCCTCACCGCCGCCGACGGATACGGCGCGCCTTTCACGATCAACGCGATAGTTACCGCCGCTAGCGCTTCCCACAGGGTTGGGAAGAAAGGCTAATTCCTGGCGAAACACCTGCTCAATTGTGCGACGAGAGGTGAACAAACCGTTGCAGGTGAGAACCGCCTGTACACCGTTGTGTATCAACTGACGTTGGGGTTCGAAGTAGTCGAAAGGCGCCTCAGAGTCGGCTCTGGCGCCAGCGGAAATCAGCAGGCTGAGCAGTACACAGTTCAGTCGGAATAGCATATGGTGGTGCTTCCTTGCCTCAGTTGGAGACAGTGTAGTGTACAGATTCGCAAAGCGATTGACCCTGTTATCCATCAGCGCGTTTTCCGCCGCGCTTGTTGCAGCCGAGCCGGCAGACTATTCGCCCTATCTGGATGACCGTGGTCACGAGCAGGTGTTCTTCGGGGACACGCATCTACACACTGTATTCAGTAGTGATGCTGGACTGATCGGCACCTCCTTGACACCTGCCGATGCCTACCGTTTCGCCATGGGCGAAGAGGTGACCTCCAGTCGCGGGATCCGTGCGCGTATCAGCCGGCCGCTGGATTTTCTGGTGGTGTCGGATCATGCGGAAAGCCTGGGCTTACCGGTCGCAATCCGCGAAGCCAACGCGACTTTGCTTGCGAACCCCTGGGGTAAACAAATCTATGACTACTTCGCGGCAGGGGATGGTTACCAGGGGTTTATGAAATGGGCGCTGGACGGCATGCTGCCCGGCGTCGACCCATTGAAAGAGCCTTCGATCAATTTCGAAGTGTGGGGTCGTCAGGCCGATCTCGCAGATCAGTATAATCGTCCCGGCCGTTTTACTGCATTGATCGGTTTCGAGTGGACGACGACCGTTAACTCGAAGAACCTGCATCGTGTCGTGGTGCTGCGAGATGATTCCGACAAGGCCACGCAGGTGATTCCCTTCTCCTCCTGGCAATCGCCGGACCCGGAAAAATTATGGGACTGGATGGATGAGTACGAGGCAAAACCGGCGGTTCGATTCTGGCGATCCCGCATAACGCCAACCTGAGCAATGGTTTGATGTTTGGCCCTAAGCGCAGTGGCGGCCGCAGCTTTGATGAGGCCTATGTAGAAAGGCGCTTGGCACGAGAGCCCATCGTGGAAGTGACACAGATAAAAGGCGATGGCGAATCTCACCCCTGGTTGTCTCCCGATGATGAATTTGCGGACTTTGGTAACTGGGATCGCGCCGACATCGGAGCGCGCGATCCAAAGACCAATGACATGCTGCAGTACGAGTATGCGCGCGGTGCGTTGAAACTGGGGCTGCAGTACGAGGCAGAATTGGGCACCAACCCGTTTCAGTTTGGCATGATCGGGGCGTCCGACTCTCATACTGCCTTGGCAACCACTCGTGAGGAAAACTACTTCGGTAAGTTCGCCTCTCACGAACCGCTGCCAGAGCGTGTAGACGGCTATGTCGTGCGTAACCTGGCCGGTAACGATGAGCTGTCCTGGCGCGCCTGGGACGAAGTTGCCTCGGGGCTCGCGGGCGTGTGGGCGGTGGAGAATACACGCGAAGCCATCTTCGATGCGCTTCAACGGCGCGAGGTTTATGCGACGACTGGCACCCGCATTCGGGTGCGTATGTTTGCGGGTTGGGATTATGCGGCTGCCGATTTGCACAGTCCGGACATGGTGCGGCGTGGTTACGCGCGCGGCGTACCGATGGGTAGCGAGATGAAACCTGGCAAGGGAGCGCCGGTATTGATGATTCAGGCGGACAAGGATCCCGACGGTGCCAACCTGGATCGGGTGCAGGTGGTGAAGGGTTGGCTGGATGCCAGTGGCGAACTGCAGGAGAAGGTTTACGATGTGGCGCTATCGGACGGGCGCGAGCTTGACGAGAATGGTAAGGCGCCGCCGGTGGGTAACACGGTAAACCTGGCAACGGCGAGTTACAGCAACAGCATTGGCGCGGTGCAATTGAGTGCGCTGTGGAGTGATCCGGACTTCGATGCAAGCGAGCGCGCTTTTTACTACGTCCGTGTTCTTGAGATACCCACACCGAGTTGGCAGGCGTTTGATCGGGTGCGATTTGGATCTCAGTTTCCTGAGCACATCGACATGGTGATTCAGGATCGCGCCTACACGTCTCCGGTGTGGTACTCGCCCGGGTGATCAAAAAGCGTCGTGCATTGCCCCGTACTCTTAGTGCGTCACTGGCGGGTATTCGTGCCGGTGGCGCTTTGGCTGTGGATGGTGCGGTACAAAAACTGTTTGGCAGAGATGACGGCGAGAGTTCTCAGTTTGCCCGGCGTGAAGCTCGCAAACTGGTCGGAGAGCTCGGGCGACTCAAGGGCACTTATGTAAAGATCGGGCAAATGTTCGCGCTGTTAGGCGAGCATTTCCTGCCCCCGGTGTTGACCGATGCGCTGCACGAGTTGGAGGCGAAGACGGATCCGCTCCCCTGGTCAGACATCCAACCCACGCTGCGGCGTAATCTGGGCGAGGCAATGGCCGAGCTGCAGATCGAACCCGAGGCGTTCGCAGCGGCGTCGCTGGCCCAGGTGCATCGCGCCACTAACATCGAAACCGGTGAAATCATTTGTCTAAAGGTGCAGTATCCTGGCCTGGCTGACGTGATCGATACCGACTTCGATGCGGTAGTGCGTATGCTAAAGCTGGCGCGATGGTTGCCGGCAGGTCGCGAGCTGGATGATTGGCTCGAATCCATGCGCACCTACCTGCATAACGAGATCGATTACGTGCGCGAAGCCGAGATCTGCCGAACCATGGCTGCACATGTCGCCAATGCGGAGAGCGGAGATGCATTGCTGCACGCCCCCGAACTTTTTGATCGCTACTGCACCGAGCAGGTGCTGGCCATGGAGTACGTACCCGGCAAATCGGTGACCGAAGCTTCCATCGGGCGACTCTCACTCACCCGCCGCAATGCCCTGGCCCGGGCGATGCTGGAACTGTTCTTCTATGAGCTTTATGACTGGGGTTGGCTGCAGACTGATCCCAACTTCGGTAATTACCTGGTTCGTACTGGCACGAAGGGTACGCCGGATGAGCTGGTGCTGCTGGATTTTGGCTCCGTGCTCGATTGCTCGGACGATTTTCTCTATCACCTGCGCCGTTTAATCGCGGCGGGTCTGGAGGCGGACGAGGAAGGCATTGTTGACGGGCTAATCGGGCTTGGCTGTTTGCAACCCGATGCCAGCGAAGAAGCTCGTCGCATGTTTGCCGACTTTTGCCTGCACCTGCTGGAACCTTTACGCCCCGCAGAGCGCTTGCCCAAGGAACGGCTCAATCGGCGTGGGCATTATCGATGGGGCGCATCCGGGCTTATGCAGCGAGCCGGCAAGCAGGCAGCTATAAGTACCACCAGTCGACACTTTATTCCGCCCTCGCGGGATTTTGCATTGATCGCCCGTAAGCTAACCGGCGTATTCACCTTTATCTCGGTGCTAGCTGCTGAGTTCAATGGTTACGAACTGGTAATGGCCCATGTCGAGCGCTGGAGAGAGAGGGAAGCGAATGGCTAAGAAAGACGAAGCACCGGTACCCGCATCCCGAATCGGCCGCTTCGCTCGCATGGCCAAACTGGCGAGCGGCGTTGCCGGTGGCATGGTTGCTGAAGGCACTCGCCGTCTGCGTGCGGGTGAGCGACCGCGAGCGCGCGATATGTTGCTGACGCCGGGGAACGCACAACGGGTTGCTGACGAACTCGCGAGTATGCGCGGTGCCGCCATGAAGATGGGCCAGATGCTGTCGATGGATGGTGGTGATTTTCTGCCCAAGCAATTGGCCGACATTCTAGCCCGCCTACGCTCCGATGGCGTCAATATGCCCGCCGAGCAACTCAATCAAACTATGGTGGGCGCCTACGGTGAGGACTGGGAAGAACTGTTTTACGGTTTTAGCATGAAGCCCATCGCGGCGGCATCCATTGGCCAGGTCCACCGCACTCGCTCGCCGGATGGAAGAGACATCGTGCTCAAGGTCCAGTACCCCGGTGTTGCTAAGAGTATCAATAGTGACGTCGACAATATTGCGGGTTTACTGCGATTGTCGGGATTGCTTCCTGAGGGTGTAGATATTGGCCCACTGCTGGACGAGGCCAAATTACAATTGCAGGCCGAAGCCAACTATCTGCAGGAGGCTAGCTATCTGACCCGCTTCGGCGAACTGCTGGCAGACGACGAGCGCTTTCTGGTGCCGGAGGTGTTGCAGGAACTCACCACCGAACATGTGCTGGCGATGACTTATCTTGAAAGCGAGCCGATCGAAGTCATTTCGGAGTTGGATGATGTCGAGCGTGACGAATTGGTGACGGCCATGATCGATCTGATGTTGCGCGAGTTCTTCGAGTTACGACTCGTGCAGACCGACCCCAACTTCGCCAACTACCGCTATCAGGACAGCAGCGGCAAGATCGTGCTGCTGGATTTTGGCGCCACCCGGCAATTCAAAGCGGGCTTCGTCAATGATTACAAGCGATTGGTGAAAGCGATTCTTGCGGGCAATGAGCAGCGCTTGCTCGCCGCAGCGGAAAAACTGGGTTATCTGGTTGAGAATGCCAATGACGAGTATCGGCAGCTGATACTGGATATTTTCAATCTCGCCCTAGAGCCTCTCACTGCCGATGGCCCTTATGACTTCGGCGGCTCTGACCTCTCGGCGCGCCTGGCGGTGCTGGCTGAGTCTGTGCAGGACTTCAGAGAGTTCTGGCAGGCCCCGCCGTCAGATGCGGTATTTTTCCACCGCAAAGTGGGCGGCATGTTTTTGCTGGCTCAGCGGATGGACGCGCGCGTGGACATTGGAGCGCTGATCAAAGAGTATCTCTAGCGTCGCCTTGGCATAACAGGAGATGAGCGTGTGATTTCCGTAACATCAAGTTTCACGCTTGGGCGTTTGCGTAGGTAAATCCCTTCGGCAGACCTGCATCTGGTACAAACCCAAACATCTCTTCGCCAGGCAGTGCTGCTTCCACCAGTTTGCGCACCTCTAATAACTTCTCCACATCTACACCGGTATTGAGACCCATGGCCTCCAGCATGAATACCAGGTCTTCCGTGACAATATTGCCGCTGGCGCCGGGAGCGAAAGGGCAGCCACCCAGACCGCCAAGTGTCGCATCGATGGTGGTTAGACCGACATCGATTGCTGCGAGAACATTGGCTAAGCCTTGGCCGCGAGTGTTGTGCAAGTGGATGCCGGTGAGGTTTTCCCGACCGACCTCCGCCCAGATTGCCTTGGTCATCGCTCTAACCTGAGCCGGGTTGCCGTAACCTGTGGTATCGGAGATACCCACCTCGTCCGCCCCGGCTTCCATGAGTTCGCCCGCCAGGCGTACCACCACATCCTGCGCGATAGGGCCCTCGATGGTACAGCCGAAACAGGTGGAGAGACTGCCCTCAAATTTCGGCCGTTGATCGGCGGGTAGTTCATCGATCAGTGCACGTACACGGCGTACTTCGTCTATCACTTGGGCATGGGTGCGATTCAGGTTCTTGAGCGAGTGCGTTTCGCTGACCGACAACGGCAGGGTGAGTTTGTGCGCGCCAGCTTTCAGGGCACCTTCTGCGCCACGCGCGTTGGGTACCAGAACAGCAACCGTCAGATCGGGGATGCTGGTGGCAAACGCGACGACCTCGGCCGTATCGGCTAGCTGCGGTAGAACTTTTGCAGGAACAAAGGAGCCCACCTCAATTTCGGGAACACCGGCCTCTGCCTCCGCCTTGATCCACGCCTTCTTGGCTTCCAGCGGCATGATGCTGTCAATGCTTTGCAGGCCATCGCGTGGGCCGACTTCACTGATCTCGATATCGATAGTCATGATTCATCGCTCCCCGATAGGAGAGCCTATTTAACAATAAAGATATAATGATATATCATTTAGCCAAATCTAACCAATGACACCCTCGGAGGGTGTCCGGACCCTCCGAGGGTCCCCAAGCGAAGGAAGCAAGGATGGCAGAGCTGCCGCTGCAGGGAATAAAAGTCGTCGAATTCACCCATATGGTGATGGGTCCCACGGTGGGCGTCATTCTCGCTGATCTGGGCGCGGAGGTCACCAAGGTGGAACCCTTGCAGGGCGACAACACCCGGCGATTGCGCGGCTCCGGGGCAGGCTACTTTGCTATGTATAACCGCAACAAACGTTCGGTCTGCATTGATCTAAAGTCAGAAGAGGGCGCTGAAATCGCGCGCGATCTAATTCGTGCTGCCGACGTGCTGATCGAGAATTTTCGACCGGGCGCCATGGATAAACTCGGCTTTGGCTATCGGGCCATGAGCGAAGCTAACCCCGGGCTCATCTATTGTTCTGCGAAGGGATTCCTTTCGGGCCCCTACGAGCACCGCACCGCGCTGGACGAGGTGACTCAGATGATGGGTGGGCTTGCCTATATGACAGGACCGCCTGGCCAACCCCTGCGTGCAGGCTCATCCGTTATTGATATCACCGGTGGAATGTTTGGCGTGATTGGCGTGTTGGCTGCGTTGGAAGAACGGCACCGCACGGGTAATGGGCAGCAGGTGGTGAGCTCTCTGTTTGAAACTACAGCATTCCTGGTCGGCCAGCATATGGCCCAGGAAGCGGTGCTTGGAGAGATTCCTCCGCCCATGTCGGTGCGACGCAGTGCCTGGGCGGTTTACGATATCTTCGAAACTGCAGATGGGGAAAAAGTGTTTGTGGGCGTTGTAAGCGACACGCAATGGCAAAAATTCTGCGCAGCTTTTGGCTTCGATGACTTTGCTGCCGACGAATCGCTAGCAGCCAACAACGGGCGGGTGGAGGCGCGCGAGCGCATCATGCCCGTCATTCAATCGCATTTTGGCTCGATGACGAAGCAGGCACTGATGGATCAACTCGAGAGCACCGGTCTACCGTTTGCTCCGATAGCGCGGCCTCACGATCTTATTGACGACCCCCATCTCAACGCCGACGGCGGATTACTGAATGTAACCCTGCAGACCGGTGACTCGGCCAAACTGCCGGCCATTCCCCTGGAGTTTGGCGGCGAGCGCATGGGCTTGCGCCGGGATGTCCCAGAAGAGGGTGTGGATGCCGATGCCGTACTCACGGAAATGGGATTGAGCCAAGACCAGGTCGCCAGCCTGCGAGAGCAGGGCATCATCCGCTAGCCGGTTTCCCTGTTCATGCCTCTGGTCGCTGGTGGCACGGTTGGCTACACTGGGGACACGCGGACCGGATGCCGCCATGGAGGGAAGGTGCATGTGTGTACAGGGGGGCTGTCAGTGTGGCGATCTTTGAGGAACTGAAGCGCCGCAACGTCATTCGCGTGGGTGCCGCCTACGTGGTCATGAGCTGGCTGGTCATCCAGATCGCGGAGACCATCTTTCCCCTGTTTGGCTTTGGCGATATGCCGGCTCGGGTCGTGGTTATTCTCGCCGCCATCGGTTTCTTTCCGGTGCTTATTTTCGCCTGGGCCTACGAGCTGGCGCCGGAGGGGATAAAGCTTGAAAGCGAGGTCGAGCGGGATAAGTCCATTACCGGGCATACCGGCAAACGCTTGGATATGATTACCATTTTGACAGCGGTGGCTGCGGTAGGCCTGTTTGCCTATTCCCAACTACTGGGTAAGCCCGCTGCTGGTCCGGCGCCTGCGCTAGAAGCGACACTGGCTGCGCCAACTGCAACGGGGACAGTGGCTGCGTCAGCCGAGCAGGCCCGCTTCCTCGATCGCTCCATCGCGGTACTGCCCTTCGTCAATATGAGCTCGGACCCTGAGCAGGAGTACTTCTCTGACGGCATTTCCGAGGAGGTGCTTAACCTGCTGGCGCAGATTCCCGAGATGAAGGTGATTTCCCGCTCCTCTGCGTTTTCCTTCAAGGACAAGGACCTGGAGTTGACGGAGATTGCCGAGCGTCTGAACGTAGCCCATATCCTCGAGGGGTCGGTGAGAAAAGGCGGCGATAAGGTGCGCATTACTGCGCAGCTTATCGACATGCGCACCGATACCCACCTCTGGTCTGAAACCTGGGGCCGCTCACTGGAAGACGTCTTCGCGGTGCAGGATGAAATCGCCCGGGGTGTGGCCCGGCAGCTCAAGATACAAATCCTTGATGGTGGCCCCACTAGCCATGTGGTCAATGCAGAGGCCTATACGCTGTATTTGCAGGCGATGCGCCTGATTGATTTGAGTAGCCTGCAAAGCCTGCTGGATGCGCAAACACAATTGGAGCGGGCGCTTGAGTTACAGCCCGACTATGTCGAGGCGTTGTTGGCCTTGTCCGATGCGGAGTTTTCGCTATCGATCGCCGATACCGAGACCCCGGTTAAAGATCGGCTGGAGAGACTGGAATCGTACGTCGCCCGGGCGGAGCAGATCGATCCTGAGCACCCCAAGGTGATCGCCGCCAAGGCATCGATGGCGCTGAATAATGGCGACTGGGCGGAGGCTGCCCGGTACGTGGAGAAGTCGATGCGAGTGGCGCCGACAGACGTCGAAACCTTGCGCTCCGCCGCCGCTCTGGCCAGCGCACTGGGTCGCATTGAAGAGTCCATTGTTCTCTCAAGGCACCTGCTCGATATCGATCCGGTGTCCTCCCAGGGCTACTACCGCATGGCATACCGCTACAACTATGCTCAGGATTTCGAGAAGGGCATTCCATTGCTGCGCAAGGCGCTGCTGCTGTCACCGGATGCCGCCTCCGCTCGATACCAGTTGGGTGAAAATTTCCTGTTTTTGGGCCGCTTTGACGAGGCCCTTGACCAGTTCCTGTTGGAAGAAGATCCGGAATACACCGTCAAGGGCCAGGCCTTGGTGGCTTTTGCCCGCGGTGATACTGATAACTATGAGCGCCTGCTGAAAGAACTCATAGACGGCTGGGGCAAGAAATGGCCCTCGGAAGTGGCTCACGTGCTGGCCTATGCCGGAGACAAGGATGGCGCTTTCGAATGGTTGGATAAGGCGGTGGCTATCAACGAAGACGGGCTCTTCGATCAGTTCCAGCGGCCCCTGCTGAACAATCTGCGCGATGACCCCCGCTGGTTGGAGTTTCGTGAGAAATCGAAAACCTCCCAATCCCACCTTGATTCCATAGCGTTTGAAATCGACCTGGGGGCATACCAGTAGGGAGCGCCGAGACTCTGCTCGCCGAGGTGAGCTTGAGGCCGCGGTAGGTGATACTGCTGCGGGAACCAAGGATTATCTTTTTGTGGCGCGCTTCAATGTCGCGCTTGGCACCTCGCCAAACAGGTTCTTATAGTCTCTGCCGAACTGGCCCATATGCCAAAATCCCCAGGCCTGAGCAACTTCACCCACGCTATTGGCGTGGGCGCTCGACAGATCCTCCCTACACAATGCGAATCGTGTTTGTTTAATAAATTGTTTCGGCGACAAGCCCAGGTAGCGCTTAAAACTCAGCTCTAAATTGCGTCTGCCAATACCGGTCATCGAACACACCTCAGCGACTGTCAGGGGAGTGTTCAATCGCGGAATGATGTAGTTCATGGCCCGACGGGCGTGTTTGGCCGCCGCGTGAAGGGGTAATCGATAGCCACCTTCAGAATTATCTAGCGCTGCCCTTACCAACTGATAGGTCGTCTCCTCCATCAGGTAGTGTTCCAGATCGGGGTTCGTCGCGTCGTTCTGATTTTGCCTGCAAAAATCGGTGAGTGTTTCCAGACAGTGATGCAAGTGCTGCCACTGTTCGTCCGAGACCTGGCTTACTCGACCATCGCGCAAGGCTTGAACATCAGCCAGATCGATCTGTTCCAGCTGGCTCTCGAACAGTTCCTCATGGATGGAGAGGGTTGTGATATGCATTGCCGCGCTGGATACCGAGAATAACTCACGGTTTTCTGCGAACAACATCAGTGAGCGCTGGTCGATCTCATGGTGATACCAGGTCATTGGCCCTTTGACGTAAACAGGTAAGGCCATCGTGTACATGCCGACTGGGGTGGAGGCGCGCTGCAGTGTGGGTTGCGAGTAACTGGCAGAGTTTAACAATATGCCCTCGGCCGCGGCGTGCTGCAATGTGGCCCTGTAGTTCTCCGTGGTAGTCACGCGGAAGTCAGCATCCCAGCCGTGTGGAAAAGCGTTGAAGGCTTCAAACGAATTAAATGCTGTGGATATGGCTAGGGTCATAGGTCACAAAACTCTTCGTGTTTTTGATATTAGACCCTGTGTTTGCTTCCTACAATCTAGGGATATGTCAGGCGCTGGGTTGTTAGCGTCCTGTTCACATTTCGTTGAGGAGCCAGGTGTATGAAACTCAAACATGTCGTTTCGGCGATCGGTATCGCGATAATTGGCCTGGGGTCGACGGCGGCGCATGCTGCAAAAGATCTCAAAACCCAATGGGGCATCATTCACGATGCCGAGTACCAGATCATCTATAAACAGAAGAAGGACGAGTGGGACGCAGAGGACAAGGAAATTACGGCCAAGCTAGACGCGCTCGAGAAAAAGCATGGTAAGCGCCCGAATGTGATCCACATTATGTGGGATGACATGAAGTACGGTGCTATTGGTCACCCTATGCTGAATAACGTAACTGGCTACCGAACGCCGACGATCAACAAGCTTGCTGCCAACGGCATGACCCTGACTCGTATGTACACGGAACCCTCTTGTACTCCGACACGGGTAGCGGCGACCACGGGTCGTCAACCAGTGCGCAGTGGCATGATCTTTCCTATCTTTCCCATTCATCGCATGGGTCTGCCTGCGTCTGAGGTGACCATTGCGGAAGTGCTAGACGACAGCTACAACACGGGTTTCTTCGAGAAGTCGCATTTCGGTGACCAGGAAGAGTCATACCTGCACAACCAGGGTTTCGATGAAGCCATCTTTACCATGTACAACCAATTTGCCGGCCAGAACTTCACCCCCGAAGCCGAGGGTATGTATACCATCGGGTGGGAAAAGGATGAGTGGGATCGCTTCGCTATTGACGAGACCTTCCGCCCAACGGAGTGGATGTGGGCTATCGAGGGTTTCGAGGGCGAGAAGGGAAGAGAGATCGCAACGCCGCGAACCTATCAGGAATATCTCGATTTCAACAAGATGGCGTTCGAGCGAGTAAAAGCCTTTATTCGCAAGCATGCGGACGATGACAAACCGTTTTTGCTCGACTGGTGGCCAAACCAGATAGAAATCTTTGGTGACGGCACTGATGCCAAGAAGCAGACGCCGCACGGTTCTGCCAGTTCCGAGAGCATGTATGTGACCGATAAGAAGATTGCGGAGCTGGTGGCGCTCACGGAAGAGTTGGGTATTGCCGATAACACCCTCTTTATCATCATGGCGGATAACGGCCCGATGGAGCCTATTTGGCCAGAGACCTATCAGAACCCAGGCATCTTCCGTGGCGGCAAGAACGACTTCCTCGAGGGTGGGGTGCGAGTGCCAGCATTTCTTTACTGGCCTGGCGTTATTGAAGGGGGTCAGACAGCCCACGATATGGTCCATGTTGCAGACCTGTTCACTACGATCGCTCGCCTGGGCGACCGGATGAAAAAGATTCCACGTGATCGTGTGATTGATGGGGTGGATCAAACAGCACTGCTACTGAAAGGTGAAGGCCACGGGCGACGTGATCACGTGTTCATCTACCAGGGGCCGATGCTGTCCGCTGCGGTCAAACAGCAGTATAAGCGTCACTTCGTTGGGGCGGCGCCAGGACTGGCAGGGAAAGGCTTTTCCGATTTGGAGAAAGACCCACGCGAGGAGCACCCGATGATGGCCCAGTTCCTTTGGGCATGGCCTGCCTTTGATCACATGAAGGCCCGTCATGAGGAGCAGATTAAGCGCTTCCCTCATACGCCAGTGGCTCGCGGCGAGCCTTATACGGGTCTGAAGAAGTAGCGATGCTAAGTCGCAGACTCTTTATTGCAGGAGCCGCCAGTTCGCTGGCGGCTCTTTCTTTTTCGGGATCAGTTTTTGGGGCTGACGCCAAACCCTTGCAACTCAAAGGTGCTAGTTACCGTTTCCCCCGCTATGAGGGATTGTTCAACGGCAAGGTCAAAATAAACGGCGCCGAGTTTTCTATGCAGCAGGCAGGTATTGGCGACATCAATACCAACTTATTCTCAGGACCTCAGACCTGGGACTTCTGCGAAATCGGCTTACACCCCTTCATGTTGGCATACGCGAATGAAGAATTTCGTGACTACTCATTGATACCGGTATTTCCTATTCGGGTATTTCGCCACAAGAGTATTTTCATTCGCAATGGTCGAGGCATAGAAAAGCCCGAAGACCTGGTGGGTAAGACGATAGCGACGCCGGGCTACTCCTCTACCTCGCTGACCTGGATTCGTGGCTTGTTGCAGGATGAGTACGGCGTAAAGCCATCGGATATAGACTGGGTGACGTCGCGGAAAGATTCCTCGGCGGCGGAGGCCGGCAAGATCTCTGCTCAGGAATCCGTGGTACCGGAAGGCATCTCCATGCGTTATGGGCCTGTCGGCAAAGACGAGTCCCAGCTGCTGGTCGATGGTGATGTCGATGCGCTGTTTCATGCGGCGCAGCCCCAGGCGTTTATTGAAGGCCACCCGAAGGTGGCTCGCCTGTTTGACGACTCGCGTGCCGTTGAGCAGGATTACTACGCCAGAACAGGCGTGTTTCCCATCATGCACGCCGTTGCGGTAAGGAATCGCTTGTTGGACACCAGTCCCTGGCTGGCGGAGTCCATATTCAACGCGTTCGTCGAAGCGAGAAATATGATGTACCAGCAGATGAACAGAATTGGCTGGGCGGAGGACATGCTGCCCTGGTATCAGCAGGAAATGGAAGCGACTCAGCAGTTAATGGGCAACAACTTTTTCAGTTTTGGTATGAGCCTTGAAAATCGAAAAGTGCTTGACACCTTATTCCGTTACTCCCATGAACAAGGACTGGCAGCGCGTCGTCTCGAGATCGAGGAGCTGTTTCATCCCAGTGGACTGGCTTTGGTGGAATAGGGCGCTTTAGCGCGCTAGCTTCTGCGGGTAAGCCCAAGGCCTCTTTTCCCGATCCCGCTCCTCGAAGCGGTTGATGGCCTCTTCGCGCAGTAACGTGAGGCCAATGGGGTCGAGCCCATTGAGCAACATATTCCTGGGCCCCTGTTCGAGTTCGAAAGCGTAATGAGCGCCGGTCATATCGATGGTTTGGGCTTCCAGATCGATGGTGATGGGCCGGCCTTGCGGATCTTCCATGACCAGTTCAGCAAGATGGCGTACCTGGGAGTCGGTTAAGGCGATGGGCAGAATGCCGTTGCCGATGCAGTTGTTGAAAAAAATATTACCGAAACCGGCGGCAACAATCGCGCGAACCCCATACTCCTTCAGCGCCCACACGGCGTGCTCTCGGGAACTGCCGCAGCCGAAGTTATCGCCACCCAACAGGATAGTCGTGCCTGAAAAACCGGGCTGGTTGAGCACAAAATCAGGATTGAGCTCTCGGCTCCCGGGCGCCAAATAGCGCCAGGCGGCAAACAAACCTTCGCCCAGGCCGTGCTTCGACACCGCCTTCATTTCCCGGGACGGGATGATAGCGTCGGTGTCGATATTGTCCTGCAGTAGCGGCGCGGCTACGCCGGTGTGTTGAGTGAAGTTATCCATCGCCCTGCAAATAGATTAAAGCTATATCAATATAGCATATTTATTTGACGGGCTGCCAAGAGGGGCAGCGAGGCGATCAACAGCCCCGCTATTCGTGCTGATATTGCCGGAGGCGGATTAGAACTTGTAGGTCGCGCCTATCATATAGACCCAGGGGTCCAGGTCTGCGTCAAACTGGGTATTGCTGCCGGAGTAGAGAATTTCAGTCTCGGCCTCGATTTGGATGTACCACACTGAAGCGCTGATGCCCCAGTTGTCGTTGAAGTAGTAGTCGAGTCCTGCGCGACCGGCGATACCCCAGGAATCATCGATGTCCATGTTGGCAGGAACGGGACCCGTGGCGCCGATGATCTCGCCGATGGCGGCTTCCAGTTCTTGGTCGACTTCCTCGTCCCAGAAGGTGGTGTAGTTAATGCCAACTCCGATGAAGGGCTGCCAGGGCGAATTGCTATCACCCATCGGATACCAGTTTGCCGTCAGTGTGGGTGGCAGGTGCTTGGTGGAGCCGGCTTCAATAGGCGCATCTTCCAGGGAGATATCGTGCTCGAAAGGTGTGGCCGCCAGCAGCTCGAAACCAATAGTGGGTCGCCACATGTAGACGATGTTCAAGCCCACCTGGGTGTCGTCGTCTACGTCGATGCCGTTGGGCAGTTCTACGTCGCCAACCGGCACGGCGTCACTGTCGACATCGGGGTCTACGTTGGCGGCGCCAACACGAATAATCCAATCGCCTGCTTCGTAGGCGCTGGCGGGTAATGCCAGGGCGGATGACAATACGGCAACGAATAAAGTAGTTTTAAAATGGCTCATCGCTATAATTCCAACAGGGTGTAACTGATCGGCCCAAATTACGTAACTACTGTTACAGCAATGTGACACGGGTGCTGACGATGGAAGTCAAGACAATCGAGTTTGAACTGAACGGCAAGCCGACACGCCTGGAGATTGAGGCGGATACGCCACTGCTTTGGGTGCTGCGTGATGAAATCGGCATTACCGGTACCAAGTATGGCTGTGGCCTGGGTGTGTGTGGTGCCTGTACCGTGCATGTCGATGGCAGTCCCCAGCGCAGTTGCACCATACCCGTTGGCCAATTGGCCGGTCGCAAAATCACGACCATCGAAGGGCTGTCGGCCAATAACGACCATCCCGTGCAGATCGCCTGGCGAGAAGAGAACGTCCCTCAGTGTGGCTACTGTCAGTCAGGCCAGATTATGTCGGCGGCTGCGCTGCTGGCAGACAACCCATCACCCGATGACAGTGAGATCGATGCCGCTATGTCTGGCAATATCTGTCGTTGTGGTACTTACCCTCGAATCCGAAAGGCGATAAAACGTGCCAGTACCTGATAAAAAAGCCCTTCTCAATTGGGCGCGCAACTACACCAAGCTGTGGAATGAAGGTGACAAGCAGGCCTGGGTCGATAACTGGCGCGCGGTGGCCCCCGGTGAGTTCCGCATGCTGGATCCGGTTGGCACGCCGGAAAAAGTCGGCTTTGAGGAGTGCTGCCTGGAGTCATGGGATCTGTTCCAGCCCAACGTACGATTCAACATCCCCGATGGGCAGTTGTTCGTCCTGGCCAATGAGGTCGCCTGGTTACTGGAGAATCATTTCGAAGGTCCCGACGGCCCCCAGGTGCAGTACAGCATCGAAACCTACCAGTTTCAGGAGAACGGTGACGTGGTGATTCGCACCTACTACCGTGTACCGGCCCACGATAATGCGGCTCTTGGAGAGATCTTTCAGACCTACCAGCCCGATGCCCCCGACGGCATGTAACCACTTCCCAAATTTGTAGAGAGTTATGGAAACTGGCCAGCAGCTCGACCGCTGGATGAGCGACTACGGCGTCACTATCGGCGTCTCCGCCCTGATTCTGTTCATGTTGTTCATCGTTTGGGACCTTTCCAAACGCAGCGAAGCCGGTAAGTTTGGCACCTTCATTCTCTACATCGGCCTCGGCCTGGGTATTTTCGGTTTCGTTATGAAATTTATTATCAGCTACCTGCTAGAGCAGGCAGGCGTTTAGATGCCAGAAGGGCCAGAGATTCGCCGCGCCGCAGATCAGGTCGCCGACGTGATCCAGGGGCGGAAGATAGACAAGGTGAGTTTCTCACTGCCGCGCTTGAGGCGTCATGGCAAAACCTTCAGCGGCGAGCGTGTGCGTGAAGTCGAAACCCACGGCAAAGCGATGCTCATTCACTTCGACCACGGCTGGAGCATCTACTCTCATAACCAGCTTTACGGCGTGTGGAAGGTAGGCGCAGTCGGTCAGCGCGCGGAAACGTCTCGCAGTCTGAGACTGCTGCTGCAGGCGGGTGATAGGGAAGCGCTGTTGTACAGCGCATCGGATATTGGCGTCTGGCGGACAGAGGAGCTTATCGAGCATCCCTTTTTGCGTAAGCTCGGCCCCGATATTCTCAATCCTAAGCTGGCCTGGCGCGACATTGCCGAGCGTTTGCTGGAACCGCGGTTCCGGCGCCGCAATCTGGCGACACTCTATCTCGACCAGGCCTTCCTCGCGGGCATTGGCAATTACCTACGCGCGGAGATCCTGTTTGCGGCAGGGCTGCACCCAGAGCTGACGCCCGAAGATCTTAACCGCGGGCAGTTGGGAAAGCTCGCGCGCGCTACGCTCGAACTGAGTCAACGCAGCTATGCGACGGGTGGTATTACCGTAAAACCTGCTTTGGAGCGGCGCCTGAAAGCCAAGGGCTTGTCGCGCCCCCGACGTCGCTTCATGGTGTTCGGCCGCGCTGGCCAGCCCTGCCGAATCTGCGGAACTCCCATCCGCCGCATTGAGGCAAATAGTCGCAGGCTTTACCTCTGCCCAGAGTGTCAGCCGGAGTAGGGGCTCTTTTACCCTAAATGGGCTAAAACCGGTGAGTGGGACGCGGCGTATCAACGCTAGTTAACTCGCACTTGGAGAAAATCATGACTGCCGCAGAAATGCTTGAAAGTAAGCAAACCCGTGCCCGCGATATGCAGGTTGCTATTGAAGCCCTGCAACCACGCTTGCGCGAGCGCGCCGAACAGGCGCGAAGCGAGCGCCGGGTACCGATTGAAAGTATTCAGGATTTGCAGGACATCGGCTTCTTCCTGGCCCTGCAGCCGATCGAGTGGGGTGGTTTCGAGCTGGATCCGCAGGATTTCTTTCGTATGCAGAACACGATTGCCCAGGGTTGCATGTCTACCGCCTGGGCCAGCGGCATTATTGCAGTGCATGCGTTTCAGTTGGCTATTATGGACAAGCAGGCCCAGCGCGACGTCTGGGGTGAAGATAACCATACTCGAGTCTCGTCGTCCTACGCCCCTCTGGGCAAGGTGGAGGTGGTTGAAGGTGGATTTCGGCTGAGTGGTCGCTGGGGTTGGAGCTCGGGCTGTGATCATTGCACCTGGGTGTTACTGGGCGCCATTGTGCCGGGTGAGGGTTACCGAACCTTCCTGGTGCCGCGCAGCGATTATGAGATTGTCGATACCTGGCACTCGATGGGCTTGCAGGGAACGGGCTCCAACGACATCGTTGTCGATAGTGCCTTTGTGCCGGACTACCGGACCCATAAGCAGATGGACGGATTCAGCGGTGATAACCCAGGAATCGATGAAAGCAGCGCGCCGTTGTATCGTTTGCCCTGGGCTCAGACGTTCATTCGCGTGGTTTCTACGCCAGCCATCGGCGCTGCTAAGGAAGGCCTGCGACTCTACTGCGAGGCCGTAGTCGGTAAGGCGAGTGGCGACCCCACCAAGCTGTCGGGTGACACCAGCACGACAGAACGGGTGGCGGCTGCCATCAACGAAATCGATGAGATGGAAGCGATCCTCTACCGCAACTTCGACGACATGATGGCGGCGGTCAATGCGGGCGACAAGATTCCATTAGAAGATCGCGTTAAATACCGTTACCAGGCGTCGCTCGTTATCGAGAAGTCTATTGGGGTTATCGACAGCCTGTTTTCTTCTGCAGGTGGGTCATCGGTATTCCTGGGGGCCGAGATTCAGCAGCGCTTCCTTGATATTCATACCGCACGTGCCCATGTCGCGAATAACCCCACAGCGTTCGCTCGAAACCTGGGTGCGTTAAGCCTCGGTGCCGATAATCAGGACTTCTTCGTCTGATTCGGCCATGAGCACGCGCCGCTTGATGGAGGTACTGGGCTATGCCGGTCTTCTGCCTTTTTATGCGTTCGCGCTTGCGGTTTGGTTCCCCGGTAACCCCTTGTTCCAAGTTAGTGGTGCCGGGTTCATCATATATGGTGTCGTGATCCTTGCGTTTCTCGGCGGTACGCTCTGGGGTTATGCGGTCACTGTGGCCGGGCCCGGCAAGAGATTGCGTCTGCTGCTGAGTAACTTTGTGGCGCTGTTTGCCGCTGGCGCCGGATTGCTGGGCAACCTGCTGTGGGCTGCAGTGCTATTGGCGTTGGGGCAGTTGTTGCTGCTCGCCTATGAGCGTTCGACAGCGGAGAGCGCTGGTTGGTATGTACACCTACGCACCCGCCTGGTTGCGGGTGTGATGCCCGCTTACGGCATCTTTCTGTATGGGTGGTACTTGACCACTTAGCCGCTGCGATTAGGTTGGCGGCGTTTATGGGTAATCATCATTCCAGTCTACGTTATCATTCGCCTGGTAGGACCGGTGCCGGGGAGAACAATAATGAAGGACAAGCTGGTAGAAGTGACCGCGATCGCGCTTGGCGCAATGCTTTTGGTTAACGGCCTGTATATGTTGCTAGCGCCCGAGAGTTGGTATTGGGCCATCCCCGGCGTGCCCATGCGGGGTGAGTTCAATATCCACTTTGTACGTGATATTGGCATCATCTACTCACTGTGCGGTGGCGGATTGATATATGGGGCGGTGCGCCCGCTCGCCCGGCCGGGGATGTGGCTCTTTGCGTCGGCCTGGTTGTGCGGGCATGCACTGTTTCACATCTGGGAAGTGGCCAGTGGGACGGTGGGAGTGGCGTCACTGCTCGAAGATTTTATGGGAGTTACCTTGCCGGCTGCGATCGCCGTCGTCCTGGTAATCTTTGGTGCGGCTGGCGAAACCAGTGCTGCCGGGTAGAATAGATAATCTCGATAGGGTGCGGACGGGCCTTTGACTCAACACGAATACGTATTTGTCGCGTTATCCATCATCCTGGGTTTGGGGATAACCCGGCTATTGCACTCGATTGGTATCTTGATTCGCGTGCACCGGAGAGTCCGGTTTCACTGGTCATCGACTGTCTACGCAATTTGCGTTATGGCCTATGTATTGCAGCTCTGGTGGGTTGGCTGGGGCCTCAGGGAGCTGGAAGCATGGAGCTTTCTTGACTTCCTGGTACTGGTGATTGGTTCAATCTTCATCTATGGCGCTGCAGAAATGGCGCTGCCGCTGCCGGAGGAAGGCGATCTGGACATGCTCGGCCACAGCCGCGATCTCGGCCGTCTTTCTGCGCTTTCTATGCTGCTGTACTTCCTGATCGGTCCCTACGTTAACTTGACGATGTACGACAACCCGTTGCTACCTTCGTTGGTAATGCCGGTACTGGGTATGACGATCGTGGGGTTAATGATGGCTGTGCCGCGCTGGTTCCCCGGACTGTCGATAGCCTTCGCGACCTACACGCTGGGTATTCTCGTACTTACCGCCTGATTGAGACTGCGGATTACAGCAACTCGCGTGGGTCGGTGATGTGCCCGCGAATGGCCGATGCGACTACCGTGATAGGACTGGCCAGATGAGTGCGGGTTCGTGGCCCCTGGCGACCCTCGAAGTTGCGGTTCGTCGATGAAATAACGCGCTTTTGCTCGCCAAAGGTTTCGCCGCCAGCGTAGAAGCACATCGAACAACCTGACTCGCGCCATTCGAAACCCGCCGCCTGAAAAATTTTGTCCAGGCCTTCGGCTTCAGCCGCCTGTTTCACCGCACTGGATCCCGGAACGATGACAGCGGCAACTCCGTCTGCAACCGCATGGCCGTTCAATAGTGCAGCGGCAGCGCGCAGGTCACTCAGGCGACTGTTGGTGCAGGATCCTATAAACGCCGCGTCAATTTTAATGTCAGCGGCGTGTTGACCTGCTTCGAGGCCTTGGTAATCCAGTGCTTTCTGCATCTGATTATCACACGGCAGAGGAACCGGCGAGGAAACGCCCATGGCGTGCTGCGGGCTGGTGCCCCAGGTTACCGTCGGTTCGATGTCGTCGGCATTGATGACAATCTCCCAATCGTATTCCGCCTCTGTTTCGCTCGCCAGTTGACGCCAATCCTCTAGAGCCAGCTGCCATTGCTCACCGCGAGGGCTGTGTTCGCGATCTAGCAGATATTCGAACACCTTTTCATCGGGGGCGATGAGGCCGGTAAACGCTGAAAACTCCACGGCCATATTGCACAGTGTCATACGCTGTTCTACAGCGAGGTTGCGCACCGCTCTGCCGCCGAATTCCACCGCATAGCCTGCTCCGCCGTTCGCTCCATGTTCCTGAATCAGGTGCAGAATCATGTCTTTCGCCGTAACACCCTTTTCCAGTTCGCCCTCAAAGCGCACCAGCATAGTTTTGGGTTTTTTAACGAGAAGCGTCTGGGTAACGAGCGCGTGCTCGACCTCGGAAGAGCCGACTCCCCAGGCTAGCGCGCCCAGCGCACCTTGAGTGCAGGTGTGGCTATCCGGGCACACGAGTGTTAGTCCAGGTTGCACAATGCCCTGCTCGGGGGAAATCACGTGGGCGATGCCCTGCAATGGGTCATCAAGGTCGAACAGGCGGATACCGGCTTTGCCGGTTTCTTCACGAGTCGCGCGAATGAACTCGCCGCCGGAGGGCATCAGGGTGTCATCATCGCGGCCGGGAAGGGTGTCAACAATATGGTCCATGGTGCAAAAAGCCCGTTCGGGAGAACGCACTCGCCGACCATCCTCATGCAGGCTCTGCAGCGCGATAGATCCGGTGCGCTCGTGCAAAAAGATGCGGTCTATGTAGATAAGACTGCGTCCATCGTCGAGCTCTTCCACCGTGTGGGAGGCCCACAATTTGTCAAACAGGGTAAGCGGCATTGTGCATTGTCCCGCCATCGGCAGGTGTCTGGGTTATGATAATTATCACGAGTGTCGCCGAATTCGCGTCATAAGATGCTAGCACAGCTTAATTAAATTGTATTAACATTATATCTTTATAACTTTTTCTATTTGAATAATAAATACATGGAATTTCTGAGCCCCGAGATCACGGTATTACTGGCGACTGCTGCCGGCATCGGTTTTGTGCATACCTTGATGGGTCCGGACCATTATTTGCCCTTTGTGTCCATGGCCATTGCTCGGCGCTGGAGTTGGCGCAAGCTGATCGCCATTACTCTGATCTGCGGATTTGGCCATCTGCTCGGGTCGGTCGCGCTGGGTCTATTTGGCATATGGGCACAATCTGAAATCTCGGGCCTCATAGCCATTGAGGGATGGCGGGGTGATATAGCCGCATGGCTGCTCTTCAGTTTCGGCCTGGTCTATCTGGCCTGGGGTATGCGTCAGGCACGACGCAACGAGCGCCATAGCCATTGGCACTATCATGCTGAGCTATACCACTGCCACGACCACGATCACCACGCCGATCATGTGCACGTGCATGAAGCGACGGAGAATCAAAGAAGCCTTACTCCTTGGGTCATTTTCATCATCTTTGTACTGGGTCCGTGCGAAGCCTTGATCCCACTGTTGATGTACCCGGCAGCCAAGGAGAGCATGGCGGGCGTACTGATGGTCACGACTGTTTTCGGCTTAACGACGGTGCTGACCATGCTGGGTGCGGTCATCGTCAGCTTCTATAGTCTGCAGAAACTCAAGCTGGATCGCATGGAGCGCTATGGCCATGCCATGGCTGGTGCGACCCTGAGTGCCTGCGGCGCTTCCATTCTCTTCCTGGGGTTGTAATGAGCGAGCATGATTACAAAGCGATAGACGCGGTCGTCAACATCTGGACGGCGGAAGCGCTGTCTTACCGACCCGGTTGGACCGACGAGTTCTTCATCGACAAGATGAAAGGCCACCATGACAGCGGCGGCATTTCGCTGGAGCAAATGCTGGAAGGTATGGACGAAGCCGGTATTCAGCGTGGTTTCCTGGTGTCGGCCAAGAGCGGTCGTCCCGGGCTGCCCGGCTCTTACCATATGGACCCGGAGGTAGTCGCCAGAGCCTGTGAACAATACCCCGATCGTTTTTCTGGCCTTATCGGAATCGATCCCTACCAGGGAATGGAAGGGGTGGCGCTGATGAAGGACGCAGTGGAGAACATGGGGTTTATCGGCGCCCATCTTTACCCCCACTGGTACGAGCTGCCGCCCAACGATGCCAAGTACTATCTCTACTACGCCAAGTGTGTGGAACTGGATATACCCATACAGATGCAGGTCGGTCAGAGCATGCTCTACTCGAAAGAGCAGCGCTGTCGCAGTGTTGGCCGCCCCATCTATCTCGATGACATCGCCTGCGATATTCCGGAGCTCAAGTTAATCGGCTCGCATGTCGGCATTCCCTGGACCGATGAAATGATCGCGATGGCCTGGAAACACGACAATGTGTATATCGGCACCGATGCTCACAGCCCCAAGTACTGGCCTGACGCTCTGGTGAAGTACATCAACAGCTACGGGCAAAACAAAGTGATCTTCGGAACGGATTTCCCGGTGTTGCGCTTCAAGCGCACCGTCGACGAGATCGATGCATTGGGTTTGAAACCCGAAGTCAGAAAAAAATTCATGCGCGACAACGTGCTAAAACTCTACGGATTGGAAGGCTGATATGACCGCACCACTCGAGGGAATCAAAGTAGTAGAGATGACCAGTGTGGTGCTAGGGCCCTACGCCTGCCAGATGCTGGGTGACCTCGGCGCCGAAGTGATCAAGATCGAGCCTCCCGCTGGTGACACCAACCGCAACCTGGGACCCTACCGCAACAACGCAGACATGTGCTCGTTGTTTTTGACCTGCAATCGCAACAAGCGCAGTGTCTGTCTCGATCTCAAATCGAATGAGGGCCGAGAAGCTGCGCTCAAGATCTGCGAGTCGGCCGATGTGGTGGTGCATAATTTTCGCCCTGGCGCGATGGACCGTTTGGGACTGAACTACGAGGCGGTGCAGGCGGTTAATCCGGAAGTGATTTACTGCGCGACCTATGGCTATAGCAAGAAGGGGCCCTATGGCGCCAAGGGTGCACTGGATGACTCCATTCAGGCCGCCAGCGGCATTGCCATCCTGCAAAGCCTGGTCGAAGGGGAGCCGCGCTACCTGCCTACCATCGTGGGAGACAAGACTACGGCTATGGTGGTTGTGCAATCGGTGCTGGCGGCACTGTTTCACCGCGAGCGAACGGGTGAGGGCCAGGAAATCGAGGTGCCCATGTTCGAGTCGATGGTCAGTTTCGTGATGACCGAGCATCAGTGGGGGCAGACCTTTGAACCCCCTATCGGTGGTGCTGGCTATACGCGTTTGATGTCGAAGCATCGTCGCCCTTACAAGACGAAAGATGGTTATCTTGCCGTGCTGCCCTACTGGGATAACCACTGGACCACGTTTGTCACCCTGGGTGGTCGGCCCGAACTGGCGGACGACGAGCGCTTTATAGACATGCGTACGCGCCAGCAGAACATTGACGATACCTACCGTGTGACGGGTGAAATTCTCGCAGAGAAAACGACGGCGGAATGGCTGGACATCTATGGGGAAACCAACGTGCCCATGATGGTGGTCAACAGCCCGGATGACCTCGTCAGCGACCCGCACCTGCTGGAGAGTGGCTACTGGCAGGAAATGGAACATCCGACGGAAGGCAGTATCCGCGTAGCCAGCCCACCCATGAATTTCGGTAAGACGCCGGCGAGTGTGCGCAAGCTTGCGCCGCGACTTGGGCAGCATACCGCAGAGGTGTTGGGGGAGGCCGGCTACGGCCAGGAACAGATCGAGGGAATGCTTAGCGCTGGTGTTGCGCGTGATATTACCCGAGAAGAATAACCATAAACGTTTGTCTAGGAGGCAATCATGACGTTCAGAAACCTGTTTATCGATCACGAGCGTGACCCTGAGGTCGACGCCTGGATCGAGGAAGAGACCAAAGAGCAGGAAGAACGCTTTGCGAAGATCAATCAGCAGATGGAAGATCTCGCACCCGAGCGGGAGAAGTGGTACCAGCAGTTTCACGATCGTTGCATGACGATTGGTTACAACGCTGATGCTGATGACAAGGTGAAGATTGCGCCCGAAGACATTCCGCTCAAGGGCGATCGCAAAGACCAGGTGGTCTGGAAGTACGGTGTGGACAGTGATCCGACGCCTCGCAATCCGCAGGGCGGATCCAGGGGGGACAGCTAATGAGACCGCATATCGAACCGTTTTGTGACCGCGACGTCGACTTCAAGAAAATGGGCCTGCGCGGCTTTGGCATGGGCATGCGCTACAAAATGCTCTCGTTCAA
The DNA here is from genome assembly GCA_965199055.1 of Halieaceae bacterium. GTDB lineage: Bacteria > Pseudomonadota > Gammaproteobacteria > Pseudomonadales > Halieaceae > CBDAQR01. The sequence continues at coordinate 2,510,174 of CBDAQR010000003.1, forward strand.
TCCGGAGACCGGTGGCTGTTCCATGACCGTTCAGTTCGACGGCGGCTATAAGCAGAAGCCGGGCTTCTCCTGGTCTGAATTGGAAATGATGGTCATCGAAGGCGAGCTCCAGGTCGGTGATCGCACCGTGCGCAAGGGCCACTACTTCTTTGTGCCCGCCGGCTATGCCATGCCGGAAATCTCCACCAGCCAAGGCGCGTTGGTGCTCATGATGTATAACACTGGTGAGCCCTCGCTGATCGAGTCCGATACCCATCATCCCCAGGCACAGGTGGCCTACTACCACGACGTAGATGCCATGATGGATATTCCCTGGGATCCGGGTGGTGTGACCCGTCCTACGGTGGCGACGGGCTGCCTGATCAAGCTTCTTAACTTTAACCTGGAGTCGCAGGCCATAACCTTCCTCTACTGTATGACCCCGGGGTTTTATCAGGACAATATCTCCTACCACGACTGTGCCGAAGAGTCTTACCACCTGTGGGGAACCTCTTGGATGATGCAGTTTGGCGAGATCCCAACCGGCGGCTACTTCTGGCGTCCGGCCTATATCAATCATGGTGCCTTTGCGTCGGAGTTCGGTTGTATTGCCCTGGGCCGCACTGACTCCAAGCTCTATAACCACTTCCACTACAACCCGTGGTCGACCCCGGTAGAGAACGCGGATCGCTCAATGGCCCGTCTGGCTATGCGCGACCCACTGCTCTACAACTGGACGATCGACTACGACCATAACCATCCTCACAGCCTGCGCGACTTCGAAAAAACGATGCCGCGCCGTGGGCCGGATTGGGAAGGGGAAGAGCCGCATAAGTCTGATGGGCATACTCACTCTCACTGGCATCGTGATCACCATCATCATGTGCATGCTCATGGTGATGAATACAATGCTCTGCTGGACGCGGTACATACTCACCATCACCACGATCATGACCACCACCACGACCATGATCATTAAGGAATCCAAATACGCGAGGTCTTACGTAAGCACTAGCTATGGCTGAGTTTGTAGCAATTAATGACGTAGGACCCCGCGACGGGCTTCAGAACCAGGCGAAGATACTCGATCCCGGGGAGCGGCTTCGAATTATTGAGGCCCTGCTTGATGCGGGATTACCTGGCATTGAAGTCGGCAGTTTTGTGTCGCCCAAGGCAGTGCCCGCCATGGCTGGCGCCGCCGAGGTGGTGGCTGGTCTGCCAATAGGGGGTGCTAAGTACTCCGCGCTGATCCCTAATCGAAAGGGCTATGATCTTGCGACTGCAGCGGGTGTTAAGACTGTCGAAATAGTCGTCGCGGCCACCCAGACTATGAACGAGAAGAACATCAATTGTTCTACCGAGCAGGCCATGGCCGGCTGCGAAGATATTGTTAACGCAGCCAAGGCCGACGATGTGAAGACACTGAGTTGTGTGGCGACGGCCTGGGAGTGCCCCTTCGAAGGGCTGGTAGATGAGGGCGTAACGCTGGCTTTGGCGCGGGAGATGTTTGCCTACGGTACAGACGAGGTGGTTCTGGCGGACACGATAGGCGCGGCGAATCCCGCATCCGTGCGCAGCCTGACGCAGAAGGCTGCCGACGAGTTTGGCGCTGATCGAGTCGCCTGCCATTTCCACGATACGCGTGGAATGGGTGTGGCAAACGTGGCGGCCGCTATAGAAAGCGGAATTCGCAAATTCGATGCCTCTATCGGTGGTCTAGGTGGTTGCCCCTTCGCGCCGGGTGCAACGGGTAACGCGGCTACAGAAGATGTGGTGCTGATGTTGACGCAGATGGGGTTCGACACCGGTATTGATTTGCGCAAACTGGTCGAGGCGGTAGACCTGACTGCTGAGCTGACTGAAGGTGCCTGCGAGGGGGGTAATTCGATTCGCTGGCTTAAGCGCCAGATCGAGAAGGGTACCCTCTGAAACCGTAACAAGAATAAGTGACTCGAGGAACAAGCAAATGAGTTATCGACTGGGTGTGGACGTGGGCGGCACGTTCACCGACCTGCTGCTGATTAATGAAGACAACGGCGAAACCTGGACCGCGAAGGTCCCGTCCACGCCCGAAGACTCTTCAATTGGAGTGCTTAACGGGGTCGCTAGAATCTGCGATGAATCCGGCGTGAATCCCGCTGAGATCGAACTGGTGATGCACGGGACAACTGTGGCAACAAACGCCGTACTGACCGGGAAGGGCGCTCGAGTGGGCCTGGTGACCTCCAAGGGCTACGAGCACACCCTGCAGGTTGCGCGTTCATTTTGTCCTGGCGGATTGGGTGGCTGGGTCACCTTTGTGAAGAAGCCTTTGCTGGCACCGCTGGAGCTGACTATAGGTGCTGACGAACGTGTCGGTGCCAATGGCGAAGTAGTTACCACGTTGGACGAGGCGCAATTGCGCAGTGACCTGGAGTCGCTGCATGCCAAGGGCGGTATCGAAGCCCTGACTATATGCTTTGTAAACGCCTACATTAATGGGGAGCATGAGCGCCGAGCCGCGGATATCGCTCGAGACGTGTTCGGTGAGGTGCCGATTTCTATTTCGAGTGACGTAGTGCCCGAGATGCAGGAGTACGAACGCACCGAGACAACGGTCGTGAATTCCTATGTGCGCCCGGAAGTCTCCAAGTACGTTGAGAATCTGCAAAACTCACTCGCTGAAAAACTGGGCAGTGAAACCCAACTCTCCATTCTGCGCTCAGACGGTGGCCTCGCCTCGGGGCGTGCCGCGGCCGAGAGTCCGGTGAATCTGCTGATGTCAGGTCCCGCTGGCGGTGTTGCGGGCGCGATGTACTTCTGTAGCCGTGCCGGTTTCGACAACATTCTCACCTTCGATATGGGCGGTACCTCTACCGACGTGGCGCTGATTCAGGGTGGGCGCGCGCGAGTGCGCCGTGAAACCTTCGTTGGCGACGTTAAAGTGCGCGCCCCGTCTGTTGATGTGCGCACCGTGGGGGCGGGGGGTGGCTCCATTGCTTTCGTACCGGAGCTGACCAAGGCACTGCGTGTGGGCCCTGAGTCTGCCGGTGCAGTGCCGGGCCCCGCTTGCTACATGAAGGGTGGTGAAGAGCCAACCGTCTGCGATGCCAACGTTGTGTTGGGTTATTTGCCCTCCGATGTGCAACTGGGCGGAGCGATGGAAATCAATCGCGATGCCGCAGTAGCTGCGGTGCAGAAAACGGCAGATGCGATGGGCATCTCTCTTGAGGACGCTGCCGAGGGCATTATCAAAGTCGTTAACGAATCGATGTTCGGAGCACTGCGATTGGTGTCGGTAGAACAGGGATATGATCCTCGCGACTTTTCCCTGGTTGGCTTCGGCGGCGCAGGTCCCTTGCATGCGAATGCACTGGGAATCCTTACCGATGCCTGGCCCGTTATTGTGCCGCCGGGTCCGGGTGTTCTGTGCGCCTATGGAGACGCCACCACTCAGGTACAGGACGAGGCGACCCGCACCTACATCACAATGGCCGAGGACATTTCGACTGATCAATTGATGGCCGACCTGAAGGAGCTGCAGTCGCGCGCTGGGGAATCCCTGGTAGCGGATGGCATTCCCGAGTCGGATCACGAGGTCACCTTTCAGGCCGATCTGCGCTATGCCGGCCAGGCTTTCCAGATTACGGTGGACTTTACCGAAGCAGAGCTGGCCGACAAGGGTATTGCTCGCATCACGGATGAGTTCGATGAGGAGCACGAGCAATTATTTACGTTCAAGCTGGGCGACGGGCACGAGATTCTCATGGTCCGTGCAGTGGTGAAGGCGAAAGCCAAAGCGATTGCTGAACTCACCATGGGTCAGGAAGGGGCGAGCCTTGAAGAGTGCAAGCTGCACGATTCGCGTTTCTACTATGAGGGCGCGTACCACGATGCGGCGATATACGATCGCAATAAGCTCGATGAGGGCCTGGTGGTGCCGGGGCCGTCTATCGTGAGCGAGATGGATTCAACCACGGTGGTCTTGCCGGGCTATCAGGCCAGAGTCGATTCGGTGGGCAACCTTCTGATCGAGCCGGCTGCGTAAGGGAGGGGAGAGTAATGCCAGCAACAATATTGCAGACCAATAATGAGCCCCTCAACACAGTTGAGGTAGAGGGCGTCACCGTCGATATCGTCGAGAATGCGTTGCGTAACGCCCGAGAAGAGATGGACGCCGTACTGTTCCGTACTGCGATGTCACCGGGTATTCGTGAGCAAGGCGATTGCTTTCCGATGATTGCCAACGTCGAGGGCAAGATGGTGGTCGGCCAGTTTGGCTCCTTCATCGGCCCGTTCCTCGAGGCCTTCAATGGTGAGATCGAGGAGGGGGATATGATCCTCACCAACGATCCTTACCTGTGTAATGCCGCGGTGTCTCACCTGCCGGACTGGCTGGTGCTAAAGCCGGTTTTCAAGGACGGCCGCCACATTGCCTGGACGGCGATGTTCGGTCACATGTCGGATAATGGCGGCATGGTGCCCGGTTCGATCCCGATCGAAGCGACGACCATTTTCCAGGAAGGTATTCGTATTCCGCCGGTGAAGCTGTACAAGAAAGGCGAGCTGCAGAGCGACATCCTGGAGCTGATCCTGCACAACGTTCGCACCAGCCAGTGGAACCGTTTCGATCTCAACGCACTAGTTGCGGCGTGCAATACTGCGGCCAAGCGTGTGCTGGAGCTGACCGAACGCTTCAGTGATGACGTCATTCATACCACCATGGGGATCATGCTGGAGCGTAACTACAACGCTATGAAGGCCATCATCAACATGGTCGTGCCCGAAGAGCCGCGCTACTTTGAGGATTATATCTGTGACGACGGTATGGGTATGGGGCCATACAAGATAGCCTGCAAGCTCTGGCGTGAGGGCGATGTCGCGATATTCGATTTTGAAGGCACTGATCCTCAGGCACAAAGTTCGGTGAACTTTTATCTGAATGAAGACATGTTCAAGATGTTCTTCGGCTCTTTCACCATCAACGTGGTGGACCCGCAGATTGTGTTTAACGACGGATTCTATGATCTTGTCGATGTGCGGATTCCTGAAGGCACGCTGCTCAAGCCGAAATTCCCGGCGGCCCTCTCCGGCAGGACGCATGCCCTGGGTCGTATTTTTGACGTGCTAGGTGCATTGCTGGGTATGGGTGCCCCCCAGGAGATGCTGAACGCTGCCGGCTTTTCCGACTCGCCGCACCTGTTCTATTCCGGCTACGATAAAAAAGGCGAATGGTTCCAACTGTTCCAGATTGGTTTCGGCGGTATTCCCGGTCGGCCGATCGGCGATGGACCAGACGGTCACTCGCTGTGGCCAGGTTTTACCAATGTACCCAATGAGTTCATCGAGTCCTACTTCCCTTTGCGCATTGAGCAGTATGAAACCATCATCGATTCCGGTGGCGCCGGTTTGCACCGGGGCGGTAACGGGCTCAGTGTGGCCTATCGTTTCCTTTGTGACGGCGAGATTGGTATTCACGATGAGCGCTGGCTGACCTATCCCTGGGGTGTCAACGGTGGCGAAACCGGCATGCGCTCGACCAAGCGTCTTGTGCGTACTGACGGCAGCGAGGAGTGGCTGCCCGCCAAGGTTGAAGGTATCAAGGTGAAAGAAGGCGATTTACTGTACTTCAATACCTGGGGCGGTGGCGGTTGGGGTGATCCCTTCACCCGTGACCCGGCGCAGGTGCTGGACGATGTGAATCGCGGCCTGGTTTCGGCAGAAGGTGCCAAGCGCTACGGCGTGGTGATCGCCGATGGTGCCGTGGATGAAAGTGCAACCGAAGCACTGCGTGCTCAGATGATTGCCGAGCGCGGCGATGATATTCCACTATTCAATTACGGTGGAACCATTGAAGAGATCAAGGCGCGCTGCGAGGAAGAAACCCACCTGCCTGCGCCGGAAACACCAGTCTTCAGGTAATCTCTGCCGCCAGGTCTTCCCACTCTTCGCGGGTCATCGTCTGAATGCCGATGGCCTCATCGCGGTAGGTCTGGCGTTCCTTGCTATCCAGCTTGAATAATCGCAAGCCGTTCATGAGCAGTCGGTCCAGAGAGCCGGGCAATATAGCCGCGCCCGCGGCAGTAACCACGTGGTGCCAGTACAGTTGCCCTTCGTGCAGACGAAATACATCGGCTGTCGGTCCGAGGGTGTAAGCGAGTTTGGTTGCCGTAGGAACTTCCATGCCGCTTACGGAGCGCAATGCGACGACTCGGGTGCTTTCATCAGGACTGATGCTGGCGATTATTTGATTATAGGTGCGCGGTTGGCGCATGCCGAAGTCAAAGCGGGCCTGTCCCAACTGGACCTGCGTAAATGGGGTTTTGATTTCGGTCTCGAAATTGGTGGCATTCCCTCCGAGAAACGCGGGGTACCAGGGTTGTCGTTGCAATCGGTTTCCCCCTGCAAAGACCTTTGCGGCCAGTTCGAGCATGTCGGGACCAGTCTCGCGCAGTTTGGTAATCGTGTGATAGGTATAGGTGCCTGCCGGGTCGTACCAGTAGCGCTTGGTGGCCGGCAATTGCGTGGGCGGATCCCAGCTAATCCAGTCCATCAACTTTGGCAGAGTTGCACGAATCTCACGTAAAGCGACACCTGGCGCTAGTTCATTCAGACCTGCTGAGCCGGACATGCGTACCTCGATCGAACCTGATCCCGCCGTGGGAATGCATTAACATGAGCAAAATACATTAACACGGGAGGCGAGGTGCAAGACAAGACCGTATTAATTACCGGCGGTGCGCGCGGTATGGGCCGGGAAACTGCATTAGCACTGGCAAGTATGAACGTGACTCGTTTGATCCTGGTTGATTGGGAAGGCGAGGAAGGTACACGTACCCGGGACGCCGTCAATGCATTGGCCGGCAGAGAAGTGGCGGAGTTCGTTTACTGCGATTTGTCATCGATAGCATCGGTGAAGGCTTTGGCCGCCGAACTGAATGCCCGGCTCGACAAACTGGATGTGCTTGTTAATAACGCTGGCATTACCGATCCGGTGCGCAGGCTGTCTGTTGATGGATTCGAGATGCATCTTGCGACCTGTCATCTCTCGCATTTCATTCTCAGTAATCAGTTGCTGCCACTACTCAGAGCTAGCGGTGCTGGCCGCATCGTTTGTATTTCGTCTGATGCGCATAAGGCCGGCCCAGGTCTCGATTTCGATGACATCAATAATGAGGCGATCTGGAAGGGTAGAGCCGTGTCCAACAATGCCGCCTTCCAGGCCTACCACCGCTCCAAGCTGTCTAACATCTATATGATGCGCGAACTGCATCGACGTCTCGAGCAGGAGTCTGTCAGTGTCAACGCGGTGTCACCGGGTTACTTCATTAACACGACGATCCATCGGCAGATGACTGGGATCTTCAAGCTCGGCGCGATGATCGTTTTTGGAATTGGCACACTCTTCAATCTGAATACACCCGCCAAGGGCGCCCGCACACATATTTGGCTCGCCTCATCGGATGAGGTTGAAGGTGTTTCCGGTAAGTACTTTGAGCACTGCAAAGAGAAGACTACCTCTGATCTTGCCCTGGACGATGCAATGGCTTTGCAACTGTGGGAATGGAGCGAATCCGTAACTGGGGTTAGCTTCCCCAATGCTTAGGCACGCGTAATCGAGCCGACTGCCTTTTCGCGTAGATTGGCGAGTTCCTCTTTAAACTCTTCTTCGGTTAGTTCCAACCCTTTTTCCTGGCCAGATTCATAGTGTTCAAATAACTCATTGCATTGAAAAAACGTTTGCGCTACCCAACGGTTACTTTGTTTGTGATGCTCTCGAACCCATAGGGCAAGATCTGGCGGTAAGCGGTACGCTTCACCTTCCCGGCTCATGTCAGCCAATACTTTGTAATTACTGTGGTCGACAACGAAATTGCGCCGGTTGAGCTCTAGTTTCAGTGCCAGCATTTTCCTGTTGAGGGAGGGATTCTGATCATGGTCTTCACTCGGTGCCGGTGCGGAGATCTGCAAGATGTTGGAGAAAAAATCCCCAACAACGCTTCCACCCTGCAGTCGTTCTCTCTCATAGATGCGAGCAATGATTCTCTCAGGAAAGGCAGCGGACTGTAAGTACCCCGTAAAATAGCGCCACTCATACGTAGAAATTTCTATAAACTAACGTGATAGGAGTTTTTACATATGCGCAAATCGAAGTTCAGCGAAACGCAGATTGTGGCGTTTCTCAAACAAGCAGAAAGCGGAGTGCCGGTTCCGGACATATGTCGAGAGCATGGCATTGGACTCAGCACCTTTTACAAGTGGCGCTCTAAGTACGGTGGAATGGAAGCCTCCGATGTACGGCGGCTCAAGGAACTTGAAGAAGAGAACCGCAAGCTCAAGCAGATGTATGCCGATCTCAGCCTGAAGAGTCAGATGCAGGAAGAGATCATAAAAAAGCTTTAGGGCCAGTCCATCGTCGGCAGTGGGTTGATCGTTTGCGCAAGGATTACCCTGTCAGCATTCGAGCGGCCTGTGGTGCAGCCGCGCTAAGTCGCACGGCGTATTACTACACGCCCAAGCGAGTAGATGATAGTGAGCTGATTGATGCGTTGCTGGCCTTGGTTGAGAAGCACCCTCGCTGGGGTTTTCCAAAGCTGTGTAAGCGGCTCAGAGCGTTGGGTAAACGTTGGAATCACAAACGGATTTACCGTGTTTATATGGAGTTAAAACTGAATATACGGCGTAAAGTAAAACGCAGGATACCGAATAGGAATCCGTTGCCATTGCGCGTTCCTAGATCAGCCAATATCTGTTGGTCGATGGATTTTATGAGCGATACCTTGCGTCACGGTCATCGGTTTCGCACGTTCAATGTGGTTGATGATTTCAATCGAGAAGTGTTAGCGATAGATATCAATTCGGGCATTACTACGGAGCGAGTGATACATACATTAGATCGTATTGCAGCCTGGCGAGGCTATCCCGCTATTATCAGGGTTGATAATGGCCCTGAATTTACATCAGGGGCGTTGGCTGAATGGGCGCAAGCGCATGGAATTCAGATCGATTTCATCAAGCCCGGCAAGCCTTACCAAAATGGATTTATCGAACGTTTTAATCGCACGTATCGAGAGGAAGTATTGGACTTATATCTGTTCGAGACATTGCAGGAAGTTCGAGAGATCACGGATGACTGGATCGTGTTGTATAACCATGAACGACCCCATGATGGATTGAACGATATGACACCCGTTCAATACCGAGAAGTGGCTTAATTTTTCTATGAATGGGTGGTTAGCTGTTTGGGGTATTTACACCATCTTCTTCCAGTTTCTCCTTTCCGACAGACGATCGGTATCGCGCCAGTTGCGGGTAACTATAAATCCGGTTTGAAGTCCTGCCACGGTCCTTTGACTATGCTTGTGAGGCTAGCTCCGTTAAGCTAAGGCTATCATCCAGCTCACCGCTAAACCGAGGCCCCATGAGCAAACCGACAATCAGTGACGATCCGCTCTACCAATTGTTGCGCAATGAAGACATCAAGGCCTTCAATGAGCAACGCGACAGCCTCGATACCAGCCGCCTTAAAAGTGGCGATTACCGGGGCCGCGACCTGCGCAACATGAATGCAGACGGGCTCGATTTTCGCGATTCCTATTTCCGTAACACAGACCTGCGCGGCATCGATTTTCGCAATACCAATCTGGAGGGAGCCAGTCTGATTGACGCGAAGGTATCAGGCACCTATTTCCCCGAGGAACTCAGCGCAGAAGAGATTCGCCTCTCGCTCGATACTGGCACACGGCTGCGTTATCGCAAGATATAAGTCACACCCATTTCGAGCAACTGCGATCAGCCGTCGGAGAGCAGTCCGCGAAGATCGATGATGGCCGCATTCGCCCGGCTGATATACGAGGCCATTACCAGCGAATGATTGGCCACAAAGCCGAAACCGCTGCCGTTGAGAATCACGGGGCTGTAGACCGATTCCTGGGTCGCTTCCAACTCACGGATGATCTGGCGCAGGCTCACCCGTGCATTCTTTTTCTCCAGCACGTCGGCAAAATCCTTGTCCGCCGCCTGTAGAAAGTGGATCAAGGCCCAGGTGGTCCCGCGAGCCTCATAGAACACGTCATCGATTTCAGTCCAGGGGGTACGCACCACCTGATCCGAAGGCGACCAGGTCGCCTGGGTCGCTTCGGCGTCCCCGGCGAGATCAGTATTAAGACGTCGCTGCCCCACGCTCGCCGTTAGTCGCTGTGACAGGCTGCCGAGCCGTGTTTCGACCGTCGCCAGCCAATAGGCCAGATTGTCAGCGCGCGCATAAAACTGGGCATTGGTCTTGTTCTGATCCACGAGGCGCTCGTAGTAAGCGTACAAATGATCAATCCCGCGGCGGTACTCCCGCTCCGAGGCGGGCAGCGCCCAGCTGTTAGAATCGAAATTGAACTGCGGCTCCGCCTTCGCCAGATCAGGATCTTCCGTCGACTGTGACTGGGAGCGGCTGTGCGCTTCGCGCAACGCCCTGGACAGGTCACGCACCTGCACCAGCACGCCAAACTCCCAGTTGGGCATATTGTCCAGCCACACGCCGGGCGGAAAGCGGTCATTGCGCAGATAGCCGCCAGGCTTATCCAGCATAGTTTCAGACACACCAATCAACGCCGCTGTGGTTACAGCGCCAGTGACAACTTCGCCATTGCTGAGCGCGGCAAGTTCCGCGGCCCGATCACTCACGTCGAAGCGCGACGGCGCCCAGCTCCAAAACATACCGATGATGATCGCAATGAGCAGGTAAACGCCGATGACTGCGCCCACCCAGCGCAGCACGCCAGCGTTCTCAGATCCGGGTATTGAATCGATGGCATCACTCAGCCGGGTCTTGATTGTTTCAAACATAGGAGCTTCCTGGTCATACAACGGCGGGGCTGGACAATATACCATTGCGGGGCCGGTTTCGCTGTTACAATGCGCGCGACAGATTGCGTGAAACTTTTTGTCGCAACACTGTCAAACCGGGGACCCGATTTTGGAACCGATTATGCGACGCTGCCTTGCCATTCTTCTGTTATTCCTGAGCCTGCCCCTGACTGCCCAGGACCTCTCACTCAATCCCGCACAGGGAGGTTTGGGTGCTGCCGCCGCTGAGCCGGAGTTTCTTCCCGTAGATGAGGCCTATAAGCTGGCCCTGGAAATCTCGGGTGAAAACGAGATTCGCCTGTACTGGCAGATAGAAGATGCCTATTACATGTACAAAAAGCGCTTCAAGTTCAAACTTGAGGACGCCGGAGGCCCGATCGAAGTCACCCCTGCCTACGCCAATGAAGGCATTATTCGTGAAGATGAGTACTTTGGTATTAGCGAGGTCTACTACAACTTCGCCGATGTAACACTTGAACTGGAGCGAGTACCGAACGGACCCGCGCTTTTAACAGTGGGCTCCCAAGGCTGCGCCGATGCCGGCCTGTGCTATCCGCCGCAGAAGGAACGCTTCTCAGTCGATTTCGCGCAGGGCACCATCGGCCCGGCGGAACAGGCAACAAAGCCGACTCAGCCGCAGACCGCTAGTGAAACCGGCGCGCAATCACTCTGGCTGATGTTGTTGCTGGCCTTCGTTGGCGGCAGCATCCTTAACCTGATGCCCTGTGTATTCCCGGTGTTATCGCTGAAAGTTCTCAGCTTTGCTACCGGCAGCGAACACAGCAAACATGTACACGGCTGGGTGTATGCCGCAGGCGTCGTCACCAGTTTTGTCGCCGTCGCCCTGTTACTCATTACGCTGCAACAGGCAGGCGCCGCAGTAGGCTGGGGATTTCAGTTGCAGTCACCACATTTCGTGGCCCTGCTGGCCTATCTGTTCTTCGTCATGGGACTGAGCTTGTCGGGCTTGATCGAATTTGGGGCGGGGCTTATGGGCACCGGCAGTCAACTCGCTGATCGCGGTGGCTACAGCGGCTCCTTCTTTACCGGCGTACTGGCAACTATCGTGGCCAGCCCATGTACCGCGCCCTTTATGGGAACAGCCCTGGGATTCGCAGTTACCCAAACTGCCCCCGTTGCACTGTCTGTATTTGCCGCTCTTGGTGCAGGCATGGCGGCACCTATGCTGTTACTCAGTTACAGCCGTGCGTTGCGTGAACGTATGCCGCGTCCAGGCCCCTGGATGGAAACCTTCAAGCACTTGCTGGCCTTTCCGCTCTATGCCACGGCCATCTGGCTGCTGTGGGTAACGGGACGACAAACCAGCGTCACGGCCATGGCCGCTCTGATGTGCGGTATGTTGGCGTTGGCGCTGGGTTTATACCTGTGGCGTTACCGTACCTGGGGCAAGGCCGTCGGCGCCGTCGCGGTATTGGGCGCACTGGCCATCATTCCCGCCCCACTGCTCAGCCAGCAGAGTGCCGCGAAATCGACCAGCAGCGAGTTCGCCACGAGCGAGCAGCAGTTGGAGCGCTACCTGGCTGAAGGCACCCCCGTGTTTGTCAATGTAACAGCCGATTGGTGCATCACCTGTATCGCCAACGAGCGCGGCTCACTCAGCACCGATGCGGTGCAAAACGCCCTACGCGCAAAAAATATGCAATACCTGGTGATGGATTGGACTAACTATGACCCCGATATCGCCGAATTTCTCAGCAAGTTCGGGCGCAATGGCGTCCCGTTGTACCTTGTTTACAGCGGCAAAGCCGGCGAGGCACCGCAAATACTGCCGCAGCTCCTGACCCCAGGCACTGTTGTCGAAGCGATTTCAAGCATTTAACCGATCTTGCCGCTATTTTCAGACCTATACGCGGTAATATAGCAACATTTAGCGCTTTTTCGTCGACCTTCATGAAATTAGCCGCGATCGTGCCGCTTTTTGCACAAAGTTTGCGATCTCCGGCAAAATAGCTTACAAAATTCACAAACGTGTTGTAAAAGCGCATATTGTCTGGACGTTGGGCCAGAAAGGGTGCAGAATGTCCGCATCGATTAGCCCCGCGAGGACCGCCCGATGGCGACGATCCTGGTATTGCATGGCCCAAACCTGAACCTTCTGGGGGAGCGAGAGCCCGAGGTCTACGGCAGCGCCACCCTGGTAGATATCAATCAACAGTTGCAGCAGCAGGCCCAGGAATACGGGCACCATCTGTTGGCCATGCAGAGCAATGCCGAATACGAGCTGGTGGAGCGCATTCAGGATGCTCGCCAGGAGGGCGTAAACTTCATCATTATTAATCCGGCGGCCTTTACCCACACCAGTGTTGCGCTACGCGACGCCCTGGCTGCGGTTGAGATCCCCTTTATCGAGGTGCACCTCTCTAACGTGCATCAGCGTGAAGAGTTTCGACACCACTCCTATTTTTCCGACCTAGCCGTTGGCGTGATCTGCGGCCTGGGTGCCCAGGGCTACGAACTGGCCCTGGCAGCCGCCACCAAACAACTTGAACAAGCCTGAGGATGGACCATGGACATTCGCAAAGTTAAGAAACTGATTGAGCTGTTGGAAGAATCCAACATTGGTGAGATCGAAATTAAGGAAGGCGAAGAGTCTGTGCGCATCAGCCGGCATGGCGCTGCGCCCATCGCTGCAGCGGCGCCGGTGGTTGCCGCGCCCATGGCGCCCGCGGCACCTCCGCCAGCGCCCGCAGCGGCACCCGCCGCCGCACCTGAACCCGCCAGCGAGGCAGCGGACCTCAATGGCCATGTGGTGAAATCCCCCATGGTGGGCACTTTCTACCGGGCCCCGTCTCCTAGTTCGCCCGTATTTTGCGAAGTCGGTCAGCACGTGAAAGCTGGCGATGTCATCTGCATTGTCGAAGCCATGAAAATGATGAACCAGATTGAAGCCGACAAGGCCGGTGTCATCGAAGCAATCCTGGTCGAAAATGGCGAGCCGGTCGAGTTTGATCAGCCGCTGGTCACCATTGTCTGATTTGACGCCCGCACGAGGACACACCTATGCCACTGCTGGATAAAGTCGTCATTGCCAATCGCGGCGAGATTGCGCTGAGAATTTTGCGCGCTTGCAAGGAGCTGGGCATCAAGACGGTCGCGGTGCACTCCAGTGCAGACGCCGATCTTCTGCACGTGAGACTGGCCGATGAATCGGTTTGCATTGGCCCTGCACCATCCACAGAGAGCTACCTGAATATACCCGCCATCATTTCCGCCGCGGAGGTGACCGACGCTGTCGGCGTTCATCCCGGCTATGGGTTTCTGGCGGAGAATGCCGATTTCGCGGAACAGGTGGAGAACAGCGGCTTTACCTTTATCGGACCCACCGCCGACACCATTCGATTGATGGGTGACAAGGTCTCGGCCATTGAGGCCATGAAGAAGGCTGGGGTACCCACGGTTCCCGGCTCCGACGGACCCTTGGACGACGACAACGAGCGCACACTGAAGATCGCGCGCAACATCGGTTATCCCGTCATCGTCAAGGCCGCAGCCGGCGGCGGCGGGCGTGGCATGCGCGTGGTGCAGAGCGAGGCGGCATTGCTCAACGCCGTCTTTGTCACACAGTCCGAGGCGGCCGCGGCGTTTGGCAGCGACGTGGTTTACCTGGAGAAATTTCTCGAGAATCCGCGTCACGTTGAGATTCAGGTGCTGGCTGACGGCAAGGGCAATGCGATCCACCTGGGTGATCGGGATTGCTCACTGCAACGCCGCCACCAGAAGGTATTGGAAGAAGCACCCGCGCCGGGAATACCGCAGGCAGAGCGCGATGCCGTGACTAAGTCCTGCATCGAGGCCTGTATCGAAATTGGCTATCGCGGTGCCGGAACGTTTGAGTTCCTGTACGAAGACGGTGGCTTCTATTTCATCGAAATGAATGCACGGGTACAGGTTGAACACCCGGTGACCGAAATGATCACGGGCTTTGATATCGTGGCGGAGCAGCTGCGAATCGCCAGCGATATGCCACTGTCGGTCACGCAGGAGGATATCCGTTTTCGCGGTCACGCTTTCGAGTGTCGGATCAATGCCGAGGACCCTAAAACCTTCCTGCCCAGCCCTGGCCACGTCAGCCATTTTCATGCCCCCGGCGGGCCCGGTGTGCGCGTGGATTCGCACCTCTATGGCGGCTACTCGGTACCCCCCTACTACGATTCACTGATCGCCAAGGTGATTACCTATGCGGAGGACCGCGAAACCGCGTTGCTTCGCATGCGCCAGGCGCTCGACGAGTTAGTCGTAGAGGGTATTCGCACCAACTCTGACTTACACCGCGATCTGGTTCGCGACCCTGGCTTTCGTGAGGGCTGTGTGAGCATTCACTACCTGGAAAACAGGCTGAACGAATAAACACCATGGCCTGGCTTCAGTACCGGCTCGATACCACTGCTGATGCCGCGGGAACTGCGGAACAGGCACTGCTGGACCTTGGTGCAGCCGCCGTCACCTTGCAAGACAACGCCGATCAACCGCTGTTTGATCTCGGCCAGGAAAAGAAACAACTCTGGCATGAAACCCGGGTGACCGGCTTGTTTCCCGCCGACACCGATATCGATCGCTTGTGGCAGGCGCTCCCTGCGCAGGTGCGGGATTACTGCCAACCGCGAGCGGAGCTGCTGGAAGACAAAGACTGGGAGCGGGAGTGGATGCAACACTACAGCCCCCAGCAATACGCGGACAATTTGTGGATCTGTCCCAGCTGGATGGAACCTCCCGATCCCGCCGCGACCACCATCATGCTGGACCCGGGCCTGGCCTTTGGCACCGGCACCCATCCGACGACGGCTATGTGCCTGCAACTGCTCGCCGAGCTCGATCTGGCGGGCAAGCGCGTCACGGATTTCGGCTGCGGATCAGGCATCCTGGGCATCGGCGCGCTGCTATTAGGCGCGAGCGAAGTACTGGGCGTCGATACCGATCCACAGGCCCTGGTCGCCACCCGTGCCAATTGCGAACGCAATGCCATCTCGCCGGAACGCTGCCCGGTGAAACACCCCCGGGAACTACACGGGTCGGAGTCTGCCGATGTCGTGATTGCCAATATCCTCGCTGGCCCGCTGATGGGTCTGGCCGATATCCTTTGCGAGCAACTGCAGGGTGGCGGCACCCTCATTCTCTCGGGCATCCTCGCCGAACAGGTGCCGGAACTCACCGCCGCCTATCCCCTGCCGCTCAGCGTGGCCCGGCAGCGCGATGAGTGGGTCGCCCTGGTAGGTCAGGTGCTATGACTGAGAAGCGAGAAACCCGCTGTCCTCACTGCGGCGCCGGCTTCCAGATAGAGGAGGCACAACTGCAACACGCAGGCGGCCGTGTTCGCTGCGGCAGTTGCCTGCAGATATTCGATGCCAATACGGGCGAGGCAGAATTTATCGCGCCGAAGATCGGGCCTGACACTGATATCAACCCCCTGTCTGATCTGAGTGTTAAACCGATGGCCAGCGCGGATATGCCTGCCCCCCGCAGCGGCGCTCCCAAACTGGGCCTGACCATCGCTGCCATACTCGCGGTTTTGCTTGCCCTGCAAGTCATCTGGCGCGGCAATGACGCTGGAGCGAGCGCCGGACTTGAAATCGGCCAGCTCATCGTTCGCAAACACCCGGATCGGGAAAACGCTCTGCGGCTCGACGCCAAACTGCGCAACACCTCCGATCGCGATCTATCCTTCCCGGCCATCGAGCTGAGCCTGCACAATCGATACGGCGAACCCCGAGCCCGCCGCACCTTCCTGCCCGAGGAATACTTGCACGGCGACTGGCGCGCATCACCCCGCCTACCCTCTCGCAGCGAGATTCAGGTGTCTTTGGCATTGCAAGACCCCGGCCAGGATGCAGTTAATTACACCGCAAGACTAAGATCTGTGACCGACCTGGCAAACTGATCAAAAAAAGTACAATTTTCCTTTTACCCATCAGGGGTAGCGAGTATCATAACGCCCCTTTTTCGACTGCTCTTTCTGCGTTTCGATGATCACTGTAGGCCCTTACAGACTGGACAATCGCGTGGCTCTGGCGCCCATGGCCGGGGTCACAGATTTACCCTTTCGCCGCCTCTGCGCGCGCATGGGTGCTGGCCTGGTGGTATCGGAAATGGTGACCTCAAGAGCCGATCTGCAGAACAGCCGCAAAACCCGCTTGCGCCAGCATCATAGCGTTGAATGCGAACCGCGTTCGATCCAAATTGCGGGAAGCGAACCACAGCAGATGGCGGCAGCGGCGATCCATAACGTGAAGCTCGGTGCGCAAATCATTGACATCAATATGGGCTGTCCCGCCAAGAAGGTCTGTCGCAAGGCGGCAGGCTCGGCATTGATGCGCGATGAAGCATTGGTCAAAGATATCCTGCAGGCCGTCGTTGCAGCCGTCGACGTGCCGGTCACCCTGAAGACCCGCACGGGCTGGTCACCCGAGCACCGCAATGGTCCGACTGTGGCCCGCATTGCCGAGGACGCCGGCGTTGCGGCGCTGGCCATTCACGGTCGCACCCGCGCTTGCAAATTCGAAGGCGAGGCCGAGTACGATACCATCGCCGAGATCTGCTCCACGGTCGATATTCCAGTGTTTGCCAATGGCGATATCGAAACACCCGCCAAGGCAGCGGCGGTGCTGGAGCATACCGGCGCGGCCGGCGTGATGATCGGGCGGGCCGCCCAGGGCAGACCCTGGTTATGCGGACAGATCGCCAGCTATATCGAATCTGGCGAGGCTGTGCCGGATCCGAGCCTGGAACAGCAATGGCAGATACTCAAACAGCACCTGGCGGACCTACATCAGTTTTACGGCGAGTACATGGGGGTCAGAGTCGCACGCAAGCACGTCGGCTGGTACCTGCAACAGCACAGCGGTAGCCGCAGCGCGCGCAAGACCTTCAATGCGCTGGAATCCGCAGCGGAACAATTCAATCATCTTGAATACTTTTTTAGCCACAGCCAGTACGAGGAGTTGGCAGCATGAGAATGGGGGACACACTGTTGGAACGCTCACCGCAAGCAACGGCAGATAGCGGTGATCGCATCGACAGCAGCAATGGAAGCAGCTTACGCGAAAGCGTAACGATTGCGGTAAGGGATTACCTGGACAAACTGGACGGCCAGATGGGCACCGACGTTTATCAGATGGTGCTGGCGGAAATAGAAGCTCCCCTGCTTGAAGAGATCATGCGCTATACCCGCAATAACCAGACCAAGGCATCCCGCATGCTGGGGCTGAACCGTGGCACACTGCGCAAAAAGTTGAAGCAATACGGCTTGCTGGACAGCAACGCATGAGCCAGGCAGATCTTGTGGCGGTGAGACGCGCCCTGATTAGCGTCTCCGACAAAACCGGTATCGTAGATTTCGCACGCGGCCTGCGGGAGCAAGGCGTAGCGCTATTGTCCACCGGCGGCACGTTTCGCCTGCTGGAGGAAAATGGAATCGAGGTGACCGAGATCTCCGCCTATACCGGCTTCCCCGAGATGATGGACGGCCGGGTGAAGACATTACACCCCAAAGTCCACGGCGGCATTCTCGCTCGCCGCGGCATCGACGATGCGGTTATGGCCGAACACGGTATCGAGGCGATCGATATGGTGGTAGTCAATCTGTATCCCTTTGAACAGACTGTAGCTAAGCCCGACTGTAGCCTGGAAGACGCCATCGAAAACATCGATATTGGCGGCCCGACCATGGTGCGAGCGGCGGCCAAGAACCATCGCTTTGTCAACATCGTGGTTAATGCCGGTGACTACGATCGCATCCTTGAAGAGATGGCGGCTAATGACGGAGCGACCAGCTATCAGACCCGCTTCGATCTGGCCATTGGCGCCTACGAGCACACGGCCGCGTACGACGGCGCCATCGCCAATCACTTTGGCAAGCTGGTCGAAGGTGGCAGTGAGCTGTTCCCACGCACCTACTCCACCCAGTTCAACAAGGTTCAGGAGATGCGCTACGGCGAGAACCCGCACCAGAACGCCGCGTTTTACGTGGAGAGCAACCCCGCCGAGGCTGGCATTGCCACCGCACGGCAACTGCAGGGTAAAGCACTGTCCTACAACAATGTGGCGGACACCGATGCTGCGCTGGAATGCGTTAAAAATTTCGAGGCGCCCGCCTGTGTCATCGTTAAACACGCCAACCCCTGCGGTGTGGCAGTGGCGGCCAGCATAGGCGACGCTTATGAGCGCGCTTTCGCCACCGATCCCGAGTCCGCCTTTGGTGGCATCATCGCCTTCAATCGCGAGTTGGATGCAGACACTGCAAAGGCAATCGTGGATCGTCAGTTCGTTGAAGTGATCATTGCACCGTCTATCTCTGATGCGGCCCTCGCCGCCACGTCGAGCAAGGAAAATGTGCGTGTACTCGCCTGCGGTGACTGGTCTGAGTCGCAGCCCGCGCTCGACTACAAGCGCGTCAACGGCGGACTCCTTGTCCAGGACCGCGATCTTGGAATGGTGGGCGCGGCGGATCTCAAGGTTGTTAGCAAACGCCAGCCCAGTGCCGAACAGATGGACGATCTGCTGTTCGCCTGGAAAGTGGCCAAGTTCGTCGAGTCCAATGCCATCGTTTATGCGGCGGCAGGCCAAACCATCGGCGTGGGTGCAGGGCAGATGAGCCGAGTGAATTCGGCGCGCATCGCGGCCATCAAAGCCGAGCATGCGGGCCTGGAGGTTAAGGGGTCAGTCATGGCATCGGATGCCTTCTTCCCCTTCCGTGACGGTATCGACAATGCTGCCAATGTTGGCATCGCCGCCGTCATCCAACCCGGTGGTTCTATCCGCGACGAAGAGGTCATCGCCGCCGCGGATGAAAACGACATGGCGATGGTATTCACCGGCATGCGCCACTTCCGCCACTGATCGACCGGAGTCCATCGACATGAACGTATTGGTGATTGGCAGCGGCGGGCGCGAGCACGCGCTGGCCTGGAAAGCGTCTCAATCGGCTAACGTAGAGACCGTGTTCGTGGCACCGGGCAATGCCGGCAGCGCAGCGGAAGCGGGTATTGAGAATGTCGACCTGGGGGTGGGAGACTTCCCCGCTCTGGCCGACTTTGCTCGCAGCAATAATGTTGGATTGACCATCGTCGGCCCTGAAGCACCACTGGTCGATGGCATCGTCGATTACTTTACCGAGCAAGGCTTGCGCTGTTTCGGCCCCTCCGCGGCAGCCGCGCAACTGGAAGGCTCCAAAGCATTCACCAAGGATTTTTTGGCGCGGCACAATATCCCCACTGCCGCCTATGGCAATTTCACTGAGCTGGAACCCGCGCTGACCTATTTGCGCGAACAGGGCGCACCCATTGTCGTTAAGGCCGATGGGCTTGCCGCAGGCAAGGGCGTAATCGTGGCCGAAACCCTGGATCAGGCCGAAGCCGCCGTGACGGACATGCTCTCAGGCAATGCCTTTGGTGATGCGGGCTGCCGAGTAGTGATTGAGGAATTTCTCGAGGGCGAGGAAGCGAGTTTCATTGTGCTGGCGGATGGTCGCAATGTATTGCCGATGGCAACCAGCCAGGATCACAAGCGCGTGGGTGAAGGCGACACTGGGCCCAATACCGGTGGTATGGGTGCCTATTCACCAGCCCCAGTGGTCACGCCCGCCGTTCACGATCGCATCATGCAGCAGGTGATTATGCCCACGGTTGCTGGCATGGCAGCTGAGGACATGCCCTACACAGGTTTTCTCTACGCCGGACTGATGATTGACCCACAGGGCAATCCTAAGGTTATTGAATACAACTGCCGCTTTGGCGACCCCGAAACGCAGCCGATCATGATGCGCTTACAGTCAGACCTGTGCGCACTGTGTGACGCAGCCCTGGACGGCAAACTGGATCAGGCAGAAACCCAGTGGGACTCACGCTGCGCCATGGGTGTCGTGATGGCTGCAGGGGGCTACCCCGGCTCCTACGCTAAGGGCGCGGTGATCAATGGCCTGGAGCAGGCAGATGACGAGGCTACCAAGGTGTTTCATGCAGGCACTGCCATTAGCGATGGACAGGTGGTCACCAGTGGAGGCCGTGTGCTTTGTGTTACCGGCCTGGGCGAAACCGTCGCCACAGCGCGCGAGAATGCCTACCGCGGCGTGGACGCAATTAGTTGGGAAGGCGCCTTTTTCCGCAGCGACATTGGCTGGCGCGCACTGGAGCGGGAATAAGTCGACACATTCGCTACAATCAAGCTATGAGCAAGCGCAGACTCTCACCCCTGGACCAGTTAATCGATAACGCCGACCAGGTGCTACGCACCCTCGGTGGTGAAGCCAACCAGGCGCGGCGTGAATCACCCGCCAAGGGCAAACCCGAGGCAGAGCTGGACAATCGAGATCGGCGCCATGTGGCGGGCCTGATGCGGGTGAACCACACCGGCGAGGTCTGTGCCCAGGCCCTATATCAGGGGCAAGCGCTGACAGCAAAGCTCCCCGATGTACGTGAGAAGATGGAGCAGGCCGCCGAGGAAGAAGTAGACCACCTGGTCTGGTGCGAGGAGCGCCTGCAACAACTCGGCAGCCACACCAGCCACCTCAATCCATTGTGGTACGGCATGTCATTTGCGCTGGGCGCGGCGGCGGGTATCGCAGGTGACCGCTGGAGTCTGGGCTTCGTCGCCGCTACCGAAGAGCGCGTGTGTGAACACCTGGAAGATCACCTCGAACAACTCCCAGAAGAGGACGAGCGCAGCCGCTTGATTCTTGAGCAGATGCTCGAAGATGAGAAAAAGCACGGAGATCTGGCACTCGCCGCCGGTGGCACCGACTTCCCGGAGCCAGTGAAACGTGCAATGACCGCTATATCCAAGTTAATGACGCGCAGCAGCTATCGCGTCTAGATCCCCTATTCGGTAACCGGCGCGACCCAGCGATCAACAGTCGCAATTCAGGCAGAAGCCTCCGCGCTCTCACCAGACTCCACAATCTCGTGACTATGGGTGACTTCCACTCCGGCAGCTTCCATCATGATCGATGCTGAGCAGTATTTTTCTGCGGAGAGCGATACCGCGCGCGCGACATGACTCTCCTTAAGTGATGTGCCGGTGACCACAAAGTGGATATGAATCTTGGTGAATACTGCAGGCACAGCATCGGCCCGCTCTGCTTCAATTTCAGCGCGGCAGTCGACCACTTGCTGGCGCGACTTGCGCAGCATGGCCATTACATCGTAGGCACTGCAACCGCCCATGCCAATCAACAACATCTCCATCGGTCGCGGCGCCATATTGCGACCGCCCTGCTCCTCGGCACCGTCCATAACGACGCTATGCCCGGTGCCGGACTCACCGAGAAACATCGCACCGTCGACCCACTTCACCGTTGCTTTCATGATTCGCTAACTCTCCAGGAAATCGGCGGCGCAGCTTAGCACAACAGGTTTCTTTTTACTTCGCATGGCCTGAGTTACTATTGCGAAAGAGCGAGAAGGGAGAGCCCCCGTTGATAAAACCACAGATCATCAACGCCATTCCGGACATCGAGAATTTCCTGCGCTATTGCCAGCGCCAGGACTTTAAGGCGAAGTCCCAGATTATTCTTCCCGGCGACGCGAGCACCTCTCTCTACTTTATATTGGACGGCTCGGTATCCGTCATCGTAGAAAGCGGCGACGATCATGAGATGGTCGTGGATTACCTGAACCCGGGCGACTTCTTCGGCGAAATGGGTCTCTACGGCGACGAGGAAGAAACGCGCAGCGCTCTAGTGCAGGCCAAGACCCAATGCGAAGTCGCTGAGATCACCTATGAGCGCTTCCACAAAATTCGTGGGCAGTTTCCCGATATCCTGTTCGCTATTGGCGCACAGATGGCTGAGCGCCTGCGCCATACCACTCGCAAGCTCTCCGACCTGGCCTTCGTCGATGTGACCGGTCGCATCGCGCACACCTTGCTCGAGCTGTGTGAGCAACCCGACGCCATGACCCACCCCGATGGCATGCAGATCAAGATTACCCGCCAAGAGCTGGGCCGCATTGTCGGCTGCTCCCGAGAAATGGCCGGACGCGTGCTGAAAACGCTCGAGGACGAGGGGCTGGTGTCTGCCGCCGGTAAGACTATCGTGGTGTTCGGCGCGCGCTAGGCCGCGAATAATTCGGCGAGTTTTTCGCCCGGCTCTTCCGCCCGCATAAAGGCTTCACCCACCAGAAACGCATGCACGTCGCGTTCACGCATGGCGGCTACGTCGTTGTCGCTGTGAATGCCGCTCTCAGTGACAACAAGGCGATCTGCTGGGATATGAGGCAGCAGTTCCCAGGTCGTTTCCAGCCGAGTCTCAAAATTATGTAAATTGCGGTTGTTGATGCCAACGAGGGTGTTTCCCAGTTCCAGAGAGCGATCGAGTTCCGCGCGATCGTGCACTTCCACCAACACATCCATGTCGAGCTCTTTGGCCGCCGCATCCAACTCAGCCATCTGCGAATCTTCAAGCGCTGCCACAATCAACAGTACACAATCGGCGCCGATGGCCCGAGCTTCCACCACCTGGTAGGGATCGACAACAAAATCCTTTCGAATCACGGGCAGGCCGCAGGCGTCGCGTGCCAGCTGCAGGTATTCATCAGCGCCCTGGAAAAAATCCACGTCCGTGAGTACAGACAGGCAGGCTGCGCCGCCCGCCTCATAGCTCGCCGCAATGGCCGCCGGATCAAACTGCTCGCGAATAACGCCTTTGCTGGGTGAAGCTTTCTTCGCTTCCGCGATAACGGCCGCCTGACCGTTCGCGACCTTTTCCTGCATAGCGCTCACGAAACCGCGGCAAGGCCCTTGGCCGCTGGCGGCCGATTCCAGCGCAGACAAAGACTGCCGGGCGCTGTGCTCTGCCACCTCTTCCCATTTACGCTCAATAATGCGGCGCAATACTGTGGGCGTATCCGCGGTCATCAAGACGCCGTCGACTGCTGCAGTTGTGCAAACTGGGCGAGCTCGTCAACTTTCAGTCGTGCTGCACCACTGCCAATCGCATCTTCGGCCATTTGCACGCCGTCCGCCAACGTCGCTGCGACACCGCTGGTATAGATGGCGAGGCCCGCATTGAGTGCGATCATGTCGGCAGCCTTGCGCGCGTTTGCATCGTCGCTTCCCGAGAAGGCAGCTTTGATAAGCGCGACCGACTCTTCACTATTGGCAACGCTAAGACCCTCCAGGCTGGCAGAAGCAATGCCGAAATCTTCCGGTCGAATCTCGTACTCACTGATGGTGCCGTCCAGCAGTTCTGCTACATGCGTTGGCAGGGCGAGACTGGCCTCATCGAGGCCATCCTGTCCGTGCACCACCATAATGTGTTCGCTACCGAGTTGCTTCAGTACCTCGACCATCGGACGGCAGAAATCCTGCGTGAATACACCGATCACCTGGCGCTTCACACCGGCGGGGTTAGTCATTGGCCCAAGCATGTTAAAGACCGTGCGCATACCCAGCTCCTTACGCGGCCCCGCAGCATGTTTCATGGCGCTGTGGTGGGTGGGCGCAAACATGAATCCCATACCCACTTCTTCGATACACCGTTCCACCTGAGCGGGAGTCAGATCTACCGGAACACCCAAGGCCTGCAATACATCCGAGCTACCGGTCGAACTGGAAACAGACCGATTGCCGTGTTTCGCGACGCGTCCTCCCGCAGCCGCCACGACAAAAGCCGAAGCGGTGGATACGTTGAACAGATTGGCTCCATCCCCGCCGGTGCCGACGATATCGACCAGGTTTTCCTGACCGACATTCACGGGTACTGCCAATTCACGCATTACCGATGTGGCCGCAGCCACCTCTTCGATAGTTTCGCCTTTTATGCGCAGTGCGACGAGAAACGCCCCGATCTGCGCGGCTGAGGCCTCACCACCCATGATCTGATGCATGGCAGCATGCATCGTGTCGGCCGAAAGATTGTTGCCCTCTACCAATTGGGCAATTGCATCCTGAATATTCATGCTCTGTTCTCCTGTATCAGGAAATTGCGCAGCAGGTCGTGACCGTGCGCTGTCAGTATGGATTCGGGGTGAAACTGCACGCCCTCGATTTGTAGCTCACGGTGGCGAACCCCCATGATCTCATCGAGGTCGCCGTCTTCAGTCTCAGTCCACGCAGTAATCTCGAGACAATCGGGAACGCTCTCTTTCTCGATGACCAGCGAGTGATAACGAGTTGCCTCGAAAGGATTACTAAGACCCTCAAAAACCCCCTCGCCACGATGGTGCACCTGAGAGGTTTTACCATGCATCACCTGGCGAGCGCGTATGATCCTGCCACCAAACACCTGCCCGATGCTCTGATGGCCCAGGCAAATACCCAGTATCGGCAGTTTGCCGGCGAACGCCTCAATCACAGCCATGGATATACCCGCCTCATTGGGCGTGCAGGGTCCCGGTGAAATAACGATCTTCTCTGGTGCCAGTGCCTCGACTCCAGCCACATCGATCTGGTCATTTCGCACCACCCCGACATCAGCGCCCAGTTCACCCAGATACTGCACCACGTTGTAAGTAAAGGAGTCGTAATTGTCGATCATGAGCAACATCTTACTGCCCTCCTTCGCTGCCGGCCTGCACCATAGCAGCCGCCCGAAACATGGCTCGCGCCTTGTTCATCGTTTCCTTGAATTCCAGCCGTGGAATGGAATCGGCAACCACGCCACCCCCCGCCTGAATGTAGAGCACCTCGTCTTTCACGACCGCGGTTCGAATCGCAATCGCGGTATCCATATCACCCTGCCATGAGATGTAACCTACCGCACCGCCGTAAACGCCTCGCTTCACCGGCTCAAGCTCGTCGATAATTTCCATGGCTCGTATTTTGGGTGCGCCGCTCAGCGTTCCCGCAGGCAGTGACGCGCGCAGCACGTCGACCGCACTGCGGCCCTCCAGCAGTTTTCCGGTGACGTTTGAGACAATGTGCATCACGTGAGAGTAACGCTCCACCACCATCTTATCGGTGAGCTCCACAGAGCCGATATCGCCAATTCTGCCCACATCATTGCGGCCGAGATCGATCAGCATAAGGTGCTCTGCAATTTCCTTGGGATCATCGAGCAGCTCGCGCTCCAGCTCCAGATCCTCCTCTTCGCTACGGCCGCGACGTCGAGTGCCAGCGATGGGCCGCACGGTAACAATACCCTCTTCGAGTCGCGCCAGAATCTCGGGTGACGATCCCACAATATGGAAGTCCTCAAGATCGAGGTAATACATATAGGGCGAGGGATTGAGGTTGCGCAATGCGCGGTAGAGATCGAGGGGGGGAGCGGTAAAGGGGAGACTTAGTCGCTGAGACGGCACCACCTGCATCACATCGCCGGCCAACACGTATTCTTTAATACGGTCCACCGCGTCGTAGTACTGCTCCTCGGTGAAGTGCGAGCGGAATTCCGACTCCGGGATAATTTCCTGCGCCCGCGACTGTTCTGCTGCGCTGAGGTCGATGGAAGCCGGTTGCGGTGTCGGCTCGCGCAACTGGGTTTGCAAAGCATCTAGCCTGGCCTGCGCGGCTGCGTACGCATCGCCGTTCGCCGGGTCGGCATTCACAACCAATTGCACGGTGCCGGCCAGATTGTCGAATACCACGATTTCCTCTGACACCATCAACAGGATATCCGGCGTTCCGAGCTCGTCGGTGGGCATGCTGGGCTGCAGGCGCGGCTCCACATAACGCACCGTGTCGTAGCCGAAATAGCCGACAAGCCCACCGTGGAACAGCGGCAAACCTTCGACCTCCGGAATCCGGTAGCGTTGCTGAAACGCCTCAACTGACGCCAACGGGTCTGTGACCTCCGCGCTCTCGACGACTTCGCCGTCGCGCAAGATTTCCACAACAAAGCCGCGCACTCGCAATAAGGTGCGGCACGGTAAACCGATGATGGAATAACGGCCCCACTTCTCGCCGCCCTGCACAGACTCCAGCAAATACGAATACTTGCCGCCAGCCAACTTCATGTAGGCGCTCAGCGGGGTTTCAGTGTCTGCCAGCACTTCTCGGCTGACGGGAATACGGTTGTAGTCCTGTGCTGCCAGGGCAGCAAACTGTTCGGGTGTCATTGGACTTCCTTAGAGATTGTTCAGATGCATTCAATAGTCGTACGGGTACCCCTGGCTACCATCGCCAGCGGGTGATCGCACGCATCGACAGGGCGCCGATGATTGAATGTCCGGCTGCTTGCACAGCTATCTCCAGGACCGGTTTAAGAGTCGGGTATTGTACCTGAGCCGTTTGCTTACGCAACGGCCGCTAATTCGGCGCGCATGGCTGCAATAGTCGCCGCGTAATCGTCAGTGTTGAAGATCGCAGAGCCGGCGACAAAGGTATCCGCACCTGCCTCTGCGATCTCGCGTATATTCTTGGCCGAAACACCGCCGTCAATCTCGAGACGAATATCGAGACCGCTGCCGTCGATCAACGCCCGAGCCTCGCGCAACTTGTCGAGTGTCGCCGGGATAAAGCTCTGGCCGCCAAAGCCAGGATTCACCGACATCAGCAACACCATGTCGACCTTGTCCATGACGTACTTGAGCGCATCGAGGCCGCTGGCCGGGTTGAATACCAGCCCCGATTTACAGCCGGCATCGCGAATCATCTGCAGCGTGCGGTCCACATGGGTCGAGGCATCAGGATGAAAGGTGATGTAGCTGGCACCGGCTTCGGCAAAATCGCCGACCAGGCGGTCCACCGGGCTTACCATAAGGTGCACATCAATCGGCGCCGTAACGCCATGGTCGCGCAACGCTTTGCACACCATAGGGCCAATGGTGAGATTGGGCACATAGTGATTGTCCATCACATCAAAGTGAACAATATCGGCACCCGCGGCGAGCACGTTGTCCACTTCCTCGCCCAGGCGGGCGAAATCCGCTGACAAGATGGAGGGGGCGATTAGATAATCGGTCATGTTTAGATGGCTCCGCTGCGAGGCGATGACTCAGGAATGAGCCCGCATTCTACGGTATGGTCAGTGCGTCATCCAGTTCTGCCAGACGCTCGGCTGTGCCTACGTCGTACCAGCGCCCCTCGAAGTATTCCCATTGCAAGGTCTCAGCCGCCATGGCCTTATCGAGCAAGGGCCTGAGCGCGAGCTTGTCATCGCTCACACCCCTGAAAAACGCAGGCGTAAACAGCGCGATACCCGCATAGGTAAACGCTGCCGGCGCATTGCGATCTCCTGCCACACGCGGCGCCAGCAGACCGTCGTTGCGCAGGAGGAAATCACCGCTAGAGTGCTGTGGTGGATTATCAACCATCACCAGGCAAGCCGTCGCACCCGGGATCAGCTCGATCCGCTGCATTCGCACCATCGGAAAATCGGTCCAGATGTCTCCATTGACCACCGCGAAGGGTTCATCTCCCAGCAGCGGTAATGCTCTTGCAATACCTCCAGCCGTTTCCAGTGCCTCTCCTTCCCGACTCCAGTGGATACGGCAGCCAAACGCCGCACCATCGCCGAGGCGCTCTTCCAGTTGTTCTCCCAGCCAGGCGGTGTTAATCACAATCTCATCAATACCGGCGGCCACCAGGTTTTCGAGGTGGTACTGGATCAGTGGTTTGCCACCCACCTGCAGCAGGGGCTTCGGGGTAGCATCGGTCAGCGGGCGCATACGTTCTCCGCGGCCAGCCGCCAGAATCATTGCTTTCACGTCGGCGCGCCCTCCATTAACGCTGCGAGTTTGGGCTCCAGTGCGGGCTGCAATCTGTGCTGGAAAAAGTCGTATAAACCAGCGTGCTCCGGGTCCATGGCAAGGGCTTCCAGACAGTAGCCCAGCACCAGCGGCATATCAGCGAGATAGCCTGGCTTATTGTCGCGGATAGCCAGGCGGGAAAAGTTGCCGAGCACCTTGATGTGCCGCTGCAGACCCATCCAATCAAACCAGCGCAAAAACTCCGCTTCATCACGGCCAGCCGGTATGCCTATCGCTAACATACGATCTCGGTATTGCAGCGCCCATCGCCGCACGCGGTCTCGCGGCCAACTGATGTAGCAGTCTTTGAGTAGGGAAACGAGATCATAGGTCAGCGGCCCCCAACGGGCATCCTGAAAATCGATAAGAGCCAACTCTCCACTCGCCAACGGCAACAGGTTGCGGCTGTGGAAGTCGACGTGCACAAAGCCTACGGGCTGCTGTTCGGCATTGCTCACCAGTAGTTCGAAACTTTGCGCCAATATGCGCTGCTCAGAGTCACTGAGTTGCAGTTGCAGTAAGGCGCCACAGCACCACTCGGTAAAGCGCGAAAGCTCCTCTTCCAGTATTACTCTGCTGTAGCGTGGCAAAGCGCTATCCGGATCCGGCACCTGCCTGACCTGCAGCATTAGATCGAGCGCCTGGCGATACCAAGCATCCACACTGTCATCATTGAGAGATCCCAGCAGCAACTGACTGCCCAAATCTTCCTGCAGCATAAACCCCTGCGCCAGGTCGACGTGCAGCAGCGAGGGGACACGAATTCCATTGCCGGCGAGGAGCTGGTGAACCTGCACAAACTGCTGTGTATCTTCGGTCTCTGGCGGCGCATCGACAGCGATCCAGCTTCTGGTCATATCGGCCACACGAAAATATCGGCGCGCACTGGCATCGCCCGAAACAGGGCTCCACGCAAGGCGCGCGGGGGCAAGCAGACCCTCCGCCCAACCGCGTAATTGCTGCTCTCGTGCCGACATTAAAGCAAGCACAGGCGGCGAGAATGCATTATCATCCCGATTCGCCAGAAAGTCCGTGTATTCACTATTAAGCCATGACCCCTGCAGCTCCACTGCAACGCCGCCGTTGGGCACCCCTGTTTGGGTGCGCGCTGCTGGGAATATGTATCTTGCTACCCGCTCCGGTCAAGGGCGAGGAGCACGACTGTGTTGAAAATGAGGGTGTTCTTGACTGGAGCAACCGTCCGGCCAGTGAAGAGGACACTGCCAGAAAGCGTGTCGAACGCTGCGGTGGCGCCTACCAGGATCCCCTGGCGGACATGGACACCAGCATCGATCCCGCCACCCAGGAAATCATCGCCAACGCCAACGAATCTGAATTGGAAGGTGACATTGTTCGTTTGCGCGGCGGCGTCGAAGCGACGCAGGGATATCGCCAATTGCGGGCGGAAGAAGCGGAGTTCGACCGCAACCAGAGCTGGGGCAGCCTGCATGGCGATGTTGAACTGCGCGAGCCCGGCCTGTTCATGCGCGGCGCCACCGGCACCATCGATACCGCCAGTGGCGAGGCGAGCCTGACCGCCAGCCAGTTTGTACTCCACGAGCAGCATGTGCACGGTGGCGCAGATCTGATCAAGCGCCGCCCCGACGAGCTGATCGAACTCGACGATGCCTACTACAGCTACTGTCCGCCCCTACAGAACCAGTGGATGCTTTACGCCGACAATATTGAATTGGATTTGGAAGAAGGCACCGGCACGGCGCGAGATGCGAAAATCGAAATGGGCGGCGTGCCCATCGTCTACACCCCCTATCTTCAGTTTCCCCTGGACGACCGCCGCAAGAGTGGCTTTCTCTGGCCAGAGATCGGCAATGATTCCAGCGGCGGCGCTGACATCGCCCTGCCCTATTACTTCAATCTCGCACCCAACTACGACGCCACGCTAACGCCGCGCTATATAGGCGAGCGCGGCTTGCTGACAGAACTGGAGACACGCTATCTGGGTGAGTACCTGGGTTACTGGGAACTCGGCGGCGCGTGGATGAGTGGCGACGATGAGTACCAGCAGGATTACCCCGATGAAGATGGCGATCGCTGGCTGACCGCCGTGGACCAATACGGCCTGTTCAAGCAACGCTGGCGCACAGAGATCGATTTCACCAATGTCAGTGATGACAGCTATTTCAGCGATCTGGGCACTACCTCCCTGCAAATCACGCAGTCGACACACCTGGCACAACGCGGGCAACTGGACTATCTCGGCGACGACTGGCAGGCACAGGTCCGGGTCGAGGAATTCAAAACCATTGCGCGGGATATTGATACCGACCCCTACCGCAAGCTGCCCCAGGTCACCCTCGCGCGCGTCGCGCTGGAGCAGGACTTTCAAGCTAACCTCTTGTTCCAGTCGGATTACGCCTACTTCGACCACGATGAGGACCCCACCGGTCATCGTCTCTACAACAGCTTAGGGGTCAACTACCCGATGAGTTGGGTCTGGGGATTCCTGAAGCCCACGGCCCGTTATCGCCAGATCAACTACGACCTGGACGATGAAATAGTCCTTGATGATGACATCGACGACACACCCGATGTCGGCGCACCGCTGATCAGTGTCGATGGCGGTCTGTTTTTCGAACGCGACACCGCCTGGGGTCTGCAAACCCTGGAGCCACGGCTGTTCTATTTGTGGGCGGATTACGAGGATCAGCAAGGCTTACCCGATTTCGATACCTCTGAGCTCACCTTTGCCTACAGCCAGTTATTCCGCGAAACCCGATTCTCCGGCCGCGACCGCCTCGACGACGCCAATCAGGTCTCGGTTGGCCTTACGAGCCGCTTGCTCGATCCCACCAGCGGTCGTGAAAAGCTGGTGGCCAGTATTGGCCAGATCTACTATTTCGATGATCGTAGGGTAGCCGTGGGCCGTCCGGACGAGAGTGATTTCGAAGGTAGCTCCGCGATAGCAGCCGAGTTCAATGTATCCCCTTTCGAGGAGCTGGAATTCAGGTCCTCCTGGTTGTGGAACACCGACGAGAACGAACTCGACCAGACCTACGTACAGCTGGGCTTTCTTGGTGAAGAGCAACGTATCTTCAATCTCGGCTACAGCTACCGCCGCTACCGCGGCAACGATCCGGAACTGGGCGATATCGACCAAGTGGACTTTTCTACCTATTTTCCGGTCAATAATCAGTGGTCGATTTTCCTGCGTTCGCTCTACGACCTGGACGATAACGAGCGTATCAATGATATGGCGGGAATCGAGTACAATAACTGCTGCTGGCGAGTACGCCTGGTTTACCAACGGCTCCTGGATCAAAAGAACGGTGTACAGGTGGAGTCGCTGGTTGAACATGAGCACGCCACTTACCTGGAGTTCCAACTCAAGGGGCTGGGCGGGGTCGGTACACGCGTAAGCGGCATGCTGGAAGAATTTATTCGAGGATACAGTGATAGTGATGAATAAACTCCTGGATATGGGA
Organism: Halieaceae bacterium; assembly: GCA_965199055.1. Classification (GTDB taxonomy): domain Bacteria; phylum Pseudomonadota; class Gammaproteobacteria; order Pseudomonadales; family Halieaceae; genus CBDAQR01. The sequence goes on from CBDAQR010000003.1 coordinate 2,542,071, forward strand.
AGGTGGTTACTGCTGAGCCTGACGCTCGCCGCCCCAACAGGATGGGCGGAAACCATACTGCTTGACTCTGTGGTGGCCATCGTCGAAGACGACGTCATTATGGCGAGCGAATTGCGCGACCGTATGCAGATACTAAAGAACAACCTGGAAGCCCAGGGCCGGCAGCTGCCCCCGGACGACGTGATGGTGCGCGAGACGCTGGACCGCTTGATTCTGGAGAGCATCCAGATCCAGAAAGGTCGCCGCGCGGGCGTGCGCATTAGTGACGCGCAGCTAAACTCTGCGCTCAATCGCATCGCCGCCCAGCGCCGTATGACACTGGACCAGTTTCGCCAGGGCCTGGAGGCCGAGGGAGAGTCCTACCAGGCCATGCGCGAGAACGTGCGGCAAGAGCTGATTATTCAGCGAGTACAGGGCGGCAACGTTAGCCAGCGCATTCAGATTAGCGACGAGGAAATCGACAACTTCATCGAGTCTGAAGAGGGTCGCGCGATGATGTCGGAGGAGTACCACCTGGTGCATGCGCTGTTGCCGGTCGCCACCGACGTAACTCCACAGCAGGAAGACAGCATCAAGGCCTATGTCGACGACTTGTACGACCGTATCGTGGGTGGCGAGACATTCGAGTCGGTCATTAGCAGCAGCGGCGGTGAGTTTACGTTCCAGGGCGGTGATCTGGGCTGGCGCAAGCGCGATGACCTGCCAAGCCTGTTCGCCGATGTCGCTCCAAACCTGGAGGTGAACCAAACCTCGGAACCGATTCGCAGCCCCAGCGGCTACCACCTGATCTATCTGGCAGAGAAGCGCGGTGGATCCATGGTTATCCAGCAAACCCATGTCCGGCACATCCTGCTCAAGCCCTCCGCCATTCGCACCAACGAGGAAACCCAGGCCCTGGCGGCAGATTTGCGCGCCGAGATTCTCGCCGATGATAATTTTGAGGAATTGGCGCGGGAATTTTCTGAAGATATCGGATCTGCCCAGGAAGGCGGTGATCTGGGCTGGACCAGCCCGGGGCAGATGGTGGCTGAGTTCGAAAATGTCATGGACTCCACCGAGGTCAACGACGTCTCGCAGCCTTTCCAGAGCCAGTTTGGCTGGCATATCCTGCAGCCGCTGGAAAGACGCCAGGAAGACGTATCTGCTACCGTGATTCGTAATCGGGCCGGCGATGTCCTGCACAAGCGCAAGTACCAGGAAGAACTGGATGCCTGGCTGCGCAAGATACGCGACGAGGCCTTCGTCGACATCAAGTAGGTTCCCATGACCACGCTGCGTCTCGCTCTAAGCACCGGAGAACCCGCGGGAATAGGGCCAGACCTGGCAGTGCAGCTGGCCCAGAAAGCCCGTGCCGAGGAGTTAGTAGTCCTGTGCGAGCCGGCCCTGCTGATAGAGCGGGCCCGCTTACTCAGGCTTCCGCTCACGCTGCGTGAATTCGATGCAACCGCTCCAGCACGACCCAGTGCAGCCGGTGAGATTTGCGTATTGCCCATTGAATTGGCGCAGGCCTGCGAACCCGGACGGCTCAACCCGGCCAACGCCAGTTACGTACTGGCGATGCTCAGCCGCGCCGTCGACGGCTGCATGGACGGCAGCTTCGACGCCATGGTGACCGCACCCGTACAGAAATCGGTCATCAATGACGCAGGCATCGCATTCACCGGCCACACGGAATTCCTGGCCGAGGCAACTGGCACCGATCAGGTCGTCATGTTGCTGGCCTGCGAACAGATGCGCGTTGCTCTGTTAACCACGCACCTCCCATTGGCAAATGTGCCAAGCGCTGTGACCACTGAGCTGCTGGAACGCGTCATCACTACGCTGCAACGCGATCTGGTCAGTCGTTTTGGAATTAATGATCCCAGCATCGCCGTTCTGGGACTCAACCCGCATGCTGGCGAATCCGGACATATGGGCCGCGAAGAAATCGACGTCATCATTCCCTGCCTGGAGCGTCTACGCGAACAGGGCTTGCAACTGGTGGGGCCACTACCGGCTGACACTGCATTCGCCCCCCGCGTGCTGGAGCAAGCCGACGCCATATTGGCGATGTATCACGACCAGGGTTTGCCCGTACTAAAGTACGCAGGCTTCGGCGCCGCAGTGAACATTACGCTGGGTTTACCTATCGTGCGCACCTCGGTGGACCACGGCACGGCCCTGGATCTGGCCGGTACCGGTAAGGCTGACGTGAGCAGCCTGGAATACGCAACGCATTGTGCTGCGGCACTGGCCAGAGGCGTCACCCCTTGAAACAGCATCGCGCCCGCAAGCGATTCGGGCAAAATTTTCTCACCGATTCGGGCATCATCGGTCGCATCGGGCGGGCTATTCAACCACGCCCCGATCAGCATCTGGTCGAGATTGGCCCGGGCCAGGGCGCCCTCACCCGCGAGCTGGCCAGCGCAGAATGTCGAATGGATGTGATCGAACTGGACCGAGACCTGGTGCCGGTACTGGAGGAAGAGTTCGGCGCTGCAATTTGCGTTCACGCCGCAGACGCCCTCAAGTTTGATTTCGCCAGTTTGCGCCGCGATGAACGTCCACTGCGACTGGTGGGCAATCTGCCCTACAACATTTCAACACCACTCATATTCCATCTGCTGGAGTTTGCAGACATCATCGAAGATATGCATTTCATATTGCAGTTGGAGGTGGTCAATCGCATGGCAGCAGAACCGGGTGGCAAAGCCTGGGGAAAGCTGGGCGTAATGACCCAGTATCGCTGCGAGGTGGATGCGTTGTTTCAGGTGCCGCCGGAAGCGTTTTCACCGCCACCCAAGGTGCAGTCCGCCATCGTACGGCTACGGCCCCGTAAAAGTATGCACGACAGCCTTCGCGAGCAACGACTGCGCAGAGTCGTGACGGCCGCTTTCGCCCAGCGCCGAAAAACCCTGCGCAATAACTTGCGAGATCTGATTGACGTGCAACAATTGGAAGCGTTGCAGATATCCCCTAGTGCCAGGGCCGAAACCCTGAGTCTGCAGCAGTTTCTTGCGATCAGTGATCTGCTGGAAGACCGGGAATAAGAAGCAAAGGCGGAGAGATGGCCACATACGCGGTGGGCGATATCCAGGGTTGTCTGGGTCCCCTCAAGCACCTGCTCAAGCAGGCAAACTTCGACTGGAAAAAAGACACTCTCTGGGTGGTGGGGGATATTGTTAATCGGGGGCCTGATTCACTCAAGGCGCTGCGCTATCTCTACAAGCATCGAGACAGCGTGGTGTGTGTGCTCGGCAACCACGACCTGCACCTACTGGCGGTGGCCAATGGACTGCGTCGGCCCAGCCGCTCTGACACGTTGGACAAAATTCTGGAAGCACACGATCGCGATGAGTTGCTGCGCTGGCTGCGACATCGGCCGCTGCTGCATACAGAAGGCGATTACACGATGGTGCACGCCGGTATTCCGCATATATGGAATCTGGAGCAGGCCCAGGAATATGCGAACGAGGTGGAGGCGGCTCTGCGTGGCCCCGAGTGGCGCAAGTTTCTCGCACGCATGTACGGCAATACGCCCAGACGCTGGAACGATGCTCTGGTAGGGTACCCGCGCCTGCGCACCATCACCAACTACCTGACACGGATGCGCTTTGTCTACGCCAATGGCCAGCTGGACCTCAAGAGCAAAGGTAACCGTCCACTGGAAGGCCGCAAAGTCGCCCCCTGGTTTACCCACGCCGAGCGTGAAACCGGCGAGCAAAAAATTATCTTCGGACACTGGGCCGCCTTAGAAGGCAAGGTCGACGACGATACACTAATCGCACTGGATACCGGCTGTGTGTGGGGGAACGCCATGACGCTGTACCGGCTCGGTAATGGCAGTAAGAAGCCCAAGTGGTATCGCTGCGATTGTTCCTGAATGAGTAAGCCATGGACATATACCTGGTAGGCGGCGCGGTACGCGACGACCTGTTGCAACTACCGGTGAAGGAACGGGACTGGGTGGTCGTCGGTGCCACCCCCGAGGAGATGCAGTCACTGGGATACCGGCAGGTAGGTAAAGATTTTCCCGTTTACCTGCACCCCGAGACCAAAGAGGAGTACGCGCTGGCTCGTACCGAGCGCAAATCCGGCCAGGGCCACACCGGCTTCAGCTGCAACTCCGATCCCAGCGTCACCCTCGAGGAAGACCTGTCGCGCCGTGATCTGACGATTAACGCCATCGCACGAGACAGTGACGGCAAACTGATCGACCCTTATGGCGGGCTGGCGGACCTGAAAGCGGGTGTTCTGCGGCATGTGTCGCCGGCATTCACGGAAGATCCGCTGCGGGTTCTCCGGGTCGCCCGCTTTCAGGCGCGTTTTGCCCACCTCAATTTCACCATTCATGAATCGACTCTCGCGCTAATGCGGGACATCGCTAGCAGCGGCGAACTCGAGCTCCTGCCCAATGAACGAACCTGGCGAGAGCTGGAGAAGGCGCTGGTGGAAGCGTCGCCAGTTGCGTTCTTCTCGAGCCTCCAGGCCAGCGCTGCGCTTGCTGTGTTGATGCCAGAGATCGAAACACACTCGCAGTGTTGGCAGAAGCTTTCCGGCATGTGCCTCGATGGCAGCAACGCAGAAATCCGCTTTGCTGCCATGCTGGCCGATATGCCTGTGGTTGAGGTGAAATCTTTGTGTGCCCGGCTGCGCCCGCCGAAGCGATTCAGCGAATTGGCCCAGCTTTGCAGCGAACACGCCGCGCACTTCGAGCCCGCCGCGGGAGCTGATGCAGCCGAATGGCTTAAGCTGCTTGAAGCAACCGATGCCTTCCGTCGGGCGGAGCGCTTTGCCGATTTCGTCCAGGCTAGTGTCCTGGCACATCCCAACGCCGGCCCGATTGGCGAACACCTACAGCAGGCCCGCGAAGCGGCGGCGGCCGTCGATATTCGCAGCCTGGCCAGCGAAGACATTAGCGGGCGCGAGTTGGGTCTCAAGCTTCGCTCGATGAGACAAGAAGCCATTCAACAATGGCTGGGTGAGCACTTATGAGCACATCGAGCATTCTAATCACCGGCGGTGCACGTCGCATCGGCGCCGAGATCGCGCGTCGTTTACATCACGAAGGCCTCGATATTGCGCTGCATTACATGCGTTCAGCGGATGAGGCAGAACTGCTGCAGGCCGAGCTGAACCAGCAGCGCGAAAACTCGTGCCGCCTGTACCGGGCCGATTTAGCGTCACCGCCAGACCTGGCGAAGCTGTGCGACCTTGTGATGGCCGCGGAAACAGCTCTGGCCGGGCTGGTGAATAACGCCTCCGTCTATGAAAAGCTCAGTAGCAGCGAGGCCCAATCATCGGATTGGGACCGCATAGTCGCCACCAATCTGCAGGCGCCCTGGGAGCTGAGTCGTCAGCTGCAGCCGACCTTGGCACAAAACGGTGGCGCGATCATCAATATCCTCGACGCGCACAGCCAGTTTCACCAACGCGGTTATTCGCTTTACGATCTCAGCAAGAATGCCCTGACCTCGCTCACGCGCAGTCTCGCGGTAGAGTTTGCCCCGAAGGTACGCGTCAATGGCGTGGCGCCGGGCGCTATCCTGTGGCCGGAAGACCCGGAGGGCGAACATCACAGCGGCGATCAACAGAGCTTCCTCGCGCGCATACCCATGCAGCGCCTGGGCGACCCAGCGGACATTGCCAGCGCGGTTCATTTCCTACTCTGCAGTGCGCCCTATGTCACTGGGCAGGTATTGGCCGTGGATGGTGGCCGCTCTATCGGCGCCTAGAGCTCTCGCCCGCGCCAATGCAGGCGAACCCTTCTTAGCGGCTGGGAAGCATCCGGGTAGGCTGCCCACATCGCCGCATAATCATCGCCAGTAATGGGATGCCTGTCGTCGGGCGCGAGCTCGGCCAAGGGCCGCAGTACAAATGCGTTGTGTTCGATCTCCTCGCGAGGCAACTGAACGCCTTCGATCAGCCCCACGTTATCGCCATAGGTCAAAAGATCGATATCGAGTGTGCGGGCGCTATAGCGCGTTGCATCGCGCGGTCGCCCCATTCGGTATTCGAGCTCGCGCAACTGACCCGCCAGCGCGCCCACCGACAACGCCGTTTCAATTAACACCACTAGATTGAGAAAGGGATCGCCCTCAAAGCCGATTGCGGCACTTTCATAGACCGGCGACAGGCCGACCAAGCCGTAACTGTCGTCCAGCGCATCTAAGCCAGCACCAATATAAGTCTCGCGATCAATATTGCTGCCAATACCCAGGAAGACTCGAGTCACGGCTCAACTGCGCCACGTTGCACTTCTACGGCGACATTTTGTGCATCCGCCACCGCCCCGGGCTTGCTCACCTTCAGGCGCAGCCCGGTTACCGGGAAAGTTGTCAGTAGGTCTGCCGCCAGGTGCTCGGCCAGTGTCTCCAACAACTGAAATTCTCCGCGAATGATAAATGCCTGCACGTGATCACTCACCGCCTGATAATCGACAGCATCAGCGATGGATTCGCTAGCAGCTGCGGCCGAAAAGTCCGTTGTCAGCGCCAAGTCGACAAAGAGTGACTGTCGCAGCTTTCGCTCCCAGGGGTGAATACCAATGATGGTATCTACCTGCAGGCCTTCGATAAGCACCCTATCCATTGGCAACGCCCGGCGCTTGCAGTTCCTCCATGGGCCAGCGCGCACGCACAGGCGCATTGTCGGCATCACGCTCACCCGCGACCAGGCGCTGACACCCCGCAAACGCGATCATGGCGCCATTGTCGGTGCAATAGCGCGGCGCGGGATAGTAGACACGCGCACCGATCTTTTGCAGCGCCCGACTGAGGCCCTCGCGCAGCTCGGTATTGGCACTCACCCCACCGGCTATAACCAGGCGGGTCAGCTCCTCCTGCTGCAATGCGCGTCGGCATTTGATAATGAGCGTATCGACTACCGCCGATTGGAACGCACAGGCGATATCGGCGCGGGTCTGCTCGTCGACCCCGTCCTTGCCGCCATGCTCAGCCACCGTATTGAGGGTATATGTTTTGAGGCCACTGAAACTGAAATCCAGGCCCGGGCGATTCACCATGGGACGCGGAAACTCGAATCGGTCTCGATCGCCTGACTCGGCAAGGCGAGCGATATGGGGCCCACCGGGGTATGGTTGCCCCAGCATTTTGGCGGCCTTGTCGAAGGCCTCGCCGGCGGCATCATCCAGAGACTCGCCGAGCATTTTGTACTCGCCGAGACCATCGACCCGCACTAACTGGGTATGTCCACCCGACACCAATAATGCGACAAAGGGATATTCGGGAGCGTCGTCCTCTAACATGGGTGCCAGCAAGTGGCCCTCCATGTGATGCACCCCGAGGGCCGGGATTCCCCAGCCCCTGGCAAGGCCACGCGCCAGAGTGGCGCCCACCATCAGCGCACCGACCAATCCAGGACCGGCCGTGTAGGCGATCGCATCCAGATCCGCTCCTTCCATGCCCGCTTTCTGCAGAACCTCGCGGATGAGTGGTAGCGTTTTGCGCACATGATCGCGTGATGCCAACTCCGGCACCACGCCACCGTATTCCTCGTGCACAGCCACCTGGCTGTAGAGCGCATCCGCCAGTAGGCCCTGTTCGCTGTCGAACAGTGCGATTCCCGTCTCGTCGCAGGATGTTTCTATGCCCAGAACCCGCATGAACCCTCGTCTCCAGCCCCTTTGGGGCAGTGTGGAGCGCATAATAATTGAGGGCGTCCCGGGACGCCAGTGAAGCCAGCAATATTGCCTTTGCAATATAGGGGCGATAGGTATAAACTGCGCGCCCTTTACCGCTGGACCCCGCGTATTACGCGGCTTTCAGCCAAAACCGAATATGATGACAGGTGAGTGTTAATGCCCCATATCAAGATCAAGGAAAACGAGCCTTTTGATATTGCTCTGCGTCGCTTCAAGCGCTCCTGCGAAAAAGCAGGCGTCCTCGCTGAAGTTCGCAAGCGTGAGCACTACGAAAAGCCCACGACTGTGCGTAAGCGCGCTGCCGCTGCCGCTGTGAAGCGTCACGCCAAGAAGATGTCCTGGGAAAACAAGAAGCGCGTTCGTCTCTACTAATCTGTAGAGCCATGAGCGATTCTTCCCTGAAAGCGACGATTCAGGCTGCCATGAAGGCAGCCATGAAAGCCAAAGACAAACCCCGCCTCCAAACCATTCGCCTGATCCAGGCAGAGTTTAAGCGTATTGAAGTTGACGAGCGCATCGAAGTGGATGACGCGCGGGCTTTGGCTGTGCTCGACAAAATGGTCAAGCAACGCCGGGATTCTGCCCAGCAATACTCCGATGCGGGCCGCACGGAACTCGCAGACCAGGAAAACTTCGAAATAGGCATTATCCATGAGTTCCTGCCGGAGCAACTCTCCGAAGACGAGATTATCGCCTTGATCGATGAAGCTCTGGCTGGCGTCGACGCCGAGGGTATGCAAGCCATGGGCCCAGTCATGGGTAAGCTCAAGCCCCAGTTGCAGGGCAAAGCAGACATGGGTCAGGTCAGTCAGCTGGTCAAGCAACGACTGAACGGCTAATCTGTCCAGCTATATGGCTGGACTCATTCCACAAGCATTTATCGACGATCTACTCGACAGAGTGGACATTGTTGATGTGGTTGACCGCCGCGTAAAGCTGAAGAAAGCAGGCAAAAATTACACGGCCTGTTGCCCCTTCCACCAGGAAAAAACCCCCTCGTTCAGCGTCAATCCTGAGAAGCAGTTTTTCTACTGTTTTGGCTGCGGCACCGGCGGCAATGCCCTCGGCTTCATCATGGATTATGAGAATCTGGATTTCCCGGCGGCGGTAGAGTTGCTTGCGGACAGCGCGGGTATGAAAGTGCCCCGCGAGGAGAGTCGAGGCAACGCGGAGCAAAAAAAGAGTCAGCGCGATCTCTACACGCTCATGGAAGAAGCCGCCGCCTACTACAAGATTCAGCTGCGGCAACACCCACAGCGGCAGGCCGCCGTGGACTACCTGAAGGGACGCGGTCTCACCGGACAGATCGCCAAACAGTTCGATATGGGCCTGGCTCCCGCGGGCTGGGATAACCTGCTTAAGGCGCTAGGCACCAGCGAGGAGCGCAAAAGGCAGCTGCTGCAAACCGGCATGCTGATCGAGAACGAACAGGGCCGGGTCTATGACCGTTTTCGCGAGCGCATCGTGTTTCCCATTCGCGATGCGCGCGGCCGAGTGATTGCCTTCGGTGGCAGAGTATTGGGGGACGACAAACCCAAATACCTCAACTCCCCGGAAACCCCAATTTTCCAAAAGGGTCGCGAACTGTATGGACTGTACCAGGCTCGCCAGGCCAATCGCCACCTGGAGCGAGTGATTATTGTTGAAGGCTATATGGACGTCATTGCGCTGGCGCAGCACGGCATCAGTAATGCCACAGCGACACTAGGCACCGCTACCAGCGGCAGCCATCTGGAGAAAATTTATCGCCTCTGTCCAGAGGTCGTATTCTGCTTCGACGGTGATGCGGCGGGACGTCAGGCCGCCAGCCGAGCACTGGAAGCCGCCCTCCCCTGTATGCAAGATGGTCGGCAGGCACGCTTTCTGTTCCTGCCCGAGGGTGAAGACCCAGACACGCTGGTTCGTGGCGCCGGCGCCGCGCATTTTAACCAGTTGGTGAGCGATGCTATGCCACTGGAAACCTTTCTGTTTGAGAGTCTTGCAGAGGGCATCGACACCGACAGCATGGACGGACGGGCCAGGCTCAGTAAACTGGCCACGCCGCTGCTGCAGAAACTGCCGGGCGGGGTCTATAAGCAGCTGATGTTTGCCGCCCTGGCGGAGCGCACTGGATTACAGGCCGAAGCCCTGACCGAGTTAATCGATGCGCCACCACCGGTTGCACACCCTGAACCGGCACCCGCACCCGCGACACCCCGCCAGCGCCCACCTCTGACGCAACAAGCTCAGGGCTTCGGCAACCACGCACAGGCCGCCATAGCCCTACTGCTGCACAAACCCGAAGTCGCGAGAAATATCTCCGATGTGGAGTCTTTGAAGGTGCTGGAGGGGGACGATATTTCACTGCTGATCGAGTTGCTCGAACTGCTGCACCGCCGTCCGGAGTCCAATACCCATATGTTGCTGGGGCACTGGTATGGCACCGAGTCGGGGGACCTGCTGCATCGTCTGGCCTCCCAGGAGCAACTTATTCCTGCCGAGGGCATTGAAAACCAGTTTTTAGACACCATATCAACACTGTTGCAGTACCCGAAGAAACAAAATTTTGATGCGCGAGTCGACAAACTTAAAAGCAAGAACTACGCTGACATCAGCGAGTTGGAAAAACTGGAGATAATCCAGGAACTTAAGGAAAAACAGCGTCGCGACCAGGAGCGCGGCGCCTGACACAGGACAGGATCTCCAATAAGAATCCACTCCTAATTCCTTTTGGCTATTTTCTAGCTCATTAAAGTATTTTTCGGCTATAATGGGCGGCTGACTTTTAGTCCGCCATCAGATAACTCGACAAATCATAAAGGTACCCGCTTCATGAACGACGTGGTTCAACAACAATCCCGTCTTAAGGACCTTATTGCCAAGGGCAAGGAACAGGGCTTCCTGACCTATGCCGAGGTAAACGATCACCTCCCCGAAGACATTTCCGATCCGGATCAGGTCGAAGACATCATTCAGATGATCAATGACATGGGCATCCAGGTGTTTGAGGTAGCCCCCGACGCCGACACCCTGCTGATCACGGAAGGCGACAGTTCTGCTGACGACGTTGTCGCCGCCGAAGCCGCTGCCGCGCTGGCCGCCGTAGAGAATGAAGCCGGTCGTAATACCGACCCGGTGCGCATGTACATGCGCGAAATGGGCACCGTCGAGCTGCTGACCCGCGAAGGCGAAATTGTTATCGCCAAACGCATCGAGGAAGGCATTCGTGAGCTGATGTCTGCGCTGGCCTATTACCCCGGTGCAGTGAAGTCGATCATTGACGAATACGATAAGGTCGCGACCGAGGAGCGTCGCCTCGCTGACATCCTGATTGGCTATCTCGACCCTGCCGACCATGTGCCTTCCGCTGCAGAGGCAGCGGCCGCACAGGAAGCCAAGGCCAAGGATGCGGACAACAATGACGATGACGACGATGACGCCGCGGAAACCGGCCCGGATCCGGTTGAGGCGAAGAAGCGTTTCACCGCGATCAAGCGCGCCTACAACAAGGCTGAAAAATCCGTCGCCAAAGAGGGCCGCAGTGGCAAGCAGGCGACTAAAGACCTGGAAGCGCTGGCGGAAAAGTTTAAGTTTCTGAAGTTAACCCCGCGAGTTTTCGATCCGATGACCGAGCAGGCCCGAGAGGTACTGATGCTGGTGCGGGCTCAGGAACGCGAGATTATGCAGATCTGCGTGAAGTACTGCGGCATGCCCCGGATCGAGTTCATCAAGAGCTTCCAGGGCAGCGAATCTGACATGCGTTGGCTCGGTAAGCACACTCGCGGCAAGAAGGACTACGCCGCCAAGCTCGCCGCCGAGAAAGACAATATCCAGCGCGCGCAGCGCAAGCTAGGCATCATTGAGGAAGAAATTGGCCTCACCGTCACCGAGATCAAAGAGATCAATCGCAAAATGTCTATGGGTGAAGCCATGGCGCGGCGGGCGAAGAAGGAAATGGTCGAAGCCAACCTGCGACTGGTGATCTCTATCGCCAAGAAGTACACCAACCGCGGCCTGCAGTTTCTGGATTTGATCCAGGAGGGCAATATCGGCCTGATGAAGGCGGTCGATAAGTTCGAGTACCGCCGCGGCTACAAGTTCTCGACCTATGCTACCTGGTGGATTCGTCAGGCCATCACCCGCTCTATCGCGGACCAGGCACGCACGATTCGTATTCCGGTGCACATGATCGAGACGATCAACAAGCTCAACCGTATCTCACGCCAGATGTTGCAGGAAATGGGCCGCGAGCCCACCCCTGAAGAACTCGGCGAGCGTATGGATATGCCGGAAGATAAGGTGCGCAAGGTACTTAAGATCGCCAAGGAACCAATCTCCATGGAGACGCCCATCGGCGACGATGAAGATTCGCATCTGGGCGATTTCATTGAGGATGCCACTATCTCCTCACCGGTCGATTCCGCCACCGGTTCTGGCCTGCATGAAGCCACTAAGGATGTGCTCGCCGGACTGACGGCACGCGAGGCCAAGGTGCTGCGGATGCGCTTCGGCATCGATATGAACACCGATCACACGTTGGAAGAAGTGGGCAAGCAGTTTGACGTGACCCGTGAGCGGATTCGTCAGATTGAAGCCAAGGCCCTGCGTAAGCTGCGCCACCCGACACGTTCGGACCACTTGCGTAGCTTCCTGGACGAGTAAACCAAGCTCTCCGAGAAGGCCGCCCTGGGGCGGCCTTTTTTGTGCCCGCTCATTTTTCCCGGCTAACGCGCCGGCAGTTCCTCACCAGAAGGTATATCCAGATAAAGTTGCTGGCTGGAATAGCTAATGTAGAGCGACACGGTACCCAATGACAGCAGGCCCAAATTGGCGCCAGGCCCACCGTCCATGAGCGATTGAATGTGCAACATATCGGCAATATCAATGGTTCGATTCGGCAACAGTTCATCGCCAATACGGATGTCACTGGCGGTATAGCGGCTGGCAGGTAACGCTTTTGAGCCAAGGCCCTGCACCGCCCGGCCCTTGGTTAAAATCGGACTCCCGGGCTCCAACTGCAGCAGGCGCGCTGACGACCAGTTAACAACCGGCGCACCACTGCCCCCTGTATCAAGCACCGTGGGCACGCTGTGCCGCTCAAGCTGCAGCGGGAAGACGATGAAGTTGTTCTCGATGTCGAAGGGCACAGCAGAATAGCGCTGCGGATCGAGCACCGCATTCAACTGTAGATCGGCGGAGAAAAACTCCAGTCGTTTAGCCGCAAGATCGAAGTGCACCGTGAAATTGCGCAGGAACAGGGAGGGCAGAACACCCACCGCCTCGGTCTTCCCCGGTATAGGCACATCGGCCAGCACGCTGGGCACCCGCTCAAGCCTGCCGCGCCCCACCTGAATGCTCTGCAACAGCACATCTTCCATAGTGCGCACTTCGCTGGGCGTGGTGACCTGTGCACGATTGATCGCCCAGGGGTTGAGTTCCAATGCCTCCACAGCGGCAACCGGCACCACCGCCACATGAGCGCCCGTATCCACCACCATCGGCACGTCCCAACGGTCGTTGATGCGGGCCTCAACCACCACGTGACCATTGCGCGCCACTGTCATGGGAACACTGAAAAGGGGTGCGGGCGGAGCACCAGAAGCGCTGGCCCAGGGAAGCCAGATCAACAGAAAGAGGCTTAGCATCTTCCTGTTAAACACGTGCACTGACACGGGTTTCGCCTAGGCGGGGGCCAGGTAATGGACGCTGAACAGTTCCTCGGCGTCAGTCCAGCTTTGTTGCACCTTCAAACCCGCTTCGGCCGCGAGTTGTGTGAACCCCTGCAAGGTGTACTTATAAGAGTTTTCCGTGTGGATGCTCTCGCCATCGACGAAATCGACGTAGCTGCCATTGCACTTAACCCGCTGCGCAGTCCCGCTCACCAGGTGCATCTCAATGCGTTGCCGATCAGTGTTGTAGAAGGCCCGGTGTGAGAAGCTAGCCTCGTCAAACTCGGCGTCCATGACCCGATTGAGATGGCGCAGGATATTGAGGTTAAAGTCCGCGGTGAGCCCTTCTGAATCGTTGTAGGCGGCATTCAACACAGCGCTGGACTTGTGCGTATCCACGCCCACCAGCGCGCCGCCATCATCACCCACCAACTCCCTCACCTCAGTGAGAAAGCGAATGGCGTCTGTAGGCTCCAGATTGCCGATGGTGGAACCCGGATAGAACACCACGCGTTTTCCAGCGGGTAGTGCATCAACAAAACCCCAATCTGCATTAAAGTCAGCGCACACGGCGTGAATATCGAGCCAGGGATATTCCGTTCCGAGCGCGAGTGCGGATTGCTCGAGAAAGTCCGCAGAAATATCGACGGGCACATATACGGCGGGCTTAAGCGTATTGAGCAAGAGACGCACCTTCTCGCTGGAGCCGCTTCCGGGCTCAATGAAGATACAGCCAGTGCCGCAATAGTCACTAATCTCCGCGCAATGCCGCTTGAGAATGTCGACCTCAGTGCGCGTGGGGTAATACTCTGGCAGACGCGTGATCTGATCGAACAGCTGCGAACCGCGCTCATCGTAAAACCACTTGGGATTAATCGTTTTGTTGTCTGCCTTCAGGCCGGAAAGAATAGCTGCCTGACTATCGCCCAGATTCGGATGTTCATCCTGAAACATCACGTTGTCACTTTTGCGGGTGACTTTATTCACGGCGTGGCGGCCTCCTTGTCGATAAATTGCGCCAGGCGGATGCCAGAAAATTGCCAGCGATCCTGAGGATAGAAAAAATTACGATAGCTGGATCGGCTCTGACTGGCATTGGTGACGCAGGAGCTACCCCGCAGCACCCACTGGTTACTCATGAACTTACCGTTGTATTCACCAATGGCGCCATCGACAGCTCGAAACCCGGGATAGGGGCTATAGGCGCTTTGCGTCCACTGCCAGCAGGCCCCATAGAACTGTTCAAGCTCCGCGCTGCCCGCAGCCGGCTGTGGGTGATAGCTCGTCAGAGACCGCTGCGGCGGCAATACCTGCTGTTGGGCAGCCACCTCCAATTCCTGCTCCGTGGGCAATCGAGCCCTAGCCCAACGGGCGTAGGCATCTGCCTCATAGCCACTTACGTGACATACAGGATGGGCACCCTCACGCGCTTGCAACCCGTGCAGCGTGAATTCCAGGGCTTGTCCATCACGCTCGAGCCAGTGCAGCGGTGCATTCCAGCCTTCAGCCTGCACCGCCGCCCAGCCGTCCGATAACCACAACTCCGGCCGGCGGTAGCCACCGTCATCGACAAATTGCTGATATTCGGCGTTGCTCACCAGTCGACTGGCTAAAGAGAACGGTTGCAGGTAACTGCCGTGGCGCGGCAGCTCGTTATCAAAACAGAAGTCTGCGCCGGTGTGGCCGATATCCACCAGACCACCTGGAAACTCGAGCCAAGTCAGGGGCGGCACTTTATCGGAGCAAGACAGCTGGCCATCAATATACGTCGGATACAGCGGGTTCGCGGCCAGCGAGTATTTCAGATCCGTGAAAAACAGTTCCTGGTGCTGGCGCTCATGCTCAACGCCCAGTTTCAAGCGTGCAAGAATCTCTGCTCGTTCAGGGCGTTCATCCTGCGCCAGTAACACTTTCACGGCCTCCTCCACCTGCTCACGGTAATCGAGCACTTCGGCAAGAGTCGGACGCGACAACAGACCCCGCTGATCGCGCGGGTGCTGTTCGCCGATGCCGTTGTAATAGGAATTGAACATCGCCTCGAACAGCGGCTCCACGTCGGGTCGCTGCGCGGCATAGGGCTTGAGAATAAAGGTGTCAAAAAACCAGGTGGTGTGGGCCAGGTGCCACTTGGGAGGACTGGCGAATACTGCCGCCTGCAAACCGTAGTCCTCGAGCTGAAGCGGCTGGCAGGCCTCGACGGAAAAGTTACGCGTCGCCTCGAATTCCCTGATGATCGCTACGTCATCCATGACCCACCACTCTAAGGCCTCGCGCCGCTTGCCACAACCGCTCACCTATCACCAACTCACCCCTCATCAGCGCACCCGCAAATGCGCTGGCACGGTAAAGCGCTCAAGTAGTTCAAACAGGAATTCCACGAGCAGCGCGAGAATGGCTGCCGGTATGGCGCCCTCGAGAATCAAACCATGATCATTCAAGGACAAACCGGTAATGATGGGTTCCCCGAGACCGCCAGCACCAACAAATGCGGCCAGCGTCGCAGTTCCGATGCAGATGATGGCCGCCGTTTTCACGCCTGCAAGAATGGTGGGCATTGCCAACGGCAGCTCGATCTTCCAAAGCTGCTGTCGTGGTGTGAGACCCATGCTAGCCGCCACTTCCTTGAGCACCGGATCAACACTAAAGAGCCCCGTGAGTGTATTGCGTACGATCGGCAGCAGCGAGTACAAGAACAGGGCAGTAATGGCCGGCACCGCACCCAGGCCGAGTACCGGAATGAGTAAGGCTAATAATGCGAGGGCCGGAATAGTTTGAATAAGGCCCGTCACGTACAACAGCCCACTGGATAATCTGGGCCGCCGCGATAACAGCAGCGCAAGGGGAACAGCTACCAGACAGCCGAGCACCAGCGCGACCGACGTCAACTGCAAATGAATGAGCGTATTGCGAAAAATGCGGCTTGCGCGACCGTCGCTCACCGTCGGCGCTACCGAGACAAGTCCTTCTTCCAACAGGAACTGCCCCGCCACCCTTACCGGGCTTTGACCTTCGCTGGCGACGCGATGGTTCAGCCGTCGCATCGTGGCCTCATCGATTCGACCTTTCAATTGCGCCAGCACCGCTGTTGTTTGCGATGAAAGATCCCCGCGGGTGAGCAAGCCCGCCAGATACAGCGGAAAAAAAGCCCGGTCATCCTCCAACAGACGCAGCTGGTATATCTCCAGTTCCCCGTCGGTCGTATAGGCATCCGTGGCATCCAATTGCCCACTCTCCAATGCGCGATAGGCCAGCGCATGCTCCAACCCGGTAGCCTGCTGAGAGAGTCCATAAGCCGCACGTAAGGCCGGCCAGCCATCACCTCGATTCAAAAACTCGTGAGAGAAGCCCATGCGCAGATCGGGATGCGCCGCCAGGTCACTGACCTTATGTAGATTGCGCGCGACAGCCAACGCCTCGGGCACCGCTATCGCGTAACTGTTGTTAAAACCCATCAGCGGGCCCAGCACCAAACCCTGCTCGCGCAGCGCCTGAGTTAGCTCGTCGGCATCCAGACCCGGCTGCTTGAGCACGGCCTGAATCAGGGTGCCCGAGTATTCGGGGTAGACATCGATCTCTTCATTCAGCAGGGCAGTGTAGGTAAACAACGTGCCACCCAAACCCTGCTCATGGACCGCGGCGATGCCCTCGGCATTCAGTAGCTGCGTGACTATCTCGGCAAGCACATAGCTTTCAGTAAATTGTTTAGAGGCAACGACGAGCGGCTTCTGCTCCGCCAAGACCTGTGAGATCCAGCAGCAACTGATCACGAGCATTATCCGCCAAGCCCTCATAAGGAAGGCTCATGCGTCATGGTCTGCATCAACTCCTGCAATAGCGCCTCAGGCTCTACTCCGGAGCGGGTTGCACGCAATGCATCAACCGACTCACTTAGTACGACCTGGCCCGCATCCATCAAAACCACTCGATCTGCCAATAACATGGCCTCTCGCATGTCGTGGGTTACCAGCACGACCGTGGCCGGCTCCGCCGCCAGTACTTCAAGCAATTGATGGTGGATATCAAACCGGGTGATCGGGTCTATCGCTGCAAAGGGCTCATCCAGCAACAAGACGTCGGGTTCCAGCATCATGGCGCGGCACAGGCCGACGCGCTGCTGCTGTCCGCCGCTGAGTTGATGCGGAAACTTTGGCAACTGCTCTGGCAAAAGGTGGGTAAGGTCGAGCAAGCGACTCAATCGCTGTTCGATGACTGAGTCCTCCCAGCCGGCGATGACCGCGGAAAGAACGATATTGTCGCGGGCACTCAGATGGGGGAATAAGCCGGTGCCCTGCACGGCATAACCCATGCGCCGGCGCAGCAGTGGCAAATCGTCGTAATTGAGCGCATGTCCAAACGCGGTTACAGCGCCAGCGTCTGGTCGCACCAGGCCGTTCAAGGATTTCAGCAGCGTCGACTTGCCGCAGCCGCTGCGCCCCACAATGGCGGTCACTTCACCCTCGGCGAACTCCAGGCTGACATCTTGCAATACCTGCAGTTCACCAAACGCCTTTCTGACTCCCTGGACGCTAAGCGCTGACATCACTACATCTAAACATGGACAATGCCGCTTTGGACAGCGACTCGCGTGATAATCTTCTACTTCGTTACCGAGGAAGCCAACTCATGTGGGAATACCGAGGCCAGAAGCGTCCCGATTTTGCCGAGGAACCCGGCCCGGGACAGGAGTCGGTGTGGGACTACCCGCGCCCGCCGGCGCTCGTTACTAGCGATGAACTCGTAGAGGTGTATGCCAACTACGCCCCCATCGCCAGCAGTTACTCTGCGCTGCGCGTGCTGGAAACCGCCAGCCCGCCTACCTACTACATCCCGCACCGGGATATTAACTGGAGCCTGCTCACCCGGGTGGAAGGACGCAGTTTTTGCGAATGGAAGGGCGAAGCCAGCTATTGGGCCTTGGCGGATGATCCCATGCAAACGCCCGTCGCCTGGTTATACGCAGACCCCGTACCCGCCTTCGCGGCGATCCATGAACACGCGTCATTTTATCCTGGTCGGGTCGACTGCCAGGTGTCCGGAGAACGCGTGACACCCCAACCCGGTGAGTTCTACGGCGGTTGGATTACCAGCCGAGTCTGCGGACCCTTTAAAGGCGGCCCCGGAACCAACCACTGGTAGCTTCCAACCTGCGCCCAGTGGCTCTATAATTCCGCCCCTCGCTGATTCGGCAATCGCCGGCGGCACTCGAGGGGCCCATAGCTCAGTTGGTTAGAGCAGTCGACTCATAATCGATTGGTCGTAGGTTCAAGTCCTACTGGGCCCACCATTTTTTAAGCACTCTACGACCAATGGATTCTTATCGGGTGGTGATTAAACGCCTATTAGGCGGTCAACTGTGATATCCGGGCCAGAATCCTGTCACTGCCAACAGACTTCGAGACTATCTGCACTCCGTCCGGGCCGCGACCTGGACTCAGTGTTGTATCGCCAGAGATCAAGAGCGCAGGAATCGCTCGACCTAATGTACTTCTAACGGACTTGATCGTCTCGATGCCGTTCAATCCAGCACCGAGATCATAATCAGAAACGATGATCTCGCAATCAAATCCCTTCCCCAACAATTCGTGCACAGCCTCAGCATTTGATGCCAAAGTAACCTCAGCACCGCATTGCGTAAGTACTGTCTTGAGACCCGCTCCGACCATCGTGTCATCTTCTACAACCAGAACCGTCAATCCCTCGAGATTTGGCCTAGTGTTGGGCATGACATCATTGAAAGCCGGTTCGGAATTCGCGACTGACGGCAACACAAATTTGAATTCTGACCCCTCTTCCGGCACAGAGTTGATATCAAGATAACCGCCTAAAAGCTCTCCTAACCGCGTAACAATCGTGAGTCCCAGACCCAGACCCGTGTTCTGCGTGTGCGACGGATTCTGCACTCTGTAGTACTCCTTGGTGATTGACTGCAACTCAGATTCAGCAATTCCACAGCCCGTGTCGGCAACACAAAATTCGCACTGACTTCCCGTTACTCGAGCGGTCAATCGAATGCTACCCCGCTCGGTATACTTAACCGCGTTAGAAAGTAGATTTCTTAATATTCTCTGCAAAATCGTGGGGTCTGTGAACAAAGTCGCGTCCTCCAGATCGACATGCAACTCAATAGTCTGTTCGCGGCATAACTCGTCAAACTCTGTCACCAGTGGTGACACCACCGTTTTCAGGTTACAAATGGAGGGCTTCGCGGAGACTGCACCGGATTCAATTCTCGAGAAGTCCAGGATAGAGGTGAACTGTTGATTGAGGAGACGAGAACATTGCTTAGCATTCTCCGCAAGACCCGGCCACTTTTGGTAGTCTTTCTCCATTTCCAGCGCGCCTAGAAATAGATCAAGCGCATGCAATGGCTGCGCGAGATCATGGCTGGCCGCTGCGAGAAATTCTGACTTGGCCTTGCTAGCCTGCTCGGCCTGCTGCTGGGCCTCTGCCAGCTTGTCAGTCTTCGCAGTTAGTCGATCCACGAGTTCCCGATTCTCAAAGCGGAAGTTTATGGACTCGATAGTGGTGGCGTTCATATTGAGGCAATAGCCATAGCCGATGATCACAAACAGGGCATAACCCAATGAAATGGCAATCCCCAGAACTTCATGGTCTAGAACCAAACAAAGCAACAGCGGGGTCGCCAGAGGTAAAACGTACACGAGAAAAGCAGCGGGAAGCGCAGACAGCGCCCCCAAAGAACCCGTTATCAAACAAACGTAAAAAGCGACTAGTAGTCCTGTGAGCATCGACGGCTGAGGCGGATAGAGTAGCCAGCCTCCGGCGCCCCAAACTACGCCGGCCAAGGCCAAGAGCCAGAACATCTCACGACTCCAGCGCATCACGCACTCGTCGTCGTCAAGAATCCGTCGAGCTCGCCGGTAAGAGAAAAGCCTCGCTATTGCAATGACCACGATTAGCGCAGCCCAGCCAAATAGGTGCGAGGTTTCAACTGAGCCGAAGAATGTTACCGACAGGACAAGCATCAGAATCAATCCGCCCGCCAGTGAGGTGGGCACCTGCTTGTGTAGTAGCCGAATCTGTTCCGCCCGCTGAATAGACGCTGCACTCACAATGATGAGAGGATATCTCTATCGACCGAAACTCGAACAAGGTCTACAACAGTATGGACATTGAGTTTTTTCATTATATTTGTCCGATGAGTATCAGCTGTTGAGTAAGAAATGTTCAACTGTTCAGAAACTGCCTTAGTCGTCGCGCCCTCTAGAAGTTTGACCAACACCTGCAATTCACGAGGAGTTAACTCATCAAATCGACTCTCAGAGTTTACCTGGTCTATGAACTCGGCGCTGATGTAGGAATCACCCTGATGTACCTTGCGGATTGCATTGATCAGTCGCTCACTAGATTCGTTTTTACTGACGAGGCCGACAGCGCCTAACTTGAGAGCCTCTTTTAGAATCGGTCCGCTTGTTGTGGCGGTTAGTAGCACGACGCGCGGAGCTGACTCGATGCGTTTTAGCTCTCGCAAGAATTGAAGTCCAGATCCACCTGGCATACTTTGGTCAAGGACCACTACATCAGCAACCTCAGCAGTCAACGCTTGGAATAGCTCTACCCCAGAGCAGGCCTCGAACTGCACTTCCATGTCCTCTGCAGCGCTTATCACCGCGTTGAGTCCTGAACGCACCAGCGCATGGTCATCTGCGATGGCAATACGTATCATCTTGCGAACTCCAACAACGCAGCTCTAGATCCTACAGAAATGCAAACATGAGCAGGGTGAAGAGCGCTAACTGTCACCGGAATCATCGTCGCCATCTCCGGAATCATCGTCACCGCCATCATCACTACTGCCAGAACTATTACTGGAATCGCTATCACCGTTGACACTGGCGACCGCCTCCAAAGGCCCGACGCCTGCTTCAGTTTGCGTGCCTAGAATAGTCATAAGTGCTTTCAGATTTCTCTCATAAAATGCCATGGCTTCGTCGGCCGGCAGTTGGTGATTCGTCGAAAACTCGCATGTACGATACATTATCTCACGGGTAATCAATACCGAAGGACTGCGTCCTCCAAGGTCGAGAGACCCCATAGATGCACTATTGCTAATAGAGCCGTCTTTCCGCGGCACAGTCAGATTCAAGCCCTCTCCGGCAGTCAGGACGGCGTCCGGCGTGGGCGCAAGGCAGTAGCGAGTACTGGAGGATTTGCCAGTCATGAAGACCATGCCTTTCTCACCGTCCTCACTAACAACCTGCATGTCCATTAGGGCCTTTACCTGCATACTGCCTTCCTTGTCCAGTATCGGGCCGGCGCAGCCGGTCAGCGACACCACCAATGCGAGTAACAGTGTTCTTTGCATGGATACTCCCAGAGAACCACAGTCAGGTGATTGAAGTGGACAACGCCATTCGAGTCGGTCGACAAGCGCCGTCCTCAGATATTCAATAATGTTTACAGGTTAACTTCTTGCCATGCTCCGTATTGTAGAACTCCATCTTTGTGTTGACGCCTGCGCCGCAACCATAGCGTGAGTTGTTTCGCGTATCGATACCCCAGACCACGTACCCTGTAGACATGCCTATATCCTTAAACGTTATCGTTTTGGTGTCCCCAGGCTTGATGTTATCTATGTAGCCCTTGTGACCATGAGGTAGCTCTGTACAGGCGGTGGCAACACCATCATGCACTCCCGCACATCCAAAGTGAGTCACCACGACATTAAGATCACCATCGGATTTGTTCTTTACATGCATCGTGCCTGACGCCGCCATAGATCCCGTTGACCCGCCTATCAAAGCGACGGCGGCCAATGTCGAAAAGTACTTACGCATTTGAGTTTTCATGACTATCTCCTTTAATAATTGTTGCACTGCAAGGCGCGACCGCGCCGAAGCTAAACGCAGTTCGGTTAGCACATCTTGATCGTTCCAGAAGAATGACTGAGGTAATTGACCCACACACTCGCTTTACCGCCTTTAGTGCAAGACCAGTTGCCGACGTCCGCTTTGCCATTTACGCATAGGTTTACACCCGCTTTGCCAAGACAAACCTTCTGGATGTGAGCACTGCAATTGCCACTAACATGGGCCTTGTAATGTTTATCACCATCGAGGGCTGCGGTGACTGTCGCGTGCTTCTTGTTTTTCAGATTGAGTGCTTCCCATTTGGGCACGGTAACGGCTATATCATGTTGATCGTAAAGCCGCACGCTCATGGTTTCTCCGCAGTTGTTATCGAATTTGATTTCCGCATTGGCGCCGCTGACAAAACCTAGCATCGGCAATACGGACAATGCGAACACGGCCAAATGCTGCTTTCTTCGCTCTGGTTTGTTCATGATGGGTCCTCTACTGTGGATTAAAGCTGCTAAGAGCATCTGCAGCTGTTGAGCTACATTAGGGCGCAGGGGAGACATACAGACAATCGGGTAATCACCCGATTTTTTTGAGAATCACGCACTATGCGCGCGATCAGGGTTTACAAGGGTGCTCGTTGCACCCTACTGACTCCGTCATTAGGAAGGTGTTTAGAGCGAGGGCGATAATTTAGATTCTCACTCTTCAGGGCAGGAAGCACCTCATGCTTAGGCAACGCCTAGCATGGCCTCAACGCCAGTGCCCGCTAGTAGGGTATCCACGCGCGCTCGATCTTCAGCATCGAGCGCTTGGTAGTGCTCGTTGGTCCACCTGAGACACTTGGCCTGGTAGGGGAACGTCTGCTGGGTCCAGTGAGCACCATCGATCTCGCTTTCCCAGGTTTTCTCACCCGCCGCAACCGCCTTGGCGTTGGCGAGCTGTGCGGGCACATACACTCGTCCGATTTCCTGCAGCAAGCCCCGCAGGCTATCTGGCTGATCTTCTAACCGAACCCAGTCCCCCTCAACCGGCTCCAGGCCACTGAGGTCATATGCTTTATTAACCCAAGCAACGGTCCTCGGAGATACCTCGTGAGCAATAGCTCTCGGTGTCGGATCGAAGCTAACCAACTGGGAGAGTTGCCCGTGAAGACCGAAATCTCCGGCGCCAGGGCGATTTCCCAGTACAAACTTCTGATTGCAAAGATGCTCTTCCATAGCGGCAAGGAAGCGACGATAGCTGGCATCGATTACCGGCGCGGTGGTGTCATTGGAGCCGACAACATACAGCCGACCAACCTGGCGCTCCCTAACAAATTGCTTAATTTTCTCGTGGTCATCTTTCGGCAAACTGACATCCATACCAAATGGCAGCAAGGTTCCGGCATTGTCTGCGTCCACTTGCGCGTGCCAACGGTAGTGAAACATATACTTCGTGCCCCACTCGTCCGCAAAGTCCTCGATCAGGTAGTCCACAAAAGCCAGTGCGGGATCCGCGGGAAGCACTGATCGGCCAGAGAACATATTTTCCAAGCGCCGAATTATCGGGGTCGAGTCGCACTCGGCGAAGGTCTCACCGTTCTCCTCGAAAAGGAATGTAGGCATGAATATCGGCTTGGGCTTGTCCACCCCAGCCGCATCGCAGAACTCCCCGGGATTTCCCCAGGTCACCGCATAAGGCACCCGGCGATATCGCAGCAGAGCCACCATCTTTTGCGTATAGGGCGATCCCGTGCCACCCACCAGTTTTATCGGTGCAGACGGAGTCATCGAACGCACCCCCTGCAAGAATTCCGTAGGTATGAGATCTCAATGTTACATTCCATAGTTCGTCCCTTTCTTAGTGCACGTAGTAGTTCGTCATTCGTTAGGTAGAGATATCGACCAACACCTGTAATTGCGCCTTAAAGGCGTCAATGTCGTCATAGGCCAGCCCGGCGACTACCCGGTCGACCCCCAACGCCGCGTACGAATCCAGCAGGCTCTTGGCAGTTTCTGGTTGGTTCAATGGCAAAGCAGTGAGTACCGTGACGTTGCCGGGAGGCTTACCCAGCTCTGCGGTGAGCTTGCGGTACTCCCCGACGGCATCGCCGATCTGACCCGGTTCGCTTGCTATGGGCATCCAGCCATCGCCTAAACTAGCGGCACGCTGCAGAGCATGGGGAGGCGCACCGCCCACTAACAGCGGCGGTTTTGGAGGACGAGGCTTGAACAGGAACGGCTGGCCATTCAATTCCACCGTATCCTGGGCGAAGGCAGTATTGAGAAACGCCATGGTGTCGTCGGTAATCTTTCCGCGCTGACTGCGCTCTACACCGAGAGCACGAAATTCCGGTTTCATCCACCCCACGCCAACCCCCAATAACAGCCGGCCAGCGGTCAACTCTTGCAGGGTAGCTATCTGTCGCGCGGTCGGCAGCATAGGGCGGTAGGGCAAGATCAGCACCCCGGAACCCAGCTTGATCCGCTCGGTACCACCGCCTAACCATGCGAGCGTCGTCAGGATATCGAGATATCTGCCCCCACTCCCCTCAGCATCGTCCGGCGGAATTGCCATATGATCGCAAACCCACAGCGACTCTATACCTGTCGCCTCAGCCGCCCGGGCACAGGCGAGTAGTAACTCGCGTGAAGATTGCTCGCCCATATTGCGGATGTTTACGCCAATATCCATGTTCCCTACCTCTTTCAAAATTCCATGGGCCAGATCAGCAACGGACTATTTAGCCGCCTGTCGCGCATATGCTCTTTTGACGCGGATTGCCACGTAAAATGGCAGCAATAGAAGCGCCAGAAAAATCAGAATCAACAATGGTTCACGGGCCCTGGCGTGCAGCGTATTCAATACAAGTTGTCTTTGCTGTTCGTACCCCTGCGGGACGGGCAGCACTTTGTTCTCGCGAACATAACGCTCATAGGCCGCAAGCATGTTCTCGAGTCGCTGCGGCATGTCACTGGCCAGATCGCGGGTCTCACCAGGATCGCTCACAATGTCGAACAGCCGCCAGCGATCATCTCCTAGTGGGCCACGGTTATAGACAATTTTGTAATCATCCTGAAACAGAGCGGCGTGACCTGCCAACTCAAAGCCAACGGCATCACTGGGCCCGTAGATTCTCTCGGTTTCATCCAGCAATACTGGAACCAGGCTACGACCAATCATCGATTCGACTGGCCTACCGGCAAACCGTTTACCAGGTTGTGCTACACCCGCCATTGAAAGGATGGTCGGGGTTATGTCAGTAACAAATGAAAAAGCGTGGCTGAGCACACCCTGCTGGGGCAAGGATTGGCCCGCCACGATAAGCGGAACACGCAGTCCACCCTCTCCGGCGTAAAACTTGTAGAACGCCAAGGGGCTGGATGCTGCACTGGCGAAGCTTGGACTAATAGTGTTGTAGCTCCCCTTTAGGCCAAGCGTTTCATAATCCGTGGTGTAACGGAGTGATGAGATCATTCTCCCGGGGCCAAAGTCCTTGGGATCGGCCGGACCATTGGGCTCGGGGCCATTGTCGGAAGTAAACAGGAATATCGTGTTATCGTATTGCCCTCGGGCTCGGAGATGGTCGACGAGGCGGCCAATATGAAAGTCCATCGCTTCCACCATGCCCGCATAGACCGCCATGCGCTTCGCTTCGTAGCGTCTCCGCTCATTCGTTAGCGCCTGCCAATCCAGCGTGGTCGGCATTTGCACCATTTCGACACCTTCAGGCACGATGCCGAGTTCTGTTGCCCGCGACAATCGCTGCTTGCGCAATACATCCCAGCCACTGTCGTAGACACCCATGTAACGGTCGATAAACGTCTGCGGCGCCTGCACCGGAATGTGAACCGCCTGAAACGGCAGGTAGGCGAAAAACGGTTGCTCATCATCGAGGTTGCTGTCGATAAACTCGATCATTTTATCGACGAGGAAACGCGAGGAATAATAATCCTCCGGCAGCGTGTATTCCTCGCCATCTGCATACCAGCTCGACTTTTCATATAGCGGGATGTACACACGCTGCTCCCAGTTGTCGCCACCGGAGTCGGCCAACGCCACGGTGCGCTCAAAGCCACGCTGGCTGGGCAGCTGACCCGGTTCGCTGCCAAGATGCCATTTGCCCGCCATGTAGGTGTGATAACCCGCTTGTTCCAGCAACGTAGCTACCGTCACAACATTGGAGCCAAGCACCCCTCTGTAGTGATCATGGTGGCGTTGCTCCGGCGGCAGCATCTCGGGAATATTGGGCACACCGGCCCGATGGGCATCGACGCCCGTCAGCAACATCGCACGTGCCGGCGCGCAATTAGCTGCCGTGTGGTAGTTGGTGAAACTTACGCCCGCTCGCGCCAGCGCAGACAGCGTCGGTGTATTGATCTCACTGCCGAAGGGAGCAACATCCGTGTAGCCGAGGTCGTCCGCAAGGATCAGCACGATATTGGGGGCAGTTTCCGTCAACCCCCTCGATAACCCAGCGACCCTCGTCTCATCGAATGTAGCATTCGCTATTGCTGCTCCACTGGTCAGTAGTGTGGCTACCAGTAAAATGCTGCAGAGTGAGATCCGTCTCAAAACCTTAATCTCGTTCAGGCAGGCGCCGGGATGCCAGCAGTAGAAGAATGGGGATGACGACCTCGGGGGCGATCATTTGTACTGGCAATGCGGCATCATGCAGCGCCCAGGCAATGATGCGCCCCAGGGCGGCCAGCGATAAGAGAATGATGGGGGGGTAATACCAAACCCGGCGTCCGCTCACCAGCGCAGTCAGGATACAGATACCCAGCAAGAGCATAAATGCAGACATATCGCCCACCTGGGTACTGAGCCCGACGCCCGTGGCCAGGGGGAAACCAAACTCAGGAGCTATGCCCGCGGGATCCACCAGCCAGCGCAACCCCATCACTAAAAACAACACCGCAGGCAGTGCCACTATAACTTTGAGTATCTTATTGATCACAGCGTTTATCCTCGTCTTTAGCTCGATGCGCTCTACTCAGTTAGGGGTGTAGACGTACTCATCACCCTGTACAAACGGCTCAGCCAGGGTCTTGTCGACCATAACCGGCATCTGAACTGATGACTCATACATAGGCCCACGGGAATTGGCCTGATGCTCAGAAAGTAGCAGGTTCAGTTCTTCAAGTTTGTCGGGACGAGACGTCGCTAAATTACGTTGTTCAGTGGGATCATCCGCCAGGTTATAAAGCCATTCTCGCGGCCCCTCGTCGGGACTGTCATTAATTTGCAGCTTCCAATTCCCATGGCGCACCACCTGGTAATGACCGCTCTGCCAGAACAGCGTGTCGCGGTTCCAATCGTCCTCTGCCTCCCCTGTCACTAGCGGCAACAGGTCGACTCCATCAATCTCGATGCTGTCGGGAGCGGCCAGGCCCGCTGCGGCCGCCAAGGTTGGCATTACGTCAATGTGAGCCACAGGTTTATTGGAAACGGTGCCGGCGGTGATTTTTGCTGGCCACTTAACCAGCAGCGGTACCCGGATACCGCCTTCAAACATGATGCCCTTCCAGCCGCGGTAGGGACTGTTCACATCGGGTAGACCGATGTAACCCGCTCCGCCATTATCGCTGGTAAACACTACGATAGTGTTATCGGCAATGCCCTCCGTCTCCAACACGTCGAGGATGCGCATAACACTTCGATCGAGCGCCCTGACCATTCCTGCGTACACACGCTTTCTATGCGGCTCTATGCCTTCCAATGCCTCGTAGTCTTCGCTAGTCGCCTGTAAAGGTGTGTGCGGTCCGAAGTGCGCCAAATACAGGAAGAATGAGCGATTCTTATTGGCCCGAATGACACTTATCGCTTCTTCAGTCCAATAATCCGTGAGGTAGCCACCAGGTCTGAACAGGTCTTCATCCATATCCACTGAATTGTAGGTGGCGGCAAAGCCGGTTCCCGCCCACAGAAACTTGTCAATGGGATCGAATGACAGCTTGGCATTGACGACCTCAGGATCATCTTCGGGCAGATAGAGACCTCCGCTCATCAATAAGCTGTCATCAAAACCCTGATTCTGGGGGGCCATGCCATTCTCAATCCCGAGATGCCACTTACCAATATGGGCCGTGTAGTAGCCTTCTGATTTGAGAATCTCCGCTATGGTCAGTTCGGAGGCCGGCAGACCTTTTTCGAAGTAAGGCGGCTGGCTGGCTTCTTTGGCCTCATCGTATATTGCTGGGGGCAATCCGTTATCCATACTGGCGCTGATCGCAGTGACCATGCCTGCCATTCCATCGGGCATCGGCGTGAATTCAAACCCTGTGCGGGTTGGGTAACGCCCGGTCATCAACATAGCCCGTGAAGGCGCGCACGAGCTGGCACCGGAATAGGACTGAGCAAACACCGCGCCCTCAGCCGCTAGTCGATCGATGCCCGGTGTTTGCATGCCGCTTACACCACCGCCAAAGGTGGAGATATCGTTGATACCCAGGTCGTCGGCGACTATCAGGATGATATTGGGCGCGCGCTCATTAAGCGGCTGTGCCGGCGCCGCTGGCCCATGTTGCCAGGGTATCTTCCGAGTTGGCGCAATGCGAGAGTACTTCTGACTCGTTTGATACTTGGCTATCGCCAGGAGGATGTCGCTCTTCTCAATGAAGAAGGTGGCGGCGATAGCGAGCAAGAGGAAAAGTGCTAATACACTAAATCTCTTCATAAGCACTCGCCATCGAGCATCGGTCTGGTTAGCTCCAACACGTTGACCGATTCCACGTCAGTATCCTGCACGTTGGCTAGCAATCTGCTGGTAAAAATCAGCATCAAGCGGCTCATAACCGGCGCTGCGTGGTTTTCGCACATAAATGGGATCTCCATCGACTCTATCCGGGTGGAACGCCTGCTCCCGCAAATCAGATTTCTGCAGCTTAAAGGTGGCGGTCGTAGCGACGGATCGCAGTATCCGAACAAATACCGGCTGAGCGTAACTCGGCAATGATTGCTCTACCAGGGTTTGGAAACTATTGAGATCGAGCTCCTCGCCCTCCGGCAATTCAAACGCGAGCATACCCGCCTTGCCCTCGGCGCCCGGCACATCTACCCCATACACATTGGCCAGACTGATTTGAGGATGGGTATTCAACACTTCCGCCACCTCATTGGTTGACACATTCTCTGCGCGCCAACGAAACGTGTCTCCGGTACGATCAACAAACTGAAAGTGCTTCAGGCCCAATGCGAAGCCAACATCAATCTGGCGCACTAAATCACCGGTATTGAACCAACGGTCGCCCTCGTTAAACGCGTGCTCCACAATTTTCTTGGCGGTCGCTTCGGCATTGGTGTAACCCTCAAAAGCCGTTTTTGCCGTGATCTCACTTAGCAATAGTCCCGGCTCTCCCACAGCGACTTCGACAACTCGGCCGTTATTGTCCCGCACGATCTCATCGCGCTGCGTATCGTATTGAACTAGCGCTATCGACTGCGCCGAAGCACCAATCGTTTTGTCCTTATTGAAAAGATTCAAGAAAACCACATTGCCTTCACTCGCTCCGTAGATTTCGCAAATACGCTGGACACCAAAGCGCTGCTTGAACTCACCCCATATGTCCGGCCGCAATCCATTTCCCATCATCTTGGTTAGAGGGTTATTACTCTCTGCTTCACAGACGGGCTGGTTGGTGAGGTATCGGCAGAGTTCCCCAACATAGATGAAGCAATTCGTTTGGTGTTGCTGAACCTCGGGCCAAAACTTGCTTGCCGAAAAACTGCGGCGCATAAAGATCGAACCACCATTGGCTAGAAAGCCGTAGAGCCCGCTCAGGCCCGTGCTGTGATAGATCGGCAGACACAGATATAACCGATCTGAGGTTTTGGCTCTGAATCCTAATCTCCCCATGACCTGACCGGCCGTGATCGGATTTTTGTGCAGCTGAGGCGATGCCTTCGGTAGCCCGGTGGTCCCCGACGTGAAGATATAGCTCGACACCTCACCGGCCGTGATCTCTCTGGTCACCGGCAGATTCTCTGACGGCATCATATCGCGGGCAATAAATATGTCCTCGGCCCATTCCGGACACAGCTCTTCGCCCACATCGGATACCCAGAAGTAGTCCGCCTCTGGACTGAGCGGAAGATCATCCAAGACCTCAGCCAGCGTATTCGCCCGCTCTGCGCCGACGATACAGCGCGTCGTGCGTGTCTCGTTCATACAGTGCACCAGAGCGTGACCACTCAGAGTGTTGTTAATCAGACTGGCAGGCGCGCCCAATTTGGCCAGTGCCAGCAGGGTCATCACAAATTCCGCACGACTTTCCATCAACACGGCAACACAGTCACCTCGCTTCACACCACGCGCATTCAGCAAGTGCGCAAGCTGGTTAACCTCTGCATTAAACTCAGCGTAACTCCACTGTCGCTCTTCGAACAGCAGCATCGTGTTATCTGGGTGGCGCGCAACCGTATCTTCAAACATGCTGCCCAGGGACACCACGTCATCTTTGGCGGGTACCTTAAAGCTCATTGCAGGGAGAAGATACGGAAGTTCTCCAAGGACGCGAAACACCTCGCGCACTTTAGCCAAGACGCACACTTCAAATTACCCTCTTCACCTACTCATTTTTGCAGCAGGTTGTTTGCACTATCGGCAAATTCCTTTTGTCCCTTCTTATCTTTCATCATTTTTTCTAGATTGAAAAGAACATCCAAACCTTCAGACATACCCGGCTGTTCTCGCATGGCATCGAGCCAGCGTCGCAAGTTTTTCAGGCCCTCGATGGAAATACCTGACCACTTGTAAGTGCGCACCCAGCACCAGTTTGCGATATCCGCAATCGAATAGTCGTCGGCCAGCCATTCGTTCTCACCCAGTCGCTTGTCCAGCACCTCGAACAACCTGCGACACTCGCTCTGATAGCGATCGATAGCCGGCTGAATCTTCTCGGGGAGATATCGCGAGAAAACGTTGGCCTGCCCCATCATCGGACCGACACCGCTCATTTGAAACATCACCCACTGTATGACCTGGGAACGACCTTTTGCGTCGGCAGGCAGCAACCGACCAGCCTTTTCGGCGAGGTGAATCATGATGGCACCAGATTCAAAGATAGGGAGGTTCCCCAGATCACGATCCACTATTGCCGGAATTCGCCCATTTGGGTTAATCGCCAGAAACTCCGGCTTATGCTGCTCGCACTCACCGATGTTCACAAAGCGTGTGTTGTATTCCAGCTCAAGTGCTTCCAATGTGCAGGATACTTTGTGTCCATTGGGGGTAGGCGCTGTGTATAAATCGATCATCGTGGTCTCTCCATTAACTGTTGCTTTCGTTCTCAGGCGCAAGGATCAACCCTGAAAGGAGCAACAGAGAACGCATTTCTGATTGTCGACATTTATAGTGGCACATAACGTGCCACTATGCAAAACCCTGAGTTCACTACGCTGTTAGAACCGTCGCAAACCGGTGCTCGGAGGAGGGAGTACCTTGATTACGCCGCTGGCAGCAAAGCGATTAAGGCTGGGTGATAAGTAACTTCAGCGTGTCATAGACAACATCAATTGCGTCATCGACACTCAGGTTCTGATGTTCGCGCAGTCGATTCCACGCCTCAAACGACGCGATAGCATCAACGGCTTCGCGCCGGTGCGACGCGAGAGCTTCTAACTCAGGAAGCCAGTTATCAAGGTCTTGGCGCAATTCGCGCTGGGCGCGGGCCCAGTTTTTCTTGATATACGGTGAGCGCCAGCGCTGCGCCTGCACGCCGAGGAAAGCATTAGTCTGTTTTTCGTAAGCCAGGGCGCGTTGTTCAACCGCATGTAACAAACGCTCCCGCAAAGATCCCTCGCGGTTGCCGCCCGCAAATAGGGCCACTCCCGACGCGCGAACACGCTCATCGATCGCGGCAAAGAGCCCTTCCATACCGCCGAAGTGGCGGAAGATTCCACGCAGCGCTACGCCGGCTCTCTCTGCGATTTCCTGAGCAGAGGGCGCAAGATTTCCCTCATCGAGCAACTCCATTGCGGCGTCCAGTAGTGCCTGTCGGTTGCGCTCGCCGCGCAGGGATCTTCCATCTACTTTTACTTCGCCAGTCAATTTCGGTCCTAAATAATCGTGAATAACAGGGTTTTCTGGCAGGTATGGTGCCATAAACTCAACACCAGTTATAGCATTCCCAAGCTCTCCAGAGATCTAGCTCAAAGGAAACCTCTCACACACTTTACATAGTGGCATATACTGTGACACTATATCTTGCTTCGTTAACTTATTTACCCAGAGGGTGACTAACATGAGTTCATCAGTGCAAATCAGACTAGCCAAAAGGCCCGTAGGAATACCCCAGGATGATGTTTGGGAAAAAACGGAGGACGCGCCACAGGAACCCGCTGAGGGTGAAATAGCTGTAGCGGTTGAATATCTCGCCGTGGATCCGGCCATGCGCGGATGGATGAATGACGCGCGTTCGTATACCTCGCCAGTAGGCATCGGCGAGGTGATGCGCGCGGTCGGGGTGGGTACAGTCACAGCTACCAAGTCCGACCAATTTGCGGTAGGTGATGCTGTGCTGGGGCTCACTGGAGTCCAAACTCATTATACCGGCACGGCGGAGGGTTTCATGAAGGTCATGCCGGAATTCGCTCCACTCCCAAAGTTCCTCGGAGGGCTTGGCATGCCTGGGTTAACGGCCTACTTCGGGCTACTCGATGTTGGACAACCCAAAGAAGGTGAGACCGTCTTGGTGTCAGCAGCCGGCGGAGCCGTCGGCAGCGTGGTGGGACAGATCGCCAAGCTCAAAGGATGTCGAGTCGTCGGCATTGCTGGCGGCCAGGAGAAGTGCGATTACGTAGTTGAGAACTACGGTTTCGACGAGTGTATTGATTACAAGAATCAGGACCTGTCAGCCTCGATCAAGGCAGCCTGCCCTAATGGTGTCGACGTCTACTTTGATAATGTCGGCGGAGAGACACTCGAAGCCGCGCTGGGAAGAATAGCCATGAACGGGCGTGTCGTGGTTAGCGGCGCGGTCAGTCAATACAATAATTCTGGCGGTAAAGGCATCACAGGTCCGAACAATTTTCTGCAAGTCCTGGTCCAGCGGGCACGCATTGAAGGCTTCGTTATCATCGACTACATGTCTAAGTTTCCCGAGGCCATGATGGAAATGTTCGGCTGGCTCAACGAAGGGAAGCTGCGCCTCGATGAACACATTGTTGATGGAATAGAGAATTTCCCACTAGCGCTGCGCATGCTATTTGACGGCGTCAACAAAGGCAAAATGATTGTGAAGGTCAATTAGGAAATCGACATGAATGCATCCACCGTCCGACCCATTCTTCACGGCTCGAACTACTCCCCTTATGTGCGCAAGACGCGCGTCGCACTAGCGTACAAAGGGATCGAGTACGATAACACCCAGCAAGTACCGTTTGGCGCGCCGCCAGAGTTCGTTAAGAAGAGTCCGCTTTCCAGAATTCCTTTGTGGGAAGAAGGCGACTTGATACTGCCTGACTCATCGGTGATTCTCGCTTATCTCGAACATCGATATCCCGATCCTGCGCTACTGCCTGCGGAGCCTGGACCACGCGCACGTGCTCTCTGGTTTGAGGAGTACGCCGACGAGAATGTCATACCCACCGTCGCCGGCGGCATTTTCTTCCAACGCTACGTCATGCCGACGATATTCAAGCAGGAAACCGACGAGGCCATGGTTCAGCACACACTCAATGAGTTAATGCCCGTGATACTCGATTACCTCAGTGAATGTCTGGGCGACGACGAGTTTATGGTGGGGGGCGCCTTTTCTATTGCTGACATCGCGTTGGCATCACCATTTGTGAACATGGCGATCGCTGGCGAAAGGATCGACGCGGAGCGTTGGCCCGAGATGGCGGCCTACATAGAGCGAATCCACTCGCTGCCATGCTACGCCCCCATAGTAGAAGAAGATCTCTCAGGCCCCCTAACAGCTGCTAACGACTGAGTATGCAGCGTGTTAAGCGATAACGAACCTATGAGCGTCACATGTGAATAGTCATACAGCCCAGGAGCCGCTGTCCGGTCACCGCTCCACTTTGACGCTGCTGATTTTGGCCTTCGCGCTGTCGATGTGTGACAGGATTATCCTGTCTATTTTGTTTCCGGATATTAAGTCGGAGTTTGGACTAAGCGATACACAGTTAGGGCTCCTCGGTGGTATTTCGTTCGCGCTCTTCTATGCCGTCATGGGTCTACCCATAGCACGGCTGTCCGATCAATACAGTCGCAAGTGGATCATTATTGCCAGCCTGGTTATCTTCTCCTTGATGACGGCCTTTAGCGGGCTGTCGGCAGGGTTTATCAGCCTACTCCTGTTTCGAATCGGCGTAGGTATTGGCGAGGCCGGGGTAAATCCCGCCAGTCACTCCATAATCGCTGATTATTTCCCCCCCGAACGCCGGGGCTTTGCCATGTCCATCTTAATGATCGGCGGCAGCCTCGGTATGATGTTGGGATTCGTCGCTGGCGGCTTGATTGCCGAAGCCTACAACTGGCGAGTTGCGCTGGTCTCTGTTGGACTTCCGGGCTTGTTATTGGCAGTCGTGATGGCCAAGAGCCTTCGCGAGCCGGCTAGAGGCACCTTTGATACAGAAGCGCCAAAGCCTCCTCCCCCTATAGCCACTACTGCAGCTACTATGTGGTCAAACCATGCCATGCGCCACCTGATAGCGGGAGCAATAGTTTCGGCGTTGATGAGCTATGGTTTTACCCAGTGGCTGCCAACGTTCTTCTTCAGAGCTCACGATCTCAGCCAGTCTCAAACCGGAATGCTGATGGCAGGTGTGTTCGGTATCTTGGGGATGATGGGCACGCTGGCCGCAGGCAAGTGGTTTGATCGCCTGTCCATTCGGGGCTTCCAGTATGGCATGTGGATGCTGGCTCTCGTTCCATTCGTCATCTTGCCATTTTTCGTTATGGGCCTAATGGCCGACAATCTGACTACTACGATCCTATGGTTCCTCGTGCCGGCTTTTTCGGGGAGCTATGCAATGGGCCCGACCTTTGCCATGGTGCAGACACTTTCTCCTGTACACATGCGCGCAGTCTCTTCAGCCATCCTATTGCTTTGCCTCAACCTCATCGGTATGGGCCTTGGTCCGCTTCTGGTTGGCGTCCTGAGCGACGTACTGGCACCACAGCACGGCGAGGATGCACTGAGAGTGGCACTCGCCTATTTTGCTTTGGTAGGGCTGTGGGGTTCATTCCATTTCTGGCGCTGCGGCCAGGCCTTGGCAAGACAGCAGGCAAGCAACTCGGATTGACTACTGGATATCCAGCACTTTGTCTCTCAGAGGACGAAAGCGTAAATTGAGGTAATCGATTACGTAGTTCGGGTAGACGCGCCAAGGTAACTGTTTGCCCTGTCGCGGAAACTTACCGATGGAGCGCTGC
The DNA here is from genome assembly GCA_965199055.1 of Halieaceae bacterium. Lineage (GTDB taxonomy): Bacteria > Pseudomonadota > Gammaproteobacteria > Pseudomonadales > Halieaceae > CBDAQR01. Next base: position 2,577,546 of record CBDAQR010000003.1, read on the forward strand.
ACATAGCCAGAGGTAAACTCCACCATCGGCTCATCCTCAATAGTCCCAGCGTCCAGTCGTGGCACGAACACTTCCGCGCCCGATCTGCGCATTTCGTTGAACAATCGACAGGCGTACAGTGCCGTGAGGTCGGATTTAAGTGTCCAGGAAGAGTTGGTATAGCCAAACACCTGAAACAGGTTGGGCACGTTGCCAAACATCATCCCGCGATATACCAGCAAATCAGCCGGCTCAATAGGCGTGTCATCGACGGTCAGTTGAGCACCACCCAGAAACTTGAGATTAAGACCCGTGGCCAGTACCACTATGTCAGCGCTTAGTTCACGGCCCGACTTCAGTCGAATACCATTTGCGGTGAAATGGTCGACATGGTCTGTAACTAACTCCGCGCGCTGCTCTCGAATAGCTCGAAACATATCGCCTTCGGGCATCACGCACAGGCGCTGGTCCCAGGGGTTGTAGCTGGGGGTGAAGTGTCTGTCCACGTCATAGTCTGGACCCAACGCCTTCCGCACAAAACTCAACAGCTCTCTTTTCACCAACTCTGGTTTTTTGCGGGACAGGTTGAACGTGAAGATCTGCATCAGCACCTTTTTCCACCGAATGAGTCGAAACACCCAGGTGTCCGGCAGGAACTTGCTCAAATTCTTGATCCAGGGATCTTCACGTGGAATGGAAGCGACATAGGAGGGCGAACGTTGCAGCATGATAGTGTGTTCGGCGTCCTTGGCTAACTCTGGCACCAGTGTTACGGCTGTTGCGCCACTACCGATTACGATCACGCGCTTGCCTTGGTAATCCAAACCCTCTGGCCAGTGCTGAGCGTGCACGAGTTCACCCGCAAACGCGTCGATCCCCTCAAAATCCGGGGTATATCCCTGCTCATAATCGTAGTAGCCACTACACATCATGAGGTACTTGCAACGCCATTGGACTTCCTCGTCGCTGCCGCCGATACACACGATTAGCGTCCAGCAGGCGTCCTCGGATGACCACTGCGCGGAAGTCACGGTTTGCCCATAGTGAATGTGTCGATCAATACCGGTTTCTTCAGCGGTTTCGCGCAAGTATTGGAGAATGGAGGAGCCACCCGCGAGGGAGTCCTTGGCCAGCCAGGGTTTAAAGGTGTAGCCCAAGGTATACATGTCACTGTCGGAACGTATGCCAGGATAGCGGAATAAATCCCAGGTGCCGCCTAGATTGTCCCTTGCCTCCAGCAACGCGAAGCTTAAGTGTGGACACTTGGCCTGTAGCCGCCGCGCGGTTCCTATACCGGATAAACCGGCTCCCACAATGAGTACGTCAGCGGTGCGGGTTTGAGAGGGGATTTGCATGAGGTTTCTCCAGCTGGGGTTTTACCGTTAGCCCCACTTGCACTCTTTCAAATGTAGTGGCATGATAAGTGCCAGTATATAGTGATGATGTTCAAGGTTTCAAGCTCAGAGGTAAACATGGGCACAAAAATCGTCGTGGGGAATGTTCAATGACAATTGAACGGGATGAATTCGGTTTCGACGCACCTGCACCGCTCGGCCATCCAGGCCGCGCCGGTCTACCCGAAGGTGCCTCAACCGGACCGGAAGTCGGTGAAATGCTGCCGGATTTCGAACTACCCGACGCCCATGGCCGCCCGGTGCGACTGCATCAGGACCGCGCTGGCAAGAAAACCGTTCTGGTGTTCTTCCGCTCGGCGGTGTGGTGACCCCCCTGCTGGACGCAGCTAGGTGAGTTGCGAGATTCCTACGCGAAGTTTGAAGAAAACGATATCAAACTCTACGCACTCTCCTATGATGACCAGGAGACGCTGGAGGAGTTCGGGCGCGAACAGGGTATTCCGTACACCCTGCTATCCGATGTCGACTCGGCGGTGATCCGCCAGTATGGCATTCTGAACACGGAGGTATCGCGGGACGACGCCCTTCTTTACGGCATACCTTTCCCCGGCGTCTACATCACCGACGAGGACGGTGTCGTTGTATCCAAGATATTCCACGACACCTATAAGAAGCGTGACAGCGCAGAAATACTCATCGATGCAGCGCTTGGCCACGTGACGTTTGATGAATCGGCGCCGTCGACCAGCGGCGGGGACTCTGAGATAAAGATCACCTGTGCCGTTCAGGGCGGAAACGGCAGTCTGCGCCAAGGTGTAACGCGCAAACTCGTGGTGCGCTTCGAGCTGGCATCCGGCTTACACATTTACGGCGAACCAGTACCCGACGGAATGGTGGCCACGCAGGTGGAAGTTTCGGGACCGCCCGGTCTGGTGACACTTCCTGCAGAGCTGCCACCCACAGAGACCTTGCACCTGGCATCCATGGGTGTCGATCTACAGGTATGGCATGGCACCGTAGATCTTGCGGTGCCGTTCTACCCTGATGGTGAGCTGGTAAGCGAAACCAGGCCTATAGACGTGGATACGGCTGATATCAACATACAGGTACGCTACCAGGCTTGCACCGACAACGAGTGTCTGCTGCCCAAAACTGAAAACTTTACGCTGACGCTGCCGCTAGAGGTGGTCGACTCTCCCAACCTCAGCATTCATCGCGGCCACGGACAGCGCTACGGAACATACGGCGCTTTGCCAGGTTTGCGACGCCTTGCCTGGCGCAAGTTCAAACAAAATCCTCTTGGTTTTCCCAAGTATTTTTGGAAAAACATTCGCTTGGGCTGGGAGGCAAGAAAGCGCGCGCGGCGCAAGGATTAAACGGATTTCGGCTCACTTGCATGCGTCATATTTTATAGGCACACTATGTGCCACTATATATCAAGAGTGCATGCATTATGTCTGGACGCCGATTACTCTGGGGCCTGCCCGTCCTGTTCTACGCCCTGTTCGTCATCTGGTATACGGATTTCGGGGGACCTCTCAGCGAAGAAGAGATCAGTGCGTTCATGGTGCAATTCGATGAGCGCGGCGTGAGCCCCGAAGAAGCCACATTCATTGAGGAGTTCATGCGCCAGGATACAGGGCGGCAGTTCCTGATGCTGAATCTTCTACATATGGCTGACAATCCGCCGGATGTTCCCGGCGCCGCTCCCGGTGAGACTGCCGAGGAGCTCATGGACCGGTATATGAATTACATGTGGCCACACATGTTGCGTCGGGCCTGCCATCCCATTTTCTTCGGCACAGCTGCCTACCAGGCTATGGATATCGCCGGCATCGAAGGCGCGGAAATCTGGGACGAGGGCGCATTAATGCGTTACCGCAGCCGGCGAACGCTGATGGAGCTTATCGCCAATGCCGACCAGAAAGACAGCCATCGCTACAAAATCGCCTCCCTGGAAAAGACTATCGCCATTCCCGTGGAGCCGGTCATCTATCCAAGCGACCCGCGTTTTCTGATCGGCATCACCTTACTGGCGATCGTTGCCCTGCTGGATGGAAGGCTCGCGCGCAGACAGTTGGCCGACTGATATCAGCCACCTGCTCCAGGGGATAACACGGTTTCAATACTTAGCTGACCCGCTAGGCCTGCGGTACGGTGAACACCGATCTCATCCATCATGGGCAACTGCATCATCTGCAACAAAGCTGCGCGGCTAGGATACATGGCGATGGCTATGTCATCCCACAAGTCCTCCACCGATCCAATCCACATCCTGCGCACCTCGCCCGAAAACTCAATATGGCCTCCTACTTCGGACAGGCACTTATCGACGCCCTCGGCGTAAAGCAGGAAAGCCTCCCTTCCGCTCAAGTTTGTCTCCCGGCCGTCGGGATATTCTGCCCGTTCACGGAATTTCAGTAGGTTGATCATATAAATCGGAGCGCCATCGGTTTCCTCCAACAAGCCTTCTAACTGCTCGTGGTCGGGCATCAATGTGTTTTCAAACTACATGTTTCCTCCTGTCATTAAGTAGGGCAATTAGAGCGACAAGCTCAGTTTGCCAATCCGTCATTAGTGGCATATAGTGTGACACTATATTGATGCAACGCACAACACCCCTACAGGACTCAAACATGCTTGATGATAAGTTTGCTCGCCCGGGCCTTGCGCTAGCGTTCATTAGTGCCAACCTTGTCGGCAACGCTGCTCTAGCACAAACTGGTGCATTGGAGGAGGTGATTGTTACCGCCACCAAACGGGCGGAGAGTCTTCAAGATATCCCAATTTCTGTAAATGCACTCACCGAGAGCGCTATTCAGGAAGCTGGCGTGACCGATATTAGCGACGTTGCAGCGCTGGTTCCGTCGTTAACGGTTAGTCAAAACATTAATCCCTTCTCGGCTGCGATCAGGATTCGTGGCTTTGGCACATCTCAGAACGACCCGTCTCTTGAAGCATCTGTCGCGTTCATCTTAGACGGGGTATACATGGGCAGTTCTGGGTTGGGTATGTCTGACCTGACTGATATTGAACGAATCGAGGTGTTACAGGGGCCGCAAGGCACTCTATACGGAAAAAACAGCAACGCTGGCGTAGTCAGTGTGACCACGAAAACGCCAAACATTGAAGAGCGGGAAGGATTCTTCGAGGTGAGCCTCGGCGATTACTCTCACCAACGCTATGTTGGCTTCTTGAGCGGACCGGTCAATGACTCACTGGCGTACAGCCTGTCAGGCAGTTGGCATGAGACCGATGGCTGGATGGAAAGTGATACTGGAGACGACCTCAATGCGGTTGAGGATTGGAATGTTCGGGGAAAGCTGCTCTGGTTGGCTAGTGACGAACTGAACGTGCAAGTCACGTATAGCCATGTCGACCGCGACACCAGCTGTTGCGCGGCCGACGCCACACAGACCGACGCCGTTAACGATCAGCTAGAGGCCAAAGGTCTGCCTCTCCCAAAGAACGACGCATTCGACTATAAAAACAATCAGGACACTGACTCCAGCTTCGATCTGGAGTCGGATATGGTCAACATACAGCTGGAATATGATTTGGATACAGCCAGCTTTACATCAATTTCTGCATGGTCCGACTATGACTACACCGCCTCCACGGATGTTGACCGATCAGATCTAGCGGTGGTGGCTCTCGTCGACGATAGATACACGGGTGAATTGTATTCACAAGAGCTGCGTGTGAGCAGCGAACTGGATGGCCCCATGCAGTACATGCTGGGTGCATTCTACGCCTACGAAGAGCGAACCCGCGGCGGAGAAGATGAGGGCACCGTGGTAATAGGCGAAGACGCAATTGCAGTTAGCGGCGCCCAAACGGGGCTTGGCCCGTTGTTTGCGGCTTTGGTTCAGCCCGGTGACACCGTGTTTTTCGACAGCAAATGGGAAACAAATACTTTCGCCCTCTTCGGGCAGCTGAACTATGACTTCTCGGAGGACTGGGCAGGCAGCCTGGGCCTGCGTTACACGACCGAAGACAAAGATGCCGACTTATTTACCGAGCCGTTCTCCACCGCACCCACTTTCGGTACTGGTAATTCGCAAGTTGAGCGGGGCTTCGAACCGGTTGATGAAAGTTTCAATCGAGATGCCGATGGTTTCACAGGGCTGGCCAGCCTGACCTGGTTTGCGACAGAAGAAATCATGCTGTTTGCCTCCGTATCCAGCGGCACCAAGTCAGGCGGATTCAATGGCGTGGCTGGCGAAGGCGCCCCTAGAGAGTTCGACGATGAAGACAGCGTCAACTATGAGCTCGGCATCAAGTCGGAGCTATTCAACAATCGCCTGCAACTCAATGCGACCGCTTTCTATACCGAGTTTAACGATTTACAGTTTCTGGCCCAGAACCCCAATGGCGTCGGCACCTTCGTCAGCAATGCCGCCGAAGGCACCAGCGCGGGCGTGGACTTGAGTTTTTCCGCCCTTCCCTGGAAATTTCTAGTGCTTAGCGGTGGCTTGCAGTACCTGGACGCGGAGTACACCGAGGGAGAACTCGACGAACTCGACCTTGAGGTGCCTTATGCACCCGATTGGAGTGGCAACCTTGCTGCTACTTTGCTGCTGCCTGTGGCAGACGGTGTATCCTACCTACGTGGCGATTATAGTTTCATGAGCGACCACTTCAGCAATCCCACCTACCAGGTGGATTCAGACAAGCAAGATAAGACACTGGTCAATCTTCGCCTTGGATGGCGGAACGATACCTGGGACGCCGCTGTTTGGGTGAGAAATGCTACCGATGAAGCCTATTCCATCGTGTCCCTCACACCCAATGCCAGCACTGGCACCGCTGCGCAGTTTCTTGAAGCACCGCGCACTTGGGGTGGAACCGTTCGTTACAACTTTTAACGTCACAGCCAGGTACGCATCGCGAACAAGGCATTTGAAATAAGCTTATGAGAGAAGTCATAGACGTTTATTGGTCGTTTCGTAGCCCCTATTCGTATCTGGCCATCCCAGAATTACTGCAATTACGTGATAACTATGATGTAGAGCTGGCCCTCCGCGTGGTAATGCCCATCGCAGTGCGTGCGCCAGAAAAAGTCTTCGATCCAAATAACCGCAAACCCATGCATTACATCGTCATGGATAGCCGACGCAGGGCCAAGTATCTGGGTATCCCATTTAAATATCCCGCCAATCCCGACCCTGTTGTGCAGGATAAGAAGACGCTCTCAGTGGCCAAAGAACAGCCCTACATCTACCGACTCAGCAAACTAGGCGTGGAAGCGCAACGCCGAGGCAAAGGTATTGAGCTGACGGCGGCAGTATCGAGTCTGATCATGGGCGGCACCGACAACTGGGACCAAGGTGATCATCTTGCCAATGCGGTGTCCTCTGCTGGTCTGAACTTGTCAGATCTTGATGCAGCCATTGGGTCGGGCGACCACCTGGAGGAAATTCATCAAAACCAGGAGAGTCTGGATGCGGCTGGACATTGGGGTGTGCCTACCATGGTAGTGCGTGGCGAACCTTTCTTCGGCCAGGACCGCATTGACACGTTGCGTTGGCGCCTTGACCAGCTCGGTCTGCAAGAGCAACTAGCTGATTAATACAAGGAAGCCTATGCATCTTCCCTTCGTTGTTGGCTTGCCTGCGCCCAGTGGTCCGCTGCTTATCGGGTTTCGCTCGCACTGAGTTACAATCAGCCTTTCATTGAATATGGAAGGCAAAATGCGAAAAGCACTAAAAATCGCCGGTCTGCTACTTCTTGTCTCTGCGCTGATTGGCAGCTGGAAAGTCTACGAAACACTCTGGGGCACACCCGCCAGCATTCACACTTTCGCGGACAGGGTAATGCTGCGCTTTGCCTGGGAACAGCCCGAGCTGCTCACCTTTGTCGGCGTACTCGAAAATACGCCCCTGGACTTCCATAGCAATCGACTGTCTGACCCCTCGCCGTCAGGAATGGAGTATCTGCGCCAGCTGGGCGAAGCTGAATACCAGGTTCTACAAAGTTACGACAGCGAAGACCTGGACCACCAGGAAGGGCTAACCTATGCCTTTATGGACTGGCAGTTATCCTCCGCCCTGGCGCTCGACGAATACCCTTACAATTTCGATGCCATGATCTATGCTGGCCCTTACCCCGCCAACCAGATTAGTGGCGCGCAGTCCTTCCCTCTAACCATACTGAATCAGGCACAACAGGTCGAAGATGCCAACAGTGCGCGGCGCTTCATTCAAAGGGTAGAGGCTATAGGGCCCTATATTGATTCGCTAGTCGTCGCGGTGGAACGCAGAGACCAACTACAGGCTAACCCACCCAAGATTATCGTCGAAAAAACCCTGCAGCAGATTCGCAGCCTTACAGCCACCACTGCAGAAGACTGGAGTCTACAGGCAACCCTGCAGGGACACCTGGCAGAGCTGGACCTGCATGCCGATGTCGAACAAGAATTACTGAGTGCCAACCTGACTGCACTGGAGTCTGTGGTGATACCCGCCTATCAGCGCCTGCAGACGCTAATGGAAGATATCTTGCTGCGCGCACCGGACGACGTGGGTGTCTGGGTGCTCCCTGACGGCGAGGCCTATTATCAGGACATGCTGTACCGACAGGCCTCAACACGCAAAAGCCCGGACGAAATTCACCAGCTGGGATTGGAACTGGTGGCGCGACTCGGCGCTGAGATTGACGCCGGCCTGCTGGCACTAGGCTATACAGAGGGCTCTCGGGCTGAGCGCATTGAGCAAATGAAAGCTGAGCCTGGCGCGCGATACCCTGATTCCGACGCGGGCCGGGAGCAAATCATTGCCGATTTTACCCGCATCGGAAAAGAGCTGGAGGAAGGCGTAAGGCCGGCCTTCAATCAGTTTCCGGATACGGCTGTCGAGGTGGTTCGAGTACCCGAGTTCCAACAGGATGGAGAGGCGCTGGCACGTTATATGCCACCTTCGCTGGATGGCGAACGACCGGGGCGATTTATGATCAATCTGCGGGCGCCGGCGGAGCTGGAAAAGCACGGCATGCGCACACTATCCGCCCATGAAGCGGTACCGGGACATCACTTTGAAATCGCTTTAGCCCAAGGTATCGAGGGGATACCGATGATGCGCCGCAACGCCCTGCTATCGAGCTTCAGCGAGGGCTGGGCACTCTACGTAGAGCAGGTCGTGTATGAGATGGGCTTGCATGATGAGCGCAGTAATATAGGCCGCCTGCAGGCGCAGATGTTTCGCGCGGTACGCCTGGTAGTCGATACCGGAATTCATGCAAAGCGTTGGTCACGCCAACGTGCCATCGATTATATGTTGGCGGAAACCGGGATGCCTGAAGGCGAAGTGGTGAGCGAGATTGATCGCTATATCGCCATGCCAGGTCAGGCCTGCTCCTACATGCTGGGTATGCAGGCGCTGCTGGCTGCCCGTGAGCAGGCTCAACAGCGACTGGGGGATGCGTTTTCACTGCCAGATTTTCACAGTGCCGTACTGGCCAATGGCCCACTGCCGATTGACGCACTGTCGGCAGAGCTCTCACGGGCCCTGCAATGAGCCACACTGCGTGTAAGCTCCTGCATAGATTTTTTCAGTCGTGAACAAACCTTTGCCTCAATGCCTGGATCTCGACGAGATCGCAGATGAAGCCGTAGGCGGTAAAGCACAGGGCCTGGCAGAACTGATCGAAATGGGTCTGCAGGTGCCCGCCGGTCAATACGAAACTATCCTCAACGTAGAGGGTGACGCTGCGCTGCGCCAGGCCATCATCGATTGTCTGCAGTCACTGCACAGCGGTCGAGCAGACGCCTACAACCGTGACCAGGCACACATCGACGAAACCCGCATGTGCGTCGTAGTACAACGCATGGTTGACGCCGCTGCAGCGGGAGTGCTGTTTACGGCAGACCCGGTGTCAGGTCGTCACGATCGGTTGGTAATAGACGCCGTGCCAGGACTTGGTGAAGCCCTGGTTAGCGGCGAGGAAACTCCCGACCACTACGAGCTGAACCTTGCCAACGAAATCGTGCTGAGCGAGCTGGTTGGAGAGTCACCCATTCTCGACGACGCCTGTCTGGTCTCAATGGCTGAGAGCGCAAGACACGCCGTGATCCAACACGGTGCGCATCTGGATATGGAATGGGCGATCGATACTGAAGGCAGGATCGAGTGGCTTCAGGCGCGCCCGATTACTACCCTCGGCGGCGATCTTAATGACGGCTACACCCCCATACCTGAAGACCAGGTGATCACCCGCTGTAACGTGGGCGAGATGATGCCCGGACCCGTGTGCCCGCTAACATTTTCTACCCAGGGTCGCGCCATCGAGCACGGTATGCAACACATGCACGTGTGCTATGCCGGCAGACCGGCCATCACCGATGAGTGGACGCAGATAAACCTCTTCTACGGGCATATGTTTATCAATATGAGCGGTGGACTGGAATCCGCTCGCACCGTATCCGTCACCAATGCCGAAATCATGGCGCAAACACTGTGTGGCAGACCAATACCCGAACTGAAAGATCCACCCGGCAAGAAAATTCTCCCCTTACGCTGGTGGGGCACAGTGAAATTTGTCTTGTACTGCTTGCGGGCTAGCAAGGAGATAGCCGAGTTTTACACCCGCTTCGACAACTTCCGGGTGGAGCTAAAGAACAACACCTTGGAAATGGCCCAAGAAATGGAATCCAAGTTCCACTGGCTGCTGGAAGCCGATGAGGTGCATCTGCGTTCATCTGCCTACTCCGGTCTCATGGAAGGCGTTATCCAGGGCATTGTAGCCGGCAAGGAGCGCCAACCCACTCCTGAGCGTGCCGCCGAACTGCAGGGTGAGGCAGCCCGGCTGCTGGCGGGCGCCGAAGGTGTTGAAAGTGCGGTGATGGTAGAACAACTCGACCAGGTCGTGGATTTGATCGCCGCGGATACTAGCAGCGCTGAAAACTTCAGTCAGGCAACACCCGCCGAGGGGCTGGCCTGGCTGCGAAGTGAAGCCGCAGGGCCGGCCGCTGCAGCGTTCAAGGCATTCCTGGCCCGCCACGGGCATCGCGGCTACCGCGGAGCTCTGCGTGCGAGAAAAAGCCTGGCGCGAAGACCCTGAGCAAGTCGTGGTGACCATGCAAACCGCGATCAATTCAAGATTGAGTGGCCACTATCAACCGCGGCAATCGCCAGGCCTGGACATGCAGCAACTGAGCGGTGCCTTGAAAATATTCCTGCCGGCCGCACATAAGGCGATTCGCCAGCGCGAAGAGACAAAGTCAATGCTGGTGGAAGCGACCTATAGACTCAAAGTCGGTTATCGCCACCTGGGAAAACTGCTGAAGAATGAGGGCCACCTGGACGATGAAGACCTGGTGTATTTCTTTTCACGCGCAGAACTGAATGCTTTTTGTGAAAGCCCAAGCAGCGACCAGGCTGAACTGGCGCGCCAACGGCAAACAGCCATTGGCTTTCAGGAGAAGCTGGAATTCGAGGACGTGTACGTCGGCTTTGCTGAGCCCAGGCAACGAGAAGTACCAGACCTCAACGCCAACGAACTACTCGGTCGCCCGGTGAGCGGCGGCGTGGTGGAAGGCATAGCCCGGGTAGCGGTGACACTCGAAGAAGCGGCGCAGCTGCAACCCGGAGAAATCCTGATTTCTCACATCACCGATATCGGCTGGACGCCCTACTTCAGCCTGATCGCTGGCTTAGCCACCGATGTCGGCAGCGCCGTTTCGCACGGCGCCGTCATTGCTCGTGAGTACGGTCTTCCTGCAATTGTGAATCTACGCAGCGCCACTAAAACCATACGCAGTGGCGAGCGCATCCGCCTGGATGCGGACAATGGCATTCTCACGCGTCTGGAGGGCGCGGCGGCTACAGACTTGTAGTCGAAGTACTATCCGGCGGCCTCGCTATTGCGGTGTATACCAAATCGGCGACGTGTAAGCCCGCTCCTGATGGGTCATAGGAATGTCTTCCGGTAGCTCCGCCCCCAGCCTGACCTTGTCATAGACGTACCAAAGCGGCGTCGGTATCTCGAGCACGCGCACATAGTAGAACGCGCTTGTAAATACCCCAAACAGCTAACCACCCATTCATAGAAAAATTAAGCCACTTCTCGGTATTGAACGGGTGTCATATCGTTCAATCCATCATGGGGTCGTTCATGGTTATACAACACGATCCAGTCATCCGTGATCTCTCGAACTTCCTGCAATGTCTCGAACAGATATAAGTCCAATACTTCCTCTCGATACGTGCGATTAAAACGTTCGATAAATCCATTTTGGTAAGGCTTGCCGGGCTTGATGAAATCGATCTGAATTCCATGCGCTTGCGCCCATTCAGCCAACGCCCCTGATGTAAATTCAGGGCCATTATCAACCCTGATAATAGCGGGATAGCCTCGCCAGGCTGCAATACGATCTAATGTATGTATCACTCGCTCCGTAGTAATGCCCGAATTGATATCTATCGCTAACACTTCTCGATTGAAATCATCAACCACATTGAACGTGCGAAACCGATGACCGTGACGCAAGGTATCGCTCATAAAATCCATCGACCAACAGATATTGGCTGATCTAGGAACGCGCAATGGCAACGGATTCCTATTCGGTATCCTGCGTTTTACTTTACGCCGTATATTCAGTTTTAACTCCATATAAACACGGTAAATCCGTTTGTGATTCCAACGTTTACCCAACGCTCTGAGCCGCTTACACAGCTTTGGAAAACCCCAGCGAGGGTGCTTCTCAACCAAGGCCAGCAACGCATCAATCAGCTCACTATCATCTACTCGCTTGGGCGTGTAGTAATACGCCGTGCGACTTAGCGCGGCTGCACCACAGGCCGCTCGAATGCTGACAGGGTAATCCTTGCGCAAACGATCAACCCACTGCCGACGATGGACTGGCCCTAAAGCTTTTTTATGATCTCTTCCTGCATCTGACTCTTCAGGCTGAGATCGGCATACATCTGCTTGAGCTTGCGGTTCTCTTCTTCAAGTTCCTTGAGCCGCCGTACATCGGAGGCTTCCATTCCACCGTACTTAGAGCGCCACTTGTAAAAGGTGCTGAGTCCAATGCCATGCTCTCGACATATGTCCGGAACCGGCACTCCGCTTTCTGCTTGTTTGAGAAACGCCACAATCTGCGTTTCGCTGAACTTCGATTTGCGCATATGTAAAAACTCCTATCACGTTAGTTTATAGAAATTTCTACGTATGAGTGGCGCTATTTTACGGGGTACTTACAATTGGGAGTAACCCATGTGTATAAATCAATCATTTCTCTAATCCTCAGTTCCATTTAATAGAGCAGCCCATGCTCGGGTGCTGCTGTTCGGGACCATTTCCCGTTGCGGCGATTAGCCTCATGGCTTCAACCAGTTCTCGCGACCGATGACTGGGGTTACCCATGCGCGCGTCGTCCAGGCGGCCCCTGTATCGAAGCTCGCCCGCTTTGTTGAAGCCAAAAAAGTCCGGCGTACATACAGCGCCGTACGCCTTCCCAACACTCTGGTCTTCGTCAACCAGGTAAGGGAATTTGAAGTCGTGATACTCCGAGAATCGTTTCATGAAAGGCGGACTATCAATCTCGACCAGTCGGTAATCATTGGACATAACTGCCAGTACGTTAATGCCCTGCGCTATGAGTTCAGCGGTGTCTTCGGCCAGGCGCTCGGCAATCGCCTGCACGTAAGGACAGTGATTGCAGATGAAGGCAATGAGCAGACCCTTATCGCCAAGATGGTCAGACATCGTGTACGAACGACCGTCTGGGTCTGCAAGCGTAAAGTCGGGTGCTTTCCAGCCGGCTTGTACTTCAGGTGAATCTAAAAGCATGGTGATCTCCGGGAATAGGCGCCCCCCCACGGAGGGCCGCTCTCGCGATGGTTTATGCCGCCTGCTCTCTACCTGCGGGCGCCCAGACGTTCGCCTGGAAAGCGCCATCGATAGGCGTACTGGCGATGTGGTTGGTGTAATTCGAGAGGACCTTAAGGCTCGTGCCAAGAATCACTTCCAGAACCGTCTGCTTGGTGTAGCCTGCAGCGAAAAACTCTGTCAGATCCTTCTGATCTACCCAGCCGCGCTTTTCGTTCACTGCGATCGAGAATTGGCGCAGGGCTTCTAGCTTCACGTCAGCCAGCGAAGTTCCGTCGCGTAATGCGGAAATGATCTCGTCATCAACTTTCGCACCCTGAGAGATCGTGGTATGCGCAGCCATACAGTACGTACAGCCGTTAAGGCGGTTATTGGTCATCAGAATAATCTGACGCTCGGTTTCAGTGAGTTCGGTCTTGTCGAATATGCCCGCAAGGGTCATGTAGCCCTCAAGCATTGAAGGCGCTTCAGCCATACCGGCAAGCAGATTGGGAAAGAACCCGAAAGCTGAAGTGGCCGCCTCCACGAGAGGCTTGCTGGCTTCCGGCGCGGACTCAGCGGTGTGAAAAGTAAATTCGGTCATTGTCGTATCTCCGTAATATTGTTGAATGTTGATCTGGCACGCTTTGTCTGTACCAGTTGATCTAAACTATACATGTTTATACCATTCGGTCAATACAATTTTTCCAGTAAATTTGCTTACAACTTCCGTTTCGTACCTTATGTATCCTGTAAATATCTGTAATTTATAGAAATTTAGATAAATATCGGAATATCAAAAAATCCGATTTATTTGTAACAATCGGTATAAATATGTTAAAAAGAGGCATTGCATTGTGTTTAGGAGAGGGGAAATGCCCTGGGAAAAAGCATTCGATGAGGAATTAGCCGTGGATCGGGCTATGCAGGTGTTTTGGGAAAAAGGCTATGAGCCCTCTTCCCTAGCGGACCTGATAAAAGCGACCGGGATCAACAGAGGCAGCTTCTACAACGCCTTCGGTGGCAAACAACAACTGTTCTTACGAGCGCTGGAGAAATACGAACAAGAGAACCGCAGAAACGTTCTGGCTGAACTCGAGGCACTCAATAATCCAATCGAAGCGATAGAAGGACTCTTCCAAGGAATTATCGAAGAAGCGCAGACAGACGATGCGCGCAAAGGCTGCTTCCTGATCAACACCGCTCTAGACATCGCGCATCATGAAACGGATGTTGCCGACCTTGTGGAGAAGGGTATTCGGGAAACAGAGGCCTTCTTTCGCCGCTGCATTGAGGTTGGACAGGCCCGCAGCGAGATTCCAGCAGGCATTGAGCCCGAGGAAACAGCAAAGGCTCTCATGTCGCTACTGGTTGCGATACGCGTATTAGGCCGGGGCATCTACTCCGAGAACGAACTCGTGTCTATTGCCAAGCAAGCAACTCGATTGATTTCGTAACGCAGTCATGTGCCGATACGGCCCGGCCCAGCTATAACGCGCCTGGAATCACTCCACCAGGCGCTTTACCATTTCACAGTTGTCTTTCGCAGGCACTCCCGCAAAGCGGTCGTGGACCCACTGAATAAACTTTTCCGCACCCTGGTTGAGAGGGCCACTGTGATCCGCGCCAGGGTAGACCTCGAGCGTTAGCTCTGCACCCTCCTCACACAGCGAATGGCTAAAATCGAACACGTCTTCATGCCGAACCAGTTCATCCTGGGTTCCCTGTGCTATGTAGATGGGATGAGACCAACCTTTTTCCGGAATCTCCATTTGTTTAGCCGCTGCGGCAATGCCAGGGGTTTCACTAAACGGAATCACCTTCAAAGACTCGCCCGTGGTTAGCCCGGCCTTCATCCCCATGCCCATCAGTTCCATTACACACATCGAATCGGTATAGGGCATCATGCTCAGCGATTGCTCAGTGAACGCGTTTTCTGGCCTAAAGGTAGGCTCGTAGGTTTCCATGCCGCGGCCCAGCAGCAGAACAATGCCAATGAAGGGATTCGGCTGGTTCGCATCACTGTATTCAAAGCGCTGCATGAAGTTCACACCTGGCGCGGTCGCCAGTGTGCCAAGAAACTCAAGATCAGATTCCCTTTCATTGATATACGCGCCGGTGCACAAAGCGCCCTGCCCGCCCTGCGACTGTCCCGTCACCATCCAACGTTGGGACAAGGGTGCGCCGAGTTCATGCGCTGCGTGCACGGCATCGATATTGCCATTAGCCTCCGACTTGCAGTGCAAATAGGGGTGGGTGCCTGCCGTTCCCAGGCCTTCATAGTCAGTCGCAACAATGGCATATCCGGCCGCCAACCACTGGTTCAGGTAGTTTACGTCTCTGTCTGAGCGGCCCTGGAAGGAAGGCGCACAAATATCAGCGACACCAACCGTACCGTGGGACCATGCCAGAACAGGCCAGCCAGATTCAGGCACCTCTCCCTTCGGCAAGAATACCGCCCCGGACACGGCAACTGCATCGCCGGAAAATCCTTCTGAGGCATAGAGAATGCGGGTGCCAGCAGCGGCATTCTCGAGCAACAAGCTCGCTTCCAGGGGTTCGCTTCTCAGCAGCTTTCCCGGCACAGACGGAACGGATGCGTTCCAGGCATAAAAGGAAGGTACGCCTTCCGGAGCTGCCACCGCGCGGCTCGTGAAGCACAGCTGCGCAATCAGTAAAACCAGCGTGGATGCGCTACTTAATATCACTCGTGAATTCATATTATTGGCTCTCGTTCGGTTATTACTCAAACATGGAGTATATACCGTCTTGGCAAATACTCAAGCATGGAGTAACTTGTAGCTCTCAGCCTCTACTAACACATGGGAGCACTAGTGGCGAAACTGACAACAACGAGTCACGCAATCCTGGGGTTACTGCAACGCCGCACCTGGTCTGCCTATGAGCTCAACAAGTACATGCAACGCAGCGGCATACGAGCGGTCTGGCCGCGAACCGAGAGCCGCATCTATGTCGAGTTTAAAAATCTGGTCGCCCACGGCCTGGCAACGTCACAGAAAGAAGCCAAGCAAGGTCGCAAGCGGACGATTTACAAGATCACGCCAGCGGGTAGGAAAGCGCTGCGCTCATGGCTAAGGACATCGGAGGGTGGGCTGCGACTAGAATCGGAGCCGTTGCTCAAATTGCTTTACGCCGACCTTGATGCAATGGCTGCTGACTCCCAGCTGAGTCATATGCGGCTTCAGATCAGCGAGGAAGCCAATCTGCTGCACCATGAAATAGTGGAAGCGCTCGACAAGGGCTTTTTCTTTGACGAGAACGCCCTGGAAAACGCCCACCTCATAAGCTTGCTGGTCGACATGCTGGAGGCTCGCACCCAATGGCTAACCCAGAGAGAGGGGGCTGCAAGCTCCAGAAACAGCACCGAGCAAGCCCGGCGCATATATGCTTCTCAAGCGCAGCGACTGGAAACACTTATCAAGGGTATGAGCATCTAGTTCTGTGCCGCCCCATTAGTGCCTTCAGCACCATTCGCACTGGAACACTATAAATACGATATATTCGAATCTATATAAAATTAAATACGATTTGTTCGAATATAAGAATTCCGACAGACTCTCCCTCCCAACAGCAAAAACCCGGGCGGATGTAACGCCAACCCGCGGCAGGCCGGGGTAAATATTTTCAACTGTAAGGAGATGAGCTCGATATGAAACCTTCATTAATTCAACAGGCCGGTGTTGCGATGCTATGCATCGGAATGACGGCGCCCGCCTTCGCCTATCAACAGGGTGACTGGATCATCAGGGGCGGCGCCGCGATGGTCGACCCAGATACCGACAGCGATCCTATCCGCATACCCACTGATCCAGAGACGGTGTTGCCTGGCGGCGTGGATGTCGATGACGACACCCAACTGGGCCTAACATTCAGTTACATGCTAACGGACCAATGGTCTGTAGAACTGCTGGCGTCGACACCCTTCGAACACGACATCACGCTGGAAGACGCGCCGGTTGACGCCGGCAGCACCAAACACTTGCCGCCCACTGTGACTGTGAACTGGTATCCGCGCGGCGGCCAGAAGGGTTGGCAACCATTTGTCGGGGCAGGCGTGAATTACACCCACTTCTGGGATGAAGATGCAGACAGCCAGCTGGAAGGGGCACTCGGTGAAATCGTAGGCGGACCAGGTGCAGATCCCATTCCTGCAGACCTCGACCTGGACGCATCCTGGGGCCTGGCACTGAGAGCGGGCGTGGATGTGCCCATCAATGACAACTGGTCGATCACCGCATCCATGTACTGGATCGACATTGATACAGAAGCAGAAGTCTCTACGCCGGTAGCCGATGTCGACTTCGATGTTGAGATTGATCCCTTCGTTTACTTCCTCGGTGTGTCCTATCGCTTCTAGCCGGTGGCACAGATTTCGAACGGCCCTTAGCCACCTGCGGGTGGCTTTTTTGTGCCTAAAGCCATTGCACGCTCGCAACGTCAGGCAAGTGAAGAGACCGCCGCTTACGCATCAGGGGGCAACTCGGATCTTTTTTAAGATCGTATATTTCGAACTAAAAGTAAAGTAAATACGGTTTGTTCGATCTATTGCTTGCGGCTATGCTACTCGAAATTCACATGAAGGAAGAAGTCAATGTCAACGATTAGTAAGCAAATGAAAAGCAGTACCAAAGGCATAATGGTAGGCGCCATAGGCGGACTCGCGCTGGCAACCGCAGCGTCGGTTCAGGCAAATTCATTCTCGGAGCATGTCGGTTTCCTGCCCGAAGGCCCGGCTATTACCCAGGCTGACGTAGAGAACGCGCAAAAAGGCTGGGGCAAGGCCGTAGTAGCCATCGGCAAAGCAGGCAAGAAAGCGCCGTATGTCGCCGAAGATGCAGCCCGTTCAGCCTACGCCTTCGACCTGGGGCCAATACAGTTCAAGCCTACACTAGCCTCGGAGCAACCCTTCCGTCCCGATCTGGAAGGCGCGCTGAGCTACTTCGTCTCGGGCAACGAGAAGTACCAGGAAGACAGCGGCTTCGCACTGAAGCCCTGGTCTAAAGTGCGTTTCGACAACCATGTGGTGAAGATGCAGGGCAACATCGCCATTGCGATGGGCCACTACTATTTCACCGGCCCAGACGGTAAAGAAACCAAGGTGGAATACACCAAAGGTTATGTGAAGACACCCGACGAGCGTGTCCTCATTTTCCTGCAGGATTCCTCCTTACCCTATAAATCCTGAACGGATTGATAGCTCCTCCGGCGAGACGCTACCTGCATCCTCGCCAAGCGACCCCCGCCCGGCCTAGCCGGGCTTTTTCGTTTTTGGGGCCCAATCAACGCGACAACAACTATTGGTAAGTTGCTGAGGTGATGAACTGACCAAAGGTCTCACACCATATGATGACTGCATTGTAGGACGCTGGATCTATGCTCCGCGGCACCTCCAACACGAAGCCGTCGAAGGTTTTCACATCGCCCACCCGCACCATAGAGGACTTGAGGCGATTAAATTCGGCTTCGGTTTCTACGAACGTCGGCGACAGATACAACTTGTAGTCGGGTCCCGGCGCCAACTCACCGGAAAAAGAAATGCTCTCGGAACCGATGGCGATTTCTCCTTCCCCCCAATGCAGCGCATCACTATCGGCGCGGTCTCGGGAGAATTCGCCCCGGTACTCACTCGTTGCCGCTGCCTCCGCGATGCTCGCAGCATCCGGCGAATCTGGTGCTATCAATATCGGGAGCGCATAAATGCCCAGGGCAAATCCCAGGCCTAAGGCCGCCAGATGCGATACGGCGAGCCCCAGCAGGTTGCGAGTTTTCATCGATAGGTTTCTCCATTGCTCCTCTTATCATGCACCGCCTTTGGACATAAACAAACGGGAAAGTTCTGTCTAACTTACCAATGGCGAAAGACAGTCGATCACTTGACTTATTGAGTATCACTTTATAAAGTGACGCTCAATAACGATATTGAACTTCAATGAGGAGTACGCACCATGAACCAACCTGCAGCAATAACGCCGCCCGCCTTTTGGCTGGAAGGAAACTATGCACCGGTGTTTAACGAGACAACCGCGGAAGATTTGCACGTCGAGGGACAGATTCCCGCCGATCTCAACGGGCGCTATCTGAGAATTGGGCCGGACCCAAAAAACGGCACCTCAGATCACTGGTTTCTGGGTGATGGCATGGTTCACGGTATCGAGCTTCGCGACGGCAAGGTCAACTGGTATCGCAACCGCTATGTACAGACGCCCATGTACACCGATCCAAAGCAGCTTTCTGTTCTCGATAGTCTTGCCGGCCTGGAAATGTCTTTGGCCAACACCCACATCATTTCTCACGCAGGCAAAATCCTGGCACTCGAAGAGCTGCATTACCCCTTCGAGATGTCTCCTGATCTGGAAACGATCGGCCCCCACACGTTTGACGGCAAACTGAATACGGGCATGACCGCTCACCCCAAGATCTGCGCCAAAACCGGTGAACTGCTGTTCTTCGCCTACGGACTGACACCCCCCTACATGACATACCACCGCGTAAGCCGCGAAGGCGAGCTGGTGCAGACGGAGGTCATCGAGGTAAAAGGCGCCACCATGGTGCACGACTTCAATATCACAGAAAACTTTGTGATCTTCATGGATTTGCCACTCACCTACGACCTGGACGCCATCGCAAGTGGCGGCCTGCCGCTCAAATGGGACGAAAGCTACGGCGCACGACTGGGTGTCATGCCGCGCACGGGCAGCAATGCCGACATCATCTGGTACGACATAGAGCCCTGCTACGTGTTTCATCCTGTGAATGCCTATGAGGACGGCAATCGAATCGTTATTGACGTTTGTCGCAGCGCCTATTCGGCAAAAGAGAACGCGCCTGATGCGCCCCCCTATTTGCACCGCTGGAAAATTGACCAGGAGACCGGAACCGTAAATGAGACTCCATTAGGGGACGTCTCGGTGGAGTTCCCGCGAGTACCCGACAGCCTCGTCGGCCAGCCCCATCGCTACGGCTACATGGCGGAGATGGACACTAAGGGCGTCGGCATCGGGGTCGCTATACAGAAATATGATTTCCAGACGCGCACCCATGTGAGCTATCCGCTGCCCACCACGCAGCGCTGCGGCGAGCCCGTATTCGTAGAAAAAGAGAACAGTTCGAGCGAGGACGACGGTTACCTGTTGTCCTTCCTCTATGACGAGGCCAGCAACACCAGCGAGTTCATCATTCTGAGCGCCAGCGACATTGAGGCGGGCCCGATCGCCCGAATCAAGTTGCCCGTGCGTATACCCTTCGGATTTCACGGCAGCTGGGTTGCCGATCAGTAAACAAGGGTAACCGCCAATGAGCAACGACGCCCCCTCACCGATTGGCGCAAGACGAAGAGACCCACAGGCAAAGCGCAGGTTGTTGCTGCAGGCTGCCAGGTCTCTTTTCGTCGCAAACGGGTTTGAGGCGACAACCACTCGCATGATCGCGTCGAGCGCTGGGGTTTCTGAGGGCATACTGTTTCATCAGTTTGGCTCCAAGCTTGGCTTGTTCAGCGAACTGGTGCGCGACTACTCGGAGTACGGCACTGCGTCCTTTCTACCCGAAGAAGCCGACAACCTGAGCTCTGCCCAGGTCGTGCACAGCGTGCTGGCCTATATCGAGAGCGACAGAGAGTTGTTTCAGCTGATTCATGACAACCAGGCGATGCTGACGGCCCAGGAAGTGCCGGCATTCAAAGACTATGTTGTGCCCGCGATCGAACGGCGACTGGTTAAGTACGGTGAAGACAATGGGCACTCCAGTGGAGACCCCGCCATCATGGCAGAGCTGCAGTTCGCCATAGTCGAAGCCGGTTGCCGAATGGCGCTACAAGCCCAGAACCCCGCGACAAAGCAGGCCTATATCGATGAAGCAATAAGGTGTCTCGATGCAGTAAACTCGTGATGAACTGACCGGGCTGACCATGCAAGCGCCACTTTACACTCGCAATGAGCCGCTCCTACTGCCGTACTTTCCACGGCTGTTCTACCTCGCACTGTGCGAAAGGGGCTTTGGCGACAAGCAGATATTTGAAGGCATGGACCTGGGCGCCGACCAGCTCCATGACGACAACTACCGACTCAGCGTGGCGCAACACGAGCAGTTCATACTGCACATGCTCAACCTTACGGGGGACCCGCATTTCGCTCTGCAGCTAGCGAAGTTAGATCGAAACTCGGCTACCAATCTACCCATGCTGGTCGCTGCCCACAGCGGGAATATCGCCAAGGCCGTGCACATGATTGCGCGCTACAGCAAACTGATAACACGGGTATTTACCGTTCAACTACGCAAAGAACCTCGCGCGCCGCGCCTGGACCTTACCGTGCACGTTGAACACGACAAGGTCGTGTACTTTGCCATCTCCTCGCTGGTGCTTTTTCTGAGTCGCTTCTTTCGCGAGCCGCTCGATGGTGCCGAAATCGTTAAAGAGCTGCATTTCTCTGTGCAAGAGCCTGAAGGCTTTGAGTCGGTCCAGCAGCAATTTCCCTGTCCGGTATTGTTCGATCAACCCGCCAGCTGCATTCATTTAGACCATCAGCACTTCGACCGACCTATGCGCCGGGCAGACGAGCAAACCTTAGGCCTGCTCACAGAGATGGCCGAACAGCAGTTAAGCGAAGCTGAGTCGGAGACTAGCCTGGTGGGCGCTGTAAAGCTTTTGCTTGTAGATCAGGTTGCCTCACCACCCAATTTGAATGAGGCAGCACAACTGCTCGGCCTGTCTCCCCGCAGCTTGCGCCGCAAGCTGGCCGATGTTGGAACCACCTACCAGGGCGTGCTCGACGGCGTGCGTCTCGCCATCGCAAAACGCCTGCTTCGCGAAACCACTACCCCCATTGCAGCAGTCGGCTACGAACTGGGCTTCAACAACCCCTCGGATTTCAGCCGCGCCTTCAAGAAATGGGCCGGCTCCAGCCCCTCTGCCTATAGGCAACCCGCCAAGTAATTTTGGCCATATTTGCATAGCTATTGGCCAGCTGTGCTCTCGGCAGTTGATGCACGCGAGCGTTACATTACGCCCATAACAACGCACTCCTTCAGAGGACAGTTCAGCATGAGTGAAGTCATCGATACTTATTGGTCTTTCCGCAGCCCCTATTCCTACCTGGCGATTCCCGATCTTTTGCAACTTCAGAAGGACTACGACGTGGATATTGCCTTGCGCGTGGTGCTCCCCATCGCCGTGCGCGCACCGGAGAAAGTTTTCGACCCCGACAACTTAAAACCCATGCTCTATATCGTCATGGACAGCAGACGCCGTGCGGAATATCTGGGCATGCCCCTACAGGTTCCGGCTAAGCCAGACCCCGTGCTACAGGATATGGAATCGCTCACCGTGCCAACGGAACAGCCCTACATCTATCGTCTATGCAAGCTCGGCGTCGAAGCACAACGTCGTGGCAAAGGCCTTGAGCTCGCTGCAGCCATATCCGGGCTGATCTTTGGCGGCACCGAGAACTGGCATGAAGGCGACCATCTTGCCAATGCCGCCATATCCTGTGGGCTCGATCTGGCGGAACTGGACATCGCTATCGAAAACGGCGATCACCTGGAGGAAATCGAACAGAACCAGGAAAAGCTTGACGCCGCCGGTCACTGGGGTGTGCCCACCATGGTCGTACGCGACGAGCCCTTCTTCGGTCAGGATCGCATCGATACTTTACGCTGGCGTCTGGACCAGTACGGACTCAAAAAGTAAGCAGAATTCAAAGAGGAGAAACCACATGGACCTTCAAATCAAAGGCAAAAAGGCCATCATGGCTGGCGGCAGCGCAGGCATGGGCCGAGCAACCGCGGAACGTCTCGCCGAGGCAGGTGCCGAATTGATCATCACCGCCCGTCGCGAGAAGCGGCTGGTCAAGGCCGCTCAGGAAATCTCTGAGAAATACGGCACCACCGTCACACCCATCGTCGCGGACTCCTCCAAGGAAGAAGGCCGCCAGGCACTATTCGCCGCTTGCCCCGATCCGGACATTCTCGCCATCACCATCAAGCCGCCGGAACCCAACGGCGACTTTCTAAAGGTGACCCCGGAGATGTGGCGCGAATCCGTCGAAACCGCCTTGATTGGGCCCATCGAAATCATGCGCAATTACATTCCAGGGATGAAGGAGCGTGGCTTCGGTCGCATTGTGAACATCGCCACCTTCTCGGCAAAGAACCCGATGATCTGGCGCCTGATGTCCGGCCCCGCCCGCTCGGCCCTGATCAACTACACCGCCAGTGTCTCCCGGGAGATCGCCCAGTACGGCGTGAACATCAACAACATTCTTCCCGGTATGTTCGCCACTGAAGGTGCCAGCGAGCTATTGCTCACCTACGCCGACGCCTTTGGCCTGGAGCCGAAGGAAGATGTTGCGATGAACCACTTCCTGGAGAACAACAAGATTCCCGCCGGGTTTGTGGCCGATGCCGCCGACATGGCACCCATGGCAGCGCTGCTGTGCAGCCCGCTATCGCGCTTCATCGTAGGGCAGAACATTGTTATCGACGGCGGCCAGCACCACTCGTTGTTCTGAGAACTTACTAGCTCGCTTGCCGCTCGGCGGCGGCCAGACTGTCTGCAATCACTTGCTTGAGCAGGTCTGGATCACTGCCTCTTCCGACGGTCAGCAGCTTTGCACCCGTCATGGCGGTGCCATTGAAGGTTCGAATCGATACCTCCCCTGAAGGCGTGCGCTCGAAATAGGTATCGACGCTTTGCCCGGCAAGTTTAGTAAAGCCTTTTACGCGCAGCAGCGATTCGGGGAGTGCATTGCAGATATCGATTACACAGTCGAACGTCGGCAGGCCGGGCAAGTCGACCGAGCAGGACGCCCACTGTGCCTTATCGTGGGCATATTTTTCCGGCTGCTGGGTCGAGGGCGATAGTTCGGGAATGGCCTCAATATCCACTTGCTCAGCGCTGAGTATTTTGGCTCCCGGATTGAGCGCCACCAGCGCCTGCCGAACCTCGGTAACCCGATCTTCGGCAACGTCCTCGTAGTGACTGAGAAGGATCAGTGATGACACTTTAACCTGATGCGCTTCCAACTCGTTATGCTCTTCTCGCAGTTGCCAGTTTTTCACATCAACTACCGACACCTGCACGGGGGGCCGAAAACGCTCGTCAATCCCAACGCCCAGAAACTCCATCAGATCGCAGGCATCTACGGTGCCGTTGGCTTCGATCAGGGTAATACCATTTTCCCGCTTGGGAATGCGATTGACGTGCTCGCGGAGCTCAGTAATGCCGCTGCAGCAAATACAGTTTCCGTCCATCGGCGTGAGACCGTGCGGGTCAATACGAGGGTCAAGCTGCTGCGCATCCATGCGCGCGTTTTCATAGTCGTTAAGAATTACAAATGGCTGCCACCCCGCATCGATATAGCTGGTCACCAGCCGTTTCAGGAGTGTTGTCTTGCCGGCTCCGAGAAAACCGACGAGTACTATGAGTGATTCCATGGGCAATTCCTTATGGCTAAACAGCCTTTCGCTCGATCTGTTAACAACACAGAGCGCGCTATTGTAATGGGCATCTCTGCGCTGGTTAAGCTTCAGACCACCATAAGAACATAATGTCAGTCACCTAAGCTGAACTGCTGACAACTCTTCAATCTGCTGACACAGGCGCTCGTGAAATTCGGGCGTCGCATCGGCCGCGTAGGTCATCAACATGCCAATGAGTGCCTGCTGCCGATAGCGCGCCAGACTTATGTACCCACTGACCCAGTCTTGCCTGGCGAGTCGTTGAGAGCCAAACAGTTGCTCTGCCATCCAATGGCTGTCGATCTTGCCTTCGAGATAGCCGCTGGCTTGAGCTTGCTCACAGAGCCGGCGCGCCACCAGTATCGATTTATTGAAGATGCCATCGTTCATTTCGTGTTCGAACAGACCGAGGCGCTCGCCGCCCAGGAAGGCCGCCCGATAAAACGGCTCATCCGCCGCGTACAATCCCAACAGCTTGTCTATGAACGCTTCAAGCGCTGCAATCGGATCCACCAGCTCAGGCTGTGCCAGAACCTCATCGATGCGACTGACCAGCTCCCGAAACAACTCCAGCACAATATCGTTCTTTTTGCCGAAGAGGTTGTGCACCGTGGGAATAGTGACGCCGGATCGGCTGGCAAGCTCACTGATCGTAAAGGCATCAAAGCCTTCGCTCGCAATGAGTTCGCGCGCCATGGCCAAGATATTCTGCCGGCGGCGTTCTTTGTTCGCCTGGCGGGTAGATTGCCCCCTGGCGGTTACCGGTGCGGTCATCGTTCACCCTGCTAGTCGCTTGACTTTTTATTTTACTATAAATAAAATTTTATTGTTAATAAAATATGTGGATTTAACCCATGAAAAACCAACCCAAGCCCTCAAGCTCCCTGGACTCCATCGAAGCCTGCGCCGCGCACTACGGTGAACAGGCCGATGCCATGCGCGACTACCTGCTGACCGGTGAGCAAGCCGCGCTCAAACTCGATAACCGCGGCCCGATCCGGTTCGACGATTCCGGCCGACTGGCGGCAGACATCCTGCAAAAGTATTCCGAGTACGGTTTTTATGTTTTCGAAAACGTTATTGGTACAGCTGAACTCAATGATATCCAGGCAGACATGGACGCGCTTCGAGCGCGATTCCCCACCCAGCCAGGTGGGAAGCTCACCGCGGACGGCAAGCCTGCGCTGGGTGCAGACAGTCAGTCGCTCAATTTGCTCTGGTCGAAGCCCCTGGGTGACCCACTAGGTGGCACAGAGATGGCGAATGGTCGTCACCAGGTCAAACTGTTCGAACCGAAAGCCGATGAGTCGGCGCCCAGTGAGGCGCCATTTATTCTGTTGGGTTCGCTGCAGCATTCTGAGGCCTGTCTACGGGTTTACGGCCACCCGCAATTATTGCGCGTTGCCGCATCGGTGAACGGTGAGGATTTCACCCCGTTTAATGAGACGCTGTTTATCAAGGATCCTGGCGTTGGGGCTGCCGTCTCCTGGCACCAGGATGGCGATACGCATTGGGAGAGCGATGCTTTCGATGAGGGCATTCACGGCTTCAACTTCATGGCGCAGGTGTACGGCAGTACCGCCGTTAACGGCGTTTGGGTGATTCCTGGCACCCACAAAGTCGGCAAAGTGGATATCAAGCAATTGGTCGCGGATGCCGGCAGCGAGCGCCTGGAAGGCGCGATACCTCTTATCTGCGGCCCTGGCGACGTGATCATGTGCAACCGGCAACTGGTTCACGGCTCGTTCCCGAACTCAGGCTTTGAGCCACGTCTTACCATTAACTTCGGCTTTCATCGTCGCAGCTCAGTACTCGGTGTCGCCGGTGCGGGAATGACCAGCGAGCGCGAAGTGTATGACGAGACCATCATCGAGGATCGATCGCGGGTCATCGGCTATGCGATTGATGCCAGGCGGCAGCGCTACCCACAGGAACAAAGCTATGAGTATCAGCCGTTTGCCGTTTCAGGTGCCGATTACCCCTGGGATAGCAGCGCGCGCGAAGCCATAAAAGACTACAACCTCCACGACCTGAGTATTTGAGGAACGACTGCTCTCCTCCACGATAGCGACTGCCACGTATGCTATATACTCCCCACTGTATTTTTCGGCGGGTAAAGGCAGCGTATGACTCAATCCAAGACCGTCACCGCAGGACTCGTGGTGATCGGCGACGAAATCCTGTCAGGACGAACGCAAGACGCTAACATCGCCTATCTGGCCAAATGGCTGAACGAAGAAGGCGTAGTGCTGGCTGAAGTGCGTATTGTTGGCGATGAACATGCCGCCATTATTGAGGCAGTCAACACACTGCGCGAGCGCTGCGATTACTGCTTCACGACCGGGGGCATTGGCCCTACTCACGATGACATCACGGTAGACGCAATCGCCGGCGCCTTCGGCGTCGACGTGATCTACAACGAAGAAGCGCTACAGATGCTCGCCGGTTACTACGGTGCAGATGAACTGACCGAGGCACGCAAACGCATGGCTCGAGTGCCAGATGGTGGCGATCTGGTCAGAAACCCAAAAAGCGGCGCTCCTGGGGTGCGCAAAAATAACGTATTCATGCTCGCGGGCATTCCCGGAATCATGCGCGGCATGCTCGAGGGCTTGCGTGGCGAACTGGCGGGTGCCGCGCCGATGCTATCCGGCGCGGTAACGATGTTTTCACCTGAAAGCGAAATGGCAGAGGCCCTATCGGCGATTCAGAACGCACACCCGGAAGTGACCATCGGCTCGTACCCCTTCTTTCGTGAAGGCAAGATCGGCGCAGAGTTGGTGGTACGCTCTACTGCGACGGAAAACATCAGCCCGGTGCTAGCTTCCATCCGCGAAGCCGCAGACGCTATCGGCGCTGAATGGATCGACGGGGAAGCACCCGCCTAAGGAGACAGATAATGACCCACGCGAAACCCACCGCGGTGACCCTCGCGCTGGCTGCCCTACTGTGCGTAATGCCAGGTCTGCAACCCATGGCAACGGCGCAGGACGCAAGTTCTGACGCGCGCTTTACCATTGCTGTCGTTCCCGACACGCAGAATATGGTCGATTACCGCTTCCAGAAGGGACAAGAGCTATCGGGCTTCGGCGAATTCCCATTAAACGCCGGCGATCAGTTCCTGGGCATGCTGCAATACATCGCCGACAACAGTAAAAGCAATGGTGGCGACATTGTGTTTGCCACCGCCGTAGGCGATGTCTGGCAGCGCCAGAGCTTTTTGATGGATGAAGAGCATCGCCAGCGCGGTTTCGACTACACACGCTTCTCCCCCATCGCCCTGTCGGGTGAGGTGGGATATGGCCCTGAAACCCTCGATTTTGAAGTGCCGCTGGCGATGTCGGGTTACCAGATGCTGGCCGAAGCTAACATGCCCTTTTCTGTGGTACCCGGCAATCATGATTTCGATGCCATGTGGACAGATGCACGCTACCCCGGCAGCATCTTCAAAGTACTCTTTGCAGATGAGGTCGATACCAGCGACCGCGATTCTCGGCGCGCTGCATGTGGGTGGACTCAACAATTTTCGCTCGGCGTTCGGCTCTGACAGTGCGTTTTTTGCCGACAAACCCTGGTATGTGGCAAGTCATGGCGGCGGCACCAGTTCCGCAACTTTTCTCAGGCGGCGGTTATGAGTTTCTACATATTGCCCTGGAAATGAGTCCGCCAGACGATGCGATTAACTGGGCCAAGCAGGTACTGCGACAGTATCCCGGTCGCCCGACTATCGTGACGACACATGACTACCTGAGCAAGGACGGCGAACGGATAGCCAACCCTATTATCGACCTGGCTGCGCTGGATCCCGAGGCGCATAACTCCGCGCAACAGCTCTACGAAAAACTGATCTTTCCCAATGATCAGATATTCCTTGTGCTGTGCGGACACCAGCACGGACAAGCGATTCGCTTCGACGCGAACGCCCAGGGCAATGAGATCATCCAGGTATTGGCAGACTACCAGGATCGCGGTCAGTCCCTGCTGGATGTTGACCCCAGCATTCGGGGCACGGGAGACCGGCTGATCGGTATTGGTGACGGCTGGCTGCGCTTGATGCAATTCGACTTTTCCGCCGAAGTACCCGAAATATCCGTGCGCACCTACTCCCCCCACTACGGCGGCTTCTCAGTAGACGTTGAGGACTACGCCAAATGGTACAAAGACCAGGAGAAGCCTGAAGTCAGCGATGCCGAGTTTATGACCGCCGACGAGTTTACGCTGCGCCTGCTCGACTTCCGAGATCGCTTCGGTCCGGGCGTTAGCAGCGCTCAGTTATCTGACAGGTAGCGCTGCAGGAAGAGAATCGTAGCTTGCTGGTAGATATCGCGATTCTCTTTCTTGCGATAGCCATGGCCTTCGTTCAGCGCATTCATATACCACACGGGCTGACCCTGCTGACGTAACGCCGCCACGATTTGTTCGGCTTCGGTCACGGGTACTCTCGGATCATTCTGCCCCTGCACCACAAACATGGGCACCGCTATCTTCTCGACATTATTAAGCGGGCTGATCTTCTCAAGGTGCGCTCGCATAGCGGGATCACGCTCATCACCGTACTCGGCGCGGCGCGCATCCCGACGATAGTCCTGGGTGTTCTCCAGGAAGGTCACAAAACTACTGATGCCGACGATATTCACTGCGGCACGCAGGCGATCGCTATAGTGCACAGAACTGGCCAGCACCATATAGCCACCATAGCTGCCACCAAATACCGCTACCCGGTTTTCATCCAGATTGGGCTGGGCCTTGATCCAGTCCAGTAGCGCACCAATGTCTTTAACCGAGTCTTCTCGCAGAAAGCCATTGTCCAAGCCCATGTAGTGCTTGCCATATCCATTAGAGCCGCGCACGTTCGGTACCAGCACAGCCGCGCCCAGCCTTTCCAACCACATCTGGTAGGTGCTGGCGAAGTAGGGCCGCGCCTGCGCTTCGGGCCCGCCATGAATAGAAATCACCACCGGATGCGGGCCTTCCCCAGGTGGCTCGTAGAGCCAGGCGGGGATCGATTCCGGGCCACCTTTACCGCTATCAAAGGTCGGATAGCTGATCAGGGTCGGTTCTATAAAGCGTTCACTATCCAATCCACCAACTTCGCTAAAGGTCCAACGCACCAATTCTCCTTGCCGCGTGGGATTGCGCTTTAACTCCAGCACAAACGTGTCGGAAGGCGTTTGCGGCGTATTTAATGTCAGTGCCAGCTGCTTATTGTCGGGACTGAATGCGCCGCCACCGATCACGCCTACCGGCAGATTCTTAACGGGTTTATAAGCGCGCTTCTTAGGATCCATCAGGTACAGGCGCGAAAACCCGTTCTCGTTTACCGCGAATGCTGCGCGAGACCGGTCCTGGGAAAACTCTACGTCTTCAACGTGCCAGGGGATATCCGCCGTTACCATTTCCGGTTTTGAGCCAGTAGCGAGCGACTGCCAGGCCAGTTGCTGAAACTCCCCGGCGCTGTCCGTGGTATACCAGAACCCCGTGCCCGCAGCGTCAAACCCTACCGGGAAGTTGGTACTCAGCTTGTCCGCCCCACCCGCCAGCAGGCGCAACTCACCGGATTCGATATTGAGCAGGTGAATGCGGGAATCGGCATTCCCGACATAGTTCAAGATCAGCAGGTGCTTGCCATCCGCGGAGAAGTCTTGCGGCATCCAGTAGGTGCCGTCCGGCGACTCCAGCACCATACGCGCACTATCCGGATCCGCGGCGGACATCACCCAGACATCATTCGAAGCACCGTTACGACGTGTGCTCCGAAAGGCGAGATGCTGGCCATCCCGACTCCAGATCACGGAGCCATTTTGCGATTCGCCATCGCTCACCATCCGGGCTTCGTCACCCACGCCAGGGTCCAGCAGGAATATCTGCGAAAACTCGCTACCGCCTGCGTCCATCGTAAAGGCCAGCGTGCTCCCATCGGGCTGCGGGCGGACACTGCCGATCGGTTCAGAGTAAAACGTGAGCTGGGATCGAGCACCGCCAGGCTTTTCGACACGGTGTAGCTGTGCCACATCGCCAAAGCGCGTACTCACGTAGACACCGCTGCTGTCATGCGTCCACGCTTGAAAGCCAGCCGAGCGCACATTTTGATAGCGATTGAGCGCACGCACCAACTCATTGGGGATGGCCGGCACATCCTCCATGACGAGTTGGCCGTTGTTGGCTGTACGCGTTTCGATCTCAGCGGCACTGACATTTAAAGCGCCCATCGAGAAAAGAAGACAGAACGTCAGACCTGCAATGCGGAATGGTTTCATGGGAACTCTCAAATGCAGTAATGTATCAGTCCATTTTATGCCAAGCCTGAAGCACGAGAAACTATGAGTACATTGTCCGAGGTCCTGCTATCCACAGCCAGCGAAGCCAGCACCGCCATCGTTCTGGTCCGCACAGACGAGTTTGACGAGTGGCACAGCGCCCTGTCTGAGAGCGAACAGGCCTGGTTAGCGCGCCAATCATTTAAAGCCAAGTCTGGGCAAACCGCATGGCTGGAGAACGAGGGCCAGGCCAGAGTCGTGTGTGGCTGGAATGGCAAAGCCAATCTCTCCACCTTGGGCCATCTACCCCTGTCGCTGCCGGAGGGGGACTATCATCTTGAGACCGCTGTTAGCGATATCGACCTGCTGGGATGGGCACTAGGCGCCTACCAATTCGAGCGCTACAAAGCCGCCAGCCGCAAACCTGCCAGACTCTACCCAGGCACTCACGCCGACTCCCGTGCCGACACCCGGTATATCGCCGACGCGGTCGCATTGGGCCGCGATCTGATTAACACGCCTGCGGAGGACATGAAACCTTTAGACCTGTCTGCTCAGATCACAGCGCTGGCGGACACATTTAATGCAGACCTCAAGGTACATGTGGGCGATGAACTGCTGGAACTCGGCGCAAGAACCGTCCACGCCGTTGGCCGCGCTGCCGACGCTCCGCCCGTGTTAGCGGATTTGACCTGGGGTGACGAGAACCATCCTAAAGTCACATTGGTGGGCAAGGGGGTGACCTTTGATAGCGGCGGTCTGGATATCAAGCCTGCCACCGGCATGCGCCAAATGAAGAAAGACATGGGCGGCGCCGCCATCGCAATTGCATTGGCACAGGTGATTATGGCGGCCAACTTACCAGTGCGTCTGCGCCTGTTGATACCCGCCGCGGAAAACGCGATTGCCGGGAATGCGTTTCGACCTGGTGATGTGATATCAACCTACAAAGGCCTGACCGTCGAGATTGACAATACCGATGCCGAAGGGCGTTTGCTGCTGTGCGATGCACTGGCTATGGCATCTGAAGACGAGCCCGAGTTAATCATTGATTTTGCAACCCTGACTGGCGCAGCTCGTGTTGCTGTAGGCACCGAGATTTCTGCCATGTTCTCCACCTCGGATGAGGTGGCCGAACAACTGTATGCGGCGGGCGAAGCGGTTGATGACACGGTGTGGCGCCTGCCGATTCACGACGGCTACGAGCACATGATCAAGAGCAAGATCGCCGACATCGTCAACTCGCCAGCCAGCGGCTTTGCAGGTGCGACCACTGCAGCGTTGTTCCTGAAGAAGTTTGTGAACAATGCTGCTTGGGTTCACTTCGACATCATGGCGTTTAACACCCGCTCGCGGCCCGGGCGCCCTGAAGGCGGCGAGCCCATGGCCCTACGCGCCGTGTACCAGTACCTGGTGGAACGCTACGGTTCAGGCAAGTAATTTGCCGGTCCACAATTTTTAGACTCGCTATGCCATCATCCCTACTCGAAAAACTCGAGGCGCTCCAAGGTGATGCACCCTGGGGACATGTACTCGATGCGGGAACCGGTCGAAAATCCCTTCCCTGGATAGAAGCACTTCCGACCGAGCGCTGGACTGCGGTTACTGCACAACCCGCGATGGCGGATGCTGCCCGGGACGCACTGAAGTCAGCGCCCCGCCCCATGGACCGCATCGTCATTGGCAACTGGGCTGAACAAGGCTTTTTGCCCGGAGAGCGCTTCAACACCGTGTTGATGGAATACCTGATTGGTTCGGTCGATGCTTTTGCGCCCTACGGCCAGGAAGCGCTGATTCAACAACTCGCAGACCGCACCCTCAACACACTCTATGTCACGGGGCTGGAACCCTATGTGCCGGTGATCGCCGATGACGAAGTGGGCCAGTTCGTGGGTGACCTGGGTAGATTGCGCGACGCCTGCCAATTGCTCGCCAGAGATCGTCCCTACCGGGAGTTTCCAGCGCCATGGGTGGCCGCCCAGCTCAACCGCGCGGGGATGAAAGTTACAGCGCTTGAATTCTTCAAGATTCGCTATCGCCAGCAGTTCCTCAACAGCCAACTCAGCATGTGCGAAGACCGCGTAAAGCGCTTTGCGGATCGAACGCTGGCCGACGCCATGCGAGCGCATATCGAGACCATGCGCCAACGCGGCGAATCACTGATCGAGCAGCATAACGGCCTACCGTATGGGAGGGACTATATTCTGCGCGCGGTGCCGGCGAGCCGGTAGCACCGGCTGCAAACAGGACTATTCGCTGCAGCTTTGTGCAGCGCCAAACTCGGCACCTAAGCGATAAAACTCGCCGGCAGTAATCTCAGCGCAATAGCTGGCACTGACCACATCGTGGGCAATATCGGGGTAGGTGAGCAGTTGCACATTCTTAAAGCTGGCAAGCTGCTCCTCGATATCCTCTACTGGCAGTATCGGATCAAGCTCGCCATGCAGCACCAGGGTCGGAATATCGCTACTTATCTGCATGCCTTCCAAGGCGGGACCGCGTACATCGCCCAACCAGGCATCGCACCACTCTTTGGTAGTTTCTGTGCTGAGGATTAGCGGATCACGAATCACAGCCTGGTAGCCCCTGGCGGCGGCCAGGGTGTGCTCGCTATCGACAAAGGGAAACTCTTCGTAACAATAATGCGTCGCCAGGGTGGCATCGCTGTCAGAGGGGTCCAACAGGTAACTCAGATAACGCCTGACGTGTGGCGCCACCAAATCGGTATTGCGATGCTCCAGACTGCGCACAACCAAGGGAAACTGGATATGATTGCGCTCGTCATAGGCGGCGTAGAACATGACCGAGAACAGACGGTAACCGGTGAGCGAAATAGGCAACCGCTCAAAGGTCTGCGGATCGGTAACAGTGAGCTTCAGCGGTTTTTTGTTAAGCGCCTCAGCGACTGACCAGAAGCGCTCTTCTATTTGCGGAAAATCGTCCCGGCAATGGGGGTTGTCCATACACCAGGCAAAAGCTCGCTGAATGGCCAACTGGCTGGTTAAAGCACCTTTTTCCTCGTAGCGGAGATTCGGAAACACCACGCCATCCAGCACCATTGCAGCCACACTCTGTGGGAAGTCTCGCGCGATGGTGAGCGCGTAGCGCGAGCCGTAAGAGACACCGTACAGATTCCACTGCTCGACCCCCAGCGCCTTGCGCAGCATTTCGACATCCCTCGCTATCGCAGCACTGTTGTACATGGCGAGATTAACGCCAGCGGCTTCCAGCCGTTCGATGCACCGCCTGTCAGCCGACAGACTAATCTGCCACTCCCGCTGCAGGGTGATCGCTTTGCTCCAGCTGCCGCGCACGGTGTCCAGCCACTCGTGGCAATTCAGTTGGGGGGTAGCCAAACCCACGCCGCGGGGATCCATCAGGATCAGGTCCATACCCTGATCGAGCGACATCTTGCGATGATTCTCCCAGGTCGAACGTATCTGCGATTCACCGAACGCCATACCGTTTCCAGGCCCACCACCACCCAAATGTAAAACGGGAGGCAAGTCGCTGGCCCCAGCCGAAACACGAATCACGGGGAAACTGATAATGGGGCTATCGGAGTTGGCGTGCTCTTCGTGCACGTACATCCGAAAACACTGGGCTGCTACGGTTTCATCGTCAACAGAAAACCAGCAGGGCTGCTCAACCAGTCCTGGTTGTTCCGGGAGCAAAGGCTGTCCCGGGATTGCCTGGGCAAGCTGTGGCGTCAACAACCACCACAGCCAGACACATGCCTGACGTAAGCTCATGGCCACCGCCTTATTATTATTTCGTCGGCCTTATGATGCTTAACAATAGCGCTATCTGGAGAAAAAGCGAAGCGTGGTCGTGGGCCGCCCTACTTTTGTTCAGGTAGGGCTTAGAAGGCTCGGCTCACGTAAACCCGAAACTGACGCGGCTCAAACACGTGGTAATGAACATCTTCCACACCATCTGCGGGCTCTCCGGGGAGCCGTGAGCCATAGAAATAGTCGACATCGTGGTCATCGGAATCCAGCAGATTTAGCACATCGGCCTTAATCCGCCAGCGATCATCTGACCAGCCCAGCGACAGATTCACCATGGTGGACCCCTCTGACTTCACGCTGCCATCTTCGACAAGCGGCGCCTCATCAAAATAACGCATCCGCAGCGAGCCAAACCAGCCATTGGGGTACTGCGCGGAAATCGCAGCGGTCAACACCGTTTCCAGCGCGCCGGGAATCTCATCACCTTCGGGTGCGCTGCCTTTGAACTCTGCATCTGTCCAGGCGAAATCCGCCTCCACAGACCAAACGTCGTTCAGGGCCCAAAAATTGTTGAGTTCAACGCCCCAGCGCTCGCTGCCACGGCTCGCTTCGGTGTTACCTGCATCACCCACGAACAGTAGTTCTGAGTCCAACTCCAGATACCACAGCGCCAAGGCGCTGTTCCAACCGGGGCGCCATTCTGATTTCAGGCCCAACTCCGCGCCCTTGGAATCCACCAGCGGGTCGACCGGGTCTGTCTGCTCGCCCGACGCCGGATCCACTCGCGTGGTCACCCCGCGGGCATCATTGGAATGAAAGCCGTAGCCGGCGCTCAGATAGGCCTCTGTGGAGTCAGAAAAAGCGTAGATCAGACTGCCCTTAGGGCTGATGATCGAGTCAGAATCGTCATCGCTGTTCTCTGGCAGGTCGGCATCAACGTCAAACCAGTAGTAATCGCCTCGGATCCCCAGCACGGCGCGCCATTGCTCATCAATACGCCAGGCCAGCTCATAATAGGCGCCAATACTCGCCTCTTCGACGGCATCTTCACGCACAGTGTCGAGTCGATTGCGCGCTCGGGTGCGGTAAAGGCCGACGGTATCGATATCATCGTAACGCAGCTCTACACCCAGGCTGTGATGAAAATGCTCGCGCAGGCCACCCACCCAGTAGCGATTGTAAGCCCCGCCAAATATCGTCCTGTCATCGACCTGTTGGAATTGGTCGCCGTCAATCGGATCATCCAGCGAGTAGGTGAAGTTGGACCAGAGATCCATCTCATAATCAATGATATAGGCGCTCCACTGCGTGCGGTGATCCTCATGCTCGTGCGCCAGGCGAAAGGATGCACTCGCTCGGGAGGATTCACCGCCCAATGTGGTATCGATCGAGCCCAATTCGTCGATAATCCCCTGTTCCACAGCACGTTCGGGAATCTGGTCAGCGGAGTTCCACTCATTGTCGTAATACATCAGCGTGGCTGACCAGTCGCGCACCGCGTCACCGCCGGTCAGCTTCAGTAGACCGTTGATCTTCTCAACATCTTCTTCAATATCCGTCCAATCGCCATCGTAGATCTGGGCTTCCAGCGCTCCGGATAAGCGCATACCTTCCAGGTCGACACCTCCCATTGCCAGCAAGCGCCCAAAGCCATTCTCGCCCGCGCCTACCATGACTTCGTTCGTCGGCATGCGATCGAAAGTCTCAATATGTGCGCCGCCGGCGGAGGAGAAGTCGCCCAACTCAGCGTGGTAGGGACCTTTCACAAAGCTGAGCTGCTCGACGGTCTCCGGAATCAAAAAATTAATATCGGTGTAGCCTTGCCCGTGGCCGTGGGTACGCATATTCACCGGCATGCCATCGACCCAGGTGGCGAAGTCGGTACCGTGATCCAGGTTAAAGCCTCGCAGAAACATCTGGTTGGATTTTCCGGAACCGGAATGCTGGGTGACGATGAGGCCGGGTACCGCTTCCAGCACATCGCCCGGTCGCCACATAGGGCGAATGTCGAGATCCATTTGGCCCACCACGCCTTCGGAGGCAGAACGCGCCTCGCCCACCAGAACCTGGCGGCGGCCCGTCACCACAGTTTCTTCGATCAACTGGGTTTCTCGATGGGCCTCGGCGAGCAATGGGAACAGCAGGAACAAC
This sequence comes from Halieaceae bacterium, assembly GCA_965199055.1. Classification (GTDB taxonomy): domain Bacteria; phylum Pseudomonadota; class Gammaproteobacteria; order Pseudomonadales; family Halieaceae; genus CBDAQR01. Next base: position 2,614,299 of record CBDAQR010000003.1, read on the forward strand.
CAGGCGGAGCACAAAGGCTTGTTAGCCTGAAACATGATGAACAACGTCTACACAATTCAAAATCGGACCGCATTCTAGCTAGTGAGAATCACTGGAACAATCTCATGCGACAATCTGTCGCACGATTGACAACGTCAGCAGCCATGCCAATGATGCTCTTGCATGTTTGTCACCGTATGTCGCAGGGAGAGCAATCGTATGACGGACAGTGAATGGGATGCAGAGTATGACGTGGTTGTCGTAGGCTCGGGCAATGGCGCTCTCACTGCTGCCATTACCGCCCATGACGGCGGTGCCAGCGTACTCGTGATCGAGAAGGGGGCGCAGTTTGGCGGCACCAGCGCAAGTTCCGGCGGCGGCGTATGGGTTCCCAACAATCGCTACGCAAAGGCAGCAGGCGCGGCAGATTCGCCAGAGGATGCCCGGGCCTATCTCAGGGCTGTGACGCCGCCAGGTCGAGTGAACCCCGACTTGTTGGAGACCTATGTCACCCGCGGCCCCGAGATGATCGACTATCTCCATGAAAACACACGCTGGGTGCGCTACCAATCACTGGAGCACTACCCCGACTATTTCCCGGAATCCCCTGGCGGAAGAACCGGCCATCGCTCCATGGAACCCGAGCCACTGCATGCCAGAGCGCTCAGAGACGATTTCGCCAAACTCGCACCTCAGCATCCCCAAACCCAGATGCCTTTCGGCGTTAATTTCACCCAGGTAGAGGGGCAAGTCATACTGGGCGCCATACCCGGCTGGTTCCGAATGGCCGCCGGCCTGGTGATGAAATACCTACTGGATATACCGGCCCGCCTTAAGGGGTGGCGAGATGCCCGACTCACTCTGGGCAACGCCGGTGTAGCCCGCTTATATCTCGCGCTGCGCGATCGCGATGTGTCTCTCTGGCTGAACACAGCACTGACCGAGCTCGTGGAAGAAAACGGCGTAGTCACGGGTGTTTGCGCCGATAAAGAGGGGAAGCCCATTCAGATCAGGGCGAAAAAGGGTGTGGTGCTGGCCGCCGGCGGGTTCGAGCGCAATCAAGCAATGCGGGAGGCACATCTTCCCCACCCCACGCGCAGCGAATGGAGCGCCGCCAATCTTCTCAACACCGGAGACGCCATCCAGGCCGCCTGCAAGCTTGGCGCTGCCACTCAGCAGATGGACTGGGCCTGGTGGTTCACCACAACGGTGATACCAGGAAGAGATAAGGCCTACATGAGCCAAATTGAGAAAGGCATGCCGGGCAGCATCACAGTGAACCGCGAGGGTAAGCGCTTTAGCAATGAGTCACAGAATTATGTGACCTTCGTCGAGGACATGCTGCATGCGGGGCAAGGTGGAGAACCTGCAGTACCTTCCTTCATGATTTTCGATGCCGATTTTCGTCACAAGCGACCCGTGGCCTCTGCGCTCATACAGGGCCAGTTAATGCCAGACTGGATGGTGCCCAAGACCTGGTGGGACCCGAGTTTTCTGAGCAGGGCCGATAGCCTGCGCGAATTGGCGGAGATTGTCGGTATCGACCCGGATGGCATCGAGGCGACCGTGGAGCGTTTTAATGCCTTCGCGCTCAGCGGTAAAGACGAAGATTTTCAGCGCGGCGATTCCAGTTACGACCGCTACTACTCCGACCCCACCGTGAAGCCCAATCCCTGCCTGGCGCCTATTCTGAAACCCCCCTTCTACTGCGTCACGCTGTATCCGGGCGAAATGGGCACGGCGGGCGGCCTTGTCATCAATAGCAACGCGCAGGTGTTGCGAGAGAATGGCGACCCTATTGCTGGCTTGTATGCCTGTGGCAACAACACCGCTGCCTTGCTGCCCGCGTATCCAGGGCCGGGCTCTACACTCGGCCCCGCAATGACCTTCGGTTATCTCGCCGGAAAACACCTCAGCGACGCGGAATGATATGCTTCCGCTCCGTGAATCACTCAACAAGCTTTCATCGGAACTCGGAAGACTATGGCCTACGAACTCAGCGGCACCATAAAACTCATTCAAGACCCCAAGACCTTCGACAGCGGTTTTACCAAGCGCGAGATGGTCGTTACGGTGGAGGAAGGTCGCTACCCCCAGGACATCAATTTGGAATTCGTGCAGGACAAAGCCGACTTGCTCAACGATCTACAACCGGGTCAGCAGGTTACAGTGAGCTTCGATATTCGCGGGCGCGAGTACAACGGCCGGTACTACAACAACCTGCAGGGCTGGAAAGTCACCACTGAAGCACAGGCCGAAGCTGGCTCAGCGCCTCCTGCCTTCGATGCGCCTCCCGCCGAAGCCTACGACGACGATATTCCTTTTTAACAACACCGCTTAATCGACAGCTAGGGCGCCCTCGCCATCATTCTGGTACGGCCCTGAGAGAGCATGTCTCTTCGTTATTGAATTGACTTCAGTTCAATAGTGGCCTAAAGTGTCGACCATCTACTACCGAGAGCGCTTCATGACAGCAGTAAGAAAACGAGATCCGGAAGCCGCGCGCCAGCGAATTCTAGCCGCGGCCAAAGCGTTGCTGGACCAGGGCGATGGCGACTTTGAGATGTCATGGGTCGCCAAAGCCGCCGGTGTTTCTCAGGGGCTTGCCTATCATCACTTCGGCTCCAAGGAAGGCTTGTTAAGCGCGGTAGTGAACGACTTCTATGATCGGGTCGAAGATGCCGTCCTGATGGCGCGAATCGATGACATCGACGACTGGGACTCTCGAGAGCAGGAACGTGTGCGCCGCTATATCGAGTTTCTGATCAACGACCCGCTCGCCGTTAAGGTGATTACCCGCCTGGCGGCCACGCCGGCTGTGGCAGGGGTAGAAGCGGAGCGTTGGGAAACGCTGGTCGCAACCGGCGCAAAGAACATGGCTGAAGGTCAGGCCAGTGGCGCTATTTCTTCTGCAACCGACCCCTATCTACTCGCCGCAATGACACTTGGCGCGGTGCGCTCGGCGGTCACCAGCGCTTTTACACTTAAGCAGCCCGTTGAAGCGGCACAGTTGGCCGATATGATCTGGGCGTTCGTTCGCCCCGGTCTCGGCCTGGAGGACTCCAAATGAGCAAGCCAATGAGCGGGCGTGACGATCCACAATTTCGTCAGGTCGACAACTTCGATAATTACAGCAACGTTGATCTCGCCAGAACTTACGGCTTTACCCGCAGCGAAGAGGCCATGGCCATGGACCCTGAGATGGTCGCTGCACAGCAGGAACAACTGCTTCACGATGGTTACATCATCCTGCACGACATGATCACCCCGGAACAATTGGCGGCACTGCGAGAACAATGCGAACCGCACCTCGATCATGTCGGCCGCAACTCCTTTGAGGGCGAGCGCACTCAACGCATCTACGGACTTCCGGAAAAAATTCGAGCCGCAGATGCCTTTATAGAACACCCATTGATTCTGGCGCACCTCGACAGACTGCTACTACCGAACTATCTGTTGTCGCAGGCTCAGGTCATCAACATTAAAACTGATTCCCCGGCTCAGCCTTTGCATATTGATGACGGTTTTTACCCCTGGCCGCGGCCCAGACCAGCCATTAGCGTGGCAACGGTATTTGCCATAGACGACTTCACCGAAGACAACGGCGCCACGGTGGCAATACCGGGCTCTCATCGCTGGGGAGAAGAGCGCGGCCCTCGCGACGAAGATACGCGTGTAAAGGCGGTCATGCCCGCGGGCTCATGCATCCTCTTCCTGGGCAATTTATGGCACGGTGGCGGCGAAAACCGCAGCGGTGCGGATCGTCTTGCGCTAACCGCGCAGTATTGTGAACCCTGGGCACGCACTCAGGAGAATTATTTTCTCTCGGTGTCTCGGGAGACGGCCGCTGGTGTATCAGAGAATATCCGCCGCCTGTTGGGCTACTCCATCCACCCGCCTTTCATGGGCATGGTGAACGGTATGCACCCGAAACGAAAACTGCCTGGTTTCGAGCAGTAGCGTCGGCAACAAGGCGAACTTATTCGGCCCTCCGCTGGGGGCTGCCGGCGGCGATTACACACTTTCTAATACCTGCCAAACTCAGTAACCTGAGCTAGCGCAGGTATTGGAAGGCAATCGCATTGCTAAAACAACAATATCAACCGAGTATCGTGCGTACCTTGCTGACTTACTCAGTCGGCTGCTTCGTGCTGTTGCAGGTCATCGACATTCTGCAACAGCCGTTAGGTCTGCCATCCGCATCTATACGCTGGTTGATTCTGATCATACTGGCATTGGCGCCGCTGTTAATCGGCACGGTGGCATGGCTTGGTTTCAGAGCACAGCAACTCGGATCTGAACAGGGAAGCGCGGAAAGCGGCCAGGTGCTATTCCAATTCGGCACCGCCACGCTGGATACTGCCAGTCGCCGTATCGCCTTCGACGGTGAGACAGCGGAAGTGCAACCCAAGGTCTTCGACCTGATCGAGTATTTGCTGCGAGCGCGAGACCGCGTGGTTAGCAAAGACGAATTGTTCGATGAAATCTGGCCCTCTGTTGTGGTCAGCGAGGCGTCCCTGACCCAATCAATCAAGCGGGCCCGCGACTTGTTCCGGCAGCACGGTTTCGAAGAAGACGTGATCCGAACCGTATCGCGTAAGGGTTATCAGTTCGACTACCCGGTCACCGCCAGCGCTGCGTCGCCACCCCAAACGCGCCCGTCGGTAGGCAAGCTGGTGGTCCTGCCCACCGCCATCGTCACTGCCATTTCACTCGGACTCGGCCTAGCAATCCTGCAGCGCGAGGACGCCACCCCGGACTACCCACCGTCCGACATCAATAACCATTCGCTGGCCGTGCTGCCTTTTTCCAATCTTTCTGCAGACGCTGAGTTTTCCTACTTTAGCGACGGGCTGACGGAGACGATCACCAACTCACTCACCCGCGTTCGGGGCTTGCGCGTGATAGCCACGGCCTCGTCCTTCCGCTTACGCGATGCCGATGAGGACCTGGGGGAGCTCGGCAGGCAATTGCGCATTGGCTATCTGGTTCAGGGCAGCGTTCAGCAAGCCAACGAGCAGTTGCGCATAACCGCTCGCCTGGTGCGCGTACAGGATGGCACACAACTCTGGTCACACATATTCAATAGGCAACTGGACGATGTGTTCTCCGTTCACGACGACATCGCTCGCGCCGTCGCCCAGCAGATGGCGGCTATTCTTGCCGCCAGCCTCAACCTCCCCGCTGCGGCACCCACTCTCACTAAAAATTCCAATGATTCTGAAGCTTATCGTCTATTGCTACGCAGTCGGGCACTACGAAAAAGTCCTTCCAGCGATAGCCTGCAAACCGCCGACTCCCTCCTGCGCCAGGCACTGCAACTCAAGCCGAACTACGCCGAGGCGTTGGTCGCACTCGCCGATGTCAATCGGCTGCGAGCCACCCGCGGTGACCTGCCGAGGGAGAAGGCCTTCTCCGACGCCCTGAAACTGGCTCGCAATGCACTGGCGATCAACCCGGAGTTGTCTGATGCACTGATACAAATCGGAGAGATTCAGCACCGCCACTTCTGGGAATTTGAGGGGGCAGCGGAAACCTACCAACGTGCCATCGAGCTCAATCCGGGCAGCGCCCCTGCTCACTAGGCCTACAGCCGCTTTCTGGCAAAAAGTGGAGATCAAGAGACCGCCGTCAAGGAGGCGCGTATCGCGCTGGATCTCAACCCGCTTTCCGTGAACGCGCCGGCATCGCTCACCATTCGACTCATTCGGGCCGATGACTTGCCTGCGGCACGGCAAATGCTCGACAACTTTAAGGGGCGCCATCCCGATCATGCGGACACCCCCTGGCTCGAAACCAATTGGCATATTCGCGCGGGCAGCTATAACGATGCGTTGCAATGGGTCGCGCTGGAGGAGCTTGATTACCTGCGGCTCTCGCTGGGCGCGGTCGCGCTGCACAAACTGGGTCGTATTGCACAGGCGGAAGAGGCACTAGCAGAGCTGATAGCAACGGATGCGGAGGGCGCCGCATTCCAGATCGCCGAGGTATACGCCCAGTGGCAAAGGCCCGATAAGGCTTTCGAATGGCTAGACCGGGCTTACAGCCAGGGTGACCCCGGTATTGTCGAGCTGTACTCAAGCGTCAATCTTGCCAGCCTGTATAGCGACGCCAGGTTTCCTAAATTAGCCGACAGAATCGGCCTGCCACCCCCTCCAGCACAGTTCTAGCCACGAAATACAGGCAAGTCACGGAAAAGTCATAAAACGGTTTTGACCTGGTCAAGACTCTACTTCCGCTGCTGATTGATACTGCTCCTCAAGCCGAAAGGCACTATTTTTCAATAACTTATGGGAGCTCATGATGAAACGCACATTAATACTGGCCTACGGGGTCATCAGTTACGCACTGTTCTTTGTTACCTTCCTTTACTCCATTGGCTTTGTCGGCAATATCTGGGTGCCGCGAAGCATAGACTCCGAGCCAACCATGGCATTTGGCTCCGCCCTGATGGTCAACCTGGGCCTTCTGACGATGTTCGCCGTGCAACATAGCGGTATGGCCAGGCCCGCATTCAAACGCTGGCTGACACGCTATATTCCTGAGGCAGCAGAGCGCAGTACCTACGTTCTGATGTCAACCCTCGCGATGGCCGCACTGATGTACTACTGGGCACCTTTCGGTGGCGTTATCTGGGCGGTTCAGACGGAATGGGCACAGCTGACGTTGAATGGGCTGTATCTAGCAAGTTGGGCGCTGCTGCTCTACGCCACATTTCTGATCAATCACTTCGACCTGTTTGGCCTGCGCCAGGTATGGCTCGCTTTCTGCGAGAAGGATAACCATGAGCTGAAGTTTGTGACGCCAGCTCTGTACAACATCGTACGTCACCCGATCTACGTCGGCTGGCTGGGCATTTTCTGGATCACGCCAACCATGACCGTGACCCACCTTCTGCTCGCCATCGGCGTTACCGCGTACATCCTGATTGGTATTCAACTGGAAGAACGCGATCTGGAAGACGCGCATCCGGAATACGCGCAGTACAAGCGCAAAGTTCCAGCCCTTATACCCTCGCTCAACCGTCGTCTGACCCAAACCCCTGAGTCCAGCCTCTCCTAGAGACTCCGCCTGCGCCCCGGTTTCGGCCGGGGCAACTTCTCATTCCTTGTGGTCTAAAAAGAGCATTTTTCGGTATACACAGCTACCATTAGCAATGCCCTGAAATCACGAGGTCTGACCAATGATTCGTCTCTCCGTAAACGGTGAGGTGCACACCGTAGATGTCGCACCCGAAACCCCACTGCTCTGGGTCATACGAGAAAATCTGGGATTGACTGGCACCAAATTCGGCTGCGGCATTTCCATGTGCGGTGCCTGCACGGTGCACATGGACGGAACCCCCATTCGCTCATGCGTCACACCGGTAGCAAGCGCAGAGGGCCGCGCCATCACGACGATTGAGGGCATTGCCGACGAAGAGGGCTTGCACCCCGTGCAGCAAGCCTGGCTGGATGAGCAAGTCCCACAATGTGGCTACTGCCAATCAGGACAGATCATGTCTGCGGTCGCACTGTTGCGCGACAATCCCAACCCGGACGATGCGGCCATCGACGCGGCAATGTCTGGCAATGTCTGCCGCTGCGGCATGTACGACCGAATTCGCCGCGGTATCAAGCGCGCCGCCAGCGGCGCCGTCGCTTATTACGAGCCGGCAGAGCTTAAGGAGGTGCAACATGGGTAAGTGGACCAGACGCGGATTCATCAGTGCCGGTGTCGTAGCCGGCGGTGCCCTGGTTGTTGGCGTTGCGCTGCGTCCGGGCAATCGTAATCCGGATTTGGCGAAGCTGGTTGCTGAGGCGGATGAAGCACTCGTTAATGGCTGGGTAAAGATTGATACCGACAATACGGTCACTGTCATCGCGCCACACTCGGAAATGGGCCAGGGAGCGCAAACCGCTCTGGCACAAATGCTCGCCGACGAACTGGATGCCAACTGGGACAATGTCAGCTTCCAGGAGGCCCCAGCCGCCGATGAGTTTGCCAACTGGGCTTTGGTCAAAGGCTTTGCCGTCGGCGACGCGAAGATTCCCAAGGCACTGGTAGGCACTGCCGACGGCCTGTTCATGAAGGTCGCGGACCTGATGCACATGCAGGTAACGGGCGGCAGCCTGAGTATACGCGCAACCGGCGTCGCCGGAATGCGTGTTGCCGGCGCGGCGGCCAGGGAAATGCTGATCGAATCTGCCGCGGAAAGCTGGGGCGTAGATCCGCAGACGATCACAACCGACAAAGGCTATTTGTTCCATCAAGGCAGCCAACGCCAGGCGCCCTACTCCGAATTTGCCGCTCGCGCTGGTGAGAAAACGCCGCCGCACAGCCCCACACTGAAGTCTCCCGACCAGTTCAAGCTGATGGGCAAAGACAAGCCGCGTCTTGACCTGCCTGCGAAAGTCGACGGGAGTGCCGAGTTTGGAATCGATGTGGTGCTACCCGGGATGAAGTACGCCACCCTGACGGCGGCGCCCGTCTTTGGCGCCCAGGTCGAGAGCTTCAACGGCAAAGAAGCGCTGGCGATGCCGGGCGTTTCCGCGGTTATCAATCTCGGTGATGCCGTCGCCGTGGTCGCCGACGGCTACTGGCAAGCCAGTCAGGCGCTGGCGAAAGTCGACATTCAGTGGGCCAGCAGCAGCAATGACAGCATCGATAGCACAAGCATCTTCGAGCAGTTCGAACGCGACCTGCAAGCCAATGAACGTGCCGGGAGTGACGTCTCAGTAGGCGATACTGCCGCCGCGCTCAGCTCCGCCGACCTGGTTATTCAGCGGCAGTACAAGGTGCCCTACCTCGCCCATGCCTGCATGGAGCCCATGAATGCCGTCGCCAGATTCGACAACGGTGCCTGTGAGTTATGGACCGGCACCCAGGACCCATTGAGATTCAGGCATGCGCTGGTCGATGCGCTAGAAATTGATTACGAAAAGGTCACCGTTAACAACTACTTCATGGGCGGCGGCTTTGGACGTCGGGCTACACCTGACACGGCGATCCAGGCAGCGAGGCTGGCACGCGAGACGGGTACACCGATCAAGCTGATCTGGTCACGGGAAGAAGATATACGCCACGATCACTACCGACCGGCTGTCGCCTCTAATTTCCGCGCGACACTGGGTTCCGACGGTATGCCGGTGGCCTGGGAGAATCGCTTTGTCGAGAAACATGAACCCACTGAGGCGAGTCATATTCCCTATGGCATCCCCAACCAGGATATTTATTACGTCGACAGCAGCACCCACGTGCCCTTCGGTGCCTGGCGCAGCGTCGATCACTCGCAACACGGCTTTTTTGTAGAGTCGTTTATCGACGAGCTGGCTCACGAAGCCGGCCAGGATCCCTACCAGTACCGTCGCAAGCTATTGGCTGGACAACCCCGCCGCCTGGCAGTTTTGGATAAGGCGGCCGAAATGGCGAACTGGAGCGCTCCGCTGGGTGAGAACCGTGGGCGCGGTATAGCGCTGCAGGAATCCTTCGGCACCCTGGTCGCAGAAGTCGTGGAGGTCAGTTTCCTTGATGGAGAGCTCAGCGTGGACCGGGTTGTGGTTGCGGTAGATCCGGGCTTCGCAGTATCGCCCGACGGCCTCACTGCACAGATGGAGTCTGGTGTTATCTACGGTTTGACAGCAGCGCTGTACGGCGAAATTTCGATTAATGATGGCCGCGTTCAGCAGGGCAATTTCCACGACTACCCGATGCTGCGTATGAGCGATGCCCCGGTGATCGAAACTCACATCATCAATAGCATGGAAGCATGGGGCGGTGCCGGCGAGCCAGGCACACCCGGTATTGCGCCTGCGCTAACGAACGCAATCTTCGCCGCAACCGGCAATCGGGTACGCGAATTACCGGTGAGCAAGTTCGACTTTAACTACCAGATGCCGCCGGAGAACGCTGCCAGCGGCGCCTGATCAACTAGCCGAACAAGCGGGGAAAAAGGCGCGGGGTATTCTCCAGGTAAGACTGGTACTGGGGATCATCACCCCAGCGTCGTTTTCCTGCGGCTTCCAACATGGGAATGCCGCTGATGCGGGTCAGCAATAGGTACACAAATACCGGTGAGACCAACGTGACATATTGCCAGCCGGACAGCGCAGGGGAAGCGGCGAGCGCGAGCCCACACCACAGCAGAATCTCACCGAAATAGTTCGGGTGACGGCAGCGCGCCCAGAGCCCCGAGCGAATAAATGCGCCTTGATTGGCAGCATCACGACGAAACTGGCGTTTCTGATTGTCAGCCACAATCTCGGTGACAAACCCGATCAGCCACAATAGCGCACCGACAAAAAACACCGGCCCCAGCAATACAGGGCCTATTGATGTCAGCGCCGCGAGCACTGCCGAAAGCGTCATCAGCACCCATAAGCCCTGTAGCGTCCAGGTCATGAGAAAGCGCGGTGCGTTCGGCTTAATGCGATCGAAGCGAACGTCTTTGCCATCGCTGCGAATGCGCAGGAACAAAAAAGAACCCAATCGAATTGCCCACACCGCCACCATTAGCGCCAGCAAGTACTCACCGACGCCAGCAGTGCCCGAGGCAACAAGTGCCAAAAGTACGAGCAACAGGTAGGTGATGCTGCCCGTCAGGTCATAAAATTTCTCAGTCTGAAAAAGATACGCGGGAAGAAACGCGAGCCACTGAATCAAGAATGCCAGCGCTGCACAGATGGCAAATAAGGGCAGGCCTGCCCAAAGCGCTCCGCCGGCGCTGCCAGCCAGCGCCATCAGTGCACCCACCAATACCGATAGGGCGATGCCGATCAGCGCTGTTTTCATTGCTGCGGCGCAATGCTGCGCACCGTACCCTCGCGTCTCGGGTCGGCGGCGCCTTCCAGTTGGTCGGGCCGAACCACAATCACATGCAGGCCTGAGTTCTCGCCCTCACGCTCCTGTACGTCGTAGCCTCGGGCCTTGAGGTCGTCGGCTATAGCCTGGCCGCCGTCTACCGATACCTCAACGCGCACCTTCTCGCCGCGCGCCACGAGATTAGGGAAGTCCACCGCCTGCTGCACGCTCAAGTCCCAGTCCAGTACGCCGAGAATACTCTTGGAGACATAGGCGGGAATGGAATTACCACCCGGTGAACCGGTCACCATCATGATGGATCCATCGCCATTAAACACCATGGTCGGAGACATGGATGACCGTGGCCGCTTACCGGGCGCAATCGCATTGGCCGGCAGAGCGCCCTCGGCGGGCACCTCGCGCGCAAAATCTGTCATTTGGTTGTTGAGCAAGAACCCACCTGCCCAACGGGAGGAGCCGAAAGGCGCCTCCACCGTCGCGGTCAATGCGACCGCATTGCCATTGGCATCGATAATGGAAAGGTGGGTAGTGCCCGCCACATCCTCAGTCGTATCGGCTCCCCAGCGCTGCGCACTGGCCTGGGGGTTTCGATAAGCCAGCGGGTCACCCTGGGTGGGGGTCGCCGAGGGCGCAAAACGCTCGCTGGCTCGGTACTTCAGGTAAGCGGGGTCGACCAGCGCCTCAAGGGGCACGTCAACAGCGTCGGGGTCACCAAAGTAGTAGTCTCTATCGGCATAGGCCAGCCGCTGGGCATCAATAAAAGCGGCGATCCGATCCGCCTGTGTATCCCCGTCCTGTACCAGGTGATCGTAAATGCCCGCGATCATGATCTGCGCGCCGCCGGATGAAGGTGGAGTCGTCGTGCAGATATTCATGTCGCGAAAGCCGCCACAAATCGCTTCGCGTCTGCGAGGTTTATAGCGTGCAATATCGTCCACCGTCAGCGTTCCCGCGTTTGGGGGCTCCTGGGCAGCCTTGGCCATCTGCTCTGCAAGCTCGCCGGCATAGAACGCGGAAATGCCCTCACTAGCAATACGCCGCAGGGTGTCGGCGTACTCCGGATTCTTGCGCAGATCGCCCGCTTGCAGCGGCTCACCGTTTGGGAAGAAATACGCTGCCGTCGCAGGGTTTTCATCGAGACGGCCATATTCTGCAATGCGCGGCAGGAACCCGGCCATACGCGGCGAAACAACAAAGCCCTCTTCCGCCAACTTTATCGCCGGTTGAAACAGCGCCTGCCAGGGCAGCATACCGTGTTCATCGTGGGCGGCTTTGTACACCGCGATAGCACCCGGGGTTCCAACGGCCAGGCCGCTCTGCCAGGCCTCGACAAATCCCATTGCCTTGCCGTCGCGCATAAACATGTCGGCAGTCACACCCGCGGGGGCCTCCTCACGACCATCGTGAAACACCAGGCTTTTGTCCGCGTGTTCATAGACCAGTATGAAAGCGCCGCCGCCGATACCGGAACTTTGCGGCTCGACCAAACTGAGCACCGCATGCGCGGCAATAGCAGCGTCAACCGCGTGGCCACCCTGCTCCAACATGAGCATGGCGGCATCGGTCGCATGCGGATTAGCGGCTGCCACCATGGCGCCCATGTCCCAGCTCGAGTGAGCCGGCGGTGACTCAGCTTCGCTATTGTCGGGCGCAGTGCAAGCGACCAATACCAAGGCCAGCAGTGGAGTGAATGCTTTCATGAGAGATCCGAACGAGAAGAAACCGCCAGTGTATTCGCCTGCGCGCGTTCTCGCCAGCGGTCAAACTTGATCAGCAGCGGCGGCAGAAACAGAAAATCGAGCAGCAGCGCTGCAACGATGATTGGCGTCAGCATGAGAGCGACGTTCTCGTAATAGAAGGTGTTGGAGAAGATCAGAATGAAGGTGGAAATGCTCAGCGATAAGGTGGTGATACTGATGGCCGGCCCAGCCTTTTCCAGCGAATACTGCACGGCATCCTCAGGCGTCATTTTATCGCGTCGCGCCTTGATGTACTTGCTCATGACATGCACCGAGTCATCCACGACCAATCCCAGGCTGATAGAAAACAGCATCAGGATGTAGGGACTCAGTTGACCGTTCCACAAGGCCCAGAACCCAAACACGATTGTCGCGGGGAACAGATTGGGTACGATGCTCAGCAAGCCGTAGCGCACACTCTTCAGGCCGATCATCATCGTCAGTGTGATGAAGACAAAACTAAAGGCAAAACCCTGTAATAGCTCAACACTGATTGAGCGATCCAGCCGGGCGAACAGGATATTGTTGTCGCCGTGTAACACCCGGTACTCGGGCTTCACGTTGTCGATAATCCACTGATCGATACGTTCATTGAACCCCAACAACTCCTGGTTTGAGAGGTCCGAGGTACCCACCACCAGACGTATGGCAGAGTAATCGGCATTAAACAACGGCTCCAGGTTGGGCTCGATCTCCTGCACCAGCTGGTAGCCCACCAGATAGTCGATAATCTGCAGGTGATCTTCGGGGAGCACATACCACGCCTCGTCGTTGTCATGCTCCGCCTCATTACGAATCTTCAGGTAATCGGTATAGCTACTGACAAAGCTCGCCTCGGGCTGCGCCTCCAGCCAGGCGGAAAAAGTCTCTACCTGACGCAGGAAGTCTGGCTCGGTAATGCCGTAGTACTTACCGCTGCTGACGCTGTAGACGAGACTTTTATCGTTACCGATTTTTTCCGCCAACGCAGTCATGACTTTGTGAAAATCCGAGTCCTTGTCGACAAAGCTGAAGCGATTGAAGTCGACAGTGTTGAGCGGCAACAAGGCGAGCGTTACCAGGATCAGTACCAGACAATAGCGGAACAACTGATCACCGCGCTCAGCAACTAAACGGCCTACGCCCGCGACAAACCCCTGTACCCCCCAGTGGAATGGGCACCTTGCGCGTGGGTAACAGCAACAACACCGCTGGCAATAACCCGAGGGTGAGCAAGTACGCCCAGGCGACGCCAATGGCAACCACATTGCCGAAGCCGTAGATGCCTGGCGAAGTACAGTAGTTAAGGCCCAGGAACCCGACACCAGTGGTTACCGTGGCCAGCGTCACCGGCTGCAGATTTACCTGCAGGCTCTCGCGCATTGCGTCAAGGCGTTGCAAGCCCCGGTGCAGGCCCTGCACATATATAGAGGCTATATGCACGCCATGGGCGGTCGCGATCATCAATACCACCAACGGCCCATGGTCGAGATTTGATTGAACGGCATATTCAGCCAACCTGCGGTTCCCACGGTGAGCCCTATCGAGATGAAGGACACAGCAAGGATGGTGAAGGCATAGGAAAGCGAGCGCAGGCAAAACCAGAGCAAACCGATGGAGATGGTAACCACCAAAGGCGCCAGGTAGCGGCTATCCTTGATCTGCGCTTTGTAGCTGTCGAGCTCGAACAGCACATTGCCAATCACATAAATCTGTACCTCGGGATAGTTCTCCCGCAGGGAATCTCGCAAGTCGATAACTGACTCGGCAATATCGAGGCGGATGTTCTTGTCATCGTTACCGGCACGGTACTTAACCAGGGCCAGCGCCAGGTCGCCCTCGGGAGAGAGCAGGCTCTTGGTGAGATCTTCATCGGCCATGGCAATCTGGCGAATTTCCTCGAGATCTTCATCCGTCAGCGTCGAGAGTTCAGGAATCAGATAATCTCGGTCGTAGAGATTGGCATCGACTGCATTGAGCCGACGGTTCGACAAAGAGGCGACCGAGACTGCCGAGTCCACTTCAACGTAGCGGTTCGTCAGCTCATTCATGGCCCGAATGGCTTCCATGTTGAATAAATGTCCATCTTTATTCATGAAAGCAAACAGCACGGCAGTGCTTGGGGGGAAGTCCTTACGAACCTGATCGACCTCGTCGCGGTAAGGGTCGGACTCGGCGAGGATGGCATTGAAGGTGTTGTCGACCGAGATGTAGCGGATTCCCCAAACGGTAGCCACGGTCAGCAGAATCAGCAGTACCGCCAACAGGTAGCGACGAGCCAGCAGTTGATTCACCACGTCTTGCATAGGAAATCCCGGACCAAGGTTCTGCAGATTGCGAAACCCTGTTTATAGCACTATCCGCGACATGCGTTAACTGTGCTACTGTTTAGCAGCGCAAACCAACGCCGCACGAGGTGTACGATGAAGTTGTTTCACGGCCTAACGCTATTCCTCCTGAGCTTATCAATGGGAGTGCAGGCAAACTCGCTCACGCAAAAAGTGGGCGACTTTGCATTGCTGGACCAATCGGGCAAACAGCATCAACTCAGCTACTACGGCGATCAGGATTCCGTCATTATCCTTTCCCACGCGTTGAACGACCAAGCCGTTGCCAAAGCCGCCGCGCAACTGGCTGAGCTCGCTGAGCAACAATCCGATACCGTGGTATTTATGCTGAACGCGCAGCCAGAAGATAGCCGGGATGCCATCGCGACGAGTGCGCAAAACCAGGGAATACCAGTGCTACTGGACGAGGCACAACTCGTGTCTCGCTCGCTGGGTCTCAAGCACACTGCCGAGTTGCTAATCATTGAACCCTCAACGATGAAGATCACTTTCAGGGGCTCCATCGACCAGCTTGAAGCTGGACTCGCCGGAAACTCAGCGGGCGCCGGCCAGGGCGCAGGCGTCGAAATTGCCTATAGCAAGCTGGGCGCGCCGGTATCGTACAGCCGCGATATCGTCCCCATTCTCGAAGACAATTGTGTGTCCTGCCACCATGACGGCGGCATTGGCCCCTGGGCAATGTCCGATCACCGCATGGTGCAGGGTTTCTCCAAGATGATGCGCGAGGTTGTGATGACCCGGCGCATGCCCCCCGGGCAGATAGACGGCCATGTCAGCAAGCCTATTCAGGAAATGGCGGGGCTGACCATCACGGAGCAACAGAAGCTGGTGCAGTGGATTAATGACGGCGCTCCACTGGATGAGAGCGGAGAAGACCCACTCGCCGCGCTGACCTTCGATAACCCACGTTATACGCTGGGTGAACCCGACATGATTTTGAAGGTACCGCCGCAGACGATTCCGGCCACCGGGGTGATCGATTACCGTTACGTTCCGGTTGAATTGAATCTCGATCGCGATGTCTGGGTGCGCGCTATGGAGACCATACCGGGTGACCGGCAAGTGCTGCACCATGTAATCGCTTACGTCTCCAGCCCAGCCGACAAGAGCGTCAAAGGACGCCAGACTGGCGCCGCTAATGGCGAGAGCCTGGGCGGGTTCGCCTCGGGACGCCAGCCCGATATATTTCGCGATAACAGTGGCCGACTGCTGAAGAAGGGCTCAAACCTCTTGCTGCAAATGCACTACACCACGTCGGGCAAGGAAACGGTGGATGCGACAGAAATTGGCTTATTCCTCTACGATGAGCCCCCGGCCCACGTCATGGCCGGCGGCGTGGCAGGCCAGCGACGATTCCTGATTCCGCCCAATACCAAGGAATATCCGCTGGAAGGTGAACAACTGGTCGAACGGGATGCCTATCTGTATTCGCTAATGCCGCATATGCACTACCGGGGCAAGTACATGAGCTACTCGGCTGTCTATCCGGACGGACGCGAGGAGATGTTACTGTCAGTACCCAGCTACGAGTTCAACTGGCAGTTCAACTATCAGCTCGAAGAGCCCATCTTCCTGCCCGCCGGTACCCGAATCGTTGCCCGCGGCGCCATGGATAACTCTGACCGCAATCCCTTCAATCCCGATCCGAACCGCCCCGTGCATTTTGGCCTGCAAACCAAGCACGAGATGTTTTTCGGCTTCACCACCCTGCGTTATGTAGGAGACACGCCGCAACAGCGGGTAGCGATTCGGTAAGCATTAACTGAGCGACTTCAACAACCCCATTCGCTGCTAGAGCGAAAACAGGCCAACCCTTGTTGACGGCTTTCAATCATGGTGCTATGGTGAAGTATAACACCATATCGCAATCCCAGATTGAGGGTCGCCGCCATGAAACTACGTTACAAGATCAGCCTCGGCATCGCGCTGTTCCTCGCCGTCTCCGTAGGAAGCCTCGCGTTCGTCATCAGCCACACCTCTGAGTGTGGGCCCGAACCCATGGCCCTGGTGCAGGGGCAGTCGATGAAAGCGATCCAGTATCGCTGCTACGGATCACCCGAAGTACTGAAGCTGGTAGAGATCGAAAAACCGGAGCCTGCGCCCAACGAAGTCCTGATTGCGGTGAAGAACGCAGCGGTGAATCCCCTCGACTGGCATTACATGCGTGGGTCACCCTACTTCATGCGCCTGATGGCAGGTATCGGCAAACCCGATGACCCCAATATGGGCGTAGACTTTGCCGGCACGGTGGAAGCCATCGGCAGTGAAGTCACCCGCTTCGACGTGGGCGATCGCGTTTTCGGTGGCTGGAGTGGTGCCTTTGGCGAGTACGTGAGCATGCCGGAGACCCGTGGCCTGGCGAAGATTCCAGACGACATCAGTTTTGAGCAGGCCGCAGCAACCCCCATCGCCGCCATCACGGCGCTACAAGCACTCCGTGACAAAGGTCAGCTACAGGAAGGGCAGAAAGTACTTATCAACGGCGCCTCCGGTGGCGTTGGCACCTATGCGGTACAAATAGCCAAAGCCTGGGGCGCCGAAGTACACGGCGTGTGCAGCACCCGCAATGTGGAAATGGTGCAATCGATCGGTGCGGATCGCGTATTCGATTACAAGAAGGAAAACTACACCGAGAGTGAGGAGCGCTACGATCTAATCATCGACAACGTGGGCAATCACAGCCCCTTGGCTAACAGCCGCGTCATGGCAGATGACGGCATACTGGTTATTGTCGGCGGCGCCAAAGGCGACTGGATTGGCCCCATGATGGGTTCTATCCAGGCGACTGTCACCGACCCCTTCGTATCGCAGAGCTTCGAGGGCATTCTGGCTCGACTGATGCCTGATGATCTCGAGCTTATCGCCGACCTCATGGCCGCAGGATCCATGCGCTCCGTGATCGACCAACGCTACGCGCTAGAAGATATTGGCGAGGCCGTTGCGTATTCGGAGTCGGGCCGGGTCAGGGGCAAGATCATCGTCAATGTGATGTAGGGTATAGTCAGGCTCTACAGTCATACTGCGAGCTGCCTCATGTTAAAAAAGATTCTTCTTGCACCGGTAGTGCTATTCGCGCTGCTGATTATCGGACTTAACGTCTGGGGCATTATGAGCCTCGGCACCATCACGCCAGACCCGAATGCCCCTCGCGATGACGACGCCAATCGCGTCGTCATGGTGTTTGGCGCGAGCGGATCCGCGGGCGACGGGGTTCTGAAAGGCGTGGTGGACGACCCTTCAGTGGAGAAGATCTATGTGGTCACACGGCGCTCAACGCCGCGCATCGATGCCGGAGTGGCCGCCGGCAGAATCGATGTGCGCCTGCACGAAGACTTCGA
Organism: Halieaceae bacterium; assembly: GCA_965199055.1. Classification (GTDB taxonomy): domain Bacteria; phylum Pseudomonadota; class Gammaproteobacteria; order Pseudomonadales; family Halieaceae; genus CBDAQR01. Next base: position 2,632,482 of record CBDAQR010000003.1, read on the forward strand.
AGACTACTCTACTCTCGCCGCAGAGATGGCCGAGGTGAACACCGTACTCTGGGCTCTCGGTACCTCGTCACTGCAAGTCGATGGCGATACCTACACCTGGATTCATGTGGATTTCCCGACAGCATTTGTTGAGCAATGGTTGCAGGTTCGCACAGAGGGACCCATGGCGTTCCACTATGTTACCGGTATGGGCACGGGTGAAGACGAGAGCGCGCGCTGGGCCCAGGATAAGGGCCGCGCAGAGCGCCTGGTGGCAGAGATGGCCGAGGGCACCGGTCTGCGAACCTTTGGACACCGTTCCGGCTGGATTCGCCCACCATCGGAAAGCGCTAACGCGGTGATGTACTTTGGCGAGTGGCTACTCACACCCGGTGACCTCGTCATACCGGGCAAGGATCTGGGCCAGGCCATGTTGGAAATCAGCGCACGCGACGACCTCCCCAATGGGACTATCGTGGACAATCGAGATGCAATTCTCTACGCCCAGCTCTACAAGCAAACCATCAGCACCGAATGAATCAACGTGGGCTGAGGAAACTCGGAATTATTCTGGCAGCGGTTATCGGCGTTTGTGCCTCCCTATACCTGACAGCGCAAGCTGTGGTCATGCATGTCTACTATCCCGGTCAGCCAGATGCCGACTATCCCCCGCCAACGTCTAGCGTAATGGCCAGGGAGCAGGACCTGGACTACTTCAGGCACTACCTGGACCTCGATAAAAGCTACACCCCCTCCAGCCGCGCTGCAGCGGAACAGATCCTGGCTACGCTGGAGCCACGTCTGGATTCCATCACCGATGGCCAGTTTGAGCTGGAAATCGCCAGGGCGGTTGCTGCAGCAGATAACGGCCACTCCAACATCTGGATGGGCAGTTTTTCCAGGCGACACGGTCGCATCCCCATTCGCACCTATTGGTTCTCCGACGGCCTCTACGTGGTTAGCGCACAAGAGCCTTACCAACACCTGCTGGGAGCGAGAATCACAGGCATAGGCGATGCAGATTTCGAGACGGCAAGCAAACGCCTCCGCCAATTTGTGGGTGGCACCTGGGAGGCGTTTCGGGCCTACCGCGGCCCAGCCCTATTCGAGCTACCCATAGCGCACCACGCAGCCGGCCTAACAGAGTCAGAATCCATAACATCGATGCATTTCATGCTGCCGGGCGAGAAGGACGAGATTTCCGAACAAATCGCGGTACAGCCGATTGCAGAAGGCGAACCGCTGCACTGGCCCAGGACCTATCTTTTCAAACTAGCACCCGGCGATGAGAGCGACACCAGTTGGGCTCGTCTGTCTCAGCAGATCGACTCCACCCCTGTTTATCTGGAGCAGCCGGATCAGCAGTTTCGCATGGCAGAGCTGCCGGAAGCGGGTCTTTATGTGCAGTTTCGTGCGAATTACGGTGATGGCATCGAAGCGTTTCAACAACGGGTTCGCGCCCGCCTCAAGGAACGTCCTGTGAGCTGGCTGGTGGTCGATCAGCGGTTCAATGGCGGTGGCGACTACACGCTGACAGAGAAGTTGATGCTGGCGCTGCCTGAGTTGGCGCCGTCGGCCGAGCTTTACATGATCACCGGCCCAGGCACATTTTCCGCCGGTATTAACAGTGTCGCGTTTGCGCGCTCTGCAGCCGGCAGCGAACTGGTGCTGGTGGGTGAACGCATCGGAGATCGCGAGAGAATCTACGGCGAAACCAACGATTTCATTCTGCCCAACTCCCGCTTGGGCATGACCTTCAACACCGGACTCCACGACGTAGAGAATGGCTGCCCACCCTGGCCGCAGTGCTACTACCGCAACTATCTCAGCGACATTGCCGTAGGCAAGCTGGATCCTGACGTGCTTGTGGAGACGCGAATGGCCGACTATCTTGAGGGCCGCGACCCGGTATTGGCATACATCGAGGCCGCGCATCTAAAACAACAATAAGGATTGAGCCGATATGCGCATCTTTCTTGGACTGCTGGCGCTTGTAGCCGTTGCAGCCGTCATTCTGCTGAGTACAGACGAGCCCGGTAAGCCGCAAACACCTCCACCACTAACTGCGGAGCAGCTCTCAGCACTGCCTCAGGATCGCAAAGGCCAGGTGCTGATCTACGGCGCCTACGGTTACACCGGGTCAGGCATAACGCGTCTCGCCGCGGAGTACGGTATTCGACCGGTGCTGGCCGGCCGCAACGAGAGCAAGCTGAAGGCGTTCGCGGAGTCTGTGGGCTATGACTACATCACACTTACGCTCGAGAACAATCACGATAATCTGGTGCAGGTCTTATCGCGGTTCGAGCTGGTTGCTCACATAGCGGGCCCCTATACCTACACCTCAAAACCGATGATCGATGCTGCCATCGAGGCCGGCGCTCACTACCTGGATCTCACGGGCGAAAACCATGTTATCCAGGATCAATTGGACCGGGACGAGGAGTTTCGTGCCGCCAACATTATGGTCATGCCCGCGGTGGGCTACGACGTGGTGCCTATGGGCGATCCCAAGGTCATACAACGCCTGGAGAGCAATACACCGCAGACACTGGTGCAGATTCCCTGGGCGGACGTCATGACCAGCTGGGTCAGTACGGGCATTCCCAACATCGAGGTATACCAGGTACAGGCTGGGGACTTCCCCACCTGGCTGGTTCAACTCGCCCAGTACAAGATGGGTCGCCGTTTTCTGAATTGGCTGATCGACAACACGCTGCCAGAGGGCCCGCCGCCCGAAGCGCAACAGCAGCGCCTCACCCGAATCGTATCAACAGTGACTAACGCCAATGGCGATAGCGTTTCGGCCGCTCTGATAACGCCGGAAGCGTACCTACTGACGTTTCACAGCACTTTGCTGGTGGCCAAGCGCATCATCGACGGCTATTGGGAACCGGGGTTCCAGACGCCCGCGGCGGTGTACGGACCGAACCTCGTGCTGGACGTTCCAGGGACAGAACGAACCGATCTTTGACTTGATCATACCGGCACCCGTCCGCGGTTTGACTTCAACCACACTTCCTCTATCGTTCAACTAACACCAATCGAGGGAGAAACGCGTGCAAACAGACAGCCTGGATGCCATTAATCAACTAATGGCTGCGATGGGCCGGTCGGTGATCGGACAGGGAGAGGTTGTTGAGGCACTCACACTAGCGCTGCTATGCAACGGCAACGTCATGTTGGAGGGTCTGCCCGGTACCGCCAAAACTCGCTCTATCAAATCCCTCGCCCAGCTACTCGACGCCGATCTCGGACGCATTCAGTTTACTCCGGACTTACTGCCCTCTGACGTCACCGGCACTGAGGTATACCAGGACGTCGACGGCGAACACCGCCTGACCTTTCAGCAGGGTCCTATCTTTAACAACCTCGTGTTGGCCGACGAGATCAATCGCTCGCCCGCTAAAGTGCAGTCGGCCCTGCTTGAAGCCATGGAAGAAAGACAGATTACCGTGGCCGGCAAAACCTACCCGTTGCCCCCTTTGTTCATGGTGCTGGCAACGCAGAATCCCATTGAGCAGGAAGGCACCTATCCGTTGCCGGAAGCCCAGATGGATCGATTCCTGATGAAGATTAACCTCGACTACCCGGGCAGCGAAGCAGAGCTGGATATCGTGCGACTGGTACACGGCGAGGAATCTCCGGAAGGGGAGTCCGGCCCAGGCGTTGACCAGGCACATATCTTCTCCGCCCGGGAGGCCGTGCGTGATATCCATTTAAGTGAGAATATCGAGCGTTATCTGGTCGATATCGTGATTGCAACGCGCCAGCCGCAAGATTTCGACGAAGAGCTGGCCCGCTGGATTCAGATTGGCTGCAGCCCGCGCGCGAGCATTGGATTGCATCGCGTAGCCCGCGCCCGCGGCTGGCTGCAGGGTCGTGACTACGTGGACCCCGATGATGTCAGGGCCGCGGCACATCCGGTTCTACGGCACCGGCTGATACTCAGCTACGATGCACTGGCCGATGGTATTACCGCCGATCAGGTGATCGACAGAGTGCTCCAGGTAGTGGCGGTCGCCTGACAGACCATGGATAAGGGCAGCAGGGTCTACACCAATACCGCGGCGCTTACCCAGTTGCGCCATGATGCGCGCGGCTTTTCGCTACTACCTATGCAGCCGATTCACAGTCTGCTCAGCGGGCGTAAACGGTCAAGGCTGCGCGGTCGCGGGTTGGACTTCGAAGAGCTGCGCCACTACCGACCCGGCGACGATATTCGCGATATGGACTGGCGTGTCACCAATCGCACCGGCAAACCCCATGTGCGGGTGTATACCGAAGAAAGAGACCGGCCGGTCGTGCTGGTCGTTGACCAGCGTCTGACTATGTTTTTCGGCAGTCGTGAAAAAATGAAATCGGTAACTGCAGCGGAACTGGCCGCACTCGCCGCATGGCGCGTGCTCGACCAGGGTGACCGTGTCGGCGCGGTGCTATTCAACGATAGCAGCGTCAGCCAGTTCAAACCTGCGCGCTCTACCGCATCGTTAATGGCAATGCTGGCGCACTTGAGCGAGATGAATCAGGCACTGCATATCGGGTCCGATCAGGAATCAAGCGCAGAGCAACTCGCCAAGGCACTCAAACTGGCGGAGCGCACGGTTTCACACGATGCCCTGCTGGTGATCGTTTCCGACTTTGACGGCTGGGACCCCAAGGCGCTTGAAAGCGTGAAGCGCATGGCGCAACACAACGACCTGGTCGCAGCGCTGATCTACGACCCACTGGAGCAGGATATATCACCCGCAAGCAATCTGGTGGTATCCGATGGCCGCTACCAGCTCGAGCTGGAGCCCGACAAAGAAGGCCTTGGCGAACGTTTTGGCGCCAGCTTTGAATCGCAGCTCGCCAATCTACAGGCCGAGCTGCGGCGACACGGCATGCCGGTGCTCCCGATCAACACCGTTGACCCAGTGACCGAACAGTTGCGCCGGCATCTCGGATTGGTGCGCTAATGGCGCTACCACCCCTACCGGAAATATTCGGCAACTACGCCCTTCGCGGCTTCGAGGAGATTCAGGCACCTGACGCTATTAGTTGGCTCCCCAGCGCTCCGGGATGGCGAGTGCTACTAGTCGTTGCACTGGTAGCGGCGTGCCGGAAAGGCTGGCAGTACGGCAAGTACTGGTGGCGCAATCGTTACCGGCGCTTCGCGATTGCCGAGTTACACAACATCTTATCGTCCGATCTGGACCCTGCAAGCAAACTGGGTCGAGTCAGCACTCTACTGAAAGCCACTGCACTGCAAGCCTATGATCGCAGGAGCATTGCGGGACTCAATGGCGGCGATTGGATAAAGTGGCTAAATAGCTTGGTACCCGGCCCGTTGTTCGATGCAGAGCAACAGCAACTGCTCACCGTGGAAGCCTACCGTGCAGAGCCACAACTGAACGAACAAGATCTGCAACAGCTGGGTGGATTAGTGGAACAGTGGATCGGATCGCACCGAGAGCCAGCGCATGATTGAACTGGCCTACCCGCTGTGGTTGTTGCTGCTTCCGGCTCCACTGCTTTTGAGACTGTTACCGGCATTCCGACACAGCCGCGACTCGGTAAAAGTGCCTTTCTTCAGCAAGCTGCTGGAACTGAGCCGCGAGCGCCCCAAAACCGGGGCAGTGGTTCTGTCACGCACCCAGGTACAAAAAGCAATGGTGCTGTTTACCTGGCTGTGTCTGGTAATCGCGGCAACGAAACCCGAGTGGGTCGGCCCGCCGGTTGAACAAACGCGATCCGGGCGCGACCTGATGGTTGCAGTCGATTTATCGGGTTCTATGCAAGCCAGGGACTTCACGCCTCCCGGCGCGGAAGCAGTAAACCGACTGGAGGCGGTAAAGATCGTGCTCACGGAACTTTCTCGACAGCGCGATGGCGACCGGCTGGGTTTAATCGTATTCGGCAGCGCGCCCTACCTACAAGCGCCGTTCACAGATGACCACGCCACCTGGCGCAGCCTATTGCGCGAGACTGAAATCGGTATGGCGGGGCAAAGTACTGTATTTGGTGATGCCATCGGGCTGGCTATTCATCTTTTTCGAGAAAGCGAGACGGAGAACCGGGTGCTTATCATGTTGACCGATGGCAATGACACCGGCAGCAAGGTACCGCCCATCGAGGCCGCCAAGGTAGCCCAGGTACACGATATCCGTATTTATACGATCGCCATTGGCGATCCCTCCAGTCTGGGCGAGGAGGCACTGGACGAAGAAACGCTACAGCGGGTCGCGGAGTTGACCAACGGCGCCTATTACCAGGCCCTGGACCAGGAACAGCTGGCCGCCGCCTATGCCGAGATTGCTTCGCTGGAACCGCAGCTATTCGAAACTAATAGCTTTCGGCCTCGCTACAGCTTGCATCATGTGCCGCTGGCGCTGGTGATGATTTACTACAGCCTGTATCACGCTCTGGCGAGCTGGATGGCGCGGCGACGGCGGGAATCGGCTTATGTTCAGTAGCCAGTTCGTCGAGCACTTTCACTTCTTGCGGCCCTGGTGGGGCTTGTTGGTGATTCCAACCCTGCTGTTGCTGGCGCAGCAATGGCAGCATCGCGACGAAAGTGCCTGGGAGAACGTTATCGCTCCGCATCTGCTGGATGCCCTGCGCATCCGGCAATTTCGCAACCACTGGTTTAACCCGGTGACGGTGGGCGTGGTGTTTATGCTGTTAATGACCGTTGTGCTGATGGGGCCCTCCTGGCGCCAGCAAGCCTCCCCGCTAGCCAAAGATGAGGCAGCCCTGGTCATTATTCTCGACGCCTCCAACTCGATGAGGCAACGCGACGTGCAGCCCAGCCGACTGGAGCGGGCAAAGCAGAAAATCGGCGACCTGCTGGAACTGCGCTCCGAGTCTCGCAGCGCACTGATTGTCTACGCAGGCAGCGCCCACACCGTGCTGAACCTGACCGACGATGCGGACATTTTAGGCCAGTACCTACAGGCCATCGAGACACAGGTGATGCCGCGCTCCGGTAAATTCGCCGAATACGCCCTACCACTGGTGGATGAGATCATCGGCGATTCCATCGTACCCACAACGATTCTATTGGTGAGTGATGGCTTGTCTGCAGACGCCACAAGTGCATTCGCAAACTTTTTTGCTCAGCGAGAACACCAGCTACTGGTGTGGGGCATTGGCCTCGTCACTCCGCCCACCGATTTGGGTACGGCGCCACTGGAAGAACGCGCCTTGCGCGACTTAGCGTCTGCCGCTGACGGTTACTACATCGGTATGACCATCGATCGGGAGGACGCCAACAGCATTCACCGCCGCATCAACGCGCACTACGTGGTCACCGATGACGAGTCCGTACCCTGGCTGGACAGCGGCTACTGGCTGGTTTTCCCCTGCTTAGTCATCTTCTCCCTCTGGTTCCGGCGCGGCTGGACCCTGCACTGGGTAATACCGCCTCTGCTCGCGGTTGGACTCATGCAGCCACAGACCGCGCAGGCGCAGGGAAACTGGTTCGCGGATTTGTGGTTAACGCCAGACCAGCAAGGCCGTTGGTTATTGGAGCAGGGCGATTATCGAGAAGCCGCTGGGCGCTTCGATGACCCGATGTGGAAAGCGGTGGCCTACTACTATGCACAGGACTTCCGCCTAGCGGCAGAATACTTCTCCCGAGTGGATAGCGTTAAAGCTCGCTTTAATCGGGCCAACGCGCTGGCGCAGAATCAGGACTACCTGCTCGCCGTTAGGCTCTACGATCGGGTATTGGAGGAGCAGCCTGAGCATCAAGCTGCGGCGAACAATCGCCAGGTCGTACAGGAGATTATCGACGCGATTAATATGATGAGCGAGTCTCAGTCGGATGATGGCGCAAATAACTCCTCGCAAGAACTGGGGGAGGACGATCCGCGGCGCGCAGAGGGCGCCGAGCGCAATATCCTCCAACAGCAGGATTTGGTGCAGTTCAATGCTGAGGAAGTGCTGCAGGACGAGAAGATTAACGATATGTGGATGCGCAGCATTCAACGCGATCCGTCCCAGTTCCTGGCCGTGAAGTTTGGTATGCAATTGGAAGAGCGGGAGAGCGCCCCGTGAAGCCTATTCTCCTTGCGTTGGTATTTGCGCTCGCGCAGTCCGCTGCGGCTACCACCCTGCAGGATCTTAAGAATCGGGATCAGCTGCGCCTGCGCAGCTGGATTGAACCCAGCGAAAACATCAGCGTCGGCCAGGAGGTGAAGCTGGTTGTGGAGGTAGCTACTCGGCGCTGGTTTGCGGGCGGCACTCGCATTCGGCACCCGGAAGTACCCAACCTCGTTGTACTGCAACGCGACGGCTTCGCCACCAATCTCAGTCGTCAGGAAGAGGGCCAGACCTGGGTGGTGCAACAATGGCACCTGGAGTTCTATCCGCAGATCGAATCACGCTTCGAAATTCCGGCACTCAAGCTCGAATTGGCGGTCAACGACGCCCAAGCCGGCATCGTACGCGGTGAACTGCAGACCGAGCCCCAGTCCTTTGTTGCGAGCGTACCCGTGCTGATGCGTGAGGTGTCCAACTGGCTCGCCGCGCCAGCATTTTCAGTGGAGCAGCGCTTTGACCGCGAGCTAACCGAGCTCGCACCGGGCGACGCCTTTACTCGCACCATTACCCTACGCGCTACTCAGTTAACCGCGATGATGCTCCCAGCCATCGACGCGGAGAATATTGCCGGCCTGACCGCCTACCCGGCGAACCCAACACTGGAAAGCCGCAGCAACCGCGGCGAAGCCACGGCCATCCGCACGCAAACGATTACTTACGTAGTGGAACAATCCGGTCAGTATCAGTTACCGGCCCTCAACTTCCATTGGTGGGATACGCAAGCAGGCGCGGCCAAGCTCGCGAGTCTGGATAGCGTCACGATCGATGCCGGTGAAAGTGCGGCCAGCGCCGCGGAGCCGCAGGCGAAAGCAGCCGAAACTCCGCTGAAATGGCTGCCGCTGCTGGCAGTACTGCCATTAATCGCGCTGCTATGGTGGATACGGGGCCGGCCAGGACAGGTGGATCGATTGAAGCTGGCGCAGGCACTGCTGCGCCGGGGCCGCATAGAAGATGCTCTGCGGGAAATATACGGCTGGCTAAATCGGGAAAAGCCCAAGCCCGACTGGCTGAGCCTGCGCAGCGTCGCCAAGGCTGCAGACCCCGCCACCGAAACAGCGATCGAAGCGCTGTTAGACAGCGCCTATTCGGGCAAAGACACCAACGCCACCACCGCGCTGGCGACTGGCGCCCTGCGCTCGAGGGAGCGCGGCTTAAGACTGCGCTCGTTGCTGCGCCCTGTGGAAATTACGCTCAACCCCGGTAGTAGCGCTGCTTCACGAAAGGCGTCGCGGTAACTTCAACCGGCACCGGCTTACCGCGAACATCGACATTCAGCTTCGTGCCGATCTCACGATAGCCGGCATCGATAGTTGCCATCGCGATGGGAGCGCCAACGCTGGCACCAAAGCAGGCGGAGGTGACCGTTCCAATCTCACGACCGCTTTCGTCGAGTACAGTTTGCCCTTCGCGCACCGGGCGCTTGCCGTTTACCCGCAAACCCACCCGGCGCCGATCAGGACCCGTGCCCTGCTGAGCAAAAATAAGCTCTGCGCCGGGAAAGCCTCCCGCTCGTTCCCCGTCACTGCGGCGCGCTTTCGATATGGACCACATCAATCCCGCTTCGACCGGCGTCGTACTGGTATCGAGCTCGTGTCCGTATAGACACAGGCCGGCCTCCAATCGGAGCGAATCGCGCGCGCCCAGTCCAATCGCTTCTACTTTTTCGCTGGCGAGCAAGATCCGCGCTACTTTTTCTGCGATGGCAGCAGACAGTGAGATTTCAAATCCGTCCTCGCCCGTGTAACCGGAGCAAGTGACATAGACCGGTTCACCCTCCAGTTCTGCAGAGCAACCGTGCATAAAGGTCAGTGCTGCCGCAGCGGGCACCAACTCAGACATCACTTCGCGCGCCGCCGGGCCCTGCAACGCCAGCAGCGCCCTATCGGGCATCACTTCAATTTCGAAACCGTCCAGGTGAGCTTGCAAGTGAGCGATATCCTGCTCCTTGCAAGCGGCATTCACGACGAGGAACAGTTCATCTTCTGCCCAGCGGGTGATAATCAAATCGTCCAACACGCCGCCCTGGTCATTGGTGAATAAACCATAGACTTGCGAGTGCGGCTTCAGCCCTTCGACGTCCACCGGCACCAGACCCTCGAGCGCCGCAGCCACTCCAGCGCCGCGCAAAACCACCTGGCCCATATGAGAGACATCGAACAGGCCCGCCGCTTCACGCGTGTGTTTATGTTCGGCGAGAATGCCTGCTGGGTACTGTACCGGCATGTCATAACCCGCAAAGGGCACCATACGTGCACCCAATTCCCGGTGAAGTGCATCCAGTGGAGTTTTCAACATAGTTCTGGTCCCTCGAGGTGATGCGACACTCTAGCGATACCGCATCAGAGCCGCAAGCCGGTGCTACAATGCGCACATGCTGCCTTCTACCATCAGCCTCATCGGGATGCCCGGCGCTGGCAAGAGCACCGTCGGCGTCTTGCTGGCCAAACTCATCGGCTACAACTTCCTGGACTCGGATCTGGTGATACAGGTTCGAAACGATGCCACCCTGCAGCAGATTCTGGACCGAGAGGGTCACGAAAGGCTGCGCCAGCTCGAAGAAGATGTGCTGATGGATATTCCCCTGCAACATACTTTACTCGCGACTGGCGGCAGTGCGGTGTATAGCGCTTCCAGCATGGAGAGACTCGCCGCAGCAGGCCCTGTGGTTTTCCTGGATGTTCCGCTTGCAGCACTTTCCCAGCGGGTGGACAACGAAGCCGATCGTGGCATCGCCCGTCCGCCCGGGCAGAGCTTTGCCGACGTCTTCATGGAACGGCAACCACTCTATGAGCGCTACGCCACTGTTCGAATTGACGGCAGCCTCGGCTCAGCGGAAAGCATCGCCCGCGCGATCGCCGAGCGTCTCGATATCTGACACCTGCGCGAAAAGCTGGCAGGTGTTTAGGGCACCGCAGCCGCGCAGTTCAAGCCTTACCGAGGGACTGAAGAGAAACGCCTGACCACAGCGACGTCGAAACCGCTCTGACACCAGGATGCGCCCCGGTGATGCTGCGACCTGCAGACGACTCGCGGTATTGACGGTGTCTCCCCAAACATCAAACTGCGGTCGCCTCACGCCGATTACGCCCGCCAACATGGGGCCACTGTGAATTCCGATACGCAGGTTTAGGCGCACGCCCGAGTGCTGTTCCAGTTCCCGGCAGGCCTGCAATTGGGCCAGTGCCATCGCCGCAATCCTGTCCTGCTGCCCTTTCGCATAGCTGGTGACGCCGCCGACGGCCATGTAGGCATCGCCCAATGTTTTTATTTTCTCAACACCATGGGCGCCCACCAGATCATCAAAGCGAGCGAACAACTGATTTAAAAGGCCAGTGACCTGGCTCGGGGTAAGACGCCGAGCCAAGCGGGTAAACCCTACCAAGTCAGTGAAGATGATTGTGGCCTCTCTGACCTCTCGTGCCAGCATACGCCCGGGTTGTTGCTTAAGCTGCTCAGCAATCGGGCGCGGCAAGGCGTCGAATAGCACTGCGTCGCTGCGCTGCTGCGCAGCATACGCCGCGCGCGCCAGTCGATTCATGGTCGCCATTACCATAGCCGCCAACAGGTTCGCAGGCAGCAGGAAGCTCGCGGATAGCCACGCAACATGGGTTCCTACCTCAGCCGCAACCACGAGCGCAGCGACCAGAAAAGCCACTCCATTGATAACAGACAACCAGAAACGGCTGGGGGAGAAAACATAACTACCGACGACCAATAGTGCACTCGCCCCAACGTCAGCTCCGCCACGAGCCAGCAATATCCATGCATAGCAGGGTGCAATAAACAATAACGCCAAACACCCCACCCTATCTCGGCCGAGGAAATCTCTGCAACGAGGTAGCCACCAAAGCGCGGCACCCGCCGCCCCGGCAATCAGCAATCGCGGCACCAATACGCACAGAGGCTGCGCCGGCACCAGCAGGAGTGCGTCGAGCGGTGCGTAGGCCGCAAAAAACAGCAGTGCAAACACCCAGATTCGTCTGATCTGGCGCTGCTCCTGCACTGCGCAGGACTCCCGATACTCCGATTCGGTCTCGCGCACTAAAAACTCACCGCTCACTGGGTCGGTCTGCCAACGTTGCCGCATAAAACTCCCTTCCTTGGGTTGTCTTCAGCAGCCTAGCGCAAGCATGGCTCGTCTGTCGGACACGTACCGGACATGTCAGTTGCTCACAGGTCGGCTAAGCCAGCCGCCGCGAGCCATCATAAGTGCTTGATTTGATTAGCAATCGCTAACTGGCATCGTTCTTGCTCTCTGTGTATTGGGGAGAGCCTCACCGGCTCGGGGTAACGCAGCAGGTACCACAGGGAGGTGGGCCAGTGGGTCGAACGGACGCGACTACAACCTCGGTGCAGGGAAGCAATCCGGTGAGCTCTCGCCCTCTACATTCTCACCAGAAGGTCAGCCGCTATTTCGATAAATTATTTTTATCGTTACGCCAACAAAATTTTGATTTACTCCAGCGTCGGCACTAGGTGATATTGCCCGTGAGCGTCATGCAAGCCTACGCTCCGGAGATGAGTCATGGGACAACGCACTAGTGAGCCCAACCTGACCGACAGCATCGACGAGTTTTTCGAACCGATGCTGGGTGATGCCATCGACGAACCGATCGACGAAGAGCCGAAAGTACTCGGCAAGAATCGACTGGCAGAACTGCGCCGCCGCGCCGAGGAACGCCTCGAAGCCAAGCGCATGCGGGAAGAGCTGGACTACCTGGACCTGGACTGGGAGGACGCCTAAGCCCCACGGCATGGCGCCAGACCACCGACCGAGCGGGCACCACCGGTGTCAGCAGGATGAGCATCCCTTAAAATCTTATGCCCAGCACGGCCAATGCTTGCACAGGGCTATATCTCCAAACCGTCGAACTCATTGAGCACAGCCTCGATCAGCGCCAGCCGATCGGAGTTACTGCGGTAAGCGGCGTGCAACGCGCGGCTGTACTCCGGGGCATCACCAACCCGGTGCAATTTGCTACGAAAACCGCGTACCAGGGTTGGCGGCAAATACGCTGCACCGCCATTGTCCACTATGAACTGGGCCGCAGATTCGCCCAGGTTGGTTCGCAATACCGGAACCACGGATTCGCCAAAACGCTTGGCGTGGAAGCGTGCAAAGGCACTACCCCAATCGACATAGACGTCTCCCTCCGTCAGCGCAGACTCGGCATCGACCCCCTTACACGCGCTATAGAGTGACAGATTGAGCTCACCGACGGGACGCAGCTTAAACTCCGGCAGGTTGGGCGGGTCATAGGAAATAGCGATATCGAGCGTACGATCGAGCAGCATTTTAACTGCGGCATCCGGCATGTGACCCTCGGTGCGCAGGGTGACTTCCGGCATGCGTTAATGCAGCTGCTGCAGGCGCGCCTGCAAGGCCTTGTTCCATAGTCCAGACCGCACCCCGATGTGTATCTGGCTACTTTGGCCGGTATCCAGCGCCAAATCCTGGCGCGCGCGAGACCAGGCCAGCAACACAGTCTGCGCATGAGACACCAGTCGTTCGCCTTCGCTGGTGAGCTGAATATTATTGCGACTGCGCACAAACAGCCGTACACCCAGCATGTCCTCCAACTGGCGAATGCGCGCGCTAACGGCCGCCTGGGTCAGATAAAGATTATCTGCGGCCTTGCCAAAATGCCGAGTTTTGCGCACTTCGAGAAAGGTCTTCAGAAGTTCGATATCCAGAGCTGAGGCCTCCAGCGTGTTTACCGAGTTGCCACAGACGACAGCGGCCACTCTTTTTGTGACAACAGTCACATTGTAGACCACGACCGATGGCAATCTAGCGTCCAGCTGCAAGACTATTGCAGTGTGGTAACGACCGGCAGAGCCATGAAATCGACGCTGATATCCCTTCCCTGCTCCCTGATACTATCCGTGTTCGTGGTGCGAGTAACGGTAATGACCCTGGGCATGACGGTGCCTCTGGAACTACTCACTGCCGCCGTTCTCCTCTGTACTGTGCTTTTGTTCAAACGCAGCCTGCTGGAGCTGGGCCTGATAGTGGCTTTGACAGGAATGGCACAATTGAATGTGGCTGGGGCTGCAGTGATTACTGTGAACCCAGACATTATGCTTGCCCTGCTGCTAACGGCGATCGTATTGCCCACGACCTTGAGAACCATGGGCATGGAAGTGGAGTTCGGTCGCAGCTACTAAGGCAGCGTAGTAAATGCCCGGGGGATGCTATACATTGACCGTGTTACCCCGGCGGAGCTAAGCATTGAAACGACCGGTCTGGCTGTTCAGCATGGACTCGGAGAATTTTTCAGCACCACCCACTACCACTGCTGCCCTGCTTTCCTACTACCGCGCCTATGGCGCCAGGCAAGCAGATACCGACGTAGAATTGGTGCACTTTCGAGACGGCGATCATATAGAGCAGTGGCTGCAAAGCTGGCGGTCCACCCTAAGGCCGCGCGCTGCTAAAGCGTTAGAGCTGGGGCTCGAGCCCATCATCGGGTTTAGCTTCTACACCTGGAACACCGCAGAATTCTTGCACCTGTTACAGCGACTGAAAAGCGAGCTGCCCGGCCTGCTCGCGGTGGCCGGCGGCCCACATGTGCAGCAGGCCAGCGACTTTTTAGGGCATGACCCCATCGATGTGATAGTCCTCGGCGAGGGTGAGGAGACCTTTTGCGAGTTACTGGACGCGGCCCCGGGAGCTGACTGGTCTGCTATTCAGGGTCTCGCTTACCTGCAAAATGACAGACTGATAGAAACCCCAGAGCGGCCTCGCTGCAAAGACCTGGAACGGTTTCCCTCCCCCCTGGACGTGATTGAGTTGACCGGACCTGAGGGCGAGCCGCTGTACGAATCCATATCCTATGAAACCAGTCGCGGCTGCCCGTTTCGCTGCGCTTTCTGCGAATGGGGTACGGGCGCTATAGGCGGCAAGATGTACCAATGGCCTCTGGAGCGGATCCAACGCGATTGGGAAAAAATTGCGGCGGCGGGCATTCGCGATCTGTGGCTGGCCGACTCCAATTTCGGGGCGCTCAAGCAGGATTTGGACAAGGCCCGCATTATCGTCGAGCTAAAGGATAAGACCGGCCTGCCCACCTCCTTCGCCACGTCATGGTCGAAAAAGCACAGCCGCCAGGTCCAGGAGATCGCGCTGCTGTTAGACCGCCACCAGTTGCTACCGCATTACCAGCTGGCACTGCAGACCCTGACACCGGAGGCTTTGCGGCTCAGCAACCGCTCCAATATGAGCTCTAACCAATACGAGCCTATAGCCAAGCACATGTCGGAGCAGGGCGTGCCCATCGCAGCCGAACTCATCTGGGGATTGCCGGGCGATAATCTGCCGGACTTTGAGCGCAATCTCGACCAGTTGTTGGCAACCTTCCCGAACATCAATATCTTTGGCTATACCCTGTTACCCGGAACCGAGTTTTATGAGCGGCGCGAGGAATATCAGATAGAGGCGATTCCGGTGGCGGGCTATGGCAAAGCAAAGGGCGAGTATGTGGTTGGCTGCCACAGTTTCGACCGCGATCAGGGGGAAGAGGGGTACTTCCTGATCAGTGCCCATATCCTCATGATTCACGGGCATATCATGCCCCTAACCACCCGTTTTCTCGCCCTGAGCGGCGGTGTACCGGTATCGCCGCTATTGCGAACCGCGCTGCGCGCACTCATTACCGGCTTTGGCGGGGAGGTCGAAGGCTTCGACCAATCCAGCCGCATGGGCATCTACGAGACACGCAATCAGCTTTATCTGCACGCGCTGTCTCAACCGCAGCGCTGCTTTCAGTATATCCGCGACGCTGTAAACCAGTGGCTCACGGAACACGGCGCTAGCGACAAACTGCACCAGCAAGTGAGCGCCCTGCTGGAGCTCGACGCCTCGTTATGCCCACGCACCGGCGTGGAGACTCTGGAGCACAAGATGTTGAGCTTCGATGCCATCGCACTCGAGGCCAGCCTGGCCACCATGGAGTTACCTGATGACGCATGCTTCAACAGTGGACATTATGCGGTCGAGATACATCAGCCAGGGGGTGTCGGCGAAATACTTCTGGACGCCGATGGCGGCAGCTGGATTAAGGGGAAATTGTCTCCCGCGCCCAACAGTCAGGTGCACACGGAAGCAAGTACCAACCCGCAAGAGATTGTGGCGGTCGCGCTGGCTTAAGAGCTTATGGTTTGAGCATGTCGCGCAGACGCTGCGCGGCATCTTCGTATAGCGTTTCAGCGAGTTCAAAATTGGCCTGACCGGGCTCCAATCCCTGCACCCGTTGCAACATGCTTTCTGCCCAATTCAATCTCGACGTCAGCTGATCGCAAACCAAGTGCATCAAAGCACCGCTATAGGGCGCGTGAGGGGTGCGCAAAAACTCCTCAGCATGACTCTGCAAGGACTCAATTCCAGCAAGAGCTACCTCAGCATCGCGCAGTGCGTCTTCGCGCATCTTCTCGAGATAGGCCACAACGGCACCGGCATCGGCCTCTGCGGCAAAGGCAAACCTCACCAACAGCTCATACTCAAATCGAAACTCGGTATCGGGCTGATCACGCAGCCATTCAACTAGCGCGGCCTGACCCGCCGGTGTAATGCTGTATACGGTGCGCTTGCGGGCACCGGTCTGCTCCTGGCGAGAGGTCGCGAAACCCCGCTTCTCCAGCAGCTTGGGCTCGCTGTATAAATGGCTTTCCGCGCGCGGCCAAACCGCACGCAGAATGCTGCTGCGCATATAGCGAGTCAGCTCATAAGCAGACCATGGGCGCCGCTGCAGCAGGCCGAGCAGTGCAAACGATGTGGTCGTAAGCTTGGGTAATCGTGTATTACTCATGATCCGAAAAGCTGGTTGCGAAAACCTGCCAGAGCCTCTTCGTTTGGCGCCACCACACCCGCCTCCGTAATCAGTGCGGTCACCAGCTCGGCCGGAGTTACATCAAACGCAGGATTATAGGCCTCGCTACCGGCATTACCCAGTATTACCTGCGCGCATTCCCCGGACAGGCTGCGCCCGGAAGCCGACAGCACCTCTGCGCCCGAGCGCTCTTCGATGGGTATCTCCGCGCCGGATCTACAATCCCAATCGATAGTCGAGATCGGCAGCGCCACATAGAAAGGCAAGGCGTGACGCGCCGCCGCTAGCGCCTTCAGGTAGGTGCCGACTTTATTGCAAACATCACCGTTCGCGACCGTGCGGTCGCTGCCCACAATACAGGCATCGACCTTTCCTTCTGCCATGAGGTAGCCTGCCGCATTGTCGGCGATGATGGTATGAGGAATATTCGCTTGTGCCAGCTCCCACGCGGTGAGACTTGCGCCCTGATTGCGGGGCCTCGTTTCGCTGACCCATACATGTACATCCAGGCCGGTCTCCGCTGCGCGATAGATCGGCGCGAGCGCAGTACCCCACTCCAGTGTCGCAAGCCACCCAGCGTTGCAGTGCGTCATAATGTTCAGTGGTCTATCACCTGCAACGTCTGCCAGCGACTGCAACAGTTTCAAGCCGTGGTTACCAATCGCGCGGCAGTTTGCCACATCTTGTTCGGCGATTGCCTTTGCCTCCGCCAGCGCTCGCGCCGGCCGTTCGGCAGGCTCGAGTGCCTGGATACTCTGGCAAACCCGATTCACCGCCCAGGCAAGATTGATCGCTGTAGGGCGGGCGTCACGCAAATGCGATGCGGCCTGCGCCAGGTTAGCGTCAGAGGGATCGCGCGCCATCTCCAGTGCTATGCCGTAGGCAGCAGTAATACCAATGAGCGGCGCACCGCGGACCTGCATGTCTGAAATCGCAAAACAGAATTCAGCGAGCTTGCGCAGTTCGACGACGATTAGTTCATCTGGTAACCGGCGCTGATCGATAATGCGAACACAGTCCGCCTGCGGGGCATACTCGAGGCTACGCTTCATGGCTCTTTCCGCAAGGTGGTAATTACACGTTCAATAGCAGGTGCTCGCGCTCCCAGGAGCTGATGACCCGATTAAACTCTTCGAATTCGTCAAGCTTAACGGCTGCATAGGCGCGCAGGAAGAGCTCTCCAAAAATTTCCACCAGCTCCGGCGTATTCTGAAGGTTACGCAAGCCCTCTTCGAGGGTGCGTGCCACTTCAATCTCATCTTCATTGGCAGTACCCAAATGCGGCTCGCTGGGCTTGAGCTGCTTTTTCATGCCCAGGTATCCGCTGGCCAGTGTGGCCGCAAACGCAAGATAAGGATTGGCGTCGGCCCCCGGAAAACGGTTTTCCACTCGGGTCGCCGCGGGCTCACTCTGCGGCACTCGAAATGCCACAGTGCGATTGTCATAACCCCAGTTGAGGTTGATCGGCGCCGAGATATCCGGTGCCAAACGGCGATAGGAGTTCACATTCGGCGCGTAGAGACTGATCAGTTCAGGCGTGAATTGCTGCAGGCCGGCGATATAACTGAGGAACGCCTCACTGTGTTCACCCTTGTCGTTGGCAAAGATATTGCTGCCGTCGTCTGCCCGCACCAGACTCTGGTGAATATGCAGCGCGCTTCCGGGCTCTCTCTGCAGCGGCTTCGCCATGAAGGTGGCATACATGCCGTGCTTGTGGGCCGTTTCGCGCACGGTGCGTTTAAAGCAGAAAACCTGATCGGCCAAAGCCAGGGGTTCGCCATGCAAAAAGTTGATCTCCATCTGCGCGGCACCGTTTTCGTGGATCAGCGCGTCCAGATGCAGCCCTTGCGCCTCGGCAAAGTCGTACATGTCTTCAACAAAATCTTCGAACTCCGCCACCGCATCAATACTGTAAGACTGGCGCGAGACCTCTGCGCGCCCGGAGCGCCCTACGGGTGCCTCGAGCTCCATATCAGGATCGATGTTCTGTTTGACCAGATAGAACTCCATCTCTGGTGCCACTACTGGCTTTAATCCCTCTTCTTCATACAGGGCAAGCACACGTTTCAAAACGGTACGTGTTGCCAACGGGTGGGGTTTATCGTCCTGGGTATAGCAGTCGTGCACCATCTGCGCGGTGGGTTCGCGGGCCCAGGGCACCAACCTGAGGGTGCTTGGGTCCGGCTTCAGGATCATGTCGGCGTCCGTCGGCTCGACGAAATCCCAGTGATCATCGGCATATTCTCCGGTAACCGTTTGCACCAGAATACTCTCCGGCAGGCGCGGGTAACCTCGGGATAGGAACTGTCCTGCGGGAATGAATTTACCCCGCGCATTCCCTGTCAGGTCTGGCACCAGTGCCTCAACCTCCGAGATGTTATGCGTTTCCAACCATTCACTGATGGCGTCCATATAGGAGTCTCATTGCGGAAAAAGTTGATTATGACAAAAAACCGAATTATTATTCAACTTATTTCCGAACAATTATTCGAGTTTATCTATGCCAGCTTCACAGGGCCACATTGACTCGTGGTACGCCGCCAGCGCCAATCAACAGCTAGAATTTCCCACCCTCAAGGGCGAGCTCAATGTGGATGTGTGCATTATCGGTGGCGGCTACACAGGCCTGTCTTCCGCCATTCATCTACGCGACAAGGGCTATAGCGTTGCTGTACTGGAAGCTGAAAAAGTCGGCTGGGGCGCCTCTGGCCGCAACGGCGGACATTGCAGCACCGGCCAACGCCAGGACCAGGACGAACTGGAAGAGATGGTCGGCAAGGAGCACGCGCGCAGACTGTGGGATTTGGGTTTAGAGGCCGTCGACACCGTATGCGAACTGGTCGAGCGCTTCGATATTGATTGCGAGCTGAAGTCTGGCGATTTGCATGTAGCCGCCAAAGCTTCGCATGTCGATGAGCTCAAGGCCTACGCCGAAAAACTGCATAAAGACTACGGCTACGACAAGGCTCGCTTCGTGGAAAAGCACGAGCTGGAACAAATGACCAGCAGTCGCCGCTATTTCGCAGGCATGAGCGATAGCGGCGGTCGCCACCTGCATCCCCTCAATTATGCGCTCGGACTGGCGCGAGCGGCTGCGGAAGGCGGCGCGCAGATCTTTGAGGGCAGCCGAGTCCTGCGTTATACCGAAGGTGAAAAGGTAGCCATCGAAACCGAGCATGGGAACGTGCGCGCCAGCTTCATGGTACTGGCCTGCAACGGTTATCTAGAGCGGCTCTCTCCTCCCATCGCGCGGCGGATAATGCCGATCAATAACTATGTGCTGGCGACAGAACCCCTCGGTGAGGAACTGGCGCGTTCGCTCATTCGCGACGACTGCGCTATGTCCGACTCGCTGTTCGTAATCAATTACTGGAAGCTGTCTAAAGATTGGCGACTGATCTTCGGCGGCGGCGAGACTTACACCAAACGCTTTCCGGCGGACATCAAGGGTTTCGTGCGCAAGTATATGCTGCGCACCTATCCCGAACTGGAGTCGACCCGTATCGACTACGCCTGGGGCGGCACCCTGGCCATCACTATGAGCCGCATGCCCTCCTTCGGCAGACTGGATGGCAACATCTTCTATGCGCATGGCTACTCCGGTCACGGGGTGCCGATCGCCACGCTGGCTGGCAAGCTGATGGCAGAGGCCATTTCCGGCACAGCAGAGCGCTTCGATGTTATGGCGGGGGTAAAGGCACCCATATTCCCGGGCGGCACCTTACTGCGCTGGCCAGGCTTGGTCGCGGGCATGGCATGGCACGCGATGCTGGACCGATTGTGATCTCAGCAAATGGTTGATCAGCGAATTCAACGCCGCAAGGCCAGTATCGGCCAACAGCGGCGTCCTATGCAGGAACGCTCGCGCCAACGTCGCGAGGAGATTCTTCGCACCACGGGAGAGTTGCTGGACAAGGTGGGCCTCGATGACCTCACCACCATTCTCATTGCGCGCGAGCTCAAAATCTCTGTCGGCTCCCTGTATCACTACTTTCCGAACAAACAGGCGATTCTCTACGCGATGGGGGAGCACTGGCTGCAGGAGTACAGTGAGGCGCTGCAAAGCTTTGCGGATACGGAGATTGAAGGGCTATCCATCGATGCTTTTTGTCGGCAATGCCTGCAGTGCTTATTAGAGGTTTATCGCACCCAGCGAGGTCTCTTGCCACTCGTGCAGGCCATGTCCTCGGTGCCCGAGCTACATGATCTGGACGAGGCCCACGACGAAATCATCATCAAACGCATGGCGGATCTGTTCAGGCGTCTGGGATTGTCGCAGCCGGACGGGGAGCTGCAGCGACGCTCCCGCCTGTGGCTGGAAATGACCCATGCCGTATTTGTCACCATTACCGAGCAAAGCGGGAAACAGGCGAGAAACAGCTTTGAAGACCTCGTCGCTCTCGCGACCACCCTACTGCAACGCGTCTGACTCAGCAGCGAATTTTTTCTTGCATTAAATCTTGATTTCGATATTATTCGAAATATGGAAACACATCAGGACATCGCCATACAGGCCGATCGCTTGGCTGCGCTGGGCAACGAAGCACGCCTCGGCATACTCAAATTGCTGCTGAGCAATTTCCTGGGCGAACTCAGCGCCGGCGATATCGCCAAAGCCACCGCGATACCGGCTTCCACCCTGTCACATCATCTCGACCGCCTGCGCCGTGAGGGGCTGGTGGAGTCACGCAAAGACAAACAGTGGATCTGGTATCGAGCAGGCACTGATGCCTTGACCGATTTACTGAATTTTCTCTATCACGACTGTTGCGGGGGCTGCGATATACAGATTTCAGCCAGAAACTGCTGACAGGTTTTTTTTGGATTTATATTTCGACATTTATAGAAATAGGAGCTAAGCATGAGCCGTATTCATATTGCGTTGAACACCGACAAACTGGACGAATCCATCGCGTTCTACAGCCAGTTGTTTAACACCCAGCCCGCCAAAGTGCGTGAGGGATGGGCCAAGTTTGACCTCGCTGACCCGGCACTAAACCTCACCCTCAATTTTTCGAAGGAGACCGCCAGTGGCAACCAGATCAGTCATCTGGGTGTGGAGGTTCAGGACGCCGAGACCGTCGCCCGCATCGATAAGCAGCTGCAGGAGCATGGACTCAAAACACTGGTAGAAGACGACGTTACTTGCTGCTACGCCGTGCAAGACAAAACCTGGGTATCTGACCCCAATGGCCACGCCTGGGAGTTCTTCTATGTGAAGGGTGATGCTGACGATAGTGGCGAGTCAGCGCGGGCACAACATGCGCCGGGCGGGTGTTGCTAGGCGAGGACCTAGCGCAGGTAACGAAACCAGCGCCAGAGATTGAGCACTTCAGCCAGCGCGCCGGCCACATAGGTATAAGCCGCGGCCTTGAGCACGCTGCGGGCCGCTGGCAGGTGCTCGTCGGGAAGATAGCCCTCCTCCAGAATCGGCATTGCCTTGCCAAAACTGGCATCGATTTCCTCGGGTAGAACAGCGACATACATCAACACCGAGACCAGCATGGTGACGACACCCACCAGCCCGAGTATCGCCATGAGAAAGGGGCTGCGAGCGACGGCCATCACCAGCGGAATTGACATCATGACCAGGGTGCCGATACGGCGTATTAGCATGGCCCGCTTCATATACTTTTTGCGCAGGTGACTGACTGGCTCATCTCTGCAGAACTGGACCGCATGCCCGACCTCGTGGGCGGCAATGGCGACAGCGGTAACTGACCTGCCGTCGTAGTGATCAGGGCTCAGTGAGACCACTTTGTCGTCTGGTGAGTAGTAGTCCTCACCCGGCGCACCCTTAATCACTTGCACGCCTTCAAGCTCAAAGCGCTCGACCAGGTGCTCAGCCAGTTCACCGCCCGTGCCCGGCATACCGCTGAGCTCCCCAGAGTGACGTCGCATAACGTGACGCACCCACAGCGATGGGCCGTAGATCGCGACCATTAACAACAGTCCGAGTATTAGAAAGAACATCGCTTGGCCTTGAACACCTATGAGAGATTATACGGAGTCTGGAGCCGAGGTGGTTTTAGTCGCCGCATACACCGCCAGGCGAGGAAATCTGTACCGTGCAAAGCAATCTGCCTGCACCCCCAGCACGTAATTGAACAATATCTTCACAAAACTATCTGCTATGACCACGATCGACGTCGCTCTGTTTCCTATTCCAAATTCCGTGAATTTTCCCGGCGTGCCCTGCCCACTGCACGTGTTTGAACCGCGCTACCGGCAAATGGTCAGCCACTGTATCGACAACGATATGCTAATGGGTGTGTGTCATACGGAGAAGCTACTTCACGCAAACGAGAAAAAACAAACGGTGGAAGAGGCTTTAAATAGTAACCAGTCGACCTACAAGCCCCAAGGCGTGTTTTCTGCCGGGGCGGTGCAGTTGCTTGAAGAGCTGGATGACGGCCGCCTGCTAATCCAGGTCGACACCTCAGTGCGACTGAAACTACTGGAAGTTCGACAGACCCTCCCTTTCAACATCTGGACTTGTGAGGAGTTACTGGATGAGCCCTGTGATGCGGATGCCGAGGCTCAGCTGTCACAGACCCAGGACAAGATCATGCAACGCCTGCTAGCACTGACCCACGAGAGCACCCAGGCACAGGAGATGCTGAAAGGCGATTATTGGCAGAAGATGCCCGCCCAGGCCTTCAGTTTCGCTATCGCCGGATTGATTAGCCTACCGCCAGAGATATCTCAGGCCCTGCTCGAGATGATAAACCCGCAAGAGCGTCTGGATTACATGCTCAGTGTACTGAATCAGGCAGGGCCGGCCATCAGTAGCTAGGGCGCGCTCATCTCTAGCCGCAGCTGTTTCGCTATGAACCCTGGCTCTCTACCCAAGCTCTCAGACTCTCCACTCGCGCTCGGTTAGCGCCCATATCGCTGATACCCAGACGGGAGGATGACCGGACATGAATAACACCCGAGGTTTCATCAAACCGCAGCTGAACATCATCTCGAAAGCGCAGCGTGGGCGTTGTAGCCACCGCCTGAACAAAATCACCGTTGTCTGTGACGACCTCCCAGTCTGCTTG
This sequence comes from Halieaceae bacterium, assembly GCA_965199055.1. GTDB lineage: Bacteria > Pseudomonadota > Gammaproteobacteria > Pseudomonadales > Halieaceae > CBDAQR01. Next base: position 2,656,417 of record CBDAQR010000003.1, read on the forward strand.
CCCAATCAGCCAGCGCTTAAGCGCTTGCCACTGTGCAGGGGACGCCTCTATCGGATCGATAAGCTTGCTGCCCTCTTCGTTTTCACTACTTACGCAGTTAGGAAAAGCGCCACAGGGAGGCAGGCCACCCCCCTCCTTGGGCATTTGCGGCGTGCTGGTGCAACCAAGCAACAATAACGCGGTCAAAGGCAGGGCAACGGATAATTTGGTCATAGTGATAATGCTACGTTGGAAAAAAGAAAAAGGATCTGGAGTAACGCCGTGCTGAAGCAACTATGGAAAGTGGGCATCGCGCCCCTGGTGTTAGCGCTGGCACTAGTCCCCTGCGTTTCGGCTGCTGAGCTCGATCTGAAAAGTTGGGATGCTCTGCTGGGTGAAGCAGTCAGTGAGGGCTTCGTCGATTATAGCCAATGGGCCGACAACCCGGATTTTGATGCCCTGGTAGACCAGATCGCGGCGTCCGATCCCAGCCAGATGACGCGCGAACAGAAACTCGTCTTTTATATTAACGCCTACAATATCCTGGCGGCGCGTGGCATCCTCGACGGCAGTTCACCGAGCAGTCTTTGGGGGCGCTACGTGTACTTCAAGCGAGACAAGTATCAGGTCGCCGGTGAGGAGATCAGCCTCTACGATTTGGAGCACGACCGCATCCTACCCCTGGGAGAACCTCGTATTCACTTTGCTATCGTTTGTGCGAGCATGTCATGTCCGATCTTGCGGTCAGAAGCCTACACGCTCGAACGTTTGGATACACAACTCCACGATGCCGCCGTGGGCTTTATAAATGATAACGCTCGCAACCAATTCGACACAGATGCGCGCAAAGCCAAAGTGAGCAGTATTTTTAACTGGTTTAAGGACGACTTTGTCCAATCTGCCGGGTCCTTGCAGGCCTATCTAGCGCCTTACGTCGCCGACGAGGGCACCGCTGCTCTGTTAGCCGAGGGCGCTCTGAAAGTTAGATACCTGAAATACGACTGGAACTTGAACGGGTCGCTCTAACCCCCTGCCTCGGCCGCCTGCTGGTGCTCGTCGATCTTCGCACGCAGCGCTTCCGCTTCTGCCGTCAGCGTCGAGTACAGACGAATATCGCCATTGCGCTGCGCATTGAATGCCTTGGTGAGCAATATCTCGTGCTCTTTCTGCCACTTCTTAACCGGCGATGACTTGAATAAGCCAAACATGGGTAACCCTCAGTATGATCTGTCGGGGTAAATACGCCGCGCGCAGGCGCAAGGATTCCACCAGAACACGTGTGTTCAGACTTTGAATAAGAAGCAGGCAAAAAAGAGAGATTCGTCGGTCTGAGATCGTTCTAAAACTACTCTCAGGGCCTTTTTTTTACTGAACCCTTCGAGATATTTTTATCGTTTATACCCCCATAAAGTCTGGGTGGGTTCTGGCTGTAGTGGTCAACTAAAACTGGCCACGGTTTTATAAGCTTTCCAGTATTCGTTTTCTGCCTGATTGGGTGTTTTCATGTTGTTATTCGAATGCGGTCTGATCGAGTTGTAGTACCTCACGATATAGTCATTGATTGACTGCTTGGCTTCAGTAAAACTCCGATAGCCCGTCTCTGGAACCCACTCGGTTTTTAGGCTGCGGAAGAAGCGCTCCATTGGCGCGTTATCCCAGCAGTTTCCCCGTCGACTCATGCTCTGTTGTATCTGATACCGCCAGAGATGCTGACGGAATTTTGTACTGGTGTACTGAACTCCCTGATCCGAGTGGAATAGCACTCCCTTTGGTCTTCCTCTGGATTCATAAGCCATCATCAACGCCTTACGGGTCAGTTCACTGTCGGCCCGATAAGAAAACGCCCAACCAACCGGTTTTCTCGCGTAGAGATCCAGTATCATGGCTAGATAGGCCCAGCGTTGACCCGTCCAAATATATGTAATATCGCTGCACCACACCTGGTTGGGTTCTGCTACAGAAAACTGCCGATTCAAGGTATTTGGAATGGCTACGTGTAGCTTGTCAGCACGCTTATAGGCGTGTTTTGGAAGCTGGCTACTCACCAGTCCCAACTCCTTCATCAACTTACCCGCAACGTAACGAGTCAATGGCGTTCCATTACGGCTAACGATCTGGGCAACGGTTCTTGCACCAGCTGAGCCACCACTTAGGCGGTGAGCAGCGTGAACCATAAGCTTAAGCCTGCAACGATGGGAGTTGTCACCCTTCGGGCGCTCTCGCCAATATCGGTAGCTACTGCGTTGAATATCAAAGACATGGCATAGCAACTTAACGGGATAGCTCTCTTGTAACCGCTGAATTATCGAATATTTTTCAGCTCGTCGGACATCAAGAGAGCCATACCCTTTTTTAATATGTCTTTCTCTGTTTCCAGCCGTTTGATCTGACGTTCCAGGTCGCGAATACGGCGCTGCTCCTCGGTCAGTGGCGTGCCTTTCTGAGGTGTTTCTCCCGAGCGCTCTAGCCGAAGCTGGCGAACCCAGCCCTCCACTGAAGATTTACTGACGTTCATCGCTTCACTCGCGGCTCTGACGGTATAGCCTTGGTCAACGACTAATTGTGCGACTTCGAGTCGAAACTCCGGGCTAAAGTTTGGTCTGGATTGACCTTCTCCCCGCCAGGGTAGCCAAAAACAGTAAGAGATTTCCCACTCAACTACCCCATGGGAGGTCTCAATATGAAGCAGAAGCGATACACGGAAGAGCAGATCATCGGATTCCTGAAAGCCCACGAGGCAGGCATGTCGGTCAGCGATCTAGTGAGGGAATACGGATTCTCTGAACAGAGCTTTTACCGCTGGAAGTCCAAGTACGGTGGTATGGAGGTCTCCGAGGCCAAACGGCTGCGAGAGCTCGAGTCGGAGAACGCTCGCCTGAAGAAGCTGCTGGCTGAAGCCGAGCTGGACAAGGCAATGCTTCGTGACGTTCTGGGAAAAAAGTGGTGAAGCCGGCCAGTCGTAAACGTCTCGTCGGCTATCTCCAGGATTCCTATGGCATCAGCCAGCGGCGCGCCTGTCGTGTCATACCGATCAGTCGCAAAGCGATGGCTTATCAGCCACAGCGGCCCATCCAGGACGTGGCGTTGATCAAGCGCATGAAGCCGCTGGGCGAGCAGTATCCACGCGACGGTTACTTGATGTTGCATGAACTTCTACGCCGTGAGGGGCTGGTCATCAATCGTAAGCGCACCTACCGACTCTATAGCGAGCTAGGTATGCAGGTCCGCACGAAGCGACGGAAGAAGTTGGTCAGGCCCAGAGTGCCCTTGGAAGTGCCCACTGGCCCCAATCAGCGCTGGTCGATCGACTTCGTTCACGATCAGTTGGCGGATAGTCGCAGGATCCGGATACTCAATGTCGTTGATGATTACTCTCGGATTTGTGTTGGCCAACTTGTCGATCTTTCCATCTCGGGCGAGCGCACGGCGAGGTTCCTGGATGAGCTTGGCGCTACACGCGGTCTGCCGAAGCGGATCGTCATGGACAACGGTCCTGAACTGACGAGTAAGGCCATGTTTATCTGGAGTCAGCAGTCTGGCGTGAAGCTTCACTTCATCCAGCCAGGTAAGCCAACACAGAACGCTGTCAATACCGATGCAATTTTCCCCAATAGTGCCAAAGTAAAATTCCCCACCCCTGATTAAAAAGCGTACAACTACTGCTCTGCGTCTACTGGGACCTTCCGTGGCCGGCCTCGCCGCTTGGCAGGTGGTTTTGCTGCCTCCTGTTGGGCTCCCTTAAGGGACTCTGGCACCAGGTCCGCATGCTCTCTGAGCCGGTACGAGTTGCCTTCGATCTCGATGACCACAGCGTGGTGCAGCAGCCGATCCAGCAGGGCAGCAGCAATCACGTTGTCACCAAAGATCTCTCCCCATTCCTTAAACCCACGGTTGGAGGTCAGGATCATGGCCCCCTTCTCGTAGCGGGCATTGACCAGCTGGAAGAACAGGTTGGCGCCTGATGGGGTAATCGGCAGGTACCCCACCTCATCCACGATAAGTACGGCGGCGCGATTGAAGAAGCGCACCCGATTCTCCAGGTTGCCCTCCCGCTCCGCTTTGGTGAGCGAGGCGATGAGGTCAGTCAGCGTCGTAAAATAAACACTCTTGCCGGCCTTGATCGCTTCTGTACCGAGCGCCAGGGCGAGGTGGCTCTTGCCCACGCCGGGCGGCCCCAGGAAGTGCACACTCTGGTTCCGCTCGACGAACCCGAGTTGGGCCAGGGTGAGTATCCGGTTCCGATCCAGGCTGGGCTGGAACGTGAAGTCGAAGGACTCCAGTGTCTTGACCTGTGTGAGTCTGGCGGTCATGCGTGCGGCCTTGATGCGGCGTGTTTCACGGTTGGCGCACTCGTCACTCAGAAGCACATCAATGGCTTCAACAACGGACAGTTTCCCCTGCTCGACGCGGGACATGGTGTCGTCGAGCACTTCCAGTGCACAAGCCAGTTTGAGCTGGACGAGGTGCTGGCGTACGCGCTCCAGTGTGGCCGGAGTACTCATGATGCGCCCTCCGTAGCCAATGCCTGACCAACGGCCTCATAGACCGCCAGGGGCCGCTGATGCACAGACTCACCCGGTACCAGAATGGCGATATCCTGGCTAATATGACGCCTGGGTTCTGCCGACGAGACCTGATAGAGCCGGTGGCCATCCTGCACCTGCCGTTGGCCGCGACCGGTGAGCAGATTGTGTACAGCGATGAGGCGCCGGTCTTCGAAGATCTGGATCTCGGTGGCGAACTGGTGCACCTCGACTTTGCGGGACCGCATGGTGTCCGGGACGCTGTAGTCATTACCACCCACGGAGACCATGCCATCCCGAGTAACCCGCCGCTCGAGCTTCAGTACCTGGTTGAAGCGATGCTCCGGCAGCACCTTGAGCTGTGACTGCTCATCGGCAAAGGCCTCACCCACCACACGGCCTGTTGTACCATGCTCCCGGCTGTTGGCGAGTGTATGCCGCCAATCGTCGAATTGGGTATTGAGGTCCTCCATGTCGTGGAACGAACGGCCCAGGAAGAAATCCTGGCGGATATAGCGAAATGGGCGCTCGACCTTGCCCTTGGTCTTGGCGCGATAGGGCTTGCAGGCGCGGGGCTTGAAGCCGTAGTGCGATGCCAGGGACAACAGGGTCGGGTTGTAGTGAATCCCTTCCTCGTCCTCGTTGATCACGGCGGTCTTCATCCGATCGTAAAGAATCTCGCCGGGCACACCGTCGAACTCTTCAAATGCTGCCATGTGGCAGCGTACCACTTCATCGAGGGTCTGCCGCCAGACGTAGCGGCCAAACAGATATCGGCTGCAGCCAAGGACCATGGAAAACAACCAGACAATGCGGTCCTGATCAGGCTCACACCCAAAGCGCACTTTGAACTGGGCAAAGTCCACCTGGGCCTGTTTACCAGCCGGTGTCTCGAAACGTCGTTCAAAGACCTGGCTGACTGACGGGCGAATTTCTCGCAGGTAATCGGTGACCAGGCTGTAACCGCCGGTGTAACCCAGTTCCCTGATCTCCCTTAGCAGGCGAGATCCGGATAGCTCGGAATACTGACCGATACGCTGAGCCAGGTAATCCCGATAGGGGTCTAGCTTGCTGGCCCTGGGTGCTCTGGGGCCGTAGGTCGGGACCGATAAACCCTGTTTGAGATACTTGCGAACGGTCTTGCGATCCATGCCCATTCGTTGGGCGATGGCCTTGATAGACAGCCCTTGCTCTTTTAAGTCGTGAATCATAAACAACTCCCCTAATGACAGCACGCAGTTCCCCTCCGGCACACACTCTTGCTGGAGTAGGTTCGTGCTGTATCGACAACTCGACAAGCTCAACTTGCTTGCCTCCCATGTAGGGGTGGGGGAAATTACTTTGGCGATTTATGGGGAGTTTTACATTGGCACTAACAGTTCCATCAATCGCCCGGTGGCGTCACCTATGGACACCAGCAAGGTGCAGCGTGGGCCGCGCCCCTCAAACCAGTAATGATCCGAGCCGTCGATCTGGATCAGTTCGCCGTAACACTCGCGGCGATGGCGTGGCTGGTAGATCCGCTGGCGGCGCTCCTTGCGGGTCTTCCACAGTCCCGCTTCGATCATCCACTGGCGGACTGTCCCAACGGATAACCCGATCTCGTGGCGCTCTAACAGCTTCTCCGCAGCCAACGTAGGGCCAAAGTCTGCGTAATGCACCTGAATTAACCTCACCACGTACTCACGAAAGCGGGTCGGATAACACCGATTACTGGGTTGGCCACGCCGGCGGGACATTAGTCCGGCGGCACCCTCAGCGCGGTAGCGGTTCGTTAGCCGCTGCACCTGCCGCGTGCTGAGCATGAGCATCTCACCAGCCTGGGCACGCGTCCCTCAGTCACATCTACAATCACCTGAAGCCTCTCGATCTCGGTTGGACTCATGGTTAACAGTGTCACTCCTGGTTCCTCCCAAGTGTTTGAAACACCTGGAAAAGTATACGGAGGGTGACATCTCTAAATAACGGAAAGGCGACATTACTAAATAACGCTTACATCGGTCAGGATCACTCTTGCCATCGGTCACTCCCACGTTTTGGGAGCTTGAATCAGAAATCATCTGATTTTGGAATCCTCAATCTCAACAGGCCCTAGCTCGCTGTCGTCTTGTTCACACCAACTAAAGAGGCAGCTGTACGGGCTGTCGATCCGGCTACGAACAGCTCGATTAATCGTTTTTGTTTGCGCCAAACTAAGCGGCTTTTCCTGATCAAACCACCCTGGATAAATTCACTTATCTAGGACAGCCCCATCTGAAATACCCAAATCGAAACATTCCCCTGCGCAGTTCCGTGTCGTTATCGACCTTGTAGACAAAGACGTACATCTATTATTTGAATGTCCTTTTCCTGTTGGCTTTGACCTTAAAACTAACTATCCTTAGTCAAGAGGCAGTTTTAGAGACACCCATGGTACAAAACATAGCGAAGCAAATGGCTGAAATCGAGGAGGTTCTGGAGAAAAATGCAGAGGGGCTTTCGCGTAGCCAGATTGTCAAAAATTTATCATTTGCTATAAATAACAGGACGTTACAAAGAAGGTTGTCCGCGCTATCGGAGGAAAAAAAGATAGTAAGAACCGGCAACAGAAAAGCGGCTAAATACTATCCTGCGAGAATGTCTCAGCAGGAAATTAAAGGACAAAGTATCCAGAGAGAGGGCGAGATATTTAGCCAGGAAAGCAAAAGTGTCCTTGAATTCTTGGAATCCTCACTCTATGCCCGCGAAAAAGTGTCCTATAAAAGAGCGCTCATCGAGGATTACGTTCCTAATGAGACATTTTATGTTTCTGAAAGGCAACGAGAAGCGCTACTTAAAGAAGGGAAGCGGTTCGACGAAGCTTTGGCTGCGGGCACCTACGCCCGTCAAATCTGCCAGCGCCTGCTGATTGATCTTTCCTATAACTCCAGCCGACTGGAGGGCAACACCTATTCAAAGCTGGATACCCAAAAACTGGTGGAAGATGGCATCAGTGCTGAGGGCAAAGTACACGAAGACGCCGTCATGATCATGAACCACAAGGAGGCGATATTATTCCTTGTGGAGAATGCGCAGGCAATTGAGCTGAACAGCTTCACAGTGTTCAATCTCCACCATTTACTGTCACAAGACCTACTCGCGAACCCTGAGGCCAGCGGCAAAATTCGCAATATAGAAGTCGATATTGGAAAATCAGCCTACAAGCCTATTGGCAATCCACATGTGCTGAAAGAGCTACTCGAACTCATTTTGCTGAAAGCCAGAAAAATCAAAGACCCGTTTGAACAAAGCTTCTTTTTACTGGTTCACCTGTCTTATCTACAGGCGTTCGAGGATGTCAACAAACGCACCTCAAGGTTGAGCTGCAATATTCCGTTTATCAAAAAGAATTTGTGCCCATTGAGTTTTATCGACGTGTCACGTGACAATTACATCGCCGCGTTACTGGCAATCTACGAGAAAAATGAAATCGGGCCTATGCTGGATTTATTTTGTTGGGCTTATGTTCTCTCTTGCCAGCAATACGGTGTCGCAAAGCAGTCACTGGGTGAAATCGATGCCTTCCGCATTCAGTACCGTCAGCAACGAAAAGACGTGATGGGCCGTGTGGTTCGAGACGGCTTGCACGGTGAAGCTATCGAAAAACGCATTGAACAATATTGCGTCGACAAAGCAATAACAGAGGTCGATAGGTTTACGGCAATCACCCTTGCCGATCTAGGCAGTCTGCATATAGGTGCGATAATCGGGCTCGGCATTTCCGAAGCACAATTCAATGCTTGGCTAGACGCCAAGCCAAGGTAGTGCAGTTAAATACTGCCCAAACACCCTGCAACACAATCAGCCAATAAACGCGCGACCGATCCGCAGAGGGAGACACGTCTATTACTATTTCCTGACATCCTCCCCTTCCTGAGGCGTGAAGCGCGAAGGGAGGGGGATATCAACTTATTGGTTCCAGTATTTTCCTCGAACAAGTGTTTGTATCTCCGACTAATTTGCTGTCGAGAGATTGTAAATACCCCAAACAGCTAACCACCCATTCATAGAAAAATTAAGCCACTTCTCGGTATTGAACGGGTGTCATATCGTTCAATCCATCATGGGGTCGTTCATGGTTATACAACACGATCCAGTCATCCGTGATCTCTCGAACTTCCTGCAATGTCTCGAACAGATATAAGTCCAATACTTCCTCTCGATACGTGCGATTAAAACGTTCGATAAATCCATTTTGGTAAGGCTTGCCGGGCTTGATGAAATCGATCTGAATTCCATGCGCTTGCGCCCATTCAGCCAACGCCCCTGATGTAAATTCAGGGCCATTATCAACCCTGATAATAGCGGGATAGCCTCGCCAGGCTGCAATACGATCTAATGTATGTATCACTCGCTCCGTAGTAATGCCCGAATTGATATCTATCGCTAACACTTCTCGATTGAAATCATCAACCACATTGAACGTGCGAAACCGATGACCGTGACGCAAGGTATCGCTCATAAAATCCATCGACCAACAGATATTGGCTGATCTAGGAACGCGCAATGGCAACGGATTCCTATTCGGTATCCTGCGTTTTACTTTACGCCGTATATTCAGTTTTAACTCCATATAAACACGGTAAATCCGTTTGTGATTCCAACGTTTACCCAACGCTCTGAGCCGCTTACACAGCTTTGGAAAACCCCAGCGAGGGTGCTTCTCAACCAAGGCCAGCAACGCATCAATCAGCTCACTATCATCTACTCGCTTGGGCGTGTAGTAATACGCCGTGCGACTTAGCGCGGCTGCACCACAGGCCGCTCGAATGCTGACAGGGTAATCCTTGCGCAAACGATCAACCCACTGCCGACGATGGACTGGCCCTAAAGCTTTTTTATGATCTCTTCCTGCATCTGACTCTTCAGGCTGAGATCGGCATACATCTGCTTGAGCTTGCGGTTCTCTTCTTCAAGTTCCTTGAGCCGCCGTACATCGGAGGCTTCCATTCCACCGTACTTAGAGCGCCACTTGTAAAAGGTGCTGAGTCCAATGCCATGCTCTCGACATATGTCCGGAACCGGCACTCCGCTTTCTGCTTGTTTGAGAAACGCCACAATCTGCGTTTCGCTGAACTTCGATTTGCGCATATGTAAAAACTCCTATCACGTTAGTTTATAGAAATTTCTACGTATGAGTGGCGCTATTTTACGGGGTACTTACAGTTGTTCCCGGTATCGATGCCCTCAATCGAAAGATACTCACCCTTATCGACACCCAGGCGCTTATAAGCACGATGAAACTGCACCGTGTCGCCCTCCTGGTAGTTAGTGGCCTGGGTCTTTTCGGCGCGGGACAGGCGTGTGTCCTGCAGGATCGTGGTTTTCATTGCGGTGCCCGTGAGCTGGCCCTCGCTGCGCAGGCCTGCGCGGATATCGCGGTTGACGGCTTCGCGCATGGCATTAGAGGGGGCGAGCAGCAGGGTGTTCCGCCGTTCTTCCGGCGTGCGCGCCAGCCACTTGCTGGCCGCAGCGATCGCGAGCTCATCGCGTTCATACTCGTGAATATGATCTTTAAGGGTGTGCAGGGCGCCGCACGCGTTGCCGACAATGGTCTGGTAGACGGCGGCCTTGAGCTCTGGATCGCGCTGGCGGATCACCTCATCGACAATGATCGGTGTGATGCCAAACTGTTGTAGCTCGGTAAAGGGTTTGCCAGCCTCGATGGCGCCGAGCTGCTTCTTGTCGCCGACCAGAATGGCGCGGGGTTGCATCGCATCCACGATGGTCAGGAAATCGCGCATCATTCGGCTGGAGGTGAAGCTGGATTCATCGAGGACGAAGACGGTGTTGCAGTGTTCGTCTTCCAGGGGTGCGGGCACCGGGTTGTCAGGTTTGGAGAACATGTTAGTCAGCGTGTCAATCACGTGATCGAACCAGCCAGGTTGTTTAGTTCGTTCGTGCTTGCGCGCCAAGGCGTTGCCTTTACTGCTGGCGACCAGCGTCTCCAGAGTGGCCTGGTGCTCGCTGGCGGCGGTGCGCCCAGGCGTCTCGCAACACATCACGATCTCCCACCAGATTCTTTGCGCTGCGGGTGGCCAGTGCGGCTTTTTCAGCATTCTTGGCGCCTTCCAGGCCATTGCGCTCCAGATACTCGGATAACGTATAAAAAGTTTCGCACATTTGCATTTGACGATGGTGCCTTTCAGGCTGATTGAGAGGAGTATAGAATGGCAGAAGTAGAGAAGCCCAAAGCTATGGGGCAGGTGATCCAGATTGATGAAGGTCGTATTCGTGACCCTTTAGGCGAGAGGGTGCGTGGCACTGTTGAAGAGGCACTGAATGCGATGCTGGATGCGGAAGCAGATCGGCTGTGTGGTGCAGGCCGGTATGAGCGGTCGCTGGACACGAAGGCTGGCCCGGTGAAGCCTAAGATGCCGAAGCTGCGCCGTCAAACGTTCGAGACCGCCATTATTGAGCGGTACCAACGCCGGGAAAGCTCGGTCGAGGAGGCGTTGATCGAGATGTACCTGGCCGGCGTTTCAGTGCGCCGTGTCGAGGATATCACCGAGGCTTTATGGGGCACCCGGGTCAGCCCCGACACAGTGTCGAACCTGAACAAGACGATCTACGCCAGGATCGACGCATGGCGACAGCGCAGGATTGAAGGCGATCACCCTTACGTGTATCTGGACGCAATTGTGATGAAGCGTTCCTGGGCGGGTGAGGTCCGGAATGTTTCGCTTCGGGTTGCCATTGGCGTCACGACGGACGGGTACCGGGAGATACTGGGCATCACGGAAGGCCCCAGGGAGGATAAATCCGACGGGGCGGCTTTCCTGCGCCATCTGGTTGACCGCGGTCTCACGGCCGTCCAGCTCGTGGTTTCTGATGCTTGTCGAGGACTGGTGGAAAGCGCCGCGGAGTGTCTCCCGGACGCTCAGTGGCAGCGCTGTATCGTCCATTTCTACCGCAACGTCTTCAGTCTGGTGCCTTCTGGTAAGGTGCGCGACGTCTGCCGGATGCTGAAGGCGATCCACGCTCAGGAGGATCGGAAGGCTGCCACCGAAAAGATGCAGGCTGTCATCACCGATCTGCGCGCCATGAAGCGGGTGAAAGCGGCTGAGCGGCTGGAGGAGCACGGTGATGAGACGCTGGCCTATTACGGCTTTGCGGATAGCCATGGGATCAAGCTGAGGACCAACAACCCGCTGGAGCGCATCATGCGCGAGATCCGGCGCCGAACACGCGTTGTCGGTGCATTCCCGGATGGAAAATCCTGTCTCCATCTGGCTGCAGCCAGATGGAGGCATATCGCAGGAACCCAATGGTCCACCCGTAAGTCTATGAACATGACCCCGCTATTCGCGGATCAAACCCAAGGAGCCGTCGTTGCATGAGAATCAAAAGTGCGAAAGATATTTGACACTATCGGCGGGACGTGCCAGACGTTTTCGGAAAGTGGAATAAGGTGTTCAAGCGGTTTCGCCACTGGGTAAAACGGGATGTTTTCAAGCGAATATTCGAGGCCGTCTCGCAGGATCCGGATATGGAATACGCCATGGTGGACGGCACCACCTGCAAGGTTCACCGTCACGGACAAGGGGCAAAAAGGGGGACTCAACGTCAGGCCATCGGGCGATCGCGCGGCGGCATAACGTCGAAAATTCTGGTTATGTGCGATGCCCTGGGCAACATGATCGATGTCGTGCTTTTGCCGGGACAGCGCCACGATACTGTCGGCGTTGCCGATCTGATCAGTGATTGGGCGTTCGGGGGCTTTATCGCAGACACCGCATTCGACGCCGACTGGATCACCGCGGAGTTGGCACAACGCAGATCTGAGATTGTGATAGCGCAACATCCCAACCGGAATGCGCCCAGAAAGATTGACACGGAACTCTACAAATGGCGCCATCTCGTCGAGAACTGCATTGGGAAACTGAAGGAATTCAAACGCGTCGCCATGCGTGCTTGCAAACTGACACGAGTTTCAGTGCCATGATTTACGCAGCAGGTGCCGCGCTGAATTCCCGATGAATCTCAACAGGCCCTAGAAGGGCAGGCCTCATCGTCCTGCCGCATTAGCACCACACTCAGAAACCGTCACAATCAGACTGGCGGCAATGATCACAGCCGTCTGAGCCGATATAGCTCTTGGTGCTGTACTCGTCTTCCGGAAGCTTCATCAGCGCTTCACCATTGGCCGTGAGCTGCTCGATATACTCAACCATGCCCTGGGCATATTCCGTAAACGCATCAACAAAATTACCGGCACCGAAGATGCTACCAAAGGTGTCGTAGCCGTCACCACCGGATGCAATGAAGTCATTGGTGACCACCGTGTAGACCGCGCTGGTATCGATCGCCGTCCAATCGCCAGCAACCCGAGAGTTAACTTCCACATTGCTTACGCGAGAACCCTCCGCCTGGCTGGCATCCACGTCGAAACGCAGGCCAGAAGCATATGGGTAAGAACCGCTAGAGCCTTCATCATCCAACGTATTGGACAGTGCATCTTCCAGGACGGTTACAATCTCAGCCCCCGTCATCTCAAGAGTGACTAGGCCATTGAAGAACGGCAATAGCGTGTACGCATTATCGATGGTGAAATCACCTGATTTCACGTCCGTCCGCACACCGCCAGCATTCTGGATAGCGATGTCAGCAGTTGGCGTAATCGTCATAAAGGCCTTGGCCACGATATTGGGTATGTCACCGCCCCTGCTGTAGGTCTCGGAGGCGTCGCAAGCTGTGGAGCGACCCTCCCCCGGGTAGCGTTCCAGACAGAGATCCTCGGCGACTGAGCCGATGACTGTCTGGCGCAGCCCGTCGGCCTGACTAGCGAAGCCCTCAAGAAGCGCGCTGGCAGTGGCATCTTCCATGGCGCCACGTACTTCATCTTCAGCAACGAGAGAATCCATCACCGTCAACGCATCTGCGCTGCCAAGCACACGAGCCTCATCGTCGTTGTATTCATACACGAATGTATCGGCGATCGGTAGAATCGGTTCTCCCTGACAATCCTCAACTTCACCGTTGCTGTCGAAAGTGACATCAAGCCGCCCTAACAGGTGAGCGTGCTCCCAGGCCTGCACCACACACACGGTATTGCCGTCAGGATTGGTGACCAGCGTGGGATAGTCACCGCCAACCGTGAAACCCAGATCGGTAAGCGTGTTGTCTCCCAGCAGGGTATGGGAGTCGCCGCCGACAATCACATCAACACCGGTCACGGCGGCGGCCAGTTCCAGGTCGTTCGCGTACTGGATATGGCTCATCAGGATGATTTTGTTGATGCCCATTGCTGTGAGTTCGTCAGCTGCGGCCTGAGTCGTTTCGATCTCATCGAGAAACTCTGTGTCTTCGTCCGGGTTGGATGAGCTCTTGATCTTGCCGGCAACGACGATACCAATGATGCCGATACGCTCACCCTCTTCCGTAGTGACCACCGTGTAGGGCTGAATATAACCCTCTGCTATCGCCGAATCGGGACCGGGAACGACATTGGCCGCCAGGGCTGGCGTTACGCAACTACTCGAATTCAAGAAATCCAGGAAATCCGCAACCCCAGCATCACCATCGGCGAAATCATGCCTGCCTAGCGCAAACGCATCGAAGCAGATCTCGTTCATTAGCGCGGCATCCGCTTCGCCGCCAAACAACGTGTAGAAAATAGTCCCGGTGATGGCATCGCCGGAGTACAACCTGAGCGCCGTATTGTAGCTCTCTGCCTCAAGCTCATTGAAGAGGGAGGTTAGCCGTGGGAAGCCGCCATAGGTCACTTCCACCTCTTTGATCGCGCTACCGTCTTCCTTTGTTTCGGTCAGGGGCAGACCACTGACGTCGTAGTCAAAGCCATCTTCCTCGAGGTGGGAGTGGTGATCATTCATATGCAGGATGGTCAGCGTGACCGCCTCTCCGCCATTGAGGAAGTTATCGATCAGTTCTGAAACCTCCGCAGGGTTGGAATCCAGGTCAGACAGGTCAATCTCCGAGAGAAACGACGCAGCGGTATCCGCAGCAGCATCACCGCTGTAAACAAAGTCACTGAA
>CBDAQR010000004.1:0-1670021 GCA_965199055.1 Halieaceae bacterium
GCCAGGAACAGGTCGACCGCCTCCCCGCCAGTGGCTTGCCGGTAGGCCTCGAAACCCGCCAGCACCTGGGCCGCCTGGCCAGGGTAGTCGCCCTCGGGGTTGTCTTCGGAGACCCCGTCTGTGATGGTGCCGGAGTCACCGACCAGCCACAAACGGGTATTGCCGTCGGCGGGCACGGCCCCGGCTTCAGGCGCGGTTCTAAAAGACCGGGTAGCGAGTGCCGAGCCTGCGCCACCCACCGAGTAGTAGTAGGTGGTGTCCGGCTGCAAACCGCTCAGCTGGGCCTCCAGATGTCCGCCGGCCGTTTCGGTGGCAGCCGTCAGGGAGGCTGCCGCCAGCGCAGTCATCTCGGTGCCAAAACAGATCGAGTCCGCGCCCGCACCGCCATCGGCGTCACCCCGCCACTTGATCGTGGCCCTGTCGCTGCCCAGCTGTTGGATGAACAGCCGCTGCGGGTTGACCTCCGTGCCCGCACACAGCGCCGGGCTGGAGCGGTTGTTGCCGCCGCCGCAGCCGGACAGGAGCAGAGCGCTGATGCCAAGCGTGGAAGATGCCAGTACCGCCGCGCGGCGGATTTTTTGCTGTAATCGCATGGTGTGATGACCCCGAATCGTTTCTCTGTGAGTGCGCCTGCCAAGGCAGTGCTCGCCCCCATGACCCGCAAAGGGGGTATATGACGGCGCACAGCATCGACTGGCGTTCTCTATAGTATTGGTATTGTTGTTCAAGAAAATATGAACGATTTCCACTGTAGACGTTTAGACCTGATCTGACAGTTACCCGGTTGTTATGATACGGTATTCTGTAAACATGTTGGGGTCAACGCGGGACCGTTGGCCTTTAAGTAAGATACACCGGGGGAGACGACCGATGCGAAAAACACTCCTGTTCACCCTGTTACCCGTTGTGCTTCTTGGCTGCATGAGCGCCGGCGAGCATCGCGCAGCTGTGCAGGAGCCCGTCGGTGACCAGCTGACGGTCGGGGCCGTCCAAAAAAGAAATTCGGGTGGGCATGTCGGGTGGCGAGGTGGCTGCGGTTCTCGGTTCCCCCAATATTGTCTCTACCGACGAAAACCGGCGAGAGGTGTGGATATACGACAGGGTCTCGACAGACTACGCTTACTCCGAGGGCAGCGGCGGGGTGGCCTCCTTGATTCTTGGCGTCGCAGGGTCTGTGGCGGGCCTGGGGGGCTCGGGCTATAGCCGTTCTGCCGGTGCAGCGTCGCGAACACAGAAAACACTCACCATTGTTATCAAGTTCGACGATGTGGGGTTGGTGGCGGATTTTGCCTATCACACATCGAAATTCTGATTGAGGACGGGACATATGGCCCCTCACCCGCGCATGGGCAGTGATGTCTGGCCGGCCAGGCTGGGCGCTTTACTGCTTAGCGTAACCTTCCTGCAGGCCTGTGCTTCTGGCCCTCCCGCGGACGCTTTCCGTCTGTCACCGACCGCCCTGGAAGACCGGCAGCTACAATCAAGATCATTTGACACCCTGGACCACAAACAGGTCATGGCTGCCAGTGCGCATGTGCTTCAGGATTTGGGGTATGCGCTGGATGAGTCGAATACGACACTGGGCGTGCTCACGGCGTCCAAGACCCTGGAGGCAACGGATCCGGGGCAAATCGTGCGCGCCGTTTTTCTGGCTGCCCTGACGGGTATTGTGTCCGCAACTGACGATGACCAGCAGGTTCGCGTTGGGCTGGTGGTCAGTCAATCTCTGCAAGACCCGGATGCGTCGATAGTGCGAATCACGATGACCCGGATCATCTGGGATACTGAGGGTGAAATCACCCGCCGTGAGCAGCTTAGGCAGCCGGCGCTCTACCAGGCGTTCTTTGACAAGTTATCCAAGGCAACCTTCCTGGAGGCCCACCACATATGAAAACAACGCCTCTGGTGCGATTGTTGGCGCTTTTATTGCCGGTATGGCTGGGGTTGTCGGCATGCACCCATCAACCGAACGCCGAGATCATGGCAGGGGCCAATCAAGTCGAGCTTCGCCGTTATCAAACGCGGGTTTTTGATACCGCTGACAAGGTTAAAATGATGCGGACCGTCATCGCCACAATGCAGGACCTCGGCTTTATCATCGACAGGGCAGATGATGAGCTGGGGTCTGTCACAGGCACCAAGATGAGCGGCTATCAGATTCGCATGACGGTGATCACCAGTGAGAGCGGAGAAAACCGGCTGAAGGTGCGCGCAAACGCGTATTACCACAACAGGGCAATTGAAGACCCCGCGCCCTATCAGGATTTTTTTACGTCGCTGGGTAAAGCGTTGTTTTTAACGGCACACCAGGTCGACTAGGGGGAGTCCGCCTTCAAACGCCAGAATGGATAGCCGCGTTTCAATGCGCGTGTGCGGGCGGTGGTTATTGCCGGCGCTTTGCGTTAGCGTGGGCCGGTTTTCTTTTTGTATGCTGGCCTCAGAAGCGGAGGTGCTTTGATGTTCAGGTCGTGGGTTCATCTCTGTCTCTGCGGGGTGTTGGTTTTTCCGGCATCATCGGTGTTGGCACAAGGCGATTGTGGCGGCGCTGCCCTCAACGCGGCTGAAAGGCGTGTAGCCGAAGCCTACCTCGCCTACTATGGCCGTCTGCCCGATATGGCCGGGTTCGAGTATTGGGCCCAGCGGCTGGAATCCGAGGGGGGCGACCTGTCGGCAATCATCCAGGCCTTTGGTGAGTCCAGTGAGTTTGAGACGCGGTATGGGGCGCTGGACCATGAGACCCTGATCGCTGTTTTGTATGCCCAGCTGTTTGGTCGTGAGCCTGATCCGGCCGGCCTTGCCTATTACACGCAGGCCCTTGACAGCGGACGACTCAGCTTCCAGACCATTACCCTGAATGTTCTCGATGGTGCGCACGGGGCGGACCGCGAAATTATCGACGCCCGGCTGGTCGCGGCTCGACATCTGATCGGTGAATTCAGGGGCGGCGCAACACAGGCCATCGGGGCGGACTCTCTTTCCCTGCTGGCCCAGATCGCCGCAGAAGAGGTGTCGACGCTTCATCGCAGCTGCCGCTCTATCTCAAGGCTGGTCAATCGCGGGGAGTTTGTTAAACGCGATGGACAATCGATCCTCGCGGACATCTATGCCTATAACGCGAGCAGTCCCTACAAGGCCGCCATAGAGGGCTGCATGGGCCATGTGTTTGAAGAGGCGTACTGTACCCTTGGGCAGCTGGCACCAATCGGTGTCGAGCACGCTGTGATTACGCCGCAGCACATCATGGACCGCCTGCTGGTGTCTCATGACTGGATGGGACGCCGGTTTGAAGCCGTACTGATGACGCTGCCGGGGGAAGTCCGCGACCTCTTTGGCAGTGTGACCGCCATTGTTATCGATGCCGACATTCGACCCTCCTATTTTTCCGGTGACGGCGCGATTTACCTGGACCCGCAGGCTTTTTGGCTGACCCCGATGGAAAAAGCAACCATCAACGTCGAGGAGGACTACCGGGCCGAGTTTGTCTCCGCGTTCAAATTCATTGAAATCGTTGAGTATTTCACTGATGGCCTCCCCGCCTGGGAGTACACCTCACTCCTTGACGACACGGCGTTCACCCTCACCGAGCGGTTACTGGAACCCGTGCGCCTGCTGGTGCACGAGCTGGCGCATGCACGGGACTTCCTTCCCGCCGAGGCGGTGGCGCAGCAGAGCCGGACGTTGCGCATCTACGAGGTGATGAATGCGCTACACGCCGGCAGGGCAAGCACGCAGCTACGTGCGCGTTATCCATTGCATAGCGACCTGCTCTACGAGATTGCGGCGGGGCTGTATGGCGGCTACCGGCTCAGCGAGGAGGCCTACGCGACAACGGCGACAGACTTTGGGCTGGCCTTTGAGGCCGACAGCGCCAATGATTCCTATGCCTACTGGTCGGAGGCAGAGGACCTGGCGATGTTGTTCGAGGAGAGCATGCTGCAGCTCGTGTACGGCACGGATCGCTATCTGTTCTACACCGATGCCCGCAGTGTCGACAATTGTGATGATCTTGTTGTTCGCTGGGGTGCCCGTAACCGGGTCGCAGCGGATCACGTGAAGCCACGCGCTGCGTATGTGTTGCGCCGTCTGGTGTCACAGGCGTATGCCGACAATAGCCTCGATGCGCTGGACGGCTATCAGCTCCTTGCAGGCGGCCCTTTATGCGAAACCCTTTATTCTGACGCGCGCAATCGTTGGCTGCATCAAGGCGCAAGAGCAACACGCACGCTCAGGAAACAGGCCCATACAGAATCACTGCCAACGCTCAAACACGGTAGACACCATGCCCGGGAGTATCGGCTCGATGTGTTTGGCCTGTCGGGCAACACGCGGTAAAACGCAAAGCCCTCTATTGCGGCCTGCGCCCGTGCGGGCCTGGGTCGGATACCGCTTACCGTGTGCCGCCCCGGCGTCAGTATCGATGTCGGTCTGCGGGTATATCCGACCAACGCCCTTCCATGTTACGCCGTAGAAGGCGGTCCATCTCGTTGAGTAAAGTCATCTTCATGTACCTGACCAGAACAACCGATCCTTGCTACGCCTCTTCAATCGCCGGGCCTTGCGCACGCGGTGGACGAGCGCCAGTACATCAGGGAGGGCGTCCGGCACCGGGTCTCGCCACACCCTCAACCACCTGTCGCCGCCAAACGTCGTCCTGCTACGACACAGAACGAATCAATTCCCAATCCGACGCGGCGATACCGGGCGGGGCAAAAAACGGCCAGTCGGGTTACTCCCGCTCTACCGTCATTTCCAATTGGTTTGACTGAATCACCCAGGTATCGGAGGGCGGGAGAGCGTTTTGTTTGAGTCAAGCATTATGAGCTGACCCATCCTGACAATACGCCATTTCGTCTTCAGCTGGCGGCCTGTCCCCGATTGGGCCAGGAAGCCGCTGATGGTTGAACCCGTCCGTCCAGGTAAGCGTCGCCCGCTCAACATCGTCAAGGCCTCTCCAAAGGCCTCCTTGTGGATAACCTCAGCCTTGAAGAGGCCGTTGACTGTCTCTGCCCAAGCATTGTCACAAGAGTTGCCAACGCTGCCCACCGAAACGGTAAATCCAGCCTCAGCCAGCTGCCCGAAATAGCGAATGGATAAAGACGGCCTGCCCCGCGGTGGGTAACACCCCGGGGCTTGCCACAAGACCACAGGGCCTGCTCCAGGGCGACACCAACCGGCACAGGGCCACCGACGGCTTTGCCGGGGTATCAGTGCTCTCAATCATCACAATCCGTCAGCGATCAGCCCGCCTTGGCGCAAATGCCGCGGCACGCTGCATGGAAAGGATTGCGCAGGGAGAGACCGCGGTGTGGCCGCACTTCGCCAGACCCTCATCGGGCATCAAAAATCGAAATCCGGCTCGACACCCGGGTCTTGATCGCGCTCTGGGCCAGTGTCTGTCACTCGGCGGGTCCTTTGCCGCCGGGCCTCACGTTCAATACTTGCCGGCGAAGGGGCTCGCTCAGCCATGCGCTGACCCCCGTACTCCAGGATAGCAATAGACGCCCTGAAGGCGTTGACACGCGCCTCCCGGGCAGTCACCGGAACCGGTATCCTGTCGGCAGCCTGCAGGATGTCGCGCCCGTTAATAATGCCCCGCTCGCTCTCCAGGGCCGTCCCTTTCTCCAGCAAAGCCAGGCCAACAGCGCCCATCGCTTTGCGGTAGGCCTCGGTCTTTTTCCGCGCAGGGACCCCCCAGGGAAGCCCGGAAAAGTCAACATCGGACTCTGCTATCGCCCTATCAACGTCCAGCTGGTTGGCGTTTACATCCGGTGTTTTGCCCTGCCTCTCCATCCAGAAAAGGCCATTTTTGGGCGATGTCTGACCCACACCACGGGCCAATCGGGAACGGGCATCCGCCTCAACACCCCGGTCTCGCAAACACCCGGCATAGCGGCTGCGCCACCGGCGAAGGTCGAGTCGGCCTGGATTACGCCGCTGGCCATCATGCCCTGTCATCTTGACAACACCATGCACGTGAGCGTGCCCGGTGTCATCGTGGCGAACAAACAGGTACTCATGGGTGTCACTGAACGTGGCTTTCAGAAACGCCCTGGCCGCTGCCTCGGACCGCTTTTCATCCGCACCAGGGGGCGCAGACAGCATCCGATGCATGCTCTCCCGGGAAACGTTTCGGCGCAGGTTGTAGTCCATCGACCAGTCCTTCAGGCGCACCCTGACCTCCTCACCATCCAGTCGCTCACCGTCCTGATCCTCAACAGCGAGCGCGTTGTTGCGGGAAATATAGGCCACCTGACGGCGCACAGACGCGACCGATGTGCCATAGGACAGCACCCGCACCACCGCCTGCGGACAACCCCGGGCCAGACGCTGGGCCTGTGACAGTGACATCGAAACAGACACATCACGGGCCTTGCCCGGACGCGGATTCGGATCATCAAACAGCGGATCATCGAGAGTTTTCATGCCGGACATACCCGGTTGAGGTTGCTCTGAATCAGGTCTCTCAGAGCACCCTGCTGCGCAGCAACAGCATCACGCA
Source organism: Halieaceae bacterium (assembly GCA_965199055.1). GTDB lineage: Bacteria > Pseudomonadota > Gammaproteobacteria > Pseudomonadales > Halieaceae > CBDAQR01. The sequence continues at coordinate 6,500 of CBDAQR010000004.1, forward strand.
GCGCCGCTATGGACGCCAGATCGTCCTCAGAAACCCCCCGGGAGCGGTGCGCAGGCGCTTCACCAGCCGGGTCAGGTCCGTGCCAACACGCCGCAATTCGGCGTTGGCCTCGCGCAACAGCGCCTGCTCCCGGCCCGCAAAAGCCGGCGACTGGCGGGTGTAAATGCGAATTTGGCGGCGCAAAACGTCGCTCTCGGTCAGCCCTTCCTCCGCACACCGCTGCCGGAAAAGCGCCTTCTCCTGCGCCGTGATGCGCACACCCAGCTGTGCATCCGACCCGCCTTTGGGCACGCAAGGAGCACCAGCAGGGGCGGTGGGGCGCACTTGCTGGGATGGCAACAGCACCGAGCGCAGGTACTTGTTCAGCGTCCGAAAGCCACGCTCGCCCGCCGCGGTTTCGAGAAACGTTTTTTCGGTGTCGGTCACGCGAAGGCTCAGCTTGCGGAGAATTTCGACGCCGGGTGCACCGGTTTTGCGTTCATCGTTTTCCATTGGTCTTCTCTTTTTGATGCCCTTTCCTTGCCCTTGCTGTGCCGTGATTCGAGGCGGCCTCGAGACGGTGGGGCCCGGTTTCGGGGAAAGAGGATGGGCGGGATGCTGCTTTTTGGCGCTAATTGTAAAACAATTAGCATATCTGCCAACACTCATTTTTCCCTCGCGTTTCTTGCTCTATTGTAAATACCCCAAACAGCTAACCACCCATTCATAGAAAAATTAAGCCACTTCTCGGTATTGAACGGGTGTCATATCGTTCAATCCATCATGGGGTCGTTCATGGTTATACAACACGATCCAGTCATCCGTGATCTCTCGAACTTCCTGCAATGTCTCGAACAGATATAAGTCCAATACTTCCTCTCGATACGTGCGATTAAAACGTTCGATAAATCCATTTTGGTAAGGCTTGCCGGGCTTGATGAAATCGATCTGAATTCCATGCGCTTGCGCCCATTCAGCCAACGCCCCTGATGTAAATTCAGGGCCATTATCAACCCTGATAATAGCGGGATAGCCTCGCCAGGCTGCAATACGATCTAATGTATGTATCACTCGCTCCGTAGTAATGCCCGAATTGATATCTATCGCTAACACTTCTCGATTGAAATCATCAACCACATTGAACGTGCGAAACCGATGACCGTGACGCAAGGTATCGCTCATAAAATCCATCGACCAACAGATATTGGCTGATCTAGGAACGCGCAATGGCAACGGATTCCTATTCGGTATCCTGCGTTTTACTTTACGCCGTATATTCAGTTTTAACTCCATATAAACACGGTAAATCCGTTTGTGATTCCAACGTTTACCCAACGCTCTGAGCCGCTTACACAGCTTTGGAAAACCCCAGCGAGGGTGCTTCTCAACCAAGGCCAGCAACGCATCAATCAGCTCACTATCATCTACTCGCTTGGGCGTGTAGTAATACGCCGTGCGACTTAGCGCGGCTGCACCACAGGCCGCTCGAATGCTGACAGGGTAATCCTTGCGCAAACGATCAACCCACTGCCGACGATGGACTGGCCCTAAAGCTTTTTTATGATCTCTTCCTGCATCTGACTCTTCAGGCTGAGATCGGCATACATCTGCTTGAGCTTGCGGTTCTCTTCTTCAAGTTCCTTGAGCCGCCGTACATCGGAGGCTTCCATTCCACCGTACTTAGAGCGCCACTTGTAAAAGGTGCTGAGTCCAATGCCATGCTCTCGACATATGTCCGGAACCGGCACTCCGCTTTCTGCTTGTTTGAGAAACGCCACAATCTGCGTTTCGCTGAACTTCGATTTGCGCATATGTAAAAACTCCTATCACGTTAGTTTATAGAAATTTCTACGTATGAGTGGCGCTATTTTACGGGGTACTTACACTATGCCTTTGCCAACACTCCTCTTTCCCTTTCGTTTCTTACGCTACGCCTTTGATACGTAAAGTCAGCCAGGTCGGTAAAATCACAAGCCCGCCCGGAAGGGTGTTGTCAGCAGGCACTAACCTGGCGGGATTCAAAATGGAACCGGGGTGGCTATCGACGGGGTGAGCATCGTCAACATGCGACCCGGCAGGCGCGCCTCTCTGCCAACCACCCGTAATGAGAACGGGCGAAGGGGTTTATGTCCGGTGTGCGTCGAGCCCTGTTAGCGGGGACTACTATGGGCGAGGATAAAAACCGTCGCCGCGGTTTTATATCGAGTCAGTGCGCTCCACCCCGCAACGAGCGGTGCCGTCCAGGGACTCAACCGCCATAGCGGTGCATGGCTGTCTCGCGGGCAGGTGTTCGCCGGTTCATGCGCGCCCTGTCAGCAAAACGACGAGCCTGATCAGAAAACCGCTGGGTACCAAGACAGGCGTGCCACACAGAACCGGTTGCTGTGTACCGGCAAAACAAGGGCTCGCTGGGCGAGCAACCTTACTCGCGGCCTGGGCAGCGCAATAGCCGTGGAACTATCGACGATGCCACTCCAGGGGTGTGTTACACTGCACCCATGAGCACCGTCGCCTTTGATACCCTCGCCTACGCCAACCGCCTCAAGGAAGCGGGCGTGCCTCCTGAGCAGGCCGAGGCCCATGTGGCCGCACAGGCCGAATTCCTCACCCAGCATATCCTCTCCGAGGTCGCCACCAAGGACGATCTCAGGGCCCTGAAAACCGATCTCAAAAGCGACATGGATGTGCGCTTTGGTGAGGTCGATCTTCGTTTCGAACAGGTCGACACCCGCCTTGCGGAGATCAAGGGTGAGATGGACACCGGCTTTGCCGAGATCAAGGGCGATATAGACGTTCGTTTCGAGCGGGTCGATACGCGCCTTGCGGAAATCAAGAGTGAGATGGGCACGGGCTTTGCTGAGATGGAAACCCGCCTCACCCTGCGTATGGGCGGTATGGTGACAGCTCTGGGCCTGTTTCTGGGCATGCTGGAATTCTTCCAGTAAAGACCCGCGTTAGCTCGACCGGCAGGCCGCCCTATGTGGATCAATGCACGCATCAGTAACGGACAACGCCTTGTCCTGGCCTCGTTCCAATGGCGCGACGTCCATGCGGGGGCAAACACCGGCGGCGACGCGGGCACCACCTTGCCCCGCGCCGAACTGCAATGGCTGTTTGAGCCGTCGGCGTTTATTGAAAGCAGCGGTTATGCCACGCTGCCTCAGACCGAGATAGAAAAGCACCTGCTCATGCTGTGCTACTACCTGCAACACCGCCTCAAGGCTGCCGCTGCACTGTGCAGCCACCCGCGTGCACGCCAGCGCGGGGGCGCATTCATTGAGTTGAAGCTCAGCAAACGCCGGGCCTTCTTCCCGGCCAAGGTGCTCAAGTCAATGCTGTAGATGTCTCAGCCCCTTCAGCAGAGACTGTCGGTGTCAGCGGGCGCTATACTACAAAACCGGTGTGAACAACCGCTATAACGGCGTCCGTTTTGCGTACAGGGTATCAATGATGTGCCTGATTCTCACGTGGGTCTCGTTAGTGGGGGCTGCGTGTTTCTTGGAGACTGTAAGCACCCGCTTGTAAACCGCCCTTAAAACCGTTGCGCACATAAGTTGGTGTTTTCGGTTTTGATTGTGCCTTCAGATATTCGACCGAGGTCAAGTCTCCGAGTGCATCAAGCGTTGAAGCGCTGGGAACTGCCTTATCCATCCCAATGCAGACCGGCTGGTAAATTATATGGCGGATCGCCGCCCTGGGGTTGGCAGGCTTCGTTGAGTTGGTCCTGTGTGAGACCCCGTACTTGGTCGAAATTCACTCCGGCGATCTTCGTATTGCGAAAACATGCGTGGGTTACACTAGACCCATATAAAATAGATGCCGTCAGGTCCGCACCAGTAAAATCCGCCGAGTCGAGTTCTGAGCTCATGAAATCGGTCTTGCTAATGAGCGCATCGGTGAAATCTGCGCCATCAAGTTTTGCCTGGCCGAAGCTGGCCTGCGAGAGTTTTGACTGCTTCAGACATGCGCAAGACATTGTCGCGTCACTAAAATCCATGCCTTCCAGAAGTGAGCCTGCGAGGTCGATAGTGTAGTTTTGCTTTTTCTCTACATTAAGCAAGTCCTCAGTGCGGGCCTTGATAATTTTGATGGCGTCCTCCACACCTACCCTTTCCATACCCTCTTTTTGCGTCGTTGACTCGGCGTCACCATACCGCACAAAGGCCGTCAAAACCTCCATGACCTGAACATGAAAATGCTCCGGGGCTTCCTGGCCCAGATTTTTCAGGGCGTATATACCCCCTAACCGAATCGCCCGGGTATTATCAGCGAGCATCTCGACGGCTTTTTGATACCGTTTATCTCGCAGGCCCCGCGCAGATATCCCTACATCTTTATTGGCAATCTGACTGCGCCACAGAGCAAGCGCACCGCCCAAACACGCCACAACCAGCAGGCCATAGTTGCGAGTGATTTCGCTGCACTCAACGCCATTACATAAGCAGAGGTGGTCCCAATAATCTGAACAGCGCTATAAGTGGATTCCCTGCCTGACTTAGGGCATCGTATTGCCCGATATCAGGAGATCAGAATGGCTAGAAGACCTCGCCGCAATCACAAACCTCAATTCAAGGCCAAGGTGGCGCTGGAGGCCCTCAAGGGTGAACAGGCCATGGCAGAACTCGCCGAGCGGTTCGACGTTCACCCGAATCAGATCACGCAGTGGAAGACACAGCTTCTGGAGCGGTCCGCTGACGTGTTTGACGGCGGTGAGAGCAAGGAACCGCCGGTCGATGTGAAGACGCTTCATGCCAAAATCGGTGAGCTGACCTTGGAAAACGATTTTTTAGAAGGCGCGCTCAACAAGGCGGGATTGCTGAGCGAAAGAAAATGATCGACCGCGACCACAAACTGCCAATCAGTCGACAGGCCAAACTTTTGGATATCAGCCGAGGCACGGTGTATTACCAGCCCAAGCCTATTAGCCCGCGTGATCAGATACTCATGAATCGCATAGATCGGCTTCACTTGGAGCTGCCATTCGCGGGCTCCCGGATGCTGCAGGATCTGCTGCGGCAGGAGGGCCACAGGGTGGGCCGTACCAAAGTTCGTCGACTGATGCGTCTCATGGGCATTGAAGCACTGTACCGCAAGCCCAAGACCACTCGGCGGCATCCGCAGCACAAGGTCTATCCGTACTTACTACGGGGCCTAACTATCGACCGACCCAATCAGGTCTGGGCGATGGATTTGACCTATATCCCGATGGCCAGGGGTTTTGTCTACCTTGCCGCTGTTGTGGACTGGTACTCTCGGCGCGTGCTGTCGTGGAAAATCTCTACAACCATGGATACGCACTTCTGCCTGGAAGCCGTTGAAGAGGCCATGGAGAAATTCGGCAAGCCGGATATCTTCAACACCGACCAGGGCAGCCAGTTCACCAGTCTGGCCTTCACTAGTCTGCTGAAGGACGACGGCATCCAAATCAGCATGGACGGCAAGGGCGCCTGGCGGGACAACGTGTTCGTCGAGCGACTCTGGCGATCAGTGAAGTATGAGGAGGTTTACCTGCATGCCTACGACACTGTCTCGGCCGCCAAGGCTGGCCTGGATCGTTACTTCCGGTTCTACAACGGCCGCCGACCCCACAGCAGTCTTGACCGGCAGACACCAGATCAGTTTTACTTCGAAGCGCTGCCAATACCCATGGCAGCTTAAATCCAGGGCAGGCATCCACTTATAGAATCGGGTATTGCTGTTCAAAGAATTGGGTCCACCTCTAGCCATAGTCAACATATGCGAGATAAACAAGATAACCCGCTACCACCACTGCCACCGCTGCGACAAAGGCAACAAACAAGCTCATCCAACATTCTTTCCGGGCCATTAAGGTACCTCGGTGAACAGTTAAAGGGCTGACCTTGTTAACTCCAAAGTCCCGTTATCTGGATCAGCCTGTTGTTGAAGCTGGACTGATTGTCATACCGCATGTAACCACCTCAAGGCACACAATCAGTCGGGGTGGCCTACCAATTAACAATCGACTGAGTAACCACACCTGGATATCGGGCGGTGTTATTAGAAAGGGACTCGCTTCCCTCACTTCAAAGACGGTCCAAGACACCAGGATGATTATCCCAGGAATATAACGAAACGCTCCCGAAAGCCATTAAGCCCCGTGCTCAAATCCTTGATCACGGGCTCGCTCGCATTTAGCCACTAAACCAGGTATTGACCGTTAATCCTGGGACGCGCGCAAACTCGCGCATATTGTTGGTAATAAGCGGCACATTTTGCGCAAGTGCGTGTGCTGCAATCCATAGATCGTTGCGGCCAATCAGTTGGTTTTTTATGTCCCGCCGAATGGAGGCATACGCCATGGCCTCGTCCTCTCCAAGCGAGTGTACCGATACCGTACCCAGGAAATTCAGTAGCCGCTCACGATTCGCATCCGGTCTCTGGCTATTCAGGACGCCAAATTCCAACTCACCAAGGACAACAGCAGAGATGCCACACTCATGCAGCGCAGCTTGCGGCACCATTCCCGCTCGGCGGTTAATGAGGTAGATACAGCTATCCGTATCAAGCATCACTCTCATTCGTCAAAATTCGCGCGTTTAGGGTCTTCCGCCACGTTGTCATTGCGCATCAACACGGCTTCCACCACGTCTTCATCAAGCGGGGATGTACCGGCCCAAAATTCTTCCCAGGTTGTGTAGCGCGGACTTAGGATGATGTTACGTCCGACTCTACGGATCGACACTTCGTTGCACCCATCGGCAAACCGATATTTCTTGGGAAGTCGGACCGCCTGAGACCTGCCGGTCATGAAGACTTTTGCGCTGTCGTTATGCCCTGGCGTCGCCATAATCCCTCCCACTTTCTTGCATGTAGTATAGCGAAAAAAAGATATCAAAAATATACTGCACGAGCAGATTTTGGTTGAAACAAACGCTGGTCGAGAAACACCTCCGCTGCACGCTGGCATGCAGCATCCACCACAAAACTGGTCCGGTCCTGATGCAACCGTTTCGCAGCACGAGTGCGCAATGCGTGCTGGACGGGTTCCACTCGCATATTAAGGGCGCAGGTCTTGGTCATCTCTTCGGTTGCGCGTAGATGATTACGTTGCAACATAGCGCAACTCCATGCGTCGCACCCTTTCAATGGGTACCCGTTGCCGTCTCAGAGTAACTGATTGGTTCATGCGCGTTATTGGCAAAAACACTCGCTCGCTGTATAGCCATACCCGTGTCAGTATCCCCTGTATCGGCAGCGATCGCAGCCAGGGCAATACCCCGGACACCAGCGGCGACATCGCGCTGGGCTGTGCTACACTGCGCCCATGAGCACCGTCGCCTTTGATACCCTCGCCTACGCCAACCGCCTCAAGGAAGCGGGCGTGCCCCCTGAGCAGGCCGAGGCCCATGTGGCCGCACAGGCTGACTTCCTCACTCAGCATATCCTTTCCGAGGTCGCCACCAAGGACGATCTCAGGAGCCTTAAGGGTGAAATGGACGTTCGTTTCGAGCAGGTCGATACCCGCCTTGCGGAGATGAAGGGCGACATAGACGTTCGTTTCGAGCGGGTCGATACCCGTTTTGCCGAACTGGAAACCCGCCTCACCCTGCGCATCGGCGGTATGGTTGCCGCCCTGGGCCTGTTTCTGGGTATGCTGGAATTCTTTAGGTAGCCCGCCTGGCAGGTCATCAACCGCCTCCCGCGGGCACTACCGTCCGCCGCCCAGGGCCCCAGGCAACGAAAACGAGCCCTAGCGCTCGCGCCCTCTCGCACGAATGTCGACCAGATTCCCGTTGCGGGCAATCTGTACTTCGGCATCGACACCGGCTCGGCGGAGCTTGATGGCCTGCGAATCGGTGACCGCCATCACCAGCGTGTCCTGTTGGGTGGCGTCCTGGAACAAAGCGACGGTCCTGCCCTCCTCGAGCTGGCGCTGACCCTGATAAATCACCGTCCCTGCATCCGCCGGCCCAAACACCCGATGCCGTGAGAGTCCCCGTACCTTGCCCACCAGGGCATTGCGTTGTTCAAGGTAGCGCTCCAGAACCCGATCCTGAATGGGCGGCGCCGGCTGTGATTCGCTGGCCGGCCGCGACTGCGGCCGCACGAGCGTGAGCTGTAACCGCCGCGCGAACAGCTGCGCCTGTGACCGGAATACGCCGCTGCCCTGCACGTGCAGTTCGGGACCGTATTTTAGGGCCGCCAGACGCAGCGCCGTCTCTACCGTCGCCGCATCCGGGCGCTTATCGAGAATGACTATCCCCTGGGCCGTATCCCGCAATCGACCGCCACCGGTGAGGCTAAAAGACACATCCCCGTTGCCGTGGACCCGGTAGCGGTACGTTTTCGGGGGGAAGACCGGCGCCTTGCGCGCAGCGCCATACACCCGCGGCGGTTGCGCCCCTCGGGCCGGCCCCCTGAGCGTCTGCAGGCACGATAGCGCCACCGTATCGCCCTGCCCTGCCCGCTCAATCAAAAAACCCTGCCACTCCTGTTTCGGGTAGTGCTGGCGAACCTCGCGCCGCGCCGCCTCCCCCGCTTTCTGAATGTCGGCGAGCGCCTGCAGGCGTTCCATGCGCAAGAGCGCGTGGAGGCCCTTGCGATCGGCATCGCGCCGATGGCCCGTCTTCACGGCCTCGCGCCGGGCCATAAACTCGCGCTGCACCGTCTTGCGCTGACTGGCCAGAGACACCCGAATGGCCGCCAGCGCCGCCTGACGCTGCGCGTTGCGAGCCCGCCTCTGCGCCTCAAACGCGCGATACAGCGCCTTCGCCTCTACCCGGTCCGTCGCCGCCCGCGGTGCCGCCGCGTAGCGCCGGGTGGGGTTGATCCGTTCGGCCTCTGCCAAAGGCGGCTCATAGGCCCCGAACTGCTGCTCAAGAGCGCCTTTGGACCACGCACGCCCCACCGAGCTGGCCTTCACCGCGGTATCACTGCCGCGATCTTTGAACACCAGGCCATTCCCCCGCGGCGTCAGCGCAAGATGGGATTCAGCCAGGGCCGCGTGAAGGGCTTGCCAGCTATCACACTGGCGCAGCACAGGCACCGCCTGCTCCTGTACCCAGCGTTGCAACGACACCTGCCCACGATGGGCTTCCAGATTACCGGCCGGGCCAGTGGGAAATCGCCCGGAGTCACGCACCACTACCCCGATATGGTTGTCCTGCTCAAGCCCATGGCGGTGTTCGAGCACCTGACAGATGTCACTCAGGGCCCGGTGGCTGTAATACGGCTCGTGCATCGTCAGCCGCTTGGGATGGATCTTGTTAATCGCCAGGTGCAGGTGCACATTGTCCGTGTCGCGGTGCAGCGCGCTGATGCGCTGGTGCTCGCCAAACCCCAGGTGCTCACACACCGCGTCCTCGATCGCATCGAGCACCTCGCGTGAGGGGTCCTCGTCCTCCCGAAAACTCACCACCAGGTGGTAGGTCTTGTCACCCCGGGCACGGGTGTTCATACCCTGCACCGCCTCGATCTCCATAATCGCCCACTCGGGATCGTCGCAACCACAATTGGTCACCCGGGAGTATTGAACGCGCCCCGCATCCCCCTGATCGGCCTCGAGGTAGTGGGCGAGGTGGCGGTAAGCGGTTTGCCCGTCGGTGAGCACATACGTCGCCAGGGCACTGAACCGGCCGGCCTTGCCGGCCGTGCGGGCCACCTCGTGCGCGATCACGGCGTGATCCTCTTGACGTGCTCTCGCAATGCATCGCCCTGGCGCGTCAATTCCCTATACAGCGCCTGGACATCGACACGGCTCGGTAGACCGGGTCGGAAGCGCTCGTCGTGACTCAACCAGCGCTTTAACAGTCCCCCCAGCCGGCCGATATCACCTGCCGTGTGCGACAGGTCCACGACCGAGGCGCGATCGAGTTGGGATGGGATCGGGGCGTTCATCCCCAGATTGCGAAGATAGTTCGACGCACTTAGCGCACAGGCGTCTGCGTGGGCCTCGATGGCACGCTTTTCCTCGTCACTCACCCAGACCTTGATCGCTTTTTGGCGTTGACGCGTTTGACTGCCCATTACTGATCAACCGTGCCTTTGGCGGTAGTGAGGCGGTAGCCGGGCTCAGCCTCGCAGAGCAGGATCGTTGAGCACGTGTGCGAATAAGACAGGTGAAGGGGACACAACAGCTCGCTGGCGTAGGCCTACTTCACACATCCTGCCCCAAAGTTTTACCGTTATTAAGGGCACTCTAACATGTTTAGACGAGCTTTAGCCGTGTTTTAATCGCACACCAACAAGAACACACCAAGAACATCGCTTATCACTCTATATGCTCGTGCTATGCTCGTTAATGCTCGTCTAAAGCTCGTGCTATACTCGTTAAAACCTGTTAAATCTCGCCAGGAACATTCGTGAACACGGAAAAACTCTTTAGGAAGATGAACAAGCGATTACACCGCTCCGGGAAGCAGGCGGTGCTGGCCGGCTGGCCCTTCATTGAACAGGCCCTCTCAAAGGGCTATGACATCAAGACGATCTGGGAAGTCATGGCGGAAGAGAATATGGTCGACATTGCCTACAATCAGTTCCGCGTTCATGTAAAGCGCATCCAGCAGAACAATAGCCGGTATGCGCCGACCACCAAAGAGCGTCCACTGGCTGCGGACAGTCCCGGACCGATCATCGCCTCTCTGCCAGAAAAAAAGAGTCTGGGTGACGCGTTGGCCGATGACGCCGGTCCGGTTGGCGAGCCCTGATGGTTAAAAAGGTCCCCCCGTTAACACCGGGGGGAGATGATGGTCTCTTGATCTTGCCACTTTTCACCCGTCCTTTGGGCTAAAGGAGGGCGCCGGAGGACCGCCTGGCCGCATCGCGGTGTATGCCGCACGAGAAGGCCCTGGTATTCATTGAGGCGAACCAGTGTGCTTTCTCATACTTGCCGGGGGAGGTGAACCTGGGCGACATCCACGCACACCTGGCCATGCGGTTGCGGTAGGGCAGCGTGAATGCTAGACCAGCGCCATCAAGGCAGCCAGGAAGCCGGTCATGGCAATCATGCGGTTGGTGATCCGCGTTTCCAGCTGGGCGAGCTTGGTATCGACTTCGGCGAACCGTATGCCCATCTCGGCTTTGAGTTCGTGACGCAGTTGAGCCAGATCGTCCTTGGTGGCGACCTCGGAGAGGATGTGCTGGGTGAGGAAGTCAGCCTGTGCAGCCACATGGGCCTCGGCCTGCTCAGGGGGGAACCCCCGCATCTTTCAAGCGCTTCGCGAAAGCAGAGCGTCAAAAGCCACAGTGCCCATGCCCACCACTATACCACAGCCGTGTGGTTGGGTTGAGGAGCGAGCGGTGCACGATCAGATAACCGACAACATAAACCGAGAGGGCGCACGGCCGTGCGCGGAAAAAGAAGCTGCCGAGAACCGCATTGACCGGCAGGGATTGCAACTGGAAAGACTGGCGCCGCGGGTGTTGGTGATTCTCACCGGCGCCGACGGCACTACCCCTGTGCGCGGCGCAATACCCAACGAGTCGCTCTCGGTGGAGGTGCGCGCTGTGTGTGTTGGCTCTCGATGTACTGCTTCAACACCTCGACCGGCGCACCGCCCACCGAGCAGGCAACGTAGGAGCGACTCCACAACCCCGGTGACCGTGAGAGCCGGCCCAGATCGGTGTGCAGTGCCCTGAGGCGCCGCGACGGTGTGGCCTTGAGTTGATTGGCCAGCCAAGCGATCGAGTGCCTCGGTGGATATTTCACTAGCAGGTGGACGTGGTCGTCTTCGCCGTCCATCTCCAGGAGGACGCAGCCGTGCTTCTCGCAGATGTGGTTTGCAGTAGAGACAGCCGCCTCTACGATTTTTCGGCCTACGTCGTTTGTGGTTCATAACACCTACCCGTGCGCGTATTGCAGCGGGGCTACTTGGATTTCGTCTTCATGCTCCATCGCTTGTGCCAGGTCATAAGCTGCCTGCATACGCACCCAAATATCAGCCGTCCCGCCAAAAGCTTTCGCCAGGCGGATTGCCATATCCGGTGAAACACCCGCATGACCGTTAATCACACGCGACAACGTATTACGGGTTACAGCAAGGTGCTTGGCACCTTTCGTGATGTCCAGATCACAGGCCTCAAGCGCTGTTCTAATTTGTCGCCCAGGATGCGGTGGTTTTCTCATAGCCATCTTACTCACTCCTTTCATTCGTTAGTGGTAATCACCGTAATCCACAGCGAATGTGTCTCCGTCTTCCATACGGAACCAGATGCGGAAATTACCTGATACCCAGACCGCCGAAAAACCCTTTCGCTTGCCGCTCAGTTTATGCAGGTTCCACCCTGGCAAGTCCATATCTGACGGCACCGTTGCGTTATCCAGACGGAAAAGTATGTCTTCTACACGTTGGACATGATCCGCTTTAATTTTGCTCGGATCACCCTTACTCATACAGTTTCTTTAGCGCGCGGTTTTTAAACGTTCTTATCATTCTCTTGGTGTATCGCGTATTGTTACACTTGTCAATCGCTATTTTGATACCCGGTTACGGGTCACGGGGAGCAGTCACGCGCAAATGCCGGAGAAGCTTACTGTTTCCGCTATGTCTGACCGCGAGCGTAGCTTATCCGTGCTACGAAAAGCGGCGAATGGTGGGCATGGCTAGACCTCCTCACTCAGGTAGACCTGGGTGAGGCTGTGGTCGCCGGTGGTCACAAGGCACAGTTCCTTCCCGAGCGCCCGGACGCGCGAGACGATGAGCTCCTTTCCGGTGGTGAGGGCCTGCCAATTGGTGTTGATCTGGGCCGGGGTGGTGCTGTCGCCCAGTCTGTGGCGAATCAGGCAGCGCCCGACGTTGAAGGTGCGGTTGTTGAAAGGGCTGTTAGCGGCCGTGGAAATCTCCAGCTGGGCGGTACAAACAAGTGCGGATGATGCATAGTGGGTCTCCTCATCGGCATTGGAGAGCGGCCCGAAGGCCGCCCTCCCCTATTACTCGGCATCGCCATCAGGCTTGGCCTTGGGGGGAATGACAACCAGCTGGCCGGAGACGCTGATGCCGTCGGTAATCTGGACCCGGTAGCCCTCGCCTTCCTTGAAGGAGGGAAAAGCGGCACCGACCTTGGTCCAGAAGGTCTTCACCTCGCCGGTCTCCTTATCGGTTTTCTCGGTGACCACACACACGTTGAAATGGGTTGAAGTGTTCATAATGTATTCCTCGATGGTTCAGTAGATGAAACAGCCCGGTTTGGGCCTCACACAGCACGGCTGCTGCATAGTTCACCTGGCGTGAACCGGCGGAGTGCCCCCGCAAAGAACAGGGAGGGTGATCGCCCGGCCTGCACAAGCGAGCGCAGCGAGTGCGGAAGGTTGCGGAGACCCTGTTCTTTGCGGGGGAGTGTAGTCACAGGCAAGTGGCGGGGCTGTAGGCCCGCCGCGCGCAGCCTGGCGATTCCCAGCCAGGCGGAGGCGTTAGGTATACGCAGGGCGTCAATCCCGCATTGTTAGCGGGATGGGCGTTTAGCGAACCCGGAGCAGCCCGGGCCGGCGCGTAGTGCCGACAACGCTCGTGTGTTACACCGAGCTCACCGGATAGAAGAGAGTCATGTCAAAGAACCAGAGCGTAGGGAAAAGACAGCAATAGCACTACTAGTTCATCAATCTAATATTGGGGCTGTACCAGATAACTATCCCATGTGACGCTTAACCCATTGCTTCAATTGCCGTAATTGGAACGATGGGTCACTGTGGTTAAATCGCCACTCACATTCCTTCAAAAATAGCCCAAAATGTTCCCTCGGTACACCATTGAACTTGCGTCAGTGTCGCTTGGTCTGATTCCAAAAGTTCTCAATACCATTGATGTGGTTATGCCTGTCCGCAAACAACTTCGAATGGTTGATGCGATAATGTTTGAACTCACTGACATCCAGCACGTTATAGCCACGCCAGCAATCACTGTAGACAATGCTGTCAGGGATTACCTTGCGTTCAATGATAGGATATAAAGTCCGGCTGCTGGCATCAGCAATGATCTTGGTGTAGACCTTGCCACCGCGCTTCAACAGGCCAAACACCGGAACTTTGCCTGCCGCAGCACGACCACGCTGTCCTTTACGCCTGCCACCAAAGTAACTTTCATCGACCTCTATCTCTCCATCAAAGGCAATATCTTTCTCAAGGGCCAGCTCATGCGCGATAATCTCCCGAAGGCGATGAAAGTAATAGGCCGAGGTTTTGACGTTCACGCCAACAAGACTTGCCGCTGTTCTCGCTGTGCTGCCAGAAACAAAATGCTCAACCAATCGACCTTGCTTGTATTTACTTAATCGGCTCTTCCTCATACAAACCATAATAACACCTAATCAGCGTTATCTGGTGCAGCCCCAAACTTTATATCATAAAACCGACTTCGTGTCGCACCACAGAAATTCCTACAGTCTCGATTAATCAGATGAGCCTTAATACAACCAGTACTATAACCCGATTCTCAACTCTTTAGCATAGTGTAGATATTATAGGCAAGGATTTTGCGATACCGCTTTGAGGTAAAATGCCAGATATTATGAGCCTTGATTTTGGTGAAGGAAAACTGAACCGCCCCGGGTTTGCCCTACGGCATTCACACATTTTTCTGTCGGCTTGATTATGGCCTGTTGATTTGATTCATTCATGGCATGCAAACACGAGTGGTGAGATGGCGTATGGGCTTGGCAGTTTCAGGGATGAGCGCTTAAGAAAAGGCGGTGCCTTTTTGCATCAGCGTCTGGTAGCGGTAGGCCAGCGGGGCATCGCTGTTCGCTCGCTGGGTGGCAATCGTGCTGGTAAGATGCGCGTTACCCGGCTATTGCGTAATGAGAACGTTCGGATAGAAGATATGATTTCCCCTGCTCGGGAGCAGACGAAGTGCCGCTTCAGTGGTCTCCATATTCTGGCCATACAGGACACGACCAGCCTGCGAGATGATGGCGTTGACTATAGCCTCAATGTACATCCGAGCATTGCGGTCGATGCCGAAGCAGGCACCGTTCCGGGTCTTGTACATGCGGCGTGTTTAAAGCATGAAGGCGGCAAGAAAGCGAGCCGTGGGAAACGATCGATCAAGGATAAGGAAAGTCAGCGCTGGCTCACGGGAAGCGAGATGGCTGGCGAGCTTGTGGAAGCAGGCGCGGCGCGCGTCACCGTTGTTGCGGACCGGGAAAGCGATATCTATGAGGCTTTTGCCCAGAAGCCGGACACTGTTGAGTTGCTGGTCCGTGCCAGTCATGATCGGGTGCTGGCGTCAGGGGATCGGCTGGTCGCGCAGGGGGGGGCCCAGCCGGAAGCGGGTCGGTTCAGTGTTGATTTGCCCGCCACACCGGGCCGCAAGCCGCGGCAGGCTCTACGGTCCGTGCGTCATTGCCGGGTTGAGGTGAAGCGGCCAAAGAACCGATCCCGAGAGGGCGGTTTGCCTGAAAAGGGTCCCCTGTATGTGGTGGAGGCACGAGAGGTGAATACACCGTCAGGCGCATCCCCCATCTGCTGGCGGCTTTTGACGACACATCAGATCAAGGGTTATGCTGCTGCCCGCTGGGTCTGTGGTCTCTATTGCCGCCGATGGACGATTGAAGAACGGTTCCGCATCATGAAAACCAGAGGCTTCGACATTGAGCGGGTTGATATTGCCGAAGGCCCGTTTGAAAAACTGCGTATCGCTGCGATCATTGCCGCTGTCAGTATCCTGCAGTTGGTACGTGAGCGCGATGGCTGCAACAACCGCCCGCTGGAAGATGTTTTCCAGCGCGATGAGCAGCCGGCACTAGAAGCAGTATGCAGACAGCTTGAAGGCAAGACCGCCAGGCAAAGAAACCCGCACAACAAGGGCTCACTGGCGTACGCATCATGGGTATGTGCTCGCCTCGGGGGATGGACTGGCTATTATGGCAAACCGGGGCCCATCGTCATGCTTCGAGGCCTACACACATTCCGCGCTATCCAACAAGGATGGGTAATGGCTGGAAATGTGTGAATCTCATAGGGCAAACCCGGGGAGGTTCATACCTGTCGGGTGTTATCGGTTAGGGCGAGACAGGTATGAAGTGCCTGACCGTTTCGCGTGTCTTTTTGTGGCTTTGCTCGCAGGCTAACAACAAAAATTGCTGTTTTCAAATTTATTCAATGGCATAACGTGAGAAGTGGCAATAAGATGAACAATATCAAAGTGGTACTTTCATAATGCACCACAGGTCAGAGATTCCATAAGTAAGGAGGTTTTCTATGAAACTGCGTCAATCCGTCCGTCCGCTGGCTGCTGTCATTGCTTTGGCAAGCCTTTCATCCACTGCCTGCGCACAACTCGAAGAAGTCATCGTTACTGCCCAGAAACGGCTGGAGTCCGCCCAGGATGTGCCTATTGCCGTGACCGCCTTCGACAAAGATGCAATGGAGGTAAAGCAAATCCTGGGTTTCCAGGACCTGCGCTTTACCACTCCGAACGTCACCGCATCTAAAACCAATTTCACCGGTTTTAACTTTCAAATCCGGGGTATCGGCCGATCGCTGATTGCCGCTTCCGGGGATGCGGGTGTCGGCATCCACATCAACGAAGTACCGATTGTGTCGCCGCGGCTGTTTGAAACAGAGTATTTTGATGTTCAGCAGTTAGAGGTACTGCGTGGCCCGCAGGGCACCCTGTATGGTCGTAACTCCACCGGTGGTACGGTCAATATGACTACTGCCCGCGCCCAGACCGGCGAGCTGAACGGCAGCATCGAGGGTCAGTACGGCGATTACGAGCACAAGAAAATAATAGGTCATATCAATATCCCCATGGGTGACCGCGCGGCTTTCCGTCTGGCAGGGCTGTGGCTGGAACGCGATGGTTACAGTGAAAACATCTACCTAGGCACCGACTTTGATGGTCGCGACCAGTATTCGCTGCGGGGTTCCTTTGCGTTAGAACCCTCCGATGACACCACCATCGACCTGATGTTCTCCTACTTCGAAGAAGAAAGTAACCGGGTACGCAGTAACAAGACCATGTGTAAGAACGATCCCACCGGCTTGCTGGGCTGTTCGCCAGACGGACTGGACTTCGATTTCCCCAACCCCAACTCGCAACTGTCCCAGCTGCTGGCGGGTACCCACGTCCTCGGCCCATTCGGCGTCTTTGAATTTGGCAGCAACGAGCGCGGCACCAACCCCGCCAGCCTCAGGGAATCGATTTCCGAGTTCGACCCGACCTACAATGCAGATGAAACCCTGGTCACGTTTAACCTGGCACACTCCTTTGATCAGCACGCCCTGAACATTGTGGCTGGCTACCAGGAAACAGAAATTGTGTCCGAACAGGACTACCAGTGGAGCCTGGCGGAACCGGTAGAACTGAACCCGGGACTGGCACTGATCGCACCGAAGAACTTTGAAACTTTCTGGTCCGAGGGCCTGCTGCCAATTTCCGCGGAATCGCCGAACGGCACCGGCACCATCGGTGGCTACACCAAGTACGACTCGGTAGGCTTGGACGCCTACGACCACTCCTTCGAGAAAACCGAGCAATGGTCTGCCGAGGTGCGCTTTGCCTCTGACTACGATGGCAAATTTAACTGGGTGGTCGGCGCCTTCTATATGGAAGTCGAGAGCGAGACCAACTACTACGTGTTTGCCAGTGCCCTTGACTACCTGACAGCACTGATACCCCCGCTGACCGCCGGCCTCGATGGCTACGGCTGGGTATCGCCTCATTTCCGCAATGAAACCAACCCCTATGAACTCACCTCCGCGGCCCTGTTCGGTGAGGTTTATTACAACCTCACCGACGATGTGAAGTTGACCCTTGGCCTGCGCTACACTGAGGATGAGAAAGAAGTCTCCAGTCGCCAGCTGTTGCTGAACAATGATGCCGACGGCAACCGGATCTTCCAGATGGTGGGCGCCGATGAACCGATTCCGGTGGCCTTCAACAGCCAGGATGACAAGTGGGAGGAGTTTACCGGCCGGGCGGTGATTGACTGGGCATTGAGCGCGGACAGCCTGCTGTACGCATCATATTCCCGCGGCTACAAAGGCGGTGGTTTTAACCCGGCCTTCGATCCCCAGGACTTTCCCAACCAGTCCACGCGCTTTGATCCTGAGTACGTGGACGCCTTTGAGATCGGCACCAAGAACGTGTTCCTCGACGGCACCCTGCAGGCCAACGGCTCGCTGTTCTTCTATGACTACGAGGGCCTGCAGGTTTCCAAGATCGTTAACCGCACCTCGTTCAATGAAAACACCGATGCCGAGATCTGGGGTGCCGAACTGGAACTGGCCTGGGCACCCAACCAGAACTGGCTGCTGGACGGCAACTTTGCCTACCTGAAAACCGAGGTGAAGGGACTGGAAAGTGTGGACTCCCGCGATCCTACTCAGGGCAGTCAGGATGTAACGCTGATCAAGGACGACACCCTGGCCAGCAACTGTGTCGTCAATATGCCGCCGGATGAGTTTGCCGATCTGGGCCAGTCACAGTTCAACAGCTGTAACGACCTGATTGCAGCCGGTTTTGATGTGAACGACGGCATTCCAGCAGACTTGGATGGCAACTCGCTGCAGAACTCGCCGGAACTGTCCTTGAGCCTGGGCGCCCAGTACACCCTCTTCCTGCCCAGCGATCACACCCTGGACCTGCGGGTGGATTATTACTGGCAGGACGATATGTACAGCCGCAACTTCAATGCTCCGAATGACAAGGTTGAGTCCTGGGATGTTTGGAATGCCCAGGCCAACCTGATGTCCTCGGACCAGAGCTGGTACGTTCGCGCCTTCGTCAAGAACATCGCCGATGATGATCACGTGGTGGGACAGTATGTGACGGACGCCTCCTCGGGTCTGTTCACCAATGTCTTTGCCATTGAGCCTCGCACTTACGGCATCGCGGTAGGCTACAACTGGAACTAAGCGAAAGCCGCCCCTCAATCGAGGGGCGCAATCTCTAACCTCTTAAGGTGGATGCGGGCAATCTTCCAGGTCCATCCACTTTTTTGTATTCCTCGTGGTAATGTCCCCAGCCCTCAAAGCCCGCTCCCGGCAACTCCACCCGGCCGTACATGGCCAAGATGCCCGTAGCTGAATCTGGACCGGTGATTTCGATCACAGGCGCATGGTCGGGCCCCAGGTGCCGGTTCCGGAGGACACATGCAAGTGCGTTTCATCGTGCTTAGGCCGGCCGGCGGACATCTCAAGCACCTGGTCGACAATAAAGTTGAACGGCATGACCTGCCGTTGTGCTCAATGTCTATTCGCGCCAGCTGTTTGGCCACCTGTTGGTGATCTTCTATATCGTCAATGCCGATGATCTGGAGATCGCCGACATCCAGACTGCGATCGCGCAATACATTGACACCCAAGTTTTGAAACCGCCTGATGATATCATCGAAATACTCATACTTCTCGTGATTGCCAATCGAGAAGCAAATCGGCCCCAGGAAATCCTGCAGCGCCTTGAGGCGCTCCTCGCTGATGCCGGGCGCGTCGATAAAGCCACCGGTGATGCACATGAAATCCGGCTTCAGCGCCACCACCTGTCCATCACCCGTTGCAGGAATTTGCTGCTTCTTGGACCAATATGCACGTCCGTGATTTGCACAAAGCGCAGCGGCCTGTCGATTTTGGTGGAGCTCAAAGGCACCTGGACCAAGGATGGGCGCTAGGCTTGGTAGACCGCATACGCCACCAGTAGCAAGGAGAGTTCAATCACCACGTGCGCCGCTGTCCTAGTTGAGATGACACCGAGCGCAACCGGTATTTCCATGAGCAAGAGCAAGCCGACTGCGTATTCCTGCGAAGCTGAACAGCGATTCCTGCTGAACGTGAACACCTGATTTCCCAACGCATCACGTTGACGGATTTTTAACCAGGTGTTCATCTTCAGTCGATTGGCCATAGATTTTTCTCATCGCCTCTCCCTTCAGCGGCAGAAGCCGCTGTCACCGCGGAAGATGATTTCCACCTTTGGTCCGTGCCGGCGCAGGGCCTTCACCAGTAAAGAGAGAATGGCCCAACGGTGCCGGGCAGGATCGATGTGACTGGGGCGAAGGTCGCTGACCAGCAGGTGGCGAGCGCAGAAGACAGACAGTGGCAGGTAGCAGTAGTAATCGTAATAGCCATGGAAGAACCTGCCTTCCTGATCACCGTGCAGCGGTGTATCGGTGGCATCAACGTCCAGGATCAGCCGTTTCGGCGCCCGGTCATGGGCAGCCACAAAGTGGTCGAACAGCACCTCGTGAATGGCCACAGCCGTCTCCCGATCTGAACGCTGCTACAAACGGCATCATGTGGCGGGACTAGGCAGCGTCTCCACCCGCCATGTGGCCGTCTGCCATGCCCAATCATGGCGCAAATCGTCGTGATCGTTCAGGTCCCCGTAGCCCAGGGCCAGGCCATAGACTCGCTGCTTGAGCCATTCTTCCCGGGAATGACCACAGCTCGCCCGGCGCCGGGGGTCGCCCATGGTTCGAGCGACGGCCCGGCGCAGGCCATTTGTTTGTCGATCTGGGCAAGGAGTCCGATACCACCATTGCTGGTGATGTCGCTACCACTGAAGTCGGCCCCAACGTTACGGCGTTTAACGGGTGGAAATGGGAGCGGACTCTGGTAGCATTTTGTCACGGCGGAATGTCTTGTTGATTACGGATTTGACACCCAGATTTTCAAGATTTTTCGCCGTTTTTCTATCCCCTTTGTGCAATATCAGGGCTAAGGGATCTGGTTGACAGCAGTGTGTAATAGATGCAACTTAAATTGGATTTGAGTTTCATTAAAGAGCTGGTATCCATTCTTAAATAACAGCATAAAAAAGAGGAACGAACGATGAACAGCGGACAATGGGGAAGTATCGGTGTAGCCATGATGCTGGGTGCCGGGGCCGCTGCCTTCGCGCCTGCTTCATTAGCGCAAGAAAATGCATTGGAAGAGATCGTGGTTACGGCACGAAAAAGGTCTGAAGACTTACAGGATGTTGGCTTCGCCGTCAGTGCAATGAGCAAAACCGAAATCGAGAGAGTTTTTGCCCAAGACATCCAGGATCTTTCCAACATCTCTCCCAATCTCATCATCGACGACACGGCTCAGGGGCCTGGTGGAGTCGCGGCTATTTTTATCCGTGGTGTCGGTGTGGCGGATGTTGAGAAGAACTTTGACCCCGCCGTTGGGGTTGTCGTTGATGGTATTTTCCTGGGTGCCAATGCGGGCTCTCTGCTCAGAAGTATTGACCTGGCCAGTGTAGAAGTGCTGCGCGGCCCGCAGGGCACATTGTTTGGGCGCAACACGATTGGGGGTCTAATCAATATTACCCATACCCAGCCCACCAAGGAACTGGGCGTCAAACTGCGTGGAGGCATAGAGGACTACGATACCTATTATGTCAACGCCGTTTTGAACCTCGGTAACAGCGACAACTTTGGTGCCAAGCTGGTGCTGGGTAAGCGCGACCAGCAGGAGGGGTACTACGAAAACATCACGGTACCTGGAGACGGTGAAGGCGAGAACGACTACCAAACTGCGAGCCTTAACCTGCTTTGGCAAGCTACCGACAATCTCGAGCTTGAATTCACCTATGGCATGGAAGAGACAGAGCAGCATACACCACCATTACTTAACACCGGCCAGGAACGGCATTTCTTCTGCTCTGGATACGGCTACTGCTCCCCTTCTCTGGATAAGCCCATCACCGGCGATCGCCTTAAAGTCGCTAATCAGGGCTTTTTACCGGGCGGTGAACCATCAGATATTAGCAATCCATTTGTAGTGACCAGCATCGACGATATTGTGCCGGTGCCGCTGGATGCCACCTTTGATACGGATTACTGGTCTGCCGAGCTGCGCTGGGATATCAATGATGCCTATCGTGTGGATTACCTCTACGGACACTGGGAGTCTGAGGAAACCATCCTGTCCAACTGGGACGGCACACCGGAGCTGCTCTATGGCACCACGAGACCGGCCGACTATGAACAGGACAGTCATGAGCTGCGCCTCACTTATGATGCTGGCAACAGGATCAGTTATGTAGCAGGCCTGTACCTGTGGGAGTCGGAATACGAAATGAACCTGAGAAGTTACATTGGCTTCAATGGCGACTTCCCCGACCAGGTGCTCGACATTTATCAGAACACGGTCCAGGCAACTGATTCCTGGGCAGTCTTTCTTGAGGGCGACTTCGATATTACCGAAGCATTGACCCTTACCCTGGGTGGCCGCTATACCGAGGATGAGAAAGAGTCTCAGCAGTCGGGTGCCCAGGGCAGCAGCCTGGACCCAGTGACTGGCGAATGGGCCAACGATGAGTGGGACGAGTTTACCCCAAGATTAGGCGCGCGCTATCGCATTAACGACGACCTGATGCTGTTCGCAACCTACTCCAAGGGTTATCGCAGTGGCGGTTTTAATGGCCGAGTTGACGGCGATGAATCGGCGAGCAGACCTTATGACCCTGAAACGGTCGATAATTTCGAACTGGGCATGAAATCCGAATGGATGGACAATCGCCTGCGCTTCAATGCCAACCTGTTCTACATGGAGTATGAAGACAAGCAGGAGGAGCTGCAGTTACCCTCAGACAGCGCAACAGGACAGGTGACCACCGTCACCAACGCCTCTAGCGCCACTATCCAGGGTTTTGAGATCGACCTGCAGGCGTTCATCGGGCAAAGCCTGAACCTGCGCGGCAACCTCGGTTATCTTGATACCGAGTACGACGACTTTACCTATGTCGGCGTGGGCGGCATTGAAATAGACCTTTCCGGTTTGGAATTTCGCCGCGCTCCCGAGTGGACAGGCTCGATTGATGCAACCTACGAGTGGGACATGGGTAATGGTACTGCCTGGGTCAGGGGCGCATACCGTTTCCTGGGCTCGCACTATGTCAACGTCACCAACTCAGCTGAGTTGAAGAACGACGACCAGCACCTGATCGATGCATCGATCAACTATAGCATCAACAGTTTTCAGTTCAGCCTGTTCGGGCGCAACCTGACTGATGAAGATGGCTACTCACACGGCTACGATGTAGCCGGACTTTGGTCTTACGCGTCAACGCGGCCACCGCGGACCTATGGTTTTGAAGTCATTTACAACTATGATCAGTAACAGCCCGCAAATCGGCTAAACATTCAACCCAGCGCACACTCTCGAAAGAGTGTGCGTTTTTTTAGGACATACTTCATGAACGAACAACAAATGCAGGAAATGTGGAACAAGCAAACCATTTCTGAACTGATCATGACATACGCACGGGCGCTGGATCGTTTTGATGAGGACCTGCTTCGCTCTATTTTTCACCCGGACTCCCAGCACGCGCATGGATTTGTTGGGCCCTCTTCTGATCCATCGATTCCTTCCAAGCCGGGTGAGCCGGGAGACTTTGTTGCTTATGCCTACGAGGTATTGGGTACCTGCAGCCGCACGCACCACCATCTGGGCAACATCTTCATTGAAGTGGATGGCGACGATGCTTATGCGGAAACTTATTTCAGCGCCTACCACCGGCTTCGGGCAAAAAGCGATCCGCTTTCAGGAGAGACCGCTCATGATACAGAGATGGATTGGTTCGTGGGAGGTCGTTACATCGATCGCTTTCAGCGGCGTGACGGCATTTGGAAAATTAGTCATCGTACCGGGCTGACAGACTGGATGCGCATCGAATCACCAGCCAGCCAGGGTTTTAATGACATTCCCGCAGGGATGGCGGGACGGCGCGGCCAAGATGATCTGGTGTTTAGTGCCAGAGCCCGTTACCAATAGCTCACTGAAGCGGCGTGACCAGAGAGGGTATACAATGCGATTAGCAGGAAAAGTAGCCGTCATTACCGGAGCAGCCAGTGGTATTGGGGCGGCCAGTGCGCGCCGTTTCGTGGCCGAGGGCTGCCAGGTCGTGCTGGGCGATATTCAGCTGGCTCGGGGTGGTGCACTGGTAGAAGAACTGGCTGACTCCGCGGTTTTTACCCCGTGTGATGTCACCAAAGAAGAAGATGTGGCACAGCTGGTCGACCTGGCGGTCAGCCATTTTGGCAAGCTGGACGTGATGTTTAACAACGCCGGTATTGTAGGGGCAGTTGGACCGATTGATACGACCCCGGAAGAAGAGTGGTCTGCAACCCTGGATATACTGCTCAATGGTGTCTTCTACGGCATGAAGCACGCTGCGCGCGTCATGAAACCGCAGGGCTTCGGTTCGATTGTCAGTATGGCCAGTACCGCTGGCCTTATGGGGGGATTAGGGCCTCATGCTTACGCAGCGGCCAAACACGCGGTGGTTGGCCTGACCAAGAATGTAGGCGCGGAATTATGTCGTCATGGCATTCGAGTCAATGCCATCGCGCCGGGCAGTATGGCGACCGAGATGGTCGCCAGCGTGATCACCGGCGATCCAGGGAACGTGGATGGCGCAGCGAAGGCGCTGGCAGAAGCTTCACCATTGTTAAACCGGGTCGGCACCGCCGAGGACGTTGCTAACGCCGCTCTGTGGCTGGCCAGCGATGCAGCTGGCTACACTAGCGGGCACACGCTGACCATTGACGCCGGTTTCACCACCGGGTCCACCGCGGCGGGGCCGGATTTCGCCGAATATGCACCGATGATTAGAGAAGCGGGTAAATCGGGGCTCTAGGTCAGGATTAGCAGCCCTTGTAGCGATGGCTTATTGGGAGCCCGGTGATTATGCCTCCGGCGCAGACAGCACAGCGCCCGGTACAGGATTGAAGTAGTGAATGGCCACTTTGCGCAGGACAATTTTCCAGATGCCGGCTCGCCGTTCCAGCTGGTCTTCATAGGTAGCTCCCACCACGGTTAGCTCCTGTTCTTCCATGAGCAAGCCCATGCAATCCACATCACACACCGAATGAGCGTGATCACTGCCATTAAAGGTAATATGATTGTTTGAGGTGATGTGATGGCTCTCTTTCCAGGCTGGCCACAACACATCATGAATAGCCGCATGAATCCCCGGATGACCTTCGAATCGTCCAAATGGCGGGCCAATATCCCAGATGCAGTCATCCCACCAGATCGACAGAAAACGCTGATAGTCACGCTTATCGAATCCGTGGCAGTACTCATAGGCAAGGTCGCGTATGGATTCACGGCTTTCAAGCTCATCGATGCGAGACAGCAGTGATGCAACGATGGCTGCATTGGAATGACTTGATGGATTTATCTCGTCGATATGCATAACGGGCCACCTGCTATCTGTTTGCGTGTTCAAGAAGACTAGATAAACTTAGCTTCATGTCAAGGCGCTCCGCCGCGGAGCAGGCAAGGTGCAGGATGAACAACCACTATCTATGGTGTTGCGTGGGCTTGATGGTCTTGCTTACCTCGTCACAGTCTCTCGCTGTCGGAAAACAACTTTACGCTGACCATTGTGCAAACTGCCACTCACTCACTTTGCGGGGTTCCGCCCACGGCACCAGCCTTATCGACTCTGCGTTTAAAGAACGCTGGGGTGAAGATGGTGGCGCTAAACTATTAGCTTTCAACCAGGGCCAAATGCCACCCGGAGAAGCCGACAAGCTGTCTGTCGATGAACATCGAGCGATTGTGGCCTACCTGCTTCAGCAAAACGGCATCGAGGGAGAAGCACTTCCTGCCGGGGGCACCACTGAAAGTTGGGATGGTGCTGCCGCAGTGGCTGCAATGGCACGCAGCAAATCAGGCTTCAAGAATCGTCCTGTAGACAATTATGAGCCTGTCACTGAAACGCTGTTAGCCGACGTACCAGACAGCGACTGGCTGAGCTGGCGTCGCACTCGCGATGGCCAGGGATACAGCCCACTCAATCAAATCTCTCGCCGCAACGTGGGCAAACTGCAGTTGGTCTGGTCTCTGGCCATGCACGACGGCAGCAATCAAACTACCCCCTTGGTGCACAACGGGGTCATGTACCTCACTCACGCCAACAATATTGTTCAAGCCGTTGAAGCAGATACTGGCAGTTTAATCTGGGAATACCGCTACGAGTTTCCCGCTGCGGCCCGCGCTCTAGGTGGACCCACACGCAATATCGCCATCTATCAGGACAAGCTATTCCTCGCGACCTACGATGCGGCCATTGTTGCGATTGATGCTCGCACCGGGCGACAGATTTGGCGCACCCCGAAGGCTGATTACCAGCAGGCTTATACACACAGCGCGGGCCCCATTATTGGTGACGGGGTGGTGCTGAGCGGCATCAACGGCTGTGAACTACTGACCAGGGATGGCTGTTTTATCACCGGCCATGATCCCCAGACCGGCAAGGAGTTGTGGCGCACCTCCACCATTGCGCTGCCCGGCGACCCCAACAATGCGTCTTGGGGGGATATGCCACCAGAATTGCGCGGTGGCGGCGATGCCTGGATTGCTGGCAGCTACGATGCTGAGTTGAACCTCTTTTTTATCGGCACCTCCCAGGCTAAACCCTGGGTAGCCGCCAGTCGTGGCATGACCGCCGAGGACGCCGCACTCTATACCAACTCAACACTCGCCATTCATCCTCGGACCGGCGAAATTGCCTGGTTCTACCAACACACCCCGGGTGAAACCATCGATATGGAAACGGGCTTTGAACGTATTCTGATCAATATTGGCGGCGAAAGGCACCTGTTCACTATCGGCAAAGACGGCATTCTCTGGCAGCTGGATGCGGCGACCGGAAAATTCCGGGGCCTTGCTGAAACACAGGCCCAGAATATCTACAAGACGGTGAATCAAAATACCGGCGAGTTGCAGTACCGTGATGATATCGTGCAGGCAAGAATCGGCGACTCCATCCAGGCCTGCCCGGGCATTTATGGCGGCCACAACTGGCAGGCTGCTGCCTACAGCCCCCAGGTCTCCTCTCTCATCATTCCATTGCACCAGACCTGCTCCGATCTCACCGGGCGTCAGGTTGAACTAGCGCCCGGGGGAGGTGGCTATGGCGGCGACTCCACAACTTACCCGATGCCCGGCGTGGGAGACCAATTGGGGCGACTCACTGCCTGGAATGTAACCACCATGAGTGAGCGCTGGAATCATACCCAGGATGCTATGTTCCTGACCGGCGTACTCACCACCGGCGGCGACCTAGCGTTTGTTGGGGATGTGGGGCGTTATTTCAAGGCCTTTGATGTACACAGCGGCAAGCAGCTCTGGCAGACAAGACTGGGGGCACCTCTGCATGGCTACCCTATTAGCTATGCGGTGAACGGCAAGCAGTATGTCGCAGTTCCAACTGGCATGGGTGTGTTCCGCGCACTCACCGCTGTCATCAGTCCCCAATACCACCAGCCCGTGAATGGGCAGGCGTTGTACGTATTTGCGTTACCCGACGAATAAAAGCCAGCACGACATAACGAGCGTCGGTGCACTCGCTGCGCAGAGTCTAAAGCTGACGAAAGTCTCAACGCAGAGACCCGAACCAGCGCCGAAAATTCAGGACTTCTGTCAGGGACACAGCCACGTAGGTGCAGGCCGCCTTGAGCACACCTCTTCCAGCAGGTAGCCCTCTTCAAGAATAGGCATAGCTGTGTTGAAGCTGGCATCCATTTCTTCAGGCAGGATGGCAACGTGCATTAGTACCGATACCAACATGGTGATTACTGCAATTCCCCAAAAACCAGCAGCATTACCGGAGAGCGCAAGACAGCTGACACGATGGGCATGTCCATCAGCACAACCATGCCGAATCGGCATATTGGCAAAGCCCGGGCCATGTACTTTTTGCGGAAGTGACTCACTAGCTCGTCCCGGCAAAACTGAATGGCATAGCCCACCTCGTGTGTCGCAACGGCCACGCGGTAACCGACTTGCCATCATAGTGGTCCGGACTAAGGGAAATATACCAGTCTTCCGGTGAGTAAAAATCTTCTTCGGCGTTACCGCGCCTCACCTTGACACCGTCCAGTTCAAAGCGACTGACCAAGCGCTCTGCCAGCTCTCAGACGGTACCGGGCAAACCTTTGGTTTTGTAGAGGACCCCTCGCGAGGTGATAGATACAAGCGCGTCGGCGATTTGCCCGTATACGTATGTGATTATCATGTGCCTGTAGGCTCCCTGATTGGATACTCCACCTTGGGGCACCTCAAATAATAGGGTTCTTTTGGCCACTTGACAGACAAACGTCGGCTTGACGGGCGGGTGCCGCACACAAGGCGTGCGTAGCTAGGGAACCTCTGATTAAGTCCCTCAAAAATGCGATAATTGCCCCATCAGTATTTTCAGGTAAAAATCATGGATCAGGTCAGTTTCTCGGAAGCGGAATACACCGTCAAGAAACGTAAAACACGCCGTGAGAAGTTTCTTGAGCAGATGGACGGGTTGATTCCCTGGAAACGATGGGAAAAGAAGATAGCCCGCCATTATGCCCAACCCGGCAATGGTCGCCGACCCTACCCCTTGTCAGTGATGTTGCGTGTTCATTGCATGCAGCTGTTCTACAACCTCAGTGACCCCGCGATGGAAGATGCACTCTATGAGATTGAGTCCATGCGCCGGTTTGCAGGGCTTCGGCTATCGGGTCCACTTCCGGATGAAACGACGATATTGAAGTTTCGTCACCTTCTGGAAAAGCACCCACTGGGCAAGGTGATACTAAAAGAGGTGAACAGACACCTTGAAAAAGAAGGCCTGCTGCTGCGAGAAGGCACGATTGTTGACGCTACTATCATCTCTGCGCCGACATCAACAAAGAATCAATCCGGTCGGCGAGATCTGGAAATGCATCAGACTAAGAAAGGCAACGAATGGCACTTTGGCATGAAGATGCACATTGGTGTGGATGAGACCTTGGGTGTCATCCATAGCCTGGAAACGACGCCAGCCAATGTCCACGACATTACCCAAACAGAAAAGCTTCTACACGGAAAAGAAAATACGTGCTGGGGTGTAGTGGTCAACTAAAACTGGCCACGGTTTTATAAGCTTTCCAGTATTCGTTTTCTGCCTGATTGGGTGTTTTCATGTTGTTATTCGAATGCGGTCTGATCGAGTTGTAGTACCTCACGATATAGTCATTGATTGACTGCTTGGCTTCAGTAAAACTCCGATAGCCCGTCTCTGGAACCCACTCGGTTTTTAGGCTGCGGAAGAAGCGCTCCATTGGCGCGTTATCCCAGCAGTTTCCCCGTCGACTCATGCTCTGTTGTATCTGATACCGCCAGAGATGCTGACGGAATTTTGTACTGGTGTACTGAACTCCCTGATCCGAGTGGAATAGCACTCCCTTTGGTCTTCCTCTGGATTCATAAGCCATCATCAACGCCTTACGGGTCAGTTCACTGTCGGCCCGATAAGAAAACGCCCAACCAACCGGTTTTCTCGCGTAGAGATCCAGTATCATGGCTAGATAGGCCCAGCGTTGACCCGTCCAAATATATGTAATATCGCTGCACCACACCTGGTTGGGTTCTGCTACAGAAAACTGCCGATTCAAGGTATTTGGAATGGCTACGTGTAGCTTGTCAGCACGCTTATAGGCGTGTTTTGGAAGCTGGCTACTCACCAGTCCCAACTCCTTCATCAACTTACCCGCAACGTAACGAGTCAATGGCGTTCCATTACGGCTAACGATCTGGGCAACGGTTCTTGCACCAGCTGAGCCACCACTTAGGCGGTGAGCAGCGTGAACCATAAGCTTAAGCCTGCAACGATGGGAGTTGTCACCCTTCGGGCGCTCTCGCCAATATCGGTAGCTACTGCGTTGAATATCAAAGACATGGCATAGCAACTTAACGGGATAGCTCTCTTGTAACCGCTGAATTATCGAATATTTTTCAGCTCGTCGGACATCAAGAGAGCCATACCCTTTTTTAATATGTCTTTCTCTGTTTCCAGCCGTTTGATCTGACGTTCCAGGTCGCGAATACGGCGCTGCTCCTCGGTCAGTGGCGTGCCTTTCTGAGGTGTTTCTCCCGAGCGCTCTAGCCGAAGCTGGCGAACCCAGCCCTCCACTGAAGATTTACTGACGTTCATCGCTTCACTCGCGGCTCTGACGGTATAGCCTTGGTCAACGACTAATTGTGCGACTTCGAGTCGAAACTCCGGGCTAAAGTTTGGTCTGGATCGTTTGGTCATTTGCTCACCTGTGTCTTGAGGGGTGATAGTATCACCCAGATTCAGGTGGCCAAATTCAGTGTGCCACTACAGGTGCGGGTTATCAAGGTGTGGACAAACGAGAAGCGTTGGCTGACAGTGACATTGAATGGGAGATTGCAGTACATCCAGGTAAACGCAAGACGCAGAATCAACTTGAGCAACTGCTGGAGCACAAGAAAGCACAGGTGCGCGCCAAGGTAGAACATCCGTTCAGGACCATCAAACGGCAGTTCGGCTACAGCACCGTGCGTTACCGTGGACTGGCAAAAATATGCTGCCCTCATAGGGTAGTTGCGCCCGGAATTTGACAAATCAGCGAAATCCGGGCAAAACAAAGCGAGTTAACCAACCATCATGGAACGACCTTTTACAAGTACGGAAAAAAGGGGGTTTTATGCTAATGCAAAGGGTTGATCAGAGGTTCCCTCGGAGAGCCCCTAATCATATTAATGGTGGACACGCCATGAGCGGCATGGCTTTTTTAACCGAAGAGCGGAGACGGATTACTCGGCTCAAGCTGACGGTTCTTTTGTGCAGTGCGGCTTTAACTCATGCGGCCATCTGTCAGGGTCAAGGTGGAGACACCGAGCAGGACGACAGGCGCTCGACGTCTGTGTTTGAAGAAATTGTAGTCACAGCACAAAAACGCGCACAGAATATTCAGGATGTCGGGATTGCAATCACAGCATTTTCTGGTAACCAGTTAGAGCAAATAGGGCTTAAAAACAGTATCGATTTAATCAATTTCACCCCGAATGTGTCACTGGCGGGTGATATTGGCGGTCAAAGATCCATTTTCAATATCCGCGGTATCGTCCAGAATGACTTCGCTGATAGTGCTGAGGCACCGGTGGCGGTCTATATTGACGGCGCTTACCTCGCTAGCACACAAGCGCAAACATTCGGATTGTTTGACATCGGCCGTGTCGAGATATTGAAAGGGCCACAAGGTACGCTTTTCGGGCGAAATGCAACGGGGGGGCTGGTAAATACCATTACAGCCAAACCGAGCTACGAATTTGAAGCCTATCTGGAAATGACATTGGCACGTTTTAACCAGACACGGGTTGAAGGCGCCCTGTCCGGGGGTCTGGGTGAAGGCGTGCGCGGGCGCTTGTCTGTTTTAAGTAATACCCAGGCTGAAATCCTAAGGAATGTTGCAGATGGATTTGATGCCAACGGAAAAGCCGGTACGCCTAGCGGGGGTGGTGATACCTACAATGATGAAACTCAGGCTATACGCGGTCAGGTAGAATTTGATCTGGGCAGTCGCGGAGCCTTGCTTTTAGCGGGGAATTTCGCAGATACGGTTACAAGTAGCAGCCCATATCAGGTAGTCAACACAACCCAGGTTGTGGATGATCAAGGAAGGATTGTAGAGGTTATCTTTGCCGCAGATGATCCTCTTGGATGTGTGAACTTGACCACATCCGGCACTTGTGCCAAGGGTGAGGTTCGACCCCTTCAGGGCGGCGATTTTTTTGGCAATCCGGGCGATCCTGATGGCAGTGGAAACTTGATTGATCGCGACTTCGCGTTCGATGACCAGAATAAAATCAGATCATGGGGCATTTCCGCCACAGCCGAATTCGGATTCGATTTTGCTGATTTGGTCGCAATAACAGACTACAAAAACTTTAGCCGTGTGGTCGGTATTGACTCTGATCAGACACCCACGCCGGGGCTCATTTTCCAATCTGATGGTGATATAGACCAGTTTAGCCAGGAAGTGAGACTATCAGGTGATACGGATCAGCTTAACTGGGTAGCGGGTTTTTACTATCTCGGTATTCGGACCGACCATACACAGGGTTTGGCGGACAATATTGTTGATCATGTCGGTATTCTTGGCGGCTCTGAGAGCAATACTATCTCAGAAGTTAACACCGACTCCTTTTCATTGTTCGCTCAGACAGATCTCCACTTTAGTGACTCTGTCAGGCTTGTTGCAGGCCTGCGCGCGGTTCAGGAAAACAAAAGCCTGCGGGGAACAGTCATCACCAACCCAAACAACGATGATCGTGTTATTGAAGTGGATGCAAATGGCATGGTTCTGGAAACTGCGGACATTGATAATAATGATACGCTCTGGTCGGGTAAGTTACAGCTTGAATACTTACCAGACCCTGATCAGATCTACTATGTGGGCGTCAATCGCGGCGTCAAAGCCGGTGGTTTTAACACGCCGCTGCTGGGTGGCTTTAGTCCTTACGACCAGGAAGCTCTCCTGTCCTATGAAGCAGGTGCCAAATTAACCTTGTTGGATGGGCAGCTACGCTTAAATGGGGCTGTCTTCTATTATGATTATGAGGATTATCAGTCCTTCTCTTTTATTAATAATGCTAGCGCCGTTAGCAATGAGCAGGCGCGCTATATTGGCGGCGAGATAGAGTTATTTGTGACGCCTGCGCTTGGCTGGGAGCTTTTCTGGGGGGCTTCTTATATTGACGCGGAGGTCCAGGACTTAAGCGTAGCAGACGGTGTGTTTGCTGATGTCCCGCCTCCCTTCACTCCAGAATTTCAAACTTTCGGCTTAGTCAGGTATGCATTCGACCTGAAGGCAAACGGTGAGCTGGCCTTACAGGCAACCGCCTCCTATCAAACCGAGGTGTTTCACAATGCGCGGGCATATAAAGCCCACAGTCTGGGAGACAGATTGCAGGCAGGCGTTCAGATTGCCTGGAGTGATGTTGCAGATGGATGGTCCGCCACAGCTTATATCGATAACGTCACCGATTCAGATGACGCCGTCATTGGTTTTGATGTGTCTGGTTTCTATGGAACAAGTCAGATATCGTATCTAAAACCGCGAACTTACGGTGTGCGGGTACGCAAAACCTTCTGATAGAGATTGGTGCGTTTATCGCGATCGCAAACATCGAAGAATCTGGATAGTGACTAAACGCATAAACCTGAGGGACGACTCGTTACCGGTGAATGAAGCCTAATGTGCTACCCGCAATAGAGTTGGCGGATGACCGATGCAATATTGGAACTGATGAATTTGGTGCCGTTCAGGGATGTTTAAGGTCTGATCTGCCGCTCTACATTACCGCAGTCTTCGGTTCCACGGCCAGTCAAGATACGTAGCACCTGCAGCTCGTGCTGTTCATAACCCGGGAATACGCGGTCATTGAGCAGATCTGCGGCCGTGAACGGGGTCTTGGTCGTATGCAGCTTACAGTGCGCCACCCTAGCACTAGCGCCAGTATTGATGTAGGTCTGCTGGTATATCCGACCAACGCC
This sequence comes from Halieaceae bacterium, assembly GCA_965199055.1. Taxonomy (GTDB): domain Bacteria; phylum Pseudomonadota; class Gammaproteobacteria; order Pseudomonadales; family Halieaceae; genus CBDAQR01. The sequence continues at coordinate 39,691 of CBDAQR010000004.1, forward strand.
CTTCCATGCTCGACGTAGACGGTGTCCTGAGAGGCCAGATAACCAAGATGGGCCGTCTCGATCTCACCACAGGCCCCGTCTCCAGTTTCTTGTTCTCAAGTGCCTGAACCTGGGCTTCGCTCAGGATGATGTCCTCCTCGGCGATCCTGGCTTCCAGGGCTCTCAGCCGGTCTTTGACGTTGGAAAGCCGGTGCCTGAGCCAGAGGCTTCGAACGCCGACCGGTGAGACAACAACGCCAGTCTTACACAGTGCATTGCTGACTGCGTATTCCTGCGAAGCTGAACAGCCATTCCTGCTGAACGTGAACACCTGATTTCCCAACGCATCACGTTGACGGATTTTTAACCCAGGTGTTCATCTTCAGTCGATTGGCCATAGATTTTTCTCATCGACTCTCCCTTCAGCGGCAGGCGGTGCGCGTTGTGCATCAGCCGGTCCAGGATGGCGTCTGCCAAGGTGTTGTCGCCGATGGCGGCGTACCAGTGATCCGTTGGCAACTGGCTGATCATGACCGTCGATGTCGAACCGTGCCGGTCGTACATAATCTCCTTCAGGTCGTTACGCTGGGCGGCGGTGAGTGCCTCAAGCCCCCAGTCATCAATCAGCAGAAGCTGTGTTCTGCGATTTGCTTCAGCACTTTCTGGTAACTACCATCGGCCTTGGCCTGGGTCAGCTCCAGTAACAGGCGGGACAGGCGGAAGTAGCGCGTGCTGTAGCCTTGCAGGCAGGCGTTATGACCTGGGGCGCAAGCCAGGTAGGTTTTACCGCTGCCGCAGGGACCGGTGATCAACAGGTTCTGGGCACGGTCTATCCACTCCCCCTGCGCGAGCGGGCGATCTGGTCCTGTTTGAGGTTCCGTGGGTGCTGGTAGTCGAGGTACTGGACGCTGGCCCGAAGCTTGAAGCGTGCCTGGCGCACGAGCCGGTCCTGTTTGCGATGTTCTCGCTCCAGGCGCTCCTGCTCAACCAGCAGGCCGAACCTCTCCAGGAACGACAAGGCATCGTAGGTGCCGATCTGTTCCAATTGCCGCTCCAGGGCCTTGGCCATGCCCGAGAGGCGTAGGTCGCGCAGGCGCGCGAGGGTGATGGCTGTTGTCATAAGTTTCTCCTTCAGTGGAAATTGTGCGGACCGCGGATATCTTCGTGGTCCTGGGGTCGTTCAGCCGAGAGGCTGAGTGGCTCGGGCAGTTGGTCCCGATTGCTCTTCAGAATGGCCCTGACCTGCTTCAGGCGGTGCAGGCCGGAAAGGTTGGCGATGCGGCAGGCGGCATTGAGCCGGCTGGCCGGGTATTGCTTGCTGGGATTCAGTAAGCCCAGACAGACCTTGTAGGCTTGCTCCGGGTGCTGCCGGCCTTCGAGCTGTGCAGTGACCCAGGTCAGGGTGTCCGGGCCGATGTCCTGCGCCAAGCGTTTCAGGTGCCCTGGCGTCCATTGCTGCTGCGCCCGGTGGCGTTTGGGCATGTGGGCAGGATGGGTGGTAAACCCCGGTATGTGTTTGCGCGGATGGGTGGCTACCAGCTGGTGCCGGGAGTAGATCTCCACCAGGGTGCCGCCGACGTGGACTTCCAACTGTTCACCAACATACTGGTGGGGTACCGGGTAGTCGTGATTCTCGTAGCGGACAGGGTAGTCAATGTTGGCCTGGTCTGTACCGGAGATATGGTATACAGATCATACCGAAGACATGGTTTACACTTTCTTCGGTCCAAAGGGGTTAGTGGTCGGTTCCACTCTCCCCACATCCTCGTCAAAGAAGCCTAGATCATAATCGAGAAAGCTGACAAGCCAGATCTTGTCGGCGACCTCAGTCACGCCCACCGTTTGCCCTGAGAACACCACACTCAGGTTGATTTTCCTGTGCCCCATACAGATTCTGCCGCACTTGGTGACCCGCACTACCTTGTCATGGAATGGGTATTCTGGCTCATCCGGTGGCCGGTATTCTCGGGCAGATGTTAGTGCCAATGTAAAACTCCCCATAAATCGCCAAAGTAATTTCCCCCACCCCTACATGGGAGGCAAGCAAGTTGAGCTTGTCGAGTTGTCGATACAGCACGAACCTACTCCAGCAAGAGTGTGTGCCGGAGGGGAACTGCGTGCTGTCATTAGGGGAGTTGTTTATGATTCACGACTTAAAAGAGCAAGGGCTGTCTATCAAGGCCATCGCCCAACGAATGGGCATGGATCGCAAGACCGTTCGCAAGTATCTCAAACAGGGTTTATCGGTCCCGACCTACGGCCCCAGAGCACCCAGGGCCAGCAAGCTAGACCCCTATCGGGATTACCTGGCTCAGCGTATCGGTCAGTATTCCGAGCTATCCGGATCTCGCCTGCTAAGGGAGATCAGGGAACTGGGTTACACCGGCGGTTACAGCCTGGTCACCGATTACCTGCGAGAAATTCGCCCGTCAGTCAGCCAGGTCTTTGAACGACGTTTCGAGACACCGGCTGGTAAACAGGCCCAGGTGGACTTTGCCCAGTTCAAAGTGCGCTTTGGGTGTGAGCCTGATCAGGACCGCATTGTCTGGTTGTTTTCCATGGTCCTTGGCTGCAGCCGATATCTGTTTGGCCGCTACGTCTGGCGGCAGACCCTCGATGAAGTGGTACGCTGCCACATGGCAGCATTTGAAGAGTTCGACGGTGTGCCCGGCGAGATTCTTTACGATCGGATGAAGACCGCCGTGATCAACGAGGACGAGGAAGGGATTCACTACAACCCGACCCTGTTGTCCCTGGCATCGCACTACGGCTTCAAGCCCCGCGCCTGCAAGCCCTATCGCGCCAAGACCAAGGGCAAGGTCGAGCGCCCATTTCGCTATATCCGCCAGGATTTCTTCCTGGGCCGTTCGTTCCACGACATGGAGGACCTCAATACCCAATTCGACGATTGGCGGCATACACTCGCCAACAGCCGGGAGCATGGTACAACAGGCCGTGTGGTGGGTGAGGCCTTTGCCGATGAGCAGTCACAGCTCAAGGTGCTGCCGGAGCATCGCTTCAACCAGGTACTGAAGCTCGAGCGGCGGGTTACTCGGGATGGCATGGTCTCCGTGGGTGGTAATGACTACAGCGTCCCGGACACCATGCGGTCCCGCAAAGTCGAGGTGCACCAGTTCGCCACCGAGATCCAGATCTTCGAAGACCGGCGCCTCATCGCTGTACACAATCTGCTCACCGGTCGCGGCCAACGGCAGGTGCAGGATGGCCACCGGCTCTATCAGGTCTCGTCGGCAGAACCCAGGCGTCATATTAGCCAGGATATCGCCATTCTGGTACCGGGTGAGTCTGTGCATCAGCGGCCCCTGGCGGTCTATGAGGCCGTTGGTCAGGCATTGGCTACGGAGGGCGCATCATGAGTACTCCGGCCACACTGGAGCGCGTACGCCAGCACCTCGTCCAGCTCAAACTGGCTTGTGCACTGGAAGTGCTCGACGACACCATGTCCCGCGTCGAGCAGGGGAAACTGTCCGTTGTTGAAGCCATTGATGTGCTTCTGAGTGACGAGTGCGCCAACCGTGAAACACGCCGCATCAAGGCCGCACGCATGACCGCCAGACTCACACAGGTCAAGACACTGGAGTCCTTCGACTTCACGTTCCAGCCCAGCCTGGATCGGAACCGGATACTCACCCTGGCCCAACTCGGGTTCGTCGAGCGGAACCAGAGTGTGCACTTCCTGGGGCCGCCCGGCGTGGGCAAGAGCCACCTCGCCCTGGCGCTCGGTACAGAAGCGATCAAGGCCGGCAAGAGTGTTTATTTTACGACGCTGACTGACCTCATCGCCTCGCTCACCAAAGCGGAGCGGGAGGGCAACCTGGAGAATCGGGTGCGCTTCTTCAATCGCGCCGCCGTACTTATCGTGGATGAGGTGGGGTACCTGCCGATTACCCCATCAGGCGCCAACCTGTTCTTCCAGCTGGTCAATGCCCGCTACGAGAAGGGGGCCATGATCCTGACCTCCAACCGTGGGTTTAAGGAATGGGGAGAGATCTTTGGTGACAACGTGATTGCTGCTGCCCTGCTGGATCGGCTGCTGCACCACGCTGTGGTCATCGAGATCGAAGGCAACTCGTACCGGCTCAGAGAGCATGCGGACCTGGTGCCAGAGTCCCTTAAGGGAGCCCAACAGGAGGCAGCAAAACCACCTGCCAAGCGGCGAGGCCGGCCACGGAAGGTCCCAGTAGACGCAGAGCAGTAGTTGTACGCTTTTTAATCAGGGGTGGGGAATTTTACTTTGGCACTATTGGGGAAAATTGCATCGGTATTGACAGCATCGAGCGTGCTCAATGTGCTCTTGTGCTTTATAGTCCTTATGGTGCTTCTTGTGATCTTGGGTGCAGGGGCTGCGAGGTAACGGTCTAGATGGGTTCTTCGGCTTGGTACAGCCGCTCGTCCAGTTTCCCTACAACTCGCCCCTGAAGGCCAGGTCGAGTATGGCGGGGAGGAGCGCATCGCGTTCTGTCTGATTGTCCGACTGTGACTGTACTATGGCTGCGGCCTGTACCTAATCACCGAGCATGGCGGGCCTTCGCGACGTTACCCGGTTCCTCGGCCAAATTGAGCAGGCCGCCCTTGTGTTTAATGATGCGTTCATTGGTATGGATCATGAGGGTTACCTTGAGTTTTGATGGTTTGGGTTTGCACTTTCATTAAAACCGGTAACCCTCGCTTGTTCAGGCAGTGTCCGATTGGGTCTGAACGGGTACAACCCATCCACGTAAGGGCCCCAGGCAACAAAAACGAGCCCTAGCGCTCGCGCCCTCTCGCACGAATGTCGACCAGATTCCCGTTGCGGGCAATCTGTACGTCGGCATCGACACCGGCTCGGCGGAGCTTGATGGCCTGCGAATCGGTGACCGCCATCACCAGCGTGTCCTGTTGGGTGGCGTCCTGGAACAAAGCGACGGTCCTGCCCTCCTCGAGCTGGCGCTGACCCTGATAAATCACCGTCCCTGCATCCGCCGGCCCAAACACCCGATGCCGTGAGAGTCCCCGTACCTTGCCCACCAGGGCATTGCGTTGTTCAAGGTAGCGCTCCAGAACCCGATCCTGAATGGGCAACGCCGGCTGTGATTCGCTGGCCGGCCGCGACTGCGGCCGCACGAGCGTGAGCTGTAACCGCCGCGCGAACAGCTGCGCCTGAGACCGGAATACGCTGCTGCCCTGCACGTGCAGTTCGGGACCGTATTTTAGGGCCGCCAGACGCAACGCCGTCTCTACCGTCGCCGCATCCGGGCGCTTGTCGAGAATGACTATCCCCTGGGCCGTATCCCGCAATCGACCGCCACCGGTGAGGCTAAAAGACACATCCCCGTTGCCGTGGACCCGGTAGCGGTACGTTTTCGGGGGGAAGACCGGCGCCTTGCGCGCAGCGCCATACACCCGCGGCGGTTGCGCCCCTCGGGCCGGCCCCCTGAGCGTCTGCAGGCACGATAGCGCCACCGTATCGCCCTGCCCTGCCCGCTCAATCAAAAAACCCTGCCACTCCTGTTTCGGGTAGTGCTGGCGAACCTCGCGCCGCGCCGCCTCCCCCGCTTTCTGAATGTCGGCGAGCGCCTGCAGGCGTTCCATGCGCAAGAGCGCGTGGAGGCCCTTGCGATCGGCATCGCGCCGATGGCCCGTCTTCACGGCCTCGCGCCGGGCCATAAACTCGCGCTGCACCGTCTTGCGCTGACTGGCCAGAGACACCCGAATGGCCGCCAGCGCCGCCTGACGCTGCGCGTTGCGAGCCCGCCTCTGCGCCTCAAACGCGCGATACAGCGCCTTCGCCTCTACCCGGTCCGTCGCCGCCCGCGGTGCCGCCGCGTAGCGCCGGGTGGGGTTGATCCGTTCGGCCTCTGCCAAAGGCGGCTCATAGGCCCCGAACTGCTGCTCAAGAGCGCCTTTGGACCACGCACGCCCCACCGAGCTGGCCTTCACCGCGGTATCACTGCCGCGATCTTTGAACACCAGGCCATTCCCCCGCGGCGTCAGCGCAAGATGGGATTCAGCCAGGGCCGCGTGAAGGGCTTGCCAGCTATCACACTGGCGCAGCACAGGCACCGCCTGCTCCTGTACCCAGCGTTGCAACGACACCTGCCCACGATGGGCTTCCAGATTACCGGCCGGGCCAGTGGGAAATCGCCCGGAGTCACGCACCACTACCCCGATATGGTTGTCCTGCTCAAGCCCATGGCGGTGTTCGAGCACCTGACAGATGTCACTCAGGGCCCGGTGGCTGTAATACGGCTCGTGCATCGTCAGCCGCTTGGGATGGATCTTGTTAATCGCCAGGTGCAGGTGCACATTGTCCGTGTCGCGGTGCAGCGCGCTGATGCGCTGGTGCTCACCAAACCCCAGGTGCTCACACACCGCGTCCTCGATCGCATCGAGCACCTCGCGTGAGGGGTCCTCGTCCTCCCGAAAACTCACCACCAGGTGGTAGGTCTTGTCATTCCGGGCACGGGTGTTCATACCCTGCACCGCCTCGATCTCCATAATCGCCCACTGTGGATCGTCGCAACCACAATTGGTCACCCGGGAGTATTGAACGCGCCCCGCATCCCCCTGATCGGCCTCGAGGTAGTGGGCGAGGTGGCGGTAAGCGGTTTGCCCGTCGGTGAGCACATACGTCGCCAGGGCACTGAACCGGCCGGCCTTGCCGGCCGTGCGGACCACCTCGTGCGCGATCACGGCGTGATCCTCTTGACGTGCTCTCGCAATGCATCGCCCTGGCGCGTCAATTCCCTATACAGCGCCTGGACATCGACACGGCTCGGTAGACCGGGTCGGAAGCGCTCGTCGTGACTCAACCAGCGCTTTAACAGTCCCCCCAGCCGGCCGATATCACCTGCCGTGTGCGACAGGTCCACGACCGAGGCGCGATCGAGTTGGGATGGGATCGGGGCGTTCATCCCCAGATTGCGAAGATAGTTCGACGCACTTAGCGCACAGGCGTCTGCGTGGGCCTCGATGGCACGCTTTTCCTCGTCACTCACCCAGACCTTGATCGCTTTTTGGCGTTGCCGCGTTTGACTGCCCATTACTGATCAACCGTGCCTTTGGCGGTAGTGAGGCGGTAGCCGGTGGCAGCCTCGCAGAGCAGGATCGTTGAGCACGTGTGCGAATAAGACAGGTGAAATGGGCGCAACAGCTCGCTGGCGTAGGCCTACTTCACACATCCTGCCCCAAAGTTTTACCGTTATTAAGCGGCACTCTAACATGTTTAGACGAGCTTTAACGAGCTTTGGACGAGTTTTAACCGCACACCAACAAGAACATCGCTTATCACTCTCTATGCTCGTGCTATGCTCGTATAAGCTCGTTAAAAGCTCGTTAAAAACTGTTAAAGCTCGCCAGGAACATTCGTGAACACAGAAAAACTCTTTAGGAAGATGAACAAGCGATTACACCGCTCCGGGAAGCAGGCGGTGCTGGCCGGCTGGCCATTCATTGAACAGGCCCTCTCAAAGGGCTATGACATCAAGACGATCTGGAAGACGTGGCGGAGCGATTGGCGGGTTTGTTGAATGGGGTGAAATCTTCGGGGACCCGGTTGTCGCCACAGCCCTGCTGGATCGGCTTCTACACCAGGCTGTCGTCATCCAGATCGAAGGGGCAAGCTAGCGCCTCAGAGGGCACGCCGATCTGATCCCAGAGCACAGCGAAACGCGCCAATCGCTCCGCCACCGCCGCCCAAAAAGGAAAGTAGCACAGACGCATAAATGGCTCGTCACCTAAACCCGAAAAGTGGGGAAAATTACTTCGGTATTGACATCCCTTGCGGTATTATATCATTGATGGCGCTATGGAGCCTTTCAGCATTGTAACCATGAACCCATTTGCAGGTTTCCCATTCGACCTGTCCGATGGACTTGCAGGGGCCGGGCAGCCTGATGACTTCTGTTTTGAAGAGCCCGATAGCGCTTTCGGCCAACGCATTATCATAACTATCCCCAACGCTGCCTACACAAGGGTCAATCCCGACCTCCCATAGCCGCTCACTATAGGTGATGGACAGAGACTGGCTGCCCCGGTCACTGTGAGGGATCAGGTCGCTGTCTTTACCGGGGTTGCGCTGGCAGATGGCCGGGTTGAGTGCATCCAGCACCAAGTCTGTGGTCAGGGTGGAGGAGACCCGCCAGCCAACGATCCGGCGGGCATATGGCACTAAGCCGTATGGCGTTTTGTGGTGGTGGGATGATCCACGGTGGATTAATTACGTGGATCGAAAAACGGTGGAAGGTACCTTGGGAGGCTAATATGTGGAATTCTGGGGCAGTGTATTTATCTATAAAGCACTTCGCTGCTGTGTTGTCGGTCAGCTGGTTTGTCACTGCGGGGTTGAGCGCGTCAGAAGAGAAACACCCTGAAGACTGGACCGTAGAAAACCTGGTAAAAGAATATAACGTTGATCGAGAGGCCGCGGAAGCCGTGTATCAAACGATGAGGGTGGACACGCTGAGGCGTGAGGAGGAGGAGCGGCAATCCCGAAATACAACTAAAAATATTGAGTACGAGTATCGCAGGGAGGAACTGTGCAGCCTAATAGAGACACCAGAGTTGCGAGATCTGGCAGAACCAGACGCGTCGAATATCGCCATTACCTACGAGAGTGTGCTCGCTCGGATTTCAGTAGATGTCAATTATCCCTACCAAGACCATTGCCCAAGTGAGGACTCTTGTTCTGCCTTGGGATATCCGCAGATTGAATTAGCGACCCCTGAGGTGGCACAGAGAGCCCCGGATATTTTCATTTGGGCACAGTCACTATCCTGTCAGGACAGGTACTAATGCGCCCTCTGATGTTAGGGTTTTTAGCCACCGCAGCTTTGTTGTCCGGTTGTGTCCAGGAGGGATTAGAGTACCCCCCAACAAGCCCGAGCGAACAAGATTATTTCCGCCAAGACAACTACTACAGTGATGAAGAGCGGGTGGAGGTATTGCGGAGCTATGAAGAGCATGCACAAGTCAAAGGCGGCCGGTTTGCGTTGGCTAACCGGAACCAACACGCCGCGTTATGCGACGAACTCAGAACCGCAGAAGGAAGAGAGCGGAGTGTTGCTCGAGACATATACGAACGCTATGAGCCCTACTTGGCCCAGGTTAATATGGCGGTCATCTTGCCCCCAGAGTGTACTACTGGGCAGTGTGGGGAATGGTTCGGAGAGAAGTATTTCTGTAAGTACCCCGTAAAATAGCGCCACTCATACGTAGAAATTTCTATAAACCAACGTGATAGGAGTTTTTACATATGCGCAAATCGAAGTTCAGCGAAACGCAGATTGTGGCGTTTCTCAAACAAGCAGAAAGCGGAGTGCCGGTTCCGGACATATGTCGAGAGCATGGCATTGGACTCAGCACCTTTTACAAGTGGCGCTCTAAGTACGGTGGAATGGAAGCCTCCGATGTACGGCGGCTCAAGGAACTTGAAGAAGAGAACCGCAAGCTCAAGCAGATGTATGCCGATCTCAGCCTGAAGAGTCAGATGCAGGAAGAGATCATAAAAAAGCTTTAGGGCCAGTCCATCGTCGGCAGTGGGTTGATCGTTTGCGCAAGGATTACCCTGTCAGCATTCGAGCGGCCTGTGGTGCAGCCGCGCTAAGTCGCACGGCGTATTACTACACGCCCAAGCGAGTAGATGATAGTGAGCTGATTGATGCGTTGCTGGCCTTGGTTGAGAAGCACCCTCGCTGGGGTTTTCCAAAGCTGTGTAAGCGGCTCAGAGCGTTGGGTAAACGTTGGAATCACAAACGGATTTACCGTGTTTATATGGAGTTAAAACTGAATATACGGCGTAAAGTAAAACGCAGGATACCGAATAGGAATCCGTTGCCATTGCGCGTTCCTAGATCAGCCAATATCTGTTGGTCGATGGATTTTATGAGCGATACCTTGCGTCACGGTCATCGGTTTCGCACGTTCAATGTGGTTGATGATTTCAATCGAGAAGTGTTAGCGATAGATATCAATTCGGGCATTACTACGGAGCGAGTGATACATACATTAGATCGTATTGCAGCCTGGCGAGGCTATCCCGCTATTATCAGGGTTGATAATGGCCCTGAATTTACATCAGGGGCGTTGGCTGAATGGGCGCAAGCGCATGGAATTCAGATCGATTTCATCAAGCCCGGCAAGCCTTACCAAAATGGATTTATCGAACGTTTTAATCGCACGTATCGAGAGGAAGTATTGGACTTATATCTGTTCGAGACATTGCAGGAAGTTCGAGAGATCACGGATGACTGGATCGTGTTGTATAACCATGAACGACCCCATGATGGATTGAACGATATGACACCCGTTCAATACCGAGAAGTGGCTTAATTTTTCTATGAATGGGTGGTTAGCTGTTTGGGGTATTTACAGTTGCCCGGCACGGTCACCGAGAAGCTCGTTGAGCAGGCCCATGACCCGCTGGGTGCCAATGCTATTGCCTATGGTCTCATGATCAGCAGCGAGGCAGAGCAGCAACAGCGGCAACTGGAGTTAGTGTCGGAGACTGGCGTACGCGGACTGCGAGTTACCGTAGAAGATTTGTTGCCCACGCTGCACGCGCTCGATATTGAATGGCGCTTGCCTTTGCTTGAGCTGTGCCTACCAGCGCTCAAATGCATGTCGCCGCCTCAATATCGATTGTTTAAAGACACGCTGTTGAAGATTACCCGTGCAGACCGAAGGGTGGATCTGTACGAGTGGTGCATGTATCAGGTGATTCGCCATTACCTCGATCCCGAATTTCTGCAGGTGAAGGCAGCGTCGCCAAAACACCGCAAAATCGTCCATGTACGGCAGGAGTTTCGAACGGTCGTCTCCGTATTGGCCTGGCGCGGCAACGTCGATGCAGGCGAGCGCGAGGCGGCATTTACGCGCGGCGTCGAGAGTGTGGGTTTGTACAATCTAACGATTCGACCGCTGGAGGAGTGCAGTGTGGCTGAGTTTTCCCAGGCGGTGAGCAAGCTGGCTAATTGCTACCCCTTACTCAAGCCCAGGCTGCTCAAGGGGATGCTAGCCTGTGCGGTCCACAATGATCTGCTCAGCCCGGTAGAGCGGGAAATTCTGGTGGCGGTTGCTGCGGTGATGGACTGTCCGGTACCCGCCGATGTGCGGCGAGAGCTTCAGTCCACTACTCAGTAACGCGCAGCACGATTTTTCCGCGCACCTCACCCTGCTCGATAGCCCGGTGTGCATCCTGGGCGCGTGCCATCGGCATTACGCTCCAGACCTGGGGCGCGATATTCCCCTCGATGGTGAGATTGAACAGGCTGCGCAGATCTTCGCGGAACCAATCGGGTTGCGTGGCGCGCATGTCGGCGATGGAATAGAAGGTGGTGGCGCGATTCTCGTCGGGGAAGAACTTCCACAAAAGCTCCTGCCATTGCCAACTGAGTACGGCTCTAATGACATCCATTCTGTCGCCGCGCAGCGAGGTGGTGTAGAGCCCGTACTCTACCAGCAGCCCGTCGGAAGCCAGTGTTGTGTAAGAGCGCTTAAAGTTATCGGGGCCGATGGCATCGAAGACAAAGTCGACACCCTCGCCGTTGGTTTCTGAGTTGATTCGCTCGACAAAATCCTCACTGCGATAATCGATGGGCCGAACCCCCAATGCCTGCACATATTCCGCCTTGGCCTTGGATGCCGTGCCCCACATTTTCAGGCCCGACATGCGCCCCAGCTGCGCGAGCGCTGTGCCTACCGCACCACTGGCACCGTGGATCAGTATGCGCTGGTCGGGGCGGACTTCTGCGACCCGGTACAGCATCTGGTATGCCGTGGTGTAGGCGAGAATCAGCACCACCGCGTCTTCATCGCTGATCTGTTCCGGTACCGGCACCAGGCCCGCTGCCGGTCGCGTGATGTATTCCGAATAGGAACCCCACACAGTGAGGTCAGCCACTCGGTCTCCCACATTAATGCCGGATACACCCGGTCCAAGGGCATCGACGATACCCACCAGGTCATAGCCCGGTGCAAACGGTGGCTCCGCCTCAATGCCCTGATAGTGACCACGGCGCACCATCACGTCGGTGAAAGAGGCACTGGCTGTCAGCACACGTATGCGTACCTCGCCCTGACCAGGCTCAGGTAATCCAGTCTGCTGCACCAACTCAAGATTTTCAACGGGGCCGAATTCTGTGATGACCACCTGCTGGTAAGTGTCCGATAGAGCAGGACTTGTCACGCCAAACAGCAGGCTAATCACTAAAAAAAGTTGTCTACAGACCATGGGCAGTGTCCCGTCGTCGATTCCCGGTGGTATCATAGCGCGCGATGAAATACCTGCGTACACGAATTTCCGAAGTTACCTATCCCGCTCCAGATCACGCCTTATTGCGCTTCGTCGCAGATCAGGATATTCCAGGCGTGCCGGGGGAGTTTGTCATGATCCGTGGTGAATGGGGTGTGCACCCGGTCCTGCCCCGCGCCTTCTCCCTGGTGGAAAGCGGCGCGGCGGGTGCAGTACTGGTCAAAGCCGTTGGCGAGGGCACCGAGCGCCTTGCCGACATGAAGGTGGGCGACGACCTGGTGGTATTCGGCCCGCTGGGGAACGGCTATGACGTGGACACCACGGACCGCCAGCCGCTGCTGGTTGCCGGTGGTGTGGGCGTGGCGCCCTTATTGTTTCTGGCGCAGCAAATGGCCGCCGCGGGAACACGGCCGACGTTTCTCTATGGCGCGCGCACCGAAAACGATTTGCCCCTGGCGGAAGATATCGCCGAAGTCGCTGAGCTTATTATCACCACTGAGAACGGGTCGGTGGGCGAGCAGGGCTTGATTACTGCACCGCTTAAGCGACTGCTGGCCGATAATAATCACGCGATCGTCTATAGTTGCGGCCCGGACGGCATGTTGCACGCCGTTGCCGATGTGGCTGCGGCAGCAGATGTGCCCTGCCAAGTCGCGCTGGAAGCGCCCATGGCTTGCGGTATGGGTACCTGCAAAGGCTGTGCGGTGATGACCACTGAGGGTCACTACGAATACGTGTGTTACGACGGACCCGTGTTTGATGCCACCCGCATCTTTGGGGATGCCCCATGAGCTCGCGGCTAGAGACCCGGCTCGGTTCTCTCACGCTGGCCAACCCGTTTATTAATGCGTCCGGTACTTTTGGTTATGGCGTTGAGTATGCTGATTTCGTCGACGTGGCTTCCCTGGGTGGCGTTAGCGTAAAGGGTATCTCACTGGAGCCGCGCCCGGGCAACATACCCCCGCGCACTGCCGAGACCTCGGCCGGAATGCTCAATTCCATCGGCCTTGCCAATATCGGCATCGATGCATTTTTAAACGATACGATGCCGCGTCTGCGCGATCTGGGTGTAACGGTCATCGTCAATACCTTCGCCACTTCGGTGGAGGATTTCGTTGAACTCGCGACACGCTTCGATTCAGTGGAGGGCATTGCCGCGCTCGAGCTGAATATCTCCTGCCCCAATGTGCACGCTGGTGGCATGCATTTTGGGGTTTCTGGCGAAGCGGCTCACGAGGTCACCGCCGCTGTGCGCGCGGCAACCGATCTTCCGCTGATGGTGAAGCTGTCACCCGAAGCCGGCGACATTTGCGCGGTGGCGCAGGGTGTAGAGTCAGCCGGTGCGGATATCATTACCATGATTAATACCATTCGCGGGATGGTCATTGACGTCGACCGTCGCAGGCCCATGCTGGGCCAGAAGATGGGCGGCATGTCCGGCCCGGCGCTAAAGCCATTAGCGGTGCGTATGGTCTATGAGGTCTACCAACAGGTGAACATACCGATCATTGGTATGGGCGGCATTGGTAGCCTGCGCGATGCGCTTGAGTTCTTCATGGCAGGGGCCGCCGCAGTCCAGGTGGGAACTGCCAACTACGCCGAGCCGGGTATCAGCTTGCGCTTGGCGCAGGAACTCGACGCGTGGCTTAGTGAACGGGACCTGACCCCGGCGGACCTGGTGGGGCTGGCGCAGGACAGCGCTTGAAGCGTAGCGAGGCGATTGATAAAGCGGTCGAACTGCACAAAGCCAAGCGGTTCGAAGAGGCCCGCGAGCTCTATCGCGCCGTCCTGGCGCTGCGTCCAAACGATGTGAGCGCTACCCATCTATTGGGTCTAACCTACCTCGACGAACCCAATTGGCGCGAGGGCCTCGCGCTCATACAGCGCGCCATCGAACTGTATCCCACGCAGCAAACCTTTCATTTCAATCTCGGTGTGGGACAGCGCAACCATGGTCTGTTTGAAGAAGCGCAGGCGAGCTTTAAACGCGCCACAGAGTTAAAGGACGATTACGGCGAGGCCTGGGGTGCCTGGGTCGTTACGCAGAAGTTTAGTGAGCGCGGTCCTGAACTCGATCACATTCTGAGCCAGCTCGTTAATGATCTCGATGACGACAACCGGCTGTTCTTCGAATTTGCTGCCGGAAAGATTCTGGATGACATCGGAGAATATGCCGAAGCATTTCCCCACTTTCGGGCCGGCAATAAGCTTCACCAGAAACCCTGGAAGGAGGCTGAGTTCAAGCAGACCTGCGAGGATTTGCGCTCGATGGCTGACGAGGCCTATTTCGAGCAACGCAAAGACTACGGTATTGCCGATGCCAGCCCCATTTTCGTCGTCGGCATGCCGCGTTCAGGCAGTACGCTGGTGGAGCAGATACTTGATAGCCACAGCGGGGTGTTTGGCGCAGGAGAGGTCGGTGACATCTTGGGCATTGTGACGGAAATGGGCAAACGCATGAAGCCGTCACAGCCTTACCCGGCCTATGTTCCCTTTCTTCCAGAAAAGGTATTCCGAGGGTATGCGAATAGTTACCTGCAGCGTATGGAGCAACTAGCGGGTAGCGCTGGCCTGCAAGCTGCCAACAAGATGCCGTCAAACTTCCTGCATGTGGCGGTCATCCTGACGATGTTTCCCAATGCCCGCATCATTAACGCCTTTCGTCACCCGCTGGATACCTGTCTGTCTTGCTACTTCCAGGATTTTTCGTCGGGGCAGGAATTCACCTACGATTTGGCTGTACTGGGGCGCTACTACAACGAGTACCGCACGATGATGAGTCACTGGCACTCTGTGCTGCCTGGGCGCATTTTCGATCTGGAATATGAGGCGCTCGTGCAGGATCCCGATGGTGTCGCTCAAGAGATGATCGAGTTTTGTGGGCTGGATTGGGAAGAGCAATGCCTCGACTTTGCCAACAATCGCCGCCGCGTTAACACCGCCAGCACCTGGCAGGTACGCCAACCCCTCTATAGTTCGTCGATCGGCCGCTGGCGCCATTATGAAGCGGAATTACAGCCGCTGATCGATGCAATAGATCCGCAATATCTGTAAAGCGCAAAACGCCCCAAATATTAATTTTTCTTGATAGGTAGCGCCGCATGGCATCCTGTCATGCTAAGTTCACGTAAATGTCATTTTACGTAAACGAAAACGTCACTAATGAATAAAAAATATACAGCGCGGTGTTTGCTGGCAATCTTCGGTGTGCTGATCGCCGCGCAGTCAGTTGCCAGCGTGGTGCAGGTATCTGCCGGCAGCTTACAAGGCCAGCAAGAGAGCGGCATATACAGCTTTAAAGGTATTCCCTATGCAGCAGCGCCGGTAGGCGATTTGCGCTGGTCGCCACCACAACCCGCGCCGGCATGGGAGGGTACCCGGCCCGCGCTTGAGTACGGTGACGATTGTTTACAGCGGCCTTATCCCGAAGGCAGTCCCTATTACAATCCACCGCGGCCGATGTCAGAGGATTGTCTGTCCCTGAACGTGTGGAGCGCAGACCTGGATGGCTCGGCACCGGTGATGGTGTGGATTCACGGAGGCGCGTTTACCCGCGGGAGTGGAAGCCTGCCGATCTATGACGGCGCCGAATTGGCGCGGCAGGGCATCGTGCTGGTGACGATAAACTATCGGCTCAATCTGTTTGGTTATCTCGCTCATCCCGAGCTGACGGAAGAACAGAACGGTACCAGCGGCAACTATGGTTTGCTGGATCAGCTCGCAGCGCTTGAATGTGTGCGTGACAATATTCGTGCCTTTGGCGGTAACCCGAGCCAGGTCACGGTGTTTGGTGAGTCGGCAGGTTCAGTCGCTGTACACCAGGTGTTAGCGAGCCCGCGGGCCGCAGGGCTGGTGCATCGCGCCATAGGTCAAAGCGGTGGCTTCATGGGCAAGCAACCAGAGCTTGCCGCAGCGCATCAAGCCGGGCTGACCGCGCAGAAGACTGCCGGTGCTGATTCACTGGCAGCAATGCGAGAGCGCTCAGCAGTCGAACTATTGGCGCTGCATACGCAGCTTGAAAGCGCAGGCGGTGGTGTTGGCCCCATCGTCGATGGGACCGTTATTCCCGACCAGCTGATGGCACTCTATGATCGCGGCGAAATGCTGCAAGTGCCTGTCATGCTGGGCTACAACCGAGACGAGACGACGGCCTTCGCGCTATACCCGAATTTTCCTGGTATCTATCGTTCACAGGCCGAGTTCGAAACAGGCCTCAAGGAATATATGGGTGTCGGCGCCTATCCCTTTATCTGGGCTTACGCCGAGGAGCCTGGCTCGGACCAGCCCTACATGGATTTCTGGCGCGATTTTGTCTTTGGCTGGAACATGCAGACCTGGGCGAAGCTTACAGAGAGTAGCGGGCAGCCCAGTTATATGTATTTCTTTACTCATGCTCCCGGTGACGAAACAGGTCAGAAGCTGGGTGCCTACCATGCGGCTGAGATTGCCTATGTGTTCGGCAATCGCGTGCCCGATACACCCGCTGATCAGCGAGTGCATGAGTTACTGCAGGCGTATTGGGTGAATTTCGCCAGCCGTGCGACCCCAAACGGAGAAGGTCTGCCCAGCTGGCCTCGCTTTGGCGAGGACAGCCACTATCTGAATCTCAACGTGCAACCCTTCCCGGATATCGAGTTGGACTGGTTGCGCATGATGCTGTGGACACTGGCCAACAGCATCGACAGCTGAGCAATCAGTCGGCAGGGGCAACCCAAATCGGTGAGGAGTAGGCTCTTTCCTGGATAGTGTCGGGGTAGTTGGCTGCTCGCTCTTGCCCCAGGGCTAACGCATCCAGCAGCGAATGTCTTGCGGTCGGTATCTGCAGCACCCGCACGTAGTAGAACGCGGTCTGAGTCGGGTCGTAATCCGGATCGGTCCAGGCGGTGGCAAGCTGCGCAGCGCCAATCGAGTTTTCTACCTTGCCGGTTTTAAGATCCACCGTATTGCCCACGGCAGGCAGCCAGCCGTTATTGCCTAGCTCTCTGTCTCCCGACCAGGCCACGTTATACACGCGTTCCTGCTGCTCGCCAGCGTTATCGAGCCAACCCTTGACGATTTGGACGCGGTCCAGGTTTGCGTCCACGGGGCCCTTGGCAGCGACCACGATGAAGGTGGGTGAGGCGTCTGGCGCAACCAGATCGCCGCCCATCGGCACACCGGCGCTGGTGGCCTCGGCGTAGAGCGTAGCGCTGTCCAGTGCGACGTCTCCCAGATCGGCACCGGCGAAGAACTGCAGCGCGATTCGTGGCCCCGTAGTGGCATAGACCTCTTTGCGTTTCATGGCGGCCAGGATTGCTTCACGGGTGTTTTCTTCGGCCCAGACCGCAGCTAAGCCAGCGGCGGAAAAAGACCAGCCGCCAGGGGCGGGCTCACTCGGATCCCAGTTCTGATTCTTGTTTTCAGGAATGGAGTCGGTCGCCATCTTCCCCCAGAAGTTGTCTTCCTCGGCGCTGGGCAGGCCCGTGTGGGTGTCGGTCGAGCCAATCACGCCGAACTGATAGGGGTTGCTGCCAAACTCCTGCTCCAGCGATAGACCGCGTTTAAGTGCCGAGCGCATGAAGTCGCCGGGTTTGACTTCATAGGGGCTGTAAGTGCTTTGCAGATAGAACGGAAATTCCTCGAAATCAGCAAACTCATCATCGGGTGACAAATCCTGATGCGTTTCCGAATCGCCCTTGAGCTGGGTGACCTCTACGATGGGCTCCCAGCGCCGGCGTAGTGCAATGTAGTCCGCATCCATCGGCGTGCCTCGCAACCGTGTGTCGTCGAACATAAAGCCTTTCGACAGGTTGGAGTTGTGCGGTATCGCGAGAAAATTGGCGCCTACCTTGGGCTCGGTTTCTGCCATCCAGGCCCAAAGGTCCTCCGGATATTGGCTATCGAGCAGGCTCCTGGGCTGAAACGTTTGTGCCTGCTCGGCATTGCCGTCCATCATCACCACCCTGTGCAGGTTGGCACCGCCCGGAATCGAGCTCCATTCCCAGCCGATAAAGGCGGTGAAGACCCCGGGCTGGTTGTACTCATCGGCGATGTTGGTGAGGGAGCGCCAGGTATTGACCTGGGTGTCCATCATATCCGGGAAAATATTCGTATCGCCGCCCAGCGTGAGACTCTCAGCGGCTTCCCTCACAGGCAGGGGCGGGGGCAATACATCGCGGAACAGGCTGAGCGCTGTGCCCTCGTCGAGACGACGATTGAGGTACCAGGCTGCGGCATGGGCAACCAGGCAGTCCCAGGGGCCCATGTCACTGGTATCCAGACCTTTGCCTTGGTGAATTTCGCGGATGATGCCCAGGAACTCAGCGTGGTCGGATACGACCAGGAAGTCGAGCGGTGTGCCGATCTGCACGCGAGTGCGATTAAACGGATGAATCACGGGCTGACCTGTCGCATAGCGATAGGCATTGTGCGGGTCAGAGGTGAAGTTATTGTTGGTATAGGCGTCGAAGGAATAGCTGGTGTGCAGGTGGGTATCTCCCCACAGCAGCTCCTTGTCGGCGGCTGTGGCAGCGCATGCCAACAGCGGTAGGGCGGCGAGAGCGTATTTCAGTGCGCGCATCGTATTCTCCTTATTCTTAGACCGCCCAACATAACCCGCGAGCACGAGAATAAAAAGCGTTAGGGAGAGCGTTCGCGCAGTGACTGCAACTGCTCGCAGACGCGGGTGGCGCCCTCTAGTACTCGTGCGGTGGGACGCTGCAGAAGGTCGGGATGTACGAAGAATAGCGCCTCGTGCTGCACCGCGCTGATGCTGGGGTAATCACGCCAGGCGTCGAGCCACTCCGGCCGCTCGCTACCCATGCCGCTGGCCATGATCACCTGCGGGTCCCGTTCCAGCACCGACTCAATATTCACTTTGGGTGCGAGTGTGCCGGCATTCGCATAGATGTTGCGGCCCCCGCAAAGCTCGATGACATGACTGATCAAGTGATCGCCATTGATAGTTTGCAGTGGCTGATTCCATACCTGGTAAAACACCGACAGGGTCGATTCACTGCCATACCAGTTTCGCAGGGTCGCGATGCGCTGCTCTAGTCGCTTTGCCTCGGCCTGGCTCACCGCGTCCGTTCCGGCCAGGTGACCGATGGCGCGAATGGTCGCAGGCACGTCTGTTAGTTGTCTGGGCTCGCTGACATAGACCGTCAGCCCCATACGCTCCAGCATTTCCAGCCGGTGCATGCCGTTGCCCGAGGCCCACATCAGCACAAGGTCGGGTTGCAGGGCCACAATCTCTTCCATGCTCCAGGCGGTGTAGTTACCCACCCGATGAATTTGCTTAGCCGCTTCCGGATAATCACTGTACTCCACCACCCCGACCAGCCGGTCACCGGCGCCAGCGCTGAACGCGTTCTCAACCACGTGGGGTGCCAGTGCAATGATGCGCTGTGCGGGAGCATCCAGCGTGACCGTGCGCCCCATGAAATCGCTCACGCTTACACTCGCTAGCACCGGTGTGGTGATGCTCGCGAGTAGCAAAATCATTAGCGTCTTCACGGGGCAGATTCCGAGACGCCGGCATCGGCAAACGTGGCCATTCCGGAATGTAGGGCTAAGGCCGTTCGAATTACGGGAACGGCTACCGCAGCACCGCTGCCCTCGCCGAGACGCATTTGCAGATCCAGAATCGGTTCGAGGCCGAGATGATCGAGCGCTGTGCGGTGCGCCGACTCGGCGGAACAATGGCCGGCCAGCAGCCACTGCTGCACGCCCGGGTTAATATTGCAGGCCGCGAGCGCCGCGGCGGTGGCAATGAAGCCGTCGACCAGAATGGGAATGCCACGTTGCGCGCAGTGAATAAATGCGCCCGTCATTGCAGCGATCTCCAGACCGCCCAGGCAGCGCAAAATGCCATGCCCACTCGTCAATTCGTTCGCGTGTAATTGCAGCGCCTCGGCTATCAATTCTGTTTTACTGTTCAGCGCAGCATCGTCGATCCCCGTGCCGCGGCCGGTCACTGCGTCGGCGCTCAAGCCCGTCACTGCTGCGAGAATGGCCGCGGCAGAGCTGGTGTTCCCTATGCCCATGTCGCCGCCAATAAACAACTGCCAGTCCCGGTCTGCGACCTGTTCGCGGCCGCTCGCGAGTGCCTCATCCAGAATTTCATGACTCATGGCGGGCTGGGTGCTGAAATCCTCTGTGCCCGGAGCCAAAGCGATATCGATGATTCCTGGCGCCGCTTCGACCGGAGCAAAGGTGCCCATATTAACGACACCAAAGTCGGCACCCATTTCCCGGCACAACACGCTAATCGCGCCGCCCGCGGTGAAATTGCTGATCATCTGCACCGTGACTTCCGGTGGGAATGCCGAGACCCCCCGGCAGCTGATACCGTGGTCTGCTGCGAAAACGCGCACACCGATGCGGGCTAATTCCGGACAGGTTTTACCCTGCCAGGCGGCGAAGGTTTCGGCGATCGATTCCAGGCGGCCCAGGGAACCAGCTGGCTTGGTCAGGTTCTGCTGGTGTTGATGCGCCGCCTCGCGACTTGCCTCGCAGGGGGTGGCGGTTGTGGTAGTGGTCCAACTCAAGAGTGGGCGTCTCCTTTCAGTGTTTGCGCTATGCCTGCCGTGACAAAGCTGACCTGTTCACAAATCGCAGCCAGTTGTTGGTGCAGGCGGCCGCTCTCATCGACGAAGCGGCGACCCAGTGCCGACGTCGGAACCAGACCCTGGCCGACCTCGTTGCTGACCAGAATCAGCTCACAGTGTAGTTCCGAAACGAGTGCCAGTAGTGCCTGCTGTTCGGCTTCCCAGCAGTCAGCGGCCAGGGAGTTGCTCAGCCATAGCGTCAGGCAGTCCACCAGCACGCAAGCATCCGCTGGGCACCCTCGGAGGGTGTCTGCCAGATTGAGCGGGCTCTCAATAGTCGTCCATTGCTCACCCCGTTCACTTTGGTGCCTGGCGATGCGCGCGGCCATTTCTTCATCGCCGGCCTCGGCCGTGGCGATATATATCAGCGGGCGCTTGCTCGCCTGAGCGCAGCGCTCCGCGTAGCCGCTTTTTCCACTGCGTGCACCACCCAGCACCAGATGTTTCATGCCAGGAATACCCTTGGTGCGGCGCCATGGTCGCGATGGATGCTGACCGACACGTCGAAGACTTGCTGAAACAAGGCTTCAGTAAGCACCTCTGCCGGGCTGCCCATCGTTACCTGACGTCCCTCATTTAGAACGAGCAGTTGATCTGACGCCTTGGCGGCTAGATTAAAATCGTGCATCACCAGGACGACCGCGGCACCGGTGTCGGCTAATTGTGCTATCAGTTCGAGTACCATTTGCTGATGAGCCGGATCCAGCGTGTTGTTGGGTTCGTCTAATAGCAGCAGTCTCCCATCGGTGTCTTCGGCTCGCCAGAGTTGCGCACAAACCCGCGCCAACTGCACTCGCTGCTGTTCGCCGCCGGACAGCTGTGTGTATAGACGCTCGCGCAGTCTGAAAGTGTCTGTCGCCAGCATTACCTGCTCAATGATCTGGCTGTCACAACTGGCACCGCTGCGATGGGGTGTGCGGCCAAGTTGGATCACCTCTGCCACGGTAAACGGAAAGCTTAGGCTGGACTTTTGTGGGAGTAGGGCGACGCTGCGCGCGAGTTGCAGTCGTTCCCAGTTTTCCAGCCTTTGTTCGCGCAAGTAGTAGTCGCCTGCGCTGGGCGGCATCTGCCCGGACAGTAACTGCAGCAGGCTGCTCTTGCCAGCTCCGTTGGGCCCTATTATGCCCAGCACCTCGCCGGCATTCAGCGAGAACTGTATCTCGCGCAGGAGTTCGAACCCCCATGGTGAAGCGCTAAGCTGTTTGCATTCGAGGAAAGCCATCATCACATGCCGTAGCGGTCGCGCTGACGCAGCAGCATGATGAAAAAGGGGACACCGATAGCGGCGGTGACGATGCCCACCGGCAATTCGGTAGGCGCGATGAGTGTGCGCGATAACAGGTCCGCCAGCACGAGTAATACTGCACCGGCCAGCGCCGAGTTGCGCAGCAATGCTCGGTGCCCAGGTCCACTCAGCATGCGAATAATATGCGGCACGACGAGCCCGACGAAAGCAATTGTGCCTGCTAGCGCTACCGATGCGCCCACACCGATCGCGACTAACACCACCAGGATGCGAGTGACCCGGTCTACATCTATACCCAGGTGGCGGGCTTCTGACTCACCCAACAATAGCGCATCCAGTGCGCTGGCGTAGCGAGGCAGAATGATCAGTACCAGTGCACTCGTCAGTGCTGCGAGGACTAAGCGTGGATAGTCGGCGCCGTCCAGGCCGCCCATGCGCCACAAGCTGATGCGGCGCAAAATGTCGTTGTTGGAGTAAAACTCCAGCACGTTACCCAGAGCGCCGGCGAGCGCCGTGATCGCAATGCCCGCGAGCAGCATCGTTGCGACCGAGGTGCCGGTGGCCGAGCTCGCTAGCCGGTATACCAAAATGACGGCGAGCAGGCCGCCGACAAATGCGCCCAGCGAAACGACTGAGATTGCGGCGAAACCGCCGAGCAATCCTCCACCCGCGACGATGGCAATACTGGCGCCTAATGAAGCGCCCGCTGTCACGCCGATCAGGGAGGGGTCGGCCAATGGGTTGCGAAACAGACCCTGCATAGCTGCTCCGCTGCAGGCCAGAATAGCGCCCACCAGGGCCGCGAGTAACACCCGAGGCAGACGGATATCATTCACAATGATGCTGGCTCGTCCCTCGTTGGCACCGCTGATGGCAGCGATTACCTCGCCGAAGGGAATGCTGACGGTACCCATTGTGACAGCGAGCAGCAGACACAGCGGAAGACTGATGCCAAGCACCCAGCCCACTCGACTCGCCTGGCGACGCGGTGAAATCATGCTGTGCATCCGTCCGGAAACAATACATCCAGCGCCAGCGACGCTTCCAGGCAGTCGGCGAGTCGCTCTAACTCGCGTTCGCGCAGTGCGTCTCGATCCATATCCTCCGGCGCATCTAACCCAGCCCAGTGCAGCAAGGCGCTGCAGCCAGCCGGTTCGTCGAATAGCCCGTGAAGATAGGTGCCTGCGATCTGGCCATCCGCGCTGAGCGCACCCTCGGCGCGACCATCATCCAAGATAATGAGTGGCGCTAGCGAATCAGCGTGTGAACTAACGCCGCAGTGAATTTCATAGCCGGTGACCTTGGCGGGTTCTGCGCCAGCGATAGCTGCTGTCAGTTCACCTTGGGTCAGAGCCAGGGTTTTTTCTGGCTCGAGTCGGGTATCCAGACGCAACCAGCCAAGGCCTTGCGCGCTACCGGCGATATCTTCGATACCGTCGGGGTCTTCAATAGCGTTGCCCAGCATTTGTAGGCCGGCACAAATACCCAATAGCTTGCCGCCGTAGCGCAGGTGTCTTTCCAGAGCCTGCTCCCAGCCATTGTCTCTTAGCCAGGCCAGGTCGGCGCGCACGTTCTTGCTGCCTGGCAAAATGATGAGGTCTGCCGGAGGGATGGCCTGACCTTCGCCCACGTATTCCAGCTTCACCTGCGGATGTAGTCGCAGGACGTCAAAATCGGTGTGATTGGAAATGCGCGGCAGCACGGGCACCACTACCCGCAGCGGCTGCTCAGTGCTCACCGGCTGCTCGTTGTCGATAGCGTCTTCGGCATCTAATTGCAGATTGTGAAGGTAGGGCACCACGCCTAACACGGGTTTGCCGGTACGCTGCTCCAACCAGTCGATGCCCGGTTGCAACAGGCTGATGTCGCCACGAAAGCGATTGATGATGAAACCGATAACCCGGTTTTGCTCCGATTCAGACAGCAAATCTAGGGTGCCGGTGAGGTGCGCGAAGACCCCGCCTCGGTCAATATCTGCCACGATGATGACCGGTACGTCGGCGGCTTCAGCGAAGCCCATGTTGGCGATATCACGGTCGCGTAGGTTGATCTCCGCCGGACTGCCTGCGCCCTCCACCAGCACCCAGGCGTGCTGCTCCGTTAGACGCTGCCAGGAATCCATTACGGCGGACATCGCAAGCTGTTTGTACTGGTGGTAATCGCGCGCGTCCATGGATTGGCAAGCCTTTCCATGGATGATGACCTGAGCGGTGGTATCGGCGCTGGGTTTGAGTAGCACCGGGTTCATGTCCGTATGAGGAGACACCCGCGCGGCCTGGGCTTGTAGCGCCTGGGCGCGACCGATCTCACCGCCTTCGGGTGTGACGGCGCTATTCAGCGACATGTTCTGAGGTTTGAAAGGGGCAACGCTAATGCCGCGACGGGCGAGTACCCGGCAAAGGCCACTCACCATGATGCTTTTGCCAGCATCAGAGGTGGTGCCCTGGATCATCAGCGCGCCAGACTTCATGCGCAGATCAGAAATCGACGCCCTTGCGCGCGGCGATGCCTTCCTTGAAGGCGTGTTTAACCTCTTTGACTTCCGACACCGTATCCATCACGGCCTGCAGGGCCGATCCGCCACCTCGCCCGGTGACAACCACGCTCTGTGACTGCGGCCGATTGGCGATGGCATCCACGATTTCCTTTTCGGGTAGGTAGTCATAGGCGATCATGTAGGTCAATTCGTCTAACACCACCAGATCAATGCTGGCATCCTCCAGCATGGGCTTGGCCAATGCCCAGGTTCTCTCCGCCGCGGCGATGTCGCCGCTGCGATCCTGCGTGTTCCAAGTAAAGCCCGTGCCCATCTGGTGAAACTCCACCTGCGGGCACTGGTCCCGCAGGTAGATCTCCTCGCCGGAGAGCTGTTCGCCTTTGATGAATTGAACCACGCCAACTTTCTGGCCATAACCCAGTGCACGGATCACCATGCCAAAGGCAGAGCTCGATTTGCCTTTACCGTTGCCCGTGAGCAGCACAGAAACGCCGCGCTCGGTGTTGGCCGCCTCGATATTGGCGTCGACTTTGCTCTTTTGCTTCTCCATCGCCGCCTTGTGCTTGGCGTTTTTCTTGTCGTCTGCCTCAGACATAGTGTGCTTCCTTCTTAAAAGCGGTAGCGAATACCGGCGTAGCCAGCCGCGCCGGACGTGTTGTAGGTGGGCACTTCCTGATAATCCTCGTCCAGAAGATTCTCCACCCGACCGTACACCTGCAGGCCATCCATGATCTCGTAGCTGGCATTAAAGTCGACAATCTCGTAGTCGTCGATCTCTCCACCGGCAATATCTTCCGCATCATGCGACAGGCGTACATTCAGGCCCAGCACGAGTTTGTCACCGAGACCGCGCCAGTTCAGCCCCAGGTTCGCCAGGTGTTCTGGACGCCGCACCCGGGTATCCCCGTCGCTGTTCTCTGTGTCGTTATAAGTGTAGTTGCCTGATAGTTGCAGGTTCATGGGCAGTGGCAGTTCGCCGATTAGCTCAATGCCAGTAGAGTCTATGTCGCCATCGCCCTGCAGGTAGCCGGAGAAGTTGACCAGGTCGAAATAGATCTCGTCACTGACCGTCTGGTCGAAGTAGTTGGCTTCCAGGTAGAGGCCATTGTCGCCTGCATACACGATGCCGACGTCGTAGCCCTCGCTTTCCTCTTCTTCCAGCACGGTATCCGATGCAGGTGGAAAGGCGAAGGGACCTCCGTTGTAGGCGATCTCGTACAGGCTTGGGGCGCGAAAACCGGTGCCGTAAGTGGCTTTGAGCTTGATCTCACCGCTGTCGATGTCGAAGAGATACGCGCCGCTCACCCGGTATGTGGTGTGATCGCCAAAATCGTCGTTGTCGTCATAGCGCACACCTGCGGTGACAAACAACGTGTTGTTGAAGCCGCCCTGGTATTCCAGAAAGTATCCGTCCTGGTCGCGGTCGGTATCGACACTGCCGTCGTCAATAGCTTCATTAAGTAGGACCGCGCCGTATACAAACTTCATCGATTCAGAGGCGGTAAAACTGCCCAGGTAGTTGATGCGTTCGATTTCGCCCTCCGCGCCAAAGGCACGCTGACCGGCGGAATAGAAATCCGTGGTGGTGTCGCTGTAGTTGTAACTAAGCTCGTGATCGAATCGCCCTAGCTGGTAGTCGACAGCCGCGCGATAGGCCTGCTGTTCGTACTCGCTGTCGCAGTCATCCGTGGGGATGAAGTCATCGACGGTGCTACAGCTGTCGAATTCACTATCGGCGTCTACGTCTCTGGCAACCAGCTCAAGCCCAAGGTCGTCGCTGATGTTCCAGCGCAGACGGCCGTGGAAGGTGGTGTTGTCATAGCCATCGTCATCGCGCACCGTATTATCGGTATCGCGTGCATTGAAGCCGTCAGTCTGGTAATCGCTGGCAGAAAGGCTGAATTCCACCGTCTCATTCCCTGCGCCCAGGTTGGCGCCAATGGATTGCGTGCCATAGCGACCACCCTCTGCATTAACGTCTCCGCCAAATCCCTCCTTGGGTGCAATCGTGGTGACATTAACGATACCGCCAGCGTCCGCGCCGTACATCAGGCCCTGAGGGCCACGCAGTACTTCCACGCGGTTAATCCCTGAGCTCATCAGGTGCTCGATACGCGGGCCGATTTGGGGCGAGGAAGCGTCAGCCACGTCGATGCCGTCGATGTAGAGGCGTGTGCGATAGCCTTCTTCACCGCGAATGCGCAGCGACGTGGTTTTACCCACACCACCGGTGTTGCTAACACCGATGCCGGGTAAGGTGCGCAGTACCTCGAACAGTGAATTGAAGCCGCGCTGTTGGATCTCCTCCGCGGTCACAACAGACACCGAGTTGCCGATTTGGCGCAGTGGCATTTCGACCCGCGAGGAGGTGACGATGATCTCTTCCATGCGAGGGTTAGTTTGGCCCTCTTCGGCGACAGCCGTGGAAGTGAATAAGGGTGTGGCACAGCCGACAAGCAGTGCAGGTATTGCAGTTGGGATTTTCATTTGTAGTCCTCAATAGCCAATGTGGCGACTGAGGGAGGGTGTTCCGGGGCGTGATGCTGCCGCGATTGAAGCCCTCCGCTCCATCGTAGTTCGCTAGAGGCTGGTATCGGGCTCACAACCAGGGGTTGTATACCGTTGCGGGGGCAGCGGTGGCTTATGCATTAGCAGTACCACACTTCCCATTTATCCGGCGCGCTTATCCCCGTTCATACTGAACAAGTCCTCAACACGACGGCACCTGAAGCGGGACGCAAAGTAGTGCTTGCGAGGATGAAAGTCAAATCAGTTATGGGGTACTCGCGGCGGCCAGTACCAGATAAACCGTGATTTCCGTGAGCTGATTGACGGCGCCCATGGTATCGCCCGTCACGCCGCCGAGCTTTCTCTCCAGGTACCAGCGACTGGAGATCAGAACCGCTGCGATGCTTATGAGCAGCGCAATACCCTCGGAGGGTGCGGCGATAAAAACAAGTAGAACGGTGAATGCCGTTGCGGCCCAGAGGCGCTTGTTTGAGAAGTTATCTACCAGCGGTTTTCCGGTGCCCGACTCTCCACTGACATAATCACAAAGTCGCAGCATGGGTAATGTGGTCCATCGACCCGCGGCGTGCGCGACAACTAATGCCGCGGGCACGGCCACTGGTTTTATAGTGAGCAGCGCGGCGAACTTAACCAGTAGTGCCAGCAACAGGGCCAGCGCCCCGTAGGTGCCAATCCGGCTGTCTTTCATAATCCGGAGCTTGTCTTCGGCCGACCATCCGCCGCCAATACCGTCGGCGCTGTCTGCCAGGCCGTCTTCGTGAAAGCCACCGGTGGCAAGAACCATGGCGGTGAGCGCTAGCGCGCAGGCGAGTTCTGGGCTCCATAGTGCCAGTCCCAGCAGATAGACTGCGGCACCGATAAGACCGATAACGACGCCCACCAACGGGAAGTACAAGCTGGCATCTGCCAGGGAGCCCTCGCGAAACTCGCGCTGTGGTAGTGGCAGTCGGGTGAGAAAGCTGAACGCGGCGTGCAGGGCATCGAGCTCGCGGTTGGGGGTCATAAGATGTCGTCGTGGTGGAGGTTCGTCGTATTATGAGGCATAAAAAAGGCCGCTCAAAGAGCGGCCTTTTCGAATATGGTGCCCAGGAGAGGACTTGAACCTCCACGCCCTTGCGAGCACTAGCACCTGAAGCTAGCGTGTCTACCAATTTCACCACCTGGGCAGGCAATGATACTCAGCGAAGTGAGCAGCAGAGGGCGCGCACTTTACTTTTCCGTACCGCGATTGTCAACGCCCCAAGAGGCGGTGCGCTCGCTACTCGCGTATACTGGCCCGACATGACCAAACCTCCCAAGAAGAACGATACTGCCCCGGGCACCCGAGGCCCGTCGGACGACCCGCATTTTGAGCGCGAAGCCGCCAAGTACGATAACCCCATCGCCAGTCGAGAGATGATCCTGGAGTTGCTCGGTCAGGCTGAGCATCCCCTGAATCACAATCAGCTCTGTAAACTGTTAAATGTGGAAGACCACGAGCAGGTTGATGCACTGCGCCGTCGTTTGCGCGCCATGGAGCGTGATGGCCAGTTGATGGTCAATCGCAAGGGCGCCTATGGCTTGATCGACAAGCTCGACCTGGTACACGGCCGGGTGCAAGGCCACCGCGATGGCTATGGCTTCCTCATACCGATTGAGGGTGGACAGGATTTGTACCTGAGCGCCCGTCAGATGGCGCTCGTGTTCGACGGCGATGAGGTGCTGGGTCGGGTGACGGGCGTGGATAATCGGGGTCGCCAGGAAGGCAAGATTGTCGAGGTACTCAAGCGCGGCACCAGCGAAGTTGTGGGGCGCTACTACGAAGAGAGTGGTATTGGCGCGGTGATTCCCGATAATGCGCGCATCAATCACGATGTACTCATCCCGCCGAAAGAAAAGAATGGTGCGCAGCATGGGCAAATCGTGGTGGCGCAGCTGACCGACTTTCCCTCTCGCAAGCTCGGCGCGAAAGGCAAGATTATCGAGGTGTTGGGTGAGCACCTGGATCCGGGCCTTGAGATCGACGTGGCCATTCGCTCCCACGGCATTCCGCATCTGTGGCCCGAGGAGGTATTAAAGGAAGCGGCTGCTCTCAGCGATGAGCCTGCAGACGCCGATAAAAAAGATCGTATTGATTTGCGCGAACTGCCGTTCGTTACTATCGACGGTGAAGACGCACGCGACTTCGACGACGCTGTCTATTGTGAGAAGAAGCGCGGGGGTGGCTGGCGTTTGTGGGTGGCCATCGCCGATGTGGGGCATTACGTACGCCCTGGCTCCGCCTTGGACGAGGAGGCCATTAATCGTGGCAACTCGGTCTACTTTCCTGAGCGGGTTGTGCCTATGCTGCCCGAAGCGCTCTCCAACGGACTGTGTTCACTCAAGCCCGGTGTCGACCGCCTGGCGATGATTTGCGAGATGAACATTACCCGTGCCGGTAATCTCAATAGCTATCAGTTTTATGAGGGAGTCATTCACTCCCATGCGCGATTGACCTATGCGCAGGTGGGTGAAGTGCTCAGTGCCGGTCATCACGAGCAGGTCGAGAAGCGCATTGCGCCGCATCTCGAACGGTTGCACGGCCTGTATAAGGCACTGCGCAAGGCGCGTGACGAACGCGGCGCAATCGACTTCGATACGGTGGAAACCCGCATCGTTTTCGATGAGCACCGCAAGATCGACCGTATCGTGCCGGTGACCCGCAACGATGCGCACAAGCTGATCGAGGAGTGCATGCTGTGCGCAAACGTGGCCACGGCGAAATTCTTCGAAGATTGTGAGCTCCCCATTTTATTTCGCGTGCATGAGGGGCCGAGCGCAGAGAAGCTGGAAAACCTGCGTAGCTTCCTTGGTGAATTGGGTCTCGACCTGGCGGGAGGAGAAAAACCGACGCCGGCGCATTATCAGGAACTATTGAGTGCGGTGAGTGAGCGCCCGGATGCGCATGTGATCGAGACCATGATGTTGCGCTCGCTCAGTCAGGCGGTTTATCAGCCAGAGAATAACGGACACTTTGGCCTGAATTACGAGGCCTACGGGCATTTCACCTCACCGATTCGGCGTTACCCGGATCTGTTGGTACATCGCGGCATTCGTCGCGTGATCCGCTCAGACATGGCAAGCAAGCAGGTATTGCGCGCGGACGCCCAGCCAATTCCACCCAAACGGATATTCCCCTATGACGTGGCGGCGATGGCGGTGATGGGAGAGCAGTGCTCCATGACCGAGCGTCGGGCCGACGACGCAACGCGTGAAGTTGAAGCCTGGCTCAAGTGCGAGTACCTGCAGGAACATGTTGGCGATGAGTTCGATGGTGTGGTCGCTGCGGTGACCAGCTTCGGTATGTTTGTCGAATTACAGGGCATCTATATTGAGGGTTTGGTGCACATCAGTGCGTTACCGTCGGACTATTATCATTACGACCAGGGTAAACAGCGTCTGACGGGAGAGCGCAGCGGTCGCAGTTTTAACCTGGGCGATTCGGTGCGTGTGCAGGTCGCGCGGGTCGATCTGGATGAGAAAAAGGTCGACCTGGAACTCATCGATGTGAAGTCCAACCGCCGCAATAGAGGCGAGGCTCAGGCACCGGACAAGAGAAAGAGCGGTGGCAAGGTTTCGGCGAAGGGTAAGAAGGCCAAAGGCGGTCCGCGGTCTGGCGGCTCCAAAAAGGGTGGACCCAAGAAAAAGGGCCGTAAGACTGGCCTGCGCCGCCATCACTGAGCGAATCGTTTAGGCTTTTTTCATGGAACTCATTTACGGATTACACGCTGTTGATGCGCTGCTGCGAAAAACACCGCAGCGGGTGCGGGTGTTATTCGTGCAGGCCGGACGCAAAGACAAGCGCATGGCGGCAATTGCCGAACTTGCCCGCAACCAGGGCGTCCCCGTGGAGGAACTGGGTCGTTACGAACTGGATGTGAAGGTGGAGGGCCGACACCAGGGGGTGGTGGCTCAGGTAGAAGGCGGTGAGCAGCAGTGGGATGAGCGCGCGCTGTTCCAGTTGCTGGATGATTTAGACCGCCCCGCGCTGGTGTTAGTCCTCGATGGTGTCACCGACCCGCATAACCTCGGAGCCTGCTTGCGCAGTGCCGATGCCGCTGGTGTGGATGCGGTGATTGTGCCTAAGGACAAATCTGCCGATCTCAACCCAACGGTGCGCAAAGTGGCCTGCGGCGCCGCCGAAACCGTACCTTTTTTGCGTGTTACCAACCTCGCGCGTACTTTGGCCGGCCTGAAAGAACGCGGCATCTGGCTCTATGGCGCCGCTGGCGAGGCCGAAAATACTATTTATAACAATGACTTGACGGGTTCTGTCGCAATTATCATGGGCGCCGAGGGCGACGGATTGCGACGCCTCACCCGCGAGGCCTGTGATTTTCTCGTCAAACTGCCGATGGCAGGAGATGTGAGTTCGTTGAATGTCTCCGTCGCCACCGGGATTTGCCTGTTTGAAGTGGTGCGGCAGCGCTCCGAGCTGTAGGGGTCAGCAGGTGTGGATAAGTCGCAAGCGACTTACCCACATTACCTACTGACCCCGGGCCGTTGGCCCTCCGTTTACAGGCTTGCACCTGCAGGTGCAAGCCTGTAAACTCCGCGCCTCAAAATTCGACCGGCTGCCCAAAACAGCCGATTCTCCTTGCCACACCGCTAGGTCGGGTGGCTTAACCCGTAAGGAGCCGCATATGCGACACTACGAAATCGTATTCATGGTCCATCCGGACCAGTCTGAGCAAGTGCCCGGCATGATCGAGCGCTACACCTCTACCATTCAGAAGGACGGCGGCAGCGTACACCGTCTGGAAGATTGGGGCCGTCGTCAACTGGCCTACAACATCAACAAGATTCACAAGGCGCACTACGTGCTGATGAATGTTGAAGCCAGCAACGACGCAATGGATGAGCTCACCACCACCTTCCGCTACAACGACGCGATTATCCGTAATCTGGTTATCCGCCGTGATGAGCCCGTGACTGAAGAGTCCATCATCATGAAGCAGGAAAAAGAGCAGCGCGAGCGTAAGAGCCGTTACGAAGAGCGCCAGGCCGCTGAAGCTGCTGCTGAAGAAGCCGCTGCCGACGACGCGGAAGAGAAGTAACCAGGAGGATTTGAGACATGGCACGTTTTTTCCGTCGTCGTAAGTTTTGCAAGTTCACTGCAGAAGGTGTGAAGGAGATCGATTACAAAGATCTCGATACCCTCAAGCAGTACGTCACCGAAACCGGCAAGATCGTACCGAGCCGTATTACGGGCACAAAGGCGAAGTATCAGCGTCAGCTGGCGACCGCCGTTAAGCGCGCTCGTTACCTGGCTCTGCTGCCGTACACCGACGCGCACGACCACTAAGCGCGGACTAATCGAAGCATCGGGGCGATATGCGCGCCGTCGCTGAATACGTGATGCGGGGCCGAACCCAGGCCCTGTGGGTATCCGTTATTGGCGCCAGCACCCTGATGTTCTCCTGGATCAGCGCCGCCGTCCTGGCGCTGGTTACCCTGAGGAAAGGTTTCGGGGAAGGAGCATACATACTGGCCTGGGCGGTACTCCCTGCGGGGTTTCTGCTGGCCGTATTTGGAGACATGGCTCCCCTGGGCATGATCTTGGGGACCACGGCTCTGGCAGTGTTGTTGCGCTGGACAGTGTCCTGGCCCATCACATTGCTCGGAGCGAGCCTGGTAGGCGCTCTCACAGGTTTCGGCCTGTTGCTGTTGGGAGTGAACTACCTGGAACAACTGGCAGCGGTTTTCGCCGAGATGTTCGCCAACTTTGAGGAGCAGTTATCTCAAGGCGATCAACAGGTGGAACTGCAGGCGCCGGGCATTGCCACCATAGCTGGCATGCTGGGCCTGATGAACGCGCTGACCTGTGTGTTGTGTTTACTGCTGGCCCGCTGGTGGCAGTCAGCGCTGTATAACCCTGGCGGTTTCCGCGAGGAGTTTCACAGCCTGCGTTACGACCCGCGGCTCAGTACGGCCCTGGTGGTGGTCATGTTGTTGATCAGCACTTATGGCTTGGAATACCGCCCCTGGGCGGTGTTGTTTGCGGTGCCTTTGAGCGTCGCTGGCTTGGGTTTTATCCATGCCCGCGCCGCGCACCGCAATTTGGGTATGGCCTGGCTCACAATTTTTTATCTGTTGTGGCTGGTGCTAGACCCCGTGAAATTGATTGTGATTGGCGTTGCCGTTGCAGACAGCTACATCGATTTTCGTAGCCGCTGGAAACCTCGCCAACCGCCCGGGGGACCGGGTGGGCAGAACAGGCAGCTGGAACAGGATGATTCCGCTGCACAGAAAGACTCGTCGCGAGACGAGAATGAACGAGATTCTTAACGAGAAGTAGAGGAAAGTAAGATGGAAGTCATTTTGCTGGAGAAGATTGGCAAGCTGGGTGACCTGGGTGACAAGGTCAACGTGAAAGCTGGCTATGGCCGCAATTTCCTGATCCCGCAGGGCAAAGCTGTTCCTGCGACCGCCGACAACGTAGCCAAGTTTGAAGCGCGTCGCGCCGAGCTTGAAGCTAGCGCGGCCGAAGCAGTTGCGCAGGCAGAGGTTCGCCAGGGGCAACTGCAGGAACTGGGTGTTATCACTATCGAAGCCAACGCCGGTGATGAAGGCAAGCTGTTTGGCTCTGTGGGCACCCGCGACATCGCCGATGCTGTGACGGCAGCTGGCGTGAACTTGGAGAAGTCCGAAGTTCGCCTGCCCGAAGGCGCGCTGAGAGAAGTCGGCGAGTTCGAAGTGGCTGTGCACTTGCACACCGACGTCGACGCCACTGTGCAGATCGCCATTGTCGCTGAAGAAGCCTGATCGATCGTCCCTGCGCTCGCAGGGACTCATTCGCCCTGCCTCGTGCGGGGTACCTCCGTGAACGCGGAGTGACCGAAATAGGGGAGCTTTCTATAAGCTCCCCATTTATTTCCCGGTCTGTTTTCACCATAATCAACGGTTCCCGCTAGAAAAACATAACCAGGCCGGAATGTCCGAAACCGAGTATCCACCCGCAGAAATAATCGACCTGCCTTACGCCGATGACCCGGAAGTGGCGAGCATCAAGATGCAGCCCCACTCCATTGAGGCGGAGCAGTCGGTGCTCGGTGGTCTGCTCCTGTCACCCGACGCCTGGGATGCGGTAGCGGAATCGGTAGACGCTTCCGATTTCTATCGGCCGGATCACCGCCTGATTTACCGCCAGATGGCCAAGCTGGCTGAAACCAGCGAGCCGATCGACCCGGTTACCGTGGCCGAAGCACTGAACGCTACCGGTGAGCTTGAGGCCGCTGGGGGGTTTGCCTATCTCGCCGAGCTGGCGAAGGAGACACCCTCTGCCTCCAACATCCGCGCCTATGCTACCGTGGTGCGCGAGCGCTCAGCGCTGCGCCATCTGATTCAGGCCGCCACCGATATTGCCGATAGCGGTTATAACCCGGAAGGCCGCACCTCGGACGAGCTGATCGATGAAGCCGAACGCAAGATCATGCAGATTTCTGAGCAAGGTCCCAAGGCCGGTGGTCCGGTTGATGTGAATCCGCTGCTCAGCAAAGCGGTGGAGCGTATCGACGAGTTGTATAACTCCGGCGGCGATATTACCGGGCTGAGCACGGGTTACACCGAGCTCGACGGCATGACCTCGGGTTTGCAACGCAGCGACCTGGTGATTGTTGCCGGTAGGCCATCGATGGGTAAAACCAGTTTCGCCATGAACCTGGTCGAACACGCGGTGCTCAATCAGGAAAAGCCCATACTCGTATTTAGCATGGAGATGCCAGCCGATCAGTTGATCGTGCGTATGCTGTCTTCCATCGGTCGCATCGACCAGACCCGCATCCGCAATGGCAAGCTAGAGCAGGAAGACTGGCCCAAGCTGAGCGCGGCCGTGTCCAAGATGAAAGACGTGCCGCTGTTTATCGATGACACGCCGGCATTGTCCCCCACCGAGATCCGCTCCCGCGCCCGCCGGGTAGCGCGCGAGCATGGCGGGCTTGGCATGATCATGATCGACTATATGCAGCTGATGCGCGTCGCCGGGTTTACTGAGGGTCGCACCGCTGAGATCTCCGAGATCTCGCGCAACCTCAAGGCCATCGCCAAAGAATTCGACTGCCCCATGGTGGCGCTGTCGCAGCTCAATCGTTCGCTGGAACAGCGTCCCAATAAGCGGCCGGTGAACTCCGACCTGCGGGAATCCGGCGCGATCGAGCAGGACGCCGACGTGATCATGTTCATCTACCGCGATGAGGTCTATAACGAGGACAGCCCCGATAAGGGGGTGGCGGAAATCATCATTGGCAAGCAGCGGAATGGCCCTATCGGCACCGCTCGACTTGCGTTCATTGGCCAGTTCACGCGCTTTGAGAATCTGGCGCGCAATTCCTACGACGAAGCCTATTAATTAGAACCGCTATGGTTCGGTGCCAATTGAGATTTCGGTGACGCCACGTCACCGGGATAAGCGACCGAAATGCGGTTATTCAGAAAGGTTGGCCTTGATCTTCGCGATTTCGGCGAGGGCGTCTTCTTTAGAGCTGGGTTCGCCCGAGGAAGCGGGGAGTGCTTCAGGCGCGGGTATCTCTAGTTGTTCACCGGCCATTACTCGCTGGCAGTAGTCATGATAGGCAGCCTGGAATGCCGGCCATGACACCGATTCGGGTTCGCTCGACAGCACGAACCAACCGGCATCGCGGCCAGCCAAATACACGGCCGGATGGGACCAGGCTTGCGCCGATTTCGGCGTGGCGGCCGAGCAGGCCTCCAGATAGGCCGCGCGTGCACCGGGTAGCCCTAATTCCTTGAGTGCTTCCTGGCAGGATTCCAGCATGCGATTCAGCGTGGGCAGATACTCGCTGGTTTCTATGGCGTTCTTGGCGCCGCGCAGCACTTGATCCGTAGGGTAGTCGGCCAGGGCGTCCAACCATAGCTTCTTGACCTGGTTGAGTTGCTCATTGCCGGGGTAGGCTGCGTAAAACTGGTTGTGATAGTTCAGCCGGAACAGCGCAAACACTTGGTTGATGGTATCGATTTGGGCCTCGGATGGCGGCTGTCGCTCACTGTGCCCAGCTGCGGTCGGTGAGGTCGTCGGCGAGGCTTCGATCTCGCGTGCGACCTGTTGTATGAGTTCCTTGCTGTCCGCCATGGTTGAGTTCATTCCGCTTGGCCCAGTGGTATTTTACATGCTGCAGGAACTTAGCGTTCCAAGATTTATAGAGTTGATTAGAGTCTTTCCAGTACAGCACGAACTCCGGCAACAGGTCCCAGGCGAACTCGGCATCGATGTGTGACATTTTCAGAATGTCGAAAACGTCAGCGGTGGGCTGCCAGTTGGCCGGTATGCGCCGCGGTTCTGTATCGTGAATCTGCGCTGACTGCAGGCGATCCCACTGACGGCGAATATGCTGAATGAACTTTGAGTTCAGTGCTTTTTCCTGCGGATTTCGTTCGCGCCAGTAAAGAACAAACTCGGGTACGGCGTCGTCGACGAAATTGCGATGGATGCCTGACTTTTCCAGAATCTCCAGCGCATCAGCACTGGGCCGCCAGTTGTCGGTAATCTTTGGCTCTGGCTGACTGAAGCGTTCCGCCTGGGCCTGCTCTGAATGGCGCCAGCGGCTCAGTACGTGCTGGCGGAACTTGTTCTCCCAGGCATGTGACACCTCACCCCGTTCCATCCAGTAATAAACGAAGTCTTCCAGTTGCTCCAATGCAAACTGACGCGTGATGCCGTGGTTGAGCGCCAGCAGTTGTAAGAGATCCTCCGTCGGTGTCCAGCCGGGGCCGATGAGGCCGGCGCGGCCTCTAGCGGCTTCGTGTTGGGTTTGGCGTTCGTTCGGTGCGGGTGTACCCGTGTAACGCTTGGTCTCGGTGGCAACTGTGGAGGCGTTGTGCTGTGGTGCCACGCTTCCCTGGCCGCGAGTTCGCGACTCTTTCAGGGCAAAAACCAAACGGTCGGCGTCGTGCAGTGGAGCCGAGTCGATTAGGATTATGCCCTTGTCTGCTAGGCTGCGGGAAATGCGGTGCAAGTCCACCGGCGACCAGAAAGGCAGGGTCTCGAGTAACCAGTCGCGCTCTACGCTGAGCCAATCG
Source organism: Halieaceae bacterium (assembly GCA_965199055.1). Lineage (GTDB taxonomy): Bacteria > Pseudomonadota > Gammaproteobacteria > Pseudomonadales > Halieaceae > CBDAQR01. The sequence continues at coordinate 76,833 of CBDAQR010000004.1, forward strand.
AAGCCGCGGCGCTGCTCGCTCTGGCGATGGTTGAATAACTCGTTGAGGTGTTGCAGCAGTATCGCTTCCTCCAGACCAATGGTCTGCGCCAGAGCGGGTGAGAACACCAGCTGACGTTCGGGTATGAAGGAGGAGTCGGACATGTTTTGCCTATCGAATCGGGCCGATCATTCTATGGCATCGCGCTGGCCTCTGCTAGCATGACACCCATGGCAAAAGCGAAAACCAAGACCGCCTACGTCTGTAACGAGTGCGGTGCCGAGTTCAGTAAATGGCAGGGGCAGTGCAGTGAATGTAATGCCTGGAACTCTATTGTGGAGTTTCGAATCAGCAGCGGCACTCGTGGCCGCAGCGCAGCAGTGCCAGCGGCCAGCAAGGCCGGCTTCGCGGGCACGCTGGCCGAGGCGCAGGTGCTGCGTGATATTAATCTCGATGATGTACCGCGCTTCGCCAGTGGTATGTCGGAGTTTGATCGTGTGCTGGGTGGCGGCCTGGTACCAGGTTCTGCGATTTTGATTGGCGGAAACCCCGGCGCCGGTAAGAGCACGCTGCTGCTGCAAACCCTGTGTCACCTGGCCGCGCAAATGCCGGCGCTGTACATCACCGGTGAAGAGTCGCCACAGCAGGTGGCCATGCGCGCACAGCGACTCGGGCTTCCTACCGATCAGCTGCGCTTGATGTCGGAGACCAATGTCGAGGCGATTCAGGCCGCAGCCGAACAGTACCAACCGAAAGTGCTGGTGGTGGACTCGATTCAGGTGGTGCACACCGATGAGTTAACCTCTGCGCCCGGTTCTGTATCGCAGGTGCGCGAATGTGCGGCCTGGCTGACCCGCTATGCCAAGCAAACCGGTACTGTGTTGTTCCTTGTAGGCCACGTCACCAAAGACGGTAGCCTGGCAGGCCCCAAGGTGCTGGAGCACATGATCGATTGCTCGATCCTGTTGGAAGATACCGCGGACTCACGCTTTCGTACCTTGCGTGGGCAGAAGAATCGATTTGGTGCCGTGAACGAGTTGGGCGTTTTTGCCATGACGGGCGAAGGTTTAAGGGAAGTGAAAAACCCATCGGCCATTTTCCTCAATCGCGCCAACGAACCCGCCGCGGGTTCTGCCGTGATGGTGGTATGGGAAGGCACGCGCCCTCTATTGGTGGAAATTCAGGCGCTGGTGGATGACTCGCAGATAAACAACCCCCGTCGGGTGGCCGTGGGCCTGGAGCAGAACCGTCTCAACATGTTGCTAGCCGTATTGCACCGACATGGTGGCCTGCATGTGGGCGACCAGGATGTATTTGCGAACGTGGTGGGCGGCGTAAAAGTACTGGAAACGAGTGCCGATCTGGCATTACTCTCTGCCATCGTGTCCAGCTTTCGCGACAAGGTGTTACCCCGCGATCTGGTGATTTTTGGTGAAGTGGGTCTCTCCGGTGAGATACGCCCCGTGCCCTCAGGGCAGGAGCGATTGCAAGAAGCAGCCAAACACGGCTTCACCCGGGCCATAGTTCCCAAGTCAAATATGCCGAAGCAAGCGATTGCCGGCATGGAGGTAAAAGGTGTGAGTAAACTATCTGAGGCGCTGGCGGCGCTCGACCAATGAGAATTGGAATGATCTTTCTGCTGCTTTGCAGCCTGGTGGCGTGCGTGGATGCTGTGAAGGCAGAATCGCGCTCTTCTGCAGCGACTGCGGAACAGCGTTCTACTGATTAATATCCTCGAGTGTGCGCAGCTCGTCTTCGATGATGTCGCTGCCAATCTTCTCCGCTAGCAATTGCGCTAAAGGGCCGACCTGTTCTGGCCCAAGGTGCTCCATCTGAAATCCCAGCGTGCCTGATTCGATGTGCACCAGGTGAGCATGTGCCTCAAAGGTGCTGCCGTCTCTTAAATGCAGAACAAAATTAAACGGATGGGAGTAGTCTGCATCCCAGTCGTCGGGCTGCGTTACTGCCAGCCCGTTCAACGAGATGTCGATGAGATTAACCGTCCAGCGCGAGCCGCCCTGTAGCAACTCAGTCGGTACATCACTGGAAACTCGGGTGAACCGGCGCCGGTTCGATGTCTTCTCAGTCATGTTCTGATAATAGTTGAACTGACCTGCTATTTCAGCTTCTTGTATTTCACTCGGTGCGGCTGGTCAGCGTCTGCGCCGAGGCGTGCTTTGCGATCTTCCTCGTAGTCGCTGAAGTTGCCCTCGTGGAACACCACGTTACCGTCATCCTCGTAGGCGAGAATGTGGGTAGCGATGCGATCGAGGAACCAGCGATCGTGTGAGATCACCATGGCGGCTCCGGGGAAGGCCAGCAGTGCCTCTTCCAGTGCACGCAGTGTCTCTACGTCGAGGTCGTTAGTGGGTTCGTCCAACAGCAGCACGTTGGCGCCTTGCTTGAGCAGCTTGGCCAAATGCATGCGATTGCGTTCACCACCGGAAAGATCCTTTACAAACTTCTGCTGATCCGAGCCCTTAAAGTTGAAGCGGCCGCAGTAGGAGCGTGAGTTCACTTCATAACTGCCGATGCGCAGAATGTCCTGTCCGTCAGACAATTCTTCCCACACGGTCTTGCTGCCATCGAGGTCTTCGCGGCTTTGGTCGACATAGGCCAGTTTTACGGTCTCGCCCAGTCTGACCTCGCCTGAATCCGGCTCTTCGATGCCGGCGAGGATTTTAAACAGTGTCGACTTACCCATGCCGTTGGCACCTATGATACCCACGATGGCTCCCTTGGGAACGGTGAAGCTGAGGTCGTCGAGTAACAGGCGGTCATCGAAGGCCTTGCTCACGCCATTCACTTCAATCACCAGATCGCCGAGACGGTCGCCCGGCGGAATGTAGATCTCGTTGGTTTCGTTACGGCTCTGGAATTCCTGACTCTGCAGTTCTTCAAAACGCTGCAAGCGCGCCTTGCTTTTGGCCTGGCGACCCTTGGGGTTGGAGCGAACCCACTCCAGTTCGGCCTTGATGGTTTTTTGCATCGAGGCTTCCTGGCGCTGTTCCAACTCCAGTCGCTGCTCTTTTTGCTCCAGCCATTGCGAGTAATTGCCTTCGTAGGGAATACCACGGCCCCGGTCCAGTTCCAGAATCCAGCCTGCGGCGTTATCCAGAAAGTAACGATCGTGGGTGATGGCCACTACAGTGCCGGGGAAATCCAGCAAAAAGCGCTCCAGCCAGGCCACACTCTCGGCATCCAGGTGGTTGGTGGGTTCGTCGAGCAACAACATATCAGGGTTAGACAGCAGCAGTCTGCACAGTGCTACCCGGCGGCGCTCACCACCAGAGATTTTGGTGACATCGGCGTCCCAGGGCGGCAGCCGCAGCGCATCAGCAGCAATCTCTAGCCGGGTTTCAATATTGTGGGCATCCGTTGCTTGAATGATGTCTTCGAGTTCCGCTTGCCGCTTGGCCAGCGCATCGAAGTCTGCATCTTCAGCGGCGTAGTCCACATACACTTGCTCCAGGGCTGCCAACGCGTCGATCGCTTCGCTGAGGCCTTCCTCAACATTGCCGCGCACATCCTTCTCCGGATTGAGCTCGGGCTCCTGTGCCAGGTAACCCACGTTGATGCCCGGCTGCGGACGTGCCTCGCCGAGAATGTCGGTGTCGATGCCGGCCATGATTTTGAGCAGCGTCGATTTGCCCGCGCCGTTCAGGCCCAGCACGCCGATTTTGGCGCCCGGGAAGAACGACAGGGAAATGTCTTCGAGAATGGTGCGCTTCGGCGGTACAACCTTGCCGACGCGATTCATGGTGTAAACGTACTGTGCCATCGGATCTCCGGGCTACCTGGATCAAGGCGATGCATTCTCCGCAGAATCCTGCGGCTGTCAATGCCGCTAGGGCGTGTCGAGGGCGATCTCGGGGGTCCTCACCGAGAGGCCGCGGCCGATGGCGTAGTACTCGATACCCTGGCGAGCGATGTATTCGGGGTCGTATAGGTTACGGCCGTCGATAATGAGAGGTCGCTTCAATAGCTTTTTCACGGTGTCGAAGTTGGGCGAGAAGAAGGCTTTCCACTCGGTACAAATCACCAGGCAATCGGCACGCTTCAGCGCGTCTTCCTTGCTACTGCAGAGCAGCAGGTCGTCGCGTTCACCGTAGTGCCCAGCAGCAGCCTCGCTGGCCTGGGGATCGTAGGCCTGCACGGTGGCGCCATGTGCCCACAGTACATCGAGCAGATATCCCGCGGGCGCTTCGCGCATGTCGTCGGTGTTCGGTTTAAAGGACAATCCCCATACGGCGATTCGGAATTTGGACAGGTCGGCACCCAGGCAGTTGAGCACGCGCTCGCCCAGCTTGTTTTTCTGGCGTTGATTCGTGTCGTGCACGGCCGTGATGATTGGCGCATCGTGGCCGTGCTCGCTGGCGAGAAATTTCAGTGCGCGAATGTCTTTGGGGAAGCAGGAGCCTCCGTAGCCCGCGCCCGGATAGATGAATTGATACCCAATGCGCGGATCGGCGCCGATGCCGCGGCGTACTTCTTCGATGTCGGCGCCCACAGCTTCGGCGATATTCGACATTTCGTTAATGAAGCTGATCTTGGTGGCCAACATGGCGTTTGCGGCGTACTTGGTCATCTCGGCCGAGCGGCGGTCCATCACCATCATTTTGTCGCGGTTGCGATTGTAGGCCTGGTACATGATCTGCATTTCTTCGATCGCGCGCTCTGAATCAGAACCGACGATGATGCGATCGGGGCGCGTGGCGTCCGCCACCGCGGAACCTTCCTTTAGAAATTCCGGGTTGGATACCACATCGAAATCGATATCCAGGCCACGCTCTGTCAGGGCCGCGGCAATGGTCGCTTCCACTTTGTCTGCCGTGCCAACGGGCACCGTAGACTTGGTAATGATGACTTTGCGGTCTTCCATCAGTTCACCGATGGTGCGCGCGACCTGTAGCACGTACTGTAGGTCTGCGGATCCATCTTCATCCGAGGGCGTCCCCACGGCGATGAAGAGAAATTCTGACTGGCGAATGCAGGTGGCAGAGTTGTCCGTGAATGCGAGCAGGCCGTTATCCATGGCCTCTTGCATCATTCGTTTTACGCCCGGTTCGAAAAAGGGCACCTCGCCCGATTTCAGTTGTTTGACGCGGGTCTTGTCCACGTCAACGCAGATCACCTGATGGCCCACGTCGGCCATAACGGCCGCCTGCACCAGGCCGACATAGCCACTGCCAAATACGCCGATTTCCATGCCTGCGAGATCCCCTTGTCGAAAGTCGCGAGTTTATGTCTGTAATGTTACAGGATTGTGGCGAATTCTCGTTGCGCTGTCCGAGGTTGGCGCCAAAACTGTGGATAACTCGAGCCCAAATCGGTAGTATTCGCGCTTTCCCAAAACGCTCAATTTGAGGGGTTTTTGATGTTTGACCGCAGCCAGACAGTCGCAGGCTTTGATGATGAAATCTGGGCCGCTATCCAGGACGAGAATCGCCGCCAGGAAGAGCACATAGAGCTGATTGCATCGGAAAACTACACCAGCCCGCGCGTGATGGAAGCCCAAGGCACCTCCATGACCAACAAGTACGCCGAGGGCTATCCGCACAAGCGGTACTACGGTGGTTGTGAGTACGTCGACAAGGCCGAAGAACTGGCCATTGCGCGGGTCAAAGAGCTGTTTGGTGCGGACTATGCCAATGTGCAGCCCCACTCTGGTTCCCAGGCCAATTCCGCGGTGTTTCAGGCACTGGTATCACCCGGTGACACGATCCTGGGCATGAGCCTGGCCGACGGGGGTCACCTGACCCACGGCGCCAAGCCCAACTTCTCGGGCAAACACTACAACGCGATTCAGTATGGGCTTAACGCCGAAACCGGCGAGTGCGACTACGCGCAGGTCGAAGCGCTGGCGAAAGAGCACAACCCGAAAATGATCATTGCCGGCTTTTCTGCCTACTCACGCGTAATGGACTGGCAGCGTTTCCGCGACATAGCCGATTCCGTAGGTGCCTACCTATTTGTCGACATGGCGCACGTCGCCGGCCTGTGCGCCACGGGCCACTACCCGAACCCGGTTCCGATTGCCGACGTGGTCACCTCTACCACCCATAAAACCCTGCGCGGCCCGCGTGGCGGTGTGATTTTGGCGAAGGCCAATGAAGAGATCGAAAAGAAGCTTCAGTCTGCGGTATTTCCGGGCGGGCAGGGCGGGCCGCTGATGCATGTGATTGCGGCCAAGGCGGTAGCCTTCAAAGAAGCTCTGGATCCGGCGTTTGCCGATTACCAGGGCCAGGTAGTGGCCAACGCACGGGCCATGGCGGAGACGTTTATTGCTCGCGGCATCGATATCGTTAGCGGTGGCACAGACAACCACCTGATGCTGGTGAACCTGATCGGCAAAGAGTACACCGGTAAGGACGCAGACGAGGCGCTCGGCAATGCCAATATCACGGTGAACAAGAACGCCGTGCCGAACGACCCGCGTTCACCGTTTATCACTTCCGGCTTGCGTGTCGGCACACCTGCCATTACCACCCGTGGCTTCAAGGAAGCGGAGACGGTGGAACTGACCGGCTGGATGGTCGAGGTGCTCGAGTCACTCGAGAATGGCAGCTCCGAGCAGGTCATCAATGAGGTGAAAGCGAAAGTTCTCGACATCTGCTCACGCTTCCCGGTTTACCGCTAATACCGGGATTTTATGTTAGACTTCAATGCCTTACGGTTATTGAAGTAGTTCAAAGCGCGCATGCACTGCCCATTTTGCTCGGCGGAAGACACCAAGGTTATCGACTCGCGACTGGTCGCTGAGGGTGACCAGGTGCGCCGCCGTCGTGAGTGCCTGAGCTGCTCAGAGCGCTTCACCACCTACGAAGTTGCCGAGCTGGTATTACCGAAACTGATTAAGTCCAATGGCAGTCGCGAGCCCTTCAATGAAGACAAGCTGCGCGCCGGTTTCTCCCGCGCGCTAGAAAAGCGTCCTGTCAGCGAAGAAGCGATGGAAGCCTCTATTGCTAAGATCAAGCACGAACTGCAGGCCAGTGGCGAACGCGAGGTGAAATCGCTCTGGGTCGGCGAATTGGTTATGGACGCGCTGCGCAGTTTGGACGACGTGGCCTATGTGCGCTTTGCCAGTGTTTATCGAAGTTTCCAGGATTTAAGCGAGTTCCAGGCCGAGATCGAGCGCCTGCAGGAAGAAGAACCCGCCAATGAAAATCAGGAAGAGCTCTTCTCGAGCTGATCCCATGGCCTCCTCCTTCGATACTGAGATGATGGCTCGCGCCATCCGCCTCGCCCGCCGCGGCACTTATACCTCTCGGCCCAATCCTACCGTGGGCTGTGTGATTGTGCGTGATGGGGTCGTCCTCGGTGAAGGTCACACGCAGCCGTTCGGCCAAAACCATGCTGAAGTCGAGGCCTTAGATGCCTGCGATGATGCTCGCGGCGCCACTGTGTATGTCACGCTGGAGCCTTGTAACCATTTCGGCAAAACCGGCCCGTGTTCCGAGGCGCTCATCGACGCCGGCGTTGCCAAAGTCGTCATGGCCATGCGCGACCCCAATGCAGAAGGCGCCGGTGGTAAGGAAAAACTCGAAGCCGCCGGTATCGCGACTGAGGTAGGCCTGCTAGAAGCCCAGGCCGAGGCTGTAAACGCAGGCTTTTATCAGCGCATGCGCACGGGCAAACCGCGAGTGAGAATCAAGTTAGCGATGAGCCTGGATGGCCGCACGGCCATGGCCAGTGGTGAAAGCCAGTGGATCACCGGCCCCGCCGCACGCGCTGATGTACAGAAGTTGCGAGCGCGCAGCGATGCGATTATCACGGGTGTGGGCACGGTGTTGACCGATGATCCCGCCATGACGGTGAGAGACGAAAGCCTGGGTGTTCAGTTTCAGCCCTGGCGAGTGATTGTGGATTCCAAACTGCGTACACCCGCTGATGCGCACATGCTTCAGAGCCCAGATCGTCTCCTTGTAGCCCACGCTGCTGATGTGTCGAGCGAGCCTCCCGCAGGCGAGTATCTGCACTTGCCAGGGCCGGATGGTCGTGTCGATCTCGCCCAATTAATCACCGAATTGGGTAAGCGGCAAGTGAACGACATTCTGGTAGAATGCGGGCCCGTTTTGGCCGGGGCCTTTGTGGCCGCTGGGCTTGCGGACGAACTGGTCGTCTATATGGCCGGGATCCTGATGGGTTCCAGCGCACGACCGCTACTCGAACTACCCATCGATTCGATGGGAGAAAAGATCAACCTCGCCATCACAGACGTAAGAAAGATAGGTGAGGACTGGAGACTGACGTGTTTACCGGCATCGTAGAAGCCATCGGCGAAATCGCTGACATGCAAAGCCAGGGCGGCGATATGCGCTTGCGCATCCGCACCGGCAAGCTCGACCTGGGCGACGTAAAACTGGGCGACTCTATCTGCACCAGTGGTTGTTGCCTTACGGTGACTGAGCTTCCCGGCGATGGGTATTGGTGTGATGTATCCAATGAGTCGCTGGCCTTCACCACCCTCGGTGGGCTGAAGATCGGCTCATTGGTGAACCTGGAAAAGTCCCTGACGCCGGAGTCGCGCCTGGGCGGGCACATTGTTTCCGGTCACGTCGATGGCGTCGGTGAAGTCGTGAGCTGCCAGGATGATGGCCGCAGCGTGCGCTGGGTTATTCGTGCACCCGATGATCTCGCGAAATACATTGCCCATAAGGGCTCGATCACCGTCGATGGCACGAGCCTTACGGTGAACGCCGTTAACGGCGCCGAATTCGATCTCAATATTATCCCGCAGACCACTGCAGAGACCATTTTCTCTGAGTACCAAGTGGGTACGAAAGTGAACCTGGAAGTCGACGTGATCGCGCGCTACCTCGAGCGGCTTTTACAAGGTGATAACGCGGCCACTAACAGTGGCGGGATTTCCGAAGCCCTGCTGGCCGAGCACGGTTTTTTAAAAGGTAGTGGCCGATGAAGCTGAACACCGTCGAAGAAATCATCAGCGACATTCGCGCTGGCCGTATGGTGGTGCTGCTCGATGATGATGCCGACAAGGGCCTCAACGAAGGTGTGGTCATGATGGCCGCCGAGCACGTCGAGGCCGAGCATGTGAATTTCATGGCGCGCAAAGCCAAGGGGCTGGTCTGTTTGGCGATGACCGAGGAGCGCTGTCAGTTGCTAGGCCTGCCGCCGATGGCCGACGATGCCTCTGGCGAGAAATCCAATTTCACCGTTTCAATTGAAGCACGTGAGGGCATTACCACGGGTATATCAGCGGCTGATCGTGCGCGCACCATCCAGGTAGCGGTATCGCCTACCGCCATCGCCGAAGACATCGTGCAGCCGGGCCATATCTTCCCGCTGACCGTGGTTCCCGGGGGGGTGCTTACCCGCGCAGGCCATACTGAAGCGGCCTCCGACTACGCGCGTCTTGCGGGCCTCCAGCCTGCGGCGATGATAGCCGATGTGCTCACAGCGGATGGCACGCTTGCAAACGGGGCAGAGCTTGCGGAGTTTGCAAGCACTAACAAACTGAAGATGGGATCCATTGCGGATCTGATTCATTTCCGAGTGGTGAGTGAACGCACGATCCGCAAGGTGCGCGAAGGCACCTTCAGCACTGAGCAAGGCGAGTTTCAACTTACTGCCTACCGCGACCAGACCACTGGTCATGTGCACATGGCGGTTCACCTGGGTGAAATCAGTGCCGACGAGCCGACCCTGGTTCGTGTACATGTGCAATCGGCCGTGCGTGACATGCTGGGCGCGGAAGCTCCCGATCGGCCCAGCTGGAACTTCCAGAAATGTCTCAAGGCACTGCGCGAAGCGGGAAGTGGAGTCGTTGTGCTGCTCGCGCGCGCCGAGAATGACGATGCCCTTTTACACAGTATTGATATCGCCCTGGGTAACGCCGACGTGGCGCAGGTGGGTGGCGAGAACACCAGCACCTATATGACGGTCGGCCTGGGTTCGCAGATTTTGCGCGACCTGGGCGTGGGAAAAATCCGTTTGATGGGTGCGCCTATCAAGTACAATGCCATCTCCGGTTTTGACCTCGAGGTGACCGAGTATGTCTCTCCGGAATAACAAGGAAACAGAACAATGAGTATCAAAACAATCGAAGGCGACTTCACTGGCAGCGACGGCAAGTTCGCTCTGGTCGTGGGCCGTTGGAACAGTTTTGTGGTTGAGCACCTCAAAGAAGGTGCCATCGATGCGCTGAGGCGCCACGGTGTCAGCGAAGACAACTTAACCATCATCTATGCACCCGGTGCTTTCGAGATTCCGCTGGTATGCAAGAAGGCGGCAGCCTCTGGTAATTACGATGCTGTCATCGCACTTGGCGCGGTGATTCGCGGCGGCACGCCGCACTTCGAATACGTGGCCGGTGAGTGCGTGAAGGGCCTTGCCCAGGTGATCAACGACAGCGGTATTCCGGTAGCCTTTGGCGTGCTCACCGTCGACACCATCGAGCAGGCCATCGAGCGCAGCGGCACCAAGGCCGGCAACAAGGGCGAAGAAGCCGCCCTCTCTGCGCTGGAAATGGTTTCTTTGCTGAGCAAAATGTGACCAAGCCCAATAATCCTCTTGCCGCCAAGCGTCATAAGGCGCGCCACTACGCTATGCAGGCCCTCTACCAGTGGCACATGGCGGGGGCCGAGCTGAATGCCATCGAAGCGGAGTTTCGGGCTGAATACGACTTTGGCAAAGTCGATGGTGATTACTTTCACACCCTGTTGCACGACATACCCGCCACCAGCGACACCATTGAAGCGGCGTTTGAGCCGTATATGGTAGAGCGCACGCTGGAGGAGTTGGATCCCATCGAGCGTGCGCTATTACGCATTGGCACTTTCGAACTGCAAGAACGCATCGACGTCCCCTATAAAGTGGTTATCAATGAGGCGGTGAATCTGGCCAAGAAGTTTGGCGCAACCGACAGCCATAAGTTTATAAACGGCGTGCTCGATCAAGTGGCGCGCCAGGCACGCGCGGTGGAAGTAGGCGCCGACGCGCAATAGGTCGCTATGACCGACGAATTTAGCCTTATATCGAAGTATTTTGCACCATTTTCGCAACAAATAGGCGATGATTGCGCTATTTTGGCGCTAAATGAGGGCGAGCAGCTCGCGACTTCAGTCGACACCCTGGTCGAGAACATTCATTTCTACTCCGATGCGCCGCCGGATCAGGTGGGCTATCGGGCCGTGGTCACCGCGCTCAGTGATCTCGCTGCTATGGGCGCCGAGCCGCGGGCCATCACATTGGCGCTGACTCTGCCGGAAGCCAACGAGACCTGGCTGCAGCAATTCTCCCGTGGCATCGAGCAAGCCACCAAGGCCTATGAAGTGGAATTGATCGGCGGCGATACCACCAGAGGCAATCTCACCATTTCCGTGACCGTGATGGGAGCCATCAAAAATGAGCAAACGCTGAGACGCGATGGCGCGCAGCCGGGCGACCGTGTTTATGTCAGTGGTCCCACCGGCGATGCCGCTGCTGCGCTCGCTGTCATGAATGGCCGATGGAGCGGGCATCGCCAGCACAAGGAATACCTGCTCAATCGTTTTTATCGCCCCACGGCCAGAACCGAACTCGGTCAGCAGCTCATTGGCATCGCCAGCAGTGCCATTGATGTCTCCGATGGGTTGTTAGCGGATGCAGAGCACCTGTGCGAGCAGAGCAGGGTGGGTATTTATATCGATGCCAACCAGTTGCCCTTGAGCCCCGCACTGGAGACTGTGCCTGACGAAGGGCAAGCCAAAAGCTGGGCGCTGGCCGGCGGTGACGATTACGAATTACTGTTCACCGTACCGGCAGACAAAGCAGACCAAGTACCCAGCCATTGCTACTGCATCGGCGAAGTCACCGAGGGCCACACCGTTAGCTGCAACTTCGAAGTCGACCGCGCCGGCTTCGATCATTTCGCGCAACCACCACCCTCCGAGGGTATGGACAAGAACTTAAACCAACCGGATGGCCAGGCCAGCGCCGAGGGTCCTCCGCCAAAACCCAAGCCGTTTCGTAGCATCACCCAGTTTCTGGCATTCGGTTTTGGGTCGGGGCTATCGCCCAAGGCGCCGGGCACGGTGGGTACGCTCGTTGCTATTCCTATGTATCTGCTAGTGAGTGGTCTCAGTTTGCCGCTCTACACCGCTTTCGTCGTCGCGGCCACGCTATTCGGAATTTGGGTGTGTGGAAAGGCGAGCAAGGAGCTCAAGGTGCACGATCACCCCGGTATCGTATGGGATGAATTCGCGGGCTTCTGGGTGGCGATGTGGGCGTTACCTGCCAATATCGTCACCATTGCAGGGGCGTTTGTGGTCTTCCGCTTCTTCGACATCGTCAAACCCTGGCCCATCCGCTTTTACGATAAGAATCTCGATGGTGGCTTGGGTATTATGCTCGACGACATCATCGCCGGGGTTTTCACCTGTGCGCTTTTGCATGGGGTGCTCTGGTTACTCTAGTGTGCCGGTCGGTCATAGCGAATAAACGGCGTCAGTTCACCCACGCGGTCATAGAGTCTGCGCCCTGCTTCATTAAAATCCTGCGTTAACCAATACACCTTCGGGCAGCCTCCGGCATCGGCAGCGGCGTAGACCGCCTCAATCAGCGCGCGGCCAATACTCTTTCCGCGCATGTCGGTATCCACCATCAGATCCTGCAGATAGCACACATTCTCCACCCGCCAGCAGTGACGGTGAAACAGATAATGGGTTAAGCCAACAGCGCGCCCGTCCAGCTCGGCGATTAGCCCCCGAAACTCATTATCGTTCCCCGATAACAGTCGCGAAAACGTGGTTTGATACACCACTTCCTCGACAGATGTTTCGTAGTATTCCAGATACAGCGTCCACAAACGGTGCCACTCAGCTTCATCGCTGGGCTGCAGCGCCCGCACAGTTAAATCGCCCACATGCGTACTCCACGGAAGAACCTGCCATTCACCTTAGCATTGATCTGAACAATCACCGGAAGACGTAGTCAAAACAGCACAAATTTTGTACGCTCAAAATATTAACTAAAACAGGCTGCAGCCCGCATAAACTATGAAACTCGCGCACATTTCCCTTCCGGCGTTCATCATAGCCCTGACCCTGGGATTCAGCCCCTCGGCCCTGGCCGATATTGAAGTCCTGGGTTTGTTCAAGGGTGCCGCGCTGCTGAAAAAAGATGGCCAGCAGAAGCTACTCAAGGTGGGCCAACAGTGGGAGGGCATCACTCTGCTTGAGGCGAGTTCGAAGCAGGCCGTCGCCGACATCAATGGCGAGAAAATGACGCTCACGGTGAGTCAGCGCATTGGCGCCAACTATGCCGAGCCCACGGGCAGAACCGTGCGCATTCCTCGCAACGACCTGCGCCAGTACATCACCACGGCTCAGATTAACGGCCGCTCGGTTAGAGTGCTTGTCGATACCGGCGCCAACGTCCTTGCGATGAACGCAAGTACTGCCGCCTCTCTCGGCGTGGATTATAAAAAGGGCGTTCCCAGTCGGGTCAGCACGGCCTCGGGCGTCGTGAAGGGCTACCAGGTGATGTTGGACTCAGTAGACGTCGGGGGGTTGAAGGTAAACCATGTGCAGGCGTCCATAATCGAAGGCACCCATCCGCAAATGGTTTTGCTGGGAACCACCTACCTGCAACACGTTCATATGCAAGAGCGTGATGGCATTCTGCTCTTGGAAAGCAAGTTCTGATCCGGCGCCATACAAGACCCGCCCGCTACCCACTTATTTTGTATGGCGGCTGCGAAACCGCCGACAGAGCGCTCTTGGATTTGATTCTGCGGCTTGAAGCTATCACTTTTCGCACCTAGACTACCGCGCTTAGCTTTTACGATAGATCGGCAGGACACCAGAGTGAATACTCCCAAGCAGCAGGCGACAGAGACACGGATCGTTTCCCTGAAACCTGGAATGTATATCATCCGCTTCAACGCTATTCCGACTCTTGGCGAGGGCGCAATACTTAGTGTTGCGCCGACGCAGGCAGGAGTGTAAGTACCCCGTAAAATAGCGCCACTCATACGTAGAAATTTCTATAAACTAACGTGATAGGAGTTTTTACATATGCGCAAATCGAAGTTCAGCGAAACGCAGATTGTGGCGTTTCTCAAACAAGCAGAAAGCGGAGTGCCGGTTCCGGACATATGTCGAGAGCATGGCATTGGACTCAGCACCTTTTACAAGTGGCGCTCTAAGTACGGTGGAATGGAAGCCTCCGATGTACGGCGGCTCAAGGAACTTGAAGAAGAGAACCGCAAGCTCAAGCAGATGTATGCCGATCTCAGCCTGAAGAGTCAGATGCAGGAAGAGATCATAAAAAAGCTTTAGGGCCAGTCCATCGTCGGCAGTGGGTTGATCGTTTGCGCAAGGATTACCCTGTCAGCATTCGAGCGGCCTGTGGTGCAGCCGCGCTAAGTCGCACGGCGTATTACTACACGCCCAAGCGAGTAGATGATAGTGAGCTGATTGATGCGTTGCTGGCCTTGGTTGAGAAGCACCCTCGCTGGGGTTTTCCAAAGCTGTGTAAGCGGCTCAGAGCGTTGGGTAAACGTTGGAATCACAAACGGATTTACCGTGTTTATATGGAGTTAAAACTGAATATACGGCGTAAAGTAAAACGCAGGATACCGAATAGGAATCCGTTGCCATTGCGCGTTCCTAGATCAGCCAATATCTGTTGGTCGATGGATTTTATGAGCGATACCTTGCGTCACGGTCATCGGTTTCGCACGTTCAATGTGGTTGATGATTTCAATCGAGAAGTGTTAGCGATAGATATCAATTCGGGCATTACTACGGAGCGAGTGATACATACATTAGATCGTATTGCAGCCTGGCGAGGCTATCCCGCTATTATCAGGGTTGATAATGGCCCTGAATTTACATCAGGGGCGTTGGCTGAATGGGCGCAAGCGCATGGAATTCAGATCGATTTCATCAAGCCCGGCAAGCCTTACCAAAATGGATTTATCGAACGTTTTAATCGCACGTATCGAGAGGAAGTATTGGACTTATATCTGTTCGAGACATTGCAGGAAGTTCGAGAGATCACGGATGACTGGATCGTGTTGTATAACCATGAACGACCCCATGATGGATTGAACGATATGACACCCGTTCAATACCGAGAAGTGGCTTAATTTTTCTATGAATGGGTGGTTAGCTGTTTGGGGTATTTACAGCTGGGGGTATGCGAAACTATGGCTTTGCCGTAGTCAACTTTCCTTATGCGGATTTTGAAACGTTAGCGAACGACGCCGTTACATCCTTGAGCGTTCAAATTCAAAGTCAATCTAGTGCTGATAAGCGCACAGTTGAAGAGGCATGGAGCGAACTAGATCCGGTCAAAGATATCGCCTGTAATGAGTCTATTCTCAACCTTCTAAGGGTAGTCTACGCGCGCAAACCGTTTCCGTTTTCTACGCTGAACGCTGAAGCGAGCATTAATGGGCAGATTCATTGTGATGCACTCGGTTTCGCTTCGCGTCCCGACAACTACATGTGTGGAGTATGGCTCGCGCTCGAGGATATGAAAGAGAGAGACGCAAGTTTATCGGTTTACCCTGGGTCCCACCGATGGCCGAGATACTACAGCGATCAATTAGCGATAGACTTTGCCCAGAGAGAAGACACGTCGCTTGCGTCGGATTATCGGGATTTGTTGATAGATCTTGTGAAGGCGCATGATGTGAAGCCAATGCCAATTCGGCTTAAGAAGGGTCAGTGCGTTATATACTCCGGTAGTCTGGTTTTTGCCGGCGCTGAGCCTGATGCTAAGGGCACTTCGTGGAGGCAGCGTACGCAGTATTACTTTGAAGACTGCGTTTATTGGAATCCTGAAGCTAGTGATGTGGGGATGGGTCAGTTAGAGTACCGTCGCCCGCGGAATATTATTTCAGGTGAGCGGGTCAATGGAACCTATATGAGCCGGCAGGTGAGTGTATAGAAGTGCCTGAATCGAATCCCAGGCTTCTTCCATACTATCGCGCGAAGTGGATTCGCCAGATGCTCCAATCGGGTTTCGCGCTTGAGGACGAGCTTGCTCTGTTCTGGCACGGGTACTTCGCGACTCAAGCCAGCCAGATTGGGGCCTCTAGAATTCGTGGCCGGTTGGCATGGCAGCAGGTGCAGCTGTTCTACCGTTATGGCTGCACGAGTTTCAGAGACTTACTACATTCGATGGTTAGAAATGCTGCGCTACTTCGTTTTTTAGACAATCAGACCAGTACCGCCGCTTCACCAAATGAAAATTTCTCTCGGGAGCTGCTGGAGCTCTTCAGTCTTGGTGAGGGTCACTATAGCGAGCAGGACGTGTTAGCCGCTACTCGTGCATTCACCGGTTGGAGGTCAGACGACGCGGGAAACTTTACTTTTGCTTCCGAACACCATGATAGTGGGCAGAAGAGATTTCTCGGTGTAGCCGGCAACCATAATGGGGATGACATTGTCGAGCTAATCTTGAAACAGCCTCGCTGTGCGGACTATGTCGCAGAGTCATTATGGATGCATTTTGTTTCAGATGAGCCGGACTCCAAAGTAACAAGTGATTGGGGGAGGCGTCTATTCGAGTCTGATTACGCGTTGCCCAGCATTCTCGGACCGATGCAGGAATTGATCGAAGAAAGACGGCGCGAGGGCCTGCAGCGAATTAAATCGCCAGCTGAGCTTGTGATAGGTACCTGGGCTCAGTTTCAGCTTCCGTCTTTAGATCTATCTGTCTTGTATCGTGCGATGGTTGATATGGGGTTTAAGTTGTACGAGCCGCCGGACGTGAGCGGCTGGCGGGGGCACTCAGCATGGATAGATTCCAGCACTCTACTCGCTCGACAGAAATTTGTTCGATACGTTATAGAAGCGATTCAAGAAATTGACAGATTACGTAAGGGTGAGAAGCTTTCATTTGGTATTGATGTTGCTGACTACACCTATGGTTTTTCCGCTGCGTTAGAGGCATTGAGTAATGAGCTCTCTTACTGGTCTACATCACTAGTTGTACCGAAATCTTTGCAAAAGGAACTGAGTGCAGTTGATAGTGAAGAGTTGCGCCTGATAGCCACCTATCTCCATAGTCCGGAGTATCAGTTGATATGAGTGAGATTAGCCGAAGGGAATTCCTGCATCGCAGTCTGATAATTGCGGGTGCTAGCACGTTGTCTCTTGGAGTAGATGCCCGGAGTACAGCGAGCCCGTCTTACTTGGTGTTGGTTGAGCTAAAGGGTGGCAATGATGGGCTCAACACGTTTCTTCCGCTGGACCAGCATGCTTACTATGATCTCAGGCCCAAACTTGCACTTAGAGGGTCGGCAGTCGCAGAGTTGAGCCCTAACCTAGGTCTGAATGCAGTTCTTTCGGACCTACTGCCAGTCTGGCGTTCGGGCGAGATGGCCGTGCTTCCCGGGCTTGGTTACGAGCAGCCGAATCTATCTCACTTTCGAGGTATGGATATCTGGTATAGCGGCTCGAATAGCGAGCAAGTGGTGTCGCGTGGGTGGTTGAGCCGTCGCCTTAGTACAAGTGCTCCGGCAGATGGAATCACGCTATCTCGTGGAGATTCCGTTTTCAGAGAAGGTGAGGCAGAGTACCTTGTGGTTAAGAGCTTCAGAGAGTTTGCGAAGCAGGATGTGGGTGTAGAGGTTTGGCGCGGTAAGCCCGCGAATGATGCTATGGATCATCTGCTAAGAACCGCGAAGCAGGTCCAAACATTTCAAGCTGAGCTAAAGAATGCGCTGCGTCGCTCGAAGGCAAAGATTAGCGGATTCCCGAAGCACAACTTCGGGCGGCAATGCGAAGCGACCGCCCAACTGATAAGCAGCGGTCTGGGCGTGCCTGTAATTCACTTGCGTATTGGTGGCTTTGACACGCATGCAAAACAGGCTGGACGTCATGAGGTGCAGCTTCGGATGTTGGGCGAGGGTCTGGGTGCACTTAGGCGCGCGCTCATCGAAAGCGGTGATTGGTCGTCTACATTGATTGCAACTTTTTCCGAGTTTGGACGTCGCGCAGCGGAGAATGGTAGTGGTGGTACAGATCATGGGGCAGCAGCAGCCCACTTCGTGATGGGTGGCCGTGTCCAGGGCGGCGTCTATGGCGATTACCCTTCTCTGACCGATCTGGATGAGCGCGGTAACTTGCGCTATACCACGGACTTCAGGCGGCTTTATTCCACTATTGAGAACCGGTGGCTAGGTGCGAATCAGCCGCTGTTTCCCATTGAGCGGTTCCCGGTACTGCCTTTCCTGCGGGAGGAGAAGAGCGCTTAAATCGGGTAGAATTCCGGCTTATGCTCGAAGAAATACCCCTGTCGCGACCGGCGACACCGCTGCTCGATACTATTGCTAGTCCGGATGACGTACGTCGTCTGGAGCGGGAGCAATTGATAGTTCTGGCAGATGAGTTGAGGGCGTATCTGCTATACACCGTGGGTCAGACAGGCGGACATTTTGGAGCCGGTCTGGGTGTTGTTGAACTCACAATTGCGCTGCATTACCTCTATCAGACGCCTGAAGACCGCATTGTATGGGATGTGGGCCATCAGACCTACCCGCACAAGATCCTCACGGGGCGTCGTGAGCAAATGCGCAGTATGCGGCAAAGTGGCGGCCTGTCAGGCTTCCCCAAGCGTTCAGAGAGCGAGTACGACACATTCGGAGTTGGTCATTCTTCAACATCCATTTCCGCCGCTGTGGGTATGGCGCTTGCCGCGGCGAACTCGCGTGACACTCGAAAGATAGTTGCGGTCATCGGTGACGGGGCCATGACGGGTGGTATGGCGATTGAGGCTATGGCGCACGCGGGCCATATTCGGCCTAATATGCTGGTCATACTTAACGATAACCAGATGTCGATCGGCCATAACCGCGGCGGGCTGGCATCCTATTTTGCGCGTATTTGGTCATCTAAGTTTTATATATCACTGCGTGAGGGATCGAAGAAGGTACTCGAAAAAGTTCCACCCGCCTGGGATTTGGCCAAGCGCACCGAGGAACATATGAAAGGTATGGTGGCACCTGGAACGCTCTTCGAGGAGCTTGGATGGCACTATATTGGCCCCATCGATGGACATGATCTTGAGCTGCTGATGCAGACACTGGAAAACATGAAGGCGCTTGAAGGGCCGCAGATTCTGCATATTCGAACATGCAAGGGTAAGGGCTTTGCGCCAGCTGAAAGCGACCCGGTGGGCTACCACGCCTTGAACAAAATCGACCCGAAGCCTAAACCAGCGCCGCAGGTCGCCGACCCGAAATCGGGCGATACCCCGGAAACTCGTAAGCAAAAGTACCAAGCCGTGTTTGGTCGCTGGTTGTGCGATATGGCACTGTTGGACGAGCGTCTAATTGGTATTACCCCGGCCATGTGTGAGGGTTCAGGTATGGTCGAATTTGCCGAGCGATTCCCGGAGCGCTTTCAGGATGTCGCAATTGCAGAGCAGCATGCCGTAACGTTGGCCGCTGGTATGGCTTGTGAGGGCGCGAAGCCCGTGCTGGCCATCTATTCCACTTTCTTACAGCGTGGGTATGACCAGCTGATTCATGATGTGGCCCTGCAGAATCTCGACGTGACCTTTGGTATCGATCGCGCAGGTCTGGTGGGTGAGGATGGCGCTACTCATGCTGGCAGTTTTGATTTGAGTTACCTGCGCTGCTTGCCGAATATGGTCATTGCGGCACCGAGTGATGAGAACGAATGTCGCCAGCTGCTGTATACCTGTTATCAGCATGAGGGGCCTGCAGCCGTTCGCTACCCCAGAGGCACTGGTATTGGTGTCCGCGTGATGAAAGAGATGACGCGATTACCCCTGGGCAAAGGCGTGGTGGTGCGGGAGGCAACCTTCTCTGAAGCTCGCGTGGCTATCCTGTCTTTTGGCGTGCTTTTGCCAGCGGCATTGATCGCCGCTGAAAAATTGGATGCCGCGGTGGTGGATATGCGCTGGGTTAAGCCCTTGGACCGTGCGTTAGTCTTGGAGATGGCCCGATCCCACGATTTGCTAGTAACTCTGGAGGACAATGTAGTGGCGGGCGGCGCGGGTGCAGCTGTCAACGAGTTTCTACAGCTCGAGGGTGTGGTGATGCCTGTGCTTAACTTGGGACTGCCAGATCGCTATGTCGATCATGGTAATCGCGATGAGCAACTTGCATGGGTGGGACTGGATGCCGAAGGCGTATTGGCAGCGATTCGAAAGCGGCTCAGGTTACCGGATAGTGGTCTGTTAGATCTTGAAGTTGCTTCTCCCGATGTGCGTAGCTGAGTTCTGCAGTGACCGCTGAAGCAAAACAACTCACCTTTAACCGTAAAGAATATGGGTTGAGTGGTATTAGCTATCTGGCGAGCAAACGACAATTAGCCCAAATGCTGGGCGGCTCTCCCCATCCGCCGCGGTCCTTCATCCTCGACAATCCTATCGATCTGCAACAGCTACAGGCGCTGCACAAGGCTGGTGACCTGTATATCCTGAAGAACTACCGCCAAAGACAGGAAGGTCTCGAGATTACTGGAGACCTTGAACACGTCCTTGCACAAACTAAAGCGGGCACTTACCAGGTCTGCCAGAGATTGCTGCAAAACCCATATGTTTGGTCAGGTCGCAAGATTAATTTTCGGGTGTATTTGTTGCTCCATATGGTGCGAGGCCGTTGTGAATTCTTCTACTATCCGGACGGTTTCGTTTATTACACCCCCGAGCTGTTTGAACGCGGTAATCCCAGTGCCGATGTTAATATCACGACCGGCTATATTGACCGCAAAGTCTATGAAGACAATCCGTTGACGGTGGGCGATATGCTTACGGCATTGGGCCATGAGCGCAGCCATCTTCTGAAGGTAAATATTTATCGGCTATTCCTAGAGCTGAAGGCCCGTTACGCCGCTTTGTTTGAATACGCCAACAAGGAGGAAGACGGCTTGCGATTTGAGATATTGGGCGCCGATCTGGCACCTGATGAGCATCTTGGAGTCTCGCTGATGGAGATCAATATGGGGCCTGACCTCGAGGCGAAGGATGAGCGGGATCGGGCTCTAAAGCACGGTATGGTGATTGACGCCGCCCGCCGGGTGGGGCTTTTAGGGCCCGACGGTAGCGCCAGTAGGTTTATTCACATAGCTTAATACCCAAAGACGTAAACAGGACCTGCCCAGTTTTTTGAGTTGCGATGCTCATGAAAATCCCCCTTGGTGTAGTCGTTGATCACTGCGCTCCAGAAGCTGATAGCGCGGGAGATCGCATCGAGAACACCGACTTGCCAAGCTCCGGGGTAGTAGTCGAATAAGGCCCCGGCTATCTGTCTTCCCAGTCCATTACGGCGAATATGGGGGTGTATAAAGAACTCGTCGATGGCGTGCCAATGTGTAAATACCCCAAACAGCTAACCACCCATTCATAGAAAAATTAAGCCACTTCTCGGTATTGAACGGGTGTCATATCGTTCAATCCATCATGGGGTCGTTCATGGTTATACAACACGATCCAGTCATCCGTGATCTCTCGAACTTCCTGCAATGTCTCGAACAGATATAAGTCCAATACTTCCTCTCGATACGTGCGATTAAAACGTTCGATAAATCCATTTTGGTAAGGCTTGCCGGGCTTGATGAAATCGATCTGAATTCCATGCGCTTGCGCCCATTCAGCCAACGCCCCTGATGTAAATTCAGGGCCATTATCAACCCTGATAATAGCGGGATAGCCTCGCCAGGCTGCAATACGATCTAATGTATGTATCACTCGCTCCGTAGTAATGCCCGAATTGATATCTATCGCTAACACTTCTCGATTGAAATCATCAACCACATTGAACGTGCGAAACCGATGACCGTGACGCAAGGTATCGCTCATAAAATCCATCGACCAACAGATATTGGCTGATCTAGGAACGCGCAATGGCAACGGATTCCTATTCGGTATCCTGCGTTTTACTTTACGCCGTATATTCAGTTTTAACTCCATATAAACACGGTAAATCCGTTTGTGATTCCAACGTTTACCCAACGCTCTGAGCCGCTTACACAGCTTTGGAAAACCCCAGCGCGGCTGCACCACAGGCCGCTCGAATGCTGACAGGGTAATCCTTGCGCAAACGATCAACCCACTGCCGACGATGGACTGGCCCTAAAGCTTTTTTATGATCTCTTCCTGCATCTGACTCTTCAGGCTGAGATCGGCATACATCTGCTTGAGCTTGCGGTTCTCTTCTTCAAGTTCCTTGAGCCGCCGTACATCGGAGGCTTCCATTCCACCGTACTTAGAGCGCCACTTGTAAAAGGTGCTGAGTCCAATGCCATGCTCTCGACATATGTCCGGAACCGGCACTCCGCTTTCTGCTTGTTTGAGAAACGCCACAATCTGCGTTTCGCTGAACTTCGATTTGCGCATATGTAAAAACTCCTATCACGTTAGTTTATAGAAATTTCTACGTATGAGTGGCGCTATTTTACGGGGTACTTACAAATGCAAGCCGGCGCGATCGAAGCCGCGTATCAGTGCCAGACCCACCGCATTGCCCCCGGCAAGTATCAGCCAGGCTTCGTGTTCTGGCTCTGTGAAATAGCGCATGAGCTGAGCGGCGGGGTAGCGACCGTCAGGACCGGGTTGGTAGCGTGTAATCCACTGCGACACCTCTTCCAGGTAGAGCTGGAACAGGCTGTCTGCGGTGGGGAGGTCCGCCTGGTTAGTACGGTGGAGCTCAACTTTCAAAATTAACTCCCAAGTCTGTGTGCTCCCCTGATACATGGTTTACACTGCGGGCAATACGGAGAACATTCTACCTAGATGTATAGAACAATTGTTGAACCGCCGGATGATTGGAACGAGGAGTCCTATCTGGAGGAAAATCCTGATGTGCTGGAGTCTGTCAAGAAAGGAGCCTTCAGTAGTGGTTGGGATCACTATGTGCAGTATGGGTTTAATGAGTACCGCGGGGGCTTGCCGTCGGGGTACGAATCATCGCCTTTCACCCGCCACTGCCGCGCGCCCTGGAGCAGTGTCGTCTGGATGCCTGATCTCTCTGTTAGCCCTTGTATCATGGGCGTTGCAGTGGAGTCTTGGGAGCCTGGCGTCCGATCGCTGCACGACGTTCGCATTGGTAGAACCTGGCAGCAGCTGAGAGAGCGTTTATGGCGAGGTGCTCTCGACGGACCATGCGCCGACTGCCATCTGGCAGCGAGTGTGCCGGTGAAGACCCTGCCACCTCAGCATAGTATCGGTGGCATCTTACCTCTGGAGTACTTACAGCTGGATGTCGCACCAGAGGCCTACCCTGAAGTCGTTGAAGAGCTCAAGCAGTTACCCGGTAATACTTATGTGGTTCTCACCTTCAATGCTCATACGCGCGCTTCCAGCGCCTGACGTGGCATGGTGCTGGAGTTGCTGGCACTGAATTTAAGGGTGATTGTACGGGCTGATCTTGGTCATCACCTGCTTCCCACAGAAGTTGACTTGCTGTCACAGTGTGCCCGCATAGAGTTGGCGATTGATTCCGTTCATGGTGAGGACTACCGATGGGGTGGGATGTGGGGTGATCTGGAGGTTGTTGGTGAAAATCTTCGTAAGATTCGCGCCGTAGCTCATACAAATCAGCGCGAGTTCGTACCTGTTTTGCGTAGTTGCCTGCACGCCGGATCCGTCCCCGGATTATCCAAGCTGGTGTCATACGCACTTGAGCAATCGATTAAGGTAGTCGCCTTCGAGCAACGCGCACCCATGCATAAACCTGTTTCAATCGATGACCAACAGCCTATCTTGCAGTTGGAGACTGCACAGATAGTGGAGTCGCTGACACAGCTGCGTGACGCAGAACAAAGATTGCAGATGCACGGGGTCGTGGTAGAGATGACTGGTGGTTTTGATCAGCAATGGGCAGAGAAATCCGGGTTGCTCACCACAGACTAATCAGGTTTTACGTAGCCACAGGCTGGAACCACCGAAGGACCTTCTGCCTGGAAGGTTAAGCGCCCCGGCGACTTCGTCAGGAAATCGTGCATGAGCATAACAGCAGCCGAAGACAATCTCGAAGGCGTTGCTATAGCTGAGCAGGGCGCGTAATAGGTATTGTTCGTTCCAGCTTCTGTTCTCCTCCAGAATCCATTCGCGGGGGTATTCCAGGGGGAGGAAGATGTCGTGAATATGAATAAAGACTCCCGTCTGCAATCGGGGCAGCACTTCAAAATACAGGTAATTTACGTCACTGCCTGTTTTGCTTACATGGGAAGAATCGATAAACAGGAAATCACCTGGCTGTAATTGCTCGAAATAGTCTACGGGGATCTTTTGAACCTTCGCTTCAATTAAAGACGTTAAGCCCGGGACGCCGGCTCTCAGGAAGCTTCTTGGGAAAGGCTCAATGCAACTGATCTCACAATTCGATTGCATAAAACGCAGATTAACATCAGCGGCTAGCAACGAAGAAAATCCCGAGCCCACCTCTATGACTTTTCGAGGTAGCAGTTCGCAGAGAAAGACGAAGTACGCCCTGGCATCTAGCCAACTGTACTGAGTGTTTTGAGTGTAGAACTGCTGATCCGCATTTGGTGTCTGGGGAGGTTCCTCGGGATAGTCATACTGTGGCAAATGCGTGGGGAACCAGTGGCGCAATATTTCCAAGTGCAGCGCTTCATCGAAAGTGACGCCCGCGAGATCCTGGATCTGCTCAGGCCACAGTGCGGCCTCAGATTCCCTAATTTCAGCGGGGTCGATCACTGGCGAATAAAAGTGTCCATTAGGATAGGTACGTATCTGCGTCTGGCGACGTGCATCTGGCTGATTTGCGCGTGCATTAACGAGCTCGGTGACTAAGCTGGTGAAGCGCGGATCGGAGCCAAATACGGACTCCGCTAGCTGTCTCCCCAGTGCCGTCTCAACGAGGTGTGTGAACAATCTCTTGCCCGGTGTTGATGTTAGGTCCATCCCAGCTAACTTATGTATGCATTTCATCAGGTACTGATGCAGCAATGCGAATTCAGACGGAGTCAGGCTGCTGGGTGACTTGCGAGCTTTGTCGTATAGTTCTGTCAATTCGACAGTGGAGGTGCTTAACGTCATGGCGGCTCAGGCGTTCACAGCGTGTCTTTCAGTTTCGAGAATAGCGCGTTCGCCTGCTTTCTCAGAGTCCGATCCATCAGCCAGTTGCAGTTGGGTATCATTGCGGTTTTCAAGGCTATTTCGGTCGGTTCGTTCGCAAAACATTGTGCATAGTCTTGCATGAGTCTGCTACTGACTAACAGGTCGATTGCAAGACATTGATTCGGTACAGGCTCGTTGTAGCGCTCCATGCCTTGAATGAGTGCGCCGATCTCGTCTGGGAGTTCTTTTTTCTTCTCGAGAAAGCTCACTCTGACATTATGTGCCCGCAACAGATTTCGTTGTTTTGCGTACTGATTCAAATAGCGAACGAGCTCTATTTCGGCCGGCACCATCATGGCGTTAATGTGGCGCACCTGATCGGGTACAGGGCTACTTCTACCGACGGCTGCAAAAAAATCGCTGAGCATCGATTGCCGGGCAACGGCGCCTTCATAGTGAAGGAGTTTTAAGTGAGTTGAGCCGAAGACGTCCTGTAGATTTTTTAATGAGTGCCCGGGATAGAGCTCCTTATTGTTAAACGGCGCCGCCATATTAGGGTAGGCGTAGGAAAAGAAGTCCTGGGTTTCGCCATGTTTGATCAGCTCATGCCACCAAGAGAGCATTTTCGACGAAAAACTGCGGACAAAGAATATAACCTCGAATTCGAAGTCTGGTAGATCGGCCTGTAGCTTTTGAAAGTCTGCTCTACCTAGCTTACTAAAATTCTCACTGGATAAGATGACATCGCTTTCCAGCTCCGTGAGCTGACGGATTTTGGTTTTGAATTCTCGTCCAATAGTTTCAGCACTCAGATACTCGTACAACTCATGGTGCCCTAGCAGATTTCCGAATACCTCAGGATAAGTGATACCGGATTCTGCTAGCGCCAGGCGATTCTCTGAGAACATCCGCTGCAAGTAGGTGCTGCCCGTCTTGTGCGGTCCAACGTGTAGGTAAAGTTTTTTTGTCATGGAGCCATCAGCATAGCAGGCTGACAGCTACGGTCTACGGTCTACGGTCTACGGTCTACAGGAGAGGGTGAGTGAGTCGTTGCAGACACGCGCGTCTTAGGCGACGCCGCCGAGTATTTTGTCAAACTGCTGTATGGGTGCGCGTTCTTCGGGGACTTCTTCTGTAATCCAGTCAACGGCTTCCAGCGGGTCGTTGAACACCTTGAAATTGCCGCTATCTACACCGCTAGCAAATGCTTCGAAGATTCCGCTTTTCTCCTTCGGCGGAGCCAAAAGGGCGCAGCGAGTGTTCTTGTGAAGCTTGATATTCTTCACCGCGAAATTCACGAAGCGCATGAGGTCCTCGTGAGTAATGTGCGCGAGATTGGCCTGGGAAAAGTCGCACAGGCGGTTCAGATCGGCGGAGTAACCCGGGTCCATAATGAACAGACGCGCAGCACTGATGAATTCCGCGAGCTGTGGGCTGCGACGGATTTCGATATAGGCGTAGTTTTTGGCCTTTAAGATGGTGTGCTGGATCAAGCGGGTGTTCTCCCTACCGGTTTAGCGAACTCTACCTGTAACAATGCAGCAATAAAAGGAATTTGTTTTCCTAAAAACGCATGAAAAACATAGTGTTAGCTAATGTAATCGGCGATCACTACGAAGCAGTAGTAGCTAGTACTAAATCACTTTTCGTAACCGAGAGGAGCTTCAAAAGCCCTGTGATGTTGCGCGAGCATTTTGGACACCGCCAGTGCGGTCTTGTCTTCCAGATAATCCGCCGTGACTTGCACACCGATTGGTAGTCCTTCCGAACTGGTGCCGATGGGGGTGGCCGTTACAGGCAGTCCACAGTTCAGGGTGAGCCCGGCCCAGAACAGAATATCCATATACTCCCGTTCTTCTCCGTTCACCGTGTGACGCCGTTCGCTCATGTCGGGGTGATGGTCATGCGGGAAGGCGGTGAGATGCACACACGGGCATAGCAGTACATCGTAGTCGGCAAAAAATTCGGTCCATCGCTGGCGGAAGTGTTGGCGTTTTTCGAACCCGCGGGCGTGATCTCGGTGCGCGGCTGAAATGCCGCGGGCCTGCAGCGTATTGCCGCTGATATCGGCGGGGTCTGCGTTGTCGGCAATCTCTTTCATCATGTCATACACCGCATCGGGCATGCCGGCGCCTATGGCGGCGGATAAGCTCAAGGCATAGTTCACGTGATGCTGTTGCGCGTCGAAGCTGGGTCTTGCGCTGCGGTCGACACTGGCGCCCAGGTTTTCGAGTGTGTCAGCCGCGGCATTAATAGCAGCGACGATGTCGGTGTCGACGCGGCAAAGTTCGTCATCAGCCCATACCGCGACACGAAGTTGTTTCGGGTCAGTTGTTCTGGCCGGTGGCAGGTTTATGGAATAGGCCTTGGCATCTTCGGGCAGCGGGCCCACAAGAATGTCCATCGCCTTTTCCAGATCGTCTGGGTTGGTGCCAATCGGGCCGACAACCGACAGGTCTCCCTCGCTGAGTGTGGTCTCGCCCGGTGGTAGGTGGCCTCGCTCAGGAATAATGCCCCAGCTAGGCTTGTGTCCAAACACGCCATTGAAGTGGCTGGGCGTTCGAATGCTGCCACCAATATCGCTGCCGAGTTCTATGGGCGTCAGGCCCGCGGCAACGGCTGCCGCGGCGCCGCCGGACGAGCCGCCACAGGTACGCTCAAGATTCCAGGGGTTACTGGTGGTGCCGTAGATCTCGTTAAAGCTTTGCAAGTCGGAACTCATGAAGGGCACATTGGTTTTGCCGAAGACGATGGCGCCGGCGTCGATGTAGCGCTGCACGCCAATGGCGTTGGTTTGCGGTACGTTGTCTTTGCACTCTGGAATGCCGCCGACGGTAACAATGCCTTCGGTAGAAAGGGCATCCTTAATGGTCATGGGCACCCCATGCAGCGGTCCCCAGTCGTCGCGATTTTGCGCGGCGCGGTCAGCCTCTGCGGCGCGCTGCCTGGCGCGTTCGAAGTCGAAAGCCACCACCGCATTGATCTTGGGGTTGTGCGCTTCGACGCGCTGGATAAAAAACTCCAATACCTCGCTGGCGGTAAGCTCCTGCGACTTAATCTTCTCGGCCAGAGTGAATGCGCTTTGATAAAGTATCGTCATGCGGGGACCCTCCGAGGGTCGGTCAAACTTGTTATACCTACCCTCGGAGGGTGGGTATACATAGTTAGCTATACCCTCCGACGGTCAGTGCGTAAAAATTAACTATAGCCGTTGGGGTTCATAGACTGCCAGCGCCAGGCGTCTTCGGCCATGGCATTGATATCGCGGGTCGCCTCCCAGTTCAGTTCTGATTTGGCCAGGGATGGATCGGCGAAGTAAATGGCGATGTCGCCGTCTCGACGCGGCTCAATGGTATAGGGGATGGCTTTGCCTACGGCCTGCTCAAACGCGGCATGCACCTCCAATACCGAGTAAGGGCGGCCAGTGCCGAGATTAATATGGCGATAGCCCTCAACGTCTGAGAGGTGATTGAGAGCGGCGACATGCCCAAGGGCCAGGTCCACGACATGGATGTAGTCGCGCACACCAGTGCCATCTACCGTGGGGTAGTCATCGCCAAATACCGCGAGAGACACTCGCTTGCCAATGGCGACTTGGGTGATAAATGGCGTCAAATTGTTGGGAATCCCTGTCGGGTCCTCCCCAATCTGGCCGCTCACATGGGCGCCAACAGGATTGAAGTAGCGGAGGGCGATGGCATGCCAGCGGCTGTCTTCGGTGCATAGGTCGCGCAGGTGGTGTTCCACCGCAAGCTTGTTCTCACCGTACGGATTGAAAGGTTCATTGGGTGAGTCCTCTGCGATGGGCTCTTCACTGGAAAAGCCGTAGACCGTAGCTGAGGAACTGAACACGATATTGGTAACGCCGTGCTCCGCCATTACCTCGGTGAGCGTAATGGAACCCTGCACGTTGAAATCAAAATACATGTCGGGTTTTTCAACGCTCTCGCCCACGGCTTTGAGGCCAGCGAAATGAATCACAGCATCGATGGAGTGGCTAGCAAACACTGTGTGCAGCGCATCTCGGTTTCGT
Organism: Halieaceae bacterium; assembly: GCA_965199055.1. GTDB lineage: Bacteria > Pseudomonadota > Gammaproteobacteria > Pseudomonadales > Halieaceae > CBDAQR01. Next base: position 105,853 of record CBDAQR010000004.1, read on the forward strand.
ACATCAGCGTGAATGAAAGTAAGCGACTTGCCGGTGATCCGTTCCACGCGGCGTAGCGCTTCCTCGTTGGCATTGCAGAGGTTATCGACCACCACCACTGCATAACCCGCCTCGAGTAGTTCTACACAAGTATGAGAACCGATATAGCCGGCGCCGCCAGTAACCAAAATAGTTTTCAATTGATACAATCCATGTCTGTTTTTTCGCTTGGCCCGAGAGTGTAACCAATGCCCAAAGCCAAAAAAATTGATTTCGAGGCCTCGCTCGGCAAGTTGGAGTCGCTGGTGGACGCCATGGAAGAGGGCGAGCTGAGCCTCGAAGAGTCGCTCAAGGCCTTTGAAGAGGGCGTGAAGCTCACCCGCGAGTGCCAGCAAGCCCTGACTGAAGCCGAACAGAAAATCACCCTGCTCATGGAGAAGAACGGTGAGCTGGTGGAAGAACCGTTTGAGCCGGATGAGTCTGAGGACGCGTGAGCGCTGATCGCTTCACGGTAGAGCTGGAATCTTTGCATGCGCGCTGCGACAGCGCGTTGGTGCGCTTGTTGGGTCACGGTAGCAGCGAGTTTTCGGCCGGTGCTGGCCCGCATATTTCCCGATTGTTCGAGGCGTCAGCTTATTCCCTGACTCGGGGTGGCAAGCGGGTGCGCCCTGCACTGGTCTATGGTGCGGCAATGGCCATCAATCCACAGACGCTGGAGAGTGAAGCCATTGATTACGCGGCCAGCGCCGCGGAAATGGTGCATGCCCACTCCCTGGTGCACGACGATTTGCCCGCCATGGACGACGATGACCTGCGCCGTGGGCAGCCAACCTGCCATATCGCGTTTGACGAGCCCACAGCGATTTTAGTGGGCGACGGATTGCAAGCGAGAGCCTTTGAATTGTTGGCTGAAGCACCGGGTGTGTCAGAAACCGGCCGTTTGACTGCGCTGCGATTATTGAGCGCCGCCGCGGGTTCGCGGGGTATGGTGGGCGGCCAGGCCATCGATATTGAAGCGGTCGGCATGTCGATTGACCTCGAACACCTCGAAACCATGCATGCGCTGAAGACGGGCGCATTAATTCGGGCGAGTGTAGCTTTGGGTGCTGTGTTTGCGGGAGCGACACCAGAACAACTAGAAGCGCTGGACGATTACGCCGACGCCATCGGTCTGGCCTTTCAAATTTGTGACGATATTCTTGATGCCACCTCGGATGTGGCCACCCTGGGGAAAGAGGCTGGCGCGGACGCCGCCCTCAATAAACCCACCTATGTCAGCCTGCTCGGGCTGGTTGATGCGCGCGATAAAGCCGACGCACTGTTGGCCGACGCACTGGCCGCTATCGCCGATTTCGACGATGCCGCCTGGTTCCTGCGTGAGCTGGCGGCCTATATCGTCAACCGCACCCACTAGGATGTGACGCACTTCACGTTCTGTACGAAACCACGCTTCACTTTGTGAACTCCCCCGCACTTTGCCGCCCGTTTTGCGGCACTGATGACCGATCTTGGTTAGTGTCGCCTCCACAATAAGATTTGTACTAGCAGTGGCTGGTACGTGGTCTACACTGGAGGCATGACGGAAGTGAACAACATCACCGTCTACGGGGATTTCAACTGTCCATTTTGCTACGCGCTCAATGAGCGGCTGCAAGTGTATGCCCGCGAAATCACAATTCGCTGGCGGTCGGTACAGCATTTGCCTAACGTAGATGGCAGCGCACCTACCTTTCAGGAGCAAGCTCAGCTTACCGCTGAGGTGGCCTCTGTGCGCAAACGCGCGCCCGAGGTACAGATTGTCTCGCCGCCCTCGCGGCCCAATAGTGCGCACGCCAGCCGCGTGATTGCGACGGCTGAACTGCGCGGCGACGACGTGACCTTGTTGCGCAGTCTCATCTATCGCGCTCTATGGCGAGAGGGTTTGGATATTTCTGATCGCGATGTGATTGCAGGTCTAGTTGATCAGTGCGGTTTGCAGCCTGTCGAGCCCACGGCCGAGGCCAATCAGGAGCTCGGAGACTGGCAGGATGTGTGGGAGATGGGCGATTTCGATCGGCGTATTCCCTCTATGGAGAATGATGCTGGCGGTCGTATGCTGGGCTTCCCGGCCATACCGCGGCTCATGCCGTTTCTGCAGGGGCAGATCGAAGAAGACGTGCGCATGGCGGCGGCCTGCGAGATTGTTAGTCAGCGCCGCATCATGGTGATCGGTGAGAACGTGGGTATGATCAATCCGGTGGCCAGCGAGTTTGCAATTGACAAGGCGACCTTTGATGCCGACCTGGAAATGTTAGCGCTGGAAGCGGGCCAGGCCGATCTAGTGGTGCTGGACGGCAGTGACGAGCGCCACCGCTCCATGTGTCTGCGACTACAGGATGGTGAGCTTACTCAGCACATTCCCGTGGTGATTTATAACCAGCAGGCGGATGCAAAGCAGGAGGTTGAGGCCTTCAATCTGGGTGCGCTGGACTACATGCACGGCGACCAGGACCCGGTAGTATGGCTGGCACGCTCGAAGGGCCTTGCGCGTCACAAGCAGTCCACGGATATGTTGGGTAAGTTGGCGCGGATTGACGGTTTGACTGAAATTCCCAATCGACGTGAGTTTGATCGTGTGCTGGAGATCGAGTGGCTACGGGCTATTCGCTCCGAAGAGCCGCTGAGTTTATTGATGCTCGACGTGGATAACTTTAAAGCCTACAACGACGGTTATGGTCACGACGCGGGCGACGAGTGTTTGCGCCAGGTGGCATTATCGATTCAGGCGACCATGCGTCGCAGTGCCGATTTTGCGGCACGCTATGGTGGTGAAGAGTTTGTTTGCATCTTGCCCGACACCGATCAGGAAGGTGCGGTGGCATTGGGAGACTCTATTCGTAAGGCAATAGAGGGTTTAAACATTCCGCACGAGTATGCCAATGGTGATCGTATCGTGACGATTTCTACCGGCGTTGCCACCTTTGTGGCCTCGGCGCAAAAGTCTCCGGTAGAACTGATCAAGGCGGCCGATGGCGCTCTGTATCGCGCCAAGCAAGCCGGTCGTAACTGCGTGAAGGCGGCTTAATAAGCCGCTGGAAAATCTGTTTCCAGTTGTTGCCGTGTTAACAGCGACAGCTGGGAGTATCCCCATTCGTTCAGATTGATTGCATCATTGCGAAACACTCCTCGCACGGGAGCGCCATTGGGCTGCTCAAAGAAGGGCCTGGCATCGAGCAGCGTAACGTTTTCGTTGGCGCCGGCCCAATCCGCCATCATGTCATTGGTTCTGGCGATCGTGCCCCACATCTCGGGGTAGCGCGGCCACTTGTTCAGCGTGACAATGTAGAAATGGGGCGCGTCATCCAGTCGCTGCACATAGTTGTTTAGCGCCCGTAGCATCAGTAAAAACTCCTCTGGCGATTTGGTATCCCGCACCACAAAGTCGCCGGCGCCGGGTAGGTATAGTACGGCGTCGGTCTCATACGGGCGAACCAGACGGTCAAAGTAGTACAGAACGTCCTCAACATTGGCAGCGCCAATGCCTGCGTTCAAAACGGGTTTGGGTGCGAGCAGTTGTTCAACATTACGCCATAGGCTCGCCTGACGGCCGCCAATCACCACCAGCAGGTCGTCATCGGGTGGATCAAAGCTGGTGGTCCGCTCCAGCTCCTCCACGTCGCTTTCCCACACTTGGGGGGATGGATTAAGTATGTCCCGGAAGTCTTTTGCTACCAGCAGCACGAAGTGTGCTGGTGGAATTAATAACACCAGTAGCAGAACGCGTCTGAGTGTGGTCCATGGGTACATGCGGCCAGTATCGCGCCATTTAGAGGCGTGGGCAAATAGGTGCGGGTACAGCTAAAATGAAGCGCATGGAGCGAAGGATGCCCCCCGAAGACTTATTTGCGGCACAGATCGCATTGTTAATGCGTAACCTGTCGGCAGGCACTGTCGTGTCTCATGGCGCCGGCTTGCTAGTGGCGATCTTGCTGCTATGGAATACCGTCGACAAGGCATTGCTGCTCGGTTGGGCGAGCTTCCTGTTCACCATTCTGGTGGTGCGTTCGTGGCATATGCGCTGGCTTCTGGCGACCGAAGGTTATCTCGAAAACCCCCGCCGCACCGCGCTGCAATTGATCATCGGCATCGGCGTGGTGGGGCTCACCTGGGTCGCCGGCTACATTCATGTGGCCTCTGTTGCGCCGGTGAGCATGCAATACATTTTCTTGCTGATTATTGTGCTGATTGCCGCCTTGGCGATGGGTGTTTCCGTGGTGGTGCGCGAGTATTACATCGCCTATTTGATGACCTCGCTGTTTCCGATTGGTTGGTGGAATCTTACCCATTACTGGGATTACCCATTTAATAGTGTAGTGGGGCTCATGATGATCCTCGCATGTGGCGTGTTGATCATGGTGTGCAATCGGGTGCACGAAAGTTATTGCAATATGCTGGAGTTGAACTGGGAAAAAGACACGTTTGCCTCAGAGACCGCGGCTCTGGCGAGGCGCTTGCAGGAACAAAACGACGAACTCGATGAAGCGCGTCAACGGCTGACTGAACAGGCGCGAGTGGATGAACTGACTGGATTGTATAACCGCCGGGCGTTGAACGAGCGACTTGAGGCAGAGCTTAAGCGATGTGCCCGATTTGGAGCCCCCTTGGCGGTGATCATGCTCGACGTGGATTATTTTAAGCCTTACAACGACAACTATGGCCACCAGGCGGGCGATGAGGTGTTGCGGCGCCTGGCCCGCGTACTGAAGACCACGGCTAACCGTGCTGGCGATATTGTGGCGCGGTTTGGCGGGGAGGAATTTATTCTGGTATTCCCTTCTACCGACGTGATGTCGGCGCGTGCGGTGGCGCTGCGGATTCAGCAGGCATTAGAGAAAGAAGCCATTCCCCACGAGTATTCCGGCGTGTCTAATTGGGTCACCGTCAGCCAGGGCTTGGCGGCGGCTAATCCCGATGAACGACTCACGTCACGCGAATTAATCGCCAGGGTGGACGAGGCTCTCTACGCCGCTAAGGCCGAGGGGCGCAACGCGATTAAAGCCGCTTGAGACGCCTGATTAAGAAAGCCGCTTAAGCGTTTCCGCCGAGACGGGGGCTTCCAGTACCGCGCAAATTGCGTCGACGAGATTGCTCACCATAAGCTCGGTATTTGCCAGGTCGGCTGCGCCGCTGTGACGGTGCACGGCGTGGTCTGCGAGTCCGTGAAAGAGCATGCCGGTGATGAGCGACAAACGCTGATCTAGCACTGGCCGTGGAAGATCTTTAAGAAACGGAACAAGGCGCTTGTTGAGAGCATCGCCCAGGTTGGCGTCATGCCCAGGTGAAACATGCTGCTCTACGTACTGCAAAGTGTTAGCCGCAATTAGCTGCGCGCTGATCTGAATGTAAGCAACGCCGCCGTCCTTATCATCGAAGCGCGCCGCTACTGGGTGCACCAGCACCGCAACAATATCGTCAAGCTGGTGCGCGTCTCGCGTTTCAAGATCGTCCAGCATGTTTCGGCGCATAGCCCCAATAGGGCGCCAGTGCTTCTCGAAAATGGCCTGAAGCAATCCCTCCTTGCTGCCAAAGTGATAGTGCACGGCATTACGGTTCTTCTGCCCCGCAGCTCTTGTGATCTCATTGAGCGAGACACTGTCGACACCGTACTCGGCAAACAATTGTTCTGCTGTAGCAACCAGTGCGGCGCGAGTGGCCTGGGTGCGATTGGATGTTTTTTGCGCAGTGCCGATCAACGGGGCTAACCCTGCACCGAGAAGCCGCCGTCCACCGCCAGGATCTGGCCTGTGATGTAAGCTGCTGCCGGGCTGGTGAGAAATAGTGTTGGGCCAGCAATGTCAGCCGGTTCGCCGAGACGATTCATGGGTGTGCGATCAAGATGGGGTTGGATCATTTCCGGTATCTCGACCATTACGGCGGTCATGTTGGATTTTATGAGTCCGCAGGCGATAGCGTTTACCCGGATATTGTCGCGCGCATAGCGCACGCCGAGCACGCGAGTGAGGCCGACTAGGCCAGTCTTTGCGCTGCCGTAACCGGGTACGATCTCAATGCCGAATAGTGAGCTCATCGATGCCATGCCGATGATGCTAGCGCCGCCGGGTGCAGTGCTGGCCGTCAGCTTGTCGTGCAAGGCATTAGCCAGGCGGTAGTTGCTGCTGAGGTTGATGCTCAACGCTTCCTCGAATACATCCGGGTCGTATTCGTCTTGCCCGCCCGGTAAAGAGGCACCCGCGTTGTTGATCAGAATGTCGAGCTCTGGCAACGCGTCGGCAACAGCCTGGATACTGTCTTTCTCGGTGGCGATCATCTGCAGGTAGCGGTAGTGGCCGAGGTCGCCGTCGTAGTCATCTGCACTGGCGCGGGTGCCGGTAATGGTTACGTTAGCGCCCGCCGCCTGATAGGCCGCGGCAATGCCCGCGCCAATGCCATTGCTGCCGCCGGTAACCAGCACGTTGTAACCGCTGTAATCGAATTGGATCTTGTCGAAAGGGCCGCTCATACGAATGCTCTGTGTGCTTGTGATAGGTCCAATTTAATACACATTCATTAAAAGTGATAGATCGCTGTGTCCACCCTCCGAGGGTATGTATGAGTATCTGAACCGACCCTCCGAGGGTGTGTATGCGCATCTGAACCCGCCCGGTCTCGCGGAGGAGATTTCCTACCAATCTGCGCAAGTTGAACGGCGCCTATTGTCGCGTTCTTGGCGGGCTGCCATAGTGTCGACAGACAGTATCTGCGGCGACAAGGAGGTTGCCATGGCCCGTCCACTTCGCCTGTACCAGCCATACAGGCCCTATCATGTGGTTCAGCGCGGCAATAACCGTCAGCGCGTCTTCTTCGAGCCGATCGACTTCATTCGTTATCAGGATTATCTGGAGGATGCGCTGCTGCGCTACGGCGTGCAGTGTCATGCCTTCGTGCAAATGCCCAACCACGTGCACCTGCTGCTTACCCCCTCTTGTGAAGACGGTGTCTCTCGCGTGATGAGCTTATTGGGTAATCGTTTTGTGCAGAACTTTAATCGGCGTAAGTACCGTACTGGCACGTTGTGGGAGGGGCGCCACTATGCCAGTCCAGTGATGAGCGATCGCCAATTCTGGGCAGTGCAGCGCTATGTCGAGATGAATCCCGTACGCGCGCAACTCACGCGTACTGCCGCGCAATACTATTGGTCGAGTTACGCATGTAACAGCGGCGCTGCGGCCTGCAATCTGGTGACTCCGCACCCCTTGTACGGCACGTTGGGGAGTACCGATAAAGCCCGGTTTCGCGCGTATAGGCGGTTGTTCATGAGGCCCGTTGACGAGCGTGAACTAGAATCCATTCGCGAGGCCGCACGGCGCTGCCTTCCACTGGCAGATAAAGAGCCGGATAAATAGTTGACCCGAAAGCGCCTTCCGTTGCGTATCCCATGACATCATTCAATGGTGGCGCTACAGTGGAGCGCCAATTTTAGGAGGTTGTGACATGCGTTTTTGTTATCAGGTAGGAATGTGCGAAGCCGATCACTATCTGCCCCTGGCCAAGGCGGCCGAAGAGGCTGGTTATCACAGCGTTACAGTTCCCGACAGCATCTGCTATCCGCAGGAAGCCAGCTCCAAGTACCCCTACAACGCCGATGGCAGTCGGGAGTTTTTGGAGGCGGTGCCTTTCATCGAGTCGCTGATCGCCGTGTCTGCCATGGCCGCTGTGACCGAGAGAATTCGTTTCGCGACCTTTGTTTATAAATTGGCGATCCGACAGGCGGCCATCGTTGCCAAGCAGGTGCAGGGTATTAATGTGCTGAGCGGCAATCGCTTCGACTTCGGGGTGGGAATTAGCCCCTGGGAAGAGGATTTTGCGGTAGCTCACACGCCGTTCGAAAAGCGTGGCAAACGGCTGGACGAACAGATCGATATTATCCGCGGCCTCGATAGCGGCGACTACTTCGGATACGAGGGTGAAATCCATAACATGCCGGCTGCCAAGATGAACCCGGTTCCCAGCAGCCCTACGCCGATCCTCATTGGCGGGCACGCCGACGTCGCCTTGAAGCGTGCGGCGCGTAATGATGGCTGGATGTGCGCGGGCGCGGGAATTCCGGAGCTGCGCGAATACATTGCTAAGATCAACCAGTACCGCGAAGAATTTGGTACCGCCGATCGCCCCTACCGGATATACACGACGGGACAGGATGCGTTCACTAAGGAAGGCATCGAGGAACTGGAGAGCATTGGCGTCACCGATGTGATCATTGCCTTCCGCGATGTATACAACATGCAGCCGGACGATGATCTGCCCACCAAGATCCAGCAGTTGCAGTGGTACGCTGGCGAGTTCTTTCAGTAAGAAGCGATAGCGTATATGTCTGAGTTGTTGAATCAACCGGTGCTGGTGGGCGTTGCTGCTGTGCAGCAACGTATTGAGGAAGCGGGCGAGGGGCTTGAGAGCGTCGAGCTGATGATTGACGCACTGCGCCGCGCCGCCGATGACGCCGGTGCCCGTGAGTTATTGTCGCGAGCGAATCGTATCGAAGTTCCTAAGGGGATCTGGCATTACAGCGATCCGGCTCGGCTGGTGGCAGATGCCATCGGCGCCAGTCAGGCGGAAACTGTACTGGCAGAAATTGGCATTCTTCAACAGACCACCCTTAATCGTGCGTGCAATGCGATTGCCAGCGGAGAGATGGATGTGGTCTTGGTGGCCGGTGCAGAGGCGAAGTATCGCGCATTGCGCGGACAAATCGCCGGCGTCGAGATCATAGAAACGGCGCAGACTGATATCGAACCGGATGTCACCCTGCAACCCGATGCGGAGTTGTGGTCGGCCGAAGAGTCCGCAGCGGGTTTGGGTATGCCGGTGGGTTACTACGCGATTATGGACTCTGCGCTGCGCCATGCGCAGGGTATTAGTGTGGGCGAGCATCGTGACCAGATGGCTGAGATGTATGCGGGCTTTTCGCAGATAGCCGCTGGAAATGACGACGCCTGGACACGCGAGCCGGTAGAAGCTGACTTTATCCGCGAGCCTTCGGCAAAGAATAAGATGCTGGCATTTCCCTATACCAAACTGCATAACAGCAGTTGGAATGTCGACCAGGCTGCCGGGCTGATCTTCTGCTCGGCCGCTGTCGCGGAAGAATTGGGTATTCCTCGCGAGAAGTGGGTGTTTCCACTGGCGGGCACCGAGAGCAATGCGATGTCGGTGGTGTCTGCGCGCAAACAGCTCGACCGCAATTTCGGTTTCAATATTGCCGGTGGCAAGGTGTTGGAGTTAGCGGGTAAGAGCGCAGCCGATGTAGATCGCATGGAAATCTACTCGTGCTTCCCGCAGGCAGTGCGCGTGCAGAAGCAGGAGATGCAGCTGCCGGACAAGCCGCTGAGCGTAACCGGAGCGATGACCTTCGGCGGAGGTCCGCTAAACAACTTCGTATTCCAGGCCACGGTGAAAATGGCACAGCTGCTGCGCGAGGATCCCGGCACAACCGGCCTCGTGACTTGTGTGAGTGGCATGAACACCAAGCAGGGCTGTGCACTGTATTCGACAACTGCGAACCCAGATGGGTGGCAGTTTGCAGACGTGACGGCGGCCGTGAGCGACGCGACCGAGCTGTGCGATATTGCCAGCGGTTATGAAGGCGCCGCAACTATTGCAGGTTACACCGTGCTGTATCAGGGTGACGAGCCCTGGCGCGCCGTGGCGGTTTGTGACCTACCTGATGGCAGGCGCGCTGTGGCTTACAGTGAAGACTCCGCGGTGGTAGAGGGGCTGCTTGTGGGGGAGTTTGTCGGGCGGCCCGTGGCTATCGCCGAGGGCCAGTTTAGCTAAGCGCTATTGACGCTACAAATTGGTGTAATACCGCTAGCGCCAGCTAGGCATATTTAGCGAGTCGTCGAGCGGCGCCGGCTTTTCTTCTTCCCCGGATTCCGTCGCATCTCGGTTTTTTACCGCATCCGCCGTTTCTGTTGGTTTCTCTGGTGCCGCGGAGTCAGGTGCCTTGTCATCGTCCGGCAAGAAAAACTCCATGCCGCCGCCCGAGTTCGCCGCGGGCGCATCAAGTTCTATTTCCTCGACGGGTTCTTCGTCGGTACTGACATCGGCGGGTTTCCCAGCGACGGTTCTTGCGGCTGCCAATAGTTCTGCTTCATCGTCGTCTTCCTCAAACTTGATCAATGGCTGGATATCGGCTGGCTTTTGATTGCGCTTCTTCTCTAGAAACTCATCAACGTCGCCCGATTGGAGGTAGGGATTAAAGGCTTTCTCTTCACCGATGGTGCTCAAAGGCCAGCCTTTAAAGTCGCGGCCAGGATAGACGATCGTTTCTTCGGGTAGCTCGGCGAGCACGTTGAATAGACTGTCGTAGTGCAGGCGGGGATTGCTAGTAGCCTGGTTGCTCAGCCCCACGGTTCTCACCAGCAATGTATCACCGGTAAAGATGCCGCTCTTACCGGGCTGCTCGATATGAAAGCAGTAGGAGTCATCCGTGTGGCCGGGGGTGTGGATAGCCTTGAGTTGCAGGCCGCCGATCTGGATCGTGTCGCCGTCTTCCACAGAGCGCGTCAGGCCAGGCATGTCGTTAGGGGCGCCGGCGATGGCGGCGCAACCCCAAAGGTCGCTCAGCACGCCCAAACCTGAGATATGGTCATCGTGAAAATGTGTGTCTATCGCCGCCACGGCGGTCAGTCCGAGTTCATTAAATAACTGGACGTAGTCCCTGAGCTTGCCCTTGATCGGGTCTATCAGTACCGCCTCGCCACTCATCGGATCGGCGAGCAAATAGGTGTAGCTGAAAGTTGGATGGTTAAACAGCTGGCGAACTAACATTGTTGTCTCCCTGGCCGGAGTGCACCTATCAGCGGCACTCCACTATGGAAATATAAGCGCTGGCTTCCATTTTTACCAGATATCCCACCCTCCGAGTGTGGGATGCGGTTGACTATGCATCGATATCGCCTAGGCTGTGCCCATGAGTGAACAGACAGTAAAGGGTGCGTGCCTGTGCGGTGCAGTGCAGATTCAGGCAACGTTGCCAAGCCTGTGGGCGTCGCATTGCCATTGCACCCAATGCCAGCGCTATCACGGGGCAGCCGTCGTCACCTGGGTGGGTTTTCAGGAAGACAGCTTTGAAGTGACAAGCGGTGAAGACAATTTGCGCTGGTTCAAGTCGTCGCCACCGGCGCGCCGAGGGTTCTGCGGCGAATGCGGGAGCAGTTTCTTGTTCCAGTCAGAGCGTTGGCCTGGCGAGATGCATGTTTGCCTAACAAATCTTGAGGAACCGATTGACCGTGAGCCTCAAGGTCACGTCTGCTATGACACCCACGTCCCTTGGCTTACGCTGGGTGACGACCTGCCTCGAAAAGCGTAGGCTCGCTGCATCATTGAATAACTGGGTTCTCTACAGCCTAACGGTACTGATCTGGGGCTCGACCTGGATCGCCATTAAGTTTCAGTTGGGTGTTGTCGAGCCAATGGCATCTATTGGGCACCGGTTCTTTCTATCATCGTTGCTAATCTTCCTATTTTTACTTCTGCGCAGAGACAGTATGCGTCTGCCGCTGCGCGACCATCCCTTCCTTCTGCTGCAAGGCCTCTGCTTGTTTTGCGGCAACTACTATTTCGTGTATCACGCCGAACTCGTGCTGACCAGCGGCTTGGTAGCGGTCGTGTTTGGCAGCCTCATGATGTTCAATGTAGTGAATGGCGCGATTTTTCTTGGTGCTAAAATTCATGCGCCGGTGGTCATCGGCGGATTGCTTGGTATGCTCGGAATCGCAGCCGTTTTTTGGCCAGAGCTGGATAGTCTCGACCTGACGGACTCAGTGTTTGTTGCGCTGCTGTTTTGTCTCGCCGGCATTGTGTTGGCTTCGTTCGGTAATATTATTGCCGCGCGCAACAAACGCCGTGAAATTTCCGTGTTGGTGACGAATGCCTGGGCGATGGGTTATGGCGCCGCGGCGATGTATGGCGCCGCGCTGGTCGGGGGTAAAGCGATCACCGTAGATTGGAGTTTCGCGTATATCGCTTCCCTGTTGTATCTGGTGATCTTCGGTTCGATTATCGCTTTCTGGGCATACCTTACCTTGATAGGTCGTATTGGCCCTGATCGCGCAGGTTATGCAAACCTAGTGTTCCCTCTGGTGGCACTGATTATCTCGACGCTATTCGAGAGCTATCAGTGGACGCTTCCAGCGATCATTGGCATGAGCCTGGTGGTGCTCGGCAACTGGTTGGTGATGCGTTCTTCTCGAGCCTGAGGTATAACTGTCCCTCCCAGGGTGTAAATAAGAATATAAACCAGGTGCCCCAATGCCAGGATTCAGCGTCAGTCGTCCCTATACCATGTCGAAAGAGGAAGTGCGCGAGGCCGCCGAGGAACTCGCGCGCGAACTGAAAGGGCAATACGGCGTGAGTTATCGCTGGTCGGGCGATAAGGCCTCATTTCGAGGCGCCGGCGTGGACGGCACGCTAAGCATCGATGGCGACATGATCAGCCTGAAGGTGAAGCTGGGATTTATGGCAGCCGCGTTCGAGCGACCGCTGAAGCAGGCTGTGAACGAATATCTCGACGAGTACGTGAGCTAAACTTTTCGCCAGAAGCGTTCCACCCCGTCCTAGAAACTTTCCACACCGGCCAGAGGATCCGGTCCGTCTACCAGTGTGGCGAACGCGTCCCCCAAAGCCTCGCTGGCATCCATGCAGGCCTGCCAGTAGCTCACCCGTTTTTCGTGGCTCATTTTTGGAAAGTCATTGCGATCGGGAATCTTTCCCAGCGGTAAAGCGGCCAGATACTCTCTCGAGGGGCATACCACCACCACCTGATCCAGCAGCGCCGCATCGGCCTTGCGCCAGGGCAGAAACTTATCGAACCACCCCGGCGTGATTTCGGCGCGAAAGTGCGGGTACAGTACCAGTCCATTGCCACTGTGGTTCCCGAAATCAAAATGGTAGTCGACAATGCCTCCGTCCCAGTAGTGGCCTGGTGGCCCGGGCGCAATGTCGCGTTCTCCCGGCATCAGGAACGGGATTGAGCCGCTGGCCAGAATCGCGGCGCGTGCATTGTCTGCTGTCATTTCTACATGCAAGGTGCCAAAGTCTTCGAAACAGAAATCTAGGCCATCGGGCCCGTGTGAGGAGAACACCACGCGCTGAAACCAGGGTTCCAAAAGTTGTCGATGGAGCGCATTGCTCAGTCCAGCCAGCGCCATGCCCAGGCCCTGAGGCAGCGGGTGCGCGCTGCTGTTGGGGCCGCGGCCACGGGCGGTCACAACGTGGGAGCAAAATCGCGGGTGATCACAGATGAATCGATAACTTTCCGTGTCGTGTACTCCGTCGAGAATCCACTCGCACAATTCCCCAACGATTGTTGTGCGCGGTCGTTTATCGTTTTCATCGTAAAACTGGTTCTGATAGCGCTCGTGTAATTTCTCTAGCGCTGACATCGGGTCCGGCGCCGCGAGGGCGGCATGACGCCAACTGCCGATTGAGGAGCCGATGAGATGCATCGGGTTGCTCTCTCGCTGCAGGAAGTCGCCAAATAGGAAGCGGTCTAACCCGGCAATACCCAGAAATTTCGGCCCACCCGAAGCGCCGACGAGGGTGTCGAACAGTGCGGGTGTCCAGCCCTCGTGCTCGAGTCTTCGCCGTGCACTGTCGCCGGCATAAACCGCGATAGGGCTAGAGGCCACGTCTGGCCTGCCTTGGCGTGCGCCCGGTCCACTTGATGTAGGCCCGGCGGAAGTTTGAGACATCGTTGAATCCCACCATGAAGGCGATGCTGGCCAGTGGTAGTTGCGTTGTCGTTAGATAATGCGTGGCGTGCTCCGTGCGCACCTGGTCGAGTAGTTGCTGAAACGATACCTCTTCCGCGGCAAGCCTGCGTCGGTAGGTGCGTGGACTGAAATTCAGCATGTCGGCTACCTGAGGCATTTGCGGATAGTGCCCTTCGAGTTTGCGCAATAATTGGAGCGTGCGCTCGGTCAGGCTGTCGTCGTCCTGTAAGTCCGCCAGTAGCCGCTGGCACTCCTGTTCATACAGAGCCAGTAACGCGGGATTTGAGGAGGGCAGCGGTGCATCCAGCCACTGGTCGCTAAACGATATGCGCCCGAGTTGGCAATTGAAGACGAGTTCTGCACCAAACATCTCGCGGTACTCATCGACGTAGGCAGGTTCTGCATAGGGGAACTCCACCCGGTAGTGTAAATCTGTGGTGTCGACCAAAAGTTCCAGACTGTTGATCAGTGCAGCGAACAGGACTTCATGGCTAAATTCGGGGCGCACATCGTCGCTGCCGTTTACGGGGGTTAGCCAACAACGGCCATTGCGCTGCTCGTAGTGCAGTTCCAGCGCAGGCGCCAGGATGTGGTAGTACTTGAGAAAAAAGTTGAGCACCTGCTCCAGGTTTTCGCAGGTCATGAAGGCCTGACCAACAATCGCGTGCGCACTCAGGTTCAATTGCTTCCCGAGATGCAGGCCCAGGGCGGGATCGCCGGTTAATCGGTAGGCGTTTTCGATGACGCGGGTGAAATCGTCCTCATTGACTCGCGCGCCCATGGTCGCCAGGCCCAGTTCCGAAAGAGAAGTACCGTCCAAAATCTCTTCGGCAGACACGAGCCTCTGACGAGCCAGGTCGATGAGAATGACCACGTATTGGGCCGGTGTTGTTGGATTATTGATGGCCATATATGACCACATTTTGACAACAAGTTACCTTGTGAGCAACCCCCGAGCGACCGCATAGTGACATTGTCAAATAGGAGGATACACAGTGAAGTTGCAGATACTGGAAGAAACGCCCCGCAAAATTCAAAGCTTTGCCGGATCAGATCGCCGTCAAGGCGATGACAATGATATTGATGATCGCCTTACCAACGAGCATGTTGAGCAGGTGGCGGAGATCTTCAATACACCACTGACGGGTGCGTATAACTGGGACTATTCGATACAGGACAATCGCATCAAGAAGCTCTACGAGTTGGGCAAGCAGCTTAACTGGGATGCGCAGGTGGATATTAACTGGGACCAGCCCTGGCCTGAGGAAGATTTTGAGGAGGCGGCGGAGATGATGAATCTGTCTGACTACCCTCCATACATAGCGCTTAGTGATGAGCAGAAGAAGGAATTCTGGCTGCACCAGAATGCCTGGAGCCTCGCGCAGTTCCTGCACGGTGAACAGGGCGCACTACTGGTGGCTTCCCAGCTAACCTCTTGCGCGCCAACCTTCAACGCAAAACTCTACGCTGCGTCGCAAACCTTCGATGAAGCGCGGCATGTTGAGGTGTTCAACAAGTATATTCAGGAGCGCATTGGCCTGATGTACCCGATTAACACCAGCCTGAAGAGCATTCTCGACAAGATTCTCACCGACCCGCGCTGGGATCTGAAGTTCATCGGTATGCAGATTATCATCGAAAGCCTGGCGCTGTCGGCGTTCAACACAGCGCGGGAGACCACACCCGATCCGGTTCTCAAAGAGCTGGTGTATCTGGTTACGCGTGACGAGGCTCGTCACGTGACGTTCGGCGTGAACTATTTGGAAGAATATGTGAAGACGCTCACCGAAGAAGAGAAGGAAGAGCGTGCGCAGTTTGCTTATGAAGCCTGCCTGGTGAGCCGCGAGCGCCTGGTGGCTACCGACGTATTTGCCCACTTCGGTTGGGATGTGGAAGAAGCGCGCGAGCGTGTGATGGAAGGCTTCGTCATGTCTATGTTCCGTGACCTGTTGTTCCAGCGCGTGATTCCGAACCTCAAGCGCATTGGTCTGATGACCGACAAGATCCGTCCGAAGTTTGAGGAGATGGGCATTCTTGACTACGAAGACCTGCGAGACGATTACGATATCGATTGGCAGGCCATGGAGCGTCCGCTGGATGTGTCCGAGGAGCAATCCCTGGAGCAGAAGGTAATCAAGGAGCAAATGGAGAAAGCTGTTGCTGCCAAATTAGCCAAGCAAGAAACCTGCCCGGTGACCGGTCGACCGATGGCAGAGGTTATCGCAGAGCAAAAAGCCGCCGCCGCTGAGAAGCAGGCTGCCAACGCCTAGGCGTTTCAACTTTTCATCTATACGCTCGGAGGCGGGCCGGCGATCCGGCGATCCGGCGGTCCGGCGCTCCGCACCCGCCATGTTGTGAGAACGGCATGGCATCCTTAGAATCTAGGGTATGACCAATCTTCGTGCCGGAATACTGCTGGGCGTGCTGTTTTCAGCAGGCGTCCTGGCGCAGCCACTGCGGCAGCCTGCGCCGGAGAATGCCTCTCCGCCTCTCATCTATCGCAATCTGGCCGGTCAGGACGAGCCACTCGAAACGGTTGATGATGTGGCCAGCCGTTTGCGCGCAGAGCTGCGTGAGATAGCAAATTCGACAGCGTCCGCCGCTAGTAAGCGTCAAAAAATGCGCCGAATGGTGGATGACAACATCCTGGTTCTCCGGCAGGCAGGCCAACAGCGCGCTGAGTTCGATCCAGAGACATTGGAGCAGGCGGTGCAGCAGCTCGAGACCCTGTTCTTTGAAATTGCGCTAGAGGCAGCCCCTGACGAGCAGAGCAAGCAGGGCGTAGTGGAGGACTCACCAGTTCCACTCGATTATGTTACACGCAGGCCGATTTTGATCGCTCCTGATGAGTACCGCGGGTCTATTGTCGTGACACTTGATTCTGAGCAGCCGGAACCCTGGTGGCGCGGGGCGCGCGTCGACACCGAGGAACTCGCGCTGAATGAGGTCGAAGAATCACCGGAAACGCCACCGCGCAAAGCACCCGAGGAGGAGACGGTAGCGGTTGAGTTTCTCACCCAGGATGAAGTGGTGACCGTGGAGATGCACGATGACACGACCGTGTTACGCGAGGTTGAGGGCAACGATGGCGATCTGGTGTTGTTCGACGCGCTGCACATCTGGGTGGGTGGCGCAGTGCAATTGGATGCGCACGACTTTGACGGCACCTTTAACTTGCCGGAGCAGGGTGACAGCAAAAACGACACATCGATGCGCCGTGGCGAAGTGATTGTTCGCTCCACACTCTATGACTTTGGTGAGTTCAAGTGGCAATACGATGTCGAGTCAAATATCTGGCGTGACCTGTATTGGCGCTATGTGGATACCGATAACAGTCGAACGATTACCGTTGGAAATCAAAAGGAGCCCATGGGTTTAGATTTCTTAATGGGCAACAAGTTTGGCACCGCACTGGAGCGCAGCGCGCCCGCGAGCGCTTTTGGCTCCTTTCGCGGCACGGGTATTCGCTTGAATAATTGGTTTGATCGTTCACCGGAGAAGCAGGTCATTCGCTTCGGGCGGCCCAACGTGACCAACTACGTCACCACGAGTCTGGGTCTTTTTACCGAAGATTTCGAGGATACTAACTTCACCGATTACGCGCTGACCGGGCGCGTCACCGTTGGTCAGCAATACGAGAATGGCAGTGGACGTCACATAGGCGTTTCTGCGAGCTTGCGAGAAGGCGACTTCAAGCGCATTGCGCCTCGCCCCGAGGTGCAAGAGGCCGGCCGGGTGCGGCTTGCCAGTCCCGAGGCTGATACCCAGGCGGTTCTAGGTATAGAGAGTATGTATACACGCGGGCCGTTCCACGCTCAGGCTGAGCTCTACTACAGCGATTATCGCGGTGGCGAAGTGGATGCCTACGGCTACGGCGGTTATGTGCAAGCGGGGTGGTTTCTCACCGGTGAAGAGCGCCTGTACCGGCCAAAGTGGGGTTTGTGGGCACCACTACCTCACTCGAGCAAGAGTGTTTTCGAGCTTTTCGCGCGCTTCAGTCACACCTATGGCAATGATGATGAGAACTCTTCGAACTATCTCAACAATATAACGGTAGGTGGCAGCTGGTATCTGGCGCGCTATCGTGCCTCACTCAATCTCATCCACTCTAAGACCGATAACGATTTGAATGGCGAGGATGATGGTTTCGCCGTTACTGCGCGCTTCCAGTACTTGTTCTAAGATCCACAAACGAAAACCGGGAGCCTGGCTCCCGGTTTCGCGGTAAGTGTTGGGTGACGATTCAGCTCAGCCATCTGCCGATGGGCGTTTTCACCCACAGGATTTGCATGAATTTCAGCATACCCTCGGCCGTCTTGGCGGTGTAGGGGTAGGCATTGGGCATCGCACCACCGCGCTTCTCGATAACAATAGGCATTTCGTGGCAGTAGCCGCGCAGGCCCTTTTTGCCGTTGACCTGGCCGACACCCGAGTTCTTGCGTCCGCCGAAAGGTGCCGCGGGAATACCGTAGCTCATCGCCATATCGTTGACGGAGCAAGAGCCGGTATCAATCTGTAGCGCCAGCTTAAATCCACGCTCCTTGTCTTGGGTCCACACATTGCCGTTAAGACCATACTCTGAGTCGTTGGCCAGGCGCAGTGCCTCAGCCTCGTCTCGTACCTTCTGAATGCAGAGAATCGGACCGAAGGTCTCCTCGATCATGATCTCCATATCATTGTTGACCTCGGTCATCACGGTGGGTTCGTAGTACAGGCCCTTCAGCTCTGGATTTCTCTGGCCGCCCATGTGAATGCTGGCGCCTTTCGCTTTCGCGTCGTTCACGTGGCGCTCGATGATATCCATTTGACGATCCCAGAATACGGCGCCGACACTCTCGTCAAAACCGTACTCATTGCCTTGCTTAAGGTCTTTGCCGGCTTCCAGTACTTTCCTTAGGAATTCTTCGTAGACGGATTCAACCACGTAGATGCGCTCAGTGCCGCAGCAGTAGTGACCTGTGTTCATGCAGGAGCCAAGCCAGGCGCCCTGGGCGGCGCGATCCAGGTCAGCGTCGGCACAGACGATCATGGCATCGTTGCCGCCGAGCTCGAGGGTCACGGGTATCAGCTGACGCGCGCAGGCCTCGGCGACTTTTCGGCCGGTAGCGACAGACCCTGTAAAAGAAACTTTGTCGACACCGCCGTTAACGATAGCCGCACCGGTCTCCCCGTCACCCAAGAGTACCTGCAAAACGCCCTCGGGCAGGCCGGCGTCGCGGAAAATAGTTTCTGCAAGCTTGGCTGAAAACGGTGTGACCTCTGAGCCTTTGGCGACAACGGTGTTGCCGGCCATGATGGCCTGAGCGGCTTGATTCATCACCAACACGAACGGACCGTTCCAGGGGGTGATGAGCCCGATCACGCCTAAGGGCTTGTAGGTGATGCGCAGTTCCTTGGCGAACTTCATCACGCCATGCACCTTGCGTTTGTGTGGCTTGAGGAACTTCTCCGAATTTTTGGCGTAGTAGCACAACTGATCAGCAACGGAGAATACTTCCATGCTCATGGCGTCCGTGCGGGCCTTGCCCGTTTCCGCTACCACGGTGTCCATGATTTCTTCGGCGCGTTCGACCACTAGTTTGCAGGCGCGGTCGACGATGGCGGCACGCTCCTTGAAGCTCGTTTGTGACCAGGCCTTTTGCGCGACGCGGGCCTTCTCGATCGCGGCGGCGACGTCTTCTTTATTTGCACACACTAACTCGCCCGCGGGCTCGAGCGTAATGGGGCTGCGCAGCTGCAGGTGACGACGTGAGTCATTGGATTCAATGGGTTCGTAGATAGACATGCGAGCTATCCTCGGTTGCGGTGTCTTAAGGGTCATCCAAACTAATGGCCATTAGTAAGGGTGTCAATGTCCGCTGCGGCCAGCGAAGCTTGCACATAAGGACCCTCCGAGGGTCGGTATAAGAAGTTATCCATACCCTCGGAGGGTGTCGGGCCAGGGTGTTGGTCTCATCCGCGGGTTTGCGGTACCTTGAGTCGAGAATATTGAACGGTGCCTTAGCTCTGATATGAATAAACCCAAACGCATCATCTTCCCGCCGGTTTGGCTGGTTATTGGCCTCATCGCTATCTTCACGCTTGGAGAGTATGCGCCGGTGGCACGGTTCAACGGCAGCATGCCGACAGCGCTAGGCAGTTTCGCTATTCTTATTGGTCTTATGCTTTTGGTACATGCCGGCGGCATGTTCAAAGCGGCGGACACCGATCTGATACCCTTTCAGATTGTCACCACTCTGGTGAAAACCGGTGTCTATCGGGTGACGCGCAACCCCATGTACCTGGGCATGACGCTGGTACTGTTTGGCACGTCGCTCACGGTAGGCGCTTTTTCCGGAGTGTTCGTTGCACCGGTTTTTATGGCGATTATCGAGTTCCGCTTCATTCGCCCAGAAGAGGAAATGTTGCGTGAACTTTTCGGCGAGGAGTTCGACGAGTACTGCAAGTTAGTTAGGCGTTGGCTGTAGATCTAGCCGAACGCCTTAAGCGATCCTAACGGCTGAGCTGGGCCACCAGGGGTACCGCCATTGAGGGGTAATCGGTGATCACACTATCGACGCCCATGGCATACAAGTTCTTGATCACGCTGGCATCGTTAACGGTCCACGCGCTGATGTGAACGCTCTGCGCCTGTACGCGTTTTACCAACCAGGGGTTCAGGGTTGACCAGTGCGCGACCAGATAATCGCAGCCGCAGGCGGCTAGCACGTAGTCTGGCTCGGTGATAGTAGAAACAAAACCCACGGACTGTCCGGGCCGTTGCCTGCGAAGCTCAGTTAAAAGCGTGGGCGCGCTGCAAGTAACACTGAAACGCTCGGGAGCATCCTGTTCATCTAGCCAGGCGGCCATAGCATCCACCAGCGCATTATTGCGCCGGTCACTGCCGGGCTTCAGTTCCAACTGCCAGTGTAGAATCTCCGGAAGTGCTTTTACCAACGCATCCAGTGTGGGAATGCCCGTGTTGCGCTTGTTGGGCCAGGGCGGCCCATCGTTTCTCGCATCGAGCTTGCGCAATTCGGCTGCGGTGTGGCGACTCACGAGACCCTTTTGGCCCGTCGTCCGCTTCAGCCTAGGGTCGTGAGTTACTACCAACTTGTTGTCTTTCGATAGTCGTACGTCGACTTCGAGTCTTTTTGCACCGCGCGCGAGTGCGTGTCGGCAGCCGGCAATCGTATTCTCTGGGCTCTCTCCGCAGGCCCCACGGTGGCCATAAACGATCACAGCAGTTCCATATCGGCGGCGTCAACCGGCGGGTCGTTAGTGAGAATGCTGAAGCCCTCAAACTGATACTCCCGACCACTGTCGCTGCGTTCGAAGGCCGCTGTATCGTTAATGATGGCCTGGAAAGCGGCATCCAGTTTTCCCAGGAATGATGCATCAGCCAGCGGCACATTGTGTGAAGGCAACAGGTAGTCCACCTTGTCGGCCAAGGCGGCCAGCTTACTCGCCGTCTCCGCATAGGCGTCGAAGTCAGAGCCATCCAGGTGGGCATAGAGTGGCGCAGGGTAGAAGGTGTCGCCGGTAAACATCAAGCGGCGATTGTGTTCAATGAGCACGATGCCGTCAGGGGCGTGGCCCGGCGCGTACACGATCTCCAGACTAATGCCGCCCAGGTCGATGAATTGGTTTTCTTCGATCCAGTGCGTAAAACCGTAGGGCTTGATTTGGTAGTCATTTGCGTCGAAGTTGGGCGGGTGTGGCTTCCAGATCCATTCTTTGCTGGCGAACTCGGCCACCTCTTCATGGCGGATGCCCTTAGCGCGTTCTTTCGTGAATGGCAGGTTCCGCGCCATGATGAGGTCGAACTGGTGATTACCGCCGATATGATCGTAGTGGCTGTGCGAATTGAGCACGATAACTTCATTGCGGGTGATCTGTTTGACTACGCCGCGTATATCGCCCATCCCCAGTCCTGTATCAAACAGTAAGGCCTGGTTACGACCTACGATCAGCCAGGAAATCACTTCTTCAAACTGGCCCGGTTCGTATATGGCATAGATGTCGTCCTGAATCTCGTACACTTCAAACCAGCTGTAGTAGGTCTTCACCTGCTCATAGTTCGACCAGTCGGGTCGCGGTAATGCATCCCACCACTGGCCGCTGCCGGCTTCAGTACCGCGGTTTTCGACCACGTTGTCAGGTAACGCCTCGCTGACCGCCGCGGAGGGTGCGACGGCGACTGCCTCTTCAGGCTTCGCGGTGTCGGGAGTTTCGCTGGAGCAGGCGGCTATCAGTGCAGCGCTACAGCACAAAATTAGGAATCGCATGGCCAATCCTCATCGCTTTGGTATCAATCTACCCCCGGCGGCGCCGGCGTGCAATGCACGCTATTGCTACAGCAGCCTAGGCATTGATGCTGGCATCAGCGCGCAGGTGTTCCACCAACAAGCGAACGCGCGTTATGCCAATTGGCTTAGGAGAGCAGCCCCAGGAAAAAGGGGACCATGAATGCGGTTACGACTGATATGAAGAAGGCGCTGACGAGTGGCACCACAATGAAGGCCTGGTTCGACGCGCCGTAGCGCACCGTCACCGCCACCATATTAGCCATGGCAGTAGGCGTGGAGCCCAGAGAGATGCCACCGAATCCGGCACAGATAACGGCGCCGTCGTAATTGCGCCCCATGAAGGTAAACACCAGAAACATGCTCACGCATATAGCCACCAGGAATTGGGCCCCGAGCATTGCCAGAATGGGGCCCGCCAGTTCTACCAGGGTCCAGAGTTGCAAGCTCATGAGCGACATCGCCAAAAACGTACCCAGTGCCAGGTCGGCGATCAGGGCCATCGCGGGTGTTCGACTGGGCCAGCGGGTGCCTGTCATTCGCGGCACCCGGTCTGCGACCAAATTGGTGATCAGCATGCCGGAGATCAAGCAGCTCACGAAGAATGGCACCATAAAGCCAAAGCCCTCCAACACTTCATTGAGCAGGGCCGCTAATAGAATCGTGGCGTGGATCGCCAACATCGCATCCAGAAAATCGAGGTGTGTGATGATCTTTGTGGGTTGATCTTCAGCAACACCCACATCCTGCGCCAGGTGTTCCTCGGGTTGTAATTGATAGCGCTGCACCAGAAAGCGCGCCATCGGGCCGCCCATGAGGCTGGCGAGCACCAGGCCGCCGGTGGCACAGGCGATACCAATCTCCATCGCATTGTCGATGCCAAACTGCTCCGAGATCACCGGTGCCCAGGCCACCGCAGTGCCGTGGCCGCCGATCAACGAAACACCGCCCCCGAGCATGCCCATCACCGCGGGTATATCGAATGCCATTGCAACGCCGATGCCCACGGCGTTCTGCACCACCATGTAGGCGAGCGTAATCAACATCAGAATGATTAGGGGCTTACCGCCTGCCATTAGGTCGGAGAAAGTCGCATTGATGCCGATGGTCGCGAAGAAATAGACCAGCAGAAAGTCGCGGAAGGCGAGCTCAAACTCTACAGCGATGCCAGTGCTCATGAACACCGCGGCAAGGATGACGGAAAAAACGAGTCCGCCGGATACAGGCTCTGGAATGCTCATCTCGCGCAAGACCGTGAAGCGGTTATTGATGCGCCGGCCAGCGAATAACGCCACTATGCCGATCGTGATCGCTATGAAGCTGTCAACAAACAGTACGCCGTCGTTGTATTCCATGTCCGGAGCTTAACAGAGCCAGGTATAAGAAGTTACACCGACCCTCGGAGGGTTGGTGTGAGTATTCAGGCACACCCTCGGAGGGTCAGTGTAGTTATGCAGGCAGACCCTCGGAGGGTGGTTATGTCTTGCGAACATACACGATGAGGGTAGGGAATTTTGTCGGGTCGGTATTGACCAGAAAAGCGATACGACCATCGGCGGAGACTGCTCCGTCGCTGAGGCGCGTCTCCAACTTGCCATCCCAGTTCACCAGCATGATATCGGTGCCCAATGAGTAATCACGCCCGCCGTAGGAATCGATATGCACCGCCTCTGCGGTAGTACCGGTGATATCAACCAGGAGCTCGGTCACACCCATGGCTGGCTGGGTGCTCGCCCAGGCGCCGATGTAACTTCCCGGCATCGTGCCAAGCGTGTGATTAGAAGAGGAGCGGATGCAGATGGCTGCCCCCTGATTGTCGTTTTGCAGCTGCGAGGCCACGAACAGGCCGCCATCGGCAGAGACGCTACCCACCAGATGCACGCTGGAGTAGTCGAGGGTGGCAGTACCGTCTTCAAACACGGTGTAGCCAATACCGGTTTGGCCGCCGGTGCCGAAGCGATCTTCCACCAGTTGGAACAGGCCACCGCCGTCGCCGTCCAGAATCATGCGCGAGAACCGCGCCAGGCCCCGTGTGCCGATCTGGCCACAATAGTAAACGCCCTCAAGCAGAGCATTGTTCGCCTTCTCCAATTTGGGAGTCAGATAGGACACTGAGCTGTCGATGTCGGCAGTGTCGGTATCAACCAGGGTAATCAGATCCATCTCAGACGTTGCCGCACCCCCAACACGGGTGTCCTCATCAGCTACGCTGATGAGTAAGCCGCTGCTTTGACGTTCCCATTGTTTGGGTTGACGATCGAAGTAGGCACGGGTACCGGCCTGCTGGGTGGTGTAGCGATAGCTTGAGTCATTCAAAAACTGTGCATCTAACAGCGCACTGAATGCGCCGTCGGCTATCCCGAAATTCGAAGCGATATAGGCCACCCCTTCGGCGGCATCCTTATCCTCCAGGAAGATGGCTTTCAGAGACGGCGCGGCGGTGTCTGGCAGTGTCTCATCCCAGAAGGCCGCCCAGTCGGCCAGGTAATCGAACTCGCAGCTATCCGTTGCTTCGGGGTCAGAGCAGCCCTCCCAGTGTGAGAAACGCCAACCTCTGCGGGGCAGAGCCTGGTAGCGCACCGCCGCCGTTTCTGTCACTTCATTGTCACTACAGCGGGTTAACTGGGCGTTGAACTCATCGACTGAACAACCGCGCACGCCCAGGTTTCGCTCCACGATATCGCCCTGGCCATCTATTTCGAGGGGGTGTTTGCAGGCCGCCAAAAACAACGGGAACAATACAATGGCGATCTGGCCGGGCCTAAACATCAGGTAACAGCTGCCTGCGATGAACGGAGCTGCCAGTATACCAATAAGACTGCTAAGGTCGTGTGTGATCTGCACAGAGTAGCCGCAGCGTAATCAGCATTAATCCATCAGGTGTTACCTATGAAACTGTACTATTTTCCCGTCGCACCCAATCCCACACGGGTTCGCACCTATGTGCGTGAGAAAGGCATCGATCTCGACATGGTCGAAGTCAATATTCGAGAGGGAGAGCAAAACTCGCCAGAACACCTGGCGCGCAATCCTCGTGGTTCTCTGCCAGTGCTGGAACTGGACGATGGCAGTTTTATCACCGAGAGTTTGCCGATTATCGAGTACCTGGAAGAGCGTTACCCTGAGCCGGTCTTAATTGGAGAGACTGCCGAAGAGCGCGTGAAAACCCGCGAACTGGAGCGCCTGGCTGAGACCCGTGTGTTGAACCCAATGGCACGCTATGTGCACGCCACCAACTCACCTCTGGGCTTGCCACCCAACCCGGCAGTCTCAGAACTCGAACGCGAACGACTCGAAGTGGGGCTGGTACTGTTTAACGAGTTACTGCAGCAGCAAGCCTTCTGTCGCGGGGCATCGGTTTCGATAGCAGACTGCACCTTGTTCGCAGGCTTGTTCTTCGGGGAGTTCTTTGGCGTGCCGATACCGCAGGAGTATGCATCGCTAAATGCTTGGTACGAGGCGTTTAAGCTACGCCCCAGTGCGCAGCTGTAGGGCCTTATTCATCTTCGGTAAAGTAGGCAGAGAAGCTGGTGGAGGTGCCGACATCAACGTGATACTGCGCGTGAGCAGCGACGACTTCCTGGCGCCATTCATTGAACAAGTTGCGCACCTCATCGCCCACGGTATTACAGGCGATCGGCCCTAAGGCATCATAACGCTGCCGTAGCTCGGCGGCGTACTGACGATTTATGCGCTGGTGCTCCGCCTCATGTTCTGTGACGTCCGCTTGAAAACGTCGCCAGGCATCAGCGAGATCTGCCGGTTTGTCCTCGGGCTCCACTAATTGAGGTAGCGTGGTCACGTAGATCACTTCCACCGCACCGTCGCTGATCTCGCAGACGCTGCCGCTCTCGTCACTGGTCGTGTTGTAGGAACGGCTGATAAATGAGGTGGTAAAACCAATGGCGCCGTCGCTCGCGCCATCGAGTGGGTTGGATTCGCTCAAAAGCGAATCCGTAATTTCTGCACCACTAAAACCATCCACCGGATAGTTGTTTAGCTGATGCTCCGAGCTGATGGTCCAGCGCTGTTCCACAGTTGGTTGCGCGCCAAGCTCCAGAAATACCGGTGTTATTGTGTAACTCACGTCGTACTGCAGCCAGTCGGCTTCATCGGGGTTGTCCAGGAAGAACCCGGTATCGAAGGGTGTGCAGGTGGAGCTGCTCTTGCCTGCGCAAAAAGCGCCATTGCCCTCTGCCCAATGGCTGAAAAAATAGCCTGGCGCGGCTTTGGCCGTGAAAGTCTCGTTGAAGTAGGGGTGATCAACAACAATAGTGCAGCTCTCCTGCGCTGCACAGGCATAGAGTCCGCTGGAGGATTCCACGGTACCACCTGCAGGCATGGTGATTACCAGCTTGCAGGCAGTGAGGTTGTAAGTACCCCGTAAAATAGCGCCACTCATACGTAGAAATTTCTACAAACTAACGTGATAGGAGTTTTTACATATGCGCAAATCGAAGTTCAGCGAAACGCAGATTGTGGCGTTTCTCAAACAAGCAGAAAGCGGAGTGCCGGTTCCGGACATATGTCGAGAGCATGGCATTGGACTCAGCACCTTTTACAAGTGGCGCTCTAAGTACGGTGGAATGGAAGCCTCCGATGTACGGCGGCTCAAGGAACTTGAAGAAGAGAACCGCAAGCTCAAGCAGATGTATGCCGATCTCAGCCTGAAGAGTCAGATGCAGGAAGAGATCATAAAAAAGCTTTAGGGCCAGTCCATCGTCGGCAGTGGGTTGATCGTTTGCGCAAGGATTACCCTGTCAGCATTCGAGCGGCCTGTGGTGCAGCCGCGCTAAGTCGCACGGCGTATTACTACACGCCCAAGCGAGTAGATGATAGTGAGCTGATTGATGCGTTGCTGGCCTTGGTTGAGAAGCACCCTCGCTGGGGTTTTCCAAAGCTGTGTAAGCGGCTCAGAGCGTTGGGTAAACGTTGGAATCACAAACGGATTTACCGTGTTTATATGGAGTTAAAACTGAATATACGGCGTAAAGTAAAACGCAGGATACCGAATAGGAATCCGTTGCCATTGCGCGTTCCTAGATCAGCCAATATCTGTTGGTCGATGGATTTTATGAGCGATACCTTGCGTCACGGTCATCGGTTTCGCACGTTCAATGTGGTTGATGATTTCAATCGAGAAGTGTTAGCGATAGATATCAATTCGGGCATTACTACGGAGCGAGTGATACATACATTAGATCGTATTGCAGCCTGGCGAGGCTATCCCGCTATTATCAGGGTTGATAATGGCCCTGAATTTACATCAGGGGCGTTGGCTGAATGGGCGCAAGCGCATGGAATTCAGATCGATTTCATCAAGCCCGGCAAGCCTTACCAAAATGGATTTATCGAACGTTTTAATCGCACGTATCGAGAGGAAGTATTGGACTTATATCTGTTCGAGACATTGCAGGAAGTTCGAGAGATCACGGATGACTGGATCGTGTTGTATAACCATGAACGACCCCATGATGGATTGAACGATATGACACCCGTTCAATACCGAGAAGTGGCTTAATTTTTCTATGAATGGGTGGTTAGCTGTTTGGGGTATTTACATATATCCAACGGAATATTAATAGGATGTCATTGTCTATGTTGGCTCGGCGCTTGAGGGAGCGAGGAGCTCCGAAGGGCTGGATAGAGAGGGAGCTCGGGGACCTCCGCGGCTATTCTCAGGTCTCGCTCGATCTTGATCTGGACTAGTCCTTATTTGTTGGGAAGAAAACGTCGGACATGGAGAAGTGGCTTGTCAAACGCGACGCTAGATATAGCTTCACTCAGCTGCTCCACCAAATAATCCTTCCCGTACCTGCCATAGGTTATCCCTGTCCCTGTAGTGTGCCCGACGATGGCTCCTGCTACACCTTCAGGAACGCCCGCCTGCTTCAGCCTCGTCGCTAGCGTATGCCGGAAACTGTGGAAGTCCTTCCGAGGACTCAAGTCCACCATGTCCAGCTTCTTCCTATACCGTGCGAACCACTTACTGGGTGCCTGAGCATAACCATCTCGCTCGTGCTTGAGGCTGGGGAAGAGTCGTTCTTCTCCATCGTTGCTCAACTCGCTCACGTACTCCCGCAGACCCAACTCGATCAACTTAGGGTGCACGGGAATGACTCTCTTACTGGAAGGGGACTTGAGGCTCTGGTCCTCACGTTCATCCGTAAATCGCATGCACCAATGTCCATCAATCTCCTCGAAGTCATCAAGGTACAACTGACATAGTTCTCCCAGTCGAGCACCTGTATGGAGTCCGAGAAGTGGTAGCCAATAGTAGTGAGGCCGCAGGTACTTATGCTCCACGTACTGCTTCGTGCTGAAGAGTTTCTGAAGGTCCTCATCCGTGAAGGCAGCGCGTTGTTCACTGGCCCGCTTCTTCTCCTTCATGGATAGGCTCTGGAAGTAGTTTCTATCCGTGTACCCATTGTCCACGAGCCACTGCGTGAAGGCGTTCACTCGGCGGTGAATGTTGTTGTAGGTTTCCAGCGCTAGAGTTTTAGCCGTGTTTGCATCTGCTGCCTCCCTTGGAGACATCTCTCGGAAGTTCGGGTCCTTCGTCATGTTAGGCGGGAGGGCCAGCATCACCTCCTTCCACTCTTGTGCGAGAGTGGGGCTCAAAGCGCTCACCGGAATGTCCCCGATGATTGCTAGTGCCTGCTCAAGGGAAGCTCGATTCTGTGCGCTGCTCTTTGGCTTCCACGCGCCTGCCCGGTGTTTCTCACCGATGAACTTCTCTATGGCGTCGGACAATAGGATGGAATTGGAAGGGTTGGCTGAAGTGGCCGATGAGCCTTGGTGGGTATCGAAGTAACTGACTCCCGTGGTCGCATCTCCGCCAGCCAGCTTCCTCAACTCATCACTCATCTGTATGGAAGCACGAGCTACCTGTATGCAGACCTCGCGGTAGTCATCGGGGGTGACCTCGGTGTGTCCTGACTGTTCCAGAATTAGGTCCGCTATAGGGCTGACGCTTTCGAAGTTGGTAGTGGCGAGGAAGGTTCTGGCAGACGCCTCCATGTTTTGGGCGCTGTCCTCTAGCTCCTCCAACTCTTCGAAGGTGTGCGGGGTGTCGGAGTGAAGGTGCTCCTTCCGAATGTCCTCCAGCAGTCTCCGGTAGTGCTCACCGACGATGTGCTGAATGGTTGCTTCAGGTAATGACATGCCTTCCTTATCTAGCCATTGCACGAGCCTTCCTAGCGAACCAGCAGCATAGCTTGCGGACCTTCTCGCTTCCAGCCGGGAACTCGTACCCAAGGGTAGCTTCACCTCTCGTCGTCCGAAGAGTCGCCTGAGGTGCTTAGGAATTGTGTATCGGAAGTAGTATTCGGAGGGTTTGCGCAGGAGATATGAAGGCATTTTGTACCCGAGTTTTGTACCCAGCGCCCAAAATGCCCTCTAACCTCTTGATTTATAAGTAGGTGGTGGAGGCGGGGGGAGTTGAACCCCCGTCCGCCAGTCCTCTGCCATCGGTTCTACATGCTTAGACCCCGTCTATTGCTTTAGCGATTATCAGCCCGGCGGGCAGGACGAAAACCGCGATCCTGGAAGATTCGTTTAACAGCGCCGCCCCAGGCGTGCTTTGCTGCGAACCAGTTCTATATGACAGTCAGTAGCGCGGGGCTGGTACCTTGCTAAAGACCGCTAGCGGGGTTTATGCCGCCAGAGCGTAGTTGTCGTCGTTGGCAACTAATAGATTACAGCTTTGGATTAACGTGATTGGCTGCCATCACGGCATGCACCTCAGGGTTCGTAACCGTCGTCGAATCCGAATCGCCCCCAATGTGTGGTGGCGATTATACCTGAAATCAAGCGTTGTGCTGAAAAATTGATCAACCTAGAATGCGCGCCGTTGTCTACACTGAGCTGAGTGAAGTGCGGGAGAAACTCCATGTCCTATGACCTCAAAATCATTAATGGCACCGTGTTCGACGGTACCGGCGCCGCCGGTGTGCAAACCAATATTGCGGTGACGAATGGTGTCATCGCCGAGATCGGAGAGTGCGAAGGCAAAGCAGAGCGGGTGATCGATGCGAAAGGCAAAATTGTCACACCTGGCTTTATCGATTTGCATACTCACTACGATGGTCAGGTGTCCTGGGATGAAGAATTGCAGCCTTCGATCAACCACGGTGTATCCACCGTGGTGATGGGCAGCTGCGGTGTGGGCTTTGCCCCGGTGCGTGAAGCGGATCGCGATACGCTCGTGCGGCTGATGGAGGGTGTAGAGGATATTCCTGGGTCGGCATTGTCCGAGGGCATTACCTGGAACTGGGAGTCGCTACCTGAATATATGGACGCCCTGGATGCCATGCCGCATACCATCGATTTTGCGGTTCAGATTACCCACGACCCGTTGCGCGTGTATGTGATGGGCGAGCGCGCTGTATTCGATGAGTTGGCAACGGAGAACGATATTGCCGAGATGCAGCGTCTGACGCGCGAAGCACTGGAGGCAGGTGCGGTGGGTTTTTCCACCGGCCGCAGTGATGTACACCGCAGCGCCGACGGCGACTGGACCCCGTCTTCTGAGGCGAACGGCGCAGAATTGTCTGGCATTGCCAGAGCCTTCGACGGTGTGGGGCACGGTGTTCTGCAGGCGGTTAACGATTTTAATCTGGAGCGTGACGGTGATCAGTTCGACACCGAGTGGGACGTTCTTATGGAATACGCAAAGGGCGCCAATGGCGCACCGTTCTCGCTCTCATTGATGCAGCGCGACTTTGCGCCGGAGCAATGGGAAAGAATAATCGCCGCGGCAGAGGATGCCAGTGAGGACGGAGTCGATATCCGGCTCCAGGTCGCGCCCCGTGGTATCGGGGTGACTGTGGGTTTGCAGTGCACCTTTCATCCCTTCATTGGTTTTCCCAGCTACAAGAAGATCTGCCAGCTGCCGCTCGCTGAGCGCGTGGCGGCCATGCGTGAGCCGGAGTTCAAGGCACAGTTACTGACGGAAGAATCTGAGCCCATGGCGGGTGATGGCACTCCGGTGCCGCCGATTGCTGATGCGCTGTTGGCGGCGGTCGATTTCGTGGCGAGCAAAACCTTCCTGTTGGGCGAGACGCCCGAGTACGAGCAGACCGGTGAGACCTCGGTGCTGCAGATGGCGAAAGACAATGGCGTGCCGACCTTGGAGATGATCTATGACCTGATGCTGGAGGACGAGGGCAGGGCGCTGCTTTACTTCCCTATCTACAACTACACCGAAATGAGTTTCGACAACGTGCTGAAAATGATGCAGCACCCGCTCTCCATTCAGGGCTTGTCAGACGGTGGCGCGCACGTCGGCACTGTCTGCGATTCCAGTTTCTCGACCTACCTGCTCACCCACTGGACTCGCGATCGCAAGCGCGGTGAAAAGATGGAGCTGGCTGAAGTGGTGCGCCGGCTCACGAGCGATATTGCCGAGTACTGTGGCATGGACGATCGCGGCAAACTCGAAAAGGGCCTCAAGGCCAACATCAATGTTATCGATTACGACGGCCTGAGATTGCACGCGCCCGAGATGATTCAGGATCTGCCTGCGGGTGGTCAGCGTTTGCTGCAAGCGGCCACGGGTTACCAGGCCGTAATCGTAAACGGCGAAGTGGTGTTGCAGGATGATGAGGTAACGGACGCTCGTCCGGGTCGACTGGTGCGCTTGGGCCAGTTGAGTTCGCCGGCGGAGGCTGCCTGAGCTGGTAATGACTATCGCGGAGGTTGCCGGCCTTTGGGCCGTGGTGATCTGTGCTTCGATCCTGCGCGCTTTCACCGGCTTCGGCTTTGCGCTGGCCGCGGTGCCGTTTCTCTCATTCTTTCTCGCGCCGGTACAGGTGGTGGTGCTCGTTGCCAGTTTGAGTCTGGCGCTGGGGATTCAGACGTTCCCCCAGTACCGACAAAACCTTTCTCTCAGGCCGGAGTGGCCACTATTTGCGGCTACAGCGTTGGGTACGGTGATTGGCGCCTGGTTGCTGCAGTTTATCAGTGAGCAGTTGTTTCGATTACTGATTGGCGTGCTGGTTATTGTTGCCAGTGTCGTGCTGGCCCGCTTCCATCCGCGTCATCGTCAGCCACGTAATCCGGTTCGCGCTGGCGCTGGTTTGGCGAGCGGCTTGATGAACGGCGCCTTCATGATTCCAGGACCCCCCATCGTTATTTACGCCATGGCGACCCAGGCTGATCCTGCGCGGAGTCGCGCCTTCATGATCGCGGTGTTCTCTTTCTCATCGCTGGTTGCGCTGGCGAGTTATGCGGCTGCAGGGCTGGTGGGCAGTGCGTCCCTGTGGCTGTTCCTGGCCGCATACCCCGCTATGTGGCTGGGCGACAAATTGGGCTACCGCTTGTTTCTTAAGTACGGCGGTGCGCTCTACCGGCGTGTTGCGGTCATTGCACTGGTAGGTATTGGAATATCGATCATCGCCCGCGCGTTGTGGGGCTAGAGGGGTAAACCATGGCGGGGGGGCCGATGGTTGGTTGCCCCCCGCCTGGTGTCCTCCTCCATGGGAGGATGTGACGGCCGTAGCCGTGCATTAATAATGGCTCTGCCTGGGCAATCTCGCAATGGCGCTATTAGACGGAGTTTGTCTAAGCTCCGATTCCCATAGACGCAAGAAAACTAATCACTGCTTTACGTTCTCGCGCACGATGCGCTGCTTTTGGCGATCCCAGTCCTTATCCTTTTTGTCCTGCCGCTTGTCGTGGCTCTGCTTGCCGGTCGCTAGCGCAATGGCGACTTTCACCAGATGGTTTTTCCAGTAGAGCTCGGTACATACGCAGGTTTGCCCTTTCTGGCCCGTAGCGGCCACGATCTTTGCCAGTTCGCGCTTGTTTAGCAAGAGCTTGCGAGTGCGCATGGGCTCGGTAACGTGATGGGTCGACACGGTTTTTAGTGGTGTGATGTGCGCACCAACCAGGAATGCTTCGCCGTTTTGCATGATCACGTAGGTGTCGGTGATCTGTACACTTCCTTCTCGCAACGCTTTTACTTCCCAACCGCGCAGCTCGATACCCGCTTCAAACTTCTCGTTCAGCTGGTAATCGTGGCGCGCCCGCTTGTTCTGGGCGATGCTGTTGCTCTTGGGTTTCGGCTTCTTCTTGCTCATGGCGCGCAGTATGCCGGAAATTTACGCGTTGTCAGCTCAATCTTGCCCAAGATGTGGATTTTCCAGCAAAATGCCGCTATGAGCATTGCATTGCGCTCCTCCGCCGGAGTTTGGGGCAGCCGGACCACTTTCCTACTTGCCCTGGCCGCCGCCGCGATCGGTCTGGGGAATATCTGGCGTTTTTCTTACTTATTGGGTGAGCATGGTGGTGCTCCTTTCTTGCTGGTGTACCTCGCCTGTCTGTTTATTGTGGCGGTGCCGGTGCTCATCGCTGAGATTGTTGTGGGTTCTCACGGCAGAGCCAGCCCTGTTACCGCATTGCTGCGTGCCAGCGAGCGTTCGGAATCTGCGCGGGCCTGGGTGTTGCTGGGTTGGTTGGCGACCATCACGGCCGGGCTGATTCTTTCCTATTACTGCGTGGTGGCAGGCTGGGGCCTGGCCTATGCCCAGAAGATGGCGGCTGGCGTTTTCGCAGACGCCGGTGCAGCGGATATTGGTGCGGAGTTTACGGCGCTGCTCGCAGACCCTCAGCAGCTGATTCAGTGGCAGAGTATTTTTATCGCGATGGTGTTTGCCTGTTCAGCCCTGGGCATTTACCGCGGATTGGGTTTGCTGTTTTGGGTCGCCGGACCATTGTTGTTTGTTGTATTGGGGGTGCTTATACAGTTTGGTTTAGAGCACGGCGACCTGCAGCGCGCAGGGGAATTTCTGTTCTCGTTCAACGAATACGATTTCACGCGTGAAGCTGTGTTGATTGCCATGGGGCAGGCGTTTTTCACCCTTGGTGTGGGCGCGGGCATCGGTATGGCCTTTGGTGCCTATGCCCCGGAAAAGCTTCCCATCGGTCGCACGGTGATTGCCGTGGCGATGATCGATACGATGGTGGCCCTGGCCGCGGGACTCGCGATCTTCCCGATCTTATTCGCGAACAATATTAATCCAGCGATGGGGCCCGGCCTGGTTTTCGTCGGCCTACCAAATGCCTTTGGCAATATGGTGCAGGGAGAGCTCTATGGCTCGCTATTTTATTTTTTGCTCGCCGTGGTGGCGCTGGGTTCTGCAGTGGCCTTGGCAGAGCCGGGCGTGAGTTACCTGGTCGAGCGCCTGCGTATGCGCCGACCACTCGCAGCAGCACTGGCGGCCTTTCTTACCTGGTCGCTCGCGCTGCTCTGTGCGTTTTCCTTCAACTATTGGTCTGATGTGCATCCCTGGGGGCACTACACCCTGTTTGAGCTGCTCGACCGACTCACCGTGATGGTGCTGCTGCCAGGAGTGGCTCTGCTGACTGCGATCTATGTAGGCTACGCGCTACGCCGCGAAGTCCTGAGAGTTGAACTGTATCGCGAGAGTAAGCAGTTTTTTTACCTGTGGTGGGTGAGTTTGCGCTATATTGCGCCACCGGTCATTCTGGTTATCGCCATGGCCGCATTTATTGAATCGGTCTGATTAACCGCTATGCCCACCATTCAGCGCAGCGCACTGCTACCCTACCCAGCCGAACAACTGTTCGACCTGGTCAATGACATCGAGGCCTATCCGAGCTTTATGGATGGCTGCGTGGGTGCGCAGATACTGCGCCGCGAGGAGCATGTTGTTGAGGCGCGGCTGGATCTCTCTCGGGGTGGAATTGCACAGAGTTTTGCGACTCGCAATCGTGCCAGCGAATACCACACGATTGAGCTGGAGCTATTAGACGGCCCCTTTGAGACTTTTACTGGCCGCTGGCAGTTTCAACAGCTTGGCGATATGGCCTGTAAGGTGAGCCTCGATCTTGAATTCCGATTTAACAATAGCCTGCTGGGCGCTGCAGCAGGTAAATTGTTCGACAGCGTGACGAGTAATCTGGTGGACGCCGTGAGTCGGCGCGCCAAAGCGATCTACGGGTAAAGACTATGACTGAAGCCAATATGATTCCGGTTGAGGTAGCTTTCGCGCTACCTGACAAGCAGGAGATTGTTATGCTGGAGGTGGAGCCTGGCACGACGGCCAGCCAGGCCGCGGAACGCTCCAACATCACCGCTAAGTTTCCTGGTCTCAGTCTGGAAGACGCCAAGTTCGGCATATTCGGGAAGGCGGTAAAGGCAGATCACAAGTTGCGCGCCGGTGATCGAGTGGAGATTTATCGCCCGCTGATCGCCGATCCCAAAGAAGTGCGCAAGAAGCGCGCTGCCGAGGCGAAAGAGCGCCGCAGCGCTTCCTAACTATTCTGACGTCGCCTCGTCTTCGTCGGACCCCATGACGTCGTCGATGCCATAGTCTTCTTCCGGCGTCTCCAGGCTGGCCATCGGCGCAATACTACTCTCGAAGCTATCGAGAGTGTCGCCCGTAAAGTGCACACTCAGGCGTTCTTCGGCGATGATGTCGTTCCCATTGCGCAGCACATAAACGTAATCCCAGCGATCGCGATTGAAGCTGTCTTCGATTAGAGGTGTACCCAGTATGAACCGCACCTGACGTCTAGTCATACCAGGTTTGAGCTGCTCGACCATTTCTTCGGTCACGATATTGCCCTGCTCGACATTGATTCGGTATACGCCGGGGAAACCCCAGGAACCGCAGCCGCTAAGGGCTAGCGCGATGAGCAGGAATGGCAGGATGCGCATGGATGTACTTTCACTTCACTGGAAGGGGTGGCATGATACATCACCAGAATCACTGAATACAGAGTAGGGCTGCATGGCGGGAGAAAATCAGGAACTGCGCAAGGTTGGGCTTAAAGTCACCCTGCCGCGGGTCAAGATCCTGCAGCTTCTCGAGCAATCAGGACCCACCGCGCAGCACCTCAGTGCAGAAGATGTCTACCAGGCCCTGCGTGATGCGGGTGAGGATGTCGGTCTGGCCACGGTCTATCGTGTGCTCACACAATTTGAGTCAGCTGGCCTCGTAACGCGGCATAATTTCGAGACGGGCCACTCCGTGTTCGAACTCGCCAAGGGTGAGCATCACGACCATATGGTGTGTATGGAATCCGGCGATGTGATCGAGTTTGTCGACCCCATTATTGAAAAGCGTCAGCATGAGCTAGCCGAAGAACACGGCTACGAATTGGTTGACCATTCGCTGGTGTTGTACGTCAAGAAGAAGTAAGCATTTCCTTGGCCGCAGCGCGGGTTTTGCTGGTGATGTCTATGCCTCCCAGCATGCGCGCAATCTCTTCAATACGCGATTTTTCATCCAGCTGCGTCAGTTCAGCCAGCGTTTCATCCTTGCCTGCGGACTTGGCGACCTGTAGGTGTTGATGCCCTTGTGAAGCGACCTGAGGCAAGTGAGTAACACACAGCACCTGACTCTTGTTCGCCATGGTACGCAGCAACTTGCCCACTACTTCGGCAACGGCGCCGCCGATACCCACATCGACTTCATCGAACACCATACTGGCTACGGTATTGGCGTCTGCGGTGACGACCTGAATAGCCAGGGATATGCGCGACAGTTCGCCGCCTGAGGCTATCTTGCCCAGCGGTCTGGGCTCTTGTCCTGGGTTGGTGCTGACCAGAAAATCTATGTCTTCCAGACCCTGGGGGTGAGGGTTGCTGGACTCGCGTGGCTTTAGCGCAATGACAAGGCGGCAATCGCCCATAGCCAACTCGCCCAGTTGACTCTCCACCTGCTTCTGCAGTTTGGTGGCCGCTTTCTTGCGCGCCTCGCTCAGCTTGCCTGCCGCACCAGCGTAGCTATCGCCAAGCTGCTCCAGTTCCTTGCGCAGTTGCTCGAGTCGCTCGTCACTGCCGGCCAACCCATTGAGTTCGTCAGCAAGTTGAGCGTGCAGAGTTGCCAGCTCTGGCGCCTGCACTTTGTGCTTGCGCGCAATGTCGTAGACCGTATCGAGGCGGCGCTCTACGTCTTGCAGCTGGCCTGGGTCGATTTCTATAGCATCCAGGTGAGTGCGCAGCGAGTTGCGCGCCTCTTCCAGTTGTATTGCGGCACTGTCTAGCAACTCGCGTGCATCATCAATGTTTTTGCCGGTTAGTGCGTCGGTTTGGAGCAGCTGCAGCGCGCTGCGTGCCCCATCTTCTTGTGCCTCGCAGAGGCTCAACGCATCTTGCGTGGCCTGCAAAATGGTCTCCGCATTGGCCAACTGCTTCTGGTCTGCCTCCAACTGTTCAAGTTCTCCGGCTTGCAGATTGAGCTTATCCAGCTCGTCTACCTGGTAGCTTAGTAGCTGTGCACGAGCTCCCTGTTCATCGCGTGCCGCCGTCAATTCATCCAGCTCATGTTTTCTGCGCAACCAGTCCGATGCCATCTGCTCCAACTCGCGCGCCGCCTTACTCTGGCCAGCAAACTCATCAAGCAATTGGCGTTGTGTGTCGCGCCGCAGCAGAGACTGGTGGGCGTGCTGCGAGTGAATATCAATGAGCAGCTCACCTAACTGGGCGCAGTCTTGCAGCGTACAGCTGTTGCCGTTAATGAAGGCGCGCGAACGGCCTTCGCGAGTGATCACCCGGCGCAAAATGCATTCGCCTTCGGCGTCCAGGTCACGGCCCTCTAGCCAGCGGGTCGCAGAGGGTATATCTGAGATATCAAAAGTGGCCGTAATTTCTGCACTCTGTTGTCCCACCCGAACAGCGGCAGGGTCAGCGCGGTCACCCAGGCATAGGCCCAGTGCATCGAGCATGATCGATTTGCCCGCGCCGGTTTCCCCGGTGATCACCGTCATGCCGTCGCGAAACTCCATCTCCAATGCGTCGACGATGGTGTAGTGGTTGATGTGGAGATGGCTGAGCATGTTTATCTTATACCTCAGTTGTCTCATCACTTGAACCACTCTGCGCAGATGGGATGGTTTTTTCTATTGGGAACTGGGTAGAATCAGGGCCATGTCGGTACCGGAAATTTCTGAACGCGCGCAGTTGCTGTTAAAGGCGCTGGTGGAACGTCACATCAGGGACGGTCAGCCTGTTGGCTCCAAAACCTTACTCGAGGAAGCCGGGCTGCCAGTGTCTGCGGCGACGGTGCGCAACGTGATGTCTGATCTCGAGGAGCGCGGCTTTCTGGTGTCCCCGCATACCTCGGCGGGGCGCATCCCAACCTCGGCGGGATATCGTTTGTTTGTGGACAGCCTGCTGCAGGTGCGGCCGATACGAGAGGAGGCGCTAGAGGTTATGCGCGGTGAACTCAACCCGGATCTCTCCTCACGCGAACTGGTGCAGAACGCCTCGCGCATGCTCTCTACCATTACTGCGCAGGCCGGTGTGGTTACCGTGCCGCGCCAGGAGAGCCACCAACTGCGCCAGGTGGAGTTTCTGCCATTGTCGGGTGAACGCGTGCTGGTCATCCTCGTCATTAACGAGCGCGAGGTACAGAATCGCATTATTCATACTCAGCGCCCCTATAGCGAGGAAGAGTTGCGCGTTGCTACGGCGCTGGCCAACCAGCGTTTTGCCGGGCACGACCTGCATAGCGTGCAGCAGCAGATTATTCGTGAGATGGAGGCGGACAAAGCCTCGATCGATTCCTATATGCAAAGCACCCTTGATCTTGCCAGCAAGGCGTTCGAGGAAGAAGAAAAAGACGAAGAAGAATACGTGGTGGCGGGTGAGTCCCAGTTGCTGGGCAGCGCGACACCCGAAGAGCTAGACCGTTTGCAGGAGCTGTTTGAGGCATTTCAGCGCAAGAAAGATCTTCTGCACCTGTTAGAACGCTGTACCCGTGCCCAGGGCATCCAGATTTTCATCGGAGAAGAAGCCGGGTATGAGGTGCTTGGTGGATATAGCGTGGTCACTGCGCCCTATACCGACGGCGCCAACACCCTCGGTGTGCTCGGCGTTATTTGTCCCACACGTATGGCCTATGAGAAAGTGATTCCGATCGTCGACGTTACTGCCAAAATGCTCTCATCGGCGCTTTCTTCATCCTGACGGGGTCTTGGCTTCATCCTGACGAATTAATTTCCTCGCAGGCCTTGAAAACTGTGGCCTGCCGCCCCATATCAACTCACACGATGAGACGACCTGCGCGCAGGGGCACCACGGTGTGCCCGGTGTGCCTTTTTTGTTTTTTAAATCAATAAGTTGGAGTTAGGCGTGGTCAACGAAGAACAGACCAAAACTGAAAGCGAAGCGTTAGAAGGTGAAGCTGCTGCCGAGCAGTCAGGCGCAGAGGCAACAGAGAACGCCGATGCCACGGCGGCCGAGTCCACGGCGGCCGAGTCCACGGCGGCCGAGTCCACGGCGGCCGAAGATGCTGCCCAGGCAGCTGAGGATGCGGGCGATGCCGTTGAGGAGTTGGAAGAAGCCGAGGTGACGCTCGAAACGCTGCAAGACGAACTGGCCCAGGCGAAAGATGCCGCGCTGCGCGCCCAGGCCGAGGCCCAGAACGCCCGCCGCCGCGCTGAGCAGGATGTCGAAAAGGCGCGCAAATATGCGTTGGAACGTTTCTCCGGAGATCTGTTGACCGTGGTGGACAACCTGGAGCGGGCCATCGAGGCCGCAGCAGGGGCGGAAGACGACACGGTTAAGTCTATCGCGGAAGGTGTTGAGTTAACGCATAAAAGCCTGCTGGATGCATTGAGTAAGCATAATGTCGAAGCGGTCGACCCGACCGGAGAGCCTTTTGACCCCAACCTGCATCAGGCGATGACGATGGTGCCCAACCCCGACATGGAACCGAATACAGTGATGGACGTGATGCAAAAGGGTTACACCCTTAGCGGCCGGCTCATTCGACCGGCGATGGTCGTGGTCAGCAAGGCGCCTGAATAGAGAGTTAATTTTCGGCCTGGACCGCAATAACCCCTTGAAAGGTGTGGATTCGGGCCAATATAGAACACAGTATTTTGATAACGCGGTCGACTGACGGTGACCGCCATGAGGAGAAACACAATGGGCAAGATAATTGGCATTGATTTGGGTACGACCAACAGCTGTGTGGCCGTACTGGACGGTGATGCTACCAAGGTCATCGAGAACGCAGAAGGCGATCGCACAACCCCTTCTATTATCGGCTACACCGATGACAACGAAATTCTGGTGGGCCAGTCGGCGAAGCGGCAGGCGGTCACCAACCCGCAGAACACTGTTTTTGCGGTTAAGCGCCTGATCGGGCGTAAGTTCAAGGATGACGTCGTTCAGAAAGACATCTCTATGGTGCCGTACACCATTTCTGAAGCCGATAACGGCGACGCATGGGTAGAAGTGAAGGGCGAGAAGATGGCGCCCCCGCAGGTGTCTGCCCAGATCCTGATGAAGATGAAGAAGACCGCCGAGGAATTCCTGGGCGAGGAAGTGAAAGAAGCCGTGATCACGGTTCCTGCATACTTCAATGATTCCCAGCGCCAGGCGACTAAAGATGCGGGCAAAATTGCCGGCCTGGATGTAAAGCGCATTATTAATGAGCCAACTGCGGCAGCGCTGGCTTACGGAATGGACAAAGCAAAGGGTGATCACACTATTGCGGTCTATGACCTGGGTGGCGGTACTTTTGATATCTCCGTTATCGAGATCGCCGAAGTCGATGGTGAGCATCAGTTTGAAGTGCTCTCCACCAATGGCGACACGTTCCTGGGTGGTGAGGATTTCGACCTGCGTTTGATCGAATACCTCGCGGATGAGTTCAAGAAAGAAAGTGGCATCGATCTGCACAACGACCCGCTGGCGCTGCAGCGTTTAAAGGAAGCGGCGGAGAAGGCCAAGATTGAGCTGTCTTCGAGCCAGCAGACGGAAGTGAACCTACCTTACATAACGGCAGATGCCTCCGGACCCAAGCACCTGGTGGTGAAGCTGAGCCGCGCCAAGTTGGAAAGCCTGGTAGAAGACCTGGTAGCGAAGTCCCTGGAGCCGATGAAGATCGCTCTGAAGGACGCTGACCTGAATCCTAGCGAGATTGATGACGTGATTCTGGTTGGCGGTCAGACCCGCATGCCACTGGTGCAGGAAAAGGTCGCCGAGTTCTTTGGCAAAGAAGCGCGCCGCGACGTAAACCCCGACGAAGCGGTTGCCATGGGTGCTGCCCTGCAGGGTGCGGTACTGAGTGGCGACGTGAAAGACGTGCTGCTGCTGGACGTAACCCCACTGACCCTGGGTATTGAGACCATGGGTGGTGTGGCGACGCCACTGATCGAGAAGAACACGACGATTCCAACCAAGAAGTCGCAGATCTTCTCGACCGCAGACGATAACCAGACTGCTGTGACTATTCACGTGGTACAGGGTGAGCGTAAGCAGGCGACGGGCAACAAGTCATTGGGCCGTTTTGACCTGGCGGATATTCCCCCGGCGCCGAGAGGTTTGCCTCAGATTGAGGTGACGTTTGACCTGGATGCCAACGGTATTCTGCACGTGTCTGCGCAGGACAAGGCCACTGGTAAAGAGCAGTCGATTCGGATCACGGCTTCATCTGGTCTGAGCGACGACGAGATCGAGCAAATGGTTGCAGATGCTGAGGCGAATGCCGAGGCCGATGCGCAGTTCGAGGAACTGGTGACTGCGCGCAATACCTGTGAGGGTTTGATGCACGCCACCAAGAAGACTCTCGAAGAGGCGGGTGAAAAGGCTACGGACGAAGAGAAGGCAGCTATTGAAGCCGCTGTCGCTGAAGCCGAGGAAGCGCTGAAAGGTGATGACAAGGAAGCCATTGAATCCGCTACGACCAAGCTGACGGAAGCTTCCGGCAGCTTGGCACAGAAGCTCTACGCCGAGCAGGCCGCGCAGGCTGAAGCCGCAGGCGGATCTGGTGCGGAGGGTGCCCAACAGGCCGAGCCCGCCGACGATGTGGTCGATGCCGAGTTCGAGGAAGTTAAGGACGACGATAAGAAAGCTTCGTAAGAAGCTTTCTCCAAGGCGACGCACATGGATGTGCGGGGCTGCCGTCAGCTAGCGTCGCGAGAGGCATGGATGCCGCCGTCCGCGGAGGCGGGAGCGACGTCTATAATTACGCGGCGCGGGCTTTATTGTCCGCGTTGCCGTTTTGAGGAAATGCTGAAATAACATGTCGAAGCGCGACTATTACGAAGTACTCGGGGTATCCAAGGGAGCCGACGAGAAGGAAATCAAGAAGGCCTACCGCCGGGTGGCGATGAAGTACCACCCGGACCGTAATCCTGATGCCCCCGATGCCGAGGACAAATTCAAGGAGGCCAGCGAGGCCTACGAGATATTGTCTGACCGGGAAAAGCGCGCAGCCTACGATCAGTTTGGTCATGCCGGTGTCGACCCGCAAATGGGCGGCGGAGGTGGCTTCCAGGGCAACTTCAGCGACATCTTTGGTGATGTATTCGGCGACATATTCGGTGGTGGCGGTGGTCGTGGGCGCAGTGGCCCCCAGCGCGGCGCTGATCTGCGTTATACCCTGGACATTTCTTTGGAAGATGCGGTTAAGGGCACCACAGTCAAGATTCGCGTGCCGACATTGGTTGGCTGCGAGGTCTGTGATGGCAGCGGCGCCAAGCCGGGCAGCACGCCCACTACCTGTGGTACCTGTGGCGGCAGTGGTCAGGTGCGTATGCAGCAGGGCTTTTTCCAGGTGCAGCAAACCTGTCCTACCTGTCGTGGTAAGGGCAAGGTGATTAGCGACCCCTGCACCAATTGCCGAGGTCACGGCCGCATCGAGGAAACCAAAACCCTTTCGGTGAAGGTGCCCCCTGGTGTTGATACGGGTGACCGCATTCGCCTAACGGGAGAGGGCGAAGCTGGCCCCGACGGCGGCCCCCCGGGCGATCTGTTTGTGCAGATGTCGGTGCAAGATCACCCGATCTTCGAGCGTGACGGCAAGCACCTGTTTTGCGAAGTGCCGATTAATTTCGCCGACGCCGCCCTAGGCGGTGAGCTTGAAGTGCCCACTCTGGAAGGTCGCGTTAAGCTGAAAATTCCAGCTGAAACGCAGACCGGTAAATTGTTCCGCCTGCGTGGCAAAGGCGTCAAGCCGGTGCGTGGTGGCTCCGTGGGTGATCTGCTCTGTCGGGTCGTCGTTGAGACGCCGGTTAATCTCAATAAGCGCCAGAAGGAACTGCTGGAAGAATTCCAGCAAACCATGTCAGACTCCGGAACCCGTCACTCCCCGCGCCAGTCTAGCTGGTTCGAGGGGGTGAAGAACTTTTTCGATGACATGAAAATATGAGCATAAGAATTGGTGTGACCGGTGCCGCCGGGCGCATGGGTCGAACCCTGATTGAGACGGTGCACGCGGCAGAAGGCCTGGCGCTAGCGGCCGCAATAGAGCAGCCTGATAGCAGCCTGTTGGGCGCTGATGCCGGTGAGTTGGCTGGCCTCGGTAAGCTGGGTGTTGAGCTTGTGGGCAATGTGGCTTCGGTGACTAGCGATTTTGATCTGCTCATCGATTTCACCGTACCTGATGCCACGCTGGCCAATGTGGCGGCCTGCGCTGCCGCTGGCAAGAAAATGGTGATTGGCACGACAGGGTTCACAGCGCAGCAGCAGGCCGAAATCGATACCGCGGCGCAAAGCATTGCCATCTGCAAGGCGTCCAATTTCAGTACCGGCGTTAATCTGTGTTTTAAACTGCTGGAGATGGCTGCTGCCGTTACCGGCGACGATTACGATGTCGAGATCTATGAAGCTCATCACCGTCACAAGATTGATGCACCATCCGGCACCGCGCTGAGTATGGGTCAGGTAGTGGCCGATACGCTGGGTCGTGATCTCAACAAAGTGGCGGTTTACGGCCGTGAAGGCCAGACCGGTGCGCGTGAACGCGACACGATAGGATTTGCGACGGTACGGGCTGGCGATGTGGTGGGAGACCATACGGTAACTTTCGCTGCAGACGGTGAGCGCATCGAAATCAGCCACAAGGCATCCAGCCGCATGTCATTTTCCCGCGGCGCGGTGCGTGCGGCAAGCTGGCTGGCAGGTAAGGCGCCAGGCCTATACGACATGCAGGATGTGCTCGATCTCAAGAGCAACTGATTCACGGAGCGGGTACGCATGAGTGACTTTATCGTTAATGTCGACGAAACCAACGCCCAGCAGGTGCTAATTGAAGAGTCGATGTCGCGGCCAGTGGTCGTGGATTTCTGGGCGGATTGGTGTGAGCCCTGCAAGGCGCTGATGCCGATCCTCGAAAAGCTCGCTGATGAATACGAGGGACAGTTTTTACTGGCTAAGGTGAATGCCGACGAGCAGCAGATGATTGCCCAGCAGTTGGGTGTGCGCAGCCTTCCCACCGTGATGGTTATTAAAGATGGCCAGCCGATTGACGGATTCGCCGGTGCCCAGCCAGAAAACCAAGTACGCGAAATGCTCGAAAAGCACCTGCCGAAGCCCTGGGATGGTTTGCTGATGCAGGCGCAGGAACTGCTGGCTGCGGGTGATACCGCAGAGGCGTTACCGCTGCTGCGCCAGGCCTATGACGATTCCAATCATCGCCACGATATTACGATCGCTTATTGCAGTGTGCTGATTGAGGCCAATCGTCTCGATGAAGCAGAGCGTGTGCTGGATGGCGTGCGCATGGCCGACCAGGATGCCGCCTGGGAGC
Source organism: Halieaceae bacterium (assembly GCA_965199055.1). GTDB lineage: Bacteria > Pseudomonadota > Gammaproteobacteria > Pseudomonadales > Halieaceae > CBDAQR01. The sequence continues at coordinate 150,382 of CBDAQR010000004.1, forward strand.
AATTGAAGGCGCAGCTACAAATTCAGCGAGAAGCAGCTCGTTCCCCGGAGATCGCAGCACTTGAAGCAAAGATTGCAGAAGATCCGCAAAACTTGGACCTTCAGCACCAACTCGCTGTTCAGTACAGCAGCCAGGGCTTGCATAAAGAAGCTCTGGAAACACTGTACGGCATCTTGGTGGTAGATAAAGAGCATGGTGATGGTTCTACCCGAAAGGCCCTGCTAGATGCCATTGCGACGCTTGGCAAGGGTGATCCCATTGCTGCAGAGTACCAGCGTAAACTGTTCGGGTTGATGTACTAGCCACCCTTTACCTGTGCGGCCTCCGCCGCGCATTTCTCGTAAATTCATCGCAGGTTCTTGGTCACAAATGGCCAGGAGATAGCGTCGTTATATCTACTCAGTGTCAACATTTTGTTTAAGCGCACAGATCCCTCAATACACTGTTCGCCGAAAATGCGTGAATTTTCCATATTTTTTAATGACTTGATTGGCATATTCTTAGGGAGATTAGGCTGCGCCATCATTATAAGAACAGGCACGTTTTAGCCTATTAGCGGTAGGGAAGAGAGTCGGTTCGGCCTGGATGGATGTTTTCGAATGTGCCTCTCTTTTTCACCATAACAATGAAAAATACGGAGACACACATGAAACCGTTTACACCCACGAAGCTGGCCCTGGCCGTTTCTGCGCAGCTCGCCCTGACAGCCGGTATTGCACCGCTGGCAGTTGCCCAGGAAGACACAGCTCTGGAAGAGGTAGTAATCACCGGTACCCGTCGTGAAGCCCGCTCAGTTTATGATTCGAGTGCGCCGATTGACGTGATTACCGGCGAAGACTTCCGCAACCAGGGCAACACCGACATGACGGACCTGATCCGCTCTGTCGTACCTTCCTTTAACGTTAACACTCAGCCCATTTCTGACGCGGCCACGGTAATCCGTCCCGCGAACATGCGTGGCCTGGCACCTGACCACACCCTGGTACTGGTTAACGGCAAGCGCCTTCACCGTGCTTCGGTTATTACGTGGTTGGGTAATGGTGTCTCCGACGGCGCACAGGGTCCGGATATTTCCGTGATTCCTGCTATCGCCCTGAAGCAGGTGGAAGTACTGCGTGACGGTTCTTCTGCCCAGTACGGTTCTGACGCCATTGCCGGCGTGATGAACTTCATCCTGAAAGATGACGCCGAAGGCGGCAGCATCGAAGCCAAGTATGGTGAGTACGATGAAGAAGGCGAAAACGTCTACTCCATCTCCGGTAACATTGGTCTGCCGTTCACCAGCCGTGGCTTCTTCAATGCCAGCTTCGAGTACGGAGAGTCTGATGACACCGACCGCTCTGTGCAGCGAGATGATGCGCAGGATCTGATTGACGGCGGTAACACCGCGGTTGCCAACCCCGCACAGATTTGGGGTAGCCCGGAAGTCAATGACGAGATCAAGACGATCTTCAATATGGCTGTCGAGCTGAATGACAACGCCGAGGCGTACGCCTTCGGTAACTACGCCTATAAAGAAGTCGACGGTGGCTTCTACTTCCGTAACCCTGATACTCGCGGCGCGGTATTCTCTCCCGATGGTGGTGAGACTCGCCTCGTAGGTGACATCACTGAAGACCTCACCGGCAACTGTCCGGTAGTACCGGTCGGAGATGACCAGGCCCTGGCCGACATCATCGCCAACCCGGATTGCTTCGTGTTCAACGAAATGTTCCCCGGTGGTTTTACCCCGCGTTTCGGTGCTGATACCAAGGATGCCAGCCTGGTTGCAGGTTTGCGCGGCACCATGGATAGCGGCCTGTACTACGATGTAAGCGCCAGCTTCGGTCAGAACGACGCTGACTTCTTCATCTATAACACCGTTAACTCTTCACTGGGTCCCAACACCCCGACGTCTTTCGATCCGGGCGACTACACCCAGACGGAGTACAACTTCAACGCTGATTTCAGCTACCAGGTAGAAGTCGATGCGTTCGCTTCTGATCTGAACATCGCCGGTGGTGTTGAATACCGCTCTGAAGAGTTTGAAATCACTGCGGGTCAAACTGAGTCCTGGGACTTTGGTCCTCTGGCGGGTCAGGGCTTCAGTGCTGGCTCTAACGGTTTCCCGGGTTTCAGCCCCAACATCGCTGGTGACTGGGATCGTGAGAACTACGCGGTTTACCTCGACCTGGAAGCGGACGTGACTGAGCGCTTGTTGCTGGGTGTGGCGGTACGCTACGAAGACTTTGATGACTTCGGCAGCACCACCAACGGTAAGATCGGTGCACACTTTTCGGTGACCGACTGGTTGGGCCTGCGTGCCACTGCCAGCACTGGTTTCCGTGCTCCGACTCCGGGCCAGCAGAATGCATCTAACACCTCTACGGAATTTGATGCCTCTATTGGTGACCTGGTTAACCGTGGTGTGATTCCCCCGGGTTCTATCGTTGCGCAGCAGCGTGGCGGTACTGAGCTGGAAGAGGAAGAATCTACCAACATTAGCGCTGGTATCGTGTTCCAGTGGGAAGACCTGAGCGTCACCATCGACTACTACAGCATTGACGTAGACGATCGTATCGCTCTGTCACAGGACTTCACGCTGACGGATGAAGAGCGTGAAGCACTGATTAACGCAGGTGTATTTGCCGCTGCGAACATCCGTGACTTCCGCTTCTTCCAGAATGCGTTCGATACGGAAACGGAAGGTGTCGACGTTGTAGCGACCTACTCTGCCGACATGTTCGGCGGTGTAAGTGACTTCAATGTGGCATACAACTACAACGATACGGAAGTGGCTGATTTCGACCCGACCGTTATCGATGCAAACCGTATCCAGGAAATTGAAGAAGGTCTGCCTGAGTCTCGTTACACCATCGGTGGCACGCACATCAACGGTCCCTGGCGCTTCATGCTGCGTCACAACTGGACTGACGAGTGGTACGACTCAGAAGACGGTGAGACTTATGACTCATACTGGACGATGGACGCCGAAGTCGGTTATAGCTTCGACAACGGCCTGAGTCTGATGGTGGGTGGTCAGAACTTCACCGACGAAACGCCGGACGATAACCCGGGTGCTTCTGCTGGTGTGGGTAACGCCTACAGCCAGTTCGCACCGCTGGGCTTCAACGGTGCTTACTACTACGGTCGTATCGTTTACGATTTCTAATCGACGACGATAAAACTGTATGGAAAACGGGAGCTTCGGCTCCCGTTTTTTATGTACAGGATGTACGGTAGCTCCCGAGAGCCATGGACGGCGTTAGGGAGCATTGCCTGTATACTGGACCCATAACGAGAATAGAGGCTTACCCGTGAGAACTATCCTGTTGCTTGCCATATTGGCCCTCAGTGCCTGCAAATTGGTCATTCCCGTACCCGAAGGCGGGCGTGTAGCGAGCGCCTCAGGTGCCTATGACTGCGAGACGGGGCAGACTTGCGAGGTCGACGTGGTGGATTTCTTCTTTGACGAGACGTTTTCTGCAGAAGCTGCAGAGGGGCGAGTGTTCCTGGGCTGGCAGAGTCGGGACAACGGCCTGTGCGGCGGCTGGACTCTAGATTGTCCGCTGGTGACTGCTGCCTTCGAGGGTGTCGAGCAACTGGAACAAGTACTCACGTCGGACGAGGCTTTCTACCTGGAGCCTGTCTTTGCTGTTGAGGGTGGCCCAGTTTTTAATCTGCGCTATTGCGAAATGCTGATCGCCAGGTTGGTCGATGGAATGATCGAGGCGGAGGTCTGGAACAGCCAACCGCTCAACCTTTGTCCGCAAGAGGGCTTTCGCCAAATCGACGCTGCGGCTATCGCGGCTGAGACGGGTGCCCTGGCTGCTATTATTAATGGCCCTCGCTACTGGGTTATCGACGACTCACAAGTCGTCGGTTTGCCGCCCGGATTCGTAGCCACCGAAGGCATTCGCAGCACGTTCGGTGGAGTGGAAATGCAACTGATTACCACGGTCAGGGTGCCCCTTAGTGCAGCGGGGGGGCTGGACGCCCAATATCAGGTGGCTGAAGTCGCCCGCGATACGATTTTTACCTATTTTGCTGGCAGGCGCGTCTACGAACTGACGGATCCGGAAGGCACTCGATACCTGATGCAGTCTTTTACTCGGGCAGTAGATCCGCGCCAGGATATTACCGAGTTGAAGACCCTGGGTGATCGTTTGGAACTGCCTGACGGCTGGTCGTGGCGCACGTACGTGCTGGACGAAGAGTTCGAACTGACCTCCGACAATGGTGTTGCACTCGTGGCTACCGATGACCTGGGCAATACCTACCAGCGAATTCCCGAATAGATCTTCAGTAGACCTTGACGCCGTTGACCCAAGTGCCGATGACTTCGTTTTTCCAGATATCCTGCTCGGGTACCTCAAAGTAGTTGTCCCGCACCAGAATGAAATCAGCAGCAAAGCCGGGTAGCAGCTTGCCAATCACGTTTTCCTGGTGTGCAGCCCATGCCGCATTCTCGGTGAACAAACTCAGCGCCTGTTCACGCGTCAATTTTTGTTCTGGCAACCAGCCTCCCGGGGGCTGATTGTCCTGGCTTTGTCGCGTCACCGCGGCGTGCAGGCCGAAAAACGGGTTGGAGTATTCGACGGGAAAGTCGGAGCCGCCGGCGACACGCGCGCCACTATCAATCAGGCTCTTCCAGGCATAGGCACCCTCCAGCCGTTTGGCGCCCAGGCGGTCGCCCGCCATGTTCTTATCGCTGGTGGCATGAGTGGGCTGGATTGACGCCACGACACCTACCTCTGCAAAGCGAGAGATGTCCTGCACACGGATTATCTGTGAGTGCTCGTTGCGATGCCGCAGATCGCGGCTGTCGTATTTCTTGATCATGCGTTCGTAGAACTGCAGCAGGCGTGCATTGGCGCGGTCGCCGATGGCATGGGTGTTCACCTGGAAACCGGCTGCCATGGAACGGTCGATATGGCGATCCAGTTCTTCGTCGGTGCTCAGCAGCAAGCCTCGCTCGCCGGGTTTGTCGCTGTAGTCGCCAAACAAGGCCGCGCCGCGAGAGCCCAGGGCACCGTCGGTATAAATCTTCACGCTGCGAATTACCAGCATGTTCTCAGGGTCGATCAATGGGCCTTCGCGCAGGTACTTGTCGTTGGCGGGATCAGTGACTTCCAGCATGGCGTAGACCCGAATAGGCATGCTGCCGGCGCGGCGCAGAGCCTGGAACGCGCGCACGTCGCCTGCGGGAATGCCGGCATCATGCACAGACGTAAGCCCTTCGCTGGCAAGATCCTGCATCGCGGTCATCGCGTATTCCTGGCGCAATTCATCGGTGACGGGCGGTTGATTGTCTTCGACGAGGTTCATGGCCTTGCCGATTAACACACCGGTGGCGTCGCCGTTAGCATCGCGCACGATATGGCCGCCTGGTGGATTGCGCGTATCTCTATCGATACCCGCCAGCTGCAGTGCCTTACTATTGGCCCACATCGCATGGCCGTCGATGCGACGCAGGGCGACGACCTTGTCGCCAGAAACCTTGTCCAGTGAACTGCGGTGGGGAAATTTCTTGCTGGGCCAGAGCACCTGGTTCCAGCCGCGACCAACAATCCATTCTTTATCGGGGTGGGCGTCGATAAAAGCTTTTACCCGGCTGGTGGCTTCAGTTTCGCTGCTGGCGCCCACCAGGTCTACCGCACTGAGGGCGAGGCCATGGGAGGTAATATGCCCGTGGGCATCTATGAGACCGGGGAGTAGGGTGGCACCCTCGCCATCAATTTTGTTGTCTGCGCGGCTGTTGCTGACGTCCTCTGCATTGGTATACAGCTGCGTTACTTTTCCGTTGTCATATTCCAGCGCGACAAACTCGATGCGCTCGCCCGCGTCCATGGTGTAGCCGGTGACATTGTGTACCAGGGTCGCGGCCATGGTGGAGCTCGCTCCGAACAACAGGCCCAATGCAATCAGTCGAATCATGTTCAAACTCCCTGTTCTTTAATTCGAGTATTTTCTGCAAAACGCGGTGATTTCCTCGCCGTCATACAGTGTAAGCCCGCGTTCGCGAAATTGCTGCAAATCTACTTCGGTAGGAAAGCTGAAATACTGGCCTCCCGAGGGCTGTGGTGACAGCGCCAATGCGCCGCCGCTTTCAATGGTCTGCACGCATTCTGCCAGGCGCTCGCAGGCCGTGGGGTAGAGGTTCAGCACTTGCATAAGATAAGACGCACCCTCGACCACCGGCTGGTTGGTAGTGGCAATAATGTCGCCGGTATCAATACTGGGGTCGGTGATGGTGTGCAGGGTGCAGCCCAGCTCTGGCTCTCCCGCCAGCAGTGCCCGGAAACTCGCCATGACACCGCGGTAAGCCGGCAGAAGTCCTGAGTGCAGGTTGATAACACCGTATACAGGGGCGGCAATAGCTTCTTCTCGCAGAATGCCCCCGTAGCGAATGCTCAGAATCAGCTCAGGGTGGGTGCTGCGCAGTGTGCTCAGTCCTTCTTCGCTATTGATCCCATTGAGTATGGCTGGAGCTTGCGCGGTGTACGCCGCCAGGCCAGAGAATGTGAGCAACTCGCCGCGGGTGCCGGCCTGGTCGAGGGCGGGGAAGAGAATATCGTTAAATAGGGACTGCTCGAAGAAGCGCAGCTGTTCCAGGTCTCTAGGGGCGGCCGCCGCCTTGCCTACGCGGCTGGACAGGAACACCGAGATATCATGTGTTGGTGCCAGTGCCGGGAGTAGATGATTAAGAGCGTAGTTACTGGCCAGGTCCTGGTTGGCGAGTACGGTAATTCTCAATAGCGCAAATCCAGTTGCATGATGCGGTCTGTCTGGCTGTCGTTACCGAGCATGAACAGCTTGGAACCCACGTCGACAAAGCCCTGGCGGTGGTAGAACTCGATAGCGCGCTCGTTGTGCTCCCATACGCCTAGCCAAAGGGTCTGGAAGCCCTCACTGATCGCCATTTTGGTGCAGGTTAGCAGCAGGAGTTTGCCGATGCCTGCGCCGATCAGTTCAGGGTCGGCGTAGATGCGCTCCAGCTCCACCGGCTTTGGTCCGTTCACGCACTGTTCTGCCTCGCCACGGCGAAGCTTGGCATAACCGGCGGGAATTCCCTGTTGTTCAGCCCAGAAGAAGGTCGAGCACTTGTCTCCTAACTCTTCTCGAATGGTGTCTACAGAGAAGGCTTTATCGACGTAGTGCGCCATGTCCTGGGGCGTGTTGGAGTCGGCAAAGGTGGCAATGAAAGTATCTCGCGCCAGGGCGGCGACGCGCTCGGCGTCATTAGTGTTTGCCATGCGGATGTCAGGAGTCATACGCCAGCCAACTTGTGCAGCGCCTCGCCGGTTAAGCGATACCCGATCCATTCGCTTTGCGGCTTTGCTCCCAGGGCTTCGTAGAACTTGATGGAGGGTTCATTCCAGTCCAGTACGTTCCACTCGAAACGGCCGCAGTCCTTGTCGACGGCAATTTTTGCCAGATGTTGCAGCAACAGCTTACCCGCGCCAATGCCGCGTTGCTCCGGCGTGACATAAAGGTCTTCCAGGAACAGCCCGTACTTACCCAGCCATGTCGAGTAATTGTAAAAATACACCGCAAACCCGATGGGTTCGCCTTCGTGTTCACAAATAAGCGCTTCAACGCGGGAATCAGGGCCGAAAATCGTCTCGCGAATGCTGTCTTCGGTCGCCAGAACTTCGTGCTCCGCTTTCTCGTAGATGGCGAGTTCCCTGACGAAATGGAGGATCAGGGCGGCATCGTCGCTACTGGCATCGCGAATCTGGGGCATGGGGGCTCGCTGTGGACTATGTTTAATTCATTGAGAATAGCGCATATCAATGGAAGGGTGCACACAATCGCAACGGGCCCCATCCGCGATAAATCGAGGTGCGTAGAAACCTCAGTCAATACTTGAATGCACTGAAAACATACTGTAGGTTCAAATGCCCCAAAACGGAGGTGACCATGGATACTAAATTTTCCGCGGAAGAAATCGCATTCCGCGACGAAGTCCGGCAGTTTTATGCCGATAACTGGAATGAAGAGACCCAGCAGGGTTTCGACCATCCGGAAACCTACAAAGCGGCGCTGATCAAATGGCAGCACCGACTCAACGACAAAGGCTGGATGGCGCCGGGCTGGCCGGTCGAATACGGCGGCACCGGATGGACGCCCACCCAGAGCTTCATCTTCGACACTGAGCGAGCAATGTGCGGCGCGCCAGATGTTTTGCCTTTCGGGGTAAAGATGGTTGCACCGGTGATTTACACCTTCGGTACTGACGAGCAGAAGGCCAAGTTCCTGCCACGCATTCTCAACAGTGATGACTGGTGGTGCCAGGGCTATTCCGAGCCAGGCGCCGGTTCCGATCTCGCTGCGTTGAAAACCCGTGCGGAGCTGGATCGTGATCACTACGTGGTGAATGGCGCTAAGATTTGGACCAGCTATGCCCAGTATGCCGATTGGATTTTCTGCCTGGTGCGTACCAGCACAGAAGGGAAGAAACAGGAAGGTATTAGCTTCCTGTTGATCGATATGAAGACGGAAGGCATCAAGGTAAACCCCATCGTGTCTATCGATAACCACCACAGTCTCAATGAGGTGGAGTTCAATAACGTTCGCGTGCCGGTAGAAAACCGCATCGGCGACGAGAATAAGGGCTGGACCTATGCCAAAGCGCTGCTGGCCCATGAGCGTACCGGCATTGCCAACGTGGCCAACTCGAAGGGCAGCCTGGAGGAGCTTAAACGCCGCGCCAGCGCAGAGGTGCCCGGCGGCCGTCCCATGATCGAAGATCCTGCCTTCCAAAACCGCATCTCCGATATCGAGGTGGAGCTGATGGCGCTGGAGTTTACCGACCTTCGAGTGTTGGCCCAGGTGGAGACCGGCGGTGCGCCAGGTCCCGAATCATCCCTGCTGAAGATCAAGGGCACTGAGATTCAGCAGATGTTGCATGAGGCGCACATGGATCTCGCCGCATACTACCAAGGCGTTTTGACGCCAGAAGGTGATCCGGATGCCAGTGGCCATCACTTCGGTAATGAGGCCCGTGCCAAATACATGTATGGCCGTGCTACTACGATCTTTGGCGGGTCGAATGAGATCCAGAAGAACATCATCTCCAAAGCCGTACTCGGCGTTTAAGGAGGGAGCAGCGAATGAACTTTGAATTTTCTGAAGAGCAGGTCATGTTGCGCGACAGCGTCGCGCGTTATGTGCAAGACCAGTACGACTTCGACACCCGTCGCGCAGTTGTTGCAAGTGAACACGGCTTTAGTGCCGAGAACTGGCAGACTTTTGCCGAGTTGGGTTGGCTCTCGATTCCGTTTGCTGAGGAGCATGGTGGCTTCGGCGGCAGCGCGGTCGACACCATGGTTGTGATGGAGGAACTGGGCCGCGGATTGGTGGCCGAGCCCTATCTGGCCACGGTTATGCTCTATGGCGGTTTGCTGCAGGCAGCCGGCAGTCCGGCACAGCAAGAAGCCCGCATTCCTTCGATTATTGCGGGCGAACTGCAGGGCGCCTTTGCTTACCTGGAGCGTCAATCGCGTTTCGAGCTGAGCGATGTGATGACGACTGCTACCGCCAGCGGCGATGGCTACGTACTGAATGGCGAAAAGACGGTGGTCTTTAACGGCAGCGCGGCACAAAGCTTTGTTGTGTCAGCACGCACCTCTGGTGAGCAGACCGATGCCAGTGGCATCACTCTGTTTCTGGTTGATGCTGACGCAGTAGCGAAAACCACGTATCGCTTGATGGACGGACAGGTAGTTGCAAATATTTCCCTGGACAACATCACAGTGGGTGCTGACGCAGTTGTCGGTGAGATCGATGGCGGCCTGCCGGTGATCCAAGCGGTAACCAACAATGCGATTTTGGGGCTTTGCGCTGAGGCCTTGGGCATCATGGCCAAGCTCAATGCAACGACCCTGGAATACACGAAAACGCGTGAACAGTTTGGTGTCACGCTTTCCAGCTTCCAGGCGCTGCAACACCGCATGGTTGAGACGTTCATGGCTTACGAGCAGACCAAGTCGATGCTGTTTCGCGCGGTGTGCGCGCTGACCGATGATGAGAGCGAAGGCGGCGAGCGCGAAGATCTGCGCAACCTGCATGCGCTCAAGATCATGGTGGGACGCAAAGGTAAGTTGGTTGGCGATGAGGCTATTCAGTTGCATGGTGGTATGGGTATTACCGATGAGCTGGATGTCGGCCATTACGCCAAGCGGTTGATGATGATTCGCACCAGCTTTGGCGATGCGGATCATCACCAGCAGCAGTTCAACGCGCTGAGCTACGCGGCGGACACCGCCGATGCTGCGCCGGTGGCCGCCGCAGACGCCGCCTGATACCTGAGGCCGGGCTTGCCCGGCCTAATCCAGTTGTTGTGATACATGGCGCCAGCGGCTTCACCGATGGCGCCCATAGCTTCCCAGTTCATTATTTTTTTCCTGAGAAACCGGGTTTTTTTCCACCCTGGCATAAGTATCACAGGGCACTAAAAATACTTGTGCAGTAGGTAAACATACTGTAAGTTCAAATGCCTTTTAGCAGCCGTTCGACGGCACGCAAGCGACACACTATGGAGCATTCGCTATGAAATTAGGCTTTCTGATGGGCTACTCTGGCAAGCACATCCACATCCCGATCGATTTGATCAAACACGCTGAGAGTCTGGGCTATGACTCTGTTTGGACGGCGGAGGCCTACGGCTCTGATGCCGTAACCACGGCGACTTGGGTGTTGGCGCAAACCGAGAAGATTCGTGTGGGTACCGCCATCATGCAAATGCCGGCGCGTTCGCCAGCAATGACCGCGATGACGGCGATGTCACTCTCACAAATGTCCGGTAACCGATTTATCGTTGGTCTCGGTGCCTCCGGCCCGCAGGTGGTTGAAGGCTGGCACGCGGTACCCTACGGAAAGCCGATTACCCGCACCCGCGAGTACATCCAAATCATGCGTAAGATTATGGAGCGTGAAGGGCCAGTCGAGTTCGACGGCAAGATGTACCAGATGCCCAATAAGGGTGAGGGAACCACCGGTCTAGGCAAGCCACTCAAGTCTATTCTTGAGGGCAATTCAGATATCCCCATTTATACCGCATCGATCACCCCGGCGGGGCTGGCCTGCGCCGCCGAAGTGGCCGACGGCGTATTCCCGGTCTGGATGGACCCGGACAAGTACGACGTGTTTGCAGATGATTTCAACAAGGGTTTTGAGAAAGCCGGTAATGGTAAGGGCCTGAAGGATTTTGAGGTGGCGCCGTTTGTTTCCTGCGCCATGAATGACGATCTCGACGCCGCCTACGACTCCCTGCGCCCATGGTTGGCGCTCTACATCGGTGGCATGGGCGCCAAGGGTAAGAACTTCTACAACGACTACGCCACTCGATTGGGGTACGGAGAAGCTGCAGAGAAGATTCAGGACCTGTATCTGTCTGGCCAAAAGCAGGAAGCCGAGGCGTTGGTTCCCAACGAATTGCTGGATGAAGTTGCCCTGGTGGGGCCGAAAGATCGCATCCGCGAGCGCCTTTCGCGCTGGAAAGATGCCGGCAGCCGCGGAGAAGTTGGCAGCATGCTGATCGGTGCGCAGGACCCTGCGGTGCTGGAGTTGTTTGCCGAAGAGATGCTCTGATGCAGGTTACCGATAAGGTTTGCGTCGTCACCGGCGGCGCCAACGGTATTGGTAAAGCGCTGTGTGAGCGCTTCGCCGCAGAAGGTGCCCGTGCCGTAGTTGTCGTCGACCTTGAAGAAGACAACGCCCGCAAGGTTGCCGAGTCGCTCGGGGGTGATGCCTACGGGGTGGACGTGCGTGACGAAGCGGCGATTGCCGCGATGGTTGCGCAGGTGGAAACCGACCACGGTCATATCGATCTGTTCTGCAGCAATGCCGGTTTTGGCGCGGGTGATGGTGAGCCCTGGTGGGCGACTTCTGCGCCGAATGAAACCTGGAGCGCGATGTGGGATGTGCACGTGATGTCTCATGTTTGGGCGGCGCGGGCCTGCTTGCCGAAGATGATCGAACGCGGCGAAGGTTATTTCCTGAATACTGCATCCGCGGCTGGCATACTCAGCCAGATTGCCGATGCACCGTATTCGGTGACCAAGCATGCGGCGGTCGGTTTTGCCGAGTCACTGGCGATTACCCACGGTGACGATGGTATTAACGTGTCTTGTTTGTGTCCCCAGGCGGTACAAACCCGCATTCTTGGCGACATTGAAGATGGCGGTACCGCCGGTGTCGATGGTGTGATTACACCGGAGCAACTCGCACAGTCGGTTATTGAGGGTCTGGATGAAGAGATATTCCTGATCCTGCCGCACCCACAGGTGCAGACTTATCGTGAAAACAAGACCAGCAACTACGACCGTTGGATCGGCGGGATGCGCAAGTTGCGCCGCCATTTCATGGGTCACTATGTAAAAGCAGAGGATTAAACACATTATGGCCGCCATCGAATTATTTCGGCTCGATAATAAGGTAGCCCTGGTTAGCGGCGGTAGTCGCGGCATTGGTGAAGCGATATGCCATGGCCTGGCAGAGCAGGGGGCGCATGTCATCGTATCCAGCCGCAAACTCGATGGATGTGAAGTGGTTGCCCAGGCGATTCGCGATAATGGCGGCCAGGCTACCGCAATGGCCTGTCATGCGGGCGACCTGGAAGCTATTGATAAACTGTTCGACGATGTTCAGGCACAGTTTGGCGGCCTGGATATACTCGTCAACAACGGTGGCACTAACCCGTACTTCGGCCCGGTGGCTGAGACACCTGCCTCTGCTTTCGACAAAACCTTTGAAGTTAATCTGCGTGGCCCCTTCTTCATGAGTGAGCGTGCGGTTGCCATGATGAAGGAACGCGGTGGTGGCTCCATCGTCAACGTCGCGTCCATCGATGGCATCAGTGCGGGTATGTTCCAGGGTGTGTACAGCACTACCAAGGCGGCGATGATCAGCATGACCCAGAGCTTTGCCGTCGAGAATGGTCAGTACGGTATTCGCGTTAACGCACTGTGCCCGGGCCTGACAGAAACCAAGTTCACCACGGTCTTTCAGGAACAAGATAACTACGACAATGTCATCGAGCATCTGCCTCTGAAAAAGGCGGCTCATCCCATCGATATGGTGGGTGCCACACTGCTAATGGTGTCCGATGCCGGTGCTTGTATGACGGGCCAGACCTTAGTTATCGATTCAGGTAGTCTCATCTCCCACGGCCTCTAGGGGCTATAATGCCCCCGTGGAGACTTCGCACCGCTTCGCTCAGACCATTCTCAATGGCTTTGAGTCTTACTTCGCCGACTTCCAGAATATAACGCTGGCGGCGAAGCCGCGCTTTGAGAATGCCGACTGGCAGGGCGTTCACGCGGCCTCCAGGCAGCGTATCGACCTGTATAAGATCAAAGTCGCGCAGGTCTACGAGTTCGTGGAGCTCATCGCGGGGGATAACCTGCATCGCTATGCCTTTTGGAAAGAAGCTCGCCAACATTATGCGCGCCTCATTGAGGGCCATAACAATTTCGAGATTGCGGAAACCTTCTTCAACTCGATGTTCTGCTCCACCTTCGACCACCAGCAGATTCGTAACGACTACGCCTTCGTGTTTTCCTCGCAAGGGGATATGCCGCCGGTAAAAGAGCAGCAGATCTTTCGTAACTATCGCTCCACCGAAGGGCTGGAGGCGATGGTTGAAAATCTGTTAGATGAATACGAGCTGAGCATTCCGTTTGAGGATAAGCAGCGCGATATAGCCAGTATCGTCGCCGATTTGCGTGAGTACCTGCTGCCACAGTTCTCCGTAACCGAAGACCACGTGTCTATGTTGGTGTTGGAATCGATGTTTTTCCGCAATAAGGGTGCGTATATCGTCGGCAAGCTGATGATCAGTCGTGACACTATGCCCTTTGTGTTGCCGATACTGCACACGGAAGAGGGCAGTGTGTATGTCGATACCATTTTGTTCGGCTCGGACAAGGTCAGTGTGATATTCAGCTTTACCCGCTCCTACTTTATGGTGGATGCGGCGATACCCTCTCAGTACGTGCTGTTCCTGCAGAGCCTGATGCCGGCTAAGCCCATTTCAGAGATATACAGTTGCATGGGTTACAACAAACACGGCAAAACGTATTTTCATCGCTGTGCTTACCGCCACATGCGTAATACCGCGGATGTGTTTAACCTCGCCCCAGGCATCAAGGGCATGGTAATGAGCGTGTTCACGCTGCCGAGCTATGACTTCGTCTTCAAAATCATCAAGGACCGCTTCACCCCGCCCAAGGACATGACGCGCAATGAAGTCATGGAGAAGTATCGTCTGGTGAAGCGTGCCGACCGCGCCGGACGCATGGCGGATACGCAGGAATTCAATAATCTGGCATTCGCGCGCGAACGTTTCTCTGACGAACTGATGGACGAACTGTTGACGGTTGCTCCCTCAATTATTGAGGAGCACGGCAAGGCCCTGGTGATTCGTCATGTGTATGTGGAGCGGCGCATGACGCCGCTGAATCTCTACTTGCAGGATGCAACCGACGAGCAGCTGTGGGCGGTCATGGACGAGTATGGCAATGCCATTAAAGAGTTGGCCGCGGCCAATATTTTCCCCGGCGACATGTTACTCAAAAACTTCGGCGTTACCCGACACGGTCGGGTGGTCTTCTATGACTACGACGAGATCTGTCCACTGCTGGACTGTAACTTCCGCACGATACCTCAGCCACGTACTGAGGCGGAAGAGATGTCGAGTAAGCCCTGGTATACGGTAGGCCCCAACGACATCTTCCCGGAGGAGTTTCGCCTGTTCTTTAGTGGCAATCAGCGTGCTCGCAAGGTCTTTGACGAGTTGCACAGCGATATCTATCAGGCCAGCTTCTGGCAGGGACTGCAGAACCAGATTGCTGACGGCTATGTGGAAGACTTTTTTCCCTATCGACGCAAGTTGCGATTTGCTCGGGAAGAGGATAACGTTCGCCGCGTTTACAACGGTTAGAATTTCCCATGGTCGACATATTCCTGGTACGTCACGGCGAAGCCGCCGCTGCGTGGGGCGAAGACCCCGACCCCGGCTTGAGTCCGCAGGGCCGCAAGCAAGCGCTGGAGGTGCGTGATCAACTGGAGCGCTACAGGACGTTGGCATTAGTGAGTAGCCCACTGTTGAGGGCCCAGGAAACCGCACAGCCGCTGGCCACTACCTTGCGCAGTAAAGTCCTTGTCGATGATGATTACCGCGAAATTCCCTCGCCAGTAGGGATTGAAGATCGGCAGGCCTGGTTATCAGGCTTTATGAAACAGGAATGGGTGGAGCAAGGGCCTGATGTTCTGGCCTGGCGAGACCGCGCCTGGCAGAAGCTATTTGAGATTGACCGTCATACCGCTATCTTCACCCACTTCATGATTATCAATGCGATCTGCGGCAAACTAACTGAGTCCAAGCAGACGATCTGCTGTGTGCCAGACAATGGCGCTATCGTGCACTTGAAGCTGGAGGGCAATGCGTTAAAGCTGGTGGAAATGGGCCGCCAGCAGCAGACGAAAGTGAACTAGCGCGCCGCTAGGCCGCCAATAAACATATCGTAGTAGTCTTTAGCCGCCCGTTCGACGTCATCAACGCGGCGCCACAGTGGCAGATCCATACTCGAATTGATGGCTCCAGAGATCAGCTCTTTGGCCACCTCTACATTGACCGCTCTGACGCTGCCATCTTCGATGCCGTCTCTCATGAATTGTCCAAAACGGTCGTTGGATAATTCAGTCAGCCTTAGAATCTCTCGGCGGCGGTCGACCGGAAGCGCAGTGATCGAGTTGTATCGAATCATGGGGCCGTCTTCAGAGTTTTGAACCACTGCACTGCGGCGCATCACGTAGTCGAGCTTGGTAATGCCCGTGGGCAAGTCGCAGGCACTGTCGTGGATTTGCTCGATGATGTCGAGAGAGCGGGTGTAGCAACTGTAGAGAAGGTCTTCCTTGTTTTTGATGTGGTAGTAGAAGGCGCCTTTGGTCACGTTCAGCGTCTCAGCAATTTCGTCGAGTGAGGTACCAACAAAGCCTTTCTTGTTGAAGAACCAGGTGCCGGTTTTGTAGAAGGCCTCCTGCTTCATGCGGTTCTGTTCCTCTCGGTCGAAACCACTGGCGGGTGGTGCGATGGCAGCGCTGAAATCGTAGTCTCCGAACTCGAACGCCGAATTGGCGGAGAGTCCGTTGGCTATAAGGTCAATCGCACCATCTAATACGGTTGGCAGTTGATCTTCTGGAATGGTGTGCAACCAATTAAACGACCATTGCATTGACCCCACCAGCCCGAGTGTGGCGCTAGTGGCATCGACAGGTCGAATATTTCCTTCACTGATGCCATCGCGGATGAACTGACGCATGCGCAGGAACATATCGATATAGCGCTGCTCCACGTCCTCTCGGTGCTGGTCTTTAAGTGAGGCGATTTCGAGAAGGGCAGCCGTGTGATTGCGGCGCCCGTGGACGGCGTCCACCCAGCCTTTCAAATGGCCTCTCAGCGTTGCCAATATACGCTCGAGTCCCGTCTTATGGTGCTGTTCTATTAGATCAAGCCCGCGCATACTATCTTCCAGTGATGCGAGGTAACACTGGTATATCAGCTCTTCCTTGGTTTTAACGTAGTAGTAGAGGCTGGTCTTGGTCAGGCCCAGGCTCTGTGCAATGTCTAACAGAGTGGTTGAGCGTGATCCGCGACCGTTAAACAGCTTGGCCGACTGAGACAGGATGGCGGTGCGCTTCGCATCATGCTGCGCAGTGCGATTAAACGGCGAGCTGCCGTTCTTGCCT
The DNA here is from genome assembly GCA_965199055.1 of Halieaceae bacterium. Classification (GTDB taxonomy): domain Bacteria; phylum Pseudomonadota; class Gammaproteobacteria; order Pseudomonadales; family Halieaceae; genus CBDAQR01. The sequence goes on from CBDAQR010000004.1 coordinate 167,116, forward strand.
GACTGTGGTTTATCTTTCGCCATAGGTCCGCGGAGATACCCTGAGTTCTATTGTTTTACTTTTGGGTATGTTTTTTTAACGAGCCCATGATACCTCCGTTTCTCGGAGAAAGCATCACTTCGTCAGCGGGCGAGCTTCTTGCATTCCTCGTGGCGAAAGCAGCTAACCATGTGGTCGTTCACCATGCCGGTTGCTTGCATGTGTGCGTACACAATGGTCGAGCCAACAAAGTTGAAGCCGCGCTTCTTGAGATCTTTACTGATGGTGTCTGAAAGGGGGGTAGAGGCGGGCACTTCTTTCATTTTGCTGAAACGATTCTGTATCGGCGTGCCGTCGACGAAGTTCCACATATAGTCGGAAAAGCTCCCCCATTCCTCCTGTACCTTGAGAAAAGCGCGGGCATTTTGACGGGCGCTGTAGACCTTCAGGCGATTTCTAATGATGCGTGGGTCAAGCAGGAGTTTGTCCAGCTTCTTGTCGGTGTAACGAGCAATTTTATTGGCATCGAAGCCGTCGAAAAGTTGTCGATAACCCTCGCGCTTCCTCAGAACGGTAATCCAGGCTAAACCCGCCTGGGCGCCCTCTAACATCAAAAACTCGAACAGCGTGTCGTCGTCATACAGCGGAACCCCCCATTCTTCATCGTGGTACTGCACGTACAGTTCGTCGGTGCCACACCAGCTACAGCGCTCTGTCATACCGTTCTCCTTTGCCTGGGCTGAGTATAGAATGTGCGGCCATGACTGACACCGTTCTCTTACACCAATCTGGGCATATTGCCCGGATAACCTTGAATAATCCCGATAAACACAACTCGCTGGGTGAAGCTCAGCTGCGCGCCTTGCGCGAGTATACGGAGCAGGTGGGGAACAATCCGAATATGCGTGTGTTGGTGCTCACGGGGGCTGGCGAAAAGACCTTTTGCGCCGGCGCCGCGCTGAATGAACTGGGCAGTGGACAGATTAGCGGTGACCTGTTTCAGGCGACAACAGACCAGATTGCACAGCTACCCATTCCCACCTTGTGCGCACTCAATGGAAATGTCTTTGGTGGCGGTGTGGAATTGGCGCTCAGCTGTGATTTCCGTATCGGCATAGAAGGCACGCGAATGCGCGTACCCGCTGCGCAAATCGGGCTGTGTTATCCCCTGAGCGGTATGAATCGGTTTGTCGAGCGTCTTGGTGTTAATCTGGCCAAGCGTATCCTGCTCACGGCGGAAGAGTTTGACGCCGAATCGATGCTGCGTATCGGCTTTCTGGACCACCTGGTGCCACGAGCCGGTCTCACCCAGCGCACAGATGAGCTTGCCCAGTCGATTGCGAGCCTGGCACCGTTGGCTGTTCGAGCGATGAAGCAGGTTCTGCAGGAGGCGGCCGCAGGAGAGATCGATATGGCCGAAGCGCAGAAGCTGTCGGAACTGTGCCGCACTTCTGATGACTTGCAAGAGGGCTTTGCAGCACAACGCGAAAGGCGCCCGCCGCGGTTTACAGGCCGCTAGCGCTATCAGGCTGCTGGAGACGTAGCTAGCGGAGAACCCGGTCTACGAATTTTCGCATCAGGTCATTTGATTCGGGTGTTTCCACCGCTGTGCTAAGCACCTCATCGAGGTGATCGTCGCCATCTGTATATGACGCTTTGTAAATCGTCAGGCGCGAGATCAGTGTCGCCCGGTCGACCTCCGGATGAAACTGACACGCCCAGAAGCGTTTGTCCTCCACCCGAAAAGCATGGCAGCAGGGCTCTGTATACGCCAGTTCGATGGCGCCGGGAGGGCAGTGAACCGAGCGCTCGCGATGCACCGCTATCGCATGAAAGCTGTCGGGCGTGTCGTGAAACAGCAAGTCATCAGCAGCGGCCGGATGCAAGGCGATTGGGATGCTACCCATTTCAAAACCGGACTCATCGCGTATGATCTCGCCTCCCAGTGCGAGCACGGCCAACTGGAAGCCAAAGCAGGATGCGAATACTGGTAGATCAACCTCTATGCAGTGACGTAACAGCTCGATGCAGTAAGGTACCGCTGGATAATTGTCGGGCTCGAGCACGCTGGCCTCACTGGCCCCGCCCACCAACAGCGCCTCGTAACCTTCGAGCACCTCAGGCCCGAAAGTGGGGGTGTCGAAGACGTTGAGAATATCAAGTTCGGTAGCCTCCAACTGGCAGTAGCGCAGAAAGCTGTCGTATTCTTCCTGGCGCACTTTTGGGTCGTGACGAATTTGTAGCAGCAGTATTTTCATGGACTTCGTTTTGAGTTTGCAGCCGCAGTATAGCTGTTATTTACAGGGGCTTACTGACCTGTTGCGGCGATGCTGCCGTGGCACTTCAGTTCGCTGTCGACAGCGAACCAGGGCAGACCGAGTGAATGCAGCCAGTCCAGTGCCTCTGTGCTCGGTTTAAGCATGGCGAGTGTGGCGCTGCTGCCGGCTATCAAGCATTGTTCAGCCAAGACTGTAACGGCAACGAGTCCTTCACACGGCCAGCCGGTGCGTGGGTTGAGAATATGCCCATAGCGCTTACCCCCTACAACAATGCAGCGTTCATAGTCGCCGCTGCTGGCCAGCGCCATTCCGTCGAGAGGCACCTGCGCGATGGCGCGAGCATTTTCCCTTGGGTGCCTGATTCCGATTTGCCAGGGCGCGCCGCTCGCCTGGGTTCCGAGCGTTGTGATATCGCCAGCCAGATCCACTAGCGCATGTTTAATGCCGTGGCTGCGAATGGTCGCGGCGGCGCTGTCGGCAGCGTACTCTTTCACGCAGCCGCCAAAGTCGAGTTCCATACCGGCGTCGAGCGCTGCCTCGGTTTCGCTCCACTGCACTCGGCTCCAGCCGATTCTTTTGAGTAGCCTGTCTACGTCTTCTTTCCTGGGCAGGGTTTCGCTCTTGAAATCCCAGGCTTCGCGCAGGACACCGGAGGTGAGATCAAAAAGGCCGTCGCTTTCCTGAAATAGCGTGTCGGCATAGCGCAGCAAGCCGGCGGTTTCGGGATCGATAGCGGTGGGAGTGCCAGAGCCCGCATTCTGGTTTATCTGAGCTGTGAGAGAGTTTGGGAGGTAGCGGCTGTAGCGTGCCTCCAGCTCGCGAACACGCGATTCTGCCGCATCAATGGCTGCCTCGAGAACCTCTGTATCGTTGTGATCGAGTCTGAGGCGGCAGGGACCGCCCATGGCAACAAAGCGGTGCTCCAGTCGTTGCATAGCGCTAAGCGTTTGCCATGGGTTTACTTGAATCGGTAATCGAAGCCCAGCGTGTAGCGCCAGTATTTCACCAACGCTGGAGATTCATCGCCGCTGGACAGGGCCCAGTCTTCACTGGTGGTGTAGCGCTCGCCAGATAGAACAAGGCTCCAATTGCCTATGTCGTGCTTCACTCTAAGTCCCGTGGTAATAGCACCAAAGGTGGAGAGGCGATAATCGTCGGCGTAGTAGCGCTCGCTGAAATCCACCCGATTGCTGAAAAAATCGGCTTCGTCCTGGCTGTAGTAGCGCACATAGGGAGTAACTCGCGTATTGCGGCCGATGCTCTGATGCCAGGCCATGTCTACCGTGTGGGATGCCACACCCCAGTCGTCGTCGAAGTAGCGATAATCGATATGAAGCGCAGCATCTGGAGAGGGAAAGTAGTGCCGATAGCCGCTGGAAAAGGCCCATTCTTTGCGCTCGTCTGGTCGACTGTCGTTCAGTTTGTACGGATCGGTGAGAAACCCATCTTTATAGGTGTAGCTGAGCCCGAACCTGACGATAGCGCGCTTGCTAACAATGCGGCTGACGCCGATCCAGGCGGAGCGCATGTCTTTATTGTCTTCCAGGGTATTGGTTGGCACCGCACCTTGAGTGGGTTCGATGTCATCATCGGAGGCACTGACGGCAGCGCTATAGGTGGTCATGCCGTCTGGACTGTTCCAGGCCATGTCGAGACCAATCGCATTGGACTCATAGTCGTCTTCGTCTGACCGGGTGTAGTTGAAGCCGGCATTTCCCCGATCGAAATAGTAACGGGTGGTGACACTCACATCGGTGCGGGTGTCTTCGATGCTCGCGCCGCTCATGATGACATTGGCATCACCGTTGGCGTTCTCACCCACAAACCAGGGAGACGCACCGCTCATATCTTCCCACTGCACGTCGAGTGCCACTGACCAGTTGTCTGCTACCGGTGCCAGCAGGTGGAACTGGGCTACGTCGATGTCATAGCGCTCTGAACTATTGCCGAAAGACTTACCGGCCTGGGTGTCGTCTTCTTTGTACTTGCTGTACCGCAGGCCCACCTCCGTGAAATCGGGTGGCGCGTCGGCGTTGGCTTGTTGGTAGGCGGGCAATAGCAGGGCACTAGAGGTTAGCGCCAAAAGAGTAGGGTGCTTGTCTTTACGGACCTCAATCATTAGTTACAGCCACAACCTCCGCCGGCCGCGCCTCCCCCCCCCGGAAGAGGCCTCCTTGCTGTAATAAATATGTGCGCGCAAGCGTGACTCCATCACATCGGGTTGCCACTGCATGTCCTCACGTGCGAGGCTGCCGCGCTCCCAAGGTTGGACCTGGGCGCAGCCCGCGCCCATCAAGAGCGCGCTAATTAGAAAAAGTTTCTTCACTCGGTAAGTAACTCCATGACCTCGGTGCGAATTTTCTTGGCATCGCTTTTACGAAACCCCTGGTGAACTTTTCGGACTTTGCCAGATCGATCCACAAGAAAGCCGGTGGGCATGCCTAGGATCCCATACGCCGATGGGGTCGTGCCGCTGGGGTCGAAAACGATGGGGTAGCTGACAGGAAGCTCTTCCATAAATTCGAGCGCGTCTTCCTTATACTCGTCCACGTTGATTGCGAGGACTTCGAAGCCCTGTTCTGAAAATTCCTGCCGCAACTCATCAAGGATGGGAAAAGAAACTCTGCAGGGGCCGCACCAAGAGGCCCAGAAGTCGACATAGACAACTTTGCCGCGTAAGTCTGCAAGAGCAAGCTCAGTGCTGGTGTCTGGCAGCATAGGTAGCGCGACTGCTGGGGCGTCCGCGCCAACTGGCACCGTGTTGCTTAAGGCTGCTGGGCTGGCGAGCGACCCAAAGAGGATTGCGGCGAATACGAGCGGTGTAATTTTCATGATTGTCAGACCTTGTAACGCGGCGCGGGTTCAATCGTTGACCGGCCAGGGAGGCAGCTTTTTGCTCCGTGTACACGGCCAAATAAAAGTAGCATGATAGCCACCCCTAGTCAGCCCGAGTGGACCATACTGTAGAGCATGAATATCAAAGTGATTACCGTTGGCGGCACCATCGACAAGATCTATTTCGATGCCCGCAGTGAGTTCCAGGTGGGTGATCCGCAGATTAGTGATTTGTTGCATGAGTCTAACGTCAGTTTTGACTACAGCGTGGAATCGCTAATGAAGAAGGACAGTCTGGAGATGACTGATGATGATCGCGATGCGGTCCGAGCGGCGGTTGAGTCCTGTGAAGAGGAGCGCATTCTAATCACTCACGGGACAGACACCATGGCTGATACGGCGCGGCGTCTTGTAGGGGTTGAAGGAAAAACTGTGGTGCTGACCGGCTCGATGCAGCCGGCGCGGCTGCGAGTGAGCGATGCCATCTTTAATATTGGCTACGCCATTGGTGCGCTACACTTCCTACCCAACGGCGTCTACATTGCTATAAACGGCCGTGTGTTTGATCCACTACACGTACATAAGAACTGGGACAAGCAGCGTTTCGAAGACGACTGAGCATGTCGCGCAATACGGGAACAGGACAGAACTTTGTCCGTCGAATTTATCCGCCCCGCATTTTTGGGATGGCGTTGTCGTTTCCGTGTATGGCAGTGGTGCTTTATCAGCATCAGGCGCCATGGCACTTTGTAGTGGTCAACTAAAACTGGCCACGGTTTTATAAGCTTTCCAGTATTCGTTTTCTGCCTGATTGGGTGTTTTCATGTTGTTATTCGAATGCGGTCTGATCGAGTTGTAGTACCTCACGATATAGTCATTGATTGACTGCTTGGCTTCAGTAAAACTCCGATAGCCCGTCTCTGGAACCCACTCGGTTTTTAGGCTGCGGAAGAAGCGCTCCATTGGCGCGTTATCCCAGCAGTTTCCCCGTCGACTCATGCTCTGTTGTATCTGATACCGCCAGAGATGCTGACGGAATTTTGTACTGGTGTACTGAACTCCCTGATCCGAGTGGAATAGCACTCCCTTTGGTCTTCCTCTGGATTCATAAGCCATCATCAACGCCTTACGGGTCAGTTCACTGTCGGCCCGATAAGAAAACGCCCAACCAACCGGTTTTCTCGCGTAGAGATCCAGTATCATGGCTAGATAGGCCCAGCGTTGACCCGTCCAAATATATGTAATATCGCTGCACCACACCTGGTTGGGTTCTGCTACAGAAAACTGCCGATTCAAGGTATTTGGAATGGCTACGTGTAGCTTGTCAGCACGCTTATAGGCGTGTTTTGGAAGCTGGCTACTCACCAGTCCCAACTCCTTCATCAACTTACCCGCAACGTAACGAGTCAATGGCGTTCCATTACGGCTAACGATCTGGGCAACGGTTCTTGCACCAGCTGAGCCACCACTTAGGCGGTGAGCAGCGTGAACCATAAGCTTAAGCCTGCAACGATGGGAGTTGTCACCCTTCGGGCGCTCTCGCCAATATCGGTAGCTACTGCGTTGAATATCAAAGACATGGCATAGCAACTTAACGGGATAGCTCTCTTGTAACCGCTGAATTATCGAATATTTTTCAGCTCGTCGGACATCAAGAGAGCCATACCCTTTTTTAATATGTCTTTCTCTGTTTCCAGCCGTTTGATCTGACGTTCCAGGTCGCGAATACGGCGCTGCTCCTCGGTCAGTGGCGTGCCTTTCTGAGGTGTTTCTCCCGAGCGCTCTAGCCGAAGCTGGCGAACCCAGCCCTCCACTGAAGATTTACTGACGTTCATCGCTTCACTCGCGGCTCTGACGGTATAGCCTTGGTCAACGACTAATTGTGCGACTTCGAGTCGAAACTCCGGGCTAAAGTTTGGTCTGGATCGTTTGGTCATTTGCTCACCTGTGTCTTGAGGGGTGATAGTATCACCCAGATTCAGGTGGCCAGTTTTAGTTGACCACTACATAGGCCTTATAGCGATGTGCGGCGAATAGAGCTGCAACCCGAAGACTACATGCTCGGCTTTGAGTTTGCCGCACTTGATTTTAACGCGCCTCAAAAAAACAAATACCGCTACCAGATGGTGGGGCTAGATAAGAACTGGATTGATCTGGGTAATCGGAACACCTTGGATTTCACCAGTCTGCCCACTGGTGAGTACGTCTTACGCATCCAGGGTAGTAACGCCGATGGGCTATGGAGCGACGGTACCGCAGGTCTCAACATCATCGTGCACCCGCCCTGGTGGTTTACCTGGTGGGCGTTCGCATCGTATATCGGCACCGTCCTGTCTATTGTACTGATCGTTATCTTCCGACAACGCCAAAGGGAATTCGCTCAGCTGCTTTACCAGTCGCAGCTTGAGGCCGACGTACGCGCAAGAACCCGGGATTTGCGCCGCGCTAATGACAAGCTGCAAGGCGCCATCGATGAGATCGGCGTCGCGCGACAGGATGCAGTTCATGCGAATCAGGCGAAGAGTGAGTTCCTCGCGGCGTTGAGCCACGAAATCCGAACGCCGATGCACGGCGTGCTGGGTATGACGGACTTGCTTATGCATTCTGGTTTGAGCGAGCGTCAGGGTGGTTTTGCAGAATCTGCGCATGAATCTGCGACGGAGTTGCTTGGCCTTATTGATAACATTCTGGATTTCTCCAAGATAGAAGCTGGCAAGCTAGAGCTTGAAGAAACTACCTTCAATTTCCGAGAGGTAACTGAGAACCTCTGCTATCTCTATGGCGAGCTCGCTCAATCGAAGAACATAGAATTGAGCCTGATTTTCAACGCCGATATTCGGCGACAAATGTACGGCGACCCCGTGCGTTTGCGGCAGGTGCTGCAGAACCTTCTGAGCAATGCCATCAAGTTCACCAAGCGTGGTTCCGTCACTGTTACAGTTAAAGAAGTACGCCGTGAGGGTCGAGACATAAGGTTGCGCATCACGGTGGATGACACCGGTATTGGTATGAGTGAAGAAACGCTGCAACGTATATTTGAGGCGTTTTCTCAGGCGGATTCCTCCACGACCCGTCAGTACGGTGGAACGGGCCTGGGTCTCTCCATTGCGAAGCAGTTGGTTGAGTTGATGGAGGGCGAACTGGCTGTTAGCTCTAAGCCCGGTATTGGCACAACGATGACGGTCAATATGACCCTAACCGAATCGCCGATCTATACCGATAAGCTCTCCACGTCTGTACTTGAGGACTATTACGCAGAAGTGGTTGCACCCATACCCTAAACTCGGGCGATGCTGCGCACACAGTTGGAGGCGCTGAACTTAAAGGCCCGCGAGTGTGCAACGGTGGAAGAACTAACAGGCCATTCCAGTCAAAAGCGGGTGGTGCTCGTGGATGTTTCCGCCCTTTACGACAGCGCGGAGATTGCGCAGGTGCACAACTTAGCAGAAGAAGAGGAGGCAGTAGTGCTCCTCGTAACGCCACTTTCGATGCAGGGTATTCCCGAGGAATTGCAGCATTTGCAGGCAACAACCAAGCCCACCCGTGTATCTAGTCTGGTCGGCGATATTATGGAGGCGATGTCAGACGACAGCGTGGTGACTCCCGCGATGACCGAGTCGGGTGTTATGCGCTTTGAAGAGCGCGTGCTGCTGGTTGAAGACATGACTGCAAACCAAGAGATCGCGCGAGCGATGCTTGAGTCATTTGGTTGCAGCGTAGAAATTGCAAAGAATGGTGCTGTTGCTCTGGAGATGTTCCAGCAAGAAGAATACGACCTGGTGCTAATGGACTGCCAGATGCCGGTTATGGATGGCTTCGAAGCCACGCGGCATATTCGCCAATTGGAGTCGCAGAAGAAGGGTGTGGTACGAAAGCCGATCGTTGCGCTGACAGCGGGTAAGACTGAGATGGAGAAAGAGCGTTGTTACGCTTCAGGTATGGATCGCATACTGTTCAAGCCCTACTCAACGATCGAGCTAAACAATGTGCTGTACCAGTACTTTGAGCCGGTGGGCGAAGTCGAAACGCCGAAGAATCTTGAAGCTACCCCAGAAACTGGCGGTGAAATCCTCGACGTGAAGGCGCTGGACAATATTCGTAGTGTCGATGTAAGCGGTAAGAATGAGCTTCTCCGCAAGGTGTTTGACAACTTTAAGCAGGATGTTCAGGACAAGATCGAAGAACTTCGTGCAAATAATGACAATCCCGCGATACTGGGGGCAGGCGCCCATGCCATCAAGTCGATGGCGTTGAATATGGGAGCCAAAGCGCTCAGTGCCTACTGCCGCCAGTTGGAGATGGACTGGAAGAATCAGCTGGTCAGCGACTCTCGCCGCGAAATAGAAGTGCTCAACGGGCACTACATGGATGCGGTGCGGGCGCTGGAGCAACTTATAGAGCCGCAGGTGGAATCAATTAGCTAGGCGCTTTGAGCGTTGTCGCAAACCTTGCTGTAATCAGTGCTCAGCAAGTCCGGAACCTCGGATGCTGGCGTCGGCTTGCTAAAATAGTACCCTTGCAGCAGATGGCACCCTCTTTCGATGAGATAGTTGGCCTGGTCCAGAGTTTCCACTCCTTCAGCGATAACCTGTAGATTCAGTGTTTGCGCGAGTGCGATGATCGCATCCACCAACGCGCGACCGTCCTGGCTGCCGAGATCGGCGACGAAGGTCTGATCTATTTTCAGCGTGTCTATGGGAAATCGCTTTAAGTAGTTGAGCGAGGAATAGCCGGTACCAAAATCGTCGACTGCCAATGCAATACCCAGCTGCTTCAGCTGTGCCAGCTTTGCGATATTGGTTTCGGCGTCGTTCATGATGGCCGACTCGGTCAGTTCCAACTCCAGTCGTTCGGCAGCAAGTCCTGACTCTTCCAGGAAGCGAGCTACGTTATCGGCCAGATCAGGTTGGTTAAATTGCAGCGGTGAGAGGTTCACGCACACCCTAAAGTTGCTATAGCCGTCTTCGTTCCACCGAGCGCAGTTGCGCGCAGCCTCCTTGAGAATCCAATCGCCGAGCTCGATAATTTGCCCCGTGCGCTCTGCGACGGGGATGAATTCGCCCGGTGAGACCATACCGCGTTCAGGATGACGCCAGCGCACCAGGGCCTCCATGCTCACCACGTGTCCATTTACTGAGTCGACCTGCGGCTGGTAATGCAGCTCCAGTTGGTCGCTGGCCACGGCATCTCGCAGCTCTTCTTCCAGTTTGAGATGCTCAACCGCCTTGGCGTTCATGTGTTCGTTATAAAAGCGGTAGCAGGCGCGGCCCTCCGCTTTTGCTGCGTACATCGCTGTGTCCGCATTGCGCACCAAGGTGTCAGGATCAGCGCCGTCGCCTGGGAACATGGCAATGCCAATGCTAGGTGTCACAACAGGGTTATGAGAGTGCAGCGCAATGGGTTGTGATAGGCGGTTCAAAATACGCTTGGCAACAGTCTCGGCGCCTACGCCGTCCTCAAGGTCAGACAGCACCACGGTGAACTCGTCACCGCCAAGCCTCGCGATCTCGGTCGAGCCATCGTGCTCCTTGTCCTCGTCGTCAGGTGACAAGTAACTAATCGCATCTTCTTCCCGCAGTTCCAGTGTCAGCCGTTTGGCGATCTCTACAAGCAATTTGTCACCACGCCCATGACCAATGGAGTCGTTGATGCGCTTGAAATTGTCCAAATCAATAAACAGCAATGCGGCGTTCAGGTTTCGTCGCTGGCTGCGCTTCAAAATGCGATTGAGCTGTTCGCCGAAACTGCGGCGGTTGGGAAGGTTGGTCAGCGGGTCGAAGTAAGCCAGGTAACGCAGCCTATCTTCCTGTCGCTTGAGGGCCGTGAAAGCCGTGCTGGCGCGCAGCATATACTGCACGTCGCGGCTGAGCAGCGACCAGTTTACAGGCTTGGTTTTGTACTGTGTTGCGCCCGCGTTGTATCCCTCGTCGATGGATTCGCGGTCGTCCGAGCCGGTTACGATCATGATCGGAATGGTCTCGCCTTGAGGCATGCTGCGTATCCGGCGACAGACTTCCAATCCATCCATGCCGGGCATTTCCACATCGAGAAACATAAGGTCCGGCCGTTCACGAGCGAACATGTCGATTGCCTCCGCGCCGGAGGCAGCTTCGACAACGATCATGTTGTCCGCTTCCAGGCACTGACGCGTCAGCATGCGTACGCTGCTGTCATCGTCACAGACAAGAACTTTGGGGATGGTATGCGTTTCTCTTTCGACGGACATGTAAGAATGCGTCTGTTTGTTATAGGCTTGAAGGCTACCACTCCGCGGAACGTAACTCAAAGAACAAGCAGCCCCCCGGAATCTGTTTTAAGGCCATGGGATTCGACCCAAAAGCACTACTGCGTCTGATATTTCCGGGAGCCTTCCTGGGTATTGTTCTGGGGTTGCGGCCTTATATCGACCAGTTGTCTGAAGAGCAGCTGGAGCTGTTGGGTTACGCGCCTTACCTGTTGGGTCTGCTTTGTGTTGTGCTGGCCTATCAGTTCAATCGCAGTCGACTGTTGATCCTGGCGGGTCTCAGTTGTCTATGTTTCTACCTGGTACAAACACACCTGCAGGTGTCTCTGACGGATGATGCGGCCCGTAATCTGTATGCCGCCATTGGGATAGCGATTCCGGCGCAGTTACTGTTTTTGCTACTAGCGTCAGAGCGTGGCGTGCTCAACCGCTATGGCATCAGCTACATCGCAGTTGCGGCGGTACTTGCGGTACTGGCACCCAGCTTGGTTGATCTCTTGGTTTATCTGCTGCGAGAGCGGCCGGAGTGGCTTCAGATATGGCCGCGCGAAGGTCTTGTATTGCCGCTGTCAATTGTGACCCTCTATCCGCTGGTAGCTGCTGTCGGTCTGGTGTGTCTTTGTCTGCGTCAGGCGGACGCGGAAGTTGCCGTGCTATTCACGCTGACCGCCGGATTCTTCATGCTCGCGTGGTTTCAATTGCCCCATATCTCACTGTGTCTCTTTACGGCTGCCGGGGTGGTGCAACTCGTGAGTATCTTGCGCAGCTCTTACGCGATGGCCTATCGCGATGATCTTACGGGCTTGTTGGGCCGACGCGCATTGAACGAGCGCTTGCGTGGGCTGGGTGCTCGTTACGCGATCGCGATGCTAGATGTGGATCATTTTAAAAAATTTAACGACACTCATGGGCACGACGTTGGCGATGAGGTGCTTAAAATGGTGGCGAGTCGAATTGCCAACGTGGGGGGCGGCGGTACCGCTTATCGCTATGGCGGCGAGGAATTTTGCATCGTCTTTCCTCGCAAAGACCTGGAGGCCTGCAAGGCACCTTTAGAGGCCGTTCGCAATGCTATAGCTGATTACACTATGACGCTTCGGGATAAGGGACAACGGCCTGAGCACAGCCGCGAAGGCGCACGCAAGCGCAGACGCATGGCCACTCGAGTTAGTGGAAGCAACGTGTCTGTCACCATCAGTGTGGGGTTGGCGCAGCGCAGCGATACTCACAACGATCCTGAAGAGGTGATCAAGGCGGCGGACAAAATGCTGTATAAAGCGAAACAAGCCGGCAGAAATCGACTCTGCTATTAGCGCGCGTTTATGAACGCTGGATCGAAGATTCCTTCATGATCTGCTCCTCGACGAAGCGCGGGACCTGGTCCAGCGGTATGGCGGGGCTGTAGTAAAAACCCTGAACCTGCGAGCAGCGTGCGTTGGCCAGAAACTCTACCTGCTCAAGGGTTTCTGCGCCCTCCGCAATTACCACCAGGTCGAGTCGTTGTGCCATGTCGATGATCATCATGCACACGGCCTGCTGGTGAGGATTACCGGCCACTTCCTGTACAAAGCTCCGATCAATCTTCAAAGCAGAGATAGGTAGCTCGGTCATATGAGATAGTTGTGAAAAGCCGGTACCAAATTCATCCAGCGAGAACGAGTGGCCCATGTATTTGAGCTCGTTCATGCGGGCTTTAGTGTCCTCTGGACTTTTCAGAACCGTGCTTTCCGTGAGTTCAAACTCCAGCCGCGAGGGGTTGATGCCGGATTTGCCCACTATGTCTTTAACGACATCGGTAAAGCGATGGTCCTGGAACTGAGAGAAAGAAATGTTTACCGCGATGTCGATATTGTCCAGGCCTTGCGCGTCCAGCCAGTGAATGGCGCCGCAGGCTTTCTCGATCACGCGATAGCCGATGTTTTTCATGAGTCCCATGCTCTCGCACAGTGGCAAAAACTCATCTGGACGGATATACCCTCGGTCGGGGTGGTTCCAGCGAATCAGGGCTTCCAGTCCCACCACATGCTCTGAACCCAGGTCTAGCTTCGGCTGGTAGTGCAGTTCGAACTGGTCATGCCGAACCGCCTGGCGCAGATCTGCTGACAGATTGAAATTGCTGCTGGATCCGCCAAAGCTGATCTGCTCTGAGTAACAGAAGTATTTGTTGCCGGCGACGGTCTTCGCCTGCATCATCGCCGTGCGTGCGGCCTCGACAAGATCTTCGAACTTGGTGCCGTTCTCGGGGCACATCGAGCAGCCGATCGAGACTTCAATGGTCACCTGGTGATCATTGAGGCGCATAGGCTCCGCAGTGGCGGCCATCATTTTTTTGGCGATCATTTGTACGTTGGCTTCATCGCTCACGTCTTCGAGCACGATGGCGAACTCGTCACCGCCGAGGCGGGCTACGCTGTCGGTGTTCCGCTTTTTATTCGCCAGTCGCTTATAAATCAGCTGAATCGCCTGGTCGCCAGCGCCTTCCCCGTAATGGTCATTGATGCTGGTGACCTGGTCGATGTTGATATAGAGCAGGGCGGTTTTGAACTGATAGCGATCGGAGCGCTCTATGGCGCGCTCGACATGTGCCCGAAATCCGGTGCGATTCAGTGCTCCTGTCAATGCATCCCGGTTGGACAGGCTCTGGATTTCCTTGCGCGCCTGCCCTAATTCAATGGTGTAGTCGAGAATTCTATGCAGCAAATCGTCTTGGATGTTGCCCCGCACCAGGTAGTCTCTAGCTCCGAAGCTACGCATACGGTTGATATTGGCTTCGCTGGCGTCGCTCAGTAGGACGATGATGGGAACCGTGACCGCGTTTTTCTGGGCCAGGCGCAGCATGTAGTCGGTTTCAGGGGCTTGGGCCAGAATTACGGCGTCATTGGTGCGATCCATCAGCGCATCTAGGGGCCGCTCTAGCGCAGTGGCGGTGGTCACATTGAATCTCTGCGGGACCGCTCGTTGCAGCGACGCAGATAACAGCAGGTGATCTGCCTTATCTTCCGAGATTATAAGAATGTTTTTCAGGCCCACAGGCACCTCTAACGGTCTCTGCTTTCCTTCACAAGGTTTGAAAACCGCCCCCTATGCGAGTTCCCAAGCTCGTGAACAAATATTTATTCTTTATTTAACAGCAAGTTATACGGAATAACTAATAGCTTTTCTAGTAAAAGTTGGTTTTTTTTCGGGAATATTCCACAGCACACCCTCGGAGGGTCTGGATGAAGCAACGTACCAACCCTCCGAGGGTCTGTATGAAGCAACGTACCAACCCTCCGAGGGTCTGTATGAATTTCTGTACCGACCCTCCGAGGGTGTCCCGCGTTAAAAGAGATAACGATTGTTGACCCGTGTCGTCATTGGCGGGAGCGGGGTGCATGGCTATGCTCTGATCATCCGATAACCGATTGTGAGAACCATGGCCGACGAACTTCTGTTTGAGATTGAAGATGGCGTTGCACTGATTACGTTTAATCGCCCCGAGTCCAAGAACACCTTTACCGGCAGCATGATGGATGCGCTGGGGGAAGCGTATCGGGCATGCGATGAGAATGACTATGTGCGAGTTGTGGTGTTAACCGGAGCTGGCGATGCTTTTTGTGCAGGCGCAGATATGAGCGGTGGAGCTGAAACCTTCAATTCGCAGGGCAAGGACCTGGACTTCAGTTCCTGCCCGCTTAGCTTTCAGGCTTGGGATGTACGCAAACCCGTTATCGCAGCGTGTAACGGCCACGCGGTCGGCGTGGGGCTCGGGCTAGCTATCCAGGCTGACATGCGAATTTTTGCCGAGGAGGGTAAGTACGGCTTCTTGCAGAATCGTCGTGGGGTAGTGGCAGATTTTGCCTGTGAATATGTTTTGCCCCAACTGGTGGGATTCGAAAAGGCGTTTGAGCTGATTGTGCGCGCGCCACGCCTCACCGGTGCCGAGGCAGGCGAATGGGGGCTGGCCGGGCGGGTGTTACCTGCCAGCGAAGTATTGGACACTGCGATGGGCATCGCGCGCGACATGGCAATGAACTGCAGTCCACTTATCATGGGATTGCACAAGCGCTTGTTATGGCGCGCGGGAGATGTGTCGCTCCGGGAGTTGATCGATCTGGAGACCAAGGCGCTGCATCACAGCATGGCGCAAGCGGACGCAGTGGAGGGTGGCATGGCCTACTTCGAGCGTCGCACTCCGAACTGGACGTCTAGCGTTTCCAACGATTGGCCCGACTGGATGAAGTGAGTAGTACTGTGACCATCCTCAAAATCGACAGCTCGCTGATGTTTGATCCGGTTAAGGTCGGCCAGATGGCAGCGCAATTGGAGAGTGTTGGATTCGACGGGGCCTACACCTTCGAAGGTCAGAATGATCCCTTTATCTCGGTTGCTGCAGCGGCGATGCAGACCGAAAAAATGGATCTGATGACATCCATCGCCGTTGCCTTTGCGCGCAACCCCATGAACATGGCCTACCAGGCGAACGATCTACAATTATTGTCGCAAGGGCGGTTCATCTTGGGCCTCGGCACTCAGGTGAAAGCGCATATTGAACGCCGTTTTAATATGCGGTGGTCGAAGCCTGCAGCGCGTATGCGCGAGTATGTGCAGGCACTGCGTGAAATATGGCGCTGCTGGGAAACAGGCGATCGCCTCAAGTTCGAGGGAGAGTTCTATCAGCACACCTTGATGTCGCCCACGTTTTCGCCGGCGCCCAATCCTCATGGCAGCCCTGATATTTTTCTCGCGGGCGTTGGCCCATTGATGACTCGTGTCGCGGCGGAGGTGGGTGATGGCTTATTTGTGCATCCGTTTCATACGCCGCAATCGCTTGAAGATCTCACCATGCCCGCCGTATTGGAGGGTCTGGAATCGTCGGGCAAGTCTCGCGCAGACTTCCAAATTTCCGCACAGGTCATCACCGCCACAGGTCTTAGCGAAGAAGAAACGCAGGCTGCGGAGTTTTCAGCGCGCAACCAGATTGCCTTTTACGCTTCCACACCGGCTTATCTGCCAGTGCTAAAAGAGCATGGTTGGGAGGCGTTGCAGCCCGAGGCCAACCAATTGTCCAAAGAGGGTAAATGGATGGAGTTGGCGGCGCTCATTGATGATGAAATTCTGCATGCCTTTGCCCTTGTGGGTGAGCCTGCTGAGGTCGCCAAGAAACTGGAAGAGCGTTTCGAGGGTAAAGTGGAGAGGGTCAGCCCGGTTATTTACTCCCCGAGCCCAGACCTACTCGGCGCGCTGCTCAACGAAATCAGGGCAGTCTAGCCATGAACCTTCGCCTCGCCGCAGCCTGTGCCTCGCTGCTGTTAGTTGGGTGTGGCACGGAGCCGCCTCCAGAATCAGTCTTTAACGTTGTCGATTTTCGTGCCGACAAGCACAAGCTAGAGCGGCCGCGTTGTAATGATTTCAGCGAGCAGCGCAATGCCTACTTTGGCGACCTGCATGTCCATACATCGGTATCCAACGATGCCTACTCCTTTGGCGTCAGGGTCACACCCGATGGCGCTTACCGCTACGCGTTTGGCGACACCATTTACCTTCCACTTGGCGATAACCTGGAAGCGCGTCCGGTCAAAATTGACCGGCCTCTGGATTTTGCAGGGGTCACAGATCACGCCGAGTTTTTTGGGGAAGCTGTGCTCTGCTTCGATGAGAGTGGCCCGGCTTATAACAACGATTTCTGTAACACTTTTCGCACCGGCACGGGCCGGGAGCCAGCGCTGCTGACCAAGATTACCGCGCCTATTCCATTGCGAGATAAGGAAACCTGCGGCGACGATGGCGAGCTCTGTGGAAAGGCCGCAGAGAGTGTATGGGCCCAGAACATTGCTGCCGCGGAGGAGTGGAATGACACCAGCGAGAATTGCGAGCGCACCACTTTTGTTGCCTATGAGTACAGCTCTTTTCGCATGGGCAACAACTTGCATCGCAACGTCATTTTCCGCAACGCCGTGGTGCCGCAGCGACCCGTGTCCTACCTGGACGCTATCCGCGAATGGGACCTCTGGCGCATTCTCAGGGAGCGTTGTATTGACGGCAGTGACGAGTGCGACGTGCTGGCTATTCCGCACAACCCCAATATCAGTAATGGCCGCATGTTTAAGGTCGACTATCCCGGACTGAGCACAATCGAAGAGAAGGCCGCGCGCGCCGAATTGCGCATGGCGGTCGAACCGATTATTGAAATCATGCAACACAAGGGTGATTCGGAGTGCCGTAATGGCCTTCCCGGTGTGCTGGGTGGCGTAGACGAACTCTGTGACTTTGAGAAGTTTGAAGACCTTGCACTATCGGTCAAACATGGCGATGAGCCGGTGGGCGACTGCTATGAAGGGCCGCTAATGGATTGGAAACCCAATCTTGGTCCCACCTGCCTAAGCCGTAACAGCTATGTGCGCTATGCACTGACGGAAGGGCTGGTGCAGGAAGCAGAAATTGGAGTGAACCCGTTCAAATTCGGGATTACGGCGAGCACAGATACCCACAACGGTCTCGCCGGTGGCGTCAATGAAAAGACTTTTCCGGGCCACCTGGGTAAGGCTGACGCGAGCGCAGAGATGCGCGTACAGTACCGTAGTGAGATCGCCGGTAACACCAGCAATAATCCGGGCGGCTTGATCGGCGTCTGGGCGGAAGAAAACACTCGCGACGCCCTGTTCGACAGCATGCAGCGCAAAGAGGTGTTTGGCACCAGCGGACCGCGAATACAGCCGCGCTTTTTTGGTGGTTGGAGTCTGTCCAAAGACCTGTGTTCGAATCCCGACATGGTCTCCCAGGCATACAAGCAAGGCGTACCCATGGGCGGTGACTTGCCGGAAAATGGTTCAGCGGCTCCCAGTTTCCTGGTGAGCGCTGTGGCTGATGTTGGCACCTCGGAGTTGCCGGGTATGCCATTGCAGCGACTGCAGGTGATCAAAGGCTGGGCCGATGCCGAAGGCAATCATCATCAACGCATCTACGATGTCGCGGGTGATGCCAATAATGGTGCGAGTGTTAACCCCGATACCTGTATGCCGCTAGGCGACGGCTTTGCTCAGTTATGCGCAGTGTGGGAAGACCCGGCGTTCGACGCTGATCAGCGAGCGGTGTATTACCTGCGCGCGGTCGAAAACCCCAGCTGTCGTTACTCGGCCTGGCAATGTCTTTCGCTTCCCGAAGAAGATCGGCCCGAAGATTGCGCCAACCCGCAAATGGCGCCAGTTATTCAGGAGCGCGCCTGGTCCTCACCGATTTGGTATACCCCGGCAAGTTAGTCGGCGCGTTTACAGCGAAAGACAGGAATGTTGCGGTCGGTGCGCGCCTGGTATTCATCGAAATCGGGGTAGAGCGAACATAGGTGGGGCCATAGCTCTGCCTTTTCTTCATCACTCACTCTTGCGGCGGTATAGGTATTCTCTGCCCCGTCGACGATGATCTTGACCTCAGGATTGGCTGCCACGTTGTAATACCAGGCTGGCATCTTGTCCATGCCACCCTGTGAGGCCACCATCAGCTTGTCGTCGCCGTGGGGTAGATGGATCAGGGCGATGCGACGCACCTTGCCCGACTTGGCACCCGTTGTTGTTACGATACACACGGGGTAGCCACCGATAAATTTGTTCATCATGCGGCCGTTCGTCGCCCGGAAAACCGCCACCTGGAATCGAGTGGCCCAGCGCAGTATCGCCCGGATAAAGCCCATGCCTTTCTCCGGGAAAGCATCTACCTCGGCGCGTTTCTTGGTTACGTAGTCGTATTCGATCATGTTCAGGCCTTGTCGTTATTGATTGACGCAGGTTAACCAGCAAGCGGGTGCGGTGTCACCTGCTGCGGGCAACTGTGTTAAACTGCCCGGCCAAATTTTTGACGGTTTTTTGTGTCATGAGCATTGCCAGCGACCGCCTGGAAATCATTCGCAAGCAGGTCGAAGAACATCTCGATCATGCGGAGCAAAAGCAACTTAGTGAGGAGCAACAGCGCTTTTTGAAAGAGCGCATCAAGGGTCTGTTGGAGCGCGAAGACGCGGTGCTGGTCGCGCACTACTATACGGCCCCTGAAATCCAGGCTCTGGCAGAGGAAACGGGTGGCTGTGTCAGTGACTCGCTGGAGATGGCGCGCTTTGGCCACGACCACGATGCGTCCACCCTGATTGTGGCCGGCGTTAAATTTATGGGTGAAACCGCCAAGATCCTCACGCCAGAGAAACGGGTGCTAATGCCCACGCTGGAAGCGACCTGCTCTCTTGATATTGGCTGTCCTATCGAAGAGTTCTCCGCATTTTGCGATGAGCACCCCGACCGCAAGGTGGTGGTATATGCCAACACGTCGGCCGCCGTGAAGGCACGGGCTGATTGGGTAGTGACTTCGAGTATTGCACTGGACGTGGCGGAACACCTCCACGAGCAGGGTGAGAAGATTATCTGGGCGCCGGATCGCCATTTGGGTGACTACGTGCAGAAGCAAACCGGCGCCGACATCCTTATGTGGGATGGGGCCTGCATCGTTCATGAGGAGTTCAAGGCGCGCGGCATTCAAGATTTGAAGGCTGTCTATCCAGATGCTGCAGTGCTGGTGCACCCGGAGTCGCCGGCTTCGGTGATAGAACTGGCAGACCGCGTGGGCTCCACCACCCAAATTATTCAGGCCGCTAAAGAGATGGACCAGGACCAGTTCATCGTGGCCACGGACCAGGGCATTTTCTACAAAATGCAGCAGCAGGTTCCTGACAAGGAGTTAATCATCGCACCGACCGCGGGCAATGGCGCGACCTGCCGCAGCTGCGCCAACTGCCCCTGGATGGCGATGAACGAGTTGGAGTCTTTGGCCCAGGTATTCGAGCGCACCGACAATGAGATCTTCGTCGATCCCGCGGTAGGTGAGCAGGCCATGGTGCCGCTGCAGCGCATGCTGGATTTTTCCCGCAACCTGAAGCTGCGCAGCGCCAGCTAGAACTTCATACGCTGTCGCAGTTCGGAGATATCTTGTAGGCGCTGACTGATGCGCGCAGAGGTGTGATAGTCGTCTTTGGCGAGTCGCATGGCGTAGTTGAGCTGCCTCTCCGCCTCGTCAAAAATTCCGTTAAGGATAAAGTACTCCGCTCGGGACTGATGAAGTTCCAGTATGTTGCCCGACAGGCCCTGCACTTCGGCTAGCAGGTACCATAGGCCTGGGTCTCCGGGCTTTATGCGGCTTTGTTCCACCAGTACTTCTTCGGCGATATGCGCCTGGCCATTCAGCACGAGTGCGCGGGCATATTGCATGGTCAGCGCATGATTTTCGGGATAAAGGGTTAGCTCCCGATCCAATGCGCGAATGGCGGATTGCGCCTCTCCAATACTCATATCGAGTTGGGCCTGGGCCATCACAAACTCAATGCGCTCCGGGTTGGCCTTGATCAGGCCGTCCAGCTCCGCCTGTGCCTCGGCAGGTTGTCCCGCTTCTGTTAACGCCAGTACCAGTCCGTAGCGGTCTGCTTCTTCCGAGAGCGGGTCGCCATCCAGACTGTCCCTGAACACCGCGACCTGGCGTTGCGGTGTGTCCGCGTGATGTACCTGGATACGGGCGCGCATCAGGTGAAAGGAAAGACTGGGTTCTCGCTCAACCTCCGGGTACTGCCGCGCACGGTTGCGCGTGTCTGCCACGCGGCTTTCAGACAGCGGGTGGGTGCGCATAAATTCTGGAATGTGACTGCCGCGCGAGTAACGGCTGTTGTGGAGCATGCGTTCAAACATCACCGGCGCAGCATGTGGATCCATGCCGGCATCGGCCATCGTTTGCATGCCAATGCGGTCGGCTTCCTGTTCGTTGCCTCGACTGAAGCGCAACCGCGAATCCATGGCGGCCGCCTGGGTGGCAGTCATGGCCGCCATGCCAGCCGCGCCGCCGGTGGTGGCGATGAGCACCGCGCTTGCTAACAGTCCGGCAAGCGTAAGCGGTTGCTGCTTTTTCTGGTGCTCCACACCCCGAGAAAAATGGCGTTGGCTTAAGTGCGCGATTTCATGAGCGATCACTGTTGCCAACTCGTCTTCGCTTTGGGCATAGAGCAGCAATCCCGTATGTATGCCAATAACGCCGCCGGGCACGGCAAAGGCATTGATGACAGGATTATCGACAATCACCACTTCTACACGCCGGTCCTGTAGTTCGCTATGGGTGACCAGCCGATAGACCAGGTCTTCCAGATAATCCTGTAGTAGCGGGTCGTCCAGGGTGGGTGCCCGGCTGCGGAACATGCGCAGCCAAGCGCGTCCCAACTGATACTCCTGCTCAGGCGAGAATAAACTGGTGCTGCTCTCACCCAGATTGGGCAGCTTTAGCTCATCACTACCGGTGGCACTGGCAACGAACAACATCGTAGCCAGCAGCGCTTGCACAATGAACCTGGTCACAGTTGGAAAAGTAGCGTTCGCATGGGAATTCATCGTTACTTTAGGGGGTTGCAGTAGGAGTCGCAACCGCAGTCAAAGTTCCACTTCGCTCGGTCGAGTGGCTATACTTGTCGGCCGCATGATCGATGTACGGAACAATAAGTGAACAACCCGCGAACAGAAGAGCTGGACACCTGCGGTTTGCAGTGTCCAATGCCGTTGCTCAAAGCTAAGCGAGCCCTCAATGGTATGGCGGCGGGCGAGCGTCTGCGTGTGCTGGCGACCGACCAGGGCTCGGTGAGAGATTTCAAGGTGTTTGCTCAGCAATCGGGTCACCTGTTGCTTTCCAGTGACGAACGCGATGGCGTATACATTCACGTGCTTGAGAAGACCGGAGACTAGCGATGCTGGAAATATTCCAGAAATGGTATGAGCGGTACTTCTTCGAGGAAGAATCCATCCTGCTGCTGGTTCTGATTGCAGTCGCGCTGGTGCTGCTGCTTACCATTGGCGACATTATCACGCCGGTGCTGGCGGCGATTGTTCTCGCCTACTTGATGCAGGGCATTAGCAACTTCCTCACCGATCGCGGCATGCCGCAATGGGTGGGCGTGAGTTTTTCGTTCCTCATATTTGTAGGTTTGTTTTTTAGCGTCCTGTTTTTCCTGATGCCGCTGGTATGGCAACAGTTGTTGAGTCTGTCGGGCGAATTTCCGCGCATGGTCGACACGGGTCGGGGTTGGCTGGCTATTCTGCCACAACGCTATCCTGATCTGATTACTGAAGCGCAGGTGAGTGAGGCAGTGTCCCTGGCGCAGCGAGAGTTGGCCGCCATGGGCCAAACGATAGTGTCCTTCTCTGTGTCCTCCATCCCGGGGCTGATGCTGGTATTGATCTACGCGATCCTGGTGCCACTACTGGTGTTTTTCTTCCTCAAAGATCGCGAGCAGATTCTGGGCTGGTTGGGCGCCTTTCTGCCCAGTGAGCGGCCCTTGCTGAATCGCATTTGGGTCGAGATGAATGAGCAGATTTCCAACTATGCGCGCGGCAAGTTAATTGAAATTATGATTGTGGGAAGTGTCAGCTATCTGGCCTTCGCATCGTTCGGTCTGAACTACGCGGCGCTGTTGGCGCTATTGGTAGGGCTGTCGGTCATCATTCCTTACATCGGCGCCACTGTGGTGACGATTCCCATCGCGGTGATCGCCCTTTTTCAGTGGGGGCTGGCGTCGGAATTTTATTGGATTATGTTTGTCTACTTTGTCATCCAGATACTGGATGGCAA
The DNA here is from genome assembly GCA_965199055.1 of Halieaceae bacterium. GTDB lineage: Bacteria > Pseudomonadota > Gammaproteobacteria > Pseudomonadales > Halieaceae > CBDAQR01. The sequence continues at coordinate 190,069 of CBDAQR010000004.1, forward strand.
TGTCCTCGTGCCACTGCTGTTTTCCGAGGCCGTCAACTTGCACCCGGTTGCAATCATTCTCGCCGTGCTGTTTTTCGGCGGTATCTGGGGCATGTGGGGCGTATTCTTTGCCATCCCACTGGCTACCCTGGTGAAGGCGGTCATTAACGCCTGGCCGCGACCCGACTTCTGATACTGGAGAGAACCATGTCCCGTTTCATTCTCACGCGCAGCCGCACGGCGGTCGGCCTGGTTCTGCTTGCACTGCTCGCAGCGTGCACTCAGGTTGAAACGCAGTTTAGCGGGCCACTAACGCCTGCTGCCAGCCCCAATGACAGTAAGGCGTATCGCTACGTAGAGCTGGACAACCGATTAAGGGTCTTATTGATCTCAGATCCTGATGCCGACAAAGCCGCGGCTTCGCTCGATGTGCATGTGGGCAGCGCCAGCAATCCCAGGGAGCGGGCAGGGCTCGCACACTTCCTGGAGCACATGCTGTTTTTGGGAACGGACAAGTATCCGGATTCCGGTGAGTACGCGCGCTTCATTAGTGAGCATGGTGGCAACCGGAACGCCTACACGGCATTTGAACATACGAACTATTTCTTTGACGTCGATCCTTCGCATCTGGAACCGGCCCTGGATCGTTTCGCCCAGTTCTTCATCTCTCCCCGCTTCGACAAGGAGTATGTTGATCGAGAAGTTAATGCCGTCGAGGCAGAGTACCAGTTAGGGCTGAATAGCGACGGTAGGCGTAATCTGGATGTCCTGCGGGAGATTGTTAACCCTACTCACCCCTATAGCATTCTGGGTGTGGGCACCAAGGACACATTGGCCGATAGGCCCGGTGACCCCGTGCGCGAAGACCTGTTGGCGTTCTACGAGCAGTTCTACTCGGCCAATCTGATGACGCTTGCTGTGCTGGGTAGTGAAACCCTCGATGAGCTCGAGCTCATGGTGCGTGACATATTCTCCCCCATCCCCAATCGCGATGTGCAGGTGGCCACCATTGAGGCACCGCTTTATAGCGACGGCAGCTTGCCGATGCAGATATACATTCGGCCCCAAGCCAGTCAGCGACAGCTGCAGCTTTCGTTCCCAATGCCTAACTACACAGAGCAATACCACGCCAAACCGCTATCCTACATTGGTAATCTGATCGGGCACGAGGGTGAAGGTAGCCTGCTGTCGTTGCTCAAGGCTGAGGGTTGGGCAGATGGCTTAGGTGCGGGTATGGGCGTGAGCTACCGCGGCGGCTCGGCCTTCAGTATTAGCATTTCGCTGACCGAAGCGGGTATGGAGCAACGCGAGCAAGTGTTGGCTCGGCTGTTTGAGTATGTTCGCTTGATGGAGGCGAAGGGCCCGCAACGAAACTTGTTCGACGAGCAAGCTCAGCAGGCAAAGCTGGCATTTCGATTTCAGCCCGACGTAAGCCCCATGAACTACGTGCGCTCGCTGGCCAACGACATGCATCTGTATACGCCTGAAGACATCTTACGTGGCAACTACATCATGGATGACTACGAGCCACAGCTCATCCAGGAGATTGTCTCGCAGTATCTGACCCCGGAGAACGTCGCGATTACCGTGGTGGGTGAGCAGGTGCCCGTTGATCGCAACAGTGAGTTTTATGACACGCCTTACTCAGTACGCAGTCTTGCATCCGATGAAGGTATGGTCTGGCGGAATCCGGGCAGCATCGATGAGCGATTGCATTTGCCGGCAGCGAATGAGTTCGTAGCCGAAAACGTAGAGCTGGTCGAGATAGCCGAAAACAACCCCGTGGTGCCGGCGTTGGTGGCGAGTGAAGTTGGGCTAAGAGTCTGGAGCCGGCAGGATGATACGTTCGCGGTGCCGAAGGGGGCGATGTACGCCAATTTCCGTTCAGCATTGGTGGGCGATACCGTGGCCAACTCTGCCGCGGCGCGGCTCTACGTGGCACTGCTGCAGGATGCGGTCAACGAGTACACCTATGCCGCGTATCTCGCCGGGCTTAACTTCAGTGTGTTTCCCCACTCACGCGGAATCAGTCTCAAGATCAGCGGCTATAACGACAAGCAACTGGTGTTGTTGGAGCGAATTGTAGACTCCATCGCCAACGCGAATCTGGATACCCATCGCTTCGACAATTTACGCGCCGCATTAATACTTAGTCTCGAAAATACTCGCACGGCGCGCGCGTTCAGTCAGGTCGTGGGCGATGCACGCCAGGCGCTGGTTTACGGACAATGGAATGAGGAGGCGATGATTGCAGAACTGCAAAAGTTGTCTCCTGCTGATGTGGCGACCTACGCAGACGCATTTTGGGCCAGCACCGATGTGGATGTGATGGTGAACGGCAACTACGCGCCCGATGTTGCTGCGGGAGTCCAGCAGGTATTGCAGCCTCTACTCGAGCGTCAGCGTGAGGCGATTGTTCCGCAGATGCGAGTCGTGAAGTTGCCAGCGGGAGAAGAATTGGTGTTGCGGGCAGATGTCGAGCACGACGACGCGGTGTTGTTTTGGTACCTGCAGGGGCCCGATGACAGTATCGAGAGTCGCGCCATGGCAGCGATGACAGCGCAGATCGTGAGTGCGGATTATTTTGAAGAGCTACGTACGGACCAGCAGTTGGGTTATGTGGTCAGCGCCTTTACATGGCCTCAGCAGGATGTGCCTTCGGTGGTTTTTCTGGTGCAGTCTCCCAGCGCCGATGCAGCCCAAATCCATGACTCGACCCTGACTTTTATGAATGCTTACGCAGAACCCGGTGCCGTTAGTGCGGAGCAGTTTGAGCGACATCGTGCTGCATTGCTGGCGAACGTGCTCAAGCCACACAAAAACATCGGTGAGCAGAGTGAGTATTTTTGGCAGCAGATCGCAAAGCGCGACCTCGGCTTTGATTCCCGTGAGCGTATGGCGGCGGCCATTTCGGGCATCGGCCCGGAGGAATGGCGGCTGTGGTACCGCGGTCATCTGTTACAAAATCCGGCGTCTCTGGCGGTTGTGGCGCCTGGCAAGAGCGGTGTTTTACCTCCGGGTACGCCCGTCGAGAGCGTAAAGGCATTGCAAGAAGCCAATGAGTTCTACCAACGCGACTAGGCGGACCAATGTGATCGGTGAGTATATTGTTGATATATAAGGGAAAATTCTCATAGTTGGTTGAGTTTTTCCCCCGTCCCGGTACAATTTCACGCTCTCCCTGCCTGTCACACTGATGACCGGCAAGGCATCTATACTTATCCCATAACGATGGTTTCACTGACGCACCTGACGGAGGGAGCGGCAAGGCATGATTGAAGACAAGGATCCCCTCGAAACCCAGGAGTGGCTGGAGGCGCTGGATGCCGTGGTCACGAATGACGGTGCTGATCGAGCGATCTACCTCCTGAGTAAGTTGCAGGAACATGCGGTGTCTTCGAGGTTGCGACTGCCCATGGCGGTGACCACACCTTTTCGCAACACCATACCGCCGGAAGAAGAGAAGCGCATGCCGGGGGATCTGTTCATGGAGCGCAGAATCCGCTCGCTAGTGCGCTGGAATGCACTGGCCATGGTGATGCGCGCCAATGACAATGATGAAGGCTTGGGCGGGCACATCTCCAGCTTTTCATCCAGTGCTACGCTCTACGATGTCGGCTACAACTATTTCTTTCGCGGCTCGGAAGGCGATCAGCTTGGCGACATGATCTTCTATCAGGGGCACAGCGCGCCTGGCATGTATGCTCGCTCTTATCTCGAAGGCCGCTTCAATGAAGAGCAGTTAGATAACTTCCGCCGCGAGGTCGACGGCCGCGGACTGTCTTCGTATCCGCATCCTATGCTGATGCCGGATTACTGGCAGTTCCCCACCGTATCGATGGGCTTGGGCCCCATTCAGGCGATCTATCAGGCGCGAGTTATGAGGTACCAGCAAAACCGTGGCCTGATAGACCACGGCGATCGCAGAGTCTGGTGCTTCATGGGTGACGGCGAGTGCGACGAGCCGGAATCACTGGGCTCTATAGCTCTGGCCGGGCGCGAAAAGCTGGATAACCTGACCTTTGTTATCAACTGTAACCTACAGCGACTGGACGGTCCGGTGCGGGGGAATGGCAAGATCATCCAGGAGCTGGAAGGTGTGTTTCGCGGCGCGGGCTGGAAAGTCTACAAAGTGATCTGGGGGCGCCATTGGGATCCGCTACTGGAGAACGATGAATCGGGATTGCTGCAACGACGCATGGACGAAGTGTGCGACGGCGAGTTGCAGAACTACAAGTACAACGGCGGTGCCTACACGCGTGAGCATTTCTTCGGCAAATACCCCGAAGCGCTCGAGTTGGTTAAGGACCTGTCCGACGACGAGATCATGTACCTCAATCGTGGCGGACACGACCCGTACAAAGTTTACGCGGCCTACGCCCGTGCGGTGGAAGAAGAGGGACGGCCGACGGTGATATTGGCTATGACCGTGAAAGGTTACGGCACCGGGGAGGCTGGCGAAGCCAATAACGAAACCCACTCGCTCAAGAAACTGGACATGGAAAGCCTGAAGGCCTTCCGCGACCGCTTCGCGATACCTATAAGCGATGCCGAGTTGAAAGATGTTCCCTACTACCGACCTGCACCCGACAGTCCCGAGATGCGCTACATGCGCTCGAGGCGCGAGGCTCTGGGTGGCCAAATTCCGTCACGTCAGGACGATTTCGAGGCGCTGACGGTGCCTAGCCTCGAAGACCTCGGCGGCCAGCTCAAGGGTAGCGGCAAGCGCGAAATTTCCACCACCATGTCATTCGTGCGCACCTTGTCGACCCTGGTGAAAGATAAGGCTATCGGTAACCGGGTCGTCCCGATCATTCCTGATGAGGCGCGTACCTTTGGTATGGAAGGGATGTTCCGACAGCTCGGTATTTACTCGTCGGTGGGCCAGCGTTACACGCCCCACGATGCAGGCCAGGTCATGTATTACAAGGAAGACGTGCAAGGCCAGATCATGGAGGAGGGCATTAACGAGGCCGGTGCTTTCAGTGCCTGGTTGGCAAATGCCACCTCATACTCCACCAGCGCCTTCCCCATGATTCCGTTTTACATCTTCTACTCTATGTTTGGATTCCAGCGCATTGGCGACCTGGCCTGGGCAGCGGGTGATTCCCAAGCTCGGGGCTTTTTGATCGGTGCTACTGCGGGTCGCACAACCTTGAATGGCGAGGGCCTGCAGCACCAGGACGGCCACAGCCTGTTAATGGCAGGCACCATCCCAAATTGTGTCGCCTACGATCCGGCCTACGCGTATGAACTGACGGTCATTATTCAGGATGGCCTGCGCCGCATGTTTGAGGAGAAAGAGAACAAGTTTTACTACATCACCACGATGAACGAGAACTATCACCAACCGGAAATGCCGGTCGGTGTGGAAGAGGGCATCATTAAAGGCATGTACTCCTTGCGCAAGAGTAAGAAGCGCAACAAGCTCGGTGTTGAACTCATTGGTGGCGGTACCATCCTGCGCGAAGTCGAAGCGGCTGCGAAAATTCTTGAGAAGGACTACAAGGTAGCGGCCAACATCTGGAGCATGACCAGCGCGAATGAGTTGCAGCGAGAGGGGCAGGCCGTTGAACGTTGGAACCGACTTAACCCCGAGCAGGAGGCGCGCGTACCCTATGTGAGTGAATGTTTTGCCGATGCTCGCGGGCCGGTTATTGCCGCCACCGATTACGTGCGCGCCTACAGTGATCAGATTCGCGAGTTTGTTCCCGGGCGCTATGTGGTACTGGGCACCGACGGTTACGGGCGCAGTGATACCCGTTCGAAATTGCGGCAGTTCTTTGAAGTGAGCCGCGAACATATCGTGGTGGCGGCGCTTAAAGCACTGGCCGACGAAGGCAGCATATCGATGGCCGATGTGAGTAAGGCGATGAAAACACTGGGTGTGCGCGGCGACAAAGCCGACCCCAGTAGCGTATAGGTAAGGAAGCAAGCGTGGCGAAGGAAACCATAACCGTCCCCGATATTGGTGGCACCGAAGATGCGGAAGTCATTGAGATATCTGTTGCTGTAGGCGACACCGTTGAACTAGAGCAAGGGCTTATCGTGTTGGAGTCTGACAAAGCCTCTATGGAGATACCCGCAACGGTAGCCGGCACGGTCGTGGAAGTTCTTGTGAAAGAAGGCGACCAGTTAGCCGAAGGTAGCCCCATTGTTGTGGTAGAGACCGGAGCGGCTGATGCTCCCGCAGAGCCGGCAGCCGAACCAGAGCCCTCAGCCGAACCAGAGCCTGCTGAGCCAGAACCCGAGCCCGTCGAGGAAACAGCAGCGGAGCCAGAACCCGTTGCCGTTCAAAATGCGAACGAATCGAGCTCTCTGAAAGACATCGTCATTCCGGATATCGGCACGGAAGAGGCTGTCGAAGTTATCGAATTGCTGGTGGCCGTGGGTGATTCCGTCACGGAAGGCGACTCTCTGCTGGTGCTGGAATCAGACAAAGCGTCCATGGAGATTCCGGCCCCGTTTACCGGCGTTATCGAAAGTCTTTCTGTGGCAGTCGGCAATGAAGTGGTCCAGGATGCCGTGATAGGCACAATGACTGTGAGCGGCGGTTCAGCACCTGCGCCGGCCGAGCCTCAGCCGGCCGCAACGCAGGCGCCCGCGCCTCAGCCTGAACCGTCCCCTGAGCCTGCCTCTCCTCAGTTGGCCACACCGCAGCCGGTCGCACCTCAGCCGGCCGCACAAACATCTGGCCGCGCTGGCGAAGGTAGCGGCGCAAGTATCTACGCCGGGCCTGCTGTGCGTAAACTCGCTCGAGAATTTGGTGTCGATCTGGCCGCGGTTGAAGGCAGCGGACCCAAGGGCCGGATACTGAAGGAAGACATTCAGGGCTTCGTAAAACAGTCGCTCAGTGGCGCTGCTGCAGCAGGCGGCAGTGTAGGTGCCGGCATACCGCCAATTCCAGAAGTCGATTTCGCTGCATTTGGTGAAGTTGATGTGCAGCCTCTGTCGAAGGTGGACAAGCTTACGGCTGCCAATATGCAGCGCTCATGGCTGAATGTACCTCACGTCACGCAGTTCGACGAGTTTGATATTACTGACCTCGAATCCTTCCGTGGTGAAATGAAAGCGGAAGGCGAGCGGCGGGGTGCGAAATTGACGCCGTTGCCGTTCCTATTGAAGGCCTGCGCCGCGGCGTTGCGGGACAATCCGCGCCTCAATGCATCGCTCGCCTCCGACGGCGAACACCTCGTCTACAAGCAATATGTGCACATCGGAATGGCGGTGGACACGCCGGCCGGGCTGGTGGTACCCGTCATCCGCGACGTAGACAAGAAGAACCTTTGGGAATTGGCGGCCGAGACCGCCGAACTGGCAGCGAAGGCGAAAGATCGCAAGCTGATGCCGAGGGATATGCAGGGTGCGAGCTTCACTATATCCAGCCTTGGCGGTATCGGCGGGACCGGCTTTACGCCGATCGTTAATGCGCCGGAGGTGGCCATACTGGGTGTCTCTAAGCTGGCGGTAAAACCGATATGGAACGGTTCAGATTTCGAGCCACGCAAAATGCTGCCGGTATCACTTTCCTACGATCACCGTGTTGTAAACGGCGGTGATGGTGGCCGCTTCGTGACGCAGCTGGGACAGCTATTAGCGGATATTCGTCGCCTGTTGCTCTGATCAATCTCTGAAGGCCCAGTTTGAGGGCCATATCGATTTGGGATGTTTTCGGCTGTCCGCCAGGTTCAGGTCGGGGCAGCCCCATTCGCGAATGCCGTGCACAAACTTAAGCGTGCGAAAGCCATCGAACCACTGATGGAAGTGTTTCATCCAACTTTCAGCGTCAGCGGATTGTTTGTCGCAGTGCCGGACGGCCTGCTCTATTCCCATCGCATTGAGTGTGCTCACGCTGGACTCGTCCAGGTGCGACAGCGATCGCCTTTCTCCCTCAGCTACTGCTGCAACATGATTCAGCACCGTAGCTAACTGAGTAAAACATTCCGGATGGTAGAATAGCGGTTCGCTGTCTGGTGCGCGGGAATCTAGCAGTCGGCTGACCGCTGGTCCGGTACCAAAGGGCACTCGGTCTGAGGCTCGCGGCGTCAGCGTGATGATCGGTGATGCCGGGCTTGCCACGGTACCCAGTTTTGCCAGCTTGTTGATTAGGTAAAAGTCTTCGCCGCCGGCACGGCGGGGAAATCCGCGCACCTGCGCATAGCGCTTTGCGTCTACAGAGATGCAGCTTCCCAGTGTATGTAACGCGTAGGGTGATCCCGCTTTTTGCAAGCCTATAACGTAATAGCGCAGGCGCAGGTCGTACAGATAGGTGGCACGATCAAGCGCAGAGTCTGGAGTGGAGTCGTGCTTGAACGCGTGCGCGATGGCAACGGCGCCTGAGTGCCTTTGCGCCGCGACGAAGTAGTTCTCGGGTAATCTGGCGTCGGCATCGGTGTTGTGTAGCCAGTGGCTGTTGACGCAGCCGCGACACTGCAGAGCGAGCGCAATATCGCAGCCGATTTTGCGCGCCAGCCCCACGCCTTCGGCCTCAGGTATGGCGTCGGCGCGTTCCACCAGCAATAATGCGCCTCGATTGGGGATCTCCAACAGAGCGCCGTAGGAGTATTCGCCCAGCCGTGGAGATGCCAGGCAGACATCACGCAGAGCATCGTTGATGGTGTCATCTCGCTCAGTGTCGGGTCGGTTGAGTACCAGTATGGTGAGTAGTTCTGACTGCCACGCCGCGATGTGCTGCAATCTATAGAACAACTCAGGATCTTCGGCATAGGCGGGAACGATCAGCACCTCTTGGTAGGACCGCTCAAGCGGATCCTCCAGCGCCAGCCTCGCTTCCGGCTCGGCGTACTGCCGCAGGTATTTGTCCAGCATCACACTGCTCAGTGAAGCGCCGCGCGCAGTGGCATAGCGGCGGCAATCTCCGCCTCAATCTCCCTGATCTCCTGCCAGCGCACGGAGATCGTCTCTTTGTCGATATACACGCTCGCCAGATCCAGGAACAACTCGAAGTGCCGCTCCTCGGAGCGGGCAATGGATTGATAAAACTTTTTCAAGGGGCCTGGCTCAAGTGCTTCCGCGACGAGTCCAAAGCGCTCTGCGCCGCGCGCCTCAATAATGCTGGCAGTCAGCAGGCGGTCGAGCAGGTAGGCTTCGCGCCCCTTCCGTATGCAATCGCGAATGGCGGCGACATAATGGTCTTTCTCATCCTTCGTGGTGATCAGGCCGCGTTTGTGTATCCACTTGACCACCTCTCGATAGTGGGTCATCTCTTCGACCGCAAGGTCGGCCATGGCGGCGACCAGTTCAATTCGGTCGGGATAGTGGGAAAGCATGGAGACTGCCATACCCGAGGCCTTTTTCTCGGCGGCAGCGTGATCGAGCAGGAAGCTGTCAAAGTCTTCCAGTACGGTTTGCACCCAGTCGTCACTGGTGCGGTATAGCAGCGGATTGGTCATGGCGGCTATGTTACAATCTCGCCGCTTTTTTCCAAGAGAATCTGCCCATGATTATCAAACCCAGAGTCCGCGGCTTTATGTGTACCACTACCCACCCGGTGGGCTGTGATGCCAATGTTAAGCATCAGATCGATTACGTGAAGGATCAGGGCGAAATAGCCGATGGACCCAAGCGCGTATTGGTGATCGGTTCCTCGACGGGTTATGGGCTGGCCTCTCGTATCAGTGCGGCTTTTGGTTGTGGCGCCGCTACGCTGGGCCTCTTCTTCGAAAAAGAGGGTAACGAGAAAAAGCCTGGTACTGCCGGCTGGTATAACTCGGCCGCGTTCGCAAAGTATGCCGAAGCGGAAGGGCTATATGCCAAGAGCATCAACGGTGATGCCTTCAGTGACGAGATCAAAGAGAAGACCATTGCGCTGATCAAAGAGGATTTAGGTCAGGTTGACCTGGTGGTGTACTCGCTGGCCTCGCCCCGCCGCCAGCACCCGGTAACGGGTGTGGTTCACAACTCGACGCTCAAGCCCATCGGCAAGGACATCACCTACAAGAACCTCAATACCGACAAGGAAGAAATTGGCGAGATCAATGTCGAAGCTGCGAGCCAGGAAGACATCGACAATACGATCGCGGTGATGGGCGGTGAAGACTGGGCGATGTGGATCGATGCCCTGAGTGCGGCCGAAGTGCTGGCGCCCGGGGCCAAGACCACAGCTTATACCTATCTGGGTGAGCGCATTACCCGTGATATCTACTGGGATGGCACTATCGGTGCCGCCAAGAAAGATCTCGACAAGCGCGTTGTCGGCATTAGGGAGAAGCTGGCCGCCAACGGCGGCGACGCCCGCGTGTCTGTGCTGCAAGCGGTTGTGACTCAGGCCAGTTCCGCCATCCCTGCGATGCCGCTCTACCTGGCATTGCTGTTTCGTATGATGAAAGATGGCAATGCCTTTCAGGGCTGCATTGAGCAGGTCTATAGCCTGTTTCGCGACAGCCTCTACGGCGCTGATCCTAAGCTGGACGAGGAGGGGCGGCTGCGGGCGGATGCCTGGGAATTGCAGCCGGAAATCCAGGAGAAGGTGGAAGAGCTCTGGCATGCGACTACGACTGAAAACCTGTATGAGATCTCCGACTTCGTGGGTTATAAGCAGGGTTTTCTGCAGCTGTTTGGTTTCGAAGTCGACGGCGTCGATTACGAGGCCGATGTCGATCAGATCGTGCCGATCTCCGGTCTCGTATGAGCGATAGCTTCGAACCCGGCGTACCTGTGCAGTTGAATGCGCGGGTTCGCAGACTCACCGCCAACAATCCGGGTGTGATGACCGGACCTGGCACTAATACCTACCTGGTCGGTGACAAAGAAGTGGCGGTGATCGATCCCGGGCCTCTGCTGGATGACCATGTTAATGCGATTCTTGAGGCCGGCGACGGCAAGATCAAATGGATCGTTACCACTCACACCCACCCAGACCACTCGCCAGCGTGGAAGCCGGTTTTTGATGCGACTGGCGCCCAGGTGATCGGCGCCAAGCCCTGGGACGATATGTTTCAGGACGACACGTTCGCACCCGAAGTTGAGGTAGAACACGATTATGTCCTGAAGACAGACGAGTTCAGCCTGCGAGCCATCCACACACCAGGGCATGTCGGCAACCACTACTGCTACCTGGTGGAAGAGGAAGGCATGCTCTTTACCGGGGACCACATCATGAGCGGCTCCACTGTTGTCATCGTGCCTCCCAGTGGAGACATGAAGGCCTATATCGAGTCGCTGCGACTTCTGCTGGATTATCCCATTCGATCTATGGGTCCAGGACATGGCGCGGTCATTGAAGATCCGGAAGAGGCTGTGAACTGGCTGGTGAATCACCGCCTCAAGCGCGAGCAGAAGGTCGTCGATGGCCTGGGTCGTTTGGGCAGCGCCAATCTCGACGCCCTCGTGGTCGATGTGTATGACGATGTTGACCCCAGCATTCATCATATGGCGAAGTTATCGCTCACCGCCCACCTGATTAAATTGGAACAGGAAGGCCGCGCCAGCCGTGATGCGCAAGAGGTCTGGGCGCTGGTTTGACCTTTTTGCTATAAGTCTTTGAATATTTATACTCTTAAGTGATATTCGTAGAATAATCGTCGAAAATTTACGAATTTCTATTGTAAACCCGAAGATCGATCACTAGTATTACGGCTCTTTTAACGTAGTACCCCCGATTTTCGGAGTTTTCTGCATGGCTGAATCGTCCCTGCGCACCATGGCCCAGGTGGTTGCCGACGCCGCTGCCCAGCACGGTAGCCGGATGGCAATCGAAGATGGGCCGGTTCAGCTCACTTACAGTGAACTCGATGCAGCCCGGCTGCGCTCTGCGGCCGCGTTTCGAGCAGCCGGCCTTAGCAAAGGGGACTGCATCGCGATTTGGGCACCGAATATTCATGAGTGGATTCTCGCCGCCATAGGAGCGCAGACACTCGGCATCATCCTGGTTCCCATCAACACCCGCTGGAAGGGCAGCGAGGCGGCCTATGCCCTGCGCCTCAGTCAGGTGAAGATTCTGTTCACCGTCGGCGATTTCCTGGATCAGTACTACCCAGCGCTGTTGGAGGGCGAGAACCTTCCCGAGTTGCGGCAGATCGTCATGCTGCAGGGCATTGATGCGCAAAAATCCGAGGCGGTTGCTCCAGTAACGAGCTGGGATGATTTTATCGCCGAGGGCGACGGCATCGATACCACAGAAGTCAATGCGTTGGCCGCCAATGTGTCTCCTGATGACGTGTTGGATATTGGCTTTACCTCAGGCACGACCGGTTCCCCTAAGGGAGTGGTCACCACCCATGGCCAGAACATTCGTGTGTTCGAGACCTGGAGTGCCACGGTGGGTCTACGCGGCGACGATAACTACCTCATCATCAATCCTTTTTTCCATTCCTTTGGCTACAAGGCGGGATGGTTGGCGGCAATTATTCGCGGCGCAAAGATTCTGCCCGTATTGACCTTCGACCTGGACGCGGTGCTGGCGCAGATTGAAAGGGACAAGGTGTCTGTGCTGCCCGGCGCCCCGACTATTTATCAGTCGATCCTGGCGCATCCGCGCCGCGGCGACTACGACTTGTCTAGCCTCCGGTTGGCCGTAACCGGAGCCGCGCCGGTGCCGGTGGAGCTAGTCAACCGTATGCGCAGTGAACTGCAATTCGAAGTTGTGGTTACCGCCTATGGGCTCACCGAGACCTGTGGCACCGTCACCATTTGCGAGGCCGACGATCCGGCTGAGCTGATTTCAGGAAGCTCCGGCAAGGCCATGCAGGGTGTAGAAGTGCGAATTGTCGACGGCGAGGGTAATGATCTGCCGGCCGGTGAAGCGGGCGAGATCTGGGTGCGTGGTTACAACGTGATGCAGGGGTACCTCGACAACCCAGAGGCGACGGCGGACACCATCACCGCCGACGGCTGGCTCAAAACCGGCGATGTCGGCGTGATGGACAGTGGTGGGTATCTCGACATAACCGATCGGATTAAGGATATGTTCATTGTCGGCGGCTTCAACTGCTATCCGGCCGAGATCGAGAACATGCTCTGTTCATTGTCCGGTGTTTCTCAGGCAGCCGTGATTGGGGTGCCGGATGAACGCATGGGCGAGGTGGCTTGCGCATTTCTGATTCCCGATTCCGGCGCCGAACTGCAGGCCGACGAGGTAGTCAGTTGGTGCCGGGAGAATATGGCGAATTACAAAGTGCCGCGCGCCGTGCATATAGTTGATTCCCTGCCAACCAATGCATCGGGCAAGGTCTTGAAAACCGAATTACGTGCACAGGTGAGCGGCTAATGAACGCCCCCGAGCACATCGAACTGGACCAGACCGATGAGCGCATTGTCGAGTTGTTGCGTGAAGATGGTCGGATGGCCTACCGCGCGCTGGCGCGAGAACTGGGCCTGACTGAAGCGACGGTGCGCTCGCGCGTGAAGCGTCTGGAAGAATCCAACGCAATGCGCGTTGTGGCGGTAACGGATTTCGAAGCAGCAGGCTATGACTTTCTATTGGCCGTCGGCGTGCAGGTGGAGGGACGCTCACCCGCGCTGGTATCGGAAGAGTTAGCGCGCTTCGATGAGGTGTTCTCTATCAATGTGGTGATCGGTACCTACGACCTGGAACTGCTAGTCGTAGCCCAGGATCAGGAATCGCTATCGGAACTTATTTACGAGCGCCTGGCCAGCTTGCCGGGCGTGCGCAGGGTGGTGCCGTCCATTGCCGTCGATGTCTTGAAGAACCAGCCCGACTGGGTGCCTTTTCATGGGGCGGTTGATGAATAAGCGCAGGCTGGACAGTGTCGATCGGCAGATTGTGGAGAGGCTCTCCAACGATGCCCGCACCAGCAATCGACAGATAGCCACCGAGTTGGGTGTCACCGAGGGCACGGTGCGTGCGCGTATCAAGCGCATGGAAGACGAGAAGCTGATACGCATTACTGCGGTTACCAATATCGATCGCTTCAAGGACGCCGCCCTGGCCTATGTCTGGGTCGAGGTTGAGCGCAGCGAGCAGATCGAACAAGTAGCCAAGGAAATGGCTGCCATGAAAGAGTTTGGCTTCGTCGGCGTGATGATGGGTCGCTACGACATTCTCGGTATCACCATGGTGCGCAACACCGAGCACCTGGCGCGTTTTGTACACCGCAGTATTAGCAGTCTTGAGGGGGTGCGTCGCACCGAAAGCACCCTGAGCGTGAATTTTGTAAAACACGATTACCGCATGAGCCGGATCGTGACCTGAGGAGAAAAGATGGATAAACGAATGACATCAGCCGAGATTGTCGGCCAACTGGAAGATGGCATGACCATCGGTATCGGGGGTTGGGGCCCACGCCGCAAACCGATGGCACTGGTGCGTGAAATTCTGCGTTCGGATCTCAAGGACCTGACCATCGTTTCCTATGGAGGCGCCGATGTCGGTATGTTGTGTGCCGCCGGCAAGGTGAAGAAGCTGGTATTCGCCTTTGTCTCTCTGGACTTCATTCCACTGGAGCCCTTTTTTCGACAATCTCGCCAGAGCGGTGCCATCGAGGTGATGGAGATCGACGAGGGCATGATGCTGCTGGGCTTGCGCGCCGCAGCTTGGGGATTGCCCTATATTCCGACGGCGGTGGGCCTGGGTACCGACATCATCAAAAAGAACCCGCAGATCAAGGTGATCGACAGCCCCTACGATGACAAGGAGTGGGTGGCTATGCCCGCGCTGAAGCTCGATGCTTCGTTGATTCATGTCGACAAGGCCGATGCCCGCGGCGTATGCCAGATTGCCGGTCCGGACCACTACATGGACGACATGTACGCGCGTGCCGCTGAAAAAACCTTTGTCTCCTGCGACGAACTGGTCGAGAGCGACTACTTCGCTGACCCGGCCCAGGCGCGTCTCGTGTTCTGGGAGCGCTCAGTGACTACCGGTGTTTGCGAGATCCCTGGTGGTGCACATCCATCATCCTGCAACCCGCAGTACGGCTTCGATGTGCCGCACTTCAAGGCGTATTCCGCCGCTGCGAAAGACGAGGCTGGGTTTGCCGGTTACGTCGAGCAGTTCAAGCTCAACGGCAGCGAGGAAGACTACCAGGCTGCCGTCGGCGGCCTGGATGCGATTCGCAACCTGCCTCTGCCCACTTATTAATCAGCCCAGGAGACAAGACAATGAGTAACGAATATACCCTGGCTGAACTGTGCATCGTCGCCTGTTCCGAAGCGTTTACCGGCGACGGCGAGGTGCTGGCGACCGGCATTGGCGTGATTCCGCGCCTGGCGGCCAGCCTGGCCATGAAAACCAGCAATCCCGACCTGATGATGACCGACTCCGAGGCGTGGATGCTGAGCTCGCCCAACCCGGTAGGCGATCGCGGCCAAGGTTATGCCCAGGCCAACGAAAGCTGGATGGGTTTTTCCCGCATTTTTGATAACGTCTGGAGCGGCAAGCGTCACGCCATGTTGGGGCCGACCCAGGTTGATCGTTTCGGTCAATCCAATACCTCGGCGCTGGGTGGTAGCTACGAGGCACCCAAGGTCATGATGCTCGGTGCGCGCGGCTTTCCGGGCAACTCGATCAGCCATCCCAACAGCTTCTTTGTGCCGGGCCACTCAGACCGGGTCTTCATCGACGGCGAGTGTGATTTTGTATCCAGCATAGGCTACAACCCCGAACGCCTACCCAAAGGACATTCGCTAGACGACATCGATATACGCCGCATTGTTACCGACCTGTGTGTGATGGATTTTGGCGGGCCCAACCACGCGCCACGGCTGGTTTCAGTGCACCCCGGTATCACGGTGGAACAGGTGGTTGAAAACACCGGTTTTGAGCTGGTGATTCCGGAGGAGGTGCCGACCACCCCGGCACCCACGGCGGAGCAACTGGCGATCATCGCCCAGATGGACCCGCACAACCAGCGCGCGATGCAAATCAGAGATAACCCCCCGGGGGACAGGTCCTAAGCGCATGCTCAATACGCGACTCACAGAGCTGCTCGGCTGCAAGTACCCCATCGTGCAAACCGCGATGGGCTGGGTGGCCGACCCCCACCTCACAGCGTCCACATGTAATGCAGGTGGCTTTGGTTTTCTGGCTGGTGCGACCATTCCACCCGAAGAAATGGAACGCGACATACTCAAAACCAAAGAGCTCACGTCGAACCCATTCGGCGTGAACTTCCACATGTACCAGCCGAATGCTGCTGAAATTGTCGACATGGTCATCGCGCACGGTGTGCGCGCGGTGAGTTACTCGCGCTCGCCAGGGCCAGAGTTCATCAAGAAATTGAAAGACGCAGGTGTGGTTTGTATGCCAACGGTGGGTCTGCCCAAACACGCCACTAAGGCGGTCGAGCTCGGTGCCGACGTAGTGACCGTGCAGGGCGGTGAGGGCGGCGGTCATACCGGCGCTGTCCCCACCAGCTTACTGATCCCGCAGGTGATCGATGCCGTAGCCGACAAGGTGCCGGTAGTGGCCGCTGGCGGTTTCAAGGACGGTCGCGGCCTGATCGCGGCGCTGAGCTGGGGTGCCGACGGTATCGCGATGGGAACGCGCTTTCTCATGACCTCGGATAGCCCCGTGCCGGCCGAGACCTTGCAGCAGTATGTTGAGTGTAAGGACCCGGCGGTGATCATCCGCTCGACGGCGATGGATGGGCTGCCGCAGCGCATGATTATGAATGCGTTCTTGTCGGATCTTGAGAAAGCAGGCGCATTGAAAAAGCTGTACCTCGCTATGAAAAACGGCCTGGCTTTTCGCAGGCACACGGGCGCTAGCCTGTTCGGTTTGCTTAAGTCTGCCGTCGCCATGCAGCGCGACGATGGCCTTACCGCCGCACAGGCCATTATGTCGGCAAACGCGCCGATGATTATTCAAAAGGCCATGGTCGAAGGCACACCCTCCGAGGGTGTATTACCCAGCGGTCAGGTGGCGGGTGTTATTGATGAACTGGTTAGTTGCGAGCAACTGATTCGCGAAATTGTTAGCGAGGCTGAAGCGCGCCTGGTTGCGCTGGCCAGCCGAGCGAACTGATAAAGAGGAATGACGGATATGTCTAAACCCTTCAGCACCACGATCGAGAACGGCATCGCTACAATGGTTCTCGATCACCCACCGGTGAATGCCTTTGACAGCGAAGGTTGGTTCGCCATAGCGGCAGAGATCGATGCCCTGGGCCAGAACGACGATGTGCGTGTGATCGTGATCGGTGGCGAAGGCAAAGGTTTTTGTGCTGGCGTCGATATCAAGGAACTGGCTGCGGATGCGAGCAAGATCCTGGATGTGAACCGCGGCAACTACGAGACCTTCCGCGCGATCCACCGCAACCCACTGCCGGTAATTGTGGCACTGCACGGCTTCGTGCTGGGTGGCGGTATCGGTATGGCCGGTGCGGCAGATATCGTCGTTTGCTCTGACGATGCCCGCTTTGGCGTGCCGGAGATTGATCGCGGTGCGATGGGCGGTGGCGCCCACCTGCAGCGCCTCTTCCCTGTGCAAAAAGTGCGCTACATGTATTTCACCGGGGAGTTTATTGATGCGCAGGAAGCCTATCGACTTGGCTCCATCGAAAAAGTCGTACCGCGGGACGAACTGATCCCGGCAGCCCAGGATATTGCGAAAAAAATCGCCGAGAAGTCCCCCGTCATGGTGAAGATCGCCAAGGAATCTTTGACCGGTATCGAGGACGGTAACCTCGAAGACAAATACCGCTGGGAACAGGGCTTCACGTACGAGGCTTACACCCACGAGGATTCACAGGAAACCCGCGACGCCTTTGTCGAAAAGCGCGACGCCAAGTTCGAGAAGTAGAGCAGTAATGGATCTTTCTTACACCGAATCACAAGTCGCCTTCCGCGAGGAAGTGCGCAGCTGGCTGGCGGCCAATGTGCCCGCCGAACCTCTGCAGAGTTTTGATACTGAGGCTGGCTTTCAGGCCCACCGCGCCTGGGAAGCGAAACTCAATGAAGGTCGCTGGGGCATGGTGACCTGGCCGGAAGCACTGGGCGGTCGCGGCTGCGACCTGATCGAGTGGCTGATTTTTGAAGAAGAGTACTACAAGGCGGCGGCTCCCAAGCGGGTTAACCAGAATGGTATTTTCCTGCTTGGCCCAACGCTGATGGAGTACGGCACCGAGGAACAGAAGGCCCGCATATTGCCGAAGATGGCCACCGGTGAGGAAGTCTGGGCTCAGGGCTGGTCCGAACCCAATGCTGGTTCAGACATGGCGGCGATACGCTCCCGCGCCGATCTCGATGGCGACCACTACGTGATCAACGGGCAGAAGACCTGGTCGACCCGCGCGGTGTGGGCGGACTGGTGTTTTGGCATGTTTCGTACCGACCCGGACTCGGAGCGTCACCGTGGGCTGACTTTTATATTGGTGCCGCTGGATACGCCGGGCATTACTGTGAGACCCATTCCGCAGTTGGACGGCCTGCCGGGCTTTGCTGAAATCTTCTTCGATAACGTTCGTGTATCGGTCGATAACCGCTTAGGCGGTGAGGGCGAAGGTTGGGCCGTTGCCATGGCCACCGCTGGCTTCGAGCGCGGCCTGATGCTGCGCTCTCCGGCGCGCTTTCAGGAAACCGCGCGCAAGCTGGTCGAGTTGTACATGGCAAACCGCGACAGTGCCGACCGTGACCCCGCGGTGCGCGATGCGGTGATGCAGGCGTATCTCGATGCTGAGAATTATTGCCTTTCAACTTACCAGACGGCCTGTCGACTGATGTCGGGTAGCAAAATCGGCCCTGAGTCGTCGACGAACAAAATCTTTTGGTCAGAGCTCGACCAGGATATGCATGCCACCGCGATGAGCATCCTGGGCGCGCGGGCGGAACTTTGGCCTCACGCGCCGGACGCAGCAGGTGTGGGCGACTGGCTGGATGGTTGGCTGTTCTCGCAGTCGGGTCCGATCTACGCCGGCACCAATGAGGTTCAAAGAAATATTATCGCCGAGCGCATGCTCGGCATGCCCCGGTAATCAACCTGAACGATCACCGGTAGAAGAGAGAAATAGAGATGGATTTTACCTTTAGCGAAGACCAGTTGTTGTTCCAGGAGTCGGTGCACGATTTTCTTGTCAACGAGGTAACCCCCGATACGATTCGTGAGCTGTGGGATTCTGAGAGTGGCCGCAGCGATGCGCTGTGGGGGCAGCTCACGGAGATGGGGCTGACAGGTATGACCGCGGCAGAGGAACACGGTGGCCTGGGTATGGATGCTGTCGACTTCGTGCTGCTGGCCAGAGAATGTGGTTACGTCGCGCTGCCCGAACCACTGGTGCATACAGCGTTGATCGCGGTGCCGTTGCTGCAGGATCTCGGTGGCGAGTTGGCCTCGGAGTGGCTGCCCAAAATTGCCGCCGGCGAAGCGCGTGTCATTGTCGGTCTCGAAGAAAATCAGCTGGTGGAAGATGCCCATGTGGCTGACCTGCTCCTTCTCGAAAAGGCGGGAGCGTTGTACGCCGTGGACCCTGCAGCAGTGACCTTGCGCGCCAACGAATCGGTGGACCCATCACGAAAGCTGTTTGCTGTGGAATTCGATCAAAGCGCCGCTGCAAAAGTTTCAGGCGATGCAGCGCTGATTGAAGCAAGTCTCAACCGAGGTGCGCTTGGCGCGGCGGCTCAGGCGCTGGGCCTGGCCCAGCGCATGGTAGATATGTCCGTGCAGTACACCGCTGAGCGGCAACAGTTTGGTAAACCCATCGGTTCCTTCCAGGCGGTGAAGCATCACATGTCCAATGTGGCAGTGCGGCTGGAGTACGCCAAGGCACCGGTATACCGCGCCGCTTATGCGCTGGCCAACGGCCTCAATACGACAAGCCTTAACGTGAGTCAGGCCAAGCTAGCAGCGTGTGAAGCTGCCAACCTCGCCGCCAAAAACTGTATCCAGGTGCATGGCGCGATGGGCTACACCTGGGAGGTTGATCTGCATATATACATGAAGAAGGCCTGGGCCCTGGCCAATAGCTGGGGGGATACCGGATTCCATAAGAACCGGGTGGCCGACACCATATTTGTGGAAGGAGCCGCGCTCGGCGCCGGCAATACCTTCCTGAACTGAATCGAAAAGAGGATTAGAACAATGCCTGAAGCTTATATTGTCGATGCGGTGCGCACGCCCACGGGTCGCCGCCGCGGTGGCCTGGCTCATGTGCATGCGGCCGATCTTGGCGCGCATGTACTGAAAGCGCTCGTTGAGCGCAACAGCAGCATTCCAGATGTGGACTATGACGACGTGATGTTCGGCTGCGTCGACACCATCGGACCACTGGCGGGTGATATCGCACGCACTTGTTGGCTTGCAGCCGGTCTGGCGCAGGAAGTGCCGGGTACCACCATCGATCGTCAGTGCGGTTCATCACAGCAATCGGTGCATTTTGCCGCCCAAGCGGTGATGTCTGGTATCAATGATGTCGTGGTCGCCGGCGGCGTGCAGACCATGAGTTCCATTCCTATTTCGTCTGCCATGCTGGCAGCCGAGCCGCTGGGTTTCAGCGATCCCTTTTCCGGATCCCAGGGCTGGACCGCGCGCTACGGCGATACGCCGGTTTCTCAGTTCAACTCCGCCCAGATGATTGCCGACAAGTGGAATATCTCTCGGGAAGCGATGGAGGCGTTTGCGCTTGAGTCTCATACGCGCGCCCTGACCGCGATCGAGGAGGGCCGCTTCGACAAAGAAGTGCTGCCGTTGGAAGGAGTAGAGATGGACGAGACTCCGCGCCAGACTTCGCTGGAAAAAATGGCCGAGTTAGATCCACTGGCGGAGGGCGGCACAATCACCGCTGCAGTCAGCTCGCAGACCTGCGATGGAGCATCTGCGGTGCTGGTGGTCTCGGAGGAAGCGTTGAAGCGCTACAACCTCACCCCCAGGGCCCGTATCCATCACCTGAGCGTACGCGCGGAGGACCCAATCTGGATGCTGACGGCGCCGATTCCCGCTACCGAATACGCCATGAAGAAGGCAGGCATGAGCCTGGATGACATCGACCTGGTGGAAATCAACGAAGCGTTCGCATCTGTGCCTATGGCCTGGTTGCAGGAGACAGGCTACCCGCACGAGAAAACTAATGTGAATGGCGGCGCGATTGCGCTGGGTCACCCGCTTGGCGCAACGGGCACCAAGCTGATGACCACACTGCTGCATGAACTGGAACGTACCGGCGGCCGCGTTGGCCTGCAGACCATGTGTGAGGGTGGTGGCCAGGCGAACGTGACGATTATCGAGCGTCTTTGATCGATCAAACAGGTATTCGAGAGTGTGCTGAATGTGCATGAGGTTTTAAGGACGCGCCGTAAATACGTCCATGTAGGCTCGAGGCCAGCATCCATGCTGGCCACGGTCCTGAAAACCTCACACACATGCAGCACCGAGAACATAGAGGAACAGTAAATGACGGGAATTCTTGACGGTCGCGTAGCGATTATTACCGGTGCTGGCGGTGGTCTTGGCGCCGCCCACGCCAAAGTCATGGCCAGTGAAGGCTGCGCCGTTGTGGTGAACGACATCAATGTTGAGGCTGCACAAGCGGTGGTTGATGAGATCTCGGCAGCCGGTGGCAAGGCGGCGGTTAACAGTTCTGATATCACGAACTATGACGACAGCCTCAACGCGGTGAAGCAGGCTATCGATGAGTTCGGCGGCCTTGATATCGTGGTCAACAACGCCGGCAACAATCGCGATCGTATGTTTGCCTCCATGACCGAGGACGACTGGGATGCTGTGATGGCAGTGCATCTGAAAGGACACTTCTGTATCAGTTCCCATGCCGTGCATTACTGGCGCGGTCAGTCGAAGGAAGGTAATGCCGTGGACGCGCGCATCATCAACACCACATCTAACGCCGGATTACAGGGCTCAATCGGTCAATCCAACTATGCAGCCGCCAAGGCGGGCATCGCAGCGCTAACGCTCAACCAGGCGGCGGAGCTGGCCCGCTATGGGATTACAGCCAACTCGATTTGCCCAGTGGCACGCACTGGTATGACGACCGCAGTGCCCGAAATGGCCGAGCGCATGGCCGCGCCAGAAAGCGGTTTTGACCACTTTGCCCCTGAGAACGTTTCCTCCGTGATCGCCTGGTTGGCATCGCCTGAGGGCGGCAAGTTGACTGGCCGCATCATCGAAGCCGAAGGCGGTCGCATCTGTATTTGTGATGGTTGGCGCACCACCGAGGGCGTTGATAAAGGAGATCACTGGACGCCGGCGGAGGTTGGCCAGGCCATGGACGAAATGTTGGCGAAGGAAGTACCGGCCCAGCAAGTCTGGGGCACGTAATTTAGTGAGTCGCGCCTGGCGCGGCAGGGACACGTAATGGAATTCAGTTTTACCGACGAACAGCAGATGATCCGCGATACGGCGGAGGCTTTCCTCGCTGAAGTCTCTACCAGTGCGGCTGTTCGCCAGGCGATGGCGACCGAAACAGGGTTCGACGCCGAACTGTGGGCGCGCATCTGCGGTGAAATGTACTGGCAGGCTACCCACATCCCCGAGGAGTACGGGGGTATGGGGCTGGGCTATGTGGAACTGGTGGCGACCCTCGAACAGATGGGTCGTTACCTCTTGTGTTCACCATTCTTTTCCACGGTTTGTCTGGGCGCGAACGCGTTGCTAATTGCCGGCAATGAGTCGCAAAAGATGGAATACCTGCCGCAGATTGTGGAAGGAAAAACGGCAACTTTGGCGTATACGGGCAGCAATGGGCGCTGGGATGCACAGGCGGTCGAGGCCACTTGGGAAAAGTCCGGCGACGGTTATGTGCTCAATGGCGAATGTCGATATGTGCCGGATGGCCATACAGCCGAACTGATTGTTGTGGCCGCCCGTTCAAAAGGTTCAACAGGAGAAGAAGGTGTGTCTCTGTTCGTGCTGGCCGCAGACAGCGCTGGTGTGACGCGCGAATGGTTGCCCACTGTTGATCAAACCCGTAAACAGGCGCAGGTCAGCTTCGATCATGTGCAGGTGAGAGCCGCGCATAGACTGGGTGAGGAAGGACGCGCCTGGCCGCAGCTCGAAACGGTGATCGATCTTGCGACTATTGCGGTTGCCGCGGAACAGGTGGGTGGTGCGCAGCAGGCGCTCGATAACACGGTGGCGTACACCCAGGAGCGGGTGCAGTTTAACCGCACTATCGCCTCTTATCAGGCGGTGAAGCATAAGGCAGCGGACATGATGCTGAAGGCCGAGGCGGCGCGTTCAGCGGTTTACTATGCCGCCTGTGTCGCCCAGGAAGTCTTCGCTGGCGGCGAACTGGCGGTCGAACTGCCGGAGGCCGCGAGCGTGGCGAAAGCCTGGTGCAGCGATGCCTATTTCTTCAATGCGGGTAGCGGTATTCAACTGCATGGCGGTGTGGGCTTCACCTGGGAATACGATATTCAGCTGTATTTCAAGCGGGCTAAATCGTCGGAGACCTTCCTGGGTAATAGCGCTTACCACCGGGAACGCATTGCCCGGCAGTTACTGGATGGGGAGGTCGCCTGATGAAGCTGAGTTTCAGTCCGCAGGACGAGCAGTTTCGCGAAGAGATCGCGGGCTGGCTAAAAGATAACCTCTGCGGGGAATTTGAGAAGCTGCGTTTTCGTGGCGGCCCGGGTGACGAGCATACGTTCCCGGAGGAGCGCAAAGACTGGGAGCGCAAACTGGCCGAGGGCGGTTGGACCTGTATCGGTTGGCCTGAGGAGTTCGGGGGGCGCGGCGCGAGCATTGAGCAGCAGGTGATTTTCCATGAAGAGTATGCGCGTGCGGGTGGTCCCGGACGCATGGGCCATATCGGTGAAGGTCTGACCGGCCCGACCCTGATCGCCTTTGGCAGCGAAGCGCAGCGCGAGCGCTTTCTGCCGGGTATCTTGGCAGGGACGGAGTATTGGTGTCAGGGGTATTCCGAGCCCAGTGCGGGATCGGATCTGGCCAATGTCAAGACGAAGGCGCGTTTCGACGAAGCAAAAGGCAAGTGGCTGATCAATGGGCAGAAGGTCTGGACTTCCAATGCCCATGAGTCGGAGTTTTGTTTTGTCATTGCCCGCACGGACCCTGATTCTGCCGGCCACAAGGGCCTGGGTTTCTTCCTGGTGGAGATGGATCAGCCCGGTGTGGAAGTTCGCCCGATTGAGCAGCTCACAGGTACCAGCGAATTCAATGAAGTGTTCTTCGACGACGCCGAGTGTGGTGCAGAAGATATTGTCGGTGCGCCGGGGGACGGTTGGAAAGTGGCCATGGGCTTGCTTGGCTTCGAACGCGGTGTGTCCACGCTGGGTCAGCAAATGCTGTTCCAGAATGAACTCGATGAAATCGTGCGCGCAGCAAAGGCGAACGGTGCAGCGCAGGACCCTGTCATACGCCAGCGCATTGCCGACGCGCATGTGGGGCTGCGCATCATGCGCTACAACTCGATGCGCACGTTGTCGGGTGGGGGCGATGATGGCTCTTCACCCGCTGATGGCTCCTTGCAGAAAGAGGCCATGATCTACAAGCTCTATTGGGCAACCTGGCACCGTAACCTGGGCAAGCTGGCAATGGATGTGCTCGGTCCGGAAGCAGAGATTTGCGAGGCGGGCCCGTACGAGTTGAGCAGACTGCAAAGCATGTACCTGTTCACCCGCTCGGACACGATCTACGGCGGCACCAACCAGATTCAACGCAACATCATTGCCGAGCGCGCCCTGGGGATGCCCAGAGAGCCGCGCGGCTAAGGAACCCATCATGGCATTAAAAGAACCACCACCCTATGTAGAAGGCCACAATTTGCTGGCTGGCAAGAGTGTATTGATTACCGCGGCGGCGGGCGCTGGCATCGGTTTCGCTGCAGCGACCAAGGCAGCCCAGGAGGGTGCGCGCGGTGTGATGATCAGCGATATTCACGAGGGCCGTCTGGAGAAGGCGGTCGAGACTCTGAGAGCCGAAACGGGCTTGCAGGAGGTTTATGGCAAGCTGGCTAACGTGACCGAAGAGGCTGATGTTCAGGCGCTAATCGACGACGCTGAGGATAAGCTCGGTGGCGTCGATGTGCTGATTAACAACGCAGGACTCGGCGGCACGAAACTGCTGGTCGACATGGAAGATGATGAGTGGAGTCGTGTGCTCGATATCACCCTTACCGGCACCATGCGTATGACGCGCGCCATGCTCAAAAAAATGCAACCCCGCGGCGCCGGCGTGATCGTG
The DNA here is from genome assembly GCA_965199055.1 of Halieaceae bacterium. Taxonomy (GTDB): domain Bacteria; phylum Pseudomonadota; class Gammaproteobacteria; order Pseudomonadales; family Halieaceae; genus CBDAQR01. Next base: position 215,120 of record CBDAQR010000004.1, read on the forward strand.
AACAACGCCTCGGTGTTGGGTTGGCGTGCCCAGAAAGAACAGTGTCACTACGCCGCGGCCAAGGCTGGCGTGATGGCGCTGACTCGGTGTTCGGCGCTGGAGGCGGCGGACCACGGTGTACGCATAAACGCGGTGTCACCGTCGATAGCCTTTCACGAGTTCCTCAAGAAGACCACGCCGATGGAGTTGCTGGAGGAACTGGCGGCCAAAGAGGCCTTTGGCCGCGCCGCTGAGGTCTGGGAAGTTGCCAACGTCATGATGTTCCTGGCCTCCGACTACTCCGGTTACATGACCGGTGAGATCGTGTCCTGCTCGTCCCAGCGAGCCTGAGAATTTATTACTGAAATTAAGGAATCAATAGCATGAGAGAAGCAGTTATCGTCAGCACTGCCCGCACTCCTATCGGCAAAGCCTTCCGCGGTGCCTTCAATAACACCGAGGCACCCGCGCTCGGTGGGCATGTGGTCAAACATGCAGTGGAGCGTGCAGGCATTGAACCTGGCATGGTCGAGGACGTGATCATGGGTGCTGCGGCCCAGCAGGGCACCCAGGCCTACAACCTCGGGCGCCTCTGTGCCATTACCGGCGGACTACCCAACAGCGCAGCTGGCATGACGATGGATCGCCAGTGTTCCTCTGGCCTTATGTCGATCGCGACTGCTGCCAAAGGGGTGATGTGCAATGACTATGACGTCGCTGTCGCTGGCGGTGTGGAATCCATCTCTCTAGTCCAGACCAAGCACAAGAACACTTACAAGGCGGTGTCCGAAGAGGTACTCAAGGTATCGCCTAAAGCCTATATCCAGATGATCGAAACTGCCGAAACTGTTGCGGATCGGTATGACATCAGCCGCGACGCCCAGGATGAGTACAGCTACCAGAGTCAGATGCGCACTGCGGCGGCTCAGGAAGCAGGCGCGTTTAGTGATGAGATCGTTCCCCTGGCCAGCACCAAGTCGGTATTCAACAGGGAAACGAACGAAACGACTTTCGAGGATGTCCTACTGGACAAGGATGAGGGTAATCGCCCGTCGACCACCCTCGAAAGCCTTCAGGGTTTGGAGCCGGTATTTAAAGACGGCCAGTTTATCCAGCAGGGCAATCACATTACGGCGGGTAACGCTTCACAGTTGTCTGACGGCGCTTCTGCGTGTGTTGTCATGGAAGGCAAGTTGGCAGAACAGCGTGGCCTGCAGCCCCTGGGTATTTATCGGGGCCTGGCTGTGGCTGGCTGTGCCGCGGACGAAATGGGCATCGGTCCGGTGTTTGCGATACCTAAGTTGTTGGAGCGCAACGGCCTGAAAATGGACGATATTGGACTTTGGGAACTCAACGAGGCCTTCGCCTGCCAGGTGATCTACTGTCGAGATCAACTGGGCATCGACAACGACAAGCTCAACATGAACGGTGGTGCGATATCCATCGGCCATCCCTTTGGCATGAGCGGCGCGCGCATGGTCGGTCACGCCATGATCGAGGGCAAACGCCGCGGCGTTAAGTATGTGGTTATCACCATGTGCATCGGCGGCGGCATGGGCGCGGCAGGCCTGTTCGAAGTCGCCTAAGCGATCACCCACCCCTGCGCGGGCCGCCTCCGAGGGTCGGTTGAATAATTGAACATACCCTCCGAGGGTGCCGTGCGGGAATATTTCGCATTCCCGCACGTTATCCCTCCGTCTCCATTGAAATTACGTGAATTGTCCCCATAAAGGTGGCAAGCCATCGCGGCTGCCCATGTGAGATGATTCGGCGGCCAGTGGCAGATATAACAATGATACAATTGCCCATCAGCCCTGACCTGGCGGTGTGAACACTACTATATGGCTATAGACCTGAAGAATTCCCTGCTCCTGAAAACTCTGGAGCCCCTCAAACCGTACGCTGTGAGCGCGGCGGTATTCAGCCTGTTTATAAATATGCTGATGATTGTCCCATCGCTCTATATGCTCCAGGTCTTTGATCGCGCGGTGGGGAGCCAGAGTATCCCTACCTTGTCGATGCTCACGATTCTGCTGGCATTCCTGCTGACGTCTATGGGTGCGCTGGATTGGGTACGTAATCAGATTCTTTCGCGTGCGGGCGCGAAAATGGATGAAATTCTCGCGGACAAGACTTTTGACACTACGTTTCGACAGTCCCTTGCAACGACAGGTAAAAGCAGCGCCCAACCGCTCCAGGACTTAAACGGATTGCGGGGGTTTATCTCCAGTCCCGCGGTCAATGCGTTCTTCGACGCCCCCTGGGTGCCGATATATATCGCCATCATGTTCGCCTTCCACACCTACTTTGGTCTTATGGCGATATTTGCTGTTTTGCTGCTGACGGTTCTCACGTTCTCTAATCAGCGGCTCACCTCGGATGCTTTGATCGAGGCGAACAAAGAACAGATATGGACCCAAAACTACGCCACCCGTCACCTGCGCAACGCGGAGGTGATCGAGTCGATGGGCATGATGAGCAATGTGAGAGCGCGCTGGGCGGAGCACAATCGACGAGTTGTTGGATTACAGGGTCAGGCGGGCGATATTTCCAGTGGATTTACGTCGACCTCAAAGGCTTTGCGGATCATGCTGCAGTCTCTCGCCATCGGACTGGGTGCCTATCTGGCGATTAACCAGATGATCAGCCCGGGAATGATGATTGCTGGCTCCATCCTGTTGGGTCGCGCGCTGGCACCCGTCGATCAACTGGTAGGTGCTTGGAAGACCTTTACCAGTGCGCGTCAGCAGTTTGAACGACTGGAAGACCTCTTTCAAAAGCTGCCCGCCGCGCAACAAAAAATGGAGCTCCCGGCGCCCGCTGGAAAGGTGAGCGTAGAGTCCATTCGAGTGGCTCCTCCCGGCGTGCAAATGCCCGTGTTGAAAGGTGTCTCGTTTGAACTGGAAGCCGGTAGTAGCTTGGGCGTTATTGGCCCAAGTGCGGCAGGCAAGTCGACCCTGGCCAGGGCGCTGCTGGGTATCTGGCCCGCTGCTATGGGTTCGGTGCGTCTGGATGGTGCGGATATCGCCAAGTGGGATCGGGACGAACTCGGGCCGCATATCGGGTATTTGCCTCAGGATATTGAACTGTTCGATGGCACGATTTCCGAAAACATAGCTCGATTTGGAGAGATTAACTCTGAAAGGATTGTTGAGGCAGCCCGTATGGCGGGCGTGCACGAGATGATTCTTCGATTGCCTGAGGGTTACGATACTGTGATCGGCGCCAGTGGCGGCGCGCTGGCGGGCGGCCAGCGACAACGCATTGGTCTTGCCCGGGCGATTTATGGCAGACCGCGCTTGGTAATCCTCGATGAGCCTAACTCGAATCTTGATGATTCTGGGGAAACGGCGTTGCGTGCTGCGCTGCAGCAGCTGAAGGAAGATAAAACAACCGTAGTGGTGATTACCCACCGACCCAACATACTGTTTGGTGTGGATAACATATTAGTGATGAAGGACGGTCAGGCAACTGACTTCGGGCCAGCGGAAACCATCATGAATAAGTATAAGCAGCAGCCCGTTCAGCGTGTACCGGAAGGGCGGGCGAGCTAAGTCCTGCCTGTTGAGGAAGTCAACTTGAAACAAGAAGTTCCCGTAAAGACCAGCGCCCAGCGGCCCAAATTGATAGGAGCCATTATCGTGGGCGTTACCTTTGGCGTATTCGGGCTGTGGTCAACGATAGCGCCATTGCAGAGCGCTGCGCTGGCTCCCGGCAAGGTCATGGTAAAAGGCAGCCGTAAGAGTATCGAGCACCTCGAGGGCGGTATCGTGGCCAAATTGCCCGTCAGGGATGGGGAGACTGTTGAGGCGGGCGATCTACTCATACTGCTTGATGACACGCAGGCGCGCGCCCAGTTGGAAATCACGATGGGCCAGTATTTTGCCGTCAAGGCTACCGAGTCACGCCTTTTGGCAGAGCGTGATGATCTCAATTCGGTGGTCTATCCAGAAATAATTGCGGACAGTATCGATCCGCGCGCCGCCGATGCGGTCGCGAGCCAGAACCAGGTGTTTGTTGCTCGGCGCAACGCCCATGAAGGTGAGATCGCGGTCTTGCGTCAGCGTGTTTCCCAGCTCGGTGAGCAGGTGCGCGGTATCGAGGCGCTGCGTGACGGTAAGAAGAAGCTAGTGAGTTCCTACGCCGAGGAAATTCGCGACTATAGTGAGTTGCTGGAAGAAGGCTACGCTGATAAGCAGAGGCTGCGCGAGCTGGAGCGCAATCTGGCGCGCACGGAAGGAGAAGTTGCGGAGCACATCTCCACGATCGCACAGCTTGAAATTCAGGTGGGCGAAACCCAGCTGGAAATCTTGCAGTTACAGAAGGAATTTCACACTTCCGTGGTGGACGAATTAGGCAAGACTCAGATCGAAGTTTATGACCTCGAAGAGCGCATTCGTGCCTCTGCTGATAAGGCTGAGCGTACCGAGATTCGTTCACCGGTGGCTGGCGTTGTTGTGGGTAAAACGGTGACCACTGAAGGCGAAGTTATTGGGCCGGGTGAGCCACTGATGTTTATTGTGCCGCAGAGTGAAGAGTTGATCATTGAGGCGCAGGTTAGCCCGATTGATATTGATCGCGTGCACAATGGACAGTCGGCGGATATCCGCTTCTCTGCGTTCAAGAGCACGACCACGCCTGTCATCGATGGTACAGTCGTTAGTGTGTCCGCGGACGCGTTGACTGACGATCAGCAGGGAACCTCCTACTATCTGGCCAGGGTGGAAGTGACGGCAGAGGGCTATGAGATGTTGGATGAACTCGTGCTTGTGCCAGGGATGCCCGCCGAAGTATTGATTAATACAGGTAGTCGAACCCTGTTCCAGTACCTGACCCAGCCTATTAGAAATGCATTTGCCCGTTCACTGATCGAGGATTGATCTCATGTTGCGGAATTTCTCTACCTTCTTGGTCCTGCTGCTAATTCAGTCAGTTGCCCACGCTCAACCATCAGACCTGTACTCCGTGTACGCTATGGCGTTGGAAAAAGATCCACGTGTGCAAATCGCTCATCAGCAGGTACAAATGGGTCAAGCGCAGGCCGACAGCTCATTTGGTGCACTGCTACCTCAGGCGAACTTCTTTGCCAACTGGTCGGACAACGAAGTCGAGTACGATTCTAATCTGATTGAGGATCAGGACTTTAATGGCGAGCGATTTACGCTACAGGTCAGGCAGGTGCTTTTCAACTGGTCGGCGATTTCCGATCGCCGGCGCACTAAGCAGCTCGTGGCTCAGCGTGAGGCAGAGTTGCTGGATGTGATGAGCATGCTGCTAGTCGATGTGTCGGAGCGCTATTTTCAAGTGCTCTTGGCCGAACGCGACTTGGAGCTAGTGCAGGCGGAAAGGGAGCTTGTTCAGCAGCAATTGCGTCAGACCGAGGAAATGTACGAGCGCAAGCTGGTTCGAATAACCGACTTCCTGGAAACGCAGGCGCGGGCTGACAAGGTGCTGACCGATGAGATTGAAGCGGAGAATAATGTCGCTTTGGCGCGGGAGTCGCTCGCTGAGTTGACTGGCCAGTACGTGGGAGAAGTGGCACGTTTTAAGGAGGGCTACGTATTGCCGGAATTGGATGGCAATATCGATTACTGGGTCAATCTTGCTACCGAGAATAATAGCCTGTTGCAGGCCCGGCGTGAGGCAGTGCTCTCTGCAAAGCAAGGGGTTCAGCAACAAAAAGGTGGACACTACCCCACCGTAGATCTGGTCTACAGTGATCAAAATTCAGATGTGGGCTTCGATAATCAGCAGTCGCCCGAGCGCGATACACAGTACATTGGTATAGATGTTACTGTGCCTATATACAGCGGCGGTGCGACGTCCGCGAAGGTCCGCGAGGCCTGGGCCGCCTACTATATTGCCCGTGAAGAAGAAGAGGGCGCGCGGCGGGAAGTCCTTAAGAATACGCGTGAAGCGTGGCTGAGCACGCGTTCAAGCCGAAAGCGTATTGACGCCGCACAGGCAAGCATGCGCTCGGCGAATAAGTCCTATGAGGCGATGAGCAAGAGTTTCAGCTTTGGCACCGTCACAGCGGCAGATGTGCTGGAAGCCTTGCACAGTCGCACCCGAGCAGAGCGCGACTACTACAACGCCGTTTACAGCTATATCACGAACTGGCTCGCTTTGCAGCGCGAAGCAGGATCACTGGAAGATGGCGACCTAAGGCAAATCAACAACACGTTGATTGCTGATGCCAGTTAGTTAGCGCGAATCCACCCGTGAAATTGGCAGTCAATATTCACTGCCTGCACCCCCCGGTGACCGGTGTTGGCCACTATGCCCGGCATTTGACTCTGGAAATGCTCAACGACCCTGACGTCGAATCGCTGGTTGGTATTAGCCAAACCGGTTGGCATGATCGACAGGCGGTGCTGGAAATGGTGGAAAGCGCTCCGGTCTATGCCGACGAAACTCCGAGTACGGAGGTAGGTCGCGCGCGAGCGCGACTAACGCGAATCCCAAGGGCCGTTGCCCGGCGCATCCCCGGCGTGAGCCGGTTGCGCTCGCGTCTCATTCACGCGCTGCAGCAGCGTGTGGCCCAGCGATACGCAGAGCATGTCTATTGGGAGCCAAATTATCTCTTGCTTCCCGTAGATAATCCCGCCGTTGCCACGGTCCACGATCTGTCACATTTGCGCTACCCGCAATTTCACCCATCGTCGCGCCTGGCCGAATTACAGCACCTGCCAGAAACGCTTGCTCGATGTGAGCGTATCGTCACGGTGTCTGAATTCACTCGATCGGAGATGACCGAGTTGTTGGGAGTCGACCAAGCTAAGGTGGCCGTGGTCTCACCTGCGGTGAGCGATCGCTTTCGGCCCCGCACTCCGGAGGAGTCCGCGCAGGTGCGGGAGCACTACGGCTTGCCGACCAACTTTGTGTTGTATGCAGGAACGATAGAGCCACGCAAAAATCTGCCTGCGCTTATGGAGGCTTACTCATTATTGCCAAAAGAGCTGCAGGCGCGTTGTCCTTTAGTGCTTGCTGGCGGGCGCGGCTGGCATCCGGAGACGTTCGAGTCGGTGCTAGCTAAGCTAGACAATCCAAATATTCTGGAACTTGGATACGTCGACCATGAGGACCTGCCACTCCTGTTCGGAGCCGCCACCGTTTTCGCGTATCCTTCGCTGTATGAAGGATTTGGAATGCCTGTGCTCGAGGCTATGGCTAGCGGCACAGCCGTGTTGACGTCGGACGCTGCCTCGATGCCGGAGGTGGCCGGCAGTGCTGCTTCGCTGGTGGATCCTGAGTCAGTGTCTGATATCAGTAGCGGGCTCGAGCGTTTGCTCAACTCGGCGACCCTGCGGCAACAGCAGATTGAGAGCGGCCTGGTGGTCGCCCGTGGGCATAGCTGGGAGAACTCCTGGTTGCGTTTGCGCGCGGTGCTCGCAGAGGTAGTCAAGTGACCTTTCTCGAACGCATGCAGCAAGAAGACAAGGCACAACACATTATCTGTGCTTTTCTCGTTGTGGTTTTGTTGCTCCCGGTGCTGTCGTTGGCCAATGCGGTCGGGGTGGTGTTTTTGGCGGGCCTCGTCAAGGAGGCCTGGGATGGCAGTATGGGCACAGGGTTTTGTTGGTACGATATCGCCGCCAATGCAATTGGTGTGGGCTTTGCGGCCAGCCTGCTAATGTTTGTGTAAAACCGCGCCGTGAATATCTCCCTGCTACTCACCTTCACCCGCCAGGATCTGGTGGATCGCTACTCGGCCTCATTGTTAGGGGGCGTTTGGACGCTGATTAACCCGCTGGTGCAGATACTGATCTACACACTGATCTTCTCCAAAATTATGGGTGCTCGTCTCAGTGATCTCGGAGTCGAATTCGAGGAATACGGTTACAGTATTTATTTGGTGCCGGCGGTTCTGGCTTGGGGTGCGTTCGGCAATACGGTCACGCGGGTGACCACGATATATCTCGACAAAGCGGGTTTGATCGGCAAGGTCAGTCTATCGATGCGAACCCTTCCGCTCTACATACTGCTGTCCGAATCCGTGGTGTTTTTGATCAGCATGAGTCTGTTCGCACTGTTTCTACTGCTGATCGGGTTTCCGATCACCAGTGCCTGGCTGTGGCTAGTGCCGGTATACCTGGTGCAGCAACTCCTGGCATACAGCCTCGGCTTTGGCGCCGCGGTGCTGGGCGTGTTTATCCGCGATGTTGTGGAACTGGTGCGCATTGCGGTGCAGCTTTGGTTCTGGCTGACGCCTATCGTCTACGTGCTCGACATATTGCCGCAGGAGACCCAGGACCTTTTGGCCTGGAACCCCATGACTCATTTTGTGACAGCCTTTCGTTCTGCCATTCTCTACGCTGAGGCCCCTGATCTTGTAGTACTCGGGAAATTGCTGCTGCTAGGCTTGGTGCTTCTGGGTATGGGGCTGTATGGCTTTAAGCGGCTGGAAAAGGATATGCGAGACTTTATCTGATGATCCGCGTAAACCAGCTCACCAAACACTTTCGTCTCTATCGTAAGCCCTCTGACCGGCTCAAAGAGATGCTGCTGCGCCGCACCTTCCATCGCACCCATGTTGCACTGGATGCGATCTCTTTCGAGGTGGCCAGCGGAGAAACCCTGGGGGTGTTGGGCCGCAATGGTGCCGGCAAGTCGACCCTGTTGAAAATTCTCACCGGCGTGTTGCAGGCCGATGCGGGAAGCTACGAGATTGACGGCCGGATTACCGGGTTGCTGGAACTGGGTACCGGCTTTGATTTTGAGCTGAACGGCGAGCAGAACATCGTCACCAATGGTCTTCTATTGGGCATGACCCGTGAAGAAATCGAGGCCCGGCGCGAAGATATTGTGCGCTTCTCCGAGTTGGGGGAGTTTATTCGAGAGCCGCTGCGCACCTACAGTTCCGGTATGGTGATGCGCCTCGCGTTCAGTATTGCTATTCACGCAGAGCCTGCTTGCCTGGTCGTGGACGAGGCGCTCTCGGTGGGTGATGCCCACTTTCAGCAAAAGTGCATGCGCAGGATCCGGGAGTTTCGCCAGCGAGGGGGTTCCATCATATTTGTGTCTCATGACCTCAATGCGGTGAAGATGTTATGCGATCGCGCCATCGTGCTTGGGGGTGGTAAAGCGGTGTTCTCCGGAGACCCCGAAGAGGCGGTGAACCATTACAACCGGGTCATCGCCGATGAGGACGATCGTCAGGAACTGGAAAGTCCTGCGCGTGAACAGCACGTGTTCGGGAACGGGGCTGCAGAGATACTCGAAGCCGAAGTGCTTGGCGTGGACTCGCAGAGCAGTGTGATCAGCACCGGCGAAGACGCGGTTATTCGCTTGCGCTGCCGCGCCACTGAAGCGCTGGATGATATGACTGCAGGCGTCGTGGTGCGAGATCGGTTCGGGCAGGATGTTTTTGGCACCAATAGCTTTCACCTGGGCCATCAGTTGGCGCTCTCGGAGGGTGAGGAAGTGCGGCTGGAGTTTTCTTTTCCGATGGAGATTGCCCCGGGACGCTACACGCTGACGGCGGCACTGCACAGCCGCGAAAATCACCTGGAGAATTGTTACTACTGGTGCGATAGCATTAGCCGTTTTGAAGTTGCTGGGGTTCGAGGTGCGCAGTTTGCCGGTGTTTGTCGCCTGCCCACGACCCTCTCTGTAGTGAGTATTTATGACTGAAGACGAAGAAAAGCAGCAGTTGAGAATTGACGAGCTGCTGGATCTTATTCGCCGTGAGGCACGCTTCCTGGAGCAGGAAGAAAGCATTGTCCTCTCTGCCGAACAGACACCCCTGCCGTTGCGGGAGTTGCCGACCTGGGAAACGGATATCGACGCTTTCCCGATGAAATTCGAGTACCACGTGAATGAGTTCCTGGTCTATGACGATCTGGAATTTGTCGCCAATGCATTCCGAGGCATTTTGCAGCGGGAGCCAGATGAGTCGGGTCTCGACAGCTACACGGCGCAACTGCGCAAGCACGGTGACGCCGTCAAGATAGAAATTCTCACCGACCTGATGGGCTCCGAAGAGGGGCGCGACCACAAGGTGCGTGTTTTGGGTATGCGCTGGGCTGCATTCGAGAATCGTCATCGAAACGCGTGGTGGTTTCGCAAGCGCTGGTTTTTAACGGTTTACAAAATTCTCAAATACCGGCTGCGCAACGACCAGGCCGAGTACAGCCTGTTGAATGACCGACGTCGCCGGCATCACCAGCAGCGGGTGAATCGCTACCTGGCTGAGCAGGACCAATTATTTGATTTTATGCGCGGTCGCGAACGCCAATTGGAGGCAGAGCAGGAAGCACTGACCGCGAAGGTAGAGCGCTATCGACGCGACATGCTGCAAGCGCAGCGTGATTTGGTGACGCAGCAACTGCGAGTAAACGTGTTGCTGGAGAAATTGCAGGCGCTGGGTGCTGCCGACCTGCCAGCGGCAGCTTCCGAATTGGCCACCCACGCCGATGACAAGCTGGACGCCTTTTACTTGGCGTTCGAGAACGAATGCCGCGGTGACGAGGATGATATCCGCGAGCAGTTGTCGGTGTATTTGCCCTATGTAACGGGAGCGCCTGTCACCGATACAACGCCGCTGCTGGATATTGGTAGCGGGCGCGGCGAGTGGCTCGCGCTGCTTCGCGACAATGCCATTCCTGCGCGGGGTGTGGATATCTCCAATGTACTGGTTGAGCACTGCCGCGAGCAGGACCTTGACGTCAACCTGGCGGACGCGATTGCGTACCTGCGCGAGCAAGCGGACGCCTGCTTGGGTTCTATAACCTCCTTCCATGTGATCGAGCACCTGCCATTCGATGCTTTGTTTTCCCTGGTGGAAGAATGCCAGCGCACTCTGGCGCCGGGGGGTGTGTTGATATTTGAAACCCCCAATCCCGAGAACGTGCTGGTGGGCAGCCACACTTTCTATCACGACCCCACGCACCGCAACCCGATCACGCCCACCATGATCGAGTTCCTGCTGCGGCACCTGGGCTTTGCCGATGTCACCTTAGAGCGCTTGCACCCTTATCCGGCGGAGGCGCTAATCCCCGGCATGGACCCGCTCACTGAACGGGTCAACGGTGCCTTCTGTAGCGCGCAGGATTTTGCCGTTATCGGGCGTAAGCCCCGATGAAGATTGTTGTTACCGCCAATATTGTTCCCTTCATGCCCGGCGGGGCCGATTACCATATCAACGGCCTGGTAGAGCAGCTGCGGCTTTATGGTCACGAAGTAGAGTTGCTGCGCTTTCCGTTTCGCTTCTCTCCCGAGGACGAAGTGCAGCGCATGATGGCCTTTTGTGAGGCCACTGATCTCGCCATGCCCAACGGCGTTCATGTCGACAAGGTTATTAGCCTGCAGTTTCCGGCCTACGGCGTGCAGCACCCTGATCATCGCGTATGGATCATGCATCAGCACCGCGCGGTGTACGAGCTATTCGATGATCAACCTCAATCTGCCGCGTTGCAGGCCCTGCGGGACGAGGTCAACGCGTTTGATCGGCGAGTGTTGGGTAAGGCGCAGGCGCTGTTCGCGAATTCTGGCCGGGTGGCAGAGCGGCTGAAGCACTACAACGAACTGCAGGCAACCCCGCTGTATCACCCACCTCATGGTGCAGACAAATTTTTCACTGACGACAGCTACGACTACATATTTGTCCCCAGTCGGTTGGAAACGCTCAAGCGTCAGGACCTTCTGATTCGTGCGGCGAAGCATCTCAAGTCGCCGGTGAAAATCCTGTTGGCAGGTAAAGGTGGGCAGGAGCAACGCTACCAGCAGTTGATCTCAGAGCTGGGGGTGCAGGATCGGGTGCAACTCACCGGGCCCTTCAGCGAGGCGGAAAAGCATGTGTACTACGCCCGTTGTTTGGGGGTGGCATTTGTGCCGAAAGATGAGGACTACGGCTACATCACCCTGGAGGCGATGCTCTCGGCCAAGCCCGTGATCACTTGCACGGATTCTGGCGGTCCACTCGAGTTTGTGCGTCACGAAGAAACCGGTTGGGTCTTGCCGCCGCAGCCGCAGCAGTTGGCAGCAGTGATTGACCGCTTATACGAAGACAAGCAGTTGGCCCTGCGCATGGGTGAGGCCGGGCGCGCCGCCTATGATGAGGCGGGCATATCCTGGCGCAACGTGGTGGAGAGCCTGCTGGCGTGACCCGTAAAGTCGCGATTATTGCGCCGAGCCCTGTGCCCTTCACCATCGGCGGCGCGGAAAAGCTCTGGTGGGGGCTATTGGACGCATTCCGGCGCTATACCGACTATGAGATTGAACTCGTCAAAGTACCCTCTCCCGAGCGCAACTTTTGCGATATCATCGACAGCTATTATTACTTCTCCAAGCTGGATCTGAATCACTTCGACTTGGTGATCTCGACCAAGTATCCCGCCTGGATGTGCTGGCATGAGAATCACTGGGTATACCTGCAACACCGGCTGCGTGGGCTTTATGACACCTATCCGCAGCATATGCCCCTGGAACCCGACTGGGTGGAGAACGGCGAGGACTGGCCAGACGAGCTGGTTCGCCTGGGCGAGCTGTTGGCAATGGAGCCGTGCGTGGAATACCGCGACGAGCTGTTTTCTGTCGTCGGCAACCTCAAGGCGCACCTGCCGGAACAGCAGTGGGAGGACTGGTTTGGTTTGCCGAGTCCGCTGGCGCGCAAGGTCACTCGCTGGCTGGACGACAGTGCGCTCGCGCCCGGCATGATCAAGAAGTTCATGGCCATCTCTCAAAATGTGGCAGACCGCGATGGTTATTTTCCGACCAATGTGCCGGTGCAGGTCATTCACCATCCCAGCGACCTCGTCCCCGCGGTGGATGCCGGCAGTGACTACTTTTTCACAGCGAGTCGTCTTGATGCTCCGAAGCGCCTGGATTTGCTGGTGCGCGCGTTCCGTGCCACCAAAACCGAAAAGCGACTGCTGATCGCCGGCACCGGGCCGCAACAGGAGGAACTGGAAGCACTCATCGGTGGCGATGAACGCATTGTTCTGCTGGGCCGCATCAGCGATGCGGTGATGCGCCGCTACTACAGTCGTGCCTGTTGCGTGCCTTATCTGCCACAGGATGAGGATTACGGCCTGATTACCGTAGAAGCCATGCAGGCAGGCAAACCGGTACTGACCTGCCCGGATACCGGCGGTGTGACCGAATTGGTGGAAAACGGTGTCACGGGCTGGGTCGTGGAGGCGAGCGAAGCCGCTCTGGCAGAGGCGATAGATGCGATTGCCAGCAATACCGCTGGAGCGCGAGACATGGCGGCTGCCTGCCGAGAACGGGTAGCTGATATCAACTGGGAGGCGACGCTGGCAGGACTATTGGACGAGCGCGCTTGCCCGGATGCCAGTGGCTTTCCAGAGCAGGGCAAACCCAACCATATCCTGGTGCCGCTGACCTTTCCCGTGTATCCGCCCCGCAGTGGCGGCCAAAGTCGGGTGTTTCATCTCTATCGGCGCATCGCCCAATACGTTCCCGTGACCCTGCTGACCCTGTGTGGGGCCGAGGACGCACCATTGGACGGTGAGATCGCCCCTGGATTACGCGAACTACGCATACCCAAGTCAGAGCAGCACCAGGCCGGAGAGAGGGCTGCTGAACGGAAAATTGATGCCTCGATTGCGGACCTCTATGCCATCGAGCACGTTCATGAAACAAAGGATTATATATCCGCACTCAAACAACTTGCCGCCGCCTCGGAACTGGTGGTGGCCTCCCACCCCTACCTGTACCGGGCTATCCGCAGTGTCTACCGCGGCGCCGTCTATTACGAGTCGCACAATGTTGAGTACGACATGAAGCGCGACATCCTCGGTGACAGGGCGGGCGCAGCGGCGTGGCTTGATGTCATCGAGAGCACCGAGGGTGATTGCGCGCGGGAAGCGGTAGGTATTAGCGCCTGCTCTGAAGAAGATCGCGAGCGCCTCTCAGCCCTGTATGGCGTATCTACGGCGCAGGTAGCGGTGGTGCCCAACGGTGTATCGGCCCAGGAGGTTCCCAGAGTGGCGTCTGAAGCGCGTGCCCGGGTGGCGCGACGGCTGGGCGCGGAGCGGGGCTTTGCTGCACTGTTTGTTGGTAGTTGGCATGGCCCCAATATTGAGGCGGTGCAGTGGCTCATTGAACATCTGGCGCCGTCGCAGCCCGAGGTGAATTTCTGGATCGTGGGCAGTGTCTGCAATTTCTGGAAAAAAAGTGGGAATAAACCGCCACCTGCGAACGTCATATTGTTGGGTCAGCTCGATGAAGCCGATAAAAACGCCGTGCTCAGCTGTGCCCAGATTGCTCTAAACCCAGTAATGACGGGGTCTGGCAGTAATCTGAAGATGGCTGAGTACGCAGTGGCGGGTTTACCGGTGTTAAGCACCCCTTTCGGGTGTCGCGGGCTGGAAGTACAGGATTTACCTGCGGTGCAGGTGGCAGAACTGGACGATTTCAATGATCAACTGACCCGGTTGATTGAGAGAATCCGCTCTGGCACGGCAGAAGCAGGGGAGTCTGTAGGGAGAAAGGCGCTGATCGAGGCCTTTGACTGGGACGGTATCGCCGACGGGTATTTTGCCCACCTGGTGGATAGCTGCTCCGGACAAGGCGGATTTCAGGGTCTGGAAGAAGGAAAGGAGTTCAACCCCGTCGGCTAAGGGGCACAATCTGAGGGAAACTGGCCAGAAATGGTTAATTTTTGAACAATTCGGGGCTTTCCAGTAGTGGTTTATCTGAAATGCCGAATATTCCCAAAAATCCCAATAAGAATGGTTTGACAGTGACTTACGGCCGATATATAAACTTTCCCGTCAGGATTTGTATTCACTGATGGCTGGACGTGCGCGAGCGGTATTGAGTGGTAGCTGTGCGGCTGGACCAGGCGTGGCAACAAACCTGGGCGGAAAGACTGGGGTTAATAACAATGAATCTGTGCTGTCTCGAGCGGTACGGATGTCTTTCTTCCCGCTGAACTGAATTTTGGAGAGATCACAAAATTCATAATTTTTGCAAAAGTTAGTTTTAGATCTTTTTGGTCTTTTTTTAAAACTTGGATATGAGTGTCATGTCTATGGCTACCAACGAAGAAATCGTAGCAGCAGCACAGCAGTTATATGTGTCCTACTACGGTCGTCCGGCTGATCCCGAAGGTCTTGCCTTCTGGATTGAGTATTTCACTAACACAGACGATGTTGATCAGGCGCTGGTCGACTTCGGTACTTCTGACGAATACCTGGAGATTCTGGAAGATGCAGGCGATACGGAAGCCCTGATCAACCAGTTGTACCAGTTCATGTTCAACCGTGACGCTGACGAAGAAGGTCTGGCGTTCTACACGGATCTGCTGGACAGCGGTGAGTCTTCCCTGGCAGCGATTGCCCTGGATATCGCCAACGGTGCCCAGAACGATGACGTCACTATTCTGAACAACAAGATTGGCGTAGCTAACAGCTTCACCGCTGACGTTGAAGCGAACAGCTCTATTTACGCTGCTTCTGACATTCCGGGTGCCCAGGCGGTTCTGGATGTTGTTGATCTGAGCGACGAGTCTGTTGCGGCTGGTGAAGCAGCTTCTGCAGCCTTTGTTGAAGCTCTGCCCCAAGAGATTACGGGTGGCGAGTATACCCTGGATGAAGACAACCCGACTGCTGACTTTGTTGGCGCCACCGGTGCCGTTACGGTTACCCTCGACGGCGACAGCGACGAAGCCGACTTCGTGGTTAACCTGTCAAACTTTGACGACACGGTAATCCTGGAAGAGCTCAAGTCTGCAGCCCTGACTGACCCGGGTGGTATCGATACCCTCGACACCCAGGAGCACAGTGGTTCTGCCAACGTAAACCTGTTGACCGGTTCTTTTGCCATGATTGATGGCGCTGAGTCTTTCGGCGGCACGATCAGCGGCATTGAAAACGTTATCGGCACCGACGAGAACGACACCATCACCGGTGACAATGGCGACAACTCAATCTGGGGTCTTGACGGCGCGGACACCCTGAAGGGTGGCCTCGGTGACGATACCTTCTACTTTGAAGATCAGGACCAGATTGCCGACGACGGTACAATTCTGGCAACAGTTGACGGTCAGACCGGTGACGACACGGTGGTATTCTCCGCTGATGCAGTAGACCTGTCTGCGGTTGTTGCCGCGCACCTCGCGGTTGAAAACCTGGTGCTGAGCAACGGTGACGGCGAAGACGAAGTTGAGCTGACCCTGGCTGCCGACGGCGGCACGGAAGTGAGCCTGGAAGACTTCGACTCTATCACCGGTTCAGATGCTGACGATATGATCACCGTTGATGGCACTGCCATTGATATCAGCGGCGCAACGCTGACCAGCATTGACACCATCGTGGGTACCACGGCGGCGTCTACGTTCACGATCGCTACCACCGACGGCGCACCTGCGCTGGTTCAGGATGCGGGTACCGACACGGATGCAACGCTGGTTCTTGCCAGCAAGTCGTCTACCACCTTTGATGTCGCGGGCCTGAGCCTGACCGATTTCAACCAGGTTGTTGGTAATGACAATAGTGGCGGTACTGACACGGAAGTGTTTGACACCGTTTGGCTGAGCAGTGCCCTTATTGCTGAGCTCGCTGGTAACAATGGCGATGACTTTGACGGCATCTTCGATCAACTCGACGACGTACAGGTCAGCGGTACCGACGTAGCGGTTCTGACCACGAACGTTGACTTCACCGCGATGGGTGCGGCGAACGAAGACGACCTTGGCCTCGCCACCGTTGAAATGGGTTCCGGTGTGACCACTGTGGTTGTCGACAACCTGGAAACGGTTGGCTTTAACAAGCTGGTCGGTGGCCTGGGTACTGAAGACACCCTGGTCGTGAATGGCCAGGACATGGACCTCACCGCTAAGACAGTATCTGCAGTTGAAAACATCGTGATCGATGTGGCCAGCGCCGATGCAGGTATGTTCGACGTGACCATCGATGAAGGCTCGCTGGTTGACATCGCAACCATCAATGGTGAAGTGAACTTCATCGCTGATGTTACCGATGCCGGTGAAGCGAAAGGTTCAGTGGTTGACCTGGAAGGTGTTACCGTAACTGATGGAGAAGACCTCTCCAGCAGCACCGACATCAGCACGTCAGCTGGTACTAACTGGGACGCCACAGCTAACCGCATCAGCATCTCCCAGGAAGGTCTCGACGGTTTTGCTAGCCTTGGTGCTGAATCTGGTCTGATCTCTCTGGCGGTTGACGGTGAGTTTGACCTGTCTAATGCAAACATCGATGCGCCTACTACGCCAGGTGCTGGCCAGACCGCGACTGCAGGTACTGGTGTGCAACTTGACGTTCTGGGTAGCGACAATGATGACACTGTAACTGGTGAAGATCCGGCCACGTTCCTCGCGAGCGCAGCTAGTCTTGGCCGTTACTTCAACTCTCTCGATGGCACCAATGGCTTCCAAGCCTCGGCAGATTACGATCTTGGCGATGGTAATGATTCGTTCAGCGGTGCAGCAACTTCGCTGAACGTTGGCGCGGGCAGCAACACGGTATCTGGTGCTCTGGTTACCGGTGACCTGACCCTGACGGATGGTGCTGCTTCAGCATCCAAGTCGGACGATGGCAACAACCTGGTAACCGGTGTAGTTGGCGGAACCACAACCGGTGGTTATGGCGATGACACTCTGATCGGTTTGTTCGGCGCAGAAAGCAGTACTCTAGCTGCAGCCAAAGCGACTATCCTGGGCGCTGGTAACGATTCCATCAAGGGTATCGTTAACGGTGATTACAGCACCAATACGGGAACCTCTGCCGAAGCTGGTGATCTCGGAAGCGGCGACGACTCCTTCACTGGTTTTACACCTGTTCTGGGTGGTGCGCTGGCGAACGCTCGTGGCAAGGAAGCTAACTCCGTTGTTAATGGCGGCTCTGGCGATGACACGCTGACAGCATTCACCAAGGGTGACAACCTGACCGGTGGCAGCGGTAATGACGTGTTCACCATCTCTGGTATGGCGACTGGCCCGCAGTTTGTGGGTGAGGAAACCACCAACACGGGCGTGGTTGGCCGCTTTGGTACGGCTCTGGGTAATACGACAACTAACCTGTTGGGTGTTACTCCTACCACGACGATCGGCGATGGTACGGCAGAGAACGCTACCAAGAACACTGGCGGTACTGCGTATACCATCAATGATTTCAATGACGGTGTGCCGGATACGCTGCAGATTGACCTGGTGGGAACCTACACGACCGGTACTACCTTCACTGAGGGCAGGCAGGGTCTGACCGGCACCATTACCATTACGACGGCTCTCGCAGACGCTCGTACGGAAAATGGTGGCGTGAAGATCATCAACCAGCAGGGTGACCTGATCACTATCGCTGAAGGTGAGGCGATCGGTTCTACCGTAACGCTGGAAGGCTTCTTCAACGCAGCAGCTGTAACGGCTTGGCTGAAGAACACTTCAATCGCTGGCACCAGCGATGGTGGTGTAGCGCCCGAGTATGCAAACACGACCTTCGTCTTGTTCGCGATGGGTCGTACCGCCGCAGGTACTGCAGCAGCCACTGACGGAGTGCTCAAAGCGTTCCTGATCACGGCTGACAGCGCCTCTTCCGGTACGGTAGCTACTGGTGAAGTTTCGACCATTGGTCTGGTTAACTTCAACGGTGGCAACATACCGACTGGCGGTGAGATCGTACTGATCTAATAGCGCTTCAAGAGCACCCCTCTGTGGGTGCTCTCTACTTTCTGGGGCCCCGGTAGCAATACCGGGCCCTTTTTTTTAGATAAACTTGGTATTTTGCTTTACAGACTGATTGACATGCCCCCAGCTTCTAATCTGCCTATTAACACCCTTCGTGAATTGCATCGCAGTGGAGACTACGCTGCGATAGTCGGCGATGAGGTCGCAGTTGAGCCGGGTGATGAGGATACTGAGTCGTATTTGCTTTTCTCGCTTGCCCTGTTCATGAGCGGTGATACTCAACGCGCGCAGCCTATGTTAAAAAAGGCGGTCAGTGGCGCCGCTGAAAATCATGCCTGGCGCTCTGACCAGGCGCTGGCCAATCTTTTACTGGGCGATCTTTCAGCAGCGCTCGAGTTGCTGAGCACCGTCATTGATTCCAGTGAGGCCTGCGGCGTGGATTATGGCCGGCTGGCTGCGATCGCCACCGCGCAGGGTAATATGGAAGATGCGTCCGCCTATTACAGCGAAGCCGTCAATCGCGAGCCTGGTCGACATCAATGGCACTACAATCTCGCGGTAATTTACACTCGACGACAGCTCTATGAGGAGGCCCTGGAGCAACTGGACATGGCCTTGATGATTGAGCCCGATGATGAGCGAAGCCAAGCCGCCCGTCTGGCCGCCCTATCGGCATTGGACCGCACAGAAGACGTGGTCGCTCAGCTGGAGGATAAGTTTCAGCAGAATCCCGAGGATTTGCTAAACCGCTTGTCTTACTCCAGAGCGCTTATGCTGGACGGACGCTGGTCTGACAGTTTGGCGGTGCTGAAGGAGCGAGAACAACCCATTGATGAGTTATTGCGCCTCAAGGAAGAAGATTCAGAGGCGTTCGAAGAGACAAAGCGCGAGCAAATTCAACTGCGTGGCTTGCGCGCGGAGTTTCTGCAGAAGCATTCGCGTTATCAGGCCGCCTATCGCGTGTGTGACGATATATTAGCGCTGGAGCCGGAAGAGCCGCTCCCAGTCCAGATCACCCGGCTGAGTGCCTTGGTAGAGATGGGACGAATTGAAGAGGCTGAAGAAGCCCTGGAACCCCTACTAGAGGAACATCCAGAGAATAATCAGCTTAAGATCGCCCAGGCGAATCTGCTGAACGAAGACAACCGCTACCGGGAGGCTGAGTCGCTCCTGCGGGAATTGGTGGCAGTTTATCCCGGTGATGCGGGCCTGTTGAGTAACCTGGGACAGACTCTGCTGTGGGTGGGCGAACTAGATGAAGCGGCGCGTTGCTTCGAGAAAGCCGGTGAGATTAATCCCATGGCGCTCGCGCAAATTGTTAAAACACGGAAGATGCCGGAAAACCCGGCGTCTCTCGAACGAATGGAACGGATAGCTGACAACAAGACGCTGGCGCGTGAACCGCGAGCCAATATGAGTTTTGCGCTGGCCGAAATTTACGACAAGCAGAAGGATTTTGAGAAGGCCTACAACTATTTGGCTCAGGCAAACGAACTGACCAATCGAGACTTGAAGTACCGGCCTGAGCTATTCTCGAATCGGGTTGACGCCAATATAAAGATTTTCACGAACGAGTTTTTTGACTCCCTGCCCGGTATACGCGCGCCCGATCGTACACCGGTCTTCGTTGTCGGTATGCCTCGATCTGGCACCACGCTCACAGAACAGATTCTCTGCTCTCATCCCGATGTATACGGGGCAGGAGAGCTGGATTTACTGCCGGTGCTCGTGCGACTAATGCCCAGGGTACTGAGGTCCAAACGCCTCCTTCCCGGCTGCATGCGATCTCTCACGCCGGAGTTGCGTGAAGAAGCTGCGCGCTACTATCTGTTCGGCCTGGATCAACACGACAGGGAGATGCCCTTTGTGGTGGACAAGATGCCACACAATTTCATGAACCTTGGGTTGATCGCGTCCACGCTGTCCACTGCGAAAATCATTCATATCCAGCGCGATCCGCGGGATAACGCATTGTCAAACCTGCAGCAGAACTTCAAAGCCAAAGATGGCGGTATGGGGTACGCCTTCAGCCAGGAGAATATTGGCCTTCAGATTAATGATTATCATCGAATGATGGTTCACTGGCGAGACGTGCTACCCATACCCATATTTGAGCTCACCTACGAGGAACTGGTGAGTGACCAGGAAGGCATGACGAGGGAGCTGCTCGATTTCATTGGCGTTGACTGGGATGACAGTGTACGAGACTTTCACAAGACAGAAAGGGCGGTGCGCACGGCAAGCGTCTCTCAAGTGCGACAGCCAATCTACGCATCATCGAAACAGAAGTGGCGCAACTACGAGGAATACCTGGCGCCGCTCATTCAGACTTTAGAACCGGATATATTGGCGCCTTGGGACGCCCAGTGATATGAGCAAGGAATCAGATTCGACTCCCAGTCTCCACAATGTGCGCGAGCTCGACAAGGGTCAGGGTGTCAGCTTCGTCGTCAATGACGATTACAGTCATTTCCGCGGACATCGGGCTGTGCTCGTGGGAATACACGAACTACGCCAATTGGTACCTATGCTGCCGCTAGTGCTTGCGCGGCTGGACGATGAGTGGAGGCTTATGGGAATTACGGGTTTTGCTAAGACACGTAACTTACTGGTCGGCCCCCAAGGGCAATGGGTTGGGTTCTACGTACCGGAACGCTGGCGTTTCAGTCCGTTGAAGCTGATACCTGGCGATGACGCGCCGGAGCTCGGCTATACCGACCACAACCTGAGATTGTTTCCGGGTGGCCAGGATACGCTTATCGATGCGAACGGCAATACTACCGAGCGCTATCACAATATCCGAGAGCGATTGCTGGTACATGTGCGCAGTCGTCAAATGGTGCAAGTCGCTGCCAATACGCTCGAGGAAAAAGGCCTTCTGGCAGAGATTGCGGAGGAAACCCCATTGCGTATTCCGGGCCTCGGGGATGTGTACCAGTGCAACATGCAGGACTTCCCTGATTTGGAGGGTGACGACCTGCAGGAGCTGAAGCAGTCCGGCGCTCTCAATCTCGCCTTTGCGATGCACTACGCCAATATCAACGTAAAGAAATTTAATCGAATGCTGCGAGGCCGACAGTCCGCGAAGGTAGATGAGGATGTGGTAGAGGCGCTGGCAGACGTGGAAGAATTCTCCTTCAATTTTGACGACTAGAGTCGGACATCCAATTAGTAACGTTACAAAACATGAGGAATTATCATGAGTGAAGAAGCAAAAATTACCATTGACGGCAAAGAGTATGCTGCTGCCGACCTTTCCGATCAGGTTAAAGCAGAATTAATCAGCATGCGGGCTGCGGAACAGGAGCTGGCACGCCTGCAGACGCTGGTCGCGATTACACAGACAGCGCGCAATTCTTATGCACGCTCAATCAAGGAAGCACTAGAGCAGTAGTCCTGGTGATTATTGTTTGATGGAGGGCCTATGCGGCTCTCTTGTGCCGCGTAGTGACACTAGTGCCAGCGTCTCCGATAAGAGTCTTACACGTCTACCGAACCTTCTTCCCTGACACCCAAGGGGGGTTGGAAGAGGTGATTCGTCAGATATGCTTGAATACGCAGTCGCACGGCATCGAGAGCCGTGTGTTTGCGCTCAGCCGAGATGCCGTACCAGCTGAGATTGTTGTCGACGGGATCAACGTGGTGCGTGTTCCGCTGGCGTTTGAGGTTGCTTCCTGTGGTTTCTGCTTCGCCGGTATACGCAGTTTTCGAGAGCAGGTCGAATGGGCCGACATTGTGCACTACCACTTTCCCTGGCCCTGGGGCGATGTCATGCACGGGCTCGCGGGTCGGAATGTGCCCACGGTCGTAACCTATCATTCCGATATCGTCAGACAACAATTACTACAGCATTTCTATCGGCCTTTGATGTTCCGGTTTCTCGACGCTGCCAGGGCGATTGTGGCCACCTCGCCAAACTACTTTGCCACCAGCGACATACTGCCGCGTTTTCAGGAGAAGGTAGAGGTCATACCGATCGGTATTGAGGAGAATTGTTATCCCTCAGAGGCCGAGGTGGACGCGGTGATGAATGAAGTGCGCAGTGAGTACGGCGAGGATTTCTTCCTCTTCGTTGGCGTGCTGCGTTACTACAAGGGGCTGCATATATTGCTCGAGGCGGCGCGAGCTGCCAGCTACCCGATTGTGATTGTGGGGGCCGGTCCCGTGGAGCAGGAGTTGCGTCGGCAGGCGGCAGAAATTGGCCTCGATAATGTGCATTTTGCGGGCTATGTGCAGGAGGCTCAGAAGATGGCGCTCTATCGGCTCTGCCGAGGCGTGGTGTTCCCTTCCTATCTGCGTGCAGAAGCCTTTGGCGTCACCCTGCTTGAGGGTGCGATGAACGCCAAGCCGCTGATCTCTGCAGAGATCGGTTCTGGCACTAGTTTTATTAACATCGATCGTGAAACCGGTCTCGTGGTGCCGCCGGGTTGTCCCTTGGCGTTGCGTGAGGCGATGGATTACTTGTACTACAACCCCGATTCGGCACGTGCCATGGGTGTTAAGGCCAGGCAGCGCTATGAGACCTGTTTTACGGGGGCCATAATGGGCGCCCAATATGCGCAGTCTTATCGTAAGGCGCTTAAAACGCAACCCTCCTCATTTACAGCGCAGGCCGCTGAGTCCTAAGTGCTTCGAATCGCTGTTGATGCGCGCCCGCTGGCGCACCCGCAAACCGGTATTGGACGCT
The DNA here is from genome assembly GCA_965199055.1 of Halieaceae bacterium. Taxonomy (GTDB): domain Bacteria; phylum Pseudomonadota; class Gammaproteobacteria; order Pseudomonadales; family Halieaceae; genus CBDAQR01. The sequence goes on from CBDAQR010000004.1 coordinate 238,396, forward strand.
ATACGGAATCGCTATTGAAGCGTCTGGTAGAGAGCGGACACCAATGGTTTTTGTACAGCGACCGGGCCCTCGCCCTGCGTTTTCCGGTGGACGATCACGTCCAGTTGCGGCAAGGTCACTCTCGCCCCGGCAGCCCGCTCAGTCTTGTGTTCACCCAAATGGTATTTCCCCGCTGGGCTCGCGGTGACTGCGTGGACTTGTTCTGGTCCCCGCGTCACCACTTGCCCCTGCGATTGCCGCCGGGAATGCGCAGTGTGGTGACGGTTCACGACCTGGTCTGGAAGCGGTATCCCGAGACAATGCGGCCGCTCAATCGAATGCTGGAACAAAGCCTGATGGGGCCATCCCTGCGGCGAGCAGACGGGGTGATCGCGGTGTCAGATTTTACGTCGGGCGAATTGGATGCGGTGTACCCGGAATTGAGTGCGACACGCGCCACCATACTGGAAGCGGCTGACGGTGACGTTGCCGATTACGAGGTAGATTTTCCGTTGCCTACCAAGCCCTTTTTTCTCTTCGTGGGTACGCCCGAGCCGCGCAAGAACCTGCAGCGATTGCTGCAGGCATTCGCAAATGCGCGGCAGCGAGGTTTACAACACCAGTTGGTGATCGCAGGCGCCGGCGGTTGGGGTTCGCATCAGCTGGATAAGCAGGTGGCGGAACTATCCCTAGAAGGCAGTGTGGTGCTTAGGGGGCGCGTCAGCGATGCCGAACTTGGTGCTTTGTATCGCGCAAGCACGGCGTTGGTGATGCCTTCGCTCTACGAGGGCTTTGGCTTGCCTGTTCTCGAAGCGATGAAGGCCGGTGTCCCCAGCATTGTCAGTCGAGACAGTTCTCTGCCGGAAGTCGCCGGCGATGCGGGTTTGCTGGTCGACCCGTCGTCGATATCGAGTATCGCCGATGCCATCCTCGAACTGGCGATAAATCCGGATTTGCTCGATACATTACGAGCAAAGGCACGTGAACGCGCACCTCGATTCAGTTGGGATACTGCAGCCAGAGAAACGCTCGCGTTTTTAACGCAGGTTGCGAATAGGGCTACCGGACATGTTTGATTGGCGGCAGATTCTCAATCGACGCATGCTGATCTGCATATTCACCGGCTTTTCTTCCGGACTTCCCTTTTTCGTTGTGATTCAGATGATGCCCATCTGGCTGCGCGAAGGGGGCGTCAGCCTCGCGGACATCGGTCTATTCTCGCTGGTGGGTGTGCCTTACGTGCTCAAGTTTGCCTGGGCGCCGCTAATGGACCGCTATATACCGCCTTTCCTCGGACGTCGCCGCGGCTGGATGTTGGTAACACAAGTGGCTTTGTTGCTCAGCATTGGCTTAATGGGCATGTTTTCCCCAGAGCGCTCTCTGGCAACTATCACGGCGCTAGCGGTCATTTTGGTGCTGGCTAGCGCCAGCCAGGATATCGCCCTGGACGCCTACCGTAGGGAAATTCTGCCAGATCGGGAACTGGGCCTGGGAAACGCTTTGCATGTGCAGACCTACCGCCTGGCGGGTCTAATCCCCGGTGGGCTGTCCCTGATCCTGGCTGACTTGCTGCCCTGGGAAGCTGTGTTCTGGATTACCGCCGCTTGTATGTTGCTGGGTCTGGGTTTGAGCGTTCTAGCGGCAGAACCCGACTCAGAACTGCCGGAGGCTGGCGGTCTGGTGGAGGCGGTGGTTGCTCCCTTTCAGGAGTACTGGGTACGGCGCGGCTGGCAAGGGGTGTTACTCGTATTCAGCTTTCTGTTTCTCTATAAGCTCGGTGACAGCATGGCCACAGCACTGTCATCGGTGTTCTATCGAGATCTCGGTTTCACCAAAACGGAAATCGGGCTGGTTGCCAAGAACGCCGCGCTCTGGCCATCGATAATCGGCGGGTTGCTGGGCGGCGTTCTCATGCTGCGCATCGGCATTAACCGGGCACTCTGGTTGTTCGGCGTGGTGCAGTTGGTATCCATTCTTGGATTTGCCTGGTTGGCCTCTGTGGGCCCGGTACTGTGGATGCTGGCAGTGGTGATCGGATTTGAGTATTTGGGCGTGGGGCTCGGTACTGCTGCCTTCGTCGCCTTTATAGCCCGCGAAACCAGCAAGACCTTCGCGGCGACGCAAATGGCGTTGTTTACGGCGATTACTGCCATACCGCGTACTTTCGCCAACGCGTCCACCGGGTTTATTGTTGAAGCCGTGGGGTGGGTACAGTTTTTCTTGCTATGCGCGCTTATTGCGGTGCCAGGAATGTTGCTGTTGTTTCGTGTCGCGCCCTGGAATGAGCGTGATACTCAATCGTAAATCAGGCACTGCATTATGGCGCTCTGCGGATGCGCAGTGATCGACTAAGTCGTTGGCCACCAGAACGCTTTCGAGCTGATACGGCCGTTGTCGTTGAAAGTCACCCCTTCTGATTTGAGCCGGCGACGCTGTTCGCGGTAGCCGCGGGAACCCACCGGCATCGAAATCTTACCCTGGCTGTTAATGACCCTGTGCCAGGGGATTTTCGTGTCGCGAGGCAGGTATCGCAATGCCCAGGCGGTTTGACGGGCGCCGTTGGGGATGCCGGCCAGTTTGGCCACGACACCATAGCTGCAAACGCTCCCAGCCGGTATCGCAGCAATTACCTGCCAAATGCGTTGTTTACGCTCCGCCTGCTGTTCTGCGGTTTGTGACTTAGAGCCGGATCCCGCCATCCGTCTCGATAACGCGGCCGGTAATGTAGTCGTTCTCAAACAGGAACACCGCTGTGTGGGCAATTTCTTCTGGCTGACCCACCCGGCCCAGCGGAATCTGTGCTTCCATCTTGGCCAGTGCTTCCGGTTTCATGCTGGCGATCATCTCGGTACCGACGAAACCGGGAGCAATGGCGGCCGCGCGGATACCGTAGCGTGCCAGCTCTTTGGCCCAACTGACGGCCATCGTGGCTACTCCGCTCTTGGCTGCGGAATAGTTGGTCTGGCCCATGTTGCCGGCTCTAGATACCGAAGAAATATTGATGATCAAGCCCTTGCTGCCCAGCTCAATCATTTTGACTGCGGCTTCGCGGCCGCAGAGGAATACACCTGTGAGGTTAACATCGATCACGGCCTGCCACTCGGCCAGGCTCATAGTTTTGACGATCTCCCCGTCCTTCACCTTGACCAGCATGCCATCGCGAAGAATGCCGGCATTATTGACCAAGCCATCCAGGGCGCCGAAGTCGGCAACGACCTGGCTGAACAGGCTGACGACGTCCTCTTCATTAGCAACATTGGCCACGTAGCCTTTGCCCTCGCCGCCGGCATCGCGGCACAGTTGCGAGGACTCATCCAGCTTTTCCTGATTGAGGTCGACTAACGCGAGCTTTGCGCCGCGGGCGGCGAGCCCTAAAGCGATGGCGCGGCCCAAGCCCTGGCCGCCGCCGGTGACCACGATTACCTTGTCTTTCAAATCCATGCCCTGTTCCCTGAGTAGAATTAGCCGCAGAATAGTACACGATAGTTGCCTTGCTGGCTTGATTTACGCGCTTTTGGCCTCATAGTGTGGGGTATGCCCTGGATTTTCCTGTTACTGCCCTGGTTGGAGCTGTGGACCCTTATTGAGCTGGGTGCTGCGACGTCGGCCCTCACAGCATTGGCCTGGGTGGCTGTGTCGCTGGTGCTCGGCGTTGGCCTTATTCGTCGGCAGGGGGAGGGCATGCTACGCCGCATTCAGGAGCAGCAGGCGACTGGCGGTTTTTTCAGTCCACAATGGATGATGGACGATCTTGCGCTGGTAGGGTCAGGCTTGTTGCTGATGGTTCCCGGCCTCATCACCGACACCCTGGCGGTTGTTTTCGCCATAGCCCCCCTGCGGCGCCTGCTCGTGCGCAGCTTGGGTATACGGAGCGTCGACACAGGCCACTACTCGGGCCAGTTTACGGTTGAGGGCGAATATGAAGTGGAGGCAGCAGATACCCGGGCGCAAGATTCTTCACAGCCTGGAAACTCGCGCCCACAAGACCCACCGCAGTTGCCCTAATCGGCCGTCTTCGAACGCCCATTTCACGGGTTTTCTTGCTTGACTCTGGCGCTTTCCTGACTATGATTAGCACTCTCGCTGGGAGAGTGCTAGCACTCTTCAGAGAAAAGTGCTAATCACCCTTGAAAAGGGGCAAATTAGCCCTATATCGAGGACACCTGATCAAAAAACCGATGATCGGGTGAGAGAACTCACATATTTGGAGATAGATACACATGAATATCCGTCCGTTGTACGACCGCGTTGTCGTCCGTCGTAACGCAGAGGAAGAAACCACCGCCGGTGGCATCGTGCTGCCCGGTTCCGCCAAGGAAAAGCCCAATCAGGGCGAAGTGGTTGCAGTCGGCGAAGGCAAGTCACTGGATAACGGCGAAATCCGTCCGCTGGCTGTCAAAGTAGGCGACACGGTTGTTTTCGGCCAGTACGCCGGCAGCAACACCATCGAGATCGATGGTGAAGAACTGATCATCATGGGTGAGAGCGAGATTTTCGCCGTCGTTGAGTAACGGCTAGTTCCTCCCCACAAGATTTAACACATAGCTACTGTTAAGGATTTAAATCATGGCAGCAAAAGGCGTATTTTTTGGCGACGACGCGCGTTCACGTATGCTGAACGGCGTAAACGTACTCGCCGATGCCGTTAAGGCAACCCTGGGCCCCAAAGGCCGTAACGTAATTCTGGACAAGTCCTTCGGCGCACCGACCGTCACTAAAGATGGTGTTTCTGTGGCCAAAGAAATCGAACTGAAAGACAAGTTCGAAAACATGGGCGCGCAAATGGTCAAGGAAGTCGCTTCCCAGGCCTCTGACGCTGCCGGTGATGGCACCACCACGGCGACGGTTCTGGCCCAGTCCATTCTTAACGAAGGCCTCAAGTCTGTGGCCGCAGGTATGAACCCGATGGACCTGAAGCGTGGCATCGACAAGGCCGTTGCTGCAGCTGTTGAGAAAATCCAGGAAGCCTCTACTCCCTGTGAAGACAGCAAGGCGATCGCGCAGGTCGGCACCATCTCCGCCAACTCCGATTCCCAGGTCGGCGACATCATCGCCGAGGCCATGGAAAAGGTCGGTAAAGAAGGTGTTATCACCGTTGAGGAGGGTTCAGGCCTCGAAAACGAGCTGGACGTGGTTGAAGGCATGCAGTTTGACCGCGGTTACCTCTCTCCCTACTTCATCAACAACCAGGAAAGCATGAGCGCCGACGTTGAAGCGCCCTTCATCCTGCTGGTCGACAAGAAGATCTCCAACATCCGTGAACTGCTGCCACTGCTGGAGCAGGTTGCCAAGGCATCCAAGCCGCTGGTGATCATCGCCGAAGACGTCGAAGGCGAAGCACTGGCTACGCTGGTGGTAAACAACATGCGCGGTATTGTTAAAGTCGCTGCCTGTAAGGCACCGGGCTTCGGTGATCGTCGCAAGGCCATGCTGCAAGATATCGCTATCCTGACGGGCGGTACCGTGATCTCTGAAGAAGTGGGTCTCGACCTTGAGTCTGCGTCTCTGGAGCACCTGGGTCAGGCCAAGCGTGTGACCATGGACAAGGACAACAGCACCATCATCGATGGCGCTGGCGACGGCGATGCCATTACGGCGCGCGTTAGCGAAATCCGTGTTCAGATCGAAAACACGTCTTCTGACTACGATCGTGAGAAGCTGCAGGAGCGCGTTGCCAAGCTGGCCGGCGGTGTTGCAGTGATCAAGGTTGGCGCTGCCACCGAGATCGAAATGAAAGAAAAGAAAGCCCGCGTTGAAGACGCTCTGCACGCGACCCGCGCAGCAGTTGAAGAAGGTGTGGTAGCTGGTGGTGGTGTGGCACTGGTTCGCGCAGTGCAGGCTATTGGTGAACTGCATGGCGACAACGAAGACCAGAACCACGGTATCGCCGCTGCACTGCGTGCCATGGAAGGTCCGCTGCGCCAGATCGTTGACAATGCTGGTGACGAAGCTTCTGTTGTTCTGAACAACGTGAAGAATGATGGCACCGGTAACTACGGCTACAACGCTGCAACTTCCGAGTACGGCGATATGATCGAGATGGGAATTCTCGACCCGGCCAAGGTAACGCGTACTGCACTGCAGGCTGCGGGTTCAGTAGCGGCGCTGATGATCACCACCGAAGTGATGGTTGCCGACGCACCGGAAGATAACGCCGGTGGCGGTGCGCCCGCAATGCCTGATATGGGCGGCATGGGCGGCATGGGCGGCATGATGTAAGCTAGTCCTTGCGCTGTAACGAAAAGCCCCGCACTGCGGGGCTTTTTTTTGGCACAGGTTTTTGCATTTGGTTTTTTTGCTTTTCGTTACCATGCATTCGGCAGTAGAATACTCACTCAGGGAAAGCTCAGCTGTGCGCGCACCTAGAAAGGCATAACCATTTGATTTGTAAGGCTTATGTAGAGTGCATAAACGGACTGAGCCAATAACAACTCTCACAGGATAGGGGTGGACCTATGATTATCGAATTTCTTTTCCGTTGGGCACACGTCGTTTTCGGCGTTGTCTGGATCGGCATGCTCTACTACTTCAACTTTGTGCAAACGGAGTACTTCAAGGAGGCAGAGGCAGATGCCAAAGCTGACGCTATGAAGAAGCTGGCTCCGAGAGCGCTGTGGTGGTTCCGCTGGGGTGCCATGTTTACCTTCCTAACCGGTTTGATCCTCCTGTACCTGGTGGGCGCTCACAATGACCTGTTCGGGCAGCCTCTGATCTGGATTGGCTCCATGGCGGGTATCCTCATGTTCCTGAATGTTTGGCTGATCATCTGGCCGAACCAGCAGGTAGTGCTTGGCATGAAAGAAGGTGATGGTCCTGCATCAGCCGCAAAGGCCGGACTGGCCTCTCGTACCAACACCTTGCTGTCCACGCCAATGCTGTTCGGCATGCTGGGCAACAAGCACCTGTATATCGCCGATATCAGCAATACAGCCGTTTGGATATGCCTGGGCATCATTGCGCTTCTGGAGGTCAATGCGCTGTTCGGCAAGACCGGACCCATGACCAGTGTCCGGGGTGTTATCCACTGCAGTATTGGATTAACGGCTGCTATCTGGCTGATTCTCACCTTCCTGTAAAAACCATCCTGAGAGGCACCCCAGGTGGAATGCCTCTCAGAGTTACGGTATCTACGGTTTTCCCAGTTGTTCTTAGTGCCACACGTTGGCAAAAGCGGTTATGACTGACAACGATTCCTCCATTAATCGTATTCCTCCCATTATTCCTAGTCGGGATGATGTGGGTTCGCCCGATGCCGCGCGCAGAAAGCCCGCGGGCGGTGGCAAGCCGCGTCCGCCGAAAGGAGGTCGTGGCGGTGGAGGTGCTGGGCTCGTCGCGAGGCTATTTATTGTCATCAGCCTTGTGGTGGCTGCCGTAGCCTGCGCCTGGGCCTGGCAGTTGCAGCAGGAGTTGTTAAAAGCGAACGCTGTGCTTGAGGGGTATGAAGCACGGATCAGTGATCTGGAGGATCGCCTCTCCGATACCGACGAGGGTATGAATCAGTCTGCGGCCGCCATGGCAGTCAAAATCAAAGAATTGTACTCGGAGGTCGATAAGCTCTGGGCTTCGGCCTGGCGGCGCAATAAAGCGAAGATCGCCGATCTGGAAAAGAGTAGCACCAGCCACGCCAGCCAACTGGCGACCTTGACTAAAACTGATAAGGACTACTCTGCGCAACTGCAGTCCCTGGCCACTGATATCGAAAAACTGCGCAGTGTTGCAGGCGATCTCGAACGGCTGGTCAGTAGCGCAAAAGCGAACGAGGCTTTGCTGGAGCGACTCGGTGATGATGTGAGCAGGGCGACACTGGAAGTCGCCAAACTGCAGAAACGGGTACAGGCCGGTGAAGAATGGCAGGCATCTGTCGACGGCTTCCGCCGCCAGGTCAATCAGTCTCTTCTGAAGCTCCAGCAGTCCACCAACACTATTCCAGAGCCAACTGCGCAATGAGTGAGTCTGTAAAACCCGAGCCACATCCATTGTTTGATCAGGCGACGACTGCGCATTCGGGAGGGGACCTGGAAGAAGCTGAGCGCCTTTATCGAAAAGTGCTCGAAGATTTACCAGGTTTTCACGATGCGGGCATCAATCTCGCAGTCATCGTCAAGAATGATGGTCGAGTTGAAGAAGCCGAAAACATCCTCAAGCGCATTCTCGATGAAGACGCGAATTCGCACCTGGCCTGGAATAATTTAGGCAGGATCTATCAGGGCCGATTCGACAACGATGAAGCCGAGGCGTGTTATCGCAAGGCGATCGAGTTGTTTCCCGCTTATGCGATCGGCCTCAGCAACCTGGGCAATGTGCTGTTTCACAAGAAACAGTTTGATGAGGCCGAGCGCGTGTTTCGGCGAGCCTCAATTGTCAGCCCGACATATGATAAGTTGCCTTACTCCCTTGGCAGAATTGCGGCGAAACGCTGTCAACACGACCTCGCCGAATTGTTATTCAAAAGAGCGATTGCCCTCGACGGGGAAGAGAGGTGGAACGCAATAGAACACCTTGCGCTCTCCCAAATTGCCCAGGGGCGCGTAGAGGAGGCGGAGCCGCTGTATGAGCAGCGCCTGAGTTTCAAGCCTGATCCTTTCTTGTTGGCCGCCTACCAGATGTGTCTGGCGTACCTACCCAACGCGAACAATGAGATCATCCAGGCGTCGCTGAACAAGTGGGTCCCTAGTTGTTTCCCGGGCGAAATTCTGCCGGGTCCAGACATGCCTGATGTTGCGAATCGAAAAATTCGTGTTGGCTACGTGAGCGGGGATTTTCGTAGGCACTCTGTCACCCATTTTTTGATGGCTGTTTTCGAGAAGCACAATAAAGAAAGGTTTGAAATTCGCTGCTACAGCAATGGTACAGAGCATGATGATCTCAGTGATCGCATTCGTGAATCTGCAGATGCCTGGCACGAAATCTCCGATCTTTCGGATCAGGAAGCGTACGAGTTTCTCCGAGCGCAAGAGCTCGATATTTTGGTGGACCTTTCTGGACATACGGCACTGCATCGCTTGGCAGTTTTTTCGATGCGCGCTGCACCCGTGCAGGTGTCCTGGCTGGGTTTTATGGGCAGCACGGGGTTGCCTACTATGGATTATGTGTTGGCCGATAAGGTTGTGGCGCCACCGGAAGAGGAGAAGTACTTTTCCGAGAAAGTGAAGCGATTGCCCCACAGCTACTTCTGTCTCACGGTGCCGGACGAAGATGTTCGGGTGGAGAAGGCCAACTCCGAACACGAACCCATTTGGTTTGGTTGCTTCAATAATCGTTCCAAACTGTCTGCGCCGACCATCGGCCTCTGGGCTCGGATACTGCAACTAGCGCCTGCGACGAAGCTTTGCCTGAAACACCAGTTTTTTGATGACCCTTCTATCAAGCGAGCCTGTCTGGTTGAATTCGCCAGCTATGGCATCGACCCTGAACGCATTACGATTGTGGGTCGCAGTGTTACTCGCAGGGAGCTATTTGAAAGCTACCGGCGCATTGATATCGCCCTGGACCCTTTTCCCTACACTGGTGCGACCACTACCGCAGAGGCGCTGTGGATGGGGGTGCCCGTAGTTTCTCTGCAGGGCGACCGTTGGGGCGGAAGAATGAGCGAGAGTATTCTGAATGCCGTCGGTTTGACAGATCTCGTGGCGAAAACGATGGACGACTACATCCAGATAGCGGTAACGCTAGCAACCAATCCGGAAAAGTTGGAACTGGTGCGCGCAGGTTTGCGGGAGCGGGTTGAGCGATCGCCCCTGTGCGATAGCGACCTGTTTGCCGGACACCTGGAGGCACTCTATTGCGAGATGATCGATGAGCGTCGTCAAATTCTGACTGGCGCGGATCATTGATTTTTAAACCCCGTTGACGTGCCATTTTCGAGGGTGATGGCTAGCGCGTAGGCGCGTACAATGCCTATCTTTCGCTCAAATCTGATTCAATCGAGGTACCGCATGACTGTTATTCGCCAGGATGACTTTATCGACAGCGTGGCCGATGCGCTGCAATTTATTTCTTACTTTCATCCGCTGGATTTTGTTCAGGCCGTGCACCAGGCCTACGAGAAGGAGCAGAATCCTGCAGCTAAAGATGCCATGGCGCAGATTCTGATCAATTCACGGATGTGTGCCCAGGGGCATCGCCCGATCTGCCAGGATACCGGCATCGTCACCGTCTTCCTCAAAATAGGCATGAATGTGCAGTGGGAAGCGGATATGTCGGTTTCGGATATGGTTAACGAAGGTGTGCGTCGTGCCTACCTGCATCCGGATAATGTGTTGCGTGCCTCTATTCTTGATGACCCGGCAGGGGCGAGAAAGAACACCAAAGACAATACCCCTGCGGTTATCCATATGGAGGTTGTCGAGGGCGATACCGTAGACGTGCAGGTCGCTGCCAAAGGCGGCGGCTCCGAGAACAAGTCCAAACTGGCGATGCTCAACCCCTCCGACAGCATCGTGGATTGGGTGGTTAAGACCTTGCCCACGATGGGAGCGGGCTGGTGCCCGCCGGGCATGCTGGGCATCGGTATCGGTGGTACTGCGGAGAAGGCGGCAGTGCTCGCGAAAGAGTCCCTTATGGAACCCATCGATATCCAGGAATTGCGTGAGCGTGGCCCTTCCAATCGGGTCGAGGAATTGCGATTGGAAATCATGGAGGCGGTGAACAAGCTCGGTATTGGCGCCCAGGGTCTGGGCGGTTTGACGACGGTCGTCGACGTCAAGATCAAGGACTATCCGACGCATGCGGCCTCCTTGCCGGTGGCAATGATTCCCAACTGTGCCGCGACTCGGCACGCGCATTTTGTGCTGGACGGCAGTGGGCCGGCGCTGCAGACGCCTCCGAGTATCGACGACTGGCCCGATATCACCTGGGAAGTCGGTGAAAATGTGAAGCGAGTCGACCTGAATACGGTGACTGCGGAGGAGGCCGCTAGTTGGCAACCGGGCGATACTTTGTTGCTCTCGGGTAAAATGCTCACCGGGCGTGATGCTGCCCACAAAAAGATGAAGGAGCTCATCGAAAGTGGGGAAGGTCTCCCGCCTGAGGTCGACCTTGAGGGCAAGTTTATATACTACGTGGGCCCTGTAGATCCCGTGCGAGATGAGGTGATGGGGCCGGCCGGCCCGACCACAGCCACGCGTATGGACAAGTTCACGGACTTCATACTCGAGCACACGGGTCTAATGGGCATGATCGGCAAGGCTGAGCGCGGGCCCGCTGGCATCGAGGCTATTAAGAAGCACAGGTCTACCTATCTGATGGCTGTCGGCGGAGCGGCCTATCTGGTTGCAAAGGCGATCACCGACGCCAAAGTAGTAGCCTTCCCCGAGTTGGGCATGGAGGCCATCTACGAGTTTGAGGTCAACGAAATGCCGGTCACTGTGGCGGTAGACGTCAATGGTGAGTCGGTGCATCAAACCGGCCCTGCCATCTGGAAAGCGAAGATCGAAGAGCAGGCGATAGAAGTCGTTTAATCCCGGATAGTGTTAGTGGGGTGACCTTAGATGCACCCAAAGGAAGACAATCGATAGATTACGGGGCGATTGCTTGAGCAACAGCTTTTACTGGCACGATTATGAGACGTTCGGGGTTGATCCCAGTAGGGATAGGCCGGTGCAATTCGCCGGCCTGCGCACTGATGCTGAGCTGAATATCGTCGGTGAGCCCCTGGTCATATATGCGCGGCCCTCGCGCGATGTGCTGCCTCATCCGGGCGCTTGCCTGGTCACAGGGATCACTCCCCAGGTCGCATTGGAACAAGGGCTGCGGGAAGCCGAATTTATCGCCCGAATCCACGCCGAGATGTCAGTTCCAGGCACCTGTAATGTCGGTTACAACAGCATCCGTTTCGATGACGAGGTCACACGCTATACGCTCTATCGGAATTTCTTCGACCCCTATGAGCATACTTATCTTTATGGTAACTCGCGCTGGGATATCCTCGATATGGTGCGCCTCACCTATGCGTTGCGTCCGGAGGGTATAGAGTGGCCGCTCGGTGATGATGGTCGACCGAGCTTTCGGCTGGAGCTGCTGACGGCGGCAAACGGCATCGGCCATGAGGCCGCGCACGATGCGCTCTCCGATGTGGAGGCTACGATCGCGCTGGCAAGACTGATCCGGGATCGACAGCGGCGACTGTTTGATTATGCTCTGGGTATGCGAGACAAGAAGACGGTGCTCGCGCAACTCGACCTGCAGGCCATGAAACCGGTGCTGCATGTCTCCGGTATGTTTGGTACCGACCGTCACAATATCGCACTGGTCGCGCCTATCGCCCAGCACCCCACCAATAACAACGAGATCATCTGTTTCGATCTGTCGTCTGACCCCTCCCAGCTGGCGGACCTGGATGTCGATACACTGCGTCAGCTGCTGTTTTCGCCAAGTGCCGAGCTACCGGAGGGTACCGAAAGGCCAGGGCTCAAAAGCATCCATATCAACAAGTCGCCCATGGTGATGACGCCGAAGCTGCTCGATGAGGCCACCGCCGAGCGATTGGGTATCGATGTTGCGCTTTGCAGGGACCATCGCAGCCGTCTGCAGGAAATCGATGGCTTGATTCGCAAAGCGCAGACGATTCACGCGGGTCGTGATTTCCCTGATGTAAAAGACCCAGACCGCATGCTCTATGCGGGTGGTTTTTTCAGTGATGCCGACAAGCGAGCGATGGAGCAGGTCAGGAGTGCATCTCCCCAAGAGCTGGCCATTACGAGTTTCCCCTTCGAAGATGGTCGTCTTGCCGAGATGCTGTTTCGTTACCGGGCGAGAAACTATCCCGAATCCTTATCTCCGGAAGAACAAGCGCAGTGGGAGGAGTTCCGTTTTCAGTATCTCACTGATCCCGACGCCGGTGCGGGTATCACCCTGGAGGATTTTCAGGCTGATATTGAATTGCGGTTAGCGGATCAACAACTGGAAGCGAACGCGCGTCGATTGCTGGAAGACTTGCTAGAATACGGCGATTCGTTGCTGGCCTGAGTACCATGCCCAATCCGAGCACTGAAACCCATCTGCCTGACGCACTTCGCACTCGCCCGCGCGACCCCAGAGGTTATCCTGTTCCCCACAGCGCCTGGCAAGATCCCGCAACCGGTGAGTACGACTTTCGCATACTCGATCAAACCATTCGTCTGGCCGATCTGGAAGAGCGCTTGTGCGCCATCAGCGGTGAGCCCATGCCGGAAGGGGAATACTGGTTTATCGGTGGTCCTTCGAGCTTTGAGCAGCGGGTGTTTGTGGATGGCCCCATGCTGCAAGAGGTAGCGGAGTATAGTTTGCAAGTCTGTCCGCATCTTGCGTTACTGGCCTCGCAGTACCGCGGTGTCGGTATCCCCGACGATGTCCGCTTGGAAGGCCCCTCCAGGGAGAAATCAGAGATACTTATGCTTGGCCGCACCCGCTCTTATGAGATCGTGGAAATCGAAGGATTTCCCTATGTCAGAGCCGCGCCCTGGAATGCCGTGAACTGGTGGAGCGGTGGCGAGCGTCTCGACAAGCAGTCTGCCCTGGCGCTCTTGGCCAAAGTGGCTCCGGAGATCGATATTTCCCAGGGCGGCCGTCTCAAGCGGTAGCTGTTCGGGGATTATTACCGTTTCTTGACCCTTCCCGCCGATTATAATGGGCGGCGTACAGAGCAGGGGACGCAGCGTGCAGTTTGCCGGCAGCCACATACTTTCAGTCAATCAGTTCGAGCGGGCAGATATCGAAGCCATTTTCGATGTAGCAGACCGCATGGAACCCTATGCTCACCGTAAACGCATTACCCATGTGCTAGATGGCGCCATTCTGGGGGCGATGTTTTTCGAGCCCAGCACCCGCACCCGCGTGAGTTTCGGTTGCGCCTTTAATTTGCTCGGCGGCCATGTGCGTGAGACGACCGGCTTTGAGCACTCGGCGATCGCGAAAGGGGAGTCACTCTACGATACTGCCAGGGTAATCAGTGGTTATAGCGATGTGGTTGCTATGCGTCACCCGGAAGCCGGTTCCGTCAGCGAATTCGCCAGCGCCAGTCGGGTACCGGTGATCAATGGCGGCGACGGCGCTAATGAGCATCCCAGTCAGGCGCTGCTCGATTTATATACCATACGCAGCGAAATGCGCGGCAGCGGCGGCACCATCGATGGGCTGCGTATCGCTTTGATCGGCGATCTGCGTTTCGGCCGCACGGTGCACTCTCTATGCAAACTGCTGACCCTGTTTAAAGGCCTCACCGTGCACTTGATATCGCCGGAAGAGCTAAAAATGCCCGGTGAGATTGTCGAGGCGATGCGCGCCGCAGGCCATAGTGTCACCGAGACCGATGAACTGGAAACACACATCGCCCACGTTGATATTGCCTACTCCACACGAATTCAGGAGGAGCGCTTTGGTTCCAAGGAAGAGGCGGATCTCTACCGCGGGCGCTTCCGCTTGAATCAGAATATCTACACCCAGCACTGCGAGCCCAATACCGTGATCATGCACCCCTTGCCGAGGGACTCGCGCTCAGACGCTAACGAGCTGGACAACGATCTCAACGACAATCCCAACCTCGCCATTTTCCGGCAGACCGACAACGGCGTGCTGGTGCGAATGGCGTTGTTCGCCATGGTATTGGATGTGGTCGATCAGGTAGACCGCGAAGCCCGCGACGTGAATTGGTATACCGGTAGCCGGTTCCAGTAATCATGGACATGCAATTCGGCGCCGATGCTGTGCGCGTTCTTGAGGATGACACCGTTTGGCAGGGTCATTACGCCATGCGGCGCCTGCGGCTGCAGCACCAGTTGTTTGCCGGCGGTTGGAGTGCAGAGCTTCAGCGAGAGATTTTCGAACGCGGCGATGCGGTGGGTGTGTTGCCCTGGGACCCGATAAACGACGAATTGGTGATGTTGGAGCAGTTTCGCGTCGGCGCAATTCGCGCTACGGATTCACCCTGGATGCTAGAGCTGGTCGCCGGAGTGGTCGAGGCGGGCGAAACCGACGCCGAGGTGGCAAACCGCGAGGCCAGGGAAGAGGCCGATCTGGAAATTCTGCAGTTAGAGCCGATTGCCTCCTTCTATCCCAGTGCAGGAGCGTGTTCCGAGCAGGTGCGCTTGTTTATCGGCAGGGTGGACAGCCAGGGCGCCGGCGGTGTGCATGGCTGTGTGGATGAAGGAGAAGATATTCGGGTACATCGCCTACCGCGTGCGCAGGTGCTCGAACTACTCGCTAAAGGCGCTATCAACAACGGTCACACGCTGATCGCTCTGCAGTGGCTCGCACTCCACGGCGAGCAATTGCGCGAGCGCTGGAGCTGATGCGGTGAGTCAGGAACAGACATCGGCTGCCTTGAGCGGGCAAGATAGCGGCCTATTGCGCTCCAGTGCCGTCGTGGGCTCGATGACCATGCTCTCTCGCGTGCTGGGACTGGTGCGCGACATTGTCATTGCAGGGTTTGTCGGTGCTACCGCCAATGCTGACGCCTTTTTCGTCGCTTTCAAAGTACCGAATTTCCTGCGCCGTCTTTTTGCGGAGGGCGCCTTCTCCCAGGCATTTGTGCCGGTTCTTGCGGAGTACCGCGAAGGTGGCGCAGCCGCGGCGGTGAAAGATCTTCTGGACCGGGTAGCGGGTGTGCTGGGCGGCACGCTGTTGCTGCTGACCAGTTTGGTTATCGTCGGCGCGCCGGTGGTGACTGCAGTGTTTGCGCCGGGTTTCCTGGCGGATGAGTACAAATATGCGCTCACCGCAGACATGATTCGCATCACCTTTCCCTACCTGTTCCTGATCTCTATGACCGGTTTTTGTGGCGCGGTGTTGAATAGCTACGGCCGCTTCGCGGTACCGGCGTTCACGCCGGTGTTGTTGAACCTGTCGCTGATTGGAGCGGCGTTGGTGGCCGCGCCCTGGTTCGAAGAGCCCGTATTTGCACTGGCCTGGGGGGTAATGCTGGCGGGGATCGTACAACTACTGTTTCAGCTGCCATTTCTTTATAAGCTCGAGCTAGTGCCGCGGCCTCGCTGGGACACCCAGCACGATGGTGTTCGTCAAGTAATGAAATTGATGGTGCCGGCGCTGTTCGGCGTGTCGGTCAGTCAGATCAACTTGCTGTTGGATACAGTATTGGCATCCTTCCTGCCCACTGGCAGCGTGTCATGGCTGTACTATTCAGACAGGCTCACAGAGTTGCCGCTGGGTGTGTTTGGTATCGCTATCGCCACGGTGATATTGCCGCGTTTATCGTCTTTACAAGCTGGCGCCGCCGCGGAGCGTTTTTCAGAAACACTGGATTGGGCGATGCGCTCGGTGCTGCTGATCGCCGTACCGGCCGCTGTCGCGTTGGTATTCCTCGCCGAACCCATACTGATTACCTTGTTTCAGTATGGCGCTCTGGGGACGTCTGACGTGCATATGGCCAGCCTTAGTCTGCAAGCCTACAGCGTGGGACTTATCGCGTTTATGCTGGTGAAAGTGTTGGCGCCGGGCTTTTATGCGCGTAAAGACATGGTGACACCGGTGAGAATTGGCATTACCGCTATGGTCGCTAATATGATCATGAATCTGGCATTTGTGATCCCGCTCTACCTGATCTGGAACATCGGCCATGTTGGCCTGGCGCTGGCCACCAGCCTCGCCGCCTGGCTGAATGCCGGCTTGCTCTACCGGGGCTTGCGCCGTGACCAGGTGATTCGCTTGCAACCGGGCTGGTGGGTTTTTCTGGGCCGGCTGTTGGCGGCCAGCGCGATGATGGTGCTGGCGCTGGCGCTGGTAACGCCGGAAATCGACGTCTGGCGTGAGCTGGACTGGCGCGGTCGAGCCGAGTGGTTAGGTGCTCTGGTAATTCAGGGCCTGATTATTTACGTTCTGGTGCAGCTTATTCTGGGTACGCGCCTGCGAGATTTTTACACCCAAAAGCCCTCCTGATTTGGCTATAATGCCGGGTTTGATCGGCAACCCCTCCCGACTGTCATGGAGCTCATACGCGGTCTTCACAATTTGCGGCCACGGCATCGTGGTTGTGTCGCCACTATCGGCGCCTTCGACGGGGTCCATAACGGGCATCGGGCCGTATTGGGCCACCTTCTGGATAAGGCGGCGGAGTTGCAGCTGCCATCGGTGGTGATCCTCTTCGAGCCTTTGCCAAGAGAGTACTTTGCCCCAAGGGAAGCGCCCTCGCGCCTGATGAGTTTTCGGGAAAAGCTGACAGCTTTGCGGGAGTTAGGGGCCGATCGAGTGTTGCGGGTGCGTTTTGATGAAAGCCTGCAAAGCATGAGTGCCCAGGAATTTATCGACAAGATATTCGTCGATGGACTGGGGGTGCGGTATATCGTGGTGGGTGATGATCTGCGCTTTGGCCGCGGTCGAGAGGGCGACTTTGACCTGATGACGGAGCAGGGCAAGCGCTACGGCTACGAGACCATGCACACAGCCACGCTGGGCGTATCAGGTACCCGGGTGAGCAGTACGCGCATTCGGCAGGCGCTGGAGGCGGCAGATTTTGGGCTGGCCGAGGAGTTACTCGGCCGACCCTACAGCATGACTGGCAAGGTCGTGTACGGCGATCAAAGAGGCCGCACACTGGGTGTGCCGACGGCGAATTTGCAATTGCATCGCTTGCGTTCCCCGCTTGCCGGGGTATACGTCGCCAGCGTTGATTTACCCGGCACCAGCGGCCTGCCGGCGGTCGCGAATGTTGGTACACGGCCCACGGTGGGCGAAGGGTTTCGAGCCAACCTCGAGGTTCATTTGTTGGATTTTGAGGGGCTGTTATACGGCAAGTCACTAACCGTGACTTTCCTGGAAAAACTACGGGAGGAGCAGAAGTTCGACTCCCTGGAACTGCTGAAAGAGCAAATACACAAGGACATCGCCCGCGGGCGTGAATTTTTTGAACAATGAGTGATTACAAGGACACACTGAATCTGCCGCAGACCGGCTTCCCTATGAAGGCGAGCCTCGCCCAGCGCGAGCCGCAGCGTCTCAAGCAATGGCAGGAGCGGGATCTCTACGGTCAGGTGCGCGAAGCCAGCGCTGGTAAGCCGAAGTTTATATTGCACGACGGGCCTCCCTACGCCAACGGCGAACTGCACGTAGGGCATGCGGTGAACAAGATTCTCAAGGACATCGTGATCAAGTCGCGCACGCTTGACGGCTTCGATGCACCCTATGTCCCTGGCTGGGATTGTCATGGCCTGCCGATCGAACTCAATGTAGAAAAGAAAGTCGGTAAACCCGGTGTCAAAATCAGCGCCGCTGAGTTCCGTGATAAGTGCCGAGCCTACGCTGCCACCCAAATCGATGGTCAGCGTGAGGACTTTCAGCGCATGGGCGTGCTAGGAGAGTGGGATAACCCTTATCTGACGATGGATTTCGCCTTTGAGGCGAATATCGTCCGCACGCTGGGTGAGATTATTGCCAACGGTCATCTGCACAAGGGTTCCAAACCGGTGCACTGGTGTCTCGATTGCGGTTCGGCCCTCGCTGAAGCCGAGGTGGAGTATCAGGACAAAACATCGACTGCCATCGATGTGGCCTACCAAGCAGTGGACGCAGCAAAGCTGCTGTCTGCATTCGATGTCGACGAGAGTTTTGCCAGCGTCGCCATTCCCATCTGGACTACGACACCATGGACCCTTCCAGCGAGTCTGGCGGTTAGCCTGCACCCCGCGCTCGAATATGCACTGGTCGTGAACGGCGACAGCGCACTGGTATTGGCGAGCGAGTTGGTTGAAGCCGTCTGTGCACGCATTGGCTGGGATGATTATCGTGTGATTGCAAATACCGCGGGCGCTTCGTTAGAAGGCCTGCTGCTGCAACATCCGTTTTACGATCGTCAGGTACCGGTAGTCGTAGGTGAGCATGTGACGACAGAAGCAGGTACCGGGGCGGTGCACACGGCGCCCGGGCATGGCCAGGACGACTTTGCGATTGGCCAGAAATATGGCTTGGAAGTGCTCAATCCCGTAGGCGGCAATGGCGTGTATCTGCCTGATACTGAGATTTTTGGTGGCCAGCATGTTAGCAAGGCCAATGATTCCATCGTAGAACTGCTGCGAGAGAATGGCGCGCTGCTGTTTAGCGAGCCCTACCAGCACTCCTATCCCCATTGCTGGCGCCATAAGACGCCAATCTACTTCCGGGCCACCCCGCAGTGGTTTATCAGTATGGAACAGGCTCATCTGCTGAAAGACGCCTTGGCTGCTGTCGAAGATGTGCAGTTTGAGCCGGATTGGGGGCGCACGCGCATTGAATCGATGTTGGTGGATCGCCCCGACTGGTGTATTTCGCGCCAGCGCACCTGGGGTGTGCCGATCACCCTATTTGTGCATAAGGAAACCAGTGAATTGCACCCCGACACTGATGCCCTGATGGAACAAGTGGCCGAGCGGGTGGAGCAAAACGGCATCGATGCATGGTTTGAGTTAGAGCCTGCTGAGCTGTTGGGTGACGATGCTGATCAGTACGAAAAGGTCACGGATACCCTGGACGTGTGGTTTGACTCGGGTGTCACTCATGCCTGCGTATTGCGCAAGCGTGGCCAGCTCCAGTTTCCCGCCGATCTCTACCTGGAGGGTTCTGACCAGCATCGCGGATGGTTCCAGTCGTCTCTGCTGACGGGTATTGGCGCGGCAGGTGCTGCACCCTACAAAGCGTTGCTCACGCATGGTTTCACCGTCGATGGCGAAGGGCGCAAGATGTCCAAGTCGCTCGGTAACGTCGTACCCGCGCGCAAGGCGATGAATGACCTGGGCGCGGATATCGTGCGCCTGTGGGTGGCTGCCACGGACTACCGCGGCGAAGTCGCGTATTCCGATGAGATCGTTAAGCGCACGTCGGATTCTTACCGCCGCATTCGCAATACGGCCCGATTCCTGCTGTCTAATCTGAACGGCTTCGATCCTGCGCAGCACGCGTTGCCCAGTGATGAGCTGCTGTCTCTCGATGCCTGGGTTATTGATGCCGCTGCTCGATTGCAGGAAGAAATCATCGAGGCTTACGATAAGTATCAGTTCCACCTGATCTATCAGAAATTGCACAATTTCTGTGTGACCGAGTTGGGCGGCTTCTACCTCGACATCATCAAGGATCGCCAGTACACCACCCAGGCTGACTCGAAAGCACGCCGTTCAGCGCAGACAGCCCTCTACCACGTTGCCGAGGCGCTAGTGCGCTGGATCGCGCCTATTCTCAGTTTTACGGCCGATGAGATTTGGGAGAACCTGCCCGGAGAGCGCGAAGCGTCTGTGTTCCTGGTGGAGTGGTACCAGGGTTTAACGCGCATGAGCGCCGATGCGGCTATGGGCGAAGACTACTGGTCGCAGGTCATTGAAGTTCGCGATGCGGTGAACCGCGAGCTGGAAAACCAGCGTAGTGAAGGAGTGATAAAAGGTAGTTTGGACGCCACTGTGACGCTCTACTGTAGCGACTCGCTCTTAGAGTCTCTGGCAACGCTGGGTGATGAGTTGCGTTTTGTGCTCATTACCTCGGAAGCAACGTTGGCATCACTCGATGCGAAGCCGCAGGACGCGGCCTCGACCGAGGTTGAAGGACTGGCTCTGAGTGTGGTGCCTAGCAGCGCTGAGAAGTGCGAGCGTTGCTGGCATCGCCGCGGCGATGTCGGTGCATCGGAGCAGCATCCGACCCTGTGCGGGCGCTGTATTGAGAACGTGGATGGAGACGGTGAGCAACGCGAGTTTGCCTAAGGGAGTTCGGCTCGGCCTCTACCTGGTTCTTGCGGTTGTAGTGATACTGCTGGACCAGTGGACCAAGAGTATGGCCGTGGCTCAGCTGGAGTACGGCCGGCCAGTGGCGGTGTTGCCGATATTGAACTTTACCCTGCAATATAACCCGGGGGCGGCGTTCAGTTTTCTCAGCGATGCGGGTGGCTGGCAGCGCTGGTTTTTCAGCGGCGTAGCGGCAGTGGTCAGCCTCGTCATTTTAGTCTGGCTGACGCGCTTGAAGCCCGAGGAATGGATGGTTGGCTTAAGCCTCAGCCTCATTCTTGCCGGTGCGGTGGGCAACCTATGGGACCGGCTGGTGTTGGGGCATGTGGTGGATTTCATATCGGTACACTACGAGGGGTCCTATTTTCCTGCTTTTAACGTGGCTGATTCGGCGATAACCGTGGGGGCAGTGCTAATGATTCTTGATGCAATACTGCAGTCGCGTCGCGAAGCCGCGGTAAATTCCAAAGAGGCGCAATGATGACTGATGCCGGAGTACCGGTCAGCGAGGGCACCCGGGTGTTCCTCAATTTTTCTCTGAGCCTTGAGGATGGTTCTGAGATAGATACCAATTTCAAGGGTGATCCCGTGGATTTCGTGGTGGGTGACGGTAGCCTCATGCCAGGCTTTGAGCGCCTGCTGTTTGGTATGTCAGCCGGGGAGCGTCACATCTTCTCCGTGGAGCCAGAAAACGCCTTTGGTATGCCCAATGACAGCAATGTCCAGGAAGTGCCGCGTGATCAGTTCGACGATGATGTGGACCTGGAAATTGGCCTGATGTTCTATTTTGCCGATGCCAGCGGTGGTGAGGTGCCCGGGTTGGTCATTTCCATCGATGAGGATTGGGTTACAGTCGATTTCAACCACCCGTTGGCGGGCCGCACGATACTCTTTGACGTGATGATTCACCGCGTCGAGGCAGCGGAGCTACACTAGATCTATGGCTGAGCTCGAAATCAAGATGGCCAACCCACGCGGTTTCTGTGCTGGCGTAGATCGTGCCATCGCCATCGTCGACCGCGCACTGGATGTTTTTGGTGCGCCTATCTACGTGCGCCATGAGGTGGTGCACAATAAATTTGTTGTTGATGGGCTTCGTCAGCGCGGCGCCGTCTTTGTTGACGAGCTGCAGGAGATACCCGACGACAGCATCGTTATTTTCAGTGCCCACGGTGTGTCCCAGACGGTGCGTAATGAAGCCGCAGATCGGGGCCTTAAGGTGTTCGATGCCACTTGTCCGCTAGTGACCAAAGTCCACATAGAGGTTGCGCGCTACTCCCGTGAGGGTCGTGAGTGCGTTCTCATCGGTCATCGAGGGCATCCTGAGGTTGAAGGCACTATGGGCCAGTACGACGATGCTCAAGGGGGTGCGATTTACCTGGTTGAAGATGAAGCGCAGGTGGCGCAACTCGACGTGAGAGATCCTGAGCGGCTCGCCTATGTTACCCAGACGACCCTGTCGATGGATGATACTGCCAGGGTTATCGATGCCCTTCGCGCGCGATTTGCCAGTATTCAGGGGCCGCGCAAAGACGACATTTGCTATGCCACGCAAAATCGACAGGATGCGGTCAAGGATCTCGCCGAAGATTGTGATCTGGTGCTGGTGGTGGGCTCCCCCAATAGTTCCAATTCCAATCGCCTGCGCGAGTTGGCGGAGCGTATGCAGGCCGAGGCCTACCTCATTGATGATGCCGGCGATATTGACCCGGTATGGCTCAAAGGCAAGCGTGCCATTGGCGTCACGGCCGGCGCGTCTGCGCCAGAGGTGTTGGTGCAGCAGGTCATCGAGGGGCTGCAATCGATGGGCGCTGCGGCTCCCAGAGAACTCGCTGGTCGCGAGGAGAACATCACCTTTTCCATGCCGCGAGAGCTTCGTATTCCCGCCACAGAGGTCGACTGAACCTCCGAAAAAGCGGAACTACGTCACAAAAACGGCCATTTTGTTGCCGTTTGTCCCCCTAATTGACCGTTTATCGGGGCTCCGGCGCCGGAGTCAGCCCATCCTGCTAGTCTTGCGCGACATGGTAAATCGGGGTCAGTCCTTGTCGACACCTCTTATACATTCTGATTACGGCTATACGCTGATGGAACTGGTGGTCACGCTGGCTATCGTGGGTATTGTCGCCACGCTGGCGGTGCCCAATCTGTCCGGCATGATGGAGCGTAACCAGCGTAGTGCAGCGCTCAATAGCGGCTTTGCCATGCTCAACCTGGCGCGAAGTGAGGCCGTAACCCGGCAAACCAACGTGTCTGCCTGCTCCTCATCCAACCAGACCAGTTGTAACACTGACAACTGGGAAGACGGCTGGATAGTGTTTGTCGACGATGGCGAGGGCACGGGTGGCGTCGAAGCCGATGGTAATTTGAACGGCACAGAAGAGCGCATTCGGGTAGGGAACGCTGCCGGAGGCGACCTCACGATACGCTCACAGCCTACGTCCGGTGGGGATGCCGGCGCCTTTGTGTTTAACAGCGATGGTACGGTGAATGAGCGAGGCACATTGGCAGTCTGTATTGATACCACGGCCGCCAATGGTCGGGCTATTGTGCTGAATATCTCCGGCCAGGCGCGACTGGCCACCGATGATACCGATGCCGATGATGACGCGGTTAATGGTCATCAGGGGACGAAAATCACATGCCCATGACCACGACACCAAAAGTCAGCTCACAGAAGGGTTTCACGCTAATTGAGGTCCTTGTTGCCACGCTGGTACTCAGCGTCGGCATTATGGGGGTGGCTGCCATGCAGATGGTGAGCTTCCAGACCAACCAAAGCGCCTATGCACGTTCCCACGCGATCTTCCTGGCGCAGGACATGTTCGATCGCATGCGCGCGAACCCGCGCGGATATGCCACTACTACCGTGTACGACGATATTGATACCAGCGATTCCAACAAAACGCCGTCTAACCCGAACTGTATAACTGCTGCTGCGGGTTGTACGCCATTGCAAATGGGGCAACAGGACATACGTGAGTGGGCGCAGCATTTCTACAATGTCTCGAGTGCCAATGACTATCGACCAACCCTGCCCAATGGCCGCGGTCAGATTGTGCGCACAGTGAACACCAATATCTTCACGGCGACGGTGAGCTGGGACGAGCGCGATTTTGACGCGGAGGGCAACCTGACCCGCACCATGAATACTCGCTCGGTCACGATTCAGGCAGAACTCAACTAGGATAGATGCGACTCATGAGAGCTGGAAAAACCCTACGTGCACTTGTAAGTACCCCGTAAAATAGCGCCACTCATACGTAGAAATTTCTATAAACTAACGTGATAGGAGTTTTTACATATGCGCAAATCGAAGTTCAGCGAAACGCAGATTGTGGCGTTTCTCAAACAAGCAGAAAGCGGAGTGCCGGTTCCGGACATATGTCGAGAGCATGGCATTGGACTCAGCACCTTTTACAAGTGGCGCTCTAAGTACGGTGGAATGGAAGCCTCCGATGTACGGCGGCTCAAGGAACTTGAAGAAGAGAACCGCAAGCTCAAGCAGATGTATGCCGATCTCAGCCTGAAGAGTCAGATGCAGGAAGAGATCATAAAAAAGCTTTAGGGCCAGTCCATCGTCGGCAGTGGGTTGATCGTTTGCGCAAGGATTACCCTGTCAGCATTCGAGCGGCCTGTGGTGCAGCCGCGCTAAGTCGCACGGCGTATTACTACACGCCCAAGCGAGTAGATGATAGTGAGCTGATTGATGCGTTGCTGGCCTTGGTTGAGAAGCACCCTCGCTGGGGTTTTCCAAAGCTGTGTAAGCGGCTCAGAGCGTTGGGTAAACGTTGGAATCACAAACGGATTTACCGTGTTTATATGGAGTTAAAACTGAATATACGGCGTAAAGTAAAACGCAGGATACCGAATAGGAATCCGTTGCCATTGCGCGTTCCTAGATCAGCCAATATCTGTTGGTCGATGGATTTTATGAGCGATACCTTGCGTCACGGTCATCGGTTTCGCACGTTCAATGTGGTTGATGATTTCAATCGAGAAGTGTTAGCGATAGATATCAATTCGGGCATTACTACGGAGCGAGTGATACATACATTAGATCGTATTGCAGCCTGGCGAGGCTATCCCGCTATTATCAGGGTTGATAATGGCCCTGAATTTACATCAGGGGCGTTGGCTGAATGGGCGCAAGCGCATGGAATTCAGATCGATTTCATCAAGCCCGGCAAGCCTTACCAAAATGGATTTATCGAACGTTTTAATCGCACGTATCGAGAGGAAGTATTGGACTTATATCTGTTCGAGACATTGCAGGAAGTTCGAGAGATCACGGATGACTGGATCGTGTTGTATAACCATGAACGACCCCATGATGGATTGAACGATATGACACCCGTTCAATACCGAGAAGTGGCTTAATTTTTCTATGAATGGGTGGTTAGCTGTTTGGGGTATCTACACACTCGCCTTCAGGCAGACTCGTCAGCGAGGTATGTCGCTGACTGAGCTGATGGTGGCCTTGGGTCTCGGCGCCTTTCTCATATTGGGTGTGGTCAACGTGTTCGTGTCGAACAAGGGGTCTACCCAGGTGGAGACATCCCTGGCGCGCCTGCAGGAGAACGGTCGCATTGCGCTGGATATGATGGCCGGGGATATCCGCAATGCGCTGTTCATGGGCTGTGCCAGCGCCAATTCCAATCCAACGGTGATGGCCAATAGCACCACCTGGACGGCACTACAGGGGTTTGAACGTACTGCCAGCGCCTGGAGTCCTGCTCTACCGGCTAATCTCAATGCCATCAACACCGAGAACCGGGTCGGCAGTGATGTGCTGAACCTACAAATGAGCATTCCTCAGACCGGTGGCCTGTCTAACTCCGTTAGAGTGGTGGCCAGCAGCACGTCGGTGTCGATCGCGAGCAATCCAGATTGCCTGGCGCTTAATGATCGAGTGGTGATCGCGAACTGTTCAGGTTCTCACCTGTTTCGGGTGACCAATGAGCCAGCCTGCGATGGCACAGCGACAACGCTGGCTTACGGCGCGTCCGGTAACACCACTATCTCCATGGATAGCGATTACGAAGTCGGTGCAAATATATACGAGTTTCAGGACAAGACCTGGTATGTGGCGGATACCGGTCGTACTCGGCTGGAGGGTGCCGTACCGGTCTACGCGCTGATGGTGCGCGTTAATGGTGGGGCGGCTCAGGAAATGATTGAGGGCGTCGAGTACATGCAAATACAGTACAGTGAGCGGCTGGCTACCGGCAACACGCGTTATGTGTCGGCCAACGATGCAAATCTTGATATGTCGCAGGTCGTTAGTATCCGCATCGCCCTGTTATTACAGAGTTTTGAACCGGTGCTAGACACCAACGACACCTTTGCTTACCAGGTGTTGGACCAGAGTATCGATAGCGCTGGTACCACCTTTACACACAATGGTGATCGCACCCTGCGCAGGGTGTTTACCAATACTTCTATTTTGCGTAATCGGGATATCTAGGTCATGAACAAGCAATTGCGAAAAACCGGAAAGCAGGAAGGCGCCGTTCTCATAGTCGCCCTGGTGTTGCTACTGGTCACGACTTTCGTGGGTTTTTCCTCCATGGAAACCAGCAATCTGGAGAGCAAAATGGCTACGGCTAGGGAGCTGAAGGAGCAGACCTTCCAAACGGCAGAGTCCGTTATCGAGATGTCGCTGGATAACATCGCTTTTATCGCCCAGGCCTACAGTATTTGGGTGCAAGGCAGCTCTAACTGGCCAACCAACACCTACGATTTTGAGCACGACACTGCGCTGGTGGGCACGTCCACGGTGCGCTTTGTCAGCAACAACGCCACCGAGGGTTACACCATTCGCAAGGGTGCCAGCGGTATCGCGACTTACTACTACGAGGTGGAATCGACCGCCTCGCGAACAGGAACCAATGCCTCGAGCACCCATATTCAGGGTGTGTACGTTGAGGGACCGAGTCTGAACTGAGTGCTATTGGCATTCGGAGGAATTGTTATGTTGAGCATCAATAAATCCATTCGTAGCTTCTCCCAGGCGCTGGCATGTGCGCTGTTGGCGATCTCGCCGGTATGGGCGGATGACACCGAGATCTTCTTCGGTGATTTCTCCGACGGTGAAATCAGCCCGAACGTATTGTTCGTGGTTGATACCTCCGGTTCCATGGGGAACACTGTGTCGGGTACGGGTATGACCCGCATGCAGAACGTGCAGGCGGCGCTGACGACCCTGCTCACCAACCTCAACGATGTGAACGTGGGGCTGATGCGCTTTAGTAACCCGGGCGGCCCGGTGCTGTTTCAGGTGGACTATATCGACCGCGACCTTAATGAAACCGAAGGCGAGTTGATCGACGTTTCCTACAGTATTTCTGACGATGACGACGATGCCCAGGAAGTGGTGAGCAGCGGCGAAATGGTGCTGGACGACCAGCGTTTGAAGATGGTGACTTTGACAGTGGGCACCTTCGGTACCGCCTTCGACGATATTGATGACTACCGCGATGACGCAGAGGAAGAGGTCGACAAAGGGGGGCAGAATGTCACTCGCAATAGCTCTGACCTGGATATTACACACGATTCGGCATCGAGTGGTGATGAGCATCTCGTAGGGCTGCGCTTTACCGGCATGAATATTCCTCAAGGCGCGACGGTGACCAATGCCTATGTGACCTTCTACGTGGATGATTCAAGCTCGGGTGAGCTGCAGGCCAAGATATGGGGTGAGCCGCGCGACAGCGGCCGTTTCGATTATGAAGACAATGACAATATCTCCGAGCGTAGCGATACCACGGCCGAGGTCGACTGGTTTTTGCCGTCAACAGCGGTAGGCGCGGGATCGCAGGCAGTAAACACACCGGATATCTCTACCATTATTCAAGAGATCATCGACTATGAGAGTGGCGGCTCTCCCGTGTGGAACGGTCCTGACGGTGATGAGGATGATATCGTACTGTTCTTTGGTTATAACCCGCAGACGCCCGCCGTTGAGAACGAGTGGGATTTCAAGTCCTATGACCACAGCGGCGGCCAGGAACCGGAGCTGACGGTTGAATATTATGTCGGTTCGCCCCCTGGCGACTATCCGGCTCACACCGGTCTTCGTTTCCAAAACGTGATCGTGCCCAAAGGGGCAACCATCACCAATGCCTACATTGACTTCACGGTCGGTCAGGCCGACTCCGGCGAGGCAACGGCGCTCACGATTTATGGTGAGGACAATGATGAACCCGCCATTTTCACCTCGACCAATGGTGATATCAGCGGCCGTACTAAAACCAGCGCCAATCTGAATTGGGAGCCCCCCACCTGGGATACGGTAGGGGAAACCAAGACCACGCCCAACCTGGCAACAATTGTGCAAGAAATTGTGAATCGGGCCGACTGGTGTGGCGGCGATGATATGGCCTTTATTATTGAAGGTACCGCCGGCGGCCTGCGCATGGCTTGGTCCAGGGACGCCAGCAACGGCTACCAGCCTAACTTGCGCATCCAGTACGAGGAGGACTCTGTGATCGCGGGTTCAACCTGTACGCTGACCACGGTCTCCAAGCGCATCGTGTCGTCATTGGACGACGTTGAGGAAAATGGCAGCTCGGTATCCACGACTTCGGACGAGTTGAATATGCAGGGCAGCAATGCCGTGGGTCTGCGCTTCACTCAGCTCAATATTCCCCAGGGAGCCAATATTCTTGAGGCGACTCTGGAGTTCGACCCGTACTACGATAACAGTGGCACGGGTACCTATAAGATCGAGATAGAAAACGCCGATGATGCCGCAGTGTTTACGTCATCCGATGGCACCATCGATGACCGCACCTGGCATGGCACCAGCGTGAGTTGGACGGAGAGTACTTTCTGGAACGCGGGAGGGCGCTACAAGAGCGATGACATCAAGACCCTGATTCAGAATGTGGTCGATCGCAGCGGCTGGACCCTGGGTAGTGACATGGCCTTTCGATTGACCAAGACCTCGGGGGTAGACCGCCGCTTCGAATCCTATGATGAAGACCCGGTCTCTGCGGTTCTGTTGACGGTCAAGTTTGAGGACGATGGCAGCGCCACTGACGTTCGTCTGGTGCGCGACGAGTTGCTGGCGCAGATCGCGTCCTTGAATACGTCCGGATACACACCGATCCAGGACACGCTCTACGAGGCCGCTCTGTACTACAAGGGCTTGGAGGTAGATTACGGCAAGGCGCGGGGCAGTGGTCCCTATGCCTACACCCGCGTATCCGCGGCGCAATCCATGGAGAGCGGCACCTATACGATTAACCGTCCCGGAGGCTGTACCGAGGAAGACCTGGGCGCCTCGGCCTGTGCGGGGGAGACTATTACCGGCTCCGGCGGGAGTCAGCCTACCTACAAGACTCCGATTGATGATTGGTGTCAGACCAATAACCATATCATCTTGCTGACCGATGGTGAGGCCAATCAGCCCCACTCAGACAGCAAGATTGCCACCTTGATCGAAGATAGCTGTGACAACACCGGCCTGAGCAATACCGGACAGTATTGTGTGAAGGATCTGGTGCGCTATCTGAATGAGAAGGACCAGTCTGATCTGAAAGAAGCGCAGCGTGTGACCACTCACACCATTGGCTTTAACTTCTCGAGTACCTGGCTGGCCGATGTGGCAGCAGCGGGGGGTGGTCAGTACCGCGAAGCCACACAAGCTGCAGACCTGGTGGAGGAGATCGAACAGATTCTGACCGCGGTACTCAAGACCAATAGCTCGTTTGTGGCACCGGTGGCGGCGATCAACCAGTTTAATCGCCTCAACCACCGCAACGAGATCTACTTTGCGCTGTTCCGCCCCGATGAAACGCCGGGTTGGCCGGGTAATCTGAAGAAGTATCGTCTGCGCGAATCGGACAACGCGGTCGTGGACGATTCCGATCCACCGATTCTTGCGGTGAATCCCGATACCGGTTTCTTTACAGATAATGCCAAGAGCTATTGGAGCTCGTCGGTGGACGGTAAAGAGGTCGACCAGGGCGGTGCCGAGGAAAACCTGCCTGCCTACAGCGCGCGTAAGATTTACACCTATTACAACGGGTCCACGTCGAAGGATCTGAGTAACTCGGTGAACCTGGTATCAACCAGTAACGATAAGCTAACTGCCGATATGTTGGGCGTGGATGCTGACCAGCGCGCCAATTTGATTAACTGGATTCGTGGTCAGTATGTGGATGATGTCGATAACGACACCATTACGGCCGAGAGTCGCTATGTGTATGGTGATCCACTGCATTCCAAGCCGATTGCCGTAACCTATGGCGGCACGGAAGCGGATCCGGACATCACCGTCTTCTTTGGTACCAATGCCGGCATGCTGCACGCGGTGAATGCTTCGACAGGTGCGGAGCAGTTCGCGTTTATACCGGAAGATTTGTACGACGAACAGTCGGTGCTGCGCGAGGCGAATATTAATCAGTCACATGTATACGGCATCGATGGCAGCGTAACGCCCTGGGTATACGACAAGAACGGCGATGGCGTTATTACCGCGGGTGAGGGGGATTTTGTCTACATCTACGTGGGCCAGCGTCGCGGTGGTCGTAACTACTACGCACTGAATGTCACCGATCGTAATAATCCGAAAATGCTCTGGGAAATTAAAGGTGGTACCGGCAGCTTTGGTGATCTGGGTCAGAGCTGGGGTAAGCCTGTTCTGGGCACCATCGATATCGATGGCACCAAGAAGAATGTGATCTATCTGTCCGGCGGTTACGATGACGACCAGGACGATACCTATACTCGCAAAGAGGATAACGTGGGTAACGTCATCTATATCGTCGATGCCACGACCGGAGATCTTATTTGGAGCGGTGGCAAGACGGGCTCGTATACCGAGACCTTCCCCGACATGAAGTACTCTTTCCCGGCGACGCTATCCGTGGCCGATGTCGGTAATGACGGCACGGACGATGTTATCTTCGTCGGCGACATGGGCGGCCAGTTGTGGCGTTTCGATATCCACAATACCAAGGCCCTCGATGACCTGATTACGGGCGGCGTTGTGGCTGACCTCGGTGTTGCCGCCCTTTGGAACACAAAGGCGAATAACCGTCGCTTCTATCATGCGCCGGACATTGCGTTGGTGACCACAGATGACGCGAAATCCTTTGCTGTGACCATCGGCTCCGGTTTCCGGGCGCATCCCCTGGATACAGGCACCACAGATCGTTTCTATATGATGATGCTGCCGAGGGCCTATAACGCGGGGACCAGCTATACCAAGTACACCGAGACACATTTTTACGATGCTACCGCCAACGAAATCGGCGCCGATACCATTACGGTGGACAGCGCACTCAATGGCAAACAGGGTTGGTATTTCAATCTACCGAACGCGGGTGAGAAGATCTTGAGTACACCGCTCACCTTCAAAGGTACGGTGACATTTACCACCTACGAGCCCAACCCCAATAGCGTCACCAGTAACTGTATCCCAGCGGCGGGTGTCTCGCGCATCTATCAGGTTAATCTGGAAGATGGTACACCGGTGAACGAGTGGGATGGCGACATATCGGCGTTGTCGCCGGCGGACCGTAGCTATAAGCTGCAGACCAGCAGTATCATTGATGAGCCGGTGATCGTGTGTACGGGTGACAATTGTGACTTGTTTGTGGGCGCTGAGAAGCCGCCGATCGAGACGACCTTCTCCGATCGTGTTGTGAAAAGCTTCTGGCGTCAGGAACAGTAATCTTGCGGGGAAACGCAAATGAACAATAAGAATATGCAGGGCTTCACGCTGATAGAAATCATGATCGCCGTGGTGATCATCGGGATACTGGCGGCGATCGCCCTGCCCAGTTACAACAACCAGGTGGTCGGTAGTCGCCGGGCAGATTGCATGGCGACTATGGTGGGTTTTGCGCAGGCGATGGAGAAGCACTATGCGCTCAATTACACCTACGAGGGCGCCGCCACAGGTGATGGTGACACTGGGGCGCCAGCGAATACTCTCTATCCGGCGCAGTGTCCTACCGAGGGAACGGCGCACTACACACTGACCATTGAGAGTGCGAGCGCATCGGCGTTTCAACTGAAAGCGACTCCGAAGAGTTCGTCTCCCCAGAGCGGCGATGGTTACATCACCATCAATCAGCTGGGTGAAAAAGAGTGGGATACTGACGGCAATGGCAGTATCGCCACCAGCGAAAAAAACTGGGAAAGATAAGTATTGCCGGCATTGTTCGGCGGAGGACTCGTTATGTCTAAGAAGTATTTGAGCTTTCTGTTCGCATTACTGCTGTTGCCGGCGCTGGTGGTGGCGGACGAGGATGATGAGGAGCGCACGGAAGGCGAGGAGATGGCGCTGACCAGGGAAGAAGTGCCGCCGCGGGTGATGGCGGCCGCCAAGCGCGCCAAAGAAGGCGCGTTCTACAGCCATATTCAGCGCTCAGTGCGTGACGATGACAACACGTACTACACGTTCGACGCCAGCGTGGTTGGGAGGTACTTCACAATTGTCGTGCGTGAGGATGGGACGGTGATTTCAGTCGAGGAAGAGGGTGGTCGGCCTGCCAGTGGAAACGCTGACCAGCCCTAGCAAAATTCTTCCTCTGAATCGTCCACGTAGTTTCGTCCACCGCGGTTAAGCACTATGCGTGTGGTCCTCGTGGCCCCGGGCGGACAATACCAAAAGCTGCCATTCTGCGCGGTGTCGCCCAAAGCGCGAAATCTCAGATAGCGGCGTTTCAGCGCCGCTCGCCATATCAAACTGCCTCTTGCTTCAGACCAATGACCCATCCTTAACGCTTCGCTCTCGTCGAGCCGCTGGTTTCGATTGTTGTCGATGAATACGGCGTAATCGCTGCCCGACCAGTCTCGTTTGCAATTGCGTGCCTGGTCTAGCGCGCAAACAGTCACCTGCATGCCACCCGCCACAGCCTGGCCACGAGCGTAATTAACGGTACGACGCAGGTCTATAATTGCCTGGAAACGTCTTTCACGCTCAACCAGATCGCTCAGCCCCGCTCCGGCGCTGAACAACAGGCTGATAATGGCGATACACAGTAGTAATTCCAGCAGCGTAAAGCCCTTTACTTGACCGTCCTCGGTCATTATGGCGATACCGGTTGGTGTCCGATACCACCAGCCTAGCTAAGTCAGGTTTTCTGCGGGTGCTTAATTGACAACTAATCGGCTCAATCGTCGATGCCGAGTTTTTTTAGGCGGTAACGCAACGAGCGGAAACTGATACCGAGCTGCTTTGCCGCAGCCGTTTTATTCCACCGCGAGTCTTCTAGCTCGCGACTAAGCACCTCTCGCTCGATGCCTTCGAGGTAACCGTCCAGGTCACCAAGGGCCGCCTGATGGTGATCGACAGTTCCATCGGTGGATGGGGCGGAGCGCAGCGCGGCAGCGCTGACGTTGTCGGGTAGTTGTAGATCGTCTGCGCCAATCCGATTGTCAGCACTGAGCGCGCAGGCGCGCTCAAGTATGTTCTCAAGCTCTCTTACATTGCCAGGAAAATCGTAGGAAGAGAGCGTCGAGAGTGCGTCCTCGCTCAACTCTCGCAGCGGCTGCTCTGTACCACTGGAAATGCGCCGGAGCAGATAATTGCTGAGCAGCGGAATGTCCTCTCGCCGGTCGCGCAGACTCGGTACCTGTAATCCGATGACATTGATGCGGTAATAGAGATCGTTACGGAAGCGGCCTTCGGTGACCTCTGCAGCCAGGTCTTTGTGTGTGGCGCTCAAGACCCGCACGTCGACGGGGATTTCTTCACTACTGCCTACTGGTCGAACCGCTTTTTCCTGTATGGCACGCAGTAATTTTACCTGCATGTTCAGTGGTAAATCGGCGACTTCATCCAGGAACAGCGTGCCACCGTCGGCCGCCTGGAACAGGCCAGCTTTATCGTCGTTCGCGCCGGTAAAGCTGCCGCGGGTGTGTCCGAATAGCTCACTTTCCATCAGTTCGGGAGGGATGGCACCGCAGTTAACCGGTATGAACGGGCCGCTATTGCGAGGACCTAAAGAGTGGATCAGCCGGGCGACAACCTCTTTGCCGCTGCCAGATTCACCGCCGATATAGACGGGCGCCTGGCTGCGCGCCAGCCGGGTAATCTGTGCGCGCAGATCCCTGATCGCATCAGTCTCGCCAATCAGTGTTGTTTCCGACACCTGGCTGTCGCCACTGTCGTCCATCTTCAGGGCCGTACTGACCAGGCGCCGCAGTCGCTCGAGTTCGATGGGTTTGCTAATGAAGTCGAAGGCGCCGGCTTTGAGTGCGGTGATCGCAGTTTCTACGCTGCCGTGCGCAGTAATCATTGCCACTGGCAGATGCGGGTGATTCGCCTGTATGTGTTCCACCAGACTAATGCCGTTGCCATCGGGCAACTTCATGTCGGTGAGACAAAGATCAATGCCCGGTTGAGCCAGGGCAGCTGTGGCGCCGGCCAGGTCTTCTGCGGAGCGTGTCTCCAGACCCATGCGACTCAAAGTAATGTCGAGCAGTTGCCGAATGTCTGGCTCGTCATCGACAATAAGTACAGTTTGCTTTGCCATGGTCAGTGAGATCGGGACTTCAAGGATTAAAGAGGCTGGCGGATGGCGATGCGAAAACAGCTCTCCTGCTGCGCCGTCGGTCGATAGTTGAGGGTGGCGTTGTTGATCTCACAGAGCTCCTTGCAGAGGTAGAGGCCCAGGCCGGTACCTTTCTCGACGGTAGTATAAAACGGCTCAAACAATTTTGCTTGCTCAGAGGCTGCAACGCCCAAGCCCTGGTCGATTATGTCGATGATGCAGCGCCCGGACAGGTGCTCGAGACTGAGCTGAATGATTGCACTGGCGTTGCTGGTGGCAATGCGCGAATGCCGCAGTGCGTTGTCGAGTAAATTGCCGAGCACCCGCTGCAAGTGTTCCGGGTCGAACAGGACCTCTACCGACTCTTCGGGCAATTTGAGGTTTATCTCGGCAGTACTGTCCAAGCCGGCGCGATACTCCTCGATAAAGTTTTCCAGCCAACCTTTAAGGGACAGAGATTGGGGTCGGGGCGCCTGGCGGCGGCTGATCTGCATCACACTTTCAATGATCGCATTCATGCGCTGAGCGTGATGCTGGATGATCTCAGATAACCGGTGGTCGTCTTCTTTCAGTTCTGCGGATTCACCCAGTAGCTGAGCGGCATGACTGACTGCCCCCAGGGGATTGCGGATTTCATGGGCGATGCTGGCCGTCAAGCGGCCTAGTGATGCGAGCTTGAGCGACTGCGCCTGTTGGGTCACCGGACTGTAGTCTTCGATAAACACCAGGGCATCGCCCGGCCCGGCAGCCTGCAGGCTGCGAAAATTGGCGATAATGGGCGGGGCGTCTTCCGCCACCTGCATGGGGGTGGGCAGATGGGCGCCGCTGGCATGCCACTGTTCGAACTGGCGCGCCAGTTCTGGATTGTAATCACCCAGCTTACGGCCTTGTTCGAGGGGAACAGGGCGATCCGGATCCAGCAATCGGGTGGCCGCCTGGTTCATCACACGAACACTGCCATTGGCATAGACCATTAGAATACCGGTCTGTAGATTCTGTACGATTTGCTCGTTGAGCCGCTGCAGCGTGTACAGGTCTGCGGCACGCTTGCGAGCCAACTCTTCCGCTGCACCGACGCGTCGGCTCACCAATTGAATCAGCAAGGAAACAGCGAAAATCAGTACACCCAACAATCCCGCGGGAATGAGGCTGTTGATCTGGAGGATCTGTTCGTTGATAAGTCGCAAGGTGTCGGCGAGCAGTGCGATGACGCTGAGAGCGGCGATCAGCGTGGCGATGGTGCCGCTGCTAATCAAAATGGCGCTCGCTGCTGCCGTGACCACCAACAGTATTGGCAGGCCGCTCGCCATGCCGCCGCTGCTGTCCGCGAGAATGGTAATGGCGAGAATGTCGACAAAGAATATGGTGAACAGGGTCGCCGGTCGGCTAATGATCCGGGTATTGATCAGCCCCAGTAGCACCAGGTTGGTCGCCAGGAATGCCAGCGCCACGTACAAGTACATATCGGGATTGAAGATGCCCAGTAGCTGGCGCGTGTCGGGGTTAACCAGGCCGATGAGCAGGAGGATAGAGAGTAACGATCGGTAAGCAACGTATATGCGAAACAGCGTGATATTCTGCAGGTTCGCAGGGGGTTCCTCGGGGCGTGTCAGGATCGCCGGCTTGTCGACCATCGGGTCGTATCTCCTCGCGTGTCAGGGCTTAGTGTACCGCCTGCTTTCTTTGCTTACGAACACGCTTTAAAGCACAATATGCGGCCTTAAAACAGGACAGGAATTCATGCCCGGCTTCGACATAATCATGGTGCAGCTGAATACGCTGGTAGGTGATTTCGATGGCAACGTCGAAAGAATTATCGCGAGTGTGAAGCGCGCCGAGGCGACCGCAAACGGGATTGCACCGGTATTGGTATTTCCGGAGCTGACTCTGTGCGGCTATCCACCCGAAGATCTGCTGCTGCGGCCGAGTATGGAGCGCCGGGTCGAGGAGGCCTTGCAACGGCTGTGCGCTGAAATCGATGACAGCTACGCGGTGATTGGTTACCCGCGCATGCTTGATGGCAAACTCTACAACATGGCGGGTGTGATTCACCGCAGCGAACTGCTCGCTGAGTATGCCAAGCAGTCGCTGCCCAATTACCAGGTGTTCGACGAGAAACGCTACTTCGAGGCTGGCCTTGAGCCCTGTGTGGTCGAGATTCACGGCGTGCCCGTTGCGTTGACCATCTGCGAAGATATCTGGGAGTCTGGTCCCAGCGAACGCGCAGCACAGGCGGGCGCGGCTTTGATTCTCAATCTTAATTCTTCGCCCTTTCATCGCGGCAAACCGAATGAGCGCTATGAGTTGGTGTCCACCCGCGCGCGGGAAAACCGGCTGCCCATCGTTTACGTAAACCAGGTGGGCGGACAGGACGAGCTGGTTTTTGATGGCGGATCGTTTGCGGTCAGTGCCGTTGGAGAACTGCTCTGTGCGGCGCCGCACTACGCGGAGGGGGAGTATCGCCTATCCGTCCAGGTCGAGGACGGTGCATGCGTCATTGCCGAGAGTACGATAGCTCCGCAGCAGGACCCGCTGGCCAGCGTCTACGATGCACTGGTGCTCGGGACTCGCGACTACGTAAACAAGAATGGCTTCAAAGGTGTCGTGCTGGGGCTGTCGGGCGGTATCGATTCTGCGCTGACACTGGCAGTCGCCGTAGACGCTTTAGGCGCTGATCGAGTTGAGGCGGTGATGATGCCGTTTCGCTATACCGCGCAGATGAGCGTCGAAGATGCGGCGGACGAATCGCAGCGGCTGGGTGTGAGTCATAAGGTGATTTCCATTGAGCCGCTATTTGACGCCTTTATGGAGAGCCTGGCCGACGAATTTGAAGGCTTACCCACCGATGTCACCGAGCAGAATATTCAGGCCCGCTGCAGGGGCGTATTGCTCATGTCCATTTCCAATAAGAAGGGATACCTGGTGCTGACCACCGGTAACAAGAGCGAGATGGCGGTGGGATATTCGACCCTGTACGGCGATATGGCCGGCGGCTTCGATGTGCTGAAGGATGTGCCCAAGACGCTGGTATACGCGCTATCCCGTTACCGCAACACCTTGAGTGAAGTGATACCGGTTCGGGTCATCGAGCGGCCACCATCGGCCGAGCTCGCGCCGGATCAGAAAGACGAAGATAGTCTGCCGCCTTACGACGTGCTCGATCGCATACTCGAGCTGTATATTGAGGAAGACCAGAGCGCCGAAGCCATCATCGCAGAAGGCCTGGATCGGGAACAGGTGGAGAGAGTGATACGTCTGGTCGATCTCAATGAGTACAAGCGCCGCCAGGCGCCCATTGGTGTGCGTATAACCCGGCGCGGTTTTGGCCGCGACCGTCGCTACCCGATTACCTCAGCCTGGAAGATCGGCCACTAGCAGAGGTTCAGCCGGCCCTCGGGGCGGCCTGGAATGGTTTGACGAGCTTAGTAGGTGGCGTCGTCGGGACGGTTATCGAACTGGGGCGCGGTGGGTCGATCAATAAGACCAAAACTCATCCTGTTCCAGATTGAGCGATCGGGGCCATCGAAGTTGTAGTCGGTAATGAAGTTACCGTTATCGTCCACCGACGGATGATCCGGGTAATTCAGTACCAGCACATCCAGTGAATCTTTCGCCAGATCCTCCAGTCCCAGCAGCCGGTAGCCCTGAATCATGACTGCGAGACCGTCGGCCACCGCGGGGGTATGGGGAAAGTTCTCTACCACATAGCGACCGCGATTAGTCGCTGCGAGATAGGCGCCGCGGCGAAAATAGTAGTTAGCGACATTGATTTCCGCTCGCGCCAGCAGATTGCGCAGGTGCACCATCCGTGCCTGCGCATCGGCGGCGTAAGCACTGTCGGGATAGCGCGCTAGCAATTGGGCAAATTCTGCGAAGGCTTCGCGCGCGTAGCTGACGTCACGCTGGGTAACATCCCGCGGCAGGAAGCGATCGAACAGGCCTTCATTGACGGTATAAGCCGACAAACCCTTCATATAGTACGCATAGTCGACATTCGGATGTTGTGGGTGCAGCCGAATGAAGCGATCCGCTGCCTCGATCGCCGCTTCATGCTCGAAGTTATTGTAGTGGGCGTACACCAGCTCCAGTTGAGCCTGCTCTGCGAAACGGCCAAATGGATAGCGCGATTCCAGCAACTGCAGGGCCTGCACCGCTAGCTCATAGTTCTTGTTCTTGAGGTAGCGCTGTGCCTCCTGGTACAACTCGAACTCAGACGAGTTGGCGCCTGGAGGCAGCTCAAGCTCCTCGTTGCTCGAGCAGGCGCCCAGTAGGAGCACAAAAAAAGTGGCGAGGATAAGTCTCATAGAGATTTTCGTTCGGCTGTTTCTCGGGTCGTTGCAGGCGCTCGTGATACCATGGTTTCCGGCCCGCTAAAGGCGGCTATTTAACCACAGGATTAGCGCTTAAACCATGCCCGAACGCGTAGAAGAGCAGGCAGTTGTGACACCGGATCAGGCGGGTATGCGCCTGGATCAGGTGGCGGCGGAGCTGTTTCCTGATTACTCGCGTTCCAGACTTCAAAATTGGATCAAGAGCGGTCAGTTGCAGGTAGACGCGGCTGGCGCGCGACCTCGTGACAAGGTCGAAGCCGGCATGCTACTCACCATGCAAGCGGAACTGCAAGAGGAGGTCAGCTGGAGCGCAGAAGCGATCGAGTTGGATATCCAGCACGAGGACGCCGATATTATTGTGCTCAACAAACCGGCCGGTTTGGTCGTGCATCCCGCGGCCGGGCATGCAGCGGGCACGCTCGTAAACGCCCTGTTACATCACTGTCCCGATCTCTCTACCCTACCGCGTGCGGGTATCGTGCATCGTTTAGACCGTGAGACCTCTGGGCTGATGGTGGTGGCAAAGTCGCTGCGGGCTCACGCCAATCTGGTAGAGCAATTGCAGGGGCGTACTGTTAAGCGTGAGTATGCGGCAGTGTGCCTGGGGGCGCTGACCGGCGGTGCCACCATTGATGCTCCGATCGGCCGACACCCGCGATCGCGCAAGAAAATGGCAGTGGTGGCCATTGGCGGCAAGGAGGCCATCACCCACTATCGCCTGCAAGAACGTTTTGCCAATCACACTTCAATCCGGGTGCAGTTGGAAACCGGGCGCACTCACCAGATTCGCGTCCATATGGCCCATGTCCACCATCCTTTAGTGGGCGATCCCCAATACGGCGGACGCCCGAGAATTCCCAAGGGCGCCGCGCCCGAATTGATAGAGGCGCTGCGATCATTTCCCAGACAAGCCCTGCATGCGCGCACGCTGGGTTTGATTCATCCTGTTACTGATGAGTATTGTCAGTGGGAGGTTGCTTTGCCTGAGGATATGGAAGCTCTGTTGGCGGTACTGCGGGAGTTTGATCCGAATTGAGTGGCGAGGGCGGTGCCATAGAACTGATAGAGCCGGACTGGCCTGCGCCCGAGTCAGTGCGTGCAGGGATGTTCACCCGATCGCTGCGACAGGATCTCGATGCCGATTTCCTGGCTGACTATCTCGCCCTGGATATCGAACTCTGCCTGCCGCGCCTTGAGCAGGTACACGGCACGGCTGCGGTGGAAGTTCTCCCGGATGCGGCGTTGCGACAAGCCGACGCCTGTTATGCGCGTGAACCTGGTTTGGTCGCCATGGTGCGGACCGCAGATTGTCTGCCCGTTTTGGTTTGCGACCAGGCGGCGACAGAAGTGGCTGCTATTCATGCGGGGTGGCGCGGCCTCGCCGCGGGTGTTATCGAAAGCAGTTTGTCCCGTCTCAATGCTGCTAGCGGGTCTTTGATGGCCTGGCTCGGGCCCTGCATCAGCCAGGCCCATTTCGAGGTGGGCGGAGAGGTGAGGGGGGCATTTCTCGATGCTGCGCAGGCGGCTGATCGAGCAGAGACTGACAGCGCCTTTGTGCCCCGTAATGGCAAATATATGGCCGATCTCTATGCGCTGGCGCGCATCCGTTTGCGCCGCTGTGGTGTTGAGGCGGTGTTTGGCGGTGGACACTGCACCTACGCCGACAGCGCTCGATTTCACTCCTTTCGTCGTGATGGCGAGCAGGCCGGTCGGCTTTACAGCTTTATCCTCATGTCCTGAAGCCCCTGCGGCGCCTTTATCCCCTACTTGAAATAGGGCTATTTGCCCCCATTTACCTGTACAGGAAGTTAAGCGGTATTTAGAGGTACTGGTAATGCGAATGGACAAGTTTACCCATCCCCTGCAGGTGGCGCTGGCTGATGCGCAGTCCCTTGCATTGGGTCGGGACCACAATTTTATAGAGCCTCAGCACCTGTTGGCAGCTTTGCTGCAACAAAGCGGGGGTGTAGCGCGTCCGCTATTACAAAAAGCAGGTGTCAATCTGGGCCAGTTAGACGCGAGCGTTGAACAAGCGCTGGAGGCGCTGCCGCAGCTGAGTGGTGGCGCGGGCGATGTGCACCTGTCTAATGACGCGGGTCGTGTTCTTAACCAGGCGGACAAGCTTTCACAGAAAGCTGGAGACGCCTATATCTCTAGTGAGATCGTGCTGCTGGCCATGTTGCAGGGGAAGTCAGCCGCAACGCAGCTGTTGGTCGACGCCGGACTCACTGAAGCAGTCCTCAACGCCGCCATTGAAGAAATACGCGGAGGAGAAAACGTGAGTAACCCGGATGCCGAAGAGGCCAGGCAGGCACTCGACAAATACACTATTGACCTGACCGAGAGAGCCGAGCAGGGCAAGCTCGATCCTGTGATCGGGCGTGACGATGAGATTCGCCGCTGCATACAGGTGTTGCAGCGCCGTACCAAGAACAACCCGGTTCTCATCGGCGAACCTGG
Organism: Halieaceae bacterium; assembly: GCA_965199055.1. GTDB lineage: Bacteria > Pseudomonadota > Gammaproteobacteria > Pseudomonadales > Halieaceae > CBDAQR01. The sequence goes on from CBDAQR010000004.1 coordinate 279,349, forward strand.
CGTGGGTAAGACAGCAATCATTGAGGGCCTGGCGCAGCGTGTGGTGAACGGCGAAGTGCCCGAAGGGCTGCGCGACAAGCGTATTCTCTCGCTGGATCTGGGTTCGCTGTTGGCGGGCGCCAAATTCCGTGGCGAATTCGAAGAGCGCCTGAAAGCGGTGCTCAATGAGTTGTCGAAGCAGGAAGGGCGCATTGTTCTGTTTATTGATGAGCTGCATACCATGGTTGGCGCCGGTAAGGCCGAGGGTTCCATGGACGCAGGCAATATGCTCAAACCCGCGCTGGCCCGCGGCGAGTTGCACTGTGTGGGTGCAACCACCCTAGACGAATATCGTCAGTACATCGAGAAGGATGCCGCCCTCGAACGTCGCTTCCAGAAGGTCTTGGTCGATGAGCCGAATGAAGAGGATACCATCGCCATATTGCGCGGCTTGAAGGAGCGCTACGAAGTGCATCACGGTGTTGATATCACCGACAGCGCCATTATCGCGGCCGCCAAGCTGAGCACGCGCTATATCACGGATCGCAAACTACCAGACAAGGCGATTGACCTGGTAGACGAGGCAGCCAGTCGTATTCGCATGGAGATCGACTCCAAGCCTGAGTCTATGGACAAGTTGGAGCGCCGGCTGATTCAGCTCAAGATTGAGCGTGAGGCAGTGAAGAAGGACAGCGACGCTGCAGCCAAGAAACAGCTGAAATTGCTCGAAGAAGATATCGCCTCTGTGGAAAAAGAATACGCAGATCTGGAGGAAATCTGGAAAGCCGAGAAGGCCACGGTGCAAGGCTCGGCGGAAATCAAGAGCAAACTTGAGCAGGCTCGTCTGGAATTGGAATCTGCCGGACGTGCCAACGACCTGACACGCATGTCTGAACTGCAGTATGGCGTGATCCCGGAGCTGGAGAAGCAACTGGAGCTGGCCGATGAAGCTGAGACGGCAGAGAGGACGCTGTTGCGCAACAAAGTGACAGATGAAGAGGTTGCCGAAGTTGTCTCTCGCTGGACCGGTATTCCCATCTCCAAGATGCTCGAGGGCGACCGCGAGAAGCTGTTGCGTATGGAAGACGCGCTGCACGAGCGAGTCGTGGGCCAGGACGAGGCCGTCGTCGCGGTGGCCAACGCCGTGCGACGCTCCAGGGCTGGGCTCTCTGATCCTAATCGACCGAATGGCTCCTTTCTGTTTCTGGGGCCGACCGGTGTGGGCAAAACCGAGCTGTGTAAGGCGCTGGCCGAGTTCCTGTTCGACAGCGAGCAAGCGATGGTTCGCATCGATATGTCTGAGTTTATGGAGAAGCACTCCGTGGCACGCCTGATTGGTGCGCCCCCCGGCTACGTCGGTTATGAGGAGGGTGGTTACCTTACCGAAGCGGTTCGACGACGCCCCTACAGCCTGCTGTTGTTGGATGAAGTCGAGAAGGCCCACCCGGATGTATTCAATATCCTCTTGCAGGTGCTGGAGGACGGACGCCTCACCGATGGGCAGGGCCGCACCGTGGACTTCCGCAATACGGTAGTGGTGATGACCTCAAACCTGGGCTCCGATCTGATTCAGGAGATGGCCGGCGAAGACAACTACGAGGCGATGAAAGCTGCCGTAATGGCGGTGGTGGGCAACCACTTTCGGCCGGAGTTTATTAACCGGGTGGATGAGTCAGTGGTATTTCATCCGTTGGCCAAAGACCAGATTCGCGGCATTGCGCACATTCAACTTGCCGGATTGTTACAACGACTGCGCGAGCGCGAGTTGGACCTGGAAATGGATGATGCCCTGCTGGATCAACTAGTGGAGGTCGGCTTCGACCCGGTCTACGGTGCGCGTCCTCTGAAGCGTGCGATTCAGCAGCAGCTGGAAAACCCGCTGGCCCAGGACATCCTGGCGGGTAAGTTCGCGCCGGGCGACACCATCAAGGCGAGCCTTGATGGCGATCAGGCTGCTTTTAGCGCTTAAGTGCCTAAGGGCAGTGAACCGCCATTAGGTCGCGTGCTTTCTGGCGCTGGGCTTCTTTCTCTTCCGGCGTCAGATAACGGATGGTGCCGTCCTGGTCGCGAATACGAACCCGAGCCTTGGAGTTGAGGGTGTCTAGATTGGCCCGGGCCTGGTCGCACAGCTCCGGATTTTTCTCGATCTGAGCCTGTTCTTCGGCCGCATTGGGCGCATCGACCGCTGGCGGCGGCATGGAGGCAGCGCCAGTATTTCGCGCTGCAGCGCGTGATTCCTCGGCACTCACACGCCGAGTCAGGCCAGTCTCTGTCGAAATAAACTCGTACTCCACACCAGCGGGCGGAGGCCGATCGCTGTGATGTGGATTGCCGCGGGCATCATTCCATTTGTAATAGCCTTTCTCCGCCAGCGCGAGGCTGACGGGCAGGCTGGTGATGATAGCCATCGCAGCGGCCATAACGACATTTCGAGATCTGATCTTCAAGGTCAGTGTCTGCACAGAGTATTTGCATAGAAAATACCCCATGCTCCGATAGGGCGCAACTTCGCAGATTACCTAGCTTGCCGGGTAATAATTGTGGTTGACATAAAACGCCAGTACGCGAACAATACGCTTCCTCCGGGTGGTAATGGAGATGGCCGCGTATCGCGTCCCAAATCCTACCCTGCTGACGGACGTCTGCAGTGGCTGCCTGAGAGTTTTCCGATGGGTACCGTATTGGTGCGTATCGGGGCCAAAAACTGCGCTACCCCGCAGGGCACGATGAACGGGCTTGCTCGCTTGCACGCCTTGGGGTGGCAGTATGAAGCCCCGCCATCGGAGCCAAGGGTAGCGGAGCGTCTCTCTTTTCTCGCACCGCTTACTGACAACAGTCAGGTGTCTATCGACCCTGCAGACTCAGGAGTGAGTACGGTGGAATTATTATCAGGCGGCGAGATGATCGCCAAGGCGTTGGAAGACGAGGGAGTCGAGTACATTTTCGGCTACCCGGGTGGTGCGGTTCTGCACATCTACGACGCTTTGTTCAAAGATTCAAAAATACCCCATATTCTGGTGCGCCACGAACAGGCGGCGACACACGCGGCCGACGGCTATGCGCGCGCCACGGGAAAGCCGGGTGTCGTGCTGGTGACCTCCGGTCCCGGTGCCACCAATGCGGTAACCGGAATTGCGACGGCCGATATGGATTCGATTCCGATGGTGGTGTTGTCTGGGCAGGTGCAGTCGCATCTCATCGGCGATGATGCGTTCCAGGAAACCGACATGGTGGGTATCTCGCGGCCAATCGTAAAGCACAGCTTCCTGGTGAAAGACACCACGGAGATTCCGGCCATCGTTAAGAAGGCGTTCCATATTGCCGCCAGCGGTCGACCCGGCCCTGTGGTCATCGATATACCCAAAGACCTGACGCGTCCGGACGAGAAACACCCCTACGAATATCCCGAGAGTGTGAGTCTGCGTTCCTACAATCCCTCCCAGCGTGGTCACTCCGGGCAGATTAAAAAGGCGGCGAAGTTGCTCCTGGGCGCCAAGCGACCGGTGATCTACTACGGCGGCGGCGTTATTCAGGGCGAGGGTAGCGACTTGCTCATTGAACTGGCGCAGCTGCTGAACTATCCCGTCACAAGCACGCTGATGGGACTGGGTGCTTACCCCTCTACCGATCGGCAATTCCTGGGCATGCTGGGCATGCACGGCTTCTACGAAGCCAATATGGCCATGCATCACAGCGACGTGATACTGGCTGTGGGCGCACGCTTTGATGACCGGGTGACCAATACCGTGGAGAAGTTTTGTCCCGGTGCCAAGATCATCCATATCGATGTCGACCCCACCAGCATCTCCAAGACCGTGACCGCGGACATTCCCATCGTCGGGCCGGTACAGTCAGTGCTCACCGAGATGCTGGGGCTGTTGCGCAGCGAAATGGAAAAACAACAGGATCAACCAGACACGATCGCGCTGGAAAAGTGGTGGCAGCAGATAGAACAGTGGCGCGGTAGTCACGGCCTGTGGACCGGTGACCGGTACCAGACTTCAGACGAGATCAAACCGCAGCAGGTTATCGAGTCACTGTATCGAGCTACCCGCGGTGAGGCCTACGTAACCTCCGATGTGGGCCAGCACCAGATGTTTGCGGCCCAGTACTACAAATTCGACAAGCCGCGCCGCTGGATTAATTCGGGTGGTCTGGGAACGATGGGCTTCGGTTTGCCCGCAGCCATGGGCGTTAAACTCGCCTTCCCGGATGCTGACGTGGCCTGTGTTACCGGGGAGGGCAGCATTCAGATGAACATTCAGGAGCTGTCTACCTGTACCCAGTACAACGCCCCGGTGAAGATTATCAACCTGCACAATGGCTATCTGGGCATGGTCAAGCAGTGGCAGGACATGCAGTACGAAGGGCGCTATTCCGAATCAACCTACGCGGATTCCCTGCCGGACTTCAGCAAGCTGGTTGAGGCTTACGGTCATGTGGGCATGCGGGTGGAGAAACTGTCTGAGCTGGATGCAAAGATGGAAGAAGCTTTCGCCCTCAAAGATCGGCTGGTCTTCCTCGATGTGGTGGTCGACCCTGCCGAACACGTCTACCCGATGCACGTAGCGCCCAACGGCTCCATGGCGGACATGTGGCTGAGCAAGACGGAGAGAACCTGATATGAGACGTATTATTTCTGTATTGCTTGAGAACGAACCTGGCGCCCTGTCTCGGGTGGTCGGCCTGTTCTCGCAGCGCGGCTACAACATTGAGACCTTGAATGTGGCCCCGACCGAAGATCCGACGCTGTCGCGTCTGACGCTGACCACTGTGGGTGATGATCGCAAGATGGAGCAGATTTCCAAGCAGCTGAATAAGCTGGTGGATGTGGTGAAGCTCGTTGACCTGACAGAAGGTGCGCATATCGAGCGGGATCTCATGCTGATCAAGGTGCGAGCCACTGGCGCGCAGCGCGCGGAGATCAAGCGCTGCACCGACATCTTCCGCGGCCAGATCGTCGACGTAGGCCCGACCGTCTACACCATCATGCTGTCGGGCACCTCCGACAAGCTGGACTCCTTCGTGGAAGCCATGGGAGACGCCTCGATTCTGGAAGTCGTACGTTCCGGCGTAGCGGGCATTGCCCGCGGCGAACGCGTTCTGAGCCTCTAGGCATTCGCCGCTCCCGCCATCCATGGCTCCCGCGGCATACCGTCCATCCCTGGACATAAAAAAACCGGCCATTGGCCGGTTTTTTCGTTTTGCTGTGAGCGAGCTTAGGCGCTAAGTGCCTTAATGCGGTCATTCAGGCGGCTCTTATGGCGGGCTGCCTTATTCTTGTGAATGATTCCTTTATCTGCCATACGGTCGATGACCGGTACGGCTTCCGCGTAGGCGGCCTTGGCTTGTTCCGCATCACCTGTGTCAATCGCCGCAGTCACCTTCTTGATGACGGTACGCACCAGTGAGCGCAGGCTCGCGTTGTGCTTGCGACGCTTCTCACCCTGGCGGGCGCGTTTGCGGGCTTGTGGTGAATTTGCCAACTGTATTACCTCTATCTATGCCACTTTATTTGGGAGGCGCGATTATTCACATTTCGCTTCGCGATGTCAACGCCGATTCCGCGTTAAGTGCCTGTCAGGAAAGGTAGAAATACCAAAGGCTTGGGGCCCATATGACCCAGAATAATCCCAGGGTGACCAGCACCAGCGCTGAACCCAGATCTTTGGCCTGTCCCGACAGTGGGTGAGGCTCGGAGCCTATGCGATCGACGACCGATTCTATGGCGGTATTGATCAGTTCCGCCAGCACCACAAGACCACACATCAGGGCCAGCAGTAACTGATGTACCAGACCGTCGCCAACGTAGAACGCCAGTGGCAGAAACACCAGCGCCAGGCATAGCTCTAGCCGAAAAGCCTCCTCCTGCTGCCAGGCTGCTTTCAGACCACGCCAGGAATAAATAGTGGAGTTGATCAACTTCCGAACGCCGGAGGCGTCGGGCTTGGACATCATGTCGTATCCCTCGTTAGGCCGCACCGGAGCTTACTTGATTGGTAATACTAATGGCTATTAGTTAATATCTCGGCCATGGCCACTGTGACACAGACCGAATCCAAGCCGACCGCTGAGCGGATTCTCGATGCTGCGGAAGATTTGTTCGCGGAGAAGGGTTATAGCGCTACGTCCCTCGGTGATGTCGCCGATCGCGTAGGTATCCGCTCTCCCAGTCTCTACAACCACTTCCGTAACAAGGAAGCGCTATACAGCGCCGTGCTGGAGCGCTTGCTCGATGCGTTCACGGCGCCACTGGCTGAACTCAATCAGTCTGAGATTACCAAAGAGCAGATTTTTCAGTGGCTGGAAACGATTGTGCGCATGCATCACGAGCGCCCAAACCTGGCGCGCCTGCTGCAGCACGCCGCGCTATCCGGGGGACCGCAGACCAGTGCGCTGATCGATCGCCTGTTCAGCCCCATGTTTAATCAGGAGACGCCACCCGGTGCTGATGTGGAGCACTGGAAGGTTGGGCCCGAGCTTCAGCCCTGGGCGGTGATGGCGCTCAATAATATGGTGATGTCCTACGTGACGATGGCGCCCATGTATCGGGACTTGTTGGGAGAAGACCCTTTCAGTCCAGATGCGCTGCAGAAGCAGTTGGAACTGATTTTAAAGCTCGCGCATCTCGCGCTGGGCGATTAGCGCCCATAGCAAAGCACCGCGCCGGACGAGCCGGGGCGGTGCATAAAGAGCTCTGGGTAAAGTGCGCTATTAAGCGGCTTTACAGGCTTTCTTAGCAGCCTTGATTTGCTTCTTGGTGCACTCTTCAGAAGCGGCATCACCAACACACCACTTCTTACGGTTGTCCCATGCAGTCAGCGGCTGCTTCTTGCCGTTGGAACACTTGACCTGATAGCTGCCGTAAGGCGTACCATCAGAAGTCTGGCCGTTAGAGTCAAAAACGATGCTCGTGGGCTTGGCAGCCAGAGCGCTTGCAGAAAGAGCCAGCAGGCTGCCGGCAACAACAGTTTTGATGACAGTTTTCATCTTAAAAATACCTCAAGTAATGGTCTAACTATGGAACCGCGTCGAATTGTACGGCTTTGTTACGACGAATCCAGTGACAGAGATCACATTTTTTTTAAGCCCGCGCAGGGTGCGCCTCGCACATCGCTGGTGCGAGTTTAAGTCATTGAATTTAAAGAATAATCTTAGAGTGTTGCGCGATATTGGGGATTATTAAACATTGTTAATATTCCCCCTGATTGACACTATAGTGCGAAGAATATGAGTACCCAGCCTACTGCCGCCAGCGCCAGCGATTCGCCAGCACGATCGAGACGGAACAATCCGTAGGCGTAGGAGAGTGGGGGTAGCAACAGGGAACACAGGCCCCAGGCGAAGTCTTCCCGCGAGGATTCAATCAATAACAGGATCCAGCTGCCCAGCAGGGCGGCGGCACCGAGTGTCATCATCAGTGCTGACGTGGCTTCCATGGTTTCTCCGTATAATCTGGCAGTGTAAAGCGGCGGCAAGGATACCACGATTAGTGTAAGGTGTGCGCCTTTCAGGAACGATAAAAACAACATGGATCAATTCGCCGATATACGTCCTTACAATGACTCTGAAGTGGCTCCGGTGCTGGAGCGACTGTTGGCTGACCCCGAATTCGTCGACGCTATCGCGAGCCTGAAATTCGGTAAACTCGCCTCATTGTTGCGTTGGCCGCTGCGGTTCATCGTCGGCAGGGTGTTGCGTCGTCAACTGGTTGGTGTTTCCGATGTGGCGGGCTTTCAGAACGTGGTCGAAGGTTATATGTCGTCGATGATCGAGGGCACGACAGCGGGCTTTAGTGTGTCTGGGCTCGACCGCCTGGAACCGGGCAAGCCCTACTTGTTCATGAGTAACCACCGGGATATTACGCTCGATCCCGCCTTTACCAACTACGCGCTGTACCACAATGGGCACAACACGGTGCGGATTGCGATCGGCGACAACCTGCTCACCAAACCCTACGTGTCAGACCTGATGCGACTGAACAAGAGCTTCATCGTGAAGCGATCTGCCAAAGGGCCGCGGCAGGTACTGAAGGCCTACAGAGAGCTGTCTTCTTATATTCGCCATTCGATTTGCACCGAACTGGCACCGATATGGATCGCGCAGCGCGAGGGCCGCGCCAAGGATGGTTTTGATCGCACCGAGCCCGCCATCATTAAGATGCTGGCAATGAGCCAGGAAAAGCAGCAGGAGAGTTTCGGTGAGTTCGTTGAGTCGCTGCGTATTGTGCCAGTGTCGATATCTTATGAACTGGATCCCTGCGATGCACTAAAGGCTGCAGAATTGGCGGCACTCGCCGAGACGGGCAGCTATGAAAAAGCCGAACATGAAGACGTGGCGAGCATTGCGGCAGGTATTTCAGGCTCTAAGGGACACGTACACGTAGCCTTTGGTGAACCCCTGGGGGCCGACCTGGATTCACCGGAGGCGGTCGCCGCGGCGCTCGACCGCCAGGTCATAGAGAACTTTGCCATACACGGTACCAACCTGTGCGCTTATCGGATGCTGCACGGCGACACCGCGCCCCTGCCCGAGAACCTTGCTGTCACAGAGGGTGAGTGCAGTGACGCTGAGTTTGGGCGGCGTATGCAATCGATACCGACCGCCCAGCGAGACTATGCGTTGGGTATCTATGCCAATGCCATTGTCAGCAAGCTGCAGTTGCAGAACGGGGAGGTCGGTAGCCCCATTGCTGACTGAAGTCACCAAACAGCACATTCGAGACGCGTATTTTCGGCTGGTAGAAGAAAAATCTCTGAGCCCCCGCTGGGGTCAACGCCAAATGGTAGCGGAGATTGCCAATACCCTGGCGCGTATTGGAGAGCCTGCCGCGGAGCAAGCTCCCCACTGTGTGATCGAAGCGGGCACGGGTACGGGTAAGACGATTGCCTACACCGTCGCTGCCATACCGGTGGCGCAGGCGCTGGAGAAATCCCTGGTGATTTCGACAGCCACCATCGCCCTGCAGGAGCAGTTGGTTCTCAAAGACCTACCGGATATTCGCCATCACAGCGGCCTGGATTTTGAGTTCGTGTTGGCCAAGGGACGACGACGCTATGTCTGCCTTTCAAAGCTCGATCATGTGCTGGCGGTGGGCGGTCAAGAGAGCGGGGTCATGCCGCTGTATCCTGATGAGATGGGAATGCCTCTGGCTGCTGACGCCTTGCCGGTATACAACAGCATGTTGGACGCGCTGGGCCGCGGTGAATGGGACGGTGATCGGGATAACTGGGATCAGGAGATTGCCGAGGATGTCTGGTTCGGTGTGACCACTGATCACAGCCAATGCACCGGCAGGCGCTGTCCGAATGTTAGCCAATGCAGCTTCTTCCAGGCGCGCGACGCGTTGCAAAATGCCGATGTCATAGTGACCAATCACGATTTGGTTCTGTCAGATCTTGCGCTCGGTGGTGGAGCAATACTGCCAGCACCCCAAGACACCATTTATATCTTTGATGAGGGCCATCATCTGCCGGACAAGGCGCTCAATCACTTCTCCGGTTTTTGCCGGCTTGGGTCCACCGTGCAGTGGGTGGATGATTGCCGCGCGCAGCTTTCCCAGGCGGCGGGACAGTTGGCAGCTGCCCCCGACGTCGCAGAGCTGATCGCTAAGATTGGGCCGCAGCTTGATGAGATTCATACCGGCATGACTGCTGTTGAAGACATGATGCCGGGACTGATCGACCCGGCAGAGCTGCCCGACCAGGGAGAGCGAGGCCACTATCGGTTTGCCCATGGAATGATTGCGGAGGAACTGCAGGCGCAGGCGATAGGTTTGGCACAGCACTTCGATCGCCTGCATTCCCAGCTACAGCGGCTAGAGACGCGCATGGAGGATGCTCTCGACGGGGATGTCCCTGGCATCGACAGCGCGGAAGCAGAAAGTTGGTATGCGGCCTTTGGCGCTATGGTGACGCGGGCAGAGTCTAACCTGGCGTTATGGGCGGACTACGCCGTTGCGCCTGCGCTTGGCGCAGACGCTGAGGATGCCCTGGTTGCAGAAGACAGTCCCCAGGCGCGTTGGGTGAATATGTTTCCCAGTGGGGGGCAGCTTGGTTTTGAGTTGCGAACCAGTCCGGTGTTGGCTGCCAGTATTCTCGAGGAGAACTTGTGGCACAACGCCGCCGCGGTCGTTGCGACTTCGGCGACGATGACAGCCCTCAGTTCTTTCGAGCGCTTTATTCTGCATTCCGGGGTGCCCCGGGACAGCGCTTTTAAAGTCGTGCCGAGTCCCTTTGCTTACGATCGCGCCGTGCTGAAGGTGCCGGCAATGAATGCCGATCCTTCCGACCCGCCTGCACACACAGAGGCGCTAGTGGAGTGTTTGCCAAGGTGGCTGGATGCCGGTGGCGGCAGCCTGGTGTTGTTCTCCTCGCGCCGACAACTCATGGATGTCTACGATGGTCTCCCCGGGGACTGGCAGGGCCGTGTACTGCTGCAGGGTGACTACAGCAAGGCCGAAATCTTGCGGCGTCATCGCTCCTCAGTGGATGCCGGTCAGGGCAGTGTTATTTTTGGTTTAGCGAGTTTTGCTGAGGGGGTGGATCTTCCGGGCAAGTACTGCGAGCACGTGGTGATTGCCAAGATTCCCTTTGCGGTGCCCGACAGTCCCATCGAGTCTGCACTAGGCGAGTGGATTGAAGATCGGGGTCGCAATGCGTTCATGGAAATATCGGTTCCCGACGCCTCGTTGCGCTTGGTGCAGGCCTGCGGTCGCCTGCTGCGGACCGAGGAGGACGCCGGTCAGGTGACGATAGCGGATCGGCGTTTGGTCACGCGGCGCTATGGCAGCGCCCTGCTGGATGCATTGCCGCCGTTTCGGCGGGAGATAGAGTAGCCTCGCCCTTTGCTCGCGCGGTTTTGCGAATCTACAAATAGAAGAATAATCCACAGCGCGTGCTTCCCTCGAACTGGAGCAAGATTCCTCACGATTCCGGCGGCTGCGCAACTCGACCAAAATCGCTAAGCGATTTTCGGGACTCGAGCAGTGCTCGCCGTATTCCCGGAATCGTCCGGAATCTTAAGCTGCTCCTGAATGTTCTTCGGGAAGTGCGCGCTGCGCATTGCAGGTCTTTATCTTAGGCAATCATAGTGTCGATCTGGGGACAGGGCAGCATAGGGAGCCACGAGCAAGCCTCAGGCCGTGATAGCGAGTAGCGGGGCTTCGGCCAGCGCGAGTGCCTCCCTATGCTGGCCTGCTAGCGCCGGTAGTGGGGGCGGAGTTGGTAGATAAATGGCAAGACTTCCGTCCTGCCAGCGGGGAAAGAGGTTTCGGGCGCAGTAAATGGAGCCCGGTGAGTTAGTGGACGGTCTGGTTTGACTCGAGGTGGCTCGTGGGTGCGTTGCTGGCGTCGGCCGCGCGGCCTTCCTGTTCCTGCACATAGGTGCGCAGGCGACCAACCACACTGGTCATGACATCAATGGTCTGGCTGATCTGGTCCAGCGCCATCAAAATGGTTTCGGTATCGGTTTGTGGCTTTTTATTCTCTGTTTCGCTCATCGCGTTCACCTTGTGGTTGAGAATGTGCAGGCCCTCGGTAGAGGGCCGTGACTCACTCGATACAGCCTTAATCCCAGCTCAGCGCACCGCCGGTCTGGTATTCGATTACCCGCGTTTCGAAGAAGTTCTTCTCCTTGCGCAGATCCATGATTTCCGACATCCAGGGGAAGGGGTTCTGCACGCCTGCGAACTGCTCGGGCAGCCCCAGCTGTGACAACCTGCGATTACAGATGAACTGCAGGTACTCTTCCATCATGGCCGCATTCATGCCGAGAACGCCGCGTGGCATGGTGTCGCGGGCGTACTCAATCTCGATCTGGGTGCCTTCCAGAATCATCTGGATGACTTCCTGCTTGAACTCTTCGGTCCACAGCTGTGGGTTCTCGAGCTTGATCTGGTTGATCACATCGATGCCGAAGTTCAGGTGCATAGATTCATCGCGCAGGATGTACTGGAACTGCTCGGCGACACCGGTCATCTTGTTGCGACGACCCATAGACAGAATCTGGGTGAAACCGCAGTAGAAGAAGATGCCCTCAGTGACCGCATAGAAACCAATCAGGTTGCGCAGCAGTTCCTGGTCTGTCTCGACTGTGCCCGTATGGAAATTAGGGTCACTCAGTGAATGGGTGTGGCTCAGGCTCCAGGCGGCTTTCTTGGCGACCGAGGGCACTTCGCGATACATGTTGAAGACCTCGCCCTCATCCATGCCCAGTGACTCGATACAGTACTGGTAGGCGTGGGTGTGAATCGCTTCCTCGAAGGCCTGGCGCAGCAGGTACTGGCGGCACTCGGGGTTAGTGATGTGGCGATAGATTGCCAGAATGAGGTTGTTGGCCACCAGAGAATCGGCCGTAGAAAAATAGCCCAGGCTGCGCATGACGATGCGTCGCTCGTCCTCGGTGAGGCCATCGGCACTCTTCCAGGTAGAGACGTCCGCGGTCATGTTCACTTCCTGCGGCATCCAGTGATTGGCACAACCGTCGATGTACTTCTGCCAGGCCCAGTCGTACTTGAAGGGCACCAGTTGGTTTAGGTCAGCGCGGCAGTTGATCATCGCTTTCTCATCGACCGAAACACGAGCCGCACCCATCTCCAGATCTTCCAGACCCGGCGCGATATCCATGTTGGCTACCGCCTTTTCTGCGGCTGCCAGCGCGTCCGCGGCTTCAGCATCGGCGGCTACGGGCGCCATGACGTCTGCGGCGGCCTCTTCGGGCAGCGTCTCGACAATGGGTTCTGGCAGCGGCTCGGGTTGGGCTTCGGCTACTGGTTCAGCCATTGCCTGTTGCGGAGCTACCGCTGCTGCTGCGGGGGCGGCTGTGCCCGCCGCGGCGGCTGTTTCCTCTTCGTTATATTCGTCCCAACTTAACATCTCGTCTTCCCCTGGTGTTTCGCTTTAGTGCCGCGGTTCATGGCCGTGGCGTTCATCCCCTAATGGTGCTGTTACTGGCAAGCCTCGCAATCCGGGTCATCCAGTGAGCAGGCTGCCGGTACTGGTGCTGGCGTCGGCTCTCCAGCCGATACCGCATTGAGTGCACCGGTGTCGATTGTGGACTTCTCGGTGCCCGTTGCTGCGAGCGAACGCAGGTAGTAGGTCGTCTTCAATCCGCGGAACCAGGCCATGCGGTAGGTCACATCCAGCTTCTTGCCGCTGGCGTTATTGATATACAGGTTTAGCGACTGGGCCTGGTCGATCCATTTCTGGCGGCGGCTGGCCGCATCGACTATCCAGCGTGGCTCCACCTCGAAGGCCGTGGCGTAAATTGCCTTCAGGTCGTCGGGCACGCGATCAATGCTCTGTACGCTGCCGTCGTAGTACTTGAGGTCGTTGACCATTACCGTGTCCCACAGTCCGCGATCTTTCAGATCGTGAATCAGGTACGGGTTGACCACTGTGAACTCGCCGGACAGGTTCGATTTCACGTACAGGTTCTGATAGGTCGGCTCGATCGACTGACTCACGCCGGTGATGTTGGCAATGGTTGCGGTCGGCGCGATGGCCATCACATTGGAGTTGCGCATGCCTTTTTCCTTCACCCGGCTGCGCAGGTTGTCCCAGTCCATGGTTTCGCTGGTGTCGACTTCGATGTAGCTTTCGCCGCGTACCTTCACCATGTTTTTGAGGGAGTCGACCGGGAGAATGCCCTGGCTCCAGAGTGAGCCTTCGAACGTGGAGTAGGCGCCGCGCTCCTCAGCCAGCGCACTGGACGCCTGAATAGCGTAGTAGCTGATGGCCTCCATGGACGAGTCCGCGAAGGCGACCGCGTCATCACTGCCGTAGGCAATATGCTGCTTGTACAACGCGTCCTGGAAGCCCATCAGGCCCAAGCCCACCGGGCGGTGGCGCATGTTGGAGGCTTCTGCGGTGTCTACTGAGTAGTAGTTGATGTCGATCACATTATCGAGCATGCGCACCGCAGTAGTGACCGTCTGCTCCAGTTTGCTCAGATCGAGACCGTTCTCTCCAATGTGCTGGGCGAGGTTAACCGAGCCCAGGTTGCACACTGCGATCTCATCGTTGGCGCTGGTGTTGAGGGTGATTTCCGTGCACAGGTTAGAGGAGTGCACCACACCGACGTGCTGCTGGGGCGAACGCAGGTTGCAAGGGTCCTTGAAGGTCACCCAGGGGTGGCCTGTCTCGAACAGCATGCCCAGCATCTTGCGCCACAGGTTCTCTGCGGGAATCGTCTTATACAGCTTCAACTCTCCGCTGGCGGCCATCGCCTCGTATTCTTTGTAGCGCGTCTCGAAGGCCTCGCCATATAGGTCGTGCAGGTCGGGCACGTCATTCGGGGAGAACAGGGTCCAGTCGCCGCCATCAAATACCCGCTTCATGAACAGGTCGGGAATCCAGTTGGCGGTGTTCATGTCGTGTGTGCGGCGGCGGTCATCGCCGGTGTTCTTGCGCAGCTCGACAAATTCCTCGATATCCATGTGCCAGGTTTCAAGGTAAGAGCACACCGCGCCCTTACGCTTGCCGCCCTGATTCACGGCCACGGCCGTGTCGTTGACGACTTTAAGGAAGGGCACAACGCCTTGTGATTTACCGTTGGTGCCCTTGATGTAGGCGCCGAGTGCGCGCACTGGGGTCCAGTCGTTGCCCAGGCCGCCAGCAAACTTCGACAACATGGCATTGTCCTGAATGGCGCCGTAAATGCCATGCAGATCGTCCGGTACCGTAGTCAGGTAGCAGGAAGACAGCTGGGGGCGCAGGGTGCCGGCATTGAACAGAGTCGGTGTGGAACTCATGTAATCGAAGGAGGACAGCAATCGATAGAACTCGATGGCGCGCTCGGTCGGGTTATCTTCCTCGGTAGCGAGGCCCATGGCGACACGCATGAAGAAGATCTGTGGCAATTCAATGCGGGTCTCGTCGCTGTGGATAAAGTAGCGGTCGTAGAGTGTCTGCAGGCCAAGATAGGTAAACTGCAGGTCTCGCTCAGGCTGCAGGGCGCCAGCGATGGCCGCCAGATCAAATTCAGCCAGGTTGGGGGCCAGCAGTTCCAGTTCGATGCCGCGCTGGATATACACCGGCAGTGCCTGGGCGTAGTAGGTCGCCATGTCGGCCTGGGTAGCATTGTCTGCGACACCGAGGAAAGACAGTGCTTCTGCGCGCAGGTCGTCCAGCAGAAGACGTGCCGCCGCGTAGGAGTAGTTCGGCTCTTTCTCGATCAGGGTGCGAGCCGTAATCACCAGTGAGGTGCTCAGCTCTTCCTGGGAAACGCCGTCGTAGAGGTTCTTCAGCGCTTCGTCGATGATCTCGGCTTCGCTCACGTCGGCCAGATCTGCACAGGCTTCGGCGACGATGGTGTTGATGCGATTAATGTCCAGAGGTACGCGGCTGCCGTCGGACTGGGTGACATGAATACCCATGTGAGGCTCGACCGCGGGCTCCGCCTCTACCTTTTCGGCACGGGCGCGAGCGTGTTCTTCCCGGTAGATGACGTAGTCGCGCGCGATTTTGTGTTCGCCAGCGCGCATCAGTGACAGCTCTACCTGATCCTGAATATCTTCTATATGAATAGTGCCGCCGGAGGGCATGCGACGCTTGAAGGTCGCACTGACCTGCTCGGTCAGTTTGGCGACAGTCTCATGAATGCGCGACGAGGCGGCGGCGGTTCCACCTTCCACGGCGAGAAAGGCCTTGGTGATCGCGACAGAAATCTTACTGTCGTTGTAGGGGACAACCGTGCCGTTGCGCTTGATCACCCGAACCTGTCCGGGGGCAGTCGCTGAAATATTCGCTGAAGGAGGTGTTGATTCTTGAGTGGTAGAAGGCGCCACGGTGGCTGCCGATTGCTCAATCTCTGTCTGCATGTCTACTCCGGACGTTTGGCAGTAAGCCTTGTTCTTTTTTTGGTCAAAAGCGGCCATCTATGGCGCGCCGGTACCTCGATTTACATCAGCTGGAGTCGGCGACTAAAGCAGCCATGAGCCCGGCAGTCTGAAGAAATCAGCGCTGATCCTGGGCCAGCAACGGTAGCAATCCGGTGTTCCAGCATTTTTGACTTTCCCAGGTCCCTCATTATGCGTGACAGCGCCCGGTGGCGGGGCTGCTCCCCTATATGTTGGGGGTAGTAGGAAGTCTTGATACAAGATAATGCGCTTTATCCCCAATTGCAACACAATGACTCTGGGTTTTTTCTGTGGATAACTTGTGCGTAAACGGAACAGTCAGTAACCACTACTGTTCCAGCCCTTGTGCTTTCAAAGGCTATAGAAATCAACGGCTTGCAGGGGGTATTTTGGCCTTTCTAATATTTTGTTCTAAGGCCTAAAGCTAATAGTTGATATGGTTATTAAGTGCGGCGACAGCGCGCCGTGGCACTTACTGCTGCAGCAGAAACTCCATTAAGGCCTTTTGCGCGTGCAACCGGTTCTCGGCTTCCTGCCAGATGACCGTGTCGGGGCTGTCCATCAATTCGGCGCTAATTTCCTCGCCGCGGTGGGCGGGCAGACAGTGCATATAAATAGCATCACTCGCAGCCCGGCTCATGAGCTCGGCATTGACCTGGAAGCCGGCAAATTCTTGCAAGCGTTGCTCCTGCTCTGCTTCCTGGCCCATAGAGGCGAACACATCGGTGACGACCAGCGAGGCGCCTTCCACCGCCGCGCTCGGGTCGCTGCCAACACTCACCCGGTCGCTATTCACTGCCACCAGCGCAGCGTCGGGCTCGTAGCCGGTAGGGCAGGCGATGCGCAATTCAAAGTCGAACTGACGGGCGGCGTTGATGTAAGACTGTGCCATGTTGTTGCCGTCGCCCACCCAGGCCACGATTTTGCCGCTGATAGACCCGCGCGCCTCGACAAAGGTCTGCATATCCGCCAGCAACTGGCAGGGGTGGTAGCTGTCGGTCAGTGCGTTGATGACCGGCACGGAGGAGTTTGCCGCGAAGCGCTCGACGATGTCGTGGCCGAAGGTGCGAATCATGACGATGTCGACCATCGATGAGATCACCCGAGCACTATCTTCTACAGGTTCTCCTCGTCCCAGCTGCGTGTCCTGGGGCGAGAGGAACATGGCATGTCCGCCAAATTGGGCCATGCCGGCCTCGAAGGAAACGCGGGTACGGGTCGATGATTTTTCGAAAATCATGCCAAGCACTTTCCCCGTATAGGGACGATAGTCCTCACCGGCGTAGAGCATTCGCTTAAGCTCAATGGCCCGCGCAATCACCGCTTGGAGTTCGGCCGGATCGAGATCCAATAAAGTCAGGAAGTGTCTTGTCGCCATAGTCTTGTACTTTCGCGTCAGGCACTGGCCGCAGCGGGCTGCCGTCGTGCATCGTAGTTGCGCACCAGCGTGCTAACTCGTTCGACGAGTTCTCCCGCTTGGGCATCACTCATTATTAAGGGCGGCAACAGGCGTATGGTATTGCCGGCAGTAACGTTGATCAGCAGCTTGTCGGCCAGCGCGTCGGCCACCAGTTCACCGCAATCGGTATCTAGTTCGATCCCGAGCATTAACCCGCGGCCGCGTATATCGCGTACACAGCCGAGATCGCCGATTTGAGCCTGGAAGCCTGCCACTATATGCGCCCCTAATTCAGCGGCCCGCGCAGCTAGTTGCTCTTTCTCCATTGTCTCCAGTACGGTCAGCGCCGCCGCACAGGCTAGCGGGTTGCCGCCGTAAGTAGAGCCGTGGTTGCCGCGCCCCAGCACCTGGGCCGCTTCGCCGCGCGCCATGCATACTCCGATGGGTACACCGTTGGCCAGTGCCTTGGCAGTGGTGATAACGTCTGGTGTCACGCCGTATCCCTGGCAGGCATACCAGCTGCCGCTACGACAATTACCCGACTGCACCTCGTCCAGCATCAGCAGCCAGTCCTGCTCGTCACAGATCTGGCGCAGCGAAGTGAGGTAGTCATCTGTGGGCACATTAATGCCGCCTTCTCCCTGCACGGGTTCGACCAGTATGGCCACGACTTCAGCATTGTTTTCCGCAATCTTGCGTATCGCTTCCACATCATTAAAGGGTGCCCGCACAAAACCGCTGACCAGGGGTTCAAAGCCCGCCTGTATTTTGCGGTTGCCCGTCGCCGTGAGTGTGGCCATGGTGCGACCATGAAAGGAGTGCTCCATCACAACAATGGCTGGGTTGCTGATGCCCTTCTGGTGCGCGCGCAGTCGCGCCAACTTGATGGCCGCTTCATTGGCCTCTGCACCGGAATTTCCGAAGAAGCAGCGTTCGATCCCCGCGATGTCAGCCAGGCGCTCGGCAAGTTTCGACTGCAGTCCTACCTGGTAGAGATTCGAGGTGTGGATGAGTTTACCGGCTTGCTCTGCAATGGCCGCTGTCACTGCCGGATGGGCGTGACCCAGCGCATTCACGCCGATGCCGGCGATGGCATCAAAGTAGGCCGTGCCGTTGGCGTCGAACAGATGACAGCCCTCGCCGTGAGTGAAGCTCACGTCGAGCCGGGCATAGGTATCCATCAGTGCGGATGACATTTTCTGCTTCCCTTAAAAACGCAAAAAGGCAGCGCCCGCTGCCCTTCGAATTGGGCATAATATAGACAAGAATGATCTATGGCAATTGACGCGGAACGAGTACAATAGCTGTCCTTTTCACTAACGCGGCACACAGCAGTAATGGACATCATCGACAGCATCAAAGAGCAGATTGAGAACAACCCGATCATTCTTTATATGAAGGGGTCTCCCAACCAGCCACAGTGTGGTTTTTCTGCCCGAACATCCCAGGCGCTGATGGCCTGCGGTGAGCGTTTTGCTTATGTCGATGTGCTGAGCAACCCCGAAATCCGCGCGAATCTGCCCACCTACGCCAACTGGCCGACCTTCCCCCAGCTGTGGGTGAATGGCGAGCTCATCGGCGGCTGCGATATCGTCGTTGAGATGTATGAGGGCGGAGAGCTGCAGCCGCTGGTAAAAGAAGCTGTAGAGGGTGCGGCAGTCGACTCGCCCGCCACTGAGTAAGCCCTGCTGATCTCATTCTCCGCCAGCGACTCAGCTGGCGGTAATTAATTCCGTTCAAACCCTAAACAACGCAGACGGCCGGATGCGTCGTGGCCGAGTTCCAAATATAATCAATAATATTATTGAGAATCGTTATCATTTGCGTTAATGTGTGCCGCCATAACGGGCTTGCCCGATGTGATAACGATGTTTAGGGGGATATCAATGTCTAAGACGTTCAGCAAGATGGTGCTGTTGCCATTGGCGGCCGCAGCAGTTGCAGGTTGTAAATACGAATTTAACAGCGCCTATGAAGTCGGCACCAGTTCCGTGTCTTACACGGGCCAGACCAAGCGCCAGGTGCTGATAGAAGACCTGGTGGATGAGGTGCTGGCCATTCCTGCGCGGCCCGTAGCCGATAGCACAGACATTGTTGGTCAGCTGAACTTCTACTTTGATTACGACGGTGGCACATCTGATAGCCTGCCGTATTTGTTTACCGTCAGTGGTGAGTCCCTCCTGCAGGGCGATACCTACGGTGATGTGGCTTCCGGAAAAGACCTGGTCGGTAAGATTGCGGGCAACGACCCAGCCCTGATCGACGGCGAGTTCTTCGGTTGGGAAGCGGGAATGGATGCAGATCCCACGCCGGAAGAACTGGTCGACTACTTCTTTGCCCAGGTTGATGCCGAAGCTAAGTCTGATCCGATCCAACTGGTGACGGCCGGGGGCCCGGCCACCCTGACCACGCCTTATCTGAGTGCATCGGGCCTTGACTACCGGCAACTCATCCAAAAATTCTTGTTGGGCGCGGTCAATTTCTCTCAAGGCACCGGCGACTATCTGCAAACCGACTTTCAGGCCGCCAATGTGCAGGAAGAAGGCGAGCCCTACAGCGAAGGTGAACACAATTGGGATGAAGCGTTTGGCTATTTTGGTGCTGCGCGCGACTACACAACCTACAGCGATGATGAGATCGCCGCGGCGAGTGGTCGCAGCGACTATGCCGGCGGCTATCACGATAGCAATGGCGACGGCCTGATCGATATCTACACCGAATACAACTTCGCTAACTCTACCAACTGCGCGAAGCGTGATCGCGGTACGGTAAACAACAGCAACCCGACCGATTTTACGACGGAGGCTTTCAATGCCTTCTATTACGGTCGTCTGATGTTGAATATTGGTGCTATTACGGGTGATGTTGGCAATACCGAGGATGTGCTCGTAGAGGCCATGGCCGAACAAGCTTCGGTCACCTGGGAAAAATGTATTGCCGCAACGGTGGTGCATTATATCAATGATGTCATTGGTGATATGTCCTCCTTCACAGGCGGTCAGTTTGCCGACGACAGCAATTTCGTGGACCTGGCGAAACACTGGGGCGAAATGAAGGGCTTTGCGCTGGGACTTCAGTTCAATCCCTATTCACCATTTCGCAGCGGTGATGTCGACGGTATCGATGTGAATAGCTTGAAGACTGTGCTCGCCTTGATGGGTGACGCGCCGGTACTGGCTGATGGCACGCAGGCGGGTGCGAGCTTCCCCGGTGGCACCGAGCAGTATGTGAGCGATCTGCTGAGTGCGCGCGATATCCTGCAGCAGGCCTACGCCTTCGACGAGGAAAATGTGATCAATTGGTAATGTCGTGAATTTGGTAATACGCGTTATAGCCCCGGCCCTGGTAGCCGGGGTTCTTTGTTCTTGTGCCGGTGGTGGCGGAGGCGGCGGAGGCGGCAACACATTGGCTGCGACCGCTGCGAGCCCCGAGCAGTTCGATTATTTCGATATGTTTGTGAACTTGTCCGATGAAGTGATCATCCCAGGCTATGTAGATCTGTCTACTCAGGCGGGCCGAGTGGCAGCAGAGGATGGATCCTTGAATAACTGGTGTTCCACGATCGGCAGCTCAGAGGAGAGCGCTGCGCGGGTAGAGGCTCAGAGCGATTGGCAGAACCTGATGACGGCTCTGCAGCGTACCGAGGTGCATTTGCTGGGACCCGTGGTGGCTGACGAGAATGCGCTGCATAACCGTCTGCTGACGCCAGCGGATACGACTTTCAGTACCTGCGGCGTTGATCAGTCCGTACTACTATCGCGAGAGGCGGGCTTTGACCTGGATTCACGTCTCCCTAATCAGAAGGGCTTGGGAGCGCTGGAGTATCTGCTATTCAATTCTGATCTTGAGCACACCTGTCCTGTGCAGATTCCAGAAACGCGCGACTGGAATCAGCGCCCGGAAGAGGAGCGCAAGCGCATGCGCTGCGAACATGCACTGGTGTTGGCTGCTGACGTGGCGTCTGCGGCGGATGAGCTGGTAAACGCGTGGCAGGTGGGAGGCAGCAATTTTCGCGCGGAGTTCGCGCACCCTGACAATCATGAACGGTTCCTTGAGGAGCTGTCGGATGCTCTTTTTTACGTTGAGAAGGACAGCAAAGATCGAAAGTTGGGACGACCTCTCGGACTCAACGTCAGTTGCAGTCAAGTGGCTTGCCCCGATACTGTAGAGTTTCCCTGGAGCGAAACTTCTCTCGAAAGTGTCCGCGCCAACCTGCTCGGCTTTATCGCGATTTTCGGGGGCAACGGCGGGCTGTCTTTTGACGATATTATCGCCAGTGAGGGGCTACCGGAGATTGCCGAAGAGATTCTTTTGGAAGCGGAAGCCGCTGTCGTTCAGATCGACAGCATGGGCGGCTCGCTGCTGTCGGAGGCCAACGCTATTCTGGCTTCCGGTTCTGACGAGGCTTGTGTGAATAGCGCGGCGAACCCCGATGGCATTCAATCTGTAGAATCCTGTAGCTTGTATGGGTTGGTTAAACGGCTGACTGATAGTTTGCGCACGGACTTCATCACGATCGTCAATCTCGACCTACCCGATCGGGCGCAGTCAGACAATGACTAGGGCCGCCTATCGTTGTTGCCTTGTGCTGATGGGGCTGGCGTTGGCATTCCAAGCGTCAAGCCAGGAAGCAGATCCACTGCAGCTGGAGACGCCGACCCTGTATGAGGAAGTGCTGGTTACTGGCGGCGCCGATGCTATTCGTACGCTTTCAGGCTCGGCATCATTCATCGACGAAGAGAGTATTCGAAGCTTTGATGCGACGGATCTGAATGCGTTGCTCGGACAGGTGCCCGGCGTCTACATCCGTTTCGAAGACGGCTATGGCTTGCGACCCAACATCGGTATTCGTGGTGCTACCACCGAGCGCAGTCAAAAGATTACTCTCATGGAAGACGGCATGTTGATAGCGCCTGCTCCCTACTCGGCGCCAGCTGCGTACTATATACCCAATGTTAATCGCATGACTGCCGTTGAGGTGTTCAAAGGCCCTGCGGCGATCGCCTACGGCCCCCACACCGTCGGCGGTGCGGTCAACTTGGTGACACCGGCCCTGCCGCAGGAAGCGGGTGGTGAATTAGATGTATCCGTGGGCAGTGATGAGTTTGAGAAGGTACGCGTTGTTTATGGTGCTACCAGCGGGCAATTCGCCTGGTCTATCGACGGCCTGCATTACGGCGCAGATGGCTTCAAGTCGCTGGACAGCGGCGGCGACACTGGCTTCGAGCGTAATGATCTTAATCTGCGCCTGGGCTGGTCCTCCCCGACAGACGCCGCGCTCTCTCAACGCGTTGAGCTGAAGCTGGGATACGCGGATGAAGACTCCGACGAGACCTATCTGGGCCTTACCGATGCCGATTTTGGGCAGGATGAAGATCGCAGGTATATTGGCAGTGAGCGCGATCGCTTTGAATCAGAACACTATCAGGCACATCTGCTGCACAACCTCGCGCTAGACAATGGCACGAGTCTGTTCACCACGGCTTACGTTAATCGCTTCGATCGAAGCTGGGATAAATTTGACGGCTTCATCGATGGTCCCCCACCCAATCTGGTGTTGGCCTATCCCGACATTTTTATAGAAGAGATGGCGCTGCTTCGTGGCGAGATCGATTCCACGCCGGGCGATGACTCGACCATACTGGATTTGACCAATAACGACCGCGAATACGGCTCTCACGGTATAGAGAGCCGCCTCAATTTCTCCGTGCCGTTCGCTGGGCTTGATCACGAACTGCGCATTGGTGCGCGCTTCCATCATGATTACGTTGAGCGTGATCACAAAATCAGGGGTTACCTGGTGGAGTCCGTCGGATTGGTGGCCGATGGTGAGGGGCGTCGAGGTAAGAAGGCCCTCAATAAGGCAGAAACTGACGCCTGGTCTGTGTTTGCCAGCAATGAATTTGAGATAGACGCCTTCAAGTTCAACCTGGGCCTGCGCTATGAGTCCATGGACGGTGAATTTGATGATCGGCTCAATGGTCGAGACTCGAAGAATTTTGAATCGATTGTGATGCCCGGCGGAGGTGTGTTCTACCAGTGGAGCGAGACTGTCGGATTTCTGGCGGGAATCAATAAGGGCTTCTCACCTGCCGGGCCCTCGGCGGCTGATGGCGTCGATCCCGAAGAGAGCATCAATTACGAGTACGGCGTTCGCTACAGCAAGGGCGATCTGAATGCCGATCTCATTGGATTCTTCAGCGATTACTCCAATTTATTAGGGCGCTGCCGGGCTTCGGACAGTGGTTGTGAGGTGGGCGACGAATTCAATGGCGGCAAGGTTGAGATTTCAGGCGCCGAATTGACAGGTAATTGGGTAGGGCAGTTTGGTCGCGGCTGGTTGCTGCCTGTACAGCTCACCTACACCTACACGGAGTCGTCCTTCCAGG
Source organism: Halieaceae bacterium (assembly GCA_965199055.1). Classification (GTDB taxonomy): domain Bacteria; phylum Pseudomonadota; class Gammaproteobacteria; order Pseudomonadales; family Halieaceae; genus CBDAQR01. The sequence continues at coordinate 302,975 of CBDAQR010000004.1, forward strand.
AGACCTTCCAGTCCGGCTTCTCCCAGTGGGGTCTGGTGGAAAAGGGCGATGAATTGCCCTACACACCGGAACACCAGGGACGATTGCAGGTAGGCCTTCAGCGCAACCTCTGGGACGTGAATCTGGCGCTACAGTACATCGGTAAGATGCGCGAGCGGCCCGGCCAGGGGGGCTATGAGGATGGGGCTTACACCCGGGCCCTGACCACATGGGATTTTTCTGCCAGCTATGAGCTCGTGCCGGAGCTGACGCTGCGATTCATTGCTCAAAACCTCACCGATGAACGGGAGATTGTCTCCCGACGCCCCTTTGGCGCGCGCCCCAATATGCCGCGTAGCTATCGGGTGGGCGTCAGCTACCGCTTCTGATGTCTGAGGCGCTGCTGCATTCATCTGGCAATTTGCTCGATGGGGCGCTTGCTGTTTTAACCTACCCCATGGATCCGGCCAGCCGCATCTACTGGGGCTTTCTGTTTTCCAGTGCTGTTTTGGCGCTGCTGGTCTTATGCTGGCAGCGAGTACATCCCCTGCGGGCACTGCGCGCCGGATTGAGTCCCGACTACTGGCGACAGCGTACCCACCTTGTCGATATTGGTCTGATGTTTGGCAACGGTGCGCTGAAAGTGGCGATTCTGGTGCCCTTGTTCGGTTCACATGTCCTGGCGACGGTCTGGGTGGCCAGGTGCCTGCAGAGTTGGTTGGGCGATGCCCCAGCGCTGGAGCTACCGTGGTTGATTATTGCGCTGAGTTATACCCTGGTGTTCTTCTTATTAGAGGACTTTAGTCGATTCGCCTTGCACTTCTGCATGCATCGAATACCTTGGTTGTGGCGTCTGCATTCTCTGCACCACAGCGCCAATCGTCTGAGCCCGTTAACGCTGTTTCGCGTCCATCCCATCGAGATGATGCTGTACTACCTGCGTGGGATGGCGGTGTTTGGCCTGGTCAGCGGCAGTTTTGTTTACCTGTTCGGCGCTCGTCTCAGTGGTATAGATATTCTCGGTGTTGATGCGCTCGGCTTCATATTCAATCTGATTGGCGCGAATCTCAGGCACTCTCATATCTGGCTCAGCTTCGGCTGGCTAGAGCGTTTCTTTATCAGCCCCGCCCAGCATCAGCTGCATCACAGCTCAGCGCCGGAGCATCGAGACCGTAACCTCGGTACTTGCCTGGCGCTTTGGGATCGCTCGATGAATACCTGGCTGGCCGCAGGTCCGGCTAGAAAGCTGACATTCGGATTAACTGTCCCGGCTTATCAACCGACGACACCCACTACTGCGCCCACTATTCAAGGTACAGCGCCCGCGGCCGGATAAGGCGACTCTGGGGCCTGTATTCCAGCGTGTGAGCAATGTAGCCCCACACCCGCGCCATTGCGAACACGGCGGTAAAGTAATGGCTGGGCAGGCCTAGCGCGTGAAACACGGCTCCTTTATAAAATTCCACGTTAGCCCGCAGGGTTTTGCCGGGCTTTTGTAGCTGCTCGATACTGGCTTGCTCGATAGCCTCAAGGGTTGCCAACAAGCGCGCACTATCCGGCTTCTCGTCGCAGAGTTCGCGCGCCAGGGGTTTTAACAGCGTCGCTCTCGGGTCGACGGTATGGTATTCCCGGTGCCCCATGCCCATGACGCGCCCACCGCTTGCCAGTAGCTCTGCCACCGCTGCGCTGGCGTTGTCGGGTTTGCCCACTTTTTGTGCAAACTCCAGTGCCGCCTGGTCGGCGCCGCCGTGTAGCTCGCCATAGAGCGTGCCGATGGATGCGGCGATGGCGGATGCTATCGGCGCGCGGGTGCTGAGGCAGACTCTGCCGGCGAAGGTGCCCGCGTTGTAGCTATGCTCCATTTGCAGGATTTGCGCGCGGTCTAATGCCGATACCTCGACAGACGTGGGTTCACGTCCGTGCACAGATTTTAAAAAAGCGCGGTGTATTTCGATGCTGCTGCATCGCGGATAGGCGGCGCGATCCGCCTGCCGGTTAAACCAGGCAGCGACCAGGGTAGGAATGCGGGCCGCAATGATCAATCCCTCGAGGGCATCCTTTCCGTCTATCGGCAATTCAATATCCGCACGCGGTTCCAGATCCAGTACCGGCACCATGGCTTGCAGCATTCGCATCGGGTGGATCGTCTTGGGGAACTGGTCTAGTGCGGCCAGCTCCCAGGGGGCCAGGTCTCGGTGCGCGAGTAAAAAATGCGCTAGTTGCTGCTCCTCGCGCACAGAAGGATAGTCTCCAAATAACAACATCCAGGCGACCTGCAGAAAGGGCTTGTCCACGAGCTCGGCAATATCATGATCACGATAGCTCAGCTTGCCCTGTTCTCCATCGACATCGGATATGGCGGTGGCCCCTACGACCACACCTTCCAATCCCAGATTGATGTCTCCCATAGTGTCTGCTCCTCTTATAGTGGCGTATTGATAAACGGTGAAATCGGGGAGCACTATAGCGATGGTTCCCATTTCAGTTAATCTGAATATACTTATAGATATATAAGCCAGACTAATACAAGAGAGAGGCGGCGGATGAGGCTCGAAACCCAGGAACTGCGCATCTTTGCGGCGGTTGTCGAGAATAACGGTTTCAAGCGTGCTGCCGAGCAACTGGCCGTGAGCCAGTCGGCAGTCTCGCAGGCGGTGGCCGGGCTGGAGCACAAGCTGGAGCAGCGTCTGCTGGAGCGCTCGCCCTTATCGCTGACCGAGGCCGGCACGCGGATACTTACCTATGCTCAGCAACAGGCTCGCGAAGAAGCAGAGGTGCTCGGCGAGTTGCAGGACATTCGCCTGGGGCAATCTGAACGTCTGTCCCTGGCGATTAATAGTGCGATCAACCGGTATCACGCCGGCGAATTACTGGCTCGGTTTTGCAGTGAACATCCCTACGCTAGACTCCACGTCGATGAGCTACCCTCTCGACAGGTTATCCAATCCGTTATCGCAGGGTCTGCTGAGTTGGGTATGGGCCCTTTCCAAACCCATATGCCAGCGGTGGAGTGCATTGCGCTGTTTGACGAGATTCGCACATTGGTGGTCTCACCCGAGCACCCGCTGGTCGACGCTCTGATGAATGATCCTGCAGCGCACCTGGCAAAAGTCCCGCTGCTGGCCTCCTGGCTGGATGATCCTGCAGAGCGGCCTGGTGGCGAACGAATTCGAGACTACTTCAGCCGCGTCTGGCAGGTGCGCCCGATCAACCTGCGCCTTGAGTTACTGGCCCGCGGCCATGCAGTGGGCTATGTTAGTGACCTGGTGCTTGCGCAGGAGCCCCTGTGCGATGGCTTGTTGGAGATAGCATCCATGCCCTTCAGCAGGATTCGCCGCAGTGTGGGCCTGTTTCACAGGAAGGATGCGACGCCTTCGGCAGGCGCCAGAAAGTTTATTGAGCTGTGTCGGGAGAACTGGCTGTGAATAGACATCGAGCGTTGTTCGTTCTGCTTATTGCATTGTTGTCCCCGCTGGTGGTGGCCGAAACCTTGCTCGTCGGCAATAAATCTGCCGACACCGTATCACTGATTGATCTTGCCAGTGGAGAGACGGTTGCCGTGGCGGCAACCGGTAGGGGGCCACACGAGGTGGCTGTATCCGACGATGGGCAGATTGCTGTGGTGACCAACTATGGTACCCGTGAAGAGCCCGGTAATACGCTGACCGTCATTGAGGTAGAGGCTGGCAAGGCTGTGGGTACCATAGACTTGGGCAAGCACACCCGGCCCCATGGCATTGTCTGGTTGCCAGACAACCGCAAGGCTCTCGTGACGACCGAGGGCAGCAAAAAACTGCTGCTGGTAAACGTTTATGCGGGCACTATCGAAAAGGCGATTCCTACCGGACAAATCACCTCGCACATGTTGGCCTACGATCGCAGTGGCAGACGCGCCTATGTCAGCAACATGGGATCGGGTTCGGTGAGTCTGCTCAATGTGAACCACGGCGAGCTACTGGCATTTAAATCCTCGGGTAGGGGTGCGGAGGGCATTGCACTCTCACATGACGGGTCGCGGCTCTGGGTCACCAACCGGGACGAAGATACTGTGTCGCTATTCGACGCTCGTTTCCTGAAGCTGTTACAGAAGGTAGAAGTCGGTGGTTTTCCGATTCGCGCGGAGATTACTCCGGATGACCAATCGGTGCTGGCCACTAGTGCCCGCAGTGGCACGTTGACCATTATCGATCAGCGTTCCGCAGAAGTGATGAAAACGGTCGACTTGGGATTAATGGCGAAAGCGCAGCCGGGTACCTTATTGGCCGATCAGTTCAGTCGCAGTTCCATACCGATCGGTGTCGAACTGTCCCCCAGTGGTGATCGCGCCTGGATTGCGCATGCGGGTATCGATCGGGTGCAGGAACTTGAAACTATGGGGTGGACCCAGACCCGCCTGTTAGTGACGGGTCGGGAACCGGATGCCATGGGATTCTCTGCCTTAAAAGTAAAACCTGCCGACTGATTAGTCGGCGTTCTCCATAGCACTCTGCAGGTAGTTTTGAATACCGACTTTATCGATGAGGCTGAGCTGCGTCTCTAACCAGTCTACGTGTTCTTCCTCTGACTCGAGAATCTCCTCAAACAGCTCCCGAGAAATGTAGTCGCGAACGCTTTCGCAATACTCGATCGCATCACGCAGATCGGGGATCGCCATCATCTCAAGCTTCAGGTCACACTTGAGCATTTCCTCGGTATTTTCGCCGATCAGCAGCTTGCCGAGGTCCTGCAGGTTGGGAAGGCCCTCCAGAAACAGGATCCGCTCCGTGAGCTTGTCGGCATGCTTCATCTCGTCGATGGATTCTTCGTACTCGTGCTCGGCCAGTTCCTTCAGGCCCCAGTCTTTGTACATGCGCGAATGCAGGAAATACTGGTTAATGGCGATGAGCTCGTTGCCCAGCACCTTGTTCAGGTGTTCGATGACTTTGGGATCACCTTTCATAGTGCTACTCCTGTTCTATGGAGGCACCATTATTGTCCCAGTCGAGGCCCGGGTCAATAGCTAAGTGATTGATTTATAAGGATAAATTGGAATGATAATACGAGCGATTCGCACTCGCAGTTGCTAGCTCACCGCGTAGAACAGCTGTTGCTCTTCGTTGCTGTCCATCAGCGTCTCGCGCACGATATCTCGGGTAAGAATGCCGCATTTGCCGCACTGGCTAGCCACGCCCAGTGTGTTGCGCACTTCGCGCAGCGAACTGGCGCCATCTTCTACGGCGGCGCGAATCTGAGTGTCGGTAATTCCTTTGCAGAGGCAGACGTACATGCAGTCGATACTTATTGTTGCTGTCAGAGGAGTGGATAAGTTAATGCTAATGAGAATGATTGTCAATAAGATTACTGAAAATTCATGCCTGCGCACTATTTCCGCAAATCCTAAGCGCCAGATCACCCACCATTCGTGGCCTTCGGGTATAATCGCTGTTTCGTGAGACTACGCTGACCGACAACAATGGACGTGGATGTAAAAGCCTATATGCAGCGATTGGGCACCCTGGCGAGGGATGCCTCCGCGCAACTTGCAGCTGCCGATACGGCGAGCAAAAATCGCGCTCTGCTTATCGCTCGCGATGTGCTCGATGGCGCCCGTGCGGAACTCACCGAGGCTAACGCCGGTGATCTGGAGCGGGGCCGCGCCAATGGCCTGGCCGCACCCTTGCTGGATCGGCTCGAGCTGACACCCGCACGTATCGACACCATGCTGGATGGCCTGGAGCAAGTCGCTGCGCTAGCCGATCCAGTCGGGAGCATTAGCAACATGCGTTACCTGCCTAGTGGTATACAGGTTGGACAAATGCAGGTACCGCTGGGTGTGATTGGCATCATTTATGAGAGCAGGCCCAACGTTACGGTAGAGGCGGCCAGCCTGTGTCTAAAGTCCGGTAATGCCACGATACAGCGCGGCGGCTCGGAGGCTATCGATTCCAATCGGGCTATTGCCCGCTGTCTGACGGAGGGATTGCGCGAAGCAGGCCTGCCCGAGACCGCCATTCAGGTAGTGGAAACCACTGATCGCGCAGTCGTGGGTGAGCTGATTACAATGCCCGAGTATGTGGATGTGATCGTGCCTCGTGGGGGCAAGGGCCTTATCGAGCGCATCAGCGCGGACGCGAAGGTGCCAGTGATCAAGCATCTGGATGGAGTTTGCCACGTGTATATCGATGCGGATGCGGATGCACAGAAGGCCGAAGCTATAGCTGTCAACGCTAAAACCCAGCGTTACGGCACCTGTAACACGATGGAAACCCTGTTGGTCGCGCGCAGCCGCGCGGCTGAGTTGCTGCCGGTGCTGGCGGCACAATACGCGAGTCATGGCGTTGAGCTGCGCGGTTGCCCAGACGTCTGCGCTATCGTAGGCGAGGCCCGCGCGGCGACTGAGGAAGACTGGGCCGAAGAATATCTGGCACCGGTGCTGGCGGTGAAAGTTGTAGAAGATGTCAGTGAGGCTATCAGTCACATCAATCGTTATGGTTCCCAGCACACTGATGCCATCGTCACTGAGAACCACCCGGTGGCCATGCGTTTTCTGCGCGAGGTCGATTCCAGCTCCGTCATGATCAACGCATCGACGCGGTTTGCAGACGGCTTCGAGTATGGATTGGGTGCAGAGATCGGAATTTCCACCGACAAGCTCCATGCAAGGGGCCCGGTCGGCCTGGATGGTCTCATGTCGACGAAATACATAGTGCTGGGCGACGGGCATATTCGCCAGTGACGCTGGCTCCGCTCGGCATATTCGGCGGCACTTTCAACCCGATCCACTATGGCCACTTGAACTCGGCGTTGGAACTGAAGTCTCGACTGAATTTGGGCGAATTAAGGCTGATGCCTTCGGCTCAGCCCCCACATCGCGATGAGCCGGAGTGTTCGGCCGCAGAGCGTGCGGACATGGTGGCATTGGCACTACAGGGCAGCGCCGGACTAGTGTGTGATGATCGAGAGCTGCGCCGCGAAGGTCCTTCTTACTCTTATGACAGTCTCGCAGAAATACGGGAAGAGGAGGGTGATCGCAGCGTTTGCATGGTCATGGGAGTCGATGCAGTGTTGCGGCTAGCTCGCTGGTACCGCTGGAAGGAGCTGTCCGAGCTGGCACATCTCGTCATAATGGCGCGACCCGGGTGGGAGATGCCGACAGTGGGCGAGGTTGCGCGCTGGCTGGAGCCGCGGATGGTCAGCGCTTCTGGGGCGCTGGCAGAGCAGCCTGCCGGGCTTGCCTGTGTGCTGCAATTGACGCCTTACCCGGTCTCGTCGACAGAAGTACGCGCAAGGTTTGCCGCAGGCGATTTGCCTCGCGACTTGTTGCCGGAGGCAGTCTGGCAATATATTAGAAAACACGGCCTCTACGGCCTCAACGATTAACACCCGGAGTAGCATGGAATCGGCACAGCTAAAAGATCTTGTCATTGACGCCCTGGAAGAACTGAAAGGCCAGAATATTGTCACAGTGGACGTACAACAGCTTACGGATGTTATGGATTACATGGTGGTCGCCAGCGGTACGTCTAATCGGCACGTAAAATCTCTCGCCGAAAATGTGCGCGATGAAGCCAAGGCTCAGGGATTGAGGCCGCTGGGGGTCGAGGGGCAAGATGGTAGCGAATGGGTGCTGGTCGATTTTGGCGATGTCGTCGTCCATATCATGTTGCCCGCCACCCGGGATTTCTACGATCTCGAACGGCTCTGGTCCGGTGTGCCTGGGCCGGCGAACCCTGAACCGCTGGACGAGGACTCTTGAAGCTGACGGTATTGGCGCTTGGTACACGCATGCCGGATTGGGTAGAGCGGGGCGTCGCCGAATATGCCAAGCGTTTTCCCCCCGAGATTAAGCTGAGCTGGAAGGAGTTGGCGCTTGCCAATCGCGGCAAGTCGGGCAACCCGCAAGCCGTGACGCAAGAGTCGGCCGCTATTCGAAAAGCGCTGCCTGCGGGCGACCGCATGGTGGTTCTGGACGTGACCGGCAAAAGCCTGAGTACGCAGCAGCTTGCGACGCGACTCGCTGACTGGCAAATGTCCGGAGTGAATTACAGTCTGGTGATCGGTGGTCCAGACGGTGTCGAACCAGCGCTGCTGTCCGAGTCTGAACTGAATTGGTCGCTTTCGCCCCTGACACTGCCCCACCCGTTGGTGCGCGTGTTGCTGGTAGAACAGCTTTATCGGGCCTGGACTATCAACGCTGGCCACCCCTACCACCGGAGTTAGGATGGCACGCGTAGCGCTCAAAGACCCCTATCTTGAATCGCGCATCTACAGTGCGCGAGTGCTGTTCATAGCTTTTCTCGTGTTGCTGATGATCGGACTGCTGCTGGCGCGCTATGTGAACTTACAGATCACCCAGTACGACACCTACCGCACGGAATCTGATCGCAACCGTATGCAGCTACAAAGCCTGCCCCCTAAACGAGGACTGATTTTCGATCGGCGCGGCGTGTTGTTGGCGGAAAACCGGCCCAGCTACGTCTTATCCCTCGTGATCGAGCGCGTGCCGGATCTGGAGGACACCCTCTCTCAGCTCGCGCAGATGGTCACGCTGTCTGAATCCGATGTGCGCAAATTTCGCCAGCGGCTCAGTCGCCGTCGACCCTACGATGCGGTGCCCCTGCACTTTCGGCTCAGTGAAGAAGAGCGCGGATTGTTGGCCGTAAATCGTTACCGGCTGCCGGGTGTGGTGGTGGACGCACAGCTGATTCGTCACTACCCGGAAGGCGAATTGTTTTCCCACGTATTGGGTTACGTGGGAAGGATCAACGAGCGTGAGCAGTTGACGCTCGATGAGACGCGTTATCGCGGCACCAACCACATCGGCAAGATCGGGCTTGAGAAGTACTACGAGGATCTGCTGCATGGCCAGGTGGGTTATCAGAACGTAGAGACCAATGCGCTGGGTAGGGTGCTGCGGGTATTGGAGCGAACGGACCCTGTACCGGGTGCGGACCTGGTGTTGTCACTCGATAGTGGCACGCAGCGAGCGGCTTATCAGGCGCTGGAAAAGCGACGCGGTGCGGTGGTGGCTATGGATCCTCGCAATGGTGAGGTGCTGGCGTTGGTGAGTGCACCGGGCTTTGATACCAATTTATTCGTCAACGGCATCAGTGCCGCGGATTACAGCATCCTGCGCGATTCGAAGCAGCTGCCACTATTCAATCGAGCGGTTCAGGGCCAGTACCCTCCAGGTTCGACCGTTAAGCCAGTGATTGGGTTGGCTGGGCTCGAGTATGGCGTGATAACGCCGGAAACCACCGTGCGTGATCCGGGTTGGTATGTGCTGCCTGGAGAAGAACGGCGTTTTCGTGACTGGACCTTGCGCGTGCGCGGCACCGGTCATGGCGATGCCGTCGATCTGCATCAGGCGATCGAGGAATCCTGTGACGTCTATTTTTATGATCTTGCACACCGCATGGGTATCGACCGCATGGCGGAGTTTTCCGCACCGTTTGGATTGGGTGTGCCCAGTGGGCTGGATATTACTCACGAACGGGCGGGCATTCTGCCGTCGAGACAGTGGAAGCGCCGGGCCCGCAATCAGGTATGGTTTCCGGGTGAGACGCTCAATGCCGGTATAGGCCAGGGGCACATGCTGGCGACTCCGGTGCAGCTTGCCGTAATGACCTCAATCATCGCCACTCGCGGTGTGCACTACAAGCCGCGCTTGCTCAGTGCAGTCAATGGTGAGTCGGTGGATCCATCCAGTGCCGGCCTTGTTGAAGCCAATGATGCCAACTGGGAGGTCGTTCATATTGCGATGCGTGATGTGTTTCACAGTGCACGTGGTTCGGCACGCGCCGTTGGCAATAACTCTCTCGTGACGATGGCCGGTAAGAGTGGTACTGCCCAGGTGATCGATATCGCTCAGGACGAGGAGTACAACGAGGAGGAAATCGAGGAGCGACATCGGGACCACGGTTTGTTTATCGCTTTTGCACCTCTTGAGGATCCCGTGATCGCTGTCGCGGTCGTAGTGGAAAATGGTGGTGGCGGCAGTACTGTGGCTGCACCCATTGCGCGCCGGGTCATCGAGCAGTACCTGGCGGGTGCGGGTTGAGCCATGGGTGATTATGTTCGCCAGATGCCAGAAGCCTCTGCCGATTTGGCCAGGCGACCTGCGCTGGCCGAGCGCTTCCATGTTGATATCCCGCTCTTATTACTGCTGCTCGCGCTCACCTTTTATGGGCTGATTGTGCTGTATAGCGCCAGTGGGCAGCAGTTTGCGGCGGTGTCTCGGCAAGGCAAGTATTTCCTGTTGGCCTATGTGGTGATGCTCGTGGCCGCGCAGTTCAGTGTGCAGCGCTATCAACGCTGGGCGCCTGCTGCTTATGTTGTTGGAGTCGGCTTGTTAGTGGCCGTGCTGGTCGCCGGGACTGGTGCCAAAGGCGCGCAACGCTGGCTGTCTCTGGGTGGCTTTCGCTTTCAGCCGTCAGAGATTATGAAGATTTTGGTACCGATGATGTTGGCTTGGTACCTGTCATCACGGGTGCTACCACCTCGGTTCTGGCACATCATTCTCAGTTTGCTGTTCCTTGGCATACCAGCCGCTCTGGTGGTGCGCCAACCTGATCTGGGTACCGCGCTGCTGGTCGCAGCATCGGGTCTTATCGTTTTGTTCATGGCGGGTATCAGCTGGCGCTTTATAATTGCCGCAGGATTTCTGGCAGTGCTTTCTGCCTGGCCCGCGTGGGTATATCTGCTGCGCGACTATCAAAAGCAGCGCATCATCACGCTACTCAACCCCGAGAGCGACAAACTCGGTACAGGCTGGAATATTATCCAGTCGAAGACGGCTATCGGATCCGGTGGCTGGGGGGGTAAGGGTTGGCTTAATGGCACCCAGTCTCAGCTGGATTTTCTGCCGGAGAGCCGCACCGACTTTATCATCGCCGTACTGGCGGAGGAATTTGGATTGCGCGGAGTGCTGCTACTAATGCTGCTTTATCTGCTTATCCTTATGCGCGGCTTCTGGATTGGCCTGCATGCCCAGGACAGCTTTTCTCGCCTGGTCGCGGGTAGCCTGACGATGGCATTTTTCATTTATGTGTTTGTTAACATGGGCATGGTGGCTGGACTCCTGCCCGTCGTGGGTGTGCCATTGCCACTGGTCAGTGCCGGCGGCACCTCGATTCTCACTATCATGGCCGGTTTCGGCGTGCTGATGGCAATCAGCACAGAGAGACGTCTGGTCGTACATTAGGAACGACGTATGAAGTTGTACACAATCGCAGCACTTATTGTCATTAGCTGGTCGCAGGCGCTGGTGGCTGCCGAGCAAAATTACGCCACGACCGAGGAAGGCAAGGCGTTTATCGACCGCATGGTCACCGAACATGGTTATGACCGCGCAGAAGTCGAGGCGCTGATTGGCCAGGCACAACGTAAGGATTCTATTCTCAAAGCGATTTCTCGGCCGGCGGAAAAGACCAAGCCCTGGTACGAGTACCGGCAAATTTTCGTAACAGACAGTCGCGCCAAGCAGGGTATAGAGTTCTATCGTAACTATGCTGCCAGTCTTCAGCGCGCGGAACGCGAGTACGGAGTGCCGGCCAACATTATTGTTGCCATTATCGGCGTGGAAACACGCTACGGCCGCAACAAGGGTAGTTTTCGTGTGCTAGACGCACTGGCGACGCTGGCTTTCGATTACCCGAAGCGCTCGCCATTTTTCACCCGAGAGTTGGAACAATACCTGCTCATGACTCGAGAGCAGAAACTGCCCGCCACGGAGCTAAAGGGCAGCTACGCTGGCGCCATGGGTTTTGGCCAGTTTATTCCCAGTTCTTATCGCGCATATGCCGTTGATTTTGATGGTGATGGCGTGGTCGATATTCTCAATAACCCAGTCGATGCGATTGGCAGCGTTGCGAACTATTTCGCCGTGCATGGCTGGACGACTGGTGCAGCCGTGACGTCCGCAGCGACGGTTAAGCCAGAGCACAATGCTGACTTTTTCAACGATGGGCTCAAACCGAAACGGACTGCATCCGAGTTTGTTGCCGCTGGTATCGTGCCGGAGGGCGACTTCGACGGGGCAGCAAAAGCCACCGCCATGAACTTCGAAGTAGCCGACGGCCGCGAGTACTGGATCGGCTGGGACAATTTCTACGTGATTACCCGTTATAACCACAGTTCCATGTACGCCATGTCGGTGTACCAGCTGAGTCAGGAGATCGGACGGCTGCGCGGTCAGTGAGCCGGCTTTTCAGTCTAGTCTGTCTGTCCTGCCTGCTGCTGGGCTGTGCCAGCAATGGCGCGCATGTGGCAGATGGTAAGCCGTTACTGGACATCCAACCCGAACAGGTCGCCGACGCCACTCCCCGCGCCGATCCGATCCTCGCCGCCGGAAATACCAGTCCCTACCGGGTTAATGGCAAAGAGTACACGGTGTTGCCCACGAGTATTGGTTATCGGGAGCGAGGTATCGCCTCCTGGTATGGACGCAAGTTTCATGGTCGGTTGACCGCCAATGGTGAGGTCTTCGACGCCTATGCCGCAACGGCTGCGCATCGCAGCCTGCCGCTGCCAGCCTATGTTCGGGTAACCAACTTGGAGAACTACCGCAGCATTGTCGTCAGGGTGAACGATCGTGGTCCGTTTCACGCCGATCGAATCATCGACCTCTCCTACGGTGCTGCGGTGAAACTGGGTTTTGCCGAGGCGGGTACCGCGCGGGTCGAACTGGCGTCGATTAGCGTGGAGGGGGTGGAAGATTTACGCCAGGATCCGGCCCTATCTGATTGGAAACAGGATTATCGTTTTCTGCAGGTTGGTTCGTTCGCGGAGAAACGCAGCGCGCATGTACTGCAGCAGAGACTGTCCGGAGAGCTAGCGCTAGCCGAGCCCGTGAGAGTGACGGAATTTCGCCGCGGCCGCAGTATCTGGTACAGAGTCAGGGTGGGACCCTACGAGTCGCGCCAGGCCCTGCTCGACGCGATGGAGCGCCTTGCGCAAGCCGGCTACCCCGACAGCCGTCCAATCGCGGAGTAAATTTTCCGCGCGGGGGTCTTATGTCTTTGGAATGATAGCCGCATGCGGTACCATCTCCCGCGTTGTCCTGATCTGAATTAGTTTGTTTATGCCTATGCCTCGTTTACTGGTCCTTATCGTCGGTTTTTTGTGCTCGTGGTCGATCGCTCAGGCGGCGATTATACCGCCGCCCCCGCAAGTGGCCGCCAGTGCCTGGATCCTCATTGACGCCCAAACGGGTTTCGTCATAACGGAGCATAATGCGGATGAACCGCTGCCTCCGGCCAGTCTTACCAAGCTGATGACCAGTTATGTGTTGGCCCACGAAATCGCTGAGGGTCGGGTCAGCAACACTGATCAGGTCACTATCAGCGACAATGCCTGGGCCCAGAATCCTGTGTTTGCCGGGTCTTCGCTGATGTGGATCGAAACCGGTAAGACGGTTCTGCTGGAAGACTTGCATCGTGGGCTCGTGATCTCTTCTGGCAATGATGCGAGTGTGGCCATCGCGGAGCACGTGGCGGGCAGCGAAGATGCCTTCGCGCAGGTGATGAACAGCCATGCCAAGGCGCTGGGTATGAACAATACGTTCTATGTAAACTCTCACGGCCTGCATGCGACCGAACACTATACGACCGCGCGTGATCTCGCGATTCTCTCGCAAGCCTATATCCTGAATTTCCCGGATCAATACGCGCTGCACAGTGTGCGCGAGTACACCTACAACAATATCCGTCAGTACAATCGCAATACCCTGCTGGCCGAGGATCCCTCGGTAGACGGGCTCAAGACGGGGTACACCTCAGAAGCAGGTTACTGTCTGGTGGCGTCGGCCAAGCGCAGTGAAATGCGCCTGATATCGGTTGTGCTGGGCGCTGAGAGCGTGCGCTCTCGCACGGCTGAATCGAGAAAGCTGCTTAACTACGGTTTTCGCGCCTATGAGACCAGTCGGCTCTATGAGGCGGGTCAGGAGCTGATGGTATCTCGCCTATGGCAGGGTGTTCGCGAGGAACTGCGCCTGGGTACTGGCCGGGATATCTATATGACCATTCCTCGCGGTAGTGCGAAAAAACTCGATGCCGTGATGGAGGTGGATGAGGTGATTCATGCGCCGATAGCAAAGGGCGCCGAGTTGGGTCGCATGCAAGTATCTCTACAAGGCGAGTTGCTGCTTGATGAACCTTTAGTCGCGCTGGAAGCTGCGGAGGCCGCCGGCTTCTGGAGCCGTCTGTGGGACAGCATTGTTCTGTTCTTCACGCAGTTGTTTGGTGGCTAAGCGGGTGACGGAACAAGAGCCGCCCAAGATAGAATTTCCCTGTGATTATCCGGTCAAAGTGCTGGGGCGCAGTGTGCCGGAGTTCGAGGCGAGCGTTACGGAGATCATCGAGAAACATGCCCCGGGTTTTCCGCGCGAGCGCACGACGTCCCGTGCTAGCCGCGAGGGAAAATTTACGGCCCTTACCTTCCATATAACCGCGACCGGAAAACCCCAACTGGAAGCAATACATGCCGATCTGATGGCGACCGGCCTGGTACAAATGGTGATCTGATGCGTATCCGCCGGCTTGGACTCGTCGACTACGGTGAGACCTGGCAGGCGATGCAGGACTTCACCAACACCCGCGATGAAAACACGCAAGACGAGCTGTGGTTGTTGCAACATCCGCGAGTGTTCACCCAGGGCCAGGCGGGCAAGACAGAACATGTGCTGGTGCCGGGCGACATCCCTGTTGTTCAGAGCGACCGCGGTGGACAGGTTACCTACCACGGGCCGGGTCAATGGGTCGTATACCTGTTGGTTGACTTGCGGCGGGCGGAGCTAGGAGTGCGCGCGCTGGTTACGCTAATCGAAGAGTCGATTATCGAACTGCTATCACGTTACGGTATTGAGTCCACTGCGCGAGCTGACGCTCCAGGTGTCTATGTTGTCGACGCCAAGATCGCGGCATTGGGCTTAAGAGTGCGACGGGGCTGTTCCTACCACGGCCTCTCGCTCAATGTAGATTTGGATCTGGAGCCCTTTTCGCGCATTAATCCCTGCGGTTATGAGGGGCTTGCGGTGACGAGCATGCGTGAATGTTTGGATAAGGCCGCGGAGCTAGACTCCGATAAAGTCGCTGAAGAGCTGCTGCAAGTACTCTCGCAGCGTCTCAGTGCTTGACGGGCCGCTTCCGCAGCTTGCGCTGTAGGGTGCGCCGGTGCATGCCCAGCGCCTTGGCGGTGGCCGTTACATTGCCATCGTTCTGCTGCAGCACCTGCTGAATGTACTCCCATTCCAGACGGTCGACAGACAGTGGCGCCGCCGCCGGTTCTGCCGGTGCGACGGCAGGACTGCCATCAAATGCCGCGAGTATTTGCGACAAATTAGCTGGCTTGCACAGGTAGTCGAAGGCGCCCAGCTTGATCGCTTCGACGGCGGTGGCGATGCTGGAGTAACCCGTCAGTATGACTACGCGTGAGTTCGGGCAACTGGCCAGCAAATCGGGTAGCGTGATCAGCCCGGATTCTCCAGGCAGATTCAGATCGAGCAGAATGAATTCCGGCTGGGTTTGGCTCGCGATCGCCTTCGCAGAGGGACCGTCCGTCGCGACCTCCACACTCAGGCCGTGCCGTTTCATGCCGCGGCTCATGACCTCCAGGAAAGTAGGGTCGTCGTCGACTAGTAGTATGGATTGCGCCTGGCTCATGTGTTTATCGTGGCAAACGCAGAATCGCTCGGGTGCCGCCATGGGCGCGATTGAGTAACTCGATCTCTCCGCCGTAACGATTGACGGTCGCATGCGACAACAGTAGCCCCAGTCCCAGGCCATTGCCCCCGTCGCGGATAATGGGTTTGCCGATGCGATCCATTAAGTGTACAGGTATCCCGGGGCCGCGATCGCAAACCGCGATAGTGACTCGGTCCTCATCCCAGTCTATCTCCACGACGATATCCTTGGGCCAGGCATTGGCGGCGTTGTTTAACAAGTTTTCGATGGCCTGACCGAGTGTGAATTCGACTTCCAGCATGGGGGACTCACCCTCGCCGCGAATATCTAGCTGTATCGTCACCTCCGGTCGGGTTACCAGCCAGTGGTCTACGATTCCGCGGGTGTATGACACCAGGCCGACCCGGTGGGTCTCGCCCACGTCGGTTAACTGTGCCGTGCGCGTCAATTTCTCGAGGATGCTTTTGCAGCGCTGAATCTGGTCCTGCAATAACTGAAAGTCATCGCTGCGCGTCGGATTGGATTCCGCTTCCTGCAGCTCCTCCAGCAATACCGACATAGTTGCAAGCGGCGTGCCCAGCTCGTGCGCTGTGCCCGCAGCGAGCCCAGCAACGGCGAGGATTTGCTCGTTGCGCAGCTCGTCTTCGCGTTTTTCTGCAAACTCGCGCTCTTGGCGCTTTAGCGCCGCCGCCATGCGTACAACAAAATAGGTGATGAGTACCGCCGACACGATAAAGTTGACCCACATGCCCATGACGTGGATGTTGGGACCATCGTGGCTGCTGTGATCTGCGAGTCCAAACAACGGCTGGGGTACATGGTAAAACAGCAGCAGGCTGTAGCCGCCGAGGGACAGCAGTGCGATACACCAGGTGTAGGCGCGCGGCATGATGGCAGCAGAAATGACCAGCGGTACCAGGTAATAGGAGACAAAGGGATTGTTGGCGCCGCCGCTGAAGTACAGTAGGGCAGATAGGCCCAGTACATCGATTCCCAGTTGAATGCCAAATTCCACATCGGTCACAGGCCAGGCCGCCAGCGCGCGCAGAAAGCTCAGCGCAGTCACTGCAGCCATCGCGGATACCGACCACAGCATACCGGTGCGGGTCTGCGTATCGGCACCATGTTGCAGCAGATACCAGAGCAGTGCCAGCTGGCCCATTATAACCAGGCTGCGAATGACCAGCAGACTCCGCAGATTGCTCATTGACGCGCTGTATCGATTGGGATGCGTTTCCATAACTGCAGTATATCCTCGAGTGACAATCCGCGTATAATCCGCGCTCATTTTTTACTGTCGCTGGCAAAACCATGTCGGAGCTTAACAAGCAGGTACAGGACCGTCGTACCTTCGCCATTATCTCTCACCCGGATGCGGGCAAGACGACGATTACGGAAAAGCTATTGTTGCTCGGCAGCGCTATCCAGGTCGCCGGTAGCGTCAAGGGCAAGAAGGGTCCCCATGCAACATCCGACTGGATGTCCATGGAACAGGAGCGCGGTATCTCGGTGACGTCATCGGTGATGCAGTTTCCCTATAGTGGCCGTACCGTTAATCTGCTGGATACCCCTGGCCACGAGGATTTTTCTGAAGACACGTACCGAACGCTGACCGCGGTGGATTCTGCGCTGATGGTCGTCGATGGTGCCAAGGGTGTGGAAGAGCGCACGATCAAATTGATGAACGTCTGTCGCCTGCGCGACACGCCGATCCTTAGTTTTGTAAACAAGATGGACCGCGATATCCGCGAACCGATCGAATTGCTGGACGAGATAGAGTCGGTGCTCGAGATTGAAGCCGCGCCGATAAACTGGCCCATTGGCATGGGTAAGCAGTTTCTGGGTGTCTATAACCTCTATACCGATACCATACACGCCTACACGCAGGGTCAAGGACATATGTTGCCTGATGACCGTCGTATCGACGGATTGGATTCTGACGCTGCGCGGGAACTGATTGGGCTCTACTACGACGATTTTGTTGAAGAAGTCGAGTTGGTGCGTGGCGCCAGCCACGAATTCGATCTTGATGCGTACCTGGCTGGAAAACTCACACCGGTCTTCTTTGGTACCGCCTTGGGCAATTTCGGCGTCAGGGAAATGTTAGACGATTTTGTCGAGTGGGCGCCGCCGCCCCAGGGGCGGGACGCCGAATCGCGTCCCGTGGCCGCGGGGGAGGATGCATTCTCAGGCTTCGTATTTAAGATTCAGGCCAATATGGATCCCCGCCACCGCGACCGCATCGCCTTTTTGCGCGTGTGCAGCGGACGCTACGAGAAAGGCATGAAGATGCGCCATGTCCGTATCGGCAAGGATGTGAAGATTGCCGATGCCGTGACCTTCAAGGCAGGCGAACGTGAGCTGGTAGAAGAGGCCTGGTCGGGCGACATCATCGGTCTGCACAACCATGGCACGATTCAGATCGGCGACACTTTTACCGCCGGCGAAGAACTTCAGTTCACGGGCATTCCGCACTTTGCACCGGAACTGTTTCGTCGGATTCGTCTTGCTGACCCCCTCAAATCCAAGCAGCTGCAGAAGGGTCTGCAACAGCTCTCGGAAGAAGGCTCTACCCAGGTTTTTGCCCCTATCAGCAATACGGACCTGATTGTGGGTGCTGTGGGCCAGTTGCAGTTCGACGTGGTGGCCTATCGCTTGAAGGATGAGTATAAGGTCGAGGCGATTTACGAGCCCGTGAATGTCTTTACGGCACGCTGGGTCAGTTGTGATGACCCGCGCAAGCTCGAGGATTTCCGTAAAAAAGCGGCTGAGCAGCTCTCCATAGACGGAGGCGGCTACCTCACCTACCTCGCCCCTACCCGGGTTAATCTGTCGCTAATGGAAGAGCGCTGGCCCGACATCGAGTTTCGAGCCACGCGCGAGCACTAAGTCAAAGCAGCGCTTCGATTTCTGATTCCAGTTTTTCCGGGGTGGTGGCCGGAGCAAAGCGCTTGACCACTTCGCCGTCACGATTCACCAGAAACTTGGTGAAGTTCCACTTGATTGCGCGCGTGCCCAGCGCACCTGGCGCTTCAGATTTAAGATGCTTGTAGAGCGGGTCTGCGCCGCTGCCATTCACCTCGATCTTGCCCATCATTGGAAAGCTGACGCCGTAGTTCAGCTGGCAAAATTCAGTGATCTCTTCATTGCTACCCGGGTCTTGTTTGCCAAACTGGTTGCAGGGAAAGCCGATGATCTGCAGTCCCTGGTCTTTATACTTTTCGTGTAACTCCTCAAGGCGCGCAAATTGCGGCGTGAATCCGCACTTTGATGCGGTATTTACGACCAGTAATACTTTGCCTCGATATTCTTCAAGCGAGGTGTCTTCGCCATTGCTGGTTTTGCAGCTGAAATCAAAGGTGTTGGATGTCATTGGTGCTAGCCCCCTGCATGCCACTGGCTGTGAAGTCCACCAGTATAGTCGTTAGTTGTTGCGGGTCGAGTTGTGCCAGGCCATCTTTTTGCCAGGGCCGGCGCTGCCAGGTGAGATCACTCAACGCCAACAACATGGCGTGGTTAGCCATCGAAAAGCGCAGCTCCAATTCAGCTTCCGGTACCTGCGGAAGTGCCCTCTGCAACAGCAGTGGGTAAAGCCGCACAGTATCGACGTAGCGCTGACTGATCTCCTGCAGCAGCTCCGAACGATCCGCGTACAGTCTTGCCATAAATCGTACGTAGCGAGCGCCCGGCGAGATCACCCCATCTTCCGAAGGCTGTAAGACCAGTTCGGCAAGGGGTGCCGCCAGGGTGCGCATGATGTCTGCCAGACTCGGTTTGTCCTGCTCAAGCAAGCGATCAAGCTGCGTGCGGCGCTGTTGCCATAGCGAGTCCATGTGTCGGCTCAGAAGCTCGAAAACCAGCACCTCGCGGCTACCGAAGTGATAGTGTAGAACGCCGGGGCTAACACCGGCGGCCGCATTGATCGTGCGCAGGGAAACCCCGTCGACACCGTGCAGGGCGAACAACTCCTCCGATACATCGAGTATGCGCTCCCTGGCCTCTCCCTTGGCACTAGGTCTGCCGGGTGGCACGGATCACTTACCGGGAGGTATCAGCAGGACCGACGCGTATCAGGCGGTAGCGGCGTTTACTGTCTGCAGTTGCTGGATCAGCAAATCGACGCGCTTGCGCTGCATTTTCAGGGAATATTCCAGCTCGCGCAGTCTGGTGCGCAGAGCCGCATGCTCCCATTTTTCTCGTAGTGCAGCCTTGCGCTCAGCGAGGACATCTTCCAGTTCCTCGACCTTGCGCTCGTACTTTTCAGACTGGAGGTCTTTCCAGCTGGCGAGGGACTCAGAAAACAGTTGGTACTCACGCTCCAATAGTTCCTTAAGCTGTTCCAGGCGTTCGGATTTGCTGTCCGACTGCTCGATTTGGTCGCTGGCCTGCTTAAGTTGCATCGATAGCATCGCACGCTGAATCTTGAAGTCCGGTACCCGGTTCAGGTTCCACGCCAGTCCCAGCCAGTTTGCCAGAGTTATCAGCCATTTGGTGGGGTCCCACTGATACCAGCGCACGCCATTACGGTAGTCCGCTTGAAAGATGTGGTGATAGTTGTGGTAACCCTCGCCATAGATGAGAAGGGCCAATATGGGGTTGTCGCGGGCACTGTTTTCATCGGTGTAGGGCTGGGTGCCCCAATAGTGGGCCAGGGAATTAATGAAAAAGGTAACATGGTGGTTAACAATTAAACGCAGTAGGCCGACCAGCAGCAAGCCGCCAATGACGTCGCCTGCCCACCAGCCAACCGCTGCCGGCAGCACGATATTCATGAAGCTGGTAATGGCGACATAATGCTTGTGTTGCCACATGACAATAGGATCGCGTTGCAGGTCCGGCGCGTTGCTGAAGTCGTCGACTTTTTCCCGGTACTCTCTCAGCATCCAGCCCATGTGAGAGAACCACAGACCGCGACCGGCAGAGTAGGGGTCGCGCTCGTTGTCATCGACGTGGCGGTGGTGGCGGCGGTGGTCCGACGCCCAAATCAGAATGGAATTTTGCAGCGCGCCTGCGCCCCACAGTACATAGAATAGTCGCAGCGACCAGTGTGCTTCGTAGGCCTTGTGGGCCCAAAGGCGATGATAGCCGCCGGTAATGGACAAGCCATTGAGATAAAGAAACAGTAGGGCAAACAGCCAAAGGCTTGAAGAGTACCCATGGAAATAGCCCCACAAGGGAATCAGCGCGAGGGCGGCCAGGGGTAATGCAACAAAGATCACGGTGTTAATAATAATCAGGGGAGGTTTAGCAGTTGTCATGTAGGGCAACCTGTACGGCCGCCATGGCGACCGGGTAAAATTGTGCGTTTGATCAAAAGGGTATAAGAGACAGGCCGCCAATGATACCGTGGCAGCCGGTGCCAGTACCAGTACCCATGCCTGCATACAGGCGCGCGCCGGGGGGTGACAATGACGATTAAATGGTTCCGATTACCGCTGTTGCTGGCGTTGTTTTTCTCTGCCACGACTGCTGCTGATCAACACTCTTATTCCAACCCAGACCAGATTCAGGTGAAGCATCTGGAGCTTAGCCTGACGGCAGATTTCACCCAGGAACAACTCATCGGTAATGTCGTCTTGCACTTTGAACGCAGAGACGATGCCGGTACGGAACTCATTCTTGATACCCGCGATCTCGTTATCCTGTCAGTGGAAAGGGAGACGGCGGATGGTTGGGAGTCAGCGTCCTATCGAATGGGTGGACTCGACCCGGTATTGGGTAGTGCGCTGGTGATCGATGTGGGCGAAAGCGCGACTCGCGCTCGTATTAATTACGCGAGCCGTCCCGCTGCCACCGGATTGCAATGGCTGGACGCCGCGCAGACCGCCGGCGGACAGCATCCGTATATGTATAGTCAGGCGCAGGCGATTCACGCCCGCAGTTTTGTTCCGCTGCAGGACAGTCCGGCGGTGCGGGTAACCTATAGCGCCACCATTTTTACGCCACCGGCTTTGCGCGCAGTGATGAGTGCCGGAAATGATCCACGGGCACCACGCACTGGCGTGTACCGATTCGACATGCCACAGCCGATTCCATCTTACCTGCTGGCCCTGGCCGTGGGAGACCTGGAGTTTCAGGCCATGGGGCAGCGTACCGGGGTGTATGCGGAGAGATCGATATTGGCTGCGGCTGCGGCCGAGTTTGAAGACACCGAGGCCATGCTAGAGCATGTAGAGACGATGTACGGGAAATACCGCTGGGAGCGCTATGATCTGCTCATTCTCCCGCCAAGTTTTCCTTGGGGCGGTATGGAAAACCCGCGCCTTTCGTTTATTACGCCGACAATGATTGCCGGAGATAAAAGCCTGGTGGGCTTGATTGCTCACGAGCTGGCGCACTCCTGGTCGGGCAATATGGTGACCAATGCGAGCTGGGAAGATATCTGGCTAAATGAAGGTTTTACCACCTATCTCACCTACCGCATCATGGAAGCCGTCTACGGTGAGGAGCGCGCGAACATGGAGCGCTTGCTCGGTTACCAGTCATTGATGCGCACTCTCGAAGACCTGCCAGAGGCCGATCAGCGCCTCGTACCCGATCTCAGCGGCCGCGATCCTGATGACGGTTTCACCGAAATACCTTATGAGAAGGGGGCGCTGCTCGTTGCCGAACTCGAGCAAGCCATCGGTCGCCCGGTGTTCGACGAGTTTCTACGTCAGTACTTCGAGCACTATGCATTTCGCAGCCTGACCACGGAAGAGTTTCTGTCCTTCATTCAGGCCACCCTGGTGGCGGAGTTTCCCGAGCGCATCTCCATGGATCGCATTCGCCAATGGATAGAGCAGCCTGGTATTCCAGAGGGTATAACCGTGCCTCGCTCACCCGCTTTCGACCGGGTGGACGCCCAGCGGGGCGCCTGGCTTGCCGGCGAAGTTCCTACTGCGGCGCTGCCGGTGACCGATTGGACCGTGCACCAATGGTTGCATTTTCTCAATGGCATGCCGGAACAGCTATCGCAGGAACAGTTAAACCAGCTCGACAGTCAGTTTTCTTTGACTACTTCACCGAACCGCGAGGTCGCGCATAGCTGGCTGCTGATAGCCATACGCAATCAGTACGACGCCGCTTATCCGGCGGTGCGCAGCTATCTGATGGAGGTGGGGCGGCGCAAGCTTATCGTTCCGCTGTATAAAGCGCTGTTGGCGAATGAGCAAAGTGCGCCGATGGCGGCGGAGATATTTGCTCAGGCGCGCGGTGGCTACCAGTCAGTTGCGGTGACGACTATCGCCGCGCTATTCCCGGATACTTAAGCAGGCTAGCTATGGCACGCGCCGTATTCACCCGGGGCTCGACACTCCGGCATGTCATCGTCATGACCGGAGCCAGTACTGTTGGCCTGGTTGCGATGTTTGTCGTAGACCTGGTCGACATGTATTTTCTGAGCCTGCTCGGCGAGCAGGAGCTGGTAGCGGCCGTGGGTTTTGGCAGTACGCTCTTGTTCTTCATGGTCGCAGTCAGTATCGGTCTACAAATCGGCATGGGAGCGCTGGTGTCCCGTGCCGAAGGCGCCCACGATCGCGAACTGGCTGGGCGTTACTGTAGCAATATCCTCATCTTTAGCGCCTTTGCCTCGGGTTTGATTAGCCTGGCGGGCTATTTCTATCTGCCAGAATTGCTCAGCTTGTTGGGTGCCAGGGGAGTCACCCTCGAGTATGCGTTGGCGTATACGGAGATCCTGGTGCCGAACACGGCCATTCTTGCGGTCGGAATGTGTGCGGCCAATGCTACCCGAGCGTTGGGTGATGCCCGACGCTCAATGTATGCAACGCTAGGTGGTTCGCTGGTCAATGCGATCATGGACCCCATCCTGATATTTGGTATGGGTTGGGGTATTGAGGGCGCTGCCTGGGCTTCGGTGCTGGCTCGATTCGCCGTGATGGCGATTGCTTTTCACGCAATCTTCGTCGTGCATGAGCTGCCACAGCCCACTAGTATGGCTCGGGTCCGCGAAGACATTGGTGCCATCATGCGGGTGGCAGGGCCTGCCGTGCTAACCAACCTGGCGACCCCAATTGGCGGTAGTTTCGTGCTTCGTACAATGTCTCAGTTTGGCGATAGCGCGGTGGCCGGTGCGGCGATTATGGGGCGCATTTCACCGGTGGCCTTCGCTGCAGTGTTCGCGCTATCGAGCGCGATCGGCCCGATCGTTGGACAGAACGCCGGTGCTGGCAACTATGAGCGGGTACGTAGTGCGCTGATTAATGCCATGCTGTGTAATGCCGTATACGTCATGCTGGTTTGGCTCATTTTGTGGTTGCTTGCCGACGCGCTGGTGTATGCCTTCTCGGCCAGCGACACCGCCGAGGAGCTGATACGTTTTTACGTGACCTGGTTGCCAGGCGGGTTCCTGTTTGCCGGCATGTTGTTCGTCGCCAATGCCAGCTTCAACAATCTGCACCGCGCCCACCTCGCCACAGCGTTTAATTTTGGGAGGGCGTTTCTGGGTACCATTCCCTGTGTGTGGCTGGGCGCTAGCTGGTATGGAGCCCCTGGTGTGCTGGCCGGTGAGGCAGCGGGCGCTGTGCTGTTTGGCTGCCTCGCTTTCGTAGCGGTGCTGTGGCAGGTGCGCGTACTGGGTCAACGCTACTCGAGCGGTAGCACTGGCTAAGGCTTGCTACGCTGGCTAGACTCAGGCTTCTTTAACAGGAGAACGGCATGAGAAAATTACTGATATTGGCAGGTCTTTGTCTGGGAGTTTCTGGTCCCCTGCTTGCCGCGGATCTTCCGGCGTCGCTGGAGGATCTTGGGCTTCGTGAGAACGCCGTCGCCAGTCGCGACTTGCCCGGATGGGAAAAGCCGAAAAAAGTCGTGGTCTGGAATATATTCGGACAAGACTTTTCCTCCACCCTGGCGCCGGTGGCTCCCGGGGTGGAGATCGCAGGCGTTAGTAGCGTCGCCGAGGCCAAGCAGGCGGCGGCTGGAGCGCAGGCCATCATCGGTTTCTGTAATCAGGAGGTGTTTGAGGCAAGCTCCAGTTTGCATTGGGTGCAGGTGTTCTTTGCCGGTGTCGAGAACTGTGTCTCTCAGCCTGCGCTGCAGAAAGGCGACATCATTCTCACGAATGGTCAGCGTCTCAGTAGTCCTGCTATCGCTGACTACACCATTGGCGTGATGATGAATTTGATGCGCACCCTGGATGTCTATCAACGCTCCCAGGTTGCGGGCAAGTGGCAACCGCAGCGCTGGGATCCCTCACGCGCCGTAGGCGAAGTACAGGGCCGTACCCTACTCGTGGTGGGACTGGGTGGCATTGGCACACAGGTGGCTAAACGGGCGCACGCCCTGGGTATGAAGGTTTTGGCGACGCGTGGCAGCCGCCGCGAGGGTCCCGACTATATCGAGTATGTTGGCTTGTCTCATGAGGCCGTCGAACTTGCCGCGCGGGCCGACGTCGTTGTCAACTCGGCACCGCTAACCAAGCAGACGCGGGGAATGTTCGACCGCGCCTTCTTTAAGGCGATGAAGCCGAGCGCCTACTTCATTAGTGTGGGGCGTGGCGCCAGTACGGTCACTGACGACCTGGTGGCGGCGCTGCAGAATGGCGAGATTGCTGGTGCGGGTCTGGACGTGACTGATCCGGAGCCATTGCCAGAGGGCCATGTGCTGTGGTCTATGGATAGGGTGATCATCACGCCACATATCTCAGCGCAATCACCGGAGAGCTTTCAGCGTATCGGAGCCCTGGTTGCTGAGAACCTGCGGCGTTATGTGGCTGGGGAACCACTCCTGTCGGTGGTCAATGTCAAACGGGGTTACTAGTTACAGTTTTTCCAGGTAGGACTGGTACTCCAGCTCGCTGATTCGAGAACGAAACTCTGCGTTTTCCTGCCATTTGCTCAGCGCGTAAATACGCTGCAGTTCGCTGCCCAGGTTGCGTTCGATAAAGTCTGACTCCTCGAACAGCTTGATCGCCTCGGGCAGGTAGACGGGTAGGGTTTCGCCGGCCTGCTCGTAGCCATCGCCCTCAATCGGGGTGCCGGGATCCAGTTGTTTTTCCATGCCATCCATCACCGAAGACAACAGGCAGGCAAAGACCAGATAGGGGTTGGCATCGGCACCGGACACCCGTTGCTCCAGACGTCGCGCGGCGTGTTTACCGGCGGGCACGCGCACGGAGACGGTGCGGTTTTCGTAGCCCCAGGACGGCGAAGTCGGCGCATGCGCGCCGGGTTGGAAGCGGCGGTAGGAGTTGAAGTTGGGTGCAAAGATGGCCATGGATTCGGCCATGTACTCCATGCAACCGGCGATGGCGTGACGCAATAAGTCGGTGCCGAGATCGCTGCCATCGTCGAAAATATTATCACCGCGTTCATCCAGCACGCTGCAGTGCACATGCATGCCGTTGCCGGCTTCGTTCTCGAAGGGTTTCGCCATGAAACTCGCCACCAGCCCGTGCTTGGCAGCAACGCCCTTGATCAGGCGCTTCATCATTTGAATCTGGTCTGCCGCCAGCACGGGATTGTCCACGTGCTGCATATTAATCTCGTACTGGGAGGGTGCAGATTCCTTCACAATGCCGTCAAAGGGTAGCTCCTGTACTTCACAGGCCCGCCGGATGTCGTCTAGCAGCGCTGCATTGCTCTGTAGAACGTCGACGCCGTAGGTATTGCCGCCGATAGGCGAACTGCCGACGGGCCGTGGACAGGTGTGATGAATGCCTTCGCGATCGTAGAGCACAAGACTAAATTCCAGCTCGGCCGCCACCACGGGACGCCAACCGGCGTTATGAAAACGGCTGAGCGCCCGTTTGAGCACATGGCGAGGTGTAAATACCCCAAACAGCTAACCACCCATTCATAGAAAAATTAAGCCACTTCTCGGTATTGAACGGGTGTCATATCGTTCAATCCATCATGGGGTCGTTCATGGTTATACAACACGATCCAGTCATCCGTGATCTCTCGAACTTCCTGCAATGTCTCGAACAGATATAAGTCCAATACTTCCTCTCGATACGTGCGATTAAAACGTTCGATAAATCCATTTTGGTAAGGCTTGCCGGGCTTGATGAAATCGATCTGAATTCCATGCGCTTGCGCCCATTCAGCCAACGCCCCTGATGTAAATTCAGGGCCATTATCAACCCTGATAATAGCGGGATAGCCTCGCCAGGCTGCAATACGATCTAATGTATGTATCACTCGCTCCGTAGTAATGCCCGAATTGATATCTATCGCTAACACTTCTCGATTGAAATCATCAACCACATTGAACGTGCGAAACCGATGACCGTGACGCAAGGTATCGCTCATAAAATCCATCGACCAACAGATATTGGCTGATCTAGGAACGCGCAATGGCAACGGATTCCTATTCGGTATCCTGCGTTTTACTTTACGCCGTATATTCAGTTTTAACTCCATATAAACACGGTAAATCCGTTTGTGATTCCAACGTTTACCCAACGCTCTGAGCCGCTTACACAGCTTTGGAAAACCCCAGCGAGGGTGCTTCTCAACCAAGGCCAGCAACGCATCAATCAGCTCACTATCATCTACTCGCTTGGGCGTGTAGTAATACGCCGTGCGACTTAGCGCGGCTGCACCACAGGCCGCTCGAATGCTGACAGGGTAATCCTTGCGCAAACGATCAACCCACTGCCGACGATGGACTGGCCCTAAAGCTTTTTTATGATCTCTTCCTGCATCTGACTCTTCAGGCTGAGATCGGCATACATCTGCTTGAGCTTGCGGTTCTCTTCTTCAAGTTCCTTGAGCCGCCGTACATCGGAGGCTTCCATTCCACCGTACTTAGAGCGCCACTTGTAAAAGGTGCTGAGTCCAATGCCATGCTCTCGACATATGTCCGGAACCGGCACTCCGCTTTCTGCTTGTTTGAGAAACGCCACAATCTGCGTTTCGCTGAACTTCGATTTGCGCATATGTAAAAACTCCTATCACGTTAGTTTATAGAAATTTCTACGTATGAGTGGCGCTATTTTACGGGGTACTTACAGAGGGTCGCCGAAATAGGGAGAACCGTCGGGGTTATACAGTGACAGCATGACCTGTCCGAGGCTGTCGTCGACCGTCCAGGGGGTAGGGTGCAGTGTACCTTCGATGGGGCGGCAAATGCCGTCGGCATCACCCGATTCGAATACCAGTTCTTCAACGTCCCTGCCCCAGATATCGAGAGAGAGCGCTGTAACCGGCAGTTTAAACTCTCCCTGGAACACTTTGCCCAGCTTATGGCGTGGTAGCCATTTGCCGCGCATGACACCATTGCAATCCGGCAGCAGTGCCTCGACGGTGGTGATATCCGGGTAGGCGCGCAGAAACCAATCCGCTTCAACAGACATGTAATACCCGCACCCTATCCTGTAAGCATGAACTGTCGCGGCAGGTCGCTGCTGCCACAATGCCCCACATGGGTCAGAGCACGCCCTCGCGCTCCCCGGGAGGCGCCATGTAGACCGTTAGCGGATCGCCAACACCCGCATCGCCCAAATAGGACAGGCAGTTAATGAACAGCGAGAACAAGTCGGTCTGTGAATTGACATCCAGTTTCTTGTAAATGCTTTTACGATGGCGTCGCAGTGTTTCCTTGGCGATTCCCAGGCGTTCCGCAGAGGTGTTGCTGCCGTAACCTCGCAACATCAGCTCCAGTACGCTTTTTTCCCGGGGGGAGAGAAGCGATGAGCCGAATGCATTGAACGCGTGATCGATCACACCGTCGATGTCGGGCTCCAACAGATAGCGGCTGGAGAAATCGGCCAATTGGCTATGGCTGCGCATTAGCGCCGACACCGGGGGTGACATCGCCTTCAGGAAGCGAAACTCCTGGTCTGAAAACTGGCCATTACCCGCGCGACGCATAAAACTGATGTTGATAACGCTGCCGTCGATCAGGCGGGAGAGGAAGATCACTTCGTCGACGGTGCCGGTATCCCCGTAATAGTGCTGGTAGTAGTAGCTTTTCTCCAACATACCCTGGGTCAGATCGCTCAGGCGGTAAAAATCCCCCGGGGTTGTGCGATCGATACTTGATAGAAGGGGTCCTCCCGGTAGGGGCCTTCCAGATAAAGATCAATCTGGGCGTGCTGGGCCTTCTTCGGGATTTCGTGGTAAATACACTGTGGCGGCAACTCCTTGTGATACAGCCACACCTGTGGATAGTCCACCTGTACGTGTCGGGCAATGGCAGCGATGATATCCCGGAAGAAGTCTTCACTGCCCAGGGCGCCTACCGCACGTGATAAATCTCGATTCCAACGGTTAAAAATCGCGGCAGTGGCCATGCATCCTGTCTCTGGTAGGTCCGAGTGCGTATAATGCAGGGTTTTAACTGCCGAGGAAAATGCCTGCGATGGCCGCTCCACAATTACGTCAGATAAATGTTACCTATGTGGATTTGCAGGACCGGCTGCTGCTCAAGGTTTCGACCTCCGAAGAGCAGGAGTACCGCGTCTGGTGTACTCGGCGCTACACACGTCTATTGCTGGACCGGCTCGAACAAAGTTTCGAAAAGGAGATGTTTGAGCAAACTAAGGAAAATGCCGCTGTTCAACCTCAGGCGGTGCCTGAACAGGCCCGCCGTGAAGTGGCGCAGATGCAGCATAAACAATCCGTCAATGAACAGCAGTTTCAGCAGCCCTATGAAGCACAGCCGAAGGAATATCCCCTGGGCGAGCAAGGGGTTTTGGTGAGTACGCTCAAGTATAAGTCGACAGCTGACGGTATTGTGCATATGCATTTGGCTGACAATCGCGGCAACGGCGTGACCCTGAATCTAAATGAACAACTCAAGCACCAGGTGTATGAGTTGTTTACGCGTGCCGCCGAGAAGGCGGAGTGGTTCAGTGGTGCGGCGACTGCGACGCCAACCGGCGTTGTGCATTAGAAGCCGTCTTTGTCGGTCAGGGTGGCTCGGTATTCACCCGGCGTTAATCCCGTCCATTTTTTAAAGGCCCGATGCATTGCACTGGCTGCAGGAAACCCAAGCTGCGTGGCAACATCTGCCAGCGATAAGTTCTCGTCGGCGAGTAGCTGCCTTGCTCTCTGCAGGCGTAGCTCCTTTTTTAGTGCCTGGTAGCTCGAACCCTCGCGGGCCAGGTTTCGCCTGAGCGCGCTCGCGGAAAGCCCAAGGCGCTGCGCCACAGCCTGTTGTGAAGGTATGCCGCGACTGAAGTCGTGACCGAGCAATGCGCGCACGCGCTCTGCAATCGATTCATTATTGCCGATAGGTGTTGTAAACAGCCTGCCGGGGATATCGTCGATCATCGCGCTTACAGATTCGGGCGTGTGAACAATGGGCAGCTCAAGAATGTTGACGTCGAAGACCATGGCGTCGGCTGACTTGCCGAACTGCACCTTGCTTCCAAACAGTGTCTCGTAGCGCTCAGGACGCGCAGGTGCCGTACCCTGCAGGTCGACCCGGCGCAGGGGTAACTCCTGTCCTACCAAGAGCTCACAGGTGCGTTTGATCGCAATCATCAGGTTAGCGCCGATGACCGGTCGCAGTGTTGCACTCACTTTGAGTGGATGGGTCAGGCGAAGGTGCACGGTGTCCTGGCTGGGTTCCAGCACGAAACTGTCCATACTGCTACCAAATGAGGCGTAGAATTCCCTGGCTTTGTTGAGTCCTGCGCCCAAGGTGTCAGATTGGGCCAGTAACAAGGTCATCATCTGGTATTTGCCCGCGGTGTGGTCACCCTGACCTGAGAGAGCGAAATGTTCGCCATGCATGTGTTCCAGGTAGAACTTGTATACCTGGGTGTACAGCGATACAGGTACTTGTTTGGGCAGTAGCGGGTTACCATCGGCGTCGCGATCTATGCCACAGTCTTGCAGCAGATCGCCTATGGCTATGTTGCGCTGTCGCAAACTATTGAGCAGGCTGCCTATGTAGCCGCCGGGTATAGAGCTTGTATCCACGCGACGTTCCAATATCATCTGTTGCAGGCATGTTATCCAATACCGGGGGGTCATGTCCCAGCTACCAGAGACAGAACTGAATGAGCCGGTGCCGCTGGCATTTGCCCGCAGCCTGCTGATTCAAGCCCAAAGTTACGGCCGTGATGTGGAATCAATGCTGGCAGCTGCCGGGTTTCCATTCGACCCTCTGCAGCCGCCGGATACCCCGACCTTTGTCTCACAGGAGCAGTACTCGCGCCTGTGCGTGGAATTGTTCAGGGAATTATCAGACGAATCTGCAGGCGTATTGGCAGGATCTCCAACACCCTTTGGTACAACACGGCTATTGTTGTACTCGGTCATTCACTGTCACACGCTGCAGGCGGCAATGGCCCGAGCGATCGAGTTCAACGCCGCATGCCGGGAGCGGGTGGGGGAGATCAGAATCAACGATCTGGTGATCGATGAAGACAACAAGCTGGCGCAGCTGCGCTATTTTTCTGCGCCTGATCCCAACGATCCGCCCTCCCAGGAGGGCGCTCTGTGTGGTCTGGCTATGTGGCTACGCCTCTGTGGCTGGCTGATTGGTCAACACATCGATGTGCAGACGGCGTCTTGCGCAGGACCGCGCCCGGATCAACTGGCGGCCATCCGCCATTTCCTGCCGTGTCCGATCGAATTCGAGGCTGACTATAACTCACTCTGTTTTAGTGCGCGGCATTTGGACGCTGAGATTGTTCGCAGTGAGACCGAACTCGAGGCCTTTCTCCCCGTAGTGCCGTATCACGCGGTGATTAAACCCGCGGCCAGCGATGCCAGCGTCACTGCTCGTATTCGGCGATTGTTAGGCAACGACTTTCGTGAGGAGATGCCAAGCTTTGAGGAGCTGACGGGTCTACTCAATATGTCAGCTCGCACCTTGCGCCGGCGCTTGGAAAAGGAAGGCACCTCCTATCAACGAATAAAGGATAATGCGCGTCGTGATGTGGCGATTTCATTGCTCAGTCGCGATCGGATGACCGTGAGTGATGTGGCGGAATGGGTGGGCTTTAGTGATCCCAGTGCGTTCCATCGTTCGTTTAAGAAGTGGACGGGGCTATCCCCGGGAGAATACCGCTGAATACTGTGTACGTAATCAGGAGATAACATTGGATAAAGATCAGATATATCAGGATCTGACTCGACTGGTCGACGAGATCGATCGTATGCCGCTGGAGGACGATGAGCGTCGGCGGCTACACCGCATAGTGGGCGATATCGAAGTGCATGTGGACGAGCCCGAGGAGACTGAGCGGCCCGAGGAGTTGGTTGATACGGTTGACGAACTCATCACCCGCTTTGAAACTGACCATCCCGCGGTGACGGGTGTATTGCGCAGGGTTCTGAATGCGCTGAGCAGCATGGGTATATAAGTGCGGTTGAGTGCCCAGCAGGTCGACATTACCCGCTTAGACGTGGATGCCATCGTTAATGCCGCGAACAACTCCTTGCTGGGAGGGGGTGGCGTTGACGGCGCAATTCATCGGGCGGCAGGCCCCGAGTTGTTAGCTGAGTGTCGCAGCTTAGGGGGTTGTGATACCGGCGATGCCAAGCTCACGGCCGCCTACAAACTCCCCTGTAAATACGTGATACACACCGTCGGGCCTGTTTGGCAGGGCGGCGGGGCGGGTGAAGCCGGCCTGCTGGGGAGTTGTTACCAAAGATCATTACATGTTGCCGAAGAGGCGGGCGTGGAGAGCATCGCTTTTCCCGCGATCAGTTGTGGCGTTTACGCATACCCCGAAGAACAGGCGGTGCCGTTGGCAGTTGCGGCGGTGAGGGCGATGCGGGGCGCGTGCCCGACCATTCAAGAGTTGGTGTTCGCTTGTTTTTCTCGAGAGATATTAGACCTCTATCAAGGTGAGTTGCGGACCGATCCCGCCCGCTAAAGGCTATTGATCACAGCTAAAGGCTTACCCTGTCCTGAATCTCGCTGTAGATCGCGTTGGTAATGCCCTGAATATTGCGCAAATCTTCTACATTGGCGTACGGACGTCCGGCGATAATGTGTTCGGCGGTCACCGCACCAATGCGCGGCAGGGTTTGTAACTTCGCCTTACTGGCAGTGTTGATGTTCACTGTGGCGGCGGCTTGTGCTGCGGAGCCGCCCAGAGCATCGCGTGTACCCAACAGTTGTTCGACCCGGCTGGCGAGTTGTGTGAGTGCAGCCTTGAGGCTTCGCTGGCGGTCGTTGCTCTCCGTCAGGTCCTGGTGGATAGTCCACAGGAGCCAGATGATGGCCAGCAGTAGCAGTGAATTAAAATCCATGTCTTTTACCCTCTGTGGCCACCCATGATACTAGCGCCAGTCGAGCGGCGCCATTTTCCAATGTGATCGCCAGGCGCGTTCCACCTTGTCAGTGTAGACCCGGCTACCGCCACTTCCATTGTAGCGTGCCAGAGCGGTGCTAAGGCGCCCGGATTCCTGCTGCAGATAGAACTGCAGTATGCGACAGCCGTAGGAGAGGTTGGTGCGAATGTCCGTCAGATTGTCCGCGGGGCGACCGATTTCATCTTTCCAAAACGGCATCACCTGCATCAAACCCTGTGCGCCCACGCGTGAGATGGCGAATCGATCGAAGTGACTCTCTACCTCTATGACGGCCAGCACCAACTTGGGTGGCAGATCGCTGGCGCTGGCAAAGTGGTGCACCTGTCGCAACAAGTCGAGCCTGGCGTCGGTGTCTGCGACGTACTTCTCTAGCCGCGCTGACATGTCCACCAGCCAGACCTCTGCGTCGAAGCGGTCCTCGAAGCTGTCAGCCTGGTTAATGGTTTCGTCCAGAAAGCGGCGTAGCTCTTCGTGTTCGCTGTTGGATTCTGCGCCCTGGGCCGCGGTCGCAATGACCAGAGCCAGCGCGAGCAGGATGCGCACCATCAGTGCTGCAGCTTACCCGCGAGAAACTCGTTGATGCTGTCGACCGGCACCAATGTTGGCTCGGCGTCCTGCCTGCCCTTGTATTCCAGGTTGCCATCTGCGAGTGCACGGTCGCCAATCACCAGCCGGTGCGGAATGCCGATGAGTTCCATGTCGGCAAACTTCACTCCGGGTCGCTCGTTGCGGTCATCCATCAAAACATCGACGCCCTTATGAATGAGATCGGCGTAGAGCTTCTCGGCGCACTCAGCGACCGCCTCTGACTTTTGCATGTTCAGCGGCACGATTGCCAGCTGGAAGGGTGCCATTGCCTCTGGCCACAGAATGCCATTGTCATCGTGGTTCTGTTCGATCGCGGCAGCCACGATCCGTGTGACGCCTATGCCATAACATCCCATGCTCATGACCTGGCTTTTGCCATTCTCATCGAGTACCTGGGCATTCATCGCGTCGCTGTATTTACAGCCGAGTTGGAAAATATGGCCGACCTCGATGCCCCGCTTGATCAAGAGCGTGCCCTTGCCGTCCGGGCTGGGATCTCCGGCGACGACTTCACGAATATCTTCCACCCGGCCCAGCGCACAGTCGCGCTCCCAGTTCACGTTCACCAGGTGATAGCCATCCCGGTTGGCGCCGCAGCAGAAGTCTCCGACGCAGGCGGCGGAACGATCAACAATCAAGGGTATTTCCAGTCCCACCGGCCCAAGCGAGCCCAGGCCCGCACCGCAGGTTTTCTCGATAGCTGACTCATCGGCGAACTCGAGGGGGCTTTGAATGCCGTCGAGCTTCTCCGCCTTGATGGTGTTCAGCTGATGGTCGCCGCGCAGAACCAGGGCGACCAAGGGGTGTTCCTCACTGTCCCCTTTTACAATCAGCGTCTTTAATGCACGATTTTGGGGCAAGCCCAGGAAATCGCAGACCGCCTCGATGGTTTTCTGGTTGGGAGTCGCTGCTTCTTCCATGGCGGCTTCAGGGTCGGGACGGCCCGTCGCGGGCGCCAGCGCCTCTGCCATCTCCACGTTGGCGGCATAGTCACCGCTGTCACTGAAGGCGATGACATCTTCTCCCGAGTCTGCCAACACCTGGAACTCGTGAGAGGCGCTGCCACCGATGCTGCCGGTATCGGCGATGACCGGCCGAAAGTCGAGGCCCAGACGGCTGAAGATCGCGCTATAGGTTGCGTGCATCACCTCATAAGTCTGTTGCAGAGACTCCTGGTCGAGGTGAAAGGAGTACGCATCCTTCATGAGAAACTCGCGCGCGCGCATGATGCCGAAACGCGGACGAATCTCGTCGCGGAACTTGGTTTGTATCTGGTAGAAGTTGGCCGGTAGCTGTTTGTAGCTCTTGATCTCACTGCGCAACAGATCGGTGATCACCTCTTCATGGGTCGGCCCAAGGCAGAAGTCCCGATCATGGCGATCCTTGAAGCGCAGTAGCTCAGGTCCGTACTCCTCCCAGCGCCCGGATTCTTCCCATAGTTCCGCGGGTTGAGCAACAGGCATGCTCACTTCCTGCGCCCCTGAGCGATCCATCTCTTCACGGACAATGTTCTCGACTTTGCGCAGTACGCGCAGACCTGTTGGCAACCAGGTGTAAAGCCCCGCTGCGAGTTTGCGAATCAAACCCGCTCGCAACATGAGTCGGTGGCTGACTACCTCCGCGTCAGAGGGGGTTTCCTTGACGGTGGCGATGAGAAATTTGCTGGCTCGCATGGGTTGTCCGAGGTGCTGATAATGGGGGCGCTATTTTACGATTGTTTCCAAAAATGTGTCGAGCCGGGAGGCGCGAATCGCTCTGGTGCTATCGAATTCGCCACTTATTAGCGAATATTTTTAACAAATCCCGGTAAATCCCTTGTATTGCAGCGTTTCATGGATTATACCTTTGTCTCATGCCACATGAGTGGTTGCACATGTTCCATACCAAAGAGGAAGGACCAAAATAACATGGCTACGAAAAAAGCGGCGGCTAAGAAGAAAGCACCGGCTAAGAAGAAGGCACCTGCCAAGAAGAAGGTAGCAGCCAAGAAGAAGGCAGCTCCGGTCAAAAAGGCAGCACCGGCTATCAAAGCCAAGATGACTAAGAGCCAGATCGTTGGTTCCATCGCAGACAGCACTGGCCTGACCAAGAAGCAGGTTTCCGGTGTTATGGATGAGCTGGAGTCACTGATCGAGCGCAGCATCAAGAAGCGTGGCGCTGGTGAATTCACCATCCCCGGTCTGATGAAAATTACGACGGTTAAGAAGCCTGCTCGCAAAGCGCGCAAAGGCATCAACCCGTTCACTGGCGAAGAGACGATGTTCAAGGCCAAGCCTGCCAGCATCGCCGTTAAGGTTCGTCCTCTGAAGAAGATGAAGGAATTCGCGGCCTCCTAAGCCCGTCCTTTCCGCCGCCTCCGGTAGCCGGGGGCGGTACCTCCCCCCTCCTTTCGGGCTGTGATGGCCTGAGCAAAGATTTCTACCCCCCATTAAAACTACCTGACGCGCCTTTTTTACGGTAAAATCCGCCGCCGTTAAAACTCGCCGAGCCAGGAGCTATGCCGATTTACGAGTACCAGTGCCAGGAATGCCATCACGAGATGGAGGCACTACAAAAAATGAGTGATGACCCGCTGACGGATTGCCCGTCCTGTGGCAAGCCGGGTCTGCGCAAAAAAATCTCCGCGGCGGCCTTTCGACTGAAAGGCGGTGGCTGGTACGAAACTGATTTCAAAACTGGCGACAAGAAAAACCTGGCGTCCAACAGCGATTCCGCTTCCAAGAACGCGGACTCGAAAGCCTCCGGCGGCGACTCGGGTGGCAGCGCCACCGGCAATACCTCATCAGCGGCTAGCTAACGCGGCCGCTACACCCCACGACAAACAGGCCTTTTGAATATGCGCAGTCATTATTGTGGCGCCCTGACCACAGAACATATCGATGAAACCGTAACCATTTGTGGCTGGGTGGATCGTCGCCGTGACCACGGTGGGGTTATTTTTCTCGATATGCGCGATCGCGGGGGCATCGTGCAGGTGGTTTTCGATCCTGACACCGAAGAGCACTTTGAGCGTGCTGACCGCGTGCGCAGCGAATACGTGCTGCGCGTCACCGGTCGGGTGCGCGCCCGTGGCGAGGGCACCGTGAACCCGAACATGGCCACGGGTGAGATCGAGATCCTGGGCAAGGAACTCGAAATTCTAAATACGGCCGCCACGCCGCCATTCCAATTGGATGAGCACACGGCCGTGGGAGAAGAAGTGCGCTTGCGTTATCGCTACATGGATCTGCGTCGACACGAGATGCAGGATCGCTTCATGCTGCGCTCCAAAATTACACTTGCCGTGCGCAGCTTTCTTGATCGCGAGGGCTTTCTCGATATGGAAACCCCTATCCTGACCCGAGCCACGCCCGAGGGCGCGCGTGATTACCTGGTGCCCAGCCGTACTCATCCTGGCCAGTTCTTTGCGTTGCCGCAGTCGCCGCAGCTGTTCAAGCAGCTGCTAATGGTGTCGGGCTTTGATCGTTACTATCAGATCGCCAAGTGTTTCCGCGATGAGGATCTTCGTGCGGATCGGCAGCCAGAATTTACGCAAATCGATATCGAGGCTTCCTTCATCGATGAAGACGAGGTCATGGATATTACCGAGCGTATGATCCGTGAGGTCTTCAGCACGGTGCTCGATGTCGAGCTACCGGAGTTCCCGCACATGACCTGGGCAGAGGCGATGGAGCGTTTTGGTTCCGATAAGCCCGATCTGCGCATACCGCTGGAACTGGTGAGCATTGACGATCTGATGGAGCAGGTTGAGTTTAAGGTGTTCCACGGTCCAGCGGTTGATCCGGAGGGCCGCGTGGCGGCCCTTAAGGTCACCGGCGGCGCCAGCATCTCGCGCAAGGAGATTGACGACTACACCAGCTATATCTCGCAGTTCGGAGCACGAGGATTGGCTTGGATCAAAGTCAACGAGTTGGCCAGCGGCGTAGAGGGGCTGCAATCGCCCATCCTCAAGTTTATGCCCGACGATATTGTTATGCAGCTGATGCAGCGTCTAGAGGCCGCTGATGGTGACATCATCTTCTTCGGCGCCGACAAGACTCATATTGTTAACGAATCTCTAGGCCATCTTCGGGTGTCGCTCGGCCAGGACCTGAATCTGGTTGAGGACGGGTGGGCGCCGCTCTGGGTGATCGACTTCCCCATGTTCGAGCCCGACGGTGAGGGCGGTCTGACGCCTCTGCACCACCCGTTTACCGCCCCGTCTTGTAGCGTGGAAGAGCTCAAGTCCTCACCCGCGACCGCGCTGTCGCGAGCCTATGACATGGTCCTCAATGGCACCGAACTCGGAGGCGGGTCGGTGCGTATCCATGATCGTGAGATGCAGGAAACAGTGCTGGATATTCTTGGCATTGGGGAAGCCGAAGCCAACGAGAAGTTTGGCTTTTTACTCGATGCGCTCAAGTACGGCGCGCCGCCCCACGGCGGCCTCGCTTTCGGTTTAGATCGCCTGGTGATGTTGATGACCGGCGCCCAGTCGATTCGTGACGTGATCGCGTTCCCGAAGACCCAGAGTGCCGCCTGTGTTATGACCGACGCGCCGGGTGCGGTGGATTCGCGTCAGTTGCGCGAGCTGAACATTCGCTTGCGCGAAACTGCCAAAGCGGAAGAAGGCAAGAACGCGGAGGAGTAGAACATGGCGGGTCATAGTAAATGGGCCAATATCAAGCACCGCAAGGCCGCACAGGATGCCAAGCGGGGTAAAGTCTTCACCAAGCTGATTCGCGAGCTGGTCGTGGCTGCCAAACAGGGCGGACCAGAGCCTGCGGATAATCCGCGCCTGCGCGCCGCCGTTGACAAGGCGCTTGGCTCGAACATGACCCGCGATACCATTGATCGCGCGATAGCCCGTGGCGCTGGCACCAATGACGCCGACGACATGGAGGAGCTGACCTATAAAGGTTATGCCCCCGGGGGTGTCGCTGTGCTCGTGGAGGCCATGACCGATAATCGCAACCGCACCGTAGCCGAAGTTCGCCACGCCTTTAGTAAACGCGGCGGCAACCTGGGTACCGATGGTTCGGTGGCCTATCTTTTTACCCGCAAGGGGCAGATCAGCTTTGCGCCGGGTGTCGATGAAGAGCAACTGATGGACGTTGCGCTGGAGGCGGGTGCGGAGGATATTGAGTCTAATGCGGATGGCTCCGCCGATGTCATTACGGCTTGGGAAGATTTTGCGGCCGTCAAGCAGGCCATCGAAGATGCCGGCTTACAGCCCGAAGGTGGCGAGGTGACGATGATCGCATCGACTACCGTAGAGCTGGACGCTTCTGCTGCCGAAACCATTATCGGCCTGGTCGATATGCTGGAAGATCTCGATGATGTGCAGAATGTTTACACCAACGCCGACATCCCCGAGGACGTTCTGGCCGGCCTGGGCTGACAACTGGACGTTTATACAGGATAATGGCTCCAGTTTAGATCGCTGGACGCCGCAATGCCGCTGATACTGGGAATTGACCCCGGTTCCATAAAAACAGGCTTTGGTGTGATTTCCCACCAGGGTAGCCGCAGTGAATATGTCACCAGCGGCGTCATCCGATTGCCGCGGGTATCTCTGCCCGAGCGGCTCAAGGTCATTCACGACAATGTTACCGAGATCGTGGAGGAGTTCTGTCCCCAGGAGCTGTCGATCGAAGAGGTGTTTCTGGCGCGAGATGCCAAGGCGGCCATCAAGCTGGGTCAGGCCCGTGGCGCGGCGATTATCGCCTGTGTGAATCGCGACATGCCGGTCTACGAATACGCCGCGAAGTCTATCAAGCAAGCCGTCGTGGGTACCGGTAGCGCGGACAAGCAACAAGTACAACACATGGTGAAGTCACTACTGAAGCTGCCGGCAGCGCCGCAGGAAGATGCGGCGGATGCCCTGGCAGCAGCCTTGTGTCACGCGCATACCCAACAGAGTATGATACGCATGGCACGCAGCAGGAATCGTGCGTGAAGACCACAGGGCAGTTAACATGATAGGACGCATACGAGGAATTCTCAGCGAAGTCCAGGCACCGGACATACTGGTGGATGTTGGCGGTGTCGGTTACGAACTGCAGGTGCCCATGACGACCCTGTACGAGTTGCCCCAGTCGGGTGCAGAGGTCTCTTTGTTTACCCACTTTGTGGTCCGCGAGGACGCACAGCTGCTTTACGGCTTTTTGCAGGAGCGCGATCGCGCCCTGTTCAGGCACCTTATCAAGGTGAACGGCGTTGGCCCCAAACTGGCCCTCGCGATTTTATCCGGGATGGACGCACAATCCTTTGCGCGCTGCGTGCAGCGCGACGACACCAGTACTCTGGTGCAATTACCTGGCGTAGGTAAGAAGACTGCAGAGCGTTTGTTAGTGGAAATGCGCGACAAGCTCGAAGACTGGCTGCTGGAACTGGATGCGGTGCCGGTAGTCGAAGGCGTTGTCGATAGCAGAGATATGCTGGCCGAGGCTGAGTCGGCCCTGGTGGCCCTGGGTTATAAGCCGGCCGAGGCGAGCAAAGCGGTGGCTGCCGCTAACGATGGCAGCATTGATAAGAGCGAGGAACTGATCCGTCGTGCGCTTCAGTCGATGGTGAACTAGCGATGATAGAAACCGACCGCCTGGTAGCACCCGAGCAGGAGCAGGGCCCGCGTGATGAAGCGCTGGATCGCGCTATTCGGCCGAAAGCGCTCAGCGAGTATGTGGGTCAGGAAGCCGTACGCGAGCAGATGAGCATCTTCGTGGAGGCGGCGCGCGCACGTAGCGAACCGCTCGACCATTCGCTAATTTTTGGCCCGCCCGGGCTCGGTAAAACCACTCTCGCTCATATCATTGCTAATGAGATGGGTGTCGATCTTAAAAGCACCTCGGGTCCGGTGCTCGAAAAGGCGGGCGACATTGCCGCTCTGATGACGAACCTGGAGCCCGGCGATGTGTTGTTTATCGATGAGATTCATCGACTGAGCCCGTTCGTTGAAGAAGTACTGTATCCAGCGATGGAAGACTATCAGTTGGATATCATGATCGGTGAAGGGCCGTCAGCGCGTTCGATCAAGCTCGATATTCCGCCGTTTACACTAGTCGGTGCCACGACCCGGGCCGGGTTGCTAACATCGCCATTGCGCGACCGCTTTGGCATCGTGCAGCGACTGGAGTTCTACAGCGTCCCCGAGCTGGCGCATATTGTTTCGCGCTCTGGCCGCATTCTGGAAATTCCTGTCGAAGCGGAAGGGGCCACCGAGATTGCCCGCCGCTCGCGAGGCACGCCGCGCATCGCCAATCGTTTGCTGCGCCGCGTGCGCGATTACGCTGAAGTAAAAGCCGACGGGCGTATTACGGGTGAAGTGGCGGCGGCAGCACTCGATCTGCTGGCGGTGGACCAACATGGCTTCGATCATCTCGACCGTCGTCTATTGCTAATGCTGATCGAGAAATTTGATGGTGGGCCGGTGGGCGTAGAGAGTCTGGCGGCGGCATTGTCAGAAGAGCGCGGTACCATTGAAGATGTGCTGGAGCCCTACCTCATTCAGCAGGGCTACCTGATGCGCACGTCTCGCGGACGCATGGCGACCAGCAGTGCTTATCTGCATTTTGGCATCGACCCGCCCGCTGTGGCCGGGGAAAAACCGGTGAGCAAGTCAGCGGATAACAACCTGTCGCTCGATCTGGGTGGTGATGCTGGATCGAAGTAGTGAATAGCACCACTCCTCAATCGGAATTTTCGCTCCCGCTGCGGGTCTATATTGAAGATACCGACGCCGGCGGCATTGTTTACTACGTCAATTATCTTAAGTTCATGGAGCGCGCCAGGACCGAGTTTATGCGCGCAAAGGGCTATGATAAGGCCACGATCTTCACGACGAATCTGATGTTTGTCGTGACCGACGCAGCCGTCAAGTACCACCAGCCGGCTCAGCTGGATGATGAATTAGTGGCAACGGCGGCTTTGGTGAAAGTGGGTGGTGCCTCGATGGTGTTTCGGCAGCGAGTGCTGCGCGGTGCCGAACTGCTGGCGGAAGCTGAGATAAAAATAGCCTGTGTCGACAGGGATAGCCTGGGCCCGAAGCGAATTCCGGCCGAGGTGCTGGAACAATTACGCGAACCGTAGAACAGGGAGATTTTCGTGGAAGAACAACTCAGCCTAATTGATCTTGTGCTGAATGCCGGCCTCACCGTGCAGGCCGTGATGGCGCTGCTGATGCTCGCATCGGTGGCCTCCTGGTACATGATCGCCCAGCGCCTGATCTACTTTCGCAATGTGCGGGCTGAGATGTACAGCTTCGAGGAGCAGTTCTGGTCAGGTGTTGATCTCAGTGAACTATACCGCGAGGGTAATGAGCGCGCCGAGGCTGGGGAAGTACTGGGAATGGAGAGTATTTTCCGGGCGGGCTTCAAAGAATTTTCACGTCTGGCTCAACAAGGCCTGGATTCCGACAGCATCATGGATGGAGCCCAGCGCGCCATGCGCGTGGCAATGTCGCGGGAGGAGGAGAAACTCGAACGGCATCTGCCCTTTCTGGCTACCGTAGGCTCTACCAGTCCCTATATCGGGTTGTTTGGCACGGTTTGGGGCATCATGAATTCGTTCCGTGGCCTAGCTAACGCCACTCAGGCAACACTGGCGACTGTGGCGCCGGGGATCTCTGAGGCGCTGGTAGCTACCGCGATGGGCTTGTTTGCCGCCATTCCTGCCGTGATGGCCTATAACCGGTTTGCTGCCAAGGTCGACGTTTATGTGGGGCGTTACGAAACCTTCGCCGATGAGTTTTCCAGCATACTGCTGCGTCAGGCGTTTGTGGTAAATAACCGGGAAGGGCAGGCCTAATATGCCCAAGGGTCGCAACAAACACCGGCCGATGGCCGAGATCAACGTCGTGCCTTATATCGATGTGATGTTGGTCTTGCTGGTGATATTTATGGTCACAGCGCCGCTGTTGATGCAGGGCGTTAAGGTGGATCTACCAGAGGCGGCCAGCGATCCGGTGGAAAATCAGGATCCGGAACCCCTGATCGTATCGATTAAGCCCGGTGGCGAGTTGTATCTGAATCTGGGTGCTGATCAAAAACAGGTGCTGTCGCTGGCGACGGTGAAGCAGCGCGTGTCCGTGGTGATGCGCCGCAACCCTGAGAAGCCGGTCATGGTGTGGGGCGATCGCAATGTGCCCTACGGTGAAGTGGTGGTGCTGATGTCTGCCTTGCAGGAGGCCGGTGCGCCCAGCGTAGGACTGGTTACGGAGCCGCCCCAGTGATAGCGGTGATGCCGCAGCGTGCTATCGTTTGGCGCCCCTTGGCGATTACGCTGCTCTTACATGGCCTGCTCATATTTCTACTGACGCTGAACTGGCAAACGAGCAGTGAAGTGACCGTGAAGCCCACGGTCAAACCGCGCTATATTGAAGCGCGCCTGATTGACGCCGAGCAACTTAAGCCCAAGAAGAAACCGCGCCCCAAGACCAATTCGAAGCCGCGGCCGACGACGCCAGCTACGGCGAAGCCAAAACCGGTGGTTAAAGCCAAGCCAGCTCAGAGCAAACCCAAACCGAAAGCGACGCCGGAGCCTGTTGTGAAAACCGAGCCCGAGCCGGCGCGCCCCACGGCTGCCGAACGTGCAGCGGCAGCGCGGGCCGAACTGGCCCTGGCCATGGCAGAGGAGGACGAGTATCTGGAAGAGGCGAGCGATGCCCAGATTACGGCCAGTTACGTCGCCCTGATTGCCCGCGTCATCGAAGAAAACTGGAGTCGGCCACCCAGCGCCCGCAATGAAATGGAGGCTGAGCTGGTGATTCAGTTGATTCCCACTGGCGAGGTGGTTAGCGTTAGTGTGGCTAGCACTAGCGGGCAGCTTGCATTTGATCGCTCTGCGGTCATGGCCGTGCAGAAAGCCGAGCGCTTTCCCGAGCTGCAAGACTTACCGTCACGTATTTTCGAAAGAAACTTCCGACGCCTGCGTCTGAAGTTCAAACCTGAGGACCTCCGTTACTAATGAAGCACTGTATTGCACTGCTGCTCTGTTTACTGGTGATGCCGGCCAAGGCTGAGCTGGTTATAGAAATCACCCAGGGCCGCGACAATCCCACGTCTATCGCTGTAGTACCCTTTGCCTGGTCTGGCTGGGGCAGTGCCCCCGAGGACGTGGCGGGGATCGTTCAGGATGATTTACATCGCAGCGGTCAGTTCTCTCCGGTGGCGCGCGCCGACATGCTGAGTCTGCCGACCCGCGAAGCCGATGTCTTCTATCGCGATTGGCGCGCAACCA
This sequence comes from Halieaceae bacterium, assembly GCA_965199055.1. Classification (GTDB taxonomy): domain Bacteria; phylum Pseudomonadota; class Gammaproteobacteria; order Pseudomonadales; family Halieaceae; genus CBDAQR01. The sequence continues at coordinate 346,638 of CBDAQR010000004.1, forward strand.
ATGTCGAGTATTTGTTGATCGGGCGAGTATCGGGCGGCTCCAATATGACCGTGGAGTATGAACTGTTCGACGTTTACAAACAGGAGCGGGTGCTGCAGGGGCGTCACAGCGGTCCTGCCGAAGAGCTGAGAATGCTGGCGCATCGTGCTGCCGATAAGGTCTATGAAAAGCTGACCGGTATTCGCGGTGCCTTTGCCACACAGATTCTTTATGTTGCGGCTACGCAGCGCACCCAGGCGCCCAGTACCTATCGCTTGATGTTGGCTGACGCCGACGGCGGGCGGGTGCGCACGGTGTTTGAGTCGAATGAACCGATTCTCAGCCCTAGCTGGGCACCTGATGGCAAAACCATTGCTTACGTTTCTTTTGAAACCAATCGCCCGGCGATATTCATGCACAACCTGGAAACAGGAGCGCGAGAACAGCTCACCAATTTCAAAGGCTTGAATGGCGCGCCTGCCTTCTCGCCCGATGGCAATAGTCTGGCGATGGTGCTCTCCAAGGACGGCAGCCCCGACATCTATGTCATGGAGCTGGGGAGCCGCATGTTGCGCAGGGTTACCCGCCATTATGCAATCGATACTGAGCCCGCCTGGATGCCAGATGGCCGCACCTTGGTGTTTACCTCTGATCGTGGTGGGCGGCCACAAATCTATCAGGTGGATATTCGAACCAGTGCACAGGAGCGGGTAACCTATGAAGGGCCCTGGAATGCGCGTGCATCGGTGGCGGCGGATGGTCGCACCATGGTCATGGTGCAGCAGACCGAACAGCAATTTCACATTACTGTCCAGGATCTGGTGTCAGATCGTGTACAAATCTTGACCTCTACCACATTAGACGAAAGTCCCAGTGTCGCGCCCAATGGCTCTATGATATTGTACGCAACGAATTACGGTGAGCGCGGTATCCTTGCGGCGGTCTCTGTGGATGGGGGCGTTAAATTCAGGTTACCATCTACGGAAGGCGATGTGCGGGAACCCGCGTGGTCTCCCTACCTTGACGATGAATGATCGTCGGGCGGGCTTTCAGAACTTCGTTCATTAACCGGAAAAGGAACGGGATATGAAACAATTTACAACGGCCGCTAAGGCTCTTTCTATTTTATTTGCTCTCATTCTGGCTGGTTGTACCTCTACAGAGACGACTGAGAGCGGTGTTGATGACTCCGCTGCCAAGATGGAAGCTGATGCCCAGGCAAGGGAAAAAGCCGAAGCCATGGAGCGTGAGAAGGCCAAGATGCAGGCCCTCGAAGACGCTATGGAAGCCGCTGGTAGCGTGCTGTACTTCGACTTCGACAAAGCGACGTTGACCGTCGAGAGTCGCCGAATTCTGGATGCGCATATTGCCCTCCTGAAGACCAACGACGATAACGTTCGCCTGGAAGGCCACACCGATGAGCGCGGTACCCGTGAGTACAACATGGCTCTGGGCGAGCGACGCGCGCAGGCGGTTGCTAACTACATGAGCGTGAATGGTATTTCCAGCTACCGCGTTGACACGGTGAGCTATGGCGAAGAACGTCCCGCAGCCCTGGGTTCTGGTGAATCCAATTGGCAGCAGAACCGGCGCGTCGAAATCAAGTAAACCCTGAATGCGGCGGTATCTTCTAACCCTGTGCGGGCTGGCATTATGTGCCGGCCCGCTTTTCGCTCAAGAGTACGTGGATCTTGAGCAGGAGCGTGCACTATCGCAAGCCGGTAGCGCCGGCACTGCAAATAGCGCCGGCACTGCAAATAGCGCCGCCACAGCACCCAACACGACCTATTTGCCGCCGCCCGCGCAAAATACTGGCCAAGCCCAATCCTCCCAGGGGGGCAACCTGGGGGAGTTGTATTACCAAATGCAGCTGTTGCAGCAGGAAGTGATGGAACTGCGAGGGACTGTGGAAGAGCAGGCCCATGAAATTCGACAGCTCAAGCAGGTAAGCCTCGAGCGTTATCGAGACATCGATCAACGCTTGCAGGGGGATGCCGGCGGCGTCACAACACCGGTAGGCGGCACCCCGGCAGAGGGGGTAACCCAGCAGGAGTTGCCCGGTGAAGCCGATGCCTATCGAGCCGCCTATAGCCTGGTGCGCTCGCAGCGTTTTGATGATGCCGTTGCTGCTTTTAGACAGTTTCTGGCGGATTTTCCCAGCGGCAAGTACGCGCCCAATGCGCACTACTGGTTGGGTGAACTGTACCTGGTGATCGCAAATCCCGATCTGGAGTCCTCTCGTCGAGAGTTTATTCTATTGATCGACCAGTACCCGGATAATTCCAAGGTCCCCGACGCGCTGTACAAGCTAGGCAAGGTCTATTTCGAGAAGGGGAATCGCGAGAAGTCGCGCGAGTACCTTGATCGTGTGATTCGCGAATACGGTGACGGAAACAGTTCAGCAGTTAAACTGGCGCGCGATTTTCTGAGCCAGAATTTCTAGGAGCCTGGCACTATGTCAGCGCCCAGCCAAGAGCAGAACCAGCCCGGTCTGCGCATCACTGAGATTTTCTACTCTCTACAGGGAGAAGCCCGTACGGTCGGTCTGCCTACCGTGTTTGTGCGCCTGACCGGCTGCCCCCTGCGCTGCGTCTACTGCGACACCGCCTACGCCTTTCAGGGAGGCGAACAGCGGTCTCTCGAGTCTATTGTTGAAGAAGTGGCCTCTTATAAACCGCGTTTTGTCACGGTGACAGGCGGTGAACCCCTGGCGCAGCCTAACTGCTTGCCGCTATTGAGCATGCTATGTGACGCCGGCTACGAGGTCTCGCTCGAGACCAGCGGCGCTATGGCGACGGATGCCGTGGACGAGCGCGTCGTGAAAGTGCTGGATCTGAAGACGCCGGCATCCGGTGAGGCGGCGCGCAATGACTACTCCACTGTGAATACGCTGCTACCGCACGACCAGGTGAAGTTTGTGATTTGTGATCGTAACGACTACGAATGGGCTCGTTTTAAGCTTGATGAGTACAACTTGCCCGGGCGCGTTGACGACGTATTGTTTTCGCCGAGTTTCGGCGAGCAGGATGCCACGCAATTAGCGGAGTGGATACTGGCCGATAACTTGCCGGTGCGTATGCAGTTGCAGTTGCACAAACTTCTCTGGGCAGATGCGCCAGGACACTGAGGGTTGCCTTCGATGAGCGAAGCAGAAAAGGCTGTCGTCCTGGTGAGCGGTGGGCTCGATTCTACGACAGTGCTGGCGATGGCGCAGGCGCAAGGCGATGCCTGCTACACGCTGAGCTTCGACTATGGCCAGCGCCATCGCGCGGAACTGGCGGCCGCAGAGAGGGTGTCCGGCGCGATGAATGTCGCGGAGCACAAGGTGGTGCATTTGAACCTCGATTCCATCGGCGGCTCTGCGCTCACTGACCTGGATATCGACGTGCCAGAGGAGGCAACAGAGGGAATACCGGTTACCTATGTGCCAGCCCGCAACACGGTGTTTCTCTCCATTGCGCTGGGCTGGGCGGAAGTGCTCGACGCGCAGCAAATCTTTATTGGCGTCAATGCCGTAGACTACTCCGGGTACCCTGATTGTCGGCCCGAGTACATACGTGCCTATGAACAGATGGCGAACCTGGCCACCAAAGCAGGCGTGGAGGGCAGGCTGCTCAAGATCCATACGCCATTGATGCAGTTAGGTAAGGGTGAGATTATCGAAGCTGGCCTGAAACTGGGTGTTGATTACAGTCTTACCGTTTCCTGCTACCAGGCAACGGAGAATGGATTGGCCTGCGGTGTTTGTGACAGCTGTCGCTTGCGCCGCCAGGGATTTATTGATGCAGGGGTCCAGGACCCCACCCGCTACGTAACAGGATAACAACAATATGAATCAAGAGGCGGCGAACGGTCCCCTGGCGGGACTGTTGAAAATTTTGTCGAAAATCGAACCCCGAGAGATCAAGGCGACAGGCTTTTCGTTCTCACTGGTCTTTATCCTGATGGCCGCCTACTACATTCTGCGCCCGGTGCGCGATGCCATGGCCAGCGACTGGAGTGATGCAGAGGTAGCAACGCTGTGGACCATCAATTTCTTCTTTAGTTTTGTTGTGGTCGGTGCTTACGGCGCAGCGGCCTCGCGGGTCGCGTTAAAGAACCTGGTGCCTATGGTCTACGGCTTTTTCGCGGCCACCTTCGTTGTGTTCTACCTGGCCTCCCAGGTGCTTGAAAACGCAGTACTGATCGACAAGTCCTTCTACATCTGGGTGAGTGTATTCAGCTTGTTCCCGATCTCAGTGTTTTGGAGCTTCATGGCCGACCTTTACACTCAGGAGCAATCCAAGCGATTGTTCGGAGTGATTACTACCGGCGCCAGCTTGGGCGCGATGGCTGGGCCGTCGATACCGTTGCTGTTCGCCGATACCCTGGGTACCTACAACTTGATGTTGGTCGCAGCACTGGTACTGCTGGCGACTCTGCCGATTATTTTCTATCTCGAAAAAATAAAGATCTCCGAGCTGGGTAATGCCGCCCACGAAGGCGAGATCGATATGCCCAGCGGAGCCTCTTTGGGTGGCAATCCGCTTGCCGGCTTTACTCTCTTCTTCAAGAATCCGTTTTTGTTGGGCATCGGTTTATTCCTGTTTTTGTATACCGGAATTGGATCTTTTATTTATTTCGAACTGAAAAATCTCATGGCCGATTTCAGCCGGGCAGAGCGCACAGAGTGGTGGGCCTTTATGGATCTCGCTACCAATACACTCACTGTCGTGGCCGGCCTTTTCATCACTTCCCGCCTTGCCACCCGATTTGGGTTGGCGGCTACCTTGGCGGTCATTCCAGTCATCGTGATGGGCGGTTTACTTTCGGTCGCGATGGTACCGGCGCTGACCATCGTGGTCGGCCTGCAGATTTTCCGCCGCGGTGGTAATTACGCGGTTACCCGGCCTGCCCGCGAAATGCTGTTCACCCATGTCGATCAGGAAACCCGGTTCAAGGCTAAGCAGGTGATCGATGTCGTGGTGTATCGCGGTGGCGACGTCTTCTGGGGCTGGGCCTTCACCGGTCTCACCCAGGTGATTGGTCTTGGCATGGCGGGCGTGGCGGCAGTAGGCGCGGTGATCGCTGCGTTCTGGTCTTATGTGGGTATCCGTCTGGGGCGCGCAGCGGAGCGTCAGCAGCCGACGGAATGAGCCTGCAGTCCAGGCAACTCATCGTCGCCGATATCGGCGCGACCAATGGGCGTTTCGCTGTGGCGGAATCGCTAGTTTCGGGTACCCGGCTCTACGATGTTAAAACCTACAGGAACGCAGACTTTGACAGCGTTGGCTCGCTCCTGGCGCAGTACCTAGCAGATACCACGGAGAACAAACCCCGTGAGGCGGTACTGGCGATTGCCGGCCCCAATGACGGCAGCCGCGGCTACATGGTGAACATCGACTGGCGCTTTGATGCGGCCGCGCTTGAAGCTGAGTGCGACCTGGATAAGGTGGTTCTCGTCAATGATTTTGCCGCCATGGCCATGGGCGTACCGGCTTTGGACGATGGTGATTTGCGGTGCCTGAACCCCGGTAATCCTGGAACGGGTACGATCAGCGTTTGCGGGCCCGGTACCGGTCTGGGGGTGGCTTTGTTGATACCCAGCGGTGATCGCTATCTACCGGTGAGTACTGAAGGCGGCCATGTTGCATTCTCACCCGCCACCGAGCAGGAGCACGCCCTGCAGCGCTTTCTTGCCGGTGGAACGAGTTACCTTCCTGTTGAAGATATTCTTGCGGGCAAAGGGCTGCCGGGTATCTATCGATTCTTGCAACAAGAGCGGGGCCAGACCGCCCCCGACCGCACGCCCGCGGAAATCGGTGAGGCGGCGCTCGCGGGCGATCCCCTGTGTCGAGATGTTGTGTTGATGTTCCTGGCCATTCTGGGTGGCGCGTTGGGTGACTTCGCGCTTGCGCATGGCGCTACCGGCGGAATGTACATAGCGGGTGGAGTGGCACCGCGGTTCGCTGAACTGATACCCGAAAGCGCACTGCTGGAGCGGTTCCGAAGCAAGGGGCCACTGTCGGATTATATGGCCGATGTTCCGCTCCACCTGGTGACCGCGGAGCACGCGGCATTGCGCGGTGCCGCGGCCTGTTACAGGGCCTGAGCGGCTCCCCAAAAACGCTTGAGTTTTTGTTCCAAATCCGTAAGATACGGCTTCCTTCTGGGGGCCGTTAGCTCAGTTGGTAGAGCAGTTGGCTTTTAACCAATTGGTCGCTGGTTCGAATCCAGCACGGCCCACCATTTTCCCCTGATGTTCGCTCCCAATTGGTCCCTGGACTACGCGTCCCGCACATGGCGTGCCCGTTCGAAGCCAGCACGGCCCACCATTTTCTTTCCCTTCTTAAAATTTCCAAACGGTCGCTGCACTGCTAACCTCTGTGCCATGTCGTCGACGACCGAAATCATTCAACACCGTCTCGAAGGTATTGCTTTCATGCAGCGTACCGGCATGCAGGTGCTGGATACCTGGCCGAATTTCCACTCCTGGACGCTACCGAGCTTGAGGTGGCGTGGGCTGCGGTAACTATACAGCTGCTGAGTCACCACTAGGTCGGCATTCGTTTACAAATCGGCACTGCCTATGCCAATATATTCGCCCCACAATCCTGGAGACGTCAGAACATGAAAGTCGAGAACGCGGTACATCCGAGTGATGAGCAGATGGCAGGCTTTGCCGAGCCCGGTGCAGAGGGCCCCATCTATATGCTCAACCTGCTTAAATACAAAGACAAGGCGGAGTATCCCGATGGCAGCGACAGCGACCTTAGTGGAAGGGAAGCCTATCAACGTTACGGCTTGGGGGTTTTAGACTGCCTTGCCAGTGTGGGCGCCGAGATTGTTTTTAATGCTGGCATAGAGCGCCTCATGCTCGGAGACGTGGAAGAGCTTTGGGACGACGTGGCGATAACCAAGTACCCGTCACGGCAGGCTATGCTGGAGATGACAATGAGCGAGGCCTATCAGGCTATCCACGTTCACCGTGAAGCCGGTCTGGCCGGCCAGCTGAATATCGAGTGCACCGGCGCGATCGGCAGCGCGTTGGGCCAGGGAGGCTGATGCCAATGGCAATACAAAATCGAATCACCGAAATGACGGGGGCCCAGTACCCCATTATCCAGGCACCGATGGGCTGGATCGCTCGCTCTCAGCTGGCATCGGCAGTCAGTAATGCCGGGGGGCTGGGGATTATCGAGACGTCATCTGGCGAGTTTGACAACATCAAGGCTGAGGTCGCCAAGATGCGCGAACTCACCGATAAACCCTTTGGCATGAATGTCGCACTGGCATTCGTCAAGGGTCACAACGTTATCGACTTTGTAATCGAGCAGCGGATCAAGTTTGTTACGACGTCTTCCGGCAGCCCCTCGCTGTGCACCAGCGCATTTCAGGAAGCCGGCATCAAGGTGTTCCATGTGGTCCCTACCCTGGATATGGCGCTGAAAGCCCTTGATGCGGGTGTGGACGGACTGCTGGTCGAAGGCGGGGAAGGTGGCGGCTTTAAGAATCCGAGCCCAGTTTCTACCATGGTGCTGCTGCCCCTTATTCGCTCGCGCACCGATGTGCCGATTATTGCGGCCGGTGGCATTACCGATGGCATGAGTATGGCGGCGGCTTTCGCCATGGGCGCGGAGGGCGTCCAATTGGGAACCCGTATGCTGACTGCGGCCGAGTCCCCCGTGCACGAAAACTGGAAGAACGCTGTAATCGCTGCGAAGGAAACCGATACGGTGTTCCTCAATCAGCAATCGCGGCCTGCCTTGCGCGCCTTGCGCACTGAGCGCACGGGTGAGTTAGCGTTGCAGGGCCAGATCGATTTCGGCGCGAACATGGCGAATATTCTCGACCTCTATTTTGGTGGTGATATGGAGGCGGCCATTCCGCTGATTGGTCAGGTCTGCGGTCGCATCGATGAAGCCAAGCCGGTGAAGCAGATCATCGACGAAACCATGCAGGGTTTTGAACAAACTCTCGGCCAACTCGCTGGCGCCTATCTGTAGCATGAACAATCCGCACCGCGCTTTGCCTTCTGTCGACACGCTATTGCAAGCGTGCGGTGAAGAAGTGGGCGCATTCGGTCGACAGCAAGTAACCGAGTTAGTGCGAGAGTTGCTGGCGCAAAGGCGAGAGCGAATTTCTGCGGGAGAAACTGTCGATACAGATCTCGAGAACATACGCCTCGAGCTGCGCGGTCGACTGGATGCGGCCGCGGCGTCGAGCCTGCGTACTGTGTTCAATCTTACTGGCACCGTGCTGCATACCAATCTGGGGCGTGCGCTATTGCCGCGAGTTGCCCTGGACGCGGTGACCCGCACGGCAGTTGCGGCCAGCAACCTTGAATTCGATCTTGTCACAGGCGAACGCGGCCAGCGCGATGCGCATATTGCAGAGATACTTTGCAAGCTCACCGGTGCGGAGGCAGCAACCGCGGTCAACAATAATGCCGCCGCGGTGCTTCTGGTGTTGAACACGCTGGCGCTGGCTAAAGAGATACCGGTGTCGCGCGGTGAATTGGTTGAGATCGGCGGTTCCTTCCGCATACCCGAGGTCATGCAGCGCGCCGGTTGTCGATTAGTCGAGGTGGGTGCGACTAACCGCACCCATCTTAAAGATTATGCCAACGCCATTGGACCTGATACGGCCATGCTGATGAAAGTGCACACCAGCAATTATCAGGTCGAAGGCTTCACGGCCGCGGTTGAGGAAACGGCGCTGGCTGAACTTGCTCACGCAAACGATCTGCCACTGTGTGTCGATCTGGGTAGTGGCAATCTGGTGGATTTTGAAGCGCTAGGTTTGCCGGCCGAGCCCACTGTAGCGCAGGCACTGGCGCAGGGAGTCGATCTGGTCACCTTTAGCGGTGACAAATTATTGGGCGGGCCACAATGCGGTTTCATTGTAGGGCGTGCTGATCTCATCGCCAGGATTAACGCCAACCCCTTAAAGCGGGCGTTGCGTCTGGACAAGATGACCCTGGCTGCGGCCGATGCGGTGCTGCGGCTGTATCGAGATCCTGATTCGCTGATGAGGGAATTGCCCACCCTGCGTCTTCTCACTCGCCCCGAGTCGGAGATTGCGGACGTTGCTGAGCGTGTTCTGCCGGCGGTTGCCGCGGCACTCGCGGAGTACTCGGTCGAGATCAGCACCTGCAAGAGTCAGATCGGCAGCGGTTCCCTACCCGTGGAGAGTTTGCCGAGTCGGGCCCTGGTCATAAGGGCGACCGATGGTTCCGACGGCCCGGTCCGTTCGCTCGCACAAGCGCTGCGGCAGTTGCCCCGGCCGGTGATTGGTCGTATCTCCCAGTCTGCCTTATGGCTCGATATGCGCTGCCTCGAAGAAGAGGCCGAGTTCCTTGCCCAATTGGAGATGCTGGCTCTTTGATTATTGCCACGGCCGGACATGTCGACCATGGCAAGACCTCCCTGGTTAAACAGCTCACCGGGGTCGATACCGACCGCACCGAGGAGGAACAGCGCCGGGGTCTGTCGATCAATCTCGGTTATGCCTATCGAGACAATGGCGCCGAACTGCCAATAGGTTTTATCGACGTGCCCGGCCACTCCCGTTTCTTGAATACCATGATCGCCGGTGTCAGTGGTATCGACCTGGGCATGCTGGTCGTTGCCGCCGATGATGGTCCCATGCCACAGACGCGCGAACATATCGATATTCTGAATTTGCTCGGGGTTGAGCGGTTTTTGCTGGTGGTGAGCAAAATCGACCGGGTGGAGCGTTCACGCGTGCAAGAAGTGACCGATGCGACGCGCGCATTGTTGCCCGCTGAGTCACCGGTTTTTGCTGTTTCTAACCTTGATGGCACGGGTATCACCGAGTTAGCGGACGCGCTGGATCGGTTATCAGCGAACATTCGTGCAGAAGTTGAGACACGGCGCTTCCGTCTGTCATTAGACCGGGCGTTTCATGTGAAGGGCGCTGGCTTGGTGGTCACCGGAACCGCGGCGGCGGGTGCTGTCGCAGTCGATGATGAATTGTTGTTGCAGCCTCTTGGTAGGCCGGTGCGGGTGCGCGGTATTCACGCACAAGATAGAGCGGTCGAGCGCGCGGTGGCGGGGCAGCGAGTAGCTCTGAACATCAGCGGTGCCATTGAACGGCACGAACTGCAGCGCGGCGACTGGCTGGTAGACCGGCGCGCCGAACTGACCAGTGTGCGTTTCGATGCGCGATTACAGCTACTCCCGGGTTTGCCCTTTCAGCCCAAGCATCTGGCTCCGGTAAAGCTGTATATCGGGGCACGGCGGGTTGAAGCGCGGTTGTTTTTTATCGATGAATCTAAGGGTCTCGTACAGTTGTTGTTAGACGGCCCGGTGCTCTGTCATCGTGGTGACCGCTTCCTACTTCGCGACTATAGCGAGGCTGTGTTACTGGGGGGTGGGATGGTGCTGGATCCCCAGGCACCGCGCTATCGCAAATCGCGCGAGAACCGAATTGCCTTGTTGCAGGCGCTGCAGGCACCGGAACCTGGTGTTGCAGCGCGCTGTGTGTTGTTGGAGCAAGGCGAGTGGCTCGATTGGGACCGCTTTACCGAAAGCTGGAATCTTTCGGACACGGAAGCGGAGCGCGTGCAAAATGAGCTCATTGAAGAAGCTTGCCTGGCGCACGAGCAGAAGAGCGCGACCTTGCTCATCTCGGCTGCTCGTTGGCAGGAAATGAAGGAAGAGCTGATCGAGCTGCTTCAACAATGGCACGAGCAATATCCGGAGACCGAGGGCATCAGTCCTGCCCATTTCCGCGATGGTCTGGCACCCAGGCATAGTCGTCCTCTGATCTCAGAGTTATTGCTGGAGCTCATCAAGTCTGGTTCTTTTGAGATGCGCGGAGGTCTGCTATGCGCGGTTGGCTTTCAGTTGAGTGTGTCGGAGGCTGAGCAATCAGCCTGGCGCTCTGTCGAAGCAGCGTTGCAAAAGGCGGGGCGTGAGTTGCCGACCGAGCACAGCCTGCGAGAGTTGCTGGGGCTGTCTGAATCCCTGTTCGGGCAGGTGCTCGGGTCGGCTGCACGCGCCGGGCGCCTACACCGGATTGGAGATGGTCGTCTGGCGCTGCCATCCACGCTGAATGAATTCGCATCGCTTGCCACGCGATGCGCCGAATCCAGTGGCGGGTTTACCGTCAAGGAGTTTCGCGACGCTTCCGGGGTGGGCCGCAATCTGTGTATTGAAGTACTGGAATACTTTGACCAACTGCGTTTCACGCAGCGCGATGGCCAGAACAGAAAGATTCTTGATCCCGACTTACCCGCGGCACGTTTCAAAGGCTAGAATGGACTAATCGGAAGAGCGATGTCCCCGGTGGGGCACCTGGTCTTCAAAACCAGTGAGGCGCAGAGACTGTGCCTGGTGGGTTCGACTCCTTCCTCTTCCGCCACACTTTGCTATAGTGAGCGCTGTCAACACTAGCGAGGTTTGCGCAATGACAGCCGTATCTGAGCAGCGTCCCGAAGACATAGATCCCTGGTCGATTCCTCTGGAAGATGTCGATCCGGCAAACCCATGGCTGTTCGCCAACGACAGCATGTGGGACTGGTTTAAGCGACTGCGCGAAGAGGATCCGGTGCATCTGAGCGAGCAGGAAGAGCTCGGCAAGTTCTGGTCAGTCACCCGCTACGAAGACATCATGACCGTGGATACCTCCCACGATATCTTCTCCTCCGAGCCCAGTATTACCATTCGCGACCAGCCGGAAGATTTCACGCTGCCGATGTTTATCGCAATGGATGAGCCGCGCCACAGTAAGCAGCGCGGTGAGGTCAATCCGGTGGTAGGCTCGAAGAACCTACCCAATTTCGCCGAACTCATTCGTGGTCGCACGCAGGAGGTACTCGATACTCTGCCCGTGGGCGACACCTTTAACTGGGTCGAGAAAGTGTCCATCGAGCTGACCACTCGCATGTTGGCGACTTTGTTTGATTTTCCTTACGAAGACCGAGCCAAGCTCACCTACTGGTCCGATATGGCGACCACTATGCCTGGCCCGGAATCCGGTGTGACTGAGGAGGGTCGAAGAGAGATTCTGCTGGAGTGTCTGGAGTGTTTTACCGGCTTGTGGAATGAGCGGGTCAATGCCGAGCCCGGCTATGACATGATCTCCATGCTGGCGCATGGCGAATCAACCCGTAATATGACGCCCTTGGAATACCTGGGCAATCTGATTCTGCTCATCGTGGGAGGCAATGATACGACTCGAAACTCGATGACAGGTAGCGTGCTGGCACTGAACCTGTTTCCTGAGGAATACGACAAGCTGCGGGACAACCCCAAGCTGATTCCCTCAATGGTATCGGAAACCATTCGCTGGCAAACGCCGCTGGCGCATATGCGGCGCAATGCGCTGGTGGATACCGAACTGGGTGGCAAGCAGATCAAAGCCGGGGACAAAGTCATCATGTGGTACGTATCGGGTAATCGCGACGAGTCTGTCTTCGAGGACCCAGACCGCTTCATTATCGGTCGACCCAACGTGCGCAAACACCTGTCTTTTGGCTACGGCATCCACCGCTGCATGGGCTCGCACCTGGCTGAGCTGCAGCTGAAAATACTCTGGGAAGAAATTATGGCTCGCTTCGAGCGTGTCGAGGTGGTCGGAGAGCCGGTGCGGACTCCGTCGGTCTTCGTCAAGGGCTATACTGAGTTACCGGTACGCCTGCATCCGCGTCAGCACTAAGTTCTCCCGGCTGCCAGAATAGCTCTGGCAGGCAGTGTGGTTCCAAATAGGCAATCGTGGCGGCAGGTAGCGTGTCGCGGTAACGCGTGAGAGCGCTTGCGTCGATGCCGGTACTGCGACCGAAGGATGAATTGCTAATACCCGGTTGCCCCCCCTGGGTGTACTCCATCACCGCGTCATTGAAGGCGATGTTTGCCAGCTCGCACACCTGTCGCATTTTTCCGGTGGTGTCGGTGACCAATTCCTCAAAACGCAAACGCAGTGCCGGGCCGCAGTGCTCCGCAAACCAGTCGATCTCCTGCCAATAGCGGTTTTGTCGCTGGCAGAAGCGGCGCAGATTTAAAGTGGGATTGCGTACCAGCTTGGAGCTGAGGTGGGCGCGCGGGTCGCGCACCAAAAATACACCGCGAATATCGTAGCTTCGAGCCAGCATCTGGCTGACCTTGGTGAGGTCCTGGTTACTGGGCTGCAGTGCGCAGAACATGACGCGTAGTCGGCCGTCTCCGGGCCGATGGCCGAGAGCAACCGCCAGGGCTTCTACGTGTTTGCGAACCAGAGCGTCGACATCACCGCGTTGGTGGTGTGTGCGCACATAGCCGTAGTAAGCCTCCAGGTCCAGCGAGTTCTCGGTGCCGAATACCTCGGTGCCGTGGCCGGCGTTGATGCGTTCCAGGTGGCCGTCTTTCTGCAGACGGCGATAAAAGGTGGGCGCGCCAGCGCGGGAGGCCAGCATCCCCTGTAGACGAGTGAGGGGGTGTCGGGACAGGTGACGGACGAAGTAGTCCTCATCGGGAGGCAGCAACAACTGCGGATGGTCGTCCAGTAAGCCGCGCAGCAGGTGATTGCCGCCCCGGGGCGGGGCTCCGAGAATCAGCAGTGGCGGTTTTCTGTCTGATTCCATTTTCATCGCACTTAGTACATCAAGCTTTCTTTGTGAGTGACCATCTGCTTGCCGGTTAGCAGACGCTTGAGCTTCTTGGTCCACATTTTTACTGGACGATGTTCTTCAAACACGACAATAAAGACTTTGCGGTAGTGGTTCTCCGGGCAGTTGATCTTGCGCACCCCATGCCATGAGTTGCCGCGGCGGCCGAACAGCAGGCTGCGGTTATCCGCAGTCTCTGCCGGATACTCGGCATCGAAGTCTTCAAAGGCCGGCGCATTGTCTGGGGTAATGCCCTCACCATCGTCCAATACCACCGTTTCTCCGCCCCAACTCCTGTCCCAGTCCTGCTCGGTATTCAGATAGAAGATCTGTGAGCCAATTTTGCCTTTGGAATCGCAGTGGGGAGATACCTCTCCGCCGTCGGGGGTAAAGTGCCAGTGAAAGCGGAAGCGCACATCAGAAACATTCAACAATTTGCAGACAAACTTGCGATACACCGGGCTGCGCAGCTCATCGACAAAGTCCTGCCAGGGTTGGGACAGGGACATACCGTCTTCATAGTCGAGCACATAGCGGTCGTGGCTGGCCTGGCCGTGTTTGCGTTGCTTGCCGAAAAAAGCCCTGAATTCGGAGATGTCAGGCATGCTATCCAGCAGCGCCTGATAGCGCTCCGGGCTGACCAAGTACTGCGGGTTCACCCAGGGGAACGGATCACACTCCTGGAATGTCCGCGGGTCGATCCCATCCAATACCGGCAAGTTGAGATAGCGGGTGCTGCTCATTCAGAAAGTCTCAGTCGTGCGAGCTGCTAAATATAATGCAAGACGCCGCTCACTGATAGCCGCCTCTGCGTGAAGAATACTTGTAAGTCAGCAAAACATACTGTATGTTCGAATTCCTTTTTTCGGAGGTTTCCCCATGAGCGCACTTGAGCAGTTTCGTCAGGACACCCGTGACTGGCTGGAGGCTAATTGCCCCGAGTCGATGCGTCAGCCTGAGCAAGATGAATACGATCAGTACTGGGGGGGACGCGACCCCGAAATGAAGCACCCGGACCAGAAACTCTGGGCTGATCGCATGGGCGAGCGTGGCTGGACCACGCCAGAATGGCCCGCAGAGTACGGCGGTGGAGGTCTCAGCAAAAAAGAATCCAAGATTCTGCGCGAGGAAATGCGTCGCATTGGCGCACGCAACCCGCTGCACAGTTTCGGTATTTCTATGCTCGGCCCTGCACTGATTAAGTACGGCAACGAAGAGCAAAAGAAAGAACACCTGCCCAAAATTGTGCGCGGTGAAATTCGCTGGTGTCAGGGCTATAGCGAACCTGGTGCTGGCTCCGACCTTGCCAGCCTGCAAACCAAAGCTGAAGACAAAGGTGATCACTACCTGGTCAATGGTCAGAAGGTCTGGACCTCATACGCCGACAAGGCCGATTGGATTTTTTGCCTGACCCGTACCGATAACAGCGGTACCAAGCACGAGGGTATTTCCTTTCTGCTGTTTGATATGGCCTCTGAAGGGGTGACCACCAAGCCGATTAAGCTGATTTCCGGCGCCTCTCCCTTCTGTGAAACCTTCTTCGACGACGTCAAGGTGCCGAAAGACAATCTCATGGGTGAAGAGGGTAAGGGCTGGAGCATTGCCAAGTACCTGCTGACTCACGAGCGCGAAATGATTTCTGGCTTTGGCCAACCGGGCTCCAAGCGCAGTCTCGGCCAGATCGCAGGCGACAAGATCGGCCTCGATGCCAGCGGTCGGTTGGATGACACCGTATTGCGTCAGAAGTTGGCTCAGCATCAGCTCGATGTGATGGCGTTTGGCGCCACTATGGAGCGGGTGCGTGACGAAGCCAAAGCTGGCGTTGGCCTGGGTGCAGCCTCGTCGATCTTCAAGTACTACGGCACCGAGCTGAACATACGCCGCTACGAACTGATGCTGTCTGTCTACGGCGAGGAAGCGCTCGCCTGGGAAGGTGAATCTTACAACGAAGGTGAAATTCCCCGGGCCTGGTTGCGCACCAAGGCAAATTCCATCGAGGGTGGTACCCACGAAATCCAATTGAATATTATTGCCAAGCGGGTGCTTGGCCTGCCGAGCTGAGGGTACTGTCATGGCATTGGTACTGAACGAAGAACAACTCATGTTGAAGGAGGCCGCCAGCGGCTTCCTGGCTGAGAAGGCACCTGTTGCTGCACTGCGCGCGCTGCGTGACAGTCAGGACGCCCAGGGCTACGACACGGCTGTCTGGCAGGAGATGGCAGAGATGGGCTGGGCCGGCATCGCCATTCCCGAAGCCTACGGCGGCCTGGATTATGGCTACACAGGTCTCGGCATTGTGCTGGAGGAAATGGGTCGCAATTTGAGCATTTCTCCCCTGCAGGCCTCCATACTGGTTTGCGCGACCGCGATTGCTCGTATGGGCACTGATGCCCAGAAAGAGAATCTGTTGCCGGCGCTGGCAAGCGGCGAGCTGAAAATGTCTCTGGCATTGCAGGAAGGCGCTCATCACGCACCGCACAAGACCGCGGCAGTCGCCGTGGCCACCGGCGATGGTTTCGAGATCAGTGGCCGCAAGGTATTGGTCGCCGATGCACACGTCGCTGACAAGTTAATTGTTGTGGCGCGCACTGACGGACAACCGGGTGAAGACAACGGCCTGAGCCTGTTTTTGGTCGATGCGGATGCCGCCGGCCTCAGCACCGAACGCGTGATCATGGTCGATAGCCGCAACGGTGGGAATGTGGTGCTGGATAAGGTCAGCGTGGGTGCCGATGCCTTGCTGGGCGAACTGAATGCTGGCTACGGCCCGCTGCAGCGAGTGCTGGATATTGCCAATATTGGTTTGTCCGCCGAACTTTTGGGGCTTTCTCTCGAGTGTTTTGAGCGCACAATGACCTATCTGAAAGAGCGCAAGCAGTTCGGTGAACTGATTGGTTCGTTCCAGGGTTTGCAGCATCGGTCCGCACTCATGTTTGCCGAGCTGGAGCTGGCGCGGTCAATGGTGATCAAAGCGCTACAGGCCGTAGACGCCGACGAGGACGATTTGTCCCGCTTGGCCAGCGCCTGCAAAGGCAAGCTTTGCGAGGTTGCTACCTTAGTGACCAATGAAGGTATTCAAATGCACGGTGGTATTGGCATGACCGATGAATTTGATATCGGCTTCTTTATCAAGCGCGCCCGGGTGGCGCAGCAGACTTATGGTGACTATAACTATCATCTTGATCGTTTTGCCCGATTGTCTGAATACTAGGAGCCCCATTTGAGCAATCGTCCCGCAGAGGATGAGTTAGCAAGTCCGCTGCGGCGTCTGGAAGGCGCCGTGGCACAACTGACCGCGGCAGACCAGCTCTACGAGTTGGAAGACGTCGCTATCCGTGGTCACTCCTACCGCAGCTATAAGAAACAGCCTACCAATCTCGCCGAATACTTTGCGGGCATGTTGCGCCATGGTGACAAAGATTGGGTGGTCATGGGTGACGAACGCTATACCTATGCAGAGGGATATCAGCTAGCCGCAGCTTTTGCCTTCGCATTACAGCATCAGTATCAGGTAGCACCCGGTGATCGCGTCGCTATCGCCATGCGCAATAATCCCCAGTGGATGATTGGTTTTATCGGTACCTTGCTGGCCGGAGGCATTGTGGTGCCGGTCAATGCCTGGTGGACCACCGAAGAGCTGGAATATGGGCTAGAAGATTGTGGTGCGAAGCTGGTCATCGTTGACCCGGAACGCGCAGATCGACTCGAGCCGATTCGGGAAAAGCTCGGTTTGCAGCTGCTCGGTGTAGGAGATTTTGGTGGACTGCCGGTTGCGGACTTTATGACGGTAGTTGCAGGCGCCGCGGGCAGTAAGCCAGCCCCAGTTGACATGGACCCGGACGCTGACGCCTGCATCATGTATACCTCGGGCTCTACAGGTCACCCCAAAGGCGCCGTGCAAACCCATCGCGGCGCGTTAGCGGCTTTGTTCAGCTGGCTCTTGTTGGGAAATGCGGGCGCGCTCGCTGACCCACCTGAACCCTCAAAATACTCCCCCTGTACTTTGATGAGTGTGCCCTTATTCCATGTGACGGGCACACATAGTCTTTTCATGCTGTCTCTGGCGATCGGACGTAAGATTGTGCTCATGTACAAATGGGACGTGCAAGAGGCCATGCGCCTGATCGAAGCGGAGCGAGTCACTAATTTCAATGGCGTGCCTACCATGTCAGCGGAGCTGCAGGCGGCCGCCCAGGGCAGTCACTACGATCTGTCGAGCCTCAAGGAAATCTTTGCCGGTGGCGCCGCTCGCCCGCCGGATCAGGTGAAGAAGATTACCGACCGTTTCAAGGGCTCCAGCGCTGGTATTGGCTATGGGCTAACCGAGACAAATGCCCTGGGTACAGTCAATTCTGGCGCCTTCTATCTGGCCAAGCCCAGTAGTGCAGGTCGCGTGGTGCCCGCGGTGACTGATATTTGCATCAAAGACGAAGCTGATAATGTGCTAGCCGCCGGAGAGCGCGGCGAAGTGTGCATTCATAGCCCGGCTAATGTCCGTGGATACTGGAACAAGCCAGACGCCACCGCGGCGGCGTTCAAAGGGGAATGGTTTCATACCGGTGACGTGGGTTACCTGGATGAAGAGGGTTATCTCTTTATCGTCGATCGTATCAAAGACATTATCATTCGCGGCGGCGAAAATATTAGCTGCATCGAGGTAGAGGCCGCGATTTATCAGCACGAGGCAGTTGAAGAAGTTGCCGTGTTTGGCCTTCCGGACGATCGTCTGGGTGAGATAGTGGGCGCGGCCCTGGTACTGCACCCAGGCAGCGAAATGAAAGCGGCAGCATTACAGGCGTATTTGCATGAGCATCTTGCCGCTTTCAAGGTTCCGGCGCATATATGGTTCCATGAAGACAAGCTGCCGCGCATAGCGTCTGGCAAGATTTATAAACGTCAGTTGAAAGCAGACTACGCTGCAAAGCTGGCATCACAACAGGAGTAATCAGAATGGATCTTGGAATTAGTGAGCGTATCGCGCCGATTCTTGAAGAGGTCAAAAACTTTATCGCCGATGAGATCATGCCGGTCGAAGAGGAGTTCTACTCCCTGATTGGTGCAGATGGCGACCGCTGGGCCTGGACTGCTCGTCAGGACGAGATTCGCGATGCGCTGAAGGCGAAGGCCAAAGAAAAAGGGCTGTGGAATTTCTTTCTCACCGAGGGCGACCGCGGTTTTGGTCTGACGACGGTGGAATATGCCTACCTCGCCGAGGAAATGGGCAAGTCTCATCTTGCCGCAGAGGTATTCAATTGCGCCGCGCCAGATACGGGCAATATGGAAGTACTGGAAAAGTACGGGACCGAGGCGCAGAAAGAACAGTGGCTGGAGCCCCTGTTGAATGGAGAAATTCGGTCTGCATTTGCCATGACGGAACCCGGCGTGGCCTCATCCGATGCGACCAATGTGTGTACCGAAGCGAAGCTCGAGGGCGATGAATGGGTAATCAACGGCGAGAAGCACTATATATCTGGCGCCGGTGATCCCCGCTGTAAGATTTTGATCACCATGGTGAAAACCAGTCCGGATGCACCAACGCACCTGCAGCAATCGCAGATTCTGGTGCCGATGGATACTCCCGGGGTAGAAGTCATCCGTGGAATGAACGTGTTTTCGATGGACGATGCGCCCCATGGTCATATGCACATGAAATTCAACAATGTGCGGGTACCCAAAGAGAATATTATCCTGGGCGAGGGACGTGGCTTTGAAATTTCCCAAGGGCGTCTCGGCCCGGGCCGGATTCACCACTGCATGCGCGCTATCGGTGCTGCGGAAAAGGCGCTGGAGCTCATGTGCACTCGAATGCTGAGTCGCACCGCGTTTGGCCGTCCGCTGGCTAAGCTCGGCGGTAACGTCGACATTATCGCCAATGCTCGCATGGATATTGAGCAAGCACGGCTGTTAACCCTCAAGACCGCCTGGATGATGGACAATGTGGACGCCAAGGAAGCGCGCATCTGGATCTCGATGATCAAGACTGCGGTGCCCAATATTTCTATTCGTATTGTCGATGAAGCCATACAGGCTTTCGGCGCGCTGGGTGTGTCCCAGGATACGCCACTGGCGGGTATGTATATGAGTCAGCGCACGCTGCGTTTGGCCGATGGTCCTGACGCCGTGCATCGCATGGTGGTGGGGCGGCAGGAGCTGCGCAAGTACGCGGAGCAGGAAGGCGTCAGCGCTACGTTCCGCGACGGCTGATACCCAAATCGCGCTTCTGTTGCTCGCCCTTCAGGTAGTCAGGCCGCCGCGCTCTGCTCGTCGGGCGACGGCTGGAAGCCGCGAATCAGCTTTCCGTTTAGCTCACCGGTAGGTACACCTTCGCGGAAGGCGATCTTGCCGCCGACGAGGGTGTACTCATAGCCGGTCGCATGTTGCACCAGGCGCCGGCCGCCGGCGGGCAGGTCGTTGACCACGGTAGGCTCATGCAGGGTCAGCTTGTCAAAATCGATCACATTGATATCCGTCTTGTAGCCCACTCCCAGAATGCCGCGATCCTTCAGTCCCAGGCGTTCGGCTGTCTGGCTGGTTTGCATGGCAATCAATTGTTCCAGCGGCAGCTTGTCGCCACGTTTACGATCGCGTCCCCAGTGTTGAATGACCGTGGTCGGGAAGCTGGCATCGCACAGTGCGCCGCAATGAGCGCCGCCGTCACTTAGACCCAGATAGGTATAGGGGTGGTCCAGCATCCGCTTCACATGGTCCAGATTGCCGGGCTCATAGTTAAATAGCGGATGGTAGAGCAGGGCATGGCCGTCGTTTTCTAACAGGGCGTCATATAACAGCGACAGGGCACTTTCACCCGTTGCCTCGGCTTGGGCTGCGAACGAGTCCGCTGGATCTGGCTCATAGTTGGCAGGTTCTCCCAAACGGAAAATTTTCTGGTAGCTGCCAATAATTTCTTCCAGCAGCGGCACACCAAAATCCACGGGTTTATCGGCGAGCATTTTTGCCTTGAACTCTGGATCACGCATCGCAGTCACGCGTTCTTCAAGGGAGAGGTTGGCGATCTCGTGATAGGTGGGGTGCAGGAAGAACGGATTTAGCGTGGCGGTAAGGCCGAGTAGCACGCCAGTCGCTCGGGGCGGCACCTGGCCATACATGGGTATACCCTCTGCCTGTGCCTCGCTGATGCCGTTGAGCAACCATTCCCACCACTCTGGCCTGGCGTCCTGTTGCTCGACGGTCAGTGAGATGGGCAAGCCGGATTCTCGCGCCATGTCTTTGAAGATGTCGAACTCGGTCTCAAAGTCATAGAAGTCGGAAATACCCTGCAGTACGCCGGTGCCGGTGCTGGCGACGGCCTTGGCAATGCCGACCAGTTCGTCGCGGTGGGCTTTGATGGTGGGCGTAAGCACACCGCTGGAATCCTTGTGTTTTTCAGTTCTCGAAGTGGAGAAGCCGAGCGCGCCGGCCTCCACGGCCTCCTTGGCAAGGCGGCCCATGGTTTCTACTTCTTCAGTACTGGCTACCGCGTGGTCTGCACCGCGCTGGCCCATGACATAGGCGCGTAGCGCCCCATGGGGTACCTGAGTGGCGACGTCCAGTGCCAGTGGAGAGGCATCCAACGCATCGAGGTATTCCGGGAAACTTTCCCAGCGCCAATTGATACCCTCATGCAGGGCAGTGCCGGGGATATCTTCAACGCCCTCCATCAGGCCGATTAACCAGTCACGCTGCTCAGGCTTGCAGGGCGCGAAACCCACACCGCAGTTACCCATGACTACCGTGGTAACCCCATGACAACTGGAGGGTGCCAGGTAGGGATCCCAGGTAACCTGGCCGTCATAATGGGTATGAATGTCGACGAAGCCTGGCGTAACGATTTTGCCGGCGGCATCTATCTCGTCCTTGCCTGCAGCATTGATGCTGCCAATGGCTGCAATACGATCACCATCGATAGCGATGTCGGCGGGGTAGGGAGCAGCGCCGGAGCCGTCGTAAATCAGGCCTCCGCGAATTACCAGATCGTGCATGGGATGTTCCTCACTATGTCTCTTGCGGCAGCATACCCTCGAACAGGGGTGCAACCAGTAACTGTACAGATTCTGCAACGCTAAGGCCGGGTGCCCAGCGCGGCAGTTCGGGGGCGGCGTTCACCGTTTGGATGACCAACTCCGCGGCTAATAGTGGTTCTACGCGCTGTAGAGATCCTTCTATCATGCCGTCGATAATGATGTCGGCAAAACGCTGTGTCAGCGCCTGGTAGCGGCGCACAATCTGCGGTCGTACCTTCGGGTCGAGCGTAGATATTGTGCCCATGGTCAGAAGCGGACCAGCAGGGGCCAATTGACAGTGGACCAGATTGGAGAGGGTGTAGTTCAGCCGTTCCGCCTGGTTCAAGCCTGTAGGAACCTGCGCCAATACCCGCTCGATAATCTCGAAGGTGTAGTCGAAGCAGGCGTAGGCCAACTCCTCCTTGGAGTCGTAGTGGTGATAAAACGAGCCTTTGGTGAGATCCAGGCTGTCGGCAATCATATCCACGGAGGCTCCGCGAAAACCGCGATCGTTAATCATAGCTGTGGCTGCTCGCAGAAAAGTACTGCGAGGATCCGTCGGTGCATCGTGCGGTAGGAATTCCGGCGCCTTCCATTCTCGGTTGGTTGCGATGCCGTCGCTGAGTAAGCCCGCGAGATGCGAGGTCACTCTGGGGTAGTCATCCACAGAGTAGCGGTGCAGCCACACAGGAATCCAGAGAATATGCGACAGTAGCAGATGCGCATTGCTATTCAGTTCCGCTCGCCGTAGCTGGGATGCCTCCAGTTTTTTCGACGGCGTTTGGTCATGGACCAGCAGCGCGCGAATATCTCGAAACATTGCCACGTACGCTTCGAATAGCCAATCGGTGCTGTCTGCTTCCAGGGCGCGTATTTCGTTGAACAGCATCAGCGGCGGGTGCTCTTCGCGGAGAATGCGCGCGCGGAGTTCGAAATACTCACTCAAGAAGCTTTTAAGCTTACGTCGTGCTGTGGATTCGCTCTGTGCATTCGACGCGAGTTGATGGAATTCGGAAATGGTCTGTAGATAGCAAGCAGCGGCGAGGTCTTCCTTGCGCTTGAAATAATACGTGACGCTGGTGGTAGCGAGTCCAACGCTGGCGGCGATGTCGGAGATGCGCGAGCCCTTTAGGCCTTTCTCATTGAAAACCGCTGTGGCCGCATCGATGATGCGTGCTTGCTTGCGATTGAACTTCTGAGTCGTATTGATCTGTGGGCGGTTGTCGGGCACGGAGGGCGCAGTTGTTGGTTCTTTACCCCAAGCTTAGCACTTTTCGAATCACGGGTACGCCCGCCGAGTGAGTGTTAGCTACGACCGACCGCTGCAAGCTTTTTGGCAATCCAGTACCACACACTGGCATTGAGAGTGAGCCCGATGTGGCTCCCCAGTACCTCGATATTATCCACTTGCTTAAAGTAGCCGCGCTGATACGCCGTGCGCCAGTTCACCACGCCGTCTCCCTTTGTGAATATCGCTGTAGTGGGCACGGGGGGTGGCACAGACAATTGGTCCTGCTCCTCGCGCGGGTCCGCAGCGGGGTTCAGGCGCTTGTAGAGACGGCTGGCATGGGAGCCGGTTTGGCGCCCTTCGCCAAAAGGGCTGCCGAGGGTGATGACCTGGTGAAAGTTGTGTGGGTCCAGACGCGCAATTTCTCTGGCATAGATGCCCCCCAAGGAGTGGCCGATCAATGAGACCTTACCGTCGCCTGCAGCGGCGAGCTTCGCGAGTTTCTCGCGCAGTTGGTCTTCCGAGAAGCTACCCGGACCGAGATTTCGGCCCATTCCCCAACCACTGGCGTGGTAACCGAGCCCGTTGAGAAACTTGACCAGCGGCCTATTGAAGTTGTCCTCACCCAGGAAGCCGGGTAATACCATCACCCCGTGCCCATTGCCTTTGGGCATACGCTTTAGCCATCCACCCGCCAGTCGTAAAACCGCGGCGTATCCCATCGCTCGGGGCGCTTCGGTGATTGCCAGCAGTGCATGCGGTGGCTTCATAAGCAGGTCTGTGGGTTGCTGTGACAGTGCACAGCATACGCGAAATACTTGAAAGTTGAAAATACATACTGTATGTTCAAACGCCTTTTTTGCGCGCCCAGCATAGTCTCCTGGACTACACTTATGGCCCGCTCAACTCCCCAGACGAGGACACTGAATATGTCGCTTAAAGTCGTACCGAAGGAAGAGTTCACCAGCTACGTCGGCACTAAGTTCGAGCCCGGCCCCTGGTTCGAACTCAGCCAGCAGCGCATCAACGAATTCGCCGACTGTACTGAAGATCACCAGTTTATCCATCTCGATGAAGAGAAAGCTGCCCAGACTCCATTTGGCGGCACTATCGCGCATGGATTTCTGACCTTGTCCTCCCTGGTTCCCATGTGTGCGGGAATCGGTGTCAGTCCAGAGGGAGTGATGATGGGCGTGAACTACGGTTTCGATAAGGTGCGCTTCCTGGCACCGGTTCGCGCTGGGAAGAAGGTTCGGGCCCATATTGAGATTGCCGAAATCACCGCCAAGGATGACAACCGCTTTCTGATCAAGCAGAACGTCTCGGTAGAAATTGAAGGGGAAGAAACCCCCGCCCTGGTGGCCGAGTGGCTGTCCATGGTTGTAGTAGCGTAACAGGAGTAAATTATGAGTATTCGTTATGACGGCCAGGTGGCCATCGTTACCGGCTCTGGCGGCGGCCTGGGTCGTAGCCATGCGATTGAGTTGGCCAAGCGTGGCGCCAAGGTCGTAATCAATGACCTGGGCGGTGCGGCCGACGGCACTGGCGGCTCCAGCGAGGCGTCCAAGGCTGTGGTGGCAGAAATCGAAGCGCTGGGTGGCGAAGCCATTGCCAATGGCGCAAACGTGGCCAAGTACGAAGAAGTGGAGGCCATGGTCCAGCAGGCGGTTGATCAGTGGGGCCGAGTGGATATTCTGGTGAATAACGCCGGTATTCTTCGTGACAAAAGCTTCAACAATGGCAGCCTTGAGGACTTCCAGATGGTGCTGGATGTGCATCTGATGGGTTCTATCAACTGTACCAAGGCGGTTTGGAATCAGATGCGCGAGCAGGCCTATGGTCGAATCGTAATGACTTCCTCTTCCAGCGGCCTCTACGGCAACTTCGGCCAGACCAACTATGGTAGTGCCAAGATGGGTGTTGTCGGTGCCATGAATACGCTGGCTCAGGAGGGCGCCAAATACAACATCAAGATCAACACGCTGGCGCCGACTGCAGGCACCCGTATGACTGAGGGTCTGATCCCTGAGAAGGGGTTTGATTTGCTAACGCCGGAAAAAGTCACCCCTGCCGTGTTGTACATGGTGAGCGAAGACGCGCCCACCCGTACCATCATGGCTGCCGGCGCCGGATGCTACTCAGTGGTCAAAGTCGTTGAGACCCAAGGTGCATACCTGGCTGAAGCTGACCAGACTCCGGAAGGCATTGCAGCCAACTGGGACGCCATCACCAATCCCGAAGGCGAGACTGTGCCCCAGGCCGGTTTCGAGCAAACAGTTAAATTCACCGGTATGGCCGCGGCCGCCCAAGGCATCGACCTGAGTTAAAGGAGTAAATCACATGAGCAGAGAAGCAGTAATCGTATCAACAGCCCGTACCCCCATAGGCAAAGCTTACCGGGGTTCTTTTAACAATCTGGGCGGTGCCAGTCTGGGTGCGGCTTCCGTGGCCGAAGCGGTGAGGCGTGCTGGCATTGATCCTGCCGAAGTGGAGGACGTGATCATGGGTAGCGCCCTGCAGCAGGGTGCTACGGGTTCCAACGTTGCCCGACAGATTGCGCTGCGCGCCGGCCTGCCGGTGACCGTTTCCGGTATGACCATCGACCGCCAGTGTTCTTCTGGCCTGATGGCTGTGGCCACGGCTGCCAAGCAAATCATCGACGACGGTATGAACGTGGTTGTCGGTGGTGGCCTGGAATCCATTAGCCTGGTACAGAATGAGAATATGAACATTCACCGCCTGGTGGATGAAGAGCTGATGAAGATGCACCCGAATATTCACATGCCCATGCTGCAAACGGCTGAAGTGGTTGCCGACCGCTACAACATCAGCCGCGATGCTATGGACGAGTACGGTCTGCAGTCGCAGGAGCGCACCGCCGCTGCCTATGCCGCAGGCAAGTACGACGACGAATTGGTTCCTGTTACCTGCAATCGTATTACCTGGGACAAGGAAACCGGCGAGCAGGGTGAGGCGGAAGTTACTGTCACCGCAGACGAGGGTGTTCGCGCCACGACGCTGGAAGGCCTGCAGGGCCTCAAAACAGTTATCGACGGCGGTACCATCACGGCGGGTAATGCCTCTCAGCTGTCTGACGGTTCTGCTGCCCAGGTGGTGATGGACAGCAAGCTCGCCGAGCAAAAAGGCCTTGAGCCCCTGGGTATTTATCGCGGCATTGCCGTTGCTGGCCTGGAGCCGGATGAAATGGGCATTGGTCCCATTTACGCGGTACCCAAGCTGCTGAAGCAACACGGTCTCAGCGTAGACGATATTGGCCTGTGGGAACTGAACGAAGCATTTGCCGTGCAGGTTATCTACTGCCGCGACCAACTTGGCATCGACAACGACAAGCTCAACGTTAATGGCGGTGCTATCTCGATTGGCCATCCCTACGGCATGAGCGGCTCGCGCATGATCGGTCACGCGCTGATCGAAGGTAAGCGACGCGGTGTGAAGTATGTTGTTATCACCATGTGTGTCGGTGGTGGCATGGGTGCTGCTGGCTTGTTCGAGGTTGCCTGATGCGCGCACTGACCTGTCCGGAGCTGGGCCCTGGGGACGCTGAAAAGCTTGTCCTCGAGGGCGACTGGCCCACCGACGAACTCGGTGACAACGATGTGATGATCAATGTGAAGGCGGCGGGCTTGAACTTTCCCGACGTCCTTCAAATCCAGGGTAAGTATCAGCACCAGCCGGAACTGCCCTTCGTTGTCGGCAGTGAAATTGCCGGGGTTGTCGAAGCCGTGGGTAGCAACGTCACGCGGTTCAAGCCTGGCGATGAGGTCTTGTCGCTGTCCGGCGGATTCCGAGATCAAGCGGTATGCAACGAGGGGACGGTGTTTCCCAAGCCCGCAGCGCTGAGTTTCGCAGAGGCCGCGGGCGTAGCGATCACCTATTTCACGTCTTATTACGCCCTGAAGCAGCGGGCCAACTTGCAGGAAGGGGAAACCCTGTTGGTGCTCGGCGCCGCTGGAGGTGTAGGCACAACCGCCGTGGAATTGGGCAAGCTGATGGGCGCGAAGGTGATTGCGGCTGCCAGTTCTGATGCCAAGTTGGAAGTGTGTAAAGAACTGGGTGCTGATGAGGTCATTAACTATGGCCCCGAGGGCACCGACGGCGCGGCTGGATTGAAAGACAAGCTCAAGGAACTCACCGGAGGTCGGGGTGTAGACGTGGTCTATGATCCCATCGGTGGCGACTTCTCAGAGGCCTGTATTCGCTCCATGGCCTGGAATGGCCGTTTCCTGGTCATTGGCTTTGCCTCCGGACCCATTCCGAAAGTGCCGCTGAACCTGGCTCTATTGAAAGGTTGCGCCATCGTAGGTGTGTTCTGGGGTCGCTCCTTGGGCGAGGAGTTCGAAACCAATTTGGCCAATGTTGCCGAGCTGTGGGAGTTCTTCGAGGCGGGCAAGATTAAGCCAGTTGTGACCGATAACTTTCCCGTTGAGCAGTTCCGCGACGCCTTTCAATGCATGACCGAACGGCGCGCACGCGGCAAGGTCATACTCACTTTCTGATGCAGGACTTTGTCTTCAATACTGCCGCCAGCATAATTTGTGCTGGTGGTGCGTCTTTGAAGCTGCACGAACAGTGCGCATTACTGGGTGTCGCGCGTCCCTTGCTGGTGACTGATCCCATGTTAATGGAGATTGGTCTAGTGCCACCGGTGATCGATGCGTTAGCCAGCAATGGCTGTACTCCTGAGGTCTATGATCAGGTGCGTGAAGACCCTCCGGAAGAGGTTGTGCTGGCAGCATTCCAGATGGCATTGGATGCCGAGGTCGACGGTGTAATAGCCGTGGGCGGGGGCAGTTCCATGGATGTGGCCAAGGTTGTGGCGGTGCTCATGGGTTGTGAGCAATCGCTGGCAGAGATTTATGGTGTCGATCAGGTTCTTGGCGGGCGCTTACCGCTGATACTGGTGCCGACCACCGCTGGCACAGGCTCGGAGGTAACACCGGTTGCCGTAATAACCACGGGTGAGACCACCAAGGCCGGTGTTTCTTCAAAGCAACTACTGCCTGATGTGGCGGTACTCGATGCGGATCTGACGCTAGGCTTGCCGCCTGCGGTCACTGCGATGACCGGCATTGATGCCATGGTGCACGCAATTGAGGCATACACGTCCAAGCACAAGAAGAATCCAATATCTGACAATCTCGCACGCCAGGCCCTGACCCTGTTGTCGCAGAATATTCGAATAGCCGTGCACGAGGGCTCTGACCGCGATGCGCGGGCAAACATGCTGCTCGGCGCGATGCTCGCAGGCCAAGCCTTTGCCAACGCTCCGGTTGCGGCGGTGCATGCATTGGCCTATCCACTCGGCGGGCACTACCACATTCCCCATGGGCTCAGTAATTCTTTGGTGTTGCCATCGGTGTTGCGATTCAACATGAGCGAGGCGGAGCATCTCTACGATGAACTGGCCCCGTTTGTCGCCGGTCGCAGCGGGGCCGGTGCATTGGTCGATGAGCTCGAAGCACTTATCGCGGATACGGGGCTGCCGGCCACGCTCAGCGCCGCCAATGTACCCGAAGCCGATCTGCAAATGCTGGCCGAAGATGCCATGCTGCAGCAGCGTTTGCTGGTTAATAATCCCCGCGAAGTGGCGCTCGAAGACGCGCTGGCAATATACCAAGCAGCTTTCAGCTAAGTCGCGTCTCCTTATTGTTCGGGGAATAACGTATGTCCGCTTTTCAACGAGATTTGATGCAAGGCAAGGTAGTCCTGGTCACCGGCGGCGGTACGGGTATCGGCAAGGGAATCGCCACCGCTTTCGGCACACACGGTGCTAAGGTCGCTATTTGCAGTCGGAAGCAAGAAGTGCTCGACGCAACCCGTACTGAACTCGAGCGGCAGGGAATTGAATGCTTAGCTATCGCAGCAGATATTCGTGATCCAGAGAGTGTGGAGTCTGTAGTGCAGGCAGTTATCGCAAAGTACGGAAGCCTGGACGTGCTCATCAATAATGCGGCTGGAAACTTTCCTGCCCGTATAGAGGATCTCTCCTACAATGCCCTCAAGACCATAGTCGAAATTGACTTGCAGGGCACTTTTAATGTCACTAAGGCCGCTTTCACTGCATGGCTCAAGGATCATGGTGGTGTTGTTATTAATCTCACTGCGCCCTTCGACAACATGGGAGTCTCCTGGCAGGCACATGCTGCAGCGGCCAAGGCGGGCGTCGTTTCATTCACACGCAGCGCCGCGGTTGAATGGGCGGGCCTCGGCATCCGCGTGAATGGTATTGCACCTGGCGCTATGGCAAACACTGAAGGTGTTGAGCGCATGTCAGATACTTTAACGTCAGGCAAAGGGGCGACGCGCAGCGGAACGACAGAAGATATGGCGAACGCGGCTTTGTTTCTGGCGAGTGATGCAGCCAGATTTATTAGCGGTGTGAACCTCTATATTGACGGCGCCACCGGTGTGGATAGCCTTAAAGTCGACGTCTACGAATAGCCGGTTGGCTCACGCGAAAGCTTGCAATTGCACGGTGTACTGTTGCAGCTGTTCTGAGTAGTTTTTCCAGCGGTCGATAGACGATTGATAGAGCGGTTGCACCACCTGCTCGTAACTCGGAGTTTGAATCAACGACCGCTTACGGGCGTGTTGATGAAAAGCTCTCGATTCCTGATGCCATTCCAGTCCCAGAAAATCCGTTAGTGCCTGAGACTCGCTGTCGAAATCCGTCGCGAGCGCCTCGTAACGCACCGTGTGCACCCGTAGTGGCAGCTTTTGCCGGCAGCTATTCCACAGCGCCATGACTTTGGAGTAGGCCGTCACTGTGTCTTCCAGACTGGAGAAGTTCGCCATGGCGTCATTGAGTTGATAGAACTGAAAGTAATTGCTCAGCACGACATCGGCGGGGTTGCGCTGCGCGAATATGAACAAGGCATCGGGGAACAGGCGCTGTGCCAGCGGCACGTGCTCTATGTTCAACGGCAGTTTGTCGACAATCTTTTGTCCTGGTTGCGCCTCGGCGCATGCAGCAATTTGCTCCAGGTAGTGCTGGCGCAGCGGGTTTAGCTCTGTCTCGTGGAGATCGTAGAGGCATTCTGGATAGTTGTTGTGGGTTTGTCGGAGCTTCTCAGCGACACCCGACAATACCTGGGCCTCCTCCACTACGCAGAGCGCAGGATGGCTGTCGAGTACCTGGTCGAGAAGCGTCGTTCCCGAGCGGGGGAACCCCACCAGAAAGACGGGTGACGCCTGTGACTGTGCCGTAGCTGCATCTTGCAACTCCTGCTGATCGAGCACGCGCTGCATCCGTGTGATCCTTTCCAGGTAGCGCTGACCGTCGACGCGTGCGAAGGCTGCACTGTAGCGTTGGCGGTCGTTGCCGTCTCGGAAGGCGTTAAAAGCCTGCTCAAAATGGCCTTGTGCATCCAGTATTTTGCCCATCTCAAAGAATCGCCTGATTAGGAACTCCTCAGGCATTTGCGCATTCTCCAATTGCTCGAGAATGCTGAGTGCTTCCTCGCTACGCTGCTGTCGGCGTAACACCACAGCCTTGTTAAACAGGCATTGGTGATTACCGGGTGCTTGCTCCAGTGCACGTTCCAGGCTGGCAAGGGCTTCGTCCAACTGATTGCGACGCTCCTGTAGGGCGGCCAGGTTGCTGTGTGCTTCTATCAGTTGGGGCGCCAGCTTGATCGCTTCTCTCAAGTGGCGCTCCGCTTCCTCCAGGCGGCCCGAAACACGCAGCGCAGTACCCAGATTGGCGTGGGCGGGTGCCAGCTTCGAGTCTATGGCGATTGCTTTTCGATAGGCGTTTATCGCCCGCTTGGTATTGCCTCTCAATTGCTCGCTAATACCGAGGTTGTAGTGTGCGGGTGCGTAGTCAGGGTTTAGCTCCAGTGCGCTGCGATATGCCGCAATCGCTTCTTTGAACTTGCCCATGCTCTTAAAGGTATTGCCCATATTGTTGTGGCCGAGCATGAAGTCCGGGTGAAAATCGACCAGCAGCCGATAGTGGTGCAGCGCGGCGTCCAGTCGACCCAGTCGTTTGAGCATATTGGCCAGATTGTAATGCGCGTCGCGGTGCCTGGGGTCTATCTGCAAGCCCTTGAGGTAGCTACTTACCGCGTTATCAGTTCGGCCAAGTTCCCGCAGAGCGTTGGCAAGACTGACGTAGGCGTCGGGGTTATCTGGCGTTGCTTTCACGGAATCTGCGAAACACTCGGCGGCGCGAGTGTAATTGCCGCGTTCAAAGGCATCGAGGCCTCTCTGATAACTGCCCCCGGCGGCGGGCGCGTTTGAAGCGGTGAACTGCGACTCTTGCGAGGCGTACCTCCGTACCACGTGGCATTGCGTAGGCGTCGAGCTTATTCTAGGTAGGGAATGCAGGCGCGACGCGCGCTTCACGACGAAGTGCTACGTCATTGCGATGAATGGCAGTTTAACGGCGCTGAGAGGGCGCCGCTCAGTTGAGCTGCGCGCCTACCTCTGCAGCAATTTCGAGGGAGCGCACGCGTTTTTCATGGTCAAAGATCGAGGAAACGAGCATGAGTTCATCGGCGCCAGTGCGCTCGATAAAGCTGCCCATCGCTTCGCCGACTTGAGCGGGTGTGCCTACCGCCGAGCAGCGCACGATCTCCGCCACGGTTTGCCGTTCCATGGCCGACAGTGACTCTTCAAACCCTGCGACCGGTGGAGGCAACTGGCCTGGATTGCCCTGGCGTAAGCGGACGAAGGATTGCAGGGAGGAGGTGCGCAATAATTTTGCCTCATCCTCTGTTTCCGCAGCGCAGACATTAAAACCCAGCATCACATAGGGCTTCTCGAGCTGTTCAGATGGCTCAAACTTCTCCCGGTACATCTCAATCGCGGCGTCCAGGTAGGCCGGGGCGAAGTGAGATGCAAAAGCGTAAGGCAATCCCAGCATGGCGGCTAGCCCGGCGCCGTAGAGGCTGGAGCCCAATATCCACAGAGGAACATGCGTTCCCTGCCCGGGCACCGCCAGTACACGCTGGTTGTCCCGCGGCTCCGCGAAATAGTGCTGCAGTTCTACCACGTCGCGCGGGAAGTCATCGATATTGCCATTGAGGGTCCGGCGCAGCGCCTGCGCGGTCACCTGGTCTGTACCGGGTGCGCGGCCCAGACCCAGATCGATTCGATTCGGGTAGAGTTCCGCCAGGGTGCCAAATTGCTCCGCGATGACCAGCGGGGCATGGTTCGGCAGCATCACGCCGCCCGCACCCACGCGGATTCGAGAGGTGCCTCCTGCCAGGTGGCCGATAACCACCGCGGTCGCGGAACTCGCTATACCCTTCATGTTGTGGTGTTCTGCTACCCAGTAGCGCTCGAAACCCCAGCGCTCCGCATGACGAATCAGATCGAGGGAATTGGCTAAAGCGTCGGCGGGGGTGCTGCCTTCGCAGACGGGGGCCAGGTCGAGAATCGAGAGCTTGGTCACTTTACGTTTTCCGGCGGGTGAACAGGATGACAATGAATAATATGGCAAACACCGCCGCACTAAACCAACTGGCGTACACCGGTTCCATTTGATAGAGCCAGCCCGCAATGGGTGGGCCGGCACCGAAGCCGAGCGCGGGACAGGCGCTAACCAGGCCGGCCACCGCCCCCTGCTCGTGGGGAGTGACTGCGAGCGATGCGCCGGCCGAGATGCTGGGCATGGATAGGCCCAGCCCGGTACCCATAAAGGCCATGCCCACGGCGAGCAGGGGGAAGGATTCGAAGATACCGACAAAGAACGCTGCGCAAATCAGTGAGATCAGCCCGATAAGAATGAATTGCTCCGGTTCCAGATTGAGTCGTGCCACGAGTAGCCATTGGGCGGCGAAGGCAAATATGGCCGATATCATGAGTGCGGCACCGGTCATCTGTGCGGTTTCGATGCCAGTTAGCAAGAGCCTGTCTTGTACGCTAAATCCCAGCGTTTGCTGAATACCGGCGAAGCCCATGAAGAGTCCCACCGCCGCCACCAGGTAGCGCACGATGCGTGGATCGCGAAAGCGCAGACGGGTACGCACAGCTCGAGCCGTCAGATCTTCCGGCGGAGTCCGCGGCAGCTTGAGTGCCGTGATGACGGCGGCGACCGCGGTCAAAAAACCAGCAAAAAACAATGGCGCGAGTAAACCAAAGGTGGCCAATGCGCCGCTGACAGCAGGGCCGAGGATAGTTCCCAGGCTATTGGCTGCTCCCAGTTTTGCCATGGCTTTTACCCGCTGCTCGGGGCCGCTGTGATCCGCTGCATAGGCCGTGCAGGCCGGCATGGTGGCCGACATGATCACGGATTGTGCGCAGCGCGATACGAGCACCAATACGTAAAAACCAACGCCCGCACTGACCAGGCCCATGATGGCCACCTGGAACGTGCTGGCGAAGCCCAGCGTGCCGAAGGTGTAGCCCAGCAGCCCGATCAGGATCACCGGCTTGCGGCCTACACGGTCGGAGTATCGCCCCCAGAACGGTGAGCTGAACCCAAACACGAGTGCTGAGACCGCGATGATCGAAGTAATCTGCACCTCTGAGAGCTGCACTTCCCGACCCAGCGGCGGCAGAATCGCGAACACCAGTGACTGGCCTATCGCGACGGTCAACAGGCTGAACAACAGAACAGCCGACTGCTGGCGGTTCAGGCCCGCTGTCATGGGGTGGCGATTCGCAAGTGGGGTAACTCGCGGTGATAGGTCAGCCCATGCACTTCGATATGTCGCTGCGACAGTAAAATCGAGCGCAAATAACCCAGGACCTCAGTGCTGATGACCTGGCCGGGCACCAGCACCGGTATGCCGGGTGGGTAGGGCGTAATCTGATCGGCGCTGATTGCACCGACCAGGTCCTCATTCAGATTGGCTTCGGCGTCCAGTAGCGGTGTGATCTCCCCTTTCTCGAAGAACACATCTCTCGGTAGACGCGCCACTTCCCCGGTGGCAGGTAGCGGCGGTGGCGGCGTGAGTGCGTCGTTATCCCCATTGCGACTGGCCTGTACGGCCATTCGCTTCAGGGCATTTTCCAGGCGCATAACCTTGCCCATGGTGGTGCCGATGGTCAGCAGCAGGGTAATGGTATTGAAGGTCGTCTTTTCCACCTGGATGTTGTAGTTCTCAAATAGCTCCAACTGCACTGCGTCGGCGCTCATCCCGGTGCGGGAAATATCCACGGTGACTTTGCTGGGGTCCAGGCGAACGCCATCGGATTCGAGCTCTGGTGCCAGCATGTCCTCGAGTTCCAGCACCCGAAACACATCGGTGGCGTTGATGGAGTCACGCAGGCGATCAGCTAAATCCAGCGTGCCCTGCAGTAGGCCAAACCCCTCCATACTCATTTGTTTGCGAGCGACGTCCAGGCTCGCAATGATGGCGTACTGTGGGCTGGTGGACGCGTGCATATTGAAATGCTCACGAAAGCGCTGCTCGTCAAATGCCGGGTCGTTCACATGAATCATGCTGGCCTGCGAAAACGCTGACAGCATTTTGTGGGTCGACTGCGTTACATAGTCTGCCCGGGACTCGAGCGCGGTAGGGCGCAGTTGTGGATGAAAGGCGGCGTGTGCGTACCAGGCTTCATCGATAATGACCTTCATGCCGTGTTGGTGGGCATAGTCGATGATTGGCCCCAGCTCGTAGCGCAAGCCATCGTAGGTGCAGCTGGTGAGCAGCAGCGCTTTGGCATCGGGGTGAGCGTCGATGGTGTCTAAAATAGTCTGCCGCGCAACGGGGCCGTACAAGCCGTAGTCCACCTGCAGTGAGGAGGGTAGATACACGGGCATCGCGCCGCACAGAATAATGCCGTGGTGGGCCGATTTGTGGCTGCCGCGGTCCAGCAGAATCTTGTCGCCAGGATGCAGCAGACTCTGCAGAATGATTTTGTTGGCCGTCGATGTGCCGTTGGTGGCGAAGAAGGTTTTC
This sequence comes from Halieaceae bacterium, assembly GCA_965199055.1. Taxonomy (GTDB): domain Bacteria; phylum Pseudomonadota; class Gammaproteobacteria; order Pseudomonadales; family Halieaceae; genus CBDAQR01. The sequence goes on from CBDAQR010000004.1 coordinate 381,309, forward strand.
TGTGCGCCGAATGCGCGTGCCGCTAGGTCCTGGGCCTCCTGAATCACGCTATGTGGTTCTAGCAGGCTATCGAGCACCTGTACCGAGACCGACAGGTCGGCGTTATAGATGTGCTCACCCAGGAAGCGGTAGAAGTCGCTTACCCAGGGACTGTTCTTCAGACTATCACCGCCGGAATGCCCGGGTGTGTGCCAGGCATCCTTGGCGCTGCTCACGTAATCCTTCAGGGTGTCGGCGAAGGGAGTCGCGGCCTTGTTGCCAATGGCCGCCAGAATTTCTCGTAGTACCAGTGCGAAATCACCCTCCTGCTCATCGAAATAGGCCTCGATGGGAAGGTCCAGTAGTTCGTCTATGCTTGCCCTCGATGCCTGGGCCAGCACCGGGAACAGGTTGAGGTGAGGGCGCTGAGCGAGGCAGCAGCGCACCTGTTCCAGGGGCGCAGTGCTGTGTAACACGAGTGCCTGTAGATCGGGATCATCCAGGCATTTGCTCAGTTGGCCCTCGCTAATGGCGAGTAACTCAATGCTGGTATCGGCATGGTCCTCGCGGCTCAGCTCGCTGAGCCTGGCGGCCCAGCGTTCGGCAAAAGGGGAGCTGTCGCTGTAAACAGCGATTCGGATAGTCGGCGTCATGCCGCCTATTTTAGCTCAGAAGAGGACTTCCCTAATACACGGCGCGCCACAATGAGCTGCTGAATTTGCTGCGTACCCTCGAAGATATCAATGATCTTTGAGTCGCGGGCAAATTTTTCCAGTAGCTCGGTCTCGGCGTAGCCAAGGCTGCCGCAGAGTTCCACGCATTTCAGGGTGACGTAATTACCCATGCGTCCCGCCTTGGCTTTGCACATGGAGGCCTCCATGGAATTCGGCTCTTTGTTGTCAGCCATCCAGGCGGCCTTTTGTACCAGCAGTCGAGCAGCATTCCACTCGGCTTCCATGCGGTAAAGCTCTGCCTCTATCGCTTTGGCATTGCGGCGCGATTTGCTGAAGTCCAGTGTGACGCCTTCCCGCTCCAGTATCTCTCGGGTCATGTCCAGAGCAGCGCGGGCTACACCTATGGCCATGGCTGCCACGGGTGGTCGAGTATTGTCGAAGGTTTGCATCACACCACCGAAGGCTTTCTTACGACCCTCAGCGCTGGTGGCGACCTCCGGGTTACCGAGTAGGTTGCCTTTGGGAATACGGCAATCGGTGAAGTTAATCGCGGCCGTGTCCGAGGCGCGAATGCCCAGCTTGTGTTCCAGGCGTGCAACTTCGCAACCCGGCGTTCCTTTCTCGACAATAAAAGACTTAATGGCGGCCTTGCCGAGTGACTTGTCCAGGGTGGCCCAGACGACAATGATGTCGCAGCGCCCACCGTCGGTCACATAGATCTTCTCACCATTCAGCACATACTCGTCGCCGTCGAGCACGGCGGTGGTTGAGATGTTGGCTGAATCTGATCCGGTGCCCGGCTCGGTAATGGCCATGGCGGCGAAGCGACCACCGAATTTCTCCAGCTGCTCTGGCGTCGCCACCGCGCTAATGGCTGCGTTGCCAAGCCCGCGGTCGGGCATGGCCAGCATGAGTCCAACGTCGCCCCAGCACAGTGACTCGTAGGCGGTGACCGCCATCAGGTTGGCGCCATTCTTGACGCGGCTTTCATCCGCCGCATCCGAGCCCTTGTCCTTGGCGCTGGCCACTGGTCGGTTTTCTCTCAGCAGCTTGGCCACTTCTTCCATTTCCACGGGAGCGGTGTGTTCTGCTTTGTCATATTTGCGCGAGTAGGGGCGCATCATGTGCTCCGCGACCATGCGCAGGTTCTGGCGGGTTTCTTCGTGCTTTTTGCTCAGTTCTAGATCAATCATTGTCTGTCTCCGTATTCTGTTGCTGGCGGCGGCTTAAAGGCTGGCGGCGGCTTAAAGGCTGACGGCGCCTTCCAGGATGGCGATTGCGCGCAGGTTGCGATACCACATCTCGACCGGGTGTTCGCGGCAAAATCCGTGGCCCCCCAGCAGCTGCACGCCGTTGGTGCCGATCTGCATGGCATATTCGCCGCAGAATTCCTTGGCCATGTAGGCCAGTTCATGAAAGTCCTCTCCGCGTTCTGCGGCAGAGGCCGCGCGCCAGGTCATTAGGCGCATGGCCTCCAGCTCAATAGCGATATCGGCGATCATAAAGGCCACGCTCTGGCGGTGGGTGATGGGCTCGCCAAACGCGACCCTTTCGTTACAGTACTCTTTGACATAGTCGAGCACGGCCTGGGCTGTGCCCACCGCGAGCGAGCAAATACCCAGACGTGAAAGATCCACAAAGCGCTGTAAATTGGATGCATCGTCACCCAACAGTGCATCTGCGGGCAGGCGCAGGTTCTCGATTTGCAGCCCCGCCACCTGCAATGTGCGCAGGCCCATATGTTCTTCCTCTGTTCGAGTCAGGCCTTCCGGGTTGCCGTCGACGATGAATGCCGCCGGCCCTGTACCTTCCAGATTGGCGATAATCAGCAGCAATTCTGCGTCAACTCCTAGAGGCACCATGGTCTTGGCACCATTGAGCACGAAATCATCACCATCGCGAACGGCGCTTGTTTCGATTTCTGTTGCGTCAAATAGCGCGCGTGGTTCCATGAAGGCGATACTGGCTGGATAGAACGTCTCACCGCAAAAACGAGGCAGGTATTTCTCTTTTTGTGCCTCGGTGCCCTGATCGATCAGGGTATTGACCACTGCCAGGGGCGTGATCGCTCCCAGTGCCATAGGCAGATCGCCGCGGGCGAGATCTTCGGCAGTCAATGCATTCGATACCGGCGAGCGGTCAACGCCCGCGCCACCGAGCGCTTCAGGAATAGGCATCAGTGCTAGCCCCAGCTCCAGTGTCTTGTCCAGAAAGCCCTCAGGGCTTGCGCCGGCCTCATCGGCGGGTCGCGCCTGCGGCGTCATCTCGGCCAGCGCAAAGCGCTGCACCGAATCGCGGGTCATGTATTGCTCGTCGGTGAGCGTTAAGTCAAAGAGTCGTTCGCTCATGCTTGTCTCCTCAGTTAAATTTGTTCGGCTCTCAAACCGCCGGTCAGGTAGTCCACCAGGTGATCGATCAGGGCGTCGTCACCCAGGTGGCTCAAGTCCCCAAAGGGTGTATTGGTAAGGGCGTCGCGCTCGGCGAAGCCGTGAAAAATGTTGACCGACATAAACAACATACGCAGGCGCCGTTCCTCGTCATTGAGGTGCGGCAGCAGGTCGCGCAGGTAATTGTCGGATTTGCGGAAGAAGTCTGCCGAGTGGCGATTATTGATTTCGCTGAGCTCGGCGTTGGCCTCGGTGAGCAGCCGTGACATAAAGCGCATAGCGTCGCTGCCCCAGGGAAAGCGACGCTCCAGTTCCACCAGCGGCATTAAGCTGAGCTTTATGGCCTCACGCAATTCGACACCCTCGCCGACGCGCCGGTAGACCTCCAGCTCTGCGCCGATGGCATAAATATGCTGGAAAATGTATTCCACCAGCGCATCGATAATGCCCAGCTTGTTCTTGAAGTGATAGTGCATCGCGGCGGAGTTGCGTGAGCCCGCTTCTGCGCCAATCGTACGCAGGCTGACCGCGTGTATCCCCTGGCTGCCGTAGAGGCGCATGGCGGTGAGCAGCAGTTTTTCGCGGGTGTTATGACCCATGGTTTAGTCCTGCTCTGCACCAGCACCAAACAGGCGGGCGAGTACCGCCGGATAGCGCGTTGGGAATAGGCGACTGACCAGCGACATGATTTTGGCATCCCGGCCAATTAGTAAACGCGGCTTGCGCGTCAGCATGGCCTGTACCAGCTGGTTGGCCGCAGATTCGGGGGTCGTGCGGACCATATCCTGGAAGCGGCTACTCATATCGGCAACGGAGTCACGACTGCCGGGGTGGCGTCCATAGCGCACAATATTGGTTTTTACGCCACCAGGGTGCACGCAGCATACGTGCACCGAGCTGTCTTTCAATTCCTGGCGCAGGGCCTCGGTGTAACCGCGTACCGCGAACTTGGCCGCATGGTAGGCGCTTTGGGTGGGAACCGCGATAATGCCGAAGATGCTGGAGATGTTTAGCAAGTGTGCCGACGGTGACTTATGTAGCAGCGGCAGGAACGACTTGCTGCCGTAAACCACGCCCCAGAAGTTAACGCCCATGAGCCACTCGAGATCTTCGTAGCTGTTGTCTTCAGCGGTGGCCGTCAGCGCGACACCCGCATTGTTGACCACGATATCGGCGCGGCCATGGCGCTCGTCAATGGACTGTGCCCAGGCTTCAACTGCTGTTCGATCGCTGACATCCAAACTGGTAAGCTCACAGGCCAGCTCGGGTCGCGGCATTTGTTGCGTGGTTTCCTGCAGGCCTTCCTGGCTAATGTCCGCCAGTTCCAGCAGGCAGCCTTCCTGGTTGAGCCGCAGCGCTAGCGCCCGACCGATGCCAGAGCCGGCGCCGGTGATCACTGCGATCTTGCCTTCAAAGTAGGGCATGGTCAGATTCGGTAAATAGTGAGCCAACGATGATAGAGCCTGTTCGGGTTAAAGCAAGCGCTTTATTTTGCTTTTCAAGGCCTCAGGTTGGACGAATTTGTAGACACTCACCCACCTAACCCGTAAAATCGCTGTCCCAGAATCCACATATCCAGGAAGTGGTTTTCTGGACCCAACAAGTCGGTGTAAGCCAGTGCCAGACAGTTATTTGAAAAGCGAGATGAAGACGTCTTCATCTCGCTTTTTTATGGCCAGCGCACAGGCAATGAGCGTATTTCGGAGGTGTGCTTGAGCGAACCAGCCATATTGGCCCTTGAGGATGGCAGTATTTTCAAAGGGGTGGCGATAGGCGCTGAGGGCGCCTCTGTGGGCGAGGTAGTTTTCAACACCGCCATGACCGGCTACCAGGAAATTCTCACCGATCCGTCCTACGCGCGCCAGATAGTCACGCTGACTTACCCACATATAGGCAACACCGGTACCAATAGCGAGGATGAAGAGTCCACGGCGATCTGGGTCTCGGGCCTGGTTATCCGCGATTTGCCCTTGCTGGCCTGCAATTATCGCAATGAGCAGGGCCTAAGCGAGTACCTGAAGAGCAATAACATTGTCGCTATTGCGGATATCGATACCCGGCGGCTGACTCGCATTCTGCGTGAAAAAGGCGCACAGAATGGCTGCCTGATGGCAGGCGCGGATCTTGACGAGGATAAGGCGCTGGCGATGGCGCGCGAGTTCGCCGGTCTCAAAGGCATGGACCTGGCCAAGGAAGTGACGGTTACAGACAGTTACGAGTGGCGCGAAGGCAGCTGGTCGATAGAAGAAGGGCATATCGCCGCCAACGACGAAGACCTGCCCTGGCACGTTGTTGCTTACGACTTTGGTGTGAAGCGCAATATTCTGCGCATGCTGGTGGACCGTGGCTGTCGCCTCACTGTGGTCCCAGCGCAAACACCGGCAGCGGATGTGCTGGCGCTCAACCCGGATGGCATCTTTTTGTCCAATGGCCCCGGTGATCCCGAGCCCTGCGACTACGCCATTGCCGCTATTCAGGAGCTGCTGCAGACTGATATCCCAATATTCGGCATCTGCCTGGGGCATCAGCTGTTGGGGCTGGCGAGTGGCGCCGATACTGTGAAGATGAAGTTTGGCCATCATGGTGCCAACCACCCGGTCCAGAATCTGGATGATGGGACTGTGCTGATTACCAGCCAGAACCACGGGTTCGCGGTTGACGAAGAGAAACTGCCCGCCAATCTGCGGGTCACACACAAGTCGCTGTTTGACGGATCGCTGCAGGGCATTCATCGCACCGACAAGCCGGCCTTCAGCTTTCAAGGCCACCCCGAAGCGAGCCCTGGGCCGCATGATGCGGCGCCACTCTTTGAACATTTTATCGAGCTGATTACTCAGCGGGCGGAGAATAGCTGAGCAATGCCAAAACGTACTGATATAGAAAGTGTATTGATCCTCGGTGCAGGGCCTATTGTTATCGGTCAGGCCTGCGAGTTCGACTACTCCGGCGCGCAAGCGTGCAAAGCACTGCGCGAAGAGGGTTATCGGGTGGTGCTGGTGAATTCGAATCCCGCCACCATTATGACCGACCCGACCATGGCCGACGCCACCTATATAGAGCCGGTCGAGTGGAAGACGGTCGCCTCGATTATTGAAAAGGAGCGCCCCGATGTGCTGCTGCCTACCATGGGTGGTCAAACTGCACTGAACTGTGCCCTGGACCTGGCGCGTGAAGGCGTATTGGAAAAGTTTGGCGTCGAAATGATTGGCGCAACAAAAGAAGCCATCGACAAGGCGGAAGATCGCCAGCTGTTCGACGAGGCGATGAAGCGTATCGGTCTTGAGACACCGCGGGCGGCGCTTGCCCATAGCATGGAAGAAGCGTTTCAGGTTCTGGATCAAATCGGCTTCCCCTGCATTATTCGTCCGTCCTTCACGATGGGTGGCTCTGGCGGGGGTATCGCCTATAACCGCGATGAGTTTGAAGAGATCTGCATGCGCGGACTCGATCTTTCGCCCACCAATGAGCTGCTCATTGATGAGTCGCTGATTGGCTGGAAAGAATTCGAGATGGAAGTGGTTCGAGACAAGAACGACAACTGCATCATCGTCTGCTCAATCGAAAACTTCGATCCGATGGGCGTACACACCGGCGATTCGATTACCGTCGCTCCGGCCCAGACCTTAACGGACAAGGAATACCAAATTATGCGCAACGCCTCCCTGGCGGTGCTGCGTGAGATTGGTGTTGAAACCGGTGGCTCCAACGTGCAGTTCGGGCAGGACCCGAAAACCGGCCGGCTGGTGATCATCGAGATGAACCCGCGGGTATCACGTTCCTCGGCGCTGGCCTCCAAGGCGACGGGCTTCCCCATCGCGAAAGTCGCCGCCAAGCTAGCCATCGGTTATACCCTCGATGAGCTCCAGAATGACATTACCGGCGGCGCCACACCCGCATCTTTCGAGCCTTCTATCGACTACGTGGTCACCAAAATACCGCGCTTTGCTTTCGAGAAATTCCCGGGTGCTGATGCGCGGCTGACCACCCAGATGAAGTCTGTGGGTGAGGTGATGGCGATCGGTCGCACTTTTCAAGAGTCGATGCAGAAAGCGCTGCGTGGGCTGGAAGTGGGCTCGGCAGGCTTTGAGCATCAGCTCGATGTTGACCACCCCGACGTGCGCGAACGTCTGGTGGCCGAGCTCACTACGCCGGGAGAGAAACGCATTTGGTATGTGGCCGATGCTTTCCGTGCTGGTATGACGATCGACGAAATCTTCAAACATTCCGGCATCGACCCCTGGTTCCTGGTGCAAATACAGGACATTGTTGATACTGAGAATGGCCTCAAGGCAGTCAACCTGGGTGATATTGATGCCGACGCCATGTTCCGGCTTAAGCGCAAGGGCTTCTCCGACAAACGCTTGTCGGTCTTGTTGGCAGAATCCGAAACGGAAGTGCGGAGGCACCGCCAGGGGCTGGGTATTCGCCCGGTCTACAAACGCGTAGACACCTGCGCCGCCGAGTTCGCGTCGGCCACGGCCTATATGTATTCCAGCTACGAGCAGGAATGCGAGGCGGCGCCCTCTGATCGCGACAAGATTCTGGTGCTTGGTGGTGGGCCGAACCGTATTGGCCAGGGTATTGAGTTTGACTATTGCTGTGTGCATGCGGCGCTGGCAATGCGCGAGGATGGTTACGAGACCATCATGGTCAATTGTAATCCCGAGACCGTCTCTACCGACTACGACACCTCCGACCGTCTGTACTTCGAGCCCGTTACCCTGGAAGACGTATTGGAAATTGTCGACCTGGAAAAACCGAAGGGCGTTATTGTTCAGTTTGGCGGGCAAACCCCGCTAAAGCTGGCGCGGGCGCTCGAGGCTGAAGGTGTGCCCATTATCGGTACTACGCCGGATGCGATTGACGAGGCGGAAGACCGCGAGCGCTTCCAGCAGATGATCGAGAAGCTGGGCCTCAAGCAACCGCCCAACAATATTGTCCGCAGCACCGAAGAAGCGCTAGCCGCGGCAGAGAATTTGCATTATCCGCTGGTAGTAAGGCCGTCCTATGTTCTGGGCGGCCGTGCCATGGAGATCGTGTACCGTGAAGAAGAACTGGTGCGTTACCTGCGCGACGCAGTGCAGGCTTCTGATGATTCCCCGGTCCTGCTTGATCATTTTCTCAGCGCTGCCATCGAGGTCGATATTGATGCGGTGAGCGATGGCGAGGAAGTGGTCATTGGTGCCATTATGCAGCATATCGAGCAAGCGGGTGTGCACTCGGGTGACTCCGCTTGCTCACTACCGCCGTATAGCCTGAGCAATGAGGTACAGGACCTTATGCGCGATCAGGTCAAACAAATGGCCCGCGCGCTTAATGTTAAAGGTCTGATGAACGTGCAGTTGGCCTGGCAGGACGACGAAATCTATGTGATCGAAGTCAATCCGCGTGCGTCACGTACGGTGCCATTTGTCTCCAAGTGTATCGGTACCTCGCTGGCAAAAGTGGCGGCGCGTTGTATGGCTGGCACTACGCTAGCCGAGCAGGGCTTTACTGAAGAAATCGTGCCGCCATATTACAGCGTTAAGGAAGCGGTCATGCCCTTCAATAAGTTTCCCGGCGTCGACCCGATCCTGGGCCCAGAGATGAAATCGACGGGTGAGGTGATGGGCACTGGCGAAACTTTCGAGCACGCTTTTGCCAAGTCCCAATTGGGTGCAAAGCATATTGCGCCGGAGCAGGGCACTGTTTTTGTCAGCGTCCGCGATGTCGATAAGCCGGGCGCGATAGAGGTGGCCAGAGGTCTGGTAGACCAGGGCTTTGATATCGTCGCAACTGAGGGTACCTGTAACACTCTCAAAGACGCCGGTATTCCGGTAAGGCACGTTAACAAAGTGCTTGAGGGTCGCCCCCACATTGTTGATATGATTAAGAACAACGAAATCGACCTGATCGTTAACACCACTGAGGGTCGACGGGCGATCGAAGATTCTGCCTCGATTCGCAGCAGTGCCGAATCGCAAAATGTTTACTACACCACCACGCTTGCCGCCGCCGAGGCGATTTGCTCGGCGATGAAAGAAGGTGGCGACGATGAAGTTCGCAGGTTGCAAGACCTGCACGGGAGAATGGCCGGATGAACAAAGTTCCAATGACAGTCGCTGGTGAGGCATCGCTGCGCGAGGAGCTTGAACACCTGAAAAAGGTAGAGCGGCCTCGCATCAGCCAGGCCATTGCCGAGGCTCGCGAACACGGCGATCTTAAGGAGAACGCTGAGTATCATGCCGCTCGGGAGCAGCAGAGCTTCGCCGAGGGACGCATCATGGAGATCGAAGGCAAGCTGGCCGATGCCCAGGTGATTGATGTCACCAAAATTGCCAAGAGCGGTAAAGTCATTTTCGGCGTCACGGTGGATCTGATCAATGTCGATACCGATGAGACGCTGCGCTATCAGATCGTCGGGGAAGATGAAGCCGAAGTGAAGAGCAACAAGATTTCGGTCACCTCTCCCATTGCCCGAGCGCTTATCGGCAAGGAAGAGGGTGACGTGGCGCTGGTGAATGCGCCAGGTGGCGACATCGAGTACGAGATTGACCAGGTGCACCATATCTGAGCCCAACCGTAAGCGCGACCTGCTCATCGAGCAGGCCTGTCATGAGATACTCGGGCGCACGCCTGATAGGATAGAGGCTCCCGGCGGCGACACCCGATCGTCATTGCGCGCCTATTTCGGCGACAACAGCCTGATCGTTACCTATCGCAAGCAGGAACAGCGTGCGCGGCTAGAGGCACTGGTATTGAAGACCCTTAGCCAGATGTCTGTTCCCGCCCCCCAGCTTATCGCCTGGCGCGGTCGCTGGCTGTTGCAGCAGGACCTGGGCGGCGAGCGTCTAAGCCAAGCCTTGGTTAGTGCAGATTCCGAGCGTGCCCATCAGCTCCTGGATAACGCTATCAGTGGTCTGGCCCAGGCGCAGTTGGCCGGGCTGAGAAACAACTTGCAGCGACATATCGTCACGCTCGGGGAGCATCGCCCCTGGTTTGATAAGTTGGTTCAGCGTCGCCATGCGGTAGCCGAACTGTTGGACTTATCGGCGCCAGCCCTGGATGAAGAGGCCCTGTTTAGCCTGTTGCAGGTGCGGATACCTCGTTTTATTAAGTGGGATGCGAGACCCGGTAATGCACTGGTGTCGAGCGAGGGCCAGGTGAGTTGGATCGACTGGGAGCACTGTGGTTGTCGCAATTCCCTGGACGACCTGGTTTGGCTGCTGGCGGATGAATATAACATTGCCGATACGGCAACTGAGAAAGCGCTGCTTGCCCATTGGGTAACGCCATTCAGTGAGGGCTGGGACGCGGGTGAGGCGCTGGAGTATTTTTACACCTACGCCGTATTGCATAGCATTGTCCGGCTGCACTATGTGCTGCGATACAAAGCAGATGGGCCCTGGTGGGACAATGACTACTGCCTGCGCTTCGACAAGATCGGCGTGACTCACGATTGTGCACAGAGGCTGCTGCAGCGTGCGCTGCGTTGGTTACCCGGAGCGCCATTGTTAAGCGCGCTCGAACCCTGGTTGGCAGCGGCGAGGGATGTGCTGCCCCAAGATTAGCGGGTCGCTCGGTTTCACGGCACGAGGCTGATTATTTCCAGTGGATGGCATTAGAATGACAGGACGACAGATAGCGTTCTGAGGGAGAGCCCATGATGGGCATAGGCCTGCGGCTGAGAGTCGTAGCACTAAGTTCAATCATCCTGCTCGGCAGCTTACCCGGTGTGGTAGTGGCAGAGTGGATGGACTGGTCCGTGCTGGGTGTCGTGGAGGCTGGCTCCGATGACAATGTCAGCATCGCTGCCGACGACTTCGAGCAGGATGACATTTACTTGACCACGCGGCTGCAGGTGTCACGTGCGCGTATTCTTGATCTAGGCGACCAATCCAGTAGCCGACTGCGATGGTCTGCAAATTTGGGCAGAACTTTTTACAGCGATTGGAGTGATTTAACCCGCAGCCGTGCGGGGGGCGCACTGCAGTTTCGACACAAGTTCGGAATCGGCGCCGATGTGCCCCGATTACTTCTGGCTGCCTCCGCTGCCTATGAAAAAGTGAGAGATAGCGATCGCGATGCATGGCATCACGCGCTGCAGTTGGGCGTTTCCCGTCGATTCTCAGAGCGGCTGGACCTTGGTGCAAACCTCTGGTTCAGGGTTCGCGATGGCGGTCGATGGGATCAGGTGGATCCCGAACTCGGCAGCGATGTTTATGACAGCGATCACTACGAGCTGCAGCTCACGGGGTTTTATGCGCTGGCTCAAAATGTGCGGCTGGGCTTGTCGGCGTCCTATTTTGACGGAGACTTCGACAGTGGCTGCGGTGGCTTGCTGGGCGCGGGCTATGACAATGAGTATGGCGCTGGCGGGCCAAGCGCCGGTATGCGTCCACCGTGGTACAACTACGACGTAAAGGCGCTCGCGGAAGATCAGGTGTTCGCCTGTCGCTGGCGGTTAGACGGTGACGGCTATGCGGTGCGAGGGGAGTTAAACTGGCGACTCAGCAGGGTTGATAGTCTCAAGTTCCGCGCTGGCTATCGAGAGATAGAGTTGGATCACGGCCAGGACTATAGCAATGTTGTTTATACCCTTGCGTACAGTCACCGATTCTAGGAGATGATGGTGCGACACATACTGCTGTTGATCGGACTCATCGCGATACCCGTGCGGGCCGCCGATGTGATCGCCGTGGTAAGCAACAGCCAGGGCGAGGCGGTGGAGCAGGCCGTCATCTACGCATTGCCGTTGGCTGAGACATTACTCCCTGCTGCAGCTCAGCAAGCGGTGATCGATCAGATCGACAAGGAATTTGTGCCGGCACTGACGGTTGTCTACAAAGGTGCGCAGATCAGCTTTCCGAACAATGACAACATACGTCACCACGTCTACTCGTTTTCTCGCTCCAACCCGTTTGAAATTCCATTGTACGCCGGTCAGACCGCGCCCCCGGTGACGTTTGCTAATCCCGGCGTTGTGGCGCTGGGCTGTAACGTTCACGACTGGATGAGCGCTTACGTCTTCGTGTCGGATACGCCGTTCTACGCCGTCACCGGCAGCGATGGCGTTGCGCGTATTCAAGGCCTGCCGCCTGGCGATTATGCTGTAGAGGTATGGCACGCAAGTTTGCGTGGGAAGCCTGCCAAGACACGCCAGGAAGTGCGCGTAGAGGGTGATGCGCTGGAGCTCAGCTTCAGTATTCGCCAGAAGAAGGTATGGAAAGCATGGCGTGACGATGCGGCTGAGGAGGAGGGCTACTGATCCTGCAGTTTGTCGCTCGATCCTTTCGCGCCAAAGTCGCCAGTTTCCTGGTCGGCATATTGGTCATTGCCCTCGGGCTGGTGTTCCTTGCCGTAAACCGAGCCAGTATCGATAGCGCTATGGCGCAGATTAACGAAGATCTCGATGCCACTGCGCGGGCGTTTCAGCGCGTTATAGAAGACCGGAATCGCAACCTGCTAGAACGCGCTCGGTTTCTCTCTAGCGATCATGCCTATCGTCAGATCTACGCTTTCGGTGAACGCGAAGACATTGAGGTGGCCACCTTCAATCATCAGCGCCGATTGGGTGCCGATCTAATGATGCTGGTTTCCATGGATGAGGAGGTGTTGGCCAATACGCTTGCGCCGGGAGAGGAAGTCATGTCGCCGGAGATCGAGGCCTTTGTTTATAAGGCTTTCGACAGCGATGACGGCGAAGCGATGGCGATGCTGCTTGTGGACCGTGTTCCCTACCAGCTGGTGATAGTGCCGCTCTATGCCCCAGAGCCGGTTGCCATGGTCATCGTGGGCTTCAAAGTCGATGCACCCTTGGTGCAGGAGCTGAAAACAGATACCAATTTCACGGATCTGTCGCTGATGTTTGGCGTTGATGAGGCGGTATCGGTGACGGCAGCGTGCACACTGGAGCAAACACTGTGCGATGAGCAATCGGTTCAGTTACTGGAAGATCCCCCAAAGATTGGCGAGCAATCCGCGCGTATTCTGGGTGGCGAACCCTTTATCACGCGCGTTTTGCCTTTGCAGACGGGCGATAGCAACAACATTGCTTTGCTGCAGCGCTCCCTGAATGAGGAGCTTGCGCCCTATTACGCGTTGCGCAATGTGCTGCTGGCTATTTTTGGCGGCAGCCTCTTTCTCTCGGTGCTGGGTGGTTCACTACTGTCGGGTACAGTGACGCGGCCAGTCGCGCTGCTGGTGGAAGGTGCACGCAGAATTGCCCGAGGCGAATACGACAGTCAGGTGAAAGTTCAGCAGCAGGATGAAATTGGCCGACTCGCTGACAGTTTCAACGACATGGCAAAGGGCCTGAAAGAGCGCGACCAGGTGCGCAACCTGCTCGGCAAAGTGGTTTCTCCGCAGATCGCCGAAGAGCTGATGAGCAAAGACATTGAGCTCGGCGGTGAAGAGGTGGAGGCCAGTATTCTCTTTTCTGACATTCGCAGTTTCACCAGTATCAGCGAGGCGATGACTCCGCAGCAGGTCATTGAAATGCTGAACCACTATCTCACCGAGATGAACGACATCATTGAGCAGCACAGTGGCGTGGTGGACAAATACATCGGCGATGCAGTGATGGCCATATACGGCGCGCCGCTGGCCCACCCGGACTCCGCGCGGAACGCCGTCAATAGCGCGCTTCAGATGCAGCGCGCGATGGCGCAGATCAACCTGCGGTTTCAAGATTGGGGCATACCGCCGCTGGCAATCGGTATCGGCATCAATACAGGCACGGTGGTGGCGGGTAACATGGGCTCCATGACGCGCCTGAATTACACGGTGCTGGGTGATGCGGTTAATCTGGCCTCGAGGGTGGAAGGTTTGTGCAAGAACTATGGCTCACCGGTAATCATTACCGACAGCACGCGGCAGGCGTGTGGAGACCTGCGTTGTCTCGAACTCGACCGCGTCACGGTAAAAGGCAAATCGGAGCCCGTCACCTTATTCCGACCGATTGTGGATGCGGAAATTGGCCTTGAGGAACTCGAGACTTATCAGAGTGCGCTGAACGCCTACCGAGCCTGTGACTGGGAGTTGGCCACCGGATATTTCACTGCCCTGCAGCAACAGTTCCCCGGAGAGTTGTACCGTATGTATCTGGACAGGCTGCGGCACTTCGCCAGTCATCCACCCGCGGAAGACTGGGATGGCGTATTTGTGCTGACCACCAAGTGAAAGCAGTTTCAAGCGCGCGATTACTCAGTCAGCGCCGTCACGGGTCAGTTGGAAATGGCGCACTTCAGCAAGGACCAATTCAGCTACGAGCCTTATCACCAGGGCGTGATTTTCCGATCGAATACGTTCCAGCCCGGTCTCGATACTGGCCTGCAGTTCGCTGGCCGCGGCGTCGTCTATCGATTCCGGCAGTTCCAGTGAGAACGTGTAATTCTCGGCCTCAATGTTTTTCTGGTAGAGGGATTTGAGCGTCTGCGCTGCGAAATTCTCTAGCTCTTCGTCAGCGCCGCGCGCCACCATCATGTCGCGAATCTTTTGTTCCAGGTAAGCCAGGCCCTGGCTGCGCTGTGAGGGGAACTCGAGAATCTTGGCCACGTTTAGTACCGCAGCAAATTGGATAGCCTGGGGTCGGGCTTACTGCTGCGTCGCAGGACCAAAATGATATTGCCCATGCTCTGGATCAGCTCTGCGCCGGCGCTCTTGCAGATTTCCTGGCTGATCGCCTTACGCGCATCACGGTCGCCGACGACCAGTTTTATTTTTATCAGTTCATGGTCAGTGAGAGCGCGTTCGATCTCCAGCAGGACATTTTCGCTCAGGCCATTGCCGGCCACTGTCACCACGGGCTGCAGCTTGTGGCCTATAGCGCGCAGTTGTTTCTGATCTCGTTTGCTCATCGTCGTTTCGGTTTGATGCAGGGCGCGCTATTCTAGCTCAAATTGACCTTCGGGTGCCCTTGCATGGCGAAGAAAAAGTCCTCCAGTAAGTCGTGGCTGAGAGAACATCACAACGATCCCTATGTGCAGAAGGCGCAGAAAGAGGGGTATCGATCGCGCGCCTGCTACAAACTGCTGGAGTTGCAGGAAAAAGACCGGCTGATCAAGCCCGGTATGACTGTTGTCGATCTGGGCAGTGCGCCCGGAGGCTGGTCGCAGGTGGCGGGTCGACTGGTGGGACACAAGGGGTGTGTTATCGCCTCGGATATCCTTCCCATGGACAGTCTGGAAGATGTGACCTTTATCCAGGGTGATTTCACTGAAGAGGCGGTGTTCCAGCAAATTCTGGATGCCATCGATAATCAGCCAGTAGACCTTGTAATTTCTGATATGGCCCCAAACATGAGTGGTATGAACGCCGTCGATCAGCCGCGGTCTATGTACCTGGTGGAACTGGCGCTCGATATGGCGCGTCAGGTGCTCCGGCCCGGTGGCGGGTTTGTCACCAAGGTATTTCAGGGTGAGGGCTTCGATGAGCTGATGCGCGACGCGCGTAGCTCTTTTGGCAAGGTGCTCACTCGTAAGCCAGCCGCTTCGCGGCCTCGATCGCGAGAGGTCTACCTGGTAGCCCGCGACTTCAGGGCATAAGCGGCGACTGATCGGGCACTGGCGGCTGGCGCGTACAAACTGATGTCCGTGGTGCTACAGGCCCGGATTTAGTACTATAGAAAGTTCGTCCCTGCGGGGATTGCATGAGGTTAGAGCCTTGAACGATATGGCAAAAAATTTGTTGTTGTGGCTGGTGATCGCCGCGGTGTTGCTGTCTGTATTTCAGAATTTCAATATGCAGCAGCCCACGGAACAGCTGGGCTACTCTGAATTTATTGAGGAAATCCAGCGCGACCAGGTGAAAAAGGTCGTGATTGATGGCCTGACGATTAGCGGTGAGCGCTTCAACAATACGCGCTTTGAGACCATCCGGCCGATGCTCGAAGACCCCAAGCTGATTGATGATCTGCTCGAGCACCGGGTAGAGATAGTCGGCAAGAAACCTGAGCAGCAGAGCGTCTGGACCCAATTATTGGTCGCCTCGTTCCCCATTCTGATCATCATTGCTGTGTTCATGTTCTTCATGCGCCAGATGCAGGGCGGTGGCGGCGGCCGCGGCGGCCCCATGAGCTTCGGCAAGAGTAAGGCCCGCCTGTTGGGCGAGGACCAGATTAATACGACCTTCGCCGATGTGGCGGGCGTCGATGAAGCGAAGGAAGATGTGCAGGAACTGGTCGAGTTTCTGCGTGATCCGGGCAAGTTCCAGCGCCTTGGTGGGCGTATTCCGCGCGGTGTGCTGATGGTGGGCCAGCCCGGTACTGGTAAAACACTGTTGGCTAAAGCGATCGCCGGTGAGGCCAAGGTGCCTTTCTTCTCGATTTCGGGCTCCGATTTCGTCGAGATGTTTGTGGGTGTGGGTGCTTCCCGCGTGCGCGATATGTTCGATCAGGCTAAGAAGCAGGCCCCTTGTATTATCTTTATCGATGAGATCGATGCCGTGGGTCGGCATCGTGGTGCTGGACTCGGCGGCGGTCACGACGAGCGGGAACAGACGCTTAACCAGTTGCTGGTAGAGATGGATGGCTTTGAAGTGAATGATGGCGTTATCGTCATTGCCGCGACCAACCGCCCCGATGTGCTGGACCCCGCGCTGCTGCGCCCTGGACGCTTTGACCGTCAGGTGGTGGTAGGACTGCCGGATATTCGTGGCCGTGAGCAGATTCTCAAAGTACATATGCGCAAGGTGCCGCTGGACGATAATGTGAAGGCCTCCTTGATTGCGCGTGGCACACCGGGCTTCTCCGGTGCAGATCTTGCCAATCTGGTGAACGAGGCGGCGCTGTTTGCAGCGCGCGCCAGTGTGCGCCTGGTGGGCATGGAGCAATTCGAACTGGCCAAGGACAAAATCATGATGGGCGCAGAGCGCAAGTCCATGGTGATGTCTGAGGCTGAGAAGAAGAACACGGCTTATCATGAGGCGGGCCACGCGATTGTTGGCCGCATCGTGCCTGAGCACGATCCCGTCTATAAGGTGAGTATTATTCCTCGTGGCCGGGCCCTGGGCGTGACCATGTTCCTGCCAGAAGAGGACCGCTACAGCCTCAGCAAGCGACACATCAACAGTCAGATCTGCAGCCTGTTTGGCGGCAGGATCGCTGAGGAGATGACCCTGGGTAAAGAGGGTGTCACCACGGGCGCCTCCAACGATATTGAGCGAGCGACCGAGATCGCCCGCAATATGGTTACCAAGTGGGGCCTGTCTGAGAAAATGGGT
Organism: Halieaceae bacterium; assembly: GCA_965199055.1. Taxonomy (GTDB): domain Bacteria; phylum Pseudomonadota; class Gammaproteobacteria; order Pseudomonadales; family Halieaceae; genus CBDAQR01. The sequence goes on from CBDAQR010000004.1 coordinate 398,548, forward strand.
CCACTCAAATACGACGAGGGTGGCGAAGAGGTTTTCCTGGGCCGCACCGCTGGACAGCCGAATCATGCGGTTTCCGGGGAAACGGCGCGCATGATTGATGAAGAAGTGCGGTCTATTATCGACAGTTGCTATGCCACTGCGGAACAGATTCTGGAAGAGAATGTGGACAAGCTCCACCTGATGGCTGATGCCCTCATGATGTACGAGACGCTCGATACCGAGCAAATCGACGCCATTATGGAAGGTCGCATGCCAGACCCGCCCAGTGAGTGGAATGATCCCTCGGGTGGTAGTAGTGCCAATGCGGATGAAGAGGAATCTGCGGAAACCGGCACCGATCCCAGTGGACCCATCGGCGGGCCGGCGCAAGAACACTGAGCCCGCCTGCTCCCCAGGTAATGGGGGTGATCAATACCACCCCCGATTCCTTTTCTGATGGCGGTAGCCTCTACCGCGGACAAAACCTCGATCTCGAATTGGTTCTTGCCAGGGGCAGGGCGATGGCGGCTGCGGGTGCGGCTTTTCTCGATGTGGGTGGTGAATCCACGCGGCCTGGCGCTGAGCCGGTGTCTGAACAGGAAGAGCTCGATCGCGTAGTGCCCTGTGTGGAGCTTCTCACCCGGGAACTCGAGATCACCATTTCTGTGGATACCAGTAATCCAGCGGTGATGCGCGCCGCGGCTGCGGCCGGCGCTGGTCTTATCAATGATGTTCGTGCCTTGCAGCGCCCTGGAGCGCTGGATATGGCGGCGCAGCTGCAGTTGCCGGTGTGTTTGATGCATATGCGCGGTGATCCGGGTTCCATGCAAGACAGCCCCCACTATGAAGATGTCGTAATAGAGGTAGCGGCCTTTTTGGAAGATCGGGCAGAAGCCTGTGAGGCGGCGGGCATTGGTCGCGACAAGATATTGCTCGATCCGGGATTTGGCTTCGGCAAGACCTTGGAGCACAATCTGCAGTTACTGGCTGGATTGCCGCGCTTGGCCTCACTCGGCTACCCCTTGCTGGTGGGGCTGTCGCGCAAGTCGATGATCGACAAATTATTGGGCCGCGCTGTGGACGAACGTCTGGCAGCGAGCATTGGTTTGGCTGTAGTGGCGGCGGAACGCGGCGCTGCAGTGCTTCGGGTTCACGACGTCCAGGAAACGACAGACGCGCTGGCGATGCTCGCCGCGGTGAAAGAAGCGGAACATACGGAGTTATAACAATAATGAGCAAACGCTACTTCGGCACTGACGGCATTCGCGGTCGGGTGGGTGAAGCGCCCATCACGCCAGATTTCATGCTGAAGCTGGGCTGGGCCTGCGGTCGCGTTTTCGCCCGCGCCAATAGCGGTGAGGGACGCAGCCTGGTGATCATCGGTAAAGATACCCGCGTCTCCGGTTACATGTTTGAGTCCGCACTCGAGGCCGGCCTTGTGGCCGCGGGCGTCGATGTGAAGCTGCTCGGCCCGATGCCGACACCGGCGATTGCGCTGATGACGCGGACGCAAAGTGCTCAGGCGGGCATTGTGATCAGCGCATCCCACAATCCTTTCTTTGATAACGGCATTAAGTTCTTCAATGGTGAAGGTCGCAAGCTCGATGACGAACTGGAGTTGGCCATCGAGGCCGAGCTTGATGAGCCACTGCGGACGGTGGCGTCAGACCAAATCGGCAAAGTGTTGCGCGTGGTGGATGCGGCGGGCCGTTATATCGAATACTGCAAGTCTACCGTGCCCGATAAGTTCAGCCTGCGCGGTTTGAAAATAGTCGTTGATTGCGCGCACGGCGCCACCTATCACATCGCCCCCAGCGTATTTGCCGAACTCGGGGCAGAGGTGGTGACGATGGGGGTAGAACCCGATGGCTTTAATATCAACGAAGGGGTTGGCTCGACCGATACCGAGGCCTTGTCGGCGCGGGTCGTGAACGAAAACGCCCATCTCGGTATTGCCCTTGATGGGGATGGCGATAGGGTCATTCTTGTCGACGCGGGCGGAGCTGTCGTCGATGGCGATGAATTGCTGCTGATTATCGCGCGCCATCGCCAGTGTGAAGGGGTCGTCGGCACGCTCATGACTAACCTGGGCATGGAGGTGGCGCTGCGGGATGCAGGGATCGACTTTGTTCGAGCGCAGGTCGGCGATCGATACGTGAACGAATTGATGCTGGAGAAAGGCTGGTCGCTTGGCGGTGAGTCGTCAGGCCATATTATTTGCGCGGATCTGGCGACCACTGGAGACGGCATTGTCGCCGCGTTGCAGGTATTAGTGGCGCTGCGCAGTGAAGGCGACGATCTTGCCGAGCTGCGCTCACGTATGCAGAAATACCCGCAGCACATGATTAATGTTCGAGTGAATGGCAAGGTGGATCTGGATGCGCAGCCCGCTGTGGCCGAAGCAGTAGCTGCCACCGAGGCCCAATTGGGTGATCACGGCAGGGTATTGTTGCGACCCTCTGGCACGGAGCCGGTAGTGCGCGTGATGTTGGAGGGGCAGGACGCGAGCCAAGTTGAGCAGCTCTGCGCAGAGCTTGCCGGGCAAGTGGAAACCTTACTCTCAGTCAGCTAACGCCACAGTTGTAGTTTAGGGGCTTCTTGGGTAAGATTGCCGCCGCTTTTTTGCCTGTGCTTAAAGCATCGGCGAAACCCACATGACGCGCTGAGCGATGGATTATGCGACGTAACCTCGTGGTAGGTAACTGGAAAATGCACGGCTCTGCGGAACTGGTGAACGAACTGGTTTCCGGAGTGGCGCAGGGTGTGGCGGGTGCTGCAGCCGAGGCGGGTGTATGCCCGGTGTCGGTGCATTTGCCGCAGGCACTGCAGCGGGCTCAGGGTAGTGAGCTTGCAGTAGGTGCCCAGAATTGCAGCCAGCACGAGCAAGGTGCGTTTACCGGTGAGGTGAGCGCTGCAATGCTCGCGGAGCTCGGATGTCGCTTTGTGATTTTGGGCCATTCCGAGCGACGGCAGTTTTTCGGCGAGACCGATGAATTAGTGGCCGAAAAAGCGGCAGCCGCGCGAGCGGCAGGTTTGGTGCCCATTTTGTGTGTGGGCGAGAGCCTGGACGAACGCGAGCAAGGTCATGCCGAAGCCGTTGTTACCCGGCAACTGGCGGCGCTGGTAAGCGCACTGGAAGCGACCGATGTCGTGGCCTACGAGCCGGTTTGGGCTATAGGCACCGGCAAGACCGCAACGCCGGAGCAGGCGCAGGAAATGCATGCCTGCATTCGCGAGTACTTGCGCGAGCATGTCGGTGAGCAGGCGGATCAAATCCGACTGCTATATGGTGGCAGCGTAAAGGCCGATAATGCGGCCGAGCTGTTTGCCCAGGAAGATATTGATGGAGGCCTGGTTGGGGGAGCATCCCTGAAGGTGGCCGATTTTGTCGCCATAGTGAAGGCGTCAGAGGAATAGAATGGAACAATTGATTTTGATTGCGCATTTGCTGATAGCACTGGCCATTATTGGCCTGATTTTGCTGCAGCAGGGTAAGGGTGCAGATATGGGTGCCTCGTTCGGTGCCGGTGCCTCCCAGACCCTGTTTGGTAGCGATGGCAGCGGCAACGTGCTGACTAAGGCGACAGCTATCCTCGCGACTGCGTTTTTTGTGACCAGCTTTGGTCTTGCGGTTATCGCCAAAGATAAGGCAGGCGCGGTTGAGGAAGTCGATATTCCGGTGATTATTCCCGAGCAGCCAGTGCAGGAGAGCACAGGGGATTTACCCGTCGTGGATGAGGATATCCCGACAGCATTATCATCTGGGGACGACATCCCCGAGGTGGAGTAAGTAACAGGCCGAAGTGGTGGAATTGGTAGACACGCTATCTTGAGGGGGTAGTGAGCTATGCTCGTGCGGGTTCAAGTCCCGCCTTCGGCACCATAAATTGTTAGAGCTGCAGGATTGAGGGGCTCGTGCGGACCAGGCTGGCCGCGTTAAGTCCCGCCTTCGGCACCATACTTGGAAGAAAGGCGTTCAACTTCGGTTGAGCGCCTTTTTTCTATGTGTCCGCTCACCACGCGGGACTAACCCGGTCCTCGTAGGCACCTCGCGGCATTGCTGCGAGAACGAGGTCGCGAAGTAATTCGCTATTGCCACCCGCTGGACCAGCAATCATGATTGACGCTCGTCACAACAATCGTAAGCAACGGTATCAAGTGTAATGCAGAACTCCCCTGTCGCCCCGTCACTGACGTCGCCGGACGTTATCAGAAAGCTGTACCAGATGCTTCGCGACATCCATGGCATTTTATGCGCCAACGGTATCCAGTACTGGATGGATTCGGGAACCCTATTGGGTGCAGTGCGTCACGGGGGCATTATTCCGTGGGACGATGATGCCGATATTGCTCTACCAAATGCGATGCTGGAGCCATTTTTGCGAACGAGAGAACAGTTCCTGCAGCAGGGGTATCAAATATCCGAAGAATGGTGCGGTTACAAGATATTTCCGAGCGACGGCATTGAGATCAATCCACAGGATGCCAATTGGAAGTGGCAGGCCAATGGTAAGCAGCAGGAACACCCAGAGAAGCTCAACTATAAGTTCCCGTTTGTTGATGTGTTTACTCGCAAGGCCGTTGGAGACAAATTCATATTTCTAAAGGAGCAGGCTAACCGTACTTGGCCGCGAAACTTCTTCGAGATGGATGAGCTAACGCCACTGAAGCTTGTACGCTTCGGATCCTTCGAGCTTGTGAGTCCTTCGAAACCGGAGACCTATCTGACCCGCACCTATGGGCCGGACTGGGCGACGACGGCACGTATAACCTATGATCACAGGACCAGGCGCTTTCAGAAGGAGCAAGTCTTTACCTTGTCACCGCAAAACCTGAAGCCAGCTATGCCGTTCGAATAACTGAGAAGCAACACGTAGAATGATATCAGTTAACCTATTTAGCATGGTCTCTTGTGGTGCTGACTACTCTACCAATCCAGGGGTCCTCATCACCAAAACGCGCCATACCCATACCTTCTCGCTGTTCGATAACAGTCATTTCAGCGCATTCTAGGAGTGAGCTAACGAACTCCGATAATGAGATAAAGCGCCGATAGTGTTTTTCGAAGGTCTTCTTCCTCTCGGCATCCTTTAGCGTACGAAACTCAAAGAAGCAGGTTAAGGGAGCAATGCGACCAAGCTTCTTCAGAGCTTGCAGGAGGGTAATCTGCGAAGCTTCCGGTATGGCATGAACGAAGAAGCGGCTGTAGACAATAACCGAGTTGTATTGCGGGATGTCATCGATCGTCTGGGTAAGAAGATCAAAGAATGGCTCAAGTTGAGATACATCCTGGCATCGGAATCTGCAATTTGGGATACGGTTTTTTCGGGCAATACCATTGTTGCGTTCAATGGCACTCCTGGATATGTCTATGCCAACGACTTGGTGTCCTTTGGAGGAGAAATGAAATGAATCGCGGCCGTTGCCGCAGCCTATGTCTAGAATTAGGCTTCGTGAGTCGATTCTTGAGCAGACTTCTTCGGCGAATGGGGATGGCTCCAAGTAGTCAAATTTTCTATAGAACTCATCCCAATAACCCTCGGTGTCCGTTTCCTGGGCATCACAATCCATTGTAGTGTTCTCCATTTGGTAGCAGGGAGTCTCCATTCTACTGGCGTGCCAATTTTAAGTCTGCTGCGGGTAGCTTGGGTTTGTAAGGATACTATTTGAACGAATATCAAAGTTGGCATCCTTCCATTCGAGAGTGGTTCGACGTGGTGTCCAATGCCGGCGGCAGGTTACGCTCACTATTTAGGCGTTCCGTTGCGCCGATTCTCCCCAAAAATTACATTAAAAATCAGGCGGATAATCGGTTGACCCAACCATACGCCCTCCCTATAATTAGCGCCCTTTCCGGGAGGCTTACCAGGCCCACCCGGGTGCAAAGTGCCAAGGGGCTTTTGCGAAAGGAAAGATTTTGATGCGGGGTGGAGCAGCCTGGTAGCTCGTCGGGCTCATAACCCGAAGGTCGTCGGTTCAAATCCGGCCCCCGCTACCAACACGCACCGGCAGTTATTTTGTACGGTGCAATAAGAAGCCCCTTTTTAGGGGCTTTTTGTTAGGTGCGGAAAAAGCACTGGAGGTGTCCGGGACGTGGCCGGCAGGGAACAGAAAATTGAATCGCTGCTGGCACCCACCATTGAAGCCATGGGCTTTGAATTGTGGGGCCTGGAGTACCTGTCACAGGGGCGGCACACGCTCCTGCGCCTGTATATCGATGGCGAGAACGGCATTACTGTCGATGATTGTGCAGAGGTTAGCCGCCAGGTGAGCGGCATCATGGATGTAGAGGACCCCATCAGCGGGGAGTACACGCTGGAGGTGTCTTCACCGGGTGTGGATCGGTTGTTGTTTAAGCCGGATCACTACCTGGCGTACGTGGGCGAGTGGATAGAGATGCGCCTGCGCACACCATATGAAGGGCGTCGCAAGTTTAAGGGCACGCTCAAAGGGCTGGAAGGCGAGGATGTCGTCGTTCAGATTGATGATGAGGAGTTTCTGCTGCCGATCGATTCAGTCGAGAAGGCGCAGGTAAGACCAAGGCTGTAAGAGAGAGCGTGCTGGCACGCAGACAGGCGAGACGAGAATGACCAAGGAAATCCTGTTAGTTGCTGAGGCAGTGTCTGCCGAGAAGGGTGTTTCAGAAGACATCATCTTCGAGGCGATCGAACTGGCACTCGCAACGGCAACCAAGAAGCGTTACGACGAAGATTCCGAAATCGACGTCACCATTGATCGTGAAACCGGAGATTATGTCACCGTGCGTCGCTGGCTGGTCGTCAGTGATGATGAGATGGCGCTGTTGGGTACGCAGTTCACGACTGAGGAAGCCGCCGAGGTCGACCCTAACCTGAAGGTGGGTGATATCCACGAGGAACAGGTCGAGAACGTAGAGTTTGGTCGCATCGCCGCACAGACCGCCAAGCAGGTGATTGTGCAGCGCGTCCGAGACGCCGAGCGCGCTCAGGTGGTTGAAGAGTATGACGGCCGCGCCGGCGAATTGCTGGCCGGCTCGGTGAAGAAAGTCACCCGTGACAATGTCATCGTCGATCTAGGCAACAACGCCGAAGGTCTCCTGCCGCGCGAACAGTTGGTCGGTCGCGAGACGTTCCGCGTTAATGACCGCGTCCGCGCCATTCTGGTAGAAGTCAGTCCCGAGAGCCGCGGCCCGCAGCTGATACTGAGCCGCGCCTGCCCAGAAATGCTGATCGAGCTGTTTAAGATTGAAGTGCCGGAAATCTCTGAAGAAGTGATCGAGATTCGTAGTGCCGCTCGCGATCCCGGCTCCCGCGCCAAGATTGCGGTAAAGACCAACGATGGCCGCATCGATCCTGTTGGCGCCTGCGTAGGTATGCGCGGCTCGCGGGTTCAGGCGGTATCGAATGAACTGGATAACGAGCGCGTGGATATCGTGCTGTGGGACGATAACCCGGCTCAATTGGTGATCAATGCCATGGCACCGGCAGAGGTCGAGTCCATCGTTGTCGATGAAGACACCCACACTATGGATGTGGCCGTCAGCGAAGACAATCTGGCGCAGGCGATCGGTCGCAATGGCCAGAATGTGCGCCTGGCTGCCGAGTTGACCGGTTGGTCCATCAACGTGATGAGCACTGAAGAGGCGGCAGACAAGCACGAACAGGAAGCCGGTGCCGTTATTGCAACGTTCTGCGAACAGTTGGATGTCGACGAAGAAGTGGCCGAGATTCTGGTTGAAGAGGGTTTCACCAGCGTTGAGGAAGTGGCCTATGTGCCGCTGGAAGAAATGTCCGGCATCGAGGGCTTCGATGAAGAAATTGCTGAGGAGCTGCGTGCTCGAGCGAAGGACGCACTGCTGACTCTGGCGATTGCTTCAGAAGAGCAGCTGGGTGCGAATGAGCCGGCAGAAGACTTGCTCACGATGGATGGTATGGATCGTCACCTGGCTTATATTCTGGCCAGCCGCGAAATCATCACCATGGAAGACCTGGCCGAGCAGGCGGTAGAAGACCTGTTGGATATCGAAGATATGACGGAAGAACGCGCGGGCGAGTTGATTATGACGGCACGCGCACCCTGGTTTGCAGAAGCCGAGGCGGCTGAAGCCGCGGAAGCAGACGCAGCGCAGTAAGCGGGAAGTAACGGTAGCACCAGGGGAAATAGGAGAAATTTGAATGGCGCAAGTCACAGTTCAGCAGTTGGCTGAAGTTGTCGGGGCATCGGTAGATCGTCTGTTGACGCAGATGAGCGAGGCCGGGCTGCCGCATACCAAGGCCGATGAAGCTGTCTCCGATGAAGACAAGCAGACACTGCTGGCGTATCTGAAGCGCAGTCATGGTGAGTCCACCAAGGCGCCGAAGAAAATTACGCTGAAGCGCAAGACGATTAGCACGCTTAAGACGTCCGGATCTCAGGGCAAGAAGACTGTTAACGTCGAGGTGCGTAAGAAGCGCACCTACGTCAAGCGCGAGCAGGAAGAGCTTGAAGCTGCTGCGGCAGCTGAAGCGGAAGCGGCAGAAGCCGCTGCGGCCGCGGCGGAAGAAGAAGTCGTAGAGGAAACTCCTGCTGAAGTTGTTGAGGAAGCGCCTGCCGTCGAAGAGGCTCCGGCGACTCGCGGCGACGACAAGATCGAGATCGACCCTGAAGTATTGCGCCAAAAGGCAGCCGCCAAGCGCAAGAAGCAGGAAGAAGAAGAGAAGGCTGCTCGCGAAGCCGCACTGGCCGCTAAGCGAGAAGAGGAAGAACGCAAGAAAGCAGAGGCAGCTGCAGCCGCCGCTGCCGCGCAACCGGCGCCTGCCGAAGACGCCAAACCGGGGCGGGATAACAAGCCCAAGCGTTTGCATGATGCACCCAAGCAGGAGCCCGATAAGTACAAGAAGAAGCATGCTCGCCTGGATAAGCCGGGAGATAACACCCGTGGCAAGCAGCGCGGTCATAACCTGTCACTCAATCAACTGGACGCCGCCGAACGCGGTGGTCGGCGCCGTGGTCGCAAGAAGAACCTTGCCAAGACTCACGAAGAGCATGGTAAGCACGGCTTTGAGATGCCCACCGAGCAACGCACCTTTGAGGTGGAGTTGGGCGACGCAATTTCCGTAGGGGAATTGGCGCAGCAGATGTCCGTGAAGGCGGGCGAGGTCATCAAGGAGTTGATGAAGCTGGGCGTGATGGCCACCATCAACCAGGTTGTCGACCAGGATACCGCCATTCTGGTTGTTGAGGAGCTGGGCCACACCTATAAGACGGTTAGTGAAGACGCGCTGGAAGAGGAGCTTGAAGAGAAGCTCGCTATGCACGAAGGCACGGACGAACCCCGTGCCCCGGTAGTGACGGTGATGGGCCACGTTGACCACGGTAAAACTTCGCTTCTCGACTATGTTCGCAAAGCGAAAGTGGCAGACGGTGAGGCGGGGGGAATTACCCAGCACATCGGTGCCTACCACGTGGAGACCGGCCACGGAATGATCTCCTTCCTGGACACTCCGGGCCACGCGGCATTTACCGCTATGCGTGCGCGCGGTGCCAAGAGTACCGATATTGTCATTCTGGTTGTGGCTGCCGATGACGGCGTGATGCCGCAGACCGAAGAGGCAGTTAATCATGCACGTGCAGCGGATGTGCCGCTGATCGTGGCTGTGAATAAGATCGACAAGGAAGGTGCGGACCCGGATCGGGTTCGCAACGAGCTGTCTGCTAAAGAAGTGATTCCCGAAGACTGGGGCGGTGACACCCAGTTTATCAATGTCTCCGCCATTACCGGTGAAGGCATCGACGACCTGCTGGATGCCGTGTTGCTGCAGGCCGAAATACTGGAGCTGAAGGCGCCCAGAGATGTGCCGGCACAGGGCTTGGTTATTGAATCCCGACTGGATAAAGGTCGTGGATCCGTCGCTTCGCTGCTGGTACAGAGCGGTACCCTGCGTCAGGGCGATATAGTCTTGGCTGGGCTGCAATACGGCCGCGTACGAGCGATGCTGGATGAGAATGGCCAGCCCATCAAGGAAGCGGGCCCCTCTATCCCGGTTGAAATCCTGGGTCTCGACGGTACGCCCGATGCAGGCGACCCCTTTGCTGCGGTCGAGAGCGAGAAGAAGGCCCGTGAACTGGCCGACTTCCGTCAGGAGAAAACCCGCGACAGCAAGCTGGCGCGTCAGCAGGCTGCCAAGCTCGATAACATGTTTGAGAGCATGACGGCAGGCGAGAAGAAAACGCTCAATATCGTGGTTAAGGCCGATGTGCGCGGCTCGCTGGAAGCACTGCAGAGCGCGTTGCTCGAGCTGGGCAATGAAGAGGTGACGGTGAATATCGTGGCCGGTGGCGTCGGCGGTATTACCGAAACTGATATTACGCTGGCCATGACTGCAGAGGCTGTTGTCTTCGGTTTCAATGTGCGTGCCGACAACGCTGCGCGCAAGATTGTCGAAGAGGAAGAGCTCGACCTGCGCTACTACAACGTGATCTACGACTTGATCGACGATGTGAAGCAGGCCCTGGGTGGCATGTTGGCACCGGAGCTGCGCGAAGAGATCGTGGGAATTGCCGAAGTTCGCGATGTGTTCAAGTCGCCCAAGTTTGGTCAGATCGCTGGCTGCATGGTGACGGAAGGTACGGTGTACCGGTCCAAGCCCATTCGTGTGCTGCGCGATAACGTGGTGATCTACGAGGGTGAACTGGAGTCGCTGCGTCGCTTCAAGGATGACGCTAACGAAGTGCGGAATGGCATGGAGTGCGGTATTGGCGTTAAGAATTACACCGATGTGAAAGTGGGCGATCAGATCGAGGTGTATGAAGTGAAGGAAGTCGCGCGCTCCCTGTAAAGGACGCAGGTCATGGCGAGGGAATTTAATCGCACAGACCGGGTGGCTGACTTCCTGCGAAGGGAGTTGGCGGTGCTGATCCAGCAGGAGATGCGCGACCCGCGAGTAGAACTGGTGAGCATCACCGAGGTCGAAGTGAGCAAGGACCTCGGCCACGCTCGGGTTTACTACACCGCTATCGGTCGCGACTCGGAAGAGCAGGCCGAAGAGGTAACCGAGGCATTGAACAAAGCCTCAGGTTTTTTGCGCAGCCAGTTGTCTAAAGACAGCAGCCTGCGTACAGTGCCGCAGCTGAAGTTTCGCTTCGACAGTAGTGTCGGCCGCGGTCGCTATATGGAAGAGCTTATCGATAAGGCGGTAGCCACCGATGAGCATGAAGACAGTGGAGACGCCAGCTAGTGGGGCGTCGCCGTAAGGGTCGGCCGGTTGACGGAATCCTCGTATTGAATAAGCCCCTGGGGCTGACGTCAAACAAGGCATTGCAGACGGCCAAACACCTGTATTTCGCTGCGAAAGCGGGACATACAGGCAGTCTCGATCCACTGGCTTCGGGAGTGTTGCCGCTGTGCTTTGGGGAGGCAACCAAGTTTTCACAGTTCTTGTTGGACGCCGACAAGGGCTACACCAGCACCTTTGTGCTGGGTGTTGAAACGGCCTCGGGTGATGTCGAGGGCGAGGTATTGGGCAGCATCGATGCTTCTCACATTAGTGAAAAGGATGTTGAAGCTGCACTGGAGAGCTTTAGAGGTGAGATCGAACAGGTCCCCTCTATGTACTCTGCTATTAAGCACGAGGGCAAGCCGCTGTATAAGCTGGCCCGTGCGGGAAAAGAGGTAGAGCGCAAGGCGCGGCGGGTTACAGTCTATGAGCTGGAACTGCTGGCCTTTCGCGGCGGCGAGCACCCTGAAGTGGATGTTCGCATTCTCTGCAGCAAGGGGACGTATGTTCGCTCGATTGCAGAGGATCTGGGCAAAGCCCTGGAGTGCGGAGCGCACGTGAGTGTGCTGCATCGCACCAAGGCCGGGCCCTTTGAAGACAAGGACATGGTGTCGCTGGCGACACTGGAAGCGCTCAAGCAGCGCGAAGCCTTTGCCGAGATGGACGCCTTGCTGCGACCACTCGACTCTGCCCTGGGGGACTTGCCCTTGGTCAGGGTCAGCGAGGCGGGCGGATTTTATATTCGCCAGGGACAGCCGGTGCTGGTACCCAATTCTCCCTGCGAAGGCATGGTGAGAGTGGGGCTGGAGTCCGGAGAGTTCCTTGGCATTGGAGAGATATTGGACGATGGGCGCGTGGCGCCGCGTCGACTGATAGTCAGCCAGCAGGGCTGACGAGAACCTGTCTGTAAATATGCACGGGCAGGCTCTATTTGAAACGGGGTGCATACCCCCAGGCACATTAAGAGGAAATGAGAAATGGCACTGAGTGCAAACGAAAAATCCGAGATCGTAAAAGAGTACCAACTGGCTGAGGGTGACACCGGTTCCCCCGAAGTTCAGGTCGCATTGCTGACAGCAAACATTGAGCAACTGCAGGGACATTTTGCCTCTCACAAACACGACCACCACTCGCGTCGCGGCCTGATCCGCATGGTTAACCAGCGTCGCAAGTTGTTGGATTATCTCAAGCGCAAAGACGGTGAACGCTACAGCAATTTGATTAAGCGTCTGGGTCTGCGTCGCTAACACACTTGAAGATACCGCAGGCAAGGGCCTGCGGTTTCTGTATTGGAATTGGAGAAATAAATGAATCCTGTAACAAAAACCTTTAGCTACGGTGACCAGACCGTAACCCTGGAGACGGGCCGCATCGCCCGCCAGGCGACTGGTTCCGTGCTGGTAACCGTGGAGAACACCTCTGTGTTGTGTACGGTCGTCGCCGAGAAGTCCGCGAAACCGGGCCAGCCCTTTTTCCCACTGGGCGTTCACTACATTGAGAAGACCTACTCTGTGGGTAAGATCCCCGGCGGTTTCTTCAAGCGCGAGGCGCGTCCTTCTGAGAAGGAAACACTGACCTCTCGCCTGATCGATCGTCCTATTCGTCCGCTGTTCCCGAACGGCTTCATGAATGAGGTGCAGGTCATCTGTACGGTGATGTCTGCCGACAAGCACATCGACCCCGATATTCCTGCGATGATCGGCACGTCTGCCGCGTTGGCCATCTCTGGCGTACCCTTCGCCGGTCCTATCGGCGGCGCCCGTGTCGGTTTCACCGAGGCCGATGGTTACATTCTGAACCCGACTTACGAGCAACTGGAAACCAGCAAGCTGGACATGGTTGTGGCCGGTACCCAGGACGCGGTACTGATGGTTGAGTCCGAGGCACAGGAGCTGAGTGAAGACCAGATGCTGGGCGCTGTGTTGTATGCCCACCATGAAATGCAGACGGTTATCAGGGCTGTTCAGGAACTTGCCGACGAGTGTGGTAAGCCGACCTGGGAGTGGGAGCCCGCGCCTGTTGACGCCGAACTGCTGGCGAAAGTTGAAGAGGTAGCGAAGGGACCGCTGGGCGATGCTTATCGCATTACCGAGAAGGCCGAGCGTTACGCCAAGGTTGATGAAGCCAAGAAGGCGACTGTAGAAGCACTCTGCAGCGACGCCGAGGATTCCCCGTCCGAAGATGACGTTAAGGACCTGTTCAAGAAAGTTGAGAAGGAACTGGTACGCAAGCGCATTCTCAACGGCGAGCCGCGCATCGACGGCCGCGACACCCGCACCGTTCGCGCCATCGCGTGTGAAGTGGATGTGCTCTCAAAAGCACACGGTAGCGCGCTGTTTACCCGCGGTGAGACGCAGGCGATTGGCGCAGTTACGCTGGGTTCGACCCGCGATGCACAGATCATTGATGCGCTGCACGGCGAGCGTCGCGACCCGTTCATGCTGCACTACAACTTCCCTCCTTATTCGGTAGGAGAAGCCGGTCGTGTTGGCTTCACGAATCGTCGTGAGATTGGTCACGGTCGCCTGGCCCGTCGCGGTCTGGCGGCGGTACTGCCGAACGAAGAGCAGTGGCCTTACACCACCCGTGTTGTGTCTGAAATTACTGAGTCCAATGGTTCCAGCTCTATGGCCTCTGTCTGTGTAGGCAGCCTGTCGATGATGGCTGCTGGCGTTCCGCTGTCGGCACCGGTTGCCGGTATCGCCATGGGCCTCGTGATGGAAGGCAATCAGTTTGCCGTTCTGACCGATATCCTGGGTGATGAAGATCATCTGGGCGACATGGACTTCAAAGTGGCCGGTACTGCCGAAGGTGTTACTGCGCTGCAGATGGACATCAAGATTGAAGGCATCAACGAACAGATCATGGAGATCGCCCTGGAACAGGCCCTGCAGGCTCGTCTGCACATCCTGGGCCAGATGAACCAGGTGATTGCCGAGCCGCGTACCGTGGTTAACGAAAACGCGCCCAGCATGATCAGCCTGAAAGTTGATACCGACAAAATCCGCGACATCATCGGTAAAGGTGGCGCAACCATTCGCTCCATCACCGAGGAAACGGGCGCAACCGTCGATATCGATGACGATGGCACCGTGCGTATCTTCGGTCAGGACCAGGCAGCGCGCGATGCCGCTGTTGCCAAGGTCGAGGAGATCACTGCTGAAGCTGAAGTCGGTGAGACCTACACCGGCATCGTGGCACGCATCGTTGATTTCGGTGCCTTTGTTACGATCCTGCCTGGCAAAGATGGCCTGGTGCACATCTCACAAATCGCTGAAGAGCGTGTTGAGAATGTCACCGACTATCTGAGCGATGGTCAGGAAGTGACGGTTAAGGTACTGGATGTTGACCAGCGTGGTCGCATCAAGCTGTCGATGAAGGAAGCCGCTGCTGATGCCGCTGCTGAAGCGCCTGCTGAGGCTCCGGTAGCTGAAGAAGCCCCTGCGGCAGAAGCAGCACCTGCAGCTGAGGAAGCGCCCGCTGCAGAAGCTGCTGACGAAGACGTTCGCGCCGCCGAGTAATCGAGCGCGCAACGAAGAAAAGGGGCCAATCGGCCCCTTTTTTTATGCCCTGCAAAAGCGTCTGGCTTCTCGCTAGGCGCAGGGATGCTGCCTATAATTAGGTTTCAGCAAAGGAATACTAACAATGATAAAAACACCTTCTTACCGTAATTCCCTGTTTACCATTCTGGCGGTGTCGCTGCTCGCCGCCTGTCAGCAAAAAACTGAAGATGCCCCCGCAGCTCCGGCGGCAATGCCGGAACCGGCCGTAGCTTCAGTGAACGGCGAGCGCTTGCGCGCAGCGAACTCAGAACCTGGCAGTTGGATGTCGCACGGGCGCACCTACGATGAGCAACGCTATAGCTCACTCGATGCCGTCAATGAGGAGACGGTGGGAGAGCTGGGTCTGGCCTGGAGCTTCGACTTCAATACCGAGCGCGGCATCGAGGCGACCTCGATCGTCGTCGATGGCGTTATGTACACCACGGGTTCCTGGAGCATTGTGCATGCCCTCGATGCGCGCACAGGTAAGCACCTTTGGACCTATGACCCGAAAGTGGACAAGGCCAAGATAAAGCACGGCTGCTGCGATGCTGTGAATCGCGGTGTTGCCGTTTGGGAAGGGCAGGTGTTTATTGGCGTGTTTGACGGCCGCCTGGAAGCACTGGACGCCAGCACCGGCAAGGTGAACTGGTCGGTGGCGACGGTGGATGCCGCTTTGCCTTACACCATTACCGGCGCCCCTCGGATTATCGATGGCAAGGTATTAATCGGTAATGGCGGCGCCGAGTACGGCGTGCGTGGCTTTATCAGCGCTTACGATGTTAATAGCGGTGAGATGATCTGGCGCTTTTACACCGTGCCCGGCAATCCTGAACTGGGTTTTGAGAACGATGCCATGAAGATGGCGGCCGATACCTGGAATGGCAGTTGGTGGGAATTGGGCGGCGGTGGCGGCACCGTTTGGGATTCGATGGCGTACGACCCGGAATTAGACTTGCTCTACTTCGGCGTCGGCAATGGTACGCCCTGGAATCAGGAGATCCGTTCTCCGGGTGGTGGTGACAATCTGTTCCTGTCCTCGATTGTTGCTGTGCGTCCCGATACCGGTGAATACGTGTGGCACTACCAGACCACGCCGGGTGAAACCTGGGATTACACCGCGACTCAGCACATTATTCTGGCGGATATCGAGATCGACGGGCAGGTTCGCAAGGTGTTAATGCAGGCACCCAAGAACGGTTTCTTCTACGTTATCGACCGCGAGACGGGCCAACTACTCAGCGCCAACAACTACATCGACATTAATTGGGCGACCCATGTGAATATGGAAACAGGTCGGCCGGTTGAGGTGGAGGGCTCGCGCTATCTGGATAGCCCTTACACGGTATTCCCCTCCTATCTCGGTGGGCACAACTGGCATCCCATGTCCTATAGCCCAGACACTGGCCTGGTCTATATTCCGGTGCTCGACTTTCCCGCTAGCTACGGACAACCTGAAGAGTTTGTGTATCGACCCGGCATCGCTAATACCGGCGCCGACGGCATTATTGGTAGCCTGCCAGACGACCAGGCGGAGCGCGACGCGATGCGGCCGCTGATCAAAGGACGGTTGCTGGCGTGGAACCCTGCCACCCAGAGCGAAGCCTGGCGCGTTGAACATAACGGCGCCTGGAACGGTGGCATTCTCAGTACCGCCGGCAACCTCGTTTTTCAGGGCACCGCGGATGGCAAGTTCGTTGCATTCCGAGCGGATAGCGGTGAGCCCCTGTGGTCCTTTGCTACCCAGACGGGCGTGGTAGCGCCTGCCATGACCTATGAAATCGATGGTGATCAGTACGTCTCGGTTAATGTGGGTTGGGGTGGTGCGTTTGCATTGGTATTCGGTGAGTTCGTCCAGGCGGAGAGCCTGCCCAACGTCAGCCGGGTTTTAACATTCAAATTGGGCGCCAACGGTCAGCTCCCGTCGGTGGATTGGCGGCCAACCGTTGTTTTCAATCCGCCTGAGCAGGTGGGCGATGAGGCCACTATCCGCAGCGGCTATGGCTTGTATCAGGATATCTGTATGGGCTGCCACGGTCTCAATGCGGTGTCTGGATTGATCATCCCCGATTTGCGTGGATCCGGCTGGCTGCACGATGCCAAGGGCTGGAACTCGGTGGTGATGGATGGTCTGCTGGCCGACAACGGCATGGCCGCGTTCGGCTCTCACATCACAGCCGAAGAAAGCGAGGCTATTCGGGCTTATGTCATTCAGCAGGCCTGGCGTGGCTACAATCTGCAAAAAGCCAAGAGCGGCCCCTGAGCGCGGCTAAAATTCACGGGGGTTCAGCATTTGCAACTCCCGTAATGCCATCGCCCGGCGCTGTGCTGTAGGCTATGTAGCCCCTTAATCAAGCCCTGGAGGGCCTTATGCAACGAATGGAAGGCAAGGTCGCCATCGTGACTGGTGGTGCGCGTGGAATGGGTGAGGAAACCGTACGCTTGTTTGTTGAGCATGGTGCCAAAGTACTCATCGGTGATGTGCTGGAAGAGCCTGGCGAGGCCTTGGCGGAGGAGCTAGGCGAGAACGCCCGTTTTTTGCGCATGGATGTGAGCCAACAGGAAGATTGGGATGCGGCTGTCGCCGCCGCCCAGGAGTTTGGTCCACTGAACGTGCTGGTCAACAACGCCGCGATCGTGCATATGGCTGCGATTACCGATACCAGCAACGAGGACTTCATGCGCGTGGTCGGCATCAATCAGCTGGGTACCTTCATGGGTATTCGCACCGCTATTGAGCCAATGAAAGCGGCCGGTGGCGGTTCTATCATCAATATTTCCTCCATTGACGGGGTGCAATCCAAAGCGGGTCTGGCGGCCTATTCCGCCACGAAGTGGGCGGTACGCGGGCTCACCAAGAATGCAGCGATCGAGCTCGGCCAGTACGGCATTCGAGTTAACAGTGTGCATCCCGGGGGCATCTTTACCACCATGGGTGGTGCTGATTCCGGTCTCAGTGAGGAAGAAATGAGTAAGGGCGTCTATGCCGATTTCCCGATTCCGCGGGTAGGCCGCCCCCAGGAGGTGGCTTACGTCACACTGTTTCTCGCCACGGATGAGGCCAGCTACAGTACCGGTGGCGAGTTTATGGCCGATGGCGGCTGTGCGGCGGGCATGCGTATGCCGGGAATGCCCTGCTCATGACGCGCCTGGAATTCTTCTTCGATCTCACCTCCCCCTGGACCTATCTGGCATTCACGGGCATTCAGCCCATCGCGGAGCGCTACGGGGTTGAGATTGAGTGGCGCCCGATTCTCGTGGGTGGCGTCTTCAATGCGGTGAACCAGGATCTCTATGCGGCCCGCGAAGCCGCGTTCAATAATGAACGGCGCGTGAGCTATATGATGAAAGATCTGAAGGACTGGGCCGAGCTGAGAGCCATCGATATCAACTGGCCAAGCTTTCACCCGGCCAGCGCTGTGAAGTGCATGCGCGGCTGTTTTTATGCTGAGGAGCAGGGCCTATTGGTGCCTTATTCGAAAGCCGTCTTCGAGGCCTATTGGGGGCGCTGCGAAGACGTGTCGGATGACGATACGCTGGTCGCTATTGCCGAATCTGTTGGTTTGGATGGCAGTGGCCTGCTACGGCGTATTGGCGAGCAGGATGTGAAAGATCGATTGCGAAACAATACCGAGGAAGTGATTGAACGTGGCGCCTACGGTTCGCCCACTATTTATCTGAACGGCGACGACATGTATTTTGGAAATGATCGACTGCCCCTGGTTGAGGCAGCGTTAGCGAGGCTGCAATGAACAAACCTGCCAAAGTCGGCGCGATTCTCTATCCCGGGTTTGAAATGCTCGATACCTTTGGTCCGCTAGAAATGTACAGCGTGCTCGGTAGCGCTGAGGTTGAGATTGTGACGATCGCCGAGCAGTCAGGTCCGGTCGGCGCCGCGCTAGGCGCCGATGGTCCTCTCGCGCCGAAAATAGTTGCCGACTACAGTTTCGAGGACGCACCGACGCTGGATATCGTTCTCCTGCCCGGTGGTTTCGGGACCTTTGCTGAGCTTGAGAACGCGGCGATGCTGGATTACCTGCGCAAGGCGGCGAGCGAGGCGACCTGGGTTACCTCTGTCTGCACTGGGTCTGCGCTGTTAGCGAAAGCCGGGCTGCTCGATGGACGTAAAGCGACCAGCAACAAACAGTTTTTCGCGTTGGCGAAGGCGCAAAGTGACGCCGTCGAATGGGTGGAAGAGGCGCGCTGGGTAGAAGATGATCGATATGTCACCTCATCCGGGGTCAGCGCAGGTATGGATATGACCCTGGCACTGATCGCCAGGGTGTGGGGAAGAGGCTGCCGAGAACGCCGCGGCGTTTGCAGAATACAGCTGGCAGCGTGATCCGGATCAGGATCCCTTCATTGCCGATCTCGATAAAGGCTCTCGCGCCCTGGGATTAGCCTGACCTAGCGGTTGGCCCGGTTATCGATCAAATCCTGCACGACAGCCGGATCTGCCAGGGTGGAAGTATCCCCCAGGCTGTCCAACTCGTTCTCCGCGATTTTGCGCAGAATGCGGCGCATAATCTTTCCTGAACGGGTTTTCGGAAGGCCGGGGGCCCATTGAATAACGTCGGGTTTGGCGATGGGGCCGATCTCGCTATTGCATAGGCCAATCAGTTCTTGGCGCAGCTCATCTGTCGGCTCGATGCCCGCCATGGGTGTCACATAACAATAAATGCCCTGGCCTTTGATATCGTGAGGAAAACCCACCACCGCAGCCTCTGCGATATCCGCATGCAGCACCAGCGCGCTTTCTACTTCGGCGGTACCCATGCGGTGCCCCGAGACGTTAAGCACGTCGTCGACCCTGCCGGTAATCCAGTAGTAGCCATCTTCGTCGCGGCTGGCGCCATCACCGGTAAAGTAGTAGCCCGGATAGTTAGAAAAATACGTGTCGATCATGCGTTGATGATCACCATAGACACTGCGTATCTGGCTGGGCCAGGACGCCTTGATCGCCAAATAGCCACTCGCCGCACCCTCTAGTTCATTGCCTTGCTCGTCCAGCAGCACGGGTTGTACGCCAAAGAAGGGTCGCGTCGCCGAGCCGGGCTTAAGTGCGGTCGCTCCGGGTAGCGGTGTGATCATGTGCGCACCGGTTTCGGTCTGCCACCAGGTGTCGACAATTGGGCAGCGTGAGTCTCCGACGACCTGGTAGTACCACTCCCAGGCTTCCGGATTGATCGGCTCACCCACCGTGCCCAGCAGCCGCAGACTGGCTCGAGATGTAGAAGTCACCGGCTCATTCCCCACGGCTTGCAAAGCGCGTATCGCCGTTGGCGCGGTGTAAAAGGTATTCACCTGATGCTTGTCGCACACCTGCCAGCAACGGGATGCATCGGGGTAGGTGGGCACACCCTCAAACATGAGGCTTATTGCACCGTTCGCCAGCGGGCCATAGACAATATAGGTATGGCCGGTGACCCAGCCAACGTCGGCCGTGCACCAGTAAATGTCACCCTCCTGGTAATCGAAGGTGTATTTGAAGGTCATCGCGGCCTGTAGCAGATAGCCACCCGTGGTATGAAGCACGCCCTTGGGTTTGCCGGTGGAGCCAGAGGTGTAAAGAATGAACAGCGGATCCTCGGCGTCCATCGACTCGGGCTCACAGCTTTCGGACTGAGCATCGCAGAGTTCGTGGTACCAAACATCGCGGCCCTCGCTCCATTCGATATCACCGCCGGTGCGGCGCACGACCAGGCAGGTATGCACATTGGGGCATTGTGCCAGCGCCTGATCGGCGTTGGCTTTTAACGGGATGGATTTGCTGCCGCGTACACCCTCATCAGCAGTGATCAAAGTCTGGCAGTCGGAGTCCAGGATACGGTCCTTCAGTGCCTCCGGTGAAAAACCACCAAACACCACTGAGTGCACCGCGCCTATGCGGGTGCAAGCGAGCATGGCGTAGGCCGCCTCAGGAATCATGGGCATATAGATACACACCCTGTCGCCTTTCTTAACGCCGCGCTCTCGAAGCCCGTTGGCGAGTTGGCAGACTCGGATGTGGAGTTCGTTATAGCTGATGTGCTTGTCGTCTTGGGGGTTGTCGCCTTCCCATATAAACGCTGTCTGCTCGCCGCGGCTGTCCAGATGGCGGTCGATGCAGTTCACGCTGACATTCAGCTTGCCGCCGCTGAACCAGCTCGCTTCGCCTTTGTGAAAATCAAAACATTGCACCTCGCTCCAAGGTGCATCCCAGTGCAGGAACTCGCTGGCCATATCGCCCCAGAAACCATCAGGGTCTTCCACGGAGCGCCGGTACATCGCGTGGTAGCGTTCCTCGTCGATATGTGTGGTGGACTTGAGGGATTCCGGGACCGGATGTGTTGCGAACTCAGACATGGCGCTATCTGCTCAGCTTAAGACAGGAGCAGAATAATACCGCATCTGCGGCGCAGGTAAATGCGGGCTTAGCGAGAGGCGAGCATGCCCCAGTCGCTGACCGGATTGAGGCTTAGACGCACATTATCGATGAGACGCGGCTGACCCAGCTTGGCTGCTGCGAGGATGGCGACTTCTTCGGTACTTTCGGTGACTTCGAGCAGGGTGCGGGCGTCGCGAATCTCGAAGTAGTCGGGCTCAAAGCCCGCCTGGATAAGCTTGAGCTTGGCGTGTGCTTCCAGCTCGAGGAAGTTATCAAAGCCACAGGCGATGGCTTCACGGCATGCCTGCAGGGTTTTATTGAGCAGGGGTGCGACACTGCGCTCTTCCTTGGTCAGGTAGCCATTGCGCGAGCTTAATGCGAGCCCATCCTCTGCACGGGCAGTAGGAACGCCCACGATCTCGATAGGCATGCACAAATCACGAACCATCTTGCGAATGATTGAGAGCTGTTGAAAATCTTTCTCGCCGAATACCGCGACGTCGGGTTGCACGATGTTAAAGAGTTTCGTGACCACGGTGGAGACGCCGGTGAAGTGGCCCGGACGATCTGCGCCGCACAGCGTCTCAGAGAGTTCGGGGACCTGCACTTGCGATTGCACATCCATGCCTTCGGGGTAGACCTCCGACACCTCGGGTGCATATAACATCTGCACGCCTTCGGCGAACAGCTTTTCCTTATCGGCGATCAGGGTGCGAGGATAGGAATCCAGATCCTCATTCGGACCAAACTGCATGGGGTTGACGAATATGCTGACGACGACCTCGTCGCACAATTCCCTGGCTTTGCGTACCAGATCCAAGTGTCCTTCGTGGAGATTGCCCATGGTCGGCACGAAAGCGATCGTGTGACCTTTAAGACGAGCGTCGCGAATCGCGCGCTGCAGTTGGGCGTTGGTCGTGTAAGTCCGCATATCAACCCTCTTTGGCTGGTATTCAGGTGCTTAAGCTACCGCGTCAATGTGGCCTGTTTTGGTACTTTTACCAATGTCAGGGGCGCGCAGTATGGCCCATTCAGTGGGTAGGGGCAACGGATTTTCACGAAAAATTCATGCTTTTTTGTTACCAAACGAAGCATTTTTATGCCATTTGCAGCAACTATGTTACCGAATGGTCAAAAGTAAGCGCCAACTAACTACGTTGACTAGAGCTGCTGCGGGCTGGCCGCTTTTGTTAACTCAGGTGAGACATCCCTCGAAGCACCAGTTGGCACTGGAGTGGAGCGAAAAAAGGGGATTTTGTTACTCGTAACTGTGCTCAGGTGCGGGGTAATCGCCCGATTTGACCGCTTCAACGAAGGCGCGCAGGGCGGCCTGGATGTTCGGTTGGCCGTCCAAGAAGTTTTTTACGAAGCGTGGCGTGTGATCGCTCAACCCCAGCATGTCGTGCATTACCAGTACCTGGGCGTCCGTACCGGGCCCGGCGCCGATACCGATCACCGGAATGCTCAGCTTCTCGCTAATGTCGGTGGCTAACTCAGTAGGAATGCATTCCAGCACCAACAGGCTGGCACCGGCGTCCTGAATCTCGACCGCATCGGCGAGGATACTCTTGGCGCCTTTGGGGGTGCGCCCCTGGACGCGAAAGCCACCGAATACGTTAACCGACTGCGGCGTAAGCCCAAGGTGGGCGCAAACCGGGACCCCACGCTCAACCAGCATATGAATGCTGTCACTGAGCCAGGTACCCCCCTCCATCTTTACCATCTGGGCGCCTGCTTGCATCAGCGTCATACCCGATTCCAATGCTTGCTCGGGTGTTGAGTAGGACATAAAGGGCATATCGGCGATCACCAATGCACCGCGATTACCGCGCGCGACGCAGGTTGTGTGATAGGCCATGTCGTCTACGGTCACCGGAATAGTGCTGTCATTGCCCTGCAACACCATGCCCAGCGAGTCGCCGACGAGCATGGTCTCTGCACCGGCTTCCGAGATCAGGCGAGCGAAGGTGGCATCGTAGGCGGTAATACAACAGAACTTCTCGCCCGCTTCCTTGAGCTTCTGCAAGGTATTAACAGTGACCGCTCTGTCAGGCGCTGCTGTGCTCATGATGCCGCCTATCCAAAAAAGGTGGGGTTGAAATAATGCCGCCCGTTCTTGATGTCCAGCAAGTAGTCCACCAAGTGCTTGTAGTCTGTCTCGTTGCTCACCAGATCAATCTCGCTGGCATTTACGATCAACAGAGGGGCGCCATCGTAATACAGAAAAAATTCGCTGTACACTTCGTTCAACGACTCCAGATAGTCGCGCGCAATGCGTCGCTCAAAGTCAATGCCGCGGTTTTCAATGCGCTCTATCAGAACATCGGTAGATGCCTGCAGATAGATTACGAGGTCCGGCGTGGGCGCATCAATGGTCAGCTGCTGAAAGACTTTTTCGTACAGTTGGTACTCGTCGCTGTCGAGATTGATGCGCGCGAACAAGGGGTCTTTTTCGATGAGAAAGTCGGCAACTCGCACCGGCTCGAAGATGTCAGTCTGGCGCATGTCCTGAATCTGCTGCGCACGCTGGAACAGGAAGAACAGCTGCGTGGCTAAGGCCGCCTGT
This sequence comes from Halieaceae bacterium, assembly GCA_965199055.1. Lineage (GTDB taxonomy): Bacteria > Pseudomonadota > Gammaproteobacteria > Pseudomonadales > Halieaceae > CBDAQR01. The sequence continues at coordinate 422,236 of CBDAQR010000004.1, forward strand.
TTGCGATTCTGGTAAAAGCGTTCGAGGAAAGGGTTTTCCTCGGCGCGCTCCAGCAGCGCTTGATAGTTGAAGCTTTCTGCAAGTCGTTTGGCGAGAGTCGTTTTGCCGACGCCTATGGGTCCTTCCACGGCAATAAATGCAGGGGGCGTGCGTCCCTTGAGGTCGACGCCGGCTAACTTACACTCCTGGGTCACTCACTTCTCCTAAGCGTTGCAGTCCCGTGTCCGGGCAGCTCGCTAATAATGACTCAAGAGGGGTGCCGCAGGGAAGTACCAGATCGGCTTGAAGATCGTAGAGTGGATACAGTACGAAATTACGTTCCCGCATGCGCGGGTGCGGGAGGGTTAGCTGCGCCCGGCTGGACCGTGTGTCGCCGAACAACAGAATATCCAGGTCCAGGGTCCTGGCACCCCAGTGTACCTCGCGCGTGCGTCCGTGTTCTGTCTCGATACGTTGCAGCTCTGCCAATAGCGCCTCTGCGTCCAGTGTTGTTTCCAACTGCGTCACAGCATTGACGTAATCGGGCTGTTCCCCGGGCCCAACGGCGACGCTGCGATAACAGGGTGAGGTTGCTGTTACCTGGCAGCCCGCGATGGCATGTATTTCGCGCAACGCCGAGCGCAGTTGCTCGGCGGGTTGCCCAAGGTTTGCACCCAGGGCGACAAACGCGCGCGTCATTGCTGCTGCTTGGCAGGGGGGCGCCGGCGGCGGCGTCTGCGGCGGGGTTTACGTTCAGGCCTGTCCTCTCGCTCGGGCGCAGGTTCTGGCACGACGTCGGGGTGCTTCTCCTGCAACTCAGTCCAGAACTTGCCCAGCCCATCCAGGTCTTCGCCGGCTTCTTCGCGCAATAACAGAAAATCGTAGGCGGCCCGAAAACGGCGTTGACTGAGCAGTGATACCGGCTTTTTGCGGCGATTGGTGAGGCGCAACTGAAATTCCCAGATCTCTCGCATGGGAATGGTAAAACGTTTGGGAATGGCGATGTGATGCAGCTGCTCTTGCATAATCGAGTGGCCTGCCTCGCGCATGGCTTCCATGGGCGCCAGGCCATTGTCCTCGAGCTGATAACGCAGTCGCAGTGCCGGTGCCCAGAGTAGCGCCGCCAGCACAAATGCAGGGGTAACCGGCTTGCCCTCGGCGATGCGTTTGTCGGTAGAGCGCATCGCGGCTTCGATTAGCGGTACCGTTGTGTGGACGTCGTTCAGCTCGCTGTAGGTAGCGGGGAACAGGTGCTCCAGCAGTTCGTACTCGACCAGTAAGCGGAAGGTGCGCAGTGCCTGGCCCGCCATAAACAGCTTCAGCATCTCGTCGAACAAACGCGCTGCCGGCACGGCTTCCAGCATGTGAGCCAGCTCAGCAATCGGCTCTGCCGTATGCTCCTCAATAGTAAAGTCGAGTTTCGCTGCGAACCGCACGGCGCGCAGCATTCTTACGGGGTCTTCGCGGTAGCGCTGTTCGGCGTCGCCGATGATACGAATCTGCTTAGCTTCCAGGTCGGACAGCCCATCAACATAGTCGTAGACGCAGAAATCGGAGCTGCAGTAGTACAGCGCGTTGACGGTGAAATCGCGGCGTACGGCATCTTCTTCCAGGCTGCCGAAGACGTTGTCTCGCAGCAGCATGCCTGAGTCGGACTGCTTGGACTGGCGGCCCGATGGCTGCTCGTCGTCCCCAGCGTCGTGATGGCCGCGGTAGGTGGTGACCTCAATAATCTCTCTGCCGAAGCGCACGTGCACGATTCGGAAGCGACGCCCGATAATGCGGGAGTTGCGAAATAGGCTGTGGACTTCTTCGGGAGTGGCGTCGGTGGCCACATCGAAATCTTTCGGGTGCCCGCCCATTAACAGGTCGCGCACAGCGCCGCCGACCAGGAATGCCTGAAAGCCCTGGTCTCGTAACCGGGCCATGACCTTGAGGGCATTGTCGCTAATGTTTGTTCTGGATACAGGGTGACCGTCCCGGGGAATTTGGGTGGCGGCCGGGTTTGCGGATGTCATGGGTCGCTAATTTGGCTCCTGCGGCGAGTTGCGCAGTTTATCACATGAGTGAGAATGATGACGGGGAAAACAATGTTTTCCCCATCCAGGTCTCTTTCTGAGTTTTATTCTTATTTCTTCGCTCGTTGTTATTCTTATTCGGTAGTTACCACCTATCAGCAGTGACTACTGATTCAGTAGTTACTGGGGGTAACGTAACCTTTTTCGACCGGCTCAATCGCCAAGTCATTGTTACCAAACAAGAAAATGAACGAAGGGGAAAACAGTGTCTTCCCCATCCAGGTCCATAGTTAGAGTCATTATTGTTATTGAGGCAGATTTTTATTTTTATTTTTGTAGCCGCTGTACATAGTGCACTGAGCGTGCCAAGTTTTATAAAATCATTTAAAAACAATAACTTAAAAAATAACAGACAATTTAGTAACTGCTAATATTTGAGGTAACGTTACCGATCTACACCTGATTCTGTAACCCTTTGGGGTCGCGGTAACGCCGCTTTCAGACCGATTTTGCGGCTTTGCCGTCACCCGTGGAGCCCTTGCGGGGACTGGCTTTGCTGGAATTTCCCTTCTTGCGGGGTATGCCAAATCGCTGGCGACGTTCCCACAGACATTTACGGCTGACCCCGAGCTTCTGTGCCAGCTCCGTCTCGCTCATCGAATCCTGGTGTTCCAACACAAAGCGCTGAAAGTAGTCTTCCAGCGAGAGATCTTCAGGAGGGTCGTAACTGGCCACCCGAGACGGCGTGCTACTCTCAGATCGGCGTCCGCGCAGTTGGCTCACTTGCACCAGTTCCAGGTCGATGCCCAGCAGTTCGTTGTCGATTTCCGTGTCTTCCGACAGGATGATCGCGCGTTCCACGGCATTCTCCAGTTCGCGAACATTGCCGGGCCAGGTGTAGGTCGTAATGGCCTGGATCGCCTTCGGCGAATAATGACCGTTGGGCTTGCCCAGCTCGCGGCAGCGCTTCTCAAGAATAAACTCGGCCAGCTCCAGAATATCCTTGCCGCGATCGCGCAAGGGTGGCAACTGCAAGCGCATTACATTAATGCGGTAGTACAAGTCCTGGCGAAACTTGCCTTCATTGGTGAGTTGCTGCAGGTCGCGATGGGTAGCGCATATCAGGCGCACATCCACCTTGCGCGAGTCGACGGAGCCGATGCGTCGAATCTCACCTTCCTGGATAAAGCGCAGCAGACGCGCCTGCGCTTCCACGGGAAGCTCACCAATCTCATCGAGGAATAAGGTGCCACCGTCGGCGGCTTCGATCAGGCCAGTGCGGTTCGTATTGGCGCCGGTAAAGGCGCCTTTCTCGTAACCAAACAACTCTGACTCAATCAGGGTTTCCGGGATCGCCGCGCAGTTCACAGAAATGAGGGGCTGACTGTGTCGTGCGCTGCGTTGGTGAATGCTGCGCGCAACCAGTTCCTTGCCCGTGCCGGTTTCACCCAGCACCAGTACCGTGGCGTCGGTTGGCGCGATCTTGTTGATGTTGTCGAACTGGCTGACCATCTCAGGGCAGCTGCCAATGAATCCCTCAACCGCGGGTGCTTGCGTGCTGCTGCTGGGTTCCTTGCGAGGCTTGCTCGGCTCCGCGCGGCTGCGCTCTGAGATGATGCGCTGTACCGATGTGATCATGTCGGTGTGATCAAATGGCTTGGCGATGTAATCGACCGCGCCCATGCGCATGGAATCGACTGCGGAGCGCAGGCTCGCGTAGCTGGTCATGATTAACACGGGCGCGGCGCCCGCTTTTTTAATGAGGTCGGTGCCGGGAGCGCCCGGCAGCCGCAGGTCGCTGATAATAAGGTCGAAATCATCCAGCGTGTAGTCGGCTTCGGCCTCTGCAACAGAGGCCGCCTCACTCACTTTGTAGTCATTGCGCTCCAGCAGTCGCCGTAATGCAGTGCGAATGACGGATTCGTCTTCTACTACCAGGATATCGCTCACGGTGTTTCCCACGGATGTTACCTGTTACCTGAGACCACAAAATAGCGTTTCCGGCACCGATTTGCCAGTTACGCGGCGGGGTCTCCATATTCTTCGTCGTAACTGGCGCTATTCAGACTTAAGGTAAAGCGGCTGCCGGGCCCATTCTCCAGGGGGCTCTGCAATTGAATTCGACCATCCATGTTGTCGAGAATGCTGTACACCAGCGACAGGCCGAGACCGGTGCCCTGGCCCGGTTCTTTGGTGGTGAAAAAGGGCTCAAACACCTGGCCCTGTATCTCCAGCGGTATGCCACTGCCATGATCTGTCACGGTGACCGTCGTCGCCTCGCCTTCGCGCTCGCTGCTGACCTCGATTTGCCCATTGTTGTCACTGGCGTCGCGTGCATTGCCGAGCAGATTAATAAACACCTGCAGCAGCCGCTGGCTGTCGGCGCGAACCAGGTGTTCGCGGTCGCACTCATTGATGAAGTCCACCGGCTTGGCGGTGTGGTCGAGTTGCAACAGGTGTATCGCCTCATCGACGCAGTCGGCCACGTTCAGAGCCTTCAGCTCTTCAGAGCTAGCCACGTCCTTTCCCGTATGCGAGAAATTCACCAGGGATTCCACGATGCGGCTAACCCGCTCGGTCTGCAGCAGGATATCTGCGGCTGCCTCCTGTACGGCCTGCACGTCCTCTTCATAGGCCAGGTTTTGCGCCAGTGAGGATATGCCGGTGACCGGGTTGCCTATTTCGTGCGCCACACCCGCGGCGAGTCGTCCGATGGAGGCCAGGCGCTCACTGTGCATGAGCTCCTGCTCGAGCATTTCATAATCGGTAAGATCTTCCACCACGATCACCTGATCTCGACTGCGTCGCCAGGGTGAATTCACGGCGGCCTTATGCAAACCGATCCAGCGTCCCGGGCCATGGGGATCAGGCAGATGTACGCGCGGATCGTTGTCGAGTGGTGAGGCAACGAAATCGCCGAGAATCGCATTCCAGGGGGAGGGAATGCCGGTGAGTTCAATGCCGACCGCATCATCGGCCCGAATGCCGGTGACCTCTCCCATCGACCGATTCCACATCTGAATTTTGCCGTTGCCGCGCAGCAGAAATACGCCGATGGGAAGGTCGCGCAGTGTCTCCTGGTATTGACGTCGGCTGATACGTCCGCCCGGCAGAATGAAAAAAATAGCGCCACCGAACAGCGACGCCGCCAGCAGGAAAGCGATATCGATCATAGAAACTGCGGTGTTCGCTTTAGATACGTCACGCGGACATGGTATCAGTAGAGGCTCGACTCGGGTATGTCAGGCTGTCTGGGTACAGCCGACAACTGCCATTGCTGCGTGGCGCATTCCAGAAGTGTCGCGACATCATCGATGTCCGTCGCAACCGGGGCCTGACCGAGAAATGCCAGCGCCAGGCGCAGGTTGTTGCAGGCCTCATCGTCGGCCAGGGCGGGTGCATGAGTCTGCTTGCTCAGTTTCTGGCCCTGATTGTTGGTGATCACCGGAATGTGGGTATAGATGGGTGTCGGCAAACCCAACTGCTGTTGCAGATAGATCTGACGGGGAGTCGAGTCGTACAAATCCTGGCCGCGTAACACCTGGGTAATACCCTGATGGTCATCGTCAATCACGACCGCCAGTTGATAGGCATACAGCCCGTCACGTCGCCGAATGATGAAATCGCCCACCTCCGCATCCAGATCCTGTACGAGGGGTACCTGGCATTGATCCTCGACCTGTATCGACGTGTCCGCGTCTACCCGAATGCGCACCGCGGTGTTATTGGCTGGCAGCTTGCGGTCGCGGCAGGTACCAGGATACACATTGCCATGCGCCGCCAACTGCGCTCGACTGCAGTCGCAGTAAAAGGCCCGACCATCAGCCAGTAGTTGCTCAATGATGTCGGCATACGCGCTGTGGCGTTGCCCTTGCCACAAGACATCGCCATCCCATTCAAGGCCGTGGGCTTCAAGGCTGCGCAAGATAGCATCGGCGGCGCCGGGTGCCTCGCGAGGGGGGTCCAGGTCTTCCATACGCACAAGCCAGGCGCCCGCATGACTGCGAGCGTCGAGATAGCTGGCGAGGGCACATATCAACGAGCCGAGATGCAGTGGCCCGGTGGGGGAGGGCGCAAAACGCCCTACATAGGTTGGCGAATCAGCCGTGTTCCTGCTTTTCCTTGATTTCGTCAAGGGTCTTGCAGTCGATACATAGTGTGGCCGTGGGACGTGCTTCCAGGCGCTTGATGCCAATGTCGACGCCACAGGCATCGCAGAAGCCGTAGTCGTCGGCATCGATGCGGTCGATGGTGCCGTCGATCTTCTTAATAAGTTTGCGCTCGCGGTCGCGAGTTCGCAGCTCCAGACTGAACTCTTCTTCCTGGGTCGCCCGGTCGGCGGGGTCAGGGAAGTTGGCCGCTTCGTCCTTCATATGAGTCACGGTGCGGTCGACTTCTTCCATCAGCTCGGCTTTCCAGTTCAGCAGCATGCTTTTGAAGTGGTCGCGCTGACGTTCGTTCATGTATTCCTCGCCCCGCTTGGGTTTATAGGGGACGAAGTTTTTGAATTCTGTTGAAGCGGCTTTTGTCGATTTCCTGGGCATGATGGCTTCCCAATCGCTGTCGATTTTGCTGTTCTCGCCGGAGGGCGATTTACCAAGGGCGGTGAAACTACCAGATATCGACAGCCTGTGCCAATAAAAATTCGTGAATTCGCACGCATTCTGATCTGATATCAAGTTGCGCCCCGCTGGCCTAGAATAGCTGGCCGACAACCGGGAGCTATAAATGCCGCTACAGGGTTCATTTTCTGCGCGAATGGATGAGATAGAACCATTCCGTGTCGTCGAAGTGCTCAGCCGCGCTACCGAGCTGGAGCGCTCTGGCCACGATATTGTGCACCTGGGCGCGGGCGAGCCGGATTTTGCCACGGCTGAGCCCATTGTGCGGGCCGGACAGCAGGCGCTGGCAGACGGTCATACCTATTACTCTGAGGCAGCGGGCATTCCCGCTTTGCGCGAGGCGCTCTCCGGCTGGTACCAACAGGAGTATGGGCTCAATGTAGATCCCGGGAGAATTATGGTGACATCCGGTGCCTCGGGCGCGCTGTTATTGTTGGCGGCGCTGCTACTCGACCCGGGGGAGCGCATGTTACTGCCCGACCCGGGCTACCCCTGCAATCGCCATTTCCTCCGGCTCGTGGAAGGCCGTGCGCAGCTGGTGCCGGTGGGGCCCGAGGATGGTTTTCAGCTCACGGGCGAGTTGCTGCGACAACACTGGCAGGAGGGCACTGTAGGCGCGATGGTGGCTTCCCCTGCCAACCCAGCCGGTGGTGTGCTGTCGATAGCTGAGCTATTGAGCCTCGCACAGGCGGTAAGGGAAAAGGCGGGTTATCTCGTGGTGGATGAGATTTATCATGGCCTCGGTTATGGAGTGGCCACGCCCTCGGTGCTGGAAGTCGACGATGACGCTTTTGTTATCAATAGCTTTTCTAAATATTTCGGCATGACCGGTTGGCGCCTGGGTTGGTTGGTGGCGCCTTCGGCTGCTGTCCCGGAGCTGGAAAAGCTGGCCCAGAACCTGTTTATATCGATGTCCACCATGGCGCAGTATGCCGCTCTGGCGGGGTTCGAACCCGCAACGCGTGCGATCCTGGACGAGCGACGCGACACCTTTGCTGCCCGCCGCGACTATTTATTGCCCGAGCTTAAACGGCTTGGCTTCGAGATTCCCCAACAGCCCGATGGCGCTTTTTATATTTACGCGGGCATCAGTCGTTTCAGTGATGACAGCCAGCGCTTCTGCATGGATCTGCTGGAAAATCATGGCATCGCCATAACCCCCGGTGCGGACTTTGGCCAAAATCAGCCCCACCGATTTGTGCGCTTTTCCTATACCACCGGCCTGGAGCGTATTGAGGAGGCGGTCGCACGGCTCGATCGGGTGCTGCGCTAATGCAGTTTGATGGCGGGCTAATAGAGGGCACCCTGCTTAAGCGTTACAAGCGCTTTCTGGCAGACGTCGAATTGGCTTCCGGTGAAGTGATTACCGTGCACTGCCCTAACACGGGTGCGATGACCGGTTGCGCCGAACCTGGCTGGCCTGTGTGGCTCTCGGTCAGCGATTCCAAGACGCGCAAATACCCACACACCTGGGAGCTGGTGCAAACCGACGATGGGATGGCCTGCATTCATTCGTCGCGCGCCAACCCGGTGGTGGCCGAGGCGGTGCAAAGCGGTTTAATCAAGGCGCTGGCCGGATACCCTGAGTTGCGCCGTGAAGTGAAGTACGGCGAAGGCAGTCGAGCCGATCTGGTGTTGGAGGATGGAGCGTCTCGCTGTGTGGTGGAGATAAAATCCGTTACCTTGCTGCAGGAGAACGGGGTGGGGGTGTTCCCCGATGCGGTGAGCGAACGCGCGCGCAAACACCTGGCCGAATTGCAGGCGGTGGCCGAAGCCGGCGAGAGAGCGGTCATCTTCTTTTGTGTGTTCCATGAGGAATTAACGAAGTGCAGCCAGCGCGGGATATCGACCCCAAGTATTGTGCAGCACTGGAGGCCGCGCTCGCGGCGGGCGTCGAGGCAATGGCCTGGCGGGCGGGGGTGAGCCCGTCCGGTGTGATATTGGAGCGTGAAATCCCGTTCCGCCTGGGGACTGCCGAATGATCCTAAGCGACAAGCAACTCTGTGGCCTCGATGATAGCCATATTAGCTATGTGCGCGGCATTGGTTTGGCGCCAGCATGTTGGGAGGCGCTGGCGCGGCTATCGCTGGCGGCGAAGCAAGCCGGCTTCGATATCCAGGTGGCGAGCGGTTTCCGCAGTTTTGAGCGACAACTCGCTATTTGGAATGCCAAGGCGACCGGTGAGCGCGGCGTGCACGATGACCGGGGTGAACCCGTGCCCATGGATACCCTCGACGATGCGGGGAAAGTTCATGCGATCTTGCGCTATTCGGCGCTTCCTGGCGGCTCGCGCCACCACTGGGGCAGCGACCTGGATGTGTTTGATGGCAATGCCCGCCCGGAGGGTTACCAACTGCAACTGACGCCTGCGGAGGTAGCGGACGATGGGATGTTCGGTGCTTTTCATCGCTGGCTCGATGAGCGCATTCAACGGGATGAAGCCGAGGGCTTTTATCGTCCCTATGCCACTGATCGCGGCGGTGTCGCGCCAGAGCGCTGGCACCTGAGCTATGCGCCGCTGTCGCAACCCTGCGCCGTGGGACTTTCTGAAGACCTGTTGGCACGGACGCTGGCGGCCAGCGAGCTGGCACTGCGCGACACCGTATTGTCGCAGTTACCGGCACTGTACCAGCGTTATGTGGCGGTGCCGTCACCCTTGTAAGCCCGCGCACTACTTGGTTAGACTGACCCCCCCTTAAATAAAATAATAGAGTGTAGGGAGTCATATGTTTGAAAACCTGATGCTGCCACCGTTACTCGGTGTGGCAGGACTGGCAATTGCGTTCTTCATTTACCACGTGATGAGTCGTCACGATCATGGCGAAGACGCGATCAAGAAAATCTCCGACCAGATTCACCTCGGCGCGATGGTGTTCATGCACCGCGAATACAAGATGCTCGGCATATTCGCCTCGGTGTTGGTCGTGGGTATTTTGATTTCTCCACTGGGTACGGATACTGCGATCGCCTTCGTGGCGGGTGCGTTGTCTTCCGCGACCGCGGGCTACCTGGGTATGTATGCGGCCACCAAGGCTAATGTGCGTACCGCGGTAGCAGCCAACAAGCACGGCGCGCCGCAAGCCCTGTCCATCGCTTTTTATGGCGGTTCGATCATGGGGCTGTGCGTGGCGTCGCTGGGCCTGATTGGCCTGGGCGGTTTGTACTACTACTTCGGTGGCGATCCGCAAACGGCGCACGCTATTCATGGCTTCGGCATGGGTGGTTCCGTTGTTGCCCTGTTCTCCCGTGTGGGTGGTGGTATTTACACCAAGAGCGCCGACGTTGGTGCCGATCTGGTGGGCAAGGTTGAAGCCGGTATCCCCGAAGATGACCCTCGTAACCCGGGCGTGATCGCCGACAACGTGGGCGACAACGTGGGTGATATCGCAGGTATGGGTTCCGACATTTTTGAATCCTACTGTGGCTCCATGATCGCTTGTATCGCTATTGCTTCGACGATGGCGATTTCCGCTGACATGAAAGGTTCGATGATGGCGCTGCCGCTGGCACTGGCCAGTATTGGCCTGATCGCTTCTGTGGCTGGCATTCTGCTGGTGCGCGCGCGTTCCGCAGCGGCACCGGAAGCGGCGCTGCGTACCGGTACGCTGGCGGCCCCGGTCATCTTTGTCGCCATGGCCTGGTTCCTGGTTGGCGCCATGGATCTCGACAGCAACATCTGGTGGGCCGTGGTGAGCGGTGCGGTGGGTGGCGTGGCTATTGGCCTCATTACCGAGTACTACACCGGTGCTGCACCCGTTCGTAAGATCGCCAAGTCTGGTGAAACCGGGCCGGCGACGGTGATGATCACCGGACTCGCGGTGGGCATGGAATCAGTGGTGGCACCGATTCTGTTCCTGGCGACCATCATCTTCATCTCGACGGAGCTGGCGGGTCTTTACGGTGTGGGTATTGCCGCGGTAGGCATGCTGGCGACCGTGGGTATTACCATGGCGATTGATGCGTACGGCCCGGTGGCGGACAACGCCGGCGGTATTGCCGAGATGGCGGGCATGGGTGAAGATACGCGCGCGATTACTGATGGTCTCGACGAGGTGGGTAACACCACGGCTGCCATCGGTAAGGGTTTTGCCATTGGCGCCGCTGCGCTGGCGGCACTGGCAATTATCGCGGCCTTCGTAGAAACCGTTGAAGCCAATCGCGGTGCGGCCTTTGTACTCAACATTAACGATCCGGTCGTGTTGGTGGGTATGTTTATCGGCGGCACCATACCGTTCCTGATTGCTTCGATTACTATGACCGCAGTGGGCGATGCAGCATTCGACATGATCAACGAGATCCGTCGTCAGTTCCGTGAAATTCCCGGTCTGCTGGAAGGCAACGCCGAGCCGGATACGGCGCGTTGTGTGGACATTGCGACCACCGCGGCGCTCAAGCGTATGATTCTGCCGGGCACCATCGCCGTGCTTGCGCCGGTCCTGGTGGGCTTCGGTTTGGGCGCAGAGTCTCTGGGCGGCATGCTCGGTGGCGCGCTGCTCGGCTGTGTGCTGATGGCATTGATGATGGCGAATGCCGGTGGTGCCTGGGACAACGCCAAGAAGTTTGTTGAGAAGGGCAATCTCGGCGGCAAGGGTAGCGACACCCATGCAGCGGCCGTAGTGGGCGACACGGTTGGCGATCCGTTCAAGGATACCTCTGGTCCGTCCATGAACATTCTCATCAACGTGATGGCGATTGTCAGCCTGGTGATTGCGCCGCTGTTGTAATTCTACCTACCGCCCCCGGTCCCGGGGGCGGTACACTTTTCTAATGTTTCACTCTTTGTTTTTGGCAGCCGCACTGGCTTCGGCTGAGCGCTGCCCGGACGTTGTAACGGAGCGACTTGCCTGGTTTGGTGATACCCACATTCACACGGGTTGGTCGCTCGACGCCTCCACTCGCATGGGTACCCGTACCACACCTGATGACGCCTATCGGTTTGCCCGTGGTGGGAAGATTGCGCTGCAGCCTTACGATGAGGCGGGCAACGCGCAGCGAAGCCTCAAGAACAATCGACCCTTGGATTTTGCCGCGATCACCGATCACGCGGAGAGCTATCGCATTGTTCGCATCTGTAACGATGCGGATAACCCAGGCTTCGACAGTTGGATATGCCGCAACTTCGGCCCTGCTACCGGCATTCTTGCTCCGCTACTGGCGCGCTGGGCCGACCGTCTGGGCCTCGACGGGGTTGATTACTGTGGCCCGGATGGCAGCTATTGCGATGCGGCTTACCGCGCCGTCTGGCAAGACACCATAGATTCAGCGGCCCGCTTTAACAGCCCTTGTGAGTTCACCAGCTTCAATGGGTACGAATGGAGTGGCGGCAGTGGCGGCTCCAACATGCACCGCAATGTGATCTTTGCCTCAGACGTGGTACCCGAGGCGCCGATCAGTGCCCTTGAAGAGGCGCAGGTGGAGGGCCTGTGGATACAGCTGGATATGCAGTGTCGTGAAGAGGAGGGCTGCGCCGCGATTACCATTCCCCACAATATGAACCTCAGCCGCGGTGACATGTTTTCCCGCAACATGAGTAACGGCGAACCGATGACGGCGCTGGTCGCGGAGCAACGTCAGCGCTACGAACGTCTGGCCGAAATCATGCAGCATAAGGGTGATTCGGAATGTTTCTTTGCTGCAGGCGTTACTGAAGATGAGCTGTGCAACTTCGAGAAACTGAGCTACGAAACCTTCATCGCAAAATATGCGCCGTTTATTGGAGGCTCGCCAAAGAACGACACTCGGTATATGCGCGAGGCATTGCGGGAGGGCCTGCGTATTGAAGCCGACCTGGGTATTAATCCTTTTATGCCGGGCTTTATTGCCAGCACGGATACGCATATCGGAGCCGCCGGTGGGGTGCAGGAATCTGATCACGGCGGCCATCACGGCGACCAGGTGATTGTCGACAGCCTTCCCTACGACCAACAAATAACCGATAAGCCTGAGAACAGCCCCGGCGGGCTCGCGGTTGTGTATGCCGAGCAGAATACTCGTGATTCATTGTTTTCTGCGATGCGCAGGCGCGAAGCCTACGGCACCAGCGGTCCGCGAATTGGTGTACGGTTTTTTGGCGGCCAGCAGTTTCCGGACAATAGCTGCCAGGCTAATGACCTGGTTGAACAGGGCTATGCGCACGGCGTGCCCATGGGGGGTGAGTTGGCCCTCAACAATGCTCCTGAGTTTTTGGTATCGGCAACCCAAGACCCCCAGGGAACCCCGCTGCAGCGCTTGCAGATCATTAAGGGCTGGGTGGATGGCGAAGGCAAATCCATGGAGGCTGTGCACGATGTCGCCGGTGGTGCCAATGATGCCAGCGTTAATCTCGATGCCTGCGCTCCGGTGGGTAAGGGGGCTGCTGCCATGTGTGCCCAGTGGCGTGACCCGGATTACGAACCGGGCCAGAAAGCCTGGTACTACGCCCGCGTGGTGGAAAACCCCAGTTGTCGCTGGCTGACCTGGCAGTGCCTTAATGCGGGGGTGGATTGCAGCGATGCGGCATCGGTGCCGGATGCGCTGGAGCCTTGTTGTAGCGATGAGTGGCCGAAGACCATTCAGGAGCGGGCGTGGACGTCACCGATCTGGGTTGGTCCAGCGGATTGAGGGTATTCGTACTCCTTAGCTTGCTGCGCTCTGAACGCTTCGCAGTAGTACAAGGCGGCCGCTGCGCAACTCGACCATTTTCCCTGCGGGAAAATCGGGACTCAAACAGTGCTCGCGGAAAGCTCCGCCTTGTACTCCTGCGCATAGCGCGTTCTCAATGAGCGATCAATGCTAAGGAGTTCGAATCCCCTGAGGCCGCGGAGAATCTTTCAGTCGTGGTGAACCTGCAGGCCACAAGCGATTGAAAGGTTTTTCGCGGCCTGAAAGGATATCGTCCAGCTAGACTTTAAAGCGCTTTTTGAGCTTCTTCGGCACCAGCTGATTCTTCAGCGTTACATACTGTGGCAGGCCACCCTTGTAAGGCGGGTAATCTTCTCCCGCCACCAGCGGTGCCAGATAGTCACGGCCCGCCTGGGTAATGTTGAAGCCGTCGCGCGTGATGTAGCTGCGCGGCATCATCTTCTCGACATTGGCGACCTTATCCAGCGGCGCTTCGCCGATGGTCCAGCTATAGCGTTTGCCCTTGCCGCGCACGATGGCAGGCATTACGGCATTCTTGCCGGCCAGTGCCATTTCCACGCCCGCTTTGCCCACCGCGTAGGCTTGCTCAACGTCGGTGGCAGAGGCGATGTGCCGGGCTGCGCGCTGCAGGTAATCCGCCACTGCCCAGTGATATTTGTAACCGAGCTCAGATTTAACCATCTCGGCCAGGGTAGGAGCGACGCCGCCTAACTGGGCGTGGCCAAAGGCATCGCGGGTGCCGGCGTCAGCGAGAAAAGTGCCATCGGCATACTGGGCACCCTCGGAGGCAACAATGACGCAGTAGCCTTTTTGCTTCACGGTGCGCTGCACTTTCTTCAGGAACTTCTCCTTGTTGAAGGCAATCTCAGGGAACAGGATGATGTGCGGCGCGTCCCCATCCTGTTCTGCGGCCAGGCCGCCGGCCGCTGCAATCCAGCCCGCGTGGCGTCCCATTGCTTCCAGAATGAAGACCTTGGTGGAGGTTTCACACATCGAGGCAACGTCCAGTGCGGCCTCGCGGGTGGAGATGGCTATGTACTTGGCGACCGAGCCAAAGCCGGGGGTGTTGTCAGTCAGCGGCAGGTCATTGTCAACGGTTTTGGGAATGTGGATGGCCTGCACCGGGTAGCCCATTGTCGCGCTCAGTTGCGACACCTTGAGGCAGGTGTCGGCAGAATCACCACCGCCGTTGTAAAAGAAATAGCCAATATTGTGCGCCCGGAAAACGTCGATCAGGCGCTCGTACTCGGCGCGGTTCTCTTCGATGCTCTTCAGCTTGTAGCGACAGGAGCCGAATGCGCCTGAGGGCGTATGGCGCAGCCGGCTGATGGCAGTTGCCGATTCTTTGCTGGTGTCGATTAACTCTTCGCGCAGGGCACCGATAATGCCATTGCGACCGGCATAGACCTTGCCGATCTTGTCCTTGTGAGCACGCGCCGTTTCGATGACGCCACAGGCACTGGCGTTAATCACAGCGGTAACGCCGCCTGATTGTGCGTAAAAGGCGTTTTGCTTGGGCATGGGTCTTCCTTGGGGGCAGTTCTCTGAAAAGCCACATGATACCATTCGCGGTAACTGAACTGGGGATTTCCTTTTGAGTAAACACGTCCATATTCTGGGCATCTGCGGTACCTTCATGGGCGGTGTAGCGCTGCTGGCTCGGGAGCTGGGATTCGAGGTGAGTGGTAGCGACGCCAACGTTTACCCGCCCATGAGCACCCAGTTGGAAGAGGCGGGCATCACACTCTGCGAGGGCTACTTGCCCGAACATTTGCAGCCCGCGCCCGATCTGGTGGTCGTGGGCAATGCCTTGTCGCGCGGTAACCCTGCGGTTGAGTACCTGCTCAATTCACGCATTCCCTATACCTCTGGCCCGCAGTGGTTGGCTGAAAACCTGCTCAAGGATCGCTGGGTAATGGCCGTGGCTGGCACTCACGGTAAGACCAGCACCAGCAGTTTGCTGGCCTGGCTGTTGCAGCAGGCAGGCTACGAACCCGGATTCTTGATCGGCGGTGTACCTGCCAACTTTGGTCTATCGGCGCGACTCGGCGATACCGACTTTTTCGTGGTTGAAGCCGATGAATACGACACGGCTTTCTTCGACAAGCGTTCCAAGTTTGTGCATTACCGGCCGCGAACACTGTGCCTGAACAATCTGGAATTCGATCATGCCGATATCTTTGCCGATCTTGAGGCCATCAAGACGCAGTTTCACCACCTTCTGCGCACCGTGCCTGGCGAAGGCATGGTGATACACCGCGACGGTGACGCTGCGCTCGACGATGTGCTCGAGCGAGGTTGCTGGTCTGACACCAGCAGTTTTGGTTTCAGTGCAGCCTCCGACTGGCGTGTGGAAGAGGCGAATGCCGAAGGCTCGGCCTTCGTACTGGTGCACGGTGATGAGCGCGAGACAGTGCAATGGAGTGCTCGCGGTCGCCACAACCTCGAGAACGCACTTGCCGCGGCAGCGGCGGCGCATCACGTCGGTATGCCATTGGCTGTTATCGCCGAAGGATTGGCCAGTTTCCAGGGCGTGAAGCGACGCATGGAATTGCTGGCGGAGGTCAATGGCGTTCGCGTATACGATGATTTTGCCCATCATCCCACCGCCATTGCGACTACCTTGCAAGGCTTGCGAGCGGAAGTCGGCAGCGGCCGAATTATTGTTTTGATTGAGCCACGCTCGCGCTCGATGCGCATGGGGCAGCATCGCGATGCACTGCCCGCGGCAACCGCTGAGGCGGACCAGGTCTTCTGGTATCAGCCTGCGGGGCTGGACTGGGATTTGGAGGGCGTAGTATCAGCCAGCCCCGTGCCGGCACAGTTGGCCAGTACGACCGAGGATATGGTACAAACCGTGGTAGAGGCCAGCCGCGCTGGCGACCACGTTGTGATTATGAGCAATGGTGGTTTTGGCGGCATTCACCAGGCCTTGGTGAAGGAACTACAGCTCCGGAATGCAGACCAATAATTAGTCTGTAAGCTCTACGGCAAAGGAACCCATCGCTACATGCACAACGCCTTCGTTGCTTTTTATGATCGCTGGATTTTGTCCAACCCGATTGTCACGCTTCTCATTACTCTCGCCTTAGTCGCCGGCCTCGCCAGCCAGCTGGGTAACATCAAACTCGACGCCTCTGCAGACTCGCTGGTGTTGGAAGGGGATACGGACCTGGAATTTTTCCGGGAGAACTCCGCGCGGTATAGCTCAGAGGAGTTTCTCGTCATCACCTATCAGCCCTTCGGTGATTTGCTGGGTGATGAATCGCTGGCCACCGTGCGTGAGATGCGCGACGAACTGGCCGCCCTGGATGGCGTAAGCTCGGTGACAACGATTCTGGACGTGCCTTTGCTGCAGAGTCCGCCCATTGCGCTGCGGGACGTCAGTTCGGATGACGGCATGCCCACCCTCTCGGATCCCGGTATCGACCGGGAACTGGTGCGCAAGGAGTTTCGTGACAGCCCCATTTACGAACAACTGCTGGTCAGCCCGGATGGCCGCACTGCCGCGATTCAGATCAACCTTGAGCGGGACCAGCGCTACATCGACTTGCTCAATGAGCGCGAGCGTCTGAGAGCACTGCGAGCCTCTGCCGGCTTAAGCACTGCCGAACAGCAGGAGCTGAATCAGGCCGAGCAGGCCTTTAAGGCCTATTCTGCGATGGCCAGTGAGCGCCAGGCGGCATTGGTAGAGAATGTTCGCGGTGTGGTGGCCGACTACCGCGATAGGGCAAATCTGTTTGTGGGCGGCGTACCCATGATTGCGGCCGACATGGTGAGCTTTGTGCGCAGCGACCTGGTGACGTTTGGTGCGGGCATCATCGGTTTCATGATTGTGGTGTTGGCGATTATCTTCCGGCGGCTGCGCTGGGTGGCATTGCCCATTGCCACCTGCGTGCTCTCAGCCACCTTCATGCTGGGCCTGCTGGCGACGTTGGACTGGCGCATGACAGTGATCTCTTCCAATTTTGTGGCGTTGCTACTCATCGTTACGCTCGCCATCGCCATACACCTGGTGGTGCGGTACCGGGAATTACAGCTCAATAGTCCGGATGCCGAGCAGCGCGCTCTGGTGCTGGATACGGTGCGCAATATGGTGGTGCCCTGCCTGTATACCTCGCTCACTACGATGGTGGCGTTTGTGTCGCTGGTGGTAAGCGGGCTGCGTCCCGTCATCGATTTCGGCTGGATGATGACCACGGGTATTGCCGTGGCTTTAGTTCTGACGTTCCTGGTATTTCCCTGCTTGCTGGTATTGCTGCCCAAGGGCGCGCCGCCCAATATCAATCAGCGTCACGTGGGTTTAACGGTTGCGTTTGCGCGCTTTACCGAGCGCCACGGTGTGATGATTCTCGCCGTGGCGGGCTTGTTACTGGCGGGCTCTGTCTATGGCGTGAGTCGGCTGCAGGTGGAGAATCGCTTCATCGATTATTTCCACGAGAGCACCGAGATCTATCAGGGCATGGAACTGTTGGACGCGGAGTTGGGTGGCACCATACCGCTGGATATTGTGATCGATTTGAATGAAGAGTGGACCGAACTCACGGTGTTCACCCCTGATTCGCCCGCAGCCGCCAGCGAAGACGATCCGGCGGAGGAAGATGAGTGGGAGGAGGACCCCTGGGCGGACGAAGAGGATGAGTTTGCCGACGACGCCTTCGAGGATGACTTTGCCGTGGAAGGCGAGAGTTTTGAACAGAGCTATTGGTTCACACGCCGCGGTATGGAGCGGCTCGAGGAGATTCACGACTACCTCGATAGCCTGCCACAAACCGGCAAAGTGTTGTCGCTCGCGACCGCCTACGCCGTCGTCAAACAACTGCTGGGCGACGATGTGGGTGACGTCGAACTGGCACTGGTGCAAAAGAGCCTGCCCGAATCGGTGAGCAGCCTGCTGGTGGACCCGTACTTCGATGAGGACACGCAGCAGGTGCGCATTTCACTGCGTGCCAAGGAAACCAGCCGTGATCTGCGCCGCAACGAGTTTTTGCAGCAGTTGCACGAGCACCTGGTGAACGATATGGAGCTGGCGGAAGACAAACTGCATTTCACCAATATGCTGGTGCTCTATAACAATGTGCTGCAGAGTTTGTTTAAATCGCAGATCTTGACCCTGGGCGCGGTCTTCTTCGCGATCATGATCATGTTCCTGGTGCTGTTCCGCTCCATCAGCCTGGCGCTTATCGCCATTGCGCCCAACCTGCTGGCGGCGGGGATCGTGCTGGGCGGCATGGGGCTTGCCGGTATTCCGCTGGATATCATGACCATTACCATCGCTGCGATTGTGGTGGGGATAGGAGTGGACCACGCGATTCATTATGTGCACCGCTTTAAACGGGAGTTTCCGACCGATCGCGACTATCTGGCAACCATGTATCGCTGTCACGGCAGTATTGGCAGGGCCTTGTATTACACCTCGATCACCGTGATCGTTGGTTTCTCGATACTGGCCTTGTCTAACTTCACTCCCAGCATCTATTTCGGTCTACTCACCGGCCTGGCCATGTTTGCCTCTGTGATTGGCTCACTGTTGCTTCTGCCGCAATTGATCCTGACCTTCAAACCGCTCGGCCCGGGAGGCCAACAGTGACCGAGCTGCCGCTGTTCCCACTGTCTTCAGTGTTGTTTCCGGGCGGTCGCATTTCGCTGCAGATATTTGAGCAGCGCTACCTTGATCTGGTTCGATCCTGTCTGAAGCAAGATAGCGGCTTTGGATTGGTCATGATATCGGAAGGCCAGGAAGTGGCCCGGCCGGGGGCGGAGCTACCCGCGCTGGCGCAGATCGGCTGCCATGCTCGCATTGTCGACTGGGATTCCCTGCCCAATGGCTTGTTGGGTATTACCATTCAGGGCGATGAGCGCTTCGTACTGCACAGTGCCGAGTCCCAGGCCAGCCAACTCGTCGTCGGACAGGTAGATATGCTGGAATATTATCCGGCGGAGGCCATGCGCGAAGAGTGGTCATCCTTGCTTGACGTGCTCTGTAGTCTGGAGGCGCATCCGCACGTGAAGCGCCTCGGCTACGCAGTGGATCATGAAGACGCCTGGCAGGTTGGTTGTGCGCTGGCGCAGCTACTGCCGGTAGAGGAAGAACTCAAGTATGACCTGCTCGCAGAGAGCGATATTGTCGTATTTATGGAAGAGCTCGACGAGTTGCTGAACGAGCTGGGCGGCCTAACCGCCTGAGCCGAGCGCCTATTCCTCAGGCGTTTCGGCGTCGCTCTCAACTTCCGGGGTTATCCAGCCACCCAGTGATTGCCAGCGATTAACGATCCCACAAAACAGCTCGGCGGTTTTTTCTGCATCATAGGCCGCGGCATGGGCCTCGCTGTTATCAAACAAAATACCCGCCTCTGAGCAGGCTTTGGCCAGTACGGTTTGGCCGTAGGCCAAGCCAGAGAGTGTGGCGGTGTCAAAGTGGGAAAACGGATGGAAGGGATTGCGCTTGATGCCGCAGCGCTCAACGGCCGCGTTGACAAAGCCGGCATCGAAATGGGCGTTGTGGCCGACCAGAATGGCGCGATTGCAACCCTGCTCCTTAATTTCCTTGCGAATGATCTTGAACAGGTCGCCAAAGGCCTCTTCTTCGGTGACGGCCTCACGGAAGGGGTGGTAGGGGTCTATGCCGGTAAAATCGAGTGCAGATTGTTCCAGGTTGGCGCCCTCGAAGGGTTGCACGTTGTAGGCGTGGGTGCGTTGAATGCGCAGCTCACCGGCATCATCCATGCGCATGATAGTGGCGGCAATCTCGAGGATGCCGTCGGTGCTGGCGTTAAAGCCACCTGTTTCCACGTCAATTACAACGGGGAGAAAGCCACGGAAACGTTGGCCCATACCGCTCACTGGGTGACGATCCAGTCCAGGGTTTCTCCGGCGCGCAGTGGTGTCAGTGTGGTGTCGCCCAGCGGCAGCGCTGTGGGTACCACCCAGTCCGATTTTTGCAGCGTAATGGTATCGGTATTGCGCGGTAAGCGATAAAAGTCGGGACCGTAGTGGCTGGCAAAGGCCTCCAGTTCCTGGAGTGCGCCGGCGGCCTCAAACACTTCGGCATAGAGCTCGATGGATGCGTGGGCGGTGTAACAACCGGCGCAGCCGCAGGAGGATTCCTTGGCATCGGTGGTGTGCGGCGCGGAATCGGTACCCAGGAAAAACTTGCCGCTGCCGCCGGTAGCGGCCTCGATGAGTGCTGTCTGGTGAATGCTGCGCTTCAAGATGGGCAGGCAGTAGTAGTGGGGTCTGATGCCACCCACTAACATGTGATTGCGGTTGTAGAGCAGATGGTGCGCGGTAATCGTGGCCGCCACGTTGGCAGGAGCCTCGAGAACAAAATTAACGGCATCTGCCGTGGTGATGTGCTCCAGTACTACGCGCAACTTGGGGAATCGCTCTACGATGGGAATCAGGTGGCGCTCGATAAACTCTTTCTCGCGGTCGAAGATATCAATCTCATGATCCGTCACTTCGCCGTGAACCAGCAGCGGGAAATCGTTGGCCTCCATGGCGGCAAACGTTGGATACAGGGCTTCCAGCTCGTTGACGCCGGCGTCGGAATTCGTAGTGGCGCCCGCCGGGTACAGCTTAACCGCGTGCACGAAATCACTAGCGGCCGCTTCTTCTATGTCGGTGGCCGACGTTTCATCCGTCAGGTACAGCACCATTAGCGGATCAAATGGGCGCGCTAGCCCATCCATCGCAGCAAGGATGCGATCTCGGTATTGGGCGGCATCGCTGACATTCTTCACTGGTGGGGTGAGATTAGGCATGACGATGGCGCGACCCATATAGCGGGCCATGTCTGCGCAGGTTTGCTGCAGCGCGGATCCGTCGCGCAGATGTACATGCCAGTCGTCTGGCCGGGTAATGGTTAGCGTGGTCATGGGGTGCCTTGCTCAGTGGTCAGGAGCAAGATGCTACCGGATTCACCCTCTCGATAGAAGGATTGGCGGTGTGTGGCGAAGATGATGCTGGTCAATTGATGATCAGCGCGGCGGCGCGTAGAATACGCGGCCTTTCGAGAAGGGATGATTCAAATGAGCGATATCAAGAAAGTGGTGCTGGCGTATTCAGGGGGTCTCGATACCTCTGTGATCGTGCGCTGGTTGCAGGAGACCTATAACTGCGAAGTCGTGACCTTTACGGCCGATATCGGCCAGGGCGAAGAAGTGGAGCCCGCTCGCGCCAAGGCGCAGGCGATGGGAATTAAGGAAATCTATATCGATGACCTACGCGAAGAGTATGTACGTGACTTTGTGTACCCCATGTTTCGCGCCAACACCATCTATGAAGGTGAATACCTGCTGGGCACGTCGATTGCCCGCCCACTGATTGCCAAACGCCTGATTGAGATCGCCAATGAAACCGGTGCCGACGCTATTTCCCACGGTGCCACCGGCAAGGGTAACGACCAGGTTCGCTTCGAGTTAGGTGCCTACGCACTCAAGCCGGGCATTCAGGTGATTTCACCCTGGCGCGAGTGGGACCTGGGCTCCCGCGAGTCGTTGATGGCGTACTGCGAAGAGCACGACATTCCCGTCGATTTTGCGGCCAGCAAGAAAAAATCGCCTTATTCCATGGATGCCAACCTGCTCCACATCTCCTATGAGGGTGGCATTCTCGAAGACCCCTGGGCAGAGCCTGAAGAAGAGATGTGGCGCTGGAGCGTAAGCCCGGAAGCCGCGCCCGATGAGCCGACCTACATCGAACTCAGCTATGCCAAGGGCGATATTGTCGCTATCGACGGCGAGAGCATGAGCCCAGCGACTGTGCTGGAATATTTGAACAAGGTGGGCGGTGCCAACGGTATTGGCCGCGACGATATTGTGGAAAACCGCTATGTGGGCATGAAGTCTCGCGGCTGCTACGAAACGCCCGGCGGCACCATTATGCTCAAGGCGCACCGCGCTATCGAATCGCTGACCCTCGACCGCGAAGTGGCGCACCTTAAAGATGAGTTGATGCCGCGCTACGCAAATCTTGTGTACAACGGCTACTGGTGGTCGCCGGAGCGCAAGATGCTGCAAACCGCTATCGATGAATCGCAGGACGTGGTGAACGGTACTGTTCGACTGAAGCTCTATAAAGGCAATGTGATTGTGGTGGGCCGTAAATCTGACGACTCTTTGTTCGACGAGAGCATCGCCACCTTCGAAGACGATGACGGCGCCTATAACCAGGCCGACGCCGAGGGCTTCATCAAGCTCAACGCACTGCGCATGCGCATCGCCGCAGGCAAAGGCCGCTCCCAGCTCTGATACAATGGGGGTATGGGCGACGAGCTGACGATACATACCTCCGAGTCGGGCTGGCTCAAAGAGCTGGCCCGGGCGTACCGCGAAGAGCGCGAGGTGCTGGTAGTGGACGATGCCGAGATCGGTTTCGATCCCAGCACCCAAACACTACTCAGTATTGGCCGCGAACTCGGCCTTAGTCGCCGCGAGTGGAGCGGTATTGGCATTTCCCTGGGTCTTTCCGGCGTTGGCCTGTGGATGGTGGTTGCCGCGGTGGTATCACCTGAGCCCACCAGCAAATTATGGCTATTGGTCGGCGGCGGCTCAGTACTCTTGATCACCGGTGGCCACCAGGCCATTGGTATTCTCACCCATCGCAAACCTCCCGTGGTGGAAGTCACCCGCATGGGGTTTCGCATTTCCTGGGAGTAAGTCGTGGCTGATTACCAACTCGCCCAACTCAATATCGCGCAAATGCGCCTGCCGCTGGACCATCCGGACATGGCGGATTTTGTCGATAATCTCGATCGCATCAATGCACTGGCAGAGTCTTCTCCCGGCTTTGTGTGGCGGCTACAGGACGAAGAGGGTAACGCGACCTCACTGCGTCCTTTTGGTGATGACATGCTGGTGAATATATCGGTGTGGGAAGACGTCGAATCGCTGCGTGCTTTTGTGTTCAAGTCGGGCCACTCCGACATCATGAAGCGGCGCCAGGAATGGTTCGATCGTATGGAGAATGCCTACCTCGTGCTGTGGTGGGTGCCCGCCGGCCATGAGCCTACCGAGCAGGAGGCCGGCGAGAAGATCGACTTGCTGCGCGCAAACGGCCCCTCACCGCAAGCCTTCAGCTTTCGTGAGACGTTTTCGCCGCCAGCATGATGATGCGTAGCTGGGTTTTAGTTCTCGTCTTTGTTGCAGGCCTGTTTGCGCAAGTTACTTATGCCGAATCTGCTGACACCCATGAGGCAGAGTTTCAGGTGGCGCTGCTGGAGTTGCTGAATGAGCGGCTCGGTCACATGAAGGCGGTGGCGCAGAACAAACGGCGCAAGATGGTACCCACCGAAGACAAGGAGCGCGAAGCGCAGCTGCTTTCCAGGCTTTCGACTGACGCACAACAGCTGGGATTGGCGCCCGCACCGGTGCAGCAGTATTTTCAGGCCCAAATGGAGGCCGCCAAGAATGTGCAGCGCGGCTGGCGCAGTGTGTGGCGTAACGAGGTGGAGCCCATGCCCTCGGGCGAGCCGGATTTGTCGCTGATTCGCTCTGTTATCACCAAAAATAGCGAGCGGCAGTTACAGCTGATCGCGGCGCACCTCAGCGGTGGCGGCAGCATGGATGCGGTGGACGAAAACGCCTTTGTTAATGGTATCGACGTGCGCTTCTTAGGTAATCAAGATGCAGCAGCCATCTATGCCGCGCTGCTGGCGCTGACACTCCCGCCGCTTTAGAATGAGCCCAGGCTTACTATTGAGACAGAATCGATGCTAATCCAAACCTTTGCCAGGCTCCGACGCCTGTTGCCGACACTCCTATGCGCCACGTTTCTCTTTCCTGCGCTGGCCTTCTCGGCGCAACCGCTGCGGGTGGCTGTCTCGCCGGACTATGAGCCCCTGGCCTTTAAGCGCGACGGCGAGTTGGTGGGTATTGAAATCGACAATGCCCAGGCGTTGGCCAATGAATTGGGTCGCCGACTGGAATTTGTGGAAATGCCCATGGACGAGTTCATTCCCGCTCTCGAAATCGACAAGGTCGACGTGGTGATGTCGGGGTTCACCGCCACGGCGGCGCGCAGCGAGCAGGTGGATTTTGCCAGGCCCTTCATGGAAATCGGCCAGATGGTGATTGTACGCACCGATGATGTCGTGCGTTTCTCCAATCCGTTAGCACTGCGTCAGGAAGGAGTGCGCATTGCCGTGGAGCCAGGTACGACGGGTGAAACCTATGCCCGCAAACATTTCCCGCGGGCGCAATTACAGAACTTCCCTGATCCCGCGTATGCCTTTGCGGCGTTGCGTGCCAACGTGACCGATGCCTATATTCACGATGCTCCCACCAGCTGGGCTTTGGCAAACTCGAAGGAAGACCAGGATCTATTCAGTTTGTACCGGCCGCTTACCAGCGAAAATCTGGCCTGGGCGGTGCGCAAGGGCAATAAGACCCTGCTGAGTCAGATTAACGCCGCACTCGATAGCCTGGAGGCTAAGGGGCACATTCAGGCGATTAAGAACTCCTGGATTCCCGCCACTGTTGAGGTGCGCTAGTAGCGCACTGAGAGAATTTCTTCTCTGGTAGCAGGTTACTCACGAAGAGCCTGTGAATTGCGGATACCTCAATTTCATCTATGCGTTCTCGGCTCTGCTGATGAGTTAAATGTGTAGAGAAATTGCGAGACGATGTCTCCCGGAGAATGAAAATGGAAAAGAGGCTTACTGGTTGTATTGCGGCCCTGTGCTGTGGCGTGTTGACTGGCTGTGTGAGTGTCAGTGGTGGTGAAGAAGAGGCTGTTGCTGCCAGAGATGGGCGCGTGATTGCATTTAATAGAGATGAGTGTCCTCGCGGCTGGACCGAGTTTGAGCCAGCTTACGGACGTTTTGTACGCGGAATCGATAAAAGTGGTGCTGGTAGAGACCCCGCTGGCCAGCGGGCGCCCGGCCATATACAGTCCGATAGTGTTGGATCACACGGACATAAGTATCAAGGTGGCGGCGCCGCTGGTGTTACCAGAGCAGACGCGGGGGACGATCGTGGCGGTTTATGGCACGACGGTGACTGGAAACAGAACGGCAATCGGAACACTCACGGTAATCCGTCCGGAGAGACACGTCCCGCCAATGTGGCGCTGCTCTATTGCACCCGGGACTGAGTTTTTCACGCCTCTTAGTGGAAATCCCGCGACTTGATGTGCAGTTCCTGCAGGTGGGTGCTGTAGTCAAATAGCGCCCCCGCAATAATGTGTATGACGTTGTCGCGGGTCTCCAGCGTGCCTTTCACCATGAGTAATTGCGAGGTCATCAGCGCCTTGCGGAAGCGCTCTTGCACCCGCGGCCATACCACAATATTACTGTTGCCGGTTTCGTCCTCCAGGGTGAGAAACAGCACCCCCGAGGCCGTGCCCGGCCGTTGCCGACCGGTGACCAGCCCGGCAATGCGAACAAAGCGATTATTGCCGATAGACGCTAAATCGTCGTGGCGCTTGCAACGATTAAAAGGGGGTTGGCTCCGCAACAAACTCATGGGATGTGGCCGCAGGGTGAGGCCGGTGCTGCGATAATCGGCCAGCACGTCTTCCGCCACACCGGGGGCGCGTAGCTCCACCGCGTCATTAAAATACTGTTTGGGTTGGTAGTGTTCGTCTTCCAGCAGCGGGCGCTTTTCTTCCAGCGCCATAATCTGCCACTGTGACTGGTGGCGGTGGCCGCTGAGCGCCGCGAGTGCATCGGCGTCGGCCAGGGCCTCCATATCGCGCCGATCGAGTTGTGCCCGCAGGCGCAAATCACTG
This sequence comes from Halieaceae bacterium, assembly GCA_965199055.1. Lineage (GTDB taxonomy): Bacteria > Pseudomonadota > Gammaproteobacteria > Pseudomonadales > Halieaceae > CBDAQR01. Next base: position 448,205 of record CBDAQR010000004.1, read on the forward strand.
ACATGCAAAAACGGCTGCAGCCGGCGCTGGCTCACAATGCGCTCGGCACCTTCCTGACTTAAACCCTTCACCAGACGAAACCCGAGCCGCAGTGTATGTGCGTCATCGCTCAGCATCTGGTGGTCCCAGTTACTGTGATTCACATCTACCGGCAATACCGGGACCCGGTGGCGCCGCGCATCCTGCACCAACTGTGACGCCGAATAAAAACCCATGGGTTGGCTGTTGAGCAGGCCGCAGTAAAAAGCCGAGGGATGATGCCGCTTGAGCCAGGAGGAGACGTAGGCCAGTAGCGCAAAGCTGGCCGAGTGAGATTCAGGGAAACCGTAACCGCCAAAGCCTTTGATTTGCTCGAACAGGCGCTTGGCGAAGTCTTCATCGTAGCCCCGCAGTAGCATGCCTTTCACCAGCTTGGTTTCGAATTGCATGAGGTTGCCGTTCTTACCCCAACTGGCCATGGCCCGGCGCAGTTGGTCGGCTTCACCGCCGCTAAAGCCCGCGGCCACCATCGCCAGTTTAATGGCCTGTTCCTGAAAAATCGGCACGCCGAGGGTGCGCTCCAGCACGCCCTTTATTTCTTCGCTGGGGTAGGTCACCTGCTCCTGCCCCTGACGGCGGCGCAGATAGGGGTGCACCATGTCGCCTTGAATCGGGCCCGGGCGGACAATGGCGATTTGAATGACCAGGTCGTAAAAACGTGCTGGCTTGAGCCTGGGCAACATCGACATCTGGGCCCGCGATTCAATCTGGAATACCCCCACCGTGTCGGCCGCCTGCACCATGCGGTAGGTGGCGGCGTCTTCCTTGGGAATATCCTGAATCACCCGGATCGACGGCGTGTAACGGTGCACCAACTCCAGCCCCTTACGAATGGCCGAGAGCATCCCCAGGGCCAGCACATCGACCTTCAATAGCCCCAGTGCCTCGATGTCTTCCTTGTCCCATTGGATGACGGTGCGGTCTTCCATGCTGGCGTTCTCCACCGGCACCAGGGTGGAGATGGGGCTGCGGGTAATCACAAACCCACCCACGTGCTGAGACAAATGGCGCGGAAAGCCCAGAATCTGCTGCACTAAATCGTAAAACAGCTGCGCACTGCGACTGTGCTCAGACACACCCTGCTCGGCAAAACGCTTTTCCAGGTCGCGGGTGCGGTCCCACCAGGCCATGGATTTGGACAAATCGTCGATAAAGATTGGGTCCAGCCCCAGCGCGCGGCCCACATCGCGTACCGCCGAGCGGGAGCGATAGGTAATGACTGTGGCGGCCAGGGCGGCGCGCTTGCGGGTGTATTTCTCGTAGATGTATTGAATGACCTCTTCGCGCCGCTCGTGCTCAAAATCCACATCGATATCGGGCGGCTCGTCGCGCTCGCGAGAGATAAAACGCTCGAACAGCAGCGATACCTGGTCCGGTGATACCTCAGTAATATGCAGGCAGTAACACACCACCGAGTTGGCCGCCGAGCCGCGCCCCTGGCACAGAATGTTGCGCTCGCGGGCGAAGCGCACGATGTCGTACACCGTTAAAAAGTAATACTCGTAGTTAAGCTCTTCGATCAGGGCTAGCTCCGATTCGATGCGGGCCTGTATCTCATCGCTAACGCCATCCGGCCAGCGCAGCATGCAGCCCTCGCTGACCAGTTCGCGCAGCCAGCTACTGGGGTCGTAGCCCTCCGGTACCACTTCTTCGGGGTATTCGTAGCGGAGCTCATCCAACAAGAAATCACATTGCGCGGCCACCACCAGGGTCTGCTCTAACAGGGCAGGGGGGTATTGCCGACGGATTTGCTTAAGACTGCGCAGGTGACGCTGACTGTTGCTGAGCCGGCGTCGGCCCAGCTTGTCGATGCTGGTGTTGAAGCGAATCGCTGTTATTACATCGTGCAGGGCTTTGCGTTTGGGGTGGTGCATTTGCACATCACCACAGGCCAGCATGGGAATATCCAGATCCTGCGCCAGTTTCAGTAACTGCGGGTAGTGACGCTGTTCGCCGCAGCGGTATAGATGGTGAACGCCCAACCATAAGCGCTCTTTGCACAGACGGCGCAACTGCTGACCATAGGCGCGGCTGGTGTTGTTGTTTTCTTCAGGCAGCCAGATCAGCAGGCAGCGCTTCAAATGAAAAATCACATCGCGCAGTGAGGCCCGGTATTCCCCTTTGGGTGAGCGGCGCCGGGCCATGCTGATCAACCCCGATAGCTCGGCATAGGCAGCGCGAGAGGGTGCCAGCGCAACCAGCTTAATGCCTTCTTCCAGATTCAGCTCGCTGCCGATGATCAATTGAATGCCGCATTCCTTCGCTGCCACATGGGCTTTTACCACCCCGGCCAGAGAGCATTCATCGGTAATGGCAATGGCCGAGTAACCCAACTGCGCCGCGCGCAGCACTAATTCGCGGGGGGCAGAGGCCCCCCGCTGAAAGCTGAAATTGCTCAGGCAGTGCAGTTCGGCGTACATATTCAACACAGTGTTTAACGAAAACTGGCGGTGACAGTGGGGCTAGCCTATACTGTACATATATACAGTAATACAGAATGAGCAAAATGCAAGCCATGCGGTTGTTTATCCCGGTATGCTTGGCGTCATCACTGCTGGTGCGAAGCGTACCGGCCAACGTCAACAGGAATGAGATCAGATGCAGATAATCAAACAATGGGTGCTTCCCTTGTCGCTCGCGGTGGCGGCACTGGTGGTGGTAGCGGGATTCGGTGTGCGCATGGAGTGGTGGGGCTATTCCACAGGCTTTACGCTGTTGCGATATGGCTTCTTTGCCGCCGCGGCCTGCGCCGCCGTAGCCATGGCCATTATTACCGTGAGCCTGGTGAAGCGCTGGCCCCTGGGTGGCTCGGTTGTGGGTGGTCTGTTGGTGAGTGCGGCGCTGGTAGTTACCCCCGCGCTGTACCTGGCTGAATTTCGCAAGATCCCGACGGTGGGCGAGGCGGCAACGGATTTTGACAATCTTCCCCAGTTCGACGTGCTGGCCGGTGAGCTGAGAGCCAGCGCATAAGAGCCCAGCGTATTTACCCTGGAAGAAGCGGCGGCGGCCCAGCAAGAACATTTCCCAGGCCTCGGCCCACTCGAGCTGTCGCAAGCGCCGGATCAGGTTAAGGCGGCGGCAATCGACGTTCTTGCCGACCTTGGGTTCACACTCGCCCCTGCGGGAGCAGATCAGCTACGCATCGAAGCGACCGACACCACCTTCTGGTTTGGCTTTAAGGATGATGTGGTGATTGAAATCGCAGCCCGCGCTGAGGGTGGCTCGACAGTGAATGTGCGCTCTGCCTCACGTGTAGGCAAGTTTGACGGCGGTGCTAACGCCAAACGGGTGCAGGCGATTCTCGCTGGCCTTCAGGGTGCAGCGCAATAACCGGAGCAGACTAATCTCTGGAGGCCCTATGAATATCAACGACACCATCAATTACGTGGAATTTCCCGCCGCGGACATCGAGGCCACCAAGGCCTTTTTCACCCGAGTATTTGGCTGGACCTTCGAAGACTACGGCCCTGACTACACCGCCTTTGCGGGGCAGGGCACCGACGGCGGTTTTTATCGGGCTGATCTGAAAGCTTCAGCCGAGCAGGGTAGCGTATTGATTGTGCTGTATTCCGATGTGCTGGAAACCACGCAAGCTAAGGTCGAGGCAGCAGGTGGTGCCATTACTCGCGAGATATTCGACTTCCCGGGCGGGCGCCGCTTTCACTTTACCGAGCCCAGCGGTAATGAGTTGGCGGTGTGGTCGGATAAGTCATAGTTTCAAAACTTGCGGAATTGGTCTGAGAACAAACCATATCGTTCTGTACACCGGTTCAATGCAGCAATGGCTTCACGATTACTCTTCTGCCACTCTGAACTGGTAGAGCGCGAAGTGTTGTCTACCGGCTTCTTTGGGGTGGGGCGATCCGCTGAATCGGCCATGTGCAAGCTCCTATCAATTGGAATGCATGAGCATTATGCGCTGTCGACAGCTGGATCTAAACCATTCTAGAGATCGTTTAGCGGGCTACGCACAGCCCTACCGCCCCGATTGAGTACATGGGTGTAGATCTCCGTTGTGCGCACATCACTGTGGCCCAGTTGTTCCTGCACTGTGCGAATGTCTGCCCCGCGTTCCAGCAGATGGGTCGCAAAACTGTGGCGCAGGGTGTGACAGGTGGCTGGCTTTTCAATACCGGCCGCGCGCACGGCCTTTTTTACTGCACGCTGTAAGCTTTGATCGTAGATGTGATGCCGGCGTACCTTCCCACTGCGTTTATCGACGCTACGATTGGGTGATGGAAACAGATACTGCCAGGCAAATTCAAAGGGTGCGCTTGGATACTTCCTCTCAAGCGCATGGGGTAGGTGTACGCCATCCCAGTGGGCTGCAGCCTTGTCTTCTTCCCAGTATGCCCGGGCGAGGTTGAGCTGGTCTTTGAGCAATGGTACCGAACGCTCGGCCAGTGTTGTTACCCTGTGCTTCTGACCTTTACTGTCGCGCACCATTAACGCAAGGCGGTCGGCGTCCACGCCTTCACCCGCAGCCGACAGACCTCCATCAAGCGTAAGCCAGAGCCGTACATGAGTTCTGCGCAGGTTCTGTAAGGTACCTGCAACTGCTCGAGCAGTCGGCTGACTTCTTCGCGGGTCAGCACTACGGGAAGCTTGCGCTGTTTGCGGGCGCGGGCAAAGTCGCCCACCTCCATGCGCTGGCGCCCCAGGAACTTGAGATAGAGATAGCTCAGCGCATTCAGGGCTGTGGCCTGAGTGGAATGGGATACGTTCCGCTTGAGTGCCAGAAACTCCAGGAAGGCGATCACATGCGAGTCATCAAGCTTCGCGGGATGCACATTTCCGGAGTAGCGGATGTAATAGCGTATCCAGTAGAGATAAGTATCTTCAGTACGCTTGCTGTATTGCCGCGCACGTATGTGGTCACGGACCTGCTTGTAGTGGTCAACTAAAACTGGCCACGGTTTTATAAGCTTTCCAGTATTCGTTTTCTGCCTGATTGGGTGTTTTCATGTTGTTATTCGAATGCGGTCTGATCGAGTTGTAGTACCTCACGATATAGTCATTGATTGACTGCTTGGCTTCAGTAAAACTCCGATAGCCCGTCTCTGGAACCCACTCGGTTTTTAGGCTGCGGAAGAAGCGCTCCATTGGCGCGTTATCCCAGCAGTTTCCCCGTCGACTCATGCTCTGTTGTATCTGATACCGCCAGAGATGCTGACGGAATTTTGTACTGGTGTACTGAACTCCCTGATCCGAGTGGAATAGCACTCCCTTTGGTCTTCCTCTGGATTCATAAGCCATCATCAACGCCTTACGGGTCAGTTCACTGTCGGCCCGATAAGAAAACGCCCAACCAACCGGTTTTCTCGCGTAGAGATCCAGTATCATGGCTAGATAGGCCCAGCGTTGACCCGTCCAAATATATGTAATATCGCTGCACCACACCTGGTTGGGTTCTGCTACAGAAAACTGCCGATTCAAGGTATTTGGAATGGCTACGTGTAGCTTGTCAGCACGCTTATAGGCGTGTTTTGGAAGCTGGCTACTCACCAGTCCCAACTCCTTCATCAACTTACCCGCAACGTAACGAGTCAATGGCGTTCCATTACGGCTAACGATCTGGGCAACGGTTCTTGCACCAGCTGAGCCACCACTTAGGCGGTGAGCAGCGTGAACCATAAGCTTAAGCCTGCAACGATGGGAGTTGTCACCCTTCGGGCGCTCTCGCCAATATCGGTAGCTACTGCGTTGAATATCAAAGACATGGCATAGCAACTTAACGGGATAGCTCTCTTGTAACCGCTGAATTATCGAATATTTTTCAGCTCGTCGGACATCAAGAGAGCCATACCCTTTTTTAATATGTCTTTCTCTGTTTCCAGCCGTTTGATCTGACGTTCCAGGTCGCGAATACGGCGCTGCTCCTCGGTCAGTGGCGTGCCTTTCTGAGGTGTTTCTCCCGAGCGCTCTAGCCGAAGCTGGCGAACCCAGCCCTCCACTGAAGATTTACTGACGTTCATCGCTTCACTCGCGGCTCTGACGGTATAGCCTTGGTCAACGACTAATTGTGCGACTTCGAGTCGAAACTCCGGGCTAAAGTTTGGTCTGGATCGTTTGGTCATTTGCTCACCTGTGTCTTGAGGGGTGATAGTATCACCCAGATTCAGGTGGCCAAATTCAGTGTGCCACTACATAGCCCTGATTCAGGTGCTTTCTTTGGATGATTCCACGCACCGCAGTGATAGCGGACTCAAGAGCGAGCTTCAGGGCACACCTAAATCTGCCCAGAACTGGACTGACGTAGCCAACGAGCACCCAGAGTTTTTCCGCGTCAAACCGGACGGTAAGCACACGATCAGCCTCGTCGCACGGCACGTAATTCCAAAAGATATGAATGGCGTGAGGGTCATGCCTCCTGACTTCATTGGGAGGTTACTAGACGCTGCAATTCAGCTTCATGATAGAGAAGTTGAGCGGCGAAACCACTGGAAAGCCTATATACCAGTGGTCGTTGCCGTGACTGCTGGCGTATTTACTATCATAGGAGCTTGGTTAGGTGGCGGCACATAACAAGGGGCGGCAATCTGACACCCAACCAGCCACTCCGTGGCTGCCTGGGCGCTGTTGCGCCTGGCGTTATGGTGCGTCCCGATGACCGGAACCGCTAATCGCAGTGTCAGGCACCGATAGTTTTTGGCTCAGGTATTGCGCAGAGTAACTCCAAAGATGCTGACCTCACCTGCAGGGATAGCGGTGATGCTTTTGCTAGGAATACTCGTCTGGTTTGCATCTGAAGTAGTAATTTTTGCCGAGGTCTACCGTATGCACATTTCTACCCCTACGCTGAAGGAGGTAGATGAAGTGCCTGGCGTAGGACCTGATGACCGCCGATATATAACTCACTGGACTTATGAGTACGAAGGTGTAGAACTGACAATGAGCGAACGCCGCGATGCGGTGGGATATGACATTGTTTCTTCCGTGACGATAACTGGTGGCGATTTGGGAGATTGCGGAAGGCTGGGTTTTCACCCAACCAAATACGTTCCATCCAAGAAACCAGCCGTTAGGTGGCACAAATTATGGAACTCAAAAACTGGTGCCTATTGTTTCGAAAGCGGCGAAGTGAGAAATTGGTATCTGCATTTCGAAGGGGTTGAAGAACCTCTCAATTTTCTAGGAAAAATTCAGAAGGCCGGTGTCCAGGTGAGAATAGATGCACCATAACAAGGCCATGAAGTCGGCCATTCCAAAGCATGGCCTGGGACGCGCAAACAGCGCGCGCCCTCTATGGCGGCGTTATGTGGATTCTTGAATCGCAGTGAAGTTTCCGACGATTGAGGTTTCTTACTTCACTACCGCACCTCTGGAAGAATTGAGGAAGCATTTCATGCCGGTGGAACCCGAGGGATTTGTGCTTTTTCCAGACAACGCTTCTCCCTTTCGTGGAGAGTTCTCTACACAGCGTATTCGCTTAGTCCTGCCTCAGATGATGCGTTTTCGGCAGCTGGGGACTCCGATTCTAACTGGTAGCGCATCGGAGCTCGAATCGGGCACCGGCATTCGCATAAAGGCGCGTTTGTCCCTGATTACGTTTGGGGTGCTCGCTTTGCTCTTACTTCTCTTCTTTGAGAGTCTGCTGATACAACAGGACTTCGCTATGGCGGTGTTTCTTGCCTGTGCTCTATTTATTCTCGCATTGGCTGCCTATCGTCAGTTCTGGCAGCAAGCCCCATCAGTGCTTCAAGCGTTCGAGGAGTTCTTTGGCAAATATCACCTACAGCGCCAATAATGGTAGCTATGAATACGAATCCACATAACAAGTGGCGGCTGTCGCTTCGCTGGGACAACCAACCAGCCGCTTCGCAGCTGTCTGGTCGCCCCAGCGCCAGGCGTTAAATGGCTATTACCTTCGCTATTGAAGACCGTAACGTGGATCAACGACTTCCACTCATCTACATGTGGGAGATCGTCCTGGATGGAGAGCTTTGTAAGTGTAAGTACCCCGTAAAATAGCGCCACTCATACGTAGAAATTTCTATAAACTAACGTGATAGGAGTTTTTACATATGCGCAAATCGAAGTTCAGCGAAACGCAGATTGTGGCGTTTCTCAAACAAGCAGAAAGCGGAGTGCCGGTTCCGGACATATGTCGAGAGCATGGCATTGGACTCAGCACCTTTTACAAGTGGCGCTCTAAGTACGGTGGAATGGAAGCCTCCGATGTACGGCGGCTCAAGGAACTTGAAGAAGAGAACCGCAAGCTCAAGCAGATGTATGCCGATCTCAGCCTGAAGAGTCAGATGCAGGAAGAGATCATAAAAAAGCTTTAGGGCCAGTCCATCTGTAGATACCCCAAACAGCTAACCACCCATTCATAGAAAAATTAAGCCACTTCTCGGTATTGAACGGGTGTCATATCGTTCAATCCATCATGGGGTCGTTCATGGTTATACAACACGATCCAGTCATCCGTGATCTCTCGAACTTCCTGCAATGTCTCGAACAGATATAAGTCCAATACTTCCTCTCGATACGTGCGATTAAAACGTTCGATAAATCCATTTTGGTAAGGCTTGCCGGGCTTGATGAAATCGATCTGAATTCCATGCGCTTGCGCCCATTCAGCCAACGCCCCTGATGTAAATTCAGGGCCATTATCAACCCTGATAATAGCGGGATAGCCTCGCCAGGCTGCAATACGATCTAATGTATGTATCACTCGCTCCGTAGTAATGCCCGAATTGATATCTATCGCTAACACTTCTCGATTGAAATCATCAACCACATTGAACGTGCGAAACCGATGACCGTGACGCAAGGTATCGCTCATAAAATCCATCGACCAACAGATATTGGCTGATCTAGGAACGCGCAATGGCAACGGATTCCTATTCGGTATCCTGCGTTTTACTTTACGCCGTATATTCAGTTTTAACTCCATATAAACACGGTAAATCCGTTTGTGATTCCAACGTTTACCCAACGCTCTGAGCCGCTTACACAGCTTTGGAAAACCCCAGCGAGGGTGCTTCTCAACCAAGGCCAGCAACGCATCAATCAGCTCACTATCATCTACTCGCTTGGGCGTGTAGTAATACGCCGTGCGACTTAGCGCGGCTGCACCACAGGCCGCTCGAATGCTGACAGGGTAATCCTTGCGCAAACGATCAACCCACTGCCGACGATGGACTGGCCCTAAAGCTTTTTTATGATCTCTTCCTGCATCTGACTCTTCAGGCTGAGATCGGCATACATCTGCTTGAGCTTGCGGTTCTCTTCTTCAAGTTCCTTGAGCCGCCGTACATCGGAGGCTTCCATTCCACCGTACTTAGAGCGCCACTTGTAAAAGGTGCTGAGTCCAATGCCATGCTCTCGACATATGTCCGGAACCGGCACTCCGCTTTCTGCTTGTTTGAGAAACGCCACAATCTGCGTTTCGCTGAACTTCGATTTGCGCATATGTAAAAACTCCTATCACGTTAGTTTATAGAAATTTCTACGTATGAGTGGCGCTATTTTACGGGGTACTTACATTTACAATGTGGAGTCTCCGCCGGATACAAGGGGTAGGAAAATGGCGACAGCTCAGTCAATAGAACGCATCCAGGAACTTTATATCGCATATTACGGCCGTCCAGCGGACCCTGAGGGGCTCGAGTATTGGGCGGATCGATTGGATGCCTCTGGCGGTAATCTCGATGAGATGATCGATGCGTTTGGCACCTCGGCGGAGTTCGAGGAACGCTATGGCGGACAAACGCTGGAAGAGCTGGTTAACAACCTGTATCGGCAGGCGTTTGACCGCGATGCTGAACCTGAGGGCTTGGCGTTTTATGTTGAACGGCTCACCTCCGGCGAAGCGACCCTGGGCAACATAGCTGTACAAATCCTGGACGGTGCACAAAACGACGACCAGACGATCATCGACAACAAACTGGTTGTTGCGGCCGCCTTTACTGAGCAGGTGGAGTCCAGCGGCAGGGAGTACTCGGGAAGCGATGCGGCGGATGCTGCCAAGGAATTACTCGATGCCGTGAGTGCGGACGGTGCGAGCGTTGGCGCCCAGTTAGCCGCAATCAATGACTTTATCGATGAATTGCCCTCGCTCGATGGCCCCTCGGAACCGCCCTCAGGTGGCGGCGGCGGTGGCGGCGGTGGCGGCGGTGGCGGTTCGTCCTCCGGTCCCACGGTTGAAGTCAGTATTGATGATGCCGACGTGGCGGAAGACGTTGATACCGCTGCGGGCGCGGTGGTCGTTGGCACCCTGAGCGCCACTGAAGTCACCGACCCGACCTATAGCATTGTCAGCGGCAACAGTGCGGGCGTCTTCGAGATTGTGAACGATGAACTGCGGGTGAAGGCGGGTGCTGCGCTCGATCACGAAACCGCGGGTAGTTTCTCACTCGTCGTTCGGGCCACTGAGGGCGGTACCTCAGGCCAGAGCGCCATCACGATTACCGTCACCGACGCGGATGATCCCGCGACGGGCATGAGTCTGCCCGACAACGAGGTGGATGAGAATGCGGCTGGCGAAGTGGTCGGAACCATCAATATCGACGACCCGGACGACCCCTCGACGCTTAACGGAACCTACACGTTCGTAGTAGATGACGCCCGTTTTGAGGTAGATGGCGACAGAAGACTGAAGTTAAAGGATGGGGAAAGCCTGGATTACGATACGGAGAGAACCGTTTCGGTCGATGTCACTGCGACCAGCAACGGCGGCCAGGTGCTGAACAGCACATTTATCCTGGCGGTGCAGGACGAAAACGAGGGCCCTACCTCGTTGGATCTCAGCGGTACCGATATCGATGAGAATACGGCGGGTACGGTGGGTACCCTCAGCGTTACCGACCCCGACGGTGGAGCAACCACGTACACCTATACCGTCGATGATGCGCGCTTCAGTGTCGACGCGAGCGGAGTGCTCAGCGTAGTGTCGCCGGGCCTTGATTTTGAAGCGACAACGACCGTTGATGTCACCGTCGAGGCCTCAGGTGATGATGGCAGCTCGATAGATGAAACCTTTACGGTGAATGTCGGGGATATCGACGAAGAGCCGACTGATCTGGCGCTCGACGGCACCACGGTGACTGAGAATGCGGTTGCGGCGGATATTGGCACTGTTTCGGTGTCCGATCCGGATGCCCCGGCTTCCTTCAGAGACTACAGCTTCACGGTCAACGATGCCCGTTTTGAGGTGAACGACGACACAGGGCTGCTCAGCCTGCGTGACGGCGTCAGCCTCGATTTTGAGACTGAGGCATCGATCGATATCACCATCAAGGGGGTCAGTGCGTCTGGCCATAGCATCAGCAGGGACTTCACCATTACTGTAGACGATCTCGTTGAGGGCTCGCTGGCTGATGGATATATCGCGGGCGCGCTGGTATTCCGTGATGAGAACGAAGACGGCGTCTTCGGTCTGCAGAGCGATGGTGTCACCGAGGAAATCTCGACCACGACCGATGAGAAAGGTGATTTCTCCATCGCTGATGGCCCCGGTGACCTGATCGCCATTGGTGGTACGGATATTTCCACGGGCACGCCCTTTGAAGGGCAGTTCACGGCTCCCGCTGACTCCACCGTGATCAACCCCATGACCACCTTGGTCAAGGCGTTGGCTGATACGGGAATCGATGAGGAGCAGGCCGAACTGGATGTGAAAACCGCTCTGGGTATTGATACATCTATCGACCTGGATAGCTACGACCCCATTGCTGAAGCAGCAACGGCAGAAACCGCGGCTGACGCGGTGAAGGCTGTTGAGGTCCTGGCTGCTGCAGTGAAAGTGGCGAACATTCTTGAGCAGACCACGGTGGTCGTACAGGCCGCCGATGACGGGACGGGCGACGACAAAATTTCGGAAGAGGCTGCATTTGAGGCTGCGGCGGGCGCTCTCGCTTCTACCATATCGACTGCGGTAGCGGGGAGCGGCACGGTTGATCTGGATGACAGCGCGACGCTGCAGACAGTACTAACCGAAACAGCGTCTGAAGTGGCAGCAGATACGACCGATACCACTATTGCCGATTCTATTACAGCGATCGCATCACAGGCCGCAGACGTGATCACCAACGTCAACAAGGAAGTCGGTGAGGCAGTTACTGCGTTTGCCGACGCGCAAGCCGGCGCGGCGGACGCTGATGGTGAGGCAGCGGACAACGCCCTGAACGCCTTGATTGAGGTGGCGCAAGTGCAGTCGCTGGTCAAGAAGGGTGATGGCTCCACCAGCGTGACTACTCAGTTGGCCGCTCAAGTCGAGGCGGCTGATGCGGCGGTCGAGAGCGATGATCAGACGGCGCTGGATGATGCCGTAAACGCGGCTGCGGCGGTGGCAGGCAGCGTGACTGATGCGCAGTTTGATGCGGATCAGACCAGCGCAGAGATCGGCGTGGTGGTTAGCGAAATTCGCGGCACCCTGGATGAACTGATGGCGTTTTCTGACGCCGCCTTCCAGGCAGTGGTCAACAACAATAATGACGCTGATCCCGATACCGGGATCATTCCCATCATTCTGGAAGATTCCGCGACCGTCATTTCGTCTGCCGATTTTACCGATGTCGATCTCGACATCGTCAATCGCCTCCAGCATGTGACCAATGTCACGCGGACGGGCGGCGATCTGGACCTGAGTGTAGATGCACTCGGTGCCATACCCGGCTTTATGCTCGAAGCGGGCACGGTGTCGGTTTCAGATTCCGGCGAGAACGTCTCTGCTGCGGACTTCACCGCGGGTAACCTGCTGCAAGTCACTGCTGTAGAAGTTACCAGCGGTAGCTTGGAAGGGTCTGTTGAAGAAATCGAATTGCTTCCCATTCTTACCGTATCAGGCGTCGGTACGACCGTCCGGGCTACTGGCTCAGCGGGTGAGATCCTCGCATCTGACTTCGATGCCGACAATCTGGCGGCCGTTACTGAGGCAGTGGTTGACGGCGGCAATCTGATACTGGACGTAGCCCAGGCACAAGCCCTGTTTGACTCTCTGCCCGCCCTCGATGCGACCAGCGCATCCGAGTTTACGGTCGAAGGGGATATTGCCGGACTGAACGCACTCGATCTGGCTGGCGTGTCAGGCCTCGAGGCACTGCGCGTGCGCGATGATGCTACGGCTGTGAGCAACGCCAATTTCGATGGTGGCAATCTGCCCTTGGTCGATGCCATTACGCTTGTTTCCGGTGATCTCGTCGCGGATGTCGCCGGCCTGGGTCTGCTGCCGGCGATTGAGCTAGAGGGTGGCACGGTATCCCTGGCCGATAGCGGCCCCATTATTGCCGCATCAGACTTCACTACAGACTTCAACCTGCAGGTTGTCAGCGCGGTTGATGTCATCGCAGATACCCTGGTGGTGGATGCGACCGGTCTTCAGTCATTGCCGTCTCTAACCGCATCTACTGGATCAGTCCTGCTCGAGGATACCGCTGCCAACATCAATTCAGTGAGGAACGATTCCAACTTTGATTCGGTAGAATTTCTTGATGTGCTCAGCGGTCAACTCGACGGCAGTATTGCTGAGATAAGTGATCTTCCCGATATCCTTGCCGCGCCAGACGGGATTCTTTTGTTCGATACGGCTGCCAATATTGACGCGGCGAACTTCGATGCGGGCAACCTGAGCTACGTCAATTTGCTGGTAATGGTTGGCGGTACGCTGAATCGCGACGTCGACTACATGAACGCGCTGCCGGAGCTACTGGTCGCCGGTGCCGGTGCAGCGGCGATTACTGACACCGGAGAGAACCTGGCGCAGGCAGATTTCGATCTAGGAAACCTGCCGCAAGTCAGTGCTGTAACGATGGACGGCGGTACCTTCCTGGGTACGGTGGAACGACTGAATGCTATCCCCGACTTTTCAGTCAGCAACGGCACTGTTGGCTTGCTGGATACCGGCGAAAACCTGACCAACCTTAACTACTCGCAAGACAATCTGCCCACGGTGTCAACGGTGACCGTGACTACCGGCAACCTGTCGGGATCGATCGAAGCGGTCAATGCCATCCCGGGTCTGGAGCTACTCGGCGAGGGTGACGGTACGGTCTCCTTGTTGGACACGGCGGCGAACATTGACGCCGCCAACTTTGCGGAGGGTGGTATAGCGCTAGCGAGCGCGCTGGAAGTTATCGGCGGTACGTTGACCCGCAGTGTCGAGGGTCTGCTGTTACTTCCAACGGTGACCGCCAACGGCGGCGTCGTCGCGTTGAGCGATCCGGCCACCAACCTACAGGGTATTAGCTACGATCTAGCCCCTCTCGACGCCGTAAGTCAGGTGGAGGTGACTGGCGGTGAACTGACAGGTTCCATAGCGGAAATAAATACTATCCCAGGACTCTCGCTGGGGGCTGGTGCGACGATTGCCGTGGAGGATGTCGCGTCGCTGATCGAATTGGCGAACTTTGGCGCGGACAATATAGCCCAGGCTACTAGCCTGACTGTCACAGGTGAGACCCTGACCGGTACGGTGGCCGAACTGCTGGCTCTGCCCACGGTCAGCACCGGAGGTGATGGTGCTGTCGCACTGAGCGATATTGCTGACAACCTCTCCGGGCTCGATTACGCGGCTCCCTCTCTCGACGCCGTAAGTGCAGTCGAAATGACTGGCGGCAGTCTGGTAGTCACCATTGCCGAGCTGAATGCCATACCCGCTTTAAGCCTCACGGCGGGCGATATTACGATTAGTGATACCGCCGAGAATATTGCGGATGCTGATTTTACCCAGGGTAATCTGCCGCTGGTGGGGGCCGTCCAGGTTACGGCCGGTACTCTCACAGTTTCGGTTGAGGATTTCGATGCCCTGCCCGCGCTTAGTGCCACTGCCGGCGAGATAGTTCTGCGCGATGATGCGGATGTGATCCAGGATGCGTTCTCGCCCTACGACTCAGCAGCTTTCTCCGCATTCACAGGGCTTGAATTGACTTCCGGGACCATGGACGAGGATGTCAATGTACTGACAAGCTTGCCGCCGATTTTGTTGGACGGCGGGGAAGTACATGTCTCCGGCGCTGCAGACGATCTCGATGCTGCAGATTTCACCGGTGGTAATCTCGCCGCGGCATCGCAGATTGTCATCACCAGTGGTGACTGGTCTTTGACAATTGCCGAAATTGCCGCTTTGCCTACTATCTCTCGGGAACTCGAATTCGGTGCACGGCTTGAGGTTCGCGACAGCGGTGAGGCTGTGGGAGCCGCTGACTTTACCAGCGGTAGTCTGGGTAATGTCGATGCGATTTACCTCGAGGAGGGCCTGCTCGATCTTAGTATCGATGGGCTGGGTTTGCTGCCCACCCTCTTTAAGAACGGAGGAATGATAAACGCCACCGATACGGCCACGAGTCTCCTGTCAGCGAATTACGTAGACGTCGTAAACCTGAGCCTTATCGATACGGTGACCTTAAATGGCGGCAATCTGGTTGGCACTGCGGCGGAGATCAACGCGCTGCCGGATCTCATTGTCGCTAACGGTACTGTGCAGATAGAGGACAGCGGTGATGAGCTCACAGGCCAGGATTTCGGCGTTGGTAACCTTGTTCAGGCGTCCAGTATTGTTCTCACTGGGGGTGTCTTCGCCTCGGATCTCACTAATCTGCTAGCTTTGCCCTCTATCTCTGTACTGCCCGGTGCGCAGATCGAGGTTGCCGATGCGTCTATCAATGCGACCGGTCTCGACTTTTCACAGGGCAACCTGGGGCTGATAGACAGCCTAGAACTCAATGCCGGTCAGTTTGCTGGCAGCGCAGAAGATATCGCTGGACTACCTCCGGTGGCGCTGTCTGGTGACGCCTCCTTGCACCTGGTGGATAGTGGTGAAGTCATCAGCGCTACCCCCTTTGACCAGGCTGATAATTTTACTCAGGTCGGCTCAGTAGAAGTGTCATCGGGTGTGCTCAATATGACCATTCAGGAGATTCTGGATCTTCCTGTTCTGAGCAAGAGCGGTGATGCGGTTATTCGTGTCACCGATGACTTGGCGCTGATCCAGGATCGCGAGGCGGTTGGCGATACAGGTGAAGTCGGTTCGATCAACGAAGGCAATCTCGCGGTTGTGGATGATTTCGTCGGTGGGATCGGTACCTTCGTGGGCACGGTAGCGGAATACCTGGCCTTGCCATCGGATACCATCTTTGAAGGCGGGAATATCACGCTGCAAGATGCCGGTGACGCTTTTGAAGGTCTCGATTTCGCGGGGGGTCCCAATGGCCGCCTTGCTGAAGTAAGCCGCATTGATATCACCGGCGGCACCTTTGATGGCTCTGCCGCAGAAATCTTGGCGCTGCCAATCATCAACAGCAATGCTGGAACCGTTAACCTGGCAGATACCGCCAATGAAATTCTGGCGAATATTGCGTTGCCGGGCAATCTAGCCAACGTCGCTGCGGTGGATATCACCAGCGGCGAACTCGCCGTTAGCCTGGGCGAATTGGTCGGCTTGCCGCCGTTGACCGCTTCGGGTGGTTCGGTGACCTTGCGCGATGTGGCGGCATCGGTCGATTCGGCCGACTTTGCCACGGCTAATCAGGCGCTTATTAGTGCGGTGGAGATCACCGCCGGTACCTTGACTGGCAGCGTTGCCGGCATTGATGGCCTACCGCCTGTCAGTCTCGACGACGGAGCGGTGTTGCGTGTGCAGGACGCCGGTGAAGCAGTTGCTGCGGCCAGTTTTGGCGGTGACAATCTGGCGTTGGTCACCGAAATCGATATCAACAGTGGGTTGCTGAATCTCACTATCGCCGAGCTACTGGCGTTACCCACGCTGAGCAACAGTGGTGGATTTATTCGCGTAACTGACGACCTGGCCCTGATCCAGGCGCGAGAAGCGGTCGGCGCCACCGGTGAACCCGGCTCGATCAACGAGGGTAATCTAGCCCTGGTCGACGATTTTGTTGGCGGCATAGGAACTTTCGTCGGTACTGTAGATGAGTACCTGGCGCTGCCGTCTGACACCGTATTTGAGGGCGGCAATATCACCTTGGTTGATTCCGGTGACGCCTTCGTCGGTCTGGATTTCTCGGCTGGCCCGGACGGTCGTCTGGCGGAAGTTGATGCCATTGAGATAGACGGCGGTACCTTTGCCGGTTCGGTAGCGGACATTCTCGGCTTGCCGGCGATTAGCTCCAGCTCAGGTGAAGTTGCTGTGTCTGACGATGCAACTGTGCTGGCATCCAACCTGGGCGGGGGCGGGAACCTCAACTTTGTCACCAGCGTCGATGTGTCGAGTGGTGACCTGACGCTCAATCTGTCCACGATCGCTTTCCTCCCGAGTTTATCGGTATCAGGCGAGGGCCGTGTTTTGGCCGATGACACGCTGGAGAACTTCAATGGCGTAGATTACACCACCGGCAACTTCCCTATTATAGATTCTGCCGTTCTGACCAATGACGGCGTAGTGAGCGTGCCCTTTGTCGGCGCTCAGCTCACGGGCAATAATATTTCGTTGCTCAATAACAACGGTATTACAGGTGCAGCTGACCCCGAGTTCGCCGGCACGGGCATTGGTGTGCTTAGTGAAAACGGTGTGACCGGTAGTCTCATCGACAATGCTGCGGGAGCTTCCATCGTTGGCGAATCCAATGATGGTGTGATGATGCAAGATGGCGGCGACGTCTTGAATGCCGGCACGATTTCCGGCGGTGATGGCGCTAGCCCTCGCGCCGATGGTGTATCTGGTTGGACCGATGATCCCGCCAATGTCGATGAGGATGGCGCTTCACTGCGGGTTACCAATACAGCAACCGGCACGATCCAGGGTGATCGCTATGGTCTGGGGCTGTTCTCGGGAGCGACGGTTAATAACGACGGGGATATCGAGGGTTCTAGTGGCATCCTGGTCGCAGATGAGCCGCTGATTCCCGATGAGAACAATGATCCGGAGAACCCCGATCCGGAGAACGACATCTTTTATCCGGTGGCCAATGCGAAGGCCACCATCTACAACACTGGCTCGATCATTGGCAGCGGTCTGCTCGATGAGCTGGTGGGTAATCATGTGTTCACGCCCAGTGGGGTGGGTATTCAACTAAACAGCTTTTTGATCGGTGCCATGGTGGAAAACTCTGGCGGTACCATCGCCGGTACCCAGATGGGCATCAACAGCATGGTTGATGGCACGGTGATCGTTAACGAGCTGGGCGGTGTTATATCGGGTGAGGGCGACGGCTCGAATATTTTCGGTGCTGACGAATTCCTGGGTATTCCCGGCGCTGGTATTCGCCTTGATGCGGTTGATGGCGGTCACATAACCAATAGCGCTGGCAGCATTATTGAAGGTGATGCCTACGGCATCGCCGTCACGCAACAGTGGGGCGGTACGCCGGAAGCACCGATTCTCCTGGAGGAGGGCGCTAATACCACGGTGATCAATGCGGGCACCATTACTGCACTGACACAGGATGGTGTTCTCATGGTCGGCGGCGGCCTGGTGCAGAACTCCGGCCTTATCGAAAATCTTGGCGCGGGAGATCAGGGCACCCCGGACGGCGTGTCCGGCTGGTCTGACATCAATGACAAATTCCTGGCCGATGACATTCCGCTGCAGCTGGACAATATTACCGATCCCGATCACCCCGATGGTGCAACGGCAACGGTGACGGCCACCGCTCGTGGCGTTGCTTTCTCATCCGGGGGCCTCGTCAATAACGACGGCCTGATTTCCGGTGGCGAGATGGGTATTTTGATCCAGGCCTATACCCCGGACCAATCTCATCTGGGCGGTGCAGTATTTAACCTCGCAGGTGGTGAGATCAGAAACGATGACGGTGAGAAGCCTGCTATTTCGCTGAGCGGTTTCCTTGCGGATGGAACCATCGACAACGATGGCACGATAGACGGTGCCGGCCAGGGTATTCAGGTTCTCGTTGACAACGTCACGATCGACAACTCGGGCACTATTCTGGCCGGGGGAACTGCGCCCTGGGCAACAGAGATAGGCGGTGCGGGTATTAGCGTGCCCCATGGCGAGAACGTTTCTATTGTAAACAGCGGCGATATCCTCGCCGAGCAAAAGGGTATTGCTGCAGAGGCACGCTACGACGTCGATGCAGATAATTTCTACGTGGAATCCAGCCGCCTGGATATCACTAACAGCGGGCTGATCTCCGCAATGAACAACGATGGTATCAAGCTGTGGATGGGTGGCGATATTGTCAATACGGGCGTGATCGAGTCCCTGAACGAAACGGGCTATGCCAGTGATGGCGTCAGTGGCTGGATCGATGATCTTTCGCTACCCGTATCGGGTATTGCCGGGCTCGACATCACCAACACGGGTGATGGTGTCACCACAGGTGTGATTTCTGGGGTGCGTGCAGGTATAGCCGGCTCTACCGGTCTGATTCTCGATAACTCGGGCCTGGTAGAAGGCTCTCATGTCGGTCTCTTCTCGCAATCTTTTAATACGGAAGACGGCATGCCCGTCACCGACATTGTTAACACCGGCACTATTCGTTCGAACAACGATTGGGACGATAGTTGGTGGGATGCGGATCACTACGGCATCGGCATCTATGGCGAAATGGAGTCGGTCACCATTGATAATGCCGGCCTCATTTCAGGTGAGCACGGCGCGATTGAGAATACGGTTTTCACTGTCGGCATGACACTGACCAATCAGGCGAGTGGTGTCATCGATGGCGATATATCGACATTGTCGCAGACGGCGGTGGATAACGACGGCGAAACGATGCCCGATGATCCCAGCCTGCTCGCGGATGTCGTTACGAACCTCGGCACTATTAACGGCGATGTTTCACTGGGCTTTGGCGACGATGTCTACGATGGCTCTCTCGGCACAAATAATGGGCTGATCGATGGAGGCTCAGGCAACGACACCATTGAGGGGGGTGCCGGCGCAGATCAGATCGCTGGTGGCTCTGGCGACAATGTGCTGACAGGCAACGACGGCGCTGACCTCTTCATTCATAGCACGGGAAATTCCGTTATCACCGATTTCTCGCCAGCGGAGGACACGCTCAGTCTGTTCGATGCGGGTCTCACTGACCAAAACTCCGATGGGGTGGTTGACCTTGACGATGTTTTGGCGGTGTCTAGCGAGGTTCCCGATGGCTTGCTCACTGATACGATCATTGATCTTGGCGCAGACAACTCGGTCACCCTGAAAGGCGTTTCGAAGGTCGATCTGCTGGAGAGCAGCTTCGCGGATCTGGGTACTTTGGCTGCCTGGGAAGGTTCGTTAGGAGAGTGGTACAACGAGTTCCTTGCCGGTGGAGGGGCCTACGCGGGTAGAGACATCATCATTCGCGACAATCCCGGCGGCATCGACTTTATTCTTTACCAGTGGGATGGTGATCCCGCCGATGTGTTTGCCGAGCTAATTGTAGAAGAAGGCCACGGTCACTACTTTGTTGACTTCAACACTGTCGCCGGCTTGAACCTGCCGCTTAGTGTAGAAGGCGAGCAATACAGCGAGTTGGAAGGCGGTACGGTGGAGAACCGCGTTATCGCAACTGCGAGTATCGCTGCTGTAACCGGGGCCGATATTTCCGGACCGGGATTCGTTGATGCGCAAATCGTGGTAATTGACTCCTTCTCCGCGATCATGGGTGCGGACTACGACGCCGATCCCACGCTGGCGACTGTCCGGGATTCGGGGGCGCTGTTGGTGGTAGACACTGCGGCTGGAATTGCAGGTGCGGTGCACGATGGATCTATGGGGCTTGAAGCCTCTGATTACCTGTTCTGGCAAATATCTGACACGGTAGACGGACTGAATGCGTTCATCGTTGATGACGCGTTCACCAACGCGAATCTATTGCAGGTACCGAATGTTGAGGCGCTCTTCGCTGCCGATGAGTTTTTTGCTCAGATTCTCGATCTGCCCGCGCCTGTCACGCAACTCGCCATAACCAGCGGCCAGTTGGACATCTGGCCTCAGGCTGCTGTGGATGCAGTCTTACCTATACGCACGCTTAACGATGCCAGTATCCGCATCTACGGTTCGCCGGCGGAATTTGTCGACTCCGATATCGCGAACCAGTTTGACTATAACCTCTGGCAAGGCGACTGGCGTTTCGAGGTGGAAGGACCTGCCTGGGAAATCGAGCCGATGTTCTACGATGGTTCGCTGCCCGAGTGGACGAATGTGGTGGTCACAGAAGGCACCTTGTTCCTGAATCTCGATTTCGTCGCTCACGCCAACTTCAATGGCACCACGCTCGGCGATGCCGAATTCTTCCCCTTTGGTTCGGTTGCAGCAATCGAAGGCTTCGACTTTGGTCAGCTGAGTAACGCCAATTACAGCTACAACGTGCACGACAACTGGAGTAACGTCGATGCGGCGGACTTCTTCAGCGAGCCGCTGAATGGTGCAGGCACCATCTTTGTGCAGGAGCCCGCAGGAAACCTGGCAGCTTTGGTCGATGATGTTGCGGTGGATCTGCCCGCGGCCATCAACGACATTAATATCATCTACTCTCACGAAATCGAGCCGGGTGGTGCGGATGCCGCTGCCAAAGGCGTTTTGGGCGCTGAGAACCGTTTCCAAATTCCCAGCGAATTCGGTGTAGATGACGCAGGTGAAGTCACCGTCACCAACTTTACGGATGGTGTCGATGCGATCACGCTGCCCAGCTTGATATGGACCGGCGATTTCGATCCCGCCAATACTGCCTTCCGCAGTGCCGCCGACCATGCCGCCAATGTAGGCACTGATGGTCGATCCAGCATCGATATTCTCGATGATGGCGACGACACGGTGATTAATCTCTACCAGGACGATGACGCTTCCATCGATGTATCGATCCGGTTGGTCGGGGTTGATCACGCCGCTATCGACAACTACGACTTTGATGCACTCGGGTTCGGTGATCAGCCGCCGCTCCCGGAGCACACTATCTTCCCGGTCCAGTTGTTTGATGATCCTGCAACCTGGCCCGTTGATGAGTTCGGGCAGGTAGCGGTGCAAGGACAGTCGTGGGAGATTGAGCTCGTTCTCGACGCTCTCCAGCCAGGTGGACCGCTGGAGCCCTTGGCAGGGACATTCTCTGAACTGCGCTCCAACGACGCCATACTCTGGTACCCGGCGACAGGCCTGGCCCAGGTGAATACAGAAGTATCCGTGCTCGGCCGATTCTTTGATGGCGAGGCCTGGGTGGACGGGGTCCTCTACGCCTGGGGCAATGTGTCTGAGCTGTCGGGTCTGGACTTTGACGGTGCGACCGGTGGTCTGACCAATGCGGTACCGGTGTTGGAAGGCTCGGTGGCTGAGCTGACGGCAGCGGGCATTTACGACGGCACGGATGGTGTAGCCGACGCGAGAGCGGCGGGCAATCTGCATGTGTATGACTCGGTAGCAGGTATTAAGGGCCTGGATGCTGGAGGTAGCGTCAATGGCGTTGACCTGACTGAGCTTACCGTTCGCGGCGTGTGGGACACCCTGCAAGCCATTCAGGACGCGGTTAATGACGGTGATTTTGTGCCGGGAGCATCACGCCTGGGCGAAGCCGATGGCGTTAATGTGGCCGACAATATCTGGACGCTGTTCGGTGCTATCGGCGCGGGTGAGATCCCCGATGTGGTGACCTATCTGGCGGCCGATTCCGGCGACGCCGAGATTGAGCTGAACGCGATCTTCACCGGCGATGCCATCCCCTTCGATGTATGGGACGGTGCGAGCCTGGCCATATACGGTTCGGCGCAGGACTTCATCGACTATGACGTTGATAACAACTTCCCCTATGACCGCTTCTTCGGCAATTGGTACTTCGAAGCGCGCGATGACGGTAATGAGCTGGGCCAGTTGTTCTACAACAACACGCTGCCGGACTGGAGCACGCTGGTTATCCAGGAATTCGGTAACGGTCTGTATGTCGACATCTCTGATCCGAACATCACGCTGAACGATTACTACGTGATTGCCGAGGCGGGCACGGAGTTTGTTGTGTTCGGTACGGTTGACGATGTCCGCGGTCTGGGTCAGGCCTTGGACGAAGGCCGCTTCCAGGGCGACTTCCACTACGACGTACACGATACGCTGGATGCGATTAACGCAGCGATTGCGGCGGACGACTTCACGGCCGATCCGGTGCTGAGTGATACCTGGACGGTGTTTGTTAACGATACGGCGACGCGCCTGCACCAGGCGTCGATTGATGCTGATCCGCTGCCGCTGATGGCCGGTGGTAAGGACGTTATCTACACCCACCAGATTACGGCTGATCCTGTGGCCACGGCGGTGCTGGGTGCGTTCGAGAACACATTCCGTTTTGAGGAAGGTTCATCGGTCACGATCAATGGCTTCACGGATGGCATTGATACGCTCGAGATGTATGCACTGAGCGACTACGCGGGCTACGACCCGCAGAATGTGGAGTTTGTTGACGGTGCGAGCACGGCGGACGGCAACAACAATGTGGTGACCGTTGATTCAGACGGTACGGATACCACACTCGAGATCTATCTTGCGGACGGTGATACCAACGCCGACGCGACTATCGTGCTGGCGGATCGTGACTTCACCAGCGCCGATATCAACGCGTTTGATTTCTGGGGACTGGCCGCGGGTCAGGATCCGGGTCTGCCGCCGAACTCGATTTATGCATACCAGCTGTTCGATCCTGCGGCCGATTGGTTTGAGGGTGATGACGACAACCCGACGGATGTCGCGGTGTATGGCGAACCCTGGCAGATAGACCAGGTGATCAATGCCTTTGAGACGGGTTTCGATCCGTTTGCGGTGTTGCCGCGGATTGGTTCGCTGCATGTGCAGAGCAATGAGTACTGGTATCCGGCGACGGGTCTGGCTGATCTGGCGATTCCTGTCCTTGTTGACGGTCTGGTATTTGATGCGGATGCGGGTGAGTGGGTCACTGGACCGCTGTATGGCTGGGGCAATGTGTCTGAGCTGTCGGGTCTGGACTTTGACGGTGCGACCGGTGGTCTGACCAATGCGGTACCGGTGTTGGAAGGCTCGGTGGCTGAGCTGACGGCAGCGGGCATTTATGACGGCACGGATGGTGTAGCCGACGCGAGAGCGGCGGGCAATCTGCATGTGTATGACTCGGTAGCAGGTATTAAGGGCCTGGATGCTGGAGGTAGCGTCAATGGCGTTGACCTGGCTGATCTTACCGTTCGCGGGATCTTCGATACGCTGCAGGCCATCGAAGATGCTGAAAGCGACGGCGACTTTGTCCCGGGCACTTCCCGTGTCGGTGAGGCTGACCAGGTCGTGGTACACGAGGTGGCTGAAGTCCTGCAAGAGGGCTTCAACAATACGGGCTTCGACTTTATCCCGAGTGTGGCGACTAGCGTCAATGTTAGTGATGGCGTGTTGTATCTCAATGCGGGTCTCGTGGCTGATATATCGATACAGGTATCTGCCTGGAGCGAGACTGCCGTTATTGAAGTCAATGGAGACTACCCGACGTTCGAGTGGGCTGCACTGGCGGATACGGACGCAATCACCTACCTGGCGGGCAACTATTACTTTGTTGTCAGCGGTTCAGCAGAAGAGCTTTCGAACGGCTTCTACGACGGTGTCTTCGGTTCAGTCGACGCCCGTAATGGTGAACTCTATCCGGATCTTGCACTAACGTCTGGCCACTTGTTCATTAACCTGGAACAGCCAGAGCAGAACAATTTCGGCAATGTCAGCACCAGCGGCGATGGTCATGTGACGATCTTTGGTGGTGTGAGCACGATCGAGAACTTCGACTTCAACAGGTTGAATGCGGCGCAGTCCAACTACGATATACATGATACCTGGGCCAACATTGATCCGGCCGTCACAGACTTTACTGCGGCTCCGCTGTCTGGTGCGGCCAATGTCTTTGTGGATGATGCGGCGACGGCGATTGCCGCCATAGTGGATGCTCCGTTGGATATTGAAGGCATTCCGGTCATCTATACCCATTACATCAATGACACTGATGCGGCTCAGGCCGTACTGGGTGCCAACAATACCTTCTCGATGGTCGCTGGCGGCAGTGCCACCGTGACAGGCTTCACTGACGGTATCGATACTCTTGAGTTCCAGGAATCCTACGCCAACGGTTTGTGGACGGATAATCTGGTAGTCGGTGATAGCGCGGCGGGTGTCGACGCTGATGGCGTATCGAATCTGATCATTACCCAGGTGGGCGATGATACCCAGATCGATCTCTATATCGGCGAAGACACCGATATCGACGCCAGCCTGACTTTGCTGGACGTTACAGCGGCCGATATTAATGAATACGACTTCTGGGAGCTGCGCGCTGGCGAAGAGGAGCCGCTGCCCGAGAACGTACTGTCGGCGTTTGAACTCAGTGATCCGGCGAACTGGACACCCAACTTTGCTGTTGAAGGCCCTGGTTGGGTGATGGATTTAGTTGTGGACGCGTTATTGCCCGGCGGAGGGCTGGACGGCTTTATCGCCGACGGCCAGATCACCGAGCTGCGCGTGACGGACGCCGAGTATTACCGGCATGTCAATGACCTGAAGGCGCTGGGTGAACTCACCACGCCGATTCCTGTTAACGTTCTAGGACCCGTGTTCGACGGCTCAGCATGGACCACGGGTACCCTCTACGCGACAGGCAATGTGTTTGACCACACTGGTCTGGATTACGCTGGCAACGGGACGTTGAGCAATGCGGTTCCTGTAGTGGACGATAATGTGGCCAACGTTGCCGCAGGTAATTTCCAGGATCCGACCCTGGCTGCCGCGCTAACCGATGGTGTTATTAACATCTATGACAATATCGCAGCGATACAGGGCGCAAACTTCGACGCCAATGCGGATATCGCTCTTGGCGATGTCGATAACTGGACAGTGAACGATACCTTTGCCGCTATTCAAACTGCGTCTGACAATGGCGAGTTTGGATCGGGTACCCTGGCGTTGGCCACCTCTGTCTTCATCGCCGATACCGCTGATGAAGTCACTTCGGCACTGTTTGGTTTGCCACCGGAAGTGACGGATGTGGCGGTTACAGACGGAACGCTGCATCTCCGCCTTGACGATGAGAATTGGCTCGATGGGCGCCTTTACTTCGAAGGCCTCGGGGAGCGTGACGGTGTTGATCCCTGGGGAGAAATTACGCCCTACGGCAGTATCGCCAATATCGCCCTGGCCGATTTCAACAACATCAACCAGGCCAGCAACTGGAACCTCGGCCTGCATGATAATGTGGCGAATCTGCTCGCGATCAGCGACTGGACGGTAGATAACCTCGATTTTGTCGCACACGTGATCGTCAATGACGATGCTGTGAATATTGCGCAGGCTTTCAACGACAACGGATCGCTACCGTTCAGCTTTAACGGCGTGTTCACGGCCTACGTGCACTTTTTCAACGACGACGACCCTGTGTTTACTGCGCAGTCTGTGCCGGGCGCCGATGAGAACACCTTTGTGATTCCGCAGGGCGTCACCGCAACCATCGACAATTACTGGGATGATACGAGTTACTTCGAGCTGCCGGACTTGGTGAATGACGAGGGCTTTGATCCCAATGATGTGGTGTTCGGCCCCTATGCCGATGACGGTAATCACAACATCGACGTCAGCTATGACGGTGCCAATACCGTAATTGATGTCTATGAAAATGATGGCGATGCGGTCGCCGACACCACCATCATCTTGAATGGCGTCAATGTGGTAGACCGTATTACCGAGTACGACTTCTGGGGCCTCCGAGGTGGCGAGCAGGAGCCGCCGATTCCCGATGGGTCCTATACCTTCTCTGAGTTGTTTGCTGAAGACACACAAACGCTGATCGATGCGAGCCACGTGGTGGTCAAAGACGAGCCGTCACAGATCTACGCATACCTGTTCGGTCAGATGGGCGATGTGGCAGGTCATCTGGGTTACATCGATGAACTGGTGGTCGAGGAGGGACACGGTAACTTCTTCATTGATGTGGGTGTTCTGGACTCGCTGCTCATTCCCCTGAGCGCTGAGGGCTTCTTCTTTGATGAGAACTTTGGCCTTTACCTCGAGAAAGCCATTGTAGGTACCGGCAGTCTCAACCAAATTGCTGCCGTCGATCTCGGTGGCCCAGGTTTTGTCGACGTCTTTCTGGTAGGGATCGACACGGTTTCCGCAATCGAGAATGCCACCTATACCGGTAACCTGGCCAGCTTGCTCGGCTTCACCGGCGATTTAGTAGTCTTCGATACTGTCGATGCGATTGAGAACGCCTCGTTTACCGGCGGCGCAGGACAGCCTGCGGCGGAAGACGTGCAGTTCTACCAGGTGCAGGACAGCTGGGAGAACATCCGCGATGCCTCGGACGCCAATAAGTTTGATGGTGGCAACCTGGGCTCGGTGGTAGAGGTGATCGTTGCAGACGATGTGGCTGGCCTCAACGCCGCATTCGGTGACGGCTACAGGCCGGAAGTCACCGGCCTCGCGCTCAATACGCCGGAAACACTGTGGATACCGACCTGGGCCGCAGTGGGTGATGTGTTGCCCGTGAGCACTTGGCATCCCGATGCCCTGATCCTCATTGAGGATCCACTGCAGAGCTTTATTGATGACGATTTCGACAATACCTTCAATTGGCAGTACTACAACGGCAATGTTGAGATTGCGGTCAGAGATAACGGCTCTGTACTTGAGCAGGCATACTTTGACGGTACCCTGCCTAACTTGGCAGGCACCATACGCGTCGAATCCGACACCCTTCACCTGAACCTGAATGTCGATGGTTTCCTGGACGGCAGAGCCTACTACCAGGCAGTGGATAGCGGCCGGGTCACAGTGTTTGGCACTGCTGATCAGCTGAATGCGTCAAACTTCGACAATCTGGATACGGGTTCCACCTACAGCGTTGGACTGCACGATTCGCTGCAGGCCGTTCTGGACGGCGGTGACTTTAGCTCTGGCAATCTGGTGTTTGTCGATCACCTCTTCGTTCGCGATGATGCCGACGTTATTCGTCAGCACCAGATCGACAATGGAGCACTGCCGTGGCAGATAAACGGCCTGTTTACAGGCTACGATCACTACCTGTCAGACGGTGATACGGCGCTCGGTATTCTGGGCACCCAGAATAGCTATTTCGTTAACAGCGATGGTTCCAACGTTACGATCGAGAACTACTGGGATGACAGTGACTTCCTGGAATTTTCTGACCTGATATCCGAACCGGGCTTTGACCCCAATGGTGTCGAGTTTGGCCCGGAGGATCTTGGCGATGACAGTGCTGAAATTCATGCTGTTAACGTGGGTGATGATACGGTCATTAGCCTTTACCAGGACGATATAGCTGGCGCCGAGGCGACGATCACGCTTGTTGGTGTCCAGGTTGCGGACAGCATCAATGAATACGATTTCTGGGGGCTCAGGGGCGGTGAATTCGAACCCGAAGTAGACGACGGCAGCTATACGCTGCAGGAGCTCGGCGATAATGTAGATGCTATCGGCTCCGTTGTGTTGCGGGATGATCCCGCCGCCATTGACGATTTCATCGCCAACTATGATGTGAATAGCTTCACCGGCGCCACGGTAAGCGAGTTGATTGTGAATGACGGTTTCGGTGACTACCTGTCTGATGCCGGTACCCTCGGTGCCCTCACGGTGCCGCTGAGCGTTAACGGCTACCAGTTCGATTCCTTTAGCGGCACCTATGTGGAGAACAAGGTGCGGATCATCACCGATATCGATAGTGCTGCCGCTATCACTTCGCTGACCAATGGCTACTCAGATCTGCGTGTCTTCGCCTTTGGCAGTGTGATGCAGATTGATGACGCATCCTATCCGGTGGGTTCGGCTTCGGAACTTGCCCTTCTCAATGGCGGGCTTGTTGTCTTGGATTCGGTGGCCGCCTTCGAGAATCCGGATCTGCTGTTGGATAGCGGTAACGTTACTGTGAATGATCTGGTGTTCTTCCAGGTTCAGGATACTGCTGCCGCAATAGCGACTGCATTCAATGGCTCTCCTAACGACCGCCTGCTGAACGCCGGTGCGGTGCGGGTGGAAGACAGCGCAGGTGGCATTATGGCGCAGGCGGCATCCCCCGATGGTTTGCCCGCGGCAGCCACGGAGTACCACGTGACGTCTGGTCAGTTGTACGTGCCTGCGGCGCTGGCGGCCGACCCGTTTGCTGTTCCGGTGACTACGGAGGTAGGCGCCAGTGTTCGCATCGCCGGCACGGTGCAGGAATACGTCGACAGTGACTTCGAGAATGCGTTTGACGGGAATCTATATCCCGGCGATGTCATTGTCGCGGTAGAGGATACGGCCGAAAACCTGCTCAATGCGTTCTTCGCTGGCGGTGTGCCCAGTCAGCATACGGAAATTGCCGTGTCTGAAGGCACCTTGAATCTGCCTCTCAATACGATTGATCTCAATGCCGGTATCTTCTACCAGGGTCTCGGTACACAAGGCGTGGACCCTTGGGGCGAGGTCGTGCCCTTTGGTTCCATCGCCGAGATCAATGCGGCTGATTTCAATAATGTTGGCGGCAACGTGCGCGTCGATGTGCATGACACGGTGGCTAACGCCATTGATGCAGCACTCGACTACCAGGCCGGTAACCTGGCGAACGTGACCTTAATCATCATTGAGGATGATTCGGACACCATTGCCTTGTCGAGCAAGCCTTTGACAGTGCCCGGCACTGCGGTAGCGGACATTCCGGTCAACTATCAGCAGTCGGTTACTGATGGCAATACTGCAACCGCAGTCGACGGTACGCAAAACGTCTTTGAGATTGGTGCAAACCAGACGGCGACCGTCGCAGGGTTTATTCAGGGACGCGACTATATCCTGTTCGATGAGATTACCTGGCAGGATCCGAATTTCGATGCCGCCAACTGGCGCTTCGGCTCAAATGTTCTCAACGATGGCTTGTCAGAGATCGAGATTACCGATGACACGGTGGATACCACGATCAACGTCTACCTAGATGACGATGGTGTGCCTGATATTTCGGTAACACTGACGGGCGTGGCTCTGGCAGGTACGCTGACGCCAGCCGACTTCTGGGGTTTTGAAGGCGTCGTTGAGTCCTCTGTGGGTCGCGTTATCGATACGAGCGGCGCAGCCACTCAGGATTCGGTAATCGATGGCGTTGATGTTGGAACCATTATCGAAGCTGATGCAGTCACTTATACCGTCAACCAGGACATTTCTGGCACGGGAGGTATTGGTAACCTGTTCCACCCCGATGTGGCCGCGGGCATCCATGTGGGTGCCTACGACGGTACGACGATCATTAACTCGGTTGGTGTAGAGATTCTGGGTAACGCATACGGTATCGCAGCCGCCGGTAATGGCTTCGATACCACCAGTACCAATACCACGGTTGATAACTATGGCACGATTACTGCGGAGTGGCTGGACGCCATTCAGCTACAAGGTGGCGGTACGGTAATCAACCGTCCGGGTGGCATCATCCAGAACAATCAAAATGTGGGTGGTACTCCCGACGGCGTTGGTGGCTGGAGTGATATCAATCCGGCAACACCGGGAACTTACATCTATACCTTGGACAATGACGGCAGCATCTGGGCGAATGCTCGCGGCGTTGCTTTCTCCACGGGCGGCGATGTGGACAACTCCGGCGGCATCACCGGCGGATGGGCCGGCGTGCTGATCCAGGACGTTCCCCCCAGCGAAGATGGCCAGATGCCGGCTCGAGTCGTCAATAGCGGTACGATTGATACGTTTGGAGGTTTGAATAACGGCAGCGGTATCGAGTTTGCGGGTTACCTCAGTGAGATTTCCGTCACTAACAGTGGAAGTATCTCCGGTGAAGGTCACGGCATAGCCAGTTTCAATGGCTCTGTCGGGATGACTATTACCAATGAGGTTGGAGGAACGATCAGCAGTGACGAAGACAACGACGGCTTTGGCATAGCGATTTACGGCGCAATCGCTGACGATATCCAGCCAGTCGGTTGGGTGCAGTGGGTGCCTGTCGAAGATATTCCCGGAGGTGTCGATGCCAATTATCCGGGTTCCGAGACCCACATTCCTGCGTTGTTCTCTAACCTGAGAAACGTGGGTCCGGTCGCGCCCTTCATCAATGGAGACGGGTCGATCGAGGTGGATGACAATGGTAACCCGGTATTCCCCGGATTGAATCTGTTCGCTAGCTACGGAATCGTGGAAACGGTGTACTTCGTTGATTACGGCGACGGAGCCTATCGGGCCGAAGACTTCGAGGGTAACCCCGTTTTCTATGAGCCCGCAGGTGCGGATTTCACCGATACCGTTGTTAACGATGGCACCATTGTCGGTGACATACATCTGGGCCTCGGTAATGACGTCTTCTCAGGAACAGGGATATTCAATGATGTCATCAACGGTGGTGAAGGGGATGACAACCTTACCGCAGGCGCAGGCAATCCCTCGCTCATCGGTGGTGAAGGTGATGACACGCTGGCCAGTTCGGCAGCAGCAACCAGTGTCTGGATGGAAGGCGGTCCGGGCATGGATGTGTTGGACAGCACTGCAGGTGTTGCCACCATCAGCTACGAAGTACCCGGCTTAAATGGCGTGATCGTGAATGTCCCTGGAGGTACCGCGACAGATAACTTCGGTGACACGGATACGTTGCTAGGCAGCAACTTTAATGTTCATGCGTCTTATATGGACGACAATATTACCCTTGGCGACGGCGTAGGTAACTACGTCTTCGGCCGCGCCGGAAGTGACGTCTTAACAGGTGGCCTTGGCCCTGACCGGTTCACGCCGGGTAGTGGTAGTGACACCATTGTTGGTGGCGATGGCCCCGGCTTGGACTTTCTCGTCTACTTCGATGACGGGTTCGACAGTCTCGCAGCTGACCCAACTGCAACGATGGGTATCGTTGTCCATGGAGACGGCACCATTACCGATGGCTGGGGCGACACGGATACTTACTCCGGTATTGAAGTCATCCAGGGAAGTGCCATGAACGACACCTTTGTTGGTACCGCTGGCATTGATATTTACTGGGGCGACGATGGAATCGATACCATGAACGGCGGTGACGGTGATGACTGGATCGGCGGTGGTGGTGGTGCTGATTTACTCAGCGGTGGGGCGGGCGTCGACGTCTTTACCTACTTCAGCAGAGGTGATTTCGGCGATACCATCAGTGACCTGGAGTCGGGAGAAGATATTGACCTGGGTACAGGTATCTTCGGCAGTATGATTTTTACCGGGAATGCCACTTTCTCGACGCCGATCACGCCGACGAGCACCAATACCGGAAGTACACTGACATCGCTGACAGGGGTTAACAAGCTACACACAGCGTACCTCCAGGGCTCTAGTACTCTGGTGCAGTTGACCGTCTCTACGGCTAATACCAACACGTTGTCACTGCTAGGTACCTTTAGTACTAGCGCTTCCCTAATCAGTTTCTTGACAGGACTAGTACAGAAGAATGTGGCTGGAACTATGACCGAGACGGGTGTGATGGCAGCGTTTGCTATTGTCGGTACAGACTTGGTGTTCTTCACGATCGATAACACCTCTACGGGTGCTATTACCAACAGCGAAATTGGAACCATCGAGACGATTGCGAGTATAAGCAGCGGTGTTACACCCGAGCTGTACCTGGTTTAGTGAGCTGGGACTCATGAGATCTCAGCTCGAGAGGATACACATTATCGCTTTTTTGCTGCGAGTATTTAGCTGGTCATGACAGTAAGTAGGTAAGGAGGCTCAGGGAAGAGCCTCTACCTCATGCTGGGCCCGGTCCGGGGAGAGCCTAAGGAAGGGCGCCCCCGGGCCCGGCTTCTTTTTGCGGTGAAATCAGTTCGGCGTTACGCCAACAAAGTTCTTGCCGAAGGTGAAGGATACAATGCGGCTTAGTGCGGAAAGGCTGAGTCCGGATTGCGCCTTGAGGTCATTAAAGAACGCCTGAGTGTTCATCAGAGCCTTTTTGCTGGTGATGCACGTATCGACGATGCCATGCAGTCGCAGGAACCCTTCAACGTCACGACTTAGCAGGAAGGTGTCGACACCGAGTGCGCGTAACGCATAGGGCCCGGTGTTGCCGCCGAGACGGCTGCCGTGCTGCTTCAGGTAGAGCCATAGGCCCACGGTGTCATCATCCGGCCAGGACGCGATAAATTTGCCGAAGCTGGTGCCTTCGCGGCGGCGGGTGTCGGCGATCATCAAGGCGTTTTCGCGAATGGCGACGACCTTGCGATAGTTGCGAATGATCTTCTTGTCCTGGGCCTTACGTTCCAACATGTCATCGGGCATCAATAACAGCTTGTCGATATCGAAGCCCCAGAACACCTCTTCAAAGCCATCCCATTTCTGGTCGACTACCCGCCAGACGAAGCCCGACTGAAATATCTTGCGGCTGAATTCGGCCAGGTAGCGGTCGTCCGAGATGCCGCTCAGTTTTCGCTTGCTGGCGGGTTTGGGCAACAATTGCTTGAGCGCTTTCTCGCCGCCCTTGCGTTCGCAGGCCTGCGCGTAAATCGTTTCGAAATCTATCATCTGACGTCCGTGTTGAGTCTTAAGCGCGCCGCCGATAGGCGGCTATTCGTACCAGCAGCAGTGCCACTGTCAGTGGACCATAGATCCAGTAATACCAACCAAGGCCGGCGATCATGCTCGGCAAATAACTACTCGCCATCGCCACCCAGATCAGATAACCACCAATGCGGTGCAGCCACTGCCAGTTTCTGGCGCCCAGCCAGCGAACAGAATAGTCATTCGATGTTAGCAGCATGAGGTAGATGAACAGGTAAATGGTGCCGCCTGGCAGCAGGTCTCCGAGTTCCCCATAGTCGCCATTCATGCCTGTCTCGACCAGCCAGATGATGGCTGCGAGATGAAAGCTATGGGAAATAGCAAAGGCAATGCCTGTTCTGCGCCGAGCCTGTAAAACGGGCCGCCAGCGACCGTCCGGCAACAGTGTATTGAGCGATGAGGCAGACCAGGCCAGTGAGAACAGCAATAAGGAGGTGCCCGCCGAAATTCTGATCAGGCGACTAGCCGCTTCTTCCCCTGTGCCGTCGACGGCAATGACGAGTAAGGTCAGCGCAGACAGCGTGAGAATTGTGGCCGGTACAACGGCCGTTCGCAGAGAAGCCATGGCGAGATTCTACACCTACGTCATGGCTTGTCATCCTCCTGGAGCCCGCGTTTAGAAGTGCACGCCCTTCATCAGTGATGCCAGCGCTACCTGCTCGTTGGAGACCTCCACCTTCTCTGGTTTCTTCTCACCGCGAGCGGCTGCAGAGTCGTTAAACATGCGGAAGACGATATTCATGACCACTTCTGAAAAACGCGGCGCAACGGCGGTCATCACTTGCAGGAAGATACCCATCGGTGTGGCGATGCGCTTGGGCTTTTCAATGATGGCTTCCACAACCATGTCACCCGCTTCATCCGGGGTTAGAACCGGCATGTGGTCGTAAACCGTGGTGGCAGAAATCATTGGTGTGCGCACCAGGGGCATATTGATGGTGGTGAAGCGTACATTGCAGTCAGACCATTCCACCGCGGCGGCGCGAGTCCAGGCATCAAGAGCGCTCTTGGACGCCACGTACGCAGAGAAGCGCGGACTGGGCGTGAGTGCGCTAATCGATGACATGTTGATCACATGGCCCGACCGGCGCTCCAGCATGGAGGGGCCAAAGCCCATGATGAGGCGAATGGCACCGAAGTAATTAATCTGCATCGTGCGTTCAAAATCGTGGAAGCGGTCGAAGGAATATTCCAATGAACGGCGAATGGAGCGGCCGGCATTATTAATCAGAATATCCAGGTGGCCGTGGTCTTTCAGTACCTCGGCCACAAGGCGATCACAGCCCTCCATTTCCGATACGTCGGCGACGTAGCTGGTGGAAACGCCGCCGAGCTCTGCGATTTCCTTGGCAGTCTCCTCTAGCTTATCGGCGCTACGTGCAACGAGCAGCACATGCGCACCGGCTTCGGCAAGGCGTAGCGCGGAGGTTTTACCGATACCGGATGAGGCACCTGTGATGAGTACGGTCTTGCCCTTCACGTTGCCTTCCAGCGAGTGATCGACAAATAGATCAGGGTCGAGGTTGCGCTCCCAGTAGTCCCATATCACCGGCGCATAGTCCGGCAGACTCGGGCATTCGATGCCGGTGCCTTTGAGTGCGCGCTCCGTTTCCCGATTGTCATAGCGGGTAGGGTAGTTCATGAACATGAGCACCGAGTCAGGCAGGCCCATGTCTTCCAGCATGACGCTCACAATACGCTTAACCGGTGGCAGATTCGCCAGTGTGTCGCGCACAAAGCTGGGTATAAAGCTGAAGACGCGGCTATCGAGTCGCATGCTGAACTTGGGAGTATGACCGGCGGTGGCGAAGATGTTCATCATCTCGCCCATGCTGTGGTGGTCGGGGTTGGTCAGGTGGAAGCAGTCGCCGTCGCGGTTGGGCATGTGAGCGATGTGGTCCATAGCATCGACCACGTAGTCCACCGGAACAATATTGAACTTACCGCCTTCCAGGCCAATCAGTGGGAACCAGGGCGGCAAAATATTGCGAATTTTCTGCAGCGATTTGAAGAAGTAGTAGGCGCCATCGATCTTGTCGATCTCGCCGGTCTTGGAGTTGCCCACAACCATGGCGGGCCGGTAAATACGATAGGGCACCTGACACTCGTTGCGAACAATACCCTCAGAGTCGTGCTTGGTAGCGAAGTAGGGGTGCTCGTAGTTCTCGGCTTCCTCGAACATGTCCTCCCGGAAAGTGCCTTTGTACAGGCCGCCCGCGGCGATAGAGCTGACATGATGGAAGCAGCCAGCGTTCAGTGTCTGCGCCAGTTGAACGGCGTTGCGGGTGCCGTCGATGTTGGCTATCTGCTGGGTCTCCAGCGATGCCGCGATATCGTAAATCGCGGCAAAGTGACAGAAATGCTCTATGCTGCCTCTCAGATCTTCGATGACTGCTGTATCCAGGCCAAGATTTTGTTCTGCAAGATCACCTGTGACTGGTATTAGGCGCTCAGCACCGTCACCGAAGCGCGTCTGCAGGTCTTCAAACTTTGCCTCGGAGCCCTTGCGGGTGAGAACGTATATATCTCCCTCGCGCTCCTTGAGCTTGGCGATAAAGTTGCGCCCAATGAAGCCGGTGCCGCCAGTAATGAAATACGCCATCTGTTGTACTCCCATCTATTCGATTGTGAATAGCTACAGTCTAGTTGGCGTACGGTTTTCAACAATTGCGAAGATTTTCAATCTTCAGGTGCAGGATTTGTCATGTCGCCGCGAAGAGGAGCATGCTACAAATTTTCGCGGTACTCCTGGAGGGTCATTCCGGTCCATTTTTTGAATGCGCGGTGGAAGGTGCTGGCGTCAGAAAACCCAGTTAATTCAGCAAGTTGCGACCCAGAGCGATCGCCGGAGCGGATTAGTTGAATAGCGGTGTCGCGGCGTGCCTGATCCTTCAGCACCTGAAAACTGCTGCCCTCTTCCCGCAGCCGGCGGTGCAGTGTCGGGGTGGTCAAATGGAGCCGATCGGCCACATCTTGCAGGGTAGGTGTCGGGCCGCTGAAATCGCTCCCAATCAGTCCCAAGACTCGGCTGGTGGTGCTAGTCGAGGTGGGGTCAAATTTCAGGATAGCAGCGGGGTAGTGCTCCAGCATGTCGGCTACAGCGGCTTCACCCTGCACAACGGGGTAGTCCAGGTAGCGCTGATGGAAGCTGAAGCTGTACTGCGCGGCCTCGAACTCGACGGGCACGCCAAATATAGCCGCATGCGACTCGGCGGATTCCGCCCTGGGCTGGGCCAGTTGCACAGCCGTTAACTCGATGGGGCTGCCGATAAACCAGCCACACTGGCGGTGCCACAAGGCAATAGAGAGTATGCGACCGGTTTCGCCCTGTAGCCAGTTGAGCGCGCCCATGTCGAAGTTCTGAGCGTCGATAAGCTCTCGTTGGGCACCCCCCTGAGTGAATTCGAAGCGACATATCACCTCGTCCTCGTGCTCCTCCAGTACGAAGCTGTCGCCCTGGGCGTCAAACCGTTTGAAATAAATGGCAGCGCGCTGCATGGCCTGGCGCAAATCGCGAGAGTGTGCCATGGCCAGAAACAGCATTTGATAGGTGCTGAAAGTGAGTGCTTCGGAGGCTGCATTCGCGTCGGTCAGATCATACTGCAGCTTCTTAACGAGGTGGATAAAGAGACGCCCATAGTCCTCGACGGGTATCTCTACATCGCGGGCAGGGCGATGCTGGAGTAGAACCAAGGGCAGACGTAACTGCTGTAATTCTGCCTCTAGCTCATCTCTCGGCGCGCTGGATAGCTTGAGTAGGTTCTGCGCGTAGCGCAGCGGTAGTGTCTCTGGCACCGCGTCAGTGTATCAAAGGGCTTATGGGGTGAAATCCTGAACAGCTTTAAGGAGTTGTCGGCAGGTAATTTGTCCCACCAGTTTGCCATCCTCCACAACCGGGCGGCGGCGTTTGTTCTTGCGCAGCATGTCCTGGGCAACGTCGGTGATGTCTTCGCGCGGATTGGCTACCACCAGGTTGTCATCTGCCATATAGTCCCGCACCAGTCCAATGCCGCCTTCGTTGTAGGAGGCACTCAGCATGGCACGAAGGCAGTCCAACTCGGAGAGAATGCCCACCAGCCGACTCTCGCCATCGACGACGCAGAGACCGGAGATCTTATTGTCGATAATTAAACGAATGGCCTCGCCCATATCCGAATCTGCACCCACGGTGACCGGGTGGGTCAGCATATAGCCCTTTAGCTCCACAGATCGCGGCATGTGTTCCCCCTTTTGGTACTCCGGCAGAGTGGTCTGTTCTCAAAGTATAGTCGGCAAATTCACGATCGGTGTATTGGACGCTTTCTGGGTTCTTGGTGGTCTACACTGGGTCAATGGCAGTGGCCGTTGTGGAGATACCGTATGAATCATCGAGTGGTGAGCGAAGCCGAGTGGCTCGAGTCGCGGCGGGAATTCCTTGAGCGGGAGAAGGCGTTTACTCGCGCCCGCGATGAGCTCAATCAGGCTCGCCGTGAGTTGCCATGGCTGCGTGTTGAAAAAGCCTACCGGTTTGAAGGACCGCAGGGCGAGTTGGGCCTGGATGACTTGTTCGCCGGCTGCAGCCAGCTGATTGTTTACCATTTTATGTTTCATCCTGACTGGGAGCAGGCCTGCAAGAGCTGCTCCTTCTGGGCCGACAACTACAATGCCTTTTTCAGGCATTTGCGCCAGCGCGATGTGGAATTGGTGGCGGTCTCCAGAGCGCCATTGAACAAGCTGGCCGACTTTGCCGACCGTGCCGGCTGGCAGTTTCCCTGGTATTCCAGCGTCAATTCTGATTTTAACTACGATTTCGGTGTATCGTTTACCGATGAGCAGATCGCCACGGGAACCGTCGATTACAATTTCGGTCCCAGTAGTTTTACGCCACTAGAGGCGCCTGGGCTGAGCGTGTTTTACCGCGATGAGGACGGTGCGCTGTATCGCACCTATAGCTGCTATTCCCGTTGTTTGGATATGCTGAATGGCGCCTACCATCATCTCGACCTCGTGCCCCGAGGACGCGATGAAGCAGGGCTGGCATTCCCGATGGCGTGGCTGGATTTTCAGGACCAGTACGCTTGAACTGAGAGGTTTTAATGAGCAAGGACATATACCTGTTACGGCATGCCAAATCAGCCTGGGATGATGCCTCAGTGGATGACCGTGACCGCGGCCTTAACAAGCGCGGCCGCCGCAATTCCCCGGCGATGGGCAAGGCCCTGGCGGAGCTGATGCCAGCGCTGCCTGCCCAGGTAAGCCCGGCGCTGCGTGCACAGCTGACCTTGGGTGGCATTCAGGATGGTTGGCCGGCGCTGCAGGACTGCGAACACCAGACTGTCGAAGAACTGTACACGTTCTCTGCGTCTGACCTTGTCGCCTTCATGACCGCGTTTGACGCCGAGCAACACCAGATATTCTTGATTGGCCACAACCCGGCGCTGACCGACCTGGTGAACTGGATATGTGGTGAGACCATCCTTGCCAACCTGCCGACGGCGGGCTTTGCCCACCTCACGCTGGCAATAGATAGCTGGCGAGAGCTGGACAGTGGCTGTGGTCGGTTGCATCAGCGCTTGTTCCCCCGCGAGCTCGATGAGGCTTAAGCAGTTATCAATGCAGCTTGGAGACAGAGCGTGAAATGCTCCAACATGACAATGCTGTTGCTGTGTTGGATTTTAGCGGCGGCGTCGCTGGGCGCGGAGAGGGCATCGCAGAATCTGGCGCAGGCCGTGCGCTATCCAACGGTGAGCCATCAGGACCCGGCGCAATTTGATCCGCAGCCTTTCCGCGAATTGAATGCGTTTCTTCGAGAGACTTACCCTCGGGTCTTCTCCCAGCTGGACGTCGAGTCGGTCAACGAGTTGAGCCTGCTTTTTACCTGGCGGGGCAGCGACGAGTCCGTAAAACCCGTTCTGTTTACAGCCCACACCGATGTCGTGCCTATTGAGCCGGGGACCGAGCAGGACTGGACGCATCCACCTTTCGCTGGCGTTATTGATGAGGGCGTTATTTATGGGCGTGGGACCCTGGATGACAAAATAGGTGTTATCTCCATACTCGAGGCGGCCGAGCGGCTGTTGGAACGAGACTGGCAGCCGCGGCGCACGCTGGTCTTTGGCTTTGGGCACGATGAAGAAATCGGTGGTGAGACCGGCGCGGCGGCCATCGCCCAGCGTTTGCGAGAGCGGGGCGTGCACTTTGAATGGATGGTCGATGAAGGCAGTTTCATTATTGATGAAAACCCGCTTCTCCCTGGCAAACTGACCGCAGCGATTGGTGTTGCGGAAAAATCCTACCTCACGCTGGTGTTTCGGGTGCAGGGGCAGGGCGGGCACTCGTCAATGCCGCCCCCGCAAACCACTATAGGTCGTTTGGCTGAGGCGGTAGTGAAGGTAGAGCAAAACCCATTTCCGGTGAATCTCGGCCCGCCGGTGGACACAATGCTGCAGCGCTCAGCCATCTATCAACCCTTTCCCCAGAATCTGCTGTTCTCTAACCTCTGGTTGACGGGCGGATTGATCGCAGACCGCATCGCCCAGGAGCCCGCCACGGCAGGCCTCGTGCGCACCACCACCGCGCTCACGATGTTCAATGCCGGGGTAAAGGAAAACGTCATACCGCAGTCCGCCGAGGCGCGGATAAATTTCAGGCTCTTACCCGGAGTAACAGCGGATGACGTCATTGCGCGAGTGCGTGAGATCGTGGATGACCCGGAGATCGAGATCAGTGTAGCGCGTGAGTGGAAGCCGGGGCCGCCCATTGCAGCGATGGATGGCGGCGGTTATGACGTGATTGGGCAGGCCGCAGAAACGGTGTTTCCGGGGCTGGTCGTGTTGCCTTTCATGATGTCTGCCACCACTGATATCAGGCACTATATCGAGTTGGCGGATAACCACTATCGCTTTCATGGTGCCGTAATCAGTGTGGCGCAAACGCCGGGAATTCACGGCACTGACGAGTGGGTGTCGGTAGAGAGCTTCGAACGCGCCGTCGATATTGCCGAGCAGATGATGCGCGGTGCACAGTAATAAGGAGTTCTGATAATGCGTCCACTCATCATAGTTTTTGCAATGGTATCGCTTGCAGCGTGTGCCGTTTCACCCCGTCAACAGCCCATCGGCGCTGAGCTTGTGCAGACCTGTGCGGAACCTCGCGCGGAGATGTGCGCCGCCATCTATGCGCCAGTGTGTGCCATCACCGAGGCAGACGAGCGCGTTGAGTATTCCAATGCCTGTGTTGCGTGTTCAAAGCCGCAGACCACGGGGTATATCAGCGGGCCCTGTCCGCAGTAATTGCCCCCTCTGAGCCACGGTATTAATGCCATTTACCCCAACAGGCCGCTGGGTTAGAGTGCGCGGCTGAACCGCAAGTTACATAAAACAATAACGGGAGAACACATGACCCTGACCACCCGCATACTCATTGCTATGGCCGCCGGTATCATCCTTGGCT
Organism: Halieaceae bacterium; assembly: GCA_965199055.1. Lineage (GTDB taxonomy): Bacteria > Pseudomonadota > Gammaproteobacteria > Pseudomonadales > Halieaceae > CBDAQR01. The sequence continues at coordinate 489,048 of CBDAQR010000004.1, forward strand.
CCATACTCAATGTTTTTGCTGTACAGGGCTGGCTGCCTGACTCCACGCAGACCTTCATCACCGATTATGTCGTATTGGGCCTGTTCGATGTTATCGGACGGATATTTGTTGCATCCCTTAAGCTGCTGGTTGTACCGCTGGTGTTTGTTTCCCTGGTCTGTGGTGCTGCTGCGCTGGGTAATAATGCCCGTATGGGTCGCATCGCGCTGCGTACCATTGGGCTCTATCTTTTGACAACGGCTATCGCCGTCACTATCGCGCTGATGGTGGCGCTGACGGTGGGCCCCGGCACCGGCGTTGATCTTCCTGGGCAAGCCAATTATGTCGCCAAGCCCAGCCCCTCGATCGCCGATGTGATCGTCAATATTGTGCCCTCCAATCCCATCAAGGCGATGGCTGAGGGCGAAATGCTGCAGGTCATTGTGTTTGCGCTGCTAATTGGCTTTGCTATTACCCGCGCTGGCGAGCCCGGTGAGCGGGTCGTAGCCTTCTTCCGCGACTTCGAAGAAGTCATCATGAAGATTGTTGCCATTCTGATGCTGTTGGCGCCCTGGGGCGTGTTCGCCTTGTTGGCCAAGTTGTTTTCCCAGCTCGGGGTTGGCGCGATTGTCGACCTGGCGAAGTATTTCTCGACCGTGCTGGGTGTGTTGATTTTCCACGGACTGGTTGTATACAGCCTATTGCTCAAGTCTTTAGTGGGCTTACCCCCTTCGGTTTTGCTCTACAAGATGCGTTCCGTTTGGGCCTTCGCCTTCAGTACATCGTCGTCCGCAGCGACTATTCCGATTACCATGCGCGCGGTGGAAAAGCGCCTGGGCGTGAAACCGACAGTAGCGGGGTTCACCATTCCTCTGGGCGCCACGGTCAATATGGATGGCACAGCCATCATGCAGGGTATCGCCACCGTGTTTATTGCGCAGGTCTACGGCGTGGACCTTTCCACCGGAGACCTAATTGCCGTCGTGTTGACTGCGACGATGGCTTCGATCGGGGCGGCGGGTGTGCCGGGCGTCGGTTTGATTACGCTGGCACTGGTGCTGGAGCAGGTGGGCCTGCCGGTCGAGGGTATAGCGATGATCATTGGCGTCGACCGGCTGCTTGATATGGTGCGCACCGCGGTCAACGTCACCGGCGATGCGACGGTATCACTCATCGTTGCTGAGTTGGAAGGGCAGGTCGACAAGACGGTATTTGGAGACTGGCAGGCCGACGTGATGACCGTGGACAACGTGCATACCGATGGGGACCCGGATCGTCCATCATTTCTGGATGCGCCGGACGACGAGGCGCCTACAGCAGGTCGATGATGGGCTCGTCTTCCTCGACGGCTTCGATTATCACCGGCTGATCTTCAGTAAAGTCAGCGTTCTCCTCAGCATTGAGCGAGTCCGCGACTTCCTTCGCCACGCGTTTTCCGCTCATGTAAGCCCCGTGTACCGTCTGATAGTGCGGCGGTGGCGCGGTGGCTTCTCCGGCGAAGAAAAAGGTATTGGAAACGGGCTTGGCCAACATGTAGCGTTCGCCGTGCCCTCCAGGGCGAGTAAACGAATAGCTGCCCTTGCTGTAAGGGTCTGTTACCCAGTCCTTGAACGCATACCAGGTTAGCCTCTCGCGCAGACCGTTTAAACCACTGCAGGCTTCCAGCCAGGCCAGTACCTGTTTGAGCCCGGCGTCCGGGCCAAGTGCGGAGAGCTGTTCGGCGGCATCTGCCTGGAACCAACCGAAAATGGCGCTGCCGCCCTGGTTGGACGGGTGAGGAAGAGAAAACACAATGTTGCCGTCCGGCGTGGTCCAGCCGCCGGGCCCTGGCAGCTGCTCGCGCCAGAATGGATCCGCAAACAACATCGGCACCGTGACTACCTTGCCCATTTCCAGTGAGTTGATCGAATGCTGCTTCCACTCAGGCAGAGCGGGCTGAATCTCGACATCGCCACTCTGCATCACACCGATAGGTAAAGTACTGACTAAGCGGCGGGTGGTGAGTGAGGTGCGGGTGCGGCCATAGTCATATGCCACGCCGGCCAGGCCCTCGCTCCAGAATATTTCTTTCACGGTGCTGTGCAGTTGTATCTTACCTGCCAGGGAGTCGCCCATTTTGCCCGCCAGGGTGCTGTAGCCACCGATCACCTGGAAGTCCTCATCGCGGTAATCATCCCATTTGGCGCCATCTTCTATGACCGCTTTGGCGCTCACCCGATCGGCGCTGGCGGACCAACTGGCGGACTCATCGTAGAGAAGTTGTTCATCTTGCGGCGGCAAACCCAAGGTTTGTGCGAACGCCTGGTAAGATAAGTCGGGACCTTCGTAGGCATTCCAGGCGGCACGCAACTGTGACATTCGCTTTTCAGCTCGATCCCAATCAGCCGCATAAGCGGCACCGCCGGGTTGGAAGAACTGGTAGGTGGGTTCCCCAAAGGTGAGACGCGACCGAGTCGCAAGTTTGAATTCCTCAATGAGCTCCCAGGTGGCGGCTTTGGAGCCGTGTATAAACTGCGCACCCAGTTCCACGCCGTGCGGGGATATGGCGCCGTCTTTGTCCGGTGCCGTATAAAGCCTCCCGCCGACGCGATCGCGAGCCTCCAGAATGAGCACCTTTAGGCCCGGACCCGCTTTGCTCAATAATCGAGCGGCGGTCATGCCAGCGATGCCGGCGCCGATGATCACCACATCGTAATCGGCGCCTACAGCAGCATTCAGCCGCGGTGCACCGCTGAGCGCACCCGCACCGAGAAGAGAACTGTACTGGACAAACTGCCTGCGATTTACCGCCATGTATCCCTCCCGCTTTTCACTCAACTATAAAACATTTTACCGCGGCCGTGTGCTAGTGTTTGCCAATGATAAAGGTAACGGAACTTCATACTTACCCGATTAAATCCTGCGCGGGTACGCCGCACGAAAGCATAAGGCTGGATCGGTTTGGTCCTGTTGGAGATCGGCGTTGGTTGGTGGTCGATGGGGCGGCGCGATTTATTAGTCAACGTGAGCACCCGCGCATGGCGTTGATACAGGTCGAGGAAAACCCCCAATCACTGACTCTGAGCCTGGAGCAGGATCGGCTGCATGTGGCTGTCCCGACAGTCGGTCCCCTTATCGACGTCGATATATGGGATGACTCGGTTGCGGCACTCGACGCCGGTGATGAGGCGGCGCGATGGCTGTCGAGTGCGCTGGATCAGAGCTGCCGTCTGGTTTATATGCCAGACTCAACGCAGCGTCTGGTTGACCCGGTGTACGCGGGCCAGCAGGAAACGGTGAGTTTCGCAGACGGATTTCCTGTGTTGTTGCTCTCTCAGGGGGCGTTAGATGCGCTTGGGGATAAGTTGGGCCGCACCGTGCCGTCCAATCGGTTTCGGCCCAATATCGTTATTCACGGTTGTGAGCCTCACGCGGAAGACAAATGGCAACGCATTCGCATCGGTGTGATGGAGTTTGACGTTGCCAAGCCTTGTGCCCGCTGTGTAATGCCCTCGATAGAACAGAGTAGTGCCGAGAAGGACAAGGATATTCTGCGCGCGTTGGCCGACTATCGCCGTTGGGCCGACGCGGAGGGCGTGCGCCAGATATTCTTCGGGCAGAATCTGTTGTATCGAGGTGAAGGGCGGATCAGCATCGGCGACGAACTTGAAGTGATCAGCTAGGACTCGCCTAGTCCCCTTTGAAATCAGGCTCCCGTTTAGCGATAAACGCATCGATGGCTTCTGCGTGGTCGTCCATAGTGTGACTGATCGCCTGCATGCTGGCGCTCATGTCCAACAGATCCCTTAACTCCATGCGTTGCGCGGCCTGCAAAAGACGTTTGGTCATGCGCACGCCGCGTGGTGGCTTGCTGGCGATCTGGGCAGCGATCTCGTCGGCCCGCGCCAACAGCTTGTCGCTGTCCACCAGTTCCATGATGATGTTGTATTCCAGGGCTTCCTCACCCTTGATCAGGCGACCGGTTAAGCTTAGTTCGGCGGCCCGTTGGTAGCCCGTGACGCGCTGCAGGAACCATGCGCCACCATCTCCGGGAATAATCCCCAGGTTTATAAAAGTCTCGCCCAGCAGCGTGTCTGGGCAGCCCAGACGGATGTCGCACATATTGCACAGGTCGAATCCGGCACCAATGGCAGCACCATTAATGGCGGCGATACTCGGTACCTCCAGGGATTGCATTGCCAAGGGTATGCGTTGGATACCTTGACGGTAGTTCTCTTGGATCTCAGCGGTCTTACCTCCAAAAATGCCCTGTTTGTCCTGCATTTCCTTTACATTGCCGCCGGAGGAAAAGGCTTTGCCGGCCCCCGTGATGATCAGCACAGAGACGTCCATGCAGCCATTTATCCAATCGACGGTGGTTGTGATGTCGTCAATGAGGGCGGTGCCTGTCAAGGCGTTGCGAACGTCGTCGCGGTCAAAGGTGAGAGTGGCGACGCGGTTCTCCAGAGTCAGGTTGGCGTCGGTCAGTCTAGGCACAGTGCTCATAGGGGTCTCCTTGGATTAAGCGCGTAGCTTACCAGTGTCGACGCCGGGAAACGACAATGTGCTATTCTTGGCGGCCTTTTAAACGCAGGAAAACTTCATGTCCATTAAGGTAGCGATCGTTCCGGTCACCCCCTACCAGCAAAACTGCAGCATCATTAAATGTGAGGCGACGGGTAAAGGTGCTCTGGTTGACCCCGGTGGTGACATAGAGCGCATCATGCAAGCTGTGGACGAAATGGGTATAGAGCTGGAAAAGATTCTGCTCACCCATGGCCACATGGACCATTGCGCAGCGGCAGGCGTCTTGCGTGAACAACTCGGAATTCCCATAGAAGGGCCTGCTACCGGCGACGCCTTCTGGATCGACCAATTGCCCGAGTCCTGCAAGATGATGGGAGTTCCTCCGGTGGATCCTTTTGTGCCTGACCGTTGGCTGGAAGAGGGCCAAAGCGTTACCGTGGGCGAACTAGAATTCCAGGTGTTTCACTGCCCGGGGCACACGCCGGGCCATGTAGTCTTCCTATACCCTGAGCAAAAGGTCGCGTGGGTGGGCGATGTGATATTTCAGGGCTCCATTGGTCGCACTGATTTTCCGCGCGGCAACCACGCCGATCTGGTGTCCTCGATTCGCGACAAATTGTTCCCGCTGGGCGATGACATTACCTTCATCCCTGGCCACGGCCCCACCTCGACTTTTGGCCGGGAGCGAGCCACCAATCCGTTCGTGGCCGATGAAAACTATGGCTGATATACCGGGCCCGGAAGAGTTGGTGGGCGCCGAAGATCTCAGTGAGGACGAGCTACGTCGAGAGTTTGTTGAACAAACGGCAAAAATCAGTTGGCACGAGCTGCAGCCCCATTACGCGCGCGGGGCCGTGGTGTGGGTGAGCGAAGGTATGGACCTGGTGGACGTCGCCATGCAATTGAGACTGGATAACAAGGCTACCTTTGAGCAGTGGATAGCCGAGGGCAAGGTCAGTGGGATCAGCAACGAGTTGGGCCAGCAATTATTCGACGACAACCCCGAGGTATGGGCCGTGGTAGTGCCGCCCTGGGTTCTGGTCCAGGCTGTTACTTGACGATTTTTATCCAGTCGCCCGGCTTGGGTTCGCCTCTCGGATAGTGCCCGTTCATCAATCGCAGCTGGTTCTCGGCGTCCGGGATGCGCACCTGTCGAGCCAAGCGGGCGTAGGTCGTGTTTTCGTCGGCCTGTATCCAATGCAGTGACTGCTGCTTTTTACCCTCGCGCTCGCTCTTCTTCATGGGTCGGAAGCTTTCGATGAGTTGCACGAAGTGAGCATCCTCCTTCTCGAACTCCGATTCACTGGCGACGTTGCCTTCGAACAGATAGGTCAGGCTGCCGCGACGCAGCACCGCCACGCGGCGGGAATTTCTGCCATCTGCCGGCGGCACCACGCCGGTGTGCCCGGCCAGGCCCGACTGGCTCAGTGGTTGCGACTGAAATAGCTTGGCCGCTTTCATTTTCTCGCCAAGGAAGTCGCGGTCCGACTGCTCTTTGTCGGTTTTGCGCGCAATCGTCAGGGTGATGGCAGCTGTTTTTTCCGGATTGTCCGTGACGATGGCTTTGCTACCGCGATCCACATTCCAATCCGGCGGATAGGCAAACGTGAAGCCCAGTTTGTTGTGATAAAAGCGATCCTCCTGGCGCTGGGCGGTGATGCTGCTTTTGCCGTAGGCGAGGCCATCCATGACTTCGCGAAACTCGGCCGGATCGATATCCTTGAGCGGTCGGGGCTCCAGTTCTTTCGCGGTGCGTACTACCTGCTGCAGGCGGCGGTCGTTGCGGGGGTGGGTGGCATACAGGCCGTGGTAGGACGTGAATTTTTTGCCTGATTTTTGGGCCTTCGCCTTGTTGTAGGTTTCCTGATCCTTTAGTACACCGATCACCTCTAGCAGCGCGTTTGGGTCGTAACCCGCATTGTGAAGATACTCAGCACCTTCGCTGTCGGCTTCCAGTTCGTGTTCGCGACCATAGCCTCTCACCAGGCTGGTGCCATATTGATTGGATGCCTGGGCGAGATCGCCGCTGCGGGTAAGAATATAGGTAAGCTGGGCTAGCGTGGTATTCGCCACGGCGGCTGACTGCTGGCGCACGGCATGGCGTGCTGTGACGTGGCCGATCTCATGGCCCAGCACAGCGGCGAGTTCTGCTTCGTTGTCCAGATAAGTCATCAGACCGCGATTGATGTAGATATAGCCGCCGGGGAAGGCGAACGCGTTAATGTTTTCATTGTCCAGTACGGTGAAGGTGTACTCGATATCGGGTCGGTCGCTGTTCTTTGCCAGGTCCTGTCCGATGCGATCGATGTAATCCTGGACTTTTTCATCCGGGTAGACCGCTGTGCCGTCGGCCACCAGCGCCTCGTGCATTTCGCGACCCTTCTTGATCTCGCTGGATTCCGACATCAGCACGACGTCGGTCTTCCCCGTCGCGGGATTGGAGGCGCAGCCAGGTAGCAGGCTGCTGAGGGCGAGGGTTATACAAGCCAGATAGACACGGTAGTTCATAGAGGCCCTCTAATACTTCTCGCTAAAGAATTCGAGTAGCTGGGCACCCAGTCCGTCGCAGGCCGTACCCTGTACCGGAGCAATAATCGGAATGGGGATGATAACTGCAGGCATATAGGACTGACCGCTGGCCTGGGTGCTCATGCGGCCAACTTCCTGCCGGTCGCTGAAATCCCAGATCGTCGCTTCATAGTTGGCATCGTTACCCCAGGTGCCGAAGCCGAAGCAGCCGGCGCCCCCGGGGCCAATACCGCAGGTCATCGAACCGGCACCCTCGGTACGAATCGTCTCGCCATCAATCCAAACCATGTACTGCGTGCGCATGGTCTGGATCTTGTCCCTGACCGGTGGAATATCCAATAGCCTGTCGATATCCGCTGGCCGCAGGGGCGCTGTGCGGGGTTCGAACCAGGGATACAGCTCGTTCATAAAATCCAGTTCCGACATGACTTCAATGTCTTTATCGGCGGACTGAATGTGGTCGCCGACGCACTCGATGAAATCTGGCTCGGTTTCGTAGTCACTGGCGTGGCGGCGGCCCAGGATCACCACGGAAGCGTCACCCAAATTGGCTTCGGGTCCTTCATACAAGACCTCGTCGACTGTCGATGTGACGCAGCCTTGCAATAGCAGGCCAGTCATCAGGGCGCTTGCCGGTACTACCAGTTTCATTCGTCCTCCTCGTCAAAGGAATCCGTCTCTTCTGCGTCCTGGACGCTGTCGCCAGCAGACGCTTCTTCATCTTCGGCCGCTACCTCGGGTGGCAGTGGTGGCCATGGATTTACACCTGTGGCCCTGGCCTGCTCCACCTGCCCCATCCACATTTTGACCTCGGGTACCTTGTCGAAGTTCATTGCAAAATTTGCGCCTGCATCGCGCAGTGCAACCACGGCAGCCAGGTTGACGGCTGCCTCTGCGCTTTGCAGAAATGCGGTGGGGGTTTTGCCATAGGAGGTCATGGTCCAGTCTGCCAGCAGCTCGCCATTGGGCGCGTAGAGCTCATAGCGGTAGCGCATCCATATCTCGAACACGTTGATCTTGGTATGGCTGGGAATGGAATACTGCAGCTCTGCGACGTGAGGCACCAGGATGGCGTCCACATCTTGTTCAAATACGCTGTCCACGCGACTGCGTCGCGGAATGTCATTGAGCATCACGACGTCGTTGAACATCCCGGGAAGCAGGGTACTGTACATATCGACCTGGGCTGGGCCCGTGCGCACCAGCCAATCAGTTTCCTCCCGCGTGGTGGCCTCGTCAAAGAACTCGTGATTGCGAAAATCAGGGTCGAAGTACACACCTATGGTGTAGGGCATCTTTTGCAGTACCGGCTGCGGGAAATTACCCTCCACAACGACATTGTTGGCGCAGGCGCTAATGAAGAGCGCGACGATAATCGTCGCCATGCGCGCCATTGGAGAGCCGATCGCCCTACCGCGGCTAGCGATAGTCGTTGAGTCCGACAAAGGTCCCTCCATTTCTGTGCGTGAGTTCTCTCATGAGCGTAGCAAACCGGACGCCGGTCGTCTGCAAGTGGGGTTGGCGTTGGAACTGCACTGGAAAACCCACTGCGTGGATGCGCACAAGTCGGTTGCCGTCGGCGCCGACCCGGTTAATACGATCTACGGTTTGCACCACCTGTTGGATCGAATCGCCAGTAAATTCGTCGCCAAACACGTAAATGCTGATCTTCTTGTCGGGGGCATAGAACGTCCTCACCGCCTGGGTGATGCCTTCCACTGGCGAACTATTGGAAAACACGTTCCAGGTGCGCAGGCGGTCCATGATCACTTTGCGCCGGCCAGGGGTGTCAGGAATCCATTTGCCGCGGTAGCGTGAGAACATGTATTGGCCCATGTCATTCATCACCTGAATGCCTTTCACTTCCGGATAAATACTGAGTGTGGCTTCAAACTCGCGCAGCATGCGATCCCAGCTATAGGAAAACATGGAGCCGGAGGTGTCGATGACGAAGATGATGTACTCGCTGTCGACGGGAATACCGCCGATGAGATTGTTCTTGCTCTGGTACTGCATGCCGAGGAGCCGTTTCATCTCGTCGCTCAGTTGCTGTTGCGCGATCGCGAGCTGACTGGTTACCACGTCATTCGAATTGGCCTGTACATTGAGGGTCTCATGTTGTGACTTCACGCTGGCCAGTTTGCCGCGCAAAATGGCAATTTGCTCTTCATGCAATGAAAGTTGCTCATGCTTGGCGTTGAGGTCGCGATTGAGTACGTGAGTTTCACCGCGCAGCTCGAACAGTTGTTCCTGCAGGGCCGCTACGCGTCCCTCAAGATTTACCGCCGAGGCTTCGATGATCTGCGGTTGCACGGTCTTGGTGATCATGAGCAGCAGAATGATGGCGCCGAAGCCACAGCAGATTACGTCCAGGAAGGACAGACTAAATTCTTCAACTCCACGTTTCGCGCGCATCAGGGCCAATCCTTCGAGGGGCTGAGGTAGGCGCCGGCGGTCGCTTCTGCCAGTTTCCAGAACGCCGAAGCGGCAATCGGGTCGCCCTCCATTGGGAACAGTATAGTGTTCACGGGCATGGAGCGTGGCAATTGGTTCACCGCGCGTATAAACAATCGTTCGCGCTCCCGACCGCTGATGGTATTGCTGCGCGGCGCCGCGGTGCCCTGGGTCGGCAGGCCATCGGTGATCAGGAAAACGTTGTCGGGCAATGGAGACAGGTCGAGTAGAGCCAGCACTGCGTTCTCTAAACTGGTACCGTCTTGCGGTACCACCTTGCCCAGTGCCGCCACCGCCTCATCCAGTTGCTCTTTGTCTGAAACCTCCAGCCAGCTGCCCTCAGTACCTTTGAGGATCGGTTGCACTTGAGTGTTGAAGGTATAAATCTGGTACTTGCTTGCAACGGGCAACTGCGCGCTAAGCCACTCCACGGTACCTACGGCGCGGCGCCACTTGTCGGCGTTACGCTTCACATCATCCCCCATATTGCGCAGGCGGATGATATTGACCAGGTCTTCCGAGAGCATACTGGCCGAAGCGTCGAGGAGTATCAGGATATTGCGACCACCCAGATTGAGCCCGGTCAGATACTGGCGATTGCCGTCGCCGATAAAGGTTCGCGCATTGACGCCACCGAAGTCATCGCTGGAGGCGCGCAGCTTCTTCACTTCTTCCTCCAGCTGCTGGATCTCGGCCTGCAGCGTCTCGATATCACTGCGATCGGTGTAGCCCTCGTTTTCAAGGCTCTCGATCAGCGCTCTGAAACTGTCAATTTCATCTGTGATGCGCGTGGCCAGGCCCTGGGCTTCTACCATTTCGAAGTCCACTTCCGACAGGGTATTGCGCAGCTTGACCAGGCCTTCCTTGCCCTCTTTGACTTCTTCTTCGAGCAGGTTGACCTCGGAGAGCAGGTCGGAGTTGAGATCGGCGGACTCTTGCTCAATAGCATGGTCGATGATCAGAAACACCAGCACGACCGCGCCAAAGCCGCAGGACATGATGTCCAGAAAGCTGAGGTTAAAAGTAGTAAAGCTGCGCCTACGTGCCATCGTCTCCGCCGGCAGTTGTGGGTTCGCGTATGAGACGCCAACGGCTGCCATCTTCGAGTTCTACCGTATCGCCTGACTGCAGCGGCTGGTCGCCATTGGCTAGAGTGCCATTGATGCTGGGAGCGGGGCCTGAGAGGTGCCGCAGCGTCAGCGAGCCGCCCCGAATATCAATTTGGCTATGCCCGGGCTCCGTCTTTTCAGGCGGCTCCTCAGTCGTTTCCTGTGCTGCCGGCTCGGGCGTGATTGCTTTTGGCGCTGCCGCCGTCGCGCTCGCCGTTGAGGGCAGGCTGGTGACAAAGTGCAGGCCGTCGCCGTCGCAAATGCGCTCCTTGTGCTGTTCGACGCTGTTGGCAATGGCCGATGCTTCAGCCAGAGTTGCGCCTGGCAAGGCGCTCTCGATTCCCGGTAGCGCGGTGAGGGCTGGCCCCAGAACAATCTGACCGGCTTGTTCAGAGGTGGCCCTGGCAATGCGTTGATAGTGATTGGCACATTGCTCCGCCAGAAGGCTGCGCTCAATGCGTGCGCGATGGCCGCCCAGTTCCAGATTATGCTCACGGGCGCTCTGCAATTGAGTCAGCAGGGTAGGGAGCTGATCGTAAAGGGCCTGCTCAGTCGCCGCTTTTCGGCGAGGGTCAAACCGCGTTTGACGGATGAAAGCATCCGCGATGGCCTTTGCCATCGCTTCCTGTAATGCCAGCCAGCCAGAGCCCGGAATCGGTGTTACGCGATCCTGGTGCACCTGCTCGCCATCAAATCGCAGGCCTGTCACAAGAGCCTGGTGAAGCTGCAAATCTACGTGCCAGTTAAACGTATCTGCGCCCGTGGTCGCCAGCGCCGCCACGGCGCGATCGACGAGCCCCACTGCCGCGAACGGGCAGGCTTCAATAATGCCTAGCAACAGCGCCAACTGATCATGTTGTAAGCTGGCCGGCGCTGCCAGAACGAGCTCCTCGGGAGCATCCGCCTGTTCGTGAATACTTTGTAAGTGCGAGTGCACCAAATCGGCACTGTGCCGCGCCGGGCCAAACGCCGGCACAATCGGATCCATGTCGAGCTGGGACCAGAAGCGGTGATTGATTTGCTGGGGGTGCAAACGCGCCTGGCCACGAGCGGCTTCGCCGAAACTATAGTTGCGGCCATCCAGCAGCGCATACCCCGGACTTTCCAGTAGGCGTTCTCCGGCTCGCCAGAGCGCCAGGGTGGCATCATTGATGTCCAGGACATGGCAGCTCATGGCTTAGTGCACCGCCAAATGACGCATCAGCTTTTTGTCACAGTAGCGCTGGCAACCTAACACCAGGCGTTCCTGAGACAGCTGTAGCTGGTGCAGGCAGAACATGATAATGATGCTCAGGATCAGCGCGACAAAGGTACTGTTGAAGGCAACACCGAGGCTCGCGGTAACACCGCTGATATCACCTTCTACTGCTTCATACGCCTGTCCCAGTGCGTCGCCGATGCCGCGCACGGTGCCGATAAATCCTACCGAGGGAATCGCCCAGGCAATGTAGCGCACCATCGACAGCTCCGATTCCAGGCGATCTGCCTCACCTTCTGTTTGCTCCTTGATAGTGCCCGCCACCGCCGGAATGCTGGAGGTGGTGGCAAAACGTTGCAAAGCTGCCAGCAGCGTGCGCGGCAATAGAAAGTCCTGGGTGTGTTCGTCGAGCGCTTCCAACGGGCGGCTGTATTCCCTGGCATCTTCGGGCAATATACTGGTCCCGTCCGGCACCTGTAGCAGTCGCTGTCCCAGCAGTTTTTGCTCGTCCATCACGCGCCTGGCTTTGTAGCCCATAATGGCCAATGCCCACAGCAGAAGAATGAAACAGGCTTCCTGCTCGAAATCCCGTACCACAACATAGAATGATCTTTTGGGCACATAATCCGCGCCGGAGGCCTGCAATTGTGCCTCGCGTTCAAGGATCGCGTCCGCATTGGGTCGAATGACGCCGACGTAGATGGCGTGCACCAGAATCACCGTGATCAGCAGGGCGAACAACTGGTAAAGAAATTCTGAAGAGAGCTTGTGCTTCATGTTGTGATCCTAGATGTCGACCGGGAATGAGACCGACAGGTCTTCTGAAATTTGTTCGGAGGCGCGGTACTGAGTCGGGGATTCCGCGCTGGCTTGCGGCTCTGCAGGCGCTGCCGCCGCATCTTCCTTTTCCTGCTGAGCGGCTTCCGAGGCCGTTGGAGTTTCCTCGCGCTCAGGTTCGCTTGGCTCTTGGCCGGCAGCGGGCAGTGCTAGCAAGGCGAGCAGCAAGCTTAGCTTGCAGACCCACCTGGTTTTTCCTCGGCTTGTCATGGTGCCTCCTCGGCTCTTCACGACGGCAGTTCCGTTTCTCACTGAGCTTCTTCGGCGTAGCGCGCTATCCGGAATCCTACGTCATCACGCCCGTCTTTCCCATAATCTCGGCATGACAGCCGTAATTCGGTAACGGTTCCCAGCGCCCAGCTGGCGCCGCGGATGACGTAGTTTCTGCCTTGCTGGGCGCCCAGGGGGTCGACAACCGGAATACCGCTGCTGCTGGGCAAGCTGTAAACATCGTGCACCCACTCGGCGGCGTTGCCGCCCATGTCATGGAGCCCGCGGTGACTGGCCGGGAAGGAGCCCGTGGGTGCCGATACGATGTGGCCATCGCTGTAGTTCTGTACCGTGCGGCCAGTGATGTAGGCGCTGGTGGTATCGGCGTAGTTCTCGAGCACTTCCGGTGGCGGGAAGCGACGACCCCAGGGGAACTTCAGCAGCTCACCGCCTTTGGTGCGCGCGGCCCAGGCCCATTCTGCCTCGCTGGGTAAGCGATAACCGTGGGAATTCACGTCAAAACCCACTACCTCGCCATTCTCTACGCGGTAGAACAGGGGCAAGCCCTCCTGCGCGCTGAGCCAGTTGCAGTAAAGTGCCGCGTCTTTCCAACTGACCATTACTACCGGCTGGGTCTCACGGTTCAGACTATTGCTCTCGACGGAGCCGGAACTGTGCTCCTTGCGATATTTGCGGAATTCCTGGTTCGTCACCTCGTGGGTGCCGAGGTAAAACATGCGGGTGAGCGATACCGGGTGCAGCACTTCGTTCGCCTTGCGACCCGGTTCACGCCGGCTGGCGCCCATCGTAAAGTCCCCGGGGGTAAACAGGCGTAGCTTCTGGCCTGCCGGGCTGGTGATTTCTGGTTTCAGTTCCGCCAGCTTGGCCTCTTTCTCGGTGAGCAGACGCACTGGAATCGCCTGGCTGATGCCTGGGCGCGGCGTAAAGCGCTGCCGATAGCTGCGATAACCTTCGAGTTGAACGACCAGTGTCTGTTCAAAGGAGGGCAGGCTCAGGGTTTGGCTGCCGTAACCCTGGGATTTGCCGTTCACCAGAATCTCGGCCCCCTTTGGTTCGACATCCACAAACACGTCTCCCAGTAGGGCCTTCAAGCGCAGGTTCATGTCACGCTCTTCTTCGGGCTCCAATTCAACGCTGCGTACCGCGCGGGTGTAACCGGGCTTGAATACGACGACCTGATGCTTGCCGTCGGGCTCCAGGCTGAGTTCTAGCGGTGTTTGTCCTCGATATTCGCCGTCCACCGTTACATTGGCGCCGCTCGGTTGGCTGCTGAGCTGGAGAATGCCGTCGGCAGGTTCAAGGCGAATGGGCTCCAGGTTCTGGTGGACGCCGGCGCTGACGCTCAAGCTTTGCTGCCAGCTGCGGTAGCGGGGCATCTCCAGGGCGATCTGGTGTTCCCCTTGCAGAATTTCAAGCATCGCGGGGGTTTCTGCGACCGCTTCGCCGTCGACATAGACCGTCGCGCCAACCGGGATGCTGGAAATGGCAATGTTGGCCCAGGCGGGCTCCAGCTCGATTTCGAAGCTTTGGGCCTGTTCCATCCCGGTTACTTCAATCACCGCCCGATGCGGCAGGTATCGCTCTGCCAGCACCCGTAGCTGCCTTTCGCCGGCGGCAACGGGCTTATCGACTATGGGGGTGACCCCCAACTCGATTTCGTCGACGACGACAGTGGCGCCCTCGGGAACGGTAGTAAAAGTCAGCAGGCCTGGCAGCCGCTCCAGCTCCAGGTGATAGGTTTGTGATTCGGCCTCGGTGACTGTTAGAGTTTGCTGTAACGGGTAATGACCGGCAGCAGTTGCCGCGAGTTCATAGTCACCACTGCGCAACAGATAGCGCTCGCCCAGTTGCAGCTGCAGGCCTCCCTCGATTTCGAGTTCAGCGTAGGGTGGCTCAAAGGTGAATAATACGGAGCGCGCGGTAAACAGGAACCACATTGCCGCCGCGAACAGCAGCAAAACTGCTGCTAGCCCAAGCTGTAGCGGTCTCGCTTTAAACCGAGAGCGCGTGTCCTTTTCCGGCCGCGGTGTAAACGCCTGCGGTTGTATGGGCTGATTATCGTTTGCTACGGCCATCTAGATCGGCTCAGTGCATTCGACATCGACTACAGGAGAATCCTGGTCGTGGCTGACGCGGAATACGACTCGCACATCGCGGAACCCGCTGCGCGTACCCACGGCGGTATAGGTGCCGGGTTTTAAGTCGAGTTGCACGCGGCTGAATGTGCCCAGATGCTCTACGCGGTTGATCCTGACATCGGTTGCCTGATCGGAACGAAAGAGCACGGGTATCTCCATCACCGCCAGTCTGAGTAGCCCATCCAGCGCCTCGAGCTGCTCGCGTAGGATGACGCCCTTGGGTTGTAGCGCTGAGGCATAGGAATAGAGCTGACTGGCACTGGCATAGGCGGCGTCTTCGCTCAAGCGATCAGGGCTGGCGATGGCTTTCTTAAGCAATCCATCGAGCCTCGCTCTGGTGCGGCTGCGTTCCAAGCCCTCCTGGGCGAACACGACGCTGTTATCGATGGCGAGGATTTCCTGGTAGGCCTCCGTTGCGCGATTCCAGTCTTCGCGACCCTCGGCATCTAACGCGCGCTCTTTGTAGGCGTTGATCTGCGCCGCCGTTTTTGCGGTTCGGGTTTGCTGCAGGGCAGCGTCAGTCTCGCCAGCGGAGGGCATAATGCGTCGGGCCTGCTTGAACTGGCGCTCCGCTTCATCGTAGCGGGCTTCGTCCAGCGCAGCGTAGCCAGCGCTCATGGCCCGATTGAAGTCGCGCCTGGCGATATTGCGTATGACAGTGTTGAGCTGGGCCTCGGCGCCGGGATGTTGAGGATCCAGGGCTCTCGCCTGTTCCAACAGGGCCTTAGCGCCCTCCAGGTCCGCCTCTTTCTCCAGTTCGACGGCTTGCGCCAGTAGTTCCAACAAGGGCGCCAGATTACGAGCCCTATCCAGCGCCAACTGTGGTTCCGGCAGATCGGGTCGCAGTATGGTGGCCAGTTCCAAGGCGGCAATCGCAGGTTCCGCCTGGTCGCTGGAGAGTGCCGACAATCCCGCCTGCATTTGAGCCTCGAAAACCTCGTCGACGCGCGCACTAAGAGCTTCCATCGCATCCAGGCCCGCCTGGTAGCTGCTAGCTGCCTCAAGAAACTGCTGCTGTCGATAGAGATCGTCCCCCTCGGTGGCCAGTGCCTGCGCTGCAGCGAATTCGTCAGGTGCCCAGCGCTCGACCGACAACTCCTCCAGACTGAACTGCTCGTCCAGTAGCATGGCCAGAATGTCCTGGGCGGCTTTGCGCTGTTTGGCGAGTTGGGCATCAGACCAGGGCGAAATCTCCTGTACGGGTGCCCTGGGTTTGACTGGTGTGCTAGCGGCAGCCTCTGCCTCAATCGCCTCGGTATCAACCTGCGAGGGAAGCCAGAAAAAGACTAATACGGCGAGTACGACGAGCACCGAGAGCCCTGGTACTACCCAGTTGCGATTGCTGAGCAGTGCGGGCCCCGCGCTCGATTCTTCGGCCGCGGCGGGCGGTGCCGCGGGTTCAAAGCGCAGCGGCTCTACTTTTTTGCTTTGGTCGTTCATGGTCCTGCGATGCGGGCCTGGCAGCGCCCCGTTTTAGGTCTCCCTACCTATGATGGCTCCAGATCACCCACTTCGGCCTGGTAAATCTGTCGCAGCAGCTCACGCCACTGTTCGTATTGGTCTTCCACGCTGCCGGTTAGTGTCACGGTGCGGTCGTCGAGCTCGATAATCTGTGGCGCGATCTCCGCTTCCAGCGACAGCCCTAGCTCTTCCAGGGCCTGCTTGTGAATGTCAGCCTCGCTGCGCTTCGCCAGTGCATCTTTGACCAGAAAACCACCTGCAGCAATACCGACATTGGCAGCGGCGCGCGATGAACTATTGTTGCTACCCGCGGCGGCGATACCCGCGGCAACGGCCGCGATGCCCGCAATCAGACGTCTTTGTGACTGCGCGCGCAGCTCCTGCAGTGCGATAGCTTCGTCATAGCTCTGCTTGCGCCACTCCTGGTAGGGGCCCACCATTTGTCCGTTAAACGAGGCGTAGTAGTCCTGCAGAGTGTCGATGAATAGATAGTCGCGCTCACGAATCTGGCGAACCCGCTGTAACATCGGATCGTCGTCTGCGGGTAGTCGCTGAATGCTGTAGTTGCCGTTTTTATCCTTGGCAAGGTGTCCGTCGAAGGCGTCTGGTGAAAAACTGCGGGCAAAGCGCAGCTCGTTGACCAGGCGAATATTCGCCAGCTCTTCGCTGGTGCGCTCGCTCTGCGCCTTCAACAGGTCATTGGCAATTTCGTTGTAAACGGCTTGAAAGGGGTCGAAGCGCGCGCGGCCGGTATCGTAGCTATAGCGACTGGCCTTGCTCTCGTACTCCTCTTCGAGCCATATGCGACCGGTCGCATCACGCGCTACAACGCGCAGCGTCAACTGCTCACCATGCGATTGCACAATAGTACCCGCTACCAACAAATCCATGGCCTGGTTTTCGTTGGGAACGACGCGGACGGCGCCCCAGGCAGCGCTACTCTGAATGGCTTCTACCAGCAGGTAGGGCATGTAACGCGCCTCGGCGCGTCGTACCTCGGGGTAGAGCAGGTCGTCACCTTCATCCTCGTCCAGTCCCGGATCGAAAATGGCGACGCCCACATCCAACAGCAGCTCCTCTGGCAGCTCCTCCTGCAGGGTTTCGACCTGGGGTACAGATGTCGTTTTGACGGTCTGGTTGACACAAGCACTGAGCAGAAGTGCCAGAGCTGTGCCGAGGAGGCTGCGCGAAAGAATCTGCCTTGTCATTAGTCTATGCCCTTGTACTTGCGGTATTCGTCCCACAGTTTCTCACGCAAAGCAGGATCGGGCTCTCGCATCGCTGCCTCGCGCAATTGTCGGGCCACCACATCATCGTCATCCCCACTGGGTATATCGCCAGGAGGTGCATAGACCGCGGTTTGCTGAGGAATGTCGGCTTCGTAAGTATCGCGCGGTATCGGCCCGGGCCCACCCTGGCCGCTGCCGCCACCGGCCGCCATAGGCGGTACCTGGTAGCCCCCGCCCGCCTGGCCCTGGCCCGTGCCACCGTAACCTGACCCCTGAGGATCGACTTCTTCAGCGCCACCAGGTCCATTCTTAGCGGTTTTGCGGATAGTTTCGCGCTCCCGCAAAATTAGATCGTCGAACTCCCCGGTGCCGCGATTGAGTTGTTCGTCGAGGACCGCGACCTGCTCAGACGCAGTCATAGTGCCGCTGCCGTCAATGGTGGCATTGCCGCCGGCGCCGGCATAGCCACCGCGTTCGCTCCCGCCAGAGGGGTTGGTGGGTCCGCCGGGTTGTCCATATCCACCCCCTGAGCCAGACGCCGGGTCGCCAGATTCTTCGCCGCCGGCTGGCATTCCGCCTCCGCCTTGTGCTGATTCAGCGGCCTCCGCGGCGGCTTCGCCCATAGCCTCTTCGAAGCTCTCCATGGCGGATTCCAACGTCTCTTCTTCACTGAAGTCCGGCAGCGCCTCGCTCTCGCCACCGCCCTCCATTCCACTGTCGCCTTCCATGCCAGCTTCGGATTCGCTGAAGACCATCTCCTCTCCACCGCTACTGCCGCTCTCGCCTGACTCGCCCCAGTCCTCTTCTGAATAGCCTTCGCTGCCAGAAGATTCACTGCTGGCATCTTCCATGGATTCGCTACCCGCGTCGGCGGTTTGCTCCGCGCTGCTTTCTGAAGGACTGCCGGGTGGTTGGCTCGAACTCGAGGGTGGTTGGCTGGAACTGGAAGACGGCTGCGATGAGCTGCTGGATGGCTGACTGGAACTCGAACTCGGCGAAGACGGGGGTGGGCTCGAGCTCGAGCTGCTCGGGCTGGGCGGCGCCGGGGGGGTGCTGGCGCTGGGACAGCCGCTCAGCAGCCCCGCCAGACAGGCCAGAGCCGTCCACTTAAGTAGAGTTTGTGTTCCGCTGGTACCGCTCATCGTGTTAGTAAGCATAGCGTTTTTGTATCGTCTCTGTGGCCACCGTCTCGCCATCTACCATGATCGGCCGGTATTTTATAAAGCGCAGCAGTTTAATGGGCTCCTTCTGCTCCGGGTCGTCGGCTCCGTCCCAATCCAGCAGCTCCAGGTTCTTTACCTGGCCCACGCTGCTGATGTAATAGGATACCTCCGCATAACCTTTGACCACAGCGGGCGCTTCTATATCCGTTGGGAAACCGTCTAAATCCGGTAATAGTGTCGGTTCGCCAAAAAACTGGGCACGCGCTTGCTCTGCGTCCTCCCGCTCGCCCAGTATTTCCCAGGCCGCCTGCCACGCCGCCCGTGCCGAATCCCGCTTGCCGTGCATCAGGTGCCAGTCGCCCAGTTGTACGTAGCTACTCACCGCGTCAAGACTGGTTTCACCTTCATTATAGCTGTAGACCTGATTCAGCGCAGAAATAGCTGCCTGTCCGCGGCGGTAATTGGACGCACGCAGCACCGCGAACTGATTTTCCTCTACGAACATGGGATCTGCGGCGGCACCCGCGACAAAGCCGCGTGAGCGGTCGCTATAGTAAAGAATCAAGTATTGGGTCTGTAGCAAGCCCATTAGGGGGTCTAGCAGGTTCAGTGAGCGGCTGCCCTCACGTGTCGAAATATTGTGCAATACGTTGCCGTACAACTGGGTCATAGTGAGTAGGCGCAAAAAACCAGTATCCGTCAGCTGCAGATTATAGGCCTGCCATTCCCAGGCGGCACGACGCATCATGGCCTGAGCCATCTCTATGCTGTTCTCGCCATAAAGGTTGCGCTGGACTCGATACAAGTAATTCTGACGCTCATCGGCGGCTTCGTAATCACCAGTCGCTATCTGGCTGCGAATCAGCTTCTCTAGCAGGGGAACTTGCTCGGCGCCATACAGCCCATTGTTGATGCGCGCCAGATGTATTCCGCGCTTGAAGGTTTTGATGGCCTCCTGATGCAAGCCCTGGTTTTGGTAGACGGTACCCAGGCCCAGGAGTTGCTCTGAAAGCCCGTCGGCGTAGGGTCCACCGCGGTTTTCCAAGTCGGTAATATAGAATTGGTAGGACGCGGCATCAGGGGCCACGAGTTCCGGCTCATCCTGGTCCTGGAACTGCAACTCCGGGCCACCGAAATCAATGCTGTCGGGGTTTTGCGCGGGCGCCGCATTTTCTATGCCGATGCTGGTGACGCCCAGATCGGCTTCCGTCGCCGCGCTCTGCTCCTGAGGAAGTGGCTCCGTGGATTCCTGAGCTTGGGCCAGGGCAACGAAAAACGAGGACAGCAGCAATGCGCTGCACTGAAGCTGTCGTAGTCTGGATGTCACTGCTTTCCCCTGCACTTGCCTGCTAGCCTGCTTCACGTTTGACCGCGTCCGGCGCCCTGGGTTTCCTTGCCTATGGCTGAGTATACATTTTGTACGCGTGAATTCCCGCGCTGGACGACAGGATTTGTATAACCCTGCGATTCTTGGGGAAATTGCCTTTACAAGGCCAAAGGCTTTGCGGTATCAAAGCTGCCGCTTTAGCAAGGAGAATTGATTATGTCGGCATTTGACGATGCAACGGCTGTGCGACGCATTGAAGAGAACCGCTGGGCGGCAACCCTGGTAGAGGGGTGGAGGATTGGCGAAGTGCCCAATGGTGGTTACGTATTGGCCATTGCCGGCCGGGTGTTAAGCGAAGCGCTGCCGCATCCCGATCCGCTGACAGTCAACATCATGTACCTGGCACCGACTCGACTGGGAGATGCTGAGTGCCGCGTGGAAATTTTGCGCAGCGGCGGCAGCACTACGTTTGCCAGTCTGTCACTCTATCAGGATGGTGATATCAAGGCCCGGGTCAACGCCTCCTACACCCATCTAGACAGCCTGCAGGGTGAGGACTGGAGCCCTGTGGAGCGCCCCATCATCGCGCCGCTGGAAGATGTCAGCACGACGAGCGAGCACGGCATTGAATTGCGCCGCTCGGTCGATATGCACTATGCCACTGGCGGGGAAGTGTTTAAGCGGGGTGAGCCCGATGGCAGCGGTTGTTTCAACGGCTGGCTTAAATTCAGTGATGGGCGCGCGCCAGATCTGCACAGCCTGTTGCTCTTTGCAGACACCATGGCGCCACCCGTATTTACCGTATTCGGTGCACTGCGCTGGGTGCCGACTGTCGATTTGTCGGTGCAATTGAGGGCTAAGCCAGCACCTGGCCCGATTCAAACGCGCTTTCGCAGCCGCTTTATGAGCGCGGGGATCGTCGAAGAGGATGGTGAGCTCTGGGACAGTACCGGCTCATTGGTGGCCTTGTCCCGCGGTACCAGTAAGGTCCGCGTGCGCCGTCACTACGAGGAAAAAACAGCTTAGGGAATGAGTCGGGCCGACTGCCGCGCTGGTGGTATGCCTGGCAGTGCCTCCGCCACGATATAGGCACGCCCGTGGGCCGACTCGATGTCGGGGTAAGGATCGCGGGTGTAGGTGCTGACCTGTTCGAAACCCGCTCTTTGCAGGTACATGATGACATCCAGAGTGCGAAAATAGTGGATATCCAGATCGACGGACTGACCCCACCACTCATCGAGGTGTTCGCTGCCTTGCCCGATTGAGAAGGCGAGCAGCAGCGCGCCACCGGGCTCCAGCACACGGTGATACTCCAGCAGTAGTGGCACGAGGTCTTCGGCGGGGGTGTGGATGATTGAGTCCCGAGACACCACCGCGGCGTAGTGATTGTCTTCCACGTCCAGCTCACGCATATCGCCGCGCTTGAACCGAATCCCTGGATTGCGTTTTTTGGCCTGCTTGATCATCTTGGCGGAAATATCTATCCCGCTGATATCGACGCCGTGCTCGTGCAGGTAGCGGGTGATATGGCCGGGTCCACAGCCGAGATCGACGCAGGGGCCGCTGTCTGACAATGCCTCGGCAAATCTGTCCAGTAGCTTGCAGTCGGCCGGTTTGCGAGCCAGTTCACCGCCTTCTTGGGCAACATATTCGCTGGCTATAGCGTCATAGCTGCGCTGCAGCTCCGAACGGCGATCAAACAGGCCCATTTCAGAAGCCGCCTTTGCGGGTTAGTATCAAACCTTGGCTCCTGGTCACGATGCGGGTCTCTCAGTGGTGGGGTAGTTGGTGATTATGCCAAAAAAAACAGAACAGGCACTTATCGAATTAGAGGACCGCTGGCGGGCGATCTTTGAGTCCCTCGCCGCTGGCGGCGAGGTGCCGCCCTCGCAGCGTCTGCGCACCGAGGGCATGATGGAAACCCTTGCGCTGCTTGGAGTCGCGAGTGAGCAAGACCTGCAGTCTTCGCTGGCGCGTTTGTATGCGGAGTATTACGCCGAACCGCTTCCACCGGACTGGACCGAGCTGTTCCCGTTTCCTCAGGTGCCAGGCTTCGGGCAGCGTGCACCGGTTTATCCCTCGACCAGCGACTAGGTTATACTGCCGCCTTCACCCGTTGTCGGATCCTGCATGAAACCCTCGAAGTATCTTGTCATTGCTGCGGCACTCATGGTGCTGCAAGCCTGTACTATTTTTGTGCCTCCGAAGGCATCGGTAGATTACAAGAAGGGATTTGATTTTGGCGCGGTGGAGCGCATTGCTTTCGCGGAACACGCCGTCACGGCTGGCGAGGACGCATCCGTGGTATCTGCGGTTCATGCTGGCTTGCGCGATGCGCTGGCAGATAAAGGGATAGAAGTCGTCGATGATCCGCAGCAGGCGCAGCTCATGCTGAGCTGGCACTTGGTGACCAGTGAGGCAAAAGATGTTCGTTCCTACAACAGCGAGGCGTACTATCGTTGCTGGCGCTGCGGACCGTCCAAGTCCGACGTCGAGGTGCAAAACATCACCAAGGGTACCTTCATCGTCGATATGATCGACCCCGGGCTGAGTCAGTCTGTCTGGCGTGGCGTGATGCAGGATCGAATGAACCCCGATGCCAGTGACGCGCAGCGTGCCCAAGCCATCGCCATTATCTGTCGTGAAATGCTTTCTCGCTTTCCGCCGGGCTTTAATCTGCTCGGGGGGTTCTCCACATAAAATCCAGTGGTGGCCCACCGTGACCTAGCGGTGTGGTATGCATCGTTTCGAAGCCGTGGCGAAGATAGAGTACTGTGTTCGCCGGTGAGGAGCTCTCCAGATAGGCCGGCATTTGTTCTTCATCGCAAATGCGTGTGACCTCTTTTAACAGTGCAGACCCAATGCCCTGGCCCTGGCAGCCTTGCCGCGCGCCAATAGCATGTAAGTAGTAATGTGGCTCTTTGGGATGGTGCTTGCTCATGGTTTCCTGCGCTTCGAGCATGCGACGAATGACACCAGGCCCCTTGGCTAACACCAGTCGCGCAACCAGTCCCAGTTGCGTGAGACTCATGGGTATATTGGCCGACACGCCGGGGGGAAGCCAGAGCGCGGCCCCGCGACCTTCTTTCTCGATGTACACATGGGAGTGTGGCAGGTAGACCTGCTCGGCGATGAGCTTAAAAAATGCCGGGTAGAGTGATGGTTTGGGTATGGCCCAATTAAAACCGGGGTCGTTGGTAAACGCATCGCCCAGAATGTCTCCCAACTGATTGGCATGGCTCGCCTCTGCCTTGATGATTTCTGGCATTGATACGCTCATGGTCTAATCTCCAAGCTTCACAGCCTCCTATCATAACGGTATGGTGGAGAGATGGATAAGGAATCGCAGGCAAGGATAGGCATGATAGAAGAGCTGCGGCGCCGCAAGGTGTTGCGCTCGACGACCTTGTATGCGGTGAGTAGTTGGTGTCTGCTGCAATGGTGCGATCTGTTCTTCGAGATGATGGGCCTGCCGGAGTGGAGTGTGAGCTTGCTGCTTACTGCCATCGTACTGGGGTTTCCCGTTGTCGTGGCCTTGTCCTGGGCCTTCGATGTGACACCCGAGGGTGTGCGCCGTACCGACCCGGATAATGTGCCGGTACCACCACCGACGCTGGCGAGCCATGCCGCTAACATTGGCGTTACGTTGCTATTAATCGGCACTATCGTCATGTTGGTATCCAACTAGGCAGCGCCGACTGGTACTGCAAATGGACATTGAAGATTTTCGTCGCGAGTACCTGCAGGCAGGCCTGCATAGGAAAGATCTCTGTGATGATCCCCTGGAACAATTCGAGAGCTGGCTGGCCCAGGCGGTTGCTGGGGGGATCACAGATCCCACGGCAATGGTCCTCGCGACAGTAGAGCAGGGTGGCCGCCCCTGGCAGCGTATTGTGCTGTTAAAAGATTTCGGCGATCAGGGCTTTGTGTTTTATACCAATTCCCAGAGCCGTAAAGCGCAGGCGATGGCGCAAAATCAGGCTGTTAGCTTGCTGTTTCCTTGGAATGTATTGGAACGCCAGGTCATCGTGGGGGGGCAGGTGGAAAAGCTGTCTGTGGCTGAGACCACGCGCTATTTTCTGAGCCGTCCCCGCGAGAGTCAGCTTGCCGCCTGGGCATCAGCGCAGAGCCGGCCCCTGTCAGCACGCCAGGTGCTGGAGCAAAAGATGGCCGAGATGAAGCAGAAGTTTTCCCAGGGAGAAATACCTCTGCCGTCTTTCTGGAGCGGCTATCGGGTGTTACCACAGCAGATTGAATTCTGGCAGGGCGGTGCGAATCGGCTGCACGATCGGTTCTTGTACACGCGTCAGTCAGAGCTGAATTGGTTAATTGAGCGTCTGGCGCCTTAGGCTAGGGCTATGCCGATGCTAGAGAGCTTCATGGAGATCGATGTATGAACAGACTGCTTGCTGTTGTATTCGGATTCGCCGCCCTCGGTGTGCAGGCTTCACACCTGTCCCAGGCCGATGTCGATAAACTCATGGAGGCCTGTGAAGAACAGCGCGAGGCCAAGTTGGGGCCGGAGCGAGTGATTCTCGTGGAGCGCTGTATGCGGGAAGAAGATCTGGGCCAGGACGCCTGTACCAAGAAGTATGAGAATTATGGGGAGCGCGAGACTGGCGCCATCCGCAAACTCGGGAAATACTACGATATTCCGGTTTGCGAGGAAGCTTGGTCCGCGCGCAAACACTATAAACTCAACCCGGGGCGCTGATATGGCCGAATTGCTGCTTCATCAATACCAGGTATCTCCCTTCGCGGCGAAAGTACGCCGCGCGCTGCATTACAAAGGGCTTAAATTTGAGGTAAGAGACTACGCCGTCGCCGATGCCGGTAAGATTCGTAAGACCATCAGCCCCACCGGCAAGACACCGGTACTGGAGCATGCGGAGCAGCGCATTGTCGATAGCACTACCATACTGCGTTACCTGGACAAGACCTTTCCCGATAAGCCGCTGTTGCCCGCCGACCCCGCCGAGCTTGCATTGGTTCATATTATTGAAGACTGGGCGGATGAGAGCTTGTTCTTTTATGACCTGGCGATGCGCGGTTGGCCTAACAACATCGATTGGCTAAAGCGTGATGTGCTCAGCCACGACACTGGCATCTCCCGCTGGTTCATGGGTAAGGTCATGGGTAAGTTCGTGCGCAAGACCGGCGAAACCCAGGGTATTGGACGTAAAAGCAAGGAAGTCATACTCGCCGAGTTCAGGGAGCATCTGCAGGCGATAGTCGGCATGATGGGCAATGGCGACTGGCTAGTGGGCGATCAGATGACCGTGGCCGATATTGCCGTTGCCTCCATGTGTACCGTACTCGATCGTGCCGAGGAGGCCGAAAAGATGATGCGTCGCCGCAATCGATTACGGGCCTGGCGTGAACGTGTGGATGCGGCGACCTTTCCGCCGGGGACAGCGCCCGAAGACCGCGCGATTACTTGAGTTTTTGCGAACGTTGCGCGAAATAGCGCGGCTCGCTGTTCAGCCCCAATAACATGCGCCTGACCATATCCAGCCCCGCCGCCGCGATCATCGTCTGAAACAGCGTTCGCTCCACCGGCCAGTGCAGGCCACGAGTGCGAATGTCGCCATCGCAGCCCCAGGCTATCCAGACCGTACCCACCGGTTTTTCTTCGCTGCCGCCATCGGGCCCGGCAACGCCAGATACTGCGATCGCGTAGTCTGCTCCTGATCGTTTTAGAGCCCCGTTTGCCATCTCAACCACCACTTCTTCGCTCACGGCGCCATGTTGCTCCAGGGTTTCTGTCAGAACACCCAACTCCTGTTGCTTGATGTGGTTGGCATAGGTGACATAGCCGGCATGAAAAGCGCTTGAGGAGCCTGGGATGCGCGTGAGCATGCTGGCGATCAGCCCGCCGGTGCAGGATTCTGCTGTGGTAATAGTCTTGCCCTGTTGATCGAGTAGCTGCAGCACGCGCTCCGGCAGCGTGGTGTTGCCCTCACCGATGATGTGGTCGCCAAACAAGGTTTCCAATTCGCTGCGGCATCGCTGTTGCTGTGCGGCAAGCTCGGGTCGGCCAATGCTGATCTTGATCTCCATCTGTGGCGCGCCTGCCCGAAATCCTAACTCGACGCCATCGGGCCAGTCGATGCCAGCGTCGGCGATGATCTGCTGTGCGGTCGATTCGCCGAGCCCAAAGGTTTGCAGGCGTAGCACATCGGCCGATTCAAAATGGCCGAGCTGTGACTGCATATTGGCAATCACCTGATCCATCATCAGGCGCAACTCACTCGGCACCCCGGGGGTGCAGATCACCAGACAGTCGTTCAGCAGCAGTTGGAAACCCACGGCGCTGCCTATTGGATTGTCGAGAATCTCGCAGCCGCTGGGCAATAGGGCTTGCTTCAGGTTGGCATCGTTCACCGCTGCACCGCGCGCCAGGCACCATTGTTCAATGTGCGCTCGCGCCGTCAGGTCTTCATTCAGCTCAACGCCCGCGGCGCGCGCGAGCACCTCTGCGGTCAGATCATCAACTGTGGGTCCCAATCCCCCGTTTACTATCACCACGTCTGAACTGTTGCTCAGCTTGGCGATCTCCTCCTGCAGTAACGCCGGGTCATCTCCAACAGTGACTTTGCGGTACACCTGCAGACCCGCCTCGCCGAGGCGTTGCGCAATCATGGCGGAGTTAGAATCGATCGTATCGCCGGCCATGACCTCGTTGCCGGTAAGCAATAACTGCACGACGGGCTGATTAGTCTTGCTCATAGACCATCTGTTCTCGAGAAAGAGGGCGACCAGCATAGCGATTCTGGCCGAAACTGCATATATCAATTGCCTAGGCCTGCGCTATTATGTTGGCCATGGATCAACACATTGCCTGCCATGCCTGCGATCTACTGGTGGATGTGAGCCACCTGGAAGACGGCGCCACTGCGGATTGCCCCCGCTGCGGGAGTTTCTTAACGCGCTATCGCCGAGATGCGAATGAGCGTGTGGTGGCTTTCTCGTTGGCGTCCCTGGTGCTGTTGGTCTTGTCGTGCATGTACCCATTCCTGTCCTTTGCCGCCAGTGGCCTGGAAAGTGTGATGACCTTGCCGCAGACGCCGGGTGCGCTGTGGGAACAAGGTATGCCGGAAGTGGCCGTTCTGGTGGCCGCGTTCATAATTTTTATCCCTGCGTTTGTGCTGTTGCTGTTGCTGCTTGTCTGTGTGCCCTTGATGCTGGGCAAGACCCACGCTTATCTGCGAGACGCTGCGCATTTGCTGTTCGAGATGTATAACTGGGCTATGGTCGAGGTATTTATCATTGGAGTCATCGTGAGCCTGGTGAAAATAGCCGCCATGGCCGAGGTCGCCTTAGGAGCATCATTTTTCGCCTATACCGCCTTCTCGATTACCTTTACTTTCGCCATTGCCAGTCTTGATCGCTATCAGGTTTGGCAAGAGATAGAGGAGGCGCTGGCGCGATGAGCGAAGAATTTGAAACCGCTGCGTCGCGGGACCTGGCCTCCTGTCATCTGTGTCTGAAGCTGGCGCCCGCCGATGTGCACCACTGTCCGCGCTGTGGCTCTGCCATGCATGTACGCGATACCAACTCCATACAAAAGACGCTGGCCTTACTGATCACCGCCTGCGTCCTGTACATCCCGGCGAATATCTTTCCTATTATGTACACCGACACCCTGGGCACCAGCGAGCCGGCCACGATTATTGGTGGTGTGGTGTTGCTGATTCAACTGGGCTCCGTGCCGATCGCTGCGGTCATCTTTATCGCCAGTGTCATGGTGCCGTCTGGCAAGCTGATCGCCATGTTCTATTTGGTTTGGACCGTCGAACGCGGTTCCAAACTGGATTTGAAACAACGCACCACCATGTATCGCATCACCGAGTTCATCGGTAAATGGTCTATGGTGGATGTCTTTGTAGTCGCTATACTGGTCGCGCTGGTCCACCTCGGTGGGTTGCTGGTAATCCGGCCAGGAATTGCAGCCCTGTCCTTTGCCGGGGTTGTGATCGTTACCATGATTGCGGCGGAGAGTTTTGACTCACGCCTGATGTGGGATTCACTGGAAGAGAATAATGACAGCTGAAGCAAAACAGGAACGTCGATTATCACCCATTTGGTTTGTGCCCATCCTCGCCGTGGTGTTGGGGGTGTATATGGTGGTGCATACCTGGATGACCGAGGGGCCGACCATCTCCATTACGTTTAAGACCGCAGAAGGTCTTGAGGCAGGTAAGACCAAGGTTAAATACCGCAATGTGCAGATGGGTCTGGTAGAGGAAGTTAATCTCAGTGACGACTTCAAGCGGGTGGTCGCCAAGGTGAAGCTGGATCGCTCCGCGTTGCCGCTCTTGCGCAAAGACACCCGCTTTTGGGTGGTTACGGCGCGCGTAGGCCTCGGCAACATATCGGGTTTGGATACCCTGTTATCGGGCGCTTATATTCAGCTCGCGCCAGGTGACGGTGAGCCCGGGTACAGCATTTACACTGCGTTGGAAAAGCCACCGCTGACGCCATCCGATCAGCCGGGCCTGCGACTGCATTTGATTGGCGATACCGCATCCTCCGTGAGTGAAGGTGATGCGGTGATGTACAAAGGCTATAAGGTCGGCCGTGTGGAGAAACGCAGTTTCGATACCGAGGCTCGCAACTTGCGCTATGTGATTTTTATTGATGCGCCTTTTCATGAATTGGTGGATGACTCGGTCCGCTTCTGGGACGTCAGTGGTGTATCGCTCAGTGCTGGGGCGGATGGCTTCAAGGTAGAGACCGCAGCGCTGGATACTGTGCTATTGGGCGGGGTCACCTTTGGCACGCCGGAGGGTATACCACCCGGGGAGCCCGTCGAGCATGGCACAGAGTTTCAGCTGTACCCCAATTACGAGGATATTCTCAAGAATCCGTTCCGCTATGGCCGCTACTACGTGGTGAGCTTCGCTCAATCCCTGAAGGGCTTGTTGCCCGGTGCACCGGTGGAGTATCGCGGATTACCTATTGGCCGTGTTGAGCGCCTGATGATCAAGGAGTTGATGCAACAAAATGTTGGCCAGGGGCTCCAGGGTCAGGGCGATCCAATCCCCGTGTTGATCTATGTTGAGCCAGGCCGAATGGAGCTACCTGATCTGCCTGCTTCGGTAGATGCGTTTCACAATGCGATCACTACGGGCGTGTCGAATGGAATGCGAGCGACTTTGGAGAGCGGCAATTTGCTGACCGGTGCCAAGTATATAGGTATAGATTACTTTCCTGATCAAGAGCTCGCGGAAGTAGGTGAATGGGGTGGCTATCCGACGATTCCAACGGTCGGCAGCGGTGTTGATCAGATACTGGTGAAAGTGAACGATATTCTCGACAAGGTTGCCGGCCTGCCGCTGGATGAAACCGTGGCGAATGCAAACAAGGCGATTGCCAACCTCGATAAAGTACTCGCCGATCTGGACGTGATTCTAGGCCAGAGCAGCACCCAGGAGTTGCCGGCAGAGTTGGAGAAGACACTCGAATCCTTGCAGCGCACGATAGATGGTCTGTCGCCAAATTCGCAGCTCTACCAGAACCTCAATGGCAGTCTGCAGCAGCTTAATCGCACGCTGAGCAATATGGAGTCGTTGACGCGTACGCTGTCAGGCCAGCCCAATGCGGCCATCATGCCGTCACAACTACCCGCTGATCCCCAACCGGAGGCCCGCCGCTAATGAAAGTTGTTATTGCCGCACTACTGACGCTGCTGATAGTTGGCTGTTCCGGTCAACCTGTGCAAACCCACTACTACTTGCTGCGCAGCGAGGATCCGATCAGTTCACGCCAACTGAACCCCTCTGAGCGATTCGCCATGGGCAGCGTGAATATTGCCCCTTACATCGACCAACCCGGGGTCGTGTTACAACTGGGCGGAGGAGAAATCCGACCAGCGATGCATCATCAGTGGGCCGAGCCCATGCGCGACAGCGTGAGGAATTTCCTGCTGGTGGCGGTATCGCAGGAGCTGGGTGAAGATGTTTTCCCATCCGAGATCTCCAATGCAGATACGGTGCTGGATATCCGCATTAACCAGTTGCATGGCACCCAGGACGGCGAAGTAGTGTTATCGGCCGTCTGGATGTTGCGCAAGGGCAACGATCTGGTCGCATCCTATAACTTCCTTGAGCGTTCGCCATTGTCGAATGATGGTTACCCCGCACTGGTAGAAGCTCAGGAGGCGCTGCTGCAGGAACTGGCCAGCACTATCGCGAACTCGATGCAGGATTCCCCAGCCGGGTGAATTTTTGCCCCGCCTGCGGTGGCCAATTGCGCCAGGCCGTGGTCGACGGGGAAGCACGCCCATTCTGGCAGTGCGTGGACTGTAGTTTGCATCACCATGACCACCCTTCGGTCATGCTCACCTGCTTTGTCAGCTGTGGTCGAAAATTGCTCTGGATCCAGCGCAAACTGGAACCCAAGGAGGGTTTCTGGGCAATTCCGGGCGGCTACATGGAAGCGGGGGAGACCCTCGCGGAAGGCGCGGCTCGGGAGCTCTGGGAAGAAGCGGGCATACGTCTTGATGCTGAACGACTCGAGTTCTACATGACCGGTACGATCACGTTTATCAACCAGGTCTATATAGCCTTCCATGCCAGCGTTGCGTCAGAGGAGTGCGCCCCCGGCGCCGAGGCGATAGCTGCTGCATTCTACTCCCGCGAAGAGTGTCCCTGGGATCAGGTGGCTTACCCTGAAGTGAACGATTCTATTCGTCGAGCCTATGATGACTTGGAAACGGGCAACTTCGGCATCTATCACGCCGAGCTTTCGGAGGAAATCTACCGTTTAGACTCGGTGTCCACCGGTTCCTTGGCGTAATAGCCGTCGAACCAGGTCTGCCACTCACCCTTATCGTCTTTCTGTTCGAAGAACTGCCGTACTCGGCCATCGTCTTGCGGTGTCCAGGTGCCACGGAAATCGGCTCGCTGACCGCTCTGCATGTAATACACCTTGCCGCGCATGGCCATAGCGCCTTTCTTCAGTGCACCCCGCGTGTTGATGACCGTGGCACCCGAGTCGACCCAGTCCTGGTGCCATTCCCCGGTCACAGGGTTGTAGTAATTCATGCTGGTGCCACTGCCCCCATTGGCACTTTGCCAGCGCTCGATCAACACGCAGCCCTTTTCCGCCATGCTGATCTCGTTGTGACCGTAAACGGTGTCGCCCACCTTGTCCGTGACTTTCCAGCGGCCCAGCCAGAAATCAAACTGTCGATGTTCCTCGATCTCAGTGCAGTTATAAGATGGCGGCGTCTGCGCCACAGTGGAAGGGGCAATCAGCAGAGATGCCAGCGCCAAAAACATCGCAGCGGCATTGGCCAGTGGTGTGTGAGTAATAGTCATAGGGCTCAGAAGCCTCCGTGGTGTTTTAGATGCTCGAGTTCTGCGCTTGTGGATTCGCGACCCAGGATGGCGTTGCGGTGAGGAAATCGACCGAACTGCGCGATCACGTCGCGATGGGCGACCATGTAACGGCGGAAATCTGTGATCTCCGCCTCAGCCGACCGGCTGCTCTCTTTGAGAAGGCGGTCAAAGCAGTCAATGCCGGCATCCTGGTCCTCCAGGTTTTCGCTGTGTTCATAGGGGATATAGAGAAATACGCGATGGATCGCGGGCATGCCGCTGTCGTCACCGCGCGCCACAGCGTCGCGGGCCAACTGCAGGGCTTTGGCGTCTCCGCTGAATGCGGCAGGGCTGTCGCGGTAAATATTGCGGGTGAACTGATCCAGCAGAATGACGAGCGCTATCGTACCTCGCGCTGTGTCCTGCCAGTGGCCCAAAGCACCCTCAATAGCAGCCTCGACTAAGCCACCGAATCGCTCGCGAATCTGCTCGTCGCCCTCTGCGTTCGACTGAAACCAGAGCTTATTGCGGGTATCGCTGCACATTCCCGCAGAGTCCAGCTCGCCAAACCAGAATGCCAGAATATCCTCAATCAGTTGTTCGTCGTTCATTGTGCTATCGTTGGCTCCCTCTTTTATTGGTCAAGGGTAGCAGTTACATGAGCGCGACGATCAACCTACCACGTATCTTGCGCGTGGGTGCTGGCACCAGCGACCAGTTGGTGCCCACGCTCGACGAATTGCAGGTGCAACGCCCGTTGCTGGTGACCGATCCGTTCATGGTCGAGTGCGGTTACGCGGCGCGACTTGAGCAGCAGCTGGAAGATGCTGGGAAAGCGTTTGGCGTATTCGCGGACTGTGTGCCCGATCCAACCACGGATTCCGTGCGTGCGGCTCTGGGCGTTTATCGAGAGGGTGGTCACGACAGCGTAGTCGCGCTGGGTGGCGGCTCTTCGATCGATACGGCCAAAGCGGTGGCGGTAATGGCGGAGCGCGAAGAGCCCATGCGTCAGTACAAGGTGCCCTATGTCATCGGCGATGGGGCGCCGGTGATTGCTATACCCACCACCGCTGGCACCGGGTCTGAAGCGACCCGGGTGGCGGTCATTACCGACACGGAAACGCAGGAAAAAATGCTCTGGATGGGGCTGGGTTTGATGCCGGTAGCCGCACTGGTAGATTTTGAGCTAACTATGAGTATGCCCTACCGACTGACGGCCGATACCGGTATCGACAGTCTTTGCCATGCGTTAGAGGCCTATGTTAGCCGCAAGGCGAACCCCTTTACCGATAGCGTGGCACTCACGGCCATGCGCACTATCGCCCTGAATATTCGCACTGCCTGTGAGCAGCCCGATAATCGAGAAGCGCGCGAGGCGATGATGCTGGCGGCTACCCAGGGCGGTATTGCCTTTGCCAATGCATCTGTCACGCTGATACACGGCATGAGCCGTCCCATCGGTGCCTTCTACCACGTACCCCACGGGCTGAGTAACGCTATGTTGTTGCCGGAAATCACCGCCTGGTCTGTGGCGGGCGCTCCGCAACGTTACGCGGAGGCGGCGCGGGTGATGGATATGGCGACAGATTCAGACTCGGATACCTTGGCCCTCGAGAAGCTGATTGGCGGTCTGCGTCAGCTCAATGCCGAACTCAGCGTGCCCAGCCCGGGCAGCTGGGGAATCGAAGAATCGGCCTGGTTCGACTCGCTCCCGACTATGGCCCAACAAGCCCTCGATTCAGGTTCACCCGCCAATAATCCGCGAATTCCTGAGTTAAATGAGATCGTTGATCTGTACGAACGAGTCTGGCGGGCGTAGAATTTCTAGCCCTGATCACCGAAGGTTGTGCTGTCATGAGACGAGTCGTTTTTAACCAGAAGGGCGGGGTCGGCAAGACCAGCATTACCTGTAATTTGGCTGCCGTTGGCGCCGCTCTGGGGCTGAAAACCCTGGTCGTTGACTTGGATGTGCAGGGCAATACGACGCACTACCTTGTTGGCGAAATCGATGCAGAGGCGTTCCCGGCTGAAGCTCAAGGCGTCGCCGCCATGTTCAAACAAACGGTACGCTCGCGCAAAATGGCGCAAAATCCTGATGCCTTTGTCTGGGAAACGCCCTACGAGAACTTGTACTTGATGCCGTCTTCGCTGGCGCTAACCGATATGGAGAAGCAACTGGAGTCGCGCTACAAAATCTACAAGTTGCGCGATGCGCTCGACAAGCTGGAAGACGAGTACGATCGTATTTACATCGATACGCCACCAAATTTTAATTTCTACAGTAAGTCGGCATTGATCGCAGCCCACAGCCTGATTATTCCCTTCGACTGCGACAGCTTTGCTCGCCAGTCCTTGTATAGCCTGATGGACAATATCGTGGAGCTGCAGGAGGATCACAACCCCGAGCTCGAGGTCGAGGGCATCGTCATCAACCAATTCAATAGTCAGGCTAATCTGCCTGGTGAGCTGGTGGCGGAGCTCGAAGAAGAGGGATTGCCGGTGTTCGAGACTTACTTGCATACCTCGGTGAAGATGAAAGAGTCGCACCGCGATCATCGGCCTCTGATCGACCTGGCGCCGAGTCACAAACTGACGCAGCAGTACCTGGACCTGCACGCCGAACTAGAAGAAACCGCGGCGCGCGCGGCAGCCTGACCGCATTTGTCGCGAATAACCTTATAAATTGTGGTTATTTGTCATTGGCGGCGCGATTCTATAACCTCACTCGCCCAGTTATAGGGTGAAAGCCGTTTTCCATGGATCTGGACCTGCAACAAATCAACGCCGACCTGCGCGATCGCACTCCCAGCGAAATCGTGACGTGGGCGCTTGCCCTGCAGAAGTCCACGATCAACACCACCAGTTTCGGCCGCAACGCCGCGGTGATGCTGCACCTGGTGAGCGAGCAGGATAAGTCGGTTCCGGTCGTATGGGTGGATACGGGATACAACCTGCGCGATACCTATCTGGTCGCCGAGAAGCTAATTCGCGACCTCGAATTGAATATGCATATCTACTCTCCCGAGATGACTTCGGAGCGGCGCAACGCCATCATGGGGGGCGTGCCTACTATCCAGGACGAGGAACTGCACCAGGAATTTACCCAGCAGGTGAAGCTGGATCCCTTCTCCAAGGCGCTCAACGAGCTAAAGCCCGAGGTGTGGTTGACCGGCATCCGCCAGGAAGAAACCGAGCATCGCCAGAGCCTGGATATTGTCAGTATGGATGCCCGCGGCATCCTCAAGGTGGCGCCAATTTTCTACTGGTCTGAAGATGATGTGGAAGCCTACATGGCCAAGCACGAGCTGCCCACCTGCCGCCACTATTTCGACCCCACCAAGGTACACGACGGCCGCGAGTGTGGCCTGCACACCGCTGCCTGATTGCTCGCCTTTTTCCATAATTGGCGATAGGCCACCTCATTAATAGCTTGCTCGCGGACACGCGGTAAACACGTCCATGTGCGCTCGACGCCAGCATCCCTGCTGGCGACGGTCCTTGATCAAGCTATTAATGAGTTGGCCTAGCAACTAGGAAATCAGGCAAAAAAAAAGGCCAACCTACAAAAGGTTGGCCAGGAGGCTTAGGCCCATGAATTCGTTTAGCCGGCGACGAAGGTCACTCCCAGTGCCAGGCAAAGCGCAAACGCTGCAAACAGTCCGATAAACTTGCCCAGGCTTTTCATGGTTTCAGCGTCTTCGGCGGTGTGTTCTGTCAATACGTGCTGGGTCATCGTCTTTCCCCTTTCGTTTGCTTGATGGTTCTATCCTAGGTGAGTGCCCCCCAATGCGCCTTGATGCAGGTCAAGGTTAGGAAATATGTGTGTTGAATCGGTGTCACCGGTGCCGGGATTCGGATTGCGATATACTGGAGTGAGCGCGTCGCATTTCACTGAGCGGCGCTGGGGGAGCTTTATGCGGGTGCGACGATCGTCGCCCAACATTCCTACCCTTCTGGCAGGCTTTGTGCTGCTGCTACTGCAGGGCTGTGCCGGCCAACTCTACAACCCCACATTGTCCAGTGCCCCGGCGCTGGAATGGAACGGGGGATACATCCCGCCCCAAGAAGCTGCCGCAACTGCGCCAACCCCTGAATTGCTCGACATGGACGCTGAAATGCGCGAGTTCGTTGATCGTTATGTGCGCCCCGGTAGCGCACGTCAGCGACTGCAAATGCTGCATACGGCCATTCGAAGCAGCGCTATGTTGGGCATTGATTATGATCCGCGGGCCGACGGCACTGCTCGTGAAGCTTTTCACCGCGGTACGGCCAACTGCCTAACCTACGCCCACCTGTTCATTACCCTAGCGCGCTATGCCAATCTGGACGCGCGCTATTTGTCTCTGACCCTCCGTCCTGAGTGGTCGCGGCATGGCGAAGTCGTGGCGCTGCGACAACATGTCAATGTGATCGTTAACTTGCCAAGCGGCTCTCGCTACATGGTCGATATCGATCCGATTAGCCGCGAGACGGTGGCCACGGCCAGTGTGCTCTCAGATCGAGAAGCTTTTGCGCTGCATCACGGCAATTTGTCTATGGCTGCGCTGTATGTCGACGAACTCGACGATGCCTACGCCCATGCAACGCGTGCTCTGCAACTCAGTGGAGGTACGGATTATCTTTGGGTGAACCTCGGCGCTATTCACCGGCGCTCGGGTAATCATCCCGCGGCGATCAGCAGCTATATGACAGCGCTGGAGCTCAATGATGATTCACGCTCTGCCATGAATAATCTCGCGGTGGTGTACTACTCAGACGAAGAGTACGAAAAGGCCAGCTATTGGGAGGAGCGGGTCGCAGACCATCGACAGAGAAACCCTTATTATCACGTCTGGCTTGGTGAGCAGGCCGAGACCGAAGGGGATATCCCATCAGCGCTCGACCACTACCACCGAGCCATTGAGCTAAAAGACTCCGACGGAGAGTTTTACTATCGCCTGGCCCTGCTCTACCAATCTTTGCAGCAGCATACACAAAGTCTCAAGTACGCTGAATTAGCGGTAGCGAATTCGCGTTTGGTAGGAGAACGAGATCGTTATGAGGCGCTTCTGGCGACTCTGCGTCAACCCGGTCTTGCAAGTATTGACCGCTGAGCAATGGCTTCAATCCGTTGGACGAATGGCGATATAAGCTCGCTTGTCCTTCTTGCCGCTCAGGCTCGACAGGCAATCTGTGATCCACATTTGCCAACCATATTTGCGGCGCAATGCAGACAGCGCCTCCTGCACCTCCACAGGCGCCTCCAGTACCGCGGCTTCCGTGTCGACCCAGTCTCCAGTCAGCTTGCCGGTGACGGTGCACGCAGCAATCCTGGAGCGAGCGGAATTGCGCAGCCGCTTAATTTTGCCGGCGTTGCCTGCGGAGAACACATAGAACACGTCATTCTCTTCTGCAAACCATACGGGGGTGGCAACCCCAACACCCGATTTGCGGAACGTCTCCAGACTTAAATAGTTGGCTTTTTTTAGCTGCTTGCGGCCCATACTGCAATTCTCCTGCGCTAACCGATGTCATTGTAGCGCGTCTACTTTCCGGGTCGTGGCTTTTCTGAAAGAATACCGGCTTCATTGAAGGGGTAGTAGCTATGGCACTCGATCACGAAACCACCACCGAAGAGGTCATTGCCGGTATCGATCTGAGCGGCAAGACAGCGCTGGTGACCGGTGCTTCTGCAGGCTTGGGGATCGAAACCGCGAGGACCTTGGCGGGTGCCGGCGCTCAGGTTGTGATGTTGGCGCGCGATGCTGGCAAGCTCGCGGCGGCGATCGAAGGTATTCGCGAAACGCTTCCCGATGCGGAGCTCGAAAGCCAGCTTATGGACCTGGCCGATCTGGCCAGTGTGCGTGCCGCGGGTGAGGCTGTCAGGCAGACCTACCCCGAGATTCATATGCTGATTAACAATGCAGGTGTCATGGCCTGCCCGTTGGCGCGAACCGTCGATGGCTTTGAAATGCAGTTCGGAACCAACCATGTGGGGCACTTTCTCTTTACCTGCCTCGTCGTACCTTCTTTGCTGGCTGCAGCGCCGGCGCGTATCGTCAACCTCAGCTCCACGGGACACCGTTTCGGTCCAGTCGATTTTGATGATCCCAACTACCGCGAGCGCGAGTACGATAAATGGACAGCTTACGGACAATCTAAAACTGCCAATTCGCTGTTTTCGGTCGCGCTGGATAAGCGACTGTCAGGCCTGGGTGTGAACGCAAACGCCGTGCATCCGGGCATGATTGTGACGGATTTGGGTCGACACCTGGAGCAGGCTGATATCGAGATGCTGCAACAACGCGCGGCGGATGCCGACAGTACCACCGGATTCAAAAGCATCCCCGCCGGGGCGGCAACCTCCGTCTGGGCGGCAACCAGTGCTGAGTTGGAAGGCCGTGGCGGACTTTATCTGGAAGACTGCCATGTCGCTGTGCCAATGGCCGAAGGCGTTCCCGGGGGCTTCGAGGCCTGGGCGCTGGATGCTGATGCGGCCGAGCAGCTTTGGACGCTCTCGGAACAACTGGTTGGCCAGGAGTTTAACTTTGCGGGCTAGAGCTACCCGTTGGCACCTGCTGGTCTGCACGATGGTGCTGGCCATGTTGCCGACCATTGTTCAGGCAGCGAGCAAAGAAGTCATTAATCAGAAAATTGAGGAGACGCTTTCGACCTTTCGCAGCGAGTCTCCTGAGGCCGCCAAGCTGGTGGATAAAGCCAAAGGGGTTTTGGTGTTTCCCGATGTGGTCGAAATGGGCTTTGGCATTGGTGGTGAATACGGCGAAGGCGGGCTTCTGATCGATGGTGAGCCGCAGGCGTACTATTCCACTGCTGGTGCCTCATTTGGCTTACAGCTCGGTGCGCAGACCAAGGCCGTGATGATTTTGTTCATGAATGATCGCGAACTGCGTAAATTCCAGCGCAGTAGGGGTTGGGAAGCCGGTGTCGATGGCAGTGTCACAGTGGCCACCGTTGAAGTTGGGGGCGGCGTTGACTCCCGCACACTCAAAGAGCCTATTATCGGATTTGTGTTTTCCAACCGAGGGTTGATGTATAACCTGAGTCTGGAAGGCAATAAAATTACCAAGCTCAGGCGCTAGGCAGCGCATAATCGAGGACACACTATGACGACAGTCAGCGTCGCCGCCGCACTCGGTGGCGAGGTGGCCACTGGCCAGCCAGTTACCGTCCGCGGGTGGATTCGCAGCAAGCGAGATTCCAAGGCCGGCATATCCTTTCTCGCCATTCACGACGGCACCTGTTTCGACCCCATCCAGGCGGTCGTTCCCAATGAACTGGATAATTATGAATCTGAAGTGCTGCCCATCACTACGGGCTGCTCTGTCATTGTCAGTGGCGAACTGGTGGAATCGCAAGGCAAAGGCCAGTCGGTAGAGATACAGGCGACGGCAGTCGAGGTGCTTGGCTGGGTGGAAGATGCAGAGCACTATCCCATTGCAAAGAAGCGCCACAGCTTCGAGTACCTGCGCACGGTGGCCCATCTGCGCCCGCGCACCAATACCTTTGGCGCTATCACCCGCGTGCGTACCACCCTGGCGCATGCTATTCACGACTACTTCTATCGCAACGATTTTCACTGGATCAACACGCCCATCATTACTGCCAGTGATTGCGAAGGTGCCGGCGAGTTGTTTCGCGTGAGCACGCTGGATCTGGCCAATCTACCTCGCGACGGCGCGGGAGGCATCGACTTCGCAGAAGATTTCTTCGGTTCGGAATCGTTTCTGACCGTGTCGGGCCAGCTCAATGTGGAGGCGTACTGTCTCGCCATGAGCAAGGTCTATACCTTTGGCCCCACATTCCGTGCTGAAAACTCCAACACCAGTCGGCACCTCGCCGAATTCTGGATGGTCGAACCAGAGATTGCTTTTGCAGACCTGAACGACGACGCCAACCTGGCCGAGGACCTGCTCAAACATGTCTTTAGCCAGGTGCTGGAGCACTGCGAAGACGACATGGCCTTCTTTCAGCAGCGCATCGACGAAACCGTCATCGAGCGTCTGCGCACGGTTATCGATTCTAATTTCGAACGCATTGATTACAGCGATGCCATCGACATCCTCACCAACTGCGGTGAGGCCTTTGAGTTCCCGGTGGAGTGGGGTCACGATCTTCAATCTGAGCACGAGCGTTATCTGTCGGAGAAGCATATCGGCAAGCCTGTCGTGGTGATGAACTACCCCAAGGGCATCAAAGCCTTTTACATGCGTTTGAATGATGACGAGAAGACCGTGGCGGCGATGGATGTGCTGGCCCCGGGCATTGGCGAAATCATCGGTGGTAGTCAGCGCGAAGAGCGCCTGGATGTGCTCAATGCCCGCATGGCAGAGCAGGAACTGGGTGACGAACTGGATTGGTACCGCGACCTGCGCCGTTATGGCACTGTGCCCCACGCGGGCTTTGGGCTAGGTTTCGAACGCCTGGTGAATTATGTCACCGGTATGGAAAACATCCGCGATGCGATCCCGTTCCCGCGCACGCCGGGCAGCGCTCACTATTGATTTACGGCGCAAATTTGGTTGTTTTGTGAACAATTACCCGAATTTGAGCAAAAAATGATCAAAAGCTGCGCCATACTCAGAGTATGGCCAGTACTGACTCGTCAATGCACGACTGCTCCACGCCTAGTGAGATGGAGATTGTCGACACCTTTACCAAGCTGATTTTCGGCGTGGCGGACGAGTTTTCTGAGATGGAGATGGCCGTCATCCAGGTATTGCGCGAAGTCGACGACAACGTCGCCTTCGACAGCCTCTCGGATATGGGCGTCTATCTGCGTGCCCTGGGCGTCGAAGAGATGATTAAGCTGGTGTCTCGGGTTCGGCGGGGCTATCCACCTTCGGGGCAAAAACTATTTCCCGCTTTGCCGGGTCTGCGCGCTCGATACTGATCCGAATGTCCTGCTCTAGCTGATACTGCTGTCCCGCGCCAGACAGGGTCGCGGTCCAGCGGTCGAAGCTGTATTTCTCCGGGGACTTGCGCAGGTCCACCTGACCATCGATGCCCCAATCTTTCAGTTTCACCGTGAAGCCCGTGCTGCTGATGTGGGTGATCTTACCCATGTGCTCCTCGCCCAGGTGCTGGGAGAGAAATTCGCACTGCAACCAGAGCTCGGCTTCCTGACTGGCGGCGCGGCTATGCGCGATCGCTTCAAACAGGGCGCTCAGCTGTTGTTGGCTTAGCTGCTGTACGTCACCTTCGTGCAGGGCCGACTTGATTTGTCGGTGGGCGAGATAGTCGGTGTATTTGCGCAGTGGTGAGGTGCAGTTGCTATAGCACTCCAAGCCCATGCCCATGTGTGCGCCGGGCTCCGCCGCGAGATCGGCGCGGGTTAGGAGTCGGTTTGCCATGGCTCGCAATGGAAGCGCGCCGGTGTCACTGGAGAGCCGCTTCATAATATCTCGATAGGTGCTGACATCCTCGAGATTAGCTTCCACATAATCCGGCAGGAAGCGTTTGAGAAAGCGCTGCACTTCATCTTTGCGATCAGTTCGAAAACCGCGGTGACGAACAAAGGGCCCGTTACATTTTTGATCGCGCAGGAACCTGGCTGCACAGCGATTGGTGGCGACCATGCACTCCTCTACCAGTTTCTGCGATAGCAGCTTTTCGTGTGGCTCGATCTTGTCGATTTTTTTGTTCTCGTTAAGGAACCAGCGATACTCGAGTCGCTCTTCCATCACTAACTCATTGGCCTCGCGGTGCGCGCGCAGTGCGCGGTACACCTGGTACAGAGCCTCGAGCGGCGTGGCATGACTCATTAACTCGTCATTATTGCCGGACAGGTAGCGGTCGACCGCCAGGTAACTCAGCTTGGCGCGTGATCGGATGGCCGCTTCGATGAACTCGAACTCGCCCACCTCTCCCTGGTCGCTAATCGCTATCTTGCACACCAGTGCGGGCCGGTCTTCACCCTCCGCCAGTGCGCAGGTCTCCTGTGACAGCTCTTCGGGCATCATGGGTATCGCATCGCCGTGGAAATACACGGAGCTGCCTCGGGCGCCAATCTCTTGTTCGAGCAGAGAATCCTTTTCGATAAAGCTGGTCGGATCTGCGATAGCGACATACAGCGTCCAGCCATTGCTGGTAATGTCAGCGTAGAGCGCGTCGTCAATATCTTGTGTACGAGCCGAATCGATGGAGACAAATTCGAGGTCGCTGAGATCGCGACGACGCTGGTCTGCCAATGGCTGTGCATTGGCGAGGCAGTTCTCCAGCATAGCCGTGGCTTCCTTGCTCCAGCCGTCGGTCAGTTGATACTTGGTCGCTGTGTAAAGATTTTCAATGCCGGCTGTGTCGGCGTCGCCAAGAATTGACAAGACCTTCGCCTGTGGCTTGCCATCTTTTACCGGATGACGCAGCACTGCTGCTCGCAGATAGTCCCCTTCTTTCACACCATTGCGCGCGTGCGGCGGTATGAACAGCCATCGACTCAGGCGCGGTAGGTCCGGCTCGACGAACATAGCCTTGCCTTTCCGCACGCAGCGCCCGGTAAACTCGCCGAGGGGGCAATCGATGAGTCGCTCGATATCGGCAACGTACTTGTCACCTTTGTCGGGTCGAATGCAAACCCGCACACGATCATCAGGAAATGCTTTGAGCATTTCATCAGGCGGGATAAAAATTTCGCGACCGTCGTCCAGGACGGCAAAGCCATAGCGCGCCTGAGTACCTTTTACCGTAGCGTCCGCGTGCTCCTTCTCTGCCTCCATCTGGGCCTTAAGGCCCTTAAGCTGAGTTAGAGAATCCTGGTTGAGCATGTGAAGAGAAAATAATCATAAGACGAACAATGCTACGCTAATTATCTGCTGCTGTCAGGCAAGTGCGGCTGGCCGCTGAGAAATTCTCGCGTTGACAAAGACAGAGGCAGAGTTTGATAATGAATTCACGATCACGTCGTATTTGGATCAGCCTGGAAACGTTATTGAAGATTTTCCAGACGTCGGCTGACAGGCTCAGCGCCAACTGGCCGACGCACGACAAAGCGTTGCAACTGCACGCCTCGATAGAGCAATACCCAACCGGGTCATCATCGCTCAGGAACGTATACCCCCAAATTTTTATCCCCCGACCCTACGAGAGGAATCGTTTATGGATTCAGGCGCAGCCCTGCGTGTAGATAACACTCAGCCCGACACTGCTGAGAAAAAGATTTATGTGCTGGACACGAATGTCCTGCTGCATGATCCCACATCAGTAATGGCGTTTAACGAGCATCGGATCGTTATACCCATGACGGTGCTGGAAGAGTTGGACCACATTAAGGACCGCCATGAGAAGACGGTTAGTAGGGAGGCCCGCATTGCTATCAACATGATCGACAAGGTCGTGGATGAAGCGAACCCTCAACAGATCCAGGAAGGCGTCGAGATACCCGGCTCCAACGTCGATGGGCCGCTGGGTCGCCTGTCGATCTATCCCGACCAGTTGTTGGCCAATGCGGATGATATTCCTTTCCTCAATGACACACAGGATAAGGCCAACGACAATCGAATTATCAATGTTGCGCTGCGGCTGCAGGCGGAAAATCCTGACTATTTTGTCTGCTTGGTCACTAAAGACATAAATATGCGGCTCAAAGCCAAGGGCTCGGGGCTAGTGCACGTAGAGGATTATCGCCGCGATCGCGTGCTGGATGACATCGACCTGTTGGCCAAGGGCTATGACCACATCGAGGGCGACTTCTGGGCGGGTGTTGAAGA
This sequence comes from Halieaceae bacterium, assembly GCA_965199055.1. Taxonomy (GTDB): domain Bacteria; phylum Pseudomonadota; class Gammaproteobacteria; order Pseudomonadales; family Halieaceae; genus CBDAQR01. Next base: position 532,235 of record CBDAQR010000004.1, read on the forward strand.
GGTCGATACCTTGCGCGAAGGCGATCGCACCTTGCACCGGGTTTCGCGTAGAGACCTGCCGCAGGCTTACCCCAATATGTTTCTACACGACGACAACGAGTTCTTCGCCTACGTGAAACGCGTGGATCGTGAGCACGTGTACCTGCGCTGTGATTCGAAAGACAATCTCATGCATCGTCGCTACTGGGGTTTGTCGCCGAGGAATATCGAGCAGGCCATGGCCATGGAGTTGCTCGATAATGACGATGTGGATATGAATGTACTGACCGGACCTGCGGGCTCTGGTAAAACCCTGTTGGCGCTGGCCTATGGCCTGCACGCGATTCTTGAGCAGAAGAAGTACAGCAAACTGATCGTAGCCCGCTCTACGCCGCCGATTGCCGAAGATATTGGCTTCTTGCCCGGAACTGAGGAAGAAAAGATGGCGCCCTGGCTGGCCGCCTTTGACGATAACCTGGAAATTCTGCACGGCAGTGACGAATGCAGCCACGGCAGCATCGATTACGTCAAAGAGCGCGCGAACATCCAGTTCAAGTCGCTTAATTTCATGCGTGGCCGCTCATTCAACAATGCTTACATCATCATCGATGAAAGTCAGGGGCTGACCCAGTTTCAGCTCAAGTCAGTCATTACGCGTGTGGGCGCTGACTCCAAGATTGTGGTGTTGGGCAACCTGGCGCAGATCGACAATAAGTACATCAGCCCGCTGACCTCTGGGCTCACCTATTTGGTCGAGCGTTGTAAGCACTACCCGCACGCGGGGTTGATGCATGTAGGCGGCATTGAGCGTTCGCGCCTGGCTGCGTTCGCGGAGGAAAATCTCTAGCGCTATGCGCTGGGCTTGATCGTCGCGAAGTGTTCGCCCATGCGCGTCGGCGCGTCGGCCACATAGCGCTCGTCCCACGCGATAGTGTCGGGTGGGAATAGCAGAATCACCGTTGAGCCGAGCTTAAAACGACCCATTTCCTCACCCTTGTCGAGCTTGATGCCCGAGGGTGCGCGTTTGTAGTCGATGGTCTTGGGTGTTTTGGGGGGTGGTGCCACCTGGCCCGACCATACGGTTTCAATCCCGGCTACGATCACCGCACCCACCAATATCATAGCCATTGGACCTATCTCGGTATCGAAATAGCACACCAGCCGCTCATTGCGTGCAAACAGACGATCAACGTTAGCGGCTGTTACCTGGTTAACGGAATACAGGTCTCCAGGTACGTAGGTCTGCGCGCTGAGCTCGCCGGCGAGGGGCATATGCACGCGGTGGTAGTCCTTGGGTGAGAGGTAGACGGTGGCAAATTGTCCGCCGTTGAACTGCCGCGCGCGCTCACCATCGGCTAACAGTTCCTCGGCACTGTAGTAGCGGCCCTTAGCCTGAAAAATTCTGCCATGCTCGATGGGACCGAGTTGGCTGATGGCACCATCCGCCGGACAAACGATGGAATGTGTGGCCGTATCGACAGGCCTGGCGCCGTCCATCAGGGCGCGAGTGAAAAACGCGTTGAAGTTGGGATAGGCCTCCAGCACAGGCTCATGGGCCTCAGCCATATTGACCTGAAAGTGGCGCGCAAACAGCTTGATCAGAAAATTCTTTAGCCAGAGCGTCTCGTTCTCGGCAAGCCAGCCGGTGATACGTGACAGCAGATGCTGGGGCAGTATGTGTTGCAGTAGTATGAACAGCGTATCCAAGTGTTAAACCTCTATGGGGGTGTCTTCCCGATTGCCCCAGTCGCCCCAGGACCCGTGATAGCCCTTTACGGAAGAGTAGCCCAGTATTTTCATGGCCAGCCAGGTCAGGCTGGAGCGGTGATGACTCTGACAGTGGGTGACAATGTCTCTGTTGGCATCCAGGCCGAGATCATTAAGGCGAGCCTGCAACTGCTGAAGATCGACCAGGCGGGTATCGTTGTGACGGTCGATCAGTTCAAGCCAATCGATATTGATTGCGCCGGGAATGTGGCCGGCGCGGGCGGAGCCGGAGCGCAGGCCCTGGTACTCTTCGGCCGAGCGGGCATCCCACACGCGGAAATTGTCGTCGCCCAGGCGAGGAATAATGTCTTCTGCGTCGGCAATGGGATTCCTGTTCATTGTTACAGAATAGGGCCGGCTATCGGGCTCGCAGATCTCCGAGCTGGTTTCCAGGCCCGCCGCCCTCCAGGCGTGAATGCCGCCGTTGAGGTAGCTGTACCGTGTGTGACCAACGGCTTCCAGAGTCCACAACAGTCGACCGGCCCAGCCGCCGCCTTCGTCATCATAGGCAACCACATGGTGATTGGGGCTCAAACCCATCCAGGAGAAAATTTCTTCCAGTCTCGCCGGCTCCGGAATGCGTCCGGCTGCTGGCGGTCCGCCGTGCTGCAGGACACCGGGGGGCAGGTGCAGCGCACCGGGAATATGGCCCGCCCGATAGTTATCAGGGCTACTCACGTCGACGAGAATAATGTTGCTCAACGCGTCACGCTGGGCGTTGAATTCGTCGACTTCGAGTAGCAGTGGCAGAGTCGCCTCAGTCATGGATTTAGCCTGGCCTTATGGGGGCTGGCTAGTGTAGCCCATCTCTGGGGTCTGGCCTAGTAGCTAGGCTCTTCCAGGCTATCGACGATGTGTCGATAGCTGTCCAGCCGCCGTTGACTGATCTGCCCTTGCTTGGCGGCCGCCAGCAACGCGCAGCCGGGTTCTTGCTCGTGAATGCAGTCTCGGAACTTGCAGTGTCCCAGTAGCGGCAGAAATTCCCGGAATCCCGACTCAACCTGTTGCCTGTCCATATGCCAGAGGCCGAACTCGCGGATTCCCGGTGAGTCGATCAGGCTGCCGCCGCGGGGCATATTCAGCAGCTGCGCGGTGGTGGTCGTATGAGTCCCTTTGCCTCTCGCCTCCGAGAGCTCGCCCACTCGCAGGTTGATACCGGGTAGTAACGCATTGACCAGTGATGATTTTCCCACCCCAGACTGGCCGACGAATATGCTAGTGCGCCCGGCCAGTGCCTCGTGCAAGCTCTCCAGTCCATGTTCTAGTTTGCAGGATGCCTGTAATACCCGATAACCCAGATCAGGGTAGGGTGCTAACAGGTCCTCGATGGCTTCCTGGTTGCCTTCTTCAACAAGGTCCGACTTGTTTAGCAGAATCATTGGTTCAATGCCCACCGCTTCAGAAGCCACCAGATAGCGGTCAAGCAGGTTGGCGTGCGGTTTGGGGAGAGGCGCTATGACGATGATAATCTGGTCGATGTTGGCAGCGACCGGCTTTAACTTGCCGTAGGGGTCCGGCCGCAGCAGCTCGCTGGATCTTTCTAACTGTGCCACAACGACGCCCATGGGGTCGCCGTCACACCAGATCACCCGGTCACCCGTCACCAACCCCTCGAGATTGGAACGAAGGTGGCAGCGTCGTAACTGTTCGTCGGCTTCCACCTCGACCTGACTGCCATAGTGGGCAACGATGAGGCCTTCCTGTTCCGGCCCGAGTTCGCCGCTGGAAAGCGCCTCATCGCTCAGCTCGCCGCGACGCTCTGCTCGTTTACGGCGTTCCTCCTGGATTTTGTCGATCCGCCAGGCCTGCTGGCGGCTGAGCTTGCGTTTTCCCATATGCGCATATTAGCTGTGACTTGCTACACTTCCTACACCACTTCTAGCAGCTGTTTAAGAAGCAAAACCAAGATGCTCAGCGAACAAAACCTGATCTGGGTCGACCTGGAGATGACGGGTCTCGACCCGGATAACGACGCGGTGATTGAAATCGCGACCATAGTCACAGACTCCGAGCTCAATACGCTGGCGGAGGGCCCGGTGATTGCCATTCATCAGAGCGATGCACGGCTTGAGGCAATGGATGAGTGGAACACCAGTCATCACACCAGCTCTGGCCTGGTTAAACGGGTCCGCGAAAGCGAGGAAACCGAGGCCACCGCGACACAAAAAACGATCGCGTTCCTGGAGCAGTATGTTCCGGCGGGGGCATCACCGATGTGCGGTAATAGTATCTGCCAGGATCGCCGGTTTATGGCGCGTCACATGCCAGAGCTGGAAGCCTATTTTCACTATCGCAATCTCGATGTCAGTACTCTCAAGATTCTGATGCAGCGCTGGCGGCCCGAGTTAGAGTCGGGGTTCAGCAAGATGGGTGCGCACCTGGCACTGGATGATATTCGCGAATCCATCAAGGAACTGCGTTACTACCGCGACACCTTTATGGTGGTTTGAGCCCACCTGCGCCGCGCTAGCCGCTATGTTGGGCCAGCGCCCACTGCACATGCTCGCGCACCAGCTCCGACGGGTAGCCCTGCCGCGCTTTGAGTGCGTTCACGGTTTCCTGAGTCGTGGGTGCATTCCCCAGCGCAACGGCAAGATTGCGCAGCCAACGCTCAAACCCAATGCGGCGAATGGCAGAACCTTCAGTTTTGTTCAACCAGGTGTCCTCATCCCAGGCGAAGAGTTCAGCCAGCTCGCGATCATCCAGCCCGTGACGCGGCCGAAAGTCTGGCTCAGCTGTGATTTCCGCAAATTTATTCCATGGGCAAACCAACTGACAGTCATCGCAGCCGAATACCCTGTTGCCCATTAGTGGTCTCAGTTCCTCATCGATTGACCCGGAATGCTCAATCGTCAGGTAGGAGATGCAGCGACGGGCATCCAGTTCGAAGGGGCCAACGAAGGCGTTGGTTGGGCAGATATCCAGACAGGCGCGGCAGCTGCCACAGTGCTTATCCTGCTGCGGTGGGTCTGAGGGCAAAGGCAGGTCGGTGTAGATCTCACCGAGAAAAAACCATGAGCCAGCTTGGCTGTTGATGAGCATGGTGTTCTTCGCTATCCAGCCCAACCCCGCCTGTTCGGCGATTGCGCGCTCCAGAACCGGAGCGCTGTCGACAAAGGCTCGATAATTACCACCCACTTCCGCTTCAATACGCTTCGCCAGTTGGGCCAGGCGTTTGCGGATCAGCTTGTGGTAGTCGCGCCCGAGTGTATAGCGTGATATGTAAGCTTTATCGGGCTGCTCCAGCAGCCTCACCGGGTCGCTGCCGTCGGCCAGGTAATCCATGCGCAGGGACAACACCCGCACCGTACCGGGAATGAGCTCCGCTGGATGCGATCGACGACTGCCGTGTTTCGCCATGTAATCCATGCTGCCGTGGTAGCCCGCGGCGAGCCAGCGCTCGAGGTAGTCCGGGTGCTCTCCCAGGTCGATATCGCTCACGCCCAGTTGCTGGAAGCCGAGCTCCAGCGCCCATTCGCGGATGCGTGCTAGCAGTTCGCCGTATTGCTGCTCTCCAGCCATTGCTATACCTTGGTGCTCGAGCTGTGGTAACTGCATTGGGACACAAATTGTGAGGGCTGTGTGCAGCATGGATGCTGCACGCAAGCGTACAGGGATGTATTCACAGCGTGCCCGAAAAATTCAGTGTGCCAATGCAGTATTATCTCAGATACCGGCGTTTCGAGGATATACATTGGCTGGAGAAGCTCTCTACACGGCTGCGCAGACTCGCGAACTCGATCGAATCACGATCGAGGAATTCGGTGTGCCCGGCATTCGCCTGATGAGTCGAGCGGGGCGGACAAGCTTCGATTTGCTGTGCGATATTTATCCCGACGCGGAGCATATTCATGTGTTCTGCGGCACCGGCAATAATGGTGGCGATGGGTTCATCGTGGCTTCACTGGCTCACGAACGCGGTGTACCGGTTACCGTCTACCTGCTAGGTGATGCTGCGAAGATCAGTGGCGATGCACGGTTGGCCTACGACAAGGCGCTGGTCGATGGCGTTGCCATTCTGCCCTTCGCCGCTGGCGGTGAACTGACTGGCGGAGTCATCGTGGACGCCATGCTGGGCACTGGCCTGAGTGGTGACGTACGCGGTGACTATCCACTGGCGATTGAGCTCATCAATGCCAGTTCATTGCCGGTACTGGCTGTCGATATTCCCTCGGGGCTCTGCAGCGATACCGGCAAGGTCCTGGGCGACTGCGTTCGCGCTGATCATACCGCGACGTTTATAGGGATCAAACGTGGCCTGATGACGGGCGAGGCGCCGGCAAAAGTCGGCCTGTTGCATTTTACCGACCTGGAAGTGCCGCTGGAGGTGTATGGCCAAGTGCCAGCAAATAGCTATCTCCTGGAGCTAGAGGATCTGCGGCCGCTGATCCCGCGGCGAGAACAGCATGCCCATAAGGGAATATTTGGCCACGCGCTTATAGTCGGTGGCGATGAAGGGTTGGGCGGGGCGGCTATCATGGCGGCTGAGGCGGCGGGACGTTGCGGTGCTGGACTGGTGTCGGCGGCAACTCGGCCTGGGCACGTCAGCGCACTGTTAACCCGTGTGCCGGAAGTGATGGCTCGCGGTGTTACCGGCGGTAATGAGCTGTTGCCCATGCTGGAGCGCCCAAACGCGATTGCTGTGGGGCCGGGTCTTGGGTCGTCGCCCTGGTCCGATCAGTTATTGTTTCAGGTGTTGGAGACCGACAAAGCCCTGGTGGTGGACGCCGATGCCCTGAATCTATTGGCTGAGAATCGGATTGTAGAAAACCCGCGGCGTGATAACTGGGTGCTTACGCCGCACCCCGGCGAGGCGGCTCGCCTGCTGCAGTGCACTACTGCCGATATCAACGCGGACCGATTTGCTGCTGTCGTTGCATTGCAACAACGCTACGGTGGCGTGGTGTTGTTAAAAGGTGCCGGTACGTTGGTGTGTGGTGGTGAGGAAGTCTTTCTTTGCCCCTATGGCAATCCGGGCATGGCCAGTGGCGGCATGGGAGATGTATTAAGTGGGGTTATTGCCGCGCTCCTAGCCCAGGGGCTGTCACCCCTTGACGCGGCCTGTCTGGGCGTCTGCTTGCATGGCTGTGCGGCCGATGTTGCCGCCGCAGAGGGAGCCGTGGGTCTTCTGGCTACCGACTTGATGCCGGCGCTGCGTCAATTATTGGGTAGTTAGACGGTGCAAAGATCTATTTTTGCTGCTGACGAGGCCGCCATGGTTGTATTAGGCGGTGAACTCGCCAAGGTCCTCCTTCCGGGCACCGTGCTGTTTTTGGAGGGTGACCTGGGCATGGGCAAGACCACGCTTGCCCGCGGGATTATCCAGGGCTTCGGGCACCAGGGTGCGGTGAAGAGTCCTACTTACACGCTAGTGGAGCCCTACGAACTGGCCGGCGTCGCGGTGTACCACTTCGATTTGTACCGTTTAGGCGATCCCGAAGAACTGGAGTACATGGGTATTCGCGATTACTTTGGGACAAATTCGATCTCCCTGGTGGAATGGCCTGCTCGTGGTGTCGGTTACCTGCCCGAGGCCGATATCCATATGCATATCGAAGTCTCTGGTCATGGCCGGTTGATAAGCTTTGAAGCCGGTACGGATCGCGGTGTAGAATGCTTGGAACAATTGCCGGAATAACCCCTCAAAACCCTTTACGAAAAGAGAATCACAAAGGGGATACGGAGTGAAATGATGGGCAGGCGACTCTGCCATCTGATGCTGCTAGCAGTGTTCACCGCGGTGACACCGGCAGCACTCGCACTGGAGGTACGCGATGTACGTCTCTGGCGAGCCCCCGACCACACTCGAATCGTATTCGATCTCAGCGGACCGGCCACGCACAAACTGATCACCCTCGAGAACCCCGACCGTATCGTGGTCGATATCCCGGACAGCCAACTCGCCGCCAACCTGAACTCGGTGTCGCTGACTGACACGCCGGTCAATAAGATTCGCTCCGGAATTCGCGCCGGTGACGATTTGCGCATCGTCTTCGATATGAGCGAAGCGGTAAAACCGCGCAGCTTTGTGCTCAAAGCCAACGAGCAGCGTGGCGACCGGCTGGTGTTAGACCTTTACGACAAGTCGCCGCGCCAGCAAGCAGCCAAGCCCTCGGTGAAGAAGAGTGTCGAAACTGCTGCGCGCCGTGACATCGTGATTGCCATTGACGCGGGGCACGGAGGTGAAGATCCCGGCGCATTGGGCCCTGGCGGCTTGCGTGAGAAACACGTGGTGTTGGCTATTGCCAAAGACGTGAAGCGCTTGTTTGAGAGCGAGAAGGGTTTTAAGCCAAAGCTGATTCGCACAGGTGATTACTATGTCGGCCTCAAGAAGCGACGCGATCTGGCCCACGCTGCTCAGGCCGACTTGTTGGTGTCGATTCATGCAGACGCGTTTACCAGCCCTAAAGCCAAGGGCACATCGGTCTACGCGCTTTCGCAGCGCGGCGCTTCCAGTAGCTTCGCAAAGTTCCTGGCCCAACGCGAAAACGCCGCCGACCTGGTCGGCGGCGTGAGTCTTAATGATAAGGACGATCTGCTGGCGCAGGTGCTGTACGATATGTCGATGAGTCACACTCTCGATGCCAGCCTCGATCTCGGTTCCCGCGTACTGGGGGAGATGGACTATATCTCTAAGCTGCACCGAAAGCGGGTGGAACAAGCCGCCTTTGCGGTACTGAAGTCTCCGGATATCCCTTCGATCTTGGTTGAGACTGGTTTCATCTCCAATCCGGAGGAGGCGAGCAAACTTAAAACCCGCAAGTATCAGAAGCAGATGGCTAATGCGATCTACAAGGGCGTCCGCTCTTGGTTCGTGGAACACCCCCCAGCTGATACGCTCCTGGCTTGGCAAAAACAGGCGGGCTCGAGGGAGTACGTGATCGCTCGTGGAGATACCCTTTCGGAGATTGCGCAGCGCTTCAATGTCAGTGTCTCTACCCTGCGCAGCCGCAATTCTTTGTCCAATAACACCATCCGCGTCGGGCAGAAACTGATCATTCCCGCCAGCTGATGTCTCGCATTCATTTGCTAAGCCCGCGTCTGGCGAACCAGATCGCCGCCGGAGAGGTGGTCGAGCGACCCGCGTCCGTCATCAAGGAATTGTTAGAGAATGCTCTCGACGCAGGTGCGACCCGCATCGAAGTTGACGCCGAGTCTGGCGGCGCGAAGCTGATGCGTGTGCGCGATAATGGCCAGGGCATGGATGGTGATGATCTGCCTTTGTCCCTGAGCCGTCACGCCACCAGTAAGATTGAATCGCTGGAAGATCTTGAACGGGTCGGCAGTCTCGGGTTTCGCGGCGAGGCACTCGCCAGTATCAGTTCGGTTTCCCGCTTGGCTATTACCTCCAACACCGACGAGGCGGACGCCAGTGGTTTGCGCGCTGAATGTGAGGGCACCGAGATGGAGGTAAAGCTGAAGCCCGCACCCCACCCGCAGGGCACAACGGTGGAAGTACGTGACCTGTTTTTCAATACACCCGCCCGGCGGAAGTTTTTGCGCACGGAGAAAACCGAGTTCAACCACCTCGAGGAAGTTGTTAAGCGTCAGGCGCTAAGTCGATATGACGTGGCCTTTCATCTGCGACATAACCAGCGCGCGGTGCATCAGTTGAGCGCCTGCGACTCAGACGTGGCGCGCGAGCGGCGGGTCGCTTCCATCTGCGGCCCGGCATTTATTGAGCAGGCGCTGTATATCGAGACGGAAGTGGGCGACTACCGGCTATGGGGCTGGGTCGGGCTGCCGACTTTTTCGCGGAGTCAGGCGGATTTGCAGTATTTTTATGTAAACGGCCGAGTGATCAAGGATCGTCTGGTCAGTCATGCGGTAAAGCAGGCGTATCGAGACGTGCTTTATCATGGTCGACACCCTGCATTTGTGCTGTACCTGGAGCTGGACCCGGCGGGTGTGGACGTGAATGTGCATCCCACCAAGCATGAGGTTCGTTTTCGAGATGGTCGTTCTGTCCACGATTTTCTGTTTCGAAGCCTGCATAAGGCGCTGGCCGATGTGCGACCCGCCGATCAGGTGGCGGCGCAGGCAGAGGCGACAGCGTTGCAGTTAGCCAGTGAGCCGACCCAGGACGCGCTCAGTTGGGGCAGGCCAGCGTCGGGCGGAGTAGCTCCGCAGAGTAATTACTTTGGTTCCGCATCAGCTGATCGAGGCCAGGTCAGCGAGCAGATGCAGGGCTTTCAGCAGCTGTACTCTTCCGCCGCGCCCAAGCTGGAGGAGGGCGCAGAGGAAGAAGTGCCGCCCCTGGGTTATGCGGTGGCCCAACTACACGGTATTTACATCCTGTCGCAAAATTCCGAAGGCTTGGTGCTGGTAGATATGCATGCTGCCCACGAGCGCATCACTTACGAGCGCATGAAGGTCTCCCATACCGGAGACGGCATCCGCAGTCAGCCCCTGCTGGTGCCGCAGACCGTAGCTGTGAGTACCCGTGAGGCAGACTGCGCCGAGACTCATGCCGAGGTTTTTGCGGCCCTGGGCATGACAGTTGAGAGGGCTGGTGAAGAAGCCCTGGTGCTGCGCGCAATTCCAGTGGCTTTGCGCGACGCGGATGTGGAGCAACTGCTGCGCGATGTGCTGTCTGATCTGCTGACCCACGGCAGTTCAGATCGCATCGAAGCACATATGGATGAACTGCTGTCCACGATGGCCTGTCACGGTTCTGTGCGCGCAAACCGACGTCTCACCATTCCCGAAATGAATGCCCTGCTGCGAGATATGGAAGAGACCGAGCGCAGCGGCCAGTGCAACCACGGCCGACCCACCTGGACCCAGCTATCGATGGATGAGTTGGATAAACTTTTTATGAGGGGACGCTGATGGCGCTTTATGAGGGGACGCTGATGGCTCTTGCTAAGGGGACGCTAGATGGGCGATAAGCCGCAGGTGATATGTCTGATGGGGCCGACTGCCTCCGGTAAGACCGATCTGGCGATTGAGCTAGCCTACGAGCGCAAGGGGGAATTGATCAGCGTGGATTCGGCCCAGGTATACCGGGGGCTGGACATTGGTAGCGCCAAGTCCGATTACCCCCACCACCTGGTCAATATTCGTGATCCATTGGAGCCTTATTCGGTTGCGGAGTTTTGCGACGATGCCCAGGACGAGGTGATGAAGATCATCGCGGCGGGCAAAACGCCAATTTTGGTCGGCGGCACAATGATGTATTTCAAGGCGTTGCTGGAGGGCTTGTCCGACATGCCAGCAACCGATCCGGAGTTGCGGCGTCACCTTACCCGTGAAGCCGAGAAGAAAGGCTGGCCGCATTTGCATAAGATGCTCGAAAAAGTCGATCCCGAAATTGCCGCCCGCATTCATCCTAATCATTCCCACCGTATCGGTCGTGCCCTGGAGGTATACCTCTCCAGCGGTATCACTATGACCGACTGGCGCAAGAAGCAGGCCCACAAAGGTAGAGGCCGGCTGACCGACGCGTACAAGGTCGTGCAGCTCGCCATAGCGCCTGCCGAGCGGGAGGTGCTGCACCGCCGCATTGAGAAGCGGGTAGACGTGATGTTGGAGGCCGGCCTGGCCGCCGAAGTACGCGCGTTATACGACCGCGGTGACCTCAATCTCGATCTGCCCGCCATGCGCTCGGTAGGCTATCGACAGATGTGGGCGCACGTGCGCGGCGAATTCGGTGTCAAAAGGGCCCGCGAACTGGTGATTTTTGCGACCCGCCAACTGGCCAAGCGCCAGCTTACCTGGCTGCGGAAGTGGCCCGATCTCAATTGGATTTACACAGATGCCGCCGGTGCTGCAGGCCCCACGCCCGAGAAATTGGCAGAACTCCCTGAAACACCGCTTCAGCTAGCCTTGAAATACCTCGACTGAGCCCCCATGTAGACTTGACGGGGTGCGCTATACTTTTTAGCGAATATCCCCTTCGGTGCTGAAGGAGCAGAACCGGGTGGGGAAATTCATCGTAAAACAAAAAAGGCTTTCAGGATTTCCTGGAATAGGAACCCTGCAGAGCCGCTGACCATTGTTACTTTTTTTGGGCTCGATTTGAGCCATCAAGGAGAATTGCCATGTCAAAAGGGCACACCTTACAAGACCCTTACCTGAACATACTTCGTAAAGAGCGTGTTCCGGTTTCCATTTACCTCGTCAACGGCATCAAGCTGCAGGGACAGATAGAGTCATTTGACCAGTTTGTTGTGCTGTTGAAGAACACCGTCAGTCAGATGGTGTACAAGCACGCCATCTCCACCGTGGTTCCCTCCCGCGTGGTGCGTATGCCCATGCAGAATCCCCCGGAAGAGGAAGGCGGGGATAGTTAGGATACTGTTTGTTTTTTGAACGACCCGATTCGGGTGAGCGGGCAGTACTCGTTCACCTGAATCTTTCAACAGAGACGGATCGTGAGGATCCGCGCGAATTCGAGGAACTCGTGCTGTCAGCGGGGGGAGACCCCGTGGACTATGTATTTGGGCAGCGCGATGCGCCTCACCCCCGCTATTTTGTCGGCTCCGGAAAGCTCGAAGAGATTGCTGCGCTGGTGCGTGCTCACGACGCAGAGGTGGTGCTGTTCAACCACGCCTTGTCTCCCAGTCAGGAGCGCAACCTGGAAGCAGAATTGAAATGTCGGGTAACCGACCGTACGGGTGTCATTCTCGACATCTTTGCCCAGCGCGCCCGCACCCACGAGGGTAAGCTACAGGTTGAGTTGGCTCAGCTAGAACATATGTCGACCCGTCTGGTCCGCGGTTGGACCCACTTGGAGCGTCAGAAAGGCGGCATCGGTTTGCGCGGCCCGGGTGAAACCCAGTTAGAGACCGACAGGCGCCTGTTGCGCGTGCGCATCAAATCCATTCAGGGACGACTCGCCAAGGTCGAAAAGCAGCGCCAGCAAGGGCGTCGCTCGCGGCAACGGGCAGAGGTACCTAGGGTGTCGTTGGTGGGCTATACCAATGCGGGCAAGTCCACCCTGTTTAATCACATCACCAAAGCCGAGGTATATGCGGCCGATCAGTTGTTCGCCACCCTGGATCCCACGCTACGTCGCATCGAGCTCGACGAGTGCGGCCCCGTTGTTCTCGCCGATACGGTGGGGTTTATCCGCCACTTGCCCCATAAACTGGTCGACGCCTTTCGCGCCACGCTCGAAGAAACCGTGAGTGCTGACTTGCTGCTGCATGTGGTCGATGCTGCGAGCGATGAGCGACTCGACAATATTGAGCAGGTGGAAGACGTGTTGGCGGAAATTCACGCCGAGCGCATTCCGCGGCTCGAAATCTACAACAAAATCGACCTACTCGAGCAGCCTCCCAGGCTGGAGCGCAACGCTGATGGAATCCCCGAGCGGGTCTGGCTATCGGCCAATACCGGAGCGGGCGTTGAGCTTTTGCACGAGGCCTTGGCGGAACTGCTTGCCGGCGATATGGTCCGACATCGCATTGAGCTGCAACCTGAAATGGGACGGCTCCGTGCCAGTTTGTATCAAGTCGGTGCGGTGCAGGAAGAAAACCATTGTGAAGACGGCTGCGTACAGCTGAAGGTGAGTCTTCCGCGCCGCGACTGGCAGCGGCTACTGGCCGCGGAGCAGGTGGAGGAACAGAAGCTGCTGGTGTTAGACTGCGGCGCTGTTTGATTAACTATTTTGTGTAATGTTCTGGGCCACTGAGCCCTGTACAGGAGAACGATATGGCCTGGAATGAACCGGGTGGTAATGGCAACAAGCCGCGCGACCCCTGGGGCGGAGGCGACCAGGGTCCACCCGACCTTGATGAGGCTTTGCAGAAGCTGAAGGAGAAATTCTCTGGCATCTTTGGCGGCAGCGGCGGTTCCTCCTCAGGTGGCGGCTCTGCCGGTGCAGCTGGCGGTGGGCTCATCATCACCGTATTGGTGATAGCGGCCGTGGCCTGGGCTCTTATGGGGTTCTATACGGTCGATCAGCAGGAGCGTGGTGTGGTGCTGCGCCTGGGTAAATATCACGCGACGGTGCAGCCTGGTCTGCAATGGAACCCTCCCATCGTGGATGAGGTGTTTCCAGTCAACGTGACGCGGGTCAACAACGCTACGTTTCGTGAGCAGATGCTGACTGAAGACGAAAACATCGTTGAGGTGAACCTGTCTGTCCAGTACGTCATTCAGAATGCCGAGGATTTCGTTCTGCGTGTACGCGATCCGGAACGCAGCCTGACGAATGCCACTGAGAGTGCGCTGCGACATGTTGCGGGCGGCTCTGCCATGGACTACGTACTGACCGATGGTCGTGCGCAACTCGCGATCGATGTGCGTGAGCGCCTGCAGCAATATCTGGACATGTACCGCACGGGCATCATGGTGTCCAAGGTGAACGTCGACGACGCCAGGCCACCTGCTGAAGTGCAGGAAGCGTTCGATGACGTGATCAAGGCGCGCGAGGATGAAGAGCGGGTCAAGAATGAGGCACAGGCGTATGCCAATGGCGTGATTCCCGAAGCGCGCGGTCAGGCGCAGCGGGTGATTGAGGAAGCCAACGCCTATAAAGAACGGAAGATTGCTGAAGCAGAAGGTGACGCGGCGCGCTTTTCTGCGCTGCTCGCGGAATACCAGCGTGCGCCTGAGGTGACTCGTAAGCGCTTGTACCTGGAAACGGTGCAGGGTGTGATGCAGAACACCAGTAAGGTGATGGTCGACGTGGAAGGCGGCAACAACATGCTGTATCTGCCTCTCGATAGAATTATTGAGGAAAGCAGCCGGCAACGGACTACTACCGCGGCGCCCTCGGGCAGTGTGGATATTCGCGAGTTGACTGATCGGGTGGTCGATCAGCTGCGGCGCGATAATGCGGCCCGCTCAAGCGGCCGGGGAGGGCGTTAATATGAGTACCAAGAGCATAGTTGCAGTTGCAGTGGCCCTGTTTTCGCTGTGGATCCTGGGTAATGCGCTGTACATCGTGAAGGAAACCGAGCGTGCCGTACTGCTACGCTTCGGTGAGGTAGTCATTCCCGATATCAAGCCCGGGCTGCACATTAAGATTCCCTTCGTCAATAACGTGCGCTACTTCGATGCGCGGGTATTGACGGTAGATGCACTGCCTGAGCGTTTCTTCACGCTGGAGCAGAAAGCGCTGGTAACCGACTCCTACGCCAAGTGGAGAGTCTCTGATGTGGAGAAATACTACACGGCCACAGGCGGTGACGAGGCGCGGGCCAACGGACTGTTGGCGCAGCGCATCAATGACGGCCTGCGTAACCAGGTGGCGCGGCGAACCCTGCAGGAAGTGGTATCCGGCGAGCGTGATCTGCTGATGACCGATCTGACGACGGAGCTGAATGAAGTCACCCTGGATCAGTTGGGCATCGAAGTGGTGGATGTGCGCGTTAAGAAGATTGACCTGCCACCCGATGTAAGTGACTCGGTATTCCGTCGTATGAATGCTGAGCGGGAAAAGGAAGCGCGGGAACGTCGGTCTCAGGGTCGCGAGCTGGCAGAGGGTATTCGCGCAGCCGCTGACCGGGAAGTCACTGTGATCAAGGCGGGTGCCTACCGCGATGCGCAGTCCCTGCGCGGTGAGGGCGACGCCCGCGCGGCGTCGATTTACGCCGAGGCGTATAACAAAGACAAGGATTTCTTTGCCTTTACCCGCAGCCTTCAGGCCTATGAAGAATCGTTCCAGAGTAAGGGCGATCTCTTGTTGCTAGAGCCTGACAGCGAATTCTTCAACTACCTGAAGGGTTCGGAAACCAAGTAATTTCGCCCGTCGCCCCCACTCCGGTGGGGGTCCCATTTACTTGGGTATGACGGCCCCGACTGTGCTAGAATTCTGCAACCGTGAGGTTCCGGGTTTGTGAACAAGCCCTGGGGTCCACGGTTTTTTTGTGCGCGCTGTTTTTTCGGGGAGAATAATCGGCTTGGATGTATGGCACCAGTTGGCGGTAGCATTCGCGCTGGTCTTCATCATTGAGGGCATGGTGCCCTTTCTGGCCCCCGGACGTTGGCGCAATATGGTGAAAGTGCTGGCCGAACTTGATGACAGCACGATGAGGGGTATGGGTTTGTTCAGCATGGTGCTGGGACTGGCTCTGCTCTACCTGATTAACTGAGGGTCCTGCGACATGACAACAGTAGACCGCTGGTTATTGCCCGACGGTATAGAGGAGGTTCTGCCCGCGCCCGCAGCGGAAGTCGAGCGGCTGCGCCGCACTCTGCTCGATCTGTATAGGGGTTGGGGCTACCAGTTAGTCATTCCGCCACTGGTAGAGTTTACCGAGTCGCTGTTGATAGGCCTCGGTGCCGACATCGACCTGCTGACCTATCGTATCACCGACCAGCTATCGGGGCGCAGCATGGGCATCCGTGCTGACATTACGCCTCAGGTGGCGCGAATCGACGCGCACAGCCTGCCCACGGAAGGTATCAACCGTTTCTGCTATGCAGGCAGTGTGCTGCACACCCGCTCCACCGCTCTGCTGGCGTCACGCTCCCCCATCAATATCGGTGCCGAGTTGTATGGCGAACCCGGCCTGCATGCCGATATCGAGGTGATCTGCCTGATGCTGGAAACCCTGAAGGTCGCCGGCATCGAGGGTATCACTCTGGACCTGGGTCATGTCGGCATTTACCGCCGCCTGTTAGAGCGTAGCGCATTGGCTGGAGAAGCCGCCGATGCCGTGTTTGACGCGCTACAGCGCAAGTCGTTACCCGATCTGGAACAGGCGCTGGAAGCCGTCGCAGATAACGCGGTTCGCCAACAGATTATGGAGCTGGCGCAGCTGCATGGCGATGCCTCGGTGTTAGATCGTGCTGACTGGGCAACCGAAGAGGTGGCTGAGCTGATGCGCGTGGCGCAATCGATCGCCGCTCATTATCCCGAGGTGGAAATCTATTACGACCTGGCGGAACTGCGCGGCTATCACTATCACACGGGCCTGGTGTTTGCCGCCTATGTATCGGAGCACGGTCGTGCACTAGCTAATGGCGGGCGTTATGACGATGTGGGCGAGGTCTTTGGCCGTGCCCGCCCCGCCACCGGGTTCAGTGCCGATCTTAAGGCGCTATTAATGCTGCTGCCGGAACGGCAGGAAAAGGGCGCTGTATCTGCGCCGAGCGCTGCCGATGCCGCGCTGTGGATCGCGGTAGAAGACCTGCGAGCGGCAGGCGAGGTGGTGATTACTAGCCTCACCGGAGAAATAGACCCCCGTTGCGACCGCCAATTGGTGGAACGCGACGGGCAATGGAGTGTTGAGCCCTGCTGAGCAGGGACGAATCGAGAGAAATCGATATGAGTAAGAACGTTGTCGTGCTCGGTACCCAATGGGGTGATGAGGGCAAGGGCAAAATTGTTGATCTGTTGACCGATCAGGCCGAAGCGGTAGTGCGCTTTCAGGGTGGTCATAACGCGGGTCACACCCTCGTCATCGAGGGAGAGAAGACGGTTCTACACCTGATTCCTTCCGGTATTCTGCGAGAGGGCGTGCTGTGCTTGATTGGCAATGGTGTGGTGCTGTCGCCCGAGGCGCTGCTCAAAGAGATCGCGGAGCTGGAACAGCGTGACGTGCCGGTACGTGAACGACTTCGGATTAGCCCGGCGTGCCCTCTGATCCTGCCTTATCACGTGGCATTGGATCAGGCGCGCGAGGCCGCACGCGGCAAAGATAAAATCGGCACTACCGGTCGCGGTATTGGTCCTGCCTACGAGGACAAAGTGGCGCGGCGTGGCCTGCGCCTCGGAGACCTGATGGACGAAGGCCGCTTTACCGAAAAGCTGCGCACGGTGCTGGGGTACCATAATTTTCAGCTCACGGAGTACTACAAGGCGGAGGCGGTTGATTTTCAGTCTACGCTGGATGAGGCGCTAACGATGGCTGAGCAGCTTCGCCCCATGGTGGCGGATGTGACATCCATGCTCCATCAGTATCGTGAGCGAGGCGCAAAGATTCTTTTCGAGGGTGCCCAGGGTTCGCTGCTGGATATTGACCATGGGACTTATCCCTTTGTGACCTCTTCTAATACCACTGCGGGTGGCACCGCCACTGGCAGTGGGTTTGGCCCCTTGTATCTCGATTATGTCCTCGGTATCACCAAGGCCTACACCACGCGGGTAGGCTCAGGTCCATTCCCTACGGAACTGTTCGATAGCACGGGTGAGCACCTGGCCACGAAGGGACATGAGTTTGGCGCTACCACTGGCCGGCCGCGGCGCTGTGGCTGGTTTGATGCGGTGGCGCTGCGCAATGCGGTGCAGATTAACAGCGTTTCCGGGCTATGCCTGACCAAGCTCGACGTATTGGACGGCCTGGAAGAGATACAAATTTGCGTGGGCTACCACGACGCTAACGGGCAGGCGGTGGCTAATCCTGTAGACAGCGACGACTACGAGGGCCTCGAACCCGTTTACGAGCAGGTGCCTGGCTGGAGCGAATCGACCATTGGTGCCAAATCGCTGGAGGAGCTTCCTGACAATGCCCGAGCCTATATTGCCCGCATTGAGCAGGTGGTTGGAGCGCCAATCGACGTGATTTCAACGGGTCCCGATCGTGTGGAAACGATCGTATTGAGGCACCCGTTTGGGGGCTGAACTGCCTTGTCTGGCTTGATCGAAGGGGGCTGAGGCCCCCTTTTTTGTGCCTGCGTGGCGCGCCGCAGGGGCGCATTCTGTGATCTACTTCTCACTCTTACTATCAATAGTGTAGTTGAGGTTTACGAAAAATATGCATATATAAATTCAATAAAAACAATAACTTATTGAGTTTACTAATTTTTATGTAGTGAAATACTCAGTATTTTCGGAACCGCGTCACAGATTTGAAACACCAGCATTGTCGTTAACTCGGCGGCGTGAATAATAGCCTCCAACGAAACGCGAACACACCTTTGGAGGTGACCAAAATGAAATTGAAGCGAATAGCACAAACCACGGCTTTGGGTACCTTGCTGATGAGCGGCCAACTGATGGCTGCCGACGGCGACCTATCAACTACCGATTCAAGCGCGACCGCCGAAGTGCGCGCCACCATTCCTCAAATGGTGCGCGTGACTGGTTTCGGTGGCGGCGACGATGCCTTTGAACTGGGTACCTATGACCCTGCCGCTCCGGGTGCCATGGTGGCGACCGAAGACTTCTGCGTCTATCGGAATAAAGACTCCGGTACTTACCAGTTGAAGTTGGAAGGTGACGGCGGCCTGGTGGCTGGCGATGAATTCCGCATTGCCACTGCGACCGATGAGCTGGATTACACCGTGCAGTTCGGCGCTGACGAAAACGTTCTTAGCGCATACAACACGCCTGGCACGGTGTTGACCAATCTCGCGGCAAACACGGTCGACGCAGCCTGCTCCAGTGGTGTGAAGGCGGGTGTTGAGATCACTGTTTCTGATGCGGACGCCCTGGCGGCGCGTGCCGGTAGCTACACCGGTGATCTGATTGTCACGGTGACGGTCGAGTAATCGACTTGCGCAGGTTTGAGGTTGACCGTGATGGCTTCCCGCAACATCCTGCCCCGGCTTTTAACTGTGGGTCTGGGCCTGGCTCTGCTTTTCGGCAGCAGCCTCGCTCAGGCGTTTATCAATAACCCTAATTACCGCTCAGGCGCATTTGATTATGGCGTGTGGGCAAATTCTGGAGACATCCGCATCCAGTCTCCCCGGCGCTGTGTGATGTCTACCGATGGCGTCAACAATAGCTCCGGCAACCCCACCAATTACACCGTCACTGCAACTATGACTACCGGCGATGGCGTGTTTCAGCTGACTCAGGTTGGCGGTGATGGCATCGGCCAGGAAGCCATCCCCATGACCTTGCAGTACCAGTGGAATGACGATGTGACCT
Organism: Halieaceae bacterium; assembly: GCA_965199055.1. Taxonomy (GTDB): domain Bacteria; phylum Pseudomonadota; class Gammaproteobacteria; order Pseudomonadales; family Halieaceae; genus CBDAQR01. The sequence goes on from CBDAQR010000004.1 coordinate 551,751, forward strand.
CTACCACCGAGGCGCTTGGCTATGGGGTGGCGAGCAACCCGCATCTCGGCGGAATCAAGGTGGGCAGCGTAGTATGCTCCATCAATGGCGTGAGGGTGAACAATGGCCGTCTCGTGATTCTCATTAACGAGGCCGACTTGCTCGCCGCAGAGAATGGCGTCTACGAAGGCTACCTGAGCATTACCCATACCGGTGGCGTTGGCATGGGGCAGAGTAGAACTCGCAACAACGTAAAAGTGTCGTTACAGAAGGCCAGTACGGCGATCCAGATTCGTAAGTTGGGTACCGTGAACCTGGGTACCTGGAATGGCAATAGCGCCTTTATCGACGACCGGGAGGCCTACTGTGTCTACTCAAGCACAGGTGCTTACCGTATAACCGCCTCTTCGACCACCGAAGGCTCTGGCGGTGCGGGCACCTTCGGTATCGAACACTCTGTCCTGGCAGGTCGTAAGATCGATTACGACTTGTTTCTGGACGACGACAGGAACGCTGAGAACGGCGGACTGGCTATTACCAACGGCGGCACCCTCACCGGGTTTACCGGCACCACCTCGAGTAACTGCCCCGGCAATAACGCGGCGCTGTACGTCAAAACCACCAGCGATCTATCCATGGCTCGAGCCGGCGCCTACGTCAGCGAGCTCACTCTCACCGTCGAACCCGAGTAAGTACGCACTTACTTACAGAATGTTGGCGTCCGCGGTCATGCCGCTGGCGTGCTCGGCCATGCTGTTCTTCCCGTGTTAGGCGCATCCTGCACCTGTCGTCGGCGTAAGGCCGAATGACAGCCCTTCGGGGCTTACACACAGCGTAAAGGAGCAATGTTATGAATCTCAAAAACTTGTTGTCCGTTGCAGCGCTGGCTCCGCTTGCATTGAGCGGTGCTGCGATGGCAGATACTCAACAGGGTGAACTGTCCACCAGTTCTTCCAACGGTGAAGTCATGATCACCACCACTGTGCCGCGCATGGTGATGGTCTCTGGTTTGCAGGATATGGATTTTGGAACCTATGCACCCGGTGCTACCGCCATCACCAATGGCTACTGGGAGAACGAGCAGGTGTTCTGTGTATTCCGTAACTCGGATGCCGCTCACTATTCCATCACCTTCGACGGCAGCGTAACGCCCGGTGAATTCTCGCTGGCAGGTTCCGGTTCGAACGAGCTGGAGTACGAAGTGGATTTCTCTGACGACAGTTCTATCGGTTCCGGTTCTTGGGGCGGTGTGAGCGCTGGAGACGAGGTGACTGGTCAACAGGTAGGTAACAATGGTGCCATCGACTGCTCCAATGCAGGCGCGCGTACGGCTGGCCTCAAGGTGAAGTTTCTTGAGACTGATATCCAGACCGCATTTGACGACACCTACACGGGTGATCTGAAGATCACGGTTCAGCCTGAATAAGCCCTCCAGGTCTTGTAAAGCCCGGCTTTGCCGGGCTTTTTTTTGCCTTGGCGATACTGGCGTTTACGGTCAATGCTCTGGCGCACAGCGCCATCTTCAGGGTAGCCGCTCAGGCGTATGTTGGGTTTGATTATTAGTAGCAGGAAAGAACGGTGTCATTTAGATTTTGCAAGCAATCAGAGCACAGAGAACGTGTGAACAGCGGCATAGCGTCGCTGGTCATCGGCGTTCTGCTGCTGTTTGCCTGTGACCATCTGATCGGTGCCGAAAACGAGGCTGACTCCCGTATCACGTTCTCGATTGCTGAGCAGATCAGCATCTCGCAACTGCAAGACTTTGACTTTAACTACGACCCGGCCGTGAATGGCACCTCTGGCCCCTGGCGCCAGACCAAAGACTTCTGTGTGTACCGCAGCGGCAATGGTGGCGCCTACGATATTTATTTCAATGGCGATGACGGTACGGGGAGCACCGGGGATGGCGCCGCATTTGCGGTGGGTAATGGCAGCAATCCGGTGATTCCCTACGATGTGCTTTACAACTACGACGGGTCTGGCAGTACGCCTTTGCTGATGCAACCTGGCAGCAGCAATCAGGCGTGGGGTGTTGGGGACGATACAGACAAAAATTGTGGCAGTCAGCGTGCGCAGCTAAGTATCGAATTTGACACCGGGCGCCTGGCTCAGTCGCATGAAGGTACCTATAGGGGGACGCTCTATGTCACTGTCTCTCCGCGCTAAGCTAGCCGCATCAGTGCTGGCAGTTTGGGCCTTGCCGGTGGGTGCTGCGATTGAAGCGCCCAGCTACGGGGCCAATGACATGAACGGGGGTTCCTGGACCGCGGGTGGCGGTAGCCGTCTGATCTCCGGGCCTCAGCAGTGTGTCTATTCGACGAGCAATCGCAATAACACTGATCGCGGCAATCCTACGGATTACAGGGTCACTGCAACAATACAAGGTAGTGGCCAGTCCAATTTCATGCTGACTCACACCGGCAGCGGTGCAACCCTGCCTTTTACCCTCAGCTACCGCTCTTGTGTCTCTCTCGATGTACTGATTAGCTATTAGTACATCAGGTAAGGTGGTGAGTCTGTTCCCGCCCTGAGGTCTTCGAACCTGCCCTGTAGATCAGACCCCACCTCGCAATTACCTTTAAAACTGGATGGTATCCAAGCCCTCGCCCGTTGGCGATGAGGCTGCACATACAAGGTAAGTGGAGAGGAAATATGGCTATTATCGGCATTGATGTCAGTAAGGCAAAACTGGACACCCTGTGGATCCGGGACATTGAGACCATGAAGGTCAAAAGCAAAGTCCAGCCCAATACGCCCCAGGGCCACCAGGCTCTATTGAGTTGGGCGACCAAACAAACCGGCGAAGCGATTGATGAACTGCACTTCGTGATGGAGGCCACGGGTGTGTACCACGAACGATTGGCCTACTGGCTGCACGAGGCAGGTGCAAAGGTCTCGGTGGTCAACCCGGCTCGGATCCACGATTACGGCAAGAGCCTGGGCGTTCAATCAAAGAACGACAAGAAAGACAGCGTGGTCATTGCTCGCTATGGAGTCACCCAGTTGCCAGAGCTGTGGGAGCCGGAGGCCCCTGAGATCCGCCAGCTCAAAGCCCTGATTGCCCGTTGTGATGCGGTCAAGGAGGATATCCAGCGTGAAGTGAACCGGCTGGAGAAGGCGGTTGCCAGCGGAGCCTCGACCCAGGTGCAGGTTTCGATTGAGAAGGTTCAGGCCCAGTTAGAGGACGAGAAGGCACGCCTGGAGTCCCTGATCGATGATCACATCGACAACTATCCGGATCTAAAGCAGGACCGGGAGTTGCTGGAGAGCATTCCAGGTGTGGGTCCGACCATCTCGCAACAAATGGTCGCGGTGTTGCGCAGCCGGTCGTTCAAACAAGCATCACAGGCTGCAGCTTTCCTGGGCTTGATCCCGATTGAACGCCAGTCAGGCAGTAGCGTCTGCAGTCCGCCCAGGCTCTCCAAGCGAGGAGATGCCCAGGTGCGGAGGAAGCTCTACATGGCTGCTGTCACAGCGATTAAGCACAACCCGGATATCCGACGGCAGTACGAGCGATTGTTGAGGAACGGTAAGACAAAAATGTCAGCGCTGGGTGCGGCGATGCGCAAGTTAGTGCACATCTGTTTTGGGGTGTTGAAACACCAGACACCCTATGAACCTCAACTAGCCTGCTAGGCCAGTTGAGGTAAAGTGAGGGAGATGGTATCTACGGGCTCAGACACGCCCCTGCAATACGGTGTGCAGTCCAATGACTTTCCTGGCGCGGTCGTCGACGGTTCAAACTGCGTCAATGGCCAGAGCAATGAGCGCTTGCTGGTCGATATTGACGCGGCTGATTTGGAAGTGGCCGAAGCTGGTGAATACCGCGCAACGCTAAATCTGGACTATGAAGGCGGTCGCGGCAACCAGACTGACAGCAACAACGTCATCGTTCGTATTACCGTCGACGATTATGGCCTGCGCATTCGCAACGTGGGCGATATCGACCTCGGCGCCTGGGACGGCGTGGCTGCCGAAGTGGGCCGCAACGAGCCGTTCTGCGTAACCTCGGCCAGTTATAGTGACGATATGCGTATCAAGGCCATCAGTTCGAACTATCACAGCGGTGATCAAAGCACCTTTGCTATGACCAGTGGTGCCAACAAGATCGGCTACCGCGTATTCGTGGCCGAGAATACGAGCGCCGGGCCGAATTCGGTGGAGCTGCTGAACGGCTCATCTACGCCTCTGCGGGTAAACGGTTTCTCTCAGTTTTTCTGCGCGCTGTTCGGCAGTGACAATGCATCGATTTACGTGCAGACCAGTACGGATCTCAGTGCTGCGGCCCCGGGCAGTTACAGTGATGTGCTGACGCTGCGATTTGAGCCGCTGTAAGACGTTACTTCGCTGTCTCCGTGCAACGAATCTCCCCCAGTAGATACCATCTCCCTCACTTTACCTCAACTGGCCTAGCAGGCTAGTTGAGGTTCATAGGGTGTCTGGTGTTTCAACACCCCAAAACAGATGTGCACTAACTTGCGCATCGCCGCACCCAGCGCTGACATTTTTGTCTTACCGTTCCTCAACAATCGCTCGTACTGCCGTCGGATATCCGGGTTGTGCTTAATCGCTGTGACAGCAGCCATGTAGAGCTTCCTCCGCACCTGGGCATCTCCTCGCTTGGAGAGCCTGGGCGGACTGCAGACGCTACTGCCTGACTGGCGTTCAATCGGGATCAAGCCCAGGAAAGCTGCAGCCTGTGATGCTTGTTTGAACGACCGGCTGCGCAACACCGCGACCATTTGTTGCGAGATGGTCGGACCCACACCTGGAATGCTCTCCAGCAACTCCCGGTCCTGCTTTAGATCCGGATAGTTGTCGATGTGATCATCGATCAGGGACTCCAGGCGTGCCTTCTCGTCCTCTAACTGGGCCTGAACCTTCTCAATCGAAACCTGCACCTGGGTCGAGGCTCCGCTGGCAACCGCCTTCTCCAGCCGGTTCACTTCACGCTGGATATCCCCCTTGACCGCATCACAACGGGCAATCAGGGCTTTGAGCTGGCGGATCTCAGGGGCCTCCGGCTCCCACAGCTCTGGCAACTGGGTGACTCCATAGCGAGCAATGACCACGCTGTCTTTCTTGTCGTTCTTTGATTGAACGCCCAGGCTCTTGCCGTAATCGTGGATCCGAGCCGGGTTGACCACCGAGACCTTTGCACCTGCCTCGTGCAGCCAGTAGGCCAATCGTTCGTGGTACACACCCGTGGCCTCCATCACGAAGTGCAGTTCATCAATCGCTCCGCCGGTTTGTTTGGTCGCCCAACTCAATAGAGCCTGGTGGCCCTGGGGCGTATTGGGCTGGACTTTGCTTTTGACCTTCATGGTCTCAATGTCCCGGATCCACAGGGTGTCCAGTTTTGCCTTACTGACATCAATGCCGATAATAGCCATATTTCCTCTCCACTTACCTTGTATGTGCAGCCTCATCGCCAACGGGCGAGGGCTTGGATACCATCCAGTTTTATAGGTAATTGCGAGGTGGGGTCTGATCTACAGGGCAGGTTCGAAGACCTCAGGGCGGGAACAGACTCACCACCTTACCTGATGTACTAATAGCTAATCAGTACATCGAGAGAGACACAAGGGCGGGTAGGTCGGGAGAGAGCGGCAGGTCGTCCTGGCCCATAGTCCGTATCATGGTGTCGACAGTATTGACGCTGGTTGCAGCGACGCGAACCAGTACTTGTCCGGCATTCGCTGTTGGCGTGGGGATATCGCTGGCTTCAAAGGCGGCATCCGGACCGTAGGTGTTCAGCAGCATGGCTTTCATCAGAAGTCTCCTGTGGAATGTTCTCAATTAACGTCCTGAACGCTGACTAGCATGTCAGGCCAGGTGCGTTGGTTTTCCATGTCGAACTGTGCGCCTTGCTCATCGGCCCATTCGAAGCGCTTGAGCGCGGCAGTCTGGCTGGTCGCTTGGTATAACCAGTAGGCCTCGGCGCGAAGCGCATCTTCTATGGGCACATCGATGGACTCATAGACCGCCTGTTTGGTGGCGTTGATCGACTCGGATGGCCACAATGCTATGCGCTCTGCTAGGGCTTTTACAAAGGGTCCGATTTCCTCTGCGTCGAGAGCGCGATTTACGGTGCCGTACGCCTCGGCTTCGTCAGCGTCAAAGTCGCGCGCTGCCAGTACGATCTCCAGGGCGCGACCCAGGCCGACTTGCCTCGCCATCCGTGACGCACCGCCGCCGCAGGGTAAAATACCCATGCCGACTTCCATTTGCATAAACCGGGCTTTGCCGCGAGCTGCGAAACGCATATCACAGGCCAGCGCGAACTCGTGTCCCCCGCCGCGGGCGAAGCCTTCGATCTTGGCTATCGTCGCCTGGGGCAGCTTGCTGATGCGCTCCAGTACGACCTGCAGGTCCAGTAATTTAACCTCGTCACGCGACACCGCTTTCGCAGACATGTCCTTGAGAAAGTTGGTGTCGGCGTGGCACACGAAAATCTCAGGATGTGCCGATTGGAACACCACCACTTTCACGCTGCTGTCCGCTTCCAGTTTCTGTGCCAGGCGGTTTAGATCCGCCAGCATCGGCAGGCCCTGCACGTTTACCGGCGGGTAATCGAACGTTACCCAGGCGATGGCCGTGTCAATATTGACGTCGAAAGTCGTAAAGTCTTTGTATTCCATTGCCGTAGTCCTCAGTCAAAGACCCGCTTAACACTCGGTGCCGCAGGAGTTACAGGTAGTTCGCCAGAATGGCGTTGATTTCATGAAGTAGTTGTTCGTTCTTGCCTGAATCCATTGCGTCGCTGTGGGGGTGGGCGAAACGCTGCGCATCGTTATCGAAGTAGCGACCCGAGGCGTGCGCGAACTCAGGCGCCAGCGCGGCTCGCACGAGAATATCTGCTCCGATGCTTAAGTCATTGCCTGCCATTCCATAGGCGTCCTTCACCATCTTGCTGGCGAGGAAGGAAGCCGGGTTGACCGCGATGACAGCCGGGCCCGCCTCGCCGAGTTCCGCCGCCATGGCAAATGACCACATCGTCAGTGCCAGTTTGCTCTGTGCGTAGGCCTGACTATCGGTGAGCGCCTTTTCGCCTCGCAGCGCCCCCAGGTCGACCGGTGCCTGTGCTGCCGAAGACAGGTTGATGATTCGGCCCTCGGCGTTCATCGTCGATAGTAGTTCGCGAGTGAGCAGGTACGGCGCAATGGTGTTAACGACAAAGCGCAGGTCGAGCCCGTCAACGGTGGTCTCACCGGCGAGCTTGTAGACACCGGCATTATTGATAACTCCGTCCAGGTGTTGATGCTGATGACGAATATCCTCTGCGAGCGAGCGAAGAGTTCCCAGTTGAGAGAGGTCAGCCTGAAAGGTCTCGATTGTGCCAGCACCCTCAATCTGACGGAGCTGAGCCTCGACGAGGGCGAGTTTTTCTGAGCTGCGGCCGTGGATTAGCAGTGTGTGACCTCCGGCGGCAAGTAGTATTGCGGTTTCCAGACCGATGCCGTCTGTGGCTCCGGTGATCAGTAGTGTTTTAGTCATCCCAGCAGGCTCCAGACCCGTATCGAGGGCATGTGTTTTCAATTCGGCTACTCTAATAGCTCTTAAATTCTGAAAAAATGGGCAAAAAATGATTTAATAATTCGCAATATCAATATAATCATTGCCGTCAGGGCCTGTTGGACATGGATACCGAAGGAATACGACTGTTTGTGCTGGCTGCAGACCTGCTCAATATCAGCGCCGCGGGCCGTCAGTTGGGTTTGGCTCCCGCTGTGGCGAGTGCGCGTCTGGCTAAGCTCGAGAAGCAGTTGGGTGCAGATCTGATGCACCGCTCTACACGCAAGGTGTCACTGTCACTGGAGGGGGCTGAGGTTCTGCCGTTTGCGAGGGAGATACTGGCGCAGGAAGATGCCGCCCGAGCGGCACTGGGATATGGCAGCGCCGAGGTGTCGGGTAAGCTGCGCTTTGCCGCTTCCAGTACCTTTGCGCAGTTGTACATCGCGCCGTTTCTGCCCGAGTTTCGCGAGCGCTATCCCCAATTGCGTCTGGACATGCGGTTGTCAGATTCGCAGGTGAACCTGATCGAAGGCGGCTTTGACCTGGCATTGCGCAACTACGCAATCGCCGAGAGTAGCCTGCGCGCACGCAAATTGGCAGATGACAAACGAATTCTCTGCGCCGCCCCGGCGTATATTGAGAAAAATGGCGCGCCTAACGGTCCCGAAGACCTGCAAGAGCATCAGTTACTAGTATTCACCGAGGGTCCTGCTCGAACGCTGGTGTCGAGTAGCGATGCGCCGCAGGCTAAATTCCCGCCGCCCAAGGTGAAACCCCCGATTACTTGCGATGATGGTGCCAGCATGCGTATTGCCACGAAAGCGGGCGTCGGTATTTCCATGAATTCGCTCTGGAGTGTCGCTGATCATCTCCGCGATGGCTCACTGGTTCGGGTGCTGCCTGACTACGAGGTGCGTGATGACTCGGCAATATGGTTGGTCTACCCACGCTCGAATGTACTCACCGCGAAGGTGCGTGTCTTTATCGACTTTATGCTGGAGAAGATTGGCGACCCGCCGCTGTGGGAGCGAGTGCCCGGAGCATAAGCTTACGCACTAAATACTTCGACGCCCCACGTCGCTGCCGCCTTGCGCATCTTTTTATCGAGGGTGGCGATGGGAAGAGCTTCGGTGCGCGCCAGCAATAGATAGGCACAATCATAGGCACTCAGCCCCAGGGAGTTGGCGGCCTCGAAGAGGGCTAACGGAGTCTCCTGCCGATTGATTGCAATGGAGCACATGTCATGCAAAGCGCGTAGCGCATTGCGCGCGTCGCCCGGATCGAACTCGCCCTTGGAAACGTAATGCGCGACGACATTGGCAGCTTCATAGACCCAGAGATAGGGGACAAGTACTCGCAGGCCCTGAACTCGGATATGGTCGCGAACGCTTATGGCGTAGTTTTGGTCTACGCGCTTCTCACTAGCGAATAACCAGCGCATCGCGACGCTGTTGTCGATAACGAGGCCAGCTGTAGCATAAGGCCTGGCAGGCTCCCTGACTTCAAAGCCCACGCTGGCGTCCGTCGGCGATTACCTCGTCGACAGGCGTGCTCACTGCCACGGGTTGCAAGGCGCTAAGGTACTCGATCGCCTGCTCGCGTTCTCCTTGTCGAGTCAGTGGGCGGATCTCTGCAACCGGCTTGCCGTGCTTCATAATGATTGCGGGTTCACCGCTCTCGATCACTTCATTAACGATTCGGTTGCCGCGCTTATTCACATCTGCCATTGACACTTTCATCGTGCAGGACCTAAGTGTACGTATAATACTACGTAGTATAGTTGACCGGGATTGCCGCCGTCCAGCGTGGTTTAGCCGGAGGTTTGTTCCTGTACCGCGCGCCAGGCGGCATCAAATGCGGCGTCCATATAGGCCCGGGCTTCTGAATCAGAGTTGGCAATGGAAATGCGACCGAACTGCTTTCTGCCAATTTCGTTAGGCGCCTGGCCCTCGGGCCATTCGGCGTCCTCCAGCGCCATGTATTCGTAGGCATAGCCATGCGGAATTCGGTTTACGGTTATCGCCTCAATATCGGTCTCATTATTGAAACCGTGTGGGCCTAGAATGGCCTGTAGTTGATCACGAATCTGCTGCTCGTAGGTGGCGAAAGGCGTGCTGTATATAGAGTGCCGACCGATTCGCAGTAAGTCGCGTAGCGATTCCGTCCCCTGTGGTGCGGGGGTGGGTGCCGCCGCCATAAATAGGGCCATTGGGTCCTCTGGCGATTGCGGCGGTTGATAACCTCCCACCGTCATAGTTGGGGCAGCGCTGATCCACTTAAAAGGATCCATCGGGCAGCGGACCAGCGTGGTGCCCAACTCGGAGAAAGCACGCCCGTCCCTGAGGAGCACATTGGCGTAGATAAAGGGTATCTTCACGCCATAGCGCAGCGCCCGCTTTTGCTCCTCAGGCAGTTGTGGACAAAGGTGGGGAATGATGCCGTTGTAGCACGCCAGTATGCAGCGCTCTGCCGTGACTCGTTGAGCCGCGCCCTGGCAAACATAGTCCACCTCAACGGTCTGTTCATCGCTTTCGCGCACCCCGACGACGGTACTGTTGAGTCGCAGACGGGTCGTCTGGTCAGGTTGGTCAAGTGCGGCGTAGTTAAAGTGAGTTACGGCTACGTCTTCGACGCCCCGCATGTTGGGCGCAACCGCAGGGATCAAACGCTGAACTAGCAGCCTCGCGATGGTCGCGTTGCCGTCGGGCAACATGCGAATCTCCATAAGGGAATCGGCCATCGCAAGCGTCGCAGCTCCGGCCATCGAACCCAACCAGCCCATCGCCCGTATTCCCGGTGCACCACTGCCGATCGCCTCGAGTATGCTCAGGTTCCAACCGGTGAAGCCAAAGTAGATGAGGAACAGATCGTCGAACAGGGCCAGGCTTGATGTTGAAAGGCCGACCCTTTCGGTGAGAAAACGGTTATAACTGGTGGTGTTCAGGTATTCATACATCTCCGAGAGTGACATATCCTCGAGATAATCCCTGTCGCCACCGATAAGCGAGATCAGCTTCTGCTGTTGATCTTTCGCGATGGGGAGTTGTCGAATGGCCTCCCGAAATCCGTCTTCCCCGAGGTGATAGTTCATCCACGGGCCGTTAACGAGCGCTCGATCCGCACCATCGGGCAGGGAAAGGCCGATCGGCTCCCCCAGATTGCCGGCGAGCGCAAAGCTCGCGGGAGTTTTTTCCGCTACTGTGTCGAGAAAAGTCTCGTCCACTCCAATGCTGGCCAACAGCGCTTTTGCTTCAGCGCTGTAGGCGTCGGGATTCTCCAGGTTTTGCGCGCCGCCCAGACTCAGCACCATTTTGCCCGCATGATGAAACTCATTGCGCTTGGCGTGTCCGCCAAAATCGTCGTGATTGTCGAGCAAGAGAATGCGAGCGTCCGTGCCTGCTGCCTGTTGGTAGAACAGGGCTGCAGCCAGGCCGCTCATGCCTGCGCCAACAACGATAAGATCGTAGTGTTCGCCGAGGTTTTTGTAGGTGTCAGGTTTTTTACCCTGCCAGGCCAACGCGTGCGCGACCTCGAATGAACCTTCGTGGCTGCCGCGCATGCCGGTTAGCGTAGGGGGGTAGTACTCAGCTTCAGCAAAACCTGAGAGTGCTTTTGATTTATCGTTGGCCAGTACTTGCAGGGGCGACAGCAGCGTTGCACCGGTGCCAATGCAAACACCGTTGATGAAGTCTCTTCGCTTAATACCTTTGCCGCGCACCCGCGCTATGGTACCTCATTCGCAGCTGCAGGACAGCGGTGGGGCGCTGAGCTGGCCAGCCGCCGCTTCTACCATGCACGCAGAATCTGAGAACGGCAGCAAGCCCGCGAAAAGTGCTGAGCAGGAGTGGCAGCACTGGTAGCCGTCGCCACACTCGCCAGCGCCACACTCCCTTGAGCAGAAGCCGGGCCCATTGCCGTCGGAAATGCAAAAGCCAATGCCCACACAATCGGCATCACTGGTACAGATGGTACCCACACCCGTATCGGTGACCGGGAGTAGGGTGCCGGGTTCCTCATCTGCGTCGCTCTGGTCTGACAATAAGTTGAGGGACGGTTCGGTCGCCATTGAATACACGTCGGCGAGGGCGGCCTCGCGATGGTAGTCAGCTGTCTCGACTGATTCGCTGGCGGCATATGCCTCGTAGCCTGCGCCGCTTGGCATGCGCACGATATAGGCTTCGTCCCAGTCGCCGTCCTCACCAACGATGACACCCTGTATTCTCAAGGTTGCTGTGGGTCGAGCGCCGACGTCTATCAGTGCATTGCTGCTAGTGGCCTGGTAGCGCTGCCAGGCGTTGACTCCTGTGCGAGGTGGCTCGTTGGCATCATCCTCGTATTGGGCGAAATCATTGAAGTCCAAAACTTGTATGAATTCGAAGGCTGGGTCTTTGTCGGTGGCGGGGTAGGGGCTGGGCGCCGGCTCCATGTCAGTAGTGGGAGCAGTGGGTTCAAGATGCGTCACCATCACGGTGGTTTCGCCCACACCGGCATTTTTGTGAATGAGACGAGACTGGAAGCCAGGGTTCATTGCCATCGCAAAAAATGCGATGGGGCACGGGTAGTTGACGATGGCGACATCGTCCCAGATAGGCTCATCGCCCTCGATTTGCTCGTTCACTGCAGCGACAAATACCGGGCTGGCGCCGATAGCCGCCAGAAACTCCAGGGGAGAGTACAGGGCATTGGCTTCGCGGCCAGTCAGGTCAGTGTCGCGCCCATCTTCGTAGACTGCTTGTTCCCGATACTTAATCAGATTGAGCATGTGAAAGGGGCCGCGAGTGGGCTCCGCAAGCATTCTAGCCACCTGCTCTGGATGCAGCTTGCTCGATTCCAATTCGGCGTCCCAGCCCGGTGAGTTCACCAGCACATCCATATTGGCGGGGTCCTCGCAGAGTCCCGGGCGCAACTCCAGCGGTCCCTGGGCCATCACGGGTACTTCTTCAGCGATGCCATACTCGCCGATTTCCACCGGGCCCTGAAAGGCATCCTGGTTATCGGTGCGAATCACGATGTTCCCGCCAAACAATTCTATGACCAGGTCTTCCTCCGTGGTGTAGTCCACGAGCTGCCACAGATTCGGGATTGAGGGCTCGTCGGTGACCCGGTTGGCATCGCGACCGATGCGGAAGTAGGCCTCATTCTCGGGCGAAATGAGCAGAATCAGGTTGCTGCCCGCTTCATAGGTGAGCTCGTGATATTTCCTGACCCGCGTTCCGCTCAGCAGACCTTCCTCGTCCAGCTCAAGGCCTGTTTCCACGATGGTTGCGGCGTGGAACCAGTTAAAGCCAAAGAACTCCTCAATCAGGATGTCACCGTCTTCGGTGGCATCCGGCGAGCGCAAGAATCGGGCGCTGGTTGCACCGGCTACGTCTTCGCCACCTTCGCGGGGCTGGTTCTTGAACCAGCCGGCCGGCAACTCGAGTGCATCGAACTCGGCGCGGGTAATGTCCGGACCGATCCAGGCGCGAATCTCGTTGGGTGAAATAACCTGCAGAATTTCGAAGCCGACTCGCTCTTGTTCGAATTCGGGCTCCAGATAGAACTCGTCGTCGCCAGCGAGTACGTCCAGTAGTTCCTGGTACGCGTCAAAACCCTGTGTGGAGAGCGCACAGGCATCAGCCGAGTTGCCGCAGAAATGGCGATCAGCTTTCTTCCAGCCTTTGAAGGCGAAACCATCAGCGGGTACCGCGGTAAATGTCTCGTCAAACAGGGCGTCCAACACATCGATGGAACAGGTTTCACCCGCCGCGCACTCGTAGTTGCCCGAACTGGTGCTGACACTACCGCCTTCGGGGACAGTAATGGTCAATTTACAACCTACGCTCATGGCGCAGACTGCGAGCACTGTGAGGAGTCGGATAAGAGACATCGGCAACCACCTGAAAAAGCGAAAGACTGACCCGATTGGATACTACGGGCTCAGTTGATGCAACTGCTGCGGCATCGATCTGTGTGAACTGGCCCAATCAGCGTATGAATGGCTCGTGGTGCGGGATTCGGGCTCTATTTCAGAAACAATCAGCCTTTTTCGAAAATGATCAGACATCCCATCCGATCTCTCGCATAGTATCCTTCACAAGGCAGGAGGAAAGCTGATGGAAGCATTCGAAACCGGACTGCGGCTGGTCATTATTGGGCAGCTATCACTGTCGACATTGATTATTGCCTTTCGCTCTCCGCTGCGAATCTCTATTCCCATGGGGTTGTTATTCTGCAGCGTGGCGGCGTATTTGCTGAAAACATCCCCACCCATCATGGCTCACCTGGGGTCGTTTAGAGACCTATTCTTTCTCGCCGCCATGAGCATTCCCTATCTGGTATGGGCCTGTGCCTGGGCCTTGTTTGATTTTGAGCGCCCACATGTCTTTTGGATGATCGCACTGCCCACGGTGACATTTGGACTGTGCGGGACGCACATCGTTAACCCTTCGGCTGACCTTTTTCTGCAGATGTCGATTCACCTGGTGGCACTGATTCCCCTGGCGCATGCGCTGCTGTCAGTACTGCGCGGCAGCCTGGATGACCTGCTGGAGCCGCGCCGTCGCTTCCGGGTCGGCTTCGTTGTCTGTACCGCATCGCTGACCACCTATATGCTCCTGCAGGAGTGGGTGTTTCCGGATTTCGCGATGCCGGAGTGGATGGAGTTTTGTAATGTCATTCTGATTCAACTTGTGGTGCTGGCCATCAGCGTGCCGCTGCTGACCCACGATTTCACCGAGCCCGCCCCGGCCGGGCCTGTCACCATGCCGCCTGAAGATGCGGATATCATGGATCTCGCCTCGCAGCGCTCACACTCGCGGCTGCTGGAGGCGATGGAGAATCGTGCCTACGCGCGCACCGGGCTTACCATTCGCAGTCTGGCCGAGGAGTTGGGTACGCCGGAGCACCAATTGCGCAAGTTGATCAACCAAAGCCTGGGTTATCGCAATTTCAGCACGTTTCTTAACGGCTACCGCATCGCGGAAACCTGCCGCCGGCTGGAAGACCCGGAAGAGGCCAGGCTGCCTATCCTTACCATTGCCCTGGATGCGGGTTTTGCATCGCTGGCGCCCTTTAATCGGGCCTTTAAGGCGGCCATGGGGGTGACTCCCAGTGAATACCGGCGGGCCAATGCGCCGGCGGGTGGCACAGTGGCAAACCTGGTTGTACAAGCTGATTGATTCTGAATAAAACTGCTGGATTCTGTAATCCATCAGGGTTTTTCGTTATCGGTCAGACATCGCAGTTGCGACTCCCTAGCATGAGAATCTCGAGCCACCTACAGGAGATTGCTCATGAATACCAAGCGAAACGTCATACTTACAGCCGCATTTGTTTCTACCTGGAGTGCACTGATGGCAGTTCATACTGCGAAAGCAGCGGATGATGAGAGCCAATACCGGGTTAAGGTGTATCAGAATGGCCCCGGTTCCCAGGAATTGCTGGAGGGTAATACCAAGCAGGCGATCCAACTGGCCGAGCACGCTCTGCGCTTGCCAGAGCCCTTTGCCGCCTTGGTAAATCTCTGCGCTGCACACATAGTCCAGGGTGATCTGGTTCAGGCAGGCGACTACTGTGATAAAGCGCTACAGGAGGCCCGTGCGGAACGACACAGTGGTTTGGCCGGTTCCTCCCGTGGGGCTAAAGATGCGCTTGAAATCGTCGCGGCGAACATGAAGACCTTGCAGTATTTGTCCAGCGAGTACTCGTCGGAGTGGGTGGCGGCCAACGAAAAGTAGGTCAGTTGTGATCTGAAGCACCGCCTGGCGCTGTCTAATGCAGACGGCTGCGGTTATGCTAGGCGGATGTTGAAAACTACCTATCCGCCCCTGTTAAAGGGGCTCGTTCCGCTACTGATTGGGGTTTTGGGCAGTGCCTCGATTGCTGCCCAGCCTGCCGCACTCAAGGTGCGAGTGGCACAGGTCGAGCGAGCGCCTCTGACAGAAACGCTGCCGCTTTCGGGCACGCTCGTCTCGCCCAAGGCTTCTAATCTATCTGCTCGTCTCAGTGGCATCGTAGAAACACTCTACGTTGATGCCGGTTCGCGAGTGCAGGAGGGTGATGCCTTACTGGCGCTCGATCAAAAGCTGGCGCTGCTGGAGTTGCAGCGCTTAGAGGGAGCGCTGAAACAGGCGGAAATACTGTTCCAGGATGCGGTGCGGCGCGTCAATGAGGCGCGCGAATTGACCAGCAATAATAATATTTCCCGAACGGAATTCGATGCCCGGGTCGCACAGGCAGATGCCGACGAAGCCAGTGTCGTGCAACTGCGCGCCCAGTTGGCGGCGCAGCAGGAGCAACTGGATCGCCACGTATTAAAAGCGCCTTTCGCAGGGGTTATCGCACGTAAGCTGACCGAGGAGGGCGAGTGGGTGAACTCCGATGCGGCAGTACTTGAGCTCGTGCAGATGGATCCCTTGTTCCTGGATGTGCGGGTACCAGAGCGCTACACAGGCCGCATTCAAGCCGGTGGGTCAATGGCTTTTAGCACCGGTGCACAGCCGTCGCAGCAGAGCCAGATAGCGATTCAGAGCGTGGTGCCTGTCAGTGATCCAGCCACGCGCACATTCCTGGTGCGCGCGCAGCTGGCTAATGGCGAATGGGTGCTGCAGCCGGGTATGTCAGTTAAGGCTGAACTGGCGCTGCTGCAGCCCGACATGCCCGATGTATTGCAACTGTCCGCGGATGCAGTAGTACGCAAGCCCGATGGCAGCAACCTGGTGTGGGTGGTGCGTCCCGGCACTAAAGATGGCGCGTCTGCGGAGGTCGCTCAACCGGTGCCTGTTCAGCTCGGTAGGAGTGCCGGCTCACAGCTGGAAGTTCAGAGTGCCGAGTTAGCGCCGGGTGACCGGGTGGTGGTGCTGGGCAATGAAAACTTGAAGACCGGTCAGGCGGTGTCTGTGCAACCCTGATGTTCCGTTTTTTTCTGGAGAAACCGATTATTTTGCTGGTGGGCATTCTCATTGTCTGCCTGTTCGGTCTGGCGTCAGTATTCCGCGTGCCAGTGCAGATGATCCCGGACCTGGATCCTCGCATTGTTTCGGTGGAAACACGTTGGCCCGGCGCCACTCCCCAGGATGTCGAAAAAGAGATACTGATCGAGCAGGAAGAATTCCTGCGCAGTATTACCGGGCTCAAGCGTATGTATTCCACTGCCGGCTTCGGCGCGGCATCGATTGAGCTCGAGTTTCCCTTTGGGATGGACATGAATGAGGCGCTTATCCGGGTCAATAACGCACTCTCGCAAGTGCCTGACTACCCGGAGAACGTTGACGAGCCGCGGATTACCGCCGATGCATTCTCCTCCAATTCCTTCATGTTTTTCTACATCAGTCCTCTGCCGGGCAACGATGTCGCGATAAAGCTGGAGAGCGACTGGGTGGAGGACAATATCAAGCCGCGGCTGGAGCGTGTGCAAGGTGTGTCTTCGATTCAAATCACCGGCGGCGTCAAGCGCCAGGTGCACATCAACCTGGACCCGGTAGCCTTGTCGGCCCGGCAGTTGACGGTAATGGATGTTCGCAATGCCATTCGTTTGCGCAATCGCGATGTCTCCGGTGGTGATATGGAATTCGGCAAACGCCGCTACCTGCTGCGTACCCTCGGGCGCTTCACCTCAGTCGAAGAGCTTAACGAGCTGATTCTCGCGGAACGCAACGGTGCTTTTATACGCCTGCGCGATGTGGGTGAGGCGAGTCTGGCTAGTGAAGAAGTGCGCAGTGTCTCTCGCCATAACGGTAATCCCTCCATTTCCTTGAGGGTGCGCCGCGAGGCGGGCTCAAATGTGATTGCTACCAAGAATCGCGTCAATGCGGCGGTGGCAGAGCTCAACGCGGGTATTTTCAAGGAACGCGGCCTGGTAATGACGTTAGGCTCCGAAGACGCGCGCTATGTCGAGCAGTCCGCCGCCACGGTGACCCAGAATCTGCTGATTGGCGGTATGCTTGCCGTTGCTGTTTTATTACTGTTTCTGCGTTCGGTGTCGGCCACGCTGATCGGCGCCCTCGGAATTCCCATCTGTATCCTCGCAGCCTTTCTCGGACTGTCGCTCGCGGGGCGCAGCATCAACGTGATATCGCTAGCTGGTATTGCGTTTGCCATTGGCATGACACTGGACAACTCGATTGTTGCACTCGAGAACATTACCCGACACCTGAGTATGGGCAAAGACCGCTTCACGGCTGCCCTGGATGGCGTACGCGAGGTGTGGCCGGCTATTCTCGCCTCGACGCTGACCACGGTAATGGTGTTTCTGCCGGTGGTGTTCCTGGACCTGGAGGCCGGCCAGCTCTACTCCGACATAGCTGTGGCGATATCGGCCTCTATTGTCATGTCCATGCTGGTCGCGATCACCCTGATACCTGCTGCGAGTAGTCGCCTGCTCAATCTCGATGCGATTGGCAAATCGCAGAGTGGGCTCAGTGATCTGCTGCATGGCGCAACAGCGTTGGGCCGTAGCTTCTCCAGCCGCCTATTGCAGTTCACCGCCTATTTGCTGGCCGATCCTGCGCGGCAGGCCTGGGCGCTGGCGATAACGGCTTTGCTCACGGGGGGTGTGCCGCTGTTTATGCTGCCGGCCGCCGAGTACCTGCCGGAGGGCGAGGAATCCAAGGTGTTTGCCGCAGTCACCGCGCCCCCGGGTTACAACATGATGACCATGCAGGCGATCATGAATGACATCGAACCTGAGTTTGTCGCACAGGTCGGCGCCGATACCTGGTCGCAATCCGAGGGCATGGCACCACTACCTCCCCTGGTGTTCCAGATTTCCAGCGTATCGCCCGGGCGGGTATTTTTTCTTTCCGAGCCCGTCGATCCGGATGACACCAATGCTCTGATCGAGGCGACCAACAACCGCTTCAGCACTATCCCTGGCATGCGTTCCTTTGCCGTGCGCGGCTCGATTTTTTCGGATAATCGTGGCGGCACTCGAAGCATCAATATTGAACTAACCGGCCGCAATCTGAAGCAGCTCTATGCGACAGCTCTCGATGTGTTCCGCGAGGCTGACACATTATTCGACGGTGCCCAGCTCAATGCGCAGCCCTCACCTGCCACCCTCAATATGTCGCAGCCCATGGTTCACCTGGTGCCTGATTGGGAGCGTGCGGCAGAGTTGGGCGTGGATCAGACGGAGCTCGGCTATAGCATCTGGGCGTATTCAGACGGCGCTTTCGTAGATGAGTTCTTTCTCGATGATGAGAAGATTGATATGTACCTGTTTGCGGCCCAGGGGACGGTGACGCAGCCATCCGATCTGGCCTATGTGATGCTTGCCAATAGCCGCGGGGAGCAGGTGCCGGTGTCAGCGCTGGCGCGGGTGGAGGAGACTGTTGGCACGTCGAGTATTTCGCGAATCGATGGTATGCGCACCGTCACTATCCAGCTGATACCGCCGCGCTCAGTCGCGCTGGAAAGCGCGGTCGCAACGGTAAAGTCAGACCTGATTGATAAGGCGAAGGCGGCGGGAGTCATACCCGAGGAGATAGGTGTTGCGATTACCGGGGCGACCAGTCAGTTGGAAGATACGCGAGCTGCCATGGCCGGAAACTTTCTCCTGGCCCTGCTAATTGCCTACCTGTTGCTGGCGGCGGTGTTTTCCCACTGGGGCTATCCTTTGCTGATAATGACTACGGTACCTATCGGTATCGGTGGCGGCATCGTCGGGCTTTGGCTATTTAATCTGGTGGGCAACAACCTTGCACTACTGGGTCTGCAATCCTTTCACCAACCCTTCGATGTGATCACAATGCTGGGTTTTCTCATCCTCATAGGCACGGTCGTTAATAATCCGATACTCATCGTCGAGCGTTCGGTGGCCAATCTCTACGAGAGAGGCATGGCCGCCAGCGAAGCGATTATGGAAGCGGTGAAGGTGCGCCTAAGACCGGTGATGATGTCTACCATCACCACGGTGATCGGCCTTTCGCCGTTGGTGTTACTGCCCGGAGCAGGCTCCGAGCTCTATCGCGGCCTGGGCGCTATCGTCCTGTTTGGGCTGCTCTTCTCCAGTATTGTAACCTTAACCATTCTGCCGGCACTGCTGGCCCTGGTGTTCAGGTTTGCACAGCGGCGCTAGCGCGGCGTGAACTCAATATGCAGCTGTTTAAGCGAGCGCAATAAGAAATGCGGGTGATAGCTGAAATCGTTTTTGCCGTCGGCAAATTGCATGCTCTCGATTCTGTCGATCAGAGCGCTAAACGACCAGAACAACTCGCGACGAGCCAGGGGAGCGCCGAGGCAATGGTGCACGCCTGAGCCGAACGCGAGATGTCCGCCAGGATTTTTACGCTCGAGATCGATATCATCCGCGTTGTCAAAGCGTCTCTCATCGCGGTTGGCCGCAGCGTAGCGAATATTAATCAAGCTGCCGGCGGGTATGCTGACGCCGCTCAGCTCAGTATTCTCCGTTGCCGTGCGCATCAAGCTTTGCACCGGCGACTCCAGCCGCAACACTTCTTCAATAAAATTCTTCAGGTAGCGATCGGGGTCTGAGCGCAGCTTTTGCCAAACTTCAGGTTGTTCGATCAATAGTTTGACGCCGGCGGAGATGGCATTGGTTGTCGTCTCTGATCCACCCACAAACGTATCGGCCATCATTTCGGCGTGCAGCTCATTATCGTTCAGAGTGCGTCCCCAGCGTTCGATCACGGTATTGACCAGCACACTCAGCAGCGAGTTGTCGGGCTCGCGGCGCAGTCTCTCGAAAATCGGTTGGAAGTAATGCTGCGCTTCAAGCTCTTTATATATCGTCTCGATTTCCTGCTCTTCGCTGAGCATCAGGCTAATGCGGTGAAAGAACGCTTCCGTCCATTCTTTGATGCGCCAGATGTCGTCGGGATTAGCGCCCATCTGGCGGCCGATGATCAACAGTGGCAGCGGTATGGCGAACTGTTTCACCCAGTCACAGTGTCCGTCTGATATGAAATCGTCGATCAGTATGTAGGCGAGTTCACGTACTTCCTCGTCCAGTTCGGCTATTTTGCGGGGGCGGAACGCCTCATCGAACACCGCGCGCATGGCTTTGTGGTCGGGGTCATCGCGACCCGCGAGGGTAGGGCTGGGCAACCAGCCTTTTTGCTCGAACAGTTCGATGACGCGTTGCTCTCTAGCAGTGGTGTCGCGGTTCTCATCAAAGAAGGCTGTTTGGCTACTGAAGCGCTCAGGGTCTAATAGCACCTGCCTGGCATCGTCGAAGCGGGTGACAATAAACATGCCGGAGTAAGGACATTGATACACCGGTGCCTCATCTCGAAGCTGCTTGTAGGCATCGTACGGGCATTGCTGTGTTGCTACATCGAAAAGATTGACGTCTGGCATCAGCGAACTCTCTAGTGATAGTCGGCGTAGAGTTGCGGCAGAAAGCTCGCCAGGTGGTTCATTTCCATGCCGCAGTGTACCAGCAGGTCGCGCCCCAGGTTCTTGGGGGTGGCGATTCGAGTTACCAGCTTGCTGCCCATGATCCGATTACGCAGGCTGTCTGGCGCCGCATCTCGCCACTGCGGGCGTCCGATCCAGAAACGACTGCGCATCTCTGTGCCGCCGGGAAGCTCACGAATCTGGTGAATCAGGTAGCCTATAGTGATTGGCTGAGCTTGTAGGTCGACCCGGCCACACACCAATGCGGTGATGTCGTCAGGTGCCGCCGAGGGATCACTAAAGAATTGGTCCGGCTCGAAGAAGGTGATACAGATTTTGTCGAGGCGATCGCCGATGTACTCGGTAACGTAGTGCGTGGTGCGATACTTCTCCCGATCTGTCAGGGTCGGGTCGTCGCCGCGCATCTCTTGCGTGCCATTTGCCACATGTGAGCGCGGGTGCCACAGCTTGTAGCGCTGGTGCTCCTGGTAATGCCAGCCCATCCACCACTCGAACATGGCGCCCGTGCAGGCGGGCATGTCAGTGCGCACGGCCACGAATAACTGCCCGTTGCTCAGCTGGGTAACGCCGTTCTCCAGTGCAAGGTATCCGGGTTCCAGCAGCTGATCGGCGTCTTCCAGAGCAAAACCCAGCGCTGGCGCCTCCGGGCCGTGCAGTACTGCGTCCCGCACGTGTGGGGGCAGAGTTTGCATATTCGGGTTCCAGTAAGGCGCGTAGGGCTTACCTTCCAGGTCCCCTGGCTTCATGCCCAGATAGTGATCGGGGCGTAACGCCATATTAAACGGGCTCGGCGATGAAAACGGGAATAATACGCTCCGTCTTGGCCTGGTACTCGTCGTAGGGCGGGTAGGCTTCTCTGGCTGCCTGCCAGAGCCGCTCCCGTTCAGCCGCGTCATCCACTTCGCGCACGACCATGTCGAATACCTCGGTCTTGTCGCGAATGGTCACATTGGGGTTGGCGCGCAGGTTATAAACCCATGCGGGATTCTGTGGCTGACCGCCCATCGAACCGATCAGCACGTAATTGCCGCCAACTTCGACCCGCATCAAGGGAATCTTGCGAATGCCGCCGGATTTCTTGCCGGTATGAGTGACGATAATGCAGGGCATACCGGTATCCAGCAGGGTGGTGCCCTCCTTGCCGCCGCTGCCTTCATAGAGTTCAACTTGTTCCCGCACCCAGTCCAGTGTGGGAGGAATGTAATCTGCCATGTGCTACCTCTCGGCTGTTGTTTGCTAAGCGCTGCGACGCGCTCGCCGTTCCTGACGGTTGTCGCGATGTTTGGCACTGGTGAGTGCCGCACCACTGATTCTAGCAGTTCGGGCGTCGCCGAAGGGGCTGCCGAGTCCGCTGTTTACAATCAGTGCGACTGAGAGGTTGCGAGTGGGATCAGCCCAGGCACCAGAGCCGCCAAAGCCAAAGTGACCGAAGGCCTGGCGCGGTACGCCGCGGGTCGTGAATACACCGTGGTAGCCCAGCCGCCAGCGCATGTCGAAGGGGATGACCGAGTTTTTACCAGTGGGGCGCTGCAGTGTGGTCGCCTTCTTCAGTGTTGCCTCGGAGAGTAAGCGAACACCGTCAAGTTCACCCCCGTTCGCCAGCAGTGCGTAGAGTTTGGCCAGGGAGCGTGCGGTGAAAGCGCCGTTGGCGGCAGGTATAGCGACCGAAAGTGTTTCCGGGGAACCGAAATCGAAATCGCTGACCCCCTTGGGCGCCAGAGCGTCAAAAATGCTGGTTAAATCTGAATCCACACCGAGACGACGCAACACGCTGCTCAGTCCAGCAGCCCCTTTTTCCAGACGGCTGCCCAACTGGGTTCGCGCCAGGTTGCGAGTGGTCTCAGGAAAGATCAGCTGCGCCGAACGTGGGATCTCTTTTTTGGGTGTGCCAATGAACAGGCCATCCAGCGCCAGGGGTTTGGCAAGCTCGCTTTGCACCAACTGGGAGAACTTCTTTCCCGATACCCGTTGGATGATTTCTCCTACCAGGAAACCGAAGGTGAGGCCGTGATAGCCAGTGCGCGCACCGGGCTCGTGGGCGGGTCGGGTTTGTTCGATGGCTTGTATCATGTGCTTCCAGTCGAGCATACGATCGACATGATCGATCATCTGACGAATATGGTAGAGGCCAGATTGGTGCGCTAGCACGTGCCGCACTGTAATGTTCTCTTTGCCGGCCTGGGCGAACTCAGGCCAGTAATCTGCAACTCTTGCGTCGTAATCAATCAGCCCTCGATCGGCAAAGATGTGGAGCAGAGTGGCGGCAACCCCCTTGGTAGTGGAGAAGCTGGGGGAGAGGGTGCCCTCTTGCCAGAGTTCGTCATCCTCATTGCGATAGCCACCCCACAAATCGACAACTTTTTGGCCATGGTGATAGACACTGACGGCGGCGCCACCGGGATAATTCTTGAGTTGGTCGCGAAGTGTCGCTTCTACGGATTTGAAATCGGGGTGGATGTAGCCATCCAGGTGGGGTTCGGCCTGGTATAGCCGGCGTAGCGACTTCCTCATAGTTCCTACCTGTTCCACTTATCGTTATGTGCGGGCGCCTGCTTATAGTTCAGGCTATGGAAAACATAACACAGCGCTGGCGCCAGCAACCTCTATCGTTATTCATTATGGATTGTAACGATGGTAAGTCCCCCTTGCGGTTTATCCTGTTTTTACACAACCGCGTTTCCCCATTTTGCGAGGCATATCACTGGGCAATGTCTATTGGGGCCGTTATACTCCGTGAAATGTAATCGATTACATTGAGATGTTTGTTGATGCCGCCCTACACAATAAAAGCCGCTGTCATCGCCATTCTGGTCGCCTGTTGGCTGCGTTTTTTGCTGTCGGCCACCGGCTGGCTGTTCTACGAACTCCATCATCTGACCGGTATGGATTGGGTGTACTGGGGCTACACGGTGTTCCGTGGGGGTGGCTATTTCTTTGGCACCTGGCCCTACCAGACCGCAGCCTGTGTTGCCGTTGGGGTAGTCACCTATTTCATCCTTGCCCGTCGTGGCAAACGTCGCGCTGCCCTGGAGGCCTGATATGAACCGACGTGAATTCCTGGAATGCGCAGCCATCATGATCACCGGCATGAGCGCCAGTCAGTTGGGTTTTACACTCAGTGAGCAACAGCGGCAGCACCTGGCTAGCGCGCCGCCCTATATCGCGACCGACGTCGATTATCTCAATGATGCACAGCGCAGGACGATCGCCGCCATTGCCGAGACCATCATCCCGCGCACCGATACGCCCGGGGCGATCGATGCGGGTGTGCCGCGTTATATCGAGCTGATGGTGTCCGACTGGTTCAACGACGAGGAACGCGCCATCTTCGATGCCGGTCTCGCTGCCCTGATGGACGATATGGATGCACGTTTTGGTAAGTCCTTCGAACAATTACCGGAAGCCGATCGCGTCGCCGTGCTTGAGGCCTTGGAAGAAGCCGCGTCGGACGCGTCCTATTACAGTTTCAGTGCCGATATCTTCGGTGGTTTCGACAGCACCAATCCCTTCATCGCTCAGCTCAAGGAGCTGACTACCTGGGGTTTCTTTACCTCCGAGCTGGGTTCAACACAGATGCTGCGCTACAACGCTATGCCGATGAAGTTCGATGGCGCCTACCCCTATGAGGAAGGAGAGAGTAGCTGGTCGGGGGGCATGCTGTGAGCGAACAATTCGACGCGATTGTTGTTGGTTCGGGTATCTCCGGAGGCTGGGCCGCCAAGGAGTTGACCGAGAAGGGATTGAAAGTGCTGATGCTGGAGCGGGGTGCTCCGCTGGAGCATAGTGTTGATTACATCGGTGAACACGCCCCCCCCTGGAACGTACCCTACCAGGGCAAACCCCTGCGAGAGTTGTATAAGGAAGAGTACGAGATATCCGGCACCAGCTATGCCTTCAGCGAACTCAACCGGCATTTCTGGAATAACGACAAGCAGAATCCCTATGACTACAACCCCGAGAAACCTTTCGAGTGGGTGCGGGCGGACGTCGTGGGCGGGCGCTCTTTGTTGTGGGGACGACAGAGCTATCGCTGGAGCGAGATGGATTTCCAGGCCAATGCGAAAGATGGTCATGGTATTCCCTGGCCGATCGGTTACGACGACATTGCTCCCTGGTACAGCTACGTGGAAAAGTTTGCTGGCATCAGTGGACGCAAGGAGGGGCTGGCCCAGTTGCCGGACGGTGAGTTCCAGAAACCGATGGACTTCTATGCGCTGGAGCAAACCTTCAAGGACCGCATGGAAAGCAAGATGAAAGACCGCATCATGACCATTGGTCGTGTCGCAGTGTTGACCGAAGATCTGCCGGGACGTGCCGCCTGCCACTACTGCGGGCCCTGCCATAACGGCTGCTCGACTGGCAGTTATTTCAGTACCCAGAGTTCCACGCTGCCGGCGGCACGCGCTACGGGTAATCTCACCCTCAAGGCCAATGCGGTCGTCGAGCGTCTGGTGCATGATCCCGCCACCGGTAAGGTGAGCGCTGTTGAGGTTATTGACTCGCAAACCATGGAGCGAACCCGCTATAGCGCCAAGATATTCTTCTTGTGTGCCTCAACCGTGGGGAGCACCCAGATTCTGATGCACTCGAAGAGTGAAGCTTTCCCCAACGGCATGGCCAACGGCAGTGGTGCTCTCGGTCATTACATGATGGATCACCAGTATCGCGCCGGTGGTATCGGTGCATATGTCGATCACATGGACAAGTATCACTATGGCAACCGCCCCAACGGGACTTATATACCGCGTTATCGTAATCTGCCCGGCAACGAGGGAGAGGTCGATTTCATTCGCGGCTATGGCTACCAGGGCATGGCACTGCGGATGAGCTGGACCATGCCACTCAGCAAGAAGGGATTCGGCGCCGACTATAAGAACAGTCTGCGCCAGCCCGGTTTGTGGATCATGGCGCTGACCGGCTTCGGCGAGTGCCTGCCTTACGAGAGCAATCGCATGGTCCTGCACCCCACCAAGGTCGACCGCTTTGGTATTCCCCAGGTCTCGTTTGAGTTTGAGTGGGGCGATAACGAGAAGAGTATGCGCAAGGACATGATCGAGCAGGCGTCGAAGATGCACAAAGCTGCCGGCGCCGTGTTCGATTTCCCAATGGATAGCCCGTCCTACGGTGGCAGCGCTATTCACGAGATGGGCACCGCCCGTATGGGAGATGATCCCAATGACTCGGTGCTGAACAAGCACAACCAGGCGCACGAGGTCAGCAATCTGTTCGTCACCGATGGCTCTTGCATGACTTCTGCGTCCTGTGTAAACCCATCGCTAACCTACATGGCACTCACTGCTCGCGCGGCAGACTACGCCGTGACCCGACTTGCTGAAGGGACTATCTAGCGCGATACGCCCTCGGCGATTGCCCCGTCCAGCGCCGGAATGCTTTACGAAAGGCTGCGCTGTCGTGGTAGCCGAGAGAGGCTGCTATGGCCTCCACCGATTGGCTGGATTCTTGTAATGCCTGGCAAGCCAGTTCGCTCAGTACCTGATCGCGGATTCGCCGATAGCTGGTGTTTTCTTTGTCCAGTCGGCGCGCCAGGGTGCGTTTGGATACAAACATTGCTTTCGCCACCTGGTCCTCGTTGACGCTCTCCTGCGGTTGGGTCAGTAGCAGGCGTCGAACCTGATCGGCTACTGAACTGGTTACGGTGGGTTGTTGCTCCAATAAATTTGTGCAGCGTTGGCGGATAAGGCTGAAGGCTTCGCTGTCGCCACTCGTATTGGGCGTATGTGCCAGGGCCGCCGGGAGGCGGAAGACCACGCGCGGCTGATCAAAACGGTACTGGCCATGGATGTAATCGCCATACATTTCGAGGTAGGCGGGCGCGGTGTGGGTGAATTTGATCTGTGCCTCAATCGCCTCGCGACGCAAAATGGCCTCGACCTGTGACTGCACGGCCAGCGCGAAAGTCTCACACATGCTCTGGCGGATGTAGTCCGGTGGATCCAGCAGAATCTCGTAGCTGCACTCCAGCCATTCGTTATTTAGGGAAATATTCAAGTGCACCAGCGGCAAGCGTGCGGGCAGGTAGTCTGCGAGTGCGCGCAGTGAGCTGATCAGGTCTGGACTGGCCAGACTCAGATAGCCGATCGGGCCGTGTGAGTCGGGGCTGAGCTGGCGCCCCAGCGCGAGTCCGAATCCTGGGCCGCCGATTAGCCGGTGACCGTTCTCCAGAATGCGTAGTAGTTGGAAGCCGCTGACGAAGTTTTCGTCACCGGGCAACAGCACGCTGGTGGGTATGCCGGTACCCGCTAGTAATTGAGGGAGTTGCCGCTCTTGCAGCCCAAGCATTCGCGCCACAATCCGCAGGTAGCCACTCGCCACCGGCAGTAGCTCCGGTACATCATCTACGTCTACTTCAGGCATACACCCTCCGAGGGTAGGGGGGACCCTCGGAGGGTCTCGCTATTTGGCAAATAATAACCCCTTTGTGGCAAAAAATAACCTCTTTTTGTCGAGGCAGATCGGTAGAGTGGGAAGCGTCAATCGAGAGGAGACCAGCAGATGCCCACCATTACACTGATCGAGCACAACGGACAGGCTCACGAAATCGAGGCCGAGGAAGGCAAATCTTTGATGTTGAACGCGATCGAACAGGGTGTTCCTGGCATCGACGCTGACTGCGGCGGCGCCTGCGCCTGCGGTACCTGCCATTGTTTTATCGACGGTGAATGGCAACAGAGCACCGGTGAGGTGAATCCGCTGGAAGAATCTATGCTGGGCATGCGGCCTGATCGAGAAGACAGCTCACGCCTTAGCTGCCAGATAGATGTCACCCCCGATATGGACGGCCTGGTGGTTCGTCTTCCCGAATACCAGATGTAAGGAGTACAGCATGAACCAGCAAGCGCAGATTCAAGACCCCTGGCAGATGGAACTTGCCGATATCAATGTCAGTGACCCCACTCTTTATGCGCAGGATGCCTGGCGTCCGTTCTTTGCCCGCCTGCGTGAGGAAGACCCGGTTCACTACCAGGCCGAGAGCCCGTTTGGTCCCTTCTGGTCGATTACCCGTTTCGACGACATTGTCGCGGTGGATAGCAATTTCCAGGACTTTTCCTCCGAACCGACGATCGTGATCGGCGACCTTACGGAAGAGTTGCCGGTAACCCAGTTCATTTCCATGGACCCGCCCAAGCACGACGAGCAGCGCCGCGCCGTACAGGCGGTGGTCGCCCCGAAGAACCTGGCCGAGATGGAAGGTCTTATTCGCTCGCGGGTGATTGAGATACTCGATAACTTGCCAGTAGGGGAAACGTTTAACTGGGTGGATGAGGTATCCATTAATCTGACCACCCAGATGCTGGCAACGCTGTTCGATTTTCCGTTTGAAGACCGGGCCAAACTCACCTACTGGTCAGACCTCGCCGCGGGTAGCACGGAAATTGCCGGTGGTGATGTAGACCCGGATGAGCGTCTGGCCGGTTTGCACGACTGCCTGGATACGTTCACGCGGATCTGGCACGAGCGCAAAGATGACGGTGTTGAGAGTATGGATCTCATCCGTTTGCTGCAGCGCGATCCCAGCACGGCCAACATGGTCGACGACCCTATGGAGTACCTTGGCAATCTCGCCCTGTTGATCGTAGGTGGTAACGACACCACGCGTAACTCTGCCACTGGCGGCGTATTGGCGCTCAACCAGAATCCCGCTGAGTACGACAAGCTGCGCGCAGACCCGTCACTGATCCCGTCCATGGTGTCGGAGATCATTCGCTGGCAGACGCCACTCATGCATATGCGCCGCACGGCTTCCAGGGACGTGGAGTTCCAGGGTAAGCAGATTAAGAAGGGCGACAAAGTGGTCATGTGGTATGTCAGTGGCAACCGTGATGAGACCGCTATCGACAATGCTGACCAGTTCATCATTGATCGCGACAATCCGCGCCACCATATCTCTTTCGGTTTCGGTGTGCATCGCTGTATGGGTAATCGCCTGGCTGAGATGCAGTTACGCATTCTGTGGGAAGAGATCATGGAGCGCTTCGAGTTTGTTGAGGTGGTCGGGGAGACGGAACGTGTTTCATCCAACTTTGTGCGCGGGTACACCGATCTGCCGGTGCGCGTTCATCCGCGCGCATCCGCGTAAAAGGTAATCACGATGATTAGCGCCGATTCGCTTGATATCCAGGCTCAACAAGCGGCAACTCGCTACATGGGAGATTTCGCCTGGCCCACCGTGGTAATCGGCCTGCTGGATGCAGCGGCCTACATCACAGTGGTTTATCTTGTCCTGGCCGGCGTGCTCGGCCTGGGTTGGGGGGTGCTGCTAATCGCCTTGCTGACCTACGTCATGTACACGGTGGTGCATGATGCGGCGCACGGTTCCATCAGCGGCAGCCGTCAGGACTTGCGCTGGGTGAATGAAGCGATGGGTTATCTGGGCGCGTTCATTTTTATGATCCCCCTGACGGCCCATCGGCATGAACACTTGGCTCATCACCGCAATACCAACAATGCCGACACGGATCCGGATTTCGCTGTTGCCAATCTGTGGCGCAATCCTGCTTACCCACTGGTTGCGATGTTTCGCATATGGGTGGGGCAGTTCAGGTACTACATTGAGCATCGTTGGGGCAAGGGGCCACGCAAGCAGGATGTGATCTTCTGTATTGAACTCGTCGTGGGACTGGCACCTCGCCTATGGCTGCTAGCCGCAGGTTTCTGGCTTGAGTCCTTCGCTTTGTTTGTCGTTGGCGGCATGGGCGGATTACTGGTCACCATGTACCTTTTTGCCTATCTGGTGCATCACCCGCATACCGCACAAGGACGCTGGGTCGATACTTCGACATTTATTCTGCCGGGCAAGTTGGGCACGGTATTCACCTGGCTGTATCTGTTCCAAAACTACCACTCCATCCACCACCTGTATCCACGGGTGCCTTTCTATCACTACCGGAGATTGTTTGAAGACATCGAGCCGGTGATGCAGCAGAAGGGTTCGCCTATTTACCGATTTCAGAAAACACTGGCGAGTTGACTCATCTGTCTCGAGTCAAAATTCTATAAAATCGAATGATTTCTCCAATATTTACCGATTTTCTTTCGAATCGGTGTGCTTAACAATGGTTTTCACTTCAATCAGATACGTGTGCTGCGTAGGAGGAAAACCCAATGGGTTTGTTGGTAGATGGAAAGTGGGTAGACCAGTGGTACGACACCAAAAGTAGTGGCGGCGCGTTCAAGCGCCAGGACAGTATGTTCCGCAACTGGGTCACCGCGGATGGTTCAGCCGGACCGAGCGGCGAGGGCGGCTTCGAGGCCGAGGCTGGTCGCTATCATTTGTACGTTTCTCTCGCCTGTCCCTGGGCGCATCGCACGCTGATCTTCCGCACGCTGAAGGGTCTGGAAGGCCTGATATCGGTGTCGGTAGTAGAACCCATGATGCTGGAAAATGGCTGGGAGTTTTCGGAGCAGTATCCTGACCACCAGTTTGGCTATCAGTACCTGCACGAGGTCTATACCCGGGATGAGCCGCAGCTTACCAGCCGCGTCACCGTACCGGTGCTGTGGGACAAGAAGCGCGAGTGTATCGTGAGCAATGAGTCCGCTGAGATCATCCGCATGTTTAATAGTGCCTTTAATCACATTACGGGCAACGAGCTCGACTTTTATCCCGAGCCGCTGCGTGCCGAGATCGATAGCCTTAACGACTGGATTTATCCCACGATCAACAATGGTGTTTACCGCGCAGGCTTTGCCACTTCGCAGGACGCCTACGAGACCGCCTACCATGAGTTATTTGAGGCGCTGGACCAGCTCGATGCGCGGCTCGCGAAGCAACGCTACCTCACCGGTGATCAGATCACCGAGGCCGACTGGCGACTGTTTACGACGCTGTTACGCTTTGATGCCGTGTACTTCGGTCACTTCAAGACCAACCGTCAGCGCATTGAAGACTACGAGCATATTCCCGGTTATGTGCGTGATCTGTTCCAGCAGCCGGGTGTGGCGGCTACGGTTGACCTGCCCTACATCAAGCAGCACTACTATGGCAGTCATCGCACCATTAACCCCACCGGTGTGGTGCCGCTGGGCCAGGAGATCGACTTCGGCACCCCCCATAACCGCGACCGGTTCCGGGTGCAGCCTGCGCTGGCCTCATAGTAAACTGCTCCTCTGCGGTTTACAGACAGCGAGGAGCACATGAGCAGTAACCGGCGATCAAAAAACATCACCCAGGGGGTGCAGCGCGCTCCCAACCGTTCCATGTTCTATGGCATGGGTTACGAGGCGGCCGACTTCGACAAGCCAATGATTGGCGTGGCCAATTCCTACTCCACGATTACGCCGTGTAACTCTGGCATGCAGCCCCTGGTGGATGCAGCAGTTGATGCGATCAAGGCAGCCGGTGCCAACTCTCAGGTATTCGGTACGCCGACGATCAGCGATGGCATGGCCATGGGTACCGAGGGGATGAAATACAGTCTCGTCTCGCGAGAGGTAATCGCCGACTGTATTGAAACCTGTGTCGGTGGCCAGTGGATGGACGGCGTGCTGGTCACCGGTGGTTGTGACAAGAACATGCCGGGCGGCCTGATGGGGATGCTGCGTGCCAATGTGCCCGCGATTTTTGTCTATGGCGGCACGATTCTGCCGGGCCGTCTCGACGGTCGCGACCTCAATATTGTCAGCGTCTTCGAAGCGGTGGGCGAGCACAGCGCCGGCCGCATCTCCGATGATGATCTGCTGGCTGTAGAGAGAAATGCGATTCCCGGTACGGGTTCCTGCGGTGGTATGTATACCGCCAATACCATGAGTTCTGCATTCGAAGCGATTGGCCTCAGCCTGCCGTATTCCTCAACGATGGCCAACGTTGAGGACGAGAAGCGTGCCAGCGCTGAGGAAAGTGCAAAGGTGCTGGTTGAAGCAGTGAAGAACGATCTTAAGCCGCGCGATATCGTGACCCGCGAAGCTATCGAGAACGCGGTGGCAGTAGTGATGGCCACCGGTGGTTCCACCAACGCCGTACTGCATTTTCTCGCGATTGCGCATGCTGCGGAAGTCGAGTGGACGATTGATGATTTCGAGCGTGTACGCCGCAAGGTGCCGGTGATCTGTGATTTAAAACCCAGTGGCGAGTACATGGCGATCGATCTGCACCGCGCGGGTGGCATTCCCAGGGTGATGAAAATCCTGCTGGATGCAGGCTTGTTGCACGGCGACTGCATGACGATTACCGGCAAAACGGTGGCTGAAAGTCTGGCCGACGTCGAGCCCGGCGCGCCTGAAGGTCAGGATGTTATTCGCCCGATTGAGGCACCGCTCTACGACGAGGGGCACCTCGCGGTGTTGCGGGGCAATTTGGCCGAGGAGGGCGCAATTGCCAAGATCACCGGTCTCAAAAACCCGACCATTACCGGCCCCGCAAGGTTGTTTGATGACGAGCAATCCGCGCTGGATGCCATTTTGGCGGGCAGTATCAATCATGGCGACGTGGTGGTGTTGCGTTACCTCGGCCCGAAAGGTGGCCCGGGCATGCCGGAAATGCTGGCGCCGACCAGCGCATTGGTCGGGCAGGGCCTGGGAGAAACTGTCGGCCTGATTACTGACGGGCGTTTTTCTGGTGGTACCTGGGGCATGGTTGTCGGCCACGTTGCCCCGGAGGCGTATGTAGGCGGAACTATCGCGCTGGTAGAAGAGGGCGATAGCATCACTATTGATGCCCACGCACAGCTGCTCGAGCTGCACGTGGACGCCGATGAGATTGAACGACGTCGCTCAAATTGGAAGCAGCCAGCCCCGCGCTATACGCGCGGCGTACTGGCTAAATTCAGTAACGCGACTGCCAGCGCCAGCTACGGCGCCGTGTTGGATCGCTTCGAGTAAGCTTATCCGGCTGTCTGCGCTTGTTCTTCCAGGCGAGTCGCCAGGTCGGCGGGCAGGTCCAGCATGAATCCCAGCGCGTTGAGGTAAGTGCGACCCTGGTTGCAGGAGCTGTCTATTGCCAGCGCCGAGGCGAGGTACACTTCAGCCGCTGTCTCGGGGTCAGTGACCTGTAGCGCAATGTCCTTCACATCTGCCGGACTCTGGAATTCATCGAGCACGGCCCCGCGGGCCTCGCGGCTGATGTCTAGCTCGGTGACTTGCAGGTAGATGCGCTGTCGCTCCTGATCGTCAATGTGTCTATCCGCATTGGCGGCAGCAATCATTGCCTGAATCATGAGCCAGGCTTTAGCCTGACCGGCGGCGGTATCGTCACTGATGGCAAAGGCGTCCTCGGTAAGGGTTTGGCTGGGGGCGGGCCTGTTTCCGATAGAGGATATGCCCTGTGTCGCGGCATTAGATATTTCGGGTTGCTTGTTCTGTTGGTGCTGACTATAAGCCTTCCATGCCAGTCCACCCAGGGCGGCGATGCCACCGACCTTAACGGCGCCACCCAGCATTTTGCGGCTTTTCTTGTTCAGCAGCAGGCTGGTGAGAGCGCCACCGGCGACCCCACCCAGAAGGCCCGATCCCAGGCCACCCAGACTAGAAGTATTGTTGGGCTGCATCTGGTCGAGCAGCCGATTAACTTGCTCATGCGGCATGATAGTGCCTCCTGTTACAACGAGGCTCTATCTTGCGACCAGGTATTTATAAATAAAAACCGAAATTAACGTGGTTCTAATTCGGAAATACCGAGTATTTATGCGATCTGGCAGGCCTCGTCGAAGGGCAGGCGTGGCAGGCGCTGGAAGATTTTTTCAGCATCACCGTAACCGAGGCCGCAGAGAAAGTTGCTTTTGATCGTGGTGCCGGCGAAGAAGGCTTCATCGATGGCCGCGTTATCAAAGCCAGACATGGGTCCACAGTCGAGGCCGCAGGCACGGGCTGCGATCATCAAGTAGGCGCCCTGCAGGGTGCCGTTTCTGAAAGCGGTAATCTGGGCCAGCTCTGGGAGCCCCTCAAACAACTCCTTGCCTTCATCGGCGGCATGAGCAAACAGCAAATCCATCCGATCAAAGAAGCGTTCGTCGTGGCCGATGATGGCAACCACTGGTGCGGTCATAACTTTATCGACGTTGGAGGGCATCAGCGTGGGGGCGATTTTTTCTTTCCCCTCTTGACTGCGCACGAACACAAAGCGGGCTGGGCTGCCGTTCATGCTGGTGGCGCCCATCTTGGTGATGTCGTAGACGCGTTTCAGCAAGTCATCGCTAACTGCGCGGTCCTGCCAGCCATTCATACTGCGACCGTTATTAAAGAGCAGGTCGAGCCCTGCCTGGTCCAGTTCGGGGTTGGTGCCTTTGAAGCTGGCAAAGGCCTCTTGTGCCTCAGATACCATCTTTGCCTGCTCTTCGCTCATTTCCATGTCGGCCATGGTTGTCTCCTCAAGATCGTGAAGCGCACTAGTGTACGGATTCTGAGGCGCAGGGGAAATGAATGCGGTTGGCTAGGAAGCGCCGGGGATCAGCGCGGTAACTGCAACGTGTTCTCAGTACAATAGATGCCGCCCGGCGCTTCAATCAGCGCGGCGCATTTGTTGCAGTGGCTGCAGCCATTTTTGTAGTTGGGATTGGCCGTTGCGTTGTTCACGAAGTTGGGATCTTTGATGAGTGGGCGTCCCAGCTGCACGAAGTCGAAGCCTTCTCGCATTACCGTCTCCAGGCTATCGAGTTCGGTACAGCCTCCAATGTAGATCATCTGGCACTGGACCTTGTCGCGAATCTTCTTTGCATCCTCGAGGAAGTAGTTTTCCTCGTAGGGGTAATAGCGAAACATCTTTGAGCCGATTATTTTCAGGCCCAGCTTGGTAATCGGGTTCTTCTCGACCTCAATCAGGCCTTTATCCAGGGTCTGGCCACGAAAATACACCATGGGATTGAAGCTGCTGGTGCCACCGGAGCAGATAAGTGCATCGATGCCTGCTTCATCGAGCATCGCGGCCACCTGCAAAGCTTCTTCGAACTGCAGGCCATCTTTGATCCCGTCGGTCATCCCCATCTTCCCCATGATGGGAAAATCATCACCGACTGCCTTGCGCACCGCTTCGAGGACTAGCAGTGGCAGGCGCATGCGGTTTTGCAGGCTGCCGCCATACTCATCGCTGCGTCGGTTGGTCTTGGGGCTGATGAACTGTGACAAACCGTAACCGTGACTGAAGTGAATCTCCACGGCATCGAAGCCGACGTCTTTCATCAGTTTCGCAGCGTCATGATAGGTCTGCACCAGGTAGTCGATGTCGTCAATCGTCATCGCACCGGCAAAGGGCAGTCCAGAAGGAGCACCCAGCATGTTGAACTGGCGTGAGGGTCCCAGGGGTCGCTTCAGGCGCTGCAGCTTTCGGTTCTTCGAAAAGTTGCCACAGTGGGCCATCTGGCCAGAAATCTTTACATCGGCATCGACTGTCTTCAGCTCCTCGCAGAGACGCTGCAGCTGCGGGCGATGACACTCGCCGACCCACAGCATCTGGTCGTTGATGCGGCCATCTGCTTCGGTCGCGCAATAACCGATGGTTGTCATTGCGGTGCCGCCGGCGACAATCCCCTTGTGAAAGTCCAGTAGCAGATCGCCAGGGGCACCTTCAGGTGTTTTACCCTCGTAGGTGGCTGCCTTGAGAATGCGGTTCTTTAGCGGCAGTTTGCCCAGCGTGGCTGGAGAAAACGCCCGGTTCAGATGCTCACTCATTTTTGCGAAATTGGATTAGATATGTTCCTGGCGAGTATGCGCGTCGTATCCGCCGTCGATAAACAGGTTTGATCCACACACGTTGCTGGCGGCTGGTGACAGCAGGAACTCGATGCAGCTCACGATTTCCTCCGGTTGGCCCATGCGGCCCAGTGGTGTTGCATCGATCAGGCCTTGCATGACGGCTGCCATATCGGGGTCCTCAAACAGCGGCGCGGTCATGGGCGTTTCGATGGGGCCAGGTGCAACAGCGTTCATGCGAACGCCTGCTCTCGCGTACTCCATGCAGTTTTGGCGCATCCAGATATTGAGCGCACGCTTGCCTACCATGTAGTGCATGCCGTTGTCGTCTTCTTCAGAGATCCGCAAAGCCTCTGTCTCATCGCGGGCCAGAAGAGCGTTGAGCAGATCGTCATTAGGTGACTGCATGGGCGCCGAGTTGGAGCACAGCAGTACAACGCTGCCATTCTTTTTGGCTAACAGATCGCGCAGACCCTCCAGAAATTCGATGGTGCCGAAGAAATTTACTGAGGTGATCAGGGTGCCGGGCGGGCCTCCGCCAGCGATGCCGGCCAGAGGAACCAGTCCGTCCAGGCCGTCGGGCGCTGCATCAACGACCCCGGCGACTGCCGCTTGGCGGCCTTCGGGCGCGGAAAGGTCGGCGATAACATCGGCATCGCGCATGTCAACGGTAACAACGGTGTGCCCCTGCTCTTGCAGGGATTTACAGAGTGCGGCGCCAATGCCTGAGGCCGAACCAGTGAGTGCGTAAGTACCCATGAGTGTGTCTCCGTGAAATTCGCGCGCAGTTTACGCTGTTTACCAGTGTAGTCGCGATGCTTTGGGTGCACACAATGCCGTCGGGTCTAAATAGTTTATCCGCCAGCGCCATTAGTAGAAGCACTGGTTTAGCAAGCTGCTATCAATTCTGCTTGTTGTATTCAGGGGGCTTTTTCGTTGTTAGCGCCTCAGTAGCTGCCGGTAGTATCTCCGCCATAAATCAAACTTATCCCCCGAGGGTATTATGGAAGAGCAGCAAGTCATTATTATCGGTGCGGGACCGGTTGGACTCACCGCAGCAATGGATCTCGCCAAGCGCGGTATCAACGTTACTGTCGTGGAGAGCCGCGCTGAAG
The DNA here is from genome assembly GCA_965199055.1 of Halieaceae bacterium. GTDB lineage: Bacteria > Pseudomonadota > Gammaproteobacteria > Pseudomonadales > Halieaceae > CBDAQR01. The sequence goes on from CBDAQR010000004.1 coordinate 588,359, forward strand.
ATGAGCCGGCGGATGCCAAATGCAATACGGTTGCTGCACGCACCCTTGAAATATTCCGTTCTTTGGGTATTTCCAATGAGGTGCGCGCAGCAGGTCTGCTAGACGATTTCCCCACTGATGTGCTTTATTGCACGACCATCAATGGCGAAGAAATTACTCGTATCGAGCTACCGAGTCGGAACGAGCGTTTTGGCACTGATGGACATAGTGCGCCTGGCTATCTCGATAGCAATTGGGAAACGCCTGAGCCGGTGGTGCGTGTGAGTCAGTTTTACTTAAACCCCATTCTTTACCAGCACGCAAAAAGCTTCGAGCGCATTACGCTGATGCCGGAAACGGCCTTTATCCGTTACGAAGATTCGAGCGGTGGCGTAACCGTGCATTGCGAAAGACGATCCGGTGAGTCAATTGTGCTGAAAGGGCGTTACCTGATCGGTTGTGACGGCGCCTCCAGCGCCATTCGCAAACAAATGGGCGTGCGATTACAGGGTGATACCGAGATCGGAAAGATGCGCTCTACGCTGGTGCGTTGTCGAGCGATCAAGGATCTATTCCCGGCACGGCCCGCTTGGATGACATGGACTCTCAATCAGCGGGTGCGGGGTACGGTGGTGGCCATCGACGGCGATGAGTTATGGCTGATTCATCGCATGGTCGACCTCGATAAGCCCTACGAATCGCTCGATCATGAGCAGTCACTGCGCGATGTGCTGGGCGTGGATAAGGACTTTAGCTGGGAAGAGATCCATCATCAGGATTGGACCGCGCGGCGCATGGTGGCCGAACGATTCAGGGACAATAACGTATTTGTTTGCGGCGACGCGGCCCACATTTGGGTGCCGTTTGCGGGCTATGGCATGAATGCAGGTATCGCAGATTGTACGAACCTGAGCTGGATGATGGCAGCGGTATTGAACGGTCACGCAGACGAATCCATTCTGTCGGCGCATGAGCGAGAACGTCACCCTATCACCGAGCAGGTTAGCCATTTTGCGATGGGCAAGGCACAGGAATACCTGGATCGTGCGCAAAATCGGCCTATTCCCAAGATTCTCGAAAAACGGAATTTCATAGCGCGTTTTGTTCGCAAGCAGCTGGGCAAAACACTGTATGACATGAATGCACCGCAGTTCGCCTGTTCGGGACTCAACTTTGGGTACTACTACGATAACTCGCCCATTGTTGCCTATGACGGTGAGTCGGCTCCGCAATATGAAATGGGTGAGTACACCTCGTCTACTGTGCCTGGCTGCCGGATGCCGCATTACTGGATTGATGGCAAAACCTCGCTCTACGATGCATTAGGGCTGAACTACACCTTGCTGAAATTTGACGATTCTGTGGATGTGAGCGCGCTGGAAGCCGCCGCAGAGCGGCTGGGCTTTCCGGTGGATATTCTGAGCTGTGACGCACCTAAGGGCGCCGCTTGGAATAAAACCAAACTGGTCCTGGTGCGCCCCGATCAGCACGTGGCTTGGCGTGGCGATGCTGTGCCTGTCGATGTCGATGGCTTACTGGCAACTTTCATCGGCCGAGCATCGGAAAACAAACGAGAAGCCGCATGACACTCGACGATGTAAGGACGCAGTTTGTCGAGTTCGGTGAGCGGCGCATATTCGTGAGTGAGCTGGGTGAAGGACACCCTGTGCTGATGTTGCATGGCGGTGGACCCGGTGCCACCGGTATGTCCAACTATGCAAAGAACGTCGAGGCGCTGGCGCAGCACTTTCGCGTGATCGTGCCCGACATGCAGGGCTACGGCCAGTCGAGTAAGGGGGTTGATCGAAACGACCCCTTTGGTGACCTGGCTTCCGTCATGCTGGGGCTCTTCGATGCGATGGGTATCGAGAAGGCTCACCTTATCGGGAACTCTCTAGGTGGTGCTACTGTACTGCGGATGGCGCTGGATCGCCCCAGTTGCGCGGCCAGTTTGATGCTGATGGGCCCGGGCGGCGTTAATCTCACCCGAGAGCTGCCGACAAAAGGACTCAAGTGTCTGCTGAACTACTACAAAGGATCGGGACCGAGCCGCGAGAAGTTACGGGAATTCATCTGTGAGTATCTGGTCTACGATGCCAGTCAGGTGCCTGAGGAGGTGATTGACCTGCGCTATGCCGGCAGTATCGATCCTGAGGTCGTGGCCAAGCCACCCTTGGGTATGACGCCCAAAGGCATGTTCCGCTCGGATTTCACGCGCGATTCAAGGCTTAAGGAGTGTCAGGTGCCGTGTCTAGCGCTGTGGGGTGCCGATGACAAAGTAAACCGCCCCAGTGGAGCGGCGGCGCTACAGCGACTCATGCCCAACTGCGATAGTTACTTATTCGCGAATACGGGCCACTGGGTGCAATGGGAGCGCGCAGAAGAATTTAATACCATTACCACGATGTTTATGCAGAAGCACCAGGCGTGACTTTGTTCCGCTGGCATTTAGCGCTAGTCCTGTTAGTGGGTCTGAGCGGTTGTGGTGTGGATGTCACGGAATCGCTGGCGCAGAACTACAACGCTTGGCAACCCAGCGAGACTGCAAGGCGAGCTCAAGCGCCTGACAGCGATCAGCTGCGTGCCTATGTCGGCGCCACGCTGATTGACGGTACCGGTGCTGAGGCTGTCCAAGATGCGACGGTTCTTGTGCGTGGCCGCGAGATTATTGCTGTTGGCAGCGCTGTCGAGGTGCCCCCGCAGGCGCAGATTGAGGATGTTCGCGGTAAGTGGATCGTTCCAGGCTTATTTGACTCTCATATTCATTTCATGACCTCCGGGCGCAGCTACACGCGGCCGGCCATGTTGGACCTTCAGCATCTGGTGGCTTACGAAGATGAGATCGCCTGGATCGAGGCACATCTGCCCGATACCTTGCGCAGCATGCTCTGCGCTGGCGTAACCAGCGTGCTGTCTGCTGGTGGTCCTCGTATTGAATACCAGGGGCGTGAGCTGTCGCGACAGATGGTTGATGCACCCTCGGTGTTTGTGAGTCACGGGGTCGTGGCAAACGTCCCCCGGTTTATCGCCGGCCCCATCTTTCCGCGCTGGCACGGCGATCTGGTGATCAAGCCCATTACCAGCGCAGAGGAGGGCAGGGCCTTTGTCCAACAGGGTGCTGCTTGGGGAGCAGACGCGATAAAGACGGCGGTCGATGATCGTGGTAACGCGCTTATGGGCCTTATGATGATGAGTTGGCCCTCAGTACATGAGGCGATGATCGCTGAAGCGAAAGCACAGGGGCTTAAGTTCACCAGTCATGTACACCAGCTGGAAACGGCCCGACAACTCATTGAACTGGGTGTCGATAGCCTGCAGCACATTCCGATGGACGCAGCTCTCGATGATGAGTTTCTCGCATTGGCAAAGTCATCCGGCGTTATCGTCGTACCTACCCTGGCGCTGCGCAAGCGCACCTTTGGTGAACTGTTCTCAGAAAACATTGAGTTACTGCCGATCGAAAAAACCTGTGGAATACCCGACGTGATCGAGAGCTGGAATGTACCGATGCCGGAGCGCAGTGAAGAGGCGCTCAAGTATGGGGAATCTGGCAGACTTGTAGCGATTGAGAACGTAGCGCGACTCTATAAAGCGGGCGTGCCGCTGGCCGCGGCTACCGATGCCGGGCTGATGGGGCTGCTACACGGCGCCTCCATGCACCTGGAACTGGCCGAGATGCGCGCAGCGGGTATGACCAATGCTGATCTAATCGTCGCGGCCACACTCACCGCCGCGCGGGTGGCTGGGAAGGAGGCACGCTACGGCAGTATCGAACCGGGCAAATACGCAGACTTCTTGCTCCTGTCTGCGAACCCCTTGGACAATATCGCCAATTTGCAGGCTATCGATACGGTGGTGAAGTATGGCCAACCGTTCCGACAAGAGATGCTGTTGCCGCGATAATGACACTCGCCAGAGTGCTGGTTATCATGCCACCAATAACGATAACGAGGTGGTGGTATGCGACGGGTGGACCTCAATCTCCTGTATGTGTTGCGGGAGCTGCTGAAAGAGCCAAATACAACCAAGGTCGCTGAGAAGCTCAATCTCACTCAGTCGGCTGTCAGTGCCGCGCTCGGTCGTTTGCGCTGGGCCTTTCAAGATGATCTGTTTGTGCGCTCCGGACGCGCGATGGCACCAACCAAGCGTGCCGAAGATCTGCTGGAGCCGGTCGAAGACATCATTCAGCGTATTGAGAACCTGGTAGAGGAAGTCCACTTCGAGCCGGCTAATCTTTCGCGAAGCTTTAGTCTCGCGACTACCGATTTTCTATTACAGGCGATTTCTGGGTTGATACTGGCCGAAGTGCATCCACTGGCCCCCAATGCACGTGTCGTCTTCGCGCCGTTGGGTGCAGATACGCGTGATCGAGTGCGTTCCGGGCATACTGATCTCATTATTGCGCCTTTTCAGGCCGCGTTTCAGGGTGATGAGCAGATCAGCACCCAGGTGCTTTACACCGATCACCTGGTGGCTGCTGTCTCGGAAGACTCCGACAAGTACGGCGATAGTATTTCCGAACAGGAACTGGTGGAAGCCACCCACGTTGAATTTAACCCGACGCTATTCGGCAATGCGCAGGGCTGGAAATCGACGACACAGCTATTCATGGAGGAGCGCGACCTTCAGGTTAAAACCATCGCGGAGTTCATTAACCATACAGCGCTGCTCTACGCCCTGCGTTATTCCGATGTGATTGCATTGATGCCGAGGAAATTGGTCGATGTGTTCGGTAAGGATGCCGGGGTGAAGCCGCTGGCGTTGCCCTATGAGACGCCGGAATTTGAGGTCGGCCTCATGTGGAACAGCGCCCAGGACAAAGACCCGGAACACCTCTGGTTTCGGGAGCGCGTTGCGATGGCCCTGGACAGCTTGTAAAACGCCTAGCGCTATCTATTGCCGGTATTCATCATTGGTATTGGCAGCTTTCGTTGTTGTCATTTAACCAATGCCCATATGGTTTAGCCTTTATCAGTGCAGGCAGGAATCAGCATGAGCAAGATTACGCGGTTGGTATACCCGGTGTTCGAGGTGAAGGACCTGGCCAAATGGCAGGTATTTGCCGATAACGCCTGGGGTTTGCCACTCCAGAACAGCGGAGTGGGCGATAGCGAGATAGTCATCGACGAGTCTGGCTGCCGCATCATTTTGCGCCAGGGCAAGGCCAACGACATTGTTGCGGCCGGCTGGGAATGCGACGATCTTGAGGGGCTTTATTCCAGTCTGGAACAGGCCGGTGCCAGTCCCCAGTGGGCCGATGAGGCGTTTGCTAACACTCGCGGTACAGACCGTCTTTTCACGGTTACTGATCCGAGTGGCGTCGAGCTGGAAGTTTTCTCGAGTTCATCGTCAAGCAACGGTTTTATTGCATCCAAACACGGCCTGGATTTCGTGACGGGTGAAATGGGGTTTGGCCATATAACTCTCGTCACCGGCGCTTATGATGCACTCGAGGATTTCTACCGTCAGCAATTGGGTATGGGGCTCAGCGACTATATTGACTGGGAAATTGTCAACGGCGTGAAGTTGCACCTGGGCTTCTTCCACGCTAATCCGCGCCATCATTCCCTGGCAGCGGGGCGCATGTCGGGCCTGCCGCGCCGCTTGCACCACTTTATGTTGCAGGTGAAAGATCGCCATCAGGTGGGTGCTTCCTTCGATCGCATTCGGAATCATAAAATTCGGGTAGCCAACGAGATCGGCGTGCATCCGAATTGCCACACCTTCTCCTTTTACGTCAAAACGCCTTCGGGCTTTGAAATGGAGCTGGGCGCCGAGGGCAGGAGTGTCGATGTGAATGACACCGAGCGCGAGATACCCACCTATGACTGTCTCAGCATCTGGGGACACAAAATGTCTGCGCGGGACCAGCTTCCGCTAAAAGCGTTGGCCACCGTGAAGAAGTGGACCGGGGGTGTGCCCTGATGGCTGAAGTAGCGCTTTATCATGCAGATCTGTCTCCCTGCGCCCACAAGGTGCGACTGGTACTCGAGGAGCGCCAGATAGAATTCGAAAGCAAGAAGATCGACCTTATAGCCAGGGAGAATCTGCAGCCCGAGTATTTGGCGATCAACCCGAAGGGCGTTGTGCCCTCCCTGGTGCATGGCGATAACATCGTCACCGAATCGACAGTGATCAACGAATACCTCGAAGAGGTGTTTGAGCAGAATCCGCTTATGCCGAGCGACCCTATGGGCAAGGCGCGCGTGCGCCTGTGGACCAAGTGGGTGGACGAACAACTGCATCCAAATAGTATGCCTGTCATATTCGGGGGCCTCGCGCGTTTCCCGTGGTTGGCCAAAACTGAGGAGGAGCGCAACGCGCTGCTTGCCAAAGTGCCTGACCCCGTGCGCCGCGCCAGGCAGGAAAGACTGATTGAGCATGGGCTGGAGGCGCCTGATGTGCCGCCAGCACTGGCCGTCTGGCGCCAGACCTTCGAAAAGATCGAGCAGCAACTTGGCAGCACGGAATGGTTAGCGGGAGATGCGATCACCATCGCTGATTGTTCCTTGGCGGTCTACATGTTCATCATGAAGTACCTGCAGGCGGATGCCGTATTTGATAACTACGCCGCCCTGGGCGAATGGATGGAACGCATGATGGCGCGGCCAGCATTCGATGCGGCGATCATGCCTTACATCGCCAAGGAGCGTTGGGAGTTGATTGCCAATGTGGCCGGCAACACCGGGCCAGAGCTGAACCAGAAAATTTTTAGCGCTGCGTAGTATCTCTCGCTAAAGGTGTGTGACGCTATATTGACGTGGGTGGTAACCTTTCGGCTGTCTAGAAAGTTCGCTCGCGCAAGAGGGTAGCTCAGCATGCCGATACGGATAATCAACGCAGAGGAAGTGCGTCAGTTGCTTCCTATGGCGGAGTGCATCGACGTCATGGAGCCGGCGATGATAGCGGCCTCGTCCGGTACTATCGCGATTCCACCCCGGCAATTCTCTCCGCTGATTGATGACTCTGGCCTGTTTGGCATGATGCCCGGCTCCTCGGCCGAGCTGGGCAACTATGGTGCCAAGGTCATCAGTTTGCACCCCGACAACCCGGCAGCTGGGCGCCCGGCCATTCAGGGATTCGTGACGCTGTTTGATCATGCCACAGGCGCGCCTGTTGCGATCATCGAAGGAGCAGAGGTGACTGCCATTCGCACCGCGGCTGCCTCAGGGCTTGCGACACGCTTATTGGCGCGCGAAGCTGCCAGCAGTTGCGGCATCTTCGGTATCGGCGTGCAAGCGATTACTCATATCGATGCTATGTGTGCGGTGCGCCCCGTTACGGACATTGTCATCTGGGGCAGAGATGCTAAACGCACCGCGGCCTTCGCTGCTGAACAGGCGGAGCGCAGGGGGTTGCGCGTGCGAGCGACGGAACAGCCCGGAGAAGCCGCTGCCTGCGACCTTGTGTGTACTGTGACCGGTTCACTCGAACCCATTTTGAAGGGTGCGTGGGTGCAGCCCGGTGCGCACGTGAATCTGGTGGGTGCGCACAGCCTGCGTACACGCGAATCCGACAGCGACCTCATCGCCAGGTCGGCTCTCTACACCGACCTGATGGAGTCCTGTCGCAACGAGGGTGGCGATTTCATGATTCCGCTAGAGGAGGGCGTGATCGACCAAAGTGCGATCCGCGGTGAATTAGGTCAGTTGTGCCAGGGCCAGCTGGCTGGTCGAGACAATGACGAGCAAATCACCGTCTACAAGTCCCTGGGTATCACCGCCCAGGATCTCTTTGCTGCGCGCCATGTGCTGAACAAGGCAATCGATAGCGGTATCGGTACCGAGGTGCCTTTCTAGAGCATTGGCGCACCATATTGCGCTAGGCTAAATGAATGGACGATTTTGCCAGTCGAGCCCTTTTCAACCTTGTCGCATCGCAACTGCGTGATGCGGGCGTCGTCGCAAGCCCCTCATCTCAGTTCGAGGGGAAGATCGAGAGCGCTCGCAAGGCAGATTTGCTGAGTGCGGCGCTGGAGCAGGTAGGTGCGCCGGCGATAGTGGCTATCGGCCAGGGTATTCGGGCTGGGCTCTTCGATCATACCTTGCAGGTGCTACTCGGTGCGCGTGAACCGACAGACCTGATGGATCGGTGGCAGCGGCTGGAGCGCTATTATCATGGCAAACACCGCACGAGAATCCTCGAGGCGTCTCCTCAAAGCTTCTCGATTGAACATTATTCGATTAGCTCGCAAGCGCCGTCCGCTGGAGAAGATCTGCTGATAGCCGGTTTGATTGCAGTGCTACTTCAGCAGACAGGCTGTCGGCTGCTCAGTTTAGCGTTGGGTGCGTCAATGACGAAGTTTATCCACCAGGATCGTATGATCGAGGGAGTGAGCGCGCCGAACGATACGTCTATATGGCACTTCAATTGGCAATCCCATCTGCCTCCCGAGCGTCAGGCCTTGCCGGTAACCGAGTCTGATGCGATATCCGATCAGCTCTCTCGATTGATGCGCGAAGATCTCGGCAGAAACTGGCGACTTGCCACGGCAGCGCGTGCTCTGGGTCTTTCGACTCGGACACTGCAACGGATACTGAAGAGAGAAGGCGCATCCTTTCAGGGCGTGCTTAGAACCGTAAGAGTCGAGCACTCCGCCGAGCTGCTGTCTGCGGGAGATATGACATTGGCAGAAGCTGGTTTTGCCTGCGGGTTTGCCGACCAGGCCCATTTCAGCCGTGATTTTAAGCTCCGCTTCAATATGCCGCCTTCAGATTACGCGGGAATTGCCGCGCAAAGTTAGTTGCCGTGGCATCGATAAGATGGCGCGATTATTCAAGACACCGGCGCTGACTTACAGCACTCTGTTAGGCCTTTGCACACCAAGGGATTTTTGCAGGAGGTAATGCTGTGACTCAAGATACTTTGCAACGTCGTCAGTTTCTCAAACAGGTAGTGGCGCTAAGCATTCTCAGCGCTTTGCCGTCTTCCCTGTTGGCGCAGGTCCTGACCCGTGATCCGGTTCGTAGCCCTTACGGGGGTCGTTCTACTGCGGAAGGGGTCACCGAAGGGCTGGACCTGACAGGTCAAACCATCGCTATTACCGGCTGCAATTCGGGTCTGGGCCTTGAGACTATGCGGGTCTTAGCCCTGCGCGGCGCTCATGTAATCGGTATCGCGCGCACGCAAGATAAGGCTGAAGCCGCTTGTGCGAGCGTCGACGGTAAAACCACGCCCGTGTTTCTCGATCTTGCAGACTGGGATTCAGTTGTCAGCTGTGCTGAGCGTATTAAGGCAATGAACTTTAGTCTGGACTCGCTGATTACCAATGCCGGCATCATGGCGCTGCCGGAGCTGGAACTGGTGAACGGCGTCGAGAAGCAATTTGCTGTGAATCACCTCGGCCACTTTATCCTCATAAACCAACTGCGAGAGCAGGTGCTGGCAGCACCGCAAGGGCGTTTTGTGATCCTCAGCTCCGGGTTACACGAACGCGCCGAGAACGGAATCGAGTTTGATAACCTCGACGGTAGCCAGCACTACGATCCCTGGGTGGCTTATGGCGTGTCGAAGCTGGCGAATGCACTTTGCGCAAGAGAGTTGGCCAGACAAATAGAGCAAACCGATGCAACGGCTAACAGCCTGCATCCCGGGGTGATAAAGACCAACCTGGTGCGGCATCTACCCGGTTGGCAGCAGTGGGGCATGCGCGTGTTCGGCGGATTGTTCCTGAAAGACATTCCCGAGGGCGCTGCGACCAGTTGTTATGTCGCAACCAACCCAGAGCTTGAAGGCGTGCGGGGATTCTTCTTCGCGGACTGCAATGTGACGGACGATCACAGCGATTACGTGTATGACGATGCCATGGCGAAGCAGCTTTGGGCGGTGTCAGAGGAACTAACCAAGGACTACCTGCCCGCTGTATCTACAGTTTGAAGCTGGCGCAACTAAGGCCGCCAGGCGCTTACTCAGCTTTCTGCAGATTCACCCAGTGCGGTTCTTAAAGGCTGTGGAATCGGCGAGCTCCTGGCATCGCCTGCGAGCCGGTGCACCATCACCGATTTGCCGCGCACGGTGACTTCACCCGCCTGGCAGATATCGCAGTAGATGCTGACAGAGCTAGTGCCCAGCTTTACGTCGCTAATACGTATCACCACATCCTGCCCATATTGGGTCTCTCGCACGAAGTCGATATTCAGCGCTGCAATGACCCAGTTGTTGGAGCTGGTGACTCCGGCTTGCTCGTGTACGTGTTCCATGAAACGCACGCGGCCCAATTCGAACCAGCCACTGATAGCGACGTTATTGATATGGCCCTGTAGGTCTGTTTCATAGACTCGCGGAGATACAGCGAATTCAAATTGGGGAGTAGTGATTGTGGATGGAGATGGTTCAGACATTTTTCTCTTAGGGTTGGTGCAGCTATATTGAGCGAAGAATACTAGCATCTCCATCTCCATCTCCATCTCCATCTCCATCTCCATCTCCATCTCCATCTCCATCTCCATCTGCATGCAGGGTGGTTCCTGCTGTGACTTTCGGTTTCGCTCCGGTACCGCCAAGGTGTGAATTTCTGATTTGCATGGGTGACAGGGTCTTGCTTGCTATATTAGAATGAGAATTATTCCTATTTAAGCGAGTGTTATCTTGAATGTCTGCCGTGGTAGAAGCCGGACAAAACGCAGAAACACCAGCCTCTGATGCTGGCCATGCTAGGCGCAGCCTGATCCTGCGCTGGATATTGGCCGGTCCTGTCGCGCTAGTGGCTGCCATTCTGACTATGGCGGCAATGCCGATGTGGCTGCCACAGGGAGAGGGGGGTGTGAACCACCTCGCGTTTAGCGTTGTGTTGTTCCCCGCCATCTGGGCCGTCTATCTGATGTATGTGCTCCTGGAAGAAAGGATGAAGCGAGCGGCCCTCGTTTTGTCAGTACTGGTGCTTGCCAACGCTCTCCCGGTAGCGTTAACCGTGATGAAGTTAATGGCGTCTATGCAATCGGGAGGAGAAGCATGATTGCCCTGTCGCAGGCGCGCACACAGCGTTTACTGGCCGTCCACGGATGGTCGGGCACTATTCTTGGACTCTTTCTCTACGTCGTGGTTTTAACCGGCACCATTGCAGTGCTCGCTCACGAAATTGGCGTCTGGTCCGCCGGCGGTGTAACACTTGAAGAACCTCTCTCAGTGCCAGTAGATGAGATCGTGAAAGCGCAGATCGAGTCGACGCCAGAAAAATGGCATGAAGAGATTGGCGTGTTTCAGAGCCTTTCCGGCAACCTGCGGGTTTGGATGCATACACATGATACCCATCCGGAATCGGGCAATATCGAGGATTATGGCCGCCTGGTAGAGGTCGACCCGGTTAGTCGAGAGATCGTGAGTGATCAGGAAGGCTGGGCCAGGGATGTGTTTCGTAGCGATCCCAAGTCGGCGCTGGAGCGTTTCATACTCGACCTGCATATTACCCTGCATCTTCCGCGGCCCTGGGGACTTTACGCGACGGGAATTCTCGGATTTGTGATGCTATTGGCGGCGATCACCGGGCTGCTAATTCATAGGCATCTGATTAAAGAAGCGTTTCTTGCACCGCGTGGTAGCGGCAAGCTGCTGACTCGTCGTGATCGCCACGTGCTGGCCGGAACCTGGTCGCTGATTTTTGCGTTTGTGTTGGCTTTTACCGGTGCTTTCTTTAGCTTCGCGGCTTCATTGGCACTGCCGGTGGTGGCGGCGACCGGTTTCGGTGGCGACCAGCAGGCGATGATCGAATCGCTGATTGGGGTGCAGGCAGAGGAAGATCCAACAGTTTCAGCGCTGGCGAGTCTGGACACAATGAAAGCCACAGCCCAAGCCGAGTTAGGCTCAATTCCCAGTAGTTTAAGTATTTCGAATTACGGCCGGGCTGATGCTCGGGTGGTGATGGCGCACCCGCCGGCGGACGGAGGCCTCACTGGAAAGCAGGTGACTTTTAACGGCTCGACGGGAGAATACCTGGGCGAAAAGCCGCCCATCGGCACTGCTCCCTCCGCGGGCGCTGGCCTCATTACCTTAATGGCGCCTCTTGACTTCGGCAATTTCGCGGGTTTGCTCTCCAAGGCCGTTTGGGTCGCCCTGGGCATAGCGATGACGTATGTCACCTTTACCGGGCTGCAATTATGGGTGCGGCGAAGAGAAGCCGAACCATTGTGGCAAGGCTTTGGGCATTGGGTGAGTGTGGTTGGTGTAGGTACACCGCTGGCGTTGGCCCTGTGCGCCCACGTGTTTTTTGTCGCTCTTCACCTGGGAGTAGATGCCGCGTACTGGACTGCTCTCGGATTTGTGATCCCCAGTGTGCTGATAGTGATGCTGGGTATCGTGCGCAGGCGACAGTCAGTGCAATTGGAAGTGGCCATGGCCTGGTGCCTGGCAGCGGCGCTGTTGATGTTGCCACTGACGCGTATTCTGACTGGTGGTCCTGATTGGGCAATGGCGATGGCCGGACAGGATGGCATTGTGGTTGGCATGGACCTGTTGATGGTGATCATGGGCGCTTTGGTGATGCTCTGGCAGTCGCCTGGCCTCCGGCAGCGCCTCGCCAGTATTGGAATTCTTCGCATGGAGCGGCCTGCCACGGCATGATCGAACTGTTGTACTGTCTTGGCGGCTGGATCGTATCCAGTATCTGTCTTGTTCTGCTCGCCAGAGCAGACTCTAAGCGTCATCGGGCGCATGGTTTGTCGCTCCCCGACATAACGGTAAGCAAAAGCGGTTTGTGGCTTGGTGTAATCGCGCCTGGGGTTCTAATCAGTATTGCCGGGTCTCTGGCGGCGGTCATAATGTGGGCGGGTGGTGTTACCATTCTTGGCTGGTTGGTGGCTCTAAGACCGCCCATTCAATCTGGCCATAAATGACCATATAGAGGACCTTGCAAGCACTACGCTGCTGCCGCTATAAAGCGCTATTGAACCCTGATAGAGCTTAAAACAATGATTACGCTTGTTCGCGCAGTTTCCTTATGTGTCGCATTGACCTTCCCGGTTCTGGGACAGGCCGTGAGTCAAAAAGTCGATAACTTTGTGCTGCTGGATCATCAGGGTCACGCCCACGAGTTGCACTACCAGTCGAAGTCTCCGGCGGTGGTGCTGATCTCACAATACAACGGCTGCGAAGCCATTGACCGCGACGCCGCTGCATTTAAGCAGCTACAGGCAGATTATGCGGCCGCCGGTGTGCAGATTTGGATGATCAATTCTAGTGACGACCAGCAGCGGGATGCCATGGCCTCCGAAGCGCGCCGACTGGGCCTGGATATTCCGATACTGAATGACAGCGCCCGCATCATTGGTCGTTCGCTTGAACTCACACAAACCTCGGAAGTGCTGGTTATTGACCCGAGCAACTGGCAGCTCGTATACCGTGGTGCGGTGGGTGCCGACCTCAGGCAAGCGCTGGATAGTCTGGTCGCTGGTTCTTCACCCGAGTACGTCGCGACGGCGGTCAGCGGCTGTCCGGTGAAATACCCCCATGCCGAATCGATTGATTACGCTTCTACCATCGCGCCCATCCTGGAAAACAACTGCGCAGGTTGTCACCGGGAGGGCGGTATCGGCCCCTGGGCAATGTCGGAGTACAGAATGGTGCAGGGGTTTGCGCCGATGATGCGCGAAGTCGTGCGCACAAAGCGTATGCCACCCTGGCATGCCGACCCCGAGATTGGCGAGTGGCAACACAGCGCCGCCATGTCAGACGAAGATACCGCCTTGTTGGTGAGCTGGATTGAAGCGGGCGCTCCGCGGGGGGAGGGCGAAGATCCACTAGCAAAACTGAAGCCCATGGAGAACAAGTGGACTTTGGGTGAGCCCGATCTCATTCTCGACATTCCCGCTCATGACATTCCAGCGAACGGCGTGCTGGATTACCAGTACCCCGTGGTTGAGAACCCGCTCGATCACGATGTATGGGTGGTGGCAGCCACGATTATCCCCGGTGATAGCCAGGCGGTGCATCACGTACTGATGGGTTCGGCGGACCAGGCCCCGGAGGAGGGTGATCGCGAGAGCGTGTTTGAAAACTACATCATGGGCTATGCGCCTGGTAACGAGTCAGACCACATGCCGCCAGGTACAGGTGTAAAGGTTCCGGTCGGGGGTGTGTACCAGTTTCAGATGCACTACACGCCCTATGGCAAGGCCACCACAGACCGTACGCGGGTGGGGCTCTATTTTGCGAAAGAAGGTGAGATGCCGGGTAACTATCTGCGCCAGGAAGTGGTTGTGAACCCGATGATTAAAATTCCGCCGCACGACGCAGCGCATGAGGAATCGGCCTACTTCGAGTTTTATAACGACGCCACCATTTACTCGCTGGTGCCACATGCGCACTATCGCGGCGTGAGTTCGAGCTTCGAGCTTGTGTACCCCGATGGGTCTACTGAAACCATATTGTCTGTGCCCAACTACGACTTTAACTGGCAGCGCACGTACAAGTTCGTCACACCCAAGACGGTGCCAGCGGGTGCGCGAATAGTGCATCGCACGGTGTACGACAACTCCGCGCAGAACCCCCGCAATCCGGAGCCAGAGCGTGAAGTGCCCTGGGGTCTGCGGTCTACTGATGAGATGCTCTACGGGTCGGTGAGTTACAGCTGGAACGATGAAACTTCCACGGCGCCGATCCACAGCAATATGAAAGCAGATACGGCGCAGTGGATGGGCTTCATGGACGCAAACATGGATGGCAAGGTCGAGCGCGACGAAATGTCACCGCGTTTACGCGAGGCCATCGGCTGGCGTTGGTATCTCCTCGACCTGAATTTCTCTGGCGGTCTTGAGCTGCATGAGATGGAGCGATTGGTGGAGAACCTGCGCGGCTAGGCCGCGCGAGCGTTTAGATTTGCAGGTTGGGTGGCCGTTAGAACGCGTAGCTCACCCTCATACCAACGACGCGTGGATCCGTTTGTGGCGATAGCTCTATGCCCTCAGTGATTGTGGGCCGTCTTATCGTATTGATCTCATCGAAGACATTGTTGACGAATAAACGCAGCTCCGCCTGGTCCCACCGATAGCTTGCGGAGACATTAACCAGGGTAAGATCCTCGACAGTGTAATCGTTAGTAATCGAGTCATAGTATTCGTCGCGGTAGCTCGCTTCCGCGGTCAGCGTCAGGTCGCCAATATAGTATGAACCACCGAGAGCCAGCGTGTACTTGGGAGAGTTTGCAAACTCGTTGCCGCTGAAGTCGTTGTCGCCCCCGGCTGAGACAAATTCATCAAACTCTGTGTTGGAGTAACCGGCGCTGAAATAGGTGTCTAGACTCTCCCCCGTCCAGCGCAGCTCTGCCTCGCCGCCCCAGACAGTAGATTCGCCCGCGTTATACGTACCGCTACGAATGTCTTCTGAACCTGAGGTCTGCATATCATCCCAATCGATATAGAACAGGTTGGCATTGACGGACAGTTGGTTGTTCAGCCACAAACTCTTGTAGCTGAGCTCGTAGTTCTTCGTGTACTCCGAGTCGTATTCAGTGACCTCGCCATTGAAGATATCCAGATCGACACCGCCAGGCCGATAGGCCTCGCTGTAAGTAATGCCGATATGCTGATTCTCGGCCAGGGCATAGTTAGCCGCCAGTTTCGGTAAGAAGACGTCTTGGTTCTTGTCGCCTTCCATCGTGAGGTCGTTGATTGGAATACCGACCCAAGGCAGGGCATCGATAAACGCGGTGATTAAGCCTGAACTAGCTAAATCGTATTTAAGGTCTTCCCAGCGGAACCCCGCCGTGATTGTCAGGCGTTCGTTAACTCTGTAGTCCGCCTCGGTGAACAATGCGAGAGTTTCAATGTCGGCTGGGCTGTCGAATACAACGTGCACGTTGCCCACACCCAGACCAGGAATCTCGAAGCCGACAATGCCGATTCCATCGCGCAGGTTCTCCTCCTCATAGTCTGCGTAGTAGACACCTACCACGCCCGTGATCTTGTCCGAGCTATAGTCAGCGCGCAGTTCCTGGGTAAACTCTTCTTGATCGATATTGGCTTTCCAGGCTTCTTCATCTGTCGGTTCGGTGATGGCAAACGCGTTGTTGCGATCGTCGGAATCGAACTGGTTGTAGGTCGAGATCGATCGCAGAGACCATTGATCGGAAAGATCATAGTCCAGGTGCAGCGTGGCAAGATCCTGGTCGGATTCCATCTGTGAATCGTAGGGGTTATACGACTCGAAATCGCGGTTCTTAACATCGTAACTTTCGATGTCGTTGTTCGTGTCTCCCTCCAGGCGCGTGTAACTTAATAGGGCTCGCCAGTCCGCGTCGGTCGGTTGATACAGTAACTTCATGCGGGCGGTTGTCGTATCGCTCTCGAGGTAGTCATCTTCATTACGCGCCTTGTTGTCGAGAAAGCCGTCTGTGTGCTGATAGTCCAGTACCACGCGATAAGCCCATTCATTATTAATGGGACCGGTATGCGCGAGGGCCGTCTGGTAGCTGTTATAGTCTGCGTACTCTCCGCGCAGGTAGGTTTCGCGCTCAAACTTTGGGTCCTTGGTCTGCACCACAACAGCACCTGCCAGGGAACTTTTTCCTCGGTTAGTGGCCTGCGGGCCACGCAGAATTTCCACTCGTTCCACATCAAACAGTCCAGTAATGCCGCGCGCATTTTGTACTCTGGTAGTGGTGGCACCGTCGATAATGATAGAGGCCAGACCTTCTTGCCCGGCGCCGCCGACACCATCGGTGTTAATGCCGCGGATGGCAAAATCGAAACTCTGAATACCGGTTCCAGTGGGCGCAATGTTGGCCGCCTGGCGGAATATCTGCTGGATGTTGAGGCTTCTGGTACGAGCGATGTCCTCAGCTGTCATCACGTTGACAGATGTGTTAGTTTCTAACAGGTTGCGCACGATGCGCTCGCCAAGCACGCGAACTTCTTCAAGCTGTGGTGTGTTTTCTTGAGCGAGTCCAGGAAGTGATCCCGTTAGCATCAACAGTGCGATGCAATTCCCCGAATAGCGTTTCATTTGTCTGTTTCCATTTATTGCTGTGTTGTATTAAAAAGTGACCGCGAGTGTGGCGAAGACGCCCCGCGGCTCACCATTTTTAAGAAATATGCTGTTGGTCGTGGTCTGCCACCAGCGCTCATCCGTCAGGTTGCGTACTTCGAGCCCCGCATCCAATTGTGCGTCGCCGAGTGCCCAGCGACTGTTGAGTCGCAACTGGTGTAGCGTGCGGTCCGGCGTCTCGAAGGAGCCGAAAGCATCGCCGGGCGCATCATCCAGGTAGTCGAGACCGTAGCCCAGCGTCCACGTGTTGTTGATGTGCCAAAGCCCCCAGAACACCAGTTTGTTCTCGGGGACGCCTGCAAACGGCTGCCCTTCGGTGTCTGCATTGAAACCGCCATCGAGAACTTCCGTATCGGTATAGGCATAGCTCAGGTACAGATCGAACACTTCGGCGACACGGCCGCTCGCCTCGATCTCAATACCGCGACTGCGCTGCTCACCATTGACGTTGAGTACATCGGGAGTCTCCGTCGCCACAGCCACATCAAACTTGGTCAGTTCATAGGCCGATAGCGATACACTTCCCTCGCCCCAAAAATAGCGCACACCGGCCTCGTACTGTTCGCCACGCTCAGGATCTTCGATTTTATGTCGCGGGCAAAGCCGTTCACCGTAGAGAATGACTCGCCGTAGCTAGCAAACAAGCTGATGTTATCGGTGGCATCCCAGACCAAACCGACTCTGGGTATCCAGTCGTCTTCGTCCGTATCGTTGCGTACGCCTGGGTCTTCCTCACCATTGTGGAGCGTATTTCTCTCTGCGTCGTAGTCAGAGCTGGAGTAGCGCAGGCCCAATAGAATATTCAGGTCCCAGGGCTCATAGGTCATGAGATTTTGTGCATTGAAGCCCACGTCTGAGTAGGTCCACTGCTGCACGGCAAAAGGCGGTGAGTCGCCGTAGTTCTTCAAGTGAGGGAAGGGCACGTTCTCCGGGTTGTATATGTTGATCGGTGCAGCAAAGCTAGGGTAGGGCGGTGGCGTCAATGGCGAAAATCCATTGACGTTCTCCATGTCATTCTCAGACGCATTCACACCCACTAATGCTTTGTGACTGAAGTCGCCGGTCTCACCCTTCCAGGTTAAATGAGCGCCAGCGTAATAGCCGTCGGAGTTGCGGTTCTGGTCGAACGCCAGGGGCAGTACCACGCCTTCCGGGCTGGGCTGTCCTAGAAAGTAGCCGGTGTTGCCCATGTCTCTGTTCGTGGAATTCCAACCACCCTGTATCAGAAGGCCCCACTCGTCGTTCAATTGGTGCGAAAACGCCAACTGCAACTGCTCGGTTTCCTCTTCTGAGAAGTCGTTGGTGGCGCCCAGATAGGTTTCGATATCGAGTTCCTCAATCTTGCCATCGATAACCACGGTATCTTGTGGTGCGGGATTGGAGTCGAGTTCGATGTACTCTGCTAATAGGGTCAGCGATGTGCGATCGTTAAAATCGGCGCGGAGTTGAAGGGCGGGTGCCGTCTTTTCCAGGTATACGAAATCCTGAAAGCTGTCGGAGTCTTCATAGCCCAGCGTAAATCGATAGGTGAGAATGTCGGTGCCTGGCACCGGCCCTGTTGCATCCAGTTCCGCTCTGAAGACATCGCTGGCGCTGCTGCCATCGGTATCGTAACCACCACCAGTCACCCGCACATGGTATGCCGCCTCGCGCTGTGGTTGGCGATAAACGTAGTTGATGACGCCGCCGGGTTGTGCGGCGCCAAATAGCAGCCCTGTAGAACCCTTCAGCACTTCGATCCGTTCAAGTGCCGACGGGTCCGCGATGGGGGAGTCCACGCCATAGAAAGGAATGCCGTTCTTAAGCTGGCCGTTTTGCTCGCCGTTGACATCGACGCCTCGAATCGTAATGCCCTGAAAGGTGGCCGCATGGCCGGAGCGCGTATTCACACTGGCTGACTGTTCGATCAGATCGCGTGTGGTGGCGGAATTTACTGTCTCGATCAGGCCACGTGAGATCACGCCGATGTTGAGCGGTAGTTCTCGCAGATCAGCGTCAATAAGTGTGGCCGCTGAGGAGGTGGTATCGCGCAGCGGCACTAGCCGCTGCCCGTGAACGAGTACTTCTTCTATTTCCCCCAGCTCGTCCTGAGCCGCTATAGGGGCTGCTGTGAAAAGGCTTAAGGCGACTGACAGCTTGCCGAGCCGAATGGCCACTCTGTGGGCGCAGTGCATGGGGTGACCTCGTAAGTACCGCAGGTAAGAAAGCTACATTGAGAATTTAAATGATAAGCATTCTCATTATCACCTAGAGAGGTCATGATCGCAACCCTGTATGTGGTGTCTCCTTCGGCTACAACTCGCTGCGCTTGCGCGGCTGTTCTGCCGTGGGAGCCTGGCTGTAGTCCCCAAAGGGGCCATCGCGCTTTTCAATTGCACCGCGCACGCCTTCACCCGCCGCGACGTTCACGAACTCTCTGCCTTCGGGCGTGTTACGCATGATGCCATCGAGAATGGGGCCAAGGGTCTGCGTGCTCTGCAGGCCCATGTTGTCGTAAGCCTGGTTCACAATCAGTTTCATGGCGCTGAGCTGGGTCAAGGGAATGGTGTTCAGTTTCTCAGCCAGCTTCTGCACCTCGTCGTCTAACTGCTCCAGCGGGTAGGAGAAATTGATCAGTTCTATGTCCGCTGCTTCCTTGCCCGACACCCACTCGCCGGTCAGTGCGTAGTACTTTGCCTTGGCCAACCCCAAGCGCTGCACCCACATGCCGGTCAGGTGGCAGCCCCATACGCGGGAGTAGGGGGTGCCGATGCGGGCGCAGTCCGAGGCGATGACCAGGTCGGCACAGAGGGCGAGTTCGGAGCCGCCGCCCACTGCATAGCCGTGTGCCTTGGCGATGGTGGGCTTGAGCCCGCGCCACAACCCCATGAACTTGGGTATGTAACTCAGGTATTGATCAGACACGAAGCGCACGTCTTCGCCGGGGTCGTAACCGTCTTCCTTGATATTCCCATAGTGCTCCAGGCCCCCCGAGAAATCGAAGCCAACACAGAAATTATCACCGGCACCTTCGAGAATAATCACTTTCACATCGCTCTCTGCCTGCGCCTGCCCAAGGTATTGGTCCATTTCCTGGATGACTTCCATGCGCAGTGTGTTGGCTTTATCGGGGCGGTTGAGGGTGATCGTGGCGATACCGTTGACTTTGCTGTACTTCACGACGGGTTCTGACATGCTTGTGCTCCTGCTGAAGAAGGAATGTATAGACTTACCGTTTGGTAAGTCAGAATACTTACCGATTGGTAAGATGTCAAACTCCGCACCATGATGTGGTATAAACTAGCCTTCGCTTTGAGTGTCCCAATCCAAACTGAGTGTCATGACCAATAAATCCCCAGACCGAGCCGGCAAGCCTGGCGTACTAGCGCTGAGCCTGCTGTTTGTAGCGCTATTCGGCGCCTGGTTGGTGTGGTCGGGCATCTTTAAGCCCTTGCTCATTGGTCTGGGTGTTTTTTCCTGCGCGTTAAGTGTATGGCTGGCATCCCGGATGGGTTTCTTCCGTTACTCGGGTGTTGTGCGCGGCATGCCTGCGTTGCCGGGCTACTGGTTTTGGCTGTCCAAGGAAATTATTGCCTCTAGCCTGGAAGTCGCACGCCTGATTTTGCGCCGCGACATGCCAATAAGTCCGACCATCGTCGAGCTCGATGCGAGTGCGCTGAGTGATTCCGGGCAGGTGATTTTGGGTAACTCAATCACACTGTCGCCCGGCACCGTGACCCTGGATGTCTATGAAGGCAAGGTGAAGGTGCACTGTCTCACGCAGGAAGGCGCGAAGACGTTGCAATCCGGCGATATCCAGCAACGCGTGCAGGCGCTGGGGAAACGCTAACTCGTGTATATCGTTATCTCCCTGGCAATTCTGGTCACCATGGTTCTCGCGTTGGTGCGCGCGCTCTTGGGCCCCAGCGTTTATGACCGGGTGCTGGCGGTGAATGTGTTCGGCACCAAGACGGTATTACTGCTGGCCGTCATCGCCTTCCTCTACGGCCGCCCCGATTTTCTCGATCTGGCGCTGGCCTATGCGCTGATCAACATGGTTGGCATCCTCGCGGTACTCGAGTTCTTCCAGAACCGGGTGAAACTGAAGCCGGGGGATAGTCATGATTGATACTGCGCTGGATGTGCTGAGCTGGATCATGCTGTCGCTGGGCGGTATTTGTGTGTTTATCGGCGGCATCGGCTCGCTGCGCCTGCCCGGTTTCTATACCCGCATACACGCGGCCAGCCTCACCGATACCATGGCCGCGCTGCTTATCTTTCCCGGGCTTATGTTGCAGGCGGGTTTGACACTGGCCTCGCTGAAGTTGTTTGCGATTATGATTTTCCTGCTGCTGACGGGGCCCACCGCGACCTATGCATTGGCGAATGCCGCCCTGATGTCGGGCTTGCGCCCGGATGCCGATGATCGATCAATCGGAGGCAGTAGCTGATGCTGATCCTGTTTGCTCTGTTTCTGCTTACGCTGCTGGTGATCACGTCGATTGCGATTGTGCGCACAGAAAACCTGTTTGTGGCGGTGATGCTGACTTCGATCTTCAGCCTCTTGATGGCGGCAAACTTCTTTATTCTGGATGCCGCTGACGTGGCGCTCACCGAGGCGGCGGTCGGTGCGGGCGTAACAACGGTTATTTTCCTTGCCGCGCTGGCGCTGACAGCTGAGCGGGAAGGGGGTACACCCGTAGCCACGCGTACCCCATTGATCGCCGTGGGTACGCTGGCGGTGCTGCTTATATTTGCAACCTTCGACAAACCGCGCCTGGGCGACCCGGACGCGCCGGTGCACCAGCACGTTGCGCCTTTTTATATCGAGAAAACGCCAGAGCTGCTGGGCATACCGAACGTGGTCACAGCGGTGCTGGGTAGCTTCCGTGGCTACGACACGCTGGGTGAGGTGTTTGTTGTTTTCGCGGCCTGCATCGGTGTGTTGTTCGTGCTGGGTGGCTACAGCAGCGAGGATACGCCGCGGCGCGAGGCCGAGGGGCTGAAGCACCATTTGATTCCCCAGGTGGTGGGGCGGCTGCTGGTCCCCTTTATTGTGCTATTTGGCTTATACGTGCAGTTTCATGGCGAGTATGGGCCGGGCGGGGGATTTCAGGCGGGCGCGCTGGTAGCGACCGGCATCATTCTCTATGCGTTGCTTGAAGGTGAACGTGAGGCTTTGCGCGTGTTGTCTCAGCGCACGTTGATGGGGATGGTGGTTGTCGGTGCCACTCTGTACGGCCTGGTCGGTATTGTTTGTATGCTGCTGGGCGGTAACTTTCTCGAATACACCGTGCTCTCCAGTGACGTGGTCTTTGGGCAGCAATTGGGTATTATCCTGATCGAGGCCGGTGTAGGCATGGCCGTATGCGGCGCATTGCTGAGTATTTTCCATGCCTTTGCGGCGAGGCAAAAATCGACATGAGCCTGCTCGAGATACTCGGCTATTACAACTATTGGATCTTCGCCATCATTCTCATGGTGGGTCTGTACGCCGTTATCAGCAAAGCCAACCTGATTAAGAAACTCATCGGTTTGTCCATTTTCCAATCCGCAGTGTTTCTGATGTACATCACCATGGATAAGGTGGAGGGCGGTACCGCACCGATTATTCAGGCGGCGGCGGTGGAGGGGCAGACCTATTCCAACCCGCTGCCGCAGGTACTCATTCTGACCGCGATCGTGGTGGGAGTTTCCACACTGGCCCTCGGGCTGGCGATTGTCGTGCGCATAAAAGAGCGCTACGGCACGATCGAAGAAAACGAAATTCTCGATTCGGACTGATACGGTGGAACTGGAAGCTCATCTGCCTGCGCTGCAGGTCATTGTTCCGCTACTCGCGGCCCCACTGGTTGCGGTATTGCAGCCGAGGGGATTGGCTTGGGCCGCAGCAGCGGCAACGGCGCTGTTTACTCTGGCCATCTCTATCGCGCTGACCATCCAGGTGTTATCAGGCAACACGATCGACTATGCCATGGGCGGCTGGGAAGCACCCTACGGTATTGCCTTGTCGGTCGATGCCTTCAGTGCGATCTTGTTGTTGGTGATATCCGGTAGTGCCGTGTTTGCGCTGCTGCCCGGCAAAGCGAGCGTCGATGGGCAGGTTGAGGAACCGCGCCAGCCGCTGTTTTACTCGGCCTGGCTGTTGGCCCTGTCTGGGTTGATCGGGATTGTGGTGTCGGCCGATGCCTTCAACATCTTCGTCTTCATGGAAATTTCATCGCTGGCAAGCTACTTGCTCATTGCCGGCGGTCCCGACCGGCGCGCGCTCCCCGCCGTATTCAAGTACCTCATCATGGGTACCATTGGCGCTACCTTCTACCTGATCGGTGTTGGCCTTATCTACATGATGACGGGTACGCTGAATCTGGCCGATATGGAGGCGCGGATAACCGATGTGGGTGATCTCAAGCCGGTGCTGGTGGCGGCGGGCTTTATCACCCTGGGGCTTGCTCTGAAGGCGGCGATTTTCCCGCTTCACGTCTGGCTGCCCAATGCCTACACCCACTCGCCCCATATGGTCACCGTATTCCTGGCCGGTTGTGGCACCAAAGTCGCCATTTATGTTTTGGTCCGCTTTGATTTCCTGGTGTTCCAGGGTCACCTCGAAGGACATACCGCGCAGTTCACCCTGTTCATTTTGCCCCTGGCCGTCATGGGTATATTGGTTGCCTCGTCGGTGGCCATGTTCGAGGGTAATCTCAAACGGCGCTTGGCCGTCTCTTCGATAGCCCAAATTTGTTACATCCTGCTGGGGGCCAGTCTGGTGAGTGCCGCCGGTCTTGCGGCGGGCCTGGTCCATATCTTCAATCACGCATTGGCCAAAGCAGGGCTGTTTCTATCCATTGCCTGCCTGGCCATGCATCACAGTGACCTTAGCCTCGACTCGCTGCGAGGCGCGGCCCGCCAGATGCCGGTTACCGGTGCGGCATTGGTGGTGTGTGGCATGAGCCTGATCGGTATACCCGGCACCGCGGGCTTTATCAGCAAGTGGATGCTGATCGTTGCCGTGCTGGAAGTACCCGTATTCGGACCCTGGCTGGTGCTCGTTGTCGTCATCAGCTCCCTGATGGCGCTGGCCTATGTCTGGCGCATCATCGAAACCCTGTATTTCCAGTATGACGAGGATTCCAAGGAGATAGCGGAACAGCCGCGAAAAGAAGCGCCCACCTTTATGCTGGTCGCCGCTTGCGTGCTTGCTGCGTTGAATATCGTGTTTGGGTTGATGCCCGGGCTGCCGACGGAGTTGGCGGCTGAGGCCACCCAGGTACTCATGGGGTCGGCGAAATGAGCAGCGATATGATCTGGATAATACCGCTGATCCCCGCTTTGGGTGCGGTAGCGATTGCACTGACGGGTAGGATTAGCCCGAACCTGCGTGAGGCCACCACTTTGTTCACCGCGGGTCTGCTGGCGGTAGTAGTTTGGCGGTTAATACCAGCGCTGATGGACGGTGCCCGGCCAGAACATAGCTTCTATGAATTGGTGCCCGGCCTGGAACTGGCTTTCAGGCTCGAGCCGCTGGGCATGTTGTTCGCCGCACTGGCCTCGTTACTGTGGATCATCAACTCCATCTACTCCATAGGCTACATGCGTGGCAATAAGGAGCAGCACCAGACGCGGTTCTATGTGTGTTTTGCGATCGCGCTGGCCGCAACGATGGGCATCGCGCTGGCGGCGAACCTGTTCACGCTGTTCCTGTTCTATGAAGTGCTGACCCTGTCGACCTATCCGTTAGTGTCGCACAAGGGCGATAAGCAAACTGTGCGTTCGGCGCGTGTGTACCTCGGCATACTGCTGGCGACATCGATCGGGCTGTTTCTGCCGGCCATCATCTGGACCTACAGCATAGCGGGTACGCTGGATTTTGTTCCGGGCGGCATACTCGAGGGTAAGTTGGCCGGCCCTGCCGTGGGCTTTTTGCTGGCGGGTTTTGTATTCGGCATTGGTAAAGCCGCGGTGATGCCCGTGCACAAATGGTTACCGTCGGCCATGGTCGCCCCGACGCCGGTGAGTGCCTTGCTGCACGCGGTGGCTGTAGTTAAAGCCGGCGTGTTTTCCATTACCAAGATCATTGTCTATATCTTCGGTGTTGATTTCCTGTTTGAGCAGCCCAGCTCGGGTTGGATGCTCTACGTTGCGGCCTTCACCATCGTAGTCGCGAGCCTGGTCGCGCTCTACCAGACCAACATCAAGCGCTTGCTGGCGTATTCCACCATTGCACAGCTCTCCTACGTGGTGATGGCAGCGGCGATTCTTAAACCACTCGCTGAAGTGGGTGCTGCGGTGCATATCGTGGCGCACGCGTTTGGCAAGATCACCCTGTTTTTCGCTGCCGGTGCATTCTACGTTGCCGCGAAGAAGACCGAGCTGTCGCAATTGCGCGGCATCGGCCGCCGTATGCCGTTCACGACCCTCGCTTTGTCCATTGGTGCACTCAGTATGATCGGCGTACCACCCACTGGAGGTTTCGTGTCCAAGTGGTACATCCTCGCGGGCGCATTCCAGGCCAATAACCTGGTGGCCGTGTTCACGATCATTGCCAGCACCGTTCTAAACGCCGCCTACTTTCTGCCCATTTTGTATATGGCCTGGTTTGAGCGCGAGCCCGAAGGCGCTAAAGAACATGGCGAAGCGCCGACCACGATGGTTGTGGCCCTGATGCTCACGGCGACTTTGACGCTCGCATTCTTCTTCAATGGCCCGGTGATAGAACTAGAGGCCCAGGTTGTGCGGGGTATGACGCCATGAGCGAGCACGAAAAAGACGTCGATTGGCTGGAGCGCCCATCGACCATTCGCGGCCTCTGGTGGGGCTTCGGTGTGGTGCTTGCGCTGACCGTCATCGCGCAGCTGTTCATTAAGGTAAAACCCGAATTCACCGTGGATGCCTGGTTTGGTTTTGGCGCGGTGTATGGATTCCTGAGTTGTCTGGCAATGGTGGTCTTTGCAAAGTTGCTGGGCTTCGTACTCAAGCGAAAGCAGGACTTCTACGCAGATGAAGCCTCCGAGCCGGAGGAGAACGGCTGATGGAATTGTTCTCACCTGCACTCATTATGGTGCTCGGCGCTCTGCTCATCGAGCCCACGCGCGGTTGGGCACGTAGTGCAGTCGTTCTGCTCGCGCCGTTGCTGACGCTATGGGCGGTGTGGCAGGTGGGCGATGGTGTGCAGGGCACCATGAAATTCATGTCCTACTACATCGAGCCGGTGGAGGGCAGTGCACTGCGCCGGCTGTTTGCCACCGTGTTCGCACTGATGGCTTTTGTCGGTGGGCTGTACGCGTTTCGAACCGCGCGCTGGTATGAGCTGGCTGCCGCCTTTGCCTATGCAGCTGGCGCGATCGGTGTCTGCTTCGCTGGCGATCTGATTACCTTGTTCCTGTACTGGGAACTCATGGCCTTGTTCTCCACGGTAATTGTATGGTGTGGTGGCAGTCCTGCCGCGCGCGCCGCCGGCATCCGCTATGCCTGCATGCATTTGTTGGGCGGTGTCATTCTCAAGGTGGGCATCGAGGGCGTCGTTGTGGCCACCGGCTCCATCGATATTCAGCCCATGCGTGCCGTCGATTTCAGCACCTGGATGATCCTGATCGGCATCTTGATTAACGCGGCTGCGCCGCCGGTCTCCTCCTGGTTGGCCGATGCCTATCCGGAATCCAGCCCAACGGGATCAGTATTCCTGTCTGCGTTCACCACCAAGACAGCGGTGCTGGCATTGCTCTTGCTCTTCCCTGGCGAAGAGGTCCTGATACCTGTGGGCCTGTTCATGGTGATGTACGGCATCATCTACGCGCTGCTTGAGAACGATGCCCGGCGCATTCTCGCCTATTCGATCGTCAATCAGGTCGGATTCATGGTGACGGCGGTGGGCATTGGAACGGAGATGGCGCTCAATGGCGCCGCCGCCCATGCCTTCGCGCACATTATTTATAAGGCGCTTCTGTTCATGAGCGCTGGTGTGGTCGTGTACCGCACCGGCAAGAACTTATGTACGGATCTGGGTGGGCTGTACCGCACCATGCCGCTTACCACCATTTGCGGCATTATCGGTGTACTCGCGATTTCCGGTTTCCCGCTCACGTCCGGCTTTACCACCAAGAGTTTGATTCCTGCGGCAGCCGCAGCCTCGGACCTGGTATGGGTATATATGATTTTGGTAGCGGCTTCGGCGGGGGTATTCCTGCACGCCGGCATTAAGTTCCCCTGGTTCGTCTTCTTCCAGCGTGATTCGGGCATGCGTCCCAAGGATGCGCCCTGGAATATGGCGGCGGCGATGGTGGTGATGGCGGCGCTGTGTATCCTGCTCGGTATTTTCCCGCAGCTGATTTATCCGCTGCTACCGTATCCCGTCGACTTCCAGCCCTATTCGGCCAGCAAGGTGCTGTTTACCTTGCAGCTGCTCTTGTTCTCGGGCTTGGCGTTCTTTGTTCTGCTGCCCCTGATGAAGCGCACCGAAACAATCAGCCTGGATCTCGATTGGCTGTGGCGCAGAGCCGGGCCTCGGGCCTGGCGCTTGTTCCTGGCGCTACTGGGGATGCTGCAACAGCGCGAACAGGCGGCGGCAGAGCGCTTAAGGGCGCGGTTGAGTCGAATGACTGTTCGTTACCTGGGTCAGCCTCACACGCACGATAGCCAGGAGCGCGGATTGTTTGCTCGCTCCTGGCCTATTGGGACTACTGCATTTTTGATTGCGGCCCTGTTGTCGGCCTATGTGCTGGTGTCCTACAGCTGATTAGAAGCGGTACTCCGCCTGCACCTCATAACTGCGCGGCGTATCGATCAGCATGAAATGACTGCCCGCAAATCCGAAGCCGCCCAGGGGTACATCGTTGGGCGAGATGATCACGTCCTCATCCGACAGGTTCTTACCCAGTACCGCGACTGACCAGTTGCCGTCGGCACTCGTGAGTGAGACACGAGCATTGTATTTGGAGTAGGAGTCAATCTCCGTCACGGGATCATTGTCGTTCACAGCGTGGTAGGAGTCGCTATAGATCCAGGCTGCCTGCATGCCGAACTCCATACCACCAAACACCTGTGTGCGGTAATCCAGCGTCAGATTGCTCGACCAGTCGGGTGAGAAGTTCAGTGGCTCGTCCGACAGATCCTGAATGCAGGGATTCACGGGGTCGGTCCAGGCGGCCGACTGCTCGGAGGTGCACTGGGCGTTGGGGAAATCCGTGTAGGTGGCATCCAGGTAGGCCAGGGCACCGCTGACGGTAAGCTCCTCGGTAATACGGTAGCTGCCATCGATCTCTACACCAGTGGACTCGGTTTCGGCGGCATTGTCGACGGTGAAGGTCGCACCACCGCCAAACACACTCACCTGCACGTCATCGAATTCATTGTAGAAAGCCGCGACATTGAGGCGACCGCGGCCGCCGTCGATATCGATCTTGGCGCCGATCTCGCCGCCAACGACGGTTTCGTCATCAAACTCCAGCGTTTCGATGTTGCCGAGGGTGTCCCGGGCATCGTAGCCGCCTTGCTTGTAACCGTTGGATACTTTCACGTACGTCATGATGTCGTCGCTGGCGTCCCACTGCAGCGTGATGTCGCCAGTCCAGTGGTCATCGTCAGTTTCATTGTCGAATGGCGTGAACTGGGGTGCGAAACCATTGGCAATGGAGTAGGTCGTCACGCCTTGACCATCCAGAGTGTGGGTTCGGCCGAATCCAGCGCCTTCATAGAAGCCAGCAATGGCACCCAGGTCGCCTTCTGTGCCCAGGTATTCGGAAACGAACCAGAACTTCTCCAGTTCTTTCTCGTCGTAGGAGTAGCGCAAGCCGCCGATGAGGCGAAAGCTGTCACTGATATGCCAGGTCAGCTGCGTAAACGCCGACCAGGTGGTCGCATCCTGCTCGAAAGCGGAGTGAGTTGTGGCGTCGAACAAACCGCCACCTACGCCAATTTCGGAGGGTAATACGTCGATCTCTGCGGTGTTATCCAGGTCTTCGTCCTGATAGAACGCGCCGACGAGGTACTCGAAGGTGTTGCTCGGCGGAGAAGTCAAAATAAATTCCTGGGTGAACTGGTCGACTTCCTCCGAACCGCCGCTGCGCAGAAGCTGCAGTGGGCCGAAGTCGACATCCATGGAGTTGTCGTTGTCGAGCTCTGTGTAGGCGGTGATCGAGCGCAGGTTGAACTCCCCAATCTGCCAGTCGAAGGTAAGAGACGCGATGGTCCACTCACGGTCTTCGACAGCCTGTTGCGGGCGCTCGTCGGGATTCAGTGACCACTTGTCCTGGTTAACGCCAGCTCGGAAGCTGGGATCTTTGGCCTGATACAGCGCCAGGGCAGTGGGGGAGGCAATACCAATCTTGGTGTTCCTGCCGTCGATATTGGTCTCACCGCCTTCGTACTTAAGGCGAATGCTCAGGTTTTCGGAGGCATCCCAGTCGAGTACAACGCGAGCGATAGTGTCGTCACCGCTTTCCTCATCTTCGCCCAGCGATTTGTTGTCCATCCAGCCGTCAGATTCCTCATACTTGATGACGGCGCGACCGCGCACGGTATCGCTCAAGGGACCCGACACGATGCCGGTGGTGCTCCAGCCATCAAATTCCGGCTCCATCGTGCCGCGCAGGATGGCCTCAAATTCGTCGGTGGGACCGTTGGTGGTTATATTGAGTGCGCCACCGATAGTGCTCTTGCCGAACAGAGTGCTCTGCGGGCCTTTCAGTACTTCTGCGCGTGCCAGGTCGAGAAACGCGGAGCGCGAGCTTGTGGAGCGGCCAAAGTACACGCCATCCACAAAAGTACCCACGGATTGCTCGAAACCGCGGTTGCCCGGTGAGCCCAGGCCACGGATAAACACGGCATCATCGCCGGAGGTCTGCTGCACGGTGAAGTTGGGGATATAGAGCGAGAGCTGCTCCATATTGTGAATGCCCTGTTCCACCATCATGTCACCGCTCACCACAGAGAGAGCAACAGGCACGTCCATCATGCCGGCTTCACGCTTGGTGGCGGTGACCAGGATTTCCTCGAGCTGCAGGCTTTGAGCCTGAGAGACCGCGGGTAAACCTGTAGCCGCGGCCGCTATCGCCGAGGCCAGCACAGTCCTGCGCAGAGTCGAAATATTGCGGGTATACCCCATGAGCCTATCCTCGTTTTAGTAATTATGTTGGGGGGTGACTATACGGGGGAGGGCGGTGGCGCTAACAACAATATTCGATAATGGTAATTATCGCTCTGCGTGATTGACCAAATCTGCCCAGGGCGGCTGGCGGGTTTCTTCGCCACCGTGCGCTTCGGGGTCGAGGAAGAACCAGAGCATTGAGATGTTGACCACATCGCCTCGTGGAAACCCGTTAAGCCTGCCTTGTAAAACAGCCGACTCACTGGGGTAATTATTCGATAAGTCATTGTTTTCATAAGGATCTTTATTGATATCGAACAACTTTGTATTGCCGTCCTGGTCGCGGATGAACTTCCAGCTCTCGCTGAAATAGGCAGATGCGCCGGCGCTCTCGACGATGAAATCGACGCTCTGATGCGGGGCTAATCCCATTAAGAATCCTGAATGGTCCGCGCCGTCCACCACCTGCTTGGAATCCACTTTCGCACCTGCGATAGCGGCCAGTGTCGGCAGAACATCCTGCACCGTAATACGCTCCGGGATTGAGCGAGCAGGAATCGAATCGGGCCAGGCGATGACCGAGGGCACGAGTATGCCTCCTTCATGCACGCTGCCCTTGCCCCCGGGATAGCGGCCGTTGTCACTGCCGCCGTCCATGTAGTTCTCGCGGATAAACTCCAGCATCGAGGTCGGCGCCGGTTCGCCGAAGTATTGCTCGATCAACTGTGCGACCGAGGACAGCGCGCCGCGGCTATAGCGGGCGCCCGCGCCGCCGTTGTCGCTCATAAACCACACCAGGGTATTGTCGCGAATGTCCTCGGCATCCAGAGCGTCGAGGATTTGGCCGATTCCCTGATCCAACTCGTCAACCATTGCGGCGTGTACGCGCCGATGGGGGTCGTTAATAGAAGCGTACTTTGCGATGGTCTCAGCCGGATCTTCATTGGGCAGGTGTGGCGCTGAAAACGCGGTGTACAAAAAAAGCGGTTTGCTGGGGTCGCGCTCGCGAATGCGACGCACGGACTCATTCGCGATCAGATGTGTGGCGTACCCCTCCTCACGCAAAGTGACCTGATTCCTGTGCCAATCGTAGCGATGGCCGGAGGTGTGATCGTAGTAGCCAATGCCACCGGTGAGGTAACCGTAGGCGTGATCAAACCCGCGGGCCATCGGCAGCGTAGTTTTATTGGCATGACCCAGATGCCATTTACCGACTAGAGCGGTTTCATAGCCTGCCTCCTGCAGGTACTGCGGAAGGATTTTCAGTTGCAGGGGTAGATGGGCATCGCTGGTTTGCATGATGGGCCTGACCAGGCCGGTGCGAACCGCCGCCTGGCCTGTCATCAGACTGGCCCGAGTGGGTGTGCAGCTCGGTTGAGAATAGTAGCGATCCAGCCGCGCGCCAGATGCCGCCAGCTGGTCGATATTGGGAGTGCGAATTTCGCTGCCGTTGTAGCCCACATCCTTCCAGCCCATATCATCGGCGATGATGAGAACGATGTTGGGTGGTTGATTCCCCAATGCGGTGGGGATCAGCAGCAGATAGCAGCAGAGGAGCGTGATAGCGGCGCGCATGCGTGATGCCAGTTTATTCGTGTATTCAGGTCGGCAACTATAGTGCCACCCGCTCAGCCGGTATAACAAATATCGCTGATGTCACTTACTGCGGCGTATCAGAGATAGACATCGATGGGCTATGGATTGATCGCTATGAAGAGTCCGGGTGTCTGAGTGCGGGAAGCTTTGGTTTACAGTACTCTGTGTTAAAGATCGCGGAGGGCTCGAAAGAGATGACGATAGAGCTTTGGACCTGGGCTACACCCAACGGCTGGAAAGTCAGCATCATGCTCGAGGAGTTACTGGAGGCGGGCGTTGAATTGCCCCCGATTGAGGTCCGCCATGTGGACATCATGAACCGGCAGCAATTCTCGGATGAATTCACCGATATCGTACCCAACCAGAAGATACCCGGGCTGGTGCATGGTGACACCAAGCTAATGGAAAGCTGCGCCATATTGCTTTACCTGGGCGAAACCTTCCCTTCGTCACTGCTACCCCAGGACGACTCGCGCTGGGAGGTAATTCACTGGCTCTTCTGGCAGGCGGCGGGGGTTGGCCCGATCTTTGGCAACAAGCTGTCTTATACGCGCTATATGGACGATGTGCCGGCGGAGCAGAAGGCGCATCCGCTGGAGCGTTTTAACAACGAAGCCCAGCGCCTGTTGCGGGTATTGGATAGGCAGCTGGAGGGCAAGGATTACATCTGTGGTGATTACAGTGTGGCTGACATTGCCGCCTGGCCCTGGGTACGCGGCTGGAAGTGGAGCAAGGTCGATGTCACTGGTCACGCCAATGTCATGGCCTGGATTGATCGCGTGCGCGCGCGTCCCGCAGTCGAGCGCGGGATTACTTATGGTTTCCCCGCCGAGGAACTCGACCAGTGGTCGGAGGAAACCAAGCAACGTTATGCCAAGGGTGGTGCCAGCATCGCCTCGAATGACAGCATCGCTGACAGTTGATCGACCTTAGCTCTCTCTACACCGTTAGGGCGACGCAAATTTATCGCAGCAAGGCAAAGCTATTTTGCAGAACCAGTTGGATCGAAGCGTACAGGCCAATAGCGGGGAAAATTATCCAGACGCCATTGGTGAAGCCCACCACGGGTATTACTCGAGACATCGGTTGCAGCTTGTAGTAGCGGTTAAAGACGTAGCAGAAGAAGTACACGCTCGTGCAGTAAAGCTTTTGATAGAAAAGGATGATGCCCATAATACCCATGACAAGCGGTGAGTAAGCCGGCGAGGTCATACCCACCAGGAATAGTACCGAGGGGATTAGTGTGGACCAGCCGTTGCCGACATCAATTGAGAAGCCGAAGAAGCGCCGATCTGCGTAGCCTGGATCGAAGTAGGCGTATTCCGACCACATGCGTGCCCAGAACGTGGCGGATAACAGGCCGATTGGCGATACCCTGGCCAGCCAGAACGAGCCGCGGGGTTTGCTGCGCCGCCCTTCAGGGTCGTGGTGCCAGTGTTCGATCTTGCCGATGCGCAATCCCAGGCAGATCTCCTGGATGCAGGTAACGATATTGATCGCCAGGAAGAAGGCGAGGGCGATCTGCCAGCCGTTCGCGCTGCCGTGAACCTGCGCATGCCAGAGCGCGAATGCTGCGGTGCAACCCAGCACCCACGCGAGATACCAGACCAGATAGGGTAGTCGCATGGCTAGGCTCCTTGCTGTGGCTGTGAGTTTTCCAGGAAGTCGCCGATATCCGACAGGGCATCAACCATGTTCTGCAGGATCTGCCCGCGGGGCGTCTTAACGCAATCCAATACGGCGTCGGCTTGCGACACGTCGTAATAGTGCTGTGGGTAGGCATTCTCCCCCCAGTCACTGTCGCTGGAGGGTTCACCGCCCATGGCCACCATGATCTCGTCCTGAAACGACTTGAAGGTCACGCGGCAATCCTCTGGACCGGCGATGTTGAAGGTCCGCTTATCTGATGCAGGGTTGTTGATGGCATTCAGGTAGGCAGTATTCACGTCATCGGTGGAGACCCAATGCGCCGGCGAACTGGGCGTTTTCAGTTTCATTTCCTTTGCGCCGCGCTCCGCCATTTTTGTCGATCCCATCATGACCATGTGCGGTGCCCGATAATCGATGGCAGACGCCATGCGCATGATGGTGAAGTTAATGCCGGATTTGCGTATCGCCAGCTCCGCCGCAATCTTGGTGGCCGCATAGGTGCAGGTGGACGGCTGCAGATCGGTCTCGACGAAATGCTCGCGGCCCGCAACGGGATAACCGTAGTTCGCGACGGAAGAGGAAAAGATCAGTTTGGGCGAATTGTTCGCTTGCTGAATCGCCTGAATGACATTGAGCGTGCCGTAGTAATTGACCTCCCAGCAGTACTCCCATTGCTCCTCACAGTGCGAGGGCAGCGTCATGGCGGCGTGATGGATCACGACATCTATGTCGTCCGAGAGTGCAGCTGCGACGTCATCGGCGTTGCGAATATCACCCCAGACCCATTCGAAGCTGTGTCCTTTGTTACGCCAGTAGCGCTCAATGGATTCGTTAAAACCCTGGGGGTGGCTGAGGAAGTCGTTGCGGGTATCGAAGCAGCGTACCTCGTGCCCGGCTTCCAGCAGACGGGTAAAGGTGGTGTAGCCTACCCGTCCACTCGGTCCTGTCAGTAGTACTTTCATTGCTATGTCCTTGGTCAATTCTTTAACCGGCGGTAATGCCGCCATCGATGGATAGTGCAGCGCCGTGGATGGATTTCGCGGCGGAGGAGGAGACGTAGAGAATAAAATCGGCGATTTCTGCCGGGCTCGACATCGCGCGCCTTGGCAAATAACGGCTGATCAGATCGAAATCGATACCTTCAGGGAAATCCTGCCCGTCCATAATGGGTGTTTCGATGCCGCCCGGGCAGATGACGTTAACCCGCACGGGCTCGTTGATCAGTTCCACCGCCATAGACTTGGTCATGTGCACCAGTGCGGCCTTGCTGGTAGCGTAGTGCACCAGATAGGCCTGCCCGATGAGTGCTGCCGAAGAGGCGATGTTGATGATATTGCCCTGCGATTGCTTGAGGTAGGGCAGGGCGGCTTGGGATAGAAAAAACGGCCCATTCACATGGATCGCCATATTCAGTTGCCAGGCCTCGGCGGTGGTGTCCTCAATCGGATAGAAGGATGTGATGCCCGCGATATTGCAAAGCACATCGATGCTGCCGAAGCGCTCCGCGGTTTTCTCGATAGCCTGTTTGCAAAATTCGGACTCCGCCAGACTGCCGGTCAATGTGGCCGTGTCGCAATCGCCCAGCAGCTCAACGGTCTCATTCAAGCCCGCTTCGTTAATGTCGAGTAGCATTAGCTTGGCCCCGGCCTTCCCGTAGGCCAGCGCCGTGGCGCGTCCAACCCCAGAGGCCGCGCCCGTAATAACTACCGTTTTACCGACAAATTCATCTGCCTTATACATATCCACCTCCATAGAGCAGCGGAGGATGATTCACATCGCTCGATAGTGCTGCTAAAGTAACTATTGTTAGCTTTACTAACTATATGGTTAGCAACCCTAACAATAGTTTTAGCCTTCGTCAACTTGTCGGATGTAATTTGGATATGCCCAACCACGAACTGGACCAATTGAAGAAAGAAGCGTCTGATCAGTTAAACCGCCTGATCAACAAAATACGTTTTGGCCGCAAACATCCCCGTGACTACGGTACCGGCGAGCTGCTCTATATGTCTGAGATTGAGGTGATCGATGCGGTGGGTGGCCACCCCGATATCAATCTGACCGAGTTGTCTGAACACCTCGGTGTCACCAAGGCGACGCTGTCGCCAATCGTGAACAAACTAGAGAGTCGCGCTTACCTGGCCAAGCACACGACGCCAAACAACGCTAAGGTGAAGCGATTGAAACTAGAGAAGAAGGGCGTGAAGGCGCGGCGCGGTATGCTGGCTTACGCGGCGAAGCTGGACGAGTACATGGGCGAGGTGACGAAAAACGAATTGAGCAGCTATCTGCGCTTGCTGCATATAATGGAGATGTTCGTTGATGACGTTGATCAGGAGTTGCGTAAGTGAGTAGAGCGATTAGAGAGACGCAGGCGTGGCTTTGTGCAGGCTTGTCGAGCCGCCTGTTGATTTCAGCCAGTTTACTCGCTGTGAGCCTTATCGCGATGATGCCCGTAAAGGTCACAGCCGAAGAAGAGAGCGCTGGCCGCCACGCGATTATCGTGCCGGGGGGTGGCACTTATAGCCGCACAATCTCCACCACGTCTGAGGCAACGCAGCAATATTTCGATCAGGGGCTGCGCTTCGCCTGGGGTTTCTTTTTCCCCGAGTCGATTGGCTCATATCAGCAAGCGACGTTAACCGACCCGGATCACCCGATGCCGTACTGGGGCATGGCACACGCGATGGGACCTAACCCCAACAGCCGCTATGGTCGCATGCCGGACGATCCGAAAGGGGAAGGGCGCAAGGCGATTGGCAAGGCAATGGCGCGTATCGACCGGGCTTCGCCCCTAGAGGCGAAGCTGATCAGGGCGCTGAATGTGCTCTACGACAGTGATGCTATTCCTGATGCTGGCGAGCGGGATAGGGCGTATCTGAGCGAGATGCGAGCGCTCAATGCCCAGTACCCCGATGACAGCGATATCGCCGCGCTGTACGCAGCGGCCTACATGTCGATGGCGCGCTGGAAGTACTGGGATATTGAGGGTAAGCCCGTGGGAGAAACCGAGGCGGTCGCCCGTGCGCTCGAGCGCATTATGTCCAAGGACATGAGCAACCCTGGCGTGCTGCACCTGCATATCCATCTGATAGAGGCTTCTTATACACCTGAGCGTGCGTTGCCCTCCGCTGAGGGACTTGAGCAGACCATGCCTATTGCCGGGCACGTGGTGCATATGCCGTCACACATTTATGTGCGAGTGGGGCAGTACCAGCGCGCGATTGATAGCAATGTTCGCTCTATCGAGAAGGATCAGGAGTTTGCCGAGATCTGGGGTGATCTCCCCCTGCCAAATCTCGGCACTTATCCGCTTTCTCACAAAATGCACGCCGGTCACGCCAGGGACTTTATTCGCTACGCAGGCACTATCCAGGGCAACTATGAAGTGGCAAAGAAGCATTCGCTGATGCTGAAAGCAAACACGAAACCCGGCGATAGACGCTACGAAAAGAACATTGTCTATCCCTGGCAACTCGACAAGATATTCGGTAGGTGGGACAAGCTGATAGGACAAAGCCCTTCACATGCCGATACGCCCTACATGCGCGGTATATGGGCTTACAGCCTGGGCAGCGCGTTGGCCAATACGGGGGATATCGATGGGGCGCAAGCGCAGTTGGCCGTATTGAAGCAGATCATCGATTCTCCTGACGTCAATGAATCGGTGGTCAATGTGATGACGGTATCCGAGCTGCTAAGCATTGCTGCCGATGGCTTACGCGGCGAGATAGCCGAAGCACGCGGCGACCTTGAGGGCGCTATCGCCGCGTATGAATCGGCTGTTGCATTAGAAGACACCAGTAATTACACGGAGCCACCCGCCTGGGCACAGCCCATGCGTCACTACCTGGGTGCAGCGCTGCTAAAAGCAGCCAGACCCGACGAGGCGGAGGTAGTCTATCTGCGCGACCTTGATTGGAATGCCGACAATGGCTGGTCGCTATACGGTCTCTACCAGTCGCTTGATGCGCAGGGGAAAAATGAAGAAGCGGCGGCCGCATTCAAGCGCTATAAGGCGGCCTGGCAGCACTCTGATACTGAGTTGTCTGCTTCTAGGATGTAAATCGTGCTCGATGATGCAGCGGTATTTGTGAAAGTTGTCGAGTGCGGTAACTTCAGCAGCGCTGCGCGCGAGTTGGGCACAACGCCGTCCTCTGTGAGCAAGCGCATTATTCGATTGGAAGAGAAGCTGGAGTGTACGCTGCTGTATCGAAACACTCGCAGTGTCCGAATGTCGGCCCAGGGTGAGGCCTATTACGCCATTGTCCGCCAGGCCTTGGAGAAAGCGGTCGAGGCCGAGCAGGCGGTTCGAGATCTCTCAACCCATATGCAAGGTGTTATACGGGTTGCTGCGGGCCCCAGCTTTACCAGCCACGTATTGGCGCCTGCTATAGCGGCATTCGTTAACGAACACCCTGATATCTCCCTGCACCTGTCGGTGCGGACCAATCCGATTTCTGCCGCAACGGAGGGCGCCGATGTGATGTTTCAGTGGGGTGAGCTGAAAGATAGCGGACTGATCGCAAAACACATCATGACTGATGAATTGTTGGCGGTGTGTTCACCCGAATACTTCGACCAGCATAAGCTCGCCGACGCGAAGCCCGAGGAAGTCCTCAGCCACTGGATTTCCCCCACCGACAACTATGCGCCGGTGTCGGTGTTCTCTCAGCCACCCGAGGACCGGAGTTTTGGCTTCAGGCAGGTAGTGGTGGACGATATCGAGGCAGTGCTCGCTATTGTCATCGCTGGCGCCGGTGTGACGTTTCTACCCCGTTTCTCTGTGAGGGAGTGTCTGGAGAAAGGGACGCTGGTGGATATCCCCAGCGCGGGGCCACCGCAATCTCTGGAGGGCTATGCGGTGTTTCATACGCCGCCCTCGCAAAACCCCCGTATTAGTGAGTTCATGCGTTTTGTCACTCAGACTATTGAAGAGCGACACCCGATCTGAATTAGACCCCGCGCACTAAGAAGTACCTAGTTCGCATCTGCATAGTCGAAGGCGGTTCGAATCGCATCGAAGCGGGCCTCGATGGCTTTGCGCTGTGGACTGCCTGATATCACCCAGGTGTCATTGTTGCGAATACCGGCCATCAGGTTTCGAATGCAGTGTTCAGGGGTTACCATCTCGCCGGTTTCGCCTAGGTGAGCGAGCATAATCTCGAAGTCCTTGTCTGCCAGCGGCGCGCCTTTACCGGCATCTGCGGGTCGGTTGCGTTCACTCTCGGTAATGGCCGACTGGGTGCCGCCAGGCATCAATAGGTTAACCGTAATACCCTGGCCAGCCAGTTCATCGCGCAGTGTCTCTGCGTAAGACAACTGCGCGTGTTTGCTCGCGTTATATACACCTTTGCCAGGCGCCGAGGCCATCAGCCCGGCCATGGAATTGGTAATGGTGATGTGCGCATCGGGCGCGTTCGCCTCCAACTGGGGCATAAATGCGTTCACGGTGCGAATGGTGCCAAACAGATTGACGTCAAACACCCACTGCCAGTCCTGATCGCTGCGTGAGGCAAGGGAGCCGAGCATGAGTACCCCCGCATTGGCGATCAGCAAGCTCGTATTGCCCAGTTCGCTCTGCACGAACTCCGCTAGTGCAGTGCAGGATTCTACGCTGGTGATATCGACCTGTCGGGCGCACGCGCTCCCGCCTTGCGCTTCTATTCCTGCTGCGATGGTCTCTGCCTTGTCGAGTTCGATGTCTGCAACAACAACCCGCATCGTCTGTTCAGCCAGCAGATGGCAAATCGCTGCCCCGATGCCACTGCCGCCTCCTGTTACGACGGCTATCTTGTTTGCAAATTCCTGCATTTTTCCAGTCTCTCTGTGCTTAACTTTCACCACCAAACAACCGCTTGGTCAGCTCTGTGTTTAACACCATGCTATTGGTGGCGCCGTAATAGTTGGCAAAGTACAGGCAGGCTTCCTGCAGTTCCCGCAGCGAGAAGTCGCCGCTGTCCAATGCGCCGCCCACGTGGTTTTCTACTGCTATCTCGGAGCCCGCTGCCGCAGCACAAACAATACAAATCAGGCGGCTTTCGCGCATGCTTAACGTCGTATCGCGCTGCCAGAGCTCTCCAAATACCACGTCCCTGGTCCACTCGGTGATGGGATCAAAGGGTTCGAAGTCCACTCCATTGGGTACCAACTGCTTATACATGGCGGTACCGAGGTCTCGACGATCACTCATTGGTTTGTCCTCTATTGTTGGGTTGATACCAGATAGCTGAGGTTACTGCGCGCTCCTGCAGGGTTGCAGGCTCTGGCGCCTCTATGCCCAGTGCTTTGGCGTCGTAGGTGCTCCAGCGCGGGGTGGGGATCTCAATGACCCGTGCGTAGTAGAACGCCTCGGTAGCCGCATCAAACTCCGGGTCTTGCCATACGATAGAGAGCTGCGGTGAGCCAATGCTGTTGGTGTAACTGGCGGAAGCAATGTCGACGGTGTTGCCGACTGGGGGCAATTTACCGTCCATTTTCAGCTGCCGATCACCGGACCAGGCCACGTTGAACACACGCTCCCTTGATTTGCCGTCGTTGCCCGCCCAGCCCTTGATAATCTGTATCCGATCCAGGTTGCCACTATTCGGGTCTCGCATGGCCCATAGGGCAAAGGTCGGAGCGCCCGTCTGGTTGTTGCCAAAGAGTTCTCCGCCCATGGGAACCCCGTTGCGCTCGGCAATCTCGATCCAGTGGGCCGCTCCAGCAGATCATTGCCATAGCCCCAGCCACCGAAGAAGCGCACGGCGATGCGAGGGCCTGATGTTGCATAGGTTTCCTTGCGCCGCATGGCATCGAATAGTGCTTCTCGAGTGTTTTCTTCGGCCCAGATTGCGGCGAAGCCCCCCGAACTCCAGCCGGGGCCGCCCTGGACCTCTTCGGGCATGAAGCTCGCTGTGCGTAAGCGAATGCCGGCGGTGCCATCCAGTACGGGCAACTTGCCGTGATAATTGTTTTCTTCTGTGGGTGAGCTGGAATTGTGACCATCCGTGCCGCCAATAGCGCCGAAACGGTATGGGTTAAAACCGGCGTTATGGCTCAGTTCTATGCCCAGGCGCAGCGCATCGCGCAGGTAGCTACCCTCGGGTTGTGATTGGCCGCCCTCGGTGGAAAGTTTCTCGTCGTAGATTTCAAAGTCTGCGAACGCGTCCTGGGGTGATAGTGCAGGGTGAGTCTCAGATGAACCCTTGACCTGATAGATTTCGGACAGCGGCTCATTGCGCATGCGGCGCTCGGCATAGGCGCTATCCAAGTGGCCGCCATCATACATAACAGCGTCGTACATGCGGCCGTCGCTGAGGTTGCCGTTGTGGGGTATGACGAGATTGTCCTTGCCCTGGGCGCGTTCCTTTTCCAGCACCGTCCACAGGTCCCGTGGGTCTTCGGAGTCATTGGCGCTAAAAGGTAAGTCGCCTACATCGTCGCTGCGATAAATCACATTGCGGTGCAGGTTCTGGCCGTCGGGCATTGATGTCCATTCGTAGCCTATGAATGCAGTAAAGCGCCCCGGTAGGTTGTGCGCATTGGCAGATTCGATGGTTTCCTGCCACGCATTCGAGGTGTGCCGCCTCCAATTGCTGAGGTCATAGTCGTTTATGTCTCTGTTGAGCAGTGTGCGAACAATCATCCAGGTGTTCGCCAGTTGTCCATTATTCAAAAGTTTGTCACGCAGGGCACTGCCATCTAGAGGATGCCGTACATTGCTGTTGAGCAGCACGCCCAGGTATTCCGCGTGGTCTGTGACTGCGGCGAAATCCATGGGCTGCTGCGCCTGAATGCCATAACCCGCGGGATGCCTGATTTCCCCGCCACGGGCATATATATAGGCGTCATCCGGGCGCGTTCGTACGCCCTGAAACCAGGCGCCACTCGATAGGCCCGTGTGGATATGCAGGTCACCCCAGTAAAGGTTTCGTTGTGGGTTGAATTGCGACTGGGTTTTGTCCGGTATAGGCGCAGCGTCGGCAGGGTCGAACGCAGGGTAGAGGCTGGGATCTTCAACCGGCGAGCAGGCTGAGACGTAAACAATCAGCAGTGACATTGTGGCGCGGCTCAGCGTCATGTTTGTGTCATACCTTCCACGGGATAGCGGTATGTTCACATGAAGCGTGTTGGATCAGTACATGCCGATTGGAATAACAGTTTTCAGGATTGGCGTTGTTACGGGCTGGGGCGCGCGCAAAAAAAAGGGCCGACCATGAGGGCCGACCCAAATAAAACTAGACCTGGATGGTTGCCCCATCCAAAAAATAGAGTGCCTTAGGCAGCCTTCTTCAGGCGGTCCTTGGCGTTCTCTACAGCATCTTC
This sequence comes from Halieaceae bacterium, assembly GCA_965199055.1. Lineage (GTDB taxonomy): Bacteria > Pseudomonadota > Gammaproteobacteria > Pseudomonadales > Halieaceae > CBDAQR01. Next base: position 629,925 of record CBDAQR010000004.1, read on the forward strand.
AACCTGGTCCTGCAGCTTGTTGATCTGGTCCTTGATGTCTTCAACGACTTTGTCAAACTCAGGTGCTTCCAGCTTGTCGAAACGACCTTCGAGTTCTTTACGCAGCTTGGCGCCGCGCTTCTCGAGGTCCTTAACAACCTTTTCGTTGTCCTTGCGACGAGCCTTGATGTTCTCCTGAACGCGGTCGTAAGACGTGCCCAGAACACCCAGGTATACGTGTACAGCCTTCTCAGCGCTGTCACGCAGGGAAAATTCGGGAGCTTTCTTTGCAGAAGCCTTGGGAGCTGCTTTCTTAGCAGCGGTTTTCTTGGCCGGAGCCTTCTTGGCCGGAGCCTTCTTTGCAGTTGCCATGGTGTATTCCTCACTAATGGGGTCAATTTCGGCCACATCACAGCAGCCATGGACGTAGATTAGGGAGAAAAATTAGAAAGCACTGCCTAAAAACAGAGATTTCTTAACACAGCGAACCGGGTATTGATGGCGTGATTAGTTCTAGCCGCCCCTGCGATACTCGCTATAGCGAAGCGCCATTTCGCCCAACAGGAAGGCGATGGCGGCCCCAATCACCACGGGCCAGTCGAAGCCCTCACCGGGGATATACATGAACAGCATGATGCTCATGCAGATAAAGGAAAAGCAGAGGAGGGTGACTAGCCACGCCACAGCGTTACCGCCGGGTACGCGAAAGGGCCGTTCCCGCTCCGGGTCGTTAATACGCAGAAACATGAAGGACAGTATCGCGCCGAGGTAGGGCGTCATGAAGATCACACCCTGGGCCGCAAACAATAACCAGAAGAGATCTTCGTTGGACTCGGCAACGAGGCCGTAAAAGCCCAATAGTGCAGTGACGATCACGCCCACCGCAATGCCCGCGCCTACGGGAGTGCCATGCTGGGGGTGTTCGTAGCCAAAGAACTTGGGCATTTCCCCGTCATGGGCGGATTCGGCAATGGTACGGTTCGCACCCACCGACCAGGTGACCGCGTTAGAAATCAGGGAAAACAGGAAGAAGATACTCAGGGTAATAGCGAGCGTGCGGCCCAAGCCCGATTCACCGAACAAGGCGAGGAAGGTATCGACAAGGCCTTCCACCATGTTGATGTCTTCCGCCGGAATGACGGCGAGCACGGCGAATATGCCGAGTACATTGCCAGCGATAATAATGAGACCAGACGCCAATGTGGCGCGCGGTATATCTCTCACTGGATTATCCATCTCCTCACTGGCGGCGCTCATTAGCTCAAAGCCCACCATGCCCCAGATGACAATAGCGATGTACTGCACACCCGAGCCCCACTCGGGAATAAAGCCCTGTAGCGAGAAATCATTGGCCAGCGGCTTAGCGGGATCTAGCGCGTGTAGTAGCCCGGCCACAATCAGCGCGCCAAACGCCAACATTTTGACAATGGCGCCGGCGTTGGGAATCCATTTACCGTACTTCAGCGGCATGATGGTGAGGCCAATCACCACCCAATTGATGATGATAGCCAAAATCAACTGCCCGCCGAGGCCCAGGCCGGGCCAGAACAACTGGGCGAGAATGGCGGTGAACATCACGAACACTGAAGCTGACCAGATAGGCAGATTAACCCAATAGAGCCAGGTCGCACGAGTTCCCCAGCGCTTGCCCAGCGCATCACGCACCCAGGCATAGATGCCGCCCTGTTCCGGGTATGCAGTACCCATTTCTGAGGTAATTAAGCCAAAAGGCAGAAAGAACAGTACCGAAAGCACCAGCCAGAAGGTGAGGGCGGCGGCGCCCATCGTGGCTGAAGACGCCAGCGTATCCAGAAACAAAATCGCTGACACCGTGAACAGGGTCATGTCGACCACGCCCAGAGTTTTAGTATGCTGGCTCATTCGAACAGAGTACCCAGTTACCGCGGGTTTTGACAGCTATGTAGCTGCTTTCTCGCCAGCAGAGCTGTACACACGGCGTGTGCCTATTGTATGAATAGAGTTCTCTGGTGGAGACAACCCCATGATGAAAATCTATGTAAACCCCGGCTCAGGCTCAGCCTGTGTCGAAGCTGTGCTTGCTGAATTGGAGCTGCCGTTCGAGCGTATCCCGGTTGAGTACACCGAGGAGGGCATTGTTGATCCGGAGTTCGTCAAGATCAATCCGCGCAGGCAGATTCCGGCACTGATTCTCGATAGCGGCGAACGCCTGACCGAGACCATGGCGATACTCATGCACTTGGCCGATAGCCATCCCGAATCCGGACTGGCACCTGCGCCTGGGACGCTGGAGCGCGCAAAGCTCGACCAATGGATGAGTTTTACGCTGGCGAATATCTATGAAGGCGAGCTGCGGAAGAACTACCCGCAGCGCTACGTGATAGGTGACCCTCAATATGTTGAAGCGGCCGACGAGACCTTTGTCATGGACAACTACCGTATCATGGAAGATGCGTGCATCGGGCCATACTTTCTTGGTGAGTCCGTTACAATCCTGGATATCTACATCTGGATTTTCATTAACTGGTTCGAAGAGCTCGATGAAATCACAGCGGCGTGCCCGAAGATTGTTGCCCTGGCAGAACGGGTGATGAACCGGCCTCGAATCTTACCGGTTCACCTGTTCAATTTTCGAGAGGGATTGGGCTGGGATTGGGAAGAGTAGGCGAGTAGCGCTTACAGGTGCTGACATAGAATGACTGATTCGAAAGAACAATACGATTACATCGTGGTGGGCGCAGGCTCCGCAGGCTGTGTTGCTGCCTATCGATTGGCGGAGCAAAGTGACGCGCAGGTTCTACTAATTGAATCGGGCGGTAAGGCCCGCTCGCCGCTGGTGCATATTCCGATAGGCTTCGCTGCGCTAATCGGGCAGGGGCGCCACAACTGGAACTACCAAACCGAACCCGAAAGCAACCTGGCGCAGCGCCAGATTAACCTGGCCCGCGGGCGTATGCTGGGCGGGTGTAGCGCCATTAATGGCATGGTCTATATACGCGGCCAGCGAGAGGACTATGATGATTGGGCCGCGCTGGGCAATGTGGGTTGGTCCTATGACGACATGCTGCCACTGTTTAAGCGCAGCGAGTCACACTGGGGTGGTGCAAACGAGTACCACGGTGGTGACGGTTTGCATGCGGTATCGAAAGTCGCCAGCACCTTGCCGGTGAGTGATGCATTCATCGCGGCGGCCGCACAGGCGGGCATTCCACGCAATGACGATTTTAACGGCTCCTCCCAGGAAGGTGTGGGTTACTTCGACACCAGCACGTCCGCTGGTCGCCGCGTTACGAGTGCCACTGCCTTTTTGCGTGGTGCTCTGCCGAAAAACCTGACGATCCTGACGAACTTTGATGTTCACCGCCTGTGTTTTGAGGGCGATCGGGTGACTGGCGTAACGGGCTACTACCGGAGTTCCAGTCGGAGTGCAGCCACGCTCACCGCCGAGCAGGAAGTCATTCTCTCGGCCGGTGCGTTTAACTCCCCCAAGCTCTTAGAGCTCTCTGGCATTGGCGCGGCAGATCGGCTGCGACCTTTGGGTATCGATGTCGTGGCCGATGTACCGGCGGTCGGCGAGAACTTTCAAGACCACTGCCATAACTATATCTACTACGGCGCGAAAGACTGCATTACTTATCACGACCTCGCAATGACCTGGCGCGCGCCGCTTACGGCATTCAGCTATTTATTCAAGCGCTCGGGCATCTTTGCCAATCCAGCAGCCCTGGTGGGTGCGTTCGTTCGAGTGGACGAGGGCGCCGACAGGCCCGATGCACAGATTCACTTCTCGGCCGGAGCGGGAGAGAACCAGGCAGACGGTTCGTTGAAGTCCGTACGCGGCGTGTGTGCCAGCATCTGTAAGCTCAGGCCCGACAGTCGTGGGGCCGTGCATATACGCAGCGCTGAGTTTGATGCGCTTCCGGCGATACAGGCGGGGTTTCTCAAAGAAGCGTCTGACCTTGATTTTCAGGTGCGAGCGCTGAAGAAGCTGCGAGAGATATTTAGCCAACCAGCGTTGCAAGACATGCTGGGCGAAGAATTTCCGACCACAGCCTGTTATCAATCCGATGAGGAACTGCGCGCGGGTATACCCCAATTTGCAGAGTCGGTGCACCACCCGGTCGGCACCTGTCGCATGGGGGTGGATGATGAGGCAGTGGTGTCGCCGGACTTACGGGTAAACGGGGTAAGCGGCCTGCGCGTGGCCGATGCGTCTATTTTTCCAAAGCTTATCTCTGGTAATACACACGCGACTTGTATGGCGATTGGGGAAAAGGTCGCCCAGTCCGTGCTTGGGCACCAATAATTCAGTCAGCCAGCGAGTAACTCGCAATCCGATCGCCGTGTGCGCTACCCATATACACACGCCCGCCCACCTTCAGTGCCACCGTGCCATAACCCATCGGCGGTCCGTCAACCTGTAAGACAACTTCCGGTTGCAAGGTATCCGGGTGCGCTCGGACCACGTTGTACGGCAATATACAGGGGCCATTTTTCACGTCGTCGCAGGTCTCCAGGAATGGGTTGTGCTGATGTGAGGCAATCCATAACCTGCCCGTTTCATCCACGGTGATGTTGTCCGGTTGCTTAACGCTAAGCACACCATCGACTTTGCCGCTTGCGCGATCAATGCGGATGGTCCTGTCGCCCAGGTAGCTATTCACAAAAATCTTGCTGTTGTCTGCGTTAACGGCAATGCCGTTCGGCGTGGCCTCGTCAGAACCTGTGAGTTTGGTAAAGCCAGCGCCAGGCTGCCATTCCCATACCCAGCCCATTTTCATCCCTGCCATGAACTGCGCGACCACCTCTACAAAAGAGGTACTCTTATCCCACATGTGCGTGACCACAAAGCCACCGTCGATTAGCCCGGCGACATCGTTAATGAAGGGATCACCCGGTGGCAGGGCGCAGCCGCGCCAGGTCAGAGACCACGCATTATCTTCCCCGTGCAGTTCGAAGAATTCCACAGATTCGCGCTTGCCGTGATTCACAACGAGCAGTTGATACAGGCCATCGCCGCGGGTGATCAGGTCAATACCATGGGGACTGAAGGCGGCGATGTCAGGTGCGCCGCAGCTCTGATCGCCCCACGCTTTGTCTGCGCCGTCCCACTCGATGGCGATCTCTTCTCGCTTGCCGGCGGCTAAATCCAAAAGCGAAAGCATGCCGGGACTATCCAGCATAAATTCACCCATCTCACTGACGATGAGTGCGCTGCCGTCCGGCACCAGCACCAGATCCTCGGGGTTCTTGTAATCACAATAGACCGACAGGCCTGCCATGGGCTGACAGTCCTGCAGGTTGGGTTCAGGTGTTTCTCTTGAGCACCCGGCGATCACGATGGCGGCGAGCAGAAAGGCGATGGTTTTGGCCATGAGTATTCCCGTGCGTTTATTCTTCAATGATCGCGACCGCGCGAGTCCATCCCGCCGAGGCAGCGCGAATCTTGTGTGGGAAACAGGAGATCATGAAACCATGGGCGGGCAGCGCCTCGAGGTTATGCATCTTCTCCATGTGGCAGTAGCCAATCTCCCGGCCGGCCTTATGGCCTTCCCAGATGATGCTGGCATCGCCGGTTTCTTCGTAGCGCTGCTGCGTGTACTCAAACGGCGCGTCCCAACTCCAGGCGTCGATACCCGTCACTTTAATACCGCGCTCGAGCAGGTACATGGTGGCATCGTGCCCCATGCCGCAGCCATAAGAGATGTAGTCGTTCTGCCCGTAGCGTTTTCCCGCGGCCGTGTTAACCACCACGATATCCAGTGGCTTCAGCTCATAGTCGATACGCGCGAGTTCGGCTTCGACATCGTCAGCGGTGACCACATAGCCGTTCGGTTTGTCGCGAAAATCCAGCTTCACACCATCGTTGAAGCACCACTCGAGTGGTACCTCGTCGATGGTAATGGCGCGTTGCCCGCCATCCATGGTGGAGGCGAAGTGGTAGGGGGCATCCAGATGGGTGCCGTTGTGGGTGCTGAGCGTGATGGTTTCCACGGCCCAGCCTTCTGCATCGGGCAGTTCTTGCGCTTCGAGGCCAGGGAAGGCGGGCAGCATACTCGCCAGACCAGCCTGGTGATCAATGTAGTTGATCTCGGGTTGCATGCCCGGTGGGTCGGAGATGACCTCAGTTTCCAGGTAGATAGACAGATCAATAAACCGTCTGGCCATGCTCAGACTCCTGCGTAAATGATGCGTCGAAGCACGATAACATAAACCCGTTATTCGGGCTTCGCGCGCCGCTCGCCTGATCGCTCTGTGCTTCTTAAGCGCTCTTTGCTCTACCGTGCACGATGGGTAAATCCAGATAGGTTTTAATACCGGGTTCCGCCTGGCAGACAAAGGGAATGCTATTCACGCAATGCATTGCCGTGGCGACCATGCCCGGGTTGCGTCGGTGGACTTCGCTCCAGTCCATGTCCGCACTGGGATGGACTCCATGGGTGGTGATGTAAACGGGCGGGTCACCTTCGACCCGCATCGCGAAGCACTCTCCACTTGCAGCGATTTTGTCCGCCTCAAACCAGTCGGTTTCGATGTTCTCGGTCCCCATGTACCAGTTTACTTCCGCCTTCACTACCGGCTCGCCGTTGCGCAGGCCTTCCCAGCGAAAGCGCTGTGCGGCCACCTGGCCAGGCTCGATCACACCCATGGGCGTGTCGATGGGGGCAGTGGCCAGGGCAAAAACGTGGGTAGCGCGTAGGGGTCCATCAAGGGTGAACCCCATAGCATCGGCAATCATGTTGACCGACTGGCCGAAACCGTTGCCCAGCAATTGCAGCATGAAGCTGTCTTTCACCTCTTCTGGTGTTTTGCCAAACAGCATGATGTCGCTCAGTACATCGGCTGAGCCATAAGTGCGGCAATCGGAATATTCCTCGCAGCTGACGTAGGTGATGTCGCGGGAGAAACTGGACATCACGAGTGGCCATTTTTCTGTCACGCCACCGGGGTGTATGCCAGTGCCATGTAGCGTGGCATTACCCTGTTGGCAGGCTTTTTCTATCGCTGTCGTTTCCAGATCCCGAGGGTAGAACCAGCCCAGCGGGGTGACGATGTTAATGCCGGCTGAGAGTATTTTCAGAATTTCGTCTTCGACCGGCAGCAGCGGGCTGTAAAGAATGCAATCGGGAGCCAGCGCTATCAACGCATCAATGTCGTTGGTGGCCTTTATCCCGGTGTCGAGATCTGGCCGGTCGGCCAATGCACCGGCATCCTGGCCGATCTTATCGTCGCTATGCACCCATACTCCGACCAGTTCCAGGTCGGGGTGTGAAATGATGCCCTCGATAGCCGGGCGTCCCAGGTTTCCTGTGGCCCATTGCACGACGCGGTAGCTCATTGCCTTACTCCTTTGTTGTGATTGTTGAATTTACAAAATCTCTAGCTGCGCAAGACGACTCTGCCGACGGGAGCCGCGGCTCGCCGGATGCCCGGGGTGGGTGCAAGCATATAGAGGTCCCCATTGCGCCCGTTCAGTTGACTGGGTACACCCAGGTCTTTGGCGAGGTGCGTATGCGCATCGAGATGCCGGCCTTCACCGTGCACGGGCAATGCGATCTGCGGCCGAATCCAGCGGTACATGTCTTTCAGCTCTTCGCGGGCCGGGTGGCCGGATGCATGTATCGGAGCTTCACCCTCCACTTCATGAACCACATTTACGCCCATCGCCACCAGGCGCGCATCCAGTGCCTCAAGGGCGCGTTCGTTACCGGGTATTACCCTGGAGCTGAAAATCACCGTGTCGCTGGGTTCAAGCTCCATATCGCGATGATTGCCTGCGGCTAATCGGCTCAGTGCGGCACCGGTTTCTCCCTGGCTGCCGGTGGCTATTGCGAATACTTCATCAGTAGGGAGGTAGCCCAGATGGTTAGCCGGAACGAGATCCTGTTCCAGTTGCCACAGCCCACTAACTCGTGCCGCACGATAGTAGTTTGCGAGTGAACGCCCCAGCAGCCCGGGATAACGTCCGCAGTCCATGGCGATTTGGGTCAGCGTGGTCAAGCGAGCCACGTTGCTGCCAAAACACGCCACGATTACGCGGCCGCTGGCGACTTTAACCTTCTCCAGCAGGCCTTGATACAACTCGCCTTCGCTTGGCGAGCGGCCTTCGACGGTCGCATTGGTGGAATCACAGACCATGGCCGTAATGCCTTCATCGCCGATGCGGCGGTAGAGCGCTTCATCAAAGGCGGGTCCCACCACGGGATCACTATCGAGCTTCCAGTCACCGGTGTGAAACACGGTGCCCGCCGGTGTGCGGATAATCAATGCCTGGGATTCGGGTGTTGAATGCGTCAACGAAACCCACTCAATATCGAATTGTTGCGCGCTATGCCGCTCGCCGGTTTCGATAACGTGAACAGGCACCACGCCCAACAGCCCGGCCTCGCGTAATTTGTTCTCCAAAATAGCCGCAGTAAAGCGCGTGCAATACACCGGGCAGCGCAGTTGCGGCCAGTGATCCGCCACCGCCCCGACATGATCTTCATGCGCGTGCGTGACGAGGAGGGCAGCTAATCGGTCTCGCCGCGACGCTATGAAATCGGCATCCGCAGTGATTATTCGGCTGCTTGCGCTGCTGCGATCGAAGCCGATACCGCAGTCCACCATGAGCCAGGCACCATCGTGGCCGTAGAGGCTCATATTCATGCCGATTTCGCCGCAACCGCCCAGCGGAAGGAACCAGAGATCACTCTTGGACGGGGTCATAATAGGATGGCGACTACTTGAAGGGACCGATACTGTTGGGGTTACTATTATGTACGAAAACCTGACGCCATTGGGTTGCGCATCGGGCAAATAATTCAGGGAGACGGTTTGTGAGACTCGCCAGCGATGACATTCTGATAGATACAGGTGCACTGGACCCGGTGTATGAGGCGGTCTATCCCTCCTATACGGATTTCGCGCTGTGGAATCCGTCCTCCTGGACCAAAGGCCAACCCTTCGAGCTCTACCAGCGCATGCGCGAGAACGCTCCGGTGATGTGGTCTCCTACGACCCGTGAAGGCATATCCGGCTTTTGGTCGGTCACGCGCTACGACGATATTAAGCAGGTGGAGCTGGCAACGGATATCTTCTCGTCCGAACGCGGCAGCATCAATATGAGCGTCCCCCCGCGAGAGTATTGGAAGCCGAGAAATCTGGTGCTAGCATCCTACAACTCGCTGATCAATCTCGATGCACAACGCCATTTGGAAATGCGTTTGCAGCAAAAGGCGTTTTTCCTGCCGCCCGATTACATTTCGAAGCTGCGAGAGAAGGTGGCTGTAAAGGTCGATCAACTGCTGGACGACATGGAGCGGCGTGGGCCGGTTGTCGATTTCGTGAAGTATTTTGCCGAGCAGTTGCCGCTCTTTACCCTGTGCGAAATGCTGGGCATCGACGAAGAAGATCGGCCCAAAGTAATTCACTGGATGCACTACCTCGATATGGCGTCCCAGTTCTTGACCAACCCCTGGCAGACTTTTTTCTCGGCGCCCCTGTTTCCCTTTCGCTTTAACTCAGTGGTGAACGACATGTTTGCCTACGGTGAACGTGTGATGGAAGATCGCCGTAGCCGTCCCCGCGAGGACCTGTTGACGGCCATTGCCCAGTCGAAGATGGACGGGGAGCTGCTGCCCCAGGAATATCTGGACGGATCCTGGTTGCTGATTGTCTTTGCCGGCAACGACACCACGCGCAACTCGCTGTCTGGCACTTTGCGATTAATGACGCAGTTCCCCGAGCAGCGAGCGATGTTGTTGGAAGACCCGAGCTTGATACCCAAAATGTCGGACGAGTCCTTGCGTATGACGTCTCCCGTTATCCATATGCGCAGAACAGCGATGGCTGATACCGAGTTGCAGGGTCAGAAGATCGCGAAGGATGAGAAGGTGGTGCTGTGGTATGGCGCGGGTAACCGAGACCCCGATGTGTTCCCGAATCCCGATGTGTTCGATATGCACAGACCAAATGTGCATAAGCATCTAGCCTTTGGTCACGGCGTGCACAAGTGTTTGGGCTTTCGGGTGGCAAAGATGCAACTGGAAATAGCCTTTGAGCGCATCTTCGATCGCTTTCCCAATATCACCTGGACGGGAAAGCAGAAAATCGCGCCCAATGCCCTGGTGCATGCGATATCGAGCCTGCAGGTCAACCTTCACGGTAAATAAGGACGTTCATGAAAGCGGCAACGGTTAAGGGCTACGGCTCGAACGCAAAAGTGGTGGTGGGCGAAACGGACAAGACTTCTCCCGGTAAGCATGATGTGCTGGTGCAGGTGCATTGCTCCTCGGTGAATCCGAAGGATTGGAAGCTCAACAAGAAATTCACGCAGCTGATTCCGGATATTGGCATCCGCCCCTTTATTATTGGCGATGATTTGTCGGGCGTTGTGGTAGAAACGGGCAGTGACGTCACCGAGTTCGAGGTTGGCGACGAAGTGTATGGCATGGATATGCGCCTGCGTACCAACGCCTGTGCCGAGTATGCCACCATTGCAACTAAGCGCATTGCGAAGAAGCCGGTAAATATCTCTCATGTCGAGGCAGGCGTTACGCCGCTGGCCGCATTGACCGCCTTGCAGGGTTTCAAGGTGGCAAAGCTTGGCGAAGGTCAGAGGATTTTGGTTATTGGCGCTTCCGGTGGTGTCGGTACCTACGCGGTGCAGATCGCCAAGGCCTGGGGCGCGGAGGTCACCGCGGTGTGCAGTCATCGCAATCTTGAGCTGGTTGCATCGCTAGGCGCTGACCATGTGATCGACTACACGCAAGAGGATTTCACCAGCAAGGAAGACAGCTTTGATGTGATTTTCGATGCGACCTCTTATGAGTCCGCCAAAACCTGCGCCTCACTGCTGAAGGAGGGCGGCGTCTTTGTCACTACCTTTGGCCAGTCCAAAGGATTGAGCGCCGCTATCCTGTCGAAGTGGTTACCCGTAAAGCACAAAACGCTGTCGGTGACAGTGGAGAGCTACACCGATGATCTGAACGAGTTGACGGCATTGTTCGAAGCGGGGCAACTGAAAACGGTGCTGGATAGTGAAGTGGCTTTTGAGGATATCAATGAGGCCTATCAGCGCAATATGAGTGGCAGGGCGCAGGGCAAGATCGCGATCAAAGTTCTAGCCTAGTTGTCGAACTTAGCGGGCACTATCTAGCACCACGTTAACTACGAGATAGATCGAGAAGTACCAGACCACCGTCATCACAATCCCCACGGCAATGAATTGCCCGGCCTTGCCGGACGCGAAATCCCGCTTTCGGTTTTTTGAATTCTGTACGCCGAAGAATGATGCACCAATGCTGCCGACGATTTGCAGCAGCGTCACTTGCGTGGGGGCTTCTTCATCCTTCCCATCGTTCTGACTGTGATTCGGATTCATGGCAGCGCTCGCGGTGTTAGGCGTTGCCGCCAAGGATAGGACTTTGCATAAAAATAGTACAGAATCAGAAATTAATAAAAAATGCATATCAGATGGTTTGACTAGATGAAACGGTATGAGATTCTGGCGGAGTCTCTGGCAGAGATGATACGAAGCGGGGCGCTCAAGCCCGGGCAAAAAGCGCCTTCGATCCGCCAGGCTAGTGCCCGCTATGGCGTGAGTGCCTCAACGGTGTTCAAGGCCTATTACCAGCTAGAGAGTCGTTGCCTGATCCGCGCTCGAGAGCGCTCCGGATACTATGTCAGTGAAACGCCTGCGGCCACGCTCCCCCAACCGCAGGTGTCGGCGCCACCAGCAGGTGCCGTGGCCGTCACCGTCAATGACATGATCTTTTCGGTGCTCGATTCGACCCAGCATCCCGATATGATTGCGCTGGGTGCGGCGTTCCCTAGCACCGAACTGTTTCCGCTGCGCAAACTGGCGCAATCGTTGAGCCGTGCCAATCGCTATGCAGACCCTGCCAGCGGCGGCACGAATCTATCGCCGGGAAACGAGGGCCTACGACGCGCCATAGCGCTGCGCTACCTGAGTGCGGGTGTATCAGTCTCCGCAGAAGACATCGTGCTGACGAATGGTGCGCTGGAGGCACTTACTCTCAGTCTTCAGGCCGTAACAAAACCAGGAGACGTCGTCGCGATTGAGTCGCCCGGCTTCTACGCGGCCTTGCAGATTATCCAGATGCTTGGCTTGCGCGCGGTCGAGGTTCCGATGAATCCCGTTGATGGGATGAATCTGGATGCGCTGGAACGTGTGCTGACGAGTGAATCGGTTGCGGCATGTTTGTGTATGACCAATTTTCAGAATCCGCTGGGCGCTACCATGTCTGATGACAAGAAGCGGCAGCTCGTCGCCTTGCTTGCAGAGTATGAGGTGCCTCTGATTGAGGACGACGTGTATGGTGAATTGTACTTTGGTGGTAAATACCGCAGACCTGCTAAAGCCTACGATACTGCAGGCACCGTATTACACTGCGGCTCCTTCTCAAAGTCCCTGGCTCCCGGATATCGAATCGGCTGGGCGATCCCCGGTAAGTATTTCGAGGTCGTGAGAAGGGGCAAGTTAATGACGACGCTGTCAGCCTGTGTTCCTACCCAATTGGCGCTCGCAGATTATCTTGAGACCGGCGCATACGACCGTCATTTGCGAAGCATGCGTCACACGCTGCAAGATCGACAGGTAGAGGCGGCGAATGCTGTTGCCGAAGCTTTTCCCGATGGCTCTCGAGTATCGCGGCCGCTTGGCGGCTATTTTATGTGGATAGAGTTGCCAGAGGGTACTGATGCAATGGCGCTGTATCATCAAGCGCTGGCCGAGAACATCAGTATCGCTCCTGGTCCGATGTTCTCGGCTGTGGGTGACTACAGCAATTGTATTCGCCTGAACTATGCCCAAGCATCCGCTGACCTTCGAGAGGGTATAACTAGATTGGGAGAATTGGCGCAGCGCGCCTAAACGGATCGCCGTTTAAGCCAGTCTTCTCGTGCGTAAAAACTGGCCAGAATCGCGTCTTGTTCGGCTTTGCTGAGCTGCGGGTTCCAGACCTCAAAGATCAGTACAACCCGTTGTTCCCCAGTCTTATTCCAGGCGCCGTGCTCCCAGGTGTCGTCAAACGCCATGACCACGCCTTCCTCAGGCACGCGACTTTCATTACCGGCCCAGAGCCCGCAATCACCAGGCACCACAATCGGTAAGTGCACGGTGAGATTGGCGCTGGACACTCCGTAATGTGCGGGAATGGTCGTTTCAGGAGCGAGTACGGAGATAAACACCTCGGCGGGATTGCCGCGGTGCGTCGCGAGCGGTACCTGCTCCAGCGCCGCTAGTGTCTTTGGAAACTTCTGCAGCACTGCATTTTTATTGGCTATGCCGCCACTGTACAGATGCACCGAGGCCCAGTTCATGCTGTTCACCACGCCCAGCCATTGCTCGCCCTCCAGTTGGTGACCATCGCCAAGATAAGGGCGGCCATCGCTAGCCAGGTCCAGACCATTGATGATCTCGTCACGTAGCGCGGGAAACTCAGCTTCGAGCGTCTCAACCCAAGGCATCTCAGCCGTGTCATAGAAGGGCGGCGTTTTGGGCAGGTCAAAATAAAACACCTGCGCGCGCTGTTTGTCGTGTTGATAGCTCGTCTCCCGCGCATCCAGCAGCGGCCAGACCGCACCGCGAATACGCTCGGTGCCCGCGCCTTCGTCAACGGCATCCAGATGCAGTTGAGTGTGATGCTCTTTCAAGCACTCCCACGCGGATTTGGACATTTGGCTCAGCTGCGGATTGGCACCTTCCTCTTCCCACAGATGTAAGAGCTTGCGATCCACCGACTCGCCCAGGGAAAAGGCCTGCGCTGCGCGCTCCGAGTCACCCAGTTCCAGATACAGGCAACCGAGTGACAGGTAAACCATCGCATTCTTTGGATTCAGACGTTGATAGTCGCGATAGGGTTCCAGAGCCTCTTCCAGCCGACCCTGTTGGTAGAGCGCTTGACCCAGGCGAGAGTAGAGGCCGCCATCGCGCGGGTTTAATTCGATTAACTTGCGCAATAACGGTTCAGCCGCAGCGAAGTCGGCGCCATTAAACGCGAGATCAGATAGGAAGCGCAGCGAGGGCAGGTGATCGGCTTTGCGGCTCAGAATCTCACGACACACACGTTCAGCACTCGGCATGTCGCCGCGGCGGGAGGCATCCGCGGCTTGGCGTTCTAGTGCTGAAATATCGTACTGCATGGTGCTGGAATTTCTCGGATTCTCATCCTTCGCGAGGGCCCCGGCATTATACGCGTGCGCTACTACAAGCTGAACACGCGCTCCGCATTCAAGTGATAGATCTTGCTGCGATCCGCGCCGACGACCTCGAGCGCCAGCTTTAGGGGTTGTTCATAATTCATGCCGCTGGTGGTGATGTAAAAATTCTCCAGAAAATACTCACTGGGTTTCTTTTGCAGCCTTGGTTGAGGCTCTTTAAAACCTGCAAACAAGGCCATCTTCTTGTCGATGCGCGGCAGCCAGAAGGGTAGGCCTTCGCCCATGTGTCCCAGCACGATTTTCAACTTTGGAAACTGGTCGAAGACGCCGCCCAGGATCATACGCAGCGCGTGTAGTCCCGCATCAACGTTGAAGCCGAAGGCCGCGGCCTCGAGGCCGAAGTACTTTTGAAAGGGCGGGAGCATATCGGGTGCTGGTGTGCGGGGGTGGATGTATATCGGTACATCCAGTGCTTGCGCCTTCTCCAGAATCACCCAGTACTTCTCGTCATCGAGAAATTCACCTTTAGTATGCGAGTTGATGAGCGCGCCTTTCATTCCTAACTGGCGCACGGCGCGATCCAGTTCGCGCGCGGCGCCTTGTGGGTCCTGCGGTGCAATTGTTGCCAGGCCGGCGAACCGATCCGGATACTCTTGTACCGCCTCCGCCAGCCGCTCATTGACCGACTGTGCCAGTTCGCTGCCCTTTGCTGCGTCATACACCTGTACTCCCGGTGAGGTCACGGATAGCAGCTGCATGTCGATGCCTGCGGCATCCATCGCCTCAATGCGGCCATCTCCCAGACTGAGTGCGCGCGTGAGGCCGACAGAACCGGGGCCGCCTACCAATTCATTCAGCACATCCCAGAATCCGATGCCGTCCATCATCTGGCCCCAGAAGCCGGTAAAGCCCGGTTCGTCAGAAGGATTACCGCCTAGCAGTTTGCGCTGCGCCAGTAATAGTTCGGGTGTGGTGAAAAACTCCTCTACGGCGATGCGCCTG
This sequence comes from Halieaceae bacterium, assembly GCA_965199055.1. GTDB lineage: Bacteria > Pseudomonadota > Gammaproteobacteria > Pseudomonadales > Halieaceae > CBDAQR01. The sequence continues at coordinate 645,051 of CBDAQR010000004.1, forward strand.
AAACTGCCTTTGGGTGTCGGCGTTGAGGTCGCATGGCTAGAGCCGACAGTTCCGAGTAGGGCTGACCCCGCCAGGGATGCCTTTAGCAGTTCTCGTCGCCTAATTGTCATGGCTCTGTCCTCGTTTCCTGGAAGAATTGTCGAATAGCGCGATTGGTCGCGAGCGGGTTCTCCAGGTGCAGAAAATGATCCGCATGAATAAACTGCACACGGCCGTCGCGGACGAAGTCTGGCGACTGTTCATATTCTTCCGGGTGCTGGCCTTTGTCGTACCGGGCTTGAAGAATCAGCATGGGCATCGTCATCGACTGGAACAAAAACGCATGGCGGTCGGCGAGTTCCATGTCGAAATTGGTGGTCTCAAAATACTTGCGTATCGCCTTTGCAGTGCCCTCGAAACGAAATTCGTAGTTCAGGCGCCGCATGTCAGATTCTGACAGGCTGGATGGGAACCAGCCACGGTAGATGATGTTGACGAAATTGCGTGACCGCAGGAGTGCCTCTCCAAACGCTGTTTGTAGCAGCCAGTGCTTGGGCTTGGGTTTCCCGTGGGGTTCATTGAAGGATTGCTGCATGCGCACGTAGCGAAGAATTCTGCCCTTAAGGGCGGGCACGTGGGTAAGGTGATCGGTCAGCACCGCGCCGCGGTCGTGCCCCATGATGTTGAAACGCTCGATACCGAGGGTGTCCATCAGTGAAGCCACTTCCTCCGCCATCGTGGGGTTAGAGTAGTCCAGGTCCAGCCGCTTATCCGACTGACCAAATCCCTTCATGTCGATTGCAATCACATAGTGGTCCTGGCTCAGGTTAGCAATCTGGTGATGGAACGCCCACCAGGATTCAGGGAGCCCGGGGACGATCAGTATCGCCTCATTTTCAGGGTCGCCGGCGGTAACGAAGTGATAGATGCTGCCATTAATGTCTTCAAAACCGTGAACGACCGGTATATCACCTTCCAGGTATTCAATCTCTCCATGTCGATTGGCGGTAAAGGGCGGGGGAGTGGTGCCAGGACTCGGCAGTACGGCGGCGATTTTGGCTGCAGGGGTCGGCCGGCCCCGATGCTCAGCGGAATAGAGGAAGCCGCTGAGACCATTGAGGACAATGCTAATGGGGCTGTCGGAGATGGGTAAGCGGAAGTACATCCATAGTACCGCCATGGCGACTGCAATAAGAAGGAGCATTTGGAGCGTGTTCATTATTATCATCCTGCTGGGTGCCGCTTTTACGGCGTCTGGATTATTTGTGCGACAATATATTTATGCACTATAATGCAAAATTAATCTGTGTTGCAAATTAGTGTGAATGGCGGCCATCAAATGACAGACGGATTGGTTCTTCTACTGCTGCTTCTGGCGGGCTGGTTCTGGTGGGAAAAGCGACAGCGGGTCACGCATCCGATGGCTGGCGGTTTGCATGCGGATATCAGCTTGCCGCATGAGCAGGAATATGAGCTCTACCACAACGACCTGTCACTGTGTTCCAAGAAGGTTAGGGTCTGCTTGGCCGAACTCGGGCTTGACTATAAAGCGCATCACATCGAGCTTATCGAGACGGGGTGCTACGAGACCATCAGCCGCCACTTTCTGAAAGTTAATCCTGCGGGGATACTGCCTGTCCTGGTGCACAACGGCCATCCCATCTATGAATCCCACGACATTATTGATTACATCGCCAGCCAGAATCAGGATGCGGACCAGCCCCTGGTACCGTCCGCCCCAGAGCTGCGCGAGCAGATGGAGGTCTGGAAGGATCTTGCCTCATTAAAAGGGGAGAATCCGGTAGAGGATCTCTCGACTAGCGCCGCAGCCTGTGTCTCAGTATTGACTGTGCCGCTGTTCGCCGCAGGTATTGCTGCCATACCCTATCGCTATATCTTCGAGGGCGTACTGTTCCATCGCATTCGTTTTCGGGCCGTTATGTTTCTCACGCTAAAGGTGGTTGGCTTGGCAGGTATGCTCAGGCTCGGCAAGATCGATGGCGCCATGCGCGTAGCCAAGAAGCACCTGCACGTTCATCTGGGTGAGTTGGAGCAGCACTTGGCAGACGGCCGCTCTTGGATCGTGGGAGAGGAGATTTCGCTGGCGGATGTCAGTTGGCTCGTGCTGTTCGAGCGACTATTGGAAGCGGATTGGTACGAGGATTTTCTCGGTGGACAAGCGTACCCCTCGGTTCAGGCCTATTGGCTGCGTCTGCAACAAAGGCCGTCTTATCACGCGGCAATTGAGTGCTTTCGGCATCCCTTGGTCACCGAGGCGACGTACCGTATTCAACGGACCAAACTCGAAGACGCAAGCTTTCGCGAGCAGATGCTCGAGGGCTGCGCACGCATGTTAGACTCTTCTCAACCGCCAACAGGGAACCGTTGAAATCGTGACAGACGCCGCCACCCAGACAGAAAAACCGAACCGCATGGAACGGCGCCGGCTAGAAACGCGCGGCAAATTGCTTACCGCCACGCTCAAACTGGTATTAAAGAAGGGTATCGAAAAGACCACCATGGACGGTATTACCGAAGCGGCGGATCTCGGCAGGCGTACGCTGTATTACCACTTCTCCAGTAAGGAGGAGTGCATACTCGCAGCGGTCGCCGGCGAGTACGAAAAGCACGCGGAACTCGCCGAGATAGCGCTGCCTGGGAGTGATGATCCCGCGTTGGCGGTCGCAACACATAGTCATAGCGTGCTGGCAGGCATATTGGCAGAGCCGATTACCGCTCGCCTGGTGGAGTACCCCAAGCTGCTCGCCGGTGCCCTGGAGCAGGCGATTGGTCGTTTTGCCCTGCAGGATATTCGTGCGGGTGTTGAACAGGGTCGATTCCAATTGCTCATGAGCGAGCGGGTGCTGGATCGCCTGCTGGTGTGGTCACTCGTAGGCTTGCTCATCGAGGGCATCGAGGGTGAGGGCGAGATTAAGGCACTTCAGTCTGCCTACGCAGTGATGGTACTCAGTATTCTTGGTATCCCCAGCGATGAGTCGCGTTTACTGAGCGAACAGGCGGCTCGCTAACTCACCACAGCTCGCCTGCCGGCGATCACATTCCTTTCCACACGATTTTCGGTGCAACGCAGCCGCCGGGCACTGCCCTTGCCGAAAAACCACTTGACATGCATTCAGAAGCATTTGTACACTTTAAATTAAATATGCACTACAGTGCAAATTATAAAAAGTTACGGTGCCCCGATGAACAGTACACAGCCCATCACTCGGTTTTTCCTCAATAGCTGCATAGTCATATTGCCGCTAGCAATCTCGGACATGAGCACAGCGCAGGGCAGGGTGCTGGAAGAGGTGGTGGTGACCGCACAAAAGCGTGAGCAGAGCTTGCAGAATGTGCCCGCGGCGGTTGAGGCCTTCAGTGCCGAAGCCATTGAAGAGGCCGGGTGGGAAGACCTAAATCGCCTGCAGGAGGCGGTGCCCGCGCTGACCATTGGTGGTGAGAGCAAGGCCCGGCCTTACGTGACCATACGCGGTGTGGGTACACGAAAATTCAATATCGGCACCGATGGTTCTATCGGCTTGTTCGTTGATGAGATTTATAACGCACGATTCAGTTCTATCCTCAGCGGCATTATGGACCTGGAGCGGATCGAGGTCCTGAAAGGTCCTCAGGGCACGCTCTATGGACGCAATACCATCGGTGGGGCGATCAATGTGATCACCCGCCGACCCACCAACGAATTTGAAGGTAGGGTCAAACTCAACGTCGGTAACTATGACTTTTACGAACTCACCGGCACCGTATCCGGCCCCATCGTCGACAATCGCCTACTCGGTCGCTTGAGCGCTTCGGTGAGCGACGTTGAAGGTGTTTACGAAGACACCGTCAGTGGCAATGACTCCAACCACGAGGTCAACTCAGCGCGGGGATCGATCGTTTTCCGGCCTGATGATTTTTGGGACTTGACGCTGATCGCCGACTACCATGATATCGATTCCGATGCGTCGCTGTCCGACGTCGAGCCGGGAGATCCCTTCGGGGTTGTGCTGGTGTCTCCCGCTGATCCGCGTGTTCCGGCCGTGGTGGAAAACGGACAGAAAGACCCTTTTTCCAACGCTTTCAGCAGCCCGGGCTTTGTGGATCGGGAGGAGTTGCAGCTTTCGCTGAAGGCCAAGCGGAGTGGGGATAACTTTGAATTCACCTCGATCAGTAGCTACAGCGATGAGGACTACTCCGAGGCAAGAGATTTTGACGCGACCATCCTGACGCCCTGGGCCCACCGGATTGAGCAAAATAGCTCACAGTTCAGTCAGGAGTTCAGGCTATCCTCTGTGGCAGGCGGCTGGGGCAATTTTGACGAGCGACTCACTTGGGTGGTTGGGGCCTACTACTTCTACGATGATGGGGAGCGGGAAGACGCTTTTGACAGTACCGCCGACTCCATCCTGTTCCCGGCTTTTCTGGATATTGAGGTTGATACCAACAGTTTCAATCTTGACCTGGAAACCACCAGCTACGCGCTGTATGGACAGGCGACCTATGCACTGAGTGATCGCCTCAATCTGACCTTGGGCCTTCGCTATTCGGACGATGAAAAGGAATTCACCTCCTCCGCCAGTACACTCCACCCCTTGCCGCCGGTCACCGAGTCCTACTCAGTGTCTGACACCATCGAGTTCGACTCAACCGATCCCAAGGTCACTATCGATTACCGTGTAGCCGATGAAGTGATGATCTACGCGACCTACAGTACGGGCTACAAGAGCGGCGGGATTCAAACGGTGGTTGGGAACCCAACGGACGCACTTGATTCTTACGATGAGGAAGAACTGACCAATATAGAGCTGGGTATCAAGAGTCGATGGTGGGACCAGCGCCTGCAGTTGAACGCGACGTTATTCAATTACGACTTCGACAACCAGCAGGTGCAGTCGATTACCCTGGATAACGGGGCGCCGATAGCCACAACACAAAATGCCGCCGAGAGTGAAATGGATGGTGCGGAGTTGGAAATCCTCGCGCTGCTCGGTGACAGCCTCACTCTGGATTTCAAGTATGCCTGGCTGGATGCGAGCTTTGACGAGTTCAGCAGCGGCGAGGGCGACTACAGTGGCAATGACATGCCGGGTGCACCGGAACATGCGGTTAGCGCACAACTCACGCACAGAACAGAACTAGACAATGGTGGTGCGCTTACACTGTCTGCGCTGTACTCCTGGAAAGACGATCAGTACTTCGATTTTGCCAATACCGATCTGGCCTTGCAGAAGGATTATGAAGTAATCAATCTGGGCGCCTGGTGGGATCTGCCGGACGGCCGCACGCGTATTCGTGTCTACTGCGATAACTGCAGTGACGAAGAATACATGCTCAACTTCACAGCCTGGCCCTCGCTGTTCGGGGGCGGTCTACGAAACTGGGATTATGGGCGTCGTTACGGCGCAGAGATTACCTACAATTTCTGATTCGCCACTGGCGAGAGGCGTTATTAGCGAGTCGCTCTAACATAGAGTTCCGCCAACACCAGGTTGGGTACCCAGCACAGCCAGGCAATGACGGGATAGGCCTGCAGAAAGGGAATGTCGAGAACAACTGATAGCCCCAGATAGAGCCGGAGTGTGGCGGCGGCGAGGGTCAGAGAGTAGCTGCGAATCATCCATTCACGATGTGCTGTGACTTCTCTGCGTCGAATCATCCCGAAAGCCATCGCGGTTGTCGCAAGCCAGGCCAGCGCCAAAGCGCCAAAGCCGGTTTGTGACATGAGGCTGTAAATACCCCAAACAGCTAACCACCCATTCATAGAAAAATTAAGCCACTTCTCGGTATTGAACGGGTGTCATATCGTTCAATCCATCATGGGGTCGTTCATGGTTATACAACACGATCCAGTCATCCGTGATCTCTCGAACTTCCTGCAATGTCTCGAACAGATATAAGTCCAATACTTCCTCTCGATACGTGCGATTAAAACGTTCGATAAATCCATTTTGGTAAGGCTTGCCGGGCTTGATGAAATCGATCTGAATTCCATGCGCTTGCGCCCATTCAGCCAACGCCCCTGATGTAAATTCAGGGCCATTATCAACCCTGATAATAGCGGGATAGCCTCGCCAGGCTGCAATACGATCTAATGTATGTATCACTCGCTCCGTAGTAATGCCCGAATTGATATCTATCGCTAACACTTCTCGATTGAAATCATCAACCACATTGAACGTGCGAAACCGATGACCGTGACGCAAGGTATCGCTCATAAAATCCATCGACCAACAGATATTGGCTGATCTAGGAACGCGCAATGGCAACGGATTCCTATTCGGTATCCTGCGTTTTACTTTACGCCGTATATTCAGTTTTAACTCCATATAAACACGGTAAATCCGTTTGTGATTCCAACGTTTACCCAACGCTCTGAGCCGCTTACACAGCTTTGGAAAACCCCAGCGAGGGTGCTTCTCAACCAAGGCCAGCAACGCATCAATCAGCTCACTATCATCTACTCGCTTGGGCGTGTAGTAATACGCCGTGCGACTTAGCGCGGCTGCACCACAGGCCGCTCGAATGCTGACAGGGTAATCCTTGCGCAAACGATCAACCCACTGCCGACGATGGACTGGCCCTAAAGCTTTTTTATGATCTCTTCCTGCATCTGACTCTTCAGGCTGAGATCGGCATACATCTGCTTGAGCTTGCGGTTCTCTTCTTCAAGTTCCTTGAGCCGCCGTACATCGGAGGCTTCCATTCCACCGTACTTAGAGCGCCACTTGTAAAAGGTGCTGAGTCCAATGCCATGCTCTCGACATATGTCCGGAACCGGCACTCCGCTTTCTGCTTGTTTGAGAAACGCCACAATCTGCGTTTCGCTGAACTTCGATTTGCGCATATGTAAAAACTCCTATCACGTTAGTTTATAGAAATTTCTACGTATGAGTGGCGCTATTTTACGGGGTACTTACAAGGCCGCCGGTCGCATTCTGCGCCAGTAACAATCCAGCGCAGCCACTTATCGCAATAGATACTACGTACACGCGGCCCAGTTGCCTGTGCAGTGACAGGTTGCGCTGTCTCAGTGCTGTATTGAACTGCAGTGCTCCGCTCAGAATCGCCACCGCACCAAAGCCGATGTGCAGGTAGGTGGGGGCGGGGGAGGCCGCCAGGATGTTCTCCACAAACGCCGGTCTCAGGTCGGCAACGACGATGACGACGGCAGCGTAAACAGCGACGGCCAGTGCCGAGAGCGCCACAAGCGGCCAGGCTAAAGCCTTTATCGGCACGAAAACTGTCCCCCCGCTCCATCAGTGCCTGGGTATGGCTGGCACTTATCGGGCCAGCCGTATTTTTGCCAGCTAGTCACCAGCCCGAGTCTTTGCGCGAATTCTGGAAACCCAGGGTGCTGGCGCAAATTTTTACCAATCTCCAGGTCGCTCCAGATACCTGCGAGGCCGCCCGCGTTGAGCGGATAGGGTTTGTCGAGATAGACCTGCATAAACCGCTCTGGTTGATCAATCCACAGATAGGTGTGGAGGAGATAGGTGCTGGCATGGGCGGACGGTTGGTTTAGGTAGTTATCCAGCGCGGCAAGTGTCTTGCGCTTCATCGTTGAGTCGTTGCCGTATTGGGCGCGGCCGAGTTGTTCCCAGGTCACGCTTCTGTCCAATAATGGCTGATACCGGCTTCGGAAGGTGGGAGGGAGTGCATTCCAGCAGGTCTCTGCCGCTTGCGGCTCTTCAGTGATCATGAAATTGACGCAGGGCTGCACCATGCTGGGCACGAATCCAAGATCAAAGCTGCGTTGAAAGGAGGAGGCCGCCACGCTCAATTGTCCCGATGCCCTCTGTGCCACCCCAAGATTGAGCAGCCCTACGGCGTCCGTGGGGTCCCAACGCAGCGCGTCTCGCATCAGTTCTGCGCCCGCCTTACTCTGGCCAGCTACGAGCCGTGCATATCCTCGTCGATGTGCGATCAATGGGTCTCTGGGATTCAACTGGTAGGCTTTTTCATGGGCATTGAGGGAAGCGGCGAAATCCAGGTCGTAGTCCAGAAGAATAGAACGGGTGTAGTGCGCCATAGCGAGTTCGGGGTGGAGCGTTAGCGCTGTATCCACCGCTTCTCTGGCAGCGTCGATTTGTGCAGGTATTTCCGCCTCACTCACCGTCAGCGTCAAATAGATATGTGCCTGGCCAAGCCAGGCCCAGGCCGCCGCAAATCTGGGGTCCAGTGTCACCGCCCGCTGCAGTAACTCGCTGGCCTTGAGCTTGTTGCGATGCCCGAATTTTCTTACCAGCATCCGCCCCTGCAGGAACAGGTCATAGGCTTCGCGATTATTCGTCAGCCGGGGTGGAAAAGGTGTCGACTCTGTCAGGTCCAATACCACGCCCAGGTTGCCTGCAATTTCCCGGGCTATGTCCTCCTGCAGGCTGAAAATGTTATCCAGGGTGCTGTCGTAGTTCTCGGACCAGATGGTGTAGCCATCGCTGGTTTGCAAGAGTCGCGCGGTGATGCGCACGCGATTATCCTGCTGTCTCACCGAGCCGCTCAGTACATGCGAGACGGCAAGGGTCGCGCGTATCTGCGCCAGGTCGGGCTCCTTTTCATCAAAACTGAAAGAGGAGTTGCGGCCGCTGACCTGCAGGCCCGGCAATTGCAGTAGGGCGTTGAGAATTTCTTCAGCCAGGCCTTCAGATAGATACTCCTGATCGCCATCAGCGCTCAGGTCCGAAAAAGGCAACACGGCGATAGAGTTTGCCGGCACGGTCGGTGTAGGTGAGGGAGTCTCTGTGCCGTCGAAAAAGCGGGGCGGCAATGCAGCTAGGGCAATAACAGCGGCAGCGATTATTGCGTGTTTAAGCCAGCGGGGTTTGGTCGGGCGGTCAGGCCTGACTTCGGCAACGAGTCGGTAGCCCCGTTTGGGAACGGTCTCGATGAAATCGTGACTGCCGCGGGAATCTCCGAATGCACGTCGCAGCAATGAGATGCCGCGAGACAGGCTTTCGTCACCGCCATAATTTTCGCTCCAGACAGTGTCCAGGAGCTCCTGTCTGCTCACCATCGCGCCCGCGTTATCCACGAGCATGCGCAGCAATTCCATCACCTTGGGTTCGATGGAGACGGGTCCATCGCTTCCTTCGATGGTGAGCGTGCCAAAATCGACCCGCTTGCCCCCCACCAGAATGGAATTTCCTTCTCCCATGGTGAACAGACGTCCTCTCTATAAGTGTTTGTAATAACTAGCATTTCTAGTGTCCTAAATTTTCCCTAAGAAATAAATCAGTATTTTTTAAGGACTCCGAATAGCTGAGAGGGTGTTATCGGGTCATCGAAAACAACAATAAGCAGGTGAAGGGGCAGATATGAAGAAACCAGTGTTTGATGTGTGTGTGATAGGCACAGGTGCCGGAGGCGGAGTGATGATTGATCAGCTCACTGCGGCCGGGTTTTCGGTTGTGGCGCTTGAACGGGGTTCCTACCTACCCACTAGTGAATTTGATGACGATGAATTGCGCAACGCGGTGCGTGATTTGGTGTTCTCGCCCAATCAGGAGGAGACATTTGTTAATCCTGAAACCGGTGAAACCGAGAGTGGCAGTTTCAGCCTGATCTCTCACTGTGTTGGCGGCACGATCACGCATTGGGACGGCATGTCATGGCGCTTCCGGCCCGATGAGTTCAAGGTCTTGTCGACGGAAGGGGAGGTGGCCGGCGCGTCACTCGCCGACTGGCCCATTTCCTATGAGGACATGGCGCCATATTACGAGAAGGCCGAGTGGGACTTCGGTATCTCAGGAACGGCAGGCGCCCATCGCACAGAAGGTAAGCGGGCGCGCGGATACCCGAATCCACCCCATCCCTATCGTACGGCAAGTCAGCGTATCGCGGCGGGCGCTACCGCTATGGGCTATAAACCGTTTCCGATTCCGCTCGCAATTAACTCGCGCGCGTATGGCGGTCGGCCAGCCTGTATTAGAGGTGGCTCCTGTCGGGCCTATGGCTGTCCCATCCATGCGAAGTCGACCACCTATTCGATTTCACTACCGCGAGCGGCAGCGACGGGAAACCTGGATCTGCGCGCTGATGCCATGGTGTACGAGTTGCCGATGAAGGATGGCAGGGTCACCGGTGCCCGGTATCTGGACGCGCAGGGCAATGCCCATGAAGTGCTCGCGCGACATGTGATTAGCGCGGCGGGAACCATCGGCACGCCTCACTTAATGTTGCAGAGTCAGTCCGCGAGTACCGATGGCATTGGCAATGGTTCAGGTCTGGTGGGTAAAAATCTTCAGTTTCATCACTTCCCCAGCGCGGTGGCAGTGTTTGACGAAGATATGCGTGGCTATACCGGGTTTGAGGGGCACGTTGCTTTTGATGACCTTCACCCCAGCGATTCCAGGCGGGGTTTTATCCGTGGTGGCGTCGTTATTGAAGCCAATGTTTTTCATCATCAGCCCATCATGCACAGTCTGGCCCTTGCTGATCCTGAAGACAATTGGGGGGCAGGCCTCAAGAACCATATGCGAGATTTCTCACGCACCGTGCACTTTGCCGGCGTATGCGAAGAGTTACCCATGGAGTCTAACCGGGTGGCGCTGGATCCCAATGTGGTAGACCGGTTCGGCCTGCCGGTACCGCAAATCCATAAGAGTAATCATCCCAATGACCTCGCGATGAATGCCTGGTACGAGGACAAGTTGAAGGAGGTGGCAGAGGCTGCGGGAGCTACCAAGGTGCTGTCCTATTCCGCCCCGGGTCTGGATATCAAGAAGGGGCCTGTCTCCGGTTCGGAGCACAACCACGGCACCTGCCGGATGGGGGACGATCCAAGCAAATCAGTTCTCAACAAGTGGTGTCGCAGTCACGAAGTGCCCAACTTCTGGGTGGCTGATGGCAGCGTGATGCCGACTAATGGTGGTTACAACCCAACGCTAACCATTCTAGCCAACGCCTATCGTGTGGCAGATCACTTCATCAACGAGGCTAAGAGGCAATCACTATGAATAAACTGAAAGACAAAAAGCTCAGTCGCCGCAGTCTGTTGTTGGGTAGCACTGTGGCCTATGGCAGTAGTGTTTTCCTGGGGCTGAACTTACAACGCCCATTGGCTCTCGCCGCGATGTCGGACCCAACTCCTCAGGTACTCAATGCAGCACAATGGCAAACGGTGGATGCTATTTGCGCACGCGTGATTCCCACTGACGAGGAACCCGGTGCGAGAGAGGCGCAGTGCGTTAACTTTATTGATAAGGCGCTGGCCAATGAAGATGCGGCATCGGCGGACGATGTGCTGACAGGGCTCTCTTTGCTGGATCGCCTCTGCGAATCCAGTCACGGCGTACCCTTCGTTCGCCTTGATACGGCCCGGCAGGACAAGGTGCTGCACGCGTTGCAAAATGATGCCGTGCAGCCCTGGTCGACCGATTCTCCGACCGCTGCCGATTTCTTTGAGCTGCTAAGAACGCTCACCATTATGGGCTTCATGGCAGACCCGAAGTACGGCGGTAATGCCGATATGATGGGATGGAAGGTGGCTCGATACCCTGGTCCGCGGCATCATCAGGGCGGATACACGCCGGCGCAAATGGTAGGAGAGGAAGTGATCGTGACTTTATGGGGGGAAGAAATGTGAATGACCTAAACGTTAACGCAGCACGTAGCGACTTTCGATTTGATGACAGCGCGATTGCCTGGCAGCAACTGGAGGGTGTAGATCACCTGAGCTTCTGCATCCTGGATGTGAATAGAGAGCTGCAGACGGTCGACGTCATTTTCAAGTTTGCGGCTGGCGAGCAAATCCTGTTGCACCGCCACGTCGCGCTCAACCATATGCTCGTTTTGCAGGGTGAGCACATTCTTTATGAGCCCGACGGGCAGATCAAGGAGGTACGGCCTGCGGGGCGATATACCGTCAGTGCACCCTCTGATGAACCTCACCGCGAGGGTGGGGGCGACGAAGATGTCATCATCCTATTCAGCATCCGAGGAACGGAGGGCGTGATGTACGAAATGCTCGATGATGACCAGAACATCATCGGCACCTTGGGCATGGATGACTTCGAAGGGCTGTTTCTTCAGTCCTAGGCTCTACTCGGTGGATAGCGGGCCTGGTGTTCACTGCGCCCGCGTACTTTTTGTCACAGAGGCATCGAGCATATCGGATGGCGTATTGCGTCATACTGTTGGCGCCATCGGCCAACGTAGTTGCGCCCCATAACGGGTCTAATCACCTCTCAATCCACAGGAATAGCTCAGAGGTGATGCAATGGCGTTTTTCCGATCGTTGTTCGGCTTATCAGTGGTTGCAGCCACTGCAGGTTGCGCGTCTCACCCGGATTCTATCAAGCCAGCCTATGTCTCACCGGCCCAATATGAAGGCTACAATTGTGAGCAGATTCAGGCCGATATGAAGGTGATCACCCGTCGGTCGGCCGATCTCTATGAGGAGCTGCGCCTGCTTCGCAATGGAGATAACTGGCAGACGGCAGCCGGGGCGCTCGTGTTCTGGCCGGCCCTGTTGTTTTTGGAGTTTGGCGATGGACCCGAGGCCAACGAGTTCGCATCTCTAATGGGTCAATTCGACGCACTTGAAACGGTCTATGGTCGAAAGGGCTGTGAGTTCAGCTATCTGTCGCCAGAGCAATTGATCGAGGTTTCCAGCGGCTCCGATTAGTACATGTAGTGAGTCACGTTCCAAGCGTATTGGCTTTTGGCGCAAGTTCTCCCAACTCTAAGCGTTGGTCTTCACCATCAGCTTTTTGAAGACGATGGCATTGTGATCGCACTCGTCTTTTTCGGGCTCTTCCGCTAGTTCCGCGTTTGGGAAGCGCTCGAACAGTTCGCACATGGTGAGATACAGCTGGCGCTTGGCCAGTGCGGCGCCGATACAGTAGCGGGGCCCGTAGCCAAACATCACGTCGGGGTCGAACACACGTTTGACGTCAAACGCTTCCGGATTGTCGTAGTAATCCGGGTCGTGGTTTTTCAGGTGCGGCATCATTAGCACCATTTGTCCCTTGGTAACCTTCTCGCCCAGTAACTCCATGTCTTCCGGCGCATAACGGGCAAAGCCCATCTTGGACTGAGTCGACCAGCGGTTGATTTCGCTAAAGGCGTTGGAGAAGGCATCGGCACTTTCCAGTGCGGGTGCAATCTGGTCCGGGTGCTTCAGGAACGCATACACGCTCCACTGCTGGGCGACCAGGGTGGTATCAGCACCCGCGCCGATCAGCGCGAGGATCAGAGTAACGATATCCCACTCTTCAAAGTTCTCGTTCTCGGCCTCGATCTTCAGCAGGGTAGAGAGGAAGTCGTCCTGGGCGGGTTGCTCGCGGCGCTCAGCGATGATCTCGAGGATGATGTCGATCGCCTTGTTGCAATCCTGACGCGCGGCCTCGCGGCGTTCGTCGGAAATAGTCGGGTTCCAGGTTTCCGTGAAGCTCAGGATCACCTTGCGAATGTCAGGCCAGTACTTTTCCGGTACCCCGACCATGCGCGTAATCGAAATGAAGGGGATGTGTTGGGCGATCATCTCCTTGTAATCAAAGACTTCTGGGTTGCCGAGTTCGTCGAACAGTTTCTTCACATCGGGTTCGATGGCGGCCTGAATTTTGTCGACGACGTTGCGGCTGAAGGCAGGGGAGACCACCTTTCGTACCAGGCGGTGATGGCTGTGGTCCGCCAGCAGGCTGTGACCGATCATAGCGCGCTCGAAGTTGCTCCAGTGGTCCGCAGGCGGACGCGGCGGCGCAAATTCCCAGTCGTAGAAATCAGAGGAGAGCGGCTCGTTCTTCCAGCAATCCATGATGTCGTCCATCTGGGTCATGATCCACGCCTGCCAGGGGGCATACCACACCAGGCGGCCGCGCTGACGCAGCGCCAAACACTGGGGGATGGGGTCGTTCATGTACTCCGGTGAGTTCGGATTGTAGATCTCTTCTACCGGTGGCAGTTGTTCCTGGGCCTGTCCCATTGTGGCTGTCTCCTGCGGCTGAGGTGCACAGTATCGCACCTGCATGTGTTTGACTTGCAAAAAAGTATACCGCGGTGTACTTTTAGCATCAAGTTACCTTTTGAGAATATGATGGCAGTCGTCGAACTCGGGCGCCGGGAGCGCAAGAAGCAGGCCGTAAGGGACAGTATCCGGGAAGAAACCCTGGGGCTGATCATCACCCACGGTATCGACGGCACCACGATCGACGCGATCTGCGACTGCGCCGATATAGCCAAGAAGACCTTCTACAACTACTACGCATCCAAGCACGATCTGCTGATCGATATCTGTCAGAGCGTGTTAATGGATCGAATGGCTAACACTATTGACGAGGCGATGGGCGATGATCGCCCCCTCGCAGAGCAAATCGATCATATATTCGGTGTGATCGCCGAGCGCAACCGCGCGGCGGGCGATCTCGAGCGTGGTCTGATCGAGTTTCTGGTCAGTAATCTGGCTGTAAACCCCGCAGAAGGTGCCGGCCAGCTTACGCAAATGAACGACTACTACACGCGGCTATACCGGCAGCATGCCGATGAGCTACGCGAAGGACTGACGCCGGAGTTTTGCGCGGAGCTCACTGTGGGCATGAGCAACTCGGTGTCGCTTAACTGGTTACACAATGATGACTACGACGCCGGTGCCCGCTACCGGCAATTATCCGACTTTCTTAAATCAAGCATGCTGAAAACACCGTAACAGGAGATAACATCATGGCACGTTACGACAAACCGATTCCCTATGGCTGGTACGCCGTTGAAACCTCTGAGAACCTGAAGCCCGGGGATGTAAAACCACTGCATTATTTTGGCCGCGAACTGGTGCTGTTCAGAACCGAGTCGGGTGAGCCGGCGGTGCTCAATGCCTATTGCCCGCACCTGGGTGCGCACCTGGGTCATGGTGGCCATGTTGAGGGAGAAAGCATCTCCTGCCCGTTTCATGCCTGGAAATTTAACGGCGACGGATTCTGCACCGATATTCCCTATGCCAAACGTATACCGCCGAAGGTAGACGGTCAGCGCGCCATCGATGCCTACCCGGTGATTGAGAAGAACCAGATGATCTGGGCCTGGTATCACCCGGCAGGCGCAGAGCCCCTGTTTGAAGTGGAAGAATTTGCCGAGCTCAATTCTGACGAGTGGACCAACATCGAAACCCACGAATGGACGATCAATACGATTATCCAGGAGATGGGCGAAAACGCCGCCGACATCGCACACTTCGTCACGGTGCACAGCGCGATTGCCATGCCTGAAGGTGTCGTCACCATGGAAGGCCACAAGCGCCTGACGATGATGGATAGTCGCACCACACATATTGACGAGCAGGGCGTGGTACATCGTGACGATACCGAGGGCGAAGATGCCAAGCTGGAGTCATGGAACATCGGCCCCGGTATTACCTATCAGCGCTTCTCGCGTATGTTCGATATTGTGATGATGGGTACAGTAACGCCGATCGACGATCAAACCACGCAGTTGCGTTTCAACTTCAGCCTGCCCAAAGAACAAACCGATACTCATAAGCTCTACACCGAGGGCTTTAAAAACGAGATCAAGTTCCAGGTTGAACAGGATGTGCCCATCTGGGAGAACAAGGTTTACCTCGACAACCCGATTCTGTGCGATGGTGATGGGCCTATCGCCAAGTACCGCAAGTGGTTTCAGCAGTTTTATGTGGAAGAGGGCGAGTCCACTTCGCCGCAGCGCTCCGGAGATATCCGCGCAGCCTGATACGCATTTAAGAGCACTCTATTGCCCGGCCGACGGTAAGCGTTTATCGTCGGTCGGATTATGACCGAGTCGGCCGAAACATCCACAACCATTCCTCCGCGTTTTGACCCGCTAACGGGTAAGCCCGTTAGCGTGTTCTTCTATTACGCCATTCCTTCTGTGCTGGGACTCCTGGCGGCCACCTCTGCGGGGGTGATCGACGGCATCTTTATCGGTAATTATGTGGGTGCCACCGCGCTCGCCGCGGTGAATATCTCGCTGCCCGCGTTCTACGCGCTGGAAGCCTTCGCCTTTCTCCTGGCCGTTGGCGGCTCGGTCATGTGTGGCAAATACATCGGTGAGAAGAATGCCCAGGGCGCCTCATCGATCTTTTCCAAAACGGTGTTTGCTTCCACCGGGTTGTCGGTTTCTATAGTGCTTCTCTGTCAGTTGTTTCTTGATCAGTTGGTATCGGCACTCGGCGCCAATGAAGAGCTGAGCGCTATGGTCGCGACCTACCTCACCATCATTATGTGGGCGATGCCGTTGCTCATTCTGGGCATTACGCTGGACTATTTCGTGCGGGTGGATGGTCGGCCTATTCTCGCTTCCGGCGCGATGTTGGCTTACGCCGTTATCAACATCTGCCTCAACTATATCTTCGTGGTGCGCATGGGTTGGGGGCTGGCGGGAGCGGCCTGGGCAACGGCGCTGGCCGACGCCTGTTTCACCGCAATACTCCTGACGCACTTTTTCAGTAAGCGCTGTAGTTTGCATTTAATGCGCGTACCGGCGCGCTTCAAAGACGGCTGGGACGAAGTGGTGCGTGCTGCCTACAACGGCTTTTCAGAATTTGCCAATGAGACCTCGGTCGCCGTGATCACCCTGTTGTTTAACTGGGTACTGATTACCCGAATGGGTGTAGACGGTGTCGCCGCGTTTACGATTATTGGTTACCTGCTGATGGTGGGGATTAACACGGCCTACGGGATTAGCGAGGCGCTACAGCCCACCGTGAGCAAGAACCTGGGTGCGCGCCAGCCGGAGCGTATTTTGCAGTTCTTCAAGGTGGCGATGGTTTCGGTGTTATTGGTTGGCCTGTTCTTTAGTGCGCTATTGGTACTGGTGCCGGGGATGATGATCGACGTGTTCCTGAGTGAAGGAGATGTCGATACCCGGGTGATTGCGCTGGGGGCTATCGCGCTATTTTGGCCGGCGTTTATTTTCAATGGCATGAACATCACCCTGGCCGGCTACCTCACGAGCTTACATCGCCCACTGCCATCGTCCGTGATTGCGGTGTGTCGTAGCCTGCTGCTGCCAGGGCTTGGTCTGCTGCTGTTGCCACGCTGGCTGGGTGATGACGGTGTTTTTCTGGCGGTCCCGATAGCCGAGGCGATCACCTTTGTGATCGGCCTCGGGTTGGTCGCGTGGTTGCGACCCTCGCAGTTGCATGACAGTTAAGCTGCGCGCGTGTCGCCCGGAGTGGGGTAAGCTGTGCGGAGCAAAGCAGGGAGATTAAGCGGATGATGTTCATAGGTGGCCGCCGGTGTATAGCAGTCGGGCTGCTTTTTTTGGTGGCATGTGGGCCCCTGGAAGTCAGCGTGACCGAGCATCCCGCGGCTGTCGAATCGGCGGCAAAGAAGATCGTTTTCTTCGCCGGTCCGGACAGTCACGGCCCGAAGGCCCATGAGCATCAGGCAGGCAGCGAGCTGCTGGCGGCAGCGCTGCGAGCTCGCAATCCAGCAGTGGCGACGGCAAACATCTATGGCGGCTGGCCAGACACAGGCGCCGTGTTTGAGGGCATGGACGCGCTTGTCATTTATTGCGATGGCGGTAAAGGGCATCTGATCAATCATCACCTCCCGACCTTTACCGATTGGGTGGAGCAGGGCATTGGCGTGGTAGCGCTGCATTACGCCGTCGAAGTTCCCAAAGGCAGCGCCTCGGCCGATGCGATGTTGGCCGCCACGGGCGGGTACTTCGAAACGGATTGGTCGGTGAACCCTCACTGGACAGCAGATTTCACGGCATTACCCGAGCATCCCATTACCCAGGGCATAGCGCCATTCAGTATGCTCGACGAGTGGTATTTCAATATGCGCTTTGTGCCGGGAATGGAAGGCGTAACGCCCGTCTTGTCCGCGGTACCACCGGCGGAGACGATGGAACGCAGGGATGGTCCTCACAGTGGCAATCCCGCGGTAAGAGGAATGGTGGCGGCGGGACAAGCGCAGGTGGTTGCCTGGGCCTATGAAAGGCCCAACGGTGGCCGGGGATTCGGCTACACTGGTGGACACTTTCACGCCAACTGGCAGGATGACAATGCCAGGGAACTTGTTTTGAATGCTATTGAATGGGTAGCGGGAGATTAAGCATGGATTCTCGATTGTATTTTGTACTCGGTGACTTGTTCAGCAATGTGCTGGTCGGCGCTGTTGTCGGCTGGTTGTGCGCCCTGATCGTGGGCGTAGGCTGGAGCATGTTTCCGACCATGATTCTTACCATGGTCATCGGCATGGTGGTCGGCACCGCGCTGTGGATTCCGCTGGGTATGATGTTTGGTGCCATGGAAGTGATGCTGCCGACGATGTTTGGCGGCATGGTGAGTGGCATGGTCATCGGCATGTGGGCTGCTATGGAGCCGCTCGGCGGTATGGAATCGTTTGTGATGGGAGGCGTTTGTGGCCTGGCATCGATTGTCGTGATCTGGATTCTCAATAATTCGGTGCGCGGTGTGCATAACTTCGAAATGGGAGAGTAGGGCATGGATACCTATACACAGGCGAAGTGGGACAAAGCGGCTCCAACCTTCGACATGATGGCGGGACGAGGCGCGGAAAAGCGCTGGCGCCCTTTCAAGGAAGAGTTGTTCAGCCACATGGACGGACGGATTCTTTTCATGGCGCTGGGTACCGGGCTGGACATAGAAACCTTTCCCAGCGGCAAGACCATTGAGACCATCGATATCAGTCCCAAGATGCTGGAGCAGGCGCAGCCTCGTATCGACGCCTACGACGGGGAAATCAATGCCAAGGTCATGGACGTGCACGAACTGGAGTATGACGACAACAGCTTCGACCAGGTGTTTACCTCCTGCACTTTCTGCTCGGTGCCCAATCCGGTCGATGGTCTGAAGTCTTTGCACAGGGTATTGAAGCCGGGTGGCGAGTTGATCATGTTTGAACACACCGGCTCTAAGTATTATCCCTTCCGCTTCATGATGAAGCTGATGTCGCGGGTGAGCGAGAAGGTAGGGCCCAGCATGAGCCGCGATACGGTGGACAATGTGCAAGCGGCGGGCTTCTCAGTGAAGGAGGTGAACAACCTCTTTATCGATGTCGTAAAGACCATCAAGGCAGTCAAACCCGCCTAGATCGCAAGCAGGCGGTACAGTCGCCTAGAGCGTGAGTTGGTCGAACTCTCCGAGATTGGCCAGAAAACGATGCAAGGCGCTGGCAATGGAAGGGCTGTCAGTAGCCTCCGACAGAGTGCGCACACTTTCAGTGATGGCCAGCCACCACCGAATGTGATCTGCGCTGAGCTGTGCCGCCACCGGAATCAGGTCGTGAATGGTGGTGAGGTTGCGGGCCGCCACAGCTTTGAGTCTGGCCATATCTTCGACATCCATCGGTGAATCAGCCAGTTTGAAAATCAGATTGGCAACGGCTTTGGCGTCTTCCTCGAGCTTCTTCGACTCGGCAGGCTCGCCGTACTCGCCCAGCAGCGCGATATCAATATGGCTCAACAATTCCCGCAGGGAACCACGCAGACTCAGACACAGTTCTTCCTTGCGCTCACGCTCGCGGCGATTTTGTATCAGCGAAAACAGCCCGATCAGGAAGAAGCCTTCCAGGCAAAAGCCGATAAGCTCCGGTACGAGGCTGCCGTAGAAAGGTCCTTCGGCGTTGTACTCGTTAAACAGAAACAGAAAATAAAAACCCAATACGCCGAATATCAGCATTGGGGCGATCAGGGTGAGGCGGCCCATTAGTCTGACTCCTCTCCGGGCACAGCGAGTGCCCTGACGACGCGGGCAATTTTTTCTGCCTCTTCGCTGGTCATATCCAGCGGAACGTTCTGGATATACACCACCAGGTCTTCACGAATGGGCACCGGAAAAATTTCCAAGGGGCTGCGCGGCGGGTCCAGTGCCAGTTCCTCTCGCGCCTGCTTGTGCTCTTCGGGTTCGTTTTTAAGCAGCTCGCGCGTGGCTTTGAACTCACTTTCCTTGGGCTGGAAGCTCTCCGGATTATCTGTCCAGGCAATAAAGTCGGCCAGCGCGTCGCGTAAGCGAGACTTGTATACGTCGAGGCTTTCGGGGCGAATCGTGGAGTCCTGAAGCTTGTGAAAGCGCGAGCAGAGTTCTTCGCAGTCGACCAGGCGCATGTCATTGCGCTCGTGAGATTTTAATTCCGTCAGCAGTTGCTCGGCGGCAAGTTTGCGCGAGCGGGCGGTCTGTGGGTTGATGATGCCCGACTGTACAGACTGGCGCATGAAGCTGTTGAACTGCGCTTCCGAGTAATCTTTGCTCATAACCTCACCCCCGTGCCTCGCGGTAGCGCGCCTCGCAGTAGGCCTTTAGATCGCTGGCGCAGGCGTTGAAGCCATCTTCCACCAGTTTTGCAGCGAATTCCATCATGGCGGGTACGCCTTCACCGCTGAACACATCCACCGACAAGTAGCTGCAGCTGTGTTCATCAATCGCTTCAAGCGTTTGGGTGCGCTCTGCATGTATCGGGTCTCCGGGTTTGTTCTCCATACGCCAGGCGATAAGGTGCGGCGCTTCTATCCGAGATATGTATTCGGTTTGGTCCATCAGGTGGTCGCCGAGGCGGGTTTTCATCACCACTGGTGAGCCCATTTCCAGAGTCGCTTCCGCGCTGGGGCAAAAGCTGTTCCACTCCCCGTAGTTGGGGAAATCGACTAGCACCTGCCACACCGAGTCTATGGGCGCCGCAATAATGACCTTGTCTGAACTAACGCTGTTTTCCGTAATCAAGCCGTCCTCCGCTGACCGACTATGTAAACCGCTTACTATCTTAACCGATGTTCCCACGTTCCATGCTTGCCAGTGTTCCGATGGCGGGAGTAGGGTGCGGCTCATACACAGGAGCTCAGATTATGACGGTCACAGTCGCCGAGATACATGCCAAGCGAGACGAAATTACCGGCCCCGGTGGTTTCTTCGAGCTGGAGCAGATGGTGCTGGATGGCAACACTTATGCCGTATACAAACACGCACCCGCGAATTCGATCGAGATTATCCAGAACGCGAGAGCGCATGGCGACGCGGAGTGGCTGGTTTATGAGGGCAGGCGTTACACCTACAACAGCTTTTTTGCAGAGGTAGATGCACTGGCTGCCGCGCTGCAACAGCGCGGTATTCACAAGGGCGATCGAGTGGCGATTGCCATGCGCAATAACCCGGAATGGGCGATCGCTTTCGCCGCTGCCACACTCATAGGTGCCATTTTGGTGCCCATTAACAGCTGGGGTAAAACTGAAGAGTTGGTGTATGCCATCAGCGACTCCGGCAGCAAACTGTTGGTCTGTGACCCTTCCAGATTTCGCCTGGTTGACGGTCAACTGGGTGAACTGGATCTCGATATCATCCTGGTCAACGGCGATGAGCCCCTGCCGGAGGCTGAGCGCCTGGAAGGCTTTGCAGCCGTAGTGGCGTCTGGTCGTGGGGAATCTTACTCGGTCGATGAGCCCGATCCCCTGGATCAATGCCTGATTCTCTATACCTCGGGCAGCACAGGCTTCCCCAAGGGCGTGGTGCATCGGCATATCGCTGTGGCCCAGGCGCTATTCAACATGATGTGCCTGGGTTTGCTGGTGATGTCCCTTGAGGGCGCGCGCGAATTCAAAGGTGGTGCAACGGTGGAAACACCCTTGCTCACAGTGCCCCTGTTTCATGCGACCGGACTGCATAGCGGTTTCTACCTGCCACTCTCGACCGGTCAGAAAGTTGTCATGATGTACAAATGGGACACCATCAAGGCGCTGGAATTGATCCAGGAAGAAAAGGTGACCAGCCTCAGTAGCGTGCCGGCTATTGTGCAGGATCTGCTGGCGAGCCCGGAGTTTGATGATTACGACACGAGCTCGTTGATTCGCGTTGCCGGTGCCGGAGCGGCAACGCCAACAGGGTTGCCAGAACTCATCAAAGAGAAGTGTGCCAACCCCAGTCGCTCCGCAGGCTACGGAATGACCGAGACAATGGCTGTAGGCGGTACCATGAGTGGTTGCATTTACGATCTCAAACCCGATGCCTCCGGTTTGGTATCGCCCATCGTAGGTCTGCGCATGGTCGATGGGGAGGGTGCGGTGCTGCCCGCGGGAAAGCCTGGCGAAATAGAGTTCCACAGCATTTGCGTGACGCCGGGTTACTGGGACAAGCCAGACGCGAACGCGGCTACCTTTGATGAGGACCACTGGATGAAGTCGGGCGACGTGGGTTATGTCGATGACGAAGGCTTTATCCATATCACTGGTCGTATCAAAGAACTTGTTATCCGCGGTGGTGAAAACATCTACCCGGGAGAGATCGAGGCGGCGGCCTACGAGATGGACCAGGTCCACGAGTGCGTTGTCTTCGGCGAGCCCGATGAGGCAATGGGTGAAGAACTGGTGATGACGGTGTACCCCACCCCGGGAATGTCGCTGGCGGAAGATGAGCTTCGGGCCTACCTCAAACAGCGGCTAGCGGGCTATAAGGTACCGCGGACAATCCGCTTTGCCGATGCCCCCTTGCCGCGCAATGCCAGCGAAAAGCTGCACAAGCTCAAGGTGAAAGAAGCTTACCTGGCGGCGTGATACGCTAGCTGTCATGCAACTCTCTGCGATGCTAAGAACCTGGTTTCCCGCCATTACCGGCATGGTCTGCCTCGGCCTCGGCGCGGGCCTGATTGGCATCTATGGTTTTTTTGCGCCATACCTGGCTGAAACGTTCGATGTGGGTATTGCCACGGTCAATATCGGTCCAGTGGCCCTGCTGCTGGTGCCGGGGATTGTGGCACCTTTTGTCGGCAAGCTGGTGGATCGGGTGCCGATCCGCAGTCTGATGCTACTTGGTACATCCCTGGCCATGCTCGGCCTGATCGGAGCAAGCCAGGCGCCTTCGCTGCTACTGGCCGGCCTCAGTTTTTTTCTGTTTTCACTGGGTATCGCGATGTACGGGCCGGTGGTAGTGAACGGCCTGCTGGTGAAGATCTACCCCGGACGCGAGGCGCGGGCCCTGGCGATTGCTGCCATTGGTATTAGCGTTGCCACAGCCATATTGCCGCCGTTGGTCGGTGCCTTATTAGTGAACTGGGAGTGGCGACAATCGCTGCTGGCCCTGGCATTGGGTGTCTGGGTGCTGCTGTTGATAGCCGTGTTACTCGGCGTGCCCGGTGGCATTCAGGAGGTATCTGCATCGGAGGTTGATGCTTCGGACGAAGAGAAAAGCTTTTATAGCAGTCGGGAGTTTTGGTTGGTCGGGATCTGTGTCGCGCTGGGAATGAATGTCGCGATCGTGCTGGCCATCTGTTACCCGCCGCATTTTATCGCCCAGGGCTTTAGCACGGCAGAGGCCGGCTGGTTTATTTCTCTTGCCGGAATGGCCGGGCTGGCTGGCAAAACGGTGTTGGCGGTGGTCACCGATAGGCTTCGTCACTACGCGAAATGGATTGCCGCGTTGATCCTTGGTCTGCAGGGGCTCGGGTTGCTGTTGTTGCCGGCGGCGACGACCCAGGCCCAGGTGGCGCCCTTGATCTTCCTGCTGGGCTTCACGGGCGGTGCCTTCTTGCCAATGCACTCCTATCTCAACAGCCGTTACTTCGATGCCTCCGTGATTGGTCAGGTCACCGGCGCACAAATGCCGCTGTTCCTGCCGCTGGGTTTGATTGGTCCACCCCTTGCCGGCTATCTGTTCGATCAGAGTGGCAACTATCACACCATGCTTTACATCCTTGTCGTCGTGCTGGCGGCGGCGACGCTGCTGGCCATGCTACTCCCCGCCGGGCGCGATGCGGCCGAATAATTGAGCCGGTTCGGCCAAAGCGATGGGGGCCGTGTACATCTGCGACAGTGTCTGGATAATTGCTGATTCACTGAATTGATCAGGATAGGCCATGAATCGCATTGATCTTTCCGATGTTCGCGACCGAACTTTTCCCCGCATATTGTCACTGCAGGCGCAGCAAAATGGCGAGACGCGTTTTTTGTTGAATGAACAAGTCAGTTACACCTATGCCGAAGCTGATGCCATTACCAATCACCTGGCGGGCGGTTTGGCTGAGCTGGGTGTGGGGAAGGGGGATCGGGTAGGTCTCTATCTGGGAAATAGTCCCGAATTTGTACTGCTCACGCTGGCAGCGAACAAACTGGGTGCAGTGTGGGTGCCGATTAACACCGACTACAAGGGAGAGTGGCTGCTGGATTCAGTCGAACGGTCCCGCTGCAAGGTGTTTGTCACCGATTCAGAGAATCAGGAGCGCATACTCGATTTGCGCGAGCGGCTTGATGTTGAGCACTGGATCGTACTACCAGAAGAAGGCGCCGAGGTTCCCTCCGATACGGTGGCCTACAGTCAATTGCTCGCCGCAGCCGCACTCGACTCCGATTACGCAGACCAGGATTACGGGGATGTGTGTGCGATTCTGTGGACCTCGGGCACCACGGGAAAGTCCAAGGGTGTGATGCAAAACTACAATGGCTGGATGCACGCTATCGATGGCGGCGCTGCGCCGATGTTCGATTCGCAACCCGGCGACGTTGTTTACTGCGCCTTGCCCCTGTTCAACACCGGCGCCTGGATTACCTCGGTCTACCGCGCACTGCTCGAAGGTTTACCTTGCGTAATCGAGCCAAAGTTTTCGGTGAGTAATTTCTGGGAGCGCATCGAGCTGTTTCAGGCCACCCAGATATTCCTTATCGGTGCTATGGGTGTGTTCCTGTGGAATGCGCCAGAACAGGAGGGCGATGCTGACAATACGCTGCGAAAGGCCATGATCGTGCCGTTTCCGCCGAACTTGTGGGATGCCTTCCAGGAGCGCTTTGGGCTAGAGATTCTCACTGCCGGCCTGGGCATGAGCGAGTGTCAGCTG
This sequence comes from Halieaceae bacterium, assembly GCA_965199055.1. Lineage (GTDB taxonomy): Bacteria > Pseudomonadota > Gammaproteobacteria > Pseudomonadales > Halieaceae > CBDAQR01. The sequence continues at coordinate 669,779 of CBDAQR010000004.1, forward strand.
GTGGCAAACCAGATGCGTGCCGAGGTGCCCTTGCCACCCTATGCGCTGGGTTACCCACCACCAACGCTAGACTTGAAGCTCTGCGATGATGACGGTAATGAAGTGGCCGATGGCGAGGCCGGTGAGATCTGCGTCAAGCCGCTGCAGCCAAACCTGATTTTTTCCGGCTACTTTGACAACCCTGAGGCGACTGACGCAGCGTTCCGTGACGATTACTTTTTAACGGGAGATATGGCCCGGCGTGACCCCGAGAGCGGGGCGCTCTATTTTGTGGACCGCAAGAAAGATGCTGTGCGCTTTGCGGGACGCAATATCTCCACGCTCGAAGTAGAGAGTGTTTTTAGACGTCACCCTGCAATTAGTGATGTTGCCGCCTACGGGATTCCCTCGGCTGAGCTCGATAGCGAGGATGAACTGAAAGTGGACGTGATTTTGAAAGAAGGGGAGCAGGCCTCTGCAGAGGCGCTTTGCGCGTTCGTGAATGAGAACGCCCCCCACTATTTTGTGCCGCGTTTTCTCAAGTTTGTTAGCGAGCTGCCCTATACACCGACCAATAAGGTGCAAAAGTATGTGCTGCGTGAGCGCGGTGTGACGAGCGCGACCTGGGATCGAAAGGCGGCGGGTTTCGAGGTGCAGCGCTGATGAGCGATTCGATTAAGCAAACCGGACAGGAGGGGGTGGTCACGCTGACCATCGATAACCCGCCGATGAACCCGCTGGGTATTGCCCAGATAACGGCGCTGGAAGAATTGATCCCCGAGCTGGGTGCCGATCCTTCAGTTCGCGCCATTGTTATTCGGGGTGCTGGCGGTCGAAACTTCTCTGTGGGTGCGAATCTGAAGGAGGGGCACCTCGCTGCTGAGGTGGGCACGGCGGTGTTCTCACAACAGCGCATTGATGTATTCAATGCCATCGAAGCACTGGAAAAACCCGTGATTGCAGCGATTGAAGGCTACTGCCTGGGGGGTGGTATGGAGCTGGCCATGGCCTGCCATTTCCGTATTGCGCGAGAAGACGCGCAACTCGGTTTGCCCGAAATCGATCTCGGTATGGCACCGCTCTGGAGTGGCGCGGGGAGAGTGTTGCGGTTGGTGGGTCGTGCCCGCGCACTGGAGCTGTTAGTGATGGGTACCAAGATCAGCGCCTTCGATGCCATGGAATATGGTTTGGTTACCGACGTGTATACCGAGGAAGAGTTCGATGAAGCTGTTGCTGAGTTTGCCGGCGAGCTGGCAGGCAAGGCGCCGCTAGCCGTGGCTGCAATTATCAGGGTCATCAACGAGAGTCAGGATTTACCGCTGCAGCAGGCCCTGGCGAAAGAGCTTGAGGGCTTCGCCCATCTCGCGGGCACGAAGGATTCCATCGAGGGGATAAGCGCCATGTTCGAGAAGCGCAAACCCCACTTCACCGGCGAGTGATTTAGAAATGATACGAGCCGGTGACTCCCACGGTTCTGGGTTCTAGCTGCGTGCGCACGAACTCATAGGGGTTCTCCACATCGCCACCGTTCTCGAAATCGGGTAAGGGTGGTGACTTCAGCACCTCAATGCGCGCCTCTTCATCGGTAATGTTTTTCACCCATAGCGACACGTCCCAGGTACGGTCGGCGCTGCGCAGGCCCGCAAACAAATCCATGAAGGCGTAGCTGTCCAGGTCCTCCTTCAGACCCTGGGAGTAAAACTCAGACTCTGCTTTTATCAGGCTGCGAACATACCACTGCATGTCGCCGCTTCCCAAGGGTTGCCAGAATTCCGTATGTGCTGTGCCCGACCACTCCGGTAGCCGGCCGGCGCGCTCGCCTTCGAGATCGCAGGTGTTGTAGGTGAAAAACCCGGGTGGCAAAGGTTCATCATTGGTGCAGGGCACGCCCTGGGCATCGGTAAACTCTGTGTTGTTGTAACTGACCGCCAGGTTCATGCTCCAGAATTCGTTTACCAGCAGCGTGAACTCCGCCTCCACGCCGTAAGACTCGGCTTCGTCCACGTTAACCACTGGGTTGGCAAAGGTGGTGCCGCCGCCATCCTCGGGTGGAATGCTGTAGGTCACACCCTCAGCGAGAAAATGGAAGTCTTCGTATATCTGGTAGTAGGCCGCAGCGCTGAGCAGGGCGCGCCCATGCAGCAAGCCCCACTTCAGTCCGATCTCCAGGTTCTGACTGTCCTCGCCGTCAAAGCCACTGAAGTCCGGCGGTTCTGCACGTCCGGCGATGTTGGCCGAGCCGTCGCGGTAACCGCGATCGTAAGAGATGTAGCTCATCAGATCGTCATTGAAACGGTGTTGCAGCTTTAGGGTGCCGGTAAAGGCATCATCGGTAATATCTTGGTCTTGCGCAGCAACGCCGTCGAATTCGAGGTCTGCGAGGGGGCCCACCAGGGAGTCATCGGGCAGCAGGATCCAGGCCACGATGTTGAAAGGTTGGGTCTGGTAGCGTTCGTAGTCGGTGTAGCGCAGGCCCAGCGTCAGCGTGGTGCTGTCGTTGATGTGCCAGGCGCCATGCCCGAACAATGCCCAGGTTTCAGACTCTGTGGTCGCTGGGCCATTGGTGAAGGCTGCAATATTCAGCCCGGGTGCCTGGGCCACATAATTGCGAGCGATGACAGGCGTGAATGCGTCGGAATCCTGGTAGAAGCCACCCACCGTCCAGTCCCAGCGGTCGTCATTGCCCACCGAGGCCAGGCGCAGCTCGGTGTTGTAGGCATCGCGCAGGTTAGAGGTAACAAATTGTTCCTGGGCGCGAATCTCCGACTGGTCGGAATCCCAGTAGCGATCCAACTCGTTGTCTTGCCAGCTGCTGATGGAGGTCAGTGTCCAGCCGTTCTCGAACTCGTAGTTCAGCTCGAAAACGCCCAGTTCCATGGTGTTTTCCAGGTAGGAGTCGAAATCGTTAACGGCTTTACGATCGGCGTAATCGAAGCCGTTACCATCTACAATCTGGTCGACATCGATTTCGTCTTCGATGCGTTGGTAGAGCAGGCTCATGTCTAACTGGCTGGAGGCTTGCCAGTACAGTGTGGCGCGGCCCGACCAGGTGTCCACCTCGCCGTCCTTGCCCAGGGTGACATTCTCCATGTCCTGGTTTTCGTTCTGGTCGTACAGTCCGGCCAGGCGTAGCCCAAGTTTGTTTTCGATCAGGGGGATCGAAACGCCCGCCTGCGTGTTGTAGCCGCTGTGTTCGGTGATCACCTGTTGTATGCAGCCGTCGGTCTGCTCCAGGTTGGGCATGCGGGTTTGCATGAGCAAAGCGCCAGCGGGAGAGGCCTTGCCATAGAGCGTGCCCTGGGGGCCGCGCAGTAACTCGAAACGCTCCAGGTCGTAGATGCCAGTAAAAAAGCCACGCTCTTGCACGATCGAGGCGCCGTTTACATACAAACCGACGCGCGGATCAACTGCAGCCGTCAGATTGGTGCCGAGTCCACGCACAGCAATGTCGATGTCATACCCATTCCCGCTGACCGAGATGCCGGCGGTCATCTTATCGACGTCCTGGATATTGAAGTTGGCGAACTCCATCATGGTCTCGGCAGAGACCACGTTCACGGTCATGGGTGTGTCGGTTAAGGATTCCGACTTCTTCTGGGCGGTAACGATGACCTCTTCCAGCACGAGACTGGCATCCTGTGCCAGAACAGGATTGGCCAACACAGCGGTCAGCAATAACAGGCGCTTCATGTAACCTCCTAGCGGAGAAATTCGTTGGCGAATGCCTCCAGTTTCTTTTTCTTCTCGTCGATAGACGATAGCGTAGTTCGTCCATCTTCCCCAAAAAAATTGGTACCGTTGACCATGGTCACACCCGCCTCGCTGAGCGTGTCGTAGGTCGCAGCGCTGGGATCGAGAATGCCAGACCAAATGTCGAAAGGACGCTCGGCATCGCCCAGTTCTTCTCGAACCGCCTTAAGCTGAGCCAGCAATCCCAGTAGTTCCTCAGAGGTATGGCGGATGGCCATCCAGCCGTCCTGGGTTGCGGCGCGGCGCATGGCAGCGGGTGCGTAACCCCCCACCATGATGGGCACGGGTTGAGTGGTGCCGGGTGACATGCGTACGGGCTCGATATCGTAGTAAGGGCCGTGGTGCTCGAAGGTGTCGCCACTCATCAGGCCGCGCAGGATCGCCAACTGTTCGTCGCTGCGTTTGCCGCGAGTGTGAAAGTCTTGCCCGAGCATTTCGAACTCGGCTTTCTGCCAGCCTACGCCGCAGCCTAAGGTAACCCTGTTGTCGGACAGGTAGGCCGCGCAGGATACTGACTTGGCCACGCTCACCGGATCGCGCATGGGCAGAATGTAAATCGTGGTGAGAAACTCGAGCCGCGTGGTGGCCTGCGCCATGGCGCTGATGACGACCCAGGGGTCGGGCCAGTGTGTCTCGGGATTCCAGAGGATGTTGCCGTCGTCGCTGTATTGGTAGTCGTTAATCTGGGCTTGGGTCGTCACGAGATGGTCGGCGACGGATACCCCATGAAAGCCGAGTTCTTCACAGAATTGTGCCAATTCCACGATCTGGTCCAGTTCTACGAAGGCAAGGGATTGCCAGAATTTCATAGTCGCTTGCTCATTCAATGATCCGTCAGTGGGTCAGCAGGTGATGAATCGCCTCGCCCAGTGCGACAAATTCCTGCTTGAGTTGTTGGCGCTGGGTTTTACCGGAGGGATTGATCTCGTCCGCCAGCCCTCGCAGGGTGGCGAACATGATGCGGCGAGCGGCCTGACTCTGTGACGATGTGACCGCGATGTCATCGAAAATCCGATTCCAGGTGTTGGCAATTTCCTTCGCCCAGGCGTCCAGGTGCTCGCTGCCCTCAACCTTCGATTCGGGGTCTCGACCGGCGTTGCGCAAGATGGCGACGCTGACGCGGTAGTCAGGTTTGCTCACAAGAGACCACAATAGTTCGATCAATGCATCGATGCGCTCACGCAAGTCAGCCTGGTGAATATCGGCCTCCTCGAATGCCCTGGCGAAGTCCGCGAAGATCTGGTCGAGCACCGCCTGCATCAGGCCGTCTTTGTCGCCGAAGTGATACTGCAGCACGCCCCAGGTGACGCCAGCCTCCTCGGCAATCTTGTTGGTGTGTGCCGCGTTAAAGCCTTCTCGATAAATGCAGTCAATCGCCGCCTGGATAACCTTGGCGCGGGTGACGTCCCTCTTGCGAGGCTTGCTCTCTGGCATGCGATTCTCCATCGATGAATTTTCATTGTGGCACAAGATATATAGTTTGCGCTATAAAAAATATCTGGTTGGACATCCTGTACCGCTAGAGGCGGCGGGTCTGCCTATACTGTTTGCATTCATATGGAGGAATCAAGATGGCTGATACTGAACACCTGGCGGTTGCCGCCAACAAGAAATCCATCCAGTACGCGATGGAGGGAAACCGCGAGGGCTGGTTGGGGCTCTACACCGATGACGCGATTGTGCAAGACCCGGTCGGCGTTTCCGGAATGGACCCTACCGGTCAAGGCCACCAGGGCAAGGAGGCCATCGCCGCCTTCTTCGATGCGACGATTGCGCCGTCCAATCTCGAGATTATTGTCGACAAGCGCTGGACCAGCGGTGATTACTGCTGCTGTGTAGCGCAGAAGGCCCACAATACAGTGGGAGAAGGGCAGGTAGTGATCTGCGACATGCTGGCTCTGTATGAGGTGAACGAGGAGGGCAAGATCACCCGCATGTCTGCCCACTGGGATTATGACGCTCTTATGCAGCAGTTTGCCGAGGTGATGGGCGGCTAGATCGCTCACTCTGGACCAACCGGCGAAAACATAGCTGAAGCTTTAAAATAGTTGCAGCTATAAAAAATATACGCTATGGTTTGTGCCATTGCGGGCCTGCGCCCGTGCTCCTCCGGATGGAGGCTACATTTAGCGATGCAAGCAATCAGGGTAAGTAAGCATGTCCGACTACAGCCGTGAAGAACTGGAAGAAATGGTCAGCCGCTGGCTGGCGGTGAATGACAAGGCGGAGCAGGAGGGGAACTGGCGCCATCTAGCCGATTTCTACACCGAAGACGTGACCTACGGCTGGGATACGCCGAACGGCAAATACGAGTTCAATGATCGCGAGACGGTGCGTGAAACCTGTGTCGGTGCGGCGATGGATCCCTACAAAGGCTGGACGTATCCCTACGACAAGATCGTCATTGACGAGAAGAAGGGCGAGGTGTTCGCCACGTGGTGGCAGACACCACCCGGTGCACCCAAGCGTGAAGACGGCAGCGAGATGAAAGTGATTGGTGCGTCCTGGTTCAAGTACGGCGGCGATTATCTTTGGTCAGAACAGCTCGACATGTACGACTACACCAACATCGTCAATCTGATCACGGAGTGCGTGGAGAAGGGCATTCTCGACAAGATGCCACTGATGTCCAAGGACCAGGTGGAGGAATGAGCCTTCGTCCAGAAGGACAAAGGCCCTCGGCCAGCGAGGATAAGAGTTATGTCTGAAGCAGCGACCGAACAATTGAAACTGCCACCTAAGGTGAGTGGCGAAAAACCCGAGATTGGGCATATGGAGGAGTTTAATGTGAACTTCGCCCGTTTCCTGATGCGCTGTAACGCCGAGTGTGGCGAGCTGGCCGAGTTCAATATGGGTGGCCAGCAGACCGTACTCATGAGCGGTCCCGAGGCGCAGGAAGCTTTCCTCAAAACGCTCGACAAGAAGTTGAGCCGCGCCGCCGCCTACCAGGCCACCGTGCCGGTGTTTGGCGAGGGTGTTATTTTCGATGCGCCGCCGGAGCGCATGAAGACCCAGCTCAAGATCCAGGTGGACGCGCTGCGCTACCAGAACATGAAGAGCTACGCCTCTATCATCGCCCAGGAAGTGCAGGACTGGGTGGCCGATTGGGGCGACGAGGGCGAGCTGGATTTTCTCGACGAGTTTATACGCCTGACGCTGAACACGGCCTGTCACTGCCTGTTGGGTTCCGACTTCCGCCACAAGATGACCGAGGAGTTCAAGCGGCTCTATCACGATCTGGAAAAGGGCCTACAGGCCATTGCCTTCGTCGACCCGTATATGCAGCAGCCGATCTTTGAGGCCCGCGACAAGGCCCGCGCCCGTCTGCAGGAGTTGATCAGCGAGATCATTGCTGAGCGTCGCGCAGACCCGGAAACGGATCATGGCGATGCGTTGCAGACGTTTATGACCGGCACCGATGCCGATGGCACCTACCTTACCGATAACGAAGTGACCGGGCTGGTCATCGCCACCATGTTCGCCGGGCATCACACCAGCTCGGGTACCGCCACCTGGACGGCGGTGGAGCTCGCGCGTAACCCTGAATATACGGCTGAAGTATTGGAAGAGCTGAATGCACTATTCCAAGAAGGCGACGAGTTGACCTTCGAGGCCCTGCGCGAGATTCCCAAGTTAGAGCGCTTCATCGAGGAAGTACTGCGTTTGCATCCGCCACTGGTTTTGCTGATGCGCCGCGTGATCGAAGATATCGATTACAACGGGACGCTGATCGAAGCAGGTAAGACCGTCGCTATTTCGACCTATGGATCGCATCGCAATCCGGACTTTTTCCCGGATCCGGAGCACTTCGATGCCCATCGGCCCAGTTTCAATACCAAGGAAGCGATGTGGGCCTATATTCCTTTTGGTGGTGGACCGCATAAGTGTGCCGGTAACGCCTTTGCGTTGATGCAGCTTAAATCGATATTCGCTGCGCTGTTGCCACGCTATGAGTTTGAGTTGGTCGATCCTGCGAACAGCTACGAAGATGACTTATCTGCCATGGTGCTCAAGCCCAGCTCACCATGCCGACTGCGTTACAAGAAGCGTCACTAGGAGCATAGCAATGGCTTTGAAGGTCACCGTCGATCTCGACCTCTGCCAGGGCCATAGCGTCTGCATTGGCGAGTGCCCGGAAGTGTTCGATGTGGTGGACACCGAAGATGGCTATCCGCAGGTGCTCATTCTGCAGGAGAGCCCCCCGGAGGAGTTGCGCAGCAAGGTCGAGACCGCGGCGCGCTATTGTCCCAACCACGTGATTACTGTCGTCGACGAGTGAAGGTACTGGTCACCGGCGGAACGGGCTTTGTCGGTTCCCATGTCGCCAGAGCCCTGCAGCGCCAGGGGCACGAAGTGCGTTTGTTGGTGCGCGCTCCCGAGAAAGCGCATGTTTTTTACGAAGGTCTGGGGGAGCCTGTCCCGGAACTGGTGCAGGGTGACATTACCAATGTGGCTCCCGTTAAATCTGCGCTAGAGGGATGCAGCGCCGTGATTCACGCCGCCGCCGGCACGCCGATGAAGGGTGTTGCGCCGCAGGAGCTGATGGACATCAACGCGGGAGGTACCCGTAATGTTGTTGGCGCCGCGTTGGACCAGGGTATCGAGAGAATAGTTTGTATTTCCAGTATTACAGCGATCTTTGATACCGATCCCAGCAAGGTTAATGCCGATACGCCGCCCAGGAAATCGAGGCATCCTTACGGCCGCAGCAAGATGGAGACGGAGCTTTACCTGAGGAGAAAGCAGGAGCAAGGCGGTGCCGTGGCCGTGCTCTATCCGGGCGGTATCCTGGGACCCGATGATCCCGGTTTTTCCGATTCCTGCCGAGCTATCCAGCACCGCATCAACAACGGTTTTCGTATCTTCGGCGACGGCGGCATGCAGTATGTTGATGTGCGTGACCTTGCCGAACTGGCCTGCTCACTGGTGGGGCAGTTCGCTATTGGGCGATTTCTGTTGCCCGGCGTCTACAGCCGCTGGGACGAACAGGCGGATATGATCGAGGCGGTGGTGGGTTGCTCGCTGCAGCGCATTCCCGCCCAGGGCTGGAAGCTGCGGCTGATCGGCCGGCTGATTGACTTTGTGCGTTGGTTCAAGCCCGTCGATACGCCGATATCACATGAGACCATGTGCTATGCCACCCAGTGGCCCAATATTGCCAATACCGATGAGCTCGAAAAACGTGGCATAGCCTTGCGCTCCGCGCGCGAGTCCTTCGACGATACCTTGCGCTGGATGGTTGAGGCAGGCCATCTCGAGGCGCGTGCATGCCCAAAGTACAGCCAGTCACCGAGCACAGCCGATCTAAAAGAGAGTAGTGATGATTGAGGCGTTGACGAGAGCACAGCTGGCATCACTCTCCCGAGAATTTATGCTGGCCGCACATTTCAACAGCCGCACCGGTTATGCTGCCCTGCAGATTAATCATGGTGAGGCCACCTATAAACCTGTCGCTATCGATAACTGGATGGCGGTGAGCCCGGTCTATACCAATCGTATGCAGCAGGTCATGAATCTGCGCCGTGAATCTGATGTAGAAACGATTTTTAAGGGCATGCAGTTAGAGGTTGGCTTCGCGCACCAATATTTCGAGGTTCACTTTCAAATGACCGGTGCAGAGGAGGGTGAGTTCTGGCTACCCAGTTGCGGCCCATTACTGGAAGTCGAGCCACACGGTGAGCAGCGTGTACGCACCATGTGCCACGATATCGAGGACCCGACCTTCGATGCGACTGCTATCGCCACCAATCCGCAGGCCAGGGTGCGGCCCAATCACAGGCCGCCGCGCAAATCCGCCGATCAAACTCCCCATTGCCACTGGCGTGTTTACATCGATCAGGACGCGGAGCCTCTTCAAGAAACGGATATCACAGCGCGAATGCGGCACACCGCCTTAGCGCAGTTACACACTGATAGAAGCGAAAATCTCGAACCGGGTGGCTTGGAGGACTACAGCGGGCCGCTGTTCGAGCAGATGCATCTGGAAGTGTTTTCTCAATCGGCGCTCGCGGCGATATGCCGGGAGGTCGCTATTCAGAATCACCTGCTGACTAATAGTCTGTGGTGGTCGATCGCCGATCGGTTCGGTGAGGCGGCGGCGGACGCCGTGGCTGCGTTCCAGATGGAGGGATCAGCCTGGATGGTGAGTGAACGACTGGTGAACTGGCTCGGGTTGGAAGATGACAGCCTGGATGCCGTTGAGCAGGTGCTGCAAGTGCACCCAGCGTTTCAGCCGGGTGATTATTGGGAAGTTCGGGTTATTCGTGAAGGTGATTCCCTACGCCTGGAGTTGGGCGATTGTCCCGCCACCGCGGAATCTCCTCAGCTCGGCTGGGTGCGCTTACTGCAGCAGGGTGATTGCAGCGGTTTGCAGGGCCTCGTAAATGGCATCAATCGCCGCGCCACGGTTGTAGGCGAGGGTGACGCTTGGACGGTGACGATTGACGAATCGCGAGAGCCGGCAGAAGACCCGCTTTCGGTGCAGATCGCCCGCGGCTCGGTGCTCTACAAGACGCATTTGGAGGATCACGTCCAACTGCTGGAGATCATTGGATGAGCGACGATCCGCGCTTTTGGTTCGAAGACCACGAGGTGGGCGCTCGGATTGAATGTGCCTCACATACGCTCAGTGCGAACGCAATCATCGAGTTCGCTAGTCAGTGGGACCCTCAGCCCTGGCACGTGGACGAAGATGCCGCAAAGGCATCGGTGTTTGGTGGGCTTACCGCCTGTTCAGCGCATATCTTTTCTGTGTTTTGCATTACCAGTCAGCAGTGGCAGAACGGCAGGCAAATGCAGGCGCTGGCCAGTCTGGGGTTCGATGAGATTCGAATGCTGCAACCGGTGTTTGCCGGCGACACCCTGCAGTGCATAACCACTGTAGAGTCGGCTCGTCTGTCCAACAGTAACCCTGAGCGTGGCATCGTCGTGTATGCCTCCGAGCTGATCAATCAGAGCGGCGAGGCGGTGTATTCTGTGAAATGTGCGACGTTAATGGCCTGCCGGCCCGAGTCAGCTGCGCAGCAGTAGTTCGTTCAGGCGTTCGCAGAGGGTCTTCAGTTGTAGCGCCTCTTCCCGTGGCATGTCGATTGTGCAGGAGAGTTCTGCCGGCACAGCTTCTGCCTTCTTCTTCAACTGTTTCCCCGCACGGGTGAGCGAGATTAACTTACTGCGTTCGTCCTCGGGGGAGGGGCGTGCATCAATCAATCCCTTGGCTTGTAGACGTTTTAACATGGGTGTCAGCGTGCCGGCATCAAAACGCGTGTGCTTTCTCAGCTCGGTAATACTGACCCCATCGCGCTGCCACAGGCTCATCATCACCACATACTGCGGATAGGTGAGGTCCAAGGGCTCCAGCAGGGGGCGATAGGCGCGCACCAGTGCGTTCGATGCCGAGTACAAGGCATGGCAGATCTGTCTGTCGAGGTCGAGGGGCGAGTCAGTCACGGCAATTTGAATTTCCTGTGAGGCATGAAAGTATTTTGCACGCAAAGTAATTGACAGTGCAAGTGGGCTGACCTAGACTGTTGCAGATACTTTGTGCACAAAACAATATTTTATAAAGTAGGAGCCACCCATGAAACACATCACGATACCCCTTGGCCTGTTGTTGGCATGTGTCTTTTCTATCAGCGCAAGCGCCGCTGATACCAAGAACCTCTCTATTTCCGCCGAAACCTTCGAATGCATCCGTGATATGACGCCGGTGCGTGGTTTTTTCGTGGATAACCTGATGGGCGACCTGGACGGCACCCTGGCGGTCGCTAACTCGCCCGACGGTGGCGTGTATCCGCCGGGTTCGGTGGTGCAGTTGGTACCGGGGGAGGTGATGGTCAAGCACCCCAAGGGGTTCAGTCCTGCGACGAAAGACTGGGAATTCTTCGAGTTGGACGTATCGCCAGAGGGCAGCGCCATCCGTAACCGCGGTTTTGTCGATGTGGTCAATCGCTTCGGCGGTAACTGTTTTGCCTGCCACGTTCAGGCCAAGCCCCAGTGGGATTTGATTTGCGAGACCGGTCACGGCTGTGACCCGATTCCGTTAACCCGGGATATCCTGGTGCTGTTGCAGAACACCGACCCGCGCTGTGACAATAACCCCCCTTTGAGTCCTGAAGACATGGGCAAGCTGCAAGCCTTGCAGCAAGCCATGCAGGCACAGAATTAATACCCACCTAATAAATGCGGAGACAGAACGCATGAGCGATAGAGCGTTTGATATTGTTGTTTACGGATCCACCGGCTTTACCGGCCGCCTGGTTGCCGAGTACCTGGTTGCCAAGCAAGGCCATGGGCTGAGCTGGGCCATGGCCGGACGCAGTGCCGATAAATTAGCCGCGGTGCGCGATGAGCTTGGTGCCCCTGCGGATACACCCCTGGTGGTCGCGGATGCCTCCGATGCAGCTTCTATTCGTGAGATGGTGGGTAGTGCCCGCTGTGTGATTACCACGGTTGGCCCCTACCAATTGTATGGGTCTGATCTCGTTGCGGCCTGCGCTGAGTTGGGCACCGATTACGTGGACCTGAGCGGAGAGCCTGTGTGGATGCATGAGATGATCGCTACCCATCATGACGCAGCCGTGGCCAGCGGCGCACGAATTGTTCACAGCTGCGGTTTCGACTCGATTCCATTCGATTTAGGTGTGTTGTTCCTGCAGGATGCGGCGCGGGAGAAGTTTGGCGCACCCTGTCCTCGAGTACGCGGTCGTGTGCGGGCGATGAATGGTGAGTTCTCCGGCGGTACGGCTGCCTCTCTGGGTGCGACTATGGACGTCATCAAGGAGAAACCCGAGTTATTCAATGTGCTGATCAATCCTTTTTGCCTGGCGAATGGCTTTCATGGTCCGGATCAGCCCGCCGACAATAAGCCCTATGAAGACGAGGTGTTGGGTCAATGGGTGGCGCCCTTTATCATGGCGGCCATTAACACCAAGAATGTGCATCGTTCCAATGCGCTGATGGGTCACGCATACGGTGAGGATTTCCGCTACGACGAGATGATGTTGGCCGGAGCCGGCGAAGAAGGTAAGGCTGTGGCCGAGATGGTGGCTTCGGTGAATCCGCTGGAAGGCGAAGGTGTACCCGCACCCGGCGAAGGTCCCTCCCGTGAATCCCGCGAAGCCGGCAATTATGATGTGTTGTTTGTAGGCACCAGTGCAGACGGCCAGGAGGTCCGCGCGGGTGTGACAGGCGATATGGATCCGGGCTATGGCTCAACCTCCAAGATGATCACCGAGAGCGCCGTGTGCTTGCTGGAAGACTGTCCGGATCATTTATACCCCGGCACCAGCGATGGGCCACAAGCTCATCAAGCGGCTGGTGGAGCATGCTGGCTTAACTTTCGACATGGAATGAGCCAGGAATAGGAGATGGAAGGCTTGGCTGAATACATCGCCATCTTCATTTTCTTCTTTGCTGTGATCGATCCGATTGGCACGGTGCCGGTGTATATCGCCGTCACCGCGCCGTTCGACGAAAAGCAAAAACGTAAAATCGCTTACCAGGCGACCCTGGTCTCGGCGCTGATCCTGCTGTTCTTTGTTGTTGCCGGCGAAGTCATTCTCACCGCGATCGATATTCCCCTGCCGGCATTCCAGATTGCCGGTGGGCTGGTGCTGTTCTTGTTCGCACTGACGATGATCTTCGGCGAAAGTAAACCGGAAGAGGAGATTCGTCAGGCTGCGACGTCGGATATAGCGATCTTCCCCCTGGCGGTGCCCTCCATCGCCAGCCCGGGCGCCATGTTGGCCGCGGTTCTGCTGACGGAGAACGCTGAATACAGCGTAATTCAGCAGGCCCAGACGGCGGCCATCATGTTATCGGTGTTACTGGTCGTGCTGATATTGCTGCTGCTGGCTGGGCGTGTGCACCGTTTGATTGGCAAGAGCGGGGCGAGCGTCGTAAGTCGGGTGATGGGGCTTATTCTCAGTTCTGTCGCCGTGACCAACGTACTCGAAGGTATTAAGACCTACTTTGCCCTGTAGTTTGGCGAGTTCGGGCGCGAGTCATTAGCGCTGTTAAAAGTGCCGGATGACATCTTCTGCGAAGCGCTCCATCAGCCGCTTCTTGTCATCGATGGCTGAGCGCGTGCCCAGGGCAAAGGCGAATGGCATATTGATGCCGGCAGTCATGCCGGTGCCGAGCATGGATTCAAACAGCTCTCGATTGGGCTCGGCGTAGATGCCTACCAGTGTTTCGAAGGGCTGGTGATCGCGGCCGTATTCCTTGCGCAATTCCAGCAGTCGGTTCATGAGTCCTGGCACTTCCTCCGGCGTGTTGCCCGCACCGATCCAACCGTCGCCCACTCGAGCGGTGCGGCGCAGGGCGACGTCGGCAGCGCCGCCGAAATAGAGCGGCACCTGGTACTCTGAGTGGGGGCTGATCTTCAGCGGCGGGAAGTCGAAATGCTCGCCGTGGTATTCGAACATGTCTCCGCGCCAGAGGCCCTGCATGATGTCGATCATTTCGTCCATGCGCTTGCCGCGTCCTTTGAATGGTACATCGTAGGCGTCAAACTCTTCCTTCATCCAGCCGGTGCCAGAGCCGAGGATAAAACGACCTTCACTGAGTATGGCCAGTGTGGCAGCTTGCTTGGCAATCTCGATCGGATTGCGAATCGGTAACACGTAGACACCACACACAAGCTTAATGGAGTTGGTGACTGCAGCCATGGCGGCAAACGAGGTCCACATGTCCGGGTATTCGTGTTCCGCCGTCTGCGGCGGCAGTCCGGTGTCGGAGTAGGGGTAGTCGGCGGCCATTTGCTCGGGGAACAGGGCATGGTCAGCGCCCATGAGTCCTTCGAAGCCGCATTCCTCAGCGAACTGAGCTATCTCACAGAGCTGCTCGGTTTCCGCCCAGGTGATGGCCTGCCAGAATTTCATAGGCCGCCTTGCAATAGTTTGACCTGATTCTTCAGCCAGGACGACAGCCAGAAATTCTCTGATTCCTGCAGCAATGACTCATGCACTTCAATGCCGAGCTGCCGGCTGGCGCTACTCTCCTGGCCAGCATCCCGAATGACATCCAGCAGATGTATGGCTTGTTCGCGCTGTCCGTCCGTGAACTTCTGTCGCGCACGCTCCAGTATTGCGTCCGGGCCGCCAGCGAGATCTACCAGATCAGCAGCGATGGCGGCCTCGGGTACGGCGTAAAGCTCGGTGGTGGAACGGTGGTGGAACCAGCCGCCATAGCTTTCCCAGATGGCGCGCACGCTCCAGGAGACCTTGCCGTAGCCCTGACCCACTTCCATCTCTGGAGGCAGGGTGATTTCGCGCATGAGAGTGTGCACGTCTCTACCTTCGTTCATGCCTTTCACGGTTTCGTCGTGCACGTAGTGTATAGCGTTGTAGAGTGCGCTTAGCTCGTCCTGGATCAACTGCTTCCCGACCACTGGGCCGTGATGTCCGTAACAAATCATCTCCGGTTCCAGAGCGCGCACGGTCTCCACGGCTTTGGCGACGACTAACGCCTCTCGATAGCGGTCGCCGCGGATGGTGACCAGGTTGGGGAAATGGCCGAAGGGACAGCCGAACAAATTGCCGGTGAAACAGATCTTATGCTGCGGTAACCATACGATCACAGAGTCGTTGGTTTCGGCGCCGGGAACGGCGATAACCTCAAATTCAACGCCCCCCAGAGTAAATGACAGCGTGTCCTCCACCAGCACATCCGGTGTGGGCTGGTCCTGTGCCGGAAAGTCAGTGTGATTTTGTTCGGCATAGTAATTAAAGGTATCTGCGAATTTGTCGGCAAATGCGAAGGCGGAGCGGTTGCCCCGAAAGGGCGCCAGGCGCGTGTCGTACGCCTGGTGCTCGGCATTGTTAGCGCCGGCGATCACGCGCAGCCCCGGGTTGTTCTCGCGAAAGTAGGCCGTGCCGCCAACGTGGTCGACGTGGCCCTGGGTAAATATCAGTGTATGCACGGGGCTTTCGTTGTGGGCCTGGAAGTTCGCCTCAATCACCGGCGCCTCCATGCCCATACCGGCATTCAGCTGCACGTTACCCTCACTCGTTTCTATCAGATAACAGTTCGAGAACGCTTCCGACAGGATGATAAAGTCGTTGATTCGCTCGCCGCCAAATCTGGCAGCGTTGGGTTCCACCGGGCGTGATTTATAAATCGGTTCTCTCATGGCTATTTATGCTCTCTTTGTTCTCTTGTCACTCAGCCCTGACGGGGAACTGATCGAAGTAAAACTGGAAACGTTCGCGCAGCTCGGCGGGATCAACACCGAAGTCGTCGCGTAGCTTGTAAACCACCTGGCCGTGCTTGCCGCGGGGGTGGTCGTCGATAAACCGCTGCAGTTCTGCGGCGGCAGTCTCAGTCATCGGTAGATCAGCTTTTTCGTAAATGCGACGCACCATCTCGATGTCATCGGCCATAAATTCGTGAAAGGGCACGTCGATGCTTTGGCTGCTGGGCAGTGCGCCTCGATCTTCTGCGCAGGCCTGTAACAGGTGCAGTACCCGGTCTGACCAGTAGCCGATAATGTTGTCCAGGTCGATGCTGTCGCGGGACATGCGCGCGCCGTAAGCAACCATCGTGGCGGCCGACTGAATGACCGACACCGGGTCACGGTGGGTGACCGCGATGGTGGCATCTGGAAATACCGCGTGTAGAACCGGCAGCTGCTCCAGATGCTGGGGACACTTGAGTACCCAGCGGGTATTGCTGCCGTCTTTGTCGCCGTCCTGCCAGGTCAGGATTTTGAGCACGGTTTTCATGTATTCGTAGTGAGGTGTCTGATCGCTGGCATAGTAGTGATCACGCCAACGCGGACACTGGCATAGCCACTCGAAGTTATAGGAAGCGAAATCAGGACCCATCAGTTCCAGTTCTTCGTGGATATGGTCCGGGTTCATAGGATGCATCGCCGCCAGTAGGGGTACGGTTTGTTGCATGCCCTCCCAGGCCTCCTCGCAGCGGCGGTAGCGAGGGTCGACACCGTCATCACCCACTTTTTCGCCAGGCAGTGCCACGGGCTCGTAGGATTCCCATAAGGGAAGGGCGCGCAGGCGACTGTCGGCGGCCATCAGGTTGAGCAGATGGGTGGTACCGGAGCGGGGCAGGCCGGCCACGATAATCGGCCGGTTGATCTGTACATCGTGAATCTCGGGGTGGCGGGTTAGCAAATCCTGGATCAAGAGACGGCTGCGGGCGAACAGCACCAGTTTGCCGCGTAGGTTCATGCGCCCGAGGTTGTTGAGCCCTTCATCGCTGCCCCATTCATCACACAGTAGTTCGAGCCGCTCCAGGAAGTCCATGGGTCCGAAGTCGTCAAGGCCGACGGCAGCCCTGGCCTCGGCGAGAATGTCTTGCGCATCGAGTGTCACGCTCAGCGTTTCACCGAACTCGCGTATCGACTGCTGCAGTTCGTTGAGTTTGGGTTGCGCCAGGTCGTCGATGCGAATTTTGTCGGCCATAGTTAACTACGCCGCCTTGTTCTCGAAGAACTCGATGATCAGTGGGTCGCCTGCGCGCTCAAGATAAGCGGCAGCAAGACCCTCGCCAAAGCGTTTTTGCCAGATCGACTCATAGCCGTGCTCTGCCGCTTCAGCCACGCTCTGGTCGAGATTATCCACGATAAAGCGCAGGTGGTGCATGCCTTCACGCCCGGCATCGAGAAATTCTTTGTGGGGCGTTTTGCCAGACACCCACTCGATCAGTTCTATCTCGACATCGCCGCTATTAGCGAACGCGAGGCGTAATGAGCTGACTTCCGCGCTACCGCGGTAGTCCCATTCCATATCGGGCGCGTCCATCTGAGTGAAGTCGCCGAACATGGGTGTGTAAAGGGCGATGGCCTGGTCCAGATCTTTCACAACAAAGCCGACCTGGTTAACGGGTGGCAGGTTCATGGCTTCAGCGAGTGGTGTGCTCACGGGGTGGTCTCCAGTAGTTGAGAGTATGGGTATAAAAGTAGATCAGCGCCCAAATTAATACAACCGTATTATTTATGCCGCGGTTCAATATATTGGCTGTCTGCCGCGAATCCCCTGACGCAGCCCGTAGAGAGTCCCGCAGATGCTAAGCTCAGCAGTTCTGGTACTGAGAAGTAAGTTATGAAGCTTTCCAACGATGGCGCGGTATTCACGCTAACAATGTCGGGTGTAGGTGCTTTCAACGCAGACAGTCTGGCAGCGTTTAATGAAGCGCTCGATGCTGTGCTCGCAGACGAGCAGGCCGAAGTGTTGGTGATCACCGGCGAAGACAAGAGCTTCTCCCAGGGTTTGGATCTTGAGTTCTTAATGGCGGTTGGTGCGGAAAACCCCGATAACGCTATGGCTTTCACACGCAGCTGCCTGGATATGATCGGTCGCTTGTTGAGCTTCCCCTTGCCGGTAGTCAGTGCCATCAACGGTCACGCTTTTGGGCTGGGAGCGATGATTGTGCTGGCAAGCGATTACTGTGTGATGCGGGAAGATCGCGGTTACTTCTGTCTTCCCGAAGCCGATCTGGGCATGACCCTCACCGAGCGAATGAACGCTTTGGTATGCGGCAAGCTCTCGGGCGATCTTTTGCGTGATGTACTGTTGACCGCCCGGCGCATTGGCGGTGTCGAGGCGGCTGAGAGAGGCATCGTCGATCACGCTAGTGCATTGGAAGACCTCGTGGCCGCGGGAATTGAATTGGCGGCACCGATGCGAGGCAAGAAACGCGAGGCTCTGGCCGGACTCAAGCGAGGAGCCCACTCTGGTATTCTGGCAGTCATAGAAGCTGATGTGCCAGATGCAACGATTAGCTAGGTAATTGAAGTGGTCCAGGGAAGCTGGCGCAATCGCCGCGGGATCAATACACTTTCTATAAATAACGATAATCAAGAATAGAGGTACCCTGCATGAAAGCGATACCCACTAAAATCAAGACCCGCTTCGCCAAACGAATTACCCCAGTGGCCCCCGCACTGGCCGCGACCGCGATCCTTTCGTTTCATCCCCAAATGGCTGCGCCTGTGCAGGCCCAGATGGTGCTGGAAGAGGTGGTGGTAACGGCGCGAAAGCGTGAAGAGAGTTTGCAGGAAACGCCTATCGCTGTGTCAGCGTTGAACTCGGATACGCTCTCCGAGCTGGGCATGACCGATATCTCGGATCTGCGTAAGGTGGTTCCCAATGTCGATATGTATGACGGCAATGGAACCACGGGTGCCGGGAATATCTTTATTCGGGGTGTGGGTGCCAGAAACACGGGTGTTAATTTTGACTCGGGGGTTGGCGTCTATATTGATGGCGTTTACGTGTCACGCGCGGATGGCGCGGTGCTGGATAACGTCGACCTGCAGTCCGTACAGGTATTGCGTGGGCCGCAGGGTACGCTGTTTGGCAAGAATACGACCGGCGGCGCTATTCTCTATACCACCAACAAGCCCGTGGAAGAGTTCGAGGGGCATGTTGAAGTGCGGGTGGGCGAGGACGATCGGCTGGATGGCAAGTTCACCGTCAACGTGCCGCTGGTCGGCGATACATTGCTGTCCCGCTTCTCTGTCTACAGTACTAATCGCGATGGTTACGTAAAGTCGCGCAGTAACGGCAACCCCAACATTAACGATGGTGAACAGTACAACGATGTGGAACGTTATGGCGGCCAGGCGCAATTGCGCTGGAACGCGACTGACGATCTCACCCTGGATTTGAATTACTTCTACGCGAAAACGGACCAGGCAGCTCGTGGCCAGAATTGTATTGTTGTCGACGATATTCCCGGCAGCGGTTGGCAGGCCGATCTGCAGAACACCTTCATCGTTGAGCCGTCCACGGGGCAGACGATTCAAGAGTGGTGTGCTGACAATCAGGCTCTGGGCGAAGACACCATTCAGGCTGACTTGCTGCCCAACAAATACGAATCTGAGACCAATACACTCGCGTTCACCGCAGACTGGGCAATTAATGACGATATGGAGTTCAAGAGCATCACCTCCTGGCGTTCAACAGAGGGCGGTGAGATTAATGAACTGGATGCCATCGGCATACCGCTGCTGCACCGCCAGAACTACGGTAATCCCCAGGCGGAGTTACGTGAGACAGACGCCTACTCCCAGGAATTCCAGCTCTACGGTACTGCCTTTGATGAGCGCTTGGAGTATGTGGTCGGGGTATTCGGGTTTACCGAAGAAACCGATGCCGGCACCGCGATATCGCCGACCGGTCCCTTCTTTAACGCATTGTTTGTGCCCGATCAGGCGTTCTATACCAATACCTCTACCGAGATACTGGCCAAGAACACGTCTGCATCGGCTTTCAGTCAGGTGGATTGGTCCTTCAACGATGAGTGGCGCCTGACGCTGGGCATTCGCTATACCTGGGAAGAGCGCGAGCTAGACAGGCATTTTCGCATCACTGATATCAATACGGTATCCACTACTGGTGATGCATTCTTCACCATTGGCGACCAGTTCATTTTGTTTCCCAGCGGGCCCGAAACCTACAATTCGCAACACGGTTATGTGATAGCCGATGACCCGAACAATCCCGGTCAGCCAGACCCTCTCGCAAACCAGTCCATGAAAACCGACGATGATGACATCACTCCGATGGCCAGTCTGCAGTACAGTTTTGATGACTGGGGTCTGCTGGATTCCGGTACCGTTTACGCCACAGTTGCCAACGGCTTTCTTTCCGGGGGTATTTCGGATACGACGTCGGTAGAAACTCGACTAGTTGAAGAGTACGACCCGGAAGAGGTCTGGAACTACGAGCTTGGTATGAAGGTGGAGGCCTGGGACCGTCGCCTGCGCATGAATATGGCGTTGTTTTACACGGATTACGAAGATCGGCAGCTTACTACCGTAAAGATCAATCCAGATACGGGGCGCATTGCTGGCGCGTTAATCAATGCTGAGTCCTCGAGCATCGCCGGTATCGAGTTGGAGACTATCGTCCTGCCTATGGAAAACCTGCAGCTGATAGCCAACTTGACGTTCAACGACGGTGATATCGATGACTACGAAGACGAGCGTATTCTTAGCTTGCCTGAAAACGGCATGGTGCCCCCCGAGTGTACCGCGGTAACCGTTGGCACTGGACAAGTCATGAATTGCCCGGTAGATCGCTCCGACGAAAACTTGCCCAGGCTGCCCGAAGCGATCTATTTCTTCGCAGCCCAGTACAACTGGGAGACCGATTTCGGCACTATTATTCCTATGGTCTCATACTCCTACAGGGAGAATGTCGACAATTGTTTTGATCGTTCAAGCTGCCTTGCCGGCCTGTATGAGGTCGATCAAGAAGATCTGACGGCACGTCTCACCTGGCTGTCGAAGGAAGGCGATTTGCGGGTGACGGCCTATGGCACCAACCTCACGGATGATCGCTATATCCAGGGAGGTACGCCGCTAGTCGACGTCACCCAGACAGCGGGCACGGTATATAACATTCCTCGACAGTACGGCGTGGAGATCGCTTACGATTTCTAGGTGATGTTTCCTGAGCTGAATTGCTATTTGCTGCCGGGCCATACCACTACACCGGCAGATGCTATTGATCAGGCCCGGCGCGCGGAGGAACTCGGCCTGGGACGTGTATGGCTGTCCGAGCGTTTCGATGTAAAAGAGGCGGGCGTCATATGCTCCGCGGCACTTGCCGTCACCGATCGGATACGCGTCGCGACCGCGGCCACTAATATCCATACTCGCCATCCCCTGTTGCTGGCCAGCATGTGTTCGAGCCTGCATTACCTGTCCGGTGGTCGATTTGAGCTCGGTCTTGCCCGCGGCGTTGCTGTGCGCAATCAGCTGATGGGGCTCGATGGCGTGAGCAATGCGCAATTGGTGGAGGGCATCGATCTCCTGCGCACGCTCTGGCGTGGGGAAAAGATCATGGGGCATCAGGGCCTCATGGGTAATCTGCCCTATCTTTCAACAGGCGACTGGATGGAAGCTAAGATTCCCATTCACTTTGTGGGATTTGGCCCCAAAAGCCTGCGTTTTGCGGGGGCGCACTTTGACGGCGTCCACTTGCATACCTTTATTACACCCGAGGGATTGCGGCGCGCGAAGGCGCTGATACAAGAGGGCGCCGAAGCCGCCGGTCGCGATCCCGAAGCCGTCGAGATTACCAGCGTTTGCGCCACGGCTGTTGAACCCACAGCGGAAGATCGACTACGTAAACTGGTGGGTCGCATGGCAACGTATATGCAGGCCCCCGGCTATGCTGAATTCCTGGTGGAACTCAACGGCTGGGATATGCAGGTGTTGGAGGCATTTAAAGCTGCGCCGGCAGTGCAGGCTGTGCCAGGCGCCATCGATAGTGTTGCTACCCTGGAGCAACTCGAAGCCATCAGTGAGTTGATTCCCGATGAGTGGTTTCCCGCGGCAGTCGGCAGCGCAGAAGACTGCGCGCGCTACTGGTTGATGGAGCAATCCTGCGGTGTCGATTCTGTATGTATCCACGGCTCATCACCTGACGAGTTCGCGCCAGCGCTACTCGCCTACGAACAACTGAAAGCGGAGTCGACGAATGGTTGACGTGGTCTGTCGGCCCGAAGACGTCACGGTAGACTGGATGAACGCAGCCCTCGAGGAAGCGGGGTGTCTCGCTGCGGCGCAAGTCAGCGATCTCAGCTTCGAGTTCATCGGAACTGGCAAGATGGGCGATAACGCCCGCTTCAGCTTGCAGTACGACGGTGAGCAGGGTGAGGCGCCGAGTACGGTAGTCGGCAAGTTCCCCGCGGCAGACGAGACCGCGCGCAGCATCGCCGGCGCAGGTGGGGCTTACTACGGCGAGGTCATGTTCTACCGGGAACTGGCGCCCCAGACAGCGATGCGAACGCCACGCATATTTGCCGCAGAGGTGTCGGACGATCGGCTCGACTTCACTTTGTTGATGGAAGATATGGCGCCTGCGCAGCCGGGTAACAATTTAGTGGGCGAGACATTGGAGCGGACTCGCCTGGTACTGGGCGAAGCTGCCAAACTTGCTGGTGCGTTTTATAACCAGGATATTGGGCTTCGAGAATTCGTGATGAGTAGCGCCCGCGACGATGGCGGCGCTACTGCCCAGGCGTATATGGAAGACTGTTGGCCGCAATTCGAAGAGCGATTTGGCCACGGATTGACGCCAGAGGCCATCGCTTTTGGTGAAAATTTTGCGGGCAATGTCGCACACTTTATCACCGCGCACTCGGGCCCGCGTACACTCACGCACGGTGATTTGCGCAGCGAAAATATTCTTTACGGCGATGGCACGGCAACGGTGGTGGACTGGCAGACACCGGGAGAAGGTAGCCCGGTAACGGATGCGGCCTACTTTCTGGGTGGCAGCGTGGATATAGATGACCGGCGCGCCTGGGAAAAGGACCTTATCGAAGATTATCGCCAGCAATTAGCGCAGCAGGGTGTCGCGCTCTCGCAATCGGAGTGTTGGGAACAATACCGTATGCAGGCCATGCACGGCGTCATTGTGATCGTGTTGGGTGCTGTGTTTTCTGAGCCGGCAGAGCGCAGCGATCGCATGTTCCTGGCGCTGATTCAGCGCCATTTACAACAGTGTATCGATTTGAATAGTGCGGGGTTCCTGCCATGAGTAAGGCTCTAAGCCATCTAACGAGTCCCGGTCGAATTGGCAGCATGACGCTGAAAAACCGCATGATCGTGACTGCTATGGGTGTCAACCTCGGCGAGAATGATGCGACCTGCAGCGACCGTATTATTGCCTATCATGAGCGACAGGCTCGCGGCGGTGCGGGCCTGATCATCACGGGTGTGACCTCTGTGGCGTGGCCGGATGGTGCGCCGATACCGGGTCCTATTGGTTTATCCGATGATCGATTTCTTCCCGGACTGACGCGATTGGCGGATGCCGCGCATCAGCACGGCGCGAAAATTGCGGTGCAATTGCATCACGGTGGCATTAATGCGGTTCAGGATGTGCGCGAGGGCAGGCCTGTGTGGGTGCCTTCCTATCCGCTTCCACCCGGATACAGTGACATGGGCGAAGGCATGCTGGCCGAGGAGATTGCAGCCTTCGCCGGTGGACCCAAGCCCGAGCTGCATGTGGTCAGCAAAGAGGACATCGCCTGGCTGGTGGGTCGCTATGCGGAGGCGGCAGAGCGCGCCAAACGTGCCGGTTTTGACGGCGCCGAAATTCATGCCGGCCACGGTTACATCCTGTCTGGATTTCTGTCCCCGGTGGCGAATACCCGTGAGGATGAGTACGGCGGTAGCCTGGAAAACCGTGCCCGAATGTTGCTCGAAGTGATTGCTGCCATTCGTGAACGGGTAGGGCGAGACTTCCCCTTATGGGTGAAGATCGATTGTGGTGAATACGGTAAGAAGGAGGGGATTACCCTCACCGACGCGACGGCCACCGCGAAACTGATTGAGGCGGCGGGCGCCGATGCGATAACCGCCAGTGCCTACCACGATACCAGCAGAGGCGCGCTGCATTCAGAATCGAATATCCCCTTTGAGCCGGAGCGCATGATTGCCGATGCAACCGCGATTCGTCGCGCGGTATCGATACCCGTCATTACCTCTGGTCGTGTAGAGCCCGAATCTGCCGACCGCCATATTCGTAAGGGGCATTTCGACTTTCTCGGCATGGGCCGCAAAATTCTTGCCGACCCGGATCTGCCCAACAAGATCGTGGCCGGCACACCCGAGCAAATACGCCCCTGCGTCTACTGCTACTGTTGTGTTAGCCAGATCTACAAGGTGGAGCAGGTCAAATGCGCCGTTAATCCGGAAACGTCCTATGAGAACGAGCGTGCCCTGATAGCAACCGATGCGCCGCGCCGTATCGGGGTGATCGGTGGTGGCCCCGCCGGTATGGAAGTTGCACGCCGCCTCTCACTGCGCGGCTTTGCGGTTGAACTGTTTGAGGCGGGTCCGCGACTGGGCGGTACGTTGCAGTTTGCCAGTATCGCTTACAAGCCTAATGAACGTCTTTTAAAGTGGCTGCGTCTGCAAATAGAACAATCCAACGTTAATGTGCACCTGAATACCGCCGCGTCAGCCGACCAGTTAAAGCAATTGGGAATCGAGGAAGTCGTGGTGGCAACCGGCGCGCGCCGAGATATGCCCCCGCTTGCGGGCGCAGACAGAGACTTTGTGTTTAGCGGCGACGAGATGCGAGCGCTGGTGCAGGGTGTGCCGCATCCGGAGTTGCAGCGCAAAGTCCCCTGGTTGAGTCGCACCCTGGTCGATGTGGGCGCTAGAACAGGAGTGACGGGTCACCCTGAACTGGTCCGTCAGGCATCCAAAGTCTGGCTGCCCCTGGGCAAGAAGATTGTAATCGTCGGTGCAGAACTGGTGGGCCTGGAACTGGCGGAGTTTCTGGCAGAGCGCGGTCGCCACATTACCGTTATCGACCAGTCCCATGAAGTCGGCCGAGGTTTATACCTGGTGCGACGACTGCGCCTGCTGGAAGAACTGCAACACCTGGGCGTAACGCTGATACGGCAGGCAGCCGATATCAGCATCGACGAGCATGCGGTCAGCTACACCAATTTCCGCAAGCAGCGGCGCTCCATTGCAGCGGACCATGTCATTGTGGCGCAAGGCGCGACGGGTGAATTGTCGCTGGCTGAAGAATTAGAAGCTTCCGGCTTTACCGTGCACAGTATTGGCGACTGCAATGGCGTCGGCTATATCGAGGGTGCAATGGAATCTGCAGCAGAGCTGGCAGTCCGGCTCGGTTAATCACCCCGGTGCATCGCTACCACCCAACTGTTCCATAGCAGCGAAGCCGTCCAGGTACTCATTAACCCGGATGGCCTCGCCATCTTTGTACTCGGCGAACAGCGCGTACTCATTGTTGAGCGGCGCGCCCCAGGTTGTCACGCACTGGTAGTTGAAGCGCACTGCGCCCACAGCGGCATTTCCAGTGGCTGAATGCACCGTGATTTGCACCGTGGCAGGATCGTAGATCTCGCCAAACACCTTGTTCATCACTGCGCGAATGGCCACCTTGCCCTTGTGGGTGCCACCGGGTTCCATGTTGCCGATGTGAACGGTCCACTCGCAATCCTCAGCGACTTGTTCGACGATCGATTCGGGTTGGCCGAAGGCTTCGACCAGTTGTACAACCAGTTGCTCGGTATCCATGTTCTTCTCTCTAGTTGATATTGCCGGCTGCAGCCACCAGGTCGGGCCGCTGGGATATTTCGATCCGATTGCCATCCGGATCAGCGATAAAGGAAATCAGTGAGTCGGTCGACGTGTGTTGGTCACTCGGAGCAACCAGCTCCTTGGCTCCGCGCTCGACTAACTGCTCGTGCGTTGTATAAGTGTCCATCACCTGCACCGTCAGGTAATTGTAGCCAATTCCGTCCTGGTGCTGCGCCTCTCTGGCGGTGGGCGTCTCTGCAAAACTTAGCGTAGTGCCCGCCCACTCGTAAGCCTGTTCGGAGACGCAGGGCAATAAGAGAACCTGCGAAAAAAAGCGGTGGAACGCCGCAGCCTCTGATACCGCGAGATGAATGCCGACTTTGTCGATCTCCTGGTAACCACGGGGCGCCAGGCGTACCCGGTTGCCGTCCGGATCTTGCAGTAGTTGGGCCTCATCAATACCGTCTCTTACCAGGAGTAGCTCGCAGATACCGCGCTGCGGGGTAGCAGTGGGTAGCTCCATTTCGACACAGTTCAGTTTCAGAACGGCGCCGTGCAAGTCCAGTTTGTGTTGCACAACGCCTTCTACGGGGCGCAGCGTCTCCTTCTCTTGCAGTCCAATCTGATCGCGCCAGAATTCGAGCATGGCTGATTGCTGATTACTCAACAAACCCAAATCCAGTCCGGCGCGGGAATACTTCACGCTTGATGCCCCGCGGCAGTTAATTCGTCTGCCATGCCCTGCAGTGACCAGCGCACGGCGTTCTCGAAGACCTCAGGCATGTCCTGGAAGTTAGCAGAATGACTCGAGCCAGATTGCGCGATGACCAGGTCCTCGAAGGCAATCTCACGCGAGCTTCGACGACTCCGTCGCTCGGGTAGCGGTGGCGCTTCGATCTCTGCCAGAGACAAGCTGATAACCAAGTGGGTGAGTACCCGGCAGCCGCGCAAAGCGATTTCCTCATGGATGCCCTTGTGCAACCAGTCTCGCAGTAGCAGGTTGACGGTATCGGCGATAGCGGGGCGGTTTTCCGTGGTGATCAGGCCGGCGATGTGGGGGTGGGCGAGTAAGGCCTCACGCAGTGCAGAGGCCCACTGCAGCCCCGATTCCTGCCAGTCCTCTGCGGCGCGAAACTGCAATTGGAAACTGCTGAAAAAGTAAGTCACCAATTCGCGAACCAGCGCATCTCGCTTGCCGACCTGCTGGTAAAGGGTGCGGGTAGAGCACCCTAGTCGGCCTGCCAGATTGCGCGCGCTCAATTTTTCGAAGCCATCCTCGTCCAGCAGCAGGAGCGCCTCATCAAGAATTAATTCCTTTTTAATCAGTGGTTTAGCCATAGGATTTAAGCGCAGGCGGCTCTCGGAATAACGTTAACTGTGGGTTGGTTCAATTTTCCGGTACCCATTGGTGAGGGTCTTTGCTATCTTAAGAAAACACTGTTGTTTTATACGTGATTAATTCTGCGATAGCAAGTAAAGGGTAAATGCCATGGCATGGGATTTTGAAACCGACCCCGAGTTTCAGGAAAAACTGGATTGGGTGAGAACGTTCGTCGATGAGGAGTTGATTCCCTGGGAGCCAATCTACGGCGAGCTTGAGCCCGAACACTGGAGCGCGATTCAGGAGCCACTCAAACAGCAGGTCAAGGACCAGGGCCTGTGGGCCTGTCACCTCGAGGAGGAACTCGGCGGCCAGGGCTTGGGCCAACTACCCCTGGCGCAGATGAACCTGATCACAGGTCGTTGTCCCTTCGCTCAGGAGATCTTTGGCAATATGGCACCGGACTCCGGCAACTCCGAATTGCTTGCTGAAGGCGGTACCGCTGCCCAGAAAGAAAAGTGGCTGTGGCCGAACCTGCGCGGCGAACTACGCAGTGCCTTCGCGATCACCGAGCCTTTTGTCGCGAGCACCGATCCTACCCAGATTCAAAGCACAGCGGTGCTCGACGGTGATGAGTGGGTACTGAATGGCCGCAAGTGGATGATCACCAATGCATCGCGCGCCGACTTCATCATTTTTATGGTCGTTACCGAACCCGACGCGCCGGTGTACCAGCGATGCTCAATGATCGTGGTTGAGAAGGGCACGCCCGGCATGGATGTGTTCCGGGATATTCCCACTATGCATCACCCCTACAGTGAGTATGGAGCCCACGGCAATCACGCAGAGATATTGCTGGACAACGTGCGTGTTCCCAAAGACAACCTGATCGGTGAGCGTGGCGGCGGCTTCATTTTGTCGCAGGTTCGATTGGGGCCTGGCCGAATTCACCATGCCACGCGTTGGCTCGGTGAGGCGGAGCGCGCCTTCGACATGCTGTGCGAGCGCACCAAGTCGCGCACCTCATTTGGCAGAGGCTATGAAAAACACCAGATGATCCAGGAGTACATCGCGGATTCGCGTATGGAGCTGGAGATGGCCAAGCTGTTAACACTGCGAGCCGCCTGGAAGATGGACAAGCTGGGGCATCATGGTGCTCGCGAAGACATTGCCATGGTCAAAGTGAACAATGCCAAGGTGCTCTATAACGTGGTCGATCGCGCTCTACAGGTGCATGGTTCCCTGGGTTATAGCTGCGACATGCCGCTGGAACTGATGTACCGGTCCGCGCGCATGGCGCCGTTGGTAGATGGCGCCAATGAAGTACACAAAATGACGATTGCGCGCTCTGAACTGAAGCGCTACGAAGCCGTAGAGGGCTGGCCTTCGGAACATATTCCTACCCGGGCCGAACAGTCCCGCCAACGCTTTGCCGATTTGTTGGAGGCTCGCGGTTGATGACCGATCTGGATTTCAATCTGGACGGCTTCCGAGACTGGTTGCGGCCACAGTTGGCATCTGAGGCTGCGATTAGCGTCACTCCGATGCGCGGCGGTGGCTCTTGCGAGATGTTCGACATGCAGGTTGGCCGCGAGCGTTATGTTACCCGTCGGGCGCCACTGGCCGCGGTCTCCGACACCGCCCATAACGTGGTGCGCGAATACAAGGTGATCAAGGCGATGGCGGGAAGTCAGGTGCGGGTGCCGCAGTTGCTTACCCATTGTGATGATCCTGAAGTGATGGGTAATCCCTTCTATGTGATGAAGTTCATCGATGGGGAAGTGATTCGGCGCAAATTGCCCGCACAATATGTGGCTAGCCCGGAGACGCAGCCCGCTATCGGCGAGGAGCTGATCGATGCGTTGGTGGAGTTGCATGCGTTTGACTGGCAGGGCACTGAACTGGAAGCCCTGTCTAACCCGGATAATTTTCTTGAGCGGCAAGTACAGCGCTGGATGAAACAGCTCGAGGGCTATCGCAGTCGCGATCTCGCGGGTGTGGATACGGTCGCCGATTGGCTGGAGCGGCATCGGCCGCCGGGTGGATATCTCACCGTCATGCATGGCGATTACAAGGTCGATAACACCATGTATTCCAGGCAGGTGCCGCCCCGCGTCCTGAGTCTGGTCGACTTTGAAATGACAACCGTTGGCGACCCCTTGATCGATTTGGCCTGGGCCATGATCTTCTGGCCGGAAGAGGGCAATCTTATCGCCATCGCCTCGCCTGGCAGCGAGGCGGGTATGGATGCAGAGTATTGCCAGGCACCCGAGGTGTTGGTCGATCGCTATGCGTTACAGACCGGCAGAGACCTGAGCCACTTTCAGTGGTACCAGGCCTTTGCCGCCTGGAAGCTGGGCATCGTGTTAGAAGCCAGCTATGCCAAGTACTTGGCAGGAGAGTCCAAGAACCCTAACCACGAATTTTTTGGTTTCGTCGTGGATCAACTGATGGAGCGCGCCCAGCGATTTGCCCAATGACGGATATGTTTGATGTGACTGACAAAGTCGTACTGATCACCGGCGGGAGTCGGGGGCTGGGTAGGGCGATGAGCCTCGAGTTTGCGGCGCGCGGTGCCAAGGTGGTTGTCGCCAGTCGCAAGCTCGAGGAATGCGAGAAAGTGGCTGGCGATATTCGTGAACGAGGAGGTGATGCGCTTGCCATCGCCTGCCATGTGGGCGAGTGGGATTCCCTCGCAGACGTGCTCAATACGGTGGTATCGCACTACGGGCGCATAGACGTGTTGATTAACAATGCGGGTATGTCTCCAGTGGCACCCTCGCTGTTGGAGACCAGTGAAGCATTGTTCGACAAGATCATCGACGTGAACTTGAAAGGTCCCACTCGATTGACTGCGCTGGCCGCAACGCGAATGGCGGAGACCGGCGGTGGTGCGGTAATCAATATCAGTTCGGTGGCCTCCACCAGGCCCAATCCGCTAACCACGACTTACAGTGCAGCCAAAGCGGGGCTCAATGCCTTGACGGTGGCCACTGCCCAGGAATATGCGCCCGTAGGCGTGCGCGTTAACTGTATCGTCTGCGGTACGTTCGATACTGATGCTGCCGCAGGTTTCGTGCGAAACGAGCAAACCCTGCCTCACGTTATCGAGCCCATTGCTCTCAAGCGCGTGGGCGAGCCCGAGGAAGTGGTGGGCGCCGCTTTGTATTTTGCGTCGGCGGCCAGCAGCTACACCACGGGTACCACCGTCACGATCGACGGTGGGGTAAGGCCCTAAGAAGGAGAGAGAAATGGTCAGTTGGCAGGGTAAATCGGCGCTCGTGACCGGCGCTGGCACGGGTATCGGCAAAGAAGTCAGCAAAGAGCTGGCTCGTCGTGGCGCCATCGTTTATGTCTCAGCGCTAACACACGCCGAGGCTCAGAGCGTCGTTGCCGACATCGAAACACTCGGGGGTAGGGCTCATGCCGTGGTCTTGGACGTTACCGATCACACCAGACTGCGAGAGGTGATGGAACTGGTGGTCGCGGAACAGGGCCAGCTCGACCTGGTAATCAATAATGCAGGCATCATCTTTGTGGGAGAGTACTTCGATATGGATGATGCTTACCTGGAGCAGCTGGTCGATGTGAACATCACTGCCGTCATGAAGGGTACGCTATACGCCTATCGCATCATGAAATCACAGGGTCATGGGCTGATTGCCAACGTGGCGTCGCAGGGCGGTTTAATGGCGGTGGGTTCGATGGCAGCGTATTCGGCCAGCAAGCACGCGGTAGTGGGCTTAACTGAATCGGTCGCCGGCGAAGCGCGTGAGTTTGGGGTGCAACTGCAAGCCATTTGCCCCGGTAATGTGGCTTCGGAAATGTTGACCAAGGCCAAGACCCGGGGAACCTCGGCTCAGGGAGTGCTCGACAGCTTACCTAAGGTGATGCCTACGGATGCGGCTGCCCATTATATTGTCGATAATCTCGGCAACGGTAAGCACAAGATTGTCGTCACCGCGTTGGCAAAACTTCTCTATCTGCTGGTGCGTATTTGGCCCGGCTTCGGCCGCTTTGGCGCCCACAACTCGATGCTGCAATTCCGCCAGCGCCGGGATGACTCCCTCAACCAGCACTAGATGTAGCCTTCCAGCATGCCCTGGGTTTCTTGCCATAACCGCGCTGCCAGGGCTTTATCGTAAACGTGGTTCGGCACGTTAACGACGACTGGATTGCAATCCTCGAAATAGGCACCGCTTACACCAGCGATGAGTGGGTTGGTGGCGACGTAGACCTGGGTGGCGGCGCCTTCGGCGGTGGTTTTCTGAATGACTTGCGCCACATTGTTGTAGAGAAAGCCGATGAAGCCGTCGGCATTACGGCCTATATTGGTCTTCACAAAACCAGGGTGAATGACATTTGAGGTGGTGTCCGAGTCCTTGAGTAACTCGGATAGCTGCAGCGAGAACAGCGCGTTGCCGAGCTTGGAGCGGCCGTACGCCTGGCCGGCATCGTACTCACCTTCGCCGCGTAAGTTGTCGAAATCGATTCCCACGGCCGGGGCACCCAGGTAACCCATCTGGCTGCCCACATGCACAATGCGTCCATTCTCGGCTTCCTGCACCAACGGCAACAGGTTCATCGTCACCACCACGTGTCCGAGGTAGTTAATGACCCAGATTTTTTCCATGCCGTTAATCAATTCGAAGTCGGTGAAGCTGCCAATGCCGGCATTGAGAATGAGCATGTCGAGCGGCATACCCATGGCCTTCACCGTATCGGCACAGGCGACACAGGATTCGAAGTCGGACAATTCCAGGGCGACGGGGGTGGTGTTACCCTGCACGCTATCACAGGCTTTCTTGGCTTTCTCCAAGGTGCGTCCCGTGCCAATAACGTGGGCACCTCGCAGCGCCAGAACCCGCATCGTCTCGTAACCCACTCCAGAGTTGCAGCCCGTGACAAGCGCGGTCATGCCAGACAGGTCCATACCTTCAGTCACTTCCTCGGCAGTGGATTTTGCGCCATAGGGCCCCACCGGCAGGCTCGTGTCGATGGATACCGCGTCTTCGCCACCGCAGGCAGCGAGGCTGCCTGCGCCTGCACCAATGGCCGATACCTGTAAAAATTGTCTGCGATTAATGGCCATGAGCCGCCTCCCTTCCGCGCTGTTCGTTAACAGTAAATAATAGAACAAGTCCCGCTACAAAAAAGCTCAGTGTCGACAGTATCGCGAGGCGATGGTCGCCGCCGCTCATGCGATTGATCAAGCCGTAACTCAATGGTCCGAGAATAGCCGCGGCCCTCGCCGCCAGGCCCCATAGGCCAAAGAATTCTGCGGTACGCTCCACGGGTGTGAATTCGCCCACCAGTGCGCGACCGCCAGCCTGGGTCGCCCCCATGGCCAGACCAATGAGATTTCCTGCAATCCAGAAATTGGCTTCGCTCTCGGCGACAACCGCGAGCAAGCCCGCAAAGATCCACACTAGCAGTGCAACGGCCAGACTCGGTACAGAGCCAAAGTGATCCTGGGCGAAACCAAACAGGAAGGCACCGATAGCTGCTGTGAAGTTCACCACCATGATAAGGATGATCAGTTGCTGGCTATCAAAGCCCATGACTTCCTGAGCATAGATCGCGGCGATGACGATAACGGTGGCAACGCCAGCCTGAAACAGGGTCAGGCACATGAGAAAGCGGAACAAGTCCTTGAGTTGGGCTGCGTGAGAGAGGGTGTTGAAAACCTCTCGGAATCCCTCCCGCACGTAGCTCCCGGCGGAATCCAGTGGGCGTGGTACCGCGCGCTCCTTCAGCCATTGAAAGGTGGGAAACGCGGCGAGGGCAAATATGGCTGCGGTAATCAAAAGGGTAACGGGCACATAGTCGGCGGCGGTTTGTCCGGCGGCCGAGGCCCAGTTTATATAGGCGAGGCAACTACCCAGAGTGAGCAGGCCGCCAAAATATCCCAGACTCCAACCCCAGCCCGATACCCGGCCCATCTTGCCGCTATCGGCAATTTCCGGAAGGAAGGCTGCAATCAGGTTTTCACCACTGGCAAAGGCGATGGCCGATAGCACCAGCAGTGGCATGGCCAATAACACCTGTCCTTGGCCAGGGATGGATAGCGCCGCCGTCGCTGTTACACACAGGATTGTGCTCGCCAGCAGGAAGCGTTTCTTGCTGGCGCGGTAATCGGCGATGGCGCCCACAATTGGTGCAGATAGCAGTACAAAGAAATTGGCCGCTGCTATACACATGGTCCATAGCAGCGTGGCGCTGCCGGGTGAGGCCGCCTCAAGGTCGGCGGCGATAACGCCGACAAAAAAGGCGCTGTAGATGGTCGTCAGTACAACGGTCGCATAGCCGGAATTGGCGAAATCGTAGAACGCCCAGGACCAGATTTCCCGGGTGGATACCTCAGATGTCATGAACGACCCAGTGGCTGTTAGTGTCGGCAGTATAGCGCTCTGTTGAGCCCAACCACTAGCGCTGCGATTGCAGCCCGTTGATTAACAGTCGCACCACCGCTCGAATGGAGTGCTCATCGAGGAAAGGTCGATAGAGCAGGGAGATGGTAAGCCGGGTATAAAGATCGAAGAAGGCATCGCGGTGCTGCTCCAGTAGTGGGTGCGCTTCAATCACGGTGCTAAGTGATAGCTGCAGAATGCTGCGAAGGGTTTCCTCCTGTGATTGCAGGGGAATGGCATCGAGCCCCTCGGATTCCTGGATAGAGCGCAGAAAGCGGGCATATAAATTGTCACCCTGGGAGCCTGCATTGACGAAGACCAACGCTGCGGTGAGTTGATCTTCCAGGCCCTCGATACCTGCGAGGTGTGCGGCGAGCTGGCGGGCGCTGCCATCAAAGACTTTACGTACAGCGGCAAAGTAAATGGCGCTGATATTGGGAAAGTGCTTATAGAGCGTTGGCCGGGTGACACCCGCCGTGCGCGCTACCTCCGCCATGGTCACTTTGGCGGGCTCAGAGTGCAGTGCGCACTCGATATAAGCATCGATCAGCCGGTGTTGGGCCTCGGTCTCCGATGTGGGCCTATCGCCTGACCAGATAGGCGCTCGCGCTGAAGTCGTTTCCATTTTCAGTGTCATGATAAGTTTAACTAGTTAACCACGGTAATTGGTCAGCCATCCATAAAATATAACAAAATCATAAAGATAAGAAGTTTTCTTCAACTCAATATGATTGTTGTGCGTGCCAACTAAATGCGCTACATTTTACACATAGAATAAATGTGTAAAGTTTATGTTTCAACGTAAAACTTGAAACACGCCGGCATCTGAAGCACCGGGGATAATAAGTATGAAAACGAAGAAACGCACCCACCCGCACCGAATACCGTTGACCGCGCTGGTTGCTGCCATGGCGCTGGAGACAGGTTTGCCTGCTGCCGTGCATGCCCAGGCCGGTGCCCTTGAAGAAGTGATAGTCGTGGCCCGGAAGCGGGAGGAATCACTGCAGGAAACGCCGATCGCAGTGACAGCCCTCGGCGCCGAAGATTTGCGTGCCGCCCAGATTACCAGCGTGGGTGATATGACACGGCAGGCCCCCGGCCTGACTCGTCGCGAAGGTCGCAAGGCCGCCGAGTTTGCGATTCGGGGGGTGGGTACTCGCTCGGCTGATGCTGCCGCGGAGCCGGGTGTGGGTGTCTATGTCGATTCCATTTACATCCCGAGGAACGATGCCCAACTGGTCGACGTCATTAACATGGAGTCGATTCAGGTACTGCGAGGCCCGCAGGGAACCCTGTTTGGCAAGAACACCATCGGCGGTGCCATATTGCTGACGACCAAGAAGCCAGACTTACAGCTGGTTGAAGGTTTCGCCGAGGTACGCGTGGGTGATCTTGATCGCCTGGACCTGCGCGGTGGTATCAGTGGCCCGATAATCGAAGATAGCCTGGCGGGGGCGATCATTCTCGATTATACGAAGGCCGACGGTTATCGCGACGATCCCTTTACAGGAGAAGACTATGGCGACCGGGACCGACAATCAGCGATGGGCCAACTGCGCTACCAGGGAGAGGCGCTGACCGCGGATCTAATGTTGTTCTATGGCGAGGTGCAGGAGAACACGGCGCCAACCAACTGTCTCTGGGCGCAGGCCACGGCCTTGCAGGGTTTCGTGACTCCTGGGCAGGTCAGCCCGTACCGTGAGGTCTGTGATCGCAGCTGGGACCTGGTCGATGATGAAGAGGTCAGTCTGGATCGTTCGCCGCTGGAATACGAGATCACCAATACTATGGCCGGCCTGACATTGGCGTGGGAGTTCGAGAGTTTTACGCTAAAGAGCATTACCGGCTACCTGTATCAGGATGATCTCAGTAACTCCTTCGATATCGATGCCACCGACGCTTATCCGCTATCAAATGTTTGGGAGCCGCGTCGTCAGTTACAGGCCAACGGCATCTCTGCCTGGGATCAGGAGCGAACGTTCCTGTCCCAGGAATTCCAGATTGTCGGCGATGCCTATGACAGCTTCCTGGAATACACCGTCGGTGCGTTTTATTCGAATGAGCAGATCGACGATGACGCGGGCGGGCAGATGCTCGGGCCAGGTGGCTTCATCGGCACACTCTTGCCCAATGACCAGGTGTCGGTATTTCCACCAGCCGCGGTAGGATTTCGCCAGGCATTTGTGCGCGAATTCGACAACACCAGCGCCGCCATCTTTGGGCAGGCCATCTTGAACCTGTCCGATTACTGGCAGCTAACGCTGGGGGCGCGATACAACTACGACGAAAAAGAAACCGAGCAGCTCAACTACGCCAGTGCCACACCGTCTCCGGGTGTGATTTCCGTTGCGGAATTCAACGCGCTCGAGAACTTTGTCCATGAGGTGGTTCCCGATCCGGTTAACCCCAACCCGAAAGGCGATGATGATTGGACAGAGTTCAATCCAGCCATCACTTTGACCATGTTTACACCCGAAAGCTGGCAGGGTGATGTGTTTGATGGCGGGATGCTCTACGCCAGTTGGAGCGAGGGCTTCAAGGCCGGCGGATTTGCGCCGTTTGGGGAAGAGTTTCTACCCTTCGACCCAGAAGAAGTGCAGACCTGGGAGTTGGGATACAAGCTCAACCTGTTGTCTAACCGCGCACGCCTCAACGGAGCCTTCTATTACTCTAACTACGACGACATGCAGATCGTCGTGACCCGCACTATACCCAATGAAGATCCAGACCTGCCCCCAACAACACTCAATGGCATCGCCAATGCGGGTGAGGCGACTATTTGGGGGGCGGAGTTGGAGCTGAGTTTGTTGCCGTTCGAGGGCATGTTTATCGGCTTCAATGCCAGTTATACCGACACTGAGTACGACGAGTTTCTGGACCAGGATGGCGCGGGCAACGTGATCGACCGGTCCGATGAGCCCTTCGCCTTTATACCCGAGCAAACCTACACACTCATCATGCAGTATGACTGGATGACTTCTGTCGGTTTGTTTACGCCGCGCGTGCAGGGTGCCTATATGGACGAAGTCTTTTTTGGTCTCGACCCCGTATCGGCGACCTTCGATGAGGCGACGCTGGACGACTATACCCTGTGGAACTTTCGCCTGGCCTGGTCCGAAGCGGTCGAGGGACTTGAGCTAGCCGCTTTCGTGAACAACTTTACCGATGAGGAGTACTTCGGAACCGGGATTGGTTCTGCAGGAGGCGTTGGGGCATTTGCTCTGTTGCCCGGTAAACAACGCACTTACGGCGTCGAGGCCCTGTACCGCTGGTAGCGGCGGCACCACTGCAAAGAATAGGACTTGATTATGCGATCTACTATCTGGCCAATGTTCCTGGTGCTCGCTTTGTCGGCATGCTCCGGATTTGACGACCCGACCCTGGATGAAGTGGTCGATCCGGCCGATCTCGAGCCTGCGCCTGAATTGGAGCTGATCGAGTACAGCCCCACCCGCAATTTGCTCTGGGGCGACCTGCATATCCACACGGCGCTATCTTACGACGCTTTCACTATGGGAGTGAGGGCTAAACCTGACGACGCGTATCGCTACATGAAAGGCGGTGCGATTTTGCACGCCTTTGGGTTTCCCATTCAGGCATCGCGGCCATTGCATTTTGGTGCGGTGACCGATCATGCCGAGCACCTGGGTCTGGCACGCTATCTGGCAGGCGAGGATGCCGACAGGCCCGACGAGAGTCTTATTGATGCACTGCGGGATGGCAGTGCGCTCAGGACCACGGCTATTTTTATGCAGCGCGCGTTTTATCAGATGGGCTCCAAAGATAGACGCGACGACTTTTACAGCCGTGACGATCTGACGCACGTGTCTCTAGACGCCTGGGGCGAGGTGATCGACTCGGCTGAACGTCATAATGATCCCGGCAGGTTCACTACCTTCATTGCCTACGAATGGAGTTCCATGCCCAATGAAGAGAACCTGCATCGCAATGTGATCTACAAAACGTCCTCTGCGCCAAAGTATCCTTTCAGCTCACAGGATTCTGAAAATCCTGAAGACCTGTGGCGCGCGATGGACGAACAGCGTGAAGCGGGCATTGAGGCGCTGGCTATACCTCATAATGGCAATGTCAGCGGCGGGCGCATGTGGGCCTCTGATACCTACGATAGACAACCCCTTACGGCCGATTATGCTGAGCTGCGCGCTCGCAATGAGCCGGTGGCGGAAATCTTTCAGATCAAGGGTAGTTCGGAAACCCATCCCAGTCTCTCGCCTGAGGACGAGTTTGCCGGCTTCGAGATCATGGACGAGATCATGTCCGCGGAAGGGCGCCCCAGCGAACCGAAGGGCAGTTACGCGCGGGATGCATTGCGAACCGGACTCGAGTTCGCGCACCTGGAAGGATTCAACCCGCTTCGTTTTGGCTTGATCGCGAGCAGCGATAGTCATAACGCCAGTTCCTCGGTAGAGGAGGACAACTACCATGGCAAGTTGCCACTGATGGATGGCACTCCAGCGCAGCGCCTGGGTATAGCCCTAATGGGTTCCGACATGATGCCGCACATGCGCTACGGCGCTGCGGGTCTGGTGGCGGTATGGGCAGAGGAGAATACGCGCGCATCGATATTTAACGCCATGAAACGTAAGGAAACCTATGCTACGACGGGCCCGAGGATGGCGTTGCGTTTATTTGCCGGCTGGGATTACCCCGCCGATCTGATGGAGTCTGATTGGCTCGACGCGGCTTACGCAGGGGGCGTGCCGATGGGCGGCGATCTGTCAGATTCGCAGGGCCGCTCGCCCGTCTTGTTGGTGCACGCGCTGAAGGATCCGCTGGGTGCCAACCTCGATCGCCTGCAAGTCATCAAGGCCTGGGTGGATGCCGATGGCAATAGCCATGAGACCATCTTTGATGTGGCCGCTTCTGATAAGCGCATGGATGAAAAAGCAGACGGTAAACTTCCCGCAGTGGGCAATACGGTGAACGTGGCTGAGGCGAGTTACAGCAACAGCATCGGTGCCTCGGAGTTAGCAGCGGTATGGACGGACCCCAACTTCGATCCGACGCAGCACGCCTATTACTATGCACGTGCCATCGAAATACCGACCCCACGTTTTACCGTGTTCGATGCAAAGGTAATGGGTGTTGAACCGCCCCAGCCGCATTCCATTCAGGAACGCGCCGTTAGCTCAGCGATCTGGTATTCGCCCGCTAAATAGCGGCGGCCATCAGGCCGCCTCGGTTTTTACTTCAGGATCGAAGGTGATTGGCATGCGCTTAATGCCATTCACCAAGGTACCGCGGGTGTAGTCAACTGGCGCAGCGAACTTGGGATTGCGCAGGCGGGGAATAATCTCTTCCATCATGATGCGCAGTTCCAGGCGCGCCAGGTGGGTACCCAGGCAGAAGTGCTGGCCAATACCGAAGGCGCGGTGCTCTTTATACAAGCTGGGCATCCGTTCGGCGCGGGTCACGTCAAACTGCATCGCATCCTCACCAAATACCGACTCGTCGTGGTTGACGGTGTGGTAGTGCATGACCAGCTTGTCGCCTTTCTTCAGCTGATAACCAGCGAGTTCGATATCTTCCATAACGGTGCGTCGCATGATGATGAATGCCGTGTTGTAGCGCAGCATCTCTTCGCAGGCACCGGGAATCTTGTCGGGGTTGTCCACCAGGTACTGCAGTTGGTCGGGATTTTCCATCAATAGGCGCATGCCATGGCTGGTGACCGTGCGGGTGCTCTCGTTGCCTGCCGATATCAGCATCAGGAAGAACCAGACGAATTCGTCCTGATTAAAGCCATCCTCGCCCTGGGTGCCCTTGAGCAGAGCCCCGATGATATCGTCCTTCGGGTTTTCCTCGTGCTGGGCTGCCAGCTTCATGGCGTACTCGATCACATGGAAAGAGGCGATCTCAGCGTCTTCCTTGGAGGCAGCCATTTCGGGATCTTCATTGAACATCATGGCGTTGGTCCAATTGAAGAAGTCGTGGCGGTCCTCTGCGGGAATACCGCACAACTCCAGAATGGCCAGCAGTGGCAATTCGGCGGCAACTTCCTCAACGAATTCGCATTCTCCGCGGTTCGCAACCCGGTCGACAATGTTTTTGGCGTGTTGGCGGAAACGCGCCTCATAGGCATCGATGGCCCGGGGAGTAAACACCGAACGCACAATGCCTCGGTTTTGCAGGTGCCGCGGTGGATGCATGTTGATCGTCATGTGGCGCTGGATGGTTTCAAGTTCCTCTTCAGTCCACTCATCCACCAGCACGCTCTTGGCCTCTGAGGAAAAAATCTGAGGATTCTTCGAGATAAAGTCGATCTCGTCGCGACCCGTCACCAGCCAATAGGGAATTCCGCGGGTAGGATCATCCATCCAATGCACGGGTCCGGAATCGCGAATCTTTTTCAGCTCGTCGTAGGGCATACCCTGCGCGTAGGTGTCAGGGTCGATCATGTTTTTAAAGTTGGCGAAGGGACATTCACTCATGATGTGGTGCTCCTGAAAGTCATGGAAGACTATAGACTAATAGGTATTAGTTTGGCTTGTCAAGCGCCCAATTACCGCGGCTTGTGCGCGAATGTCGTACACTGACGACTCATTGACCACGGAGGCAGCACAGTGAGTATCGCTGAGGACAATAAGCGCTATACCCGAGACTTCATCGACGCAATGAGCCGTAGTGATTTGAGTCAGATCGTCGATACCTATGACGAAGATGGCCGTGTGCATACGATGGGCAATACGCTCATCTCGGGCATCTACGATAAAGCCCAGATGGCACAGTTCGCCGGCGGTGTGCTAGAGACGTTTCCCGAGGGGATCACCTTTACCATCCTCACTATGACCGCGGAGGACGATCGGGTTTCTGTTGAGGCCACCAGCGAGGGTAAACATGTGTCGGGGAAGATGTACCGCAACCACTACCATTTCCTGTTTACCTGGCGTGACGGCAAGCTGCTCGAGATGAAAGAGTTCATGGACACCGAAGTGGTCACCGACATTCTCTGCGGCGGCCAGCGACCGAGCGAGTGATCTGTAAAAACTGCGGTGCCCCGCTAACCGGTGAGTACTGTGCGCAGTGCGGTCAGCGCGAGCGGGGTCGGGATATTCGCGTTACCGATCTGGCCGGTGAGGCGTTTGAGGATTTACGACACCTTGATGGCAGGGTGTGGCGTACTTTGGTCAATCTCTGTGTACGACCGGGCCGGGTCACGGCTGACTATTTTGCCGGGCGACGTGCGCACTACCTGCCCCCGCTGCGACTCTACCTGATCGTCAGCTTTATTGTTTTCCTGATCATCTCGCTGGCACCTGTCGACGTGGAATTCTCAGGTGATCCCAACGTTGATGTTGCGCAAGTCCAGGCGGAGAGAGGTAAGGGCATCTACATACCGGTAGAGCGCGATGACGGCAGCACCGACGTGCTGACGATTCGAGAGTTGTTGGCAGAGGAGGGCATGCTCGAACTGGAAGAAGAAAGTCCCCCCTGGCTTGAGCCCTGGTTGGAGCGCCTCAATAAGAACGCAGCCGATATCGAGACAAATCCGGATCTTTTCCTGGACCAGTTGGTGCAGCGCCTGCCGCAGATGATGTTCCTGTTGCTACCACTGTTTGCTGTCATTCTTTGGCTGGCATACCTGTTCTCGCCGTTTCATTACCTGCAACACCTGATCTTCTCTCTGCATTATCACACCACCGCGTTTCTCTATTACATCCTGTTGTTTCCAATTAGCTGGATACTGCCCGGTGATTACGGCGGCGTTGTCATGCTGGCGCTATTCATTTACTTGCCCATCGCAATGGTAGGGGTCTATGGCAGCGGCTGGCCGGGTGCGATCACCAAGGGGCTAGTCGTTGGTGTGAGTTACTACATGCTGCTGCTGGTATCAGGAGCAATTTTTGTCGTGCTCAGTCTGGCATTTATGTAGTGCTTTGAAGGGGGCTGGCAGGTCAGTATAGTGTGGGCAAACTAATAAGATTGTCTGTCCTATGCGTTTCCTGAAAATACTCTTTCTCTACGTCTTGCCGGGTGTAGTTTCTTTGTTCGCGCTCACCACCGCGATCGTTCTCTGGCAACTCAATATGCTGAACTCCCAGGGTATTCGTGAGGCCCAGACATTCATCGCTGAAAACAACCTACGCGATGTGTACTACGGGGTAATGGGAGAGCTGAACCGGGACCATGGCGCTACCGACTCTTCTTTTGGTCGGCGTGAAGTGGCTGGCCGCGGCCATACCCCCTGGGTGATTCGCTCCAATCTCGACGGCCATCCGCGCATGATTAATTTTGCGCTGGCTCCAGAGCTATGGGCCAGCTATGACACGCAGACCGGCCAGCTCTACCAGGTATGGGAAGGCGATATTCTGTTCGAGGGCGCCACCTACGATTACCGGCATGGCCCCCAGCCGAGCTCGCCTGGTAAGTGGTTGTATCAGGCAGCGGTACCGGCAGAGGAGTCGGTACGCTATCTAGGTCATCGTTTTAGTGACGGCGGTGCCAGCGTCTCATTTAGTTACGAAAGCCAAGACGCAGAGGGGCAGTGGCAGCGGGTCACGGAGCGCCCTGAGATTTTGGAAGAGGGCGGCAAGCGCTACCTGCAGCGCAATATTACCCGTGCTGTCGGCGAAACGATCAACGCGTCGGTAGAGCTTGTAGAGCTTGTAGAGCTCAGTGAAGCTCAGCCGCTCCAGGCAGAGGCTGACATCAACATGGAGACTTCCGAGAGCGAGATCAGTCGCGGTGAGCAGGTGGTGTTGAATGGCGATTGCGTTGGCTGCCATAACGTGTCCGATCAGGTGGTCGGGCCGGCCTACGCGCGTATCGCCAAGAAGTTTCGCGGCAGGATGCAGGAGAACGTCGTCGACGCCCTCGCCACGAGTATTATCGACGGCAGCGTGGGTACCTGGGGTCAGGTGCCTATGCCGGCCCATCCCGATATGAGCCGTGAAGATGCCCGACTGGCGGCGATGTACATTCTCACCACCGGGATGTACGAGGCAGAGCAGGATGTGCCGCTGGACAGCAATGGCCAGCCCTACGTCGCAACTCGCGAATACGATATCGGCCCACGGCTGGATGAACTGCATCCGTCTTTCCGGGCCACCAATATTTTGCCAGAGGGCTTCCAGCCGAAAGTGGGCGGCATGGCTTTCCGCTCGGACGGCAATTTGCTGATCAGTAGTTGGGATTTGGATGGGGGAGTGTTTCTGCTCGATACGTCTACTCAGCCCGCTGGAGTAACGCGAATTGCCGACGGTCTGCAGGAGCCCCTGGGGCTGACGCTGGTCGATGATCGCCTGTTCGTCCTGCAAAAGCAGGAACTCACTGAGCTAATCGATCACGACGGTGATGAAATCATCGACGAGTATCGTACGGTCTCTAATCAGTGGCCGACGACGAGTAACTTCCATTCTTTTGCGTTTGGGCTGGTCTACAAACAGGGCTATTTCTACGGCCTGCTATCTATTTGCGTGCAGCCCGGCGGTGCGAGTTGCCCGGAGCAACTCCCCAGTCAGGGCAAGCTTATTCGTATTTCTCTCGAAGACGGCAGTGTCGATTACGTGGCGTCCGGATTCCGTACGCCCAACGGCATAGCACTGGGAGCAAACGGCGATATTTGGGTTAATGACAATCAGGGAGATTGGTTGCCCGCCAGTAAATTGATGCACGTTGAGGAAGGGAAATTCTATGGCTCTCGCGCCGTGCCGTTTGAAGGCGTGATGAATGCGAAGGAAACACCGCCGGCGGTGTGGATGCCGCAGGACCAGATCGGCAATTCCCCGACCGAACCTATCTGGTTGGAGGAGGGACCCTTCGCAGGGCAATTGTTGTTCGGTGATGTCTACCAGGGCGGTATACAGCGCGCGTCGGTGGAGAAGGTTGATGGTGCCTGGCAGGGCGCGATTATGCGTTTTACCGGCGGCTTGTCTGCGGGAGTTAACCGAATTCAACAGGGTCCGGACGGCAAGTTGTACATCGGTGAAATTGGCAACCCGGGCAACTGGGGGGAGATCGGCAAGCAGTGGCACGGCCTGGAGACATTAGAATTCAACGGAGATGTTACCTTCGAACTATTCGCGGTGCGTGCGACGCCCACCGGTTTTCAGATTGAACTGACCGCACCCCTGGCAGACGCGACCGTATTGAAGCCGTCTGACCTGACTGTCAGGCAGTGGTTCTATTATCCGAACGAGCAGTACGGCGGACCGATGTACGACGCGGCTTACCTGGTGCCCGATAGCCTTAGCTTGTCCGCAGACCGCAAGACCATCACAGCGGATATTAGTGGGCTCAATGCGGGCTACGTGGTTTATTTGGCACTCGATCCGTCGCTGCAATCCAGCGTGGGCGACACGCTGTGGGTTAATGAAGCTTGGTATACGCTGAACTCAATACCCACCGCGGTGATGCCACTCTCAGATGGAACCGACATCCCACCCAACACCCTCTCTGATGCAGAGAAGGCCGCCGGCTGGGAGTTGATGTTTGACGGTGAGAATTTCGGCCATTGGCGCAACTACGGTGCTGAGGGTGTCGAGAAGTGGGTCATCTAAGATGGTGCTCTCAAATTGGAGAAGGGTTCGTGGACGGCTCTTGCGAGCTGGGTACTCGGCACCCGCTCCGGTGATTTACTGTACGGGAAGCAGAAGTATCGCGACTTTGAGCTGAGCTTGGAGTGGAAGATTTCAGAAGGCGGCAATAGCGGCATCTTCTATTTTGTGGCGGATGAAGAGCATGGCAAGGCATGGGAAACTGGCCTGGAAATGCAGGTGTTGCACAATGAGGGTCACAAAGATGGCCAGATCTACAAACACCGAGCTGGCGATCTCTATGACCTGATCGCCGCCGACCCTATCACGGTGAAAGGACCGGGTGAGTGGAACCAGGTGTTAATCCGTGTACAGGATCGGCAGGTGGAACATTGGCTGAACGGTGTGAAGGTGGTGGAGTTTACCCATGGCGATGCAGCTTGGGACAAAATGGTGGCCGGCAGCAAATTTGTCGACATGCCTGACTTTGGCAAGTCCGACACCGGCTATATTGTGCTGCAGGACCATGGCGATGTGGTGCACTATCGCAATCTGAAGATTCGCGACCTCAGTTCCGCTCAAGCACAGCAATAATTTCGTTGCGAAGATCTGCAGGATTAATGACCTTGTCGAATGCCATGGAATCTGCAGGAACCCAGGCACCGGACTGAACCTCCTGCATCTGAGTGGATTCCTCCGCGCTCGCCTTGGCGGCTACATCGCCACCGATGG
The DNA here is from genome assembly GCA_965199055.1 of Halieaceae bacterium. Taxonomy (GTDB): domain Bacteria; phylum Pseudomonadota; class Gammaproteobacteria; order Pseudomonadales; family Halieaceae; genus CBDAQR01. Next base: position 714,506 of record CBDAQR010000004.1, read on the forward strand.
CGGGCACGCCACCCAGTGAAACCGAGGGTAGGGCGATATTGATAGCCTGTTTGTCCCAGGGGTTCATCCCCATCACCGACGAACCAAAGCCAAAGGCCTTGCGCAGCGAGATCACAATCTTCTGGCCCGTAAAGCGTCGCTGCGCATAAAACATATGACCTGCGGCGCGCAGCACGCCGCTGCGCTCTGACTGTGGTCCGGGCATCACGCCGGGGTTATCCAGTAGTGTCACGAGTGGCAGGCCGAAACAGTTCGCCACGTCGATAAAGTGTGCCGCTTTCTCTGCAGCCTGTCGGGTAATAGCTCCCGCCAGATTCGCCGGCTGATTGGCGACAATCATGCAAGCCGTGCCGCCAATGCGGGCTAGCGCGGTGATGATTGATCCGCCGAAACCGGGCTGTAGCTCGAACAGTGAATTGTCGTCGCAGATGCAGCGCAGTACGTCGCGCATGTCGTAGACCTGATTGCCTAGCGGCGGAATGATATCCAGTAGCGCGTCGACGTCGCGAGGCTCAGCGCCGGTATGGCCGGAATTCTTGGGTCCGACTTCGCCGGAACGCTGCGGCATCATCGAGAGAAAATAACGCGCCTGTTGAAAGGCGTCCTCTTCTGTTGCCGCGAGGTTGTGCACGACACCACTTTCGGTGCTGTGCATTCTGGCGCTGCCAAGCTCCTCCGGGGAGCACTGAATCCCCAGTGAAGCTTCCACCAGCGGAGGTCCGGCAGTAAATAAAGCGGCACCGTCCAACATAACTATGAAATCGGCGAACATGCCTGTCAGGGCACCGTGCCCTGCGGATGCACCGAGAACCATAGAAACCACCGGTACTTTGCCTTTGAGGTCGGCGACGAGTTGCAGATCGTTAGGAGTATTCGGGTAGCGCTCGGTGCCCGCTGAGGCCCGCTCGCCCGCGCCATCCAGCATAAGCACCAAGGGCAGCTGTTGTTCCAGTGCGAGGCGAACCAGTCTGGCACGCTTTGCCGCATTGGCATGGCCGATAGAGCCGCCTTTTACGGTAAAGTCTTCAGACAATGCCACTGCGCTGCGGCCGTGGACTTTCCCCGTACCGCCAACGACACCGTCTCCCGCCAGCGGTGCGTCTCCGCCGGGGTGATTGCCACCGGCTAGCGCACCGATTTCGTTGAAACTGCCCGGGTCGAATAGCTTTTCAATGCGTTCTCGTGCGGTCAGTCGCCCCTTCGCATGCTGCTTGGCGATTTTTTCCTCACCACCCATGGCCTCTGCGCTGGTTTGCCTATCCTGGAGCTCTGCCAGCAGTCGTTGCCACTGTTCCCGATTGCTCACGTGTTTTGCCCTGCCTTATTGCTCAGCTGTAGATGATGCCACAGGCGTTCTTGAAAAAGACAAGCCGCGATACGCCATATTGAACCAGATGCCTTGTAGGGCTGTATTCGCGCAGACATACTTTCGCCACGAATGATTAGAGGTAGAGTCCATGAACGAATCCATCAAACAAGCTGGCAACCTGCAGGGCTATTCGGTACTCGTGACAGGCGGTGGCACCGGTATTGGCACCGGCTGCGCCATGGCGCTGGCCGCAGATGGCGCTGCAGTGACCATCAGTGGTCGTCGTGCAGAGGTTCTTGAGGAAGCCGCCGCGAAGATTGAGGCAGTGGCCGCGTTTGGTGGCAGTGTCCAGATCGCGACCGGCGATGTGACGGACGAGGGCAGCGTCGAATCGATGGTGGCCGAAGCACTCAAGCCCACCGGGAAGCTTGATGGTTGCGTCGCGAATGCCGGCGGTGGCGGCATGCTGTTCGGTTACGAAAACATGGATACCGAAGAATACCTGCGTGTCCTGAACCTGAATGTGTTGGGCACCATGCTGTGCATCAAGCACACTCTGCCGCACATGATTGAAGCCGGCGGTGGCTCATTTGTGGGCATGTCATCACTGGCGGGGCATATCACCCATCCGTGGATGGGTGCTTATCCCGTCGCCAAGGCGGGTATCGAAGCGATGATACGTAACGCCGCTGATGAGAATGGGCCCAGCAATGTGCGCTTTAATGCCATTCGGCCGGGCTTTATCGCTACCGAAATCATGGAAGGTATTCCGCGCGATGGAGACATCTACCAGTCTTATATCGACAACACGCCGATGGGAGATGTGGGGCAGTCGGATGATGTGGGCCAGTTGGCGCGTTTCCTACTCAGCCCGGAGTCACGCTGGATTACCGGCCAGTGCATTAATGTCGATGGTGGTCACAGCCTGCGTCGCGGACCGGACTTTACCTCTTTCAAGATGTAAAACTAGTCGCTGTCCTGCTCGGTTTGGTATTCGTTAATAGCTTCCTCTATCGGCATTACCAGCGCAGCGGCACGGGGGTAGCCAGCATAGGGCGCGATAAACAGGAGAGTCTCTCTCAATTCATCCGGGGTCATCTCGCCGCGTTTGAGTGAGGCCTTGGCCTGAATCTTAAACGTCATGGGTTCCCCTTTTTCGGCGATGATGCCCAGCAGCAGAATGCGTTTGTCGCGCATTGACAGCGTGTCGCGCGTCCACAGCTCCGCAAAAAGCTGTTCCAGCATGATGTCCGTAAACGGCATGCTGCCCTCAGGCGGTGTGATCACATCGCCTGCATAGACATCCTTGATCTTCTCTGCGCCGATCTCCCAGCGTGATTTGTCAGTCATGGGTAGCTTCTCCGTCGATTAATCCAGCGTGCCAAATACTTTGTCATAGAACAGCGTGATGGTCGCGTAGTTCCCTTTATGCATGTTCTCGTGATGCACAGCGTGTTTGGCTGTAATCCAGGAAAGTGTGCGGAAGGGAAAGTAGGGCAGTTCCACCCTGCAATGGTTGATCTGGTTAATCTGCACGTAGATCACGTAACAGATGGCCATGGTGACCGCATGCACCTCACCCCATAGCAGCGCCATGGCTGGGGTCATCAGCAGAAACAGATTCAGACCCATGAATGTTTCCATGGGATGCACGTAGTGTGCATCGATGTAGGTGGGGCTACGAGCCTGGTGATGCACGGCGTGCACTCTGCGAAAGTAACCCTGGCCGTGGAACAGGAATCGATGCATACAGTAATAAAAGAAGTCGTAGATCATCAGGATCAGGAAGATATCAACCGGTATACGCCACCAGGGCTGTGGAGCCAGTGTGATGAAGAAGGGTGCGCAGACAAAGAAGTAGGCGACGTTCGACCAAAGCCCCACGCGCTGAGTTGCCCTGACAGTAGGCTTGTACTTGGCAATGGCAAGCTTCTCTTTGTCGGCCTCTCGGTTTTTCTGACGCTCGCCCTCAAGTGCGTGCACTTTGAAGGTGAAAAACTTCAGTATTTTGGTCAGGCCGACTACCAGTAGAAACAGGGCAAGGCCTGCTTGCCAGTCGTAAGTCACTTTGTATTCTCCGTTGATTGAATCAGGTGTTGGGCGAGCAGGCGGGTTTTGTGGACCCCCAGCGTGCCGAGTAATTGTGATGCCAGATCTTCGAGATCCTGGTGGTGGTCTATGCCCAGTTCGCTGTCGAGTCCGAGCTCGCGATAAAGCGTTTGAGCGGTTCGGCTGACAAAAGCGAGGTTTTTGTCGCCAATCGCGGCTCTGAACTGCTGAGCTAACTGGTTTACCGAGTTGATAGAGTCCTCCATCAACCTCACCCCCTCAGTGGTGAATCCCAGGATCACCTGCCGGGCATCCTCTGGGTCTGCGATACGCAATAGATAACCCAGGTCTTCCAGTTCCAGCGCGATGGAACTGATCGCCTGTTTGCTGACCTCATTAATGCGCGACATTTCCTGGATGCGTCCGCCTTCAGCCGTCATCAGCGTTAGCACCTGGCCGTAGGACATCTTCAGGCCGGGATGGCCTTGAGCGCGAGTCAGCTCCATTAAGTCTTGCATTATGTGGTCGCTCAACCGCGGTAAGAGCCAGCCGAGTGCTTCATCCTGCCCCGCTTGAGCAGGTACCGGGTAGTCCTGCGCTCGATAGAGTAGCGCCAACAGGCGGGTGAATTCTTTGAGTTCGGCCTGTCCGGTGATGGACACAAACGTATTCTCAATGCGGCTGAGCATTTCACCACCATCGCTGGCAAGCTGCTGCCCACGACGCGTGAGCACCGCGAGTTTGCCGCGGCCATCGGCAGGGTCGGGCCTGCGTTCCAGATAGCCGGCCTTCTCTATTTGATTAACGGTTTTATTCACAGCTTGTTTTGATATCGACAAGGCCTCGGCGAGATCCGAAAGTCTGATACCGTTGTTCCCGGCCAGCGAAATATAGGGTTCGAAGTGCAAGCTGAGCCCGGCATGGCCGCGCTCATCGATGAGGCTGTGCATTAGGGTGCTCTGCAGATAGCGCGACAGACCGATCAGGTGTCGGGGCAGGTTGTCGCGATATTCCTCCCAGCTTTGTCGGGAAAGAGTTTGCGTTGCTGACGGTTGGTTCATGATCGTGATCTTAGTGGGGTGTTGAAATAAAGTCAACCAATATTGACAAAACGGACAACTAGTAATTACTATGTATGAAAACAGGGGGCCCCTCATGCAAAAAGAACTAAACGTCGGCTATATCGGATTGGGCAATATTGGCAAACCCTCAGCCCGTCACCTGATCGGCACTGACTACAACGCGCACGTGTTCGACCTGTTCCCCGAAGCGATGGAGGAACTGGTGGCCGAAGGTGCGATTGGATGCGGTTCTGTCGCCGACATGGCGAAGGCCTGCTCGCATATTGGTATTTGTGTGCGCGATGGCGCGCAGGTAGAGAGTCTTCTCTATGGCGAGGCTGGCATTCTCGACAATGCCGCCGCGGGATCGATTGTAGCGATTCACTCAACGGTCAGCCGTGATGAAATACTAAAGTGGGCCGCTGAAGCCGAGCAGAAGGGAATCAAGCTGATTGACGCAGGCATCTCCGGTGGTGCACAGGGAGCGGAGGCGGGCACGCTGGTTTATATGGTGGGTGGTGAGGCCGCCACCGTTGAGCGGGCGCGTCCCGTGTTCATGACCTCCGCCGCCAATGTTATTCATGCGGGAGCGCTCGGCGCCGGTATGGTGCTCAAGCTGTGCAATAACCTGGTGACCTACCTGCAGTTCCAGGCCATGTCAGAGGCTGCGCGGCTGGCGGAGGCCGGTGGTATATCTATCGATGTTCTTCGCGAAGTTGGCAAGACCAACGGTGTGGTGAGTGAACAAATGCATAGCTTTATCAGCGGCCGCAATGCCATGGCCGCTGCCTGTTCGGAGGACGATATGGCTGCGATGTTTGGTCCTTTCGGCAAACTGGGCGAGAAAGACCTGGAGTGTGCCTTGCAGTGCGCCGAGCAAGTCGGTGTGGAGTTACCCTTCACCGCGTCACTGCAGCCGAAGGTCTACGACATGTTTATCAACAAATTTTGAGCGAATGAGTTTTATGAATCTTGAATCCCGACTGTTTATTAACGGCGAGTTGGTCGACGCTGTCAGCGGTGCCACTTACCCCAATATCAACCCTGCCACCGAGGAAGTGATGGGTGATGTCGCCGATGCCGGTGTCGCCGATATGGAGGCGGCAATAGCCGCGGCGCGCGCTGCTTTCGATCACAGTGACTGGTCGACGAACCATGAATTCCGTCTGCACTGTCTGCAACAACTGCAGGCGAGCCTGAAAAAGCACATGAATGATTTCAAACAGCAGATCGCCGCGGAAACCGGTGCCCCGCTGGGCATTTGTGGTGACACCGGTCCCCAGTGTGAGGTCCCTATCGAGGCGATGGGCTATACCATCGAAACGCTTCCGCAGTTTGAATGGAGCCGCAATATTGGTATCGCCGAGCCGCTCGGCATGAAGACCGAGCGCCTGGTTGAAAAAGAGGCGATCGGAGTCGTGGCCTGTATTACGCCCTGGAATGTGCCCCTGCAGATTAATCTGGCCAAGTGCGTACCTGCACTGGCAGCGGGCTGCACCGTGGTATTGAAAGCGGCACCGGATACCCCCTGGTCGGCCACGATGCTCGGTCGACTCGTGAAAGAAGAGACGGATATTCCCCCAGGTGTATTCAATGTGATCACCTCCAGTGATCCCCGCGAGGTTGGGGAGCAGCTGGTGAATGATCCGCGTGTCGATATGATTTCGTTTACCGGTTCAACCCAAACGGGTAAGGCCATCATGGCGGATGCCGCCAGGCAGGTGAAGAAGGTCTTTCTCGAGCTGGGCGGCAAATCAGCCAACATCATTCTCGATGATGCTGATCTGGGCAGTTCATTGCTCACAGCGCTGGGCGTCTGTTTCCATTCGGGGCAGGGCTGCGCGATCCAGACCCGCTTGTTGATCCCCCGGGATAAGCAGCCCGAGGTGGAGGAGTTGCTCAAAACCTATTTTGGCTTCATCAGTTACGGAGAGCCTGACGCTGAAGGCGCCATCATGGGCTCGCTGGTGAATGCGACGCAGCGTGAACGTGTGTTGAGTTATATCGAAAAAGGTAAGGCGGAGGGAGCAAGACTGCTTCTGGGCGGGGGTGCGCCTGCGCATCTGGAGAAGGGCTATTACGTCGAACCCACGGTGTTTGTTGATGTGACGAATGACATGACCATCGCGAGAGAGGAAATCTTCGGTCCGGTACTCGCGGTGATTGCCTATGATGATGAGGAGGACGCGATCCGCATCGCCAATGACTCTGATTATGGTCTGTCTGGTAGTGTCTGGTCCGCTGACGAAGAGAGAGCCCTGCGGGTCGCAAGACGCATTCGCACCGGCACCATCAACGTCAACGGTGGTAACTTCTATGCGCCTGACTGCCCCTTCGGTGGCTACAAGCAGAGCGGCATTGGCCGCGAAATGGGTCCCGAGGGCTTCGAGGAATACCTGGAGACCAAAACCATAGCAATTGGCAGGGCATAGCAGATGACTCAAGCACTGGCAGGCAAGGTATACGTTGTTACGGGCGGCTCCAAGGGCTTTGGCCTGGCTATCGCCAAGGCACTGGCCGCTGCGGATGCGCGGGTCGGCCTTCTCAGTCGGAGTCAGGAAAGTCTCGACCAGGCCGTTGCAGAGATCGGCAGCGATCACGCCCTGGGTGTGACGATGGATGTCGGTAGTCGCGAGGATATCAGTCGTGCATTTGGGCAGGTCAAGACTCACTTTGGCCGCCTCGACGGACTGGTTAACAACGCGGGGCTGGCGTACCCCGCCTCGGTGGAGAATCTGCTCGAAGACGAAGTCATCATGCAGGTGAACACCAATTTCCTCGGTACGGTGTTCTGTTGCCAGGCTGCGATTCCATTACTGCGCGGTGGCGAAAATCCCCGCATCATCAACATTTCGTCCGCCAGTGCCTGGCACTATGACGAGATGCACCACCTGTCTATTTACGCCGCAACCAAGGCGGCGGTAGAGCGTTTCAGCCGTGACCTTCGCATGGAGCTTGTGGCCGACGAAATCGGCGTGACCTGTATCCGGCCAGGTGGTGCCACCACCACGTTTGCAGAGGGCTGGAACCAGGAGCGAACCATGGAGGCCTTTTCCTCCTGGCAGGCTTCTGGCGGCATGCCCTATAGCGGCATGACGGCAGAGCACTTGGCGGACGCGGTAGTGCAGTGCCTTTCTTATCCCAGTGGCGTGGCGGTTGATCTGATGGAAATTCGCCCCAATCGCCCCACCCAATAACGAACTACAGAAGAGAAAACCCTATGGAAGATATCCTCGGCTACAACGGCAAAGTGGCTGTTATTACCGGCGCCGCATCAGGCATGGGTGCTGCGACCGCTGAGCTGCTGGTTGAACTTGGCGCTGAGGTCTATGCCTTAGATATTGCGCCCATTACCGCCGAGGTGACTGCGGCGATAGAGGTTGATATGAAGGATCAAGGCAGTCTGGAGGCTGCCATTCAACAGATCCCGGATAAGATCCACGTGCTGTTCAACTGCGCCGGCGTTCCCTCACCGCCATTCTCCGCCGCTGATACAGTGCTGATCAATTTCAGCGGTCTTAGATACCTGACGGAGGCAATGCTCCCTCTTATGGCAGAAGGCGCGGCGATTGTTTCTATTGCCTCTACAGCCGGTTTGGGCTGGAAGCAAAAAATTGACGATGTGCGTGAATTCCTGGCACTGGATAACAGCGTGGAGGCTGCTTCAGCCTGGTTGGCGGCTAATCCTGAAAAATGCGCCGACGGTTATGGCCTGTCCAAGCAGGCACTGATTGTTTACACAATGACTCACGCAGCGACATTGGCCGAGCGGGGTATACGTATTAATTGTATTTGTCCTTCTCCGACGGACAGCGGCTTTATGCAGAAGCTAAAAGGTGAAGGGCAGATGCCGTCTGAGTTAATCGATATGTTCCTACCCCCGAACGGTAAATACGCGCTGGGCGAGGATATGAGCGGACCGCTGGTTTGGCTGAACAGTGCGTTGGCGGGCTTCGTCAGCGGTATTGTCCTGCCTGTGGACTACGGTTACAGCGCTCAGGTGTTAATGGGGCAACGGGATGATCTTTTTGGCATGGCTGGATAGCGGAGCATCGACGATGTATCTTTGCTTGCTGTTTTCAGAGTAAAGAGGAGCGTCATGCCCAACATCATCTACGTCGAACCCGATGGCACCCGTCATGAGGTCGAGCTGGAAGAGCAGATGAATCTCATGGAAGGGGCCACCATGAACCTGGTGCCTGGAGTGGAGGGCATGTGCGGCGGTATCGCGTCCTGCTGTACTTGCCATTGTTACATTGACGAATCCTGGGCAGACAAGCTCAATGACATCGGACTGCAGGAAGAGGCCATGCTGGCCACCGCCAAAGAGCGCCGTGATAGCTCCCGTTTAGGTTGCCAGGTGTTAGTGACCTGGGAGATGGAAGGCATGGAAGTGCATCTGCCAGAAGAACAGGGCTCTATCCCAGCGGAATAACCAAGGCGCTGCCTTCCAGTAGTCGTTCCCCCTCACGTTCCAACCACACCTCGCAGGATATGCCGTCACTGCTGATGGCAGTGACCCGGCCCTTGGCTTCTACGCGATCACCATCGAGCACCACTTGGGGGAAGGTCATTCGCACCTTCTTTACACAGCCTGGCCCCTGCCATGCATGCAGCATATTGAAGATGTAGCTTAAGCCGAGCGGCCCCTGGTTGATGGTGCGATGCCCGAGTCCAAGCGGCAGGGCGGCGACACTGTCGCGGTCCCAGTGCACCGGGTTAGGATCACGCAATAGCGCCGCCATGGTTTTCATTCTGTCTGCAGAGACCGAGGCCATTACCCAGGCTGGAATCTCATCACCCACGGCCACAGTCACAGGGTGTTCCTTGTAAAATGCCAGGTAATCACAGAGCTGGCGGCGAGGTGATCGCCCTCTGCCATCTCGAAGCGAAACCGAATTCGATCGTAGAGTTGTCCTTTGTCGTTCTCGCGGCGTTCAGCTTCCGTAATCTCACCGCTGATGTCGTATTCCGTCTCTTCCATTAGTGGCCTCAGGAATTCCCACTCATAACTTTCAATAAGAATGGAGAGATCGGATTCGGCCTGCCCCAGCGCAAACAGGTCAGCGATGGTCGTGCCCGTGCCGAGAAAAGGCACATGGAACAAGGCGACGGGGTGGGCCAGTTTGTCAGGCAGCGGTGCGGCACCTGTGCAGTCGGTCAATAACCAGTTCTCCCAGTGGGCGATCGTATACTTGCCGGGGGTGAATCGGTGGCCAACCAGTGCGGTGATCTGTTCCTCTGGTGGTACGGAATGACTCATGTCTCTGCGGCCTGCCGTGACATCTCTGCAACCTGGTCTCCATCGAAGGCCAGTTTCATTTCCGGCACCAATTCCAGGATCACTCGATTGGGTGTGTCGAGCATCTCGATGGCTGCTTCGACGTTGGTAGCGGGATACCCGTTGAGTAGTTCACCCATCGCGGGATAGAACCAATCCTTGGTCGCCTGATCGTCATGAATGAGCACAGTGCCTTTGTAGGTGACTGTTTTGCCTGCTCCCATGTCGGTGCCCATACTGGAGACGGTCACGCTAACTCGTGGATCGCGCTTGATGGCTTTGATCCGCGCGCGCTGAGATGTCGCTGTCAGCCAGATACGCTCATCGTGATAGATGTAGTTCATGATAACCCCCATGGGGTGGCCGTCTTTGGTCGACCACATAAACACGGCCTCGACCTGTTTCTCGAGCAGTTCCCGCTCCCGTTCCGGGCTCAAGTGGTAGATACTGACATCGTCGTAACTGGCTTTTTCGTCATCACTCATAGCTGTTTCCTGTCGGTGGGGTTTCGAGTGTAAAATATATTCGGCTTGGTCAGTCTATTTCCGACCATGCTCGGTTGGGATAGAGCGCTGTCACTGGTTGATGAAGCCATTCGTCGCGATAGGCTCTGCGAGCCAAGTATTGAACCAGCGCTTCGTCATCGAGTCGTTCTTCTTCAATGGCCTCGCAGGTTGCTCCAACGCCTTCTTCATAGTATGAGATGGGCTGGTCCAGTAATGCGCCCATTTCCCTGATTTCCTCTTGCTTGAACCACTCAGTGAAACGTTCACGGCGATCCATGCACTCAATCAAGATGCGAAGATCTGCCGCTCGCGAGCGTGCAAAGGATTCGTTCAGGTGCGGTTCCAGGTCTCGCTGCAGGCTGTTTAGCGCGGACGCAGCCATGGGTGATAGCTTCCCTTCCGCAGGTAATGCAGGTCGCTCGATTGCGATTCCCATGGCCTCGGCGATTGCTTCACAAGTGGCGCGATCGCCGATGATTTTGTAGGCAAGATACCAGGCCATGGATTCATTGTGTCCACCGGATTGGCTAACGGCATGAATCGGAATCATGCCGCGCACATTTTGCTGGACGCGATAATACCGGGCTGCGTCTGGGGAGTAGGGAATGCCTGAGGATTGTTGGTAGCGTTTAAACAGTCCCTTCAAGCCGCCGCTGGGGTTCCAGAACTCGCGCACGCAGATGTTACCCAGATCTTCCATCGGGTCGCCCCAGTGCCCCCATTCCCAGTCGACAAGAGCGGTTACGCGTGATCCATCGAACATAAAATTTACTGGTCCGGTATCACCCTGCACCAAAGCGACCCGCGAAACGCTCGTCGGCGCAAAGCGCTGCAACCACTGTACGCCATAGCAAATGAGTGGGTCGCGATAAGTCTTTAGAAAGTCAGCGAACTGAGCAAGCTGTGCGTTGACGTCATTGAGGGCACATTGCGCCGGGCTGAGGTCGAAACTGCCGAGGGTCTCAGTTAAATCCAGATCAGCGGGTTGCAACTGGTGAAGACAGGCAACGGCATCGATGAAGTCGTTCATGACCTGACGTTGCTGCTGCGTATCTTCCAGTTTATCGATAGCGGCACTGCCATCCACGCGCTCGAACAGCGCATACTGGCGTTCGGCATCCCAACCCAGAACGGCAGGTGCGGGAACACCAGAGTTCTGTAGTGCGGCGCAGATCATTGCCTCTCGCTCGAGAGATACCGTCGACCCTGCGACGGGTTTTCGATCGATACGGAAGAAAGCCTCGGCGGTACCGTTGTCTGTTTGCACCTCTACCATCCAGGCCTCTCGGCGTGCCACGTGGCGCTCGGCAGAAAGCAATTTGCCGTTCAGCACCTCCTCGATCCAGTCAACAATGTCCTCGGATAATTGATCTTTGCTCAAGCTGACTATCCTATGTTTTCAGGTTCAGGTTCAGGTTCAGGTAACAGTTTTCCGTACCTGGAAGCGGGGTTCTTGGTGATATCCGGATTCGAGTATCTCGACCAGCGCAGTCACGGCTTCCCAAACGTCAAGGAAGCGATTCGCCAACGGGGAAAAGCCGGCGCGCAGGATATTAGGATCGCGAAAGTCCATGATGATATTGCGTTCGATCAGCGCCTGGCACAGCGCGTAAGCCTCCGGATGCGAGATGGCTACCTGGCTGCCCCGATGTTCGACTGCAGTCGGCGATAGCAGACGGATCTTGTCTGCAATTCTGCTGTTCATTAACAAATCGATGTACAACTGGGTCAGTTGTTGCGACTTCGAGTGCACTACTCGCATGTCGATGTCGTCAAACAGTTCCAGTGCAGCGTCCAGCGCAGCCATAGAGATGATGGGTGGCGTGCCGCAGAGAAATCGCTCTATTCCCTTGGCGGCTTCATAAGTGGGGCTGAAGTCAAACGGCCGCGCGTGGCCCATCCAGCCGGACAGTGGTTGGCGGCAGAGTTCCTGATGCCGATCGGCAGCATAAACAAATGCCGGGGCTCCGGGGCCGCCATTCAGGAATTTGTAGCCACAACCCACAGCAAAGTCAGTGCCCCAAGTATCCAATTCTACCGGCAGTACTCCGGCGCTGTGAGCGAGGTCAATGATGACCAGAGCGCCCTTGGCATGGGCAGCCTCGCATATCTCTGCCGCGGGTAGAATGGCACCGGTACGAAAATTGACGTGGCTGAATAAGACTGCGGCCGTGTTCTCGTCGATGCTCGCGGCTAGATCTGCTTCCGCGACGGTGCGAAGCTCCGGCGCCCCAGCGCCAGGCAGAGACTGCAGTCCCTGGACCATATATAAATCCGTCGGAAAGTTGTCATCGGGTGCGAGAATCTGGCGACGTTTAGGTCGAAGAGCGAGGCAGCAGCACAACAGCTTATGGATATTGACCGAAATCGAGTCGGCGCAGATGACCTGACCCGACGCGGCGCCAATCAATGGTGCGATTTTTTCGCCGACGTTCGCGGGAAGATCAATCCAGTTATGAGCATTCCAACTGGTGATCAAATCCTTGCCCCATTCTTGTGACAGCGTGCGTGCTATCCGCTCCTCCACGTTCGCGGGTAGCGGCCCAAGGGAATTGCCGTCGAGGTAGACCGTAGTGTCTGGCAGGGTAAAGCGAGATCGCAGTTTCGCTAGCGGGTCCTGGGCGTCGAGCTCCAGCACAGCCTCTCGGGTCGTCAAAGCGCGGTCTCCAGTACAGAAATAAACGTGGCCCAGGCCTGTGTTCCCGGATGAATAAAATCAAAATGGCCTGCGCCTGGCACCAACAGATTTTTGGCCTCGGGCAAGCTGCCCTGAGGCGGCTTAACGATAGTATCTTGACTACCCATCAACAGCTGCGTGTTATGTGGAGTAGGCTGAGCTGTCGGATTGGCTTTGGCGTAATCGTCTGTGAGTAATTCTGCAGGGCCGCCCATAAATGCCAGGGCAGACTTTTCGCAGCCACTACTACCACCGGCATATTTCTCTATATCGGTAATCGCGGCCAGGCCTATGGTGCTCTTAACGTTTATTTCTGCTGGTGGGTTGGCAGAGGCGAGCAACGCGAGATGACCACCGGCAGAATGCCCGGCGAGGGCAACCTGCTGCAGGTCCAAGGGCGCGACACCTTTTTTAGAAAGCTCAGCCATTGTTTCCAGGCTCTGATCTATATCTTTCAGGCTGCCAGGCCAGCCGCCTCCCGCGTCGCCGACCCTGCGATACTCCGTCGCCCAGACAGCGAAGCCGGCCTCGGCGAGCGCGGTGTTGGCGGCGCCGAGGTGCCCGACATCGAAGCTGTTAAGCCAACAGCCCCCGTGCACCAGCACCACAACCGGGTAACCGCCCGGTGGGCTGGGTGTCTTCGGTAGCCAGAGTTCGGCGTATTGCTGCGCCGTCTCGCCATAGCGATAGCTGGCATTGGGTTTGGAAGTGTTTAAGCCCAGTACCGAATCGAAACTGACATCGCTGGGTACCGTCTCCTGTCCCAGCACTTGTAGCCACGGTAGTAGCATGACGATCGCGATACATAGGTTGGGCCGCATGGATTTCTCTCTTAACCTTGTGCACCCTAGCGTATCGCAAGCTGGGAATTCTCGCATTTTATTGATCTGGCTCCAGTCATGCGACTTGCAGGTGCCGACAAGCGTGTTCAGAGTAGTCCAAAAGCACTACGGATCGCGCTATGCAACAACTTACCGAGCTGGATTACAACTTCGTGCTGCAGGAAACCTCCCGCACGCCGATGCATATCAGTCCTATCGTTATATACGAACAACTGCCTGGAAGGAGGAAAGTCCGCTATCCGCAAGTGCTGCAAGCGATAGAGTTCAGCCTGCATAAGTCCGCGGTTTTTCGCCGCAAGCTGGCGGGCGAAAGTATGGGCTTCGATGCGCCTTACTGGGTGGAAGATCCAGACTTTAATCTCGAGTATCACGTGAATCATATTGCACTGCCTAAACCGGGCGACTGGCGTCAACTGTGCATCCTGCTCGCCAGACTGCATTCGCGGGGGCTTAATATGAAGCGGCCCTTATGGGAGGCCTGGGTCATCGAAGGGCTCAGCCAGGTAGAGGGGCTGCCCAAAGATAGCTTTGCGATTATGTTTAAGGTGCACCACGCTGCCATCGATGGCGTGTCTGGCGCGGAAATCGTCACGGCCATTCATAGTCTGGACCCCAACGAGCATTGCGCGTCGGTCGACGATGATTGGGAAGGGGAGAGCGAGCCCTCTGCACTGAAGGTTTGGTCTACGGCTTACAGGCACAGCTTGCAGCGCCCCATGAAGTTTGTGAGCACTTTGCGTGACCTGGTTCCGAATATTGTTCGGGCTACCCGGGAGAGGGAAGATGAACCTGTTTCTGAAATGGTGCGCACCCGCTTTAATGGAGAGGTGAGCAGTGCGCGGGTAACCGATGCCCTCGTGCTGGAGTTGGATGAAATCAAGCGGCTGCGTCACTCTGTTGAGGGCGCGACGGTGAATGATGTGATGATCTCCATCGTCGGAGGTGGCCTGAGAAAATACCTGAAGGAGAAGGGTGAACTGCCCGATGTCAGCCTGTCTTGTGGTGCTCCAATCAGTACCCGGGCGGAGCGTGGCAGTGACTCCGTCGGCAATCAGGTGGGTCAGATGACGATTAGCATGGCGACGGATATCGATGATCCGCTAAAGCGCCTGGCCGCCGTCCACGACAGTGCTGTTAAGGCGAAGGAGTTTACCTCTGCCGTTGGTAGCGGGCTCATGAGTGATATCACCCAGGGAATGATGCCAAACCTGCTGGGTTTTGGAATGCGCACGGGTAGCCGTCTGGCGGCGCGTTCGGAAATGCCGGTGCCATCGCATGTCATTATTTCCAATGTGCAGGGACCACCCTTCGCTATGTATCTTGAAGGCGCACCAGTGCATCTTATGATGGGTATGGGGCCGATTCTGCATATGATGGGTATGTTTCACGCTGTGCTCAGCGGGGCGGGTAAGATCAGCATCACCTTCGTGACATGTAGGGAGATGATGCCGGATCCGGCTTTCTACAAGGCTTGCCTCAACGAGGCCTACAGCGAGCTGCTGGAGGCGGTGGGGCCTTGATGCGGCTTTTTAGACCAGATTGAAGTTCTCCAGTTTTGGCGCCTTCATCTCCTCTACAAAACGGTAGTAGTTCCAGGGCCAACTGGCCGGAACGCCCTGGGCATCCAGATACCAACTCTTGCAGCCGCCTGTGTACCAGACCGTCTGCTTGGCCGCTGCCAGGCGCTCCTCATTGAATGTCTGCGTCGCATCGGGGGTGGGCGAGATCTCAGTGCACTGTCCTGCCTGCAACTTCTCGATTAACTGGCTGATGTACTGCCACTGGAGTTCTGCAATGTCGATGAGCGAGAAATTACCCACGGGGCCGTTGGGTCCGTTGAGCATAAAGAAATTGGGAAAGTCGGGCATGCTGATGGCCAGATAGGCCTGCGGACGCTGCGCCCAGTAGTCTTCCAGCGTTACATCGTCGCGCCCCGTGATCTGCATGGGTCGCATGAACTGGTCTGGTTTGAAGCCGGTAGCCAGCGCGATGACGTCGAGCTCGTGCAGCTTTCCGTCCACTGTGCGAATCCCTTTCGCTTCAATACCTTGTATATCGTCGCGGACGAGTCGCGCCTGGGGGTGCTGGATGGCCTGATAGTAGTCGGGCGAGAAGATCAGCCGTTTGCACAGGGGGATATGATCCGGGCGCAGCGCCTCTCTCAGGTTTGGATCGGTGACACTGTTCTCGAGATTATCGAAGCAGGCTTGATGCCAGACCTTGGCGGCTTCACTGTCCGGCTGGGTGAGGCACAACGTATAGGTGTTAACGTTATCGTTGTAGGTGGTGACGTCTATGTATTGCGCGAGGGTAGCGGGATCCTCTCTAAATGCAGTGCGCTCTTCTTCGGAATAGTGGCCGTTATGCGTGGGCATAATCCACTGGGGTGTCCGTACGTAGTGCTCGACTAGCTCCGCCTTTCCCGCCAGCGCGGAGATGATCTGCACGCCCGTTGAACCCATGCCGATAACGCCCACGCGCTTGTCCTCCAGGGCGACTGAATGATCCCATCGGGCACTATGAAACAGGTCACCCTCAAAACTATCCATGCCGGGAATCGTGGGATAGCTCGGCACATGTAACACGCCAGTGGCGGCGATGATGATATCGGCACTGTCGCTCTCGCCGTTCTTTAACTGCAGTTGCCAGCGCCCATCGACAAAGTCGGCGCGCTCGATTTCACAGTTGAAGCGAAGCAATTCTTCCACGCCGTATTTCTTAGTCACGCGTTCGAAGTAACTCTGTATCTCGGCACCCGGCGGGTAGTGGCGTGACCAATCGGGATTGCGCTCAAAGGAATAGGTGTAGTGATGGGAGGGAACGTCACAGGTAAGTCCTGGATAGGTATTTTCGCGCCAGGTGCCGCCAATCCGGTCGGCCTTCTCATAAATGGTGACATCGGTGATGCCTGCTTCCAGCAGCTTGATGCCGGCCAGGATGCCTGACATTCCCGCCCCAATGACCACTATTCGTAGATCCCGCATCTGACTGTTCCTGCCCGTTACATTTGTTGGGCTTCATTATTGGCCGTGAACGCCCCGCATTGCAGGATGCGATTGCACAAAAAACATGACAAAATCGATCGTATTGTTGTTTTGTGCATGTATGGGGTCGTTGATGTCATGATCAGCCTGGAGCAGCAGACGCTGACACCACTCATCGATAGCTTGCTGATGCGCCTGGATGAGGCAGGGCAGTTTATGCGCCTGCCCATGCCAACCCATCTCGACAGCTTTGTTAGTTGGTATCTGGAGGTTATCCAGTTATTGGAAAGCCACGTAGCCGCCCACGATGCGCACCCTCCTATGCAGCGCAAGGAGGTGGAACTGATGTGTCGCTGCGCCTCGACGGCAACCAATCTGCGTGAGGCCATCGATATTGTTGCGGCCTATTCGGTGGCGCTACATCCACGCGCCGGAGAACAACTATTGGTTGTAGAAGGTGATGCTGCTGAGTTTCGCTTGCGCAGCTTACGAAGTCGTCACACTTCAATATCGCGTGTCGTTGACATAACCGGCCTGCACGCCTTCTATCAATTGTTCAGTTGGTTAATCGGTAAATCCTTGCCTTTGCAGCGTGTAGGAGTCGTCGAGGGTGCGCGGAGCGAGCTACTGCCATTCCTGGTGTTGTTTGATGCGCCGGCGCTGGAAGAGAGCGATGCCTATAGCCTGCGTTTTGACGCCGACGTACTCAATACGCCGGTAATGCGCACTCGCGGCGAGTTACAGGCCTTTTTAGACGAGTATCCCTGTCGTATTCTCGGTGTTGATAGCGGTTCCACTACGCGGCAGCAAGTACTCGCGTTGCTGGGTGCTGCGACTCAGCAGGAGAGTCCGCTGCCGGGGTTGAAGCAGTTAGCTGCAGTTCTGGGTGTGAGTGAGATCACCCTGCGCCGGAGGTTGAAGCAGGAAGGTACCTCCTATCGTGAGTTAAAGGACGCCTGTTTGGTCGAAGCGGCCCGCTATCATTTACAGCAGCGCCGCCGCTCGATCGAAGAGATTGCCGGCGTATTGGGTTTTGCCGACGCCACGGCTTTCAGGCGCTCCTTCAAGCGTTGTACAGGTATGGCACCCAGTCTGGCGAGGTGCTGAGGAGAGACAGCGAACGGGCGGTGCACTAGAATGTCCTGCTTCAAGAGTATCGCTGTAAATTCATGAAAGAACGAACCGAACCCATTCACTATGAGGTGGAACTCTCGCAGATATCGCTAATGGTGCACGAATGGCCGGGCGAGGGTGACCCCGTTTTGTTACTTCACGCGACTGGTTTTCACAGCCGTTGCTGGGACCAGGTGGTGTTGCGCCTGCCCGGCGTGCATATCTACGCGGTGGATCTGCGCTTCCACGGCAAGAGTGGTGCAGAGGGCGAGGTCGATTGGAAACTGATGGCGGCAGATATTGAAGAGCTGCTGGAAAAGCTGCAGCTGAGCAATCTGCTGGGAGTTGGCCACAGTATCGGCGGTCACCTGGTGGCTCGCGTAGCCGCAGCGCATCCGGATCGCTTCAAGAGCCTCATCATGATCGACCCCGTCATCTTCAATCCTTCACGCTATGAGGCCATGGAAGCGATTGCCGAGTTCGATCCTTCAGAGCACCCAGTAAGTCGGCGGAAAAACCAATGGCGAGACAGCGACGAGATGTTTCAGCGGTTTCGCAGCAAGCCGCCCTTCGATGTCTGGCAAGAGGCGGTGCTGCGCGATTATTGTGAGTATGCACTGGCCGAAGTGCCTGGCGAGACGTTCTACCAGTTGGCGTGCGACCCACTGCACGAAGCCTCTATCTACATGAGCCAGGCTGGCAATGAAGATATCTACGATTTGATCCCCGGGCTTGAGTTGCCGGTGGTGCTGATGCGGGCTAAAGAGCGCGAGGGAGGCCCCGGTGATTTCTCTGAATCGCCAACCTGGGGTGAATTAGCGAATATTCTCCCGAACTGTCGGGAAATGTATCTGCCGGATATGACCCATTTCATTCCCATGGAAGACCCGGATTTGGTGGCGAAAACCATCCTAGAAGCAAGGGCGCGGAGCTGATGTATACTGGGCGGATGTAAGGATTCTGTCAGACTCATGAAAAAGTTCTTCAAGTTTTTCGCGGGCGAATTCGTAAAGATGATTCCCCCGACAATTTTCTTTTTGGTGATATTTCTTATCGTGGCGTATACACGCTCACTGATGGATGACCGCTTCGGGGTCGGTACCGTCACTTATATTGGCGCAATCATTGCGGCCCTCATCATGGGGAAGGCGATTCTGATCGCGGATGCACTGCCGATCTGGCGGCCGATTGCCGCGCACCCGCGACTCTACCTGATAACAGTCCGCACGCTGGTCTATGCCTTGATTGCTCTGCTGTTTCAGATTGCGGAGGAATTAATACCGTTGGCACGCGAGGCCGGCTCGGTCGCCGGCGGCTGGGAAGTCTTGCTCGAAGAAGTCTACTGGCCCCGATTTTGGGCGGTGCATATTCTCATGCTGGTGTTTCTGGCGTTCTACAACATCATTGCCGTGACGGTGGAGGTCATGGGCGCCGCAGAATTTCGCCGGATGATTTTTGCCAAACCCTCGGCAGGCTAGTTCAGCTTGCCGAGCAGAGCGCCACCGGTCGGGATGCCAACACCGGAGGTGACCAACGCATGGTTGATCTCTTTGTCAGGTTGATTCACCGAGGTGCCACGCACCAGCCGAGTAGCCTCCACGATGCCGTTGACGCCATGGATGTAGCCCTCGGAGAGCTGGCCGCCGTGGGTGTTGGTCGGCAGCCGTCCGTCGCGACGCAGTGCGCCATCGAGTACAAAATCGCCTGACTCGCCAAAACCACAGAAATTCCAGGCTTCTATCTGCCACAAGACGATGGGGGAGAAAGCGTCATAGATAACGGCTGCGTCGATATCGTCCGGTGTCAGGTCGGCCATCTCGTAGCAGTTCTTTGCCGCGACTTCCATTTCAGGAATGCCGGCGAACTCCTCGCGATAGAAAGACGTCATCTGCTCCTGGTCTTTCGATGCACACTGGGCAACGCCGCGAATCTGAACGCCGGGTTGCTTCATGTCGCGCGCGCGTTCCGGTGTGGTGACGATCACAGCGGAGCCGCCATCAGTCTCCATGCAGCAATCCAGTAATTGCAGCGGATCGGCGATCACCTTCTGGGCGTCGTATTCGGCGCGATCGAAGGTCTGGCCATGGAAAAAGGCCTGTGGGTTATTAGCGCCATACTCGCGGGTGGAGTGTGCCACTTCGAACAGCGCATCCTTAGTGATGCCGGTCAGATGCATCCAACGCTGGGTAAACATGGCGACCCAGCTTGCGGGTGTTAGCAGGCCGTAAGGCATGTACCAGCCCCAGTGAATGGCATCGGCTGTGGTGATTTCGCCGGAAACACCACCGGAAAAACGGTGGCCGGAGCGACCGTTCAGGGCGCGGTAAACCACCACACATTCCGCCATGCCAGTGGCGACCGCCATGACCGCCTGATGCAGTGAGCCCGTGGCGGCGCCACCGCCGTAGTGAGAGCGGCCCCAGAACGTAATCTCGCCTACGCCCAGCGCTCGAGCGAGTTCAATCTCATCGGTGGTGTCCATCGTGAAGGTGGCCATACCATCGATCTGGCTGGGGTGAATGCCCGCATCGTCGCAGGCCGCTTTTACCGCCTGAATCGCCAGGTTCAGCTCGGACACGCCCGAATTCTTGCTAAACGGAGTATTGGCAACGCCCGCAATCACCGCCTTGTCTTTTACATTCGCTACCACGGCTCAACCCTCCTGCGGCAGTTCGATCTGGACGGTACCCTGCATGTGCATACCCCAGATGTTGTTCTCGCCCATCACCGACACGTCGACAATGCCGCTCTCTTTCGCAGTGACTTCGCCGGTAACCGTCATCACCATGCCGGGTACGTTTGGCGCGCCTAACTTAACGTCTAAGGTCTTGACCACCGCTTCCGGACCGCTCCAGTCAGTGACAAAACGTTCCATTAACCCCTGGCTGGTAAGGATGTTCATGAAGACGTCGGGTAAGCCGGTCGCCTGGGCCACAGACTTGTCATGGTGTACGGGTTCAAAATCTCGTGTGGCCAGTGCCGTGCCGACGATTAGGCCAGTCGTAATATCGATCTCCAGCGGCGGCAGGCTGTCGCCGACGTTGACGTCGCTGTAGTTCAGAGTCTTGTAGTCAGTCATTATTCTGCGCCTCCCGCAGCATCGGCTGCCGCAGCGTCGGCTGCCGCAGCTTCGGCTGCCGGATAAAATTGTGGGAGCATCGTTTTCTCATCGACTTGCTCGACTTTGCCTTGCACCTTCATGCCGATATGCACGTCGGCTGGATCGCAGCCGACGATGTTGGCCACGAGATTGGTGCCTTCCTTGAGTTTTACGACCACGCAGACCAGCGGGTATTGGTAACCAGGAATGCGCGGATGATTGAGCTCGGTGTAACTGAGCACTTCCCCTTCCAATGTAGACTCAATAGAGTCCCATTCCATTGATTGGCACTCGCCGCACATCGGGCGAGGAGGGTGGCGCAGCGTGCCGCAGTCGCTGCAGCGCTGGATCAGAATTTTTCCCTCGTCACAGGCATCCCACCACCACTTATTGTCGTGACCGCGCGGAGAAGCAATGCGCGTCGGTACGTCCAGTTTCTCTTCAGAGGGACTCGCCTGGGCCTGACTTTCAGGCGGGATAAATTTCAACACGCGGAAACGCTGGGTGCCGATTGCTTCGCCGTCCTGATCGCTGAACGTTGCCAGGGTTTCGAAGAAGTAGCCCACGCCGCGCGAGGTGTCTTTGCGCTCAGAGATGCTGTCGATCTTGATCTCCATATAGACTGTGTCGCCCGGCGCTACCTCTTTGAAATACTCCTGCTTCACATTGGTGCCCAACACGCCGGTGTAGCCGTTCTCATTAAACAGGTCGACCAGTTCTACCTGTGCGTCTTTGGGGCGTCCCACCGTGGCAACCGGAAAGCCGACCTGGTTCCACACATATAGCATGGCTGGCGGTGCGATGGTTTTTCCGCGTGCGCTATTCGCCGCCCATTCAGGGTCGGTATAGGCTGGATTGGTGTCGCCCATGGCTTCAGTCCAGTGGCGAATCATGGCCTCGTTAACCGAGTCTCGAGCGGCTTCTTTTTCGCTGACGGTGCGCCCAACATAGGCGTATACCTGGTCCTCGAACGCTTTGAGTTCATCCGGCGTCATGGCAGGTTTTTCCTCTTGGAATCAAATGCAGAAATCAACGGGTGCGTTGATGGAGGGAAAGCAGAATATACCCCTGATGAGAAGGCAGGCAAGCACCCCGTTGGGAGTGTCGCGGCTGGTTCAGATAGTTGACTGAAAGCCTGCAATTCCCTTGTTACACTGCGCGCTCCAGACGAGGAGATGATCCGTGAGCAAAACCGTTTTCTACCCCGATGCCCTCATTGAAGCTGCTATGGAGGCGACGGGCTTCAACGATTTTAGCGACTTGCCGTACCGCGAAGGCCTTGAGGCATTGTGTCAGACCTACGACATCAACGTGCTTGATCCACAAGGGCGCGAAAAATGCCACGGGCGACTGGTCAACTTACTGTCGGTACGCCTGCGCTGGGAAGACGCCTGGAAACAAATTCCTGCCGTGGCTCAGCAGGAGATCAGTTCTCCGGTGTTTGTAACGGGATTACCACGCTCGGGAACCTCGGCGTTCATTAACCTGCTGAGTCAGGCGCCGGAGAATCGTGGCCTGCTGCAGTGGGAAGTGCAATTTCCCGAGCCCTGGCCAGGCAGTGAACCCGGACAAGAGGACCCGCGCTATCCCTATCTGGTGAAAGCACTGGAGGCCAATCAGGATCCGGATTTCGCGAAGATGCATTTCGTTAGCGCCGATACCCCGGAAGAATGCGTGATGATTCATGCCTATGCGTTCAACGGCGTACAACTGGGATTTGAGATTATGCTGGAGCCCTATCGAAGCTGGCTCCTTGCGCAGGATCTGGAGCCTATGTATCACTATCAGAAGCGACAATTGCAAATGCTCAATTGGCGGAATCCTGGTGAGCGCTGGGTGTTGAAGGCGCCTGCGCATATGTGGGCGATCGACGATATTCTCAAGGTTTTCCCGGATGCGAAATTCGTACACTGTCACCGGGACCCGCTGGCGGTGACGGCGTCCATCAACAGTATGAATCGCCAAGTGATGAAGATGTATGCGGGCGACTGCTCACACATTGAGCCCGGCGTGATCGGTCGGGCGGTCATGGACTGGTACGCCATGTCACTGGAAAAGGCCCTGGAGAGCCGCGCGCGCCTGCCCGAGAATGTATTTATAGATTGTTCCGAGGCCGAGATTTCCACCAACCCGATGGCCGTGGTCGAGCGAACTTACGATGCCTTCGGCTTCGAATTCACGGACCCGGCGCGCACTGCGATTCAGGCATATGTAGATGCCAACCCCAAGGGCAAGCACGGTAAGCACGAGTACAACCTGGAGCAGTTTGGCTTGAGTGACGAAGAAGTGCGCGAGCGATTCGCCTTCTATATCGACGACGGGCGTTTCCCGCTCTCCGACTAATTTTGGCTCAAGGGCTGAAGGGAAAGACCACCGGTATCATATAGATCACCGTCAGGGTGTAGGCGATAGATACCGGTAGTCCGGCTCGCACGTAATCCCTGAATTCATAGCCTCCCAGGTTTTGCACCATGAGGTTGGTGGTATAGCCATAGGGCGTTAGGAAGCTGGCGCTGGCGCCGTAGGCAACTGCCATTACGAAGGGCATATAGTTGAGCCCGTAGCTCTCTGCCAGGCCAAAAGCGATGGGGAAACTCAATGCCGCCGCTGCGTTGTTGGTCATGATTTCCGTCAGCGCCAGCGTCAGCAGGAAAATGCCGACGATGGCAGCGTATGGACCCAGCCCTGACAGGTAATCGTGGAATCCGTCGGTGACCAAAAACACCAGGCCCGAGTTGTTCAATGCCTGGGCCCAAACCAGCGCCGAGGCGATAATCAACCACAGTTCAAAAGGGAGGCGCCGCCTTAGCTCCGCGGGTGTGACGGTGCCGACGACAAGCATCGCCACCAGCATAACCGCTAGTCCTTTGATGAGTGGAACAATCTCCAGAGTCGCCAACGCGATCACGGTGAGCAGTGACAGGGAGATAAAGTAATTCTGCGTAGTGGACAAGCCATTGGTTTTGATCTCGTCCTGGATCACAAAGAAGTTTTTGTCGAGGTTCTTGCGCTCGGAAAAGTCAGGGCCCGCTGCGAGCATGAGTCGATCGCCCGCCTCGATAGTGATATCGCCAAGCTTGCCCGATAGACGTTTGCCGCCGCGATGCAGGCCGACGACGGCGGCATCGAATTGAGAACGAAAACCCGAATCCTTGATGGTCTTGCCCTCGACATTGGCATTGGGCATCACGATAACTTCGGTCAGGTTTTGCTTGAGCAGACCTTCTTCCACGGCGAACAGCGTGAGGCCGTCGAAAGCATCTAAAGCACTGAGCTGGCTGACATCGCCGGAGAAGATCAGCTTGTCACCCGGTTCAATGACTTCATAGGGTGTCACAGGTGAGATGAGGTGGTTGTCGCGCACGATCTCAACCAGGAACAAGGCGTCTAGCTCTCGCAGCTTATTTTCCAGTACCGACTTGCCGGCTAATTGGGAAGTCTCACTGACCTCAGTCTCTATGAGGTATTCGTTGACGGCGACTTCTTCAGCATCGTGGGCCGGTAATAGACGCTTATTGGTCAGCACAATCACGATCATGCCGACTAGCGTCGCACTGACACCCACTAGCAGGAAATCGAAAAAGGCCAGGCCCTGGCCGGTAGCATCTTCAAGGAAGCTGCTCACGATGAGATTAGTGGAGGTGCCAATTAGCGTCATGGTGCCGCCAAGTATGGCCATGTAAGACAGCGGGATAAGCAGCTTGGAGGCGGGGTGGTGTGGATTATTCCGAACCGCATTCGCCAGCGTAGCGACCACCGCTGTGTTATTGATGATGGCGGAGAAAAGCGCGGTAACGACACCCATCCTCACCAGGCTGCGCTTGTAGCGCGCGCTGATGATCTTATTGGCCAGGTCGGTCAACCAGCTGACTTTCTCCACGCCCACTGATACCAGGAGCAGTAATACCAGGGTAATCAGTCCGGGATTGCTGGCCTTTTGCAGAATCTCGCCAGTGTCGACGAGCCCAAATACGTAACAAGCAACCATGCTGGTGCTGAAGACCCACGCCGCAGACCAACGCGAATAGACCAGGCCATAGATCAGCCAGGCGAACAGCACTCCTGTGAGAATTTGCTCCAACATGGGGGGCATGTTCCCTGACTGACGCACCAAAAACAAGCGGAGGGTGGTAGAATGCCCGCCCGAACGATTGGCAGGATAGGGCCATGGCTGAAAATCCGATGACGGAGAAGGAGCACAAACAGATACGTCGCAACGTAAAGCTGTTTGCGCGGGTGAATGTCTGGGTCTATCGCTTAACCGGTGGCCGCCTGATGAATACGTTTTCCGGGTGCCCAATCTGTCTGGTCCGGATGACGGGTGCAAAGTCCGGCAAGAAGCGTTGGACGCCTGTGATGTATGTACCTTATAACGAAGGCATCATGCTGGTCGCATCGTTGGGCGGTGCGCCAAAGCACCCGACCTGGTACTACAACATGGTTGCCCACCCTGATGTCGAGGTGATCGTACGCAGCAAGCGTATGAGTCTGACGGCGCGGGAAGTTTTCGACGAGGAAAGGGCTGCGGTGTGGCCAATCTGTGTCGAACACTATCCACCCTATGCCGAATACCAGGCGCGTACTGATCGCCAACTTCCCGTTTTTATTTGCGAGTAACACCCACGAGGTAACAATGAGTTTTCATCCCCCTAAGCGCACTTTGATGGGCCCAGGCCCCTCGGATGTTGACCCCCGTATTTCACTGGCGCTGGCGCGACCGACCATCGGCCATCTCGATCCCGCGTTCATCGACCTGATGGACGAGATCAAAGGGCTCCTGCAATACGCTTTTCAGACCAAGAACGAATTAACCCTGCCAATTTCTGCGCCGGGCTCTGCGGGTATGGAAGCGTGCTTCGTCAACCTGTTGGAACCGGGCGATAAAGTCATCGTTTGCCAGAATGGTGTGTTCGGCGGACGGATGAAAGAGAACGTTACCCGCAGCGGGTGCGAGGCGATTATGGTGGAGGACGAGTGGGGCACCGCGATCGATCTCGATAAGGTCCGCGACGCCGTTGCCTCCAATGCAGATGCCAAGGTGTTGGCGTTTGTGCACGCGGAAACCTCGACCGGCGTCGAGAGTGATGCAGAGGCGCTGTGCAAGATCGCTAGCGATGCGGGCATGCTCTCGATCATGGATACCGTGACCGGACTGGGCGGTATCGAGGTAAATGTCGATGGCTGGGGAGCCGATGCGGTGTACTCCGGCTCACAGAAGTGCCTGTCCTGCGTGCCGGGTATTTCGCCGGTGACCTTTTCCGAGCGTGCGGCTGAAGTGATTCGCAATCGCCAGACGCCGGTGCAAAGCTGGTTTCTGGATCTGAATTTGGTGATGGGGTATTGGGGTACGGGCCAGAAGCGCGCCTACCACCATACCGCACCGGTTAACGCGATGTATGCGCTGCACGAGTCGCTGACGATTCTCAAGGAGGAGGGGCTCGAAAATGCCTGGGCCCGCCACCGTGCCAATCATGAACTCTTGAAATCCGGTCTCGACAGTCTGGGCCTTGAGTTAGTCGTGGCAGAGGCCAGTCGTTTACCGCAACTTAATCTGGTGGGTATTCCTGATGGGGTAGACGATGCGGCGGTGCGCGCGAAGCTACTGCAGGACTACGACCTCGAAATCGGAGCCGGCCTGGGTGCGCTTGCAGGTAAGGTCTGGCGCATCGGCTTAATGGGCTACGCGAGTAACCGCACCAATGTAAACCTGTGTATCGCGGCATTGCGTGACGCTCTCAATGGCTGATTCGCTGGCCACTCGTTACGGGCCTTGGGCAGTGATTGCCGGTGGTTCTGAAGGAGTAGGCGAGTCATTTGCCCGGCAGTTGGCGGCGGCGGGCATTAACCTGGTGCTATTGGCCCGTCGAGAGGAGCCTTTACAAAAGCTATCGGCAGCGATTGGTGAAGAGTGCGACGCTGAGGTGCGCTGCCTTTCAGTCGACTTGACCTCTCCCGATCTGGTGCAGCAGGTCAGGGCAGTGACCGACGATCTCGAAATTGGCATGCTTATCTACAACGCCGGTTCTACGGTTAACTATGGCCGCTTTCCCGACTGGTCTAAAGATCAGCTCGATTTCATGCTCAACCTGAATTGCTACGCGCCAGTGCATCTGGCCCATCATTTTTCGAAGGGTATGTGTGAGCGCGGTAAAGGCGGGATGATTTTCCTCTCATCGATGGCGGCCTTCGCAGGCTCCGCCTGGATGAGTATTTATCCGGCCACCAAAGCCTTCGATCAGCTGTTTGCCGAAGGCCTGTGGTGTGATCTAAAGCCGCAGGGGGTTGATGTTTTGTGCCTGACGTTGGGCGCCACCAAAACGCCCAGTCATGGCGATATGGATTTCGATGCCTGGGCGCCCGGTATTGCGATGGAATGTGATGATGTGGCTCGCGAAGGATTGGAGCAAATAGGCAGGGTGCCGCTATGGGTTGCCGGCGAGAACAATCGAGCCGGTCTGCCAGAGGGCTACCTTGAGGGCAGGGCGGAAGCGATCGAGGCGATGAGCAATGCCACCGCCCTGATCAAAGGGCTCTCATAATTGCACCTAGCGGTGCTGCGGCATTCCTAGGCCGTGGGTGGCCACCAGGCCGCGCAATACTTCGACTACACCGCCGCCGAAGGTGTTGATCAGCGCGCGGCGTGATTCATGCTCCAGATCGCCGTGCAAAACGGCACTGTCGCTGCCAGCGGCAGCGATAGCCTGCGGGCCAACAACATCCATCAGCATGCGACAGATCTCGATCATAATCTCCGTGGAGTAGACCTTCAGCGCAGACGGGAAGATTGCGTCGACGGGGTTATTTTCCAGCGTCCAGGCCATGCGAGCATTCATGACGCGCATGGCTTCGAGGTGCGAGTAGACCTCGGCAAGATTGCGCTGCACCGCGGGATCATCGATCACCCGCTTGCCATTGCTGCGTTCTTCGCGCGCCCACTCGAGCGCACCCTTAAACAGTTTCCAGCCCTGGATACCCCAGGCTGCCAGCCCGACGCGCTCGTGGTTGAGCTGTGAAGTGATCAGGCGCCAGCCACCATTTTCCCGGCCGATGATCATATCCTTGGGCACTTTGCAGTCGGTGTAGTAGGAGACATTGGTGCGCACGCTGCCTACCGTATGGATGGGGCCGTAGGAAAAGCCTGGGTCCGAAGTATCGAGTACCAGGATAGAAATGCCCTTGTGCTTTGGCGCTTCCGGATCGGTCCTGGCTGCCAGGAAAACGTAGTCTGCGGCTTCTGCCGAACTGGTGTAGACCTTGTTGCCGTTCACCAGGTAGTGATCACCCTGGTCGACTGCGGCGGTTTTCAGAGAGGCGAGGTCAGTGCCCGCTGAGGGTTCGGTATAGCCGATGCAGAAGTGCGTTTCGCCGGCAGCAATACCCGGCAGAAATCGCTTTTTCTGCTCTTCCGTGCCGTGGTCCATGATCGCCGGGCCAACGGTGTTAAGTGTCACGAACGGGGTAGGGGCACCTGCCAATAGTGCTTCCTCGAAACGGATGAGCTGTTCGCTCTGGGTGAGTCCGCGGCCGCCGTATTCCTCCGGCCAACCGACTGCGAGAATACCGTCTTTACCCTGTTGCCGAATCAGGTCCTTATAGAGATCGCCGCCTTCTGCGTCGCGCAGTTCTTCGCGGTACTCGGGCTTGATCAGCTGGCTGAAGTAATCCCTGAATTCCTTTCTCAGGGCTTTTTGCCGGTCGGTGTAGTCGACAAACATGTGTGTTCTCCCGTAATTGCAGTCACAATAATATTGATTTTGAATTCAAATTCAACTATTTTTCCATCCCATGAGTAAGAGCACTGCCAATCCGCAGGCGGAGAGCGTAAGCGAGTTTGATGAAAGTCAGACGCGCAGCGCTCGTGGTGCGCGTGCGCGGGCGAAGCTCAAGGCTGCTGCCTTAGTGGTGCTGGAGCGTGAGGGCTATCACAAGATGCGGATCGCCGATGTCACCCGGGAAGCTGGGGTGGCCCAGGGGCTGTTCTATCACTACTTCAAGGACTTGAAGTCGCTCACCCTGGAAGTGCTCACCGATTTCACCAACCCGGCTGCCGACCTGGCGGGCATCGAGAAAGACGTGGAGCGGGGCGATTGGTATGGGCGCATCTATGCACACAACCTCTTGGTCGTGAACAGTTACGCCAAGCGACCCGGGGTCATGCGTTGTTTGTTGCAGATGGCAGATGAAGACTCCGACTTTTCTCGTACCTTAAGGGACAGCTACCGCGAGCAACTGATGTGGCTGGTGCAATTGATGCCCAAGATGTTCCCGACGGTTGAGTTTCAGCAGCACCAGGCCCTACAGACCGTTTATGCCTTGGCCGGCATCGGCGAAGGGCTGCTACGCGAATGCTTCATTAACAAAAGCAAAACACTGGGTGCGGCGGGCTTGTCCGTCGCGCAGATGACCGAACTCATTTCGACCATGTTCTACCGGGCGCTGTTTCTTGAACATCCCCCGCAGCACAAACTGGAATACACCCAAAATCTGGCGGGCATGGCCCGCGCGGATCGGACCTAATTGAGATTAGACAGTAGAGAAAACAATCATGGAATTTAGCTTCACCGACGATCAAAACGCTATTCGAGAGCTGGCATACCAGATCTTCACGGACCGGGCGACGGACGAATTTCTGCTGAGCTTTTCGCGCCAGGATGCCACCTATGATGACGAGCTTTGGAGTACTCTCGCCGAGCAGGGCTTGCTGGGTATTGCCGTACCTGAAGAATTCGGCGGCACGGGACTCGGGTTCACCGAGCTCTGCCTGGTGCTGGAGGAGCAGGGCCGCAGGGTGGCACCGGTGCCGTTGTTTGCGAGCCTGGTTCTTGGCGGTTTGCCGATTGCTCAATTCGGTTCCGATGCGATGAAGCAAACCTTGTTGTCGGCAATGGCCAGCGGTGAGGCCAAGCTGAGTGCCGCCATTGCCGAAGCCAATATGAATGCTGCCTTGCGTAAGCCAGTGAGTGCTGTTCAAGAGGGCGACAACTGGGTTCTCACGGGCGAGCGTCAGATGGTGGCAGATGGTGCGGTGGCTAATGCGATTATCGTCCCTGCGGTTGATGCCGACGGCAACAAAACGGCTTTCGTGGTGGATACCTCGCTCGACGGTGTTTCGCTGAGCGCCATCCCTGTTGGCTTGTCCGGCGAACGCGCCGCCAACCTTAGCCTGGATTCGGTCGCTGTCTCCTCCGAGGCGGTGCTGGGTGAGGTCGGAAAAGGCGGTGAGGTCGTCGGTTGGATCGAAGAGTATGCGAACGTTGCCCATTGTGCCCTACAGGTGGGGGTGACCGAGGAAGCCATGAAGCGTACTGCGGCTTACCTTGGAGAGAGAGAACAGTTTGGCGTACCGCTTGGCAGCTTTCAGGCGCTGGCCATGCGCATGGCCGATAGCTATATCGATGTGGAAGCCATCCGCTCGACCTATTGGCTTGCACTGTGGCGCTTGAGTGAGGGCCTGGATGCCAGGGCCGAGGTGCGTGCCGCCAAGTGGTGGGCCTGCGAGGCGGCGCATCGTGTTGTGTGTACTGCGCAGCACTTGCACGGCGGTATCGGAGCCGACGTTGAGTACCCGATTCATCGCTTCTACCTAATGGCCAAGCAGATCGCCTACTCCCTGGGCAGTGCGGGCTCTCAGTTAGAGAAACTGGGCCGCTTGTTAGCATCGGACGACAGCATCGGCTTTCGCGCCCTGGAAGTGTAACTATGGATGCCTCACGTATTAAGCCTCCGATGGGGCATGACAATGCCTGGTGGTGGGAAATGGCGGAAGCCGGTCAGTTGGGCATTCAGAAGTGCAAGGGCTGTGGAGCGCTGCGCCACCCGCCCCGGCCGATGTGTGGCGACTGTCACTCAACCGAATGGGAGGCTATTGAGTCGACCGGTAGGGGTACGGTCTGCAGTTTTACGGTAGTGCGTTATCCCGAGTTCCCCGGCTACGAATATCCGCTGATTATTATTCTGGTTGATCTGGAAGAGGGCACCCGAGTGACCTCCCAATTGGTCGGCTGCGAAACGGACGATGTCAGCTTTGGCATGGCGGTTGAGGTGCAATACCACAAGGATTCGGATGGATTCACGCTGCCGGTGTTTCGTCCCGCAGGAGGTGAATCATGACGTACTCCTTAAAGGATCAGACAGCGATCGCTGGCATTGGCATGACCGAGTTTTCCAAGAACTCCGGCGTGTCGGAACTGGCTCTGGCCGCTGA
This sequence comes from Halieaceae bacterium, assembly GCA_965199055.1. Classification (GTDB taxonomy): domain Bacteria; phylum Pseudomonadota; class Gammaproteobacteria; order Pseudomonadales; family Halieaceae; genus CBDAQR01. The sequence continues at coordinate 745,632 of CBDAQR010000004.1, forward strand.
GTGCATCAAGAAAGCCTGCGATGATGCTGGCATCTCGCCGTCGGAAATCGATGGGCTTGTCAGCTATACACTGGATTCCACCGATGAGATCGAGGTGGCGCGCGCAGTCGGTGCGAGCGATCTCACTTTCTTCAGCCGTATTAATTATGGCGGCGGCGCCGCGGTAGGCACCATATTGCAGGCGGTGATGGCGGTTGCGACGGGGCAAGCCAATACCGTTGTGTGTTGGCGCGCAATGAACGGGCGCTCGGGGCAGCGAATGGGGCAGGGGGTATCTGGCGACATCACTTCCAGTGACCTGATCCATTGGTCCTGGTACATGCCCTACGGCATGCTCATTCCCGGTTCCTGGATTGCAATGATCGCCAATAAATACATGCACACCTATGGTGTGACTCGCGAAGACCTGGGCCGGGTTGCCATTTCGCAGCGCAACTATGCCTTGAGTAATCCCCGTGCCTACGGCTACGGCAAACCGCTGAGCATGGAAGAGTATATGGGCGCGAAGATGATCGCTGATCCGCTGTGTCTGTATGACTTCTGCCAAGAGACGGATGGTGGCTGCGCCATCTTAATCACCAGTGCCGAGCGGGCGAGAGATCTCAAGCAAAAGCCGGCAATTGTCCGCGGTGTTACCCAGGCCTCCACCCAGGGCCAGGAGCAGATGACCAGCTATTATCGCAGCGAGCTCATTTCGCTCCCGGAAATGGAACTGGCGGCCGAACGTGTTTATGCCATGGCGGAACTCGGTCCCGAAGATATCGACGCGGCCTGTCTGTATGACGCGTTCAGCTCAAAAATCATTATGCAGCTCGAGAGCTTCGGTTTCTGCGATGTCGGCGAAGGCAAGGACCTCGTTCGAGACGGAGGCCTCGATATTGATGGTCGCCTGCCGAACAACACACACGGCGGATTGTTGTCCGAGGCCTATATCCACGGCATGAACAATATCGCTGAGGGAACTCGCTTGATTCGCGGTACCTCCACGGGGCAGCCTGCCAAGAACGTCGATCACGTGTTGGTGAGCAGTGGTGTTGGTGTGCCGACCGGGGCGCTCATACTGGGTGCCGATTAAGCTAGACTCATGGCATGAGTGCCCATGAACTGCATTGCCCGTCTGTCGACTTTGGGCTGGACGAAGTTCCGAATCTGCACGAGTTAATCGATAGCACTCGCGCGGCCGGGCCGGTGGTGAAAGTGCGTTACATCGGTGAGCCCGTGTGGCTGATCACCGGCTATGAAGAACTGCGTGAAGCCTTTTCCGATGAGGAGCACTTCGCCTCCCAGGCGGCCTATAAGATTCATTCCGAGCCCTCTATGGGTAGAACCATGCAAACCATGGCGGGTGAAGAGCACCGAGTGAATCGGGCCCTGGTCTCGCGCGCGTTCTTTCCCAAGCAGGTGCGCGCATTGGTGGAGTCTCTGCTGGAGCCACAGGCTAACTTATTGCTCGATGCCATTGAGACACAGGCGGAAGTGGATCTTGTACAGGCGTATACCCAACCCTATCCGTTCAAGAATATCACCCGCATGCTGGGCATTCCCGTGCATGACGATAGCAAGTTTCTGCAGTGGGCGATTAAGATCATCGATTTCCCCTGGGATCCACAAGGCGCGCTGCGAGCAAAGCGCGAATTTGATGAGTACATGATTCCGCTCATCGAGCAGCGTCGCAAAGCACCTGGGGACGACATCATCAGTCTGATGGTCACCGCGGAGTTAGAGGGAGACACGCTCAGCAATGAAGAAATTCTCGCCTTCTGCCGCCTGTTATTTCCCGCCGGTTCTGACACCACCTACAAAAACCTGGGTAGCCTGCTGGCCACGGTGTTGGCCGATCCTGCACTGTCTCAGTCGATAGTCGAGGGCGCCGCCGATATTGAGGCCGTGGTACAGGAAGGTTTGCGCCGCCATCCGCCCACGGCGCTTTTGCCAAGAATGTGCAGCGCAGATACAGAATTGGGAGGCGTGAATCTGAAGCAGGGCGAGTGGGTGTTGTTTGGTATCACCGCCGCCAATAACGACGCCTCGGTGTTCGCGGATCCGTATCGCTTTGATCCGGCGCGCGACAACAAGAACCTGGCCTTCGGTCACGGCGTTCATTTCTGTTTGGGGTCCCACCTCGCGCGACGCGAGCTCGAGGTCGCATTAGAACAGTTGCTGCAGCGATTCCCCGCCATGCAGCTCTCGCCGCAGCGCCCACCGGAAATTATTCAGGGTGTGCTTCGCGGCCCGCGCGACCTCTGGGTGCGGCCGCAAGGCTAGCTACTTTTTCTTGGCTGGCGCCTTGCGCTTGGCTTTGGCCTTACTCTTAGCCTTGGCCTTAGGCTTCCGTTTCGGCGCGTTCTTCTTGGCCAAAGGCGCCAGTGCCTGGCGGCTTTCGTCGTAGGAGTCGCGAATGCACTGCTGGAAGAACTCGGGGTCGGGCATCATGTCGCGACAGGCGGTGATACCAAACACGAATTTGCCCAGTGATGATGTGCCGGTAATAAAAAGGCCCATGTCGGGCATTACCGGCCCAAGTCCTATGCCCCAGATCAATTGCGCACCGCCAAGGTAAACGGGTACCGGCGGTCCCGGCATATTGCTAAAGGCGAAGTTGGGGCCGCTGGGCATGAGATTGGCCAGTGCCTGCACCTTCGGTGCGCTGGTCATCAGGGAATAGAGTGCCTGGGCGAGTTGCGGCCCCATGGCGTCCGCCACATCTTCCATCAAATTAATACCCATGACCTGCAGTCGCTTCTTGCCGGACTGGGTTGAGTCATGGATGGCTTGTAGCCGAGCGATCGGATCCTCTATATCCGAGCAGGAGGAAACGTTGATGGCAGCGATGCGATTGCCTTCTTCGTCCTTCTCTTGTTCAGCGCGGATATTCACCGGCACCTGAGCAATCAGTGCTTCATCGGTGGGTTCGTCTTTGCTGGCCAGGTATCGGTTTAACGCGCCGCCGAGGATACTAATCGCGAGATCGTTGATGGTCGCTCCCTTCACAGCATGACGCAGCGACTTAAACTCCTCAAAGTCGAAGCGCACTGCAGTGACAATGCGATGGGGCGAGATATCGCCATTGAAGCGAGTGCGGGGCGGAGACTCCTCGGCGCCAATGTCGCCCTCTTTGCGCGCGTCCTCCACTTTGCGCATGCCCTGGAACGCGCGCACCAGCGCCTTGCTCAGTTTTACCGGCCGTCCAACTGCCGTCTGCCAGGATTTGAACATGAGCGGGGTTCTACCTGGTGCGGTCTCGCGTATTAAAGTAGGTCTTTCATTGCGCAGCTTGCGAACTTTGGGCTCAAAGTCATGCAGCGCCATAAAAATGCGCTGTACCGCGTCGCCATCCACCGCGGCGTGGTGCAACTTCTGCATGACTGCAAAACTGCCCGCCGGGATGCCCTCGAGATTATTGAGGCCTTCGATCACGTAGACCTCCCACAGTGGTCTTTGCATGTCGATGCCACGCGAGTGCAGCCGAGCAATCTGAATATAGAATTGCCGCCAGTCGCCGGGCTGGGGCAGGGCGATATGACGCACATGAAATTCGATATCAAAGCTGGGATCTTCAATCCAGTAGGGGAAATCGATGTTGCCGGGAACTTCGACCAGCCGGCGACGTAACATCGGTGTCTCGTAGATCGCGTCTTCGTAGCGCTCGATGATCTCTTTAAAGCGCACCTTGCCTTCCGGCGCCGTCGATGGGTCGTAGACAGAAATCGACGAAATATGCATCGGTGTGTCCGGAGACTCGTTGTTGATAAACGTCGTATCGATCGATGACAGTTGTTCCATGTGGATATCGCCTTTTTTAGCAATGTCATCGTTAATACTAGACGCTTTCTGCGTGATGGGCAGTGACCTGGGCGGTCAATAAAGTTAACTATTCATACCGAGTAGACGGAGGGTAGGGCGATGGCTTGTCACTCCTCGCCAGCAGCAGCTATGGTCAACCCATGGAGTACGATTGGATAGTTGCAGGAAGCGGTGCCGCGGGCATGACGGGTGCGGTCATGGCGCACGACCTCGGTGGTAGTGTGCTCGTGGTGGAGAAGGAATCTCGCTACGGTGGTACCACCACAAAATCAGGTGGTGTTGCCTGGATTCCCGGTAATCATCGCCAGGCGGCGATGGGCATAGACGACAGCCCCGAAGAAGGTTATCGCTATATCAGCGGACTCATTGGCGACAGCGTCAAAGACGCTCGCATACGTGCCTACGCTGAACGTGCCCCAGAGATGCTCGAGTACATGATGCAGAACAGCCATGTGCACTACACACCGTTGCCCGAGTACATGGACTATTACGAGACGGTGGATGGCTACAAGTCGGGTGGTCGCTCAATGGACCCGGCCGCCTTCGATCTGCGCAAGCTCGGCAAAGAGTCGGCACTGATACGTGACGATCATTATGGGCTAATGCCGTTTAACGTGACGGTGGTCGAAGGTAAGCGCATGGCGGAGATGGATTTCGGCGCTTACCTGCTGGGCCTCAAACTCTTGCTGCGCTATTGGCTGGATATTCCAGCGCGCTTGCGCGGCAAGAAAGACTTGCGGGTAACTCTGGGGCCGGCGGCAGTGGCTCGTTTGCGCCGTTCATTGATGGATCGAGATATTCCTCTCTGGCTCGATGCGCCCATGCGTGAGCTCGTCGTTGAAAACGGGCGCGTTTGCGGCGCGGTGATTCACAAGGATGGAAAACCCGTTACCGTCAAAGCCCGCAAAGGGGTGTTGGTGGCCACCGGCGGTTTTTCCCGCAATGTCGCCATGCGCCAACAGTACCAGCAGGGTCCCGTGTCGGATCAGTGGACCGGTGCTTCACCGGGCGCTACCGGCGACGGCATTCGTATGGGTCTTGAAGCGGGCGCTGCACTGGATTTTATGGGCAGCGCGTGGTGGTCTCCCACCTACCAACTGCCGGATGGTCGCACCCTGGCATTGATCGCGGGTAAGGCGTACCCGGGGTCTATCATGGTGAATAAGCTCGGCAAACGCTTCACCAATGAGGCGCAGCCCTATGAAGACGTCGTGAAGGAGCAGTACGGCAGCGAAGCGCGTGGTGAGGGGGCCATCCCCGCTTATCTGGTGTTTGATTCTGTCTATCGCAGCAAGTACCCGGTAGGGCATATTCGGCCGGGTAAGCTGGAAAAAGACATGATGCTCGAAAAGGCTATATTCGATACGGGCCTGCTGACCCGCGCCGATACTTTGGCGGAGCTCGCAGAAAAGCTCGGTATAGACGGCGAGCAGCTGCAGCGTACCGTTGAGTCCTTCAACACTCATGCGCGCAAGGGGGAAGACCCGGAATTCGGGCGCGGTCAGTCAGAGCACGACAAGTACTACGCCGATAAAACCAATCAGCCCAACCCGAGTTTGGCGCCACTGGAAGCAGGCCCTTTCTATGCGCTGCGCTGTGAAGCCGGTGACCTGGATACCAAGGGTGGGCTGCAATGCGACGAGCACGCGCGCGTTCTGAATGAGGCGGGAGAGGTGATCCCGGGACTGTATGCGGCAGGCAATACCAGCGCCGCTGCGATGGGTGACACCTATCCCGGTGCAGGTGCTACCATTGGCTCTGCTATGACCTTTGCCTATATCGCGGCTCACCATGCCTTGTCTGAATAGACTATTTCTCGCACTAGCGTTATCCATCACTCTGCCGGCAGCGGCGGAACAAGCTGCCGACACCTTGCCCGATCCGCTTGCCGCGGGTTGGCAGGGAAAACCTGTTTGTGAGTTGCTGCACCAGGACGAATGGCAGCGGGTACTGCGCTGCACCTTTCCGCCGGGGGTGGGACACGAACGGCATTTCCATGCCCCCCATTTTGGATACGCACTATCAGGCGGCACCATGCGGCTCACTGATGCCGGTGGTACGCGGATAGCGGAGCTCAAAACAGGCAGCAGTTTTTCGAGCGGCGGTACACCCTGGCATGAGGTGTTGAATATCGGCGATACAACGGTCAGCTACCTGATTATTGAGCCGTTGGCCGCCCAGCCCTGAGTGCATCGTTTTTCGATAACGACGCTTTTTACTTCAAAACGGCCTTCATACTTTCAGCCATCATTAATAGCGCGTCCCGGCGCGGCATAGCGAGAACGCCCTCGAACATCTCCCGGTTCTGATCACCGCTAATGTAAACGGGTCCGTCCTGTATGTGGTCCATGGCTTCTCGCGCGACCTCTTCGGCCGACATCATGTCGCCAAGTTTTTCTCGGTCGATGCCCTGAATCGCGTGCGTTTCTGTGTCGGTGCTGCCGGGGCACAGGGCTAAGACATCGACACCCTGGGGATGTAGCTCTCCCCAAAGACCTTCTGCAAGGCTGGTTGCGAAGGCCTTGGAAGCGGCGTAGGGCGCGGAATTGGGAAAGCCCATCAGCGATTCGACGGAACTGGTGATGATTATGCCCGCTTTCTCCCGGTGCAGCAGTCCTGGAATAAACCGATGCGTGAGCATCATTGGTAGCATGCAGTTCACCCGCACCATGCGATGCATGGTGGCGGGATCATTGTCACGGTGAGGCCCTTTCATGCCGAAGCCCGCATTGCTGACTAGCAGGCCGATATCCAGGCCCTCACAGGCGGCCTCCAGTTTGTCGACGGCGTCGCCCTGGGACAGGTCGGCCTCGCAGACGACGACACTGACACCCTCGTGGTCGCGCAATCTGGCCGCGAGCTGCTCCAGTCGTTCTGCCCTACGCGCGGAGATGACAAGGTCAAATCCATTGCGGGCGAGCAGGACGGCGAAGGCTTCGCCGATGCCGGAAGAGGCGCCGGTGACCAGCGCCGTGGGGCCGTAGCTTTGTAGGAATTCATAGGGATGCATTGGCATAGTGGATCTTTCTCGCTTATGTTCATTAGATGCTAACTAAAGATCTCAGCAGTTTCACTCGCACCCGTATGCTCTGTTATGCCACCTTGCCTGATGGGCAGGGTTTTGAGGCTTCGATTGCTGCTGCTGCCCGGGCCGGCTTTGATGAGTTGTCGCTATGGCTAATGACTATCGATGAGGCACGTGCGGAATTGGGCAGTCTGCAGGCGGTGCGAGACTGTCTCGACCACCACGGCATGCGTGCGACTTCGATAGAACTGCTGCACGCCTGGCCCCGCGGCGATGCACCGAACGTCGAGCAGGAAGTGGATGTAATGCGTGCTGCCATCGATGTGTTCGAGCCGGAGCTGATCATGGCGGGGTGTATGGATGATGTCATTCCCGATGGAGACTGGGCGATACAGGCACTACGACAAGAGTGTGCCGCGCTGTCTGACGTTCGCATTGGGCTCGAGTTTCTGCCCTGGTCTGCGCTACCAAATCCGACACTTGTTCGCGAGTTTGTCGAGGCTGTAGATGCACCGAATCTGGGTTATGTGCTCGATACCTGGCACTTTGTGCGCAGTGGAATGGATTACGCAGCGCTACAACAAATTCCCGGCGAGAAAATCTTCTTCATTCAAGCCAGCGATGTGGCCGAACACGCCGGGGACGACATGTTCGCCGAAACGCTGGGTGGGCGCTTGCTGCCGGGGGAGGGGGTGATCGATTGGCCGCGGCTGATCAGCGTACTGCGCGAAATGGGCGTACATTGCCCGGTGGGCACTGAGCAGTTCAGCGATGTGATTAAGGCCATGCCTATTGAGGAAGCGGCCGAAACACTCTATGCAGGTTTGCAGTACCCTTTTACAAGCGTAGCTACAGGCTGAATGCCACGTAGTAATCGCCGGGGGCGGTGCCGAGTTTGCCGCCGCTACAGACGACGACCACATACTGGCGGCCATTAACGCTGTAGGTCGCCGGTGTCGAGTAGCCCGCCGCGGGCAGCTTGTGCTCCCACAAAATCTCGCCGCTTTCGGTGTCGAACGCTCGCAGCTTCTCGTCGCTGCTGGCCGCTATAAAGACCAGGCCGCCCGCGGTCGCGATCGGGCCGCCGAAATTTCGCGTGCCGGTAATGGCCACGCCCTCGGCGGTGAGTTCCGGGTATTCGCCCAGCGGTACCTGCCAGCGACGCTTGCCACTGTCCAGGTCGATGGCGTTGAGTGTGCCCCAGGGCGGCTTGTTAGCAGGGTAGCCGCGGTCATCGAGAAAGTCGGTGTAGCCGTTAAACATATAAACCGTTTCGGTTTCGCCTCCACCGCCTGTCGTTTCAATCTCCCCGCGATCGGCGCGGTAAATGTACTCCAGCACGGCCTGTCTTTCGTGGGCAGGCAGGTTGGCGAAGGGCATCATGCGTCCCTTGCCGCGCACGACGACGTTCATGGCATCGCCCATGGGGGTGCGATCTGCGATGCCTTTTAGCGGAGGCGCATAGGGATAGAAGCCGCTGAAGTCGACGCCATGGCAGCCGGCGCAGTGTTTGCGGTAGACGAACTGACCGAAGCCGGGTTTGCCGCCTGCGGGGGCTTCTACCGGACTAATGCTGACCCGGTGCGGGGTCTCGGTCGCGTTAATAAAGTAGACGCGTGAGCGGGGGTCGAATGCACCGCCGCCCCAGTTGGCTCCGCCGTAAAAACCGGGGAACAAAATGGTGGGTTCAAGACCGACGGGTCGCATGTAGGCGAAAGGTAGGGATTCTTCGTACAACGCTGTGACATGCGCCTGCGCCTTCGCGTTAATGTCGGTGATGTCGTCGCGGGTGAATGCCTGGCGGGTGAAAGGCTCCGGCAGCGTGACCTTGGGCTGGGTGCTGGCCGCGTGCTCTCCTGGCACATCTGAGGCGGGAACTTTCACGTTCTCGATCGGAAAAATCGGCTCACCCGTCTCCCGGTGCAGCAGGTACAGCACGCCTTGCTTGGATGCCTGGGCGACAGCCGGTATTTCTTTGCCATTGCGCATCACGGTAACGAGCGTTGGCGCAGAGCTGAGGTCGCGATCCCAGATGTCGTGCTTCACCGCCTGAAAATGCCACACCCGTTTACCAGTGCGCGCATCCAGTGCAAGCAGGGAGTTACCGAATAAATTGTCGCCCTTGCGCGCCGACCCGTCGAAATCGGGTGTGGGTGATCCGGTGGGCACAAAAACCAGACCGCGCTCTACATCGACGCAGAGTCCGGCCCAGGCATTGGCGCCGCCGGCAGTCTTCCAGGCGTCCTTCGGCCAGCTGTCATAGCCGAACTCTCCGGGGTGCGGGATAGTGCGAAAGCGCCAGACTAACTTGCCGCTGCGAACATCGTAGGCGCGTATGTCGCCCGGCGCGGCCCCTTCGCCCTCGGTCACAGCGCTGCCCATAATAATCAGGTCTTCAAATACCGCGCCCGGCGACGGGGCATAAACTGAAATGCGTTCAGGGTCGCGGCCTAGATGCTGACGCAAAGCCAGCACGCCATTGTCGGCAAAGTCCTCTATGGGTTTGCCGGTGCTTGCATTCAGGGCGTAGAGGGAGTGGGAGGCGGTAAAGAACAAGCGCTGATCTTCGCCTTTGCTCCAGTAACTTAATCCACGCATATAGCTGCCCAACAGACCCTCCTCTTGGGAGAAAGGGTTGTAAGTCCACAGCTCCTCACCGGTATCGGCGCGGACCGCAAACACCTCGTGCTGTGGATTACGGCCGAACAACACATTGCCGACGACTAGGGGATTAAGCTGCAACTCCGAAGTGGGGAACAACTCCGCACCGCGAGCGCTGCGGTAGACCCATGCGGGTTTGAGTGCGCGCACATTGTTGCGATTGATGTGCGTGAGCGGCGAGTACTGGCTGTTGCCGGGTTCACCGCCGTAATAGGCCCAGTGGGCGTCAGCGGCATGCCCAAATGGGCACAGCGCAATCAGAAAAACGCTTGGCCACAATTGACTAAGTTTTTTAGATGAGATCGTCTTCCACATGGCGACATAATAGCTGCCACATAATTTGAGTGCCTGGAAAAGCGCCTGGAGGACCGATGTTTTTACGCACCCTGAAACACAATGCCTGGATATCATTTGCCGGGTTCATGATGAAGTTCACTGGCGGACCATCTTACATGCTGTTCGCAGGCGAAGGCAGCAGTCGCCAACTGTGTACCCAGATAGCACGCGATGGTTTAAAAAAGGTTCTGGTGGTGACCGATAAGCCGCTGGTGGAGTTGGGTATTGCCGGCCAGGCCATGGCAGGTCTTGGCGAAGCGGGCGTCGCAACCGTTGTCTACGATGGTGTGCTCCCGGACCCTACCTATCAAATCGTGGCCGAAGGCAAGGCAGTGTACGAGCGCGAAGGCTGCGACGGCATTCTGGCGATTGGCGGTGGGTCGTCCATCGACGCGGCCAAGGTCATGGGCCTGGCACTCACTCACGAAGGTGATCCGGCCGACTATGTCGGCTTCGGCAAGGTGACAGATCCACTGCCGCCTTTCTATGCAATTCCCACCACCTCCGGCACCGGCTCCGAGGCCACCATGGGTGCCGTGATCTCGGATAACGAGACCCATGAGAAAGGCATTATCTCGGGTGGCACGATGCTGCCTCGGGCGTCCAGTCTGGACCCGGCGCTGCTGACCGGTTTACCACCGCATATCACAGCGGCGACTGGCATGGATGCGCTCACCCATGCCGTTGAGGCCTATATCGGTGTGTGGGATCGCGGCGACTGCATGCAAAAGGCAGAAGCGGCGGTAAAACTGATCTTTAAGTATCTGCCCACTGCCTGCAACGATGGCAGCAATATAGAGGCGCGCGATGCGATGGCACAGGCCGCTTATATGGCGGGGCAGGCTATTAACCAGGTGAATGTCGGTAACGTGCATGCGATTGCCCACCAACTCGGCGCGTTTTATGGCATTCCTCACGGCCTCGCGAATGCGATGGTGATGCCTCATGTGCTGGATTATTCCCTGGAAGATGCACGCGGTCGCCTTACGGAACTGGCGCAGATGATTGGCCGTAACAGCGCCGAAGAGTTCGTGGCGGCGATCCGTGAGATGAATCAGGCCGTGGGTATTGGCGAGAAAGCCAGCGGCCTTAAGCGCGAGGATTACCGCGCCCTTATGGATCGCGCGATTGCGGAGGGAGACGGCTATCCCGTGCCACATCTCATGCGCGAACAGGAAATGGAATCACTGCTGGAGGCATTAACAGAATGAGCGGTAATACAGCAGAGCAGCAACCCCCCTATCAGCCCGAGGATGTGCTCAACGCGAAACTGATGGGCCATGAAGACTCGATGTACGGCCTGTTCGATTATCTGCGCGAGCACGACCCGGTCAGCCGCGTCGAGCATCCGGAATTTCGTCCTTTCTGGAATCTGACCCGCTACGACGACATTAAGACTATCGGCAGCAGCAATGCCGAGTTCCTGAGCGCACCGCGTACTGTGCTGATGCCAATCGAGGCCGAAAATATGCTGGAGGCCCAGTTCGGTAACAAGAACGGTCTCGAAACTCTGATCCACATGGACGAACCGAAGCATCTGAAGCTGCGCCGTGTCACTCGCGACTGGTTTCTGCCGCGTTCCGTCGCCAAGCTGGACGAGGAGATCAAATCGCTGTGCAAGGAATACGTTGACAAGATGCATGACATGGGCGGCGAGTGCGATTTCATTAAGGATATTTCGCTGCTGTACCCGCTGCGTGTGATCATGTCGATTCTCGGACTGCCGCGCGAATCCGAAGCCACCATGCTTAAGCTGACCCAGGAAATTTTCGGCCCCGAAGACCCGGACCTTCAGCGGGACCCGGAGCAGGCGGCGAACGAAAACCTGGGCACCCTCACAGATTTTGGCGCCTACTTTAAGGACGTGATCGCCGACCGCAAGCAAAACCCCACCGACGACCTGGCCACGGTGCTGGCCAATGGCGAGGTAGACGGTGAGCCGATGAATGAGCTCGATCAGCTGAGCTACTTCATTATTGCGGCCAGTGCGGGCCACGACACGACGGCGTCGACTATCGGGGTGGGTATGAAGGCATTGCTGGACCACCCGGAGCAGATGGCACTGTGGCGGGATAACCCGGAACTCGATGACGGTGCTGCCAAAGAGCTGATGCGCTGGGTGTCACCGGTGCGACACATGGTACGCACGGCCACCTCTGATTTCGAATTGCACGGCAAGCAGATCGCAGCGGGCGACAACCTGGCGCTGTGGTTCCCGGCCGCCAATCGTGATCCTGAAGCGTACGCCAACCCTAATGAGCTGGATATTACGCGTGATCCCAAGAAGCACCTGGCCTTTGGCTACGGAGCGCATATGTGTCTGGGTATGCATCTTGCGGTGCTCGAGGTGGATCGCTTCTTCCGTGAACTGCTGCCGCGTCTCAAGCGTATCGAGTATGCCGGTGACCCGAAATGGATACACGCCAACTTTGTCGGCGGCCTGAAGTCACTGCCTGTACGCTACGAGTTTAAATAGGAGAAACAGATGCGCGCGATCAAGCTGGCTGCCCCTGGCGGACTGGATAATCTCAAGTTGGCGGAGGTAGATGCGGTCGACCCCGGCCCCGGTGAAGTGCGTGTGCGCATTCACGCCAGCTCGCTCAACTTCCACGACTACGCCGTTGCCATTGGCTTGTTGCCCGTCGATGACGGGCGCATACCGATGTCTGACGGTGCCGGTGTGGTAGAGGCAGTCGGCGAGGGCGTGACCGACTACGCCGTGGGCGATAAAGTGATGAGCCTGTTTTTCCCACTCTGGATAGACGGCGGCCCCCAATTCGAACGAATACTAGGCGTGCCCGGAGATATGGCCGAGGGATTCGCCGCCGAAACCGTGACCCGGCCCGCCAGTGATTTTACGCCGATGCCGGCTAACTACGACTTCGACCAGGCGGCGACGCTGCCCTGTGCGGCGCTCACTGCCTGGCGTGCACTGATGGTAGAAGCTCAAGTGAAGCCGGGCGATACCGTGGTGGTTCAGGGTACGGGGGGCGTGTCGATCTTCGCGCTACAGTTTGCCAAGGCCGCCGGTTGTAAAGTCATCGCCACGTCTTCCACGGATGAAAAACTGGAGCGGGTCAAAGCGCTGGGTGCCGATGAGTTGATCAACTACAAGAGCACCCCGGAGTGGGGTCAGAAAGTGGTTGAGCTCACCGGCGGAGCAGGCGCCGACGTTATTGTTGAGGTGGGCGGATCGGGCACCGTTCCCCAATCCATTCGCGGTATTGCCTTTGGCGGTCACATCTCGATGATCGGTGTTTTGACCGGCATTGGCGGCGATGTGCCGACGGCAGAGTTGTTTCAAAAGAACGCTGTGATCCACGGTATTACCGTGGGCAGTCGTCAGCACCAGCTTGATATGGTGGCGGCGATTGAGCTCAATAATATACAGCCGGAAATCAGTCATCGCTTTGATCTTGCGGAGATCGCAGATGCCTTCCGTCTCCAGGAATCGAATGGACACTTTGGCAAGATCTGCCTGACGCTATGAAAATCGGACTCTGCTTACCTTACATGAAGGCGGGATTAACCCGCGAAGATTACCTGACCTGGTTTCGCCATATCGACCAGGGCCCGTTTCACTCCATTTCTTGCGGTGAACGGATACTCGGTCCCACCTATGACATGCGTGTGTTGTTGTCGGCGGCTGCCGCCGTCACCGAGCGTATCGAAATCAATACGACGCTCTACGTGCTGCCTATGCACAATGCTGTGCGTGCTGCCAAGGAGATCGCCACACTGGATGTGATGTCTAACGGGCGCCTCACGGTCACTGTCGGCTACGGTGGCAGGGAACTGGATTATAAGGCGGTGGGTGCCGAGTATCGCGGGCGTCACGCACGCATGGATGAGCAGGTCGCCACCATGCGCAGTATCTGGTCGCAACAGCCTCCCTTTGAGGGGGTGGATCCGGTAGGACCGGTGCCGGCGCAGGCGGGCGGGCCGCGCATTTATACCGGTGCCATGGGTCCCAAGGGCATTGCCCGCAGTGCGCAATGGGCCGATGGTATCTTTGCCTGGTCGGATAATGGCGAACAGGAAGAAATTGCCAACACGCTGGGCATGGCGGGTGCAGCCTGGAGTGAAGCAGGGCGTGACAGCACGCCTTATAAGATGGGCGGGTTCTGGTTTACCCTGGCGGAGGACGGGCAGCAGAAGCTGTACGACTATGTCTACAACTACCTGCTGATCGCCGGCGAAGATATCGCCAAGTGGATGGCCGGAACCGTGAACCGCAGTAATACCGATGCCGTTATAGAGGCGCTGGATAACCTGGAGTCAGCGGGTTGTGAAGAGGCAATGCTGTCACCGATCACGGCAGAGTTAACCGAGATCGATCGCATTGCCGACATCATCGCGCGGCGTTAGCCCACGCCGCGATCGCTGTCGCCCCTGTACTGTGCCTTGAGCACCTTCTTGTCGGGCTTGCCCACCGCGGTTACGGGTATCGCCTCGACGTAATCCACACTCTTTGGCGCTTGAACTGATCCCTTGGCGTCTTTCACCAGGTTCATTAGCGTATCGCTCAATGTATCGGATGCCTCAACGCCCGGTTTGACGACCACCACGGCCTTGACCGCCTCGCCCCAGCGCTCATCGGGCACACCGATTACTGCGACCTGCGCCACGTCCTCATGGGCAGAAATGACATCTTCCACTTCCTTGGGGAACACGTTGAATCCGCCGCTGACGATCATGTCCTTCTTGCGATCGACGATATACAGAAAGCCTTCGTCGTCGAGTCGGCCCACGTCGCCGGTGTGTAGCCAACCGCCCGCCATGGCCTCGGCAGTTTGTTCGGGCATGTCCTTATAGCCCTGCATTACCAGGGGTGCGCGAACACAGATCTCGCCGGGCTCACCGCGCGGTACCTCGTTGAGCTCATCGTCCAGTAGTGCCATGGTCACCCAGGGAGCAGGGCGACCGCAGGAGCTGAGCCGCTCGGGCTTGTTGAGATCGTGTTCCGCCTTGCGCATATTCGACAGCACCATGGGCGCTTCCGATTGGCCGAAGAATTGGTAGAAGATCTTACCCCAGCGCTCGATTCCCTCTTGCAAGCGCGCAGGACTCATTGGCGATGCGCCATAGAAGATTGTTTCCATGCTCGACATGTCCGCGCTGTTGCCGCGTTCGGAATCAAGCAGGAAGTAGAGCATGACCGGGACCAGCATGGTGGCAGTAATGCGGTGCTGTTCGACCATGTCGAAAAACTCATCGGGACTGAATCCCTGCATCACATAGAATGCACCGCCTTTTTGCAGCACCGGAATGAAGAAAGCGGCGGCGGCGTGAGACAAAGGGGTGGCGATCAACACGCGTAACTCTTCGGGAAACTCCCATTCCGCCATCTGGATCATCGTCATGTAAGCTGTGCCGCGGTAAGTACTCAATACGCCTTTGGGCTTGCCGGTGGTGCCGCCGGTGTATGTGATCGCGGATACGTCAGCCGGTTGCACATCCGGTGCGACCAAGGGCTGCGGCTCGAAGCTCTGCGCTAGCGCCAGGTAGTCGTCGCCGACGTCGTTGGGGCCAAAGCCCATCAACATTAATTGCGGAAAGCGTTCTTTCAGTTCTGCCGCACGCGGTGCGAAGACGCTGGCATCAAAAATCAGCGCGTCGATCTCGGCGTGCTCAATCACATAGGCATGATCGTCAAGGGAGCCCAGTGGGTGCAGCGGTGAGCCGATGCAACCGGCAATTTGCATGGCCGCGATATTGGAAAGTACCTCCGGGCGATTGGCGGAGATCACTGCGATCTTGCTGCCGATACCCAAACCTTTTGACTGCAATGCCTGTACCAGCTGACTGGTGCTCTTGCGAACATCGGCGTAACTCGCGACTTTGTCGCCGAGAAACAGGCAGGGTTCGTCTTCGTATCGATTGAGTCCATCGATCAAGAGTTGTGGCATTAGTGGTGGGTTGTGGATGTTGCTGTGCGAGGCTTCGCTCATTCGTCTTCTCCAGTAAATATAGGGAAAAGTATAACCAGTTGATGTCGCGCAACCACTGGATAAACAGGTCAAATTGGGCTGACAAAAACGTGCAGTAATCACTAGGCTTTTCTGTCAATAGGACTACACTGTAATTGCGGTACCCATCCATATCGGGAGTGCAAGACTATGTTGGAAAAAGAACTCGCACAAGCGGTCAAGCTGGCCGAGCGTGCTAACAAGGAAGTCTCGAAACTTCGCAACAATCTGTTGAAGGAAGCGGAGAAAGCCGTCAAGCAGGGTCGACGCGAACTATCGTCTGCTCGCAAGAAGCAGGCTGCAGCGAACGCACGTCTTAAGAAGGCGCGTGATTCGGTTAAGCGCAAGCCCAGCAGTGAAAACCAGAAGAAGCTCGACGAGCTGATGAAGCAGGCTAAGATCCTGCGTGATACCACCGCTGAGATTGCCAAGGCGGTTGCTGATGCGGTTGAGCGACTCGTACCTATCAAAGCAGATGCCATTCTAGAAGAACGTAAGGCCGCTGCTGCCGACCGTGCCGCTTCAGCTGTAGAGAAGGCTGCTGAGCGCGCTGCCAAGGCGAAGGCAAAACGCAAGCGCAAGCCCGCCGCCAAGAAGGCTGCCCCGAAGAAAGCCGCGAAGAAAAAGGCGGCTCCTAAGAAGAAGGCCGCTCCTAAGCGGAAGGCCGCCCCAAAGAAAAAGGCAGCTCCAAAGAAAAAGAAAGCAGCGCCAAAGCGTAAGCGCTAGGCTCTCTTCTTAAGCACTCCCTCGCGCCGGCATCCGCCGGCGCGGATCATCCCGCCGTCTGCCCTCCGTCGATCGCAAAATCGATGCCCGTTACAAATCTCGCCTCGTCTGATGCGAGATAAGCGATAGCTGCCGCCACATCTTCCGGCTCTGCCCAGGGCTCGAGCAGTGGAAACATGCGTTTGAATAAGTCCACGTCGAGATCTTCCGGTGGGGTAAAGCTTTGGCTTAGGGGTGTGTTAACAGCCCCGGGACAAATCGCATTGGCGCGTACACTCTTGCCGGCATACTCAATGGCCAGCGACTTGGTCAACATCAGCACAGCAGCCTTGGTAGCGCAGTAAGCGGAGTTATAAGCCTGGCCTTCGCGCCCGGCAGAGGATGACATGTTGATGATGTTCCCCTTGCTGGCGATCAGGTGCGGCATGGCTGCGTTACACAGGTAGAAAACGCCATGCAGATTGATGTCGACCACGCGATGCCAATCCTCCGCAGTGACGTCCGTAAAGTTCTTGCTCAGTGCGATGCCTGCGATGTTGCAGAGCACGTCGAGTTGGCCGAGTTCATCGACGCAGCGTTGCACTATTGCTACGCATTGCTCCTGGCTGGCCACGTCGAGCGCAGCTGATACTGCACGCGCCCCTTCAGGTAATAGCCCTGCCGTTTCGGCGAGCGCATCTTCATTGATATCCGCCATAAACACCGCGGCACCCTCATTGGCCAGGCGAATGGCAGTCGCCCGGCCGATACCCGAACCTGCGCCAGTCACCAGTGCTACTTTGCCTTCGAATCGCTGCATCTTGTTGTCCTCGAAATGTATCTTGCGTGCTAGTCTAGCCGAAGCCGGGCGCGCACCCGGTTTGTTATGTTGATACAGGAGGCATCGATGCCAGCGTTGGACGGAAAGGTAGTCGTAATTACAGGTGCGGCTCGCGGCCTGGGCAGGGCCTATGCGGAGGCAATGGCAGGCGAGGGTGCAGCGATACTCTGCTGTGATATTCGCGACTGTGATGAAACCGTCGCCGCGATTGAAGGCGCCGGTGGGCGCGCCACTAGCGCCATCGTCGATGTTACTAATATGGGGGACTGCGAGAAGATGGCGCAGGCGGCCCTGGATGCCTTCGGCAAAATCGATGTGCTGGTGAACAACGCTGCGCTTTATGCTGGGCTTGAAGGCGGGCGCTTCGAGACCCTGCCTGAGGACCAGTGGGATGCCGTCATGCGCGTGAATGTGAAGGGCACCTGGCAGGCCAGCAAGGCGGTGGTGCAGGCCATGCGCGAAGCGGGTGGTGGGTCCATCATTAATATCGCCTCGTTGGCAGGTGTTTTCGGCATGCCTTACGGACTGGATTACGTGGCCTCCAAGTCGGCCGTTATCGGTATGACCCGTGGTATGGCCAGGGAACTGGGCGGTGACAATATTCGAGTGAACGCCGTGGCACCTTCCGCGGTTATGACCGAAGGCACCGAAGAGTTCTTCGGCGAGAAATTCGAGAAGGCCAAGGTGGTGATTGCGAAAGGGCAGGTGCTGCAGCGTAACCTGGAGGCCGAAGACCTCACTGGCACGATCATTTACCTCGCCTCCGAAGCCAGCGCCTTTGTGACCGGGCAAACGCATATGGTCGATGGTGGCAGCTGGTTCCTCTAGTCCGCCGGAAATAGCCTGGTCGGGCAGGAATGCCTTAATCGGGCAGGAAGATGGTACGAAACAGCGAGCGCGCTTCTTCCAGTCGCTCGAGCAGTGGGTAGTTCGCATCCGCTGCGGACGCGGCAAGAATCGTATTGATGGTGCCCATCACCGTCTCACCCAACAGCTCTGGCGAGTAGCTGGTGGTGGTATCGCCGTTGGCCTGGCCCAATCGGAAAAACTTCACCAGGTGGTCCTGCAGTGACTCGCTCACTTCCTGCAGGTGGCGGTAGTCATCCAGTGACACCGGGTTCACCCGCATCAGCACGCGATCGATATCGGAGTAACCCGCCATATTAGTTTCCATGTAGTCGATCATTGCGGACACACGCTCCCAGGCGGTGCTGTGATTTTCCATGATGTCGTTGATCAACTCATCGGCGGTACCCCAGATCCGGTTATAGCTTAAGGAGGCCAGCAGGGCCTGCTTATTGGGGTAGTGACCATAGAAGGTACGCCGCGCCACATCGGCCTCGGTGCAGATCTGTTCGATGCTTGTATCGTCGACTCCCTGACGCTTGAACAGGCGATAAGCCGCATCTTCGATGCGCTCGCGTATCTCCAACTTGCGTTTCTCACGCCGTCCGGCGGGGGCTGCTGCTTCAATCATTAAACTTTTGCAATCTGTTGCATCTGGAATCCAATTAGACTATAAAAGTATACAAATGTGCAAGATTGCTCGTTTGTAACTTTTTAGCTTTCTCTGAATTTGAGCGGAGTTGTTATGTCTGATCGCCTTATTGTCGTGTCTTCCGACTGCCATGCGGGTCTCCCCATTGCCGAATATCGCCCCTATATCGACAGCCAGTATCACGAGGCCCTCGATATGGCCGTGCCGATTACCATCGAGATGTCGCGCAAAGCGGAAGAGCAGTTCCTGATCAAGGAAATTAATGACGAGTGGCGCAGTGGCATCGAAAAGGAACTGACCGGCGCCTGGGACTACGACGAGCGTATCAAGATGCTCGACAACGAGGGCATTGCTGCCGAGGTGATTTTCCCGGACGGCATTACCGAGATTAATACGCCGCCCTTTGGTGCGGGCTTGAGCCTGCCGACGAAAGATATGGTGCCGGAACTGCAATGGGCGGGCGCGATGGCGCACAACCGTTGGCTGTCAGAGATGGTGGCGAGAAACCCCGAGCGGCACATCGGCGTGGGCATCATCCCGTTGCTGTGGGATGTGGAAGAGGCGGTGGAGAAGGCGCGCTGGTGTAAAGAGAATGGTCTGCGCGGCGTGATGATCCCCTCCATGACCCATGACTTCCCCGGTTACAACCACACCAAATACGATCCCTTCTGGGAAGCCTGCGAGAGCCTGGGCCTGATTATTCATTTCCATTCTGGCCCTGCCGATACGCCATCCTACTTTGGCCCAGAGTTCCCGATGGCCTCCACCGAAGATCGACCCGGTGCCATGGGTATTTATGTGTCTGAGGTGATGTGGTGGCTGTATCGTCCACTCACCTTCATGATCTGGGGTGGCGTGTTCGAGCGCTTCCCGACGCTTAAAACCGTGATCACCGAGGGTGGCACCACCTGGATGATTCCGCAGTGGCTGCGCATGCTGGATCACCACTACACAGACACCCATCACTCCGCCAAGCTGGGTGACTATCGTTCCCACCTGTCGATGAAGCCCAGCGAGTATTTCGCTCGCAACATCGGTGTCGGCGCGTCCTGCATTCCGCGTATCGACGTGGAGCAGCGCGGACTGATTGGCGTCGACAAAATGATGTGGGGCAGCGATTACCCGCACCCCGAAGGCACCTGGCCCGTGACCGAGAAAATTCTCGACGAGGTGTTTACCGGTTTCCCGGCCGCTGACGTCGCCGCGATTCTAGGTGAAAACGCCGTGAATTTTTATGGCCTCGACCGCGATGCGCTGCAATCCGTTGCTGATCGCATTGGTCCCGAAGCCAGCCGTTTCCATTGAGGTATTGTTGATGTCCGCACCCCTGCCACCTTTAGCGCCCTGCGAAAAGCAGACCGAAGTTCAACTGCCGTTCCCGATTGGCTGGTATTCCGTAGCCAAGTGCCACGACCTGCGGCGGGGTGAAGTGCAGCGTGTGTTTGCCTTCGATCGTGAGCTGGCGCTGTTTCGTACGCGTGAGGGCGAAGCCGTTGTGCTGGATGCGTTTTGTCCGCACCTCGGCGCGCACATGGGCGTTGAAGGCAAGGTGGTGGGCGAGAGCCTGCAGTGTCCTTTCCACGGCTGGCGCTTCGGCACCGATGGCAACTGTGTCGAGATTCCCTACTGCGAAGATATTCCCGAGCGCGCCTCGGTGCGCTCCTGGCATGTGAGCGAAACCAACGGTGACATTATGGTCTGGTTTCACCCCCAGGGCCTGGCGCCGACTTTCGATGTGCCCGTGCTGGAGGAGTTGAGCAGCGACGAGTGGACCGAACCCCAGTACTGGGAATTCACCATACCCAATCATGTGCAGAACATTGCCGAAAACGTGTGCGACCCGGTGCACTTCCAGTATGTGCATCGCATGCAGGAGACGCCCCCCAGCGAGGTCACCATTGCTGACGATGAGCGTGTGCTGACGCTCACCACCGATGCACGCACGGCGGACCATCCCCATATTTTGACGGCCGAAGTGCACAACCCCGGACTCGCGATTGTGCGAACCAACTACGGCCCCAATGCCGAGATGCTGGTGTATTCCACAGCACAGCCGACCAGCCCGAACGAAACCCATATGCGTTGGACACTCACCGTGCGCAAGGAAATTGTAGATTTCGTGGGTGACGAAGTGATGCGCGGCATCAAGGCCGGCATCTTCGACGATTTCCCCATTTGGGAGCACAAGATCTACCGGCCCAAACCCGTGTTCTGTAAAGGCGACCAGACCCTGGTCACTTTCAGAAAGTGGGTGCGCCAGTTCTATACCGACTAACCGTTACGTTGATTACAAGAAAGAGGATAAACCCATGACTGCAGCCGTTCCCCAGGGTAACCCCGGCGATATTCTTAACTGGCCGATGCTGAAGATCGTTTACAAGACCGATCCGAACCGCATTGCGGAGCTGTTGCCGCCGGGCATCGAGCCAGGCGCCAACCCGCACGTGAACCTGACCATCTACAACTTCCCGGTACCCGATGTACCCGAGTACGGCATTGTGACGACTGTGGATGCAGACTACGACGGCATGCAGGGTGAGTACACCCTGGGCTACGGCATTGACCAGGAGTCTGCGATCTTCGGTTCGCAGGAGATCAACGGCCAGCCCAAATACCCCTGTGACACCTTCTACTATCGCCTGATGAATCAGGTGAAGGCGCGCTGTACCCACCAGGGCTTTACCTTTGTGGAATTCGCGGGTGAATCGACCGGTGAACTGGACCCGCACCCGGAAGAGGAGTGGGTACAGAACGAGTGGTGGATCAAGGTATCTCGCGCGGTCAGCGTTGGTGGTCCTGCCACCGGCTATGACTTCCCACCCCATGTTGTGCACGTGCGCAGCGTTTACGGCACGGCGCACCGTGAAAAGGTGAATGGTGAACTGATTCTGCGTGACAGCCCCTGGGATCCGCTGGCGAGCCAGTTGCCTATGGAAGAGCAGGTATCGGCACACCTGTGGTGGCCGACCTTCCTGGATCGTTCCATCACGCTGGCCGGTGCGCTGGACCCGGATGGTTTCCTGCCCTTTGCCGATACCATTTCCGGTTCGCGCTGGCCTGGCGAGCAGGGCGGCCCGAAGGGGATGTTGACCAAGTGAAGGACTTTAACGACAAAGTCGCCCTGATAACCGGGGGTGCCAGCGGCGTAGGACGTTCGCTGGCGTTTTCCCTGGGGCGGCGCGGCGCTCGCGTGGTAGTCGGCGATGTGGATCGCGACGCCATGGCAGCAACGCTGGCTGATCTCGAGGCCGAGGGTATTAGCGCGATTGCTGAATTTTGTGATGTGACGTCCGTCGACAGCCTTAACGCGATTGCTGATCGCGCACAGGAGGCGTTCGGCGGCTTGCACCTGGTGTTTGCCAACGCGGGCATCAGTGCCGGTGAGTCCGGTGCCATGTGGGACTATTCCGACAAGGACTGGCAGTGGACCCTGAACGTGAACCTGTGGGGCGTGATCAATAGCATCAAGGTCTTTATGCCGCGCCTGGTAGCGCAGGGCGAAGAAGCCCATTTTGCGATCACCGGTTCCGGTAATGGTGCCTTCGTGGTGCTGCCCGATCAGCCGATCTACACGGCGACCAAGGCCGCCATTCAGACTATTACCGAGAATCTGCATCACCAGGTGAGTGCCGGTGAACTGCCGATTAAGGTGCATGCCTTGTTCCCCGGCCCCCATGTGGTTGAGACAGGGCTATTCAATTCCGGCCGCGTGCGCCCGGAAGACCTGATGAAAGACGGCGGCGTGGAGAACGCTACTGGCATCAACTCGGTGGATGACATGAAGAAGATGGCGGCCGAGTGGGGCATCGAACTCAAATCGACGCATCCTGATGAAGTGGCCGAGATGGCTGTTTCCGGGATCGAAGAAGACGCCTTCTGGCTACTGCGTACTACGGAAGAGACGGATGAGAAAATTCGCAACCGTGCCCGCATGATTCTCGAACGGGAGACGCCACAACCTGCTATGGTTGGCTAAATCTTTCCGGCGGTAACGACCATGGACCATCTGCCTCACAAGCTCGACTTCGAGGGTTCCCACAATTTTCGCGACATGGGGGGATACCCCCTGACCGACGGCCGCAAGGTAAAACGCGGCCTGCTCTACCGGTCGGACCATCTGGGCCGGCTCACCGACGTGGACCAGCAATTGCTTGAAGAGATCGGTATTCGCACGGTGGTGGATCTGCGGCGAGCGGAAGAGCGCGCTGATGCGCCGGATCGCGTCGACAACCCGGCGGTCAACCAGGTGTGGTTGCCGGTGGAGGCCGAGGGTGCCGACGTGATCAGTATTCGGCGGGCCATGGAGCGCGGCGAAGTCTCCGCAGAGGGTGCCAGCGACTTTTTACGAGAGGCCAATCGCCACTTCGTCGGTGTGTTCGCACCGGTATTCCGCAATTTCCTGCATATGCTGTTGGACGAAAGCGTTTATCCGCTGGTGTTCCATTGCTCTGCGGGTAAGGACCGGGCGGGTTTTGCCGCTGCCATGTCCCTCTATGCCCTGGGCGCAGACGACGACACGGTAATGCACGACTATCTGGCCACCAATCACTGCACGGCGAACTATGTTGACGGCATTATCGATGGCCTGTCGGATTCTGAATTCAATGTCGAACCCCAGGCCGTGCGTAACCTGATGCAGGTAGTCCCCGAGTATCTGACCCAGGGGCTGGACATCATCTACAAAGAACGCGGCGGCATGGCGGCCTATCTCCAGGACAGTCTTGACTTTGGCCGAGAACAGCGAGACCAACTCGCTCGCCTGCTTGCCGAATAACACTCCAGAGTAATCCTATGAAAATCAGTTCAATGCTCGGTGCCGATCTCGAGATGGCGCCGCTGTCTGCTCAACATATCGAATCGATGGGCTATGACGAGGCCTTCAGTGCCGAGATTAACAACGAGCCCTTTTTCCCGCTCGTGTTAGCGACGGAGCACACAGAGCGCTTGCAGTTGTCGACCTCTATTGCGGTGGCCTTTGCGCGCAATCCCATGACCCTGGCCAATGCCGCCTGGGACTTGAATCAATACAGCGGCGGACGCTTTACCCTGGGTATCGGCTCGCAAATTGAGGCGCACATCACCCGGCGTTTTCATATGCCCTGGTCCAGCCCCGCGAAACGCATGCGAGAGTTTATTCTGGCGATGCGCGAGATCTGGGGCTGCTGGGCGAGTGGCGGCAGCGAGCGGCTTAACTTTCGCGGTGAGTTTTACGAGCACACCCTGATGACGCCCATGTTTGTTCCCGGCAAACAGGACCACGGTGCGCCGACGCTGCGCCTGGCCGGTGTGGGGCCACTGATGACCGAGGTGGCCGGTGAAGTCGCCGATGGTTTGATTGCTCACGGGTTCAGCACCGAACGCTATATGCGCGAGGTGACCTTGCCCGCAGTTGAGCGCGGCCTGGCAAGGGCCGGCAAGTCGCGCGAAGCCTTTGATGTCTGCGCGCCTGTGATGGTAGTGAGCGGTAAAAATGAGGAGCAGTTCGAGCAAAATAAGACCGCGGTGCGCAGCCAGATCGGTTTTTATGGTTCGACGCCCGCGTACAAACCCGTACTCGATCTACACGGCTGGGGCGACTTGCAGCCCGAGCTCAATCGCCTGTCGAAAGAGGGCAAGTGTGTAGAGATGGGCGAGCTGATTAGTGACGAGATTCTGGAAACCTTCGCAGTAGTGGCAGAATCGCCAAGCGATTTGGCCCCTCTGATCAATGCGCGTTACGCGGGCTTATTGGATACTTGGCAGTGTACCTTTATGACCGATGAGAATGACCTGCTGCGGCAGGTGATTCAGGAGATACAAGCACTGTGAGTGAAGACACCACCGAATCATTAACCGTTGCCCAGGCGGCCCGCGCGCGTGCCCCAGTCGGTATGGAAATTGCCGCAGTGGCGGCGATGGACCCAGAGCGCGTTGCTATCGTCAGCGAACACGGCACCCATACCTTTAAGTCTCTCAATGAACGCGCCAACCAGATTGCACACCTGTTGCGTGACCGTGGGTACAAAGAAGGCGACGCTATCGCCATATTGTGTAGTAACCGATTGGAATTTCCCGAAGTGCGCTTCGCGGCACACCGCATCGGCGCGAGACTCACCACCGTCAACTGGCACCTCGCTCCTGAGGAGGCCGCCTATATTATCGATGACTGCGACGCGGTGGCGCTGTTTGCCGACGTCAGATCCAGTGCTGCCGCCGCCGAAGGCGTGAAGCTGGCGGGTGACAAGTTAAAAGTCGCGCTGGCCATCGGCGGTGAGATTGAAGGCTGCGAAGACTACGAAAAGGCGCTGGCCAGCTATCCGGTAGACGATATTGAAAACCCGGCGCTGGGCAGCATCATGCAGTACACCTCTGGCACCACGGGCAGACCGAAGGGTGTGTTGCGCAAGCAGCCTGACCCGGAAGCCGCCGCTGCTATGCAGGAAATGCTCACGCTGGTATTCCAGTTCGATCCGGAGAGCGGCACCGACAAGTCTCTGATCTGTGGGCCGCTGTACCATTCTGGCCCCTTTAACCTGGGAATGACCACGCCGCTCACCGCCGGTATCGGTGCGGTGGTAATGGATAAATGGGAGCCCGAGAAGAGCCTGGCACTGATCGAAGAGCACGGCATTACCCATACCTTCATGGTGCCGACCATGTTCATGCGTATGCTGGATCTGCCAGAGGAAACCCGCAGCAAGTATGACGTATCGACGATCAAGTTCGTGATTCACGGTGCGGCGCCTATTTCTGTCGAAACCAAGCAGGCGATGCTCGACTGGTGGGGCCCTGTGCTGTGGGAAATCTTCGCCGGTACCGAGGCCCCGGGCACGATCGTGAGTCCACAGGACTGGCTGGCCCGCCCCGGCACTGTGGGCAACCCGGCTCGCGAGCAGATGAAAATCTGCGACGAGAATGGCGATGAGTTGCCCGATGGCACCGAGGGCGAGATTTACTGGATTAACCCGAAGGACTCGACCTTCGAATACTACAAAGCCCCGGAGAAAACCGAAGAAGCCCGCAAAGGCGAGTATTTTACCGTGGGGGATATCGGCTACCGTGACGAAGAGGGTTGGCTGTTTATAACCGGCCGCAATGCCGAATGCATTATCTCTGGTGGAGTAAACCTGTACCCGCAGGAGATCGACGATGTATTGCTACAGCATCCTGCGGTCGCCGATGTGGCCTGTGTGGGTGTGCCCCACGATGACCTTGGCGAACAAGTGAAGGCCGTGGTGCAGGTGGCCGAAGGCGTCAGCGCCAACGATGAACTCGCTCGCGAGATTATCGCATTTGTCGAGCCGCTATTGGCGAAACAGAAATGGCCGCGCAGTGTGGACTTTGTCGACGTCATTCCCCGTAGCGAGGCCGGCAAGGTGTATCGACGTGCCTTAAGAGATAGCTACTGGGAAGGGCGCGAGCGCAAGATTTAGGAGCAGGCAATGAAAATCGAATTTACCCCGGAACAGATCAAGCTCCAGCAAACGGTGCGCGAGTATATGCGCGAACTGGTGACACCCGAGCTGGAAGAAGAAAAGAAGAACCCGGACCACTTCGAAGGCGGTGGCCCGGAGTTTCGTAAGCAGTATGCGCGTATGGGCGAAGATGGCTGGATCAGCTTGAGCTGGCCCAAGGCGCTGGGGGGGCGTGAGGCCTCGCCCTTGGAGCAATACATTTTCACCGAAGAAGTGATTGCCTCCGGCTTTCCCTATCCCTTCCTGACTACCGAGGCTGTCGGCCCGGTGCTGGCCGAGCACGCCGGCGAAACCATTCGTGAATCTGCGGTAAAAGGCATTCTGGGTGGCAAGGTGGTGATCGCCATTGGTTATTCTGAGCCCGGTGCCGGTACCGATCTGGCGGGCCTGATCACCCGCGCCGAACGTGATGGTGATGACTGGGTGATCAATGGGCAGAAGATGTGGACCAGCCTGGCCAATTTCTCCGACTATGTTTGGCTGGCAGCGCGCACCGACCCCGATGCCAGCAAAAAGCACAAAGGCCTCACCATGTTCCTGGTGCCCACCAATAGTCCCGGCTATTCCTGCACACCGGTATGGACGCTGGGTACCCGCACCAACGCCACTTATTATGAAAACGTGCGCCTCTCCGATGAATACCGGGTGGGTGAGATTAACGGCGGCTGGAAACTCATCACGGGCCAGCTCAACCGCGAGCGCCTGTCATTGGTGAGCCACGGTATGGTGTCGAACCTTTACAAAGAGACGGCAGAATGGGCGGCGAGCCAGGTCGATGCCGAGGGCACACCGCTGATCCGCAAGCCCTGGGTGCAGCACAACCTCGCCAAATTGAAAACCCAACTGGAAGCCCTGCGCATGATGTGTCTCAAGCAGGCCTGGTTGATGGAAGAGGGCAATCTCGGCATGGCCGAGGCCAGCGCCGCGAAGGTGTATGGCACGGAGTTTTTCGTGGAACTGTATCGCCTGCTGCTCGAAGTCATGGGCCAGGCGGGCACGATCTGCAGCGATTCACCCGGCGCCATCCTCAAAGGCAAATTGGAGCACCGCTACCGGGTCGGTTCTATTCTGACCTTCGGTGGTGGCTGTAACGAGATTCAGCGCGACATCATTTCCGCAGCGGGCCTGTGGATGCCCATGGCCAAGCGATAGGAGGCACAATATGGATTTTTCCTACAGCGAAGAACAGCGCGACGTAAAGGCCCTGGCGGAGAAGATTCTCAGTGACCAGGCGACGCCTGAGCGTTTGAGGGACATCGAACAGAGTGGCGAGCGTTTCGACGAAAAGCTCTGGCAGGATTTGGCCGAAGCCGGCTTGCTCGGCGTTGCGATTGATGAAGCGTTCGGTGGCATGGGTTTTGGTTTCGAAACCCTGTGTCTGCTGGTCGAAGAAGTCGGCCGCACCGTGGCCCCGGCCCCGGTGGTGCCGGTGTTGGTTTCAGCCGCCTCCAGCCTGCAGAAATTTGCACCGCCGCAGTTGAGCGAGCATTACCTGCCCGGTGTGGTGAGTGGTAAACACATTCTCACCGCTGCGCTGATAGAGCCAGGGAACGAAGACCTGGCCAATCCTCGCACCACGGCGGAGTCCGGTCCTGCGGGTTGGCGCTTGAGCGGCAGCAAACACTGTGTGCCCTTTGCGTCACGTTCGGCAGGTATTCTGCTGACCGCGATGTCGGATGAAGGAGTGGCCGTGTTCCTGGTCGATCCCCGTATGGATGGCGTGAGCTGCACGGCGCAGCAAGTCACCGCCGGCGAAGATCAGTTCCAGATAGACCTGGATGGCGCGGATGCCACGTTGGTCGCTCAGGGTGAGCAAGCGCTGGACATGGTTCGCTGGATGACGGAAGCCACCACGGCAGCGCTGTCTGCTATGGCGGTGGGTTTGTGCGACAAGATGATGCGTATGACGGCGTCCTACGCCTCTGAGCGTCAGCAATTTGGTGTGCCCATCGCCACCTTCCAGGCGGTGGGACACCAGCAGGCCAATAGCTTTATCGATATCGAGTGTCTGCGGCTGGTATCACAGCAAGCGGTGTCACTACTCGACCAGGGTAGCGATGCGAGCGAAGCCGTATTGGTGGCCAAGATATGGACCGGGGATGCCTGTCACCGGGTATCGCAGAATTCGCAGCAGTGCCACGGCGGCATCGGTGTGGACAGGGATTACCCCTTGTTCCGCTTCTGCCTGTGGGCACGGCAGATCGAGCTCAGCTGTGGCTCGAGCGCCGAGATGCTATCGAAGCTTGGCGAAAGTATTGCCGATCAGTTTGCCGCCTGAGCAAAGGCCTGGCAGGCGTCGATGATATTATCGGCGTCTGCCTCACTCACGTCCAGATGAAACACCCAGCGGTGGCCGTTAATGCGGATGCCCGCTTGTTCCAGGTGTGGAATCAGCGCAGATAGATCCATGCCGTTATCCAGCATCACCATATTGCTTTGGGGTGTGCCTGCCAGACTAAATCCGGGCAGATCCCCAATCGCATCAGCGACCTTGCGCGCATTGGCGTGATCATCAGCTAGCCTGTCGACATGATTTTGCAGCGCATGCAATCCGGCTGCCGCGACAATGCCCGCCTGGCGTAAACCGCCGCCCAGCATTTTGCGCCAGCGTCGCGCCGCCGCAATCGTTTCCTTGTCGCCCACCAATAGCGCGCCCATCGGTGCACCGAGACCTTTGGAGAGGCAGATCGACACCGTATCGAAGTGCTGTGCTATTTCTTTCACGGGAACGCCCTGGGCGACCGCCGCATTGAATACTCGCGCGCCATCCAGGTGACGTTGCAGGCCGCGTGACTGACACAACTCGCTGTACGCTGCCAGATACTCCTGATCCAGCACCTTGCCCGCCTGGGTGTTTTCCAAACACACCAGCCGCGTCATCGCGAAATGGGAATCATCGGGTTTGATGTGGGCGACCACATCATCCAGCGGTAACTCACCGCGTTCATTAAAGGGCAGGGGGCAGGGTTGGATGCTGCCCAGCACCGCAGCGCCGCCGCCTTCAAACATATAGGTATGCGCGCTATGGCCCACGATGTATTCATGCCCGCGCCCGCAGTGACTGAGCAATCCCAACAGGTTGCCCTGGGTACCACTGGTGGCATAGACGGCAGCCTCTTTGCCCGTCAGGTCTGCGGCGAAGCGTTCCAGTTCATTTACTGTCGGGTCTTCGCCATACACATCATCGCCCAGCGGGGCCGCCATCATGGCCTCGCGCATAGCCGCGGTGGGCTGTGTGAGGGTGTCGCTCCGCAGGTCTATCATCTATGCTTGTTCCTACTAGTATTCGAATAATGAGGTCGTCATGATACGTAAGATTCTCGCCTTCCACATCGCTTTGTTCTTCAGCGCGGGTGTTGCCGCTGAGATGGTTCTCATCCACGCCGGTACCTTGCTGAGTGTCGCCGGGGAGTCTCCCAAAACGGAGCAGACCGTTGTGATCAACGGCGAGCGCATTGTCGATGTAGTAGACGGCTATGTGAGTGCCGAAGATTTTGAAGGCGATGCGCGCGTGGTCGACCTCAGTGATCAGTTTGTATTACCCGGCCTTATGGATATGCACGTGCACCTGCAGTTCGTTCTTGGGCACAAGCGCACCGAAGAAACGGTGAAGATGTCGAACCAACTCATCCAGATGCGCAGCGCTCACTATGCCATGCAAACCATGCTGGCGGGTTTCACTACGCTACGCGAGGTGGGATCCACCGGCCAGGAAATGTATGCACTGCGTGATGTCATCAATGCCGGCTGGATCGATGGCCCGCGCATTATCGCCGCAGGTGGTGTCGGCATTACCGGTGGGCACGCGGATGTGAGTGGCTTCAAGCCGGAACTTATGCGCGCCTGGACCGACGAGTCCATTTGTGACGGACCGTACGATTGCCGTCGCGCGACGCGTGATGCCATCAAGTTTGGCGCCGACTGGATCAAGATCACCTCTACCGGCGGCGTCATGACCGACCGCAAGACCGGTACTGGGCTACAGATGGAGATGGATGAACTCAACGAAGTTGTTCGCGCTGCCGACAGAATGGGTCGTAAAGTCGCATCTCATGCCCATGAGGAAGAGGGCATTGTTGCTGCACTCCAAGCAGGTGTCGCCAGCATCGAACACGGCACCTATACCGGCCCCAAGGCGATTAAGGAATTCAAGAAAACCGGCGCATACCTTGTGCCCACCTTATTGGCCGGCGATACCGTGAAGCGCATGGCGGAAATGGGTGGCCCGCTGACCGAAGCCCAGGCAGAGAAAGCCATCCGTGTCGGCGCGGCCATGATGAACAATTTCGGCAAGGCTTATAAAGCCGGCGTGAAAGTCGCCTACGGCACCGACTCTGGCATCTCCCCGCACGGCACTAATGCCGAAGAAGCAGTGTTAATGGTCCAAGCCGGTTTGACCCCGATGGAAGTGATTGAGACCGCCACAATTAACGCGGCCGACCTGATCGATATGTCGGATGATATCGGCACCATCGAAGCCGGTAAGTATGCCGACATCATCGCGGTCGATGGCTCACCGCTCGACAACATCGAAGAGCTACTCGACGTCGACTTTGTGATGAAGGGTGGGAAGGTGTTTAAGGGCGAGTAGGGGTGTCAGATCTGTTTCCAGATAACGTGGCGCAGGGGAAAAAGCGGCATGAGGCTGTGTTTAATCATGTCACGATCACGTGTGATATTGCGTCACTGCGACGTCTAATAAACTGTTATGTGTCTGGAGATTTGTCGTGATAGAGATTCTTGAGGACGTTGTTGGAATTAATGACGATGGGCTTGAGTGTCACCCGTTCAAGGGGCTCCGAGGCGATAAGAAGGGCTATTTCAGTTACACACTTTCTACCGACAACACGACTTTCAGGCCAGCCACCGAGTTGCAGTTGCGAAAGCTTATTGAAGATGGCGAGTTCAGAGACAAAGGACGTATTCGGATGGTTCCGAAGGGCTCTGCTACTACTGGCGGAGCGGGCGCATTAAAGGTGCAAAAATACAATGGTAGACCGATCCGATAAGACACATAACAAGGCCAGGCCAGCCGCTTCGCTGGACGTCAAACCTGCGGTTTGCCGCCCATGCTGGCGGCGTTAACTGTCAGATTAGGATATGGAGAATTTTGTAACAGGGCTAGCGTTATCCGCCATCACTGGAGCGACGTACATTGCGTATCGTCATCCCGTACTCTATGAGAGAGAGTTTGCACCTAAGATACTCTATTCAGCGCTGGGCATTCTGTTTATCGTATTGATCTATGACGCTGGATACGATGCGGCAGTAGTAGATCTTTTCCCTCACTTAATTGATTCAGATGCTCCCGAGATTTCGGCGTTCACGGAAGATTCGGGCATCGACGACTCAGTGGGCTTAGTTTCGCTTGGTGTGGCGATTTACAGTGGCTTTTTATCTTGGCTCGCAGACCATATGAAAAACGAGACTGAGGGGCGCCATGACAGTTAACAAGGCGAAACAAGGAGGGACGTCCCACTTCGTGGTCCGTCCCTGTTTGCGGCGTTAAGTTACCTAGGCACGCATTTATGCATCCTGAGATAAAGGAAAATATTGAAGAGAAGCTCAGGCTTGTACGCGCCGAAATCTCTAACGATCTTGAGCAAAATATTCGCATCATGCTTGCGGATCATTCGGCAACGGGGCAATTGAGGTCCGGCAATACTATTCGGCGTACTATGGATTTTATCGCCTCCGGAAACCAAAAAATGTACCGATCCCTAATTGATCACCTCACAACTCTCAATATATCTTTTTCCCCTACTCTTGAAACTGATATCCAGGAGCTAGCACGTACCGCGCAAGATTTGTAGTGGTCAACTAAAACTGGCCACGGTTTTATAAGCTTTCCAGTATTCGTTTTCTGCCTGATTGGGTGTTTTCATGTTGTTATTCGAATGCGGTCTGATCGAGTTGTAGTACCTCACGATATAGTCATTGATTGACTGCTTGGCTTCAGTAAAACTCCGATAGCCCGTCTCTGGAACCCACTCGGTTTTTAGGCTGCGGAAGAAGCGCTCCATTGGCGCGTTATCCCAGCAGTTTCCCCGTCGACTCATGCTCTGTTGTATCTGATACCGCCAGAGATGCTGACGGAATTTTGTACTGGTGTACTGAACTCCCTGATCCGAGTGGAATAGCACTCCCTTTGGTCTTCCTCTGGATTCATAAGCCATCATCAACGCCTTACGGGTCAGTTCACTGTCGGCCCGATAAGAAAACGCCCAACCAACCGGTTTTCTCGCGTAGAGATCCAGTATCATGGCTAGATAGGCCCAGCGTTGACCCGTCCAAATATATGTAATATCGCTGCACCACACCTGGTTGGGTTCTGCTACAGAAAACTGCCGATTCAAGGTATTTGGAATGGCTACGTGTAGCTTGTCAGCACGCTTATAGGCGTGTTTTGGAAGCTGGCTACTCACCAGTCCCAACTCCTTCATCAACTTACCCGCAACGTAACGAGTCAATGGCGTTCCATTACGGCTAACGATCTGGGCAACGGTTCTTGCACCAGCTGAGCCACCACTTAGGCGGTGAGCAGCGTGAACCATAAGCTTAAGCCTGCAACGATGGGAGTTGTCACCCTTCGGGCGCTCTCGCCAATATCGGTAGCTACTGCGTTGAATATCAAAGACATGGCATAGCAACTTAACGGGATAGCTCTCTTGTAACCGCTGAATTATCGAATATTTTTCAGCTCGTCGGACATCAAGAGAGCCATACCCTTTTTTAATATGTCTTTCTCTGTTTCCAGCCGTTTGATCTGACGTTCCAGGTCGCGAATACGGCGCTGCTCCTCGGTCAGTGGCGTGCCTTTCTGAGGTGTTTCTCCCGAGCGCTCTAGCCGAAGCTGGCGAACCCAGCCCTCCACTGAAGATTTACTGACGTTCATCGCTTCACTCGCGGCTCTGACGGTATAGCCTTGGTCAACGACTAATTGTGCGACTTCGAGTCGAAACTCCGGGCTAAAGTTTGGTCTGGATCGTTTGGTCATTTGCTCACCTGTGTCTTGAGGGGTGATAGTATCACCCAGATTCAGGTGGCCAAATTCAGTGTGCCACTACATTGTGGGTGGCGGGTGCATCGCCTTTATAAGCGATGCGTTCCAGTTCAGCGCCGAATGATTTGCCGGC
This sequence comes from Halieaceae bacterium, assembly GCA_965199055.1. GTDB lineage: Bacteria > Pseudomonadota > Gammaproteobacteria > Pseudomonadales > Halieaceae > CBDAQR01. Next base: position 779,061 of record CBDAQR010000004.1, read on the forward strand.
TCTGTCTTCGATGGCATAGATGTCGTCGCGCTGCATCTCGCCGGCCCACACGCCGGAGCCGACCATGGCGGGGGCGAAGCGCGCGCCTTCTTCATTGGTCCACACTACGACTTCGAGAGGCGCGTCGGTCTCAATGCCGTTGTCGTGCAGGGTCCGCAATACTTCGAGGCCAGCCAATACGCCGTAAACGCCGTCGAATTTTCCACCAGTGGGTTGGGTGTCGAGATGGCTGCCGGTAATGACTGGCGGTAGTGCGTCATCTTTACCGGCGCGGCGAGCGAAGATATTGCCCATCTCATCGATCTGAATACTGCAGCCGATGGCTTTGCACCAGTCGACGAACAGGTCGCGTCCAATTTTGTCTTCGTCGGTGAGTGCCTGGCGATTGCAGCCGCCGCGTTGGGTGGCGCCAATCTGCGCCATTTCCATCAGACTATCCCAGAGGCGGTCGCTATTAATTCGCAGTGCTTCGGTCATACCGGGTCTCTCCTCAATGCCTGACACATACAGTGTACCGAGCCGCCGCCCTGGGCAATCATCGATACATCCGGGTCGAACACTTCCAGCCCCTCGGCGCGGCAAGCGTCAATCAACGTTTTACCGGCGGCGGGAATCAATACGCGCTCATCGCCCAGCGCGACAATGTTGGTGCCCATGTCCATGGCCTCACCATAGGATATCGGCAGAATGCGAATGCCCTTGGCTTCCAGCCATTGCACGAGCTCGGGCTCCACTGCCTCGACGCACACCACGGCGAGGTCTTCGGCAATCATGCCCATTTGCACGTCGAGATGCAGAAAGTGGGAATCGAAGGGGTAGGCGTAAAACTCCCAGCCCTCGCTCTCAAACCACGCTTTCACCTGCATCACCGCAGGCTCGATGGAACGCTCCCCGGAATAGCCGCAAATCGCGACGCCGGGTTTCAGGACCATAAAGTCGCCGCCCTCGATATTGCCCGCGCTTACCAGATCATAGATGGGAATATCGTTTTCCAGGTAAAAGCGCAGCACCGCCGCATACTCGCCGCGGCGATAATCTTTTTGCAGTTGCGTGATGATCGCGCCCCAAGGGGTCATCACCGAACTATCCCGGGCGTACACCTGGTAGGGCAGGCCGTCCTCGGCGGGCAGACGATGAACTTTGACACCAGCACTTTCGTAGGCGCTGATCATCTCGGCGTATTGGCTCAGCACTACCTGCTTGTCGAATGTGCGTCCCAGCCGCTCACTGCGCTGGGCCACGGCATTGCCCGGTGTCCATTGGTAATTGTCGATCGGGCCCACCAACAAGTCGGTGAGTCTGCCGTACTCGCTGTCGATTCCCCAATAGTCCGGGCGCTGTGTGCCGCCACCCTCGAGCCGTGTTCTCAGTTGCATATCTTTCCCCATAGCTGAACAGGCAAAGCCTCAGCTATTATTGTAGGCAGTTAAATAACCTTTTTCCGTTACAAGGCTGAAGCCGACATGAAGAAGCGTCATATAGCCGTCCTTGTTTTGGTCATCATCGTAGGCCTGTTCTTCGCTGTGGTGCCAAGTCAATTCGACAAGCAAGCCAATCGCGTCATTCCGGGTGACCTGGATTTAACGGTCAGCCCCGAGGTGCAGGCACTGCATGATTCCTTAACTGTAGTCGACCTGCACGCCGACCCCTTGCTGTGGCGTCGCGATCTGCTCATCGACAACGCCTACGGCCACGTGGACTTGCCCAAGCTGGAGCGAGGTAATGTGGCCATTCAAGTATTTGCCGCGGCCACCAAATCTCCTGTGGGGCAAAACTACGACTCGAACCCCAGCGATACCGACCAGATGACTGCACTGATGGTGCTCAACATGCAGCCCGTGGCCACCTGGGGCAGCCTGTATGAAAGGGCGCTGTATCAGGCACAGAAGCTATCGGATTTTGAGGCGGGATCGGCGGGCCGCTTGCAGTTCCTGCGTTCGCGACAGGACCTGGAAGCGCTAGTGGCTTCGCGCGAAACGTCAGGTGGCCCGGTGGGTGCATTGATGGCGCTAGAAGGGGCACACGCCTTGGAAGGCAAGCTGGAGAATCTCGACGGGCTGTATGCGGCCGGTTACCGCATGTTTGGATTGGCCCATTTCTTCGATAACGAAGTGTCGGGCTCCATGCACGGGATGGAGAAGTATGGGCTGACCGATCTTGGACGCAAAGCCATCGCAAAGGCGGAAGACCTCGGCATGATCGTCGATCTGGCCCATGCCAGTGCGGCGGCGCTGGATGATGTGCTCGATATGGCGCGCAATCCGGTTGTTGTATCCCATGGTGGGGTGAAAGCCACCTGCGAAGTGAATCGTAATCTCAGTGATGAGCAGATTCTGCGGGTTGCTGCCAACGGCGGGCTCATTGGGGTCGGCTATTGGGAGGGCGCGGTGTGTGATCCTTCCCCCTATGGCATTGTGCGCGCCATGATCCATATCCGCGATCTCGTGGGTGTTGAATATATCGGTCTGGGTTCGGATTTTGACGGTTCCGTGGCCACGGCTTTCGATACCAGCCAGCTGGTGGTGATTACCGAGGCGCTGCTGGATGAAGGTTTCAGTGAAGACGAGATCGCCGCCATTATGGGTGGCAACGCCCTCAAACTTTTCTATCAGGTACTTCCAACACAATGATGAATAAACTACTGATTACGCTGCTGGCTCTGCCCGTAGTGCTCGCGCTGCTGCTCTGGTTCGGTGCGGGGATTGCTCCCTGGGCATTGGGGGAGAGCATCGCGGTGGGTACTGCGATGGGCGCAAAGCTGGGCTGTTCTGCGCGCTATCTGAGCGGTCTTGCGCCCGATCAGATCATCGAAGATCTCACCTCATACTCGCCAGCCAATCAGTATCTCGATATCCATTACAGTGATGAGCGTGTTGTTACAGCCTCACTGTTTGGCTTGGCGGAAACGCAGGCACGGTATCGTGAGGGTCTCGGTTGTGCGTTGTTGCTCGGAGATTCGACGGTCCTCGATGACATCGACACTGAAAGCATTGAATCGACTGCGGATGAGTGGCCGCTGGGGGAAACGGTCAGCAGCATTGATGAGGAGTACCAGCAGCGACTCGATGCGATGCTGCGCTCGGATAACGAGGCCGGTTTTAACAGTCGCGCACTGTTGATGGTGAGGGGCGGCAAGGTTGTTGCTGAGTCCTACGCGCCGGGTTTCGATAGCAGTACACCCTTGCTGGGCTGGTCCATGGGCAAGAGTCTGACGGCCATTATGTTGGGGCAGTTAGAGCTGCAAGGCCTGGTCAGCCGCGATGAAACAGGGCTGTTTGAAGCATGGAGTGATGCGCGCAGCGAGATTAGCGTAACCAACTTGCTGCAGATGAGTTCGGGCCTGGATTTTCAGGAGATATACACACCTGGCCACGATGCGACTCGCATGTTGTTCCTCTCGCCGTCTGCCTCTGGTGTCGCGATGGCTAGCCCATTGGCGCATGCACCGGGTGAGCATTTCTATTATTCATCGGGCACCACGAACTTGTTGGCGCGTTTGCTCAGTGATCGCTTGGGCGGGCCCCAGGCGAGCGCCGACTTTCTCGGCGAGCAAATCCTGCGCCCGCTCGGTATGGCGAACACGGTGCTGGAGATGGACCCCGCCGGTCACTATGTCGGTTCATCCTATATCTACGCGTCTGCGCGCGACTGGGCGCGTTTAGCTCAGCTCATGCTCAATGGCGGCGAGCTCAATGGCATACGGCTACTCAGCGAAGAGTGGGTGGCCGCGGCGCAGCAGCCCAATAGCAGTACTAATGATCCCCGCTATGGCTATCAGTTCTGGCTCAATGGCGGTGGTGAAAAACTAAGCTGGCCCGATCTGCCGGAAGATGCCTACGCGATGCTCGGCAACCGCAAGCAGGTGGTGATGATCGTGCCATCAGCCGACACCATTATTGTGCGCCTCGGCTGGTCCTGGGGGCAGTATCCCACCAGTGAGAATTTTGCCGCGCTACTGCGCTAACCTCCTGCCAATTGATTGAGGTCAACGGGCGATTTCGGCGCTGGTGTTACTGTGGTTTTGAACCACAGGAGTGAGCAAAATCATGCGCAAGAACGATCCAATCAATCACATCATGGCGAAGGAAGTGGAGGCTGTACAAGACGGTCAGCCGTTGAGTGATATTTACAAACTCATGTGTAATACCGGCATACACCACGTGCCTGTTTTACAGGGAAAGCAACTCGTGGGCTTGGTGAGTTTCACCGATATGATGAAGCTGGATCTCGCCATTCATGGTGTCGACGCGCACACCATCGATAAAGTCATGGATTCGCAGTTCACCATCGCCGATGTCATGACGGCAGACCTGGTTACCCTGGGAGATGACGAGAGCGTCCGCGATGCGGCGGCGAAGCTGGGAGAGGGTGATTTTCACTCGCTACCGGTGGTTAATGCCCAGGGCGAGCTGGTGGGTATCGTCACCAGTACAGATCTTATTCGCTACCTCAGCGAGCAGTATTAATCCCGCAGCAGATCGCCTATATTGGAATCCTTGTTTTGCAGGGATTCCAAAATGCATCGTGTCTTAATTCTGGTTTGTTGCCTGGCGCTGTTGCCGGGCTGTGTTCAGTTCAAGAGTAAACGCGGCGTCGAAGTCGCCTGGGAAGAAACTGTTTCCGCACAGTTCAGTGCGGGTCAAACCACGCGCGCCGATGTGCTGGATGCCCTGGGGCCGCCATCACAGGTCATCTCGCTGGAAGAAGAAACGGTACTGTACTACCTGTTCGAGAAGGCCGAAGGCGAGGGCATGATCCTTATCGTCTACAACACCGTCGACATCGAAACTCGCTACGATCGCGCCATATTCTTCTTTGATGAGAACGATGTGCTGAAGGACTTCTCTACGCGCGTTCACAAGCACGACGGCAATTAATATGATGCGTGGCCGCTATGGCCTGTTGCTGTTGCTCGTGGTCTGCATGTCTTTGCAGGCTTGCGTGTCGCGGCGCTATTACGAATTAGGCGAGCCCTATACACCGGCCGATTCACCCGATCCCTCCGATGCGGTCACCCTGAGCCAGGTAATGGATGATCTGGGGCCGCCCCTGCGTATCTCAGCCACGCCTAATGGCTACGTGATGGCCTGGGAATACTGGTACATCACCGAAACCAAGGTGGGGTTCAGCCTGGGGGCAGCGGGCGCTGATTTTCTATCGGTCGACTGGGGCAATGCCAATGCATCCGGCGACTTCCTGCTCATGAGTTTTGACAAGCAGCACCGCTTGCTCACCAGCCACCTGGAAGAGTGGGATCGCAACGCGGGCGGAGGGCGAGGAGTGCAACCTTTCCTGAGCGCAGTCGATGTGGTTGATGTCGACGATCTCACGAATCGTTTGCCGATCCACGAATGGGGCTTTAACTTCTTTGAGCGCCTGCCGACGTCGCTTAATCGAGACAGCCGACCCGACACGGGTCAAAACGGCATTGAGCAGCGCGGTACCAGCCGCCGAGTGGGTCAACACACTCTTGAGCTGCGCTGATAGCGTTTAGCGCGCGACGTTATTCGGTCGCGCGGTAGCGCAGAAATACGATCACACCCAGCACACCCCAGATCACCAGGATGGCCCATTCCTGCGGCCACAGCAGCGCCGATTCATTGGGTGGGAAAAAGGCAGAGAGCAGTCCCAAAATCAGGGCGATGGCGGTAAATCCCACCAGTTTCGGCGTGCGAATGCGGAAGGGGCGTGGCATATCGGGTTCGTTTTTGCGCAGCACCAGGAACGAAATCGCGACAAACAGGAACGCGATCAGCACCGAAAAACTGCCCGTATTGATTAGCCAGGTCAGAATGGTTTTGCCAAACAGCGGTGACAGCATCGACAGGCCACCGATGGTGGCAATGCCCACCCAGGGTGTGTGATAGCGCGGGTGCAGTTTGGCGAATACCGCAGGCAGTTGTCCCGAATGGGCCAGCGCATACATGACTCGAGAGCCGCCAATCAGGAAGGCGTTCCAACTGGTGAGAATGCCACCGATGCCACCCAATACCAGCAGGTTGCCCGCCATGGGATGATCCCAGAGCTTCTTGGCAGCATCCGCCGTTGCCATGTTGGCGCCGCCCAGTTCTTCGGGCGACATGGCCAATGCCACGGAGAAGGCGATCAGTACGTACCACAGCACCGCGCAAAAGACCGACACCACCAGCAGTTTACCGATGCGCTCGGGCGGCAGGTTAATCTCCTCCGCACTCTGCGGTATCACATCAAAGCCCACCAGCATGGCAGGCACCATAATCAGTACCACCAAAATGCCCGTTGGCGGTTGCGCTATCAGCGGCTTCGCATTGCTCCACTCACCAAACAGGCCGGCGCCGAGTATCAAGCCCACGCCGGAGACAAGGATGATCGCAGTCACAACCACCTGGGCCATCGCAGCAAAGCGAATGCCGATGATGTTGATCACCGTGACGAGGAAAGCACCCCCGGCACCGATCAACACAAAGCCGAGGTCGACATCGGCTCCCAATACATTCCACAGGGTGCCCATGCGAATACCAGGCGCGAGATACTCGACGGCGGTGGGCAGTGCCACCGCTTCAAACAGGCTGACGTTCAGGTAGCTGAATAGTAGCGCCCAGGTGCACACAAAGGACCAGGAAGGCCCCAACGCGCGATGGGTATACACGTGCTCGCCGCCGGCCTTGGGCATAGCGGAAGCGAGTTCGCTGTAGGTCATGCCCACCAGGCATATGGCCGCACCGCCCACGATGAAAGCGACCAGAGTGCCCACCGAACCGGCAGTCCCTACCCAGAGGCCGGTCACCAACACCCAACTCCAGCCCACCATCGCGCCGAAGGCGAGGGCGACGACCTGTCGGCTATTCAGTACCTTGTCGAATTTCTCGTCAGCCATAGGATTTTTAAATCACCAGCACATTGGGGCGGGGCAGCCCCTCGGCCTCGCACATGGCGTAGTAGAACTCGAGCGTCATCGGCCCATCCACAATCGAATCGATTTCGCCTTGCTCATTCAGGTTGATGTTCGAGCCGTACATCTGGAACCAGACCCGGGTGTTGTCTTCGATGCACTGCAGGGTGTGCTCCGAGCTGGCCGGTTCATAGAGAAAGGAGCCCGCACGATTCACGTAGTCATACTCTTTGTATTTCCAGGCGCCACTGGTGGTATAGCCATACACGGGGCCCGTATGGCGGTGAGTCTGAACTTCGTATCCATTCTGAAAGATGTTCTCGATGATCCACAGGCCTTCGCCGACATTCACCTGCAGCACGCGCAGTTTGCTGCCGTCGCCGATGTCGATAAACGGCACATCGTCATTGCCGATATGAATCGCTTCAGGGTGGGGTACGTTACTCATGCTTCCTATTCCTTTAGTTTCTCAGGATATTCATTTGCTGTTCGAGCGTTTCTGTCGGCAGGTTCGCCGGCAGGGCGGTGCGGTCGATCATGCCGCCGAAGCGTTCGCGAATCTGGGTAGCCACCTCAACCGGATTACCGACGGCGGCAAAGGCGGCCAGCACCTCGTCGCTGATTTCATTGGGTAACTGGTCCCACTCGCCTTCTTTGGTCATGCGATTCAGGCGCGGTTGCAAATCGCCCCAGCCATGGGTTTCGAGCACGGTGCGATACGCAGGTGTGCTGGCATAGAAGCCGATGCGGTACTTAATGCCGTGTTTTTCCTTTTCCAGTTGTTCCTCGGTTTCTCCGCAGGCGGTAAACACCGGGAATTGAATTTCGAAGTCATCCAGGCTGCGGCCATTGGCGGCCAGCTCCGACTCGATCTGGGGCAGCATGACTTCGCGGAAATGTTTGTCGGTGCAGAAGGAGTGCACCAGTATTCCATCAGCCACCGCGCAGGCCGTGGCAATCATCAGCGGGCCGACGGCCGCCATGATGATGGGCGGGCGGCCATATTCGGTATTGGTCGGCGTGAACTCCGGTGTCATCAGTCGGTGCTGGTAGTACTCGCCCACATAGTTGAGTTCTTTGCCCTCGTGCCAACAATCCCAAACGGCGTGTGTGGCTTCGATCAGCTCGCGCATTTGTTTGGCCGGGCCGTGCCAGGGCATCGAGAAGCGCTTGGTGATATGGGGTTTGATCTGTGATCCCAGCCCTAATGTAAAGCGGCCCTTGGAGTAGGCGTGCAGATCGTGGCCAATATTGGCGAGGTTCATCGGTGAACGCGCTAGGGCCACAGCAATGGATGTGCGCAGGTTTATGCGCTCGGTGGCCAGTGCCGCCATCGCCAGCGGCATGAAGGGTTCGTGGGCGATCTCGGCGACCAGCAGACCGTCGTAGCCCAGTTCTTCCAACTCCCGCGCTCGATGGGTTAATTTATCGGTGTCGTGGAACTCCTGGTCGAAACCGAAGCCGCCGTCAATCTTGATGGTTTTGGTCATTGGTCGCTTCCTTGAACCGCCTGCTAAACAACTAAGGCTACAATGGATTGGACAGGCAGCATAGCAGGAATCCCCCATGAGCCAACTCAACGCAGGCTGGACACACAACTACGCCTTCATCAATAACATCCAGATGCACTATGTGGAGCAGGGTCCTGCCGACGGCGTGCCGGTGGTGTTCTGTCATGGCTTTCCCATGCTCTGGTTTAGCTGGCATCGCCAGATACCGGTGCTGGCTGCGGCGGGTTATCGGGTGATCGCGCCTTCCATGCGCGGCATGGGGCAGACGGAGGCACCGGAGGAGCCTGAGGCCTATGGGGTTGATGATATTACGGCTGATCTGCTGGGCCTGTTGGATCACTGCGGCATCGACCAGGCCATATTTGTAGGGATCGATTTCGGGGCCTTCGCGGTACAGGATTTTGCCCTGCGTCATGCCGATCGTACCCGCGCCATTATTTGCCTGGAAAATCCGGCGGCGCCGCACAATCCGGATAAGTCGCCGCTCGCCGAATACCGCGAAATGGGCGAGCAGCACTTTCTTCATATCGAGTATTTTCGCGAACCGCCGCGCGCCGATGTCGAGCTGGCAGCGCGTCCGCGGGATTTCTTCCGCAAAGTGATGTGGCTGCTTAGCGGACAAGCCAATTATTTTGTCGTCTTCGAGCATCCCCCTGAAACCAGTTACATCGACGCCATGCCCGAGCCGCCACCCTTACCCTGGCCGTGGCTCAGTGAACTCGAACTCGAGTATTTCGTGTCCGAGTACAGCCAGTCGGGCTTTACCGGCGGCTTGAACTGGTATCGTTCCATGGATATTAAGTGGGAGCAGCGCAAGCCCTTCGAAGGCGTGCAGAGCGATGTACAGGCCTGGTTTATTGGCAGCGAGGCCGATGTCGACCTGGAAGGTTTTCACGGCGACGACCCGATCGGGCTGATGCGGGCCATCTTCCCGAACTTACAAGAGGTCACCATGATCCCAAAAGTCGGTCATATGATCGCACTGGAGGCATCCGACGAACTCAATGTCATCCTGTTAGACTATCTGTCACGTATATGCTCTGACTAACGCTCAACAGGAATACAGATGGAACCGATAGACAGCGACGTCTATTCCCACGATCAGCCCGCGCGACTGGGCATTCTGCTGACTAATCTTGGCACGCCCGCGGCGCCCACCGCGGCGGCGCTGCGACCGTTTTTAAAACAGTTTCTGTCTGACCACCGGGTCGTGGATCTGCCGCGCGCCCTGTGGTGGCCAATTCTGAATCTGATCATTCTCAATACGCGGCCACGCAAGTCGGCGGCCGCCTACCAGGAGATATGGACGGATCGAGGTTCGCCCCTGGCTGCATACACCAAGGATCAGGTGGCGGCGCTGGATGCAGTTATGCGAGCGCGGCTCGGTGACCAGGTCATTGTTGATTACGGCTTTCGCTATGGCGAACCGTCGATAGACAATGCGGTGCGCTCCATGCTGGATCGTGGCGTGCGCAAGCTGCTGGTGATCCCGCTGTTTCCCCAGTACAACGGGCCGACCACCGCATCCACCTTCGATGCCCTGGGCGATAGTTTGCAGCAGCTGCGCTGGGTGCCTGAATTGCGTTTCGTCACCCATTACCACGACCACCCTCGCTACATTGCCGCACTCGAGGCGTCAGTGCGTCGCCACTGGGATGAACACGGCAAGCCGGACAAGTTGCTGATGTCCTACCACGGTATTCCGGCGCGCTACCGTGACGAGGGCGATCCCTATTTCTGCGAATGCCATAAGACCACGCGGCTGCTGGCCGAGGCACTCGAACTGGGTGAGGGCGAGTATGCCACGGCATTTCAATCGCGCTTTGGACGCGAAGAATGGGTCAAACCCTACACCGATGAACTGCTGGAGGAGTGGGCCCGCGATGGCGTGAGCAATGTACACGTGATCTGCCCAGGCTTTGCCTCGGATTGCCTGGAGACCCTCGAGGAAATCGGCATTCAGTACCGGCGCTTATTCATGAATAGTGGCGGCCTGCGGTTCCAGTACATTCCGGCGTTGAACGCCGAGCCGGAGCATATCGAGCTACTCACAGCGCTGGTGCGCGACCACCTGCAGGGATGGCTGCACCACTAGCGTGCATCAGCTGTCAGTTTTCTTGGCCCCATGTGTCATAGACGAAACGGATGGCGCTGGTTACATTGCGTTCTGAAATCTCTATCCAGGATTAAAAGATGGCGTATCACGGCAAAGTAGCGCTGGTCACCGGCGGTGGCAGCGGCATGGGTCGTTTGGCGGCACAGCAGTTTGCAGATGCAGGTGCCCAGGTAGCGATACTCGACGTTAACGAAGCGGGCATGCAAGAAACGGTTGGTGAGCGTTCGAACATTCACCCCTACGTGGTGGATATCACCGACTATGCAGCAGTAACGGCGGCGGTGACTGATTTCGAATCGAAGCAGGGTCCGCTGGATCGTGTGTATAACTGCGCCGCGATTATGCCCTTTGGCAAATTGACCGAGCAGGACCCGAACGTCACCAACAAAATGATGATGATTAACTACGGTGGCCTGGTGTGTATTACGCGGGCAACACTGCCCGGCATGCTCGAGCGCGGCAAAGGTGATTTCGTGAGCTTCGCCTCTGCGGCGGGCCTGATACCCGGCCTGTTGATGGGCGGATATAACGCGAGCAAGGCCGCCGTGGCGATGTACACCGAGGTGCTCTATCACGAGAACTTGAATTCCGGCGTGCGCTTTGCCTGCGTGTGCCCGCCAGCGGTCGCGACACCGCTACTCGATCAGGGCAAGGAAACCGCCTGGCCCAAGCTGATGGAGATGAACGAGGGGCAGGAGGCGACACCCCCGCAAGTTCTGGAAGCGGTTGAGAATGATCTGGAGAAGGGCAAGTTCTGGGTGTATGTCACGGGCCAAACCGGCTTTGGTGCCTGGATGCGCCGCGTCTTTCCCAACCTCGTCTGGAAGAATATTCACAAAATCGAAGGCTGGTAATGTTCTACACTGTGGGGAAACCCTTCCTCACAGGTAAGCAATGAGCCGTCTTTCTTTTCTCGATCTAGCGTTTTTTCTCACCGAATCCGAGAGCAGCCCCAAGCATGTTGCGGGGCTGATGATCTTCAAGAAACCCCAGGGCAGTTCTGCGCAGTGGGTACACGAGCTGGCACGGGAGTTCGGCAGTTTCACCGAACCCACGGCTCCCTTCGATAAGGTCATCGACTTCCGGGCCCTGGGAGGGCCGCGCTGGCGTAATGCCGAGCACTTTAACCTGGAAGATCACCTGTTCTACCATCGCCCGGATAAGACCCTGAGCGAGCGCGATCTGTACGCGTACTGTTCTGAGCTGCATGAGCCACTAATGGATCGCGAGCGACCCATGTGGGAGATGCATATCATTGACCGGATCGCAGGCGGACGCTTTGCGATTTACTCAAAAATGCATCACGCCTACGCCGATGGTGTCACGATGTCGCGCTGGACCATTGCCTCCCTGAGTGAGACAGCCAAGGCGAAGAAGCTCAAAGCGATATGGGTGCAGGAGTCGGCGAGTCGTGCTGCGGAAGAAGCCAGCGACAGTCGTGAGGCACTGTTTGATCGTACGGTGAGAAGCCTCAAAAACTGGCGCCAGATATTAACCGGTGTCACCAAGCTCACCACTCAATTGGCGCTGGAACAGGTCGGTCTGACCAAGAATGCTGTGGCATTGCCCTTTAAGGCGTCGGAGGAGACACCGCTCACAGGCGACGTGTCCGCCGAGCGGCAGTTTGCGTCTGCCCACGTGCCGATGGAGAAAGTGCAGGAAATCCGCAGCATGACCCGCTGCACCCTCAATCATATTGCACTGACCTGTATCGATTCTGCACTGCGCCGCTACCTCGCGGATAACGATATAGAACTGGAGCGGCCACTGAGCATTCAAATGCCGGTAAACCTGCGCGATGAAGATGATAAGGTCAGCGGCAATATGATCGGCATTGTGCTGGTCGACCTGGCTCCCAGTGACAGCGACTCCTACACGCGTTTGCGCGAGATTGGCTTTACGCTGCGCAGCGTGCGTAATCAGATCGATGGGGTGCCTTCCATCGCCGTAGCTCAATACACCGCCGTACTGGCGGTGCTGATCGAGCTGATGCAGTTGCTCAAGCTGAACCGATTCCTGCCCGCGATATCGGACACACTGGTGTCCAATGTGCCGGGACCACGCAAGCCCCTGTATATGAAGGGCGCAAAGATGGAACAGATGTTACCCATTAGCACCTTACCGCCGGGCAACCAGCTCAATATCACGTTGTATAGCTATGCGGGTACGCTGCATTTTGGTCTGGTGGCGACCCGGCAGGTAGAGCAATTGGAAGACCTCGCGCGCTATGTCGAGGAGGCGTTTGTAGAGCTGGAAGAGGCGGTATTTGACCCGACGTCGTCGGTCTAGCGGGTGCCCCAGGGGGTGAGTTCTTCATCCTCTTCCTCGCCCGGAGCAATGGTTCCGAACTGGTTGAGGCAGTAGGTCCAGGCGTTTTCCACCGCGCTGGGTATAACCATCAGCTGGCGATTATTAAACATCGCGTTATCGTTCATACACTTACCGTGCTGCTGGCTCTTGCTGGCCTGATTAAAATGATTCACTAACATATCGGGCACTGGGGTAGAGGTGCAGCCCGATGCGAGGAGCACGGCGCAGGCAAGGAGTAATTTACGTGTGGTGGTCATGATTGGATTTATACACCAGGAAAGGCGACAAACTATAGGGGCACCGTCACAAAATTGATGCGAACTATTACCAAAACTACTCGCCCGGGTGATAGGTCTTCACCGCCCGCGCTTCCACATCCTCACGGTAATAGGCGGCAGGTTTGAACTGGCGGCCCACGTAGCGGGTCGCCTGGTCACTAAAATGGGGTGAGTTTGGATCGCCGCTCTGGCCGCCCGCTAATAGCGTTTTGGCCTTCAAACGCTCGCCAAATTCCACCACGGCCACAAAGCTATTGCCTCGATAGCCATAGAGATTGCGGGTGGTGTCGCTCCTTTTTGAGCCATAAGCCGCCAGCGCGCCCCAGCGTCCCGAGGCCATCGCGACAGGTAGAGACGGTTGCTCATCGTCGAAGCCAGCATCGATGGCGCCGTCCAGCCGCTGAAACCGATTATTCGCGCCCCAGGGTGTGCGCCAAGTACCGTACACCTTATCGAGCTCATCGATGACCGCCAGCAGTAAGGCCTGCTGTTGCTCCACGGGGGTGGACTCAACGTAGTGTTGCATCCACTGCATGCGTCCGGGAAATTGTCGCCGGTCACGGTCCTTGAGCACCGCCTCGCCATAAAAATGCGCCACACTCATTGCCACCGAGTCGAGCCTGACGGTGTAGTCCCATGAGCCGAGTATCTGCAGCACCTCGGCCAGCCCCGCGGGCGCAGACTCACTCAGCAGCGGGGGTAGCAATACCTCAAAGGCAGGCAAGCGCGGGTGATAGGCGAGGGCGATTAATTCGTTGAGCGAGAGCTTATCCCGTTCCGCAGCGGCCTGGTCCTCGAGTAGGCGTACTGCGTGCACGCCACGAAAATTCTCCGGATCCGGCGCCATATAGCGCGGGTAATCGGCGGGGTCAGGGCTCATCGATCCCGCCGCGGTGAAGGGCGTGGAATTGCAGTTCTGCAACCAGCCCGACTCCGGGTTCACCAGGTGCACGGTTTCTTCTACGGCGTGAATGCCCTGCCAGTCCGTCGCGGGGTTGCTGCCGTCTACCGGGTTGGCGTAATCGAAGCTGGGGTCTCTGCGCGGAATAAAGTTGCCGTGGTAGTAAGCGATATTGCCGTCGGCGTCCGCGTAAACCGTATTGTTGGAGGAGTTGGTGCGAATCTGCATGACTTCATTAAAGCCGGCCAGGTCCGACTGCTTGGTGCGCAGAAAGGACTGGCGCAGCGCATTCACCGGGTCCCAGTTGATCTTGGTGCTGACCCAACGCCCATCGAGGCTATGGGTGATCGGCCCGTGGTGGGTGCGATACATCTCGAAGCAGCGCTCCTGCATGCCCTGGTCGCTCGTATACTGCAGACATTCCTGTTGCTGCCAGACCGGGCGCCATTCCTCGCCATAGCGGTATTGCAGTTTGCCATCACGGGTCTGCACGTCTTCGATGAACTCGTCCATAAAGTCGACATAGGTTGAGGTGTGCATCCACCCCGTCTTGTCGTTGAAGCCCTGGTAAACAAAGAATTGGCCCCAGGTAACGGCGCCATAGGCATTCAAGCCTTCCTCACTCACCACGTGTATCTCCGGCCGGAAATAGAACGAGGTGTGCGGATTGATGAGCAGCATGGCGTCGCCGCTGTCGGTGAGGCTACCCGCAATGGCAAAACCGTTGGACCCTGCCGGTTCAGAGTCTGCGGGCTGCTTCAAACTCTGACTCACGCGTGCTATGGCGCTGCCTTTTTCGCCGCCGTAGAAACTTTCGATACCCGCCAGCGGTATTTGCTCGATGTCGCCACCAATTGAACCCTCGAAGAAGTACATTGGCATCCAGGGTTCGAACTGATGGATCAGCGCCGGTTTCACGTCGGGATGGGTTTGGAGGTAGTAGTTCAAGCCCTCGGCAAAGGCGATGCAGAGTTCCTGCAGCCACGGGGGTGCCTTGGCGTAGGCCTCGCGGGCTTCGGCTTCGGTCATGTAGAGGCGTGCGCGCAGATCGCTGAATAGTTTTTCCTCGCCAGCCACTTCAGCCAGTCTTCCCAGCGCCCAGATGTAGTTGCGCTCTACCCGCGCGAAGTCGTCCTCTGCCTGGGCATAGAGCATGCCGAATACGGCGTCGGCGTCGGTCTTGGCGTAAATGTGCGGTATGCCGAAGTCGTCTCTGATAATCGTGACCCTTTCGGCGCGTTGCTGCAGCGGATCGGGGGGTGGAGCTGTCTCTGTACAGGAAACGGCTGTCAGGGCGAGTAGGGCGATCAGGATGAGTTGGCGCATGGGCACATCATAGAGGTTCAGGCGGGGGCTTGACAGTTCTGTACCGAACGGTACAGAATGTGTGGATGGCTCGCCCCCTCGAATTTGATCGCGATCGGGCCCTGCAATGCGCCATGAAGTTATTCTGGCGCCAGGGCTACAGCGCTACCTCATTGCAGCAGTTGCTGGAATGCATGGCGATATCACGCAGCAGTTTCTACGCCAGCTTTGGTGACAAGCGCGCATTATTTGTCGAGTGCCTGGAGCTATTCGCCGAGCGCACCCGCGCGTTTTTACAGCGCGAGCGGGAGAGCAATGGCCCACTCGGGGGTATCAGGGGTTTCTTTGAATACACACTGTTGCGCGTGCCTGCAGAGAGAGCGGGACTCGGCTGCATGATGGTGAACAGCATCCTCGAGTTGGCGGATGTCGACGATGAGTTGAATAGCCTGGCGTCCGAGCTGTTGGGACGGATCGAGGCGGATTTCGCAGCCTGCCTGCAGGAAGCCCAGGATAAGAATTTGCATGTGCCCGTATTGCCCCCGGCCGAAGCTGCCGCAGCGGTAATGCTCGTCAATCAAGGGCTGCGCGTGGCCTGCCGAGAGGGCAAGTCACCGCAGCAACTCAGCCAGTTAGTTAATACATCTTTTACGCTGCTCGGAATAGCAGCCTGATCGGAGGAAAATTCTATGATTTCTGCTGCTATGCCCTATGAGAAGCACTACGCCGAGGTTAAGGGCAAGAAAATCGCGTACCTTGATGAGGGTGCCGGTGAGCCGATAGTTCTGTTGCACGGCAACCCTACCTCGTCCTATCTGTGGCGCAATGTTGTCCCCGAATTGACCGGCAGCGGTCGCGTCATCGTGCCGGATCTGATCGGGCAGGGAGACTCCGACAAATTGCCTGCCAGCGACGGGCCCGATCGATATAGCTTTCAGGTGGCCTATGACTACCTGGTGGGCTTGTTCGATGTGCTCGATCTGGGCGACAACATTACCCTGGTGATTCACGATTGGGGTAGTGGCCTGGGCTTTCACTTCACCCACCAAAATCCCGATCGCGTACGTGGCGTCGCCTACATGGAAGGTATTGTTATGCCCGTGGATTGGGAAGACTGGCCGGAGGGTGCCCGCGGTATTTTCCAGGGCTTTCGCTCTGACAAGGGCGAGGACCTGGTGCTCAATCGCAATATGTTTATTGAGGGGGTGCTTCCCAGCGCGATCATTCGCGATCTCGGCGAAGAGGAGATGGCGCACTACCGAAGCTGGGCCAGCACGCCCGATGATCGTCAGCCCACGCTAAATTGGCCGCGCCAGATTCCCATCAGCGGAGAGCCGCCACACATGGTGGAACTGGTTCAAGGCTATGCCGATTTTATGGCGGGTAGCGATATTCCCAAGCTGTTCATTGACGCCGAGCCCGGCTCGATTCTGGTAGGGCGCCAGCGCGAGTTCTGCCGCAGCTGGCCGAACCAGCAGGAAGTGACCGTAAAGGGCGCCCACTTCGTGCAAGAGGACTCCCCGGTGGAGATTGGCCAGGCCGTCGCCGAATGGATGAAAACGCTTTAATCGTTAACTGTTAAAAGGAACTCATAGATGTCTGATGCACCTGCGTATATTGTCGCCAACTTTGATATTCACGATGCGGATACCTACCGCAAGTACGAGAAGGGCTTTTTCCCTATTCTGAAGAAGCACGGTGGTAGCTTCTTCACCTTTGATGACAATATGGTGCATCTGGAGGGTGAATCACCTAGGACCGGTCGTATGGTGATCTTTCAGTTTCCCAGTGCCGAAGCTGCCCAGGCCTGGTATGACGATCCGGAGTATCAGGCGTTGTCAGAATTCCGTCGGGCGGGAACCACGCTGGCCTCGCTGACGCTGGTGCACGGCTTGCCACCGCGCGGCTAAACGCCCTGCGGTAGCGCCTTACTGAGTCGTAGGTTTAATCCCAGTTGCTGTTGATCAGCTTGGCTTCGGCCTGGAGGCCGAGAGGGATGTCGGCAGAGTGGGTATCGATAAACTGCGCGACCAGGTCGGCAGTCTCTGCACTGGCGGTCTGGTAACCGCTGCTCTCACCGGCCAGACCGGGAGTTTGCACCAGCAGTTCGACATTCCAGCTGCCTTCCCGGCGGCAGGCAACGCCGCGCCAGGCTTCGTGGTCTTGTGCCGCCACGAACTCGCGGCACCAGGTGCCACCGTTACTGGCAAATGACAGTACAGGGCGCATTTTCACGTCGTCTTCTACCGGTAACCAGCCGCGTGCCTGGGAGGGGTTGCTGTCGAGAATTCGAGAGAAGGCAACCGATTCTTCAATATTCGGCACCAGCAGGTTGTCTTGGGAGTCGGCCACCCACTGGGGGCCGTTAATGACCGCAACACCGGCCAGCAGAGATGCGGCCATGGCCAGGCCCCAGCGCTGCGTCTTGCGGCGTGGCAGGACAGCGACGGTATCGCCACGCTTGGTGAGCAGGGCCGCGGTTTCTACCGGTACATGGCCTTCTTTTGCCATGGCTTTACACAGTTCCTGATCGACGCCGCGAAAGCGTGCCAGGGTCTCGCGTAATTCGGGCTCGCTTTGCAATCGCGATTCCAGGTCGGCACGCTCTTCCGTGCTCAGTTCCTGGTCGAGGTAGCGTGATATCAGCTCGTGGTCCTGTTGATTCATTGCCTAGCTCTCTTTAACTAGCTTTCATTGTCTGCTTCGGTGGCAAAGCGTTCAGCCAGTGCTTTTCTGGCCCGCGCGATGCGACTCATTATCGTACCTACCGGAATTCGCATAATCTCTGCGGCTTCCGCGTAACTCTTGCCCTCTATTGCCACCAGGCTCAGCGCCATGCGCTGTTCCTCCGGCAGGGCTACCAGGGCCGCCATGACCGCCCGGGTTTCCAATTCGCCACCGGCTACCCGCTCCAGTGGTGCTGCGTGGGTCGGATCCTCGACCACCATATGCGCCATTCTTACCCGGACCTCGCGAAATCGGATTTCGTCGATCCAAATGTTCCTGCAGACCCTGAAAAGCTACTTACTGGGGTGTGCATCAGCCGGCATTCCCTTGGTCAGCAGCCGCTCCACCGTGGCCTGGACCAGGTCGTCGGCATCCGCATCACTGCCCGCCAGGGACATACAGAACCGGCGCAGCGCGGGAATCTCGGCCAGAATCTGCTGGCGCTGTGTGTCGTTGAGTTTTCCCATTTGCGTCCTGCTTTGGGGGGTTGACGTCTCAACCTGTGATTTTATTCCATTATTTGGACTAAATCGCCCGGTCAATCGTTGCTACTGTATGGGAGCTAATTCTTGTATAATTTTGCGCATGTCTAAATCTATGACCCGACAGGTAGCAGTAATCCAGCACGTGGCTCTCGCGCTGGTGCTTGTCGTGCCCGGTATTCCAGTGCAAGCGCGTACCAATCTCGCGGATTTGTACGCCGAAGCTTTGGAAGCGCACCAGCAAAAAATTCTTGAGGAGCAGCTTCAGGAGCAACTGGAAGACGAGATCGAAGAAGAGATCGTTGAGGAAGCCGAAGAAATCGTAGAGGAAGAAGTTGCCGAAGCGGTGGAAGAGGCGGTCGAGGAAGAGATCGTTGAGGTTGTGGAAGAGGTTGTCGAGGAGCAGGTAGCCGACGTTATCGATGAAGTTCTCGAAGAGCAGGTCGAGGAACGTATCGCCGACAACCTGGAAGAAGACGTTGAAGAGCTGATTGCCGAGACTGTCGAGGAATCCATCGAAGAGGAAGTCGCCGCAGCGGTTGAAGAAGACCTCAATGAAGCTATCGAGGCCTATGCTGAGCAGAGCGTCGAAGAGGATATCGAAGGCGACATCTACGACAGCGTGATCGACTCGATTATCGAATCGACCGAAGAGCAACTGGAAGCGCGCATCAACGAGCCTGAGCGTCACCTTAACAAGCAGGAATGGCTGGTGATGGCCGAGGAAGAATCCCTGCAGGCGCTAGCCGAAAACGGCTATGTATTTGACCGCGTTACACACCTGGAAGGCCTGGGCCTGCAGCTGGCGGAAGTCTCTGCGCCAGCAAGCTTCGACATCTCTGAAGTCCGCTCCGGCGTACTGGATGTGATCGGTAGTGATTTCGCCCAGGTGGACATAAACCACCTGTATACGGCGGGTGCACCTACGCCCTCTTATGAAGACGGTTATACACCGCAGGCCGCGATGGATTTTCCGGCTGATACCACCATTATGCCGCTGCGTATCGGCATGATTGATACCGCCGTCGATGCCGATCACGCGGCATTCGAACAATCCAGCCTGCAGACCCGGCATTTCGGTCGTGACGGCGCCAAGACACCCGATTTTCACGGCACGGCCATCGCGTCGATGCTGGCGGCGCATTCGAGCGACTATCAGGGTATTGCCCCCGAAAGCACCGTTTATGCAGCCTCTGTATTTGAGATTGATCGCGAACGCGGTGAAGTCGCATCAACGGCAAGCTTGGTTAAGGCGCTCGACTGGCTGACCCGTGAGCAGGTGGAAGTGGTCAATATCAGTCTCGCCGGCCCGCCTAACCGCCTGTTGGAGGCGGTATTGAAGCGTGTGTCGCAAAAGGGTATTCCTGTACTTGCTGCTGCGGGCAACGCCGGACCGGCGTCTGAGCCACTGTATCCTGCCGCCTATGACTCCGTAGTCGCCATTACCGCTGTAGAGAACGGTGGTCGCGTATTCCGCCTGGCGAATCGCGGCGAGTATCTGGATTTGTCAGCACCCGGTGTAAATATTCGTCACGCCAAGGCAGGTGGTGGCTACCAGGTATCATCCGGCACCTCTTTTGCGGTACCGTTCGCCAGCGTCGCTGTGGCCAGGCTCAAGTCGAGCCATCCAGGCACTGATGCCCTGGCGGAGCTGTATCGTTCCGCGTTGGATTTGGGTCCCCCCGGTAAGGACGATATTTACGGCTATGGCCTGCTCAATCCGCTGCCCGCGGCTCAGCTAGCTAACGTCGATTACCAGCGGTAAACAAACAGACTTCCCACCACGTGCTGCTGGTAATCTGCTCGCGGCAAATTCGAATCGTAGTCGCTGAATTGGTAGTAGAACTCTATCGCCGCGCTTTCGGCGATGGGCAATTCCAGGTCTACCTCCAGGCGATGACGGTCGTCATCCCGATCTTCTCCAATCTCCGGCGTGACTGAACTGTAGTCACGATCCTCAAAGCGCCAGGCGAACTCCAGCTTAGCCAGCCGCTCCAAAAACTCGAAGCGCTGGATATAGCGCAGCTTGAAGCTATTCGATTTGTAGTCGAAGCGATCGGCATTGGCGTCTTCATTCTTATAGCGGTAGCCGAAATTGAAGTAGCTGCGCAGCCCGCTGCGAAACCAGTAGAAGTCGACTTCCCCTGCATCGGTGTCGGCATCGCGCTGGCTGCGCTCGATGATTTCCTTGTTGCTGTAGACATAGGCAACCCGGGTAAACAACTTGCGTGAGATGAAGCCCGAGGCGTAGGGGGAGGTGCGCTTCAGCGTGAGAAAGTCGTTGCCATCGAGCCTGGAGTCCACGTAGTGGTAGCTGATACCAGCATCGATCTCACCGAATTCTTTGTTAACGTCGCCGGAGAACATGTGTGTTTGCCGGTCGAGGTCGGAAAAGTCGCGGTACAGGCTCTGCGAGAAATCGTAGCCGGCGGAAAACTCGGCGCCGCTGTCGAGTTCTCGCTTGTACTCCAGTTGCCCGTCCAGCAAGGCGGCGTAGTCGCCTTCCTCGCTGCTGGCATCTACCTCGTCGACGGAGACGTTGCTGTCCCACTCTGCGCCAATTCGCAACTCTGCCGAGAAGCTGTTCTCGCCATCCATAAACCCTTTGTTCTCAGGGTCGCCCGGCCTGCGCTCCTGCCCATAAGCCGCAGCGCACAACAGTGCCCCGGCGAGCGCCGGCGTCAGTATTCTTAGCATCAGGCGTCGATCTTCCGCCGCGAGTATTCCATGAGCGCCCAGAGTATATTGCTGCTGCTGACCTGTCCTACCAGCTTGCCCTCGCTCAGAACGGGGCGACGACGCTGTCGCGTATCGAGCATAGACTGGGCTATTTCGACGATGCCATCGCTCGGTGCACAGGTGTTGAGATCGGTATTCATGACATCGCGGACGAGCGCGTGCTCCGCATCGCCGTCGTTGTAGATCGAGTCGAGAATGGCGCCAAGACAATCGATTTCGGATAAAACGCCCACAACGCAGTTAACATCGTCGACCACAGTCAGCCCCGTCAGCTTGTACTCCACCATGATTTCCACGGCTTCGGCGATATTGGCATCGATGCCAATCGTCAGTGGGTTCTTCAGCATGCAGTCCGTAATGGTGGTTGGTTTTGCCATGGCGGGATTCTCCTCGGGGGTAGTGTTTTGTACCGCTCGCCTCGGTTGCTGTCAAGGCGGGCCACAGCCCAGAGGTAGCATGAAAAAAATCAGCTAAAGTGCTGAAATTATTAGATTTGTAAAATTGTAGCCGTTATACTCGCGGCCTTATGAAAACGGCTTTTCGAAATTTTCTGGCACTGATTTGCCTAATGCCCGTTGCGATGCTGTGTCATGGCGAAAGCGGTGAGGCGAGCTTGCGCCTGCAACCCACGCTGCTGGAGGTTGGGCAAGACAGTCTGCAGTCGGGATTTGACCTGGCGCTGGACAGCGATTTATTGGATTTGTCCTTCGATAGCAGTGTAACGCTCGACGAAAATGCCTATCGTTACCGCGTAGTACCGGGCTTCTCCAAGTCCATCGATGATCTGGCTGACCTCAGTGTTCGCTACGAATATGAGCTCAACCAGCCCTTTGATCAGGCCCTGGCCAAAGAGTAAATGGGTTATTCCATGGGGCTGAAGGGTTCGCTCCAGGAGGGGCGGCTGACCTGGAAGAGTCGGTTTCGCAGCACGAGTATCTACGAGCAGGGGCTAGCCCATACGCAGGATATTGAGCTGCTGGAGTTTGAATCGCGCTACCAACTGGTGTCCGCGCTGCATCTGGAGCTCTCCAGCGCGGTTCGGGATGAAACATCTTTCTCGGGCGGCTTGATCGACGACATCTACTCTGAGCGGCGCTACGGCGCAGGCATCTCCTGGGCGCCTTCGCGCTATTATTCCCTGGCATTTAAGCTCAATCGCCTCGACGAGAGCCGCTACGACAGTGAGCAACTCACGGGCAGTGGCAAAGTGTCCTGGTTCCCCCAGCGCAATCTGGAATTTTCACTCAGCTATGGCGACCAATTGGTCGAGGGCGCTCGTGGGGTGTTGTTCAGTACGCGTATCAACCTTGACGAATCCTGATCGATAATATGTAGTACGTACTACTTTTTGCGGGTAGTGCGTATGGCAGAACAATTCGAAAATATGGGGGGCGTCTCCAATAGCGAGCCCAACTGGCTGATTCGCTTTATCAGCTCTCGCGTCCTCCAGCGTCTTGCTGATCCCGATCGTCGGCAACAGAACCGCGATAAGCTTGAGCAGCAACGGCAAAGGCGCGGAGCCGCGCATGTTGTCGAGTATTTCCATCAGGTCGAGGATCCCTACAGCTACCTGGCGGCTCAGATTCTGCAGCCGCTTCTCAATACCTACGACATTGAGTTGGTCATGCATCTGGTGCACGGACCGGTAGGTCACTCAAATCCCGAGCCGGAGCTATTACTGCCCTATGCCCAGGCAGATTGCGAAGTGGTGGCGCCACACTATGGCCTCGAGTTTCCTGTGGGTGCACGCGCGCCGGGAGAAAAGCAGATAGCGCTTGCGAACCGCATGCTGGCAGCGGCGCCGCAGGGCGATTTGCCGCAACTGGCGGTGACCGTGGGGCAGGCGCTGTGGAGTGGCGACATGGGTGAACTCAAATCCCTGGCGGCGCGCTTGGGGGAGGGTAGCCAGGAGGAAACTGAGCAACGTTTAGCTGAGGGGTCTGCGCATCGCGAGAAACTTGGCCACTATTCCGGTGCCATGTTCCATTACGCCGGTGAGTGGTACTGGGGTGTTGATCGCCTCTACCACCTGGAAAACCGTTTGCTTGAGCTGGGCGTACGTCGGGACAGTGGGCGGCAGTTATTGGTGCCGCGCCCCGGCATCGAGATGGGCACCTTGCGCGACAACGGATCGATGACCCTGGAAATTTATCCCTCGCTGCGCAGCCCCTATACCTCGATCATCTTTGATAAGGCAGTTAGCCTGGCGCGTCATACCCGGATAAATCTGATTGTGCGGCCGGTGCTGCCCATGGTGATGCGCGGCGTACCGATATCGCGCCTGAAAGCACCTTACATTGGCTTTGATACTGCGCGGGAGGCAGAAACCCTTGGGCTCCAATGGGGCAAGGCCTGGGACCCAATCGGAAACCCGGTGCGCAAAGCCCTCTCGCTTTACCTCTGGGCTGAGGGACAGGGCAAGGGGATTGCTCTACTCAGTGCCTTCATGAAGCTGGCCTGGACCCAGAGAGTCAACACCAATAGCAATAGCGGGCTGCGCAAAGTCGTCGAGGTCGCTGGCTTGGATTGGAAAGAAGCCAGATCGCAAATGGATATCAAGGATGAAGGGTGGCAGCAGTTGGTGGAGGGAAATCGCCAGGCGATGTATGCCCACGGGATCTGGGGCGTTCCCGCCTTTCGGCTGCTGGATCGCGAGGGCAATACCATTTTGGCCACCTGGGGTCAGGATCGTTTGTGGCTGGTGGCGCGTTTAATTCAGGAGCGACTGCGCGAAGCCAAAGCAGCCAGTTAAAAGGCCGTTGGTGGCCACGGCGATTAGCTAAACGAGAGTTTCATACCCGCCTTATCCAACAGGGCGGTTTCCTCGCGCAATTCGTAGGCGGTGAGGGGGTGCTGTTCTAGCCAGTCCTCCGGGAAGTGCAGTGCAATTTCGTCATCTTGTGCGTTGACGCGAAACTCCGGCAGAAACTCGAGCTGTTCAACATACTTGAACAAATTGGCCAGGCGCAGCAGCACGATGAGCCGCAGTAGGTGTACGCGCTCGGGTTCCGGCAGCTCACTCAAGTCCGTCAGGGGCAATTTGCGCGTGTGGCACCATACCAGTCGGGCGAGCGTCTCCTGTTCGCCCTGGGAAAAGCCAGGCAGGTCAGCATTGCGCAGCAGGTAGGCGCCATGGCGATTAAAGTGCTTGTGAGAAATCGCCATGCCGATTTCATGAGCCCTGGCGGCCCAGCGCAATAGCCCCCAATCGCTTTGAGCCAGTGCCCAGTTTTTTCGTGTCGCCAGATAGAGAATGCGGGCACGTCGTTCCACGGTGGCCGCGATATCGGTATCGGCGCCATAGCGCTGCATCAGCGCGTTCACCGTGCGCTCGCGCACATCCTCATGTGACAGCCTGCCCAGTAAGTCATAGATCACACCCTCACGCAGCGCGCCGCGGCTGCTGCGCATGAGGTCGATCTGCAATTCGTCAAAAATCGCGCTGGTGATGGCGACGCCGGCCAGAATCACGCTGCGACGAGATTCGCTCAGGCTGTCGATGTCGATGTCATCAATGTGATTGAACGCGAGCAGCGCTTCCTCGAGACAGGTCAGGCCACTGCGAGTGATGCCAGCTTCACTCCAACCGAAATTCTGCAGGATGGCTTCAATCGCCTGAAGGGTGCCGGAGGAACCGACGCAGTCTTGCCAGAGATCCGCAGAGTAGCGGTAACGAATATGCGACACTTCCCGGCGTGCCGCTTCGTAGGCCTTTTGATAGCGCTTGCGAGTAATCTTCCCCTTGCGAAAGTAGCTGCGGGTATAGGACACACAGCCCAGTTGCAGGCTGTCGAGTGCCCGCGGCTCGAAACGTTGTCCCACGATGAATTCAGTGCTGCCGCCGCCGATGTCCACGACCAGGCGTGACTGCTCGTCATCGGCCAGTGTATGGGCAACGCCCAGATACACCAGGCGTGCTTCTTCGCGCCCGTAGATGACCTCGACCGGCACATCTAATAGCGCTTGTGCTTCGCGTGTGAACTGGTATCGATTGCGTGCCTGGCGCAGTGCATTGGTGCCTACAATACGGGTGCGGTAGGGGGATACGCTGTCCAGCACCTGCTTGAAACGGGACAGGCAGTCCAGGCCGCGGTGCATCGCCTCTTCGTCCAGAATACCGTCGCGTAAACCCGCCCCCAGCTGCACTTTCTCGCTGAGGGTTTCGACAGGGCGAACTTCATCGTGTTCAACCCGGGCTATGATCAGGTGGAAGCTGTTGGAGCCGAGGTCTATCGCGGCAAGGACGGCTCCCTCGGGTATTTCAGACTCGTCTTCCGTATTGTTATCGGTGCTGTCTTCCTGCATTCGAGTCAGGTAGTGAGGGTGTGGCCCCTATGTTAAAACAAACCAGAGGCCCAGCCCACCGCCAATTCCCCAATAGGCGCTGCGTTTGAGTACGTCGAGGTTGACCTGGCTTAACTCGTCAAAGGGCTTGCCGCTGATTTGCGAGCGCTTTAGCACGGGCCACTCGATCATGCCGCCGAAGATAGCGCTGCCGATGGCGGCGCACACCACCATGACCCTGCCGGCGTTATCCATGGGCAGTGACAGATACAACACTAAAATGGTGAGCGCGCTGCCGGCCTGTCCGGCGAGGCTCATGATATTGAACTGCCGCAGACTGTTGTTCTCATAGTCAAAGTCGTAGACGAAGAAGCCGTACTTCTCTGGAATGCTATAGCTGGCCCCAGAAAAACGGGCGCCGGCAAAGTGAAACCACTCGTGCACGACCGTGGCGACAGCCAGTCCGGCGAAGGCAGCCATGATGACGGACAAGGCGCTGGCGATAGACAGGCCTGTCAATATGAACCAGCTGTCCGCAGCCGCCCAAAGTGTGAAGAGAATCAGTGCCAGTCCGAACTGCACCAATGCGTGCTTGTAGATCATGTTGTTTTACTCCGCAGCCGTGTACCAGATCGGAGACGTCCAGGCCCGCTCGTGGATATGCTTGGGCACGTCCGGGTCTGTGCAGCTGGCAGGCCGCTCCGCTTCTGGCAAGTCATTGCATTGGTACGTGCTCCAGCGGCAGGATGGATTTTCGATCACGCGAGAATAATAAACCGCCGAAACGTCGGCATCGAAATCAGGATCGCGCCAGACGCTGCAGAGCTGGTCGTAGCCGGGGCCGCTGACTTCACAGGTGTCGGTGTTCAGGCTCGCCAAGCCCTCGCTATCACCGGCCACGTCGTACACCGCCTGCTGCGTCCGGCCTTCCTCATCAATCCAGCCTTTCACGACTTGCAGGCGTTGCAAGGGGAAGCTTTGCGCGTCGCGACTCGCGGTAACCAGAAAAGCGGGTGCGTCGGCGTTGGGCTCCGGTAAATCCGAGCCCATGGGCACGCCTGTGGCATAGGCCTGCTCAATCATGTCGGGGGCGTCGCAGAGGGCGGAATCGAGATTCCAGCCGCCAAACAGGCGCGGTTCTATGCGCGGTCCGCTGGTGCCAAAAGTTTCTCTGCGCCGCATAGCGCTAAACAGCGCGTCGCGAGAATTGTTCTCGGCCCACACCCCGGCCACGCCGCCCGGGTTGTAACGCACCGGTGAGCCGCGAGCCACGCCGCCCGGCACGTCAACGTTCCCGCGCAGTCGGTTTTTTGGCAATAGATCCGTGCCGCTGGAGCCGAGATAGCCTTTTTCCAGGTGCGCGGCGGCGGTGGCATTGTGATTATCGGTGGCCGCGACAATACCCAGCCTGAATGGATTGGCCCCCAGGCGTTGCTGCTCGGCGAGGCCATTGCTGAGCGCATAACGGGCGTAGCTGAATCGCGACAGGCATCCGACCAGGCGCATATTCCCCGCACCCATCTCGTCGCCACAGTCTTCCACCAGCTCAGAGGGTGCTCTCAGTTTCTCGAAATCACAAAACTCGTCGGCGGCGCCAAAAACGCTGCCCAGACCATTGCGACACTCTGAATCGCCCTTCACCTGCATGATCTCAACCAGAGGTTCCATGTGCTCCCGAAGGGCAGCAAACTCCCGTTGCTGTGCTGGGGTGAGATCGGTGCGAAGGGAGTAGGGGTACCACATGCGGCCGCTACTCCAGTTGCTGTTGTGCGGAATGCTGAAAACGTCGCACTCCTCTCGACTATCTATGCAGGCGCTGCGCAGCCATTGCCAGAGTGCTTCCGGCGTCTGTTTGTCTTTGGCGCTAACCACCGCCGGTGGCACATTTGCGCCGGCGAAGATGACATTGCGATGCAGATTAGAACCCTGTTCGGCCAGTGTGTATTCGTAGCCGTGGAATGTGGTGAAACTGCAGTCGGCACTGCGATCATGCCAGGCTTCCGTTGCGCGCTGATTGTCCTGCCAGGCGCTGCGCGCCTCTTCTCGGCAGCGGCTTCCATCGGGGCCACAGACGCGTGCCGAGCGGTCCTGACCGAATAAGGCCATAGAGGCGAGCCGCACAAGTGGTTGGACCAGCTCCGGAAACGGCAGGCGAATGTCGCCGCGATAGACGCCGCAGAGGGCTGAGTCATAGCCCTCAAGTTCCGGCGACAGACAGATGCGTCTTTCGCCGAGCTTTTCTGCGTGGTCGGTGACTGCCTGAAAATCCAGTGGTCTGCCAACCGATATCGTTGGAACTGTCGCGTCCGACGCTGCGTCCCGTAGCCGCAGTTCCAGCGGCTTGCCGGTAGCAAACGCATAGGCATCGTCGGCATCATTGGTAACACCAAATGCCGTTGCGTCATAGGAGGCAGCCGTGTGCACGTGCAATGCGCCAAACCAGGCGCGTCTATTCGGGTAGCTATCGCGGCAGGGCAGTGGCGGCTCACCGGCGAAGGCTGAGCGACTCGCTTCTTGCGCAAAGAAATCGCTCAACTGCTCGGGATCCGTACCGGTTCTCTCGATAAGGTGAAACAGCCATGCGGCGCAGGCTGCCAGCACTATGAGTAGCAGGAGCAGGCCCTGTAGGATTCTTTTGATTATGACGGGCATCTGTCTATAGTAAGGTTTTTGTAGTGGAGCTGGCTATATGAAAACGATGATCGAGGACTTTCGCATTGTTCCCGCGGGCCATTGCGGCAGCGGTTCTATGCGCAACCTGCTCTATTATTTCTGTGATCTGGACCTGGAAGAGGGCGTCGTCTTTGGGCTGGGCGCTGGCCTGGACAGCGTATTTTTCACTTACCCTAACGCGAGCCCTCCTTACATGCTGTTCGGTCGCGGCTCGACGATGGAGGCGGATCTCGCGCATACGCTTGGGCTGGACTACCAGGAGCAGGTGCAGCCGGACGACGACCTGGCCTGGGAGGAAGTAAAGGAGGAGGTGCTGGCCGGGCGCCCCACCATGTTATCCGGCGACATCCTCTACCTGGATTATCGTGAGTACAAGGTCCATTTCCCAGCACATCGAATTATCTTGCTGGGGTTCGATGAAGAAAAAGAAGAGGTCTATATCGCCGATCGGATTAACGATCACCCCGAGGTGTCCTCTATGGGCGCGCTGCGCAGAAGTCGCAACCCACGGATGCCATTAGTACCTATAACCTGTGGGGTAAGTTCAGTTCGGGAGCGGTGCGCAACAGCCTGCCGGAGGCCTGCGGGATTGCGCTGACGATGACGGTGGAGCGGATGCTCGGTATCGACACGTCCCAGCGTGATGCGATGGCTATGGCGGCGGGTGAATCCAATATTTGTGAGGCGGGCTTGAAGGGCTTGCTGACCTTTATCGATTACGCGCGCGAGTGGCCCGATATGGAGGACCCATCGGCGCACGCGCAATATGTCGACAACGCTATTGTGAAGTATGGAACCGGAGGCGGTTTCTTTCGCGACCACTATGCAGCCTTCATGCGTTGGGCACGGGAACAGCGGCCGGACCTGGTGAGTGCTGATTCGGCGCAGCTGGCGCAGCAGGCGGCCAATGAATGGAATGCCTTAGCGCCGTTGATGGCAGCACTGGCCGCCGATACAAAGGACAGAGTGCTTTGGGCGCAGAGCTTGGAGCAGCTTGATGCGATATATCATACCGAGTACACATTGTTCGGGCAGCTGAGCGATACAGTACTGCGCGCCAGTGCATGAGCCGCTATAGTCAGGCTTTTGTTCCCGGGGAGTGAAGCATCGTGGAAGCCGCCGATAAGATTGCCGTCGTACATAAATACGTTGAAGCCTTTGCGAATCAGGATATGAACCTGATTCGGGAAATCTATGCTGAGGACGGTGTGGTCGAGGACCCTGTCGGTTCTGAGCCCCATGTGGGTATGGCTGCCATTGAAGCCTTTTATGTGCCTGCATTGGAATCCGGTGCGAAGCTGGCGCTGACGGGGAATCCACGCTGCGCTGGCAATGCCGTCGCCTTTCCCTTCGAGGTGCAGATGCCGGGATTCAGCGTCGAGATCATCGACGTTTTTGAGTTTAACGACGACGGCAAAGTCGTCAGTATGAAAGCCTACTGGAGCGCCGGGTAAGCACTATACTGGTGCCTATGAACCAATCTTCACAGGTACGTATTCTTAGTTGTCGCCAGTGCCAGGGCCCGGTTATGGAGGATGCCCGGACCTGTGCAGCCTGCGGAACGCCCGTTACCGGTAAGGAGTTTCCCTACATCATGCAGCAGGCGGCGGGCCCTGATATCCGCGGACTGTGTAAATGGTGGGCGATCTGGTCGGCAGTGGTGTGGGTCGGCGCTGGCTTCTCACTCGGCATTGCCTCATCCCTGTTGCTCACTGGTATCAGCATCGTCTACTTGCTTCGCATCCTGCGGGCATACTATCGCTGAATGGGCCGCTGCGGAGTCGCCGCCGCACACGTCTTCTCTGATTTCGACCCGAATGTCTTCACAGGGGTCCTCACTGGCGAGCACGCGGCGCAACATGCCTTCTCCCACCATCGAGAGGCCAGCAGTCGCAAAGGCCGCCCAGCCCCGCGCGACGAGCGATGTCGTATTGGGTATGACCGCCGGATCATTAATAGGACCCTCGATGCGGATCGTATTGGAGAACATATTACCCAAAGACAGGCCGACGCCTTCGCGGCTGCGCGAATCGAACTCCACGCGAATCTTTTCTTTATGCAGGTCGAGTTGCAGAGTCCCCAGTAGATTGGCGGTGCGGGTTTGGCCAGCATAACCGTAGGGTGTATTCCCCAGGCCCTGTTCAAAGACGCCGAGGGTCACGGCGCAACTTAAAGTGGGCTGACGCTGCTTGGCACCGGGAATCAAAGAGCGAAACATGGTTTGCGCGACATCTGCGGTCAGGAACGAAACGGCTCCGTAGTCGATCGGTCCCTGGCCACCTTCCAGATAGATCTGTCCGTCCAAACCCTGGCCCAGTTCAGCCAGGCTTTCTCCGCTACTGTGAAAGTTGAAGAATGCTGTATTGGGTACGCCGCCGCCCGCAGCATTCTCTTGCACATTGATGAGCTCGCCGCTCATCGTAGCCTGTGATGGCAGGGTCTCTCGAGCGTATTCGAAGGTGAGGGTCGCCTGGCCACCATTGATAGCTTCGGCGCTGACGCTGCCCTTTAAAGAAGCTCCAAGATTGGTGAAATCGAAACTGACACCGGTTGCCTCGAAGACATCGCTGCGGATGCTGTCCAGTCGGCCTCTGACTCTTAAATCAGACTCGCCCTGAAAGTCGGTCTGCAGGGGATTGGCGCTCAGCAGACGCTTGCTGTCTGCATCTTCATCTTCATCCGCTGCCTCACCCTCCATGAAGCGAGAGGGCGCGGTAAACAGGTTGCGTAATAGCGAGGAGCTGGTGCTGGCGGCTCGATCCAGTACCGTATCTGCTTCCTCCTTGTCTGTCTCCTGCTCCGCCAGTAGCTGTGACTCCCAGCGCTTGAGTTCCAGGTGTCCACCTAGCAACTTGATATCGAGTTCTTCGCCTGAACTGTGTTCTACCAATCGGGCGCTTCCCTGCAAGTCGCTCCGGCCGAACACGAGCGTTTCGACCTTGGCTTCGACCCCGCCCGTGACCCGCTCGAGTTTCAGGTTCAGTCGACGGCGGTCCTCAGGCCTGGCAGGCGGGGTGGTGGCATTGAGTGATAAAGCGCCAGAGGCGGAGCGCGCCATTTCATCGATAGAGCGGCCGCTGGCGTTGAGTGAAAGGCTGCCAGACAGCGGAACTGGACGATCTAATTCCAGCGTTTGCAGGAACTGATCCAAGACCACGTCGTGGAGACTGCCCTTCGCTTCAAAGCTGGCAATTTCATCCTTCCAGGAGAGTCGGGCAGAGTTTGTTGAGCGGCCAGGGTGTCCCTGCATGGAGAAATCGAGCGCGGACAGTGAAAACGAACCGCCTGACTTGGATAAATCCATGCGCACGTTGTTGAGTACAGAATCCTCGATAGTCACTTCGCGCGCATCCAGTGTGATGCGCATGGGTCCAAACCGACGCAGGTCGTCGAGCAGGTTGGATTTATCGGCCTGATCGGTGCTGGCCGGAAGCGCGTCCAGCAGGCGCGTTACGTTGAGGCCGTCGGAGCGCAATTTCGCTTCCATCCAAGGGTCTCTGCCCGCAGCGATAGACAGGGAGCCCGTTACATCCTGCTCCAGGGAGGCGACCTGCAAGTCGTCCACACGGAATCCCAGAATTTTGTCGCCGTTCATAATCAGGCGAGATTCGCCCCTTAATTCAATGCGCTCGAATGCTGTCGAATCTCGCGCCCAGTCGTTGTCATTGCGCAGTTCCAGCAGCAGGTCGGCCTCGCCGCGCATGTCCGCGAACAGCGAAGGGATGTTATTGCTATTGGCACTGAGATCGAGCGAACCGCTGGTTAGCCCCCTTAGAAAACCGGCCTCGCGCGTAAACATTTCCTGCAAATCCACGCGATTCATGTTGAAGCGCAAACGGACATCGGTCCTGTCCTGTTGCTGGTATTGCCACTCCAGGCGCGTGTCTATACTGCCGTCATGCTGTCCAGTGGCGCTGGCAATGACCTGGCCGCCCGCGTCGTCGCGCTTCACCGTGACACTGGTTTTCTTTAGATTCAGACCGGGCAGGCGCATCTGGCCTAATTCCAGATTCCAGTCCAACTCGATTTCCGGGTACAGGCCGAGAAACGTCGGAATCTCCACCCCAGGTTCTAGCGGATCAAGATCGCCGTCGAAGAGGAACTGCAAATCCAGTGGGTCGGCTTGCAGGTCCATGCGAAGAATACGTTGGGCGTCGCCAGGCAGCTCTGCGCGGCCTACGATCCTGGATTCGCCCAGCTGGATATCGATATTCTCCAGTGAAAACAGGTCGGCGCGGGCCCCCAACTCAGCACGAATTTTGATCGGCGTCTTGGCATTGGCTTGATGGCTGCCCTCCATGTGCAACAATCCGCTAGTGCTGTCAAAGAGTTCGCCCCAACGTTTCCCGTAGCCGCTGACCTCGAGGTCACCGTGGGTCCAGTACCAGTCACTGGCTAACAGGCCAGGCGTAAGGCGTTTCGAATCATCGCGCACGTCTATCTGAGCGCTAAGCTTATAAGCCCAGCGGTCTTCGCTTTTTTGCAGCGAGCCAGCCGCACTGATTTCACCGGCCGGCCCGCGACTGAAGACATCGTCCACGACAAGGCCTTGCGCGCTGCTTGTCAACGTTGCCCGATTTTCGACTGCGTAGAGGTCCGCGATATGGAGCTTGCCGATTTCAATCTCGCAGACGTGTTCGATGAGGTTCAGCTCCGGTACCGGGCTGGCGAGCAGCTGTTCGATGTTGACGGGTTCTTCGTCCTGTATGCCTAGCTGCTCGAATAGTTTGGCGGGCGCGAGCTCTTCGATGTCCAGGCGCGATCGACCCGGGAGGACCCAGGGGGCCTCGCCGCTCGCCGAGAGCCGGAAGTGCGAGTCAAACAACTGCCAGGTGGAATCCACCGCATATGCGGTTTGAGTTGGAGTAATCGAAATGTCAGTGTTGAATTGCCCCGCTGAAATACCCGAGCCGGCAATATCGGCACGCAACTGAAAGTCTTTGAGATCTAAAAGTGCCTGCAGTGAGGCTAGCCGCAGCGAAAAGTCCAGTTCGCGGCCAGCGAACGCAGTGGTTCCTGTGGTAGTGGCTCCGCCCCCGGTTAGTCGTGTCCATTGCGCTTGCCGTAAAGGGATCTCGATGTCGTCGGCGCGAACGTAGCGCCCCTCGCGTACACGAATGACGGCCGGTATCCATTGATCGAGAAACTGGTAGTTGTCTGGAAGTGGGTTGCCGCTGCGGGGCCAGGCGTCGACTTTCACCTTCAGGTCTTTCGCCTGGGCGTAGTGCAGCCGGATTTCGCCACGAATGAGGCTGACCCAGGATAAATTCACTTTAATGTCCACCGCGTCTATGGCTGGATCGGCCGGGTCACCCATAATCAGGCGCGGCGTGCGGGCGCGTAGCGACAACAGGTTGACGCTGGTGGGTTCGATACTAACGGGCAGCCCAAGCACTTCCGTGAGCAGCGGCGCCAGCCGCTCATCGAGCTGGGTTTCGGTGATTCGATTTCCCCATAGTAGAACCACTACCACAAGCAGTAGCAGCCCCAGGGAGAACAGTCTTCTTTTCACGATGTTAGTCGATGCTTACCCGTGGAACCCGGTTGTGGACCCGGGTCATTATCTCGTAGCCGATGGTTTCGGCGTGTTCGGCGACCTCGTTGGCACTGAGATTGTCGCCCCAGAGGATTACCTCGTCGCCCAGTTTAACACCGCTTACCTCGGTGACGTCTACCGTAATCATGTCCATGGAGACGCGGCCGACCAATTGCACGCGCTGGCCGTTGATGAGAACAGGGGTGCTGTTTTCGGCGTGGCGGGGATAGCCGTCGCCATAGCCCACTGGAACCGTGGCAATGACGGAGGGTTTGTCCGCAGTCCAGGTATTGGCGTAACCCACAGATTCTCCGGCCGCGATCTCGCGTAACGCCATCACTTCAGAGCGCATGGTCATGACGGGCTGGAGGGCTTCGGTCTCAGGGTGTGGGTGACCGAAGGGGGATTGGCCGTAAAGCATGAAGCCGGGGCGGTTCCACTCCGCTCTGGCTTCGGGCCAGCCCAGCAAGCCGGGTGAGTTCGCCAGTGAACGGGGTGCTTCGATATCCCGCGTGCAGGCTTCAAAGCGTTCGATTTGCAGTCGCGTGAAATCGTTGTCGAGTTCATCGGCGCAGGCAAAATGAGTGGCCAGCACGGGCTTCGTGCCGACCGCCTGGCAGTTAGCGAGTCGCTCCCAGCATTGTCCTGCCCTGGCGGGTTCGAATCCAAGCCGATGCATGCCCGTATCGATTTTGAGCCAGCAGTGTAAGGGCGTATCGGGGCGAAAAGCTTCTATCGCGCGGAGTTGGTAATCGTTCTGTACCATCAGCCAAAAATTGTGCTCCGCGGATAGCGCCAGTTCTTCGTCTGAGAAGAAGCCTTCCAGCAGCAAAATTGGTTTTTCAACGCCCGCCTCGCGCAGTTCAAGCGCTTCCTCGATACAGGCCACGCCCAGGGCCGGTGCCAGAGAATCCAGCGTACGTGCAATATCCACGGCACCATGGCCGTAGGCATTTGCCTTGACGATGGGAAGTGCATGCCCGCTGCCGCTGAGTTGCTGGGCAATACCGTAATTGTGCCGCAGCGCAGCCAGACGAATATGCAGGCGGGTAGGGCGCGCCATCAGTAGTCGTATTTGTGCTCTGAAAACAGCGCCTGGGCGCGCTCCCAGGTGTCGCCCACCTGGCCACTGCCTACCGGTTCGCCGTCTACCAATACAACCGGCGCGATCTCCTTGGTAGAGCTGGATATCCACACCTCATCGGCGCTGCGCAACTCATCCAGCGTTACCGGGCGTTCCTCTATGGTGAGACTGCCCTCTGCGCGCAGAATCTTAATGAGCAGCAGCCGGGTTATCCCGGGAAGAATCTGGTGATCGGTCTCAGGTGTTGCGATCACACCATCCTTAACGACATAGACATTACAGGCGCTGGCCTCGGTGAGTTCGCCTGACTCGTTGTAGAGAATGGTTTCATTGTTGCCGCCCTCGTAGCCCTGGTTGAAGTGCATGACATTGCCCAGCAGCGCGGTCGATTTGATATTGCAGCGCTTCCAGCGCATGTCCTGGGTAGTCGTGACCGAATAGGTCTTGGTCTGTGCCTTGTCTGCGGTTGGCGCCGGAGGAACTTCGAAGGTAAAGCCAAAAATGGTAGGCGCGATGCCTTCCGGGTAAGCGTGAAAGCGTCGGCTATCGGCCCCACGACTGACGTGCAGATAAATACCCAGGTCGGCTCCGCCATTGCGTTGCATGAGCTGCTCGCAGATTTCGCGCCACTGTTCCATGCTGTTGTCTAGCTGGATACCAATGGCCGCCATACCGTCGTTCATGCGCTCAATATGGGGTGCAAAACCCACCATGCGGCCCTCGTAGGAGGGAATCACTTCGTAGATGCCATCACCAAAGAGGAAGCCCCGATCCATCGGCGAAATGCGGGCCTCTTCCATCGGTAGATAGTCGCCGTTCAGATAAATGATGCTCATGTTGTGTCTCCAAATCCTGTCATTTGGCGTAGCTGATGTATGAGTGCGATGCCGGCGCTCGCGTCGAGCCCGTCCTCGGTGAGGGTGTTCTGCCGAGTCACGCCATCGACGCTTCCTTGCTCGGACAGGTAGGCGAGCAGCTCAAGCGGCTGAATTGTCCCAAGCAGGTCTTCGCCGCGCCAATACCCAATAATGGCTATCAATCCGTAAGCGCCCCAGTTTGAGACATCCGCAATCAGTAGCTCGTCGCAGCCGGTCAAGGCGGGCGTGATATCCAGAGTTTCGATGGCGCTGCGAATATTGCCCATGCCAATCTCATTGCCACCGTCGCCAATGGCGATAGTGGGGCAGCTTGCCAGTTCGATAAAGTAGTCAAAACACGCGCAGCGATCGGTGATGTCCTCACCGCGCATATTGAAGTAGCCACCGTCAGCGCTCAGTCCGGGCCGTTCGATACTCACAACCACCTCGGGTTGCAGCTGCTCTAACGCGTCCCGGGTTTCGCGCTCCCAGTCACCGCCGCTGCCCACGCTGATCTCGTGTACCCGGTAGCGCAGACCCAGTGCCTCCGATAGCGGCTTGCCGCACACCATAATCGGGGTGGCGCCAAGTTGTTCCAGGCATTCGTATAGCGCCATTGCCCCAACCGGCCCGTCGGTTTCGAAACTGTCTGCAACCGGGAATCCGGTTCCGATTAGTACGGTTCCCTTGACCTCGCGCAATAGCGATGCGGCCCTACGGTAGTAGCCTGGGGTAAGTGCAGGCCGCACATCGCCCATGCCGCGAAGATTGCGCTCGACCAGCACGGCTTCGATCTCGATACTGAGCTGCTCGTCATCCATCGATAGTTTCCAGCGCTATGCGCGACTCCTTGCTGTGCTGCAGGAGCATAAGATTGTGGGCATCTGCGGTACTGATGGCCTCGAAGCGTACCCGAGCTCCTGGCATCAATTGCGCCAGCGCCGCAGTGTCCATAGAAAGGGCGGCGCCGATTTTTGGGTATCCACCGATCGTCTGTCGATCCTGCAATAAAACAATGGGCTGCCCATCGGCAGGAACCTGAATGGCTCCGATACAGATACCCTCGGAGAGTATCCCCTCGAGTTCGCTTTCGATAGCTGGGCCTTCCAGGCGGTAGCCCATGCGATCGGCACGGTCTGTTACGACATAGTCAGAACTGAAGAAGCGCCGTTGTTGTAAGGAAGAGAAGGCGTCGATCTGATATCCCGGTATCACCCGCAGGCAAATACTGTCGCTGTACTGAGGCCGGCATTCATCTGGCAGCAGGAGACATTGTTCAGCCGAGGGTACGCCAACGGGTAACTCGTCGCCGCCAGCCAACTTCTTGCCCTCACTCAGTCCGCCAATCCCTTCGCGCACTACCGTAGAGGCGCTGCCAAACTCATCTTTCACGTCAAATCCGCCTGCCACCGCGATATAGCTGCGGCAGAATCGCTGTGAAAACCCAAGCGCCAGCGTATCTCCTGCTGAGAGTCTGTGACTGCGCCAGGTTTCGCTCTCGGTTCCGTTGATGGCCAGCGGAGAATCTCCTCCGCAGACGGAGATCAAGGTGTCAGTGGTGGCTTCCAGCTCAATGCCGCCAAAGCTGGCCTCAATACAACATGCGTCAGGGTTGTTATGCACCAATCGGTTTGCCCAGCGCATGGCCGCGGGGTCCAGCGGTCCGCCGGTAGCCAGGCCGATGCGATGCTTGCCGAAGCGGCCCTTATCCTGCAGCAGGCTCAACATGCCGGGCTTGCGCACGCGTATGCTCACAGTGCACCGCCCAGGCGCTCGAACTCTGCCTTGTTAATGGGCTCAAATTTCACCCGGTCTCCGACACTGACCGGCATGATAGGGCTCGCGTTGGGGTCAAACATCGCTTTAGGACACAAACCAATAAGGTTCCAGCCACCAGGGGATTCGGAGGGATAAACGGCACTCTGGCGATCGGCGATGGCGATGGCGCCACGCGGCACTTTTTGGCGCGGCGTAGATAGTCGTGCCGCAGCGATACGTGGGTCTACCTGGCCCAGATAGGCGAAACCCGGCGCGAAACCGATCGCGTACACCCGGTATTCGATAGCGTGATGGATCTCGATGACCTCATCAACAGACAAGGCCTTGCTATCTGCCAGGTTCTCCAGGTCAGGACCACTTTCTATTGAATACCAGGCGGGTAGGCGCACCAGTTTTCCGCCGTCCTCCAGTGCCTCAGTGGTTGAGCGAACCGCATCACGAATGCTGTCAGCGATAGACCAGTGGTCAGCACTGAAGGGATCAAATACCACCAGCAGCGAGGCGTAGGACGGGACCAGATCAACGAGCTTTTCGCCGAGCGAACTTTCGAGTGCGGCGGCGGCCGCTTGTACCTGGGAAGAAACGGTGGGGCTGGTCTCTTGTTCAAAGTAAACAATAAGCGCGTTCTCGCCAGCGTTGCGAATCTGCATCTCGCTAACTCAACTCAGCTGATCAGGGCGCGAATATCGCGGATGGCTTGGACGCCTTCCGGGTTATCACCATGAACGCACAGGGTGTCGGCGGCTACCGGCAATATGGCTCCGCTATAGGTGGTTACGCTGCCGTCCTGGCTCAGTTGCTCAACCTGCTCGAGCATTTTTTCGCGACTGTGAACGGCGCCTTCCAGTCGTCGTGAGCGCAGCGCGCCGTCGTCGTCGTAGCAGCGATCGGCAAAGGCTTCGAACCAAACCTCGACACCGGCACGGTCGGCTTCTTCCCGATGACGCTCGATCTCAGGCGTCGCCTGTAACATCAGCGCTAATGGTCGGTGGTATTCTGCCAATGCTTCGAAAATGGCCATGCGAACGTCGTCTTTGCTCATCATGTCGTTATACAGGGCACCGTGTGGTTTTACGTAACGCAGTTCCAGGCCACCGCAGGTCGCCATGCCGTCGATGGCCGCCACCTGGTACTGAACTTTGGCGATAATTTCTTCGCGGCTACACTGCATGGAGCGGCGCCCAAATCCGACCAGGTCCGGATAGGCGGGATGAGCACCAACGGTCACGTTATGCTGCGCTGCCAGACGCAGCGTATGCTGGATGACCAGCGGGTCTCCTGCATGAAAGCCGGTGGCGATGTTGGCCTGGTCGATGTACGGCATGACGTCCGCGTCCAGACCCATGGTCCACGCGCCAAAGCTCTCTCCGAGATCACAATTCAGTTTCATAAGCCAATGATAGTCGTTGCCCGAGTAAAGCGCATATCACTGGAATCCGGTACGCACCGGTTGGCATAATGTGCGCCCCCAAGATTGGAGGTTTCCATTGTGCCGCACAGACAGACGCTTGAACATTTGCTCACGACACTCGACGTCGAGCGAGTAGATGAGGATCACTTCATCGGCACCAACACACATCCTGAGGGACCGCGCCTGTATGGTGGGCAGGTGCTTGCCCAGGCGCTTCGTGCGGCTGTGTTGACTGTGTCAGAGGAGCGCCGTGTGCATTCCCAGCATGCCTATTTCCTGCGTCCGGGCGATCCTTCCGTGCCGGTAGAGCTAGAGGTTGAACGAGCCCGCGATGGAGGCACATTTAGTTCTCGTCGGGTAGTCGCGTCACAACAGGGGCGCATCATTCTGGTCAGTTCGCTGTCATTTCAGATACCGGAGCAGGGCGATGAACTGGACAGTGAATTACCTGCCGTGGCGGGCCCTGTCGGGCTGGAGTCGGAGCGTGAGCGAGCCATTGCCGAAGATCTTATGTCGCCAGAATTTCAGATCATCGACGGGCTGGATCTGGATGTACGGGTGCTTGAGCCGGTGGACTGGGTTAATCCGCAACCGCGTGAGGGAAGGTTACATGCCTGGATGAAGACCACAGGACCAGTGGGTGATGCTCCAGGATTGCATGAATCGCTGTTGGCGTACATGTCCGACGCCTTTCTTGTTGACGTCGCGCTGATGCCCAACGGCCGCGGTTTTGAAAATGGCATGCAGACCGCTAGTCTCGATCACGCGCTGTGGGTGCATATGCCCAGCCGTGTCGATGAATGGTTGTTGCTGGAGGCAGATGTGCAGAGCGTGAGCGGTGGCCGCGGTCTGGGACGCGGCCGTTTCTATAATCAGGACGGCCAGTTGGTGGCCACCTGTATGCAGGAATCTTTGCAGCGCCGCCTACAGTGATTGATGCAACGACAATTCGCGCCCTGGTCTTTGACCTGGACGGCACCCTGGTAGATTCGCGGCTCGATTTTCCCGCTATGCGCGCGGAGACGGGCTGTCCCGAAGGCGTAGGTCTGCTTGAGTTTTGCGCGGGTGAATCGGACCCCGCTCGGCGCCAGCGTATTGAAGACATCATTCATCGACACGAAGTCGCCGGGGCAGAGGGTGCAAGCTGGATGCCTGGCGCTAAGCGGCTGTTGGAGCAGCTTAGACTCAGGCAGTGGCCGCTAGCTGTGTTTACCCGCAACAGTCGCGAATCCGCACTGCGAACCATCGAAAAGCTGCAGATTCCTATCGAGCAACTCATCGCCAGAGAGGATGCTCCGCCGAAGCCCGATCCGGGCGGACTGCGTGTACTCATAGAACGCTGGGGATTGCCTGCCAATTCAGTGCTCATGATTGGCGACTTTCGCTACGATATAGAGGCAGGCGCCAATGCTGGCACGCGTACCTGCCTGTACGATCCAACGGGAGACAGCCCCTGGGCCGGACACGCCGACCTGGACATCTCGCACTTTGACCAACTGGCAGGAGCCCTGGACCTTGAGTAAACCTGAGAATTATCCCGATTCACCCGTTGAGTTGTGGAAGCATTTTTATGACATCACCCAGGTGCCGAGGCCGTCAGGTGAGGAGGCGGCACTGCGTGATCACATCCAGGCACTGGCCATGGAGCGTGGCTGTGAAACAACACGGGACGAGATCGGCAATTTGCTGATTCGCGTGCCCGGCAGCGCCGGACGCGAGAATGAAGCTACGGTGATTGTTCAGAATCATCTCGATATGGTCACAGTGAAGACGGATGATAAGACCCATGATTTCTTCACTGATCCGCTGAGCTTAACTATCGAGGACGGATGGCTGCTGGCGGACCGCACGACCTTAGGGGCCGACAATGGCGTCGGCTGCGCGGCGGCACTCGCTCTGCTCACGGACGAGAGCATTTCTCATCCGCCGCTGGAGCTGCTCTTCACCGTGGAAGAAGAGACCGGCTTGTTCGGGGCGACCGATCTCGATGCGGGTATGCTCAGCGGCACTCGTATGCTCAATTTGGATACTGAAGACTGGGGCGAACTTTACGTGGGTTGCGCAGGCGGGCGCGGCTGGATAATGCGCCGCTCGCTGGATTTTGAGGATGCGGCTGCCGACGCCGAATGCTGGCGCTTAACGCTGCGCGGTCTTGCGGGTGGCCATTCGGGTATCCAAATCCATCAGCAATTGGGTAATGCAATCAAACTGCTCGGCCAATGGTTGCAGCGCGCAGAGAGCCTCGGAGTGCGTATCTGTAGCTTCGAAGGGGGTGTGGCGCATAACGTTATTCCGCGTGAAGCGACGCTGGTGTTCTGCTGTCCTCACGGGCAGCAGGCCGACCTGGAGGCGCTCAACCAGGAACTGCGAAGTGCCTGGCTCAGCTACCTACCGCAGGCGGATGCCGCGCTCGAAATAGAGTTGCAAGCCATTGAGTTGGCATCGCCCCTGGTCCCAGCGCAACAGGCTCTCGTTCGACAGCTCCTGCTCCTGTTCCCGCACGGGGCGATCAGCTACAACGCACAGCAACCCGCTGACCTGGTCGATCTCAGTATTAACCTTGCGGTGGTGCGTGTGGATGCGGATGGCCTGTTTTTGGAGTCGACCTTGCGCTACTTTAATCAGGATGAAGCCGCCGCCCTGGAGCAGCAGGTGCTAGTCATCGCGGAGTGGCTCGCCGCCGAGCTGGAGTACACCATCGACTATCCCGGTTGGCAGCCCGACTTCGACGGAGAACTCTTGCAGTTGGCCAGTGACACCTACAAGGAGCTATACGGGCAGGTGCCTGCGGTTAAAGCCATTCATGCAGGCCTTGAGTGTGGCATCATCAAGAGCAAAAAGCCGGATGTCGATACGGTATCCTTCGGACCGACGATACGCGGCGCCCATTCTCCGCGTGAGCGACTCGAAATTGCGACCGTAGAGCCTTTCTGGAATTTATTGGTAAGCTTGCTGAACCGAATCTAAGGAGTACAACATGGCCCACATTAGCGTCACCGCCGCGGAAAATCCCGACCAGCTCGCCATTGTCATGGCATCCAGCGGTGAGAGTCTCACCTATGATCAATTGAACCGACGTTCCAATCAGGTCGCGCAACTGTTTCGCTCGCTGGGCCTGCAACGCGGCGATCATATCGGCATGATGAGCGAGAATTGTCTCGACTTTCTGGTGATCGCCCAGGGGGCCATGCGCAGCGGCATTATTTATACGCCGATATCGACGCACCTGCGCAAGGAAGAGACCCAGTACATTCTTGAGAATTGTGAGGCAAAGCTGTTTATCGGCTCCTTGAAGCTGGCCCCGGTCGCCGCGGATTTGGTCGGCGACATTCCCGCCATCAAACACTTCTATATGCGCGGTGGTGTGGTGTCCGGTTTTGAATCCTTCGAGGACGCTATCGCCGCGCAACCCGACACACCCGTGGCCGATGAAACGCTCGGAGTGGCGATGCTGTACTCATCAGGCACGACAGGGCAACCGAAAGGCATAATGCCGGCGATGGATACCGACGATATTCACTATGTGTCACCCGTGCTCGAGGCCTTCGGTGCCATATTCGGCTTCAATCAGGACACGGTCTATTTGTCGCCGGCACCGCTGTATCACGCTGCGCCTTTGCACTACAACAACATGGTGCTGGCGCTCGGTGGCACCACCATCATTATGGAGAAGTTTGACGCGGAGCAGGCGCTTCTGAATATCGAGAAGCACGCAGTAAGCCACAGTCAGTGGGTGCCGATTATGTTCATTCGCATGCTGAAGCTGCCAGAGGGTACCCGCAATTCCTACGATGTCAGCTCCCTCAAGGTGGCGATCCACGCTGCTGCCCCCTGTCCGATTGATGTGAAGCAGCAGATGATCGATTGGTGGGGTCCGGTCATTTTCGAATACTACGCGGGCTCGGAGGGCTCCGGCATGACCATGGTCGATTCTGCGAATTGGCTCACCCACAAGGGTACGGTTGGGCAGCCCGTCGTCGGCGAGATTCATATCTGTGACGATGACGGCAACGAAGTAGACCAGGGGGAAGTGGGTACGGTGTATTTTGCCAACGGTCCCCAGTTCGAGTATCACAATGAGCCGGAGAAAACGGCCAAATCCCACAACCATCATGGTTGGGCGACTCTCGGAGACGTGGGTTACGTCGACGAGGAGGGTTTCCTTTACCTCACCGATCGTAAGAACTTCATGATTATCAGCGGCGGCGTGAATATCTACCCACAGGAAATTGAAAACCTGCTGATTACCCATGCCAAGGTGGCTGACGTTGCGGTGTTCGGTGTGCCCAACGATGAGTTCGGCGAAGAAGTGAAGGCCGTGGTACAGCCTTCCGATTGGTTACATGCGACGGAAGAGGTCGCCCATGAGTTGATGGAGTGGTGTCGAGAGCGGCTTTCTCATATTAAAGCGCCTCGCTCGGTGGACTTCATGGAAGAGTTACCGCGCATGGAAAACGGCAAACTCTACAAGCGTCACCTGGCAGAGGCGTATAAGTCTTCCGCGCGCTGAGCTTTCTCTTCACGCTTGCGAAGGAAGGGCAGGTAGAACGTCGGTAGCACGAACAGTGTGAACAGCGTGCCAATAAGCATGCCGGCTGTGATAGTCAGGCCGATAGCGTAGCGGCTTTCCGCACCTGCCCCGTAGGCGATCAAGAGTGGGAATACCCCCAGCACCGTAGCGAACGTGGTCATCAGAATAGGGCGCAGACGTAGCCCCGCGGCTTCCAGAACTGCCTCCTTGCGATCGACGCCGTCTTTCATCATTTGATTCGCGAAATCAACGATCAGGATGCCGTGCTTGCTGATCAGGCCAATCAGCGTCAGCAAGCCCACCTGTGTGTATATGTTGAGCGTGCCCGCACCTAACGCCAGCGGCACCATCGCGCCGAAAATAGACAGCGGCACGGCGACCAGCACGACCAGCGGATCTCGGAAGCTGTTGAACTGGGCGGCTAGAACCAAAAAAATGAACAGCAGTGACGCCGCAAACAATATCCCGAAGCCGCCTTGTTCCTGGGTGAAGCGGCGAGACTCGCCGACATAGCCAGCCCGGTATCCCGTAGGTGCAATCTCCGGCAGTGTATTTTCCAGGAAGGAGAGACCGGTTCCCAGTGAATTCGGTGGCAACATGAAGCCCTGTACCGTGGTCGAATTGAGCTGCTGGTATTGGGACAGGCTATTCGGCTCAACGCGATGATCCAATTCGATGACCGTCGACAGGGGCACCAGTTCGCCGCCCGTGGTGCGCAAGTAGTAGCGCTCCAGCCACTCCTTGGTCAGACGAAATCCGCGCTCCGCCTGGGGAATCACCTTGTAGCTGCGACCCTCCAGGGTAAACCGATTGGCTTCACCTTCGCCAAGCATGACCTGCAGCGTTTCGCCA
This sequence comes from Halieaceae bacterium, assembly GCA_965199055.1. Taxonomy (GTDB): domain Bacteria; phylum Pseudomonadota; class Gammaproteobacteria; order Pseudomonadales; family Halieaceae; genus CBDAQR01. The sequence goes on from CBDAQR010000004.1 coordinate 823,308, forward strand.
ATGGATTGCATAGAGATCCCGAGGCGGGCCGCCAGTTCACGGTTAATCGAAACGGTGACTTCCGGCCGACTGTAGCGCAGCGTTTTATTGACGAACGCGAACAATCCCGACTCGCGAGCCCGCTTCAGGACTTCGTCGGACACTCGGTCAAGCTCCTCGTAATCAGCGGTGGATGCGATGACGAAACTGACCGGCAGACCGGAGTCGGTGCCGGGCATAGATGGCCAGCCAAAGGTGAATATCTCCAGGCCGCTGATCTTGCGAAATTCACTCTGTAGTTCGGCCTGTATTTCCTGTTGTGTCCGCTTGCGTTCGCCCCAGGGTTTCAGTTCCACACCGCCAAACACGTTGCCCGGGTTGTTGACCTGCCAGGAGTGAGTGACCTCGGGTACCTGTTTCCAAACCGCGACCATCTCGTCCAGGAAATAATTGATGTAGTCGATGCTGCTGTAATCCGGCGGCTGCGCCACGATAAAGAGAGAACCTTGATCTTCCTCCGGCGCCAGTTCCTTCTGGGCCAGTGCAAACAGGATGGGGAGGCTCGCGACAATTATCACGGCGAACAGCAACACTGCGCCGCGATTATTCAGGCAACGCCCGAGTAGTTTTTGATAGCTGTCGTGCAGCCAGTGAAAGGCCTCGTCAAGCTTGTCGGCGATCGCCCCCTGGTGATCGTGATCCTTGAGCACCTTGGCGCACATCATGGGGCTGAGTGTTAGCGCGATCACACCCGAGACGATTACTGCGCCGGCCAGCGTCAAGGCAAATTCGGTGAACAGCACACCGGTAAGCCCTCCCAGAAAGCCGATGGGTGCGTACACCGCTGCCAGGGTCAGGGTCATAGCGATAACCGGGAGCGCAACCTCCCTTGCTCCCTGCAAGGCCGCGTCCAGCGGCGCCATATCCTCTTCGATATGTCGGTGCACGTTTTCCACCACCACGATGGCGTCGTCCACCACGAGTCCGATCGCTATGACCATCGCCAGCAGGGTCAGCGTGTTAATAGAGAAACCCATTAGCCAGATGAGAAACAGCACACCAATCAAAGACAGTGGAATGGCCACCAGTGGAATCAGAACGACGCGCGGCGAGCCGAGAAACAAAAGGATGACCAGCACCACGATGATGGATGCCTCCAGAATCGTCCTGCTGACTTCCTTGAGTGCTTCGCTGATAAAAATCGAAGAGTCTGAATCGATAAAGATCTCAAGATCCGCTGGCATTTCGGCCTGCAACGTGGGGATGACAGCTTTGACCCGACTCGCCACATCCAGGGGATTGGCGCCGGGTGCCTCAGAGATGCTGAGAAATACGGACTCGCGGCCGCTGGAAAATGATGCGGAATCGTAACTGACGCTGGCCAGTTCGAGCTCGGCCACATCGCCGAGACGGACTTTGCGCTCGCCTTCTCGTCGCACCACAATATCGGCGAATTGCTCAGGGCTTTGAATGTCGGTTTCGGCGTCAACGCTGGCACGCACCAGCGCGCCCTTGGTGGTTCCCGCCGCAGACACATAGTTCTCTCTGCGGATTGCACCCGAGACATCGGCAGCTGTCACACCATAGGCCGCCATCTTCGCAGGGTTCAGCCATACCCTCATCGCAAACTCAGAGCGACTCAGCATCTTGGCCTCGCCCACGCCCTCGATGGTAGAAAGCTCCGGCTGTACCACGCGACGCGCATAGTCGTGAATTTGCTGCATGGACATCTGGTCGCTCATGAACGCCAGGTACATCATGGCGTCGCCACCGAAGGAACTGGTCACCACCGGGTCTTCGACTTCCTGCGGGAGCTCGAACTTGGCTTCATTAACCTTGGCAATGACCTCGTTGAGCACGTCATTAGTGTTCTCGCCCAGGCGCACGTGCACGGAAATCGTAGAGACCCCGGGGTTGCTCTCAGAAGTGATGTACTCCACACCCTTCGCGGATGCTATGCGCCGCTGTAAGGGGTCGGTGACAAAACCCTGTACCGTGCGAGCACTCGCGCCGCGATAGACCGCGGAGACCTGGATGAGACTCTTCTGCACCTCGGGGAAATGCCTGATCGTCAGCTGGCTGCCGCCTTGAATACCCAATAACAGCAGCAGCGCACTGACCACGATGGCCAGGACGGGACGACGAATGAAGTGATCCGTGAAACGCAAGGCTAAAGCTCCACACTCTCGTCGATCAAAATCTTGACGCCGCGAAACAGCTTATTCTGGCCCACCGTGACGACTTGCACGCCAGGCTCCAGTCCCGACAGTATGGAGGTCTTGCCATCGCGTACTTCGCCAATCTCGACCACCGTCGCGACTGCGGTTAATCCGCCATCCTCAGACTCCTCGACAATGTGCACGAGATTTCCTTGCAGCGAGTAGGTGACCGCCGTTTCGGGCACCACGGTCACGGCTTCATCCTTTGCCAGATCAATGCGCAGAGTCGCAAACATGCCCGGCAAAAGGCCTTCGCCCTGCAGAATCGTCGCCCGTACCAGGAGGTTGCGAGTGCCGGGGTCGACTCTGGCGTCGATGGCGCTGATCGTCGCTGGGAACTCCCTGTCAGTGAAAGCACTCACGCGCAGCGCAATATCCAGGCCGCTGCGCAGTTGCGGCGCAAAGCGGGCCGGCAGCGTGAAATCGATTTCGAGTTCACTGTCATCCTGCAGTGTCGCGATGATCGTGCCCGGTGAAATGTAGTCGCCGAGTTCCACCCGTCGTATGCCCACGGTGCCGGAGAAGGGGGCATGTATACGCTTGTTGCGCAGGCGTGCCTCAGTTTCTGCGAGCTGGGCCTTGGCGCGGGCGAGATCGGCTTTAGACTGGTCATACTGCGTTTGCGAGACGGAATTCTTCTTCACCAGCTCGCTGTCGCGCTCATAGAGCACCTGGGCCAGTTCCAGCGTCGCTGTCTGGTTCTCTCTGCTGGCCTGTTCGACCTCGTCATTAAGCACCAGCAAAATCGCGCCCGCTTCGACGTCGTCGCCGGAGTCAAAATTGATCTGGGTGATTTCGCCACTGGTTTCTGAAGTCAGTTCCACGCCTCGCACTGCACGGATAGTCCCCACCGCGTCCAGGTAGCGACCCCAACGCGCCTCAGTGGAGGTGGTGGCTGCGACCGTCACCGGGGGTGGCGAGAAATCGGTGCTCATCAACTCCGCGATTTGCAGGTATTTATAGCCTCCGATGGAGCCGAGGATTGCTATTAGCAGGCCGATGGCGATTAAATAGGCGCGCACTGTGTATCCCTTACTTCTTGAGGTGTGCAAGTGTATAGCTTTTGTACTGAAGATGCAGTTAGGTGGATCAATATGGGAATACTCGACAAGTTTCGCCTCGATGGAAAAGTTGCGCTGGTGACCGGGGCGGGTAAAGGGATTGGCGCGGGCATTAGCCGCGCGTTCGCCGAGGTGGGGGCAGATGTTGTGCTGGCGGCGCGGACGCCCGCAGACCTTGAGCGGGTAGCGGCCGACATCGAGGCGATGGGACAGCGAGCGCTGATAGTGCCCACAGATGTTATGGAGCCGGATCAACGGCAGGCGTTGGTCGAAGCGGCGCTAGCCGAGTTTGGCGGGGTAGATATCCTGGTTAACAATGCGGGGGGCTTTCCGCCGCGGCCGGCGCTGGAGACCTCGGTCGAGCACTTCGACGCCGCCTTTCAATTCAATGTCAGTACCGCCTACAGTCTGTCTGTGGCGCTGGCCCCTGTGTTGGCTGAGCGGGGCGGTAACATCATCAATATTTCGTCTATTGCCGGGCACAAACCGACCTCCTGGTTCTCAGCCTATGGCACTGCCAAAGGCGCCTTGTCTCTGTTGACCCAAGAGCTGGCTCAGGAATTCGCGCCCAAGATTCGGGTTAATGCGATTGCCGTGGGGTCGACCAAGACCGATGCGCTAAACACCGTGCTGAACGAAGAGATAGAGCAGACGATGGTTGCTTTAACGCCCATGGGCCGCTTGGGAGAAGTCGAGGATATTGCCCTTGGTGCGCTGTTTTTGGCGTCTGCTGCGGGCAGCTACACCACGGGCGAGATACTCGGTATACACGGTGGACTGGAGCGGCTGAATATGGAGATGCCACGGGCTTTCCTGTAAGTTATCGCTGCAATTCGAATAGGCCTTTGGGGGGCTATCATCTGTGCTGAATAAGCGTCGACTCAAGAATCTCGAAAAACGGATGGATCGAGCGGAAAGCTACGCCGATTGGCGTGAAATGGCGCTCGAACACGACGAGATCAGCGGCATGAAGCGCTGGCGCGAGGTCGACCAAACCAACCTTTATGACTATGCCACGATCCGGCGTCGGGTCGATCGCTTGCGCAGTTTGCGCGCTCGCGGCGACGACGTAGGCCTGCTGTTTACCCTCAATGAGGGTATCCACGGCAACATGGGCGGCATGGGCAGCAGTAAGCTGCATCAGCAGGCGAAGGGCGGCACGAAGTTACTCATCGAGGAATACATCGACGAAATCGACAGTGCACTGCGTTACCTGGCTGAACTTGAGTCCCCAGACATTTCGACGGCCGACAAACTCGACTTCTTTTATCGCGCGAACCACTGTTACGGGCGCTCTGCACTGATGTTAAGTGGTGGCGGCATCCTGGGTTTTTACCATCTTGGTGTCGTCAAGGCGCTGATGGAGCACAATCTCCTGCCGCGAGTAATCTCCGGGTCCAGCGCCGGTTCCATGATCGCAGGTGTGTTGGGAACCCACACCGACGAAGAATTGACCCATTTCTTTGACCCCAAGAATGTGCACTTCGAAGCAGAGCGCGAGGCGACGGTATTCGACCGTATGCTGTTCGGCAAAAACCCCAGCCTGGACGTGCACGACGTGCAGGGTATTGTCGAGCGTCTGATTCCTGATATGACCTTCCAGGAGGCCTACGAGAAGACGGGTCGTCAGATTAGCGTATCGGTGGCACCCGCCGAGCCACACCAGACGTCGCGTTTGCTCAATGCGATTGCATCGCCGAACGTCTATATTCGCAGCGCCGTGATGGCTTCCTGTGCCGTACCTGGCGTATTTCCGCCAGTCATTCTCAGTGCCAAGAACGTTCACGGCGACCCGCAGCCCTATCTGCCCAACCGCAAGTGGGTCGACGGCTCCGTCAGTGATGATCTGCCGGCCAAGCGCCTGGGACGCTTGTACAGCACCAATCACAGTATTGTCAGCATGGTGAACCCGATCGTCCTGCCCTTCCTCAGCAGCGGTCTGGCGGATAATCGCTTGCTGCGTGCCGGCAGTAAGTTCGGCGTGGAGGCAGCGCGGGAAATTCTTAACGCTTACCGTCAGCGTGTACAGCGGCGCAGCAGCGATTGGCCCCGTTTCAATTGGCTGGTGAACATGATCCACGCGCTGGTGGATCAAAATTACAGTGGCGACATCAACATCGTGCCGCGCTTGCGCTGGCTCAATTTGACCAAGGTGCTCTCACACATCACCGAAGAGGAAATGATGTTGCTCATGAAAGAGGGCGAGGCCGCCGCCTATCCTGAGATCAGAGCCATCGAAACCTGCACCAGGGTCAGTCGTACGCTGGACGATATTCTGGAGCGTTTCGAACGCGGCGATCTGAAGCCAATACGTGCGGCTCGTCGCCGTCCCAAGCGTCCTGCGAAAGGCAAGACAGCAAAAAAGCCTGATCTGCCGCCTGCGCAGGCGGCATGAAAAAAGCACTACTCGTTATCGCGCTGATTTCACTCGGCGTGGTGACACTTGCGGTCTCTTTTAATCCAGCCGATTTTGCCGCCAATCGCCTGAAACGCAATGATTCCCTGATTGCCGAGCAGACGGCATACCACGTTGGGGTGATGGCCTACGTCTACGGCTACCCGCTGGTGGATATGTATCGGCAGATGCACAACGAGACGCAGCGCACCAGTCCCGCACAGCAGGTGTATGCGCCCGTTAATCGCTTTTATCGTTTTCCAGAAATCGTCGGCCCCGATAACGCGGGAAATCTGCGTGCGCCCAACAATGACACTCTGTATTACGCCGCCTGGTTCGATATCAGCGAAGAGCCCTTGATTCTGCACACACCGGATACGGACGGTCGCTACTACACGATAGCGGTCACCAATTTCTACGCCGAGGTCGAGCACATCGGCCGGCGCACGACTGGTACCTCGGAGCGCTTGTTCGCCCTGATTCTGCCGGGCTGGCAGGGTGAGCTACCCGACGCGGTGACGCCAATTGAGGTGGAAACGCCCCAGGGCTGGCTGTTGGGGCGTATGTTGGTAGAGGGCCCAGACGACTTTGATACGGCCATGGGCCTGGTGCAGCAGGTGTGGTCGGCGAGCCTCAGCGAGTTTGATCCATCGGGTCCGCCACCGAATCCGGAGCCGCAGTTAGCGACAGAGCTGTCACCCATGACCTCGCTGGGCTTCTTCGAGATTATGAATAAGGTGATTCGCGAGCTTCCCGTGCGTCCGGGTACGGAAGCACTCATGGCGCAGTTTGACGCGATCGGAGTAGGGCCCAACAGCGCCTTCGACCAGGCCTCTCTGGATCCCGCGCGTAAGCGCGGGCTGGAAAGGGCACTAGACGATGGTGAAGCGCTGGTAGCCGCTTCAACCCAGCGCAGTACTGCCAGCTATAACGGCTGGATGGTATCTACCCAAATCGGTCGCTATGGCTTCGACTACTTGCAGCGGGCGTCGGTGGTCAAAGGCGGCTACGGTAATCTGCCGGAAGAGTCGCTGTATCCGGCGATGGTGTTCGACAGCGATGGCCAATTGATGGACGGCGCTGCAACCTATCGACTGCATTTCCCCGCGGGATCACTGCCGCCGGTGAACGGGTTTTGGTCATTGTCAGTGTATCGCCTGACGGATTACCAGCTTGAGGAGAATCCCATCGCTCGCTATAGCATCGGTGATCGCACTGAAGGTTTGCAGTATGCCGCCGATGGTTCGCTGACGCTGTGGTTGCAGAACGCTGAGCCTGCAGAAGGTGCGTCAAACTGGTTGCCCACGCCTGCCGGAAATTTTCTCGCAGTCATGCGGCTATACGAACCCAGTGAGTCTATTCTTAGTTTTGAGTACACTCTGCCCCCCATCGAACGCCTGGAGTAATCTCCCATGCAACAACTGACCGGACTCGACGCTTCCTTTTTGTACTTCGAGACGCCTACTGCGCCGATGCATATCTCCGGACTGGCCATTTACGATCAGTCGACGGTGGACGGTGGCAAGCTGAGATTCAAAGAGGTACTGCAATACACCAGCGATAGAATTCAGCGCCTTCCCAGCTTGTCACGCCGACTCGTCACGGTGCCGATGGGCCTGGATCATCCCTACTGGGTCGCCGACGGCACCTTCGATCCGGAGTTTCATATTCGTCATATTGCCTTGCCAAAGCCGGGTGACTGGCGGCAGTTATGCATTCTGATCAGTCGCATCCACGCCCGACCGCTGGATCGTGGCCGCCCGCTATGGGAGCTCTATGTCATCGAAGGGCTGAATAATCTTGAAGGCTATCCGCCCAACTGTTTCGCGATCTTTACCAAGATGCATCACGCGGCGGTCGATGGCGCCTCGGGTATGGAGATCACGGCGGCCACCCACGACATGTCGCCCGACGCGCCGCTGGAATTGGAGCCGGCTGCGGTAGAGGTTGAGCCCATGCCCACTCGTGCAGAGTTGCTGATCCGCTCGCAGGTGAACGGCGTCAAGCAGCCGTTTCGTTTTATCTCGGTGGCGCGTAACACCGTGCCGGGATTCGCAAAGGCGTATTCGCGGCTGCGCAAGGGCGAGTTGCACCGTATTGAGCATGTGCCAAGAACCCGCTTTAACGACAAGATTTCACCCCATCGCGTGTTCAACGCCCTGAGTTTTGATCTCTCAGAGATCAAGGCCATTAAGAATGCTATTCCCGGTGTTACCGTCAATGATGTGGCTGTGGCAATTGTTGGGGGCGCCCTAAGGCAATATCTCGAAGACAAAGCTGAGTTGCCTGATGAGAGCCTGGTGGCCATGGCGCCCATCAACGTGCGTGATGAGGCGGAGCGGGGCACGGGCGGGAATGTCGTTTCGGCGATGGCCGTACAGGTGCGCAGCGATATCAGCGATCCCGCCCATCGCTTACAGGCGGTGCACGAGGGAACACAGGATGCCAAGGCCTATTCCAACGCGATTGGCGCCAAGAGCATGACGGACTACACCCAGTTCATTCCCAGCACCTTAACGGCCCAGGCCGCGCGCTTGGCGAGTCGCTGGGGCTTGGTGAATCAAATGACGCCCCAGTACAACTGCGTCATTACCAACGTTCCCGGGCCGCAAGTGCCGCTGTATAGCGCAGGGGCGAAGATGCTGTCTAACTTTGGCACCGGTCCGGTGATGGATAACATGGGCTTGTTCCACGTCATCAGCAGCTACTGCGGGGAATTTACGATCTCGGCCACCGCCTGTCGCGAAATGATGCCCGATCCGGAATTCTACCGTCAGTGCCTGCGCAACAGCTTCGAATCGCTGCGCGAGGCGCTGCTCTGATTACATGCGGTTGTAGTTGCCCAGCGCCTGCGAATGAAAGGCGATATGTGAACCGATAAAACTGGCGATGAAGTAATAGCTGTGGTCATAGCCTGGCTGGTAGCGAATGGTCGCGTGGTAGTCGACCTCGCTGCAGGCCTGTTCCAGAAGTTCGGTTTGCAACTGCTCTTGCAAAAACTCGTCGTCGAGCCCCTGGTCGACCATCATCGGCACCTGTTTTCCCGCAGCCTTTACCAGCGCGCAGGTATCGTGCTCCAGCCAACTGGACTCATCATCTCCCAGGTAATTGCTAAAGGCCTTACGACCCCAGGGTACGGTGCTGGGTGAAACGATAGGACTAAACGCTGACACACTGCGATAGCGGTCCGGGTTGCGCAGCGCGATCGTGAGAGCGCCGTGCCCGCCCATCGAATGGCCAAAGATCGATGTATTGTCGTGGTCAACATCAAAGTTCTCACGCACCAGGTCGGGCAGTTCTTCGACAATGTAGTCGTACATTCGGTAGTTGGCTGACCAGGGTTCCTGGGTAGCATTCACATAGAAACCGGCTCCCAGGCCAAAGTCCCAGGCCCCTTCGGGATCGTCCGGTACAGCGTCTCCTCGTGGGCTGGTGTCGGGCGCGACAATGGCAATGCCATGCTCTGCGGCGTAGCGCTGCGCCCCGGCCTTGATCACAAAATTCTCGTCGGTGCAGGTGAGCCCGGACAGCCAGAACAGCAGAGGCACCTTACGTTCACCCACCTGAGGGGGTAAATACACCGAAAAGTTCATCTCACAATTCAGTGCGCTCGATTGATGTGAAAAGCGCTGCTGCAGACCCCAGAAGCAGCGGTTCTCTGCCAGCTTCTGCAGTGCCATTAGTACAGCACCACGCTGCGAATACTCTCCCCTGAATGCATGAGATCGAATGCCGTATTGATCTCATCGAGCGGCATTGTATGAGTGATCAGGTCGTCGATCTGGATTTTGCCTTCCATATACCAGTCGACAATGGTGGGAACATCGGTGCGGCCTCGGGCGCCGCCGAAGGCGGTTCCATGCCAGCTGCGGCCCTTCACCAGTTGGAAGGGGCGGGTGGCAATTTCCTGTCCCGCGCCGGCCACGCCGATAATGTAAGACTGTCCCCAGCCTTTATGACAGCACTCCAGCGCCTGGCGCATCACTTCCACGTTACCGATGCACTCGAAGCTGTAATCTGCGCCGCCATTGGTTAGATCCATAATGGCCTCGACGACATCATCAACCTCTTTGGGGTTGATAAAGTCGGTCATGCCAAACTTTTTGGCGATGTCCACCTTGGAGGGGTTGAGGTCAACGCCAATAATTCGGCGTGCCCCTACCATTGCTGCGCCCTGAATCACATTGAGCCCGATGCCCCCGAGTCCAAACACAACGACATTAGAGCCCGGCTCGACTTTAGCTTCATACACAACAGCGCCGACGCCGGTGGTTACGCCACAACCGATATAGCAAATCTTGTCGAAGGGGGCGTCTTCGCGCACCTTTGCGACAGCGATCTCCGGCAGCACCGTGTAGTTTGAAAAGGTGGAACAGCCCATAAAATGCAGTATCGGTTCGCCATCCAGCGAGAAGCGACTGGTGCCATCTGGCATAACGCCCTGACCCTGGGTTTCGCGAATGGCCTGACACAAATTAGTACGCGGGTGCAGGCAGAAGTCACAGCCCCGGCACTCTGGCGTGTACAGGGGAATGACATGATCACCGGGCTGAACAGAGGTAACACCCGGCCCCACCTCGAGCACTATGCCCGCGCCTTCGTGACCGAGAATGGCCGGGAAAGCTCCCTCAGGGTCATCACCGGAGAGCGTGAACGCATCGGTATGACACACCCCTGTGGCCTTCACTTCGACCAGTACCTCTCCGTCGCGGGGACCTTCGAGATCGACCTCTGCTATCTCAAGAGGTTTGCCCGCCTCAAATGCGATGGCTGCGCGAGTTTTCATGGGAATTCCTTAGCTGATGCGTTTGCTTGTTATTCGCTAACCATAGCCAGTAATTCAGTCATTGAAAAGTGAGAACTGCTCGACGGGGTTTGAGAGTTCAACCTGTTCCCGCCGATTGAGTCCCAGTTTGCGGCAGGCGACGCGAAAGCGCGTTTCCAGCATGTCGGCGAAGACGCCCTGGCCGCGCATGCGATGGCCGAAGCGGGGGTCGTTGCTGCGACCGCCCGGCATTGTCGCAGAACGCTCATCACGTGTTCGGCCTTGAGTGGATAGTGCTGCTGCAACCATTCCTCAAAAAGCGCCGTAATCTCTAGCGGCAGTCGCAGTAATATGTAGTTGGCCGCTGTGGCGCCGGCATCAGCGGCAGCGCCGAGAATCTGCTCCAGTTCTTTGTCATTGAGCGCTGGAATCATCGGTGCTGCGAGCACGGAGGTGGGTATGCCCGCATCACTCAGTGCGGCAATCGTTTTAATCCGCTCGGTACCCGCAGGTGTGCGCGGCTCCATGGCGCGTTTGAGGTCGTTGTCCAGGGTGGTGACGCTGACTGCGACACTGCATAGGCCCCGGGAGGCCATGTCGGCCAGGATATCCAGGTCGCGCAGTATGAGATTCCCCTTCGTGATGATCGCAAATGGGTGATGATGCCGCTGCAGCACCTGCAGAATTTCGCGGCTTATGCCGTGTTGCTTCTCCACCGGTTGGTAGGGATCGGTGTTTGCACCGAGCGTAATAGGGCTGCAGCGGTAGCCTGGTTTGCGCAGCTCTTCTTCCAGCAGTTGAGCCGCATTGTGCTTGTAGGTGAGTCGCGTCTCGAAATCCTGGCCCGGCGATAAGTCCAGCCAGGCGTGCGTGGGCCGCGCGTAGCAGTAAATACAGCCATGTTCGCAACCGCGGTAGGGGTTGATGGATTGCTCGAAGGGTACGTCGGGAGAGCTGTTGCGAGCGATGATGGATTTTGCCGTCTCTTTGACGCATTCGGTGTCGCCTGCGTGCACTTCTGCACCATCATCGTAATCGATCCGGGAGTCTGCGTAACGGCTGTCCCGGTTGCTGATCGCGCCACGCCCTTTACTGTACATGCATACAGTATATGCGGTATGGCATAATTCTGCCAGCCATAGGAGATCAAAGTATGGGCGAAGCGGTCTATAAGAACGCTTTCACAGCCGAGGAGTACAAGGAGTTCAGTGTCAGGCTGGAAAATCAGCTCGGCATCCTGCGCGACCTGGTTCACTCCCCAAGCTTCGACGTTAACGCCCCCAGCCTGGGTGCCGAACTGGAGCTCTATCTGGTCGACAACGACTATCTGCCGGCTGCAGTCAACGAGCAGCTGCTGCAGTTAGCGAACCATCCCCAGTTAACCCCCGAGCTGAATCAGTACAACCTGGAATTCAATCTGTCGCCCGTCAATGCGGCAGGTCGACCGTTCACCGCCATGGAGGCGGAATTACGCGAATTTATGGATTCGCTGCAGGCGCACGCTGTCAGCATCGGTGCCAACATCATTCCCATTGGTATCCTGCCCACACTGCAGGAGCGTCACCTCAACCAGAGTTATATGACCGACCGGGATCGGTACCACGCGTTGGCTAGCGGCCTGACCAGCATTCGCGGCAATGATTTTCATATCGACATTAATGGCACAGACCACTTGTCCCTGCATGGCGAGGGGGTCACGGTTGAAGGCGCGAACACCTCTTTTCAGGTGCATCTGCGTCTGAAGGCCAGTGAATTTGCGCGCTGTTTTAACTCAGCCCAACTGACCACACCGCTGGCGTTGGCGCTGTCGGTAAATTCGCCACTCATCGCCGGGATGCGGCTGTGGCAGGAATCGCGCATCGCATTATTCAAACAGAGTATCGATTTTAGAGAACGCGGTAATCCCGATTGGCGTCAGCCGGCGCGGGTCAGCTTTGGCCACGGCTGGGTGCGCGAGGGGGCCTGGGAGTTGTTTGCCGAGAATGTGGCGATCTACCAGCCCATCATTCCCGCGCTATATGATGACGAGGACAACTCTGCTGCGCCGCGCTTGCCAGAACTATCGCTGCATCACGGCACGATCTGGCCCTGGAATCGAGCTGTGTTTGGCGGCGATCACCTGCGTATCGAGTTTCGGACTCTGCCAGCGGGCCCTACCATCATCGATATGCTGGCAAATGCAGCATTGTCTATTGGCTGGGCCGTCGGCTTGGGAGAATCTGTTGATCACTATATTGCACGACTGCCGTTCCGCTTCGCCGAATACAATTTCTACCGCGCCGCCCAGTTCGGACTCGATGCGAAGATCATTTGGCCGCGAAAGCACGTGGGCGGGCTCGAGGAACGCCCCATCCTGGAATTAATAGAAGAGTTTCTGCCGCGGGCTCGCACGGGGCTGCAATCTCTGGGCATTGATGACCATGATATCGATCGTCTCTGGAAGGTTATCGAGCAGCGTGTCGAAACACGACGCACGGGTGCCGCCTGGCAGCTGCAGGAGTACGACCGTTACCGCGACAGTTGCGAGATGGAAGAGGCCTGTGGCCGCATGCTGTCGGATTACATCGACAATGTCATGGTAGGTAACCCGGTAGCGAGCTGGTGCTAAACGTATGGCGGGCGCCACACCGGGACGATATCGCCCCCCGGGTTAACGAATTTCTTCAAGCGCTACCGGGCCCGGTTGCCATTTATCTGCCCGGCGAAGATAGCTCGCGCACGCGGGTGTTAGTGACCTTGTCCCATGGTAACGAACCCTCCGGCCTCGAGGCCGTCCACGAATGGCTGCTCAGCGGTCAGACACCACACACCAATATCGTGGTGATTCTAGGTGCCGTCGAAGCTGCGCTGGCCGAGCCGCTGTTTTTCTTTCGTCAGCTACCCGGCACGCGCGATCTCAATCGCTGTTTCAACCCGCCCTATAAAGACCGGCAGGGTCAGCTGGCCCAGTCAATTCTTCGCACGATTCGTGAACTGCAGCCGGAAGCTGTCGTGGACATGCACAATACCTCTGGATCGAGTGCCGCCTTCGCCGTGACGATTGGCGACTCTGCCGAGCAACGCGCGCTGGTGGGGCAGTTTGTCGATCGCTTGATTGTCACCGACCTGCGTCTGGGTTCGTTAATGGAGCAGGACTGTGGTTGTCCGGTAGTGACCATCGAGGCGGGCGGCAGTCTCGACGAGGCCTCTGAAGTGGTTGCTCGCGAAGGTCTGCGCAAGTTTTTTACCGCACCGCGACTATTCGATGAGCCTGACGGTGTTGCCATCTACCGACACCCGCTGCGATTGGAGTTGGCCCAGCACTCGCGCATCGATTACGCGGACCGGCCCCTGCACGACCGTGATATCACGGTACGTGCCGATATCGAACACTACAATTTTGTCGCCGTTGAGCCCGACGAGATGCTGGGATGGGTCGATGAAGATGGTCTTTCTCATCTCATGATAGGCAGTGATTATCAGCCCCATGAGGTTGAAGAGTTTTTCCGCGTCGAGGACGGGAAGCTGTCTCCGGCGATGCATATGCGTTTGTTCATGGCGACGACGCGGCCGGATATTGCGGCGTCTGACTGCCTCTTTTACTTCGTGTACGACGACAGCGCCGACTGATGTTGCATCGCATCTGGCTCGGTTTTTTCGCGCTGGCGTTTCTTTCGGGCCTTTACCAGTGGCTGGGCTTGGGCGACGCCGCTGTCTTTCAACGCATGGTACAGTCGCTGTTCGATATGGCGGGGCTGACGGTGGAGCTGGCGATCGGCCTGACCGGCCTCATGGCACTGTGGCTGGGCATTGTCGCCATCGGCGAAGCCAGTGGCTTGATCGAGCGGCTGGGCCGTTTATTGTCGCCGCTGTTTACCCGCCTGATGCCCGAGGTGCCGGCGGGGCATCCGGCCATTTCGTCGATGACGCTGAACCTGTCCGCCAATGTGCTGGGGCTCGATAACGCCGCTACTCCACTGGGGATTCGAGCCATGCAGGATCTGCAGAGCTTGAATCCGAAGCCCGATACTGCGAGCAATGCGCAGATTCTGTTTCTCGTTCTCAATACCTCTTCGGTTACCTTATTCCCGGTGACGATCCTGCTTTACCGGGCACAGATGGGTGCCAGTGATCCCGCATCGGTGTTCATCCCCATATTGATCGCGACCAGTTGTTCTACCCTTGCGGGCCTTCTCGTGACTGCCTGGGTGCAGAGAATCAGTTTGCGCGATACGGTGGTGCTGGCCTGGCTCGCGGGGGCCATCGCGATTTTACTGGCCTTGGTGGGCTGGTTTTCGACGCTCACCGCAGAACAACTGCAGCATCAATCCAGTTTGCTCAGCAATATTCTGATACTCGGCCTGATCATGACCTTCCTGGGTGTCGCTCACCGGCGCGGTGTGAATGTCTACGACACCTTTGTCGAAGGAGCGAAGGGCGGGTTTCAGACTGCCATCGGGCTAATTCCCTACTTGCTGGCAATGTTGGTGGCGGTGGGGGTGTTTCGAGCCAGTGGTGCATTGGACTTGTTGCTTGATGGCGTGCGGGCCCTCGCCGGTGATGCGCGCTGGGTGGATGCACTGCCGACCGCCCTGATGAAGCCGCTGTCGGGCTCCGGCGCGCGCGCGATGATGATTGAGACCATGAATCAGTACGGGGTGGACTCCTTTCAGGGACGTATGGCGGCAACTTTGCAGGGCTCGACGGAAACTACGTTTTATGTACTTGCCGTGTATTTTGGCGCGGCCGGTATTCGTCACGCGCGCCACGCCTTGGCCTGCGGTTTGACCGCTGACGCTGCAGGTATAGTTGCTGCGATCGTTGTAAGCTATTGGTTTTATTGATTAAAATTAGGTAGATGCAAGTTCGCGAATTATCGACTACATTATGTGTACTGCGTTGGAGGTACACATGGACTACGGCCAGTTCTGCCCCATTGCCAAGGCGGCTGAAGTGCTTGGCGAAAAGTGGACGATTCTCATCCTGAGAGAGTTGCTTTACGGCACTCATCGCTTCAACGATTTCCAACGGGCCATTTCAGGCATCTCACCCACCATG
Organism: Halieaceae bacterium; assembly: GCA_965199055.1. Taxonomy (GTDB): domain Bacteria; phylum Pseudomonadota; class Gammaproteobacteria; order Pseudomonadales; family Halieaceae; genus CBDAQR01. The sequence goes on from CBDAQR010000004.1 coordinate 838,764, forward strand.
CTAACCAAGCGATTGCGTGAGCTCGAGGAACACGGCCTGGTGGAAAAACACGATCACGATTACATGCTGAGCCGCAGTGGCTTCGAATTGGCGCCCCTCATTCGTCAGTATGCTATTTGGGGCATGCGTTGGGCGCGCGGCGATATGCTGAGTAAGGACGAGTTGGATGTAGAACTCCTCATGTGGGATATGCGCAGGCGTATCAACCCCAGCTTTTTGCCGCCCGCGGGCTGTCTCATCCACGTGCGCTTTAAAGATTTGAAGAAACAGGAGCGTAACTGGTGGTTAAAGGTGGAAGAGGGCGAGGTGCAGCTACTTAACAGTGCGCCCGAAATTGAAGTAGATCTACTGATGGAGAGCGATCTGAAAACCCTGACCGAAATGTGGTTGGGCGATATCACCTTGCGCACAGCGCTCGCTCGCCAGAAACTGATGCTTAAGGGCCGCCCCCTGTTGATTCGCGCCATTGAGGAATGGCTCCCCCTGGCCAATTACGCCAATGTCAGGCCGGCGCGGCTCGATCCAGTCCGCGCATAGCGAGCAAGCGTTCCGCAGACCCTGTTATTAACTTGTCGTCCAAACCGCTAATGCGCGGTCGCGTGGCGATAAGGTGAGTCATACCCAGTTGTTCTCTATACAGGCTCACCTGCTGCTCCACCTCATCGAAGCTACCTACCATGCAACTGTCTCGCCATTGTGAGTCGGCGAGTTGCTGCCGCACCCGTTCGCACTGCTTGCGATCTTCACAGATAAACACAGTTCGCATGACGGGTATGATGGATTGGCTGAGCGAGGCGCTCTCATCGTAGAGGCGATAGTTGTCGATAAGCTCCGCAGTCGTCTCCAGCGGCGAAGCGAGGTAGGGCAGGCCGAGTCCGGCAACCTGGGCGATGGCTTTGGGACCGAAGGCGGCAACCCAGAGCGGTGGGTGTGGTCGCTGCACGGGTGCAGGCGTTACCGCCTCGTCGCTCCAGGCGTCGATCATGGCGTCCAATACCTGCTGAAATATACTGCGTTTGTCCTGAGGTTTTACGCCAAAGCGTTCGAGCATGCCGGGTTGGAAGCCACGCCCCAGGCCCAGTACCAGCCGGCCGCTGCAGAGCTGATCGAGCACGGCGGCTTGTTCCGCCGCCAGTAAGGCATTGCGTATGGGAAGTAGCCACGAGGTGGTGCCCAACTGTATGCGCGAGGTGCGTCCGGCCACAGCCGCCAGCAGCATCAGAGGGTCGGGAATGGGCGCCGCGGGGCTAAAATGATTCTCCGGCAGGAAGAATGAGTCATAGCCCCAGTTTTCCGCCAGCTCGGCCTGTTGGCAAAGGCTCTCTGCCTCCGGCGGGCCCTTGAGTCGCCAGGGCGTTATTCCAATATGCAAGTCACTCACAGAGCTTTCCAGCCTTGTTGGCCTCCAGGTGCCCGTGCTCTACCAGTGAGCGAATTGCATCGCTCAGGCTGGCACTGACGGGGCGAAACTCCACCCCCAGTTCGCCGAGTGCCTTGCTGTTGTCCATTTTGACCCAGTTGGTCGCATACACCATGCCCTCATGAGTGACAGGCAGATCCAGTGGCTTTTCCCGGATCTGGTTGTACCAATCGATGGCTCTTCCCAGGCCCAGTAGCAGAGAACCGGGAACGGGAATTTTGCGAATCTTGCGCCCGGTCAGCTCCATCAGCAGGTCCACCAGGCGTGTCCAGGTAAGAAAATGGCCGCCGAGGGTGTAACGCCCCGGTGGCAGGTCTCGCTCGAGCAGGCGCAGGTGTGCCAGGGCAATGTCGCGTACATCGACCCATTGGTTGCCACTGGGGGGAACGGGAACGGCGTCAAGCAAATAGGTCATCAAGCCCTCATGGGGTTCGGTCACGGCCGGGTCCTCGGGGCCGATCACGCTGGCAGGGTAGGTGATGTGAATCGGCGCACCCTGGTCCTGCAATTCGCGCACATAAATTTCGCTCTCGACTTTGGATCGACCATAGGCGTTGTTGGCGCTGCCTGGGGGCGAGTACTCATTTAAGAAGGTGGCTTGCGGGTTATACAGTGCGGTAACGCTGGAAACATGAATGATCCGGCGAACCCCGCTGTCGAGTGCGTTTTCCAATACCAGGCGAGTACCTCCTACATTGGTCTCGATCACTTTATCTTCGTCGCGTTTATCCAGTGAGACCATTGCCGCGGTGTGCACGGCACCATCACAGCCTTGCAGGGCGTTCTTTACTGCGTCTGCGTCGGTGACATCGCCCACCACATGACTGTGCACACTGTCACCGAATAGTCGTTTCATCTTTTCTCGGCTGCGCACCAACAGCCTTACCTCATGGCCGGCATTCATCAGGGCCTGTGCGGTGTGGTAGCCGATAAAACCGGTACCCCCGGTGATCATTACTCGCATGGGTGGGGTCCTTGCCCAATATTCTGCGTAATTATTTCACAGTGTAGCCGCAAGTGTTTGACCCGCCAGGCGACGAAAGCGCTCACTACAGGCATGAACATTAACCACTACAACATCTGCCCGACAATGCAGGCATCGAGCACCGGTTTCGAGACCGGCGTGGCGCTGTACCTGTGTGTATGGGTTAAAGGGAGTGGTTAAGGGAGCTAGTTAGACTTAGAAACGTATTTCGAAAAGGCCTCCGAGACCCAAAAGTCCGGAGGCTTTTTTTTTGCCGTTGTAAAAGAGCGAATAACAATGAAACGTTCACTGCGAACCAACATTACTGTTGTTTACCTGATGGGATTCTTCCACAGCTTTATGCTGGTGATCCCCGTATTCGTGCCGCTGCTGCAGGGCTATGGCTTGTCCATGTCCCAGGTATTGCAGACACAGGCGCTGTTCGCCTTGACGGTAGCCATATTTGAAGTGCCTTCGGGTTACCTCGCTGATATTTGGGGGCGGCGCAGGGCGGTGATCGTGGGATCACTGCTGAACGGGTTTGGATTCCTGTCGCTCCTGTGGGCAGACAGCTTTGTCGATTTCCTGGTTTACGAAGTGTTGCTGGGGCTGGGGTTCAGCTTGATCAGCGGTGCTGACCTGGCATTGCTCTGCGACAGCGAGACCATTTTGGCCGAGCGCGGCGAGGGCGGCGGTGCCGGCGCCAGTAAGTCCCTGAGCCGGCTGATCGCCATTGAGGCGGGAGCGTCCGGTGTCGCGGGCATCGCTGCCAGTCTGTTGCTGATCTACAGTGATATGCAGCTACTGCTCGCGTTGCAGGCGGTCTGTGGATTTATGCCGCTGCTGCTCGGCGTGTTGCTCATAGAAACGCCCCGGCCGCAGTTTCATCTTGGGCACAGCGCAATGCGCGCGAGATTATGCGCTTATTGTTGTTCGGCAAGCCCGTTGTGCTGTGGACGACGCTCGCTATCGTCGTGTTCGGATTGCTGGCGGTCTACAGCTTCTGGCTCTATCAGAAGTACTGGGAGATCCGCGATGTGCCGGTCGCCTGGTTTGGCTATATATGGGCGGCTTTTGCCATAGTGGTCAGTGTCACGGCGCGCTATGCCGGCGCCCTTGAAGCGCGAATTGGATGGCGTAACTTGTTGTGGATCGCTGCTGTGCTGCCCTTTATTGGCTTGCTGGGTATGGCCTATTTCGGCGGTTGGCTGGGTGTGATGTTTGGCCTGGCGATTCAGATCACCCGCGGCCTTAGCCTGACGGTGTTTTATGATGCATTGAATCGGCGCGTGCCTGGAGATTTTCGCGCAACGGTTAACTCCCTGGTGAGCCTGGGGGTGCGTGGAATCTTCATTGTCACGGGGCCGGTGCTTGGCTACTCACTGGATAACCAGGGCATGCAGCCGACCCTGATTGGGCTGGCCTGTATTTTTGCGCCCTTGTTCTTGCTGGTGATCCTTGGCCTGGGCAGCCGCATCCGCCGCGAACATACCCTCACTACCGCTCCCGGCTAACACCGGGGGCGGCTTTGGAATATACTGGCGCGATGGATCACACACCCTCGACGCTTGCCACCTTCATTCTGCCAATTGCCAAGGCACTGAGGTTGCAGGGAGTCGACCCCATGGAGCTGCTGGAAGCGGCCGACATAGACCCTTCTCACGTCATCAACGCGGATCGTCGCATTGATGTGCCGCGTATGCAGCGCTTTTGGCGGCTGGCGGTGGAGGCGACGGGCGATGACAATTTTGGCCTGCATGCTGCAGAACAATTGCAACCCGCCACCTTACAGGGTCTGGGCTTAGCGGTACTGGCCAGCGATACACTGTATGACGGCCTGAGACGCCTGGTACGTTTTTCCCAGGTGCTTAGCACCGGCTTGCAAATTGATCTGGAAGAAGAGGGCGAGTTTGTCGATATCGTCTATAACTACGCGCCCTCGGACTTCGGTGCCGATTTTACCTGGCAGGTATTCGATTTCAGTATCGGCGTTATTCTGGTGATGTGCCGCTTGACGCTTGGCGAATATGTCAGTCCGTTCAGTGTTGAGACCATGCGGCCCGCACCTGAAGATGTCGATCAATTCGAGTCCTTGTTGGGAAGCCGCGTCGCCTTCGATGCGCCAAAAAGTCGCATCCGTTTCGTGCGCAGCGACATCATGGATCAATTGGTCACGGCCAACGCAGACCTGGCGCGAGTCAACGACGAGCAGGTTGAGACTTATCTCGCGAGTTTTCTCGATGTCAGTACCAGCCGAGAAGTGGTTGGAAAAATTGTGCAACACCTGCCGGACGGCCCCCCTAGCCAGAAGCAGATAGCGGAGGCGCTTAACGTCAGCAATCGCACTCTGCAGCGTAAACTCAAGGATGAGGGCACGAGTTTTATTGATCTACTGCAAGACACCCGACTGCAGCTTGCGGAAAAATATCTCGCACAACCACAGCGCTCGATTGTAGAGATTGCCTACCTGTTGGGATTTTCCGAACCCAGCACGTTTTCACGGGCATTCAAACGCTGGACCGGTCTGGCGCCTGTGGATTTCAGGGAAAGTCTGACCGATAAAGGGTAGGGGCATGTCAGTAGTTCTGATTGTTGCGGATCGAGCTGGTGAGTCGCAGGTGGCGTTGGCGAGGGGTATCACCCTCGCTGAAAAGCTGGGTCATGCCGTTCAGGTGGTTGCTTTTGCATACGAGGCGCTCGGTGTTATGGGCATACGTACGCCAAGCGAGCAGGCCAGCGCCCGCAATAAAATACTGGCGAGACGTAAAGCCGAAGTGGAGGCGGAGATCGCCAGGCACAATCCGCATAATTTGCCTGTAGCGACCACGCTTGTGTGGCAGAAAGATATTCACCACTGGTTGATTCGCCAGTGTGCGCGCAAATCGTACGCCGTGTTGATCAGGACGGGCCATCGCACAGATCGGTTTTTCTACACTCGCACGGATTGGCAGTTGCTGCGTGAGTGCCCGGTACCGGTAATGATCGTTGCCGAGAAGAAGTGGCGGTCGACGCGGCCGGTCGTGGCGGCGATCGACGTCAATACGCGCCTGCGGGTGAAGCAGCGTCTAAACCACGACGTCATCGCTACCGCCAAACGCTATGCTGAGGCGCTCGATGCGCCGCTCTACATCTTGCAGGCCCTGCATATCCCGGCCATTCTCACTGAGCTCGATCTGGTGGACGGGCCAGAGCGTAGCCATCAACTCAAGCGTGAGATGGCACCCAAGCTGGAAAAACTATCCGAGCAACACGGTATTGCCCTGAAGCAATTTCGGATGAAGCAGGGTCCCGTAGACCGGGTGATCACCAGCGAGGCGGCCCGGCTTAAGGCGCAGCTGCTGGTGATGGGCACGGTGGGGCGCAAGGGTGTGAAGGCGAAGTTGCTGGGAAATATGGCTGAGTCTGTTCTTACTCGGGTGCGCACGGATGTGCTTGCACTGAAACCCTGACGCCGCTGCCGTCCTCCAGATTCTCGGCGGCCACCTCCATCTCATGAAAGTCGGCAATAAGTTTGACGATGTGCAGGCCCAGACCGAGGTGCATATGGTCGCCGCGCTCTCTCACCGAAACCAGCGAATCGAATAACTGGCCTTGCATGGCGGCGGGTAGCGGTGGACCTTCATTGATCACTTCCAGTAGGCCGGAGGAAGACAGGCGTATGCTGATTGTGCCTCCCGCGGGTGTGAAGCTGGCTGCATTGTCCACCAGTTTATCCAGCAGCTGTGCCAGCAGGTCCGGAACGCCCTCAATCAGCAGGCTATCGACCCCGATCTCGAGATTGAACAAACAGTGGCTGTACACCTTGCGATAGGCGGCGCCAAGGTCGCGGCAGACCTGCGCCAGATCGAAACGCTCGCGTTTGCTCTTGTGCACACTTTCTTCGAGCCGGGTGGCTTCGCTCATCGCGGTGAGAATATTACTCAGCCGAGACAGGCCCTCGCGCGCTCGTTCGAGATAAAGCGCTGACTGGGCTGGCTCCTATTCCAGGTTGTCGAGCGAAGAGCGGATGACGGCGATGGGGGTGCGTAACTCGTGCGATAGTTTGTGACTGAGCGTGCGTAGATAGTCGGTATATTCGCGCAGGCGATCCAGTAGTTCGGCATATTGGCGAGAGAGGTCGCCGATTTCATCGGCGGCGGTGCTGACCGGGAAATCGTCACGCAGACTCCCGTCTGAGTTAACCACCTCGCTGGTAGCACGCGACAGTTGCCGAATGCGCCAGGACAGCAGACTGGCATAGCCCAGCAATCCCGCCGCCGTCAATGCGAGCGCGATGCTGCTGAAGTAAAGCAAGCGATTGAAAGCGTGATCCGTTAGCCCGAGGTACTCCTCACTATTCTGTCTGGCGACAATAGCTCCCATGACATCGCCTTTGTAGGGAATAGGTGTCGCTGCGCTGAGCAGCTTCAAAGTCGGTTGGTCTGGAACGGAGTACCACTGGGTGCCTGATTGACCTGCCAACGCCTCGTTCAGTAGTTTTGCATCCGTGGCTGGCAGTGCTTGCCCATTCAATATGGCGCGATAGACTGCGCGCAACAGCCAGTTGGCCTCGCCGCCGGAGGCTGTGTTCTCAAGACTGCCTGTGGTGGTGATGCGCCAGCCGTCGGCATCAATCACTTGCAGTTCAATGCCGCCATTGGAAAAAGGCTCCAGTAGGGCCTGCAGTGGCAAAGGTGGGTAGACCAGCCACGGGATATCTCTCTGCGCCGCTTGGATATTGCCGTGTGTGGCCACGCCGTTGCTGTCGCGGTCAACCAGGTAGAAGCCCAGTCGCTCGTCAATGAGTGACAGCGGGATTTGCAACTCGATACTGTAGCCCTCGAGGCTGTCCTGCCAGAAACCCCGGATGCGAGGTTCCCCTAACGCCTGAACCGGACCAGGCGCGGCGGTGGTGATGCGATATTCACGTAAGCCTCCAGTTCGCAATACCAGATGGTCGCCGCTAGGCCTCAGGGGTTGGCGTGGGTCCTGATAGCGCACGTCGTCATCAGAAACGGTTAGCAGCAAATAGAGTAGGGGGCCACGCACGCGGGCCCGATAGCCCACCTGGCCAAACTGTTCTTGTACGGGATCGTCCCAACCGTCTGCATAACCATCCACAATGATGGGCGCTGTGGCGGCTTCAGCGTATAGGGTGCCGGGAGTGTCGCCACTGTCCAGCCGGGCTATATCCGGATAGAGCAGTTCCGGCTTGTCGCTGAGTATCATCGCCAGCGCTCCGCTGCTGGCCAGCAGCGACTGCTCCTGGCCGGTTTGCAGGGCCTGCTCCACTTCTCGGACGTACTGACAACCTGCCCAGGGCAGGCTAATCAGTAACAGGCTGACCAGCAGTAACTGGCGCCGCAGTCTCATGGTTCAGCTGGCCTTCCAGCGATAGCCCATGCCGTAGGCGGTTTCGATGGCATCGAAGGTCTGATCGGCGCGTTGAAACTTGCGGCGGATGCGTTTGACGTGAGATGTGATCGTATTGTCATCCAGTACAACATTGGCCGCGTCCATGAGCTGTTGTCGATTCTTCACGTGTCCTGGGTGGCGAGCGAGAGCGTGAATGATCCAGAATTCTGTCACCGTTAGATCGATTAGTTGGCGGGCCCAGCTAACCGTCATGCGCTCCAAATTGATGCTCAGTTCGCCGCGCTCCATCACATGCTCTTCGAGCACGGGCTGGCGCAGGGCGTCTACCCGCCTGAGTAGCGCGTGGATGCGGGCCATCATCTGCGCCTGGCTGATATCTTTCGTCAAATAATCATCGGCACCCAGGCGCAGGCCCGAGATAACGTCCAGTTCGCTATCTCGCGCCGTTAGAAACACGATAGGGAGTTCCGGGGCTTTCGCGCGCAGATCGCGGCACAGCTCGAAACCGCCTTCAATTTCGTCATCCAGACCGACATCGATGATGGCGAGGTCTGGTAAGCGTTGCTCGAAGTGCTGCCAGGCATCCTGTCGATTGGCGTACAAGGATACAGCGAAACCCTGACGCTGCAGTGTGTCGCGATAATTGGCCGCGATGCTCGGTTCGTCTTCGACGATAGCGATTTGTCTACCCATGGGGGCGATACTTCCAAAAAAGGCAGGTGACGACAAGCCATTGCCACAATTGATCACAATTCCCCACGGCGGTGCCCGAAATGCCCGTTTAACTGTGGTTCATGCACTGGTTATTACTGTTACTTGTTCTGGGAGTACCCGCACTGGCTGAAGAGCCGGGTGCCGGCACAATGCACTTTCATCATCCTGGAGGCGGCTATCAGAGTGCCATCCAGCTCGAAGCGCGAATGCACTTTCAGGTGAGCGGGCTGGTGGCGAAAGTGAAGCTGCAACAGTCTTTTCGCAATGACAGCCCGGATTGGGTCGAAGGCGAGTATCTGTTTCCCTTGCCGGATCGGGCGGCAGTGAATCGGCTGCGCCTGCGCATCGGCGAACGAACGATTGTCGGTGAGATAAAAGAGAAACAGGAAGCGACGAAAATTTATCAGCAGGCCCGCGACAGTGGCCGTAAGGCGGGACTTGTGGAACAGCGCAGGCCCAATCTGTTCAGTAATCGTGTCGCCAATATCGCGCCCGGTGAAACCGTACAAGTGGAGCTGGAGTATCTGCAGCGCATTGACTACGACGATGGACTCTTCAGTCTGCGTTTTCCAATGACCATCACGCCTCGGTTCAAGGCCGACCCCGGGGTGTGGCAGTTTCAACACCCGGTGCCGGCGACACAGAGTGACCCCATTCAGGCAATCGTTATCAGCGGTGAGTTGGACATGGGTTTGCCGTTGGAGCATATAGTAGCGCCTCATCACAAGCTCTCATTGCAACGCCAGCAGCAGCGCTATCAGTTAAAGCTGGCGGCGGGCCAAACCGCGATGGATCGCGACTTTGTATTGAACTGGCGACCTCTTACAGGCAGTGAGCCCCAGGCGGCGGTCTTCCATGAAACGGTGGCGGGTGAGGAGTACGCCCTGCTCATGGTGGTACCGCCGCGGGGCCAGGAGGTCGCAGCATTGCCCCGCGAAATAGTGCTGGTCATTGATACCTCGGGTTCGATGGGGGGCACATCGATACACCAGGCGCGTGCCGCGCTGGCCTTTGCCCTGGAACAACTGCGCTTCGAGGACAGTTTTAACATCATCGAGTTTAATAATAGTGCGCGCGCACTGTTTAACGAGTCGCAACCAGCGTCCGATCACAACCTGGCGCGGGCCCGGGAATTTGTTCGTCACCTTGATGCGGGAGGTGGTACGGAGATGCGCAGCGCGCTGGAACTGGCACTACCACTTGCCGAGCGTGACGGCGAACAGCTGCGACAGGTGGTTTTTATTACCGATGGGGCGGTCGGCAACGAGGCCGAACTGTACCGGGAAATTGACCGGCGCTTGCAGAGCGACCGCCTGTTCACCGTCGGTATCGGTTCGGCGCCCAATAGCTGGTTTATGCGCCGTGCGGCGGAGCTCGGTCGAGGTCAAGCGGTGTTCATTGGTGACGTCCTGGAAGTTCAGCAGCGCATGGAAGAGCTTTTTAAACGCCTGAGCCAGACACTGATCGCCGATTTTGACGTTCACTGGCCGACCGAAGTCGATGCCTGGCCGCAGCGCCTGCCTGACCTCTATCCGGGCGAGCCCCTGGTGGTTGCGGCGCGAGCCGACTCCGGACTGTTGGGCGGTACGGTGAGTGTGAGTGGGCGGCGCGAGGGCCAGGATTGGTTCAGAGACCTGGCATTGCAGCGTGACAAATCACACCCGGGTATTGCCACAGTCTGGGCGCGCGAGAAGATTGCTGCGCTTGAAGACCAGCGCGTGCTGGGGCGCGATGAAGCGGAGGTGAGGGCCGAGGCGTTGCCGGTGGCATTGGCGCACCAGTTGGTGAGTCGCTACACGAGTTTTGTGGCAGTCGAGCAACAGCCCTCACGCTTGGAGCACGAAGCACTGAAACGAAAATCAGTCCCCAACCTGCGTCCTAAGGGCCAAACGGCGCAAACCTATGCCTGGCCCCGCACCGCAACAGCAGCGCCTCTGCAGTTAGTGCTGGGTACCATACTACTGCTTCTCTCGTGCGTGTTCTGGCATCGCTCGCGCTGCTCTTAGCGCTGCAGCAACTCAGCAGTTCGCTCTGGATTTACCTGAAGGCGAATTTGGCGCAGGTATTGATCGCACGGGCCTGGGAGCAGGGGGAGGGTGTGAAGCCCTGGCCCTGGGCCGACACCTGGCCGGTTGGACGATTACAGGTACCGCGCCTCGGACAAGATCTCTTCGTACTCCATGGCCAGCAGGGTAATGCTCTGGCTTTCGGGCCGGGCATGGTCGATGACAAGGTGATCAGCGGTCATAGAGATACTCACTTTCACTTCCTGCAAGATTTGCGTACCGGCGACAATTTCTTCCTCAACCGCGTTCAGTATGAAGTGGTCGATGTCCGTATTGTTGACAGCTCCGGAATGGAGCTTCGGGTCAGCGCGGACCTGGCGCTAGTGACCTGTTATCCATTCGAGGCGATTACTCCGGGTGGACCACTGCGCTACGTGGTTGATGCCACAATTCGTCAGAATGTATCAGCGCTTTGACCGATTCCCACCATAAAAGCATCGCAATCTCCCCGTTTAATAACACTCAGCAACCCACAAGGAGACTGCAATGAAAATTTCAACAATCGCAATGGCGGGCCTGCTGGCCGCCGCAACCGTACACCCGGCCCACGCCGACGACGACTGGCTGACTACCCAACAAGGAGCAACATTCCTTGGTGCGACCGCCGTCGGCGTGGCGTTGGGTGGACCCGTGGGCATGCTGGGCGGCGCACTGCTCGGCGCCTGGTATAACGATCGGCTGGAAGATGCCGCCGCATTGCCCGCGGCTCACCACGAACTGGCCGATACCCGCTCTGAACTGGACACTGTGAGGGCGAGCCTCGCTAGCAGTGAAGAACAATTGGCCCAGGTGCGCGAAGCCAACCTTGAGTATGCGCAACTGGTGCTGGATCAACTACAGCTGGAAATGTTGTTCAAAACCGGTGCAACCGAGCTAACCCCAGCCGGTCACATGCGTCTTGCGACCCTGGCGGCGTTTCTGGTGGAGAATCCCGGTATTGCGATTCGCCTGGATGGTTATGCCGATCCGCGCGGCGATGCCAACTACAACCAGCAATTGTCGCTGGGCCGCGTAAGCCACGTGGAACAAGCGCTGCAGGACTATGGTGTCGACGCCGCCCGTATTGCCAGTTTCAGTCACGGTGATAGTGAATCTGAGGCCGCTGAGGGCGATTACGACGCCTATGCGCTCGAGCGCGCCGTTAAGATCCAGCTGAGTCAGCGCGAGAGCATGGCTGTCACACAACGGTAATCTCACAGCGGTAATGTGATCCTACTGGCCATCCAGGCCGTATACCCCTCAGAGCACCCACCCCCCGAAGGGTGCTCGACCTCGCCCGCCCAGTGTTTTGGCGGGCTTTTTTTGCCTCAAATTTCTCTTTCTGCTGAATCTGGCGTGCAGGGCCATGCCGCTGTCGCTTATGGCAATCCAGCTATCTGCGCCTGGTCCCTATTATGAGCCCCATGAAAACGATGCAGTTCAGCACAGAGAGCGTCACGGTCGAGTTCACAGAATTCGAACTTATGGCCCTGGCCGCCCTGGTCGAAAGAGGGCAGCAGGGAGTGCTCCTGGAAGAGACAAAGACGCCTGGCGACTCATCCTGTATTCGCATCGCCATCAACGAGGTGGCCGACGAATTCAGGAGCCTGCTGGGACACTTCGAGATAGCAGCGTAGGGAGAAACAACATGCACGAACTGGTAATGAGAATTCGCGAACCTGAAAAGTGTTACGTATTTGCCGAGAACGCGGTTCGGCGCGGACACGCAGACCTGGCCATCCAGGCCTACCGCAGGGCGGTGGATCTGCGGGCTGAAGCCCACGAGGTGGAATCAGAAGCCGAGCTGATGGCTCTGAAGGCTTTTTACGCCTACGAAGAGGCCCTGAGCTACGGCGAGCGCAAGCGCAAGCGGGCCACCGGCACCTGGCAGATGGTCAACAAGATCGGCATTTTGCCGACACTGGAGAAAAGGCTTCAGGCCAAGGGCGTCGCTGAGCTGAAGCCCAAGCTGAAAGAATTGAATATGGAGGATTATTCCTTCGAAGCGGTTGCCCAGCAGGTGGCTGCCTAAAGAATCTCTGTGTGGGAGATACATGACCCCTACCCTTGCCCGGCAGTAGTATCGCCGGGCTTTTTTTGCCTACAAAATACGCAGGATGCCCACCAGCGATACGGTGAGCAGTGCCAGGCCCATGACTCGAAAGAACAGGGCCGTGTCTGAGCGCAGGGCATAATCGTGAAAGCGCAAACCGATCACGTGTCCTACCGCTGCACAGGGCAGTAGCCAGAGGTGATGTGCCCACTGCATATCGACCCCCGCCCAGACAAACGCAGCCAGTTTTACGGCTACGAGAATAAACCAGAGTGCGAACAGGGTGTCGCGGAGCTGCTCTTTGGGCACCTGGCTGGCCGCCACGGGTACCACCAGCGGTGCGGCGATCAGCGAGGTGCCGCTGACGTAACCACTAATCGCCAGCAGTATCCCATCGACATATCGGTTATTGCTCTTCAGGGGACGGTTCAGGATGTAACTGATCGAGTAGATCGACACGATCACGAATATAAAGCCGCTGATGATCGATGCGGGGAGGGTAATGACCCCAAACACCCCAATGGCTTTGGGGATGGCCATTATCAGCAAGGCCCTCTTTAAAAAGGGCCAGTTAACCGTGGTGGCGCTGTGGTCACTGCGATGACTCTGGTAGACCGTCAGTGAGGAGAAGATCAGCAGGTGAACAGCAATAATGGGCAGAAATACCAGCGGCTGATTCAGCACCAACAGCAGGAAGGGCAGGGTTAGTACCGCGCCGCCAAAGCCGAGCCCCGAGCGCACGAAACCGCCCCACACGAACAGCAGGGCGATAACGGCATACTGCCAGTAAAGGAGGTCTGTCAGCCGAGAACGTCCATCAGTATCCAGATGGGAGCGACCAGATACACCGCCATCGTCATGAACATACCGGCGGGACGGCAGAAGAAGGGGCCTATTTCAGTCAAACCCACGTAGTGCAACATGCGGCCCACCAGCAGCAGTGCGCACAAGGCGTGGAGCCAGGTGTCACTGGCGCCGAGAATTTCCATCAATACCAGCATTACGATGGCAATCGGTACGGTCTCAACAAAGTTGCCATGGCCGCGGATGCGACGAATCAACTCGGCGTCACCGCCATCGCCGATATTGATATTGTTTTTGATCCGATACCCGCCGACGCGCAAGGTCATTGGAAAAAACAGTAAGCCCAGAAGGGCGATGTAAATCGGCGTTATCGACAGGAGATTGATATTGGGCATTTCCATGGGCGGGCGTCCTCTTTGTTCTGGTTTTGTTCTACGGCTCAATATACGTAACCGAACCCGTATTGCAATCATGTGCCGCTGTGCATTTTAATGGTGCACTTTCGACAAAAAGGCACAAAACATGGCTGAAGCAATCTGGGATACATTGATTCAGGACGCTCTGGTTTTCGACGGCAGCGGCGGTACGCCGCAGCAGGTAGATGTTGCCGTCAAAGATGGCAAGGTCGTTGCCAAGGGGTCTGTGCTGGCACCGGAGATGGCCAGCGAAGTGATAAACGCCCACGGCAAGTGGTTGATGCCTGGCCTGTTGGATATACATACGCACCTGGACCTCGAGGTCGACGTGGAGCCCACCCTGCCAGAGGCAGTGCGCCATGGGACTACCACGGTGCTGGTGGGTAACTGCAGCCTGGGTACCTGTTTTGGCACTCAGCGTGAAAATGGCCAGGACCCCATTATCGATTGCTTCACGCGCGTGGAGAATATTCCCAAGCCGATCCTGGCAAAAGCGGCGGAGAAGATCACCTGGGATAACACCGCCGATTACATGGACCACTTCGACGAGATTCCACTGGGTCCCAATGTCGCTACCTTTGTGCCCCATTCCATGCTGCGCGTAGAAGTGATGGGGCTGCAGGAATCGGTGAGTCGTGCCCCCACAGAGGCAGAGCTGCAAAAAATGTGCGACCTGTTATCCGAGGCGCTGGACCAGGGCTATATGGGCCTGAGTACCGATGGGCTGCCGTTCCATTACCTCTCTAATGATCCGAATACCGACAAGCGTATTCCCACCCAGTTCGCCAGTTATGCCGAGATGAAGCGGCTACTGCAGGTGGTGCGCGACAAAGGGAAGGTCTGGCAGACCACGCCGATCATCGAGAAGCGTATTAAGGCATTTAAGTATTTCTCGCTAACCAGCGGGCGTCTGCATGGCAAACCGCTCAAAACCTCGGCGCTGTCCGCGATGGAGTTTGCGCTGATGCCCAAGGGCTCCAATGCCTTCCTCGGCTTTGCCAAGCTGATGAACAGCAAACTGTTTAAAGGCAACATCCACTTTCAGGCGCTGGGTACCAATTTCCGGGTCTGGTCTGACGGAATTGTCAGCCCGCTGTACGAGGAGTTGCCCTCTACCTGTCAGCTAATCGCTAAAGAGTATGTCGATAGGGAAGGGCGCATGGCCCTGCTCAACGATCCGACCTGGATCGAGCAGTTCCGCCACGATTGGTGGGAAGGTCGCCGCGGCTGGAACCTGTCGCATCTCAAGACCAAGTTGGGCGCGCCTGACAACCTGGTTATTCGCGAATTCCACATGATGGTATTCGACGGAGCGCCGGTCGGTGATTGGGACGGTGAAAGCTTTGAGCAGGTGTTCGACCGACTGAAACGCTATCAGGGCGGCGACGCCAGCGCTGCGCGTAACGAAGCGGAGCAAGCCGCGTTCGACAAGTTCCCCGCAGCGATCGATGATGAAGCTGATTTCATGATGTCGTTGATGCGTGAGTACGACAAGGATTTTCGCTACTGGGTGGATGTTGGCAACGTCGGTAATCGGGCCACGCTGGATCTATTGCTGCATGAGAACACAATGCCAGGGTTCAATGATTCGGGTGCACACATTACTAACATGGCGTTCTTCGACGGCAATCTGGGCGCCCTGAAACGCGCTCAGGAGCGTGATCTGGCCACCGTGTCGCGAGTGGTCCAGCGCCTGACCTCTGAGCCCGCAGAGTTCTTCGGTCTCGATGTCGGCTCGCTGGAAATTGGTGCCCAGGCCGATATGGTGATCATCGACCCCGAAGCCCTGGCGCAGCACGAGTGTGATCCCAACCGTCATTTTGAGTACCGCGAGATTTTTGATCACAAGCAGATGGTGAATCGCTCTGATGGCGTGGTCGACCGCGTATTCATTAACGGCACCACCGTATGGGAAGGCACCGAGTTCGCATCTGACTTTGGTACGGCCCCGGTAGGGCGAGCGCTGCGGGCTGCCTAGCTGGCCGCACCTAGCCGGCCGCCTAGACGTACCTTACCGCGCCGCCGTCGATGCGGATGTTTTGTCCGTTGATATAGGCGGCGCGCTCACTGCAAATAAACGCCACCAGATCAGCCACTTCCTCGCGTCGTGCCATGCGCCCGCAGGGGTTAGGGAAATCGCGCTCGGTGGCTAATTGTTCCCAGTCGTCTTCTGCTAACCCTTTCTTTTTTGCGAGGCCGCGATAACCGGCCTCCACCTCTTCGGTGTGTATTAAGCCCGGTGACACGGTGTTCACGGTAATGCCAGTGCCGCTGAGTTCCTTGGCCAGGCTAACGCCCAGGGTCGCCAGTGCACCCTTGGCAGCATAGTAGGCGGGCATGATGTTGTTGGGTTGATGGGAACCGATGGTGCCGAGATTCACGATACGCCCCCAGCCTCTGTTGCTCATGCCAGGGGCAAGCCCCTGTGCCAGTCGCGCCGCGCTGAGCAGATTCACCTGGTACATTTCCAGCCATTTTGCCTCGTCGGTGTCGCTCCACTTGTGGCGATTGGCAAGGCCATAGTTATTGACCAGGATATCGACTGAATCCACCGCCTCGAGTAGTGCATTGCAACCGCTCTCGCTGGCGATGTCATACTCGTTGATGTCGTGGCGAAACACTCTCGCGCCCTCGGCCTCGAGTGTATTGGCTATAATCTCTCCCGTGCCGCGCGTCGCCCCGGTGACGAGCGCCGTTTTATCCTTGAGTTCCAGGTCCATCGTATACCTCTGCAAAACGAGACTTTATAATACGCCCGCTGTGACTTTCTCGATAGACATACCGTTCCACTATTGGATGATCCTGGGTCTCGTGTTCTGGGTGGCGGATCTATTCCGCATGGCGCGGATCACCAAGCCCCTCACGGTGTCGTCCATATTGACCGGCGTGGTGGTATACGCCTTTCCCGATATGCCTTGGTGGCAGCAGTTGTCCATTAATGTCGCGCTGTTTGGGATTAGCGGCGTCTATTACCTGCGTAAGCTCGCACCCATCGAAGGTGCAGGTCAGGCGGTGCGCAAGGTGGAAGAAAGTAGCATGGCTGCCAACCTCGTGGGCACCAAAGTGAGCCTCACCCAGCCCTTGTACCCCGGCAATAGTAAGCTGGAAGTGAATGGGCGCTTTTGGAAGGTGTCCGCCAGCCGCGACTTCCCCACAGGCAGTGTGGTGGAGGTTGTCGGTTACAGCGGCAATACCCTTGAAGTCGTCGGTTCCAGTGTGACGCGCTATGGGCAGGTCGCCGAGGATCGGGTTCATGGCGAAACGGTGCCGTTGGACGAGTATGAGCGCGATGACAAGGTAGAGCGGGAATACGGCGAGCCCAATTTTGATTACTGGCGCTTGTTTCAGGAGGCGCTGCAGGAGCATCGCAAACTGCCGCTGGTATACGCCTATCACGTTCTCAGTGGTCTCAAGGGAATGCGCCTGCACGATGCGCGCGAGTCGCTGAACACCTACACGCTGGCGCTCTACGATACCAACCGACCCGGTGAGTACCTGAATCTTCAGAAGCAGATGTACTCGCAGTCTCGCATATACAGTTTCCTGTATATGAACGGTAAGTGGACTGGACGCGACAGCGATAAGTTTGAAGAAGAAATTAACGATTTGATCGCCGCGCTACATAGCGAATGGGCGGTGAGATACCGCGGCACGATCAATGCAGCAACGGTCTTGCGTGCCGTGATGATGATCCGCAAACAGCAGGTCGAACCCGACAAATAAACCCTCCTTTCACAACATTGGCGCCGCGGGACACCACCGTGGCGGGCCCGATCATGTCTGCAAAACCGTGTATTTCCGACAATACACGCATGGACAACTACATCTACCAAATGATTCACGGACACATCGTCGTTAACCTGCGAGGTCGACCCTGTGTGCTGGATACTGGCTGCCCCGTTAGCCTTGGCCAGTATCCGATTAGTGTTTGTGGGGTGGAGTATGAGGTCCACGAGACGTATCTCGATATCAGTTGCGAGTCGCTCTCACGCGAGATCGGCCTGCCCATCGAAGGTGTGATTGGGGCCGATATAATTCGCGCCTACTCGGTGGGGGTTTATCCGACGGAGCAACTGGTGCAGTTCGATGAAAATCCAGCAGAAGGCGCCATCGTCATTCCTATCGACAATTTCATGGGTGTACCCATTCTGCGCTTTGGTTTTAACGACCAGGTGTTGCCAGCCTTCTTTGACACGGGATCGCCCCTGTCCTATTTGTTGCCGCGCTATCTGGAAGGACTCGAGCCGGAATACACTCAGGAAGAGTATTACCCGCTCATTGGAAACTTTCTTACGACCGTGTATCGACTACCCGTTGTTATTGGTGGAGAGACCCGCAATCTGCGCTTCGGCTCCATGCCTGAGGAATTGCGTGGCGTTGCCGATGCAGGTGGTGTCAGCGCGATGTTGGGCACCGAACTACTCAAGCATTTTGGTATGTGCCTGTCGATTCGCGATCGCGTTTTGAAGCTGGATGCGCCCTTTAGCAAGGCGGTGGCGTAACTCAAGCCGCTCTCAGTTTGAGCATATTGCGTAAACCGCCGCCAGTTTTCATAATGAGCGCCCTCCATTAATACCACTGGAAAGAGCAATGAATGGACTCTTTGATCCGATGAGCTTCAAGAGCGATAAATCCATGAAGAATCGCTTCATGCTGGCGCCGTTAACCAATCTGCAAAGCCACGAAGATGGGACTCTGTCTGATGACGAGTATCGTTGGTTGACCATGCGTGCGCAGGGCGGCTTCGGCCTGACCATGACCTGTGCCTCTCACGTACAGGCCGCGGGTCTCGGTTTCCCGGGTCAGTTGGGCTGCTTCTCCGACGACCATATAGAGGGCCTGACCCGATTGGCTGCCGGCATTAAGTCAGAGGGCAGTGTGGCGATTATCCAATTGCACCATGCGGGCATGCGCTCTGAGGAAGATGCCATTGGCGAGAAACCCCACTGTCCCAGCGACAATGAAGAAACCGGTGCTCGGGGAATCAGTCATGAAGAGGTACTCAAATTACGCGATGATTTCATTGCGGCGGCTGTTCGTGCTGAGCAGTCGGGCTTTGACGGTGTTGAGCTACACGGTGCTCATGGTTACATGCTCGCACAATTTTTGAGCCCTACCATTAACCAGCGCGACGACGAGTACGGTGGATCGCTGGAGAATCGCTGCCGGCTCGTGCTGGAGATTATCGATGGTATTCGACAGAGGTGTGCCCCGGACTTTGTGTTGGGGGTGCGTTTGTCACCAGAGCGCTTCGACATTCGTCTGAGCGAGATGCGAGAGTTTGCTCAGCAACTCATGAGCGAAGGCAAGATCGATTTTCTGGACATGTCGCTATGGGACTCGTTCAAAGAGCCGGCAGAAGAGGGCTTTGAGGGTAAAACCTTGCTCCAGTGCTTTACCGAGCTGGATCGCGGCGATGTTCTGTTGGGCACTGCTGGCAAGATACGCACGCCCCAGGATGCACAGCGCTGTGTGGATGCCGGCGCGGACTTCGTGATGTTGGGTAGGGCGGCCATTCTTCATCATGACTTCCCTGATCAATTGGCCGCGAACGATAGTTTTCAACCGGTGAGTAACCCGGTCACCGCAGACTACCTGCGTAAAGAAGGCCTCGGTGAGGCGTTTGTCGCCTATATGTCGACCTGGAAGGGTTTTGTCGAAGGCTAGCAATAGTGGCAGCATCTCGATCGTTGTTTCGAGACGCTGCCATGGTGTACCACCCTCTCAGTGACCTAAAGTTGTTCCAGGCGCTCTTCTATACGTTGCAGCGCCCGAACGATAGTCCCGGTCAGAGCGGCCACATAGACCAGCGTCATGAGTATCACAACCTGCATGGTCAAGTTCTCATCGGCGGGGACCAGCGTGAGCCAGCCGACCAGGGTGAGAAAGTACGAAACATAGAGTACGGGGACCCACTTGTACTCCACGGGTCCCAGTAGCCTCGACTTCACCGAGTTGAGAGATTTCATTTTTGCCCCCTCAATGGGAAAGAGAGCGCTTGTAGGTACCCAGCCCGAACATCGCGAACGAGATGGGTATTGCAAACGCCGTGGTGACTGGTCCGCCTGCCAGGCCCAGGCCGAGCACGGCGATGCCGCCATTTTGCCATTCGTTGAGCGCGCCGCCGCTTACGGCCTCACATTCCTCGGCGGAGAGTTCC
This sequence comes from Halieaceae bacterium, assembly GCA_965199055.1. GTDB lineage: Bacteria > Pseudomonadota > Gammaproteobacteria > Pseudomonadales > Halieaceae > CBDAQR01. The sequence goes on from CBDAQR010000004.1 coordinate 858,695, forward strand.
CTGATGTCCTTGTGTGTCGTTTCCATAGTGTCAGTCCTTTGCGTTATGAATGAGTGACCCGTCCCGGGGTCAATATAACTATAGTCTTGTGATTAGTAGCGCGTGGTATGGTTTTTCATCATCGGTGGCTATATGCGGAACCTGGCCTTGCGTAAACTCTGAGACATGAAAATAGCAATAATAGGCGCCGGTCCATCCGGCATAGCGGCAGGCCACGAACTGCTGGCTCAGGGCTTTAACGACTTCATCATCTTTGACGAGTTGGACGGCCCAGGCGGCACCTGGCGTCAGCATTCCTACCCGGGATTGGCCTGCGATGTATGGGCACATTCATACACTTTCTCGTATGCACCGAACCCTGATTGGAGCGCGAGCTTTGTCGGTTATGAGGAGATACAGCAATACCTCGCCGATTGCTGCACGAAATTTGGACTCGACTCCCATCTGCATCTGAATACCTCTATCACGCGAGCAGATTACTCGGATGCGGGTAAGTGGACTCTGACGTCGACGCAGGGTGAGTTGGGAGAATTCGATGTGGTGATTAATGCAATGGGCAATCAGCACACGCCATTGTTCCCCAATGTAGATGGCCTGGATGCGTTTCAGGGTGAGAGCTGGCACTCCACCGAGTGGAATCATGACGTCGATTTAAGGGGTAAGAAGGTAATTGTGGTGGGCTCGGCCGCGGCCGCCGTGCAGATCGTACCTGAAATCGCTCAACAAGCCGGGCAGCTTACCGTATTGCAGCGCTCCGCCAACTGGATCATGCCGCGCAACCGCAAGTTTTACAGCAAAGGCCAGCAGTGGCGCTTTAAGAATATCCCCGGCTGGATTGCGCTGACCCGCTGGGTGCAGCGAATGATGATGGGGCAGGTGGAATATGCCGTTACCATCGGTCACAACCGTATGGGTCAGTTCGAAAATATGGTGAAGAAGTATATCGACAAGACCATTGATGACCCGGCTCTGCGCGAGGCACTGGTACCCGATAGTCGTTATGGTTGTCGCCGCGGCTTGGTGTCCGACGATTTCTACCCCGCACTGAATCGCGACAACGTCGAGCTGGTCCCGCAGGCGCTGCAGCGGGTAACCGAGAACGGCATCGTCACGGCAGAGGGTCGGGAGATCGAGGCCGACGTGATCATCTACTGCACCGGCTATAAGATCCTGGATTACGACCGCTTCGATGTGATTGGCAAAAATGCCCGCAATTTAGGCCAGAAGCTGGCGGGCGACCCCCGCTGTCATAAAGGCATCTCCGCGCCGGGTTTCCCCAACTACTTTTTTGCCGTGGGTCCCAATGGGCTGGTGCTGAACGTGTCTTACTTCATCACTGCTGAACCCAACATCAAGAGCATCGTTGGCTTACTGGCGGGAATGCGCGAACGAGGTGCGTCTACCATCGAAGTCAAACAGGACCAGTTTGATAGTTACAACCAGTGGATGAACGAGCGTTTCGAGCGATTCACCTGGGGGGCCAGTAACTGCAACAGTTACTACACCACCGGTGCACACCCGCCGTTCCTGTTTCCGGGCAATTTCAAGGAGTACGCCCAACTCCACGAGGAGTCGGGCCTACAGGAGTATGAGCTGGGCGCTACTGGGTGAACTTGTGGGTCAGGCTCATATAGGCGCGGTTGATGAAGCCCGTGTTGTCACCCATCGCCTCGTCGAAGTCGGCAGTGGGTTCTGCGGCATAGACGTCTTTTAAGGTCGCCCCATCCTCAATCAGCCAGATCAGGCGCTGGCGAATGGTCGTCAGCATCTCGATATAGCGCTTCAAACCCTCATAGTCTGATACCGGGCCGTGCCCGGGGATCACCTTGGTGTCCTTATTGATGCGCGCCAGTGTCTCCTGGCAAAAGTGGATCACACCATCGAGAGAGCCGCCATTGCCCGCGTCGATAAAGGGGTAGCCAGAGTTGTTGTAGATATCGCCCAAATGCACCGCGTTACTACCGCGAAAGTACACGGCTGTGTCACCGGTGGTGTGTGCCGGCCCGAAGTGCCACAGGTCGACCGTTTGCCCATTAAGGTGAAACTGCATATCGCTGCTGAAGGTAATGTCTGGCCAGGCGCTTTCCGGGTAAGCCTTTTGCTCATAGGCCGCGACGACCAGGTTTATGACATGGTCGTCTTTCATCATCTCGCGTGAATTTTCGTGGGCCACCAGCCAGGTGCCTTCTGGCCCGAGCGCCAGATTGCCTTCGGCATGATCGAAGTGCCAGTGGGTGGTGACAGCGAAATCGACACCTTCGCCGCCTAATTCGCCGATAGCGGCCTTGATCTTCGGCATTAACGCGGGGAACTGATCGTCGACGATAAAGACACCGTCGTCGCCGATACTCACCCCGATGTTACCGCCAACGCCGAACAGTACTGCCAGTCCATCGTCCAGCTTCTGGGTCGTGATTTTGGCGGTCTCGAGATCCCAGCCGAAAGCGGACAGCAGTGTATCGAGATCCATCGGCTCAGGCCGTGGCGGGGCGCTGTGGCTGAATGCATTGAGCGACGCGGTTAGGAAAAACAGCGCAAGCAGAGTCTTCATGGTCTGGTCCTTAATCTGACTTTTCTTGTTGTGGCTTTAGGTATAGCGTTAAATCCATTGCTTTGCGAATAAGAGGAATAATGATGAGCCCCGATACTTTGTTCACACTCTGCAACACCGCGGTCATTCCCGCTTGGTTGTTGCTGACCCTGGCACCGCGTTTTCGTTTGACCCAGTTCATCGTGCATGCCATATGGGTGCCGCTGTTGTTGGGCCCTGTATATGTTTGGGCCTTGTTCTTTGGCCCACCTGTCGCAGAAGGTGCGGGATTTAGTTCCCTGCAGGGTGTCGTGCTTCTGTTTCAAAGTCCCACTGCGGTATTGGGCGGGTGGATTCACTACCTGGTGTTTGACTTATTCGTGGGTGCCTGGATTGTGCGAGATGCCCAGCGCCGGCAGATCAACCATTGGTTGACGGTTCCGTTCCTGCTCATGACGCTGATGGCGGGCCCAGCGGGTCTGATGGGTTATCTGTTGCTGCGGTGGGGCATGAAGCAAACATGGAGTCTGAACGAAACCGCCTGACGTATATGCTTGCATGCGCAATGGAATAGTCGTCTTACTGCTAACGCTGCTGTCCGGTTGCGGAGGGGATGCCGCTGATCAGCGTTTCGATGAGTACCAGCTGCGCATGTCGCGAGTGCTGGAGGTTGAGCCACCCTTACCGCAGGAGCTCGCAATGCCCAGCTATCCGCAAGCGCGGGCGCTGCAGCGCCCTGTAGCGAGGGCCAGCATTGGTATGCTCGATTTGCTCGCGCTGGGCGAGTGCGAACTGCACACCCTGGTTGCGGAGCGCAACAGTAGTTTGGGCAAGTTGGCGGGTGCATCCACCCGACTGATATATGAGCTCGATTTCTTGCGGCTCGCTCCGAAGTGCATCGAGGTGCTAGCCAATGAAGAGGCTGAATTGCGCGAGCAACTGCGAGCAGTGGTCAATGCGAAGCGCGAGCAATTGCCGAGGACGATCTGGGAAGCCTTTCTGGGTTCTGCGGAATACCGATCCTTCTGGCGCAGGCCTATCGCCTTAGCAGATTACCCACAGGCACAAGCTTACGCGGCTGACGATGCGCTGGTGGTGTTGTTTGATGCTGCGAAGCGCTGGCTGGGAGGTGATTACAACGCCGCGTCTTCAGAGATAGAAGCGCAGTTGCAGGCGCTGCTGAGTGGTGACGGGGGTTACCTATTGCTGTCGCTGACGAAGCAGGCGCAGGGCCTCGAGGTTGTAAACACTATGATCGCCGAGCGACTTTCCGGCCAGGTGCTCTGTGTCGGCCAGCAGAGCCTCAAGGCGACGGCGTTGAACAATGTCGTAGGGCGCTTCTTTATCGATGATATACAGGCCTGGTCGGCGGATGTGCAGTCGCGCCTGTACACGTTGTTACCCAGAGTGCAGGCATTGGAGTCGCTGTTAGCGGCGGGTGAGGTAGAGGCATTTTGGGAGTGGCGTATTCAGCGCGATTTGCAATTGGAGGACATGAGCCAGGCGCCGAAACGGCACGTAGAAACACTGTACCCCTTAATGAAGCAGTGTCAGGTGTTGCCCGGTTAACTATGAAGGTTGCCAATCCACAAGGTAAGGGCGCTTTGCCCCTCGTCCAATCGCTGGAATCATCGCGCCCCAGGGACATCCCCTACAAGTCTCCCAGTCAGGTGTTGGAACAGTATTGCCTCTCTGCGTTAGTGTTGGGTGCGAACTTTCGTTTTAAGCCGGTTCCGCTGAAGCCCTATTACTTGTACCTCACCAACGGCAGTTGGGAGCTGTCACTCATTTCGCCGCAGGAATGGGGCGCTCTCGCCCAGCGAATATTTGTTGCGCGCTGTGAGCTGCGCACCGATATGACCTGGGCGGTCGATGTGGATGTCGTTGCGGTCGAACACGAAACAGTATCTGACAGCCTTCAACAGCACGTTGAGGCCTTTAAGCACAATCTGCGGGAGAAAGGCTCCATTGAAGCGGCGCTGCCGTTTTATGTGCGGGAGCTGCCGTACTATCAGCGGCTGTTGGCCAGTGGCTTGGCAGCATCGCTCAATCATTCTATAGCGCGCCTGGAAGGTTCGGAGCGTTTGCGTCTTAACCAACTGGCGGTACCTGTATGAACGCCCTTGATGAGAGTAAGGCGCAGCTCATGCCCCTGATGGAGTCCTTGGTCGAATATCTATCGCAGGCGGGCGACCCGCTGGCGGTGGGTTTTTTCGCGGAAATCTATGGCATGCTCGGCGGTGTTGAAGCCGAAGAGGAGTTGCTGGAGGTCTGCCTGGCGTTATCCACCTCCGCCTTCCAGGGATTTGCCTTCGACCCCTACGCGGCCTTACTGCTTGATGAACTGCTCGCACGAGCGGAGCAACTGGCGTTCACGTTTTCCGCCAATGAGAGCGCTCCGAATTAGTGCCTTCGAGTTCGCTTAAAGCAGCGCGGCGATACCCTTACTGAATAGGTCGACCGCTGACTGGCCGCCGGTGCTCTGTAGATAGGTATTGGTCACATCGACATATTGCGGAATCGCCGACGCATCCAGCCCCAGTGATTTGAACTGCGAATACACTTCGCTGGCACCCTTGATGCTGTCGCCATAGTTACCCAATGCCGAACTCAATCCACCCAGTGACTTGCCGGCACCCTCAACTGCGGGGGCGGCGTTGAGCAATTGGTCCATGCCGGGTACGGATTGCGCCAGGCCGGCAAATTGCTCGTTGCCCAGCGTGGACTTGGCCAGATTAAACAGTGAACCGAGACCACCTGATGCCTGGCTTTCGCTAACGCCAAGGCCGCTGACGATCGCGTTGGTGAGCGCGCTACTGTCGCTTGCCGTTTGTGCGGCGGCCTGTAGAGGCAGCAACAGACATAGCAGCACTGTGGTGACGAGCTTTCTCATGATGAACTCCTTCAAGTGTGATTCAGGGGGCGATGATGTCAATGAGCGGTACTGGCTCACCGATTCCATAGCCCTGCGCGTAATTTACGCCAATATCTTCAAGCATAGACTTGATCTCGTCATTTTCGACGAACTCGGCGATGGTTTGCATGCCCATCACCTGGCCAATTTCGTTGATCGACTTCACCATTGCATGGTCGATGGGGTTGTCGACAATGTCGCGGACAAACATACCATCGATCTTCAGATAATCGACCGGCAGGTTCTTGAGGTAGCCAAAGGATGAGAGGCCACTGCCAAAATCATCCAGGGCGAAGCGGCAACCCAGCTCGCGCATTGCACCGATAAAGGCGATCGCCAGGTTCAGGTTTGATATCGCCGCAGTTTCTGTAATCTCGAAGCAAAGCTTGGCGGGCTTTATCCCAGAAGCCTTAATGCTGCTTTGAGCAAACGCCAGGAAGCGCTGATCGGCGAGCGACGGGCCGGATAGATTGATCGAGATAAATTCAATCTGCTCGATAAATGCCGGTTGTTCCAGCAATATCTGCAAACAATGTTCCAGGACCCAACTGTCCAGCTTGGTGGACAAGTTATAGCGCTCTGCAGCCGGTAAGAAGGCGCCAGGAGGAACCGTGCCGCCGTCATCGTCTTTCAGCCTGAGCAAGAATTCATAGTGGTCTGCGGATTCGTCGCCCAGTGAGCTGATCGATTGTGCATACAGCACCAACTGGTCATTCTCCAGCGCATTGTTGAGCCGCGTGACCCATTGCATCTCACCATGTCGCCGCGCAATTTCCAGGTCGCCCTCGTGGTGAACGTGCACCCGATTGCGGCCTTCTTCCTTGGCGACGTAACAGGCCGCGTCAGCATCTTGCATAAGTTCGGTAAGGCTGCCGGTGGTTTCGTTGACCATGGTCACGCCGATGCTCACGCCGACCTTGAACGATTTGTTTTCCCAGCTGAACTGGTAGTTGTTTACCGCTTCGAGTATGGCGTTTACTACACGATTCGCGTCATCCAGCGAACAGTGCTCCATTAGCAGGCCAAACTCATCACCGCCCAGTCGCGCCAGGGTGTCGCGCTGGCGCACGGTATTCTTTAGAACATTGCTGAGTTGTTGTAGCAGTTCATCGCCCGCGGTGTGGCCGCAGTTGTCATTAACGACCTTGAACTGGTCGAGGTCCATGAAGCATAGGGCATGTTGGTCTTTCGGCCCCTTCACATTGCTCAGAACCCGCTCAGCGCGACGCTCGAACTCGCGTCTATTGATGAGCCCGGTCAGTGCGTCATGGCTCGCCTGATAGTTGAGTTTCTCCTGGGTCTCTTTGTGCTGCGTGATGTCCTGCAGAATGCCAAAGGTGCGCACCAATTCGCCCTGGGAGTTGAGCTGCGGGTCACCCATCTCCAGAACGTGTACTTCGTTGCCTTTCTCGCTGATGATGCGAAACTCTATCGACCAGGGAATCTTCCTGGCATAGGCGTCTTCGGTAATTTCGTTGTAGCGTTCTCGATCATCGGGATGAATGTGCTTCAGCATGTCCTGCTGGTAGTCGCTCTCCGTATCGAGAGACTCCACCGACATGGCCTCCTCGACGGACATCTCGAAGATGGCGGCATACTGTTCGGAACAGGCGACGAGACGGTCTGCCTTCACGTCCCACTCCCAGTGCCCAATCTTGCCCAGCTGCTCGGCCTGGCGGAAGAGGGTGTGACTCACCTGCAGATCTTCCTCCAGCTTCTTGCGCTCGTTGATATCAATGGAGATGGCCATGAGGTATTGCACCAGGCCCTTAGCGTCTTTTACCGGGATCAGCGTCGTATGAAACCATATTTCCTTGCCGTCGACGTCGGCGGCAGGGCCTTCCAGGGTAATGACTTCCCCCTGGTGGCAACTGCGCGTCATTGCGGCGCTGAGTTCGCGCTTGAAGTCCTCTGGATAGAAGGAGAAAGGAAAGGTTGTTCCGTAATAGTGGGACCCGTCACCGAGTCCCAGGGCTCTAACACCTGCTGAGCTGATATAGCGCAGGTTAAATTCCAGATCGAGAATCTTGGTACAGACGGGCGATTGCTCGAGCCAATCCTGGCTTCCTTGCTCTACGTTCGGTAGGTACTGTGCCTTCTTGCCGAACGGATTTGCGATCTTCACGGGCTAAGTTTAATGCAAAAGTTGTACGCTTAGTATCTACCTCTTTTCGAGCGTCACACGCACTGGCTTCGGAGTATTGTGTCAGTCTTTCTTGAACAGCGACTTCACGCCTTCAAGTTGTTTCTTTTCTTTTTCGCTGAGTTTGCTCTCGAGGGCTTCTTGCGCCGCGTCTTTGGCCAGCTTATCCAGCTCCTTGGCCACGGCTTTTTCCACCTGCTTCAAGACGTTCTTCACCATGCGATTCGCCAACTGCACGGGCGTGAGGCCGGTTTCCTTGTCGCCGATGTTGGTCATTTTAATGTCGGGAACGCTTAGCGATCGTTCACCCCATTGGGATGTGACCAGTGATGCCTCGGTGCCGGTGAAGTTAAATGCCTCCATCATCAGATGCACCTCTTCACCCGCTGGCGCGGTATCGGCCGGCGCAGGCTGCGCTGGCTCTGCGCCCGCATTCATGCCGTCCAGTAACTCTTTCAAGTTGGTGCCCAGGCCCTTCTGCTCGGCCACTAGCGTGGCGCCATCGATGGTGACTTCATTAATGACGATCACAGGCCCCGACAAACTGCCGGGCTCGATCTGTACGGCGACCTCGTTCATGGCGAAGGCGTGACTGGATTGATAGCCGGGTGGGTTGGCAATCTTCAGACCACGAATGACGCCGCGACCTTCTTGCAGCGTGAACTCAACACTCGACACGGTGACTTCTGTCTTAGCGACATCGCTGCCCACCTTCTCAATCACCGCCTTGATGATGTCATCGAGGTTCTGCAGCACTACTGTGAATACGATCACCACTGCTGCAATGATCAGCACCAGGCCCGCGCCTAGAATCTTTGCCGTTTTACCCATGTCCTAACTCCCGTCTATGATTAAAAGCAGTGTAGTCGATTAGCAGGATGAATTTGTATGCCCCGATGGATATTTGCGTTACTCGCTGGCCTGGCCGTAAGCGCTCAGGCCCATGATCTCGCCAAACTCCCTGACGAAGCCAATGAAGCCAGACGCATTACCTTTCCCGATACCGCGAACTATCTGACGCAGGTTCTGGATCCGCACACCCATTCATCATTTTCCGACGGTCACGTGTGGCCGCGAATTCGAATAGAGGAGGCTCTGCGCGATGGCCTGGACGCGATTGCGATCACAGAGCACCTCGAGTGGCAGCCGCATCTGGCCGATATACCGCACCCCGATCGCAATCGCGCTTACGAGGTGGCTCTAGAATCGGCAGGCGAGCAACCCTTAATGGTGATACCGGGCACCGAAATTACCCGCAGCACTGCAGCGGGGCACATCAATGCGCTTTTTATCTTTGATGCCAACACAATGCTGCTCGACCACACACCGGAAGATCCTTCAGACACCATCGGCTATTACCGTGCCATGCATCAGCTGCCCGATCAGGACGCTGTGGATGCCGCGGCGGTGCAGGGCGCATTCATGTTCTGGAACCATCCTTGGTGGGGCGATGAGTTTCCCGACAGCATTCCCAAGATGACTGAGTTTCATGCGGCAAATGTTAAGGCCGGTAAGATCAAGGGCATCGAAATCGCCAACGGCGATTTCTTTTCCGAAGAGGCGTTTCAGATAGCGCTCGACTATGATCTGGCATTGATTGGTTCTTCAGATATTCACGAGCTGGTCGATTGGGATTACGAGCCACACAAGGGCGGGCACAGGCCCGTAACGCTGGTGTTGGCCAAGGAACGCTCTCATGAGGCCATGCAGGCCGCGTTGGAGCAGGGGCGTACGCTGGTGTGGTTCAAAAACACACTTGCAGCGCGCGAGCCCGAAATGGCGGAGATGCTTAACGCTGCCCTTACCGTGAGTGAGGTCGCCTATAAAAAGGACAACAACTTGCTGAGCGTGACGATTGATAACCACTCCGACGTGGATTTCCGGCTCCGCAGCCTCGATGACTACACCTTCAGCCGCCATACCGACACCGTAGAGGTCGCTCAGCACTCCAGCAAAACGCTGATCGTTAAAACCGGGGAGCGCCTTGACCGGGTTGAGTTGCTGTTCGAAGTGCAGAACGCGCTGACCGCGCCGCGCACGCCGGCAACCATTCGCTGGTCATTGCCCGTTAAGGAGCTAAACAATGTCGATTAATGATGCGTTTCGTTTGGATGGTCAGGTGGCAGTGGTCACTGGCGGCGGCAAAGGTATTGGCCGCGGCATTGCACTGTGCCTGGCGGAGGCAGGGGCCGACGTGGCCGTGGCCTCGCGCAATATGGACGACCTTAAAGCGGTGGTGACTGAGATCGAAGAGCGCGGCCAAAAAGGATTGGCGGTGCCTGCCGACGTCACTGCAGAAGGACAACTCGACTCACTGGGCGATCAGGTGTGCGCCTTTCTCGGTACGCCCACCATCTGGGTGAATAACGCAGGCGGGCTGCCGGATGCCACACCGCGCTATCTGACCCGTACACCGTCTGATCGTTGGGACGCCCAGGTGGACCTGAATCTCAAGTCCGTGTTTGAGGGCTCGGTGGCCGCGGCCAAGCTGATGGAAGAAGCGGGTGGGGTGATTATTAATATCTCCTCACGCACCGCCTTTGGTCCACAAAAGAAGAACGGACCCTATGCGGCTTCTAAGGCCGCAACCAACAGCCTGACGGAGACGCTGTCGGTAGAACTCGCGCCCAAGATTCGGGTAAACGCGGTAGCACCGGGGCCCGTGCCGACCCAGAACTTTCACGAATCGACCGGTATATCTGAGGAGCAGGTACCCGAGGTCGAAAAAGCGATGGGTATTCCGCTACAGCGCTTTGGTACGGTAGAGGATATTGGTGCCGCCGTGGTGTTCATGGCCTCACCGGCGGCCAGCTGGATTACCGGCCAGTGTCTTTATGTGAGCGGTGGAATGTAGCTATTCGGTAGCCTTCAGATAGCGGTACACACCCAGTACTGCCAGCGCGAACAGAATGTGCACGCTAATCACCGGTGGCCAGCCGAACAGGTAGATGATGTCGTTGGCCAGGCTCTCCTTGAAGGGGCCGCCACCGAAAGCCAGCCCGCGAGTACCCGCAAAGGTATTGGCCATGGCCGGCAGTGTGAACAGCCAGGCAGTAATCAGCCCGGTCCAGAACAACCACTGAAACTGCTTGTGGCTCAGGTGCATGAACTGGCCGCCGAAGGCCAGCGCCATTAGCAATAGTCCCTGGGTGATGGCTTCCATGTGCCCCATGCGGTAGGCGCGCGAGTCACCGGGAACCTGCACGTCGATTTGTACCGGCAGCGGCCACAGGACGATTTCCTGCAGCAGATGGAAGAACCAGGCCCAGCCAAAGAGAATACCCACGATAAACAGGCCGAGGCCGTTGAGAAAGAACAGCGCCTGCATGCGCCGACTAATGGTTTGCGGTTCGCTCATGGTCTTATCCTGCGACAGGAGAGAGGCGGCGCAGTTGGCCAGTGTCTAGCTTTGCCGCCGCCTCGGGGTTTTCGGTGAACAGCTCGGCCCAGCGCTGGCCCCAGTCCGGGTCGGCGATCTGGCTCGGATGGTAGCCCGGTTTGAGAATGCGCAGCCACTTGGGGCCGATATTGCAGAAGATGCGAAATAGCAGCTTGAGCATGCGCAAGCGCGTGCGGCGCTGCTGCCAGAGGCCATCTTCGCGTAACAGGGCGCGGTAGCCTTGACCGGTGCGCCAGAATATATGGGCAGTGGCGTAAATGAGCCCGCCAATGCGAGTGAAGTAGCCCGGGTACAGGTGGTGCAACACATCGAAGGCGACGTTCTTGTGTTCGATCTCCTCCACGAAATGCCACAGCACCAATGAGGCCACATGCGAATCGCTATCGCCAAACAGAAACACACGGTCTTCGATCAGCATTTGGCCGATGGCCAGTGCCATCGATTCGAAGCCCTCGGCGTAGGCCAGGTTGAATTTTAGGGATTTCTCCTTGCCGAGACGTTTGTAGTCCCGGTCCAGCCTCTCTTCAATGTCATCAACGCATTGGTAACCGGCTGTCCGTAACGTGTCATTGAACTGGCGGTGCTGCTTGTAGTGGGCCGCTTCCTGTTTCACGTACAGGTCCAGCTCCGCCTGCAGTGCGGGATCACTAATCTGCTCGCGCGCGGCTCGCATGGAGCGAATCAGGTAGGGCTCCAGATAGGGCATGGCCATCGACGCTGAGTTCACGATGTGGGAAAACTCGCGGCTGGCCGCATTCCAGTGCCCGTTCTTGTCGCCGAAGGCGAAGGGCATGGCGCGTACCGTCATACGCGATGCTGACATAGACATACTGACCCCTGTCTTGTTGTTATGGGGTGAGTCGGATACCGCTATTGTATCCCAATGTAAGACCAGATGGTGCGCTTTAGGGCTGGACCAGCAGTTTGCCGCGATGACCGCCGTTGTAGAGCATTCTTAGTGCCTCGGGAAAGCGTTCCAATCCAGACTCGATATGCTCGGGCATCTGAATCTTCCCGTCAGCTGCCCACTGGGCCAGGTTGGCCTCCATCTCTGGGAACTGTGCCGCGTAGTAATCGACGGTAAAACCGCGCATGCTGGCGTTACGCTCGGCCACGCGCAGATACAGGGCGGGCCCTTGCACCGACGACATGTCGGCGTATTGGGATATGGCACCACAAATCACCACCCGCGCACCCATGGCCAGATTATCGAGCGCCGCATCCAGAATGCCGCCGCCCACATTGTCGAAGAACAGGTCGAGGCCGTCCGGGGCCAGGAACTTGACTTGCCCGGCCACGTCGCTGTTCTTGTAGTCGATGGCTGCGTCGCAACCGATCTCTTCGAGGAATGTGCATTTCTCCGCACCACCGGCAATGCCAATAACGCGAGCACCTTTGAGTTTCGCGATCTGGCAGGCAATGGTGCCGACTGCACCAGCTGCGGCAGAGACAGCCACGGTGTCGCCTTCTTTTACCTCACCCACCAGAATCATGCCCGCATATGCGGTGAGTCCGGTAGTCATGCCCAGCAGGCCCAGGTAGGTACGTGCAGGTACCTGTGAGTCATCCAGTTTACGGTAGGTGTCGGCGGGCGCCTGCTTGTAGCGCTGGGCGCCCATGCCGCCGAAGACCCTGTCGCCTTCGGTAAACGCCTCGCTGCGGCTTTCAATCACTCGTCCTGTGCCGAGGGCCATTACCGGTGTATTCAGCTCGCTGCGCCCGTGATGGCCGTCGTGATTAAGAGTGGTAGTGATGAACGCATCGATTCCCAGGTGTTCGACTTCGATACGAATTTCACCTTCGCCGAGTTCGGCCAGCTCTTCGCTCACTATGGCAAAATCTTCGGGCGTGGGTAGGCCTGTCGGCATCTGCTTGAGTACCACTTTCTCGTTGGCCAGCTGCATCGGGTAACTCCTGTTCATATTCTGTTGAGTGCGATACGGTGATTACGCGCTATCATCGCCATCCAGATCATTAACGGAGCTTGATCACATGCTGACTTTGCATGGCTTCTCGGCCAGCAACTACTACAACGTCGTGAAGTATGTGCTGTTGTACAAGGACATCCCCTTCGAGGAACACGTTGTGTACGGCGGCGGGGAGGAGTGGCTGTCGATCAGCCCGGTGGGCAAGATCCCGGCACTGACCACCGAGGGCGGCGAGCATATCTCCGAGACCACCGTTATCTGTGATTATCTGGAAGACGTCTACCCGGAAAAGCCGCTTTATCCTGAAGACCCGGTGGCGAAATCGAAAGTGCGGCAGATAATGAAGGTGTGCGAGCTCTATCTGGAGCTCTCCAGCCGTAAGCTGATCAGCTATGCCTTCTCCGGCAAGCCCGCCCCGCAGATGTCGCTGGATGATGCACGTCACGTGACCAATCGCGGCGTTGGCGGATTGCAGCGCTTGTGCCAGTTCTCTCCGCATATCGCCGGCAGTGAGTTCACCCTGGCCGATATCTACGTGCACTACTGCAATGCCGTGGTGAATTCTGTTGGCGCTAAACAATTGGAGTGGGACATCCTTGCCGAGATCCCTGGCATGAAGGAGTGGAACCGCGCCATGCGCGAGTCTGACATTGCCAAGCGGGTTGAGACAGACCGGCGCGCCAATGAGCCGGAGTTCATCGCTTATATCACCGACTACCTCTCGAAAAATACGATTCCGGGAAAGTAAGCTATCGCTGAGCCCGCTCGCTTGTTGCGTTTTCTACTACCCTCGATAGCAGGGTGCCTGCTGTTCCTGGTGCCCATCACCTGGGGCGGCAAGACCACGATTGGCCTGGGCATTTTTATCGACACCTTGCGCGAGCTTATAGCGGGCTATGAACTGCCGCTGGTGCTAGCATTCGTGCTCGTGTCTGCCGTGGGCAGTCTCTATTGTCTGTGGTTTAAACCCGACTGGAAAGACAGCCATCCCACCTTGGATGGTATGTTTAACGTGAGCCTACCCTGGGTAGCGTGGCGTGTGGTTTCCTCTGCGATCGGCCTGATGATTGTCTTCGATGCCGGTCCTGCCATGCTGCTGGCTGACGACACCGGTCCGCTACTGTATCCGCTCATCGGTGCCGTGGTGATCACCACGCTATTTGCCGCCTACATCATGATGCCGTTGCTGGCCGAGTTTGGCTTGCTGGAATTCGTCGGTACGGTTCTGCGAGCCCCCTTTGAGAAGGCCTTCACCTTGCCGGGCAGGGCGGCCATCGATGCGACCTCTTCGATTGTGTCGGCATCGTCGGTCGGTGTGGTGCTGACCATCAACCAGTACGAGACCGGGTGTTACAGCCGCCGCGAGGCGATTTCCGTAGCGACGAATTTTTCCATCGTCTCGCTGCCGTTTTCACTGGTGATTGCCGAGACCGCGGGCATCGGCCACCTGTTCTTTACCTGGTATCTCACCGTGGTGGCTATTTGCCTGGTCTGTGCGGCCATCATGGCGCGTATCCCGCCCTTGGTGCGCATTGAGGAAGATTACTATTCGCCGGTGGGTAAACAGGTGCATGAGGAGAAGCCTGCCGAGTTTTCCAGTGCGCAGTGGGGCCTGCAGCAGGCCATGCAGCGCGCCGAGGCGGCGCCACCGCCCGCAACGTTATTGCGTAACGCCTGGAGTCACTACTGGGTCACTATTATGAACATCGTTGGGCCGGGGGTATTGATCGCCGTCGGCTCCGGCGTACTCGCGTTTCATACCCCGATACTGGATGTGCTGGCCTATCCCATCCGCCTTCTGCTGGAGCTGTTCTCCCTGCCAGAAGCCGACAAAGTCGCGCCCGGTTTTATCATTGGGATGTTGGACCAATTCACGCCCGCGATCCTGGCCACACGCGTCGACAGTGAGCAGATGCGCTTCGTGCTGGCGGGATTGTCCCTCTCGCAGCTGATTTATTTTGCGGACATGGGCGTGATGTTGCTGCGCTCGTCACTGGGCTTGCGAGTGCGTGACCTGGTGTTGCTGTTTTGCATGCGCACCGTGATTGTGGCGCCGCTCCTGATTGGCGCCTCGTTCCTGGTCTTCTAGTTGTTGTTCAATAGCGGGCGGGCAACTATGCTCAAGCCATGTCGATAATAAGCCGTCTGTTCAGTAAATCCGGCACTGCCGTCTTTGAGTTTCTCTTGATCGTGGTGGGCGTGCTCGCCGCGCTAGCCGTCGATTCCTGGCAGCAGGAGCAGGATGAGAAGCTGCGATTACAGGGCCACCTGATTTCGCTGGTAGCAGAGGTTGATCAAAATCTGTATAGCATCGGTATCATTCGCACGTCGGTGCTGCCTAAGAAGATCGAGCGCCTGGGGCGGGTGATCAACACACTTGAATCTCATAGCGAGCCTCCGGAGCTCACAGACGCGTTTATGGCCGATCTTGTGCGCAGCGCGACTGACGCTCAGATCTGGTTCACGCGCAATAGCTATGATGCGCTGCTGAGTTCAGGTGGCTTCAAGCACTTGAATAACTCCGCGCTCGAATCGCTCATCTCGAGTTCGTACAGTGCTAACGAAACTCTGCTGTCACAGTCGGAACGAGCACGAGGCCGCTACGCCGCTCTGGTGTTTGAGCTAGTGCCGTCGCGTTTTCTCACGCAGGATATTCATCCCATGGGTGGCTATGTACATGAGGCAGCAGAGGCCCCGCTGGCCGATGATGGCATGTCACTGGTAGCCGCTAGCGAGCTGCTCTTCACGCAGCGTGAAAGGCTGGTGCGATTGGCACGCAATGAGATGGCCTATGCCACCGGTACCTGGTATGCCTTGACCCGTATAGAGGACGGCTTCGAAGTCATGCGTGAACGTATTGTCGAAGACCCACTGTTGCAGGGCGAGATAATAGAAAATGTGTTCGATGAATTAGACTAGATAGGAAAGATTATGGACCCGCAGCTACAGGAACTCCTCGACAAGAAAGCCTGCGAAGAAGTGCTGATGCGCTACAGCCGCACCCTCGATTGGTTAGACGAGGAAGGGCAGGCTAGTTGTTACTGGCCGGACGCCGATATCGATTACGGATTCTTCACTGGCAAGGCCGAAGACTTTATTCCCGCTGTGATGCAGATCGAGGAATCTGCCCTGCGCCGCTGGCACCTAGTGGGCGGTCTCATCCTCACGATCGATGGCGATAACGCCAACAGTGAGTGTTATGGCTTCACTGTGAGTGCGGTGGAAAACGAGGAGGGCAACAAGACCGACAGCCTGTTCGGCGGACGCTACCTGGATGAGCTGCAAAAACGCGACGGCGAGTGGCGCATCTCCAAACGCCGTTACATCCTCGACTTTACCTACCAGCTGCCCCATGGCATCGATGACCTGCTGGCCTCGGGCATGGCCTTGCCCGTGTTGCAGATCGGGCAGCCTGGTCACCCCGATTATCGGCCGATCTAGATCATGGCCGATGTACTTCCATTCAAGAAGAAGTCCCTGAAGGAAAAGCACAAGGGCAATACCTTATGCCGCAATGGGCATCACAAGTGGGTGATTGAGAAGGACAAGGTCTTCGACACCAAGCAGGGGAAGCTGGTGACGAGTTTTAAGTGCGCGCGGTGTGGAAAGCTTAAGAATGAGGCGCGCTGATTGAGCTAGCTTTGGGCCGAACCTATTCCGATGCGGAGATTCTTCAGTATGCACAGGCCTTGTTCGAGGAACTGGAGTTTCAACCCGCTTGCCAGGTGGCCTCCATCAACAGCGCATCCTTGGCGAATATCTTCCCTGTGAACGTATCACCCACGCAGACCTTGCCCACACCCTTGGGTGTTCCGGTCATGATCAGGTCGCCATCCTCAAGCGTAAGAAAACTAGTGGCTTCGGCCAGCACCTCCTGCGGCGAATGCATCATCATGTCGCAGCCGCCGGATTGAATCAGTTTGTCATTGATGTGCAGTTCCAGCCTGAGGTCTTCGACGGCCCCGGCGTAGGAGACGAACTCACTGAACACCGCCGAGCCATCAAAGGCCTTGGCGCGTTCCCAGGGCAGGCCTTTTTCCTTGAGCCGTGACTGCAGCGCGCGCTTGGTCAAATCCAGCCCGAATCCGACAGCCGCGAGAGCGCCCGATTGCACGACGAAGGTGATTTCGCCTTCATAGTGAATCTCATCGACGGCATCGGTGCGCAGTTCAGCGCTGATGGCCGAATTCGGTTTGGTGAAAATCACCGGTTCGGTGGGCACTTCATTACCCAGCTCGGCAATATGCTCGGCGTAGTTGCGACCGATGCACACAACTTTGGACGGGGTGATGGGCGCTTGATCGAGTTGTACGGTATTCATAACGCTGCAGCTTAATCGCTCAGGTAGTCGGTGGCTATGTCATGCAACTGCTGCGCGCTGGGGATGACGGGGTTGCAGACTTCGCCCATCACTCCTTTATCGATGCGGTCATCCATGCCCAGCTCGGCATAGAGCGTGTCGAGGTCGTCGAGGGTGTCACAGGCCATTTTTATCTCGTAGGCCGTGGCGGCAATTAGCACCGGTATGCCCAGCAGGGGTATGGCTTCGGCAGGTAGCTCCGCGATGGACGTGGCCACCAGCTTTCCCGTTCGGGTCGTCAGGCGTCTCCCGAATCTTTGAGCCGCCTTCTTTTGCGTCTTTATCGCCGCCTGCTGGCTGGCGATCTGGGTATTCTTTTTTGTCAGGCGAGTGTTCATGGCATCGGCGACCGTGGATATGCCGAAAGCTGTGCCCATCAAGCCAGAGAGCGCCGCGTTAAACGCGCTGTTGGTCAACGTCAGTACATTGCTAGTGAGAAGCCCTAGAAAGGCCAGAGCGGTAAAAGCTCGCCGGGTATGGGTGATGAGTTTCATGATGTGTGCACCTGTCGCGATACTCAAGTATCGCAAAGTGTGGCGCTGCAATCAGCACACCTCAGCTTGGTCTACACTCAAAAACAATAATTCTAAAACTGAGGTTTACCCATGCTGCTACACCACTACATGGAGTTTTATGCCCGGGAGATTCCCAATTCGCCCTGCGTCGAGATGGAGGATGCCGTGTATGACTACGGCGCCGCCAATGCCTACTGTAACCGTCTGGCTCATGGTCTCGTAGCGCATGGTATGCAAAAGGGCGACCGTATCGCGTGGTTGAGCAAGAACTGCCTGGAACTGCTCTTTATCTTCTATGCGGGCAGCAAGGTCGGCGCTGTGCCCACACCGATCAATTACCGGCTGGCACCGCCGGAGTGGCAATACATTATCAATGACAGTGGCGCGAAGGTGCTGGTGTGCGAGGATGAACTGGCGGAAGGCATTGAAAAGGTGCGTGGCGCATTGGCGCACATCGAGCATTTCGTGCTGCTGGATGGTGAGCGTGAGGGCTGGATCAGTTTCGAGAACTGGATTGGCGATCAACCTGAGACCAATCCCGAAGCGGATGTAAACGAAGCCGACGATCTCTACCAGATGTATACCTCGGGAACGACTGGTCTGCCTAAAGGTGCCGTGCTCTCCCAGCGGGCTATCGATTCCAACACGCGCATGATGGCCACCGCATTGGGCATTCGCGCGCGCGACACACGCGTTGTAGTGCCGCTGCCGATGTATCACGCAGCAGCGGGCATCACCATCAAGGGCACGATCACCGTGGGTGGCAGCCTGATCATTCAGCGGGATTTCGATCCTGTGGCCGTGGTGGATGCCATAGAGCATGACGGGGTGACCAACTGCACGCTGGTGCCAGCGATGATCCAGGCCTGCCTGGTGATGGTGCCAGATATCAAAGAGCACTCCTTCCCTAACCTTAGAGGAATTAACTATGGGGCCAGTCCCATTGCTGTGGAAACCTTACGCCAGGCCATGGAGGTGTTTGGTTGCAAGTTCCGCCAGGTGTTTGGCATGACCGAAACCACAGCCATTGCTACTGTGCTGCTGTCAGGCGTGCATGAGCGCGCCGTAAGAGGTGAAGAGCATTTGTTGTTGAGCTGTGGACGGGCGGCACCGGGTACCCTGGTGAAAATTGTCGACGACGATGGCAATGAAGTGCCCGTCGGTGAGGTGGGGGAGATCGCAGTGAAAGGCCCGCAATTGCTCACGCAGTACTGGAACCTGCCCGAAGCCACTGAAAAGAGCTTGCGCAACGGCTGGTTGTTCACCGGCGATGCGGCAAAGATGGACGAGGAAGGTTTCGTTTACATACAGGATCGCATCAAAGACATGATCGTGACCGGTGGCGAGAATGTTTATCCCAAGGAAGTGGAGAACGCCTTATTCGAGCACCCCAATGTGGCCGATGCTGCTGTGATCGGCATTCCCGATGAGAAGTACGGCGAGGCCATCATGGCCTTTATCACCTCTCGAGATGGTGAGCCTATCGGCACTGACGAACTGATTGGCTTCTGCCGGGACCACCTGGCCGGGTATAAAGTGCCGAGGCAGTTTGAATTCATCCCCGAGATTCCGCGCAACCCCTCAGGCAAAGCGCTGAAGAAAGATCTTAGAGAGCCTTACTGGAAGGGGATTGAGAGGAGGGTGGGGTGAGTTTCTGTAAATTGGAAGCCGTGTGTAAATACCCCAAACAGCTAACCACCCATTCATAGAAAAATTAAGCCACTTCTCGGTATTGAACGGGTGTCATATCGTTCAATCCATCATGGGGTCGTTCATGGTTATACAACACGATCCAGTCATCCGTGATCTCTCGAACTTCCTGCAATGTCTCGAACAGATATAAGTCCAATACTTCCTCTCGATACGTGCGATTAAAACGTTCGATAAATCCATTTTGGTAAGGCTTGCCGGGCTTGATGAAATCGATCTGAATTCCATGCGCTTGCGCCCATTCAGCCAACGCCCCTGATGTAAATTCAGGGCCATTATCAACCCTGATAATAGCGGGATAGCCTCGCCAGGCTGCAATACGATCTAATGTATGTATCACTCGCTCCGTAGTAATGCCCGAATTGATATCTATCGCTAACACTTCTCGATTGAAATCATCAACCACATTGAACGTGCGAAACCGATGACCGTGACGCAAGGTATCGCTCATAAAATCCATCGACCAACAGATATTGGCTGATCTAGGAACGCGCAATGGCAACGGATTCCTATTCGGTATCCTGCGTTTTACTTTACGCCGTATATTCAGTTTTAACTCCATATAAACACGGTAAATCCGTTTGTGATTCCAACGTTTACCCAACGCTCTGAGCCGCTTACACAGCTTTGGAAAACCCCAGCGAGGGTGCTTCTCAACCAAGGCCAGCAACGCATCAATCAGCTCACTATCATCTACTCGCTTGGGCGTGTAGTAATACGCCGTGCGACTTAGCGCGGCTGCACCACAGGCCGCTCGAATGCTGACAGGGTAATCCTTGCGCAAACGATCAACCCACTGCCGACGATGGACTGGCCCTAAAGCTTTTTTATGATCTCTTCCTGCATCTGACTCTTCAGGCTGAGATCGGCATACATCTGCTTGAGCTTGCGGTTCTCTTCTTCAAGTTCCTTGAGCCGCCGTACATCGGAGGCTTCCATTCCACCGTACTTAGAGCGCCACTTGTAAAAGGTGCTGAGTCCAATGCCATGCTCTCGACATATGTCCGGAACCGGCACTCCGCTTTCTGCTTGTTTGAGAAACGCCACAATCTGCGTTTCGCTGAACTTCGATTTGCGCATATGTAAAAACTCCTATCACGTTAGTTTATAGAAATTTCTACGTATGAGTGGCGCTATTTTACGGGGTACTTACACTTGTCCTTGGCGAACTCGTATGAGTCTTTCCCGTAATCTGACGTTGTAACAAGGATTCCTTTAGTTGCTCCTTCATTCATCACTGTTCCGTACAGGTCACGCACTGCTGCCACGCCTACGGTGTTGGTATACCTCTTCGCCTGTATCACGATCTTCCCGCCACGGATGGGGTCGGGGTCAAAAGCTACAGCATCTACCCCTCCATCAGCGCTGGCTTGCGTGACCTTGACCTCTCCGCCATTTGACGCGAATTCCTGTTCGAACAGTTCTGTTACCAAGTGTTCGAAATCCTCCCAGTCCATTGCTGCAAGATTGGTGGAGCTATCTATTTCTCCCGCGACAGCTCTGGCATCTATAAACCGCTTATCTGTCTTCTCTATATTTAGTACGGGAGCTACGGGTGTCAGTCCATGCAAGGATGAAGCAGATACGCCTTTCAAATGCTTGAACGTCATTTTGGGGTCAATATTCGACAGATCTATCGGCAAAAATTCTTCTCTGCTAGCCGATACTGTAACTATGGTCTTGGTTTCCTGCTGACCTGTTGCCGGATTGATCGCTGTGACTATTCCATTGAGAGCAATAGAGTCTATGGCCTCAATCACGTCTGCCTCATACAGTTCGTGAATTGTACGAATTGCCATCTGGTATATAACGCTGTCATAGAGTTTCTTTTTGGCGGCTTCGGAAAGTGTCTTTTCGCGCACCTCGTCTTTGCTGGCGATGTAACTGTAATCACTAACAGAAGGTAGAGAATCAGGCTCAGGCAGTGAGTAATCGACAATAAGGATCTTGTTGGTTTCCCGATATTCCAAGTCCCATTCTTTTGGAAAGTAGTCGGGATACTCGGAGTTTTCCAAAACTAGGTCACAGTATTCTTCGATGGCCTGTTGCTCTCGGCTCTTGTACCTTTCGCGAAGCTGGTCGACCCTACCGTTAGCTTCTTTCTGTCTGACGTAGAAATTCGCCTCGTACTCCTCAAACTTAGCTTTCTGTTCATTGAAGGCCTTTTCTCTCTTGGCGTTCTCTTTCGAGCACTTCTCGGTTTCTGCGAGATGTGCACTAACACGTCTATCGAACTCGGACTGTATCTTTGATCCTCTAAATAGCCTGGTGAAGAACCCAAACTCCTTAGCTACGGCATCTCGGTCTGGCGCCGGATCTGGCTCCTTAAGGTGAAAGTTGGTTGGCTTGCCCGAGTCTGCATAATCGATATATCTAGCCTTGTGTCCCTTTCTTGAAAGTGTTGAAGGCGAAGTCTTGTACAGATCATCACGCTTCAATGTCTCCCAGTCGACCGCGTCATCTATAGCAAGCGTATGATCTAGTATGTTTTCAAGTACCGATATCGATTGTTTAGCCTCTTCGCTGAGTTTCTCGACATCCTCTTTTCGCTGACTCTTGTGCTCTTTCTCTAGATGACGCGCATATTGATTGGCCCAGGTCGCTAGCGCCTGCTCGATTTTTGGGGCTAGTTGTCGATCGTCCTTTGTCTTCACAGTTTTATGAAGCTTCATGTCTGGAAGCTCCATATCAACGGCGAAGCTGCTGATATTACCTGCCTGCGTGTAGTTGGCGTAGACGTCGGAAAACTCGACATTGCCAACGAGTATCTCTGGAACAGAGAAGTGGATGGATCCTTCCATGTGCAATACCCCTTAGTGCATTATTATTGTTGAACCGTCAAATAGTAGCCCTGGATTCAAAAACTGCAAAACATATAGCGCGATCTTGTTGCTCCAGGTCAATTGCCGGTATTGATACTGTCGCATGGATAGAGATCACTATTCTGCTGGCCAGGTTTCAATTTTTGCTTTCAATTCCTCAACACTTGTCCGACTCTACACAGTGAGAATTTCCTCCGGATCTCGCGTCATCAATCGTGAAGAGTAGTTCGCACAGAGATGGTCCAGGTATTCTTCAATTGAATGGTAGATGTCACTTTCGTGAACTATCTGCAATACTTCCTCAGCGACTCGCTTTCCGTTTACGAGCGCAATTGGATATCTGTCCTGAATCACTTCTTCTTGCACGGCGGTGGAAAAGTAGCTTGTCGTGACATAGATCCCAATCCAACCTCTTCTGAGCCGAGCCACCGTTCTGGCGATGTGATTGCCACCGGTGGCTCTGTTCGGTTTCTCGCATTTTGCCTGGCCAAGGACGACCAGTCTGGCTTTTGAGAGATCACTCCCTAGTGTGATTCTTCCAACAAAGTCGGCTCCACCATCAGCGGAAGCGGAAGTGATCCAACCCCGAACATAATCACCTCCTTTGTTACCTAATACCCGCTCCGCCACAACTTCAGCTACAGCTTCGAATGAGTGCTTTCGTCCGTGGAAGTAGTTGTATATCTTATTCAGAGCAGCCTCAACATCGCTCCCGGGTAGTGGAATTTGCGAGTCGGTTGATTGAACAAATAGCTTGGCGATTCGACGTCTGCACCTGTTCAGCGCGTTTGGGCCTTCCGCAAGCTATATTTTCCATGATGAAGGTGAGCTGGTTTCGGTCTCAGCGAGCTCCAGCTCTGTGGATCTTCTTGCGTTAATCCAGTTCCAGTCGAACTCCTCGTGTTCTGCAGCGATGCTAAATACAGCGAAGTCAAAAACGTAGTTTGAGAAAGATCGTTTTTTCGAATTGTCCCATTGGGTTACTAGCTCGGCGCTGGTGATCACGCCAAATCCATGAAATTCGATATAGCCCTTGGACTGTCTTCGAAAGAACAATATTGGTGGTGCTGCTCTGCGAACCTCTAGGTCGTGACTATGTGACTTGTGAAAAACTTCTAGCAATGCCTTGTTGCCGGGGCTGCGCGAAGGATCCGAGCCCGGGTCTTTGTTATCACCGAAATACCTAATGTGCCCGTTGTCTGAATCAAAGTAGTCTTGCCAAGGCGTTTCGGCAGATCCCTTTTTGTGTGGGCTACTGGATATCAATATCGCTGGGCGCCTCGGTACTCCGGAAGGGGGTCTTACTTCTGCTGGAGTGTTTATGCCTCTCTCTAACTGAAATGCACCTGCGCCGGGGTGCTTAGCTAGGAAGTGAAAGTTCTTCAGCCCGTCTATCGTTTCTAGATCAGCAGACTTGGTGCGCGGGTATCGCAGTAGCTCTCCAATTATGAGTTTTGTGTTCATCTTTCAGAACTGGTCAGGAATAGGTGCGTGAAATGAACTTGCATATCTCCCCACTCTCAAACAACCCCTCCTGGGTATTTGGGTCCCACAAATACGGTATCCCCATCTTGCCGTCGCGCTGTTGCAGTTCGATTCGATTGGGCAGCTGGGACTTGGGGTTTAGGTCGAGTTGATCTCTTAGCTTGGGCGGTAGCCACTCACCGGGTTCGGTTCTGCCGCAGCTTCTGAGGATGTAGGGAATCTCCATGGAGCAGAGCAGTTCTCGCACTGGTCTCGCGAAGGGGCTGGCCTCGAAGGAGTAGAGTTCCAGCATCTCGTTGGGCAGGGTTGAAGGCTGTGCCCGCATGCCTTCGCTGAGTCGGGTAGCGCTGGCCAAACTGGAGGTAATCTTGTGTATGGGCCCAAACTTCCATTTGGTGGGTAGTTCGCCGCCACCATAGGTCCCGTACAGGTATTCGATGATATCCATGCTCTCGTAGAGCTCGGTCTGGGTATTTGGGTCGATGAGGTAGGGGAACTGTTCCTTGCCGCCGCGCTCATTCAGTTCTTGTCTATAGCGTTTGCCGCCCTTGGGGCAGGGGTAGATCTCTGCGTCGAGGTCGAGCTCGGTTAGTACTTCCCTGACTATTCGGCAGAAGGGGCAGTTCTCAATGTCGTAGAGCTTAAGAATCGCCGGGGGTTTGCTGGCCACGGGCTTGGCGCTAATGCCTGACCAACCGCGCACGCTGCTGGCCAGTGTCGATGTGAAGAGATTGAGACCAGAGGTCATGGCTTGTACCTGTGTATGGGTTATTACTCAGTGGGATCGAGGCTGCGTACCTTTTCACCGGCGGCGAGCTTGTCGATCACCTTCGCGGTGGATTCCCCTTCGTTCACTCGGGGGAAGGGTGTATCCGGCACCGGCACGCCGAGAAACTCGCACAATGGTTCCCAGCCTTGCTTCACTTCATATACGAGTAAGCGAGCCGGAGGGATTGCCGCTTGCACCCGCTCATTGTGGGCGTTGAAGCAGGCGATGGTGTGTTCGCGCTCGTTTACCTCGCCATCAAAGGGCGCGTAAATGCACAGGTTCGCGAACTCCTGATCTTCGGGGGATTGCTCCAGCACGCTGGCGCGCAGGTCAGCGCGGAAGATAGTTTCCTGGGTGGACTCGTACCACTTGTCGGCCTCGCGCACCGACAGCACCACCTTGGCCTCGGGGTAGTACTCCGCCAGTTCTTCCCAAAACACGCAGCCGGGAAAGTCGACGGAAGCTTTGTAGCCGTCAAACAGCGCATCCCACTGGGGCTCACCGCGTCCTGCGGCATTCCAAAGCGGGGTATGGCTTTCCCAGTTCTTGGAGCGCTCCTCCATGTGGTAGCACTTGTCGAAGCCCAGTTGTTCCAGCGCCGCTTTTAAGGAGAGGGTGCCTGTGCGCCCCATGCCGGCGCCGATTACTTTTATAGTCATGGGATTAGATTTACCGATGCGCGGGCAAATTGCAACGGGGCAGAACTATGCTGAATGCTTTCGCGTTTTTGTGGTCCAATCGAGTATGCATCCGAAGCGTGTCACCTCGTAATCATGCACATAAGAGTTATCACTTTCCTGTGGCTGACCCTCTGCCTCCCGACTACGGTCTTGGCGCAAGGCTCATGGCCCATCGATAGTCTTTTAAGAACCAACGATGCGCGGGTGCAGCTGAAGCAGGGCGGTACCGTGGTAGCAACCTTGAACACCTCTCAACTGCTGGCCATCCGCGGTGTATTCACGGGCATCACCGAGGCGGCCGAATTGTCACCGAGGCTGATCATTGCCGAAGGTAACACCCCGAATGCGTTCGCCGGCAATATCGGTGGTCGTGCGACGGTGGGCATTAATCTCGGCATGATAAAGCTGATTGGCTACGACACCAGCCAGTGGGCGGCAGTACTCGGCCATGAAGTGGCGCATCTGAAGCTGGATCACGGTACCTCCAGAATGATGGTCAACGTGCCCCTGGAGCTGATGGAGGCGTACCTGCGTTCCTCTACCAACAGTTATCACGGTGCACTGCTGAGCCAGCTGGGTAAGCAGTTGTTGTCCACCAAGTTTTCGCGGGACCAGGAGCGGCAAAGCGACTACCTGGGTGCCATCTGGGCGGTGGAGGCCGGCTTTGAGGTCGAAGGCGCTGCTCGCTTACATACCAACTTGCTGAAACGCTACGGCAGTAAGTCATCCTTGCCCTTTCTGCAATCGCACCCTACGAGTCAGGAACGCATCAAGGAGCTGACCGAGCTCGCAGAGCGCTTGCAGCCCTCGTCTTCATAATCTTGTGAGCCTCAGGTGGCGATTTTCGCCAGGGTCGTGACCGATAGGAATCCGAAGATGCATATGGGCCAGATAATCGCGGCAACCTTATGCCAGGTGCGATTGGCAGTGAGCAGGCAAGTCACAAAGATACACATCTGAAACGAGAAGAACGCCCAGTAAAAGGTGGGTAATTCGCGCAGCTCGCCCTGGGCCTTGAGCAGGGTCTCGGGTATATCCAGCATCCAGGTGGCGATGAGCACCGAGAAGAACCAGGGGCGGGTCTTATAGAAATGCTGTTCCAGGTCCAGATCTTTGGGCATGTCCCAGGGAAACAGCACGTAAGCGCTCATGAACAGAAATACGGCGTAGATGATCAGCAGCAGGAACTCGAAGAAGGCCCAGGCTTCCTGTGTACTCCACCAGAACATGCCCCACCAGATCACGATGATGTAGACCATCACCGAAAAGGACCACAACAAATGTACCCAGTACACCTTCATGGTCTCGCGGTAGTGAATGGTTTTGCTGATGCCCGAGAGAATGTGGGTCAGGCCCAAACCCAGGATGACCGAGAGCAGTACGCCCAGATATTCAAAGACACTCACTGGAAGAACGCCGCCTTCTTCTGGCCGTCCTCGGTATACACAGACTCGTCCCGCTCGGTGAGGTAGGCCCGGTTGATGCTTTCCAGAAAGCCGACCTCAGAGAGCACTTCCACCATTGTCATGTAGTTGGGATGGTCGAAGTGGGCCGCCAGGCTGTCGCTGTCTTCCCACAGCTCATAGACCTGAATGGCAATCGGGTCGCAGGGGTCGGCGGCGAAGCAATAGGCGTGGCAGCCGGGTTCATGATCACGTGTCGCCTGCTGCACAGGAGCGGAGAGGGCGACAGCGCGGTCGCGGTCGGCTTCGGTGGGAAAGGTGATGCGTGCCACAACGATGATCATGGGCCTTTGTATCCTTATTATTTTTAGGCGATAGGATACACCAGCTTTTGTGTATAATGCGCGGCCTTCACAGAGGCCTGCGGGCCGCAATGCCCTCCGGGGCACGGAACTACAATGTCTAGCGATACTAACGCGGTATCCAGCTTCGCTGAGCTGGGATTGCCGGCGCCGCTTATGCGCGCCTTGGATGAGGTGGGCTATGAAAGCCCCTCAGCCATTCAGGCGATGACTATTCCCCATCTATTGGAAGGCCGTGACCTGCTGGGGCAGGCGCAAACGGGTACGGGTAAGACCGCGGCCTTTGCCTTGCCACTGCTGGCACGATTGGATATGCAGCAACGCTCTCCGCAGGTGCTGGTGCTGGCGCCCACGCGCGAGTTGGCAATACAGGTAGCCGAAGCCTTCCAGCGCTACGCGGCGCATATCGAGGGATTTCACGTGCTGCCGATTTACGGCGGCCAGGATTACCGCACCCAATTGCGTGGCCTTAAGCGCGGCGCGCAAGTCATCATAGGAACACCTGGGCGGATTATGGACCACATCAACCGCGGCACACTCGCGCTCGATGAACTGCGCTGTCTGGTGCTCGATGAAGCCGATGAGATGCTGCGCATGGGTTTCATCGACGATGTGGAGTGGATTCTGGAGAAAACGCCGGAGAGTCGTCAGATTGCGCTGTTTTCGGCAACGATGCCCGAGGCGATTAAAAGAATTACGAAGAACTATCTCACCGATCCCGCTGAAGTCATCATCAAGGTGAAGCAAACCACGGCGGAGACCATTCGCCAGCGGGTGTGGATGGTATCTGGCCTGCACAAGCTCGATGCGCTCACGCGCATTCTCGAGGTCGAAGAGTTCGATGGCATGATCATCTTCGTGCGCACCAAGATCGCGACCTCTGAGCTGGCCGAGAAGCTCAACGCGCGCGGCTATGCCGCTGCGGCGCTGAATGGCGATGTTCCGCAGAAACAACGCGAGCAAACCATTGAGAGCCTGAAAAAAGGCCGGCTCGATATTCTGGTGGCGACCGATGTGGCAGCCCGGGGATTGGATGTGGAGCGCATCTCTCACGTCATCAACTACGACATTCCCTACGATGTGGAAGCCTATGTACATCGCATAGGGCGCACCGGCCGCGCTGGCCGGGAAGGGGATGCGATCTTGTTCGCCTCCAACCGTGAGCGCCGGCTGTTGCGCGCCATCGAGAAATCCACCGGGAAAAACATCGAGAAGATGGAGTTGCCGAGCGCCGAGGATGTCACCGACACGCGGGTGAAGCGTTTCAAGAGGCGTATTTCAGAAACCCTGGATAGCCAAGAGGAACTGGATAAGTTCCGCACGCTGGTGGAGCAGTATCAGCACGAATACGGCGTGCCGGTCATTGAGGTGGCCGCCGCACTGGTGGCGATGGCGCAGGAAAAGCAGCCGCTGTTCGCCAAGGAAAAGTTGAAGAAGTCACCCGAGCGCCGTGCGGAAGAACGCGAGAAGCGGCGCGCGAAAGAAGCCGCAGAGGGCTCGCGGTCGAGGGGCGCGGATAGTCGAGAAGGTCGGCGCCCGCAGAAAAGCGAACGTGATGTGCCGAAGCCCGATAAGAATATGGAGCGCTTCCGTATCGAGGTGGGCTACTCCCACGGGGTGAAGCCCGGCAATATCGTCGGCGCCATCGCCAATGAGGCAGAGATCGATGCGGAGTACATTGGCCGCATCGAAATCTACGATGATCACTCCACGGTGGATATGCCGGAGGGGATGCCCAAAGAAATCTTCACTCATCTGAAAGGCGTTTGGGTGTCGGGGCAGCGGCTGCAGATATCCAAAGCCGATTCCAAGCGCGCCAAAGAACGAGAGGCGGAAGGCGAAGCTCAAGCGAAAGACAAGAGTGAAGATCGCCGCAACGCCGGTGAGGCTAGCGGCGCACCTAAGCGCAAGCCCGCTCGATCACCCAAGCCCAAGGGTAAACCCCGAACCAAGAAGCGGCCTGCAGTCGCCGCTCGGAAAAAGGCGAAAAAGTCCCGAAAGGACGCTTAGGCCTCGGTGTTCGCCAGTACTTGAGCGGCGAGGTCCATTGATTTTTTCCAGTGGCTGTAAAAGAGTGTTGCCCAGCTAATCGGCTGGGTTAGTGCCAGGCACAGGAAGAATAATTCCATATCTTCGCTCAGCGTCCCCTGGTAGGAGAACCAGCCGATGACGAGGTAGGGGGGCATATAAATGAGTAACGCCCACAGCGTCCAATGCCAGTCCCGAAAGCGGTATTCATAGGGCAGCGCCTCGCCCAGCATGGGCATGTTGTACGTGACCGGGTAGGCCGCCAGAAACATATACAACGCGAAAGCGAAGAAGAACCAGTGGTGCGGCTGGCCGATAGTGGAATTGAGCATAAACACGCCTACCGCCAGGCCAAACACGTTGACGCTATCTAGCAGACGGGGGCGGCGCACCTGGGTGATGGCGATAAAGCTGAAGCCAGTCCAGGCGGCCAGGGTGGTGCCGCCCACATACACGGCGATGAGCCAGTTAAATAACTCGCTGGATTCCACCGCGCGTACCTGCGAGACCGTGTCTTCCAGGCCGATTGCCAGCAGCACGCTGATCAGCGTGATATAGATGGTCGGGAACCGGTCTTCGACCCGGTCCAGGTTGAGTCGGCGCATGGTGGGCTTACTGCTGGGGCAGTTGGCTCAAATACTGATTCATGTCGAAGTAATCGCGCCAGTGGCTGATCTTGCCATCCGTTAACTCGAATACACCCATCACACGCAAGGCCACGGTAGTGTCGCCGAAAGTAAACGTATCAGTGCGCTCGTTCATCACTACCCCGTCGGCATTCTCCGCCTGGTGATGCACGGCGAATTCGATAGTCTCAGGCGCGGTCGTGAAGGTTTCGATAATGGCTCGTATCTGTTCCTTGCCGACATTGGGCGGGTCCATAGGAATATTGTGATAAACCGCGTCGTCGCTGAAGTATTCCATTAATGAGTCGAGGTCACGTTTAGCCCAGGCGGCGCAGAAGGCGGTGACAGTGTCAGAGTTGCTCATGATGATGTCCTTATTCTTATGATGGATTAGTGCAGGTAGTATAGCCGCCCTATGAAAACTGATCTCCCTATTCACGATGTGCTCAGTGAACTGGCGCATGCGCTGGCCAGTCATGATGCGGTGGTGCTGGAGGCGCCACCCGGTGCCGGTAAGACCACGGTGGTGCCACTCGCACTGCGTGAAGCCGACTGGCTAGGCGAGCAGCGCATTGTGATGTTGGAGCCGCGGCGAATGGCCGCGCGAGCGGCGGCGGAATACATGGCATGGACGCTGGGTGAGAAAGCGGGCGAGACGGTGGGCTACCGCGTGCGTTTGGATGCCAAAGTCTCAAAGCAGACGCGAATAGAGGTCATTACTGAAGGGATTCTGACCCGGCGTTTGCAGAATGACCCCGGCCTGGAAGGTGTGGGCCTTCTGATCTTTGATGAGTTTCACGAGCGCTCGCTGGATTCTGATCTGGGGCTGGCGTTGGCGCTGCAGGGCCGGGAGCTGTTCCGCGAAGGGCCGCCGTTAAAAATACTGGTGATGTCTGCCACCCTGGATGGCGCGAGGGTGAGTGAACTGCTGGGTGGAGCGCCGGTGGTGTCGTCCCAGGGCCGCATGTTTCCCGTGGAAGTGCATTACGGCGCGAAAGCTGAGCCGCGTCGCAATATTGTGGAGCCGGTGGTGAGCACAATTAATGCGGTGTTGGCCAAGCCGGAAACAGGCAATGTGCTGGTGTTCTTACCTGGGCAAGGTGAAATTCGGAGGGTTGAAGAGGCGCTGGTTCAGGAATCCTCAGAGGCGGTTCGTCGATCCGATACCGTTGTTGCCGCGCTTTATGGTGGCCTGTCGCTGGAGGACCAACGGCGCGCCATCGAACCACCCTCCGAGGGTGTCCGCAAGGTGGTGCTCGCTACCAATATTGCCGAGACCAGTCTGACGATTGAAGGCATTACCACGGTGATCGATTCGGGATTAGCGCGGGAACCGGTGTACGACCCCAATACGGGCATGACCCGACTCACCACCAAACGGATATCGGCAGATAACGCCACCCAGCGCATGGGCCGGGCAGGGCGGCTTGGGCCTGGTCACTGCTACCGGCTTTGGAGCGAGGGCCAGCAGAATGAAATGTCAGCGCGCGCAACGCCGGAGATACTGCAGGCCGACCTTACGCCGCTGGCATTACAACTATTGGCCTGGGGTGTGGATGATCCGGCTGAGCTGACATGGCTGGACTCGCCACCTACAGGCCCATGGAATCAGGCAATGGATTTGCTCAGGAGTTTCGGCGCGGTGGAAGGCGTATCGCTCACCGCTGACGGTGAGCAGATGGCGAAGCTGCCCGTGCACCCGCGACTGGCGCATATGTTGCTGGTGGGACATCGCTGGGGTGAGGGCGAACTTGCCTGCGACCTCGCGGCGCAGCTGAGCGAGGGAGATACCCGGCGCCAGCACGGTGCCGATATTCTGCGCCAGTTGGACAAGCTCTCGGGCAAGGTAAAACAACAGGCCAAGCAATATCGGCGTATTTGTAGTGATATGACACCATCCGAGGGTACCCCCCACCCTCCGAGGGTGTCCGTACCGTCGGAGGGTGTTGGGCTGCTGATTGCTGCCGCCTACCCGGATCGTATCGGCAGGCGCCGCCAGGCGAAGGGCAATGTGTATCAATTGGCCAATGGACGCAGCGCAGTGCTGGATGAAACCGATCCACTGTGTCAGCAAGAATGGATTGCCGTGGCGGAGAGCGGGGGCCGCGCGGGCTTTGCGGAAGACATGGTTTATTCCGCGGCGGCGCTGGATATCGATGCCGTGCAGGAATGCCTACCTGAGCTGATAGTGGAATCGGAGCGGGTAGAGTGGGACGAGAAGGCTGGTAAGTTTGTGGCCGAGACGCAATCGCGCATTGGCTCAATCGTTTTCGCCCGCAAGGCGCATGTCGATATTCCCGCAGAGACTCGAAACACCTTGTTACTCGACGTTGTGCGAGAAAAAGGTCTCCAACTTCTCAACTGGGATGAAAAAGTAGAAACCTGGCGCGCCCGGGTTCAACTTGTCACACAGACCCTCCGAGGGTCCTCGCGGGGAGAGGCAGGGTCCCCGCAGGGGGAGGCTTGGCCCGATCTGTCCGACGAGGCATTGCTGGCGGATCTGTCCTGGCTGGAGCCCTATCTTGCGGATGTGCGCTCACTGAAGGATTTCAAGAAGTTGGATCTGAAGAACATCCTGCTCACACTGTTGCCGTGGCCGCTGCCGAAAGAACTCGATGAACTGGCGCCAGAGCGCATCGAGGTGCCATCGGGTTCCAATATTCGTATCGACTATACGCAGTCGCCGCCGGTGTTGGCGGTGAAGTTACAGGAGATGTTCGGCGCCGAGTCTACGCCAACGATTGTGCAGGGCAGGGTGCCCTTGATGATTCACCTGCTGTCGCCAGCGCGACGTCCATTGCAGGTGACCCAGGACCTCGCCAGTTTCTGGCGCAATGGGTATGAGGGCGTAAAAAAGGAAATGAAGGGGCGCTATCCCAAGCACCCCTGGCCAGATAATCCATTAAACGCCGTGGCAACAGGGGCAACCAAGCGGCGGCTGCAAGACTAGTCGGTTTGCTCTTCAGCGTCCCGGGGGCCTTTCTTTCCTCCTTTGCCTTTTCGGTTTGCTCGGTGTTCACGCATCTGCGCCTGCTGATCCTCAGTCAGCACAGCGCGCATCTCTTCGCGGCCGCCGCCATTGGCGCGAATCTCACGCATTTGGCTCACCTGATCATCGCTCAGGCCCAGGTGTTGCTGCATACGCGCTAGGCGATCGCCACCGCGGTTGCCGTCGCCTTTCTCCGCATACACTGCACTGCTGGCAATCAACAAGCTCAAAGCTAAAGTCACAATAGTTTTCATAGTCGTTCCTCCATAGGGGTTACGGAGTATTAGAACAGTATGCGCCGCAAAGTTGCGCGAGGAATGGCTAAGAAGTGTAAAGACCGATACTGCGCAGGGTTGCGCCTAGTCCGGCTCCCCATCAAAGCGCATGCCCCGCTCAAGCATGACGGGCTTGAGCTCGCGATAGGCCGATGGCGTCAGGTTGAGCGGGATGGACGGGAACAGGTGGTGCACCACGTGGTACTCCATGCCAGCGGCGGCGATGTTGCCCAGCTTGCACTTCCAGGTGCGGGTATCGCGGTAACGCCCGGTTTCCTCCATCGGGTGGTGGGGCGCCCAGGACAGTGTCACAGGGGTGTAGAAATACGCGATCCACATCGGCAGCCACCACAGGAATAACGCTTCCAGCGCGAACCCAGTCCAGCACAACACGGCCATGGCGATCCAGCAAAAGCGCACCACCAGAAATGCCTCGAACGCGAGCTTGTCCCGCTGCGGCGATTCATCGAGAACCTCTATCTGCGTGGCATTGCCGGTCTGGTTGGGTTGATGGCTGGCCCAGGCGGCCTTGCAGGCGCCCCAGATGTTGTCGGACTTGATATATAGGTCCGGGTCCTTGCCGGGCACGTTGGCATAGGCGTGGTGTTTTAGGTGAATCGCGCGGTGCAATCGGTAGGGCAGCATGAACGGCAGGGCCGAGGTATGGCCGATAAACTCATTGAGCCAGCGCCAGCGGGTATTCGGCCGGCCGATATTGCCGTGCTGGGCGTCATGAGTGGGCAGGTAGCAATAGCAGATATTGATCGTGGCGAGAATACAACCCAGCCACAGCGGTAGGTAGCCAAAATGCACCAGTGGAAACAGCGCCAGCCAGCCGAAGAAGCCGCCGAGGCCCCAAATCACCATGAACCAGGGAAAGCCGCCTATATACTTCTCGGCAATGGCCCGCTCCTCGGCTTTCTGGTCTGCAGCGCTCAAAACCAGGTTCCGCGCACTTTGGCGACATAACCCCAGACGCCGCCAATCACCATGACCAGGGGCAGATTCAGCCCCAGTGCCGCGGACCACATCGGGCCGAAAATGAACACCCCGAAAAACACGGGGCCCCAGGGCATAAGCGTTTTGATGAGTGTGTCCATGGCGACAGTATATATCTGATTCAGATCAATTGAACTGTCACAAAAAGGGCGCATATTAGGTAGTAGAACAGGGGCAAACCAGCAGATAGGAGGTGTGATATGTCACTGATTACCCACGGTCATTTTCTCGATCGCGATCATTTCCTGGAGGATTTGTTCGCGCCACTGGGTGCGCGTCGCCGCGACCTCGGCGATACCCTGTTGTCGCCAGCGGTCGACATCAAGGACAAGAAGGATCACTTCGAGATCACTGCCGAGTTGCCCGGTGTGGACAAGGACGATATCCACCTGCACCTCGAAAACGGCATCCTCACGCTGGAGGCTGAGAGCCGCCAGGAGTTGTCAGAAGAAGAGGACGGTCGAGTCATCCGCCAGGAGCGGCGCTACGGCAAGATCATGCGCAGCTTTAATGTTGGCACCGGAGTGCACGAGGAAGACATTAGCGCCAGCTTTAAAGATGGGCTGTTGAAGCTCAAAGCGCCGAAGAAGGGTGATGAGCCGCCGCAAAAGCGGCGTATCGCGATTAGCTGACCAGGCTCTAAGCCACTAGCGAGCGGCAATCCGAACCGGGGCAGGACCCGTAACAACTCTAAACCACGCATTGGGACTGACTTGTTATGGAAACTGCCCTCGTAAAAAAACCCGCCAACGTCGAACTGGCCATCTCCAACGAAGCGCGCATGGTGCGCGAGGCGTTGATTGAACGCGGCCTGGAAACCCCGCTGATTCACAACGGCCTGAGCCGCGACGAGAAGTACGCGCGGATCAAGGCGAATTTCACGGAGATCGCGGAAACCCTGGGCCTGGACCTGAGGGATGACAGCCTGCAAGAGACCCCGCACCGCATCGCCAAGATGTATGTCGACGAAGTATTTTCGGGCCTGGAGTATGCGCATTTTCCAAAAGTAGCCCTCATCGATAACAAGATGGGTGTGGAGGAGATGGTCAAGATCGATGACATCGGTTTTGTATCCACCTGCGAGCATCATTTCGTGACCATCGATGGCCTTGCAAAGGTGGCTTACATCCCGGGCGATCGCATTATCGGCCTGTCCAAGATCAATCGTATCGTGCGCTTCTTTGCCCAGCGTCCCCAGGTGCAGGAACGGCTCACTCAGCAGGTTCTCGTTGCCCTGCAAACGCTGCTTGGAACCGACGACGTTGCAGTCACCATGGACGCAACCCATTACTGCGTGAAGTCCAGGGGCGTGATGGACGTCAACTCCCGCACCCAGACCACGGCCCTGGGCGGTGCCTTCAAGGAAGATTCGCGTACCCGCGCTGAGTTTATTGCGTGACGTAGGGCGCCTATAACCTAGCAACTACTAAAATTTCTTGGCGAATGGGAAAACTTGTTGTATATACATTGTTCAGGTCTGTTTCGAATAACGGGTATGAGCAATGGAAAGGCAACGAAAAGCCAAGGAAAGGACGTTTAGCCCTGCCGATCTAAAACTCTTTTACGAGTCACCCTTCGCCAGTTGGATGGAACAACTGGACAGAGACCAGCCAGGGCACGGCATTAAAGCCGACCTGGTTGCTACCGGCGCGGGCACGGCGGTTGACGAGGACCCGCTTCGCAATCGCGATTTCATTCAGCAATTGATTAATGCCGGCAATCAGGTTGTGGTAATTGAGAACCAGGGCCACGACGCCGGCAGACAGTTACAAACCGTCAACGCCATGCGCGCAGGCGCACACTTTATTTTCAATGCGCATCTCTCGGTGCTGCCCTTGGCCGGGCGGCTCGATATTCTGGTGCGTGCCGAAGGTGCCTGCCGTCTGGGTGACCACCATTATCTGCCCGCGCAGTTTTGTTATCAGCCACCGAGTCTTACCGATCTGCCCGTCGAACTGTGCTGTTTCGTGGATATGCTGGAGCACCTGCAGGGATTACGCCCCGCAGAAATCTTGCGCATCACCGATCCCAATAGCGCCGCGCCGGAAGTCTCCCGGTTGCCGTCTGAAAGCTATATGTTCGATTATCGGAAACTGAAGCTGGGCTATCGCAAAGCGCAGATGGAGTTTGATGCGGGCAAGCAGCCCGACCCGACAGAATCACGTCACTGGGGACGCTGGTCCAGTTACGCACGCAAGTTGCTGACCCAGCAGATGCGCAGTAAGAGCCCGGCCGCTTAGGCCTTCGCTCTGGCGTCCATATCTCTTAGGCCCAGTCCGCTTGTGGGTCGAATGAAAAGTGCCTCGCAGGTGGCTGTCACGGTATCGCCATCGCGCATTTCCGCGCTAATGATGGTTTTGCGGCCTTCCACTTTATCCACCCAGGCTTCCAGGTCGAGATCCCGATTCAGTGGGGTGGGGCGCAAATAGCGTACCTTGAGCGTTCCCGTCATGCCCGGCTGTTTGCCCAGTATTTGGGCCATCCCCATGAACTGATCAAAAATCGCGGCGATGTAGCCGCCGTGTATGCAAGTGGGTGGGCCTTCATAGGCCCAGCCGCAATTCACCGAGCCATGCGCGCGGTCGTTTTCGAACCACATATTGAGGCCGGGCGAGAGCGGGTTGCTCCAGCCGCCCAATGCATTGAGCTCGTGATTCACCTCACCGCGCTTGCCATGATTGCCATCGGCCTGAAATTGCATTTGGCCGTATAGACGCGGCTCCTTGGCAAACTGTTTGGCCTGCAGTTCCAGGCGCTCGGCAATATCATTTAAGTCTTCTACAGGCGGCGTGGATGTCACCAGAATATCGGTGAGCTCGCGCAAGGCCTGGGCGACCCGTCGCTTGGCCTCCCAGTGCTCGGAAAAGGGAGGCGTAATCTCCTCCGACTCGAAGGGATTGAAGATCGAATCTGTCATGTTGGTCAGTGCCTGTAGCCGACGGAGAGGTGTTTCTTGGCGACGTCGTTGAGTTTGAGAATGTAAGCCTGGTAATGCTGCTTAAGGTCTTTGAGCTGGTCTCGATATTCTTTGGTTTCGCCACGCGAGTAGGTGTGAATATTGTCGCTGAGCGCATCGAGCTCCGACTCAAACACATCGCCGCGAACCTTGAGCTTCATATCGTATTCTTCAAGTATGGCCAGCTCTGTTTTGATGATAGAACTGGAGGCGAGCATAATCTTGCGGGTTTCGCGGTCGGGCGGCATGCCCTGGGTGATGACCTCGGAGACTTCGGCCACGTAGGCAGCAAAATTCTCTTTGATGCGGTTGGCGCCGCCGGTCATGAACTCGATCTCTAGGCTGAAGGCCGCCTCGCGTTCCAGCTGACTCTGTTCGCTATCGTGGTAGTAGGACTGGATGCCCAGGAATACTGCCGCCGCCACAATGCCGAATATCGCCATCGCAACCACGTCTTTAACGAACTCCTGTTTGGCGAGCTCTTTTAAGGTCGGCATTCAGTTCACGTACTGATGGTCTGAGCGCAAAAGGTTATGCCATATCGCCCTCACAGGCAATTTTCACGCTATCTTTTTTGTAGTTCCTTCAACCAGTTACGGATTTCTGTGACAAATATCCCAGGTTGTTCGAAGGCCGCGAAGTGTCCGCCCTTGTCCGTGGTGTTGAAATAGATGATGTTGCGGAAGCGATTCTCCGCCCAGCGACGGCTGGTACGGAAGATTTCCTTGGGGAAAATGGATGCGCCCATGGGCATATCCACAGGGTCCAGATTGGGGTTCGCAAAGCTCTCCCAATAGAGGCGGCCGGACGATGCCCCGGCATTGTTGAGCCAGTACATCATCACGTTATCCAGTAACTCGTCCTTGCTCAGAATGCTCTCCGGGTCGCCATCGCAGTCCATCCAGGCCCAGAATTTTTCCACTATCCAGGCCATCTGGCCCACCGCAGAGTCAGCCAGCCCATAGCCCAGGGTCTGGGGTCGTGTGCTCTGTTGTTTGGAGTAACCACTGTCCCACTTATCGTAATAGGCGATGCCATCGAGTGCCGAGATCTCGGCCTCTGTCAGGTCCGACAGATCATTCTCTCCCGGCGGGCAGATCGGCATATTGGTGTGGATGGAGCGGCAGTGTTCTGTCTCGGTGACAGCCATGCACTGCGTAATCAATGCCCCCCAGTCGCCCCCCTGCGCAACGTAGCTGTCATAGCCCAATCGCGCCATCAATTTGCCCCACATTTGTCCCACTTTGGTGGTACAGGTGCCGGCGCTCGAGGGCTTGCCGGAAAAGCCGTAACCGGGGATAGAGGGGAGCACCAAATGCACCGCTTCAGCGGGGTTGTCGGGGCGGGTGAGCGGCTCTATGACTTTAACAAACTCGATGATGGAACCCGGCCAGCCGTGGGTCATGATCATGGGGGTGGCGTTTTCATGCGGGCTGCGGATATGCAGAAAGTGAATATCAATGCCGTCGATCGCGGTCTTGAAGCCCTCGTACTGATTCAGTAGCGCCTCGCAGCGGCGCCAGTCATAGTCATTGGCCCAGTATTCCGCCAATTCCCGCGTGTAGGAGAGCGGAATCCCCTGACTCCAGTCGTCCACCGTCTCTGCTTCGGGCCAGCGCGTGTTGGCAATTCGAGCCTTAAGATCATCCAGTTCGGACTGGGGAATATCTATGCTGAAGGGGGTTACCGCGTCGCTCATCACATGCTCCTCTTGGTAGAAGCGTTAGAGCATAGCACGCAGTTCCTGCGCCAGGTTTTCGCGATCGGCCGCGGTTTCCTTTGTTGAACTCAAGACATGAGTCGGGCGCGGAACCCGGTCCAACAGCAGCTTTCCGCTGATCTCGCCAGCCTCAGCTGCGGCCGCCAGCCAGGTGATGGTATCGGCACCTTCGGCAGGCGTGCGCAGGAACGGACGTGTCAGCTTATGGAAGCCCGGCAGGGAGGTTTCCACGCCGGGCGTGTCCGCCCAACCCGGATGCATGGCATTCACCACAATGCCGTCTTTCGCCCATTCTTCGGCCCACTGTTCAGTCACTATCATCAAAGCGCGCTTACAACGGGCGTAGGCTACAGCGCCGGAGTACTTGCCGCGTTCGTTTTGTAGATCTCGCACCCGAACCTTCTGGGTGTACATGCCGCCGGAAACGACGTTGATCACTCGTGCACTGTTGGCACTCTTCAACAGGGGCAGCAGCCCGATGGTGAGGCGGTAGGGGGACAGCAGCAGGAGGGCAAAGCTCTCCTCGAAACCTTCTGAAGTCACGCGTCGGGGGTTAAACAGTGCGCCCGCATTATTTATAAGGATATCAATAGCTTGCTTGCGCTTGTTAAGTCGAGTTACAAGGTCGTCGACGTCATTCATCAGGCTGAGATCGGCGATTTCCAGCGCAATGTTCTCATTGCCGCTATCCTGCTTAAGGCGCTTAAGCAACGCCTCGCCTTTTGCCGCGTTACGCACCACCAGCGTCAATTGCGCGCCCAGGGCAGCCAGTTCTTCAGCGCAGGCCAGCCCAAGACCCGCCGTTGCGCCCGTCAGTACCACGTGCTTGTCGCCCATCCAGGTGGACACCGGATTCCAGCGCTTGCGCCCCTGGCGGTAGCCGCGGCGAGTAAACCAGCCGAGTTTGCCGCTATCGGCAGGCGGTGGATAGTCGTTGTCCAGGGCCTCCTTCAGGCCCTTTTGCACCGAGGCGCGCCCCATGC
Source organism: Halieaceae bacterium (assembly GCA_965199055.1). Lineage (GTDB taxonomy): Bacteria > Pseudomonadota > Gammaproteobacteria > Pseudomonadales > Halieaceae > CBDAQR01. The sequence goes on from CBDAQR010000004.1 coordinate 898,292, forward strand.
GTTCCATGCCCGATTGAAATGAACCGGCAATCGCTTTCAGTGGGCCCTTCCAATCGAATTTGGCGGTGTAGTCCAATTCGCTGCCCGTCTTGGTCGGCTTGACGGTAATGGTGTCTTCTACGTTGAAGAATCGCCCTCGGCCCTGCAGAACGACCTTTTGATCGGGTTCATACTCCAGAATCTCGTAGACCAGATCGACGCTGCCCACGGGCAGCGCGCAGGTCACGTCGAAGCTGCTGCCAACGCCCAGCGGGCCACTATCGCGGCGCTGGGCACTGGTGGCGGTGGCATCCCACTGCTCACAGGTGGAGAAATCCGCCACGTACGCAAACACTTCGCGTGCTGGGCGGTCTAATTGAATGGTTTCGTTGAGAATAGTCATGCCCATGATACGGAACGATTGATCTTGTGGTTCAGTGGAAACGTACCAAACTGCAACTATGAAAATACTCATAACAGGCGGTACCGGGTTTATTGGCAGCGCACTCGCGGCGCAGTTGCTGGAGCTCGGCCATGAGTTGCTGATTCTCACCCGTAACCCCGGACATATCGGTGCTGATAAATTAAGCTATATCAATAGCTTAGATGGCATTCATGAAGAAGATTATTTTGACTGCTTTATCAATCTTGCGGGAGAGAATATTGCGGAAAAGCGTTGGACGGAGGCCCGCAAGAGTGCGCTACTCAGTAGCCGCATAGACACGACCCGGCAGTTGTTTGAACTCGCCCGCCGTCTGCAGCGCCCGCCCGAGCTTGTGCTGAGCGCTTCTGCCATCGGTTTTTACGGTAATCAGCAAGACCAGCGACTGTCGGAGGACGCCCAGTCTACCGAAGGCTTCGCGCCGCGGCTCTGTCAGGCTTGGGAGGATGCGGCACTGCGCTTCGAAACGCTAGGCTGCCGGGTATGTCGCCTGCGCCTCGGGGTGGTGCTGGCGGCCGAAGGCGGTGCTCTGGAAGAACTCACGCGTTCGGCGCGCATGGGTGTTGCCAGTTGGCTGGGCGATGGCGGCCAGTGGTTGAGTTGGGTGCACCGCGAGGATGTGATTCGAGCGATGCTGTTTCTGCTGGAGGACGCTGATCTCAGTGGGGCATTTAATCTCACGGCTCCAGAACCGGTCACCAATCGCGCGTTTTGCGACGAACTGCGCCAGCATATGCGTACCTGGCTCGCCATGCCGGTACCCGGATTCGTGATGCGCATTGTGTTCGGCGAAATGGCAGAGGAACTGCTGCTCAACGGTCAGCGAGTGATTCCCCGGCGCTTGCAGGAGGCGGGCTTTAACTTTCGTTACGACACGCTGGCCGAAGCAATGCCGAGTTTGGTCGCCAGATAGTCGAGAGTTTCACTACAATCGTCATCGATTTTCAGGCTTGCCAGGTCATCGGCACGCGTTGTTCCACGGTTCAGGATAAAGAGCGGTTTGCCGAGGCGGTGTGCGAGTCTGGCGAAGCGAAATCCCGAAAACACCGTGAGCGAGCTGCCGGCGACGAGCAGGGCGTCGGCATCATGCACGGCGCGTTCAGTTTGTTCCACCCGCTGCCGGGGCACAGTGCCGCCAAAAAAGACCACGTCGGGCATGAGCGTGCCGCTACAGACGGAGCACTCGGGCACGACGAATCCGTTGACCCACTCGTCGGCAATATCGGCATCGCCGTCAGGGCGTACAGCGGCCTCGGCGGCCAGCAGTTTGGGGTTTAGCGCTTGCAACTGCCCTTGTAGCGAATCCCTCGATTGCTGTGCGCCACAGTCTAGACACACCACGCGATCTAGTCGTCCGTGCAAGTCGATAACGCGGCGATGCCCCGCGCGTTGGTGGAGTCGATCCACATTTTGCGTGGTGAGGGAGTTCACGGCACCCGCGGCTTCCATTTGCGCCAGAGCCAGGTGACCGCGATTGGGCTGCGAGAGAGCCACGTGTGACCAGCCCAACATGCTGCGCGCCCAATAGCGCTGACGAGACGCGGGTTTCGCTATGAAGTCGGGATGTTGTATGGGATCACTGCGCAACCATCGTCCCAAGTCATCGCGATAGGTAGGAATGCCCGATGCAGCAGACAGCCCCGCGCCGCTCAATACCGTCAGGCAGGGGGAGTCACCCAGTTGCCTCAGCAAATCGTCAGCTGTCTTCACCACAGGCCTCGCAACCGTAAAGTCGCCGATATCGACGCCTGGCCCAGATGTCGTAGACCCAGTCGGCCACAGGACCGATCAGCGGCCAGCGCAGTATTCGAAATAGAAAGCCCCAGCGAGTATGGGACCAGGCGGTGACCGTCGCATCCACGCCGGTTAGCCAGTCTCCAGAGCCGGTTTGCAAATGCAGAGTGCCCAGTTTGATGAGTCGAGTGGGCTCTCCCGCTGTGTCGGGAACCGAGTGCAGGTCGGTGAGTGCCAGGCCTTCGTCGGCAATGCGCTGGAGCAGGCGGACCTCGCGCATGCACAGCGGGCACTTGCCATCGTAGTAAAGCGTGTCCATATTAGCGGCATCATAACTCATGGAGCGTATTCCTATGGTCACTCTGCACGGCTTTGCCTTTAGCAACTACTACAACATTGTTAAACACGTGCTTATGTACAAAGGCATTCCCTTCGAGGAGGACCTGCAGTGGGGTGACGCAGAGGACTATCTGGCTGTCAGTCCGCTGGGAAAGGTACCCGCTATCACGACTGAGCATGGGCAGCACCTGTCCGAATCCTTTGTTTGTTGTGACTATCTGGAGGAAATGTATCCGGAGCCGGCGCTGTATCCCGCCGACGTCTATGAGCGCAATCGGGTGCGTCAGATAATGAAGGTTTCGGAGTTCTATCTTGAATTACAGGCACGACGCTTTATTCCCTTCGCTTTTACCCAATCTGATGCGCCGGATGCCGTTAAGGAGGAGGTGCGAGGCATGATCGAGCGGGGGGTGGGTGCCCTGAACCGTCTCTGTGTGTTCGACCCCTACGTTACAGGCTCCGAGCAAACCATGGCGGATATTTATCTCACCTACGTCATGTTTGTGGTCAATGTGGCCGGTGCGCCGCAGCTGGGCTGGGATGTCATGGGTGATATTAAAGGCGCTACCGCCTGGCATAGCATGATGTGCGAAACGGAAATCGGTCAGAAGGTTGCCGCCGACCAGGCCGCCAATACCCCCGAGTTCTTCGCTCACCTGAGTGAGCGTTTTGGCACTGAGATCAGCCTGGCTTAGTTTGCCGTGGCGAGGGCAGCCTCGACTGCCTTTCGAATTTCAGCGCCTTGAGGGTCTTCTCGGCTGCCGAACTTTGCCACGACCTTGCCATCGCTATCGATCAGGTACTTGGTGAAATTCCAGCGCGGGGCGCCTTCGGCCGCCGCCAGCTCTGCGAACAGCGGGTGTGCGTCATCGCCGGTGACGTCGATTTCCGAGTACATGTCGAAGGTCACGCCGTAGTTGATGTAGCAAATCTCAGCCGTTTCTTCTTCCGTCTTCGCCTCCTGGCGGAAGGAGTTAGAGGGGAACCCGGCGACATTCAGGCCCTGTTCGTGGTACTCCTTGTACAGCGCTTCCAGGCCCTTGAACTGGGGCGTGAAGCCACAATGACTCGCCGTGTTGATCACTAGTAGCGGCTTGCCTGCGTAGGCTTCACACAGATTCACCGTTTCTTTCGAGCGCAGCTTGCGCATCTCGTGATCCAGCACCTGCGGGCAGTTGGCCAGCGCAACAGAGCTGGACAGAAACAAGACAAAAACGGTGATGAGTTTACTCACGTTGACGGCCTCCAGTGCCACACAGGTCGATATCATTTTGGTGGGTGTTGATACCCAGCCATTTCCACAGGTAACAGCGCGCCAGGATCCCGTTCAATACCAGGAACAGCGCGCAGATCAGGAGCAATATCTCCACCAGCCCGATTTCTGGCTGGGCCAGCGCCACGCTGGCCATCACAAGGCCCAGCAATGGCCGGATAATGCGTTCGAATGCACTTAGATTGGGTTTCATACGGTTAAATACGCAAGGTGGCGGGAATTGGATGACTCGGCTATTTTTGGGGCATGTTATTGATTCGCAACAGCTTGCGTGCCGGAGAACTGCTGTGCCTGTTGGCAGGCACATTATTGCTAGGATTTTTTCTGGCTCAGATGGTGCGGGGCGAGGTTGAGCGGCTGGATGACCTGGAGCAAACGCAGCTCGCCTGGAATGCCGAACTGCCGGATACCAGCCTCTGGTCACCCGGGCGTATCGAGGCCTGGCATGCCAGTCAGTCCGCGGCTCCCGCCGATGTGGTGGCCATATTGGAAATGCCCGACGTGGGCCTGAAAGTGCCGGTTTACCGTGGCGCCGATGATTTGAACATGGACCGCGGCGCCGGGCTGATACAGGGCACAGCAGCGCCGGGTACCATTGGCAATATGGGCATCGCTGGCCATCGCGACGGGTATTTCCGGGTCTTGAAAGATGCCGAAGTCGGCGACTTGCTGACGGTGCAGACGCCGGCAGGCCGCCAGCAGTACCGGGTAGAAGACATCCTCATCGTCGACCCGATCGATGTCGACGTTCTCGATCCAACTGATGATCAGCAGCTCACTCTCGTGACCTGCTATCCCTTTTATTTCGTGGGGCATGCGCCGCAGCGTTACATCGTGAAAGCCCGCCTGCATGGAGAAACCTGAAGTTCCCGTTGTATCAAAAGGAGATACATTATGTTTTTGCGTAAATTGGCTGTTCTTAGTCTTGCCCTGGCCAGCTTTGGTCTTGGTCAGCAGGCAATGGCTCAAGATGAGCTGACCTGTGATGAAATTGAGTGGTCCTCGATGGTCACCGATCAGTACCCCAACATCGCCGATGCCTGTGACGCGGTAGTCGAGAAAAACGGCAAGCTGTATGCCCGTGTTCAGGTCGAGCTGCAACGGGTGCGCGGACGCTCGCTAACCTTCAAAATTCTGAATAACGATGGCACCAGCGGCGGCAGTTACACTCAGACCGTGGATACGAGCTGGAGGGCCAATATCGGTGGTCAAAGCTATCGTCCCAGCGAACTGAATCGCGGGCAGGAGTTGAACGTCTACATGCCGCATGATCGCTGGGTGGTGATCCATGAAGATGCAGACGGCCCCGATGAGCTGGATGCCATTGAATTGACAGCCGCCCGTATGTTGCCTGCGACCGCTAGTCCTTTGCCATTAGTTGGCGCGGCAGGCGCGTTGTTGTTGGCTCTGGGTGCTGGCCTGGGGGTGCTGCGTCGTCGACTGGCTTAATCGTCAATCCATACCTTGCGTATGGGTTCACCAAAATCGTCGTAAAGTACCTTACGACGAGGTCTAGCTAGCCCGGCGCGCTTGCGCACGGGGCGCCGTCTCAGCCGCTCAGCGCGGCGTTTTTCGATCGCTTCTACCACCTCGGGCACGAAGGTGCGACTCGATTTTGGCTGCGCAAACAGACCACTGGCCTGGAAGCTTCGAGCCTTCAGCGGGTCTGTGCCGCTGGCCCCCTGGGGTACTTCATCGACCTTGCCGCCTCGGTCGAGATAACGGCGCGTCTCCTGTTCTAACTGTTCGCGCAAATCATCCTTGGTGGGGAGCTTCTTAACCACTGGGCTTCTTCCGGCTGCTCTTTTTGGCTGCGGCTTTAGGTCTCGACTTCGCTTTAGCGCGGGACTTGCGCTTGGCCTTGACCGGCTCTACCGCCACTTTGGGTTTTCTTTTGCGGGTGGGTTTTGCTTCTGGCTCCAGGGTGGGAGCAGCCGCAGCGGCGGCATCTTTCTCCTTTTGCATCACATCGAGTACCAGGCTGGTGGCACTGTCGACATACTCGATTAAGCGATCGTATTCCTCGTCGCTCAGGCCCCGCAGAATGTCGTGCTGTCGATACAGGTTAATCCAGCGTCGCTCGCGCTCGAATTGCATCGGCAACGCCATGATGCCCCAGGATTCCAGAGTCTCCCCCAGTGCGGGGTTGTAGGTGCGCATGAACTTGATCAGGAACGGAATCGGGTCGTGTCGTGCAATCAGCGACGCGCTGCGGAATACCAACTCTAATGGCATCACGCGCTCGCCGCTCTCAATGTCACGCAGCAGATCATCGTCCTTTAATCCCAGCGCGTCGGTCAGCTCCTTCAAGCTCAGGCCGGCGGTTTCGCGAGCATCGCGCAGGAAGCGTCCTGCGTCCGCCATGGCCTCCAGGCGCTCAGGCTCGAAGGACTTGAGCAGGGCGGAGCGGAGCCAGGTTTCGCCGAACATCGCTGTCATCGTGGCGGTGTTTTTCGCCACATCCAGCGTTTGCCCTGCGACCTGGCCGGTCAGGCGGGCCAGTTGTTCCAGCAGGGAGGGGTCCCGCTCGCTCATATCAGAACTGTGCCTCGGGTCCGTGAACGCCCAGGTAGTGGGAGCCCAGGTTGGGGTTTTCGTCCAGCTGTTGGTTTATCTCGTAGACGCGTTCATAGCGAGTCTCGCGAATCAGCCAGCGGCCGTCCTCTTTGACGTAACGGTCCCAGTATATTGCTGTGCCCGTGGTAAATGCCTTGTGATTGAGAATCCACATATTGTCGGCCAGGTACCAGATGCCTGTTGCCTCGGTTTCACTCAGCACCTGAATTTCCGGGTGGTGCCCGTTGTGGTGACCGATGGCCTGATTGGAAAAGGCGGCTCCGATGCTGTCCAGGTACTCCTGCTTGCTATTGAGCTTCCACTCGTAATTACCGCCGATAAAGTGCACCAGAACATCGTCGTGGAACAAGGTACCCAGTTCTTCAAGGTTTGCGGTATCGATACAGCGAAAGTAGGCGTGCTTCAACTGCTTGATGGCTTCAATATCCATAAGGTGCTGAATGTTGGCACGCAGCTCGTCTATGCCTTCGGCAGAGGCCTCAAGTGGTAAGCCGGCGCTGATCCCCAGATTGCTCTTGTTCAGTACCTGACGAACGTTGTCGCTCATTTCGATATTCTCCCCGTAATTGTGTTTGCGTTTATATTAGCCCTTTTGGCGGAGGTTTCGATATGACTATATTGACCGATGGCTTGAAAGATAGGGTCGCATTGGTGACCGGCGCTGGTGCCGGTATTGGTCTGGGTATTGCCAGATCGCTGGCGAACGAGGGTGCCAGGGTCATCATTGCTGAATTCAATCAGCAAACAGGGGTTGCCGCGGCCCGGGAACTGGATGGTGAGTTTGTCGCTGTCGATATCAGCGAGCCGGCAACGGTCGTGGCCGCCATAGAGCAGACCATCGCAGAGCACGGTCGACTCGATATCCTGGTGAACAATGCCTATCCGACGCTGGCATACCCGCCGGCTCGTCTCGAGGCGATCGACGATGAACGCTTGCAGGCCAGCCTCATGGCCGGCTTTCATGCGGTGGCCGCGGCGATGAAAGCCGCGTTCCCGACGATGCGGGCAGCCGGTTATGGGCGCATTATCAATATCTGTTCACTCAATGGGGTGAACGCGCACAAGTACACCGCGGATTACAATGCGACGAAAGAGGCGGTGCGTTCATACACCCGTACGGCAGCGGTGGAGTGGGCTGCCTATGGGATTACCGCCAATATCATTTGCCCAGGCGCTGTGACCACGCCGTACAAGGCCCTAATGGAATTTAACCCTGAGATGGCAGAGGGTATCGCGGCGCTAAACCCCATGGGCTATATGGGCGATCCGCAGAACGATATTGGTCCGGTGGCCGTATTTCTGGCTTCCCAGATGTCACGCTATATGACCGGGAACACACTCTACGTTGATGGGGGCGGCCATATTAATGGCGTGCCCTGGGCTCCAGAGCCCGTGGAGTGAACAGCCAGATCCCGTCTAGGTTGTTATGAACAGCCGCAAGCCCTGCATTTGCAGGGAGGCGTGATTGATGTGCGCTGCGCACTCTTCGATGCGATAACGCAGGTGCTCTATTTCCTCGGGGCGTATGCTGGGATTCACTGCGCGCAACTGCTCCAGGCGCTCTAGCTCGGCGCCCAACTGCTCACGCATGGAGGCTTCCGCCGCTACCAGTACTTCTTGCATCTGTGCCTCGGCTATCTGGCTGGCATGGCGCATTTTGTCTTCGACCTGATCATGCACCTGTTTAATCACCTGCAGGGCAACCGGCTTTTTGACCTTCTCGCAGAGCCCGTTGAGCCGTTCGTGGGGCATGATCGAGGCCAGGTCTTTGCCCCGGTTATCGACGAGCAACCGGATCGGCGAAATCGGGAGAAAGCGATCGACCTGGAGGTTTCGCGGTGCGACACAATTAATCGAGTAGACCGACTCCAACAGCAAGGTGCCTGCAGGTATTCCCTTGAGTGAAATGGTTGCAATGGCGGCATTGCCCAGTTCAGTGCTGGTGACCATTTCCATGGCCTCCGTCATGATCGGGTGTTCCCAGGTCAGAAACTCCAGATCTACCCTCGCCAGCGCATGCTCACGACTAAAACTCACCGTTGTGCCTTCCTCACCCAGTCCGGGGAAGTGGCCGGTCAGCATGTGATCGGTTGGGCGCAGTATTGTCGCGTGCTCAGAATGAAATTCCTGGTCAACACCGTAGCTATCGCAGAGCAGTTCCAGGTATTCCGCTAGACTTTCCGACTGCTCCAGCGCTTCGATCTGGCCGATGAGTTGGGCGGCCACCTCCGGCTTACAGGAATTTCGCTCCAGCAGCTTATCGCGGCCTTCGCGCAACTCTGCGCGGGTGAGGGCGGTGAACTCAGCCGTATCCGCTATCAACTGTTCGAGCTGTGCATCGGGTTGCTTCAGTTGCGCCAGCAGCCGTTCGCTGAATTGCTGGTAGATGGCAAAGCCCGCGGAGCAGCTTTCTTCAAATTGGTTGAGGCCTTCGTGATACCAGCGCAGCAGTGTTTCCTGCGCGGTGCCCTTCAGGTAGGGCACGTGGATGTCTACAGTGTCGCCCTGGCCGATACGGTCGAGTCGGCCAATGCGCTGCTCCAGGAGGTCCGGGTTAAGCGGCAAGTCGAACAGAACCAGATGGTGGGCAAACTGAAAATTACGCCCTTCGGAACCAATTTCAGAGCAAACCAGGGTCTGCGCACCCGCCTCGGTGTCGGCGAAATAGGCGGCGGCTCGGTCCCGCTCAAGAATGGTGAGTCCTTCATAGAAGGCGGCGCTGCGAATGCCCGCGCGTAGATGTAGGTGATGCTCTAAATCGATGGCGGTCTCTGCATCACTGCAAATCACCAGGACTTTCTCTGGTCGCAATGCTTTTAGGTGTTGCTCCAACCAGGCAACCCGCGGATCGTCATCACCTGGTTCGAGCGGGTAGGTGTGCAATTTGCGCTCGGGAAAGCCTGCAACGCCGGCGCGTGTGTTGCGAAACAGCACGCGGCCGGTGCCGTGCCGGTCTAGCAGCTCGGCGATTCGCTCTTCGTTGTCAGCGTTGTGTTCCAGTGACTCCAGCGTGGTGTTGAGCTCGCGGTAGCCTCGCTCTTCGGTAATAAAGGCGTCCAGGTCGTGAAAGCGCGCCGGGTCGAGCAAACGCAGCCGGGCAAAGTGGCTGGCCTGGCCCACCTGCTCGGGCGTAGCGGTCAGCAACAGCAAACCTGCACTGTGACCTGCCAACTGTTCGACAAAGCTGTAGTCGTCACTGGCCTGCTCCGGGCTCCACTCGAGGTGGTGCGCTTCGTCGATCACGGTGAGATCCCAGCCGGCGGCAAGCACTTCGGCACGCAAGTCTTCGCGGTCGCGAAACAGGTCCAGACTGCAAAGCACCAATTGTTCCGCTTCGAAGGGGTTGCCCTCCAGCATCGCTTCGATACGCTCCTGATCGAAAAGGGCGAACTGCAGGTTGAAGCGGCGTAACATTTCCACCAGCCATTGGTGCAAGAGCGTTTCGGGGACCATCACCAGAACCCGGTTAGCCCTTCCGGTCAGCAGTTGCTGACTAATAATCATGCCGGCTTCAATGGTTTTACCCAGTCCGACCTCGTCGGCCAACAAAACGCGCGGTGCGTGGCGTGCGCCGACTTCGGCGGCGATATAGACCTGGTGTGGCAGCAGGCTGGTGCGTGAGCCCAGCAGACCCCTGGCCGGTGACTGCTGCAGTCGGTCCAAGTGCTCCAGGGTGGCAATGCGCAAAGCAAAGTCCTGGTTGCGATCGAAGTGGCCGTTCAGTAATCGTTGCTGGGGCGTGGTGAGCTGTACGAAGCAGTCCAGTTCGAGTTCGCTGATACAGCACTGCGCATCGTGATGGTCCAGCCCGGTGTAATACAGAATGCCGTGGCGATCCTCGACCTCGGTCACCAGCAATTCGACGTCTTCTAGCGTCGTGATATGGTCTCCGGCTTTGAAGCGAAGGCGGGTTAATGGGGCGCTGTCTGTAGCGTAGGTTCGCTCTTCACCGATGGCGGGAAAGCTGACGGTTACCCGACGTCCGTCGAGTTCGGCAATGATGCCAAGACCGAGCTGGGTGTCTGCGTGGCTCACCCAGCGTTGACCGATTATGTATTCCACGAAGTACTGCTTTGGGTCTGTTTTCAGAGGGCGCGCATTCTAGCACGACTAGCCTCAACTGTCGGGGAAAAACAGCTCCATACTGTTGTGCCAGGCCCGTTCCAGCAAGTGCTCCACGCTATAGCCCTTCACCTGGGCAACTTTCTCGGCGATGAAAGGCAAGTAAAACGGCGCGTTGGGCTTGCCGCGATAGGGCACCGGAGTGAGATAGGGGGCGTCGGTTTCGAGTAGCAGCTGGTCCATGGGGGTGGCGGATACCACTTCGCGCACATTGTCGGCCTGATTAAAGGTCGCAATACCGTTGAAGCCCAGGGCAAAACCTTCAGCAAGGCAATATTCTGCCAAGGCCAGGCCAGAGGTAAAGCTGTGGATGACCCCCTTGCGTGCCAGCTTGCTCGAGAAATTTTCCAGAATGGCCCGGGTGTCTTCATCCGCTTCTCGCGTGTGGATGACGACGGGCATATCGGTGTCGGCGGCAATCTGCAGTTGCTGCTCAAACGCTTCACGCTGCACCGAGCGGTCGGCATGATCGTAGTAGTAATCGAGACCGATCTCCCCAACCGCAACAATGCGCTGCTCTGCGGTTCGCTCGGCGATAATTGCGGCCACCTGTTGATTGAAGTGCTCCGCTTCGTGGGGGTGGATTCCCTGTGTCCCCCAGATTTGTGGGTGATCGTTGGCGAGCTGCAAGACGCGATCGAGGTTGCCCGGTGAAACGGCAATGGTGACGATGCGCTCGATGCCGACCTCTGCAGATCGCTGCAGGGTCTCTCCCAGCGTGTCTGTATCCAGGTAGTCCAGGTGGCAATGGGTCTCGATAATGGGGTGATCGAAAAGCGGAATCTCGCGCCTGGGCTTCTTCTTTGCGTTGTTTTTTGACATGCCGCGAATTATGCCATGCCCGCTCAGGCGTTACGCAGTTCTTCGAGTACTTCTGTTATCTGCTGCCAGAGCCAGTTGTGCACCGGTGAGTTGGCGGTTCGCTGGTGACGCACCACCAGGTACTCGATTCGGTAGTTCACGTCCGGGGGCATGCGCAGGCCCTGAATGCCCTGGGCGACGCTGGGATTGCCCAACAAGAACAGGGGGGCGGGCATGACATAGTCAGTGCTGCGCAGAACTTCCAGCGCTGTGAGTAGGTGAGATATCTCCAGCCAGCCGCGTTGGCGCTCCTGTTCTAATCTGCGGGCGATGTTGTCTGTGTGTTGAGCCAATTCCAAATCTTCTTCGTCAGATATATACAGGCGAATGATGGGATACTGGAGTAACTCCTCCCAGGTGTAGCTGGTGCCCGTTAGCGGGTGGTCTCTGCGGGTCAGCAATACCGGTGGGCTGGCACCCATGCTCTCGCAGATAAAATCCTCGCCGTAATCGCGTTGTTTGATATGAATGGCGAGGTCGAGTTCACCCAGTGTCAGGCGCTGCAGTTGCTGTTCAACCCGGGTAATGGTTTTTAGTGTGAGTCCCGGGGCGCGTTCAGACAGGCGCTTCATCAGCGGCGGCAATAGCGAAACCCCAATATATTCCGACAGCGCAAGGGTGAGTTCTCCCTGGTAACTGGAAGGGTCAAAATCGGCGCCGCTGACCAGCTTGCCGATATCCATAAGAATATCGCCCAGCTCTTCGCCTATGGCCAGGGCGCGCGGCGTAGGCAGCATCCCGTGAGAGCTGCGGGTAAAGAGGGGATCATCAAAGACTTCTCGTAAACGTCCCAGGGTTTTGCTCATAGCGGGCTGGGTGATAAACAGGCGTTCAGCGGCTCTGGAAACGTTGCGCTCATCGAGCAAAACTTGCATTGAAATCAGTAAGTTAAGATCAGTTTTTAGGAGTTCTTTAGAGAGCATGGTGGTATCAAGATATAACTGTAATTCATGTTAAGTATGATAATAATACATTGGATGTATATCAGCCAGTCACCTATTATTCTCCCATCTGGATCACACACTCCATCCAGTCCATAGATCCCCTTTCAAAACCCGCTTCCCCTGCGGGTTTTTTTATTTTTTCTATATACTTGGCAAAAAAACCTTTGGGAATAGGGACTCTCCATGCGCGTTTTTTTGTTGAGCCTGCTGCTGTCGGTTCCGACCGCCTGGTCCGCCAATTACGAATTTGATATCGACTCTCGCGTTGTCGCCGTAGGCGATATCCACCGTGCCTATACAGAAGTCACCGGCCTTCTGCGGGAAGTCGAGGTGATCGATGCAGACAACAACTGGGTCGGCGGCACCACCCACCTGATCAGCCTGGGGGATCTTGTCGATCGAGGCCCGGGCTCACGTGAGGTCGTGGAACTGCTAATCAAGCTGCAGCGGCAAGCGCGTGCCGCTGGCGGTGAGGTGCACGTGGTTCTGGGTAACCACGGGATCATGGTGATGAGTGGCGATACTCGCTACGTTACCCGTCCCGAATTTGCGGCGTTCGCCGCTGATGAAACCGAAGCCGAGCGCCAGGCGCTACTGGCGAGTTTCCGCGAGAGCAATGCTCAGATGGCGGAAGAGGAACTGCTCGCCGAATTCGATAAGCGCTATCCGCCGGGCTATGTCGCCCTGCAAAAAGCCTATGCGCCCGATGGTGAGCTCGGCAGATGGCTCATGGAACTGCCCTTGGCTATCCGCGTTAACGACAGCCTTTATGTGCACGCCGGAGTCTCCAACGCCATTGCCGAAATGTCTCTGCAAGAGATCAACGAAGACTATATGGCCCAGTTTGCGGAGTATCAGAGGCTGATTGAGTCACTTCGCACCGAAGGCATACTGCCGAGACGGCGGTTTTTGGGATCGACGCCTTTATCTGAACACGAAAGCGCAGGCGATGATCGACGCTGGCCTGAAAAAGCGACCGGACTGGTTTGATGAATTCGCCGCAATGGCTGAATTGGAAGGACAATTTCTGTTCGGCCCCGACAGCCCGATTTGGTACCGCGGTACGGCGTTCTGCCATCCCTATGCCGAATCGTTTAATACCGAGCGCCTGCTCAAGCGCGTCGGCGCCAAGCAACTGGTGATAGGCCATACGCCGGCGCCCTCGGGTGTCTACTCGCGCATGGATGGCACGGTGATACGGCTCGATACGGGCATGAGCCCGGCGTACAAAGGCCGCCCGGCGGCCTTGATTCAGGAGAACGGTGAACAGTGGATTTATTACGCTGACGACGGTTCTGTGGCGCAGGCGATTGCCCTCACACGCAGCCTCTCCAGGTCACTCTGGGGGCAGACTGATGAAGAGCTCGAGTCGCTGCTCGGTGGCGGCGAGATCGTGAAAATAGAGGATATCGGTACCGGCGTTACCAAGCCCAAGAAGCTCACCCTGCGAAACGGTGATAGCACTATGGCTGCGGTGTTTAAATACGAAGACACGGCGCCGGGTTTGGAGGATCGCGAGCGCTTTATAAAACGGCGCCACAATGATGCAGACCGCTATCAGTGCGACCCCGCGGCCTATCGGCCCGACCGCATGATCGACTTGCAAATGGTGCCAGTGTCGGTGATACGCGAAGTCGAAGGAGAGGAAGGTAATGTTGGAGCCTGGATCAATAACGCGATTAACGAGCGCGACCGACTGGAACAGGAAGTCGCCTTCGGGGGGCACTGTGCCCAGGACGAGCAATACCGGCTTCGATTTATCTACGATGTCTTGATCTATAACGAAGATCGCAATCTCACCAATATCCTGTGGACCAAGAAGGATTGGCAGTTGCGTTTTATCGACCACTCGCTGGCGTTTCGCATAGATGAGCGGCGGCCCAAGCAGTACCGTAAAATTGATCTGAGGGTGTCGGATCTCACCGCCAAGCGGCTTGAGGCTCTGACCCTGGAGGACCTCAACCGGGAACTTTCGCCCTGGCTGCACCCTCAGCAGATTGAAGCGATCATCGCCCGCCGCGACCTCATCCTTAAAGAGGCGCTGCGGACGGATCCTTAGGCGCTAGCCGGAAACGACGCGGAGCTTCGGGCGCGCCTTCGCGCTGGCTTTGCGCTTGGCGCGCACTGCAGGCGCCTTCTTCGGTGCCGGCGCTTTTTTCACTGCAGGCTTTTTCTTCTTCGCGGCTGGCTTTGGTTTGGCCGCGGGCGCTTTCTTCTTCGCAGCTGCTTTGCGGGCTGTAGACTTTTTCTTGGGCGCGGGCTTTTTCGTGGCGGCTATTTTCTTGCCAGCTACCGCGGTCAGCAGCTCGTCATAGGATTCACGCAGACAGTCCATGTAGAAAGCCGGATCGGGAATCGTATCGCGGTCTCCCAGAATCGACATATTGACGCGGTCAGATTGAGAGAACACGGTGTGAAACAGTCCAACGCCCGGCGTCAGAACCCCCAGGCCGTGATACTGCACCAGGCGGGCACCCGCACAGTACAGGTCGAAGTTCGGGCCCGGTACGTTGGTGATCACCGTGGAGGTGTTGGCCGGAACAAATCGAGACAGCTCGCGTTCTGACCACAGGCTGGCGGCTGCCTTGCTCAGTGCCGGCGAAAACACGCCAGCGATTTTCATGGCGTCAACCATGGGGCTGTTCTCGCCAAACTCTTTCGCTTCCACCGTGCTGGCGTGGATTGCTTTTAGGCGTTCTAGAGGATCACTGATGTCGGTGTGCAGTGAGGCGAAGATCGCGCCCACGTTATTGTTCTCGTCGCTTTCTCCGCGGCGGGTACGCATATTCACAGGCAGGCTGGCCGCCAGCGGCAGCTCCGGTGTCTCTCCCTTCGCGTCGAGGTAGCGCGACAACGCGCCGCCAACAATGGCCAGGGCTACGTCATTGAGTTTTACGCCTGTGGCGTTCTTGATCGCCTTGAACTCCTCGATCGGGAAATCGGTGGCGTCAAAAACTCGGTGCGGTCCGACCGCATTATTGAATCGTGTCTTCGGCGACTGCACGTCGGGCATCGGCACTTCTTTGCGCGCAACCTTCAAGGCGAATTTGCCCAGCTCGCGCGTCAGGCCAACTGTGCCCTGAACCAGTCCGACAGTGTTCTTAACGCGATTGATGGTGGCGCGGCCGAGCAATTCCGATGTCGACGGCTCTCGATCAACCAACAGCGGCTCTTCATGGAAAGGCTCGGCGTTAGGGTCGGGGACCGCTGCCAGGTCGTGCAGCGCAGCCATGAAGGAAGAACCACCGGCGCCATCAACCAGGGAGTGGTGCATCTTGGTGTACACCGCGAAGCTGCCTTCAGGCAGGTTGGGAATCTTATCGAGTCCTTCGATGATGTAGGCTTCCCACAGCGGGCGCGACATATCCAGCGGACGAGCGTGCAGGCGAGCGATCTGTATGCATAGCTGGCGCCAGTCACCCGGTTCCGGCAAGGCGATGTGGCGTAGGTGAAACTCTACATCGAAGTTTGCGTCTTTGACCCAGTAAGGGCGGTCGATACCGCCGGGAACTTCCACCAGGCGGGTGCGAAACAGGGGCAGTCGTTGCAGGCGCTGTTCGAAATTTGCGATGACCTGCTTGAAGCGGACGAAGCCGTCGGGTGCAGTGGAGGGGTCGTAGATGCCAACGCCGCCGACGTGTTGCGGGGTGTTGCCCTGCTCAAGATTGATGAATGCAGAATCCAGTATACCAAGCTGTTTCATAGGTGAGCCCTCTGTGCCCGTTGTGTCGCCGTGTTTGTGCTACCTCCGCCCCTTGTTTACCACGAATTAGATGTGGGGTTCCCCAGATGGGGCGCGCTTTTTACCATATATGAGAATGCATCTCAATAATGCCCTGAGACTGTATGGACTAGTATAGGTTTATTGACCGCCTAAGTTGCGGTGAGCAGATTAATCAAGTCTAATTAATTAGATCGCATTAAGCGGATATAACATGAGACCGATACTGCTTTTGATACTGCCTGTGTTGGCGGCCTGCACACCGGAACCTGCCGGACGCGGCGATATTATCGGGCAAGCACCCCGGGCTGAAACGCTGGTGTCTGAGGAGAGTGAACGCAATCGCGAGATCCTGTTTGGCGACTTGCACACCCACACCACGTTTTCACCCGATGGGTTTATCCTCGGCATGCCACTCACCGGCGGGGAAGGGGCGCGTCCGCCGGCGGATGCCTGTGACTATGCACGGTATTGTTCTGCGCTGGACTTCTGGGGCATCAGCGATCATGCCGAAGGCATTACCCCGCGTCGTTGGGCAGAGACCAAGGAGTCTATCCGCCAGTGCAATGCCGTCAGTGGTGACCCGGCGAATCCCGATCTGGTCTCCTTTCTCGGCTGGGAGTGGAGCCATGTGGCGCTCACCCCGGATAAGCACTTTGGCCACAAGAATGTATTCTTTGTGGATACGGAAGAGGACAAGGTTCCCGCTCGTTCTATAGCCGCGCCTCGCGAGCAGTTGAACAAATCACCCGTGCCACGCTTCGCCCAGTACGCCATGGCGGCGATGGATTGGAGCAACCGTGATTTCTATCTGGGTATTTCCACCTACTATGACGAGATCGCCGATACGCCGGTGTGTGAGCGCGGTGTGGATTCGACTGCGCTGCCGGAAAACTGCATGGAGATTGCACACAATCCTGCCGAGCTGTTCAGCAAGCTGGATGACTGGGGTTTCGATGCATTGGTCATTCCCCACGGAAACGCCTGGGGTCTGGCAACCCCGCCGGAGACCAGCTGGGACAAACAGCTTACCGACGACTATCACGATCCGCGCTATCAGCGTTTGGTGGAGATCTATTCAGGGCACGGCAACTCGGAAGAGTACCGTGACATTGCACCGTTTCGCCGCGATGACAGTGGAACCCCATACTGTCCCGAACCCACAGACGACTTCCTGCCCTGCTGCTGGCGGGCCGGGGAGATTATTCAGCAGCGCTGCGAGGACCCGGTGTCGGAAGCCTGTATGGCACGGGTAGAGGACGCGCGACAGATTTATCTGGATGCTGGCATTTCCGGGCATTTAACGGTGCCGGGAGCGGAAGTTGCCGACTGGCTGAACTGCGGACAGTGTACGGATTGTTTTAATCCGGCGTTCAAGCATCGCCCACAGGTGTCCTCACAGTATGCGCTGACGCTGAACAAGCCGGAGAACGCGGAGGATCGTCAACAGTTTCGCTGGGGCTTTATTGGTTCCAGTGATAATCATCGCGCGCGGGCGGGCAACGGTTTTAAAGATAGCGGCCGCCGTGCGGGCAATACCGAGACCATGGGCGCCAGCTCGGCGTCGCGCTTCTCTGGCGGTGTCGATCCTGGCAAGCCGACGGACCTGATGTCGCGCCGCATCGAAACGCTGGGGCCCATCGGTCTCAATGAGCTGCGCAATCAGGAGCGTCAGCAAAGTTTCTACCTGACCGGTGGACTGGTCGCGGTTCACAGCGAAGGCAGAAATCGCGAAGCCATTTGGGATGCGCTAAAGACTCGCCAGGTGTATGCCACCTCGGGTGACCGAATGTTGCTCTGGTTTGATGTGCTGAACAGCGACGATGACGAGATGCCGATGGGCACTGTGACGTCAGCCGCGCAGGCGCCCCGTTTTCGGGTGGAAGCAGTTGGCGCTATGGAGCAGTTGCCGGGCTGTCCCGGTTACGTGGGTGATGCGCTGGGGGCGGATCGTCAGGCCTCCCTCTGCGCCAACGAATGCTATAACCCCGGCAGCCAGCGCAAGGCGCTGGACCGCATAGAAATTGTGCGCATTCTTCCGCGCCAGCAGGATAGCGAGAGTACCTCGGACCTGATTCAGGACCCCTGGCGCAGTTTCGACTGCGAAGGCGATACCTGCGAGATCGAGTTTGAAGATCCCGACTTTGTGCGTGAGGGCCGCGAAATGATCTATTACGCTCGCGCGATCCAGGAACCCACGCCAGCGGTAAACGCGGGCGGATTGCGCTGTGACTACGACGAGAACGGTGTTTGTATCGCGGTAAATCCCTGTTATGGCGATACCCGCACTGATCCCGATGACGATTGCCTGGCCCCCAATGCTGAGCGGGCCTGGTCGTCACCCATTTATATCGATTACCGAGGAGAGCAGCCATGAAGAAGATACTGGCTATCGTGGTATTACTGATTGTGGCCGTTGGGCTTTACGCCGCATTTTCCGGCGAAGACCTGAAGAAGAAGGCTATGATCGAGGCGGCCAGCCTGGCGGGCAATGTCGCCAGTGAAGTGCTGGATCGCGCCGGCGAAGAACGCGCCAACCAATTGCACAACGTGCCCATCACCATCGAAAAGATTAATGACTACATCTACCAGGCGCGCGGGATCGGCAATACCCAGGTGATCACGACCAGTGAGGGGCATGTCCTCTATGACACCGGTATTAGTATTCAGGCTGCAAACCAGCTCAAGCAATTGAAAGAGGTGATGCCGGAAGGCGAGATCACGCATATTATCCTCAGCCACTCCCATGCTGACCACACCGGAGGAACCAAGTTCTGGCAAGAGGACGATACACAGATCGTTGCGCATAACGACTTCGGGGAAGAGCAGCGCTACTTGACGGAACTGGAGGATTACTTCTGGAACCGCAATCGTTTGTTATTCCCTTTCATGCCCGAGGAGCCGACCAAAGAGGGTATGTTTGCCTACGGTGGCATTGAGCCGACGATCACGGTGCAGGATTGGGAAGTGTTCAAGTTCGAGCAGGGCGGCGTCGAGTTTGAAGTTTACGGCACGCCAGGCGCGGAGGGCGCCGACAACCTGATACTCTGGTTGCCGCAGGAGGAGATTCTGTTCTCGGGCGATACCTTCGGGCCCCTGTTTCCGCAGTTTCCCAATATCTTCACGATGCGCGGTGAAAAAGTGCGCAAGCCAATCGAGTATATCCGTAGCCTGGATTTGATGATTGCTTTGGAGCCTGAGGTTATTGTGCCCAGTCACTTTTCACCGGTTGTGGGGGTTGAGAATACGGTGGGAGGCATGCAGCGCATGCGCGATGCCGTGCAGTACGTGCACGACTCCGTGGTGGCCGGCATGAATGAGGGCAGAACCATGTACGAACTGATGGATGAGATTCGTCTGCCGCCGGAGCTGGAATTAACCCAGGGGCACGGCAAAGTGTCCTGGGCGGTCAAGTCGATCTGGGAGTATTACTCCACCTGGTTCCACTTCGAGTCCACCACCGAGCTCTACCATGTGCCGGCTCGCGAGATTTATGCTGATGTGGCGGAGTTGGCGGGTACGGACGCCTTGGTTTCTCGCGCCGCTGAGTATCGAGCCAGTGGTGAGTGTTTGCGCTCGCTACATCTGCTCGAGATGGCGCTCTCTCAGACGCCGTCAATGACCACGGCATTGGAAGAACAGGCGTCCTGTTTTGAGATCATGTTGGAAGAAGCCCGGGTGCTCAATAACACCTATGAGGTGATGTGGTTGGAGGCGCAGTTGCTGAAAACGCACGAGGCCCTCCTGGATGGCTGATACCCGCGAACGAATCTTGCAAACAGCGCTGGAACTGTTTGCAGAGCGGGGACTCGACAGTGTCTCGCTCGCGGAGATTAATCGGGCTGCCGGGCAGCGCAATGCGACGGCGGCCCATTATCACTTCGGGGGTAAAGCCGGGCTTTTGCAAGCCATCTTTGATAAACACCGGCCTCGAGTCGATGCTCTGCGGGCTGAACAGATGCGGGGCTTGCCTGACAAGGCGGGCATAGCGGATGTGGTGCCCGTGTTGGTTGTGCCGCTCGCAGAACAGGTGCGCGATCCCGATGGCGGCATTCACTACTTGCGCTTCCTGGCTGAATTGATGAATCGCGGCGAGCTCGGGCTGAACAGTCAGCTCGATCAGCATCAATCGGATATACTGCGCGAGCAGGCGGCTCGTTTCGTGAGTGTGCTGCAGGAACTACCGGCAGAGGTGCGAGACCTGCGTATGGGCTTCGTAATCAACATGATTTTCAATTCTTTGGCGCGTTACGCCGATCGAGTGAGTGCAGAAGGGCTCGATGAAACCCGTCATCAACAATTTATTGGCGAGCTGATTACCGCATCGGTAGGAGCTATACAGGCCCAGTGAAGGCCCTACTGCTATTTCTTGCACTCGTGATGATGTGTGCAACCGTGGCAGCTCGCGACTCCCGATCGTTACCGGAAGCCTACGGGCAAGCGTTTTTGCAGCCGGATAGTCTGATAAAGCCGCAGCAGCGACTACTTTTGAGTGCTCCCGAAGGCGGGGCTTACCTGGAAAGAGTGCAGCAGGAGGAGTGGCGCGCCGGCCCTTACGGCGCCGGTTTGTCTGAGACCTTGCTGGACGCGGCGAACTACTTTGAGTCTCGTGGTGATGTTGGGCAGGCGGTAACGCTGCTGCGTCGATCGGTGCACCTGATGCGAGTCAATGACGGGCTATACACACCTCTACAGCTACCCCAGTTGCAGCGTTTGCAGCAGTTCTACCTGCAGGCTGGCGAGTTGGTGGACGCCGACGAGACGCAGTCCTGGCTCTACCATCTGGCCCGCGAGAACTATGCCAGGCGCTCCGGGGAATATATAGCCGCGGTGCTGGTTTGGGCGGATTGGCAGCGCCGGCGTTGGATGCAGGATCCGGATCCCGATAATCCCAACCGGCTACATGATGTGTGGCGAACATTGGAGGATCTGCTCCCCGATGACGAAGAGCCTCCGCTAGCGCCGCAGCTCTACGGCAAGGTGATCAACGCGCAAATAGATCTGCTCTACACCATAGGAAGCTCTTACTTTGGCCTCGATCGAGAAGCGGAAATGATGCTGGGCCGGGGGTTTGCTCGGGAGCAATCACAAGGCGATGTAGCCAAGAGTCAGATGCAACATCTGCAAACTGCAGCCTACAGCCGTGGACGTAAAAAACTCGAGTCGCTGATAACGGTTCAAACCGAAGCTGCCGATCTGGCCGCTAGCTGGACCCGGCTTGCCGACTGGCACCTATGGTACGGCAAGTACAGCGCTGCCGGTGACGCCTATCGGGAGGCCTGGAACGTGCTCGGCAGTCAGCAACAGCGGCAGCAGTATTTCGGGCGTCCGCTGGAGCTGCCGGTAGGTGAGGTGTTGTACTCCGGACTGCCGGCAGCGGATTTGGATGAGGACCCGGTCAAAATTCTGGCGAACTTTCGGGTGTCAAAACGCGGAAAAGTCGAAAAGGCTGAAGCTTCCGTGATGGGTGAAGAAGAGGGGCCTCGCTATCGACTGTTGCGCAAACTGCGTGCCGCGCGCTTTCGGCCCAGATTGGAAGCGGGTGAGATGGTGGCGACAGACAACGTGCAGCGAACCTACATCACCGGTTTCTAAGCCACGCGGACGCGGCGATGCACAGCAGGCCTCCCGTGGCGATCGACCAGCCTGTTCCCAGCAGCGCGATGACGCTACCTACCAGAGCTGCGATGACGTTAGCGGCGCAGAAGTTTGTCGTCAGCAGGCCTTGTACGTGGCCCAGGCCGTGCTCCTCGAAGCGGTTTGCCATGTACACCGGGAAAACGCCATTGGCGACCGCAATGGTCGCGCCAATGGTGAGGAAACCCAGATATAACGTGACCGGGCCGCTCCACGGTAACAACAGAAACAGTGCCCCCAACAGCAAGCTGAAGTGCTGAACCGTCACCAGCGCACCAAAACGCTCCTGCATCGGCGTGACGGCATAAATACTGCTGATGATCATCGCGACGGTGATCACCACCGTGGCCCAGCCAATTTCAATACTGTCGAAGCTAAAGCGTTCCACCAGCCAGAGCGGATAAAACTCGTAGAACGCATTGAGCCCCAGCGTGAACATGAGGTGGTAGATGATTAAGGGGCGAATGTCCTGCAGCCGCAGTAAACCGATGGAGTTGCTATGGTGCATCTCTTGCCAGACACTGCGGCCCGTAGCGGCGGCTGGGGGCTGGCGAATAATGGCTACCTGCACCAGTAGTGTTGCGAGCAGCGTGACCGCGCCAGTGATAAAAAACACATTGCCCACACCCAGTGGCGCCAGATAACCGCCCGCCAGCGGGCCTATCAGCCAGCCCGCGTAGTTGGTGGCGTACAACAGTGAGATCGCTCGAGTCCTGTCGATCGCAGGATGCAGTTCCAGCGCAATAGCTCGCGAAATGGCGATGTTGCCTTCGCGCAGACCGGTCAATAATCTGGCGAGTGCGAACAGGGGATAGCTCTCTGCCAGGATCGCGTAGCCGGTTAAGCCATAGCCCGCCGCCGCGGCCAGCAGCGAAATGATGAGGACCTGCTTGCGGCCATAAATGTCAGAGAGGGCGCCGATGAACGAGCTGCCTATCAACAAGCCCAGAGGGTATAGCGCCAGCAAGCCCCCCAATAGAAGCTTTGGCGGTAAACCCATGAAGCCGATAAGTGCGTTGTCCGTCTCCGGGTCGAGAAAAAAGGGTGACAACACAGGGTAGGGCAGTGCGATGCCCGCTGTTCCCAGCAGGCAGACCAACATCACTGCATAGAGCGTGGAATGGGGGTTCGCCAAAATACTCAGGCGTTTTCGAGAACCATCAATGAACCCCGGGCGGGGATCGGTCGCCGAGTTCGCCATTCGATAATATCGGCGCAGAATTTATCTTCGCAGCGCTGCGCCATCTCGAAAAACGTGGAGCGTTCGGGGTCGGCGATCACGACCTTCTTCACGCCCGCCTTAACCGCCCGGTTAACCAGGTTGAACACGGGATTAACCAACTCGTCCCAGAAGCAGATATCGGCGGCGATGAGTAGGTCGATCGACTCCAACTGACGAGTGCTGATCTTTTCGAAGCGCGATTGTAGTGTCGTGACGTCGACGCCATTGGCGGCGGCATTGGCCCTTAGGTAGGGAAACACATCGGCATCGGCATCCACCGAGGTGACGTCAGCGTTAAAAGCTTTGGCGCAAAAAATGCCTGAGGTGCCCCAGCCGCAGCCGGCATCCATGACCGTGCGGCAGTGTTCGGGGGGATTTTTCTTAAGGTAGTCGATTAGCAAGAAGCTCGACTTCCATAACTTGTTGCCATGTATGGAAGGTTGGGCGTCGGTGCGTTTGATGCGGCGGATATCGGGGTGAGAGGCAGTCAGCATCTTCACCCCGTGAAAGCGATACTCGGTGCGGCGAGTGGCCAAGGGAACTCCCTGTCTTGTCTATTGCCCCTGGTACCAGATCGGTGAGGTCCAGGCGCGTTCCTGAATCACCGGAGAATAAAAGGGTTGCTCGCTCGCGTCCAGACAGCAGCGCCCATAAACATCGCCAATAGCACCTTCGTCCTGCAGCGCTTCGGTTGCTGCGTTGGCCTGTGCCTCGCAGTTTTCAGCGAATGGATTCACGCCAGCGGCCTGACACTGGAGTGTGCTCCAGCGACAACTGGGGTTCTCGATCACACGCACATAGTAAAAAGCATCTTCACTGGCGTCGAAGCCAGGATCTTCCCAAACCGCGCACAGGTTCTTGGCACCACTACCCGTAGGTGCACAGGTTTGTGGGTTAACGCCTGCGCCATTATTCGGATTGCCGGCGACGTCGAATACCTTTTCATGGGTCTTGCCTTCTGCGTCCAGCCAGCCCTTGATGATCTGCACTCGCTGCAGGTCAATGCCAGGGTTGCGCTCGGTGCCGGGATCTTTCATCGCCGAAACCAGGAAGCGGGGAGCGCTACCCTCGGAGGCTGGATCCAGCTTGCCACCCATCGGAACGCCTTGGGCATAGGCGGTCTCCACCATGTTCTCGGCTTCGCACAGGTCGGCAGGCAGTTCTTCTCCCGCGAAGAAGCGTACCACCGGTCGCGTGCCACTGGTGGCGTAGGTTTCTCGGTTGCGCATGCCTTCGAAGATTGCGTCGCGTGAGTTTTCCTCCGCCCAAACCACGGCCAGTCCGCCGGGGTTGTCAAAGAAGTGGTCCTGCACGTTGCGATAGCCCGCGTCGCGTCGTCCGAGGTGGCCGGCGTAGTTAAATTCTTCGGCACCGCCGGGGGTCGCAGAGTGGGTGTCTGTACTGCCGATGAAGCCCATCTGAAATGGATTGGTGCCGGTTTCGCGGCCCAGAGCAAGGCCATCTTTCAACGCATTGCGGACCATGTTGCGGCGGCCGAATTCATCGATGGGTACCGGCGCGGCAGACTCGGTCTGGACCTCGCCGAAAACGGTTCCGAGCATCGATAGGTTATCGGCGACGACCTGTTCGAAATCACAGAGCTCGTCTTCGGTGTCAACGCCACGACCTTCCAGTCTGTCGAATCGACATTCCGAAGCCGCTTTGTGTTGCACGAGTTCAACCAGGGGTTCGAAGAACAGGCGATCATCGGCCTGCTGCTGATTGACCGGGTCGGGGAACATCAGTCCGCCGCTGAGATTAGGGTTGTGGGGAATGGACATGACGTCACAGCCCGTACCCGACTCGATACACTCCTGACGCAGGCGACGCCACAGTTCGGGGTAGTTCATGGTACCTGTGTCGTAGGTAGAGATTGCCGTGTCGGTAACGTGTTCATTGCGAAAGATGACATTGCGGTGCAGGTTCTTGAAGTTGGGCGCGTCGGTGTATTCGTAGCCGATAAATGTGGTGAAACTGCAATCGCTGGAGCGGTCGTAGTGATCCTCGGCCGCCTGCTGAATCTTGCCCCAGGTTTCACGGTGAGCGGCGTTGCAGTCCGACAGCGTACAGGCGAAGGATTCGCTCTTGTCATTGCTGTCGCCGACAACACCGACGCCGGCCCAATAGTCCGCCGCCAGTAGCTGCACAATGAAGAATTCACTGCGCGTCATTACGCAATAGGGGAACCAGTAACCCAGCTTGCCACTGTCCTGGGTGCAGATGTTGATAGGCCCCAGGAACTCGGAATGGTCCGTCAGTCCGGTGAAATCCAGCGGCCGCTCAATTTGTGCGCGCAGCGTCTGCTCGGCGTTTTCGTCGGACAGAAATATAGCCTCACCTTTCGCATAGCGGTAAGCCGCCCACGGGTCATTGCGCTGGCTGGAGACGAAGGAGTCGAAGGAATAGCTGGTGTGCACGTGTAGATCACCGAACAGCGGCATCTTGGTGTCGGTATAGTGATCGCAGGGCTCACGCTGTTCGGTGCGCTCAAATGCTGCGCCAGTCAATGGAAACAGGGTGAGCAGGAGCAGCAGAATCCGGTATGATGGGCACAACATGTGGGCCACCTCACAATAATGAGTAATGTTTTCTTAGTTTAACGCAGGGGCGAGTGAAACGGAGTTTAAGGCTCTAAACTCATGGACATGGAACAGAAACAACAACCTCAGGTCGAATTGCTCGAAAAAAACAAGCCCAGGCAGGCCAGGGCGATCAAGACCTATGAAGCGATAATGGCCGCCACCGGTGAATTGCTGGTTGAAGTTGGTCTGGAGCGCATTTCGACCAATCTCATTGCCGAGCGGGCTGGGGTGACTGTCCCAGCGCTGTATCGTTATTTCCCCAACAAGTACTCCGTGCTGAACGCGTTCGGCGCCCGGGTCATGGATGTGCAGAACGAAGCCTTTGTGCAATGGCACGCAGACTACGTTGCCGATAAGCCCCCGGAATCGATGATCAATTCGCTCTATGAGATGCTCAAGGCCTCCTATGATGTGACGCTCGCAGTGACCGGCGGTTTGCAGGCCATGCACGGCATGATGGCGCTCGCACCGCTCCAGGAAGTCCGGCTGGAGAGCCACTGGGGTTTGGCAGATTTGTTTGGCCAAATTTGGGCGGAGCAGTATGGCGTTGAATTCTCGGAGGCGACGCGCATGCGTGCAAGAGTAGCAGTGGATATTGGCTTTACTGCAATCCAGACGGCGCTGGAGGATGAGCGCCTCGGCCCAGAGGTGGCCCTACGTGAAGGCGCATGTGCTCTTAAGCTATACCTCGAATTCGCCACTCGTGAAGCGGGTATCAAAGTCGAGTAAACCTTTATAGAATCTCCGGCTGTCCCGATTTGTGTTTGAATCACCAGGAGCCGGTTAGATGTCAGAAAATCAACGCAAAGATACGCCCGAGCAGGCGGAGTTTCGCCAGTACTGTCGCGACTGGCTGCGCGATAACAATCCCCCCGATACCGACGTGCGCTTGCCGCTGTCACCACTTGAAATCATGACCACAGACCAGTTGGACTACCTGCAGGCCTGGCAGAAGTCGGCCTACGATGCCGGTCTCATTGGTTGTGACTACCCGACCGAGGTAGGCGGTGGTGGTCGTAGCGATTGCCAGCGTATTGCCAACTCAGAAATGATCGCCGCCAAGACGCCATTTTTGCCTAACGTGATTGGTCTTGGTATGGCAGCGCCCACCGTGTTCTATCACGCCCTGGAAGAAAAGAAGCAGGAACTGCTACCCAAACTGTTTTCCGGTGAGGAAATCTGGTGCCAGGGCTTTAGTGAGCCGGGCGCCGGCTCTGACCTTGCCAGCGTGCAAACCTTTGCGGAGAAACAGGGTGACAAGTGGATCATCAACGGCCACAAGGTCTGGACCAGCCTGGCGCATTTTGCGGAATGGATGATCCTCCTGCTGCGTACCTCTAAAGACCACAAGTATGACGGTCTTTCTTATTTCGTCGTGCCTATTCGCGCGGCGCTGGGTAACGGCGTCACAGTTCGTCCCCTCATCAAAATGACCGGTGAAACCGGCTTTAATGAAGTGATTTTCGACAATCTGGAAGTTGATGATAGCTATCGCCTCGATGAAGTCGGCAAGGGTTGGCAGGTAGCCATGACCACGCTGGCGCACGAGCGGGGAGCAGGTGAGTTGGTAACACCGTCGTCCGGTGGTCGCGTGCAGCAACGCGAAGGCGAGGATCAGGGCCCCATAGGGGGCTATGCACTGATTGATCTGGCTAAGAACTCTGCCCGCAATGGCAAGACGGCCGCCGACGACCCTGTGATCCGAGATCGCATCATGCAACAGATTATTCGGGAGGAGGGCTTCCGCCAGAGCAAGCGGCGTACGCGTGTCGCCGAGCTGACCGATAATCCCATGCGAATACCGCTGCAGCACAAGCTGGTACAAAGTGAACAAATGCAGGACTTGGCGCAGCTGGCAACAGACATAGAGGGCCCTGCCGGATCACTCTATATCGCCGATCCCAATGCGCCGGCGAGCGGGCGCTGGCCAATGGCTTATATGAACTCGTTCGGGTTCACCATCGCCGCCGGTGCCAACGAGGTGCAGCGCAATATTCTGGGCGAGCGCGTGCTCGGCCTGCCTAAGTCGAAGTAAGCCAGAGTAAGGAGAGTAGAGATGACACAACCACAGAACTTTGGCTTTGGCGAAGAGGAAACCATGCTGCGGGATTCCGCTGCACGCTTTTTCGCAGATAACCTGCCTGTCGATCAGCTACACGCGCTGGTCGCCGCGGATTCAGATCCGCACAAAGCGCTGGATGCGGCGTGGAAGCCTGAATTGTGGCAACAAATGGTAGAACTGGGCTGGACCATGCTGGCGGTGCCGGAAAGCGCAGGCGGTATGGGGATGAGTGCCGTCGCAGTCGCATCCCTGTGTGAGGAGGCTGGGAGGGCAGCCTTTCCATCGCCACTATTGGCTACCATCAATGCCACCTATGCATTGGCTGCGTGTAATAGTTCTGCCGCGAACGAGGCTTTGGAATCTATTGTCGGCGGCGCGTCTGCCAGCCTGGCGCTGCACGGCAGTGATGGTAGTGAGACCAGTGAAGTCACCGCCAGCGACGGTAAACTCAACGGTACCGCTTATTTTGTGCAGGAGCCGCAAAAGGTCGGGTACTTTCTGGTGCGGGCCGCGGGCTCACTCTACTGGGTTGCCGCTGATGCAACCGGCGTCAGTGTGGCAGCAGATGCCATTATCGATCTGACTCGTGACCAGGGTCGCGTCAGTTTTGAAAACGTAGACGCCGTCGAAGTCAGTGCCGATGCCGAGGCCGCGCTGCAGCAAGCGATGCCGGCAATCTGGACGATGGTGGCAGCAGACATGGTTGGCGCTGGTGAGTGGCAATTGCAGACTACTGTGGAATACGCCAAGACCCGCAAACAGTTTGAGCGGGAGTTGGGTTTCTTTCAGGCCGTGAAGCACCCCCTGGTGAACGTGATGATCGAGATCGATCAAACCAAGTCACTTGTCTACAACGCTGCCTGCGCTATCGATAGCGAACCGGAGCTGGCACGGCAGTATGCGCATATGGCTAAGGCCTCAGCGTCGGATATGGCCGCGTTTGCCTCCAGCCGCTCGGTGCAGTTTCACGGTGGTATCGGCTTTACCTGGGAATGCTTCCTGCATATGTATTTCAAGCGTCAAATGCACAACCAGGCGCTCTGGGGTGATGCGGTTTGGCATCGGGCTGAGCTCGCTAATCTGCTCATGGGTACCGCAGCTTGAAGACGGTGCTGAAGGGGCTACTGGTCAGCCTGGTTGGCATTGGCCTGCTGGGCTGGTGGTTCCTGACGCCAGAAAAACCCCCTGAGCACCGGGTATTCGTGAACGGTCAGGTGCTGTCCATGGATGCGGGTAATCGGATCTTTGAGGCGGTGTCCGTTCGCGGCGCCTACATACAACGCCTGGGTACGACCGACGAAGTGATGATCGATGCCGATGAGAACACCATCGTTACCGATCTCAATGGCAGAACGCTCATGCCTGGCGTGGTCGACGCGCACGGCCATTTCCCAGGCTCTGGTCTCTACACCCTCTTCGCAGATCTCAATAGCCCGCCTATCGGCACCATCACCAGCATTGCTGAGATTCAGGCGGCGTTGCGTCAGCAGGCCGAGGACAAACCCGGTGCGGAGTGGATTATCGGTTATAGCTATGATGACACGCTGATCGAGGAGCATCGTCATCCGACTCGCCATGACCTGGATGCGGTCAGCACTGAGAAGCCGGTCTATATCGTTCACGTCTCGGGGCACATGGGTGTAGCGAATACACGCGCGCTGGAAGCACTGGGGATTCATGACGAATCTGTAGACCCGGTTGGTGGGGTTATCGCTCGCGAAGCGGATGGGCGCACGCCGGCAGGTCTTTTAGAAGAGACCGCGCATATGTCGGTAGCGGAGAAATTCATGGATTTCTCCGCGCTTGATGGGATTAAGATGACGCTTTCTGCCAGCGCGGAGTACGTCTCTATTGGCGTCACCACGGCGCAGAGTGGCGGTGTGGATGCGGGCATGGGCCCGGCGCTGGCGCAGATGGCTACCTACGGCATTGTGAAGCCCCGGCTGGTGCTGTTTCCGTTTCATCACATGCTGGGGGAACAGGTGCTCAGCGGCGACTTCGACATGGCCGCCGCCAGCAGTGATCGCGCCGCATTTCCGGCCGTCAAAATTGTCGCCGACGGCAGTATTCAGGGCTACACCGGTTATCTGAGTGAGCCTTATCACGTGCCGTTTAAGGGAGACGTCGAGTACCGCGGTTATCCGATGATGCCAAGGGAAGATCTGGTAAAGATCGTTGGCGATTTTCATCGCGCAGGACACCAGATGGCAATCCACGGCAATGGCGATGCGGCCATCGACGATATTCTTTACGCCTTTGAGTTGGCGCAGGCGGAGAACCCGGTAGAAGATCCGCGCCTGATCATAATTCACTCGCAAATGGCTCGCGAAGATCAGTTGCTGAAGATGAAGGAGTTGGGGGTGACGCCGAGCTTCTTTTCAGCCCATACCTACTATTGGGGCGACCGGCATCGCGACATTTTCATGGGTCCGGAGCGCGCGTTCCGTATGAGCCCCGCGAAGTCATCAGAAAACATTGGGCTGCGCTACAGCGTGCATCTGGACACACCGGTAGTACCGATGGATCCGATGCAATTGCTCTGGAGCACCGTCAATCGCATTTCAACGGGCGGTAACGTGATTGGCGAGGAGCAGCGGGTGAGCCCGATGAATGCGATTCGCGCGATGACCATTGATGCGGCATGGCAGGTATTTCAGGAAGACCGCATCGGCTCACTGGAGTCGGGGAAGTTGGCGGACATGATTATCCTTAATGGTGACCCGCTGACCGAGCCCGATGTTCGAGACCTGCAGGTAGATGAGACGATTATCGGTGGCGTGAGCGTTTTCACGCGCGATGGATAATTTTCTCGAAGCAATAAAAAAGGGGCCGCAGGGCCCCTTTTTTGTTTTGGCAGGATAGTTTCGCTTAGAAGCGATAACCCGCCGTCAGCCCGTAGGTGCGCGGCTCTAACAACTGGATGTTGCGGTACAGACCCACGGCAGCATCCTGCAGATACTGACCGGTCCAATGGTCCTCGTCACCGAGGTTGCGGCCCCAGGCCTCCACGTACCAGTCTTCATCCGCTGAGGTCAGCACCACGGAAGCGTTCCAGACATCCCAGCTGTCCAGCTTGTCGTCAGCCGTGTTGTAGACGCGGGTGTAAAACTCATCCTGCCAGTAGTAGCTGGTTGAGAAATCCAAACGCATGCCATTGTTGAGAGGCATGGTATAGGTTGCCGCCAGGTAGGATGTAAACTCGGGCGCGTTGGGTAATTCCCCATCTTCAATATCGATCTCGATACCCGAGCATCCACAGGCCAATACGAGGTTGTCGTTACCCAGAGAAACAATGCCTTCGCTAGTGCCGGTTTGGCCGGGGTCTGCGGTATCGAAGGTCTCAAGACTGCCAAGTTCCGTGTCTAGCCATGAGATATTCCACAGGAAGCTCCAGTTTTCACTGGGTGCCCAGATAAATTCACCCTCAAAGCCCATGACGTCTGCGTCGGTATTCTCGTTAATCGCCGTCTGTTGCGAGATCTTCGAGACCTGCAGGTCTTCGTAGTCGTAGTAGAAGGCCGTAACGTTCGCCTGCAGTGTGTTGTCTAGCAGACGTGTCTTGGCGCCCACTTCGATGGAGTTGATGAACTCAGGTTCGAAATCCGGCGGCAGGCCATTGTCTACAGCGCTCTGGTCGATCGGGTTAAAGCCGCCACCCTTGTAGCTGCGGGACACGGTGCCGTAAAGCATGATGTCCTCGTCCCAGTGGTAGTTCAGGTTAACCTTGCCGGTGAACTCATCAGAGTCGGACTCGAAATTATCGTAGCCACCATTGGGTCCGCTAGGGTCCGCGAGGAACGCGAGGTAGATAGAGCGCTGCTGAGAATCCTTATTTTGTCGGTATAGCGCAGGCCGACGGTCAGCTCCATGTCGTCGCTGATGTCGTAGTAAGCCTCGCCAAACAGCGCCCAGGTCTCCAGCTCATACTTGCGCGTGTCGTTATCGAACACCCACTGGTCTTCCGGAATACCCAGGGTCTCACCATAAAGTGACAGCGCGGAGGAGTAGACATAGAAATGTACTTCGCTCTCGTAATCGAGATAGAACGCGCCAGCCATGAAGTTAAAGTCGCCGTCATAATCGGAGTTGATCCGAAACTCCTGGCTGAACTGTTCCGGCTCGCTGGTAGAGCGGTCGTTCTGTTGCAGGTAGTTAACCGTTGAGGGGCCGTCCGGGCCACGCTGATAGGTGGTCTCGAGCGGCCATTCCTGGATGTTGACGTTAAAGTCGTAGTCATTACGCGCATCCAACGATGCCTCGTGGTAGCCGGTGAGGGAGTGGAACGAGTAATTGTCGGTGCTGTGGTTGATTTCCAGGCTGACAATGGTTTCGTCTGTCTCATACTGGGGCGTGAAGTCGAAATTCACTTCCCGCAAATCGCGCGTCTTCAATGATCCTTCGGCGTCATTTTCCGGGAAGGGTAGGCCCGTGATTGCCGAAACCGTGCTGGTTAGAAAGCCACCCACGGTGCCCGCGGTATTCGCTGAACCATCGATGGGTTGTCCGCGATTGGGGAGACAACCCAGCACGCCCGCATCATCGGTGGCGCAGTAGCTTTGCGAGCCGCGCATCCGGTTACTGTCCTCATCAAAATACTGGATGGTGAGGTGCGCATCGGTGTTGTCACTAATAATCCAGGAGGTGGAAGAGCGGACCGCATACATATCGCGATCATCGATCTCGTCGCCGTTATGGATGTTATCTACATAGCCGTCGCGAGAGGTGTAGAAGACCGAGAAGCGTTGCCAGAGATCATCGGTCAGCGGAATGTTCAGCGCGCCACGCGTGCGGATATAGTCGTAATCACCGTAGCTCGCGTCGATGAAGCCGCCGAATTCTTCCTCGGCTTTCTTGGTGATCACATTGATCACGCCAGCGGTCGTGTTGCGGCCGTACAGTGTGCCCTGTGGGCCACGCAGTACTTCGACCCGCTCGGTATCAAAATATTCGGTCTCGAATAAGCGCGACGCATTCAGATAGACACCGTTGAGGTGGACCCCGGTGCCGGCGTCTGCGGCGGAACCCACCGCGAGGTTACCGATACCACGAATGCTAACCGTCGCAGTGGTGAAGAAGCCTTTACTCATCAGCATATTGGGGACAGCCATCTGGATGTCCATATTGTTGTTGATGAGTCCGCGCTCCAGCTCGTCCTGCGAGAACGCACTCACGGCAATGGCTGTGTCCTGCAATGTGGTTTCCCGCTTTTCGGCGGTAACGATAATCTCTTCGAGAAATCCGCCCTGGGCGAGCGCGACTTGCGATTGAATGGCTCCGGCCAGGAGGGTAACGACAAAGGGTGCGGTTTTGCGAACTGCCATAACTTCTACCTCGAGTCTTATATTTATAATGTTGACGCTGAATTCAGGTCTGGCGTTAAGCTAGCAACTATTTGCTGTGACGTCTACCTGTCGGGCGGCACCGGTTCCAGGTAGTACTCCGCTAGCCAGGCGTCGATATCCACCTCATCGATCTGTGCAGGATCCAGATGCTCCTCCGCATACTTCAGGTAGTCGCCCGACTGCAGAAAAATCTTCATCAACTCGCCGTCGAGGTTGCCGCGTTTCACCATGCCCCCAAGAATGCTCAGGGCCAGTGATAATTTCATGGGTTCCTTGTAAGGACGGTCATTGGCTACCAGTGCTTCGTAGATATCCGCAATCGCGAGAATACGTGACTGCATGGGCATCTGGTGC
Organism: Halieaceae bacterium; assembly: GCA_965199055.1. Lineage (GTDB taxonomy): Bacteria > Pseudomonadota > Gammaproteobacteria > Pseudomonadales > Halieaceae > CBDAQR01. The sequence goes on from CBDAQR010000004.1 coordinate 931,483, forward strand.
CCGTCGATACCATTGGGATATCCGGTGCCATTCAGATGCTCGTGGTGCGCGCCGGCGTAAAGGGCGAGACGTTTTTGCTTGCGCGGGAAGGGCAGAGCCATGAGCCAGCGCCATGAGCGCTCGGCGTGATTGGTGATGGCGTCGCGCTCTTCATCGTTTAGCGTGCCGCGTTGAATCAGCAGATTGTCTTTCTCCCAGCCATCAATCAGGGTGCCCTGGTCGCGGCTGCGCTTGATGCCTTTTACCAGCGGTAGACCATGATCGACGATGACTTCGGTCGCGTATTCGCGCTCTACGGGTATCGACGCGATGTCCTCGATATGGGCTACTGTTTCGTCGGCGAGACGTTCACCGCCGCGATTCATGGGGAACAACTGCTCAAGCTTGTTGGCGAGTTGTTCAGTTTTTCCCGGCATTCGTCTTCGAACGCTGCTAGCGCTTCAGGTTTGGCACCAGACTTTAATGCCTCAAGCTGTTGCTCCAGCATGGCAATTTTGTAGTCCTTCATCTTGGAGTTGAAGCGCTCGACGATCATTTCGAAGCGATCCATAACGAACTGCAGTTTTACCTGCTTTGACACGATGTGCTCAGGTGTCGTCATCTTGCCGATGTCGTGCAACCAGCCGGCCAGGCGCATCTCCGCCATCTGGTCTTCGTCGAAGCCGTAATCAGCGTACAGCCCCTGATCCCAATTGGTCAGCGATTCGGACATGAGTTCGCCTAGAGCGGCCACTCGGCGAATGTGGTTATAGGTGTGTGGCGATTTCTCACCCAAACCTTCCGCCAGCACGGTGACGAAGGCATTAAACAGGGTAACCTGCTCATCGATCAGCCGCTGTGTGGTAATCGACGCTGCGGCGGGGAAGGAGACCGACTGCACTAGCTCGATATCTTCATCGCTGAAAGGAATGATCTGTTCACCATCCAGGCGCCGGTTAATGAGCTGCAAGACGCCGATGATGCTGTTCTCGTGGTCTTCCAGCGGAATCACCAACATCGACTGGGAGCGATATCCATTGGCCTCGTCATAGCTGCGCGTGCCACTGAAGTCGAAGCCTTCGGCGTCATAGACATCGGCAAAGTTGAGCATCTCGCGGGTATTGGCGCAGTAAGCGGAAACATTTGCCAGATTCAACTCGCCGTCGACCTCGAGAGGTACCGGCGGCATCATGGTGATGTCTTCGCCCTTAAGGTTGGTGTTCATGGTTTCGTTTTGCAGCGCCACAAACTTCAGCGTACGACTGGCGATCTCGCCCGGGTCGATGGGATTGTCGGCAAATACCTCATCGAGCATATAGATAGTGCCGCCGTCCGCATTGGTAAGGTTGCGGGCCGTGTTGAGCGTGATCTCCAAAATATTGGATATGTCCCGCTCCCATGTAAACGACACGCCAGCGCGGGTGACAAGATCCAATTTGCGCCGGCTTTCCAGCGTGCTTAGCTGCTCTTCGGACAGCAATGTGCGGAAGTGATCTATGCCGCCTTCCTGGTGAAGAATATCGTCGACGAAGGCGCGCAGATCCGATGACAGGATCTGAGACAAGTCTGGACGTTGGTCAGCGTCGCTCATGGTGCTCCCTGCACTGTTTCGTGTGATGCAGGTCTCAGTTTATGCACAAATTTCATGCCTGTCTGTACTCTAAACATCGTTCCCAGGCGTTATAGCCCTAAAATGGGGTACTCCCGGTGCATTCCGGAGGATGTCATATGAAACAGTATTTCCTTGCGATGGTGCTGCTCGCGGGCCTCAGTGGCTGCGAACAGGCGGTGCTGCAAGGACCCGTGACAGGCGCAGAAGTCACCATTACCGATTTGCGTAGTGGTGAACTGGCCGCCAGCGGGGAGCTTACCGACGATCTCGCCGCCGCCCAGGCACGCTGGGAGAATTTTGACGACTTTAGCGATTTCACCGTGCTCGGCGTACTGGGCATTATTCCTACACTGGAAATGCCGCTGCAGGCTGATCGCTGGTATCTGGTTAGCGTGTCGGGTGGTTTCGACATCGACAGCAATGGCGATCTGGTGCCGGATGAAACTCCCACAGCGGTGAGCGGACCCATTCGCGCGTTGATGAAGGGCGAGCAACTATTGACTGGCGCTTTCACCGTCGGAGCGCTTTCCGAGACCGCGTGGCAGTGGGTCCGCGAACACTATCCGATGATGACTGACCTGGAGCTGGCAGCGGCGCTGGATGAACTGGCTCAGAGCCTGGTGCAGGATATCTATCAGCCTAAATTGGGGGAGTTGGATTACCGCGATTTGGTTAGCTGGAATCCGCTCTATTTCAGCACTAGCTTCTTTAAAGGGTCGTTGGCGGCCCTGGACGACATGGAAGAAGCAATCGCCAGCGGTGCCAGCGATTCCGAGCGCTTGGATATCGCACGAGAAATGACCACGCTGGCGGTTCCTGCCGTGGCTGCCGACGCCTGGTTTAGAGAGGCGGTATCACCGGACGTCGCCCAGGCCAGTTGTATTAGCTGCCATGTTGCCGACGGCATTGCTGGCCAATCTGAACATGTGCTGGTCGATGATAGTGCCGTTGATCACCTACAGATTAACGGCGCTATGTATGCCAGCCTGGTCGAATCTCAGGGGGTGCAAACGATACTGGATCGGGCTCAAGGCATTGCTCATCAAGGTGGCGTTCAATTGACCGCTGACAGCGAGGAATATCTCGCGTTCGAGACCTACCTCAATTTGTTGGATGGTATTAATCAGGCCGGTGAACTTGCCGAAGACCTGTTCGCTAATGCTGTGCTGGCCAGCCCGGAAGCGACTCTGCGGCGTGCGTCATTATTGCTGGCGGGAGTGCTGCCCTCGGAGGACGCGTTGGCCAGCGTTCGCAGTGGTGGCGACGACGCGCTGCGGTTTCAGCTGCGCTATCTCATGCAGGGTGAGGGCTTCCATGACTTTCTGATCGAGAGTGCCAATGATCGCTTGTTGACGGATAAGTGGATCGAAGATGTGCCCTTTGAGATCTTCTTTCAGCCCTTTTATCCGGACCTGACCAATCTGGCGGCAGATGTTGCTGCAAGCGGTGATGAGGAGCTGATTTATCAGTGGATACGAGGAATTTCTCATGGACTGGCCCGAGAGCCGCTAGAGCTCATTGCTCATGTTATCGAGAACGAGCTGCCCTATACCGAAATTCTCACTGCGGATTACACCATGGTTAACCCGCAATTGGCGGTGGCCTATCGCAGCGACGTCGACTTTGCGGATGACAGCAATATCGACCAATGGCAGATGGCAGTGACCGAGGGCTATACGCGGATCGATCAGTCTACTGTTTATGAGAATGCGGATGACTTCGGTGCCTACGTGAGCGGTGGATTACCGACGGTCTATCCGCATGCCGGCGTGCTGAACACCTTGGGCTGGTTGTCGCGCTATCCGTCAACGGCGACCGATCGCAATCGCGCTCGATCGCGTTGGACCTGGTACCACTTTCTTGGCTTCGATATTGAACGATCGGCGCCGCGTACAACAGACCCTGAAGCCCTCGCCGATACCGATAATCCAACGCTGAAGAATCCTAACTGTACGGTGTGCCATGAAATCATGGACCCGGTGGCGGGTGCCTATCAGAACTACGGCGACGACGGCTTTTACAAGGACCAGTATCTGGGGATGGACTCACTGCCCGAGTTATACAAGCGGGACCGTGACCTGGAGGAACCCTACGCCCCGGGCGACACCTGGTACAACGACATGCGCGATCCCGGCTTTGACGGTGCGCAGTTCTATAACCAGGACAACACCATTCAATCGCTGGCATTGGCGATTAGCGAGGATTATCGATTCTCTACGGGTGCCGTGAAGTTTTGGTGGCCAGCGCTGATGGGCGAAGAGGCGGTGATTGCGCCAAGCGATCCGGCGGATGTGGATTATGCCGAGCAATTGGCGTTGTTTCAGGCCCAGTCGGCGGCGATAGAGGAGTGGGGGCAGGGCTTTGCCAATGGTTTTGACGGCGGTGCCGCTTTCAACCTGAAGGATCTTCTGGTCGAGATGCTGATGTCCCCCTGGTTCAGATTAGACAGCAGTAGCGCAGGCGAGAATGCAGCGTTGCGGCAGGTCGGAACCGGCAAGTTACTGACGCCGGAACAGCTTGATCGCAAGACCGAAGCGATCACCGGGTATCGCTGGTATGAACGTGAGAGTATGGGGGTGGCCTCTTCCCAGCTCACCGACACCTACCGACTGTTTTATGGGGGAATCGATTCGGATGGCGTAACGCGCAGGGCCACGGAGATGACGGCCCTGATGTCGACCGTGGTTGAGGCACAGCCGTTGCAAATGGGTTGCGTGCTGGTCGCTATCGAATTCAACCTGCCGCAGGGCAGCCGCAACATTTTTACAAAGGTGGAACGCAGTCAGCACGAGGGCAATGCCGAAAGCGCGTTGCGCGAGCAGTTTCAGTACATGCACGAGCGCTTCTTTGGAGAGGAGTTGGATACGGATGACGCTGAGCTGGATCAATTGCTGGCGCTATACACAGAAACCCGAGCAGAACGCATTAGTGAGGGCTATCCAACGCGCCTCAACGGCAGTGATGAAGAAAGCTGCCCGTTCCAGTTCTTCGACACCAGTCAACTGGATACGCGTGATCCCAATCACGTGCTCAATACCTGGATATCCATTCTCATCTACTACATGACCGATTTTCGGTATGTCTACGAGTAGAGGGAGGCTTGCGACGTGAAACGCAGAGATATTTTCAAGTTAGCGACCTGGGGTGCTATTGGTGCCAGTCTACCGCTGTCATTTCGCAGCTTTGCGGCAGACGAGGGCTACGATGGTCCTTTGTTTATCTGCCTGCAGGTGGCGGGCGGTTGGGATGTGACCAGCTTCTGTGATCCCAAGACTAACGTGGCTGGAGAAGAGGACATTAATCACTGGGCCAATTCGGCTGATATCCAGCAAGCCGGAAATATAGCTTATGCGCCTTTTGCGGCTAATGAGGCATTCTTCGAGAAGTACTACAAGCATATGCTGGTGATTAATGGGGTCGATGCGCAAACCAATTCCCATAGTGCCGGCGTCACCCACAACTGGAGTGGGCGCTTGTCCGAGGGTTACCCAACGCTAACCGCGCTGGCTGCCAGCATTTACGGGTCTGATCTACCGATGGGTTTTGTCAGTGGCGGCGGTTATCAGGAGACCGCCAGCCTGATGCGCTATACCAGCCTGAGCAACCCGGAAGGGCTGCGTGATCTGATTAACGGTAATACCACGGCCTGGAACTCCTCTAACGCTTATCGCAATGCATCTGACCTGGAGCGCGTTAAAGCCTACCAACTGCAGCAGATTCAGACCTTGCTACAACGCGATAACCTGACGCCGCGCCAGCGTTACAACCTGGAAACTTTTTATCAGGCGCGTGTGAGCCGTGAGCAGCTAAGCGATTTTGCCAACCTGCTGCCCGGCAGCGATGATCTGCAACCGGCCGTTGAGGTGTTGCAGGGCAGTCGTTCCACACTGCTGCGACAGGCACAGGTCGCGCTGCTTGGCTTCCAGGCGGGGGTGAGTATGGCCGCCGACCTGCATGTTTCCGGATTTGATACCCATTCAGATCACGATGCAGAACACGAGCCGCTGCTGCAACATCTTACCGAGGCTATTGACTACTTATGGGAGTATGCAGAAGAGCTGGGACTGGCCGATCGGCTCACGGTATTTTTAGCCTCAGATTTTGGCCGCACCCCGCGTTACAACAGTGCTAATGGCAAAGATCACTGGCCCATCGGTTCGGCCATCTTCATGCAGAAGAATCCGAGCTGGGGCAATCGTGTTGTTGGTGCCACCGATGAGTATCACTTTGCACAGGATTACAACGGACGACACATCTACCCGGGTGATGTACAGCGTACAATGCGAGAGGTGGCGGGTATTGCTAGCCATGAGAATAGCTTGCTGTTTCCGATCAATACGGGAGAATACCTGGACTTCCTCTCTTGACCGCGAAACCCTGGGGATGGATTGCGGTCAAAGTCATGTCACAACTGGAGTGAAACAATGCTGAAGAAGATTTGTCTGGCCGGATTGGCGATGGCGCTGGTGACGGCCTGTGAGCAGGCGCAAGTTAACGGCCCTGTCGGCGGTGGGCTGGTGAGCGTGACTGAACTGCAGTCTGGGGCTCTGGTGCTGGAAAACCCAGTGCCCACCAGTGATGAGGCGGCAGCTATTGCCCTTTATACCCAGGAATCCTGGGACGGCTTCAACGATTTCGTGCGATTGTCTGTGCTGGGTATTAATCAGTTTGCTGATTTGGATGTAGATGACAACACCTGGTATGTGCTGACCATTTCGGGTGGTATGGATTATGACAGTGATCGCAACTTCGTCATCGACATGACGCCCGTAACCGGTAGCGTCAATGCGATTGTCAAAGGTAGCCGACTCGAGGAAAGTGAGTTTACGGTGTCCGCGGTCACGGAAGCCATTTACCAGCGGGTGAGGGACCAGGCTGCCAATTTGTCGGATGCAGAGCTGCAGTCGCTGCTCGATGAGTCAGCCGTCGCATTGGTTGGCGATGTGGATGAGAGTGGCAGCGTGGACTATGAAGATGCCCTCAAGTGGAATTACCTGATTAGCAGCCCTTTCCTGCAGGCCGACATCTCTGGTGTTGCGGCTGGTATCACTCAAGGGATATCTCAGGATGAGCTGCAATCAGCGGCGCTGGTGCTCTTCGGTGAAGACGGCGACGACCCCGAGGCGGTGTACGCCAGTTCCATCAGCGATATCGTTCAGACACGCTGTGGTCCCGGCTGTCATCTGCCGGGCGGGAGTGGTTCTAATGCTTCAGCCCACGACCTGACGCCGGTTTCGAATACGGATCACGTTGCTCTTAACGTCGCGATGTACCGTGCTTTGGTACAAGCGCGTAGCGTGAGTTTTGTCGTCAGCAAAGGAACGGGTACCGCTCACGGCGGCGGCGCTGCGTTGCGCGATGCCGACGAAATCGCCGCTTTCGAGGATTTTCTGAACCTGCTTTAATGCCCCCATGGGGTTAGTAGAACTCGCGCTTGTGGTAGCGCAGGCGAGCAGCAGTGGATGGCAGTGTGAGCAGGATCACCGCGGGCTTTGGGTGTGCGCCGGTGCTGTCGTGCATGCACCTGCACCCGAGCCCGCGCCCGTGCGTGAGATTGTTCCCGAACCCGAACCCGAACCCCCGATTCAGCCGGAACCGGCTGCCCCTGATGCGTTACCTCTTCAAGGGTATGTGTTACAGGTGGGCGCCTATCGATCGCAGGGGGAGGAGAGCCGAGCGGCCGCTGCGATTGGCAGCGATCGGATTACCGTTCTGCCTACCGAGCGCGATGATGGAACCTGGTATGTGCTTTTGCTGGGGGCCTTCTCAGATTATGGTAGTGCAGAGCGCGCTGGGCGGCGCTATAAGGACGATTCTGGCGGCAGCTTTTGGGTGCGCAGCATGTCTGATGTGATGAGGTCTTTGCCGTCGAATCAGCCGCCTATTGAGGTGCTGCCTGGGGTGCTGCCGGAGTAAGTCGCTCGGCGATTATCGCGAGTGTGGACTCAATCAACTCGCTACTCATTTCGCCCTGATTTAAAAATATCACCGTGCCGCTCTCGTCCATAACCACCACGGCGGCACTTTTTTTGTCGAGCTTCCAGGACTCGCGTCCTGCTCCATCCTCATCCAGCACAATAGTCGACAGTGGGAACTGTTTCTTGCTCGACTTGACTTCGCCCACAACAAAACCACCGGTACCCCAGAGCGCATCGTCGAGATTAATCACCGTAGTGACGTGGTAGTTACCCTCGGGGAAAGCTTCTTGCAAGGCGTCGGTAAACGGCTGGGTGTATTCGCGAGCCTTCAGCGTGCCGGCCATGTATTGCAGCACGTGGAGCTTGCCCACGGGAGTGGATGCGTTCCAGGGTTGGAAATCGAATTCGTCATCACCGACTAGAAGTAGTTCGCCGCGATCCTCTATGGCGAGATCTGGCAGTGGTTTTCCCACCTCTATCGAGGTGGCCCAGGCTGGAGCGCTAACCAGCAACAACATGGCGAGTAATGTTTTCATACCGCCAGTGTAGTCGAAAACTTCCAGGTATAAAAAAGGGCGGTTAAACCGCCCTTTGGAGTGTCATTGCAAAAGTCTTCAGCGGTAGATCAGGCCGCGTCTTGGTCTATCAGCTGCGGTTTCTCGGTGCCGCCGCTGATGGAGATTTTGCGGGGCTTCATCGCTTCTGGAATTTCGCGCTCCAGTTCGACGTGCAACAGCCCATTCTCCAGTCTAGCGTCGACCACCTTAACGTGCTCAGCCAGCTGGAATTTGCGCTCGAAATTTCTGGCGGCAATTCCCTGGTAGAGATACTTGCGCTCCGCATCGACGTCTTGACGACCCGCAATAAGCAGCGTGTTCTGCTCGCTGGTGATTTCTAGCTCCTCGCTGGAAAAACCAGCGACGGCCATCGAGATGCGGTATCGATTTTCTTCCACCAGCTCCACGTTGTACGGGGGGTAGCTGGGCTTGTTTTCGGTTGCCGCAGTGTTCAGCAGCGAAGCCATGCGGTCGAAGCCGATAGCTGAATGGTAAAGAGGGGATAAATCCAGGTGTGTACGCATTGTCATATTCTCCTTTGAAGCAATATACGTTAGCGCGGACCTCATCGAGCATCCGCTGGTGTGTATATGGGGCTGCTATGCTTTACTTCAAGGCTTTCAATAAAAATAATTTCGCGGAGCGACAGCATGGAAATAGCGGAACTCGGAAGTATCGGTGAGTTGGTTGCCGGCGTGGCGACCCTGATCACCCTCATTTATCTTGCCACCCAGATCCGTCAAAACACGCAGGTGGTGCGAACCACGAACTACATGAATCTCTCCGGGCAGGTCAACGAGTTTGCGCGAACAGTAGCCAAGGATGCCGTTTTAAACGAGCTATATGTGCGAGGTTCAACAGATTTTGATTCGCTCACTGACAGCGAAAAATCTCGCTTCAATATGATGCTGTCTGTACTCATTCATCCCTATCAGTCCATGTATATGATGCGCAGCGCCGGCCATGTCGAAGAGAGCATGATGAACCGCGATATGGAAGTGATGTCGACCTTGTTTCTGCAGCCGGGGATTCAGCAGTGGTGGGCAGAGCATCGTCGCTGGTGGCATCCGCCGTTTACCCAGTTCCTGGATGAAGCCATAGCTCGTAACAGCTAGCGCGGGCGGCGCGGGTTCTTTGGCAGCCCGGTGTGCTGGGTTCGAAACGGTCTGGATTTGTCGCGCCGATTTCCGCCGGTTGGCCCCGGCGGCACCAGGTGTTCCTTACCGCGACCAATCAGTTTGGCCTTACCCATCTGCTTGAGTGCCTTGCGTAGCATCGGCCAGTTGTCCGGGTCGTGGTAACGCAGGAAGGCTTTGTGCAGTCGGCGTTGGCGCAGTCCTTTCACGGTCGGCATAGCCTCACCATCCCGCTTCACAGGGGACAGCGGGTTACGACCACTGTGATACATGGCCGTGGCGCTCGCCATCGGTGAGGGATAGAAAGTCTGCACCTGGTCGGCTCGAAAGCCGTTATCCTTGAGCCACATAGCGAGGTTTGCCATGTCTTCATCGGTGGTGCCGGGGTGGGCCGCGATGAAATACGGAATCAGATACTGTTCTTTGCCGGCCTCGCGCGAGTACTTTTCAAACATGCGCTTGAAGGTATCGTAGGTGCCAATGCCCGGCTTCATCATCTTGTCGAGTGGCCCATCCTCGGTGTGCTCCGGTGCGATCTTAAGGTAGCCGCCCACATGGTGCGTCACGAGCTCGCGCACATACGCGGGCGTCTTCACGGCCAGGTCGTAGCGCAGCCCTGATGCAATCAAAACCTTCTTGATGCCAGGCAGGTCGCGTGCCTCGCGGTACAATTCGACCAGTGGAGTCTGGTCGGTATCCAGGTTCTTGCAAATGCCGGGGAAAACGCAGCTGAGCTTGCGGCAGCTGGCCTCGATTTCTTTGCTTTTACAAGCCAGTCGCCACATATTTGCAGTCGGACCGCCAAGGTCCGAGATCACCCCGGTGAACCCAGGCGTTTTATCGCGAATATTTTCGACTTCGCGCAGAATCGATTCCTTGGATCGATTCTGAATGATGCGCCCCTCGTGCTCCGTGATGGAACAGAAGGTGCAGCCACCAAAACAGCCGCGCATGATGTTGACTGAGAATCGAATCATCTCCCAAGCCGGAATCTTTGCGTCCCCGTAGGCGGGATGGGCAACCCGCTGGTAGGGTTGCTCAAATACCCAGTCCATTTCCTCGGTGCTCAACGGAATCGGCGGCGGATTTAACCAGACCTCGCGATCTCCGTGAGCCTGCACCAGTGGCGCCGCATTGCCTGGATTGGTTTCCTTGTGTAAGACCCTCGATGCGTGGGCGTAGAGCACCGGATCGTCACGCACCTGCTCGTAAGACGGTATGCGTATTACGGAGTTGGGCAGACGCCGCAGGCTGCTCTGGCGCGGGACCAGTTTAACTACCTGCGTGTCGTCCTTGGCCTTGTCGCAGTCGCTGCCTGACTCCATCGCGTAGGGGTCGGGGTGGGGGTCTACCGGACCTATCGGATCGACATCGCTGGAGTCGATGACCTGCCAGTCATCGGGCACGCGCTTGCGTACGAACGCCGTGCCCCGCAGGTCGCGAATACTGTGTATGGATTCACCGGCGGCGAGCCGGTGCGCAAGGTCTACAATTGCGCGCTCAGCATTGCCGTAGAGCAGCAGGTCGGCTCTGCTGTCCAGCAAAATGGAGCGCCGGACTTTGTCGCTCCAATAATCGTAATGGGCGATGCGGCGCAGGCTGGCCTCAATAGAGCCGATGACAATCGGCACATCCTTGAAGGCTTCGCGGACCCGTTGACTGTATACGATTACCGCCCGGTCGGGTCGCTTGCCGCCTTCGTTGCCCGGGGTGTAGGCGTCGTCATTACGCCGCTTGCGGTCCGCCGTATAGCGATTAATCATCGAATCCATGTTGCCGGCGGCGATGCCGAAGAACAGATTGGGCTTACCGAGTATTTTGTAGGGGTCTGCGGAGTCCCACTCGGGTTGGGCGATAATGCCAACACGAAAACCTTGGGCTTCGAGTACTCGACCGATCACCGCCATACCAAAGCTGGGGTGGTCGACGTAGGCGTCGCCGGTGACGATGATGATGTCGCAGCTGTCCCAGCCCAGCTGATCCATCTCTTCGCGACTCATCGGCAGGAAAGGCGCAGGGCCAAAGCACTCGGCCCAGTACTTGCGATAGTCGAACAGCATTTGCGGGCTGATGTCGTTCATAGATGGGCACCACAGTATTTGCAATAACGGGCATCAGCGTCGTGGCCCGAGCGCTCACAATTGCCGCAGTTTATACGGCTGCGCTCGAGGTTAATCTCGATCGCCAGCTCAGCGGTGATGATACCCGTGGGAACGGCGATTATCGCATAGCCAATTAGCATGCCCACCGAGGCGATGGTCTGACCCAGCCAGGTGTGAGGCACCACGTCACCATAGCCAACCGTGGTTATTGTGACGATGGCCCAGTAGATACTCTTGGGAATATTGCTAAACCCATTCTCCGGGCCCTCGATCACATACATCAGGCAGCCAAACACCGTGGTGATGATGAGCATGATCGAGAAAAACACGAATATCTTGCGACGCGAGTTTGCCAGTGATCGGGCCAGCACATTGGCCTCGCGCAGAAACTGCAGCAGCCGCAGTACCCGGAAAATGCGCAACACCCGAATCAGGCGAATGAGCAGCAGTGATACAGCCTCTGGGAAGAACAGTGCAATATAGGTCGGCAGGATGGCGAGAAAATCCACGATGCCGAAGGTGCTGAGTGCATAGCGCTTGCGATTGGGTGAGCACCACAGGCGCAAGCCGTATTCGACAGTAAAAAATAGAGTGAAGGCCCACTCCAGCTTTAAAAAGAGTCGGCCATATTCCGCATGCAGACCAGGCATGGAGTCGAGCAGAACCACCGCCACACTAGCGAGAATAATGACGATTAGCGCGAGGTCGAAGTTGCGCCCGGCGCCAGGGTCGGTGCCGAATATGATGTTGTAGGCGCGGCGCTGGACTGGGGTTTGTTCGCGTTCCATAATATTCACGGTCCTGAGGCTTGGCACTATAGAGCATCTCCGTCACAATGAGTAGAACACCCCGTGTCCGGAGTCCGTAGTGAAATTCGATCAGTATCAGGTGAGCGCCTTCAGCCCACGTCGTTTTGGCGGCAATCCCGCCGCGGTCGTACCACTCGAAGAGTGGCTGGCGGATGATGTTTTGCAGGCCATCGCAGCGGAGAACAATCTTTCCGAGACGGCATTCTATATTCCGGCCGAGCAGGGGTTTGGATTGCGCTGGTTCACGCCGGAGGTCGAGGTCGATCTCTGCGGACATGCGACCCTGGCCACCGCGCATGTACTCTTCAATGAACTGGGCTTTGAGGGCGACTGCATAGCCTTCCAAACCCGCAGCGGTGAGCTGCTGGTGCGTCAGGATGAAGCCGGAATCAGCATGGACTTTCCCGCTTACGAGTTGGAGCCAGCCGAGGTAGACGCCGCGATTGCAGCAGCGCTCGGCGCATCGCCCGCAGGGGCTTACGCGTCAAAATTTTGGCTCTATCTGTACGAGAGTGAGGCACAGGTTCGCGCCTTGACTCCTGATTTCGCCGCTTTGCTCAGTGCCAGCGATATGCCAGTGATCGCCACGGCGCCCGGTGCGGACGTCGACTTCGTGTCGCGGTTCTTTGGTCCTCAAGTGGGTATCAACGAAGACCCGGTGACAGGCTCCGCCCACTGCGCACTGGTACCGCTGTGGGCACAGCGGCTGCAGAAAAATCAGTTGCGTGCGCTGCAGGTGTCAGCGCGCCAGGGTGAGCTTGATTGCGAGTTAACCGGCGATCGCGTATCGATGCGCGGACGTGGCCTCACTTTTCTGCGTGGACAGATTGATCTTGGATAAGGTCGTAAATGCTGGGCCAGATGTTATCCAGCAATAAGGGCTGAGCTTCCGGTGTGGGGTGAATGCCATCGGCTTGCATGAGTGTTGTTTCGGTGGCGACGCCGTTCAGGAAAAAGGGCGCCAGGGAGCTACCGGTTGACTCGGCAACTGAAGCGAAGCTGTCCCGGAACATCTGTGTGTAGCGGCTGCCGTAATTGGGCGGTATCTCCATGCTGACCAGCAACACCATGGCGCCGATGTCCAGCGACTGTTTGGCCATTCCTTCCAGGTTGCTGCGCAGCTGTTTAATCGGATAGCCACGCAGGCCATCGTTGCCACCCAGCTCTATGACGACGATGGCTGGATGGTGTTGTTTCAGAAGCTCGGGCAGGCGCGAGGCTGCGCCGCCGCTGGTTTCACCCGAAATGCTGGCGTTGACGACCTTGTAAGGCAATTCTTGCTCAGCAATTCGTCGCTGCATAAGTGCAACCCAACCTTCCTCTAGAGACATACCGTAGGCAGCACTGATACTATCGCCGACGACAAGAATCGTGCGCTCAGCGGTATCGGCGATATTCGCCTGTGATCCGTTGACAGAGAAAAGCGCTATAAACAGCAACAGCACCCAATTCGAGATGGTGCGTAAGGAATTGTGGCGATCGATGATCAAGACTGAACAGCTCCTAAAACGGGTTCCCTTGGCAGAGGGAGAGCTGGAAATACTGAAAGGGATTGACCTCGAAATCAAGGCTCACGAATCGGTTGCTATCGTCGGGGCCTCCGGTTCCGGCAAGTCGACCCTGCTGGGCCTCATGGCCGGGCTGGACGTCGCAAGTTCCGGTAAGGTGTGGATCGACGGGGTAGAACTGAGTGCACTGGACGAAGATGAACGCGCTCGATTACGCGCCGAGAAGGTGGGTTTCGTGTTCCAGTCCTTCCAGCTACTGCCTTCGCTTACCGCCCTGGAGAATGTCATGTTGCCATTGGAGCTGCACGGCAATGATCAACCCCTGCAGCGGGACAGCAATTTCCTGGAGCGCGTGGAGCTGGGTGATCGTATCGACCACTATCCCAGCCAATTGTCGGGTGGAGAGCAGCAGCGGGTAGCCATAGCCCGCGCCTTTGCCGCTGAGCCCGGTATTCTGTTTGCCGACGAACCTACGGGGAATCTCGATACCGACACCGGCGCTCACGTTATCGATCTCCTGTTTGAGATTAACCGTGAGCAGGGCACCACACTGGTGCTCGTCACCCATGAGCAGCGACTGGCGGATCGCTGTGACAGGCGCCTGCGTTTGCATGGCGGCGCCCTCGTGGGCGAGGACTAAGTCTTGATCGTCTGGCGCATGTTGTTGCGCGATTGGCGTGGCGGAGAGCTGGGAGTGCTGTTGGCAGCGCTGGTCATCGCGGTTGCCATCGTGTCGGGTATCAGCGCATTTACCACCCGACTGCAAAGTAGTTTGGAGCAGGAGAGTCACCGTTTTCTCGCGGCGGATCTCGTCGTAGCGGGCTCGCGTGCACCGATGCCTGAGTGGGTTGAGCACGCCCGTACATCCGGATTACAGGAAGCGAGAACGCTGGGTTTCCCTTCCATGGTGTATGCGGGCGATGAGGATATGTACCTCGCGTCCATTAAGGCAGTCAGTGGTGCGTATCCTTTGCGCGGCGATCTGCTGATGAGTCCGGTGCCTTTCGGCGAGCCGGTCATCGTCGAATCGGGCCCGCCAGCGGGCGAGGCCTGGCTCGATTCTCGACTGTTTCCGCTGTTGGATGTCGAGATCGGCAGTGAAGTGTTTATTGGCGATGCAGCGTTTAGAGTCAGTGGCGCGGTGCGCAGTGAGCCCGATCAAGCTGGCAGTTTTCTGGGGTTTGGCCCGAGGGTGCTGATACACATCGATGATATTCCGGCCACCGGCGTGGTGCAGCCGGGAAGCCGTGTTGATTATCGCTTGTTGGTGGCGGCAAACCCGGAGCTGGTCGGCGAGTTTCGCGAATGGATAGAGCCCCAGATCGTCAGCGGTTACCGCTTGATTGATGTCGCTAATAGCCAGCAGGGTATTGGGCGTGCGCTGGAGAGGGCAGAGAGCTTTCTTCTGTTGGCCGGGAGTCTTGGCGTGGTGTTGGCGGGCGTGGCGATAGCGCTGGGGGCGCGACGTTTTAGTGAGCGCCACTACGATTACGTTGCGATTATGAAAAGCCTCGGCGCCGATTCGCCGCGGATCAATCGCATTTATGCATTGAGCCTGGTGAGCATTGGGGCCACGGCTACCTTGTTTGGCTGCGCGCTCGGCTGGGGCATGCAGGCCCTCTTTTTTGAATTGTTCGCCGATGCCTTGCCGGTCCAGCCCGGGCCCGCAGGTGCGCGGCCCTACCTGATTGGCGCAGCTACCGCGATGGTCTGCTTGTTGAGTTTTGCCTGGCCGCCGCTGGGCCGACTTAGCGCCGCGTCACCGCTTAAGGTATTGCGCCGTGACCTGCCCAATGAAACCCAGCGCAGCGCCCTCGATAATCTGCTTGGGCTCGCTGCCGTTCTGCTGTTAATGCTGTGGTATAGCGGCGACGTGGAGTTGACGCTGGCCGTGCTGGCGGGTCTGGCAGTATCCGCGAGCCTGGCGGCAGGCGCTGCTTTTCTGTTGCTGCGGGGTGGTCGTCTGGCGGGTATGCGCGCCGGAAGCATCTGGCGGCTTGCGCTGGCCAGCCTGCAGCGAAGAGGAGGCGCTAATACGCTGCAGGTGGTGATCTTTTCGCTCGCCATTATGTTGTTGTTAGTGTTGGTTCTGGTGCGTACCTCGCTGATTGAAGAATGGCAGATGCAGCTACCTGAAGGTACGCCGAATCATTTTCTACTGAACATCGCGCCGGACGAAGTGAACGCGGTGCGCGAGTCTCTCGATCAGAAAGCCGTATTGGGACAGCCCCTGTATCCGATGATCCGGGGCCGCATCACCCACGTGAACGATGAGGCGCTGGGGCGCAGCGATGACCCCGAGGAGGGGCGCCGGGAGCGAGAAACCAATCTCACCTGGTCGGCGGATATTCCTACCGGTAACGATCTAATCGAAGGGGAGTGGTGGGATCCGGAGACCACCGAAGCCCTTGTCTCCATAGAGGAGGGTATAGCGGAGCGCCTAGAGGTTGGCGTAGGTGATCGTCTGCGTTACCTGGTGGGCTCGCAGCCACTGGAGGTCACGGTTTCCAGTATTCGGCGCCTCGACTGGGAAAGCATGCAGCCGAATTTCTTTATGGTGTTCCCGCCAGCGATCTTGCAGGGCTACCCGGCGACATTCATGACGGCCTTCCATCTCGATGTGACCGAGAAGAGTTTCCTCAATCAGTTCATCCGTCAGTTCCCTACCGTGACCGTGGTAGAAATGGATGTGGTGATTAAGCAGGTACGCGGGATTATCGAGCAGGTCTCTGCAGCGATAGAGCTGGTGCTCGGTGTGATTCTGCTCGCTGGGGCTCTTGTTCTGATAGCGGGGGTGCAAGCGAGCGTCGATGCGAGACTGTATGAAGGGGCGATCCTGCGTGCCTTGGGTGCCCGTCGCGGTCTGATTATGGGAGCGCTGGTGATCGAGTTTGCGGCGCTGGGTTTCTTCGCGGGTTTGCTCGCGACAGTCGCGGCGGAGATCGCGGTGGCGATTTTGCAAACCCAGGCGCTGGATATGGATTACAGCGCTAATCCCGCGCTATGGGGGCTAGGTCCCCTGGTGGCAGTGATCCTGATCGGAGCGCTGGGCGTGTGGAATACGCGCAAGGTCGTTTCCAGCCCGCCGTTGTTGGTGTTGAGAGAGCTCTAGGCCCGCTGATACTCTGTGGGCCGCCTAGGAGCGTATCCCGGTAATGAACACCCGCACACCCAGGTCAACCTGGCGCTGCAGGTCGACGTGTCTTTCAAATAGCTGGGGTGAATCGACCTTGAGCACTGCGAGTCCGTGAATGCCGGACCAACCCGCATTGGCCATGTAGTGATCATCTTCGTCACGGAAGATGCCCTGGTCGATGCCGCGTCGCATAATGACACGCACCAGCTCATAGGTGGCTCGCGTCGCCTCATACAGCTCCGGATATTCCTCGACAGGTTGCAGCGTCGGCCCAAACATCAGCTTGAACAGATCCGGGTTGGCAACCGCGTAGCTTACATAGGCGTCGGCGAAGGCATGCATTTGATCAACCGGATTGGCGCCAGCGCGCCGGCCAGCACCCTCCAATTCGGATAAGAGCTGCTGATAGCCTCGGGTGGCCAAGGCCGCGAGTAGTTCGCTCTTGTCGTTGAAGTGACGGTAGGGGGCTGTCTGCGATACGCCGACAGCCCTGGCTAGTGCCCGCAGACTCAGCTCTTCCACGCCGGCATCGGCCAGGTGCTGCTCAGCCGTATCGAGCAGCTCAGCGCGAAGATTGCCGTGATGGTAGTTTTTCTGCGGGGCTTCCGACATTGTGCGTTACGGCAGCAGGTGCTGGACCGCGTCGCGCTCCTCGCACAACTCTTGCTCGGTCGCTTCCATCTTGCCCTGGCTGAATTCGCCGACTTCAACGCCCTGCACGATTTCCCAGTCGCCATCTGAGCAGCGGCAGGGAAAGCCGTAAATCAGGCCTTCGGTGATGCCGTAGGAGCCGTCGGAATAAACACCCATAGACACCCAATTGTCGCCCTCGGTGCCCAGCGCCCAGCTGCGCATGTGGTCAACGGCTGCATTCGCTGCAGAGGCGGCAGACGAGGCGCCGCGGGCTGCAATAATGGCTGCGCCGCGCTGCTGTACCACGGGAATGAAGTCATTCTCATACCAGTCCATGTCGACCAGGTCGATCGCAGCCTGGCCGTCGACTTTCGCGTTGAACAGGTCGGGGTACTGCGTCGCGGAGTGGTTGCCCCAAATCGTCATGTTGGTGACATCGTTAACAGTCTTGCCGGTCTTCTGTGCAATCTGCGTCATGGCTCGGTTGTGATCGAGGCGCACCATGGCGGTGAACTGGCGTGGGTCGATATCAGGCGCATTGCGCTGGGTGATCAGGGCATTGGTGTTGGCGGGGTTGCCGACAACCAGCACCTTAATGTCTTTGCTGGCATTGTCGTTGATCGCCTTGCCCTGGACAGAGAAGATCGCGGCATTGGCTTCCAGCAAATCCTTGCGCTCCATACCTGGGCCGCGTGGGCGGGCACCGACCAGCAGTGCGTAATCGGTATCTTTAAACGCTACGTCGGGGTCGTCGGTGCAGACGATGCCAGCGAGCAGAGGAAAAGCACAGTCGTCCAGCTCCATACGCACGCCCTCGAGGGCCTCCATGGCAGGAGTGATATCGAGCAACTGGAGTATCACAGGCTGATCATCGCCGAGCATAGAACCTGAAGCGATACGGAACAGAAGTGCGTAACCGATTTGGCCTGCAGCGCCGGTAACGGTGACTCGAACGGGTGCTTTCATCTTTAGGAAGTCCTCTGAAAACGGGTTGGATATTTAGGGGCCGGTATTCTAGTGCTCTCGCGCTTTAAATGCTACTCGCGTAGAATTCGCAGCCGACACCTACAAGGGAAGGAATGACGGTGCGAGAGCTGTCAAAAAAGGAAAAGACTGAGTTTAACAAGCTGCAGAAGCGACTCAGGCGTAACGCCGGTAATGCCATCACCGACTACAATATGGTCGAGGAGGGCGACCGCGTTATGGTGTGCCTGTCCGGTGGCAAGGACTCCTATGCGATGCTCGATATTCTGATGAATTTGCAGCGTAACGCGCCGGTCAACTTCGAGCTGGTTGCGGTGAATCTGGATCAGAAGCAGCCTGGCTTTCCCGAAGAGGTGCTGCCCGCCTACCTGGAGAGTGTCGGCGTTCCTTTTTATATTCTCGAGAAAGACACCTATAGCATCGTCAAGGAAGTCGTGCCCGAAGGTAAGACCACCTGTGGACTCTGCTCCAGGCTGCGTCGCGGCAGTCTTTATGGCTTTGCCCGCGAGATAGGTGCCACCAAGATTGCCTTAGGGCATCACCGCGACGACATCGTAGAGACGCTGTTTCTGAATATGTTCTTTAATGGCAGTCTGAAGGCGATGCCACCAAAGTTGCTCAGCGACGATGGTGATAACGTCGTGATCAGACCCATGGCCTATTGCAAAGAGAAGGACCTGGCGGCCTACGCAGACTATAAGGCGTTTCCTATTATTCCTTGCAATCTCTGCGGCTCCCAGGACAACCTGCAGCGGGTGCAGGTGAAGCGCATGTTGGCCGAATGGGAGCGTGAGTACCCGGGCCGCACAGAAACCATTTTCCGTAGCATCCGCAATGTCGCACCGTCTCAGCTTGCTGATGGCGAACTCTTCGACTTCAAATCTCTGCGTATTGAAGAGGACCGGGATATACACCTGCCAGGTATCCGGGTCGTTAATCTCTGATCATGGCAGAGTCGCTGCTATCGGTGCGCGAACTGCGCCTGGAGCGCGGCGGACGCGTGTTGTTGGAGGACTTCGATCTCGATGTGGCGCCAGGAGAAATGTTGCTGGTCGAAGGGGCCAACGGTGCAGGTAAAACAACCTTGCTGCGCAGCCTGGCCGGCCTCTCAACGCTGGGCCAGCAGGGCAGCGTGCAGCGGACAGAGGTGGAATTGCTGTACCTCGGTCATAAGCCCGGGATCAAGCAACTGCTGACGGCGCGTGAGAATCTCACCTGGTTTTGTGAAAGCGCCGCTGTTGACCCAGCGCAAATCGATGCGGCGCTGGATAAGGTGGGCCTCTACGGCTACGAGGATGTGCTCTGCCAGCACATGTCAGCGGGCCAGCAGCGCAGAGTCAATCTAGCGCGCCTGTATTTGAGTCAGGCCGGGCTCTGGTTACTGGATGAGCCGTTTACAGCCATCGACCGTGAGGGCGTTAAGGCCCTGACCGCACATCTGCTGACCCGGGTCGAGGCGGGCGTCTCTGTCTTGATGACGTCCCATCAGGATTTGCCGCTGGATATCCCCTTGCGACGGATTAGTCTGTGATGCCCTCCACCGGCAGCTTTTTGCGGGCGAGCCTGAAGCGGCAGTTACTGCTGGCGTTTCGTCGCCCATCCGAGATTTTCAATCCGATACTGTTCTTCTTCGTGGTGGTGGCGTTGTTTCCACTCGGCATTGGTCCCGACCCGAAACAGTTAGCCCTGTTCGCCCCAGGGATACTCTGGATTATTGCGCTACTGGCGACGCTTATGGCCGCCGATGGTCTGTTTCAATCGGATTTTGATGATGGCAGCCTGGAACAATTGATCCTCGCACCCCAGCCCCTTTTTGCCAGTAGCCTGATTTACGCATTGGGCCACTGGATAATTACCGGGCTGCCGCTGAGCCTGTTGGCACCCGTGTTCGCGATTATGTTGCAGCTACCTGCGCAGGCCATGAGTACGCTTTTTGTGAGCATGCTGCTGGGAACGGGTGTGCTAAGCCTGCTGGGTAGTATTGGCGCGGCCCTCACCGTGAGCCTGAAGCGCGGAGGAATGCTGATCTCTTTGATCATTTTGCCGCTCTATGTGCCGGTGTTGATTTTAGGTAGCGGGGCTGTGCAGTTTGCCGTACAGGGCAATGATGCTTCCCCACAGTTATTGCTGTTGGGGGGAATGCTGTCCCTGGCCTTTGCCCTGGCGCCCTTTGCGATAGCCGCAGGTCTGCGCATTTCTGTTGATGCAGGTTAGGATTTGCAGCGCCAAACCCACTATAATCTGCCCTGCTTTGAGGCACGTAAGAGCTGATGTGGTCTTTTTTTCATAAACTCGGGTCGCCACCCTGGCTATACCGAATATCCGGGCAGATTCTCGCCTGGCTGCTACCGATTACTGTGCTCCTGCTGGCGTGGGGTGCGGTATGGGGTCTGTTATATGCCCCCGAAGATTTCCGCCAGGGTAACTCCTTTCGCATTATCTACTTTCATGTCCCCTCCGCCGTGGTCTCCATGGCCGGTTACTACGTGATGGCCATCGCTGGCGCCATTACCTTGATATGGCGTATGAAGATGGCCGACATCGCCATGAAATGCTGCGCGCCCATCGGTGCCGCGCTGACTTTCCTGGGTTTGCTCAGCGGCGCGGTCTGGGGCAAACCCACCTGGGGTACCTATTGGGTGTGGGATGCCCGGGTCACTTCCATGACTTTTCTGTTGCTGCTCTACCTCGGTGTTATCGCCCTGTATAGCGCTTACCAAAACAAAGAGGCGGCGGCACGTGCATGCGCGGTGCTGAGCCTGGTGGGTACGGTGAATATCCCCATCATCTATAAGTCCGTTGACTGGTGGTATAGCTTGCACCAGCCCGCTACGATTAAGTTCACTGAGGAATCCACCATCGCCAGTGAAATGTTTCAGCCTTTGCTGGTGATGATTGTCGCTTTTTACTGTCTATTTACCTGCAGCTTGTTGCTCAGTATGCGTAACGAGATTTTGAGGCGGGAAGCCGGCACGGGTTGGGTGCGGAAAATGCTGATGGGTAAGGAGGCGGACAGTGCGGTTTGATTCGCTGGCGGCGGCTATGGCGATGGATGGCCACGGCGTTTATGTCTGGTTTGTGGTCGCGGTCACCCTATTGATTGTGATGGCCCTGTTGATAACGCCGATAGTGGCGAATCGCCGTATCCTCGTCGAACAGCGCGGTGCTATGAAAAGGGCCCAGCGTGAACAGGAATTGAAGGAGGCTAGCCATGCATCCGGTTCGTAAGCAGCGCCTGACGATGGTCCTGTTTATCGTCGTTTTTTCAAGTGTTGCCGTAGGGCTTATCAGCTATGCCCTGCGCGGTAATATCAATTTGTTCTTTCCGCCCGCCGAGATCGTGGCGGGCAATGCACCGGTTGGCCAGCCGATTAGATTGGGTGGACTGGTGGTGCCGGGTAGCGTGCGCCGCAGTCCCGACAGCCTCGAAGTCTTGTTCGATGTCACCGACAACAAAGCGACGGTCACGGCCCGTTACGATGGAATACTGCCCGACCTGTTTGCAGAAGGGGAAGGCATCGTCGCGTCCGGCAAACTGGATGAGAACGGGGTGCTGCAGGCGACTGAGGTGTTGGCGAAGCACGACGAGACCTATATGCCACCGGAAGTGGCAGAGGCCATGGCGGAAGCCCATAACGAGGCAACCGGAGCAGGCAGTTGATTCCAGAGCTGGGCCATTTCTCACTGATCATTGCGCTCGGATTGGCGCTGTTGCTCGCCACCGTGCCCTTGCTGGGCAGCTTTCGTAACGACGTAAATGCCATGGCATTGGCGCCGTCCCTGTCGATTGGCTTACTGGTGTTCTCGGCAATCAGTTTCGCCTGTCTCGCCTACGCCTTCGTCAATGACGATTTCTCTGTTGCGCTGGTAGCCTCGCATTCCAACAGTCTCATGCCCGTGGCGTTCAAGTTTTCCGCCGTGTGGGGCAATCACGAAGGCTCGTTGCTGCTGTGGGTGCTGATACTGGCCTTGTGGACAGCGGCGGTCGCCGTGTTTAGCCGCGAGCTACCGCTGCAGTTGTTGGCGCGCGTGCTGTCTGTGATGGGTTTCATCTCCGTTGGTTTCCTGCTGTTTGCGCTGCTGACCTCCAATCCTTTTGAGCGCTTGTTGCCCTCGGTTCCTGCCGACGGTAGTGATCTCAATCCGCTGTTGCAGGATCCCGGCCTGATTATTCACCCACCTTTGCTATACATGGGCTATGTCGGCTTTTCCGTGGCATTTGCATTTGCGATCGCGGCGCTGATGGGCGGGCACCTCGATGCGGCTTGGGCGCGCTGGTCGAGACCCTGGACGAATGTGGCGTGGGCCTTCCTGACGCTGGGTATTATGCTTGGCAGCTGGTGGGCTTACTACGAGTTGGGTTGGGGCGGTTGGTGGTTCTGGGATCCGGTTGAAAACGCATCCTTCATGCCCTGGCTGGCGGGTACAGCCTTGGTGCACAGTCTTGCCGCGACGGAAAAGCGTGGCTTGTTCCGTAGCTGGACGGTGTTGCTGGCGATTTTTGCTTTCTCCCTGAGTTTGCTGGGAACCTTTCTGGTGCGCAGTGGTGTGTTGACCTCTGTTCACGCGTTCGCCGCCGATCCTACCCGCGGGGTCTTTATCCTGATCTTTCTCGCTATCGTCGTCGGCGGCTCGTTAACGCTATACGCATTCCGTGCACCGGCGGTGCAGAGCCGTATTACCTTTGAGTGGATCTCACGCGAAAGCCTGTTGCTGCTTAACAACGTGGTTTTTCTGGTCGCTACCCTGACCGTATTGTTTGGCACCCTGTTTCCCCTGATCACTGACGCCTTGCAGCTCGGCAAATACTCTGTGGGACCGCCATACTTCAATGCGGTGTTTCTGCCGTTGATGGCGGTACTTATTCCATTTATGGGTATCGGCCCAACCTCGCGCTGGAAGCGCGACTCGACCTCTCGCTGGCTGTATGAGTTGGCGGTGCCTGCAGTGGTAGCTCTGGGTCTGGGCTTGTTGTTCCCGTTCCTGTACGACGGCGAGTTCAATATCTGGGCGGCGCTCGCGGTGTTGCTCGCTGCCTGGCTGGTGCTCTCGCTGCTTCGCGATCTGCGCGCGCAGCTGCGCAACGCCAGCAGTTTGGCATCTGGCCTGCGCCGCATCACCCCCAGCTACTGGGGTATGCAACTGGCCCACATGGGATTCGCGGCGGCCGTCATCGGCGTTGTGCTCACTAGCCAGTACGCGATCGAGCGGGACATCAAGATGAGCCCTGGCGACAGTTACGAGATAGCGGGCTATCACTTCGATTTCGTAGAAATCGCACGCGTGCAGGGTCCGAACTATATTGCTGACGAGGCCAGGGTCGTGGTGGCCCGGGAACCGGGTGGCACTCCCATCGCCAGGCTAAACGCGCAGAAGCGACGCTACCTGGCGTCCGGGCAGGTGATGACCGAGGCGTCAATAGACGCGGGTCTGTGGCGTGATTTGTTCGTCGCCATGGGTGAGCCTCTCGAAGAGGGTGCCTGGGCGATTCGTTTGCATTACAAACCCTTCGTGCGCTGGATGTGGGGCGGATCAGTGCTTATGGCGCTCGGAGGATTTATTACGCTGGCTGATCGACGCTATCGTTCTCGCCGCGTGAGTAGTACGGCTGCGGCCAGCGAAGGAGTAGCCAGCGGTGCGGCCTAAACGCCTGATTTTGCTACTACCCCTTTTTCTGTTCCTGGTGCTGGGCGGCTTTTTGCTGCGGGGTTTGCAGCTTGATCCCCAGGCAATGCCGTCGGCGTTAATCGACCAACCGTTTCCAGAGTTTGACCTGCCTGTATTGGGAGCACAGGAGCGCACTCGCCGTGACCTGGTTACCGGCGAAGTTGCACTGTTTAATGTCTGGGCTACCTGGTGCGCATCCTGCCGGGTCGAGCATCCCTTCTTTATGGAGTTGGCGCGTCGGGGTGTGCCGATTTACGGCATTAATTACAAGGACGTGGACGCCGGCGCCCTGCAGTGGTTAGAGGAACTGGGTGATCCATACCGACTCAGTATTGTCGATGCGGAGGGGAGTTTGGGTCTGGATCTGGGTGTCTATGGCGCGCCGGAGACCTATGTGGTCGACAGTGAAGGCATTATTCGATTCCGCCATGTTGGAGTGGTCGATGAGCGTGTCTGGCGCGAAGTGCTCGAGCCGATCGTACAGGAACTGCGCGGAGTGGATTCCTGATGAGATGGATGCGCTGGGTGCTGGCGGTTGGCCTTTTACATAGCCTGCAGGCCGTGGCAGTCATAGAGAGCTACGAGTTTGATGATGAGGAGTTGTTGACCCGTTACCAGGTGCTGAGTGCCGAGCTACGCTGTCCCAAGTGCCAGAATCAGAATATTGCGGACTCCAATGCCCCCATCGCGCAGGATTTGCGTTCACAGTTACACCGCCAATTGCACGAGGGCAAGAGCGACGACGAGATCGTCGACTATATGGTCAAGCGTTACGGTGAGTTTGTGATGTATCGGCCTCGCTGGAATGCCGTAACCATGGTGCTTTGGCTTGCGCCGGCCATATTCCTGGGGCTGGCGCTGTGGGTATTAGTGGCGAGCCTGCGCCGCGGTCGGGCAGAGGCTGCAGAGCCTGCCAGTTTGAGCCCGCAGGAACAGGCACGCCTGGATGCACTGCTGGAGGGAGACACAACGCGTGATTGAGTTGTGGATTGGCGCGGGGCTGTTGTTGGGCCTGGCCAGCTGTTTCCTGATTTTCCCTGGACTATTCCTTCGTCGGCGCGACGCAGTCAGCCAGAAAGAGATTAATCGCGACTGGTATGCGGCCAGGAGTGAAGAGTTGCAGGCGGGTGACGACGCCGTCGCCGAGCTGTTGGAAGATGCTCGGCTGCGCCTGCTGCAGGATGCCCCCGAGGATACCAAGCCCTCAGCGGCGCAGACTCGGCACAGTAACAGTCTGCTCCTGGTAATACCGCTACTGGTGTTCGTTGCCGGTGCCTATTGGCAACTCGGGGCCTCCGGGGATATTCAGCTGTATCGGGTATTACAGGCATTCGGCCAGGACAGCAGCGAGGAAGATTATCGCCAATTGATGCTTATGGTGGAGCAGCGCGCCAGTCAGCGGCCGGAAAACCTGCATTACCAGGCCATGCTCGGGCGCTTCTACATGAATGAGGCGGATTACCCGCGGGCAGCGGCCTTGTATGCCCGCTTGGCCGAAGAGGCGCCCGGTGACGCCAGCGCATCGGCTATGGCGGCCCAGGCAAGCTATATGGCTGCAGGCCGAGTATTGGACTCGGAGAGCCAACTGCTGGCCGAAAGAGCGCTCAGCGTAGATCCCCACCAGCGCACGGCGCTGGGTCTGCTCGGCATGGCGTCCTACGAAAATGGTCAGTATCAGGCGGCGATCGGCTATTGGGAGCGCTTGTTGGTTACCGAGGATCCGCAATCTTCCGCGGCCGAAATGATTCGCGGCGTGATCGCGCGCGCCCGCGAGGCCGCGGGTGAGGCTCCATTGCCGCAAGCGAGCGAGCCTGCAATGGAAAGTGAGCTTGCTTTGGGTGTCAGCATTCGCCTGGAACTGCCCCCGGATGCGCAAGTGAGTGCTAGCGATACGGTTTTTCTGTTTGCGCGCAATGCGGCCGTGGAATCGCGCATGCCGATCGCCGTGCAGCGCTTAACGGTGGCGAATCTGCCGGCCACGTTGCGGCTGGACGACAGCAACTCGATGGAGGGGCAGAAAGTATCCGAACTGGAGCAACTCACCGTTATTGCCAGGGTGTCGCCCGGCGGGATGCCAGGCGAAGAGAACGCCACCTTTTCAGCCCAACTCGACGCGCTCGCGCCGGGACCTTCGTCTGAGCCTCATTTGCTCGTAATGCAGCCTGTTAGCGGCAAATAATTCTAATTTTTTTATCCAAGCCACTCCCAACTATCCTGTAGTCGCGTTACACTAATACCACTATATGTTGTGGTGCGCGGTACGCTTCGGGTGCCGTAAATTTAGCAAAAAAATAACAAATTCAAATAGTTAAGAGTGTTTCTTAAGGCCTTATGAGACTAAAGAGCATTAAGTTGGCGGGCTTTAAGTCCTTCGTGGACCCGACCAACGTGCAGTTCCCCAGTAATATGTGCGCCGTGGTCGGCCCCAATGGCTGCGGAAAATCCAATGTTATCGACGCTGTCCGCTGGGTCATGGGCGAGAGTTCTGCGAAGAACCTGCGCGGCGAGCACATGTCCGACGTTATCTTCAATGGTTCGGTCAATCGGCAGCCGGTTGGCCAGGCTTCGATCGAGCTGGTGTTTGACAACCAGGACGGCGGTGTCGGAGGCGAATACGCGAGCTATGCCGAAATATCGATTAAGCGGCAGGTAGTGCGCGAAGGTCAGTCGGAGTACTTCCTCAACGGCACCAAGTGCCGTCGTCGCGATATTACGGACATCTTCCTTGGCACCGGGCTGGGCCCGCGCAGTTATGCGATTATCGAGCAGGGCATGATCTCCCGGTTGATCGAGTCCAAGCCCGAAGAATTGCGTGTATTCATAGAGGAAGCGGCGGGCATATCCAAGTACAAGGAGCGACGCAAGGAAACCGAAAGCCGCATGCGCCGCACCCTTGAAAACCTCGAACGCCTGACGGATCTGCGCGAGGAACTCGACAGGCAGCTGCAGCACCTGCAACGTCAGGCACAGGCGGCAGAAAAATACAGCGAGTACAAACAGGAAGAGCGCACCCTCAAGGCCCAACTGCAGGCACTGCAGTGGCGCGGTCTGGACGGCAAGATCAGCGAATCGAAGCACGGCATTGGCGAGCTTGATGTAAAGCTGGAGAGCGTGATCGCGGAGCACCGTCAGGTCGATGCAAAGATCGAAGAGTTGCGGGTTACTCATACGGAAGCCAACGACGCATTTAACGAAGTGCAGTCGAGGTATTACAGCCTGGGTTCTGAGGTCGCGCGCATTGAGCAGACCATCAAACATCAGCAGGAACGTTCCCGACAGCTGGCTGAAGACCTTAGCCAAACTGAAACCAGCTACGACGAGGCGAGGCGGCACCTGGAAGAGGATCGGGCCAAGCAGGAGCAATGGCAGTCGGATTTGCAGGGCGTGACGCCGGAGCTGGAGCGTCTGCAAGCCGCCGAGCAGGTATCTGCCGCAGCGCTGGTCAATGCCGAAGAAGCGATGCAGGCCTGGCAGAATGACTGGGACGAGTTTAACCAGCACGCAGCAGAGCCGCGCCAGCAGGCGGAAGTACAGCAATCTCGAATTCAGCATCTGGAACAGGCGCTGCAGCGAATCCAGCAGCGTATCAGCAGTCTCGAGGAAGAGAAGGCGAGTTTGTCGGCCGGTCCGGCCGATGAGGTGTGCGATCAGTTAGGTGAAGAGATCGCGGCCCTGGAACTGGATATGTCGGCACGACAGGGTCGCAGTGGTGAACTGCTGGAGCAGGTGAATGGTGCCCGGGACCGCCGTAACCAGTTGTCCGGAGAGCTGGATGGCGTGCGTAGCGAGTTACAGTCCCTGCGCGGACGCCAGGCGTCGCTGGAAGCCTTGCAGCAGGCTGCAAGCGGTGCTGGAGAAGCTGTTGAGGGCTGGTTGCAGCAACATGCGCTGGCGGATCTCCCGCGCCTGCTGGAGCAGATCCAGGTAGAGACCGATTGGCAGCAGGCGGTTGAAACGGTGCTGGGAGATAGTCTCAGTGCTGTCTGCGTTGAAGGCATCGACGCGCTGGCCGCCGAGCTCTCTGATATCCCGCAGGGACAATTGGTCTTGCTCGAGAAGAACGGTCTGCCGGCTTCGGCGGGGAGTCTGGCCTCTAAGGTTAGCGGCGCCGGAGACATTACCGGTTTGCTGGGTGATGTATTGCTGGCTGAGGATCTGGCTTCGGCATTGCAGCGGCGCAGCGCGCTGGCTGCTCACCAATCCCTGATCACACGCGATGGGGTATGGGTTGGCAGCAACTGGATTCGGGTGAGCCGTCAGTCTAGCGAAGCCGGCGGGGTTATCGCCCGCCAGCAGGAGTTGGATGAACTTGGCGGCAAGATGGCTGCGGCCGAACAGCGTCGCAACAGTTTGGAAACCGAATTGGCTGGCCTGGCGGAATCGCTTAAGCAAATGGAGCAAGAGCGCCATGGTGTGCAGGAAGAATTGCAGGCGGTAACCCGCAGACATTCCGAACTCGGTGCCAAACTGAGCGCAGAGCAGGCGAAGATCGAGCAAATCACCAAACGCCGCGAGGGTATCAATCGCGATATTGACGAATCACGCACCCAGTTTAGCGATGAGCAAGACGGTCTGGCGGAAGCTCGCAAATTGTTATCGGCGGCGATCGAGTCGATGGAACAGGACTCGCGGCAGCGTGAAGAGTTGCTGTCTCGCCGTGACGCGACGCGCACCCGCCTCGATGAAGCGCGGCAGGCTGCTCGTCATGACAAGGACGCGGCGCACCAGACCGCTATGCAGCATCAGTCTCTGCAGGCGCAGTTGGAGTCGATGACCCAGTCTATCGAGCGCACCGACAAGCAGGTGCGTCAATTGGTAGAGCGTAAAGACAGTCTGCTGGAAAGCATTAATAGCAATGACTCTCCCCTGGATGGTTTGCAGGAAGAGCTGGAGGGCCAGTTAGAGCAGCGTCTGTCGGTGGAAGGTGAACTGGGCGAGGCGCGCAGCAAAGTGGCGACCATAGACCACGATTTGCGAGAAGCCGAGACGCAGCGGGCGGCCATTGAGCAGCGCTCCAACAATGTGCGAGGAGAGCTCGAAAAACTCAAGCTGGAGAATCAAACGCTGACGGTTCAGCGTGAGACCTTGGAGAAGCAGCTCAAGGAAGCCGAACAGGACATTGAGGCAGTACTAAACGGCCTGCCCGAACATGCCAATGAGGGTGAGTGGGAGCGATCTTTGGAGCAGGTGGGTAATCGGATTTCTCGGTTGGGCCCGATTAACCTTGCCGCTATCGATGAGTACAGTCAGCAGTCCGAGCGCAAGAATTACCTCGACTCACAAAATGAAGATCTGGAAACGGCACTACAGACGCTGGAATCCGCCATACGCAAGATCGATAAGGAGACTCGCAATCGCTTCCGCGAAACCTTCGATCAGGTGAATAGCTCACTGCAGGAGCTGTTTCCTCGCGTATTTGGCGGCGGCTCTGCCTACCTGGAGATGACCGGTGAAGACCTGTTAGACACCGGCATTACCATTATGGCTCGCCCGCCCGGCAAGAAGAATGCGACCATTCACTTGTTATCAGGCGGGGAGAAGGCGCTGACTGCCATCGCGCTGGTCTTCTCGATTTTCCGTCTCAACCCCGCACCCTTCTGTATGCTGGATGAGGTGGACGCGCCGCTGGACGACGCCAACACCGCGCGCTACGCCCGTATGGTCAAGGAAATGTCCGACCAGGTGCAGTTCATTTTCATTACCCATAACAAGATCACCATGGAGATGGCCGATCACCTGATGGGTGTCACCATGCAGGAACCTGGCGTCTCCAGATTGGTCACAGTAGATGTAGACGAGGCGGCGGAACTGGCAGCAAGCTGATGGATATAAGGGTTCGCGATTGGATGATCATTATAGGCGGGCTGCTCATTGTAGCGGTGTTGCTGGATGGCTATCGGCGCATGCGCGATCCCGCCCGGGTGCGGATGTCTCTCAAACCCGTTGCAGGTGAGGGTGAAAGCGACGACGTGAGCCTGCGCAGCGAATTGCCCAATGGTGGCGCCAGAGTCATCGATCGCGATGACGAGCCGGCCGACTTCCTCATGCAAGATGCGCCCGACTCCGATTTGCAGGATAGAGAACCTCCACTCCTAACCGAGCCGGCCCCGGAACCACTGAGCGGCGTGTCAGCCACCGATAGTGCGCCAGGAGAAACGCTGGATATGCTGTCCGGGGTGAGTGTCGAGAAAACTGAATCTCCGGCTCCCGAGGTAGATCCCGAAGTGTTTATGCTGCACGTTGTCGCTCTCGATGACGCGGGATTCACTGGCGATGATATTCTGCAGGTCCTGCTGGCATTCGAGATGCGCTTTGGCGAGATGAACTTTTTTCATCGCCATGAAGAGGCGGCGGGGCGGGGCAGTGTGCTGTTTAGTGTCGCCAATATGATGCAACCCGGCATCTTCGATATTGATGCAATGAGTGAATTCTCCACGCCGGGGCTAACTTTCTTTGCGACCCTGCCGGGGCCCGCTGACATGAATCGAGCATTCGATCTGATGACGGATACCGCGCGGGGGGTGGCAGAGAACCTGGGGGGTGATTTGCTGGATGAGACCCGCAGCGTCGCAACGCGTCAAACCCTCGAGCATATGCGGCAACGCCTCCGCGACCTTGAGCGTCGCATTCTGACCCAGAACAGCCGCCGGGCCTGATCGTGGCGAAAGAAGCGGTAGCGGAGCTGGTGGCTGAAGCTGAGGCGCTGCGCCAGACTCTGCGCGATCACAACTATCGCTACTACGTGCTGGACGATCCCAGTGTCCCCGACGCTGAGTACGATCGTGATATGCGCCGTTTGCAGGAGATCGAAAAGTCGCACCCACAGCTGGTTACCGACGATTCACCGACGCAGCGTGTGGGTGCGGCCCCGCTCGATGAATTTAAACAGGTCAGCCACGATGTCCCCATGTTGTCGCTGGACAACGCTTTCAGCGCAGAGGAGATGCAGGATTTCGGGCGGCGCTTGCAGGATCGGCTCAAGTCGGACTCCGAGCTAGAGTTTGCCTGCGAACCAAAGTTGGACGGTATTGCTGTCAGTCTGCTCTACCGCAACGGCGTGCTGGAACGAGCGGCAACCCGAGGCGATGGTCGCACCGGCGAAGACATCAGCCATAACGTTCGAACCATTCCCTCGGTGCCTCTGAGCTTATTGGGTGATGGATACCCTGAAGTGTTGGAGGTGCGTGGAGAGATTTACATGCCGCGTGCGGGCTTTGAGGCGATGAATCGACTGGCCCGCGAACAGAGCGAGAAGGTGTTTGTGAACCCGCGTAATGCCGCCGCCGGTACCCTGCGTCAGTTGGATCCACGCGTCGCCGCACAGCGGCCCCTGGAGATGTGTGCTTATAGCGTCGGTTTGGTGCAAGGTGGGGAGTTGCCTGAGCGACACTCAGACATATTGGCTCTGATCAATACCTGGGGTTTGCGCATCAATGCCGACTCGGCGGTCGTAACGGGTATCGAGGCCTGCGCCGAGTACTACGAACAATTGGCGTTAAAGCGCGACGCACTGCCCTACGACATTGATGGCATTGTGTTCAAGGTGAATGAATTGGAATTGCAGGAGCGGCTGGGTTTTGTCTCGCGTGCGCCGCGCTGGGCCATCGCTCGCAAGTTTCCTGCCCAGGAAGAGTCGACCACGCTACTCGATGTGGAGTATCAGGTTGGACGCACCGGTGCGATAACCCCGGTAGCGCGACTGGAGCCCGTGTTTGTCGGAGGTGTGACGGTCAGCAACGCCACCTTACACAACCGTGATGAGATAGAGCGGCTCGGGGTGCAGATTGGCGACAGGGTCGTCGTGCGACGGGCCGGAGATGTTATACCGCAGGTGGTGTCCGTCATTCTGGAGCAACGCCCCGCAGACAGTCGGCGCGTAGTGTTCCCTGAACAGTGTCCGGTGTGTGAGTCGCCTCTGGAGCGGGAAGCTGACGAGGCGGTCATACGGTGTACGGGCGGCCTGATCTGCGCTGCGCAGCAAAAGGAAGCCATCAAGCATTTTGCCTCGCGCAAGGCCATGGATATCGAGGGGCTGGGCGACAAGCTGGTTGAGCAACTGGTGGATGAAGGGCTTATTAATACCGTGGCCGATTTGTATCGCCTCGATGCTGAACAACTGCAAGAGCTGGATCGCATGGGTGCCAAATCGGCGGACAACCTGGTTCAGTCATTAGCCAAGAGTCGCGATACGACGCTGCCGCGTTTTCTGTTTGCGCTGGGAATTCGCGAGGTAGGCGAGGCGACGGCGTTGAACCTGGCGCGCCATTTCGGTCACTGGGAGGGCTTGGCGCAGGCCTCTGAGGAGCAGTTGCTCGATGTGGAAGATGTCGGTCCAGTGGTTGCCGACCATCTGCGGCAGTTCTTTGACAATGCGGATAACCAGCAGGTGGTGTCGGCGCTGCGTGACGCGGGGGTTAACTGGCCCGATCTCGAACAGCAAACGGGAGAGCAGCCGCTGTCCGATCAGACCTGGGTGGTGACCGGTACGCTGGAAGCTATGAGCCGCGATGTTGCCAAACAGCATCTGCAGTCGCTGGGGGCCAAAGTGGCCGGCAGTGTCTCGAAAAAAACCAGCTGTGTGGTTGCAGGCCCGGGTGCTGGCTCCAAGTTACAGAAGGCCCAGGACCTGGACGTTAAAGTGATTGATGAAGAGGCGCTACTGGCGCTTCTTTCTGCTCACGGAGCGCTTGATTAATGAATCGTATCTTATTGATATTATTGGCTATTATGGTTTCAGGCTGCACCACATCTCCTCCCTCAGATGTTAATAATATCTGCTCAATTTTTCGTGAAAAGGATGGCTGGTACGACGACGCCGAAGACGCTCGAGATCGCTGGGGTAGCCCCATACCGGTGATGATGGCGATTATGCATCAGGAATCCCGCTTTCGAGCCAAGGCGAAACCGCCGCGCAAGAAAATTCTATGGGTCATACCTGGCCCCAGGCCCTCGTCTTCCTTTGGTTACACCCAGGCACTCGATGAAACCTGGGATACCTATATTCGCGATGCGGGTAACTACGGCGCTGATCGGGATGACTTCGGTGATTCTGTCGATTTTGTCGGTTGGTACAACCACCAGTCCTATCGCAGGAGCGGAATCAAAAGGGATGATCCCTACCATTTGTATCTTGCCTACCACGAGGGCTGGGGTGGCTTTAATCGCCGGACCTTCAAGAACAAGCAGTGGCTTAAGGATGTATCCAAAAAAGTGTCGCGTCAGTCGGCCAAGTACACCCAGCAACTCAATAGCTGCGAAGAGGAACTGAAGGACGACGGCTGGTGGTTTTGGTAGTTCCTCAGCACTGCGTTCAAATACTCCGACTACAAATGTAAGTAGTTGGTTTTCTGCGGAATTTTCATAACAGTTGCTGCACATTGTCATGTGGCTGTGGCAGAATTGGTGGGATTTGTCCGCACGGTGGTCAAGCAGGCCTGAAAGAACCTGTACAGCCGTCGTTGCGTAACCGTATTAAAAGAGCTGGGACCTAACCGTGAACGCAACCGATATCAAGGATCCGGAGTACTTCCACAAAGTCGTGGATTGTCAGTATGCCTGTCCGGCGCATACGCCTGTACCCGAATATATTCGCCTCATTGCAGCCGAGCGCTACGATGACGCCTACATGATTAACTGGGAATCGAATGTCTTCCCCGGCATTTTGGGTCGCACCTGCGACAGGCCCTGTGAGCCAGCTTGTCGACGCGGCAGGATCGAAGAAGAGCCGGTGGCTATTTGCCGGCTGAAACGCGTCGCTGCCGATAACAAGGATGACAGCGAGATTGCTTCGCGTCTGCCGGCTATCCCGCGCAAGAAAAATGGCAAGCGCATAGCGCTGATTGGCGGGGGGCCCGCCTCGCTGACCGTTGCGCGCGATCTTGCACCGCTTGGCTATTCCATCGACCTGTTCGACGAGCAGATCGAGGGCGGTGGCATGATGTTGAGTCAGATTCCCTCGTTTCGCCTGCCTATCGAAGTACTGAGGCAGGAAGTGAATTACATACTCGATATGGGTGTGGTTACCACTTTCAGCCATTATGTCGACAGTCTCAAAGACGTGTTGGACAAAGGTTACGATGCGGTCTTCGTCGGCACTGGAGCACCTTTGGGTAAGGATTTGCCCAAGCTGCCGGGCCGTCAGGAGTCGGACGCCAATATCCACATTGGCATCGAATTCCTCGCCAACGTGGCCTTCGAGCACGTGAAGACGATCGGTAAGAAAGTGCTGGTCCTCGGCGGTGGTAATACCGCGATGGATTGCTGCCGAACCGCGCGTCGGCTCGGTGGTGAGGACGTGCGCGTTGTTGTGCGTTCTCCCTTTGCCGACATGAAGGCGTCTCCCTGGGAGAAGGAAGACGCCATGCATGAAGATATCCCCATTTATGACAACCACGTACCCAAGGAGTTTGTGCACGAGAACGGCCAACTGGTGGGTATGAAGTTTGAGAAGGTCGAAGCGGTTTACGATGAAGACGGCAACCGTGAACTGGTTCCCACCGGTGAAGACCTGGTGTTCATGGAGTGCGATGACATCTTGATGGCAATTGGCCAGGACAATGCTTTCCCGTGGATAGAGCGGGATATCGGTATGGAATTTGGCAAGTGGGATATGCCGGTCGTGGATGAAACCACCTTTCAGTCCAGTATCGAGAATGTCTTCTTTGGTGGTGATTCTGCCTTTGGTCCAGAGAACATTATTACCGCGGTCGCCCATGGGCATCAGGCGGCGGTATCGATCAACCTCTTCTGTATGGGCCAGTCGGTAAACGATCGACCCGATCCCCACACCAATCTGGTTAGTCAGAAAATGGGCGTGCATGAGTGGAGCTATGACAACGCGATCGAGAACGATCTGCGCTATATCGTGCCGCTCGCGGACAAGGCGAAGTCGCTTAAAGATCGCAAGATGGAGGTCGAGCTCGGTTTCGACCAGTCGACCGGCTTCAAGGAGGCGCAGCGTTGCCTGAATTGTGATGTGCAGACGGTATTTGACGCACCCCGGTGTATTGAGTGTGACGCCTGCGTCGATATCTGTCCCACCGACTGCATTACTTTCACGCCGCCTGCCGAAGAGGAGCAGTTGCGAACGCAATTGACGGCGCCAGCCACTAACCTGGCCCAGGATCTCTATGTGTCGGAGGCGTTGCCGACCCAGCGCGTGTTGGTCAAAGACGAGAACGTCTGTCTGCACTGTGGACTGTGCGCGGAGCGCTGTCCCACGACGGCCTGGGATATGCAGAAATTTTTATACAACGTAACGAAGGCGGGGCGGTAAGTCATGAAAACCATACAAGCCGTTAACGATTTCGTCATCAAATTCGCCAACGTGAATGGCACGGGTTCGGCCAGTGCCAATAACCTGTTCGCCAAGGCGCTATTCCGCATGGGCTTGCCGGTCTCGCCCAAGAATATCTTTCCCTCAAACATTCAGGGGCTGCCGACCTGGTACGAAGTTCGGGTGAGCGAGAAGGGCTACCTGGGTCGCCGTGGCGGCGTCGATATCATGCTCAGTGTCAACCCGCAGAGCATGCCCCAGGATATACAGGAAGTAGAGAGCGGCGGCTACTTCATCTACGACAACACGAAACCACTCGACCTGCGCCTGATCCGCAACGATGTCCATATTATTGGTTTGCCGCTGACAGCCATCTGTAATCAGGAATACTCCGATCCGCGCCAGCGACAGTTGTTTAAGAATGTGATCTATGTGGGCGCACTGGCCGCGCTGTTAGATATCGACTTTGCCGTGATTACCGAACTGGTCGGTGACCAGTTTAAAGGTAAGGAAAAGCTGATTGCGCCGAACATTCATGCGCTGGAACTGGGTCACCAGTACGCCAAGGAAAACTTTGATTGCCCCATGTCGATTCGGGTAGAGAAGCGCGACCTGGTCGGCGATAGCATCTTGCTGGACGGTAATACGGCCACTGGCCTGGGCTGCATTTACGGTGGTGCGACCATGGCGGCGTGGTATCCGATCACGCCGTCTACCTCCGTGGTTGAGGCGTATGAGAAGTATGCCAAGCGTATGCGCATTGATCCGGGTACAGGCCGCAAGAACTACGCCATCGTGCAGGCCGAGGATGAGCTGGCAGCCATGGGTATGGTGATTGGCGCGTCCTGGAACGGGGCGCGGGCATTTACCGCGACCAGTGGTCCCGGTGTCTCGCTGATGTCTGAATTCCTGGGATTGGCCTATTTCGCTGAAGTACCGGTGGTACTGATTGACGTGCAACGGGCCGGGCCTTCCACCGGGATGCCGACGCGCACCCAGCAGTCAGACGTTCTGTCCGCCGCTTATGCCTCCCACGGCGACACCAAGCAGGTACTGTTATTCCCCTCGACGCCGCGTGAATGCTTTGACATGGCGGCCGATTCGTTCGACCTGGCTGAGCGGCTGCAAACCCCCATCATCATGATGACCGATTTGGATCTGGGGATGAATGACAACATGTCGCAGCCCCTCGAGTGGGATGATGAGAGAACCTATGATCGCGGCAAGATCATGACTGCTGAAGAGCTCGATAAAGGCGTCGACTTTGGTCGCTATCTCGATGTCGACCTCGACGCGATTCCCTACCGTACCTATCCCGGGACCCATCCGACCAAGGGCGCCTTCGTGACGCGCGGTACTTCGCGCGACGAATACGCCGTGTACACGGAGAGCGGTGAGGCCTATGAGCGCAATATGCATCGTCTCATGGCGAAGTGGGAGACGGCGAAACAGTACGTGCCAGCGCCCGAAGTCACTCCTGCGGCGCAGGACACAGATTACGGCGTGATTTTCTTCGGTACCAGTGAAGCGTCTTCGCGTGAAGCGCTCGATTATCTGGCCGAAGAAGGCGTGCATCTGGATGCCATGCGTGTGCGTTCCTTCCCGTTTAATGACGAGGTAGAAGAGTTCATCGACAGTCACGAACGTACATTCGTGATTGAGCAAAATCGCGATGCGCAATTGCGCACTTTGCTGATGGCCGAGTTTGAGTTTGGTCCGGATAAATTGAAATCCGTTCTCTGTTTTGATGGTACGCCAATCAGTGCGCGTAATATTCGCAAGCAGATTCTGCAGCAGATACCCGGGAGCAACGTCACGCCGTTGCGTCGAGAGACCGCCAGTGGAGAGGCATCATGAGTTACATTAATCCAAAATTCCGCCACCCAGACCTGCCGGTTAACGAGCTGGGCTATACCAAGGCGGACTACGAGGGCGGCCTGTCAAACCTGTGCGCTGGTTGTGGTCACGACTCCATTAGCGGCGCTATTGTGCAGGCAGCGCATGGTCTTTCGATCGAGCCCCATAAGATCGCGAAGTTGTCGGGTATCGGTTGTTCTTCCAAGACGCCCGCGTTTTTCCTCGGCAAGTCTCACGGCTTTAACTCTGTTCATGGCCGCATGCCATCGGTGGCAACCGGTGCGGCGATGGCAAATCGCGATTTGATCTACCTGGGTGTGTCGGGTGACGGCGATACCGCATCCATCGGTATGGGGCAATTTGCTCACGCGGTGCGTCGTAATCTGAATATGGTGTATATCGTCATGAACAACGGTTGCTACGGCCTGACCAAAGGGCAGGACTCGGCGACAGCTGACGAAGGCTCTGCCAGTAAGAAGGGCGATGCGAACCCGTTTGAGGCCATCGACCTTTGTGCTACGGCTTTACAACTGGGTGCGACCTTCGTGGCGCGCAGCTTCTCTGGAGATAAGGGTCAGCTGGTACCCCTGATCAAGGCGGCAATGAGTCACAAGGGCTTTGCCCTGATCGATGTGATCTCACCCTGTGTGACCTTCAACAATAATCCAGGCTCGACAAAATCCTATGAGTTTGTGCGCGAACACACCGAAGCGACGGGTACCGTGGATTTCGTCCCGATGCGAGAAGAAATCACGGCGCAGTACCAGCCAGGTACCTCCACGGAAGTCACCATGCACGATGGCTCGGTGCTGCACCTGCACAAGCTGGCCGAAGACCTGGATCCCTTCAACCGTAAGTCTGCCATGACCAAGCTGGAAGAGTTCAAGGAAGAGGGCAAAATCCTAACCGGTTTGATCTATATGGATCGCACCGCGCCTGAGTTGCATGAGGTGCTGGACACAGTGCACAAGCCTTTAAACACCCTGACAGAAACCGACCTCTGCCCGGGTAGTAAGGTGCTGGAGAACATAAACGCCTCGCTGAGGTAGGGTTTCGCCGGCACTCCTGTGTCATAATCCTGTAATAATTTCGACTTTTAATAGCCTCGAACGTTAAAAGACGGAAACCGGGATTATGAAAGGCTGCAAGGTATTAATTGTGGACGACGAATTTGCAATCCGCGACATGCTGCGCATGGCGCTGGAAATTGCAGAATTCGATTGCCTGGAGGCAGAGAACAACCACACGGCACACGAGCTGGTAGTGGACGAATCCCCCGATATCATTCTTCTGGACTGGATGCTGCCGGGTGGCAGCGGGCTGGAGTTGTTGCGCCGCCTTAAGCGAAACGACACCACAGCAGATATTCCTGTCATAATGCTGACAGCCAAGACCACCGAAGATAACGTTATCCAGGGTCTGGACGTGGGCGCCGACGATTACATCACCAAGCCTTTCGCGCCCCGAGAGCTGCTGGCTCGCATTCGCGCATTGTTGCGCCGCAGCGGCGGTGGGGGCCAGGACTCTACTTTGCAGGTTGCGGAACTCATGCTGGATGGTGACAGTAAGCGCATTTTTCTGGCTGGCGACATGATTGATGTCGGTCCTACTGAATTTAGGCTGTTGCAGTTTTTCATGTCGCACCCGGAGCGGGCCTATACCCGGAATCAATTGCTTGACCAGGTCTGGGGCGCCAATGTCTACGTAGAGGAGCGTACGGTCGATGTCCACATTCGACGTTTGCGCAAGTCTCTCCAAGCAGGCGAGTACGACTACAGTGCCCTCATCCAGACCGTGCGCGGCACCGGCTACCGGTTCTCCTCACGAGGCGTCAACCTGCAGTGACGGGTTCAAGCTGGTGGCGGGCCCTAACGTATGTCGCCGTGGTGCTCCTGCTGGCAGCAGCGATTGGTTGGCTCTTTGGGCAGGTATTGCTGTTCATGTTGCTTGCCGCCGTCGGCGTAATCCTGTCCTGGTTATTTCAGATGCGCAGGGTGTCGCGTTGGATACGGCGACCCGATCGCGAACCCCCCGAAGCTCCTGGCTTGTGGGGAGATATCTTCGATCGTATATACCATCTCCAGCGCAAGGATAGGGAAGAGCGGGATAGACTCCAGACGGCGGTTAGTTACCTGCGAGACTCTTTCGCCTCACTCAAGAATGCGACCGTACTGATCGACCCTGACGGCAGCATTGAATGGAGTAATACGGCGGCGGATTACCTCCTGGGTCTGGAGTATCCCCGTGACCGGGGCCAGGCGGTGCTGAATCTGCTGCGAAACCCTGATTTTAACCGCTATTTCACTGAGGGTGACTATAGCCAACCACTGCATATGGAAAGCCCTGCCAATAATGATCTGTCGCTGCTGCTGGAGATTACAACCTTTGGACGTGGCTCCCGGCTGCTGTTCGCGAGAGATGTCACTCGCGAGGAGCAAGTGGAAGAAATGCGACGTGACTTTGTCGCCAATGTCTCCCATGAGTTGCGAACTCCCTTGACCGTTATTACCGGGTATTTGTCGACTCTCATCGACTCGGGGCTCGGAGAGCAGGACGGACTCTCGCGGCCGCTGCACCAGATGCAGCAGCAGGCGGAGCGAATGGAAACCCTGCTCAAGGATCTGCTGTGGTTGTCGCGGCTGGAATCCGCTGAGGCCCAGCCCGAGGATGGCGACAGAGTCGATGTCGGTGAACTGCTGCGTGAGTTGTGCCATGAAGCCGAGGAAGTCGATCCGGGTCGCGAGATCCTCTGCGAGATAGACACCGATGAGGCGCTGAATGGAGACTACCGCCAACTGCGCAGCGCGTTCTTCAACCTCATACTCAATGCCCTCAAATACAGCGAAGGGAGTGTTCATCTGCGCTGGTATCGTCACGGTGAGTGCCTGCGCTTCGAGGTGAGAGATGTCGGGCCCGGTATTGACGCGATTCACCTGCCAAGACTAACAGAGCGCTTCTACCGGATAGACAAGAGTCGCTCACAAGCCACGGGTGGCACGGGGCTGGGTCTCGCGATCGTAAAACACGTGCTGGCCGCTCATGCGGCGCATCTTGAAATTGAGTCGGAACCCGGGCGGGGCAGCACCTTCCGCTGCGTGTTCCGTTGTAATAATTCTGTAACAATCTAAACGTATCGTTTCGCCAACCAAAAGAACCTCATGGGGAATGTCATGAAACTAACCAAATCTGTTGCTGGAATCGTTGCGGGAGCCGGACTGGGTTTGCTTGCCGCAGTACCCGCCCTGGGGGCAGTTGATCCAGACTTGCCTGAATACCAGGTGGCTAGCGGAGTGTCTGGCAATCTGTCCAGTGTGGGCTCAGATACCCTGGCTAACCTCATGACACTGTGGGCCGAGGAATTCAAGCGCGCCTACCCCAACGTCAATATTCAGATTCAGGCAGCAGGGTCCTCAACGGCTCCCCCGGCGCTGACCGAGGCGACGTCCAACATGGGGCCAATGAGTCGCCGCATGAAGGACAAGGAGATTGAGGCGTTCGAAAATCGCTTCGGTTATAAGCCAACTGCCGTTCCGGTGGCGATTGATGCGCTGGCAGTCTATGTGCACAAGGACAACCCGGTCAGCGGCATGAGTATCGCTGATGTGGATGCTATCTTTTCGTCTACGCGAAAGTGCGGCGGTGCAGCGGATATCGCTAACTGGGGTGGCGCTGGGCTGACCGGTGATTGGGCGCGACGGGATATCCAGCTGTTTGGCCGGAATTCTGTTTCGGGTACCTATGGGTATTTCAAGAAGAAGGCCCTCTGCAAAGGCGATTTCAAAAACTCTGTCAACGAACAGCCCGGCTCCGCTTCGGTAGTCCAGTCGGTTTCGACCTCTCTTAACGGCATCGGCTACTCCGGTATTGGTTACAAGACGGCCAGCGTGCGCGCTGTGCCGCTGTCAAAGAAGCCGGGTGGAGAGCTGGTAGACGCCACGCCCGCGAATGCTGTAGATGGCAGCTATCCGCTGTCGAGGTTCCTCTATGTCTACGTAAACAAGGCGCCAAATAAGCCCTTGCCACCGCTTGAAAGAGAGTTCTTTAAGCTGGTGTTATCGAAAGTTGGTCAGGAAGTTGTTGTCAAAGATGGTTACGTGCCCGTTCCCGCGAGCGTCGCGGAGCGGACCCTGAAGCAACTCGGTAACTGAGTAGTAAGCCAGTGAAGCATGACAGGCTGCCTATCGGCGGCCTTTCCTCGTTTATAACAGTGGAATTTTTGTCTTGATTACAGACCAGATTCCCAGCTGGATGCCCGGCTGGAGGCGCTTTAAAGACAGGGCAGCAACGGTCACGGTCAGTGCAGGCGGTGCCGGCGTCCTGGTCGCGATACTGCTAATTTTTTTCTATCTCGTCTACGAGGTTTTGCCACTATTCGGCTCCGCCGAAATTGAGCGGCGCGCCGAGTTCCAGTTCGTGGTTGAGGCGCCTCTCTATACGGCCGTTGAAGAGCAGGGCGAAATCGCCCTCGCGATTACAGCAGCGGGGCGAGCCGAGTTCTTCGATACCTCCAGCGGGCGACAGGACTTGTCGGTCGACCTGGATGGCGGCTCGGATCTGACG
Organism: Halieaceae bacterium; assembly: GCA_965199055.1. Classification (GTDB taxonomy): domain Bacteria; phylum Pseudomonadota; class Gammaproteobacteria; order Pseudomonadales; family Halieaceae; genus CBDAQR01. The sequence continues at coordinate 973,216 of CBDAQR010000004.1, forward strand.
CTAGATCTCGTGGTCGAAGAACGGCCAGAAAATCGCCTGCTGGCTCTGGTGTATGACAACGGTGATGTGCTTCTGGCGCAGCACCAGTACCGCCTCACCTATCCGGACGATGTGCGGGTGATTACGCCGCGTATCGAGTACCCCTACGGTGAGGAACCTTTGCGGCTGCAAGTGGCGCCGTATCGCCTGCAACACCTGGCACTGCGAGATTCAGAGGAGGCGCTCACGCTGGTGGGGCAAACTCTTAAGGGTGAAGTTCTTGTCAAGCGCTGGGTGAAAGAAGAGAATTTTCTGACCGGCGAGATCGAGTTGGAAGAAGAGGTATTGCGACTTCCGGTTGTGCAGGGTGATGTTGCCGGTCTGCATATTTCTGTCGATCAGCGCTGGATCTACCAGGTGATGGCCGATGGTAGTTTCCGTCTTTGGGATACGAGCGGTCTGAGTGATGGTGACGAGATACCGCTTGCTGATAGCGGGACACTGTTTAAGGACGGATCCGGTGTGAGCACATCCACCATGCTGCTCGGTGGAATCTCACTGTTGGCCGCTTCGAAGCAGGGTGAGTTGGTGCAATTCTTCGTCGTCCGCGACGGCGATCAGGGCCGACTGCAATATGTGCGTAACTTCGAGACCGATAACTGTGTCATCACACAGATTATTCCCGAGCATCGACGTAAGGGCTTTCTTGGTATTGATGACACTGGAAGACTGCAAATCTTTCACTCTACGGCGCGGCGCAACTTGTTGCGCGACCATATTGTAGCAGCGGGTTCAGCCCCGCTCATAGCGCTGGCGCCTCGAGCCGACGCCCTGGTCGTGTTAGGGGAGGCAGGCACGGTCGCAAACTGGGAGATCGACAACAAACATCCAGATATCTCATGGTCGGCGCTATGGGAGAAGGTGTGGTACGAGAGCTATCCGGAGCCGGACTACATCTGGCAGTCCTCTGCGTCCAACAATGATTTCGAGCCCAAGCTGAGTTTTTCACCGTTGGCTTTCGGTACGCTCAAAGCGGCCTTTTATGCGATGTTGATTGCTGCGCCGCTAGCCATTTGTGGCGCAATCTACACGGCCTATTTTTTGGCGCCGGCTTTGCGCCGCAAGATCAAGCCCCTCATCGAACTCATGGAAGCGCTGCCCACAGTGATACTCGGCTTCCTGGCTGGCCTCTGGCTGGCGCCTTATGTAGAGGCAAACCTGACTGGTGTTTTCACCCTGTTATTAGTTATGCCTATCGGTGTTTTGCTATTCGCATTCGCCTGGTCACGCATGCCGCTAGGCATTCGTACGTTGGTACCAGACGGCTGGCACGCCGCCATCCTGGTGCCCGTGGTGTGCCTTCTGGGTTACTTGAGCTTTGCCGTGAACGACCAGATGGAGTTGCTACTGTTTGGCGGTGATATGCGTGCCTGGATAACGACGGAACTGGGTATTCCTTTTGATCAGCGTAACGCGCTGGTCGTGGGTATCGCCATGGGGCTCGCGGTGATTCCAACGATTTTCTCGATTTCCGAGGATGCCATCTTTTCAGTACCCAAGCACCTCACCTACGGCAGCCTGGCACTCGGAGCAACCCCCTGGCAGACGCTGGTCGGTGTGGTTATGCCCACTGCGAGCCCCGGAATTTTCTCTGGTTTGATGATCGGCATGGGGCGCGCCGTCGGGGAGACAATGATCGTTCTGATGGCCACCGGTAATACGCCGATTATGGACGCCAATATTTTCGAAGGTATGCGCACCTTGGCGGCCAACATCGCAGTAGAGGTGCCGGAAGCGGAGGTGGACAGCACGCATTACCGGGTGCTGTTCCTGGCTGCGTTTGTGCTGTTTATGTTTACTTTTATCGTTAACACGCTGGCGGAGATTGTTCGACAACGCCTGCGCATCAAATACGGATCGCTGTAATGAGCGTGGATCAGACTAAAGATTTGCATATGTCTACCCGCAGTGGCGTGCTCAGCTGGGTGCGTTCGGGTGAACCCATGATCTGGGTGAATGGTGCCGCGGTGAGTATGAGTGTAATCGCTGTGATCGGATTGCTCTTGCTGCTGGCGGTGCGTGGTTTCAGCCATTTCTGGCCTTCCGACATCCTGGAAGCCAAGGTGGTCTACCAGGGTACTGAACGCATGGTGCTCGGGGAGATCAAGCAAAACGAGCAGGTCGGTAAAGAACAATTAGAAAGTGCAGGGATCGAACTGCAGGGCCCTGGTCCTTTCTTTGATCGCAGCCTTATGAAGCAGGGCAACCGGGACTTTCTGGGAGTTGATTTCGTCTGGTTACTGGACGAGCAACTGCAGAATAAGAATTATCCGGCGAATGCGATGGCGGTAGAACGTCTGGAATGGGGCAACTTCTATGGCAAGTTGGTCAGTGTCTCTCGCAATGGTAAAGAGATAGCCAATGTCGCCGATGGCGATGCCCAAGCTTGGGACGCTTTCCAGAACGCAATTGACGACACCATCGAGTTGCGCGAGCAGATTCACCAGATCGAGCGGGGCGATATCGGCAGCATCAACTACCGAATGGAGCAGCTACGCCTGAAGGAGCGTTCGCTAGAACTACAGGAAATCGAGAATCCGCAGCCCTATGCGGATATTGCTGCTGAGCGCGCGGAGCTAGATCTGGAATATGCCGGTTTGCAGAAAGAGCTATCCGCGTTGTATCAGCGCAGCAGTCTCGACAGCTATCGCGCGGAGCTTCCCGACGGCAGGGTAGTCAGCCTTCCCATAGCGAAAGTCGTGCGCGCTTCCAGGCCCAATGCGATGGGGTTCTGGGCGAAGACAGGATTCTATTTTGAGAAGCTGTGGGAGTTTCTTACCGACGAGCCGCGTGAAGCAAACACCGAAGGCGGTGTATACCCGGCTATGTTTGGTACCGTCATGATGGTATTACTCATGTCGATTATGGTCACGCCGTTCGGCGTATTGGCAGCGGTATATCTGCGTGAATACGCGCGTCAGGGTGTGATTACGCGTACCGTGCGGGTCGCGGTCAATAATCTCGCTGGGGTGCCGTCTATCGTCTACGGCGTATTCGGCCTGGGCTTTTTTGTTTATTTCGTCGGTGGTGAACTGGATACGCTCTTTTTCCCTGAGGCGCTGCCGAGGCCGACCTTCGGTACGCCCGGCTTGTTGTGGGCTTCTCTCACGTTGGCCTTATTGACCTTACCGGTCGTGATTGTTGCAACGGAAGAGGGTTTGTCCCGCATTCCAAGGGCTGTACGCGAAGGTAGTCTAGCGCTGGGTGCCACTCGCGCGGAAACGCTCTGGCGAGTCGTGTTGCCCATGGCCAGTCCTGCGATGATGACGGGGCTGATCCTGGCCGTCGCCAGGGCCGCCGGAGAAGTGGCGCCACTGATGCTGGTGGGAGTGGTAAAGTTGGCGCCTACATTGCCAGTCGACGGCAATTATCCCTACGTGCATCTCGACCAGAAATTTATGCACCTCGGCTTTCATATTTATGATGTTGGCTTTCAGAGCCCCAATGTCGAGGCGGCAAGACCGCTGGTTTACGCGACGGCGTTGCTGCTGGTCATCATTATTGCGTTATTGAATTTTGCCGCGGTCGCACTGCGCAACCGGCTACGAGAGCGCTACAAAGCGCTTGAATCCTGATAAGCTCTGCGGAAAAGGACTATGAATATGCAAACACATGCTATCGACATGGATGCGCTACACCGCAAACCTTCCGAGTCGAGCGCAGATGAAGGGCTCGCACTCAAGGTAGAGGACCTGCAGTTGTTCTACGGTGGTGACGTCCAGGCCCTACATGATATCAACCTGGAAATACCGAAGAAGCGAGTGACCGCCTTTATCGGGCCCAGCGGCTGTGGTAAATCGAGCTTACTGCGTTGTTTCAATCGCATGAACGAACTGGTTGATGGCTGCCGGGTGGAAGGGCGCTTGCTTCTTGAAGGAGAAGATATCTACGACTCTCGGGTAGATGTATCCAAGTTGCGTCGCAGGATAGGTATGGTGTTCCAGAAGCCCAATCCGTTTCCCAAGTCGATCTATGAAAATGTCGCCTATGGCTTGCGTATTCAGGGCATCAACCAGAAGCGAGTTCTTGACGAGGTGGTCGAGAAATCCCTGCAAGCGGCCGCTCTCTGGGATGAGGTTAAGGACCGGCTTGATGACAGTGCGCTTGGATTGTCAGGCGGTCAGCAGCAGCGACTGGTCATCGCTCGTACGATCGCCGTTGAGCCAGAGGTTGTGCTCTTGGATGAGCCGGCGTCGGCATTGGATCCGATTTCCACGCTTAAGATTGAAGAGCTGATATACGAATTGAAATCGCGCTACACCATCGTCATTGTGACTCATAATATGCAACAGGCGGCACGGGTATCTGATATGACCGCCTTCATGTATATGGGTAAGTTGATTGAGTTTGATGCCACCGACACTCTCTTCACGAATCCGTCCGAGAAGCAGACGGAAGATTACATTACTGGGCGTTACGGCTGAGGGGGGTCGGGTGGAACAGGATACTTACAAGCAGCATATTTCCGGACAGTTCAACGAAGAGTTAGAGGCCGTAAAATCGCGCATGCTAGAAATGGGTGGCATTGTCGAGCAGCAGGTTTCTGCGGCAGTGAACGCCCTGGTCACAACGGAAAGTGGCGAAGCGGAGATTGTAGTTGCCCGCGATGACGAGGTGAATCGACTCGAAATTGTAATCGACGAAGAGTGTTCGCTCATTCTGGCACGGCGGCAACCGGCGGCGAGTGACCTGCGCCTGGTATTGGCGATCAGCAAAGTGGTTACCGATCTTGAGCGCATTGGTGACGAAGCGGCCAAGATTGCACGCCAGGCGATCAACCTCAGTGAGGAGGGCGCGTCTCCCAGTGGCTACGTGGAGATGCGCCACATTGGTGGTCACGTGATAGCGATGGTCAGGGATGCATTGGACGCGTTTGCGCGGCTGGATGTTGAGACCGCGGTCAACGTCGCCCTGGAGGACAATGTCGTTGACCAGGAATATGCCAATGCGATGCGCAGTTTGGTCACGTACATGATGGAAGATCCGCGCGTTATAGGATCAGTGCTTAACGAGATGTGGGCGCTGCGATCCCTTGAAAGAATCGGTGACCATGCCCGTAACATCGCTGAGCACGTGATTTATCTGGTGAAAGGACTCAACGTCCGCCATGTCGAGCTTGACGACCTTATAGCGCGCATAGAAGAGCATCACTAGCAGCGCAGAAAGGCCCAAGGTTGGTTTAAGTGCTGATGAGTATCTGTAGCCGGTTGCCGGTCTGTTCCGCGTAGTCGGCGATGTCGCCCAGCAGCTCGATGATCTTGTAGAGGAACATGACCTCCACAGGCGGCAGCTCTGCCTCTATCTTGAACAGCGCCGCTCGCAGCTTTACCTGCAATTTGTCAGTGCGCTTCTCGTGTCGATCGATGTCTTTCAGAATAAGCTCTACGCGCCCGATTTCGCGGCTGCCAAAGCCTGCTTCGATAACATCGTCCAGTGTTTCGACGGCGGACAGGGCCGTGGCAGAGGTTGTGACAACAGCATCCGTGAGTTCCTGCAGTTTTGGCCACAAGCTATCTGGAAAGCGAATTTTGCGGCCGATGATAAGGCCGACAGTGTCTTGGGTCCGGTTTGCCAGTCGGTCCTGTATCGTGACCAGCTCCAGTAGGTCGCTCCTCGAAACAGGCAGAAACAGCCGCTTGGGCAGATGCGTGCGTACCGCGGTTTTTAGCTTATCGGCCTTACGTTCGCCGGATACGACTTCCTTGTGCAATTCGTTGGCCAGCTTCCAATCACCACCCTGGCTTGCGGATAGAAACTCGGGCAGCTGGGTCACTGTTTCATGGACACTCTCCATGTGCTTCTGGAGCGGACGAATGGGAGAACTAACGAATATGTCTGTGAGCGGATTCTTTACCATCGCATAGCCCTCTGTGATGAGGGGCTGAGTATACAGTAGAATTGCGCTCTATTCTGATTAGGAGCGGTGATGAGCCGATACTGGAATCCCGATGTGGCGCAACTGTCGCCCTACGTGCCGGGTGAGCAGCCAAAATCCGAGGGCCTGATTAAGCTCAACACCAACGAGTTGCCACAGGGGCCTTCACCCGACGTGTTGCAAGCCCTACGCGAAGCTTGTGACTCACGGCTGCGCCTGTACCCGGACCCAGACAATAGCGCGCTGAGGGAGGCCTGGGGTAGCGCCTGTGGCGTGGCTGCCGAGCGCGTCTTTCTCGGCAATGGCTCTGACGAGGTGCTGGCGCACACTTTCAGGGCTTTGTTTCAGCCGGAGGCACCACTGCTGTATCCGGATATTACCTATAGCTTTTACCCCGTGTATTCGAATTTCTTCGGCCTGGAGGCGCAAGTCATCCCGCTGGATGAAGGATTCGGTATCAATCTCGAAGATTACCGGCGTGATAATGGCGGCATTATTTTTCCCAACCCCAATGCACCGACCGGTATCAGCCTCCCATTGGGCGCCATCGAAGGCTTGCTGCAAGACAACACTGACTCTGTTGTGGTGGTCGACGAAGCCTATGTCGATTTTGGTGCCGAGTCAGCGTGTGCATTGATCGACCGCTATCCGAATCTTCTGGTAATACAGACACTGTCCAAGTCGCGGGCACTGGCAGGCCTGCGGGTTGGCGCCGCGCTGGGACAGGAGGCCCTGATCGAGGGCCTGATGCGGGTTAAGAACAGTTTTAACTCTTATCCGCTCGACCGGCTGGCTGAAGTGGGCGCGATCGCAGCGCTGGAGGACCGGGACTGGTTTGAGCAGGCCACGGCGGAGATCATACGCTGCCGCGAGCAGCTCACCACTGAGTTGGAAGGCCTGGGCTTCGAGGTATTGCCGTCAATGGCAAACTTTGTGTTTGCCCGTCATTCCGAGCATCGTGCAGTGGAATTGCATGCGGCGTTGCGAGAGCACAATATTCTCGTGCGTCATTTTCGGCAGCAGCGAATCGAAGACTTTCTGCGAATCAGTATTGGTACAGAAGCAGAGTGCGCCACGCTGGTTGCTGCGCTGAAGGGTATCCTGGTCGCTGCTTAGTCTCTCTCAGGCTAGAGCTTTTTCAGAATGACACTACCAATGCTGTAGCCGGCGCCGAAGGAGCAGAGTACGCCGATATCGCCGGCCGCAAAGTCATCCCGATGCTTGTGAAACGCGATCACTGAACCCGCGGAGCTGGTATTGGCGTATTCATCGAGAATGGTCGGCGCCTCCTCGGCGCTGGCCTCGCGGCCCAATACACGCTTACCGATGAGCTGGTTCATGCTCAGATTCGCCTGGTGCAGCCACATCCGCTTGAGCTCGCTGCTTTGTATACCGAGGCTGCCGATGTGCTCAAGGATTAGCTCTGCCACCATCGGGCAGACTTCTTTAAACACTTTGCGCCCGTTCTGCTTGAAGAGCTTGTCCGGCTGGCCGACACCGCTCTCGTCGCCGCGATTCAGGAAGCCGAAATTATTGCGAATGTTATTGGAGAACTTCGTTTTTAGCCGTGTACCGACGATTTCGAATTGTTCGTTCGAACTGGCACTGTCCTTGCGCTCTACAACCACTGCGGTGCACACATCGCCGAAGATAAAATGCGCGTCGCGGTCGCGGAAGTTCAGGTGGCCGCTGCAGATTTCAGGGTTGACTACCAATACACTATCGGCGCTGCCGTTCGCGATGGCATCGCGTGCGGCTTGAATGCCGAAGGTGGCGGAGGAGCAGGCCACGTTCATATCGTAACCCCAGCCTTCTACGCCGAGAGCGTCCTGCAGTTCGACTGCCATCGCAGGATAGGCCCGCTGCATGTTGGACGCGGCGACGAGAACGGCGTCGATGTCGGCGGCGGTTTTGCCAGCGGCGGCCAGCGCCTGCGTCGAGGCCTGCACGCCGATTTCGCACATCACTGAAGGCTCTTCATTGCTGCGCTCTGCGATGCGTGGTGCCATGCGGGTCGGGTCTAGAATGCCGTCCTTATTCATCACGAAGCGGCTCTTGATGCCCGAGGCCTTCTCGATAAATTCTACCGAGGAGTAATCCAGAGCAGGCATCGCGCCCGCCTCGATGTCGGCTGCGTGCTCTGCGTTATGCAGATCTACAAAGGCGTTGAAAGACTCGACCAGCTCCGCGTTGCTAATGGACTGCTCCGGCGTGTAGAGGCCGGTGCCGCTGATTACGATGTCAGTCATCGATTAGCGCTTGTCGACGGGAAGATAGTCGCGCTGGGCGTGACCTGTGTAAAGCTGGCGAGGGCGGCCGATGCGGTAACTGCCACTGATCATTTCGTGCCAGTGCGCAATCCAGCCAACGGTGCGGCCCACGGCGAAGATCACAGTGAACATGCTGGTAGGAATGCCAATAGCCTTGAGAATGATGCCGGAGTAGAAATCGACATTGGGATAGAGCTTCTTCTCGATGAAGTAGGGGTCTTCCAGGGCAATTTGTTCGAGTCGCTTGGCAATTTCCAGCAGTGGATCGTTCTCAATGCCCAGTTCCGCCAATACCTCATCCGCCGCTTGCTTCATGACCTTGGCGCGCGGGTCGAAGTTCTTGTACACCCTGTGTCCAAATCCCATTAGACGGAAGGGGTCTTCCTTGTCTTTCGCCCTGGCGACAAATTCGTCGATCCGGGACACGTCGCCAATCTCTTCGAGCATGTCGAGTACTGCTTCGTTCGCGCCGCCGTGGGAGGGGCCCCACAGGGCTGCAATGCCGGCTGCGATACAGGCGAAGGGGTTGGCGCCGGAGGAGCCGGCAAGCCGTACGGTGGAGGTGGAGGCGTTCTGCTCGTGATCGGCGTGGAGCAGGAATATGCGGTCCATGGCCTTGGCCAATACCGGGCTCACCTTGCTTTCCTCGCAGGGCGTTCCAAACATCATGTGCAGGAAGTTCTCGGAGTAGCTCAAGGTGTTGTCTGGATACATAAATGGCTGGCCGATCGAGAATTTGTAGCTCATGGCAGCCAGTGTCGGCATCTTGGCGATCAGGCGGAAGGCGGCAATCTCACGGTGTTGCTCGTCGCTGATATCCAGGGAGTCGTGATAAAAGGCAGATAGTGCGCCTACGACGCCACAGAGGATAGCCATTGGGTGCGCATCGCGGCGGAAGCCGTGGAATAGCGAGGTCAACTGATCGTGCACCATGGTGTGGTAGCGCACGGTGTTTTCGAATTCGGCCTTCTGCTCGGCGTTTGGCAGTTCTCCGTACAGCAGCAGGTAGCAGGTTTCCAGGTAGTCCGAGTGTTCCGCCAGCTGCTCGATAGGGTAGCCGCGGTGCAACAGCACGCCTTTGCCGCCATCAATATAGGTAATCTGTGATTCACAGGCTGCAGTGGAGACGAAACCGGGGTCATAGGTAAACATACCCTTGCCGGTGAGACTGCCGACATCTACAACGTCCGGACCAATGCTGCCGGAGTAGATGGGTAGCTCGATGGTTTCATCGATGCCATCGATGGTAAGGGATGCTTTTCTATCGCTCATGAAGGGTCCTGTTTCGAACAACATTGGGGGGCTCAACTATAGAGTTTCGGGGGATTTTGTCAATTGATTGACCGCAATAAGAGCCGCGGAAATAGCGGCCATTCACGCTGTTTATAGGAGGCGCATCCACATTGTATTTGAACGCCCAACTGCCTATAATTTGGCGCGGCCAGAAAGGGGGCTCAGCCCCGTGATCTCGGCCCTGCCTTCATTATGTAATGGCCCCTTGCCGGGCCCAGACTGGTGCACATTACCGTGAACGACAATAGACCTGTAAACCTGGATCTCAACACAATCCAGTTCCCCATTACTGCGATCGTCTCGATCCTGACCAGAATTTCCGGTGTCGCGCTGTTCGTGGCAACTGCGATTATGTTGTGGTTGCTCGATCTGAGCCTGACTGGACCTGCGGGATTCGCCGAAGCAAAAGACATTATGGCCATGCCGCTGGTAAAAATTGTGATTTGGCTGATTCTCGTCGGCGTGATCTATCACGCGCTGGCTGGCCTTAAGCATATCGTCGGTGACTTTGGTTTCGGCGAGACCCTGGAAGGAGGTGTGCTGGGAGCGCGTCTCGTTATCGTCCTTTCTATTGTACTGAGTCTTCTTGCTGGAGCATGGATATGGTAACTGCCGTAACGAACCTGGGCCGTAGTGGTTTCTACGACTGGCTGGTGCAGCGTGCCACTGGCGTAATCCTGCTGGCTTACTTTCTTTGTTTGCTGGGCTTCATCGCGATGAACCCCGGCATGGACTACAACACCTGGACGGCCTTTTTTGAACACACAGCGTCCAGGGTGTTAGGCACGGCGGCAGTGTTATCGCTGGCCATGCATGCCTGGATCGGCCTGTGGTGCGTGCTGACAGATTATGTGACCACTCGTTTGATGGGTGCCAAAGCAACGCTACTGCGCGGCGTGATGAGTGCCGCTTGCGGAGTAACGGTCTTCACCTACGCGGTGTGGGGCCTGCAAATTATTTGGGGAGGCCGTTAAGGAATATGGCAACTATGCGAACAATTTCATTTGACGGCGTGATCGTGGGTGGCGGTGGCGCGGGTATGCGTGCGGCGCTGCAACTGTCCCAGTCTGGCTACAAGACGGCGGTTATTACCAAAGTATTTCCGACCCGCTCGCACACAGTATCGGCCCAGGGTGGCATTACCTGTGCGATCGCCAGTGCGGACCCTCAGGACGACTGGCGCTGGCACATGTACGACACGGTCAAGGGTTCTGACTACATCGGTGACCAGGACGCGATTGAATACATGTGTTCTGTGGGGCCCGAGGCGATCTTTGAGCTCGAGCATATGGGCCTGCCATTCTCACGCACGGAAGAGGGCCGAATCTACCAGCGCCCCTTCGGCGGACAGTCCAAGAATTACGGTGAGGGCGGCCAGGCAGCGCGTACTTGTGCGGCTGCAGACCGAACCGGCCATGCGCTCCTGCACACGCTCTATCAGAACAACGTGAAGAACAATACGGTGTTTTTTAATGAGTGGTTCGCGGTGGATCTGGTTAAGAACCAGGACGGAGCAGTCGTTGGCGTTATCGCAATCGATATTGAGTCCGGCGAGACAGTCTTTGTTAAGTCCAAGGCCACGGTATTTGCCACCGGCGGAGCGGGCCGTATCTACGCATCGACCACCAACGCCCACATTAACACCGGCGACGGCGTCGGCATGGCCCTGCGCGCTGGTGTACCCGTGCAGGATATGGAGATGTGGCAGTTCCATCCCACCGGTATTTACGGTGCCGGTACGCTGGTAACCGAAGGTTGCCGCGGAGAGGGTGGTTACCTGATTAATAAGGATGGTGAGCGCTTTATGGAGCGCTATGCGCCCAACACGAAGGATCTCGCGGGCCGGGATGTTGTTGCGCGTTCGATGGTACTTGAAATTCTCGATGGTCGTGGCTGTGGCCCTGAAGGCGATCACGTATTCCTGAAACTGGATCACCTGGGCGAAGAAGTCCTGGAGAGCCGCTTGCCAGGTATTTGCGAACTGTCGCGCACCTTCGCTCACGCCGACCCGGTGAAAGAGCCGGTTCCCGTGGTCCCGACCTGTCATTACATGATGGGTGGCATTCCCACCAATGTGCATGGCCAGGCCCTGACCCAGGATGCCGATGGCAACGATCAGGTTGTGCCCGGTTTGTATGCTTGCGGCGAAATTGCCTGCGTATCGGTACATGGTGCCAACCGCCTGGGTGGCAACTCATTGCTCGACCTGGTGGTATTCGGTCGTGCTTCAGGCCTATTCATTGAGGATGCCCTGCGCAGCGGCATTGAGCTGCGTGAGCCCTCTGATACCGATATCGATGAAGCCATGCAGCGCCTCAATCGTGTGAATGCGTCCAGCGATGGCGAAAAGACAGCGGATCTTCGTAAAGAGCTGCAAAACATTATGCAGAATCATTTCGGCGTATTCCGCACCGGCGACTATATGAAGGAAGGTGTGCAGAAGCTCGAAGATCTGCGTCCGCGCATTGAGAACGCTCACCTCGAAGACAAGAGTGCTGCCTTTAATACGGCTCGCATCGAGTTGCTGGAGCTTCAAAACCTGCTCGAGACCGCCGAGGCGACTGCCATCCCGGCCGAGGCGCGCGATGAGAGTCGCGGCGCACACGCCCGCGATGATTTCCAGGAGCGAGACGACGAAAACTGGCTGTGCCACTCCATGTACTTCCCCGCGGACAAGCGAGTGGGCAAGCGCGCCGTAAACTTTGAACCCAAGACTGTAGACACCTTCCAGCCGAAAGTGCGGACGTATTAAGAGGATATTACGCATGTTGCAAGTGAGTATTTATCGCTATAACCCGGAGACGGACAGCGAGCCCTACATGCAGGACCTGGAAGTGGATACGGGCGGCAAAGACCTGATGGTGCTCGACGTCCTCGAGCTCATCAAGGCGCAGGACCCGACCGTAGGCTACCGCCGTTCTTGCCGTGAAGGCGTGTGCGGTTCCGATGGCCTCAATATGAACGGCAAAAACGGTCTGGCCTGTATCACGGCACTGTCTGAAACCGTCAAGAACAACAAGCTGGTGATTCGTCCGCTACCGGGCCTACCGGTTATCCGTGACCTGGTCGTGGATATGAGCCTGTTTTACCAGCAGTACGAAAAGGTAACCCCTTATCTGCAGAACAACACGCCCGCGCCCGCAATAGAGCGTCTGCAGACGCCTGAAGATCGCGAGAAACTGGATGGCCTGTACGAGTGTATTCTCTGCGCCTGCTGTTCTACATCTTGCCCGTCTTTCTGGTGGAATCCCGATCGCTTCATCGGCCCTGCCGGCCTGCTACAGGCATACCGGTTCCTGGCTGATAGTCGTGATACGGCCACCGACGAGCGACTCGCGAAACTGGACGATCCTTTCAGCGTGTTCCGTTGCCACGGTATTCAAAACTGTGTCGCGGTATGCCCGAAAGGACTCAATCCCACTCGTGCCATCGGCCATATACGGAATATGCTGCTGCAGCGCGCAACCTGAGTTTTTGTGCCAGAATGAGGAAGATTCTGGCTTAACCTGAGCGGGTACTGATGCAACAAGGGAACATGGAGCTTTTGTGGAGAAGCTCCCATATCTATGGTGGCAACGCCACCTATGTTGAAGATCTCTACGAAGCCTACCTGATGGACCCAAATGCGGTGCCGGAAGAGTGGCGCAACTACTTCGATACCTTGCCCAGAGTGGACGGTGGGGGCCTGCAGGATGTTCCCCATTCGACTGTGCGGGAGCGCTTCGCCCAGATCAGCAAGATGCGGGTGCGCACCGAGGCAACCGTAGCCGCCGACAGCCAGGCGACGGAGTACGAGCGTAAGCAGGTTCGCGTTATCCAGCTGATTTCCGCCTATCGGCAGCGCGGCCACCAGAAAGCCAGCCTGGACCCGTTGGGTATTGCGGAGCGGCAACATGTACCCGACCTGGAACTCTCATTCCATGAACTGTCGCCGGCGGATTTCGATACGGTCTTCCAAACCGGTAGCCTGCATATTGGCAAGGCTGACGCTACCCTCGGTGAGATTCACGACGCCCTGGAGCGCACTTACTGCAAGCATGTGGGTGCGGAGTTTATGCACATCGTTGCCAGTGAAGAGCGCCACTGGATCATGCAGCGCATGGAGAGCGTGCGCTCAGCGCCGGATTTTGGTCGCGATGTGCAGATGACACTGTTGCGGCGGCTGATTAAGGCCGAGGGGCTGGAAAAGTCGCTGGGCTCAAAGTATCCCGGTACCAAGCGCTTTGGTCTGGAGGGGGGCGAGAGCATGATCCCCATGCTCTACGAGATGATTCAGCGCTCTGGCGGTTACGGCGCCAAGGAAATCGTCATCGGCATGGCCCACCGGGGCCGGCTGAATGTACTGATCAATGTATTCGGCAAAAAACCGTCGGATCTGTTCGAGGAGTTTGAGGGCAAAGCCTTGTTCGATACCTCCGGTGACGTGAAATATCACCAGGGCTTCTCCTCCAACGTTATGACGCCGGGAGGGGAGTGTCATCTGGCGTTGGCGTTCAACCCTTCACACCTGGAAATTGTTTCACCGGTGGTGGAGGGCTCCGTACGGGCCCGTCAAGACCGGCGGTTGGACCCGCTGGGCAATACCGTTGTGCCCATTGTGGTGCACGGTGATGCAGCATTTGCTGGTCAGGGTGTGGTCATGGAAACCTTCCAGATGTCGCAGACCCGTGGCTACCGCACCGGCGGTACGATTCACGTGGTGCTGAATAATCAGGTCGGTTTCACTACCAGTCGTCGCGCCGACGCGCGCTCCACGGAATATTGCACCGATATCGCCAAGATGGTGCAGGCGCCGATTTTCCACGTGAACTCCGATGACCCGGAGGCGGTGCTGTTCGTTACCCAGTTGGCGGTGGATTATCGCAACGAGTTTAAGAAAGACGTGGTCATTGACCTGGTCTGCTATCGCCGTCGCGGTCACAACGAGGCCGACGATCCTTCTATTACCCAGCCACTGATGTACGAGGTGATCAAAAAGCATCCGACCACCCGCGACTTGTACGCTCAGGAGCTGATCGCCCAGGGTGTTCTCTCGGCGGACGAAGATACGTTTCTGGTGGACGGCTTTCGCGAGTCCCTGGATCGCGATGAACCGCTGGTGAGCAGCCTGGTATCCGAGCCCAACGAAGAACTGTTTGTCGATTGGAGCCCGTATCTGGGCCACGACTGGGATGTGGTCGGCGATACCACAATGGATTTGCAGCATCTGCAACAGTTAGCCAGCCAGATCAACCAGTCACCGGAAGGCTTGCCCCTGAATCGCCAGGTCAAAAAGATTCTCGAGGATCGGCGCAAGATGGCCGGTGGTGCGCTGGCGGTGAATTGGGGTTTCGCAGAAACCTTGGCCTACGCCACGCTACTGGAGGCGGGATACCCCGTGCGACTGACCGGCCAGGACGTAGGCCGGGGGACCTTTTCCCATCGTCATGCTGTCTTGCACAATCAGAAGGACGGCAGCATCTATATTCCGCTGCAAAAGATCGCTCGGGAGCAGGCCGTTTTCGATATTTACGACTCTTTTCTGTCTGAGGAAGCGGTGCTCGCCTTCGAATACGGCTATGCCACCACCTCGCCGAAAGGCTTGGTCATCTGGGAGGCCCAGTTTGGCGACTTCGCCAACGGCGCTCAGGTGGTGATCGACCAGTTTATTACCAGTGGCGAACACAAGTGGCAGCGACTCTGTGGGCTGACGCTGTTACTGCCGCACGGTTATGAAGGGCAGGGCCCGGAGCATTCGTCGGCCCGGCTAGAGCGGTTCCTACAGCTCTGTGCAGAGCACAATATTCAGGTGTGCGTGCCCACGACGCCCGCGCAAATCTATCATCTGCTCAGGCGCCAGGCGATCCGTCCGCTGCGACGCCCGCTGGTGGTGATGTCGCCCAAGAGTCTGCTGCGTCACAAGGAAGCCACCTCCACCCTCGAAGAGCTGGCCAATGGTCAGTTTCACCGGGTACTGGGCGAGACCGATGAGCTCGATCCCCAGGCGGTCAAACGCGTAGTGCTTTGCTCTGGCAAAGTTTATTACGATCTTCGCGATGCAAGACGAGAGCGAGAGATTGAGTCGGTCGCCATCCTGCGCCTGGAAAAGATCTACCCCTTCCCGGAAAAAGAATTGCTGGACGAGCTGATGAAGTATCCAAACCTGGTAGATGCGGTTTGGTGCCAGGAAGAGCCCATGAATCAGGGTGCTTGGTATTCCAGTCAGCACCATATGCGACGCGTGATTCACCGTCACAAATCCGAAATTTACCTGCGCTATGTCGGCAGGGACGCTTCCGCCGCTCCGGCAGCGGGGTACATGGCCCTGCACGTAGCCCAGCAGGAAGCCTTTATTAACGAAGCCCTTGCGGAACAGGACTGAGCTATGGCGATTGAAATTAAAGCACCGGCCTTCCCGGAATCAGTAGCGGACGGAGAAATAGCGACCTGGCACAAGGCGGCCGGCGATCCGGTAAAGCGCGATGAACTGCTGGTCGAGATTGAGACTGACAAGGTGGTTATGGAAGTGGTCGCCCCTGTCGATGGTGTACTGACTGAAATAGTTAAGCAGGAAGGCGAGGTTATCGAGAGCGGCGAATTGATTGGCAAGATAGAAGAGGGTGCAGTCGCTAGTGCCGGCTCTCCTGAGCCGGCGCCAGCGACTGCCAGCTCTCAGATGACAGAAGCGGCAGAAACGCCTGCTACGGAGTCACTTGAGGAGCCCCAGCTCGGCCCCGCGGCGCGCCGTCTGGCGGATGAAGAGAATATTGACCTGTCCCAGGTCACTGGCACCGGTAAAGACGGACGCATCACCAAAGAAGATCTGGTCAAGCATCTCAAGAGTGATGCCCCGCCAGCAGTAGAGCCTGCTCCGGCTCCGGCGCCCGCTCCGGCACCAGCGCCACCCGGTTTGCCGGAAGCGTTAGGGCCCTCCAGTGAGCGCATCGAGCGACGTGTACCGATGACACGCATGCGCAAGCGTATTGCAGAGCGGCTAACCAGCGTATCCCAGGATACTGCGATGCTTACCACCTTTAACGAGGTGAACATGGCGCCCTTGATGGCCCTACGCAGCAAGTACCGGGATCAGTTCGAGAAGGCACATAACGGTACTCGCCTTGGTTTTATGGGCATGTTTGTTAAGGCGGCCTGCGAAGCGCTAAAGCGCTTCCCGGCGGTTAATGCCTCTGTCGATGGGGATGACATCGTCTACCACGGTTATCAGGATATTGGCGTTGCTGTTTCGACGGAGAATGGCCTTGTGGTTCCCGTGTTGCGAGATGCCGATTTCATGAGCATTGCCGATGTAGAAGCCAAAATTCGCGATTACGGGCTGCGCGCCCGAGATGGCAAGCTCTCGATAGACGAGATGACCGGCGGCACCTTCACCATTACCAATGGTGGCGTGTTTGGGTCGCTGATGTCGACGCCCATTCTGAATCCACCGCAGACCGGTATTCTCGGTATGCACAAGATCCAGGAGCGGCCGATGGCGGTCGACGGCGAGGTGGTCATTCTGCCCATGATGTATCTGGCGCTGTCTTACGACCACCGCTTGATTGATGGAAAGGATGCAGTCCAGTTCCTTGTTGCCGTTAAAGATCTGATTGAGGATCCCGCACGGATACTGCTGCAGCTTTAATCCTGCCGTCACAAGAATTCTGTATAGGAAGTAGTTATGTCTGAGAAATACGATGTTGTTGTCATTGGCTCCGGCCCGGCGGGCTATGTCGCGGCTATCCGCGCCGCTCAGCTAGGTCTCAATACCGCCTGTATTGAGAAATGGGTCGACACGGATGGCAAGCAGCGCTTGGGTGGCACCTGCCTCAATGTGGGTTGCATCCCCTCCAAAGCTCTGCTGGACAGCTCCTACAAGTACCACGAGGCGGCAGAAGACCTGGGCGTACATGGGATCAGCGTGGGTAAGACCAGTATCGATGTTCCGGCCATGATTGCTCGCAAAGAGAAGATCGTCGGCCAGCTCACCGGTGGGATTGCCGGTTTGTTCAAATCCAATGGGGTGACGCCATTGCTGGGTAGCGGCAAGGTGCTCGCTAATCATCAGGTGGAGCTGACCGATAGTGACGGCAATACCTCTGTGGTTGAAACGGACAACATCATTCTTGCTACGGGTTCGGTTCCCATCGATATACCGCCTGCGCCTGTCGATGGAGAGTTAATCGTCGATTCAACGGGTGCGCTGGAATTCCAGGAAGTACCCGGCCGCCTGGGTGTGATCGGTGCGGGTGTGATCGGCCTGGAGCTGGGTAGCGTTTGGAATCGGTGCGGCTCTGATGTGGTGTTACTGGAAGCACTGGACGATTTTCTGCCGATGATGGACGTGCAGATCGCCAAAGAGGCCGCCAAGATTTTCAAAAAACAGGGTCTGTATATTCGCCTCGGTGCACGGGTCACCAATGCTGAAGTTAAAAAAGGTAAGGTCGAAGTCGTCTATACCAATAGCGACGGCGAACAAACGGAAGTTTTCGACAAGCTGATTGTCTGTGTTGGGCGGCGCCCGCAGACCGAAGGCGTCTTTACCGCCGATAGCGGCGTTAGCATGGATGAGCGCGGCTTCATTTATGTCAATGACTACTGCGAGACAGAGGCGCCGCATATCTACGCGGTAGGTGATATCGTTCGCGGCCCAATGTTGGCCCACAAGGGCTCAGAAGAGGGTGTCATGGTAGCTGAGCGCATCGCGGGCAAGAAAGCGCAGATGAATTACGACACTATTCCCAACGTCATCTACACCCATCCGGAGATTGCCTCGGTTGGTAAAACTGAGCAGGAATTGAAAGAAGACGGCGTCGAGTATAAGTCGGGCAGCTTTCCGTTTGTCGCCAGCGGTCGGGCACTCGCCGCTAACGATTCCGATGGCATGGTGAAGATGCTGGCGGATGCTGAGACTGATCGCATTCTCGGTTGCCATATTATTGGCCCCAGCGCGGCGGATCTGGTTCAGCAAGTCGTCATAGCCATGGAGTTTGGCGGTAGTGCCGAAGATCTCGCGCTAACTGTCTTCGGCCATCCCACACTGTCGGAAGCGGTGCATGAGGCGGCCCTGGCAGTGGATGGTCACGCCATTCATATCGCCAATCGTAAGCGCCGAAAGTAAGCCGGATAACAGCTTGCGACACCCGTTTTTTTAACGCAGAATGGGCGCCGATTTTTTCCTACCAATAACAATATCGGGGACGGTGCAGTGTTTACGCTGCTTACACGTCGAATTTCACAGAGTACTTGTTTTAACAGCAAGGGAATGGAACAGAAATGAACCTTCATGAGTATCAGGGCAAGCAGTTGTTTGCCGAGTACGGATTACCAGTATCCAAAGGCTACGCGGTGGATACCCCTCAAGAGGCCGCAGAAGCAGCCGATCGCATTGGTGGAGACAAATGGGTTGTTAAGGCCCAGGTCCACGCAGGTGGCCGAGGTAAGGCTGGTGGCGTGATTTTAGCGGACACCAAAGACGAAATCCGTGAGTTTGCCCAGAAGTGGCTGGGTAAGAACATGGTGACTTACCAGACGGACGAAAAAGGCCAGCCGGTCAGCAAAATCTATGTCGAGTCTTGTACTGACATAGCTGAAGAGCTGTACCTGGGCGCTGTTGTCGATCGCTCCAGCCGTCGCATTGTTTTCATGGCCTCTACCGAAGGCGGTGTCGAGATCGAGAAAGTCGCAGAAGAGACGCCTGACAAGATTCTGCGTGCGACTATCGATCCGCTGACCGGACCTCAGCCCTATCAGGGACGTGACCTGGCGTTCCGCCTGGGTCTCGAAGGTGAACAGATCAAGCAGTTTGTGAAGGTGTTCATGGGCCTGGCGCAGATGTTCATCGACAAAGATCTCGCGCTTATCGAGATCAACCCACTGGTGATCACTGATGCAGGCAACATCCACTGTTTGGACGCCAAGATCGGTGTCGACAGCAATGCACTGTACCGCCAGGGTCAGCTGCGTGAAATGCACGACCCGACCCAGGAAGATGAACGCGAAGCACACGCCGCACAGTGGGAGCTCAATTATGTTGCTCTCGACGGCAATATCGGTTGCATGGTGAACGGTGCGGGCCTCGCCATGGGTACTATGGATATCGTGGCCTTGCACGGCGGTTTTCCCGCTAACTTCCTCGATGTGGGTGGTGGCGCAACCAAGGAGCGGGTGACCGAAGCCTTTAAGATCATCCTCTCAGACGACAACGTTAAAGCGGTTCTGGTGAACATCTTCGGCGGCATCGTGCGTTGCGACCTGATTGCCGAGGGCGTTATTGGTGCTGTTGAAGAGGTCGGCGTGGAAGTGCCGGTTGTAGTGCGCCTGGAAGGAAATAATGCCGAGCTGGGCCGCAAGCTGATGGCCGAGAGCGGATTGAATATTATTGCTGCAGAGAGCCTCACCGACGCTGCGCAGCAGGCAGTAAACGCAGCCGGAGGTGCAGCATGAGCGTATTGATCGACAAGAATACGAAGGTTATTTGCCAGGGCTTTACCGGTTCGCAGGGCACCTTCCACAGTGAACAGGCCATCGACTACGGTACGCAGATGGTAGGCGGTGTAACGCCAGGCAAAGGGGGTCAGGAACACCTGGGCCTGCCCGTTTTCAACACGGTTGCCGAAGCGGTACAAGCGACGGGTGCGGATGCCTCTGTCATCTATGTGCCCGCAGCGTTCTGTAAGGACTCCATCCTGGAAGCGGCCAATGGCGGCATCAAGCTGATCGTTTGCATTACTGAGGGCATTCCGACCCTCGATATGCTCGAAGCCAAGGTCAAGTGCGATGAGCTGGGCGTTCGCCTGATTGGCCCCAACTGTCCGGGCGTTATCACCCCGGGTGAGTGCAAGATCGGCATTATGCCGGGTGCCATTCATCTGCCCGGCAAGGTCGGCATCGTATCGCGCTCTGGTACGCTGACCTATGAAGCGGTCAAGCAGACCACGGACGCGGGTTTCGGCCAGTCGACTTGTGTCGGTATTGGCGGTGATCCTATTCCGGGTTCCAACTTTATCGATATCCTGGCCATGTTCCAGGAAGACCCGGCCACTGAGGCCATTGTCATGATCGGTGAGATTGGCGGCACGGCGGAAGAAGAGGCCGCTGCATTTATCAAGGCTAACGTCACCAAGCCCGTCGTGTCCTATATCGCTGGCGTGACTGCGCCGAAAGGCAAGCGCATGGGCCATGCAGGCGCCATCATCTCCGGTGGCAAGGGTACGGCTGATGAGAAGTTTGCTGCGCTTGAAGATGCCGGCGTGAAGACAGTTCGCTCTCTGGCCGAGATCGGCTCGGCGTTGGCGGAAGTCACCGGCTGGTAAGCCGAATACTTGCTAAGACGCATAGAAAACCCGCTTCGGCGGGTTTTTTTATGTACAGGATGAACGGAGTTAGAAACCCGTGTAACGCCAACTTACGTAGGCAAAATACGCGACGACGAGTACGGCACCTTCCCAGCGGCTGAACCGCAGATTCTTGCTGAAGGCAAAAATTGCCACCGCAACCGTGAAGGCGGTCGAGACCCAGATATCCAACAGAGACGCATGTTCAAAGGTCAGTGGCGCCACCAGCGCGGTGACCGGCAGAATAAAAAGTGTATTGACCAGGTTAGAGCCCACGACATTGCCGAGCGCCAGGGCGCTCTCCCGGCGCAGAGCGGCCGCAATGGAAGTTACCAGCTCGGGCAGGC
Organism: Halieaceae bacterium; assembly: GCA_965199055.1. Classification (GTDB taxonomy): domain Bacteria; phylum Pseudomonadota; class Gammaproteobacteria; order Pseudomonadales; family Halieaceae; genus CBDAQR01. Next base: position 994,352 of record CBDAQR010000004.1, read on the forward strand.
TGGTTCCTACCGCCACCACACTCAAGCCGATAACCGACTGTGACACGCCAAAACCGGTCGCCAATTCGATGGCGCTGTTGACGGTTAACTCGCCGCCCCACCAGAGGCCGCCAATGCCCGCTATGATAAACAGGAAGTCGCGCTGGCCAAACAGGAGGGTGGTGCGTTCTGAGGCTTGTACCAGCAGCGTATCGTCGGGCTCACCCTGCAGGATCTCTGTCATATTGATGTAGACAAATACCATCATGAGCAGCAGCAGCACCAGAGCGTCTGCCCGGTCCAGTACCAGGCCGGAATTCTTCAAAATGGTGTCATTGCTGATCACCAGCAATATCGCACTGACCAGCAGCAACAGAGGTATTTCGCGGCGCATTATGTTGCTTTCGACATTGAAGCCGCCAATGCAGGCCGCCGCACCCAAGACCAGTCCCATATTGGCGATATTGGAGCCCAAAATATTGCCCATCGACAGCCCGGTATTGCCGGTGCTGGCGGCAGACATATTGACCGCGAGCTCTGGCAGGCTTGTGCCAAAGGCGACCAGGGTGAGACCGATGATACCCGGGGAGATGCCGCGCCGCTTGGCGATATTAGAGGCACCGTCGACAACCAGAATACCGCCCGTGATGAGCAGGACCAGGCCTGCCGCGAGTATTAATACCGTCATGGGGAGAGTGTAGCGCAAGCCCTTGAAATTTTCGCACTCGTCCCCATGAAAGCGGTAATACGAAAAACTGAAAGGGAATAGCCTTATCATGACTGCCGACGCTCACAAAGAGACACTGGGTTTCCAGACCGAAGCTAAGCAACTGCTTCACCTGATGATCCACTCGCTTTATAGCAACCAGGAGGTGTTTCTCCGGGAACTGATTTCTAACGCCAGTGATGCCATCGACAAACTCAGATTCGAGGCGCTGTCAGACGAATCGCTATTGGAGGACGCCGCCGACTATGCGATTCGCGTCGAGGTCGACAAGGACGCGTCGACACTGACGATCAGCGACAACGGTATTGGTATGAGTCGCGAGGAGGTAGTAGAGAACCTCGGCACCATCGCCAAGTCAGGTACAGCGGCCTTCCTCGAAAGTCTTACCGGCGATCAACAGAAAGATTCCCAGCTTATCGGTCAGTTCGGCGTAGGGTTCTATTCAGCGTTCATCGTAGCCGATCAGGTTGAAGTCGTGACCCGCCGCGCCGGCGCCAGTGCCGATTCTGGAGTGCGCTGGGAGAGCCGCGGAGAGGCGGAGTTCTCTATTGAGACCGTCGACAAAGCGGAGCGGGGCACAACCATCGTTCTGCACCTCAAGTCCGACTGCGAACAGTTCGCCGACGACTGGCGAGTGCGCAGTGTTATTAAAAAATACTCGGACCATATATCGGTGCCCGTGCTCATGGAAAAGCCGGTCATGCCCGAGTACGACGAAGAGGGCAACGAAAAACCAATTGAGACGCCGGCGGAGCCTGAGTTCGAATCCATTAATGAAGCCACGGCGCTGTGGACGCGTTCGCGCAGTGAAGTGAGCGACGAGGAGTACAAAGAGTTCTACAAGCACGTATCCCATGACTTCGAAGACCCATTGAACTGGAGCCACAATCGTGTCGAGGGCAAGCTTGAGTACACGAGTCTGCTGTATCTGCCACGCAAGGCGCCCTTCGATATGTGGAACCGTGAGGGGGCTCGGGGCCTGAAGCTCTATGTGCAGCGCACCTTTATCATGGATGACGCCGAGCAATTTCTTCCCTTGTATTTGCGTTTTGTGAAGGGTGTTGTCGACTCCAACGATTTGTCCCTCAACGTTTCGCGGGAAATTTTGCAACAGGATCCTCAGGTCGAGTCGATGCGCAGCGCACTGACTAAGCGCGTGTTGGACATGCTTGGCAAAATGGCCAAGAAAGACGATGGCGATGATTACGCGGCTTTTTGGAAGGAGTTCGGCCAGGTGCTGAAAGAAGGGCCTGCTGAAGATTTTGCCAATAAAGAGAAGATTGCCGGCTTACTACGATTTTCCACGACGCATACCAACAGTGATGAACAGGATCAGTCTCTGGAAGCTTATCTGTCGCGTATGCAGGAGGGACAGGACAAGATTTACTACGTCGTTGCAGAAAACTTCAATACTGCCAAGAGCAGTCCACATCTGGAGGTGTTTCGAAAGAAGGGCATCGAGGTTTTGCTGCTGTCAGACCGGGTGGATGACTGGTTGATGAACCATTTGCAGGACTTCGATGGCAAAGCGTTCCAGGATGTGGCGCGAGGTGCACTGGATCTCGGCGAGATGTCTGAGGAAGACAAGGCTGAGCAAGAGCAACTGCAGCAGGACAGTGAAGGCCTGGTTGAGCGTATACAGGCGGCGCTGGGTGAGCGGGTCGAAGAGGTCCGGGCGACGGCACGGCTGACGGATTCGCCGGCCTGTCTGGTAGTAGGTGATCACGATATGGGAGCCCAGATGCGACGCATCATGGAGGCGGCCGGTCAGCAGGTGCCTGATAGCAAGCCCATACTCGAGGTGAACCCGCGCCATCCGTTGCTGGAAAAAATGGATGCTGAGTCTGACGAGGAGCGCTTTGCCGATTTGGCATCGATCGTATTCGACCAGGCCAATCTTGCCGAAGGGGGGCAGCTCGAAGACCCGGCCGCCTACGTGTCGAAGCTTAACAAACTGCTAATCGATTTGACTGCATAGGCGTTAAAAGCCCTTCGCCCCCGCGCCAGCGGGGGTGCTACACTAGCTCGCAGCATACGGGCAGGGGCTGAACATGCCAGAAAGCCATCGCGTTGCAGTACTGGGCGGAGGCAGTTTCGGAACGGTATTAGCGAATATTGTCGCGGCCAACGAGCAGGCGGTGAGCCTGTGGATGCGCAATAATGAGCGCGCCGATATCGTCAATGCCAGCCGGGAAAACCCTACCTATCTGCCCGGCTATGAACTCGACCCACGCCTGACGGCGACTACTGATCTGTCCCAATCGGTGCAGGGGGCGGATATTGTATTCGTCGCCGTCCCCAGCCGCTCCTGTCGGCAAGTGGCGCGAGACGTGGCTCCCCTGATTAATCCCGATGCCATGGTGATATCCACGACCAAGGGCATCGAAGACAATGGTTTTCGTTTAATGAGTCAGGTGCTGGCAGAAGAGTTGCCGGGACATCCCCTGGGCGTATTAAGTGGTCCGAATCTGGCGAAGGAAATAGCCGCTGGCCAGATAACGGGGACCGTCATCGCCAGCGCCGATGCGCATTTGAAAAATGAAATCCAGGCGCTTCTGCACAGTGGCAACTTCAGGGTGTACTCCAGCAGTGACATGTATGGTGTCGAGTTGGGCGGTGCGCTGAAGAACGTCTATGCGATCATGTCAGGTATTGGTGCGGCGCTTGAAGTCGGCGAAAACACAACGGGCATGCTGTTGACGCGGAGCCTCGCCGAAATGTCGCGCTTTGCAGTGAGTATGGGGGCCGATCCGCTCACCTTTCTCGGTCTCGCGGGCGTGGGTGATCTTATTGTTACCTGTTCATCACCGCTCAGTCGCAATTATCGAGTGGGTTTTGCGCTGGGCCGCGGGCAGGCATTGGACGACATACTCGAAGAGCTTGGCCAGGTCGCAGAGGGGATCAACACCCTGCGGCTGCTCAAATGTGAGGCTGATCGACGGGAGATATATATGCCCCTGGTCTCAGGTCTGTACGCCATGCTTTACGAGCGCAAGTCGGTACACGACGTGATTGGCAGCATGATGCTGTCAGAGCAGTCGATGGATGTGGAGTTTTCGGCGGGGCCTGGACACTAATGCGCGTTTACGTGGTGCGCCACGGCGAGGCCGCGATTATCGGGGGAGGCCTGGAGCGCGAATTGACCCCGGCGGGTGTCGAAGGCGCACAGCGGGCGGGCCAGTTGTTGTTCGCAGAGGATCCCCAGTTACTGTTGTACAGTCCTCGGCTGCGTACCACCCAGACCGCGCGACAGATCGAATCGATGTGCCATGGCCTCGAGATTCAGGAATCCGAGGCGGTACTGCCACCCTCTGGCTGCTACGAAGTGGCCGCGGTATTGGAAGAAGCGGAGGCGCGCGGCCTAAACAAAGTAGTGCTCGTCAGTCACATGCCGCTGGTGGCCGAGTTGGTGGCCTGGTTTCTCACCGGTAGCACGCGCGAGTATCACCTACCCGGCTTCCCAGAGGCTGGGGTTGTTTGCCTGGATATGGATTGGATTGGATTTGAACAGGCCAGCCTGGCCTGGTATGCCTTTCCTCCCCAGTTTGAACGGAAGCCTTACTGATGGAGGAGCTGAGTTTTGCGATCAATGGCCGGCACATGGCTGCGTTGGCGCTCGGCGATCCTGCGGGACGACCGCTGCTGGCATTGCACGGCTGGTTAGACAACGCCGAAAGCTTTGTTCCTTTGGCGCAGTCGCTGCCCGGTTTCCGTGTGCTCGCGCTGGATCTGGCGGGGCACGGACGCAGCGATCATCGCAGTGCCGATAGAGAGTATGGTATTTGGAATGACCTGCCGGATATTCTGGCCGTCGCCGATCAACTGGGTTGGAAGCAGTTTGTGCTGCTGGGACATTCACGCGGTGCGATAGTGTCCAGCTTGTTGGCTGCAGCCATGCCAGAGCGCGTCAGTCATCTCCTGCTGCTGGATGCGCTGACCACCGCCTCTGCTCCTGCTGAGGACTGCGCAAAGCAACTTGGCCAGTTCCTGCTTGATCGGCAAAGGTTGCTCGAACGTACCCCCAGAGTGTTTGAAACAGTGGAGGAGGCCGTGGCGCTGCGTGCGCGGGGCGAAATAGGCCCTGCTGCTGCAGAAGCCATCGCACGGCGAAACTTGAGGGCCAATGGTGACGGCTGGAGTTGGACAACAGATCAACGCTTGCTGGGAGCTTCGGCGTTTAAGTTGACCGATGCGCACAACGCGGCGATTATGTCGGCTCTGAATATGCCAACCTTGGTGTTACTCGCTGAGCAGGGTCTGATGGCTCAGCATGGCATGGAAACAGGTCTTCCCCAGGAGATATTGCCTGGCGGTCATCATTTTCATATGGAGGAGTCGGTATTCGCCATCGCGCAACGCATTGTCGAGTTTGTTTCAGCGGAGTAATGCGAGTAGGTCTGGCGGCGGCGCTGCTATTACTGCCGCGGATCGGTGTCGCCCAGGAAGCCATACTACAGGGCTGGACTCACGCCGTTGAAGTAGAGCGCAGCGGACCTCAGCAGCGTGAATATCAACTCGGGCTGGGTGCACTGCAAAAAATCGGCGGGCGCTGGCGACATAAGCAAAGCGAAGTCATTGCTGGAGAGCTGACCCGGATAACCTGGCAGGTTGCCGAAGGCTACACGGCAGAAGAGGCCTATGACGGTATGGCAGAGCAGCTGCCAGAACAGGCTCAATTATTGTTCGAGTGTATGGGGCGTGCCTGCGGTAGCAGTGCGCAGTGGGCGGATCGCGTGTTTAACCAGCGCCTGCTCTACGGACACGATCAGCGCCAGCGCTACTCTGCCTGGCGTTGGGAGGAGGGGGCTCAGAGCTGGACAGCAGTGATCTACGCTGTTGATCGGGCGAACCGGCGCCATTACTTGCATCTCGATTTACTCAAACATAGCGATTAGCTCGTTGTTGAATGCCTGATGGATGAGCGGCGAAAAATCATTGCAGAGCTGCAAACTGTCGGCGACTGCGTGCGTTGGGCGCAGACCTGCTTCGAACGTGAAAAGTTGCATTTTGGGCACGGCACCGATAATGCCTGGGATGAGGCACTGCACCTTGTGTTCGGTAGTCTACAGCTAGACTGGGATTCCGATCCTTCCATACTGGATTGTGCGCTGGAGGAATCTGAGCGCAGCGTTCTTGTGGACAACGTCAGACGCCGTGTAGAGGAGCGAATTCCCGTGCCCTACCTGACCGGGCGCGCGTGGTTCGCAGGATTAGAGTTCAAGATTGATCGCAGGGCTATCATTCCGCGTTCACCGATCGCGGAGCTAATAGAGAATGATTTTGCGCCCTGGTATCCCGGTGCAGGCATCCATCGAGTGCTGGATTTGTGCTGTGGCAGTGGCTGTATCGGGCTGGCAGTGGCTGCATGGATGCAGAACACCCGCGTAGACCTTGCGGATATCGACCCCGATGCACTCGACCTGGCCCGCGAGAACACTGAGTTACAGCTTGCAGGCGAGCGCGTCGAACTGGTGCAGTCCGACCTCTTCAGTGAATTGCGTGGCCGCCAGTATGATCTGATCGTCACCAATCCGCCCTACGTTGATGAGCAAGATTTATCCGATATGCCTGCTGAATACAGTCACGAGCCTGCACTGGCGCTCGGTTCGGGACAGGACGGCCTCGATGCCATCCGCCGGATACTGGCGGACGCTGTTCACTACCTAAGCCCCGATGGTTTGTTAGTAGCGGAGGTCGGCAATAGCTGGCAGGCGCTGGAGTCGAAATTTCCGGACATTCCGTTTACCTGGATAGAGCTCGAACGCGGCGGACACGGAGTGTTTGTTCTGACCGCCAATGAACTGGCGATCGGCGCGGCAAGTCTTAGATAAACCCGTTATAATTGCGCTCTTTTGCAGCTGGCACGAGAGTCAATGGCGGGCAATACCATAGGAAAACTGTTCACTGTAACGAGCTTTGGCGAAAGCCATGGGCCCGCTATAGGCTGCGTGGTGGATGGCTGTCCCCCCGGGCTGGAGCTGTGCGAAGCCGATTTACAGGTTGATCTTGATAGGCGCAAGCCTGGCACATCTCGCTACACCACCCAGCGTCGAGAGGGTGACGAGGTACGAATTCTCTCCGGAGTCTTTGAAGGACGAACCACGGGCACGTCCATAGGTCTGTTGATTGAGAATACTGATCAACGCTCTAAAGACTATTCCAATATCAAAGATAGCTTCCGGCCTATGCATGCCGACTATACCTACCAGCAGAAGTATGGGTTTAGGGATTATCGGGGCGGAGGCCGGTCATCGGCTCGAGAGACCGCCATGCGGGTAGCTGCAGGTGGAATCGCCAAAAAGTACCTCGCGAGCCAGGGCATATCTATTCGCGGCTATCTCGAACAGCTGGGACCGATTCGTGCTGAGAAGTTGGACTGGGATGTGGTCGAGACGAATCCGTTCTTCTGTCCTGATCCCGACAAGATTGCGGAGATGGAGTCATTCATGGCTGCTCTCAACAAGGATGGCGATTCTGTTGGCGCACGCATTAATGTGGTAGCCAGCGGGGTCATGCCGGGCCTGGGTGATCCGGTCTTCGACCGGCTCGATGCGGATATCGCCTATGCGATGATGGGTATTAATGCGGTTAAAGGCGTGGAGGTGGGCGCTGGTTTCGACTGCGTCGATGCACGCGGTTCCGAACATCGCGATGAGCTTACACCGGAGGGTTTCCTCAGTAATAATGCGGGCGGAGTACTGGGCGGCATCTCATCGGGTCAGGATATTGTTGTCAGCATGGCGCTCAAACCCACCTCCAGCATTCGCCTGCCTGGCAAGAGCATCGATGTCGCCGGTGAGTCGATAGAAATCGTCACCCACGGTCGTCACGACCCCTGTGTGGGGATTCGCGCAACACCGATCGCAGAGGCGATGCTGGCTATCGTGTTGCTGGATCATCTGTTACGTCATCGGGGACAGAATGCTGATGTGCAGTGTGAGACACCTGCGATCGGCTGATGCTGCGCCGTAACCGCAATCGGCGCACCGTATTCCTCGGTGTGCTGGCCACCGCCACCTTTGCCTGGTCGGCTATCTATCAGTTCGACGTGCCAGCCGCCGAACTGGGTTGGCTGCTGGTCTACTGCGTACTGGGCGTAGCGACAGTGGCGTTGCTGGCGGCAGTTTGTGTAGCAACGCTGGTTTTACTCGGAAAGCTTAAAAGGATGCTTTTTTCCAGAGATCAGGATGTCTCCAACTGAACGTCCACGTCCATTTCATTGGCGATAGCGTCTAGATTGTCACTGAGTTCATCAATGTCGCCCTGTTCCGGTACCTCTGCCTCGACCCTGGCGTGAAAAATCAGCTCAGAGCTCATAGGAGCTGGTGTGACGTAGCTTTCCATGTCCACAACATTGATCTTACGACCACTCAGTGCAGCGGCTATCTCGCGCACGATGCCCGGACGGTCAGGCCCCAGAACCGTTAGCGTCACCAGTCGGGAATGGCCACTAGCCTGGGTGTCTGCAGTGCAGGGTGTAACGCGAACGCTAATGCCATCGGCATCGAGAGCTTTGAGTGCGCTCTGCAGGGCGTCACTCGATGCTTCAGGCAGTGATACTCGGATCAAGCCGGCAAACTTACCGGCCAATTGAGAAAGACGGCTCTCCAGCCAGTTCCCACCGTGATCTGAAATGGTCTGGGACAGGGTTTCTACCAAGCCGGGGCGGTCTTCCCCTATGAAAGTGACTATGAACGTGGCTTGCACGGCTAGACTCCACTTTTCCGATGTGAGGCCGTATATTACCCGCACTGTCAGCGAGAGCATAGAGAGGAGATATCCCGCATGGCGCAGTTCGTGCTGATACCGCCTGCGAGCCTGGAGAGCGATACGCTGCAGGCCATGCTAGAGGAATTTGTTAGCCGCGATGGTACCGACTATGGACTGCGCGAACTCACTTTGGAAGAGAAAGTCGAAAACCTGAGACAGCAAATACTGCGGGGTGAACTCGAGCTCGTCTACGACCTTGCCAGTGAACAGTGGGACCTCGTTGATAGTGACCGCCTTGAGGAGTTGAATCTGTGACCGAGCAAGTCGATAGCCAACTGGATGCGACGGGACTGCTGTGCCCGGAGCCGGTGATGCTGCTGCATAATGCGGTGCGTGACATAGAGGTAGGCCAGGTTATCGAGGTGCTGGCCACCGACCCCTCAACCCGGCGGGATATTCCTCAGTTTTGTCAATTTCTGGGTCATGAACTTTTGGTCCAGGAGGAGCGAGACGGAAACTTTCGCTACCTGATCCGTAAGCTCGATTCATGAACCAAACGATAGAAGACATTTTCAACACAACGTTCTACCCATGCTATCGCACGCGTCTGGTCGGTGGTGCAGAAGAGCCCTTCTATGAGCCAGCGAAAAGCCCCGGTAATGACAACCTGGTCTATTACAGGGAAGATTTCGCGGCCAGTGCGCTGCACGAAGTTGCGCACTGGTGTATAGCGGGTCGGCGTCGCAGGCAGTTGCCTGATTTTGGTTATTGGTACCAACCTGACGGGCGCAGCGCCGAACAACAGCGCGCTTTCGAGGCCGTTGAAGTGAAACCGCAGGCCATCGAGTGGCATTTCGCCCGAGCCTGCGGGTTGGCTTTCAGGGTTAGCGCAGACAATCTTGACGGCGAGCGGGGCAATCCGGCCGACTTTGTAAACCGGGTTGCGGCTCAGGCGAGGGCCTATTGTGTAGAGCAGGCTTTGCCTGAACGTGCCAGGGAGTTTCGAGATGCGCTGGCTCGGCACTTTGCTATCGACGCGCTCCCGGATCCCGCGGTTTTCGCAAGCGAGATCGCGGCGTGAAATCACAGCTTTATCTCGTCGATGCGTCGATCTACATCTTCAGGGCCTATTTCTCTCTGCCGGAACGATGGCATAGTCCAGAGGGCTACCCACTAAACGCCGTATACGGGTACAGCAGTTTTCTGGTCGAACTACTGCAGGTGCTAAAGAGTAATGCTGATACGCTGTATTTCACCGCGAGCTTTGATGAAAGTCTCGGTAGCGGCTTTCGCCACCAGATCTATCCAGGGTATAAGGCGAGCCGAGAGTTACCCGATGAGGCACTCGCATTCCAATTGGCTGCATGCCGGCAGGTGACCGAGCTGCTGGGTATCGCCTGTTTTGGGGGTGAAGCTTTCGAAGCAGATGACTACATAGCAAGTCTTGCTCGACTCGGCCGCGAGCAGGGGGCAGAGGTCACGATCGTGAGTCGCGATAAAGATCTCGGCCAACTGCTGTTGCGCAACCAGGATACGCTCTGGGATTACGCCGCGGACAGCAAAATGAGCCGCTATGGGTTTCAAGAAAAGTTTGGCGTGTTGCCTGAGCAGTTTCCTGATTATCAGGGCCTGGTGGGCGACTCCGTTGACGATATTCCCGGTGTGCCGGCGGTGGGGGCCAAAACAGGCGCCGCCCTGATAGCCCATTTTGGTGATCTCGAAACCTTGGAACCGGCGCGCGGCAATTTGAAGGAGCTAGGACTTCGAGGTGCGGCGCGCATTAGCGAGAATCTCAATCAGTATTGGGATCAAGCTTTATTGTCACGTCGCCTGGCAAAGCTCGATGATTCTATTGCAGGTGTGAGGCTGCCAGCGGCCTTCGAAATCGTTCCTGACAAAATGCAGAAAGCGTTGGATTATCTAACTGACATCGGTCTTTCAGGCGCTGTGCTACAGCGGCTGCAGCGCCTAATGCGCGAGTCCTCGTGAAGGTTGTTGCCGACAGTAACCTGCTGGGTGTCGAAGAACTGTTTTCGATGCTGGGGGACGTCGAAATGGTCGAGGGGCGCAGCATTAGCACGCGCACGCTTGAGGGCGCCGACATTGTGCTGGTCCGATCAGTGACCCGCGTTGATGCTGAGCTGCTAGGCGACTGCAGGCCAGGCTTCATCGGCACAGCTACCAGCGGCTACGATCATATTGACCGCGCTTTGCTAGAGTCACGTGGCATCGAATTTGCCCATGCGCCCGGCTCGAACGCAGACTCCGTCGTGGATTATGTGCTAAGCGCAATAGCCCGTTGTGATGACATGCTTGAGCGCCTGTTAGCAGGCGCCAGTGTCGGTATCGTCGGTTACGGGCACATCGGCAGGGCTGTAGGCGCAAGGCTGGAAAAGCTTGGAGCCGAGATCCGCGCTTATGATCCCTGGCTGGCGTTGGAGAAACAGCCGGTGTTGACAGATCTCGACCGGGTTTTGGACTCTGATATTGTTTCTGTTCACGCTCAGCTGACCGATGCCGAGCCCTGGCCGAGTCGCCACCTGTTGAGTGCGTCAGCGCTAAACAGCATACGCCCGGGTACGCTGCTAATTAATGCGGCACGGGGAGAGATCATTGATAGCGCAGCGCTGCTTGAACGATTAAGGGTCGAGCCCGAGCGGCGGGTGATTCTTGATGTCTGGGAGGGCGAGCCTAATGTGCCAGAGGCGCTCTTGAGCCGTTGTCTTTTCGGAACGGCGCACGTTGCCGGGTATAGCAGTGATAGCAAGCGACGCGCTACCTACCAGTTGCGGCTGGCGTGTCAGCGATGGCTCGGGAGGGACACCGAGGGATGGAGCTATGCGGCGCCCAGTGGACCCAAAGTCGAGATCCCTATCGGGTACAAGGGTGCCGATCTGGTGCGCTTTGTGCTGGCACAGGTCTACGACATTGCAGTTGACGATGCGCTGCTCAGAGCTCGTGTGCCGGAGAGTTTCGACATGTTACGTAAAGAGTATCGAGAGCGGCGAGAGCTCTCGCTGGTAGACATTATCAATAAATCTGAATTGGACAGTGGGCAGTTGCAGCTGCTGGAAGCACTTGGATGTTGAAAATTGGCTTGCTGATAAACCCGTGGGCTGGAGTGGGCGGCAGCGTTGCTCTGAAAGGTAGCGATGGCGAGGCGGTGCGCGAGAAAGCAATGGCCTTGGGAGCGAGCCAGCGCGCGGTGCAGCGGACTCAACGATGCTTTCAGCGCCTGGAGGCGCAAGCCGCACAGGTTCAGATAGTATGTTGGGGTGGTGCTATGGGGGCCGATGCGCTGATTGATACCGGGCTGGCGTACACGGTCCACGGCCAGCCGGCCGCCGACCCCAGCGGTCCTGGCGGTACACAGCGGGCAGCCAGAGCGCTGGCGGCTTTGGATATCGATGTGTTGGTGTTCACGGGTGGAGACGGCACCGCGCGGGATGTACTGGATGCCGTGGGTAGTGAAGTTCCAAGCCTCGGTATACCCAGCGGCGTCAAAATGCACTCTGGGGTCTATGCCGTCTCACCGGAAGCGGCGGGGGATTTGCTCTGTGAGTTGGCACGCGCCGGGCTCGTGAATCTGCAGTTGCGCGAAGTGAGAGATATAGATGAGACCGCGTTTCGTGAGGGCGTAGTCCGAGCTCAATTCTACGGTGAGTTGCTGACCCCCGAAGAAGGCCGCTTTCTGCAGCACACGAAAATTTCAGGCGTTGAGAGTCAGGAGCTGGTAGCCGAGGATATTGCTGCTGACATCGTCGAGGGCCTGCGTGACGACACGCTCTATCTGCTGGGGCCAGGATCCACTACTGCAGCGATCCCTGCTGCACTGGGAGAAGAGGGCACATTGCTGGGTGTCGATCTGCTCCGAGGTGGCGCATTGGTTGGCCGGGATCTCACTGCCAACATGCTGCTAGACGCGGTTGCTGCTCACGAGGGGCCTGCGCAAATCATCGTGACAGCGATTGGCGGTCAGGGGCATGTATTTGGCCGAGGTAATCAACAGTTCAGCCCGGAGCTTATCCGGGCCGTCGGCGTTGATAATATTTGTGTCGTCGCCGGTAAAGGCAAACTCGCCGGACTCGAGGGCAGGCCGCTTCTGGTCGACACCAATGACCCCGAACTGGACGCGGAGCTGTGTGGCTACCGGCGCGTGATCACCGGCTACCATGACGAGGTACTTTACCCTTTGGCGGCTTCGCCATGATGGATAGCGCGGTTTTACCTATTGTGGAACAGCGATTGGCCGAGTCCGCTGGAGATTCCCGTCGGCTTTTGCATGGCCGTGGTCGGCTGTTTAAGGGCTATGAACAGCTCTCCATAGATTGTTATCACCCCGTTATCGTAATTACCCAGTTTGCTGATTTGCCCGATGCTGATATTGCGGCACTTGCTGAAGAGCTTTGGGTCATCGGCCAGCCTCACGGTATTCAGGCCGTTGCTCTGCAAAAGCGACAGCTACGCGATGCTTCTGTGCAGTGCCTGTGCGGTCAAATGCCACCCAAACTCGTTGCGCGGGAAAACGGCTTAGAGTTCGCGGTGCAATTGGGGGGTAGGCAGAACTTGGGTTTCTTCCTGGATATGGCGGTAGCCAGAGGATGGCTGGCAGAGCGTGCCGGTGGACGCAGCGTGCTGAATTTGTTCGCGTACACCTGTGCATTCTCCGTAGTCGCCAGTGCCGCAGGTGCAGCCCAGGTGGTGAACCTGGATATGTCCGCTGCAGCGTTGCGCCAGGGTCAACAAAATCACCAGCGCAATGGTTTGCGCTCTGGGGCGCGTTTTCTGTCGCAGGACCTGTTTCGCAGTTGGTCGCGACTACGCAAAACGGCACCCTATGACATTGTCATCGTTGATCCGCCCAGCAGGCAGCCGGGTAGCTTTGTAGCTGAGGCGGATTACGCGCGAGTGATACGTAAGTTGCCCGCACTGTGCAACGAAGGCGCAGACCTGTTGTTGTGCCTGAATTCGCCGCATCTCGAGACAGCGTTTCTCCTCGAACTGGTCGCAAGCACAGCGCCTGAGCTCAAGCTGCAAAAACGGCTACCGAATCCCGTCGAGTTCGCTGATATCAACGAAGAACTCAGCTTGAAGGTATTTCACTACTCTTTACTGAGTAAGTAGTGCATCACCTGCTGGATGAAGATGGATGATCCATCGCGCAGCGCGCGACGTACTTGCATAATGTTCGTCATGGAGCGCTCCATCACTGATGGAGGCAGACCATCATCCACGTCGTCGTCCGGGATGCCAAGATCGATCTCGGAGCGAGATGAGAGCAACAGGAAACCGCTCTGACTCAGTACCGCCTGGTCCAGCGCTTCCTCACGAATCGTCTCATCGAAATTGATATAGCCGGCTTCTGCGAGCCAGACCATGGCGCTAAAGCAGGCCTGGTGACGTTCCGAATGTAGGCCAAATTCGTCCGGCGTGTCGGGACCGCATACCTCATCGACGTAAAGGATGGTTTTGCGAGGAAAGCTGGAGTAGAGCCGCAGCATGATGAGTGCGCAGTCGCGATAGAAATCGTCTATATGCAGGTCAGCCATTGTAAGTACCCCGTAAAATAGCGCCACTCATACGTAGAAATTTCTATAAACTAACGTGATAGGAGTTTTTACATATGCGCAAATCGAAGTTCAGCGAAACGCAGATTGTGGCGTTTCTCAAACAAGCAGAAAGCGGAGTGCCGGTTCCGGACATATGTCGAGAGCATGGCATTGTAGTGGCACACTGAATTTGGCCACCTGAATCTGGGTGATACTATCACCCCTCAAGACACAGGTGAGCAAATGACCAAACGATCCAGACCAAACTTTAGCCCGGAGTTTCGACTCGAAGTCGCACAATTAGTCGTTGACCAAGGCTATACCGTCAGAGCCGCGAGTGAAGCGATGAACGTCAGTAAATCTTCAGTGGAGGGCTGGGTTCGCCAGCTTCGGCTAGAGCGCTCGGGAGAAACACCTCAGAAAGGCACGCCACTGACCGAGGAGCAGCGCCGTATTCGCGACCTGGAACGTCAGATCAAACGGCTGGAAACAGAGAAAGACATATTAAAAAAGGGTATGGCTCTCTTGATGTCCGACGAGCTGAAAAATATTCGATAATTCAGCGGTTACAAGAGAGCTATCCCGTTAAGTTGCTATGCCATGTCTTTGATATTCAACGCAGTAGCTACCGATATTGGCGAGAGCGCCCGAAGGGTGACAACTCCCATCGTTGCAGGCTTAAGCTTATGGTTCACGCTGCTCACCGCCTAAGTGGTGGCTCAGCTGGTGCAAGAACCGTTGCCCAGATCGTTAGCCGTAATGGAACGCCATTGACTCGTTACGTTGCGGGTAAGTTGATGAAGGAGTTGGGACTGGTGAGTAGCCAGCTTCCAAAACACGCCTATAAGCGTGCTGACAAGCTACACGTAGCCATTCCAAATACCTTGAATCGGCAGTTTTCTGTAGCAGAACCCAACCAGGTGTGGTGCAGCGATATTACATATATTTGGACGGGTCAACGCTGGGCCTATCTAGCCATGATACTGGATCTCTACGCGAGAAAACCGGTTGGTTGGGCGTTTTCTTATCGGGCCGACAGTGAACTGACCCGTAAGGCGTTGATGATGGCTTATGAATCCAGAGGAAGACCAAAGGGAGTGCTATTCCACTCGGATCAGGGAGTTCAGTACACCAGTACAAAATTCCGTCAGCATCTCTGGCGGTATCAGATACAACAGAGCATGAGTCGACGGGGAAACTGCTGGGATAACGCGCCAATGGAGCGCTTCTTCCGCAGCCTAAAAACCGAGTGGGTTCCAGAGACGGGCTATCGGAGTTTTACTGAAGCCAAGCAGTCAATCAATGACTATATCGTGAGGTACTACAACTCGATCAGACCGCATTCGAATAACAACATGAAAACACCCAATCAGGCAGAAAACGAATACTGGAAAGCTTATAAAACCGTGGCCAGTTTTAGTTGACCACTACAATGCCATGCTCTCGACATATGTCCGGAACCGGCACTCCGCTTTCTGCTTGTTTGAGAAACGCCACAATCTGCGTTTCGCTGAACTTCGATTTGCGCATATGTAAAAACTCCTATCACGTTAGTTTATAGAAATTTCTACGTATGAGTGGCGCTATTTTACGGGGTACTTACAGAAGTACGGCACGCATTTAGAGCGAGCGCGGATTGGCTATATCCAATCTGCCGCATCGACGCGAAATCTCGCAGTGGGAAAAAGACGATTCAGGCTATCGCAGCCAAATTCTTGGGATTTTTATTTAGTAAGAGGCGAAAGGTGCGCCCGAAGGGAACTAGCAAGCTTGGTGGGCACCAGGAAAAATGGTCGGGACGGCAGGATTTGAACCTACGACCACCACACCCCCAGTGTGGTGCGCTACCAGACTGCGCTACGCCCCGAAAAGAGGCGGGCATTATACCTTCTTTGGTACACTCTTCAATGCCTCAAAACCACAACAAGAAATGGACACTGCCCTATGAATAAAATACTGAAAACCGTCGTAATTCTGCCCGCGCTACTCTTCCTGGTGATGGGTCTGCGCATACTGGTCGACCCCGAAGGTGGCCTTGCGGAACTGGGCATGCCGCTGCTGGATGGACTAGGCCGCAGTACTCAGATCGGGGACCTCGGCGCGTTCTTCATCACCGCGTCGATTCTGATTCTACTGGGAGTATTTACCGGAAAGCGAGAGTGGCTTTACGCCCCTGCGCTACTACTGGGATCAACGGCGGTATTTCGTATTTGGGCCAGCATTGGCCACGACGCGGCGTTGGCCGTGCCGCAGATTGGTGTGGAGATCGTGGTATGTGGCCTGCTGCTGTTCGCAGCAAGCCGTATCAATCCGGCTTAATCTGAGTATCGCTTATTCTTCTATAGACTCCCGGCGCACTTCTTGTGCGTCGCGGTCGCCCTCACAGAAGGGCATATCGATCCAGCCCGACTCAGAATAGAGCTTCGTAGCATCCGCGTAATTGTCGGACGCGGGATCAGTTGACTGTGAGTAGGTCAGGATTGCATTGGCGTCCGGACAATCGCTCTCGTCCCAGGTCACTGTCTGTATATAGCTGTTGCCATGACGAATGGCAGAATAGCCCTCCCCGGGCACCAGATCCGATGTGATCACGCTGAACAACATGGCCCCGGAGCCCCCATGAATCGGAATGCGTTCGCCATTCTTCTCATCAAACTGCACCTCGCCCCAGGGCGCATCCAGTGCAATGTCATTGTCGAGTAGCACCTGCACCCCATCCGCCAGCGCACGGCGAACATCGGCGACGACCTCGGCATCGGCCACATTGAGCGTATTAGGTGTATTGACCGGATCGGCAGGATCAAAGGGCACCGCCCAGAGATCTTGCTCACGTGCGATGCGCCAAAACTCCATGAAAATATGCCCGCCTACGCTATCGATCGTATGGCGGGTATCCCAGTCGGCTAGAATGGCGCAAGCCTGCTCCACCGATGCAGGACTGCCACTAATTGTCGACCAATCGAAACCCTCGCAGAGTTCTACGACATCATCGTTGACCAGTTCCGCTGGATAGTTGCGGGCACTGTTCAAAATGTCGGTCATGATCTGATTGGTAAACAGCGGATCGCCGTACTCGTCAGTGCCAGCAAGGCGCTGTTCGGCCTGGGTAAACGTCAAGCGGGTGCGCATGCTCTGCTCGATGTCTTCGCGTCCAATGATAAACGGAAAGCCTGTGAGCAATTCGCGAGGGTTGGCCAGCCAGTAGCTGTCATTGGCATTAGCGCCGTATTCGGGTGTGGTGAGTTGCGGCAAACTGCTATAACCAAAGACGCCAGCCACTGGGGCATCGTCGTCGCTGCCCACGTCACACGCACTATCTGACCCATCCAACATCACGAAACCAGCGCCCAAGAGCAGCGGCGCAATCAAACCGCGCACACACTCGTTCAGTTTTTGATCGGTCACATGGGGCACCGTCGATACATCCCCGTAGAAGCCGGAACCAAATCGATCTGCGGCGATAGTGTTCACCCAGGGAATGCCCACGGGCTGCAAAGCGGCTTTTAACTCATCCATATTGCCCGACTGGCCGATTTGCACCCACTGCTCAATACCCCGCAGGTTCTCCAGATTGGCATCCTGCATTGCAATCCCGTACCCGCGGCATTGGGCCAACCACCGAGCAGTGGATTCAGCTCCCCCAGATCAACCACCGGTCCAAATTGGGTCATATAGAACCTGTGTTCTACTGTTTCAACAGTGCCGTCCTCGCTAATAGTCTCGGCTGTGACTGTCACCCTCTCCATTTCTCTAACCTCGCCGTCGTAGACATAGGCCAGCTGATTGTCTGGGTCGAGCGTAAGTTCGTGAAATGTAAAGCGGTCGGCGGTGGATACCGTATGACTCCACGCAACGTCCTTATTGAATCCGATCACCACCAGGGGCAGCCCATGCAATGCGGCCCCCATCACATCGTACTCACCCGGAATACTCAGATGCGACATATAAAAACGATTGGCGCCCTGCCAGGGGAAGTGCGGGTTGCCATACAACAGCCCGCTATTGCCCTGGGTGGCATCATTCCCGACACCGTAGGCGTTGCTGCCCAGAGTCTCTACCGCGGGCAACCCCAGTCGCTCACGACCCATGGCCGGTGAAATCGCTGCTAATGTTGCCAACTCCGATGCCTCTAGCGACCGTGCTGCTCGAGCTGCACTGGCAACATCCTCGGGTGCCTGAGCGGCAACAATGAAATCAGCTAGCGGCTCAGAACTGCCTTGCAGAATGCGCTTGTGCAGCAGCTGCCCGAGATCAACCACATCGACCTCGCGCACCCATTCAGCACCGCGGCAGCCTTCCTCGCCCTCGGCCAGATTGTCGACGCCCGTCTCATTGAGATAGCGATTGAGTCCCGCGACGTACCCCTCACCCAGCTGAACGATATACTCGGGCATCGCCTCAACGAAGATTTCCTGAATACGCTCCTCGCTGTTGGTGAGCTTCATCACGAGATCCAGGTTGAGATCACCGTCCTCACCCAAATAACGGGCCGACTCCCCATTGGAGCGAACAAACTCGCGCATCACCGTACAGTAGTTGTGCTGCGCGAAAGCATAACCGTAGCCGTAGCCCAAACCACCCCAATCATCCGCGGTCACGTGCGGTATACCGTACTCCGTCCAAACGATTTCTGCGCTGAAGCTCGGTCCTTCTGGCGGCGGGGGTTCCGGGTTGGGATTAAAGGTGTCGTTGGAATCGCTACAGGCCTGGAGAAACAACAGGCCGAACAAGCTCAAACATAACTGGCGCATGCGGGTACCTTACTGTAATTAGAGTAATGTGAAGGTGTTAGATATTTTTACCACGAAACAACTGGGGCGGATCAACTTTTCAGCGTGTTGAGTACGTCTTCCAGTTCACTGATCAGTGATTTGAGGTCTGCGACAGGCGCCACTGGAGCGCTGCCACCGTCGGGGGCCGCTACAGGCGCCACGTCGCCGTCTTCCATGCGCTGGCGCGCGCCACCGATGGTATAGCCCTGATCGTACAACAGGCTGCGAATCTGACGGATAGTTTCGACATCACCGCGTTGGTAATAGCGGCGGTTGCCACGACGTTTGACGGGCTTGAGCTGGGGAAACTCCTGCTCCCAGTAGCGCAGCACGTGGGGTTTTACATTACATAACTCGCTGACTTCACCGATGGTGAAATAGCGCTTGCCGGGGATGCTCGGCAATTCTTGCTGCGGGCTATTCGCTTCCACCGTCGAACGGCCTCATTCCGAACTGGAGCGGCGCCGGGTTTTCCGCGGCAACCTCTTCACTCTCAACAGGCGCCGAATGCGCCTCTGTCACAGGGGCAGGTGAGCCTTCATAGCTATCGTCGCCTTCATACGATTCCACTCGGGCCTTGAGCTTCTGGCCAGGGCGGAAGGTGACCACCCGACGGGCAGAAATGGGAATCTCTTCGCCGGTCTTGGGATTACGACCGGGACGCTGGCTTTTATCACGTAGGTCAAAGTTGCCGAAACCAGAGAGCTTGACCTGTTCGTTGCCTTCCAGGCACGCGCGAATCTCCTCGAAGAAAAGTTCGACGATCTCCTTGGCTTCTCGCTTGTTGAGACCTAGCTCCTCATACAAGCGCTCGGCCATCTCTGACTTGGTGAGCGCTGTCATTGTCTTAACCTGATTTCTAGTTTCTTAGCTCTGCGTTGTAAGTTTTTATAAGCAGATCAATCACTTGATCCACACACTTATTTACATCGTCATCGCTAAGGGTGCGCGAAGAATCCCGAAATGTCAAACCGAGTGCAAGGCTTTTTCTTTTAGGATCAATGCCTTTGCCCTCATATACATCAAAGAGCCTTAAGTCTGTCAGGTAAGTTCCCGCCACGGTTCGAACATTTTCAAGCAGCTCTCCAGCGGCCACCGACTTATCCACAATCACCGCAATATCCCTGCGCTGCGCGGGGTATTTGGAGAGCTCGGCGAAGGCCGGTAAACGGGCACTGAGCACCGCAGCCAACTCCAGCTCAAACAGGTAAACAGGCGTTGCCAAATCATAGGCAGACTGCAATTCAGGATGCAGCGTTCCCAGGTAACCCACCAGCGCATCGCCGGCGTAAATGCCGGCCGTTTGCCCCGGGTGCAAACCCGTACGCTCCGCCGCCTCAAACCGGAAGGATTCACCTGTGAGCGCCAGTACAGATTCGAGATCGCCCTTAACATCGTAGAAATCGACCAGGTCGCCGCCTTCATTCCAATTCTCAGCCTGGCGGCGGCCAGTGGCCACACCTGCCAGCGTCGGCACCTGTTCCACACCAGCGACACTGCCCTCTCCCCCGCCGGGGAGAAAACGCAGACCGGTTTCGAACAAACGCACCCGAGATTGCTGCCGGTGCGTGTTATGTACCAGCGCACCCATCAGACCGGGCAGCAAACTGGTCCGCATAACCGATAGATCCGCTGAAATGGGATTGGGCAGGACCACCGGGTCCAGGCTGGGGTCGAACACGTTCTGCCACTTAGGATCGACAAAACTGTAGGTGACCGCTTCCTGATAATCGCGACCCATCAGGCGACGACGCACGGTACGAATCGAGACCTTTTCTTCGGGCCGGTTGGGAATCACAAGATCGGCCGTTATGTGACTCACCGGCAGGTTGTTATACCCGTATACCCGCGCCAATTCCTCGAGCAGGTCGGCCTCTATGGCAATGTCCACGCGCCAGCTCGGCACATCGACTTCCCAGCCATCATCAGTATTGCGCACCGTGAGGCCCAGGCCATTAAAAATACGCTCCACCTCGGCGTCTTCCATCGCAAAGCCCAACATGCGTGCTATGCGATCGCGGCGCAGGGATACCGGCGGCCGCTCAGGCAGGTCGCTTTCGTTCAGTGTATCAACCAAGGGACCGGCTTCGCCGCCACAAAATTCGAGCAGCAATTCGGTGGCTCGCTCGATCACTTTGGCCTGCATGGCGAAATCCGCGCCGCGTTCAAAGCGGTGGGAAGCGTCGGTATGCAGGCCATACGAGCGTGCACGACCGGCAATGGCATCGGGCTTCCACCAGGCCGCTTCCAGCAGCAGGTGCGTGGTCGATTCACTCACCGCCGTGGTTTCACCACCCATAATCCCCGCCATGGATACCGCACCGCTGGCGTCTGCCACCACAACGGTGTCGGCAGACAACTCCACGTTCTGGCCGTTAAGC
The DNA here is from genome assembly GCA_965199055.1 of Halieaceae bacterium. Lineage (GTDB taxonomy): Bacteria > Pseudomonadota > Gammaproteobacteria > Pseudomonadales > Halieaceae > CBDAQR01. The sequence continues at coordinate 1,015,470 of CBDAQR010000004.1, forward strand.
AGTTCCAACGGCTCACCCGCTTTAGCCATACGCACATCAATACCGCCTTGCAGTTTATCCAGGTCGAAAGCGTGCATGGGTTGCCCCAGTTCCAACATCACATAGTTAGTGACATCCACCACCGCATCCAGCGAACGCAATCCGGCCTGGCGCAAACGCTCCTGCACCCACAGCGGGCTGGGGCGGCTGATATCGATATTGCGTATGACACGAGCCACAAAACGCGGACAGGCATCGCCCGCATTCAGGCTCACCGGAAAAGTGTCTTCGATAGTCGCCGGTACTTCAGTAATCTGCGGATAGGCCACATCGGTCTGCGTGAGCAAACCCACCTCGCGCGCGATGCCCGTCATACCGAGACAATCGGCTCGATTAGAAGTCAGATCGATCTCGATAACATTGTCTTCAAGACCCAGATATTCGCGCAGGTCTGTTCCCACAGGCGCATCGACGGCCAGCTCTAACAATCCATCGGCATCATCGCCCAATCCCAATTCGGTGCTGGCGCAGAGCATGCCCTGCGATTCCACTCCTCGCAGCTTGGCTTTCTTAATCTTGAAATTGCCGGGCAGCACCGCACCGACCTGCGCCAATGGTGCCTTCAGGCCTGCACGCGCGTTGGGTGCGCCACACACGATTTGCACGGTCTCGCTTCCGGTATTGACCTCACAGACGCGCAGCTTATCGGCATCGGGGTGCTGCTCGGCCGATACAATCTCGGCGACCACGACACCGGAAAAGTCCCCGGCCACGCTTTCAACGCCATCTACTTCCAGGCCGGCCATGGTCACCAGATGCGCCAGGTCGTCGGAGCCGATCGCGGGGTTAACCCACTCCCGCAGCCATTGTTCACTGAATTTCATGTTGGCTCCTACTTAAACTGTTCGAGGAAACGAAGATCGTTTTCAAAAAAGATGCGCAAGTCGTTAACGCCATAGCGCAGCATGGCGAGGCGCTCCACGCCCATGCCAAAGGCAAAACCGGCATAGCGCTCGGTGTCGATGCCCGAAAATTTCAGCACATTTGGATGCACCATGCCGCAGCCCATCACTTCCAGCCAACCGGTGTGGCTGCAGACGCGACAACCTTCACCGCCACAGTTCACACACTGGATATCTGCTTCTGCAGACGGTTCCGTGAAGGGGAAATAGCTGGGGCGAAAGCGGACCGCCAGTTGGTCGTTTTCAAAGAAGGCATGCAGAAACTGCTCGATAATGCCTTTGAGGTCGGCGAAGCTGGATTCTTCATCGATCAATAAACCTTCCACCTGGTGGAACATCGGCGTGTGCGTCAGATCGGAGTCGCAACGGTATACGCGCCCGGGGCAGACCACTCGAATCGGTGGTTCCTGGCTCTCCATCACCCGCACCTGCACCGGCGAGGTATGCGTGCGCAGCACGGTGTCTTCATTGATATAGAAGGTATCGTGATCAGCCCGCGCCGGATGGTTGGGCGGGAAGTTCAGCGCCTCGAAGTTGTGATAGTCGTCTTCGATCTCCGGGCCCTCCACGACCTCGAAGCCGATAGAGGTGAAGAAGTCTTCCATGCGCTCAATCGTACGCGTGACCGGATGCAATCCACCGGCACCCGCATCGCGGCCCGCGAGCGAAACGTCTATGCGCTCAGAGGAGAGTTTCTCCGCCACTGCGGCAGCTTCAAGACCGGCTTTGCGCTCACCGATAAGGTCCTGCAGCTCCTGCTTGACCACATTAATCTGCGCGCCCGCCTTCGGACGCTCTTCAGGATCGAGCTTGCCCAGGCCTTTTAGCAGGTCGGTCACCTTGCCTTTCTTGCCCAAGTACTCGACCCGCAGAGCTTCGAGTGCCGGGCCGTCGGCGGCGGCGTTAATGGCGGCTTTAGCTTCGGCGCCTAATTTTTCGACCTCTTCCATTGTTTCTCCAAACAAAAAAAGGGAAAAGAGCTAAGCCCTTTTCCCTTTAGTTTACGTGTGCCAGCGATATCCGCGCGTTACCGCTGCGCGGTGGGGGTGGGCTTAGGCCAAAGCGGCCTTCGCTTGCTCCACGATCGCTGCAAAAGCCGGCTTGTCATGAACAGCCAGATCCGCCAGAACGCGACGGTCGAGGCCGATCTCGGCCTTCTTCAGGCCATTAATCAGACGGCTATAGCTCAGGCCATTGGCACGAGACTGGGCATTAATACGCGTGATCCACAGTGAGCGAAACTGACGCTTGCGCTGACGACGATCACGATAGGCGTATTGACCAGCCTTGGTTACCGCCTGCTTCGCTACGCGAAATACGCGTGAACGAGCACCGTAGTAACCTTTGGCCTGCTTGAGAACTTTCTTGTGACGGCGGCGAGCCACCACTCCACGTTTTACACGGGGCATAGTCTAATCTCCTGTATCTTCGAAGTGGCTTAGCGAGCCCGCATCATGCGGACAATCAGCACCTTATCGTTGGCGTGCACCTGAGAGGTACCGCGCAACTGGCGCTTACGCTTGGTAGTCATCTTCGTGAGAATGTGACTCTTGTTGGCGCTCTTGCGCTTGTAACCGGCCGCAGTTTTCTTGAAACGCTTGGCCGCCCCGCTGTGAATTTTAGCTTTAGGCATATCTAACTCCGCATTTGCAGTAAGTACATTAAATAGAATCTAGGGCATTCACAGGCCGCTAGTTCTTCTTTTTCGGGGCTATCACCATAGTCAGTTGTCGACCTTCCATTTTCGGGAATTGCTCGACATTACCTAACTCGGCCAGGTCGGCTTCTACTCGCTTGAGCAGCTCCATGCCAATTTCCTGGTGGGCCATTTCACGACCGCGATAACGCAGCGTGACCTTGGCCTTGTCCCCGTTTTCAAGGAAACGTACCAGGTTGCGTAGTTTTACCTGGTAATCCCCTTCCTCCGTCCCTGGACGAAACTTCATTTCTTTAATCTGTGTTCGCTTCTGCTTCTTCTTCTGAGCAGACTTTTGCTTCTTCGCTTCGAACACATGCTTGCCGTAATCCATAATCTTGCAGACTACGGGCTCTGAATCTGTGATCTGTACCAAATCGAGACTGGCTGCCTCGGCCGCACTGCGGGCCTCGCTTAAAGGTACGATGCCTACCTGCTCTCCATCGGCGCCTATGAGACGAACCTGGTTCGCCTCGATCTCGTCGTTTATCGGCGAACGCTTGCTCTTGCCGCTATCTCTCTTGATCGGTCAGTTCTCCACAAATTCAAAAAATACCGCACACAGCTATCCCTCAGATAACTGAGCCGCGGGATTGTATAGAGGTTGGGGCTGTTTCACAACCCCAACTAATACGCAAAGTCCTTGTTTTTTTAGGAAACTTGCAGAACTACCAGGATGCCAATTCGGGCCACTAAACAGCTCAACGCCGCGAGGCTTGTGAGGGGCTCGGCGGCATCTCGCAGAGTGCAAGTCAGCTAGTCGCCCTTGAGGTCGAACTAGAGGGGGTCCAGGCGGAAATTTTGCAGCAAAACACCCAATTCGCGATCATCACCAGAGCCAGGCGATGCGGTCTTGCTAACTATGAAATTGAGCCTTAGTACCTCCTGCCCCGGTGCAAGCATCTCGGCCGGCACGTTAACACGCCGATCGCCCCAATTGGCCTCTGACGTGAACTCCCACAGCGCCAGGCGCCGATCACCCATATAAATCTCCACCTCGGTGGAATCTCCGCCGGCAAGCAACGCTGCACGACTGAATGCGCTTAGCAGCAAGCCCTGCGTGGTTGACGCCAACGGAAGCTCGATTGTTGCCTGCCCCCCGCTCCAGATACCCGCATTTTCTGGCGGGTACCAGCCCTCCCCGAAGAACATCGGCCACTGCAGAGGCAAATTTTCCTCACCCCATGGCGGTAGCGGTTGCCAGCCGGCCTCCTTTGAGAGGGCGTAATTCATGACCTGACCACGCCAGCGGACACGAAGTTCCGAACGCTCCGGTGCAGCATGTTGGGTACTAAGGGTGAAGGATTCCAACTCAAGCACGCCGCCTGCCCCACGGGGCAGCAGGTCAAGACGGAATTGACTGCGTTTCAGCTCATTCTCTAGAGGCGCGACATATCGAAGCTCAACACGCTGGCCATGCGCCAAGCTTGGAAGGGGTACAGGTGGAATCAGGTCTTTCTGGTCCGCTCCATCACGACCCTGCAATACCAAACGTAGCTTTCCCCCCTCGGAAGACTTGTATCCCGCCTTCAAACGTAGGGTCACAGCGCCGTACTCGCCCAGATCCATGTAGTTACCACCGCCGAGATAGCGCTGCCTAGTGGCATGTATCGGATAGGCGCCAGCAGCCACTAGCGGCAGTTGGTCGTAACCGCCGCGATTTATACCCTCGATATCCAAGTGCATTTTGGCTAACTGCTGATAAGCCGTTGCGTTGCCACCTTCTGCAGTCACTTCATAGCGCGCATTGAACAGGCCTTCCCCCACCCCTCTACGGCTGTAACAACCTTCGGGTACAGTGCCCTCAAGTTTCACGCGCCAGGATGGGCAGTGGTGAATCTCCTCACCGTCGGTCAACAGCCGTTCACCACCACGTCCAAACGCGAGCGGCCTCACAGGTGCTGGACTACGAAAAATCGATTCTCCCCAGGGGTAATCCAGGCCAAGGTAATCGAGGATTGAGCGCGGCACATCAAGGAGACTGTAGGTGCCTTCTACCCAGGTTCGAGAAACATCCGGCCCCACCACGAACATCAGCCCCCAGTTCGTGCCATATTCCTGATCTTGCAGACCATGCGCCTCGTCGGTCGTCACTATGACCAAGGTATTTTCAAGAATACCTTGAGCGCTAAGCTTATCCAGGAAACCGCTGGCAGCGCGATCCATCACCCTCACCGCTTCAAGTTTGTTCTCGGCAAGAGTCGATCCCGGCTCGGCCTGGATCCCATAAGGGTGATGGGTACCCGCCGTGAGCAAGGTCACGAACCAGCGTTCGTGTTCATCATCAATATCCAACAGCCGCGAGTAAACCTGTTCAAAAAACTCGGGATCGGTGGGCCCCCAACTGTAGCCTGTATTCGTTTGTGTATAACGACGCTCAAACGAAGATTGGCCCTGTACGCGCTCGAAGCCGATCGCCGGCATAAACGACCCTTTGGACATGAATTCAAGGTCTGCGGCTTGCATAAATGCGTTGTAATAACCCGCTTTAGCGAGTTCGGCGGGCAGACACTGCTCTCCGAGGGCAGGATTCTCGACATAGCTGAGCGCTTTGGGTGTACCGCCATCCAGCCGCGGATAATCCGCGCATAACAGAGCATAAAGGCCCCGCAGGGTCTGCCGCGTGGGTGTAACCCAATCAGGAACAATGGCGGCATTGTCTGCCCAGCGACCCAAGCCCTCCAGAGATACAGGGGATGAAACATCACGTGCCGCAGCAACCTGGGGCAAATAAGGGCCGGGTATACCCTCCAGCACAATAAGCAAAACGTTTCGCGCCCGCCCAGGTTCATCTAGCCATTTCGAGGAGGCCACGGCAGCGTTTAGAGATGCGTGCCTGAGCGTGGGCATAGCAGTATCATCAAGCTTTCCATACTTGAAAAAGCTAGCCCACTGGGCACCAAATCCGTTGCGTTCCTGCCAATCCCTGCCACTCGGTATGATGAGTAGCATTGCGATGAGCACCACAACCGTGAGACTCGATTGTCGGGTGATCACGCCCGGTCGATGCATTGCCAGCCAGTTCGCATAGCGGGCAGCAAGGTAGGCAGACAAACAAACACCAAGCAGGATCGAGATGAGTAGCAGCGGCGACAAACTCGCCACACTACTGCGCAGGAAGACGGGATCAAGCAGGTATACGACGTCTCTGTAGTCGGCTCCGGCCCCCAGGGCCAACCAGGATTGACTATCGAGCCAGAGAGTTAGCGTCCATAGGGTCCACAGGCCCAGCAGCGCTAGACCACGCCAAACGGGCATCCAGAGTACCAACAAGGAGACCAGCAGCGACCACAGCAAATCCTGCAGCAGACCCCACGAGGCGAGCGCTGAGAGCGGGTTGTCTAGGGCGGAACTCAGTTGCCAGCGAACCAGCAAAGCCACCGCCAGAAACGGCAAGCAAGCTAGGAAAAGAGATTTTAGAAATGACACCGGCCAAGGGTACTCAAGCTACCCCCGGCCGGCAAATGGGTGTTATCCCATCATGTGCAGCGCACAAATCTTGTTGCCGGCGGGATCACGCAGATACGCCAGGTACAGCTTCATAGCCCCCTCCCGAACACCAGGCGGGTCTTCACAGGTAGTGCCGCCATTGGCCAAACCCGCCGCATGCCAGGCATCTGCCGCCTCAGGATCTGCCGCAGCAAAACCGATAGTACTGCCGTTTCCACCAGTGGCAAGTTCACCATTGATGGGGGGTGTGATCGAGAAAATGCCCGTATCGGTGTAGTAAAACACCCGGCCGTTCTCGTCCGGCACACCGGCTGGATGACCCAATGCGCCCAATACCGCATCATAAAATTTCTTCGATTCCTCTATATCGTTTGCACCTACCATTACGTGGCTGTACATCCTTACCTCCTATTAGCAGATCAGCGTGACTCGCCGAATCGGTGGATCAGTATAACCGCACATCCGGTACTTGCATCAGCCCACCGATCTTTGCCTATACTGGGCTTGGACACACCGGGAATGCTACAACAATGGATAAAATTGGCATGCCGCAGGAGTCCTACCTTCACGAGCGGCATCTCGCCGAGTTGCAGATGCTCAGTGCTGAGGTGGCCGACGCCCTGCAGTCCGAAGAAATTCTCTTCTTCGGGGTATTAGTGAGCTACCTGTTGCTCACCTACGCGTTAGCCGCCATGGTCAGCCGCATTCAGCTCATCATTTTCAATGGCGTTTACATTCTGTTTAGCCTGGGGCTGATTTATCACATGCATGCAAACTGGGCTCGCCTGCACACCTATTGGGAAGAAGTCGGACAACAAACCGGTGTCACCATAGCGGCGCCTGAATACATCGGCACCCTACTTCTATACTTTGGGATGCTAGTCGGCTCACTGTATTTCATGTGGACGATGCGCACGCTGAAAGACGAGGAGCCCACGCCCATCGAGGAATAAGCACAGGGAGGTAATATGGCAGTCAATTACTGGCCGATCGTTTACGTTCGAGGCTTTGCTTTTCCAGACGCTGAAAAAGAGGAAACGGTTGCGACGCCCTACATGGGCTTCAATCTGGGTTCCACTAAGTTACGCCAGGCGTGGAGCGGCAAGATCTATCGTCATATCTTCGAATCTCCACTCGTTCGCCTGATGAAAGATCACGGCTATCAGGACATCTACCAAGACGGGCAAGAGTATCTCGGGCCGCTACCCGAAAGGCCCGTTGCCATTTACAGATACTACGAATCCGACTGGGAGGAAGCCGGTCTGCAAGGTGATGGCATTATCGCCACCCCCACCATGAAACAGATGGCTGAAGGCCTGGGTGACTTCATTCTCAACTTGCGAGACCGTTACTGCGAAACCCACGCCGTTTCCAGGGAAAAATTCCGCGTTTACCTGGTGGCACACAGCATGGGCGGCCTTATCTCCCGCTGCTTGCTGCAGAACAAAAAATGGGGCAAAGAGGAAGCGCGCAAGGCCGTTGACAAAGTATTCACCTACGGTACACCCCACAACGGGATCGAGATTGGACCGGTGAATGTTTCCCGCTACTTGCTGGGCGATGAGATCGGGATATTCGATCGCGACAATATGCGCATCTATCTGGATATCGACAGCGGTCCTGTGAATTCGCTGGGCGATACCTTCCCGGTAGAACGCTTTTTCTCATTAGTAGGTACCAACGCCAAAGACTATAAGGTGGCAGGAGGCCTATCGAGTCTGGCCACCGGCAGTTCCGGCGACGGCCTGGTGAAAATGGAGAACGCATATGTGCTGGGCGGTCCTCGAGCACACGTGCACCGCAGCCACAGCGGTGAGTTTGGTATCGTCAACTCAGAAGCGGGCTACCAGAACCTGGTACGCTTTCTGTTCGGCGACATTCACGTCTCAGGCACGCTGGACCCCCGCAAGATTCCGCTGCCGAAACGCATAGAGGCAATGAAAGAGCATGAGCAAGCGAAGGTGCGCGCCTCCTACCATTTCAATATCGAGGTCGCTCCCCGTGGTGCCCTGGATTACAAACTGAGCGAACGCCACGTTGCACAACAGTCTGCTGTATTTCGCACCTTTGACGAAGTCCTCAGACCCGGCCAGGTTGAGCGGCTGCGGCCACCCACACTGTTCTCGGTGTATCTCGACTCCAATCAACGCCCCGAGGGAACAGATGAGAACGTGCTGGTCGCAAACATATCCGTCACCTCGACTGACTATTTGGTAAACAACAGGATATGGCGCGACGATTACATTCCGGGCACAAAGCTGTTTAGCGGTCAGTTGGTGCTAAGTATTCGGCGCGATGGGGAGAACGACTTCCGCCTTTATTACCTGTGGAATGATGTCGATCCCGATGGCGATTTCAAAGACCCTTCTGGCGTTCGCGAAGCACCGAATGGCGGCATGGAGTTTGATATAGAGCTAAAAGGCCCTAGCGGTTTTCAAGCCGATTTAAGCCTCACCGTGTCGGATTGGTTCTCAGACGGCAGGACGCCTACAGACGCTCAGGGCGCACCTGAAACGGGGCCCGGCAGCACTCAGTTGGATTTATTAAACGGCCCCTTCTCGCAACCGACGGATGGGACGCTCACTGTCTGATCACCAGCGCTAGAGAAAAACACATCCTAATCGCAATAGTGCTATTCTGAGCGCGCGATTTGTGAGAACGCTTACCGCAATACTGATGAAGATTTGAGTATCGGCGCTGACATGCCACCGCCTGAACGCTGGACAGCACAGAAATTCTTCCGCGAACTAGAGCGTCGCCACGTCTATCGCGTGGCTGTCGGCTACCTGGCTATTGGCTGGGTGTTGCTGGAAATCATCACCTTCTCCTTCGAGCGCCTGGGTGTATCCGAGCGGATCGGCGACATCATCCTCTTGGTGTTCATTCTGGGCTTTCCTATCGCCTTGATCCTTGCCTGAACCTACGACTTTACTGCGGAGGGTGTGGTCAAGACAGAGCCGGCAGACGATACGCGCCCATTGTCCAATTCAAAGATCACTGAAATTAGCGTAATTCTTTTGTTACTGGTGGCCTTGTCCTATCTAATCATTGAGCGGCAAGGGTTTCAGCCAGCGCCGGAAGTGACCGACCGCTCAATCGGTGTTCTGCCTTTCGTTAATATGAGTGACGATGACAGCAATGAATACTTTAGTGATGGCATCACCGAGGAACTACTACATGCACTGGCCAATGTCTCCGGGCTGCATGTCAGTTCACGCACCTCATCCTTCTATTTCAAGAACAAGAATGTCGCCATCCAGGAAGCTGCCCAGGCTTTGGGGGTTGCCACGGTATTGGAGGGCAGCGTCAGGAAAGCCGATGACCGAGTGCGCATCACCGCCCAGTTGATTGACGCCAACACCGGCTACCATCTCTGGTCTGGCACTTACGAGCGGCAACTGCGCGATGTATTCACCCTGCAGGCCGAGGTGACCTATCAGGTGGTCAACGCCATCACACCCATGCTGCTGGATGAACCTGGAAATCAATTGGTCAGCCAGACCGTTGATGAGGAGGCCTTTGATCGGTACCTGCAGGGCCGCGCCTGGTTGCGTAACTGGGATAACTTTGACGAACTAGCCCTGGCGGAAGAGAACTTCCAGGCGGCTATTGCCCAGGATGCCAACTTCGCGCTTCCGTATATCGGACTGTGCAATGTCAATCTTGTGCGCTTTGAACGCAACAATGATCCAAGCCTGTTTGAAGGCGCCGAGGCCAGTTGCCAGCGCGCCCTGGTTCGGCAAAAGGATGATACTCGCGTCTGGGAGGTGCACGCCGCTCTCAGCGAGTTGTATCGCCTTGCAGGAGAGTACGAAAAGTCCCTGGAGGAAGTCAGCGCGGGGCTCGCCCTGCGCAGTGATTCCGCCACCTTGAACCTGAATAAAGGCATGACTTTGGCCGCCATGGGCAATAGTGATGCCGCCGAAGCGGCGCTCAAGTACGCTGTAGAACTGGATAGTAGCGATTGGGACGGGCGCACGGTATTGGGTAATTTCTACGGCGACCAACATCGCTACAAAGAAGCCATGGCCGAGTTCGAGGCGGTGCTGAGCCTGGCGCCCTCCTACACGAGCGCCCTGATTGGCCTGGGCCGCAATCAGTACATGATTGGCGATGAAGCGGCAGCGGAGGCCACCTGGACCCTGGCAGAAACCAGCGCTAGTAATCAGGACGCCGGTTCTCTGGGCCAGGTCTACACCAACCTGGGGCTGAGCTATTACTACAACGGGGATTTCCAGCGGGCAGTAGACTACCAACTCAAGGCCATCGAATTACGCCCGGCCGATCATCGCCCCTGGGGGCGCCTGGCGGAATCCTATCGCGGCCAGCAAGATTCGAGTAATGAGCTGCAAGCGTACAAACAGGCCATCAAGCTCGCTGAGGCCGAACTAAAAGTTAATCCAAGAGACACCGAGACAGTGGGCCTATTAGGGCTATACCACGCACATGGGGGCGATCCGAAGGCTGCAGCGCGCTATCGCGACAAAATGCTGGAACTGGAACCGGGCAATTCCACCTGGTGGTATTTCGCGAGTCTGATCAGTCTGACACTGAAGGATACCGACAGCGCATTTAACTGCCTGGATAAAGGTATCGAACTGGGACTGGATACCCGCTTCATCAGTGATGATCCGGATCTAAAAGCCCTCAAGCAGATCGACGCGGAGCGCTTTGCGGCGCTGCTCACAGCGAATTGACATTCCACCCGGAGCGACTAGCTTCTATATCAAGCCATGGATTTGCCCAGGCACTGTAATTGCTGAAATCCAAGGCCATTCAAAGGAACGAACGCCGGAGAGCGACAATGAGCGAAGAAGAAGACAACAGCACAGAACGGCCTGGCCCTTCCGGCCAACAACGCCCTGGACCACCTGGTCAGCAGCGCCCGGGACCTCCCGGTCAGCAACGCCCAGGACCACCCGGCCAACAACGGCCTGGACCGCCCGGCCAGCAACGAGACGCGCCTGGCGACGAAGAGCGTTAAAGCCAGGGACAGCGAACGGTCCAATCGTTGAAAACGGTAATACTCGCCGTTTTCCTGAGGCGGCGCTGAATACACAGCGCCGCTTTTGTACATTCTAGAGCGACAACAATAATAAGCCGGCATTCAAGGGAGTGAACCCATGGGCAAGAGCTATGCCCTCCTCGTAGGGGTCAACGAATACACCAAACTGGAGCCCAAGTACCAGCTCAAAGGCTGCGTGAACGACGCCAAACTGATGTACTCGGTACTCACTACGGGTTTCGGTTTCGACCCAGCCGATATCACCCAACTTCACGATCGCGACGCCAGTCGCGACAACATCATTGCCGCCATGCAAGACCTGGTTGCCAAGGCAGGCGCTGATGACCGCGTTTACTTTCATTTCTCGGGCCACGGCTCCTACCGCAAGTGCGAAGACGGCAGCGAGGCCAGCGGCTGGGACAGCACGATCATGCCTTCTGACAGCGGCCGCGATCCCGAGCCGGACCTGGATATCCAGGATGACGAGATCGGCGGCTGGCTGGAGCAGTTGAGCAAAAAGACGTCGAATATTTTTGTGGTATTCGATTGCTGTCATTCAGGCACCATGAGCCGCGATCCCTTTGCCCCCACGCCCCGATCCGGCCCACCAGATTTGCGCGAGCGCGCCGACATGGGCCTGCCTAGCAAAGCATTCACCAGCAGCACTCGCAGCCTGGACGGTGGCAGCCTGGTACCTGCCAGCGATCACTACCTGGTGATGTCAGGTTGCCGCGACAATGAGAAGTCCAATTAGTGGACCCAGGTCAAAGACGGGGTGGAATTGCGCCATGGCGCGCTCACTTATCATTTATCCGAGGCGCTGCTGTCCGCTGCGCCAGGCATGACCTACGAGGCTCTTTTTGAGACGATCAGTCGCCAGGTCACCGATTTGTTTAGCGACCAGCACCCACAAATTGAAGGCCGCCAGGATCGAGTGTTGTTTGGGGAAGAATCCATTACGCCCATGAAATACTTCCTGGTCGACGCGGTCGATGGTGATGAACTTGTCTTGAGCGGCGGCGCCGCCCACGGCCTGGAGGTCGGTAGCACCTGGGCAGTCTATGCGCCGGGCACCAATAGCCAGGCCCAGGCCGAACCCCTGGGAGAATTAACGCTCCACCGCGTCAACGCATTGGATGCGAGTGGAACTCTGTCCGATAAGAGCGCCGACATCGTCGCAGGTTGTCGTTGCGTACTCATTAATGCCCCCGGCAATTTCCCCAGCCTGCAGGTGGACATCAGCGCACTGGATGGCGCTGCGGGTAATGGTGTCCACGCGATGATCGCCGAAGGTATTGCTGATTCTTCTCTATTAGAACTGGCCGCATCGCCAGACGCTGCTGATGTCAGTGTGCAGTCGACTGATGCGGGATGGAGCATAGTCGCGAAAGACTCGTTACCGCTGTCCCCCGCCCACGGCCTGGACAATGACGAAGACGTAAAGCGGATGTTGGAAAACTGCGAGACCCGGGCCCGGGCCCGCAACGTAGTCGCCCTGGGCAACAAAGACAGCGAACTGGAAATAGAACTCAACCTGTTTCAGTCACCCGATGGCCGCGAATGGGCATCCGCCAATAGCAACGCGACCTTTGAGCACGGCGATTATTTTGCCCTGGAGGTCATCAATAAGGAAAACCGCGACCTGTTCGTGACCTTACTGGATATCGATGTTACCGGGCAGGTAGCCATCTTCTATCCACCCGGCACTCGCAGCTCCTGTGAACTGTTAGAGAAAAACAAGACCCTGCGCATCTTCTTCAAGGATAAGCGGCGCCTGGGACTGCCGGATGATTTCTACCGCGACACCGCCCGGGAAACCTTCAAGGCCATTGTCGCCACCAGCGAGACCAACTTTGCCTGGCTGCAGCAAGGGGCCACGCGCAGCGCTACTGGCAGCAGCGCCTCACGCCTGCAGAGCCTGTTTGAGAAAGCTTCCGGCTCTGGCACGCGCACCATGTTGCCGCCTGAGGAACCCGGCGACGACTGGGCAGCTATTAATCGCAGTTTCGATATTCATAGAAGCAGGTAGAACAGTATGGGACGCAGTATCAAACGAGCGCCATCAGCAGCACAGGCCGCCAGCGGTCGCGGCGGCGGCCTTGAGCGCGATGAAAGCGGCGGTTTTGGTGGCAGCGGTGATAGTGCAGAACAGGACGGCTATACCGATCGCTTGATGAAACTGATTCCCGCTGAAGTGGTCGCTTTTTTCCTCGCCATGGACGCGGCCATCATCGCCCACAACGACACTGAAGCGCCGGTAGTTCTGGGCATCTGGCTGGTAGGCTGCATTGCCACCTGGTTCCACCTCACGTTTGTGGCCAAGGTGGATAACTGGCCACAAATTGCCGTGAGCGTCGGTGCGTTCGCGGTATGGGCACTGAACATCGGTCACGGCTTCCAGGTGCATAACTGGATCGAGCCCGGATATGCGGTCTTGTTGCTGCTGGCCTATACCTTTTTTGCGCCTGAACTGCCCTTCCTGAAGCGGGAACGCTAAGCCCTTGGCGGAGTTTCAGCAAAGCCTGGCGCTGATCATTGGCATCAATGCCTATGGCAATGGCATCCCGCCATTGGATACCGCTCGGCATGATGCCGAGAAGCTGGCCGAAATTCTCGAGGAGCAGCACGAGTACGAGGTGATCCTGCTACTGGATGAGCAGGCCAGCCTGGCCGCCATTCGTCAATTGGTGCGCGAAGAACTACCGCAGCGACTGGGGCCCTCGGACCGTCTGTTTTTCTATTTTGCCGGCCATGGCATTGCCACCGATAGTGACACCGGTCCCAATGGCTACCTGCTACCCCAGGACGCCAGTGTCGGGCGGGAAGACACCTACCTGCACATGCCGGTGTTTCACGATGCGCTGTGCGAATTGGAATGCCGGCATATGCTGGTGATTCTGGATAGTTGCTTTGGCGGCGCCTTTCGTTGGTCCAGCACTCGGAGCATTCTCGATTTGCCCACGGTGATTCGCGAGGAGCGCTTCGAGCGCTTCACCACGGACCCGGCCTGGCAAGTACTTACCTCTGCCTCCCATGACGAAACCGCCGCCGACCAACTCACCTCCGGGAGCCTGGGCAGCCGCGGCCATACCCATGGGGATTCGCCCCACTCGCCCTTTGCCCTGGCCTTGTTTGATGGCTTACAAGGCGCCGCCGATGTGGTGCCATCCGACGAGCGCGATGGCGTGATCACCGCATCTGAATTGTACGTGTACATCAACGAGCGCATCTCCCGAGAGCTGGGGGATTTGCGCATGGAACAGACCCCGCGATTGTGGCCCCTGCAAAAGCACGACAAAGGGGAATACATCTTCCTGGTGCCAGGCCACGAGTTGAACCTGCCGCCGGCGCCGGAGATTAATCGGGCCAATAACCCCTACCTGGGCTTACGCGCCTATGAACAAGCTGATGCACATTTGTTCTATGGCCGAAAGCACGCCATAGAGCAACTGCAGACCTACGTCGCCGAGCATCCCCTCACTGTGGTGCTGGGCGCCTCCGGCACTGGCAAGTCCAGTTTGGTCAAGGCCGGTTTGTTGCCAGAACTGGAATCAGACTTTGTACTGACGCCCACGTTTAGGCCGGGACAACACCCGCTGCAGGGCCTGGCACAGTCTGTAAGCGCGGGTTTGGGGGAACCCGAACTAACGACTCCAGAAAGTATCAGGAAAGCCATCCGCAAATGGATCGAAGCCAACCCCGAAAAGCGCCTGGTGCTGTGCATTGATCAGTACGAAGAGGTGCTGACTATGTGCCACGACCCGGATCAGCGTGAGGCCTTCCAGGTTCTGCTGGCCAGCTTACTGAAAGCATTTCCGGATCAGCTGCGCGTCATCGTCACCGTGCGCCTGGACTTTGAGCCCCAGTTTGATGAGGGACCATTGGAACCCTGGTGGGATGAGGCCCGCTTTGTGGTCACCCCCATGACGCAGGACGAATTGCGAGATGTTATTGAGAAACCCGCTTCAGAAATGGTCCTTCGCTTTGAGCCACCAGAGCTGATCGACACCTTGATCAATGAGGTCATCTCCACCCCCGGCGGCCTACCGCTGCTGTCCTTTGCCCTAAGTGAAATGTACCTGCACTACCTGGAGCGCAACAGCGATGACCGTGCCATCGAGCAGATCGATTTCGAAGCCGTAGGCGGCGTCGTGGGTTCCCTGCGCTCGCGTGCCGACCAGGTCTACAAGGACTTGCCAGAAGACACGCGTCCGACCATGCAGCGGGTAATGCTGCGCATGGTCTCGGCCGAGAGCGGGAATGAACTCGCCAGGCGCCGCGTGTCGGAAGCGGAATTAGACTTTGAAGACGAAACCGAAGATCAGCGCATCAGCATGGTGGTTGAGCAACTGGTGAATGCGCGTCTGGTGGTCAAAGATCAGGATGAGGATGACACAACCTTCATAGAGCCCGCCCACGATGCGCTGGTGCGCTCCTGGGACAAACTGATTGCCTGGGTCAACAATGTGCGCCGCAATGAGATAGACAATCTCAGGTTTCGCCGCAGCCTGGGGCAGACTGCGCAAACCTGGCTGGCCACCACGAACAAAGTGGTGAGACGTGGCGAACTATGGAATGACTCCGCCCGCGCCGGTCAACTCAAAGAACTGATGCTCGGCGATGCGCCTTGGATGAATGCGCTGGAGAGACGCTTCGCCAGGGCCAGCGTCCGGTCTCGCGTCCGGTCGCGTCGATTTAACCAGGCCATAGTGGTGCTCATCGCAGCGCTGGGACTTTTCGCTACTTACTCAGCCTATGATGCCAGCATCAGCGCAGGCCGCGCCGAGAACAGCGCCGCTGAGGCTGAGCAACAGCGAGACCGGGCGTTATCAGCCGCACTGGCCATTCGCTCTGATGAGGCCTGGGAGGATAACAATGTCGCCACTGCCATTCTGTACTCAGTGCAGGCCTTTAACAGTAGCGAGACACCGGAATCCTATAGCGCAATGATGACCACCATGCAGCGCATCCCGGCCCTGCATCTCAATCGCGAAGAGTCAGTGGAGCTGACCCTGGCACAGGCTGATGACCGCGATAATATCACCCACATCTGGCCCATGCCGAACGGTCATACAGTGCTCACTACGCGGGAAGTTGTGGGCTATCACGCTACCTGGCCGGAGCGCGTGCTCGAGCTTTGGGATAACAACGGCGAAGGCATCACCACCGGCTACGGCGAAGATACGAAGCGTTTCACTACCGATCCCATACAAAGCGCCAGTTTCCACTCGAACGGCAGCTCGGTACTGATGGAGACTGAGAGCGGTAGTTACTATGTGGACGCCTATAGAGACCGATTGGATGGCGTTTTCTGGCTTGGCATACAGCAGCCGGTATTTGCAGACACAGCTGACCTGATCTTGGGGCTGAATAAAGATGGCACGCAGATCGTGTTCTACGAGCGCGAGCAATTAGAGATTGTTAAACGCAACATTCTGCTGAACGAGCTGATTGCCTACAGTCGGCGATCGGACCTGGCCGGAATCAGTCAATTTGCCATCACATCGGATGCCTCGACATTGGTGGTTGCGGGGCCACTCAGAGGAGGCGGCAGCTACCTCGGACAATGGCGCTTGTCGGGGGACGATTATCAACTAAAGACCGAGTTCTTCCTCACCCCGAACTTTAACGGTTAGTAAGTTGCAGTTCAGCCCTGACGGCCAATACCTGGCAGCGGACGGCAGTGTGAGGCAGCGCCGCATCCCAACAGAGGCTGATCCGCGCCCGGCATCATGGGAGAACAATCAGTTTATCGCGTGGTGGGAACGCGACACGCCCTACGATCTCGTGTTGGCGACAGGCTTCAAAGCCGGTGCTGTTAATCTGGTCATCAGCCCCGACAGTCGGCGCATAGCCGCGAGCTACCGTGAAGAATCCGAAGGCGAAATACTGTGGGAACTGGACACCGGCAACCCAATCGCTATGGACCAGGCGGCAGAGCCTCTCTTGTCTCGGGCAGTGTTCTCCCACGAAGGACGCCTGTTGGCACTGGCCTTTAGCCGCCAGATGAGCACAGTCATTTATTTAGTACGCGCCAAGACGGGCGAGGTTATCGAGCGCATGGAGCACCCAGCCGTAGTACACGGTATGTACCTCAGCCGAAGCGACGCCAAGCTATGGCTAACTCATGAAAACAGCTATACCACCTGGAATATTGTCGAGGGCATATGGACGGGACGGCGGCTTCCCGCTGCCGGCGATATTCGCCACGCACGCTTTACACCTGACAGCCAGCGGCTCGTCACCGTGGGCGAGCAGCTCAATACCTGGGATATGCGCGGCAATCGATTACATGCACCACTGACCCTGCGCGCAACAGCCAATGAAGTCACGATCAGTCCGGACGGTGCACTACTGGCCATTCACGGCGTATGTGACACCGGAGTGTGGGAGACGTCCAATCTCATGCAACCCCTGTGGCTGAAGGGAAAAAGCGACTCCTGCAGGGAAAACCCGCGCAGAAAAAACAGACATGGCTCCAGTAACGTGCATTCCAGCTTTAGCTACAACAGCCAGTGGCTGGCTGTCGGCGATGTTAATAAGGCGCACATCGTCAATGCACGCACCGGCACCAACGAGGGCCTTACCCCCGGGCTCATGGCATTCAGCAAGCCAACCAACCTCAGTCTGTACTTTGCCAAGGACGCGCCACTGTTGTTTATGGCTAGTCATTATGACAAAGGAAACTCCCTGTCTACCTACGCCATACCAGAAGTTAAACTGCTACAGCGCGCAGATATCAATATTCAGCAGCGCGCCGCGGAACTGGCCTACGACAGTTTCAATCAGCAAGTGGCCATCGCCAACAGAAAAGGCGAGATACAACTGCTGGATGTAAATACGCTGGAACAGGTGGGACCAGACTGGAAGATCTACCGTGACTATAGTTTGGACACCGTTGATTTCGCCGATACGGGTGACCTTATGGCGACGGCAAGCGGTGAGAGTGTGCAGCTGTGGAGTCCGCGCACCCGCCAGAAGATTGGTGACAAAATTCTCATGGGCGGCAGCCACGGGCGTGCCACCATGAGTCCCGACGGCAAGCGTCTCGCGATTGTGAATGACAGCCGCGCCACACTGTGGAACCTGTCCAGCGCCGACTGGAAAGAACGCGCTTGCCGTATTGCCGACCGCAATATGAGCCGCTTCGAATGGGAAAGTGCGCTGGGCGATTTGCCGTATCAGTGCACCTGCCCGATGCTACGACCGCACCCGGATTACCCGGGCTTTGAATGTATGAGCCAGAGCGACAGAATGCCTTGAGCCACGTGTCACGGGAAACAGAAAGTGTGAGTATGTCAGCAAAGAGTGCTCGCCACTTCATCATTCTTGGTAATTCCAGGACTGGATCAAACTATCTTCAATCGCTGCTTAACTCACAGCCACAGGTTTTCTGCGCAGGAGAGTTACTCCTTCAACCCGACAGAATCCAGAAGGAGCTTCACTCTCGAAAAGTCCCTGAGTCACCAATCATGCGGTTGCAGCACGCCCTCACCAAGCGAAACTATCTTGCCGCCATCCATCTGTTCTACTGTAAATACCCCAAACAGCTAACCACCCATTCATAGAAAAATTAAGCCACTTCTCGGTATTGAACGGGTGTCATATCGTTCAATCCATCATGGGGTCGTTCATGGTTATACAACACGATCCAGTCATCCGTGATCTCTCGAACTTCCTGCAATGTCTCGAACAGATATAAGTCCAATACTTCCTCTCGATACGTGCGATTAAAACGTTCGATAAATCCATTTTGGTAAGGCTTGCCGGGCTTGATGAAATCGATCTGAATTCCATGCGCTTGCGCCCATTCAGCCAACGCCCCTGATGTAAATTCAGGGCCATTATCAACCCTGATAATAGCGGGATAGCCTCGCCAGGCTGCAATACGATCTAATGTATGTATCACTCGCTCCGTAGTAATGCCCGAATTGATATCTATCGCTAACACTTCTCGATTGAAATCATCAACCACATTGAACGTGCGAAACCGATGACCGTGACGCAAGGTATCGCTCATAAAATCCATCGACCAACAGATATTGGCTGATCTAGGAACGCGCAATGGCAACGGATTCCTATTCGGTATCCTGCGTTTTACTTTACGCCGTATATTCAGTTTTAACTCCATATAAACACGGTAAATCCGTTTGTGATTCCAACGTTTACCCAACGCTCTGAGCCGCTTACACAGCTTTGGAAAACCCCAGCGAGGGTGCTTCTCAACCAAGGCCAGCAACGCATCAATCAGCTCACTATCATCTACTCGCTTGGGCGTGTAGTAATACGCCGTGCGACTTAGCGCGGCTGCACCACAGGCCGCTCGAATGCTGACAGGGTAATCCTTGCGCAAACGATCAACCCACTGCCGACGATGGACTGGCCCTAAAGCTTTTTTATGATCTCTTCCTGCATCTGACTCTTCAGGCTGAGATCGGCATACATCTGCTTGAGCTTGCGGTTCTCTTCTTCAAGTTCCTTGAGCCGCCGTACATCGGAGGCTTCCATTCCACCGTACTTAGAGCGCCACTTGTAAAAGGTGCTGAGTCCAATGCCATGCTCTCGACATATGTCCGGAACCGGCACTCCGCTTTCTGCTTGTTTGAGAAACGCCACAATCTGCGTTTCGCTGAACTTCGATTTGCGCATATGTAAAAACTCCTATCACGTTAGTTTATAGAAATTTCTACGTATGAGTGGCGCTATTTTACGGGGTACTTACAGAGGACACCGACAAATCTTTGGCTCCTTGGGCTGAAGAGTATATTGAACGCACGAGGTCCGTATTCGAGAACCTTTTCTAGAGAGTTGTTAAGTAAAAGGAATTGGTAGGACCAGGCGGATTCGAACCGCCGACCTCTACCATGTCAAGGTAGCGCTCTAACCAACTGAGCTATGGTCCTAAAGAGGCCGAGGATTATATAGACTGACACGCCAGGTTTAAAGCCACCTGAGATCAATTTTCTGGCGGCAATAAATCTCTCATGAAATCGACTTTTAGCACGGAACGATAACCAGTGCTCCAGGCCCAGGGTATGTCGGTGTCTACTTCTGGGTCCCAGTCGCCCTGAGTCCGCGAAAAGCTGCGCGCATAGCGCGTATGCACCACTAACTCGGCCTCAGTGTGCTTGCGATCGGAGAGGTTCTGTAAATAACCCAAACAGCTAACCACCCATTCATAGAAAAATTAAGCCACTTCTCGGTATTGAACGGGTGTCATATCGTTCAATCCATCATGGGGTCGTTCATGGTTATACAACACGATCCAGTCATCCGTGATCTCTCGAACTTCCTGCAATGTCTCGAACAGATATAAGTCCAATACTTCCTCTCGATACGTGCGATTAAAACGTTCGATAAATCCATTTTGGTAAGGCTTGCCGGGCTTGATGAAATCGATCTGAATTCCATGCGCTTGCGCCCATTCAGCCAACGCCCCTGATGTAAATTCAGGGCCATTATCAACCCTGATAATAGCGGGATAGCCTCGCCAGGCTGCAATACGATCTAAAGTATGTATCACTCGCTCCGTAGTAATGCCCGAATTGATATCTATCGCTAACACTTCTCGATTGAAATCATCAACCACATTGAACGTGCGAAACCGATGACCGTGACGCAAGGTATCGCTCATAAAATCCATCGACCAACAGATATTGGCTGATCTAGGAACGCGCAATGGCAACGGATTCCTATTCGGTATCCTGCGTTTTACTTTACGCCGTATATTCAGTTTTAACTCCATATAAACACGGTAAATCCGTTTGTGATTCCAACGTTTACCCAACGCTCTGAGCCGCTTACACAGCTTTGGAAAACCCCAGCGAGGGTGCTTCTCAACCAAGGCCAGCAACGCATCAATCAGCTCACTATCATCTACTCGCTTGGGCGTGTAGTAATACGCCGTGCGACTTAGCGCGGCTGCACCACAGGCCGCTCGAATGCTGACAGGGTAATCCTTGCGCAAACGATCAACCCACTGCCGACGATGGACTGGCCCTAAAGCTTTTTTATGATCTCTTCCTGCATCTGACTCTTCAGGCTGAGATCGGCATACATCTGCTTGAGCTTGCGGTTCTCTTCTTCAAGTTCCTTGAGCCGCCGTACATCGGAGGCTTCCATTCCACCGTACTTAGAGCGCCACTTGTAAAAGGTGCTGAGTCCAATGTGTAGTGGTCAACTAAAACTGGCCACGGTTTTATAAGCTTTCCAGTATTCGTTTTCTGCCTGATTGGGTGTTTTCATGTTGTTATTCGAATGCGGTCTGATCGAGTTGTAGTACCTCACGATATAGTCATTGATTGACTGCTTGGCTTCAGTAAAACTCCGATAGCCCGTCTCTGGAACCCACTCGGTTTTTAGGCTGCGGAAGAAGCGCTCCATTGGCGCGTTATCCCAGCAGTTTCCCCGTCGACTCATGCTCTGTTGTATCTGATACCGCCAGAGATGCTGACGGAATTTTGTACTGGTGTACTGAACTCCCTGATCCGAGTGGAATAGCACTCCCTTTGGTCTTCCTCTGGATTCATAAGCCATCATCAACGCCTTACGGGTCAGTTCACTGTCGGCCCGATAAGAAAACGCCCAACCAACCGGTTTTCTCGCGTAGAGATCCAGTATCATGGCTAGATAGGCCCAGCGTTGACCCGTCCAAATATATGTAATATCGCTGCACCACACCTGGTTGGGTTCTGCTACAGAAAACTGCCGATTCAAGGTATTTGGAATGGCTACGTGTAGCTTGTCAGCACGCTTATAGGCGTGTTTTGGAAGCTGGCTACTCACCAGTCCCAACTCCTTCATCAACTTACCCGCAACGTAACGAGTCAATGGCGTTCCATTACGGCTAACGATCTGGGCAACGGTTCTTGCACCAGCTGAGCCACCACTTAGGCGGTGAGCAGCGTGAACCATAAGCTTAAGCCTGCAACGATGGGAGTTGTCACCCTTCGGGCGCTCTCGCCAATATCGGTAGCTACTGCGTTGAATATCAAAGACATGGCATAGCAACTTAACGGGATAGCTCTCTTGTAACCGCTGAATTATCGAATATTTTTCAGCTCGTCGGACATCAAGAGAGCCATACCCTTTTTTAATATGTCTTTCTCTGTTTCCAGCCGTTTGATCTGACGTTCCAGGTCGCGAATACGGCGCTGCTCCTCGGTCAGTGGCGTGCCTTTCTGAGGTGTTTCTCCCGAGCGCTCTAGCCGAAGCTGGCGAACCCAGCCCTCCACTGAAGATTTACTGACGTTCATCGCTTCACTCGCGGCTCTGACGGTATAGCCTTGGTCAACGACTAATTGTGCGACTTCGAGTCGAAACTCCGGGCTAAAGTTTGGTCTGGATCGTTTGGTCATTTGCTCACCTGTGTCTTGAGGGGTGATAGTATCACCCAGATTCAGGTGGCCAGTTTTAGTTGACCACTACACATTGGACTCAGCACCTTTTACAAGTGGCGCTCTAAGTACGGTGGAATGGAAGCCTCCGATGTACGGCGGCTCAAGGAACTTGAAGAAGAGAACCGCAAGCTCAAGCAGATGTATGCCGATCTCAGCCTGAAGAGTCAGATGCAGGAAGAGATCATAAAAAAGCTTTAGGGCCAGTCCATCGTCGGCAGTGGGTTGATCGTTTGCGCAAGGATTACCCTGTCAGCATTCGAGCGGCCTGTGGTGCAGCCGCGCTAAGTCGCACGGCGTATTACTACACGCCCAAGCGAGTAGATGATAGTGAGCTGATTGATGCGTTGCTGGCCTTGGTTGAGAAGCACCCTCGCTGGGGTTTTCCAAAGCTGTGTAAGCGGCTCAGAGCGTTGGGTAAACGTTGGAATCACAAACGGATTTACCGTGTTTATATGGAGTTAAAACTGAATATACGGCGTAAAGTAAAACGCAGGATACCGAATAGGAATCCGTTGCCATTGCGCGTTCCTAGATCAGCCAATATCTGTTGGTCGATGGATTTTATGAGCGATACCTTGCGTCACGGTCATCGGTTTCGCACGTTCAATGTGGTTGATGATTTCAATCGAGAAGTGTTAGCGATAGATATCAATTCGGGCATTACTACGGAGCGAGTGATACATACATTAGATCGTATTGCAGCCTGGCGAGGCTATCCCGCTATTATCAGGGTTGATAATGGCCCTGAATTTACATCAGGGGCGTTGGCTGAATGGGCGCAAGCGCATGGAATTCAGATCGATTTCATCAAGCCCGGCAAGCCTTACCAAAATGGATTTATCGAACGTTTTAATCGCACGTATCGAGAGGAAGTATTGGACTTATATCTGTTCGAGACATTGCAGGAAGTTCGAGAGATCACGGATGACTGGATCGTGTTGTATAACCATGAACGACCCCATGATGGATTGAACGATATGACACCCGTTCAATACCGAGAAGTGGCTTAATTTTTCTATGAATGGGTGGTTAGCTGTTTGGGGTATTTACAGTGGCCGGGCAGGGTAGACTGGCGAGCGTTATGGCAGCGAGCGGCTAATTGTGAAAACCGTTAAACAAACTCAAGCGCCGCAGCGGCGTCGCTATAGTCCGGAAGTCCGGCGGGCGATGATTCTGGATGAGGCGGCGGAGATCATAGCTCGGGAGGGCGTGGCGCAACTGTCACTTGAGCGGATTGGTCAGAGTGCCGGTGTCAGCAAGTCGCTCATCTACAAATACTTCGACAGCTTGCTGCAGCTGCTGCGTGAGTTACTAGACCGTGAACTCAAAGCGCAACGCCGGGAGCAGTTCGAGGCAGCGGAGAAAGCGCAGACCTTCGAGGAGCTGATCCGAAATATTACGCACGCTTACCTCGCCTATATCGCCGAGCGGGGGCTCATCATCGAGCGTCTGCAGGCCGAACCCAGCGTCACCCAGATGCACGATCCCACCGATTACGCTCGTAGCACCTCCGTGGAATACCTTGCACCAATAGTTGCTAAACAATTTGATATGCCCCTGAACCTGGCACGGGCGGCGACCGACATTTCCTTCGGCCTGCCAGCGGCGGCGGGTGAATACCTGTTGCGTAGTGAGATGAGCGTAGAAGAGGTGGAGGACCTCACGGTGAGCATGATCCTGGGCAGTATTACGCAGTTCCAGGCAGACTACCGGGCGCGTCGACGTAAGCTGACGCGCTAGTCCGCGAGGGCAGCCTTATTGGACATGATGCCATTAAAAGTCCAATAAAGAGCCTCGTAGAGCTGCAATAAAGAATTTTATTGGACTTATGGTCCAATAAGGTGTTATTCTTGCCCCACATAATGATTCATGGGCAGGAACTCATGACGTTTTCTCACACAATATTTCACGCTCGTGCCTTACTGATGGCGGTGTCGTTTTCAGGCCTATTGCTCGCCTGCAGCGACGCAGATGACCCCGTCGACGCGGGTATTCGCGGCGTCAGCTTTGTAGGTATCACGGTCGAGGATGTCGCCCGTAGCAGCGAGTTTTACGCTGGTGCTGCCAACATGCAGGTCGTGGAGGACTACGACCCGGGTAGTGCCGCGCCCTTCTTGGAACTGCTCGAAGTCGATGACGTGCAAATAGAAAGTGCATTATTGCGCTCCAGTAATGCCCAGTTGAGGCTGATGGAATTTGAGCCGCGCGCAGGGGGCGACTGGCAAGCGGTGCCAGTGCAGGGGCCGGGTATCGCTCACGTATGCGTCCAGGCGAACAAAGCCACTGGGTCCTATGAGCGCTTTCTCTCCCTGGGAGCAGGCCATATGGGTGCGCGGGAGATGGTGCAGCTCAATCCCCGTAACCCGGTGGAGTACGCGTATGTTTACGATCTGGAGGGCGCGGTTCTGGAGATCGAGCACGTCGATGTGGCCGCACTCGAGTTGCCCGAACCGCCACCCAATGACTATCGGATCCGTCAGGTGGCATTCAGTACACCGGACATTGAAGTACTAACCGCTTTTTATTCCAGCTTACTTGGGGGGCAGGAATCCCGCGATCTAGGACACTGGTTTGGCCTTTCGGGGGAGAATTTTGAGCTAGTGGCGGGCCTGCCCGGGGTAAAGCTCAAGATGTCCTGGTTGCAAACCCGCAACCTGGAACTGGAATTTGTTCAGTACGTAAGTCATCCCACGACTATACCGGACACACCCCGGCCCTTGCATGCGCCCGGTTACAACATGGTGGTGTTTGACGTGGCGGACATTGACCAGGCCCGCAAGGCGCTGCTCGCCGCTGGCGGTAGCTTGGTTGAGGAATCACTGGCCCTGGACGGCGGAGAAATACTCTTCGGCCGCGACCCGGACGGGAACCTGATTGGTTTCCAGGTAGTTGCCGATGACGCTGCGGTGTCATCCCAGAACTTTGCAAATAATGGATTGTAGGAATTGAGATGTTTGATTTGAGCGACAAAGTGGCGATCGTCACTGGCGGTAATGGCGGTGTGGGTCTGGCCTACGCGCGGGGCCTGGTAAAGAGTGGTAGCAAGGTGGCGGTATGGGGTCGGAACAGCGAGAAAAATGCCACGGCCATAGAGGAACTGCGTGGACTTGGTGGTGACGTTGAGGCATTCGCCTGCGACGTTACCGACGAAGAACAGGTGGCTAGCGCGTTTGAAAAAACGCTGGTCCGCTTCGACAAGGTGGACAGCTGCTTTGCCAATGCCGGCGGTGGCGGCTACCGCGGCTTCTGCCATACGACCAGCCGTAAAGACTGGCTGGACACCATCGACCTCAACCTGATGAGCGTGGTGCACACATGGGCACCGGTGACTGAGCATTTGCTGGAGCGCAAGGAAGGCGGTCGTCTGATCGTCACATCCTCTGCTGCGGCCCTGGTCGGCTTCGGTGGCGCGGCTGGCTACTCCACTACCAAGGCCGCCGTCTGTGGCCTGGTTCGGTCGCTGGCGCTGGAACTGGGCTGGGCGGGGATCAGGGTAAACGCGATCCTGCCGGGTTACATCGAGACTGATATGTCGGTGCAGACCAGCCAGGAGTTCAAGGATGCCGCCCTGCGGCGCAGTGCCATCGCCCGCTATGGGGAACTGGAGGATATGGAGGGCATCGCGGTGTTCCTCGCCTCCCAGCAGAGTGACTTTATGACCGGGCAGAGTCTGGTGTTGGATGGAGGACAAACCATCCATCCTCTGTAGCCCTGGTGGGATTGCAAACATCCCGTGAATAAATTGATAAGAAGGAGTACTACCGCAATGAGCAACGTGAACAATCTGAAGTTACTACCGCTGGCTATCAGCGCGGCCAGTATCCCCTTACTGACCCCACTGTCGGCGGCGGTCAGCGCCCAGGCACTGGAAGAGGTGATTGTCACCGCCCAGCGACGTGAACAGTCGCTGCAAGATGTGGCGATTTCGCTGTCTGCTTTTAATGGTGAAGACCTGGAGCTGCGCCAGATTGATGGCATTACCAATCTGCAGTTTGCGGTACCGAACCTGCTGGCTGATGGGCTGCGTACTGCCATCCGCGGTGTCGGGAACAATGCGATTTCCTCGACTGCGGAGGATGGGCTCGGCTATCACGTCAACGATGTCTATCTAAACTCCCCCCTGTTTCTTTCCTCGGAGTACTTTGACCTCGAGCGTGTCGAAGTCCTGCGCGGTCCACAGGGAACCTTGTATGGACGCAATACCACAGCGGGGGTCATCAATATTCATACGCGCAAGCCTGAGGAGGAGTTCGGTGGCTTCGCCGCTGTGACGGTGGGGGACTACGACACCCTCAAGTTTAAAGGTGCATTGAATCCGCCCCTTGGCGACTCGGTGCGCCAACGTTTCGCCGGCATGTACCTGAGCCGCGACGGGTATACGGATAATGAGTACACCGGCAACGATATTGACGGTCGTGACAGCTACGAATTGCGCAGCTCGACTGCGTTCGATTTCAGCGATCGCCTCAGTGCCGACCTGGTCATTTCCTACCTGGAGGAAGACAGTGATCGCTCCTTCCGCACCAAGGGATTGTGCACCAAGGATGCCCTGACTGGTTGTTCACCTCTGTCCACCGGTTTTGAGACGCCGGACGTAAGTGGATCCATTTACCAGACACTCAACCTGATCTTTCACGGCGGCACTTTGATGCCCCTTGGGGATTACTTTGCTGATGCCTACAACCCGGCTAGCTTGCGCGACGTCTATATGGATCAGGAGAGGTGGTCCCAATAATCTGAACAGCGCTATAAGTGGATTCCCTGCCTGACTTAGGGCATCGTATTGCCCGATATCAGGAGATCAGAATGGCTAGAAGACCTCGCCGCAATCACAAACCTCAATTCAAGGCCAAGGTGGCGCTGGAGGCCCTCAAGGGTGAACAGGCCATGGCAGAACTCGCCGAGCGGTTCGACGTTCACCCGAATCAGATCACGCAGTGGAAGACACAGCTTCTGGAGCGGTCCGCTGACGTGTTTGACGGCGGTGAGAGCAAGGAACCGCCGGTCGATGTGAAGACGCTTCATGCCAAAATCGGTGAGCTGACCTTGGAAAACGATTTTTTAGAAGGCGCGCTCAACAAGGCGGGATTGCTGAGCGAAAGAAAATGATCGACCGCGACCACAAACTGCCAATCAGTCGACAGGCCAAACTTTTGGATATCAGCCGAGGCACGGTGTATTACCAGCCCAAGCCTATTAGCCCGCGTGATCAGATACTCATGAATCGCATAGATCGGCTTCACTTGGAGCTGCCATTCGCGGGCTCCCGGATGCTGCAGGATCTGCTGCGGCAGGAGGGCCACAGGGTGGGCCGTACCAAAGTTCGTCGACTGATGCGTCTCATGGGCATTGAAGCACTGTACCGCAAGCCCAAGACCACTCGGCGGCATCCGCAGCACAAGGTCTATCCGTACTTACTACGGGGCCTAACTATCGACCGACCCAATCAGGTCTGGGCGATGGATTTGACCTATATCCCGATGGCCAGGGGTTTTGTCTACCTTGCCGCTGTTGTGGACTGGTACTCTCGGCGCGTGCTGTCGTGGAAAATCTCTACAACCATGGATACGCACTTCTGCCTGGAAGCCGTTGAAGAGGCCATGGAGAAATTCGGCAAGCCGGATATCTTCAACACCGACCAGGGCAGCCAGTTCACCAGTCTGGCCTTCACTAGTCTGCTGAAGGACGACGGCATCCAAATCAGCATGGACGGCAAGGGCGCCTGGCGGGACAACGTGTTCGTCGAGCGACTCTGGCGATCAGTGAAGTATGAGGAGGTTTACCTGCATGCCTACGACACTGTCTCGGCCGCCAAGGCTGGCCTGGATCGTTACTTCCGGTTCTACAACGGCCGCCGACCCCACAGCAGTCTTGACCGGCAGACACCAGATCAGTTTTACTTCGAAGCGCTGCCAATACCCATGGCAGCTTAAATCCAGGGCAGGCATCCACTTATAGAATCGGGTATTGCTGTTCAAAGAATTGGGTCCACCTCTAGGAGCCCACCTACGAAACCGAACAATTCGGTGTCTCGCTGCAATTCAACTACGATTTTGATGACTACCAGTTTGTCTCGCTAACCGGCTACTACGACACCGAAGGTGACATATTCTGGGATATGGATCGCTTTGCTACTGATGTACGTCTAAACAATCCGCTGACTTACCGCGCGGATGCAATGAACTATGTCACCACTGATCTCATCCAGTCCGGTCGCCGCCAACTGAGCGACGCGGAGCAGTTCACCCAGGAGTTTCGACTCAGCTCCAGCTACGACGGCCCCTTCAATTTCCTGCTGGGCGCCTTTTATTATGATGAAGATCGTAGTGGCAGCTCACTCATAACTCACCCCGCACTCGCCGCGACTCAGCAAGTGCTGGGCCTGCCGACTGAATTTGAGATGTACAGGGTAGATAGTGACCCGGTGAAAACCGAATCCTATGCCGCGTTCGGTGAAATCTACTACGACATTTCTGAGCAGACCAGACTGACGGCAGGGCTGCGCTACACCGACGATGAGAAATCTATTCGCACGCGGCTGGTATTTCTGACGCTGGCGGATCCGAGCTGGCAGGAAGCAGACGATGACTGGCAGGAGACCACGGGCAAAATCACTCTCGATCATTACCTGAGCGAAAATTCCATGCTGTTTGCGAGTTATGCCCGGGGCTACAAGGCCGGGGGACTGAATCCTGGGGGTGCCGCGGGTGCCGAGGTGTTTGACCCGGAGTACGTAAACTCGTTCGAGATCGGCTCCAAGAACACCTTCGCCGATGGCCGGCTGCTGGCAAACTTTGGTGCTTTTTACTATGACTACGAGGATATGCAGATTGGCCAGATTGACGAAACCACGGCAGTCACTGTAAACGGCGATGCGGAGGTGATGGGGGCCGAGGCAGAGTTAAGTTATTTACCTACGGAGAGCTGGCAGTTTGACCTGAGTCTGGCCTGGCTGGACATGGAGATCGATGACTTCCAGTCTTCTGACGAGGGCGACCCCTTTGGCGCCGCTCCGGGCACCACGCCGGCGCTGGATGAGAACGGTGATATCCGTTACACGGAGGATGGATTCCTGATCAAGGATCTGGACGGCAATGTGTTGCGTAACGCGCCGGAATACTCGGTCAATATTGGTGCCGAGTACAACACCAGTATCGGCAACTTTGATCTGATCACCCGGGCGGACTATTTCTGGCAGGATGACTACTATGCCAATGAATTTAACAAGCCCTCGGACGAGATGGATGGCTGGGAGCAACTTAATGCCCAGCTTACCCTGCGGCCGGTGGACGGAAACTGGCAGGTAATGGCCTACGTGAAGAACGCCCTGGACAATGACGATCCGACGCGCTTAAACCAGGACGGACGCCTGGTCGGCCGCTACCGCAGCGTCACGGTGATGGAGCCGCGCACCTACGGCGTAGAATTCAGGCTGGATTTCTAGCGCCAGATGATTGCCCGGACCGCACATTATGCCTTCGCAGCAGTACTGGCGCTGCTGGGCCTGCTGCTGGCTCTACTAGGGTCCTATCTCGTCTACCTGGGCGGTAGTCTTTACTACGTCTTAACCGGGCTTGCGCTGCTGACCACTACGGTTCTGCTGTTAAAGGGCGACGAGCGTGCCTGCATGATTTACGGCGTGATGCTCGCTGGATCCCTGTTCTGGTCGATTTACGAGTCTGACGGTTACTTTCTTGCACTGTTGCCACGGCTGGCTACCTGGTTGGGTTTGGGTCTATGGTTTTTTACCCCCTGGTATCGCGACAGTTTGCGCCAACATGTTTCCGCATCCCGATCCAGCGCAGGTGTCTGGGTAGGCACACCCGGTACGCTGAGCATACTGACCCTCCTGGTCGCGGCCTTACCGGGCTACGAGCAAAATAGCCTGGGCACAGATCGCGGACTGGCAACATCGGGTGCTGTCCATGAGTGGCGCCACTGGGGTAACGATGCCGGTGGCTCCCGGTTCTCGGCAGCGGCGCAAATCAATACGGAAAATGTGGGCCGGCTGCAGGAAGTCTGGCGCATTCGCACCGGAGTGCCGGAAGTTTTCAAATCCACGCCGCTGCAGGTCGGCGATTACCTGTACGTATGCGCTGCCAACAATGTGGTCATCGCCCTGGACAGCGACAGCGGCGAAGAAATCTGGCGCCACGACCCTGAAATCCAGCTCAAAACTCAGAGCCAGTACACCAAGACTTGTCGCGGGGTCGGCTACTTCGAAGCCCCTGAGGGTTATTCCGGGGCTTGCCCGGCGCGTATCCTGATCGCCGCCCTCGACAGCCGCCTGATCGCCATTAACGCGGCGACCGGTGCGCGTTGTGCAGACTTTGGCGACAACGGGGAAGTGGACGTGCGCAAGGGCATGGGCATTACCTATGAAAACCAGTACGCGTTGACCGCGCCGGTGTTGGTGGCAGACGACGTGCTGGTTATTGGTGGTCTGGTATTGGATAGCCAGGAATTGGGTATGCCGTCCGGGGTGGTGCGCGCTTTCGATGCTATCACCGGTGAATTTGCATGGGCCTGGGACCTTGGCAACCCAGACTATCAGGGTGAGCCTGCAGAAGGGGAGACTTATACTCTCGGTACGCCCAATGTGTGGACAGTGATGAGTTACGACCCGGAACTGGACCTGGTGTTTGCACCCACGGGCAATCCGCCACCGGATTACTTCGGTGGCACCCGCCGGTCTTTCGACGACGAGTATTCATCCACCATCGTCGCGATTGATGCAGCGACTGGTAAGGAGCGCTGGCATTACCAGACTGTGCACCACGATATATGGGACTACGACCTGCCCGCCCAGCCGGTGTTGGTGGATGTGGAGCGCGACGGTGAGCGGGTACCCGCGGTAGCTGTCCCTACCAAAATGGGTGATATCTTCCTGCTAGACCGGCGCGACGGTACCCGGGTATACCCGATGGAAGAGCGCCCGGCACCGCAGCACCCTGAACCCGGTGAATATGTCTCACCGACGCAGCCCGTGTCCGCCTTACCCAGCTTCCACCCCTTCCGCCATGAGAAGGATATGTGGGGACTGACACCGCTGGATCAACTCGCCTGCCGGGTGGAATACCGTATGATGCGCTATGAGGGCATGTACACCCCACCCAGCCGTGGGGGCACCTTGCTGGCGCCCGGCAATTTTGGTGGCTTTAACTGGGGTAGTGTGTCAGTAGACGCAGATCACGGCTTGCTGATTGCCACGCCCATGCTGCTGGCCCACAGGCTGCACTTGTTCACCCCCCAGCAGGTGGCGCAGGCCGGTCCGATGGCGAGCCTGGTGCTGGGCAAAAATCATCCGGCGGTCAGGCTGAGCGAAGACGCGCCCATGCCGGAATTCCGCGATCCCGACCCGGATAATCCCTATGACCATGCCCATATTCGTTATTACGGCGTGCCACAGCCCTTTATGTCACGGCTGGGCACGGGCGTGCCTTGTTTCGAGCCGCCCTGGTCACTCATTGCGGCTATCGACCTTAACTCGCGGGAGTTGATGTGGAGCCGATCCCTGGGCAGCATGAAAGAAGCAGGTCCTTTTGGTATCCGTTCCGGTTTGCCCTTTGATGTTGGCGTGGCGGTGCAGGGTAGCACCGTGACCACCCGGGGCGGACTCACTTTCATGGCTTCAACCATGGATCGCACCGTGAGGGCTTTCGATGTGCGCACGGGAGAACTGATGTGGTCCGCAGCGCTTCCCGGGAACAGTCAGTCCCAGCCTATGACCTTCCAGTCACGCCGCTCGGGTAAGCAATACCTGATCGTGACTGTTCCCAATCCCAGTTGGGTCTATCCCCGCGACCCTAAAACAGGCACTTATGTGGATTCTCGCGGAGAAGACGGCAAGGGCGGTTACGTCATTGCCTATGCGCTCGCGGAGGAGTGAGTACTCCGATAGCAGGCAAGGACTATGTTGGTTTAGTTCCCCAAAAATTCCGGGTCCCCGGGCGCGCGATACCGGTCCATCGGGCTGCGCTTGGCATCACTGCCATAGTAGTGGCCGCTGCCATGGAGCTGACCGAATAGCAGGTGCATTATCGCTTTGGTGCCTTGCTCTGGCGACTTCATGCCCATGTCTTGTGGCGTAACACCGCGGGCCTGCGCCGATGGGCGGGTCATGTCGGTCTCGATGTACCCCGGCGTGCAGGCATTGATGAGTAGGCGTGGGTTATCGCGTGCCAGCAACATCGTATACAGGCTGACGCAGGCTTTGCTGAAACCATAGGGACTCGCTTCTCCCAGGCCGAGTCGATACAGGTAGTCGGGCGAATCCTGAAACTCGATGGCTTCTTCGATCAGCGCATCGACATTGCCCCAGTTCAGCGTTTCATCGAGGAAAAACGCTTGCCGCTCCGGGCTGCACTGGCTGACGAAGTTAGGGCCGGATGCAGAGGAAACGTTTACTACACGCCCGCCGTCTTCGATAAGGGGCAGGAAGACGTCGCAGACCCGCTTTACGCCATACGTGTTTACCTCAACGACTTCTGCCAGATCAGCAGAGCCGAGACCAATGCCAGCGTTGTTCACGATGCCATAGAGAGGACTCACCCGATCGCCGTAGTGCTCGGATATGGTATCTCTGGCCAGCAAAACCGACTTTGGCTTACTCACATCGATGGGCAGCAGGCGCAGGCGCGACTCCCACTCGGGGTGGCCGCCTAGCAGAGTGTTGAGAGCATCCGAGCCGCAATCGATGTCGCGGCTGCCCAGCCATACCGTCGTGTTATCGGCCGATTGCAGCACCGCTTTGACGGCGGCCAGGCCAATGCCCTTATTGGCACCGGTGATGAGTACGTTCTTGGCCATATCAGGCTGTGCCTCTTAATCCGTCAATGACTGGCCCAGCGCCTGCAGATAATCGATATAGGCGAGCTTAAAGCCAGCGTCGAAGTTCTTCTGGTCGGCCGCCAGTTTCACGATAACCACCCGATTGCCCGGGTGGACATAGATATTCTGCCCCCAGATGCCGCGCGCCAGGAAATCACCGTCCCAGTTGCGCGGGGTCCACCACTGGTACTGGTAACCGGACGGATTAGAGGACTGTGGATTGTCTCCGGGCAACAGATGGGCTTCTGTGGGCGTAACGGATTCGTGTGCCCAGCCTTTAGGTAGAATTCGCTGCTCACCGCGCATGCCGTCGTTCAGGTAGAGCAAGCCCAGTTTGGCGTAGTCCCGGGCGGAGGCGGCAAGGCCGCCCATAGAGAGTTCGATACCTTGTTCGTCCAGCACCCATAGCCCGGGCTGTTCCATGCCCAGCGGTTGCCATAGCCGATCATTCATGTACTCGGTCAGCGTTTCCCCGGTCACGCGCACCAGCAGTATCCCCAGTAGCTGTGTGTTGATGCTGGCATAGTGATTAAATGTGCCCGGCTCATGTGCGCGACCCAGGGTGTTGATGTATTCGACATACGTCATCGGCGGGACTTTCGTAGTCATCAGGTTGATGTCGGAGTTGGGGTCGGTATAGGTTTCGTTGAATTGCACGCCGGAAGACATCTGTAACACGTGCTTTATCGTGACGCCGTCGAAGGTGGCACTGGTGAGCTCGGGCAAGTACTTACGAACCGGGTCGTCAAGGCTATCGATCTTACCTTCGGCCAATGCGATACCCAGCAGGGCAGAGGTGAATGACTTGGCCACCGAGAAGGAGGTGTGCAGGCTCTCGCGGGAGTCGCCATGCCGGTAGTCTTCGAACAGGATCTTGCCGTCCTTGATGACGAGGAAGGCCGACGTATCGGAAAGCGCGATAAAGTCCTCGAGAGAGGTCACTTTGCCGCGAAAGTCTCCGCTGTACTTTAAGGTGTTCGCGTTCTTCCCGAGGTCCCAGGGCGCAGAGGAGGGCGGCATCTTGGAGGTGGGTACGAAGCGCTCCATGTGACGAAAGTTTTCGAAACGATCGCCGGCAAACAAGGCCGTGAAACCGTTTGCATTGCCTTCGGCGTCGGTGCCACCGATCGTTACGCCCTGAGCCAGGCAGGCGCTGCTGATGACCGCGGCGAGGAGGCCCGCGGCCAGTCTGAAGACATTCGAATTCTGGTGTTGCATCGTGTATTCCTGTGCTTATTGTTATTGAGCCGTGCTTATCATTTCTTCCAGAATACGCCACCGCCCAGGATGAGTGATGGCTTCGTCTTAATCTTTCTCTCAGCTCTGAAGTCCTGGATGGCGGCCTTGCAAGCCGCTACGGAGTGATAATCATCGACGATGATGTAGCCGCCCTCCGAGACGCGGTCGTAGAGATTAACCAGTGCGTCCATGGTGGACTCATACAGGTCGCCGTCCAGGCGCAATACTGCGAGGCGGTCAATGGGCGCTTTGGGTAAGGTCTCTGAAAACCAACCCTTTAAAAATTTCACCTGATTGTCCAACAGATCGTAGCGCCGAAAATTCTCTTTTACCTGCTCTAAAGAAACGGCGAGATCGGCGAACTTCTCGAACCGGGTCTGTGAATCCTCGGGGTATTTGTCTGGATTGCTCGCGGGCAGGCCCTCGAAGGAATCCGCGACCCAGACAGTGCGATCGGTGATGCCGTGGGCTTTCAAGATGCCGCGCATAAAGATAGTAGCGCCACCTCGCCAAACGCCCGTTTCGATAAAATCGCCCGGAATATTATTTTCCAGAACATCGGACACGCACTGCTGGATATTGTTGAGGCGAGGCAGGCCAATCATGGTGTGTGCGCGAGACGGCCAAATCAAGCCAGATTTTTTGTGTTCAGCGGCGGCAGCTGCTGGCGCATCGGAGACTAGCGTACCCGCCTTTGAGCCTCGCTTGAACGAACCGCGCATGAGGTCTAAGTCGTCGTCGTAAATGAAATTACCGACAGATTTTTTCAGCAATTCGATATAGAGTTCCGCGCCGTCACTCATCCCTAGGCGTCTCCCAAGAAGTTCAGTTCGACGCTGGTGCCAGCGGGATCATTGAGAAACAACTGGGTCTGATTTAATTCATCAATGCGCATCTCGCCATAGCTTATACCGGCGTCGTCCAGACGGGCTTTCGCTTGCTGCAATCCTTCGCAGCGCAGGGCAACGTGGTCGAGATAGCTGGGGCCGCCGGTTTCACGATTATCATCCTGTATCAGGTGCAATATGGGTTCATCACCGGCGTATAGCCAATAACCATGAATACCAAAATCGGGACGTGGGCCTGGGGTGAGTCCAAGGGCTTTGCCGTAAAAGTCGACCACTGCATCCAGAACTCCGCCCGGTGCGGTGATGGCATAGTGATGTATCCGTGGGGCCGGCATGGGGATTCCTCTGATCGCCTGAACCCATAGAGAATAGCAGTATGGAGACCCGGTACATACCCACCGGTAACTGGTAAGGTATACCCCAATAAGAACTCGAGGAATTGCAATGCAACTTTCCAGCCTGGGCCTGGTGCCACAGATTCTGATCGGTGTTGTGCTGGGCGCTATCGTAGGCGTGATTCTACCGACGACGGCAGAACAGCTCGGGGTACTGGGCCAGCTCTTCGTCGGTATGCTCAAAGCGGTGGCGCCGCTATTGGTTATGGTGCTGGTGATGTCGGCGATAGCCAATCGGCATGAATCGGGTAACGACGGGCGCAAGACTTTCTTCACCCTCCTGCTGTACCTGCTGGGTACGGTCACGGCTGCGCTGGTGGCGCTGATCCTGAGTCTGGCCTTCCCGCAGACGCTGGCCTTAGCCAATGTCGCCGAGGGTAGCCCGCCGGTTGCGGTGAGCACTGTGCTGATCGACGTGCTGTTCAAGCTGGTCGACAACCCCATTAATGCCTTGCTCACCGGCAACTTCCTGGGCTGTCTAACCTGGGCGATCCTGCTCGGCATTAGCTTTCGCAAAGCCTCTGAGGGCTTTCGCGACAACCTGCAAACCTTTGCGAATGGAGTAGCCGATATTGTGCGCTACATCATTCGCTTGGCGCCGCTGGGGATATTTGGTCTGGTGTGTTACACCGTGGCGACTACCGGCCTGTCCGCACTCGCCAGTTATGCCAGCCTGGCGCTGGTGCTGGTGTGCGCGATGCTGATTGTCGCTCTGGTGGTTAATCCGGTAGTGGTATTTTTGCTCACGCGACGCAATCCCTATCCGGTGGTGCTGCAGTGTTTGGAGGAATCGGGCATCACCGCGTTCTTCACACGCAGCTCAGCAGCTAATATTCCGGTCAATCTGTCTCTGGCCAAGAAGCTGGGGATTAGCGAGGAGCTGTATTCGGTAACGATACCGGTGGGCGCTACAGTGAACATGGCAGGGGCCGCGATCACGATAACCGTATTAACGCTGGCTGCCGCCAACACGCTCGGCATTGAGGTGTCCTTCGTTACTGCTCTGATGCTCTGCGTCATTGCAGCGCTGTCTGCCTGTGGTGCCAGTGGCGTGCCTTCCGGCAGCTTATTGCTAATTCCACTGGCCTGTTCGCTGTTTGGCATATCGCTGGATGTGGCCATGCAGGTGGTTGCAGTGGGCTTCATTATTAGTGTTGTTCAAGATTCCGCAGAGACTGCGCTCAACTCCAGCACCGACGTCGTATACACCTACGCAGTGGATCAACTCGATACCTGAAATCCGGGAGGCCGCATTTATTGACAGCGGGGCCTGCCGACTACCAAACTACGCGCCGTCATTCGCTCACCGAGACCGTGAATTATGGGCAATACCAGTACTCATAGCTTTACCCAGGATCCCCGCAACGAAGAGATTCTGATCAACATTAACGGCGAACTGTTTCCCCGTGATAAGGCCGTGGTGTCGGTATTCGATAGCGGCTTTATCTTGGGCGACGGTATCTGGGAGGGCTTGCGCTTGCATCACGGTGTGATCCCGTTTCTCGATCGGCATATGAAGCGCCTCTGGGAGGGCGCCAAGGCCCTGGATCTCGATATGGGCATGAGTCAGCAGGATCTCAAAGATCGCCTCTATGCGACGATGGAAGCAAACGGCATGGATGACCATGTGCACATCCGCTTAATGGTCAGTCGCGGCGTGAAGTCCACGCCTTACCAGGACCCTGCGGTCACCATTGGTGGACCGACCGTGGTTATCATCCCCGAATACAAGATGCCCGATCCCGAACTCAATAATCGCGGCATTAGGCTCTATACCGTGCATGTGCGTCGCGGCTACGCCGACGTGCAGGACCCGCGCATTAATAGCCACTCCAAGCTCAATTGCATTTTTGCCTGTATTCAGGGAGCGAAGGCCGGCTACGACGAGGCCCTGATGCTCGATCCACACGGGCATGTGGCGACCTGTAATTCCACGCACTTCTTCATTGTTCGCGAAGGCGAAGTGTGGACTTCCAGTGGTGACTATTGTCTGGATGGCATAACCCGGCGCAACGTGGTCAATCTGTGTAAGGCCAATGGCATACCGGTCTATGAGAAAAACTTCTCCTTGATGCAAGCCTACGGTGCTGAAGAAGCCTTTGTTACCGGTACCTTCGCAGGTCTTACCCCTGTAGTGGATATCGATGGCCGCACTATCGGAGAGGGCAAACGCGGGCCCATGACCGATCGTTTGCAGGAGCTGTATCTGCAGATGATCGAAGATGAGTGCAAAGAGCGGCGCTAGGGCAGGGCGTTATGACCATCCGCATCGCTATGTGGTCCGGGCCGCGTAATATTTCCACGGCCATGATGCGCAGCTGGGAGAATCGTGCAGACTGTGTGGTAGTGGACGAACCATTCTACGCCTGTTACCTGCACGAAACCGGCCTGGAGCACCCCTGCCGGGAGGAAATCCTGCAGGACCAGAGCAGTGATCGAAGGGAAGTCGTCTCGCAGTTATCGCGGGATATCCAGGGTATCGAGTACTTCTACCAGAAGCACATGACTCACCACATGCCCCGCGGCATGGATATGAGCTGGACTGAAGGGTTTCGGCACTGCTTTTTGATTCGGGATCCGGCAGAGGTTATCGCCTCTTATCTTCAGAAAATGCCGTCGGTGTCTGAAGATGCCATTGGTATCGTGCGTCAGCACGAGTTGTTTACTGAGATCGAAGCAATTACGGGTGAACGTCCTGCGGTGATCGATTCCAACGATGTATTGAAGAATCCGGTAGGCGTTCTTCTCCCCTTGTGTGAGCAACTCAATGTGCCATTCACTGATGCGATGTTGCAGTGGCCTACCGGGAGGCGCGATAGTGATGGTGTTTGGGCCCATCACTGGTATGGGAATGTTGAGGAATCTACCGGTTTTGCCGCCTACACTGAGCGTGAGGTCAGCCTGTCGGCAGAACACCGAGCACTGGCAGAACACATGCAAGGCTACTACCTGCAGATGGCTGAGCACCGAATCCGAGCCTAACACTCTCCGAGATAGGTGAGGTTCTCACCAACGAGAGCCTTCTTCAGCCTTCGACGTTTGGCCAGGACACGCCGGGGAAGCCCATTCGCTTCAATTGTTTACTGCTGGGTTGGCCGAGGAAGGCGGCGATCCTGATCTCCCACACGTTTTTCCACTGTCGCTGAACGCGGTAGGGAAAGCCGCCAGTATCAAATGCCTGGTTCAGGGACTTGGTGGAAAAGCCCATCTTATGCGCGTAGAAGTCATTGCCACTGACCTCCATTTTTTTGCCCCAGCCATACATCACATCATGGACTTTGATCGGAACCTTGCCCACGTGATAGAGCGTGTCTTCGATGTCCATATCGTGCTCCACCACATATCGCATCAGATATTGCACGTCAGGCACGCGGGCGTAAACGAAGCCTGACGGCTTGAGTACGTGTTTGAAGCCGGCGATGACGCGCACTACGTCATGTGCATAGTAATGTTCGAGATTATGAGAACAGTATACGGCGTCGTAGGTGTCGGCCCTTAACTCAGACAGTTGTCTGGCGTCACAGACAATATCCACATCGTCTTTGGGGTCGATATCCAGCAAATCGTGTTGCCAATCTGCGAAAAACTCAGGTATCGGGATGGTCTTTGTTCCACCACCTACGTTCAGAAACTTGGGCACAGTAATCCGCTCGGCCTCTATTTAAGTCGCGAACAGATTAGCATTTGTGAAGGGCAAAGTACTCATGCGCCGAGGTGAGCGATAACCTGGCGCTGTCCGGCATGGTGCCGGTGTTCCCACAAGTAGATACCTTGCCATGTGCCGAGCATTAACTCGCCATGCTGAAAAGGAATCGCTAGCTGCGTCGCCGTCAGTGCCGCCTTAATGTGTGCGGGCATATCGTCCGGCCCTTCCAGTGTGTGCGTATAGAGCGGATCGTTTTCCGGTACCAAGCGATTGAGCCAGTTCTCCAGATCCACTCTCGCGCTGTCATCGTAGTTTTCCTGTATGAGCAGGCTGGCAGAGGTATGCTGAATAAACAGCGTACATAGACCCTCCTCAAACTCGCAGTTGCGAACGCAGCTACGGACTTGATCCGTAAATGCGAACAAGCCCTGGCTGCGCACACTGACATTGATGTGTTCGATCATCTTGGAACGAAAAGGGTCTCTGCTAGTCTATGAACACAAGCATATTATCATTGAAGGACTACTCTGAATGCACAAGCTTCTCCTGGCGCTTACCTGCCTTTGTTTATCAAGCTCGGTCTTTGCCGGCAGTGCGACTGCGATCTTTGCAGGCGGCTGCTTCTGGTGCATGGAATCGGACTATCAGGATGTGGAGGGAGTTACCGATGTTGTGAGCGGCTTCTCTGGCGGTTCTCATCCTGACCCTACCTATAAGGGCGCGCATGACGGCCACTACGAGGCTGTGCTGATTACCTACGATCCAGAGGTCATTAGCTATCAGCAGTTATTGAATCGCTTCTGGGTGAGCGTGGATCCCTTTGATGGCGGCGGTCAGTTTTGTGATCGCGGAGAGAGTTATCGCCCGGCAGTATTTGTCGAAACCGAAGAGGAAAGGGCCCTTGCGGAAGCGTCACGGGAAGCTGTGATAGCGCGCTTTCCTGACCAAGAATTGAATACACCCATTCTGCCGCGCGCGACGTTTTTCCCGGTCGAGGAATACCATCAGGATTACTACAAGAAAAATCCGGTTCGCTATAAATACTATCGTTACCGCTGCGGCCGAGATCAGCGTTTAGAAGCCATATGGGGTGATGACGCCGTCAGTCACTGAGGTGTCAGCCCGTCGCTGCGGCTGGCCCCGCGGTCATATTCCGAATTTGTTCCGGGTAGGGATTGTTCTTCAGTAAGCGCGCAAACTCGGCTGCGGGCACGGGCTTGCTGAACAGATAACCCTGAATGACGTCCACCTCGTGGTCGCGCAGGAAGCGGAATTGCTCCACGGTATCTACACCTTCTGCCACCAGTTGCAGATTCAGGCTCTTGCCCATGGCGATGATTGCACTCACCAGGCTGGCGCAGCGTGCGCTGCGATCAAACTCGATAACGAAGCTGCGATCGATTTTTAGCTCATCCAGCGGGAATTTACTGAGGTATGACAATGAGGAATAACCGGTCCCGAAGTCATCGACGGAAATACTGACGCCGAGTTGCTTCAGGTCATGCAGGGCATCAATGGAAGCGCGGGCGTTGCTCATGATGACGCCCTCGGTCAATTCGAGTTCCAGCAGTTTCGGCTCCAGACCGGAGTCTTCCAGCACTTTCTGTACAAGGTTAGTGAAGGCGGGATTGAACTGCAGGCTGGAGACATTCACAGCGACTTTGGGAAGCAGCAAGCCCTCGTCCTGGAATGCCTTGCTCTGGCGACAGGCTTCTACCATAGTCCAGGCACCCAGCTCCACGATCAGGCCCATCTCTTCGGCCAGGGGAATGAAGCGTGCAGGCGGCACCAAGCCGTGTTCGGGATGATTCCAGCGTACCAGCGCCTCTGCGCCGATGATTTCGCCGGTCATAGAGTTCACCTGGGGCTGGTAGTAAAGCACCAACTCCTGACGCTCGACGGCTTTGCGTAACTCAGACTCGAGCTTCAGGCGACCCACGCCGCTGCTCTTCATTGAGCTTTCATAGAATCGATAAGCGTTGCGGCCAGAACTCTTGGCGTGATACATGGCTGCATCGGCGAGCTTTAACAGATCCTCCACGGTTTCTGCATCGTGTGGCGCCATTGCGATGCCAATGCTAGGTGTTATCACCAACTCGTGGCCCTCGATCATCATCGGCGCCTGTAGTGAGGTCAACAAACGATCTGCGATCACACCGGCGGTTTCGGGCTTATCGATGTTGTTCAGTACTACAGTGAACTCGTCGCCGCCCAAGCGTGATACGCCGATTTTGCCTTCACTGTCAGCGTACTTGGCCAGCAGGTCGGTGTTACGTACGCAGCCAGACAGTCGCGCTGCCACCTCCTTTAGCAATATGTCGCCAGCCGTATGGCCCAGGGAATCGTTAATGCGCTTAAAGTTGTCGAGGTCCAGGAAGAGGAGGGCGACGATGCGCTTCTCACGACGTGCCATGCGCAGAAGGAGTTCCAACTGCTCGGTAAACAATTGCCGGTTCGGGAGTGAGGTCAGACTGTCGTAATAGGCCAATTGGCGCAATCGGTTCTTGGTCTGGGTGACCTGCTTAACCGCCTGATTCAGTTCCTTGTTGCGCTTTGACAGCTGTGC
The DNA here is from genome assembly GCA_965199055.1 of Halieaceae bacterium. Lineage (GTDB taxonomy): Bacteria > Pseudomonadota > Gammaproteobacteria > Pseudomonadales > Halieaceae > CBDAQR01. The sequence continues at coordinate 1,057,485 of CBDAQR010000004.1, forward strand.
GGTGCGTTCCTCCACTTTCATGCTCAGAAGATGATGGTCGGTATCCATCTTCGACTTGTAGCGATTGAGCTCTGCCATAACGATGTTGAGCATGGACGCAATCTGGCGAACCTCACCGGAGCCTTTGGAGTGAAACTTGCGATCCAGGTTGCCCGCAGAGATATCCTCCGCGGTCTCGGCCAGACTCGCGAGCGGAGCGGTAATACGGCGGGTAATGACCAATGTTAGGAGCGAGACAATCAGGACGAATGACAGGCTGACGATCGCCACTTGTTGAATAAACGGAATCAGAGAACGCATGATCTCCGTCCGGTCTATACCCACATGGAAGTAGCCTACAAGAAACTGGCTACCCATATTGCGGGCATAGGCAATTAGCTCGCCGTAGCGTTTGCGGTCGACATCTCTTTGTAGCGGGTTGACCCTTGAGAAAATGGGCAGCGTAAGATCACTGAAACGCTGGCCACGGAAATTGACAGAACGGTCGACAAAGCCGATCTCCAGTTCATCAACGTCCTTACGGATGTAATACAGGTCACTCGTAGGATACGCGCCCAGCCCTGTGCCAAACCGCTTAGCCATCAGTTTGCCTTCTTGATCAAAGACAGCGGCGTAGCTGATCCCGTCCAGGGTAAGAAATTTATCCAGGAATTCTTCCAGTACCTCAATGTCCTGATAGTAAACGGCTAGCTGTTGTTGCGAGCCATTACGTGCAAACGCCGTGGCAGTTTCTACCGTGGTTTCAATGCGCACCTGGTATTCCCTGAACACCAGGAAGCTACTGATTCCAACAGAGGCCACAATCGCCAGCACAATCAGGAACAGGTTGATCCTTCCGGCAATAGTAAATCGCGTCTTCATAGGGCGTGACCGATAACAGGTTTAGCCTAAATATGGTCGACTACTACAAAAATTGTACCGTTTGGGACTAAAACTGTGACGCAGCGCACAGTTTTTCAGGGAATTCCTGTTTCCAGGTCGTAAATTTGTTTAAGCAGGCTGCGCCACTCGCGGTAGCGTTCATCCAGCGAGCCGCTCAATTCAAATACTGTTCCCTCAATTTCCACACTGGTGGGCGCCACTTCGTTGTTAAATCCCTGGGCCAGCAGTTTCATTTCCTGTCGCTGTAGCTTCGCCCAGCGAAAATTATTGTAGGTTTGCTTGAGAGCTTGATAGCTACCCTTGCGAGGTTTTTCGCGCTCCGCCAGCCGCTCTTCATAGGCCGCGCGATACACCACCTGCTCGCGCTGGAACTGACGCCACAGATCGTAGACCGGTGTCATTTCGGTATAGAGCTCGGCGTACTGGTCATCGGTGGTGTCGATAAAAAGATATTCCTGCTCGCGGATGCGATTGATGCGCTCTAGCATCGGGTCGCCGCGTGAGGGCAATCGCGTCACCGTGTAAATGCCCTCGGCATTCGTGCTGAGATAAGCGCCGAAGGCATCGGGCGCCAAAACATTCGCATAGCGCAACTGGGCAATGTCGCGGATGCGTGTGAGCTCTCTATCGCTCAGTTGTTTGCGGTAGTTCAGCAAATCGTTAGCGACTTCGTTGTACAGATGCTGGAAGGGGCGTCGGGTGCGGCGCTCGGTAGCGCCGTAGGCTGTCTCCTCGGCGCTCGCGCTGTATACCTGGTCGATCCACGTACGGCCCAGAGCATCACGTGCCTGTAAGTCAATCTCCAAGCTAGCGCCATTGGAGGTGATGATGCGCCCGGTGACGAGAATTTCGGCGCCACTGGCGTCATCGGGCAGCACGCGCACGGCCCCCCAGTGATTACTGTCTACCAGCGTGCGTCGCAGGGCATAGGGGATGTAGCTCGCTTCGGCATCACGTATCTCAGGGAATATACCCTGTTGCCTTGCAGTACCGCTGTCGCCTTCGTAGCCGGGGTGGAATACCACAAGACCCACTTCCAGCATGCGTTCCGCATCGGGTTCGGTGGTGCTCTCTTCCAGTTCAATGCCTTGTGCGCTGAAACACAAAAAAGGCAGTAGCAGGGCGCACAAACGCAGGGACTTCATCATGGGCTGCTCCGTTGGCACACATTGCCCTTGCTCAGTGTGTATTCGCAGCTGTAATCCTCCGGTAGCGGATTAAACTTGAAATAGAAACGGTTCATGGTGAAGGGCGCCGCCGTGCTGCTGTCGACCGTAGTGGAGACGCGCAGCCGGTCGCCATTCTCGCTCATGGTTACCCGGTGGCTGATATCCAGGCCGTCGGGTAGCTGCACAATGAACACCATCTCACTGCCGTCCCATCCGCACAGCTCGGATCCAAGCTCATCCAAAACCACCTCCGGTTCGCCTTCGTTGAATACGCAGCTTAGTGCATAGGTGTTCTCGCGCTTGATTTCGATATCGATATCGCTCTGTTCAATTTCCAGCACCTGCGATTCTGTGATCATGTCGGCAAGGCGCGCCGAGGCGACCATCGCATTGAAGGCACGCGGATTGGTGCCGATGGATACGGTCGGGCTCTGATTGCGTCCGCGATCCATTGAGGCTCGCCGTTCCGCCGCGCGTTGCCACTCCCGATAGATGCGCTGTAGCTTGTCATTCACATTGTCGCTGCGGCTGTAGTCCATCTCCCAATAGCCGCTCAGGTCAACGGGGGCTGCTTTCGGTTGGACACGCTTGGGCTCAGAAGCGCAGGCTCCGAGCAAAAGGCAGAATAGAAAAGTGGCAAATCTAGGCATGGTCGGGCCATACTTTATATCAAGCCCACGGAACAGTGGGTAAAAAATTGTAAAACGGGGCGCCTCACACATGAAAACCGCAACATTCCTGCTAAGCACATTCGCAATATCGCTCTGCCTGATGCCTATCGGCTGGGTAAATGCGGCCGACAGACCTTACCCACAGACGGAGCAACGCGAGCCATGTACCAACTACGATCCGCTGCGCCGGCCGCACTTTGGTGATACCCACGTGCATACCAGACTGTCGTTTGACGCAAACTCCCAGGACACGCGTAACACGCCTTATGAGGCCTACGACTTTGCCAAGGGTAAGCGCATGGGTATTCAGCCCTATATTGATGATGAACCGCAACGCTTCATCCAGTTGGACCGCCCGCTGGACTTCACCGCGCTCACCGACCACGCGGAATTCATGGGTGAGGTGGAGATTTGCACCACCCCGGGCAGTGATGGCTACTGGCATCCGGCCTGTATCGCTCATCGACATTTTCCAACGTTCACCTTCGCGGCTTTTGGTTATGCCGGCCTGATCGAAAAACACCGCTGGGGTTTCTGCGCCGACGGTGCCTGCGATCAGCAACTGCTCGATGTATGGGGCAGAGTACAGGACGCTGCTGACAAGGCCTATGACCGCAGCAGCGAATGCCAGTTCACCAGTTTTGTTGGCTATGAGTGGACGGGTACTGTGGGTGAGGGTAACAACCTGCACCACAATGTGGTGTTTCGGAATGAGAAAGTGCCCGAGCGCCCGCTAAGTTGGATCGACTCGCCGTCCTCTGTCGCGCTTTGGGATTATCTGGAAACTGAATGCGTGGAGGGTGTGCCCGGTTGTGATGCCGTGTTCATCCCCCATAACTCCAATCTCAGCGCGGGATTCATGTTCGAGTCTGCCCGGACCAGTGAGGCCGCAGTTCCGCCGGGGCCTGTGACGGCTGAGGAAGCCGCACGTCGGGTGCGCTGGGAGCCCCTGTTGGAAATCTATCAACACAAGGGTGATTCCGAGTGTGATAACCGTATGGGCTGGGAGGAGGACGAGCTGTGTGCCTTTGAGAAGATGGGCTATGACAGCTTCGGCGGTAAGAACACTGGCATCGCTGATTCGAACATGGCCAAAGTAGGTGGCTGGCTCACGGGCCAGGAGATTGGAGAGGCTAAACTGCCGGCACCCAATAACTACGTGCGCTGGGCGCTTGGAAAAGGCCTGCAACAGCAGGAAGAACTGGGCGTGAATTCCTTTCAGTTCGGCATTATCGCCGCCACCGATACCCATATAGCTGCGCCAGGACTCACTAGTGAAGTGAACCACCCTGGCCATGGCGGTGCGGGTATGGGGTCGCGAGACGGTGTGCCCACCGGCTTGCCCGATGAACTGGAATACAGCCCTGGTGGCTTGTCTGTGTTGTATGCGGAAGAAAACACACGCGATGCCTTGTTCGCTGCAATGCAGCGGCGTGAAGCCTACGGTACCAGCGGGACCCGCCCCACCGTGCGTTTTTTCGGTGGTTGGGATTACGATGAAAGCCTGTGTGAAAGCCCCGATCTGGTCGCCACGGGTTATGCGGAGGGCGTTCCCATGGGTGGCGTGTTGCCCGCGCGTCCGGAACAATCACCGGCGCCGCGTTTTGCCGTAGCGGCGTGGCGCGATACGGGTACCGGCCTGGATGCAGGCTCCGATCTGCAGCGTCTGCAGGTGGTTAAAGGCTGGTACAAAGACGGCGAAATGCAAGAGCGGGTTTACGATGTCGCCGGTGGTGATCGAGAGGCGAGCGTCGACATTGCGAGTTGCGAGCAGACCGGCGCTGGATATGCGCAACTGTGCACTGTCTGGCAAGACCCAGATTTCGATCCGCAGGCGCAGGCCTTTTATTACACGCGGGTGATCGAGAACCCGACTTGTCGCTGGAGTCAGCGGATTTGTAACTCTGCCGGCGTCAGTTGCGCTGACCCCGCTACGATCGGCGAGGGTCTGGAAGGCTGTTGTTCAGCCGATCATCGGCCGGTACTGCACGAGCGTGCCTGGAGCTCCCCTATTTGGTACACACCACAATAGCTCTGGAACGGCGGTTTTGATCTGCTAAAATCGCCGCTCTTCCACTGCAACCTACAAGGCCGCGTTTTGAGTCTTGCCGATAAAGTACTGGCAGTAAATAACGATCTCCCTATTCGTACGGATGTGCCTGTGCACAGCGGCAAGGTGCGGTCGGTGTATTGGTTGAGTGCGGCCGACAGCGCGCGCCTGATCGGTGAACGCGGCTACAATGTCGCCGCTGACGCGCCGCTGGCCGTTATGGTGATCTCTGATCGTATTTCCGCCTATGAATGCATCTGGCATGGCGAAGGCGGAATGAATGGCATACCGGGCAAGGGCGCAGCGCTTAACGCCATCTCTAATCATTGGTTCGACTTGTTCCGTGAAGCCGGCTTGGCAGACAGTCATATCCTCGAAGTACCGCATCCTTTCGTCTGGGTGGTGCAGAAGGCGCGCCCGGTAATGGTTGAAGCTATCGCGCGGCAATACATTACCGGCTCGATGTGGCGCGGGTATGAACGCGGCGAACGTGAAATCTGCGGGATTCAACTACCGGATGGTTTGGAAAAAGACAGCAAACTACCTGAGCTTCTTATAACGCCTTCTACCAAGGGTGTCCTGACTGGGATTCCGGGTGTACCGGAAATCGATGACGTGAACGTCAGCCGCGCAGATATTGAAAACCACTTTCGGGCTTTTAATTTCCGCGACCCCGCCGGTGTTGCGGTCTACGAGAAACTGCTGAGCGAGGGCTTTGCATTAATCAGCGATGCGCTGGCCGCCATCGATCAGATATTCGTCGACACCAAGTTCGAGTTTGGCTATATCGCCAACGCGAGCGGGGAGGAAAAACTTATATACATGGACGAAGTCGGCACACCGGATTCCTCGCGCATTTGGGATGGCCAGGCTTACCGACAAGGACGGGTGGTTGAAAACTCCAAGGAATTTTTCCGCCAGGCACTACTCAGCCATTTCCCTGATCCCGATATTCTGACCAACAAAAATCGGATGGATGAACGTCCGGCGTTGGCCCGCGACAATGCATTGCCAGAGGCGATTATGATGCAGACTTCTGCCACCTATCTGGCGATGGCTGAAAAAATCACCGGCAAGGCGCTGGTGCTCAGTGATAATCCCAAAGCGGAGATCATCGATGTGCTCGCTGGTGAGTTTGGTCTGATTGGCTAACCGCGTGAAGAACCTGTACCTGGCAGAATACCTCGCGGGCTCCAACTGGCGCTCATTAGGTGCCATCTTCTTCTTCGTCAGCGCTATCGTGGGTTTTGCCGCCGGTGTGCGAGTTACCGAGCGGCCCGAGGTTGCAGACGGTGACCTGCTGACCATGGCCTATTACAGCCTCAGTTTGTTTGTTGTGGGCGGTGTGGACCTTGGTATTCCCTATGGTGGCCCCGTCTGGGCGCGAGGGCTGGTTTGGCTGAGCTACTTCGGCTCGCCGGTATTGGCAGCCTGGGCCTTGATCGAGGCGCTGCTCAACGCGCTCAGGCCCCAGGGCTGGCAATTGCGCCGTCTTAATGAGCATGTTGTGGTCGTGGGGGCCAACGATTTAACGCTCACCTTCCTGCGTAAGTTTCGTGATTCGAACCCCGAAGTTCCGGTTGTTGTCGCCGTCCGCAGGATTGATGACGTCGAGGCGGCCGAGATTCGTGAAAGCTTTAACGCCATCATTGTGGTCGGCGATATCACCCATGCTTATTTTCTGAAACAACTGCGGCTACATGCCGCGCAGCGCGTCTTCTTGCTGGGCGACAACAGCCTTAGGGCCTACGAGGCGGCGAGTCGCATCATCGATTTGGTGCCGGGTATCGGCAAGCGATTGATTGTGCACTGTGCCCGTCTCAGGTTTATGCGTGCCATGGCCTCGACCCGGGTGGCGAAGGAGTGCCAAACCTTTAATGCTTATCATCTCGCAGCGTCGGAGTTAGTGCGCAGCCAACTGATGGCCCATTTCCATGACACCAAACCAAAGGACGCCGTGGTGCTGGCGGGTTTTGGTCGATTCGGTCAGACCATCCTGGAGCAGTTACAAGAACACGCGCTCGATGAAATGGACAAAGCCGTCATCATTGATGGAGACGCGCATCGTCGAGTGCTTATTGCCGATGAGCAAATGGACTTTGACGGCAGCTATCAGAGGGAACTGTTCGAGGGCGATATCTCGCATCCCGAGCTCTGGGGAAGGGTTCAGGCTACAGTGAATCTGGATGCAGAAGATTGTGTCGTGGTCTTGGGTACCGGTAGCGAAGAAGAGAACCTGCGCACGGCACTGTGGATTCGTGAACGTTATCCCCATGCCAAGATCATTGCGCGCTGCACCAAGGAGTCGCAGTTCGCCGCAGAGGTGGGCAAGGAGCACGGCATAGTGACAGTCAGCATTGCCGAGCTTATCGAGCAGAGTGTCCCGGATGACTGGTTGCTGCTGGATGCGGGCGGAGCTGCGGCGGTACACTAAGCCGCACTCAATACAATAATAACCAACTCACCAGGCGGGATTACCATGGCCGAACTTATTCACACCATCAGCGACTGGGTCTGGGGCCCGGTCATGTTGTTCCTCATCATGGGAACCGGTATCTACCTCACGCTTGGACTGCGATTCATGACATTGCGCCGCATACCCGCGGCCTTTGGGCTGCTGTTTCGCGGCAGGAAAGGGCAGGGCGAAGGCGAGATATCGCCGTTTGGCGCGCTCATGACCGCGCTCTCTGCCACCATCGGTACCGGGAATATTGCCGGCGTAGCAACGGCGATTGCCATTGGCGGCCCAGGAGCGCTGTTCTGGATGTGGCTGGCGGCGTTGTTCGGTATGGGAACCAAGTATGCTGAGGCGGTGCTCGCCGTGCATTATCGTGAGCACGACGCAGAGGGGCATTACAAGGGTGGCCCGATGTATTACATCAAGAATGGTCTCAAGCAGCACTGGCATTGGTTGGGATTTCTATTCGCTATTTTTGGCGGTCTTGCGGGTTTCGGTATTGCAAACACTGTGCAGTCGAATTCTGTCTCCCAGGTTTTACAGACCTCCTTCTCCATTCCGCCTCTGGCCACCGGGTTGGTTTTAGCGGCGCTGGTGGCCGCGGTGATCCTGGGCGGTATTCGACGTATAGCTCACGTGACCAGCGTGCTGGTGCCTGCGATGGCGGTCGCCTACCTTGCTGCGGGGCTGGCGCTTATTCTCATGAATATCAGTGCTCTGCCGGCAGCCTTTGTCCTGATTATCGATTCAGCCTTTAACGGTGTGGCGGCCGGCGGCGGTTTTGCAGGTGCCACCGTCATGCTCGCATTGCGTATGGGGGTTGCGCGTGGGGTATTTTCCAACGAGGCGGGTTTGGGGAGTGCGCCGATCGCTCACGCTGCGGCGCAAACTAACGATCCAGTGCAGCAGGGCACCATCGCCATGTTGGGCACCTTCATCGACACAATCATCGTTTGCAGTATTACCGGTCTGGCGATCATCATGACCGGTGTGGTCGAATCCGGAGAGACCGGCGCCAATCTTACCCGTATGGCCTTCGGCCAGGGCCTGCCCGGTGGTGAATGGGTGGTGACTTTCGGCCTCTGCTTATTTGCATTTACCACTATGATCGGTTGGAGCTATTACGGCGAACGCTGCGTGGTGTTCCTGTTTGGCGAGCGCGGGGTCTTCCCATTTCGATTGCTGTGGGTGGCGGCAATTCCGTTGGGTACGGTTGGTGAATTGAACCTGGTGTGGGTTATTGCCGATATTCTCAACGCCTGTATGGCCATACCCAACCTCACCGCTCTGCTGCTATTGGCGCCTGTTGTGTTTAAGTTGACAAGGGACTATCAGGCGCGCGAATCAGAGCCTAGTGATGGCTAATTTTGCACCCGCTATAGTGCGTTAACTGCCTGATATATAAAGATATATTTTATATCTGCGTCATATGTTTTCAGGGTTAACATAAGTGTTCAATTTGCACGAAATATGATAGCCTTCTCCAGTATAAGATCGGATTAACGGAGAGCACTCCAATGGGCGTTGCCGCACTGTTGTTTGGATTGTTAGTAGGCATCTTTCACTTCGGTGGTTCTGAAGCCAATGGCGAGCAATACGCCAGGTTGTCTGATGAGCCTCCTCAACCGGAACGTTACGAAGAATCCACGCCGCTACAGGATCACCGTGACCTGAATGCCGTGGCCGTGGATGAAGGGGCCGGATCGCAGTCCACACTCGCGGCCAAGACCAAGTACACCGATCTGGCTTCCGCCGACAATATTGAACAGCTGGCGCAGACAGTCGCCGACCTGGTGGCTGCCAAACCCGATTCTGCATCTTCTGTAGTCACTATCGCGCTGGCGCAGGTGTACGATGAGAGCACGCTCGGAGACGTCGCACTCATCGCGGCGACTGCAACCAAGGCTGCGCCCACGCAAGCGCCGGCAATTGCGGGTTCTGTAGCGCGTGCATTACGCGACCAGAGCGACCCTGCGCTGGCGGCCGCCATCGCCAGCATTATCACCCTGGTACCTGAACAGTCCCGTGATGTCGGCTTGGTCGTTGGCGCGGTGGTTGGCGATGACACCGACGCGCTGGGTATGGTTGCCCAAACCGTAGCCATTGCGGTAGGTGAAGAAACATTTAGCAGCTTGTCTGAGGGTTCGGGTGTATCGATTGCCGTGCTCATGAAGGAAAGCTCCCGCCTCGGTGTTGCCGTACCCTTTGATGTTCCCAACTATGCTGCGCAATTGGCGCCGTCAGCTTCCATGGTTGCTGACAGCTCTGATGATCCTAACGCCAGCGAAGGGGAGATGTAGCTCCCCATAATGTCCGCTCCAGACCCGCGTACTGCGGCCACGGTGGTGCTGCTGCGAGACAGTACTGCCGGCCCCGAAGTTCTTATGCTCAAGCGCAATAAGGCACTACTATTTGCCGGAGGTGTATGGGTTTTTCCTGGCGGATCACTGGATCAGGCCGATTGGGATGCTGCTGGCGGTGACGAAGAACGTGCCGCTCGCGTTGCCGCTGCTCGAGAGGCGATGGAAGAATCAGGTCTCACCGTTGATCCCGATCTCATGGTACAGATCAGTCACTGGACCACGCCCGTAGCCGAACCGAAGCGGTTTTATACCTGGTTTTTTCTCGCGACGGCCGACGATGACGATGATGCGCCGGTGAAAATTGATGGCAGTGAAATCCACGACCATTGCTGGATGAATATTGCTGAAGCCGTGCGTCAACATGAGAGCGGAGCGCTTGGCTTGTATCCGCCTACCATTATGACCCTGCGCTCACTGCTGGGTTATATGAGCGTCGAGGATGCGATGATCGGCATTGCGGCGCGCGATCCGTTTAGCGTATTTCCTGTATTTGCGCAGACCAGTGATCCGATTCAAGTCCTATTCGAAGGCGACGCGGGCTACGAGAGTGGCGATGGTGGGGCGCAGGGTCCATGTCATCGCGCCCAGCTCATTGATGGCGCCTGGCACTACCTGCATGAGGGAATGCCCGCCGCTATTGCTCGGCTGGACTCTTAGTTCAACGCGCTTTATAGCTACTGCGGCGCAGACCGCGTCGGCTCCCGCCAACACTTTCTGTCGAAATAATGCCCGTGTTGAAAGTGCTGGGGAATTCCAGGTCGGACAGGTTCTGGCGCAATTGAATGGTAGCTGCTTGCCGCTCCAGTACCGGCCAGGCACCGCAGGCTTCCCCTGGGTCACAGATGAAGAAGTCATTATCCGCATCGCCGCCGGCATAGATCTGATAATCGCCCGCGGGCACGTCGGTGAAGGTGAAGTCATAGGCTCCGTCTTCCACGTTCACCAGAACTTCCTGTTCCACCTCGCCGGTATCTGCGCGTATCAATAAGATGTAGTGAAATCCCGCATCTCCGCTGTCAATCTGATCTGGATCGGGTTGCTGCAAGATTACCTGCACGCTAGCGTCACCGGCCACACTGGTGATCTCGATCGTCGCGCTATGGCTGCCAATGGCCAATTGACTGCGGTCGACTTCGATCGCGTACTGCCCGAGGCCGCTATCGTCTACTTGCGCCGGCACTATCGTCAGCCATGGTGCGCTCGAGCTAACCGAGGAGACAAAGAGTTCACCCGTACCTGCATTGGAGAGTGTCAAAGGCAGGCGACTCAAAAGGGTGCCAAAGTTCAGCGCGGACGCGTTGACGCCGATGGAAGGGCTATTCAGTAAGTCTTCTCCCGATGCCAGTGCACGCGCGGCCAGCATTGCGCGGTTGGCATTGATGAGCCCGTAGCCGAAGCTATTGTCTCTGCCACTAGTGCCCAGGTCGTCAGTGATCAGTCCCCGCTGTAATAAACTGCGCAGGTCTGTCGTAGAGAGAGCCGGATAGACCGATTTCATCAGGGCGAAGACGCCGGCGACATGGGGAGACGCCATTGACGTGCCCTGCAACAACGCATAAGTGCCACGTATAGGTTCGCTGCTATCATCGCCAGACATGCTGAGAATCAGATCGTCAATGCCATCACCGTTAACGTCGCGGGTGGTGCTGTCGCCGCCAGGCGCTGCTAAATCAATGCGGCTGCCAAAATTTGAATAGCTGGCGCGTTCACGATTGATATTCACCGCGCTCACAGAAAACACGTCGGTGTATGACGCCGGATAAGCGAAAGCGCTGCTTGCCTCGTTACCCGCAGCCGCCACAACGATAATGCCGCGCTCGCTCACCTCACGATAGAGCGTGTCGGCACTTGAGCTAAATCCACCGCCGCTAAGGCTGAGATTGATAATGTCGGCAGCGCGCGCCGGCAGTTCGCCGGAATCGTTTTCGAGTCCCGCGGCGAAGCGCACGGCTTGGAGTACATCGTAACTCGTGCCTCCACCCACACCCAGCGACCTGAGCGGCATGATTCGGGCATTCCAGGCAACACCACTGACACCTCGAGCATTATTGCTGGCGGCGGCGATCGTACCGGCCACATGTGTGCCGTGGAAGCTCGAGCGCGACGCTCCGCTGGCATCACCTGGGTCATCGGGATTGGGATCAATACCATCACCGTCCGCGGCGGTATCTGGGTCGGCGACAAAATCGTAGCCTTCGACCAGTTGTCCTGAGAAATCCTGGTGATTGATGAGTACGCCCGTACCAACAACGGCAACGATGACATCGTCGCCCAAACCCTGGTCCCAGGCAGCGGGTAGATTGATCATTTCGTAGTGCCAGCGCTGGTCGCGGTAATAGGCATCGTTGGGGGTGAGCGCCGGACTGATGTAGTAGTTGAGATCAGCGGATTCCACGTCCCCGCTGCGGCGCAGTCGCTTTAGCCGCTTGATGGTGCGCAGCTTGCGCAGAGTCGTGGCGTCGCCGCTTGTCGCATCGCGCGGCATGCGCATCAGATTGGCGCGACGTAGGCCGCCGCCTCGCACTCGCATTCCGGTAATGCGCTCTCGGCCACGTATGCTATTAACTCGGGTATTTCCCGAGTGAAAGCGTGCAATCAACTCGCCTGGAACAAAGTCGTCGCTCAGGCGTAGTGGCTCCTGTACTGGCGCGATTTCGCCAATACCTAATGACAGGCGATAGTTTGAGGCGCCGATAAAGGCCGTGACGACAACATCGTAGGTACCATCCGCCGGTACTTCGAGCTGCTCCAGTTCAGAGAGTCCGAGCGATGCGTCCACCAATTCACCACTCTCATTGTAAAGGTAGAGATCCAGATCGTTGATGCCAGGATCGTCGGCCATAACCAGGGTGATCAGCTGGCCCTCGAGCAGATTTGCCCGAAAATAGTCGTCGGCGTCGCCCGCAATGAAGCTCGCGCCAGATTCCCCTGCAAGGGGCACGTTAGCGTATCCACCCAGCACCACCGGATTGATCAGTTCCTGGCTCTGATCTCGCGAATTATTTGGGGCAAAGCGAGCACGGGTATCATTGACGTCACTATCGACGCGGGTGTTGCTGCTGATCAACACGCGTCCGCTGACGTTGAAAAGGCTACCCTCAGCGGCGGGCTCGCCCACAATCTCGAGGCTCAGTTCCCGCAGCTGCGAGGCGCTGGCGCTTGCCCGCACGGCCACGGCTATTTCATCCAGCGCTTCGACATCAACAAGCAAAGACTCTGCAGTGTACTGTCGATTCCAGGCGAGTATATCGGCGTATTCGACATCGCCGGAGCGATCGATATCGGCCACCAGCCTCTCTGCTGCGAGCTCCAGCTCATCGCCTAAGTCGGCGTCCGTGAGCGTCGATAGTCGCAGTTCCAGGCTGCGGTAAATGACTTCAATCAGCGCGGTTACTGAGGCGCGTTGAATCTGGCTGCCGCGCACGATAGCGTGCCACTGTCCTGCGACTGGGCTCGCGGCGTCGTCTTCCAAACCATCGGCTTCGACGTCGTAATCTTCGCCACCGGCGGCGGTAATCAGATAATACTGGTCTGGCTCATAGAGGGTTCTATCCAGCGAAGTCGTGCCCAGTAAAATCAGTCGGGCAAGGTCGTCAAAAGCTTCCCAACTCTCCGCCCCGCCGCTGAGATCGCGAATCTCCGCGTAGCTGGGAGAGCGGGTCTGTTGGATAACCTGCGTCGGATCACGCAGTGGTGTAACGGTGATGGTGGCATCTGCTATACCGCTGCCCAATTGCAGGTGCAGGCAGCCACTCAGCAGGATGGAGAGGGCAACAAACGCGAACTGGCGAGTTAGTGTTGGCACCACGTCTCCGTTTTACTGGCGCTCTTGCTAGGCGAATCGGTAATCATCCGGGTTTGCTTGCTGTGTCCATTGCCACATCTGCAGGATCCTCCACGGCCATAGCAATGTGCATTTGCCTTCGTCATTGGTATAGAAACTGTGCTTGATCGACGGGTGTTCCCAGATCATTTGGGCATGCTGATCGCGAAAACGCCGATAGTAATCATCGAATACGTCTTCTCTGCACTCCATGGATTGCTCTTTGGCCTGTAACAATCGACGCAGGCAATCCATCGTGTAACGCACCTCACATTCAATATTGAAGATGATGCTGCCACCAAAGGCCAGGTTGGTGCCGGGCCCATAACAGAGGAAAAAGTTAGGAAAATTAGGTACCGTGATGCCGAGGTAGGCGGCCGGTTCCTCGCCCCACTGCTCAGCCAGCAGCGCGCCGTTACGGCCGCGAATTTCCATGGGCCAGAGAAATTTATTGGCCTTAAAACCGGTGGCGAAAACGATCAGATCCACATCCTCGGCGCAGATACCGCTCTCGGTACTGATCGAGCCGGGTGCGATCTCGGTGACCGCTTCATTGACCAGAGTCACATTGTCCCGCTTGAGCGCGGCCAGCCAGGTGCCGTTGTCCTGCAGCATGCGCTTTCCCATCGGCGCGTGATCAGGCATGACCTTGGCGAGGAGTTCCTCATCATCGCCGACCTGGGCTTTGATGTACTCACCAAACATTTCCCTGACCATGTCATTGGCTTCGTTGATGGAGCGGTCCTGATGGGGCCACTCGGGATCTACGACCGTGACTTCCCAAGCGCCATCGATAGCCGGCCAGAAAATCAAGAATCGAAACCAGCGCGCGTAGAAGGGCAGGTGCTCCAGGCACCACTTTTTGCCAGAAGACACGGGGTCATGGTAGATGGGGTTTTCAAACATCCAGTTTGCAGTGCGCTGGAATACCGTTAGTTGGGCAGCCTCTTTTGCCAATTCGGGTACCAGTTGGAAGGCGCTCGCCCCAGTGCCAATCACCGCGATACGTTTGCCCTTAATGTCGGTAGTGGGATCCCACTGGGCTGAGTGAAAGTGCGGGCCCTCAAAACTATCCAGGCCCGCGATTTCAGGTATCGAGGGTCGATTTAATTGTCCTACGGCACTGATGACGGCGTTGGATACCAGTGTCTCTTCACTGCCATCGCCATGGCGAACGCGAGTGGACCATTGCGCCGTCTGCTCATTCCACTCGCAGGCCAGTACCTCGGTCGAAAATCGAAAGTGTTGCTTGACGTCGTATTTTTCGATGCAGTCTTCGAAGTATTTTTGCAGCTCTGGCTGCTGCGAGAAAAACTCCGTCCAGTGATGGGCGGGCGCGAAGGAATAACTGTAAAGATGATTGGCCACATCCACCCGGGCGCCGGGGTAGCGATTCTCGAACCAGGTGCCGCCGACCGATTCATTCTTCTCGATGACGGTGAAGGAGATTCCGGCTTCGGCCAGGCGGATTGCGGCCAATACGCCGGAAATGCCGCCGCCAATAACGGTGACGTGAAAATCGTCACGCGAGCCTTCGGGCAGCGAATCACCCCAGTCGGCGGCGCGGCGATCTTCACCATCGAGCTCCAGTTCCTCGAGCATCATGTCTACATAGTCACGTGGCACTTCCTGTGCTACTAAAAATTCCATCATGCGATGGATGGTGTCCTTGTTGGGGGCAGGAGGCAGCTGACAGCCGCTATCGCGGTAAGTGCGAATGACCTCGAGCGCCCGACGGCGTATCTCTGATTTGGCCTCCTCGTCCATGTAGCCCTGAAACTCATTGATATACACGCCCATGGGTCGCAGGTCACCATCCAGCAGTGAAGCGTCGCCCGACATATGAATCATCGAGAGCATCAGGCAGGGTATGCTCGCATCTTCGAGCGCCGCCTCAATTAACGCATCATCCTGAGGAATCCCGGTGCCGGCGGGGTCGTGTTTTCTGGTCATTGCTTTGCGTCCCGAAGTAGAGTTTCCGCAATAATGTACGGTATCCGACGGCTTTTTGCTCGTTTCCTGCATTCGTGTATAAAGAGACCTCGGAAAAAGTGAATAGTGCCCTGGAGTATTGAACCGCATGCATCCTGTCTGGGATATCCCCACCCGAGCGTTTCACTGGCTGCTCGTAATCGCCGTCTTTTTGAGCTGGCTGAGTAGTGAACTGGACTGGATTGATGTTCACCTGTGGAGCGGCTACACCGCGCTGACGCTGGTGGTGTTTCGGCTGGGCTGGGGAGTGGTCGGGAGCCTGCATTCACGCTTCTCCGACTTCCTGCGCGGTCCCAAGACTATTCTCAGTTATCTGCGCGGCGAGGAACCTCGCCGCCCGGGGCATAATCCGCTTGGCGGCTTATCGATACTGGCTCTGCTGACGCTGGTATTGGCGCAGGCCGTGACCGGTTTGTTTAACAGCGATGGCTTGTTGTTTGATGGCCCGCTCTATTACGCGCTTGATACGCCCTGGTCAGATCGCATGGGCGCCTGGCACGAAACGCTATTCTGGGTGCTGGTGGGGTTTGTTGCGCTCCACCTGGTGGCGGTGTTGTTCTACCAGTTTGGGAAACGGCAGAATCTGATTGGCCCGATGATCACAGGCGGCGAAAATGGCGCAGCGGCGCCGGCAGGGCTGCTACGCGCATTACTGGTCGTGGCGATTAGCGCAGGGCTGCTGGCGCTGGCGGTGTATTTCGCGCCAGAGCCAGATTTGCCCTGGTAATCAGAGGTAGTCTTTCGACTTGTAGTCGTCGTGACAGGCTTTGCAGGTACCAGCGGTTTTCTGGAACTGCTTCATGATGTCTTTCTTGTCGCCCGCTTGGGCGACTTCAACCATCAGCACCGTTTCCCGACGTAGATCAGCAACTTTGGCTTCGAAGTCGGCGGTGTTTTTCCAGATGCCTGGCTTGGCGCGCGTCTTGCCGCCCTCACTGCCCGGCGGGAAGCCACGCATGATATCCAGACTGGACGCTTTGGACAGATCTTCCGCCCAGCTGATGAACTGTTCCTGATTCCAGGGAATCTCACCTTTCATCATGGAGGACATAGGGCCGAGATTGGCGCCTAGCAGGGCAAAGAGCGATTGCCGATAGCTTTGGTTAAAGGCGGTGTTCTCCAGATGGGAGAGGGCGGCCGGGGTTGCGGCCAGGCCTGCAACCAGTGCGGCTGCGGTGAGGGTCTTTTTCATGGGCTGTTCCTTGTCGTTATACGGCCAAACTATTGAACCTGATACGAATATGCACCGCTTCCTGGATTCATTTGCAGTGCACACGCATGACTATGCAGTACTATAGCCGCGATTCGGAATCTGTAAAACGGGTGAGATATGACAGGGGAGAACTGGGACCACAGCGTCGATGTGCTGGTGGTGGGTTCCGGCAATGGTGGCCTTACCACCGCGCTGTGTTGTTATGAGATGGGCGCACAGGATGTGCTGGTAATCGAAAAGTCTAACCTCTACGGTGGTACCAGCTCGATCTCTGGCGGTGGAGTCTGGATTCCCAATAATCGCTACGCCAATGAGGCGACCGATCAGGATTCTCCCGAACATGCCAAAGCCTACCTCATGGGATGTCTGCCGCTGGATAAGGTCCCGGAGGAAATGATCGACACCTACCTGGAGAATGGCCCCAAGATGGTCGATTTCCTGCATGAACGAACCCAGGTTCGCTACGTCACGCTGGAACACTATCCGGATTATTACCAGGAATGCGATGGTGCGATGCCCGGGCATCGTTCAATGGAGCCTGAGACCATCAACGCCGACGAACTGGGCGTTCATGCCAATACGCTGCGCCGCACCCACCACATGATGCATCTCTTCGGTCGTATCGGTTTTACACAGGTCGAAGCCGCGCTACTCATGTCGCAGTTGCCCGGCTGGTTTAACCTGGCCTTCAAATTGGTTGCAGGGTACTTCCTGGACATCAAATGGCGTCTGTTTGGGGACAAGTATGCGCGTCGCCTGGCGACCGGTTGCGCAGGCATTGCACGCTTGCGCGTATCAATGTTGGATCGCGATATGCCGCTGTGGACACGCACCAGTTTTCAATCTCTGGTTACTGATGATAACGGTCGCGTGATCGGTGCAGTGGTGCGCAAGCAGGGTCAGGAAATGCGTATCGAAGCGCGTAAGGCTGTGGTGCTGGCCGCGGGCGGATTCGAGCACAACCAGGCCATGCGAGAAGAGTTTTTGCCTAAGCCTACCAATCACAACTGGAGTGGTGGCAGCCCAGATAATACGGGCGATGCGATTCGCGAAGGCATCCGCTTGGGCGCGAAGATGGCGCAGATGGACGGCGCCTGGTGGTGCAATACCATCTCGGCGCCCGGCGAACCTGCACCGCGGCTAAGTATTATCGAGAAGTCTTATCCAGGCTCGATCGTTGTCAATCCGGCCGGTGAAAGATTCGCCAATGAATCCATGAACTATATGGTCTATCAGCTCGAAACCTTTGAGAAGCACACGGAAGAAAATCCGTGCTCGCCCTCGTGGCAGGTGTTCGATGCACATTTCCGTGCGACCTATATGGTGGGTCCGCTGTACAACAGCAAATTTCGACCGGACTGGGCCTTGCCCGCCAGTTACGAAGCAGAGGGCTTCTTTGCCAGTGCCAACACGATCGAGGAACTGGCTGCAAAAATCGAGGTAAGCCCGGAAGGGCTTAGCAAAACTGTCGAGAAATTTAATGGCTATGCCGAAACCGGCAAGGACCTGGATTTGCAACGAGGCGACTCGCTCTATGACCGTTACTACGGCGATCCGCGGGTAGAGCCCAATCCTGTGCTCGGTCCAATTCGCGAGGCGCCGTTCTACGCGATGAAAGTCGACCCCGGAGACTTTGGCACTCAGGGTGGCATGGTGACTACGACCAACGCTGAAGTGGTATCAGAGCAGGGCGGAACCATCGCGGGACTGTATGCGATTGGTAATTGTAGCGCCGCGGTTTTACCGACCTACCCAGGGCCAGGTGCGACGCTGGGGCCGGCAATGACCTTCGGCTACCAGGCCGCCAAGCACATCACCGGTTGGGCAGAGCCTTCAGCTACTTAAAGAACCTTCAGCTACTTAAAGAGCCTTCAGCGTAATAAAGAGTCTTACAGTGCAGTAAGGCACCAGCGAATGCCGCGCCGTTGCACAACACCCTCGCGCTCAAGATCTTCCAGCGCGATGAGTACCTGATCACCGTTGTAGCTGCTAGGCTGCTCCGGCAGATAGGTATTCAGAAACGAGCGAATCTGGCCTCCGCTCGCACCGCGCCGGAACATGGTCTTCATGGACAACACAATAAATGACTTGAGGACTTCGGTCGCTTTGCTGGCGACCAGGCTGACGGGTGATTGCATGGTGATCTCCTTCGGGTACCCCATTGGTACGAGTCCAGATTACGATTGACTGGGCGATTGCGGCATGGCCGAAGGCGACGGAGTGTTGGCTCTGGGCGACAGGCTTACCGCCGAATTGATCTCTGCTAGTATTTGCCGCTTGTGACAATAAAAACTCAATAGATCGATATGTCATCACAGCTTACCGAAGCTGATATTCATCGCCGCATAGACGACCAGCCGCTGGTTCCTGCACAGTTTCTATTGATTGCGGTCTGCTTCCTGCTGCAAATGATCGATGGTTTCGACGTGCTGGCCATGTCGTTCGCGGCACCAGCACTGGCCTCTGATTGGGACCTCTCGGCTGAGCGGCTTGGCATCGTGTTCAGTGCGGGCGTGTTGGGCATGACTCTGGGCGCGATGTTTCTTGCGCCCCTAACCGATCGCATCGGCCGTCGCGCTATGATCTTCCGGGCGGTCGTGGTGATGGGAGTTTCCATGCTGGCGACGGCCTGGGCTACCAGCCTTGCTTCGATGGTGATACTGCGCATTATTACCGGCCTGACCATCGGTGCCATGATGGCTAGCCTCACCTCCCTGGTCAGCGAATTCTTTCCCGATCGAATGCGCAATATGGCTGTGGGTGTCTTGTTGTCCGGTTACCCGCTTGGGGCCACGCTGGGCGGCTTTCTCGCTTCGGCGCTGATACCCGACTACGGCTGGCAGGGCGTTTTTATTGCTGGCGGGATCATGACGCTGGCCATGGTGCCCCTGGTTTTGCTCTGCATCCCGGAGTCACTGCATTTCCTGCTACGGCGGCGGCCAGCCGGTGCGTTGGAAGCCGCCAATGGGGTAATGCGCCGCTTACAACTTGAGCCGCTGGCAAAGTTGCCGATAGCTGAGGCAGAGCCCGAGCCGGCAAGTGTGCGGTCGCTGCTGACTGCGGAGCGTCGCACGGCGACACTGCAGCTGTGGACCTCGTTTTTTCTTTGTTTCGGCACGCTCTACTTCCTGCTGAGTTGGATTCCCAAGTTGCTCGTCGATTCGGGATTGCCGCTCGAGCAGGCCATTTACGCCGGTATAGCTTTCAATATCGGCGGCGCTGTCGGTAATCTAGCTATTGGCTGGGCATCGACGCGCTTAGGATTGCAGAAAACGATCCTGTATTTTCATGTGCTGGCGGCACTGGGCATGGTCCTGTTTGCCTTTCTGCCGCTCGGGCTAGCAGCTTTGTTGTTTCTTACCGCCCTTATTGGTCTGTTCCAGCAGGGTGGATTCTTCGGCTACTACATGACGGCAGCGCGCTTGTATCCGGCGGATATACGCACTACCGGAGTAGGGTGGGGTATTGGTCTCGGACGTTTTGGTGCCGTGATCGCGCCTTATCTGGCGGGCTTGTTGATTGGAGCGGGGCTGGGCATACCCTTCCTGTTTACGGCGTTCGCGGTGCCACTGATTATCGGTGGCTATGTCACCTTCAGGATTAAACGCGAGATGCTTGCCAGCTAGAAGGCATCTGGTTGTTGTTCGGGTAATGCACGCTGAAACGCATCCAGCTCATTACAGGCGGTCCAGATTTCGTGCAGCCGAGGGTGGTGGGCCGACATGTCATAGCTAAAGCGTCGCGCATTGTAGATCATGGGTACCAGTAGAACATCAGCCGGGGTCAGTTGCTCGCCGCAGCAATAGGGCCGTCTGTCACTAGTTTGTCGAGCGTGGAAAATCCGCGCTTGAGCCAGTGGTACATCCACTCATTAATCTGTGGTTCCTCCGGCCCATATTCAGCGCGAAGATAATTCAGCACGCCCACGTTGTTCAGAGGATGGATTTCACAGGCTACGGTGTAAGCCATCGCAAGGACTTCTGCGCGCTGCCAACTATCGCTTGGCAGGAGCGCCGGATCCGGGTACTGCTCTTCAAGCCATTGAATAATCGCCAGCGATTGTCCCATGCTGCGACCATCTTCCAGTTCCAGTGTCGGCACGAGACCGGCAGGGTTTAGATCCAGGTACTCACTGGCCTTGTGTTGCGTCTCCAGTAAGTTTACCGATTTGTACCGGTAGGTAACGCCTTTGAGATTCAATACGATGCGCACTCGATAGGCCGCAGAAGAACGCCAGTAACTGTGCAAGGTCAACATTGTGCTATTTCCATGATTCGCTGTGCTCATGGTAGCAGTGGTTCTGTTAGAATGCCCCCTGGACACCGGGCGATCGCAATGACAGTACAGGCACCCTTTGAGCGCGCAACCGTGGTAAGGAATACCGCGCTATTGCTTGGCTCCGTCATTCTCTTTGGCCTTACCTTGCGCGCACTCATTGCTCAGGATGTGGAGCCCATAGCCGCAAGCATTGGTGGGCTATGTGCAGTACTGCTGTTTTATGTCCGGGCCAAGGTGGGCGCTGGCGCCCCGGCAGGCAGTGGCGCAGTGATGGTCATGGGCATTGCCATATTAGTGTTCACCGCTATCGCCTGGCTGTCTCACGGCTTTCGCGGTTCGATCATCTTCGCAGCGCCAATGATTCCACTGGTGGCCAGTTTGATGATGGATAAGCGCGGGGTTCGCAACGTCACCGTCATTACCGCTTGCATCCTGTTGTTCCTGCTCACCCAGCACTTGACCGGCACGCTTCAGCCAGACGAAAGCTTTCCTGAAGAAATTCGTTATGCGATGCGGGCAATCATTCTGCTGCTCAGCCTGGTCGGCGTGGCATGGATTACCTCCTATTATTCTCTGCTGCAAGCTGCTGAGCCGTCGGTTGCGGAAGAAGTGGATGACAAGCGTGATCCTTTGACCGGGCTGCTGAGTCGGGCCGCGGTCGATGTCGAACTGGAGAAGGAATTTGCCCGCGCTCGCCGCAGAGAACACTGGATTAGTCTGGCTGTCATAGAGGTCGATGATTTTGCGGGCCTTGAATCTGAGTATGGCCCACAGGGGGGACAGAACTGCTTGTTGGGTGTGGCGGAAGGCTTGCGCTACTGCATGCGCCGCTCAACCGACTCGCTCGGTCGGTGGGGGGCGCAGCACCTCTGTATTGTCATGGGTGATACCGACATCGCGGGTGCCGCCAAGGTGGGTGAAAAGTTTCGCACTCTGATCGAAACGCTGGATATTCCCGTGGATCAAAACCGGACCGTGTTATTGAACGTAAGTGTTGGTGTTAGTAGCGCCCAGGGACGCTCGTTGGCGGGTGTGGTCGATCTGGTTGAAACCGCCGAGGCCGCCCTGGCCAAGGCGCGATCAGAGGGAGGCAACAGAGTTGTAGGAATGGATATTTCGGTGCAGGAACCCACGGATGCGTAATGTTCTGCTACTGGCCTTGCTGGCAGCGATTGCCGGAGGGTCGTGGTTATGGCTCTCAGGCGATAGCGCAGAATCAGTCGAGTCGCAGCGCCGAGGTCCTTCCGCCGCTCCAGTGACACGCTTTGAACTTCAAGCCCAGCAATTTCAGAGTCGGGTAAATGCATTGGGCACCCTGCGCGCATGGGAGTCGGTAGTGATTACCTCCAGTGTGTCGGAGATCATTACGCATTTGCATTTTGAGGACGGACAGCAGGTAAGCCAGGGTGACTTGCTGGTGACTCTGCAACAGGACGAGGAACAGGCTGTCTTGCGTCAGCAGGAAGAAGTTCTATTGGAGCAAGAACGAGAGGTGGAGCGCCTGGAGAACCTGGCTCGTAGTAATCAGGTCGCGCAAACGGAATTGGATCAGCGCCGCACGCTGGCGGCGATCGCCCGCAACCGAATAGAGCAGGAACGGGCGCGGATTGAAAATCGAAATATTACTGCACCGTTCTCGGGTGTGCTGGGTTTGCGGCAGGTCAGTCCCGGCGCCCTGGTGGCGCCTGGAGAGACGATTACCACGCTTGATGATGTGTCTCGGATGCGTCTCGATTTCACCGTACCCTCTCGCTTCCTTCGTTTTCTCCAGGCGGGTCAGTCCATTGAGGCGACCACGGGGGCTTACGTTGAAGCATTCAGTGGCACGCTCACCGCAGTGGATTCCCGCATTGATCCGGTGAATCGCTCCATCACCGCGCGCGCCAGTTTTGACAACGCAGACGGACTGCTGAAGCCAGGGCTTTTAATGCAGGTGATTGTGCTGGGCGACTCCCGCAGTGCGCTGTTGGTGCCAGAGGAAAGTTTGTTGTCGCGAGCGGCAGCACATTTTGTCTGGAAGATAGAGGGCGATACCGCGCGCCGCGTCGAGGTCGAGCTGGGGGATCGGCGACCAGGATGGGTAGAGGTGCTCTCCGGATTGGCGCCCGGCGATAGTGTTGTGCGCGACGGCATCACCCGCTTGCGCGGAGAGGTGGCACCGATTCGTTTCGTAGACGATTGATATGTGGCTTTCAGATACCTCAGTTAAACGTCCCGTCCTGGCAACGGTAATCAGCGCCCTGTTGGTAGCCTTCGGTGTGCTCGCGTTTGACCGGCTGCCGTTGCGCGAATATCCGGATATTGAGCCGGCGGTAGTGAGCATTCAAACCGACTATCCGGGTGCCACCGCCGCGGTGGTTGAGAACAAGATCACTGAGATCATCGAGGGGCGTATTGCCGGGGTAGAGGGTCTCAAGAGTATTACCTCGGTTAGTCAGGATGGGCGCTCGTCCATTGGCGTTGAGTTTGAGCTCGGGCGCGACATCGACAATGCGGCCAATGACATTAGGGATCGTGTTTCCAGGGTGCTTAGCGCGCTGCCGGAGGAGGCGGATCCGCCGGAAGTCTTGAAAGCGGCCGATGACGATACGGTGATCTACTGGGTGCACTTCGTCACACCGGGCATGGATGCGCTGGAAGTCACAGACTATGCCCGTCGCTACCTGGTAGACCGGTTTTCGGCACTCGACGGGGTCTCTCGCGTTCGAATCTCAGGTGAGCAGGTGTATTCCATGCGCATCTGGCTGGACCGCGACGCGCTAGTGGCACGGGGTCTTACCGTCACCGACATTGAGAATGCGGTCCGAGAACAAAACATCGAGCTTCCCGCGGGCTCTCTTAAGTCGCTGGAACGCGATTTTATGATTCGTGTGGAACGGGCCTATACCTCTGCAGAAGAATTCAGAGACCTGGTGATCCGCCGCGGCACTGATGGTTATTTGGTGCGATTGTCCGATGTCGCCCGGGTGGAACTGGAGACCAGCGAGCGACGGAGTCTTTATCGCGGCAATGGTGAATCCAGCGTCGGGCTGGGTATGGTGAAGCAGAGCACTGCCAACGCCCTGTCGGTGAGCCGTGCGGTTAACCAGGAAATCGACCGGGTCAACAGTCAGCTGCCGGATGGCATGGTGTTGATCGGCAGCTACGATAAATCCATCTATGTGGAGGCTGCGATCAAGGAGGTGTACCGCACTCTCATCATTGCAGCCGCGCTAGTCGTGTTGGTGATATTCCTGTTTTTGGGTGATCCGCGCAGCGTGTTGGTGCCAGCGGCCACAGTGCCCATTTCGCTCATAGCCAGTTTTACCTTGCTCTATGCCTTCGGTTACAGCATTAACCTGCTGACCTTGCTGGCTCTGGTGCTGTCAATTGGCTTGGTGGTCGACGACAGGATTGTTGTACTGGAGAATATCCATCGCCGCCTGGCGAAGGGTGAAAGCCCCTTGATGGCGGCCTACAAAGGTAGCCGACAGGTCGGATTCGCGGTACTGGCCACCACACTGGTGCTGGTGGCGGTATTCGTACCGATTACGTTCCTCGAGGGTGATGTCGGCCGTTTGTTCAGTGAATTCGCCGTGGCGATGGCCGTCGCTGTGTGTTTCTCGACTGTGGTGGCACTCAGTCTGGCACCGGTAATTTGTTCGTCGTTGCTGCGACCGGATACTGTCCACAATCCCCTGGCCGACGCGGTGGGCTCGGTGACTGCCTGGATGGAGCGCCATTATCGCGATCTACTTGAACGAATACTGCATTACCCAGCAATCACGATGACAGTGATATTGGCGAGTATTGGTCTGAGTGGCTGGCTATTTCTAAACGTTCCGCAGGAATATGCACCCAAAGAAGATCGGGGCATGGTATGGATGTCGGTGACAGCACCGGAAGGTTCGTCTTACGATTACACGGTTCGCCATCTGGAAGAGATTGAAGCCTTGTTGCTGCCACTGGTGGATGGTGGCGATGTGCATCGATTGATTATCCGTGCACCCTCCTGGGGTGGCGGCGAGGCCTTTAACTCAGCCTTTGCGATGCTCGTGCTGACCGATTGGGACAGCGGCCGACGGCCAACGGAAGAAATTCTAGCGGACGCCAGAGAGCGGGTTGCTGATATTGCTGGCGTCAGGGTTTTTCTGCGTTCCTCGCGGGCACTCGGTGGTGGCTCTGAGCAACCAGTACAGTTTGTACTGGGCGGTGACTCCTACGAACAACTGGCTGAATGGCAAGAATTGCTGCAGCGTGCGGTAGACGATAATCCCATGTTCCTTGCGGCCGATGTCGACTTCAAACCGACCAAGCCACAACTGCGCCTGTCGGTTGACCGTGACCGGGCGGGGGATATGGGGGTTCGTCTACTGGATATCAGCCGCACCCTGGAGACCTTGATGGGCGGCCGTCGCGTTACCACCTTTATTCTGGGTGGCAAAGAGTACGATGTCATCCTGGAAGGCGAACATGCCAGCCAGCGCACCTTGACCGACCTGCAGGATATCTATGTGCGCTCCGCCGGTAGTGGCGAGTTGATTCCGCTATCAAACCTGGTCAGTTTTAGCGAAGTAGCGGATTCAGGTAATCTGCGCCGCTACAACCGCGTGCGTGCGATTACGCTCAGCTCGAGTCTCGCCGAAGGCGTGGCCGTGGGCGACGCGCTTGAATGGCTGGAAGACTGGGTACGCGCGGAATTGCCCGCCGAAGCCAGCTATGACTTTAAGGGAGAATCGCTCGACTACAAGAACGCGGGTCGATCGGCGCTGTTTACCTTTGCATTGGCACTACTGGTTGTGTACCTGGTGATGGCGGCGCAGTTCGAGTCCTTTGTGCATCCCTTTATTATTATGCTCACTGTTCCGCTGGCGCTGATTGGTGGCCTCGGTGGTCTCTACCTCTTCGATCAGACCCTCAATATCTTTAGTCAGGTCGGGCTTATCATGCTAGTCGGGCTGGCGACCAAGAACGGCATTCTGATTGTGGAATTTATCAATCAGTTACGTGACTCCGGGCGCGAGTTTCGCGACTCGATTCTCGATGGCGCTATGTTTCGATTGCGCCCTATCGCCATGACGGGATTTACCACGATTATGGGCGCGGTGCCGCTGATCGTCTCGGCCGGGCCTGGTCATGAGAGTCGCATGGTCATTGGAGTCGTGGTGATGTGCGGTGTTGCAACCGCGAGCCTGATCACCTTGTTTGATGTACCAGTGGCCTACTACCTGCTCGCACGTAACACAGGCTCACCCGGTGCAATTTCTCAGCAGTTGTCAGAGGAGTTACAGCAGTCAGCGCCAACAGGCGTCGCTGCTACCCAATGACCCCGAGTCGTAAGCTGGTCAGTTATGCCTGCTACCTGCTAGGGCTGGGCTACGTGGCGTATCTTCTGCAGTCTGCCTGGCCACAACTCAACCTTCTGCTGCACGGCGTCCAGTGGGGGTGGATCGCCGTATCAACGCTCGCGTTTCTGGTCCATACGTTTCTGGTCTGCAAGTTGCTGCACGAGCTTTTCCTTGCTGCCGGTGTGGACATCGGTCTGCGTGGAACAGGGCGTATGTTTTATCTGTCGCAGATGACTAAGTATGTTCCCTGTGTTGTTTGGTGGTTTGCCATGCAGGCTTCACTGGTGCAGTCGGAAAATGCGGTTCGCAAGGTAGTTTTCGCCAACGTGCGTATGATGCTCTTCCTGGCGGCCAGCTTCCCACTGCTCTCGGTTGCACTTTTGTCACTGTTGGTACCTTCCTTGTCGCCGGCATGGTTGCTGCTACTGCTACCAATAAGTGTTTTCTCGATCTATGTGCTGGACGGTTTTCAATTTGTACATCGTTTGCCAGACACCGCGAAGCGATATATCCCTGAAGCGCTGCTGCAGGAGTTACAGCCAACCGCCTACGGCGCGGGGCGCATACTGCTGAACTGTCTCATGCAGTTCGCCTTATACATTGCCACGGCTGCCACGATGGTGGCGGCCTTCTACGACATGCCCGTCGCAGACTTAATCACGCTGGCCACCTATCACTGCCTGGGGTGGATTGCCGGCGTAATCAGCGTGGTAGTGCCAGCGGGGATGGGTGTGAGAGAGGGAGTCTTCTTGCTTCTCGGAGGCATCGCCAACCAATATCCGGCAGAGCAGTTGCAATCGCTGGCCGTTATCACGCGCAGCCTGCAAATCATGCAAGAGGTCATTCTTTCGCTGGGTGCCTTGCTGCTGGTGAAGCTGCGCTGGCTCTGAGTCAGTGCAATTCGGCAACAGCCAATCGCAGTAGCGGCGAAAGCTCGTCGGGATGCTCACTCGCAAACTCTCGCAGGGCCGTTTGCATGCGAGGATCCCAAAAGCGACGCAGGTGGTCGGCGACTTTGATTGCCACCACTGCGCTGTCGGCGGTGTAATTCATGTTATCGGTGATCTGCTCGGCCATGCGCAACAGCTTCTGGGCATCGACTGTCATGCAGGGTTGGCCTCGTCTTGCGCCTTGGCCAGCAAACTGTGTTGCTCAGCATTGTTTTCACGATAGAGTTGTTGCCAGTTGCCAGTTGCCAGTTGCCCGGCGCCGAGACCGGATAGGCCTGTACAGCGGTAACTTTATATTCGGGACAATTCGTTGCCCAGTCTGAGTTGTCAGTGGTAACCACGTTGGCACCGGATTCGGGATGATGAAAGGTCGTGTAGAGCACACCGGGCTGTACTCGCGTGGTGACCACAGCACGCAAAACGGTTTCGCCGGCGCGGCTCTTAATGCCCACCCAACAGCCGTTTTCAATGCCGCGTGTTTCCGCATCGCTGGGATGGATCTCAAGGCGGTCCTCATCATGAAAACTCATGTTGGAGGTGCGACGGGTCTGTGCTCCAACATTGTACTGCGACAAAATTCTTCCTGTCGTCAGTAGTAGCGGAAACTTGCTATTGCTGCGCTCGTCCGTGGGCACAAAGGGGGTGGGTGCAAAGAAGCCCTTGCCGCGTACAAACTCGTCGACATGCATGAAGGGTGTCCCCTCGGGATGAGTCTCGTTGCAAGGCCATTGGATGGAACCCTCTTCATCCAACTTGGCATAGCTCACACCGTGGAAGGTGGGCGTCAGCCGTGCTATTTCGTCCATGATCTCTGAAGGGTGTTGGTAGTGCATCTGGTAGCCCATCGCAGCAGATAGCGCTGCGGTGGCCTCCCATTCGCCCATGCCACTCAAAGGCTCCATCACCTTGCGCACGCGTGAAATACGACGTTCTGCGTTGGTAAAGGTGCCATCTTTCTCCAGGAAGGACGACCCGGGTAAGAATACGTGAGCAAACTTGGCGGTCTCGTTGAGAAACAGGTCCTGCACAACCACGCACTCCATTGCCGACAAGGCAGCGTGCACGTGCTGTGTATCCGGATCGCTTTGTGCCATGTCCTCGCCCTGGATGTAACAGCCCTTAAATTCTCCGGCTACTGCGGCGTCGAACATATTGGGTATTCGATAACCCGGTTCCGGGTCGATGTTGATCTGCCATTCCTGTTCGAACAGGCTGCGGGTGGCAGCATCGGACAAGTGCCGGTAACCAGGCAGCTCGTGTGGGAAGCTTCCCATGTCGCAGCTACCCTGCACATTGTTCTGTCCGCGCAGGGGGTTCACGCCGACGCCGGAACGCCCAAGATTGCCTGTTGCCATGGCGAGGTTGGCTATTCCCATCACCATTGTCGATCCCTGACTGTGCTCGGTGACTCCCAGGCCGTAGTAAATAGCTGCGTTGCCTGCGCCTGCGTAGAGGCGAGCGGCGGCGCGAATATCCTCAGCAGGCACGCCCGTCGACTCTTGCAGTGCTTCCGGTGAATTGCACTCCTCGCTGATAAAGGTTCGCCACTCTTGATACGCTTCGTCTTCACAGCGCGCGGCGATAAAATCAGAATCTTCGAGACCTTCAGTGATCACGGTATGTGCCAGCGCGTTGATCACAGCGACGTTGGTACCCGGGCGTAACTGCAGATGCTGATCCGCTTTGATGTGGGGTGATTTAACTAAGTCGATGGCGCGGGGGTCGATGACGATTAAGCCGGCGCCCTGGCGCAGACGACGCTTCATCTGTGAACCAAATACGGGGTGAGCTTCGGTGGGATTGGCGCCGATGACCATGATCACGTCGCTATCCATAACGGAATCGAAGGTTTGTGTGCCTGCAGACTCGCCCAGGGTAGTTTTTAAGCCATACCCAGTAGGGCTGTGGCACACCCTTGCGCAGGTGTCGACATTATTGTTGCCCATGGCTGCGCGAATAAACTTTTGCACCACGTAGACCTCTTCATTGGTGCAGCGTGATGAGGTGATGCCGCCAATCGATTTTCGGCCATAGGTCTGCTGAATCGCCTGAAAGCGCGATGCCGCGTAGCGTATTGCCTCATCCCAACTCACCGAACGCCAGGGCTCGTGGATGGATTCGCGAATCATCGGTGTGGTGATGCGATCGGGATGTGTCGCGTAGCCGAAAGCGAAGCGGCCCTTGACGCAGGAGTGGCCGTGGTTGGCCTTGCCGTCTCGGTCGGGAACCATGCGAACCACGGAATTGCCCTGGACTTCTGCCCTGAATGAGCAGCCCACCCCGCAGTAGGCGCAGGTGGTGATAACGGCGGAGTCCGGTTGTCCGTGTTCGATCACCGACTTCTCCATCAGAGTCGCGGTGGGGCACGCTTTGACGCAAGCGCCGCAGGAAACGCACTCGGAGTCGATAAAGTCATCTGCCTGACTGGCGACAATCTTTGAGTCAAAGCCGCGCCCCTGTACAGTCAGTGCAAAGGTGCCCTGTTGTTCTTCGCAGGCGCGGACGCAGCGGGAGCAGACGATGCATTTTGATGCATCGAAAGCGAAGTAGGGTGCGGTCTCATCGGTGGGAAGATCGAGGTGGTTCTCCCCCTCAAAGCCATAGCGCACCTCACGCAGTCCCACTTGTCCCGCCATGTCCTGGAGCTCGTAGTCCCCGTTAGCCGAGCAGGTCAGGCAATCTAAGGGGTGGTCAGAGATATACAGTTCCATGACGTTGCGGCGCAACTTGGCGAGTCGATCCGATTGCGTGGTGACGCGCATGTCACTTTCGACCAGATTGGTACAGGATGCGGGATAGCCCGGGCGCCCTTCGATTTCGACTAGACACATTCTGCAAGAACCGAATGCCTGCAAGTCTTCGGTGGCACACAACTTGGGAATGGCGGTGCCCGCCAGGGCGGCCGCGCGCATAACACTGGTGCCCTCGGGTACCTCTATCGACTGGCCGTCGATAGTCAGGTTGACCGTTGCGGTATCGGGCGAAGCGGGTGTGCCGTAGTCTTGCTCTGCGCCCACGCGATAGAAGTTTTCCATTAGAGCTCCTCCCCGAAATTATCCATGATGCTGAGTACGGGGAAGGGCGCCATGCCCCCGAGCGCACACAGTGACCCATCGATCATGGTCTGGCATAGATCCCGCAGCAATTCCCGTTTTTTATTGCGCTTCTCCAGTTGCTGCGGGTCGCGAATTTTGTCGATCACCTCGACGCCGCGCACAGAGCCTATGCGGCAGGGTGTGCATTTCCCGCAGGATTCTTCGGCGCAAAACTCCATTGCAAATCGTGCCATATGTCCAAGATCTGCATCGCTGTCAAAAACCACTAGCCCACCATGGCCGATCATTGCGCCTATGGCTTTGAAAGATTCGTAATCGAGCGGGGTGTCGAATTGATCGGGATGGATGTAAGCACCGAGCGGGCCGCCGGCCTGAACGGCCTTGATGGGCTTTCCGCTGCGAGTGCCGCCGCCAAAGCGCTCAAGTAACTCGCGCAGGCTGATGCCAAAGGGCACTTCTACCAGGCCGCCGCGCTGGATATTGCCGGCGAGTTGGACTGTGAGGGTGCCAAGGGAACGGCCGCTACCCTGCGCGGCATAGTGTTCGGCGCCCTGTGCGAGAATGGTGGGTATGGAGGCCAGGCTGACAACATTATTCACCACGGTGGGCTTGCCAAACAGTCCTGCGACGGCGGGGAGGGGCGGGCGATAGCGCACCATGCCGCGTTTGCCCTCCAGGCTTTCCAGCAGTGACGTTTCCTCGCCGCATATATAGGCGCCGGCGGCTTTGCGTACCTGTATATCGAATCCCCCGAGTTCATCGGCGGAGCGCATTAGGTCGCGCGCCTTTTCCAGGGTGGCAATGGCTTGTGGATACTCGGCTCGACAGTAAATGAAACCGCGGTCCGCACCCACTGCCAAGCCCGCGATCAGCATGCCCTCAAGCAATACGAAAGGATCGCTCTCCATGATCATGCGGTCTACGAAGGTCCCGGAATCGCCTTCGTCGGCGTTGCAGACGATGTACTTCTGTTCGCCCTGGGCACCGGCATCGAGCACCGTCTGCCACTTAATGCCGGTAGGGAAGGCGGCGCCGCCTCGACCGCGCAGCCCTGCCTGCTTCACCTGGTCCACAATGGCCTGACTGTTCATGTCGCGCGCCTGCTGCAAGCCTTTCAGTCCGCCCATGTTGCGATAGGCATCCAACGACAGTGGATCGTCCAGACCTACCCGAGCGCAGGTGAGCCGTTGCTGGCTGGCCAGGTAGGGCAATGCTTCTACCGGTCCCAGGCAGTCGGGGTGGTTTGCATCGGGTATGCCGGATGCGAAAAGATCGGAAACGGATTCCGCATCCAACTGCCCGAAGCCGATTCGGCCATCAGCTGTTTCGATTTCCACAAGCGGTTCGAGCCAATACAGCCCACGGGAACCATTGCGTACCAGCTCAATATCCAACTCCAACTGATTGATCGCGGCAGCCACTTCGTCCGCGCCCAGTGAACGGGCGGTAGAATCGGCGGGGACGAACACTCGGGTACTCATGTGTTCAACAATTCATCGAGTCGGTCGGGCGTGACGTGGCTATAGAGCCGATCATCAATCATCACGCTGGGCGAGCATGTGCAATTACCCAGGCAGTAGACTGGCTCGAGGCTGACCTCTCCATCGGCGGTGGTCTGGTGATAGTCGATACCCAGGCGTTCGCGGGCGTGTTGCTCCAGTGAAAGACCACCGCTAGCCTGACAGGATTCCGCGCGACAGATGTACACAGTGCGATTGCCCGGCGGGGAGGTGCGAATCATGTGGTAGAAGGAAATGACCCCATGCACTTCAGCCCTCGATTGATTGAGAGCGCTTGCTATATTTGGGACTGCACTATCTGGCACATAACCAAATTCGTCCTGGATGGCATGAAGAATCGGCAATAAAGCGCCCGGCTCGTCAGCCATAGCCTGGGCAATTTCACGGATTCGCTCGATCATAAGGGTCCCAGATTATTCTCGACCGCGTCGAGGAAGCCCTGCATATCAACCAGAGTTTCGCCTTCAGGATCATTGGTTTTTCCGCGCACATCACCCGTCACGATACCCTGGGCTACCGTCTCAATCAGCGCCTGCTTTAGCTGGTGGGAATAATCGAGCAATGCGTCGTTGTCTTCTCGATTCGCTACGGTTTCCAGTGCGTTCGCCAGCGCGAAAATCAATGCCGAGCTATTGAAGTGGGCCTCTTTGCCGTCAGTGTCCAGATACTTCAGGTACAGGTCGTGGGCAGTGCCATGCGGTGCCTCAAACAACATCGTGCCATCTTTGCTCTCAATGATGGAGCTCGCTGTGGCGAGGCTGCCGCCGAGTGCTGCAGAAATGTCGGAAAATATGTCACCGTCAAGATTCTGCGCTGGATACAGTGCGTTGCGCGGTGGGTCGGTAATCATCTTGATGAGCTGACTGGAGGGGCGCATGATCATGAAAGAGGGCGGCTCGGTATGGTTGGCCACGAGTTCGTTACGCACATCGTTAATCACAGTGCTGAATACGTCGTCATACTCAAAGTATTCGCGCTTCAAGCCAAAGTAAACTTCCTTGCCTTTGATCGAAGCGTCACGGAACACCTGGTAGACCCAGTCTTTGATCGCCTGGCGGTCGTTGGACATGAATAGGATGGGGTCGCCAGCGCGGACTTCGCGCGCGTGCTTTTCCTCACCATCGAGAATGATCTTGATGATCCCATCCTCAGGGGCGGCGCGATTAAAGCTGCCATATTGATCGCCACCGCCCGCACTCATGCGCGAGATCGAGACGTGAAACTTGCGATCGGGTATGCCGTATTGCTTTAGAGTTTCGACCAGCTTGTAAAGACGTCTGCCGGTGCTGTTATCCGGCACGCCCCAGAGCGCTTTCTCCGGTGGGTTGGAGACTATGCGAGCCGCCTGGGCGTCGATCAGTTCGTAGTGGTAAGACAGTCCTGCCGCTGCGATCTTGTCTTTGTACTCCGTCTCATAAATGGTCTCGATGGCCTCCCGCATCACGCCGTCGTAACCGGGTATGACCGTGTCCTTGAGGCCGAGATAGGCGTCACGACCTTGCTCCAGGGCCCGCTGGAAGAACGCGTGTGCCCAGGCTTTCACATCCTCGATATCGTTGCTTGCTAACAACCAGGGGTCACCGCGACGCAACGCGCGGCGATGCCACTCTTCGGGGTCGCCGCTGCTGCCGACAAAGACCAGCTTCGCAATACCGGTGGCAGGGGAGAGCGTGTTAAAGCTGTCTTTATTGCCGCCGTCCTCCATGGTGAACACGTCGATGTCGCGCCCAACCCATTGCGGAGGAGGGTTCTGAATATTGCGAAACTGAATGTCTTCCCGCGTAATATTGCCGCCAATACCCTTGCGAATGGCACCGTTGGGCGATTTGGTTGCGAGCTTGTCGAGATCGTCCTCATTCACGCTAGCGTGTTTGGCGAGCAGTGCATCCAACTGCTCGCGATTCACTGTCATGCCAGCGTTCTTAATACCCACACCATACTGTTTTAGTGCTTCGATCGCCTCGCGCACCACTTCGCCATTGCTGACCAGGCGCTGCTCAGCAGACAGATCAATCTCAATAAGGTCGATATCCAGACGTTTGCTGACAAATTGCTCTAGGATCATTTCGAACGCGATCTGCGCCATCTCGTCGCCATGAAGTACGACCAGGGGCTTATTGACATGAATTTTGTTTGGCTCGCTTGTCGACATAAAGTCTCCTGTTATCAAGCCCTTAAGTATAACCGCTTGTGCATTACCGGCATACGCGGCAGCACTTAAAAGCACTACCGGTACTTCGGTATTTTGTGACCGCAAGCTTTGGCAGTAGAATTCGGCAGCTTATCGCAAGTCTTTGGTTTGCAAGGGAAACCTCATGTCACAGAATCTGGAAAAGGCCGTGCTCACGCGCGAAGAACTAGAAGCGCACTGGATGCCGTATACCGGCAACCGGCAGTTCAAGGATGACCCGCGAATTATTGTGGGTGCCGAAGGTGCCTACTACTACGATCAGCAGGGGCGGAAAATCTTTGATGGTCTGTCTGGACTGTGGTGCTGCGGCGCAGGACACAATCGTCAGGAAATCGCCGACGCGGTGCATCGGCAGTTGCAGACACTGGACTACTCTCCGGGTTTTCAATACGGCCATCCACTGTCGTTTCAACTGGCGAATAAGATCAAGACGCTGACACCAGAGGGGCTGGATTACGTGTTCTTCACGGGCTCCGGATCAGAGTCTGCGGATACATCGCTGAAAATGGCCCGGGCCTATTGGCGCCTCAAGGGCCAGCCCACGAAGACCAAACTCATCGGGCGTGCGCGCGGCTATCATGGCGTTAATTTCGGCGGCATTTCGGTGGGCGGTATTGGCGCGAACCGGAAATTGTTTGGTACTGCGGTCGATGCCGATCATCTGTCACATACAATTTTGCCTGGCAACGCGTTCACCCGTGGCCAGCCGCAGGAAGGTGCGCAACTGGCGGATGAATTGTTCGAGTTGATTGCCTTGCACGACGCCTCAAATATCGCGGCAGTGATTGTCGAGCCCATGGCAGGTTCGGCCGGAGTGATTCCACCGCCGGTGGGTTATCTGAATCGCCTGCGCGAGATCTGTGATGCGCATGACATTTTGTTGATATTCGACGAGGTGATTACCGCGTTCGGACGCTGCGCGGCGATTACGGGGGCCGAGGCATTTGGAGTTGCCCCGGACATTATGAATATTGCCAAGCAAATGACGAATGGCGCAGTGCCCATGGGTGCGGTGATCGCACGCGATGAGATATACCAGACCTTTATGGAGCAGGGCGGCCCAGACTACATGCTCGAGTTTCCGCACGGTTATACCTATTCCGCACATCCTGTTGCCTGTGCCGCGGGACTCGCCGCGTTTGACCTGCTCGAGCAGGAACAGCTTCCACAGCGTGTTGCTGAGAAGGCGCCGTACTTTGAGGAGCAATTGCATAGTCTAAAGGGCGCGGCGCATGTCACGGATATTCGCAATTATGGCTTTGCCGGCGCTCTGCAGTTAGAGGCCTATCCGGGAGAGCCCGCGCGGCGACCCTTTGAGATAGCCATGCGTATGTGGGAGAAAGGCTTTTACGTGCGTTACGGTGCGGACACCGTTCAACTGGGTCTACCCTTTATCACAGAGAACGCTGAAATTGACGCACTCGTCGAAAACCTGGCAGCGGCGCTGAAGGAAAACGCGTCATAGCGCTGTTTGGTTTTGCCCTGTCAGTGACGGGGCCAATATTTCTCTGGGTCCTGCTTGGCCTTGTGTTAGGTCGACTGGGTTTGCTCTCTGACGAACTCAACCGCCTCGGTTCGGAGGCACTGTTTCGTCTCGGTCTGCCGGTGGTGCTGTTCTTCGGCGCCATTCAAGTGGATTACTGGTTGATCGGCAGCGCGACCTATCTCATAGCGGGCATTGTTGCGACGCTGGTGGTAACGCTGCTATCGCTTGTCTATGCGAAGCTCAGAGGTATGGGGCTTGCTGATGGTGCCGTATTCGTGCAGGCGGCTTATCGGTCCAATCTGGGAGTGATAGGTATTGCGCTGGCCGCTCAGGCCTATGGCGAGGATGGGCTCGCTCTGGCGGCGTTACCGGTTGCAGTGATGACCATTCTGTACAACCTTATCGCCGTACCCGTTTTGGGTATCGGGTTTGGAAAAAGCCTGGCTCCCGTGGCAGTGATGAGGAGCATCCTAACCAATCCACTTATTATCGGGATAGGTGTCGGTGTCGGCTTATCGCTGGCCGGAATCGAACTCTCGTTCCAGTTGCGCCAAGCCGGTAAGGTATTTGCCGGGGTAGTGATCCCGCTCTCGCTGGTACTCATAGGTGCGAGCATGGATTTACGTAGCCTGCGTAAATCGCGTGGTATTACCGTAGATTCAACCCTGTGGCGTTTAATGATTGGCCCGGCAATCGGTGTCGCCGTGTGTATCGCCATGGGTGTACACGGCCCTGAGCTGGCGGTGGTGTTCCTGTTGCTGGCATCACCGGCAGCCGCGGCCAGCTACATTATGGTGGCTGCCGCCGGCGGGAACGGTCCGCTGGCGGCGAACATCGTGGTGATCACGACGCTGCTTTCCAGTGCAACGCTAACCCTGGGGTTAGCTGCTTTGCAGTGGTCAGGTTTGGTCTAAGTGCAGCGCTATGCAGCAGAGCGTGACTTATGGCCGTCTTGCATATGGGTGAGAATTTCGCCGGCGAGGGAATTGCCCGCCAGATTGTAGGCCTTACCAAAACCTTTTACGTAGCGTCCACCGGTGGGCTGAAGTCTAAACATCTTGAAATCGCTCAGCTCACTGAGGTTCTTTGACCGTTCGCCATGGCGTTCTACCAGTTTCTCGAGACCCTCTTCGAAGTCCGAGGTTCCATAATCAAGGAATTCTGCCTCGACATTGAAATTTACTCGGATGCGGGCAAACAGTTCTGCCGCTGTGTCTTCATCTTCAATGATTAACACAGATGCGGTTGGATTAGATTGCAGATTAATGGCGTGTACCGCGATTTCGCTCAATAGGACATAGAGGCACTCATTGCCAATGGCAAAGGGCGCATAAGATGCGTAGGGGGTGCCGTCGGTCTTCAGGCTCGACAACTGCAAGCTCATACGGCTGTGAATAAAATCCAGTACTTCCTGGCTCAAGCGTGTTTCCATCGCCTTGTTTTTCATGTGGATTACTCTCCTAATCGATGTGTAGTTGTTGTCTGATACGGGCAAATTTTTCTACCTGGGTAGGCAGAAGATCTCCGTTGTCATCGCGTCCGAGGAACACCTTGAATACCGTCTCTCCAGACGTGCTCTCAAACACAAAGGCGTAGCTCTCTCGGCCACGGTGTGGCTTGTCTTGAAAGCTCACTCGGGAAATCGTCTTTAGGTTCAGGTGCCCGTGAAATCCGGGGGTGGGGCCGTCCAGGTTGTAAAAACCTTCAGTGACACTGCCGCGGGGGAAGGGGCCTTTGAACTCGAAGACCGAGCCGGCATGCAGTACGATGGTGGTCAGATTGCCCCAGTCCGCGAGTGTCTCAAGTAGGGGAAGCACCTGATCGGCGGCTAGTGAATTTCTTAATGCTGTCACCTCTGGCATTAGAAACTGTATTTCGCTGACAGGATGATTTCGCGCCCGGCTTCGGGCAGTTCTTCCCAAGCTCGGCTGTAATACTCGTCGTCCAGATTATTGATATTCAGATCGATCTTCAGGCCTTCTAAGGCGGCCGGTTGCCAACTGGCGTAGAGATCGACGATGTTATAGCTGTCGTAGCTGGTGCCATTCTCGTTCTCAGGGTAATCCGTGCGATTCTGGTCATCGGCATGGGTAAATCGAATACCGGCGACAAACTGGTGGCTGAAAAACGCGTGACTCAAGTCTGCGATGAAGCTGTCAGCGGGGATGTTAGTTAGATCATCTTTACTGTTGTCGTCCTCTCCTCGAGTTTGGCCATAGGACATTTTCAGTGCCGTGCCGCCGCGCTGGTAGCTGCCCTCCAGCTCAAAGCCCTCCAGCGTGGCTTCATCGACATTTACCCAAGTGGTAAAGCCCGCGTCTTGTACCGGGAAGAAATGGGGGCCGTCGACAATCTGCTCGATGAAGTCGTCAACCTCGTTTCGGAATATGGAGGCTTGGAGTCGAAGTGCGTCAGCACCAGCCACATTCTCGAACTGGAACTGCGCCAAGAGTTCGATGTTGGCTGCCTTTTCAGGATCCAGGTCGGGATTGGGCTGAAAGCCATTGCAGAACCCTGGCCACAGACAGAAGTGCGTACCGGTGCTGTAGAGCTCCTCAGCGCCGGGCGCGCGAAAAGCTTCGTCGTAGCGCAGTGCCAGGGTTGCCCACTCGGTGGCGCTCCAGATGGCTGCGGCAGAGGTAGAAATATCATCGTCGCTGCGCTGCTCGCTGATGTTGTCCGCTTCAGTACTGAAGTCGTCGTAGCGCAAGCCCAGTTCAAGGCGCCAGTCCTCGCTGACAGGTATGACTGCCTGCGTATATACACTCCAGAAGTCGCTCTGTGCTTCCGGGGGTACCGGGCGATCGGCGCCACTTCGGTCGGCATTGAATTCTTCGCGATAGGCATCTGCGCCATAGAGTAGGGTAATGTCACCGAGGGCGCTCACGTTGTTCACACTCAGTCCAAAAGTGTCTAATTCGGTTTGATCCGCGCGTCCATCCTCGAGTCGTTGCTCATCCATATCCACGCTGTTCCAGTAGGCCAATACCTCGCCGTTCATCCGCTCCGAAGTGTCCAATTCGTAGCGTATGCTCGCATTAGTGGTGGTTTGGTCGCGTGCGATGAGCCAGTTGCTTGTCTCGCCCAGCGGTGCTGAGCCATTGGTGGGTATATTGCCCTCTGTTTCCGCCGCGCGTAGGTTGAACCCGAGTTGATGGCCGTGCGCGAGTTCCCAATTGAGCTTGGCCAGTGCGCCTTTATCTTCGGTGCCTGAACCTTGCAGATCCTCACCATTACCCAGCTCGATGTCATCGCTGTCGCGGTAGTAGCCGCTGATTAACCAGTCCGTTGGCCCTGTGCGACCTACTATGGCAACGGTTGTGGTTGATTGCTCGTTGTTGTCGTTGTATCCGGTTTTGACGAAGCCACCCAGTTGCTCAGACTCCTCAAGGATGGAATCTGCGCTAATCGTGTTTTGAGCTACCACGCCGCCCAGTGCACCTGAACCCCAGAGACTGCTGGCGGGCCCGCGCATGGCTTCAACGCTCTCGAGGAGTTCCGGATCCAGAAAGTAGCTGGGTCGATGCCCTGATTCGAAGTCCTGACGGCTGCCATCTATGGTTTGCAGGATCTTATTACCCTGCAGGCCGCGAATGTTGACCGTCTGGTTGTAAGCGCGGGGGCCTCCCGCAACGGAAATATTGGGCTGATAGGAGAGGGCCTGAGCGACCGATTGCGGCTGAATGGACTCCAGTTCCATTTTGTCTACGACGGCGATGCTGCGCGCGATGTCGCCAAGGTGTTGCTCGATTCGCGTCGCGGTAACGACCACGGTCTCCAAAGCTTCTGTATTAGTGCGTTCTTGTGCTATCGAGCTACTAGTGCCCAATATCGCTGTAATCGACATGGCTAACAGGGTGGGGCGGCTGCCAATGTGCTGCATGTTGCTCTCCGAATGGGTAATCAAGTGGTTAGAGGATTGCCGGCGCCAGGCGTCGTGCTAACTCAATGGCAGGCAACGTAACAGTGTTGTATGCAAATGTAAATGATAATGATTCGCATTGCGATTTGTATTTGTTGGGGATACACTGGGGCACATTCAATTCAGCGAGATCCATTCATGCCTGCCATCTACCCGTTCATCGCAGCACGGTGCGCCATTTGTGCGCTGATTCTCAGTCAAGCGCTAATTACAATATTGCTGGCTTCGTCTGCAGCCGCGGCGGGAGAGGGGCGGCTTGAGCGAATCATCAGCACAGATGCGGGCGCCACCGAAATTTTGTTGGAACTGGGCCTGGTTGAACGACTGGTGGCAGTAGATTCCACCAGTCAGCTGCCGGAAGGGCTGGAAAATGTTCCCCGGCTCGGCTATCACCGAGCACTCGCTGCTGAGGGTTTGCTTGCTCAGGCGCCGCAGTTAGTTGTTGGCTCTGAGCACATGGGTCCTCCTCATGTCGTAGCGACACTTGAGCGTGCCAATGTGCCGATTCTTCTGCTAGATAGCGCACACTCCTTGTCCGGACTTCGTCAGAATATCGAAATATTGGGTCGTACCCTCGATGCGCAGGACCGGTCACGGCAATTGCTTGCCGCCTTGGGAGAGCAGGAGCGTGCTCTTAACGAGCGACCCGGCGCGCAATTGACGGCGGTGTTCCTGTTGGCGGGCGAGGGCGGCAAATTGCGAATGGCGGGGGCGCATACGGGTGGGGCGGCTTTTATCGAACTGCTGGGTGCGCGCAATCTGGCTGAGTATCCCAGCTATCGTTCGGTGAGCGCTGAGGCGTTGCTGGAGCTTGCACCCGATATGTTATTGATCGCAGACACCCAGAACCTGGGCATCGGACCGATACTCGATAAGCAACCACTGCTCAAGTATGGTACTGCCGTGCAGTCAGGACAGGTTTATGCCGTCGATGCGAACGCGCTGGTTGCGGGTATTAGCCTGGCTGCTGTCGCAGAGGCCAGCGCGGTGAAAACCAAAATCGAAAGCGGCCTGGTCAGTCGATGATCCGCGTTCCATTGTTGCCTAGCGCCGTTTGCCTCGGCGTTCTTCTGGTGCTGGGAAGCCTGGGTTCTCTGAACGCGGGCGTCATGTCTCTGCCTTTGGCGGACAGCATGCTGAGTATTAGCGACCGTCTGTTCGGTGGCACACACAGCACCCTGGCAGTGCATGAGCAGGCTATTATTCTTGAGTTGCGACTACCCCGAACCTTGCTTGCGGTATTAGTGGGCGCCATGCTCGCCCAGTGTGGTGCAGTGATGCAGGGTATGTTCCGCAACCCACTGGCAGATCCGGGCATTATTGGTGTTTCTGCCGGGGCCGCTGTTGGCGCCGTGTTGGCAATCTACCTGTCTCCCGCTCCCAGTATTGGGTGGACCGTACCCATCGCAGCGTTCTGCGCCGGCTTGGCTACCAGTCTGTTGATTTATCGCCTCGCGCGTTCATCGCTCGGCACCTCGGTACTGGTGCTGCTGCTAGCGGGTATCGCCATATCAGCATTGGCTGGCAGTCTTATCGGCCTTGTCACGTATATCGCCGACGACAATCGACTGCGCGACCTCACGCTATGGCAAATGGGCTCGGTTGCCGGCGCCGACAGCCTGAAGGTTTGGTTGGCACTGCTAGGGGTGGTTGTGCTGGGCACTCGTTTCCAGCAGCGAGCGCGGGCCCTCAATGCCTTACTGCTGGGTGAGGCCGAGGCGCGGCACCTGGGGATAAATGTAGAAGCGCTCAAGCGAGAGCTGGTGGTTCTGGTGGCATTGGGAGTCGGCTTGGCTGTCGCTTGTGCTGGTATTGTTGGCTTTGTTGGTTTGGTAGTACCGCATATGGTGCGCAGCATTGCGGGACCTGACCACCGTTGCTTGCTGCCACTATCCGCCTTGGGCGGCGGGCTGCTCCTGCTATTGGCCGACATCGTCGCACGTATCGTGGTACCGCCGGCGGAGCTTCCGGTAGGTTTGGTGACGGCATTGCTGGGCGCACCGTTCTTTATAGTATTGCTGATGCAATATAAGCGGCGAGTCTGAAATGCTGGTGCTCGATAAGGTGCGCCTTCAGCAGCCCGGCGGATTCGAACTATCGCTTGATCATTGGCGGGCTCTGCCTGGTGAGTTGCATGCGGTCGTGGGTCGCAATGGTGCCGGTAAGTCGTCCTTGATAAAGCTAATCACAGCGGAACTGGCCGCCGCCGGCGATATGCAATTTCACGGTCGGCCTTTACATCATTGGTCGGCCACAGAGCGGGCACGACATATCGCGGTGCTGCCACAAGCGAGCGAGCTCAATTTCGGCTTTCGCGCGGATGAAGTGGTAGCTCTGGGCCTCACTCCTCTGTCCTTAAGCTGGCGTGAGGCGCGCCGGGCGGTCCGCTTTGTTATGGAGAAGACAGATTGTGCACGATTTTCCCAGAGCCCCTACTTGCGACTCTCTGGCGGCGAGAAACAACGTGTCCATTTTGCCAGAGCCTTGCTGCAGCTGAGCCAGGCACAGCACGCCCCTTTACTGTTGCTTGACGAGCCCACCTCCGCCCAGGACCTTGGGTAGCAACATCGGATACTGCAGCTAGCGTCCGAACTGGCCAGCGATGGTGGCTATGCCGTCGTCGCAGTACTGCATGATCTGAATCACGCGTTGCGCTATGCGCAGGTAGTGAGTTTGCTCGAGGCCGGACGGGTCAGCCACTGTGCGTCGCCCGAGGCGGTTCTCACTGAGGACAGGGTGGAGGCATGCTGGGGTTACCGCCCGGTGACCATCAATTCCGAGACGGGCACACGCGCGCTAATCTAGCTAATGCTTACTGCAAGCCAAAGAAAGGCTTTATTTTTTCGATATCCCACATGGTGTCGCGGTAACCCAGCGCTATAAGCTCACTGATAAACGAGTGTGAAAACAGTAGATAGCTCGCTGCCGAAGCACCGCCACCGCTGGCAGTGGCGCCGGTATTACGCAAGATAAATCGCAGGCTTGCCGGCAGGTCGCGGATCTTGCGCCCGGCAATCTTGTCTAGCGGTTCGGTAGGGCTGACCACCAGGTTATAGACGATGCGCAGGGGCAGCCCAGCTTCCTGACGCACCTCTTCGGGTATCAGGGATAGCATCTCATTGGTTCGCTCCAGCCGTTCGATATCGCCCTCCAAGCTATCGACAAAGGCACTGTTAAACATGTGGCCTATCACCTGGGCCATAGAAGGGGAGTGCTTGGCGGGCATCGGTTTCTTGCGCGACAGTTTGGCGTCGCGGTTACCGCTAACGCCGATAATAAAAATACGATCGGCTCCCAGGTGTAGCGCGGGGCTTATGGGAGCCAATTGCCGCAGCGCGCCATCACCAAAGTATTCGTGCTCTATTTTCGTGGTGGGAAACAAGGTGGGTATGGCTGATGAGGCCATGAGGTGATCAACATGCAATAGCGTGCGGCGGCGGATACGGCGGTGTCGTTGCCAGTCGTCCATGTCGGGGCTGGCCTGGAAGAAGCACACCGACTGCCCCGAAGCGTAGCCCATAGCCGTTACGCTGACGGCCTGAAGATCTCCGCGGGCGATATTTCTATCGATTTGATTGAAATGCACCTTATCCTCAATGAGCTCGCGTAGGGGTGTGTTATCGAGCAAAGCGATGGGACGGTGCAGACCCACACCACGGTTTAATAGTGATCCGCCGAAGCGGGCGATGCCGCGCAGCATCTCAAACCAGCCGTAACGGTAGACATTACCCGGTTCCAAATTGAGCCAGATGCCTTCAAGTTCTTTCACTGCTTCACTGAAGCAGCCTTCATGTGCAGCCAGGGTTACCGCGTTAATGGCGCCGGCAGATGTGCCGCAGATAACGGGAAACGGATTGCAGGCGCCGTCGGGAAGAATCTCGGCAAGGGCCTTGAGTACGCCGACTTGATAGGCAGCGCGGGCGCCGCCGCCGGATAGTATCAACCCGTTCTTCATTAGCGGCAGGTATACCCACCGTCGATGACAAGTTCTGAACCTGTCATGTATCGAGATTCATCGCTCGCCAGAAATAGGCAGCCGTTGGCGATGTCCAGTGGTTCTCCCATCGCCTTGAGCGGAATTTCGCGCATGAGCTTCTCTTCCATAGCTTCAATTTGTTCAGGCGGCATGCTGCCGATGCCGTTAACGACCATTGGCGTGAGAATAAACCCGGGATGAACGGAATTCACGCGAATACCATAGTCATTCTCTGCACAGTGCTGCGCAGCGGATTTGGTGAAAATTCGAACGCCACCTTTGCTGGCATTGTAAGCCGCCGCCTGGGGCTCGCCGATGATGCCCTCGATCGAGGAAATGTTGATGATGGAACCGCCATTGCCTTTCATCACTTTGATAGCAGCACGCGTGCCCATGAAAACCGCGTCGAGATTTACCGCCTGCGTCTTGCGCCAGTCGTCCAGACTGGTGTCTTCTGCAGTGCCGGTAATAGCGATGCCAGCGTTGTTAACGATGACGTCGAGGCGTTGGTGAGACTCGATAATCTCAGCCATCAGTGCGTCCCAGTCTGCCTCATCGGTCACATCCTGGTAGCGTGCTGTGGCGCCGCCACCGCTAGACTGTATCGACTCGGCGACTGTCTCCACCGCTTCCCGGTTAATGTCTGTTACAACAACATGGGCGCCTTCCTCTGCGAACCGCCTTGCGGTTGCTTCGCCGAGCCCGGAGCCCGCGCCGGTGATCAGGGCGATCTTGGTCGCTAGTCTGCCTGTCATGAGAATTTTCCTGTGAGGGTGTCGTAGATAGGTGATTAATCAGCCTTGAGTAGCTTGCCGGTAAACCAGGCGCGCAGAGATTCTGGAAGCAGTTTATCGATGAACGCCCACAGTTTTGCCTCACGGCCAACGACATAGGCGACTCGATTGCCATGAATTGCTTTGTCGATGGCTTCGGCAATGTCATCGGGCGTGAGATCAACGGCTTTAGTTTGAGTGGCGGCCGCTGTCACCGCATGTGCCATTGGAGTATCAACCAGATGCGGTTTAACGCAGGTGACGCGTATGTCATGTTTACGCCATTCCAGATTCAGTGCCTGGGTCAGGCCATTGACGTAGAACTTGGTGGAGCTATAAACGGCGAGGTTGGGAATACCATAAATGCTGGAGGCTGAGCACAAATTCACCATGCAGGCACCCGGTGTTCGCTCGAGGTAGGGGAAGCCCAACTGTGCGACATGAGTAAAAC
Organism: Halieaceae bacterium; assembly: GCA_965199055.1. Classification (GTDB taxonomy): domain Bacteria; phylum Pseudomonadota; class Gammaproteobacteria; order Pseudomonadales; family Halieaceae; genus CBDAQR01. Next base: position 1,102,036 of record CBDAQR010000004.1, read on the forward strand.
CCTTTACGTTAATGTCGATCATGCGCTCGTGCGCTGCGATATCAATGCCGCTGAAGGGGCCGGCGTTGAGCACGCCTGCATTGTTAACCAGCACATGCATTTGATCGTCGGTTCTCGCGGCGAACAGTTGCATGGCATTAGCCACCGAGTCTGGTGATGTGACGTTGCAGTAGCCACTGCAGGCGTTCGGAAAGTCACCGCTTGCCATGGCGTCATCCAGGCCGTCTAGATTCACATCGTACAGGCCGACGAACCAGCCTTGCCCGGCGAATCGGCGCGCGGTGGCCAGACCAATGCCGGCGGCTGCTCCAGTAATGAAAATCGATTTCACGCGGCCTTCCTTCGAATGCCCAGCGTGCGGCCAACGCGCTCATCTTGAGCATGTTGCTGGCCTCGGTCCAACTCTTGTTGGAACCGCTGCATTTGTTCCTCGCTGAAGCTGGTGCTTCGACGGGTGTTCATGTCTATGTACATACCCAGATTCTCATTGGTGGCCGACAGATAGCCGTCTTCAGCATGGTAGAGACAATGCATAAAGTGTAGACGCTTGTGGTCAAAATCGATCAACTGCGTGGTAAAGCGCATGGGGTCGCCTTCCATCAATTCACCGACAAAGTCGATATTGGCGGCAAGGCTGAAGGTGGATTTACCGATCGCCTGCTTGTGTTCCACCCCGATTCCCAGATGGTCGTAAAAGCTGTCGGTGGCAATCTGATCAAAGGCCACCAGGTAATAACCCATGTTCATATGACCGTTGTAATCGATCCACTCGGGTTTAACCACGGCTGTGGCTGTAAAGAGCTCCTGCTCTCTCATGTTGTGCAATACCTCTAAAAGTGTGAACTAGCCGACAATTTGCTTGTTGTGGCTGTGAACCCGTTAGCACTTTGAAGCGCTAGGCATTCGCTTCGCAGCTGGCCGTCTGTAGTGTACGCCTAAAGCACATCCGGTAGAAACGTGAGCATTTGCCCGCGGCCAATAAAAGAGGGAGCCCAGTATGGAAAGCAGCGCCATTATTGCGGTTAATCTGCTGCTTGTTGGTGTGCTCTTGGGCGCTTTATTCAATATTCGTCGTCAAAATCATTCCATCGCGCAGCTATTGCAGATGAAATCAGATCAGCTCGAAGACTCCGAAGAAGAGCTGCGTCAGCTAGCGTTCTATGATCCCCTCACCGGGCTGCCCAATCGGCGCAAGATTCTCGATTGCCTGGATGCAGAGTTATATGCGTCCGAGCGCTACGACCGCTGCGGTGCGTTGTTCTTTATCGATTTGGATAACTTTAAAAATATCAACGATACCCTTGGCCATGATCACGGCGATAAACTATTGGTAGAGCTAGCGCGGCGCCTGGAGAGCAATGTGCGCCGCAGTGATACCGTTGCACGTTTGGGTGGTGACGAGTTTCTTGTATTGCTGCAAGGTGAGTCGCTTGCTGAAAACACCGTTATTCAGAAGGCCAGCCGAATTGCTCACAAGCTGCTGGCGCTCACGGAAGAGCCTTGCATCATCGACGGCCACAAGCACTATATATCGATCAGCATTGGTATCACCCTGTTCCCCGCCAATGGCGCCACCGCGCAGGAATTGCTGACTCAAGCCGATACGGCCCTCTATAAGGCTAAGGGTGACGGGAAGAACACGCTCTGCTTTTTCCATCAGGATATGCAGCGCATGGCCGAACAGAAGCTGGCCATGGAGCGTGATCTGCGCGACGCGCTCGATAGAGATGAGTTTTTCCTGGTGTACCAGCCACAGGTGAATGCCAGCGGTATCGTGCAGGGTGCTGAGGCTTTACTGCGCTGGCAAACCGCCGACGGAGTTCAAGTGAGCCCCAACGACTTTGTTCCGATTGCTGAGGAAACCGGTCTGATTCTACCGCTGGGAGACTGGGTGCTCGAGGCCGCTTGCTGGCAGATGAAAGCCTGGCTGGACTCTCGCTTGCCGATACAACACATCTCGGTCAATGTGAGCCCGCGTCAGTTTCAGCAAGAGGATTTTGTGCAACGTGTGCAGCACACGCTGAATCAGTGTGGGTTGCCGGCGGAGTATTTGGTTATCGAACTGACAGAAAGCGTGGTGGTTGAGAACTTTGCCGATGCCAAGTTCAAAATGGAGCGCTTGCGCGCACTCGGCGTGAGGACGTCTATGGATGACTTCGGTACAGGATACTCGTCTTTGTCGTACCTGACCGAGTTGCCGTTCCAGGAACTCAAGATTGACCAGAGTTTCGTTCGCAATCTCTTTATGGATGATCGCAACTCGGCACTGACCAAGACCATCATCGCCATGGCCAGAAGCCTGGAGCTGACGGTATTGGCCGAAGGGGTTGAGGAGCAGGCGCAGCTGGATTTCTTGGCCAAGCACCATTGCAGTATGTATCAGGGCTACTTATTCAGCCGTCCGGTGTTGGCCGATGAGATGTCGGAGATGTTGCGACCTGGCCGGCGAGCCATTGGCGGTAGTCGCTACCTGACTTGATTTTTTCGAGGTGAAATCCGGGCTCTTTGCGGTAGAATAGCCGCCGCAAATTTCGAGGATTCCACATGTCTCACGACTCTACTCCACGCCCGCTGGACGGCATTCGCGTTGTCGAACTGGGCCAATTACTGGCCGGTCCCTTTACCGGTTCTATTCTGTCTTACTTTGGTGCCGAGGTGATCAAGGTTGAGCCCCCCGGTGATGGCGATCCCATTCGCGGCTGGCGTATTGTGGAGAACGGCACTGCTCATTGGTATCGCAGCCTTGGCCGTAATAAGAAAAGCGTGACCATCGACCTGAAAACCGACAAGGGCAGGGAGTTGGTGAAGGAACTTCTGAAAACCGCCGATGTGGTGGTCGAAAACTTCCGCCCGGGCGTCATCGAAAAGTGGGGTCTGGGGCCTGATGATCTGAAGCCTTTTAATCCCGGATTGATCTACGCTCGCATCTCTGGCTATGGCCAGACTGGCCCGTACTCCGCGAAGCCCGGGTATGCATCAGTCACTGAGGGTGTTAGTGGTTTTCGCTACGTCAATGGCTTCCCTGGTGAACCGCCTGTGCGCCCCAACCTGAGTATTGGTGACACGATCTCCGGTATCCACGCGGCGCTGGGTGTGTGCATGTCTCTGCTGCACCGCCGCAACGTGCAGGATCGTGGTGAAACCGCCGAGGGTCAGGTGGTGGATGTGGCGCTATACGAGTCGATGTTCAATCTGATGGAGGGCGTGGTGCCGGAGTTTTCCGGAGCCGGCGTTATCCGCGAGGCATCTGGCACCACTGTGACGGGCATTGTTCCGACCAACACCTATACCTGCAAAGATGGCAAGTATGTGGTGATTGGCGGCAACGGTGATTCGATCTTCAAGCGTCTCATGACTGCAGCTGGCCATCCCGAGATGGCAGAAGATCCTGAGATGGCCAATAACGAAGGCCGCGTGGTGCATGAAGCGAAAATCGATAAAGCCTTGGCCGACTGGTGCGCCTCTATTCCCGCACAGGAAGTGATCGACGTACTGGAAGGCGAGCGTGTGCCTGTCGGACTCATCTATAACGTAGAAGATCAATTGAATGATCCGCACTTCAATGCCCGCGGCATGTTCGAAGAGGTGGATATCGACGGTAAGCCGCTCAAGATTCCGGCCATCATGCCGAAGTTGTCGGGTACGCCCGGTCGCACCGACTGGCCCGGCGGGCCGGTGGGGCAGCACAATGCAGAGATACTGCAGGGCGTGCTGGGAATCGACGACGACGAACTGGCAGCTCTTCAGGCTGACGGTATTTGCTGAACGCGCTGGAACTTCTTCGTTATAGCCTGGTCCCTACTAGACAATGTCATGTGGGGGCATGTTATGAAAAAAATAGTAGTCACCGCGCTGGCCTTTCTGGCCGGCGCTTCCGCAGCCTTCGTGCTACCGAGTGTTGCGCGAGAGTCTGTTCCAACCATTGAATCTTGCGCTGGGCATTTGCCCGCCGGCCACAAGGTGCAATTCCACCTGAGCGGAGTTGTGGATACCACCGGCTCGCAGGCCCGCTTTCGTGGAGATCTGGGTATCACTGGCGCGGATGAACTCGAAGATGCGCCAGAGATAGGCGAGTTTGTGGAGTGCGTGTCGGCGCTGCTGCGCTAGGGCTTTCACGTCGCTTCAGTTGGGCCGACTCATCGCCACCCGGTGCTCCAAGCCTGCGTCTGCCTCTTGTTCCAGGCAGTTTTTCAGATGGGGTGACAGCGTGCCCTCAGCGCAGGCGCTGAAACCGGCGGAGCGGTAGAAGGGCGCGTTCCAGGGGAAATCGGTGAAGGTTGTTAGCGTCGTTGCCTCAAGTTTGCGTTGGGCACCGAGCTGTACTGATGCTTCCAACAGGGCGCGGCCGATGCCTTGCCGTGCGAAATCGGGGTGTACTGAGAGCTCTTGCAAGTGCAATGTGCCATCAGCCTCGTAGCTCGCAGCGAAACCCGCGATAAGCCCCACCGATTCTGCCACCAGTAGCAGGCCCTGATGCAGGCAGTGCTGCAACTCGTCCAGTGTGAGTGTGGCATTTGGATCGGGTACGCGCTCAGGCGGGAATAGCTGCCCTGCTGCCCGCTCGATGGGTGGCAGCAAAGGCAGGTCGTCTTGAGTGGCAAGTCGAATGCCCGGATCGGTGCTACGCAAGGGGGTTTAGGATGCCTTGCCCAACATGGTTCTCGCGACCAGATCACGCATGATTTCGGAGGTGCCGCCGTAGATGCGCTGTATCCGGGCATCGGTGTAGAAGCGCGAAATTGGGTACTCCACCATATAGCCGTAGCCGCCGAACAACTGCAGACAGTCGTCTACGACTTTGCACTGCATTTCACAGCTAGCGAGTTTAAGAATGGCGGCGTCATCGCTGGTCATCTCGCCACGGGTGTAGGCATCGGCGCACTTTTCGTAGAAAGCGCGATTGATAGCGATCTCGGTCTTAACGTCTGCCAATTTGAAACGCGTATTTTGGAATTCCCCGACGGATTTGCCAAAAGCCTTGCGCTCTTTCACATAGTCCACCGTGATATCCAAGGCGCCTTCGGCGGAAGCGACGGCCTGCGCGGCAATGCCGAGCCGCTCGCGCGGCAACTCCGTCATCATAATGACAAAGCCCTTGTTCTCTTCACCCAGCAGTGCATCGGCCGGCAGGCGTACATCCTGGAAGAAGAGCTCCGCGGTATCGGAGGTATGCTGACCGATCTTCTCGATCTTTTTGCCGCGGGAGAAGCCCGGCAGGCTGGCGTCCACCAGGAACAGGGATGTGCCTTTGGCGCCTTCGCCAGGATCAGTAATGGCGGCGACGATCACCACATCGGCATGAATGCCATTGGTAATAAAGATCTTGGAGCCATTCAGTATCCATTCGTCGCCATCACGAACCGCGTTGGTGCGAATGCCCTGCACGTCAGAACCAGCGCCTGGCTCAGTCATAGCGAGTGCGCCGACAGCCTCTCCGCTGATCATCTTGGGCAGCCAATGTTGCTTCTGAGCCTCGCTGCCAAAGTGGTTGATGTAGGGCGCGACGATATTGGAGTGAATGCCATAACCCGACGCAATGCCGCCAAAGCCCAACCGAGAGAGCTCTTCAATCATTGCCAGCGTTACGTGTGGGGTGGTGCCGGCCGCGCCAAATTCCTCTGGCAGGTCGGGACATAGAAGGCCTGCGGCGCCCAGTGTATTCCAGAGTTCGCGCGGCACGATGCATTCTTCTTCCCACTGTTCGATATGGGGGGCGATCTCGGTTTCGAAGGCCCGACGTGCCATATCGCGAAACAGTGTCATTTCCTCGGAGTGCATTACGTCAGCATTCATGTTCTTACCTGTGGTATATCCGCTGGGGGAGGGAATTGTGATCGAAATAAGCGGTGTAAACAACTTGGGGTATTGCCTCCGTTTGAATCTCTGGTATGTTGGCTAGCCCTAGAAGAAATACAGCCCCGCAACTGGAGGATTAACCATGCGCGAATACACTCAGTTCTACATCAACGGTGAGTGGGTAGAGCCCACAGCACCCAATAGCTTCGATGTTATTAACCCGGCCAATGAAGAAGTCTGTGCCCATATTGCTCTGGGTAATGAGGAAGACGTTAATAAGGCGGTAGCAGCAGCCAAAGCGGCGTTTCAGACCTACGGCTGGAGCAGTCGCGAAGAGCGTATTGCCATACTTGAGGCGCTCGTCGAGGCCTACAAGGCCAACTACAACGACATTGCCGAAGCCATCTCCATGGAAATGGGCGCCCCCACTAAGCTGGCCGTGGAAGCCCAGGCCGGCTCAGGCCTGGGTCATATTGCGCAGGCGCTGGCCGTTCTGCAGAACTTCGAATTTGAAGAAGACCTGGGTCCGCACCGCGTCATCAAGGAGCCCATCGGTGTTTGCGGCATGATCACCCCCTGGAACTGGCCGGTGAATCAGATTGCCTGCAAGGTGGCCCCGGCACTGGCCGTGGGTTGCACGATGGTGCTCAAGCCGAGCGAGGTTGCTCCACTGTCTGGCTACCTGTTTACCAAAGTGATGCATGAAGCGGGCGTACCCGCCGGCGTGTACAACATGGTCAACGGCGACGGTCCCGGTGTGGGCACAGCGCTGAGCAAGCACCCGGATGTCGATATGATGTCGTTCACAGGTTCAACCCGCGCCGGGACACTGGTTGCGCAGAATGCGGCGCCAACGGTTAAGCGAGTTACCCAGGAACTGGGCGGCAAGTCGCCGAACGTTATTCTGGCGGACGCCAATCTGGAAGCTGCGGTCACCGGTGGCGTTATGCACATGTATAACAACACGGGACAGTCCTGTAATGCGCCCTCACGTATGTTGGTGCCGCGGGACCAGTTGGCCGAAGCCGAGGCTATTGCTGCCAAGGTGAGTGAGTCTGTTGTTGTGGGTGACCCTACCGCTGAAGGGACCACAATGGGACCGGTTGTCTCTGAGGTTCAGTTCAACAAGATTCAGGGCTTGATCGAGAAGGGTATCGAGGAAGGCGCCAAAGTCGTTTGCGGTGGCCCCGGTCGCCCGGAAGGCCTGGACAAGGGTTACTTCATTCGCCCGACCGTGTTCAGCGAAGCGAACAATGATATGACGATTGCTCGTGAGGAAATCTTTGGCCCTGTGCTGACGATGATCCCCTACGATTCCGAGGACGAAGCCATAGCGATCGCCAACGACACCGAGTATGGCCTGGCTGGCTATGTGCAGGGCGGCGATCTGGATCACGCACGCCAGGTAGCCTCAAAGATTCGCGCAGGTAACGTACACCTTAACGGTGCCTCGCCGGGTATGGATGTACCCTTTGGGGGCTACAAGATGTCCGGCAACGGTCGGGAGTGGGGTGCCCACGGCTTTACCGACTACCTGGAAATCAAGGCCGTCTCCGGTTACACGGCTGGATAAGCCTTGGCCTCCTTCGTTCTCGCCATCGATCAGGGCACCACGGGTTCTACCGTTGCTCTGGTCGATCGTCGCGGCGCCCTGCGCGCCAAAGTCAATTACGAGTTTCCGCAGGTCTATCCCAAGCCGGGTTGGGTAGAGCATCGCCCCGATGAAATCTGGAGCTCTATCCAGAAGGGCATTCGGGCGATCTTCCGCAAGCAGATCTGCAAACCGTCCGATATCGTGGCGATTGGCATTACCAATCAGCGCGAGACTACCGCGCTGTGGGATCGTGATACGGGCGAAGCGCTGGCCAATGCCATCGTATGGCAGTGTCGGCGTACGACGGATTTTTGCGAAGCGCTAAAGAGTAGGGGGCTGGAGCCTCTGGTCAAAAAGAAAACGGGATTGGTGTTAGATCCCTATTTTTCGGGCAGCAAGTTTCGCTGGTTGTTAAACAATGCACCCCGAGCGCGCAGTCGTGCGCGCCAGGGCAAGGTGCTGGGTGGCACCATCGACAGCTATCTGGTGTGGAAGCTCAGCGGCGGCGAGCGTCATGTGACCGACGTATCCAATGCCTCACGCACCTCGCTCATGAATTTACGGAGCGCGCGTTGGGATAAGGAACTGCTCGACATTTTTGAGGTGCCCGCCAATATTCTCCCCGAAATCGTGCCCAGCAGTGGTGTGATGGGCTACACCAAAGGCGTGCCGGGTCTGCCGGACGGAATACCGATCAGTGGCGTTGCCGGCGATCAGCAGTCGGCACTGTTCGGCCAGGCCTGCTTTGCGCCAGGCGATGCCAAGTGCACCTTTGGAACGGGTTCGTTCATTCTGATGAACACAGGCGACAAGCTGGTGAGCTCGAAGTCTGGCCTGTTAACGACTGTGGCCTGGCAATTGCCGGGCGAGAAGAAGCCCACCTATGCGTTGGAAGGCGGCGCCTTCGTTTGTGGTGCCGCGGTGCAATGGTTGCGTGACGAGCTGCAAATCATCAAGCGTGCGCCTGACGTGGAGGCACTGGCGGCAAAGGTTGCTGACCACGGCGGTGTCGAATTCGTGCCGGCGCTGACTGGTCTGGGCGCTCCCTGGTGGGATCCGGAAGCCCGCGGCACCATCACGGGGCTGACCCGCGGCGCTAATCGCAGCCATATAGCGCGAGCGACCCTTGATGCCATGGCACTGCAGAACGTCGATATTCTCTTGGCGATGGAGAAGGATCTCAAGAAGCGCATGAAGCCGCTTCGCGTGGATGGCGGCGCGGCAGCCAACGATCTGCTGATGCAGATTCAGGCTGATGTATTGGGCCGCAAGCTGATTCGCCCCGTGATGATCGAAACCACCGTTGCCGGGGCCTGCTACCTTGCCGGGCTGGGCGTGGGTTTGTGGTCCAGCAAGGGTGATATCCGCAAGATCTGGAAAGCGGAACGCGAGTTTCAAGTGGCCATGTCAGCCACCGCGCGCAAGAAGCGCATTCAGAGTTGGCACGGCGCAGTGAATCGCACGCTAGGGCCGGGTTAGTCCGGTCTTTTCTCCGCGATCAGGACCACCAGCAAGGTTACAGCAAAACCGAGACCTAAATATTCATGAATGGCTGGCGCTCCGTCATTCATGATGGTTTCAGCGATACGCCAGCAGTATGTCAGTATGAGTGCAGCGACTAGACCATATTTGAGGCGCTTGTTATTGAGCAGATTCATTTTCGGGCACCTTTTCGTTTATCTAGCAGAAATAGTGTAGCGAAGATCGCAGCCATGGTGTAGTGGCACACTGAATTTGGCCACCTGAATCTGGGTGATACTATCACCCCTCAAGACACAGGTGAGCAAATGACCAAACGATCCAGACCAAACTTTAGCCCGGAGTTTCGACTCGAAGTCGCACAATTAGTCGTTGACCAAGGCTATACCGTCAGAGCCGCGAGTGAAGCGATGAACGTCAGTAAATCTTCAGTGGAGGGCTGGGTTCGCCAGCTTCGGCTAGAGCGCTCGGGAGAAACACCTCAGAAAGGCACGCCACTGACCGAGGAGCAGCGCCGTATTCGCGACCTGGAACGTCAGATCAAACGGCTGGAAACAGAGAAAGACATATTAAAAAAGGGTATGGCTCTCTTGATGTCCGACGAGCTGAAAAATATTCGATAATTCAGCGGTTACAAGAGAGCTATCCCGTTAAGTTGCTATGCCATGTCTTTGATATTCAACGCAGTAGCTACCGATATTGGCGAGAGCGCCCGAAGGGTGACAACTCCCATCGTTGCAGGCTTAAGCTTATGGTTCACGCTGCTCACCGCCTAAGTGGTGGCTCAGCTGGTGCAAGAACCGTTGCCCAGATCGTTAGCCGTAATGGAACGCCATTGACTCGTTACGTTGCGGGTAAGTTGATGAAGGAGTTGGGACTGGTGAGTAGCCAGCTTCCAAAACACGCCTATAAGCGTGCTGACAAGCTACACGTAGCCATTCCAAATACCTTGAATCGGCAGTTTTCTGTAGCAGAACCCAACCAGGTGTGGTGCAGCGATATTACATATATTTGGACGGGTCAACGCTGGGCCTATCTAGCCATGATACTGGATCTCTACGCGAGAAAACCGGTTGGTTGGGCGTTTTCTTATCGGGCCGACAGTGAACTGACCCGTAAGGCGTTGATGATGGCTTATGAATCCAGAGGAAGACCAAAGGGAGTGCTATTCCACTCGGATCAGGGAGTTCAGTACACCAGTACAAAATTCCGTCAGCATCTCTGGCGGTATCAGATACAACAGAGCATGAGTCGACGGGGAAACTGCTGGGATAACGCGCCAATGGAGCGCTTCTTCCGCAGCCTAAAAACCGAGTGGGTTCCAGAGACGGGCTATCGGAGTTTTACTGAAGCCAAGCAGTCAATCAATGACTATATCGTGAGGTACTACAACTCGATCAGACCGCATTCGAATAACAACATGAAAACACCCAATCAGGCAGAAAACGAATACTGGAAAGCTTATAAAACCGTGGCCAGTTTTAGTTGACCACTACAATGGAGATGCTGACAATCATGCCTGACATCATGAGGGCGCGGATGGAGATTCCCTCCGCCCAACCCGCGGCGAGTCCGACACACATACAAATGAGATACCACAGAGATAGCGTTGAGTATTTGCTCATGCCTTATACCTCCTTATAAGTAGATGGCGTGAGCCCGGAGGCTCACGCCCTTGGGTTACCGACTGGTGACCTTCCTATTGCGGTGCCGGCCACCACCTAAATAGCGGGCTAGCCCGTATGTGGCCAGGCCCAATCCGGCCCCTGACATGACGTGACCTACAGCGCTCGTCGCAGCCCCGCCAACGCCGACGTGCGAGGCCAGCGATAGGCCGAAGCCGATGACAGGAAGGACGCCGCCATGCACTGCATCTAGCTCTTCGGGGCTTAGCTCCCTGATTCCGGGATTGCTCCAAGTTTCGTCTGGTTGATAATGATTCATGGTGAAACTCCTTTTTCATCAATTTCTCCGCTTGCGCGGCATTCACGCATCATCGCGTGAATTCTGGATGCGCCCGTCTGGACACAGTCTTAAAACGTAATCGGCTCGCGCGATCGTCTCCGGTCTATGCGCGACGTGAATTCGGGTGATTTTTAAGTCATCGAGCTGTTGGTTGATGCTCGATTCAGTGCCGATGTCCAGATGGCAGGTCGCCTCGTCTAGCATGAGAATATCGGGGCGGCGATACAGTGCTCGCGCCAGCATGATTCGCTGTGCCTGTCCGCCACTAAGTCCGCTGCCGAGATCTCCAACGGGGGTGTTGTACCGCATCGGCAGACGCAGAATGTCTGTGTGAACGCAGGCTCGCATTGCGCTGCTAACAATGCGTTCCATGTCCACCTGCGGATCGAAGCAGCTGATGTTTTCGGCAATGCTGCCGCTTAGAAGATAATCGTCCTGCATGACGGTGCCGATTCGCTGTCGATAATCTGGGCAGTTGTGAATGATCTGGCCGTTGAAGGTGATTTCTCCGGTGACGGGCAGCAGGCCGGCAAGGCATTTGAGCAACGTGGATTTTCCGCTGCCACTGTCACCGGTAATAACGGTGCACCGGCCGGGAGGAATTTGGAAACTGAGGTCGCAGAACACGGGGCTGGTGGCCTCCCCATAGCTGTAGCCTAGTCCGCGGACTTCAATAGCTGCTCTGAGGTTGGGTTTGAGTTGTGGGTTAGCTTGTGAGATTGGGTCGGTGCAACTGTCTGTATGAGTGAAGGCAATGTCAGAGATGCGCTCCAGGTGGACCCCTAGCATCTTTAGCGCGATCACCTGTTCGATGAATCCCCGCGCTGCCTCACTGAAGCGCGTCTTGTAGCTCATGAAGGCGAAGAACATACCGAGACTTAGTTCGCCCTCCATGATGGCCCGGGCGGCAACGAACACCACGAGGATGTGCTCGCAACCGAAGACCAGTCGCGTGACTCCGGACAAGACTATTTCCCAGCGGTTTACCGCGATGTCCTTATTGATGTAAGCGGCGAAGCGCTGTTCCCAGTTTTGTCGGCGGTCGGCTTCGCGCTGAAACAATTTAATGGTCTGAATGGCGCGTATCGACTCGAGTAAATGACTTTCACAACTGGCGCTGGCCAGGATACCTTCCTCGTTGAGTTGATAGATGTAGCGATAACTGCTCAATCGCAGTAGCAGGTGTGCCAATACGGCGGCCGATACGATAAAGCCGAGCGTTAGGTCATAGATAAACATGGCTATTAGGGTCAGTACTGCCATCAGACCATCGACTAGCGCGCCCACGAGTCCGACACTAAGCACATCTTTTATGGCATCTACCGAGGAAAACCTCGATGCGATATCACCTAGCTGACGACGAGAGAAGTAGGTCATCGGTAAATGCAGCAAGTGTCGCTGTAGGTTGCGCGCAAGCTGGAAATTGAGAAGGCTTGAGAAATGTAGAACGAAGAAGGAGCGCAATGCCTGCGTGCCAATCTCTACCAGCAATAACAGGCCGAATCCTGTGGCTAGGACCTGTAATAACTGCGTATCCTGACGCAGGATGACTTCGTCGACCACAGTCTGCACATAGTACGGCGCCGCCAGAGCAAAGACTTGCAGCAGCATGGAAAGAAAAAATATGATGAGGAGACTGCGCCGCAGTCCCTGGGCACGGCTATACAGCGAGCTCAGGGATAATGTTGGGCCTGCCTGGCGCGGCTTGAATTGAGTGTCCGGTGTTACTTCAATGGCTACGCCGGTAAATCTTCGCGCCACTTCCTTCAGATCAATATGTCGTTCGCCGCAGGCCGGATCGTGAATAACAATTTTTTGTGCGCCGACGCGTTTCAAAACGATGTAGTGATTCATATCCCAGTGCAAAATGCAGGGCAGGACGAGCTTGCGCAGCGATACCAATTCCGCACGCAGCGCGCGGCTATTGAGGCCGAGCGTGGCCGCCATTTCGCCCAACTGCCTCACGGAACTGCCCCGATGTGATCCGGGAAAACGATGTCGAAGCTCGGAGACCGTGCAGTGGTGTCCGTGGTAACTGGCGAGCATGGCGATGCAAGCCAGGCCGCACTCGGTGATTTCTGTTTGCCGAAGCATCGGCAGTCGTGCACGGCCGCCGAAGTTCAATAGTGACAGCGCTTGATGGCTCATTGCATTCTTGCGCCAAGGCGGTAAAGAGGATCGAACAACCAGTGCAGCAGTGGACGTTGCTCCAGCTCAATGTCCGCGCGTAAGGTCATGCCGGGTCGGCGCTGCACACCTTGCGCCGAAAAGCTCGCTTCCTCTGCGTCTACGGTCACGCGGTAGACCGCTTCACGGATGGAAAAGGGGAAGGGAGGATGCTCGCCCGGAAGCAATGCGGTCCGTGCAATCGACTCTATGTGTCCTTCGTGGAACCCATAAGTCTCATAGGGGAATGCGTCGTAGCGCAACAAGACGCGCTGCCCATTTTTGAGTAGTCCCGCTGCGCGAACGGGCACCAGTAGGGTGGCTTTCAATTCGGTGTCTGCCGGCATGATGCTCATTACGGGAAGATTTCTTATCGCCCGCTGGCCCTCTCGAATCTGGAGGTTTGATATCACACCGTCGCGGGGTGCGGTTATTCTGTAACCACCATGGCCCCGTAGCCGCGTCGCCGCCTGGTTGAGGTCGCTCATGCGTAGTTGCAGATCGTCGCTCTGATTTTGCCTGCGCATAGCCAGGCCCTCGAGTTTTAACTTGAGCTCCTGCAATTGCTGTTCGGCCTCGGCGCGAAGTCCCCCTAGCACCAGCAGTTCCTGCTCTGCCGCCATCACCAGGCTGCGGATCTGGTCGGCATCCGCGTCGGTAACGTGGCCACGGGCGTTCAACTGTTCATAGCGCGCCAGGCGGCGTTGTTCCAGTTGGAGCCGTTTCTGTAAGCTGTTGCGCTGCTGATTGAGCCAGAACAGTCGGTTTCTTGCTGCAGAGAGTCTGGTCATAATTTCGTTCTGCTCAATGAGTTGCAGTCCGTCGAGTCTATTCATTTGACGCTGCAATACGGCGCTCTGTTTGTCGTACTCTTTCATCAGGCTGGCTTGAAGCGGTTGGCCGTCTGCCAGGACCTTTTCGGCATTGATGGTAGCCAGCACCTGGCCTGCGCTGACTGTGTCACCCTCAGCAACTGTCAGCTGAACGACTCGTCCCTCCGCGGGCGGATAGATGCGGACCAAGCCATTGGGTGGTTCGAGAAATCCGGGTGCCGATTCCTTACGGCTGAACTTTGCCTGTATCAGGAAGGCGACCAGCAGTGCGAGCCACGCGAGGAGTAATGCGCTCAGAAGGTAATGATTAAAGCGAGGCAGGAGAAGCAGCTCTCCGCCTAGACGATTCGAAGTGGCTTCAACAGCTTCTTGTCGGAACAATCCCATGCCGCGTCCCTGCAGGTGGGTGTAGCACGCAGTATAGGATGAAGCCGCGGGCGCAGGATGTCCCAGCGATTCATTTAGTCAGATTGGATGAAACACCCTGAGAGCGGCGTTCCTGGTGATGGCTTTGTAAAAAGCAGTTGCTTAGATGCCACCCATCAGCATGTACTTAATTTCGACGTAGTCATCGATGCCGTACTTGGAGCCTTCGCGCCCTGAGCCGGATTCCTTAACGCCGCCAAACGGGGCCATTTCATTGGAGATAATGCCTTCGTTGATGCCAACAATGCCGTACTCCAGGTTCTCCGCCACACGCCAGACGCGTCCGATATCGCGCGTGTAGAAGTAAGATGCCAAGCCGAACTCGGTGTCGTTGGCCATGGCGATCACTTCGTCCTCGTTGGAAAAGCGTACGACCGGTGCGACCGGGCCGAAGATTTCGTTGCGAAACACCGCCATGTCTGCGGTGACATCGGTCAGGATTGTGGGGCGGTAAAAGCAATCACCCAGCTCTGCATCGGGGCCGCCGCCTAGCGCAACCGTTGCGCCCTGGCTCACCGAGGTTTGAACCAGTTCATCGACGTCGTTGACCGCTTTGGTGTTCACCAGTGGTCCGCTCGTAACCCCATCTTCCATGCCGTTGCCGACAACAAGTTGTTGGGTTGCCTTGACCAGTTTCTCAACGAACTCGTCATAGACTGCATCCTGCACGAACAGTCGATTGGAGCAGACACAGGTCTGACCAGAGTTGCGATACTTGGAAATGATGGCACCCTCGACGGCAGCGTCGACATCGGCGTCGTCGAACACGATGAATGGCGCGTTGCCACCCAGTTCCATGGATGTCTTCTTCAGCGTGGCTGCACATTGTTCTTCCAGCATTTTTCCAACTGGTGTGGAGCCGGTGAAAGTGAGTTTGCGCACGATTGGATTGCTGGTCAGTTCGCTGCCAATGGCGCTACTCGCACCGCAGACAATGTTCAGCACGCCAGCGGGTACGCCCGCTCTTTCGGCGAGCACCGCCATGGCAAACGCCGACAGCGGAGTCTCAGTGGCCGGTTTGATGACAATGCTGCAGCCCGCGGCGAGCGCGGGGGCTGCCTTGCGGGCGATCATCGCGTTGGGGAAGTTCCAGGGCGTAATCGCAGCCACCACGCCAATGGGTTGCTTGATGCAAACGATACGCTTATCAGAAGACGGGCCTGGTATAACGTCGCCGTCGATGCGCTTGGCTTCTTCGCCGAACCATTCCATGAACGCGGCGCCGTAGGCGACTTCGCCGCGAGATTCCGCCAATACCTTGCCCTGTTCTGCGGTCATGATGATGGCGAGGTCTTCCTGGTTCTCCATCATCAGGTCGAACCACTTGCGCAGCACCTGTGCTCGCGTCTTGGCGGGCAATTTTTTCCAATCCTGCATCGCCGCGTCTGCGGCTTCAATGGCGCGGCGCGTTTCCACGCCGCCGACCTTGGCTATCTCGGTGATGACCTCCCCGGTGGCGGGATTGGTGACTGCCACAGTCGCACCATCGTCTGCATCAACCCACTGGCCATTGATATAAGCCTTATTTTGGAGCAGAGAGGGATCGTTGAGTGGTAGGGAGTTCATCGTGTTACCTCGTGTTGGTTCAGGCGCGCAGCGCCAACAGTGGGTCTCCTGCTGCCTGCGGCAGGGCGATCGCGTCGAAGAAGAGGGTAAACAGTTCTGAGTGCGATGATATGCCCAGTTTCTGGTAGATATTCTTGCGGTGTACCTGCTCGGTCTGGGTGCTGATATCCAGCTCCCGCGCCACCGACTTGGACGGATAACCCCGCAAAATCAGACGCACGACCTCGCGTTCTCGTGGAGTCAGGGTGCTGCTGCCGAATTTTTCCATGACCTGTTGCAGGTGCGTGTGCATGTCCTGGGCGGGCGATGCCGGTTCCAGTTGACTGGGCCAGCGCTGCTGCTGGATCAACTGGGCGACCAGGGGGTAAAGCGCATTGAGACTGTTGCGCTCTTTTCGAGTGAACGGGGGTAGCTTTGAGGTGCGCTCCAGGGAGAGGGCCAGCGGTGTGCCATTGGCGGTCTCCATGAAATAGGCCACCTGGTCGATGCTGTCGTTGGTGCTGTAGTACAGCTCGTAGAACTCAGATTCGGTGAACCCTTCGGGTGCGATGTCGCTGACATGAAAGCAGCCGCGCAGGCCGCCGCGCGCATTAATGTAGAGTGGGCTCAGCATATAGAGGCCGTTGCGGTAGGGACCGTCAAATCCCGCGCGATCGCCAGCATCCAGTTCATCGTGCAGTACCACCAGCTTGGCGTCTTCGGGATAGGCCAACATCACTGCGCTATCGAAGTTCGCGAGATCGCGAATGAAAGCGAGCAGCGCGGTGCCAAAGCGCTCGTTATTGAGTGCGCCGAGTGCCTCGGTCAACAGGGTGGTTTGATGGGTGTTCAGTGCTATGGCCATAGGCGGCCAAGTCTATCATGTCGATGCTGTTTTTTTGCGTTTAGGCAGCAGCTCATACTTGCGCAGCAAGCCTCGTAGCTGATCGTAAGTCAGGCCCAGAGACTCGGCCGTGCGGCCCTGGTGATTTTGATTATCTTTCAGTGCAGTGCGCAGCAATTGCTGCTCATATTCCGCCACACTCTCCGCGAAATCGGCGCCCCCACCCTCCGAGGGTGGGTTTAGTATGCTGTCCATACCCTCGGAGGGCCGGTCTGGAATGTTAGGCGCACCCTCGGAGGGTGGGTTTAACTTGTTGGGGGGACCCTCCGAGGGTGTCCAGTCAGAGGGTGTCCAGTCAGCATAGGGCGAGGCGAAGGGGTCGATGACGACTTCATCGATGGGGTTGGCAGGCTCGGCCCAGCGGGATACGGAGCGTTCCACGACGTTCTTTAGCTCGCGAACATTGCCGGGCCAGTTGTGCCTTAGCAGGGCCATCGCGGCGTCTTCGGTGAACCCCGGGAATAACTCCCAACCCATTTCGCCTGACATTTGAACGGCAAAGTGATGAGCGAGTTCGGGCACATCGCTCAGGCGATGGCGCAGGGGAGGTAGGTGCACAACATCGAAACTCAGTCGATCCAAAAGATCTGCTCGAAACTCTCCATTGGCTGCTAATTTGCGCAGGTCGGCATTGGTAGCGCCAATCACTCGAACATCTGCTTGTTGGGTCGTGTGGCCACCCAAGCGTTCGTACTCACCATATTCAATGAGTCGCAGTAGTTTCTCCTGCAATCGCAGCGACATGGTGCCCAGTTCGTCGAGGAACAGCGTACCCCCATCTGCGCGCTCAAAGCGGCCCTTGTGAGTGCGAGTGGCGCCCGTGAAAGCCCCTGGCTCATGGCCAAACAACTCCGATTCCAGCAGCTGATCGGCGATCGCCGCGCAGTTTACTTTGAGAAGGGGGCCATCCCAGCGGGGCGACAGGAAGTGCAGGCGTTCAGCGACGAGCTCTTTGCCGGTGCCGCGCTCGCCGATGACAAGCACGGGGCGGTTGATAGGTGCCAGTCGCGATACCTGCTCGAGCGCCTCGGCGAGGCTGATCGAGTTGCCTATCATTCTCTCTTGATCACGCACTGGCGAATAATACCATTCTTTTTGGTAAATAGAACTAATAAAGTAGTTTTAAAAACCGATTATGGATGCGGCGAAGTATCCCGATATTCCCTAAGTCATTGAAATATATGAAATTATAAAAGTTGGCACGCTATATGTAACACATAGAGTGAAAACCAAAGAAAGCCACACAAGTGGCGCTCACAACGGTAGGGAGTAAAGAAAATGACGAAACTGGAGGAACGCGTACTGATCTATACCGCCCTGGCGGTGGTCTGCTCGTTCGCAGGCGTCTTTGTAGGGCTGCTTTCCGGGGCTCTGACATTCATTCAAATTGCTGCGGTTATTGAGGCGCTATTCTGGTTTGGTTTACCCAAGCCATCGGGCCACAACCACCGCGAGCGCAAAATTCTTTTTAACGGACACTAAGGGAGTGTTGTTATGGGTATTTTTTCCCGCATGACCGACATCATCAATTCAAACATTAACGCCATCCTCGACCAGGCGGAGGATCCTGAAAAGATGATTCGCCTGATCATTCAGGAGATGGAAGATACGCTGGTAGAGGTGCGCAGTTCCTCTGCCCGCGTTCTGGCGGAGCGCAAGGGCGCTGACCGGCGCCGCAATCAGGTGTTGGAAGATATCCAGCACTGGGAAGAAAAAGCCAAACTGGCGATCAGTAAAGGTCGCGAAGACCTGGCTCGTGCTGCCCTGCAGGAAAAGCAGGCCATCGAAGAGGAACTGGCGGTCGTCGAAGCCGAGTTGAAAGCAACGGATGATCACATCAATCAGCTTAATGATGAGATCGGTCAGTTGCAGGCCAAATTGGTGGATGCCAAGGCGAAGCAGAAGACCATCATGATGCGCAGCAAGACGGTAGAGTCGCGGATCAAGGTGAAGCGTCAGATGCATCGCGAGGCTTTGGACGATGCCTTCTCGAAGTTCGACAAATTCGAGCGTCGTATGGATAACCTGGAAAGCCAACTGGAATCCATGGACCTGGGCCGCGATGTACCCGCCGATCTGGCTACCGAAATCGACGCCCTGGTAGAAGACGAGAAAATCAACGAAGAGCTGGCCCGCCTCAAGCAAGAGATGGGCGGTAAAAAAGAAGATGCGGTCCAATCTGGTAGTGCAGAGTAGGGAGGTTACGACTACCCTCACTTGCACCAGCAGAAGGAATCACTGAATGAAATTTTTCGAATTCATGTTTGTCCCCACCATCCTGTTTCTCACGGTGGTGATGCCGATCTGGTTGACGATGCACTATCGCAGCGTCAACCGCTCCTCGCGCAGTCTCAATGTGGAGGATCGAGAGGCGGTTGAGCATATGCTTGAGACGGTCGACAAGTTATCCGACCGTATTCAGGCGCTCGAGTCGATCTTGGATGTAGATCATCCAGACTGGCGCTCGCGCCAGGCGCGAAGGGGAGAAGACAACAACGACAGGAGTCATGATCATGGGTCGTAGACGCGGAAGAAGAAGGGGGCGCAAGAGCGCCCATTACTGGAGCTCTTCCAACTATCGCCACCGTCACCGCGAGTACAAACGTAAGCGGCGTAGTGGCTGGGGTATGGGGCTCTACCGAAATACCCGAGATGGCAAGATTGCCGGTGTATGTGCAGGCATCGCCGATCACTGGGAAGTGGAGCACTGGGTGGTGCGGCTGTTGGCCATCATCCTTTTCCTATTCACGGGTACCTTGGCATTTTGGGCCTATGTCGTTGGTTGGATCATGCTCGCGCCGAGACGTCGCGATTCTGACTATGAGCGCTGGGACGATGAGGTTTATGAGCCCGAAGAGGAGGAGCTTGAGATGGAATACGACGAGCGTCACCACGATTACCGGCCGCGCAAGATGTTCCGGTATAGCGAAGATCCCAGCTTGCGCCTGCAGCGCGCTCGCGAGCTTCTGGATGCGGCGCTGAGGCGTGTCGAAGACATGGAAACCTATGTCACATCCCGGCAATACAATCTCAACAAGGAGTTCTCAAAACTCTGATAATTTGAGTTGAATCACACAGGATTGTCACCTTCCCCGGGTGCGCAGGTCCTCTCCTCAGCCCTCGAGCCTACCGGTTTCGAGGGCTTTTTTTGCGCCCGGCGAGGGTGATTTCAGCGTGATCGAAAAAAGTGGAAAACTTTAGCAATACAATCTGATTTATTAATGGGCGCCCTGTTCATAGACTATGCGTATTCGATCAAGCAACCACTATGAGGAGTACGACATGTTCGAGAACAAAGAAGGTCAGCGCATCCCCGAGGTTTCCTTCAAGACCCGCCAGGGTAGCGATTGGGTTGAGCGCAACAGCAGCGACATTTTTAGCGGTAAGACGGTTATCGTCTTCAGTCTGCCGGGCCCATTCACGCCCACCTGTTCATCCAGCCACGTTCCGCGTTATAACGAGCTCGCGGGTATTTTTGCTGAGAAGGGTGTTGATGACATCGTTTGTGTGTCGGTTAACGATGCCTTTGTTATGAACGAGTGGAAGGCCCAGCAGGACGCCGACAATATCAGTTTCCTGCCCGATGGCTCGGGTAAGTTTACCGACGGAATGGGTATGCTGGTTAACCGTGACGATCTGGGTTTCGGCCCACGCTCCTGGCGCTACTCCATGCTGGTTAGGGATGGTGTCATTGAGAAGATGTTTGTCGAGCCGCAGGAGCCGGGTGACCCGTTCCATGTGTCTGACGCAGACACCATGCTGGAGCACATTGCCCCCGGTACGCCCGCGCCCCAGGATGTCGCGATTTTGACTCGCCCCGGTTGTCCGCACTGCAGCGAAGCCAAGGCAATGCTGAAGCAGCATGGCTACGATTACGACGAGCTGGAATTGCTGAAGGACTACCCGCACCGCGCTCTGCGCGCCATGTCAGGCGGCGATACCTATCCGCAGGTGTTTATTAATGGCGAACACATTGGTGGCGCCGACGATCTGGCCAACTGGTTGGGACAACGCGAAGCCGCGTAACCGACTCGACGGCATCGGGGCTGCCTATGAGTAGCCCGTCTTAAGCGCCAGGGGAGCAATCCCCTGGCTTTTACGTTTCTGGAATGAGCTCTTTTGTGTTCCAGCTCTCGGGCAGGGTTGGGTCCTCACCATCACGCAGAGTCGCTTCTACCGCCAGGCGAGTCAGCCCCTCGGCGGTACCCCAGGTGAGCATGAGGCTCTCACGTGTATAGACCGAAACGGTGAGCAATGCTGCTCTGTCCCTGGCAGGGTGCTGTTCCACGGCAGTCTGGCTCGCTGTGCGTAATGCGAGAACGGTATCAGCCGATTTGACGCCGGATACACGCACTTCGAATGCCTGACCGGCTAGCTGCACATAGTTGCGCTGTCTGACCTTGGTGCAGTCCCATGGTTCTTCGCTTTTGATGCGGGTGCAGGTAGCCACTTTGGCCAGTTTGACACCATGGCTTTCAGCATAGGGATGGAAAAACAGCATTGCCTGCTGCCCCATGCGAATGGTTTTGGTCTCGGCAGTGTGATGAGCGACGTAGGCGGTATGTGCAGTAGCGATCTTTAATCCTGGGCTGGAAGCCAGTTCCGGATATTCCTCGATGACCTGCATCTGCATCGAGTAAATCTCGTCATCGCTTAGCGTCAGCTCTTTCTGCTCGAAGGGTTCATCCTGCCCGCTGTGCTTGGCGACGGACACCGCTTGATCGCCCGCAATGGCGGCAAGTGAACAGATGCAGAGATAACTGGCAAAGAGAATACGCTCCATACAGAGAGTATAGATCCAGCGCAGCGAGCTCGCAGATTCGCCGGAATAAAAAAAGGCCGGCAGATGCCGGCCTCCTGCTGACTCGATTGAGTTTACATCCGCTCGATGATGATGGCTGGGGCCATGCCGCCCGCTGCACACATCGTTACCAAACCGAACTGCTTGTCGGCTCGTTCGAGTTCATCAACCATGGTGTTGATAAGAATCGAGCCGGTTGCGCCAATCGGGTGGCCCAACGCCATGGCGCCGCCATTGACGTTCACGGTATCCCGGTCGAGATCGAGATCGCGAATAAACTTCTCGGCAACCACAGAGAAAGCTTCGTTGATCTCGAACAGGTCGATATCGCCCACGCTCATGCCAGCTTTGGCCAACACCTTTTTTGCAGCAGGTACCGGTGCGTTCAGCATCAGAGTGGGTGAGTCGCCCATGTTGCACATAGCGATGATCTTCGCGCGCGGCTTCCAGCCCTGTGCCTGGGCGTATTCCGGCGATGCCATCAATACCGCCGCGGCACCATCGACCACGCCCGAGGAATTACCAGCGTGATGCACGTGGTTAATCTCCAAATCCGGGTAGGCTTTCTGGATCAGGCCGCGGAAGGTGGTGCCGTCTTCGTCGAGGGGAACATCGGCGAGACGAGCGAAGGAAGGGTCCAACTCGCTCAGTGATTCCAGGGTGGTCTGGGGGCGAGGAAATTCCTCTTTATCCAGGGCCACGCTGCCGTCTTCGTTCAGAACGGGGATCAGTGACTTGTCGAACCGACCTTCGTCGATGGCGCGCTTGGCATTCTGCTGAGATACCACTGCCAGAGAATCGACAGCCGTGCGATCGATCCCTTCCAGAGTCGCGATGGCATCACCACACACCCCCTGGTGGGGCTGTGGATGTACTTCGCGCAGACGCAGGTTGTCGCTATCGATAAAGGGCGAAAGACCTGCCATTGCGCCGTACGCCGACATCATTTCTGTGCCGCCGCCGATCGTGCAGTCTTCCATGCCGGCCATGATGGCGCTGGCGGCCATATTCACCGAGGTAATGCCGGACCCGCAAAAACGGTCCAGGGTGACGGCACTAGAACGAATGTCATAACCCGCGTCCAGAGCCGCCATGCGACCTAGATCGCCGCCTTGCTGGCCTTTCTGCTGGCTGGTACCCCACACAATATCGTCCACTTCCGCCGTGTTAAGGTTGTTTCGTTCCTTAATGGCTTTGAGCACCGTAGCGCCGAGCCACTGCGGGTGCAGGTGGGCGAGGGAGCCCTTGCCCACTTTGCCGATGCCGCGTGGTGTGCGGCAGGCGTCGATAATCCATGCTTCAGACATGATTAATCTCCAATCATTGGTTAACTTTCAGTGCTTACTTGCCTTTCCAGTTAGGCGCACGCTTCTCAGCAAAGGCGGTCGCGCCTTCGATCGCGTCCTCTGAGGTAAAGACCGGCATGACGATTTCACCCTGCTTGGCAAACATCTCGTCCTGAGACCAGTCAGACTGCTGCTGAATGACCGCTTTCGATGAGGCGACAGCCAGCGGACCGTTAGCGGCGATCTTGGCCGCCAGTTCTTTGGCAGCGTCCAGAGCCGTGCCGGCGGGTACTACGGCGTTGATCAGGCCGAGTTCATAGGCGCGCTGGGAAGTAATGAAATCGCCCGTGAGGGCCAGTTCCATTGCCACGCGGGTAGGAATCTGGCGCGGCAATTTCACCAGGCCACCGGCGGCCGCTGCCAGTCCCCGCTTGGCTTCAGGAATGCCGAACATGGAGTTGTCTGCTGCAACAATCATGTCGCAGGAGATAGCCAGCTCCAGGCCGCCAGCGAGGGCGTAGCCTTCCACCGCAGCGATCAGCGGCTTTTTCGGAGACGCTTCGGTGAGGCCCGCAAATCCGCGACCCGGTACGTTCGGGGTTTCGCCGGTGACGAATGCCTTCAGGTCCATGCCGGAGCAGAAGGTGCCGCCGGCACCGGTCAGCACGGCACAGCGCAGTTCATCGTTGCCGTCGAGTTCATCCATTGCCGCAGCTACGCCCTCGGCGAGCGCTTTATTGGCAGCATTTTTTGCCTCGGGGCGGTTCAGGGTTACGATGAGGACGCCGTCCTCGGCACTGGTCAATACTTCATCAGCCATGTTGATTCTCCTTCGGTAGGGTGATGGGGTTGAAAAGCTCAGTCGATGAGTGAAACGCCGGCAGCGGCTAGCAGGCCCACCTGTTCGCCGCGGCTCTTTGCCTCGGCGCTGGATGCGGTGCCAATCTCTGCGCGTTTCTTGATGCCCTGCAAAATCGCCGCCAGGCGGAAAAAGCAGAACACCAGGTAAAAATTCCAGTTTTCAATGCCGCTGCGGCCGGTGCGCTCACAGTACTGAGCAACGTACTGCTCGTCGCTGGGCAGGCCGAAGCTGGCGCGATCTACGCCGGCCAGACCGATGATGCCCTTACCGCCGCCTGGCAACATCCAGGCCATGCACTGATAGGATAGATCAGCCAGCGGGTGTCCGAGGGTTGATAATTCCCAGTCGAGTACACCGATCACTCTGGGTTCGGTCGGATGAAACATCATGTTGTCGAGGCGGTAGTCGCCATGTACCAGGCTGACGGTGCCATCGTCCTCCGGCATATTGGCCGGCAGCCATTCGATGAGCCGCTCCATATGTTCTTCAACGCCAGTTTCAGAGGCGCGATACTGCTTGATCCAGCGACCAATCTGTCGTTCGAAGTAGTTGCCCGGCTTGCCATAGTCTGAGAGACCCACGGCATCGACATCGACATTGTGCAGGGCAGCGAGCACACGATTCATTTCGTCATAGATCGCGCTGCGTTCTTCATTACTGCTCACTTCCGGCAGAGTCGGGTCCCAGAACACTCGACCTTCCAGGCACTCCATGACATAGAACATCGAGCCGATAATGCTGTCGTCCTCACACAGGCAGTAGGTCTTCGCCACCGGCACATCGGTATCTTGCAGCGCGCTGATTACACGGTACTCGCGATCGACGGCGTGGGCTGAGGGTAGTAACTCGCCTGGTGGCTTGCGACGTAGCACATAGTGGGTGCCGCCAGCGCTCAGCTTAAAGGTGGGATTGGATTGTCCACCGGGAAATTTCTCTGCACTGAGTTCGCCACTAAATCCCGCAATGTTGTCTTCGAGATAGCCTTGCAGCTTGCTGGTATCGAGGTCCTGTGTGCTCATGCGTTGCTTGTGTTCCTGTCAGTCCTGGTTGGCGTAACGTTTAATCAATTGCTTGCCCAGAGACATCATGTGCACCTGGTCGGGTCCGTCGGCCTGTCGGCACCAGCGCGCGTAATTGTAAGCCTCCGCCATGAAGTAGTCCTGGCTCAGGCCGCCGGCGCCAAACATTTGCATGCAGCGGTCGATGCAGCGCTGCACGGTGAGCGGTGTAGCGATCTTGGCTGCGGCAATATAATCACGCGCCTCTTTGTTGCCAAGTCTGTCCAGCTTATCGGCCGTCTTCAGTGTAAGTAGTCGTACTTGCTCGATCTCAGCGAAAGTGGTCGCGATGTCCTCACGAATGCTTTGGTGCTGCGATAGGGTTTTGCCAAAGGTCTCACGCGCTTCCACCCGCTGGCAGGCGAGTTCCAGTGCACGCTGGGCGCAGCCAATCAAGCGCATGCAGTGGTGCAGGCGGCCGGGGCCGAGTCGTCCCTGGGCAATTTCGAATCCGCGCCCCTCGCCTAACAGCATGTTGTCAGCGGGCACCCGCACATTGTCAAACACCATCGCGGCGTGGCCAATGGGCGCGTCGTCATAATTAAAGGTTTTGAGGGCGCGTTCAACGGTGACCCCCGGGGTGCCGGCGGGTACGAGAATCTGCGACTGCTGCAAATGACGGTTTTCGTTGTGCGGGTCAGACTTGCCCATGACGATGAAGATTCCGGTACGCTCGTTCATCGCGCCGGTGATAAACCACTTGCGACCATTGATAACGTACTCGTCACCATCGCGTTCGATCCGGGTTTCAATATTGGTGGCGTCGCTCGATGCCACCGCGGGCTCAGTCATGGCATAGGCTGAACGTATGTCGCCATTGAGAAGCGGTGTTAGCCATTGCTCTTTTTGGGCCTCAGTGCCGTACTTCATGAAAACTTCCATGTTGCCGGTGTCGGGCGCATTGCAGTTGAAGATCTCGGGTGCCCAAAGTACGCGGCCCATAATCTCTGCCAGCGGCGCGTATTCCAGGTTGGAAAAATCGCCGCCATGATCAGCCGGGATAAACAGGTTCCAAAGACCGGCCGACTTCGCCTTTGCCTTTAGCTCCTCCATGAGCGGCACTGTTGCCCAGCGATTTTCAGTACTGTCGATATAGTCGTAGTAGTCGTGCTCGACAGGGTAGACCTCTGTCTCCATGAACGCGGTCAGGCGCGCCATAGTGTCGAGTACTTTTGGACTGTGTTCGAATTGCATGCTTGCCTCTTAGCCTATGTTGCGGTCAATGCCTTCCCAATAGGGTTTGCGCAACTCTTTCTTCAATATCTTGCCGGAAGGATTGCGCGGCATTTCTTCGATGATTTCGAGCTGGCGCGGAATTTTATAACCAGCGATGCGTTCGCGACAGAACTCGATCATTTCGTCGAGTTCCAGTGCCCCGCCTTGTTTCAGTACTACGAAGGCGAGCATGGCTTCTCCGAACTTCTCATTGGGAACCCCAATCACGGCAACATCTGCCACTGCATCGTGATCGGCGATGG
The DNA here is from genome assembly GCA_965199055.1 of Halieaceae bacterium. Taxonomy (GTDB): domain Bacteria; phylum Pseudomonadota; class Gammaproteobacteria; order Pseudomonadales; family Halieaceae; genus CBDAQR01. The sequence goes on from CBDAQR010000004.1 coordinate 1,128,229, forward strand.
CGTTCTCTACCTCGACTGGATAGATGTTCTCGCCGCCACTGACCACCATGTCTTTCATACGATCTTTCAGATAGAGATAGCCTTCCTCGTCGACGTAGCCCGCATCGCCGGTGTGTACCCAGCCATCGGTTAGGTTTGAAGCGGTGGCTTCCGGCAGGTTGTAGTACGACTGCATATTGGTGTCGGACAGTACCCAGATTTCGCCAACATCGCCCGTGGCGCATTCCTTGCCGCTGCTGTCCATAATACGAATCTGCACACCCACAGAGGGACGGCCACAGGATTGCAATAGCTCCGGCTTTCCGGTCAGTGCGCGTTCATGATCTAACGGCGAGAGGTTTACCACGGTACCGGTGGTCTCAGTCATGCCGTACATCTGCATAAACTCGACCTTAAATACGTCAATGGCTCTGCGCAGTACAGATTCTGATATGGGCGAGGCGCCATAGAAAATAGCTCGTAGCTCAGAGAAGTCGCGCTCTTCGATATCAGGCAGCGATAGCACGGCCATAATCATGGCGGGCACCATGAATACGCTGCTGATGGGGTGTTCTTCGATCGCGTCGATAACCGCCGCCGGGTCGAAGGCCTTGTGCAGGATGATCTCGGTGCCCGCAATCAGGCTGATCATAGCCGAACCGAGTCCGCCGATGTGAAAGAAAGGGGCGCAGATCAAGTCAGCCTGGCCAGGTGCCGGGCGACTGGGCATGAACGTTGTGTTCATGGTGTACTCGGCCAGAATATTGCTGTGCGTGGACACTACGCCCTTGGGATTGCCGGTGGTGCCACTGGTATAGAGCTGCAAGATCGGGTCGGTCGGCTCCACATTGCGATTCGGATGCGCCGCCGATTGTTCCGCTAACCAGGGCCCCCAGTCCAGGCTGTCTGCCTGTCCGTTGGTCATGACATTAATGTTGGCGGGCAACTCGCCTCGCATCGTGTTGAGTGCAGGTACAAACGCATCCTCGAGAACGAGCAGGGCACGTGCATTGGAATCGTTGATGATGTAAACGAGTTCCGCAGGAGCCAGGCGATAATTGAGCGATACGGTCACGGCACCTATTTTGGCGCAGGCGAGGCACAACAGCAGATGGGCGCGGCTGTTCTCGCCCATGATGCAGGCGCGGTCACCTTTGTTTAAGCCCAATTCCAGGAGACCGTTCGCGAGCTGGTTTGCCAAGCCGTCCAGTTCCCCATAGCTGGTGCGTGCTCCGCCTTCGTTGAGGCAGGGATTGTCGGGGAAGTTGCGGGCGTAGTACTCGACAAAGTGATTGATCAGCATGGGATCGATTCCGTGTTCAGTACGCGACTATCAGAGGCCCGACAGTCTGTGCGGTGGACAGTAGTGGGACAATGACGATGAGCAACAAAATAATATACAGCAAGTGACAGCTTAGTCGGTACTGGCGCCGCTGTGTCGAGCGATGAAGGCGTCCTGCTCAGCCAGGGCTCGGGCGTGTAGCTCGGGTACGTAGACTTCGACCCAATCTTGATTTTTCAAATCAAAGCCGTGATCGACCCCGGGATAAACCGTCGCTGCGACCGGTAGGCCGCGAGCTGCCGTAGTGGCGGCAATGTCTTCGCAGGGTTCTGGCGGCGTGGTGGCATCATTCTCTGCCAATAGCATCAGCACTGGAATGTCGCGGCCCCAACCGTCACCAGCGTATCTGGCCGCGAATCCGCAGTAGGGGTACCAGGCTATTAAGCCTTTAACCCCATCCAGGTGCGCGCCCGGGCTGTCCCGCAGCGCGCTGGGCAACTCGTCATCGAAATTGAGGGCTTCCAGGATGGTCCAGCCCCCGTGGGAATAGCCCATCAGAAACAGTTGGCTGGAGTCGACGCCCGGCAAACTTCGCGCGATATCGATACCCGCTAGCACGTCGGCGGCGCGTTGGAAGCCCGGCAACTCGCGGCCAGCGCAGGTGTCTTCCCAGATGACACCGCGCTCGGTGTAACTATCGAGCAATATCGCCACATAGCCATTGGCCGCGAGGTGCTCAGCGCGAGGAATCATGTAGGGCTGAAATCCACCGCAGCCATGAAACAGGAGCACCGCCGGTCGCTGTTCTTTGGTGTCAGGTCTGAATACCTGCATATGTGGCAGCAGTAATTGGCGCACCTCCTCGAAGCTGCGCTCCTGCGGGAACAGTACTCGATTGAAAAACCAGAGGTAGTAGAGCAGGGCGGTGAAAAGCAGACCCAAGATGACAAAAAAGCAGGTCTTGATAACTCTCAACATTAAGCGAACTCTTGTTGTAGTGCGCGCCCGTACAGTGCGGCGTCGACGTTGCCACCACTCATTACCAGGCCTATTACCTTTCCGGACCGATCATCCGCTTTGGCGGCGGCCGCCAGCGGCGCGGCGGCGGCGCCTTCAGCAACATTGTGCGTATCGCAGAAGTAGTGATTCATTGCGGCCATGACCTCGTCATCGGTAACGGTGACGATGTCGGACAGGTTATCGATCATTATTGCCAGCGCGTCAGCACTGGGTACACGCACCGCCATACCATCGGCCAGCGTGTTAGCCGTTTCTGTTTCCACGCAGTGGCCGGCTACCAGAGATTGTGCGTAGCAATTGGCTTCGCTGGACACCACGCCGATAATTTCGGTGCGAAGCCCGAGTGCGTTCCTGGCACAGATCATTCCGCAGATGCCTGAACCGAGGCCTATCGGTACATAGACGCGGTCGAGCTCGGGCATGGCGCGCAGAAATTCGAGGCTATAGCTCGCTACACCCTGAACCAGATCCATATGAAAGGAGGGCATGCGATGCAGATTGCGCTCCGCCGCTATGCCGGCAGCGTGCTCCACCGACTCGTCGAAATCGCGCCCGTGAACGATCAACTCAGCGCCTAGAGCCCGCATGGCGCGATTTTTGTCGGGGTTGTTGCCCTCGGGCACGACAATCACAGCTTGCATCCCCGTCAGTCGGGCTGCAAAGGCAACACTTTGTCCATGGTTGCCGCGAGTGGCCGTGACCAGGCCCTGGCAGTTTGGGTCGCGTGCTTTCAGGCGATACAAGTAGACGATACCACCGCGTACTTTGAAGGCGCCGGTGGGGTTATGGTTCTCGTGTTTGACCCGCACGTCGCAGCCTAAACGCTCGCTCAACATTGGCCACGCCAACTGTGGCGATGGCAGCATATGCTGGTACACTTGCTCGGCTGCCGCATCGAGAGCGGTCAGGTCGGGTAGCGACATGCCTGGTCCTGGGATACAAACGACGCAACATGCTAACGGGAAATTCTAATAATGTACAAAGAGCTGAAAGACACCTTCGCCGCTATGACCTCAGCGGGTCAAATGTTCGAAATCACGGAGACCGAGGTCGCCGGGAAGAGCGTTAAATCGCCTGGCTCCCTGCGCGATGTATGGGCTCTGGCCGCTGGCCACGCTGATAAGGATTATCTGGTCTACCAGGATGAGCGCTGGACCTATGCGGAGGCCATCGAAGAAGTAAACCGTATTGCGAACTGGCTCAGTGCCAATGGCGTCAAGCAGCATGATCGGGTGGCTATCGCCATGCGCAACTATCCAGAGTGGATGATGAGCTATTGGGCAGCGGTGTCGATGGGCGCGGTAGTTGTGGGCGTCAATGCCTGGTGGGTGGCCGAGGAATTGAAATTTGGTCTTACTGACTCGCAGCCTAAGGTCTTCATCTGCGACCGCGAACGACTTGAGCGTTTTAGTGAAATTCGTGAGGATTTTCCCGACACGATCGTTGCCACGGTGCGCGTCGATGACGTGCCGGCATGGGCTCGCCCCTGGAGTGAGGTTCTGGCATCGGAACCTAAGATGCCTGAGGTATCCATCGACCCGGAGGATGATGCCTGCATTTTCTACACCTCGGGAACAACCGGTTTCCCGAAAGGCGCGCAGCTCACTCATCGCGGCTGCACCAACAATCTGATGAGCCTGATGTTTGTGAATATGGCGCAGCCAGCGGCGATTGCGGCAGCAACAGGGAAAGAAGCACCCAATCCGCTGGCGGGCGGTGGACCGCAAATGGCTTCCATTGTCGCCACGCCCCTGTTTCATGTTACCGCCAATAACTGTCTGGCGCAGACGGTCACCATAGCCGGTGGCAAATTGGTGCATATGTACAAGTGGGATGCCGGTGAGGCGCTGCGCATCATCGAAGAAGAACAGATCACTACATTCACGGGCGTACCTGTGATGAGTCGTGAAATGGTCAACCATCCGGATTTTGAAAAACGCGACACCTCCAGCCTTGCCGCGCTAGGCGGCGGTGGTGCAGCGGTGCAACCCGACCTGGTCGATAAGATCGAAAAGTCGGGCAAAGGTGCACGACCCTCGCAGGGCTATGGTATGACAGAAGTCTGCGGAATTATTAGTGCGTCTGCGGGTGATTACTTTGTTGATAAGCCCAATAGTGCGGGTATTGTCATGCCGATCTTCGAAGTAAAGTGTATTGATGAAGAGGGCAACCCCGTTCCCTTGGGCGAGCGTGGAGAAGTTTGCGTGCGCGGCGCCCAGGTCATCAAGGGTTACCTGAACCGGCCCGAAGCGACCGCTGAGACCATTCAGGACGGTTGGTTGCATACCGGCGATATCGGTTACCTCGACGAAGATAACTTCGTCTATCTGGTCGACCGTGCGAAGGACATGGTGCTGCGTGGCGGAGAGAACGTGTACTGCTCCGAGGTGGAAGCAGCCATCTTTAAGCACGATGCAGTGGCCGAAGCGGCTGTATTTTCAGTGCCGGATGATCGACTGGGCGAAGAGGTGGGTGTCGCTATTTTCCCCGCGCAGGACCAGCACCCAAGCGCGGAAGACATCCGTGAGTTCTGCAAGGGCCACCTGGCCGCCTTCAAGATACCGCGCTACATCTGGATCCTCGACGAGCCCCTGCCGCGCAACGCCAGCGGTAAGTTCGTTAAGAAAGAGCTGCAGGACGCACTGCAGGTCTCTGACGCCGGCTAGAGACCTTTCCTATAGGTATAAGGCGTCACCCCCGTCCATCCCTTAAATGCCCTGATAAACGCGCTGGATTCTGAAAAACCAGCGCGGTGGGCGATCTCCTCGATGCTCAGACCCTGCTTACCCAGGTAGTGCAGGGCGATATCGCGCCTCACTAAACCTTTGAGTTCTGAAAAGCTGGTGCCTTCCTTGCTCAGCCGGCGTCGCAGCGTCTGGGGGTGTACATCGAGGCGGCCTGCGACATCGTCCAGCTCTGGCATCTCGTCCAGCTCCTTTCGCAGCATGCGCTTGACCCGGCTGGTCCAGCTGTCCTGTTCGTATTGCTGCGACAGCATCACCAGCGCGGGGTGACGCAGGAATCGCGATAGCGACAGTTCGTTTTGCAGCACAGGCTTTTCCAACAGTGCCTGGTTGATCACCATCTCCGTGTGCGGCTGGTCGAAGTACACGGGGTTACCCAAAAACATATGGCGGTATTCGCCGACGTGTTCCGGTGCGGGGTGTTCGAAGTTGAACGCTAGCGCTGGAAGGTGCTCCTGAACCAGCCAACTCAGAAAGCGGTGGCAGTTAAAGAGCGCCAACTCACCAGCATACTCGTCGAATTTGCCGGGCGTTTGCTCCGTGCTCGTGAGACGAATGATGGCATTCCCGTCTTCAATGATCGTGGTCGGCGCAGCGGCGTGATCGAACAGGCCGAAAAATCGGCAGTAGCGAGCCAGCGCCTTGCCGAGTGTGTCGCAGTGAATGACCGCGTAACACATCATCGACCAGCTGCCGAGCGGTAACGGCCGTGCGCCATAGCCGAGTCCCTCGTCGCCCATTGCCATCATGGTGTTTACTTGCAGATCGGCGAAACGTTCGACGGAGATGCGGGCATCGTCTTCTTCCAGCAGGCGCGGCGAAATGCGATTGTTACGTAGCAATTGGGCCGGGTCCAAGCCCTTGGCGACTGCGTACTTGAGTACTGCCCGGACAAAATACACGGAGATAGATATCTGGCGCATGGGGCGTTAACGGCAGTCGGTGCGCAGCCAGTCGAGAATGAGCTCGGTCAACTGGATACGGCTCCAGGAGAAGGAATGATCGCCACTAATAATGTGGCTTTGCAGGCGGATGCCCGGATCGCGCTCGTAGGCCGCTACAGTGGGTGAAAACATTGATTCGGGTGGGGTTACGGTGTCGGTATCGCCTACCGCCATGAATACCGACTTTCCACGCAGTCCGGCACCGAAGTAGCGCGTATCCAGCGTCAATGCTGATACTGAGGTCAAATCTTTACGCATGTGCGCACCGTCAAAGCCGTTCAGCATGAACAGTGTGTCGGCGTAATCGAGCAGGTAAGTTGAAGAGGGCTCACCGGAACGAAGCCCCTCTGCCCACAGGCCGAGGTTGGCGGGTGCCAGTGCACCTACGCAACGCAGACCAGGATCGTTGCGTCCGGCAGCCAGGGCATTAAAGCCACCCAGGGAATGGCCTAGTAGGCTCATACGCTGCGAGTCAATGCGGTAGCGCGTTGTGTTGTTGCGCAGGTAGGTCAGCGCACCGGCGACATCTTCGGCTTGCTTGGTCAGACAATACTCTCCCTCGCTGCCCCAGGCGCCCCGGTAGTGAAAAAACAGAACGTTAAAACCATCGCGACGAATGGCCTGCGCTATGTCGAGGTTTTTCTCGTTTCCCGGTAAGCCATGCAGCATGACCACGGTAGGGTGGGGGCCCTTACCATTGGCCATGTAGAGCAGGCCGGTAAGCCTGTCCTCGCCAATCGAGAAGGTCAGCTCCTCGATCGTAGGCGGAAACATGTTATCCGGCGCCGGGTCGCGCACCAGGGCCGGGTCTGGCGCAGTTTCGGCCATCACCACCGCCGCTGAAACACAGTTCAGGAGCGCAATAATCAAGGCGGGCAGTAGACGCATTAATGACCCCAATTCAGATGCGCCCTATGCTAACACCCCCGGTGTCATTTTGGGTCAATTTATTTGTCTACACCCGTCATTGCTGGCATGCGGGGCCGTCACCATACTGACGACCCACTGTAATTCCCATGCATATTCCCCGAGGTTATCAAGATGCTACCCCGTGATTTCACCGAAGAGCAGAACATGTTTCGCGATGCCTATCGCAAGTTTCTGGCTGCCGAGATTGTTCCCCATATGGAAGAATGGCGCGAAGCGGGTATTGTCGACCGCAGCGCGTTCCAGAAAGCGGGCGAGCACGGCTTGCTGATGGTCTGGCCGGAAGAAAAGCACGGTGGCATCGGTGATGATGATTTCCGCTTTGAGCAGATCATCATTGAGGAAACCGCCTATGCGCGTGTGGGAGACTGGTATAACACGCTACACAGTCGCTTGGTGGGACCCTACCTGACGCGCTTCGGAAACGCGGAACAGCAAGATCGCTTCTTGCATAAGTGTGTCAGCGGCGAGTGCGTGCTGGCCATTGCCATGACCGAGCCCGACGCCGGTTCAGACCTTGCGGGTATGCGCGCCACGGCCATCGAGAAAGATGACCACTGGGTGCTCAACGGCTCCAAAGTGTTTATCTCGAACGGCATTAACGCCGACCTGGTCATCGTGGCCGCTAAAACTGACCCTGACAATAACCCGCATGCCATGACCTTGTTCCTTGTCGAGCGCGGCATGGAAGGTTTCGAACGCGGTGCCAATTTGAAGAAGATGGGTCTGAAAGCCCAGGATACGGCTGAGCTGTTCTTCAACGACGTGAAGGTGCCAAAGGAAAACGTGCTGGGTGAGCCTGGCAAGGGTTTTTACTATCTGATGGAAGGACTGGCAGAGGAGCGCCTCATCGGCGCCTGTGGTTACCTCTCTGCGGCACATGTGTCATTCGATCTGGCCGCAGATTACGTGAAAGAGCGCAAGGCCTTCGGCAAGCCATTGGCGGCGTTTCAAAATACCCAATTTAAACTCGCCGAGCTGCGTACCGAGTTGGATATCTGCCAAACTTATCTCGACCAATGTGTAGCGGCACAGAATGCGGGGCAACTCACCGCGGTCGATGCCGCCAAAGCGAAGCTGTACTGTTCTGAATTGCAGGTGCGCGCGGCTGATATCGGCGTGCAGTTGCACGGTGGAAACGGCTATATGGACGAGTACCCCATTTCGCGTCAGTACACCGACGCCAAGATTTCAACGATCTACGCGGGCACGTCGGAGGTGATGAAAATTATCATCAGCCGCGACTGTCTCAGTGAGGACTATCAGTCCATCAGCACGCGTAATTTTTAAATCCACACCCGCCTTCTGGCGGGCATCCACAAGGAGAAAGCTCAATGGATATTAATGGAAAAGTAGCCGTCATCACTGGTGGTTCATCGGGTCTGGGTCGCGCCACAGTTAAGCGTGTTGTTGCCGCTGGTGGTAAGGCCGCGATCTTCGACATGAACGAAGAGAAGGGCAACGCTGTCGTCGCTGACTGCGGCGCCGATAATGTGATTTTTTGCAGCGTTAACGTGACTGACGAAGAATCAGTTAAAGCCGCGGTTGCCAAGACGATGGAAACGTTTGGTGCAATCCACATCTGCTGTAACTTTGCTGGTATCGGTAATGCGATGCGCACAGTCGGCAAGGACGGTCCATTCCCCCTGGATTCCTTCAAGCTGGTCGTTGATGTCAACCTCGTGGGCACATTTAACGTTCTGCGCCTGTGCGCCGAGCAGATGCAGCACAACGAGCCGTTCAACAAAGACGGTGGCCGCGGCGTCATCATTAACACCGCTTCCATCGCCGCCTACGAGGGTCAGATCGGCCAGGCTGCCTACTCTGCATCGAAGGGCGGTGTTGTTGGTATGACGCTGCCGATTGCACGCGATCTTTCCAAGCTGGGTATTCGTTGCAACACGATCGTGCCGGGTCTGATCGCGACCCCACTGTTGATGGGTGGCGCTGAAGAACTGACCCCAGAGATCGAGGAGTTCCTGCGGCCGCTGGGCAGCCAGGTGCTGTATCCCCCACGTCTGGGTATGGCGGATGAAATTGCACACACCGCGCAGTACATCATGGAGAATGACTACGTGAATGGTGAGTGCATTCGCATGGACGGCGGCATAAGGATGCAGCCCAAGTAAGCAAGAGGAGAGTGTTATGGGTCCGTTGAACGGTTATACCGCGATTGAGTTAGCAGGCATCGGGCCCGCTCCTATGGGCGGCATGATTCTGGCCGATATGGGTGCGGAAGTGATTCGCATCGAGCGGGCAGGAGCCGCCAATCCCCCCGATACCAAGGATGTTAGCTTCCGCGGCAAGAAATCCGTGGTTCTCAATCTCAAGTCTGCCGATGGTGTGGAGACACTGCTGCGCATAGTTGAGAACGCCGACATTCTTATTGACCCTTACCGTCCTGGGGTATGCGAGAAGCTGGGTATAGGTCCAGAAGTCTGCCTGGAGCGCAATCCGAAGCTGATATTCGCTCGCATGACCGGTTGGGGCCAGGAGGGCCCGCTGGCGCAGGCGGCCGGGCACGATATCAACTACATCTCTATCACTGGCGCGCTCTATGCGATGGGTCGTAAGGGTGAGAAGCCTGTCCCTCCACTGAATTTGGTGGGTGATATGGGCGGCGGTGGCATGCTGTTGGTCAACGGCATTCTGGCGGCCCTGCTCGAGGCACATAACTCTGGTAAGGGGCAGGTAATTGACGCAGCGATGGTGGATGGCGCAGCACAGCTCATGTGGATGTTCCATGGCTTCCAGGCTTTAGGTATTCACGACGAAACCCAGCGTGAGTCCAATATGCTCGACGGCGGTGCCCATTTCTACGATACCTATGAGTGCGCTGACGGTGAGTATGTTTCTATCGGCTCCATTGAGCCTCAGTTCTATGCACTGCTGAAGGAGCAGGTGGGGCTGAGTGAAGAGGAATTTGGTAATCAGCTCGACCGCAGCCAATGGCCAGCGCTGTCGGCGAGGCTGACTGAAATCTTTAAGACCAAGACGCAGGCTGAATGGTGCGAGATTATGGAAGGCACCGATGTGTGTATGGCGCCGGTACTGAATATGATTGACGCACCCAAGCACGCCGCCAATGTGGCAAGAGACGTCTATATAGAGGTGGATGGTATTACTCAGCCCGCGCCGGCCCCACGTTTTAGTCGTACGCCGGCTGGAGTGCGCCACGGTGCTCACCAACTGGGTGAGGATACCGACGCCACATTGTCTGCGATGGGATTCGAGGCAGCAGAGATCGCCGCATTGCGCGACGCTGGAGCCATTAGCTAATTAGAAGAAGAGGAATACTATGAGTCAGTATCAATCCTTGATCGTCGAGCGTGACGGCCCGATCGGCATCGTCAGATTCAATCGTCCGGATACGCTGAACGCCATAGAAGCCAGTATTCGCGAAGAGATCAACCTGGCGGTTCGCGAGATCAACGAAGATGACAGCGTTCGCGTTGCCATCCTGACAGGCGAGGGCCGCGCGTTTTGTGCCGGTGCTGATCTGACCGAAAAGCGGTCGGACGACTCTGATGTTGAGGAGATGCTCAACAATGAGTATAAGCCGGCACTGATGGCCATTACTGATGCCCACAAACCCTGGATCAGCGCAGTCAATGGCGCCGCAGCAGGCATCGGTAGCGCCTTTGCCATGAACTGTGATCTTACGGTTATGGCGGAAGATGCATATCTCTATCAGGCCTTCGCAGCAATCAGCCTTATTCCGGACGGGGGGGCAACCTGGCACCTGACGCGTACCCTGGGCAAGAAAAAGGCCTATGAACTGATAGCGCTGGGCGAAAAACTTCGGGCGCCTAAATGTCTTGAATTAGGTCTGTGTAATCGTGTGGTGCCCGCCGAGCAATTGATGGACGCAGCACGAGAGCTCGCGCTGGAACTAGCCGGTAAAGCACCGTTGTCGCTGCGCTACGCCAAGGAGACGGTCAATGCTTCTATGTCAGAAACGGTGGATGAAACTATCTCTCATGAGGCCGCATTGCAGAAAATCTGCATAGCGAGCGAAGATGCGAAAGAGGGCGCTGTCGCCTTCCTGCAAAAGCGCGCTCCCGAATTCAAAGGTTGCTGATATGAGCTTGCCTACGCGTATGGCAGTATCGCTTCCGGCCCCAACGGGGTCCGTTGCAGACACTATTGCCATGGCACAGCAAGCAGAGGCGCTCGGTTATGCGGATGTCTGGCTGGCTGATGCGGGGGGTCTCGATGCGCTGACGCTGGTGCCAATGATTCTGGAAAAAACTGAGAACTTGCGTGTAGGTATCGCTGTGGTGCCCGCCTATACGCGCACCCCGGCGGTTTTGGCATCTACCATCGCCGTCATCAACCAGGCCTATCCCGGCCGGTTCATTCCCGGACTGGGTACGTCCAGCCATGCCATTATCGAGAACTGGCATGGGCTCAAGTTGGAGAAACCGCTAACGCGCATGAGCGAAACCGTAGCTCTGCTGCGCACGATGCTGGCCGGCGAAAAAACGGCCTTTGCGGGCGAAACACTGAGCAGCCGTGGCTATGTTCAGGCCCCCTCCGACCCGCAGCCGCCGATATACCTCGCGGCGCTGCGTTCGAAGATGGTGGAGCGCGCGGCTGAGATAGCCGACGGCGTAATTCTCAACTTGTTTCCGCGCTCGGCGCTGCCACGCATCATGGAGCATGTTGCCATTGGTGCCGAGCGCGCAGGCAAGAGTGCAGAAGACGTGGAGATCGTCTGCCGCCACATGATGGTTGTCAGCGACGATAAACCTGCGGCGAGAGCGGCGTTTCGTGCGGGCTTTGTTGGCTACTACGCCACTCCGGTCTACAACAAGTTTCTGGCTTGGGCGGGCTATGAAGACGCTGCAGCGGAAATTCGTGCTGGCTGGGCTGCCAAAGACCGCGAGCGCACGGCAGCCGCTTTACCCGACGAACTGATCGATGAGATTGCCATCATCGGCACACCCGACGAGGCGCGCGAATTGATGCGAGGCTATATTGAAGGCGGTATTCACACCAATATCGTTTCCTGCATATACCCGACACCGGATGTGTTGCGCGACACTATAGAGAGCTTTAGCGCCAGCCAGTTTCCGATCGCCTAGTGAATCGACCCTTGAGGCCGCGTGACGCCGCTACCCTGATCATCGTTCGTGAAAACAGCGAAGTACTGCTGGGTGTGCGTAGTTCCAGTCACGTGTTTATGCCACATATGTATGTATTTCCGGGCGGCAGGGTGGACCCGGGCGATGCGCGAGTGCCGTGCCCGGTGCCGCTGCGCGCTGAAGTCGAGGCCAAGTTAGCCCGCTCCGTTACGCCCGCTCGAGCAAGGGCGCTGGCGATGACGGCGGTTCGAGAGACCTTCGAAGAAACCGGCCTGATAGTCGGCGCGCCCGCCTCTCAAACCGTTCGTACGGCATCCAAGCACTGGCAGCCGTTTTACGCCAGCGGGTGGGTGCCCGCGCTGGACAAGCTGGATTATGTGGCTCGTGCCATTACCCCGCCGAATAATCTGCGCCGATTTGATGCGCGCTTTTTTCTTGTCGATGCCCGTTATGTGAGCGGGGAGCTTCGCGGCAATGGTGAACTCGAGGATTTGCGCTGGGTCGATTTGAAAGAAGCGAACGAGCTCGCTCTCTCACCGATTACCGAGCTGGTGCTGAACCTGCTGGGAGAGCGATTGCGCGGCTCAGACAAAGACCCCCAACACATACCTTTTTATCGCGAGCTGTTTGGCAAGGAGTTGATCGAACATGAGTGACTATCAGACGATTCTCGTCGAAAAGCGGGGAGCGGTGGATTGGGTAACACTCAATCGACCGGAGCAGCTCAATACTTTGTCTATGACGCTGGTTGATGAGCTCACACACTATTTTGATGCACTCAGTAACGAGTTGTCGGTTAGAGTGGTGGTGTTGAAAGCCAACGGGCGAATGTTCTGTGCGGGTGCCGACCTTTCCGGCGAGAGCTTTGAAGGAGAGTTTACGCCTCAGGAGGTGTACAAGACGCAGTTGCGCATCGGCAACATTTATCGAGCGATGCGTCGCTGCCCGCAGCCAATCATCACATTGGTGCATGGCGCGGCCTGCGGCGGTGGGCTGAGCCTTGCGCTGGCGTCTGATATTCGCATTGCAGGAGAGTCTGCGAAAATGAATGCGGCCTATATCAGAGCTGGCTTCAGTGCCTGCGATATGGGTTGCAGCTATTTTCTTCCGCGCATGGTCGGTGCTTCGGTGGCTGCTCAGTATATGCTAACCGGTCGTTTCATCTTTGCGGAGCAGGCCCTGCAGCATGGCCTGGTTGCGGAAGTAGTGCCCGACGCAGATTTGGAAAGTGCGGCGCAACCCTGGATCGACGACATGTTGCGCGCCACACCAATAGGATTGCGCTTGACCAAGGACGGACTGAATCAGAATATAGACGCCGCGGGACTCGAAGCCGCTATGGCGCTCGAGGATCGCCAGCAGAGTCTGGCTGCGCTAACGCAGGATTGCCGGGAAGCGCAGATCGCTTTTTTCGAGAAGCGCGAGCCACACTACAAAGACGCCTGAAAGCGGTATTCAACTGCTATGCTGGTAATAGGCGTCAGCCCAACACCAAAGTGAAGGAGACATAGAGTGAGCAATACAGTGATCGATGGCATTGATTATGGACCGTTGGCCTGCCTCGTCGGCACCTGGAAGGGCGATGAGGGCATGGATGTCGCGCCGGAGCCGGATGATGATGAGCACAATCCCTACTACGAAACCATCACCTACGTCGCCGCCGGAGATGTGACCAATGCCGAGGAGCAAACCCTGTCCGTGGTTCGCTATCATCAGGTGGTCAGCCGAAAGTCGAATGACAAGGTATTTCACGATCAGGTGGGATACTGGTTATGGGACCCAGCCACTGGCGTTATATGCCAGACCTTGACGATACCGCGGGCTGTCACACTGCTCGCAGGCGGAAAAGCGAGCGTCGATGGCAATACCACCGTGCTTGAAGTTGACTCCAAAGAAGGTGATTCGGAGTGGGGTATTGTGCAATCGCCGTTTATGCAGAACAAAGCGCGTACGACGGCATTTAAGCACAAGATCACCGTCGACGGAGATTCCATGCGTTACGATCAAACGACCTTCCTCGACATCTACGGTAAGAACGCGTACGAGCACACCGACGGCAATACCTTGAAGCGGCAGTAGTACTCGATCTATTGCGGCAATCCACATGAGTGACGAACTGCGGCCCGAACTGGCGGGCCTTAAGCAACGAGTAGAGCGCACCCTCGATAGCGGTCGCGAAGCGGCTGCGTCTAAACGCCATGCCAAGGGCTATCGCACCGCCCGAGAGAATCTCGAAGACCTGATTGAGCCCGATAGTTTTGTCGAGTATGGCCAGTTAGCCGTCGCCGCTCAGCGAAATAGAAGAGACTATGAAGACCTGCAAAGCAGTACCGCCGCTGACGGGGTAATAACTGGCGTGGGTTTGGTCAATGGCAAACGCACCGCTGTGGTTGTCTATGATTATGCGGTTCTGGCCGGAACCCAGGGGTTTTTTCATCATAAGAAGCTCGATCGCATTTTCGAGCTCGCAGAGGATTGGGATCTCCCGGTTATTATGTACACCGAAGGCGGGGGTGGACGTCCCGGTGATACCGATGTCGCCATACAGATCGCTGGTCTCAATAACACATCTTTTTCTACCTGGGCCAAGTTGTCTGGGATGGTGCCGCGCATCGCAGTGAATAATGGCTATTGCTTTGCCGGTAATGCAGCGCTGTTTGGCTGTGCGGATATCACAGTCGCAACCCGTAATTCGTGGATCGGTATGGCCGGCCCCGCAATGATCGAAGGCGGCGGGTTGGGGGTGCATGCACCGACGTCCATTGGCCCTATCGAAGTGCAGGAAAAGAACGGTACCGTGGATATCGTCGCCGAGGATGAGGCGGACGCAACGCGCATCGCCAAGCAGTTGCTCGGCTATTTTCAGGGTCCGATTGCCGAGTGGAACAGCGTGGACCAGGTCGGGCTGCGCGATGCGGTGCCGGAGGATCGGCGCTGGGGTTATCCGGTGCGGCGTATCATCGAAACCATAGCCGATGAAGGTAGCTTTCTGGAGTTGCGCCGTGTCTACGGCCGCTCTGTTATCACGGGTTTCATGCGGCTTGAGGGCAACCCCGTCGGCTTGATCGCCAACGATTGTCAGCAACTGGGGGGTGCGGTAGACGCAGAGGCTTCGGAGAAAGCCGGAAGATTTTTGCAGTTATGCGATGCCTTCGAGTTGCCTGTGGTCTCACTAACCGACACGCCGGGCTTTATGGTGGGGCCCGATAGCGAGAAGCAAGCCGCGGTGCGACGTATGTCGAGTCTGTTCGTTGCCGGCGCCAGTATTACTGTTCCAATGGTGGCAATCTTTCTCCGCAAGGGTTACGGCCTGGGTGCCATGGCAATGACGGGGGGCAGTTTTGTGTCGCCGGTTTATGCCGCCGCCTGGCCGACCGGTGAGTTTGGGGGTATGGGTCTGGAAGGGGCCGTACGCCTGGGTTACAAAAAGGAGCTTGAGGCGGTGGAAGACCCAATGGAACGCGAAAAGCTGTTCGAGACCTTGGTGGCACGCATGTATGAAACGGGCAAAGCCACCGAGGCTGCCTCTCACTTGGAAATCGATGCCGTAATCGACCCTGCCGAAACCCGCGCGGTGATCATCCGCGCGTTGGCCGCTGCACCCAAGCCCCGGCCGCCGCAGCACGGCCGTCGAAATTTTGTGGATACCTGGTAATGGAACTCGGCTACCGCAGCGTCGCCATCGCGCGAGAATGTGAGTCACCAGAAAATCCCGGTGCGCTGGAGAAGCGGGTTGCACTGATTCCAGCCGATGCCGCGGCGCTGGTTCAAGCCGGCTGTAGCGTGTTTGTGGAAAGCAGTGCGGGAGAGGGGGTTGGCTTCTCTGATGCCGAGTATGAAGCTGCCGGCGTAGTCGTTCAGACTGCTGAAGATATTTATCGTGACAAAGATCTCATCATCAAATTCAAGGGGCCATCGCTCGAGTCTATCCCTCAGATGCGTCCTGGCACTACGCTGTTTTGCATGGCGCACTTTCACTCCTATCCCGATCGCGCGAAGTTGCTGGAAGATCAGCGCATTAATGTGCTGGCGATGGAAGAAGTGCTTGAATCGCCCAAAACTCAGAGCGATGAGCGGATCATAGGGCGCATGGCGATGGCCGATGCGCTGAGGCCCTTCATCAATAACAACACGATCGGCGGTCTGCGCGTTCGCGTGCTGCAGTGGTCGCCACGTCTCGATGCGGCGATTCGCCGTGCCGGAAACCGCGATCCGCGCTCGCTGGATGTGTTGCAAGCGGATGTCGACTTCGAGGAACTGAAGGCTTTCGGCGAAGAGACCTTGTACGTCTACGACAGCGCGACCTTTAACGACGAGAAGCAACTACTGCCCAAACTCAGGGCGTCAGGTTGTCATGTATATGATATCGAGGAGTACAACGCCGATGGCGGGCTACTCGCTGTCGCCGCTTACCGTGAAGCCCATCCTCCGCTGGAGTTTGGCGGTCGCCGTATTCAATGTTTGCATGAGACGGGACGCGCAGGCGCCCGCTATGGTGTGGATCTGCTCAAGCAGAACAAGCCTGGTATTGACCTGCGTACCGCCAGCGCCTGTGTGCTGGGTTATGGCAACGTAGGGCAGGGCGCCATACACGAGTTGTACGAACAGGGAATCGGTTGCGTACATGTGCTGGGTCGCACCCACACTGTGAGTGGTCGCATAGATTACTGGCTGGCTAATGCTGATCTGGTGGTTAATGGCGCCGAACAGCCACCGGAGTTGCGTGGTGTGAATTATCTGGTCAGCAATCATCACTTGAAGAAAGTGTTGAAAGACGGTGCCGTTGTTATTGATCTTGTGGGCGGCAGTCCCACCAATCGTTCACCGGTCGAACCGGTGCTGAGTTGTACTTTCCTTACCGACCCCCATTTTGTGCAGGATGGCGTTACCGTGTCATCGCTCTGGGGCTGGCCGATGATGGGTATGATGCGCGAGACCGCCATCCGCTACTCCGGTCAGATTCGCGAGGTCTTGCTCGACCAAGAAGCCGCTATTCGTGGTATTGCGCACTTTACGCCAGGTGTTGCGCGCGCGCTGGTCTGTGGTCCCCATCAGCCCTGAGTTAGGCGGCTATGAATGACGCCCCACCCACCGTCAACGTCTCTGGCTTCAACGCCATATTTCAGGTTGCTGAGCGATTTGGCCTTTCCCAAGAGACGCTCACGCAAACGCTGCAACTGGAACCCGAGTGGCTGCGGCACAGGGAGGACCGGCTGCCTGTGGCCCGGTACCTGGATGCATTCCGTGTTGCCGCCGAGCTCTGTCAGTGTCCAGACCTGGGTATCTATGTCGGCCGCGCGAATCACTTTACCGGTTTAACGCTTTTACTTTACATGTCGACCATTTGTCGCAGTTTCCGAGAGTATCTCAACCTGGTGCCCAGTATCCTGCGCCTGCGTGGCGAGATTGGTGCGGTGCTCATCGATCGTGAGGGAGAATTTATTCGCTTGAAGTGGCAGCCCCTGCAAGAAGAATCTGCACAAGAGCGTTTTCTCAGTGATGATGTACTCACGTCTTCGGCGGCAATCGTCAATTCGCTCTGCGTCGATCCTATCCCCGTGCGGCGCGCCGAATTCACTTACGCTGAGCCGGAAGATACCGAACTGCTCCGTGAAACATTCGGCGATGACCTGTCCTTTGATATGCCGCTCAGCTGTCTCTACTTCGATGCCAAGTGCCTGCGCTCTCCCATCATAAAGCTCGACTACGAATTGGCTGGCGAGGTTTCTGACTCGCTGCAGGACTTGTTTGCCGCAGAGCCGGTGACAGACCCCTTTCTCAGCACAGTGCGACACGCGGTGCATCAGGCGCTGCCGACGGGCGATTTACATATCGATGTCATCGCCACTGAACTGGGTGTATCCCGCCGCACCTTGCAGCGTAGACTGGCTCAGCGTGACACCCATTTCATGCAGGTGCTGGGCGAGGTGAGGGCAGAACTGGCCGTGCGCTATCTGGCCGATAAGCGCCTTGGCGTAACCGAGATCGCGTTTCTTTTGGGTTATTCCGACCTCGCCGCATTTTCTACTGCGTTTCGCGGTTGGTACGACTGCTCCCCCAGCGAATATCGTACGCGCTCGGCGTAGCTTGGGCGAGGAGCGTCGATATCAACTAATGTTGTTACATCTGAAAAAGGAGTGGATGGCAGCATGGCCAAATTGATTACTCTCTGTCTTATTGTCGTAGGGCTGATTAACTTTGTCCCCGTCGCCGGCGTGCTATCTGCACAAAAGATGGAAGCAGCCTATTCGGTATCGCTACAGAGTACTGAGTTGCAGATTCTTATGCGCCACCGGGCGCTTCTATTCGGCATCCTCGGCGGATTCGTACTCTATGCCGCGTTTGTTCCCGCTTATCAGAACGTGGCCATGGTGATGGCCGGTGTCAGCATGGTTGGTTTTGCGGTCCTGGTGGTCGCAGCAGGGGACTACAATCCGGAAATCAGAAAGGTACTGTTAGTTGATATGGTGGGTATCGTGTTCCTGATTATTGCTGCGGTGCTCAAAGTCATGGCCGCTAAACACGTCACGTGACGCAAAGCAGCGGCAAGACGCGTCGCGCGACGCGTGAAGGAAGCCTGTTTGCAGATATTCCCGAAAGCATCGGTGAAGAACTGTTCAGCGAGTTACTGCGGGGAAGGGAGTTTCGGGTAGAACGAATCGTTTCTAAGGGGCACACATCGCCGGAGTCAGGCTGGTACGACCAGAAGGAGCACGAATGGGTTATGGTGCTACAGGGGGAGGCCAAGTTGTCTTTTGAAGATGAACGTGTCGAGCAATTGGTGGCAGGAAGTTACATCAATATTCCTGCTGGCGTAAGACATAGGGTCATCTGGACTGCACCTGGTGTCGAGACCATCTGGCTGGCGATCCACTACTCTTAAAAATGAATAAATACAATGAGTTAGGCTTTATAGTCCATTTTTTTATTAATCGATAATGAGCCTGCCTTACCCTGGCGGCAATGCCCCAATCTTCAGAAATTTATTGGTGTGTTGGTCCCGGAAGATCAATCGAGCGCTTAATGGCACCAATTCGAAATATCATGGCACCACTTCGCAGGCCCTGATACCGCACTCTCCTTACTATGTTGGCTCCGTGCCACCAGCCTATTCGGTGGCGTTGACGTTTACAGGAGCCAACCATGTCACTGGATTTCGATTCTGCGCGCCTCCCTAATCCCAATTTCACTGAGGATCACGAAGCCTGGCGCACTCAGCTCAGAAAGTTCATTGATGCTGAAATCATGCCATACGCTGATGAGTGGGATGAAGCAGGTCAAATACCGGACGATCTCTGGCCCAAGGCCGCTGCGGTTGGGCTGCTTGGCATCGGTTATCCGGAGCAGTATGGCGGTGTAATGGAGGGAATCGATTCCTGGCACAGCTGGATCACGTCGGAAGAGCTAGCGCGCGTGGGCGTGGGCGGCGTTAACGCGAGCCTGATGGTGCATGGCATTGGTCTGCCGCCGGTTATCAACTGGGGCAGCGACGAGATGAAAGAGATGGTGGCACCGCCGGTTCTGGCCGGAGAGAAGAATATTTCACTGGGTATCACCGAACCCGGCGCAGGTTCTGACGTCGCGCAACTATCAACCACGGCTGTGCGCGATGGCGACCACTATATCGTCAACGGCTCCAAGACCTATATCACAGGTGGTATGCGTGCTGATTGGGTATCCACTGCCGTGCGTACGGGCGAAGGCGGCGCCAAGGGTGTTTCCATGCTGCTTATTCCCACCGACGCGGAAGGCTTTACGCGTACGCCGCTGGATCGCAAACAAGGCTGGTGGGCGTCTGACACCGCAACCCTGTATTTCGACAACGTCCGGGTGCCGGTTGAAAACCTGATTGGCGAAGAGAACAAAGGCTTCCTCGTGATTATGACCAATTTCAACGGCGAGCGTATGGGTATGGCCTGCGGTATGGAAGCCATGGCCCGCGTCTGTCTTGAGGAGGCTGTCGAATGGGCGCGTGAGCGCAAGACATTCGGTAAACGATTGGCAGATCACCAGGTCATACGGCACAAGATTGCGCAGATGAAACAGAAGCTGAATGCAACCCAAGCCTATATTCGAATGTGTTTTGAGAGCATCGAGGCGGGCAACCCCAACCCGGGTGATATCGCCATGCTCAAAGTGCAGGCGAGCGAGACCATGGAGTTTTGTGCGCGCGAATCGATGCAGATTCTGGGCGGCATCGGCTATATGCGCGGCAACCGGGTAGAGCGGATCTACCGCGAGGTACGCGTCAACGCCATTGGCGGTGGCTCCGAGGAAATCATGCGGGGTCTTGCATCGCGCCAGTACGGCCTCTGATCAAGAGCGAAGGAGACGATATGAAAGTTTGGCATTGCAAGGCAGCACGCTCATTACGCGCTGTGTGGGCATTGGAGGAAATGGAACTCGACTATGACATTCACGTCATGCCGTTCCCGCCGCGCATCTTTGAGCGTGATTACCTAGAGACGAATCCTCTGGGCACCATCCCCTACCTAGAGGATGGCGATGCTCGGATGACAGAGTCCTCGGGTATCTGCCTGTATCTCGTAGAGAAGTACGACAAGTTCGAGTTTGGGCTCAAGAATGGTCACCCGGAGTATGCTGACTACCTGAACTGGCTGTTCCATAGCGACGCGACGCTCACGTTTCCCCAAACCCTGGTGATGCGGTATTTCCATCTCGAACCCACACCAGAGAAGGAGGCTGTCGGTATCGATTATGCCAAGTGGTTCTTTGCGCGCACCCGCTTGTTGGATGCGCACCTGAAAGATCGTGAATATCTCTGTGATAACCGCTTCACCATCGCCGACATCGCTATCGGCTATGCCATCTACCTGGCCAAGAGCATCAAGCTGGAAGACTTGGTCGAGCGACAGTTCACGCCCCAGGTTGAAGATTGGTACGCCCGCATTACCGAACGCCCGGCCTTTCTTCGAGCTGATGCGATTGACGTAGCGCAGCCTGAGAACGACTCGGAGTAGAACCATGGCAGTGTATGAATCTGCAATTGACAGTAATTCAGAGGGCTTCCAAGCCAATGCCGAGCTTATGCAGGCGGGAGTGGAAGAGTTCAGAAGTATCGAGCAAAGCGTTGTCGATCGCGCCAACAGCAAAGCGCCGCGTTACCGCGAGCGTGGCTTGCTTCCGCCACGGGAACGCCTTAGTCGTTTGCTGGACCCGGGCACACCGTTTCTGGAGTTGTCCACTCTGTGCGGGTACATGCAGGATCAAGACACCGACGGCTCCTTTGCCGGAGGGTCGGTTATTGCCGGAATTGGCTACGTCAATGGAACGCGCTGCGGCGTGATGGTAGATGACTACCTGACCAAGGGCGGCATCATGACGACCTTTGGTGGCGTAAAACGTCAGCGCATGCACACGATGTGTTTGGCCGAGAAACTCCCTCTGGTAACGCTGGCGCAAAGTGGCGGTGGTAACCTCACCACCGCAGGTGACACCTTCGGCACCTCCGGGGTGATGTTCGCCAATCAGTGCCGTTTGTCCGCCGCCGGTATTCCGCAGATTACGGTAGTTCATGGCAGCGCGACCGCCGGGGGCGCGTATCAGCCGGGGCTTTCGGATTACATCATCATGATTCGCAAACAATCTACGGTATATCTGGCTGGTCCACCGCTACTCAAGGCTGCCACCGGAGAAATTGCGACCGATGAAGAGATCGGAGGTGCTGAAATGCATAGCTGCGTAGCGGGCACCGCTGATTACCTGGCCGAAGACGATGCCGACGGTATTCGTATCGCCAGGGAGATCGTGGGCAAGCTGGGCTGGGACAAGCACGCGCCGGCGCTGAAGACACGAGAGAACTATGCCGAGCCCCTGTACTCCGTCGATGACCTGATCGGCATCGTTCCGGCAGATCCGAAGACGCCATACGACGTGCGCGAGATCGTCGCGCGCGTTGCCGACGGCTCTGATTTCCTCGACTTCAAACCGGATTTCGACATGGGTACGGTGTGCGGTCACATAGAAGTGAAAGGCCTGCCTTGTGGGGTGATCGGAAACAATGCGCCGATTACCGCGAAGGGCGCCGCAAAAGCGGGTCAGTTCATCCAGCTTTGCGAACAGAGCGGTACGCCAATCCTGTTTCTGCACAACACGACTGGCTTTATCGTTGGCACCGAGTCCGAGCAGGCGGGCATCATCAAGCACGGTTCCAAACTGATCCAGGCAGTCACCAATGCCACGGTCCCCAAGATCAGTATTGTTGTCGGTGGGTCTTATGGCGCCGGGAACTATGCCATGTGTGGTCGTGGCATGGCCCCGCGCTTCATGTTTGCCTGGCCACGCAGTGTGGTCTCTGTGATGGGACCCGCGCAGGCCGGGCAGGTGATGCGCCAGGTGTGGGAGGCGCAAATGCAGCGTGCCGGCGAAGTCGATCAAGACAAACTCGATCATCTAGAGGGTGAGGTGAAGTCAGCGATGGAAGCCACTTCCCACGCGCTGGCCAACACCGCCAGGGTCTGGGATGACGGCATCATTGACCCCCGCGATACGCGCGAGGTGCTGGCTTTCGTGTTGAGTGTCTGCACCGAGGCAGATGCGCGTGAGGTCAATACCAACACTTTTGGTATCGCGAGGTTCTGATGGACTTACCTGAGATCGATGAACTGTTGATCGAACAGGCCGACAGCGTACTGACGATCACGATCAACCGCCCGGAAAAGCGCAATGCCATGAATGGCGAGGTAGTGCAGGGCATCATGCAGAGCTTCGATGCGATTGCCGATAGCCGCGAGGTTCGCGCGGTAGTGCTGCGCGGGGCGGGCGGACATTTCTGTTCGGGTGGCGATATCTCCGGGATGAAGGCATCCAGCGATGCGGAAGAAGCGGCCAGGCTGGCCTGGGAATTTAACCGCGTATTTGGCCGCATGTGCACCCAGGTCAATCGCGCCCCTCAGGTGGTTATTACCTGCCTGGAGGGAGCAGTGCTTGGTGGCGGTTTTGGTCTTGCCTGTATTTCTGATGTTGCCATAGCCGACGTCAACGCTAAGTTTGGCATGCCGGAAACCGGGCTGGGTATTATTCCGGCGCAGATCGCCCCTTTTGTTGTGATGCGTATTGGTCTGACCAAGGCCCGTCAATTGGCGCTCCTGGGAGAGCGCTTCAGCGCAGATAGAGCGCTTGAGCAGGGCATCGTGCACTACCTCACCGACGGTGCAGATGCCATGCAGGCACAGTTGAATGACGTACTGACCCAACTAAAACGCTGTGCGCCAGACGCCACGGCCGTAACGAAACAACTGATGTTAGACGTAGGCTCGGTGCCGCTGGAGGATCTATTGGATCGTGCGGCAACTGATTTCACGAAAGCAATCGGTAGTGATGAAGGACGCGAGGGGACTCTTGCGTTCATGGAAAAGAGATTACCCAACTGGGCGCAAAGCCTTCCTGATACGGAGTAGATGTAATGGCGACTGAACAAGAACTAAAAGAATACCGCGCAGAGGTTGCGGCCTGGATGAAAGACAACAAACCGACTGATCCGGGGTTCTTGCTACCGCAGACCTTTATGGAGGTCGGCTCCGACGAGCAGTTCGAATTTCTTCGCGAATGGCAGCACAAGCTATGGTCCGCCGGTTACCTTGGTGCTGCATGGCCGAAGGAGTATGGCGGCGGTGGTTTGGAACCCGTCTTTCAGCAGATAGCTGACTCAGAGATGCGCAAAGCCAATGTGCCGATTGTCTTTAATGTTATCGGTTTGAGCTGGGCCGGCCCGCTTATCCTGGATATCGGCACCGACGAGGAAAAGGAGAAGTACGTCAAAGGAATTCTCAGTGGCGAAGACTGCTGGTGCCAGGGCTTCTCTGAGCCCGATCACGGTTCCGACCTGGGTAATGCGCAGTGTCGAGCTGTGCGCGACGGTGACGAGTATGTCATCAATGGCACCAAAATCTGGACCACTATGGGCAACTACGCCAAGTACATGATCCTGCTGGCCCGCACGAATACCGAGACCGAGCGGAAATACGATGGGCTGTCGTTTTTCCTGTCGCCGATGGAAGTCACGGGTGTTGATCTGCGGCCTATTCAGAAGATCACAGGAGAGTACGGCTTTACCGAAACCTTCTTCACCGATGCTCGGATTCCGGCGTCATGCCTGATGGGGGAAGAGGGGCAGGGTTGGCAGATCGCCATGCAAACACTCCAGTATGAGCGCGGAGTCGAAGCCGGTCAGGCCGGCGGATTGATGCAAGTTCGGGTGGGTATCGAAGACCTTATCGAAGACCTACGCGGTATCCAGCGTGATGGTGAGTCCTTGCTGAATGACCCAGTCGTGCGCGATCAGGTTGTCCAGTTAATTATGGAGGAAAAGGCCTTTAACCTGGGTAATCGGCGCTCCGGTATCGCCGCGCTGACGACGGACTATCCGTTTTCATTGAACCTGTCGAGCAAGCTGCGTACCAGTGAATATCAACGTCGCATGCGCCAGTTTGCGGTGGCTGCACAGGGTGGCCATGGCTCGATGTATGTCGGCGATAGCCAGGCAGTGAGTCGGGGCTTTTGGCAGCGCGCCTACTTCAATAATTTCTCCACCACCATCGGGGGAGGTACCAGCCAAATTCAATCCAATATTGTGGGTGAGCACGTGCTCGGCCTGCCGAAGTCCTGAAACGAGGAGATAGTAAAATGAGTGTTACGACTAACAACGCCCTCGAATTCAGCGAAGAGCAGGGCATGATTCTCCATAGTGCGGCGGAATTCTGCCGTGACAAATCGGATATCGCCACGGTCAGAGGTTTGTTGGACAGCGAATCCGGATTCGATGCGCAGGTTTGGCAGGAAATGGTGGATTTGGGATGGCTTGGGCTGGCGATTCCCGAAGAGTTCGGTGGATCGGGTCTCGGTATTGGCGCTACCGTACCCCTCGCAGAGAGTATGGGTAAATCGCTTCTGTCTACGCCATTTTTCTCTGCCACGCTGGCCGCCCAGGCTTTGTTGCGAGCTGGAACTACAGCCCAGAAAGAGCGGTGGCTGTCTGCAATTGCCAGCGGAACCGTGTGCACGCTGGCCATGCTCGATGGCGAAGACTGGGGTGCACAGTCATTCTCCGCGCAGGCGGAGGAAGTGGATGGTCTGCTGAGCCTGCAGGGTGAAAAGTGGTATGTGCAGGACGCCGCTGTAAGTGAGATGTTCCTTGTGGGTGTTTCTCTGGGCGGCGAGTCAGCGTTAGTGATCGTCGAACGTGATCAACTGCCGGCTGAAGCTCTCACTGCGCATACTCTGATCGATCAGACTAAACGGGCTAATCGCCTAAAGCTCGATGGACTCAAAATTAGCGCGGATCAGTTGCTTGATCCAAGCAGCACGGCAGCTGCGCTGCGCGATCTTTCTCTGTTGGGAGCACTATTAGTCGCTGCTGAAAGCACCGGTGCGACAGCGGCCTGTCTGGACACCATCGTTGAGTATCTAAAGACGAGGAAGCAGTTCGGCAAGCTGATTGGCTCTTATCAAGCGCTCAAACATCCCACCGTGGATATTCTTTGTGCCATGGACAACGCCCGCTCATTTATCTATCACGCGGCCACCGTGATAGGAGAGGGCGCGCTGGACAATGATGCAGAAATAGCCTGCCGCATGGCCAAGGCTGCCGCCACCGATGCCCTGGAATTCGCTGGCGATCGCGCGGTGCAGTTTCACGGCGGCATGGGTTTTACCTATGAGTGCGACGCTCAACTCTATATCCGTCGCGGGCAGTGGGCGCGGCAGCAGTATGGCGATGCCTATCATCATCGCAAGCGCCTGGCACCGCTGCTGTTGGATTAAAAAATTGCTTCTGAGGATGAGACGGTGACTGATTTCAATAAAATCCTGATTGCCAACCGTGGTGAGATTGCGGTGCGGGTTATCGATACTGCACGCAATTTGGGTTACCGCACGGTAGCTGTCTACAGCGATGCCGATGCAGGAGCGTTACACGTACAGCTGGCAGATGAAGCCGTCTATATCGGTCCCGCCTCAGTGAACGAATCCTATCTGTCGCCCGAGAAATTGGTGCACGCCGCCGAGGTGACCGGCGCCGATGCTGTGCATCCTGGCTATGGCTTTCTATCCGAAAACACGGATTTCGCCGCGGCCTGCGAGAAAGCG
The DNA here is from genome assembly GCA_965199055.1 of Halieaceae bacterium. Classification (GTDB taxonomy): domain Bacteria; phylum Pseudomonadota; class Gammaproteobacteria; order Pseudomonadales; family Halieaceae; genus CBDAQR01. The sequence goes on from CBDAQR010000004.1 coordinate 1,154,318, forward strand.
GGTATTTGTTTTATTGGTCCACCCGCGGGTGCCATTGAACTCATGGGCAGTAAGCGCCTGTCCAAAATCGCCATGCTGGAAGCCGGTGTGCCCTGTATTCCTGGTTACCAGGGTGCTGAACAGGATGAGGCGGTTCTATTGGAGAAGGCTAAAGAGATCGGCTTTCCACTGATGGTGAAGGCCTCTGCCGGCGGCGGTGGCCGCGGCATGCGTCTGGTGCATGAAGAGGCCGAGTTGGCTGACCAGATTAAGACCGCTCGATCCGAGGCGCTCAATGCTTTTGGCAGCGATGAGCTGATTCTGGAGAAGGCGGTTATCGAGCCCCGCCATATAGAAATCCAGGTATTCGCTGACGCTCACGATAATGCGGTTTACCTGGGGGAACGCGACTGCTCGATACAGCGCCGTCACCAGAAAGTGGTTGAGGAGGCGCCTTCTCCTTTCGTCGATGAAGAACTGCGTCAGCGTATGGGCAAGGCGGCGGTAGATGCCGCACGCGCCTGTAATTACCGCGGAGCGGGTACGGTGGAGTTCCTCGTCGATGCCGATAAGAATTTCTATTTTCTGGAAATGAATACTCGCCTTCAAGTCGAGCACCCGGTGACGGAGATGATCACCGGTCAGGACCTGGTTGCCTGGCAGATTGCTGTTGCGGCGGGTAAGGCGTTGCCATTGCAGCAGGAGGAAATCAGGCTCGAAGGGCACGCTGTGGAAGTGCGACTCTACGCCGAAGACCCTCGCAATAACTTTCTCCCCCAGACTGGCGTAGTCGAAGCGTGGAGCTACCCCGAGCTGGATGGCATACGCGTTGATCACGGCATCGCTGTCGGTCAGGCAATTTCTCCCTTTTACGACCCTATGGTTGCCAAGGTGATTGCTTGGGGCTCGGACCGCGCTGAAGCTTGCCGAAAATTGGCCAGCGCGGTGGAGGATTCTGTGTTGTTGGGTGTGAACAACAATAAGTTGTTCCTGCAGAATATTCTGCGCCATGCCGTGTTTCGCGATGGCGCAGCGACCACAGCATTTATCGAACAGCACTTTCAGGATGATCCAAGCCTCGATGCAGGTCTGCCTACCCTGAGCGCTGCACTCGCAGCGGCTCTGTTGTTCGCGTCGGGCAGTGGTGAGCAGGGCTGGCGCAATCCGACAGCCGCCAGCTATCACTACAAACTGGCGTTGAATGGTGAGCAGATCGATGTCTACCTGCAGCAGCATGAAGCGGCCTTCAGTGTTCAGATTGGGGAGGAAAGTATCGAACTGGAAATTCTCGATACCGCCGCTGGTAGCTGCCTTTATCGTCTATCAGGCGTGTCGAAACGTGCTGACTTTGCGCTTCAGGGCCAAAGCGTGTTTGTCGATTGCGGCGAAGGGCACTTCCAGTTTGAAGACCTCACTCACGCACCTGCGGCAGCTGCCGATGCTGCCGGTAGTGGAGACGTGCGCGCCTCGATGGATGGCGCAATCATCGATGTGCTCGTGCAGCAGGGCGATACGGTAGAGAAAGGACAGACGCTGGTCGTACTTGAAGCGATGAAGATGGAACACCCGCTGAAAGCCGGCATCTCCGGCCGGGTATCCAGCGTGGGCGTTACGGTAGGCGACCAGGTTAAATCGCGCCAGGTACTGGTGAGTCTGGAAGAAGCGGAGGGCTGAACATGAGCAAAACTGTACGCATCGGTTGTGCCTCGGGTTTCTACGGAGATAGTCAGCTTGCCGCTCGACAATTGGTCGATAAGGGGCAGATCGATTATCTGGTCTTCGACTACCTGGCCGAGATCACTATGGCCATTCTGGCAAAGGCTCGCGCCAAGGATGACTCCCTCGGCTACGCCATCGATTTTGTTACGGTGGCAATGAAAGATGTACTTGCCGACTGTGCCGCCAAGGGCATTAAAGTGGTGGCCAATGCGGGTGGCGTCAATGTGCCGGCCTGTATCTCGGCCCTGGAAACGCTTTGCGAAACACAGGGGCTCAATCTCAAGATTGGCGGCGTCTACGGTGACAATCTATTGGGGCGAGCGGATCTACCAGTGTCCGAGATGACGGAGATTCAGTCCGGAGCCGCATTGCCGGAAAAAACAGCCAGCCTGAATGCCTACCTGGGTGCCCGTCCTATCGCGGATGCACTTGCCGCCGGGGCTGACGTCGTGGTGACTGGCCGTGTGGTGGACAGCGCTGTGATGCTGGGCCCACTGATTCATGAGTTTGGCTGGGGCGAGGAGGAGTTTGATCACCTCGCGCAGGGTTCCTTGTGTGGTCATGTTATCGAGTGTGGCGCCCAGTGTACGGGTGGTAATTACACCGACTGGCACACCGTGCCCGACTATTCCGATATCAGCTACCCCGTGGCGGAGGTGTGTGCGGACGGCAGCTTTGACATCTGTATTCCTGAAGGTACCGGTGGATTGGCCACGGTGGGCAGTGTCGGCGAGCAGGTGTTGTACGAAATCGGCGACCCGGCGAATTACTTGCTGCCGGATGTTGCCTGTGATTTCAGCAATGTCCAGCTAGAGCAGGTGGCTGAGAATCGCGTGCGGGTGAGTGGGGCAAGGGGCAGGGCACCCGGCGGCAAGTATAAGGTGTGTGCCACCTGGCGTGATGGCTTCCAGATCAAGGGATGCATCATGATAGGCGGGCCGCGCGCTCTGGATAAAGCACGTACCGCGATGGAGGCCTGGATTACGCGAGTGCGTAAGCACTTTGAGGCGAAGGGCTGGCCCGACTTTCGTGAAGTCGATTTAGAGTACTTTGGTGCGGAACATACCTATGGCGCAAACGCCAGGCCCGAAGCCCAGCAGAGCCGCGAAATCGTGGCCAAGTTTGGCCTCCATCACGACGACCCGAATATTCTCCAATTTGCGATTAATGAGATGGTTTACCTCGGCACCTCCGGTGTGCCCGGCTTCTATGGCCTGGGTGGCGGTCGTGGGCGTCCGGGCGGCTTGATGCGGGTGCACTCCACCTTGCTCGACAAATCCATGGTCACAGTAACCGTGCAGGTGGGCAGCGACATTATCGCAGAGCAAACCTATGAGACGGCAGCCAGTGACGCCAATGCCAAGGTGCGAATGAATATTGAGCCCAGCGAGCAGGGCGCAGATACTGTCACTGTGCCTCTCGAACAACTGGCTTTTGGCCGCAGTGGCGATAAAGGCGACAATGCCAACATCGGTATTATCGCTCGTGAGCCCGCTTATTTGCCTTTCATTTATGAGCAGCTCACTGCGCAGGTGGTTGAAGATTATTTCTCCCATCTGGTCAAGGGTGAGGTTGAGCGCTTCGAGCTGCCAGGCTTCAATGCATTCAACTTCTTCCTCACTGAGGCCTTGGGTGGCGGGGGCGCAGGTTCAGTGCGCACTGATGCCCAGGGCAAGTCGATGGCGCAGCAGCTGTTGTCGATACCTGTACAGGTACCTGCTAATCTTCTTCAAACACCTTAATGGAACACTCTATGAAAAAGCTCTTTGATATCGCCGGAAAAGTCGCAGTAGTCACCGGAGGGTCTACCGGCATCGGTGCTATGATTGCGCGCGGCTTTGTTGAGAACGGTGCGAAAGTGTATATCACTGCGCGCAAGCCGGAGTTTCTCGAGGCGACTGAGGCGGAGTTGTCAGCGCTGGGGGAGTGTGTTGCTATTCAATCTGATCTTTCGACTATGGAAGGTCTCAACGCTTTTGCAGATCAAGTATTGGCCATGGAAGACAAGGTCGATATTCTCATCAATAATGCGGGCGCTACCTGGGGCGCACCTATCGATGAGTTTCCCGAGAGCGGCTGGGACAAGGTGATGGACCTTAATGTTAAGTCTATCTTTTTTCTGACGCAGCGATTTCTTCCAGCACTGCGCGCTGCGGGAGTTTCGGGAGCGCCTTCGCGGGTAATCAATATCGCATCGATCAACGGTATCACGCATCCTGGCATGGACAACTACTCGTACTCGGCGAGTAAGGCGGCTGTGATTCAATTGACGCGTCATATGGCGGCCGACCTTGGCCCGGACCACATTAACGTCAATGGTATTGCGCCCGGATTCTTCCCCAGCAAAATGACCAAACACTTGCTACCTCACGAAGAAGAAATGTCGAAGGGCATCCCCACGCGAGCGCTGGGCCAGCCGGAGGATGCGGCGGGTACCGCAATTTATCTGTGCTCGCAGGCCAGTAACTATCTTTGTGGCCATACCATCGTCATGGACGGCGGTATGGTAGCGCAGGCAGGCTGAAAATGACGCGCCTCTCGCAGCTGAGTCGGTCGATCGCGGGCAGTGTTGCCATTATTACGGGTGCGGCCAGCGGTATTGGCCGGGCGACCGCACAGCTGTTCGCTGACGAGGGCGCTAAATTAGCGCTTATCGATATCGACGCCGCGGGACTTGAAGACATCGAGAAGCAGCTTCGCGAGGCTGACGCGGAAGTCTTCTGCCAGACGGTAGACCTCTCCTCTCGGCTGGAAGTTGAACAGGCGGTAAAGCGGATTGCGGAGCATTTCGGTGCCATTGATATCCTGGTGAATAATGCCGGCATGGCGATACCCGCGGCGCTAGAGGATGATAATTACGCATACGCCTGGGATCAGTCTTTCGCGGTAATGGCCACTGCGCAGGCCTGGGCCGCCCGCGCGGCCCTACCTCATCTGCGCCAGTCAGAACATCCACGTATTGTTAATTTGGCGTCCACGGAAGCGCTGGGCGGTACCCGCTTTAACAGCGCCTATGTAGTGGCTAAACATGCTGCCATGGGCCTGACCCGGGGCCTGGCGGTCGATTTGGGTAAGGAAGGCATTACCGTCAATTGCGTATGCCCGGGCCCCGTACGCACAGCGATTACCGAGGCTATTCCGGAAGATGATAAGGCGCTGTTTGCCAGTCGCCGCACGGCGCTACGCCGCTATGCTGACCCCGAAGAAATTGCCCATGGCATATTGCATCTGGTGTTGCCGGCATCCAGCTTTATCACCGGCGCGGCGCTGGTGGTCGACGGCGGACTGACGATCCGCAACGCCTAAGTCAGGCGCCGGGTAGGTTTCGGCTAATGCCCACGGGGTGTTCCTGACTCAGGCGATAGGCAACCCAGTATTTGTAGATATTGCTCACGTACTGCACGGGCTCGCGGCCGATCTTCTTCGCCGCCATCACTTCCACGTTATCGAACCACACATTGGGGTTAAGTCCTTCTTTGCGCGCAGCACTGCGCAGCTGGGCGACACGCCTGGGCCCGGCATTGTAGGCCGCGAAGGAAAACAAGGTCTTGTTCAGCTCGTCCATGGGTTCTGATTCGAAATAGCGGTCACGGATAAAGCGCAGATACTTGTTGCCGGCGTGAATGTTGTTCTCCAGCGAGCTGATGTCCGGAATATTGACGTTCTTGTCGGCCGCGGTAGAAGGCTTGATCTGCATGATACCCACCGCACCCGATCGGCTGCGCGCGCTGTGATCCAGCCTGGATTCCTGGTACGCCTGAGACATGATCATTAGCCAATCGAACTCGTACTGGTTGGCGTACTTTTTGAACAGCGGCGCGGTCGCCTTGAATTTCTTCATGGCGGGAGAACTCAGCGCGTTGTCGACATAGCGAGTTTCTTCCAGGTAGCGTCGCAGCAGTATATTTCCCATCAGGGTACCCTCCTTACTGCCGCGCATGAATCGGTTCACAATCGCCTCGAAATCAGGGCTATTGGGCCGGAAGGCCCAGGCAATGTCGCCGCCTTCACGCAACACAATGTCTTCGTGGACCGTGATATTGTCGAAGATCTGAGCCCAGAAGCTGCCTTTGTGGGAGTCGATGACGATGCTGGTAATCAGTCCTGCGTTCACCATCTCCAGCAGGTCCTCGTCTTCCATGTGTTCGTCCACCAGTTCCAGCTGTACGGGTGCCATCCCCCGAGCGAGTAGGCCTGCGTTGAGATCTTGCAATGAGGCGTAGTAACTGCTCGATCGGCGCACATGGACGACAGTGCCGGACAGCGATTCCAGGTTGATCATGTCAGGCGCAGAGGGTCCGGTCACCAGAATTTCGCGGACATTGCGTTTCATGGGAATGGAGAAATCGACCAGCTCACTGCGTTCGGGCGTGATCGTTATATTGGCGGCAGCGATGTCGCCGTAACCTTCGAGCAGCGCTGGTATCAGTTGGTCACGGGTCACGGGAATAAAATGTACATGCAGCTTGAGCGTACGGGTTTTTAACTGCTCATTCACGTAGCGTTCGAATGCACGCAGCGCATCGTAGGACAGGCCGCGCTGCACCGCCCCGTCCAGAAAGTAAAACGTGCGGCTGCGGACGACCAGCGCGCGGATGGTGCGTTCCTGCACCATCTCATCGAAGCTACGAGGTTCCGGTTGCGTAAAGAGTTTGAGGTAGTCTAAAGATGCCGGCTGTGGTTCCGGCAGGGCGGGAGATGGGGTATCAAACCCGGTGGTCGTGTCTACGTGTGGTTCCACTTCAGGCGTGTTTATATCCTGCTCTGGCTCACGCAATCCGATGACGATCAGGAAAACGGCCAGCAACAGGATGAGTGCGTGTCCGTAGCGTCCCATACAGTGCTTATCCCGCGTTGCATCCCAGTGTCGATCTAGGGTATACTCTGTCTGCTGTTATTGTGAAGTGTACTTGGAGTTACCCATGGTCTGGATCGTCGCCGCGCTGCTAGTGTTAGTAGTGCTCGTTACCCTGTTCTTTTTGCGGGGTGAAGATCTCAGTGCTTTTGATGCCCCCTTGCCTCAACGTGACAACAGAGCGCCCAGTGACGCTCATCATCAGGTGGTCGCTTCCATGGGCGAACTCGCCGGTAAGATGGGCGCTGGCGGGTCGCGTAAGGATCAGCTCCAACGCATGCGCGAATATCTGGATGAAATGGGGAAGGACGTTCCCTTCGACGGCCAGATCATTCCGGTCGACACAGATATTGTCAAAGGCGAGTGGGTCGTTGCGCCGGGCGGCGATCCTGGCCGCCGCATGCTCTATATTCACGGTGGTGCCTGGATTATGGGCAGCCCCTTGAGCCATCGCGCAATTACTACTCATTACGCCAAGCTGATTGGCGGTGCTGTGTTAGCCGTTGATTATCGCCTGATGCCCGAGAATACGCGTCAGGCTGGCATTGAGGACTGCCGGGTTGCGTGGACCCGGTTACTCGACAATGGACCCGAAGGGCCCAATGAGCCCCGTCAGCTATTTGTGTCCGGTGACTCCGCCGGCGGCAACCTGACACTGTCACTGATCTCCTGGATTCGCGATGAAGGCCTGCGCCAGCCCGATGCTGCCGTGGCGCTCTCACCGGCTACGGATGGAACCTTCTCCAGCCCCAGTCTTAAATTCCAGCCCCAGTCTTAAATCAAACGAGGCCAGCGATCATATGCTGGGCCCACAATTCGGCAAGTTGAATCGAGTCCCCAAATGGTTGTTACATTGGGTCGCGCTATTCAATAACCGCATTCGCCCCAATCACCCCATGGTGTCGCCTGTGTTTGATCACCTGCGCGATCTGCCGCCGACCCTGGTGCATGCCAGCGAAGCGGAGATGCTGCTGGACGACGCGGTGCGTTACGCGAACAAAGCGCGAGCCGCAGGCTCGCCGGTTGAACTGCAGACCTGGGCCGATATGGTTCACGTTTGGCATATCTTCGTCGCTGAGATGCCGGAAGCCCAGGAGGCGTTTGCCGAGATCGACGCTTTTCTCAAGAAGCACGGCGCCGATAGCGAGGTGGTAGCGGCGGCATGATACGGAGCGCACTGTTTCTACTATGGATCGTTATCACGGTTATCCCCTATGCACTATTGATCGTGCTGCTCTCGATTTTTATCAGGGGAAAACCGCTATACAACATCGCCATCGGCTGGCTCAAGCAGATCATTGTGGCCGCGCATTGGATCGGTGGCGTTAAATACAATATCCAGGGACTGGAGCATCTGCCTGATGCGAATTCTTCGGACCCTATTATTCTGTGCCCGAAGCACCAGTCTACCTGGGAGACCTTCGCGTTTCCGGGCATGATGCCTCATCCACTGGCCTACGTGTTTAAGAAAGAGCTCCTGATGATTCCTTTCTTTGGTTGGGCGATAGGCCGCCTGGACATGGTCCATATCGACCGGAGTAAACGTTCTGAGGCCTGGAACAAAGTCGCAGAGCAGGGCAGGGAACTGATGGATAAAGGCGTGTGGATCATTATGTTCCCGGAGGGTACCCGTACAGAACGTGGTAAGCAGGGTAACTATAAGACCGGTGCCAGCCGCCTCGCCATAGCCACCGGTGCCAGCGTGGTCCCCATTGCTGTCACTTCAGCCCGTTGTTGGCCGCGAAAAAGCTTTCGTTTGATACCGGGTACCGTAGAGGTATCGATTGCAGCGCCTATTCCCTCCGAAGGGCGTGAGCCTGATGAACTAATGAAGGAAGTCGAAGCGTGGATCGAGGCTGAGATGCGCCGACTGGACCCAGAGGCCTATGCGTAGCTTTCTTAAAGTGCTGGCGGGGGTTGTGTCCCTGCTGGTCGTTATCGGAATTATCCTTGCTAATGGCCGCCAACCCCAACCGCTGCCCGCCAACTCGGTGAGTGAGCAGCGTCTGCGCAATGGTCCTCTGGTGGTAGCCAGTCATGAAGACGTATTTATTGATTCCACCCGCCCCAGCATGGCTCACGGCTCCTTCGAGGGGGCAGAGTCGCGCACCCTCGAAGCCTACGTGTTTCATCCTGCCGACAATGTTGACGGGCCTTACCCGCTAATCATCTACAGCCACGGCTTTAGCTCCAACCGTGACGAGGGCGTCTATCTGGCCGAGCACATGGCCAGCCATGGCTATGTTGTCGTGGCTGCAAATTACCCGCTGACGAATATGAATGCGCCGGACAGACCGTTTGTCATGGACGTGATTAATCAGCCGGGCGATGTCAGCTTCCTAATCGATTCCGTCTTGGCTCAGTCCGCAGATGAAACGCATATGTTGGCCGGCATGATCGACCCGGAGCGCATTGGCGTGGCGGGTATATCTCTGGGTGGCATGACATCGACCATGGCGGCTTTTCATCCGGTTACCGGTGATCCTCGTATTCGTGCCTCGCTGTCTATCGCAGGGCCTACCGCCCAGTTCACTGCAGCATTCTTCGAGAGCCCTGACGTGCCGTTCTTGATGCTGGCGGGTGATATCGACGCGCTGGTGCCCTACGAGAGTAATGCGCATCCGGTCTTGGAAAAGGTACCCGGCAGCCAATTGGTTACGATTGCCGGCGGCTCTCACACCGGTTTTGCCGGGCCAGCCGGGGCGCTGCGCTGGATGGATAATGCCGACGCGATTGGCTGCTATATGGTGGCAGGGAATATCGACGATGATATGGACGATCCCTGGTTCGACAAGTTGGGTACGCCGGAGCAAGGCATTAACTACGAGGCGGAGAACGAACTCTGCCTTATGGATCCACTGCCCACGGCTATGAATCCACTGCGCCAGCACATGATTACCCTGCTGACGATGCGCGCCTTTTTTGAAAGTGTGCTGGCTGATACGCCGGATAAGCGCGCTGCCGCGACACAGTATCTGTAGCACGATGGCGACGGAAATTGCTGAAGTGAGCTACACGGCGGCGGATTAAGTTTCGTCTTCCTCGCGCAGTCGTACCGGTCCAAACAGGTTCGGAAAGCGGCCCTCCATCGGCGCATAGAATTCCCGGAAATAATCCATGTCTGCACTAATGTCGCCGGTGGGCGTAAGTGCTGGGCCAAAGCCCCCGCGTTTCTGCCCGTAGTCGAGGTAGGACGGCACGATAGGCACGCCCGCCTCACGGGCGATGTGATAAAAACCCGATTTCCAGTAGTCCCTGTAGCTGCGCGTGCCCTCGGCGGGCACGGTCAATACCAATGCGTCCTGTTCTTCATGCGTCAACCATGGCGGCGACGACATTGCGGTTTTTGTGACGCACAATGGGTATACCGCCCAGCGCGCGCATCACCCATCCCATGGGCGGAACAAACAGGCTGTGTTTGGCCATCCATTTAATGCGGATACGAAACGCTGCTGCGAACAACAGCATCAGTGGGAAATCCAGGTTAGACGTATGGGGTGCTGCTATCAGCACGAAACTCTCGTGCTCGGGGCGCACCCCTTCAATGCGCCAACCGAAGAGCTTGAGCAGCGCGCGGGCAATCCTTTGTTTCACGTGTTAGCCTTGGTTCCAGTTTGGGTGGCCCGGTGCGGGTATGACGCCGTTAAAAACGATAATCCTCATTTTATACTTCATTGCCATCCTGGTGGCGATTTATTTCCCGCTGACACTATGGTCCCAGTTTTGCCTGGGAAGCCTGGCATTCATCAGCGTTTGCCATTCGGGCGTGACCTGGTATTACCGCGAGCTTACTGAACGCGCCCCGGGTACGCGCTGGGGTAATTTGCTTTTCCTGTTCCTGTTCGGCTTGTTTCACATGGTAGATATGAAGAACGCGCTGCGAGACTTTCATCCGGGGATGCTGCCGAATGAGTGATTACACACAGTGGTTGGGCGGTGAGCGACTGACCACTGCTTGGCTCGACTCCTGGCCGGCGCAAGCGCTTAGTGCGAGCATTGAGTCGACGGCACCGATAGCGGCGGAACTGCCGCTGCTATGGCACTGGCTTTATTTTCTCGAAACACCCCTGCGCGCTGACCAGGGGCATGACGGTCACCCCAAGAAGGGCGACTTTTACCCGCCCATAGAGCAACCCCGGCGTATGTTTGTTGGTTGTCGCAGCGAGAAAATGAGTCCGCTGCGTTTCGGCGCTGATGCAGAACTTCGTGAGACCATTTTGCGATGTGAGGATAAACGTGGCAGCAGCGGTGCCATGACTCTGCTGACAGTAGGCTATGACTATTACCAGGGTCGGCGACACTGCATACGCGAGGAACGCGATTTCATGTACCTTCCCGCGCGAGCGGGGGAGACCCCCGAGGAACGCTGTGATGCGCCTGTGTCTATTCCCGCTGCTAGCTGGCAGAGTGAGATAGAAACGGATCCGGTGCTGCTGTTCAAGTTCTCTGCGCTGACCTTTAACGGGCATCGGATACATTATGATCGAGAGTATGCTCGGCAAGCTGAATCCTATCCGGACCTGGTGGTGCATGGGCCCATGACGGCCATACTGCTCGCTGAGCTCGTGCGGGCGCGGGCTGAAACAGAGCTCGCTGCTTTCAATTTTCGAGCGAGGGCACCGCTTTTCGCTGGCGACATTGTGCGCATGCGAGGTGAACCGGCGGGCCGGGATGGCAGTATCAACCTTGAAGCGTACCGACCCGACGGTGCCCAGGCGATGACCGCGGAGGCAAGAATCCTATGATCGCTAGAGTATTTTTGGGGCTGATGGCCCTGTCTTTTATCTCCTATGGCCTCTATTGCCTGGTGAGCCCCGAGGTGCTGGCCGGTGGTGCGGGGGTGTCCTCCACATCACTCACCGGAACCATCGAGTTGCAATCGATGTACGGTGGCCTGCAAACGGCGGTAGGCGTGCTGTGCCTGCTCGGCGTATTCTCGAAGCACTACGAACAGGTGGCTTTTACTGCCTTGCTTTTTATTTTTGCGGGCCTGGCGGTGGTGCGCGTGAGTCTGGGTCTTATGCAGGGCGATTTCTCGGGCTATACCGTATTCGCCATGAGCTTTGAAACTGTCGGGCTGCTATTCGTTGCCTGGCACGTCCTGCTGCGCAAGACGGCGAGTTAGTCGCTCTTATCTCCCTTGTTCATGAATCCCTCGATGATATCGACGGGTAGAGGGAAGACGATGATGGAGCTGCGATCCCTGGCCACTTCCGTCAGGGTCTGCATGTAACGCAGCTGTAGTGCCTGGCTCTGGCCAGAGAGCACCTTCGCTGCATCGAGCAGTTTGGTTGACGCCTGTAATTCGCCATCCGCATGGATGATTTTGGCGCGGCGCTCGCGTTCTGCCTCCGCCTGCTTCGCGATCGCGCGGATCATGCTTTCGTCGATGTCGATATGCTTAATTTCGACATTGATCACTTTGATGCCCCAGGACTCGGTCTGCTCGTCCAGTAATTTTTGAATGCCCTGATTCAGCTTGTCCCTCTGCGCGAGCATCTCATCAAGCTCATGCTGTCCCAGAATTGAGCGCAGAGTGGTCTGAGCCAGTTGACTGGTGGCTTCAAAAAAGTCTTCGACGTTGATGATGGCGCGTTCGGAATCAATCACCCTGAAATAGATGACCGCACTTACCTTAACCGACACGTTGTCTCTCGATATCACGTCCTGGGTGGGCACGTCATACACCAGCGTGCGCAGGTCGACTCGCACCATCTGCTGAATACCGGGTATCACGATGATCAGACCGGGTCCCTTTACCTTTTGGAAACGGCCCAGAAAGAAGATCACCCCGCGTTCGTACTCCCTGAGAATACGAAAGGTATAGAAAGCGAGCGCGAAGACAGCAAAAATGATGATGGGCCAGAAAATTTCCATGAAGCTACTCCTTATCGACAGAAAGTGTCAGCCCGGCTACAGCAGTTACCCGCACCGGGTCGCCTTTAGAAAGCGGTGAGGAGGCGCTCGCCTCCCAAATTTCTCCCCCCACCTGGACCTGGCCGGACTCGGCGAAGCCTTCGAGGGCAATACCCTGTTGTCCAATCAATAACTGCACACCCGTAGCTACCGCTTTGTCGCGCATGCGCAGCGCGATGGTGATGGTGGCCAGGATAAATGCCACGCTAAGCAGGCCAATGGCCAGGAGGACGGGCCAGCCGACCCGAAAAGCGTCGATGTCGGTATCAAAAAGAATGATGCCTCCCATCATGAATGCGACGAGACCTCCCGCGCCCAGAATGCCGAAGCTGGGCGAAACGGCTTCGGCAATCATAAGCCATATACCTACCAGCAGTAATGCCAGGCCCGCGTAATTCACTGGCAGTAGCTGCAGTGCATAACCCGCCAGTAATAGACAGATCACACCCACGGTTCCGGGTACCAACGCGCCGGGGTTGTAGAACTCCAGAATAATGCCGTAGAAGCCAATCATGCCAAGGATCAGTACCAGGCTTGGATTGGTGATAGTCGCCAGAAGCTCTGTGCGCCAGTCAGGCTGCGCGTTGAATACCTCTGCGTTTTCGAGCTCTAGTACCAGATCCTGTTCTTGAACCAACAGTGTCTTCCCGTCCAATTGCTCGAGTAGGTTTGGGAGATCCGCGGCGACGTAATCAATCACGTTCTCTGCCAGCGCTTCCTCGGCAGAGAGACTCGCGGCATCCCGAACCGCCTGTTCTGCCCATTCACTATTGCGCTCGCGGAGACTCGCCAGCCCACGAATATAGGCCGCAGCATCATTGATCATCTTGCGCTCCATGGCGCTTTCACCCGATGGTGTCTGCGAATCTGCCTTATCCGGAGCATCTTGCTCCGGGGCAGCGTCCGGCCCTTGTGGCGCCGACGGCGCGCCGATCGAAACCGGCGTCGCCGCGCCAAGATTGGTGGCCGGAGCCATGGCAGCGATGTGGCTGGCATAGAGAATATAGGTGCCCGCACTGGCGGCACGTGCCCCCCTGGGTGTCACGTAAGTCGCGATGGGTACACGTGACGCCAGGATAGCCTCTATGATGTCGCGCATCGCGCCATCAAGCCCGCCAGGGGTATTCATTTCAATAACAATCAGACTGGCGGCGTTGGTGCTGGCTTTTTCTATTCCCCGCACCAGGTAATCGCTCGTGGCTGGTCCGACAGGCCCGTCGAGCCCCAGCACCCATACCGCCCCAACGGCGGGTAGGGGCCGGTCTTCGCCGCCGGCGAATGCAGCGTAGCAGCTGAGAAAAAATAGTAGTAGCAGGCGTGGAATCATCACCGTCCTCCTCAGTAAACTATAGCAGGCAGGCCACGGGGCTTGGCCAATATTCGTGATACGGATCAAATCTGTAAGGGATGTAACGATGATTAGAGCAGCCATGCTCTGCCTGGTGCTGACGGTGTTGCCGGTATCGGCAGGCGAGTATCTTATTGATACCAGTGGTGCGCACGCGTCAGTTAATTTTAAATTTGACCACCTGGGTATCGGCCGCATCACTGGTAGTTTCCGGAAATTCAGCGGCAGTTTTTTCTACGACCCACAAGACCCGGGTAGTGCCTGGGTAAAGGTGACTATCGATACTGCCAGTCTCGATAGTAATCAGCCTACGCGCGACCTGAACATCCGTTCTGCCCTGTTTCTGGACGTGGAGCAGTATCCCTCGGCCAGTTTTAGCAGTTCCTCGGTCGTTTTTGCCGATGATGGTGTGATGCGGATATTTGGCGATCTAACTCTGCATGGCATCAGTCGCAAGATCGAGTTAGTCGGGCGCAAAACAGGTGAGGCGACCGATCAGTGGGGCAGGCGCCGGGTTGGCTTCGAAGCCGGCGTTACCTTGAAGACGCTCGACTTTGACATGCGCTTTCCACCCTCGAACAAGGTGGTTCTGGAGCTATATGTCGAAGGGGTTGAGAAGCCCGCCGCAAAGGCTAGCTAAACTCTTCCGTGGTGTAGATAGCCACCTGCATAGCCTCGGACCAGCCCTCCCGGGGCAGCCCGGCTTTTGCGCGTAGCTCACTCACGAAGGTATCGGGATCGGGAATTTTTTCCCACACGCTGGGCAAATAGGTGGAGCGGTGCTGGCCCTCCTGCAGAATCACCCCGTCAACGCCTGGGCGCAATTGCTCAATCAGTTCTTCGCGTGAAGACACTAACAGATCTTGCGCCGGGCTGAGCACCGAGATATGGATATCGATTCCGGGATAGGTCTCGATGGTTAAGGGTTTGAAGCGGCGATCTTTGAAGGCGGCGGCCTTAGCATTGTGTACCACGTCCAGCAGCAGCGGCCGGCTTGCCGCCAGCGAACCAATGCATCCGCGCAGACGACCGGCCCAGTTGAGGGTTACGAAGCAACCGCGTTCTTCGCGCAGTGCTGGGTGGTATTGGTTCAATTGCAGCGTCATCTCGCCGCCACCCTCGAATTCGTGGAGAATCGCAGCGCGTGCCAGGCTCAATAGCTGCTGTCGCTGGGCCAGGTTATATACCTGTGCGGGCGGATCGGTATCTATCGAGGCGGTGCTGTCCGGCTCATTGACCACCCAGGCGCCGTAACCGACCACTCGATCAGGCTTGCCCGCGGTGTCGCCCGAGTTCTTTACCTGGACGGTATCGATATCGAGCTTGCGCTGTTGTAGCAGTTGCAACAAACCATTGAGTGCCCTGCAGCCACAGGCCTGTTTGCCATTGATGATGGGCTGTCGCTGCTCAATCAGCCGGGTAGTCTGAAAGTCGACTTGCTGTGCTTTCTGGTAGGGCAGGTAATGGCTCAGATCAGAACTGATGACGATGAGTGTCTCTTTGCCCCCCCACAGTTCATCGATAAGTTTGGCCACGCTGTTCACGTCGGCCTGGCCCACCACCAGAGGAACCAAGGTAAATTGATTCAGGCAGCGCTGCAGAAAAGGTAGATGAACCTCCAGGCTGTGCTCCTGACTGTGCGCCTGATCCAGACGCTCGGCCAGTCCACCAGCTTCTATGCGCTCTAGCGTCGCGCGATCCAGTGGTACCTGACCCAGAGGTGTTACGTAAAAGTCTGCGCTGGACGTTGCAATGCCCGTAAAGGCGACTCGGTGCGACGGGCCGAGTAATATTACGCGGGAAATATTCTCCGCACCGTTTTTAACGCGAGCGTAGACCTCGGCGGCAATCGGGCCGGAGTAGATGTATCCCGCGTGAGGCGCCACCAGCGCCTTCGGACAGGGCAGGTCGGATTGTGCATCGGCAAGCAGGGCGTCTACTTCCTGTTGAAGTTGCGCTTGCTTACCCGGATAAAACTGACCTGCGACAGCGGCCGCACGAACCTGACTCATACAAGCTATTGTATACTCAGTGAGGTATGAATGCCTCCGTGGTGCCCACTCGGTACTGGCACAGCCTGGGTGACGGCCAAATACAGTGCGATCTTTGTCCGCGCGCCTGTAAATTGCGGGACGGTCAGCAGGGCCTGTGCTACGTAAGGGCCTGTGAAAACCAGCAAATCGTGCTCACCACCTACGGTCGCTCCAGTGGGTTCGCGATTGATCCTATCGAAAAGAAACCCCTCAAGCATTTCCTACCCGGCACGCCGATACTCTCTTTTGGTACCGCGGGCTGTAATCTGGCCTGCAAGTTCTGCCAAAACTGGGACATGAGCAAGTCCAGAGAAATGGATACCCTGGCGGCCGCTGCCTCTCCCGTTCAGTTGGCCCATGCGGCGAAACGGACCGGCTGTCGCTCTATTGCCTACACCTACAACGACCCGGTGATATTTCATGAGTACGCCATCGATATCGCGCAGGCCTGTCGAGAGCATGACATCCGATCGGTAGCGGTGACGGCAGGGTATATTTGCCCTGAGCCGCGGGAGGAGTTTTTTTCCGCGATGGACGCCACTAACATCGACCTCAAAGCCTTTACCGAGGATTTCTACTACAAGCTATGTGGCGCGCACCTGCAACAAGTGCTTGAAACCATCGAGTATGTTTACCACGAGACGGAAACGTGGATGGAACTCACCACACTGTTGATACCTGGCAAGAATGATTCGCGGGCGGAATTGGAAGCGATGTGCCAGTGGATCGTTGAACGCCTGGGCCCGGATGTGCCTATCCATTTCACGGCATTTCGCCCTGAATGGAAGATGCTGGATGTGCCACGTACGCCACAGGACACCCTAACGCAGGCTCGCTCTATCGCCATGGAGGCCGGAATTCGTTATGCCTATACCGGCAATGTTCATGACCCGCAGGGTAATTCGACCTGGTGCCATCACTGCGGTGAGATGTTGATCGAACGTGACTGGCACCAACTGGGGCAGTGGAATCTCGATGAGGCGGGTGCCTGCAGCAATTGTGGTACTGCACTCGCAGGTGTCTTCGAGACTGAGCCTGGTGAGTGGGGTGGAAAGCAGCGGCGGGTCCGAATTCTCAGTTAAGCTCAGTTCAGGCATCCGTACTTCGACTTGAGTTGTCGGTGATGGCGGCGGAAGACCAGTGCGTAGATCGGTCTCAGCAAAATATCGAGGCCAGGAATCCGACTTTGGTATTCAATGCTATCGGTGACCTGGCATCCGCCCGCTGCCTTGCTGATGTGGCGAGTATGGCGCCAAAACCGGTTAAACGATGTGCTTGAATCTTCTTCGAAGCCTTGCTCCGGTATGATTTTGTGCATACGCATGTGGTGGCGATCGATGGGTATTAGCCCCAGCAAGAGTACCCAGCTGGAAAACAGGGGTTGTTGCACAGGCCATTAGGCTATTTGCCGATCCGCCCATTCGTCCGGCATGGTCATGGTAGCCAGTGGTTTCAGTTCTGCGTTGACGTTGCGCATGGTGAGTTCAGACAACACACGCTCTGGCGGGACTGCCAGTTGGCTGGATTGCGTAATATGCTGACCGCTCATGCTTCCTGAGGCTTCCCGATGTAGCGCAAGTCGGTGTTGCAGTAGCGGCATCGATAGCGCGCCTGACCCCGGATCACGCGGTTGTGACGCAGGGTACTCACCTGGTGTTCGCGGCAACTGCATTGATAGCGGAAACGGCGCTGCCTGCGTACCGGAATGCCCTCTAGATTGTAATCACCTGTCACACGAGGTTCTGCGTCGAAATTGCGCATAACATCCTGCCACTCAGCGCCGTGCGGGCGCGTACGCGCGCTGCCATAGAGCATGTGAACGACATAATGCGCGACCTCGTGCGGCACGGTATTGGCCAGGCTTTCATCAAAGTACTTGGCGAAGATCCAGGGATTGAAACGAATGTCGTAGTGTCCCGGGCGCGCCCGAAACATGCCAGCCGATTGACCGGACAGATCAAACTGAATATCGGGAGCAGGGAAGACCATGCCATAGAGGGTTTCAGCATGATCCAGGTAGGCGAGGCAAAGCTGAATAACCTCGTCCTGCTGCGCCTTGCCTATGGGTTCAATCATGGGCAGGATGATACACCAGCACGGGCTTCCAGGCCTGGACAATAACAATATAAACCTGGAGTAAATCGATGCAGCGAAGAGATCTTTTGAAACTCGGTGGGGCGGGCTTGGTGCTCGGGGGTAGCAGTTTGTCCGGCGGCTGTAGCCGCGAACAGCCCTTCAAGTTCTGGCATGAAGGCAATTATCCGCCGGTAGCTGAGGAGGTGACGGTCACTGATCTCAAGGTGGAGGGCGCCATACCACCCGAGCTCAATGGACTGTATGTGCGTAACGGACCCAACGAGCATACCGGTCCCAGCGATCACTTTTTCGGCGGTGACGGCATGTTACACGGTGTGCGCTTGGAATCGGGCAAGGCGCTGTGGTATCGCAATCGCTACGTCGATACGCCGATTTATCGAGAAGAGTCGGGCGGCTTTGGAGCGCCGAAGCTCACAGATACCACCAGCGCTGTATCGCTAATCCATCACGGTGGCCGTTTGCTGTCGCTCGGTGAGTTTGGTTATCCCTACGAAATTGATCCAACGGATCTCAGTACCCGAGGTGTGTTTACCTACGACGGGAAATTGCAGACCAATATGACGGCGCACCCCAAAATCGATCCCGTGACGGGGGAGCTGTTATTTTTTGGTTATAACGTGGTTGAGCCCTATCTGGTCTATATGCGCGCCGATGCATCGGGCACCTTGGTGCAGCAGGAGCCGATCAGTACCCGAGCGCCGGTGATGATGCATGACTTTGCGGCGACAGAGCACTACGTCATCTTTATGGAGTTGCCGATTGTTTTCTCCTGGTGGCTGGCGATCTCGGGTGACGGGCTACCGTTTCGCTGGGACGATGATGCCGTGTGCCGTTTTGGGGTTATGCCCAGGGACGGGAAAGATGCGGATGTGCAGTGGTTCGAGACGGATCCCTGCTTTATTTTTCACACAATGAATGCCTACGAAGAAGGCAACAAGCTTGTGTTGGATGCCGCTCGCTACGAACAGCTTTGGGTCAAAGACTCTCACGATTTTAATCACCCCGCGTATCTCACCCGCTTCGAGTTTGATCTCGTGACCGGTAAGGCAAGTCAGGCTCGGCTCGACGAGCAGAGCATGGAGTTTCCACAAATGCATCGCGGACTGTGGGCTCGTCCCTACCGCTATGGCTATGCGTTGACGTCGGAAGAGAGCCTGGGCGAAATGTCTTACGATGGCGCCACCGGCTTCATGAAGTACGATCTGACAACGGGTGCGCGCCAGCGCCATGTACTGGAAAAGCGTTACGCACCTAACGAGGCCTTTTTCGTTCCCCACTCTGGCTCGGGGACCGCAGGCCTTGTCGGTAATGAAGAGGATGGTTATTTGCTGAGTTTCATCTATGACCGGGAAACGCATACCAGTGCGCTGTGGATTTTGGATGCAACACAGGTGTCCGCGCCGCCGGTGGCCAAGATCGAGCTGCCGGTGCGTGTGCCACAAGGATTTCATGGAGTTTGGGTAGACTCTGACCAGTTGAGTTAGGACAAGGACATAATCCTATGAAGAGTGATCTGCATATTGCGCGCGAAGCGACCCCGAAGCCACTCGCTGAGGTGGCGGGAGAGTTGGGAGTCCCCGAATCGGCATTAATCAGCTACGGCCGTACCAAGGCCAAACTCGATGCTGAGTATTGTCAGACGCTCTCTGGCAGCGGTCATGGCAAGCTTATTCTGGTCACGGCAATATCGCCCACGCCACTGGGCGAGGGTAAAACTGCTACCGCGGTCGGCTTGGCAGACGGTTTGCGTCGCATCGGCAAAAACACGGCCGTTTGCCTGCGCGAGCCCAGCCTGGGTCCGGTGTTTGGAATGAAGGGTGGCGCTGCAGGTGGTGGGTACGCGCAGGTGATTCCCATGGAAGAAATTAACCTTCACTTTACCGGGGACTTGCACGCGATAGGCACGGCTCACAATCTCTTATCGGCGATGCTGGATAACCATCTGCACTGGGGCAACGCACTCGACTTCGATGTGCGCCGCAGCACCTGGGGTCGGGTACTCGATATGAATGATCGCGCGCTCAGGCACCTGGTGGCCGGGCTGGGCGGCCCTGCCAATAGCGTGCCGCGACAAACGGGTTTTAACATCACCGTGGCCTCTGAAGTGATGGCCATCTTTTGCCTTGCACGCAACTTGGAAGACCTGCAGCAGCGTCTGGGCGATATTGTGGTTGGTTACAACCGGGCAGGGGAGCAGATTCGGGCGCGGCAGTTACAGGCCGATGGCGCGATGACCGCTCTGTTGCGGGACGCTATACAGCCTAACCTGGTGCAGACCCTGGAAGGTACGCCGGCCATTGTGCACGGAGGCCCCTTCGCCAATATCGCTCACGGCTGTAATTCGGTAATAGCCACCCGAACCGCACTCAAACTTGCTGATTACGTGGTGACAGAAGCAGGCTTTGGCTCTGATCTTGGCGCCGAGAAGTTTTTTGATATCAAGTGTCGACAGGCCGAGCTAGAGCCGTCGGCGGCGGTGGTGGTTGCCACGGTGCGCGCGCTGAAACTCAATGGCGGCGCGGCTCAGGATGATCTCGAGCAGGAAGATCTTGAGGCACTGGAGAAAGGCCTGGTCAATCTCGGTCGTTACCTGCGCAATATGAAGGCCTTTGGTGTGCCCGTGTCGGTTGCGATCAATCGTTTTACCCCGGACACAGACGCCGAGCTGCAACGGTTGCGGGATTACTGCGAGTCAGAGGGCGTAGGCGTGGAGCTGAGTGAGTGCTGGGCTCGCGGAAGTGAAGGGACAGAGGCATTAGCACAAGCGGTCGTAGCCGCCGCCGAGCAAAACTGCCAACTGCAGTTTACCTATCCTGACGAAATGCCCTTATTGGACAAGATATCCGCCGTAGCCAAGAATATTTACGGTGCCGCTGCCGTGGTGGCGGAGAAGAAGAGCCGGCGAGATTTGCAGGCGCTTGAGGCGGCCGGTTACGGTCACCTGCCGGTATGTATGGCTAAAACACCATACAGTTTTACGGCGGATCCGGCGATCAAGGGTGCGCCGGAAGGCTTTGAACTGCCGATTAGAGAGGTGCGTTTATCCGCGGGAGCCGGGTTCGTGGTGGTGATTTGTGGGGACATATTTACGATGCCCGGTTTGCCGCGCAGCCCTTCGGCGGAGCGCATCTCGGTCGATGCGGATGGGCAAATCGAAGGTCTGTTCTAAGCCGCACCGGCGAAAGCCACTGCATCGAGCACACCCGGTCTAGCGACCGGTGGCATCCTTGGCCGCCAGACCTTCCTGTAGGCGCTCGCAAAACGTCTTCAGTATTTGAATACGGGCGTACTTTTTATCGTTGCCCGCAATCAGCGTCCAGGGGGCGTGCTGGGTGCTGGTGTGTGTAACCATGTCGTGTACCGCCACCTCATAGTCGTCCCATTTGTCGCGATTGCGCCAGTCTTCTTCGGTAATCTTGTGCTGCTTGTGCGGCGTGACTTCGCGCGCTTTGAAACGTGCGAGCTGTTCCTCTTTGCTGATGTGTACCCAGAATTTCAGTACCACGCTGCCATGGCTGGCCAGGCTTTCCTCGAATCGATTGATCTCGGAGTAGGCGCGCTGCCACTCATCTTCTCGAGCAAATCCCTCCACGCGCTCAACCAGCACCCGTCCATACCAGGAGCGGTCGAAAAATGTGGAGCGCCCGTCGCGCTGGATGTGGCGCCAGAACCGCCAAAGATAGTGGTGCGCGCGCTCTTCATCGGTGGGTGCAGCGAACTGCACCAGACGAAACAAGCGTGGATCGATGGCCTGGGTGACCCGGCGCAATGCGCTGCCCTTGCCGGCAGCATCCCAGCCTTCGAACACGGCGATGCAGGAAACGCCCTTTTTGCGCGCTTCCCAGGATAATGTCTCCAAGCGATCCTGGTATTTTTTAAGTTTTTTCTTGTAGTCCTCTGCTGCGAGCTTCTTGTCGATGGGTACCGTGTCCAGAATCGTCGGTTGATCGGACAGCAGACTCTGATGGTCGACATTGGGTGGGGGCGCTTGCTCTTCTCTGGCGAAGTGCGACTTCATTGCGCGAAGCAGCGTTTCGCCGGCTGTAAGATCCCGATAGTTATCATCCTCGGCTTCAATCAAGTGCCAGGGCGCGTGGCTGGTGTCGGTTTCTCGGATCGTGCGCTCGCTGATGCCCACAAACTCCCGGTAACGCTTGATGAAGGTTTTGTTTTCCTCCGGAATATTGAGATGTTTGAGATGATCTTTAATGTCGTCCTGCAAGCGCTTCTGTGCGGAGTCTTCGCTAATATGAAACCACAGCTTTACGAGCAGGGCACCGTCATCGGTCAGCAACTGCTCAAATTCGTTAATGCGCTGCATCTCTGCGTCGAAATCGCCTTCGTCGAGTTCGCCCATCGCGTGCCGCACGACCGGCTGGGTGTACCAGGAACCGAAGAGTATGCCGAGCATGCCGTTGGCGGGCATGGCGCGCCAGAAACGCCAGTAATAGGGGCGCTGCTCCTCTTCATCGGAGCGGTCCCAGAAGGCGTGGGTTTCGATCAGCCGAGGGTCCATCCATTCATTGAGCCGGTGCACCACGGAGCCTTTGCCGGCGCCCTCGACGCCAGAGACAATGATGATGACGGGGTAGGGCTTGTCCTCTAGCTCGAACTGCAATTGCAGCAGTTCCTGACGCAGCGCGAGTTGGGCGTCATTGAAGTCTTTTTTCTTCACCTTGCGCCCGAGTTCGAGGGTTTCAAACATGGTTATCCCTTGTCTCTAGATCTGGGTTGAGTCTGTCACAAACCGCCTCTTGCCGGTTTGAGGCGAATCAAGCCAGAGGTTGATCCTCGCACAGTGCCAACCAGCGGCGCAGACCGGTACTCATGAACTTGTCGCGGTGCAACACAATGCTGAAGTGGCGCGATAGATTGCGGTGCGGCACTTTGACCTCCACTAGCGATCCCCGCCGGAAGGCATCGGAAAGGCAAATACGTGACAGGCAGCCCAGACCCAGACCCGCTTCAACGGCGCGTTTTATGGCTTCGGTGTATTGCAGTTCCAGCGATAAGTCGAGTTCGCCCAGGATGCCTGCCATCGCCCGATCAAAGGTTTGGCGCGTTCCCGAACCCTGCTCGCGCACGACCCAGGGCGTATTGAGCAATTGCTCGTCGCCGACACTCTCTAGCTGGGCGTAGGGGTGCCCGGGAGCGGCGAAAACCACCAATTCATCATCGCGCCAGTGCTGAATGTCCAGATCCGGGTGGCGCAGTTCGCCTTCGATCAAGCCGACGTCCAGTTCATAGTTAGCGACCTGTTCGACGATGCTTGCGGTGTTAGCAACCGTGAGTTCAATATCGGCTTGCGGAAAGGCCTCACGAAACTCGGCAATCATTTTAACCGCCAGGTAATTGCCGATGGTCAGCGTCGCTCCCACCCTTAGGTGGCCGAGGTCACCCGTGTCAGCCAGAGCCCTTTCCAGATCCTGTGCCTGCTCCAATAAGGCTTCAGATTTCGCTTGAAGAGATATCCGTAACTCATTGATTTTTAAACGTTTGCCAACTCTTTCGAATAGCTGAACATCGAACTGGGCTTCTAGGTCGCGCAGGGCACCGCTGGCGGCAGACTGAGACATCGACAGGCTCTCAGCGGCGCGGCTGATGTTCTGAAAACGGGCCGTGGCCAGGAATACTTCAAGCTGCCTCAAGGTGTAGCGCATGCCGAGTATCAGGCCTCGATGCCGCCGCTTTCGGGTGCGGGTATCGCGCGCTGGTTGTAGAGCAGCGCCTTGATGCGACTGATGTCCTCATCGCTCAACTGGGTGTAATCGACGCTGATATCTTCGCCCACTGCCATGCCTCGTTGCACCGCCGGGCGTTCGCTAAGCTCGTCAAACCAGCGCTTGAAGTACTTGAACTCGTTGATATCAATATCCTGCTTGTCCCAATAGGTGGCCCAGGGATAACAGACCATGTCGGCGATGGTGTAATCGTCGCCCGCCAGATAGCGGCGATCATAGAGGTGGTCCCAATAATCTGAACAGCGCTATAAGTGGATTCCCTGCCTGACTTAGGGCATCGTATTGCCCGATATCAGGAGATCAGAATGGCTAGAAGACCTCGCCGCAATCACAAACCTCAATTCAAGGCCAAGGTGGCGCTGGAGGCCCTCAAGGGTGAACAGGCCATGGCAGAACTCGCCGAGCGGTTCGACGTTCACCCGAATCAGATCACGCAGTGGAAGACACAGCTTCTGGAGCGGTCCGCTGACGTGTTTGACGGCGGTGAGAGCAAGGAACCGCCGGTCGATGTGAAGACGCTTCATGCCAAAATCGGTGAGCTGACCTTGGAAAACGATTTTTTAGAAGGCGCGCTCAACAAGGCGGGATTGCTGAGCGAAAGAAAATGATCGACCGCGACCACAAACTGCCAATCAGTCGACAGGCCAAACTTTTGGATATCAGCCGAGGCACGGTGTATTACCAGCCCAAGCCTATTAGCCCGCGTGATCAGATACTCATGAATCGCATAGATCGGCTTCACTTGGAGCTGCCATTCGCGGGCTCCCGGATGCTGCAGGATCTGCTGCGGCAGGAGGGCCACAGGGTGGGCCGTACCAAAGTTCGTCGACTGATGCGTCTCATGGGCATTGAAGCACTGTACCGCAAGCCCAAGACCACTCGGCGGCATCCGCAGCACAAGGTCTATCCGTACTTACTACGGGGCCTAACTATCGACCGACCCAATCAGGTCTGGGCGATGGATTTGACCTATATCCCGATGGCCAGGGGTTTTGTCTACCTTGCCGCTGTTGTGGACTGGTACTCTCGGCGCGTGCTGTCGTGGAAAATCTCTACAACCATGGATACGCACTTCTGCCTGGAAGCCGTTGAAGAGGCCATGGAGAAATTCGGCAAGCCGGATATCTTCAACACCGACCAGGGCAGCCAGTTCACCAGTCTGGCCTTCACTAGTCTGCTGAAGGACGACGGCATCCAAATCAGCATGGACGGCAAGGGCGCCTGGCGGGACAACGTGTTCGTCGAGCGACTCTGGCGATCAGTGAAGTATGAGGAGGTTTACCTGCATGCCTACGACACTGTCTCGGCCGCCAAGGCTGGCCTGGATCGTTACTTCCGGTTCTACAACGGCCGCCGACCCCACAGCAGTCTTGACCGGCAGACACCAGATCAGTTTTACTTCGAAGCGCTGCCAATACCCATGGCAGCTTAAATCCAGGGCAGGCATCCACTTATAGAATCGGGTATTGCTGTTCAAAGAATTGGGTCCACCTCTCATAGAGCCGATTATTCATGACGCCATAGAGGCGATGCACTTCGTCGCTGTAGCGACGCAGCGCGTACGACTGGTCGCCTTCGCTGTCTTTCAGCCTGGCGAAGTGGCCGCGCTCGCCAAACTTGGGACCCTGATTAGCCATCTGCCACATTACCCATTGATAGATGTCCCATTTCTCGCGCTCATTGCGACCGCCGAACTGTCCGGTCTTCTCTGCGATGTACATCATGCAGGCACCCGATTCGAATACGGACACCGGCGCTCCACCATCGGCAGGCGCGTGATCGACAATGGCGGGCATGCGGTGGTTGGGGTTGATCTTGAGAAATTCGGGTTTGAACTGATCACCCTGCCCGATAGACAGGTAGACCACGTTGTAGTCAATGCCGCATTCTTCCAATTGAATGGTGAGCTTCTTGCCGTTGGGGGTTGCCCAGTAATGCACGTCGATCATTGTGGAGGCCTGTTGGTTGTTGACTCCTTTGATTGTAGAGTAGGGCGCAGGAGTGGAGAAGGGCATGAAACTCATAATAAGCAGCCTGATCCTGCTGTTCTCGAGCCGGATGTATGCCGCGGGCGCCGTGATTGGCGAGCCCGGTGCCTGCATCATGGAGTTTGGCATCTATACCGCCCATTTCACCATCTATCAATCAGATACGCGCGGCAACGAGGAGTTCTGTGAGGATCTGCCCGATACGGGCAACACACTATTCGTGATGGACTATCTGCACGGCAGCCTTAAAGACGTGCCGGTGGACTTTCGTATTATTCGCGATATAGAAGACTGGGGCATTTTCGCGCGCTGGGACAACGTGGCTGCGATCGAAGATATTGATGCACGCACGGTGTATTACCAATCGGGAGCCATCAAGCCGGACAACCGGTTGGAGGTGGAGCATAACTTTCTCGAACCCGGGGGCTATATCGGTGTGGTCACGGCGCCGCATCCCACTAAAGATCTTAATTATCAGGCGGTATTCCCGTTCCAGGTGGGTCGCTTCAACGTCTTGCCCTGGCTGATGGGTCTCGCGGCGCTTGTCGCAGTGGCCGCCTATTTCTGGAAGGAGCGTCGCAGTGCCTAGTCTGCGTTGGTGGGCTCTCGCTCTGCTTATCATTCTGCTTGCCTGGCCGCCCCAGTGGTATCCCTATGACTTTCGGGTACAGCTCACACGCTGGTTTGGTGCCGCAGACTACCGCAGTTTTCCCGCATCGCGAACCGCAGAGGTCGATGCCGCCGCGCCCTTTTGTGCCGATGAAAATACCGACTGGCGTGACGCACAGTCGATAGAAAACGTCAGTATCCTCGCTGCAGTCACCTGCGATGCTGATAATCCCTACGCAATCGCGGCCTCGGTCCTCGGTACCAACAACGTTGGCCACCGTACGCTGATGCGCAGTGGGCTAACCTCTGATGCCGTCACCAAGGGTCGAGATCTGGACGGCGATGGCGATCCCGATGAAATTCATATTCGCCTGGAAGTCGCCGAGCTCAATGGCAGTTCCGCAGAATCACGGGACCCGGTGACCCAGTACGCCATTGCGCCCGGCGTGAAACCAGGACTCTGGGTGTTCGCGCCGAAGCTGGCGGGCATGGCGCGGGAGAATTTTGAATCTGTTTGGGCGCGTAGTAGCTTGCGCCTGCCTTCGCCAGCCATTCGGGTGGAGCAGGGCGACCGGATAACCATCACTCTCGAGAATAGCCACTACATGCCGCATACCTTGCACTTGCACGGCGCGGATCACGGCTTTATTACCGCTGCGGGTCAGGGCAATGACGGGGTGCCACTGGTAAGTGAGCATCCGGTCATGCCGGGCATGGCGAGGTCTTATGAGCTCACGCCCCGGCATACTGGCACCATGTACTATCACTGCCATGTGCAGCCGCATGTGCATACCATGATGGGGCTGCAGGGCTTGTTTGTGATCGAGGAAAATCGTCCGGATAACTGGCTGCAAACCCTGAATCTCGGTGGTGGCCAGGTGCGGGTGCCCTCCCGTGCGAGTGCGGAGAACTATGATCAGGAGTACGACCTGCACTATATGGATCTGGATCAGCAACTGAGTGAACGGATTCAGCGACATCGGGATCCGCGTTTGATAACCCGCGCGATGCACCGAGAGTACGATATCACCGATGCCAGACAGGATTACTTCACGCTGAATGGACGTTCTTTTCCCTACACCTTCCGCGAGTCGCTGGTGGTGGTTGGTGAAGATGAGAAGGTAAAACTGCGTGTCGTAAACGGTGGAGTTAAAGGCATCGCGCTGCACACTCACGGCCACAAGTTCGTTGTGACGCACGCCGATGGTAATCGACTTCCGGAGCCTAATCGGTTCGCGCGCGATGTCTTGTGGTTGGCGACCTCGCAACGGGCGGAGCTGGATCTGGTGACCACTAATGATGGCTTGCACGCCTACAGTCCCGGCATCTGGCTGTATCACGACCACCAGAATCGCGGCACAACCACCGATGGTATTGCCCCCGGTGGCAATATCAGTGCGATCGTTTACCGCGATAATATGGATGCGGAGAACTGGCCTAAGACTCAGGGTGTGAGTCTCGAACCCTACTTCACAGAGGCCTTTTATCGTAAGGAAGTACCTGTCTGGGAGAGTTATGCGCCGGGCCTGTTCTCCGACCCGGAAACGGATAGGGTGCTGGTATTGCGGCTTGCGGTTTTGGTTCTGGGTTTTGGCCTGCTGACCGGGCTCTTATTGCGAGCGGCTTGGAGGTTGCTGCGCTAATGTGGTGGCTGTTGGCCATGGTGATGAATGATGCCGGTATGGTTATGAATGCCAATACCGATACGCTGCCCAGGGGCTGCGATGCCATCAGCGTGGATTATGAGTTCCACGTCGAAGGGGGCCGCGAGTTTGCCGATAATGTCCCCGGAATGATCTTTGGTATGAGCGAGCATGAGTTGCGTGTCGAGCCCTGCAGCCGCATTACCGTTTCCTTTAGCAATCGCGATGCTATTCGGCATCAATGGATGGTCCATGGGCTACCCAAGTACCTGTACCCGGGAGGTATGTTTCACATCGAAGCGAACGGCGGGGAGACCATGACCGGAACCTTTATTGTGCCGGGTGACGACCGGACCTATCTGTTACATTGCGATATGGCGCAGCATATGGAGAAGGGGATGAAGGGGCAGTTGGTTGTGGGCAAGGGCAGTGGCGACCTGTGGAGTGTGAAGGGGGTCAGTGACGCCTTCGAGCGAGACGGTTATATGCCTCAGGGCTTGGGGGTACTGTTGGGTGTTATGGCCGCCCTGGGGCTTGCGCTGGGCGCCTGGCTTGCCGGCGTTAGGATCTAGAGAGCGTCTGAGTCCTGGTATTCGCGTTCGATTTCCCGCTGCAGTTCTACCCTCGCGGTACCCTTTGTGGTCAGGGACTCCTGTAGCCGCTGAGTACGACGATGCTTGCGGTAGTAGGCGACCAGTTCCTTAAAGGCCTCTTGATGAATTTCTCCAGCGATCAGTTTTTCGACCAAATCGATGTCGATGCCCATGCGATAGGCGATGCGGCTGGGCCTAATCTTATGCACGTAGAATTCCGCTACGATACGGATTTGCTGCTCGACCGGATAGTGGCACTCTCTCGAGTACCCGTAGGGTGGGGACGGTGTGCGCGTATCGGTAGTGGTGGCGCCTGTCATTTGCGCATCTTCCTTCAAGTCAGCTAATGGGAAATACTACTGCAATGCGCAATGACAATGCACACCCATCGCAACTGATCTTACATATCGGCCTGGACAAAGCCGGTTCCACCTCCGTGTTGCTGTCCTGGGAGGGGCTCAACTTTTACTCGCGAGCCCAGATTGCGTCACTGCAGTCACAATTGCCCGATCTGCCCATCGTGGTCGTGGTGTATGTGAGAGAGCAGGCGGAGATCGTCCAGTCGGGCTTTTTGCAGGAGATTAAGCGCCTGGCAAATACCTGCCCCATCACTACCTTTCAGTCGCGAACATTGATTCTCCGCTTGCGACAGCAGCGCAAGGCGCGTTATCCGGCTAGTCGTGATTACTATCAGCTGTTGCGGCGCTGGGAGAAAGGCCTGTCTGCAACGATGCGGGTGAGGGTTTTTGATCGGGCGCTACTGCAAGACGGCGACGTGGTTGCGGATTTTCTGCATGCGCTGGGAGTCGAACCGGATGCGCGTTTTCACCGACTATCTGGCCTGGGCAATCCCAGCCTCGACGCCGTCAGTGCCTGGTTGATTGATTTGCTGCGCCAGCAGGGGGTTGATCGAAAAGAACTGGAGGAATTGGTTGACGTAGCGCTGTCGGTTAGCGCGACGGAGGGCGGTGGCGAGCGCTATTTTCTTGATCGCGAAACGGTAGAAAAAATTCGTACCCACTTCGCCGCGAGTAATGAGAAGCTCGCCGCAGACTATCTTCCCGGTGTTGAGAAACCCTTCGATACGAGTAAGCCGGCCTGGCCCAGCAACGGGGAGGCTGGCCTGCGTGCGCAGTTGATGGCGCGGATGAACCTGCTCGGCCATGTAGCCGCCATTCCCGTTTTTAGCGGCGAGGGCCTGGCCGGGGAGGCAATAGCAGAAAAGGGTTTGTTGCAGTCCGGTTGGCAGAAGACTGAGCCCTGGGGTTGCTGGTGCGATGGCAATCCGTCGCGCCTGTACTTTCGTGTCTATCGACAACGGATACTGCCGCAGCACTCGCATTTGCATATCTATGTGCGAGGTCAGTACCGCAGCGAAACCGCGTCGACTCGCTTGATAATTAATGGCGAAGACTTTGGTGAGCAGCGTTTGGGTCACGATAAGCCGGGTGTGGACCTGTCGCTGGCTGACTTGGGTGACTACGATACGGTAAGCATAGAGCTGCAGCATCAGGGCGATTTTGCGCTGGAGTTTTTCGGCTTCGAACCGCGGGAGTCTGGCCTTGAGTGATCGCCCGAATGTTTTTATCGGCAGCATGGATCGAGTGTTAATGGCGATGGCTGATCACATGCCCGTCCACGTGGTCATTGCCTCGCGCGGGCGCCTGCGCAATATGCGACTGGAGAAGCAATTGCGGGGCTCGGGCACGCTGTGGCTGGAGTACACAGGGCGAGAGGGCTTTCTGGAAGTAATCGCAAATATCGATGATCCGGGTATCTGCGCTGTGGCCGGGTTCTCATGGCGTCTGGAACAACCCTTTATCGATGCCTGCGAACTGCTTGTGAATATACATCCCGGCGATTTGCTGTGCTGCCGCGGACCGCAGCCCATCGAGGCGGCGTTATACCACCGGCATACCTCTTTAGGGGTATGCGCACATATTATCGATAGCGAAGCCATGGATGCAGGCCCGATTCTGCATAGTGACTCCCTGTCAGTAGACCCCAGCAAGGGCTACCACTGGCACAAATCACAAATTAATCATCTGACTTACAAGGTCACCAACCGGCTAATGAAACGCTTGGCGGCGGGTGAACGGCCTCTGGGCCAGCACTGGGATGTGGACGCTTCGCACTGGTACGAACGCCTGCCGCGAGAAGAGGTCAAGGCCATGGTGATAGCACCGTGTCTGGCAGATTATTACCAGCAACGATCACTGAATTAGTTTGAGGGAGATAGCCAGATGAAATCACCGATCTGTGAGCTGCTAGGTATTGAGTTTCCGCTGGTAGCTTTCACGCACTGCCGCGATGTAGTGGTTGAGGTGTCGAAGGCCGGTGGTTTGGGCGTTCTTGGCGCTGCGGGTTTTAACGCGGAAGGTCTTGAAGTGGAGCTGAACTGGATCGATGAGCACATCGACGGTATGCCCTATGGAGTGGATCTAATTGCTCCCACCAGTATGGCCGTGACTGACGAGGATACCGGCGCATCGAAGTTGGCGCAGGTGCCGCAGGAGCACCGTGATTATGCAGTGGACATTCTGGATCGCCACGATATCGATGGGGCCGACATATATGCGAACCAGCGCGGCAGTACCGGGGGCTTCCTCACCTCGAAGCAGGCTGGAAACATCATCGATGTTGCCTTTTCGCACCCGATTAAACTCATTGCCAACGCGCTGGGTGTGCCGCCCCGTTACATGCTGGAGATGGGCAAGGAGCGGGGTGTAGCGGTGGCAGCCCTGGTTGGCGCTAAGGAACACGCGGTGCGCCAGGTAGAGGCCGGTGTGGATATTCTGGTTGTGTCCGGCACCGAGGCGGGGGGTCACTGCGGTGATGTGAGCACCATGGTGTTGGTGCCGGAGGTTTGCGACGCAGTAAAAAATAGTGATGTTGCCGTGCTGGCAGCCGGCGGTATTGTTACGGGTCGGCAAATGGCGGCCTGTATGGCCATGGGCGCCCATGGTGCCTGGACCGGATCAGTGTGGCTGACGACCGCAGAAGCGGAAACGCCGCCCGTCATCAAACAAAAGTATGTACAGGCCAGTTCCCGCGACACGGTGCGGTCAAAGTACCGCACCGGAAAATATTCGCGACAGTTGCGCTCACCCTGGACCGAATCCTGGGAGGCTGAGGAGGCGCCCAAACCTCTGCCGATGCCGATTATGTCGTTGGTGAGCGAACCTGCTCTGGCGAAGGTAGGCAAATTGGCTGAGGGCGGGCACGAGGGCGCTAAACAACTGGCTACCTATTGGGTAGGCCAGGGCGTGGGCTTGATGAACAGCGTGCAGGATACTCGCGCAGTGGTGCGCGAATTTATGGAAGATTATCTCCTTGCCGCCGACCGACTGGCCGGCACATTGGAGGATTAAGCGCAGCTCACTTGGCTCTGGGCGGTCCCGCGGAAGTAAATTTAGTACCGGGTGGGTCGATGGCCCAGTCTGGGCTATTTTCCCAATGGTCGCTGAAGACCAGTTCCGATAGGGGCCTGCGGCGCACCGGTCCGTGACTTCCAGCAGGCTTGCCGAGGGTTACCGTGCAGCCGATCAAAACTTCTTCGGGAATGCCCAGAAGTGCTTTCAGTTCATCTTCTACTGCTGCGTGAAAGCCGGTAATGACACCGCCGTAGCCCAGGCCACGCGCTGCCAGCAGCAGGTTCTGGACCGCCGGGTAGAGCGATGCGCCTTCCGTGGGCTGCGGCTCGCGATAGCGTACAAGGCAGGGGAAGATCAGGCACGGGACCTCGCTAAAATTATCCACATAGGCCTGCATGGTCCTGGCTACACGGGATTTAGGAGAGTTAGGGTCCTGCCCGCTGCCTTCCTTGTACTGATCCCGTTCCAGCTTAATCGACCAGATCATCTGTGCTGACTTTGCCACTAGCGCTTTGGCTTCGCGCGCCTTGGCTCCATCTGTTAACACCATAAAGCGAAAAGGCTGTCGGTTCGAGCCGCTGGGTGCGCGGGTGGCCGAGAACAGAATATCTCGCAGCACGGCATCGGGAATCGGTTCGTCGAGGTAGCGTCTAATCGCCCGTGTAGAACTTAAACCTTCGAGAAGGCCAACGCTGTCTGCGGCGAGGGGAGTATCGCTGAGTGACATGTGAGCCCGGCTTACTTCTTCAGCTCAAACTCATCGGCATCCGGATCAAGCTTGTCCTGCGTTCTGAGTTCGAAGTCACTGGCATCGTGGCGTTCAAGCAATTGCTTGGACTTGTCGCCGAAGGGGCGGTTAACCATCATGCCGCGCTGTACTTCCGGACGGGCATTGAGCTGCTCTACCCAGCGTCCGAGGTTAGTGTAGGTATGGGCCTCCAGAAATTCGGCGGCATTATAGGCGGCATTTTTGATAACGGCACCGTACCAGGGCAGGATCGCCATATCGGCAATGGTGTACTCGTCACCGGCCACGAATTCAGATTCCGCCAATCGCTGGTCAAGCAGGTCCAACTGCCGTTTAACTTCCATGGTATAGCGATCGATTGCGTACTCGATTTTGATCGGTGCATAGGCATAGAAGTGACCAAAACCACCGCCCAATAGGGGTGTTGCACCCATCTGCCAGAACAACCAGGACAGGGTCTCTGTGCGCGCGCGGTGTTCGGTCGGCAGAAACTCACCGAATTTTTCGGCCAGGTACACCAAGATGGAGCCTGACTCAAAAACCCGCTGGGGTGGATCCATGCTGTGGTCCATCAGCGCCGGTATTTTTGAGTTGGGATTGGCTGCAACGAATCCGCTGCCAAACTGGTCACCCTCACCAATGTTTATCAACCAGGCATCGTACTCTGCGCCGCTATGCCCCTTGGCCAGTAGCTCTTCCAGCATGATCGTCACTTTGACGCCATTGGGAGTGCCCAGCGAGTACAGCTGTAGGGGGTGTTTCCCGACGGGTAGTTCTTTGTCCTGTTGAGCGCCCGCCGTAGGCCTATTGATATTGGCGAACGCCTGGCTGTTATCGGGGTTCCACTTCCAGACTTCGGGCGGCGTGTATTCAGAATCAGACATCGTGAGTTTCCTGCGAATTTGACGTGAATTGAAGGTGGCCCAGCAGTAGAACATCTGGCATAAAGGGGGTCAATAAAAACCGATTATAGAAGTCTTGGATGGCGTTGAATTATTTCTACCGCTACCTGCTCAATCCCGTTATGCGTGGCTTATTGCGCTCGCCTTTGCATGGGCCGCTCAGCAAGAATATCGCGATCCTGCATTTTACCGGGTGTAAGAGCGGCAGAGCGCTGAGCACACCGCTCAGTTATATGCGCGAGGACGACACAGTCCGGCTGCTCTCAAACCAGACGACGGCCTGGTGGAAGAATTTTCGGGGTGGCCCGGTTGCGGTTGAGATGGAGATGGGTCGACAGCGGCACCCCGGCCAGGCGAGCTTATTGGAAGGGGAGAGCGATGCGCTGCGCGATGGGATTGTGCGTTTCATCAACGCAGTACCCAGAGACGCAGCAGTTTACGGCCTTAAGCTCGACAGCAATAAACAGCTGCCGCCCGAGAGTCTCGACGGCAAGCTGGATGAGCTGGTGCTCGTGGAAATTGCTCTGGAGTGATCAGTCGACGCGGGGCTGTTGTTGAGTGATGCAGTGAATGCCGCCGCCGCCCTCGGCGATATGATCGATATTGACCAGCACAATCTCCCGTTCCGGGAAATACGACTGCAGGCGCTCCCTCACTGCGTGATCAGTGGCTATTCCGTATGACGGTGCGATAATCGCGCCATTGGCGTAATAAAAGTTTACATAGGACAGGCAGAATTTGTCGCCTATCGCGCAATCTTCCGATGCTTCTGGAAGTTCCAGTAGTTCGAATGCGCGGCCCTTGGCATCGGTGGCCTGTGCCAGGCAGGCTCGCACCTCGTCGAAGAACACCTTGCGTGGATCATTCTCATCTTCGGTTGATTCAATGATGATTTT
Organism: Halieaceae bacterium; assembly: GCA_965199055.1. Classification (GTDB taxonomy): domain Bacteria; phylum Pseudomonadota; class Gammaproteobacteria; order Pseudomonadales; family Halieaceae; genus CBDAQR01. The sequence continues at coordinate 1,188,759 of CBDAQR010000004.1, forward strand.
TCCCGGCGCAGCAAAGCTGGCGATGCCATCCACGTGACCATCGGTTTCCTCATCCAGCGGATCACCAGGCAGCCACAGTACCTTGCTAACCCCCAGTGTCGCTTTTAACTCTTCCTCAATCTGCTCCCGGCTCCAACTGGGATTGCGATTGCTGTTGGGAAAGCACGTGTCAGTGGTCAGTAAGGTGCCTTCCCCGTCGACACAGATGCCGCCGCCCTCAGCGACCAGTTCAGAGAAGATGGGGGGAGTGTCAATATGTTCAAGAATCCGCCGGGCCATCAAGGCGTCCTGGTCATAGCTCTCGTACTTGCCACCCCAGGCGTTGAAACGAAAACATACACCAGCCAGCTCGCCACCGTCGCCGATCACGAAATTGGGCCCGCTATCCCTGGCCCAGGAATCGTCAATAGGCATCTCCAGTAGTTCGATATCGCTACCCAGATAGTTTCGTGCTTCTGCCTTCAGCTGCGGGGGTACGATCATGGTGAGCGGCTCAAAGCGTCGGATCGCATGGGCCACATCAGCATAGTGCTGGCAGGTAGCATCTTTGTCGCTCCACATTACCTCTCGGCAGGGCCAGGCCATCCAGCAGCGTTCGTGCGGCGCCCATTCGGCTGGCATTCGATAGTGAGTCACGGCTATCTCCTTACTGATGACTTGACCATAGGCTAGGGCAGGGGACAGACTCGAGCAAGTCAATCTCGCTGAGTAGGAGCAAACACATGAGAGAGGTCAGCGTGGCTGCGACCCAGATGGCTTGCAGCTGGGACAGGGCGGCGAACGTAGATGTGGCGACGCGCCTGGTGCGCGATGCCGCGACTGCCGGCGCCCAGATCATTCTGCTACAAGAACTGTTTGAGGCGCCTTACTTTTGTATAGAACAACACGGTGATCATTTTGAGCTGGCGAGTGCGCGCGATAACAATCCTCTCCTGCAGCACTTCCAGGAGCTGGCCAAAGAGCTGGGTGTGGTGTTGCCCATTAGCTGGTTTGAGCAATCAGGTGCCTGTTATTTCAACTCACTGTGTATGATCGACGCGGATGGATCGGTGTTGGGTGTCTATCGTAAATCACACATTCCCAACTCAATTGGTTATCAGGAGAAAACCTATTTCACGTTGGGCGATACGGGATTCATGGTCTGGGATACGGCCTATGCAAAGATAGGTGCAGGAATTTGCTGGGATCAATGGTTTCCGGAAGCAGCGCGCTGTATGGCGCTCAATGGCGCGGAAATCCTGCTGTATCCTACTGCGATTGGCTCGGAACCGGGTGAGCCTGAGCTGGACTCTCGCGAGCATTGGATGCGCGTGATGCAGGGACACGCGGCGGCTAATGTGGTGCCCGTGGTCGCTTCGAATCGAATCGGTGCTGAATCGGCTACTCAAGACACGGATCTGACGATGAGCTTCTACGGCAACTCGTTTATCTGTGACTACACGGGTGCTCTAGTAGAGCACGCCGACGACCACTCCGAATCGGTATTGGTAGCTACTTTCGATCTTGATCAGGTGGCGGCTTACCGTGCTCAGTGGGGTGTTTTCCGGGATCGACGCCCCGACCTATATGCCGACATTTGCACCCACACGCCGGGGGAAAGAGCCTAGTGATACCCGCGCCGCGACTGTGGGGCATTGCCGTACTGGGCTGTGTCAGCATTATCCCCATTCTCATTGGCCCGATTATTACCGGTGTGCTGGTCGATTTTGGCGGCTTAAGCGACAGCGAGGCTGGGATGACCTCGGCCTACGGTGCTGTGGGTTCGGTGGCGGTAGCGCTTATCTGCGCATTGACCATGCATCGCTTACCACTGCGCAAACTCGCCATCGCGGGACTGTCCTTGGCGGTAGTCGGAAACCTGGGTGCGGCATTTTTCTACTCTGAGCTGGGCTTGTTCTACGCCCTGCGCGCGCTCAATGCACTGGGCGACGGCGCCGTTTATGCCGCTGTAATGAGCAGCTTCGCTAGGGAGAAAAATTCCGAGCGCTGCTATGGACTCTTCATGTTGCTGCAGTTTGGCCTTGCCGGCGCAGGATTGTGGGCGTTGCCGACCCTCTGGCCCGAGATGGGCGTCACTACGTTGTATATTGGTTTCGCGAGTCTGCAATTGATAGCGGCGCCGTTATTGGTATTGCTGCCCAGTCGGGCGGCGGATGTTGCAGGCATCAGTATTCGCGGAAGCGAGTGGCGTTTATTGTTGAGCATTGCAGCATTGGCGGGATTGGTTGCGTTGTGCTTTAGTGAGGCCAGCAACATTGCTACGGACGTGTATCTTGAGCGTATCGCCGTACTGGCCGGTCTCAGCGATGACCAGATTGGCGCCACGCTGGGTATCGCGTCAGTGGTGGGCGTTCCCGGGGCTTTCGCTATTTTGCTGCTAGGCGCTCGGTTTGGTCACGCGATACCTGTGCTCGCGGGCATTGGCGTGGGCGCCGTGTCTTTGTTTGGCATTATGGAAGCGACTTCACACAGCGCGTTTTTCTGGTTTGTCTGCATCCACAGTTTCACGTGGGCCTTCACTACACCGTATATCCAGGCATTGTTGGCTGACATGGATCCGGGCGGTGCAGTTGTGACGGCCGGTGGAATCGCCAGCGGTGCAGGAGCTGGCCTTGGGCCTGCGGCTGCGGCGACCATGGTCACGGCCACTGACTACAGCGGTGTCTACCTGGTGAGCTTTGCCGCCTACGCAATTGCGGCCGCCGCCATTGTTGTATCGGCAATGGCAATGCGCAAGTCGCGTTTCGCCTAGTCAGCGACCGACTCGAAAGAGTCAAATCCGTAGGGGAAGTGGTGGCCGATGCTAATGTTCTCGAACATGCTGTAGGTCACCTCGCCGGTGTTGAGTTCAAATCGGCAAATGTGCTCATACAGAGGTCCCTGCGTCGCTCGCAATTCAGGCGTGCTTACGTCGTATTCAACATAGTCCAGCTTCAGTGGTCCGTGGTACTGGCCGTGCACCCATTCCTCGTTGGGTATATAGCCCGTGCCCAGTGCCAGGCAGGCGCAGTTTACCGCTTCTGCGCTGACGACTAAGGGGTTGCCGTTTTCATCGTTAAAATGCAGTTCGGCTGATTGGAATTCGCGAGAGCCGCTCACATACTGAACCTTGTGTACGGGTTTACCGAGTTGGTGGACGGCGCCGCCATTCTCATAGTTATCAATCTTGATGCACTCCTCGACGATGAGGCTGCCGTCAGCATTCTCCTCGACAAATACCTTGAGCTGAAAGTCCTCAAACTGCATCGGGACGAAAATGTGGAAAAAGCCGTAGTTGTTGATGTATTCGTTGATGTTAATGCCCATTGGCTCCGCCTCACCGACCGGGCGGATACCCCAGGAATGGTCACGTATGCCCAGGTGCTCCTGCTGCGTAATCTGAAGCGTTTCGCCTTTGAGATTGATCGAGCCCTCCCATCGTCCCATTTGCGTATAGCGAGAGGTGTCCATGGTGACGCGCGCGCCTTTACGCATGAGCGTGCGTGGTTCTTCGACCGCAGGTGCGCGGCCGGTAAATGTCAGGTCAAAGGAGATATCGTGCTCGTTATCTTCGCAGAAGTAGCGAAGCGACTTCAGCGGCTCGAGCACTTCGACACCCAGTGGTCCAACGGTGGTATCGGAGCGATCTGAACCCAGTTCCCTGGAGCAGCGCAGCACGTGCTGCTTGCCTTTGTATACGAATAAAGCAAAAGCGTCGGTGGTGCCCAGGTTAGGGTACTGTCCAATGCCCATCACCACGAACAGTTCACCAGAACGTGAATGCAGGTTGAAGTAGTAACGATCGTAAAAATTGCGATCGCTGGTGCTAACCTGGTCAAAGGTTTCTGGTGTCTGGTGGGCGAGCGTTTCGTCCATGGCGCTAATCGGCATGCTTTGTCTCCTCTCGGGTTTGTGCACTACTATAACGAAGTAAGTTGACTGTAGGAGATTCGGATGACGCGAGGGTTCAGGAAACTGCTCACGGCACAATTATCTGTGCTGCTGCTTATGCCGGCACTGGCGGTTGCCGGTAAAGGCATTAGTAAGGAGGCATTGCAGGAGCTAGAAGAGGCGGGGGTTAACAAATACCTCGGGCGCTTCACTCCGGTGAGCAGTGAAGACGTCGGCGACGGTTGGACCAAGCACAGCTTTGATTCCGAAGCTGGCGGTGGCCCCATCTGTATCGATGGCTCGGACTACTCGGTATTTACCCGCAAAGGGCAGGACAAAAAGAAACTGCTGATATTCCTGCAGGGCGGCGGCGCTTGCTGGCAGGGCTTATACCGTTGTAACGAATCCACCCCTTCCCAGGAGCCGCCTGCTGGTCGGCAGGGTATTTGGGATTTCGAGAACAAGGACAATCCGCTGGCGCGACACAATATCGTCTACATGCCCTATTGTGATGGGTCCGTGTTTGGTGGTGACAACCGTGTGATTGACCCGGACTTCGATTCGGACAGCGGAGTCGATGGCGTTCGCCATCATCGTGGTCTGCGTAATCTCAGCGCGGGCATGGATGTAGCGCGGAAAGAATTCAAACGGGCCAAGCGCATAGTGATCTCTGGCCCCAGTGCCGGCGGCGTGGGTGCTACCGCGTTTGCACACCCGCTGGTGCGGTTCCAGTGGGGAAACAATCTAAAGAGTCTTGCGATCCTGAATGACGCAGGTCCGATCGTGATCAATCTTGATGCGCAGGATGCCATGGCGGCGCGGCAGAGCGACTGGCGATTCGACCAGTTTTATCCCGCCAGTTGTACTGACTGTAGTGCCTTTGCGCAGCAGACGCCGATTATTTACTGGCGATTGGAGCACGATAATCAAGTGAGAGAAGCGTTCTATGAGACCGATGGGGACGCCACCAATATTGGCTTTGCCAGTGTGAACCTGCCCGGCTTTTTTGATCCATTGCCGCCCTTGGTTCCACCGCCTGCAGGCCTTTCTCAATTGCAGTATCGGGAGCTGATACTAAGCGAGCATGGCCCGATTAATGCCGCGTATCCCAATCGTTATCGTCGCTTCATTGTGAGCGGAGACGATTCGCATACTGCGCTGCAGAGTGATTTACTCTACAGCCAGCAAATTAACGGCGTGTTTCTTCACCGCTGGGCGAGGGACTTCGTTAACAATAAAAAATCCTGGTGGGATTTAGTACAGGACTTTGTGCCCTTGCCAGACTCTTAAGCGGCCACATCATTCGCGTCGGTTCAGGCACCATTTCATTGTCATCGCTTCGGGGGTAGTTGCTGATGAAATACAGAATTCAGACATGGCTTTCGCAGGTTCTTGCGCTAGCGTTCATTGGTTTGTCGGGAGCGAGTTGGTCAGCACCTGATCCCGGCGAAGAGTATATTTACGGCGCGCTAGCGATGGGGCTGGATGCACCAGCGGTGGCCGGGTCACGGGGTGAGGAGAGTGAGGGGCCATTCGATCGCATGCTCATCAAGCATGCGATGATGGTAGACGGTGCGGGTGCGCCTACTCGCGGTCCCGTCACTATCGAGGTCCGCGACGATCGTATTGCTGCGATCTACGGCGGCGGATACGGCGCCGTGGACGAAGCGGGCGCCCACGTTATTGATGCGACCGGTCAGTTTGTGCTGCCAGGTTTCGTAGACGCGCATGTGCATCTGGGTTCACTCAATCACGCCTACGCCGGGAAGCTCACCGACCCGGAGTATGTGCTGAAGCTGTGGCTGGCACACGGCGTTACGACCGTGCGCGATGTTGGCGCCATGATGGGGCTTGAGTGGACGCTGGAGCACAAGCGGCTTGCCGAGGCAGGAGAGATAAGTTCACCCAGGTTGGTCGTTTTCTCGATGTTCCCCCAGCAACATGCTTCAACCGCCGCGGCGCGCAAGTGGGTGCGTTCCGTCCATAAGAAGGGCGCGGATGGCGTGAAGTTCCTGGGGGCGGCGCCGGAGCTATTGGCGGCAGCTATCGACGAGGCGCAGAAGTTGGGTATGCGCACAACCATGCACCACGCCCAATTGGATGTGGTGCGCACGAACGTGCTGGACAGTGCACGCATGGGTCTTAACAGCATGGAGCACTGGTATGGTCTGCCGGAGGCAATGTTCGAGGATCGTCGAATTCAGCACTATCCCTATGATTACAACTATAACAATGAGCAGGACCGCTTCGGTGAGGCGGGTCGGTTGTGGCTGCAGGCGGCCGGGCCGGGCAGCGCGACTTGGGATGCCACGATTCAGGAACTTATTGCGCTGGACTTCACCCTCGATCCCACGCTTACGATCTACGAAGCCAATCGCGATTTGATGCGCGCGCGCAATGCCGATTGGCATGCCGAATATACGCTGCCCCATATTGCACGCTCTTTCGAGGCAGACCCTTTGGTTCATGGCTCCTACTTTTTTGATTGGACAACGGGTCATGAAATTGCATGGAAGAAAAACTACCAGCGCTGGATGCAGTTTCTGAATGACTACAAAAACGCGGGCGGACGTGTGACCACCGGGTCGGACTCGGGTTTCATCTACAAGATTTATGGTTTTGGCTATATCCGGGAGCTGGAGTTGCTACAGGAAGCCGGATTCCATCCGCTGGAAGTGTTGCAGTCCGCCACGATTAATGGCGCAGAGCTCTTAGCGCTGGATGCCCAGACCGGTTCCATCCAGATCGGTAAGAAGGCCGATCTGGTGATCGTCAATGAAAACCCTCTGGCGAACTTCAAGGTTCTCTATGGTACGGGTCACAGAAAGCTAAACCTGCAAACGAACCAGATGGAGACTACCACCGGCATCGTCTATACGATTCGTGATGGAATTGTGTTCGACGCGAAGAAGCTGCTCGGGCAGGTTCGCGACATGGTGGCCTACGACAAAACCGTGCTGGCGCAGGAACGGTAATTGACGCAATGACCGTCAACAGCCACAAGGTTTTCGTGTTTTTAATCAGCTTCGCCTGTGCGCTGACGCTGGCTCACGTGGTGGTGATGATTCTCTGGTACGGCGACCATTTGCCGTTTGACGAATGGTGGCACATTGCGTTCTTCGATCTGGATGAGGAGGAGAGTATCGGCACCTGGTTCAGCGCACTAAACCTGTTTATCGCAGGTCAGCTATCGTTGTTGCAGGCGTGGCAAGCGCGCTCTCGTGAGGATCGCTGGTGGCTCTGGTGGCTGTTGTTGGGCTTGGGCTTCCACCTGTTGTCACTTGACGAGGTGGCGGGGTTTCACGAATACGTAAACACCGTGGTGCAGAGCACGCGCTGGACTACTTTCGGTGCCGTTATCGTGTTGGTAGTCGGATTATCTTATTTCCCCTTTTTGCGAGACTTGCCGGCGCGCACACGCTGGTGGTTCGTTGTGTCCGGAATGATTTATATCGGCGGAGCTATTGGGGTAGAGCGGGCCACCGACTGGTACGATGACAACGATCTGTTGGATACCCTGGAATATAACCTCTGGACTGCCTGCGAAGAATTTATTGAGATGAGCGGTATCATCCTGTTCATCCGGGCCTTGATGTTACATATGCGAGATGCCGAAGAAGGTTTTGATCTTAGGGTAAGCTTGCGCTAAAGACCCCAGAAGGCCAGGCTCTGGACAGTGTAGAGTATGAGCGGCAAGTTGCTGTATGGGCCTGGCTCGTTTTGGGAAAGCACAACTCCCACAAGTCCAGTCGAGGGACTGATAAAGAAGGTGGTCCCAAAATAGCCGCTCCACCAGAAGTCTCCATCACGGTCGCCCAGCATGCTGGCATCTGCATCGGCGACCACCGCCATGCCCAGGCCCCAGCCAACGCCCTCGATGCCTTCCGTTTCCAGGACGCCACCTTCAAGCTGTAGTGAGCGCAGGGCATTAACGGTCTCTGGCTGCAACAATCTCACACCTTGGTACTCGCCGCCGTTGTAGAGCATTAATGCGAAGCGCATATAGTCCTCGGCTGTGGAGACCAGGCCGCTGCCACCCTCGGGATATTCGACATCGCTGTCTGGGTGGCTGATGACAAGATCGCCATTTTCGTCCTGGGTATAGACCGCGGCGATTTCCAGCGGTGCTGTGTCGGCATAACGATAGCGCGTGCTGTTCATACCCAGTGGTGCGAAGATGCGGCGCTCGAGATATTTGTCCAGCGCCTCACCGGAGACGACTTCCACCACGCTGGCCAATACGTCGGCCGACCAGCCATAGCGCCAGCGCAGACCGGGTTGTTCGAAAAGGGGAAGTTGCGCTATGTGGTTCACGCGTTCCTGCATCGATCCCGTCTCGAGACTCCTGGGGTCATTGGCGCGCCAGTATTCCATGAGTTCTGTGGCATCTCCGTCACCGGGGCCAATGCCGGATGCAAACATTAGCAGGTGCTTGATCAGGAGCGGTTCAGCTGGTGTGGTGGGAAAGTCGCCATTCGGGCCGCGCTGCTCCGCCGTAGCAACGCGCAACTCCGTGAAGGCAGGTAGATACTTAGCGACCGGGTCTTCCAGTGACAACAATTTTTCTTCGATCAGCATATGCGCTGCGACGGCCGTGACTGGCTTGGTCATCGACGCAAAGCGCATCCGGGTAGTCAGGGTCATTGGTGTTTGTGAGGCAATGTCGGCCCAGCCAGCGGCAGTGCCATAGACCGGCTGGCCGTCGACGGCAAATAAAGCGACGTAACCGGAACGATTGCCGCGCCAGCTATCGAAGCGCAGTGCGGCGTCGATCGCTGCCCGACTGATGGCGCTTAGATTGCGATCGGGTGAGGTGACAGTTGCGGCTGGCGGTACCGATATCTCCAGTGATTCGCTGCTGCAGCCAACGAGGGCTGCAGCAATCAAAAACGCCAGTGTCCTTCTAAGTAGGCAATAGATCAGGCGCTGTCCTGCATTCTGTCTGCCGGGGATAATTGGGGTCCGCGAATCACACCGCCGGGTGTCGGGCCCTGCATTTCACCATTGCGAAAGGTCACGGCACCGGACTTGATGGTAGCTACATAGCCTTCGGCTTTCTGCAGCAGGCGCTTTCCGCCGGCAGGCAGATCGAAGGCCATCCAGGGTTTGCCCAACTTGAGATTGTCGAGGTCGATCACGTTAATATCGGCAAGATAACCTTCCGCTAATAGTCCACGATCTTCCAGGCCGTACAGCACGGCAGTATCGCGGCACTGGCGCTTGATCGCATGTTCCAGGCTGAGTCGCCCGCGCTCACGATCGCGTACCCAGTGTTGCAACATGAACGTGGGGGAGGCGGCGTCGCAGATGGTGCCGCAGTGGGCACCACCATCGGAGAGCGAATTCACGCAATCATCCGATTGCTGCAAATCCTCCAGGAAGTCGAGGTTACCGTCGGAGTAGTTGAGTACCGGAAAGTAGAGTAGGCCGGTGCCATCATCGCCAGTAAGCACATCGTAGGCGAATTCCTCCGGCGAGACGCCCGCGGCTTCTGCCATAGCCAGCACGCTTTCGTCTGCGCCGGGCTCGTAGTTAAACTCAGGACCCATGCAGTAGTTGGTATGCCAGGCAACGCTGACAAATTGCAAAAGCGCCGCCAGTTCCGTTTCGGGATACTCGTTCTCCTCGGCTAGTAGTTGGGCCTTGAATGCCGGGTCCTGCAGCTTTGCAAGTGTCTCCTCCCACGGTAATTCAGCAATGGCCTGCCAGGAGGGGCGATATAGAAAAGGGTGTACGGTGCCACGCCAACCCATAATGATGCCGGTTCCGCGCAGTGCTATCTGCGCGGTGATATGAGCGCCCTTGTCGTTCTCTGCGCGCATATTGGCGATTTGTTCCTGTATTGGTACGGGGTGGTGCTCCGATTGCAGGGCGGCAAAAGTCACTGGCAGCCCTGTTTCGCGGCTCAACTCGCCCATCCATTCGAATTCGTGCCACTCGCGGTTGAGATCACTCGCCATTTCGAACACGCCATAACCGACGCGTCCCATCGCGCGGCCGATACCAATCAGTTCTTCCGGGGTGGCGGTAGTGCCAGGCACCAGCTCACCGTCGACGTCGCGATGCAGCACTGTGCGGGACGTGGAAAAACCCAGAGCGCCGGCGCGCAGGCCGTCTTCTACGATTTGAGACATGGCGGCAATATCGGTTTCCGTTGGATCTTCATTACGAGCGCCGCGCTCTCCCATTACATAGGCGCGAACCGAGCCGTGCGGCACGTGGGTGCCAACATCCACTGTGCGCGGCATTTTTTCTAAGGCATCCATGTATTCTGGGAAGGACTCCCAGTCCCAGCGAATGCCCTCGGACAGAGCGGTGCCCGGTATGTCTTCCACGCCTTCCATCAGGCCTATCAGCCAGTCGTGCTTGTCGGGTTTCGCGGGTGCAAACCCCACGCCGCAGTTGCCCATCACCACGGTAGTCACCCCGTGCCAGGAGGAGGGGCTCATCTCCGGGTCCCAGGTGGCCTGGCCGTCGTAGTGAGTGTGAATGTCCACAAAACCCGGCGCAACGACCTTACCGGTGGCGTCGATCTCTTCGCGCCCTGGGGGCAGGGAGTCGCCGATTTTAGTGATCTTGTCGCCATCGATGGCGATGTCTGCAACAAACGCCGTTTTACCACTGCCGTCGACGACGGTGCCGCCGCGAATAACCAGGTCATGCATTGTGATGTCCTCACCAGATATTGTTATCGGATCAGAGTAGCACAGTGCGTGGAGGAGGGAGCTGCGTCTGGCGTAAGAGAGCTGGACAGTTTATTTGACAAAACTCCCTGCTCACATTGATTTAATTAAACGAATGACTAAAATTGAGATTATGGATGAGAATCAGACCCGCAAACGCGGTAATGAGACCCGCCAGTTATTGCTGGATGCGGCGATTGATGTGTTTGGGCGAGACGGCTTTCATGCGGCGAGCACTCGCGCCATCGCTGGCGCAGCCGGCGTCAATCAGGCGTTGATCGGTTACCACTTCGGCAATAAGGAGGGGCTGTATCATGCGGTCTTCGAGTACCTGTCCACCCGAATGGCAGGCGATATCCGTCCGCTGGCGGCAGAGATACTTGATCGCATCGAGAACCTCGATGCCGAGTCCGATGCTCGCCAGGATATGGCGGCAGACGGCATCGAATCCCTGATTATGGTGCTCGCGACCTTCTTCGCTAGTGAAGAAAGTCCGAGTCACATGCGTATGATTCTGCGCGAGCAGCAAGACCCCACCACAGCGTTTGAGACGATTTATAACGGTTTGATGGGTCAGCTACTGGAGCTGATAGCGCAGTTGGTAGGGATTGTGCTCGACCAGGCGCCCGATGAAGAGCGCACGCGAGTGCGAACCATGATGCTTATGGGTAATGTGCTGGTGTTTGTCATAGCCCGCGGCAGTATTAGTCATTTTCTCGGCTGGGAACGACTCCAACCAAAACATCTCGAAGAGCTACGCGTACAACTCCGGGCCGTGATCCGGGCCCAACTTGCAGAGGGACTACAGCATGAATAAGCGCATTATCGCTGTGCTGGTCGTTGGGCTGGTGGCCGGTGTCTATTACTACCTTGAGACTGCTAATGCCCCACAGGGTGGAGCTTTGCGTTTGTATGGCAACGTGGATATTCGGGAGGTGCAGCTCGGCTTTCGGGTAGGCGGACGGCTCGAATCCATGACCTTTGAGGAGGGCGATGCTGTGGCCACGGGTGATTTGCTTGCCGAACTTGAGAGCACGCCTCAGCACCAGGCGCTGGCTGTAGCCGAGGCGCAAGTCAGTGAAGCCAGGGCGCGACTTGATTTGCTAACAACCGGTACGCGGCCACAGGAAGTGGAGCAGGCGGAAGCACGAGTGGTTGAGGCGGAGGCCGCCCTCGACAACGCTGAACAAGAGTTGCAGCGTCAGAGCGAACTGCTCAAGCAAAATATGAGCAGCCAGCGAGTGGTGGATAACGCTTTGTCGCTGCGCGATCAATCATCTGCCCGCTTGCGCGCAGCGCAAGAAGCATTGGCGCTGGCACACGAAGGTTTTCGCGCTGAGGACATTGCCGCAGCGGAGGCGGCGCTCGGCGGCGCGATCGCCAGACGTGATCAAGCGCAAACGGCGTTGGACGATACGCGATTGTATGCGCCCAACCCGGGAATCATCATGACCCGTGTACAGGAACCGGGCGCCATGCTGGCGGTGGGTGCGCCGGTATATAGCTTGTCGCTCACCGACACCGTTTACATTCGGGCCTACGTTGATGAGCCACGTCTGGGTGAGGTGCAGCCGGGTAACTCGGTGACCGTGTCGACCGATGGCGGCGCGCGGAGTTATAAAGGTCAGGTTGGCTTCGTATCGCCGCGAGCGGAGTTCACGCCCAAAACGGTCGAGACTGAGGAACTGCGCACCGAGCTTGTTTATCGAGTTCGCATCGTTGTCATCGATGCTGATGCCCGATTACGTCAGGGTATGCCAGTTACGGTGCGGCTGGATTAAGCGGCATGCCGGCGGGCATAGAAATAGCAGCGCTCTCCAAGCGATTCGAGACAGAAACCGCACTTGATGATATTACGCTTTCGATACGTAGCGGACGGGTCACTGGACTGGTAGGGCCCGACGGTGCCGGCAAAACGACCTTGATGAGAATCCTCGCGGGCCTCATGACACCCTCGGAGGGTGCCGTTACGGTGGCCGGCCTGAATGTTGCGACCCATACCCAGCAGGTACGCGAGCTCAGTGGCTACATGCCCCAACGATTCGGCCTCTATGAAGACCTCTCGGTAAGAGAAAATCTTAATCTGTACTCTAACTTGCGCAATCTGGATCCCGACATTCGTGACCAGCTGTTTAAACAGCTACTGGGCTTCACTGGCTTAGGGCGGTTTTCGACGCGTTTGGCGGGTGCTCTCTCTGGCGGCATGAAACAAAAGCTGGGTCTGGCTTGTGCCTTGATGGCCCGCCCGCGGGTGCTATTGCTGGATGAGCCAAGCGTGGGAGTCGACCCGCTTAGTCGTCAGGAATTGTGGCAGATGGTTGAAGAGCTAGCGCACGACGGTATGACTGCGCTTTGGTCCACCTCTTATCTGGATGAAGCCGAACGCTGTGATGATGTGGTCATGCTCGACAAAGGTCAGGTCCTGTTCTCGGGTGTGCCGGCCGACTTGACTCGACGCATCGAAGGGCGCAGTTACCTGCTTCGGGTTGCCGGCGAGCGCCGCTCCCTGCTAATCGATGCATTGCAACAACCGTTTGTGCGTGATGGCGTGATCCAGGGTAATGCCGTGCGCTTAGTGTTCGCCGAGGGCACTCCACAAACCGAGATAGAGTCTTGGGCAAATCGGTATAGAGCGAGCTTGGAACCAGTCTCCGCTCGCTTCGAAGATGCTTTTATCGATTTGCTGGGCGGTGGGCCCGGTGGACACTCGGCGATTGCAGAGCGCATGGAGGATGTGCCTTCGAGTGCAGATCTCATGGTGGAGTGTTCCGAACTCACTAAGCGCTTTGGTGATTTCACGGCGACCGATCGCATTAGTTTCGATGTGAGGCGTGGCGAGATTGTTGGCTTGTTGGGGCCAAACGGCGCCGGAAAATCCACGACTTTTAAAATGCTGTGTGGGCTATTGAGGCCCGATGGGGGTGAGGCCAGGGTGGCGGGGTTTGATCTGCGCAACGCAGCGGGGTCGGCCAAGATGCGCCTCGGTTATATGGCGCAGAAGTTTTCGCTCTACGGCCTGCTCACCGTGCAGCAAAACCTCGAGTTCTTCTCAGGTATCTATGGCTTAAGCGGCAAACAGCGCCAGCAGCGAATGCGAGAGATGATCGAGGTTTTTGAGCTTGAATCCTATCTCGACGTTTCGCCCGACCTGTTACCACTGGGGTTTAAGCAGCGCCTGGCGCTGGCCTGCGCGCTGATGCATCGCCCCGAAATTCTTTTCCTGGATGAACCCACCTCGGGCGTGGACCCTCTTACCCGGCGCGAGTTCTGGACCCATATCACTGGATTGGTTGAAAAAGGGGTGACAGTACTGGTGACCACGCACTTCATGGATGAAGCAGAGTATTGCGACCGAGTCGCACTGGTTAATCGCTCTCAGTTGGTTGCATTGGACACCCCTGATGCATTGAAGTCTCAGGTCGCCACCGACCAGCGCCCGAATCCAACGATGGAAGAGACGTTTATCCAGCTAATTGCGCAGCAGAACGCCTTGCTCGATGCGGAAGCGGCAGCATGAGCGGGCTGATCTCCTCGTCAGCTCAGGGCAGTGCCTGGAGACGATTTCGCTCGCTGTTTTATAAAGAGAGCCTGCAGGTGCTGCGTGATCCGTCGGCGTTGATTATCGCATTTGTTTTGCCGCCGGTTTTGTTGTTCCTGTTCGGCAACGCCATATCGCTCGAATTGCGCAGTGTGCCCATCGGCGTTGTGATGGAGTCGGATGGCGAAATGTCCAGAGAACTGGCGGCGGCATACGCTGCGACTGACTATCTGGCGATGACGCCCGCTCGCGATCGCAGAGAGCTTGAGCACCACTTGGTCAGTGGCCGGCTAAAAGCCTTGGTAATCATCCCGCAGGACTTTGACGCCGCCGCGCGCGACCAGAGCCGTCAAGCGGCGATACAAGTGATTACGGACGGCAGCCACTCGAACACGGCCAAGTTCATAGCGGCCTATACGCAGGGCGTTTACAACAACTGGCTCGCCCAACTGCCCGCTGCAGCGATGCCGCCTGTACAGGTACAGCAACGTCTCTGGTTCAACCCTGAGCTGGACAGCAATCGTGCGATGATTCCTGGTGCGATGGCGGTCGTCATGACGTTGATCGGGACGCTTCTGACGGCGCTGGTGGTGGCGCGGGAGTGGGAGCGGGGCACGATGGAGGCGGTACTGTCTACCCCATCACGCCAGGCTGAGATCATCGCCAGCAAAGTCTTGCCCTATTTCCTCTTGGGTCTGGTGACCGCGCTGGGCTGTGTACTGATGACAACGGTGTTGTTTGAGGTGCCATTGCGGGGCTCGGTCGCCGGTGTGCTGGCGTTGACCGCTGCATTTCTGGTGCCGGCGCTGGGGCAGGGCCTGTTGATCTCTACTGCAACAAAGAGTCAGTTCAATGCAGCACAGGCAGCGGTGACCAATGGTTTTATGCCCTCGATGCTGCTCTCAGGGTTTATCTATGACATCGAAAGCATGCCTACGATTTTGCAGTACATAACCGTAGTGATTCCTGCGCGATATTACGTTGAAGGTCTGCGTACGGTGTTTCTGGTGGGCGACAGTTGGGAGCTTCTGTGGAGCAGTGTCGCGGCCCTGTTGCTGGTGGGAGTGGTGTTCTTTGTTGCCACGATACGTCTGTTTCGGCGAGGACTGGATTAAGTGCTGGCCCAGTTGCGCCATATGTTTCGCAAGGAGTTTCTCACCTTTGTGCGCGATCCCAGTTCGCGCTCTATGCTGTTCGCCGTGCCGCTGCTGCAGCTGATCGTGTTCACCACTGCAGGCACGCTGGAGGTAGAAAATGTGCGTCTCGCTGTGTTGGACCGGGATGCGGGTGTGTGGTCTCGCGAGCTGATTCAGCGAATGGATGCGGCGGGCTTCGTGATTCGGATCGTGCCGGTGGCGAGCGATGCCGAACTGGCGCACAAGATCCAGCATCAGGAGGTGCTGGCGGCTGTTGTATTTCAGGAGGACTTTTCAGCCGCGCTGCGAGCCGGCAGGACTTCGCAGCTACAAATTATCGTAGACGGACGCCGTGCCAACGCAGGACAAATAGCGATGTCTTATCTTACCGCTATTGTCGAGGGCCTGAATCAGGAGCTTCTGGGACCCGACTCAATGGTGGCATCTGTCGAAACGCGGCACTGGTTTAATCCTAACCTGCATTTCTATTGGTACATGGTGACGGCGCTGGCGGCGTCCCTGGTTATGTTCACGCCTATGACCATGACAACGCTGTCTATTGCCAGGGAGCGCGAACTGGGTACCTTTGATCAGCTGGTAGTGGCGCCTGTTACCCCCAGTCAGATTATTCTGGGCAAGATGGTGCCGGCCGTTTGCGTAGGATTGTTCACCGGCGTCTTGATCACGTTGATGGGGGTGCTGATTTTTGAGATACCCTTTCGCGGCAGCTTCCCATTGCTGTTTTTTGCCATGGTAGTGTTCGTGCTATCACTCGTGGGGATGGGGCTGTTGGCATCGTCGCTGTGTAACACTCAGCAGCAAGCGATGATGAGCATGTTCTTTGTCATTATGCCGCTGATGGTGACGTCCGGGCTATTCACCCCAACCGAGAATATGCCCGTGTGGCTGCAGTACGCTGGGGAGGTCAATCCCCTCAAGCACTTTATCGTCGTCGTTCAGGGAAGCTTCCTGAAGAGCATGGACGTCGGGGATATCTGGAGAAATACCTGGCCGATGATGGTAATCGGCTGCGTTACGATGGCGACATCAATCGCAATCGTCTGGCGTCGTTTACATTAGTTACCCTGATTTTTCCTAGTTTACGATGGTGTTGATAAACCAGGCGCCGGATAGCACTACGCCGAGTGTGCTCATTGTTACCACGGAGGCGGCAATGACTGAGTTCATCGGGTCTTCAAGCGCAGCAACAACGCGCGCACCGCGAGTTTGAGGGGGGGTATGAAATTCCTGTTTCATGGCTGGGTCCTGTTGAGTGTTTGGCGTTCGCGAACTGTGTGCGAGCGCTTGATCGAATGCGAGAGCAGGGTAGCGCTCTGCATCGCTCCATAAAAGTCGTATAAATGGACTGATAACTCAGGAAATATCGAATTCTGCTAATGCCCCGGAATGCTTGCTTTATTGGCACTGGTACTGCTAATTTGTCGGAGTCAGGCGCGCGGAGTGCGTAAAAATCATGCAAATCAAACTGGGAACCAAGCTGGGAATTTCCGCACTATTCGTGGCGTGCTCCACGATGGCAGCTTGGGGCTACCATATTCGCCAGGTCGAGATTCCCGAGAACCGCGCTGTGTTCGTCGCTTTTTTCCTGCTTGCGGTGGGCTTGGGCATAGCCGCATTTATCCGCCAGCGCAGTTGGGTTGGCTCAATCGCCGCGGTGCCCGCGATCCTGCTCGGTCTACTGGTGCCATACACCATGTCGATCAGCGAGCAGATCACTACTCAGCAGGCGATTCAGGTCGGCGATACCATCCCGGATTTTGAGTCTGTCGATTGGCAAGGTGCACCTTTCAGTTCAGACAGTCTTCACGGGCATATTCTTCTTATCAAATTCTTCCGCGCGCACTGGTGACCCTACTGTGTCGGCGAGTTGCGCCGGTGGAACGAGCTCCGTGATGAGTTTGAAGCAAGAGACATAACCGTTATTACCGTCAGCACCGATCACCCGGAGGAAATCCAGGAATACCGGGGTGAGCATGGACTTGATGCCATTATGCTGTCTGATCCGAAGTTGGTGGTGACGGACAAATTCGGCTTACGCAATACCGGTTTCCATTCCGCGCCTCCGGGTGATGACACAGAAGCGCTGCCTGTGCCGACCACTTTATTGGTTGACGCTAGTGGCCAGGTGCTTTGGATGGATGTGTCTGAGAACTACCAGCGCCGCTCTCCGCCGGAAGTGGTGCGGGTGGCTATTGAGACTTACCTGAACTAACAAAAGGCAGAAACTAAAAGGGGACGAAACCTTACGATTTCATCCCCTGGTTTAGTCCGCTTCCGGTCGCTTGGCGGTTTGACCCGCGGCCACTCCCTTCCACTTCTGACTCGGTCTGTTCTGAGTCGCTGTTGCGCAAGCGCATCATCAACTTAGCTTCCACCGGCCCGGGGACCGAAATCCCCTATATTTTGTGACGCTTGGCAACGTCCACCCGCACTAGCGTTCGCGTATCGCTTCTACGAGTTCGCGCAGTTCCCACTGCCTCACCAGTTGTACCCGAAGGTCTTCCTGGCTTGCCTTCCGTTCCCTTTCGGTCCCTTCCGGCGCGGTAGCTTTCCCTACCCGTTGATCACTTTTGGCTGTGATCCCAACCCCGGCCAATCGGGGGTTTGGCTCGACAGGAACCAGAGGTTCCGCGGCGATGGTTTTAGTCTACACATCTCCATTCTCCTGTATAGGCAACAAGCTGTGGATAAAATGTGTACACGCTGTGGTACTTGAAAAATTTTTGAAATTTGCGACATCAGCGCAAAAACTGTGGTACATTTAAGTTGCTTAAAGCAACCAAAACTGGCTAATAAAGAGTTTTTGCATGAGGGCTTCACTATGAAACCAGTGTGTTTAGTGATCGGCGCGGGCGCCGGAATTGGCGGCAATGTGGGTAAGCGATTCGCTGCCGACGGTTATCACGCCGTGTTGTGCAGACGCAGCGACGAAGAGGGCTTGCAGCGCATGGTGGCGGAGATTGAGGCCGACGGCGGTACTTCCAGTGGCTTTTTACTCGATGCCAGCAAAGAGGGCACCATAGAAGAGCGCATTGCGCAGGTGGAAGCTGATATCGGCCCGATAGAAGTGGTGCTATACAACCTGGGCGCGCAGATTGGCAATCGACCATTGCAGGAGACCAGTGCCAAGGCATTTGAGTTAGGTTGGCGCTTGGGCACCTTCGGTCTGTTCCGGGTAGCTTCGGTCCTGTGTCCGCTGATGGAGGAGCGCGGCAAGGGCGTGATTCTGGTGACCTCTGCGACGGCGGCGGTGCGGGGCAATGCGGGACAGCACTCTCATGCGGCGGCCATGGGGGGACGGCGCATGCTGTGTCAGTCGCTCAATGCGCAGTTTGCGTCTAAGGGCATTCATGTTGCCCACGTACTCATCGACGGCGCGGTCGACGCGCCCGATACCCTCGGCAAGATGCTCGGCGCCGATGCCTTCGAGAAACTAAGGGAAAAGCATGGCGGCGATAACGACGGCCTGATGTTGCCCGCTGAAATGGCCGAGACCTACTTCCATATTGCCCATCAGCACCGCTCGGCGTGGACCCATGAACTGGATCTGCGCTCCCACAGCGATCTCGCCTGGTGGAACCACTAATTTAACTGACTAAAGAGACTCAACATGCCAAAACTCGAGTTTATATTCGATTTCGCCAGCCCCAACGCGTACTACGTGTACAAGGTGCTGCCCGATCTATTGGAGCGCACGGGCGCCGAGGTAGAGATTATCCCGGCCTTACTGGGCGGCCTGTTCAAGATCACCGGCAACCAGGCGCCCTTTGTCGCTTTCGGCGGTATCAAGGGCAAACTGGACTACGACATGCTGGAGAGCCGCCGCTTTCAGGAAAAGCACGGTATCAGCGAGTTCGTCTTCAATAGCCACTTTCCTATGAACACCATCATGATTCAGCGTGGCCTGGTGGCGGCGCAAGAGCTGGGTATTGCCGAGCGCTACATCGACGTGGTGATCACTGCCATGTGGGAAGAAGGCAAGAAGATGGATGACCCCGAGGTCGTGGCCAGCGTATGGGCGGAGGGTGGTCTGGATGCAGAGAAGTTGCTGGAGTTAATTCAGACCGACGCGATTAAAGAGGCTCTGAAAGAGAGCACCCAGGCCGCGGCCGACCGGGGTGCCTTCGGTATTCCCACCTTCTACGTGGGTGATGAGATGTTCTTCGGTAAGGAGCGTCTTGGGCAAGTCGAAGAGGAACTGCTCAAGCAATAGCCTCGTCGACGAACTGGTTGAATTTGGTCAACGCGCCCTCGAAGCGTCCGAAATTCAGGTGCGGGTTGGCGCCACTGGTGAGCCCGCGCTGAATACCTTCCCCGAGAACGAAATCTTCGTCCAGAGTGGTCATCGTGAGCTTGTGATGGCTGCTCCAGTATTTCTGCTTTTCGGGGATAAAGTCGCTGCGAGGGATCATCGTCGATAAGCGCAGCCGGGTGCGATCCGGCCCCATGGGGGTCGATGCGATCCACACGAAATTGTCCTCCTGCACCAAAAACTGAGAGCCGTGGAAGATTGAGTAGAGTACGTTGGCGTGCTCCCTGATGTTCCAGTCTTCCTGTTGCTCTTCCTTCAGTTCTGGCAGCGTGTTGCGAGGCAATACCGAGCGCAGATGCTGGCCAATGCATTGATAGGATGACAGGTTGTCCATGAATAGCGGGGCAATCGTGTTCCGATGCGCGACGCGGAAGTGGTAGGCCTCGATGCCGCCTTCCACCAGCAGCTTCCAATTAGCAGCGATGTCCAGGGTGTCTGAGGCGAAGATCACATGGTCCTGGGCATCCAACGCGCCGAACTCACCGTTCAGCTCACCCAGGTGTGCTTCCACATCGATCTTCTGATCTTCTGCGAGCGAAATCCAAATCCAGCCCGCGTGTTCTTGACAGGGTATTTGATGAAGGCCGAACTGTGAGCGGTCCAGGTCGGGGAAGCCCGTCTTTTCGTGGGGCACTGCAATCAGGTCGCCTGTGTTTGACCAGGTCCAAGCGTGATAAGGGCAGCGGAAGCGGTGTTCGCAGCCGCTTTCATCCGACACCAGCTGAGCGCCACGGTGCCGGCACACATTGTAAAACGCTCGGGCGACGCCATCTTCACCGCGCACTAACAGAATCGGGCGCCCGTCAGCCTCGCTGCGCATGAAGTCGCCCGGCTCGGCGATCTCAGAGGCGTGTGCCGCGATAAACGGGCGGGCCTGGAAAATGTGCTCGCGCTCTTTGTCGAAGAAGGCCTGCGAGGTGTATCGCTCCAGATCGGGCTTTTCCCAGGTTTCATCCAGGAAGGGTGACTTCTGCTCATGTAGCTCGAGTAATTCTTCGATGGCCGCGTTTTGTAACTGTTTGTCCATAATCCGCCCTCGCATAGCTGCCTTACCGTTCGGTAAGTTTCCATTAAAGATACTTACCGACTGGTAAGTTGTCAAGCGCTGGCGTACACTTTGGCTACAGGAGAGAGACAATGAGCGAATCCACCCGCCAACAGTTTATAGCTCGCGCCAAACCGCTATTTGCCGCACGTGGCTTCTACGGCACCAGTATTGCGGCCATTGCTGATGAGCTCGGCTTGACCAAGCAAGCGCTGCTGCACCACTTCGGCAGCAAGGAGAAGCTGTACGGAGAGGTCTTGTCGCAAATCTCGGAAGATCTCGGTTCATTGACTGAGTCGATCCTCGAGAAACAAGAAGATCCCAGCGAAGCACTGATCGAGCTGTTATTGGTGCAATACCGCAACTACAAGCATGACGAGGATGGCGCCCGCTTGATCATGCGCGAATTGCTGGATAACGAGGAGCGGGCTGAAAAGGCCGGCGCCTGGTATCTGAAACCTTACCTGGACCAATTGATCGATACCTTGCTGCGAGTACCGGGAAAGGAGTCTACAGATCGTGGTACTGCTCTAGCCGTGATCTACCAGTTTCTGGGCGCGATCCATTACTTCGCTGTATCACAGCCCACCCTTGGCAACATGTTCGGCAAAAACCAGTTCAAGCAGACCCAGGACAGCTTTGAGAGTGAGCTTAAAACCTTAATCACGGCTCGCCTGGACCGCTAAACAAGATGATGGAGACCCAACCAGTATGGATGTAAGCACCAATATCAGCGATGACATTGCCCTGATTCAGTGGGATGACGGTAAAAAGAACGCGATGACATTGGACGGTCTCGCGAGTATTAATGCGGCGCTCGACGAGGCCGACGAGAAAGCCAAAGCCATTGTTCTAGCGGGAAGACCGGGCTCTTTTTGCGCGGGGTTTGATCTTGCGACAATGACCAGTGGCGATATCGACGCCATCATGGCGCTCGGAATGGCTGGCGGTCGTCTGGCGGCGCGACTCTATGCAGAACCTAAGCCACTGGTGGCTGCCTGCACAGGCCATGCGTTTACCATTGGCGCTTTCTGGTTGCTGGCCTGTGATACTCGCATTGGCGAGCAGGGTGCCTACAAATTCGGATTCAACGAAACCGCCATGGGCATGGTACTCACACCCTGGTCGTTTGAGTTACTTAAGGCGCGCATCAATCCCGCGCTGTTCGTGCCTACCGTTACGCAATCACGTATCTATGATCCGCAAGGAGCCGTGCAGGCGGGCATTCTCGACGAGCTTGTCGATGAAGGGGCCGCGGTCGATGCCGCCCTCGCCGCGGCAACCGGGTTCGCGTCCTTACCCGCTAATACCTATGCGGGCAATAAGCTAGTGGTACGTGAGCATGCGTTGCAAATAATGCGTGACGATCTGAAGATGTAAACCAGATTAAGGCCTGCGTGAATACACGCAGGCCTCCCTCGATTTACAATACCGCCCTTTAAAATACATCGAAAGGAGAGTTGTTATGCCAAGAGTCAATCTAGAAGGAAGTTCGTCCATTGTTACCGGCGGTGCGTCAGGTATTGGTGAGGCCACTGCGCGCCAGCTAGCCGAGGCCGGTTCGAAGGTTGTTATTGCCGACCTGAACGAAGAGCGCGGCCAGCAGGTCGCTGAAGAGATCGGCGGGGTTTTCGTTAAGTGTGACGTGACCAAGACCGAAGACGCCGATGCGGCTGTGGCCGCCGCGGTGGAGCTTGGCCCATTGCGCGCTTGTGTGAACTCGGCGGGTTTGGGTCTGCCGGCCCGGACCATCGACCGTAATAACGAGCCGATGGATATCAAGGGCTTCGAGTTCGTTATCCAGGTGAACCTGATTGGTACCTTCAATGTTCTCAGTCGCGCCGCTGCAGCACTGGCCAAGACCGAGCCCATGGATGCCGATGGCCAGCGCGGTGCGATCGTGAATCTCGCTTCCTGCGCGGCTTTCGACGGCCAGATAGGCCAGGCCTCCTACTCTGCGTCAAAGGGTGGCGTGGTCGGCATGACCCTGCCGATTGCTCGTGACTTGAGTGCTGCCGGTATTCGCGTGAACACTGTCGCACCGGGCTTGATCGATACACCTATTTACGGGCAGGGCGAAGCGGCAGAAGAATTCAAGGCCAAACTGGGTGCTTCGGTATTGTTCCCCAAGCGCCTGGGTGTGGGTGAGGAACTTGCCTTTACTGTGATGGAGTGTATTACCAACCCTTACATGAATGCTGAAGTCATCCGCATGGATGGCGGCATAAGGATGCCTCCGAAGTAAGACTGCTTTATCAGCGCCGGACTCCGCCTGGGGTCCGGCTTTCTAAGCATGGCTGACGTGATGGGGCACGAGGCGGGCGTCGACAAACAAAAATAAGGAGTGTCGAGATCATGAAATGGTTTGTTCGTGTGTTGGTGTTGGCTTTGTGGGTGGGCAGTCTCGATATCGTCTTTGGTATGGGTGTCCTGGTCGGCATGTTCGATCCCAAGCGAGGTGCGGATTCCGTTGCTCGCGCCTTTCAGATACTCACTCTCGGCGCTGGTTACGAGATCTGTGGCGGAGAAGATCCATTGCAGTGTGGCTACCGCGACACTACGGCCCGACAAGAAGTGTCCTGTGAGGACTATCTGGGAGACCGCTCGGTGGTGCTCATGACATTTGGTCAATCCAATAGTGCTAACGCGGGCAAGGATCGTTATATACCCGTGGGAGACGTAGCCAATTTCAATATCTTTGACGGCAAATGCTACCAGGCGGAGGACCCGTTGCTGGGCCCCGATGCTAATGGTGGTAGCGTATGGGGCGTGTTGGGCGACAAGTTGATAGCTGCCGGGGATTACGACCGGGTGTTGATTCTTCCGTTTGGGATAGGGGGTTCCTCCTTAAGTCAGTGGCAGGAGGAGGGAGTTTTGTTTCCGCTCTTGCAGATGGCGATGCGGGCGATCAATGAAGCCGCAATAGATCCCGATTACATTCTATGGCACCAGGGCGAGTCGGATGCCGGGCAGGAAACCGCTGAGCAGGACTACTTCGATATGTTCGAGGCATTGGTCGGCCATTTGCGCAACGGCGGATTCAACGCGCCGATCTATCCGGCGGTCGCGACTTATTGTGAATTCATTCTGACAGATGATGATCCCGCGGTGCAGGAAGCGCGGAATACGGTGCGCGCCGCCCAGCAGCGCTTGCCCGAGATAGATGGTGTTTACCCTGGGCCTGATACTGACGAGATTCGCGGGGAACTCTATCGCCACGACAATTGCCATTTCAACGCCAAGGGCATGCAGGCGCACGCCAGGGCCTGGCGCGAAGCGGTTTTTTAATTAGCATCCCTCGAACTTATAGGGAGTTGCCACTCCTTACGCGCATGACCTCTGTCAGTATTTTGGCGTGCTCATCGCGTGAGAGATTGTAGTAGCGCATGATGAATCCGGTCAGGAACCAGGAGCCTGCGATAATAAAGGCCACGGTGGTACCGAGAGAAATCAGCGTTTCCTGCGCAACCTCTGATGCGTCGACACCCTGTGGAAAGCTAATTAAATCCAGAACGATACCTGCGATAAATCCACCGATCCCGGAAGTGGCTTTCAAGGAAAAGGTAAACGCAGAGGTATAGATCGCTTCCTGACGACGACCGGTGATGAGCTCGTTCTTGTCCACTGTATCTGCCACCATCGAGGCGAACAATATCGTCAGCCCCACGGCGCCGAAGACGGTGATGGCTGCGTTAGCGTACAACAGCATCGGTATGACTGGGTCGCTATTGGGGGGCAGTACCTCCAATATGCGCAAGCTGATCAGGGTGGGGTAACAAATCACCAGGATTGATGCAGCGGCAATCGCGACTGGCCGCTTGTCGAAACGCGCTGATAGTGGCGGTGCGAGCAGGAAGGCCATGATGGTGCCGATCAGCGCCGCAAACGCTACCACGGCCATCTGGTCCGTCGATACACCCCAGAAGTAGGTGTACAGGTAAAGGCCAATAACTTCGGTGAAGCCGATTGCCGAGGCGGCAACCAAAATAATCGATGCCAGCACCAGGAATGGTTTGTTGTGCAACATGTTGGACATGTCTTGCCGAAAGCCCTGTGATTCACCCGCATTGAGTGATATCTCCTTGAGTCTGGGAATCATGTGATGGGTGCCGCGGGCGCAAACGAGTATACCGGCGACAATCATAATGGCGCCCAGTAGCGCGAAATCCTGATACGCGTTGGGGTCGAGCCGGCCGTCTTCAAACTGATCACTAGGCGCGAAAAATACGATGTAGCCGACAGTGGAGAAGGCGATGCCGCCGACCCAGGCCAAAAGCACGCGAAAGCCAGAAATGGATGTGCGTTCATCATAGTTCGACGTCATTTCGGCATTCAGCGCGCCAGCGGGTACAGTGAAGAAGGTCATGAAGAAGCGCACCAGTACCGCCCAGGTCAGCATCCAAATAAACAGCTGTGTCTGCCCACCATCCAGGGGTGGATTGAAGAGAAACCAAAAGGCGATTGCCATGGGCAATGCTGATGCGTAAATAAATGGGTGGCGACGACCCCAGCGGGAGTTGAGACGGTCAGACCAGTAGCCCACCAGCGGATCGCTAACGGCATCCAGCAACAACGCTATGAATATCGCTGCGCCTGCCAGTGAGCCTGAAAGTCCTGCAACCTGCGTATAGAAGAACAACAGGAAGATATTGAAGGCGGTGTCCTTGACGCCGCTGGCGATCGAGCCTGCGCCGTATAGCGTTTTGGTGAGCAGGGGAATCCGTTCGTCGCTACTGCTCCTCATCGAGGCTCTCCTTCAGAAGCTTTGCGAACGGTCTTACTAGCGGCGATACAGCGCGGGTTTTCGCATAAGCCAGGCAAAGCTGGTTGTTATCAGACGGCCTGCCCACACCCACCATGCTGAATTCTTGACTCAGACTTTTCATAGAGGCGTTGGTGGTCACAATCGGAAAGTAACCGTCAGTCCGATTGAGCAGAGCAAAGATCAGTGAGTAATCGTCGGTCACGTAAGATCCGTGCATTGTGGGCAGCCCTGGGCTGCCATAGGCCTCCGCCATCTCGAATTGCAAGCCATCGCTGGTGGCGGCGAGTACGGCAGGATACTGAGCCAACTCCTCCCCGGTAATATCGTCCTTCCCATCCAGTGGGTGTCCCTGTCGCACCATGTAGGCAAACTGGAGAGGCGCGAGGTTTTCCATTGGGGCGTCTGGCCAGCGTGCAGAGTGAAAAGTCGTCGTCAGCACCGCGTCCAGTTCTCCAGTTTCAAGGCGCGGCATGATATCCCTGGGCGTTCCCATCGATGTCGAGATATCGACACCCGGATTAGCCGCGGCAAACTGTGCCAGCGAAGGTGCGGCAAGCGCGAGAAATGTGCCGGGAGCACCACCGATACGTAAACGTTTCTTGGCGGCGCCCGCGCCGTGATGAAAATCCTCCCCTAATGCCTCCAGATCAGCCAACAGAACGCGCGCGCGATTAACGAACTGCTCACCTTCCTCGGTAAGCGCGACCCCACGTGGGAGTCGCATGAAGATCTGCGTCCCCAGGTCTTCCTCGACCTCTGAAATGCAGCGGGTGAGGGCGGGTTGCGTGATAGACAGCATTTTTGCTGCCGCCGTCAGTGAATGCATCTGCGCCACGGCCACGACATAGCGGAGTTTACGGAAATCGAGTTTGTCTGACATAAATAATTATTATGGATAGCAATAAAAAGGTATTAGACATTATGCCAAAATTTTCCCACCATGCTCAAGCTGTTATCGCAAATGAGTCTCTTAAGACGTCATAACTATAAGTGGAAGGTAACCTGAAGATGAAAACCGCAAAGCACTTGCTGCCTGCTGCAGTAGCACTCACCTGTGCCAGCCTGGCGCAGGCTCAGAACACCGTACTGGAAGAAATTGTCGTCACAGCCGAAAAGCGCTCCGCCTCCGTGCAGGATGTGGCGATAGCGATTTCTGCGTTTGATGCAGACATGCGTGACAATATCGGCATCATCAGTGCGGCCGACATTGCCAATCACACGCCCAGCATGACATTCCAGACCAACCCTAATCGCGTCTTCATCCGTGGTGTGGGCCGGGTCGATAATGCGCTCGGAACCGACCCCGGCGTTGTGACCTACCGCGATGGCATCTACACGGCCGAGCTGGGCGGCGTTGCTCAGTCCACCTTCTTCACCGATCGAGTGGAAGTGCTGCGTGGCCCGCAAGGCACGCTTTATGGCCGTAACGCGGTAGGTGGTGCGGTGAATTTCATAGCCAAGAGACCCACAGAAGAATTCAAGGCCGAACTGCGCGCAGGCGCATATAGCAACGAAGGCTACCAGTTGGGTGCGGCGGTTTCGGGGCCGGCTACCGAGTCAATCCGCTATCGTTTTGCGGCAGAAATGGATCAAAACGATGGTTGGGTCGACAACCGGGGCGGTGATGATGTCAACGACAAGGACTTCTGGCGTGCCGAGGCCCAGTTCGACATCGATATCACCGAGAGGCTCAACCTCTGGGTCCAGTACGAGCATGCCAAGGATGATTCCAACCGCATCGGTGCCTACATGATTTCCCCATACAACACGGCCTCTCCTGGTCCACTGGTGATGGATTTCTTTACTGACTTTCAGCAACTGGTACCAAACCCACAATACCAGCACGATCGGGAAAACCCCGGCGCGAGAGATATACACAAAGTGGATTGGGACGATCCCGGCTTCATTGATCGCGAGGAAGACCGCTTTACGGCGCACCTCAGCTACGAGTTCGACAAGATGACGCTGAAGTACATCTACGGTTACGTCGACTATGACTTTGCCTGGGGCGAAGATCTCGACAAGACCAGCCGCAGCGATGTGCAGCATTTCAGCTATCTGGAGCAGAACGAGCAGACCCAACAGCACGAGTTGCAATTGATCTCAAATCTGGGCGGTGACCTTGAGTTTATTCTCGGTGCCTTCTACTGGGACAGTGAAAACTATCAGCCGCTGCAGGCCTTTGTGCCTGACAACCCGGTTCTGCAAAACCCGGTTACCGCCGACCCGGCGGGCGATGTGTGCTACTGCGTGCTCGATGCGCCGCCCAATCCGGACGCCATATACTACGAGCAGTGGGGTGACCTGGATACGGAGTCCACGGCTGTCTATGGCCAGCTTGACTACACCCTGAACGAACAATGGAGCTTCTCCTTCGGCCTGCGCTACTCCGAGGACGAGAAAGAAGGTGAGGAGTTCAATCGCGCCATCTTCGATGATCAAGGTGTGTATGCTCCGTTCTTCAGTTTGATCGGTATGCTTTGGTTGAATGAGGACGGTCCGCAGGATCGCATCGCCTGGGATCTTACCGATGGCGGTAACTCGGCGAGCCGAGAGGATGACTGGTCTTCTACTGATTGGTCTGTTGGTATCGATTACACCCTCGACAATGGCAACCTGGTCTATGGCAAGGTAGCCACCGCATACAAGTCCGGCGGATTCCGCTTGGGTAACGTGGAGGACAGTCCCTCAGTGGATGAGGAGCAGGCAACCGTTTATGAGATCGGTATGAAGAATGAGTGGGAGCGTGCACGCCTCAATGTCGCCGCCTACTATTACGACTATGAAGACATGCAGGTGCCGGTCGATACCTTCCAAAATGGCGTGACGACGCGCCAGTTTGTAAATGCTGAGGAAGCCTGGACCTGGGGTGTCGAGTTGGAAGGCACCTGGGCCGCAACCGATGCGCTAAATCTTTCCACGACTTATTCGTACCTGGAGACCGAAATTGACGACATGGGTCAGATGATTATCGACTCGACCGAAGCCCTGCCGTTACCGCAGGATGTGTCTGGCAATAGTCTGGTGCAGTCGCCGGAACATCAGTTTTCTTTCGTGGCGGACTACAGCTGGCAATTACCGACCGGTGATCTGATCCTAGCGGGCGTGTACTCCTACAAGGATGACCAGTACTCGTCGATTTTCAATCGTGCCAGCACCCAGGTAGATTCCTATGATCGCACCGATTTCCGTCTCACTTATCGTGACAATCGCCATGACTTTCGCGTCACAGCCTACGTGCAGAACGCCTTCGACGAGGAAATTATCGAGACAATTACGCGCAGCAGCGCCTATTACAATAATCAGCTGAGTGCCTCGATCCAGCCGCCGCGAATTTACGGCGTGGAAGTGAACTACGGCTTCTGATGCTTGG
The DNA here is from genome assembly GCA_965199055.1 of Halieaceae bacterium. GTDB lineage: Bacteria > Pseudomonadota > Gammaproteobacteria > Pseudomonadales > Halieaceae > CBDAQR01. The sequence continues at coordinate 1,217,502 of CBDAQR010000004.1, forward strand.
GGGGTATATGTCAGACTCAGATACCACAATCAGCACCAGGCGCGGAGCCGTTCGCGGTCTTCAGCAAAATGGGGTAAACCGATTTTTAGGCATCCGCTATGCGGCTGCCCCTGTAGGAAAGCTCCGTTTTCAGCCGCCGCAGCCCTATCTGCACGATGCCGATCATATTGATGCAACGACTTTTGGCGGCCGCCATTTTCAGATCGGTTGGCCTGAGGAAGTCCTGGCAAACATTGAGATTCACGGCGAGGAAAGTGAAGACAACCTGTTCCTGAACGTTTTCACGCCAGCAGATATGAGCGATAGCAAGCCGGTGCTGGTATGGATACACGGCGGCGCGTTCATGTGCGGTTCCGGCAATGATTACGATCCCAGCAACATCGTGCGGGATAATGATGTCGTCGTTGTTACCATAAATTATCGATTGGGAATCTTCGGCTTTCTCAATCTCGCCGACTTGGGCGCCGAATTTGCCGGCAGTGCCAACCTCGGCATTCAGGATCAAATCGCTGCTCTGCAATGGGTTAGCGACAATATCGAAGACTACGGCGGTGATACGTCGAATATCAGCATCTTTGGCGAAAGCGCCGGTGCCGCGTCGGTGTTGGCGCTGATGGGTGCGCCAGCGGCCGGCGGCTTGTTTCACAAGGCGATGCCTTTCAGTGGTGCTGAGACGCTCGCTCCCGCGACTGATCAATTAACGCCCATCAAAGCCGTACTGGGTTGCGATTCCAATGAGGAGTGCCTGGAAAAACTCAAGCAGATGCCCGCCGAGGAGCTCTCCCAGTTGCAGGTGCAATCCGGGATCTACGTGGGTCCCTCGCAAGACGGTGTGGTATTGACGCGTCCGACCTGCGAAGCGATTAAAGATGGCGGTGCTGCTGGTATCCCGGTACTCACCGGTGCGACTCGCGATGAAGGTACGCTGTTGGCACCGGCATTCGTTCCCACGGCCGAGATCGGTGCGGCGATGGTATTTGCCCTGTCGATGTCGATTGGCCGTGACGACGGCGCCGCCTATCGCGATTATCTTGGCAGCCAGGTCGCGCCGGAAGATGTATTAGGGCAGATGACACAAGCCTGGTTTGACACCTTCCGTTCAAGCGCGCTGCGGGTGGCCGCTACGGCATCGCAACACGGCGCCGGTGGCTGGGTATACAACTTCGAGGTCGAGACTGATCACGAACTCGGTATCACCCATTTCGCAGATGTTCCGTTTACCTTCAATTGGATCGAGGAGGGCAACCCAGCCCTGTTTGTGCACCCGCCGACAGCGATCAATCAGCAGTTGGCTCTGCAGTGGTCTAGCACCGTCGTTGAATTCGCAAAAACCGGCTCACCGAATGGACATGGTTTACCTCAATGGCCTCAGTACACCGCTGAAACGCAGAGCTGTCTTTGGTTAAGCCAGGAGCCGATGATCGTTCACCACCCCGATGGTGATATGCCCACTATCTGCCGCGTTGCTGAAACATCCGCGTAGGTAGTGACTATGGAGCTCAACGATAAAGTTCTGGTAATCACCGGAGCCTCCTCAGGTATTGGTCGCGCACTCGCGATCGAGAGCATGCGGCGCGGTGCCTGCGTAGCGCTTGCCGACGTTAACCTGGAGGCAGCCTGGGAAAGCAAGGGCTTGGCTGAGGATGTCGCTGCTTCAGGTTCGCGTTGCACGGTGCATGAGCTGGATGTGTCTTCGCTTGAGGCCTGGCGCAGTTTCAAAGAAGACGTCATCAGGGAGCATGGGGTGGTGGACGGTGTTATCAATAATGCCGGCATTTCCTTCAACGGCAGTATCGAGGACATGTCCTACCACCACCTGGAGCAGGTCATGTCGATCAATTTCATGGGCATGGTGTATGGCACCAAGGAGTTTCTGCCGCTGCTAAAGGCGCGCCCACAGGCGGCGATTGCCAATGTATCCAGTGTCTTTGGTTTGTTCCCGCGGAAGGATCAGGCTGCCTACTGCGCCTCAAAATACGCGATCCGCGGATTCACTGAAGTGCTGGATCAGGAACTCAAGGACAGCAGCGTGAGTGTCGCAACGGTTTACCCGGGACATATCAGTACCAATATTGTTCGCAACGCGCGTGATCAGGGCAATGTCGTGATGGCTGATAAATCGGAAGAAGACATCGAGGGTTTTCTCACAGCATTCGAGACCTACGGTATGCCGCCAGAGAATGCAGCGGCGATTATTCTCGACGGCATCCAGAATCGACAGCGCCGCATTCTGGTGGGTGATGACGCAGTGCAGGGTGACAGGCTGAGCCGCCAAGACCCGGAAGGTTTCGCAGATTCCACTAACGCAGAAGCCGGTTGATGTCCGGAAAGCCGCACATGGGTAAGTTGAAACTGGAGACAATGGCAGCGCTGTTTCGCCATACGGCAACTCGCAGCCCCAATCGCGAAGCGCTGGTGGCCGACGGTGCGAGGCTGAGCTATGCCGAACTTGATCAGCGCACAGACCAATTAGCGAGACATTTGCGCAGCCAGGGCGCGGATAAGGACACTATTATTGCCGCACTGCTCGTCGATGGCCTGGCCATGGTTGAACTCATCATCGCTTCGGCGAAGCTTGGTAGCACGTTGCTTGCCTTGAACTGGCGCCTTACGTCGGGGGAACTGCGCTATATTCTCGAAGATGCCGTGCCAGGCATGTACTTCGCCTCCGAGTGCTTCGAAAAGCTGATGACTGAAGCCGGTGGCGAGAGTGCCTATATTGTCAAATCCGGCGATACGGGCGGCGCGTTAAGCGCAGTCGGCCTGGAATGCCGCGAGCAGGACCTACACTTTTTTGATGAATCAGACGCGGATGATCGCTGGTACATGCTCTATACCAGCGGTACGACAGGTCGGCCCAAGGGATGCCAGCACACGCAGGGCGGGTACTCTGCCGCCGTGCTGAGCTGGGTATCAGAATTGGGGCTGTCGGATACAGATTGCCTGCTGTCGCTGAGTCCACTATTTCACGTGCACGGGTTTGGTACCTTGCTGTGCGCGCTGACCGTCGGTTGCAAAGTCGTGATTCCGTCACGGGATACGGGTGTCGATGATCTTTTGACGTTGACCCGAGACGAAGAGGTTACGGTTCAGCCGCTCTGGCACAATGTAGAGGAAGTGCTGGCTGCACAGGAGCGCTTGCAACTCGAGCTCAAGCTCCGCCTGCTTATCGCGGCCGGAGGTGCGCTGCCCACTGAGTTCATACAGGCGCTGGCAGCAGCAGATATCGATCTGCGCTTTATTTATGGCCAGACGGAAGTGGGGTGCTGGGCCACTATGATGGGCGTTGAAGAGCAGCTCAAACACCCCAAATCCTGCGGCAAACTTCTGTCCCACCTAGCGGCTCGTATTGTCGATGATGATGGCAAGGAATTGCCGACGGGCGAAGTCGGTGAGCTATTGCTGAAAGGAGCCGGCGTAACCCTCGGTTACCTCAACCTGCCCGAAGCGACCGCTGAAACGATTGTTGATGGTTGGCTGCATACGGGTGACCTGTTTCGCATCGACGAAGAAGGCTTTCTGTACATCACCGGGCGCAAGAAAGAGTTGATCAAAACCGGCGGTGAGAACGTTTATCCGGCCGAAGTCGACAGCGTCCTGTTTGCTCACCCTGATATCGTTGACGCCTGCGTGGTTGGTGTTCCCGACTCAAAGTGGGGTGAGGCTGTGAAGGCTTTTGTGGTTCTAGCGCCGGGCGCCAGTTTGAGCCGGGAAGATATTGTCGCGTGGTGCCGCCAACACATCGCCGGCTACAAACGACCACGCTACATCGAGTTTGCCGACCAGATTCCGCGTGACTTTAACCTGAAGCCGCAACGTAGACAGCTGGCGGCGCGAGTCACTACGTCCGAACAGGCGGTGGGAAACTGAACGCGTCCGCTAAGCACACAGCTTGATGATGCGGTCCCGCAGCCACTGGTTGGCCTTGTCGCCATCGACGCTCTTGTGCCAGACCAATTGAGTTTGCAGGCTGGGCACTTCGAAGGGCAGTGCCATTACCCGTAAACCGGCCAACGCTGTCCAGGAACCTGGGATAGTGAGTGCCAGGTGACTGTTGCGCACGATCTCTGTGGCCACGAGGTAGTGCTCCAGCCGCATCTGAATCTTGCGCTTCAGCCCCAGTTTATTCAGCTCCAGATCCACGGGCCCCATACCTCGACTGCGGCTGGATACGTGCACATGGGCAAGATCGAGGTACTGTTCGAGGCTGAGACGCTCACCTTTCATTGGATGCTTCTTGCTGAGCAGGCAGACATATTGCTCTTCGAATACTGGCGCGTAGCGAAGTTGAGGGTTGGCGGTGAACGCAATATCCATGGCCAGATCGAGGTTGCCCGCCGTCATCGCTGCGAGCATGTCTGAGCGGTTCACATGGTAACTCTCTATCGACATGCCCGGCGCGTTTTGCCCCAGGTCATTCATCAGTGCTGGCAGCAAATGGGCTTCTGATGAGTCAGGCATGCTGATACGAAAAGTGCGTTCGCTGGTCGCTGGGTTAAACACGTCGCCATCCATCACTGATCGGTCGAGTAGCTGCAAAGCATCCCTGACCTGTCCAATGATGTTCTCTGTGAGTGGGGTAGGGACCATGCCTGTCGGTGTGCGCACAAACAGCTCGTCGTTCAAGGATCGCCGCAGACGTGCCAAGGCATTACTGACTGTCGGCTGCGTCAGGCACAGAACCTCAGCCGCACGTGTCAGGTTGCGCTCGCGGTAGATCACATCCAGCACGGGAAACAGATTGAGATCTACATGATTCAGGCTCATCTTAAGCACCAGTTAGATATAGATACCATCTATGATGACATATTTATAAAATAAAGTATGTGAATGCCTTGTTGCTCCTTATGCTTACGGATATCAACTGGCCGCCATGATCGAGGAGCTGAAATATGGATTTTGCCTACACACCGAGAACCCAGGACATGCTGGCCCGCGTTGAGGCCTTCATGGACGCACACATCATTCCCAGGATTCGTGAGTACAACGAGGAAGTGCATGCGGGATACTACCCGGTGTCGTTTATGGCCGACCTGCGCGAGCTGGCTAAGTCGGAAGGCCTTTGGAATATGTTCCTGCCTCACTTGCGTGACGACGAGCCCGGCACTCGCCTGAGCAACCTGGAATACGCTCCGATCGCGGAGCTGACGGGCCGGGTAGGCTGGTCCGCGGAGGTGTTTAACTGCAATGCTCCGGATACCGGCAATATGGAGCTGTTACACATGTTCGCGACGTCTGAACAGGCCGAGCGCTGGCTCAAGCCCCTGCTGGATGGGGAGTTTCATTCTGCTTTCGCTATGACCGAGCCCGACGTGGCCTCGTCAGACGCCACCAACATCACCACGCTGATTCGGCGCGATAGTGATCACTATGTGATTAATGGACGCAAGTGGTTTATCTCCAATGCCGCCCGGCCGGACTGCGAGCTATTTATCGTGATGGGTAAAACCGACCCTGATAACAGTGACGTCCACAAGCAGCAGAGTATGATTCTGGTGCCAGCGGACACGCCGGGAATCGATATTGTGCGTAATCCCACGGTACTCAACCACACATCGCCGGAGGGTCACTGTGAGATTGTCTTTCGCGACGTCCGGGTACCCGCCAGCAATATGCTCGGAGAAGAGGGTGCGGGTTTCGCCCTCGCCCAGGCACGCTTGGTCCCGGGCCGAATTCACCACTGCATGCGCTCCATCGGTGCGGCGCAACTGGCCCTGGAATTGATGGTCGAGCGCAGTCAGGAGCGCAAAACGTTTGGCAAGTACCTGCACCAGCACGGCAGTATTGGCGAGTGGATTGCAAAGTCGCGTATTGAGATCGAAACCGCGCGCCTTTTAGTTCTGAAGGCGGCCTGGATGATGGACAACGTGGGTGCAAAGGTGGCGAGGAAAGAGATCGCGATGATCAAGGCACTGGTGCCCTCGGTACACACAGCGGTAACGGACCGCGCCATTCAGGTATTCGGTGCCATGGGCCTCACGCCCGACACACCCCTGGCTGACCTTTATACTGCGGGGCATGCCTTACGCCTGGCGGACGGTCCTGACGAAGTGCACCTGCAGTCCATTGCCCGTATGGAAATCAAAGACAGCCAGCAAACCCTTGGGGCCTCAGCCGCTTACCTCACCCAGCGTACTTGTCGTAGAACTCGGCGTAGCTGTTAAAGGTAAATTCCATGCCGTCGCGACCGACCGGCCTCTCGGCGGCGAAGAACTCGAAGGCGTGAAAACAGCCCTCGTATTCTTTGTACAGCGTATCAACGCCCGCTGCCTGCAGCTTTTCTATGTAGTCGCGGGTTTCCCAGAAGAACGGCTCCAGAGTGCCGACGAAAGTGAGCGTGGGCGGAAAGCCGCTGTAGTCATTATTTCTCGCGGGGGCGGCATAAGCAGGAATGTCAGTACCAGAGTTGTGCAGGTCGGCGAGATAGGCGCCCCAGCCGATCCGATTTGTCTTCGTACTCCAGACAGGCACATCAATCTTGCGTTCTGAATCCGAGGGTTGCTGGTCATCGATCATGGGGTAAAAGGGCATCTGGAATGCGATGTCCACGTCGCCGGCATCGCGCGCCCGAAGTGTAACAGCAGCCGTGAGTCCGCCGCCGGCACTATGGCCGCCCACAATCACTTTGTTGGGCCTGGCGCCCAGTTCCGATGCGTTCTCTATGGCCCACAGTAGGGTGTCGTAGCAATCATCCAGACCGGCGGGGTAGGGTTTAGTCCAGGCCTTGCGGTAATCCGGTGCCACGATTACGCAGGGGCGCGTTTCGATGAAGCGTTCCAATAGGTCCAGCGTCAATTCCGGCAGGCCCATTATATAGCCGCCACCGTGTATGTAGAGGTATAGCGGCAGCTCGCCGGAGGCATGCTTGGGAGCAAACACTCGCGTACGAATCTGGTATTCGCCATCGCTGCTGGGTACGTAGATTTCTCGACAATTTAGACCTTCGATATCTTTGCCGCGTACCGGCCTGCCACCCAGTTTGTCCATTAGCTTGATGAACCAGTTGAAGGTCATCAGAAACGTGAGAATACGAGTAGGCCAGTAGAAGCTTCGCAGATCCTCGTGCAACATGTCCTTGGTTACTTTCACGCGTTTTATTTTCCTTGTCTGGATTATTTATTAGTCTGCGATGGGCGCCGCTTCGTACAAAGTGTATATCAACATGCCGGTGTCGGGGTTGATCGCGCCAGCGGCTACGGCCTGCACCTTATTGAGCCATAGGTAGGGCTCCGCGGAGGCTTGGAACGTAGGGGCGGTTGCCAGTAATCCTGTGCTCATATCCATTCGACCGCCGTACTCCATGTAAATAATGGCTCCGTCTTCGGTCTTGAGTGTTGCGCGCACGTCCAGTGAGGCGATCGTGCCATCGTCATTCAGCGTGGCCCAATCAGCGGCGTCGTTGGTGGCGAGCTCAGCCGTAAATCCCTCGGCAATAAACTTGACCGATTTTACGTCGATGATCATGCGGTGGCCTTTCGGTCCCCTACCCAAGTCAACTTGCTCGCCCAGTTCGACCTCTACGGTGGCTAGTGGCCGCAATTCCAGTGTTGCCATGCTCTGTTCTCCCTGAAGTGATTCGTATAGCTGTTGTATACCCTTAAAGTAACCCAGATGGCGCTCGTTTGTCTCAGATGTGACTTTTATCACGCCCTTTTTTGTGCTCGTGCGTTATAAGAGGAATGATGAACGCCCAATTACGCCACTTAACCGTGCTCGCGGCCGCAGTTTTGCTCTCCGCGTGCAAAATCCAGGTCGATGTTCCCAGTAGTGGGGGCGTGACGACCGAATCCGGTGGCTATAGTTGCGCTGCTAACGAAAGCTGTACGGTCGATGTCTACGACATTCACTTTAACGAGACCTTTGTCGCGGAACCTGGCGATGGCTTCGAATTTGTGCAGTGGAAGTATAAAGACGGGGCTGTGTGCGGTGGGCTGAGCACGCCCTGCTGGCTGTTTACGGCGGGACTTGAAAACAGCGAACAATTGATGGCGATACTGGAGTCGCCTGATAGTGTCTACTATCTGGAACCCCAGTTCCGCAGTACTGGCTTTAATAGCTTGTTTATCGGTCATAGTTTCTTCCGACCATTCGCTGAAGCCATGGAGGGACATGCCGCTGCTGTTGGTATGACTGAGCATGAGCAGAGCGTCGTCTTCAACGGGGGAGCCAACGGTGCACCGGAGGCATTGTGGAATAACCCCTCTAAGCGAAGCGATATCCAGGCCGTGCTCGATACCGGTGAAGTTGAATTATTTGTCATGACCTATCACCCGGATTATCCAACGTTGATCGGCTACCAGAACTGGATCGACTACGCCCTCGAACAAAACCCTGCTACGCGGTTCGCAGTAGCTCTACCCTGGGGGACCCAGCCGGCCGAATTCGATACCGAGGCCTATGCGAACGCATGGCATGAGTTCAGAACTACCACGTTTTACCAAGGCATTGATGCCCTGCGTTCGCGGTATCCCGGCACGGATATATTCGCGATTCCTTATGGCCAGGCAGCGATTGAGTTGCGCATATTGTTCGATGCGGGCCAGTTGCCGGCTGTCAATGCTTTGACGGGGGATAGTGCTACCTCGATTTTTACCGACAGCCTTGGACATGCCGGAGAAATTCTCATTGCTCTCGGCGAATTGGTTTGGTTGCGCGCTATTTATGGTGTTGACCTCGATGACTATCCTCATGAAACCGATTATGAAGTAGACTTGAAATCCTTGGCCCAGGACATCATGGATGCTCACGACCCCCGCTACGACGCTCCCTATCACTAACTCGCTCTTACTGTCCTCAACGGGTGACGTTTGTTACGCCTAGCCTCTGACTAAGTCTGTAGCGTCGCTCCCGGTCGTCTATAGTTAAAGAAAAGAACCTAAGGAAATCCTGTGAACAAAAAACTTGGTCTGCTTGATGTGGCGTTCCTGGTGAATGAACGCCGTGAAACACCAATGCACGTTGCTGGGGTGAGTCTGTATACCCTGCCGAAGGGGGCGGATGAACGGGAATTCCTGCATGAGCTCAATACTAATCTGCGCGATGCAGATAGTTTTCTGCCCCCGTTTGGCGACCGATTGTCCATGGGTAAGCTCGGGCTGGCCGGACCCGTCCATTGGGAGCCCGATCCCGAGCTAGACCTTGAGTATCATATTCGCCATTCGGCGCTGCCGAAGCCTGGCCCTTACCGGGAGTTGTTTACCCTGGTGTCGCGTTTGCATAGCAGTCTTCTAGATCGGAATCGCCCGCTTTGGGAGATACACCTGATCGAGGGCCTGAAGAATCGTCAGTTTGCGATTTACAACAAAACCCATCACGCAGCCGTTGATGGCGCACGCTCCATTCACGTCGCACGATGCATGTACTCCGGAGATCCCAAATACGTGCATGCAGAGTCGCCTCTGTCACTCGCTAACTGGGAGCGTTATCGCGACAGCCTTAAGTTTGGCAATGTGCGCGATATGGACGATGCCGACACACGCAATGTCGCTGATGCTCTAAAATCGGTGTTCGATAGCAGCGTACGCAGCGTTGAAATGACGCGCGGCATTTCGCGAGTGTTGACCGGTCGCGGAGATGGCCTTTCCATTCCGCATTTCAAGGTGCCGCAAACAGCGTTTAATACCGCTATTGGTGGTGCGCGCCGCTTTGTGGCGCAGTCATGGTCTTTCTCCAGGCTACGAGCCGTGGGTAAGGCGTTTGACGGGACATTTAATGATGCGGTGTTGGGCATGTGCGGTGGCGCGCTGCGCAAGTACTTGCAAAATCATGCAGAGCTGCCTGACGAATCGCTCAAAGCGATGGTGCCGGTTTCTGTACGCCAGGAAGGGGACATCGATTCCGGCAATGCGGTGGCATCGATCAGTGCTGATATGGCGACTAATGTAGCGGACGCCGGAGAGCGTATGCGAGTAATTCGCGATTCTGTGAATGCGAGTAAGGCGCTGTACGCGGGCATGACGCCCAATGAGGTGAGTTTGTTTAGTCTGCTACTGCAATCACCAGCCATGGTGTTACAGCCTTTCGGACTGCTGCCAAAGTTGCCGCCGTTTAACCTGGTGATATCCAATGTGCCCGGTATTCGAGAGACGCAGTATTGGAATGGTGCGCGTCTTGATGGATCGTACCCGCTGTCCATCGTCACTGATGGTATGGCCATGAACATCACTCTGGTCACCTATGGTGATCAGGTGGACTTCGGCATTATCGCCTGCCGACGCTCGGTGCCGCAGGTGCAGCGCATGATCGACTACATGGAAGAGTCGCTGCAGGAGCTGGAGTTGGCGGCCGGTCTGACCGCCAAGCCGGCGAGGAAGAAAGTGGGCGCTAAGCGAAAAACAGCCGCCAAGCGTAAAACGCCTTCCAAACGCAAAGCGACGACAAAACGGAAAACCGCAGCTAGCTAAAACCCAATGCGGCTGCTTCTTGCTGCAGGATAGTGTCGACCTGCGGCTGAGCTTTCACGCGCGCAATCAGCCCGGCCATATTCGGCCAGCGCTCAGCATCCACTTCGTAACCGGCGTAGGAGGCGTTGATGAACGGGCTTACGATGCTCAGGTCGGCCATCGTGAACTCACCAAAAATCCAGCCGTCTGCTGGAATCTGCCCGTTGAGGTAGTCCAGCATGGGCGGCAGCTTCTTGTCGGTGATTTGAGAAACCAATTCCTCATCCGGTTCCTGCTTGAACGCAAAGGGACGCATAAAGCGTTGGAAGAAAATGCCAGCGGCCATCTCGGCGACTGCGCCGCCACACAAATCTTCGTACCAGTCCGCAGTGGCGTTATCCTTTACAGCAGTGGGATACAGCGCTGGCTCCGGATACTCCGCTTCCAGGTAGCGGCAGATCACTTTGGAATCGCCGAGTACAAAGTCGCCGTCCACGAGTGTGGGAACTTTGCCCAGAGGATTGATCTTGAGATATTCCTCATCGCCTGAGAAGGGCATGGTGGGAACGATCTCATAGGGAATACCTTTGTACTCAAGCGCGATTAGCACTTTGCGGACGAATGGAGAGCCGTGAACGCCGTGGATTTTGATCATGGTAAGCTTCCGTTTGAGTGGTTGTTCAGATAATTGTACAGTGCTTATGCCAAAAGTTGCAGAAGCAATACGAGAGAAGACGAGATGATTTTGTGTGGCTGCATGATCCAGCAGGGGCAGGCGGCGGAATCGAACAAGCCTGCACTGGAGCAGGGCTTGAGCGATATTGCCCAGCATTACTTTAATTTACCCGCAGCCACCGTTTGGACAGCTGTGGCCGCGGGCAATGGCTGGACTGCCGGTGAACCCTCGACCAGTTCATTGGCCGTGATGTATGTACCACAGGGCCTTGAGCAGCAGACCCGCACAGCACTGCTGAACGATATTTGTAACTTGTGGATGAGTACCACCGGTTGTTCCATCAACGAAATCGTGGCGACCGCCCGCGATCTGCCTGAGCAGGAGTAAACGATGCCGCTCTATATTTGCTGCGCCAAACCGGGCGCTATTCCGGAGGCCGCCAAAGCAGCTATCGCTAATGAGGTCACCCGCGTGCACTGTGAGTTGACCGGGGCTCCACGCACGTTCGTACATTGTTTTTTCTTCGAGCTCGGTAGTCCAGAAGCCGAACAGCTTGGCAGTATTTTTAAGAGTGACTCTGACAAAGGCTACGTGTTGTTTGGCAATCTTCGCGCGGGCCGCACCGAAGAGACAAAACACCGTGTCATCGAAGATATGTGCACCGGCGTCGCAAAGATTCTTGGTATCCAGCGCGACGACATTGAAATGGCAACACAGGATATCCCCGCCAAATGGGTGATGGAGGGGGGAGACCTACTGCCGGAGCCTGGCGAAGAGGCGGCCTGGTTGGCAGCGCATGAAGAGAAATTGCGTGAGGCAAACACCCTGTGAATGCAAACGCTTCTAACACGATAAGCGACCAGGACGCCTTTGAAGCCGAATGCCTGGCCGGCATAGCCGCCTGGGTGGCGGAGAAGCTCGGTGGAAAAATGCAGGATGTCAAGCGCCTGGAGCGCTGGCGCCCCCAGTGGCGCGTAACCTATACCGTTGGCGACGACACTCGCAGGGTATTAGTGCGCGGTGACCGACCTAACGCCGGTGAGCATGATCTTCGCTTTGAGATGGAAGTAATGGAGGTGCTCGAGGCCAACGGTATTCTCGTGCCACACATTTACGGCTGGATGGAATCACCCAAGGCCTTTGTGATGGAGTGGATCGAGACAGAAGATCGTGCGCCGGGGATGTTGCATACGGCTATCGAAAATCCCTCGACAATGAGTGATGAGCGCTGGCAAGCCATGCTGAGCTATATGGAGCACCTGGCCCAGGTGCATGCGGTTCCGGTGAGTCAGTTCGCCCAGATCAAACAGCTCAGCAAGCCGCCAGAGACCGCTGCTGATATCGCGCTGAATGCGACCGAGCGAATGTATCAGGCGGGTGTGTATACCCGCAACAACGAACCCACTTTTGAATTCTTGCAGCATTGGCTGCGTCGCAATGTGCCTGAGCATCGCACTGTGGCGAGTTTTATCGCCGGCGATGCTGGCCAGTTTATGTCTCATGGAACTGAGGTGCTGGCACTGCTCGATTTTGAGATCGCCAATATCGGCGATACCCACTGGGATCTCGCCTGTTTTCGTGGGCGGCATCCCTACGAGAACATGGGTGACATACCCGCGCTCTACAAGCGTTATGAAGAGGTGACGGGCGAACCGGTTGATTTGCCAGTAGTGGCGTATCACACCGTGGCGTTTTTGCAGATGGCGGGTATTGCTGCCAAGTTTTTTGGCAATCCGAAGGCCATTGGCGGCAACTGGATTGAAGGCCTGTTGGAGTACGCGAGCATCACTCGGCGTGCCTACGAGGCCATTGCCGAGCTGCAGGGCATAGAGCTCAAGTACGACCTGGAGCTTCCGCAGGCGGAATACAAAAGTCTGGAGGAGTCGGGGTTGAAAAAACTACTGGTCGATATTGACCGCCTGCCGACCTCCAGCGCCTTCGAGGAGTGGGAGCGGGATTTGCTCCATGCCATTCCTGCATTCCTGCTGAATCACGCGCGCTATCGTGATTGGTTCGAGCGCGCAACGATCAGCGATATCAGTGCGATCACCGGTGAGGCTTATGACAGTTTGACGCTCGCCGAAGAGTCGCTCATGGCGCGGATTGCTCTGAATGACATAGAAGATGATGCTTTGCTGGTACCGGCGATGCATCGCCGCTCCCTGCGCCTGTCGATGATTATTGCAGGTACCAACCCAGACCCGGATAATCCGCTGTTCCACATTCTGGATCCCATTCTGTAGGACAAGTGACACAGTGACGCTGCAAGAGGGTGGCTCACCTACCCATAGCCCCTGGGTGTTAGGTCTTAGCGCCTCGCACAACGGCGCCGCCTGCCTGCTGCATGGCAACGAGATTGTTGCTGCGATTCAGGAAGAGCGGTTGGCGGGTAAGAAGCGCGCCCGACTGCACGCAGCGCAGGCGTCTCTGGCGGTGCAATATTGCCTTGATCAGGGCGGCATTCAGCCAGCCGATCTCGATATGGTGGTGCTGTGCCCACAGAAGGACTTGCGTGCGCCGGAAAACAACCTGGCGGCGAATCCGGTACTCAAACTTCAGGCCCATGGCATTCCCAGCCTGACATTGTCACATCACGTCGGCCATGCAATTAGTGCTTTCGCAACCTCCGGCTTTGAGGATGCGGCGATACTGATTGTTGACGGTATGGGTTCACCGACTATCGATCTCAGCGCAGACGAGCAGTCAGCAGTCATCGATCCCTGGCCGTCAGGTAGCGAAGTACATTCTATTTATGATGCTGTGGGCAGCGAGATGCGTGCGCTGGAAAAGCACATGTGCGAGCTGGACCGTTGGCTGCTACCTGCACCAGAAGGCGCCTCAATGCCTGGTTTCGCCAGTCTGGGCGGAATGTTCTCGGCCACTGCCGCACAGATTTTCGGTGATGTGATGGAGGCGGGTAAAGTCATGGGGCTCGCGCCCTACGGCGAGCCTACCATTGCGCCGAGAGAGTTCTTCGAAATCAGAGAGGGGCGCTTTCACTTTCGAGATGAGGTCTGTCGTCGCTTTGCCCAATCTGAGCACTGGCCCGCAACGCAAAAAGACTATGAAAATCTCGCGGCCTCCGTACAGAACGCCCTCGAGGAAGCCTTGCTCTATCTGGTTCGTCGGGCGCGCGAGCTAAGCGACAGCCGTAACCTGGTATTTGCCGGTGGCGTGGCGCTGAACAGCGTGGCCAACGAGCGCATCGTTCGGGAAAGCGATTTTGACAACGTTTATTTCATGCCGGCGGCGGAAGATTCAGGCCCTGCTATTGATGCCGCGTACTACGGGCTGTGGCAGCTGGGCAGTCAGTTTGCGCCCCAGCCACAGATCAGGGATGGCTTTGGTAAGGCCTATAGCGCTGTGGAGGTTGCTGCCGCTATTGAAAAGACGCCGATGATCGACTCGCATTCGACTCAGAGTGCGGTGGAGGAAGCGGCGAACTTACTCGCGGATGGAAAGATTATTGCCTGGTTCACTGGGCCGTCTGAACTCGGTCCGCGAGCGCTCGGGCAGCGCAGCATATTGTGTGACCCGCCGCCCAGACGCGAAAGAAATACTGAACGCACGGGTAAAGCGGCGCGAAGCGTTTCGGCCCTTTGCACCCGTAATTCCGTTGGAGTCTGTGGAAGACTGGTTCGATGTCGAGGGTTTCGACCCCAGCAGTCCCTACATGCTGCGCGTCATGCGCTTTCGGGAAGAGTGCAAAGCGCACGTGCCGGCAGTCGTCCACGTCGATGGCACCGGCAGGGTTCAAACCGTGACACGTGAAGCGAACGGGCCCTATTACGAGTTAGTGAAGGCCTTTGGCGCGCGCACCGGCGTTCCTATCCTGTTGAACACTTCCCTCAATGTCATGGGTGAGCCGGTGGTAGAGACACCGGAGGACGCGCTGTGGTGTCTGTTGCTGACCCAACTGGACGCATGTGTATTTGATGAGGCGGTGGTTACCAAGCAGGCAGCATATCAGTCGCTGACACAGTTGTATCCCTATCCCCTGGTTGAACCAAAGGACATTCGTCCGCTGGCGCAAAGTCAGGGCGTGGCGTTTACCGTTGCCACTCCCTGGGGGCCGCACACCTTTGGTATTGCAGACCGGCTAACACTCTCGGCGCTGGAGATTATTGTTGAGCGTGCGGCGGTCGATCGTATGACGGTCAGCGATGTGTTCGAACTGCTTCGCTCGCGGCAGGGCGCCGCGACGGATAACGAATTGATACGCCTGTTTGCTCAGCTGCGGCGCTGGCGGTTGATTTCGTTTCGCTAAGCGCTAGTTCGCGCTTCTTTCCGCAATATTGAAATCGCCCCAGCGCGGTTTGGCACGATCATAGAGCACTCGGGAAACCGGGTGCGGGTGATTGGCCACCACATGACCGTTTTCCAATTTGTACCAGCTCTTGCAGCTACCTGCGCACACGGTCTTCTGCAGGTCCGCCTGCAGCGCCTGGTTGTAAGCCTGCTGGGCTTCCAGTTTGGGCTGCAGAAGAAGCTCACCATCAGCTCGCCGAATCACCTGGGCGTTATACGCCGCGGCCGATTCCAGGTGAATGATGAATGAGCCGATGAAACCGCTGTTGGGGCCTGACATTAGGTGCAGATTCGGGAACCCGCTCACCATCATGCCCTCGTAGGCCTCGGGTTTGTCCGCCCACTCCTCACTGAGCGACAGGCCATCGGGCCCGATGACAGGGAAGGGTACATCGGCTAGGTCGTAGCCGGTGGCCATCACAATAATGTCATAAGCCCGTTCATTACCTTCGCGGCTCAAAATGCCTGCTGGGGTCAGGCGCTCCAGGCCCTCGGTAATCACCTCAACGTTGTCGCGATTGAGGGCTGGGTAAAAGTACTGCGTAACCAGCGGGCGCTTGCAGCCAAACTCGTAGTCCGGGATCAGCTTGGGCACCAGAGACTCATCTTTAACTGTGCTGTGGATATAGCCCTTCAGTTGTTCCTCAACATCGTCACGGATGCCCGATTCCAGCGGGAATACGGCACGGAAGCCGAGCTCAGACGAGGCGTGCGTAAAGAAGCGTCGCAGTTTGTAGGTCATTGGCACGTACTCATACACCCACTGACGTAGCGCCGATACCTTCTGATTGTCCTGTGGCGCCACCCAATTGGGCGTGCGTTGGTACATGTCCACCTGTTCTGCCACTTTGGCGATCTCGGGAATGATCTGGACCGCACTGGCGCCGCTGCCGATGACTGCAACTCGCTGGTCCGTCAAATCCACATCCTCGCGCCAGCGCGCGGAGTGAAAGCGTATGCCGTCGAAATCATCCAAACCGGCAAAATTCGGTGTCTTCGGAATATGCAGCCCGCCGTTAGCCAATACGACGTGCTTACTCTGCACGGTCTCGTCACCGAGTGAGGTCTCCCAAAGCAGGGTGTCTTCGTTAAAGCGAACGCTGTGTACCCAGGTATTGAAACGAATGAATGGCCTGACGCCAGTGGCTTCTGATAGCGCTATCGCATACTCGAGTAGCTCTGCCCGCGGCGCCCACAGCTTTGACCAATTGGGGTTGGGGAAGTAAGAGAAGCTATAGAGCGCAGACTGCACATCCACATGCAAACCCGGGTAGCGGTTATGCCACCAGGTGCCGCCGACCTCGGGCGCACCCTCGATTATGCGAAAATTCGTATTGCCCGCATCCAGCAGTTCCTTGCCTATCGCGATGCCGCCAAAACCTGCACCCACTATGACGGCGTCCAGTGGCTGGCCTTGCGCTTGCGTCGGGGCCGTCGGGCCGAACCGAGGAAGGCCCAGCGGCAATGCCAGGAAGATGCAGTAGCTGGCGACTAATGCGCCGGCCTTCCATTTCGCATCTTGTAACTGCACAAAGCTCAGGCGGAAGATCACAGCATTGATCACAAACCAGCACAGCAGTGCTGTTCCCAGCAAACTCGCCGGTGGGTTGAGCATGAGGAAAAAACTGACTGCAGCTACTGCCAGCCCAGCGTGTGCCGGCAATTCGAGGGACACTCGATTGCGCAGACCGCGGAACGCCGCAAACGCCAGGATCGCGCCGCCGAGTGAGTAGAGCGGGAAGAGGTTGTGCACCAGGTACCAGTAGGCGGCCAGGTATAAGTAGAACAGGACTTCGCCCAGAACGCGGAGACTTTTTTGGAGCTTGGACATGAGTAATAAAATGCTTTTTTGTTATTTCGGTGAAGCTACCGCGGCTTGGCAGATGAAATCAACCGTGAAGCTGTCTCGGTGTATTAAATATTCGTAATCGCAGAGTGGCTGCAGCATTGCTGCGGGAAGATCCGAGCTCGGGGTATGGCGTGTCTGAAGTGGGGGAGCGAAGCCATCCCTGGCTTCTAGGAAACCCATGTCCCTATTGGGTGAGCAAATACACTAAAGCACCGCCGGTAAATCAGCACTAGGTAATTACCTAGTCAATGACCTTTTTATAGAGATCGACTTCCGTCATGGCCGGGTTATCTGGGTCCAGCGGCACCAGCGCCAGGTGGATGAGATCGCTGGCAGACACCTCGAGCATCATCTCTTCCGTGGTCTCCACTGCCAGTGCGATCTTGATGCGCGAGATGCGGTAATCTACGGTCTTAAGCGATATGCCCAGCGTTTCGGCTATGGTCTTGTGCTTGATGCCCTTGATCAACATATGCAGCACCACCCACTCGTCGAATGAGATAGATTCGCCGCTCTCCAGTTCCAGACGCTGCATTTCGAGATTAATGCGTGCCAGCCACTCGGCGCGAGGGTCAAGTGCAGTGGTATCGTGAGCGATTTCCAATACTCGTCGATCGTCGACCCGCGTTTTGACTCGCGTCACCTTGGTCCAGTTATCGGCGTACTTAATCCACTCGATAACGGTGATGGATTCATCGCTGGTTAGCGCAGCGCGCGCTGCCTCCAATTGGATATCGGAAGAGAGGGTGCGGGGGCAGTCGGGGTATCCGGATGCTTCGAGGAAGTCGAGGGTGGCCTGGGTGATATCGACGATTTTTTCGTCTTGCGTGTCGTAGACCCACATGTAGGGAACCGCGACAGTCACCCGGTCTAAAAACGGGGTATAGGTATCATTCAGGCCTTTTGCTGGGTTCTCCATGAGTCCAGTATGGCATGCGGCGGCGCTGACCACACGCCCGCCTGGGCTGTGATGTAGTCTAGCGCCTGTTCCAGATAAGCGATGCGGTGAGGCTGCCCCAACATCCAAGGGTGAATATTGAGCGCTAATATGCGCCCCCCGTGCTGCTGTGCTTCTTCCAGCAATAGATTGCAGGCGTCGCAAACCTGCTCGCACCAGGATTGTGGCGAGTGCAGGTTTTGTCCAATTACAAAAAAATCGTCGAGCTCTGTCGATAAAGGCATGGCCGTCAGTTCGCCGGTTTCGGTGCGAAACGGGTAGGGCATGTCATCGTTGACCCAGTCACAAAAGTACTCAATTCCATTGTCGGCGAGCAGCTCTGGGGTGTTCTCAGACTCATTCTTGGCGGGACTTAGCCAACCCCTTACGGGCTGCCCACTGATGTCGCGTAGCCCGTCGAGTGCGCGGCGAATGGTATCAGCTTCTTCGGCTCTATCCTGGCCACCGTAATGTAAGGCATCCTGATGCCAGCCGTGACAGAGTATCTCGTCACCACGTTCTCTCAGTGTGTGCATCAGATAGGGCAATCGCTCAGCCAGTCGTGTACTGACCGCAAAGCTGGGACGTATCTGGTAATGATCGAAAGCCTTTAATAGCCGGAATATGCCGACTCGATTGCCATAGTCACGCAGCGAGTAGTGTCGCAGGTCGGGGTAGGGCATGGTCATGCCGCCCGGAACGGCAAAGGGTTTGCCCTGCTGATTCAGTGGAAAATATTGCAGTGCGACGTTGATCCAGAGGGCCAGGTGCTTGCCATCGGGCCACTGCACGGATTTGCGCTCGCTTAACATGGACCAATCGTAGCGTTCGTGGTCCATGCCGTAGCGTCTCAGGGGGTAGCTCAGGTGCTCCTTATCCAGCGACATTGCGAACCTCCTGCTTGCTCGCGATATCGGCGGATATTTCATCGTAATAGTTATCGATGAAGTATCGCGCAATCTCGCGACCGGTCGTCACCCACACGTCGCTGTGGCCTGTGATGTATTCAAGAGCCTCTTCAAACGCCTTCAGCCGGTGCGGGCAACTCACCTGATAATTGTGGGTAGGAATGCACATGATGGTGCCACTCTCGGCGCCTTCCTGGTATAGGCGATCAAAGTTCTCCTTGATCTGTTGCCCATAGCGTCGCGGCTCGATCTTGTTAACCACATAGGCGATGGTGTCATTCATCTCCAGTGATTAGGGGATAGACACGAATCGCTTCTTGCTGCGCAGATGGATTGGCGTGGGCTGATCATCATGGAACAGGTCGCAGGTGTAGAAGCCGCCGTCCTCTCCGAACAGTTCGCTGCCCACTTCGGCAAACAGGTCGAGTGTCAATTCGGAGTGCGATAGCGCGGGTGCCAGATAGCCTGCGCATTTCTGGCCTGTGGCCTCAAAGATGGTTTCCATCGAGTCGCGAATCATCTCGCGCTCCTGATCCGCATCCATGCCGTAGGTATAGCGCGTGTTGTAAATCCCGTGACTGAAGAATTCCCAGTCCCGCTCCCTGCACATTTCAATGATTTCAGGATGATGTGCGCACAGCGCCGTCGAAAGCGAAATTGAACCCTTAATGTTGTAACGGTCGAGTACTTCCATCTGCCGCACATGGCCGACCCGGTTGCCGTAGTCGCGAATGCTGTAGCCAGGCAAGGCGGGGTAGGGCTGTGGCCAGGCTTTGCGATAGGGGTTTGCAGGGGGGGCGAGTTCGTAATACTCAATGTTCGGAGCTACCCAGAAGGCGAGTTTGGCACCGTTCGGCCATTCGATCTTCGGGCGCTGATCATAGGGCCAGTAATCGTAGAAACCAGGATCCTCTTTCATGGCTTAGCGGTCACGCTGCCCGTCGAGCCAGTCGAATACTTCCTGTAGCTCCAGTACATCGCAGTACTTCAGGCTTAGATCCGTGAGATTGGCGTAGTGGTAACTTTCGTGTTTGTCCGCCACGCACTCCTCGGGAACGATAGTGCGATAGCCGCGAGACAGGGATTCAACGCCGGTTGCGCGAATACAACCCGAGGTGGAACCTCCGGTCAGCACGACGGTGTCTACCTGATGCCATACCAGAAGGCTTTGCAGTTGGGTTTCAAAGAAGGCTGAAGGCATCTTCTTCAGATAGATCACGTCGTTCGTGTGATCAATCTCCAAGCGGTCGTCGAACTCCGAGCGCTCGGAATCAAACTTGATGTTCTGCAGGGAGTCTTCGGTATTCGTTCGTGTGCCCCAGACGCCTGCATCCTCTCCGGAGTCCATATAAGCAACATGGGTCCAGACCACTGGCCAGTTAAGCGCTCGAAAGCGCTTGGCTAATTCATTGATGTATTCCATCTGACGAGGGTCGGTTTCGTAGGCGGTTTTGTAGAGATCGGTGCGGGTGTACGCCTTCTGCGGATCAATATTGACCAGTACCGCTTTGTTGCCAAAGCCAAAGCGCTTGCGTGCGGGATTCGCTTTAACGTCCAGATAGATTTCCTTGGCGGTTTTTGTCGTGGTTTCCATGTGTAGTTCCGATACAGCGGGATGACAGATAGACCTAAAGATATATCATTAAGATAAAAAGTGTAATAGTCCTAGCACGTATGGGTAGGCGCATTTCAGTTGACAGGCAGGGCCAATATATGGGTATATACACATAAATATACGGGTAGGTACCCCTAATGAGTAATGAAGACTGCCTTTGCATGAATTTGCGCACCGCTGCGCAAGCATTAAGCCGCAGCTATGACGCGGTTCTGGCGCCGGCTGGCATATCCGCGAACCAATTCTCTCTGCTGAACTACATTCGCTCGCTAAATACTCCCACGGTAAAGGCGCTGGCCGAGGTTAGTGGCCTTGACCGCAGCACCCTGGGCAGAAACCTGCGGGTACTGGAAAAACAGGACTACATCAGCTTGGGGGTGGGCGAGGACGCCAGGACCCGCGTCATCGCACTGACACCCGCCGGTCGCAAGGCGGTGCGTCAGGCTGCACCTTTATGGCAAAGCATTCAGGATGATTTGGTGGGCAGGCTCGGGCTCAAGAAGCGCGAGCAATTGCGCGAGATACTAACCGAGTTAACTGCAGCAGGTTGAGGGGAGAAACAAACGATGAGCACAGAAACCGGTTATTCAGTCTGCACGATCTGCGATATTGGCTGCCAACTTAGAACGGAGGCCCATGACGGCAGGGTCGAGCGGGTTCTGGCCCATGACAATCCGATGCTCGCGAAGCATATCTGTTTTAAGGGGGTTGCTGCCCCCAGCATACATAACCACGAGGATCGACTGCGTACGCCGCTTAAACGAGTCGGTGAGCGCGGGGAAGATAAATGGGAGGAGATCTCCTATGAGCAAGCGATGGATGAGATTGCGGACAAGCTCAAGCGCATCGTTGCCGAGCACGGGCCAGAGTCCTTCGCCGTTTCGACCTCGGGCTGGAACACGCAGACCACCCATGCCCTGGATCGTCGGTTCATGAACTTGCTGGGTTCACCGAACTGGATCAGCGGGGTATCGCTGTGTGCCGGAAATACTGCTGCGGTTAATCGCATGACCTACGGCTGGTTCCCGATGGCAGATTTCGCCAACACAAACTGCATCGTGTTGTTCGGGCACAACCCGAGGAAACACTCCTGGACGCCTATATACAATGCTATTAACGCGGCTCGCGAGCGCGGGGCCAAGGTGATCGTGCTCGACCCAAGGGTTTCCGAGCAGGCTGAGATCGCCGATATCCACTTGCGCCTTCGTTCCGGTACAGATGCGGCGATGTGCCTGGGGTGGCTCAAAGTTATTTTCGACGAGGCGTTGTATGACAAGGCATTCGTTCGCGACTGGTGTGTGGGGTTTGAAGAATTGCGACAGCGCGTCGATGAGTACCCGCTGGAGCGGGTAGAAGCGATCACAGGCGTCGATAGAGAGCTGATCGCTGAGGCTGCACGAGCCTATGCCGTGGCCGATGGTGCGGTGATCCCTTGGACGCCGATCACCGATATGCAAATTTCCTCCACGTCAGCCATTCGACTGCATTCCATTTTGCGTGCAGTTACTGGCAACCTGGATATTGTCGGTGGCGAAACGCTGGGTGGCTTCAATCCGCATTACCAGTCCGAGTCTGAAATTGGCCTACATGAAAGGCTGCCGCTTGAGCAGAAAGAGAAGCAGCTGGGATACGCCAAGCATCCGGCGTATACCTATCGCGTCGCCGAGATGTTGAAGGAGCCTACCGAGAAAGTCTGGGGCTTTCCGTATGCTGATATTGTGATGGGTTGCCAAATGGCGAACCCCAGTGAAGTGTTTCGTGCCATGGCCAACGACGATCCCTATGCGATAAAAGCATTCTTCGTACTAGGCAATAACGCACTGCTGAGTTACCCCAATCAGCATCAGATTCTCAAGGCGTTGATGAACCAGGAACTGATCGTAGCGCATGAGTTGTTCATGACACCGACTGCGATGCTGGCGGACTATGTATTGCCGGGGGATGCGTTCACTGAACGAAACCATATCGCCGACACCTGGACTGGACTACCCGGCTGGCGCTGTCGCAAAAGATGGTTGAGCCTCCGCAGGAGTCGAGTAGCACCTTTCAGTTCTGGCGCGATCTGGCGCTGCGCTTTGGCTTCGAAGAACACTTTCCCTGGGATACGCTCGAAGACATGCTGGATCACAGACTTTCACGCTCAAATCGAAGCTTTGCGGATTTCCAGGCAACGGGATTCATGGAAATGCCAACGCCGGCCTTTCGAAAGTACCGCAAGACAGGATTCGCCACGCCTTCGGGGAAGGTCGAACTCTATTCCTCTGTGCTGGACGAACTGGGCTTCGACCCCTTGCCGTATTACCGGGAGGGGCCGGCGACCAGTGACGACTACCCCTACCTTGTATTTACGGGTGTGCGTGAGGACCCTTTCTTTCAGACGGGACAACGCAATATCAAGGAACTACGCGAACGCTGTCCTATTCCCAAAGTGTTTATCCATCCGCAAGATGCTGAACGAGAGGGACTCATCGACGAAGAGTGGATATGCCTGCAGACAGCGCATGGTGAAGTTAAGGCGCAGCTCGCTGTGCAGGACTCGATGAAGCCTGGGCATTTACGCGTGCCCCACGGCTGGTGGTATCCCGAGATGCGCGGCAAAGAAGAGCTCGCAGGGGCGTTTCTTTCCAGTGATGCAGTGTTGTGCTCGGATGAGGATGAATTTCTCGATTACGAGCAGGGTATTCCGCATTTCAAGGGTTTTCCTGGGCGAGTGGTTCGGGCAGAGAAACCGGAAACTCTCGAGGTGGCAGTATGACCCAGCGCAGTGAGTTCAAACATCGAGTGGCCGAGTTTAAGGTGATCGCCCAGACTTGGATGGCAAACCGCTTATTCTCCTTCAAGCAGACGGGCTTGGATGGATTTTTGAAGCGACGTGTGTTGTCGCAGCCCAAGGAGAGTACGTCGGCGACGTCTTCCCACTGAGGGCTCTTCATCCGCTGAGGGCTCCTTACCCGCTGAGGGCTCTACTTAGCGCTGCAGTATCTTGCGGGAAATGTCGTTGGAGAGTTTCTCAATGCCCTCTGCGTCTTCGGGGAGTACCAGCGCTTCGGGCACCTCGATGCCGCGCTGACACGCAGGCCGCTCTTCCATGGCTTTGAGCCATCGCTGCAGATGCTCCAGCCCATCGATGGAAACGCCGGACCATGGATACAGGCGAACCCAGCACCAGTTGGCAATATCCGCTATCGAGAAATCTGGCGTCAACCACTCGTTATCCTGTAGGCGCCCGTCCAGCACCTCAAACAGCCGCCGGCTTTCATTCTGGTAGCGCGCAATGGCGGTCGGAATCTTCTCCTCCAGGGCTCGGTAGAAGACGTTGGCTTGTCCCATCATGGGTCCAACCCCGCCCATCTGAAACATGAGCCACTGGATTACCTGTGAGCGCCCGTGCTTATCTGATGGCATCAATCGACCGGTTTTTTCTGCCAGGTAGATCATAATGGCGCCCGACTCGAACACCGCGAACCCGTCTTCGACTAGCGTGGGAATGCGTCCATTGGGATTGAGTGCCATGTAGTCGGGGTGCTTCTGCTCCTGCTCAGCCAGATTGATTGGCTGGACTTGATAGTCCAGAGCCAGTTCTTCCAGCGTAACGGAGGCTTTCCAGCCGTTTGGCGTTGAAGCCGTATAGAGTTCTAACACTTACTCGACCGCCCCCTGAACGTTACAGGTTTGCTCAATGTAGCGTCTGATGTTTTGCCAGGCAGCTTCGGCCTCCGGTACCCGCGCATTGATCAGGCCCTGCCAGCCCTGAATCATGCCTGGCCAGCTTTCCATCGCTACACTCACGCCGCTGCGCAGCGCATTGTTCGCTAAGAGTATGGCGCCTTCGCGCACTTTATCGAACTCTCCGATTTGCAGGTATAAAGGCGGCAGGCCGCGCAGGTCTGCATAGCACGGAGATACCCTGGGGTCATCTAGCGGGAATTGGCCTTGTATGTAGTCCTTGCCTCGATTGCGCACCCATTCAGGCGTAAGAAAGGGATCATCGCCAGGCACGGTGTCACCGGCAACGGACAGGTCGAACCAGCCGGTCAGTGAAACAAAGCAGGCAGGCAGCGCCAGGCCCTCATCACGGGCTCGAATGATGGCCCCCAGACCTAAACTGCCACCGCAAGACTCGCCTGTGATCACGATATGTGCCGGCTCGACGCCGCTCTCCAGCAAGCCGCGGTAGGCATTGAAACAATCATCGTGCGCGGCGGGGTAAGGATGCTCTGGGGCCAGTCGATAGTCCACCATGATCACGCGACAGCCGGTGTGCCTGGCGATCATTTCTCCATAAAAGTGGTAGATATCTATCGGGCTTGAGACCAGGGCGCCGCCGTGACAATGGAGAACGGTCGGATGATTTGCCGCACCATCTATCGTGTATACGCCGCAGCGAACGCCTCCAAACGTCGCTATCTCTACATGAACATCGTCGCTGACAGGGTGTCCATGAACGCTATCGAAGACATCACGAACCGCCAGGTAGTCTGCTGCGGGATCGGCGAAATCTTTGGGAATCGAGGAAATAATTGCCTCAAGTTGCGGGCTTCGCTTCACGATAGATATCGCCTTTTTCGTATTCAGCTAAGCATAGCACCCGTGCTGGATGCGCGAGCAGGAGGCAGAAACGAAACGGGCCTCGAATGAGGCCCGTTCGAGAGGTTTGAAGCGGTGTCTTAGACGCCAGCTTCCTTGCAGGTCTTCACGATTGCCGCGGCAACCTTGTAGGGGTCTGCATTTGACGCAGGACGACGATCTTCCAGTCGACCTTTCCAGCCGTCTTCCACAGTGCCAACCGGGATACGGATAGAAGCGCCGCGGTCAGAAACGCCATAGCTGAACTCATCGATAGCCTGGGTTTCGTGCTTGCCGGTCAGACGCTGGTGGTTGTCGGCACCGTAAACGCTGATGTGGCGCTCGATGTTCTTGCCAAACTCGTCACAGATCTTGTTGAACACTTCTTCGTTGCCGGATTCACGCATGGCAGCGTTGGAGAAGTTGGCGTGCATGCCAGAACCGTTCCAGTCCGTGTCGCCAAGCGGCTTGGGATGCCACTCAATCGCATAGCCATATTTCTCTGCGGTGCGCTCAAGCAGGTAGCGGCCCAGCCAGATTTCGTCGCCGGAGCGCTTGGCGCCCTTGGCAAAGATCTGGAATTCCCACTGGCCTGCAGCCACTTCGGCGTTGATGCCTTCAACATTCAGGCCAGCTTCGAGGCACAGGTCCAGATGTTCTTCGATGATAGCGCGACCGAAGGCATTCTTGCCGCCAACGGAACAGTAGTAGGGGCCCTGAGGGTCGGGGAAGCCACCGGCAGGGAAGCCCGGGGGACGGTTGGTTTCGGTGTCCCACAGGAAGTATTCCTGCTCGAAGCCGAACCAGTATTCATCATCGTCGTCAGCTTCGTCGATGGTCGCGCGGCCGTTAGAGACGTGAGCGGTGCCGTCGGCGTTCAATACCTCGGTCATCACCAGGTAGGCGTTTTGACGATCGGGATCCGGGATGATGGCAACGGGCTTCAGCAGGCAGTCGGAATCGCTGCCGTCGGCCTGTTCTGTGGAGCTGCCGTCGAAGGACCACATGGGGCACTCTTCCAGGGTGCCGCCAAAGTTCTCGCGGACCATGGTCTTGCTGCGAAGGCTCTGGGTAGGGGTGTAACCGTCAAGCCAGATATATTCCAACTTACTTTTCATCTTGCAATTCTCATCCTATAGGGGGTTGATAATGGGAGAGCCACCCTCTGGTAGCCAACCTCTAGCGCCTGTATACCTGCAAAACTCAGGCCAACTCTGCTTGCAACTGCGCGGTAAGCCCAAAACGCCCATATTCTGGGCATCTGCAGCACCATGTTACCAGTATCAGGCTAAATTCCGCTCTTTTGAGGTGCATTGAGCGGTCAATATTGGTGCAATGCACCTAAAAAGCGCACTATAGTGGTGCAAATTCAATCGCCGCAAGGTGCCTCAAAGTCCTGAACTGGCCTCAATCACGATAACCGTAATGTTGTCGGGGCCGCCGCGTTCCATGGCCAGGTTGACTAATGCTTCGCAGGCCTCCTGTGGAGATCCCTGGCTCAGCACGCTTTGCAGGTCTTCTGGCTCCAAGGGATTATACAGACCGTCGCTGCAGATCATATAGCGATCGCCCGATTGCGCCTCAGAAAAGCCCAGATCCAGTTGTACCTGCTCGCGAATGCCTATCGCTTGTGTGAGGACATGGGCCTGGTGGTGCGATTCGGCTTCCTCCGCGCTGATCTCTCCGCGGGCAAGCTTTTGTTGGGCCACAGTGTGATCTTGTGTCAGTTGCTCCAGCTGACTATCGCGCATGCGATAGATGCGGCTGTCGCCCGACCACAGGAAAAAGCAGTGGTTACCGTGGGCAAGCATTGTGGCCACGGTGGTACCCGGCTGTTTGTTGCGAAACGCATTGCGACATTGCTCATTGGCGGCCTGCAGTCTGTCTTCCAGGTCCTTTAGATTAATCAGCAGCGAGCCGTGATGCGGAAAGGCGCGCAATTGTCTGACCACTGCGCCGCTGGCGTAGTCACCTCTGCTGTGTCCGCCCATACCGTCAGCGACAACCCAGAGGCGCTGGTCAGGAGAGTCCAGGAAGGCGTCCTCGTTAATGTGGTGCACGCGCCCGACATCAGTGCGGCTGGTGCTATGCCAGGTGATGCCGCTCGCTGCCCCAAGTTCGTTGGCTTCAAACTGGTCTGCTATGGCGGCAATGTCTTGTAGCGAGACGTCTGACATGCTTAGTGATTCAACCAGTCTTCGCGCAGTGTACGCACTAGTGCGTCAGCAGAATTCGGTCGTGCGGCCGGGTCTTTTTGCAGGCACTGCATGGTGAGCTCTGCCAGCACATCGGGAATAGTGTGCTTCGCGACTGAGCGAGGGTCGGGTGGCATGTCTGTGCGTATCTCATTCAAGAGTTCCTGCACGATTTCGCCCTGAAAAGGAGTCGTACCGGCGAGAATCTCATAGAGCAGGGCACCGAGACTGTAGATATCAGATTGAAATGATATGTCTGGGTCTCGATCAATCTGCTCAGGCGACATGTACATAACCGTGCCCTGCAACTTGGCTTCACCCGTCATGCCCGGCTCGCTCTCAACTTGCTCGTCGCCCTCGTCGTCTGCCGGCAGCGCCTCCTTTGACCATACCTTGGCTAGCCCCCAATCCAGCAGCAATACCTCGCCGTAGGGGCCAATCAAAATATTGTCAGGCTTGATATCGCGATGCAGCACGCCTTTGGAATGCGCGTAGGCGAGTGCTTGTCCCACTTGTTCGATCACTTCCATCAATTGAGTCAGGTCGTAGCGCTCGCGATACTCCAGCACCTCACGCAGCGTGTAGCCGTGCACCAGTTTCATGGTGAAGTAGTAGTTGCCTTTGTTGTCGCGACCCAGTTCATAGGTAGGCATGGTGTTAGGGTGCTGCAGGCCGGCGGAGATGCGCGCTTCGCGAACCAGGCGTTGGTTTTCTATGGGGTCGTCCTGAAACTCCGGGCGCAGGGTTTTGTAGCAAACGGTTCTGCGCAGGTGCAGATCGCGGCAGGATTTGATCAGTGACTTGCCGCCTTTGGCAATGGTGGAGAAGTAGGCATAACGCGTATTTGGGTTAAGCGTCTGCGGCAGTGGGGCGTCGGTCTCCTCGGCAAACAGCGTGCCATCGGCTTCTTTCGACTGCCTGAATTCGGACATCAGTGGCTCCGGTTAAAGCGTTAACTCGTTGATGACATGGTAAGTCGCTGAGTTGCAGTAAATCCAGCTATGGGCGCTAGTTCTTTTGTTCATTGCTTGAGCAGAATCAATCGGTTTGCAGCCACTCAATGGTGTTGCCATCGGGGTCCTGCGTGTAGAGCGCTTTAACCTGGCCGAAATCGATTGGCTCCGAATTGCAGTGCACGCCCAGGTTTATCAACTTTGCGTAATCGGCGCTAATGTCATCCGTTGTAACGGCAATGTGTGCAAAGCCGATGCGGTTTATGGCGGGGAGGGACTCGGTCTCGTCTTTGGGGGCGGCAAACTCGATCAACTCAAGTTGCAGATGATCGTTGCCGATCAGCATTGCGCGACTCGACACGTTCTCGAGGGCTAGCAGTTGGTCCCGTTTCGGATAAGGCTCTGAGAATCCATAATCCGTCAACACGGTCATTCCAAAGACTTTCGTATAAAACGCCAGGCTCTGATCCAAATTTGAGCAGACAATGGCGATGTGGTGTAACGCGGGCATGACTTGAGGTTAGCACGGTGCGGGGGTAACGGCCTGTTCATAGCGTAATGATATGTTGTATCATAAACGCAACTTTAGCCTCTAAGAGATGCCTGTGCTACGCTGTCGCGTCCGCATAACGGCTTGATTTTATTATGATAAATGTAGGTTGCCCGAAACCGCTCACTTTAGCGGCGGGTGTGTCTCTGTGTATTGCTGCTGGTCTTTCAACTGCAGAGTCACGGCGTCATGCTGCGCATGTGCACGGCGTCGCCGAACTGACTGTCGTTCAAGAGGGTCAGGTACTTGAGATTCAGCTGACATCGCCTGCAATGAGCATTGTTGGTTTCGAGACAAAGGCCGAGAGTAGTGCTCAGAAGGAAGCTGTTGAGGCGGCTAAAGTGAGCCTGAAGAAAGCGGATGAGCTGTTCACTATTGAAGGGGGTGGCTGCACGCTGTCTAAAGCCAATATCGACATGTCCGGCGTAGTGGGTGACGGTGATGGGCACGATGACGATCATCACGGGCACGATGATGATCATCACGGGCACGATGATGAGGACGCTCACCACGGACACGGCGAGAGCGAACAGGATCACGAAGATGCGCACAGTGACATTGAGGCGAATTACACTTTTAGTTGTGATGATGGCGCGGCCGAAGTGCTGACAGTAGGGCAGGGCAAGCTGCCGTTTGCCCTGGAAACCATCAACGCGATGTGGGTGTCAGATCAGGGCCAGGGCTCTACCGTCCTGTCGCAGGAGTCGCGGCGCATCAAGCTGCGCTAGCTGCGCGCCGGAGTTTTTAGGGTATGGAAAAAATGGTTAGCAAGGAATCTACACTACTGCCGCTGGCAGATAAGGCTGCTGTAGGGCTCTCGCTCGTGTGCGCGGTGCATTGTCTTGCCGTGCCGCTATTGGTTGTACTGGCGCCCTCGCTGGTTGGCCAGATGTTTACAGGAGAGGCGTTTCACCAATGGATCGTGATCGTGGTGATTCCCGTCAGCGTGTATGCGCTGACCTTGGGGTGCAAGAAGCATAAAGACAAGAGTGTCCTGGTGATTGGGATGTTTGGGCTCGCGCTGTTGTGTCTGGCCGCCGTCGGTGGACACGATTGGTTCGGCGAATTGGGTGAGCGGCTGGTCACTTTGACAGGGGCCGGAATCATTGCTTTCAGCCACGTGAAAAATTTCTCCCTCTGCAGAAAAGGCGAATCCTGTGGCTGCCCAGAAGCAGGCTGACAAGACTGCGAGCAAAGCCTATTTCCTGGGGCTGGAATCACTAAACCCCGGGGAATCCCGTGCCTTAGAGGAGGTGTTGTCTCAACTCGCCTTTAACGAGCAAGGTTTGATACCCGCCATTGCCCAGGACGTGGATACCGGTGAGGTGCTGATGCTCGCATGGATGAATCGAGAAGCCCTGGAGCGCACCTTGCAAACAGGCACCATGACTTACTGGTCGCGCAGTCGTTCACAGTTTTGGATTAAGGGCGAAACAAGCGGAAATGTTCAAGCGGTCGTGGATGTTCGCATCGACTGTGATGGAGACGCTGTGCTCTGCCGCGTGCGGCAAACAGGCGGTGCCTGCCACACGGGGCGCCGTAACTGTTTTTATCTTCTGGCCGACGCTGAAGCCGGCAAAGTGCGGCTTATCGAGTCAAACTCGACTGAATCCTGACGCAATAGACCTTTTACCTGGGGTAAGCGGGGTATTATTCCTCGTAGGCTTCGAAACTAAGAAGCGTCATCGAGTATGCCGACAGAGCAACTTCGTTCTCGCTGAGCGTAGTGCTCATTTCGCCGGAAATCCAAAACGGTGTATAGATGGCCTCTAGCTGTAAGCCTTGCGGCGCGTCGACCAGCACAATCTGGTTCGGCGGCGGTGGCGGCATGTGCAGACAGGCACCGAAGTAGGGAACCAGGAAAAACTGAGTCACTACCTGTTGGTCATCGAATTCGAGGGGCACGATGAATCCGGGTAGGCGCACCATTGCACCATCCATCTCGGGTTTTACTTTGGTAGAAACCAGGGCTTGCTGATACGGGTCGGCGTCGGAAGACATCGTCGATTTCATCTGACTGCTGATCTGATCTTCAATCGAACCGTCCTCGATCTCCATGATGTAATCTGGCGGATTCATGAGGATATCCAGCACATCAGGCGGAATAAGGTCAGTCCACTCAATGGTTTTAAACTCAGCCTGGGCCGCTGGGGTGTCTGCAGCGGCTAGCGCAGTCGTGTTGAGAGAAAGCGTTGTGAGCACGAAGAGTGCACAGCTTCCCAATAAGCTTCCGATACGTGTCAAGGCGTGCTCCGGCGGTGTGATTGAACCTCTATTGAGGAATGATATATTGTATTCAGTTTCGTCTGCAACGTACTGATTTTTAAAGCGGCTTTAGCATGGTTATTGAATTGAACGGGGTGAAGTTTGCGCACCCGGAGGCCCCGGACAACACCGTGCTCGACATCTCGCACTGGTCAGTTGATAAGGGCGAGCATATTTTCGTCTACGGGCCTTCCGGATCGGGCAAGTCGACGCTGCTTAATCTCATCAGCGGTCTGCACCAGGCGGCGCAGGGCGAGGTGCAGGTGCTGGGCGAGCGTTTGGATCAGATGAGCAACCGGCAACGTGACCGCTTCCGAGCCCACCATGTGGGTTACGTGTTTCAGCGATTCAATCTGATTCCCTATCTCAACGCGATAGAAAATATAGAGTTGGCGAAAAGCTTTGCCAAGCAGTCGAAAAAGAGCGGCTCACACATGACGGCAGAAGCACTACTCGAGTCGCTTAATGTTGCTTCCCATGAATGGCATCGACCCACTTCACAGCTGAGTATGGGGCAGCAGCAGCGGGTAGCCATAGCTCGGGCGCTGATCAATCGGCCTGAAATCGTTATAGCTGACGAGCCTACGTCATCGCTGGATGAGGAGAACCGCGATAATTTCATCGCAGTTTTGATGGCGCTATTGAATGCGCAGGACATGACACTACTCTTCGTCAGTCACGATCGATCCCTGGCGCGTCACTTTCAGCGTGTGCAGGCGCTGACCGAATTCAGCAGGGTGGCCTAGCGCGCATATGTTCTTGAGAATTGCGAACAAGAGCCTGCTGAATAGAAAGGGTTCCGTGATAATGACTCTGATGGCGATAGCCGTCGCGGTCTTTGTTTTACTGGGTATTGAACATATCCGTCAGCAGGCGCGAGATAGCTTTGCCAGTACTGTTTCCGGGGTCGACCTTATCGTCGGTGCCAAAACCGGCAGTTTGAATCTCTTGCTGTATTCCGTGTTTCGAGTGGGGGCACCCACGGATAACATTAGCTGGGAGTCTTACCAGGAGATTGCGGCAGACAAAGATGTCGCCTGGGCCATTCCCATATCTCTCGGCGATTCCCACAAGGGCTATCGCGTTGTCGGCACCTCGACGGAATACTTTGAGCATTTTAGCTACGGCAATCAGCGTCAACTTGAGTTGGCTGAGGGCGTGCGTTTTAGCGACACCTACGACGTAGTATTGGGCGCAGAAGTTGCCAGAACGCTGGGGTACTCTCTGGGCACCGAGATTGTGCTGGCCCATGGCATTGTGAGTACAAGCTTTAGCCAGCATGACAAATATCCGTTCACCGTCGTCGGTATACTCGCCCCAACGGGCACACCCGTTGACCAGACTGTGCACGTTCTGCTGGCTGGCATAGAGGCTATTCATGCGGCCCCAACGCCCAGTTTTGGCGTCGCGCCTCCGGGCACGCGGCCTCAGATGAGCGCGCAGGCATTGGAACCAGAGAGCATTACCGCATTTATGTTGGGTCTGAAATCGCGGATGGTGACCTTTCGTTTTCAGAGGGAAATTAACGCCTATCCCAAAGAGCCCTTGATGGCTATCTTGCCTGGCGTGGCGCTATCCGAGCTATGGCAGATGGTGGGCATGTTCGAGGATGTGCTGCGATTGATCTCGATGCTGGTGTTGGTGGCGGCAGTGCTGGGTTTGGGTGCCGTCTTGCTCGCTTCGGTGCGAGAACGTCAACACGAGATACATTTGCTTCGAGTCCTCGGGGCGCCGCCTTACTACCTGTTTTTCTTAATGGAACTCGAGGCGCTACTGATTTGTGTGCTGGGCATGATTTTGGGCGCCACCGGGCTTTACGTCACCTTACTGAGCGTCGAAGACTTCCTGTTCACTAATTTTGGTTTGCAGCTTAGTCCGGGCGTCATCACAGCGGAGGGCCTTGTGATCATGGGCCTCGTGCTGGCGGCAGCCCTTCTGGCGGCTGCTATTCCATCGATGCGGGTATATTCCCAAGCAAAAGCGTATAATAGCCAGTAAGTATTCGAAGCCGGGACTTGTTCCTCCGGCTGTAACTAGGAGAGCTAACGTGAAGAGATTGTCTGTACTCCTACTCGTTGTTATGGGTCTGGCAGCATTGCCCGCTCGGGTGATGGCCTGTGGCGCACATATGTATTTCAATCCGGATGATTTTGGTGTGGTAGGCGGCGCGGTCGTTCGTATGGCCGGGCTGGCACCGCCGGCGCCGGTGTTCGATCTCAATTACCCCCCTATGGCGTCAGCCGTTATCGGTGAAACAAACGAAATCAGTGTGGATTTTTCCAGGCCGTTTTTTTCTGAAAACGTGCGTCTGGAGCTCAAAGGTACTCGCAACGTGTTGTTGTCGCAGGATGTCATTGTGGTCGATGAGCGCAGTGGCACTGTCAATATCAGCTATCAAATGCTGGGCAGTGGCTACGATTCCATTCGCCTAACCATTATCGGCGAACATAAAGGCGAGACGGTGCGAGAAGTCGGCCAGATCTATGTACGGGCCAAGCGGCCGAAAGCGCCCGCTGAAGAACAGGTTAGCCTGCGCTGAAGTGAGCAACGCAGCACGGGTAAGCGCGACTCTCAACGAGGCCGAGCAGCTTTGTAAGGCTCGAGGGGTCCGACTTACGCCAAAACGTAAGCAGGTCCTTACCGGGCTGCTGCAATCCGATACCGCCTTATCCGCCTACGAGCTGGTCGATTACTGCAAAGTAGAATACGACCAGGCCCTGCCTGCCATGTCTGTGTACAGGATTCTGGATTTCTTGCAGGAGCAGCAGCTAGTTCACAAGCTGAATCTGGCCAACAAGTATGTGGCTTGCTCGCATATCAGTTGCGAACAGGATCACTGTGTGTCGCAGTTTCTGATTTGCGATAGTTGTCAGTGTGTAAAAGAGATACGCGTCGCCAAATCGACTATTGACGCTTTGCATAGGAGCGTGGGGGAAGCGGGCTATAAGCTCGTCAGCCCCCAACTGGAAATGAGCTGCCTGTGCCAGGATTGTCTGGAACAGGCAGGTTGAGTTAACGCTCGCTTAGAACGTATATCGAATTCCCGCTTCGACGGACTCACCGGCTTCCGGCGCGTAGTTGCGCAGGAACGAGGTGCTGAGTCGAATCTCATCGTCACCGATGTTCTTCCACTTCAGGAATACGGTCAGGGCACTTTCGTTCGCGAAGGTGTAACGATAGTCCGCTCCGATATCCCAGCGGGTATACCCGTCAGTTTCGGTCTCGAAATCGCCCGGATCATCCTGGTCTGCGGCGTTGAGCACGCTCACCCAGGTGCTAAACGCGTCCCCGGCCCAACTCAGCTTGCCGCCGATGCGAGCGGGTGGCAGACGGGGTACGTCTCCCGCATCATCGAACTCAGCGGAAATTATGTCACCGCGGACATCCAGGAATACCGAGCCTGCCCCAATATCGGTGAGATGGAAGCTGGTTTCCAGTTCGATACCGTAGAACTCCGCATCATCAGCTGTGTAGAGGTATACAGGAGTTTCGTCCACCTCTTCGCCGCTATCGAGCAGGAAGATGTAGTCCTCGAAGCTGTTATAGAAAATAGAGAGTTCTCCCCAGGAGCGGCCGGAGTGCCACTGCAGGGCAAGGTCCAGATTCAGCGATACCTCTTCATCAAGGTCCGGATCACCCACCTCGATGGCGCCTGTGGCAGGGTGCGGAACCAGTTCGTCCTCATCCATCGCATCCACGTTGGCGAACATCTCTTCGGTGGTGGGTGCGCGTTCTGAACGAGACAGGGACGCTCCTACCTGCCAGTCGTGGCTGAACTGCCACAGGGCAGAGCCAGACACACTAAAGCTGGTGAAGTCTTGATCAGACGCCGAAGGCGTGTCGGGGTCGCGTTCCGTGTAGTCGGCTCTTAAGCCGAACTCATAGGTCCACTCATCCACGTGGAAGTCTTCGACGACAAATACACCGAACTCGGTGCTGTCGGTTTTTGGTACGAAGCTTTCCGCGCCCACAGCTTCGAACTCGTCGGAACGCGCCTGCAAGCCGACGACACCTTCAGTGCCTACGAATGCACCGTGTACCAGTTCCAGGCGACCTTCCCAGGTTTCCCTGGAGAATTTCGTTCCAACCTCAGTGCCTTCCAGTTCTTTATGCTCGTAATCGGTGTAGGCCACGAAGCCGCGTACGACTTCAAGCCAATCAACCGGATTTTGCAGGTGAAGCATCGCATCATAACGCGTTGACTCCATCTCGATGCGCACGAACTCTTCCTCTTCTTCCTCATGATCATCATCGTGGTCGTCGTCATGATCATCGTCATGGTCGTCGTCATGATCATCGTCATGGTCGTCGTCATGGTCATCGTCGTGATCATCGTCATGGTCATCATCGTGATCATCGTCATGGTCGTCTTCGTGCTCATGGTGCGCATGGGCGCCGGGTGGCAGACCATATTCGCTGTCGATATCACTGATGGAGAAGCCGACGAAGTTGCCATCGCCGAAGTGGAAGCTGAAACCGCCATTGATTACGTCGGTATCAGTGTCGGTGTTGGCAATAAACCCGTCGGTATTCTCTACCTCGTCCTCGTGATCGTCATGATCGTCATCATGATCATCGTCGTGGTCATCATCGTGATCGTCGTCATGGTGATCTTCATCGTGATGTCCGAGCAGCTCTTCCATCTCTTCCAGGGCTCTTTCGTCGATGGCCATGCCGGGAATATCCAAATCATCGGTTTCCCGGGTGGTGCCGCTTAAATGAAACGAGAAGCTGCCATTGCCACCCTCGATTTTAGCTACGCCGCTATCCATGTCTGATGCGTCGTCGTAGCGATATTCCACGCCGCCTTGTATGCCATCGATCGCTTCGCGCGGAATGCGATTGTCGATCACATTAACCACGCCACCAATGGCGCCGCCGCCATAGAGCAGAGTGGAAGGTCCGCGCAGAACCTCAATGGTTTCCGACAGAAAAGCATCTACCGTTACGGCGTGGTCAGGGCTGAGGCTGGAAACATCTGCCGCCAATATGTTGTTTTGCAGGGTGATGGCTCGTGGCCCCTGCTGGCCGCGAATAACCGGTCGGCCTACGCCTGGGCCGAAGCTCGCATTGGCAATACCAGCTTGACTACCCAGCGTTTCACCGATGGTGGCGGCTGCCGCGCGCCGTAAATCGTCTCCGGTCATAATTGTAACGGGGAGGGCGGTATCTGCTTCTTGCCTGTGAATGGGCACGGAGACCAGGACGTGTTCCATTGTCCTGTCTTCCGCCGACACCTGGGCCGACATCTGTGCAGACGCCGCGGCAACCGCGACACAGAGTATTCGTTTCATGTTTCTCTCCGATAATAATTATGGGTGCGGCCGATATCGCTCTCTATGCGGTCGGGAAACGCAGCAAGGAGATGATACAACATATCATTTAACGTGCAACCGTACTTACGCGGAGATCATCTCCAGGAGGGCGTCGATCATATTAGCGGGGAGGGTGTCAGGCCCATCGAAATCGTAGCTGTCGAGGTTGACGGGGAGTGCCAGGCTGCCGTGAATAGCAGCCCAAAACACCTGGGCCATGTCGTGTCGATCAAATGTTTTGAATACACCTCTCTGCTGTCCTTCCTCAAAGCCATCACAGAGATTGCGATAGAACACTTCGTCTTTGAGTTCGAATTTTTGCGGAGGATGGTATTTGTCTGGGCGTACGAATAAAAAGGCGCCTTTGAATACGCGCTGATTGTCCTTGGAAAACTGGACGTAGTTCTCCAGTAAAGAGCGAATCTTAGCCACCGGATCTGTTGCGGCATCAAAATCCGCTTGCATCACTAGCCGTAGCTCCGCCACCGGCTCCGCCCACAAGGCTTGCCCCAATTCCTCTCGATTCTTGAAGTACTTGTAGAAAGTACCAATGGAAATATTCGCTTCTTCTATAACGGCACGGATCGTTACCTGTTCGTAGCTGCGAACATCCCCTGGGCCCAGTTCCAGTCGTTTAATGACCCTTGCGGCGGCGGCTCGAATGTCACTCCGCATCTTTTCTCGTTGCTCGGGTGTGATTGTCGGTCTAGGCATTCATGGCCCCTTTATTGCTGCCCCTATCTTGACACACCATCGCTTGATCTGTAAAAAGAACACGTTCATTTTATTAATTCACATCATTACAATCAAAAGGCGAGTGTCGAATCCATGAATCCGGACGTTCATCACAATAGGCAGCTCCCGACGGGCGCTACACTGGGCAGAAAGCTTGAATCTTCGTTGGGCGCGCCCTTTAACTGGCTGGAAGTGGCGTTGTCTTACCTCATCGTGCGGCCCTGGTGTGCACTGCTGTCACACCTCGACAGGCTGTCATACAAGCTTGAAGGCACACTGTTTCGGGAAATTGTTAACCACACCTTGTTCCCAATAACGCTGATCATCACGTTGGTGGTTGGCTTTGACCTGGCGGAGAGGGGAGTGACTTATCGATCTGCCGGGGGGTTCGTGATGCTGCTGGTGGTTTTCGGGCTGATTTTTGCGCCAATGGAGCGCCTATTTCCGTGGAGCCGGAAGTGGCTTGATGGCGGTAACGATACGGCAGTCGACCTTATGTTCTACTTCAGCGGAGTAATCTGGAGCATATTGGCGAACTTCGTCGTGTTGTTCCTGGCTCTGGGTTACCTAGCGGAGCAGATAGAGCCCTACGGTCACCAGCTATGGCCCGATTACTTGCCCGGTTGGGTGCAGGTCTTTCTGTTTATCCTGGGTAAGGATTTCCTCCGCTACTGGTATCACCGTGCGTTTCACGAGATACCGTTTCTCTGGCGCTTCCACAAGGTGCATCACTCCGTTGAGCGGCTCTACTGGCTCAACGGGATTCGCGCCCACCCAGTTGAAATCGTGGGACAGGCCTGTTTCTACGCGGTGCCGATTGCTCTGTTGCAGCCCGGTCCGGAGATCGTGATGGTGTCCGTGTTGATGCAACTCGCGATAGGCATCTTCCAGCACTCCAATATCGGCTTGAAGCTGGGTTTTTGGGAGTACATCTTCTCCATCGGCGACAACCACCGCTATCACCACTATCCCAGCAGTGTTGGAGACTCCAATTACGGCGGCGAATTCATCGTGTGGGACATCCTGTTCGGCACCTTCCATAAACCAAAGGGTGAGATTCCCCAAGACAGGATTGGCATTGACCATGCGCCGAATTATCCGCTGACCTGGATGGGCCTGATGATCGCTCCATTTATTCCTGATCAGACGGTATTCAGTGGTGAGAAGGAAGTTTCTGAAGCAACGCCCGTAAGCAACGACACAGTTAAAGCATAATAATGAGAGAGCCCATGAAGAACTTACAGAGTGCGTCTGCCACCACGCTGGCAGTTGCTGTTACCTCCGCGATACCACTATTCAGCGCAGCCTTACCGGCGGGCGCTCAAGCGCTGGAGGAGATCGTTGTTACCGCGCAGCGTCGTGAGCAATCGATACAAGATATACCGATGTCCGTCACTGCGTTCAGTGGAGACCAACTGGATGTGCGTCAGATAGGCGATATCCTCGATCTTCAGTTCTCTGTACCCAATCTGCTGGTCGACGGCCTCAGAACATCTATTCGAGGTGTGGGGAATAATGCAATCTCCAGCACCTCGGAAGATGGTCTGGGTTATCACGTTAACGATGTGTACGTGAACGCGCCGCTGTTCTCTACGTCTGAGTATTTTGATATCGAGCGCGTGGAGGTGCTGCGTGCCCACAGGGTACGCTCTACGGACGCAACACGACCGCCGGCGTCATCAATATCCACACTGTTAAGCCTCACGAGGAGTTTGGCGGCTTTGTCACAGCAACCGTCGGTGATTACGATACGCTTCGATTCAAGGGTGCGGTTAATATCCCCATATCGGACCGAGTGCGACAGCGCTTCTCGGGTATGTATTTGAGCCGGGATGGATACACCGACAATAAATACACAGGCAATGACATCGACGGCCGTGACCAGTACGAGCTGCGCAGCAGCACCTCCTTCGACTTTACCGACAATCTGTCTGCCGATCTGGTGTTGTCCTACGTTAACGAAGACAGCGACAAGTCTTTCCGCACCAAAGGTGTGTGTACCAAGGATGCCACCTACGGCTGTTCACCGCTGTCGGTGGGAACCGAAACGCCCGATGTCAGCAGCTCTATCTTTCAGACGATTAATCTTCTGGTGTTGGGCGGTACGCTATTCACGCCGTTTACCGACTATTTTGCAGACTCAGAAAACCCCTCGAGTTTCCGCGATGTGGTAATGGACATGGACCCCACCTATGAGACCGAGCAATTTGGCGCCTCGCTGGAGTTCAACTATGAATGGGGTGACTATCGCTTTACTTCACTGACGGGCTATTACGATACCGATGCTGATCTGGCGTGGGATTACGATCAGTTTCAGACCGACTTTCGCCTCAACTACCCCGTAACATTTCGCGCCAACGGCAAAGATTTTATTACCACGGATCAAATGGTGTCCGGGCGCAGGCAGTTGTCTGAGCGTGAGCAGTTCACGCAGGAATTCCGCATCGCTTCCAGCTATGACGGTGCATTCAATTTCTTGCTGGGGGCATTTTATTTTGATGAGGAAGCCTCGAGCGAGACCCGCATCACTCATCCGGCACTGGCTGAAGGCGCTCGAGTGCTGGGGCTGCCTTCACTGTACGAAATGTATCGCGTGGAGTCTGACCCCGTTAAAACCGAGTCGCTGGCCCTGTTTGGCGAAGGCTATTGGGACATTAACGACCAGACCAGACTAACGGTAGGGCTGCGCTACACCGATGATGAGAAAGAAGCCCGCAGCCGATTGATTCTGCTGAACTTCGCGCCTGAGGGTTGGGCCGAAGGTAAGGATGACTGGCAGGAAGTGACGGGCAAGGCAACCCTTGAATATTCGATCAATGAAGATTCCATGGTGTACGCCAGTTATGCGCGCGGTTACAAGGCGGGCGGGCTGAATCCGGGTGGGCCGAGCGGTGGCGAGATTTTTGATCCCGAGTTCATCAATTCCTTTGAGCTAGGCACCAAGAACATGTTTCTCGAGGGTCGGCTGCAGGCCAACCTGGGCGCCTTCTATTACGACTATGAAGACATGCAGATAGGCCAGATCAATGAGACCACCACGACGACGGTGAATGGCGATGCGACCGTGATGGGCATCGAGAGCGAATTTGTCTTCGCCCCCACCGAAGCACTTCGCTTTGATCTTGGGCTCGCGTGGCTGGATTTCGAGATCGATGATTTTCAGTCTGCCGATCAAGGTGACCCCGACGGCATTGCCCCGGGCACCACGCCGGCGCTAGACGAAAATGGTGATCCGCGATTCACCGACGATGGCTTGCTGATCAAGGATCTCGACGGGAACAAGGTACGCAACGCACCGGAGTACTCCGTCAACCTTGGGGCGCAATACGACTTCGCGCTTGCGTCAGGCTATTCCTTGACCGCCCGCGCGGATTACTTCTGGCAGGACGACTTCTATGCCAATGAATTCAATAAGCCCTCTGATGAGTTCGATGGCTGGGAGCAATTGGACCTGCAACTCACCCTGCGCCCGGCAGAGGAGAACTGGCACGTTATGGCGTTTGTGAAGAATGCTTTGGATAACGATGACGTCACCCGCATGAACCAGGAAGGGCCTGAAGTGGGTTTGTTCCGCAATGCGACGGTGCTGGAACCGCGCACCTACGGCGTCGAGGTGCGTCTGAGCTTCGAGTAGAGCCGTCGCGCAATGCGGCGATATAAGTCTGTTCGGCGATAACCTCGCGTCACTCTTTGTGCGTGGTCGCGGCAGGGCCCGGAATCACGCGAACCATACCGGGTGCGACCTCGGCGCCGCTCTCGGTGTAAATGCCCATTTTTCGAATAGGCTCGCCTGTTTGTGCCTCAACGAAGTCAAAACGCTGCCCATCCTTGCTGGGCCGATACTCGTCGCCCCAGTGAAACAGCGAGATCAGAACGGTTCGTAGAGCACGACCGGCATCGGTCAGCACGTACTCAGTGTGCGCTGTTTCAGCCGCCTGACGCTTTTCCAGCAAGCCCTCAGCAACCAGATGATTCAGCCTCGCTGACAAAATATTGCGTGAAATGCCCAATTCGTCGAGGAACTGGTTGAAGCGGGTTCGGCCGTAGAATGCTTCGCGCAAGATCAAGAGGGCCCAGCGCTCACCAATTGCATCGAGTGCTAGCGCCATTGAGCAATTCATCGTTTTGTAGGACTTATATTTCATAGGGTAATTCTACCGGGGGTTTTTATATAAAACCAAATGGTTGCAATATAAAACCTATTAGTTTTAATATGCAACCTAACTGACTCTATTGCCTGGAGAGGAGAATTCTAATGCTGGCCGAATCACAATTGCCGAATCATGCGTCGCTCACGGTCTTTGCCCGATTCCTGTTTGTTTCGTTATTCCTTATTTCGGGAGTCACCCACTTTACGGACATACCGTATTACATCGGCTTAATGCCGCAGGCGGTTCCCTACAAGCTGTTCTGGGTACTGGTGTCTGGCGTGGTGGAATTGGCGGGCGCACTGATGATCCTGTTTAATTGGCGCCCTCGGCTGGGCGCCTGGCTCATTATCCTGTTCCTGATCCCCGTAACGATTGTGGTGCACGGCTATGAGATGCTCCACGCATCGGATGAGGTGATTCGCCTGCTGCAGCAGGCGATGTTTCTGAAGGGCTTTGCGCTGATCGGTGCAGCGCTATTGATCACGCAGATTGGCGTAAGTCACCAGCCAGCGCCGAAAGAGGTTTGACGCTATCTTCATCGCTTTTGGGAGGTGTTGCTCGGCCTCGAGGCGCACCCGCGCGACTTCGGTTTCGCCGTGGTCTTTGCGCATGGCGTCCCCTTCGATGGTCCAGCGGTCGATTTGGCTGGGATTTCCCTCAGCATGAAACTGCAGGGAGAACACACCATTGTCTCCGGCCATAACCTGTATCGCGGAATGCTCCGAGGAGGCCAGGACCGAGAGCGACTCCGGGGCTTTTTTAACCTCCGCTTCGTGCCATTGCAGCCAATGGCTTTGTTCGGGCAGTAAACTGATCAGTGGGTGCTGCTTTGCGCCGGGCAGTAGCTTTACCATTGGGAAACCGAGCTCCGGCTGTGCTGCCATGCCGACTTCTCCACCCAGTGCCTCAGCCAGCATCTGATGCCCCAGACACAATCCGAAATAAGGCTTACGTTCCTCGGTCACCCAGCGGCGAACGTAATCTATTTCTGCACCGAGCCAGGGGTGTTCGTCGGTTTGCCAAACCTGCTGGGCGCCCCCGAGTACCATCAGGCAGTCATAGTCGGCTGCCGCGGGTAGAGCCTGGT
The DNA here is from genome assembly GCA_965199055.1 of Halieaceae bacterium. Taxonomy (GTDB): domain Bacteria; phylum Pseudomonadota; class Gammaproteobacteria; order Pseudomonadales; family Halieaceae; genus CBDAQR01. The sequence continues at coordinate 1,259,994 of CBDAQR010000004.1, forward strand.
TCTCGTAGACATTGACCACATCGAAGGCCACGCCGTCGTGGTCCATGATATCGGCGAAGAGCCCGGCGTGTTCGCCGGGCATATGTTGAAATATAAGGACTCTCACGGTTTCAAGCGCCGTAGCAACGCTGCGACAGAAGTAATGTTGTCCGAGCTTATGGCTTCTTGAAAACGAAGAAGAACCGGTCGGTGTTCCCCGTTACCGTCTTCCGACCCACCTCAAACTGTAGAGTATCGTCGGGGCGATAAAACATATTTGAGTATTTCTCGAGCTCAAAGCCGGCGGCCTGAATCTCCGTCAGCGCCTTGACCGGGTCCTCGCGTCGCCAGTTCTCGTAATCGTCCGGTTGCATGTGGCGACGGGTATGATCGATAACCACATAGATGCCACCGGGCTTCAGCGCGTCATAGACCGCTTCGTTGAATCCGGCGCGGTCCGCCTCTGAAAGATTGTGGTAGTTACGGATATTGAGAAACATGTCGAGCTTTTCAGCGTCGAAATCAATCTCCTCAAAAGAGAAAACCAGCTCTTCCTCATTCCACCCCATGGCCATGTCGACTTCGCGTACATTTTTATACTCGACTGAACTGCGCAGCTCGCCAAGATCAGCGAGCCAGGCCTCGGGGTAACCCACGATCAGCTCGCCACGATCTGCCAGTACAGGAGCGAGTATTTTGGTATACCAGCCCGCACCGGGGCCAAATTCGAACACCTTCATGTCGTGCTCAAAGCCCATATACTTTAGGGCTCGTTTGGGTCTGCGGTTGCGATCACGTTCGCGATCGGCATCGCCGCGATAGTCGAGCTTGAGGGCTGCGTCTATTTTTGCAGTCGTCTCGCTCTGGGCCTGGGCGAGTGCAACCTGGCTCAGCAGAAGGAGGGCACTAAGGATTGAAAGCATAGTCTTCATGGTTTTGTTAACTCTCAAAAGAGGGACACCGTTACGATTAAAGCACGTGTGCCGCGTAGATTGCAGCTGGTCGCGACAGGATGAGAGTTAGCCGCGACGGGCGCGTACAGCGCCTGCCAGCTCGTCAAGAATCTGCTCAGTGGCGTTCCAGTTTACACAAGGGTCGGTAATGCTTTGGCCATAGGTCAGTTCCTGGTCGGCGACTACATCCTGGCGACCTTCAACCAGGTTTGACTCCAGCATAATGCCAAATATGGCGTCGCTGCCTCGCGCGACTTGAGTGGCGATATCGAGGGCGACATCGACCTGTCGGGCGGGGATCTTCCGGCTGTTGGCGTGACTGGCGTCAATCATGATGCGAGCGGGCAGGCCGCTTTTTTCGAGTAAGGCGCTCGCATCGTCTACGGAAAACATGTCGTAGTTGGGGTGGCTGCCGCCGCGCAGGATGATGTGGCAGTCTTCATTGCCCGCTGTTTGAAAAATGGCCGAACGCCCCTGTTTGGTGACCGACAGGAAGTGATGGGGCTGAGAGGCCGAGTTGATGGCGTCTATGGCGACCTGAATATCACCGTCTGTGGCGTTCTTGAAGCCTACCGGGCATGACAGGCCGGAGGCCAGCTCGCGGTGGGTCTGGCTCTCTGTGGTTCTGGCGCCGATTGCGCTCCAGGCAATCAGGTCCGCATAATACTGGGGACTTATGAGATCAAGGCTCTCGGTCGCCGTAGGAAGACCCATCTCTGCCAGGTCCGCCAGCAGCTGACGCGCCAGGTGCAGCCCTTTGTTGATCTCGAAGGTGTTATTGAGATCCGGATCATTAATCAGGCCCTTCCAGCCCACCGTGGTGCGCGGCTTTTCGAAGTAGACCCGCATGACGACAACCAGATCATCGGCATAGTAATCTGCGGCCCCTTTCAGTTTCTCTGCATAGTCTCGGGCCGCCGCAGGATCGTGAATCGAGCATGGGCCGACGATTGCCAGCAGGCGATCATCGTCACCACGCAGGATGTTGTGGATATTGCGGCGAGCGCTATCCACGGCGTCTGACGCACCATTGGAAATGCCAATCTCTTCGATCAGGTCTTCGGGTGCAATGAGTTCGTTGATCTTGCGAATGCGCAGATCGTCTGTGCGTGCAGTCATAATGAGATTTATCTGATTAGTGGAGCTGGCGCTAAAGTAACTGATTGCGGCGCTTGGCGACAGCTAGTCGATACTGGCTGAGGGTAGCTCCCCGAATGCGATTTTATAGTCAGCAGCGAACTTGCCCATATGCGTGAAGCCCCATTGGGAAGCTGTTGCCTGAATGCTGGCGTCTGGTGCCCGCTGCAGCAGTTCTTTGCGAACGGCCGATAGCCTGAGCTGGTTGATGTATTGTCGCGGGCTGACGCCCAAATGGCTTCGAAAATCGCGTTCGAGGGTTTTGCGGCCGATGGCGCAGGCCTGGCACAGTGTGTTTATCGGAGGCGGCTGGTGCAGATTGTCATTGATATACGTGATTACCCGTCGCAGGCGACGCGACGCGCCCGCGTAGCGATAGGGCGTCGTTTTGCTGGTGTCAAACCAGGTGTCTAGAAACAAACCGGTAACATCTGCCTCCAGACTTATAAACGTCTTCTCGTCACCCGTCTGGGCGAGTTGCAGCAGATTCCCTATTGCTTGCTGCAAATCTAAATGCGCCTGCGGGTGTACGCTGGTGCTGGGGTTGTAGCGAAAATCCTTTACCTGCGCACCGCGTAGTTCCTGCACATCGATGCAGCTTTCGAGTTTTTCCTGCGAGATCGAAATAGTGAATGCATGATGGCCGCGTTCTGTTACAGCATCCAGACCGACATCGCTATTGAAGTTCAGTAGGTCATCCGGGCCACAGTCCCGGTTTCCAAACTTCAATCGATTGTTGCACTGGGTTTGCAGGCCAATAGTCAGAAAGCCCCGTGGTGACGCGCCCATCTGGTGTAAACGTCCTTCGAAGAAGGCTCTTTGGATTGCAAAATTCTCCGTTCGCGCGGCGGAGAGTGTCAAAGGAGAGGGCTTCTGTTCCAGCGACAAAAACTCCAGGTCCCAGCCCACACTGGACATCTGGCGGTTGAAGTCCACAGCATCCGATGCGCGCAGCGTTGCGTACACCAATTCTGTGGTTGGTTCGGATAAGAAATTGTCTGCGGTATCCACATTCGGCATGCGGCTCATTATGTCGCAAAAGTGATATTCGAGGCGAGCATCCAGCCTCACTATGGGTGAAGACATCCACGAAACAGGCGGATACGGTAATGAGAAAAACAGCAGTTAGAGCGCTGCTTGCGCTGGCGGCGCTGGGAGCAGGATTCACGAGCGCCAAAGACATTGTGCACGACGGTGAGTATTACTTTGTCGAGCGGCAGCACGGCGCACAGTGGGCGAAGGAAGATGCTACGATTGAGGCCAGGTTGGCTGAGGTCAGGAAGCAAAACGACGGCAAGCGCCCGAATGTTCTTTATATCCTGATTGATGACATCAGCTTCGGGCAGATGGGTAATCGCACCATGAACCACGTCATGGGCATCCGCACACCCAATATCAATCAGTTTGCCCGTGATGGAATGACTCTTACGCGTATGTACACCGAGCCTTCCTGCACGCCCACGCGAACCGCGTTTATGACTGGTCGACACCCGGTGCGCACCGGGCTGAAGGAAACCAAGGTGGCGCTGGTCGGGGAGGGCATGGCCAGGGAAGAGGTCACCATTGCGGAGGTGCTATCTAAAGCCGGATACAACACTTCACATGTGGGTAAATGGCATCTGGGCGACATTGAAGAGGCCTACCCGCATAACCAGGGCTTTGATTACGCGGCTTTTCCCATCCACCAGCAGGTGCAACTGGCACTCATGAATCGTGAGGCGGCGACCGCCACCAGTCTTAATGGCTGGCACCGCTCGACGCAGAGTGATGTGCTGGAACTGGACAGGAACTTTCGGCCCTACGGACTGGTTACCGGGGTGGAGGCGCGCAAGGGAGGCAAGGCGCGGGAGGTCGACCTCAAGGCCGGCGAGGAATGGACGATTAAGCACTACGCTGAGATGAACAAACGTTATCAGCGTCAGGCGATTGAACAGATCAGGACGCTCTCTCAGGAAGACGAGCCATTTTTCATTAACTACTGGCCCCTTTGGCCGATCAATTTTGTACACGATCAGGAGCAAAATACGTCGCTGAATGGCGGCACAATGGCCGAAAAACTGGAGGTGATAGACCGTTGGCTTGGTGAAATCTTGGCCGAATTGCAAGCGCAGGGCGTTGTGTAAGTACCCCGTAAAATAGCGCCACTCATACGTAGAAATTTCTATAAACTAACGTGATAGGAGTTTTTACATATGCGCAAATCGAAGTTCAGCGAAACGCAGATTGTGGCGTTTCTCAAACAAGCAGAAAGCGGAGTGCCGGTTCCGGACATATGTCGAGAGCATGGCATTGGACTCAGCACCTTTTACAAGTGGCGCTCTAAGTACGGTGGAATGGAAGCCTCCGATGTACGGCGGCTCAAGGAACTTGAAGAAGAGAACCGCAAGCTCAAGCAGATGTATGCCGATCTCAGCCTGAAGAGTCAGATGCAGGAAGAGATCATAAAAAAGCTTTAGGGCCAGTCCATCGTCGGCAGTGGGTTGATCGTTTGCGCAAGGATTACCCTGTCAGCATTCGAGCGGCCTGTGGTGCAGCCGCGCTAAGTCGCACGGCGTATTACTACACGCCCAAGCGAGTAGATGATAGTGAGCTGATTGATGCGTTGCTGGCCTTGGTTGAGAAGCACCCTCGCTGGGGTTTTCCAAAGCTGTGTAAGCGGCTCAGAGCGTTGGGTAAACGTTGGAATCACAAACGGATTTACCGTGTTTATATGGAGTTAAAACTGAATATACGGCGTAAAGTAAAACGCAGGATACCGAATAGGAATCCGTTGCCATTGCGCGTTCCTAGATCAGCCAATATCTGTTGGTCGATGGATTTTATGAGCGATACCTTGCGTCACGGTCATCGGTTTCGCACGTTCAATGTGGTTGATGATTTCAATCGAGAAGTGTTAGCGATAGATATCAATTCGGGCATTACTACGGAGCGAGTGATACATACATTAGATCGTATTGCAGCCTGGCGAGGCTATCCCGCTATTATCAGGGTTGATAATGGCCCTGAATTTACATCAGGGGCGTTGGCTGAATGGGCGCAAGCGCATGGAATTCAGATCGATTTCATCAAGCCCGGCAAGCCTTACCAAAATGGATTTATCGAACGTTTTAATCGCACGTATCGAGAGGAAGTATTGGACTTATATCTGTTCGAGACATTGCAGGAAGTTCGAGAGATCACGGATGACTGGATCGTGTTGTATAACCATGAACGACCCCATGATGGATTGAACGATATGACACCCGTTCAATACCGAGAAGTGGCTTAATTTTTCTATGAATGGGTGGTTAGCTGTTTGGGGTATTTACAGTTGCCGATAACACCGTGGTGGTGTTCATGGCTGATAACGGCATTATGCGTCAGTTTTCATCGACCACTACTGGGCTTAACCAGCTCATTTATCGCGGCGGTAAAACCGATTTTCTGGAAGGCGGTGTGAGGGTTGATGCGTTTGTGCGCTGGCCCGGTGTCATTGAGTCTGGCAGTGCGTCTTCCGATATCGTTCACGTGGCCGATCTGCACACCACGCTGGCCGGTATCGCCCAGGCGAAGCAACACATCCCCCGTGACCGCATCATTGATGGCCTGGATCAGACTTCACTTTTACTGAATGGGGAGGGCCATGGGCGCCGGGATTTTGTGTATATCTACGAAGGCGTGACGCTGCGCGCGATCGTCAAGCAGCAGTTCAAATTACATGTGCCCGCACCGGGCCAGCCTGCCGCGGTGGCTGCGGTATACGATCTCTATCGCGATCCCCGCGAAAAGGATGCGCATGTAGGCAACGCCTTATGGTCTGGGGGTTCCTTTCAGGACATGATCTATCGCCATATGATTTCTATTAAGAAATATCCGCACCTGCCTCTTGGTAAGGACAGGCCTTATGGGGGCATATCAAACCTGCGGCCTGAGACCAAGGAGCTCTTGAATAACTTTGACTCCTGGCAGCCTTAAGCGGCAAATATATAGTGCAGAGGAGACATGATGAGCTTTGATAGAAGGATGCTGGCACAGATCGGCGCAGTGCTGGCGATGGCGCTGCTCATTGCGACCATGAACGCCCGGTCTGCAGAAGAGCGGGCGATTTCACTCGAGGGTGTACAGAACACCCGTGATCTGGGCGGTCTTCGCACGGAAGGCGGGCGCACGGTGCGTAAGGGGCAGCTGATTCGCTCTGGCGAGATAGACGAGATCGACGCGGATGGGAAAGCGGTGCTGGAGGACATCGGCGTTACCTCGATAGTGGATTTGCGGACAACACATGAAGCCGCACACCCGGCTGTGTGGACGGGGGAGCGCGCCCCGACCCGATACAACTTTCCGTTGATGGAGAAGGAGAGCGACGAAATCGATCAGATGCGAATCAATATCAAGAGCGGTATTGCAACGCAGGCGCAAACTGATCAGCTATTTCTCGATGCATTTGCAGACATACCGGCTGAATACGAGAAGGAATTGCGAGAGTTGTTTGATGTGCTGCTGGCCCAGCCCGATGATCAGGCGGTGCTCTATCACTGCTCAGGCGGCAAGGACCGAACCGGTGTGTCGACGCTGCTGGTACTGCACGCCCTTGGCGTGCGTCAGGCCGACATTGAGGCGGACTTTTACATGAGTAATCTGCAGAAAAATGCAGACGAAGGCTCCGTCAAGATTGCGGCGCAGATCAATGCATCGCGAGGCACACAAATGAGTCCCGCCGCGGTATGGCCAACGCTGGGAGTCCGCCCGGCTTACCTCGAAGCGTTCTATCAAGGTATCGAAAAAAACTACGGCTCAGTCGACGCCTACCTGCGCGAGGGGCTTGGGCTCAGCGATGAGGAACTGACTCTATTGCGCGATCGCTATCTGCAGTAATCGCGGGCAGAGCATCAGCCTTTGCGATCAATAACGACCGCGTTATGAGCGTGAAGGCTCTCCTGGTGTTCTACCTTTAGCCAGTAGTCCGTGACGTGCGGCATTTGCTCCAGATGATTCTTGATGTTCCTTGCTGCATCTTCGCAGAACATAAGATTCTCGGCATTGAGTCTCGCAAACTCCTGTTCGTCGATGCGCTTCACTGCCGTTTGCACAGGAGTTCCGATTACCGTTTCCAGCTTGCGGATTAACTCGGGGAAAGTCGGCCAGGGGTTGTCATCGGTTTTGAGACTGATCTCTGCATAAGAGCGCTGCGCATGCGGCGTCGCGACGCTGCCTTGCTCGGACTGTATCCAGCGCAGCAGCGAGGCTTTGTCGATCTGATCCGCGGGGAACCTGTCGTGGACCGCATTGGCGTAGAGCTGTCTGGCCAGTGAGGCCGAACAGGGGCAGGTGCTCGAGTAGGGAATGGTGACTTGCATGGCGTAGGAGCGCTTGTCGCCACTGACGCTGCCCTGAATCGACATCTTGTAGGCTTGATAGCCGAACTCATCGCTGAGCAGCGCTGGCTTTTCGAGTAACAGGTCAAATTCAAGCTCAATTTTTGCGCTGTTGCTGATGCCTGATTGAGATTCCACACACTCGCTCAGCAGTCGATCCAGCGTTTCTTTATCGCAGTTCTCATTGCCCAGCGTGTTCAGAATGGTGTGCAGGCGAGACATGTGAATGCCTTTCGCGGAAGCATCATCCAGGCTGACGTAGATATTCGCTTTTGCTACCAGGCGCTGCGTAAAGTCGCCTTCAAGAGCGAGGTTAACAGGAACGTCTATTTGCTCCATGCCTACCCACTGCAGCGGCAGTGAGCGGTCTTGAAGTGTGTCGCTGGCGACATCTGGCAGCGTATCAAATCTATACATATCGATTATCGGTCGAGTCTCTCTTCCACGCCGCTCCCATGCCTGCCTCAGTCATTTCGCCATCACTGATAAGCAGCGCGTGCTTAAAGACCGTGGCATACATTCAATTTTCCACGTAGTCGTTAAAGGGGAGTGAACGGTGAGTTAATTTGGACGGAGAATAATACACTAATTTGAATGCCGCAAAAAGCACCCGAAATGTGGGGTTATTAGGAATTACGTGGCCTGCGGGCGCGTCGACCGGCGCTCATCGCACCGTGCCAGGCGTGCTAGCGACCCTTGGCTGTAGTAATGTACGGCATTGCCGACCAGCTGGCTCACTCTGTTTACTCACTGAGTAGCCCACCTGATCGGTCGCAAACATAGAGTGTGCTTGAGGCGTAGCTTGGCCAAGTTATTTGTAGAAAATCTCACAGTGATGGATTTCTCGTTCCTCGATCGAGAGCGCGGCGTGGTGGGAGAGTCCTGGATCGTGGATATTGAGTTAACCGGTGAACTCGATGAGCAGGGCATGGTTTTTGACTTCGGCGATGTCAAAAAGCAGATCAAGCACTTCATCGATGCGCAGGCCGACCATCGCCTGCTAGTGCCAGCCGCGTCATTGGGATGCAGCACGCGCATCGCTGGCGAGCAATTGTCCGTCGACTTCGAGCTAGAGTCGGGGGCGGTCATACGGCACGAATCCCCGAGAGATGCGGTGTTGCTGCTGGCGGCAGATTCCGTCGATGCGGTTCAGATTGCTGAAGATTTGCAGACCCAGCTAAAAAGTATACTTCCGGATAATGTTCGCGATGTACGGGTTCATTTGCGTCCGGAGGCCATCGACGGTGCCTATTTCCACTACACCCACGGCTTGCAGAAGCATCAGGGCCAATGTCAGCGCATTGCTCACGGCCATCGTTCGCGAATCGAGATTGAGTTGGACGGGGAACGCGATAGCGCGCTGGAGGCACAATGGGCAGGGCAGTTGGCAGACAGCTACATCGCCACAGATAGTCATATTCTGGAAGAGTTTAAACACAATGGCATTGCGCACTTTCGACTGGCATACTCTGCGGCCCAAGGCGAGTTCGCGATTAGCTTGCCTTCTGCACAAGTGTTTGTTGTGCCCCATGTCAGTACGGTGGAGAACATTGCCATCTATCTGGCGCACCAGGTCGCGCAGGACACCTCAGCCAAGGTTGTCGTGAAGGCGTTTGAAGGTGTGGGGAAGGGCGCCTTTGGCATTGCCGGCTGAAACGGGTGAGCTCTGGGGGCTGAGGAGATTCAACGGGGGAAAGTAATGAGAGAATTTGAACAGATGACAAAGGCCGAAGTCATCGCGGCACAGCGTGCATGGGCCAAAGCAGTTGTAGATCAAGACGTTGAGACATTGCTCGACCTTTACGATTTCGGTTCACCGGACGAACCTGTGCTGTTCAAACCAACCTTAGCCGACGAGATTCGCCTGGACGAAGAGGGCGCGCGCTCATACTTTATCGGCGGCAATCCTGAATATCCGCACGATGGCGGCTTTCTGTTCAACAACTGGAAGCGTGTGGATTTTCAAAGCGCAGTCGGCCCAATTCTGAAGGCCGGCGGCCTGGGCTATAAAGACATGGGTCATTACACTTTCGTCAATGAGCAGGGGGATGCAACCCGCGCTGACTACACATTCGCCTATCATAAGTTTGGCGGACGGGTCTTAATCTCGCTGCATCATTCCTCGCTGACCTGGATTCCGCCGACCAACTAAAAAGAGCCGCCAGGTTCAATGGCGGCTTGCTTACAAGGTTTATTAGGCGACTTCGGAAGTCAGATCCACGATACCGCGAGCGTCAGTGTCACGCTGCACGTGAGCAGCAAAGTCATCGATCGACATGACACCAAGGTCTTCGCCGCTCTGGGTGCGCACCGCAACCTCGCCGTTCGCCATCTCTCTGTCGCCAACTACCAGCAGATAGGGTACGGCCTGTAGGGTATGTTCCCGAATCTTGAAGCCGACTTTCTCATTGCGCAAATCGGAGATCACCCTGACGCCAGCGCCTTTTAAGCGCTGCTCAACCTCGCTGACGTAGCCGTCCTGCTTATCGGTGATGTTGATCACCACGGCCTGCACCGGTGCCAGCCACACTGGGAATTTGCCTTCGTAGTGCTCGATCAGAATACCGATAAAGCGCTCCAGGGAGCCAAATAGCGCCCGATGTAGCATGACCGGACGCTTGCCACGGTCGCCGCTCTCATCCACGTAGCTGATATCGAAGCGTTCCGGCAGATTCATGTCGACTTGCAGCGTGCCACACTGCCAGTCACGCCCAATCGCGTCGCGCAGCACGAATTCGAGTTTGGGTCCGTAGAAGGCACCTTCGCCCGGGAAGAGGATGTAGTCTAAGCCCATCACGTCCAGTGCGTTACTGAGCGCCCCTTCGAGCTTGTCCCAGATCTCGTCGCTGCCAATGCGCTTTTCGGGACGGGTAGACAGTTTGATCACCACGTCGTCGAAGCCAAAATCTTTGTAGATGTCTAGCACGAGCGCAACGACGTCGATGCACTCCTGCTCCATCTGATCTTCGGTGCAGTAAATATGCGCATCATCCTGAGTAAAGTGCCGTACTCGCATCAGGCCCAAGAGCGAGCCCGATGGCTCGTAGCGGTGGACCTTGCCAAACTCCGCCATGCGTAACGGCAAATCGCGGTAGCTCTTGAGCCCCTGGGCAAACATGGATGCCGAGCCCGGACAGTTCATGGGCTTCAACGCGTAGACACCACCATCTTCGGTTTCGGTGGTATACATGTGTTCGCCGTAGTTGAACCAGTGCCCTGAGGTCTGCCACAGGCTGCGATCCATCACATCCGGAGTATTTACCTCCACATAGCCGGCATCTTCCTGGCGTTGACGCATATAGGCGAGCAGTTCAAGGAATAGAGACCAGCCCTTGGGGTGCCAGAAAACGGAACCGGGTGCGTTATCGCTGAAATGAAACAGGTCGAGCTGACGCCCGAGCTTGCGATGATCGCGCTTTTGCGCTTCTTCCAGCCGGTGTAAATACGCTTTGAGTTCTTTCTTGTCTCGCCAGGCGGTGCCGTAGATGCGCTGCAACATTTCGTTGTTGGAGTCGCCGCGCCAATAGGCGCCTGCAAGCTTGGTGAGCTTAAATGCCTTGGGCAGCTTACCGGTGCTGGGCAGATGGGGGCCGCGGCACACATCGAACCAGTCACCTTGGCGGTAAACCGAGACTTCTTCGCCTTCCGGGATGATGTCTTCGATGATCTGGACCTTGTAGTCCTCACCGATTTCGCGGAACGTCGCTACCGCCTGATCCCGATCCCATACTTCGCGCTCGATGGGCAAGTCGCGCCCGACGATTTCCCGCATGCGATCTTCGATTTTCTGCAAGTCTTCAGGGGAGAACGGCTCCTCCCGCGCAAAATCGTAGTAGAAGCCATCCTCAATGGCCGGCCCGATAGTGACTTGCGTGCCGGGATACAGTTCCTGCACTGCCTGCGCCATAACGTGCGCTGCATCGTGTCGAATGAGCTCCAGCGCTTCCTCGCTTTTGGTGGTAATGATCGCGAGCTCGGCATCGTTTTCGATTAGGTACGAGGTGTCGACCATCTGGCCATCGACTTTGCCGGCTAGAGCGGCCTTCGCCAGGCCAGCGCCAATATCCGCGGCGACGTCATAAACACTGATGGGGTTTTCGAATTGACGGGAAGAACCGTCAGGCAGGGTAACTTGAGGCATGATATCTCTCTGTTCAGTGGCGGCCCTTACAAAAGGCTGCATGGATGAAAGCGCGGCAGTATACCATCACGGTCTCATAAGAGGAGGCTAATTAGCGAAATGAAAGTGGTAGTTTTGCCGACTTTATTGCACCCTTGCATCAGCGCTTTGCTTGAGTGGTATGGCTGAGGAGTTGGACATGACGGGATTGAAACGTGTGCTGGTGGTTGGCGGCACCCACGGTAACGAAATTACCGGGGTGCAGCTGATTCGGCGTTTTCAGTCCAGTCCAGAGGAATTGGAACGCAGAAGTTTCACGGCGGAAACCTTCCTGGGCAATGAAACCGCCATCGCTCGCAATTGTCGCTACCTTGAGCAGGATCTGAATCGTTGTTTTAGCGGCGATATCCTTCAGGGTGAGGCTCAGAATCTGGAGCAGCGCCGTGCACAGGAAATCAACGCACTGTTCGGTCCCAAGGGAAAAGCAAGCCAAACCGATTGGATTATTGATCTGCACACGACCACTGCCAATATGGGCGTCACCCTGGTGGTGCAGCAGCATGATCCACTCGCACTGGATATGGCGCTCTATGTGCAGCAGCGAATGCCCGATTCGGTGATTTTTTACGAAGATAACGCGTCAGATGCTGATCCATTTCTGTGTTCAATAGCGGATCACGGCTTACTCATCGAAGTAGGGCCTGTCGCTCAGGGGCTGTTGCGTTGGGAGGTATTTGAGCAAACTCGCATGGCGTTGTCATACGCCCTCGACTTTATCGATGCATACTGCCAGGACGAAATCGTTTTGCCCGCAGAACGCGAAGCCGAGGTGTATCAATTTATCGAAAAGCTGCACCTGCCTCGCGATGTTAACGGTGAGATCTGCGGCATGATCCACCCCGAGTTACAGGACCGGGATTACCACAAATTATCGCCCGGCGAGCCGATATTTATTCTCACCAATGGCGAAACCGTGCCTTTTGATTATCCCGAGGCCGTGCATGTGGCCTTTGTGAATGAGGCCGCCTACTATGATCAGGCCCACGGATTGTCGCTCATGCGCAAGCGAAATCTCGTCTGGAGCGATACTAATAACGCCTGAAGCGAAGGTTTTCCCTGCTCAGCTGATCGAGCTTCGTCACGCCCATCAGTTTCATATCCCTTTCGAGCTCATCGCGCATGATGCCCAACGCACGTTCGACGCCAGCTTGTCCGGCGCCGGCTAGCGCATAGAGATAAAATCGACCTCCCGAGCACGCCTTAGCGCCCACCGATAGGGCCTTAAGGATATGTGTGCCCCGTTGAATTCCTCCTTCACAGATGACATCGATCTGGTCGCCGACGGCATCGCAAATCTCAGCAAGTTGATCGAAGGGTGAGCGAGAACCATCGAGCTGCCTGCCGCCATGGTTGGAGACCATAATGCCTGTGCAGCCTATATCCACGGCGCGTTTGGCATCGTCAACACTCATGATGCCTTTGAGGGCGAATTGACCATTCCACTGTGCGCAGAGTTTTTCGGCGTCTTTCCAGTTCATCGACTGATCGAGCATGGTCGAAAAGTACTCGCCTACAGAAACGGCGACATTAGTGCCCTCTGCCACGTGTCCGGATAAATGCGGCATATCGAACTTGTCCCGCAGAAAGAAGTTGAGCGCCCAGGCCGGATGGGTCGCGAAGCTGAGGAGCGACTGCGGCGTAAGGCGGGGAGGGGACGTGAAACCAGTGTACAGGTCGCGCTCGCGATTGCCGCCGGTGATGGTGTCGACCGTTAGTGCCAGCACGTTGAAGTTTGCTGCCCTTGCGCGTTCCAGTAGAGCGTCGTTCAGGCCGCGATCTTTGTGGAAGTAAAACTGAAACAGTTTTGGTGTTGAGGTGATCTCCGCAATTTCTTCCACCGTGACCGTGGCCAGCGATGACACGCCAAACATTGTGCCGTGGGCAGCAGCAGCCTTGGCGACCGCCCGTTCACCCTCGTGGTGGAATAGCCGCTGCAAAGCGGTCGGTGCGCAGTACAGGGGCATATCCAACTTCTGGCCCATGACTTCGACAGACATGTCCACGTTCTCGACATCCACCAGCACATTCGGAACTAGATCGCAGTCTCCGTAGGCTGCGGTATTGCGACGATAGGTTTGTTCGTCCTCGGCGGCGCCGTCGATGTAATGAAAAATGGGCCCCGGCAAGCGGCTCTTCGCCAGCTTCCTGAGGTCAGATACGTTGTGGCAGTTTTTCAGTTTCATCCGGTTGCGTCTAACTCGTCCAGTGGAACAACCACTATGCAACCCAGTGGCATATCGGAATATGAAGGTATCATGTAACGTAACATTAATGCTGTGTTAATTCGTCAAGCGGAGTTGGACATGAAAGCTTTTCAGTATCGCAATCGGACGCATTTTTTACGCGTCTTGCTGCCATTTGTGCTGCTGATTCAGGGTTGTGCGTCGATGTCTGAGGCTGAATGCCAGGCAGCCAATTGGACCATCAGAGGTGAGGACGATGCGCTACAGGGGCATCCCCATGAGTTGATCAATGAGCATACTAAAGCGTGTGCTGAATACGGTATCACGCCGGATCTAGAGGCCTATCGCGCCGGTTGGGAGCAAGGTATTAAGGAGTACTGCACTTCGATCCACGGTTGGGAGGTGGGAATAGCTGGGGACTTTTATGAGAATAGTTGCCCGCCTGCCCTCCAGAGTGACTTCCTCGCCGCCTATCGTGCTGGTAAGGGCGTTTTCGACCAGAGAGCGGTGGTGGCGGATTTTGATGCGCGACTCGACGAAGTAAACCTGGAGCTGGATGAGGGCGGCCTCGACGAGGAAAGGAAGGCTAAGCTGAAGAAGCAACGGAAGAAACTGAAGAAAAAGTTAGCCGAGGCTCAGGGTGTTCTGCTGTTGCAAGAAATTGAAGCACGCAACGCGGGCTTTCCGCTGCCCTGAGTGCGTTCTGCACTCTCGATCATATCCACACTTTGCTAGCTCATGAATCCAATCGGCTGAGTGCCGCTGCTGGGGCTATAGAATCGATCCAGGTTTGGCAGAATCAGCGGTAACTCGCTGTCTCGAATACCGAACCAGCGAGCCAGCTCAGCGAAGTAGACGTCTGTGGACAGCGTGGGCATGAGCACGCCGCGTCCCGTATCCAGTGGATTACCCAGCGCCAGAGACGGGTAATCACCGTAGATCTCTCCGCCTTTAACTGCGCCGCCGATCACCATGGCATTGCCTCCCCAGCCGTGATCGGAGCCGCGTCCGTTGGACGATAATGTACGGGCAAAATCTGAGGTGGTGAAGGTGGTCACCTGATTGCCAATGCCAAGCTCGTTAATGGCTGAGTGGAAACTGGCAAGACCCTGGCTAAGCGGCGCGAGCATGGCTGCCTGGGTATTGATCAGTTCGTCGTGATGATCCCAGCCGCCATAGACCACGATGAATGACTGGCGCTGCATGCCCAGCGTTTGCCGCGCGGCGATGGTTTTCGCGATCATGGCCATAGATGCGCTGAATTCATCGCTGCCAAATGCCACACTGAATCCCGGTACCGCGTCGATAGCGTCGCCAAACTGTTGATTGGCGGCCAGTGCCCGGTTGAATACGTTGCGGTAGGTCTGCCTGAGTATGTTGCGATACGGCTGGTTGAAAATCGTCTGCATGGCGGCGGCCCGGTCTTCACTGATGTCTTCGCCGGATAAGCCATACACCAGTGAGGTGCCGTTACCTGTTGGGGTAACGCTGTACTGCTGACTGGACACCCCCGACTGATACAGATTGGTGCCCGACAGCGAAATGCTCATCGAAATATTGGGATTATTGTTATTGGCGTCCAGGAGATCGGCCATGCGGCCGCCCCAGCCGGTTGCCGAGCGCGCGTCCGGGGTGGCGGTTTGCCAATGTGCGATCTGGTCAGAATGGGAATACAGCCCAAGCGGTAGCTTTGCTGCCCCGCTGGCCAGCGCATCGGTGCTAGTGGGTTCCACCAGTGGTCCCACATTAGTCACCCAGGCCAGTTCGCCAGCGTTATATAGCGCCTGTAACTCCGGCATCGCCGCGTGATGGGCCAGTTTCTTGCCACCGGGTGCATTCCCGTTGAGAGGTAGCAGGGTGTTTTGCTGCAAAGCGAGGTCTGAGCGAATCGTCTTGTATTCGTTGTACTCACTGTTGCCATAGGGGGCCAGCATGTTGAAAGAGTCCGCTCCACCGGCCAGCAATATGCACACCAGGGCCTTGTAATCATCGGACTGTGCGCTCGCCGTTGCGGCGGCGAGTTGGCCCAGCCCACCCACCAGCGTCGCTGTGGTGAGAGAGCCAGCGGAATGACGGATAAAGTCTCTACGATTAATCGAGTTCTCCTTATATCGCTATCGCGTAATCGGGGCTGGTGGCAATTAAATAAATGGCACGATAGACGCGTTCCCAGGGGTCGTCCGCGTCTATTTCTGCGACAGCGTTTTTTACAGCCTCACGGGTCTCATCGGTGAGTGTGCCGTAGGTGAGTATCAGGTCGAGCCGGTCGAGAAGCGCATCGATATTCGTGGCCAGAGCAACCTCGTCACTAAAATCCGCTCGGGCTTCGCCGAACAGTTCGAACTCCTCGATGTCTAGGAAGTATTCGTCAAATAGCATGACATCCACCTGATTGGTGAGACCCACTATGGTGGTTGTGGTGGTGATCTGGAACTCTGGCGCCACCAGGCCTGCATCCTTCACAGGACCATTCGGCGCGTAGGTGGGCTGGAAAAAATTGAACACGCTGGGCGCATTGAATATGAACTGGCCTATCTCCTCTCCCACATAGGGTGTATGGAGCAGGTAACCCGTATCAGAATTCACGTTGAATGCCCGTACCAGGTGCAGATGACGTAACATGGGCTCGCGAAGACGTCCGGCGGTGCTCGATGCCAGGTCAGGCGGTGTGCGCGCTTCTTCGTCCAGCAAGATGGCGCGAATGACAGCCTTCATATCGCCTCTTGGGTTGCCATTTTGCCCATCGAACGCGGCAGCAACGCGCGCGACATAGGCGGGGCTGGGGTTCGATGTCACTAGCCGCTGGATAAGCTGCTTACCTATAAACGGTCCCACGTTGGGGTGGTTGAACAAACTGTCGACCGCGACGTCGACGTCTTCGAGCCCGCTCTGACC
This sequence comes from Halieaceae bacterium, assembly GCA_965199055.1. GTDB lineage: Bacteria > Pseudomonadota > Gammaproteobacteria > Pseudomonadales > Halieaceae > CBDAQR01. The sequence continues at coordinate 1,276,675 of CBDAQR010000004.1, forward strand.
GGCCGGCACGTTGACCCCACGCAAGAGTCGCTTCTCGCCTGGCTCGTGGAATTCATCAAACATTACCATCGGCAGCGTCCAGTCGATCTCTCGCTCCAGTTCCAGCTCTTCGATATCTTCTGGATTGCCTGAATAGAACAATGGCGCGGGGCCGCCAAACGTCAGGCCGGTGAAAATTTTGGCGTACTCGCGGATATCATCGTTGTCGTAAGTGGGAATCGGTTGTCCCTGCTCATCGAGAATCAGTGAGCCATCGCTGTTAAGCATGTGCAGCCCGATACTGAAGAGTTGCATGACCTCTCGGGCGTAATTTTCGTCAGGGAAACGGCCTATGCTCGGGTCCGATTTCTCGTTGTTCGCATGGCTCAGGAAGATGCCCATAGCCGGGTGCAGGGATACGTCATATAGCAGGTCGCGAAAGTTCCCAAAGCTGTTGCGCATGAGCATGTCGTAGTAGCTGGCGAGCAAGAAGGGTTCATCCTCCAACTCATCGGGAATGCGATTGACCACAAAAATTTCAGTTAGAGCTGTGGCGATTCGATGCCGCAGGAGGTCATTGCCGTTGATGACTTGGGTGAAGTAGGCGGCGTCTTTAAGGAAGGAAATGTAATACGGTTCTAGCTCGCCACAGACCTCCTGGCCATTCAGTTCGAAACAGTCCTCAATGATTAAATCATCGTCGGTGATGTCTTCGTCAGGCACACCCTCGAGTTTTTCTTCAAGCTCTTGCTCAGCAGGTTCGAAGATATCCTCAAACAGTGTATTGACGACGGTGAGTAGGTAGCTGGGGCGTGTCTGGAATTGAGCCTCCAGCCAGGCTGATTGGCCCTGGTTGGCGACCTCTGAAATCGTTTCATAATCTGCGCCCAGCGTGGCCTGAGAGAGAAATCGTGATGCGAGTTGCCGCTGGCTGAGTTGACTCTGAGCGGGTTCAGACCCAGAGAATAGGGCGATCTGCCCGCGTATTGCGCTTTCGGTTTTTGTGCTGCCATCCAGCAGCGAAATTAGCAGCCGTGCCTCATCCAGATTGCTGGAATCGTAGCGCCAATTGTCGGCTGAGGCTCGCTCGGTAAATTCATCGGCTATGCGCAGCTTGCTCTGTACCACTGCGTAGTCCTGGCTGCCCGCGCGCACCCCGTCCAGTACGTTCAGGGCGATGCTGGCCGGGGTCATGGTGCCTGCGCTGAGCTGACTACTGTAGAAGGCGAGCCCTTCTTCATCGGCATCACGATCAAAGGCTTGCTGGTAGATGGTATTGACCAGCGTTGCGGCCTCAAAGGTGCCGAGGCGATCATTGTATTCTGCTGAATTACCGAATGCGTCGATAATCTGTGCCAGGTCGCCATTGCTCTGCTGGAGCTGATCGACCCAGAAGCCGAGGCCATCGGGATCTGCAGGGCGCCCGTAGTAGGCCACATACATGCGTTGCACGGCGATGGTGGAATCCGAAGCATTTTGCGCGTGGAGTGTTGAGCAGAATAGTACGGCGATCGCCGCAATCAGGCTGAGAGTTCCGCGCCTCATGAGCCGTGAGCTGGCCATTGTTCGCATGTTCTGTGCCATGTTTGACCTCCTGATGGATTATGAGGTCTACGGGTCAGGCATTACGAATATTCCCTATCGGTGAAAAATATTGCGGCTGTCACTTTGGGGACTCAACTTAAGCTGTACTTGCTTGTTAGAATCGTCTCATCCGGAAGTAAATTTCGGTAAGGGGGAATGCGATTGTCTGCTCCAGGTCGACGACCGACAAGGGTGCTCATGTTCATGATCTGTGCGTGCCTGTTGTTTTTTTCGACAATGCAGGCCAGGGTTTCGGCATCTGATACTCCGGCCGCCCCAATCGCGGGCTTACTCGATCTTCGACAATGGGACTTTAAGCAGCCAGGTTTGGTGCCCTTAAGTGGTGAATGGGAGTTTTATCCCAACCAGCTGTTAGCAGACCCTACCTCCGCGGCGACGGCGCAAGTGGTCAGTGTCCCGCACGTCTGGAACGGGGATATTCGCGGTCAAGGACATGCCGGCTTTGGTATAGGCAGCTACCGGTTGGAGGTCTTGCTGCCGCCGGACACGCCCAGTCTAGGCGTGTCTTTCAGAACAATATCCAGTGCTTATCAGCTCTACGCCAATGGTGTTCTGGTAAGTTCAGTCGGAGAGGCGGGCCTTACTGCTGCGGACACCAGTCCAGCATACCGGCCGCAGGTCGTTCGTTTACCCGACAATGTGCAGGCGCTGCATTTGGTCGTTGCAGCATCCAATTTCGAGCATGCGCGCGGTGGGCTCTGGGACACGATATTGCTCGGCCCCTATGATGCCTTGCAGGATCAGTTTCTGCGCAATCTCGATATCGCCATGTTTCTCGCCACAGCAGCTTTGTTGCTGGGTTTGTATCACCTGATGATCTGGTCGCTTCGACGCGAAGATGTGTCTTTCCTGGTGTTCGGTTTGCTGGGCTTGGCGCTGGCTGTGCGCACGCTGTTTATCAACGAGATGTATGTGCTGCAGCTTTTCCCTGATCTAGCCTATGAGTGGCAACTCTGTATTGAGTACCAGTCGATGATTCTGCTCGTTGGGCTCAGCGTCTTGTTTGTTGCGGTAGTCTTCCCGGATGACTATCCACGGCGGTTGCTGTGGTTTTTAGAGGCACCGCTGTTACTGTATTTGTTGCTCGTGCGGACTGCGCCCGTGGCTTGGTATACTAGCGTGCTGTGGATGTTCCACGCGCTAGTTGTAGTTTGTGTGTTTTGCACCATGTTTGTCGTGGTACGAGCGGTACGAGAACAACGCTACGGGGCTAGGCTCTACGGCTTGAGCATTGCCGTGGTGGTGCTTTTCATTTTGTATGACGTGTTCAATACGGTGTTTCCGCAGTTCCTGGGCCTCTACGTACATGGTGACAACCACTATTTGTTGCCGCTTGGGTTTCTGGCGGTATTGTTCACGCAGGGTTTTCTCCTCGCCAAGCGCTCCGGTTATGCGATGCACACTCTTGAGGTACGCACGCGGGAGCTTTCGCTTGCCCATGAGCGGCTCGATTTACATGCACAGGAATTGGAGCAGCGCGTTGCTGAGCGCACTGCAGAGCTCGAAACTGCGAACGCGAAGCTAGACGAGATGGCCCGGATAGACGGATTGACGAAGCTGGCCAATCGCCGCCATTTCGACGAAAGGCTTTCGGAAGCGCTGTCTGATCATGTTCGTAGCGGCCAGCCATTGTCGCTCGTGCTTGTCGATGTCGACCAATTTAAGGCCTATAACGATAACTACGGGCATGTGCAGGGCGATGTCGCGCTGCAAAAAGTGGCCAATGCGATGTCTGCGGCGGTTAAGCGGCCAACCGATCTAGTAGCCCGATATGGTGGAGAAGAAATGGCGGCCTTGCTGCCAAACACTGATCGAGACGGAGCGGTTTCTATCGCTGAAAAAATGCGAAAGCAGGTGGAGGCACTTCGCATTTCGCACGAGCCCAGCGATCATAAGAACCTGACTATTAGTCTGGGGGTGGCATCCATGACGCCGCAGAGCGGACAGCGACCAGAAAATCTAATCCAACTCGCTGATGAGGCTCTCTATCGCGCCAAATCAGGCGGGCGCAATCAGCTGTGTAGCTAGTTTTAGCATGTTCATTGCGCGCAGGCCGGCCGCTTTCAATTTCGTCGTCTAATCAGCAAAGATTTCGTCGAAAAAGGCCTGGGTTCGTGTCCAGGAGTCTTTGTCAGCCTCAGCATCATAAGCCACGGGAAGGCCAAACTCCTTCGCTTTCGCGTCCGCCGCCGGGTTTGTGAAGCTATGCGTGACGCCGGGGTAATTGACGAGCTCGTAGTCGGCGCCGGCGCTTTCCATCTCTTTTTCAAAGGCCATTACTTGCTCGGCGGGCACCATTGGGTCGGCGGCGCCGTTAAATACCAGTACCTGTGGTGTAACCGCGCCAGGAGCAGCTGGACTGCTGGTGCCGAGGCCCCCGTGATAACTAACCACGCCGTCGATATCGACACTCATTCTCGCCATGTTAAGTACCACACCGCCGCCAAAGCAGTAGCCGATGGCGGCAATCTTGTCGTCAATAACCAGAGGCTGCTCGCGTAGCGCGCTGAGGGCCGCCTCGAAGCGCGCCTTAGCCAGCGGCATATTGCTGCCGATCGCACTCGCGAATTCACCCGCCTGTTTGGGATGTGCTGTGGTTTTTCCCTCGCCGTACATATCGACCGCCAGGGCCACGTAGCCAAGTTCAGCCAGCTGGCGCGCCCGATCACGTGGATATTCGTTTTGCCCCCACCATTCGTGGACTACGAGGACGCCGGGACGCGGCGCGTCTGACGAGTCGTCGTAGGCGACCATGCCATGCATAACGGTGTCACCGTCTTTATAGGTGAGTTCTTTTGTGACGACTTCTGCAACTAACGATTGGCAGAAAAGAAGGGATGCTGCAGCGACAATGCGTGCGTAGCTCATGGGGGACTCCTTAGGCAAATAAATTGATCATAGCAGGCCGTTCGACTCAGCGCGCTTTAATCCAGGGCGTGGGTTAAGCCGCGGATGAGATGTTCTATCTCCGCCATGGTGTTGTAGTGGATGAAAGACACCCTGACGGCACCGGGATCGAGTTCAACAGCCATTTCTTGCAGCGGCCGTACGGCGTAGAAGTCGCCGGTTCCTACCATCAACTGCTCTTTGAGTAAGGCATCGGCGACGTCCATGGTGTTTTTCTTTAGTGGCACAAAGGTGACTGTGGATGCTCGGATAGTCGGATCATCCGGGCCGATGAGGCGCACATCGTCACGCTGCTTGAGAAACTCCAGAACAGGGCTTGACAAGGCCTGCTCGTGGCTAGCGAACAACGCGTGCAACTGACGGCCGCGCTCGGCGCTATCGGCCATTTTCTGAAAATGGTGCTCATACACCGTATCCAGGTAGTCCGCTATGCCTGCGGACGCGGCAATTTGCGCATGGTCCGGCCCGGCGGGTGTGATCTTGCTGCGCGGCTTGTCGGCGTTAAAAAAGTGGGACTGGTTGCTGAGCTGTTCAAAGAGTGATTGACGCACATGCATCAGTCCCAGATGCGGGCCCCAGGTCTTGTAGAGCGAGAACAAATAGATGTCGGTGCCCAGTTCGCCTATATCGGGAAGTCCATGGGGGGCGTAGGAAACCCCGTCCACCACTGCAATTGCGCCGGCCTGGTGCGCGCGTTCGGCGATGGCTTTCACAGGATTGATATGTGCGACAACATTGGATGCATGCGGAAAAGCCACCACTTTGGTTCTGTCGCTCAGTAGTTCGTCCAGGCTCTCAAGAGACAGTGCGCCGGTGTTTGGGTCAACATGCCACTCCCGAATGACAATGCCGCTATGTTCGAGACCGCGCCAGGCGCCAGCGTTAGCCTCGTGGTCCTGGCAGGAAACGACGATCTCGTCGCCCGCTTGCCACAGCGGGCGAAGCGCCTGTGCCAGCACGTAGATGTTCTGCGTCGTAGACGGCCCGAAATTAATCTCATCTTCGGCGACATTCATGTAGGCCGATAATCGAGAATAGGCCTCATCCATCTTGCGCCCGGCTTCCATGGAGGCGGGGTAGGGGTAATAGGGTTGGACCTTGGTCTTGGTGTAAAACGCCGTCAGTCGGTCGATCACCTGTTTACAGGCGTAAGAGCCGCCGGCATTCTCGAAGAACGACCAGCCTTTTAGTGTGGGCTCGCTGAAGGCCGGGAACTGCGAGCGTACAAAGTCGGAATCTAATTGCATCAGGTAGCCTTTGCGTAACAGGATTTGCGCCGCTTTCTATCAATCACCAGCCAAACAACTTTGTGTCAGAAATATCGTTGCCATCGACATCGGTGATCGGCTTGGGCGGTGTGGACTTTGCGGTGTAAAGCGATACCGTCACCAGTACCACAAAACTGACAATCCACGCGGGTACTGCCGCGACATAGATCGCGTCCCAAATTTCACCGTCGACATAGGGCCAGGCGATAACACCAAACAGCACCCAACTCGCTGCACCAGAGCTCATCAAAGCCAGTGACCCCGTGACATTCGCTTTCTTCCACAGAACGCCGCAGATAAAGCTAGCCGACAAAATGGGAAAGCCGATGACTCCGGCAAACACCAGTAATCGATAGAGGTCCCCCAAGGATAGGGCGACCAGCAGGCCCGCCAAAGTGAAGATAATCATAGCCGCACGCGTCGCAAATAAACTCTGACGGTCGCTGGCCTCGGGTTTCAGTGCGCGAAACGCTGTGTAGCCGAGCAGAGCGCCAGAGGTGAGTATGACATCGCCGGCGGTGCTCACAATCGCGGACGCCACTGCGATAAAAAACAGAACGGCTATCCACTCCGGCAGGTAATTCTGCACAAACCAGGGGAAGATGTTGTCGAGTTCAGCTTCCGGAATGTTGGATTTGAGGATGAAGGCGCACATACCAACAAGCACTGGAATCATGCCCAATATCAAGTAGATGAAGCCACCGTAGACGAAGCCACGGGTGGCCGCCGATTCGTCTTTGGCAGCTAGCGCCCGCGCCGTGAGGGCAGAGCCACCCACGTCGCCGAGCGCCACAGAAAACCAGGCGGCGATCATATAGAAAAACCCCAGCAGTCCTATATAACCGGCGAAGCCCGTTACCTCGCCAGCCTGGTTGAGCTGGTCGGTGTAGAACAGGCTGAAGGGTGGAGAACCGTCGAGATTACCCGCCTTGTCGATGAAAGCGCCCAGCCCGCCGACGGCGTCTAGCGCATGGGGAACCACGGCAAGCAGCACGAACGTCATGATAATAAAGGCCAGCATATCCGAACGAGACAGCGCCCAGAGCCCGCCGGCGAGCGAAATAGCAAGGATAATGGCGGCGCCCACAAGCGCCGCCGGGACAGTTCCCATTCCTGTGACCGCGGCGATAACCACGCCAAGCGAAAGCAACTGCGCTGACGTCCAGGAGATGTAACTGAGCAGGTGGACGACCAGGCCCGTCATGCCAATACGTTGATCATAGCGGGCGACATAGAAATCGATGTCGGTGGTAAAGCGGGAGCGGCGATAAATCGTGACGAGGAGAAAACCATACAGTAGTAAGGTCAGCACCGGCGACCAAGGGTCCCAAACGATAGCCTGGAAGCCGCCCACATAGGCCTCGGTCGCGCCTCCAATGATAACGGCGCCGCCGAGCCAGGTCGCTACTACCGAGCCGGTGACAAACGGCGTGGAGAGACTATGGCTGGCGAGAATAAAGTCTTCTGTGGATTTGTTTCGCCGGGAGTAAAACAGCCCCAGGCCGATAATCGTTAAAAAGTAAATCGTAAGAACGACGAAGATTAGCGTGGTGCTCTCACCGGTGCCCATGTGTGCCTTCTGGTTATTGTTAAGCTGCCTGTATCACCAGCAGTGTCGCACGGGTATCGAGCTCACTCAAACCCTGCAATTCGGAGTTTGGCATCTCTTTGCGAAGGTATTCACCGCAGAAAGTCTATCCAATGTCCCGGCGAGTTTTTATACTGCGGTAAGAAATGCGGTCGTAATCACTGGGCGGCGTATGCAAGTCAGTAAATTGCTGGCAGAGCTGAAAGAACGACATCTGTATCGGGTGGCGGTGATCTATGGCGCGGCAGCTTGGCTGTTATTACAAATCGCCGATATCGTCGCGGAAAGTTTCGACTGGCCCACGTGGCTTATGCAGGGTCTTATTCTCGCGCTCATTTTTGGGTTCCCTGCTGTGATGCTGTTCTTTTGGTTTGCAGGTGAGTCCGAAGCCCGGGCCGCCATTGAAAAGGGCTTGGAGGCGGGCAGCGAGGGTGATGCAAGGCCCGGCCTCATTGTGTTGCCTTTCGATTGCTTTTCTGACGAGAGAGAAGACAGCTGGAATGCCAATGCCCTATCCGAAGACCTGACAACCCTGATCGCGCGATTCTCTGACTACTCCGTGGTCGCCCGTAACACAGCCTTTGCTTACAAAAACAAAAGTGTCGACGTTCGTGCGTTAAAAGATGAACTCGGGGTTCGTTATGTGTTGGAAGGCAGTCTGCACCGCCAGGGAGAGCGGCTTCGTATCACAGCCCAGTTAGTGGAAACCTCTACAGGCGCGCATCTTTGGGCGGAAAAATACGACCGGCAGGTTGGAGAGTACGCCGAGCTATACGATGAGCTTTGTCAGGCGATCGTTATGAAGCTGGGCAATGAGCTCACCCGCGCAGAAATGAAATACGCGCAATCCAGGCCGCCGGCAGAGTGGGGCGCGTGGGATTTATATCAGCAGGCCAGGGGTGTGCTGCAATTTGAGGGCTGGAATGGGAAGAGTTTTTCCAAGGTAGTGGGTTTCTTGCGCCAAGCCGTTGAGATCGATCCGGAGTTTGCTCCGGCATACGGCTACCTGTCACTGATGCTCGCCCTGGGCTACTGGACGCGCGTTTCTGCCGATCGTGAGGCTGCCTACGATGAATCTTTACAGGCTAGCGAGAAGGCGATGGCGCTGGCACCCGAGTCATCCGAAGTGCTGGGGTATACCGGCTGCGCCTTGTCCGATCTGGGAATGTACGATCGCGGTATCACCATTTTGGAGCGCGCCATCGAACTCAACCCCTCGAACTCGCAGGCGTTTGCGGCGATGGGGGTTGCCCGCATTATGTCGGGGGATACCGAGGAGGGCATTCCTCACCTACGACACGCTATCGAGATCAGCCCACTCGATCCTGGTATCGCGCCCTGGACTTCAGTGCTCAGTTTTACAGAGACGTTCATGGGCGAGGCGGAGCGTGGCCTTCACACCGCCCAGCGCGCCTGCAAGGCCGACCCACGCTACTATGCGGGCTTTCTCGCCCTGGCGGTGGCGCAGGCGAAACTCGACCGACCTGACGAGGCGCAGCGCGCGCTTGATGAGGCGAAAAGATTGAATCCGGAGCTTTCTGACGAAGCCGGTGTTGGTATGATCGGTGAGCGCGCCTGGGAGGAACTGCACAGGGGAGGCATTACGCTACCCACCCCCGCGTCCTGATGTTCGCCCTCATCACGGCGCGGATGATTACTTGATCGGTGACAATAGCTCTGGCGCGGTAACCAATTCCCGTACACCGTGAGACTTGGTCTCCTTGAACACATTGTCGCCCTCTGCCCAGCGATGCAAAGAGTTTATATCAAGGCGTTCACATTGTGGTCTAACGCTCCAGGTGACCTGGGCAGGTGAGCAGGCCGACTGCGTGTAGCTAGGTCCGGTGGTTGACCCCAGAAATTGAACTGGCGTTCCGGTAGACACCGGGAGGCTGCGTGGCTGATGTTTGCCATCTACCACATTGCCCTGGTAGGCCATATCCATAAAGTCCAGTGCATGCTTGTCATTCACTACCAGAAATACCTGCGTCTCTACTCGAAGCAGGGGGTCTGTGCAGCCCTCGGGTACGCAGGCGCCAAGGCCAGGTCCCGGTGTGGCGTCACAGCTCGTATGCACCCAGTGCACTTCAATAGTGTCGCCGGGCTTAACGCCTTTGTAGGCGCCGGGAGCTGGTGCCAGTTCAGCTTTGGTCAGGTCGCGGCTGTCATTACATGCAAAGCCATCTTTGCCATCGTTGACAGCGATGCTGAAGCCAGGGCCGCGGTGCTCTGCCTGCGTGTGAGAGTGGATATTGCAAAGATTCATCTCAGTGCTCGCCGGCGCGCCGGGGAAGGTCACCGTGTTAAGGCCATAGCCGTTCGAGATGTCGCGAGGAGTTTGCGGGCCAGCATCGAGACACAGTTTTTCGCCGTGGCCGTCTGCAAGGGCGTGTGAAGCGCTGAGTAATAACGTCACTGCTAATGCGTGTTTGTAGTTCATGTGAAGATCTCCATACCCATTCCGGTTGTTTGTTCCTGTATACGCATCATTCATTCGTTTAGATGAGGGTTTTGTTCATGTTTTCGATGATGCTGCGCTTGACAATATGACAGCGCAAGTGGGGGCCTGATGGAGCAGTATATAGATCGCAATAAGGAATAGAATTCGAATCATACTGTAATAATGTTCGATGATTCCGAAGTGATGCGCCCCTATATATGTTCGATCATTCCGAACAATAATCAGTTAATAATCGAATTTTATTTCAGTTGTTGCGGCGTATGATTTTGCCATTCGAGTATTGAGGAGTGGTAGGAAGATGAACCGTGAAATGAGTGTGAACTCGGCAATACTGTTGCGCCAGAACGGGCCTCTGGCTTATCGTGATTCCACCACAGACCGCAACGGAAAAACGATGAGATCGAGAGTTGGAGAGATTTTCAGGACTCTGAAGGAGGCAAAGCCGTTACCTAAAGTCGCCAGGATGGCCAAGCCCCGGCCGCTGGATACCCGCGATTCCTTTGCCGCCCAGTTTGAGGCTACCGTGGCCAAATTCGGAGACCGGCCGGCCGTGGTATTCGAGGGCCGCGAGTTGACCTGGTCTGAGCTTAATGGCCTGGCCAACCGTTATGCCCATGTGATCCGCGATGCGGGTTTGCAGCGTGGAGACACTGTCAGCGTAATGATGGAAAACCGGGTCGAACTGCTGGCGGCGGTGATGGCGCTGTCAAAATTGGGCGTGGCTGCCGCGATGATTAACACCAGCCTGACGGGTCGCTCACTGGCCCACTGTATCTCCATTACGGCTTCCTCACTGTGTTTGTTTGGCGAAGAGCGCATCGACGCGATCGACGAAGTTCGTGAGGGATTGGGATTGGGTGATGGAACCTACCTCTTCGTACCCGACGCGGGTGAGTTGGCAGCGCCTGAATGGGCTACCGATTTGAGTCAGCTAGCTGAGGAGGCCTCGGACAGTAACTTGGCTGAAACCGCAGATGTGACGTTGGGTGACACGGTACTGAATATCTTTACTTCCGGTACCACCGGTCTGCCTAAGGCGGCGGTAATGAGCAACCGACGGTTGCTGATTTCTGCAGGTCTATCGCATTTGATTGGATTGCGCTGCGATGAGAACGATCGTATTTATCTGTGTCTGCCGCTGTATCATGGCACGGGCCTTTTCCTTGGTTTTGGCGCGGCTGCACTTTCAGGCGCCTGCGTTATCGTGCGACGCAAGTTCTCTGCCAGTGCCTTCCTGCCCGAGATTCGTGAACATCGCGCTAACTGCTTTATCTACATTGGTGAGCTGTGCCGCTTCCTGGTCAATTCGCCAGAGCAGGCAGGAGACGCCGACAACCCACTTCAGAAAATGATGGGTAACGGTCTGCGTCCGGATATCTGGATGAAGTTCAAGGAGCGCTATGGGGTTGAGCGTATTTCTGAATTCTATGGCTCCAGCGAGGGCAACGTGGCCTTCGTCAACATGCTTAATAAAGACTGCACCGTGGGCACCACGACCATTCCCCATACTCTGGTTAAGTACGATGTCGACAATGACGAAATCGTGCGTGACGCCACCGGGCGCTGCATTGAGGTGAGCGAAGGCGAGCCTGGTCTGCTGCTGGGTAAGATCACGCCTGATACGCAGTTCGAGGGTTACACCAGCAAGGAGGCCACGGAGAGCAAGATTCTGCGCAGCGCGCTTGAGGAAGGGGATGCCTGGTTTAACACGGGCGACTTAATGCGCAAGGTGGATGTGGGGTTCTCATTAGGGCTGCCGCATTACCAGTTTGTCGATAGAGTAGGCGATACGTTCCGCTGGAAGTCTGAGAACGTTTCTACCAATGAAGTGGGAGAGCTTATCCTGGGTCATTCGCAGGTAGCGTTCTGTAATGTCATCGGTGTGGAAGTGCCGGGTGCGGAAGGACGGGCCGGGCTGGCGGCTATCGTGCTAAAAGAAGGTGAAGAGCTAGATGTAAACGCCTTCTCTGAGCATGTTGCCGGAGAGTTACCAGCGTATGCGCGTCCGGTGTTTTTGCGCATTCTGCCGCAATTGGACACAACGGGTACATTTAAAATGGTGAAGGGTGATCTTCGAAAAGAAGGCTATGACCCGCAGAAGGTAAGCGACCCGCTCTATGTGTTGCGGCCGGGTAGTAGCCTATATGAACCTCTTGATCAGTCCTTGGCTCGCGACATACTTGAGGGCAAGGGCGGTTACTAGGGCTGAGGATTAGCTTCCCACCGGGTCTAACGCCAGATCGAGATAGTGCTGTCGGGGCCAGGTTCGATACTGTAGTGCTCTGCGAAGTTGCCCTGGTTAATAGCCAGGCCGATGTTAAGGATGTCGTTCACGTAGAGCGCCGGTGCGCCGAGTTTGACACCGCCAAAGGAACTTACGAAAGTCACCTGCGACTCGAACAGCGTGTCTTCGCCGTTGCGAATTCTCACCCACACCTGTTCACCCACCTTGATGGCCAATTGATCGAAAAAATCGGCGCTAATGTTCGTCCAGACGTTGCCAAAGTGAATATCCAATATCGGTATGTTGCCGTCGATACGGCCCCCACTGAGAGTGGGTTTCTTGTATGGAATACTGACAACAGCGTTGTCTTGTTTTGGCCCTACCGCATCGAAATCGATAACGCCCGCAGCCAGGCGAGCGCCGGTGTAGGCGTACACATCACGACCATGAAATGTGTGTGAGCGTTCGGAGCCTGATAGTCGGTTTGTCGATTCATCAATGCGGCGAACTGCGCTGATACCCAGCGTCTCAGCGACGAGTGTGAGAGAGCCATTGTCTGGGCTGACGAAGTAGTGGCCGGATTCGGTTTTTAGCACAACCGACTGCCTTTCGGTCCCTACGCCAGGGTCTACGACAGAGACAAAAACCGTGCCTTTAGGCCAGTACCTGGCGACCTGGTTGAGGCGATAGGCAGCCTCCCAGATATTGAACACTGGGATTTCGTGAGTGATATCGAACATCTTTAGGTCTGGTGATACACCGTAGGCGACGCCTTTCATGGACGCAACGGCAGGTTCTTCGAGGCCAAAGTCGGATTGGAAGACGAGCGCTGCCTGGGACCAGGCGGGTGGGCTGGCGATGAAAATCGCGCAAATGGTAAGCAATCGAACCATTAATTGACTCATGCTCGCTCCTGTACGTGGTTTGCGAAAATGGAAAAGCTGTACGCTTGTGGCACGCTAGTTCATGCCTCTGCAATAGCAGGAATACTCGATTCTGACGTCGGCTCGTGCAAGTGCAATATCTAATGCGGGCTTCAGCAATTCTGCTTCTTGCTTTCGTTGGAGGCGTTCTAAGCACTCGTGCAGACCGTGCAAACTCCATACGTTGCCTGGATGCTGGCAGGCCCTAGCGAGGGTCCCGTCGAATCCGAGGTCGGCGCGATACACAGCTTCCGCCTCTTCGACGCGATTCTGCTCAAGTAGCAGGGCTCCCAGCGCATGGCGAGTCGGTTGCATCCAACCCCACGGTTCGTCATAAGGCAGGTTGTCGTCTAGCGAAACTGAGCGGCGCAGGTGGGCAAACGCCGCCTCGAAGTCGCCCTTGCGGTAGCTGAGCTCACCTTCCAGCATCGCCTCGGCGACGTCCAGGATGTCAGTACAAGTGTTGTTGAACAGCGTGCGGGTCTCGGGCATTGCGGCTTTTGCTGCGAGGTAGTTTTCGCGAGCGGCTTCCGATTCTGGTATTTCCCCAGTCGCTGCATGTGCAACCGATTTCGAGTAATGAATAAGTGCGAGTGTAAACGAGTAGAGCTCTGGGTCTTCTGGTAAGGCTTGTTGTTTTATGTACTCCCATTCACCGAAACGAATCAGGGCGTGTTGTTTCATCGGATAGAACGCCTCAATCCAGTCAGCCATGGGTTCAACGACATCCGGTGGCAGTGAAGCTGCCAGTTCATCGGCCGTGTCCAGGGCAACCTTACGCTGGCCCAGGAACATAGCGCCATATATCTTGAAGTGATAATTGTGGCAGCGATACACCGTATAAAAATTGAACGGCCCGGCATCGGCCAGGTATTTGTTGTCGGCGACAATACCCAGGTGGTTACGATGCACGACGTTTTGATACTCGCCGCACAGTACATCGATGTGTGTCGCCATGTGTTGCAGGTGACCCGCATCGGGCACAAGATTCGTTAGCGCATCGCCAGCGCGCAGAGCGCGTTCGGGGTGCGGCGACATCTCCATTAGATGAATGTACATGTGCAGTAGGCCTGGGTGCTGCATGGCACCATCCAGTGCGTTGAACGCGCTTTCCAACACCGTAATCGCTTCTTCGGTGTCGGCGCCTTCCGCGGCCTTGCCAGTGGGCAGGTCCCAGAGTTCCCAGGGGGTGCGGTTCATAATCGACTCTGCGAACACTGCGCACACATCCAGATCTGTTGAGTGCGCCTGGTAGGCCTCGCGCATGGCCTTAGCGAAAGCGTCGTTCCAGGGGCCAAAATCTTCGGTAGCGGGGTCCTCGGGATAGCGCGACTGCAATGCATGCACCAGCGCTCGCTCGACAGCGTTTGCTTTGTCCAGTGCGTCACTGGCGACAGCTACCAGTTGGTGGGCGTTATCGAGACAGGCTTGTTTTTCCCCGGTGTCAAAATCTCCCCACTGCTTGTTGTAGTTGGGGCCGCTGGCATAGGCCAGGCCCCAGTGGGCCATGATGCACTCTGGGTCGTGCTCCAAAGCACGATGAAAGCACTGTATGGCCTCTTCGTGGTGATAGGCATAGTTCCAGCACAGCCCTCGGTCAAACCAGAGCTGGGCTTCGGCAGAATTTGTAGAAATTGGTCGGCTGAAACTTCCCAGATCGTAATAGTCACCCATCTCCGGCTCCCCCTGCTAATTCGCCAGCATGGATAAAAGCTAGTACGAATTCCGTCATCAGTCGAATGGCTGTACGGCGCTGACTGTTAGAATCGGGTTGTCGTGCCCAGGGCATATCAATGAAGAGAGGGAATTCACCATGCAGCACCGTGCCATAGTTCTACCCGAGTATCTGAATGATCAGGGATTTCTGTTCGGCGGTAACTTGCTGAAGTGGGTAGACGAATTCGCCTATATTACGGCGTCACTCGAGTTCCCGGGCAATCGCTTCGTCACCGTGTCGCTGGATAAGGTCATCTTTAACCATCCCGTATTGCCCGGCGAAATTCTCTGCTTCGATGTAAATCAGGTGCGCAAAGGAACGACGTCGCTCAAATATCTGATAGAGGTAAGAGGCGAAAAGCTGGCAGGGCACGATAGCCCTTTGTTTGCCACACACATCAGTTTCGTTAATGTTGGTGAAGACGGCAGGCCCGTAGCTATTTGAGACTCTGGTAAGTCTGTTTCTTTTTTTTGTGCGTACTGATTAATAGTTCAGATAGTGCCTATCTGTGAGCGGATCTTTGCAAATAAGGTCGTGCAAAAACTAGAGCTGTTTTAATCACCGGAGCGCGAAGCGAAATGAGAAACCAGCACTTCGAAAGGCCTTCAAGAGCCAGTTATTTAGCGGAACTTCGAGCAATCAAGGACATAGCAGTTGTGCCTGCGCTGTTGTCCTTGTCACACGTCGGTCGCCGTCAGCGAGTGTCCAGAGCAACGCCAGTGCTGCTGATTCCCGGTTTTGGCGGTGGAGATCGAGTGATGGCGCCATTTCGAAAGTACCTCGAAAATGCAGGCTACGCGTGTTTTGGTTGGGAATTGGGTACTAATCTAGCAGGGCTCAATCAGGCATACGACGATAGTGAACTCACCTGGGACTTTGATACTAGCCGTAAGAATAATGGCGAATATGGCGTGCCATACCTTTGTGACCGGATGACTGAGCGCGCCAAACAGATCAGTGCTGAATTCGGCAACCCGGTCGCAATTATCGGCTGGAGTCTGGGAGGTTGTATTGCCAGGGAGGTTGCTCGGGATGCGCCTGAGCAAGTCGAGCAAGTAATCACGTTGGGCACACCAGTGGTAGGTGGCCCGAAATATACCGCGGTAGCGGATCAACTCACCAAGCGTGGATTGGACCTTGATTGGATCGAATCGGAAGTAAATAACCGCGATTCAAACCCTATCACCCGACCGATAACGGCAATAGTGAGCAAAAGTGACGGTGTGGTGGGGTACGAGGCGGCTATCGATCGCGTCAGCCCCAACGTCAATCATATCGATGTCAGCGTGGCGCACCTGGGAATGGTTTTTAATAAGCAGGCCTGGGATCTCGCCCTGACTGCATTGGAAACAGGCGGCTGCTAAGCCACTCGAACTCGATACTCAGGCAGCACCCAGCTGACTGAAGCGCTGGTGATTGAATGCCCAAATCACGATAAAGGCGTAGGCGCTGACCAGATGCCAAAGCGCGTGTAGCGTGACCGTATTAGCGAGGCCGACGTTAGGTAATTCGCACATTAGATTTCCAAGTGTGCTGTCACAAATTTGTCATCCATTTGTCATATTGTCATAAATTTGTAACAAACCGCCGCTATTGTTCTCGGCAACGCTGGCTCGGCCGGCGCAATGTCCCAATACAAGCGATAATCGCAATAGTACGTCACGAGGAAAAGTACATGGCTCGCAAGCTACTTGGAACTTTTATATTGGCCACATCCAGCCTTCTGTTGGCCTCCACTGCCGCCCAGGCAGAGGACTGGAAGGATACCCTGAAGAACATGGGTAAGCTGTATTCCAGTGATGATGGGTTTGTGAAGGAAGTTAAGGTATTTGGTCGTTACCACTATCAGTACAACTACTCTGATGGGGACTACGAAGGTGAGTCCTTCAGTGATGACCGCGATGAGAATCGTCGCGTGCGGCTGGGCGCTGCCATAAAGTTTGGCGATGGGTTCAGGGTGCTGGGCCGCTGGAATGCCAGAGAGCGTGGTCTGGACGACGATATTACTCTTTACGATACCTGGGACGAACTTTATGTCGATTACACGCAAAAGGATGTCCTGGGTTTTGACAAAGCCTCAGTCGGTTACGGCCGTTACAAGCTGCTGTTCGGTGGCGAGGAGCATCAGTCTTCCAAGCGGATCAAAACGATTGAGCGAAGTGCGATAAACAATCGCTTCGGCAGCCGCCGTCCTACGGGTGCAAAGATTGACCTCGAGAAGGGTGATATCGAATACCAGATTGGCGTTTGGTCCACCGAAATTGATATCGAAAAGTGGGCGGACTGGGATGAAGACGTGGCCTACCAGATCGGCGCCACCATGCCGCTGGCTGAGGGTGAGTTGATCCTGGACTTTATTTACGCTGATAACGAAGACAAGCTGCTCACCTGGTTCAACTATGACTGGGCCGGTTCTGTGAGCTACACCCGCAAGTTTGGTGATGTGAACCTGTTGAGCAATGTGAGCTTTAGTGAGGACCGAGACCGTGATGCCTGGGGCTTCGTTCTTCTTCCCAGCTTTTTCATTATTGAAAACAAGCTAGAGGCAGCATTCCGCTACCAGTATGCTGGTGTTGGCAGTGACACCAACGTACCGCGCTCCAGCGGTAGCCGGGGCCTGCGACGCGCGGCGCTAGAAGAGATTTTCCAGAGCGGCAATGGTGATGAGTACCAGGCGCTTTATGCGGGTCTCAACTATTACATTGCAGGCGACAATCTCAAGCTGATGGCTGGCGTGGAGTACGAGGATATCAGCGGCGATGTTGATCGCGACCTAGACGGTGTAACCTACTGGGGTGCTGTTCGCTTCTACTTCTAAGCGAGCCGATTACCCGAATTGAAGAGGACGCCATGCGACTACACCTCTCCACCTGGCAGGAAGTGGAAGCCTATCTCCAACGTAGCACGGCGATACTTATTCCCATCGGCTCAACGGAGCAACACGGTCCCACCGGGCTGATCGGCACCGACGCACTCTGCCCGGAAATCATCGGCGGCATTGCGGCTGACGAGAGCGGTTTACTGATGGCGCCGACCTTCAATGTTGGCATCGCTCAGCACCATATGGAGTTCCCCGGTTCGATGACGCTGCGCCCGTCGACGTTTATTGCCACCATGGTGGACTGGACGGAGTCACTGGCCAAACACGGCTTTACCCACTTCTACTGGCTCAACGGCCACGGTGGCAATATCTCGACAATCAATGCCGCTTTTGCGGAGATCTACGGCAGTCGTTCATTGGATGCCGGCAACGGTCGGCCGCCTGTTAAATGCCTATTGCGGAACTGGTGGGAAGGCAAGGACACCTATGCGCAGTGCAAGGCGCTCTATGGTAAGGCGCACGGTGCACATGCGACACCGTCTGAGGTGGCTGTGACCCAGTTTGCCTATCCTGATCACATCAAGGATGCGTCGCTGTCGCCCGAGATTGCTCCGAACGGCGACTTTACCGATGCGAAAGATTACCGTGGCCGCTTTCCAGATGGGCGGATTGGGTCGAACCCGGGCCTTGCAACGCCGGAAGCTGGAAAGGTGTTGGCAGAGTTGGCGGCCCGAGAGGTGGTGGCTGACTTCCAGCGATTTGCTGATACCTAATCGTCCGCCCCGTTATCGCTAAGCGCGAGGTTTGGCAGCTTGTGCTGCGCCGTACAGGACGGCGATAGGAGTGATGACGCCTGCCGCCACGCCAGCCCAGACACCCTTAGCCAGAGACACCGCCTCAGGTGAAAGCGGTTGTAACCCGGAGATGGCAAAGAACGCGCTCAAGGGAATAACAATGCTAGCGAGGCCAATGAGCCCGATGAGAAAAGACGCGTGCCAAATGTTCCCGGGCAGCCGGTTAAACAGCGTTATGGCACAGGGTATCTCAATACCATAAGCACCATTGCTGACCCTTTTTCGAACGATCAAGGCGATGATTAGAGTCAGGATCGCGGGGAACAAAAAACCATTCAGCATTAAATCAGCGATGTAGCCGCTAAATCCCAATGGGGCGACGCCGTCCAGCTCGTGTTTAATCCAGTATGTAATTCCCCCATGGCCAAGAAAATTGCCAATCACATTGCTGATTGTCATTTTTCGCGTTTCTTTAGCTAAGTCCTGCATGATACAGAGTTCTATGAAAGCGAATGGCGCGCATGAGGCGGAATACTAGATGTCTAGCGAGCGTGCGATAAGCTCTTTCTGGATTTCGTTCGAACCGCCGTAAATCTTTTGTACGCGACTGTCGGTGTAGGCTCGGGCGATGGGGTACTCCATCATGTAGCCGTAACCGCCGTGTAGCTGCAGACACTCGTCGACGACTTCGCACTGCATTTGTGAGCCCCACCACTTGGCGGTGGCACCGTCCACGGCATCAAGTGTCCCGTCGATCAGTTTGACGACGCACTCGTTCACATAGGCCTTGGTGACGTCGGCCTTACTCTTCGCTTCGGCCAGTTTGAAACGGGTGTTCTGGAAATCCATCAGGCGTTGGTTAAATGCCTTGCGGTCTTGTACATAGCGCACAGTGCTCTCTATAACGCCATCCATGGCAGCAATAGCGCCAATACCAATGGAGAGTCGCTCCCAGCCCAGTTGCAGCATCAGCTGTATGAAGCCCTGGCCTTCCTCCTTGCCGAGCAGGTTGGCCTGTGGCACACGCACGTTCTCGAAGAATAGCTCTGAGGTATCCTGGCCTTTCTGGCCCATCTTTTTGAGATTGCGCCCACGCTGAAAGCCCTCGGCATCCTTGGTTTCTACGATGATCAGCGAGATGCCTTTGCTACCGGCATTCTTGTCGGTTTTCGCCACCACAATAACGATATCGGCCTGCTGGCCATTGGTGATAAAGATCTTGGAGCCGTTGATCAGGTAGTCATCACCGTCTTTATCGGCGCTGGTATGCACCGCCTGCAGGTCCGATCCTGTGCCGGGTTCGGTCATGGCGATGGCGGGTACGATTTCGCCACTGATCAGTCCTGGCAACCAGCGCGCCTTTTGCTCATCGTTGCAGTATGCGGTGAGGTAGTGCGTACAGATATTGTGTACGCCAAAACCCCATCCAGAATCGCCGGAGCGGGCTTGCTCGTACGCGGTGATAGCGTCAAAGCTGCGGCAGGCACCTGCGCCGCCGAACTCTTCTGGCGCAGAAGCACCCAGCAGGCCCGCTTCACCGGCCTTGAACCAGAAATCCCTGTCCACTTCGCCCTGGTCGGCCCAGCGCTCGGTATGGGGTGTGATTTCCGCGGCCATAAACTTGCGGGTGGACTCCTTGAACATCAGGTGTTCCTCGGTCATCCAGGTAGCGTTCCAGTCGAGAGTGCGTTCCATGAGTTCGGGTCTCCGGTTTTTCTATGTACTTGTAGCGACAGGCTAGCAGCCTAGAATCACGGAAATTTCAGCCCGATACATCAGTGCAGGAGGCACAAAGTTATTAATTTGACACTTTTTTCTACTGCTTTACTGTAGGTGGCTTCGAAAGGCGTGGGTGATCTGCCATTCCAATGGGTACCGATAACAAAGACAAGCCGGATATCCGTCCCGCTATTGCCGGGGACGTGGAAGCCTACGATGACGTAGAGTCGTTGGGTAAGGCGCTGGACGCCGATCACGGCCCCAATGCCTTTGTCTCAGAGGGTTACTTTCTAGAGGAAGCCAGCCTTATTGCGGGCGGTTCCGCGGCCCAGTTGTCGTTCAATCCCGACATCCTAACCGGCGACATGGAGGTTTGCCGACCATTTCCCGGTATTTCAGTCTCCTTGAATCGCTTTAAGGTGGTCGACGCCAAAGCCATGGAAGAGGCATCTAAGCGCGCATTGCCACAGCAGGACGAAATCGTCGTTCGCTTTGTTCACCGCGGGGCTATCACGTATCAATTTGGTGATCAGTGTTTCCGGGGAGGTGAGTCACCCGGTGTGGTGAGCGGTCGCATGCCCAGCGGCGAGGCAGGATACAGCATGGAAGACGGCGAGGAATTCCTGATCACGATAGTGAGTTTTACCGAGGACGGCGAACGTGAAGTCTGGCACCGCATGGGTATACCGCCTTCACCGTTGTTCCAGCAATTGAGGGCGCCCTCGGACGATGGACCTTTCCTCTACAAGATGCCCGACACGAAACCCTTTCGTTTGTTAGCCGAGTCCTTCATGGAATTACCTACTTCGGGCTTTGCCCATACCGCCATGGCCCGGCTCAAGATCGGTGAATTGTTTTGCTTGCTGGGGGAATATGGCCCGGCGGGTGCCGCGCCGGAGACCACCGATGTGCCTTTTGCCGAGGTGAGAAAGCTTGCCAGGGCGCGCGCTGTGCTCGAGGAAACCCCGGGAGCTCCACCCTCGATTGTAGAACTGGCCAAGATGGTAGGCCTCAATCGGCGTAAATTGACCGAAGGCTTCAAGAAGGTTTTTGGCGAAACCGTGGCAGGTTACGCGCTGGAGTTGCGCATGCGTCGGGGTTATCAGCTGTTGAAAGAGCGGCAGTTGTCGGTAACCGAAATATCTGAGCGCTGCGGCTACGAGCACCCCAACAGTTTTAACCTGGCATTCCGCCGCCGGTTCGGCTGTAGCCCCTCCCAGGTGCGCAGACAATCTGTCTGAGCACGCCTGCCCCATAAAAAGTGTCAATCTATTAGGTTTGTGCTTCCACTTTGTGGAGTAGGGGTAGCCCTTGCCCCTACTGTATCGCCCTATCACAACCCAAATATATGAATAACGATAGGGGAGTCATCATGCTTACCAAACCAAATTGTACGAGATTACATACCGCAATCAGAGCCAGCCTGCCGCTGCTGTTGCTGTCGCTTGCCGGCAATAATGCCCAGGCCCAGTCTGCCTCGAATGACGAGCGCGTGCTGGAAGAGGTCATCGTCACAGCGTTGAGGCGCGCCGAAGGTACGGCGATTATGGATACGGCGATCGCCGTTGATGCCATGAGCGGCAGTGAAATCGAGAGCCGGGGATTCACGTCCATCATGGAAGCGCTGTCGACAACGCCTGGCCTGTCCTATGCCGAAAATGCCAATGTCGGACCGGCAATCCAGATTCGCGGGGTTTCCGCCATTGTGGGCTCATCGGTAGTGGGGTACTACCTCGATGATCTGCCCTATACGCGCATTGGTGGCAACGTCACACCAGACCTCAACCCCTATGATCTCAACCGGGTCGAAGTACTGCGCGGCCCCCAGGGTACGCTTTTCGGTGTCGGTGCGCAGGGTGGTGTTGTGCGTGTGATTACCCAGGACCCGATCATTAACGAGTTCTCCGGCAAGGTGACGGGTGCGTACTCCTGGACCGACGGCGCCGATGAGAATGATCGAATACAAGGTGCGCTAAACATCCCCTTGATTGAAGATACCCTGGCGATGCGCCTCGTTGCAGCCCAAGTCAACGATGGTGGTTATATCGACCTGGTCTCGACCCGCGAAGACGATTACAACGAAATGGACGATACCTCCTATCGGGTCAAACTGCTGTGGACGCCGACGGAGGACATCTCTGTGGTGGCCTCCTACTGGAACTCAGAGCGGGAGGGATACCAGAATTTCGGCGATGACAACCTGGAGGCCGAGTACTACCTGACGAATATCGATGCGCTGTTCCTCGGGCCACCGCTGGCCACGGAGGTGCAGGTGCCCGCCGGTAGCGAATACCTGGAAGCAGAGACCAAGAACGAGCTCTATGGCTTGAAGGTTGAATACCTGGCGGAGAGTTACTCTTTTCTCAGTACCACCAGCTACCTGGAGGGCAGCAACAGCGCTCGTTTTATCTACACTATTCCCGGCCTTGGTGGGGTCTCTTCCCTCGATGAATACCCCAAGCTGGATACCTTTGCCCAGGAGTTCAAGCTGTCTACCCGCAACGAGGGTGACTGGAACTGGACGCTGGGTGCCATTTACCTGGACATTGAGAACGAGGACGCCCAGACCACATACTTCCACGTCGAGAACCCCGCCAACTGGCCGATTCTTGAGGCGATTGGTTTCACGCAGACCACCGGTGGCCAGGTTGATACCGTGGAATCCGAGTCATGGGCGATATTTGGCGAGTCCGTGCACGCGCTGGGTGAGCAGTGGGAGCTAACGGTTGGCGCGCGATATTTTGAAGATGATCGCGACTCGTCCGGACCGGAGTCATCAGACTTTGACGAGTGGACCGGTAAGGTCAACCTGGCTTGGCGGCCTACTGACGACTCGCTCTATTACGCCAATATAGCTACTGGCTTCCGTTCTGGTGGCTCCAATAGTGAAGCGCTGATTGAAGCGGGTGCGAACTCGACTCCACCGGTAGATATACCGGTGGAGGTCGACCCCGATGAGGTCACCAGTTACGAAGTCGGCGGTAAGTGGACATTGCTCGACGGGCGTTTGAATCTTGAAAGCGCCGTCTACTATCTTGAGTGGGATGACATTCAGACTCTGATCTACGGCCTGGTCGATAGCACCCTTGAAGGCTGGGGGGCGAATGCCAACAGCGCCGCAGGCGGTGGAGTAGAGTTTGCCGCAACCTACCAGGCCGATGGCCTGACATTGGCTGCATCTGGCAACTGGAACAACGTTGAGTATGATGATGACCTGCCTAGTGGCGGTATCAGCGATGGCGACACTGTGATGAACGTGCCAGAGCTGACCTGGCAGGCTTCTGCTACTTATGCCTGGCCGATGGGTGAACTCACTGGCCTGGCCTACCTCGGAGCGACCTACACGGATGAGCGAAGCGACTACGGTATCGATTTACTGGGTCAACCCAGTACCTACACCTCAGAGGATTTCACCGTGGTGAATGCCCGCATCGGAGTTGAAACAGAGCGCTGGTCGGTATTCCTGACGGGCACCAATATCACCGATGAAAATGTCGAGGTCTCCCAACTGGCACTGCTGGCCGACCTGGGTGCCGAATCTGTGCGCATGCGCCCGGCGACCTACGGCATCGAACTTAATCTCAATTTCTAATGCTTGAAGCCAACGGACAATCGTCGCTCTACAAGGACGAACAGCACAAGGCAGAGTTTATGCGGGTCTACGACCGCATTATGAATGAACGCTGGCCGGTGCCCTTTGAAGAGCAGTTCATAGAAACGCAGTTTGGTACGACCCATGTCATCATCAGTGGCCCTGCCGATGGCAAGCCGCTGGTGTTTCTACCGGGAGGCGGTAGCAGCGCGCTGATGTGGTTCAGTATTGTGGGTCAGATGGTGGAGGCTGGCTACCGGTGCTATTGCCTGGACCGGGTCGGCGATGTGGGCAAGAGCACGATAAAGGTGCTACCCGAGGATGAACAAACCCTGGCGGATTGGCTGCTGGAGTGCATGGATGCCTTGCAACTGCAGAATCCACCCATGCTGGGGCTGTCCTACGGCGGCTTTATGAATATCAATTTCGCCAGGCTACATCCTGATCGCATCGGTGCCATCATCATGCTCACGCCGGGTGGCATTTTTGCAAAGCTGCGCCTGTGGTGGATGCTGCGGATGGGTTTGTGCATCAACTCCGGCTACACGCCGCTGATCAGAAATGCCTGGTCCTATATAGCCGGGGGACGCAAGCCGGAGGAGGACCTGTTCGAAGCAGCGCGTTTGGCGTGGGAGGTGTGGACGGGACCGGAATTCATGCCGCCGGTCTACAGCGATGAAGAGCTAGGCGCGATTGAACATCCTTCTCTGCTGTTGGTCGGTGACAGGGAAGTTATCTACAACCCCCATAAGGTTTTGCAGCGCGCCGAAGATACGATGCCGAATGCAAAAAGCGTTCTTATTCCCGGTGGCGGACACACCTTGTCGCTGGATGAGCCTGAAGCTGTTAGCCGGGAGATTATCGATTTTCTGGCTGGACTGGGTAACGGGTCGAAAGAATGAACCTTATACCCATGTCACGGGTGCTAGCTCATTGGGCCGGCATTCAGCCGGATCGCGTCGCTGTAGTTATTGACGGTGAGTCCGTGAGCTTCGCTGAGCTAGATGCACTCACCAACCAGCTGGCGCGAGCCTATGCAGACCTTGGCGTGGGCCAGGATGATTTTGTCACTATCGCCTTGCCAAACAGTATCGAGTTTGTGGCGGCCAGCTTCGCCACCTGGAAGCTGGGTGCAACACCACAACCGATCTCGGCGGCGTTGCCGAAGGCCGAGCGTGACGCAATTATTACGCTGGCCAGGCCGAGCCTGGTGGTCGGCCCTGAGGATATTGAAGACGGCGTTCCGTCGCTGCCGGCGGGTTTCAGCGACTATCGATCGTACCCAGCCGAGGCATTGGAAGAGCGCACCGCCAGCAAAATCAAAGCCATGACATCCGGTGGCAGTACCGGGCGACCGAAACTTATTGTCATGCCGCTCCCGGCTGTGTGGGACCTGGATGCGAAATTCCTCGGCTTTGCGCAACAGTCAATCTCAGGTATTCCCGGGCCGCTGTATCACAATGGCCCCTTTATGTGGATGTTCATCTCCCTCTGCATGGGGTGCAGCATCGTATTGAGCCGCCGTTTCGACGCCGAACAGACCCTGACACAGATTGAGCAGCACAGGATTACCAATCTCTACCAGGTGCCCACCATGATGCAGCGTATCTGGTCGCTGCCTGAGGAGATCCGCTCAAGCTATGACGTATCGTCCTTAAAAGTGCTGTGGCATATGGCAGCACCATGTCCGGCCTGGTTGAAAGAAGCGTTTATTGAATGGCTTGGTCCGGATGTGGTCTGGGAGCTTTATGGCGGCACCGAGGGGCAGGGCAGCACGATTATCTCTGGCACTGAGTGGTTAACGCACCCGGGCTCGGTCGGCAGGCCGTCTAACTGTGAAATGAAGATCGTGGCAGATGACGGCAGCACGTTGCCAGCCGGCGAGGTGGGCGAAGTTTATATGCGCCTGCCCGCGGAGCAGGGACCCAGCTATGAATATGTGGGTGCCGAGGCCAGTGCTATCGATGAGGGCTGGGAAACCATCGGGGACATGGGCTATCTGGATGAAGAGGGTTATCTCTATCTGGCCGACCGGCGCACCGATTTGATCCTGAGTGGCGGCGCCAACATTTATCCTGCGGAGGTCGAAGCAGCGATAGATGCTTACCCCGGGGTACGTTCATCAGCCGTTATTGGCTTGCCCCACAAGGACCTCGGGCATGCTGTGCACGCCATTGTGGATGTACCCGGAGAACGCATAGAAGAGGGGCAATTGCTCAGTTTTCTAGCGGATCAGCTGGTGCGCTACAAGCATCCTCGTTCCTTCGAATTCGTCAGCGAGCCATTACGTGATGAGGCAGGTAAAGTGCGACGTAAAGCGCTCAAGGAAGCAAGACTCAGCCAGGAGAGATGAATTGAATATTGAAGATAAAGTCGTTGTGGTGACCGGTGGTGGTCGTGGAATCGGCCGTTCCATTGCCATCCACCTGGCAGAGAAAGGTGCCAGTGTGGCCTTGCTCGACCTGGATGAAGCCGCTATGGCGGAGACCTTAACGCTGGTCGCCGAAGCAGGATCGAACGGGCGTGCCTATATCTGCAATGTCGCAGAGGAATCGACCGTTGAATCTACCTTTAAGCAAATAGTCAGCGACTTTGGTGCTATTCACGGTGTGATTAACAATGCCGGTATTCTTCGTGATGCGTTGCTAATTAAGGTCGAAGACGGGAAAGTGATTAAGAAAATGTCCGGTGATCACTATAGCCTGGTGGTCGATGTGCATATGAAAGGGGCGTTTCTCTGTGCCAGGGAGGCGGCACTGCACATGGTTGAACAAGGTGTTGAAGATGGCTGCATCATCAGCATGTCTTCGGTCGCGCACCGGGGATCTTTCGGTCAATCCAACTATTCTGCGGCCAAGGCGGGGATCATCGCGCAGACCCGAACCTGGGCGAAAGAATTGGGCCGACATGGCATCCGTGCCATGGCCATTGCGCCCGGCACAATTGAGACTGAGATGTTGAGAAGTATGCCGGCGGACATTCTTGAGCAAGTCGCGCAGGCGGTGCCTTTGCAGCGGATAGGCGATGTCAGCAATATCGCAAAAACGGTGGTGCACATTCTTGAGAACGATTACCTGAGCGGTGATGTGATCGAAGTGAGTGGTGGCCTTTAGGCAGGGCACCCTCGATAGAGTGCGCCCGTAGAGACGTATTGGTACGAGACGAATTCAGCAGGAGAGTGAAAATGACAGAAGCAGTAATCCTTGATGCATGCCGCACCCCGAGAGGTATCGGCAAGGCTGGCAAGGGCGCATTGGCGAGTATCCATCCGCAGCGCCTGGGGGCGACGGTGCTGAGGGCGCTTGCCGAGCGTAACGCCATTGATACCGCCGAGGTGGACGATATTGTTTGGGGTACCAGCGCGCAAATGGGCTCCCAGGCTGGCGACCTGGGCCGCATGTGTGCACTCGATGCAGGTTATGATATTAAGTCCAGTGCTATGACCCTGGACCGCTTCTGTGGTTCTGGCATCACAGCGGTGAATATCGCTGCGGCCAATATTATGGCCGGCATGGAAGATATGACGATTGGCGGTGGCACTGAAATGATGTCACTGGGCGATCAGATGCAGCGCTATCCGATAATGGACCAGGGCAACACCCATCTACGCCAGTTGCACCCCCAGACCCACCAGGGGTTGTGCGCTGATGCGATCGCCACCATGGAAGGCATTTCTCGGCAAGATCTCGATGCGCTGGCGCTGGAATCGCAGAGGCGTGCAGATCATGCCATCAAGAACGGTCATTTCGATAAGGCGCTGGTGCCCGTATACCACGATGATGGCAGCCTGGCGCTGGATCACGAGGAATTCCCGCGCCCCGAGACTACTGCTGAAGGATTGGCCCAGTTGAAGCCGTCTTTCGAGGCGCTGGCGGACTATCCGTTGGATGAGAGCGGCTTAACGTTTCGCAGTTTGATCTTGCAGAAGTTTCCGGATGTCGACATTAAGCACGTGCACCACGCGGGTAACTCCTCCGGTGTGGTCGATGGTGCTGCTGCGGTGCTGCTGGCGTCTGCGGACTATGCCAAGGCGCATGGGCTGAGACCCCGTGCCCGTATCGTTGCTATGACTAACATGGGCGATGACCCAACACTCATGCTCAACGCGCCGGTACCTGCAGCGCGTAAGGCCTTAGAGCGCGCAGGCCTGACTTTGGACGATATCGACCTGTTCGAGGTCAATGAGGCCTTCGCCGTCGTGGCGGAGAAGTTTATTCGTGACCTTAATCTTGACCGTGACAAGGTCAATGTTAATGGCGGTGCGATGGCGCTCGGCCACCCAATCGGTGCAACCGGCTCGATCCTGATCGGTACCATGCTGGATGAATTGGAGCGTCGAGACTTGCAGCGTGGCCTTGTCACGATGTGCGCAGGTGGGGGAATGGCACCAGCGATTATTATCGAGCGCGCCTAGCTTGAGGAAAGGCGAGCATGTCTGAATGGACTCAAGGAGTCTCGTCCAATGACATGGCGTGGTCTTGTTACGGCAACGGGGATAAGGTGGCGCTGTTCATTCCCGGTGGCCCGGGGAATCCAATACCCGCAGTAGGATGGAGAGGAAGGCAGAGCATCAAGCCTCTGCTTCCACTACTGGAGCATGGCTACCGGATCATCACCGTCGCGAGGCGCTGTGGCATGCCCGAGGGGCATACGGTCTCCGATATGGCCGATGACTATGCCGAAATGATCAGAGCGGAACACAGTGGCCAGGTTGATCTGATCGTGGGGGCGTCCTATGGCGGCATGATTGCCCAGTTTATTGCCGCTAATCACGCTGATTGCTTTCAACATATTGTGGTCCATGTTGCAGCCTGTGACCTCGTTGACCCCGGGGGCATTGACCAACAATTTGCGCAAGCATTGGCAGATGGTCGCAGGTATGCCGCTGGGGCGATTATGTCTCGAATGCTGTTTCCACATGCCAGGTACCCGCGACTGCTCAAAGTGATATTTGGGCTAATGACGTCCTTCTCCGCCGGTGCTGAGCATGCGCACTTTGCCAATGATGTGGTCGTTGAAGCGCAGGCGGAACGTAGCTTCGATACACGTGAGGTACTGCCGCGTATCTCTGTACCTGTATTGTTGGTGGGAGGTGACAAAGACCACTACTTCCCAGAAGAGCTGATGAGGGAAACGGCAGAGCTGATTCCGGACTGCACGCTGCGTTTATATGAGGGCAAGGGACATCTCGGTGCTGCGGTCGATGAGCGACTCGTTGGCGATATTCTGGCGTTTATCAATCGTTCCAGGTTGGCCGCATAGCGGGGTTAAGATCGTGCAGAGTGATGTGGTGCCCCCGGCAGGACTCAAACCTGCGACCCTTCGCTTAGGAGGCGAATGCTCTATTCAGCTGAGCTACGGAGGCGTGAAGAGGAGGGCGCGAGTATAGCAACCCGCGCCCTGGCTTGCAGTTATTCTGGCTTCTGGAATACCAGTGTCATGCGGTCACTTTCACCGATGGCACGGTAGGGCGCTTTCTCTTCATCGGTTTCGAGTCCATTCAGGACTGGCGGCAATTGCCATACGCCCACATCCCAGCGTTTGGTGTCGAGCGGGTTGTTGTTGAAGTAACCTTCAGCGTGCAGCTCGAAACCGGCCGCCACGGCAGCGTCAATAATGTGCTGGCGACCGACGTAGCCGATGTTCTTCGTCTTCCAGTCCTGGTCGACATCGGCCTGGTGCTGAACGATGCCAAATTTGCCGCCGGGCTTAAGAATGTCGAAGAAATGGCCAAATGCGGCAGCGGTAGTCTTGTTCCTCGCCCAGTTGTGGGCGCTGCGGAAGGCTATAACTCGATCCACGCTTGAGGACTCAGCAGCAGCAATAGTGACCTCTTTGCTGGTCTCATCGATCATCAGCGAGCTGATTTTCACGTTGCTATAGAGTTTTCCACCTTCCTTCATCTTCTTCTCGAAGCGCTCACGGCCCCGCGGTCGGTAGCTGGCCTGGGTGTCGCTCATATCATAGTGGGCTGCGATGAGCTGGCCGTTCTTGCTCAGGTAAGGCGCCAGGATCTCCGTGTACCAACCGCCACCAGGCCACACCTCTACGACCGTATGATTGGGCTGCACGTCAAAGAGTGTCAGCGTTTCCAGGGGGTGGCGATACTGATCGCGCTCAGCATAAGCAGGTGTGCGATGATCGCCGGCGATAGCGGCTTTCAGTGCTGATTCGTCGGCATGGCTGGGGCTGGCCGCTGTAGCGGCAGCGAGTGCCAGAACGAGAGGTGAGATGAGTCGATGCACGTTATTGCTCCTAACTAAAGTGAATACGATGGTTGTACGGGCGGGAGACAAATTAAGACCAGCGGAACGCCGCGTCAACAGGTAAACCAGTTTTCGGATTTATGCGTAATAGTTCCATAGATTGAACCATAGGGCTGTGCATAATGTCTCAACGATGCCCGGCCCAAAACCGGTCAATCGATATAAAACAATAGCTATTGGTAGGATCCGCACTTATGAAACCCACACCCCAAAATCATCTGGCGGCTATGAAGCCGTTGGCCGTGGCATTGTCACTGGTCGGCGCTGCTGCTGCCGCTACGCCCACATTCGCTCAAGAACCCGCTCGTCGCAGTGCATCTGCTCTGCTTGAAGAGGTTGTCGTTACCGCACGGAAGCGCGAAGAGGGTTCTTAGGAAGTCCCACTGTCAGTATCAGCCTACAACTCCGATCAATTGGAAGCGTTGAAGGTACGTGACTTGACCAATCTTGCCGTCGGCATGCCCAATGTCTCACTGGAAGACCTGGGTACCACGCGCGGCACGGCCAACTTTTCCATTCGTGGTTTGGGCATTAACAGTTCCATTCCCTCTATCCACCCGGCCGTTGGTGTTTTCTTTAATGGCGTCTACATGGGCGTTAACAGCGGCATCATTTTCGACATGTTCGATATGTCGAGCATCGAAGTGCTGCGCGGCCCTCAGGGCACGCTGTTCGGCCGGAATGTGACCGGTGGTGCAGTACTGCTCAACACCAAGAAGCCGGGCGAAGAGCTGGAAGGCACCGCCAAATACGCGGTTGAGACTGGTGACGACGGTGGCATCAATAGTTATTACATGGGCGCCATTGGCGGACCGATCACCGACACGCTGGGTGCCCGCGCTGTTGTTTACTACAACGACGACGACGGCAAGTTTGAGAACCAGTTTAATGGCGATGATTTCGGTGCGATTGAACAGAAAATGTTCCGAGGTACCGTTGTGTGGACGCCCACCGACAGCACCGAGCTGGTTATTCGCTATGAGCACAATGATATCGAAGGCGATGGACCCGCCGCTCAGACCCACACCAATGGTTCTGGCGTGCCCGGCGCGTTCGTTAATTTTGATCGCGACACCACGGACTTCTCGATTGATGAAGAAGGTTCTCAGGATAATGACACCGATTTCCTGACAGTTGAATTCAACTGGAATGTCGACTTCGGTGACGGCACCATCACCAACATCTTCGGCTGGCGTGATTCCAGCGGTGAGACGGTGAGTGATATCGATGCTCAGCCCGTGTGGTTGTTCCACGCGCCGGCCTGGCTGGACGCAGAGCAGTACAGTAATGAACTGCGCTATAACGGCTACTTTGCCGATTCGTTTAATGTCACCGTAGGTGGCATGTACTTCACCAACGATCTCGATTATCACGAGCGTCGCGACCTGCTGGGCATAGCCACCGGTGGTGTTGCTCCTGCCGCATCTTTCGACGGCGGCGGCGAGTACAGTGTTGATACCTACAATATCTTCGCCCAGGTAGATTGGGATCTGAACGAAAACTGGACTCTGACGGCTGGTGTTAACTACAGCTACGAAGAGAAAGACGCAAAAATTGCCTCTCTTAGCGCCAATATCAATAACCCGTTCGATCCGGCCAACTCCTGTAACATTGTTACCGGCAACCCCAATCCCTGTCCTTTCGACTTTGTCGATGACGAAGATTGGGACAACATCGCTCCGAAGCTTGGCGCCACTTACCACATTGACGACAGCTCGCGTCTCTACGGTAGCTGGACCCGCGGTTACCGCTCCGGTGGTTATAACCTGCGTAATACCTCCTTTGACCCGCGCGACACCCCAGGGCCTTTCGATGAAGAAGAGGTCAACAACTTCGAGATCGGCTACAAGTCGTCTAACGATTGGGGCAAGCTGAATGCGGCGATCTTCTACAACGAGATCGACGACATGCAGCGTGAACTGAACAACCCCGGCCCAATCGGTGTGATTCAGCTGGTACGTAATACGGCGGATGCTACGTTCACCGGTATTGAAGTCGATGGCACGTTCAGCCTCACCGACAACCTGCTGATGCTGGCATCTGTGGGTTACGTTGATGCTGAGTACGACGACGTTCGCGAAGACCTCAATGGTGATGGCGTTGTAGACGGCGGCGATGAGGATCTGGATATTCCTCGCGCGCCCGAGTGGTCTTATAGCATCGGTTTCACTTACGACATGGACATTGGTTCCTGGGGTTATATGACCGCACGTACCAACTACTCCTATCGTGACGAGATGGCCTACACCGATAACAACCTCGGTTATATCGATGAGGCTGAGGTGCTCGATGCCGGTCTGGACTTCTACTCCAATGACGGACACTGGGTATTCTCACTGTACGGTCGCAACCTGCTGGACGAAAACTGGCACGGTGGTGACACACAGTTGCCAGACGACATCAGCGGCGTTCCCACCGGCGGTACATTCTCACCGCTGACTCCGGGTATTCGCTATGGTGCTGAGGTGATTTACAACTTCTTCTAAGCGAAGCAGTGGTTCACAGAAAGGCGGGCTTTGGCCCGCCTTTTTTTTGTCTGCGTGAATCCAAACGGGCTAGTTTGAGCATCTAAGAACAAAGCACTATGAACGGAGAGATGTTTTGGAACAAGATTGGATAGGCATATTGGCAGTGGCGCTGTTGTTTGGGCTGTTGCCGCTGACGGGTGGCATTGTGTTGGTGAAATTGCGCGCCAGGCGTATGGATACCTTGGTAAAACTGGTTGAGCTAGGCGCGCCCTTGGACGCCGAGACCATCAAAGCGCTGAGCGGTGGTGAATCGAGCTACAAGACGGATTACAAGTGGAGCCTGATCTGGCTCGCTATTGGTATTCCCGTAACCCTGGGGCTGTGGGTGGAAATCGGGGGCGAAGAAGCGGTTTGGGGTTTAATTCCTGTATTTGTGGGAATTGCATATGGAATAGCCGGTAAGCTGCGTTTACGGGAGTCGAGCTAACGGAAACAGGCTTTGGATAAAGAACACAGCTTACTGCAGCTCGCGAGGGGTAGAGGTGGTGCCGCGGCTTTTTCTGCGCTGGTGAAAATCTACCAGGGGCCGCTGCGGGGTTTTTTGCTGAGGCTGTGTAAGGATCATCATCTCGCCGATGACATTGCACAGGAAGCGTTTATTGCGGCCTACCGCAAGCTGGGTAGTTTCGGTGGCGAGAGTAGTTTCAAAACCTGGCTATTCAAGATCGCCTATAACGAATTTTTGCAAAATCAGAGACGAGCGGAACGGCACATCAAGATTGCAGTGGCCTATAGCGACTCGATAAGCCATCAAGAGCGTTACGAGTCGATCTCTACAGCGCAATTAGATTTGGAAAACGCGATGCGCTCCTTGCCCGCAGATGAAGCCGCGGCAATTACCTTATGCCACAGTTTGGGGTTCTCCCACGTGGAGGCAGCGGCTATTCTGGAGCAGCCTCTTGGTACGATCAAAACGCGCATCAATCGGGGCAAGTCGAGACTGCGTGAGCTGCTAGTCACCCCGCTGGCAGATATACAAAATAGGTCTAATCAACGGGAGACACTGCCATGAATACCGCTGACACCCCCGATATGCTCGACCGGCTGCTGGCTAACCCCATGCCCATTGCTGACGCCGGATTCTGTGAGCGTGTTAAGCGTGAACTGCCTGCTTATCAAATCCGGCGCGAGTCAATCTTCTTCGCCGGTGCTATGGCCTGGCTAGTGATAGCAGGTTTTACCTGGACACCGTCGTTTGTGGAGCTTGGGATACATGCGGTTGCGGGCTCTGCCGCGCTGCTCGGCGAAACAATATCCCAGTTCGTATCCCAGCTCCTGGTATGAAAGCGCGGTTAGCACGTTGGTGATAGTGGCAGCGTATGGGATACTTCCCCTATTCGCTTGACTGGATGTCCACATGCTCGAACGCGAGGCTCTTTTTGCCCTAGGCCAGGTGGTAAAACATCGGTTTTACCCGTTTCGTGGGGTTATTTTTGATGTAGACCCCACCTTCAGCAACACGGAAGAGTGGTGGGAGTCGATTCCAGAGGATGTGCGTCCGGCCAAAGACCAGCCGTATTACCACCTGTTAGCGGTTAACGATGAGATGGCGTACACCGCCTATGTGTCTCAACAGAATCTTCTGGTCGATGACTCGCGCGAGCCCGTGCCTCACCCGGACGTGGCGCAATTGTTTGGCGCATTTCGCGGCACTTATTACGAGCCCCTGGAACACCGCGGCCACTAGGGCGCAGCAGCACCCATGCGCATCGCATACCTGTTCATACTGTTTCTGGCCATTCCATTTTTGGCCCGAGCCCTTCTGCACGTCGGGGCCTACCCATCGGCGTTAGCGGCATACCTGTCTGACGCACTATGGGCCTGTTTTCTCGCGGTATTACTCGCACGCAGCGGGGTGTTTACCGTAACGCTCGTGTTTAGCGCCTGGAGCCTTATTTACTTTGGTAACGTGGGATTTATTCAGGCGATGGGCGGCGCCGTCGATTACCAGGATCTTGGCTTTCTGCTCGATCCGCATTTCGTACTCGGCACTCTGGGGGATAAAGCTGCGCCCTTTATTGTCGCGATAGTCGTGTACCTGACCTTATCAACCTTGCTCATCAGATATGTGATAGGGCTTGAAGATAGAAGGGCGCGCAGCCTATGGATGCAGCTAGTGACAGTTGGATCTGCTGTAGCCATCTATGCGCAGTTCCAGGTTGGGGGCATTTCACACTGGACGAACAGCAGCTTCCCTTCCTTGCTGATGGCCGATGTTGAGGCGAACCTCCGGGGCAGCCGGGCCCACACCTTACCGCCGATACTTCCGCCACCCCTGGAGGAGGCTGGCGAGGCTGGTCTACGCATGGGCAGTGCCAGCAATGTGTTGCTGATTGTGCTTGAAGGGATTACTGGTGCCTATCTACCGCCGGTGGCGGAGCGTAATGGTGTCACCCCGTCCGGTTCCATGCCGCTAACCGCGCAATGGGCGGCCCGTGGTTGGTCTGTGCCAGATTTCATTGTTCACACGCGTCAGACTAATCGGGGTCTCTACGCGGCGCTATGTGCCGATACACCGCGGCTGGATGGGGGGCAGCCTAAATCGATGCAGCTGCTCAGCGCGCCTGACTTTGCTGCAGAATGCCTGCCAAGCCTGCTGGGAAATTTGGGTTATCAAACCAGTTACATTCAGGCAGCGGAACTGGCCTTTATGTCGAAAGACGCCGTTATGCCGAAACTGGGATTTCAACAGGTGCTGGGTCAGGAGAGTTTTCTCGACAGCACCGGTAAAGTCGATACTGGATTTGATTGGGGCCCCACGGATGATGAGTTTTTTGAGCAAGCGATACCCAAAATCCGAGCGCTAGATGAGAAAGCCCAACCTTGGTTTGCCACACTGCTCACAGTAGGTACGCATTATCCTTACGGTGTAAGTGCTCAGCAGATCAAACAATCTGGCTCACCACGTGATGCGGCGGTTAAGGTCGCCGACAACGCGTTGGCAAGTTTTCTGGATGCGCTGGATGCAGAAGGCATTCTGGAAGACACACTGGTGGTCGTGACTTCCGATGAGTCTCATGGCGTACCGGGTCATTGGCTGGGAAAGAACTGGGGCCTGTTTTTCGCGTTGGCACCGGATTTACTCGCCGGTGTGCAGCAGGAGGTACACAGCTCGATCGATATTCCTAACAGCATTCTGGACTACCTGGGTTACTTTCCGGCAGAGCGCACGCGACAGGGACGTTCAGTCTTTCGAAGTCATGTGAACCAGCGCCGTCTTATGTTCAGCGCATCCACCCTCAGGCAGTTGGATTAGGATGGCGTAGTGCACTCCTGTACCCAGAGGGTGCGACCCGACGGATCAAATCTGGCTCAAGAGTGCCTGTCTCTGCGGTCGCAATCTGGTCGTCTGTTCGACAGTGATTACCAGCCAGTGGAAGGCGTAGCTTTGGAGAAATACAGGATCTTCTGGCGTGACCTTGAGCAATCAGCCTATCGATATTACGACCAGCGCAAATGGCAGAAGTTATCAGGTTTTGCGGAAGTACGCGGTGAGCGCGCGCGGAGTAATCTTGCGCTAGCGCAGCATCGTGTGTCTTTACCGGCATCCTCTTTGCTCACGATCGAATTCGATATTGGATATCGTGGCAGCAACCCATCCGGCGCGCAGTTGGAGTGGTTGCAAACGCAGACGGATAACAGCAGCCGCAGTATGCCGGGGCTGCGTCTGGCGCCGGTTCTAAATGATGAGTTTGTGCGAGTGCGCTACACACTGCCGCATTATGGCGAAGAAACTGCAATGGATTTCGTGTTGAAGCTGCAGCAGCCGCTGGTTGATGGCACAGTTACGGTTCGCGATTACAGATATTTCACCCAGCCACTTGAGGGAGGCAGGGCCTACAAGCCCGAGGTCCGACTGGAGTCGACAACTCAGAGGTTGTCGCATCTGCGCTTCGTTTTCTCGCCCTCGCTGGAAGAACCAGGCTGGATGCAAGCTGCAAAGGAAGCTGCCTCCTTACGCAGTGAGGCATGGGCTGAGCTGTATATCGCTGCGAACGGATATCTTGGACAAGCTTGCGCCGAGCGTACATTTTCAGCCGTAGAGCGACGCGTTATCCAGGCTTACCTGGTTTACTACAACCGTCCGGCCGACCCCGGCGGACTCCGCTATTGGGCAAATCGAGTGGAACGATATCGCTTTGATGCCGGTGCTCGTCCCGCCGGGGACAAAGCGTGGGTGCCGAGTTCGGCAGATGGACAATCCATTGACGAGGCAGCCTTCAGAGCAGTGATAAGCGCGTTCGCATCCTCAAACGAGTACCAGTGTAAGTACCCCGTAAAATAGCGCCACTCATACGTAGAAATTTCTATAAACTAACGTGATAGGAGTTTTTACATATGCGCAAATCGAAGTTCAGCGAAACGCAGATTGTGGCGTTTCTCAAACAAGCAGAAAGCGGAGTGCCGGTTCCGGACATATGTCGAGAGCATGGCATTGGACTCAGCACCTTTTACAAGTGGCGCTCTAAGTACGGTGGAATGGAAGCCTCCGATGTACGGCGGCTCAAGGAACTTGAAGAAGAGAACCGCAAGCTCAAGCAGATGTATGCCGATCTCAGCCTGAAGAGTCAGATGCAGGAAGAGATCATAAAAAAGCTTTAGGGCCAGTCCATCGTCGGCAGTGGGTTGATCGTTTGCGCAAGGATTACCCTGTCAGCATTCGAGCGGCCTGTGGTGCAGCCGCGCTAAGTCGCACGGCGTATTACTACACGCCCAAGCGAGTAGATGATAGTGAGCTGATTGATGCGTTGCTGGCCTTGGTTGAGAAGCACCCTCGCTGGGGTTTTCCAAAGCTGTGTAAGCGGCTCAGAGCGTTGGGTAAACGTTGGAATCACAAACGGATTTACCGTGTTTATATGGAGTTAAAACTGAATATACGGCGTAAAGTAAAACGCAGGATACCGAATAGGAATCCGTTGCCATTGCGCGTTCCTAGATCAGCCAATATCTGTTGGTCGATGGATTTTATGAGCGATACCTTGCGTCACGGTCATCGGTTTCGCACGTTCAATGTGGTTGATGATTTCAATCGAGAAGTGTTAGCGATAGATATCAATTCGGGCATTACTACGGAGCGAGTGATACATACATTAGATCGTATTGCAGCCTGGCGAGGCTATCCCGCTATTATCAGGGTTGATAATGGCCCTGAATTTACATCAGGGGCGTTGGCTGAATGGGCGCAAGCGCATGGAATTCAGATCGATTTCATCAAGCCCGGCAAGCCTTACCAAAATGGATTTATCGAACGTTTTAATCGCACGTATCGAGAGGAAGTATTGGACTTATATCTGTTCGAGACATTGCAGGAAGTTCGAGAGATCACGGATGACTGGATCGTGTTGTATAACCATGAACGACCCCATGATGGATTGAACGATATGACACCCGTTCAATACCGAGAAGTGGCTTAATTTTTCTATGAATGGGTGGTTAGCTGTTTGGGTTATTTACACCAGGAGTACTACGCAG
The DNA here is from genome assembly GCA_965199055.1 of Halieaceae bacterium. Classification (GTDB taxonomy): domain Bacteria; phylum Pseudomonadota; class Gammaproteobacteria; order Pseudomonadales; family Halieaceae; genus CBDAQR01. Next base: position 1,314,539 of record CBDAQR010000004.1, read on the forward strand.
GATATGAAACGGTCGAGCTGGTAGAAATCCTATATCGGCAGCTGTTCAATCAGAAGGTGCCACCAGACAAGCTCAAACGCTACAGCGATGCGGTTAAGGCTGGAATCTTGTCAAGAGATTCAATCGCGTTGGAGCTGGTAAACGAGGCGTCTGCAGAGGAATTGCAGGTCTTTAATAGTCGCTTGGCAGTTTCGCGGCGCTACACCACTGTTGCCGAGTCTATGCAAGAGCGTGCGGTGCCTGCACCGCAGCTGTCGCAGTTGATAGCGGGAGTAGACGGCTCCCCAGAGAGCGTTGAGCGAGCCTGCGCAGTAGTGCACTATCTGTTAGAGCGAAACCCTCTGGTTAATCCGGCAGAAGGAGACATGGGCGATGGAATCGAATAAGGCAATGCCACTCAGAATTGATCTCGTTTCAGACGTGGTCTGTCCGTGGTGCATTATCGGCTACAAGCAGCTACAGAAGGCGCTGGCCCCCTTCGGCGATCGTATCGACCTGGACTTGCATTGGCACCCCTTTGAACTCAACCCGCGTATGCCGGAGGAGGGTCAGGATGTTCGAGAGCACGTGGCGCAGAAGTATGGTGCCAGTGGTGAGCAAAGCCGCGGAACGCGCGGTCGACTGACCGAGCTCGGCGCCCAGTTAGGATTCACATTTAACTACGCGGACGATATGCGTATTGTTAATACCTTTCGCGCGCACCAGTTGCTGCACTGGGCGGCGGAACAGGGGCTACAGACTGAGCTAAAACTGGCATTGTTCACCGCGTATTTTTCAGAGCAGCGCGATGTGAATGAGGTCGACATATTGATAGCCGTGGCTGATGCCGTTGGGCTCAATGCGGAAGATGCACGAGCGGTGTTAGAGGATGGGCGCTATCAACAGCCTGTCAGGGAAGCAGAACAGCACTGGTTGAATGAGGGGATTCAAGGCGTGCCTTGCTTCGTGGTTAACGAGCAATTCATGGTACAGGGCGCTCAGGACGCGGCGGCGTTTACGCGGATGCTGGATAAACTACTGGCACGGCATGCAGCCTGATGGGGTCTGCCTGCTGGTCTAAACTACAAGAGTAATGGAACGGAACAATGGCACGGCATAAAGACGTAGTAGCGGAGGTGGAAGCCTCGGCGGAGGGGCCGCAGGTGGGCGCCTTCTTTGATTTCGATGGTACCGTCATCTACGGCTATTCAGCTGTGGCCTTTATTCGTGAGCAGGTCAAGCGCGGAGATCTGTCGGCGCGCGAATTTACCGAGTTGGCTCTGGCAATGACCAGCTTTGGTATGGGGAACATCGGCTTTTCAGCAATGATGGTCGCCACCTCGCAGTTCATGCGCGGCATTAGCGAAGAGAGCTATATCGAGTTTGGTGAAGAGCTTTATCAGAAGCATATAGCCAGGTTGATTTATCCCGAGTCGCGGGCGTTGATCGAAGCCCATCTCGCCAAGGGGCATACGGTCGCCATTATTTCTTCGGCCACCCCCTACCAAGTGGAGCCGGCAGCACGCGATCTTGATATAGAACATGTCATGTGTACGCACTTCGAGATAGAGGATGGTGTTTTCACCGGCGGAGTGGAGCGGCCGACCTGTTTCGGTCCTGGCAAGGTGGCCGCGGCAGAGACGCTCGCAGAACAGCACGGTATAGATCTGGAAGAGAGCTTCTTCTATTCCGATAGCGATGATGACATCGAATTATTAGAGCGAGTCGGCAAGCCTCGCCCCCTCAATCCTAATCGTAAGCTGACGACCATTGCCGAAACAAACGGTTGGCCAATTCGTCGGTTTGCAAGCCGAGGCAGGGCAGGACTAATGGATTGGACCCGCTCCATAGCGGCAACCGGAAGTCTGGTAACGTCCTTTGCCGCTGGCCTGCCTATCTTCGCCCTGACTGGGTCGCGACGGCAGGCGCAGAATTTTTCCTTTTCCTTGTTTGCCGACACAGCCAGTGCACTTATCGGTTTGAACCTGGATGTGGAGGGCGAGGAACATTTGTGGTCTAACCGTCCCTGTGTCTTCGTCTTTAACCACCAAAGTAAGGCCGACGTGGTTATTGCGGCGCGCCTGCTTCGCAGGGATATTGCCGGCATTGGTAAAAAGGAAATTCGCGATATGCCTGTCATCGGTCGGGTGATGGAAGCGGGTGGGGTGGTGCTCATTGATCGAGCCAATGCCGCCAGCGCTATCGATGCGATGCAGCCGCTGGTCGACGTCATGAAAAACGGCGGTAAATCGGTCTGCCTGGCACCGGAGGGCACTAGAACAGTATCGCCCAAGCTCGCGCCATTTAAGAAAGGTGCCTTCCATCTAGCCATGCAAGCGGGCGTGCCCATGGTGCCGATTGTCATACACAACGCGCTGGATGTTGCACCGAAAGGCGATTTTATCTTCAGACCCGCTACGGTGGAGGTGGAGGTGTTGCCGCCGATCGATACGAGTGCCTGGACGCCAGAAACTATCGATGAACATGTGACCGAAGTCAGGGAACTGTTTGTGGCAGCGCTAGGCCAGGAAGAGACCAAGCCGAAGGCCAAAACGCGAGCTAAATCCAAGGCGAAACCAAAAGCGAAAGCCAAAACGAAAGCCAAGGCTAAAGCCAAATCGAAAGCCAAGGCTAAATCCAAGAGCAAGCCTAAGGCTAAGGCGAAGAAGTAATGAGCCAGAAACCCTGGGGCAGTACTTTTGACGGAAAAGTCCTCTTCCTCCTTGATGCCTCGCACCGAGTAGAAGAATCCATATTGCGAGACTGGATGCAGACGCAACGAGAAGAGATAGCTTTTCACGGCGAAGCCAGCGACGTGATTGTTCCCATTGCCCGTTCACCAGAAGCGTTTCCCACACAGGCCTTGGCTCGCGCTCTGAATGTCGACCCCGAAACGACCATAGTGCCATTGCGTGTGGTTTGGGTGACTGACATGGATTCGAAAGACTCAGTGCCGCGGGTTCGAGACCTCATTTGGGGTAACCCGCGTCGTCCTGGTATTGGCAGAGCCTTGCGAATATTGCGCAAGTATCCGGATCGGGCGCAGTGCGTTGTCGCTAAGCCAGCGACGCTGGCGGACTTGCGCCAGCGCTATGCCAATAGTCATGGAGAAATTGCCAGCAGCGTGCAGTTGGCGGAGTTTGTCGGTGGCCAGGCAGGTTTGGCACTGGATATTGCCGAGCGTCGACTGCGCGGCAGCCGTTACAAAGTACCGCGACGTGTCGCACGAGCACTGGAATCCAGCCCACGCTTTAAAACGGCGCTGCAGCAGATCAGTGCGGAGGAGGGGCGGCCTTTACCCGAAGTGCAGGCTGAATCCGCGGTGATTCTTAAGGAACTGATAGCAACGCCAAGAACCTTCTGGCTTGATGTGATGGCGGTGCTCAATCGCAAAATACTGTCGTTGGGCTATGAAAACAACATAGTCCTCGACCAGGAGGGCCTTGAGCGCGTGCGCCGCTTGTCTCGAGAGCATCCCGCGGCATTACTCTGGAGTCACAAAACCTATATCGATGGTTTTGCCACACAGTCGATTTTCTTTGAAAACGATTTTCCGGCAACGCATACGCTGGGTGGCGTCAATATGGCCTTTGCCGGGCTAGGTTTTCTGGCTCGCCGAGCGGGCGCTATCTTCATTCGCCGCAGTTTCAAGGACAATAACCTCTACAAGGTAATCCTCCGCCTGTATATAGGCTACCTGCTGGAGAAGCGCTTCCCGTTCAGCTGGTCCTTTGAAGGCACCCGCTCGAGGGTTGGTAAGCTGATGCCGCCCAAGTATGGCCTTCTCAAATACGTCACTGAAGCAGCCCATGCCACCGGTGCGCGCGAGCTGCATATATTCCCTATTTCGATTAGCTACGACCTGATTGGCGATGTGCCGGACATGACAACCGAGCAGGTAGGCGCTGTGAAGCGCCCGGAAACGCTGGGCTGGTTCGTGCGCTACCTCAGTGGATTGCGACAACCCATGGGCCGTGTCTATTTCGATTTCGGCGAACCTGTGGTTCTGGAGGAATCGCCTGCGCCCGATGACGTATTGGCGCTGCAGAAGATTGCATTCCAGGTGGGTATAGAAACCAATCGGGTGACGCCTATCACCCTTGTATCGCTATCTACCATGATTTTGCTGGGATCTGCTCCGCGGGCCATGACGCGTGAAGAACTGGTTTCGGAAATCGACAAACTGGCGGAGTGGGCGCGGCAGCGGGGTATTCGCCTGACATCCGATTTCGCGCCTGAAAACCGTTCCCAGATGGAAACCCTGGCGCAAAACCTTGTCGATAGCGGTTTGATTACGCGCTACGACGGTGGCCCGGAGGTTGTGTACACCATCGCCGCAGAGCAGCACGCGGTAGCCAACTACTACCGCAATACCACGGTGCATCATTTCGTGTTGAAAGCGATTGCGGAGCTAGCGCTGTTGCATGTAGCAGGACTCTCCGAGAGACGCGAGGAGGCGTTCTGGGAGGAGTCTGAGCGCTTGCGAGACCTGTTTAAGTTTGAGTTCTTCTATGCGCCCACCGACGAGTTTCGCGATGCCATGCGAGCGGAGCTGGAGCGCTACGATGCTGACTGGGCGGTAAACATCGCCGCCGATGGTGCGAATGCGCAGCGTTTGCTGGCAGGCTTTCAACCCCTCGTCGCGCACACGACCTTGCTCTCTTTCACGGAGGCATACCGGGTTGTTGCTGATGTGCTTGCGCGCAAAGCAGACGACGCTGAGCTCGAGGAACGTGAATGCGTTAGCCAGAGTCTGGCCTATGGGCGCCAGGCGTACCTGCAGCGCCGGATTTCCAGCGAAGCATCTATTGGTAAATTGCTGTTTCAGAATGCGCACAAACTTATGACGAATATGAAACTGACGCAGCCAGAAGGTGGTGCTGAAGTAGGCAAACGTCGCCGGCAACTGGCACAGGAATTTCGGGAGTTGGCACATCGGATTGATATTGTGCGAACCATTGCACTGCCGCGGTAGCCAAGCAACTGACAAAGAATAATAAGAGTAGGGTACGCACTATGAACTTACGGGTAGGTTTGCTGGGCGGAGGCTCCTGGGGCACCACAGTCGCTGCGCTGGTCGCTCGCAATACGGATATCAAAATATGGCGCGCGATGCCGCCACTGTCCATGAGATCAACACCAAGCACACCAATGAGAAGTATCTGCCAGGAGCGGTGTTACCCGAACGCCTGGTGGCTTGCGGTTCTATCGAAGAGACAGTGGCGGATATTGATGTACTGGTCATGGGAATTCCCTCGCAGGGTTTTCGTGGTGTGCTGGAGCAGGTGAAACCGCATTTACGTGCCTGGGTTCCGGTCATAAGCCTAACCAAGGGTTTGGAGCTCGATACGCGGATGCGTATGACAGAAATTATCCAGGACGTTTTCCCGGGCCATCCCGTTGGCGTGCTGACCGGCCCGAACCTGGCGCGAGAGATCATGGCCGGCCAAGCTGCGGCTAGTGTTATCGCTATGGAAGACGACATTATCGTGCGCGAGTTGCAGTCGTTGTTTCGCAGCGGGCTCTTTCGCGTCTACACCAACGACGACGTGATTGGCTGCGAGCTGGGTGGCGTGCTGAAGAATATCATCGCTATTGCTGTGGGAATGGGCGACGGGCAGGGAGCTGGCGATAATACGCGCTCGGCCCTGATCACCCGCGGCCTGGCTGAAGTGACCCGCCTGGGTGTCGCGATGGGAGGCAGACCCGAAACCTTCGCGGGTCTGGCGGGTATGGGTGACATGATTGCCACCTGTACCAGCCCGCAAAGCCGCAATCGACACGTGGGGGTAGAGCTCGGTAAAGGCCGACATATCGATGAGATTATTGAAGACATGGTGATGGTGGCGGAGGGTGTCAAGAGTGCGCCAGCTGTGATCGCGCTAGCTCAAGAGTACGGGGTAGAGATGCCTATCGCGAGTGATGTTTTTCGTGTGGTGAAAGAAGATGGTACAGCACGACAGGCCTTTCGTGGCTTGCTGCGTGTGCAGGCCGGCGCAGAATCTGAACCAGGATAGTGAAGCAATGATACATACGAACGGACAGTTTACTGGGGCTCGGGGGCTCTCGGTATATTTCCAGTACTGGCAACCCGAGGGCGCAGCGAGAGCGGTTATTATCATTGCCCATGGCGCGGCTGAACACGGCGGGCGCTACGACATTTTCGCCGACTACTTCACGCGGCAGGGTTATCTGGTGGCGGCGTTGGATCATATAGGGCATGGTCGCTCTGAAGGTGACCGGTGCGTGGTAAAAGGCTTGTCTGACTACACCGATACCTTGGACTTGTTTCGACAGCAGGTGGTTGCCGATTACCCGCAACTACCTCTGGTGTTACTCGGGCACAGTATGGGTGGACTCATCAGCACTAATTACTTGCTGGATCAGCAAGAGCACTTCGCAGGCTGTGTGTTATCCGGCCCGGCGATCAAGACTGAGCTGGAGCCGCCATGGATTCAACTGCTTTTGATTCGCTTCTTTGCGAAGGTTTTACCCAAGCTAGGCGTGTTACAGCTTGATGCCAGCGGTGTCAGCCGCGTGCCCGAGGAAGTCGAGCGCTATGTCAACGATCCGCTCAACTACACAGGAAAAATGACAGCGAGTATGGTGGCCGCGCTGGTTGCCGGTATGGGCAATATTCAAGCTAAGGCGGGTGATATTCGTCTGCCTCTGCTTTTGTTGCATGGTGGCGCCGACACGATGACCTCGCCGGAAGGCTCGCGCTTCCTCAATGATCAGGTCAGTTCCTCTGACAAAACGCTGCATATCTATCCCGGCCTTTATCACGAAATATTTAACGAACCAGAACGTGACGATATTTTTGCCACTATCGGACAGTGGCTGGATGATCGGCTACCACCCAATACTCAGGAGAATTACGCATGAAGCTCGGTCTTAGTCATATGACGTTTGGGTCCCAGGCCGTGGTAAATATGGACCTCATAAAACGTGCTGAAGCACTTGGTTTTCATTCTGTCTGGACAGCAGAGGCTTATGGCAGCGACTCGATTTCCATGGCGTCCTGGATTCTGGCGCAGACGAGCAGCATCAATGTGGGTACAGCCATCATGCAAATGCCAGCCAGATCACCGGCGATGGCTGCGATGACAGCGATGACGCTGGATCATCTTTCAGGCGGTCGATTTATTATGGGGCTGGGACCATCAGGCCCTCAGGTGGCAGAGGGCTGGCATGGCGTACCCTATGGAAAGCCGTTAACGCGAACCAAAGAGTACATTGCCATCGTCCGCGAAATTTTTGCTCGCGAGAAGCCGTTGGAATACCAGGGCGAGTACTATCACGTGCCCAACCTCGAGCAAGGCAGTACCGGGCTCGGCAAGCCCCTCAAGAGCATTTTGCACGGTAATCCCGACATTCCAATTTACACCGCCTCTATCAGTCCCAATGGTTTGCGCTGTAGCGGCGAGGTGGCCGATGGCGTCTTCCCTATGATGTTAGATCCGAATCGTAGTCAGGCGCTGGTGCTGGATCATGTCGAAGCTGGCATAGCGAAAACGCCGGGCAAGATGCGGGCTGACTTTACCAATGCCCCATCCACTAGTTGCCTGGTTGGCGACTACGAACAAATGGCGGCACCGGTGAAAGCCAATATGGCGCTGTACATAGGCGGCATGGGCGCGCGCGGCAAGAACTTTTACAACGATTATGCAAAGCGTATGGGTTTTGAAGAAGCGGCCGTGAAGATCCAGGATCTTTATCTGGACGGGCGCAAAGATGAGGCCATCGCGGCCGTACCCGACGAGATGGTAGATGCAGTGCATCTGATAGGTCCCGAAGAAAAGATTCGCGAGCGAGCGCAGGATTGGAAGGCCGCCGGTGAGCGGGGTGACGTCGATCTGATGATCGTAGGTTCCGTACAGCCTGAAGCGCTCGATATTCTGGCCGATGAGCTGCTGTGAAATTAGCGGGCGATTTCTACCTGCCCGTTATTCATGGTAACACCCAGACCCACGCACAGCCGGGCGAATATCTCTTCCTCTTCTGCTGAGACATCTCCGTCGATGCGGGCGAGGAAGGCCAGCAGTCCAATGGCCTCGCGGATTTGCGTGTCGTCGAGCCGATCTTTGCAGAGTGCAACCAGCTGATCGAAATCGCGGTTTTCGTCCAGCGCCAAGGCGGCCTGCACCAACTTAAGAATCTGTTCCTCGCTATATTCCCGTAGCCGCTGCATCACCTGCACAACCGCCTGGAATTCACGGCTAACGTCGCCTTCGCGGGCTGTGACCATCTGGGTCAGGAGTGCGACAACATACAGATCGGGGTTATTCTCGGGAGCCATCGGGGTATCATAGGACCATGCTGGATTCTCGCCCATTATTGCTGAAAACGGACTTCCCTCCAATCCAACGGGAAACTATTTCTACGTTGCAGGTCAACCTAGGCTACCTGTGCAATCTCAGCTGTGTGCACTGCCACGTAAATGCCGGGCCTCAGCGCACAGAACTGATGGATGGCGAGACGGTGGATGTTCTCATAGAACTACTCGACAGGCTGCGCCCGCGTAGTCTGGATCTAACCGGTGGTGCGCCAGAGCTTAACCCGCATTTTCGCCGCCTGGTGTTTGCTGCGCGCGAGCGCGGCATTGAGGTGATAGACCGGTGTAATCTCACGATCCTGTTTGAACCCGGACAGGAAGATCTTGCCCAGTTTCTCTCAGATCAGGGCGTTACTATCACGGCTTCGCTTCCCTGCTATCTCGAGGAGAACGTGGAGCAACAGCGGGGCAAGGGCGTGTACAACGACAGTATTAAGGCGCTCAAGCTGCTCAACGAGCTGGGTTACGGGGAGCGCGAGGATATGCAGCTCAATCTGGTTTATAACCCGGTTGGGCCTGTGTTGCCGCCGGCTCAGACGCAGCTAGAGCTTGATTACAAACGTGAGCTGGGGGAGCGTTACGGCATTCGCTTCAATCAGTTGTTTACGATCACGAACATGCCGATCAGTCGATTTGGCGCGGTCTTGCTGGCCAATGACAACTACTACGACTATATGACGCTGTTGCGAGAAAACTTCAGCGAAGACAACCTTGCCACGGTTATGTGCAAGAGTCTGGTCAGTGTTGATTGGCAAGGGTATTTGTACGACTGCGATTTTAATCAGATGCTGGAAATACCCGTTATCGGCAGCGACCGACGCAGACATATTCGCGATCTATTGTCGGATGATTCCCTGCGCACTGCCGATATTGCGACAGGAGAACACTGCTATGGCTGTACTGCCGGACAGGGCAGCAGCTGTGGTGGGGCGCTGGGTGACTGACAAACCGCGCCAGCCGGTGCTCAGTATTGTCGTGCCGATTTTGAATGAAGCAGAGGCTTTGCCGGCGTTTTTTGAGGCGCTCAAGCCCTGGCGACAATATGTCCAGCTCATCCTTGCCGATGGCGGCAGTACCGATGAGTCGGAGACCCTGGCTAAAGGCCATTGCGATCACTGGCTGCAAGCACCGCGCGGGCGCGCCGCGCAAATGAATGCCGGCGCTCGATTGGCGACCGGGCGTTATATTCTTTTTCTGCATTGTGATACGCGTATCGCGTGTGATTTTCCTGTATTTGTTGAGCAAGTGGATGGTCTCAGTTGGGGCTTCTGTCGAGTGCAACTCAGCGGTAATGATTGGCGCTTGCGGATTGTTGAGTGGGCGATGAATTTGCGTGCCAGGCTGACCTCGGTCGCAACCGGCGACCAAGCCCTAATCTTCGCCGCTGAAACCTTTAGTGCCCTCGGTGGCTACGCCGACATTCCACTCATGGAAGATGTGGAAATTTGCAAACGAGCCCGTCGCTATTCCGTTCCCGCAGTCTTGCCCGCAACCGTCGTCACGTCCAGTCGCCGCTGGGAAGAGCGGGGCGTTTACGCAACGATTCTAATGATGTGGCGCCTGCGCTTCGCCTATTGGATGGGCAAAAGTCCGGAGGCGATCGCCCGCAGCTATTATGGCTGATGTGCTTTTTGTTCAAATGGCGCGTCAGCCTGTGCCGGGCAAAGTCAAAACGCGTCTTCAGCCCGCTTTAGGAGAGCAGGGGGCGGCCGAACTGCATCGCCAGATGATGTTGCATACCTGGAAGACGCTCGGATGCTTGGGTCAGACCCGCGCGTTGTGGGTAGAAGGGGATCCCGCAGACAAAACTTTTGACGAATGCCGCGCAGCCGAGGCGGAAATTCGTGTGCAGCAGGGCGAAGATCTGGGGCAGCGCATGGAACTGGCGTTTACCGAGAGTTTGCGCAGTCATGCGCGGGTAGTGATGGTCGGTAGTGATTGCCCCAGCTTGGATGCCGATTATCTGTCGCAGGCGAGCAGTGCGCTGCGCGACCATGATGCCGTGCTTGGCCCTGCCATGGATGGAGGCTATGTGCTGATCGGTTTGCGTCGCCATGCGCCGGCGCTGTTTCGGGGCATGGCCTGGGGGGAGAGCACCGTGTACGCCGCAACGGTAGCGGTACTTGAACAACTGGGGTGGAAGTGGTGTGCGTTGCGATCTTTGCCCGATATCGATAGACCAGAGGATCTCCGCTACCTACCGGATGGTTTTGAGTTGCGCCGTGGCTGAGATCAGGCCGTGGCGCTGGCGCCAAAAGTGCCCAGTTCGCCGCCGTTGATATTCGCACGATCATAGAGCAGCCAGGCTATTGCAGTGCAGTAGCTCAGATTAGTCTGCAACTCACTATCCGGATCACTCAGGAAGGCACGTTGGCTTGCCAGGCCACGGATTCGCGAGGCGAGATCCGGGTTGAAAGCCAGGTATTTGTCCCAGATGTTCCGGTGTTGATCGGGCGTGATATGGAAAATGCCAAGGCCCTCTTTGCGGGCAGAAAAGAGTCCCAGTTCGGGGGCTTCGGTGGCAGCCAAGAGCAGGAAGCTTTCGACGTCGGGCGTCCATGCACCCAGGTACTTCAGGGTGGGTTCAATCACCTGTTCCTTCAGGTGTTCCGCAGTAACATACATAGCTGACTACCTCTCAGGGAATCAAAGCCAATACGTTTTCACTCGTTATCGTTCTTTGTTGTTTTTATTATGCTGTCTTTGTATCACAGGATTTTCAGAAATCCAATAAAAATAACAAGTTGCGTGCACTTATTTAGTCATTTTGTGGAAAACTCACGTAAATGGGGCTTCATCAGGACCTTTTGTGGCCATTCCTGAGCTAAAAAGTCGAGCTATTACAGCGTCTTAGCCTCCAGCGAGCTTGCAGGTGTATCCGCGTTTTTCCAGTTCAGTTTTCAGTAGGTCGCGGTGGTCGCCCTGGATTTCGATAGCGCCATCTTTCACGCTGCCGCCCACGCCGCAGCGCTTCTTAAGCTCCTTGGCGAGACTTTTTAGTGCTGCTCCGTCGACGGGCACGCCAGAAATCACCGAAACCGCCTTGCCACCACGTCCTTTGGTCTCGCGGCGTATGCGTACGATACCGTCGCCGGCATAGTTGGGGCGGTCCTTGCCGCAGGCACACTCGGTGATGGCCCTGTGGCATTGGGGGCAAAGCCGCCCCTGATCCGTGGAGTAAACCAGCTTGGTGCCGGATGGTTTGCGTTTTGCCAAGGGATGCCTCTCCAGGTGCGTGGGGCCGGTATAATACCGCTTGCGATGGGCCAGGTGGAGAGGAAAGGCATGGATGGAAAAGTGACGCAAGAGATTAACACGCTGCGGGAACAGCTTGTGGAACTGCAAACGCAGGTGTCTTTCCAGGAAGCGACCATTGCTGAACTCAATTCGGCGCTTTCTCAGCAGCAACAGGACCTGGTTGATATAAAGCGGCACTGGGAATTGCTCAGCGAGCGTTATCGAGACCTGCAGGCACAGTTACCGGACGCACCCGGCGATGAGCCACCGCCACCACACTATTGAGTTACAAGCCCTGGACGTCCTCCGCCTGGGGCCCCTTATCGCTGTCTGTGACCACAAAGCTCACGCGCTGCCCGTCCTTGAGGCCCCGACGTCCGTCACGCTTGCCGCCTGTGCTGCGAATTGAGCGGAAGTGAACGAAGATCTCCTCACCACTTTCTCTGCGGATAAAGCCAAAGCCCTTGCTGACGTTGAACCACTTCACCTCGCCTTCTTCTCTCTCGTCATCTGAAGTGAACTCGTCAGCGCCCGTAAGTGCGCGATTGCCGCCCCCTAGTCCGTAATTGACAAGCGGAGTTAGCAGCACGGCGCCGGACACAATGGCGAGCGCAACGACAGCATTGTCTAAGCCGACCTGAAGCAGGGCGAAAGTGGCGAGCGCAGCTGCGACCAGACTCAGCAGCAGTTGGGAAAACAGATTCATGAATAGTCTCTTGTTGTTGGAGGGCCCTGGGTTCAGTGGCCAATGAATGAGCGGCGCACACTATACCACCACGACCCGAGCTTGTGCGGGCGAAGCAAAACAGTGTGGGTTCGCTGCGCCGAGAAGCTCGGCGACCGAAGTCAGAGTTTACTGACCTCCTCTGCCTGCAGGCCTTTAGGCCCCTCGACGACGGTGAACTCGACTTCCTGTCCTTCGTTCAGCGTCCGGTAGCCATCTCCTTGTATGGAGCGGAAGTGTACAAACACGTCCTCGCTACTTTCTTCTCCACGGGTGATAAACCCGAACCCCTTGGCGTTGTTAAACCACTTTACAGTGCCGGTTACCCGCTCACTCATACCGCTACCCCTTGCGTCAACGACTGTTACATCTGCTGGATGTCGAGTTGTTGCTGCCGCAGTTTTTCCAGAGCTTGTTCTTGGCTAGCGAGTTTTTCTCGCTCCTTGGCCACGACGGCCTCGGGCGCCTTGTCGACAAACGCGCTGTTCTCCAGCTTCCCCCGAACCCGTTTAAGGTCCATTTCGAGTTTGTCGATTTCCTTGGCCAGTCTGGCCAGCTCTGCTTCCTTATCGATCAAGCCAGCCATTGGAACCAGGATCTCGAGTTCTCCCACCAGCGACGTCGAGGCGCTAGGCGCGTCTTCATCATCAGCAAGGAAACGGATCTCGGAAAGCTTGGCCAGCTTTCTCAGGTACTGCTCGTTCTCTTCCAGCCTATTTTTATCTTTATCATCTCCATTGCGAAGCAATACGCTCAATTCCTTGCCCGGCGGGATATTCATCTCGCCCCGAATGTTGCGTACGCCCACAATGACGCCTTGAAGCCATTCTATATCCGCCTCCGCAGCACTGTCTACTTTGGAATTGTCCGCTTCCGGGTAGGCCTGCAGCATGATGGTTTCGCCGGTGGCCCCAGCCAAGGGTGCGATGCGCTGCCAGATTTCCTCAGTGATAAAGGGCATAAGTGGATGCGCCAAGCGCAGTGCTGCTCCGAGTACGCGGATCAGAGTGCGACGGGTGCCCGTTTTGAGTGCTTCGCTGGCACCATCGTCCCAAAGAACGGGTTTCGATAACTCGAGGTACCAGTCGCAGTACTCGTTCCAAATGAAATCGTAGATCGCCTGTGAGGCAAGGTCGAAGCGGTATTCAGCCACGGCCCCTGCGACTGTCTGCTCGGCGGTCTGCAATCGGGAGATGATCCAGCGATCAGCAAGGCTCAGCTCGCAGGCTTCATCGCCGGCACCGCAGGGCTGCTCCTCGCAGTTCATCAGTACATAGCGTGCCGCGTTCCAGATTTTATTGCAGAAGTTGCGGAAGCCCTCGATACGACCAATATCGAACTTAATATCGCGCCCCGTGGAGGCTAGTGAGTAATAGGTGAAGCGCAAAGCGTCGGTGCCGTAGGCGGCGATGCCCTCGGGAAATTCCTTGCGTGTCATCTTCTCGATCTTGGCTGCCAACTGGGGCTGCATCATACCGGCGGTGCGTTTCTCCACCAGCATGTCGAGATCGATGCCATCGATAAGATCGATCGGGTCCAGCACATTGCCCTTGGACTTGGACATCTTCTGGCCGTGACTGTCTCGTACCAGCCCATGAACGTAGACCTTGTGAAAGGGCACTTCCTTGCGGAAATGCAGGGTCATCATGATCATGCGCGCGACCCAGAAGAAGATAATGTCGAAACCGGTAACCAATACCGAGCTGGGGTGAAAAATCTTCAACTCTTCGGTTTCTTCAGGCCAGCCCAGCGTCGAGAATGTCCACAGGGCGGAGGAAAACCAGGTGTCCAGAACGTCCTCGTCCTGGCGCAGTTCGACCTCGTCGTCCAGGTCACTGTCTGAGCGTACGGCGGCTTCGTCCTCACCCACGTAGATGTTGCCGGCGTTGTCATACCAGGCGGGTATGCGATGGCCCCACCAGAGCTGGCGGGAGATACACCAGTCCTGAATGTCGCGCATCCAGGCAAAATAAGTGTTCTCCCACTGCTTCGGCACAAATTCGATATCGCCTTTCTCCACCGCATCGATCGCCGGTTTCGCCAGCGTCTTCGCGTCGACATACCACTGGTTGGTCAGGTAGGGCTCGATGACAACACCCGAGCGGTCGCCACGTGGCACCTTGAGCGTGTGGTCTTCGATTTTGTCCAACAGGCCTAGTGCATCGAGGTTGGCCACAACCTGTTTGCGCCCATCAAATCGATCCAGGCCGCGGTAGGGCTCGGGCACGTTCTCGTTCAGGGCTGCGTCGTCGGTCAGTATGTTGATGACGTCGAGTCCGTGTCGTTGGCCCATTTCGTAATCATTAAAGTCATGGGCTGGCGTGATCTTCACACAACCGGTACCGAACTCCCGGTCGACATAGTCATCAGCGATGATTGGGATTTGTCGATCGGTTAGCGGCAGGTCGACGGTCTGGCCGATAAGGTGCGCATATCGCTCATCTTCCGGATGAACCGCTACCGCGGTATCGCCGAGCATGGTCTCTGGCCGCGTAGTGGCCACCACCAGGTGGCCTTCGCCGCTGGAGAGCGGGTAGCGGAAGTGCCATAAGCTGCCTTTCTCTTCTTCCGAGATAACCTCGAGATCCGAGATCGCTGTATGCAGGGTGGGGTCCCAGTTCACCAGGCGTTGTCCGCGATAAATCAAACCCTCGCGATAGAGTTGGATGAAGACCTCCTGCACTGCGGCAGACAGGCCGGGATCCATGGTGAAGCGCTCGCGTGACCAGTCCAGGGAGGACCCCAGGCGCCGCAGTTGACGTGTAATGGTGCCGCCAGAATGTTCCTTCCACTCCCAGACCTGCTTGATGAAATCTTCGCGGCCGATATCGTGGCGGGTTTTGCCTGTGGCTTCCAACTGACGCTCGACCACCATCTGGGTCGCAATACCAGCATGGTCAGTGCCGACCTGCCAAAGTGTGTTGCAGCCCTTCATGCGATGGTAGCGAATAAGGGCGTCCATGATGGCTTCCTGGAAGCCATGGCCCATATGCAGGCTGCCCGTGACATTCGGGGGTGGAATCATGATGGAGTAGGGCGAGCCTTCGCCACTCGGGGCAAAATAGCCTTTTTGCTCCCACTCCTGGTACCAGCGGGTTTCTATATTCGCGGGCTGGAAAGTCTTGTCCATTGAACTCTTGGTCGGCGTCTAAAAAGCGCGCGATTATATCAGAGTTTATTGTTCTTGATGGGGTATCCCCGATCCTTGTAGTACTTCCAGGATTGGCGCAATGGGTCGCGTATTGCGGGATCCTGGACTACCACCTCGGCGACTCTCTCAACGCGTCCAACGAATCCCGGAACTTCAAGCTTGAGATTGATCATGAAGTTATGGGCCTCGCCCGGATCACTGCCCCATCCGATGGCAACACGATCGCTGTCGGGTGCATCCTGCAAGCCATGAGGAATAAAGCTGCTGGGACGAAAACTCCACAGCAGCTCATCTATTTCACTGGCGTGCTCTGCGCTAGCCGTATGGATATAGACGCGATGGCCGTGACGAAAGGCCTTATCAGCCAGACGGCAGGCAAACTGCAGACGCTCAGCGGGCGCCTCGACAGGCAGGACGTAAAAATCGACCTCTGTCATCGGCTTTATTTAATGCCCGCGCGATCCATCAGGTATCGAGTCAGCAGGCCCACCGGGCGGCCTGTGGCGCCTTTGGGTGCGCTGTCCCAGGCGCTGCCGGCAATATCGAGGTGTGCCCAGTTGTACTTCTTGGTAAATCGGGCAAGGAAACAAGCTGCGGTCACACTGCCCGCCGCGGGTCCGCCGACATTGGCAATGTCAGCAAACGGGGTATTAATTTGCTTCTGATACTCGTCCCAAAGCGGCATGCGCCAGGCGCGGTCAAAGCTGGTTTCGCCCGCGCTAGTGAGTTGTTCTGCAAGCTTGTCATTGTTGGCGTACATACCTGTTGCGTGGGCGCCCAGGGCGATCACACAGGCGCCAGTCAAGGTAGCGATATCGATTACGGCCGCCGGTTTGAACCGTTCCGCGTAGGTCAGTGCGTCACACAGCACCAGGCGACCTTCAGCATCGGTATTGAGAATCTCAATGGTCTGCCCGGACATGGAAGTAACGACGTCCCCGGGCTTGGTCGCGGTACCGCTGGGCAGGTTCTCGGAAGCGGCCACGATGGCAACGACGTTAATGGGCAATTTCATGCCCAGCACGGCGTGCATGGTGCCAAATACGCTGGCGGCACCGCACATATCGAACTTCATTTCATCCATCTTCGCGCCGGGCTTTAGGCTGATGCCGCCGCTGTCAAAGGTGATGCCCTTGCCGACGAGGACGTAGGGCTTCTTGCTGGCCGCAGCGCCTTTATAGCGCATGACGATCAACTTGGCTGGTTGTGCGCTACCGGCACTCACAGATAGTAAAGAACCCATGCCTAGTTCGCGCATCTGTTTTTCATCCAGCACCTGGGTCGTCAGTTTGCTGTTAGCTTTTGCGAGTTTGCGTGCTTCGCTGGCCAGATAGGAAGGGGTGCAAATGTTGCCGGGCAGGTTGCCCAACTCGCGAGCCACATTAAAGCCTTCGCCGGTGCTCTTGCCCTGCTGTAGCGCAGTCTTTGCGGTCGCGGGCTTGAGTTTGCTGCCGCAGTTAACGGTGATCTTTGTCGCCTTCAGGCCTTCCTTGGGTTTACTGACCGTCCGGGTGTAGCTGTATGTGGCTTTCACCAGCGCGGTTGCGAGTTTCTCACACAGGGTGGCAAGTGATACGTCTCCGGCGCCGAGCTCCTCCAGGTGTACGGCAGCGTCCTTCGACTTGCTTGCTCGCAGGCCTGCCACGATAGCACTAACAATTTTGCGAGCGTCCGCATCATTCAGCTTGGAGGGGTTACCGCAGCCGACCATCAATACACGCCTGGGTCCGCTGGCCTTGCCGCTCTGTAGCAGCAGATGCTCGCCGGCATTGCCCTGAATATCGCCATTGCTGATGGCAGCGCCCAGCAGGCCTTTGCAAGATTTATCCACTTGTTGCGCAGCGGCCGAGAGTTGCTTGCGGGAGAAGATCGGCACCACGGCGCAGCCAGAGTTGTGGCGTGCCGCATCGGTGATGGTTTTGGCGATAATGTCCATGGTAGGTCCTGTCTTGTGTTGTTTTACAAGTGTATGAGAAAGCGCATGCTGCGGCGAGTCTATTTCTCAGGCTTGGGCAGCAGTTCCAGTTCCGTGCCAGAGATGCGATCGTGCCAGTAGAGTTTTTCGCGATCGATCAAGCACCACCAGTAGCCCAAGCCGGCCGGTAGTAAAGAAACGACGGCCGCTGCACAGCGGAGCAGCGCTGCAGTGGGGCTAATGTCGCCACCGTCACGATTGCGTAATCGGACGCGCCAGGCCTTCATGCCCAGAGTTTGACCACCATTGCGCCAGAAAAAGCAGTAGAAGCCCACTACGGTTAACACTGAAATAGCTTGCACGAACCACGCTGGCAGCGTCGCCGAGTAATCATCGCTGCCTGCTGTGCCTGTTACAGCAACATGCAGGCCAGTAGCCAAGGCAACGACCAGCATGATCACCGGTAAGACCAGTAGGGTGTCGTAGAGTAGTACCGCCAGGCGACGCGGTAGGGAAGGGCTAGTGCCCGTGGCCATAATGGCTCCGTCGTTTTGTGAATGGCGGGATTCTAGCACCTGAGCGTGCTACATTTCCCCCCATGAAAGTGTTGTTAATCGAAGACGATCACAGCGTTGCTGCCTATATCAGCGAAGGGCTCGGTGATGCGGGTTATCAGGTGGAGCATGAGGAGGATGGCGCCAAGGGGCTCACTCGCGCGCGCGAGTCTTCCTTTGATGTGCTCATTGTCGATCGCATGCTGCCCGGGCTGGATGGGCTCAGCCTGGTGCAGGAACTCCGTGCAGAGAGTGATCAAGTGCCGGTTCTTATTCTGAGCGCCCTGGGCGAGGTTGATGATCGAGTGAAGGGTTTGCAGGCCGGCGCCGATGATTATCTGGCCAAGCCTTTTTCCTTTGCCGAACTGCAGGCGCGCATCGAGGTACTATTGCGAAGACGCCCGCAGAGTGCAGCGCAAACCAAGCTCAGCGTTGCAGACCTGTATATGGATCTATTGGAACAACGCGTCGAGCGGGCGGGGGAATACATTCAATTGCAGCCGCGCGAGTACAAGCTGCTGGAGTTCCTGATGCGCAATGCGGGTCAGGTGGTGACGCGAGCCATGCTGTTGGAGCATGTGTGGGGTTATCATTTTGACCCACAGACCAACGTGATCGATGTGCATATTAGCCGCCTGCGACAGAAAATCGACAAGGATTTCGATAACACGCTGCTCGAGACGATTCGGGGCGCCGGCTACCGCCTGGGGCCAGTTCGCGCGCCGGACGATAACGAGGAATGAAGCTCCTCAATATCCTCACCAGTTTCACCTTTCGTTACATGGCGCTGTATGTGCTGGCGCTCAGCTTCGCCGTATTCCTGGTGATGGCAGTAATTTATGGTTTCTTCGCCAACAATTACTTCAGCGATCTGCAGGATTCGATTGTGGAGGAGTTAGATACGCTGACCCTGATATACAACGGTCAGGGGGTAGACGGTGTGGAACAATATTTTCTCGACAAGAGAGAAGATCGAGGGTCGCGCCGCTTCTATTACCTGCTCGCCGACGCTGATTATGAGAAGGTCGCCGGTACTCTGGACTACTGGCCCGATTATCGCGAGTTTGGGGACGGCTGGGTTGCCTTTGGCCTGGAACTGACAGAGCTGGGTTACCTGGGTGCCGATCTGGAGCTAGAGTTGCTGGCTCGACCCACAACCTTAGAAGACGGCAGCCATTTGTTGGCCGCTCTGCGTTATAGCGACGTCATCGAATCGGGGCGCCTGGTGCTGGGAACCTTGCTGCGCACTATGCTGGCGACCTTGTTGTTGGGCGTGGTTGGCGGTTTCTTTGCGTCAGACAGCACCCTCAGGCGAATCGAAAATATTAATGAAGGCATTAGTGATATTGTGCATGGCGATTTGTCTCAGCGCATTCCGCCGGGCGACGCGGTAGGCAACATGCGCGAGCTTATCGACAACTTCAACAACATGCTCGATCAGACCGAATCCCTAATGCAGGGTGTGCGCACGGTTTCTGACAACATAGCGCATGATCTGCGTACGCCACTCACTCGCATGCGCAACAATTTGAGTCAGCTACAGCAACGCCGCAGTGAAACTGATAGAGACGCGATACAGGAGTTAATCGATGAGTGCGATGGCATCTTGTCCACTTTTAATGCACTGCTGCGCATCGCGCAGTTAGAGGCCGGCAATCGTCTGTCAGATTTTTCCCGCGTCAGTCTCGATGAGCTGGTATCCGATGTGGTTGATCTGTACGAGCCGCTCGCAATGGAGAAAGGCATTGAGCTGCACTGTTGGTGTGCAGCTACAGAGTATGACGGCGACCGTGATTTGCTGTTTCAGATGGTGGCCAATCTATTGGACAACGCGGTGAAGTACACACCGGAAACAGGAAGCATTAGTGTGGCACTACACCTTGCGGATACAGGAGCGCCACTATTAACGGTAGCCGACAGCGGCCCGGGCATACCCGCGACGGACCGAGAAAACGTCTTCAGGCGATTCTTCCGCTTGGAGAGCAGTCGCGGACTGTATCCGGGCAATGGGCTGGGGCTTAGCCTGGTTCGGGCGGTGGTGAAACTCCATCGGGGATCGGTGACGTTGGGCGATAACCACCCGGGGCTTAAGGTCGAGATCGAGTTGGGCTGACTAGTTTTCAAGCGCCAGGTGATCGGTGCTGGGTGCTGCTACCTCTTCCTGCTTACGATATTGTTCCTCTAGAACATCGCTACCTTCGGGGGCCAGATCGATTCCACTGGTATCGGGATTGAGCTCTTCGATAGCTTCTTCCAGATGCGGTATGGCTTCACCGACTTCCCCCATGCTGAGCGCAGAAATATCCGGATTCAGTTCTTCCACGTCCTCCACCAGATGCGGTATCTCTTCGCCCACTTCACCCATACTAAGATGACTGGTGTCCGGTGCCGGCGGCGGGGGTGCTGTATCGGTGGGCGTTGGTTCCGAAAACTCCGGTGCAACATGAATGGCGCTTGTGTCGATATCCAACTCTTCGATCACTTCGCGCTCTTCTTCACGCAGTACGTCGCTACCAGGTGGCGCAAGTGACATACCTTCTTCGAATGCACCGCCACTTGCTGGTTCTGCCGCAAGGGCGGCGATGCGATCTGCCATGCTGCCACCCTCTTCGGGGGCAGCTTCGACCGCCGCGGCTGGGGATTTAATATCTGCGCTCGAAGGTAAATCTTCTTCAAATGTCGCTGCTGCCGGCGCGGGGGCGGGCGCCGGAGCGGGTTTGGCCGCGGCCGCATCGACATGTTCGCGTACCCTGGCAATGGCGCCTGCTTTTTGCAGGGCTGCTTTATATTTAATGGCGGCTTCTTTGTCGACGCCACGCTTGATTAGCTGAGGTTTTCCGGAAAAAAGTTTGTCCAGCGTCGCGTCGTCGGCCTTGAACAGTTTGCCGAGATTGTCCCGCACGGTGTCGAGCTCAAAGCCCTCAACCAGTTGCGCTGCAAAAAAGATGTCGTAGCGCTGGCTCATACGTTCAGTATATGCCCAGCGTGGCGACGCAACAATGGCCAATACTCTGCTAAGATGTGCCCCCCCATGAGCACTGACCGCGTACCAACCCAGTTTGCTGCATCGCTGCTAAGAATGGCCGGCGACAGTGGATACGATTTCTCTGCGCTGTTGCTCAGCGCAGGACTCGACTTCGATCCTCTCGACAGCGACGATCCGGCCTGGCGGCCGGAAATATCCGCCATGCAGTACAGTCGGATTTATCAGCAGGCGCTGAGTCTGTTGCAGGACGAAACATTCGGCCTTCAGCCTAAGCGCACGGTATCACCTGGGGCCTTTCGGATGATGTGCTACTGCATTATTTCTTGTGAGAACCTCGGCAGTGCCATTCAGCGGGCGGCGGATTTCTATCGCACTTTTTTCGACGAAGATGCCCAGCTCTACGCCAATTTCAGCCAACGTTCTGCGCGAGTAGGCTATTTGGACATGGGCAGTCGAGGCGCGCACCAGGTCGACGCTGCAGATGCCTATGGGCTATCGACCTGGCATAGATTCTTTGGCTGGCTGATTGGGCGACCGATCGTGTTGCAGCGTGTGGACTTCCTGGGTGACCCACCGCATAGACCAGAAAAGTATGAGAACCTGTTTGGGTGTCCGCTGTATTTTAATCAACAGTCGAACCTGCTGTACTTTGACAGTGAGTACCTGAAGCTGCCTTTGGTACATACGGAGCAGTCGTTGCATGAGTTTTTGCGGACCGCTCCCTACCAGCTACTGACCCTCACCCAGGAGAGCCATGAAGATAGTCTGGTGACGCAGGTTCGCGCGATGATTGGTCATGACTTTAGTCAGGGGTTCCCCAGTTTCGAGGCCATCAGCTCGGCCTTGCATATGTCGGCACCCACGCTGCGTCGGCGGCTGAAAAAAGAAGGAACCACCTTTCAGCAGTTAAAGGACAGCTGTCGCCGCAGCGCCGCAGAAGATTTGCTGTCCCGGGCAGACCTCTCTATCAACGCAGTTGCGTTTAAATTGGGCTTTACTGACCCGAGTACATTTCATCGGTCGTTCAAGAAATGGACGGGGCAGACGCCAGGAGATTACCGCGCGCAGAAGCTCGAGCAACTTTCCCGGGACCGTCAGGGCTAGTATAATCGCGCGCCATGACTATCCAGGCGTCCATCGAGGGTAAGCTGGCCGAAGCACTCGCACCCGACCATCTCGAGGTGGTGAACGAGAGCCATCAGCACAATGTGCCCCCCAACTCTGAGACCCACTTTAAGGTTGTTGTGGTGGCGACGGAGTTTGATAGCAAGCGCAAAGTGGCGCGCCATCTGTAGTGGCACACTGAATTTGGCCACCTGAATCTGGGTGATACTATCACCCCTCAAGACACAGGTGAGCAAATGACCAAACGATCCAGACCAAACTTTAGCCCGGAGTTTCGACTCGAAGTCGCACAATTAGTCGTTGACCAAGGCTATACCGTCAGAGCCGCGAGTGAAGCGATGAACGTCAGTAAATCTTCAGTGGAGGGCTGGGTTCGCCAGCTTCGGCTAGAGCGCTCGGGAGAAACACCTCAGAAAGGCACGCCACTGACCGAGGAGCAGCGCCGTATTCGCGACCTGGAACGTCAGATCAAACGGCTGGAAACAGAGAAAGACATATTAAAAAAGGGTATGGCTCTCTTGATGTCCGACGAGCTGAAAAATATTCGATAATTCAGCGGTTACAAGAGAGCTATCCCGTTAAGTTGCTATGCCATGTCTTTGATATTCAACGCAGTAGCTACCGATATTGGCGAGAGCGCCCGAAGGGTGACAACTCCCATCGTTGCAGGCTTAAGCTTATGGTTCACGCTGCTCACCGCCTAAGTGGTGGCTCAGCTGGTGCAAGAACCGTTGCCCAGATCGTTAGCCGTAATGGAACGCCATTGACTCGTTACGTTGCGGGTAAGTTGATGAAGGAGTTGGGACTGGTGAGTAGCCAGCTTCCAAAACACGCCTATAAGCGTGCTGACAAGCTACACGTAGCCATTCCAAATACCTTGAATCGGCAGTTTTCTGTAGCAGAACCCAACCAGGTGTGGTGCAGCGATATTACATATATTTGGACGGGTCAACGCTGGGCCTATCTAGCCATGATACTGGATCTCTACGCGAGAAAACCGGTTGGTTGGGCGTTTTCTTATCGGGCCGACAGTGAACTGACCCGTAAGGCGTTGATGATGGCTTATGAATCCAGAGGAAGACCAAAGGGAGTGCTATTCCACTCGGATCAGGGAGTTCAGTACACCAGTACAAAATTCCGTCAGCATCTCTGGCGGTATCAGATACAACAGAGCATGAGTCGACGGGGAAACTGCTGGGATAACGCGCCAATGGAGCGCTTCTTCCGCAGCCTAAAAACCGAGTGGGTTCCAGAGACGGGCTATCGGAGTTTTACTGAAGCCAAGCAGTCAATCAATGACTATATCGTGAGGTACTACAACTCGATCAGACCGCATTCGAATAACAACATGAAAACACCCAATCAGGCAGAAAACGAATACTGGAAAGCTTATAAAACCGTGGCCAGTTTTAGTTGACCACTACAGGTGGAAGTAAAGCCGAATCTGCCGGGTAGAATTTCATGTCTGAAACCGTTGTTGCCGCCCTCTACAAGTTTGTGACCTTAGAGGACTATGAAGCCCTGCGTGAGCCGCTGCTGGATGAGTGCCTGGCAGCAGGTATCAAAGGCACCTTGCTGCTGGCGCGTGAAGGCATCAACGGAACCATCGCCGGCAGCCGTGAAGGCATCGATCAGGTGCTGAGCTATCTACGCACCGATGAGCGGCTGATCGACCTGGTTCACAAAGAGTCCTATGACGATCATGTGCCGTTTTACCGCATGAAGGTAAAGCTGAAGAAAGAGATCGTCACCATGGGTGTCGAGGGTGTCGATCCGAATGAGCGGGTGGGCACCTACGTTAAGCCGGCGCAGTGGAACGCGCTGATTGCCGACCCCGAAGTGGTGCTGATCGATACTCGCAACGACTATGAAGTGGGAATAGGCACGTTTAAGGGTGCCGTGGACCCAAAGACCACAACCTTTCGCGAATTCCCGGCCTATGTCCGCGAACACTACGATCCCGCCAAGCATAAAAAGGTTGCCATGTTCTGTACCGGAGGTATTCGCTGCGAAAAGGCCTCTGCGTTCATGCTTAAGGAAGGTTTCGAAGAGGTGTACCACCTGGAAGGCGGTATTCTGAAGTATCTGGAGGAGGTAGAGCCTGAACAGAGTGCCTGGGAGGGTGAGTGCTTTGTGTTCGATAACAGAGTCTCGGTCGATCATTACCTGGAGAAGGGGCAGTACGATCAATGCCATGGTTGTCGACGTCCTATCACTGAAGACGACAAGCTTTCGCCCAGGTATCAGAAAGGGGTTTGCTGCCCCGGATGCTATGACAGCGTAACCGACGATCAGAAAGCACGATTTGCTGAGCGACAGCGACAGATAGAGCTTGCCGCGGAGCGCAACGAACAGCATATCGGCGCGCCGCCACCGCAGCGCCAACGCCAAGGTATGCAAGAGCCCCATCCGGAGGCTGGTGAAGGCCTCTAGGTCTACCTGATTCAGGGGATATCGCCCCCAGTGAGCCGGCTTTAAGCTGCGCCCAAATTACGGGGTTGTAAGCTCATGCCGGTACGTACGGTTGTCAATCTGTGGCCATTGTTCTTTGGCCTTTCTCTCATCGGGCTCGCTGTGGGTGTGCAGGGTAGCTTGTTGGGCTATCGTGCCGAATTGGAAGGCTTTAAAGACAGTCTGATCGGCCTGGTCATGTCAGCGTACTTCGCTGGATTTTTGCTGGGTTCTCTGTTCACGCCGCGCATGATTGTGCGGGTGGGCCATATTCGTACCTTTGGCGCCGTGACGGCATTGGCCTCAATTACCATCCTCGTTCATGCCAGTTTCGTCGAACCCTGGACCTGGGCCGGTATGCGTTTGCTAACGGGCTTTGCGTTTTCGTCCATCTACGTGGTGGCAGAAAGCTGGCTCAATCAGGCGGCCACTAACGAAAACCGTGGACAGCTATTGTCGGTGTACATGGTGATTTTGCTGGCAGGTACCTGTGCGGGACAGTTCATGCTGAACCTGGCGGACCCCTCCGGTTTTACACTGTTCATCCTCATTTCGGTGATGGTGAGCTTTGCTGCGATTCCCATTCTCATGACAGTGCTGCCGACACCGGCCATCGAACAGACAGAGCGGGTCAGCGTCGCTCATCTGTGGCGGCGCGCACCGATGGGCGTTATAGGAATTATCCTTGTGCAGTGGGCGACCAGTGTTGTGTTCGGCATGGGTGCGGTCTATGCCGCCAAACTGGGATTGAGCGTTAGTGAGGTAGCCTGGTTTATGGGAGCCATCATGGCTGGCGGTATGGTGTTGCAATGGCCGCTAGGCAAACTATCTGATCATGTCGATCGGCGCTGGGTTATGGGTGTCTCAAGCGTGTTCGCAGCCATTACAGCCTATCTGGCCACAGGCATTTATGAGCCGGGTCTGTGGCTTTATGGCTGTGCGTTCTTTTTTGGTGGCTTTTGCCTCTCGCAGTACTCTCTGGTGGTAGCACTTACGCAGGATCACTTGCGACCGGCTGAGATAGTGCCCGCCAGTGGGACTATCGTAATGTTATCGGGTCTGGTGTCCATTAGCGGGCCGCTGATGGTTGCTCTGGGTATTTCCTGGTTCGGTCTGGATAGTTTTTTTCCGATGCTCGCAGGGGTATTGTTACTCATGGCGGTTATTAGTATTTGGCGCGTGCTAACCGTTCCTGCGTTGCCGCCGGAGTATAAGACGCATTCTACGATTCAGGCGCCGGTGTCACCCGTCGGGTCGGTGTTGCATCCCGAGGAGAAGGAAGTCGTATGAGCAATTGCGGTGAAAAGCTGGTTTCACTGTTAGAGGCTTACGGAGTGGATACGGTATTTGGTATCCCCGGAAACCATACCGTGCAACTCTATCGCGGATTGTCTGATTCCAGTATTCGGCACGTGACGCCGCGCCATGAGCAGGGCGCTGCGTTTATGGCAGATGGCTACGCGCGTGCCAGTGGAAAACCCGGCGTATGTTTTCTTATTTCCGGTCCAGGGCTGACCAATGCAGCTACGGCCATGATGCAGGCGCTGGCGGACTCGATTCCGCTATTGGTGATAACCGCAGTGGCGGCGCGCAAAGATCTGGGTATGGGAGAGGGGCGGCTGCACGAGCTGCCTGATCAGCGCGGTCTTGCCGCACAGGTTTGTCGCTTCAGCCACACCCTGATGCGACCGGAAGAACTCCCGAAAGTGTTAGCCAGGGCCTTCGCCGTATTCGACAGCGCACGACCCGGCCCGGTGCATATCGAATTGCCACTGGATGTGATTACAACTGATGCCAGCGCGGTCTCGGGATCGCCCTGGGTTCGCACGAGTGTGCCTGCGCCGGCTCCAGACAGTATTGACGAAGCCGCAGGCTGTATCGACGGCGCCGAAACGCCGCTGCTTCTGCTTGGCGGAGGTGCTGTGAAAGCCTCCGATGACGCACTGGCGCTAGCGGAGAAAGTGGGGATGCCGGTACTGAATACGGTCAACGGCAAAGGCATAGTGCCTATCTCTCATCCGCTGGCAGTGGGTAGCAGCCCGTCTCTCGGCGCTATTCGAGCGGCGCTGAAGAGCGCGGATCTGGTGCTGGCTGTCGGCACGGAATTCGGTGAAACGGACTATGACATGCTGTTTCTCGGCGATACCAAGCTACCAGGCAAGCTGATACGCATCGATATTGATCCAGCACAGCTCGCGCGAAATCAACGTTCCGATATTGCCATCGTAGGCGATGCCTCACTTAGCCTCCAGGCGCTCTGTGCTGCCGTATCCGCGGGGCCCAGATCCGCTGCCGCCGCTCGAGCTCAAGCCCTGGTCGCGGCGGTGCGCGAAGATGATTACTACCACCCTGAGTTCGCCGCGCTCTTCCACGCCATTCAGTCGAGCCTGCCGGGTTTGTGTCTGGTGGGAGATTCAACACTGCCGACCTATTACGCCGTCTGGCAGTACGAGGCTGAACAGGCGCGCAGCTATTTCCACTCTGCAACCGGCGGCGGCACCTTGGGCTACGCCTTACCCGCTGCCCTCGGCGCAAAACTCGCGAGGCCGCAGCGTCCTGTTGCAGCTCTGATCGGCGACGGTTCAATCCAATTCACCCTGTCCGAGCTGGCGGCGGGTGTTGAGGCCGAGCTCCCCGTGGCGGTTCTGGTCTGGAACAACCAGGGTTATGGCGAAATCAAGAATGGCATGCAGGCAGCTGGTGTTACCCCAACGGGTGTCGACATATATACCCCTGATATCGTAGCCACTGCCGCGGGCCTGGGGTGTGCGGCGCGCAGGGTGTCTACTCTGCAGGAATTATCCGCAGCGCTTGTGGCCAGCCAACGCGAGAACCGGCCCAGCGTTATCGAGCTAAGGCAGGAAGACTTCGTCCAGTTACCCGCAGGGCAGTGGTACGAGTGATGGGCTTGTTTGGTCGACAAACCAAAGAGGAGCCCAAGCCCGTATCGACCGGGACCGCCTTTCGCGACCTGCTGACTTTCCAGTTGAAATTGGCGCTCGACGCGCTGCGGGATTTTGCTCTCAGCCCCATTAGCATAGTGGCCTTTATCATCGACGCCATTCGCAAACCGGACCAGAAAGACAGCCTTTACGAAAAACTGATGCGGCTGGGACGACGTTCTGATCAGGTGATTAACCTGTTCAATGAATACGACGATCACAGTCATTACACGGTTGACCAGACGCTTGCAGATGTTGAAGCAGCGGTTGCTCGTGAAATCGAGAAGGAGCGCGCAAGAGAGCAGGGTGGGCCGCGCCGGAAGAAGCTCAGTTCAGATGGAGCCTCAAGGCGCTTCGGAAAGAGCGAGTAGGTGCATAGTAGGTAATCGTTTTTGCATCCCCGGCCGAGATAACGCCGACGACTTTGCTGGCGCCCAGTACCGGGCCGCCGGAGGCACCTTTGAAGGCCAGGCAGTCCGTGGCAATGCGTATCCATTCATCGGCCAGGTTTTTGCAGCCTGCCTGCCAGGTCAGGTTCGCTCCACCGTCCCCGAGGCCATTATCGCGGGAGTAGCCTGCCATGATCAGCGGCAGTCCGGCTTCATAACTCCACTCGGTTTCAATGGGTAAAGGCGTAACATCCGTTATGGCTTTCTGCAGACGAAGCAGTGCCCAGTCCGCCTGCATGCCTCCGCCATCGGCGAGACGATGCACGATCTGATGCGGTTTACCGGGTGCTCGCGGCAGCGTAAAAATGACTTCGCGACTCAGGTCGCGATAGTACTCGAAGCAGTGCCAGGCGGTGAGTACTGTTCTTTCCCCTATCAAGGACGCAGTGCAGTTCTCATCGCGTTGGCTTCGCTCACCATTGGAGAATTCGACGCCGGGTACCGTTAAGGTGCCGACTGCCAGTAACCAACTCGGCGAACTGGCATCCGCGACCTGGCGAGGATCTGCGTTGGCAGCCAAGGCCGATCCTAGCAGTAGCAAAAAGAGGGTTCGCGCGATCATAGCGCGCATGCTAACGGATATTGGGGATTGTGGCACTTGCAGCCATGCCAGAGCATGCCACACTGAAAATCTGTACTCGCTATTGGAGGCGGGCCATGAGCCATATTATCTATCCGACGACGAATCTCACCGCCACCGAACAGCTCGTTATCGAGCGCGGTGAGGGCGTCTATGTCTTTGACAATGCCGGGAACAAGTATCTCGAAGGTTTGTCGGGCCTATGGTGCACGGCACTGGGTTACGGCAATGAAGAAGTCATTGAGACTGCAACTCGTCAGATGCGGGAACTGACCTACAGTCATATGTTTGGGGGCAAGAGTCACCCAGCTGCCATGGAATTGGCGGAGAAGTTAGCGGCCATGGTCCCGGTTGAGAGTGCTCGGGTATTCTTCGGCAGCTCCGGTTCGGATGCCAACGATACCCACATGAAGTTGCTACGCTACTACGGCAATGCGATCGGTAAGCCTGGCAAGTATAAAGTGATTGCGCGCGAGCGCGCCTATCATGGCGTTACTATTGGAGCGGCCGCACTAACCGGCTTGCCCGCCAATCACGCACTATTTGATTTACCTTTCGATGCGCTCGGTGTTTTACGCACCGGGTCGCCACATTACTACCGCGACGCGATGCCCGGGGAGACCGAGCAAGAGTTTTCCTCGCGGCGCGCCGATGAACTCGAGCAGCTGATTTTGGCAGAAGGGCCCGATACCATTGCCGCCTTTATCGCTGAACCTATTAACGGCGCAGGTGGCGTCATCGTGCCACCAGCGGATTACTTCGAAAAGATTCAGGCGGTTTTAAGCAAGTACGATATTTTCATGTGGGCCGATGAGGTGATCACAGGCTTCGGCCGGACTGGCGCAGACTTCGGTTCAACGCAGTTCGGTATCAAACCGCAGCAAATGTCGCTGGCCAAGGCGCTATCTTCCGCCTACATGCCGGTCAGCGCGGCGGTGGTGAGTGGGGACATCTATGAGGCCCTGGTGGCCCCTAGTGCGGAGGTTGGAATCTTCGGCCACGGTTACACCTACAGCGGACACCCGGTGGGTTGTGCGGTCGCCTCAAAGGTGCTCGATATCTACCAGCGCGAACGGCTGTTTGATCGCGCAGCAACGGTTGGTGCCTATCTGCAGCAGCGCATTCGTGAGTTCGAAGAACATCCGCTGGTGGGAGAGGTACGCGGAATGGGCTTGATTGGCGCGCTCGAGTTGGTAGCCAATAAGCAGACCGGCCAGGCGTTTGATGGCAATGCCGTCGGGGGCTTCTGTCAAAAGGCCTGTGAGAACAATGGGCTGATTGTTCGGGCCATGGGTGGCAATAGTATTGCGCTGTGCCCGCCGCTGATCATTACCGAAGCCCAGATCGATGAGTTGATCGACAAGCTGGGAGCTGCCCTGGACGCCACTCTGGACCACGTTACCCGCGAACAACTATTGGTTGCCTGATGCTGATAGCAGCGGACAATCATATGGCGGTGATGGCGGGGTTATTTGTTATCGCTGGTCTTGGGTTCCTGGGCGAGCGCACAAAATTGGGTTCGCAGTTAACCGGGGCGGTCATCAGTATCCTGCTGGCCATAGCGGCAGCTAATGTGGGACTGATTCCTCACAGCGCGCCGGCTTACAGTTTTGTCTTCTCTTATATCGTTCCGGTTTTGATTCCGCTGTTTCTGTTTCAGGCAGACCTGCGCAAAATTCTGCTCGAAACGACGCGCACTACCGGTGCGTTCCTGCTGGCCACGATTGGCACGGTGGCCGGTGTTACCCTGGCGGTGCTGCTGCTTGACCTGCAAGGCCTGGCGGGCGGTGCGGGGGTTCCGACTGAACGGCGCGAAGCAGCGATTGCGGGTTTGTTCGCTTCGACCTACATCGGTGGCTCGGTGAACTACGCCGCACTGGGGGAAGTCACCGGGCTGGCCCGGGATGCCTCGTTCTTTTCTGCGGCCACGGCGGTGGATAACCTGTTTAGTGCGCTGTTTCTGGGAATGCTTGCGTTGTTACCGGGTTGGAAGTGGCTTTCGACGAAATTTCCCAACGTTGATCACAGCGAAGCGAACGACGATCAGGACTCTGCCCAGGTGTCGGCTATGTCACTCACACTGGCGCTGGCTGCGTCACTGACGATAGTCGCGATAGGCGACCTGCTGGTCTCCTGGTTTGAGCTGAAGGATTGGCGCTACGTCATTATCACTGGTATTACCCTGGCACTTGCCACGGCACTGCCCGGCCTGGATCGTATCCTTGCGGGCAGTTTTGAAGTGGGGGTGGGGCTGTCCTTTGTGTTTTTTGCGGCGATAGCTGCCGGGGCCGATATACTGGCGATGATTAGGGTCGCACCGTTGTTGATTGTGCTGGTTTTCATTCTCCTGGCCGTTCACCTGACAGTGCTGCTGGTGATCGGTAGCCGCTTAAAACTGAGTCTACCCGAGCTGATTACGGCGTCGAACGCGGCGATACTGGGTGCGACCACGGCACCCGCCCTGGCGGCGACAAAGGGTTGGAAAAGCCTGGTAACTCCAGGGGTGCTGGTGGGTGTATTGGGTTATGCCCTGGGTACCTTTATCGGCACACTCTTGTTCAAATACGGCCCGTTCTGACCGGACTAGTAGCCTCGCTCCAGATTGACGGTGTAGTGCAATGCCTCGCCGCTGATATAGCGCGCATAGTTTTCGCAGAAAACACGCACGATGGAGCTCGCGCGCGTAGGAGCTGCGGTGTGCGAGGTCAGGTAGATGTTTTCCTCTGCCCAAAAGGGGTGTGAGGCCGGTGGCGGCTCTTCACGCATGACGTCGATAACGGCATGGGCGACCTGTCCCGATTTCATCGCCGACACGAGATCGGATTCTACCAGGCAGTTCCCTCGACCACCGTTGATTACGATGGCACCGGTGCGCAGTCGCGCCAATAAATGCGCATCAATCAGGTTGGTGGTGTCCTCCGTGTCGGGCAGTATTGCCACCAGATAGTCGAGCCCGTCAGCAAAGGCGTCCAACGCATCCGGCCCAAAACAGCTATCGAATTCGGGCGTGCTATTGCCGCTGGAATTAAAGCCCCGCGTGCGTACACCAAAGTGCCTGAGACTATGGGCCACGTGGCTGCCGATAGAACCTGTCCCCATAATGCCTGCCAGTTTGCCTTCGACACCGCGCTCCGCGCGTTCATCCCAGTCTGTCGCGCGCGAGCGCTCGAGGATATTGCGCTCCAGTGCCAGCAACCAACCGAGGACGTACTCACTCATGGGGGCACCGAAGATCTCTTTCACACCGGTCAGCAAATAATCGCGCCGCTGCGCGTCACTGAATGGGCGCACGCCCGCCCAACTGGATTGCACCCAACGCAGCGCGTGACAATGTTCCAATAACGGTGCTATGCGATCCGGCGCACCGAAGATGATTTCTGCGGCGGCGCAATATGTCCCTGCCTGCTCGGCATCGAGACAGTAAGTAACGTCAAAGTCTGGCAGAGACGCCTGCTGCAGATGGTTCCGGTAGATCTCCGCGTGCTGGGAAACAATGAGTACCTTGGGCATACACTAACAATCCATACCGGCGTGGATAGACCGGGCGATGGGCTTCCTCTAGGATGTGCCAGCATATTAGTCAGAAAAAGCCAGCAAAGGTAGTTTGTATGAGTTTGTCTCAAGACCGGGTGGTGGTGGTCACAGGTGCAAGTCGCGGCGCGGGCAAGGGCATAGCGATTGCTCTTGGTGAGACAGGGGCAACGGTTTATGTAACGGGTCGTTCCAGCCAGGAAGGCGATGCGCCGTTACCAGGCACGGTCTATGCGACGGCGGAGGCAGTCACCGCGGCCGGAGGCACGGGGATACCGGTCATCTGTGACCATGCGAACGACGCCCAGGTCGCCCGGTTGTTCGAGCAGATAACGGAAGAGCAGGGGCGGCTGGATATTCTAGTGAACAATGCGACAGCATTGCCGGAATCTATCGTGCAAACCGGTCCTTTCTGGGAGAAGCCGCTGGATCAGCTGCAACTGCTGGATGTTGGGATGCGATCACACTATGTTGCGGCCTGGCATGCGGCGCCGCTGCTACTTAAATCCGCCGGTGGTCTGATCGTGAACACCTCGTCGTTCGGCGGTCGAATTTATATGCACGGGCCGGCCTATGGGGCGGGAAAAGCCGCTGTCGACAAAATGAGCCACGATATGGCGCACGATTTTCGCCCGCACCATGTGGCCGTAGTCTCGATTTGGATGGGACTGCTGCTCACTGAGCGCACCAAGGCCGTGTTTGAGGCTGAGCCAGAGATGTATGCCGATATGGCAGCAACGGCGGAGACACCCGAGTTCACAGGTCGCATCATTGATGCGTTGGCTCGGGACCCCGATCTGTTGGACAAAAGTGGCAAGGTATGGATCGGCGCAGAGCTGGCGCAGCACTACGGTGTTACCGAGAGCGATAACAGCCAGCCACCCTCACATAGAGCGTTCTTCGGTGATCCCACCGTGTTCGGTGATGCTGTTGTGGAATAGCAGGATTTCCCATTTCATGACTAGGTATTAAGTTAAGTTTTAACTTTAAAGTATTGATAATAAAAGAATAAATAAATTTACCTCAAACAGGTGATGCCTTGGGATAGCCGTCCCGCTTTAATGCCTTCATCACAATAGTGTCACCCAGAGGTCGATAATAATGACAGCCCATGAAGAGATTACTATGAGCACGGAATATAGCCTGGGATCGCCCAGGGCCAACGAACTGCTGGAAAAAGCACTTGCGCTGCAGCCTGTTCTGCGCGAGCGAGCGGCGCAGTGCAAAGCGGGTCGCAAGGTACCCGAAGCGACTATTCAAGACTTCCAGGACGCGGGATTCTTCAAGATTCTGCAAGCCGAGCAATATGGCGGCTACGCCATGGATCCGCAGGTCTTTTACGCCGTGGGACTGGAGTTGGCAAAAGCCTGCCCCTCCAGCGCCTGGGTATTGGGTGTGGTGGCGGTCCATAACTGGCAGTTGGCGCTGTTTGACGATCAAGCGGCTCAAGATGTGTGGGGGGAAGACCCCTCGGTACTGATCTCTTCATCCTATGCACCGGTGGGCAAAGTGACTCCGACAGAGGGCGGGTTTCGGCT
This sequence comes from Halieaceae bacterium, assembly GCA_965199055.1. GTDB lineage: Bacteria > Pseudomonadota > Gammaproteobacteria > Pseudomonadales > Halieaceae > CBDAQR01. The sequence continues at coordinate 1,348,036 of CBDAQR010000004.1, forward strand.
GTCCGGCCGTTGGAGCTTCTCCAGTGGCAGTGAACACTGTAAGTGGGTGTTTGTCGGCGCGGTAGTACCCACCGCAGAGGCGCCCTTCGATATGATGAATTACCGCACATTCCTGGTGCCGATCGAAGACTATGAGATAGTCGACAACTGGGATGTGGTTGGACTGCAAGGTACTGGCAGTCACGACGTGGTAATTGACGACGTGTTTGTGCCGGAACACCGCACACATAAAGTCATTGATGGATTTCACTGTGATAACCCCGGCAATGCGGTGAATACCGCACCGTTGTTCCGCATGCCGTTTATGCAGGTATTTGTGCGCGCCGTCTGTACGGCCACCCTGGGGGCTTGCGAAGGCGCACTCGAAGACTTTATCGACGTGGCCAAAACGCGCGTCGCCGGCCCTGTGCCAATGCGCGATGATCCCAACGCCAAGCGACTCGCGGCGGAGGTGAAGTCAGAGATCGAGCAGATGAAGTTAGTCATGTATCGTAACTTCGATGCGATGATGGACTGTACTCGCTCGGGTACTCCTATCGATATCGAAGACCGGGTTCGCTATCGCTACGATTCAGCCATTGTTGCTGATCGCTGCCTGGACCTCTCAGGCCGAATGCTAAAGGCGGCCGGCTCGGGCGGCATCCGTGTGGGCAGTGACTTGTTGGCCAAGCATCTGGATATTCTGGCCAGTCAGGCTCACGTAGCCAATCACTCCGTTCCTTTTGCCACCAATATGGGTGGCGTATTGCTGGGTCAGGACAGTACTGATTTAGGCATCTGATTATCTGTGGCGCCGCGCGGGATGGATCTCGCGCGCACTCTCGGGGGAGTCATTATGCAAATAAACGGCGTCTTGCCGGAGCACCAGTATGCGCAGTGTGCCAACGGCTATCGCATGCACTATATCGACCAGGGTGAAGGTCCAGTCGTTGTCTGGCTGCACGGGTCTGGCCCCGGGGCCAGTGGCCACAGTAACTTCAAAGGCAATTACCCGGTCATCGCAGAAGCGGGCTACCGTTCCATTGTTATCGATATCGTCGGTTTCGGCTTTTCCGACAAACCAGACGATGTCGAGTATCCGCTGTCCTTCTTCGTGGAGTGTGCCAAGCAGACGCTGGACCAGATCGGTGTCGACAAGTGCGCGGTAGTAGGCAATTCACTGGGTGGGGCGATTGCCATTGGTTTGGCATTGGAGCATCCAGACCTGGTTGAGAAACTGATACTCATGGCGCCAGGGGGCATGAGCCCGATGCCGGAGTATCGTGAAATGGCAGGCATGCAGAAGATGTTCGAGGTCTATGGTTCCGGCGCAGAGCTGACTCACGAGGTGATGAAAGATTTGTTTGCCTACGGCCTGATGCATGACCCCAAGCACGCCACGGATGAACTGGTGGCCGAGCGCATGCAGATCATGGGCCTGATGAATGGCCAGGTGATGTCTGCCATGGCGATCCCGGAGCTGTGGGAGCGGATGCCCGAGATTCAGTGCCCGGTGTTGGGTTTGTGGGGGCTGAATGAGCGCATGATGCCTGATAGTGGCATCCTCAACTTCGCCAAGAACACCAGCAATCTGCGGCTGGTGTTGCAGTCCGAGTGTGGCCACTGGGTGATGGTCGAACACGAAGCAATGTTCAATCGAGAGTGTCTGGAGTTTCTCGGCGCAGATAAGGCTCCATAGCCAGTGCGGTATTGCGAATGTGCTTCTCCTGCGCGCTGAGTAGGGCAGGGAGATCACGTTCCAGGGCAGCCTCGAGTATGGCCGCGTGTTCTGCGTTCAAATCGCGATCTGCGAGCAGTCCGTCGCTGCGCGCGATCACGCGGTAGCGCAGGTGCTGGGAGTAGAGAATCTCGTAGAGCCGCATCAACCACTGTGATTCGCAGCGCGATATCAGCGCATCGTGGAAATCCTGATTTCTCGATTCCCAGAGCAGGGGATCAGGGTTGTCCTGCTTCTCGATTTTGCTGAGATGGTGGAACGCCGCGACCACCTCTGATTCCCATTGATCATCGGCTCGCTCCAAACTCTGTTCGAGAGCCTGACCCTCGATCATGACACGCAGGTCGGTCAATTCCTCCAGTTCCCGCAGTGACAGTTCGGCGACATTGAAGCCCCGTTGCCCCTCGGCGCTGACGAAGCCTTCGGCGCTGAGGCGATGGAGCGCTTCGCGTAGGGGCGTGGCACCCACGTCATATGCCTTGCGCAGGTGCTCGATGCGCAGTTTCTGGCCGGGGGCGAAATGCCCCTGGATGATGTCATGCCGCAATCGACTATAGCCGGCGTCGGTCAGTGTTTTGTGTTCGAGTGTGTCGGGCACGGGAAGCGTCCTGTCTGGAAGGCGTCCAGTCTAAAATATCGATAAAATGCTTGTAAAGCGAAAAAATATATATATTATGGTTGGCCTCGTTCAGGAGAGGGCCTTCCAGTTATGACACCGGATAAGATTGCGCAGTACGGCGATGAGCTATACGAAGCTCTGCGTACCCAATCCACGCTAGCACCCTTAACGGAGCGAGATGCGGGAATTACCATTGAAGACGCGTACCACATCTCGCGCCATTTCGTGCAGCGTCGGGTCGAGGCCGGTGAGGCCATTATTGGTAAGAAGATTGGCGTAACCAGTGCGCCGGTGCAGGAGATGCTGGGTGTGTTCCAGCCCGATTTCGGTTTTCTCACTGATGGCATGGTCTACCAAGACGGTGCGGATATCCCCATTGCCGGCAATTTGATCGCGCCTCGTGCGGAGGGCGAGATAGCCTTTCGGCTGAAGGCTGACCTGGCCGGACCGGGAGTGACTGAGCAAGATGTACTCAATGCGACGGAAACGATTATGCCGTGCTTTGAGATCGTCGATTCGCGTATCCGCGATTGGGAGATAAAAATTCAGGACACGGTCGCTGACAATGCCTCCTGCGGCGTTTATGTGCTCGGAAAAAATGAGGTCGATCCGCGTGATTTTGATCTGCCCAATCTGCACATGACGATACATAAGAACGGCGAATTCAACAGCGAAGGCCTGGGCAGCGCGGTGCAGGGAAACCCGCTCACTGCGGTCGCCTGGCTCGCAAATACCCTGGGCGAGTTCGATATACCGTTCAAGGCGGGTGAGGTCATTCTGTCCGGCTCGCTGGCACCACTGATTCCTGTTGTAGCGGGTGACAAGATGTCGCTGGAGATTGCCGGCATCGGTGGATGCAGTTGTAACTTTGTCTAACACTATGAGCAATGTCACCAGAACAAATTGATAGTCGCGCACCGTGGCACTTGTTTCCGGCAGACACGCCGTGAATACATCCATGTAGGCTCGGATGCGACGTCCATGTCGCATACGGTCTGCCAGCAACAAGTACTACGTTGCGCACATTAACTTGAGAGCGAAACTATGAGTGGAAAAATTAAAGCTGCCATCATCGGCCCGGGCAATATCGGTACCGATCTACTGATGAAGGCCCAGCGCAGTGAACTGATAGAGCCGGTCTGGATGGTGGGTGTGATTCCCGATTCTCCGGGTCTTGCGCGTGCGGCCGAGATGGGTCTGAAAACCACCGCTGAAGGCGTCGATGGCATGCTGCCGACGATGAAGGAAGACGGTGTGCAAATCTGCTTCGATGCTACGTCCGCTTATGTGCACGAAGAAAACTCCCGCAAGGTGAACTCCCAAGGGGCTGTGATGATTGACCTCACGCCAGCGGCGATTGGCCCCTACTGCGTGCCGCCCGTCAACCTGGATGAGGCAGTTGCGGCGAAAGCCATGAACGTCAACATGGTCACCTGTGGCGGTCAGGCGACTATACCGCTGGTGGCTGCAGTGAGCCGGGTGCAGGATGTCTCCTATGGCGAAATTGTGGCCACAGTATCCTCCAAGTCCGCGGGCCCCGGCACGCGCAAGAATATCGATGAGTTTACCCGTACTACTGCGAACGGTATCTCCCAGGTGGGCGGTGCCGACGAGGGCAAAGCCATCATCATTATCAACCCGGCGGAGCCGCCACTGATCATGCGTGACACGATTCACTGCCTGACCAAGGAAGCGCCCGATGAAGCAGCGATCACCGAGTCGGTGCACGCCATGATTACGGAGGTACAAAAATATGTGCCTGGCTACACCCTGAAGAACGGTCCTGTATTTGATGGCAACCGGGTTTCGATATACATGGAAGTGGAAGGCCTGGGCGACTTCCTACCCAAGTATGCCGGCAATCTGGACATTATGACGGCAGCGGGCTTGCGTACATCGGAGATGTACGCGGAACAAATCCTGTCCGGCGAATTTGTGCCCGCAGCGGCCTGAGGAGAGACGTATGAACTTGCAAGGCAAGCAAATTATTGTGCATGACATGTGTCTGCGCGACGGCATGCATCCCAAGCAGCACCAGATCACTGTCGATGAGATGGTCACCGTTGCGAAGGCAATGGATGATGCCGGAGTTCCCATGATCGAAGTCACCCATGGCGACGGTCTGGGTGGCAAGAGCGTGAACTATGGGTTTCCCGCTGCCTCTGACGAGGAATACCTGAGTGCGGTGTGTAAAGAGCTGAAAGACACCAAAGTGTCCGCGCTGCTACTGCCCGGCATTGGTACTGTTGATCATCTGCAAATGGCGGTCGACTGCGGTATTTCTACGATTCGTGTGGCCACACACTGCACGGAGGCGGACGTGTCTGAGCAGCACATCAACTTCGCCAGCCAGATTGATGACCTCGACACCGTTGGGTTCTTGATGATGGCTCATATGATTGAGCCGGAAGAACTGCTCGTGCAACTTAAGCTGATGGAAGAATACGGCGCCAACTGCGTATATATCACCGATTCTGCCGGCTATATGTTGCCTGACGACGTCACCGCCCGGGTTGCTTTGGCCCGTAGGGAATTGAAGCCCGAAACCGAACTGGGCTTTCACGGACACCACAATCTCGGCATGGGAGTGGCAAACTCAATCGCGGCGGTTGCCGCCGGAGCGAATCGCATCGACGGCTCTATGGCGGGGCTGGGCGCGGGCGCGGGCAACACGCCCCTCGAAGTGTTCCTGGCGGTGTGTGATCGCATGGGTATCGAGACGGGTGTGGATATATTCAAGGCAATGGATATTGCCGAAGATCTAATTGTGCCGCTAATGGATCATATGGTTCGCGTCGATCGCGACTCTCTCACTCTCGGTTGGGCGGGTGTTTATTCTTCTTTCCTCCTGTTTGCCAAGCGCAGTGCAGAAAAGTACAACCTGTCATCGCGCGACATACTGGTGGAACTCGGCCGGCGTAAAACGGTGGGCGGTCAGGAAGACATGATTGAAGACCTGGCGCTGGATATGGCGCGGGAAGCCGGCACGATTTAGCAACCACGGTGGGTCTATCCACGGGCGGCCCTATACCACTACACTGTCGTTATGGGTGACAGTAATGATGGATATCGCATTCGCGTTTGTCTCGGGGAACTGAACGAGGCGCAGATTGATGAGGTTGCGGCCTTTTTGATCGCAGAGCGTGCGCTGGATGATGATGCCAATGCTCGCGAACGCGCGGCTCAGAGTGCCGTACTCGTCTATGCGCCCGATGGAAGTCTGGCCGGTCATACCTCCGTCGAGGCGCGCTACGTCGAGCAGCTCGACAATCGTTTCTGGCTCCCCTCCAGTTATATCACTCCCGGTCACCGGCAGGCTAACCTGGCCAGCCGGATGGTTATGGCGCTGCGCGATGATGCAAACCGACGCTTTTGTGCGGGACAAAATCCCGAGGTGATCGGTCTGTTTATGGTGGTGCAGACCCGCGCCTATGATACGCGGCGCAATATGGCGATCACGCCGGCGGGCTATATGTTCGTGGGCCGGAATCGCCGCGGCGACAATATGCGCGTCTATTACTTCGATGGCGCCAAGTTGGATGGTAGTGCGCCGGATTATTCGCGCCCGAAAAAACGTGAGCCCCTGCGAGACGATTATCGCCTCGAGCCGGTGCTGGGCAGAATGTCTGAGGAGCAGGTAGAGGAAGTGGCGGTTTTTCTGCAGCGTGAGGGCGCCCTTAAAGATCCAGATATGGCAAGGCAGCGCGCGCGCATGAGTGTTGTGTTGGCGCGCGACACGCAGGGCAGGCTCGTTGGCCAACACGCCGCTGAAGCTCGCTACCTCAGACAATTACTGAACGAATTCTGGGCCGTATCGGTGTATGTGGGCAAGGCGCATCGCCAGTCGCACTTGGCTAGCCACATTAATCTGCTCGGGCGAGATACCCTGGCGCAGAACTTTGCGGCCGGGAATAACCCTACGTTGATCGGCGCCTATATGCGGATGCTGTCGCCGAATCTGCGTTCCCCCAACGAAGAGGCGGTGCTGAATTTCTCTCGTTTCGCGTTTATTGGTCGTAACCGAAAGGGCGAGAATCTGCGGGTTTACTATTTTCCGGACGCCCGTATTGATGCTGGTAGTGCCGATATTGAGGGTCCAGAGTGAGAATTGACGCACACTTTTCGGGCAAACCCTTTGTTTTTATTGGAAAAAGCTTCTATTCTTAAGAAACAACGATAACAAAGGGGCCAGCCTGTGCAGGCAGCCGAACTGTTGTTTCAGTTCCTGGTAGTGCACGCAATGCTGGATTTCATGCTGCAGCCAAACATCATGGCTTCAGCAAAAAGCCGGCATAGCCGCTATCACGAAAACGGTAACCAGGAGTTTCCCGCCTGGTACTACTGGCTGGGTGCGCATTCGCTGGGCCACGGCGGAGGCGTGTACCTGATCACCGGTAGCTTGTGGTTGGGCCTTCTGGAAACCGTGCTGCACGGTGTTATCGACCACCTCAAGTGCGAACACAAAACAAATCTGTTCCAGGACCAGGCCTTGCACGTGCTGTGTAAGGTGGGGTACCTGTTCATCCTGCTTTAGTCGCTTAGTGGTGTTGTATGAGTAATCCGCTGCTCGTTATCGGCAATAGGAACTATTCCTCCTGGTCGCTGCGGGCCTGGATCGCTATGCGCAAAGCGGGGGTAGATTTCGACGAGCGGAAATTGCCGCTGGATACGCCATTCTTCGCGGAAACTATTGGAGATTATTCGCCGACGCTGTGTGTGCCTGTGCTATGGGACGAGGCTACTTGTGTTTGGGATTCGCTGGCGATTGCAGAATATGTCAACGAGCGCTGGGCGGGCGGGCGCTTGTGGCCGGAGGAGCCAGAGACACGGGCGAGGGCGCGGGCGCTCAGTGCCGAGATGCATGCTGGTTTTTCGCTACTGCGTAGCCGTATGCCAATGAACTGCCGTGCGACGGATCGCTTTGTACCGGTCGATGCAGCCCTCGATCAGGAAATTCGACGCATCGTGAGTATATGGCGGCAATGCAGGGAAACCGTCGCTGGCAACTCACCCTGGTTATTTGGTGAGTTCTCTATCGCCGATGCTATGTATATCCCCGTTGCCTTGCGATTCAACACCTATGGTGTCGAATTGCCGGGCATCGCCCAGAATTATCTGGAGACCGTGCTGCACGATAAAGACATTAGCGAATGGATGGCTGAAGCTCGCGAAGAAACCGAAGTCGTGGAGGCAGACGAGGCTGGGATTTGACGGAGTTCTGGCTGATACCCATTGCGTTTCTCACATCCCTGATAGCGGGGGTGTTTGGCATGGGTGGAGGCGTTCCCTTGATTACCCTGATGCCCGGCCTGGTACCCGCAGCCGCTATTATCCCGCTGCACGCGGTTACCCAACTGGCCAGCAATGGCTCTCGCATGCTGTTCGGTTGGAAGCACATCGACTTCGCTCTTGTAGGCCCTTTCATTCTCGGTGCCGTCATCGGTGCGCTACTGGGCGCTGAGCTCTACAGTCGGCTAAATCTGGATTGGTTGCCCGCCATTGTGGGGCTCGTGATTCTGATCATCACCTGGGTGCCGCTACCCATCGTGCGTGGCGCAGGTACCTGGCCCATGGTGTTTCTCGGCTTTTACCAGACAGGTATCGGGATGTTGATTGGTGCCTCCGGGCCACTGGGCGCGGCGGTGCTCTCACAGCGCGATTCGGGGAAAGACTGGTTGGTGGTGAACACGGCGGTTTATATGACCAGTAATCACCTCGTGCGAACCCTCGCTTTTGCATTATTGGGCTTCAGCTTTGCCCCTTACGCCGCGTTATTGGCAGGCATGATTGTCGCAGTTATCGCTGGCTCCTGGTTGGGAACTCGTCTGCGCGCCTATATACCAGATATCAACTTCCAGCTGTGGTTCAAACTGCTGGTAACTCTGCTGGCCCTGCGTATGATTGCTGTCACCTTACTCGCATAGAGCGGCCTTAAGCTCGCAGGGAGATCGAGTTGAATAAAAGCATGGCGCTGGCCATCGTGGCGTATCTGGTTTGGGGCTTCGCGGCGCTGTACTGGGTGCGCACCGAACCGGTAACGCCGATCGATCTGGTAGCGCATCGGGCGCTGTGGTCGTTGCCAGTGTTGGTCGTGCTGCTGGCAATGATGGGGCGCTTGGCGGCAGCGCTCGCGTTGCTGCGTCAGCCGCGTTATTTACTCATCCTGGCAGCGTCCTCTCTGGCGCAGGTAGTGAACTGGGGCATCTTTCTCTGGGCGGTTACGCATGAGCAGGCGACAGAAGCCAGCCTCGGCTATTTCTTGCTCCCCCTGATCAATGTGCTGATTGGCGTTGTAGCTTTTCATGAGCGTCCCGACCGAGCTCAGCGAGTGGCCATTTTGTTCGCTTTTATTGGAATGAGCCTGCTGGTGATAGAGAACGGCGGATTGCCATGGGTAGCATTAGGCGTTGCAGTCAGCTTCGGAATTTACGGCCTTATCCGCAAGGGCGTGAGCGTCGATGCCGTTGAGGGCTTGTTTATAGAGATATTACTGGTGATGCCGCTGGCTCTATGGTGGTTGTGGCGCTCTGGTTGGGGGGGATTGGGCAGCCATGGCTGGGAAGTGGATGTGTTTTTACTCGGTGCGGGGGTCATCACTGTGGTGCCGCTGGCGTGTTACGTGCTTGCAGCCCGGCAAATTTCCATGACCAGCATGGGACTGGTGTTCTATCTTGGCCCGAGCTGCCAGTTATTTGTCGCGGTTTGCCTGTTCGGTGAACCAATGAATCCTGTGCAGTTATTCAGCCTTGGGCTGGTTTGGCTGGGCCTGGCTGTCATGGTCTGGGATACTGTCAGGCGCATGCGAACGGTACGAGTCTGATTGAATGGTTGACTATACCTATGAATACAGGGGCGGCTGTGAGTGTGGAAGCGTTAGCTTCAGTTACCGGTGCTCCACGCCGATTGACGAGTGGGGCGTGCGCGCCTGTCAGTGTGAGTATTGTTTGCCGAAAAGCGCTCGCTATATCTCTGATGTAACGGCATCGCTGCAGGTAACAGTGCACGATCGGCGGGTATTGTATGCCCATAGCTTCGGTACTCGCACCGCTGATTTTATGCATTGTGCGCTGTGCAACAGCCTGGTCTATGTCGTCAGTGAAATTGACGAACACAGCTATGCCCTGGTCGCAGCAGATGCGCTGGAGCAGCGCGGCGCTTTGGGGCCGGCCACCCCCTTTGATTATGATGATGAGCAGTTGGGGGCGCGACTCGATAGACGAGCTGAGCGTTGGATTCGGCGTTTCGAATTGGTGGAGACTCGTGAAGTTGCGACGTCTTAGTTATGCACTATGGCCATTGCTATTGCTGGCGGCCTGCTCCGGCGCGCCTGAGCGCCAACAGTCATCTGCGCCGACCGGCTTACAGAAAGAGCGCACCCTGGTATTCGAATGTGACGATCTTGAGTTCATCGCCCGTACGGGTCCCGGGCAAATAGCACTTTACCTACCGGATGAGGATTATCGGGTGCTTACGCAAGAGCGGGCCGCATCCGGCGTTCGATATTCTGATGGCGATGTCAGCTTGCATATGAAAGGGCAGGAGGCGAGCCTCGAGTTGGGCCATCGCCGTCTGACGGCTTGCCGGGAGAATCCGTCGCGGGTTCCCTGGGAGGAGGCAAGGCGTCGCGGTGTAAATTTTCGTGCTATCGGCCAGGAACCCGCGTGGTATCTGGAAATTCAGCATGATCGGAGTACCCTTTTCGTCGCCGCTTATGGGAACCGCCGGGTGCTCGTAGAAACGCCAGAAGTAACCCTCGAGGGTGAGTTGGAGGTCTACGAAAGCAGCGCCAATGGGCATGAACTGCGTATTGAAATCGAATTGGAGCACTGTACCGACAGCATGTCCGGTGAGGTGTTCGATAGCCGTGTTTCGATCAATCTAGGCGGTGAAGCGTTTAGCGGCTGTGGCTCGGAATTGAAGCCCTGGTGGGAGTAGGTTTGGCGGTTCAAATGGGCGTATAGGCCTGATAGAATGCCGCGCAGTTTTAAACAGCAAATCACCCCATATATAGGCCTGCGGGCCCCTCAACCACACAGGATTTGGTAAACCTCCTCTATGAACATTAACAAACCGGATAACGTCAGCACCGCATTAGAAAACTGGGTACAGGAAATGGTGGATTTGTGCCAACCCAGCGAAGTTTATTGGTGCGACGGTTCGGCCGAGGAATACCAGCGTATATGTAATGAGCTCGTCGAGGCGGGTGTATTTCTACCCCTTAATGAGGAGTTGCGCCCCGGCAGTTTCCTGTGTCGCTCCGACCCCCGCGACGTGGCGCGGGTTGAAGATCGCACCTTCATTTGCAGCGAGACCGAGGCCGCAGCAGGGCCCACCAATAACTGGATGGATCCGGCCGAAATGAAGGGCCTTATGGGTGGACTGTACGCCGGATGCATGGAAGGCCGCCGCATGTACGTGATCCCGTTCATGATGGGACCGGGTGGCAGCCTCTCCCAGATCGGTGTACAGGTGAGCGACTCTCCTTATGTGGTGGTGAGCATGCACATCATGGCTCGCGTGGGTCAGCGGGTGCTGGATGAGTTGGGGGACGGTTTTTTCATCAAATGCCTGCACTCAGTCGGTTACCCCCTCAGTGAGGGGCGCGAAGACGTTGCCTGGCCCTGCGATGTCGACAATCGCTATATCGTGCATTTTCCTGAAGACCGCGTGATCTGGTCTTATGGCAGCGGTTACGGTGGTAACGCGCTGCTCGGAAAGAAGTGCGTAGCGCTGCGAATTGCATCGGCGATGGCGCGTGATGAGGGCTGGCTCGCTGAACACATGATGATCGTCGGTATCGAGTCGCCCGAAGGCAAGAAAACCTATGTGGCGGGCGCATTTCCCAGCGCCTGTGGCAAGACCAATCTGGCCATGCTGATTCCGCCGCAAGGCTATGAAGGCTGGAAAGTGTGGACGGTCGGTGACGACATTGCCTGGCTCAAGCCTGGTGACGACGGCCGTTTGTACGCGATCAACCCGGAGGCCGGCTTTTTTGGTGTGGCGCCGGGCACATCCGAGCAATCTAATCCATCCGCCATGCGTTCGATTGAGCGCAATACGATTTTCACCAATGTGGCGCTCACCGATGATGGTGATATTTGGTGGGAGGGCATGACGGATGAGCCGCCGGCGCATTTGATCGATTGGCGCGGTAATGACTGGACGCCAGAATCTGACACTCCGGCCGCCCACCCCAATGCTCGCTTTACGGCGCCGGCGGTGCAGTGCCCCTCGATCGATCCTTCATGGGAAGATCCTGCGGGAGTACCGATTTCAGCATTCCTGTTCGGTGGACGCATGAGTACCACCTTCCCCTTGGCCTACGAGAGCCTGGATTGGGAGCACGGTGTCTATCTCGCGTCGACTATGGGCTCGGAGGCTACTGCAGCGGCCGACAATCAAGCCGCCATTCGCCGTGATCCAATGGCCATGCTGCCGTTTTGCGGCTACAACGTCGGCGACTATTGGGCGCACTGGCTATCCATGAAAGATAGCGTGAGCCAGTTACCCAAAATCTATCGAGTCAACTGGTTCCGTAAAAATGGCGACGGTAAGTTCATGTGGCCAGGTTTTGGTCAAAACATGCGAGTCTTGCAGTGGATCGCGGAGCGCGCAGACGGTGTTGCGAACGCCGAGGAATCGGTGCTGGGCTTAAGTCCGGGCTACGAAGATCTGAATTGGACGGGCCTGGATTTCAGCCGCGACGAATTCGATCAGCTTATGGCGCTGGACAGCGAACAGTTGCTGGCCGAGTGTGAAGATCAGGGCGATTACTACGAGCGAATCGGCAGCGTACCGTCAGCGCTCGAAGAGCAGCGTCAGGGCATGATATCCCGCGTGCAGGGGAGTTGATCTAATCCCCAGACGTCTTGACTGAGGTCAATACGAATTCTTGATTGTTACAGTATTGTGTAGCCTGCACAAACAGGAACAACCAAGGAGTGAAACACATGTTCTATCAACGTGCCTTAATTGCTGTATCGGCTCTGGCTGCTGCCATGAGTTTTGCAGCGCCTTCTTTCGCCTATGACCAGGGCGATTGGATTGTCCGCGTCGGTGCCGCCAATGTTGATCCAGATACTGAGAGTGATCAGATCGACATTGCTGGTCTGGCCACACTCGACGGCGTCGACGTCGATGACGACACCCAGCTAGGTCTGACGGCGACCTATATGCTCACCGATAAGTGGGCGGTAGAAATACTCGCTGCCACCCCGTTTGAGCACGACATTACGGTGAATGGCGTCGGCATCGATGCAGGCTCCACCAAGCACCTGCCACCGACGGTTACCTTCATGTGGTATCCGATGGGGGGTAGTGAAAGCAAATTTCAGCCCTACGTTGGTGCAGGTTTCAATTACACCTATTTCTGGGATGAAGAGGTCGACAGCGAGCTGGAAGCGGCCCTCGGTGTGATCACCGAACCGGTGACCGGCTCAACTGACCCTATCCCAGCCGATCTAGACCTGGATGATTCATGGGGGCTCGCGGCTCATGCCGGTTTCGATTACCTCATCAATTAGAACTGGGGTATCAATGCCTCCATCTGGTACATCGAAATCGAATCTGATGCGACCATTGAGACAGATCTTGCTGACGTGAAGTTCGACGTAGAACTGGATCCCTGGGTCTATATGGTAGGTGTTTCCTACAGGTTCTGATGATGATGGGCGTGGCCGGTATCGCCGGCTGCGCCTACACCCAGTGCACTCGCCGCTGTCCAGGCTCCCATCGCGATTAGCACTATCGCGGAAAGCCTGCGCAGCGTTTTCATCTTTAGCAGTCCGCTAATTCTTTGTCCCGCAAGCCCCGTAGCCAGCATGGCAGGCAGGGTGCCTACGCCGAAGCAGAACATCAGCATTGCAGAGTGGGGCGCGCTGGCGGCGGTGGCACTCCACGCCAAAGCACTATAAATCAATCCGCAGGGCAGAAAGCCCCAACATGCGCCCACCAATACGGCGTCTCTTGCTCTTTGTATCGGCAGTAATCGGCGACTCAGGGGTTCGATAAGTCGCCAAATGGCCGAGCCGCGACGCTCAAGCCACTGTAATCCCAGCCACCAGTTCGCCAGGTACAGGCCCATGGCCATTAGAAGCAGGCCAGAAAGTACGCTTAATACTGGCAATACCAGCGCGCCGTCCACCAGGCCGAGAGCGGCACCCAGGCCGGCGCCGAGCAGGGTGTAGGAGCCTATTCGCCCCAGTTGGAAAAGCAGGACAATGGGTGCGCGACGCGATCCACTGGAAGCAGCGCCCAGCGCAGCGCCAATACCTCCGCACATTACCAGGCAGTGACTACTACCCAGGAAGCCGAGCAGCAGTGCGGCCACCAGGTTTACATCAGTCACCCGACTGGCGCTCCCGTGCAGCCTCGTTCGGGTCTTCCATCAATATGCGATTCGCCTCTTTATCCAGGTCGTCATACTGCCCATCATCGATTGCCCACAGCAGTAGCTTTATGGCTAAAAAACAGAAAACCAGCGCAATGGGTATCAGGATAAAGAGACTGTCCATATTAGCGGTTTAGACGAAGACTATTTCCAACAACGATGAGTGAGCTCAGCGACATGCCGATCGCGGCTGCCCAGGGCGGCACCAGGCCGACTGCGGCCAGCGGCAGTGCCAGGCTATTGTACCCGAGAGCCCAGCCTATGTTTTGGAACATTATGCGTCGAGTGCGCCGGCTGGTATCCAGTGCGGTGCTAATGAGAGACAGGTCGGGTTTGAGCAAAATGGCATCGGCCCGGGACTTGGCGAGGTCGGTGGCATCGTTCACGGCGAAAGAGCAATCCGCCGCCGCTAGCACCGGGGCGTCGTTGAGACCGTCGCCTACCATTGCCACCCGGGCGCCACATTGCTGTCTGGATTGTATGTAAGTCAGTTTGTCGTCCGGGCTGCAGGCCCCGCGAAAATCATCCATCGACAACTCCTTTGCGACCTGTTCGACCTGGGCTGAACGATCTCCGCTCAACAAGGTCAGTCGATAGCCCTGGCTTCGCAGCAGATCCATCACCGCTTTGGCTTCATCGCGTAGTCGGTCCTCGAGTCGAAACCAAGCCAGTACCACTTCGTGATTAGCCAGCACGATCCAATGGCTTGCTGCGTCGGGGGCGGCGCCAATAGTTGCGCAGGACTCAGCGACAAAATCGCGACTGCCGACGGCATAACTGACATCGCCCACACGCCCGCTAACACCGCGTCCGGGTGTCACTTCAATGCCGGTGGCCACGGCGTCGACGTCAATGTCGGCAAAGGCTTGAGCCACTGGGTGGTTGCTGTGTTGTTCCAGTGCGGCTGCGATCTGCATAGCCTGGGAGGCAGTGCCAGAAGCCACTTTGATTTCGGCACAGCGAATATCACCGCGTGTCAGTGTGCCAGTCTTGTCGAATAGAATTTCTTTGCAGTGATTCATCTGCTCTAGTGCATTTTCACCGGTCACCAGCACGCCGCGCTGGCGCAGGCTGGATATCGCGCTGGTGATTGCGGTTGGGGTTGCCAGTGCCAATGCGCAAGGGCAGCTCACGACGAGTACTGCGAGGCAAATCCACAGCGCCTGATTTGGATCGTGCTGCCACCACCAGGCACCGACTAACGCTGTCGTCAACAGCACACCGGCGACAAACCAGCCCGCCACCTGATCGGCCAGCTTGGCTAATCGCGGCTTCTCGTGTTCAGCGCGCGCCAATACCCTGAGCATTGCTGCGATTCGCGTATTGGCCGTATCCGTTGTGGCCAGTACTTCGAGCTGGCCCTCCACCAATAGCGTGCCGGCCGTTATTGGATCGCCACTCGATACGCTGCGGGGTAGCTCCTCTCCGGTAAAGGCGGCCTCATTAACACTGCCTTCACCAGTCAGTACCGTGCCATCGGCGGGCAGAATGTCACCGACGCGACACAAGAGTCGTGCTCCTGCGCGAGTATCTCGAGTAGCGGTTGTTTCCCAGCGGTCCTCACACCAGGACTGGCAGCTGAGTGGCAGCAGGGCACTTAAGTCTGTTTGTCGCAGCATCTCGCGCTGTCGCACTCTGCGCTCAAAAAAACGTCCCAGCAGCAGGAAAAACGTGAACATCGCGACCGAATCGAAGTACACCTGTCCACTATTGGTAAAGGTGGCATAAGCGCTGGCGGCATAGGCGAGACCGATCGCGAGTGATACTGGCAGGTCCATAACCAGTCTTGCCTGGCGCAGATTGCACCACGCATTGCGGAAAAAACTGCTCGCTGAATAGAATACGACTACTGTGGCGACTAGAAGACTGACGAAGCGCAACAGGGCTCGATACTCCTCGGCCATACCCTGTAGATACCATCTCCCTCACTTTACCTCAACTGGCCTAGCAGGCTAGTTGAGGTTCATAGGGTGTCTGGTGTTTCAACACCCCAAAACAGATGTGCACTAACTTGCGCATCGCCGCACCCAGCGCTGACATTTTTGTCTTACCGTTCCTCAACAATCGCTCGTACTGCCGTCGGATATCCGGGTTGTGCTTAATCGCTGTGACAGCAGCCATGTAGAGCTTCCTCCGCACCTGGGCATCTCCTCGCTTGGAGAGCCTGGGCGGACTGCAGACGCTACTGCCTGACTGGCGTTCAATCGGGATCAAGCCCAGGAAAGCTGCAGCCTGTGATGCTTGTTTGAACGACCGGCTGCGCAACACCGCGACCATTTGTTGCGAGATGGTCGGACCCACACCTGGAATGCTCTCCAGCAACTCCCGGTCCTGCTTTAGATCCGGATAGTTGTCGATGTGATCATCGATCAGGGACTCCAGGCGTGCCTTCTCGTCCTCTAACTGGGCCTGAACCTTCTCAATCGAAACCTGCACCTGGGTCGAGGCTCCGCTGGCAACCGCCTTCTCCAGCCGGTTCACTTCACGCTGGATATCCTCCTTGACCGCATCACAACGGGCAATCAGGGCTTTGAGCTGGCGGATCTCAGGGGCCTCCGGCTCCCACAGCTCTGGCAACTGGGTGACTCCATAGCGAGCAATGACCACGCTGTCTTTCTTGTCGTTCTTTGATTGAACGCCCAGGCTCTTGCCGTAATCGTGGATCCGAGCCGGGTTGACCACCGAGACCTTTGCACCTGCCTCGTGCAGCCAGTAGGCCAATCGTTCGTGGTACACACCCGTGGCCTCCATCACGAAGTGCAGTTCATCAATCGCTCCGCCGGTTTGTTTGGTCGCCCAACTCAATAGAGCCTGGTGGCCCAGGGGCGTATTGGGCTGGACTTTGCTTTTGACCTTCATGGTCTCAATGTCCCGGATCCACAGGGTGTCCAGTTTTGCCTTACTGACATCAATGCCGATAATAGCCATATTTCCTCTCCACTTACCTTGTATGTGCAGCCTCATCGCCAACGGGCGAGGGCTTGGATACCATCCAGTTTTAAAGGTAATTGCGAGGTGGGGTCTGATCTACAGGGCAGGTTCGAAGACCTCAGGGCGGGAACAGACTCACCACCTTACCTGATGTACTAATAGCTAATCAGTACATCGAGAGAGACACAAGGTCGCCAGCATGTAGGGCAATGCCGAACATACCCACCTGCATCATGGCGAGGCCGGCTACCGCCATTTGCCGCAGAGCTGAACGCTGCTCATCCTGCAGTAACTCTGCGCCCTTGTGGGCTTGCCAGGGGTGCGGCTCGTAGCCTAGTCCCGTGAGTCGCTCAAAAATTCGGGACAGCGGCAGTTGCGAAGCATCCCAATCAACCAGTAAAGACTGCTGGGAGAGATTAACGTTGGCGCTGATAATGCCCGCTTCGCGCTCGAGCATGGTTTCGATCAGCCAGGTGCAGGCGGCGCAGCTGATACCCCCCAGTAGTAGGCGCGCCCGCTGAGCTCCACCGTCTAATTCCTCGACAAATGCTTGCTGGTTTTCTGCCAAATCATACATCGCGAAATCGACAGTCGCGGCCGCTGCCTCGGCGGTGGCATTAAACGCGGTACGTTGACGGTAGAAAGATTCCAGGCCGCTGCCGCTGATCAGGCTGGCGACAGCGCGGCATCCGGGACAGCACATAGGCTGATCTACGCCGTCGATGGTGACGGTTAATTCGACTTCAGGTGGTACGGGTTCGCCGCAATGAAAGCAGCTTAAGGCGGCTTCAGCGCTCATCAACCGCGGACAGGTCTAAATCGCCGTCCACTCGCCATTGCTCGGAGTCCAGGCCAGAAAGGGGTTCCAGCTGCCAAATCCAGCGTTGGCTGTCTGTGTCGGGCCAGGGTGCCTCAAATACGCCGGGACGGCGCTGTGCCAGCTTCAACTCGAAGTCCTGCGCCGAGTCCATAGGGTGGGACATCTGGAGTTGTAATGCAGAAGGTTGAGGATTGCTGTGCAGTTCTATACGGGCGTAGCCGTCGTCTACTGAGAGGGTTGCTTCGATGCCGAGTTCTCTGGCGCGCTTCTGTTTACTGAGCTCTCGATTGATCGCAAGGCCCTCTTTGTAATAGTTGTCTGCGACCAGGTGGTCTGCGCCCGTTTCAGCGATATACCAGGTAGTGAGGCCCGCCACGACAACGATAGCCGGCAGGCCGAATAGGAACCACGGCCAAAATTGGCGATACCAGGGTTCAGTCACTGAGAGATCGTTCATGGCTTACTCGGTATCAGGAAGCGAGAATCAGAACGGGTGCTCCATTCGCTTCCGTCGTTGGCTTCGATGACAAAGGTGAAGCTCGTGCTGGGGCGATCGAAGTTGTCAACCGGTGCGCTGACACGTAAGGGCAGCGAGCGTAGCTCACCAGCATTGAGGACGACTTCCTCGGGGCCGATGATCTGGGCATCTTCAAGCCCTTCTATTCGCAACGCGAAGCTATGCATTTCTTCGTCCATATTTGCTATCTGCAAGGTATAGATATTCTCTATGTCTCCCTGCGCATTTTCCACATAGAGTTGTCCGCGTTCGCGAATGACGGTCAACTCGAGAGGAACCCGTGTGGTGAGGCGCCATGAGAACGCCGTGACCATGATAAGCAGCACGCACACGTAGCCCAGTAGTCGCGGCCGCAGCCAGTGGGTGCGGGTGCCTTCCTCCAGTTCCCGTTCGCTGGTGTAACGGATCAGGCCCGGATCATACCCCATCTTGTCCATAACGGAGTCACAGGCATCGACGCAAAGTGCACAGCCAATACATTCATACTGCAGGCCATTGCGAATATCTATCCCGGTCGGACACACCTGCACACAGAGCTCGCAGCTGATGCAATCGCCCAGTCCCTGGCTGCGATAATCGCTGTTCTTTTTGCGTGCGCCGCGAGGTTCCCCACGCTGGGTGTCGTAGGAGACGATGAGCGTATCGTGGTCGAACATCACCGATTGAAAGCGAGCGTACGGGCACATGTACATACAAACCTGCTCGCGTAGCCAACCAGCGTTGATATACGTTGCGAGTGTGAAAAATATCGTCCAGGCGACTCCCCACATGCCGGCCTGAAACGTGAACAGGTCGTACACGAGATCTCGAATGGGGTAGAAGTAGCCGACAAAGCTTAGGCCCGTTAAAAAGGCAACGCTGAGCCACATGCCGTGTTTGAGTATCTTCTTGGTCGCCTTGGAGGCTGTCCAGGGTTCCTTGTCGAGCTTTATGCGCTGGTTACGACTGCCTTCGGTGCGTTGCTCACACCACATAAATATGCTGGTCCATACGGTTTGCGGGCAGGTGTAGCCGCACCAGATACGCCCCGCGAATACGGTGACGGTAAACAGAGAGAACGCTGCGATGATGAGCAGCCAGGCCAGCAGAGGAAAATCCTGCGGCCAGAATGTCATAAACAGAATGTGGAACTTACGCTCGGGGAGGTCAAACCAGACAGCGGGTCGGTCGCCCCAGCGCAGCCAGGGCAGCAGAAAATACCCCGCCAGCAGTGGCCAGCCAGTGAACAGACGCAGTCGCTGGAAGAAACCCTCTATCTTGCGGGTATAGATCTTTTCGCGTTTCTCGTAGAGATCGAGCTCAGCGACTTCGGCAGGCGCGAGTTGCTCGACCTCTATCAGGTCGTCCTTGGACATGGAATACCGCCGCTAACGCGGACTCTATTGATTGAGACTATAAACGTAGGCCGCAATCAGGTGAATCTTGTCTTCACTCAGCGAGTCGCCAAACGCAGGCATGACCCCGTTACGACCTGCACGCAGCGTATGTGAGATTTGTTCAGCGCTACCGCCGTAGAGCCAGATACCGTTGGTCAAATTCGGGGCACCCAGCATGGGATTGCCTTTGCCCTCGGGACCGTGACAGGCCACACAGAGCATATCGAATTGCGCCTTGCCGGCGTCGGCATGTTCCTCGTTAACGCTCATGCTGCTCAGGCGTTGGACGTAGGCCGTGACATTCCTCACGCCCTCATCACCCAACATTTGGCCCCAGGCTGGCATCGCCGCGCGACGACCGGCCACCAGGGCAGTTTTGATGGCCTCCGGTGAGCCGCCCCAGATCCAATCTCCATCGGTGAGATTGGGGAAACCGTAGCTGCCTTTTGCATCGGCGCCGTGACACTGTGCGCAGTTGTTTGCGAACATGCGCTGTCCCATTTTCCTAGCCTCAGGGTCGGCGGCGACCTCTTCCAGCGGCATGGCAAGATAGCGCAACCGGACAGCCCCAAAACGCTCCTCGGCAGCGTCGACGCTACGCTCCCACTGGTCATGTTGGCTCCAGCCAAGAAGACCGGGAAAGTTTCCAAGGCCGGGGTATACCACCAGGTAGCCGGCACCGAATACCAGGGTGATGACAAACATCAGGAACCACCAGTAGGGCATAGGATTATCGTATTCCTCAATCCCGTCCGCAGCGTGCCCGGTGGTTTGTTCCGGGTCTGCAGGGGCTCCAGAGCGGTTGGCAAACAGCAGCCAGGTAATCGCGACGAATGAAAACACCGTCAGAATGATGACCCACCAGCTCCAAAAACTACTCATTGTTTTCTCCTTGCGTTGAGGTTCGCGCCGCTATGTCTTCATCTGCAAAGGGCAGATTGGCGGCTTCCTCGAACTCGTCTTTCCGTTTGCTGCTGTAGGCCCAGAAGACCACACCGATAAACGCGACCAGCAGAAACAGTGTGCTCAATCCCCGCAGTGTGTTGATATCCATGGTTAACGCCTGCTCTGAATCAATGTGCCCAGTTGTTGCAGGTAGGCAACAACGGCATCGATTTCTTTTTTACCATCGACAGCAGCTGCGGCGCCGGCGATGTCTTCGTCGCTATAAGGCACGCCCACTGTGCGCAGTGCTTTCATTTTCTCCCCAGTCAATTCGCCGGCGATCTCGTTATCGAAGAGCCAGGGAAAGGAGGGCATATTGGACTCAGGCACCACATCGCGTGGGTTGTAGAGGTGGGCGCGATGCCAGTCATCGCTGTAGCGACCACCCACACGGGCCAGGTCGGGTCCGGTGCGCTTGGACCCCCACAGGAAGGGGTGCTCATAGACGTGCTCGCCCGCAACCGAGTAGTGACCATAGCGCTCTGTTTCCGCTCGCAGCGGGCGGATCATCTGCGAGTGACAGGTGTTGCAGCCCTCGCGAATGTAGACATCGCGACCTTCCAGTTCGAGCGCACTCAGTGGTTCCAGCCCCTCGATGGGCTCGTTCACCTCTTTGCCAAACATGAGCGGCACCAGTTCAACCAGTGCGCCGAAGCTGATCGATACGATGATCAGGACGATCATCAGGCCGATATTTTTTTCTACGACTTCGTGTTTCATGATCGGCTCCTTAGGCTGCAGCTGCTGCTGGCTGGGGTGAATCTTGACTGGAAGGCTCGCCCGCGCGAGCAGTCATCCAGACGTTGTAGGCCATGATGAGCATGCCCGCGAAGAAGATTGCACCGCCGATGAGTCGCACCAGGTAACCTGGATAGCTGGCTTGTACAGACTCGACGAAACTATAGGTCAGCGTGCCATCCTGGTTGTAGGCGCGCCACATCAGGCCCTGCAAAATACCGTTTACCCACATCGAGGCGATATACAGCACGGTGCCGATAGTCGACATCCAAAAATGGACGTTGATCAGGCTGATGCTATACATACCGGACTTGCCCAGGAGAATCGGTAGCAGGTGATACATCGCACCAATGGACACCATGGCGACCCAGCCCAGGGCCCCGGAATGGACATGACCAATCGTCCAGTCCGTATAGTGGGATAGGGCGTTAACCGTCTTAATCGACATCATCGGGCCTTCGAAGGTAGACATGCCATAGAACGACAGCGAAACCACCAGGAAGCGCAAAATGGGGTCGGTGCGCAGTTTGTGCCATGCCCCTGACAAGGTCATCATGCCGTTGATCATGCCACCCCAGGAGGGTGCCAGCAGGATCAGCGACATAATCATCCCCAGACTCTGGGCCCAGTCGGGTAGAGCGGTGTAGTGCAGGTGGTGCGGGCCGGCCCAGATATACACCGCAATCAGCGCCCAGAAGTGTACGATCGACAGGCGGTAGGAATAGACCGGACGCTCTGCCTGCTTGGGTACGAAGTAATACATGATGCCGAGGAAGCCAGCGGTCAGGAAGAAGCCTACCGCATTGTGGCCGTACCACCACTGCACCATTGCGTCCACGGTGCCTGCATAGACCGAGTAAGATTTTGTGGCCGTGACGGGTATCGCCATACTGTTGACGATGTGCAGCACCGCCACCGTGACAATGAAGGCGCCGAAGAACCAGTTGGCGACATAGATGTGCTGGGTTTTGCGCTTCATGATCGTGCCAAAGTAGAGCACGGCATAGAGCACCCACACGACGGTGATCAGCAAATCAATGGGCCACTCGAGTTCGGCGTATTCCTTGCCGCTTGTGAAGCCCAGCGGAAGCGTAATCGCAGCGGCCAATATGACCAGTTGCCAGCCCCAGAACACAGCGGCGGCGAGTGTGTCGGATATCAAGCGCACCTGGCAGGTTCGCTGCACAACAAACAGCGAGCTGGCGAACAGGGCGCAGCCACCAAAGGCAAAAATCACCGCATTGGTATGCAGAGGGCGCAGGCGACCAAAGCTCAACCAGGGTGTGTCAAAATTCAGTACGGGCCATACCAGTTGCGCTGCGATCAGCACGCCGACCAGCATTCCGACGATCCCCCAGACCACCGTCATTACGGCGAACTGGCGCACAACCTTATAGTTGTAGACCGGGTGTTCCAAAGCGGAATTGAGTTCACTCATTTGTAAATGTCCGTCAAGTTAGTCGGTAAACGCCGGCGCCGCGCCGAAGTCCCAGAGAATCACAGAGCCCACCATGATGCAGATCACCATGACCAGGCAGATGGCAATCACGGCACTGGAAAACAGAAAACCGCGCTCCTCGGGAATATCCATAACAATCGGTATGCCCAGATAGAGCAGGTAGGTGGCCCAGCTCACAGCGACAACGCCAAGCAGCATGTCGAGCCACAGCACCGGGTAGAAGCCGCTGAGACCAGCGATGAATAGGGGGGTGGCGGTAAAGCCTGCGATCACAATGCCTTTGGCGAAACTGGATTCGGCCCCGTAGGTGTGGCTCATCCAATGAATGAAGTAGCCAATGACAGCAACCGCCGCGATCATAGCGAAGTAGAACAGAATAATAATGGCCAGAGCGCTGTCTCGGGTGAGTTTGATAGCGTCACCGTCATCGACAGTCCAGCCAATCTCAGTAGTCCCGTAGTACCAGGCCACGGACGGTAGCAGGGCCATCAGGCAGGGATAGAGAATCATCGTGGTCATCGTGGACCCGGGCAATTCTGCTACCTTGCGCCATTGGTTGCTGGGCTGCACCAGCAGGCCGATTGCGTGATTGAACATATTCAGTGTACCCCCACCTAGTCTGTGTTCAGGCTTCGATAACGACGTTTGCAATGTCCTGAAGGGCATCGACGTCGAGTATTGTTATTTCTTTATTGCTTACTTCGAGGATATCCAGCTTCTGCAGCCGGCTAAATACGCGGCTGACGGTTTCCACTGTGAGTCCCAGGTAGTTGCCGATATCAATCCGCGACATGGGAAGGCGGAAACGCGTGGCGCTCAACTTACGCCTGGCGTTGCGTGACGAGATACTTAGCATCAGCGCCGCGATGCGCTCTTCTGCAGTATTTTTACTCAACAGCGTAATCAGCTGTTGGTCCTCGGTGATCTCACGGCTCATCAGCTGAAAGAAGTGGCGCTGCAGGCTCGGCATCATCTGGCTAAGTTCTTCCAGAGAGCTGAACGGAATTTCACATACGGCTGAGGTTTCCAGTGCCCGTGCTGAGCAGGCATGCGAGTTGCGGCTGATACCATCCATACCCAGTATCTCGCCAGGGAAGTAAAAGCCTGTGATCTGCTCGCGACCGTCGTCCGTGACGCGGTAGGCTTTAATCGCGCCGGAGCGAACCGCATAGACCGCACCAAAGGGACCGCCTTCCTGATACAGGTGCTCTCCTTTTTGCAGAGGCTTGCCGCGTTGCACAATATCGTCGAGCTTTTCGATATCGGACGATTCAAGTGCCAACGGTAGACACAGCGCACCCAGGCGGCAGTTGTTGCAATTGACTCGATAGTCATGCGTGCACTGCCGTGGCGTGTCGCACACTGGGCCGGCATCCGTCGAGATGGTCATTGAAGCCTCCATGTCATGGTCCTCTTGAAATTATAGTCCTTTAAACTGTGGCGGAGTACCGCGGAGCATTGGCTGCGGCGGGGCTGGCAGTCAGATATTGATCAAAAGTCATACAGATATTGCGAAGAAAGGGGCGTCCGGCTTCGGTGACGCGGAGACTATCGCGACTGACATCCAGTAGACCGTCGGCGCTCATACCTGCCAACTGGGCGAGTTCTTCGGCGAAGTGTGAATCGAAGTCGATATCAAACAATAACTCCGTGTCAGCCGTGTCGAGGTACATATTACAGATCAGTTCCATGATCACGTGTCTGCGGAGTTTGTCTTCGGAGTTCATGTGATAACCCCTGGCGATGGGCAGCTCATCCCGATCCAGCCGAGCATAGTATTCGTTAAGACCGCGCTCGTTCTGTACATAGTAGTCGCCCATCTGGCTGATCGCCGAAACCCCCAGGCCCAGTAGGTCCTCCGCCATTTGGATTGAATAACCCTGGAAGTTGCGCTGCAGTCGGCCCTGTTGCTGCGCGTGTGCGAGGTCGTCGCTCTCGCGTACGTAGTGGTCAAGGCCGATATGAATGTAACCCCCATCGCAGAGTTTTTCGGCGATATGTTCCTGGATCGCGAGTTTCGTTTGCGGCGTCGGAAGCGTCAGCCGATCGATGGCCCGCTGGGAGCTGAAGCGATCTGGCAGATGCGCGTAGTTGTAACAGGCTATCCGGTCTGGCTGTAAGTCGATCACCTTGTCCAGCGTCGCGTCCATGGTGAAGCGATCCTGGTGGGGTAGGCCATAGATCAGGTCGAAACTCAGGGAGCGGAAGTCGTGCCGGCGAATGTGCTCCACCAGCTGCTTGACCATGGCGTAGGGCTGAACCCGATTCACCGATCGCTGTACCAGGGGGTCGAAGTCTTGTATGCCGAGACTGATTCGATTGAAGCCCAGGCCTTTCAGCAGTGCTATGCAGTTGGCATCTGTGGTGCGCGGATCGATCTCGATGGAGTATTCCCTGTGCCCCTGATCCAGCAGATTGAAGCTGCTGGCGAGCAGGTGCCATAGCTCCGTCAGCTCCGCGTGGTCGAGAAAGGTCGGGGTGCCGCCGCCAAAGTGCAGTTGCCGCACGGGTTTGCTGCCGCCATGCAGCTGCGCCTGTAGCTCGATTTCACGGTGCAGATGATCGAGATAGATGCGGCTGACCTCGGGATCGCGGGTGACGATCTTGTTGCAGGCGCAGTAATAACAGATGTCGCGGCAGAAGGGCACGTGCACATAAAGCGACAGGGCTCGATCAATGTCCTGGCGCAACATGGCGCTGTCGGCTTTGTATTGCTGCAGCGGAAAGCGCTCCCCAAACTGCGGTGCAGTAGGGTAGGAGGTGTAACGGGGCCCTGAGCAGGCATACTTGGTGGCCAGCGCGTGCTCATGGCGTCGTTGTGGGTTCAGGATGTTGTTCATTGAAACCTCTATGTCTCAAGCCGCAGCATATCAACTGAGACTGAGGCGACCTTGATTCAGGTCAATCCCGCGTAAATAAAGGGCTGCAGGAGGGTTTTATCGGCCCAAAGTGGGTTCGGTAGTGTCCAGTATGCAGGTCTATACCGCCCGCTTGTGCCTCCTGTTGACGCTGTCCTGGCGGCACCGGAGAATGAGGCTCTCATTTTATCCAGCACTGGGAGTTTTTCGCATGAATGTGCGTAGTCTTGGCTATGTCCGTATTGAATCTACCGATCCGCAACAATGGCTCGAGTATGGCACGCAAGTGCTCGGGCTCATGCAGGCGCCAGGAATGCCTGACGATGGTGTCGTCTATCTGAAAATGGACGCACGTCCTTTCCGTTTTGCTGTCTTTCCCGGCGACACCGATCGACTCGCTACCTGTGGCTGGGAGCTGTATGACGCTGATGACTTTGAGGCGGCACACCAGGAGCTGAGTGATGCCGGAGTCAGTTTTGAGCAGGGAAGTGCGGAAGAGTGCCAGGCGCGCCGCGTTGCGGGGCTGATAAAGCTGCAAGACCCGGCTGGAAATAGCCTGGAGCTTTATCATGGCGCAGATCTCGACTATGCCAAGTTCGTTTCTCCAGTGGGTATAGCAGAGTTCGAAACCGGTTTTAATGGTGATATGGGCTTCGGCCACGCTGTTTTGCCTGCGCCCAATCTGCAGGAAACTCATGCGTTTTATAAAGAAATCTTGGGCTTTGGCGACACGGACTACATGCATTTTCACTTTAGTGAAGAGCCGGGGGATCCCGGGCAGGGCCTCAATTTCATGCACGTGGACAATCCACGACATCATAGTCTCGCGCTGTATCAGGCGGAAATGCCCAGCGGCTGTGTCCACTTAATGGTCGAAGTAAAGTCCGTCGATGAGGTGGGCTACTGTCTCGATCGCGTATTGGAGCGCGACATTCCGGTTACCTCAACCCTTGGCCGTCATACCAACGACCGCATGCTGTCCTTCTATATGGCAACCCCCACGGGATTTGCCATGGAGTTCGGTTGTGAAGGACTCAAGATGGATTGGGATAACTACACCCCGACCAAGTCGGCGTTGCCGAGCATCTGGGGGCATAAGTTCCAGATGTAACTAGCCCAGGCTGGCGACGCTCTTGAGTACCAGCCTGACCAGTTCCGCCTGGCGCGTCGCGCCGGTCTTAGCGAAGATAGACTTCAACTGCGCCCGTGCCGTGTGTTGGGAGATATTCTGTTCTTCCGATACCTGTGCCAGGCTTAGTCCTCTCGCAAGTTTGACGGCGAGATTGGTTTCTGCGGGCGTCAGCTCGAACAGCTCTGCCAACAGCTGTTGCGAGGCACTTTCTTGTTGTTCTGGGTCGCTGACAAACACCGCGATACAGGGGCTGGACTGACCTTCGGCCCATTCCGATGCCGGCACCGGGCGTACCACCATTCCCAACTCGGCTTTTCCCGAAAGTCTTGGAATGCGCAGCGCGCGAGCCATGCCGGTGGTACCTGCGCGTTGCGCTGCAATCGCAGAGTCCAACAGCTGCTGTAGCGCAGTATTAACGCTGCGCTCTGACGCCGTTAGCTTGTCGTCCACGAGTTGCAGGCCTTCCTGAGTCTCCAACAGGCTGGCTGCCACAGAGTTGTATTTCAATACGCGGCCTCGCTCATCCAGGATCAGCGTGGCGACGGCCAGTTGATCTACAGCTCCCGCATAGAGATCGCGTTCTGATTCGATGCGATTAATGCGAGCGTGAATCTGGATGCTGCGGCGCAAATGGCTGAGAAAGGCTTCACAATAATATTTGTGCGCGTCTTCAAATGCGTCTTCATCGCGGCGGCGGGCAATGCGCAGGCGCGCCTGCATGCCATCCGGTTCTACCGTGTCGACGCCCAGGATATGAAACAAGCCAATGGGTTTCAGGTAGTCAAGGTAGTACTCTGATTCCACCAGCTCCTCGTCGGGCACCAGTTCATGCATCGTGACCACCTGCCCCGGAGGCAGGTTGACGAAGGGGTCCATGGCGAAAAACTGTTCTCGGTAGTGCACGGCCTCCCAGTCGTCGGGGTCCGCCAACTGCTCGCTGACCTCATCATCCTCGCTGCGTCGACAATTTAGAATGACTCCTTTGTCGCCTGTGGCGGGTGGTCGCAAAACCAGTGACACAACCTGGGCGTCCATGACTTTTCGCAATAAAGGCAGAAAATCTTGCCAGGGCCGATCCTGCAGTGCGCCTTCATAGATAGATTCCAGCAGCTGCTCGTGGGTTGCCTGGTCGACGAGGAAATGTTCCTGGGTCATGGCTGCAAGACCGCGCTACTTTTCCAGCAGCTCCAGGTTCTTCGCTAACTCTGTCAGCGGCGTCGGCTTACCGATACCCCAGCCCTGCAGGTAGTCCACTCCGAGTTCGCGAAGCTTTTCGATGACCGCCTCATTCTCGGCAAACTCGGCGATGGTCTCCTGTCCCAGAAAATGGGCGAGGTCGTTGATTGACTTGGTCATCGCATAGTCCTTGGGGTTCTCGTGAATCTGGGCAATAAAGGTGCCGTCGATCTTCACGTAGTCCACAGGTAGTTCGCGCAGGTAAGAGTAGGAGGCGAGGCCGGTGCCAAAATCATCGATCGAGAATTTACAGCCGATGTTCTTGAACTCGTTGACGAAGTCCGTCGCCTTGACCATGTTGGAGATGGTGCCGGTTTCGGTAATTTCAAAGCAGATTTTGTTGGTACCCACGCCGTATTCCGAGATCTGTTCGAACAGAAACTCCATGAAGTTATCGTCGGTTATGCTGTTTCCCGATAGATTGATAGAGAGATTCGGTACCACCTTCTGCTCATCCATCATCTGACTAATCCAGCTAAAGACTTGCTTGATCACCCAGCGGTCGACCTGAGACATATAGCCAAAGCGTTCAGCGCTGATAATAAAATCCTGCGGAGAATGCAGCTTGCCTTCCTCGTCCTGAATCGAAAGCAGTACTTCATAATGTTTGACGGCCGCTTCACCCGGGTCCGGATGAGTCTTGGCGATGGGCTGTGCTTGCAGGACAAAATTCTTGGTATCGAGTGTCTTTTCGATTTGCGCAATAGTGGCGGCTTCCTCCGCCTTGTATTCGCCCGCGCGCTTGAGATCTTCTTTGAACTGCACGACACGATTGCGGCCTTCTTCCTTGGCCTGCATAACGGCTGCAGTCGCATTGTCCATGATCTCTTCAACGGATTGATTATGATCCTGAATGGAGCAGACGCCGATGCTGACCGTGAAAGACACTTTGTCATTTTCGACGGTGACGGGGCTCTTCTCGATATCCCCACGAATGGATTCAGCGTGAGTGATGGCCTGCTCTATTGATCGATCGAGCAGCAGCACACCGAACTTGTTACCTTCCAAACGCGCCGATGACACTTTCTTGTCGTGCTGCTGAGAAAGCAGTTTGGCAAACTCGACTAGCACCTGGTCGCCGGTGAGCTCGTCATAGACCTCATTTACCAGTGCGAACTGATCAATGTCGACATAGAGCAGGGCGTGCGCGGAGTGTTTGGATTTAGCGTGCTTCAGTGCGACATCAATTTGTTTGAGGAAGGTGTCGCGATTGATGAGCCTGGTGAGCGTGTCGTGATTCTTGTCGAAGCTGAGCGACTTCTGAACATGCTCCAGCGTCTTGTACATGGTCTGGTCGACCAGCGGCAGTTCGTCCGCGGGGGTAGGCGTTTTGACGCCGCGCGAGAGCTGTCTGGCCAACTCGATGCCGCTGACATCGGCCACTTTCTGGCCGCGCTCGTTGACGAAGATGAAGCGGTCGCGATCCTCGCTGATCCATGCCAGTTGCATGCGCCGACGGGCTCCCTTTTTATCCTTGAAGCTCAGCCAGTGGCCTTTTTCGAGATCTTCTACCCGCTTTACCCAGCGGCGCAGGCGCGGCAGACTTTCGACTTTCTTGCGTATTTCCTCCGGTCCGCGCGTTTTGGCGACCGGCTGCGGTATCACCTCGGCCTGGGTGAGTTCCTGGCGTCCCGCCAAAACTTCCTTGAGCTCGTCCAGCACCGGTTCATGAGCGACATTGGTCGGCAGAGCCTCAGAAATTTGTTGGCGAATCATGTCGATGAACGGCTCAGCTTCCATCGCACGCTCTACCTGAACCTGCTCGTCTACTCCGCCTTTTTGCTGTTCGATCAGCCACAGGGAGAGCAGGTCCAAGGTCTTGACGTAGTCTTTCCAGGCTTTGCTGTTCGGTCCCTGCTTAACGTGGGTTAGTGTCAGCAGGTCACGCCAACCATTCTCGACGAGATCGACGATTGGTTTGGGTGCATTGGGCGGCCGGATGCGGCTGTTGAGGATTTTGTCGACAGCCTGATGGGCCTTGTGCAGCTTCTGCTGCCCATCTTGTGTTTTGACGACCCGTTCAACATTACGTTCGTGCGCGCGCTGCTGCTGTTGCGCCAATTTATCGAGATCGCCCAGCGCTGTTTCGAATACGCTGCTGTCGGTTTTGTAGTTCTCGACAATGTTGTCGATGATGCCCGATACCCGATTCTCCAGGGCCTTGTTGGGATAATTGGCCGAAGAGGATAGCTGCGCGACCTTGTCGATCACTCCCCGCGCGGGATGGTTTCGATTGGCGAAAAACTGTGGCTCCAGCAGTGCCAATTTGGCCATCGGGATTTGCAGGTCCCCGACGACCCCTTTCAGGTCCGGCGTTACGTCGACGTCCGAGCTCAGATCGTTAAATAGATTGTCCACCAGGTCGAGCTGGTTAAGGCTTGCTGGCGCCATGCCCTGGGTGCCTTCGAGCTCGGCGATCTGCTGCTGATTATCGGCGAGATACTGCCGCAATGATGGCTGCGCTTGTTGCTTAATCTGAGAGCGCACTTCCTGGTTGGTCTGCAGTGATGACAGCGCATTGGCTAAGGCGGATGTGCTGGCAAAGTTACCACCGTCGCCGGCAGTGCCGGTCGCAGCGCCGCCCGATAAGCCCTGTGGGGCGCCACCCAGATCGGCAAGTCCATCGCCCATCGCCGGAGCAATCGATCCTGCGCCGCCCTCGGGGGCAGCATCCCTGCGAAAACTCAGCGCATCGATGACTGAACGGTACAGTTCGTCCGGGTTGAATTGCTGTTTAATCGCGTCGACCAGTTCATTGGCGAGTCTTTCCGAGATCGGTTTGTCCTCGCCGGCGCTTTGCTCTGCCTCCGCAGTACCGATGCGGCGAGCTTCTTCAATGAGGTCTTCGGCCTCATGCTCGGTGGGTAGGCTCTCCTCATCAGCGTTCGCGTCGGCCGCTGGCGCTTCGGGCTCGGGTTCTCGCGCTTGCGGAGCACTGGATTTGGCGCGCTTGTGCTCGAGGTCGAGTCGCTTCAATACGCTTCCGGAGCGCTTGATGTCGTCTTCGATATCAGCGCGCACGCCTTGTTCGCGCAAAAATGCATTAAGGCTGGTGTAAAAAGGGTCGAGCTTACGAATGACTTCGTTGGAGTAGAAGTTGTAGACCTCTGGCGCAATGACATGCGGGATACCGCGATCGTTAATGGCGCCGCGGAACGCCTGGCACAATTGCGCGACGTGAACCGGCAGGCGAATCTCCAGCGGGCTCATATCAGCCAGTTCCGCGTAGCGCACTGTCAGACACTCCAGCGGCGTTGCGTACTTGTCGGTGCCCATCTTGATCATGCGATTGAGCGACAGTGAGTCTTCAAAATCCTGAATATCAACCAGGTTCAGTTCACCGAAATCGACTTCGCCGTCGTCGCTGGGTTCTTCCTTACCGCGTTTTATGGGGTCGTCAAAGAAGACTTCCAGCTGCGCGACGTAGGCTTTGCGAATATCGTCCTTGCCGCGCTTGACGACATTCATTGTTTCGTAGAGCTCTTCTTGTTGATGTTGGCTCTGTGGTCTTGAGGATTGGTCGAAGAGGTGGTCGGTCAGCGCCATTAGGAAGTTATTGATGAGCTTGTCCACCTGTCGCAGCGCGCGCTTGCGAAATTCGGGGAGTAGCTCGCTGTCGACAGCGGCCGCCGCTTGCGGATGTTTTCTCGGCTTTGCTTTAAGTTTGCTCAGGGCAGTACCGGTTGCGACCGAGACCGGATCGCGAAACTCCAGGGTGACACTAGTGCCCTCGGCGCCCACGATGCCAATCGGCACGATGATGGGGCCGCCATCGTCGTCGAAGATCTGCTTGAATACCAGCTCGCCCGCTGCACCCGTTGGCACATTGATGGTTGTGCCGACGATTTTGCCGCGCATGGGCTTGGCATTGGTCATCAGTAAGCCCTGGTCGAGGGCGGCCGAGATTTCGCCGGCAAACAACGGAATTCCGTCGACGTGAACCTCAGCTGGCTGATTCTGTGGCAGCTGTTCAGCTTCTGGCATCAAGACCTCTTGTGAACGACCAGGCGACCCCCCGGGCTCGCCTATGAAACAGCATTGAGTATAACCTGATCTATTGTCCGAAACACAAATGCATAGCGCTTCTGTGACTCAGTTCTGGTTTGCGTTTGCGGCGCCCAGGAATGCGGGTTTTTCACCACCGCCATGCACCGCGATGCTGGCTCCGCTGATGTAGCTGGACAACGGTGATGCCAGAAACAGACAGGCATCACCGATGTCCTGCGGTTGTGCCATGCGGCCCAATGGAATAGTCGCGCCTACAGCCGCGATGCCATCTTCGTCACCGTAGTGTAAATGCGATTGCTCGGTCTCGGTGAGCCCACAGATGATCGCGTTCACCCGCACTTTCGGCGCCCATTCCACGGCCAGCGATGTACCCAGGTTAACGAGTCCCGCTTTCGCCGCACCATACGCAGCGGTGCCGGGGGAGGGGCGAATGGTGCTGACGCTGGCGATATTGATGATGCTGCCGCCGCTGTCCTGTTGCTGCATGACCGCGTTCGCGGCCTGGGCAAAGTTAAGCGGCGCAATCAGATTGAGACGGATAATGGCCTCGGAAAATCGTGGCGATGCCGTGGCGGCATCCGCATGGGGCGCACCGCCGGCGTTATTGACTAGAATGTCGAGCCCACCCAACTGTTCGACCGCAAAATCGACGCATGCCGTCACCTGATCCACATCGCGGACATCACAGGTATAAAACAGGGCACTGTTGGAGCCCACCGCAGGCAGCTCTTCGGGCGCACTACGTCCGCAGATCACTACTCTCGCACCGGCTTCCAGCAATCGCTGAGTAATACCCCGGCCAACGCCCTTGCCGCCGCCGGTAACGATGGCGGCTTTGCCGCTCAAGTCTATCGGGTTGTCCATGGGCGTCTCGCTCTCTAGCTTGTTTAGTGGGGGTGATTTACATAATATGCGGGGCGGCGCGTATCGTACCCCCCATCCGGTAGGGGTGCAATTTTTGACACAGAATCGAGAACCACAATATGACAGATGAAACTCGCCCAGTACTTGCGATACTGGGAGGAACTGGTGACCTTGGTACAGGTTTGGCTCGTCGTTGGGCACAGGCTGGCTATCGGGTAATTATCGGGTCGAGAACCCTGGAAAAAGCAGAGGCCGCACGTGCCGATCTGCATGAAGTGATGGCAGAGCGCGGTATCGGCGATGTCAGCGTTGAGGCTATGGAGAATCTGGAGGCGAGCGAGGCGGCAGATATTGTGACGCTGACCGTACCCTTCAGTCATCAGGCGTCGACGCTTGAATATGTCAGCCCCGCGCTGCAGGGCAAAATCCTGATCGACGTCACCGTTCCTCTGGTGCCGCCCAAGGTGGGCAGAGTGCAGTTGCCTGAGCAGGGCTCCGCCGGAGAGATCGCTCAAAATTTGCTGGGCGAGTCTGTCGATGTCGTTTCGGCTTTCCAGAACGTTGCTGCGCATCACCTGCAGGAAGGGCACGGCCTGGACTGCGACGTGCTGGTATGTGGTAACAAAAAAGAGGCGCGCCAACAGGTGATCGATCTGGTGGAAGCAGCCGGCATGCGCGGTTTTCACGCGGGGCCGATCAATAATGCGGCCGCGGCCGAAGCGCTGACGTCAGTATTGATCACGATCAACCGACAGTATAAGTGCCACGCCGGCATATCCATTACAGGCTTGGGTGACGACGCCCACTGACGCGAGCATGAACGGCTCCGTACAACTGGTTCCACTGGACGGCTTTCCGCTGGTGGAACCCGGTGACAATTTGCCCGACCTGGTGCTTACTTGTCTGCAAAACAATAATCTTGTTTTGCAGGAGGGCGATATCCTGGTCATCGCCCAAAAGGTTGTGAGCAAGGCAGAGGGACGTTACGTGCGCCTGGCTGAGGTTGCACCCAGCGCCGATGCACTGGCCTTGGCGGAACGCTCAGACAAAGATCCCCGCCAGGCGGAGCTGATTCTGCAGGAGTCTAATGAGCTTGTTCGTGTGCGCCCCGGCGTGATCATTGTCGAGCACAAGCTGGGCTATGTGCATGCCAATGCTGGGATAGATCGTTCCAATATTCCCTACGATGAATCCGACCCGCAGTTGTTGTTGCTGCCGCTGGATCCTGATGCGAGTGCCGAGCGTATGCTTGAGGCTTTGCGCCAGAGTGCACCGCTGAAGTTGGCGGTGATCATTAACGATAGCGCCGGTCGCGCCTGGCGCAATGGAAGTATTGGTTTTTCCCTTGGCAGCGCAGGTATAGAAGCGCTGAGTGATCAGGTTGGCGATGCAGACCTGTTTGGTCGCAAGCTGGAAGTGACCGAAGTCGCCGTTGCCGATGAACTGGCGGCTGCCGCATCCTTTCTGATGGGGCAGGCGGCAGAAGCTTGTCCGGTGGTCTTGATTCGGGGGGCGCAGTGGCGAAGCTCTGAGCAGGGCTCGCAGACACTCATTCGCGATCGCGAACTGGACATGTTTCGATGAGTTCCGGAGCTGTCCCGACTGTGCTGGCGATGTCCGGCGGTGTCGGGGGTGCAAAACTGTCACTCGGCCTGGCGCGGGTGCTGAAACCGGAGCAACTAACGGTTGTCGGCAATACCGCGGACGATTTTGAGCATCTTGGACTGCAAATCTGCCCTGACCTCGATACCGTGATGTATACCCTCGCGGGGCTCAATGATACCGAGCGAGGCTGGGGCTTGGCCGGTGAAAGTTGGCACTGTCTGGACGCACTTAAACAGCTGGGTGGAGATACCTGGTTTCAGCTGGGTGATCGCGATTTAGCGACGCACTTGTTTCGCAGTGCCGCGTTACGTCGCGGTGACTCCCTAAGCGAAGTGACAGAAACTCTCTGCCGACAATTGGGCGTGCGGCAGCGTATCGTCCCGATGTCTGACGATCCGGTGCGAACAATCGTCGTCTGCGAAGAGGGCGAATTGCCTTTCCAGCGTTACTTCGTAGAGCGGCAATGCGAGCCGGCCGTGCGCGGCTTTCGCTTCGAGGGCATCGAAGAGGCGCAACCGCAGGCTAGTGTTATGCAACTGCTCGATTCTGATTCCTTGGCAGCGGTAGTGATATGTCCTTCAAACCCGTTTGTCAGTATTGATCCGATACTCAGTTTGCCTGGGATGCGGGATGCACTGCGGAGTTCGTCGGCGCCGGTCATTGCCGTCTCGCCCATCGTTGGCGGACTTGCCATCAAAGGGCCGGCAGCAAAAATGATGAAAGAGTTGGAATTGCCCGTCAGTGCCGAAGCGGTCGCCCGGCACTATGAAGGTCTCGTGGACTGCTTTGTTCTGGACGAGGGTGACGCTACACTGGCAGCTCAGATAAAACAGTTGGGTATGGAAGTGGCCGTATTGCCAACCATAATGCAAAGCCTGGAAGATCGGGAACAATTGGCGAGAGCAGTCTTGGATATTGCAGGTCAAGGCAGCTGATGGTCTGGGTACTACTCCCTGTAAAGGACCTGGTGCGGGCCAAGTCCAGGTTGTCGGGCATTCTCGCCCCTCATGAGCGGCGCGGCTTGGCCCAAGCCATGGCCGAAGACGTCCTTGCGGTGGTCACGCGCGCAGAGGGCGTAGAGGGCGTGCTGCTGGTGTCAGACGATCCTGCAGCGGGTCTGCTGGCCCACAAGTATGCCGTCGATGTTTTATCTGAGGCCGATCTCGGCTGCACTGGACTGAACCCCGTTGTTGAGGCGGCCACGGATTACCTCAAGTCGCGAGCGGCTGAGCACGTTATGGTTATGCATGCTGATCTGCCACTGGTGCAACCGGGGGATATTCAGAGTCTGTTGGCTGCCTACGCAGACGAATCCGTCGGTGCGGTCATTGTGCCGGACTTAGATGGAACCGGCACCAACGTGATGATGTTTGCGGCGGCTCAAAGTCCGGCGTTTCAATATGGCCCTGGGAGTTGTCAGCGGCATCAGCAGGAGTTCGCTGCGATGGGAAGTAGCTGCCATTTATTGCACAATGCGCGACTCGGTCTGGACGTTGACGAACCGGGGGACCTGCTGCATTTATTTCACAGTTTGCAGTCGGGAGAGCGCGGTGGGCACAGTGCCGATGTGTTACTGGATGCGGGGGTGGCGCAGCGACTGTCCCTCATCGAGCGCGCCGGATTAGACCCATTAATGGAAGCAGAGCAGCATGACGCAGTTTGAAGACCTGGAATTGGACACATTGCTTCGCGGCCTCGAAGAGGGTGGCCGGCTTAGCGATGAACAATGCCTGCGTTTGGCGAATGTCGAGGATACCGAGCGATTAGCGTTCTCAGCTGCCAACTTGCGCGATCAGGGCTTTCGCGATGTTGTCACTTACTCGCGCAAGGTATTCATTCCGCTCACGCATCTGTGCCGGGATGTGTGTCACTACTGTACCTTTGCGCAAACCCCGCGCCACATCCCGCAGGCTTATATGCCAGTGGACGAGGTTTTAGAGCTCTGTAAGCAGGGCGAAAAAATGGGCTGCAAGGAGGCCTTGTTTACCCTCGGAGAGCGTCCTGAGCTTCGCTATAGCGCGGCCCGACGTGCGCTTGAGGAGCTCGGCTTTAATACCACGCTGGAGTACGTCGCCCACGTGGCAGCCAGAGTCCTCGAAGAAACCAACTTGTTACCGCATATCAATGCGGGCTGCATGGATGATGCAGAATTTGAGCTGCTGCGACCGGTATCCGCGTCCATGGGTATTATGCTCGAGTCAGCCTCAAAGCGACTGTGTGAAAAGGGCATGCCGCATTACGGCTCTCCCGATAAGGATCCGGCGCGCCGATTGGAGACGATCGAGAGGGCGGGCCATCACGGTGTTGCGTTCACCTCGGGCATTTTAATCGGTATTGGCGAGACCCGTCTGGAGCGAATTGAATCGATGCTGCTGTTGCGGCAGGCCCATGAGCGCCACGGTCACTTGCAGGAAGTTATTGTGCAGAACTTTCGGGCAAAACCCGGCACCTTGATGGCTAGCGCACCGGAGCCGGATCTTGAAGAGCTGCTGTGGACGATCGCTGTCGCGCGCCTGGTGTTTGGTCCCGCTATGAGTATTCAGGCGCCACCCAACCTGAGCCCCGGGGTGCTGCCACAAATCGTCGCCGCGGGCATTAATGATTGGGGCGGCGTCTCTCCGCTAACACCCGATTACGTCAACCCCGAAGCGCCCTGGCCGCATCTGGAAAAACTGGCTGCTGAGACAGCCGCGGCCGGTAAACATCTGGAAGAGCGACTGACGCTATACCCAGGCTATGCGCAACAGCCCGAGCGTTGGCTCGATGCCTCATTGCGCACTCGTATGCTGCAGCGCATTGATGCACAGGGCTTTCCGCGTACGGACGAATGGTGCCCGGGTGAAGATATGCCGCCCCCACCTTCCGTGACTGCGCTGCTGGAGCTTTCGCCCGCCGACGCCAGCATCGCGCCAGATCTGCTCGACATCGTGCAGCGCTGCCGCCAGGGAGATGCACTGAGTGAAGCTGATATCGAACGGCTGTTTCAGGCTCGCGGCCCGGAGTTGGCCTGGCTGTGCGGTCAAGCCGATGCGCTGCGCCGGGAGCGTGCGGGCGACTCGGTGACTTATGTGGTCAACCGCAATATTAATTACACCAACATTTGTTACTTTAAATGTCAGTTTTGCGCCTTCTCAAAAGGCAAGCTCAGCGAAAACCTGCGTGGCCGGCCCTACGACCTGGATGCTGAGGAGATAGCCCGACGCTGCGATGAAGCCTGGCGACGGGGTGCCACTGAGGTATGTATGCAGGGCGGTATTCACCCGGAATATACCGGCCAGACCTATCTGGATATTCTGCAGACGGTGAAATCGGTGACGCCCGATATGCACGTGCACGCGTTTTCGCCGCTTGAGGTCTGGCAGGGTGCGGCGACCCTGGGGATTGGTTTGACGGAGTATCTCAGTCAGTTGCGCGATGCGGGGCTCGATACATTGCCCGGAACCGCAGCGGAGATACTGGATGACGAGGTTCGCGCTGATCTCTGCCCCGATAAACTGAATACCGCGCAGTGGTTAGAGGTAATGGAGGCAGCGCACGAGCTGGGCTTTCGCACCACAGCCACCATTATGTATGGCCACATAGAGTCTCCACGACACTGGGCCAGGCATTTGTTGGCGATTCGCGAGCTACAGCAGCGCACTGGCGGGTTCACCGAATTTGTACCGCTTGCCTTTGTGCACATGGAAGCGCCTATGTACTTGAAGGGTAACGCGCGCAAGGGGCCCACCTTTCGCGAAGCCCTATTGATGCATACGGTGTCACGGCTGGTTTTCCATGGTTTGATCGACAATATCCAGACCTCATGGGTAAAGATGGGTCGAGCTGGCGTTGCTATGTGTCTTGAGGCCGGTGCCAACGATGTGGGTGGTACCTTGATGAATGAAACCATCACCCGGGCGGCAGGGGCGAGCCATGGTCAGGAGTGGACTGTGGATTCGATGGAGGCCGAGATACGCGAGCTGGGACGAGAGCCGCGTCAGCGCAACACGGTTTATCAACCAGTCTCTGATGAGCGGCGGGAGGCAGCGCGCAATGCTGCTCCTCTGGTCGAGGTCACCAATACCCCTGCACGCAAATATGAGCGGAAAACACGTTCTGCCGATCTGGTAAGGAACGCCGTAATTGCCAGCGACTAGCCTGTCGCTATCACATTGGGGTCTTTCAGGGTGTCAGTGGATTCCGCACGATTGCGTACGGCATCCGCCACGCGAAACAGCGGATCCTTGAGCATCTCGCGAACTTCCTCTTCTACATCAATGACATCGAGTGCTTTGTTCATGCACAGCAGCCACTGGTCCCGTTCTCGGGGTCCAATAGCATAGGGTTCGTGCGGTTCGGTCATACAGACCGTGCCGTACTTGTCGGCGTACAAAGGCGGTCCGCCCATCCAGCCGATGAGGTATTCCGCCAGTTTTTCCTTCATCGGTGACAGATCTTCTGCGTGCATGCGCCGAATATCAGCGGCTTCTGGCAGTTCGTCCATGATGTTGTAAAACGCATCGGTCAGATCGCGGATACGCTGTTCGCCGAGTGCCTGATAGGGTGTTTGATACTTGCTCATGCTGTTTCTTGCTGGGTTTACGAATGGCCCTATTGTATCCTGCATGAGGACTTTGGGCAGCTGATTTGAATCATGGCGGAAGACGTTCTTAAATCTCAGTCTGGGACTGGCATCGCATTGGAGCAAAGCTGGCTCGCCCATTTGGCCGCTGAGTTTGAGCAAGACTATATGCAGTCGCTCAAGGCCTTCTTGCGGCGGGAAAAAGACGCCGGAAAGGTCATTTTTCCTCCCGGTAAAGAGATGTTCAATGCGTTTAATCACACGCCATTGCCGAAGCTGCGGGTGGTGGTTCTGGGTCAGGATCCCTACCATGGCCCAGGCCAGGCACACGGGCTGTGCTTTTCGGTGCGCCAGGGGGTCGCGGTTCCGCCCTCGCTGGTGAACATCTACAAGGAAATTGAAAGCGACTTGGGCATTGCGGTACCCAGCCACGGGTGTCTCACCCACTGGGCCGATCAGGGAGTACTGTTACTGAATAGCGTGCTGTCCGTCGAGCGGGCCAAGGCAGCGTCCCACCAGGGACAGGGCTGGGAGGCATTCACGGATCGCGTGATAGAACTCATCAATCGAGAATGTGAGCAGGTGGTTTTTATGCTCTGGGGCGCATATGCACAGCGCAAAGGCGCGGTGATCGATAGCCAGCGTCATTTGGTATTAAAGGCACCGCATCCTTCACCCCTCAGCGCCCACCGCGGTTTTTTTGGCTGCCGCCATTTTAGTCAGGCTAATGCTTACCTCACACAGAATGGGTACGCAGCTATCGATTGGTCCTTGCCGAGTTAATCCAGCGAGTAGGGCAGTTCTAGTATTTCCAGCCTCTTACCCGGGGTTGACTCCGGCATGGCGTCGTCATCGCCCAGGGCTAAACTCGCCAGCACCAGAATCCCCTCGCCATCGGCCACTGCGTTTACCACTTCGCCAATGGGTTTGCCTCCGCTCTCCAGAATTTTATCGCCGGCGGGAGGAACATCGGGGCCCGGCATGCTTGCCAGGTACATGGGGCGCTTAACCTTGCCGCGGTAGTGCATTCGCGCGACGATCTCCTGGCCGGTATAGCAGCCTTTGCTGAAGTTAATGTGGCCGGTGGCCTGATAGTTAAGTGCCTGGGGCAAAAACAGTTCGCTGGTGGCGGCCTCGACATGGCCGATGCCCGAGCGCAGTTGCCGGACCTGCCAGTTGTGTTCGGGGACCGGTTGCGCGCCCGCAGCGCGTAGCGCTTGGCAACGTGTTTCATAAGGATCTCCTGCTGCGACTACCTCATAGGCTTCGCTGCCCGCCTGCTCGGTCCAGCTAGCCAAAACCGCATGGGACTCACTGATGTCGGTCAGTTCACAGCGGGAGAACACGATGTATTTGCTGAAGACGGCTGCAGCCGGATCGCACAGATCTTTGTGCATGAGCAGGACGATTTTTTCGGGTTCCAACTGGATCGCTCGAAAATCGCACACCATCCTGCCCTGCGGGGTGCAGTAAGCACCTGGCAGATGACGCTCGGGCGTTAGTTGTTCGAAATCACAGGTCGTCTGGCCCTGCAGAAATTTACGACTGTCGGGCCCGGAGAATTCCAGGACGCCGAGTGAGCATAATTGGGAGAAGAAACTTGGCATCAGGCCATGATAGGTGCTGCACCCGATGTTGTCAGCCACTATAATCCACCGATGGATCAAGACCCTGAATACAATCGCGTTTGCTGGCATAGCCGCAGAGGAATGTTAGAGCTCGACCTCGTGTTAGGCCCCTTTGTCGAGCAGTGCTACCCCTCGCTAGACGACGAGGATAAGCGCCGTTATCGACTGCTGTTGGAAGCGGAAGATCAGGATCTTTTCACCTGGTTTCTTGGCCGGGTAACCCCTCAGGACGAGGAACTGGCGGCCATTGTCACAAAAGTACTGGCGCACGCCCGAGCTGAGGCTTAAGTACAAGCCGTCCAAATACCTAGGTTGGTGTGTGGCCGCATTGTTCTCTCTGACTGTCGGCCTGCTGGGCTGGTCTGGCATCACGCCGCTGCTGTGGCTTGCCCTTGTCATCCTTGCCGGATTGACCACCGTCTTCCAGTGGCTCCAGATTAATTGCCGCTGTCTTGGACACCCAGTCGCTCACCTGGTGTACAAATGTCCGCACTGGTGTCTTTACACGGCTGCGG
This sequence comes from Halieaceae bacterium, assembly GCA_965199055.1. Classification (GTDB taxonomy): domain Bacteria; phylum Pseudomonadota; class Gammaproteobacteria; order Pseudomonadales; family Halieaceae; genus CBDAQR01. Next base: position 1,388,954 of record CBDAQR010000004.1, read on the forward strand.
GTGAGCGTGTCCCGTTACTGCCTCCGGAGCGGGTGATCATTGGCAGATTCGTGTTGGCCGCAGTGTTTCCTATTCCGGGCGCTCGATCGCGTTCCTATCCGCTGCTGTTGCTCTTTGACTCAGTCGACAGAGAGACTTGGCGGCGCGCGGCTCTGGCGTTGCGTTACGGTGCTCGAGATGTCGGCTGTAATACGGTATCGCTGGGCTCCGATGACGCGTTTGGATAATCCAGGGTGTAGTGCAGGCCGCGGCTCTCGCGACGCGAGATCGCACAGCGAATCATGAGTTCGGCAACCATAGCCAGGTTGCGCAACTCCAGTAAGTCCCGCGAGACCTTGTAATTGCTATAGTACTCGCGAATCTCTTCCTGCAGGAGTTCAGCGCGATGCAGGGCGCGTTGCAGGCGCTTGTCGGTGCGCACAATCCCAACATAGTCCCACATGAACCGGCGCAGTTCGTCCCAGTTGTGAGAGATGACCACGTCTTCATCTGAGTCCGTCACTTGGCTTTCATCCCAGGCAGATGCGGTAGAAGGTGGCTCCACCTGGTGGAGTTTGGTGCTGATATCCGCTGCGCTCGCCTGCGCATACACCAGGCACTCCAAGAGCGAGTTACTGGCCATGCGGTTGGCGCCGTGCAAGCCGGTGCAGGCCGTCTCTCCAATGGCATAGAGATTGTCCAGGTCGGTGCGCCCGCTAGTGTCTACCACGACGCCACCGCAGGTGTAATGAGCGGCAGGGACTACCGGAATGGGCTGGCGCGTGATATCGATGCCAAACTCGAGACAGCGCTGATAGACGGTTGGGAAATGTGTCTTTAGAAAGTCGGCGTCCTTGTGGCTAACGTCCAGGTACAGGTTATCGCTGCCGGTTCGTTTCATTTCGTGGTCGATGGCTCTGGCGACAATATCCCGCGGTGCCAATTCCGCATCGGGATGAAACTTTGGCATAAAACGAGTGCCGTCCGGCAGTTTCAGATGCCCACCTTCGCCGCGCAGAGCTTCGGTAATCAGGAACGACTTGGCGCTGGGGTGATACAGGCAGGTGGGATGAAACTGATTGAATTCCAGGTTACTCACGCGACAGCCCGCGCGCCATGCCATAGCTATTCCATCGCCGCTCGCGCCGTCGGGATTACTGGTATAGAGATAGGCTTTACTGGCGCCGCCTGTGGCGAGGATGACGAACCGCGACTGAAACACCTCGACCTTGCCCGCTTTGTGATCGAGCACATACGCACCCTGGCAGCGACCATCCTTCACAATCAGGTCCACGGCAACCCGCTTTATAAAGATATCGATATTGTCCCTAGCCAACGAATTTTCCACCAAAACGCTGGAAATGGCCCGACCCGTGGCATCGGCTGCATGGATTACGCGACGGTGACTGTGTCCGCCCTCGCGGGTGAGATGATACTCGCCGGGTTTATTGGCTCCGCGCTGATCAAAGGCGACACCCTGGCCCACTAACCAATCGACCACCGCTGCGCTGCGCTCAACCACAAACTCCACGACCTCTTCGCGGCAGAGGCCGCCGCCAGCGGCAATAGTATCGGCAACATGGGATTCCACAGTGTCATCTTCATCGAGAACCGCGGCCATGCCTCCCTGTGCCCAGAAAGTCGAACCCTGAGTCAGCTCACCTTTGCTCAAAACGGCGACCTGGCAGTCATCGGGTAACTGCAGCGCAAGGGCTAGCCCAGCGGCGCCGCTACCGATGATAAGTACGTCGTGTTCAAACCGCTGCGACATGCCTCAAAGCCCGAAATAGTGTATGTTAGTCAGATACTTAGCGTAGTGTGCCCTAGTATAAACAAGGAACGGGGGCACAGGTAGGTCAGGGGCTATTGTCTGGGGAACTTTTCCCCGAGCGTTGTATCTGAGGGTGCATGGAGAAGGGGTTACGGTGACAGCAGCTGAGACTGATCAGCAGCTGGTAGAGAAGGTACAGTCGGGGGATTCACGCGCCTTTGACCTGCTGGTGCTCAAGTACCAATCGCGGATCATAGGGCTTATTTCCCGTTACGTGCAGGACAGTCACGAAGTGCAGGATGTGGCACAGGAGGCTTTTATCAAGGCCTATCGGGCCCTGCCGCGTTTTCGAGGCGACAGCGCGTTCTATACCTGGCTCTACCGCATAGCGATCAACACAGCCAAGAACCACCTGGTGTCTCGTGGACGGCGTCCACCCGGCACTGACGTGGATGTCGAAGATGCCGAATACTATGACACGGGTAGTGCACTGCGTGACCAGGAAAATCCAGAGAACAGTCTGTTTCGCGACGAGCTGAGCGCAGTGGTGGATTCGGCCATCAGAGAGCTGCCAGATGATCTTCGCACAGCGGTAACTTTGCGGGAATTCGATGGTCTCAGTTATGAAGACATTGCCGAAATCATGGATTGTCCGGTGGGGACGGTGCGATCCAGAATATTTCGGGCCAGGGAAGCCATCGACAAACGAGTACAGAATCAACTGGAAGGCGGCAATGACCACCTGACAGAAGACCGGGGAGGAAATTAATGAGTGAACAAGTCAGGGAGTCGCTGTCTGTTCTTATGGACGGAGAGGCCAGTGAGTTGGACCTGGAGCGTGCGCTAAAGCACGTCGACAAACCCGAGGTGCGCGAGGCCTGGGTGCGTTATAACGCAGCCAGCAGAGCGGTGCGCGAGCCTGGCGCCATGCATCTGGATATCGATATCTCGAGTCGCGTTATGGCGGCGCTGGAGTCAGAGCCGGGCGCTGAATCCATTAAACCTGTAGGTCGCTGGAAGAACTTCCTCAAGCCAGCGGCGAGCCTTGCTGTTGCAGCGTCCTTTTTTAGCGCGGTGATGGTGGGGGGGCAGTTCTACGGTTTACCAGGAGCACCTGGCAGCGATACCTCCGAGGCCACGCTTGCCGGTGGCGTATCAACAGTCGGCATGGTCAATACGCTCGGTGGATCGGCAGTGCGCGCCGGTTACGCCACGCCAGCGCTGCGGCCGACGACGGCACCAGCGCGGGTGGATTACAACCAGCTTGCCCGGCAACGATTGCAGCGCTACATGCTTAATCATACGGAAGAGGCCGCTCTCAATGTGCAACAGGGTATGATGCCCTTCGCGCGTGTCGCCTCATTTCAAGAGGTAGAAGACTGAATGGTATTGCGCGCTACAGCGGTGCTCGCATTGCTCAGCATATCCTGGGGTACGACCGCCTGGTCGGCCTGCAATAATGTGGATGAGACCGCTTTGCACTGGCTGGAACGGATGTCGCGCAGCCTGCGCGAAACCAGTTACCACGGTGTGTTTACCTATCAACACGGAAATTCTGTTCAGTCCATGCGCATCTCGCACTCTGTGGAGGGCAACGTGGAGACCGAGGAGGTCACTCGCCTGAGCGGCAGTGGCGCCAAAGTCATTCGCACCCAGCACCCACTGGATTGTATCCATCCGGGACACAAGCTGGTGCGTATTGGTGCCTTGTATGAGGAGAATACCCAGGAGTGTGGTGTCGCTGAGCACTATCGCCTCAAGATGGGTGGTAGTACCCGCGTCGCCGGGCGGGAAGCGGTTGTTATGAACGTTATGCCCGGAGATATGTACCGCTACGGCTATCAGATGGCTCTGGATACCGAGACTGGACTTTTGCTTAAGACAACGACGGTTGCTCAGGATGGCAAGGTGCTGGAGCGTTTTCAATTTGCCGACGTGGTGATTGGCCCGATGCCTAAGCTCGGCACCCGAGTCGACCTGATTCACCATGCCGCACACACCCATGCAAGACACAAGTCCCAGCAAGCCTCGACCTCAGAGTTACCCTGGCGCATCAACTGGATTCCTTCTGGCTTTGTGCTTACCGCGGGTGATCAGGATTCGGTTTTCGACAAGACCTTTACCGATGGATTGGCCGTGTTCACCGTATATGTAGAGTCTGTGCCTGAACTCAGTGCACCGGGCGAGGGGCGTGCCCGCCAGGGTGGCACCACCGCCTATACGCGGGGCATGGCTGTCTCGGGAGAACCTGTGCTGGTTACTGTGCTAGGGGAAATACCGATTAACACCGCCAGGATGGTTGCCGACTCGATCGACTGGAGTAGTCTCGATGTTAACTGAGACAGCGCGGGTTGTTGCGGTGGAGGATGGTTCGATCTGGGTGGAAACCGTACGCCAGTCAGTGTGTGGCAGCTGCGCTGCGCAAAAAGGCTGCGGCCACGGCATTATGAATCAGATTGGCGACGGCACCCGTAATTATCTGCAGCTGTCGGCGACCAAGTTTCCGTCCGGTCGTTTTAAGGTCGACGACCAGGTAACCATCGGCATACCCGAACAGCTAATGGTGGCTGGGTCGGCACTGGTCTACGTGATACCGCTGATTGGCATGCTGGGCGGTGCTGCCCTGATGCCTCTGTTGGTGGGCGCAGGTTCTGAACTCAGTGCCATGCTCGGCGCCGGTCTTGGACTAGTGGCTGGCTTTGCTGCGGTCCGACTGCATGCCTGGTATTACCGCAACAGCAACGCACTGCAACCTGAACTGCTAGGCCTGGCACCATCGCTCGGCGACTGATTTACCGAATCTTTTCTACCGATTTATGAGGAAATCCTATGCATAAATCCGTCTATTCCTTGCTCAGCGGAGTACTTTTAGCTGCGCTCACATTGGCACCTCTACAGAGCGCTCAGGCGCGTAATGCCGGTTTGCCAGATTTCCAGCCCATCGTCGAGCAGAATACGCCAGCGGTGGTGAAAATCATGGTGGAATTCGGTGCGGGCGGCCCCCAGGCGGGCCGCGGTCAGGGTCCCGACGAGATTCCTGAATATCTGCGCCGCTTCTTCGAATTCCGCGGCGGTCCAGCGCCGCAACAGCGTCGGCCCATGCAATCGATGGGTTCAGGCTTCATCATTTCCGCAGACGGCTACATTGTGACCAACAATCATGTGGTCGAGGGCGCAGAAAACATTGTTATACGAATGACGGATCGTCGTGAGTTCGATGCGGAAATCGTCGGGCTCGATGAGCGCTCTGACTTGGCACTTCTCAAGGTCGATGGCGAAGACTTGCCGACTTTGCGGCTCGGCAGACCCGGAGAACTGTCCGTGGGCGAGTGGGTGTTGGCGATTGGGTCGCCCTTTGGGCTGGATTACTCGGTGACTGCAGGCATTGTTAGCGCTAAGGGTCGCAGTCTGCCGACCGAAAGTAACGATAACTACGTGCCGTTTATCCAGACCGACGTCGCGATCAACCCTGGAAACTCTGGCGGACCGCTGTTCAATCTTGACGGCGAGGTGGTTGGCGTGAATTCGCAGATATTTACCCGCGGGGGCGGTTCCATTGGCCTGTCGTTCGCGATTCCGGTTAGCGTCGTTGTCAATGTCGTGGAGCAACTCAAGGAAAGTGGTAAGGTCATTCGAGGTTGGCTGGGCGTCACCATTCAGGATGTCGACCGCAATCTCGCCGAATCTTTCGGATTGGATAAGCCGCGTGGCGCGCTGATTGCCCAACTGCAGGAAAACGGTCCAGCGGATAAGAACGGCTTGCAGTCGGGCGATATCATATTGCGCTTCGACGGCGCAGAAATTCTTACGTCGTCTGATCTACCCCACGTCGTGGGCCTGATCAGGCCCGGAACCAGTTCGAAGGTCGATATCATGCGTAATCGCCAGCGCCTGACCCTGGACGTCGAGGTGGGTGGCCTGGGCGCCGACGAGTCGCCGAGTCTTGCGGCCTCCGACCAGGCCGAGGGCACGGCGAGCAAGATTGGAATTACGGTCGAAGATATCAGTGAGCAACAGCAGTCCCGCTGGGGTATTTCCGGCGGGGTTGTTGTGGCAGAGGTGGTGCCCGGTTCCGTGGCTGAGCAATCCGGTATTCGCTCGGGTGATGTGATCACACTGATTAACGGCGCGCCCATTACCTCGGTCGATAGTTATGAGCGGGCGCTGGAACAGCTGGATGCGGGCGTCTCTGTGCCGGTGCGCCTGATCCGCCGGGGAACCCCGCTGTTTATCGCGCTCAAACCGGAGTAACAGCCGTGGCGATTGTGCCCTTGATTGGGTACAATCGCGCCCTTTGTTTTCAGGCACCCCGAGCCAAATCTCCGTGAGTAATCTGGATCTGATCCGCAATTTCTCCATCATCGCCCATATCGATCATGGTAAGTCGACTCTGGCCGACCGCTTCATTCAGGTATGTGATGGCCTGAGCGACCGTGAAATGGCTGAGCAGGTGCTTGATTCCATGGATATCGAGCGCGAACGGGGTATCACGATCAAGGCGCAGAGCGTCACCCTTAACTACAAGGCAGCCGACGGCAATACCTACCAGCTGAATTTTATCGACACGCCCGGACATGTGGATTTTTCCTACGAGGTGTCGCGTTCTCTGGCGGCCTGTGAAGGGGCGCTGCTGGTGGTCGATGCTGGCCAGGGCGTAGAGGCGCAGTCGGTCGCGAACTGCTACACGGCCATCGAAGAAGGCCTGGAAGTGCTACCCATACTGAATAAGATGGATCTGCCCCAGGCTGAACCAGAGCGCGTCAAGCAAGAGATTGAAGAAATCATTGGTATTGATGCAACGGACGCCTGTGCTGTCAGCGCCAAGACCGGGCTGGGGGTGGAAGATGCGCTGGAATATCTCATTGCCAACATCCCTCCACCCGAGGGTGACCGCGAAGCGCCACTGCAAGCCCTGATTATTGATAGCTGGTTTGATAATTACCTGGGCGTCGTGTCTCTCGTGCGGGTCAAGAATGGTGTTCTGCGCAAGGGCGACAAGATTCAGGCCAAATCTATCGGCAAGGCGCATGGGGTCGATATCGTGGGTATCTTCACACCCAAGCGCGAAGAGACAGGCGTGCTGCAGGCGGGCGAGGTCGGCTTCGTTGTAGCGGGTATCAAAGATATCCATGGCGCACCTGTTGGCGATACCTTGACCCATGCCGCCACACCCGATGTGTCGGCCTTGCCGGGATTCCAGACGGTGAAGCCACAGGTGTATGCGGGTATTTTCACCATCTCATCCGATGACTATGAAGATTTTCGCGAGGCGCTTGCGAAGCTGACGCTGAACGACGCCTCGCTATTCTATGAGCCAGAGACTTCCGATGCTTTAGGGTTTGGCTTTCGTTGCGGTTTTCTCGGCATGCTGCACATGGAAATCATTCAGGAGCGGTTGGAGCGCGAGTACGATCTCGATCTGATCACTACCGCCCCGACGGTCATCTATGAGGTCGTGAAAAAGGACGGCGAGATTGTCACTGTCGATAATCCTTCTGCTTTGCCGGATAGCAATGAGATTGACGAAATGCGCGAACCCATCGTGCAGGCCAATATCCTGGTACCGCAGGAACACCTGGGCAATGTCATAACCCTGTGTGTCGAGAAGCGCGGGATTCAGAAAGACATGCAGTTCCTCGGGCAGCAGGTCTCTGTTGTATACGAATTGCCCATGGCAGAAGTCGTGATGGACTTCTTTGACCGCTTGAAGTCGGTCAGCCGAGGTTACGCTTCGCTCGATTATCATTTTGTGCGCTTCGAGCGGGCGGATCTCGCTAAGTTGGATGTGCTGATCAATAATGAGCGGGTCGATGCGCTGGCCATTATCGTGCACCGTGACCAGGTACAATCGCGTGGTCGCGCACTGACCGAGAAAATGAAAGAATTGATACCTCGGCAGATGTTTGATGTCGCCATCCAGGCAGCCATCGGTGGCAAGATTGTTGCGCGTCAGACGGTAAAGGCGCTGCGCAAAAATGTGACTGCGAAATGCTATGGCGGTGATGTCACGCGTAAGAAGAAACTGCTGGAAAAGCAGAAAGCGGGTAAGAAGCGGATGAAACAGGTGGGCAGTGTTGAGATTCCCCAATCCGCGTTCCTGGCCGTGCTGAAAACGGATAATTAGCGGTCGCTTATATGGATATAGATTTTCCCTTAATCCTGGTCATTTTGGTATTTGGCAGTGGACTGATATGGCTGCTGGACCACCTGTTGCTAGCGCCTGGTCGCAAGCTGGCGCTAGCGCAGTTGCAGCGTGATTTTCCCGAGTGGGAAGTAGACGGAAGCTCTCAGCAGCGAGAATATCAGCAGCGCAGTGAATCCGCATCGCGCGAACCGATCCTGGTTGAGTATTCGAAGTCGTTTTTCCCGGTATTACTCATTGTATTTGTGTTGCGCTCTTTTCTCGTCGAGCCGTTTCAGATTCCCTCATCGTCAATGGTGCCCACGCTGCAAGTCGGCGACTATATCCTGGTGAACAAGTTCACGTACGGTATTCGTCTGCCCGTGATCCGCACCAAGGTAATGGATGTTAACCAGCCCCAGCGGGGCGAGGTCATGGTGTTTTTCCCGCCTCATATGAACGATACCTACTACATCAAGCGGGTCATAGGCTTGCCCGGAGACCATATCCGCTATACCAACAAACGCTTGTTTATCAATGGTGAGGAGGTCTCAGAAGAGTTGCTGGCGCAATTGCCTCCTTCCCGTCCACGCTATCGAATTAGCGAAGCCCAGTTGGGCGACGCGTTGCATCAGACTCAGACGGACCTGCGTCGTCGCAACGACGACTTCACCGTTACAGTGGAGCCCGGTCACTACTTCATGATGGGTGATAATCGCGACAACAGCAGCGATAGCCGAGTTTGGGGTCAGGTGCCGGAACGGGATATAGTAGGCAGGGCCTTCGCAATCTGGATGCACTGGGATTCGTTCTTCAGCTTACCCAGCTTCCAGCGAGTGGGATCGATCCAGTAACACACGAGGTGAATATGAGAACTCTCAAGCGCCAGTCCGGAATGTCGATGTTGGGTATTATCATCATGATCGGGCTCGTCTCCTTCTTTTTGATGGTGGTGATTCGTTTGTTGCCGCCCTTCATGGAAGGCCGCTCTGTTAAGTCAGTCATTGAAACCGTTGCGCAAACCTCGAGCTCCTCGATGTCACTGGGAGAGGTCAATAAGAAGGTGACGTCCGCTTTGAATACCAACCGTATTGAGGGCATCAATCCCAATGACGTGAAGGTTTACCGCGACAAAGGCAAGATCATCATAGACGCCAATTATGAGAAGCGAACACCGCTATTCGAGGGCGTCGACGCGATACTCATTTTTGACGACCATATCGTCGAGATCGACTAATCCCTATGCCTGATTCGCTCCAGCGCCTGGAGCACACCCTCGGCTACAATTTCCGGGATCGGGACCTGCTCGAACTGGCTCTGTCGCACCGTAGCTGCGGCGCAGCCAACAATGAGCGGCTCGAGTTTCTCGGTGACTCCGTTCTGAATCAGGCGATCACCGAATCCTTGTTTCATCGTTTTCCCGATGCCCGAGAAGGCGAGCTGAGTCGCATGCGGGCCGCGCTGGTAAAGGGTGAGACGCTGGCGGAACTGGCTCGCGACTTTGAGCTGGGTGACTACGTCAGACTTGGCCAGGGTGAGCGCAAGAGTGGCGGACGTCACCGAGATTCTATTCTGGCCGACGCGGTAGAGGCGATTCTGGGCGCCATGCTGCTGGATTCGGACATAGCCACCTGTAGCGAACGCGTGTTGGATTGGTTTGCGGGTCGGCTCGAAGCCATTTCTCCTGAGCAGACCGGTAAAGACGCAAAAACCTTGCTGCAGGAGTACCTGCAGGGGCGCGGCCAGCCCTTGCCCGATTATCAGCTTGAGCGTGTAGAGGGTGAAGATCACCGCCAGCAGTTTACGGTGCATTGCCATATTGCCGCCTTGCAAGGCCCCCTCGTCGGCACGGGTAGCAGTCGTCGCAAAGCGGAACAGGCGGCGGCACAACAGGCGCTGGAGAAGCTGGATGTCTGAGTCGGAAACGCAGCGCTGCGGTTATGTGGCCATTGTCGGTCGCCCCAATGTTGGCAAATCGACGCTGCTCAATCACATGCTGGGCCAGAAAATCAGCATTACGTCTCGTAAGCCCCAGACCACGCGTCATCAGGTCTTGGGGATTAAGACGGAGGATGCGGTTCAAACTGTGTTTGTGGACACCCCGGGCTTGCACAAGGGTGCCAAGAAGGCGATCAATCGCTACATGAACAGAGCGGCCAGCAGCGCGATCAAAGATGTGGATGTGGTGGTAATGGTGGTTGATCGCACTGCCTGGACCGACGAAGATGAGTGGGTTTTGGAGCAGGTCAGCGCTGTGTCGGGTAGCGAGGCCTGGGTGCCGGTGATTCTGGCAGTGAACAAGGTCGACCTGCTGGAGGACAAAGGCACGTTGTTGCCGCATCTGCAGTTTTTATCTGAAAAGGCCAACTTCAAGGCGATCCTGCCTATCTCGGCGCTAAATAAGCACAATATCGACGAGCTGCAATCTACTATTGAAGCTGAGTTACCTGAGTCCGTGCATTTCTTTCCAGAAGATCAGGTCACTGACCGCAGTCAGCGCTTCATGGCTGCAGAGATGGTGAGAGAGAAAATCATGCGCCAGCTCGGGGACGAGATTCCCTACGCGATCACTGTGGAGATCGAGGAATTCAAGCAACAAGATGCAGTGCTGCATATCTCGGCGCTAATACTGGTCGAGCGAGACGGCCAGAAGCGCATCATTATCGGCAAGGGTGGCTCACGACTAAAGTCCATAGGCGCTGAGGCGCGGCGCGATATGGAAGATTTGTTTGAATCCAAGGTTATGTTAAAGCTCTGGGTCAAAGTGAAAAGCGGCTGGTCAGACGACGATCGAGCACTGCGAAGCCTCGGCTACGAGGAGTAAATGAGTCGGCCGGAGCTGGTAACAGGCTATGTATTGCACAGCCGCCCTTACCGTGACAGCAGCATGCTGGTTGAGTACTTCAGTCGCGAGAGAGGTCGAATCTCGTTGGTGGCAAAAGGCGCAAAGGGTCGCAAGACCCGTGGCGGCAGCACAGCGGCGCTACTGCAGCCCTTTACCCGGCTCAGTTGTTCCTGGAGCGGACGCAGTGATTTGAAGACATTGGTTGCCTGCGAGTCCCTCGCGGCGCCCATTGCTCTGATGGGCAGCCGGCTGTTCAGTGGCATGTATGTCAACGAGTTATTGGTGAGGCTCATCCATCATGAAGATCCACACGAGTTGTTATTCGATCATTATGAGCTGCTGCTCTCAAAACTCGCCAAGGCAGAAGCGGAGGAACCGGTGTTGCGCCGCTTTGAATTTCTCTTGCTGGATGAACTGGGCTATGGCTTTGACCTGTCGCTGGACGGGCTCAGTGGCGAACCTATTGAACCTGAAGCCTGGTACCACTATCACCAGGAGTACGGCCTCGTTCGTGCAGATGAGGCCGTGAGCGAGCGTATCCCTCGTTTTTTAGGGCGTGAGCTGCAATTGCTGGAACAGGGCGACTACGAAGGCGGAGGGCGCGGTTGTGCCAAACGCCTGATGCGACATGTTTTGTCCACCCATCTTGGCGAAAAACCGCTGAAGAGTCGGGAACTGTTCCGCCAGCTGTGATGTATAATCTTCGCTCCTATGCGTGAATATCCCACAATTGAATCCTGCGTCGGCCAGACACCGCTCGTGCGTTTGCAGCGGATGGGTGCCGATACCGGCAATACCATCTTGCTCAAACTGGAGGGCAATAATCCTGCAGGCTCAGTGAAAGATCGTCCCGCGATGAGCATGATTCAGCAGGCTGAGGAGCGTGGTGAACTCTCCCCGGGCGATACCCTCATCGAAGCGACCAGCGGCAATACCGGTATTGCCCTGGCCATGGCCGCGGCCATTAAGGGATATCGTATGGTGCTAATCATGCCTTCCCATATGAGCGACGAACGCAAGCAGGCCATGGCCGCCTATGGGGCTGAGCTGGTGGAAGTGTCGCAGGAAGAAGGTATGGAAGGCGCGCGGGACCTGGCGCTGAAGATGCAGGCCGAAGGCGAGGGCAGAGTGCTCGACCAGTTTGCCAATGCAGACAATCCTGCCGCTCACTACCGGGGTACTGGCCCGGAAATCTGGCAGCAGACGGGCGGAGAAATAACGCACTTTGTCAGTTCCATGGGTACGACCGGTACGATCATGGGTGTATCTGCTTATCTCAAGGAACAAAATTCCGATATTCAGATAGTCGGCCTGCAGCCCCAGGATGGTTCCAGCATACCTGGAATACGGCGTTGGCCGCCGGAGTATCTGCCAAGCATCTTTGATGCAGCTCGCGTCGACCAGGTTATCGATATTAGCCAGCAAGAATCGGAGCAGACCATGCGTGCCCTGGCGGCGCGAGAGGGTATTTTCTGCGGTGTGTCCTCTGGCGGTGCGGTCGCCGCCGCATTGCAACTGGCACAGAGCGTCAGCAATGCGGTTATTGTCGCCATCATTTGCGACCGGGGCGATCGTTACCTGTCCACGGGCGTGTTTGCCAATGGTTAAAGTCCGCACCGGCTTCAACGGTGCCGATTATGTGCCAGAGCAGTGGCTGCAGGCGCATTTCTCACACTTGTCCGAGGCAGACCTTCAACTACTTGAGAGCGCTTGTGCGGTGGCCTCTGCGGCCGAGCAACAGGGCGTGACAGAGGAAGATGATCTTGCGGGTCTGGTAGACAGTTTTTCAACTGGTCTCGATATGATGCAAATCCTGGCCGATTTACATATGGGTGCAGACAGCCTCGTTGCGGGCCTACTGTATCGCTCCGTGGCCGAAGGGCGCTTGGCGCTAGCGGCAGTGGAACAGCAGTTTGGCGAGCGCACGGCGCTGCTCATTCGTGGTGTGCAGCGCATGTCGGCGATTAGCGAGCTCAATATCGACCGGGATGCGCCCGTGCTCGGCCAGGCGGATGCCCAGAAAGACAATATTCGCAAGATGTTGATTGCACTGGTCGATGATGTGCGCGTGGCGCTGATCAAATTGGCTGAGCGCACCTGCGCCATACGCGCGGTCAAAGAAACTCCAGATCGGCGCATGATCGTCGCGCGCGAAGTATTCGATGTCTACGCGCCGTTGGCACACCGCCTGGGGATAGGGCATCTGAAGTGGGAGCTGGAGGATCTGTCCTTCAGATATCTCTATCACGACGCCTACCACAAAATCGCCAGACTGCTGGACGGTAAGCGTCTGGAACGAGACCAGTTTATTGACCGCGTGAAGCTGCAACTGCGCGGATTGTTGATGGAGAACGGGGTCGAGGCTGAATTGAGTGGTCGCTCCAAACACATCTACAGCATCTGGCGCAAAATGCAGCGCAAGGGCATCGGCTTCTCCCAGGTCTATGACATACGCGCTGTGCGCATCCTCGTACCCGAGGTGAAAGACTGTTACGCCGCTTTGGGCGTGGTACATGGGCTGTGGCGCAACATTCCTAACGAGTTCGACGACTATATCGCCAACCCGAAGGAAAACGGCTATCGCTCCTTGCACACTGCCGTTATTGGGCCTGAAGGGAAAATTCTGGAAGTGCAGATTCGTACCTATGATATGGACGAGGAAGCAGAGCTGGGGGTCTGTGCCCATTGGCGCTATAAGGGCACTGAAGGGGACGGCGGCCTGGCCAGCAGTTATGAAGAGAAAATTGCCTGGTTGCGGCAGGTGCTCGACTGGCATGAGGAAACCGGCGACATACACAATCTTGCGGAGCAGTTCAGCACCGATGTCGCACAAGACCGGGTATACGTGTTTACGCCTGAGGGTGACGTGGTCAACCTTGCGCAGGGCGCGACCCCACTGGACTTTGCCTATCACGTGCATACCGAAGTAGGGCACAGCTGCCGGGGCGCGAAGGTGAATGGATCGATCGTGCCTTTGACCTACCAGTTGGAGACCGGGCAGCGCGTGCAGATACTCACGGGTCGCGAGTCGGCGCCGCGACGTGATTGGTTGCAGCCTGGGCTGGGTTATCTCAAAACCTCCCGCGCGCGGGCCAAAGTGCAGCACTGGTTTCGAGCCCAGGCACGTGATGAAAATGTGAACGCGGGTAGGCATCTACTCGAGCGCGAATTCAAACGTCTGGCTCTAACCAGTCTGGATTACAAGCGCGTGGCGCAGAGAGTACAGCAGGGCACGGTGGAAGATATGTTTGCCGCGGTTGGTGCTGGCGAGCTGAGTGCCGCCCAGGTGGTTAATGCGGCGCAACAACTGATCGCCGATGACGGCCCTGAAGAAACACCCGCACTGGCTCTACGTCGCAGTGGGTCGCGGGGCGGCGGGCAGTCCAATACTGTGCAGGTGCAGGGTATTGGCAATCTGCTGAGCCATATGGCCGGCTGCTGCAAACCCCTGCCTGGTGATGGCATCGTCGGCTTTATTACACAGGGTCGTGGCGTCAGCGTTCACCGGAGAGATTGCAGTAGATTGCTGCATTTACAGGCTACATCACCAGAGCGCATCATCGAGGTGAACTGGGGTGAAGAGCGCGGCGGTGGTTACGAGGTGGATATTGGCATTGAGGCCTACGATCGCCCAGGTCTGCTGCGTGATATCACCGAACTACTGGCCCAGGCGCGGATTAACGTGTCGGCTGTGAATACGGTGTCGAATCGCAAGCGGCATACGGCAACGATGCGCATTGCGATTGAAGTGCCTGACCTTACGGCGCTGGGCAAACTGCTGGAGCGAATCAGTCGTTTGAACAACGTGATATCCGCTGTGCGACTTTCGGAGGACGGCGTTGAGCGAGCCGGATAAGCACTGGTCGGTGGAGGATCTGTTGCGCGTAATGCAGCGATTGCGCGACCCTGAGCATGGTTGCCCCTGGGATCTGGCGCAGGATTTCGACACCATTGTGCCCTCTACGCTTGAAGAAGCTTACGAGTTAGTGGAAGCCATCGAACACGGCGACTTCGACCACGTGAGCGAGGAACTGGGCGATTTACTCTTTCAAGTCATTTTCTATGCGCAGATGGGCAGTGAGCGCGAACTCTTTGATTTTTACCAGGTAGTCGACGTTCTCGTCGAAAAACTGATCCGTCGGCATCCGCATGTGTTCGCCGATGGCAAACTCGAGGGTGTGGTCAATGCAGAAGCGCCCGTAGAAGACGTCAAACGCAGTTGGGAAGCGATAAAGGCGGAGGAGCGTCGAGGTCGCGAGCAGCACTCAGTACTGGCCGATGTGCCCCTCGCGTTGCCCGCACTCAGCCGGGCACAGAAGCTACAGAAACGCGCAGCCAACGTTGGATTCGATTGGGCGGACACTGCAGGCGTCATGGAAAAACTTCACGAAGAGATCGCAGAGTTCATAGCAGCCGCCGATGAAGGGCAGGAGCGCCAGGAGCAGGAGCTGGGCGACCTCCTGTTCACCTGTGTGAATCTCGCGCGCCATACAGGCGTCGATGCGGAAGCCGCCCTGCGCCGCGCCAGTGCGCGATTTGAACAGCGGTTTCAGCTCATGGAAGGGCGCGCGGAAAAGGACGGCACGGAACTGCAATCGCTCGATTCGACGCAATGGGATTCACTCTGGGAGCGCGCCAAAGCAGACGCTTGAAGTGCTCCGGCGGGCGCTGTATTGTGTGCCCCCTCAACTTTCACGGTATTGGCTATGCGATTGATTTTGCTGGGGGCCCCCGGTGCGGGCAAAGGAACACAGGCACAGTTTATTTGCGAGGAGTTTTCCATTCCGCAGATATCAACGGGAGACATGCTTCGAGCAGCGGTCAAGGCAGAGACGGAGCTCGGCTTGCAAGCCAAGCAAGTGATGGCGGCGGGCGAACTCGTTTCTGACGACATTATCATAGGGCTCGTTAAAGAGCGTATTCAGGAACCGGATTGTGCCAAAGGTTTTCTGTTCGACGGATTTCCTCGCACTATCCCGCAGGCGCAAGCTGTTGTCGACGCCGGCGTCAGTATCGATCATGTACTTGAGATCGCCGTCGAAGATGAGGAAATCGTTCAACGCTTAAGTGGGCGTCGAGTTCATCCCGGGTCGGGTCGAATCTATCATGTGACTCATAACCCTCCGCGAGAAGAGGGGGTGGACGACGAAACCGGCGAGCCGCTGATTCAGCGAGAAGACGATCAGGAAGCCACCGTGCGCAATCGACTCGATGTGTACCACTCGCAAACGGCTCCATTGATCGATTTCTATCAGCAATTAGAGGGCGAAGATGCGCCCAGCTATCATCGCGTGGTGGGTACCGGCAGCGTTGACGAGATAAAGCAGCAGGTGATTACCGCTCTGAAAGCCTGATATCAAGGGCGTTTGCGCCCTTGTAACCCCTTTTTTGTCTGTGCTGAGTTGCAGCTGGAGCACGTCCTGAAACCAGCGGAGATGAGCACAATGGCAACAGCTGCAAGAAAGTCCAAAGCAAAATCTAAGAAAAAGAGTACTGCGAAGGCGACACCCAAGGCAGCAGTATCGCCTGTTGTGAAAAAGGCTAGTGATGTTTTCGAAGGCCTGCAGAAAAGTCTGAACGCAGAACGTAAGAATGTAGAGAAAGCCCGCAAGAAAGCGGCGGCCGCGCGTAAGAAGGCCGCCAAAAGCGCCAAGGCTATCGATAAGCGTGCAGCCAAAGCTGCATCGAATGCGACCAAACGAGCTAATGCGAAAGTAGCTTCCCTGCGCACGCGGGCTAGTGCGGCCAGCGACAGATTGAAGAAAGTGACGGCTGAAGCAAAGCATCGCGCGCAGAAGGAAGCAGCACGCGAACGGCTGGTAGCGCACAAAGCGGCGCTGGATGCAAAAGCCGAGCTGGATAAAGCGAAAGCGATGGCCAGCTTTGCTGCGAGCTGGATGCGCAAGCGCGCCAGTGCCGATGCGAAGAAAGTTCGCAAGCTGGAACGTAAGATTGAGGGGCAGTTGAAGCAGGCGGCGAAGAAGCTGGAGGCTGCAACGGGAGCCGCCCCCGCACCCAAAAAGAAAGCTGCAGCTAAGAAAAAGGCCGCCCCGAAAAAGGCAGTAGCGAAGAAGGCACCCGCCAAGAAGAAGGCACCCGCCAAGCGGAAGGCCGCCCCGAAAAAGGCGCCCGCCAAGAAAAAAGCACCCGCCAAGCGTAAGGCCGCCCCGCGGAAGGCCGCCCCGAAAAAGGCCGCCAAGAAGAAGTAGCTATTAGCAGAGGACAAAGCCCGCCATTCGGCGGGTTTTTTTTGGCTATTCGTTCAGATTGAGAAACGCTTCCGGCTGATCAGAGTAATCGATTGTCTCCACTGCAAGCTGCTGTAACCAGCCCTTCACCGAGCGCTCCCCAGCGTCCAGGTAGGCCGAGAGACCACTGATACAGCGTGGCCGTAATCCCAAAAACAGGTACTGAAAGCGCTCCCCATCATGGACGCAGCAGGCGTCGCTCTCCGGGGTGAGAGCTGCTTGCATTCGATCGACCAGATCAATAGGCAACAAAGGGCTGTCGCAGGGCGCGGTAATGAATAAATCTGCGCTAGCCTGCGACAGGCAGGCGGCGATGCCGGCAAGCGGGCCGGCGAAATCGGTCAGTTCGTCGCGGTAGACGGGATAGCCCAGTGATTCATACCATTCAAGGTTTCGGTTCGCACTAATGACAAGCGAATCCACCTGTGGCGTTAATCTCTCTATAACCGCTTCAACGCGGCTGCTATTTTCCCAGAGCAGGCGTCCTTTGTCGGCTCCGCCCACGCGGCGACCCCGACCTCCAGATAATACGATTCCGCATGACTTCATCCGGGAATTATTGCACGAGGGGTCTTCGGGTTCATACAATGCTGGCTGGGCATAACGACGATTTTCAAATGACTAATATTCTGGCGTTGGATACTTCCACGGACGCCTGTTCGGTAGCGTTGATTAGAGAAGGACAACTGTCGCACCGCTATGAACTGATTCCGCGGCAGCATAGTCAGCGCATTTTCTCCTTACTCGATGAGGTGCTCCCAGCGGGAGGTCTCACCGAAGCTGGAATAGAGCTGATTGCCTACAATCACGGGCCCGGTTCCTTCACTGGCTTGCGAATTGCTGCCAGCGCGGCTCAGGGGCTGGCGTTTGCCAGCAATCTGCCCGTTGTTGGTGTTTCAACCCTGGCCAGTATCGCGCAGGGGGCCTGGCGCAGAAAAGAGATTCCACAGAACGCGCTCGCGCTGGTATTGATTGATGCGCGAATCAACGAGGTGTATTGGGGGCTTTATCGCTTTAGCGACGACATGGCAATCCCCGTATGCGACGATGCTGTCTGCAGCCCGGAGGAAGTCGACCCGATGGCGTTCCTTAGCGATGCACCGCTGTGCGCGTTAGGGAATGGCCTCAAGTATCTGGAGTTATTGCCGGCGGCACTGCGTGACCGCCTAACGTTCTGTCAGCCTGAGTGCTGGCCTGATAGTCAGGATACCTTGCCGCTGGCGGAGGAGGCTTTGCGGCGAGGGCAGGCGCGGCAGTCCACTGAAGTGCACCCTGTGTATCTTCGCAACGAGATTAGCTGGAAGAAAGTGCACGAGCAGGGCAAGCGTGGATGAGCTGATTCAGGCCGCGCTCCTGGCTTTGGTCCAGGGGCTGACGGAGTTTCTACCTATTTCCAGCTCGGCGCACCTGATACTGCCAGGGCTTCTACTTGGCTGGCAGGACCAAGGTCTGGTCTTTGATGTAGCGGTTCACCTGGGTACATTGCTCGCCGTTGTGATTTACTTTCGACATACGTTGTTCCGGCTCACTGCCGGCTCGATGGCTGCTATGAGTCAACGTTGCTGGAACGCAGAGGTTTCCCTTGTCGCGAGTCTAGCGATTGCCACTTTGCCGATCGCGTTGGTGGGCTTGTTGGTCGGGGATTGGGTGGAAAATGAGTTACGCAACCTGCCGGTTATTGCTGTCGCGACTATCGGTTTTGGATTGTTGCTCGCGGCGGCTGATTATTATGCTCGGGGTGATGCAGAGCTAAGCCCGCTAAAGGCGCTGTGGATTGGTATGGCTCAGGTGCTGGCCTTGGTGCCTGGTACCTCGCGCTCCGGAGTGACGATCACGGCAGCACTGATGTGTGGCCTGCATCGAGAGGCCGCCACGCGATTCTCGTTCTTGCTGGCGATCCCCGCGATCTTTGGCGCGTCTTGCCTGCAACTGGTAAGACTAATGCAGAGCGAGCATGCCATTAATTGGCCGCTTCTGGCGGTGGCAGTGCTGGTCTCTGCAGTCGCTGCGTTTCTGACCATACGTTGGTTCCTGGCGCTGGTGCAGCGAATCGGTTTTATGCCATTTGTTGTCTACCGTTGTGTGCTGGGGCTGTTTCTTATTTTTATCTGGATAGGGTGAAGCTATGCGAGTTGCGTTTATAGGTCTCGGGGTAATGGGTTATCCCATGGCTGGCCACTTAAGCCAGGCGGGATTCGATGTGGCAGTCTACAACCGCGACAATACCAAAGCGCAGCGCTGGCACGAACAGTACGGGGGCAGGGTGGGCTCAACTCCGGCCAGTGCTGCTGAGGGTGCGAAGCTCATCATGATGTGTGTCGGCAATGACGACGACGTGCGCTCGGTGAGCTATGGCGATGACGGAATTCTCGCCGGTATGCAAGCCGGCTCGATCCTGATTGACCATACAACGGTGTCTGCGGGCCTGGCCCGTGAGCTGGAGCAGGCCTGTATTATGCAAAATGCAGGCTTTCTTGATGCACCCGTGTCGGGCGGTCAGGCCGGTGCAGAGAATGGACAATTAACGATCATGGTGGGTGGTGAGGAGGCGACCTTCGATGAAGCGATGCCGGTGCTGGCCTCTTACGCGCGCTGTGTGCGCCTGCTAGGGGCGTCTGGGAGTGGCCAGTTGGCCAAGATGGTCAACCAGGTGTGTATTGCCGGTGTTGTTCAAGGCTTGGCCGAAGCTTTGCACTTTGCAGAGAGCGCGGGCCTGAATGCTGCCGCCGTCGTGGAAGTGATATCTCAGGGTGCAGCCCAGAGCTGGCAAATGGAAAATCGCTATCAGACGATGCTGGCAGGCGAATATGAACACGGTTTTGCCGTCGACTGGATGCGCAAAGATTTGGCAATTGTGCTGGAGGAGGCGTCGCGGCTCGGCCTCGATTTACAACTCACCCAATTAGTGGACGGGTTTTACGGGGACGTACAGGCAATGGGCGGTGGGCGCTGGGATACCTCCAGTCTGCTGGCACGCCTTAAGCGATGACGCTCCCACGGATGCGATAAGTGCGAATTCTGCTGCTATCGGCGTATGAGGCTGACAGTCATCGCCATTGGCGCCTACAACTCGAGCAGGGCTTGCCGGAACACTCCTGGACGCATTTAACGTTGCCACCGCGCCACTTTAGTTGGCGTTTGCGAGGTAATGCACTGTATTGGGCGACTGAGCAGCGTGAAACGCTGTCGGCGGGTTACGATCTATTGCTGGCCACTTCGATGGTGGATCTGGCGTGTTTACGAGGCCTCTCACCCGCACTCGCCGCTGTGCCGAGCATTCTGTACTTTCACGAGAATCAGTTTGATTACCCTGCGAATGTCCAACAGCAGGGCCAGCTGGAGGCGCAGATGGTGAGCATTTACAGTGCTCTAGCAGCGGATCAACTGGTGTTTAATTCCAAGTTCAATTGCGATGGTTTTGTCGCGGGTGTCGACCATTTGCTGACAAAACTCCCAGATTTCGTACCCAACGGATTAGGGCAAGCGCTGCGAGAGAAGAGTTGTGTTTTGCCGGTGCCCGTTAGCGACGCGACGGGGCCCAGGCGGGAGCGCGCGCATGGCCCTCTGCAAATCGTTTGGAATCATCGCTGGGAGTACGACAAGGGGCCGCTCGCGCTCCTGGAGCTGACTGAAGCAATGCTGGCGGTACCACTGGATTTCACGTTGCACCTGGTTGGCAGGCAGTTTCGCGATAAGCCCGAGGAACTGCTAAAGGTCGAAGCGCTGCTGCTTTGCGCGGATCGGCTGGGAACCTGTGGCTATGTGGAATCGCGTGATGAATACGAAGACTTACTGCGATCCTGCGATGTCGTCCTGTCGACTGCGTTGCACGATTTTCAGGGGCTGTCAGTTATAGAGGCCTGCGGCGCTGGATGCACTCCGCTACTACCCAATCGCTTGGTATACCCCGAGTGGTTTGAGGCCGACTTCCTCTACGACGACGTGGTGGGAGCGGTATCTGCCTTGCAGCGCAGCGCCGCCTTAAAATCGAGTGGCGAGGATTTGCCTACAGTCGATGTGAGTCGCTTCGGCCCGCAGCGGCTTCTGCCTGAGTACGAAGCGCTATTTCATAGCCAGTGCGGACACAACTGCGTATCATAGGCGCCGATTTTTGAGGACCCACAGGATCACTGATGGCAAAGCAGCGGGTATTAACCGGTATTACCACCACCGGCACACCACACCTTGGTAATTACGTCGGTGCCATCAGGCCCGCCATTCAATCGAGTCTGGATGATGCCGTCGACGGCTTCTATTTTCTGGCGGATTATCATGCGCTGATCAAGGCCGATGACCCGGACAAAGTCCGGCAGTCGAGCAAGGAAGTGGCCGCGACCTGGCTGGCGCTGGGTTTAGATACTGATAAAGCAACATTTTACAGGCAGAGTGATGTGCCTGAGATTATGGAGCTGACGTGGGTACTGAACTGTAATGCCGCAAAGGGTTTAATGAATAGGGCGCATGCCTACAAGGCTGCCGTGCAAGTGAATCAGGATGCCGGTGAAGACCCTGATTTCGGTATTACTATGGGCTTGTTCAGCTACCCGGTGCTGATGGCTGCGGACATTCTCATGTTCAATGCACACGATATTCCCGTCGGTCGCGACCAAATTCAGCATGTTGAAATGGCACGCGACATCGCCCAGCGTTTTAACCACAACTTCGCCGAGGTGTTTACGCTGCCGACTGCCATCGTCGACGATAGTGTTGCAGTTTTGCAGGGGCTGGACGGCCGCAAGATGAGTAAAAGCTACAACAACACCATTCCGCTGTTTGAAACCGAGAAGCGTCTGCAAAAGTCGATTAATAAGATCAAGACCAACTTGTTAGAGCCGGGTGAACCTAAAGACCCTGCGGATTCTACAGTCTTCCAGGTATGGGAAGCCTTTGCCACGCCGGAGCAGGTAGAAGAGATGCGCGCTGAATTTGCCGCGGGTATCGCCTGGGGTGAAGCTAAAAAACGCTTGTTTGCGCTGATCAATGAAGAGCTGGCACCGGCCCGCGAGCGCTACCATGAGCTGATGGAGAACCCGGCCTTTATTGGGGACGAGCTGCAAAAAGGTGCGTTAAAGGCGCGCGCCGTGGCTTCAGAAACCCTGGCAAAGGTGCGCGACGCGGTCGGTATCGGCAAGCTGGTTTAAGGCGAGAAGCGGTACTCGATGTGGCCGAACACGGAGCGCTCTTCGCCCACGAAGTAACGGTAATTGCCGAAGCCGAAATCGGCGCGTTCGGCGTAATCTTCATCGGTTAAATTCACTACCCGCACACCAGCGTGAATTCGCTCAGTGAGCTTCGCACTGATGCGCAGATTGAACAATTCGTGACCGTCGTACTCGTGGTTGTTGTCTGGCTCCAGGTAGTAGTTGTCCATATGCACCCACTCCAGCTCGGCCCGGTAATCTGGCCAGAAATTCCAACCGAGGCGCAGGCTGCCGAAATTGTCGGGTGCGGTGTCGATGCGATTGCCCTCTATCTGGCCACTGCTGCCGAGTAAGCTAATGTCGTCTGCATACTCGTGCCGCTGTACGGTGGCATCCAGCGCCAGGTCCCAGTCTTCAAGGAAGCGCCAGCGTAATGTGGCATCCAGACCATAGTGTTCTGTGCTGGCACCGCTCACGTTGCGGCGGTTCGCGTCCTGAAAGATGACCTCATCCTTTTCCATGTAGTAGCTGGCCAGCTCGTACTCGAAGTTCTCCAAACTGCCGCGAAAACCCAGCTCTATGCTGTCGAGTTCCTCTGAGTCGAGGTCAGCGGATTCCTGTCCGTTCTGCAGGCGATAGAGTTCCGTGGCCTGCGGAGCACGAAAGCCGGTGGAAGCTCGCACAAACACAGCGTGATTTGGGTGATAGTCAAATAGCAGCCCCAGATTGAACGACCAGTTATTGAAATCGTCGTCACGATCAGAAGGGCGATAAAAACGACAGGCGCTTGCGCTAGGCTCGCAGGCGGGGCCATCTTCGGTGCGGTTGTCGTACTCGTACTCGTTATACTCATAGCGTAAACCAGCGCTCAGATTCCACTGGCGGGCGAAGTCCCAGTCGACCTGGGTCCAGGCCGCCGCCGCAATGGCATCGACCTGGTAGTCATAGTGCACGCCCTGAGGTTGATTAGGGCTGAAAGGCTCATCCTGGGTCTCCTTGAGCCAGGCGTCGGTCACATCCAGGTCTATACCCGAAACGAGGTCGATCCAGGTGGCGCTGTGGTAGTACTTGCTATTGAGACCAAAGCTCTCCGCGCCATTTTCTTCCGTCGACTGCCAGGGTAGGAAGTGCTGCAGAAACTCCATGTCGTTATCGCGCCAGTAGGGCGTGAAAACCAGCCTTGAACCCTCATCGCGTGGCACGGTAATGGTGGACTGGAAGTGCTGAGAATCCGCTTCCCGATACGCTTCCGGGTTGGGATTTTCCTTCTTGCGATCGGAGTCCTCGTAGGCTTTGTAGCCCTGAATGAAACCTGCGGTGTCCTGATCCAGATCGGTAAAGCGTAGGATGCTATCGACATCAAAACCGTCACCATCATAGGTGTGGCGCAGTGTGCCTTTGTACTGATCGTAGCCGGAGGAATCCTTGTAGCCATCATCGGTAGCCGCGTTGGCAGCTACCATCACGCCGTGTTGCCCGAAAGTGTCGCTAAATTGGTACTTGCCACGCCAGTAGCTATTCGGGCCAGCTTCCACCGCCAATGATTGAAACTGCTCCTCGGTGGGCGCGGGGCTGATAATGTTGACCAGGCCGTGCATTGCGCCAGAGCCATACAGGGCGGTAGCGGGGCCTTTTAAAACCTCGATCTTGGCTGCCTGTTCAGTATTTGCATCAAATAATTGATTGACGTTGCAGAAGCCGGGTGCGCGCAGGGAGATGCCATCGCCGGCCATAAAAAAGGCGCCGCAGCTGCCCGCGCCGGTCAGCACCGGAGAGCGCAGCGCAGTAAGGCTTTCCTGTCCAATGCCGCGCGATATCCAGGTACCGGATATGCGCTGGAATATCTCGTTCGGGTGCACCTGACGCACAATTTCCAGGTCTTCTTCGCTAATCGCTGCCGCACTCAGGGGTAGCTCCAGACGCGTGTCTGGTTGCTGAGTGGCGGTAACGATGATGTGTTCCAGTAGCTCCTCGCTATTGGCGCGTGAAACGCCCAGAAGGAGCACAAAGGGTAATGCGTGTATTGGTCTCATGGGGTCCGAATTGTATAGCGAAAGCGGGCGCTGGCCCAACCAAAATAGCTCGGCTACACTAGACCCGTTAGCGCTACCTTCAAGGAGATATCGAATGCGAGCGACTCAACTGGCCAGCCTCTTGGCTCTAGTGTTTTTTCTGTCGGCCTGCGCCGGTCAGCAAACGACGAAGCGAACGGCCCCGGAAAAAGGTGATCCGGACTACTTCAAGGTTCGAGATTCCATGGCAGACGAAGTCTTTGTTAATCGAGATGTCGCCAAGACAGACTTTGTCGACAATATTCGCCGCATTTATATCGCTCCTGCCAATACGTCCCGCACGCAAATTATTCAGCCCCACGGCGTGCGCGCCAGTGATATCGATGCCTGGGACATGAGCGACGTTGAAGAGGAGGTGTTACAAAACAAATTCTCCAAGGAAATGACGGCGGCGCTGGAAGTCGACGATGCGTTTCACGTCACCCACCGTCGGGAAACCGCGCAGGCCGCGCTGTATGCTCGGGTGATTGCGGTACACCCGTATCAGCCGCGTAGTGTCGTGGAAGCCGGCGGCAAAGGTGGTGGAGCCGTGACGATGTCCTTTGCCATTGTTGATCCTACCGATGGTACCGTCATGGTCCGTATGCTGGATTCCAAGTCCACGGACGATATTTGGGCATTTCACAATATCGATAGCGATAAGACTGCTCTTGATTTGATCTTTAATGCCTGGGGTAACCAGATCCGCCGTAGCCTGTTGTTCCTGCAGGGTCGCTTGGATGCCACGCCGCCCCCGGTGCAGCTCAAACCTCAAAGCTAAATGCAGCTGGGCGGGTTGGCGCCGGAACAGATTCCGGAAGCAATAGACTTTTACGCCCGCGTATTTGCCGCATCTGAAGGCGAAGAAGAGGGCGCCTCTATCGGCGCTCTTGTAGCCGATCTTTTTGGCTCCACTGCCGCATCCGATCTACATGTCTTTGCCGCGCAAGATAGCGGCCGTCTGGCTGGCTGCATACTCTTCAGTCGCATGAGCGTGCCCGGTGGCGCGACTGCCTTTATTCTCTCTCCCGTCGCGGTGGCAACCGCTCAGCAGGGCACAGGCATTGGGCAGGAGCTGATTAACTATGGCATCGGTCAGCTCAAAGAGGCAGGTGCCGAGTTGCTATTCACTTACGGTGATCCCCGTTATTACTGCAAAGTCGGTTTTCAGCAAATTAGTGAAGACGTAATACAGGCGCCGCAACCCCTGTCGATGCCGTTCGGCTGGCAGGCGCAGTCGCTGACCGCCGAGGAGATAAAGCCGCTGAAAGGTGATACGCAGTGCGTGCCGGCGCTGGATAAGCCCGAGTACTGGTAATCGAGAGTGGTACCGGAGGCCGGACTCGAACCGGCACGCTTTTAAGGGCGGGGGATTTTGAATCCCCTGTGTCTACCAATTTCACCACTCCGGCACATAGGGGTGTGAAACGAGACCGGCGATTCTAAATCAAGCGGGCCTGCGTGCACAAGATTTTCCCTTGTTATTTAACGATTTACCTGTACACTGCGCGCCTGATTCTGGGGGCTGCCCCCGTTTGACACTCTGAGTATCTACAGGAGAAAAGACAGATGGCAATGAAAGTTGTAAAGAAGACTGACGAGTACACCATTTTTCAGCGTGGCGATGAGCGTTACGCAGTGAAGGATGCCAACAAGAAGCCGATTAATGGCGACGAGAAGGTTCGCATCCTGGTTGAAGAAGGCCTGCTGAAAGTGGCCCTGCCGCCGGAGCCTGAGCCCGAGGTAGAAGAAGCCTCGGAAGAAGAAGCTGGCGAAGAGGTCGAAGCGGCCGCAGACGAAGCACCTGCGGAAGAGGCTGCTGAAGAAGCTCCTGCTGAGGAAGAAGCACCTGCCGAAGAAGCTGCAGCAGAAGAGCCTGCGGCTGAGGAAGAGGCCCCTGCGGAAGAAGCCGCAGAAGAGGCACCCGCCGAGGAAGAAGCTCCCGCGGAAGAGCCTGCTGCCGAAGAGGAAGCACCTGCTGAGGAAGCCGAAGAAGACGAAGACAAGTAATCTTCCCGCGGTTTTCGAAAAGCCGGCCTTGTGCCGGCTTTTTTCGTTTCGGGACGTGTAAAATCTTTCCACCATGAAAAAGAGTGATTTCCATTTCGAATTGCCGGACGAGCTGATCGCCCGCTACCCGTTGGCGGAGCGCAGCGACAGCAAGCTGCTGTGTCTGGATGGTGCCAGTGGCAGCGTCAGTCATCGCCAGTTCATCGATTTACCCAGCCTGCTCGCGCCGGGCGATTTGCTGGTATTCAACAATACCCGTGTCATACCCGCGCGGCTCTGGGGTCGCAAGGAAACCGGCGGCAAGGTGGAGATACTGGTAGAGCGGGTGTTATCCGATACCGAGTGTCTGGCGCATGTACGCTCCAGTAAGTCACCCAAACCCGGTGGCAAATTGCACATCACCCAAAACGACGGCGATGAGAGTGTTGTTGCTGTTATTGAAGTGACGGGCCGGGAGGATGCGTTATTTCGCTTGTCGGCGAGCGGTGAGGAGAATCTGCTGGCGCTGATGCAGCGAGTGGGTCATATGCCGTTGCCACCCTATATCGATCGGGAAGATGAATCTCTTGATCGGGAGCGCTATCAAACGGTGTACGGTGAGAGGGAGGGAGCCGTGGCGGCACCCACGGCGGGTTTGCACTTTACCGAGCAACTCATCGAACAATGCCGGGAACAGGGTGTGGACATCGGGTTTATTACGCTTCACGTTGGTGCCGGTACGTTTCAGCCCGTGCGCGTTGAAAATATCGAAGATCACCATATGCATGCCGAATACCTGGAAGTCGATCAGGCGCTGTGTGATCAGGTGCATGCGACCCGAGCCCGTGGCGGGCGCGTGGTAGCGGTAGGTACCACGGCGGTTCGCGCGCTGGAAACCGCCTCTCAAAATGGTGCCATCGCGCCCTATAGCGGCGATAGTCAGATTTTCATCTATCCGGGCTATCGGTTTCATAGCGTTGATGCACTAGTCACCAATTTCCATTTACCCGAGTCCACTCTCATTATGCTGGTTAGCGCCTTCGCCAGTCGCGATTCTATAATGGCGGCCTACGGTGAAGCAGTGCAGCAACGTTACCGCTTTTTCAGTTATGGCGATGCCATGTTCATCCTGCCGGGTACGAGTAATGTCTGATCGTCAGAGTCATATGCAATTCAATATCTCCAAAGAAAGCGGCGGTGCGCGAAGGGGGCAGCTCACTTTCCCGCGCGGCACGGTGCAAACGCCTGCGTTCATGCCCGTGGGCACCTACGGCACGGTGAAGGGTATGACGCCGAGAGATATTGAAGCGATTGGCGCCGATATAATACTGGGCAATACCTTTCATTTGTTTCTTCGCCCGGGTACACAGGTCATCGAAGAGCACGGTGATCTGCATGATTTTATGGGCTGGCAAGGTCCGATACTGACCGACTCTGGGGGCTTTCAGGTTTTTAGTTTGGGTGAGATGCGCAAAATCTCGGAAGAGGGCGTGCAGTTTCGCTCGCCGGTTGACGGCGATAAAGTGTTTCTGGACCCAGAGCGCTCAATGGCGATTCAGGCCAGTCTCGGCAGCGACATCGTAATGATCTTTGATGAGTGCACGCCTTACCCCGCGACTGAACAGGAGGCGCGGGATTCGATGGAGCTGTCTCTGCGTTGGGCGCAGCGCAGCCGGGATGCGCACGGCGACAGCCCATCTGCCTTGTTCGGTATCGTGCAGGGCGGTATGTACGAATCCTTGCGCAGCGAGTCGCTGCAGGGCCTGGTCGATATCGGCTTCGATGGTTACGCCATCGGTGGTTTGTCGGTTGGGGAACCCAAAGACGAAATGATGAAGGTACTCGATCACCTGTCGCCTGAGATGCCTGCTGACAAACCGCGCTACCTCATGGGTGTTGGCACGCCTGCTGACCTGTTAGAGGCCGTCAAGCGCGGCATCGATATGTTCGACTGCGTCATGCCCACGCGCAATGCACGCAATGGCCATATCTTTACATCACGTGGCACCCTGAAAATACGCAATGCGATTCACCGACATAGTACGGCGCCACTCGATCCAGAGTGCGATTGCTATACCTGCCAGAACTTTTCCAGAGCGTACTTGCACCATTTGGACAAATGTAACGAAATTCTGGGTTCGCAGCTAAACACCATCCACAATCTGCGCTTCTACCAAAACCATATGGCTGCGATACGTGAGGCGATCGAGACCGATACGCTCGACAGTTTTAGCGAGCAGTTTTATCGCGACCAGCAGCGCGGCATCGACGATGTATAAGCTGTGTTTCTATGTGCCGGAGTCACATTTAGAAGTCGTTAAGACAGCGCTGTTCGAGGCGGGTGCCGGTCGTATCGGTAACTACGATAGCTGCTGCTGGCAGACCTTGGGCCAGGGCCAGTTTCGCCCGCTTTCGGGCAGTGCACCTTATCTCGGCCAGCAAGGCGAGGTGGAGACCGTGGCGGAATACAAAGTCGAAATGGTATGTGGCGACGAGTTGATCGATGCTGCTGTGTCGGCCTTGAAAGCGGCGCATCCCTATGAAGAGCCTGCCTTCGATTGCTGGCGCCTGGACACACTCAGCGGTGAGTGAAGCCTTGCAGCGTTTGCGTCAGCGCCTGAGCCCGGACCCGGGGGTCGCCGACACCGCTCTGCCGCAAGCCGCCGTGCTTATTCTTGTCGATACAACAGGTGATGAGCTGCAGGTTGTCCTGGCGCAAAGAGCGGCGCATCTGCGTCTGCACGCAGGTGAAGTGGCATTTCCCGGTGGTAAATGTGAGCCGGAGGATACCGATCATTGGGACACGGCGCTTAGAGAGGCGAATGAAGAAGTGGCCTTGCCTCCAGAGGCGGTGACTCGCATTGGTGTATTGCCGGCGGTGGTTACCCGCACCGGGATCGAAGTGACAGCTTGTGTGGCGCATCTGGAGCAGGCGGTAGACTTTGTGCCTAACCCAGAGGAGCTTGATGTGGTGTTCAAAGCGCCGCTGGCGTTCTTTGCCCGGGACCACGAGTTACATCTGGATGAATTCGAATACGCCGGGCAAGTGCGCCGCGTGCCGCGCTACGAATGGAATGGCTATACAATCTGGGGTATTACCGCTGCATTGCTGGTGAAGCTCGTCAACGAGGCGCTGGATGCAGGCCTGCACTTGGAAGATTACTGGAAGGGAAGTACACCATGAAATACAAACTTGAAGACAAAAGTCCGCAGTTGGTGGGAGAAGGGCATTTCATTGCTCCCGATGCCGCCGTCATTGGCAATGTCGTATTGGAAGCCAATAGCAGTGTCTGGTTTAGTGTGGTGATTCGCGGGGATAACGAGCCGATTCGTATTGGTGCTGGCAGCAACATCCAGGACGGCACGGTGTGTCATTCTGACCCGGGTTCGCCGCTGACCATTGGTGAAAACGTCACCGTGGGCCACAACGCGATGCTGCACGGTTGCACCATCGGAGATGGCACCTTGGTGGGTATTAATGCAGTGATTCTCAATGGTGCAGTTGTGGGTAAGAACTGCGTCGTGGGAGCCAACTCACTGGTGCCCGAAGGTATGCAGATTCCCGATGGTAGTCTGGTAATGGGTTCTCCGGCAAAGATCCGACGTGAGCTCAACGACGAACAGAAGGCCTTTTTCTCCCTGAATGCCGCGCACTATATCGAGAATGCAAAGCGATATAACGAGGGCCTGGAGCCTATAGAAGATTAGTCGTCTCGCTCGGCGGTTTCTGCGGGCTGCTGTAGTCGCGCGCGCACGGCCTGAATCACATTGTCCTGCAAATCGAGTATCTCGAGAGCATAGCCTTCGATCATGATCCCAACATTCCCTTCCGGGAATGATTCCAGGTGCTCCAACAACAGTCCGTTCAGGGTCTTCGGACCATCCGTGGGGAGTTCCCAGCCAATGGATCTATTGATCTCACGGACATTGGCCGTGCCGTTAATAATGTAACTGCCATCCTGTTGCGGATAGATGTCTTCGATAGTCTCGGCGAGGTTGGAGGTGAATTCGCCAACGATCTCCTCGAGAATATCCTCCAGCACCACTAGACCCATCACTTCACCGTATTCATCGACAACAACGGCAATGCGATGCTTCTGTTGCTGGAAGTTCAGTAACTGGGTGTTGAGCGGCGTACCTTCGGGAATAAAATAGGGCTTCTCCAACTCTGCCATCATCCGTTCCCGGTGCAGGCCCTGTTCGTCAATGAAACGGCTGGCCTTACGCATGTGCAGGATGCCGGTAATGTCGTTTACGTCTTCCTGATACACGGGCAGTCGGGTGTATTCACTGCCCTGAATGCGACGTAGTAGCGTCTCATCATCGTCGTCCAGGTCCAGCCCATACACTTCGACTTTGGGAACCATGATGTCGTCGACGGTCACTTTTTCCAGTTCCAGGATGTTCAGCAGCATGCCCTGGTGGGTCTGAGGAATCAGTGGGCCGGCGTCGTTTACGATGGTTCGCAGCTCGTCGCTGGAAAGCCCCAGCTCTGCGCGCTTGGCGGGATCAAAACCCAGTAGCTTTAACAAGCCATTGGTGATGCCGTTCACCAGCCAAACCACAGGGTAGAGAATCTTCAGCAGCGGGCGCAGAATCCAGCTCGCTGGAAAGGCTATTTTCTCCGGGTAGAGTGCGGCGATGGTTTTGGGTGTGATCTCGGCGAAGGTAAGAATCACCAGGGTCAACAAGACCGTCGCAATCGCAATCCCTGCATTGCCCCACAGTTCGATGGCAATGACGGTGGCGATCGCAGAGGCAAGGATGTTGACCAGGTTGTTGCCGATAAGGATGAGACCGATCAGCCGATCAGGCCGTTCCAGCAGTCGGCTAGAACGCGCGGCACCGCGGTGGCCACTTTCTTTCAGGTGCTTTAGGCGATAGCGATTGAGCGCCATCATGCCGGTCTCGCTACTCGAGAAGAAAGCTGACAGAAAAATCAGTACAACCAGTATGGAAAAGAGAAGACCCAGCGGTGCTTCGTTCAAACAGGAGAGTCCCCGTAAAGATCAGGAGGCACAATCTTGAAGAAAAAGGGCAGGCGGCGCAAGACTGTCAAACCCGGCCCAGGATGACTTCCAGAACCAGTTTGCTACCGAAATAGCCGAGCATAAGCACTGCAAAACCCGACAAGGTTAACTTTACCGCGGTTTGACTGCGCCAGCCCAACTGATGGTGGCCCCAAAGCAACACCGCGAACAGGCCCCAGGCGCAAATAGTCAGTACCGTTTTGTGAACCAGGTGTTGGGCGAAAATATCTTCGAGGAAGAGCATGCCAGAGCCGATGGCCACGGTAAGCAACAGCAGGCCGAGCCAGAGCAGCTCGAAGAGCATGGTCTCCATGAGCTGCAATGGCGGCAGTACCTGCACGATTCCGCGGGTGTGGCGGTGGCGCAGCTGATAGTCGAGAGTGGCAACTGCGGCCGACTGAGCTGCGGCGATTGTGAGTACTGCATAGGCCAACACGGAGCTGCCGATGTGTACCAGCATGCCGCCGGACAGGTCGGCAAATGGGTTGTCATTACCCGGAGCCAGTGCCGAGGTCAGTACCGAGATGGCAGACAGTGGATACAGAATCACCGCCAGGTTGACCAGTGGGCGTCGCAACAGGCTTAGCAGGAACGAGCAATTGATGAGCCAGAATATGACTGACGATATTTTGAAAAAGCCGAGGTTGACGCCTGCCGGTGTCTGTATCGACGTCCAGGCGCTGAGCCCATGCAACGCGAGCGCAGCGCAACTCAGCGCCATAAATGAGCGTCCCGCCGTGCCTGCCCCGGTTTTAACTTGTCGGGTCTGCAGTGCGGTGGCCAGCAGGTAGAGCGCGGCGGCAAGGATGGCGCTGAGCATTTGGGGATGTATTCCCGGTAACGTATACTTCGCATCTTTGTACCGGAGTGTCCCGGTATAAGCAATAGTATTGAGAGCTGTACATGTTTGAGAATCTGAGCGACCGCCTTTCCCATAGCCTGCGGTCCGTAACCGGCAAGGCCAAACTCACTGACGAGAATATTCAGGAGACCCTGCGCGAGGTTCGCATGGCGCTGCTGGAGGCCGATGTGGCGCTGCCGGTGGTCAAGGATTTTGTTGAGGCCGTGCGCCAGCGAGCAGTAGGGCAGGAGGTTAGCAGCAGCCTGAGCCCAGGCCAGATGTTCGTCAAGATTGTCCAGGGTGAACTCGAAGCCCTGATGGGCTCTGCGAATGAGAGCCTGAACCTGGCAACCAAGCCCCCCGCCGTGATTCTGATGGCGGGTTTGCAGGGTGCGGGTAAGACGACCTCCGTCGCCAAGCTGGCCAAGTTGCTGCAGGAACGTGACAAGAAATCGGTCATGGTGGCAAGTGCTGACGTGTACCGCCCTGCGGCGATCAAACAGTTGCAAACGCTGGCCGATGAGGTTGGCGCCAGCTTTTTCCCCAGTGATGAAACCCAGCAGCCGGTCGCGATTGCCCAGGCAGCTATTGCCGAGGCAAAGATTAAGTTTGCCGACGTGCTGATCATCGACACCGCGGGTCGTCTCGCTATTGATGAAGCCATGATGGCTGAAATCGCCGATCTGCATAAGGCGGTGCAACCTGTCGAAACCCTGTTTGTCGTTGATGCGATGACCGGCCAGGATGCCGCTAATACGGCGAAGGCATTCAACGATGCATTGCCTCTTACCGGGGTGGTACTCACCAAGGTTGATGCCGATACCCGCGGTGGTGCGGCGCTCTCGGTTCGCAGTGTCACCGGCAAGCCGATCAAATTCCTGGGTGTGGGTGAGAAGACCGAGGCACTGGATCCCTTCCATCCTGATCGAATCGCCTCGCGCATACTGGGTATGGGTGATGTGCTTTCGCTGATTGAGGAAGCCGAGCAGAAAATTGATCAGAAGAAGGCCGAGCGCCTTGCCCGGAAAGTTAAAAAGGGGCAGCGATTCGACCTGGAAGATTTTCGCGATCAACTACAACAGATTACCAATATGGGCGGTATCGGTGGCGTGCTCGATAAGCTGCCCGGTATGGGCAATATGGCCCAGGCGGCGCAGCAGGTAGATACCAAGCAATTCGCCCAGATGGAGGCGATCATCAATTCGATGACCCCGGAGGAGCGCCGCAAGCCCGAGCTCATCCAGGGATCGCGCAAGCGGCGCATTACAGCCGGCTCCGGCACCCAGGTTCAGGATCTCAATCGACTGCTGAAACAGCACAAGCAAATGCAGAAGATGATGAAGAAAATGAAAGGCGGCGGCATGCAGAAAATGATGCGTGGCCTCGGTGGCGCAATGGGCGGTGGCATGGGTGGTGGTATGCCACCCGGCGGCATGCCTCCCGGTTTTCGCTGAGTCTGAAGGTTCGCTTTTAAGTCGCGGAAATACTTAGAAAAATTCTCTTGCTTAGGGGTTTCAATAGGGCGTGCTTTCACGTAGAATACGCGCCTTTTCCGGTACCGGGCGGAGAATTGCTGTGTGCGTAAAACGAAGATCGCAGCAAATGCCGCCACAATAGAGGATATTTCGAAGACAATGGTAACAATTCGCTTAGCACGTGGCGGCTCCAAGAAGCGCCCTTTTTATCACCTGACCGTGACCGATAGCCGCAATGCGCGTAACGGTCGCTTCATTGAGCGTGTCGGTTTTTTCAACCCTATCGCTCGTGGCCAGGAAGAGCGCCTGCGCGTGGACAACGATCGCATCGATTACTGGGTATCTCAGGGTGCTCAGATTTCTGATCGCGTTGCTTCCCTGATCAAGGAATCCAAAGCTGCCGCCTAATCGCAGTGGTGGGAGTGAGGCTGCTACCCGGCAACTGGTTATTGGACGCATTACCGGCGTCTATGGCATCAAGGGCTGGGTTCGCATTCACTCGTTTACCGAGCCGGAAGAGAACCTGCTCGGTTATGACAATCTAAGCCTGGGCAAAGGCGGCGACTGGAAAGCGGTCACCATCGACTCAGGCAAGCAGCACGGCAAAGGCTTGGTCGCGCATATCGAAGGTATCGATGATCGTAGCTTGGCCGAGAGCTTGAAAGGCAGCGAGATCGCTGTACCGGCAGAACAACTGCCGGAGTTGGCGCAGGGTGAGTTCTACTGGCATCAGCTGGAAGGGCTCGAGGTTCACAGTGATGAGCACCTGTTGGGGCGCGTGTCCCACCTCATGGAGACAGGGGCCAACGATGTGCTGGTAGTTAAGGCCTGTGAAGGCAGTATCGATCAGCAGGAACGATTGATTCCCTGGGTTAAGGGGGATGTGGTAAAAGCCGTTGACTTGGATGCGCAGCGCATCCAAGTCGAATGGGACCCGGAGTTTTAGGCGATGCGCATCGCGGTAGTCAGCCTGTTTCCGGAAATGTTTGACGCTGTCAGTGGCTACGGTATTACTGGCAGGGCAGTGGCAGAGAAGCAGTTGCAGTTGCATCTCAGTAATCCACGGGATTACGCCACGGATCGGCATGGCACGGTCGATGATCGCCCTTATGGTGGCGGACCTGGCATGCTGATGAAGATCGACACTCTGGAAGCGGCTTTAGCCAATGCGAGGGAGTCGGTTGGACGCGAGACTCGAGTGGTCTACCTTTCTCCCCAGGGAGAGACGTTTGATCACGCTAAGGCCATCGAGTTGGCCCAGTTGGACTCGCTGATACTGGTAGCGGGCCGCTATGAAGGTGTTGATGAGCGCTTTCTGGAGGCCGAAGTCGACATGGAATTGTCCGTTGGCGATTACGTGTTGAGTGGCGGTGAAATAGCCGCCATGGTGGTGATTGATGCAGTGAGTCGTCAGTTGCCCGGGGTATTGGGACACGAGTTGTCCGCCGAACAGGATTCCTTTGCCGAGGGCCTGTTGGATTGCCCGCACTACACGCGGCCGGAGGAATACGCGGGTAAGCGTGTGCCGGAAGTTTTACTCAGCGGTAATCACGAGTTGATTCGCCGCTGGCGCCTGAAGCAGTCACTGGCGCGCACGTTGGAGCGGCGCCCGGAGCTGCTAGAGGGCAGGGCGCTGTCGCCCGAGGAAGAAGAATTGCTGGCGGAAATACGCCGCGAGAACGAGAATTAGTTTTAAAAGCCGGGCTGGCCGTGTGCTGGTCTACAGACAGGAGTTCAGAAATGAGCAACAAGAACAGTGTAATTTCGCAGATTGAAGCGGAGCAAATGGAGAAGGAAGTACCTGAGTTTGGACCCGGTGATACCGTTGTCGTTCAGGTAAAAGTGAAGGAAGGCAATCGCGAGCGTTTGCAGGCGTTCGAAGGTGTAGTTATTGGCAAGCGTAACCGTGGCCTCAACTCTGCTTTCACCGTGCGTAAGATCTCTCACGGTATTGGTGTAGAGCGTACCTTCCAGACCTACAGCCCTCTGGTAGATAGCATCAATGTGAAGCGTCGCGGTGATGTGCGCCAGGCGAAGCTTTACTATCTGCGCGAGCTCAGCGGCAAGGCGGCACGCATCAAGGAAAAGCTGGCGAAGTAAGACTCCAAAAGGCGACGCAAGTCGCCTTTTTTATGCCTGTGATAGAACAGTATCTTGACGCACTGTGGATGGAGAAGGGGCTGAGTGAAAACACGCTGAGCTCTTACCGCAGGGACCTCACGCAATTTGAGCAATGGCTGCAGCAATCTGCTCAGCGACAATTATTGCATACCCGCGATAGTGATCTGCTGGCCTACCTTGGTTGGCGCATAGAGCAGGGTCGTTCGGCACGGTCTACTGCGCGCTTCCTCTCCTGCGTTCGAGGCTTTTTCCGCTACCAGCTGCGCGAAGGCGTAATCGATGCCGACCCCAGCCTGGATATCGACAGTCCCAAGCTGGGTCGGCCACTCCCTAAATCGATCAGCGAGGCCGAAGTAACCGCGCTGCTCGCGGCGCCCGATGTGAACGATGCGCTGGAAATGCGTGATCGCACCATGTTGGAGCTACTCTATGCCTGCGGCCTTCGGGTCAGCGAACTGGTCGGTCTGCAGCTCGCCGAAATTGGCCTCAATCAGGGGCTTGTGCGCATCGTGGGCAAGGGCGGTAAGGAGCGGCTGGTACCGATGGGAGAAGAGGCGCTCAATTGGCTGCAGCGCTACTTGCGGGGGCCGCGTATGGAGCTGCTCGGAGATGTCCCCGGGGAGATTGTGTTTCCCAGTCGCCGCGGTCAGCAAATGACTCGCCAGGCCTTCTGGTATCGTATTAAAATCTACGCCGAACGTGCTGGCATCAAATCGAAACTGTCGCCACATACCTTGCGTCACGCCTTTGCTACCCACCTACTCAATCACGGTGCGGACCTTAGGGTCGTGCAGCTACTGTTGGGCCATAGCGACCTGACGACCACGCAGATATACACGCATGTGGCCCGTGAACGCATGAAGGACTTGCACGCAGAACACCACCCGCGGGGTTAGGGAACTCCCGCGGTGAAATCGGTTCCAACGGGGAACCACAACTGGAGATCATTATGTTGAGCCCCTCTCGCCAGAAATCGCATCTGACCGGATGCCTGTTAGTCCTTTTGCTGAGCCTGTCCTCGCTCGCTGGCGCTCAGCAGGCGGCTACGCCCGAGAGTGTCATTACCGGGAAGCTCGCGCAGGCTCGACCCGATCTGGTGATCAAGGAGGTCCGCGCCAGTGTTGCCCCAGGTCTCTATGAGGTTCAATTGAGTGCGGGTCCTATTCTGTATGCCACTGCCGACGGAGATTTCTTTGTGCTGGGTGACCTATTTGCCGTGAACATGAACGGCATCACCAATCTCGCCGAGCAACAGCGCGATATAGCACGCAAAGAACTGATGGCCTCTATCGCCGAGAAAGATATGATTATCTTTCCCGCTGAGGGTGAGCGCCGTGGCTATGTAACGGTATTCACCGATGTCGACTGTTTCTATTGCCAGAAATTGCACCAGGAAGTGCCGGCCCTGAATGCCGCTGGCATCGAGGTTCGTTACCTGGCCTATCCCCGGGCGGGGGTCGGCAGTGACTCTTACCGCAAAATTGCCAGCGCCTGGTGTGCATCAGATCAGCAAACGGCCATGACCGCACTCAAAAATCGCCAGACCATCCCCGAAAACGTTTGTCCTGGTAATCCGGTGGCGGATCAGTTCGTGCTGGGCCAGGAGGCTGGTGTGCGCGGAACGCCAGCGCTAGTTATGGAAAGTGGGGAGATGGTGCCCGGCTACCTGTCAGCCGACGAGCTCATCGCGCGGATGGGAATCAACTAGAATCGCTCGCCCGCGTTGACAGGGAGGGGCTGGCTCAGTAAGGTTCCCAGCCTCTTAATTATCCCGTATTCAGCGATATTCCTGGGCTCACAGTGGAAAACAAATTTCAGCGAATAGGGCGCTTGCCTCCCTATGTGTTCAATATTATTGGTGACCTTAAGCAGCAGGCGCGTGCAGCTGGGGAAGACATTATTGACTTTGGGATGGGCAATCCCGACCAGGCGACGCCCGCGCACATCGTTGACAAGCTGACGGAGACGGCGCAGCGCCCCGATACGCATCGTTACTCCCAGTCCAAAGGTATTCCTCGCCTGCGCAAGGCTATCTGCGACTGGTATAAACGCCGCTTTGATGTCGACCTGGATCCCGAATCAGAGGCGATCGTCACCCTGGGCTCTAAAGAGGGGCTGGCGCACCTGGCGCTGGCGACGACCGGACCGGGCGACGCGATCCTCGTGCCGAACCCTTCTTATCCTATTCACCCCTATGGATTCGTGATCGCCGGGGCAGATATCAGGCATGTGCCGATGGCCGACGAGCACGAGTTTTTTGAGGAGCTGGAAAAGTCTATCCGCAATAGTTGGCCAACGCCGAAGATGTTGGTGCTCAATTTTCCCAGCAATCCCACCACCCACTGTGTGGAGATGCCGTTCTTCGAAAAGGTGGTCGCCATCGCCCGCGAGCACAACATCTGGGTGGTGCAGGATTTGGCCTATGCCGATCTGTGTTTCGATGGTTATCAGGCGCCCTCTATCTTGCAGGTCGAAGGAGCTAAAGAATGCGCTGTGGAATTCTTTTCGCTCTCCAAAAGCTACAATATGCCCGGCTGGCGGGTCGGGTTCTGCTGCGGTAACCCCGAATTGGTTGGCGCGCTCGCTCGTATGAAGTCTTACCTGGATTACGGCATGTTCACGCCGGTGCAGGTGGCGGCTATCTCTGCGCTGGAAGGCGATCAGAGCTGTGTCGAGGAGATACGCTCGCTATACCAGAGTCGCCGCGATGTATTGTGCCGGGGGCTTTGCGACGCAGGTTGGCCTGTTGAGCCGCCGAAGGCCACGATGTTCGTGTGGGCCAAGATTCCAGAGTTCTACGCTGCGATGGGGTCACTGGAGTTCAGCAAGAAGCTTCTGACTGAAGCTAAGGTAGCAGTATCCCCGGGGGTTGGCTTTGGTGAATACGGTGAGGGTTACGTCCGATTCGGATTGATTGAAAACGAGCACCGAACCCGGCAAGCCATTCGCAGCATAAAACGCATGATCAGAAAGGACGGTTTTGCCTGATGGAAAAGATACGGGTTGGCATATGCGGGCTGGGCACGGTCGGCAGTGGTACTTTCCATTTGTTAAAGGAGAACGCGGCAGAGATCTCCGCACGCGCGGGTATCCCGGTAGAAATCGTGCATGTGGGGGCCAGGCGCGACAATCCCAACTGTGATGTGGGCGCTACCCGCGTCAGTCGCGACATCTTTGAACTGGCCAGTGCACCAGATATAGATGTGCTGGTCGAGTTGATTGGCGGTACGGATACCGCCCTCGAACTCGTTCAACAAGCCATTGCTAATGGCAAGCATGTGGTGACGGCGAACAAGGCACTCATAGCGGAGCATGGCAACGAGTTACTAGCCGCCGCCGAAGCGGCGGGAGTGAGTATCGCCTTTGAGGCGGCAGTCGCCGGTGGAATTCCAATTATTAAGGCGTTACGAGAAGGGCTGAGTGCAAATCGTATCGGCTGGCTCGCGGGTATTATCAACGGCACGGGTAACTTTATCCTCAGTGAGATGCGTGAGAAGGGCAGAGATTTTGCCGATGTATTGGCCGAAGCACAGGCGCTGGGTTACGCAGAGGCGGACCCCACCTTTGATGTTGAAGGTATCGATGCGGCGCACAAGCTGGTCATACTTGCCTCCATCGCTTTTGGCATGCCGCTGCAGTTCGACAAGGTGTTTACCGAGGGTATTACACGCATAGAAACCAGCGACGTGGAGTATGCCGAGGAACTGGGTTACCGCATTAAGCACCTGGGTATCGCTCGACAGGCGGAGCAGGGCATCGAGCTGCGCGTGCACCCGACGCTAATTCCCGAGAAGCGCCTATTGGCCAATGTAAATGGCGTAAAAAACGCGGTGTTGGTCGATGGTAACGCGGTTGGGCCCACACTCTATTACGGCGCTGGTGCCGGTGCTGAGCCCACGGCGTCCGCCGTGGTTGCCGATATTGTTGATATCTCGCGCAACCTGGCATTGGGGCAGCGTTTCGCCGTGCCGGGTCTCGGAATAGTCGGCTCCGCTGTGCAAGACAAACCCATCTTGCCTATCGACGAGGTGCATAGCGCATATTATTTGCGAATGACGGCGGCCGATAAGCCCGGTGTGCTGTCCGAGGTCGCAAGAATTTGCAGTGAAACGGGTATCAGCATCGAGGCGCTGATACAAAAAGAGCCGGTGGCGGGCGAGGAGCGTGTCCCTGTGATCATTCTCACTAATCAGGTGCGCGAAGCTGATCTTCGCTCAGCCGTCGCCCAGATCGAAAGTCTCGATGCGATCGAAAGCGAAATTACCTGCATTCGGGTAGAGAGCCTCGACGGCTAATACTCGGCGTATTTTAGAACCAGTGGGTCAAGGAAAAGCACAGTGAAGTACATCAGCACCCGCGGGCAGGGGCCTGCGCTTAATTTTGAAGAGGTTCTATTGACGGGGCTGGCCGACGACGGCGGGCTCTATATACCCGAGACGCTGCCCAGCTTTAGCGCTGATGAGATCGCTGCAATGGCGGGCATGGACTACGCCGAACTCGCTTTCACTATCATGCGGCCATTTGTCGCAGACTCCATTCCTGAGCAAGACCTACGGGCTATGGTCAACGACTGCTATAAGGATTTTCGCCACGAGGGCGTGGCGCCTCTGGTGCAACTGGGTGCGAACGAATGGGTATTGGAGCTGTTTCATGGTCCAACACTGGCCTTCAAAGATTTCGCTTTGCAGATGCTGGGTCGTCTGCTCGACTACATACTGGAGCGCCAGCACCGCAAGGTTGTGATCATGGGCGCTACCTCTGGCGACACCGGCTCTGCTGCCATCGAAGGCTGCCGTCGCTGTAAAAACATCGATATCTTTATTCTGCATCCGCACGGACGTGTGTCCAATGTGCAGCGTCGCCAGATGACAACGGTACAGGGCGACAACATCCACAATGTCGCACTCGAGGGCAATTTTGACGACTGCCAGGCGATGGTCAAGGCGAGCTTTGCCGATCGCAGCTTCCTGCCAGAAGATCGCAACCTGGTTGCCGTTAACTCCATCAACTGGGCACGCATTATGGCTCAGATTGTTTACTATTTTTACGCGGGCGTTGCCTTGGGCGCACCCGCACGTGCGGTGTCATTTTCTGTGCCTACCGGAAATTTTGGCGACATTTTCGCCGGTTACCTGGCACAGGGCATGGGTCTTCCGATCGAACAGCTCATCATTGCGACTAATCGCAACGATGTGCTGCACCGAATCATGACCGATGGTACCTACGCCCGCACCGAAATCCATCACACCTTATCGCCCAGTATGGATATCAGCGTTTCTAGCAATTTCGAGCGCCTTCTGTTCGATTTGTACGATCGGGATGGTGCTGCCATAGCCGATTTTATGCAGCGTTTTCAGAGTGAGGATGTCGCTCTTTCTGAGACTGCCATGTCTCGAGCTCGTGCGCTATTTGATAGCCAGTGTGTTAGTGATGCGGACACCTGTCAGTTGATAGCCGATGTCTATGAAGCCAGCGAATACATGCTGGATCCGCACTCGGCGATCGGCGTTAAGGCGGCGCGTGATTGTCTTCGCGACCCTGCCATACCGGTGGTGACACTGGCCACTGCGCATCCCGCAAAATTTCCCGATGCGATTCGACAGGCGGGAGTCGAAGAAGAGCCGGCACTGCCCCATCACATGCTGGACCTGTTCGAGCGTCAGGAACGCTATCAGGTAGTGGCGAATGATCTTGCTGCCGTTCACGAGTTTATGGCCAGCAACATAAATGCCTGAGCGCATCAGGCGCCGAGAACCCCAAGCCGGGACAGAGCTGATAGCCGGGATACATCCGGTACTGTCCCGTGTATTTCAGAGCCGTGGAATTACGCAATCAGATCAGCTCACCTATAAGCTGGAGCATCTGCTGCCGCCCGATGATTTACAAGGTTTAACCGAGGCGGCGGCGTTGCTGGCCGATACGATCGAAGCTGGTGCCAGCATTCTAGTCGTTGGAGACTTTGATGCGGACGGCGCCACTAGCTCTGCTCTGGCTATATCGACGCTGCGCGCGCTGGGTTGTGAGCGGGCCGATTTTCTCGTCCCCAATCGTTTTGACTATGGCTACGGCCTGACCCCAGAAATCGTGGAGCTGGCAGCGCAGCGGTCCCCGGCGCTGATCGTTACGGTCGACAATGGTATTTCCAGCATCGATGGCGTAGCTCGCGCGACGGAGTTGGGTATCCGCACCCTGGTTACCGATCATCACTTACCGGGTAAGGTTTTGCCAAATGCTGATGTGATCGTCAATCCCAGCCAGCCCGGATGTCGCTTCGCGAGTAAAAATCTTGCGGGCGTTGGTGTGATCTTCTACATCATGCTGGCTCTGCGCAGTGAGTTGCGTCGCCGCAATTGGTTTGCCAGTAGGAATCTTGCCGAGCCCAATATCGCCGACGCCCTCGATCTTGTCGCGCTGGGCACGGTCGCCGATGTGGTCCCCCTGGACTATAACAATCGCATATTGGTGCAGCAGGGCTTGCTGCGTATGCGCGCGGGCAAGATACGTCCGGGTATTGCCGCATTACTGGAGCTGGCTGGCCGTGTGCCGGCACGCCTGGTGGCATCGGACCTGGCGTTCGGCGTCGCGCCGCGCCTGAATGCCGCCGGCCGACTGGACGATATGAGCACGGGCATTGCTTGCCTGCTTGCGCAAGACGCGGCCACCGCGCGTGAGCGAGCGGCGCAATTGGACGAACTCAATCGTGATCGTCAGCAGATTGAAAAAGGTATGCAGGCAGAGGCCGTCGCCATTACTGAGCAATTGCTGGCAGCCAGCGGTTCGCAGCGGCCATCGGCCTTGTGTCTGTTTGAGCCCGATTGGCACCAGGGTGTCGTGGGCATCGTAGCCTCGCGAATTAAAGATCAAGTGCATCGACCGGTAATCGCTTTCGCCAGGGGCGATGGTGGTTTATTAAAGGGCTCCGCGCGGTCGATTCCTGGCCTGCATATACGAGATGCGCTGGAACGAGTCCACAGTCGCAACCCGGGGCTCATCGATAAGTTTGGCGGCCATGCCATGGCAGCGGGTCTGAGCCTCGAAGAGAGCCGGCTCGATACCTTTCGGGATGAGTTGTTAACGGTGGTGGCCGAGCACTTGGAAGGCGTTGCGCTGGATGCAATTATCGAGACGGATGGTCAGTTACCCGCCAGTGAACTGGAGTTGGGACTAGCCCGGGAGCTTCGCTACGCCAGTCCGTGGGGCCAGCATTTCCCCGAGCCCGTGTTCGACGGCATATTCAATATCGTCCATCAGCGATTGGTGGGAGAGCGTCACCTCAAGCTGGTACTGCATCATCCTGAAGCCAGCAACCAGACGGTGGATGCCATCGCCTTTAACGTCGATACAGAGCAATGGCCCAATCAGGAACTGGAGCAGGTGCGCGTGGCCTACCGCCTGGATTGCAATTACTTTCGCGGACAGGAAAGCGTGCAACTGATGGTTGAACATTTGGAGCCATTCCGCGGGGCTTGACCTTCCAGTAACTGGAAGGTTTAGATTACCCTGTATCGGCGAGATACGGGGAATTGCACATGAACATTAGTCAGGCGGCCAGCAGCAGCGGGCTATCGGCTAAAACCATACGCTATTACGAGCAGATTGACCTGATCGCGCCAGCTACGCGTACGGCCAATGGCTACCGTCACTATACGGACACTGATCTGGCGGAACTTCGTTTCGTGCATCGCGCGCGGGAAGTGGGTTTCAGCGTTGAAGAGTGTCGCGAGTTGCTGCATATCTATCGCAATCCGGCCCGTCAGAGCGCCCAGGTGAAAACACTGGTCACAGAGAAGGTGGCACAGCTGCAGGAGCGTATTCATAAGCTGCGTACGATGCAGCAGGCCCTGGAGGGGCTGGCAGATCGTTGCAACGGCGATGAAAGCCCCGAGTGCGCGATTCTCGATGAGCTGGTGCGCAAGGATTGGGCGGATGACTGATAGTTGTGATAACGCGAAGCCCAGTGCCCCCGCGACGGCGTGTTGTGCGCCTGAGCCCGCGGTAGCGGATTGCTGCGGCAGTGCCGAACCGCAGGCGCAGCGGCGCGATTGGTTCCTCTGGACAGTGCTGGTGTTGGTTGCCGTCCTATATTTTCTCGGTCTCCTGCTTCCTCATGGCGATGGTGGCGCCTTCCAACTCGCAACCCTGGCACATGGTGTTGTCGAGCTGTTTAACGCCATGTGGTGGGGTATGGCGATTGGCGTGTTCTTCGTGGGACTCTTGGCGCGAATACCGCGCGACCTCGTCATGGGCGTATTGGGTCACCGCGAAGGCTTTGGCTCGCTGCTGCGCGCCACCTTGGCAGGCGTGTTTTTGGA
Organism: Halieaceae bacterium; assembly: GCA_965199055.1. Lineage (GTDB taxonomy): Bacteria > Pseudomonadota > Gammaproteobacteria > Pseudomonadales > Halieaceae > CBDAQR01. Next base: position 1,432,878 of record CBDAQR010000004.1, read on the forward strand.
CCTTTGCAGTCACGGCATTCTGGCGGTGGGCATGAAGCTCTACGAGCGTGGTGCCAGTGTTGGTCAGGTCATGGCTTTCCTGGTGGCGAGCCCCTGGAACTCTTTTTCCCTCACACTGATTCTGTTCGGCCTCATCGGAGTGGGGTGGACGCTGCTCTTTATACTGCTATCCCTGGCGGTCGGCCTAATCACCGGCTTGATCTTCGATGGGCTGGTGCGACGGCGGGTGTTGCCGGAAAATCCACATCGCGAATTACTGAATCCAGACGCCTCAATGTCCGCACTCTGGGCCGAGTTCAGGAGTGACTGGACGTTCTCGGTTGATGGCACGGCGCGTTTGTTGCGCGATGGGCTGGCTGGCTCCAGGGTGGTTATCCGCTGGGGGCTGTTCGGTATTTTGCTGGCGTCACTGATAAGAGTGCTGGTGCCGGAGGATGTATTTGCCACCTGGTTTGGCGCGACCATGATGGGGCTATGGCTGACCCTGCTGGCGGCGACTGTAATAGAAGTGTGCTCTGAGGGCAGTACGCCGATCGCTGCAGATCTCATGAATCGAGGCTCAGCCCCAGGTAACTCCTTTACCTTTCTGATGGCTGGGGTGTCTACCGATTACACTGAAATCATGTCGATTCGCGACACCATGAAATCCTGGAAAATTGCTTTGTTTCTGCCGCTGATTAGCGTGCCCCAGATAATGCTTATTGGTGCCGTGTTGAATGGTTTTTAGCGCCTGCGTTAAAATGCGCGCCTTTTTAGCCGGGACTACCGCAGGCACATGCTAGAGATTAACCCCTTATTGCAAACCCTCAAGGACATAGACGAACGTACGGACGTGCTTAGGGGGTATCTTTGACTATGCTGAACGCAAAGATCGGCTAGCAGAGGTCGAACTGGAGCTGGCCGAGCCCAGTGTCTGGGACGACCCGGAACGCGCCCAGGAGTTGGGCCGTGAGCGGGCGTCATTAGAAACCATCGTCAGCACCCTAGACCAGTTAGACTCGGGTACCAGTGACGCTCGAGATCTGCTCGAAATGGCCGCGGAAGAGGATGACGAAGCGGCTGTTGCCGATATTCAGTCCGAAATTGATTCGCTGCTTAAGCAGCTGGATGTGCTGGAGTTTCGGCGCATGTTCTCCGGTGAGATGGACGACAGCCACGCCTTTCTCGATATTCAATCAGGCTCCGGCGGAACCGAGGCGCAGGATTGGGCTGAAATGGTATTGCGTATGTATCTGCGCTGGGGTGAGTCAAAGGGTTTCAAGACCACACTCGAGGAAGCCTCCGCCGGAGAGGTGGCCGGTATTAAGAGCGCAACCATTCGTTTCGAAGGGGAATATGCGTTCGGCTGGTTGCGCACGGAGACTGGTGTACACCGGCTTGTTAGAAAATCACCCTTCGACTCCGGCAACCGGCGCCACACGTCATTCTGCTCGGTGTTCGTTTCTCCGGAGATTGACGATAGCGTTGAAATAGAGATCGATCCCTCGGACGTTCGTACGGATACTTATCGCGCTTCCGGGGCCGGCGGTCAGCATGTAAACAAAACGGATTCGGCGGTCAGGCTCACGCATGAACCTTCTGGTATTGTGGTTCAGTGTCAGAGTGAGCGTTCCCAGCACCAGAATCGCGACCGCGCCTGGAAGATGCTGCGTGCCAAGCTTTATGAGCAGGAAATGCTCGAGCGTCGGGAGGCGGCGCAGGCGGTGGAGGACAGTAAATCCGATATCGGCTGGGGCAGCCAGATACGCTCCTACGTGCTGGATGATCAGCGCATTAAGGATCTGCGCACCAGTGTGGAGACCTCTAACACGCAGTCAGTGCTAGACGGCAACATCGATATGTTTATCGAGGCCTCGCTCAAGCAAGGGCTCTAATACGGAATCAGACATGGCAGACATGCAACAAGAACAGGACGAAAACAAGCTCATAGCCGAGCGTCGCGGCAAGCTGGACGAGCTGCGCGCGGCGGGCAATGCTTTTCCTAATGATTTTCGCCGCACCGCTCTGGCGGCGCAGCTGCAGGCGGATTATCAGGAGACCAGCAAGGAAGAGCTGGAGCAGGCCAACGAGACCTACAGCGTGTGCGGGCGACTGGTGCGTAACCGCGGCGCCTTCCTGTTGATCCAGGACGATGGCGGGGAAATTCAACTCTACGTTAATCGCAAGGAACTACCCGAGGCGCAACTGGACGCCATCAAGAGTTGGGACCTGGGTGATATCGTAGCGGCCAGCGGCCCGCTGCATCGCTCTGGTAAGGGCGACCTTTACATCAATATGCAAGAAGCGCGTTTGTTGACCAAGGCGCTGCGCCCCTTACCCGACAAGTTCCATGGTCTGTCCGACCAGGAGATGCGCTATCGCCAGCGCTATGTCGACTTGATCGTCAATCCGGAATCGCGCGATGTGTTTCGCAAGCGTTCGCAGATTATCGATAGCATTCGACGTTTTATGCAGGAGCGAGACTTCATGGAGGTCGAGACGCCTATGATGCAGGTGATACCGGGTGGGGCCGCAGCCAAGCCCTTCGTCACCCATCACAATGCGCTGGACCTCGATATGTACTTGCGGATCGCGCCCGAGCTGTATCTCAAACGCCTGACCGTGGGTGGCTTCGAGCGCGTGTTCGAGATCAATCGCAACTTCCGCAATGAGGGTTTGTCCACGCGGCACAATCCCGAGTTTACGATGCTTGAGTACTACTGGGCCTATGCTGACTACCGAGACGCGATGGACCTGACCGAGGCGATGTTGCGACGCGTTTCACAAGATGTGTTGGGGTCAACCATGGTGCACTACCAGGGGGAGGACTACGATTTATCGCAGCCTTTCGAGCGCTTGTCGGTATTCGAGTCGATTCTCCACTATAACCCCGATATCAGCGCGGAGGCGTTGTCGGACGAGCAGTCCGCGCGCAGCATCGCTGAAGGGCTAGGTATTCCGCTAAAGGATAGCTGGGGCCTGGGCAAGGTGCAGATTGAAATCTTTGAAAAGACCGTCGAGGACCGCTTGCTGCAGCCCACGTTTATTACCGCTTACCCCACCGAGGTCAGCCCACTGGCACGGCGCAACGATGATGATCCCTTTGTCACCGATCGTTTTGAGTTCTTCCTGGCGGGCCGCGAGTTGGCCAATGGATTCTCTGAACTGAATGACGCTGAAGATCAGGCCGAGCGTTTTCGTGCGCAGGTTGCGGAGAAAGAGGCGGGTGATGAGGAAGCCATGCATTACGACGAGGATTATGTCACGGCGCTGGAGTACGGCTTGCCGCCAACAGCAGGGGAAGGCATCGGCATTGATCGTCTGGTGATGTTCTTTACAGACTCTCCCTCTATTCGCGATGTACTCCTGTTTCCTCATATGCGCCCCGCATAGGCAGCACCTGCGGTCGATGCTAGACTACGGCCGCATGAATGCGCGTTTATCATTAAGTCTGCTGTTACTGCTGCTCGCCGCCTGCGGTAGTTCGCCCGAGCGCGAGCCTGAGGAAGTGCCGGTGGAAGAACCGGTCCCGGAAATTACGCTGAATCTGCCGAACGGCGATTGCGAGTGCGATGCACCGCAGCAGGACTACACGTTTCTCGAGAAGGGCTTCCTTGCGCTGGAAGTGGGCGAGCACCTGGAGGCATTGCAGTACTTTCAGCGCTACCAACGGATCGAAAAAACCGAGAGCGCCGAGGTCGAAGCCCGTATTGCCATTGCCTATCTCAGTATTCTTCCCGATAGTCCGATTTTCGACCGAGAAGCTGCCCGAGAGAGCTATATTCGTACCAGTCGCTCGATCTCCGATGAGCTCAAGCTACACCACGAGATCCTGCTGATGCAGACCTCGCTCGAAACCTTCATTGATATGCAGGGACAGCTCGATCAGTTGCGCCAGTCCAATGCCAACCTGCGCAGCGAATTGGAAAAACGTGAGGCCGCAATTAAGCGGCTGCGGGATCTGACACTGGGACGTCAACCCTAGCCGGGAGGTTTACTCGGAAACTAGTGCCGACGCCCGGTTCGCTCTCAACCGTGATGTCTCCACCCATCAGTTCGCAGTATTCTCTACAAATCGCCAATCCTAATCCGGTACCGCCGTAATTCTTGCTGGTCGAACTATCGGCCTGCACGAAGGCATCAAAGATGTTTTCCTGCTGGCTTTTCGACATGCCTATGCCGTTGTCGCTCACGCAAAACAACACTCTGGCGTCATCGCCGGGCAAGTTTTCGGCGCTCAGCCGGATCACACCGTCTTCAGTGAATTTACAGGCGTTGCTGAGCAAGTTGAGAAAAACCTGACGAAATTTCGTGGCATCGTTTACGAAGAGGGGGATATTCTCCGCTGTCTCAAGTTCCAGCTTGTTTCGGTTGCTGTCGAGGAGTGGGTCTATGCCGGCGGCAATTTGCTGGAGCAACTCGGCCGCACTGAAGCGCTCGACATGCACCGTCATTTTGCCCGTTTCTATCTTGGAAAGATCGAGAATGTCGTTGATCAAAGCCAGCAGTTGACGACCGGATAAGATGATTTTGTCGAGATCGTTCTGAAATTGCTGTCTATCGACATGGCCCTCGTCATCCAGTTCATCAAAAAGCATCTCGCTGTAGCCGATAATGGCATTAAGCGGGGTTCGCAATTCGTGACTGACGTTGGCGAGGAAGCTGCTCTTAGCCTGATTTGCCTGATCGGCATCCTCTTTGGCTTTGCGCACCTCCTCTATGGCGTTGCGCATTTTGTCAGACATATCGTTAAACGCGGCGGCAAGGTCGCCGAGTTCTCCGCTGTCTTCAATGTTGTCGATGCGATAGTTAAGATCGCCGCTGCCAATTCTGAGGGTGCCGGTCTTGAGTCGACTTAGAGAGGAGTTGGTGTAACGAATCAGGAAAAAGCCCAGCGTACTACTCAGGAAGATAGACCCGAGAAAACCGATCACGGTAATGCGATCGGTTAGTGCGATGGTGCGGTCGATGATGGCCGCTTGTTGTTCCGCGATGAATATCTGGCGCTGCTCAAGTGCGAGCAGGCGCAATCGCACAGCCTCATACTGCGCAGGAACATCCGGTGCCCCCTGGGGTGGTTGCCAGCCCGGATCATTGTAGTTGTGGTAGAAATCTTGCCACGCAGGTAACAGCAATTGGCTGCTGCGCCACAGCTCGTCAAACTGTGGTCGCGTGACATCATGGCTCGCTGCGCCTAGTTGTCGAATGGAGTCGGTGATCGAGCGGATATTGTCTTCCGCCTGAGTTCTGTCCTCATCACTCAGTCTGTCATCTGTGGTTTCCCGCAGTGTTGCCAGCACCAAAATCTGTTTGCGCTGCTCTTCAAGTTGTTGGGCGAGGGCAGTGGCGAGCTGCTGTGCCGCGACTGAGCTGCGGTAGGCCGTCATGCTTTCTGTTCGAGCGAAACTGCCCCAAAAGTGGGTCCCGACGTTCAGCGTAAATATCAGCAGGATTGCCAGCAGCGACAGGCTTAAACGACGACTCAGGCTCACTGGGCGTCCGCCGCCTGAGTGTCGGACTGATCGATTTTTTTCAACAGCTCAGGAAAGTCTACGGGTTTAGTCGCATAGTCATCACAGCCCGCTTCAAGAGCGCGAGCGCGATCCTCCCCCATAGCGTGAGCGGTAAGCGCAATAATCCGCGTGGAGGCTATCTCGGGATCGGCGCGCACCGCTCGGCACGTGGTCCAGCCATCCATGACGGGCAAATTCATATCCATGAGCACCACATCGGGATGCCGCTCCTGGATTAGCTTTAGTGCTTGTTCGCCGTCGGCGGCGGTGATGATATCGTAATTGGCGCGCGCCAGTCTGCGGCTGAGCATGTCACGATTCATTTCATTGTCTTCTACCAGCAGAACCAGGGTGCTCACGGTTTCGAGCTCCGCTTGGCGCCCAGCAGGCGAAAGATCGAAACGGACTCATTGATCCCTTTGACCTGTACTTCTTCGCGAGGGCCGATGTCATAGGCACCCGAGACTTTGTCCAGTGTGCTGCCAGATATGAGAATTTCCCCTCCGGCCGTGCGCGATTCGATCCTGGCGGTAATGTTCACATGATGCCCCACCACGCCGTACTTGCTGCGCTTCTCCGAGCCGATGTTGCCGGCAATGACGGCGCCCGTATTAACGCCGATTCCCATGCTGATCTCCGGCAGTCCCGCCTGCTTGTTGTGTTTGTTGATGCTGCGCATCGCTTCCTGCATCTCGAGGGCGCACTGCACCGCGCGTTCGGAGTCATCATCTCGGCTAATCGGTGCCCCAAAAATCGCGAGAATCGCATCGCCGATAAACTCATCAATCGTCCCCTGATGGGAAATAATGATCTCTGACATGGTGCCCAGATAGTTGTTGAGCATCTTCATCACGTCGTCAGGCGGCAGCTTCTCGCAGATCGTCGAAAACTGCCGAATGTCCGACATCAGCATGGTGACTTCGCGAAGGTCGCCACCCAGCTTCAATCCCTCCGGCTCTTCCAGCAGGTTCGCAACAATTTCATCGGAGACGTAGCGCCCAAAGGTGGATCTGATGAACTGCTCGTTGCGTTCCAGCTGTTGCCGGTACTGCTCTTCGCGATCGTGCCAGCGCTTGCGTTCCAGCCCGGCCTTAATCCGGGCCTGCAGCAGCACGGGGTTAAAGGGTTTAAACAGGTAGTCATCTGCGCCGGCTTCGATGCAGGAGATAATGCCATCCATGTCCTGCCGCCCGGAAATCACAATCACCGGCATGGCTCGCCATTCGGCGTTGGCTTTGATCTGATTCAGGACCTCGCCGCCATCCATCCCCGGCATAATCAGGTCCAACAGAACCAGGTCGACACTCTCATCAGTCAGCAGCGCCAGTGCTTCTTCTCCGGAGCTCGCCGTAAGCACTTCATGGCCCTCGCGGTTGAGATAGCGACTCAGTAGATCCCGGTTGTCGGCGCTGTCGTCAACGGCGAGTATTCGGCCTGCCGGCACGTTTTGGCTCGTGGGCAGGGTTTTTGTGACGGGCTCACTGCTATCGTCTGTCGCAGAGGCGACGGCTTTCAGAACGCGCTCCAGGCTGGCCTGCAGGGCGGGAAACAGGTTGTCCAGTTCCTCAATCAGGAGCTCGGCGTAGCCGCGCATCGCGCCCAGCACATTGCGAACGTCGTGCTGGAGTTTGTCGGCATCGATATTGTTGTCACTCAGCAGCGCCTCTAGTGCGGCGCTCGCCGACACCAGTCTGTCGAGGTCTTCGCGCTGGTTTTCGTCGAGATTGGGGCTGGCCTGCCCGGATTGTGAACGCAACTCGGCCATCGCCTTAAAGACGTGGTCTGTCCAGGGTTGGCTGGCGAGCTGGCTGGGCATTGGTATTCCACCAGTGAATTGTTCGCCGATTATAGCCAGCCTCCCGACACAGGAATAGTGCGCGCCTGGGAGTGTTTGGGTTAGTATTAAGCCCGAGCCCACCCCGCAGCGCTCTAAGGACGGTAAGCAGGTGATATTACAGCAAGTCGAGTTGTTCCAGGGTCTTTCAGACGATGAACTTGAGGCACTGGCTGGCAATAGCAGTAGCCGCTCTTTTCCTAAGAACACAGTCGTGATTCATGAGAATGATCCTGCCGACTCCCTGTTCATTATCGAGAGTGGCAAAGTTAAAGTGTACTGCAGTGACAAGAACGGCAAAGAGTTCATCATGAACACCCAGGCCGAAGGTGACTACTTCGGTGAGTTGGCCTTATTGGATGATTCTTCTCGTTCGGCTTCCGTGCGAACCGTTGAGAAATCCAGCTTTTGCATTATCTATAAAGATGACTTTAATCGCGTTCTTGACGACCATCCGAACATTGCACGCAAACTCATTCAGAATCTTTCGGCCCGGGTGCGCAAGCTAACGGCGGACGTGAAGAGTCTGGCCCTTCAAGACGTCTATGGCCGTGTGACCAACGTGCTGATGGATCTGGCGGAAGAGCGTGGAGACGGTACTCTGTTTATCCCGGAGAAGCTCACCCAACAGGATATTGCCGATCGCGTTGGTGCTTCACGCGAGATGGTGGCGCGTATTCTCAAGGATCTGACCATCGGCGATTACATTCGCTTCGAGGGTCGGCACATCATTATCAATTCACGCCTGCCCGCGAAGTATTAGGTCTCGTCTATATCCGGCAGCACCTGGCTGCGCAGCGAGCCAGTGGCAAGGCGTGTGCTAAGAATGTCACCAACCTTAACCTGCGCGGCATCAGTAATGAGGGTGCCGCTGTCGTCGTTCACAATGGCGTAGCCCCTCTCGAGCGTGGCCAGCGGGCTGAGAGCGTTCAATCGCGCTGTCAGGCCGGCGAAGCGCTCATGACGCTGCTGACGGATGTGGTGAATGGCATTGCTCAACTTGTCCAGCAGGCCCGCAAGACGAAACTTTTCCGCAGCGAGTTGTTGTCTGGGTGAGCAACCGTTGAGTCGAACCGACTCGTAGTTGAGCTGTTGTCGATGCAGCGCAAGTTCCCTGTCCATACCGCGTCGTAACCGTCCTGTGAGGTCATCCAGGCGCTGGCCGCGTTCGCGTAACTGATCGCCAGGGTGACGCAGTTGCCGGCGCAGCGCGCGCAGTCGCTCCTCGTTCATGTGGAGGTGGCGGCGCAGGGCGCGGCCCAACGCCGTCTGCAGGGCGCCATACTGAATGAGGAGATCAGCGCGATCCGGGCTCAACATCTCGGCGGCTGCCGAAGGTGTGGGTGCGCGCTGGTCGGCGACAAAATCGGCAATGGTGAAATCGGTTTCGTGGCCGATGGCGCTCACTACCGGCGTGGCGCAGGCAGCAATGGTACGGGCCAGTTCTTCATCGTTGAACGCCCATAGGTCTTCCAGTGAACCACCGCCACGGGCGACAACAATAGCGTCGAAACCCTGTCTATCGGCTATGTTAAGCGCACGGCAGATAGCGGGGGCAGCATCATCTCCCTGCACGGGCACGGGCATGACGCTGAGGTCCAGTGCCGGAAAGCGGCGTCGAAAGACACTCAGCAAATCGCGAATTACAGCCCCCGTTGGTGAAGTGATTAATGCCACACGGGAAGGGTAGCTTGGTAGAGAGAGTTTCTGGTCCGACTCGAAGAGTCCTTCGCTTCGCAGTTTGTCTCGCAGGACCTCGTAGGCGCGTTGCAGAGCACCTGCACCCGCGTCCTCCATATGCTCGACGATTAGCTGGAAATCGCCGCGACCTTCATACAGTGATACCCGAGCGCGAACCAGTAGTTGCTGCCCGTGCTTGGGGTTAAATCTTACTCGCTGGTTGCGGTTGCGAAACATGGCGCAACGCACCTGGGCGGAGTTGTCCTTGAGCGTGAAATACCAATGTCCGGACCCGGGCTGGGCGAGGTTGCTGAGTTCCCCCTCTATCCAGACAAACTCGAAATGGCCTTCCAGAAGTCGCTTGGCCTGCCGGTTTAGCTGGGTAACGGTCAGGGTTGTACTGGAATCAGGGGCCGGCAAGAGGTAGTTTTCGTTTACTGGGGATGGGCGGTGGATTTATAATTGCACGTTTAACCAGCCAGCGGAAGACTCTGTTTATGTTGAGAATTGCCCAGGAAGCCCTGACATTCGACGATGTACTTCTCGTGCCTGGCTACTCCGAAGTTGTCGCTACAGACGTCTCTCTTAAAACACGCCTGACCCGGGGTATTGAGCTGAATATCCCACTTGTTTCAGCAGCCATGGATACCGTTACCGAGGCCAACCTGGCGATCGCGATCGCGCAGGAGGGTGGTATTGGTATTGTGCACAAGAGCATGACGCTAGAGGAGCAGGCCGCCCAGGTGCGCAAGGTCAAGAAGTACGAAAGTGGGATGGTCAAAGACCCGATCACTATCCAGCAAAATGCGACCTTGGGTCAGCTTCTCGAGCTGACTCGCAAGAACGGTTTTTCCGGAGTGCCGGTACTCGATGGTGCTGATCTGGTGGGTATCGTTACCCGCCGCGATACTCGCTTTGAAACCAACAACGATCGCCCGGTCTCAGACATTATGACTCCGCGTGACAAATTGGTCACGGTGGGCGAGGGCGCATCGTCGGAAGAGGTGCAGGCCTTGCTGCATAAGCACCGGATCGAAAAGATCCTGGTGGTTAGTGACGACTTTGACCTGCGTGGCATGATTACCGTCAAGGATTTCGATAAAGCAGAGAGCTTTCCCTTTGCCGCTAAAGACAGCTACGGCCAGCTGCGGGTCGGTGCTTCCGTTGGAACCAGCCCCGACACCGATGATCGAGTTGCTGCCCTGGTAGAGGCAGGCGTCGATGTGCTGGTTGTCGATACCGCACATGGTCACTCTAAAAACGTGATCGAGCGGGTCAAGCTGATCAAGGCAGCCTATCCCGATATGCAGGTGATTGGTGGCAATATCGCGACCGGCGACGCGGCCCGGGCGCTGGTGGATGCCGGCGCAGACGGCGTCAAAGTGGGCATAGGTCCCGGCTCGATTTGCACGACGCGGATTGTCACAGGCACGGGTGTTCCCCAGATCACTGCGATAGAAAATGTAGTCAGTGCGCTGGAGGGTACCGGCATCCCGGCAATTGCCGATGGTGGTATTCGTTTCTCCGGGGACCTGTCCAAGGCGATTGTTGCCGGTGCGCACTCCGTCATGATGGGCAGCATGTTTGCTGGCACTGAAGAGGCACCCGGTGAGGTAGAGTTGTACCAGGGCCGCACTTATAAAGCCTACCGAGGTATGGGTTCTCTGGGAGCAATGGCGCAGACGCAGGGTAGCAGCGACCGCTATTTCCAGGACGCGAGCCAGGGTACCGAAAAACTCGTGCCTGAAGGTATCGAAGGTCGCGTGCCCTACAAAGGTCCTGTAGCCGCGATTATCCACCAGATGATGGGCGGGCTTCGCTCGGCCATGGGCTACACCGGAAGCACAGACATCGACACCATGCGAACTCGTCCGGAGTTCGTGCGAGTCACCGCAGCGGGAATGAGTGAGAGTCACGTTCACGACGTGTCGATTACCAAAGAAGCACCCAACTACCCGGTTCGTTAACATGACAAATATCCATGACCAAAAAATCCTGATTCTGGATTTTGGGTCGCAGTACACTCAATTGATTGCCCGCCGCGTTCGCGAAGTTGGCGTTTATAGCGAGATCAGGGCTTGGGATTTGAGCGACGAAGAGATTCGCGAGTTCAATCCGCGGGGCATCATTCTGTCGGGCGGCCCCGAGTCGGTCGCAGCCCAGGATTCGCCCCGGGTGCCTGCGCTCGTCTTTGATTTGGGTGTGCCTGTACTCGGTATCTGTTACGGCATGCAGACGATGGCGGAGCAGTTTGGCGGCAGCGTTGCCTGTTCGAATATTAGTGAATTCGGCTATGCCCAGATACGAGTGACCGACAAGCCCGGTCTGTTGCACGACATCAAGGACCATATCGACAGCGATGGCGCCGGCTTACTCGATGTTTGGATGAGCCACGGAGACAAAGTCGATCGCCTGCCTAAAGACTTTGAGCTGATGGCGGAGACCGATAGTTGTCCTATCGCTGGCATGTATCACCGCGAATTGCCGTTCTACGGCATTCAGTTTCATCCCGAGGTGACCCATACGCTCCAGGGTAAGCGGATCTTCGAACACTTCGTTCTCGAACTCTGCGCCTGCGATGTGCTGTGGACACCGGCCAATATCGTCGAAGATGCCATTGAGCGGGTGCGGGCTACGGTAGGCGATGACAAGGTGCTGCTCGGCCTGTCAGGCGGTGTAGATTCCTCCGTGGTGGCGGCTTTGCTGCATCGGGCGATCGGCGACCAGCTCACCTGTGTCTTCGTCGATAACGGCCTGTTACGCAAAAACGAAGGCGAGCAGGTTATGGATATGTTTGCCCGCAACATGGGCGTTAAAGTTATTCGGAGTAATGCCGAGGAATTGTTTTTGGGTCGTCTGGCGGGTGTGGATGAGCCGGAGCAGAAGCGCAAGATCATTGGTAATACCTTTATCGAGGTGTTCGACGAGGAGGCTGCGCGTTTACAGGATGTGAACTGGCTGGCGCAGGGCACGATCTACCCGGACGTGATTGAATCTGCCGGTGCCAAAACCGGCAAGGCGCATGTCATCAAGTCGCATCACAATGTTGGTGGCTTGCCCGAAGACATGGAACTTGAGCTGGTTGAGCCCTTGCGGGAGCTGTTCAAGGATGAGGTACGCCAGATCGGACTTGAGCTGGGTTTGCCTTACGACATGGTGTACCGGCACCCGTTCCCGGGGCCAGGCCTGGGCGTTCGAATCCTCGGCGAAGTTAAGAAGGAATACGCCGATCTGTTGCGAGAAGCGGACGCTATCTTCATCGAAGAATTACATGCGGCGGACTACTATCAAAAAACCAGCCAGGCATTCGCCGTGTTTCTGCCGGTCAAATCGGTCGGCGTGGTCGGAGATGGGCGCCGCTATGAGTATGTAATTGCCTTGCGTGCGGTCGAAACCGTGGACTTTATGACGGCGCGCTGGGCGCATCTGCCCTACGAGTTGCTCGAAAAAGTGTCTAATCGCATTATCAATGAAATCTCCGGCGTGTCCCGGGTGACCTACGATATTTCCAGTAAGCCGCCTGCCACTATCGAGTGGGAGTAGCGGGGGACGAAATGAGTTTTAGCGCGCAGGACCAGGCATTCATGCGGCGCGCATTGGATCTTGCCGAACAGGCGGCACGCTTAGAGGAAGTGCCCGTCGGTGCAGTGCTGGCGTGTGATGGGGAAATCGCTGGCGAAGGCTACAATCAGGTGATTTCGGCCGCCGATCCTACCGCCCACGCCGAGTGCGTCGCCTTGCGAGCGGCGGCTCAACAGCTAGGAAACTACCGCCTGCCCGGCTCGACTCTGTATGTCACCTTGGAGCCGTGCACGATGTGCGTCGGGGCAATGGTTCATGCCCGCGTTCAGCGATTAGTATTCGCTACGCGGGAACCCCGCGCTGGCGCGGTTTGCAGTCAGCTGCAGGGGCTCGACGCCGGCTTCTATAATCACAAGGTGCATTGGGAAGAGGGCCTGATGGCTGAGGAGAGCGCGACTCTCCTGAAGAATTTCTTTCGTGCGCGTCGCTAAATCTTAGCCATCACAATGCAGACAGCTGTGAGTTCCGAAGGATCTCCGGCACGTGCTCATTGGGATTGATAGGAGCCGGTGTGCGGTTCTTATTGATGTCTTCCCAGGCCAGAATACTGTGGTAGTGCCGGATATTTTTTACGTAGGTCACCGGTTCGGAGCCACGGGCGTAGCCATAGCGCGTGTTGCGGTAGTAGCGGCTTTTCTGCAGCAGCGGTAGCCGCTCACGCACATCCACCCACAGATGTGGATCGCCGCCCTGACGTTCGGTAATCACACGGGCGTCCTCAAGATGGCCGCGGCCGATATTGTAGGCAGCCAGTGCAAACCAGGTTCTATCGGGCTCACCGATATCCTCCGGCAGGCGACGCTTGATCTTCTTCAGGTAGCGAGCACCGCCGCGCAGGCTTTGCAGCGGGTCCAGGCGGTTTTCCACCTTCATTTCCTGCGCGGTGTTGGAGGTGAGCATCATCATGCCTCGTACACCCGTTGGTGAGCGTGCATAGGGGTTCCAGTGCGATTCCTGGTAGGCAATTGCGGCCAGCAGATGCCAGTCCAGCTGATACTCGTCCGCCACTTCGCGGATCATGTCGGCGTAGCGGGGCAGGCGATTTCTTACCCGTCGGCTGAAGGTTTGTGAGTCCACATGGGTAACGCCCCAGGCGTGTCCGAAATGCTGCTCCTTAAGCATATCCAGACTCCCGTCCGCGCGTATTCGCTCCAGGAAAGCGTTCGCGCGGCTGCGCAATGCGTCGTTATCGCTGCCATCTGCGAACAACCAGGCGAGCTCAATCTCATTGGGAAAGCTGAAACCGACGCGCAGCTTGGGAAAGAATATGTGATTGGCGATAAATTCCTGGGAATCAATCATGGCAAAGGTCGCCGCGCCATTGTTAAGCATGTCCAGCAGATCTGGTGGTTCGGCGTCGTCGATTGCCTGCCATGTCAGCTCGGGATAGTCATTCTGCAACTGTTCCAGGCGCTCTTCATGACTACTGTTCGCCAGGACCACGAGTTTGGCATCGATTAAATCCTCGACTTTGCGCGGTTTTGCGGTTCCCGAAACATAGATGACTTGCGCCTGTACTTGGTCGTAGGGAACGGAGAACTCGAATTCTTCGCGGCGCCGGTCGGTAACTGAGAGTCCTGCGGCAGCGAAATCGGCCTGCCCGCGTCGCACCGAGTGCAAGAGGTCAGCAATGCTGTGACGTACCTCCATGCGCAGCGCCAGTCCGAGTTCCTGGGCGAACATCTCGCTCAGTGCATACTCGAAGCCGGCGGGGCCGGATTTGTCCTGATAGTAGGTGGCAGGTCCGTTGCGGGTTACAACAACAAGATCTCCGCGGTCCAGCGCACGTTCCAGTGTGTCATCTGTGCCACAGGCGGCCAGCAGGGTGAGTAGCGTTAATAATGCCGCGCTCCGAGGCAGAAGACGAGGCGTAGGTAGCCTGTTCATAGTGAATATTGTAGCCATCGCCGTCGCCACGACAAAGGTGAGAAATTCACTCCTCCGGCGCTAACAGCGGGTATGCAAATACAGTACAATACCGCGTTTTCAAAGACCGACCTTCTCGACCCCAAGGCGAACTCAAGCATGCTCATTCTGCGCGGTGCTCCGGCCCTGTCCGAATTCAGACTCACTAAGCTCCAGCGTAAACTTCACCAACTCGACCCCAGCATCGGGAAGCTATCCGCCCACTTCGTACATTTCGCTAAATCCACGCGGAAACTCGACGCCGACGAGATGGCTGTTCTGGAGCGTTTGCTCGAGTATGGTCCGAGTCAGCACGATGATCCCGTGGATGGTGAGCTGATGCTGGTGGTGCCCCGCAGCGGTACGATTTCTCCCTGGTCGAGCAAGGCCACCGACATTCTTCACAATTGTGGTCTGGAGTGTATCGAGCGCGTCGAGCGCGGTATTGCCTATAGCATTGAATTGCCGACGGCCGCCTCTGCAGAACTTAGGGCCGCAACGGCGGCGCTATTGCATGATCGGATGGTCGATCAGGTGCTGAGTAGCGAAGACGAGGCTGTACAGCTGTTTAGCCACGAATCCCCGCGACCCATGGGCGCGGTGGATATTCTGGATGGCGGGCGCGATGCCCTCGCCGCAGCAAACCTGTCTCTCGGCTTGGCGCTGGCCGAAGACGAAATCGATTACCTCGTACAGAGCTTTACCGAGCTCGATCGCAACCCGAATGATGTCGAGTTGATGATGTTCGCGCAGGCCAATTCCGAGCATTGCCGCCACAAGATATTCAATGCCAGTTGGACCATCGACGGGATCGAGCAGGAACGCTCCTTGTTCCAGATGATCCGCAATACCAACGAGTGCGGCGGAGAAAACGTTTTATCCGCCTATTCAGACAACGCGGCCGTGGTCGCAGGCACCGTGGCAGGCCGCTTTTATCCGGATCCCGATACGGCCGAGTACGGGTTTTCGCAGGAACCGGTGCATCTTTTAATGAAGGTGGAAACGCATAATCACCCCACGGCGATAGCCCCGTTTCCTGGCGCAGGCACTGGCTCTGGCGGCGAAATTCGCGACGAGGGCGCAGTGGGGCGGGGTTCCAAGCCAAAGGTCGGGCTGACCGGCTTCTCGGTGTCAAACCTGCAAATTCCGGGCTATTTGCAGCCCTGGGAGCAGGAGTACGGCAAGCCCGGACGCATTGTGTCTGCACTCGATATTATGATTGAGGGGCCGATCGGCGGTGCCGCCTTCAACAATGAGTACGGGCGTCCGAACCTCTGCGGTTACTTCCGCAGTTTTGAGCTTGAATTTGCGGGTCAGGTCAGGGGCTATCACAAGCCTATTATGATCGCCGGTGGTTACGGCAATATTCGTGAGGAGCATGTCGACAAAGGCGAGATCGAAGTCGGAGCCGCGCTGATTGTGCTCGGTGGACCGGCCATGCTCATCGGCCTTGGCGGCGGTGCTGCTTCCTCTATGGCAAGCGGTGACAGCGCAGAAGACCTGGATTTCGCCTCAGTGCAACGCCAAAACCCCGAGATAGAGCGTCGCTGCCAGGAAGTCATCGATCGTTGCTGGCAGATGGGTGACGATAATCCGATTAGCTTTATCCACGATGTCGGTGCCGGTGGCTTGTCCAATGCATTGCCCGAGTTGGTGAAAGACGGTGGTCGCGGCGGACGCTTCGATCTGCGTGCGGTACCGAATGATGAACCGGGCATGTCTCCACTGGAAATCTGGTGTAACGAAGCCCAGGAACGCTATGTGCTGGCGGTGAGTCCGCGCAACCTGGATCGATTTAGAACGATTTGTGAGCGTGAGCGCTGCCCCTATGCGGTGGTTGGCGAGGCCTTGGCGGAACAGCATCTGCAGGTCAGCGATCCACATTTCGACAATGCACCTGTCGATTTACCCATGTCGGTTCTGTTCGGTAAGCCGCCACGAATGCAGCGCGATGTTATCCGCCAGCCGGTGCCAAGCGGCGCGTTGGAACTTGGGCAGGCGTCACTGCAGGAGGCTGCCGAGCGCGTATTGCAATTGCCTACCGTGGCCAGCAAAAACTTTCTTATCACCATTGGAGATCGCACCGTCACCGGTATGGTGCATCGCGACCAAATGGTCGGTCCGTGGCAGGTCCCGGTAGCAGACTGCGCGGTAACCACCGTTGCCTATGACTCCAGCGCGGGTGAGGCGATGGCGATGGGTGAGCGTACCCCGTCAGCGCTGATTGACGGCCCGGCCTCAGGTCGAGTCGCTGTCGCAGAAGCGATTACCAATCTCCTTGCGGCCGGTGTTGAGAAAATCGAAGACATCAAGCTCTCGGCGAACTGGATGTGCGCTGCCGGTCACGGCCGTGAAGATGAAGTGCTCTACGATACCGTACAAGCAGTCGGTATGGAGTTTTGTCCCGCCTTGGGTATTACCATTCCCGTAGGTAAAGACTCGATGTCAATGCGCACGGCGTGGTCAGACAAGGGCGTCGAGAAATCCGTGACCGCACCGACCTCACTCATCGTGTCGGCGTTCGCACCCATTCCAGACGTGCGCAGAAGCGTTACGCCGCAACTCAAGACTGATGTGGGCGCCACGAGCCTCTACCTGGTCGATCTGGGCGAGGGCCGCAATCGCTTGGGTGCCTCCTGCTTGGCACAGGCCTATGGGCAGGTGGGGGACGAAGTCGCCGATATGGAAAGCCCCGAATTACTGAAAGGTCTGTTTGAGTTAATCAAACAACTGCAAAACGAGAAGCTATTGCTGGCCTACCATGACCGCTCCGATGGCGGCCTGTTAGTGACCCTGGCCGAAATGGCATTTGCAGGACACTGCGGTTGGACGGTGGATATTGCAGGACTTGGCAGTGACGCTACGGCCGCACTGTTTGCCGAGGAGATTGGCGCGGTGCTGCAGGTTAGCGACGAGAATGTTGCAGCCTTTGAGCTGCTTCTCGAGCAATTTGGACTTTCCTCATGCAGTTACCGTCTTGGTTCGGTGAATGAAGGCGATGTGTTACAGATTAACAGCGCCTCGGAAAGCCTGCTGAGTGCCTCTCGCACAGAATGGCAGCGCTTGTGGTCGCGCACTAGCTACGAGATTCAATCACTGCGCGACAATCCCGACTGCGCGCGGGAAGAATTCGAAACTTTGGGCGTACAGGATCCGGGCCTTTCTGTGCGGCTTGGTTTTGACCCACAAGACGACATCGCCGCGCCCTATGTTGGGACGGGTGCTGCGCCGCGAGTGGCCATTCTCCGCGAGCAGGGTGTCAACGGGCACGTGGAAATGGCGGCGGCGTTCAAGCGCGCTGGCTTCGCCCCCTTTGACGTGCATATGAGTGATCTCTTTGCTGGCCGCTTTAGCCTGGACGAGTTTAAGGGGCTGGTGGCCTGCGGTGGTTTCTCCTACGGCGACGTTCTCGGTGCGGGCGAGGGTTGGGCCAAGTCGGTGCTGTTTAACAGTGCGCTGCGCGAGCAATTTCAGGCCTTCTTTGAACGTCCTGACAGCTTTACGCTCGGTGTATGCAATGGCTGTCAGATGGTGTCCACGCTCGCTGAGTTGATTCCCGGCACCGATAACTGGCCGCGCTTTGTGCGCAATCGCTCCGAGCAGTTTGAAGCGAGGTTTTCCCTGGTACAGGTAGAGGAGAGCCCCTCGATATTGCTTCGCGGTATGGCAGGCTCCCATATGCCGATCGCGGTGGCTCACGGAGAGGGCCGCGCTGAGTTCAAGGATCAGGGGCAGCGAGATGCTTTGGAGTCAGCGGGCTTGGTTGGCATGCGTTTTGTCACGAACGCATTGACCGTGGCCGAAAGCTATCCGGCCAACCCCAATGGATCGCCGGGCGGAATTACGGGGCTGACCAGCAGCGATGGTCGTGCGACGATCATGATGCCTCACCCGGAACGGGTATTTCGGGCACTGCAATGTTCCTGGGCACCGCCGCAATGGGAAGAGGACGGCGCCTGGATGCGCTTGTTCCGCAATGCCCGGGTGTGGGTGGATTAAGCGCCCCCAGCCTTTATAATGGCGCAACTTTTTTTCGAGTAAACCATGCTAAACAAGTACCCCCTCTGGAAATACCTGCTGGTAACCTTCGTGGTGGCGTTAGGCTTCTTCTATGCGTCGCCCAATCTCTACGCACCGGATCCTGCACTACAGATCAGCGGAGAGAGCAGCACCCAGTTAATTGATGCCAGTACCCTCGAGCGAGCAACAGCGGCGCTGGAAGCGCAGGCTATCGAGTACTTTGCTCCCGAAATCGGTCAGCAGGGCAATAACGCATTGATACGCCTACGCCAACGTGACGATCAGTTACCCGCGCAGAGCAGGGTGCAGCGCGCTCTCGGTGACGGCTATATTGTGGCGCTGAATCTCGCGCCGACCACGCCAGCCTGGCTCAGTGACTTTGGCGGCCAGCCTATGAAGCTGGGACTCGACCTCAGCGGTGGTGTGCACTTCAAGCTGGAAGTGGATGTGGACTCGGCGATTCAGCGTCGCCTCGAGTTTTATACTAACGCGACCAAGAAGCTGCTCCGGGAAGAGCGTATCCGCGGTTTTGTCAGCCTGGAAAATGACACTACTGTCTTTGCGCGATTCAAGACCGAGGCGCTGCGTGATCAGGCCTACAGCGCGCTGCGCGAGAATTATCCTGAGCTGGTGACGCAGCGCGGCGATAACACCGCTTCCGGTGAATACACATTCAATGCTGTGCTCTCTGATGCCAGCCGCCAGGAAATAGCGAGTTACGCGGTTAATCAGAACCTGACGACATTGCGTAATCGAGTAAACGAACTTGGCGTGTCCGAGCCATTGGTCCAACCGCAAGGGCGTAATCGTATCGTGGTTGAACTGCCCGGTATTCAGGACACCGCCGAAGCCAAGCGAATCCTCGGTAAAACAGCAAATCTTGAGTTTCGTCTGGTGGCCACCGCGGATGCGCCGGTGTCTTCGCGTCAAGAGTTTGGTTATCGCAGTGAGCAGCGCGCGGGCGCGAGCGAATGGCTGGAGCGTGAGGTGATCATTACCGGCGAGCGGGTGGCCAACGCGCAAGCCAGTTTCGATCAGAATGGCCGGCCTAACGTCAATATCAGCCTGGATAGCGAAGGCGGAGCGCTGATGCACCGCGCTACCCGGAACAACATCAAGCGTCGCATGGGTGTTTTATTCATCGAGCGTAAGACACGCACACGCTACGAGACCGACGCGGATGGCAACGAAGTCGTCATTAAGATGCCGATCGATGAGAAGCGCATTATCACGGCGCCCGTGATCCAATCGGCTCTAGGCGCACAGTTTCAGATTACCGGCCTCGATAGCACGGCCGAAGCGTCCGAGATAGCGCTGCTGCTGCGCGCTGGTGCGCTCGCTGCGCCCATCGATTTTGTGGAAGAGCGCACCGTTGGACCGTCCCTCGGGGCAGAGAATATTGCCAAAGGTGTGACCTCCGTGCAGATAGGCCTGCTGCTGGTGGTGGCGTTCATGGTGCTCTACTACCGGGTGTTCGGTGTGGCGGCCGTCGTTGCACTGAGCTGCAACCTCGTATTACTGGTGGCATGTATGTCTATTCTGGGTGCGACGCTGACGTTGCCCGGTATTGCCGGTATCGTGCTAACAGTGGGTATGGCGGTAGACGCCAACGTGCTGATCTTCGCTCGAATCAGGGAAGAGCTGCGTAACGGATTATCACCACAGATGGCCATTCACGCCGGTTTCGAGCGTGCTGTCGTTACCATTCTCGATGCCAATATCACAACGCTGCTGGTAGCGCTGATTCTCTATGCGGTTGGCACCGGACCGGTGAAAGGCTTCGCGGTAACGCTCTCGATTGGCATCGTGACCTCGATGTTCACAGCGATTATGGGAACGCGAGCACTGATCAATCTTATATATGGGGGTCGCAATGTGAAGCGGCTGTCGATCGGGTAGGCGGATGAGCGCTATGAACACAATCAACTTTATGGGCCAACGCAAACTGGCCACCGCTATTTCCATCGTTTTGCTGCTGATATCCATAGGCTCCCTGGCAACCCGTCAGCTGAACTGGGGCCTGGATTTTACCGGTGGAACGCTGGTGGAGGTGCACTACAGCACCACGGCGCCATTAGGAGAGATTCGCCAAACTCTGGAAACCGGTGGTTTTCAACGAGCCATTGTTGTGAGCTTCGGCTCCGATCAGGATGTGCTAATACGCTTGCCTCAGGGCTACTCGGACAAAGATGGCGCCCGCCTGTTGGCATTGTTACAGGAGGAATCTGTCGACCAGGTCGAGTTGCGCAGAATCGAGTTTGTTGGCCCGCAAGTTGGGGATGAGTTGCGTGAGCAGGGCGGCCTGGCCATGTTGCTCGCCCTCGGTCTGGTTATGCTCTACGTGGCCTTCCGCTTCCAGTTTAAGTTTTCGGTAGGCGCGGTGGTCGCATTGGCGCATGATGTGCTCATTACGCTCGGTTTTTTCTCGATACTCGGTATCGAATTTGACCTAACCGTCTTGGCGGCACTACTGGCGGTGATCGGTTACTCCCTCAATGACACCATTGTTGTGTCTGACAGGATTCGAGAGAATTTCCGTAAGATTCGCAAAGCCGACCCCGTCAATGTGATCAATATTTCACTGACGGAAACGCTGGCACGAACCTTGGTAACCTCGCTGACAACCCTGCTGGTACTGACCGCGCTCGCTCTGTTTGGTGGCGATATGATTCACGGCTTCGCGCTGGCACTGATCGTGGGCGTATTGATTGGTACCTACTCGTCTATCTATGTTGCGGCCAACAGCCTGCTGATGCTGGGCATTAGCAAGGAAGACCTGATGGTGCCGGTAAAAGAAGGCGCAGAGCTAGACGAGATGCCCTAGGGTTGGATTGGTCACCTGCAGGATAGCTTTGAAGCACTTTGGGTTACCGCAGACGATATTGCCGCTTTCCAGGTAACCCTCGCCACCCTTGAAATCGCCGATCAGGCCGCCTGCTTCTCGCACCAGCAAAGAGCCGGCAGCGATATCCCATGGCGCTAATCCGATTTCCCAGAAACCATCGAGTCGGCCTGCTGCGACGTAGGCCAGGTCGAGGGCGGCAGCACCCGCACGACGGATACCCGCGCAGCTCCCCGCTAAGGTCTCCAGGCTTTTGGTATAGGCACCCAAATGCTCGGTCTGGCGTGAGCGAAAGGGTATGCCGGTTCCCAGCAGAGCGCTGTCGAGCCCCGGTAAACTGCTAACGCGAATTCTGCGTCCGTTTAGCTGCGCGCCACGGCCGCGACTGGCCACAAACTCTTCGCGCCGAATCGGATCGAGTACCACGGCATGTTCAATCTTGCCTTTGTATTCGCAGGCGATGGAGACGGCGAAGTGGGGGATGCCGCGCAAAAAGTTGGTTGTTCCGTCCAAGGGATCGATAATCCAACGATATTCAGACTCTTCGTTACCGCTGAGTCCACCTTCCTCGCCAAGAAACGCGTGATCCGGATAGGCCTTGTTCAGGTTATAGATGATCTCTCGCTCCGCGGCGCGATCTATCTCTGAAACGAAGTCGTTGGCGCTTTTCGACTCGACGTCGATCTGGTCCAGGTTGTCTGTCGCACGGGCGATTAACTCTCCGGCCTTGCGGGCGGCGCGCAGTGCGATGTGACTCATGGGTTCCATGTCGGGTCCTTCGGCTGGTGAACGGCGCGCGATTATAGCAGAAATGCTAAACTTCGCGCCCTATCAAACAATGAGGTCAACAGCCTTGGCAGGTATTCGTATAGTGCTGGTCAACACCACCCATCCCGGCAACATTGGTGGGGTCGCGCGGGCGATGAAGAACATGGGTTTGCGCGATTTGTGCCTGGTTGACCCCGCACGATTCCCGCACGAGGAGGCGCAGTGGAGGGCAGCATCTGCGCAGGATGTGCTGGAAACGGCAACCGTGGTTGCGACACTGGAAGAAGCCATCGCCGACTGTCAGTTCGTTATCGGTACCAGTGCCAGAGGCAGGCGCATTCCGTGGCCCGTACAAGACCCGCGCCACTGTGCCGAGCGCGCTCTGGCAGCACAATCTCGGGGCGAGCAGGTCGCAATTTTATTCGGCCGCGAAGACCGTGGTTTGACCAATGAGGAGCTGCAAAGCTGCAACCTGCATCTGCATGTGCCCACGCACGAGGACTATACCAGCCTCAATTTGGCGATGGCGGTGCAAATTGTTGCTTACGAGCTTCGTATGTTGGAAGTGGGGGAGATGCTGCCAGCCGATGAGTGCGATGAGTGGGATGCCCCATTCAGCACGGCGGAAAATATGGATCGCTTCTACCAGCATTTGGAACAGACGCTGGTGGAGATTGGATTTCTCGATCCCGCTGCTCCCCGGCAATTGATGGCGCGCCTGCGCCGGCTCTATGGCAGGGTTCGACTCGATGAGATGGAGCTGAACATCCTGCGAGGCATTCTCACAGAGACTCAAAATTCGATACGGCGCTGAGTTGCCGCGCAGCTACAACTAGCCGATACTGGTTGGAGATTTACCGGAGTTCCACTATGCAAAAGCCCGTTTACCTCGACTATTCCGCGACCACGCCCGTCGATGAGCGTGTTGTGCAGAAAATGGTGGAGTGTCTTTCGATGGAAGGCAATTTCGGCAATGCGGCGTCACGTTCTCACGTATACGGGTGGAAGGCGGAGCAGGCGGTTGAAGAAGCGAGGCGCCTTGTCGCCGATATGATTAACGCTGATCCGCGCGAAATCGTCTGGACTAGTGGCGCGACAGAGTCAGACAACCTCGCCATTAAGGGCGCTGCACACGCGAACGCAGATCGCGGCCGTCATATCATTACCTCCAGTATCGAACACAAGGCGGTACTCGATACCTGCAAACACCTGGAGGGCGAGGGGTCTGAAGTGAGCTATCTGGCGCCCTCCGCTGACGGTACGACCACCGTGAACCAGGTAGAGAGTGCGCTGCGTGACGATACCGTGGTGGTCAGTATCATGCATGCTAACAATGAGATTGGCGTTGTTAACGATATTGCCGCCATCGGTGCGCTCTGCCGCGCGCGAGAGGTGTTGTTTCACGTCGATGCGGCTCAAAGTGGCGGCAAGATACCGATTGATGTGCAGGCGCAGAACATCGATTTGATGTCTCTCACCGCCCATAAGATGTATGGCCCGAAGGGAATTGGGGCGCTTTATGTGCGGCGTTCACCTGCGGTACACATCCACGCGGAGATTCACGGTGGAGGACACGAGCGTGGTATGCGCTCTGGCACGCTGGCGACCCATCAAATAGTCGGCATGGGCGCGTCGGCTCAGATCGCCACCCAAGACATGGCCGCTGAAGAGGGGCGTATTCGGGGCTTGCGAGACATTCTGTGGCAGCGTCTGGCGGCGCTGGGGGGAGTGCATCTCAACGGAGATTCCGATTCCCGCCTACCTGGTACGCTGAATGTCGCTGTAGAGGGCGTCGATGGCGAGGCACTGCTAATGGCGCTGAAAGATCTCGCCGTATCGACGGGCTCAGCCTGCAACTCTGCCAGTGTCGAGCCATCTTATGTGCTGCGCGCGCTGGGCGTAGAAGACGCTCTGGCCCATAGTTCGGTACGTATTACCCTGGGTCGATTCACGACGGCCGAGGAGATCGAGTTTGCCGCCCAGCAATTGGAAAACGCGATCTCGAAACTACGTGAAGTGGGGCGCGGCCGGAGCGGCAGCGTCGGCTGAGATTGTACTCCTAAGCCACTGATTTTTTTTTAGAAATAAAGACCCTCCAGGCACCCAAAAGAGGTGCAAGCCTGGTCCGAAGTCCGTATAATACCGCCGCTTTCATTAACGTGACCTGGCAGTTCCCTTTGCGGGAGTTGCGGGGTCGGTATTCTATTCTTACGGAGATTTATAAATGGCAGTTGAAAGAACGCTCTCTATCGTTAAGCCAGATGCAGTGGGCAAGAACGTAATCGGAGAAATTTACAGTCGCTTTGAGAAAAATGGCCTGCGTCTGGTCGCGGCCAAAATGCTACGCCTGAGCGAAGAAGTGGCGGGTGGATTCTACGCCGAGCACCGCGAGCGTCCCTTTTTTCCTGCACTGATCGAGTTCATGACCTCTGGTCCTGTCTGTGTTCAGGTGCTTGAAGGTGAAAACGCGATAGCGAAAAACCGTGAACTGATGGGCGCGACGAACCCCCAGGAAGCCGATGCGGGTACCATTCGTGCCGATTTTGCAGAATCAATCGATGCAAATGCGGTACATGGCTCTGACTCACCGGAATCTGCGGCCCGCGAGATCGCTTATTTCTTCGCTTCCAGCGAAATTTGCGAGCGCTGAGCCAGGTTTAACGTGACCGACACCCGCACCAATCTGATGGGCCTGACGCTGCCGCAGATGCAGGCCTTCTTCCTCGAGCAGGGGGAGAAGCCCTTCCGCGCGCAGCAGGTGCTCAAGTGGATTCATCACGCGGGTGTCACGTCCTTTGCCGAGATGACGAATCTCAGCAAGGGGCTGCGCGAGAAACTCGAAGCGGTCGCAGAGGTGCGTCCGCCTGAGGTCGTCAGTCAGCAAGACTCCGAGGACGGAACCCGCAAGTGGGCAATCCGCGTGGAGGGCGGCGGTCTGGTGGAAACGGTGCTCATACCGGACGGGAAGCGCGGCACGCTCTGCGTCTCCAGCCAGGTGGGTTGCAGTCTCGACTGTAGCTTTTGCTCTACTGGCAAACAGGGATTTCAGCGTGACCTCACCGCGGCCGAGATCATTGGTCAGGTTTGGCTCGCTCTGAAGTCCTATGATGCGTTCCAGAGTGGCAAAGGGCGCAAAGTCACCAACGTCGTTATGATGGGTATGGGCGAGCCCCTGCTCAATTTCGATAATGTAGTCGCGGCGATGGATTTAATGCTGGAGGACCTGGCATACGGGCTGTCCAAGCGACGGGTGACCCTGAGCACCTCTGGCGTTGTTCCAGCGCTGGATCGGCTGGCGGAGGTGAGCGAGGTATCGCTGGCGGTATCCCTGCACGCACCCAACGATGCCCTGCGCAATGAGCTGGTTCCCATCAACCGCAAATACCCCATCGATGTGCTTTTGGCGAGCTGTCGAAACTACCTGGACCACCAATCGGACAAGAAGCGAGTAGTCACCGTTGAGTACACGCTGATTGCTGGTGTGAACGACCAGGTGGAGCAAGCGCGCGAGTTAGCAGCGTTGCTGAGAGATTTTCCCTGCAAAATAAATTTGATTCCGTTCAATACATTTGCACAATCAGACTATGAACGCCCCAGCGGTAATGCGGTGTCGCGTTTCTGGCAAGTGTTGGTCGATGCAGGATTCGTGGTGACTGTGCGTACTACCCGTGGCGATGATATTAGTGCGGCCTGCGGGCAGTTGGTAGGGCAAGTGGTGGACCGTACTCGACGCAGCGAGCGATATCGTAAAAACGATGAAGAGCAGGTGATCCGGCTGGCATGAAAACGCTCTCCAAACCAGTACAGCAGTGCGCCCTGATTCTTGCGGCCTGTCTCTGTCTCAGTGCATGCATCACGCATGAGGGCAGGGTCTTCACCACTGAAGCCTCGCCGGAGGAGGCCCTCAAAACGCGCGTGCAGTTGGCGCGCAGCTATATTGGCGAGCAAAACTGGGAAGATGCCAAGCGTAATCTGCGGATGGCGGCGGAGATCGATCCTAACTCTCCTGAGGTGCACGAGGCCTTTGCCTTGGTCTATCAGAGCACTGGCGAATACGAGTTGGCTGAAGAGAGCTTCGAACGCGCCATCTCGCTGCGTCGCGACTTCTCGCGCGCTCGCAACAACTACGCCGCCTTCCTGTATTCACAGGGCCGCTTTCAAGAGGCCGAAGAGCAGCTCGTCATTGTCGTTAAGGACACGCTGTATGAGTCCAGGCCCAGGGCGTTCATCAATCTTGGTCTGTGTCGCATTCAGCTGGGTGATTCCGACGGCCAGGCCAGTGCTGCACTGGCGCTGCGAAACCTGTATCCGGATTCGGCAGAGTATCAGGCGTACGAGAGGGCGGTTCAGCGTGGAGAACTCTGAGCCCACCTTCGCAGAGCAGCCAGCGGCGGGTAAAACACCAGGTGAGATGCTGCGAACTGCCCGAGAGGCACAGGGCATCTCCGCCCGTGAAATGGCCGATCGTCTTAATTGGATGCCGACCTATGTGGAGGCGATAGAAGCCAACCAGTTCGACGTCTTGCGCGGTCGTGCCTTTGTGCTTGGCTACCTGCGTAATTACGGCAAGTTGGTGTCGGTACCGGAAGCGGAATTGCTGGCCGCCCTCGACGCCATGAATATCACCGATGATGAGCCCAGCGCCCTGGTGGGAGCGCCGATGCCGCGCAGTGGAATACAGCAACCGGTGCTGGGAATCGCAATCGGTGTTGTGGCTGCTCTGTTACTGGTCATTGTATTCTGGCTGTTGCAGGATGAGGAACCCGAGCAAACCGCCGCTAGTGCCCCTGTGGAAATTACTTCGCCGGCGGTTGATGAGGACGCGGCTGAAACCGAGTCAGTTGCACCCGCGTTAGATGAGCCAGTGTTAGATGAACCAGTGTCCTTAGCTGAAACTGCAGCACAGGTCGCCGCGCCGGACTACGAGCAAGCTCAGACAGAGTTAACCAAAACGCCGGTCCAGCAACCGCAGCAGGTCCAGCAGGCAGCGCTAGCTGAGGAGGAATTGGCTGAACAGTCTGCGCCTGCACAAGCTTTGTCGGAACGACCTTCCAGTGCCGGCACAGCCGCGCTAGTAGAGGTGACAGACGCGGTACTGCAATTCGCGTTCAGCGGCGACTGCTGGGTGGAAGTGCGCGACGCCAGCGATCGCTTGATCTATGCCGATCTGCGCCGCGAAGGTGATCAACTGGCTTTGGATGGCGAGGCGCCTTTCAATATTTTGGTGGGTGATGCGCGTATGGTCGAGTTGCGTTATCTCGACGAGCCCTTTGAAATCACCACCCGCCCGGGCAGGGTGATAGCCCGTTTTTCCGTAGGTGACATCCAGTGAAGACTGAATCGCCCATTAAGCGTCGCCAGACGCGACAAATTCATGTCGGCAAGGTGCCGGTCGGCGGCGATGCGCCCATCAGTGTGCAGAGCATGACAAACACCGAGACCTGTGACGTTGAGGCAACTGTCGCTCAGGTGCGCGCAATCGCCGATGCGGGCGCCGATATTGTGCGCGTCTCCGTGCCCAGCATGGACGCCGCGGAAGCGTTTCGTGCCATCCGCGCTCAGGTCGACGTACCGCTGGTGGCAGACATTCACTTTGATTATAAGATCGCGTTAAAAGTTGCCGAGTACGGCGTCGATTGCTTGCGCATTAATCCAGGCAATATCGGTCGCGAGGACAGGGTGCGGGCCGTTATCGACAGTTGCCGCGACAAGGGTATCCCCATTCGCATCGGCGTTAACGCTGGCTCCCTGGGCAAGGACCTGCAACGAAAGTATGGCGAGCCCACGGCTGAAGCACTGGTGGAATCAGCCATGCGTCATGTCGATATTCTCGACAAACTCGATTACCCGGATTTCAAACTGAGCGTTAAAGCGTCAGAAGTATTCATGGCTGTCGCCGCCTATCGACTGATAGCAGAGCAGATCGAACAGCCCCTGCACCTGGGTATTACCGAGGCAGGTGGGCTGCGCGGCGGCACGGTTAAATCAGCGGTTGGTCTCGGAATGCTGCTGATGGATGGCATCGGCGATACCATCCGGGTGTCCCTGGCCGCGGACCCTGTCGAGGAGGTTAAGGTCGGGTTCGAGATACTGAAGAGCCTGAAACTGCGCACCAACGGCATCAACTTTATCGCCTGTCCGAGCTGCTCACGACAAAATTTCGATGTCGTAAAGACGATGAATACCCTGGAACAGCGCCTGGAAGATGTGCGCACGCCCATGGACGTGGCGGTTATTGGCTGTATCGTGAACGGTCCCGGCGAGGCCCGAGAGGCAGACGTCGGCCTGACCGGTGCGACACCAAGTAATCTGATCTATCTGGCGGGTGAGCCAGATCATAAGGTCAGCAACGAAGACTTTATCGATCACCTCGAGAATGTCATACGCCAAAAGGCTAGCGACTTGGAAGCCGAGCGCGCTGCGGCAGACGAAAAATTGATAGCTAAGGCCTGAACCGGTACCCGATGTGAATCAGATTAGAGCAATCCGGGGAATGAATGACATTCTCCCCACCGAAACTTACCTCTGGCAACGACTGGAACAATTGATTCAGGCGACCCTGGCGAGTTACGGCTATCGTGAGATTCGACTACCTATCGTAGAGCAGACCGCTTTGTTCAGCCGTGCTATTGGCGAAGTCACCGACATTGTCGAAAAGGAGATGTACAGTTTTCCGGATCGAAACGACGATAGCCTGACCTTGCGGCCAGAGGGCACTGCAGGCTGTGTGCGCGCCGTGCTGCAGCACAGTCTGGCCAATACCCAACAGAAGTTATGGTATGCAGGGCCGATGTTCCGTTACGAGCGCCCGCAAAAGGGCCGCCAACGCCAGTTTCACCAGGTTGGTGTGGAAGTGTTCGGAACCGCGACAGCGGATGTAGAGGCAGAGTTGATTCTTATTGGCGAGAGACTCTGGCGTGGACTGGGTATTGGCGACGACGTGCAGTTGCAACTCAATTCACTGGGTCAGCCGGAGGCCCGAGCCGCCTACCGCAACGCATTGGTGGAGTATTTGCGCGACGTGGCCAGCCAACTCGACGAAGACAGTCAGCGCCGTCTGGAGAGTAATCCGCTTCGTATTCTCGACAGCAAGTCGGAATCGACACAGGCCCTGTTGCAGGACGCGCCAAGTCTTCCCGACTATCTGGATAGCGAATCCGCAGAGCACTTCGCGCGTTTGCAAAGCCTGTTGGACGCGGCCGGTGTGCGTTACCAGCTGAATCCGCGACTGGTACGAGGTCTCGACTATTACAATCGCACGGTTTTCGAATGGGTGACCGATGCGTTGGGTGCCCAGGGGACGATTTGCGCCGGTGGCCGCTACGATGGATTGGTCGAGCAGTTAGGTGGTAAGGCGGTCCCGGCAGCAGGCTTTGCTATGGGCCTGGAGCGACTGGTGTTGATGATGCAGGCCGGTGAGTCCGAAGTCGCCGATAAGCCGCTGGCCGATGTTTATTTCGTGGCGCAGGGCGAAGCCGCTGAAGCGCTGGCGTTTCGCCTGGCCGAGCAGTTGCGCGACAATAGCGCAGGCCGAGCTGTGATGGTGCACAGCGGCGGGGGCAGTTTCAAAAGCCAAATGAAGAAAGCCGATAAGAGCGGCGCCGCGGTCGCCGTGATACTTGGCGATGATGAAGTGGCTGCGGGAGTCGCAGCCGTAAAACCGATGCGTGCCGACGGCAGTGCAGAACAGCTCAGTATTCCCTTTGCGGAACTGCCTGGCCGCATCGCAGAACTAGTACCAGAACGAGGTTAGAGCGTGGAAACATATCGCACCGAAGAAGAACAGGTTGAAGCCCTAAAGAAGTGGTGGGAAGAGAACGGTCGCTCGACCATTGCCGCTGTTGTGCTCGCCCTAGCGGCCGGATTCGGCTGGCAGGGCTGGCAGGAGCACCGCGAGCAGCAAGCTGAACTGGCATCGTTGAGCTATGAAGAACTACTAGAGGCGACTCAGCAAGCCCCCAGTGATGAACAGAACGCGACGATTCGTCATCTGGCCGGGACTCTGAAGCAGGATTACAGCGGTTCTACTTATGCGTTGTTTGCCAGTCTGCATCTGGCACGATTGGACGTTCAGGAAGGTAACTATGCCGCTGCTGAACGTGAACTACGCTCAGTGTTAACCGCTAACCCGCCGCTGGAGATACGCTTGTTGGCGGAATTACGTCTCGCTCGTGTTGTGGCCGCTGGTGGCGACCCCCAGGCGGCCTTGGCTATCGTAACCGCCGCCACGCCAGGCACGTATGCGGCAGCCTATGCGGAAGTCGAGGGTGATCTGCAGGTTCAGTTAGGTAATGAAGCAGCAGCGATTGAAGCTTATGAGCGCGCCGTGGCAGCCGCGGCTGCGAGCGGCGAAGGCGCCAGCGAGTCTCTGCAGCTGAAATTGCAGGTACTCACACCGGTAGCGCCACGCAGCGCTGGGGAGGCCTGATAGATGCTGTATCGCATAGGACGTCAGACTGCTGTAGTCATGCTGTCAGTGACGCTGGCTGGCTGTAGCACTGTCGAAGGCTGGTTTACACTCGATGATGACGAAGGCAATACGCCAGCTCAGTTGGTCGACATCGACAGCGAGATTAGTATCGACAAACTGTGGAGCACCAGTGTTGGTAACGGTCAGGGTGATGCATACCATCACCTGCGCCCGGTCATCGCAGATGACATTATTTACGCGGCCAGTAACGACGGCGTGGTGGTAGCGCTGGACCGTCGCGATGGTGACCGTGTGTGGCGCGAGGAATACGACATCCCGTTCAGCGGCGGCGTAGGCTATGGCGAAGGCATGCTCATGCTGGGTAGCAGCGATGGTCAGGTACTGGCACTGGATGCAAATAACGGCAGCCGGTTGTGGATGGCCGATGTCCGCGGTGAGGTCATGTCGCCGCCGCAAACCAACGGTAGAGTGGTGGTAGTCCAGAGCTACAACGGAAAGATTCAGGGCCTCGATGCCGATGATGGTAGCGAACTCTGGGTTTACGACAGCAATCTTCCGGTGCTCACTCTGCGCGGTACCAGCACGCCAATAATCTATGAGAAATTTGCGATAGCCGGATTTGGCAACGGCAAAGTGATCGCCTTTGATATCAATAGCGGTGCGGTCCGGTGGGAGGCGCGAGTCGCTATCGCCCAGGGGCGCTCGGAGATTGATCGTATTGTTGATGTCGACGGCACCATGATTCGGGTGGGTACCACGCTGTTTGCTGTGAGCTACCAAGGTCGCCTGGCTGCGATCGATATCTCCACCGGGCGCAAGATTTGGCAGGAGGAGATTTCCAGCTATGCCGGCGTAGGACAGGGATTTGGCAACATCTATGTCTCCGAGGAAAGCGGCACTGTTACGGCGTTTCACCGCAACGGTCAGGGCATACGCTGGCAGCAGCCTGCGCTGAGTTACCGCAGGCTGAGCGCACCGCGAGCTATCAAGGGGTTTGTCGCCGTGGGTGACCTGGACGGTTATATCCACTTCATGTCGCAGGTCGATGGGCATTTCGTCGGTCGCACCAGTGTGGACGGAGACGGTATGCGCGCCGACATGCTGGTTGAGGACAACGTGCTGTACGCATTTGGTAATAGCGGCAACCTTGTTGCGCTGGAAGTCAGTAGCGCGGACTAGTCATGATCCCCGTTATCGCCCTGGTCGGGCGCCCCAATGTCGGAAAATCGACACTGTTTAACCGCCTGACCCGCAGTCGCGATGCATTGGTTGCTAACTATCCCGGCCTGACCCGAGACAGGAAATATGGTGAGGCCCGTATGGGCGACTTGCCTTTCATCGTGATCGACACGGGGGGAATCACCGGGGAGGAAGAGGGGATCGATTCGGAGATGGCTGAGCAATCGCTCGCCGCCATTGAAGAGGCTGATGCGGTTTTTCTCATGGTAGATGCCCGGGCGGGCTTAACCGGCGGTGACGAGCAACTCGTGCGTCACCTGCGCCAGCAGAACAAAGCCTTCCACCTGGTTGTTAATAAGATCGATGGTATCGACGAAAACGTCGCTATGGCCGACTTCTACACCCTCGGTCTCGATAGTATTCACCCCATAGCCGCCACCCACGGGCGTGGAGTGCGTGCGTTACTGGAGCAAGCTCTGTCCGGGTTTGAAGTTCCCGAAGCTGATGAGGACGCTGAAGATGATTCGCACGGTGTTCGGGTGGCGGTGGTAGGGCGCCCCAATGTCGGCAAGTCTACCTTGGTCAATCGCTTGCTCGGTGAAGAGCGTGTGGTGGTCTACGATCAGCCTGGAACCACCCGCGACAGTATCTACATCGATTATGAACGCGAAGGGCAGCATTACACCCTGATCGATACGGCTGGCGTGCGACGTCGCAAGAACGTCAAGCAAACGGTGGAGAAGTTTTCCATTGTTAAGACGCTCAAGGCTATCGACGACGCGCACGTTGTTGTACTGGTGATGGACGCGAGCGAGGGCCTGGTAGAGCAGGATCTTCACTTGCTGGGGCAGGCTATAGAAGCCGGTCGTGGCCTGGTGCTCGCCGTTAACAAATGGGACGGCCTGGAAAGCGATACACGCGATCGGATTAAATTCGAGTTGGAAAGGCGCCTGCAGTTTATCGACTACGCCGAGATACATTTCATATCGGCCCTCCACGGTACCGGTGTAGGGCATCTTTATAAGTCAGTAAACCAGGCCTATGATTCGGCGACCCGCAAATTGGCGACGAATCAGTTGACGCGTATTCTGGAAGATGCGGTCATGGATCACGAACCTCCCATGGTCAATGGCAGGCGCATCAAGCTTCGTTACGCACACGCAGGCGGCCAGAATCCCCCGCGCATCGTGATTCACGGCAACCAAACCGGGAAAGTTCCGGCATCCTATCAGCGTTATCTCGAAAAAGTGTTTCGCCGGGAGCTCAAGCTCTTCGGTACACCGGTGCGGGTTGAGTTTCGTACCGGCGAGAATCCCTATGCCGGAAAACGGAACAAACTGACCGGCCGGCAGGTGGCGCGCAAACGGCGGTTAATGCAGCACGTCAAGAAATCCAAGCGCAAGAAGTAATCGAGACGATGAGCGGCGCTGAAAGACCTGACCTTGATAGCCGTGAGCATGTGGAAGGTTTCGTCGACGCTTTTTACGATAAGGTGCTAGCCGACCCTACGCTGGCGCCGATATTCCTCGATGTTGCGGCCGTTGATCTGAAGGTGCATCTGCCGCATATCAAAAACTATTGGTCGAAACTGCTGTTGGGGGAGACGGGCTATCGCCGCCACACCATGAACATCCATCGCGCGCTGAACCAGAAGCGCAACCTGGAGCAAGCTGACTTCGAGCGCTGGTTGAGCCTCTTTATTGGTACCCTTGAAGAGGGTTTTTGCGGGCCTCAGACAGAGCGCGCCAAGCGAATTGCCGCCTCAATTGCCGCAAACATGCATCAAGGCATACATTCAACACATTGAAAAATATAGTAAAAATAAACTGTTGCCATAATTTCTATTAGTGTTATAGTTAAATATAACACCATATCGGACCCATTATGGGGAGAGCGAAAATGTTACTGAACCGAAAGCGAGCCATATTAGGCGGTAGCCTGGACTCACGCTTCCTGGTCGCCGTCCTTTTTGCCGCCTTCGCGGGCTTTTCCGCGGTCGCGCACGCCGAGACACGGGCGGTCGAGGGACTGGAATTCGACGCGGTCATTGTTTGGGGTGGTGCCGAGGTGGAGATCACCCAGGAAGACCAGCATATGCTGCGCCTGCGAGGCAAAGAGAAGTATCTGGATCTGGAGCCCTTCTATCTGCGGGGTAACACGCTGCACCTGGGCCGCTCCGAGAGCGGTAAGAGTATTTCACGCGTACAGTACAAAGTGAGTGCACCCATGCTGGAGCGTATCAAGCTCTCTGGCTCCGGCGATGTTTACGTCCGGCCATTAGAGGCGGGTGATATCGATATCACCGTGGAGGGTTCGGGGGATATTATGATTCATGAGCTCGAAGCGCAGGACGTGAATTTGTCTGTGGCCGGATCCGGTACGATTCAGCTGGCTAAAGCAACGCTTGGAAAGCTTGATCTGGTCGTATCAGGTTCTGGCGGCATCGACCTCGGTACCCTGACAGCGGCAGAAATCGATGCAACGATCAATGGCTCCGGCGATATCCGCGCTGCGGAGGAAGGCCAGGCTGGCCAGCTCAGCGCAAACCTGATGGGTTCGGGTGATATTGACGTCAGATTGATTGAGGCGAGGGAAGTCGACGTGAATGTGATTGGCTCGGGCGATGCAGAAGTCTGGGCGGTCGAAGATCTGGAGGCATCCGTAATGGGTAGCGGCGACGTGACCTATCGCGGTGATCCGAAAGTCAGATCGAATGCACTGGGCTCTGGTGACGTAGAGCGAGACGACTAGACGCGGGCGGATACTCATCGTGACTATCGAATGGAATGACAACCAGCCAATCTACCGTCAGTTGCGCGAACTGGTGGTCGAGCGAATTCTGGATGGCACATTCGCCGAAGGCGAGGCGGTACCTTCCGTGCGCCAGGTGGCATCCGACTACAGCATTAATCACCTAACCGTGGCCAAGGCCTATCAGGAACTCGTGGAGGAAGGGCTTCTCGAGAAGCGTCGCGGTTTGGGAATGTTTGTGCTGGAGGGCGCCCGTACAGCCTTATCCAGCAACGAACAAACCAAATTCATGGAGGAGGAGTTACCCGCGTTTGCCGAGAGGGTACAGGTGTTAGGCCTGGATATGGAATCGGTAACTTCGCGGCTGCTCTCTCTGGAGGGGACAGAATAATGGACGCCATCGTGCAAACACATGCGCTGCGCAAGGACTATGGAGACCTCGCTGCAGTTGACAATA
Source organism: Halieaceae bacterium (assembly GCA_965199055.1). Taxonomy (GTDB): domain Bacteria; phylum Pseudomonadota; class Gammaproteobacteria; order Pseudomonadales; family Halieaceae; genus CBDAQR01. The sequence continues at coordinate 1,467,819 of CBDAQR010000004.1, forward strand.
TTTCGCTCACGATCCAGCCGGGTACCATAACCGGCCTGATCGGACCTAACGGTGCTGGCAAGACCACGCTGTTACGCTCTTTGCTCGGTTTGAATACCTCCGAGGGTGGGCTGGACGTACTGGGCATGGATCCGCGCCGGGATCGCACCGTACTTCAGCAGGAGGTCTGCTTCATCGCCGATACCGCTGTACTGCCCGGATGGATGCGCGTCGACCAGGTGCTCGATTATGTCGCAGGGGTGCATCCCCGTTTTAATCGCGACATGGCCGAGGCGCAACTGTCGATGACTGAGGTCAAGCTGAACCGCCGCGTGAAACAGCTTTCCAAGGGCATGAATGTGCAGTTGCACCTTGCACTCGTCATGGCTATCGATGCGCGTTTGCTGATCCTGGACGAACCCACTCTTGGCCTCGACATATTGTTCCGCAAGCGCTTCTTCGAGCAGTTGCTGAACGACTACTACGACGACGAGAGGACCATCATCATCTCTACTCACCAGGTCGAGGAAGTGGAGACCATTCTTACCGACGCCATCTTTATGCGGTCAGGGCAGGTGGTGTTGCACGAATCCATGGATGCGCTGGCGCAGCGTTATAGTGAGGTGCACGTGGTAGGCGGTGCCGTGGAAGAGGCGCTGAGCCTGGGCCCGCTTGGCGAGCGCGCTATCCTGGGCGGTAAGGCGCTAATTTTTGAAGACGCAGATCGCGAACGCCTGGAGGGACTGGGCCAGATACATACCCCTTCATTGGCTGATCTATTCGTTGCGAAGATGGGGGATGAGTCATGAGTGCCAGTGGATCTGCCAGTATCTTCGCGCAGCTGCAGCGCGAGATGCAGGAATATCGTACATCGCTGATACTGACACCCATCGTGGTGGGTGGCTTCCTGGTGATTGCGATTCTGCTCAGCGTATTGCTGGCCAATCGGCTCGCCTTTCTCGGCGAGGGCGCGATGGAAGTGCTGGTCAATGAGGCCTCAACAGGAGGCGGCCTGAATATCACGATTTCGATCGATGATGATGTGGAGACCGTTGCGCCGCAGCGGCAGGACATCATCGTCATTGAAGAGGAAGGCGAGGTCGTTGAAGACGAGTGGAACTTCTCCAAGGAGTGGACGTTCCGGCCGCCCCAGCGGCAGCAGAGTGACACCCCGCTCGATGAAGATATTGAAACCCTGAATCCGGCATTCAATATGGTGCACGTGTTGTTTCAGCTCATCCTGATCATTGTGACGATCAATTACCTGTTGGGCTGTTTGTACGATGACCGCAAAGACCGCAGTATCTTGTTCTGGAAGTCGATGCCCGTGTCGGAGTGGCAGGAAGTACTGTGCAAACTTGGGGTCGCCAGCCTGCTCGCGCCGCTGGCTTATCTTGCGGTTTCCATCGTCACCCAGCTATTTGTAGCGGTGCTCGCTATGTTGATGGTGTGGCGCCTGGATGCGGGCTCACCCAGTGTGGTGCTAGAAAACATTCAATTTGTGGATCTGTTTGGCGGACAGATCGGTGCATTCTTCATCTGGGCGCTGTGGACTGTGCCTTTGTACGCATGGTTCTTGCTCGCGTCCGCTGCTGCGAAGCGGTCTCCATTCATGCTGGGCTTTGGCGTGCCCATCGGGCTGTGCCTGGTGGAAAAAATATTCTTTGGCACAGATTTTCTGCTGATGTTCATTGCTTCGCATGTGCCTACGTTGCGCGAATCTGATGCGGAGTCGATGGGCATGTATATGCATGGTCCCGTCTGGGCGACGCTCGACTACATCGGTATGCTCTTTGGGCTTGTCGTCGGTGCGGGCTTGCTGGCGGGTGCGGTGTTGCTGCGCAAACACCGCTTTGAGATCTGACTGACTAATTAGCTCGTCTACCGGGTCCGCTGATCAAAATTGTCAGCGGACTTTGGACTTTTCTGCCATTGAGTTGACCCCGGCCCTGTTCAATACTCCTGCAGGTTTTCATCCACCCTCCAGGAGATAGAGCAATGGCAGAAGCCGAGATCCTGCGCCAGGAGTTCACCCTCGGGTATACCTACACCCGTTCGACAGGCCCCGTGGTGGGCCGCTTTCTCACTGAACTTCGCAATCGCAAAATCGTCGGAACCCGTGGCAGTGACGGCACGGTATACGTTCCCCCAATGGAATACGACCCGGTGACCGCAGACGAACTGACTGAGTTTGTCGATGTGGGGGACAGCGGCGAAGTCGTCAGCTGGTGTTGGGTCAGTGAGCCCAGAAAGCTCCATCCCTTCGACAAGCCCTTCGCCTGGGCAATGGTGAAGCTCGATGGCGCGGACGTACCCATGGTGCACGCTGTCGATGCGGGCAGCGAAGACGCGATGTCTACCGGCATGCGTGTCAAGGCGCGCTGGGCAGATGAAACCAAGGGCCTGGTAACCGATATCGTCAGCTTTGTTCCTGAGGCAACGGCACTCGATGCGCCCGCAGGTGGAGAGACGCATGAGGACGCCATCGAAGGGGTCGAGGCTCCGATCTATCTCACCTATAACTTTACTGCCGGCGAGGCCACCAGTCGCTTCCTCAGCGAAATTAAGCAAGGTCGTTTGGTGGGCCAGCGCAGCCCAGTAACCGGTAGCGTTTATGTGCCGCCGCGTGGGTCGTGCCCAGCGTCGGGCGTGCCGACCACTGAAGAGGTGGAGGTCTCCGATAAAGCTACTGTGGAATCTTTCACCATTGTATGGATTCCCATTCCCAACAACCCGATTCAACCGCCGTTTATCGTCGCCAACCTGATTCCCGATGGTGCCAACATTTCCTGTATCCACCTCATGAGTGAGTGTGTGAACGAAGATGTGCGTATCGGACAGCGTGTGCAAGCTGTGTGGAAGGATCAAAGCGAGTGGACTCACTCCATGGATAACATCAAATATTTCAAGCCTATTGAAGAGCCCGATGTTCCCATCGAGAAGATAGGCCATATGCCGGTAGAAGGCTGGGGAGAGCAATCATGAGCGCGAACATCGCAGTAGTATCCTTTGTGCAGACGGATTGTGTGCGCGATGCCGGCGCTGCCAATGAGGTGGAACTCATTATGCCGGTGGTGCAGAAAGCCCTCGGCGCAGTGGGGCTGAATAATGCTCAAGACGTCGATTTCACTTGTTCCGGCAGTTGCGACTATCAGCAAGGTGCGGCCTTCGCCTTCGTACTGGGGGTCGATGCCCTCGGTGCAGTGCCACCGATCAAGGAATCCCATGTCGAGATGGATGCCGCCTGGGCGCTGTATGAATCCATACTGAAGATTCGTATGGGGCATGCAGAGTCCGCTCTGGTTTACGGCTTCGGTAAGTCATCCCCGGGTGAGTTGCCCATTGTTTTGTCGCAACAGCTGGATCCTTATTACCTGGCACCGTTGTTCGTGGACAATGTGAGTCTCGCTGCAATGCAAGCGCGGATGATGTTGGAGCAGGGCGTTTGTAGCGAGGCCGATATGGCCGAAGTCGTGGCCCGCTCACGTCGCAATGCGAAGGCCAATAACCCGCATGCACAGCTTGCCGGCGACGTGTCTGCCGATGAACTGTTGCAGGCCGAACTCTGGCAGACGCCCCTGCGCAAGCACGACTGCTGTCCGATTTCTGACGGCGCCAGCGCGATGGTGATTTGTACTGAAGAAAAAGCGAAAGCGTGGGGTGTTCCCTATGCGCTGATCAAAGGTATCGATCATCGCATTGAATCGCACAATATGGGTGCGCGAGACCTGACCCGATCGGTGTCAACCGAGCAGGCGGCAGCTGCGGCGGGTGTGGCAGACGGCGCGATTGATGTGGCGGAACTCTATGCCCCTTTCAGTCACCAGGAAATCATCCTGAGCAACGCTCTGGGATTGGGTGAAAGCACCGATATTAACCCCTCTGGTGGCGTGCTGGCCGGCAACCTGATGATGGCCTCAGGCTTGGTGCGAATCGGTGAGGTAGCTCGCAGGATCATCGAAGGCAGTGCTAAGCGCGGTGTGGCTCATGCTACCAGTGGGCCGTGCCTGCAACACAATCTCGTAACCGTATTGGAGGCAGCGTAATGGCTAATCTGGCAGCAGTGGTCGGCATCGGCCAGACCAAGTATCAGACCAAGCGCGGCGATGTCTCTATTGCAGGCTTGGTTCGCGAAGCAGCATTTAACGCACTGCAGGACGCAGATCTGAGTTGGGACGACATCGACGCCGTCATTATCGGCAAGGCGCCGGACATGTTTGAGGGCGTTATCATGCCCGAAATCTACCTGACCGATGCGCTGGGCTGTAATGGCAAACCCATGTTACGGGTGCACACGGCGGGTTCGGTGGGTGGTTCTACCGCGCTGGTCGCGGCATCGCATGTGCAGAGCGGCACCTTCAAGCGAATATTGACGGTGACGTTTGAGAAACAGTCCGAATCGAATGCAATGTGGGCGCTGTCGAATCCGCAGCCGTTCTCTGCGCATCTCAATGCAGGAGCCGGGGGATATTTCGCGCCTATTATTCGCGAGTATATTCGTCGCTCTGGTGCACCCTACGACGCGGGTATCAAGGTAGCTGTGAAAGATCGATTGCACGGCGCGCGCAATCCACTGGCGCATCTGCAAATGCCCGAGATCAGCATGCAGGAAGTCGAGGAATCGCCCATGTTGTGGGACCCGATTCGTTTTCTGGAAAGCTGTCCGTCCTCGGATGGTGCTTGTGCCATGGTTATATGCGATGAGAGCCTGGTTGGCGACTCCCCCAAGAAACCCGCATGGATTCGCGGCGGCGCCATGCGCAGCGAACCCACGATGTATGCCGGTCGTGAAGAGGTGAATACCCAGGCGGGCAAGGACTGCGCCAAAGATGTTTACGCACAGGCAGGCATCAGCGATCCTCGCAAAGACCTGGATTGTGCCGAGGTCTATGTGCCGTTTTCCTGGTACGAGCCCATGTGGCTGGAAAACCTGGGTTTTGCCGAGGAAGGCAAGGGTTGGGAACTCACCATGTCCGGTGCGACCTCTCTTGATGAAGGTGGCGACATACCCTGGAACTGCTCGGGCGGCGTTTTGTCCTCCAATCCGATTGGCGCCTCGGGCATGATCCGATTTGCCGAAGCAGCGCGTCAGGTGCGCGGTGATGCCGGCGACCACCAGGTTGACGGTGCGAAAATGGCCTTGGGCCATGCCTACGGTGGTGGCGCGCAGTTCTATGCCATGTGGGTCGTGAGTTCGGAGAAAGCCTGATGAAGAAAGCATTTAATCTGGCAGACATGTTTGAAATGGTGGCGGACAAGGTGCCGTCACGCGATGCATTGGTGTGCGGCGAGCACCGGGCGACCTTTGCAGATCTGGAGCGTCGCGCCAACCAGTTAGCGCATTTTCTGGCTGAGCGCGGTGTGGGTGCCGGCGATCATGTTGGCCTCTACATGTATAACTGCAATGAGTACATGGAAGGCATGATGGCCTGCTTCAAGCTGCGCGCGGTGCCGGTCAATGTCAATTATCGCTATGTGCAGGAAGAGCTGCTCTACATCTTTGACAATGCGGACATGGTGGCGTGCATTCATCACCGTGAGTTCTCGCCGCATATTGCTGAGGTCAAAGGCTCCGCGCCGGACCTGAAAACCTTCGTTGCGGTGCAGGATGACAGCGGCGCCGACTTCGAGGCCATCGATTCGGTTGAGTATGAGGCTGCTCTCAGCGGGCAGGGCGTCGAGCGCGACTTCGGTGAGCGCAGCGATGACGATATCTTCCTGCTTTACACGGGGGGCACGACAGGGATGCCAAAAGGGGTCATGTGGCCTCACAAGAACCTGTTCTACGCAGCGCTGGGGGGCGGCGGCTGGTTTCATCCCGACGGCCCGATTACGGCGCCGGAACAAATCGCGTCGCGTATTGGTGATTTTGCCATCGTCGGTATGGCGCTGGCGCCGCTGATGCATGGCGCCTGCTGGTGGTATGCCTGTATTCAGCTGTTGGCGGGGAATACGCTTGTACTCAGCCCCTACAAGTCACTGGTCGGTGAAGAGGTCTGGGAGATTGTGGCGCAGGAAAAAGTGAACGCGTTGTCCATCGTCGGTGATGCGATGGCTATTCCCTTGCTGGACGCACTAAAAGCCAATCCCGATCGCTGGGATCTCAGCAGCATCTTCAGTGTCGGTTCAGGAGGCGCTGTTTTCTCTGAATCGAAACAGCAGGAGTTTAGAGACTTTTTTCCTAACGTTTTTATCAGTAATTCCTTCGGTTCCTCTGAGTCGGGAAACATGGGCTTCGATTCCGGAGAGAAGAAGTCAGAAGAGAAAGGCCTCGGCAATGTCGCCCAGTCGGACTTTATGGATGTGATTACCGATGTGGAAGGCGAGCCCAATCGCCACTGTCAGCCGGGAGAAATGGGCATCTTCGCGCGTTCAGGCTATATCCCGGTCGGCTACTACAACGATCCAGTGAAAACAGCGAAGACCTTTGTTGAAGTCGATGGCAAGCAGTGGCTGTTAACTGGCGACGAGGCTCGGTTGGAAGAAGACGGTTCCATTACCGTCTACGGACGTGGCTCAAACTGTATTAACTCCGGCGGAGAAAAGATTTTCCCGGAGGAGGTTGAGCAAGCGCTCAAGTCCCATCCCGACGTATTCGACTGCCTGGTGGTTGATACGCCAGACGAGCGCTTCGGCAGCAAGGTTACTGCCGTAGTCACGACGCGCTCGGGCGGAGCGCTGAGTCTGGACGAACTGCAAGAAGAAGCACGCAAGCATGTGGCGGGCTATAAGGTGCCGCGCGAACTGCACATTGTTTCTGAAATTCCCCGCGCCCCCAGTGGCAAGCCGGCCTACCCCACGGCCAAGGAAATCGCGTTGAGCCGCGAGTTTATTGTCGAATAGACAGCGAATGGACAGCGAATAGAACAAAGGAGACCCCAATGGCCGAGCTGGATATCAGCACTAAGAATTGTATTGTCGAGCAGGAGGGCAATGTCCTCATCGTTACACTAAACCGTCCGGAGGCCAAGAACGCCTTCAGTCCCGAAATGTTGCTGGGTATGTACAAGGCCTGGCGTTTGCTGGATGAAGACGACAGCCTCTACTGCGCCATACTCACAGCGAATGGCGATACCTTTTGCGCCGGTATGGACCTTAAAGCGGGCGCGGACGGTGAGCACCGCTCTACCGAAGAGTTCATGGAATTAATGGCGACAGTACCCAACGTGCATTGGCAGGCGCTGCTGCGCGATAACCGCCCGTGCAAACCGCTCATACTGGCGGTAGAGGGGTACGCACTGGCGGGTGGCACCGAGATTCTCCAGGGTACGGATATACGTGTGGGCGCTGAAGATGCCATATTCGGTGTCACCGAAGTCGCCCGCGGTCTCTACCCAATGTCGGGCTCGACTATTCGCCTGCGGCGGCAGATTCCCTATTGTCTGGCGGCCGAGGTACTACTGCTGGGTGAGCACATCACCGCGCAGCAGGCGCTGGACTTTGGCCTGATTAACCGTGTCGTTGCCAAGGGTGAAACCCTTGCCGAGGCCAAGAAAATGGCGGAGAAGATCTGCGCCAACGGGCCACTGGCGGTGAAGGCTGTGGTCAAATCCTTGCGCGAACATCAGGAGTGCATGCAGGAAGAGGAGGCCATGCTCGCCTCTGACGAGTTGGCCAATCCAGTGTTTGCTTCGGCCGACGCAAAAGAAGGCATGCGAGCGTTCAAAGAGAAGCGTCCCGCGGTCTTCAAGGGCGAATAGCCGGTCTCAAGGGCCGCAATCAGCAGACAGGAGATAACCCATGGCAGGACCACTGACAGGGCTACGCGTCATCGAAATGGCGGGGATTGGACCGGGGCCGTTTGCTTGCATGCTGCTCGCGGATATGGGGGCCGATGTCATTCGGGTAGACCGCGTAGGCGGCTCGGCCATGGCAGCAACCGATAGTCCCGCTGACGTTCTGCAGCGGGGCAGACGCTCTATCGCTGTAAATTTAAAGAGCGATGAGGGCGTGGAAACCGTTCTCAAGCTGCTGGAATCAGCGGATATTGTGACAGAAGGCTTCCGCCCCGGGGTCATGGAGAAGCTCGGTCTGGGTCCCGATGTGTGCCTGCAGCGCAATCCTCGGCTCATCTATGCGCGCATGACCGGCTGGGGTCAGGACGGCCCGTTGTCTCACGCTGCCGGTCACGATATTAATTATATCGCCATAACAGGGGCGCTGGCGTCCATCGGTCGCGGCGACAGCGGCGGGCCCGTCCCCCCCCTGAACTTGATCGGCGATTTTGGTGGGGGTTCCCTCTACCTGGTCATGGGGATTCTGGCGGCGCTCTACGAGCGCAATCACTCTGGGCAGGGGCAGGTAATCGACGCCGCCATTACTGATGGTGTTATCAACCTTATGGCTGCGATACAAGGCTTTGAAGGTGTGGGTATGTGGGATGGCGAACATCGACAATCCAATATGCTCGATGGTGCGGCCCATTACTATGACACTTATGAGTGCTCCGATGGAAAGTGGATATCCATTGGCTCCATCGAGCCACAGTTTTATAAGCTGCTGGCCGAGAAAATCGATATGCCTGAGTTGCTTGATGAAAACGGCGAGGTCGATTTTATGAAGCAGTTCGACAAGGCCCAGTGGAAAATATTCAAAGAAAATATTTCTGCCCGATTCCGCACCAAAACCCGCGAAGAATGGTGCGAAATCATGGAGGGTACGGATGTCTGCTTTGCGCCGGTGTTAACGATGCGAGAGGCCGTGCAGCATCCGCACAACGTGGCGCGCCAATCCTTTGTCAACATCGAGGGCGTTGACCAGACGGCTCCCGCCCCGCGTTTCAGTCGCACACCCGCAGAGATCGGGCGAAGGCAGGTGGTAGGCGGTACCGATACCGACGAGATACTGCAGGAACTCGGCCTCGAAGCTGATACCATTGCTTCCCTCAAAGAGTCAGGGGCCGTGGCCGGCGCCTGATTACAGATCCAAATCCAAGAAGGGCAATCCAGCAATGACCGACACTGCCGCCGTCTATACCGATATCGTGAATTCACGTAAGTCCGTTCGTGGCTATAAGAGCGAACCGGTACCGAAAGAACTATTGGACAAAGTATTCAGCGCGGCGCTGAGGGCGCCATCGAACTGTAATACGCAGCCCTGGCAGGTCCACGTGGCCAGCGGTGACGCTATTGAAAATCTGCGCTCGGCACTGCCCGCAGCGTTCTCCAATCTGGAATTCAGCATGGATTTCCCCTATGACGGCGCCTACGAGGGGGTCTACAAGGACCGCCAGCACGCCGCGGCGATGGCGCTCTACGATGTCATGGGCATCAAGCGTGAGGAAAAAGACAAGCGCGCGGATGCGATGCTCAAGAATTTTGAATTCTTTGGCGCGCCTCACGTCGCCTTTGTCTTTCTGCCGGAACCCTTTGGATTACGGGAAGCGGCTGATGTTGGAATGTATGCGCAGTCACTGATGCTGTCGATGGTTGCCCATGGACTGGGGTGCATTCCGCAGACGGCGCTGAGTTTTCATGCCGACAAGGTGCGCGAGGCGCTCAACATTGACGCTGCTAATAAGCTTTTGTTTGGGATCTCCTTTGGATTTGAAGACATCGAGGACCCGATCAACGCCTGCCATACCGAACGCGGCGCGTTAAACGATTTCGTACATTTTCACGGCTAGGGAGCCTTATGCCGGAGTTTCTCACTATTGCGGATAATGACGGGATACGTCTCGTCACGCTGAATCGCCCTGAAAAAAAGAACGCGGTGAATACACCGATGTGGAAGGAAATTACTGACGCCTTTCGCGGCGCAGAAGCGGATGACACGATCCGCTGTCTGGTGCTAACCGGTGCAGGCGATAACTTCTGTGCCGGAGTGGATTTGTCGAGCTTTGGCGATGGTGGCGAAGGCTCGGCCGAAGAGCATCCCTTCGGTACCTGCGCTCGCACCGTGGCTGGCTTCACCAAGCCCTGGATCGGCGCGGCTCCCGGAATCGCCGTGGGCGGCGGTGCGACCATACTGTTCCACGCAGATATAGTTTATGTCGGTGATAGTCTGCGCATGCGACTTCCCTTTGCCTCGCTCGGTTTAGTGCCTGAGTTTGCCAGTAGCTATATGTTGCAGGCTAATATTGGCGCCCAGCACGCCGCGGAGCTTTTTTACACCGCGGAATGGATCGATGCCAGCAAGGCGGTAGAGGCGGGTATTGCCGCGCGCGCGTATCCAGATGCTGAACTATTGCCCGCCGCGATGGAGAAGGCGGGGGAGATCGCCCAGTGGCCGGTGAATGCGCTGCGTGAGATCAAGTCTACCTTGCGGCTTCCGCATAAGGCGCATATTGAGGCTGCCCTCGCCGCCGAGGACGCCGGCATGGAACGCCAGGCCGGTTCTCCGGAAAATATCGAAGCGGTCGTCGCTTTCATGGAAAAGCGTAAACCCGATTTCAGCAAGCTTGGCTGACTGCGCGTAAGCGCATACCCCAGCACATGACCACTGACTTGCCGCAAACCTACGACGAACTGATGCGGCACTTCAGCAGTGGTAAAACAATCACGCTCGTCATTCCCCGATACACACGCCGAACCTTTCAGGGCTGTGTTCGGCGCACCGACCGGTTGCGCAGACTCTCCTCAAAAGCCGGTTTGCACGCAGCACTGCTCGCTGTGCCATACCTGCTCTACTACGAGACCAGGTTGTTCATCGTCACTCGCGGCAATCGCCAGCTCACCGCTGCCGCGTTAATCTATCAGTTGGCCAGCGCCCATATTCAACGCATCGACCGGCATGAACTCCCCTCCGGTGATGAAAAGCTCACCTTCGTTGGCCGAGTCAACGCGGATTCCTGAGCCGCACATTCCTTTCACATCAGTGTCATCCAGTCGTAACCGGTATTACTTCTTCCGGTCATCGCATCTTCACCGAATAGTCACCGCATCGTCAGCTTAGTTTCGTGAAAGCGCATTAGCGTTTATTGGTCTGCGCGCTGAGAGGCGCAAAGCCAGACAAAACGCGTTTTTCACTTTCTAGGAAGCATTGAGGTCATCTCTGATGAATATGGATGTAACAAACCCGCCGAGCGTACTCGTCGAAGAAGAAGATAACGAAATCTGTAACAACACAGGCAATCGCCCCTTCAATGAGGTCTTGCAGGTGAATATGGAGCGTCGCGACGTGTTGCGCGGCGGTCTCGCAATGGGGGCGACGGCTTTTTTTGGCGGTAGCCTGATCTCTCCGGCGGCAGAAGCTCAGACGGGAGCGTCGCTGATGAACTTTACGCCGGTATCGCTGGCGGACGGTAATGGCCCTATGCCTGCAATCTCTCCCGATTATGAATATCAGGTACTGATTCCCTGGGGCGAACCGCTCGAGCCCAGTGGTCCTGCCTATAGCTATCCACCCAGTGCTGCCGATCAGGCCTTGCAAATCGGTATTGGGCACGACGGATGTTCTTATTTCGCGCTTGATAATATTGCCGAGCAGGGCGCTTATGAGGAGCGCGTTTCAGCTTTCCTGAGCCGCTTCAGGCAATTCCAGGACGCTAACATTGGTGCGACCAGTGAGCACGGCATCTTCTGTATCAATCACGAGTTTGGTCGTAATAGCGTCGTGCTGGGCGGCAAAGATGCGCCGGAGAGCCTGTCCGATGTGCGGGTGTCTCAACACGCCCACGGTGTGTCGGTCGTTGAAATCCAGCGTACCGATGGTGCGTGGCATACCGTAGAGGGTAACTACAACCGCCGTATTCACGTGAATACGCCGGTACAGTTTTCAGGTCCGGCCGCTGGCAGTGAGCTGCTGGCGACGCCGAACGGTAATATCGCGTTGGGCACAGTGAATAACTGTGGTAACGGCACGACCCCCTGGGGCACTTATATCACCTGTGAAGAGAACTTTAACGGCTACTTCGGCGCTACCAATACTGAGACCACCTGGGTGGCAACTGAAGAGCAGGCGCGCTACGGCTTCAGTGAATCCGGTTTTGGTTATGGCTGGCATCTCTTCGATCGACGCTTTGACCTCTCTAACCCGGACTACCAGAACGAGGAGAACCGTTTCGGCTGGATGGTTGAAATCGATCCAATGGACCCGAACAAACCACCCGTCAAACGCACGGCGCTGGGTCGCTTCAAGCATGAAGGAGCGGCTTTTAACACCGCTGCGGATGGCCGCATAGCGGTGTATATGGGAGATGATCAGCGCTTCGATTACATCTATAAGTTTGTCTCAGATGGCGCCTGGGAAGACGCGATCGCGGCGGGCGAGAGTCCGTTGGACGCTGGAACCTTGTATGCCGCACGATTCAACGATGATGGAACCGGAGATTGGCTGGAGCTTTCCCTTAACAATCCGGCGGTCGCTGCGCAGTACAGCACCGAAGCGGAAATCATGGTGTACGCGCGACTGGCGGCGGACCTGGCGGGTGCAACACCGATGGACAGACCGGAGTGGACGACGACCGCCCCTGACGGAACGGTCTATGTGACTCTCACCAATAACAGTCGGCGTGAAGTGGCCGATGCAGCGAACCCCATGGCGCCCAATGCCGACGGGCACATCATTCGCTTCCTGGAGGCGGATGCCGCTGATACCAGTTTTGCCTGGGAGATATTCCTGATCGCGGAAGATACTCACGGCACCGAGGCGTCTTTTGCGGACCCAGACGCAATCTGGGCTGACCCTGACGGTCGCATCTTTATTGAAACGGATGGTGGGCAGAAGGATGGTCTGAATAATCAGCTGTTGATCGCAGACGCGCAGACCAAGGAAATCAGGCGTCTGTTCACCGGGGTCACTGGCGACGAGATCACCGGTATTGCGCTGACCCCGGATCGGCGCACGCTGTTCATCAATACTCAGCACCCAGGTAATGGCGATCCGTCGCAGACTAATTTCCCTGCCAGCCCCGATGGTGTGACCATACCGCGCGATAGCACGATCGTGATCAACCGTAAGAACGGCGGTATTATCGGCTCTTAACTCCCGCCGCTAGCACTTAAGGCCCGATTCAGCGCTGCTGGATCGGGCTTTTTTCTTTTGGTTGAGCATTCCCAGACCGCAATAGCGATCTATACTGGGTGTTCAAACCTCTAGGAGAGACACCATGGCACAACTCGGCTACGTCACACTGGGAACCAATGATTTACAGCGCGCCTGTGATTTTTATGATGCGTTAATGGGCAGCGTTGGTCATGCGCGTATTTTTGAAGACGAGAATGGCTTTATCGCCTGGGGGATTTCACTGGACCAGCCCGCGCTGGCGGTGACCCCGCCGTTTGATGGCAATCCGGCCACGGTGGGCAATGGGGTGATGGCGGCCATTCAGATGGATTCCAAGGAGGCCGTCGATGCGTTTCACGCCAAGGCACTGGAACTGGGCGCAACCGATGAGGGCGCACCCGGACAGCGTATCGAGGGCTTTTATGCGGGCTATTTCCGCGATCTGGACGGCAATAAGCTCAATGCATTTATCTTCGCTTAAGCTGAGGAAGACCCCCTAAGACGCTGATTAATAAGAGAATTTACGCAGTTAAAGTAAATTCTATACAGCGCCGTGCTAACGCACGGGGTCGATCGCGTCCTCTATGATGGGGACGAGTTGGGTGCGCACGCCGCCGCTGCCCTTGGAGGCATCGACCCCCGTGTATTCCTCGAAAAACACGACGCCCGCGTAGCGCCGATCGGTGTCGAGCCAGGAGATGGAGCCCCAGGCACCGGGGTCGTAGTACAGGGTAACGCTATCGGCACCTTCCTCGGGCGCTTCAAGCCACCAGCCCATGCCGTAGCCGCCGCCGTCGTCGAATACCGTGCGAGCTTCGCGCATGCTCGCGACTGACGCTGCCGTCATCACCTGGTTCTCTCCGCAAGATCCGTCATGCAGATGCAGTGACAGCAACTTCGCGTAGTCATCCAGGCTGGCCATCATGCCGCCTTCCATATTGGGGTTGTCACGTCCGATCAGGCTATCGGCATTACCATCCCAGGCGCTGGCAAAGGACAGGTTATTGCCAAAGGTAGAGATTTCCAGTCCGCAGGGCTGACCGATGTATTCATCCCAAAGCTGATTCCAGGTGCCGCCACCCACAGTCTCGGCGACTGCGCCCGAAATCTGCCACTGACTGCCGCCGTAATCAAAGGCTTCGTCGGCCGGGCCGGACTCCAGGGCTGGCAGCGGGGTGGTGTATAGCGTTTCGGCACATTCCTGTAAGGTACCCACGGGCGTAAACTGACAGATATGCGACGCTGCATCGTCGGGATTGCTCAGTATCTGAATAAGCCCGGGTATACCCGACCGGTTCGAGACGAGGTTATCTGTGGTAATCGCCGGATCCCAGACGCCTTGCCAGGGCAGGTAGTTCTCGATCGGTGTGGTCATATCAAAGTCGATGCTGTCATCGTCATTTAGCGCCATCAGCAGCATGACGCTGGGCACCTTGCTGGTCGACGCCAGGAGTGCCAGCGTGTCTTCTGCATGATCACCAAACCAGGCCTTGTGAATCACCCCCAACTCGCGGTCCACCACCAAATAAGATCCCCCATCAAACAGTGGCTCTGCATCGATAAAGTCCTGCATCCAGGCATCGGCCGCGGTGAAGTCGGGTAGGACGGGTGGTGGTGGCTCTGGTGAAAACGTGTCGTTGCTATCGCTGCAGCCAGCGAGGAAAACAGTGGGCGACAGGGGAGCTAACAGGTGCTTCATTTGCAATCTCTTTGTAATCTTTATTGGATTAGTACGCTAGTGTATCCAAATTGGTTGCATGATTACCATTCAGGCCTCGACAAATTCCGTGACTTCGAGGTTAAAGCCCGAGATTGCATTAAATCGCGTTGGAGCTGAGAGGGCGCGCATCTTGCCGATGCCGATTTGTTTGAGTATCTGTGCACCGGTGCCAATCAGGCGATAGATCTGGGTGCCATCGGTACCTGCGGCGCTCACTTGCTGGGGCACATTCGGGAACTGCTGTATTTCTTCCAACAGTTGCTCTGGGCTTTCTTCGTGGCTGATGATGACCATCGCCCCTTTACCTTCCTCGGCTATACGCTGCATGGCGCGGCGATAGGACCAACCCGTTTTTTCATCGGGAAGCCGCGTACCCAGCACGTCGCGCAGGGTGTTCATGGTTTGCACACGAACCAGGGTGGGCTCTTCTTCATTCAGCTCACCCAGCGTGAGCGCATAGTGTAGTTTGTGATCCACCAGGTCGAGAAAGCTGTGCAGCTCAAATGCGCCAAACTCTGTTTCAATATGCTTACGATCTTTGAGCTCTACCGATTGTTCGTGCACCGCTCGATAGGCGATCAGATCGGCGATCGTACCCATCTTTAGATCATGCTTTTCAGCGAAGCGCTCGAGCTCAGGGCGGCGCGCCATGGTGCCATCTTCGTTCATAATTTCTACGATTAAGGCTGCTGGGTTGAAGCCGGCCATCCGTGCCAGGTCTACGCCGGCTTCGGTATGTCCCGCCCGGCGCAGGACGCCGCCGGGATTGGCGACCAAAGGGAAAATGTGTCCCGGTTGGATAATGTCAGCGGGCGTTGCATCGGGAGAGGTGGCTGCCGCCACAGTTGCTGCGCGCTGAGCGGAGCTGATACCTGGGCCAACCCGTTGTGCGGCGTCTATCGACACGGTGAAATTGGTCTCATGCTGGGAGCGGTTGTCGCGCACCATCAATGGCAGATTCAGCCTGGCAGCCTGATCCGGCATGATGGGCATGCAGATGAGACCGCAGGCCTCGCTCGAAAAGAAGGTGATCGTTTCGGGAGTAACGGCTTCGGCGGCTATGATGAGATCGCCTTCATTTTCGCGATCTTCGTCATCCATCAGGATGACCATCTTACCTTTGCGTATATCGTCGACGATGTCCGCGATAGAAGAGAGTGACATAGTAATTTCTACAACAGTTCGATAGCGACGGCTGTCGCTTCACCGCCGCCGATGCACAGTGCGGCGACGCCCTTGGACTTGCCGTACTCTTTTAGCGCGTACATGAGGCTGACAATAATGCGTGCACCGGTAGAGCCAATGGGGTGGCCCTGCGCACAGGCGCCGCCATGCACGTTAACCTTGGCGTGATCCAGTCCACATTCCTGGATGGCGAGCATGGTGACCATCGCAAAGGCTTCATTGATCTCGAACAGGTCAACGTCATCCTTGCTCCAGCCGGCTTTTTCCAGGACTTTGTTAATCGCGCCGATGGGCGCAATGGTAAATTCGGCAGGAGCCTGCGATTGCCGCGCGTGCGCCACGATCCGGGCCATCGGCTTAATGCCTCGCGCCTGTGCTTCGCTTTCAGCCATGAGCAACAGGGCGCTGGCCCCATCAGAAATGGAGCTGGCATTCGCCGCTGTGATGGTGCCGTCCTTAGCAAAAGCCGGCCTCAGTGCGGGAATCTTATCCAGATTCGCCTTATGCGGTTGTTCGTCATCGCTAATGGTAACGTCGCCTTTGCGAGTACTGATGGTCACGGGCGCCGTTTCCGCCGTCAGTTTGCCGCCGTCAATGGCGTTTTTGGCACGGGTCAAAGATTCGACGGCAAACGCATCCATCTGCTCGCGGCTGAGCCCATACTGGTCTGCCGTTTCTTGAGCGAACGAACCCATCGCCCGCCCGGTATAGGCATCTTCCAGGCCGTCGGTAAACATGTGGTCCTGAATCGTTTTATGGCCGGTGCGAACGCCGCCACGGGCGTTGGGGATCAGATGTGGGGCGTTGCTCATGCTCTCCATGCCGCCGGTAATTACAATCTTGTTGGTGCCAGCAGCTACCGAGTCGTGCCCGCAGATGGTCGCCTGCATGGCCGACGCACACATCTTGTTAACGGTGACGGCCCCGGTGGAGTCTGGAATGCCTGCGCCTATTGCGGCTTGGCGCGCGGGAGCTTGCTTGAGGCCCGCGGGCAGCACGCAGCCCATAAACACTTCATCAATGTCGCCAGCGTCAATACCGCTGCGCTCCACCGTGGCGGCAATAGCTGTTGCGCCCAGTTCGGGTGCAGTGCATTCGCTCAGTTCGCCTTGAAGGCCACCCATTGGGGTGCGAGCGCCGCTAACAATGACTACTGACTCCTGACTCATAGAAGAGAATTCCTGTGTGGGAGGGTAAAAAGGGCGCTTATTCTACACAGATGGTGCGGGGGAGAACAGTTTGCCACGGACGCTGCGACGGTAGCGTCCGGGCGTCATTCCTGTGTGGCGTTGAAACAGGCTGGTGAAGTAGCTGACATCGTGCAGACCGACCTGGAAAGCGACTTCGCCCACCGCAAGATTGGTCGTGCGCAGTAGCTCTCGAGCGGCGATCATGCGCTGGCTGCGCAGGTAAGCAGAGGGAGATTGCCCGATCGCCGACTGGAATCGGCGATTGAGAGTACGTGAGCTACATTCGAAATGACGCGCCAGTGCTGCCATTGATGCGCCTGTGTGTAGGTTGTCCTGCAGCCATTGCTGCGCGGCTAATACCAGCTCGTCATGATGGGCACTGTCCGCTGAAGACTGATAGGCATGTGCTCGAAAAGGCCTGCGAATCTCGGGGGAAAACTGGCTTTCGATGGCCCTGGCAACCCGCTGGCCAAACCACTCTTCTACCAGGTGGATCATCAGATCGGCGCCGGAATTGACGCTTCCTGCGCAGTAAAGATTGCCGGCCTGGGTGATCAAATGGCGCTTCTTGAGTTTGACCGTGGGGTAGCGCCGCTCGAACTCGGAAAAGTAATTCCAGTGGGTGGTGGCGGCCTGTCCATTGAGCAAGCCGGACTCTGCTAAAAAACAGCTCGCGGTGCCGACCGAACAGATCGTGGTGCCCGCCGCGGCCAGTCTCGGCAGCAGCTCCAGCCATTCGGTTTGCTGTTGAATGACCGGTTGTGGGTTGCGCCACAGCCCCGGCAGCAGGAGCATGTCGCAGGGTGCGACTTGGCTGAGCGTAATGTCTGGAGTGATCCGCAAGCCGCCCATAATGGCAATCGGTTCGTAGCTGGGCGCGGCAAAAACGAACTCTAACTGTGTGGCACCGCGTTGTACGGTGCTCGCTGCCTGGCTCGCAGCCTGGAGTATGTCTATGGGAAGCGCCAGGCTGGTAGCCAGCGTTCGCGGATACAGTGCAGCAACAACACGCTTTTTCGTAATGTCCATAAAACCAAATAATATGTCCAAAAACCCATAATAGGTACTATGCCGGCTGCCTACAATAGAACCGCGATTTTCAGTATGTGAGGACAGTGCCGTGCGGTTGCCAGTGGTTGTGGGGTTTGGTGGTGTTAATGCCGCAGGACGTAGTTCGTTTCACCACGCGTATAGAAGAATGGTGATTGATGCGCTGGATTCTGAACGGGTGGAACAGACCTGGCGCTCCCTGGCCGCGTTAACTGGCCGTGACTGGGATGGCAGTCCAGCGTTGATCAGCGAATTGCAGTCTGCCAGCCTGGTTCGTCGAATCGAGCCGGAGCTGTTTGACGTCGATGCGGTTGCCTGGAACCGCCGAGTCGTAGCGCATTCAGAAGAATATCCGATGAGTTTCCGCGCCCAGCGCAAGCATCTGCCTGAAGAGCTTCCCCCCGGTTGGCAACTAACACCGGTTGACGACCTCCACGTGCATGTCGAAATCGACCAGGGCATGATGTTCCTCTTGCCAACGCACCGGGAGGCGACGGTAAAGGCCGCAGGCCAGTTACCGCGTGGATTTGATCCCGGTTCCTTATATCCCTCACGCAGTCACCCCAGAGGGCTGCAGATGGCAGTGTATGCGGCAACGGACGCGCTCGGCGGCAGCGGGCTAAATTGGGACACTATCCAGTCGCTGGTGCCAGCGGACGAAATTTCAGTCTACGCCGGCTCCGGCATGAGCCAGCTCGACGCCAATGGTAACGGTGGGTTGGTCAAGGCACGTTATAACGGGCGCAAGGTGACATCCAAGTATTGCCCGTTTGGCTTTGCCGAGATGCCGGCTGATTTCATTAATGCCTACGTGCTCGGCAGTTTTGGTACTACCGGAACCAATATGGGTGCCTGCGCCTCGTTTCTTTACAACCTGCGCCAGGGTATCAATGACATTCAATCGGGGCGCAGCAGAATAGTAATCGTGGGCAACTCAGAGGCACCGATAACCCCTGAAGTTATGGAAGGCTATAGCGCGATGGGTGCGCTCGCCAGCGACAAGGGATTGCGTGAACTGGACGGGTTGTCGGCACAAGAGGAGCCCGACTACCGGCGCGCCTGCCGTCCGTTTTCGGATAACTGCGGCTTTACCATTGCAGAGTCTGCGCAAATGGTGGTGCTGTGCGATGACGAGTTGGCGCTTGAGCTTGGCGCCAACGTCTATGGCGCAGTGACGGACGTATTCGTCAATGCTGATGGGCATAAGAAATCAATCTCCGCGCCTGGCGTTGGTAACTATATTACGGTGGCCAAGGCGCTGGCCGCAGCGCGCAGCATCGTCGGTGAAGAATCCTTGCGTCGCGGGGGATTTGTGCAGGCACACGGTACAGGAACGCCGCAGAACCGCGTTACCGAATCGCACATTCTCAATGAGGTGGCCGCGAGCTTTGGTATCGAGAAATGGCCCGTTGCGGCCGTGAAAGCCTATTTGGGGCACTCCATTGGCGCCGCGGGCGCCGATCAATTGATAGCGAGCCTTGGCGCTTGGGCGCACGGTTGGCTGCCGGGTATCGCGACAATCGATCGAGTGGCGGAGGATGTACATTGCAGCCATCTGGATATCAGCCCGCAGCACCGTCAGCTCGACATGGCTCAGCAGCGCTACGCGATCATCAATGCGAAAGGCTTTGGCGGTAATAACGCCTCAGCATCCGTGCTGGCACCGCAGCAGGTGAGCGAGATGCTAAGTAAACGTCATGGCGGCGCTGCTATGAGTGCGTGGCAAGAGCGCAATGAATCGGTGCAAGAGCGTGCCCAGGCATACGAAGACGAGGCGCTGGCTGGCACGGCCCGGCCGGTTTATCGCTTCGATCATAACGTGCTGGGAGAGTCGGATGTCACCCTGACGGCACATAGGCTGCAACTGGGTGAAGGCAGTGTGGATATTGATCTACAGCCCAGCAATCCCTACGCGGACATGAGCTGAAGCCAGCAAAACTGTGACCCAGTGCACAGTTTAGGCGTAGGCGGGGTGTCAACGCGGCTTTTAACTGCTAAATCCATAGCGTCAGCGATAGAAAAACGCTTTTTGGAATAGCAGTATGCGCAAGTTTATTCGGCACCCGACCTCGGTTCCCATTGAGATAGCCATAGAAGAATTGGACAGCGGCGACACTGGAGACGGTGCTGATGGTCTCGATGCCAGCGCCAATCTCATCAATATTTCGGCCGGCGGTCTCGCCTTCAACCTGCTGCATCCGGTCTCCATAGGCGCCCGTATCACGCTGTCGATGCCAGAGGTATGGCCGAACTACTCTGCTCAGGGCACGATCGTGTGGTGTCGCGAATGCAACACCGGTTTTGAGGCGGGGGTTCAGTTCAATGAGCCGAATGAGGCCTTCAAGGCGCGGATGGTCGCTCAGTTCTGCCAGATAGAAGACTATCGCCGTGACATGCACCGCAAGGAGGGGCGCCGGCTCAGTAGTGAGGAAGCTGCGCGGGAGTGGATCGTTCAATACGCCGAGGAGTTCGCGCAGACCATCGGTTGGCAGTGACACCCGTCTTGTAGTACTTTGCAGCGCTTTCACCGCTGGCTGCACGCACATCATGCAAACCCTATCCGCTGAGTTTCGAGTAGAACTGTCTGCCGCCGATGTATGGCGGAAGATGAGTGATCTAAGTCGACCTGATGCCTATGTGCAGGGACTGACCGCAGTCGAATTTACGACCGAAGCGACTCAGGGTGTCGGTGCCAGTCGTCGAGTGACTCAGGGCAAGTCGTTCAAGCTGGACGAAACTGTCGCTGTGTGGGAGGAGGGCGGTCTGGTGAGTCTGCGGCTGCACCGAGGCGAGAAGGGCCCGATACCACCGTTTACCGAACACTTTTTTGACTACGGCCTGGAGCAGCGCGGAGACGAAGTTTGGCTCGTCAACCGTATGCGCTATGAAGTCGGTCTGGGCCCATTGGGAAGCTTACTCGATAAGCTGGTTCTACGCAGGGTGATGCAGGCGCAGCTGCGTGATGTCACTCTGGCGCAAAAACTGTTCTACGAAACCGGTGAGCCGGTTACCCCTCAGATACTGAAGTCCGCCAAGGCAAATCTTGAATAGTGCAGCAGAGGGCCCCTGGCCCCTCTCCCTGACCGGCGACCAGAGCGGCCTGCGTATGCAGGTTCATGCGAGCGGTGATCGTTTTATCTCGCAGGCGATACGAGAGCAGGGCGTTTGGGAACCCTATGAAACACAGCTCGTGCAGCGCTTTGTTCGAGACGGTGACGTGTTTCTGGATGCAGGTGCCAATATCGGCTACTTCACGGTACTGGCGGCTGCCTGTGTCGGGTCCGCAGGGCGCGTGCTGGCGTTTGAGCCAGAGCCACGAAATTACGCATTGCTGACAAAAAATATTGAACTAAACCGATTGAGCACGCGCGTCAGTAGCTGGTGCGCGGCGCTGGGCGCGGCTCCCGGGCGTGCTCAGCTGCACCTGCACCCCGATAATCTGGGTGACCATCAGTTGCACGCCGTTGCTCAGCGGCGTGAAACAATTGCGATAGATGTGTTGAATGCGGAGGCCTTGTTCCATGCTGGCATAAGCCGCGTCGACTTCGTAAAGATTGACACCCAGGGAGCGGAGAGTGCTGTAATCGATGGCCTGATGCCGCTGCTGGAAGCGTCGCTGCCCCAATTGAGGCTTATGGTCGAATTAACGCCTTTCTCACTGCGCCAGGCGGGCAGTAGTGGTGAAGCGCTGATACGCAGGCTTGATTCTCTCGGTCTTCCGTTTTGCATCGTGGATCACATCGAGCATCGCCTGGTTTCAGTGTCATGCGATGAGCTGGTTCAGTGGTGCAACAATGTGGACGCAGTGCCGGAAGATGAAGGCTTTATGAACATATTGGTGGGCGCCACGGTATAATTTGCGACCATGAGTGACACCCTCGATTTGTTACATAAGCGCAATTCCGCTCCGCGGCTGACGGAACCGGGTCCGGATCCAGCGACGTTACAGGCCATGTTGACAGCAGCCGTGAGAGCTCCCGATCACGCCTGGTTGCAACCCTGGCGATTCATTGTGATTGAGGGCGATAAACGTGACGCGCTAGGTGAGCTGTTTGTCTCGGCGCTGCTGGCAGAGCAACCCGACGCTGACAGCGCTGCGCAGGAGAAGGCGATGGCGGCACCGCTGCGTGCACCGATGCTCATAACGGTGGTGTGTCGCTATACGGAACATCCCAAGGTGCCGCGCGACGAGCAACTCATCTCCGCCGGATGTGCGGCGCATGCGATGTTGCTGGCCGCAGAGGCGCAGGGCTATGCCGGCATATGGCGTACCGGTAGCAACGCAGAATCTGATGTCGTGGCCTCGGGACTCGGGCTCGCGGACAACGAGAATATTGTCGGTTTCCTCTACTTCGGGACGCGTGCCGGGGCGGCGAAACCGCTACCCGACAGGAGTTTGTCCCAGTACGTCAGCGTCTGGCCTGAGAAATGATTTGCGGCAGGAATACGCTAGCATCGCTGCTCGCGTTGTATGCGGCGCTCGCAGGCCTTTCCGCTTACTCCGCCGACTATTCCGAACAACGCGAGCCCTGTCGCGAGAAGTATCCCAATAATGAGGTGTTCTGGGGCGACCTGCACGTCCACACGCGTTACAGCCTGGATGCCAGCACCCAGGACACGCGCACCACACCGGCCCAGGCCTACGATTTTGCCCGGGGCGGCGAACTGGGTATTCAGCCCTGGAAGGACGGTGAACCGCAGAGAACCATGCGCCTGGGTCGCCCCTTGGACTTCACCGCGCTCACTGACCACGCAGAGTTGCTAGGCGAGGTGGCTACCTGTCACACGCCCGGCATGGAAGGCCACGATGGTTGGGCATGCACTGTCTATCGTTGGTGGCCACGGGTGGCTTTCTATTTATTTAATTCTGTGGCTGCGACCGGTGGTCGACTGGGTTTTTGTGGTGATGACGGCAGTGTTTGTCGTGAGGCCGGTTTGGGTCCCTGGCAGGAATTACAGGAGGCGGCGGAAGACTATTACGATCGAACCGCTGATTGTCAGTTCACCAGCTTCGTGGCCTATGAGTGGACCGGCGCATCCGACAATCTCGGCAATACCCACCGTAACGTGGTATTTCGTAATGCAGAGGTGCCGCGGTTACCCATCAGCTTGATCGATACCGGCAAGTACGCGCCCAACCTGTATGCGCAACTCGATGAGGAGTGTCTGTCGGCAGATGGCAGCTGTGATGTGTTGGTGATACCCCACAATTCCAACATCAGTGATGGCTCCATGTTTATGTTGACCGACAACAATGGAGCGCCGTTTAGCGCGGAGGACGCTGCGACCCGAGCGCGACTCGAGACCCTGGTGGAACTGCTGCAACACAAGGGCTCTAGTGAGTGTTTCTATTATCCCGGTTACAGCGAGGACGAACTCTGTGCCTTTGAGCAACTCCCCTATGACAAATTCAGTGGCAAGTTTCAAAGCTGGGCGCGGGAGGATCCGCAACCGGACGATGGCTTCATGCGCGAAGTTCTGCGCGACGGCATGCGTGAACAGCAGCGTATAGGGGTCAATCCATTCAAAACAGGTTTTATTGGTAGCACCGATACCCATCTGGGTGCGCCCGGCAGTGTGAGCGAATCTGATTTTTACGGGCATGGTGGTGCTGGCGTGCCGGCAGCGGAGGAAGTGCCACCTGGTTTGGTGGACGATCTGGAGTTTAACCCCGGAGGGCTTGCGGCCGTCTGGGCGCGTGAAAATAGCCGCGATGCACTGTTCGACGCGATGCAGGCTCGCCAGACCTATGCCACGAGTGGCCCGCGCATACGCCTGCGGTTTTTCGCCAGCGAAACGTATGCCGAGGATATGTGCGAACTGACGGATAGGGTAGATCGAGCATACCAGCACGGGGTGCCTATGGGCGCTAGCGTCAGCGCGAAGCAGCCCCTGCGATTCCTGGTCGCGGCCCAACGCGACCCCGGCAGTATCAATGAACCCAGTTTGCCCCTGCAGCGTCTGCAGATCATCAAAGGCTGGGTGGATGCCAATGGTGACGGCCACGAAAAGGTCTACGACGTCGCGGGCAGCGCTGATAATCGCGCTTCAGTCGATTTAAAAAGCTGCGAGCCCAGCGGTAGTGGCTTCGATGCGCTGTGCACGGTATGGCAGGATCCGGAGTTTGAGGCGGATCAGCACGCATACTACTATGCGCGAGCGGTAGAGAATCCGAGTTGTCGCTGGAGTCAGCGCATCTGTGCTGCAAAAGGCGTAAACTGCGCCGATCCGTCGACGATTGGCGAAGGACTTGATGGCTGCTGTGACCCGTTACACCGGCCCGTCATTCAGGAGCGTGCCGTGAGCTCGCCGATTTGGAATACACCCGTACAAGAATAATTCTATGCTTTCCATGTTGTACCGACCTTGGTTTCACTTTTTGGTACTGGGCACTGCTCTGTACCTCGTTTTGCAATGGCTATACCCGCCGCCGCTACCCACGGTGGGCCCCTTGCCCGACAGCCGCATCGAAAATCTAAAGCGGCAGTGGTTCAGTACCACGGGCAGGCTGCCTGACCTTGAGCAGTTGCGTGGCATGGTGGAGGCCGAACTGGACCGCGAAATATTGTTTCGCGAGGGTCTCGAACTCGAAATCCATCTTCACGATCCGGTGGTACGGCAGCGCCTGCTGCGGAACATGCTGTTCCTGCGCCTGGGCGACAATCAGCCTGAGCAGGAATTGTATGAATCAGCGCTGCGCATGGAACTGCATTTGGGCGATGAGGTGATTAAGCGCCGACTGATTCAAGTCATGGAGCAGGTGCTGTTGGCGCGTAATCCGCCATTGCTACCTGGCGAGGCTGATCTGGAGGAGGCCTACGCTGAGAGGCGTGTCGAGCTGAGGCGACCGGTTCGCTACAGCATTGAGCACATCTACTTAACGCGTCAGCGGGTTTCCGAGGCAGACGCGATTCTCGACCAGATACGACAGGAGGGCCTTACTGCGGAGGCGGCGCGGCAGTTTAGTTCGCCCTTTTTGCCGGGCTATCGATTCAATAGCCAGTCGCCAGCGCAGTTGGCGCGCAATTTCGGCGCGGGCTTTGTTAGCAACTTTGAGAAACTCGAACCGCAAGCCCAGCAGTGGGTGGGACCTGTGGTATCGACCTATGGTTATCATCTGGTGTGGGTTGACGATTTGGAGCCAGCGCGAGATGCGCGCCTGGACGAAGTCAGAGACCAATTGCTGCGTGATTTGAAGCTGGAACGGCGGCGTGAGGCACTGCGTGAGGCAATGGCAAAGCTGCGCGAACACTATGAGGTGATACTGTGAAGCGCTGCCTGGGATTGGTTTGTATTGGATTGCTGGTGCTGGCGGGGAATGCGCACGCGCACCGCTTTGCACCCTCATTACTGAAATTCTTCGAAGTCAGCGCAGACACCTATAAAGTCGTCTGGAAGACTCCCGCCCAGAAAACCAGCAACGTTCCCATGCTGCCGGTTTTCCCCGATAACTGTACGGTTCAAAGTGGTGATGCAGGCACTCTGGAAGGTACCGGGGTGGTGAGTAGCCTGGAACTGCGCTGTGTCGGTGGCCTGATTGGTCAGGAAGTGGGAGTCAGTGGCTTGTTGGAAAACCAGGCCTCGGTGCTCTTCTCACTGGAGACCCGTGACGGCTATTACTATCAGACCTTACTCAGCGAAGAGCAAACGTCATTTATCGTTCCCACGGAGCCGACGGCATTGCAGGTCATGCAGGAGTATACGTGGCTGGGCGCTGAACACATCTGGGGTGGTATAGACCACTTACTATTCGTATTTGGCCTGTTGTTGTTAGTGGGCTGGGGCAAGCGTCTCATATGGACGGTAACCGCCTTTACCCTGGGGCACAGCGTGACCCTTTCGCTGGTGACCCTGGGCTTCTTCGACTACCCCGTGGCCTTAGTAGAGTTCGCCATTGCCTTGAGCATTTTTGTGCTGGCTGTAGATCTCGCGCGGCCGGATGAAGGTGGACTGTTTCGACGCTATCCCTGGTGGCTGGCCGGAGGCTTTGGATTACTGCATGGAATGGGATTCGCCGGTGCGCTGGCAGAGGTCGGACTGCCGCAGTCCGAGGTGCCGCTGGCATTGCTGTTCTTCAATATTGGTATTGAGGTGGGACAATTGGCTTTCATCTTTGCCATTGTTGCCATCTGGTATGCGCTGCGTCCGATACTGGCCCGGCACGAACAGCGCCTATTGCCCGTGCCGGTTTACGTCCTGGGTGCGCTCTCCGCCATGTGGTGTATCGAGCGCGGCCTGGAGGTGCTCTGAGCTATTGAGTCGCCGGGTAGTCTTCCATGACGATGAAGGGGTGGAAGGCCAGCTCGATGCCCTCACGAAGGTGTGACTCGTTTTCCAGTATGCTACGCCGGCGCACGTAGCGGCCGCTGCTGGAGCGGGTGTCGATAGCTTCAGTCGTGTCCAGGCCGCCAATGCTGGTGAACAGGCGTTGCAGTTCCATATCGTAGATGCTCACCCACAGCGAAGCCGCCTTGGCCATCTTGTTCCAGTCGTGGTCGGCAGATACGCCGTCACCGGGGCCTTGCAGGGTGGGCTTGCGAGACACGCCATGCCAGCGTGCGAGGTGCTTGAGACCACCTGAAAAAGCAACTTCTGATTCGAGAATGTCGGTAAAGATGATGGCATCTACCGGCTTGCCCTTTAGCAATTCGTCGCGCACATTGATGAGAATGAGTGCGAAGGTTTTTTGGTTAACCTTACCGGTCGTCGGATCGTACGGATTGCCGTACACCCGCACAGCACGTTTCCAGTGCTGCTCAAACTCGCGCCCCGGTAGAACCGTGATGTCCTGTTCCTCTAAATAGTCCTCAACCATCTTGTCGATGCGCGCCTCGTGCTCCGCCAGGTACTTACGAGAGGGGCCTCCGAGATTCACGTGGGCCACAATCACGCGAGAGATTTTCTTCTGCGCCAGCACCTCCTCATTTATCTCATAGGGAAATACGGTCGGATTCGGTGTGGGTCCGGATGCGCAGGCGCTCAGCAGCACAGCACAGGTGAGGGTAGTCAGTAATCGGATCATGCTCGTTTTCCAAAGATTTTGCAGCAGCAGTTTATCAGACTCCCTGTCGCTGTGGAGGCTAGGATTCACGTTGATTGACAAGGGGCACGGGTGGTGGAATGGTAGGGGTCATCCCCATGTGTTGTTCAGGAATTCCCAGTGCAAATTGACGGCCCTCTCTACGCTCAGTTGGGCGACGCTGCAGTTGAGTCTCGCCGGCTCTCTGAGCTCGGCTACGATGGCATCTACACCCTCGAAGGCCCCGGCGACCCATTCCTGCCGCTGGCAATTGCCGCCGAGCACTGCCCGGGCCTTACGATCGCCACGGGTATAGCGGTGGCCTTCCCGAGGAACCCATCGCATATTGCCTATCAGGCCTGGGACTTGCAGCGCTTTTCCAATGGCTGTTTCATGCTGGGCATAGGCTCACAGGTAAAGGCCCATATCGAGAAGCGCTTTGGTATTCCCTTTAGTCCGCCGGCCACGCGCATGCGCGAGTACATTCTTGCGGTGAAGGCCTTCTTCGATTGCTGGCAAAACGGCTCGGAGCTAAATTTTCGTGGCGAGTTCTACAGACACGAACTGATGACACCCATGTTTAACCCCGGGCCATTGGAGCAGGGACCACCGCCAATCTTACTGGGAGCGGTGGGGCCGCGCATGACCGAAGTGGCTGGCGAAGTGGCGGATGGATTGATCGTTCATCCATTCAACACCATTCCTTTTCTTCGAGAACAACAGATGCCGGCTCTTCAGGCTGGGCAGGCGAAGCGCGAAGTAGCTGTCGACGACTACATCTGCCAGGTAGGGGCCATGTGTGTCACTGGAGACACGGAGGAAGAGTACCGTGCTGCGGAGGACTCGATCCGCGGGCTGTTGGCCTTCTACGCATCAACACACGCCTACCGGCCTCCCATGGAGGCCATTGGTTATGGCGATTTGCAGCCCGAACTCAATCGATTGTCCAAACAAGGCCGTTGGGATGAAATGAGCGCCCTCGTGGATGATGACTTCCTGCGGGCTTTTGCCGTGTGCGGTGAACCGACCGAGATTGCCGCACAGCTGTTAGAGAAATATGATGGTCTTGCCACTCGACTCAGCATCTATGCGCCTTATCAATTGTCCGATGCGACCTGGCAATCCATCATCACCGCGTTTAAGGAGTGAGCTTTGAGCGATATACCTGAGGGTTACAAGTGTCTGGCGGGTATAAGCCCTGCGGAGGACCACATGGGTCCGTTTTATTACCGCAAGACGGATGCGGGACTCAAGATGGGCTTTCGCGCGCGTGAGCATAACTGCAATGGCATTAAGACCGTGCACGGTGGGACCTTAATGGCGTTCGCTGATTACGCAGCCACTATGTTGGCGTTGTCCGGCGTCAAGGAGAACTGCTCCACGATTAGTTTCAGCAGTGATTTTGTGGCAGCCGCGCGACTAGGAGACTGGGTCGAAGGCGAGGGGGAGGTCATTCGGCGTACCGGTTCGATGACATTTCTTAATGGCAGGCTGCACGTTGACGGAGAAACGGTACTGAGCTTCCAGGCGGTGATGCGCCGCCTAAAGAAACCCGACACATGAGCCTGAGCCTCGGCGAAGTTATCCTTATCCTGTTGATGGGTGTCTACGGCATTTATCTATTCCAGGCTCTACGCGTACGCGAGCTCGCCCTGGTGGCAGCGCGAAGAGCCTGCCAGCAGGAAGGCGTGCAGCTGCTGGATGAAAGTGTGAGTATGCGACGCATTTCGCTGAGCCGTGACGGCGACGGTCGCTGGCGAATCTGGCGACAGTATCGATTCGAGTACAGTATCGAGGGTACCGAGCGACAATCCGGTCATGTCATTATGCTGGGAAATCGCTTGCAAGCACTGGTCGTGAGTGAGCCAGTGCTGCACTAGGTGGTACGCTTACTCCGCATCGAGCCCGTAATCCCGTTCCACTCGCGCAATACGTGTCTTATAGCGGCTGTACCAGTGCTCTCGTCCCTTTTTCTGCGCCTCCAGGTGCTCCACATTTCGCTTCCACGCTGCGATAGCCTCCAGGCTCTCCCAATAGCTGACGGTGATACCACAGCTATCGCGGGCGGACTCTACGCCTAGGAAACCCTGCTGCTGTGCGGCGAGTTCCAACATGCGAGCTGCGGTGACCCCATAACCCTCGTCGAGGGTCTTTTCGACGCTGGTAAAGATCACTGCAAAATACGGGGGAGGGGGTGTATTGGCGATGGTGTCCATAGTGAAAGGGCCTCACATGCGGTCTTGGTGAACGGGTCTGCGCTCGTTACAAAGGTTGTCCACAGTTTCTGTGGATAAGTCAGTGGGTAAAGTGTTTAACACCGCGCTAACTCAAGTAGACACGGGCAACATGACAGATTGGTTAAAAATTATACATATCCGATAATATCTTTAAAAACAATATCTTAAGAGATATACATAAAGTAAATACGTTAATGTGGCCTCTAAGTGTTTGAAAGTTTTCTTACAGGTATTTTGTTGTGCATAACCTGAAATTCATGTGCTACTAACTGTAACTTTTTGCTCGAAAAGGAAACACTGGGGTGCCAATTGTGCGTTACAAAAATAGTCTTCGCTACGAAAAAGCGACCTGTTTAGCATATCCGAATTTGTCAACAAAAACTGAGGGTGTTACCGAATTTTTTGACGCCGAAATCGCGACTAAATAGCGAGGCGAATTTGAGCTTTTTTTAACCCCTCAAACGAGCCTTTGAGGCACTGAATATGGCTCGGAAAGCGGCGGCTCAGACGCTTGTCTTTTTTTTGCCAAAATCGATCGCAAGTGTTTGACAGCCAAGTCGAAATCTGTAGAATGCGCGTTCTCGGATTCGGGGGTGGTTAGCTCAGCTGGGAGAGCATCTGCCTTACAAGCAGAGGGTCGGCGGTTCGATCCCGTCACCACCCACCACTTAACGTCCGAGAATCGCTACCGTGGACCGGTAGTTCAGTTGGTTAGAATGCCGGCCTGTCACGCCGGAGGTCGCGGGTTCGAGTCCCGTCCGGTCCGCCATTTTCACTCCAGAACGAATGCTTCCTTACCGCTGGGCAATGCCGCCCTGGGTGCATTATAGTGCGCCTTGCGAATAGGAAACTCTGAACATTAAAATCACCTGTTGAAGTCGTTTATCCACCCGGTGGCCTGCTGAATGGCCTGCTGACGGATTTTCGTTGGGCCCAGGCCGACGGCGAGCCGCTGGAGCTGAGTTTCAGTTTCGCAGCGCCCGGATCGGAATTTGATCTTGAGGAATACGACCTTGAGCCACCCAATCCTGTAACTGACCCTGCCTTTCGCGCTCTCACTGATCACGAGAAGGATATTGTGCGCGCGGTGTTCGCTGAGCTGGAGACGGTGGCTAATATTCGTGTCACTGAAGTAGAGGACTCTCCATCTACCGATATCCGATTCGGCATATCCAACACCGGTAGCGGTAGTGTCGCCTATGCCTATACGCCCGATGTTACCTATGTGATCGAGGAGGAGGACTTCCCGGGGGAGCACGAGAGTTATGTGCTCTCCGGTGATATCTGGGTGAGCCCAGACTATGCTCCGGGCGAGGTCAGCGATGCGTTCTTTCGTTCAACGATCATTCATGAACTGGGTCACGCATTGGGATTGAGCCACCCGCACGATACCTTCTATTACCTCGAGCGCTCTGAGCCGGTAACGGACAAGTTGATTCTGCGCAACCAGGACTATGACCAATATCGCTACACGGTCATGTCCTATAACCCCGTGGCGGTCGTCGACGAGAAAAAAATCACTGCAGAGCGCGAAAACACGACATACTCGCAGCTGGATATAGAGGCATTACAGTTCCTCTATGGTGAGTCGCAAGATACGGCTGACGACCTGTACCTGGCAATATCAGTATCGATGACCCGACATTGAATGCTTACCAGTACGATCGGGTGCATGCCCATGACAATCTTTACGTGGGCATTGCCGATGGCGGCGGCTACAACACACTCGTGATCGATGTGGGCACCCAGGCAGTGAGCCTGTCGCTGGTGCCGGGTAGTTGGTCAAATAGCGGGGGTGGCGCAACCACCACCGATAATCCCGAGCCCTACGACAATCTTTGGCTCGCAGACAGCGCGGTGATTCATCAGCTGGTGCTGGGTGCTGGCGATGACATTGTTTATGACAGTGAAGGTGGGCAGCAGATTTCTCTGGGTGATGGTGCGGACACGCTGGTCTATGTTGGCGGTGATGACGCAGTGGACGGAGGTGCCGGTCACGATATAGCGCGCCTGGACGCGCAGCCCACCCGTTTTCAGTTTAGTGTCAACGGTGACCAGTTGTCGGTTAAAGAGCTGACCAGTGGCGATCTGTTAGTTCTAACGGGCATTGAAGAGTTGGCGTTTGCTGATGATACAGTGCTATCAAGCTCGGCCGCGGCATCTGAACTGAGCGAGCTTAACGTGGGTCTCCTCGTCGACGAGGGTGTCGCAGCCTGGCAATCGCCGATAGTCGCAGCCGCTGGTGGTGAGATTGGCGCCGAAGAAGCTCGCCTGTACCGCATCTACTATGGTGCAATGAATCGCGCTCCCGACGAAGGTGGCTATGACTGGTGGCTGGAGCGGGTGCAAAATGACACCTTCCAGTTCGATGAGGTCGCAGACCGCTTTATTGATTCGCCCGAATTCAAGCAGCTGGCCGACGCGGATCAGGATGGCACGATAGAGGACACGGAGTTCCTGGATCACGTCTACAACACGGTGTTTGGTCGCGCACCAGACGAGGATGGCTACAACTGGTGGCTGCAGCAACTCGACAGCGCCGTCTACAGCCAGGGCGAGGCATTCGCGAGCATGACGCAGTCAGATGAGTTCGTGCTACTTAGTGCCGGCGCCGTCAGCGACTTCTGGCTATGGGGCGAGTAAGCTGACCGGCTTTATTGCACGACGCCCAGTTGCTTCAGTATCGGCATCCGCTTGTCTGCAAACTGTCGCGCCAGCGGCTGCATAAGTTCAAGGTTGGCCTTCTTGGTCCGTAGCGTTTTTCCATCTTGCAACATAAATTGCCCCTGACCTATCAGCACATCCACTGCAAACCGTGCCCAATCGTCCGGCACAGTGTGGCCCTCGGCCTGTGCGCATAAAAAGAGACGTTCAAAGCGATCAGTGGCAACACCGCCGCCCGTAACGGGTGAGGCGAGGTAGCGTTGGTTGTCGTTGTGTCGGGCCTGCTCTACCAGCCATTGATTAAGTGCCGCGCAGCGCGCGGAAGTGTCTGAATCTATCTTCCTGGCCGGGGCCAGATGGCCCGCGCCGCAGAGAACGATGATGGCTTCAAGCAGTTGGGCCGGCGTTATTTTGTGGGCCGCGACGAGCTTCTCGAGTTCTGCCACGGTGGTCGCTGTCGAACCATTTAGTGCCTGAATCACAGGCTGGTAAATCTTTTCGTTCAGGTTTGCTTCGCCGCCGCCCGTCTTGACAGTTAGCTGGATGTCGGCGGCAGGTTTTAGCAGCACCACCTGCTGGCTGCGAAACGCACTTTCATGCGCAGTAGGGGGGATTCTGCGAGGTCCCTTCACCCAGTAGTCTCTGCGAAATTGCTGATTAAGTATCAGGTCGCGCAGGCTCTCCCGGGCGCGTAAATTTCCACTGGCGCTCACCAGTTTTCTCTGTTCTTCGCTAAGATTAAGCGCGTCAATATGGTCGAACATGTTGGCAGAGCAGGCGAAGATCAGTTTTGCGTCACTGAGCCAGTTATCCATCGCCCTGAAATCCATGGGGTCCCAGTTCTCGTTAAAGAACTCGTGGGCGATGTATTCCGGAGATTGCGTGGCCATTTTTTCGAGGCGTTGCTTTAGGCCAGGATACGCTCTGCCGTGGAGTACGCTCTTGTCCAGCAATTCTTTGCCCAGTTCCAGACTGCTTTTGATCCGCTCCGCCAGTGGTTTGTCCTCACCCAAATCACGAACGTGGTCCAGCATGATGTTGCGCAGTGTCAAGAACTCTGACCAGGCGGGCAGGGCGTTGTAGCTAATATAGAGCACGCCACCGGGCTTCAGTTTGCGCTCCAGAAAATCGACGATCACTGCTCGATTGCGGTCGGATATCCAGGTCCAGATACCGTGCATGGCCACATAATCGAAATCTGGCAGGTCATCTCGGGCGCAGAAGTCTTCGAATGCCTGTTCCGCCAACTCCACGCTTGCGCCGGATTTGCCCGCCAGTTCCCGCGCGTGGGCGACCTGCCCGGGGTTGAAATCTGTGCCGTACCAGCGGACATTGCTCGCGGCGGACATTAGATTGATGCCGGAGCCCTGACCAAAGCCCAGCTCGCAGGCATTTTCAATATCCGGAGCGATCAGTGCTGATCGCAGAAGCGCGAGCTTGACCCGCTCGGGGTTAACCTCCTCGTAGTGGCCATAGGTGTAGTTTATGTCCGCTATATAGCCTTCGCTCCAATCGGTCATTATCGATCCCGCTTAATAGCCGTGTGCGATATCAAGGCGAGCGCGTACCATGCGTGCCCAGTGATTGAACATGAAGCGCACATCGCCCATGTTAGTCACCCGATTGTTGGCACCCCACATGGGGCTGCCACTACGACGGTCTTTCACCAGACCGATGATGTCTCCCGATTTGCTGTCGGAGAAGGCGAAGGATATAGACATGCTGCCGGCCCCTTCTGTGTAAACCCGGCTGCGGCCAATCGGTCTAGAGCGGTTATCGTCCCGAGCGGCATTGGGGGCGATACCGGTGACCGCGGCCGTAATACGCAATACATTTGGGCCGGCTTGGTCAGTGATCTTGTAGTCTCCGGTTTCCTCCAACTCGCGAGTAAAAATTTCGCGGAAGTGGCGCTGTAGGTTGGCTTTGTCATCGTCGGTTAATTGCCAGTCGTTGCGCCGGTTGGTGACCGAGCTGCGCGGCTGCACGATCTCTACCTTTTCCAGATCCAACTCATCCAGCATGATGCTGTCATATACGCCGAAGTCCACATTGGGATCCACAAACGCCAGGCCAACTCGCGCGTGATCCACGCGATGCAGGGTGCCGAGAATGACTTCAGCATCATCGCCCATCTGAACCTGCGGCTCTTGGCTGGAGCAAGCCGCTAGCAGCGCTGACAGCGCGATAAATAGAGCTATATTTGTGTTTCTCATGCTGATTACCTCTCGGGTTCTTAAGTCGATCGCTAGGGTTAGTGTATCTCTATATATAGAGGGAAGTTAACAGGACTATCGCAATCCCTGCGATGTCATCAGTTTGTAACAAGCACATCATAAATCCGTCATAAGCCAAGCCTACCATTTCCGCAGCTACAAGAACTGCATGTTCGTGTTCGTGCGTGTAGAGAAAACAACGAAACCAGATTTATATCTCATGGGGTCAGACTGATGTCCGAATCATTGATCAAACAACTGCTGATGGCGTTTATCACGCTGACGCTGGTCGCCTGTGGTGGCTCGTCAGATAACGTGTCGCCCGGCTCAATAGTAGTGGAAGTTCCCGGTGGCGGCGACGGTGATGGAGACGGCGACGGCGATGGAGACGGCGATGGAGACGGAGACGGCGATGGCGATGTAGCCACCGAGATTCCGGACAACCTGACCGATACGATCACCGATACCGGCGAAACCATTAACGGCCGCACGGTATACGCAATCGATGTATCTACGCTCGATAACGGCAATATGGACCCAACAGGTCTTTTGTTGGGCAATGATGCGATATTCAACATTACCGGCGGTGGTCCGCTGCGTATCACAGACGCCGACGGCGGTAACCCCGCAGGCCGCATCACCAGCGACTGTGTGCTGGATATTGCGCCGGGTGCTGTGATCGCAGCTGCAACCAATACCGAGTTCTTGATTATCAATCAGGGATGTCAGATCAATGCAGACGGTACTGCAGAACAGCCGATTACCTTCACTGCACTGCAGGATCTGGAGGGCGAGGTTGCTGACAACGCCCGCGGTCTCTGGGGCGGTCTGGTACTCAACGGCTATGCGCCGATCAACGATTGTCCTGAAGGCACCACTGGTGGTACTGCCGAATGTATTAAGGAAGGTGAAGCCAATTCAGGTACCTTTGGTGGCGACCAGCCGGAAGACAGCTCCGGTGTTCTGCGCTACGTCGTGGTCAAGTATGCGGGTTCTAACGTTGACCCTGAGAACCAGCTGAACGGCATCGCCTTCCAGGGCGTTGGATCCAGCACCACGGTTGATTACGTGCAGGTGCACAACAATCTGGACGATGGCATCGAGTTCTTCGGCGGTAACGTCAGCGCTAACCACGTCGTACTGACCGGCAATGCCGATGATTCTCTGGATTGGACCGACGGTTGGCAGGGTAGCATTCAGTATCTGTATATGGAGCAGACCGATTCTGCCGATAACGGAATTGAGGCAGACAGCCGTGAGGGCGACGAAGGCGCCGAGCCGCGTTCAAACCCGAATATCGCTAACATGTCTATATACGGTAACCCCGCTGAGCGCGCGATTCGCCTGCGTCGCGGCACGGGTGCCAAGATTTACAATACTTACGTAACGGACTCTGAGCGCTGCTTGCGTATCGACGGCTCTTCTCGCGATCTGCTGGGCTCCGAGATCATTTTCGCCGGAACCAGCTTTGCCTGTACCGAGATGCACGACAGTGACGACGACGGTGCGGTAGAAGCATACCTGGACAGCGCCGACGAAGTGTCTCAGAGCGGCGGTCCTGTTAACCCTGTTAGCCTGCCCTCGCAATTTGAGCAGACTGATTTTATCGGTGCGTTCGGCGCAGATAACTGGGCTGCTGGCTGGACTGTAGACGGCAGTGTCAGCAACCCCAACCAGCCTGACTTCGGCTGTCCTGCGGGAACCAGCGATACCGGTGAGACCCTCGCGGGCAAAGCGGTCTGTGACCTCGAAGGCACGGTGACCGGCAATGTGCTGCTGACCAATGCCAGCCACTACCGTTTGAATGGCAAGGTAGTCGTCGGTGGCGACAACACCGATTCTGGCACGCTGTCTATCCAGGCAGGTACCACGATCTTCGGAAATACCGAGTTCGACTTCCTGGTGGTTTCTCGCGGTTCTCAGATCATCGCGGAAGGTACCCGTACTGCGCCCATCATCATGACCACGGTAGAAGATGAGAATCTGGGTGGCAGTGCCGATATCGACAGCAGCCGCGGCCTCTGGGGCGGTCTGTGGATTAACGGTAACGCACCAATCAATGACTGTCCGGAAGGCACCACCGGTGGCACCGAACAGTGTGTTAAAGAGGGTGAGGCCAATGCCGGTACTTTCGGTGGCGCGGATCCCGAAGATAATTCCGGTGTGCTGCGCTATGTCGTAGTCAAATATGCCGGTTCTAACGTTGACCCGGAAAACCAGCTCAACGGTATCTCCTTTGCCGGTACCGGCTCTGGCACCGTGGTTGAGTACGTGCAGGTTCACAACAACCTGGACGACGGAATCGAGTTCTTTGGTGGCAACACCAACGCCAAGTACGTGGTACTCACGGGTAACGCCGACGACTCTCTCGATTGGACTGACGGCTGGCAGGGTTCTGTTCAGTACGTGGTAATCAATCAAGCTGATGATTCTGGCGACAACGGCATCGAAGCCGATAACCGTGAAGGCGATGAGAATGCCGAGCCGCGCTCGCTGCCTCGTATTGCCAACATGACCATCGACGGAAACCCAGGCGAGCGGGCAATCCGTCTGCGTCGCGGTACTGGCCTGGAGCTTTATAACTCAGCTGCTGGCACTAGCGACACCTGTCTGCGCATTCAGGGCGAGTCCTTGAACCTGCTGGGTACTGGCATCATCTTCGACGGCGTGGCTTTGAACTGTGCCACGAATAACGAGGGTGACGATGTCGACGCGGTACAGTCGTTCCTCGACAGCAGCAATGTCACCGAAGACGGCACTGCACCACCTGCGGCTGACCTGTCTGGCGACAGCTTCTTCGACGACAGCGGCTTCATCGGCGGTGTTGAGAATGAAGATAACGACTGGACTCAGGGTTGGACAGTCGGTAACCCAATGGGTACGCCAGAGTTTGGCTGCCCGGCTGGTACCACAGAAGTGGATCCGATCAACGGCACCACTGCCTGTGAAGTAACCGGCATTATCACCGGTAACGTGACTCTGACGCGCGGCAACTACTATGTGCTGGAAGGCAAGGTGGAAGTAGGCGCCTCTGGAGGCAGCTCTACGGGCGTCCTCAGCATTCAGTCTGGTGTCACCATTGTTGGCGACGATCCTGAAGACTTTATCGTTGTTCAGCAGGGCTCGCAGATTGTGGCAGAAGGTACCAACGACGCCCCGATCACAATGACTGCACTTAACGATGTACTCGGCAATGTTGATGCCGACGTAGATCGCGGCCTGTGGGGTGGTGTCTGGATCAACGGCCTGGCACCGATCAACGATTGCCCGGAAGGCATTGAAGGCGGCACGGCAGAGTGTGTGAAGGAAGGCGAAGCCAACGCGGGTGTGTTCGGCGGCGACCAGCCTGAAGACAACAGCGGTGTTATGCGCTACGTCGTTATCAAGTTCGCGGGCTCGAACGTCGATCCGGAGAACCAGCTTAACGGTCTGTCTCTGGCCGGCGTTGGCTCTGGCACCACCATCGATTACGTACAGATCCACAACAATCTGGATGACGGCATCGAGTGGTTTGGTGGCAACGTTGATGTTAAGCACCTGATTCTGACCGGTAATGCGGACGACTCTCTCGACTGGACTGATGGTTGGCAGGGGCGTGTCCAGTTCGTCCATGTCGAGCAGGCAGAAGATTCCGCCGACAACGGCATCGAGGCAGACAATCGCGAGGGCGACGAGAATGCGCAGCCGCGCTCAATGCCGGTGATCGCCAATATGTCGATCGTGGGTAATTCGGGAGAACGTGCGATTCGACTGCGTCGCGGCACAGGTGGTCAGATCTGGAACTCCGATGTGACCGGCTCCGCAACCTGTATCGATGTGTCTGGTGAGTCGGTGAACCTTCTCGGCACGGACCTGGTGCTCGAAGCAGTTGTCTTCGACTGTCCCGAAGTGGTGGATGGAGATAACCCGGAGCTGCAGAGCTACCTGGATGGCGCCAACGTCAGTCAGGATGGTTCATCGCTGCCGGCGTCTGACCTGCCGAACGATGGGTTCTTCGAAAATACTGGCACCGTCGGCTCTGATGTCGACGACTGGAAAGGTAACTGGGCCTTTGGACTGTAAGAGTGACAACGGGGCGGTTTTCACCGCCCCGCAACTTTTTGAATTAACCACATTCTTGCAGGTAGCGTGATGATGAAAAGAAACAAGATGGCACTGGCAGTAGCGACGGCCCTGGCGACAGGTTCTGGCTATGTCGGCGCACAGGATGATTCTGCCGGACCCGCTGTTGCGCCCGAGCTGGAGGAAGTTTTCGTGCTGGGCGAGTTCATCCCTGATGAAAAGCGCGACACCTCTGAAATTTCCAACGTACTGACCGCTGAAGATATGGCGGTACTGGGCGACAGTGATGTCGCCTCCTCGCTGGAGCGTGTCACTGGACTTAGCCTGGTCGGAGGAAAGTACGTCTATGTGCGCGGCCTCGGTGAGCGGTACTCGTCGACGCTGTTAAATGGTTCTCTGATCTCCAGCCCGGTGCCGTTCCAGAAGACGGTACCCCTGGATATCGTTCCCAATAACCTGGTATCGAACCTGTTAGTACAGAAGACTTATTCTGCCGAGCATCCCGGCGACTTCTCCGGTGGTGTCGTTCTGATTCGTACCAAGACCATTCCGGATGATAATTACCTGACGCTCTCTGTAGGCACGGGCGGAAATTCGCAGTCCACCGACGGCGATGGTCTGACCTACAACGGTGGCGGCGACGATAACTCCGGTTGGGATGATGGCACGCGCCAGATTCCAAAAAACTTGCGCAGCGTATCGCCGGAAGAGTTTGAAGCGGCGGAATACCCATTGAGCGCTGCCTATGGTGCCAGCTTTTACAACAAGTGGGATATTAAAGAGAAAGATCTCAACTTTGACGGCAATGCCGAGATGGAGTTCGGCTATCGCTATGATTTTGATAATGGCATGGCCCTGGGTATCACCGGTGCTGGCAAATACTCTAACGAGTGGCGCAATCAAGACGTGGATATGCGACGCTATGAATTTACGGGTGTCGATGGTGGCTCAAACCAAACCGTTGACTATCAGGAGTTCACGACAACCCAGACCGTTGAAGTTAGTGGGTTTCTCAACTTGGGTTGGGAAATCAATAGCGATCATCTCGTCTCATTGACCTCGATGATTTTGCGCCAGACCGATGACATCGTTGAGCAGCGCAAAGGTTTGTCATCCGAAGATGATGTGACCGATGGTACGCCGGTAGAGAGTTACTTTATTCAGTGGGTCGAAAACGAAATTCGCTCGAATCAGCTGTCCGGCGAGCATTATCTGCCATTTGTTACATCCGAAACGGTGGCTCGCTGGCGCTATGTCGATGGTGAAGCGCAGCGCGACGCACCAGATACGCGCTTCTATACGTATGCGGACAACCGTGATGGCTTGCAGGAAATCGTCACTCCGAACCGGCAGGCGGCTGGTGATCTGCGCGACGTATATCAGGCGCCTGACCGGGTATACAGCAAGCAGGATGACGATATTGAGGATTTTGGCTTTGATTTCGAAGTGCCGTTCTTTGTTGGCGATATGGATGTCACATTCAAGGCCGGTGCATCGTCCTACGAGCGCACGCGCGATGTCACGGAGCGCACGTTCCGCTTCGACCTGACGCCGCAGGCTGAAGATTGGGTGTCACTACAGACGCCGTCGCAGCTATTTGATATCCCAAACTGGCAGTCGGGCGCATTGGATGCGCGTGATTTTACCTCGGGTGCGGCAAACGCTTCTGGCATCTTCCCGTTTGCGTCCTCAGAAGAGCAGGTTGATGGCTATTACATTGCGCTTGATGCACAGGTAACACCGCGCTTGAGGATTCAGGCGGGCGTGCGCGAGGAGGATACCGACCTTGAAGCCGACGCCTGGGGTGGTAACACCGATCCCGGTTCCAGCAACTTCGTACAGCAAGAGTATGAAGACACGCTGCCAGCAGCTTCGGTCACTTTCGAAGTTGTCGAGGACATGCAGATACGGGTGGCATATTCGGAGACGGTTAACCGGCCCAGCCTGTTGGAAATCACGGGCAGCACGATCCGCAACCCGGATGACGGCAACCTCTATCGCGGTAACGTGTTCCTGGAGCAGGCGGAGCTGACCAACTACGACGCGCGCTGGGAGTGGTATTTCGGCGCTGCCGACAGTATGTCGCTAGGTGTATTCTACAAAGAGTTCGAGGATCCCATCGAAGTGGGCAAGGTGTTGGCTCAGAACGATATCTTTACCTGGTTCAATGCCGATGAGGCGGAACTCGAGGGTATTGAGTATGAGCTGCGTAAGGACCTTTACTTCGGTGACTGGTTTGACCTGGGCACTCACTGGAACGACTTCACCCTGGGATTCAATGTTTCTTATATCGATTCTGAGGTCACCTTATTAGGCGATGGAGAAACCGCAGATGACGTTCCATTGACTGGCGGTCGTAAGTTGGCGCCCCTGTTCTCCAACGAGCGTGAACTGACCGGACAGTCGGACTGGTTGGGCAATCTAGTACTGTCCTACGAGAGCGATTATCTAGGAATCAAGGGTTCTCTTGCCTATAACTACACGGGTGAGCGAATCGTTCTGGTTGGCGAACGTAACGCGCCGGATATTATCGAAGACGAGCGCGGGCAACTGGATTTCACCTTCAAATACAATTTCCAGGACGGCTTTGCAGGGCAGGATGGGGAGTTTGAGGTGGCCTTGAAGGCGGAGAATATACTTGACGAGAAAGTAAAGTGGACCCAGGGCGGACTCCTCTATGAGGATTTCAAGCCGGGTGTGGAGTGGAGTGTGGACTTTACCTACCGCTTCTAAAACTTGTCGTTTGCTGAATAAAACCCACGCCTATGCGTGGGTTTTTTCTTTATACTAGTCCCATGACGCAGTCTTTTAGAAATATAGGCCTTATCGGCCGAGGTCAGCACGAAAGCTCGCTGGAAACGCTACAGCGTTTGCTGTCACTGTTACGCGGTCGTGATCTTGAAGTTCTGGTTGAGCCACGCCTGGCGAAGTTGCTGGAAGAAGAGGGTGTGCGCGAGGCCGGGCGCGACGAAATTGGTGAGAGCTGCGACCTGGTGATTGTGGTCGGCGGCGACGGCAGTATGCTCAGTGCTGCTCGCACGATGGCCAAACACGACACGCCCGTGCTGGGGGTTAACAGGGGGCGCTTGGGCTTTCTGACAGACATATCGCCGGATGAAATCGACACCCGCGTTGCAGAAGTGCTGGACGGCGAGTACGAGAGCGAACTGCGATTTCTACTCGACGTGGAAGTGGTACGCGACGGGGAGATCGTTGGTCGCGCCGATGCACTGAATGATGTGGTTGTTAACTCTGGCACCTCCGCGCAGATGATCGAGTTCGATCTGCATATTGATGACACCTTCGTCTATCGGCAGCGCGCCGATGGATTGATTGTGTCGACGCCCACGGGTTCAACCGCTTACTCCTTGTCGGGTGGCGGGCCTATCATGCACCCGGCGTTAGATGCTGTGGTGTTGGTCCCCATGTTTCCGCATACACTCAGTTCGCGGCCTATCGCCGTCGATGGGAATAGTCGTATCAGGATAGATATTGGCGAAGGCAACAGTATCCATCCCCCGGTTACCTGCGATGGTCAGGTTAATATGACGGCGCGCCCCGGCGATTCCGTGCATATCTACAAAAAGCCGCACCGGCTCATACTCATCCACCCGCAGGGGCACAGTTTCTACGCAAGCTGTCGCGATAAGCTACGCTGGAGCAACTCGCTCGTTGAATAGAACCGTTAGCGGTAGTTCCTGAAATGCCACATCAGTTTTCCAGCCCTGCAGAGATGCTGCGTCAGGTGCCTGCGACATTGGCGCTCATTGCTCTCAGCATCGCCGGTTTCCTGCTGATTTATCTCGGTGCGCCGATCAGTTGGTTGGCAGCTGTCACTTACAGCGACTTTGGTGTTGTCGGCGGTCAGGTTGTGTTTCAGGCGCATGAGGGGCAGTACTGGCGGCTTGTAACGCCGATATTCCTTCATTTTGGCTGGCTGCACATCGCGTTCAATTGTCTGTGGACGTGGGAAGTAGGGGCGCTGATAGAGCGTCGCCTCGGCACTGCAGTATTGCTGGGATTGGTGCTTCTAGCGGGCGTCGGCTCCAATACTGCGCAGTTTCTGTACAGCGGTCCCTCACTGTTTGGCGGTATGTCCGGCGTCGTCTATGCGCTGCTGGGGTTTACCTGGGTCTACAATCAGCTGCGGCCAGCGGACGGTGTGTCGATAACGCCGGGTATCATGTGGTTCATGGTCGGCTGGCTAATTTTCTGTATGATAGCCCCGACGGAAATACTCGGCTTCGGCAGTATCGCCAACGCGGCTCATCTGGGTGGTTTGGTGATCGGCCTTGCCCTTGGCGCGGCGCTGGGCGCTGTGAAACGTCTCACCAGAGGTGCAACTTGAAATACGAAGATCTGCTAGATCAACTGACGCCAGAATTGCTCAGCGCTTTTCGAAAAGCGTTGGAGACCGGTCGCTGGCCGGATGGTCGGCCATTGAACGACGAGCAGCGTGAACATTGTATGCAGGCGGTGATTGCCTATGAGCAGAAGCACTTACCTGAGCGAGAGCGGGTAGGTTTTATTGATAAGGGGCGCAAAGCTCCACAGAAGAATCGGGATGAGTCCGCGCCGCTGCGCTGGGCAGATACTGAGGAGGCAAGCGAATGAGTGTCGCCGGCAAGGTACGCAAAATGGTGACACAGCTCGGCGATCCGGTGGGGTATCAATTACCATTGGGTGAAGAGCTGGTAGATATGAATGCCTTGATCGGCGAACAGTTACTGCTCGAGTACGACGGCGCGATTAACTGCGTTGCCTGTGACCGTAAGACCAAGAAGAGTTTTAACCAGGGTTATTGCTATCCCTGCTTTTCTCGTCTCGCTCAGTGTGACAGCTGTATTGTCAGTCCGGAGAAGTGCCATTACGACGCGGGCACCTGCCGCGAGCCGCAGTGGGGTGAAGAGAACTGCATGATCGATCACGTGGTGTATCTATCGAACACCTCGGGCGTAAAGGTGGGAATCACACGTCACAGCCAGGTGCCAACCCGCTGGATGGATCAGGGAGCGATACAGGCATTGCCGATATATCAGGTCTCCAGCCGATTGATCTCAGGCCTGGTGGAGACTGTTTTCAAACAGCATATCGCTGACAAGACCAACTGGCGGGCCATGCTCAAGGGCGAGGCGGAGCCGCTTGACCTTGCCGCCGAAAGAGATCGTCTGTTCAACGAGTGCGCCCATGATATTGAAGGTTTGCAGGAGCAGCACGGCTTGCAGGCAATACAGCCGATTACTGACGGAACTACCGTGGCCATAGACTATCCGGTCGAGGAATACCCAGTGAAAGTGGTTTCGCATAACCTGGATAAGAATGGAGAGGTAAAGGGTCGCTTAAGGGGAATTAAGGGCCAGTATCTGATCTTTGATTCGGGCGTGATCAATATGCGCAAGTATGGCGGTTACAATATCCGCCTTTCTGTGGCGTAGCGAAAGGAGTAGCGCGATGCGGGATGCGCAGCCGAGTACGATTTATCTTAAAGACTACCGTCCGCCTGATTGGCTAATCGAAAAGACCCATTTGGACTTCGATCTGCACGAAGATCATGCTCTGGTTGAGAGTCGACTCTCTATTCGGCGCAATCCAGAAAATGAAGACGTAGCGGCGCTAGAGTTGCATGGGCAGGAGCTTGAGTTACTCGAGCTTTGTTTGGATGAGCAAGTGCTGACTGGTGAGCAGTACGAAGTCAGTAGCGATACGCTGCGAATACACGATTGCCCGGACCGATTCGAATTGCGCTGCGTCACGCGTATCCGGCCGC
This sequence comes from Halieaceae bacterium, assembly GCA_965199055.1. GTDB lineage: Bacteria > Pseudomonadota > Gammaproteobacteria > Pseudomonadales > Halieaceae > CBDAQR01. The sequence goes on from CBDAQR010000004.1 coordinate 1,511,850, forward strand.
AGGACAATACTGCGCTGGAAGGTCTTTACAAGTCTCGGACGATGTTCTGTACCCAGTGTGAGGCGGAAGGCTTTCGCAAGATTACCTATTTTCTTGATCGGCCCGATGTTATGTCCGTATTTTCTGTTCGGGTAGAAGCGGAGTATAAGAAATACCCGGTGCTATTGAGCAACGGAAATCTGGTAGAGGCAGGGGCTGAGGGCGATCGGCACTGGACCCTGTGGGAAGATCCCTTCCCAAAACCCAGCTATTTGTTCGCTTTGGTCGCAGGCAATCTGTCGCTGGTTGAGGACACATTTAAGACCTGCAGCGGGCGCACGGTGGATCTAAGGATATTTGTCGAGGAGAAAGACGTCGACAAGTGCGCACATGCCATGACTGCTTTAAAGAATTCGATGCGCTGGGACGAAGAGGTGTTTGGTCGCGAGTATGATCTCGATCTCTTCAATATTGTCGCAGTCGATGACTTTAACATGGGGGCCATGGAGAACAAGAGCCTCAATATTTTTAATACCTCCTGTGTGCTGGCGCACCCCGATACGACGACCGATCTTGCATTTCAGCGAGTAGAGGCGGTCGTTGCCCATGAGTATTTTCATAACTGGTCTGGAAACCGCGTAACCTGTCGCGATTGGTTCCAGCTAAGTCTAAAGGAAGGATTTACCGTTTACCGGGACGCCGAGTTTTCAGCGGACATGGGCTCGCGCGCAGTAAAGCGCATTGAAGATGTATCCATGCTGCGCACCGTGCAGTTCGCTGAAGATGGCGGCCCGATGGCGCATCCCGTTAGGCCTGATTCGTTTATCGAAATCTCCAACTTCTACACGGTGACGATTTATGAGAAGGGTGCCGAAGTTGTGAGGATGATTCGCACCCTGTTAGGCCCAGAAGCCTTTCGCAAGGGCTCAGATCTCTATTTTTCCAGGCATGATGGTCAGGCGGTTACCTGCGACGACTTTGTCCGGGCGATGGAAGACGCCAGCGGCAAAGATCTCACGCAATTTCGACGCTGGTACAGTCAGGCGGGCACGCCTCGTCTGGAGGTGAGCGACGAGTGGGAAGAGGGCGGAAGCTATACACTGCATTTTCGGCAGTCGTGTGGGCCCACTCCGGGCCAGCCCGACAAGGCGCCCTTTGTTATCCCGGTGGAAGTAGGCCTGCTTGGCGAAGCCGGAGCGCTGCCCTTACGCATTGACGGTCAGGAGCCGGACACAGAAACAGACGATAACACTTCCATGGTGCTGGAGATCTGTAACGAACAGCAATCGATATGCTTTACGGGTTTACCCGAGCGTCCGGTGCCCTCACTGTTACGCAGCTTCTCGGCGCCGGTGCGGCTTCACTACGACTACAGCCGTGCACAGTTAGCATTTCTCATGGCGCACGATGAAGATGGTTTTTGCCGATGGGATGCCAGCCAACAGTTGGCGACCGCGGTCATCCAGGAATGCCAGGACCAGCAGATAGACGCTGATGCGCAGATGCTGGAAGCATTTGCATCGACTTTGGCGGATGCGCAGCTCGATCCGGCCATGGTCGCTGAGATCTGGCGCTTACCCACGGAAAACTATCTCGCTGATCTGGCCCAGGTGGTAGATGTTGATGCCATCCATCGCGGTCGACAGCGGGTGCGTCACGCACTCGCCGCTCATTGCGAAACTCAGTTGGAAGAGCGCTATCACGAGCTTCATGAAACCGCAGCGTATGACCCCAGTGCTGGGCAGATTGGGCGTCGAAGTTTTCGCAATGCCTGTCTTGCCTACTTGGCGCTGCACGGGGACTCAGGTGTCGAGCTGGCTTTGCGTCAGTTTCATGATGCCAGCAATATGACAGATCGACAGGCAGCGCTGGTTACGGTCGTCAACTGTGCAGATGCAGAGCATCGTGAATCAGTGCTCGAAGCCTTCTACGAGAGCTGGCAGCATGAGCCTCTGGTGGTGAATCAGTGGTTTCAGGTTCAAGCCATGTGTTTACAGCCGGGGAATTTGGAGCGGGTGCAGGATTTGATGTCCCATCCGGCGTTCTCGCTGCGAAATCCCAATAAGGTTCGATCTCTGATAGGTGCCTTTTGTAGTGCGAATCCGGTGAATTTTCACCGCGCTGATGGTGCTGGCTACGAGTTACTCGCTGAGGTTGTAACCGATCTGAACAAGCTCAATCCCCAGATCGCCTCTCGCCTGCTGACACCTTTAACGCGCTGGCGCCGTTATGGCGAGCGTAGCGAGCAGATGCGCAACACCCTTGAGCGACTAGCCGCACTGCCAAATCTATCCAAGGATGTTTACGAGGTCGTGACTAAATCTCTCGCAGAGGCTTAGTTCAATGGTTCCAGGCGCGCGTCAGACGACAGTGTCTGGGGGCCGATTTTCTGGAGTTTCGTTAAAAGGTTTCCCAGCGCGGTGCCGTTCCATGTGCGCTCGGCGTCGCGGAACAAAGCCTGGTCCAGCTCCTCAATTTCCTGTCTTAGCTCAGCGCTTCTAGAAAGCGCCGTTAGTTCGTCAAGGCTTGGTTTGCTGTCCAATTGAAAAAACGCTTGTGCCCATGCCCTCAGGTCTTCCCTGGCCGCAACGGCGTCGCCTCGCTTGCAGTTCGACAGAAGAGACTTAAGCGCCTTCGACGAGTCATGCCGGAGTGGCTCTGGCTTGATTGACGGTCGAGTCGAGCGTCGGCTTTGCATCCAGCCCAACAAAGTCGTCAGCCAGGCCAGCAATAGTCCCGCGCTGACCCACATCCAGGTGTGCTCGGTGCGACCGCTTGGACGATTGGAAGGTGCTGCGAATGGTGTATCGGTCGTCGCGGGCTCTGTGGTCGCGTCGCTGCCAATTGGCACGGTCGTAGGAGCGACCTGGAGGGTCGTGGCTGGCAGCTCAGCATAGCGCAGACGTCCCGCATTCATGTCCCACCAGGGAATGCGAATCGCGGGTAGCTCCTGTCGACCCGCAGCTGTTACCAGGATTGCCGCACTGCTGATGCCCAGTCCCGTTAGGCCAGCGTCATCGCGCAGTGTCTCGGTTCGAGGTTGGTCCATATACACCTTCAGGTCCGCTCCCGCTGGCATGTCTATAGCAGGCAGTTGTTCTCCCGCCAGTCCTTTCCCGCGCAAGGTGATGGTGCGGGTGATCGAATCGCCGGGTTTCAAGCTACGAGGGTCGGCTGACCAGCTCTCCTCAATATCCAGTTTTTCTAGCGGAAGCCAGGTGGCATCTGGATAAGCGGCCGGCACGGGCTTCACTTCAACGGTGAGCGCGGGAGTTTCACGACGTACCAGAATGCCTCGTTTTCCCAGCGTGAATCTTGACTGGCTTGGGTCGCGAACGCGCGCGCTCAAAGTTAGTGAAGGAATTTCCAGTTGGCCGCTGCGCTCTGGGAATATGGCATAGCGCAGTTCCGTGACGAGAAAACTGCGCCCCTTAATCTGGCGTTGAAAGCTCTTAGTCTCAAGCTCCTCGATGCTGGCGTTATCCAATACCAACGGTGTTAACTTGGGGCGCTCCTCAAGATCGAGCGCCTGGAATAAGCGAAAGGTGTAGACCAACTGCCCCTGAACCCAGGTCGTTTCACGATTGACCCCCGCTTCAACGTACAAATCCTCATCGGTATTAGCAGCAACAGGCGCTTCTTCAACCATGATGGAAATCGGTCTGCTGCTGGCCCCGGGCTCACCGAGCGCCGGTATGCGCAAAATACCCTCTCGGCGCGGGAATAGGCTTAGCTGCTTCTCCTGGACGATCTCTCGCTGGCCGTTAAACAAGCGAATCTGACTGTTACTGCTGGTGCCCGCAATGATGAATGAGGCCTCCAGCTCCGAGAAGTCGACGTCATCCAGGTCTTCGCCAGCATCAGGTCGCAGTGTGAGAGTTATGCTATCTCCCAGACTGACCCTGTTGCGATCGACCGAGGCTTGTATCGCGCCCTGCGACTGACATGCGGTTATCAGCAGCCATAGGCACAACAGCGCTCTAGTAGCGAGTTTCATCGAGATTTCCTTTTTCTATCCGTTGCTGGCTTTCGTACCTAAACTTGCGCCGCAGCAAACCGCCTGGATCATCCGGTATGCTGCGCAACCATTGCTCGTTGGCCAGTTCTCGCTCGCGCTGCTCGGTATCTTCGGTTTGACCCGGTTGTTGACGTGTATCTTCTTCCGTGTCGCCACGCTGCTGCTCCGCGCTGGATTGACGCTCCTCGTTACTACCGTCCTGTTCCTCGCGGTTTTGCTCTCCCGGATCTTGCTGGGAGTCATCTTTACTCCCTTGTTCCTGCTGGGGATGATCCTGATCGCCTGGCTGTTGGTTTTCCTGTTGACCCTGTTGTCCCTGTTGTTGCCCCTGATTTTGTGAGTTATCGCTGCTCTGGTTTTGCTCGTCCTGGTTTTGCTGTTGTTGCTGTTCCTGGTTCAACAGTTGCTGCACAAGCTCGCGATTAAACAGGGCATCGTCCATCCCCGGTTGGCGCTCCAGTGCTTCATCATAGGCTGCAATAGCTTCTTCCAGTTGCCCCGATCTTGCCAGACTGTTGCCCCGGTTATACCAGCCGGAAGCTGTATCGCTACCGGCGAACTGTTCGGCAGCGGCTTCGAAATTCTCGGCTCGATAGTTTGCTGTGGCCCGCCAATCGCGATTTTCGAACTCCCTTGCCGCCGCCTCGGTCTGACCTTGATTCAGTAACTCGGCGCCGCGCTGATCCGGGCTTTGCCACAGGTCGCGCCAGTCCCAGGCGTGTACCTGCTCCAACGGTAGGTACAGTATGAAGACCAGGAGTAACCAGCCGCGGCGAAAACACAGCAAGAGAGCCGGAACCAGTATTGGCAGTAACCAATAACCCATGTCATGCCATCGGTCCACCTGGCGCTGGCTGTCAACATGTTGCAGTGGATCGAATAATGCCGGGTCAAGCAGTCGCTCCAAGTCGGAATCATCCAGTCGCAGGGAAACGTAGGCGCCACCGTTTTCATTGGCGACAGAACGCAGTAGGGCGGTATCCAGCTTCGCAATAATAATTCCGCCCTCGCGATCTTTTAAATACCCGTCTCGGCTGGGAATCGGCGCCCCTTGTGCTGAGCCGACCCCCATGACAGACAATCGGTAGTTATCACCGCCCAGCGCTGCGCGGATCTCGTCGCGATCGCTTTCCTGGATGCCGTCGGTCAGCAACAGGATGTGCCCCTGGCTGAAACCGGCATCTTCCATGAGCTTGGTGGCACGCCAGACTCCCGCAGCAGGTTGACTCCCGGGGACGGGCATTATCGAGGGATCCAGAGCCGGCAGCAGGTTCGCGATGGTGCGGGTGTCGTCGGTCAGCGGGCTGACGACATGCTCGTCTCCGGCGTAGGCAATAAGTGCAGTGCTTCCCTCGCGACGCATCGACAACAAGTCGAGCAGTTTTTGTCGGCTGCGAATCAGGCGTGAAGGTTGCGTATCTTGCGCTTGCATAGAGATGCTCAAATCGTAAACTACAACGAGAGCATCAGCAGACTGTTCAACGGGTTGGGGCAGTTTCTCCCAGGCCGGTCCCGCCAGCGCCAATATGGCCAGCAGGCCGAAGGCCGCTATTGGCCACACCGGATTAAAGCCGGACTGGTTCGGCTGTCCGACCAGTAGGTGGGGAAGTAGCTGAGTGTCAATCACACCTTGCCAGCCCCGCGATTGTCTGCGAGAGCGCCACAATAAAAACAGTAGCGCCGCGAGTCCTGGTATGGCCAGTAACCAAAGCGGGCGCAGGAAGTGGAACGCGTCGACTCCGGGTATCATCTCAGCCTCGAGCGAACAGTCAATAAAACGCCCAGGGCCGCCAAGCCGAGACCGACGGGCCAGTGGAACAGGCTTCGTCGCGGACGAAACACGGCCTGCTCCTGATCAACAGGTTCTAGTAAATCGAGAAGCTGGTAAATTTCCGCGAGCTCGGCCGGGTGGCGCGCCCGAAAGTAGCGTCCACCGCTACGTTCTGCGATCTCGCGCAGGCTCGGCTCGTCCAGATCCGCAGAGGGGTTTACCTTGCGAGCGCCAAAACTACTGCCAAACAGTCCCGGAACTTCCATGCTGTCAGCGCCTATGCCGATCGTATGAATACGGACTCCGTGATCGGCCGCCAGGCTCGCAGCATCCAGTGGATCGACGACACCGGCGGTATTGGCTCCATCGGTGAGCAAGATTAGAACCCGGTTTTCTGCGGGCCGATCTCGCAGGCGTTTCACGCTGAGTCCAATGGCATCGCCAATGGCAGTATCGCGCCCGGCAAAACCCAGCTGTGCCTCCTGCAAGAATTGATTCACTGTACGGGTGTCGAAAGTGAGCGGGGCCTGCAGATACGCATTAGTTCCAAACAAAATTAGCCCAATCCGGTCGCCGCGACGGCGTTCGATAAAGTCGCCAACTACCTGTTTTACAGCGTCTACCCTGCGCAGCTTGTTCTGACCCACTTGCATATCTTCAACTTGCATGGAGCCGGAGATATCCACGGCAACCAGTAGGTCGCGGCCACTGGCTGGCAGATTGATCGGCTCCCCTATCCAGGTAGGACGGGCCAAGCCCAACACCAGGCCGATCCATGCGATCGACAGCAAGAGGACCGGCCACAGCGACGAGTGCGTTCGTCCGCCTTGACTATAGGATTCGAGCTGCTGCCAGGCTTGAAAAAAAGGCGCACGCAGCGCGGCTTCTTCGACGTTATTGCTGGCGGGAACTAATCGCCATACCAGTAGGGGGAGAGGTAACAGCAGCAGAGCGAATGGCCAAAGCAGTTCTAACACGCATCGCTCCTGTGATGCTTGATCCACTCACGTGCGAGAAGGTTGACGACGTCGGGCTTTGTGGCCGTATCATCGCGACTATACAGCGCAATATCCATGTCGGTTGCGCTGAATTCATGGGGCAAGCGATGCGCCGTTCTATCAAGAAAGGCGAGCCACCGGGCTCCGGAAAGTGACGCCACGCGCTGCCGGCCATAGGTCTGCATGGCTACGCGCTTGAGAAGCTCGTTCACAGCACTGAAATAGGGAGCGGTTTGTCCTGACTCCAGCCAGTCTTCGTGAGCCTCATTGAGATTGCGCAGCGCTTCTCGACGATAAGCCCGCGCGTCATAATACCGCCATAACCACCGCAGCAGCATAAACAGGGCAAACAGGATTGCTATAGCCAGTAACCACCAGCCTGGTGCCGGTGGCCAGCTGCCAATAGCGTCAGGTACATGAATATCTCGCAGTTGTGCGAGCGGATCAGATGGCGTCATTGCTGGCCCCGCTCTTCGCCAAAATAGGACTGCAGCAAACCCAATGGCGCATCCGCGGTAGTGGCGCGGATCACAGGAATCCCCAATCTCCCATAGTGGTCACGTAATTCGAAGAAGCGGCGATCGAATTCGTCACTGAAGCGTTCGCGAATATCGGCGACGCCGGTTTCAAGTCGCGCTCTGGAGCTCCCATCGGTTACAGTGTAGCGACCCGCGTCGGGCAGTTGCTGTTCCAGAAGATCGGAGCAATGCAGCGCAGTGATCTGCATGTGTCGCGATAATTGATAGATGCTCTCCAGTGCAACCTGCTCCAACGCGCCATCGAAATCGCTGACGATAAACAGTGAGCTGCCGGGCCTTGCCACACGGCGCAGCTCCAGTAGCAGCGTGTTGAAGTCAGTCTCTCGCTCGTGATCAGTACCTGGTAGAGCGTGATTCATTTCAGTGATCTGGTTCAACAAGCCCAGCACCGAGCGTCGGCTGCGTCTGGGACGGGTTTCGCTATGCCCATTGATTCCCAGTACCAGTCCACCAATGCGATCTCCGTTCTCCAGAGCGGCCCAGGTGAGCAAAGCGCTGAGCTCTGCTGCCAGAACTGATTTACAGCAGTTGCGGCTACCGAAGAACATGTTGGAGCGCTGATCCACGCAGACGAGTACCGGGCGCTCACGCTCTTCGCGGAACATCTTGGTATGCGCAGTGCCGGTGCGAGCAGTGACTCGCCAGTCGATGGTTCGTATATCGTCACCGGGCTGATAGGCCCGCACCTCTTCGAATTCGATGCCGCGGCCACGAAAATTGGTCTTGTTGGGGCCCGCGAGCAAGCTTAGCGCTTTGCGTCTTTGCGCAAGCTGTAATTTGCCCGCAGCGTGCCGGCAATCGATTAGCTTTTGAAGATCGCAGTAGGCGCCGTTTGCTGGCCGGGTATTGGCGGGTCCCTGCATATCAGGCGACGGCGGCCTGGTCCAATAGTGTGGCTATGACCTTATCGGCGGTAATGCCGTTGGCTTCAGCCTCGAAACTCAATATCAGGCGGTGTCGCAGTACGTCGGCGGCGACGGCCTGTACATCATCCGGTGAGACGAAATCTCTGCCCTGCAACCAGGCATTGGCACGTGCGCATCGATCCAGAGCTATGGTTGCACGGGGGCTGCCCCCAAATTCGAGCCAGCTGGCTAACTCAGCGGAGTAGGCTGCCGGGCTGCGCGTGGCGACGATCAAATCGACAATGTACTGCTCGACGGCATCGGCCATATGTAACTGCAGTACATCCTTACGAGCCGCAAATATGGAAGCCTGCGGCAGCGCTGACGGCACCGAAGCGGATTCGCCACTGTCTTCATTGCGAGTGAGGCGCAATATATCTCTTTCGGCATCGCGGTCGGGATACTGCACATTCACATGCAGTAGAAAGCGGTCAAGCTGGGCTTCGGGTAGCGGATAGGTGCCTTCCTGTTCGATCGGGTTTTGCGTAGCCATTACCAGGAATAGTTCCGGCAGGGGGTATGTCTCACTGCCAACGCTCACCTGGCGCTCCGCCATAGCCTCCAATAGTGCCGACTGGACTTTGGCGGGTGCGCGATTGATTTCATCCGCAAGAATCAGGTTGTTGAACACCGGGCCTTGTTGAAAATGAAAGCTACCCTGTTGTGGACGATAGATCTCCGTGCCAGTGACATCGCCGGGTAGCAGATCCGGTGTGAACTGAATTCTGTGAAAATCACCTTCGATGCCATCGGACAAAGATTTGATGGCACGAGTCTTGGCGAGCCCGGGAGCGCCCTCAACCAATAGGTGGCCGTCCGCGAGTAGTGCGATGAGTAGCCGTTGGACAAGGTGTGCCTGACCGATAATCTGTTGCTGAAGCCACTCTCCAAGAGCGGTAATTTGTTGCCTGTGCACGCCTGGATATCTCCTTTACCATTGGCCGCTGATTCGAGCGCAGAATTGTAACCAAATAGACTATTCTTAGCATGTGAGGTTCCAGGGGATTGTTATGAGCTGGGAAAAGGGGAAGGGCAAGTTACTCCACGAACTGCAGCAATTGATTGCCAGCAGCGCGGAGGCGCATCACGCCCTACAGGTGGATGCTCTTGCCAAGGCATTCTATAGGGGTTTTCCTGCGGAGGATCTTCGTAATACCCAGGTCGATGATCTCTATGGGTTTATCTATGGCGCTTTCCGCGGCTTGCAAAGTTGGGACGGTGGGGCGGCGCGTATCCGGATATTCAATCCAGACCTGGAGAAGCACGGCTGGGAGAGCAACCACACGGTCGTCGTTATCATATCTCGGGATATGCCATTCCTGCTTGACTCGGCGCGCGGCGAGCTGAATCGCCGCAATGCGAACATTCATAAATTACATGGGCAGAACTTCTCGCTGCAACGCGGCGATGAAGGCGACATCAGCGTGCTCGATCCTGATGCCGGTGAATCTGTAAGCTTGATCTACTTTGAAATCGATCGTCGCACTGACGATACCGAGACGGCCGAGATAAAACTTGCCCTCGATGAGATTCTTGCTGAGGTCGATTGCGTCGTAGAAGATTTCCCTGCCATGCGAGAAAAGCTGGCGGAAGTCATCGCTGTGGTCAAAGCCGACAAACTGGTGGACTCAGCCCAAAGAGAAGAAAATGGCGAGTTCCTCGAGTGGCTCGACCGCAATCACATAACCTTGCTGGGATATCAATGCCTGGGCGTGCAGCATTCCGGCGACGATCCTACAGTCATCGACATAGACGAAACCCACCTGGGTTTATTGCGTGAGCGCGGAACCAGTGGCCAGCGCGATCTCGCCAGGGACCTGCAGGCGGTAAAGGCCGATCCAGAACTGTTGCTTGAACGGCAGCTGACGTTTTCGAAGTCCCGTATTCGCTCGCGTGTGCACCGTTTTGCTTATCCGGATTACATTGAGGTTAATCAGTTTGACGAAAGCGGCAATCTGATCCTGCAGCATCGCTTTATGGGTCTGTATACCTTCTCCGTTTACTCCCAGAGCCCAAGCTTAATCCCGATCGTGCGACACAAGGTGGCCGGGGTGATTGAGAAGACCGGGCTCGATATGACCAATCACGAAGGCCGGGAATTGGTGCGGGTATTAGAAATGTTCCCGCGCGATGAGTTATTCCAAGCCGAAGTTGATTCGCTATACCGCATGTCCACAGCGGTGAACCAACTTCAGGAACGCCGTCAGGTGAGATTGTTCGCCAGGACGGACACGCATAGAAAGTTTTTCAACTGTCTCGTTTACATGCCTAGAGATCGTTACACCACTGAAAAGCGCATCAATATACAAAACATGCTGTGTGATGCGTTCGGTGCAGAGGAAAGCGAGTTCACGACCTACTTCTCGGAATCCGTACTGGTACGCATACACTTCGTTATTCTGCTCGACCCCAGTAAGCCCTTGGAATACGACCTGGAGGAACTGGAGCAGGCAATTGTTGATACCACTCAAAGCTGGGAAGACCGCTTGCGCGAGCGCCTCATTGAGGAGCACGGAGAGGAGGCAGGAGCAGAGTACGCGGCTCGCTATGGGGGCGGTTTCCCAGCGGGCTACCGTGATGAGTTTGATCCCAGGGTCGCCGTAATGGACCTGGGCCGCATTTTAAATCTGGAACGCGGCCAGGAGCTGGAGATGAGCTTTTATCGGCTGGTCGATGAAGAGGAAGACCATCTGCGCTTCCGCCTGTTTCGACAGCACAAGTCGCTGCCACTGTCCGATGTGCTTCCGGTATTGGAGAACCTTGGTCTGCGAGTTGTCGCCGAAACGCCTTATGGTGTGCGCGATAAAGAGGGAGCGATTACCTGGATACAGGATTTCAGTCTGCACTATTCGCTCGGCGGTGAGATCGAGTTAGAGAAAGTGCGCGACGAGTTCACCGACGCTTTCGAGCGCATTTGGTTTGGTGAGGCGGAGAGCGATTCCTTCAACCGGCTCTTGCTGGGCACGCAAATGAACTGGCGCGAGATCGCGCTGCTTCGCGCCTATGCAAAGTATCTTAAACAGATCAATTTTGGTTTTAGTGTCGAGTACATCGCCGAAACTTTGGCTGAGCACCTGCATATTACCGGCTCCATCGTCGAATTGTTTTTGACACGCTTTGACCCCGGCTTCGAGGGTGATGAACAGTGGCGGCAGCAAAGAGAACAAGAGGTTCACGCACGTGTTATCGCTGAACTGGAGAACGTGGAGAACCTGGGTCAGGACCGGATCATACGTCAGTATTTTGCGCTCATAATGGCAACCCTGCGCACCAACTTTTTCCAAACCGATGCCGACGGGCAAAGACGGCCTTACTTTTCCTTCAAAATGGAGCCGGAGCGTATTCCCGAGATGCCGCTGCCGCGGCCCGCTTACGAGATTTTTGTGTACTCACCCATGGTGGAAGGTGTGCACCTGCGGGGTGGTAAGGTGGCACGCGGCGGATTGCGTTGGTCTGATCGACACGAAGATTTTCGCACCGAAGTGCTGGGCCTGGTAAAGGCCCAGCAGGTCAAGAACGCGGTTATTGTACCGGTCGGTGCCAAGGGAGGCTTTGTCGCCAAGCGTCAGCTCGCCAACGCGACTCGAGAACAACTGCAGGAAGAGGGAATAGCCTGCTACAGATTGTTTATCCAGGGCTTGCTGGATATTACCGATAATCTGCTTGACGGCGAGGTTGTGCCGCCGGAACAGGTGGTTCGAAAGGATGCGGATGACACCTATCTGGTGGTAGCGGCCGACAAGGGCACCGCTACCTTCTCCGATATCGCCAATGAGATATCTTCGCGTTACAACTTTTGGCTCGGGGATGCGTTTGCGTCCGGGGGCAGCGTTGGCTACGACCACAAGAAGATGGGAATCACGGCCCGCGGGGCCTGGGTTTCCGTGCAGCGGCACTTCCGTGAAATGGGTGTAAATATTCAGGAGGAGGACTTCACCGCCATCGGTATCGGTGACATGGCCGGAGACGTGTTCGGCAACGGAATGTTGTTGTCCGAACACACACAACTAGTGGCAGCGTTCAACCACTTGCACATTTTTGTCGATCCCAATCCTGATGCGGCGGCTAGTTTTCATGAGCGCAAACGGCTGTTCAATCTGGATCGATCAAGTTGGGAAGATTACAGCGCAGAGCTTATTTCCGAGGGTGGCGGTATCTTCAAGCGCTCGTCCAAGTCCATTCCCATTTCCCCGCAGATGCAGGAACGCTTCGGTATCGAAGCGCAGGCGTTACCACCGAACGAGCTCATCACCGCATTACTGACTGCACCCGTCGACCTGCTCTGGAATGGCGGTATCGGTACCTATGTGAAATCGGAATCTGAGCAGCACGCCGCAGTGGGCGATAAGGCCAATGATGGCGTTAGGGTCAACGGTGGTCAGTTGCGCTGCAAAGTAGTGGGCGAGGGTGGCAATTTGGGTCTTACCCAACTCGGACGCGTGGAGTATGCGGCCAACGGTGGACGCTGCAATACCGATTTCATTGATAATGCCGCCGGGGTGGACTGCTCGGACCACGAGGTCAACATCAAGATTCTATTGAATGCGGTGGTTGCGCGGGGCGACCTAACAGCGAAGCATCGGAATCGATTGCTGGAAGATATGACCGACAGCGTTTCGGAACTGGTGCTGGAAAACAATTATCGCCAGGCACAGGCCATTAGTCTGGCCGAGAGCGAGTCGGCACATCGTATCGGCGAATATATGCGGATTATCGATCGGCTGGAGGAGCAGGGCAGACTTAATCGCGAGCTTGAATTTCTGCCCTCCGACGAGGAACTGATAGACCGGCGCAGTCAAGGCGGTGGTTTAACCCGCCCAGAGCTGTCGGTCCTGATTTCCTACAGAAAGGGCATACTCAAGGAAGAGCTCGGCGATTCGACGATCGTCGATGACAGTTATCTGTCGCAAGCGATTGAGGGTGCTTTCCCGCCGCGCTTGCTGGAGGAGTATGGCGAAGAGGTGTATGCCCATGGATTGCGCCGCGAGATCATCGCCACCCAGATAGCCAACGATCTGGTGAATCGCGTGGGTGTGAGTTTCATAGGACGCTTGGCGGGGTCTACCGGTACTTCAATACCCGAGATTGCGGCGGCTTACGTGACCACCCGCGATATTTTCGGACTCAACAATCAATGGCAAGCCATCGAAGAGCTCGATCACGAGGTCGATACCGCTGTGCAAATGCAGGTAATGGCTGAGATGGTACGCCTTGCCCGACGCGCCAGCCGTTGGCTGCTGCGCAATCGCCGGCATGAGCTAGACCCAACTCAGGCGATCGCTGAGTTCCAGCCGGGTGTTGCCGAGCTGGAGTCGGCACTACCCGGACTGCTGGGCGGCAGGGCAGCAGAGGAGGTGCGACAGAGCTACCAGAATTTGGTGGACCAGAATGTGAGCAGCGAACTGGCCCAGTTTATTGCTGGCAGCCGTTACCTTTATGCAGCGATGGGTATTCTCGAAGCAGCGCGCGATATCGACGCGACCGCAATGGAAGTCGCAGAGCTGTTCTTCATGCTGGGCGAGGAGTTAGAGCTCGACTGGTTTGCCGGCCTCATTACCGATATCAAGGTGGAGAATGAGTGGCAGGCTTTGGCCCGGGACACTTACCTGGAAGATCTTGAATGGCAGCAGCGATCCCTCGCAGTGGGTGCTCTGAAGCACATTTGTGAACAGCGCGATGCAGGATTATGCATAGAGCGCTGGATGCAACAGGAAGAACCGTTGCTGAGACGCTGGCGTTCTATGCTGGCAGAGCTGCACAGCGTGCCATCGCCCGATTTTGCGATGTTTGCAGTCGCAAACCGAGAGCTGCTGGATCTGGCCCAGAGCAGTCTGCATTGATTGTCGGAAAATAAGGGGGGTTACTGCTGTTCCTGCAAGTGAACGCCCGATACACCGGTGTAGCCATCCCAGTTGTCACTGCGCCCTTCACGCCACCCGGATATCCAGAACTGGCGGGCCTGGGCGGCTTCGTGGGGACAACTCTCCAGGGACTTGCCGTCTAATCCGGCCTGATAACCCCGGTGAAACGCTCGGTCATTCATATCTCGCTTCTGTCTTCTCATTCTCGTCTCCTGACCACTATGGATTTATCTAACCAAAGCGATGGCTCGGAGTCGACTATCAATTTGTTATAAGCACGAAACCCTTTATAGTGCCGCACCATGAAAAGCGATAATTGGTTTGCTAGCTGCCCGCGCGGGCTGGAAAGCCTCCTGTTTCAGGAGTTGGAACAGCTAGGCGCGCTGACGGTAAAGGAGACGGTGGCAGGCTGCTATTTCGCAGGGCCCCTCGCCGTCGCCTATCGCGTCTGCCTGTGGTCAAGGCTGGCTAACCGGGTTCTATTGAATATAGGTGACATCTCTGCCGGCGAGGACGATAACCGTCTGCAGGCGCTGCGAGAACTGCCTTGGGAGGATGTGCTGCCACTGGGCTGCAGTTTCGTAGTGGACTTTCAGGGACGTAGTCGCGCGATTCGCAATACGCAGTTCGGCGCGCAGTTGGTCAAGGATGCCATTGTTGATCGATTCCGCGATATTGGCCGAGCGCGCCCTGAGGTGGCGCGGCGGCATGCGGACGTCAGATTTCAGGTCAGAATGCGCAAAGGGCGCGTGACGGCGGCACTTGATGTGGCTGGAGAGAGTTTGCATCAGCGCGGTTACCGTCAACAGGCCGGCGGCGCCCCGCTGAAAGAGAATTTGGCTGCCGCGTTGTTATTACGCGCAGACTGGCCCGGCATAGCGAGTCGGGGTGGGGCGCTGGTCGACCCGATGTGTGGTTCTGGCACCCTATTGATTGAAGCTGCGCTGATGGTGGCTGACATGGCGCCTGGACTGAACCGCAAGCACTGGGGATTCGAACGCCAGACCTGGCATAACCCGAGTCAGTGGCAGGCTATTCTCAAAGACGCGCAGGGCCGCGCAGAAAAGGGCCTCGCGCGCGAGTTGCCTGAAATACGCGGTTACGACGCCGATAAACGGGTGATCCATAAAGCACGTGCCAATATCGAACGAGCCGGGCTTGAGGACCGGGTGCGGGTGGTGTGCAAGCCGCTGGAAGCCTTAAAGAAGCCCACGCATAAGCCGCTGCCATTCGGGCTGGTGATCACTAATCCACCCTATGGCGAGCGTCTTGGTGAACGCAGTGAACTCCCAGAGCTGTATCGCCTCTTGGGTGAGGTGTTGTTGAGCGAGTTTGGCGGTTGGCATGCGGCTGTTTTTACAGGTGATAAAGGCCTGGGTAAGGCGATGGCTATACGCAGCCATCGTCAGTATTCACTCTTTAATGGCCCGTTAGCGAGCGTATTGCTGCTGTTTCAGCTCGAAGAAAGCGAGCGCTTGCGACACGTAAAACCAGAGGAAATTGCCGTGCCAGGCCCTGACGTCGAAGCCGATGCAGAGCTGACGGAAGGCGCGCAGATGTTCGTCAATCGAATGCGCAAGAATCTCAAGCAGGTAGAGCGCTGGGCGCGACGAGAGCAGGTCAGTTGCTATCGCGTCTACGATGCTGATATGCCCGAATACGCGGTGGCTGTCGACCGCTACGAAAACGCCTGGCATGTGGCGGAGTATCAGGCTCCTGCCGGTGTTGACCCGGATAGCGCGGCTCGTCGCCTTGGAGAGATTCGCGCCGCCATGCGGGAAGTGGCCGGTGAACAGAAGGTCTATTACAAAACGCGACAGCGGCAGAAAGGGCGCTCGCAGTATGAAAAGGCGGGAGACTCAGGAGCAACCATCGAGGTGGCAGAAGGACAGGCACGTCTGCTGGTCAATTTGCAGGATTATCTCGATACGGGCTTGTTTCTAGACCATCGACCACTGCGTCTCAGGCTAGCTGAACAGGCGAAAAACAGAGACTTTTTGAACCTGTTTTGCTACACAGCCACGGCATCGGTTCATGCGGCGAAGGGCGGTGCGCGCTCTACTACTAGTGTTGATATGTCGAATGCATATCTTGGCTGGGCGAGTAAAAACTTTGCCCTAAATGGCATCGCTGTTGGCCAGTCGCATCAACTCGAGCGTGCTGATTGCCTGGCATGGCTAAGGGGCCAGCAAGCTGACTGGGATTTGGTACTACTCGACCCGCCTTCCTTTTCCAATTCCAAGCGGATGGAGGACAGTTTCGACGTGCAGCGCGATCACCCCGCGTTGGTGCGCGCAGCTATGGCCTGTCTGCGAGAAGAGGGGATACTCTATTTCTCAAATAATCGACGTAGCTTTAAAATCGATCAATCGCTGCTGCAGGAGTTCCAGGTAGAGGACATATCTGCCGCTACAATCGACTTCGATTTCCGCAGAAATCAGCGGATTCATCACTGTTGGACGTTTAGGCATAGGCCAGGGTTCAAAGCTGACGCGGCCTCGCAGGTCAGTGCCTCTTAACTTTTCCGTGTATTTTTATGCACAGGGTAGATGCAAACACTATAAATTAAGGGGTTTGCGAAGCCGCACGTAGAATAACACTATAAAAAAATAGCTAAGTTATTGATTTTTAACTCGAGCATGGCACTTAAAGTAAATTCTAGGTTTGGCCGTTTGCAGCATCGGCGGAGCTTCTCTCGCCTCAGTTGCACGGCCTGTCCACTGACTTATCCACAGAAATTGTGGATAGCTTACAGGGCCCGGATGGCCAGATCGTTGACCTTGTGGTTAGATGCGTGGCGATGAGAACACTGCTTATCGTCTACCACTCTCAAAGCGGAGCCAGCTTTCGACTCGCCGCGGCCGCGCGCCGCGGGGCGCTGCAGGAGGGTGCTGTTGAGACCCGTATGTGCCGGGCCTGGGATGCAGGTATAGCGGAATTGACGAGCAGTGACGGCCTGATTCTGGTTGCTCCCGAAAATTCTGCGACGGTGACCGGTGCGATGAAAGATTTTCTCGATAGAACCTTTTATCCTGCCCAGCCATTGCAACTCAACCTACCCTATAGCCTGATCATCGCGGCTGGGAATGATGGGCGTGGCGCGGTAGCACAGTTGCAGCGCATACTCAGCGGCTACCCGATGAAGGCCGTCGCTGAGCCCCTGATTTGCCGGGGGGAGGTCAGTCGTGAGCATGAGCAGCATTGTGCGGATGCTGGCCAGGCACTGGCCGCAGGATTAGATCTAGGTATTTTTTAAGGAGTAAAGATGACAATTGAGATTCCTGCGGGCTTCCAGGAGTTGCCGGAGGGCTTGGGTTTTACCGACACGCTGCGACCGGTTTATCGGCGAGACGGAGATGCTCCCGCTATGGGTATGCGGGTACAGGCTCAGCATACGAACCTAATTGGTATCTGCCATGGCGGCGTTCTCATGACCTTGGCGGATGTTGCAGCGTCCTGGGCGATCAATCATAAGCGCGGTAGTCAGGGGGGATCTCCCACCATCAATCTCAGTTTTGACTTCATCTCGGCGGGCAAAGAGGGCGACTGGCTGCAGGCAGAAGCGGACCTGGTCACGATTAAGCGCCGCTTTGCGTTTAGCAGTGGAGTCGTGCGAGCCAACGGCGAGGTCTGTTGTCGATTCAATGGAGGGTTCTATTTGCCTGACCATGAAGGCCTGGCCCCTAAAAAGGAGATACTGGAGCGCTTGCAGCGGGCGAAGGACGCCTAGTCCAAGACGTCGATAAACGCCTGGGCAGCATTGGAGAGACTGCGGCCGCGGTGGTAGATATAGCCCAGCACACGTGTCGGCGTCTCGATGGGTACATTAATCTTTACCAGAGGTGATTCCAGCATCGAGCGCGGTAGTATCGTCCAGCCCAGACCGATTGAGGCCATCATGCGTATGGTCTCCAGATAGTTGGTTGACATCGAGACTTCCAGTTTCAGTCCCTGGCGATCAAACAGGTTTTTAGCGATTTGACCGGTGTAAGTGTTAAGTCCTGGCAATACCACGGGGTGTTCGCTTAGCTGGCGCAGCATGGTTTCCGCGGGTTCCAGCAACGGATGGCCAGCCGGAGCCATAAAGGCAAGAGGGTCCGGCCACACCGGGTGTGCGAGCATATTTGCATCGTGTTACGGGGCTAAGGTCACCACCGCCAATTCTACATTGCCTCGCATAATCTCTTCATAGGCTTCTTCCGAATCCATAAAGTCGATATCCAGTTTCACCTGGGGATATCGCTCGCTGAATCGTCGTAGGACCGGCGGCAGTCTGTGCAGGCCGATATGGTGACTGGTACCCAGGCGCAGCCGGCCGGCAACGACGCCGGATAGGTCCCGTATCGACTGCTCAGCCTGTCCCAGGCTTTGCCATATTGCTAAGGCATGGGGAAGCAGGGCGCGGCCTGCTTCGGTGAGGCTTACTTGGCGGCCGATTCGGTCAAACAGCGCAGTGCCCAGTTGTGTCTCCAGGGTCGCCACACGCTTGCTGACGGCCGGCTGGGTGATATGAAGCTCCTCAGCGGCGCCGGAAAACGAGCCCTGTTCCGCTACCATCAAAAACGCGCGTAAATTCTGAGTTTCCATGCAGGGACCCTCCGAGGGTGTATTCCTAATGGTAATCGAATAGATAAAAAATATGAATTTGTTTTATATGAAGTACCCGCGTAGACTCGCTGTCAATTTCAGTTACCAATCATGGGAGGTCTCCAATGGCCGCGAGAACCCTGTACGACAAATTGTGGGATTTACACCTGGTGCACCAGCGCGACGATGGTTCGGCGCTGATCTATATCGATCGTCATCTGATTCACGAAGTCACTTCTCCACAGGCTTTTGAAGGTCTGCGTCTGGCGGGGCGGGAGCCCTGGCGACGCGACGCCAATCTTGCGACGCCCGATCACAATGTCCCCACCGAGACCGTTGAGCGCAGCGGCGGCGTTGCGGCCATCCAGGATCCGGTGTCGCGGCTACAGGTGCAAACCCTTGACGACAATTGTCGAGACTTCGACATCGTCGAATTTGAGATCAATGACCAGCGCCAGGGTATTGTTCACGTCATCGGGCCCGAGTTGGGTGCGACGCTGCCAGGCATGACCGTGGTTTGTGGTGATTCACATACAGCCACGCATGGCGCGCTGGGGGCATTGGCCCACGGCATTGGCACCTCCGAGGTAGAACATGTGCTGGCAACTCAGTGCCTGGTGCAGCAAAAAATGAAAAACCTGCTGGTGCGCATAGATGGTGAATTAAAGCCAGGCGTGACCGGCAAAGACGTTGTGCTGGCGGTGATTGGCGAAATCGGTACGGCCGGCGGCACCGGCTATGCCATTGAGTTCGGCGGCGAGGTGATTCGCTCGATGAGCATGGAAGGGCGCATGACCGTGTGCAATATGGCGATCGAAGCTGGCGCCAGGGTGGGCATGGTCGCTGTCGATGACACCACCCTCGACTATGTTAAAGGTAAGCCCTATGCCCCCGCTGGGGACCAATGGCAGCAGGCCGAAGCGAGCTGGCGTGAGCTGCATTCCGATCCGGATGCAGTCTTCGATAAGGTCGTAGAGCTGCGCGGGGAAGATATAAAACCTCAGGTCACCTGGGGAACGTCACCCGAGATGGTGTTGCCGGTCGACGCCAATGTTCCCGATCCGGCACGCATAGAAGATGCGGGTGAACGGCAGGCGGTCGAAAGAGCCCTGGAATACATGGGGCTGCAGCCCGGACAGGCGATAGCGGATATTCGCCCCGACAAAGTCTTCATTGGTTCTTGCACCAACTCCCGGATTGAAGACCTGCGCGCTGCCGCTGCGGTGGTGAAAGGGCGTAAAGTGGCAGACAGCGTAAACCAGGCACTGGTGGTGCCAGGCTCCGGCTTGGTCAAGGCTCAGGCGGAAGAAGAAGGGCTGCATAAGGTCTTTATAGAAGCTGGAATGGAGTGGCGTGATCCCGGTTGCTCCATGTGTCTGGCAATGAATGCCGACAAACTGGGGCCGGGGGAGCACTGCGCGTCAACGTCGAACCGCAATTTCGAGGGTCGCCAGGGATTTGGCGGCCGCACCCACCTGGTTAGCCCGGCTATGGCGGCCGCGGCCGCCATAGCCGGACATTTCGTCGACGTACGCGACTGGAACTGAGGAGAACACCATGAAGAGCTTTACTGTACATGACGGGCTGGTCGCTCCTATGGATCGCGCAAACGTCGACACCGACATGATTATTCCCAAGCAGTTTCTAAAGTCGATCAAGCGCAGCGGCTTCGGTCCTAACCTGTTTGATGAGTTGCGTTATCTAGATGAGGGGCAACCCGACCAGGATAACAGCGGCCGTCCGCTCAACCCCGATTTCCCCCTCAACTTTCCGCGTTATCAGGGCGCCTCAATCCTGCTCGCGCGTGAGAACTTCGGCTGTGGTTCGAGTCGCGAGCATGCGCCCTGGGCATTGGATGATTTTGGCTTTCGCTGTGTCATTGCGCCCAGTTTCGCCGATATCTTTTTTAACAACTGCTTTAAGAACGGTTTGCTGCCGATTGTCCTGCCGGAGGAAACCGTCGAGTCATTGTTCGCTGCGCTTTACGCGGAGGAAGGCTACAGCCTGACGGTGGATCTGCAGCGGCAAGTGGTCAAAACGCCCGCCGGTGAAGAATTCGGCTTTGAAGTCGAGGCGTTCCGCAAGCACTGTCTGCTTAACGGGCTGGACGACATAGGCCTGACACTGGAGCATGCAGACGCGATCCGCGACTATGAAGAACGTGCCAGAACGTCGTCGCCCTGGTTGTTTAACGCCATATCTTGAGGAAGCAGTAGTGAGCAAAAAGGTTTTAATACTTCCCGGTGACTACATTGGACCGGAGATTATCAGCCAGGCCCGTAGAGTGCTCGAGCGGGCAATGGCGCTATTCGAACTTGATTACCAGTTAGACGAGGCGCTGCTGGGCGGCGCTGCATTGGATGCGACTGGCGTCCCCATGCCTGAGGACACTTTGGCCAAGGCCCGTGAGTCAGATGCTATTCTGCTCGGTGCCGTTGGCGGACCGAAGTGGGATGCGGTGGACCGATCGCTGCGCGCGGAAAAAGGGCTGCTCTCGATCCGCTCCGAACTGGAGCTGTTCGGCAACCTGCGTCCGGCGCTGCTCTATCCACAGCTCGCTGATGCCTCAAGTCTGAAGCCGGAGGTTGTCAGTGGCCTGGATATACTGATAGTCAGAGAGCTGACGGGCGGCATCTATTTCGGTGAGCCCCGCGGTATCCGCACCCTCGAGAACGGTGAGCGTGAGGGCTACAACACCTACGTTTACAGTGAATCTGAGATCGAGCGAATTGGCCGTCTTGCCTTTGAATCGGCGCGCAAACGCGGTGGGCGACTATGCAGTGTGGATAAATCCAATGTGCTTGAAGTGACGATTCTTTGGCGTGAGGTCATGGACCGCCTGGCGCCCGACTATCCCGACGTAGAGTTATCGCACATGTATGTTGATAACGCGGCAATGCAGCTGGTCATGGCGCCTAAACAATTCGACGTGCTGGTTACGGGTAATATGTTTGGCGACATTCTCTCCGACGCCGCGGCCATGCTGACCGGTTCAATCGGCATGTTGCCATCTGCCTCATTAGATCAAAATGGGCGCGGTATTTACGAACCCTGCCATGGCAGTGCCCCGGATATCGCAGGGCAGGGTAAGGCTAACCCTCTCGCGACAATATTATCGGTCGCTATGATGCTGAGGTATTCCCTGGCGGCGCCAGACGCTGCGGTGGCTATTGAAAATGCGGTCAGTGCTGTGCTGGATCGTGGTCTGAGAACGGCCGACATTCACACGGCAGATACGCAATTGGTCGACACCATTACCATGGGTGATGCGGTCGTAGAGGAGTTGGCGCTATGAGCAAGCGCGTGGATGTTGCAGTGGTTGGGGCCACCGGCGCCGTCGGTGAGGCGATGATTTCGATTCTGGAGCAGCGCGATTTCCCTGTCGGAACCTTGTATCCGCTGGCTAGCGCACGCTCTGCAGGAAAGACGGTGTCCTTTCACGGCAAGTCAGTGACGGTGCAGGATCTGGCTGAATTCGACTTCAGCCAGGTACAAATTGGGCTGTTTTCAGCGGGCGGTAGTATTTCGGCGGAATTCGCGCCCAAAGCGGCTGCCGCGGGTTGTATCGTGATCGACAATACCTCTCATTTCCGGCGTGATGAAGATATTCCCCTGGTTGTGCCCGAGGTGAATGAACACGCGATCGCCGCTTATACCAGCCGCGGGATCATCGCCAATCCCAATTGCTCGACGATCCAGATGCTAGTCGCGTTAAAGCCAATTTACGACGCGGTTGGCATAGAACGCATCAATGTCGCGACCTATCAAGCGGTATCCGGGACCGGCAAAGAGGCGATCGAGGAGCTCGCCGGGCAGACGGCACGCTTGCTGAATGGGCAGCCCGTCGATTGCGAGGTATACCCTAAACAGATTGCGTTCAATACCTTACCGCATATCGACACCTTTCAGGACAATGGTTACACCCGCGAAGAAATGAAAATGGTCTGGGAAACCCAGAAAATATTTGAGGATGATTCGATTCAGGTGAATCCCACCTGCGTGCGTATTCCGGTCTTTTATGGCCATTCTGAGGCCGTTCATATCGAAACTCGAGACCCCATCAGCGCTGAAGCTGCCCGAGAGTTGCTGGAGCAGGCGCCCGGCGTGGTTGTCATGGATCGGCATGAAGACGGTGGCTATCCAACCCCCGTGGGCGACAGCGCAGGCGAAGATCCGGTCTTTGTGGGGCGTATTCGCGAAGATATCTCTCACCCGTGTGGACTCAACCTCTGGGTCGTGTCGGATAACGTCAGAAAGGGTGCCGCACTTAACAGCGTACAAATAGCGGAGAGCTTGCTAAAAGCATATTTATAAAAGATACTTACGAACCTAAGTAAAGGAATATTCTAGGTTTTTACCGTTTTAGGCCTGGCCAGGGATTGAGTGGTACCACGTCGAAACCGTGTTCGCTAGGGGAAACGGTAAAACGGGTTATTAGAATAATAAGGCGACTATATGGTGCGTAAGTGTGCGTCGACGCTGATCCTCCTGGGCCTGTTATCGCCCGGGATGGCGATTGCGCTCGGACTCGGGGAACTGACGCTGCATTCTTACCTCAATGAGCCCCTCAAGGCCGAGGTAGATCTACTCGAAACGGGTGGGTTGGATCCGTCACAGATCAAAATTCGCCTCGCCACGCGTGAAGACTTCACTAGAGCGGGCGTCGAGCGGGAGTATTTTCTTACCAGCCTTAAATTCACCGTCGAGATGGATGAAGACGGAGAGGGACGCCTGCATATCACCTCTCCCGATCCGGTGCGGGAGCCTTTTCTCGACTTTCTGGTTGAAGCTCGCTGGCCCACGGGCCGCTTGCTGCGGGAATACACTGTTTTACTAGATCCCCCGCTGTTCAGTGGCCCGGAGAGTGGAATCGTTTCCAGCGTTAAGGTGCCCGATGTCACAGATAGTGAGTTCGGCGACGGCGCGCAGGGCGCTTCCGAGGGTCGTGGCGACGGTTCTCGCTATGGCCAGGGTGCCTCCGATATGCCGGCAGCCGGGGCCGAGTATTTGGTGCAGCGTGACGATACGCTGTGGAGCATCGCGCGTCGTTCACGCCCCAATGGCTCTACGATTCAGCAAACCATGTTGGATATCAAACGCCTGAATCCCGAAGCGTTCATTGGCAATAATATCAATCAGCTGAAAGCAGGCTATGTGTTGAGGCTGCCGACAACGGCCGAGATCAGCGATGTCGAGTTCGAGCAGGCGGTAGCCGAAATTGCAGAACAAGAGCAGAACTGGCAGGAAAATCTCGCCGCTATCGACGCCCGCAGGCTGGATCCTTCCAGTGCTGATGATGCGGGAGCGGGTGCCGGTCAGGGTGACGAAGAGGGGCGTTTGCAAATTGCGGGAGTCGATGGTGATACCAGCCCAGGCGCTGAAGGCGACGTCAGCGCTCGCATGGAGAACCTGGATCGCGTTGAGCGTGATAATGCCGATCTAACTGCGCGGATCAACTCCATGGAGGAGCAGGTCGAGACGCTTAAAAGACTCGTCACCCTTAAAGACGATCAAATATCCGCGCTCCAGTCCGCGCTGGCGGGTGGCGATGCACCGGCGCCGGTTATAGACGAACAAGAAGGCACCATCGACGATATCGTCAATGAGTTGCCTGACACTGGGCTAGAGCCGGCGGATCAGGCGACCGCCGATGCCGGCGCGGAAACACCGCCCGCGTTCACACCCAGACCGCCAGCCCCATTGCCGCAGCCAGAGCCAGGCATCGTCGATATGCTGATGGACTACCTGCTGTATATCGTGGGCTTGCTGCTATTGATCGTCGCCGGGGTCGCCTGGCGCTTTGAAGACAAGCTGAAGCTTGGCAGCCTCAAGATAAGCGTGGGTCGTGGCCGCACCAAGCAGGAAAAGGCTGGCGCGGGTTCCGACGACGATGACGAATTCGCCGGCGTTGAATTGGTGGGCGACGACGGCTTAATCGTTGACGAGTTTATGGATGATAGTGGCGATGATGATGCCGCTGGCGCAGACTCTCTGGCCAGTTTCTCCGCGCCCGATGAAGAAGCCTATGCCGCTCAGTTTGAGTCCGGTGATGCCTTGGCGGAAGCGGATATTTACATTGCCTACGGACGTTTCCCGCAGGCAGTCGATTTGCTCAAGACAGCGATTTCCATCGAGCCAGCTAACGCGGAATACCGCGTCAAACTGATGGAAGCCTGTGTTGAAATGGTGGAAAGTGGCGAATACCAGCAGCAGTACGCGGACCTGCAGGTTATTGGAGATCAGGCCTCTCTGGAACGCGCCAGAGCGATGCTGGATGCAGTCGATGGCGGCGAAGTTTGGCTCGATGATCTGCCTGAGCCGAGTATTACTCCCGAAGAGGTTGAAGCGGCGCAGGCGGCTGCAGCAGCGAAAGCGGCACCTGAGCCGGAGCCAGCGCCCGCCGCGGCAGATGAGACAGCGCTTGAATTGGACGATTCCGACGGCGATGTCGCACTTGACCTTGAGCTGGATGATAGCACCCTCGAAGATATTGATAGCGATGGCCTCGATCTGGACCTCGATCTGGATCTTGAGTCTGATACCGATGGGGCCAGCACCGATTTGGACCTGGCGGAGCTGGAACTGGATGCATCGGAAACGCCGACCGCGGATCTGGGTGAAGAGCCTTCAGTGGATCTGGGTGAAGAGCCCTCAGCGGACCTGGGTGAAGAGCCCTCAGCGGATCTGGGTGAAGAGCCCTCAGCGGATCTGGGTGAAGAGCCTTCAGCGGACCTGGGCGAAGAGCCCTCAGCAGACCTGGGTGAAGAGCCTTTAGCGGATCTGGGTGAAGAGCCCTCAGCGGACCTGAGTGAAGAGCCTGTTGCTGAAGCTCCAGCCACCGACGATGACGACTTCGATTTGGGTGATTTTTCCATCGACGAAGAACCGTCTGAAGAAGTAGAGATTGAGGCGGCTGAACCTGAGCTTGATGATGATCTTGATCTGAGTGAATTCAACATCGCCGATTTTGATGAAGACACTCCCGCTGAGGCCGAGCCTGAAATCCCTGAGGACGATATTGAACTGCCTGAAATCGAACTCGATGAGCTCTCAGCATCGCTTGATGACGCCAGCGAGAATGACCAGGCTGAGCCCGAGCCGGAGCTGGAACTGGCCCCCGAGGAAGATGGTGGCTTGCTCACTGATTTTGGCGATTTGGAGATCGAAGAGGGTCCTGCGGAAGACGCTGCTGAGCTGTCCCTGGACGATGCCTTGGAAGTGGCTGATGAGGCGCCTGAAGAGGATGAAGGTTTCGATCTCGACTCCCTGGAATCATTCGATCAGGGCGAATCTGAGGCTAATGGGTCTGGCGACGATGAGGGCCTCGTATTTGCAGCGGATGGCGACGAGATTGCAACCAAGCTCGATCTCGCGCGCGCCTATATGGATATGGGTGACCACGAGGGAGCCAGCAGCATCCTCGAGGAAGTGCTGGCGGACGGCAGTGACGAGCAGAAGCAGGAAGCACAGACACTGCTGGACAGCATCGATTAAGCCGACGTTTCGTGTCGGATACACACCAAGAATCTTCGCAGAGAATAGCGCTGACAGTCGAATACGACGGCAGCTGCTTTAACGGCTGGCAGCTGCAGCGTGGCAGTGAAGCGCACTCCGTTCAGGCCACACTTGAGCGCGCGATAGCGGGCGTCGCCGATACACCGATACGACTGCACTGTGCCGGGCGAACCGACGCTGGCGTTCACGCTACGCATCAGGTGGTTCACTTCGAAAGCCCCAACCCCAGAGAACCTGAGAATTGGTTGCGAGGTTGCAACGCCAATCTGCCTGATACGGTTGCCGTCAGGCAGGCTCAGCTTGTGGCGACGGACTTTCATGCTCGGTTTTCGGCCACGGCGCGTCGCTATCGATATCTAATCTTTAACCGGTCCACTCGCGCCAGTGTGGGTGCACGCTACTTAACTTGGGTTAGACAATCTCTGGACGCCGATTTGATGCACTCCGAGGCACAAACGCTCCTGGGTGAGCGTGATTTTAGTTCCTTCCGCGCCTCATCGTGTCAGTCAAGTACGCCCATGCGGCGCCTTGACCACATTAATGTTTCCCGGCACGGCGACATTGTCGTCGTGGACATACAAGCCAATGCGTTCTTGCATCATATGGTGCGCAATATTGTCGGCTCCCTGTTAGTCGTCGGGAAGGGCCGCAGCGAGGAGGGTTGGATCGAGGAGCTCATGCGCTTGAAAGATCGTACGCGCGCAGCCGATACGGCGCCTCCCAATGGTTTGTATCTGGTCGGCGTGAGCTACCCAGTGCGCTTTGGTGTCCCCGAACTGGAGCCTGGGCCGGTATTTCTCCCGGCCAGCATCTGTTAGACTTGCAGCCCCTGATGCAAGTCTGAAACCGTGTCACGCACCCGAATCAAAATATGCGGCATCACTCGACCGAGCGATGCGATGGCTGCCGTTAGCGCAGGCGCCGATTCTATAGGCCTGGTGTTTTACCCCCAGAGCAAGCGTGCGCTCGATATAGAGCAGGCCCGCGCAGTGGTCCATGGGTTGCCGCCCTTCGTAACGATTACGGCACTGTTCGTTGATGCTGAAGCCGACTATGTGCGTTCTGTCTGTAACGCACTACCGATAGGTATGTTGCAGTTTCATGGCAGCGAGGATGAAGCTTTCTGCAGAGCATTTGCGCGACCCTGGATGAAAGCGCTGCGGGTTGCAGACGACAGTGACGTAAGCGCGATGATGAATGAATACAAAGACGCGACAGCCATCTTGTTGGATACCTATCGACCGGGCACACCCGGTGGTACTGGTGAGAGCTTCGACTGGCAACGGGCGCCTGCAGCAACGGAAATTCCGCTGGTTCTCTCCGGCGGCTTGCATGCCGGCAACGTGGGTGACGCGATCAGGGCCGTAAAGCCCTATGCGGTCGATGTCTCTGGAGGCGTGGAAAGTGCGGCCGGTATCAAGGATCCGCAGCGCATTATTGATTTTGTAGCGGCGGTGCGAACCGCAGATGAAAACGGATGAACAGCATGAGTGAAATTACCCAGGAACTGTTGGCCGCGACGCCGGACCAGGATGGTAGGTTCGGCGACTACGGCGGGCGTTATGTCTCCGAAACGCTGATGTCGGCTCTCGACGAGTTGGACAAGCTCTATACGCGTTTGTCTGCGGACGAAGCATTCCAACGGGAGTTAGATGAAGACCTCGCCCACTATGTGGGCCGTCCTTCGCCGCTGTATGAAGCCAAGCGCCTCAGCGAGGTGGTGGGTGGTGCGCGGATTTTTCTCAAGCGCGAAGATCTGAACCACACCGGAGCGCACAAGGTAAACAACACCGTAGGGCAAGCTTTGCTCGCGAAGTATATGGGTAAAAAGCGGGTGATTGCCGAAACCGGAGCAGGGCAGCACGGTGTGGCAACGGCCACCGTCGCCGCACGCCTGGGTATGGAGTGTCACGTCTACATGGGAGAAGAAGACGTTAGGCGCCAGGCATTGAACGTATACCGAATGAAATTGCTGGGTGCCGAAGTCGTGCCAGTAACCTCGGGGTCTCGCACGCTAAAGGACGCCATGAACGAGGCTATGCGTGATTGGGTCACTAATGTGGATGATACCTTCTATATCATCGGTACGGTGGCCGGGCCACATCCCTATCCCAAGCTCGTGCGCGATTTTCAGGCGGTAATTGGAAGAGAGGCTAGGGCGCAGTGCCTGGAAGCCACCGGAAAGCTGCCGGACGCACTGGTAGCCTGCGTGGGCGGAGGCTCCAATGCGATTGGCTTGTTTTATCCGTTCCTGGGTGATGCAGGCGTAGAGATGTACGGTGTGGAAGCCGGTGGAAAAGGCGTAGACACCGGTCAGCACGCCGCACCGCTTACGGCTGGGACACCAGGTGTACTACATGGCAATCGCACCTACTTGATGCAGGATGAGAACGGCCAGATACAGCACACCCACTCGGTCTCAGCGGGGCTGGATTATCCTGGCGTAGGGCCTGAACATGCGTGGCTCAAGGATATTGGCAGAGTCAATTATGTCGATGCGGATGACACCGCTGCCATGGCTGCTTTTCACCAGTTAAATGGTTGCGAGGGTATTCTCCCGGCATTGGAATCGAGCCATGCACTGGCCTACGCGGCGAGGCTAGCTCCGACCATGGCTGCAGACCAGATTATTATCGTGAATCTCTCCGGTCGCGGCGACAAGGATATTCATACCGTCGCGGATATCGACGGCATAGAGTTTTAGGGGGTCGTGGTGACGCAATCTAGAATAGCAGCGCGTTTTGCAGCGCTAGCCGAAACGAAGCGTAAGGCGCTCATACCTTACGTAGTCGCGGGCGATCCTTTTCCTGATTTTACTGTAGACCTTATGCATGCACTGGTTGAATCTGGCGCCGACATTATCGAATTGGGCGTACCGTTCTCTGATCCCATGGCCGAAGGGCCGGTGATTCAGCGCGGTCATGAGCGCGCGCTCGACAAAGGAGTCAGCTTGCGTGATGCGCTCGATATGTTGGCTCGATTTCGCGAACGGGACACGGAGACTCCCGTCTTGCTCATGGGATATTCAAATCCGGTGGTCGGAATGGGCTTTGGGGCCTTCACCGAAGCCGCGGTCAAGGCTGGACTCGATGCATTGCTGACAGTCGATATGCCGCCGGAAGAGGTCGGAGAGCTCAATGCCTGTCTGCAGACTGCCGGGATCGACAATATCTTTCTCGTCGCTCCGACAACGCCTGCGGAACGCATAGAAAAAATTGCCCAGGTAGCCACCGGCTTCGTTTATTATGTGTCTTTTAAAGGGGTTACCGGGGCTGCACGTCTCGATACTGCAGAGGTAGCCCAACGTCTGGCGCAGGTGCGAGAGGTTTGCGATCTGCCGCTGGCGGTGGGTTTTGGCATCAAAGACGCAGAGTCCGCAGCGGCGATTGCAGACGTGGCAGACGGTGTAGTGGTAGGCAGCGCTCTGGTGCAGTTGATGGCTGATTCGGCGCAAGCAGGGAATTCGGCCGACCAGGTAATTACTGAAGCCGGCAAATTTGTTGCTGGGCTGCGCCATGGGATAGACGCTGGCACCGCGCAATAAAGGGCGAGGAACGATATGAGTTGGTACGACAAGATTCTGCCTTCGGGCGTGCGCAAGCCGGCCGGGGAGCGTAAGAGTAGTGTTCCCGAGGGGCTATGGAAAAAGTGCGTAAAATGCGAAGCCGTGCTCTACCGGCCTGATTTGGAGCGCAATCTTGATGTTTGCCCTAAATGTGACCACCACATGCGCATTGGTGCTCGACGCAGGCTAGACGTTTTCCTTGATGTCGACAGCGGTGAAGAGATTTTCGCCGAAGTAGAACCCGTCGATCGACTCAAGTTTAAAGACACTAAGCGCTATCGCGATCGTCTGGCAGGCGCCCAGAAGAACACAGGGGAAAAAGACGCATTGATCGCGATGCGTGGCCAGTTGCAGGGATTAGGTGTCGTGGTGGTGGCCTTTGACTTTAATTTCCACGGCGGCTCCATGGGTTATGCTGTGGGAGAAAAGTTTACCCGCGCAGCACAACTGGCGTTGGAAGAGAATCTGCCCCTCGTATGCTTTTCAGCCTCAGGCGGCGCGCGCATGCAGGAAGCGCTGATATCGCTGATGCAAATGGCTAAGACAAGTGCGGTGCTCGAGCGCCTCAAAGCGAACGGTGTGCCCTATATTTCAGTAATGACCGACCCTATTTATGGTGGTGTGTCGGCTAGTCTGGCGCTGTTGGGGGATATTAATGTCGCGGAACCGGATGCCAGAGCAGGTTTTGCTGGGCCCAACGTGATAGAGCAAACGATCCGACAAAAGCTGCCTAAGGGATTTCAGCGTAGTGAGTTTCTGCTAGAGCATGGGGCGATCGACATGATCGTTCACCGCAATGACATGCGTGACACCCTGGGTAGGTTGCTGGCCAAGATGACGGGCCGCGAAGCGCTGGCCAACGACGGTTAATGCCTGCAGAAGGGTTGCAGGCCTGGCTGCAACGACTCGAAACACTTCATCCCTCAGAGATAGAGCTTGGGCTAGATCGGGTCCGCAGCGTCGCTGAGCGCCTTAAGCTGCTAAAACCAGCCTGTCCCGTGATAACGGTGGCGGGTACCAATGGTAAGGGTTCGACTGTTGCAGCGATCGAAGCTGTCGGCGCCACGCTCGGTCTGCGCGTGGCCTCCTATACCTCTCCTCACTTGATTCGCTATAACGAAAGGATTCGCTTGGCGGGAGAGCCGGCTACCGATGAAGCTATCGTCCGCGCCTTTGAGCGCATTGACGCCGCGCGGGGCGATATATCACTGACTTACTTTGAATTCGGTACGCTCGCGGCGCTGGAGGTTTTTAGGGACGCCGATGCAGATGTCCTGGTGCTGGAGGTCGGTTTGGGTGGGCGTCTCGACGCTGTGAATATCATTGATCCCGACGTTGCAGTGATTACCAGCATAGCTATAGACCACGAGGCCTGGCTGGGCAGCGATCGAGAAGTTATTGCTGTAGAGAAGGCCGGTATCCTGCGGCGTGCTATCCCCGCAATCATCGCCGACATCGATCCACCCTCGAGTCTTCTCAGTGCTCTGCGCACCCTGGATTGCAGGTCCCTCTTTGTCTCAGAGCAGGATCTCAATCCCTACGCGGGCTTTGTGCTGCGGCCGGAGAATCTCGCGGCAGGGGCTTATGCGCTCGCTGAACTGGGGTATACCCTCTCTGGGGATACACTAACTGCCGCTTTCGCCAGGCTGGCGTTACCGGGTCGCCTGCAAAAGGCGAGCTATAGCGGTCAACAGATTTTGCTCGATGTGGCACATAATATCGCCGCCGTGGAAAATCTGGCGAAGCACCTTTCAGATCACACCGATCAGCCTTGCGTGGCCGTCTTTGCGGCGCTTTCTGACAAGGACATCCATGCTATGATTCGCAGCTGTCGAGGAGTGTTTAGTAGCTGGCATGTTGCGGATTTGCCGGAAACCAACCGCGCACAGCCAGCTGAAGAACTGGCGGCAGCGCTGACAGACCAGGGGGAGCATGTGAGCAGCAGCAGCGGGGATCCAGTGCGGGCCTTGAGAAGGGCTGTAGAGTCTATGCAGGGCCGTGGGACGGTGGTCGTTTTCGGCTCGTTTTTCACGGTAGCAGCCGTTGTGTCGGAGTTATCTCCATGAGGGATGTACTGAAGCAGCGTTTGGTGGGCGCACTCGTTATTATCGCACTGGGCGTCATCTTCTGGCCTGTGGTCTTCGTCGACGTAGAGCGCCCACCCATGGATCGCACGAGTCAGGTACCCGAACTGCCCGCGCGCGACCAGGAACCCCTGGACACACCGGAGCCCTTAAGCGACGTGAAGCCAGCATCGGTTCCGGGTACGATCGCTTTGCATGATTCTCCACCAGGTGCCATTGATGAGGAGGCGGAAGATCTAGCCGCGCGGGTGCAGCAGTCTGATTCCGTTCAGGCACCGGTGCAGCCCTCGCTGGATGAATCTGGCATCCCAATCGCTTGGGTATTGCAGGTCATCACGGTGAGTAAGCGAGATAAAGCCGACGAGTTGACCGCACAGCTGATTGATTCGGGTTACAAATCCTATAATCGTCCCCTCAAGCGCGGTGGCAAAACGCTATACCGAGTGTACGTTGGCCCTGTGTTTGAAAAGTCTCGCCTGGAGCAGGCGCGGCAGGCCATCGACAAGCAACTGGGCGTAAAAACGATCGTCGCACGCTACATGCCCTGAAACGGATGAACTGGGTCGATTGGACAATTCTTGCTGTACTGGGTCTCTCTACGCTGCTGAGTCTCAAGCGAGGCTTCGTTAAGGAAGCGCTGTCGTTGCTGGCGTGGGTGGCGGCGTTTCTGGTTTCGACCAGCTTTGCTTCGCGCCTGTCGGGCCTGTTAGTAGAGCATATCGGCAATGATTCGTTACGATACGCAGCGGCCTATGTGTTACTCTTCGCCGCGACGCTTATGCTGGGTTCTCTGGTAAACGTGCTGATGGCGCAATTGATCAAGGTGACTGGTCTTAGCGGCGCTGATCGGGTACTGGGAACGGTGTTTGGTTTTGCGAGAGGCTTGGTAGTTATCCTCGTCATGTTGTTTGTATTTCGAGCAGCAATACCGCCCGAAGAACAGAGTGATCTGCAAGACTCGCAACTAGTCCCGCATCTGCAATTGGTCGAGCAGTGGGCGCGTGAAAATTTTGCTGATGCCGCAGAGAGTGGCAAGCTGCCGTGGCTGGATTAGCGGTCAACTGAAAGATGAGGACGAGGTAGGAGATTCACATATGTGTGGCTTGATTGGCATAGTTGGCCGATCCAACGTTAATCAGTCTATCTATGACGCACTGACCGTCCTGCAACACCGTGGCCAGGATGCGGCCGGTATCATGACGTTTTATGAGGGCAACTTTCACCAGCGCAAGAGTGAAGGCCTCGTACGTGATGTTTTTCGGCAACATCATATGCAGCGCCTGCAAGGGCATATCGGTATTGGACATGTGCGCTATCCGACCGCAGGCAGCGCAGGCCCAGCGTTGGCACAACCGTTCTATGTCAACTCTCCTTACGGAATTGGACTGGCCCACAACGGCAATCTCACGAACTATGAGGCATTGCGCGCAGAGCTCTTTCAAACAGATTTGCGCCACCTCAATACCGATTCAGATTCAGAATTGATACTCAATGTTTTTGCTCACGAATTGCAAAAACTCGGCAAGCTGGTCCCCACCGAAGAAGAGATTTTTACTGCCGTATCGGGTGTGCATCGCCGTTGTAGAGGCGGCTACGCGTCTATAGCGATGGTGGCGGGCTACGGCATTGTCGGTTTTCGTGATCCCAATGGAATTAGGCCATTGGTGGTTGGGAAGAGAGATACGGACAAGGGCGTGGAGTACATGCTTGCCTCTGAAAGTGTTGCCCTGGACGTGCTCGGGTTTAGCCTGATTCGCGATGTTGCAGCGGGCGAAGCGGTATTTGTTTCCGCCGATGGCGAGTTGTCTTCTCGGCAGTGTGCAGACGCCGTTAATTTAACCCCCTGTATCTTCGAACACGTTTATTTCGCGCGTCCGGATTCACTCATGGATGGGATCTCGGTCTATAAGACCCGGCTGCGTCAGGGTGAGTGCCTGGCCCGCAAAGTGCTTGCACAGCGACCCGACCATGATATCGACGTGGTCATACCCATTCCTGATACCAGTCGCATCGCGGCCCAGGCCATGGCTTCCGTGCTGGGCGTGAAGTTTCGCGAAGGATTGATGAAGAATCGCTATATTGGCAGGACCTTTATCATGCCCGGTCAGAGTCAGCGCAAAAAGAGTGTACGGCAGAAGCTCAATGCGATCGGGCTGGAGTTCAAGGGCAAGAACGTACTACTGGTCGATGACTCGATAGTGCGCGGAACTACCTGCCGACAAATTATTGAAATGGCGCGCGAGGCAGGAGCGGCAAAAGTGTATTTCGCTTCGGCGGCACCGCCGGTGCGCTACCCGAATGTTTACGGCATTGATATGCCTTCGGCCAACGAACTGATTGCGCACGGTCGCGATGAAGACGAAATCTGTGAACTCATTGGGGCCGATTGGTTGATCTATCAGGACATCGACGATTTGGTGACCTGCAGTCGCGAGGGCAACCCTGAGATCACCGATTATGATTGCTCAGTGTTCAACGGCTCCTATACCACCGGAGACGTGAATCAGGATTATCTGGAGCGCATTGAAGCCCTGCGCAACGACGAAGCGCAGAGCAAGCGGCTGGCCGCTGCGATAGAAGAGGGTGCGGTCATCGGTCTGCACAACGAGGTATCCTGAGGTCTCAGTATGAACGATGAGAAGGACGATGCTCTCGCGCATGCGCATATAGATACCCTTGCTGTTCGGGCGGGTCAGGCGCGCAGCGCCGAAGGTGAGCATTCAGAAGCACTATTCCTGACTTCCAGCTACGTATTTGAGGACGCCGCAGCAGCCGCGGCACGCTTTGCCGGCGAAGAAGAAGGTAACGTCTATTCGCGCTATACCAATCCCACCGTGCGTAACTTCGAGCTGCGTATTGCTGCGATGGAGGGAGCAGAGGACGCAGTGGCAACTGCATCGGGTATGGCTGCAATTCTCAGTACTTGCATGGCCTTGCTGAAATCCGGCGATCACGTCGTGTGCTCGCGCAGTGTGTTTGGCACGACGACCGTGTTGTTCAACAAGTTCATGTCGAAATTCGGCGTGGAAGTCACCTTTGTCGACCTTACCGAACTCGATCAATGGCGTGATGCGATTCAAGACAATACTGCGATGCTGTTTATGGAAACACCGTCGAATCCCCTCTGTGAAGTGGCAGATATCGCCGAACTGCGTGTCATTGCGCAGGATGCCGGTGCGCTTCTGGTGGTGGACAACTGCTTTTGCACGCCCGCACTCCAGAAGCCGCTTGAGCTCGGTGCGGACATCGTTATTCACTCGGTGACCAAGTTTTTGGATGGCCAGGGTCGGTGTGTTGGCGGCGTTGTGGTCGGGTCTGTCGATCATATGCAAGAGGTGCTCGGGTTCCTGCGTTCCTGTGGGCCGACAATGAGTGCTTTCAACGCCTGGGTTTTCTTGAAAGGCCTCGAGACTTTGCGCCTGCGAATGGAGGCGCATTCTGAGAATGCGATGAAGCTGGCGCGCTGGCTCACCCAGCAGGAAGCCGTTGAGACTGTTTTTTATGCGGGCCTTGAAGATCATCCGGGGCACGCACTTGCGCAGCGGCAGCAGCGAGCCTTCGGAGGCGTGTTGTCGTTTCGAGTGCGCGGGCAGCGTGAAGAAGCCTGGCGTGTGATCGATGCAACCCGGGTGTTGTCGTTAACAGCCAATCTCGGCGATGCCAAAACGACGATCGTGCATCCCGCCACGACAACACACGGGCGTCTTACCGACGAGGAGCGCGCCCGCGCAGGCATTACTGAAAATTTGATCCGGGTCGCCGTTGGGCTCGAATACATAGATGATATTCAGCAAGATCTTGCCAGAGGCTTCGCGGCGCTCTAAAGGGGATTCATGCAGCATCAAATCGAAAAGGCTGTTGCCGAGGTTGGGCGGGTACTGCTCGGTAAGGAACAACAAGTGCGCTTGGCGCTGTGTTGCCTTTTGGCGCGCGGACACCTGTTAATCGAAGATCTGCCGGGCATGGGCAAGACCACCTTGTCGCATGCGCTCGCGAGTGTACTCGGCCTTAGTTATAACCGAATCCAATTTACCAGCGACCTGCTGCCCGCCGACATCCTTGGTGTATCGGTATTCGATCAGACCACTAACGCGTTCAGCTTTCATCCTGGGCCCGTGTTTTCACAGTTGCTATTGGCAGATGAGATCAATCGCACAACACCGCGTACCCAGAGCGCGCTCCTGGAAGCCATGGGGGAGGGGCAGGTGACGGTTGAAGGTGAAACGCGAGCACTTCCGTCACCATTCTTTGTTATCGCGACGCAGAACCCGGTTCATCAGTCGGGCACTTATCCGCTCCCGGAATCTCAGTTGGATCGCTTTCTTATGCGCATCGAGCTCGGTTATCCGGATCCTCGTGCCGAGCGTAATATGTTTACCAGAGATGCCTCCGCCGTACGGCCTGAAGACCTCGAAACCTGCTTAGCGGCTGAACAGCTAGAGGAGATTAGACTAGCGGTCGACAAGGTTCACGCCTCGGACAACCTGCTGGATTATTTGCAACGACTGGTGGCGTTCACTCGTAACTCGGCCGAGTTTGCTTATGGCCTGTCGCCACGGGGGGCGCTGGCGCTGTTGCAGAGTGCTCGTACCTGGGCACTCATGGCGGGGCGCGAGCATGTGATTCCCGAAGATTTACAACGGGTTTTGCCTGCGGTTGCGTCTCACCGCCTCGCGCCAACCAACGACTTTGCCGGAGACAGCAGCGCGCTGATTCATGAAATCCTCAATAACGTGGATGTAATACCGGACTAGCCCGGCCATGTCGCTTAAACCCGCCGAATCTGAGCTTTGGCAGCGTTATCGAAAACGCGCAGCGGAGCGCTGGAAGAAGTGGATCAACCGGCGCATACCGCCGGCAAAGATCGTCACCCTCGATCAAAAACGCATATTTATCTTTCCCACGAGGACGGGCTTTTTCTTCCTGGTGACACTGCTGATCATGCTGGTGGCAGCCATTAACTACCAGAACAATATGAGTTTTGCGCTGACTTTTTTGTTGGCGAATCTGTTTATCATCGCGGTGCTACACACTTTCGCTAACCTTTCCGGCCTGACCATCCACGCGGTGCGTGCTTCCCCCGTTTACGCGGGGCAGAGGGCGGAGTTCGAATTTATGTTGTCGCGTAACAATACTCGCAATTACTACGCCATTCATGGCGACTGGCGTGGAGAAGATTCCACCTTTCTCAACCTGGTGGATCAGGACCAGGTGCACGGGCACATTTTCGTCAAAACTGAACAACGGGGCTGGCATAACCCTGGGCGTCTGTACCTGGAGACGGTCTATCCGCTGGGCCTGTTGCGTGGCTGGACGTGGGTAGATCTCGATATACGTGCCTTGGTCTATCCTCGACCGTTAGCGAGTGGGCCACTACCCGGCGTGGCCACTGATCGTCCTGACGGTTTTTCTGTTCCTGTTGCCGGCAGCGACGATTTTTTTGGATTGCGGGATTATCAGGCCGGTGACTCGCTGCGCCATGTGTTCTGGAAGAGCGTCGCAAAGGGGCAGCCCCTGCAGACAAAGCAGTACACGGCTTATGCCGATCGGAGTGTCTGGCTGGACTGGGATTTGTTCGAGGGCTTACCGACGGAGCAACGATTGTCGCACCTCTGTTACTGGGTGCTCGAATTTGACCGCGCCAATGAAGAATATGGGCTGCGTTTGCCCGGATTGGTGCTCGAGCCCGATTGTAGTGATGCCCATCGGCAGAAGGCATTACGGCACCTCGCCTTGTTTGGAGTGGGCGAATGACACTGGAACATCAGATACCGCGTAACGCACTCGTGTGGATTATTATCGCCCAGTTTGTGCTGCTATTGCCGCATCTGGCGCGAGTGCCGATCTGGATGGTACTGATCTATCTCTATGCGGCTTATTGGCGCAGCATGGTGTATCAGGGGCGCTGGTCGTTCCCGAGTAAGCTGGTAAAGGTAGCGCTAACGCTAAGCTGCTTTGCGGGTGTTGGGTACAGTTACCGCAGCTTAATCGGGCTCGAGCCCACAGTCGCGCTGCTGCTGACGGCCTTCGCGCTGAAGCTACTCGAAGCCTCGGAGCGCAAGGATGCTTATGTGCTCTTATTCCTGGGTTATTTCGTGTGTATCACGGAGTTTCTGTTTAGTCAGGAGATTCTGACAACGCTGTACTTGCTCTTCGCTGTGCTGGTTGTGACCACGGCGCTGGTGGCCCTGCATCAACCCGGTCAGGACGTATTCAGCCGCTCAACCATGAAAAGATCATCTGTCATGCTGGCTCAAGCGTTTCCGTTGATGCTGGTCTTGTTCTTTGTGTTTCCGCGTATCGGCCCACTGTGGAGTGTGCCGCTGAAGGCCCATACGGCGAAATCCGGCGTGAGTGATTTTATGTCGCCGGGCGATATCTCTAATCTCAGTCTCTCGGATGAGGTTGCTTTTCGGGTGCAGTTTAAGGGAGAAGTGCCTGAACGCTCGGAACTCTACTGGCGCGGCCTGGTGTTCTCGAACTTGCAGGGCAATGCCTGGCGCAGCTTGCGCTGGAAAGAGGTGCCAATTATGGAGCGGCGTCAGCGTCGTCCCTTGCTGGTGGGAGATCCCGTTGAGTACAGCGTGATCATGGAGCCCACCCAGCAGAACTGGTTATACGGTATTCGTTACCCGCAAAGCTATGACAAGGGGCTTCTGACTACTAACGACTTCCGGTTGGTGTCACCTAATGAGATTCAGGATCAGCGCAGATATACGGTGCGGACCTGGCTTGATGCGCAACTCGAACCGGAAATTAGTGAATGGCGGCGTGAAGTTGATACGGCCTTGCCGCTGTTTCAAAATCCCCGGACTCGAGACATGGCGGAAGCGCTCTACAACTCTGTAGGGCGCGAACCCGAGGCGATGGTCAACGAAATGCTTGCCATGTTCCAGGACCAGGATTTCTACTACACCTTGCAGCCGCCGCTCCTGGGAGACAATGCTGTAGACGAGTTTCTGTTCGAGACGCGGCGAGGATTTTGCGAGCACTATGCGGCGGCTGCGGCCTTTATGTTGCGCTCGGTGGGCATTCCCACGCGTGTCGTGGCGGGCTACCAGGGCGGTGAGGTAAACCCGGTGAACGGTACGGTGGTTGTACACCAGTTTGATGCCCATGCCTGGAATGAAGTGTGGTTGGAAGGGCGTGGTTGGGTTCGTCTTGACCCTACGGCAGCCATCGCTCCTGAACGGATTGAGTACGGGCTCGAACGTGCGTTGTTGGAGGAGGGCAGTTTCCTGGCAAATTCTCCGCTTTCACCGCTTCGCTATCGAAACATTGCTTGGGTAAACCGGCTGCGCCTGCAGTTAGATGCGATTAACTACAGCTGGCAGTTATTTGTGTTGAATTACAACAGTGAGCAACAGTACTCGATGTTGAGCCGCTGGATCGGGGAAGTGAGCATTGCGCGTATTGCGACGCTACTGGGGGCTGTCTGGGCAATCGTCATCATTCCCATCGCGTTCGCGTTGTTTCGCCGTGACGGTCGCTCGCGACTCGATCCAGCGACACGTCTGTACATAGAATTCTGTCGTCGCTTGCAGCGTATAGAGTTGGGCAGGCAGCGCAGTGAAGGCCCCACCGCCTGCGCCCAGCGAATAGCCGACGCACGGCCAGACCTTGCTGCACAAGTGCATTCAATAACCGGGCTGTACGACCGGCTCAGTTATCGGAGCAGCGCCACGACGTCGCGTTCGGCAGAAGAGGCGCTGGAACTGCTCCGCAAGCAGGTGAAGGCATTCCGCCCTGGCTAGGCGCTGAGTTCCTGGATCTCCACCGCCGCAATGCGTGCCCCTTCCTCGGCGCTCTTCTGGAACTCCGCTATCTGATCGAAATTCATATAACGGTAGATTTCGTCCGCCATGGAGTCAATATTTTTGGCGTATTCCAGATATTCTTCCGGTGTGGGTAGCTTACCGAGCACGGCGCCCACGGAGGCTAACTCGGCACTGGTGAGATAGACATTCGCGCCATCGCCGAGACGGTTAGGGAAGTTACGGGTTGAAGTAGACAGCACCGTGCTGTTGGCCGCTACCCGTGCCTGGTTGCCCATGCAGAGCGAACAGCCAGGCATCTCGGTACGCGCACCCGAGGCACCGAAGATGTTGTAGTAACCTTCTTCCATCAGCTGATGTTCATCCATCCGGGTTGGAGGAACAATCCACATACGGGTGGAAATACCACCTTTATGCTGCTCCAGCAGCTTACCCGCCGCGCGGAAGTGGCCAATGTTGGTCATACAGCTACCAATAAACACCTCGTCGACAGAGTCGCCAGCCACCTCAGACAGCAGGCGCGCGTCATCAGGATCGTTCGGTGCGCAGACAATGGGTTCGGTGACTTCCGCCAGGTCAATCTCTATAACCGCCGCATACTCAGCGTCAGCATCTGCCTTCATGAGGCTCGGATTCTGCAACCATTCTTCCATCTTGCCGGCACGGCGCTCCAGGGTTCGTGCGTCGCCATAGCCATCAGCGATCATCGAGCGCAGCAGTACGATGTTTGAACGCAGGTACTCCGCGATCGTGTCCTCGTCGAGCGCAATGGTACAGCCTGCGGCCGAGCGCTCTGCAGAAGCGTCGGACAGCTCGAAGGCTTGCTCAACCGTGAGATCGCTAAGGCCCTCGATCTCGAGAATACGGCCGGAGAAGATATTCTTCTTGCCTTTTTTCTCCACGGTCAGCAGGCCTTGCTGGATGGCGTAGTAGGGGATGGCATGAACCAGATCACGCAGGGTGATTCCGGGTTGCATCTCGCCCTTGAAGCGCACCAGTACGGATTCAGGCATGTCCAGCGGCATAACGCCGGTCGCCGCAGCGAAGGCCACCAGGCCTGAACCTGCAGGGAAAGAAATGCCCATTGGGAAACGGGTATGGGAATCGCCGCCGGTGCCAACGGTATCGGGCAGCAACATGCGATTCAGCCATGAGTGGATGATGCCATCGCCGGGACGAAGGGAGACACCACCGCGGGTCATGATGAAATCTGGCAGCGTGTGCTGAGTGTCAATATCAACCGGTTTCGGATAGGCCGCTGTGTGGCAGAACGACTGCATAGTCAGGTCGGCAGAGAAACCGAGACACGCAAGATCCTTCAGCTCGTCGCGAGTCATCGGTCCTGTGGTGTCCTGAGAACCCACGGTGGTCATACGGGGCTCGCAATAGGTGCCGGGGCGAATGCCCTCGGTGCCACAAGCGCGGCCCACCATTTTCTGACCCAGGGTGAAGCCCTTGCCAGTATCCTCTGGCTGCTCCGGCTTGCGGAACAGCTCTGATTCGCCCAAGCCCAGGGATTCGCGTGCGCGAGTGGTGAGACCGCGGCCAATAATCAGGTTGATGCGTCCACCGGCGCGAACTTCATCGAGCAGTACATCCGACTTGAGTTCAAATTCTGACAGTACGTCGCCGCTTTCGGAGAGAATCTTACCGTCATAGGGACGGATTTCGATGACGTCGCCCATATTCAACTCATCGACGGGCGCCTCGAATACCAGCGCGCCGGCATCCTCCATGGTGTTGTAGAAAATCGGCGCGACCTTGCCACCGATACAAATACCGCCACCTTTTTTGTTGGGTACGCCGTCCAGGTCATCGCCGAAAAACCACAGTACCGAGTTGGTTGCTGATTTACGTGATGAGCCTGTGCCGACCACGTCACCGACAAAAGCAACTGGCACGCCCTTTTGCTGGATTGCCTCTATCTGCGCCATGGGGCCGCGTACACCGTGCTCTTCCGGCTCCAATCCATCGCGGGTCATTTTGTACATGGCCAGTGCGTGCAGGGGGATATCTGGACGAGACCAGGCATCCGGGGCAGGGGATAGATCGTCGGTGTTGGTTTCTCCGGTGACCTTGAATACCGCCACCTTGATCGATTCTGCGACTTCTGGAGACTCGGTGAACCATTCACCATTAGCCCAGGACTCCATAACGCCCTGTGCATTGGCGTTGCCTCCTTTTGCCAATTCCTCGACATCATGAAAGGCATCGAACATCAGCAGGGTGTGCTTGAGTTGATCCGCTGCCAGGCTGCCCAGCGTATCATCGCTAAGTAGGCCCACCAGGGTCTCGATGTTATAACCACCGAGCATGCCACCCAGCAGGGTAACGGCGGCGGAAGCGTCTATCAGAGAGCAGGTCGTTTCACCTTTGGCAATGGCTGACAGAAAGCCCGCTTTTACGTAGGCCGCTTCATCCACCCCAGGTGGAACGCGGTTGGTGATGAGGTCGACCAGAAAGTCTTCCTCACCCGCTGGCGGGTTTTTCAGTAGTTCGATCAAGTCGGCAACCTGTTCGGCGCTCAGGGGCTTGGGAGGAATGCCCTGGCTGGCGCGCTCGGCAACGTGTTCGCGATAGGCTTCAAGCACGGTATACATCTCCTGGAAGGGGTCAAAAAAGGGGCTGAATTATAGCCTACAAGTGCCTGAAATTGCACGGGATTTGGCTTATATCGTGCATTCACGGCGGTGATACCTTACACTCGCGCCAATGATTGACCATGCTGTAAAAACCCCCTGTATAGGGGTCTGTTCCACCGGGATTGGCGATCGCGTTTGTCGCGGTTGCAAGCGCTTCGCGCACGAAGTGATCAGCTGGAATAGCTATACCAATGCCCAGAAGCAATTGATTGAGGATCGCTTGAGCCAATTCCTGAGCCAGTGCACACGCAACAAGCTACAAGTGGTTGATTCAGAGCTACTCGAGTCGCATTTGCAGGCGCAACAGATTCGTTATCCCGAGCACCGAGATCACTACTGCTGGGCCTACTGTTTGATCAAAGCTGGCGGCAGCCAGATCGAAGATCCGGGTGAATACGGTCTCCTCATCGATGCCGAGTACAGGGATATGCCCCTGGATCGGCTACGCACGATCATTGATGAGGAGTTCTTCATATTGTCCGACGCCTACTATGAGCGTTATATCAGTGCTGCCGAGACTGCCTGATGCCAGCAACGGTAGATCTGGCGCCCGTCCTGGAATTTCTCCCCTGTAAGACGCCGTCGGCATGGGTGAATTGGGCGCTCGAACACCCCGAAGTACTGCTGATTGACCATGCTAATTGCGAGAAGAAAGCAGCGTCGACCGCGCTTAACCTGATGTATCGCTACGTCGAACACCATGGTTTGCTCAACAAGTTATCTCGACTAGCGCGCGAAGAACTCAGTCACTTTGAGCAGGTCATCGCCATTATGCAGCGTAGGGGTATCGTCTACGAACAGATCGCTGCCTCTCGCTATGCCGCTGGACTGCGCGCGAAAGTGCGAACCCACGAGCCGGGTAAACTTGTCGACACCTTGATTGTTGGCGCCTTGATAGAGGCAAGGTCCTGTGAGCGCTTCGCCGCTCTCGCGCCGCATCTGGATGACGAGTTGAGAGATTTCTACCAGTCGCTTCTGAAATCTGAGGCGCGACACTTTAGAGACTACCTAAAACTGGCAGAGGAACTGTCCGATAAGGAAGAGGTGGCCGCTCGAACTGCACTATTTGGCGAGGTCGAGCGGGAATTGGTGGAATCAGCGGACGAGGAGTTCCGCTTTCACTCGGGGGTTCCGGCCTGAATCAGCCTTCGGTGACCTCAATAGATTCGATTACGACATCCTCCAGGGGTACATCCTGGTGGCCGCCCGCGCTGCCGGTGGCTACGGCTTTGATCTTCTCTACCACATCCATGCCGCCGACGACTTTGCCTAATACGGCATAGCCCCAGCCCTGTCCGGTGGGCGCCGTGTGATTAAGGAAGTCATTGTCTTTGACGTTGATGAAAAACTGCGCTGTCGCAGAATGCGGGTCCATGGTCCGAGCCATGGCGATAGTACCAACGTCGTTTTTCAGACCGTTATCCGCTTCGTTTTCAATGGGTGAGCCCGTGGGCTTCTGATTCATGCCAACCTCGAAGCCACCACCCTGGATCATGAAATTGTCGATAACACGGTGGAAGATCGTGCCGTCGTAGAAGCCATCTTTGGCATAGGCAATAAAGTTCTCCACTGTCTTCGGCGCCTTGTCACTGTCGAGTTC
The DNA here is from genome assembly GCA_965199055.1 of Halieaceae bacterium. Taxonomy (GTDB): domain Bacteria; phylum Pseudomonadota; class Gammaproteobacteria; order Pseudomonadales; family Halieaceae; genus CBDAQR01. The sequence goes on from CBDAQR010000004.1 coordinate 1,555,689, forward strand.
AAGCGTGATGTCGCCAAAAGTCGTGTGCATGATGATCATACTGTGTTCCTTAGAATGCTGTTGCTTGGGGTGGGGTAAAACGAGACGAGCAATGATACGGGCTTTTCACGGTGCAGGGAACTGAATTGTTCCTTATAATACGCGCCCTTTGAACGACACCTCGACACGCTAATGACAGATGTAGACGCACCCACAAATTTCCTCGAGAACATTATTGCTGAGGACGTTGCTGCCCAACGGGTCGAGAAAGTGGTCACCCGATTTCCCCCGGAGCCCAACGGTTATCTGCACCTGGGCCACGCCAAATCGATCAGTGTGAACTTCGGCCTGGCGGAGCGCTTCGGCGGTGTTTGTAATCTGCGTTTCGACGACACCAATCCAGCGAAGGAGAGCCAGGAGTACATTGATTCCATCCAGGCAGATATCACGTGGCTGGGTTACGAGTGGGATGGCGATGTGCGTTATGCGTCGTCCTATTTTCAGCAGTTCTATGACTGGGCCGTGCACCTGGTTGAGCAGGGATATGCCTATGTCTGCGATTTGAATGCGGATGAAGCACGCGAGTACCGCGGTACTCTGACGGAACCAGGCCGCAACAGCCCGTTTCGGGAACGCACAGTTGATGAGAATCTCGATCTGCTGGGGCGCATGAAATCCGGCGAGTTCGAAGAGGGCAGTCGTGTCCTGCGCGCCAAAATCGACATGGCATCTCCCAATATGAACCTGCGCGATCCGATAATCTACCGGATTCGCAAGGTCTCACATCACCAGACCGGTGATGACTGGTGTATTTACCCCACCTATGATTTTGCGCACGGGCAGGAAGACGCCATAGAGGGTGTAACTCACTCAGTGTGTACGCTTGAGTTTGAGGACCATAGGCCGCTGTACGACTGGTTTATAGAGCATCTACCCGTGCCACACCGTCCGCGTCAGTACGAGTTTGGCAGACTGAATCCCGGTTATACAGTTACCTCGAAGCGCAAGCTCAAACAGTTGGTCGATGACAATATCGTCGATGGCTGGGATGACCCGCGCATGCCCACCATCTCGGGTATGCGGCGCCGGGGCTATACGGCTGGGGCGATACGTCGTTTCTGCGATATGGTAGGCACCACCCGCAGTGACGGCGTGGTGGATATCGCGATGCTTGAACATGCAATACGCGATGACCTTAATGAGAATGCGCCGCGGGCAATGTGCGTGATCAATCCGTTAAAAGTCGTTCTGACCAACTATCCTGAGCAGCAGGTAGAACAACTATCAGCACCTCTGCATCCCTCGCGGCAGGAGTTAGGTGATCGCGAGTTACCGTTTACACGTGAACTTTTCATTGATGCGGATGATTTTCGCGAAGAAGCCAATAAGAAGTACAAGCGACTGGTAATCGGCAAGCGGGTGCGCCTGCGCAATGCCTATGTGATTGAAGCCGACGCAGCAGTGAAGAATGCCGATGGAGAAATCATCGAGGTGCAGGCCCGAATCATCGAGGACACGGTAGGTAATGATCCAGCTGACGGCGTGAAGCCCAAGGGCGTGATTCACTGGGTCTCTGCCAGCCAGGGTGTGCCGGTGGAACTGCGATTGTATGACCGACTGTTTACCGAAGAATCTCCCGGCAAGGGCGTCGATGACTTTCTGCAGCACCTCAATGCAGATTCACTGTTGATTAAAATGGATTGTGTGGCTGAAACGGCGCTGGCTAATGCGAAGCCCGAACAAAGCTTTCAGTTCGAGCGTGAGGGCTACTTCGTTGCAGATCGCCATGATTACAGTCCGGAGAAACCCGTGTTTAATCGAACCATCGGACTGCGCGATACCTGGGCGCGAGCAGAGGACAGGTAATGAGCATACAAATCCACAATACATTAAAGGGGGCTAAGGAGCCCTTTGTTCCGCTCGATCCGAATCGCGTGACGATGTATGTGTGCGGTCCTACGGTCTACAACCTGGCCCATATCGGTAATGCAAGGCCAGCAGTTGTCTTCGATGTGTTGTTCCGGCTCCTGCAGACCCATTACGACGAGGTGGTGTATGCGCGAAATATCACCGACATCGACGACAAGATCATCACCGCCATCAAGGAGAACGGGCGGGAGATGGCAGATTTTACGGCGGAGTTTACGCAAAAGTACCGAGAGGACATGGGTGCGCTCAACGTGCTCGCGCCCTCTATCGAGCCCCACGCAACGCACCATCTCGCCGAGATGATTGCGCTGATCGAAACACTGATGGAAAAGGGGCACGCCTACGAATCACAGGGTCACGCACTGTTTGCCGTGGAATCGATGCAGGACTACGGCCAGCTGTCGAATCGCTCGCTGGAAGACATGCTGGCCGGCGCCCGTGTAGAAGTGGCGGACTATAAACGTTATCCCGGCGACTTCGTATTATGGAAACCTTCCGCGGACGACGAGCCGGGCTGGGATTCGCCCTGGGGGCGCGGACGGCCGGGCTGGCACTTGGAGTGCTCGGCGATGATTCACGCGCATCTGGGCGATACCATAGACATTCATGGCGGTGGCCAGGATTTGGTTTTCCCGCACCACGAAAACGAAATTGCCCAGAGCCGCTGTGCCCATGACTGTGACTATGTGCGCTACTGGATGCACAACGCTTTTCTGGATATCGATGGCGAGAAGATGTCCAAGTCCCTGGGCAATTTTCACACAGTGCGGGATCTGCTTGGGCAGTACCCCGGCGAGGTACTGCGCTTTGCCTTGATCTCCGCGCACTACCGTTCACCCCTCAACTTCGCTCCCGATCTGCTCGAGCAGTCTCGCGCTTCTCTCGATGGTCTTTATGGCGCGCTGCGTGAAGTGCAGGATATCGAACTGGATGTAGAGGTGAGTCTGCAGGACGAACCTTTCTATAGCGCGCTCAATGACGACTTGAATACGCCTGTAGCCATAGCGGAAATGCATGCCCTGGCAAAATCGCTGAACAAAGCAGCTGACGACGAGAAGCCTGCGCTCAAGGCCAGACTGCTGGCCGCAGCAGATCTGTTGGGTATTTTGCAAAGCGATCCGGAAGCCTGGTTCCAGGGTGCCAGTTCGGAAGATGCGATTTCGCCGGAGGCCATCGAGGCGCTGATAGCCGAACGTCAGCAGGCCAAGCTGGACAAGAACTACGCGCGAGCCGATGAGATTCGCGAAGAGCTTAGTGTACAGGGCGTGGTTTTAGAAGATTCTCGCGACGGCACCAGTTGGCGCAGGGAAGCCTAGGCTGCCGCTACACTCTTCCCGCGCGCTATAACTGGTTGTCAATCGGCAGCAAGCCGAAGAAGCCCGACTTCAGACGCCTCCCAAAACTCGTGTCCGGTTCTTGTCGCAGCACAAATTGCTCGTCTTGATAGTTGTAGTGCCATTCCAGCGCGCCTGACTCAGATACCCTTACCCGGTAGGTGAAGCGAGGCCGGTCACGCACAACCAGGCGATAGTAGTTGTCAGCGAGCGCTTCGCTGTCCACGAATAAGCCGGACTCGGTATTGAGCTCTATCGAGCGAGGATCGAAATTCATCGTTCCGACAAACAGCTGTCGGCGATCAACAATCACCGCTTTCGTGTGTAGCGTCGTTCGCTCTGGGTCTAGTGATTTACGGCGCTGCGACGGTGTCTCGTCGACTTTAATTTCATAGAGCTCAGCGCCGGCCTCGATCATCGCCTTGCGATGCGGCGCATAGGCACTGTGCACAGCAACGTGATTAGTTGAAGCCAGCGAATTCGTGATAATCACCACGCGTACGCCCCGATCAACGGTGTCCTTTAGCAGCCGAAATCTCAGATCTCTGGGTATCAGGTAGGGGGTAATGATGATGATTTCCTGCTCTGCCTGGCGCAGGCGCTTCTCCATCGCCGATTCAAGAATCCGATATTCTTCCTCGTCTCTGGACGCCAGGAGTTTCTCAGGCTCATCGTAGTAGTAGTCTGCGTCGGCGGCGACGGCAGGCTTTTCGCCGCTGCGAATTCTCTCAAGGACAGGGCTCGTAATAGCGGCTCGATATGCCGAGGGACGTTCCCCGCGGATAACGTCGTCCATGAGTTGCAGCCACTTGTCCAGTCGCTCCTCTTTTGTGGGTATAGAAAACGCCGCGATGGGCACCGCGAGTTCGCTATTCCAGAATGCGTCGAAGCTCTGTGCTATTTCAGGGACCACCTCGCCGACCATTAGCAATTCCAGGTCATCGAAGTCCTGCTGTGGCTCCAGCTCGAAATACTCCTCCGCTATATTGCGTCCTCCCATGATTGCCAGGCTACCGTCTACCACAAACGCCTTGTTATGCATGCGTCGGTTGACTCGACTGAAGTTCCAGATGTAGCTCCAGGCCTTGGGGCTGTTGCGGGACACAGGATTAAACAGGCGCACTTCGATATTCCTATGGCTGTCGAAGAGGGCGAGTACACGGTCCATATTGTTAGTAAAGATGTCGTCTATCAGCAGCCGTACACGCACTCCGCGTTCTGCCGCTCGCAATAACTTGCCCAGGAACAGCTCTCCAGCCTGGTCCGGTTTGATCAGAAAATACTGCGCATCTATCGATACTTCTGCCTCGTCCATCATCACCAGGCGCGCTCCCATTGCGTCGATCCCGGGTATCAGGGGCACGAAACCGGACTGATTGGCGCTTGCGGCTAGCCAGCGCTGAAATGTGGCGCCATAGCGAGTATCTTCGCTGGCTTCGATTGCCTCAGAGGATTCACGCTGGTAATCAAACGGGACACTGGTACAGGCACCGAGCAGCAGCGCTAGAAGGGTAGCGGGCAGCGCACGAATAAAAAGTGACATGCCCGCCAGTATAGTCAGAAATCAGGCCAGGCTTTTTTCGCCGGATTCGACGCTTTGGTAAATCAGCGTATTGATGGTCATGGGACCGACCCCGCCGGGAACTGGTGTATAGGCGGAGGCGCGTTCTGTTATGGCAGACAGCTCTATATCTCCGACGCCGCCAGGGTGATAGCCCGCATCGACGACGACGGCGCCATCCTTAATCCAGTCGCCCTTGATCAGCTCGGGAACACCCACGGCGCCGACGACGATATCGGCCTGGCGCACCAAGTCTGCCAGGTTTTGGGTTCGGGAATGGCAGATGGTTACGGTGGCGTGTTTCTGCAGAAGCATCATGGCCATGGGCTTACCCAAAATGGGGGAGCGCCCCACAACGACCGCGTGCTTACCCTGAATCTCTATGCCATAGTGCTCAAGAGTACGCATAATTCCTTGCGGCGTAGCACACCCGTAGGCCTCTTCGCCCATTGCCATGCGGCCAAAGCCCAGGCAGGTGACGCCGTCGACATCCTTGGCGAGAGCGATGGCATCGAAGCAGGCACGTTCGTCGATTTGTTCTGGTACCGGGTGTTGCAGCAGAATGCCGTGGACGTCAGGGTCGGCGTTCAGTTCCTCGATTTTGGCCAGCAACTCCTCGGTGCTGGTGGAGGAGGGCATCTCAACGGCCAAAGAATCCATGCCCACTCGCCGGCAGGCGTTCCCCTTCATCTTGACATAGGTGGCTGAGGCCGGGTCGTCACCCACTAAAATGGTCGCGAGAATGGGCGTTTTACCGCCGGATTTTTCCTTCAGGGACTCGACACGTTGCAACAGTTCTGCCTCGGTCTGCGCGGCGAGGGCTTTGCCGTCCAGCACCAGTGCTGACATAGATTGATCTCCAATAGAGGGACGTTTTTTGAACGGCGCGGATTATCGCATGGTGCTGCTCAGCAGGCCAGTAAACGCCTATAATTCAATTGACGACCTCGGGGGCCACGGGTATTATTCGCGCTCCTGAAATCCGGGTCGGATCAGGTATGTCGGGGTATAGCGCAGTCTGGTAGCGCGCCTGCTTTGGGAGCAGGATGTCGGGAGTTCGAATCTCTCTACCCCGACCACTTTTTTCAGTCAGACCCGTTTCAGTGGTGGCCGTAGCTCATCAGGTAGAGCACCGGATTGTGGCTCCGGAGGTGGGGGGTTCGAGACCCCTCGGCCACCCCAATTTTTTCCTGCCGCCCGCAGGATATGAGTTACGCGCCCGTAGCTCAGCTGGATAGAGCAACGGCCTTCTAAGCCGTCGGTCCCAGGTTCGAATCCTGGCGGGTGCGCCATCTTCAATTCCCTGATAGCAATATACGAATTTCCGCAAGAGTGCTTTTCAGCATGTGAGATCAAATACGAATCTAGCTACCGTCTCTTGATATCTACGGTCATTTTTATTCTGTCCGGGTCTCGGACAATTTCCCGCACCCTAAATGGCCGCTCATTGCTTGGTGCACTTCGATTACCTCCGCGTTCATAAGACTCTGAAAACGCTTGCTGGCGAACACCAATATTGCTGCTTAGAATCTCCCTGAATCTTTTAGACATATTGGTTTTTTTCCATTCCTCTCTAACATCTTCGCCCAAAGTCATTGTGATCAGGGCTATCGCAAGGCCTGCTGCGGCACCCGCGAGAGTTATTGATCCTGTTTCATATCTGTATATGCGCAATGCAATGTCCGCCAAAGTGTATCTAGATAGCTCCTCAACTAGTGGCGGGTAGTAGGAAGTTTGGGTTTTGTCTTGGGTATAAAGTGAGCTCAGAGGAGTCATCACGTCGATACGCCGTAGAGGGGCAGATGACTCCAAAAGGTATTCGCTAGGGACTTCCTCCCAAATCAACTTGTACTCGCGTAACTGTAAGTCTAAGGCGGCCTCCTTCATCAAGTGTAGGTGATACTCAACGTCCGCCGTGGGAATGAATCCCGAGTTTTCAGTACGTAGCGTTACTTCAAAGTGCACCGCTTCGTACCACAGCTCAGGAGGCAGGAATGGCAGGTCATTTGGAGTATGCATAGCTTGATCCGGGTATAATTCAAGTAGAGTTTAGAAGGCGTAGATTAACGTTGAAGGAAGACTATAGACCAGATTAAGGCCGTTGCTATATCGGGATTGAAGTAGCCTTCGTACTATCCGGACATATTGCTACGAAAAGGAATCGCAATAAACACAACGGCCTTCTAAGCCGTCGGTCCCAGGTTCGAATCCTGCCGGGTGCGCCATCTTAATTCTTAATGCGATCGTCCAGCAGCGAGTCGAACTCATCGGAGATTTCCTTCAGCCGATCGGATAGGTCGGCCACGACCGGGCTGCCAGTGTCCATGGCGTCCTGCCAGTATTCCACCGCCAGGGACAGCAATTTTGCCTCGGTTTCTGATATCAGCACCGAAGCGGAGATCTCGGATTGCTTGAGAACTTCCATGATGTGCTCCGTTTTAGGTCGCAAGTAATAGCATCGGGACTAACTAATGTAGACCAGTTTTCCAGCTTGTGCGTAAATTGTGCTATGGATAGCACCACAAACATTGCGATCGGTATCAGTTCCTGCCTGGTCGGAGAGAAAGTGCGTTTCAATGGTGAGGCCAAGCGGCGCAACGCTTTTCTGGAGCTGTTGAACGAAAACTTTAGCCTCGAGCGGACCTGCCCGGAAGTGGGTATTGGTCTGGGGGTTCCCAGGGAAACCATCAGGCTGGTCGATATCGATGGTGAGACTCGGGTACGCGATTCGGCAGGTGGCGAGCGAGATCATACGGAAGCCTTAAACACATTTGCGCAGTCGACGGCGGCGGAGCATCCACATTGGTGCGGTTATATAGGGGTAAAGAGTTCCCCCAGTTGCGGATACGCCAGGGTGAAGCGTTATAACGCGAGCGGCAGCCCGCTAGTGAGCGACGGTGTTGGCCAGTTCATAGTAGCGTTGCGGGCACAAGACCCGCTGTTGCCGATAGAAGAAGACGGACGCCTGAATGATCTCGGCATCCGTCACAGTTTTGTGCTGCGGGTCATTACGTACTCGCGCTGGAAGCAGCTGCTTAACGACGGGGTCGATGCACACGCGCTTATAGGCTTCTACTCACAGCACAAGTATCTGGTCATGGCACATTCGGTACCGCACTACCAGAGAATAGGCCGCCTGTTGGCAGACGCCGGCAAGCAGGAGCCCTCGGTGCTGGCTGCACAACTGATAGGCTTGATCATGGAGGCATTTGCAAAACCGGCGCGGCGTCAGGGCCATGCCAACGCCCTCTATCATGTCAGTGGCTATCTTAAGAAGCAGATCGATGCCCAGTCACGAGCGGAGATCCGGGAGACGATCGATCAGTACCGAAGTGGTATCGTACCCATGGTGGTGCCGGTCACGCTGCTGCGCAGCTATTTCAAACGACACCCGGACCCTTACATTGAGCAGCAGCTGTTCATGATGCCATTTCCCGCGCAACTGGGACTGCGCAACGCCCTATAGCGGGAGTATACTGGCGGTTTTCAGTCAGGCCTTAGTCAGTCATGAACAAGCTTACCCATCTGGATGAATCTGGCGCCGCCCATATGGTCGACGTGACGGAGAAGGCCGTCACCGAGAGGGAGGCGCGAGCGAGTGCGTTAATCACGATGCAGCCAGAAACACTCGATCTGATCGTATCCGGAGGTCACAAGAAAGGAGACGTTTTTGCCGTGGCCCGAATTGCGGGAATCCAGGCGGCCAAGCGCTGCCATGAATTGATCCCCCTTTGTCATCCGCTTCTGTTGACTGGCATCGACGTGCAGCTGGAGGCGGACAAGGCCGCAAATGCCGTGCGTATTGAAACTCGATGCAAACTGGCAGGCCAGACCGGCGTCGAGATGGAGGCACTCACCGCCGCCTCAGTGGCCGCCCTGACGATTTATGACATGTGCAAGGCTGTCGATCGCGGCATGGTGATATCTGATATCTCGCTACTGGAAAAAAGGGGTGGTAAAAGTGGTGAGTGGCAGCGAATGGAATCAGGCCAATGATTCGAGTGTTATTTTTTGCCCGTTTGCGTGAGCAGCTCGACTGCGAGGGCCTAGAGCTCGAAAGCGTCCCCTCGACGGCTACTGTGGGGGATATTCGTGCGCTGCTGCGGGATAAAGGCGATGTCTGGCGCGACGCACTGGGCGCAGAAAACATTGTTCTGGCAGTGAACCACGAGCAGGTCGATGAGGATTATCCTGTAGGTCCTGGTGATGAGTTAGCGTTCTTCCCGCCGGTGACGGGGGGCTGAGCTCACGTGGCCCAGGTATCGATTCAGACCGAGGATTTTGATGTGGCATTGCTGCAGCGGGAGCTGGCAGGGAGCGACGCCGGCATTGGCGCCGTGGCGAGCTTTGTGGGCTTGGTGCGTTCCGGTAATGAAGGGCGTGCGGTTGACTCTATGGAGCTGGAGCACTATCCGGGAATGACCGAGCGCAGTATTCAGGCGATCATCGACGAGGCACTGCAACGCTGGGAGTTGCTCGCGGTGAAAGTCATCCACCGCGTAGGTGCATTGCGTCCGGGAGACCAGATCGTGTACGTGGGTGTTTGCAGTTCGCATCGCGGCGCGGCATTTGAGGCCTGCGAATTCATCATGGATTACCTGAAGACCCGCGCGCCGTTTTGGAAGAAGGAGCGAGGGCCGGACGGTGAGCACTGGGTTGATGCCCGCGAGAGTGACTCCGGTGCCGCGCAGCGCTGGAATAGCCCAAATAAATGATGCGCTGGCGCCATGGGCGCCGTGTATAATCGGCGCCTTTATTTACCCCCGCCTAAAAGAGGAAAGTATGAGTATTGACCCCCGCGAATTTCGCGATGCTCTGGGCCAGTTTGCCACCGGTGTCTGTGTTATCGGCGCCAACCCGGAAGGCTGGGAGCCGTTTGGGATGACGGTCAATTCCTTTGCGTCCGTCTCCCTGGATCCGCCCCTGGTCCTATGGAGCCTGCAGAACGATTCAGAAATGTTCGACGCCTTCGAGGCCAGCGGCGGTTTTACGGTCAATATCCTGCGCGCCGGGCAGCAAGAATTGTCCAATCAATACGCGAAAAAGGGTGACCATATCCTGGACGCCGAACACTTTGAGGTCGGTGAGAGTGGCCAGCCAGTAATGCCGGCGACGCTGGTTAGCTTTGAGTGTGATATGGAAGCACGGCATCCCGGAGGGGATCACGTTATCCTGGTCGGGCGTGTTACACATATGACCCATCGCGAGGCAGGAGCGCCCCTGTTATTCTCTGCCGGGTCTTATCAGGAGTTGGCCGCGAAGGGATGAATTTTTGCAGCAAGTGTGGCGGCTCGGTCAGCGAGCAGATCCCGGATGGGGATGATCGGCTGCGCCACGTTTGCATCAGCTGCGGCGCAATTCACTACGACAATCCCCGAGTCATAGTAGGCTGTATCGTTGAGCACGAGGACAAGGTTTTATTGTGCAAGCGAGCCATCGAGCCCCGCGCCAACTATTGGACCTTGCCTGCGGGCTTTATGGAAAATGGCGAAACTACACTTCAAGGTGCAGCCCGCGAGACCTGGGAGGAAGCCAGAGCCAGGGTTGAAGCGCAACAGCTGTATCGCTTGTTCGACGTGCCGAATATCAGCCAGGTGTATATGTTCTATCGTGCCAGGCTGGTCGATGGTGAATACGGTGTAGGCCCTGAATCCACGGAAGTTGGACTATTCGCCGAGAACGAAATTCCCTGGCGAGAGATAGCTTTCCCCGTGATCTATCATACGCTCAAAGAATTCTTCCACGACCGGCAGACGCAAACCTGGCCGGTGCGTGTGTCAGCCATACAGCGCTAATGAGCCTGGCGGACTTGATCTGGTTAGGCTTGGTGCTGTTCGCGGCGGCGGCGAGTGCGTTGATCGTGCGCAGCCGCTATCAGCAACGCTTGGCAGAGCAGGCGCTGGCCCACAGCAGCGAATTGGCTCGCAGGGGTGAAGAGTTGGCTCGCCTGGAAGAGAGGCTGTCGCAGGAGAGTCGCAGCGCCGAGGAGAAGTTAGAGTTGCTGCAGGGCGCACGCAAACAGTTAGGCGAAGAATTTAACAATCTTGCCAACCGTATCTTCGAAGAAAAAAGCCAGCGAATGCTGGAAACCAATCGCGATACCTTGCAGACCACCCTGGATCCGCTGAAGACGCAGTTGCGCGATTTCCGCAAGAAGGTTGAAGACGTATACGACAAGGAAACTCGAGACCGGGTGTCGCTGCTGCATGAGCTCGGCCAACTCAAGCAGCTAAACCAGCGTATGTCGGAAGACGCGGTTAACCTGACTCGCGCGCTCAAAGGCGACAAGAAGACTCAGGGCAATTGGGGTGAGGTGGTTCTGGAGCGTGTGCTTGAGGAATCAGGGCTGCGCAAGGGGCACGAATACGATACCCAGGTCAGCGCCGTTTCCGAAGAGGGGCAGCGCAGGCAGCCCGATGTCGTAGTAAGGCTGCCGGAAGAGAAGGACATTATAATCGACTCGAAGGTGTCGCTGGTCGATTACGAGCGCTATGTCGCCTCAGAGGATGAGGAAGAGCGCAGTGCTGCACTGGCCGCCCATGTGCAGGCGGTACGCCAGCACATTTCTGATCTGAGCAAGAAGTCGTACGACAAGCTCGAGGGCTTGCGCAGCCTCGATTTCGTGCTGTTATTTATACCTATCGAGTCGGCATTTATGGCTGCCTTTGACAGTGATCCGGACATGTTCCGGGTCGCGTACGATAAGCAGATTATCGTGGTGAGTCCGACGACCTTACTGGCCACTCTGCGCACGGTGCAAACCATCTGGCGCTATGAGCACCAGAACCGCAACGCGGACAGGATCGCCGATTTGGCTGGATCCATACACGATCAGTTCGCACTGGTGCTGCAGTCGTTGGAGGATGTTGAGAAGCACGTAGACAAGTCGGCCGACGCGCTGCATGAGGTCAAGAAACGGCTCAGCAGCGGCAGGGGCAATATGTTCAAGCGGGTGCAGGACATGCGCAAGCTGGGCGCTCGCACCAAGCGTGAATTACCCGACGGCCTGGCAGGCGGCGCGGGCGACGATGAAGACACACAAACAGACGAGGAGTAAGCAATGGCATTTCCGAAGGTAGGCAACATGGCACCGGCGTTTACGCTGCTGGATCAGAACGGCGATAAAGTGAGCCTCAAGGACTTCAAAGGCAAGAGTAACGTCGTACTGTACTTCTACCCCAAGGCGATGACGCCGGGCTGTACGGTGCAAGCCTGTGGGATACGCGATAGCAAGGCCGCTCTGAAAAAGGCTAAAACCGTCGTTCTCGGAGTGTCGCCGGATCCGGTGCCCAGACTCGGTAAGTTTATCGAGAAGCAGGAACTCAACTTTACCTTGCTCTCGGATGAGGACCACGCGATCACGGAGAAATATGGCTGCTGGGGCCTTAAGAAGTTTATGGGCCGCGAATTTATGGGTGTGCTCCGCACCAGTTTTATCATTGGCAAGGACGGTCGTTTGAAGCATGTAATGGACAAGGTTAAGACCAAGTCCCACCACGACGATGTGCTGGCGCTGATCAAGGAATTGGGGCTGTAGCGGAATTTCCGCAGGGGGGACTAGCAATAATACTCCTTTTTTTGCTCATGTAAAACATAGGAATCGCGCCTAAGCCCCTATAAACTCAATACAATTTAGTAATGCAAATGAAGGCGCTAAGCAACTAGGGGATGTGGCTTGGTGCCCGATTTGTATTGAGACCATAAAATGAGAACCGGCTCAGCCGGTCGGGAACGAAATCATGGCGGAATTCCGATTTTCCCTCGTTGTAAAACGACTTTTTCTCTCCGTGCTGTTAGCGGCATTGGCGGCCAGTGGCGGCGGAGGTGGTGGAGGCGACCCAGGCTTTATTGGCGGCGGTATTGACGATCCCGGCGATGGCACTACCACGATGTTTACCCTCGAGTTGGCGATGACCGATGCCGACGGTAATCCAACGACCACCATTACCAGCTCCGAGCCGGCCACGTTTAGCGTGACTGTGCTCGAGGGCCGGAATGCGGTGCCCAATGAAGTGGTGACGGTGGCGTCTGAACTGCTGTCGATTACGCCTGGTTCGGGTACCGCACTCACGAATGCCGACGGGGTGGCGGTGTTCGAGCTCGCATCAGCGGGCATCAGTGGCGCTGGAACTTTGGTGGTGAGCGCGGGTGACGCGACGGCTGAGTTCAATTTCGAAGTCGTCTCAGTTCTGGCTATTGCTCTCACGGACTCGGTTGGCAATCCCATTACCATAATCACAGACGACATTCCGGGCATTATCACGGTTACGGCGACTGATGCCGAAGGCACTCCCCAGCCCGACCAATTGATCAATGCAGTGACTACGCTGGGCGCCGTCGAGCCGGCGAGTTCCTTGAGCAATGATGATGGCCAGGTCTTCTTCCAACTGTCAGCAGATGGTGCTTCCGGTGCTGGCACGGTCACGGCGAGTCTGGGCGCCGATACGATCAGTATCAACTTTCGTATTGTGTCTGTTGCTGCGGGCGTCAACACGCTCGAGCTGGTATTGACCGATCCCGACGGCAACGAGACCACGAATGTGACCAGTGTGTCGCCGGCGACGCTTACGGTGACCGCCACGGACCCCCTGGGTCAGCCGCTGGCCAATGAAATCATCTCTGCGACCTCAACTATCGGTAATGTACAACCGGCGTCGGGAACGGCGCTGACGGACCTGAACGGCATCGCCACATTCCGCATTGAGGCGGGTTTGACCCTGGGCGCGGGCACGGTAACAACCAGTCTGGGCGAAGTGGAAAGAGGCATTAATTTCCAGATTGGTGAGGCAGATCTTCGCATCGGTTTTATCAACGACGATGACGAGTTTGTCGAGGGCGTTATCAGTGCTGGTGCCACCGATCTCTCCGCTGCGGGCTCAACTTCGCTAGAAGTGGCGGTCGTGGATGAAGACGACCAGTTGGTCAGCACCACGGTCGCCGTCAGCTTCAGCAGTGGCTGCGCCGGTTTGAATCCGCCCCTCGCAGAAATCTCTGCTGAGGTAAACACTATCAGCGGTATTGCTGTGTCTACCTACACCGCCGATGGCTGTGTGGGTCGCGATGTAGTGACTGCTGCGATTGTGCAGGGCAATACTCAAACGGCCACAGTCGATCTCAACATCGCGGCTGCCGACGTCAACTCAATTAGTTTCCTGTCGGCTGAGCCAACAACTATCGCCTTGAAGGGCACCGGTGGCGAGGGTCGCCAGGAGACTTCCGCGGTAGAGTTCCAGGTGCTGGATGCAACGAACAACCCCGTCGCCGGCTATGACGTTGCACTGAGTTTGTCTACCACGGCTGGCGGACTGTCATTGACCAATGACACTGCCACCACCAATGAAGATGGTGTGGCTCGGGCGATTGTCCAGGCGGGTAATGTTTCTACCTCAGTGCGGGTCACTGCAACCATCGTTGTGGACGGACAGGAACTCTCTACCGTTTCCGACCGCCTGGTGGTCAGCACCGGCCTGCCAGATCAGAATTCCACCTCGCTGTCCGCATCTGTCTTCAACGTGGTGGGTGCTGACCGTGATGGCACGACGGTGACGCTCACCATGCGCATGGCGGATAAGTTCAACAACCCGGTACCCGACGGTACGGTTGTGTTTTTCACGACCGAATTAGGCTCGGTAGAAGATAGCTGTGAAACTGCTGGGGGCGCTTGCACCGTGACCTGGACATCCCAGGAGCCGCGTCAGGGGCTGATTTACAATAATTTTGGCACAGACAGCTACATCAATACGCTCAACAACCGCGTGTGTGCGAATACCGGAGCCACCGGAAACCCCTGTGATACCGATGGGACTCTCGACGGCAGTGCCACCGTAGGCTTTACCCAGATATTCGGGCATCGCAGCACTGTTTTGGCTCATGCCATCGGTGAGGAAAGCTTTATCGACTCCAACGGTAATGGGCTCTATGACGAGGGGGAAGATTTCCAGGATTTGGGCGAAGCCTTTGTCGATAACAACGAGAACCGGCCCTCTGGCGACTGGACCAGCGGATTCGATGGCAACGACACCTGTACGCCCAGCGATGCTAGCCAAACCGGTAGAGAGTGTGCATCGGGGCTTGAGGAAACCTTCGTCGACTTCAATAACAGCGGCATTTACTCCGATGGAAACGGCATTTATAACGGTTCGCTGTGCCCGGAAGACCTTGATGCGGCCGGCGTTTGCACCCGAGAGCTGATACATGTTCGTCGCGACCTGACCATAATCTTGTCGCAGGGTTCAGGGCAACGCACGGTGTTGATTGAGGATAACGGTGGCGGCGGTGCTGATAACGTCATCACGACAATTCCATCCAGCAATGCTACGGTCAGTTACACCGTACTGATGGCAGATTTCTTCAATAATCTGCCCGCCGCGGGCGCCACGATCAGTGTGACTAGCGACGCCTGTGAGCTGATCAGTACCGATTCGTTTACGGTGCCGAATACCACGGCTACGGGTCCCTATAGCTTCGGGATTTCCCTGGCCAGGGATAGTGCCAATGTTGAAGCGCTGACCGGGCCGGTGCGCATTACCTTGACCAATCCCGAAGGGGACAGCCCACAGCCCTACGAGATTCTCTGCGACGATCCCCCAGGTTAAATTTGAGCGACTTACGATATCTGTTTGACGACCCGCCCCAGGCGGGTCGTTGCTTAGAGGTACTGCCAGGCATCAAGTGGCTGCAGATGCCGTTGCCCATGGCACTTGACCATATCAATCTCTACCTGCTGGAAGATTATGATGGCTGGTGGATTGTAGATACAGGTATCGGTCTTGAGCCGACCCAAGCACTCTGGGAGCAGATTTTCGATTCCGAGCTTGAAGGCAAGCCGGTAAAAGCGGTGCTGTGTACCCATATGCATCCCGATCATGTGGGGCAGGCGGGCTGGTTGTGCGAGAAATTCCAGGTACCGTTTTATATGAGCCAGGCCGAGTATTTGAGCGCTCGCGCCTATGCCAAAATGACCGTAGAGGACCTCTCCTGGACCTCTGAGCGATACTACAGAAACGCAGGTATGGATGCGGCGTATTTCGAAGCGATGAAGAAGCGCTTTCGCGGCTTCGGATCCGTGGTCGAGAGAATTCCTGGTGCTTACCACAGGCTGGAGGATTCAGACTACCTGACCATCGGTGACAATCGCTGGCGGGTCATCATTGGGCGTGGACATTCGCCTGAGCACGTGTGCCTTTATAGCGCGGGCCTCGATGTGCTTATCTCCGGTGACCAGGTAATTCCCAAGATCACCTCAAACGTCAGTGTCAGCCCAGGGGAACCCGAAGGAAATCCACTGCTTCGTTGGCTTTCTTCGCACCACAGCTTTTTGCAACAGCTGCCAGGTAGCGCGCTGGTATTGCCCGCCCATAATGCGCCGTTCTATGGGCTGCATGAACGCTTGCGGGGACTGATTCAGCATCATGAAGACCACTTACTCGCGTTGGAGCAGGCTTGTCAGCAGCCGCGAACGGCGGTTGAACTGCTGCCGGTGCTATTCAAGCGCGAGCTGGACGATACCCAATTGGATATGGCGCTCGGTGAGTGTATCGCTCATCTGAACTACCTGGTGCAGAGGGGGCAACTCCAACGCCAAACCGGTGTTGACGATGTGCATCACTACCTTTCAATTGATGAAACCCTGTCTCAACGCCTGCGGCAGAGCGGTCATGAGCCCGATGAGGCACCCCTGCAGGTCTGACCTGCTGAAAAGGTCATCCATAGCTGTGCTGCCTAGTAACTAATAGGCTATAGTTAGATCTCCGAATAGCACGCCTCATACCAGGAGACCACCATGACCGGCTGCCCTTATGACCTCAGTGATCCCGCTACCTACGATGGTGGCCATCCGCGCGAGGCATACACGTATTTACGCAACCAGGACCCGGTGTGCTGGCAGGAAAATCCAAGCCAATCCGAAGGCTTTTGGGCGATTACCCGGCAGAAAGATTTGGATTTTGTCTCCAAAAATCCACAACTTTTTTCTTCCGAAGAAAAGGGATGCATTCTGACGGAGTCGGATGAAGAGCGCCTGGTATTTCTGCGCATGCAGATGATCAATATGGATCCGCCAAAGCACCTCAAGTTTCGACGCTTAATCCGCAATGCGTTCACGCCCCGAGCGGTTGATTCATACACGGAGCGATTTCGGGAGATCGCAAAAGATATCCTCGATCGCGCCACCGCTGATGGTAAGTGCGAGTTCGTCGAGGAGGTAGCATCCGAGTTACCGCTGATTGCGATATGTGAATTGATGGGTGTGCCGCTGGACAGACGCAAGCGACTGTTTGAATTAACCAACATCATGATCGGTATGGACGATCCAGAGTTGGCCACCTCGGAAGAGGATGGCATGAACGCAATGATTGAAATGTTCATGCTGGCACAGGAGTTGGCGGCAGATCACCGGGAAAACCCCAAGGACGATATCGTCAATGTGCTCCTCAACGGCACAGTAGAGGACGAACCGCTGACAGACGATGAGTTTTGCAACTTCTTCCTGTTACTCATCGTTGCCGGCAATGAAACCACACGAACGGTTACGACACATGGGATGCGGCTGCTGATTGAGCATGGCCAGTATGAGCGGCTGCAGCAACAGCCGGAGCTGCTGGAAGGCGCGATAGAGGAATTTTTGCGTTTCAACCCGGCTGTAATCGCCTTCCGCCGCACTGCGATGGAAGACGTTGAAGTGGGCGGGCAGCTGATCCGCAAAGGTGACCGTGTGCAGATGTACTATGGCGCAGCCAGCGCTGACGAAGAGGTATTTAGCGATGGTGACAGCTTCGATATAGCCAGGGCAGAGCGCGAAGATGTGAAGAACAATCATCGCGCCTTTGGCATCGGTGAGCACTTCTGCATGGGATCCCACCTTGCGCGGCTCGAGCTGGAAGTGATCTTTGAGGAGATCCTGCGGCGCATCCACAATCCGCGCCTGGATGGCGAGATCAACTGGCTGCGATCTAATTTTATTAATGGCATCAAGACGATGCCGATTGCGTTCGATACCGAATAGGAGACCCGCGTTGCGTGCAATAGCGATTACTGAGCCCGGCGGCCCAGAGGTGCTAAAGCTGGTGGAGATAGATAAGCCTGAGCCCGGTCCGGGGCAGGTCCTGATTAAAGTGCTTGCTGCTGGGGTTAATCGCGCAGATACCGTGCAGCGCCAGGGACTCTATCCGCCACCACCGGGTGCACCGGAAACACCTGGCCTAGAGGTTGCGGGGGTTATTGAAATTGTGGGCGAGGGCGTTGACGAGTACTCTCCCGGCGATCGGATTTGCGCATTGCTCGCGGGTGGCGGCTATGCCGAGTTTGCGGTCGCCAATGCCGCCGAGTGCTTGCCTGTGCCCGAATCGGTGAGCATGGAGGACGCAGCCGGACTAACCGAGACTATCCTCACCGTCTGGTCAAACGTGGTTCAGCGCGCCCGTTTGCAGCCAGGAGAACAGTTCTTGGTGCACGGCGGAAGCAGCGGCATAGGCACTGCCGCAATCCAGCTGATGCGCCTCTATGGCTGCGACGTTTACACCACCGTCGGAAATGATGCGAAGGCCACCGTGTGTCATGAGCTGGGCGCCACACTGGCCATTAATTATCGCGAACAGGATTTTGTAGAAGTATTGAAAGAACGCGTGCCCAAGGGCATGGACGTCATTTTGGATATGGTCGGCGGGGATTATGTCCAGCGCAATATGGATGTGGCTGCGCGGGAAGGGCGTATCGTCAATATTGCCTATCAATCGGGGTTTCAGGCAGAGATCAATTTCGCTCCGCTGATGATGAAACGATTGTCGTTGATGGGCTCAACACTGCGCGCGCGGGAAGCAGAGTTTAAAGCCGCGTTAACCGCGGAGGTGCGCCAACAGGTGTGGCCATGGGTCGAAAGCGGCGCCTATCGAAGCATCACCCACCAGGTGTTTGCCTTCGAGGATGTAGCCGCGGCACACGAGATGATGGCCGCAAGTACACACATTGGCAAACTGGTGCTGAGTTGGAGTCCCTAGAGCTGCGCGGCAGAACAGCACTGGTCACGGGTGCTACCAGTGGCATTGGTGAGGCTGCTGCCCTCGCGCTATCCCGCCTGGGCGCATCGGTCAGCATTCTCGCTCGGGATCAAGCGAAGGCAGATGCCAGCGCGCAACGTATCGCCCGGGCTACCGGTGAGACCCCCGATATCCTGATAGCGGATTATTCGAATCTCAAATCGATTCGTGCAGCTGCCGGAGATTACCTGAAGAGCGAAAGACCACTCGACATACTGCTCAATAATGCCGGCTTAGTGAATACTCAACGTCTGGAAACGGTAGATGGGTATGAGCAAACCTTTCAGGTCAATCATCTGGCGCCTTTCCTGCTAACAGGTTTACTGATGCCTCGAATACTCGAATCGGCGGATGGCAGAGTCGTCAACGTGGCATCTAACGCGCATAGTTTTTACAAGGGTATTCGCTTTGAGGACCCACACTGGCGTGAAGCCAAATTCAAGACGTTTCAGGTCTACGGCCACGCCAAGCTTGCGAATATATTGTTCACCAATGAGCTCGCGCGTCGCTTTAGTGGCGGCACATTCCGCTCTAATAGCCTGCACCCTGGAGCAGTCGCTACGGGTATGGGGACGAATAACCCGGGCTTGGCTGCAAAGTTCTTGCCCAGCCTGTTGAAGCCTTTTTTCAGGACTCCGGAAAAGGGGGCGGAAACAGCGGTATACCTGTGCACAGAAAACGAATCACAGCTACCGGGGGGGCACTATTATTATGATTGCCGCCCGATTGCGCCAAAACCCTGGGCCCAGGACAGGCAGGCTGCAGAGCGCCTCTGGCAGCTTAGCGAACAATTGACGGATTGCAGGTACGGATGAGCACCATGGAATATCTCAGTATTGATGAAGCTATTGAAAGCGATGGCTTGAGGCTTGTCCTCACGCAGGGCATGCCGGGCCCCTGGGCAGAGGCAGCCAAGGCGATGCTTAACTACAAGAATATTGCCTTCAAGCCTGTCGCGCAGCTTGCAGGCGAGGCCAACGAAGCTTTGCAGGCCTGGACCGGGCAAACGACGGCGCCTGTCGCCATCTATAACGACGAACCGGTTCGCTATACCTGGTTGGATATTCTCATGCTCGCGGAGCGGCTCGGCCCCGACAAGCCACTGTTGGCCCCAGAGCTGGAAACAAGAGCGCTGCAGCTGGGTCTTTGCCGGGAAATTGCCGGTGAAAATGGGTTGGGTTGGAATCGCCGCTTGCTGATGTTGGCCCCCGCCATGCGCTCAGAAACACCTCCAGAAAGTACCGCGCGAATGGCCGGGAAGTACGGCTGGACAGAAGAGGCTTGTGAGGGCGCTGCTAAGGCGATGTGTAACTGTCTAGACTACTTTGCCGACAGGTTAACGCGGCAGGAGGAGGCCGGTTCTGATTATCTGGTCGGCGATGTGTTCAGTGCCGTCGATCTGCTGCTGGCCAATTTCATGGGTATGTTCAAACCGTTACCGCCCGAGCAAAACCCCATGCCGGAATTTTTACGCAGACTTTATAGTGAGGTGGTTGCCGAAGTTGAACCCAGCATGCATTCACAGCTGTTTAAGCACCGCGACCGCATGTATGAATTACACTTGCAGACGCCACTGCAATTCTAGGAGCCCACAATGTTGTCACAGCAGGAATTATCTGACCGTTTCGAAATACAGGATTTGTGCTTTCGCTATGCGGAGATCATCGATCGCAAAGACTTCGATGCATTGCGAGACGACGTCTTCACTCAAGACGCACATATTGATTACAGTGTTTTCGGCGGCAGTGTTGGTGGCCTGGAAGAGACTATCGCGTTTCTCAAGGAAGCCATGACCGATCAGGTTTTTCCGGCCCATCAACATCTCAACGCAAACGTCCAGGTGAAGCTCAATGGCGATGAGGCAAGCGGACGCGTGATGTGCTTTAACCCACAGGAAATGAATGTGGGAGAGGGCAATACTCACTTATTTATGCTCGGCCTCTGGTACGTCGACCAGTACGTGAGGACCGAGAAGGGCTGGCGTATGCGAGAGCGAGTGGAAGAGAAGAGCTGGGTCTTCAATCTCCCCGATTTTATGCAGCTCTAGATAGCCGGCCTCTAGTCCAGATCCAGGCTATCCAGGTACAGCTGACGCACCTGTTTCTTCAATACCTTCCCCGTCGCATTCTTGGGTAGCTCCTCGGTCTGCACCATCACATGGGTGGGTACCTTGTAGCCCGCCAGGCGCTGCCTGACCCAGTCCTGGATCTCTGCGGATGAAACTGTGTTTCTTGCCTGTACCGTTGTCGCGAGTTCTTCTCCCCAACTGGCGTGGGGCACACCGTACACCGCGACTTCAACAACGTCCGGATGCTCGATTATGCAGGCCTCGACTTCGACGGGGTAAATGTTTTCGCCTCCGCGAATGACCATGTCCTTAATGCGATCGACTATGTAGAGGAAATTGTTGTCGTCTACATAGCCGACATCGCCGGTGGCTAACCAACCATCGCGAAAAGTTTCTGCTGTGGCTTCAGGAAGATTCCAGTACTCCTTCACATTGGTCACGCTGCGTAGATAGATCTCGCCGCTTTCACCTTGCGGCAGGTCACTGCCGTCTTCGCCCACACTTTTAATTTCTACGATCGGAGAAATATATCCGGCCGTGCCTGGCAGTTCTCGAAATGCTTCTCCCGTGCAGTTGGCGCCGGTGGCGCAGGTTTCCGTGCTGCCATAACCCGTGCCCGGATAGGAGTCGGGAAGTTTGCGATAAATCATGTCTTTTAGATGGGGCGGTGTCGCCGCTCCGCCGATGCCGATCGCAAACAGCGAGCTGGTATCCGTGTGTTCGAATGCCTCGGACTCCAGCAGTGCAAGACTCATGGCTGGAACGCCGGTAAAAGTGGTGATGCGCTCCCGTTCGATGATCTCAAGGGCCTGCGCAACGTCCCACTTGTACATGATGGCGGTTTTGCGACCGCCACGCAGGTTGAGCATGAATACCGCAAAGCAACCGCTAACATGAAAGAGGGGTACCACGAGCAAGGTAGACGCCGGGTGGCCGGCTTCCATCATCTTGCCAATGGTTTCTGGATTCGCCATAGCGGAGGCAAATGCCGACATTTCGAAGTTGAAGATCGCCTGGCATATCGCCCGATTCGTAGAAACGGCGCCCTTCGGTCTACCCGTCGTGCCAGACGTGTACATGATCATGGCAACGTCATCGGTATCGATCTCTACCGCAGGCATGCTGACTTCGCTGGCGTCGGCTAGCAGGGCGTTCCACTCGAGCACTCCCGCAGGAGCTTCGGCTTCAGGTCGAACGACTACCGCGCGGATGTTGAGCGTTTCAAGTTTGGGCGCAATATAATCGAGGCGCTGTTGGTCGCAAAATACCAACATGGCTCCAGCGTCTGACAAACCGTACTCCAGTTCTTCCGCCTGACCCCAGCTATTGAGCGGCACCACCACGGCTCCAACCGAGACGATCGCGGTATAGGCAGCCATCCATTCGGGATAATTGCGCATCGCTATGGCGACGCGGTCGCCCTTGCGTACGCCCAGCGCGTTTACCAGTTGCTGCGCCAGCCGATCGACCTGCCCGAAAAAGTCATTGAAGGTCCAGTGCTCACCTTCATAAACAATAAAGCTGGCCTCGCCATGGGCGCGCCCTGCATTAAGAGCGTCGCGAACAGTCGCCGGCGCATTTACATAAACGGTTGTTTCCCTGCCGTCGACCATGGCAGTACCCAGTTCGTGCTGGCCGCCTACTTGCAGCAGCTGCTGCGTCGCCTCTTGCAGTTGCGCGATTACCTTAGACATGATGTTCTATCCAGATTAGGGTCAGGCGGCGGATAGTAACAGTCGGCCAGGGCAGAGTTGCACCAAGACCTTATCGCAGTGCAGGAAAACCCCTTGGGGTTCAACTTTCTGAAATATTTCTTAGCCGGTTTGGCCGCGATCGAGCCAACCTTGGCTGATGGCTTCGGGTTGAATCTTGCCGACGCATTCCGCCAGCTTGTCTTCCAACTCGGTCAGGGCCTCTTCGCCGACTCGCAGAACGTAAAATCGACGAACTTCTTCGACCACTGTTTCCATGTCGCCCATAAGTTCGCGACCGCGCTCCGTCGGACGAATTTTTTTGGCGCGGCGATCAGAGCCATCGATGTCTCGAACGATATAGCCAATCCGCTCCAATTCCTTGAGCATCTTACCCATGGCCTGCTGGGTGACGTGAGCGCGTTCCGCTAACTCTGTTACGCGCACGGCGCCATTGCCAAGGTGGGAAAATACGGTGATGTGAGAGGGGCGAACCAGGCTGTGGCCTCTACGCAGGAGCTCAGCCATGACCCTGCGCTCGTAGTCTCGGCCAAACTCTAGCAAAAGCCGGTTGAGGTTGCTGGGACGCCGTTGGCCTTCGGCGGCGACGCTTTGATCCATCATTGCAATCTACCTTAGGTGCCTCAGTACGACTATAACGAACTTCAGGCACGGTCTACCATCGCAAACGCGTTGTTTTCTTCTCGATTTGTTCAGTGGCTCGCGGAATCCTGCTACCGAGTGACCACATCGACACTATCCAGTATCATGCGCCGCTTTATCAAGGGTTCTTTTGATAGCGATGGCTAAAATAATCACCTGTAATACTAACGGTATTCGTGCCGCAGCGCGCAAAGGCTTCTTCGACTGGCTGCAGCGAGAAGCCGCCGATGTGGTCTGCATTCAGGAGACCAAAGCTCAGCTGCACCAGCTGGAAGATCCCGTATTCCATCCCAGTGGATATCATTGCTATTACAATGATGCTGAGAAAAAAGGCTATAGCGGCACTGCGCTGTATAGCAAGATAAAGCCGAGGAAAGTCACAACGCGCCTGGGCTGGGATCCTGTCGACAACGAGGGGCGCTATCTACAGGCAGATTACGAACGTTTTAGCGTGATATCGCTCTATGTGCCCTCAGGCTCCTCCAGTGAGGAGGCGCAAGCCAAGAAGTACCGCTTCATGGATCAGTTCTTTGAGCACCTCAAGGGTTTGCGTCGCAAGCGGCGGGAGTTCGTAATCTGCGCCGACTGGAATATCTGCCACAAAGAAATAGACCTAAAGAATTGGCGCTCAAACCAGAAAAACTCGGGATTTCTACCTGAAGAACGCGCTTGGCTGGATCAGGTCTACGGCGAGCTTAAATACATCGATTCCTTTCGCCTGGTGAATAAGGATGCGGATGAATATACCTGGTGGTCTAATCGGGGGCAGGCCTGGGCTAAAAACGTGGGCTGGCGGCTCGACTACCAAATGATTACGCCTGGCCTTAAAGATTCGGTGCGAACCGCGTCGATCTACCGCGACGAACGTTTCTCCGATCATGCGCCACACACCATGGAGTTTGATTGGGAGATTCAGCCCTGATACATTAGCCCGCCTTTTTCAGCGAGTGTTTTTATGAGTCTTTTCATCGCCAGTGCACATGCCCAGACCGGCGCCGAGCCCACCCAGGGCGGAGAAATGTTCCAGATATTTTTCCTGATCGGCCTGTTTGTGCTGTTTTACTTCATTGCTATTCGTCCGCAGCGCAAGCGTCAGAAAGAACATGCAGACATGGTCTCGGCCCTCGAAAAGGGCAACGAGGTCGTCACTACTAGCGGCATCCTCGGTAAGATTACGAAGTTAGAAGACAATTTCGTGGTGCTGCAGGTAGCTGACAATGTCGAGCTCAAGTTTCAGCGCAGCTACATCAACGCAGTGCTCCCCAAGGGAACCTTAAAGTCCATCTGATATGGGGATAGCGTATCCCGCCCGTGTGCCTCTGGCGCAGGTGCCGACGCCCCTGCAATTGCTGCCTCGACTGAGTGAACAGTTCGGTAATGGCCGCCGGCTTTGGGTTAAGCGCGACGATCTCACCGGTTCCACTCTGAGCGGTAACAAGGTACGTAAACTTGAATTCATCGCGGGTGCAGCAAAGGAGCAGGACTGCAGCGTCCTGATCACCTGTGGGGGAATTCAGTCCAACCACTGTCGAGCCACCGCACTGGTGGGGGCCCAACTGGGGCTCAAGGTACATCTGCTGCTACGCGGGGAAGAGCCATCAGATAGCGATGGCAACCTATTGCTCGATCAGCTTGCCGGAGCCGAAATTTCCTTCTACCCACCTCGCCAATATTTTCGTGAGCTGGACAGTCTGTTTGCGCATTGGTCCGAGTACTATCTAGAGCAGGGCATGAAGAGCCTCTGTGTACCCACTGGCGCCAGTGATGGCATCGGCCTCTGGGGCTATATCGCCGGCTGCGAAGAACTCAAATCGGATCTCGCTCGGGAGGGCATCAATGGTGCGGAAATCGTTTGCGCCACAGGCTCCGGCGGGACTCAAGCGGGGCTTACGCTGGGCGTAGCGCTGCATGGACTGGATGCGCGCGTTTGGGGTTTCAATGTGTGCGACGACGAGGCGTGGTTTTTGAATAAGGTGGCTGAGGATATTGCTGATTGGGAGTCTCGCTACCAGTTAACCGCGCCTGCAAGCGGCATCGAGACGCGGGTTGTTGATGGCTATGTCGGTCCCGGCTACGGTATAGCCGATCCTGAAGTATTCGACACCATTGCATTGGTCGCTCGCATGGAGGGTATCGTGTTGGATCCGGTGTACACAGGCAAGGCCTTTCACGGCATGCTACAAGAGATCAACGCGGGCCGATTTGATGCGCATAAGGACATCGTATTTGTTCACACCGGTGGCGTTTTCGGTCTCTTTCCGCAGCGAGACGGCTTTCAGCTGTAGCGATTCAGTACCGCCTTGATCTGCGAGAGATAGGAGCCGCCGAAAATATTGAGGTGGTTCAGTAAGTGGTAAAGGTTGTAGATCGGGCATCGATCTCGCCAGCCGGGCTGCAGTGGCCGCGTTTCTTCGTAGCCCTCGTAGAAAGCTGTATCGAAACCACCGAACAAGGTCGTCATCGCCAGATCGGCCTCCGGCCAACCCCAGTGTGCCGCAGGATCGATAAGCCAGCCGCCGGATTCGTCGAATAATACATTACCGCTCCATAGATCCCCGTGCAGCAGGGCCGGAGGCTGCTCCGGAATCCATTTGCTCAAACCGTCGGCGATGCGTTCCACTGCTCTGGCATCTGAGCGTTGCAGCAATCCCTCGTCTCGAGCGCGACTCAACTGGGGCAGCAATCTGGCCTCACGGAAAAATGCAAAACCGTCGGACATCAGCGGGTTGGCCTGGTGGGATGGGCCACAGAAGTTGTCTTCAACGAAACCAAACTGCCGGCATTGTTGTTGGTGCATCTGAGCGAGTTGCATGCCTAGCGCTCGCCACTCTATAGGTCCGTGCGCACTGCGTTGTATATAGGTCGTGACGATCTGGGTATCGTCGACTAACACGACTTCTGGGGTGCGCACGGTGTTGGTGTCTGCCAATGCGCCAAGACCTTTGGCCTCAGCGCGGAATAGGGGGCTCGAGCCGACGCTGCTGAACTTTCGAAATCCGCGTGCTCCTTCAGGCAACTGGATAAGCTCGAATTCGTTCATTGCCTGTCTTTCGCCGTCGCAGTTGGTTATTCTGCGATCTTAGAAGATTACTCGAATGAGGCCAATGGCGGTTCAACTCGGCGACAAACTGGTCATCGCGATTTCATCACGCGCACTCTTTGATCTGGACGCCAGCCATGATGTGTATGAGCGTGACGGCTTAGAGGCTTACTCGCGCTATCAAATCGACCGGGAGGAAGAACCGCTTAGCGCAGGAGAGGCCTTTCCCATGGTGCAGAAGCTGCTTCGTATCAATGAGCAGTTAGAAGGGGAGAAGCGAGTTGAGGTGGTTCTGTTATCTCGCAATAGTGCGGATACAGGCCTGCGAGTGTTCAACTCAATCCAGCACTACGATTTGGATATACAGCGCGCGGCCTTCTGTGGCGGTGAGAGTCCGTATCGCTATATCAGCGCGTTCGGCGCCCAGTTGTTTCTCTCTACTGAAGCCGATGATGTGCGTAACGCCCTGGAGAACGGCGTGGCGGCGGCAACGCTGGTGTCCAACCGCGGCGGTGGTAGCGATAGCGAGCAGCTGCGCTTCGCGTTTGATGGCGACGCAGTCTTGTTTTCGGATGAGGCAGAGCGGGTATTCAAAACGGAGGGGCTGGAGGCATTTCAGGACAGTGAGCAGGCGTCAGCTCATCAGCCACTTAGCGGCGGCCCCTTCAAACCCTTTTTGGCAGCACTACAGAAGTTGCAGCGTGAATTCCCCGCCAGCGAGGCACCCATTCGCACTGCGCTGGTGACTGCGCGATCGGCTCCGGCCCACGAGCGGGTTATCAGAACTCTGCGCGCATGGGAGATTCGCATTGATGAATCTATCTTTCTCGGCGGCTTAGACAAAGGGGAATTTCTGCGCGCCTATCAAGCTGATGTCTTCTTCGACGACCAGCAGACCCATTGTGATTCCGCCAGCCCGCACGTGGCAACCGGCCACGTTCTTCACGGGATCGCAAATCAGTAGCCTTATTACTTTTTGAGTTGGCATTCCTGCTGGTAATGGCTATTCTTCATAAGGAAATCCGGTCAATCGCCCGCGCCATGCGGAGGCAGCGATGAAACTACAACAGCTTCGCTATATCTGGGAAGTCGCCCACCACGAGCTAAACGTCTCGGCGACAGCACAGTCCTTATTCACCTCACAGCCGGGTATCAGCAAGCAAATTCGCTTACTCGAGGACGAACTCGGCGTCGAGATATTTGCCCGCAGCGGCAAACACCTGACTCACGTCACGCCCGCGGGTGAGGCGATATTGAAAACGGCGGGGGAGATTCTGCGCAAGGTGGAGAGCATAAAGTCCGTTGCGCAGGAGTTTAGTGATGAGAAAAAGGGGGCGCTGTCTCTGGCGACCACGCACACGCAGGCGCGCTACGCGCTGCCGGATACTATTAGCACCTTCATTGAGCGCTACCCCGATGTGTCATTGCACATGCATCAGGGAACACCGATGCAGATTTCCGAAATGGCTGCCGATGGTACCGTAGAATTTGCTATTGCGACCGAGGCGCTGGAACTGTTTAGTGACCTCGTCATGATGCCCTGTTATCGCTGGAATCGATGCATCCTGGTGCCCAAGGATCACCCGCTCACGCAGTTATCACAGTTGTCGCTGGAGGACGTAGCTGAGCATCCCATCGTCACCTATGTGTTTGGCTTTACCGGTCGATCCAAACTGGACGAGGCGTTCATCGAGAAGGGCCTGGTGCCCAAAGTTGTCTTTACGGCCGCTGACGCCGACGTGATCAAGACCTATGTTCGTCTGGGGCTGGGCATCGGCATCGTGGCGCAGATGGCGCACGATCCCGAAACAGACTCGGATCTGGTAACGCTAGATGCGAGCCATTTGTTTGCCTCCAGTGTGACAAAGATTGGTTGTCGCCGGGGTACCTTTCTGCGCGGTTATATGTATGATTTCATCGAACTGTTTGCACCGCATCTTACGCGGGACGTGGTAGACGCTGCCTTCCAGCGCCATAGCAAGGCTGAGCTGGACGACCTGTTCTCCCACCTGGAATTACCTACCTACTGATAATCGCAGGAGTTTCATCTTGGAAATTGTATGCCTGGACATGGAGGGCGTATTGGTGCCCGAAATCTGGATTGAATTCGCAGAAAAGACGGGTATCGACGAGTTACGCGCCACGACGCGAGATATTCCGGATTACGATGTGTTGATGCGCCAGCGGCTGGGCCTGCTGAAGCAGCATGGTCTCAAGATTGATGATATCCAGGCTGTGATCGCCACCCTGAGTCCACTTCCCGGTGCAGCGGAGTTTGTCGATTGGCTGCGGCAGCAGTTTCAGGTGATTATCCTTTCAGATACGTTCTACGAATTTTCCGCACCTCTGATGGCGCAGCTGAACTGGCCCACCTTGTTTTGTCATCGCTTGATTACAGACGAGCAGGGCAATGTTGTTGACTACAAGCTGCGCCAGGAAGATCCCAAGAGAGCCTCGGTCAAAGCATTGCACAGTCTAAACTACCGCGTCATAGCCGCAGGCGACTCATATAACGACACCACTATGTTGGAAGAGGCCGATGTGGGATTCCTGATCCATGCCCCTGACAACGTCATTGCGGAGTTCCCGCAGTTCGCGGCCATGAACAGCCACGCTGAGCTCAAACAGGCTATCGCTGACGCCTCGGATCGCGCGATTCGGTTATAGCCGAGTCGTCTCCAAGGCCTGCATAAAACGACCGACCTTGTCCCAGGTCTCCTGGTATTCATGTTCCCACTCTGAATCTGCCACGATACCGCCGCCGCCCCAGCACACTATTTCGCCTTTTGAGCAGCGCAATGAACGTATGGCGATATTGCTGTCCATTCTCCCATCGGCGCTGATGTAGAGCATCGAGCCGCAGTAGGCCTCACGGTTTTGCGGCTCCAGTTCTTCGATGATCTCCATTGAACGGCGCTTTGGTGCGCCCGTTATTGAGCCCCCGGGAAAACTGTCTCGCAGTAGGTCGATCGCACTGCGCCCCGGCAGAAGCTCGCCGCTGACAGTGCTTACGAGATGATGCACCGTCGGGTAGCTCTCCAATTCGAAGAGGCGATCAACTCGAATACTACCCGGTACGCAATTGCGTCCCAGATCATTGCGCAGCAGATCGACAATCATGAGGTTTTCTGCTCGGTCCTTGGGTGACATGCGCAGCTCGTCTGCGGCCAGTCGGTCTGCCGCTGGATCGTTGTGACGGGGTCGGGTGCCCTTAATGGGGCGGGTCTCAACATGATGTCCGGTGAGCGCGAGAAACCGTTCCGGTGATAGGCACAGCAGATGCTCGTCTTCGAGTGTGCGCATATATCCGGCAAAGGGTGCCGAAGCCGTTGGCCGCAGGTGTAGATATGCCTGCCATGGGTCCCCGCGATAGCTGGCGGAGAAGCGCTGGGCGAAGTTAGCTTGATAACAGTCGCCGGCCAGGATGTAGCGTTGGATGCGCTGCAGAGCCTCCCGGTACTGGTCACGGCTCAAATCCGCTTGAAATTGGCTCTCTAACTCAAAAGGCTCATCAGAGCTCTCCTTGCGCGGCGATCTCAATCGTTCTAGAAGTGCGGATTGGCGTGACGCGCTTTGCTGGGGAAGTGCCACAAATGTGCAGCGCTGCAGGAGATGGTCTTGCACCAACGCCCAATCGTAAAAATGCAAATTGGCGCGTCCGGACTGTCCTGGAGAGAGGTGTTGCAGCGGCGCGCCCAGGGCGTAATCGATGTATCCCGCAATACCGCCACAGAAAGGAATGTCTTCCGCGGGGGCAACCAGGCCTCCACAGTAGTTAGAATGCACTTTAAGTAGAGTGCGAAAATAGGTTTCAACATCCTCATAGGTTGTTGATTTATTGTAATAAAACTCCAGATTCTCTACGGGATCGGCAGTCAGGATATCAAACCGGCCAGCCTGGGTGTGGGGATGCGATGAGTCCAATAACAGGGGCCCCGGTAGCTGGCGGACGCTTTCGAAATAAGCGGAGCTATCCGGGTGGTAGGGTAGTTCTTCAAGGTGAATCGTATCAGCTGTCATTTTTCGTAGATTATTGAGTCAAAAACTACGCATACCACTGTTTACACCGCTAACTTGCAGGGGTACTTCGTTGCTGGAGTGCCCGGTTAAATTGACTTTCAGGGTCTGAAAACGTATCGTTGTCCGCCGTTTATGGCGTTGTGCAGCATCCTAAGCGCGACGCTGATTTCATGCAAACCAGGAGCCTCATGGAAGGCCGCCGGGAGGCCTTAGGCCTCTCTTTGATCTGAGAACCCAGAACTATGAGCAATACCAAGGGACTGGCACCATCGCTGAACAACCCCTTTGCCCCGAAAGTCGACGTTGAATTCACAGTGCCCGGCCAAGTTGCCACTGAACCTGGCATCTACGAAGAGGCTCTGAAAGCAGGCCATGATTTGCAACAGCGCCCGCGACTTGCCGCTGGCGTAAAAAATATCGAACGGCAACATCAGAAGAAGCGTATGACGATCTGGGAACGGATCGATGTACTGACCGACGAAGAGCCTATTATTTTGTTCCAGAACTGGGGGCCAAATCTCGATGGCGCCTCACTGGTCACCGCCATCATCAAGGTCAACGGGCGCGACGTTGCACTGTACGGACATGACTTTACCGTGCGTGCGGGCTCAATGGATGCCACCAACGGCAAAAAGTTGGCGCGTTTGTTTGAGCTGGCGGCGAAGCGGCGGATTCCGCTGGTAGGGCTTAATGACTCGGCGGGTGCATATATCCCCGCTGGTGTGGGTGGACTTGATGGTTATGCAGATGCCTTTACGGCGCTGCGCAAAATCTCCGGCGTTGTCCCCAGTATTATGTGCATGTTCGGCTTCAATGCCGGCGGTGGTTCTTATCTACCGCGCCAGGGCAGCTTTCTGATTCAGCCCAATGACACCTTTTTTGGGCTCACCGGTCCCGGTGTAGTGAAATCGGTGCTCGGCGAGGACGTAACCCCGGATGAACTGGGTGGTCCCAACGTGCACAGCCAGACCGGCGTCAACGATTTTGTGGTACCTGATGAAGTAGCGGCGCTCAAGAAAGTTAGAGAACTGCTGAATTACCTTCCGAGCTACAACGGCGAGCAGGCACCACAGCAGGTGTCTTCCGATCCGATCACCCGCAAAACCTGGGACATCGACATCCTGCTCAAGAAAGCGTTTAACTCTCCCACGGGATACAACACGCCCGTCGACATATCGATCCTCCTGCAACAGCTATGCGACCATGGTGATTTCCTGGAAATACAGGCAGAACGGGCGCGAAATACCGTGACAGCCCTCGGCCGCATGGGCGGTAATGTGATCGGCTTCGTCGCCAATAACTCTGCGGTGGCTTCTGGCCAGATCGACATCGACGCTGCCTACAAAAACGCACGTTTTATTCGCTTTTGTAATCTCTACAACATACCGGTGATCTTCCTCGAGGATACGACCGGCTTTCTGCCCGGCCGTGACCAGGAATCAGGCGGAATCGTGCAGGCGGGCAGGGCGATGCTCGATGCCATTGTCGACTTACGTACGCCACGTTTCCTGGTGATTGTGCGCAATGCCTTCGGTGGAGCGTATGCGTCTTACAATAACTATCCGACAGGGGCTGACTTTGTCTGTGCTTTGCCGACGACACGGCTCGCCGTGATGGGCCCTGCGGGCGTTGAGTATGTTTACAAAGATGAGCTACGCGCCATTCGCGGAGCGGTGGCCGGCAGGATCGCCGATGCTGAAAAGCAGCAACTCGAAGCTGGGCTCAGCGCGGAAGAAGCCAAGGCCGCAGCTGAAGCCGCGGTTGCCGAATGGGTGCGCGCCGAAGAGGCGGACCTGGCGGTTCGCTACGAGCGCGAGCTGATGAACCCCAATGAAGCACTGAGCCTGGGCTCTATTTCACAAATCGTCATGCCGTCGGACCTGCGACAGGTCCTGGCAGAAAATATGGAATTCCACCTGCGCCACTACACGCCGGAGCCGATGACCGGTATCCAGCGAGAGTTCCACTAAGCGCCGCAACAGATATTCAAGGAAAGCTACGTGTCTAACGACTATTACCTCAATAATCCCCTGATCCATAGGGACCGCCGTCTGGGGCGTCGCCCCTCTGCCTGGGTCAACCAGTTTGACTGCACCCACTTGCGCCCACTGGTTATTTGTCGCGGCCCTATCCGCAAGGAGGCGATGGATGTCTTCGAAGAGATGGGTATCGACCACTACGGTATTTTGCTCTCTGAAAAAGATTCGATCGTGTATCGCAATGCACTTGCGCCGGAATTGCGCGCGCTGACGCACCCTGATCGCATTCATCGGGTACCGGATTACACGGGTATCAACAAGGAAGAGCGTAACGAGCGCATTGAGCAGATCATCAGCATTGCGAAGGACAATGGGTACAACTCGGTGTTCGCCGGCTATGGCTTCATGGCTGAAGACGAGACGATGGTTGCGGCCCTGGAGCGCGCCGGCCTCAATTTCATTGGCCCCTGTTCCAAGACCGTTCACGACGCCGGCCTAAAAGACGAAGCGAAGCGTACGGCACTGGCAGTGGGTGTGAGCGTGACGCCTGGTATCGACAACGGTACCGCTCTGGCACTGCTCAAAAAGCACCCTGATGCGGCGGCCCTGAAGGCATTGTGCGAAGAACACGACCTTACGGTAGAGGGGCTCGATGACGATGCCATCGCGCTTGAGGACAAAGCCGATCGAGTATTGGCCGCTTCCTATACCAAAGGTATTGATCTCTATACGGTCGACGAGCTTTGTGACGCGCTCACCGAAGCCGTCGAAAAGATGGCCTCGGACTATCCGGAGAACCGTATTCGTCTGAAAGCCATCAGCGGTGGCGGGGGTAAGGGTCAACGCATCCTGGGGCTCGGCGAGGCGGCGAAGACACCCGAGATGGTTCGAGAGATTCTCAACGAGGTGAAGACCACTGGTGTCGGGGATAACAAAAACGTACTCGTTGAACTCAATATCGAAACCACTCGACATCAGGAAATCCAGGTTATTGGCAATGGCAGCTGGACCTTGGCGATGGGCGGACGTGATTGCTCGCTACAAATGCACGAGCAAAAGCTGCTCGAAGTTTCCGTTACTACGGAGTCGCTGCAGCGCGCATTGGCCGCCGCCGAAGCGGCAGGGCAAGCTGAGGAAGCGAAGGTGCTGGCCCAGGACGTTAAGACCCTGCAGGCGATGGAAGAAGAATCGGAGCGCTTCGGTGAGGCGGTGGGCCTGGATTCGGTATCGACATTCGAGTGTATTGTCGACCGCGACAAACACTTCTTCATGGAGATGAACACTCGCATTCAGGTGGAGCACCGGGTTACGGAGCTGTGTTACGCGCTTAAGTTCACCAACCCGGAGAACAGCGACGATAATTTTGTTGTGGAATCCCTGGTTGAGGCCATGGTGTTGCTGGCCGCCCACGGCGAAAAGTTGCCCAAGCCTGATCGAGTCCCTCGCAGTAACGACTCTGTGGAAGCGCGACTCAATGCGACCAACCAGGCTCTGCAGCCCCATGCCGGTGGTGTTATCGATTTCTGGTCGGACGCGATGGAAGGCGAAATCCGCGACGATCAGGGCGTCAGCTTGCACAACCCCGACACCGACGTGTTCATGAAGTACACCCTGGCCGGTGCCTACGACTCCAATATCGCGCTCTTGCTGACCGTTGGTGAGAGCCGGCTGGATACCTACCAGAACATGGCTGAGGTCATTCGGCGCACCACAATGAGTGGTCGAGACCTGGCCACCAATCTGGAATTTCACTACGGCCTGGTCAACTGGTTCATCGGCCAAAATATTAATGCGCGACCTACGACGCGCTTTATCGTGCCTTACCTGACCGCCGTCGGTGAACTAAAGCATCTCGCCAATGATATCGATCTGGTCTACGCCTATGACCAGATGGAAAAGCGCACTGTTGCGAGCGCCGATGAAGCGGTCCAAAAGCAATGGAAGGAGGCCTTCGAACGCAAGTACTCTCTGTTGCGCCGGCCACTGGACAAACTGCTGCAAGAGCCGCACCTGTTGTCTGGCTGGCTCAGTGTGAATCGCGATAGCTACACCATGATCGATGGCAAGGTAAGTTGGAACGAAAACCCTGTCGAGTTGCTGGCAGATACCTACCACTTCCTGGACATGAACTACATGCCGGGCGAGCCGGCTGCCAACATGATCTGGGACCATGATGATCAGCTCTTGCAAGCGGCAACCGATTTTTACCTGGAGCTGAATAATCGTCTGAGCGCGGAAGACTGGGTGGAATTGCAGACGGTCCTCGGCGAAGACGCCGCGCCAGAAGGCTTTACCGATGAGCAGTGGCAGCAAGTGCGCTCGGCGCACCTGGGTTACCAGTGCGGCATGGATATCCTCGCCGTGCTGCCGGCGCTGGCGGAGAAGAGCGGCTACTTTGATCTGTGCGTGAATTCAGACCTGACTATCCATATTCCTGAGCGCTTGCTGGATACTGAGCTGCAGGAGCGCATGGCAAAAGTCCTGGTACCTCCGCCTGCTGCCAGCGGAGACGAAATACTTGCCGAGAGCGGCGGTATGTTTTACCCGCGCGAGACGCCGGAATCACAGCGCTATGTCGAAGAAGGCACGCACTTTAATGAAGGTGATCCGCTTTACATCGTTGAAGTAATGAAGATGTTTAACAAAGTGTATGCACCGTTCTCCGGCACTGTCGACAAAGTGCTGGTAGAAGAAGATGGCGTCATCATCAGCAAGAGCCAGCCCTTGTTCAAGATTACGCCGGATGAAGTCATCGTAGTGGAATCGCCCGAAGAGGTGCGTGCACGGCGCCGTGAGGCAACCACGGCCTTCCTGGAACAATTGCTATAGGTACTGACAATGATTACTGCACTGGACCACATCGCCATCGCGGTGCCGGATTTCGAACGGGCTATCAAGCGGTTTATGGAAGACTTCGGTCTGCCTTTTGAGGGCACCGAAGATGTCGAGGCGGCCAAGACCTCCACAGCGTTTTTCCCCCTGCCGCCGACTAATATTGAACTGGTGCATCCCTTGAATGGCGAAGGTGCTATTGCCGGCTATCTCGAAAAGAAGGGTGGCGGCCTGCATCATATTTGTTTCCGCTCAGACAATATCGAGGAAGACATTGCGCGCCTGAAGGACAAGGGCTACCAGTTCATTGGTGATGGGCCGACCCCGGGTGCCCACAATTCAAAGGTGATCTTCATTCATCCCAAGAGCTGTGACGGCGTGCTTATCGAAATCAACCAGCCCGCGGACGAACACTGATATGAGTATTTACGACAAGGACTCAACCACACCTGAGGCCTGGAAAGAGACCGCTACGGCCCAGATGAAGGGCAAAAGCCCGGACGAACTGACCTGGGACACGCCAGAGGGCATCCCCGTAAAGCCCCTGTACACGGCGGCAGACACTGAGAATCTGGAATACACCGATACGATGCCCGGCATGTCGCCGTATATCCGCGGTCCCCAGGCGACGATGTACGCGGGGCGCCCCTGGACGATTCGCCAGTACGCGGGTTTCTCTACGGCGGAAGAGTCCAATGCCTTTTACCGCAAGGCACTGGCTGCAGGTGGCCAGGGTGTATCGGTGGCTTTTGATTTGGCGACGCACCGTGGCTATGACTCCGACCATCCGCGTGTGACTGGCGACGTCGGCAAGGCCGGTGTCGCTATTGACTCAGTGGAGGATATGAAGATCCTGTTCGACGGTATCCCGCTGGACAAGGTCTCTGTCTCCATGACTATGAACGGCGCGGTATTGCCGGTGTTGGCGGGCTACATCGTCGCGGCGGAAGAACAAGGTGTGAGCCAGGATCAGCTGGCGGGTACGATTCAGAACGATATTCTGAAAGAGTTCATGGTGCGCAACACTTACATCTATCCGCCCGCACCGAGCATGAAGATCATTGGCGATATCATTGCCTACTGTTCGGAGAATATGCCGAAGTTCAATACCATATCGATCTCCGGCTACCACATACAGGAAGCCGGTGCGAACGCTGCGCTGGAACTTGCGTATACGCTGGCGGACGGCAAAGAATACATTCGCACCGCGATTTCGGCGGGACTGGATATCGATAAGTTTGCACCGCGCTTGAGCTTCTTCTGGGGCATTGGCATGAACTTCTATATGGAGATTGCCAAAATGCGGGCGGCGCGCTTGCTTTGGGCGCGGATCGTCTCGGAGTTCAATCCACAAAACCCGAAGAGTTCCATGCTGCGCACCCATAGCCAGACCTCCGGCTGGTCGCTGACGGAGCAGGACCCCTATAACAATGTGGTACGCACAACGATAGAAGCGATGGCCGCGGTGTTTGGCGGCACTCAGTCGCTGCACACCAATGCCCTGGACGAGGCGATCGCGTTGCCGACTGAATTTTCTTCGCGTATCGCGCGCAACACCCAGCTCATCATTCAGGAAGAGTCAGGCATCACCAATGTCGTTGATCCCTGGGGTGGCTCCTACATGATGGAGAGTCTGACCCAGGATATTGCGGACAAGGCCTGGGAGTTGATCGAGGAGATCGAAGAGCAGGGCGGTATGGCAAAAGCCATCGAAACCGGACTGCCAAAATTGCGCATTGAAGAGGCAGCGGCCAAGAAGCAGGCTCGTATCGACCGCGGCGACGATGTCATTGTCGGTGTTAATAAGTACACCCTCGAGCAGGAAGACGAGGTCGAGATTCTGGAGATCGACAACGAGGCCGTTCGCGACTCCCAGATCGCTCGCTTGAATCAGATTCGCAGCAGTCGAGACCAGGCGGCCGTCGATGATATCCTTGACCAGATCACGGCTTGCGCCGCCAGTGGGGAAGGTAACCTCCTGGCACTGGCTATCGAAGCCACGCGCCGTCGCGCCTCGGGCGGGGAGATATCCGACGCTATGGAAAAAGAGTTCGGTCGCTTTAACGCGACTGCGCAAACCGTTTCTGGTGTATACGGTGCCGCTTACGAGGGCGACTCTAACTGGGAAGGTATCTCTGCTGATATTGACGGTTTCGTGGAGATACACGGTCGGCGACCACGCATGTTGGTTGCCAAGATGGGCCAGGACGGACATGATCGCGGCGCGAAGGTAGTCGCTACCGCCTTCGCCGATGTCGGTTTCGATATCGATCTGTCCCCCATGTTCTCAACACCGGAAGAAGTCGCCCGCCAGGCTATTGAAAACGATGTGCATGTGGTGGGTGCGTCGTCTCTGGCGGCAGGGCATAAGACGCTGGTACCCGCGCTGATTGACGAACTGAAGAAGCAGGGTGCGGACGACATCATAGTCATCGCTGGCGGCGTAATTCCACGCCAGGACTACGATGCGCTCTACAGTGCTGGCGTAAAATGCATCTTCGGGCCGGGCACTCCAATTCCTGAAGCAGCCCGTGACGTGCTCAAAGCGGTAAACGAAGTCAGCGGTGACTAAACTCGATCTGGACGCCTTGCGGGCCGGCAATCGCCGCGCTCTGGCCAGGGCGATCACGCTTGTCGAGAGCAAGCGGAACGATCACCGCCAGCAAGCGCAGGACGTGCTCGAGAGCGTGCTGCCAGATTCCGGTAATAGTATTCGTATTGGTATTACCGGGATACCAGGCGTTGGCAAGTCCACCTTTATTGAGGCTTTTGGCCTGCATCTGATTGAACAGGGCAAGCGTGTCGCTGTGCTCGCGGTCGACCCCAGTTCACCAATTGCCGGTGGCTCAATTCTTGGCGACAAGACCCGCATGGAGGAGCTCTCGCGCCGTGAAGAAGCCTATATCCGCCCATCACCCGCGGGTAATACTCTTGGCGGCGTAGCCCAGAAGACCCGGGAAACGATGCTGCTATGCGAAGCCGCCGGCTATGACGTCATCCTGGTTGAGACCGTGGGAGTCGGCCAGTCGGAGTACCAGGTCGCCGGAATGGTTGATTTTTTCATGGTGCTCATGCTGCCCAATGCCGGCGATGAACTGCAGGGCATCAAGAAAGGGATCATGGAACTGGCCGATGCCCTGGTCATCAATAAGGCCGATGGCGAGAGCATCAACCTGGCCAATATGACCAAGAAGCACTACACCGCGGCAATGACTTTAATGAAACATGCTCTGCACTGGGCGCCGCAGGTGATGACCTGTTCCGCCACCGAAGGCACTAATATTGATGCCGTCTGGAACATGATCTGTGAGTACGAGACCGCCGCACGCGAAGAGGCAGCCTTTGAAGCAAAGCGTGATGCGCAGTCCAGGGATTGGATGCACCACTTGATCGGAGAGTTTCTGCAGCTGAAACTCAGTAGCAATCCAGAGGCGAAAGCGCTGCGAGAGGAGCTTGAGCAGCAGGTCGTCGCGCGCAATATAACGCCTTATACTGCCGCCAGACGAATTATTGACTGCTTGTAGGGAGCCTTCTCCTTGCGTTTTTATCCTCTCGAAAAACTGATCAACCTCCACGACGGCTACCGTCGTGAGTTTCGTATCGACCATCATCGCCTGCTGTTACTGCAGGTGGAAGGAGATCGCTACCTCATACAGGGCACCTGTCCGCATCAGGAACATCCGCTGAGTGAAGCCTGGGTGGGGGAAGGCTGTATAGAGTGTCCACTGCACAGCTATCGGTTTTCCCTAGCCAGTGGCGAGTTGGTGCAATATAGCGAAGAAATCTGTCGCGGGTTGAAAACGTGGGCGCTGGAGTACGAAGGCGCGGATGTTGGTGTGCTCTGGGAGGAGCGATGACAAGGCTGAAACACGACATTGGCAAGTTGGGGGTCTGGGCTCCCCTGGATGGATACAGTTACTCTGAGTGCATCGACTTCGCGGTCGATATCGAAGACCGCGGATATAGTGCTCTCTGGATTCCCGAAGCTGTTGGCAGGGACCCTTTCGTGCTCTTATCACAACTGGCTAGTCGCACGACGTCGCTCTATCTCGCGACGGGAATAGCGAATATCTATGCTCGCGATCCTATGGCCATGACAGCAGCGCGTAATGCGCTCAATGAGTTGAGCGACGGGCGTCTGGTACTCGGCCTTGGTGTTTCACACGCAGAAATAGTCGGTAGTTTGCGACACCATGACTACGGAAAGCCACTTTCCACCATGCGAAGCTACCTTGAGCAAATGGCCGATGCTTTTTATGCAGGGCCGAAGGTAGAGAAGCAGGGGCCAGTGCTTCTCGCAGCGCTACGCGAGAAGATGCTGGGTCTTGCAGGGCAGGATGCGGATGGCGCCCATCCGTATTTTGTTACGCCGGAGCACACTGCGCGCGCCCGGGATATTCTTGGTCCTGATAAGTTACTCGCGCCTGAACAAAAAGTGCTGCTTATTGCTGATGCAACCGAGGCCAGGAGGGTAGCAAGACAGTTCATGAGCACCTATTTGGGCTTGCGTAATTATTGTGAAAATCTGCGAACGCTTGGGTTCTCTGATCAAGACCTGGCAGACGGTGGCAGTGATAAGCTGGTCGACGCGATCGTTGCATGGGGGAATGCAGACACCATAGCGGAGAGAATTCGCGATCATTGGCGCGCAGGGGCAGATCACGTGTGTATCCAGCCTCCGCGCCCAGATGGATTGCCAGGCTTCGATAGCGCAGCGGTTAGCGCATTAGCAGGGCTGTGCTAAGGCCTATAGACGCAATGCCTGCAGCCGCCGGTCAGGTTTGCCCCAATGCCAGAGCATATCGAACTGATCGACAAAACGCTTCGCAGAGGCGCGTGATCCCGGCTCATAGAATCCACCCCGAGCTCGCTCATCGGGTTTATACACCACGCCGTTGTTGTCGCGCACAACATAGGTCGCGTCGGGCAGTTCCGGGTGCTCTGCAACGACGCGGATTTGCACAATCGATGACAGTCGGCGCGACAGGTTTAGCAGCTGGTGGCCGCGATTTGCGACCGGCTTGGCGTCATTGATTAGGATTCGAATTTTGCTCAGACGAGACCGTCTGGCCAGGGCAGTCATCGCCGACGCCAGCTCGCTTGAGTCAAACACCTCTGGATCGAGCAGCGCGCTGTAAATGCGCAAATCGCGGCGGGCGGTCTTTGCCAGCTCCAACGCGAGTACGTCGAAAGGCTGAGGATAGCCGACGTTGCTGATGAACTCATTCGTGCCCGTAAAATCGATTTGTAATTCCATTGCGGCATGCGCAATACCCGCTTCTTCAAAACGTTCCCCGTAGGGGAAAAAACCCGCATCGAGGTAGAAATTAATTGCATGCTCCTGAGCGTGGAGATAGAGCCGCGTCATGCCATGCAAGCGGGCATATTCCACCATGCTGGCGAGCAGTTTATGACCCAGCCCTTGGCCTCTATGCTCTCGCAGCACGGCCATACGCCCGACCTTGCCGTCGGGGAGCATACGGCCGCAGGCGAGGGCGACAGTATTGCGAGTCAACAGGAAGTGGGTCGCCGTATCATCAGCGTCGTCCCACTCAATATCCTGGGGTACGCCCTGTTCTTCGATAAACACCTTGCCGCGCAGTGAGCGCAGGGTTTCCTTGTGCAGGTTCCAACTGACTACCTCGACCTGGATTTCAGGCATGGCGCAGACACCCGGCAGCCGCTAGCGGAGTGGCGATGTCCATACTGAGATCTTCCCCGCAGTGCAGTACTGTTCCGCTGCACAGCGCCTCTATCGCTGGCCGCTCGGCGAGGTCTGCCAACAGAGTGAGACCGTTTGCGTAAATCTCCAGCGCGTCGGGGCGTTCCTGCCAGGCCAGGCGTGCTGCGGAATCGAGCATCAGCGCGTCTCCCTGCTCGATGTGCAGCGGTTCCGGCACAAACGGTGATTCGGTAACGAGCTCTCCAAACCAGCGGGAATCCTCCCCGGCGTCTTTCAATGCGGTCCGAAGCTGCGCCAAAGCGGCCTCTATTGCTGCGCTATTGATCTCTCCAGGCCGCGCGTCTGGCTGGAGTGCCGGATCTGTGTAGAGTGTTTCGAGACCGATGTTCTCAAGCAGACCGTCGACCGCCCTCGAAATCATGTCATTCAGGCGCGGTGCTCGGTAGCCCAGCGAGTAGGTCATTGAATCGTCGATGGATTCACCCCAGTGCGCGAGGCGGGGAGGGATGTAGAGGACGTCCCCGGCTTCCAGAGTGTGCTCAGCGCTATCCTCGAAGCTTTGCAAAATACGCAGACTGGGATGTTCGATCAAAGGCGCATCGTCATCGCAAAACTGCCCCAGGCGCCAGCGCCGGCTACCCGCGCCCTGTAATAGAAATACATCATAATTGTCGTAGTGCGGTCCCACACCTGCGCCAGGGCTTGCATAGCTAACCATGATGTCATCAAAGCGCCAGTTCGGCAGAAAACTGACCAGTTGCCTGAGGGCTGCAACCTCATCGAGTGCGTGATCCACGGCCTGCACCAATAGTGTCCAGGGGTGTTCTGAATCGAAATCTGTTTCACCGAAAGGCCCCTGACGAAAACCCCATGCGCCGGGCCGTGTCTCGACGATGCGCGATTCGATGTCGTCCTCCAGGGCGAGGCCGGCTAACTCCTCAGCGCTGAGTGGATCGGTAAAGGCGGGCACAGCGCCGCGAATGAGCAGCGGCTTGCGCTGCCAGTATTCGCGCAGGAAGTGTTCGGGGTCGAAATTCTCGAACCGGATCAAATGCTCTCGGCCTGGGCTATCGCGTTACCTATATAGGTCGCCGGCGTCAGGGCCAGCAGTTCATCGCGTGCGGTATCGGGCAGGTCGAGGGTTTCCACGAAGGCTTGAATCGTTTCCTGGGTCATATCCTGGCCGCGGGTGAGTGCCTTCAGTTTTTCGTAGGGCTCTTCAATGCCGTAGCGACGCATCACGGTTTGGATGGGCTCAGCCAGTACTTCCCAGCTATTGTCGAGATCTTCTGCCAGGCGCTCGAGATTGATCTGCAGCTTGCCGATTCCTTTTAGGGTGGCGTGGTAGGCAATCAGGCTATAACCAATGCCAACGCCCATATTGCG
The DNA here is from genome assembly GCA_965199055.1 of Halieaceae bacterium. Classification (GTDB taxonomy): domain Bacteria; phylum Pseudomonadota; class Gammaproteobacteria; order Pseudomonadales; family Halieaceae; genus CBDAQR01. Next base: position 1,597,887 of record CBDAQR010000004.1, read on the forward strand.
CAAGATCGTAGAGTCGGTCAGATCACGCTGCCAGCGTGAGATCGGCAGCTTGGCGGACAAATGCGCCAGTACCGCATTCGCCAGCCCCAGATTGCCTTCCGAGTTTTCGAAATCGATAGGGTTAACCTTGTGCGGCATCGTAGAAGAACCTACCTCGCCAGCTACGGTTTTCTGTTTGAAATAGCCTATGGAGATATAGCTCCAGATGTCGCGGTCGAAGTCGATAAGAATCGTGTTCAGACGAGCGATCGAATCGAACAGCTCGGCAATGTAATCGTGCGGCTCTATCTGCGTGGTGTAAGGGTTCCAGGTCAAACCCAGCGAGGTAACGAATTGTTCGGCATGGGCGGCCCAGTCCAAATCGGGGTAGGCCGAGAGGTGGGCGTTGTAGTTGCCTACCGCGCCATTGATCTTGCCGAGATAGGAGACCTGCGCAATCGCCTCACGTTGCCTCCGCAGCCTTGCTGCGACGTTCGCGAACTCCTTACCCATGGTGGTGGGGCTGGCTGTTTGCCCATGTGTACGCGACAGCATGGCGTAGCCGGCGCAGCTATGCGCCTGAGACGCGATTTCCTCGATAATCTTATCCGCGAGCGGCAGCAGTGCGCTCTGGATACCATCGCGCAGCATTAGCGCATGAGAGAGATTGTTAATATCCTCCGAGGTACAGGCGAAATGGACAAATTCACCGATCGCCTCCAGCTCTGCATTCCCGGCGAAGCTCTCCTTGATGAAGTACTCCACGGCTTTAACGTCGTGGTTGGTCGTAGCTTCGATGTCTTTGATGCGCTGGGCGCTGGTCTCGTCGAAACTGCTTACGATGCCCTCTAGCAACGCGTTGGCCTCAGCGCTGAGCGCTGGTACTTCGGCTATGCCTTCGTGTGCGGCCAGGGACTGCAGCCAGCGTATCTCCACCAGTACCCGGCGCTGCATGAGTCCGTACTCACTGAAAATACCGCGCAAATCCTGGGTTTTACCACCGTAGCGGCCATCAATAGGGGATACAGCGCTCAGAGCGGATAGCTCCATCTAGATACTCCAATATCGGTGCGGGGAACCCGCAAATTTTACACTGAACCCAGTTCCCGCGACAGTTGTTGAGCGGCACGAAGAAGCTTCTTGCGCTGCAGCGGCAACTTCCAGCGCCTCCCACCCAACTGTCTCCAGAGAACGGCCGAGCGAATGCCGGCCAGCAGTAGTGCTCGAATCATGTCTGCGTTGTTTGGGTTTTGCAGTTGCTGCATGCTGCCCGTAACCTTGATCCGAAACTTGAAGGTGGAAATCGTATCCTGGTAGATGCCAGAGATGCTGTGACACACCTCCTGCACATGATTAGCGAAATATTCTGACTTGAACTGGGTATGTTCCAGACGAGCTCTCACTACCTCTAGCATGCCTCGATCGGCGGAAAACTTCCTCTCCAGGTGCAGAATGCTGAATACATAGCGCACCATCTCGCCGCCCTCAGACTCATCCTGGCTGGCCAGCATGCTCACGAGATTAGCGAGACCCAACTTGACGCCCGCAGTGCCGCCAAACACAGCCGCCGTAGAGTCAACATCGAATTCAAACAGGCTATTGATTGAGCTCTGTAGAAACTCGTCGGGATAGCTACCCGTGCGGGAAATCTGGTCAACCAGTCTCGCGGCCTGTACCACGCCTGCCAACGCGAGGGCCTGCTCTTCAATTGCGCTCAAGCGGCTGCCTCGATAACCCCGCCGCCGAGGCAGTTTTCCTGTTCATAGAAAACGACCGACTGTCCGGGTGTGATCGCGCGCTGTGGACTGCTGAACTCGACACGAAATCCATCACCTTCGGGAACCAGCACGCAGTCTTGATCTGGCTGGCGGTAGCGGGTTTTGGCCATACAGCGTATCTGTTCAGTGGGCGCATGGCCGGAAACCCAGTATACCTCGCCGGTATAGAGTGTTTTCTTGAACAGGGCGGGGTGTTCATTCCCCTGTGCGACGAGCAGCACGTTATTTTCCAGATTTTTTTCGACCACATACCATGGGGCGTCATCGCGCCCCGCAAGGCCGCCGATACCCAGACCCTGGCGCTGACCGATGGTGTGATACATGAGCCCCTGATGTTCGCCCAGATCATTACCTTCCAGGTCGCAGATGCGGCCAGGTTGTGCCGGCAAATACTGCTGCAGAAAATCCTTGAAGCGACGCTCACCAATAAAACAGATGCCAGTGCTGTCCTTCTTGTCGTGGGTTTGCAGGCCGTGTTCGGCCGCTAGTTCACGCACGCGCGGTTTTTCCAGTTCGCCAACAGGAAACAGACTCTTCTCGAGCTCTGCATGGCCTACCGCGTGCAGGAAATAACTCTGATCCTTATTGTTATCCAGGCCTTTGAGCAATGTCGCCTGGCCGTCATGCTCACCCCGGCGACAATAGTGTCCTGTCGCAATGAGATCTGCGCCCAGCATCAGCGCGTAGTCGAGGAAGGCTTTAAACTTAATCTCGCGATTACATAGGATGTCGGGATTTGGTGTCCTGCCGGCCCGGTACTCCAGCAGGAAATGTTCAAACACGTTATCCCAGTACTCGGCCGCAAAGTTCGCGCTGTGCAGCTTAATACCTATGCGGTCGGCCACGGACTGCGCGTCTGCCAGATCTTCTTTGGCGGTGCAGTACTCCGTGCCATCGTCCTCGTCCCAGTTCTTCATGAACAGGCCTTCCACCCGATAACCTTGTTCCAGGAGGAGCAGGGCGGCTACCGATGAGTCGACGCCGCCGGACATGCCGACAATAACTGTAGTGTCTGCTGGGTTCATTCAGCTGTAATAAATCGTATCCAGGGGAAGTTTCACACCAGCGCGCTGTTGCTCGATGGCAGCGATGACCAGTGGGCTGCGCATTCTAGCAGACTCGGCCAGGATTTCCTCGTAGCTTAGCCACAGCGCACGCTCGATGCCGTGATCCAACGCAGCCCCTATTTCCTCTCGCAGGGGACGTGCTGAGAAGGTGGTTCGGTGATAGGTGATGCCATTGCTAGGCGCGGTATAGAGAGCGAGCCCGACAATGCCATCGAGCTCAACGTGCCAGCCAGTCTCCTCCAGGGTTTCTCGCACGGCTGCTTGTTGCAGTGTTTCTCCCGGGTCGAGATGCCCGGCGGGTTGGTTGAGTACAAGGCCTTCGGGACCTCTTTCCTCCACCAGCAGGTATTTACCGTCGGCTTCCACCACGCTGGCGACGGTTACATGTGCATACCAGTCAGCCATGACGGCGATTATAACCGCTGCGACGTTTTGGCATATTGATCTGGAGTTTGCGATGCTCACCGGGCATTAGAGCATCCAGCGGCCAGTCACCCACCTGGGCTCTGATTAGTCGCAGGGTCGGGAAGCCCACCGCAGCTGTCATCCGTCGCACCTGTCGATTGCGGCCTTCTCGAATCGCCAATTCCAGCCAACTGGTGGTTTGGCTCGCCCGCTGCCGGATCGGTGGCTCGCGCTCCCAGACGTTGGGAGGCGGCATTCTGTGGGCCTTTGCAGGGAGTGTGGCCCCGTCTTTCAGTTCAACACCGCGTGCTAAATGGTCCAGCGCGCGATCGTCAATTTCACCCTCCAACTGCGCCCAGTAGGTTTTCCAGGTTTTGCGCGCGGGATTAGCGATCTGTTGCTGCAAATGACCGTCATCCGTGAGTAACAATAGACCTTCAGAATCGTAATCCAGTCGCCCAGCGGCACGGAACCCCGGCGCGTCGAGGTAATCTGCCAAAGTGGCCTGTCCCGGCTCGCCTGTGAACTGGCTTAGTACCTGGTATGGCTTGTTGAACAGTATTAGCCTGGCCATAAAAATTCGCTACGAATCAAACACATTCGGGGAGTTATGCAAGCGCCGCTGAAATTCTGATGCTATAATGCTCGCCGATTTTTGTCCCCCCATTACACGGAGTAAATTATGGGTTACACGCATATCAAGGTACCTTCCCAAGGTGAAAAAATCACCGTCAACGATGATTATTCGCTCAACGTACCAAACAATCCCATCATTCCCTTTATCGAGGGTGACGGTATCGGAGTCGATATCAGCCCAGTGATGCTGGACGTGGTTAACGCCGCCGTCGAAAAGGCCTACAGTGGCGAGAAAGAAATCTCCTGGATGGAGATCTACACCGGCGAGAAGGCCGCGGAACTGTACGATGGGGACTGGTTCCCGGAAGAGACCCTGGATGCTATCCGTGAGTACTCCGTTGCCATTAAAGGCCCGTTGACCACCCCGGTCGGCGGCGGTTTCCGCTCCCTCAATGTTGCGTTGCGCCAGGAAATGGACCTGTACGTCTGTCAGCGCCCGGTACGCTGGTTTGAAGGTGTTCCTTCTCCTGTACGCGAGCCGGAAAAATGCAACATGGTCATCTTCCGCGAGAACTCAGAAGACATCTATGCCGGTATTGAGTATCAGGCAGGCAGTGAAGAAGCCAAGAAGGTCGTTGATTTCATCACCGGTGAAATGGGTGCTACCAAGATGCGCTTCACCGAAAACGTCGGCATCGGCATCAAGCCGGTTTCTGTCGAGGGAACCAAGCGTCTCGTTCGCAAGGCGATTCAGTATGCCATCGACCAGGACCTGCCCAGCGTAACTCTGGTGCACAAGGGCAACATCATGAAGTTCACGGAAGGTGGCTTCCGCGACTGGGGCTATGAGCTCGCCATGGAAGAGTTTGGCGGTGAATTGCTGGATGGCGGCCCCTGGGTTTCTGTTAAAAACCCCAAGACGGGCAATGAGATCGTCATCAAAGACGTGATTGCAGATGCCATGCTGCAGCAGATCCTGACGCGCCCTGCGGAGTACAGCGTGGTAGCTACCATGAACCTGAATGGCGATTACCTGTCTGACGCCCTGGCCGCGCAGGTAGGTGGCATTGGTATCGCACCAGGCGCAAACCTCAGCGACGATATCGCACTGTTTGAGGCCACCCACGGTACCGCGCCGAAGTATGCAGGGCAGGACAAGGTCAACCCGGGCTCACTCATTCTTTCAGCTGAAATGATGCTGCGCCACATGGGCTGGAATGAGGCTGCTGACCTGATCATTGATGGCATGAATGGCGCGATCCAAGCGAAAACCGTCACTTATGACTTCGAGCGCCTTATGGATGGCGCCACACTGGTCAGCTGCTCCGACTTCGGTAAGGCGATTATTGCTAATATGTAGCCTTGGGCGAGAGCGTTACTAAAGGGTCGCTAAGCGGCCCTTTTTTATGCCTGCTCGCTAAACCTAGAATTTACTTTAGGTTCAATAAAGTCACATTAAATTAAAGGCTTATGAAGAAAACTTGCGCATATTTGGTGGCTTAGATAAGGCCATTTGTCGTTGTGATTTGGTAAAATACAGGGGTGTTACAAAGCTTGTGCTGATGGGTTTGTGGTGAACCGGGGTGGCAGCACATTAGCCACCTGTATTTAGATGGAGCTACCCCATGAACGCCTTATTTCAATTGCCTAAGCGGTCGATCGACCAACTCGAAAACCACCTCATTTCCCTCTCTGAGCAGATCAATGCCAAGGAATATGAATTCCTGGTCGCCCTGCGCGAGTTCGACTTGCGGCAGGGCTGGAAGGAGTATCACTTTAACCATTGCTCTGAATGGCTGAGCATGAAGTGCGGTATTGATGTGAGCACCGGACGGGAGAAGGTTAGGGTGGCCTGGGCCTTGTTCAACCTGCCTGCTACATCTGAGGCGTTTGCAGATGGGCGGCTGTCATATTCGAAAGTCCGCTCCCTAACGCGAGTTGCCACTCCTGCCAACGAGCTGCAGTGGGCCAAGTATGCGGAGAAGGCAACTGCTCAACAGGTTCAGGCGCGGTGCCTCCAAGCACGTAACGCCGATGGGTCTGTTTCTACTGCTGATGCTAATCTCGCCCATAGCAAGCGCAAATTCACCTGTGTGCAGCAGGCTGATGGCAGCGTTACCGTAAGTGGACAACTCCCCCAAGAAACTGGGCTGCTCTTAATGAAAGCTCTCGAGAAGGCTGCTGCAGCTCTGCCGGCCGGAGAGGATGAATTCACAGCGAGACAGGCGGATGCGCTGACAGAACTGGTGAATAGCTATCTATCAGGAGATAGTGAGGATAGTGGCAGCACAGATAGGTACCAGGTCGTGGTACACGTGGATGAAATCGCATTGAGAGCCCAAGAAGGAAACATTGATTTAAACGCGTCACGTGACGCGTCTTCAGATTTGCCCATCGAAACCATACGGCGGTTGTGCTGCGATAGTGCCATTACGCCGATTATTGAGGATGCAGAGGGTAATGCGGTCGGGGTTGGCCGCAAACACCGGATCGTCCCGCCCAAGCTTCGCAAGGCGCTTTTAGCTCGAGATAAGCACTGCTGCTATCCCGGTTGCAGCCACGACAAATGGCTGGAGGCCCATCATATCCGTCATTGGGCCGATGGCGGACGTACTGAACAGGATAACCTGGTAATGCTTTGCTCCAAACACCATCGATTACTGCATGAAGGTGGCTACCAGATTAAATACAACCACAAGGGAGAGCGATATATTCAGACGTCGAGTGGACGTGTAGTAACGTAGCGGCGGCAAACCCAAATTCGATATACTGCGTAGCATGCTGTATATGAATGCAATGCGACCCATTACGCTGATGTCGGACGAAGAAGGCGGAGAAGGGCATATGGACGGCGATCTCGCCGTTCAGGAAGCCAAGCCGAAACTCAAGAAACCGCCACTGTTCAAGGTTATCCTCATCAATGACGACTACACACCCATGGAGTTTGTCGTCGAGGTACTCGAAATATTCTTTCGCATGAATCGAGAACAGGCGACACACGTTATGCTGACGGTACATACCAAGGGCAAGGGTGTGTGCGGCATTTACACGCGGGATATTGCTGAGACCAAAATGACGCAAGTGAACCAGTATTCACGCGAAAACCAGCATCCACTATTGTGCGAAATTGAAGCATCTGACGGCTGAGGCTAGGAGCTAACGAGTCATGTTGAATAAAGATCTCGAATTTACTCTCAACGAAGCCTTTAAAGGGGCGCAGCTCAAGCGGCATGAATTCATGACGGTTGAGCACCTGCTTTTGGCTCTGTTGGACAACAACGATGCCACCCGGGTAATCAAAGCCTGCGGCGGTGACGTGAGCGGTCTGCGCGGTGAGTTGACGGAATTTGTCGATGCCACTACACCACTCATCCCGGAAGAAGACGAGGAGCGCGAGACGCAACCCACGCTGGGTTTCCAACGGGTGATTCAACGCGCGGCGTTTCATGTGCAGTCGTCCGGTAAAGATGAAGTTACCGGCGCCAATGTGTTGGTGGCGATCTTCAGCGAACAGGAAAGTCAGGCCGTGTACTTTCTGAAGATGCAAAACATCGCCAGGCTTGATGTCGTTAACTACATCACACATGGCATCTCGAAAGTAGCGGGCGAAGAAGACGCCAGCGACCCGGATCGTGAAGGCGAAGAGGAGCTTATGGGCGAGGAGGGCGAGGGCAATCCGCTCGACAGCTTCGCTACCAATCTCAATATCGAGGCCGAGGAAGGCCGCATCGATCCCCTGATCGGCCGCCTGCATGAGGTGGAGCGTGTCTCCCAGATACTGGCGCGGCGACGCAAGAACAATCCACTGTTGGTCGGTGAGTCAGGCGTGGGCAAAACGGCTATCGCCGAAGGCTTGGCCAAACTCATCGTGGACGGCGAAGTACCTGAGGTACTGCAGGATAGCGTGGTCTATTCACTGGACATGGGTTCGCTGCTCGCAGGCACCAAGTACCGGGGCGACTTTGAAAAGCGTCTTAAGTCCTTATTGGCTGAGCTCAAGAAGCGTGAAGGCGCCATCCTCTTCATCGATGAGATCCATACCATTATCGGAGCCGGCGCCGCCTCTGGGGGCGTTATGGATGCTTCCAACCTACTCAAACCGATGCTGGCGTCTGGCAAGCTGCGCTGTATCGGCTCGACGACGTTCCAGGAGTACCGTGGCATTTTCGACAAAGACCGGGCCCTGAGCCGCCGCTTCCAGAAAATTGATGTGCTGGAGCCGTCTGCTGACGACACCTATTTGATATTGAAGGGCCTCAAGAGCCGCTTTGAAGAACATCATGGGCTGCGTTACACCAATAAGGCGCTACAGGCCGCCGCCGACCTGGCCGAGCGCTATATCACCGATCGCTTCCTTCCCGACAAGGCCATTGATGTGATTGACGAGGCGGGCGCGTACCAGCAACTGCAGCCGCCATCGAAGCGCAAGAAAGTCATCGGTGTTAACGATGTTGAGGCAGTGGTGGCCAAGATCGCGCGCATACCACCAAAATCTGTCAGTGCATCCGACAAGGAAGCCCTGCAGAAGTTGGAGCCCAATCTGCAAATGGTCGTATTTGGTCAGGATCGGGCGATAACCAGTTTATCGACCGCTATCAAGATGGCACGCGCTGGGCTGAAAACCGGTGACAAGCCTATCGGCTCGTTCCTGTTCGCAGGTCCCACCGGTGTTGGTAAAACAGAGGTGAGCAAGCAACTGGCGCGCGTTTTAGGACTCGAACTGGTGCGCTTCGATATGTCGGAGTACATGGAGCGCCATACCGTGTCGCGCTTAATCGGAGCACCCCCTGGGTATGTGGGTTTTGACCAGGGCGGGTTGCTGACAGATGCTGTGACTAAGAACCCGCATTCCGTCGTACTGCTCGATGAGATTGAGAAAGCACATCCTGAAGTGTTCAATCTGTTGCTGCAGGTGATGGACCACGGTTCGCTGACCGACAACAACGGCCGTAGGGCAGATTTCCGTAACGTGATCCTGATCATGACCACCAACGCTGGCGCTGAAAATATCAGCCGTCGTTCGATCGGGTTTACCGAGCAGGATCACAGCACCGATGGTCTTGAAGCCATCAATAAGATGTTTACGCCAGAATTTCGCAATCGGCTGGATGCCATCATTCAGTTCGAGCCGCTGGGCACAGAAGTTATCCTGACTGTGGTCGACAAGTTCCTCACCGAACTGCAGACCCAATTGGACGAGAAGCGGGTGACTCTGATCGTGGACGAAGATGCGCGCTTGTGGCTGGTGGAGCAGGGCTACGACGTTAATATGGGCGCGCGTCCCATGGAGCGCGTGATCCAGGAGAACATCAAGAAGCCCCTGGCCGAAATGGTATTGTTTGGCGAGCTATCCAAGAACGGCGGTACCGCCCACGTATCGTTAGATGCGAAGGCAGGAAAGCTGGTAGTTGAAGCTGAGGTGCAGGAGCCGGAGCCGGCTCTCGCCGATTAGCGGGCGCGGTAAGTGATGCGGCCCTTGGTCAGGTCGTAGGGGGTCAATTCCACTCGAACCTTGTCACCGGTGAGGATGCGGATGTAGTTCTTGCGCATCTTCCCGGAGATGTGTGCGGTAACGATGTGTCCGTTTTCCAATTGAACCCGGAAGGTGGTGTTGGGAAGTGTATCAATCACTTCACCTTCCATTTCAATTTGATCTTCTTTTGCCATGCGGCGGCGTTCCTGTCGAAAAATCAGGCGCGCATTTTGCCTCAAAACCTACAGCAATTCTACCCATTGGCCATTGATGTAAAGCTCCAGTGGCCGGTATTGGATCTTATAGGCCATTTTCTGGCATTCCTTAATCCAGTAACCCAGATACAGATAATCGAGGCCTAATTGACGGGTGGCGTGAATTTGCCACAGCACGGCGTAGGTACCCAGGCTGCGAGAATGCAGTTCAGGTTCGAAGAAGGTGTAGATGGCAGACAGGCCATCGTCGAGTTCGTCTGCAACGGCAACACCGGCCAGACGCCCCTCCAGGTTGAGTCTGAAGAAACGGGTCACACCCCATTCTGCGCTGAGGAATGACTGGAACTGCTCTCGCGATGGTGGATACATGTCGCCATCGCGATGGCGGGCCTCGATATAGCGCCGGTAGAGGTCAAAATACTCATCGCCCTCGATGGTGCCTGTTTCTTCTACCTGTAGATCGGCGTTGTGCTTCCAGCAACGTTTCTGACTGCGGCGCGCCTTGAATCGACTTACCGGTATGCGAGCTGGCACACAGGCCTTGCAACTGCCGCAATTGGGACGGTAGAGATGCGAGCCGGAACGCCGAAAACCGAGCTGAGAGAGCTGGCTATAAAGCGTGCCCGTCATCGGTGTGCGCGGGTCAACGAACAAGGTGGTAGCTTCCTGTTCTTCAAGGTAGCTGCAGCTATGGGGATAGGTCGTATAAACCTTCAGATCACGCAGCGAAGAGGTCACACCAGTTCTCCCGAACTCATTTCCATGGTCCAGCTACCTGGCAGCGGACCCTCTGACTCAGTTTGATCAAGGTATTGTTCAAAGTCCAGCCTTGGTATGTTGCGTGCGCCCATTGAATTGAGGTGCTCACTCTCCACCTGGCAATCGATGATCTTGAGGCCCTGTTCAGGCAGTAGTCTTACCAGGGCCGCCAGTGCAGCCTTCGAGGCGTCGTTAGCACGACTGAACATCGACTCTCCAAAAAACACCTGGCCCAGAGCGACGCCGTAAAGGCCGCCCACCAGTTGTTGATGTTGGTTCCAGACCTCTATTGAGTGTGCGTGGCCGGCTCGGTGCAGGGCCATATAAGCCCTCGCCATCGAGTTCGTAATCCAGGTGCCGCGCTGACTCGCTCGCGGCGCGGCACAGCCGGATAACACGCGGTGAAAGACCCGGTCCGTGGTAATTCGAAATTCAGCCCGCCTGAGATTTTTACGCAGGCTGCGTGAAACACGAAGCTCAGCAGGGAAGAGTACCGAGCGCGGGTCGGGGCTCCACCAGAGAATCAGCTGGGGATCCTCATACCAGGGAAAGATGCCGCGACTATAGGCCTGTAACAGACGGTCGACGCTCAGATCACCGCCCACGGCAAGCAGGCCATTGGGGTAACTCAGCGCCTGCTCGGTCGCTGGAAACTCCAATTTACCTCGTTCAATGCGCTGAATCGTCACCATGGGAATATGGTGATCGAATCCTCACAGATTGTCGAGAAAACGCTCCGCATCGAGGGCCGCCATGCAACCAAATCCGGCCGAGGTGACGGCCTGGCGGTAGATGTGATCTCCCACGTCGCCAGCCGCGAAAACACCGGCAGAACTGGTCGCCGTAGCGTCGCCCTCGGTGCCGCTGTGTATTTTTATGTAGCCGTCCTTCATGTCTAGCTGGCCGGCAAAGATATCGGTGTTTGGCTTATGTCCAATTGCAATGAATACACCCGCCACGTCAACGTCGGTGAGCGCGTCATCGAGCGTGGATTTCACCCGAATGCCGGTCACGCCGGAATCATCGCCCAACACTTCGTCCAGGGTGTTGTTCCACATGATGGTGACGTTGCCATTTTTCTCGCGATCGAACAGCTTGTCCTGCAGAATTTTCTCGGCCCGCAGCGCATCTCGGCGATGCACTAGAACGACCTCTGAGGCGATATTTGAGAGATACAGAGCCTCCTCTACGGCAGTGTTGCCACCGCCGATGACAGCCACCTTCTGGCCCCGGTAGAAAAAGCCATCACAGGTTGCGCAGGCGCTGACACCCTTACCCATGAAGGCTTCTTCCGACTCCAGCCCCAGGTACTGGGCAGATGCACCAGTGGCGATGATTAGCGCATCGCAGGAGTAGGTGCTGGTGCCCTTGAGCAGCATGGGCCGTGCTTCCAGGTCCACTTCATCGATGTGGTCGAAGATCACCTGGGTATTGAAACGCTCGGCGTGGTCCAACATACGCTGCATCAACTGCGGACCTTGCAGGCCCTCGACGTCACCCGGCCAATTGTCTACATCGGTAGTGGTCGTTAGCTGACCACCTTGCTGCATGCCGGTAATGACCACCGGCGAAAGGTTGGCGCGGGCGGCGTAGATGGATGCGGTATAGCCTGCGGGACCTGAACCAAGGATGATCAGGCGGTGATGCTGAATTTCGCTCATGTGACTGGGGTTTCCTGAAAGTGCTTTAGCAGTATGATTGGGGCAAATATGATAATTTAAAGTACATATCTTGGCTAAGTTTTTGAAATAAAAAATAAATATAAGCATAATTGCTCAAACGAATATGCTGCAGACAGCAAGTGAGTAACCGCGTGTCCGAGACCGCAAGCACCGCCAGACACTTCCTGGGCCCGCGACTTCGCGAGGGCGCCTTCATCGGAATCAGTGCCGTATGCCTGTACCTGCTGCTGGCGCTGGTCAGCTATAGCCCGGGTGATCCGGGTTGGTCTGCCACGGGCAGTTCCGATTTAGTCAGCAATGCGGGCGGCCCCTTTGGTGCCTGGCTTGCGGATGTGTTTTTCTCACTGATCGGTTACCTGGCGTACCTGTTTCCCTTGATGCTGGCGTGGCGAGCCTGGGTGTTGTTCCAAAATCGCCACGAGGAGGGTGGTTTTGACTGGGTGACGTTCGCCATCCGGGCGCTCGGGCTCACCCTGGTGATGATTGCTGGTACCGCGCTGGCCGCGATGAACGATCTTGGCGGTAGTCAGTTGCCCCAGGGGCTCGGTGGTATTCTCGGCCAGGCCGTTGGCGACTCCTTCACCAGCGCCTTTAGTGTCACAGGCAGTCGACTCATATTGTGCGCCGTATTTCTGTTTGGCATGACAGTGTTCACCGATCTCAGTTGGCTCAAGCTGATGGACGATGTGGGCTACTGGACCCTGGAAGGTTCCGCACGCGCCCGGGAAACAATTCTTCGCAACTGGCAACGGCTCCGTGAACGTCGCGAGCAGCAGAAGGTGCAGCAAGAGCGCAAAATTGCCATTACTGAGCATGTTGAGAAAGAAAAGAAACGTAAGCCACCCAAGATCAAGCCGCTAAGTAAACCAGTAGAAAAAAGTGAGCGGGCAGATAAAGAGCGCCAACAGCCCTTATTCGATGCGCCTGTGACCGGCGAATTGCCGCACCTGGATCTGCTGGATGACCGGGTCAAAGACCCCTCGAAGGGCTACTCGACCGAGGCGTTGGAAGCGCTGTCGAAGTTGTTGGAACTCAAATTGTCAGACTTTGGTATTACCGCTGAAGTTACCGCCGTTTATCCCGGGCCGGTCATTACCCGCTTCGAGTTGCAACCCGCGGCTGGGGTCAAGGTGAGCCGCATCACTAACCTGGCCAAGGATCTGGCGCGATCACTTGCGGTAATCAGCGTACGGGTCGTCGAGGTGATTCCCGGCAAGTCTGTGGTGGGCGTCGAAATTCCCAACGAGCATCGCGAGATTGTTAACTTCCGCGAAGTGCTGTCCTCTAAGGCCTTCGATGAGTCTCGTTCTCCGCTAACACTGGCGTTGGGCCACGATATCTCAGGCCAGCCCATCGTTGCCGACCTGGCGAAGATGCCACACCTGCTGGTTGCGGGTACGACAGGCGCGGGTAAGTCAGTCGGCGTTAACGCGATGCTGCTGAGCCTGCTGTATAAGGCGGGGCCGGCGGATGTGCGGCTGATTCTCGTAGACCCCAAGATGCTCGAATTGTCCGTGTACGACGGAATCCCACATCTCTTGACGCCCGTCATAACCGACATGAAAGACGCCGCCAATGGGCTGCGCTGGTGCGTCGCCGAAATGGAGCGGCGCTATAAATTGATGGCAGCTCTGGGCGTACGTAATCTCGCTGGTTATAACCGCAAAATCGAGGATGCCGAGAAAGCGGGAGAACCGATTGCCGATCCGTTGTGGAAACCGGAGCCGTTACTGGATGTAGCCGAAGAAGATCAGGTGCCGCCGAATCTCGACAAGCTACCGGCGATCGTCGTAGTGATCGACGAATTTGCCGATATGATGATGATTGTTGGCAAAAAGGTTGAGCAGCTCATAGCGCGCATTGCGCAAAAGGCGCGTGCCGCCGGCATCCATTTGATACTCGCGACCCAGCGGCCGTCTGTGGATGTCATCACGGGCTTGATCAAAGCCAATGTTCCGACGCGAATCGCGTTTCAAGTGTCTTCTAAAGTGGATTCGAGGACCATTCTCGATCAGGGTGGTGCTGAGCAACTGTTGGGGCATGGCGATATGCTGTATCTGCCGCCCGGTACCGCCATTCCCATTCGTGTGCATGGTGCATTTGTGGATGACCACGAGGTTCATCAGGTTGTTGCCGACTGGAAGCGCCGCGGTGAACCTGCCTACATTGACGGTTTGCTGGAAGAAGGCAGTGCGCCCGGTGTGATGCCCGGCGAGAAAGCCGAGGGCGGCGAGGGCGAGGACGAAGAGGCGGACGCGCTATACGATGAGGCGGTGCATTACGTTACCAAGAGCCGGCGTGCATCAATATCTTCGGTCCAGCGCAAGCTGCGAATTGGCTATAACCGGGCCGCTCGACTGATTGAAGCGATGGAATCAGCAGGGGTGGTGAGTGAAATGGGAACTAACGGTCAGCGCGAAGTGATAGCGCCGCCTCCCGTAGAGGACTAATGCGCGGTTTTTTTCTGTTTTTCCTGGCCGCACTGCCTGTCTATTGCCAGGCAGATGCCGTCGCTGATCTGCAAGCCCTACTCAAGCCCCTGATCAGTCTTAGCGGTGAATTTGAGCAGGGCCTTTATGCTGAAGACGGAGAGCAGCTGGAAGTCAGCAGTGGTGAGTTTAGCCTGCTGCAGCCGGATAATTTTCGTTGGGTGATCGAAAAGCCCGAAGCGCAGCTTGTGGTCGTAAGCGGTGGCTACCTGTGGCATCACGATGTTGAGCTCGAGACCGTGACTCGGCGCAGTGTGGATCTGCGTTCAACATACAGCCCGCTGGCGGTGCTCGCGGGCGATGAAGACAGCTTGCGCAATGACTACGTGGTTGAATCGCTACCCGGCCGCGAAGATCTCACTGTGTGGCGTCTTGTTCCACGCGAGGGTTCGGCTGACTTCCGCGAACTGATTCTCTATATGCGCGACGGCGAACCGCAGCAGATGGATGTCTTAGACCCGCTCGAACGGCTGTCTCGGATCGAATTTGATGCGGTCACCATCAACCCACCACTGTCTCCAGTAGATTTCGAATTCACGGTTCCTGCAGGCGCCGATTTCTTTCAGCATGACTGACGACCTCTTCGCGAGTGCCTCACAGGGTTACCAGCCACTGGCCGCCCGTCTGCGTCCAAGAGAGCTCATAGAGTATGCAGGGCAGGAACATATCCTTGGCGAGGGTAAGCCGCTGCGTGACGCCATAGAACGTGGGCAACTGCATTCGATGATTCTCTGGGGTCCCCCCGGCGTTGGTAAAACGACCTTGGCAAAAATGCTGGCGGAGAAAGCTAACGCGCACTTTCTTACCCTGTCTGCCGTTCTGGCTGGCGTGAAAGACATCCGCGCCGCAGTAGATGAAGCGAAGATACAGCGAGGACAGGGGCGCGATACCATCCTGTTTGTGGATGAAGTGCATCGATTCAATAAAGCCCAGCAAGACGCATTCTTGCCCTATGTCGAAGATGGCACGCTCATTTTCGTCGGAGCCACCACGGAGAATCCATCCTTCGAGCTGAACAACGCACTGTTGTCGCGCTCTCGCGTCTACAAGTTGCGATCGCTCAGCGAGCAGGAGTTAGCTGCCGTACTTAGACGCGCTATTGATGTCTGTGAACAATCGGTCGCGGTCAGCGATGAATTGCTGCTCTCTCTGGCGCGCAGCGCAGATGGTGATGCGCGCCGAGCGTTGAACTTGCTTGAGCTGGCGCTGGATCTCGCACCATCCGCTGAATCGGGCGCTCTGCGTTTAGACGAGGCCGTTATCGATGAAGTCCTGGAAGGCACACTGCGCCGCTTCGACAAGGGTGGTGACGTCTTTTATGACCAGATCTCGGCGCTGCACAAAGCTGTTAGGGGTAGCTCACCTGACGCCGCCTTGTATTGGTTTGTGCGCATGTTAGACGGCGGCTGCGATCCTTTGTATATCGCCAGGCGTGTGGTGCGCATGGCGAGCGAAGACATTGGTAATGCCGATCCCCGAGGCTTGTCACTCGCCTTGGATGCCTGGCAGGTGCAGGAGCGGCTGGGCAGTCCGGAAGGAGAGTTAGCCATAGCGCAGGCGGTTGTGTACCTCGCTTGCGCCGCCAAGAGCAATGCGGTGTATAGCGCGTATAAGAGCGCGAGAGCCGATGTTGAGTCCTCACCGAGCGAGGAGGTGCCGCTGCACCTGCGCAATGCGCCCACTCGACTGAGCAAGGAAATGGGTCACGGCACTGAGTATCGCTACGCGCATGACGAGCCCGGCGGTTTCGCGGCAGGCGAAAACTATTTTCCGGAATCGATTGCGCAGCAGCGTTATTACTATCCTACCGACCGCGGACTCGAGCAGCGTATCGCCGAGCGCCTGGAATACCTGCGCACGCTGGACAAAAACAGTACAATACGCCGCTACGAGTAGTTCACCTTAGTTCGATGAAACACCTGATCTTTATCGCCCTAGGCGGAGCCGGTGGTGCGCTGGCCCGTCATTGGATGTCCGGAATCGTGCACTCCCAGGCTGGGAGCCACTTTCCCTGGGGCACCCTCAGTGTCAACCTGCTGGGTTCCTTCTGCATTGGGATTATGTATGTGCTGATCCTGGAGCGAGGTGTAGTGCACCCGGACTGGCGAAGCGTGGTGATAGTCGGTTTTCTCGGCGCATTCACTACCTTTTCCACGTTCTCCATCGAGACCATTACGTTACTCGAAAACGGTCAGGCAGGTACTGCGTTTATGTACATCCTGACCAGCGTATCGACTTGTCTGCTGGCGGTATGGGTAGCAGTCAGTCTGGCCCGCTTGATATAGGAAGAAATAATGTTGGATTTAAAGCTGGTCCGTCAGGATCCGCAGGCAGTCGCCGCGCAGCTAAAGCGTCGCGGCTTTGATTTTGACGTAGAGGCCTTTCAGGCACTGGATGCCAGGCGCAAGCAAGCCGACGTCGATAGTCAATCGCTACTCGCTGAACGCAAGGCGGCGTCGAAGCAAATTGGCGAGCTCGTCAAAGGCGGCATGGATGTGGATGAGGCGAAACAAACGGTCAATGAGACCTTGGACAAGATCGCCAATCAGATCGATGAGCTCACCGCTCAGGCCAAGCTGGTGCAGGAGGAACTGGAACAGTTGCTGCTGGGCGTTCCCAACCTGCCCGCTGAAGACGTGCCGGACGGGCTCGATGAAGATTCTAATGTCGAAGTGTCCCGCTGGGGTGAACCGACGACGCTGGGTTTCACTGCGCGCGATCATGTTGATCTCGGTGAAATGCTGGACGGACTCGACTTCGAGATGGGCGCCAAGCTGACGGGGGCGCGGTTCACGGTGATGCGCGCAGGTGTTGCTCGACTGCATCGAGCGCTAATTCAGTTCATGCTCGATCTGCATACCAGTCAGCACGGCTACACCGAGGTGAACGTACCCTACATCGTGAATAGCGATTCCCTGCGAGGCACAGGCCAGTTGCCCAAGTTTGAAGAGGATCTTTTCAAGCTCCGTCACGAGCATGATTTCTACCTCATTCCGACCGCAGAAGTACCGGTTACCAATATCGTGCGCGATGAAATTGTGAGCGATGATCAGATCGATACGATGCGCTTTGCTTGCCATACACCCTGCTTCAGGAGCGAAGCGGGCAGTCATGGCAAGGACACCCGCGGCATGATTCGGCAGCATCAATTCGAGAAAGTAGAGCTTGTGCAGATGGTGCGTCCGGCTGACTCTGATGCCGCCTTGGAGGAGCTGACAGGACACGCGGAGGCTGTGCTGCAAGCGCTGGAGCTGCCTTATCGCAAGGTTATTCTCTGCGCCGGCGATACCGGCGCCGGGTCGCGGAAGACCTATGACCTGGAAGTGTGGTTGCCGGCGCAGGACACCTATCGAGAAATTTCTTCCTGCAGCAACTACGGGGATTATCAGGCGCGTCGCATGCTGGCGCGCTGGCGCAACCCGGAAACCGGCAAGCCCGAACTGCTGCATACGCTAAATGGCTCGGCACTGGCAGTGGGACGAACCCTGGTGGCGATACTGGAAAACTATCAGCAAGAAGATGGTTCTATCGTTATTCCCACGGCTTTGCAGCCCTACATGGGTGGACTCGAGTTCTTGACCGGCAGCTGAGCGGTGGAATATCTACCCTTATTTTTCTCGCTCAAAGACGAACCGGTACTGCTGGTCGGCGGCGGCAATGTTGCTCTGCGCAAAGCAAGACTGCTGGCGGCGGTGGGCGCGCAGATTACCGTGGTCTCGCCCGCACTGGAACCAGATCTGGCCGAGCTATTGGATGCTAACGCCGGGAATTGGCTGCAGGAGCATTACAGCAGTCTGTGTCTCGATGGCCAGGTTCTGGTCGTCGCGGCCACGGCAGACTTTCAGGTGAATCAGCAGGTCGCAGACGATGCCCGTGCCAGACGCATGCCCGTTAACGTGGTCGATGAACCTGAGCTTTGCTCTTTTATATTCCCTTCAATCGTCGATCGCTCGCCTCTGGTGATCGGCATCAGCAGTAGTGGACGCAGCCCGGTACTTGCCAGACGCTTGCGCAGTAAAATTGAAGCGTTGATTCCAGCGGCGTTCGGACGCCTGGCAACATTCAGTGGCCGGTTTCGCGAGCGAGTGAAAGACGCGGTTCCGGCGGAGGCGGAGCGGCGGCGTCTCTGGGAGAGGATCATCGATGGGCCTATAGCGGAGCTGGTTCTTGCTGGCCGCGAAGATGAAGCGGAGAACAGTTTGGAAAAACTGCTGGCGGCACCTGCCGCAGAAAAGGGCGCCGGGGAGGTATATCTCGTGGGCGCCGGCCCTGGCGATCCGGATCTTTTAACGTTTAAAGCTGCGCGCATGTTACAGAAAGCCGATGTAGTTCTATACGACAGATTGGTGTCGCCTCAGGTGCTGGAGATGGCTCGTCGTGATGCAGACAGAATATACGTTGGCAAGCGGCGCGCCGACCACGCCGTACCCCAGCAGCAAATCAATGAACTATTGCTGGAGCTCGCGCAACAGGGCAAATGTGTTGTCAGGCTTAAAGGCGGAGATCCGTTTATTTTTGGTCGCGGCGGCGAAGAGATCGCACTACTCGCAAGCCACCGTATACCATTTCAGGTGGTGCCAGGAGTCACTGCCGCCAGCGGTTGCGCTTGCTACGCTGGCATCCCGCTTACGCACAGAGACTATGCGCAATCGGTTCGATTTGTGACGGGGCAATTGAAGAATGAGAAAGTCGATCTCCCCTGGGAAGAACTTGCTCACGAGGGACAAACAGTCGTGTTTTACATGGGCCTCAAGGGCTTGCCGCAGATTTGCGAACAGTTGCAGGCGCAGGGCCGGCATGGCGATACACCCGTCGCATTGGTTGAGCAGGGCACCACACCCAACCAGCGTACATTACTGGGCACGCTGGCTACCATGGAGCAAATCGTTGCAAACAACAGCGTGCACGCTCCGACACTAATGATCGTTGGAGAGGTTGTTAAACTGCACGAAAGTCTGGCCTGGTTCGGTGAATCAGCAACCCCGGGAAACTGGCCACCTTCGACGGGAGTGGTATAGTTCAAGTATCGTTTCAAGGGACATCGGACTCTGCCATGGAAAAGAAGCGCAATCAGGTCATCATCAAGAATGAGTTTCAACAGAAACTTATTCTCAATACCTTGCTGATTACACTGATCACTCTCAATGTCATTATCATTGCGGCGTTTCTGCTAGATGACATGTTCGGTTCACCGGACCATATGTTCAGCGTGTTCAATGTCTCTGTCGCTGCGATGGAGCTTATCGCAGTTGTCATTGTTTACTACATCGGCCGCAAGATTAGCTTCCATATTGCGGGACCTGTCTATGCAATCGAACGCACCCTAAAAGGCATGAATGAGGGTGATCTTGCCCAGACTCTCAAGCTCCGCCCCGGAGATCATTTTGTCGAAGTCTCCGATGCGATCAACGAAGTCATCACAGGATACCGTGGGCGGCTGCAGCGTGCCCAAACTCTGCTCGATGGCCAGGAGTCCCTGAGCGCCGAGCAAATAGCTACTTTGAGGGATGAACTGAATTGGTTTGTTACCGAGAAGGAAGAGGGCAGTTCTGCCTGAGAATCAATGAGCGGGGCCTTACCCTGCTGGAGCTGCTTATCGGCATGTTCATCGTCAGCATATTGGCGATGGTAGCTCTGCCGACCTATACCGACTATCGCACCCGGGCAAAAGTCAGCGAGGGTTTTAAAGCGGCGGCCAAGCTTCGCACTGGCGTGGAAGAGTACTACTTCGTGAATGGCGTGATGCCGGAGAAAAACGAACAACTGGGCTTGCATAAAAGGGCGAAGAAAAACACCGACGTTTACATCGAACGCATCCGTATCTCGTCTAACCCCAAGCCTGGGACCATCAAGTTATTTTGGGACGATGTTTACGAACTGCCGGAGCTGGACAAGAAGAATCGAATTGATTTTGTGCCACAGGTGGTGAACGGCCGCGTGCGCTGGGATTGCACCCGCGGCAACATGCTAGACAAGTATCGCCCGGTGCAGTGTCGCGGGGGCTTTGATGACCTGGATGAAGATGACGAAGACGATTAGTTGAGCTGCAGCCCAGGGAGTCTATCGCGACGGCTGCTAGCCACCAGTTCGTTCCTCGCCATCACGGCATCGACCAGCACATTGCCGGCCTCGACCAACAATACGTCGACGTCTTCTTCGTCTTCAGCGGGATCGGCCTCCGTCTCATCGGTAGCTGCCTCCGGGTCCTCGGCCAGCGCCAGTTCGTCTTCGCGGTCCTCAAAGTCTGTTATAGCGTCCAGACCTTTTGCTTCCCGGCGCTTGTTCTCGATCGCGAGTGATTTTGATTTCTGCTCTTCGCGAAAGGCAATACGCGCCTTTTCGTTCAATGTCAGTGAGGTCACGCTCGAGGCCGCTTCCGCCAGTTCCAGGCTATCTCGCAGATAGATGAAATCCGGATTTTCTTCTACTCGGGCCTGGTGCACATCGGTTAGGAACGGCACCAGGGCTGGGATGTCGTGATACTTGCGATGGCGCACGGGATTGATTTGGTCCCAGTCGAGCGCATGCTCCAGTGTGCTCTCGCCGATCTCACTCTTGTCATACTGGGAGGGGAACTCAACATCAGGGATCACTCCCCGGTGCTGGGTGCTGTCACCGCTGATGCGGTAGAACTTTGATTCAGTGAGCTTGAGCTGGCCTTCCGCGAGCGGAATAAGTGTCTGCACGGTACCCTTGCCGAATGACTGGCTGCCCACGACGATACCGCGCTGATAATCCTGGATTGCGCCCGCAAAAATCTCTGAGGCGGATGCGCTGAGTCGGTTTATCAGCACTGCAAGTGGCCCGTCGTAGTAGGGTGTGCGAAGTCGTTTGCCATCACGAAACACTTTGCGCGACGAGTGACGAATCTGGACCGTGGGTCCGTATTCAATGAACAGGCCGGTGAGATCATTCGCTTCCTGTAATGAGCCGCCGCCGTTGTTACGCAGATCAATCACAACGCCATCGACATCGGCAGCGATCAGTTCATCTAACAGGCGCTTAACGTCGCGTGTAGTGCTCTTAAAATCGGGCTCCCCACGGCGCATGCCTTCGAAATCGATATAAAAGGCGGGGATATCAATCACGCCTAATTTCAGCGTGCTATCTCCCTGTGGCACCTCGATGATCTCTTTCTTGGCGCTTTGCTCCTCAAGCTTCACCTTATTGCGAACTATGGTGATGACCTTTCGCTCATCAGGCGTTTTGGATTTCGCCGGCAAAATCTCGAGGCGTACGGTAGAGCCCTTGGGTCCGCGTATCAGCTGTACTACCTCGTCCAGACGCCAGCCGATGACGTCTTCAAACTTACCGTCATCGCCCTGGGCGACTGCGAGAATCTTGTCAGAGGGCTGCAACTCACCCTGCTTATCGGCAGGTCCAGCCGGCACAATCCGGGAGACCCGCGTGTATTCGTCTTGCAGCTGCAATACCGCACCAATGCCTTCGAGGGACAAACTCATATTGATATTAAAGTTTTCGGAAGTCCGCGGTGATAGGTAGTTAGTGTGGGGGTCGTAGAGCTCCGTCAAAGAGTTCGCAAACACCTGAAACACGTCCTGGGCATTGTACTGACTCACGCGATGATGCTGATTCTTGTAGCGCTTCTCCAGGATTGGAAGAATATCGTCGTTGGCCTTGCCGGCGAGCCGCAGGCTTAGGACAGAGTTCTTTATCTGCTTGCGCCAGCGCTCGTCGGCCTCTGCTTCATTGCTTGGCCAGGGGCGCTTGTCGGACTCCAGGTCCAGTGATTCGTCGACAGTAAAATCAAGGTTTGCGACCATCTCGGGGAGATTCGCGAGCAGCTTGTCGAGTCGATAGAGGACTCGCTCGTGGTAACGGTTAAAAATGGTGAAGCCCGCCGAGAGTTCGCCGGCATGGAATTGATCATCCAGCTTAAAACGCATAGCCTCGAATTCATCGACGTCGGACTGGTAGAGGAATGAGCGAGAGGGATCCAGGCTTTTAAGGTAAGCATCGAGCAGCTCTGACGATAACTGATCATCGAGTTTGCGTTTGGAGTAATGTCTCGTTTCTAATTTTTCGACCAGATCCGTCGCAGTCTCGCCCAATTGAGGGTAGGGGTCGATGGCCGCAACGCTGGAAAGGCTGAAACCGGTGGCGGTGATTGCGAATGTCACCGCGCCGAAAACTGTTCTTATACGTGCAGTATTCACTAGTGCTCTCGTTGAATCAGGGGTCTTATGCAACCTATAGTGTACCAAGAGTATCGCGATAATGATCGCCAGTTTTAGAGCTGCCCAGCGTATGAAAGTTCAAGAAAGTTCTACAGGAGTACGTCCGTAATGGCCCTTTTTGACCTATTGGTCGGCCCTCAGGGCCTGGCACTGGACCGTTATCTAGTGCGCTACACAGGTCATTCATTGATCAATCGCGTGTTTGCCCAGCAGTCTGGTATCACCCCGCAGCCTCCGCTGCTGCTGAGGTCCAGGGGTCGCAAGACTGGTCTCTGGCGCGATGCAGTACTGCCCTGGTTTCGTCACGGCAGTGGCAGGGTCGTCGTCGGCTCTGCTGGTGGCGCGCCTACGGATCCCCAGTGGGTGGGAAATTTACGAGGGGAGCCGCAGGCCGAGATATTTGTGGATCGGGGTTTGCAGTTTGTGCAGGCCAGATTTCTCGAGGGAGCGGAGTATAGCCAGGTTTGGCAGCGCATTACCGCAGAAGTACCCGAGTACGAGGTCTATCAGCGTCGCTGCAGCGGCGAACGTCGTATTCCATTGGTTTACCTGGAGACGGTTTAGCGATGGACCACTGGGTATTCGGATACGGCTCCCTGATTTACAAAGTTGATTTTAGCTATATCGAGCGACTTGAAGGTGCCATCTACGGCTGGACCAGGCGCTTCTGGCAGGGCTCTCACGATCACCGGGGCACGCCAGATGCACCGGGTCGCGTGGTAACACTCGTCCCGCTCGAGGGCGCTCGCTGCCAGGGCATGGCGTATCGCATTCGAGAGGATGTCTTTGCGCACTTGGACCACAGAGAGAAAAACGGTTATCAGCGCATTGACACGGAACTGCACCTCAGCGATGGCCGTGCGGTGGAGGCAACCGTTTATATTGCTGACGAGAGCAATCACGCTTTTCTGGGTCCAGCGCCTACCACCGAAATAGCCCGACACATTCACCATAGTCATGGTCCCAGCGGGGCCAATCGAGACTATTTGTTGATGCTGGCGGAGTCGTTGCGTGAACTCGACGCGGATGATCCGCATGTGTTTGAGTTGGAGCGCTTGTTACTTGAGTGCTCCGGTTGATCAGAGTACGGGGAGATCGCCTTCGCGGCTGTCGGGATCAAAGTCATACACCCCTAGCGCGAAACCCTCGGGTATGTTCTCTCTGACATCCTGAATGACACGATACAGGTTGCCATGGGAGCTCCCCATGAGCGCGTCGGTAATCATGCTGTCTTCGTCGCAATCAGCCGCCGCCCGCAGTAGACGCTCGAAGGTGTGCTCAAAATTTTCAGAGTGGCGGGTGCGAATCGGTGTGCCGAAGATCAGCTTATAGCGATACTGCAGCGTACTCACCGCCGATAGTCGGAGCAACTCGCGCGAGAATACCTCGGGGTCCTCGCGCCCCACACTCATCCAGAGTTCGGCCATGCGCTCGGGTGGTACCTCCTGCTCATTGCCCTCAGCCATCTGGCTCGACAAATAGAGCAAACCAACAACGGTGCCCAATTGGGTTCTGACAAGCTCTGCTAACTTCAGGAACGACTCTCGCCGCTGATGCAATTCACTGCGAGCAATCGCCTCTGATTGCAAGACTGCCTGCTCAGCGGATTTCTGAATTTCCACAAACTGCATCTTCATCGCGTCAGTGTTTTGCCGCAGTTCTTTCTTTTGAAGGAAGTAGCCGATCACCAGCCACAAAAACGCCAAGGGTGCGAATGCACCTTCCAGAAAGCTGCCCATGCGCTCGACAGACAGTGTAACGAAGGCTGGCCAGCTAACTTCGCTGTTGATGTAGAAGGCCATCAGTATGAGATAGATAAAGGTAAGGCTGAGTCCGAACAGAACCCGCCAATCTTGATCGTATGGCGACTTATAACCCGGCGGACCGATCTTCGGGACGCCCCCTTTAGTCATGACAACGTTGGGCGCATCATCTTGCTGTGCTGGTGTCGTCTCGTCGTTCATTGTCCGCTAGACTTCGTGCTCTTTCCAAGAGTGTATCAAGGCGCTGGCAGGCATGCATAAATCATCTGGCATAAGTTTAGTCCTTTTCCTTCTTTTAATCGTGGGGCTTGGCAGCGGCTGTGAGGCCCCGCCAGAAGTGCCGGGCCTGGGGGAGCTCGATGCATCGACAAAGCCCGCGAGCCGTTACACTCGTGACGCAAACGCGGCGCTGCTGTCTGCTTTGCCATTTGATGATCGCGGCGATTTTGACGATGCCACCCGTGGTTACATCGCCAGCGTCGATGGCGCTGTTGCGCGCGGCAAGGAAGGTGGGCTTATCTACGGCCTGGAAGACATGGCCTTCCTAGAGGGTGACGCTCCCGATACCGTGAATCCAAGCCTGTGGCGCCAGGCGCAACTAAACGCTTTGTTGCACGGCTTGTTTGAGGTGGAGGAGGGCATCTACCAACTGCGCTCGATGGATCTCGCCAACATGACCTTGATCGAGGGAGACAGCGGTTGGATCGTGGTGGACCCTCTGACCTCCAGTGAAACTGCAGCCAATGCACTAGCACTGGCTAACCGCGAGCTGGGTGAAAGACCGGTGCGTGCGGTTATCTTTACTCACAGTCATATCGATCATTTTGGCGGCGTTAGCGGCATTGTCGACGCCGAGCAGGTTCGCAGTGGTGAGGTCAAATTGATCGCACCGGTAGGGTTCGAAGCAGAGGCATTCAGCGAGAATCTGCGAGCCGGCAATGTCATGCAAAGACGTGCTGCCTATCAGTTTGGTTCCCTGCTAGGAAACTCCGCTACGGGGTTCGTGTCTACAGGGCTGGGTAACAAGGTCGCGCGGGGCGCGGGGCACGGTGCAACCGATTCCGCCCAATCTCATCATCCCTCCTGCCGGCAAAGACCTTGTGATCGATGGCATTGAGTTTGAGTTTATGGATGCACCGGGAGCAGAAGCTCCCACCGAACTGATCTTCTTCCTGCCCCGTTGGAATGCGCTGTGTATGGCGGAGATCACTACCCGCACCATGCACAACATTTACACCCTGCGCGGCGCCAAGACGCGCGATGCCAACCTTTGGGCCAGCCACATTCAGACCGCGATCGATCGCTGGGGCAAGCGCGCGGACGTGGTGTTTGCCAGCCACCACTGGCCTACCTGGGGTAGGCAGCCCGCACTGGCTTACCTGGAAGCACAGCGGGATCTCTATAAGTATGTGCATGATCAGACGCTGCGATTAGCAAACCACGGTTACACCATGGCGGAGATCGCGGAGCAACTCGAGTTGCCGCCGGCCCTGGCCAAACGCTTCGCTAACCGGGGTTATTACGGGACAGTGAGTCATGGTTCGAAGGCGGTCTATAACTTCTACCTGGGCTGGTTCGACGGTAATCCGTCTAATTTAGAACCATTGCCTGGGTCTGAGTCCGCCCAACACTACCTGCGTTATATGGGCGGTAGCGATGCGATTTTGCAACGCGCGGCGCAGGACTTTGCCCGCGGCGAGTATCGCTGGGTCGCAGAGGTGCTCAATAAACTGGTGTTTGCCGAGCCTGATAATCGCACTGCGCGCTACCTGCTGGCGGACAGCTATGAGCAGTTGGGCTACCAGGCCGAGTCGGGTATCTGGCGCAACTTTTACCTGTCAGGTGCCCACGAGCTGCGGCATGGCATTGTCGAACAAGCCGATATATTAGCGGGTAATGCAGCTTTGGTAGCCGGTATTTCCTTGCGCGAGTTGGTCGACGCTATGTCGGTGCGTCTCGATGGTGACGCGGCAGCGGAGGCTGATATCACGCTGAATATTGATCTCACTGATGACGATAATGACTGGGTATTCCAGGTTCGCAATGGCGTGTTGCACGGTTTTGAAGCACGCAAAGACGCCGAGCCGGACGCGAGCCTGCGTATCAGTGAGCTGGACCTTAAGTTGATGTTGACCGGTGTGGTTGGCGCGCCTGCGCTGCTAGCGGATGATCGGCTGTCACTCGATGGTAATCCACTGACGCTAATTCGCTTCGCCGGCTTGTTTGAGCAGTTCGATCCCAATTTCAATATCGTGACCCCATAAAACCCCATGGAAGGGGTGGCTTTTATTGCTCGATTGCGTTAAAACGGAGGAGACGCTAGGGGTTCGTGGTACAAGTACAAGAATTTCATGGGTTTTTAGTCGTTATTTGAAGCAGTTGTTTGTGTACTTATAGAGAAAAAGAATAACAAACGGCGGCTCGTGAAATCGCTCGCCGGAGCCCCTCCGCTGCAAATGTGGAGGCACCCCTATGGGAGCATCAGTAGGCGCGATTCGAGAGCAGGTAGCTGACTATGTCGAGCTAACCAAGCCCCGTATTGCCCTCGTTGTTCTGGTAACCACCTTCGCGGGCATGTGGCTCGCTGGCGGCAATACACTCAGTATCTCTCTCGTTCTGGCAACCCTGCTGGGCACCTGGCTAGCGTCGGCATCGGCCGGCGTCCTCAATAATTATATCGATCGAGATATCGATCAACTCATGAGCCGTACAGCCCATCGTGCGACTGCGGCGGGAAGGGTTGCTCCGCAGCAGGTTCTTTACTTTGGGCTAGCCTTGGCTGGCGCCTCATTTTTGGTGCTGGCGAGCACCAGCAATTTGTTTGCCGCGTCACTGGCGATGGGCACTATCTATTTTTATGTGGTGATCTACACCATGTGGCTCAAACGGCATTCAGATCTGTGTACCGAGATCGGCGGGGTAGCCGGCGCATTACCCCCGATCATTGGCTGGGCCGCCGTGACCGGCACAATTGGTGCGCCGGCGCTGTTACTGTTCCTGATTATGTTTATCTGGCAGCCACCGCATTTTTGGGTGCTGGCCATGCTGCGTGAGGACGAATACCGCAAAGCAGGGATCCCGATGCTACCGGTGACGGCGGGTCCGGTTATCACCAAAGCCAAAATCCTGCTCTACACGGCCGCGCTGGTTCCCTGCACGATGACTCTGTTTTATGTCGGCGCCGTTGGTACGACCTATCTCGCCATTGGTGTCACCGCCAGTCTGGTTTATCTCGCCTGGACGGTGGACTTTGTCAGGCGTCCCCTGGAGCGCAAACACGCAATCAATCTGTTCTTGTTCTCGATTGCCTGGTTGCTGATTGTATTTACGGCAGTATTTATCGATAGCCACTAGCGAAAAAGGATAACAACATGGCGCTCGCGATAGTCTTGATAGTAATGGTGGTTGGCTCGGTCATCTTCCATTTCTGGAGCCCCTGGTGGTTTACGCCGCTGGCCTCGAACTGGGGGGCGATGGACGGCATCATCATGATCACCTTCTGGGTGACAGGCTTTGTGTTCGTCGCGGTCAACCTTTTCATCGCCTATTGCGTCATTAAGTTTCGCTACTCGCCCGACCGCAAGGCGGCTTACGAGCCAGAGAACCACAAGCTGGAGAGTACCCTGACCTGGCTCACCGCGCTGGGCGTATTTGCGATGCTGGCACCGGGGCTAATTGTCTACAACCAATTCATCCAGGTTCCCAAGGACGCTGTTATTTTCGAAGCGGTGGGCCACCAGTGGCAATGGTCCTATCGACTACCGGGGAATGACGGTGCGCTTGGCAAAGCTGACAATCGCCACATCACCTTCGATAACCCTTTAGGTGTCGATCCCGATGATCCCTGGGGTCAGGACGACATTATCGTGATTGGTGAGCCGGCCCACATCCAGGTCGATCAACCCATCAAGTTCAACCTGCGCTCTAAGGATGTATTACACAATCTTTACGTACCGCAATGGCGCGCGAAGATGGATGTTGTTCCTGGGCTGGTCAGCTACTTCTGGATGACACCCACTGAAACGGGCCCTTTCGAAGTCCTCTGCGCTGAACTGTGTGGGGTGGGGCATTGGAATATGCGATCGATGATCGTGGTGGACACGGAGTCGGATTACAAGCAGTGGCTGCGTACTCAGAAAACCTTTGCGGAAACCCAGGGCGGTGAGGCACCGGGTGGTGACCCCGCGGAACGTGGCGAACAGTTGTCACAGCAGCATGGCTGTCTGGCCTGCCACAGCCTCGACGGATCGAGAGGCGTTGGGCCGACCTGGAAAGGCATGTATGGCAGTACCGAAACCCTGACAGACGGCACCACAGTCACCGTTGACGATGCCTATCTGAAGGAATCGATTACCGATCCGAATGCGAAATTGGTAGAGGGTTACCCGCCGGTTATGGCGGCGTATCCGATGAAAGAGAGCGATCTGGATGCACTGATCGCCTACTTCATGACACTGGCTGAATAAGAGGGGAAGAGATATGGCCTACGCAGATATGGACACCGGCCACCACGAAGGGTCGGAAAAGTTCATCTGGAAATACGTATTCAGCCAGGACCACAAAGTTATCGCGGTACAGTACGGTTGCACCGCCATTGCGGTCGGTCTGCTAGCGCTGGTGCTTTCATGGCTGATGCGCATGCAGATCGGCTTCCCTGGGAGTCTCGAGTTCATCGACCCCAGCGCGTACTACC
The DNA here is from genome assembly GCA_965199055.1 of Halieaceae bacterium. GTDB lineage: Bacteria > Pseudomonadota > Gammaproteobacteria > Pseudomonadales > Halieaceae > CBDAQR01. The sequence continues at coordinate 1,626,964 of CBDAQR010000004.1, forward strand.
AGTATGTGACCATGCACGGGATGATCATGGTGATCTACCTGCTCACTGCTTTTTTCCTGGGCGGGTTTGGGAACTACCTGATTCCGTTGATGTGCGGTGCACGGGACATGGTGTTCCCATTTATGAACATGCTTAGTTACTGGTTCTATCTGGTGTCCGTTATCATCTTGTGCGCCAGCTATTTTGTCCCAGGCGGACCAACGGGCGCTGGATGGACACTGTATCCACCCCAGGCGATTTTGCAGGGCACCCCGGGTGCGGACTGGGGCATTATCCTGATGCTGGCGTCGCTGGCTGTGTTCATCATCGCGTTCACCATGGGCGGCCTCAACTACATCACCACGGTGTTACAGGCGCGCTGTAAGGGCATGACTCTGATGCGCATGCCACTGACCATCTGGTCGATATTCACCGCGACCATCCTCGGCTTACTGGCATTTCCCGCATTGTTTGTCAGTGCTGTGATGTTGCTTTTCGATCGCCTGCTCGGTACCAGCTTTTTCATGCCCTATATCGTCCATATGGGGCAGGCTATGGAAACGGGCGGCGGCAGCCCGGTATTGTTCCAGCACTTGTTCTGGTTCTTCGGCCACCCAGAGGTCTATATCGTTGCGCTGCCGGCCTTTGGCCTGGTATCGGATATCCTCAGCACCCATGCCCGCAAGAATATTTTTGGCTATCGGATGATGGTCTGGGCGATTCTCGCGATTGGCGGCATTAGTTTCATCGTGTGGGCACACCATATGTACATCAGCGGGATGAACCTCTATCTCGGCTTTTTCTTCGCCACCACAACGTTGATCATCGCTATACCCACGGCAATTAAAGTCTATAACTGGACTCTGACGCTGTGGCACGGAAACATTCACCTCAATACACCCATGCTGTTCGCCATTGGCTTTATCAGTACTTTCCTCATCGGGGGGCTAACAGGATTGTTCCTGGGCAATGTCGCCGTGGATATTCCGCTCTCCGATACTTACTTTGTGATTGCGCATTTCCACATGGTGATGGCGATTGCACCGGTAATGGTGGTCTTTGCCGCCATCTACCACTGGTACCCAAAAATGAGTGGCCGAATGTATAACGAGGCCCTGGGTAAATTTCATTTCTGGGTGACGTTCCTGGGCACCTATCTGATCTACTTCCCGATGCATTACCTCGGTTTTGAAGGTATGCCTCGGCGCTACTACGCCTACGAGGGTTACGATTTCATTTCGGAGTCAGCGCACAGCCTGAATGAGTACATCACGGTGGTGGCGATTATCGTCGGCGTACTGCAGTTCGTATTTATTTGGAATATGGCGTGGAGTCTGAAGGCGGGGGAGAAGGCGCCGGGCAATCCCTGGAAGGCCACCACCCTCGAATGGCAGACGCCGGATACGCCGCCCTGTCACGGCAATTGGCGCGATGATCTGCCGGTGGTCTACCGTTGGGCATATGACTACAGCGTGCCCGGCGCGGATGATGACTTTATCCCTCAGAATCAACCCGTAGGTGCACATGAACCCTCCGGGGGAGGGCGTAGCGACGATGCGGAGGCCGTGCCAGCATGACTAGCCTCATCAAAACCTTGCAGAGCAAACCCTGGCTGACCGGGGAGGATGCCGTGGGCGCACCGGCGGACGTGGCAGCGTTTGGCTTACCCAGAGAGAAGGTCGGCTTACGCGTGTTCTTCTTCGTTACAACATCCTTGTTTCTGCTGTTCATCGTCAGCTACCGGATGCGCATGTACTACGAAGACTGGGTACCGCTGAAGGAGCCGATGCTACTGTGGATTAATACCGGCGTACTGGTGTTGGCCAGCGTATTTATGCAGCGCGCCAAGCACCTGGCAGCGATTGAGGACACGGCTACAAGGACCTGGTTCATGTTGGGCGGCGCGACGGCAATGGCATTTGTCGCGCTACAACTGCTGATCTGGGAGCAATTGGCGGCCGCCGGGCATTTTGTTTCCAGCAACCCGGCCAGCAGTTTCTTTTACCTGATCACAATGATTCATGGCTTACATGTCATCGGCGGAATATTTGCGTGGGGCAGGGCGCTGCTTCGTCAGGAGGGTGACTTCGCCGATTTTCGCATGGCCGTGGATTTGTGCACGGTCTATTGGCACTACCTGCTGGTGGTGTGGTTGGTTTTGTTTTACCTGCTGTTGTCGACCTGAATAAGAGAGCAAAGGGAGAGGCCTCATGGCTGAATCTACAAATGCGGTAACAGGTTGGGACGGAGTCGTTCACGACTGGTCGTCTGATAAGGAAGCATTCCATGGTGTGCCCTGGGGCAAGGCCATGATGTGGATATTCCTGCTTAGTGACACGTTCATTTTCACCAGTTTCCTGGTTGGCTATATGACCGTGCGCATGGCCGCGACAGATCCCTGGCCGATTCCCAGCGACGTGTTTGCACTCACGCTCTTCGGCCAGAGTATCCCGCTGATCCTTATCGCGATTATGACGTTTGTGTTGATTACGAGCTCGGGCACCATGGCGCTGGCCGTGAATTACGGCTACCGCCGAGACAAACAGAAAACCTTCTGGTTGATGGCGGCCACGGCGTTCCTCGGGGCCACCTTCGTCGGCATGCAGGTGTTTGAATGGAGCAAACTGATTGAAGAGGGCGTGCGGCCCTGGGGCAACCCGATGGGGGCGGCGCAGTTTGGTTCTGCCTTTTTTATGATCACCGGTTTTCATGGCCTGCACGTATCGATCGGTGTCCTTTATCTGATGATCGTGGCCTTTAAGGTAAGACGCGGCGATTACGACGACCGTGGCTACGAAATTGTCGAGATCGCCGGCCTGTACTGGCACTTTGTCGATCTCGTCTGGGTATTCATTTTTGCTTTCTTTTATCTCTGGTAGGGAGTACTGCTATGTCTGATGCACACGCACAAGTTGCCGACGCCGACGTGACACACCAGGAACACCCGCTGGGGGTTTATTTCCGAATTTGGACACTCCTGTTTGTGCTGAGCGCGCTGTCCTATGCGGTGGATTACTATCAGTTCCAGGGAATGCTGCGCTGGAGCCTGATCCTCATATTTATGATGCTGAAAGCGGGCTTTATCGTCGCGATCTTCATGCATATGTGGTGGGAACGCATGGCGCTGGCGGCGGCCATTCTTCTGCCGCCCTTATGCCTGTTGGTACTGATCGGCATTATGGCAATTGAGGGCGACTTCACCTTCGACATGCGCGACGTTTGGCTGGGACAAGACATCACCCGGGAGCCTAATCCCCCAGCGCACATGCTGGAACACTGATATGAGTATTGTGGTAGCCACGGATATCCTCGCACCGGCGGCGGCGCTGATTGCCTGGTCCATCATTATGTTGCTATGGGTTATGGCTACACGATTCGCCGCTTTCAACAAGGCGGGACTCAATTTGGCAGAGGCAGATCCAGGCGCTCGCTATCAAGACGTAGAAGAGGCCTTGCCGCCCTCCGTCAATTGGAAATCTCACAACTTTACGCACCTCATGGAGCAGCCCACGCTATTTTATGCCGTGGTCTGCATCCTCGCCATTGCGGGCAGCGGTGCAGAGGCAAACGTGATGTGGGCGTGGGCTTACGTCGGACTTCGTGTGTTGCACAGTCTGTGGCAGAGCCTGGTTAACACGATTCCTGTGCGTTTTGGGTTCTATTTGCTATCGACCATTTGCCTGGCAGCGCTGACAGTCGATGCACTGAAAATCACCGTTCTCTAGGCACAACTAAAAAGGGGATGCGATGCATCCCCTTTTTCCTCCTTTTGTGCGAGGTGCGCCGCTAGGGCAATGTCTGCATCGCAGACTGAAATTTCTTTTGAGCTTCTACCACCACCTTTGGCGTTGCCTCGCCTTCACCCGCAGGATGCAGGCCGGGGTGATCGTTGACGATTTTGGCAAGCGCGGCTTCCTGCTCGTCGTCAATGTCGACGAAAAACACGTGCTTGCCAGCCGTTAGGTCCTCTTGAAAACGCACGAAATCGTGGTGCGGTTCCTGAATACCAAACAGGCCGCCCTCCCAAGTGCAAAAGCCGAGCACAACCACGGCAAGAAACAGGAAGGGCACCCAACCTACAGTTTGGGTAACCCCGCTGTAGTAGGATACGGCCAACACTAACGCTGCGCCGATCACGCCGACGACCGCGCCTATCTCTGTGCCACGCACAACATCTTGCTTGAGTACGGCTTCAACGGGATGCAAATGCGGTCGCATGGCCACCCCGGCATCGTCAAAACTCAGTACATGGATTTGCGGAGTGCCGACTCCGGCTCGTTCGAGTTCTTCTTCAACGTGATCGAGGTCGTCCAGATCACTGCTCAAGTAGAAGTGTCGCTTCATAAACCGCCCCTTATCTTTATGTTTACTCGCTTGGTTAAGGTTTCTGAATACCGCCGCTATTCATCGATAGCTAGGCTTCATTATGCGTTCAAGCTCCCCCACATAGACAATAACTTTTAGCGCTAAAGGACGCGGGTTCTTTAGATCAACTAGCTATTAGGGTCCAGTAAGTCATACCGCTGGAAGTGCACACCTGCGCTAAACTTACGCTCGAAAAATACGGAGGCCGAAGCCATGTCCATCAAACAGCTGTTACTCCTACTCTCCCTTTCACTCGTCGCTACTGTCGGTCAGGCCAAGACCGATAAGCCCAATATCCTCGTGATATGGGGCGACGATATCGGTTGGTCAAATCTGAGCGCATATCACCGTGGCATGCTCGGCGGTTCAACCCCAAATATCGATCGGATCGCGAATGAAGGCGCTATGTTTACCGACTACTACGGCGAACAAAGCTGTACGGCAGGCCGCTCCGCCTTCGTCACCGGCCAACATCCCTTGCGCACAGGTTTATTGAAGGTGGGTTTGCCCGGAGCTGACATCGGGCTGCGTCCGGAAGACCCGACAATTGCCGGCTTGCTAAAGCCGCTCGGCTATACGTCAGGCCAATTTGGTAAGAATCACCTGGGGGATAAAGATGAGTTTTTGCCGACGAATCACGGATTTGATGAGTTTCTGGGCAACCTGTATCACCTGAACGCGGAAGAGGAACCCGAGACTTACTTCTACCCGAAAGACCCGGCCTTCCACAAACGTTTCGCGCCGCGGGGCGTCATCCATTCCTTCGCCGACGGCAAAATTGAAGACACTGGCCCCTTGACGCGCAAACGTATGGAGACAGTAGACCAGGAATTTACCGACGCCGCGCTCAAGTTTATGGACAAGGCCGATGCACAGGACAAGCCATTTTTCCTCTGGTTTAACGCTACTCGAATGCATGTGTGGACGCGCCTGGCACCCGAATGGGAGGGGAGTTCAGGGTATGGCCTGTACGCTGACGGGCTCAAGGAGCACGACTTCCATGTGGGCCAGTTGCTCGACAAGTTAGAGGAGCTGGGCATAGCTGACAACACGATTGTCGTCTACAGCACGGACAACGGATCACAGACCAAAACCTACCCCGATGGGGGCGCAGAGCCCTTTCGAGGCGAAAAGGGATCTACCTGGGAAGGCGGTTTCCGAGTTCCCGCTCTCATTCGTTGGCCAGGCGTCGTGGAAGAGGGTCGCGTTATCAATGACATCTTCTCGCATCAAGACTGGCTACCAACATTTTTGGCGGCCGCCGGTGAGAAAAACATTGCCGAAAATCTCAAGCAGGGCCACCGCGCAGGAGACCGGACCTACCGTGTGCACCTGGACGGGCACGACCAGACAGAGCTTCTGGCAGGTACCGGGCCGGGCAAACGCACCAATGTCTTCTACTTCGATGACAACGCTAACTTCAACGCCATGCGCTGGAACGACTGGAAGATACATTTCGGCTGGTCTATGGAAGGTTGGGGCGGCCCGCGCGAGGCGCTCAATTTCCCACGCGTAGTCCACCTGCGCAGCGACCCCTACGAAGAATCCCTGGATTCCGGGCTTTACGCGCGTTTCTTTGCTGATCAGCTTTGGTTGTTTGTGCCGGCCCAGGTAGAGGTAGGAAAATGGATGAGCACATTCAGGGAGTTTCCGCCGCGCCAGGCAACGGCCAGCTTTACTATCGACAAGATGATGCAGCAGATGCAGACCATGCTACAGATGCGCGCCATGGGAGCGGGTGGCCCGCCCGGCGCCGCTGCAGCACAACAGCAACGCAGGCCGCAATAGTCAGCCTGGGCTATTCAGCCCGCAGACCGTAACAAGTCGCGGGCAACCACCCAGTTGTGAATCTCGGTGGGACCGTCGTAGATGCGCATGAGGCGGATCTCGTTTGCCATTTGTTGTAATGGCAGTTCCTTAGTCATGCCCATGGCGCCGAAAGTTTGCATGGCCCGATCGACAACGGTCCAGGCGTTCTCGATCGCATGGGATTTCAACATCGAAATCTCGCGTCGTACCGATTCACCTCTATCCAGCTTCCAGGCGCAGTGATAAGCCATCAAGCGACTCGAGTGGACGCCAATTTCAGCGTCTGTAATCCAGTTCTGAATGGTTTGCTTGTCTGCCAACGTGGAACCGAATGTCGTTCGTTGCGGTGCGTACTCGACCATCATATCGAGGGCGCGCTGGGCAATGCCGATGCACCACGTGGCCATTTCCATGCGTCGCGTAGACAGGCGCAATTGCATCGGTGCAAAGCCCTGGCCGAGCTCGCCGAGCAGGGCGCCGGCGGGTAGGCGACAGTCATCAAATTCCAGTTCGAAGGTTGCGTTACCGCCGATCATTGGTATTTTTCGCGCGACGCTCAGTCCCGGGGTGCCCGCATCAACTAGAAAAGCAGACATGCCGCCGCGAGATCCCTTTTCTTTATCGGTTACCGCGATGGTGACAAAGGAATCTGCGTAATCGGCTTTGGATATCCAGATTTTGCGACCGTTTAACACCCAGTCGTCGCCGTCGAGTATAGCCGTGGTCTTCATGGCGGCCGGGTCAGAACCCGCGCCAGGCTCAGATATGGCGATGGCAGACACCGTTTCGCCACGGACGTAGGGCTCGAGGTATTTCTCGCGCTGCGCGTCGTTGACTGTTGCGCTGAGCATACGCAGGTTGGGTGAATCGGGCGGCAGGACATAGGGCACCATGACCTTGCCGATCTGCTCGTTGACGCCGATGAGTGCGACATTAGCGATGTCCAGTCCGCCGACATCCTGCGGCGCATCCAGTCCCCACAGGCCCAGTTCCCGCGAGATCTCATCGAGCTTGGCTTTCTCTTCAGCGAGCAGGGTATAACCCTCGCCATTCGCCTCTCGTTCCAGCACTGCGGGTTCCAGAGGAATCACGTGGTCGTCAACAAAGCGTTGCACCAGGTCATTCAACATGCGGTACTCTTCCGCCAGCTCAAAATCCATTACTGGGAACTCCCAAATCGTCTGGTTAGCACATAGAAAAAGGCACCGGAAACCAGTATGCCAAGACACATCCAGGCCTCTGCCGGTCGCTGGGCCACAGTGTACACCAGTGTCCAGCCAGTAATCGCCAGGAAAATCATAGGTGTTATTGGGTATAGCCAGGCCCGATAGGGGCGGTCCATCTGTGGCTTTTTCCAGCGCAAAACAAACAGGCCCAACACCGCAAAGAAGGTATTCAGCGCCATCGTCGCGCCACTGAAAATCAATATGCTCTCGAAGGTAGATGACCAAAAAAAGATCAGGCACACAATGGACTGTAAAAGGATGGCTCTGACGGGAATACCATCTTGGTTCTTCACGCCGAGAAAACGAAACGCAGGAAAATCTTCGCCTATGGCGTGCAGAACACGTGGCCCCGCCAGCACCATCGCCGAGACCGTTGAGATCAGCAGGATAGCCAGCAATACGCCCATAATTTGCGCGCCGCCGGTGCCGAAGGCATAGCTCGCTGCTACATAGCCAATTTTCACCTTACCGGCCATTGCGTCCATGGGGGCAACGGCCAGGAAAACGTAATTCAGTAGCAGGTAGGCTCCGCCAACAAGAGCTGTACTGGCGATGAGCACGATCGGTAACTGCGATTGCGGCCTGTCGAGTTCACTGGTGATATAGGTCGCTGCATTCCACCCGGAATAGGCGTAGTTCACGTAAATTAACGACACTGCAAATGCGCCGCCGACAAGCAACTGCCCATCACCTTCTGCTGGAGAAAAGTTGACCGGCTGTAGCGTGTCGGTCATGGACAATGCCAGGGCCGAAAAGCCCAGGATCAGTAGTATTTTGAGTGCAGTGAGCGCACTTTGCGCGCCGCCGCTACTCGCATGACTTCGACAGTGGACGATGGTAAGCAGGACCACCAGGCCTGTCGCAAGCCAGAGCGGTGAAAGTGCCGGAAACGAGGACGAGAGGTAATTGCCAAACGTCAGGGCGGCCAGTGCCGTGGGGGCAGCGAAGCCCACCGTTGCTGACACCCAGCCGGAGATAAACCCGGCTCCCGGGTGATAGATCTGACTGAGAAAATTGTACTCGCCGCCTGAGCGTGGCAAGGCCGCGCCCAATTCCGCATAGCTGAGAGCGCCGCACAGGGCGGTGAGGCCGCCGACCACCCACAATGCCATCAGTACGAAGCCTGAACGGATATCCAACAGCTGGAAGCCAAGACTGGTAAACACGCCTGTCCCTATCATGTTGGCGATAACCACTGCGGCGGCAGCGGAGGGCTTAAAATTACTCACTCGAATAACATCGCGCGGAATCGAGACATCATCTCTGGTGACGTATCGCGACTGCTCACGTAATCAACGTGCTGTGCTGGAGGAGCATCCCGCTTCAAGACGATGCTCCACAACCCTGCAATTTTATTGGGTAACATGGAATAGCGTACGTCGGTAATGCGATCTGGGTATCGCGGGTCTACCGCCACGTAGCCGTTGGAGAACCAGCGAAAACGTTCCACGTCCCGCGCTTGTTGGGACTGCGGATCGAGCCAGGGAAAGTCTCGCTCGAGATCCAGAATAGGCACCGATTCGCCAGGAAATACGCTCAGCTCCGACCCTGCACGAACAGCGTCCACGTGAAAGTGGGTCTCGGTCTGGTATACCAGCTTCCACAGTAGCAGATTGCCGAAACTGGGTTTGGCTTGCAGGCTAATAGGCTCATGCCCGCGTTCAGCCGCCAACTCCCAGCCCAGCGCTTCAACCCTGTCCCGCTGTATCAGGCCGATCGTCGGGTAGATCACGGCCCAGCACAATGCAATGCGAGCCAGTGTGCTATTGCGTCGCCAGACGCTAAGAATGATTAGCAACAGGATGGGCAACGTGAATAGTGGATCGATCACCGAGACGGTATTCCACGCAACCCGATAATCGGAGAAAGGCCAGAACAGCTGCGTGCCGTAGGTCGTACAGGAATCGAGCAATGCGTGCGTGGCGTAGCCTGCGGTGCAATACAGTACGCTGGTGCGTAGTGCCAACCCATGACGCTTGCCGAAAAGCTGATGCAACACCGAGCCCACTAAAAGTCCGCCGATGGGTATAAAGATCAACGCATGAGTGAACTGGCGGTGATACATCAGGAACAATAGCGGGTCTTCGTTCGAGCGAATAAAGACGTCGAGATCGGGCGCCATGCCCGCAAGAAAACCGAGCAAACAAGCGATGCGGGCATGTTGTGGAGGCGCGATACTTTTGGGGGCAGCAGCCCCCATCAAACCCTGGCTAAGCGGATCCACAATCTAGTTTCCGCTCGTATCCTCGTAGCCGTCGGCCACCAACTGGTTGAGCAAAAGCACTCCCCAGCCTGCAGCGCCCTTGGGTACTGTTGCCGTCTTCTCGAAGGCCCAGGCCTTGCCCGCGATATCGAGATGGGCCCAGTGAGTGTCTTCTTTAACAAAGCTGCCGACGAATTCAGCTGCAGTATTGGCGCCGCCGCTGCCGCCCTCAACAGCGTTCTTCACGTCACCAATGTCTGACCGAATGGCTTTGCGGAAATCGGCGTGTAAGGGCATGCGCCAGACCTCTTCGCCAGATGCCTCTCCAGCTGTCAGCAGCTTGTTGGCCACGTCGTCATGGCGTGAATACAAACCGGCATAAACCTCACCCAGCGCCACTTTAATCGAGCCTGTCAGTGTCGCCACATCAACCAATAACTGGGGTTCGAATTGTTCCTGCGCGTACCAGAGTGCGTCTGCCAGGATCAGGCGCCCCTCAGCGTCTGTATTGATAATTTCAATGGTCTTGCCGGACATTGCCTTGCGCACATCCCCTGGGCGCTGGGCACGCTGTGATGGCATATTTTCTACCAGCGGCGCTATGGCAATTGCGTTGACCGCCGCCTTGCGCTGAGCGAGTGCCAGCACTGTTCCGGTAACGGCGGCTGCACCTGACATATCATATTTCATGCGCCACAAGCCGCGGCTGCTCTTGATGGAAATGCCACCGGTATCAAAAGTAACGCCTTTGCCGACAAAGGCCAGTGGCGGCTCATCCTTGTCAGCGCCTTGATAGCTGATGATCAGCAGGCGCGGCGGACGTTCACTGCCCATCCCTACGCCCAGCAGGGCATTCATACCCAGTTTCTCCATCTGCCGCTCATTGAGCACCTTGATCGACACCTTATCGATGCCCTTGAATGCCGCTCGAGCGCGTTCGACAAACGACTCTGGGTAAATGACATTGGCGGGCTCGCTGATTAAGTCCCTGGCAAGGTAAACCCCGTTGGAGACCCCAGCCCAGTTATCGCGCCAGTAAGCCGCCGCAGGCCAGGATTCTTCACTGTGGATAACAAAGCGTGTGCCTGAACCCCCGTCTTCCGCGTCTTCTCCTGTCTTGTATTTGTCAAAGCGATAAGCGCCAAGCTGAATACCCACGGCGATATGCGCGCTGGGGTGGGGCGGTTGCGTAGGCTTTTGTTGCCAAAAAACACTGACTGTCTGGTCGATTTTATTGCCTGCGGCCATGGCGACGCGGCCACCAAACTCGCGCAGACTGCGCGGGGTCAGTGGTTTGTCGCCCAGGCCGACCAGTACTACGCGTTGGTATCCACCGAGCTCATAAAGGCTTAAAGATTTGGCTTTTTTCCCTTCAAATTCAGTGCTTTGCATGGCGTTATTCAAACTAGTAGCTAAAGCAGATTCGAGTTTGGAGGGGAGCTCATTGGCGGCCGTGACGGGTACCACGAGGGTCCCGGTCGTGGCGATGGCCTCCAGTTCGGCGAATTCTGGGCGCAGTTCAGCCGCGATGGAGCTCAGGGGCAGCAGTAGCAGCCCTATCAGGGTGATAAGCTTGGTCATGGGCACCTCGAACGATGAGAAAACCCACGGATTATCTATCTATAGAACGAGTTCTGCCATATCCCGCAGCAAATTTTGATCGCCATTGATCAATAGCGAAGTCACTCTGGATTTCTTCCAGTCTACAATGCGCTCTTTTACCCGCTCGCGGGGGCCACAGAGGGAGATCTCGTCGGCAAATTCATCCGGCACCGCCGCTATAGCTTCATCCCGCTTGCCTTCGAAGAACAGATCCTGAATGTGCTCCGCCTCGGCTTCGTAACCCATGCGCGCCATCAGTTCCTTGTGGAAATTGCGCTGCTTGGAGCCCATCCCACCGATATAAAAGCCGAGCATCGCTTTGACGGGGTATAGGGCCTCTTCGAGGTTGTCGTTGATGTTCGCCATAGCAAAACAGGCAATCTCGAATCCCTCCTTAGCACCGGCTATCTGATCCGCGTAGACCTCTTCGCGGTAGGGAGAGTAGTACAGCGGTAACCAGCCATCGGCGATTTCTGCGGTCTGGGTGACATTTTTGGACCCCTCTGCTCCGAGAAATATGGGCAAGTCCTTGCGCAAGGGGTGGACAATGGACTTGAGCGGCTTGCCCATTCCCCAGGCGCCGTCGCCGTGGTAGGGCAGCGGATAGAACTCGCCGTCGCTGGTTACAGGTTCCTCCCGCGCGAGGATTTTTCGAATAATGGATACATATTCCCGCGTCCGAGTAACCGGTTTGGCATAAGGTTGGCCGTACCATCCCTCAACCACCTGTGGACCGGAAACGCCCAGGCCAAGGATCATGCGACCGCCCGACATGTGATCCAGCGCCAGGGCGGCCATGGCGCAGGAGGCCGGTGTACGCGCCGACAGTTGCGCAACCGATGTTCCCAGCCTGATAGTGGAGGTGTTAGCGCCAATCCACGCCAGCGGCGTGAATGCATCGTTTCCCCAGGATTCGGCGGTCCAGACAGAGTCGAAGCCAAGCTTCTCAGCCTCTTGGGCTAGATCGATGTGGCTAGGAGGATACAGTGCGCCCCAGTAGCCGAGTTGCAGACCCAGTTTCAATTCGGACATGATCGTTTCCTTACAAAAGCGTGCCGGCAGTGTAGCCTAGGTAGCGTTTTCGTGAACTCACTAAATGGGTCAAACTTAGATGACCGATTCGATTACTTAGCTATGCTATAGGGGTCTGATAAAGGAGCTGCCAATGCAAGCGGGAGAAGTACGCACTGCCGATGACGCCAAGGCCCTGGTCGAGGAACGAGGACTAGCGCATGTCAAAGTCGGCGTGTTTGATGTCGACGGGGTTCTGCGTGGCAAGTACATGTCCAGGGAGAAGTTCTTCTCGGCACTGGACAAGGGGTTCGGCTTTTGTGATGTGGTGCTAGGTTGGGATAGCAATGACCAGCTCTACGAAAATCCTGGCGTGGAATATACCGGCTGGCACACAGGCTATCCCGATGCGCCCGTGCGGATTGTCCCGGACAGCTGTCGCGAGCTGCCCTACGAGGGAGACAATGTGCTGTTTCTGGCTGAATTCAGCGATGCGGCGGAGGCCTTATGTCCGCGCGGTCTGCTGCGTCGCCAGTTAGAGCGCGCTGCGGAGCTTGGCTATGCGGTGAAGGCCTCCTTCGAGTACGAATTCTTTCTCTTTAATGAGAGCCCGCACTCGGTGCGAGAAAAAGATTACCGCAATCTGGAACCCGCAACGCCCGGATTTTTCGGCTACTCCGTGTTGCGCAATTCCGTGCACAGCGAGTGGTATCAGGATCTGCTCGACCTCTGTGAGATTATGGATTTTCCGCTGGAAGGCCTGCACACAGAAACCGGGCCTGGAGTTATTGAGGCTGCCATTGCGGTAGGCGACGCCTTGTCTGCGGCGGACAAGGGAGCGCTGTTTAAAACCTTCGCCAAGGTGTGGGCCCAGCGCAACGGTATGATGGCGACCTTTATGGCCAAGTGGTCTAACGATTATCCAGGCCAGAGTGGTCATATTCATATGTCTCTGTTCGACCGGGACACCGGCGCCTCAGCGTTTTTCGAAGAGGGCAGTGAGCATAGTATGAGTAGGCTGCAAAGGCAGTTTGTTGCCGGCCAACAATTACTGATGCCCGAGTTCTCGGCCATGCTGGCTCAGACAGTCAACAGCTACTCCCGACTGGTGCCAGGTTTCTGGGCGCCCACGGACGCCACCTGGGGCGTCGAAAATAGGACGACGGCATTGCGCGTCATACCCGGTAGCGCAAAGAGCCAGCGAGTGGAATACCGCCTGGGCTCTGCAGATGCAAACCCCTATATCGCCCTGGCAGCTGCGCTCGGCGCTGGACTGCACGGTATAGAGCAAGGCCTGGAGCCGGAACCCCAGATCAAGGGCAACGCTTACGAACAAGATCATCCGCCGCATCTGGCATTGCCGCAAAGCCTGTCGGCGGCGGCGGAGCGGCTGCGAGGCTCGAGCGCTGCGCGCACATTATTTGGCGATGCCTTTGTAGAACACTACGCAACGAGCCGAGACTGGGAGGAACGCGAGTTCCGCCGCCATATTACCGACTGGGAGCTGCAGCGCTACTTTGAAATCATCTGACGCCTTACCGCACGGCAACTGGAACTATCCCACCTCGGTGCGCGTTGGAGCCGGGCGCATCAGCGAGCTACCTGACACCTGTAAACAGTTGGCAATGGCAAAGCCCCTGCTGGTTACCGACCCCGGACTCGCTGCTTTGCCGATGCTTGAACAAGCGGTTCTGGACTGCAATGAGAGTGGTTTGGAGTGCGATGTATTTTCCGATATTCAGGGCAATCCTACTGGCGGCAACGTCGAGGCGGGCATCGCCGCGTATCGCCGCGGCAACCACGACGGTGTTATCGCCTTCGGCGGTGGCTCCGCCATGGATGCGGGAAAAACTATCGCGCTGGCGGCCGGCCAGGAACTGCCGGTTTTTGCCTTTATCGATGAGGGTGACAACTGGATCCGCGCCAATGCAGCTGCAATCGCACCGGTAGTGGCGGTTCCTACGACTGCAGGCACCGGCTCAGAAGTAGGGCGCGCCGCAGTGATTACCGATGAGAAATTGCATCTTAAGCGGGTTATTTTTCACCCCAACATGTTGCCCCAGCGGGTGATTCTCGACCCACAACTCACGGTCGGTTTGCCGGCCCATATTACCGCCGCTACCGGTATGGATGCGCTATCACACAATCTCGAAGCACTGTGTGCGCCTTTCTACCATCCTATGGCCGAGGGCATCGCCATTGAAGGCATCCGACTGGTGAAGGAATTTTTGCCCCGGGCCTGTGCAGACGGCAGTGATCTACACGCCCGTACTCAGATGCTGGTGGCATCGAGCATGGGGGCAACTGCGTTTCAACGAGGGCTCGGCGGCATGCATGCGCTTGCCCACACATTAGGCGCACTGTACGACGCCCACCACGGACTCTTAAACGCCATACTGATGCCCTATGTGCTCAAGCGGAACGTGACGGCCATCAGCGAAGTGATTACACGCGCCAGCCTTTATCTGGAATTACCTCGAGCGGGGTTCGATCCGTTCCTGCAATGGGTGCTCGATTTACGAGAGTCTATCGGCATTCCCCATAGCCTTGCCGAAATCGGCATAGACGCAAAAGAGGCTGAAAAGATAGGAGAGATTGCGGTAACCGACCCGACCGCTGGGGGCAACCCCATAGCGCTCAGCGCAGAAGAGTATCGCGATTTATTCGTTGCCGCCGTGGATGGCCGACTCTAGAGTTTAAGCTTACCACGTAGACTTTTTGTCTGGCCGCGCCGGGTTTTGCTGTCCATGCGGCGCTGCTTCGCGGCGCGACTCGGTTTGGTAGGGCGCCGCTTTTTCTGAACGACCATGGCCTTTCGAATCAGGGCCTCCAGGCGTCCCAGCGCATCGCGCTTGTTCTTCTCTCGGGTGCGAAATTGCTGTGCTTTTATGACGATAATGCCACCACTGGAGATTCGCTGGTCCTGTAAAGCCAGCAACTTCTCCTTATAGCTATCCGGCAGCGATGAGGCACGTACGTCGAAGCGTAAATGCACCGCCGAGGACACCTTATTGACGTTTTGGCCACCGGCACCCTGAGCGCGTATGGCCTGAAACTCGATCTCGTCCTCGGTTATAGCGACTGTGTTGGATAAGCGCAGCATGTGTGTATGATAAACCACGAACCGCCGAGAGCTAGCTGAATGATCATCGATGCCTGGGGGCAGCATCCCACCTTACGCCATATCAGCGACCCCATTTTCGATTCGCTGCGTCGCTGGACCGGCCAAGACGTTCCCACTGAAGAGTTACCTGTGGAGTTTACGCTGGCAATTATGGACCAAGCCGGTGTCGACAAGATGTTGATCAGCGCCTGGCAGGCACCCGGTCGCGATATGATCTCAAACGAAGAGGTTGCCGCCTTCGTTTCACAAGCACCGGATAGGCTCGTGGGTGTGGGGTCTGTAGACATTTCGAAACCCATGCTCGCCGTCGAGGAGATTCAGCGCTGCGCCTCCGATTACGGTTTCAAAGGCATTCGAGTACTGCCGTGGCTGTGTGAGACGCCGCCGACCGACCGACGCTTTTATCCAGTTTATGTCGCCTGCGTTCAGGCGGGACTACCTTTTTGCACCCAGATTGGGCACACGGGCCCGCTGATGCCCTCGGAGGTCGGTCGTCCGATATATCTCGATCAGGTGGCAATCGACTTTCCTGAAATGGTGATCGTCGGCGGGCATATTGGATATCCGTGGACGGAGGAAGCGGTGGCGGTGGCAACAAAGCATCCCAACGTCTATATAGATACATCGGCCTACACTGCGAACCGCTATCCTGAAGAGCTGGTGCGCTATCTAAAGGGGCATGGGAGGCGCAAGGTTTTGTTCGGCACCAACTATCCCATGATCACCCATGAACAGGCATTGCAGGACCTTGAGAGTCTCGGATTGGACGATGAGGTTCGTGCGCTATTTCTGCATAAGAATGCTGAGCGAGTTTTTGGCCTATCCAGTTAACGAATAAAAGGCACAGCCCATGACTGCAAACCCTTATCTGCAAGGCAACTTTGGACCGGTTGAAAGCGAACTCACGGCTACCGATCTAGCCGTGACAGGGGAAATACCCCAGGAGTTATCGGGGCGCCTATTGCGCATAGGTCCCAACCCGGTTGATGCCGACCCAGCCAGCTACCACTGGTTTTTAGGTAACGGCATGGCGCATGGGCTGAGACTAAATGAGGGCAGGGCGGAGTGGTACCGAGCCCGCTACGTTCACGACGATATCGTGACAGAGCATATGGGCTGGGACCCGGTTTCCGGCCCAAAGGCCGAACTGGAACTGGGCAGCGGTGTCGCCAATACCAACATTATTGGCCATGCCGGAAAAACCTTCGCGATTGTAGAAGCAGGCAATTTACCCGTTGAGTTGGACTACGAGCTGAATACTGTTGCACGCAGCAATTTTGAAGGCACTTTGCCCGGCAGTTTTAGCGCTCATCCCCATCGAGATCCCGTCACTGGCGAGCTACATACCGCCGTCTACTCACCGTTCTGGCAGCACATTCAGTATGTGCTGGTCGGCACCGACGGTAAGGTCAGTAAAACTGTAGACGTGCCTACGCCCGGCAGTCCGATGGTGCACGACTGCATGTTTAGCGAGAACTATTTCATCCTGCTCGATATGCCGGTTACCTTCGACATGGCCCGACTTGAGGGTGGCTCACCGTTCCCCTATGCCTGGGATGCGGACTATGGCTGTCGCGTGGGCCTGTTGCCGCGCAATGGCAGCGCGGCTGACGTGAGTTGGCATGAAGTCGATCCGTGTTACGTATTTCATCCCATGAATGCTTACGAAGATGACCAAGGCAGGGTGGTTTTGGATGTGGTCCGACACCCGAAAATGTTTGCGACAGATGAGCACGGCCCTAATGAGGGAAGCACCCGGCTTGATCGCTGGGTTATCGACCCTTCCAAGAGCAAAGTCTCGGAGAGTTGTATCGATGAGCGCGGCCAGGAGTTCCCTCGTCTTGACGAACGTCTGGCCGGCAGAAGCTATCGCTATGGCTATACCGTGGCAACGCGCGGTACGGACCTGATGGGCGGGCTGATCAAGCACGATTTGCAAGAAGGGCGCTCGGAAGTGCATGACGAGGGTAACTCACGCTTCTTCATGGAAGCGGTGTTCGTTCCGCGCAGCGATGACGCAGACGAAGATGATGGCTGGGTGATGGCTTACACCTATGATGCGGACAAAGACAGTTCCGATGTGGTGATATTGAATGCGCAGGACTTCAGTGGCGAGCCCGCCGCAACCATACATCTTCCCCGTAGGGTGCCGTTTGGCTTCCACGGCAACTGGGTGGCCGATAGTTGACGATCCTGGAGTTCCCCGGGGGGATTTTGACGCCGCTTTGTGAATCCGACCTAGAGGCGTTCCTGGATTGTAATAGAGACCCCACAGTGCGCCACTTCCTGTGGGACGACAAGCAAATCAGTCGAAAGCAGGCTGCAGACATCATTGCCACGTCAGAAAGCTGTTTTCAGACGGAGCAGTGGGGTGTAGTGGTCAACTAAAACTGGCCACGGTTTTATAAGCTTTCCAGTATTCGTTTTCTGCCTGATTGGGTGTTTTCATGTTGTTATTCGAATGCGGTCTGATCGAGTTGTAGTACCTCACGATATAGTCATTGATTGACTGCTTGGCTTCAGTAAAACTCCGATAGCCCGTCTCTGGAACCCACTCGGTTTTTAGGCTGCGGAAGAAGCGCTCCATTGGCGCGTTATCCCAGCAGTTTCCCCGTCGACTCATGCTCTGTTGTATCTGATACCGCCAGAGATGCTGACGGAATTTTGTACTGGTGTACTGAACTCCCTGATCCGAGTGGAATAGCACTCCCTTTGGTCTTCCTCTGGATTCATAAGCCATCATCAACGCCTTACGGGTCAGTTCACTGTCGGCCCGATAAGAAAACGCCCAACCAACCGGTTTTCTCGCGTAGAGATCCAGTATCATGGCTAGATAGGCCCAGCGTTGACCCGTCCAAATATATGTAATATCGCTGCACCACACCTGGTTGGGTTCTGCTACAGAAAACTGCCGATTCAAGGTATTTGGAATGGCTACGTGTAGCTTGTCAGCACGCTTATAGGCGTGTTTTGGAAGCTGGCTACTCACCAGTCCCAACTCCTTCATCAACTTACCCGCAACGTAACGAGTCAATGGCGTTCCATTACGGCTAACGATCTGGGCAACGGTTCTTGCACCAGCTGAGCCACCACTTAGGCGGTGAGCAGCGTGAACCATAAGCTTAAGCCTGCAACGATGGGAGTTGTCACCCTTCGGGCGCTCTCGCCAATATCGGTAGCTACTGCGTTGAATATCAAAGACATGGCATAGCAACTTAACGGGATAGCTCTCTTGTAACCGCTGAATTATCGAATATTTTTCAGCTCGTCGGACATCAAGAGAGCCATACCCTTTTTTAATATGTCTTTCTCTGTTTCCAGCCGTTTGATCTGACGTTCCAGGTCGCGAATACGGCGCTGCTCCTCGGTCAGTGGCGTGCCTTTCTGAGGTGTTTCTCCCGAGCGCTCTAGCCGAAGCTGGCGAACCCAGCCCTCCACTGAAGATTTACTGACGTTCATCGCTTCACTCGCGGCTCTGACGGTATAGCCTTGGTCAACGACTAATTGTGCGACTTCGAGTCGAAACTCCGGGCTAAAGTTTGGTCTGGATCGTTTGGTCATTTGCTCACCTGTGTCTTGAGGGGTGATAGTATCACCCAGATTCAGGTGGCCAAATTCAGTGTGCCACTACAATCGCGACAAACGACGGCCCTTTTCTCGGTTACTGCGGCCTCTGGCGTTTTTTTGATGAAACACAGCCACAATTGCTGTACGCGCTGCCTGAGCTTGTGGCCTCGATTGACGAGGGAAATATCGCGTCAGTACGCGTCTGTGAGCGCCTTGGGTTTAGCTACAGCCACCGCAGAGTAATGGACGGTATGCCCACGCACTTCTATAGCCTGGATCTAACGCCATAGCCTATTTAACATAATATATATTATGCGCAGTGGTCTTGTAAGCGGTATTTAGTAATGTCACCTTTGCGTTATTTAGAGGTGTCACCCTACAAAGGGGTTTATCTGGCGCACCAGCCCTGTAACGTTCCCTTGTGTCCTGGCAGCTGGGGGCGGGGCCTGAGGGACTCCCTCAGTATGCCCCGCCCCCACCCGCAGAACTCATATTCCAGCGCTCATAAACCAACAAAAACACTGCAAACGAATACCTCAATTGCCGCAAAGCAAGATATAACGGGGCACGCTTTTACCCCCTTCAGGCATATAGATAAAGGGATTCAAGTCAAGAAACTGCTTTAAACGTCTAATGAGATCGTCCAGTCCCTCTGTATGGGGCCAGTCATATAACTCATCGTCGGTCATCTTTACTTAGAAACCATAGTTTTGTCTGAAACCGATGCTCTGGAAAAGGACCTGTATACTAAAGTGGGTTGCTTACCCAACGTCTTCGGAGGCACCATTTCGCATTCAACTACCACCTGTTGACCTACCAAAGCCTTGGCAGCTTCATAATGTGCATCGCAATCCTGAATCTTCAAAATAGAGACTGTTGAACCGTGGGCTCTTGTATCTCCGTTATCGAAATCACATAAAACATGCAATTCAACACGGTCAGTAGCCCATACCGTGCCATTTTCAAGTGTGCCGCTATCTTTTTTAGCGACCACCCCTAAAAGTTTAAAGTCTTGTTTAAATTGCACTATGTACGCCCTCTTACACTTGCTTAAGGCGCAACTGTCCCATCAAGTACCGGGGACAGTTGCACATGTCCGGATACTGTGAAGCCGTTCCCCGAGAGCTTGCCCAGGGGTCGTTTAAGTAAAAAGGGTCACTACCCTCTACTATGCTCCGCTAGCCAACTAAGCCGACCTGCTGGCCGTCTGCGCTCATCTGTCGCATTGCCCAGTTGACCCAATCGAGTGTGCTGCCATTTGCGAAATTAATAGAGAAATCGATTTCTCCGTCCTTCGTAATGTACTTTGTGCAATATGCTTTAGCCGCTTGCTGATCTCCGCGCAGGAGATCAATACGGGCATAGCCACACTCCATCTGTTCAAGCCACACTTTCTCAAACTTCTGAGCAAAATATGGTGAGTGATCTTGTATCCCTGAAAACAGGGCATGAAAATGTATAACTTCTCGCTTCTGCCACTCGGTCGCACGGATCCACCTGGTGCCGAACGGCGGCCTACTGCGCCAGCGCTTACCATAAATATGGCGATTGAGAACATTGCCGAAATGGCGGAAAGCCTTATCGGCGGCTTCGGGGTGAATCGGTGCAACAAACGTAAAGGTACAAAACCAATCAAATACAAATGGAAGCAAAAACTGAGAATAATCATGCCGCGCGAATTCTCGCCAATTGTCAGTTAAGGTTTTTTTGTCGCCGAGATACATTTTTAATCAACTTTTGACGCCATAGCAGATTCAGGCCAATCACTGTCAATAACTCTATAAGAATATATTTAGCATCTCTATAGAAATTTATCAATATGCAACGATATCGATGACCATCAAATAATCTTCTGTAAAATCAGTTGAAAAACAAAGGGATTAAACTACAGCTCAAGGAACATTTACTGGAGAATATCTATGCACTTTGGCAAAAATTTAAAACGCCTCAGACGAGATCGAGGCTGGACGCAGGGGCAATTGGCACAAAACGCTGACCTAAGAGTAACCCACGTCCCCAATCTTGAAAGAAGTAAAGGCGACCCGAAACTGTCAACAATCTACAAGTTAATCAATGCTCTGGAGTGCTCTTTTGACGCTCTGTTAATGGATTCCGATAAAGTCAGCATCGACAGGCTGGCAGCCGCATCCTTAGAGCGCATAAACCAACTGCCCGAAACACATAAATATATCCTTATGGATATTATTGACGCCTACTGCATTCGTCATAGCCTGCAAAGCCAGTTCAAAAGGGACGACGAATTCAGGGTCATGCTATACAAAGATAAACCCACAAGCCTGATCAGCGAAGAAGAATTAATCAATAAAATCAAAGCATAAGCCATACTACACACGCCCACAGAACGCTGACATAGCATTCCTGCGACCACTGTCCCGCGTTGACACTCGATGAGTGTCAACCCCGCATAACAGGGGGCGTGTTAAATCGCCAGAGGCGATCAGGCGGCCGGTGCGGGCCGGTGAGCGATGTTACGCCCGCCCCGCCGTGAACACCGCCCCAATATTATGCGCAGTGGTCTTGTAAGCGGTATTTAGTAATGTCACCTTTGCGTTATTTAGAGGGTCACCCTTTATCTGGCGCACCAGCCCTGTAACGTTCCCTTGTGTCCTGGCAGCTGGGGGCGGGGCCTGACGTTCCCTTGTGTCCTGGCAGCTGGGGGCGGGGCCTGAGGGACTCCCTCAGTATGCCCCGCCCCCACCCGCAGAACTCATATTCCAGCGCTCATAAACCAACAAAAACACTGCAAACGAATACCTCAATTGCCGCAAAGCAAGATATAACGGGGCACGCTTTTACCCCCTTCAGGCATATAGATAAAGGGATTCAAGTCAAGAAACTGCTTTAAACGTCTAATGAGATCGTCCAGTCCCTCTGTATGGGGCCAGTCATATAACTCATCGTCGGTCATCTTTACTTAGAAACCATAGTTTTGTCTGAAACCGATGCTCTGGAAAAGGACCTGTATACTAAAGTGGGTTGCTTACCCAACGTCTTCGGAGGCACCATTTCGCATTCAACTACCACCTGTTGACCTACCAAAGCCTTGGCAGCTTCATAATGTGCATCGCAATCCTGAATCTTCAAAATAGAGACTGTTGAACCGTGGGCTCTTGTATCTCCGTTATCGAAATCACATAAAACATGCAATTCAACACGGTCAGTAGCCCATACCGTGCCATTTTCAAGTGTGCCGCTATCTTTTTTAGCGACCACCCCTAAAAGTTTAAAGTCTTGTTTAAATTGCACTATGTACGCCCTCTTACACTTGCTTAAGGCGCAACTGTCCCATCAAGTACCGGGGACAGTTGCACATGTCCGGATACTGTGAAGCCGTTCCCCGAGAGCTTGCCCAGGGGTCGTTTAAGTAAAAAGGGTCACTACCCTCTACTATGCTCCGCTAGCCAACTAAGCCGACCTGCTGGCCGTCTGCGCTCATCTGTCGCATTGCCCAGTTGACCCAATCGAGTGTGCTGCCATTTGCGAAATTAATAGAGAAATCGATTTCTCCGTCCTTCGTAATGTACTTTGTGCAATATGCTTTAGCCGCTTGCTGATCTCCGCGCAGGAGATCAATACGGGCATAGCCACACTCCATCTGTTCAAGCCACACTTTCTCAAACTTCTGAGCAAAATATGGTGAGTGATCTTGTATCCCTGAAAACAGGGCATGAAAATGTATAACTTCTCGCTTCTGCCACTCGGTCGCACGGATCCACCTGGTGCCGAACGGCGGCCTACTGCGCCAGCGCTTACCATAAATATGGCGATTGAGAACATTGCCGAAATGGCGGAAAGCCTTATCGGCGGCTTCGGGGTGAATCGGTGCAACAAACGTAAAGGTACAAAACCAATCAAATACAAATGGAAGCAAAAACTGAGAATAATCATGCCGCGCGAATTCTCGCCAATTGTCAGTTAAGGTTTTTTTGTCGCCGAGATAC
Source organism: Halieaceae bacterium (assembly GCA_965199055.1). Lineage (GTDB taxonomy): Bacteria > Pseudomonadota > Gammaproteobacteria > Pseudomonadales > Halieaceae > CBDAQR01. The sequence continues at coordinate 1,649,812 of CBDAQR010000004.1, forward strand.
ATTTTTAATCAACTTTTGACGCCATAGCAGATTCAGGCCAATCACTGTCAATAACTCTATAAGAATATATTTAGCATCTCTATAGAAATTTATCAATATGCAACGATATCGATGACCATCAAATAATCTTCTGTAAAATCAGTTGAAAAACAAAGGGATTAAACTACAGCTCAAGGAACATTTACTGGAGAATATCTATGCACTTTGGCAAAAATTTAAAACGCCTCAGACGAGATCGAGGCTGGACGCAGGGGCAATTGGCACAAAACGCTGACCTAAGAGTAACCCACGTCCCCAATCTTGAAAGAAGTAAAGGCGACCCGAAACTGTCAACAATCTACAAGTTAATCAATGCTCTGGAGTGCTCTTTTGACGCTCTGTTAATGGATTCCGATAAAGTCAGCATCGACAGGCTGGCAGCCGCATCCTTAGAGCGCATAAACCAACTGCCCGAAACACATAAATATATCCTTATGGATATTATTGACGCCTACTGCATTCGTCATAGCCTGCAAAGCCAGTTCAAAAGGGACGACGAATTCAGGGTCATGCTATACAAAGATAAACCCACAAGCCTGATCAGCGAAGAAGAATTAATCAATAAAATCAAAGCATAAGCCATACTACACACGCCCACAGAACGCTGACATTCCTGCGACCACTGTCCCGCGTTGACACTCGATGAGTGTCAACCCCGCATAACAGGGGGCGTGTTAAATCGCCAGAGGCGATCAGGCGGCCGGTGCGGGCCGGTGAGCGATGTTACGCCCGCCCCGCCGTGAACACCGCCCCAATATTATGCGCAGTGGTCTTGTAAGCGGTATTTAGTAATGTCACCTTTGCGTTATTTAGAGGTGTCACCCTACAAAGGGGTTTATCTGGCGCACCAGCCCTGTAACGTTCCCTTGTGTCCTGGCAGCTGGGGGCGGGGCCTGAGGGACTCCCTCAGTATGCCCCGCCCCCACCCGCAGAACTCATATTCCAGCGCTCATAAACCAACAAAAACACTGCAAACGAATACCTCAATTGCCGCAAAGCAAGATATAACGGGGCACGCTTTTACCCCCTTCAGGCATATAGATAAAGGGATTCAAGTCAAGAAACTGCTTTAAACGTCTAATGAGATCGTCCAGTCCCTCTGTATGGGGCCAGTCATATAACTCATCGTCGGTCATCTTTACTTAGAAACCATAGTTTTGTCTGAAACCGATGCTCTGGAAAAGGACCTGTATACTAAAGTGGGTTGCTTACCCAACGTCTTCGGAGGCACCATTTCGCATTCAACTACCACCTGTTGACCTACCAAAGCCTTGGCAGCTTCATAATGTGCATCGCAATCCTGAATCTTCAAAATAGAGACTGTTGAACCGTGGGCTCTTGTATCTCCGTTATCGAAATCACATAAAACATGCAATTCAACACGGTCAGTAGCCCATACCGTGCCATTTTCAAGTGTGCCGCTATCTTTTTTAGCGACCACCCCTAAAAGTTTAAAGTCTTGTTTAAATTGCACTATGTACGCCCTCTTACACTTGCTTAAGGCGCAACTGTCCCATCAAGTACCGGGGACAGTTGCACATGTCCGGATACTGTGAAGCCGTTCCCCGAGAGCTTGCCCAGGGGTCGTTTAAGTAAAAAGGGTCACTACCCTCTACTATGCTCCGCTAGCCAACTAAGCCGACCTGCTGGCCGTCTGCGCTCATCTGTCGCATTGCCCAGTTGACCCAATCGAGTGTGCTGCCATTTGCGAAATTAATAGAGAAATCGATTTCTCCGTCCTTCGTAATGTACTTTGTGCAATATGCTTTAGCCGCTTGCTGATCTCCGCGCAGGAGATCAATACGGGCATAGCCACACTCCATCTGTTCAAGCCACACTTTCTCAAACTTCTGAGCAAAATATGGTGAGTGATCTTGTATCCCTGAAAACAGGGCATGAAAATGTATAACTTCTCGCTTCTGCCACTCGGTCGCACGGATCCACCTGGTGCCGAACGGCGGCCTACTGCGCCAGCGCTTACCATAAATATGGCGATTGAGAACATTGCCGAAATGGCGGAAAGCCTTATCGGCGGCTTCGGGGTGAATCGGTGCAACAAACGTAAAGGTACAAAACCAATCAAATACAAATGGAAGCAAAAACTGAGAATAATCATGCCGCGCGAATTCTCGCCAATTGTCAGTTAAGGTTTTTTTGTCGCCGAGATACATTTTTAATCAACTTTTGACGCCATAGCAGATTCAGGCCAATCACTGTCAATAACTCTATAAGAATATATTTAGCATCTCTATAGAAATTTATCAATATGCAACGATATCGATGACCATCAAATAATCTTCTGTAAAATCAGTTGAAAAACAAAGGGATTAAACTACAGCTCAAGGAACATTTACTGGAGAATATCTATGCACTTTGGCAAAAATTTAAAACGCCTCAGACGAGATCGAGGCTGGACGCAGGGGCAATTGGCACAAAACGCTGACCTAAGAGTAACCCACGTCCCCAATCTTGAAAGAAGTAAAGGCGACCCGAAACTGTCAACAATCTACAAGTTAATCAATGCTCTGGAGTGCTCTTTTGACGCTCTGTTAATGGATTCCGATAAAGTCAGCATCGACAGGCTGGCAGCCGCATCCTTAGAGCGCATAAACCAACTGCCCGAAACACATAAATATATCCTTATGGATATTATTGACGCCTACTGCATTCGTCATAGCCTGCAAAGCCAGTTCAAAAGGGACGACGAATTCAGGGTCATGCTATACAAAGATAAACCCACAAGCCTGATCAGCGAAGAAGAATTAATCAATAAAATCAAAGCATAAGCCATACTACACACGCCCACAGAACGCTGACATAGCATTCCTGCGACCACTGTCCCGCGTTGACACTCGATGAGTGTCAACCCCGCATAACAGGGGGCGTGTTAAATCGCCAGAGGCGATCAGGCGGCCGGTGCGGGCCGGTGAGCGATGTTACGCCCGCCCCGCCGTGAACACCGCCCCAATATTATGCGCAGTGGTCTTGTAAGCGGTATTTAGTAATGTCACCTTTGCGTTATTTAGAGGTGTCACCCTACAAAGGGGTTTATCTGGCGCACCAGCCCTGTAACGTTCCCTTGTGTCCTGGCAGCTGGGGGCGGGGCCTGAGGGACTCCCTCAGTATGCCCCGCCCCCACCCGCAGAACTCATATTCCAGCGCTCATAAACCAACAAAAACACTGCAAACGAATACCTCAATTGCCGCAAAGCAAGATATAACGGGGCACGCTTTTACCCCCTTCAGGCATATAGATAAAGGGATTCAAGTCAAGAAACTGCTTTAAACGTCTAATGAGATCGTCCAGTCCCTCTGTATGGGGCCAGTCATATAACTCATCGTCGGTCATCTTTACTTAGAAACCATAGTTTTGTCTGAAACCGATGCTCTGGAAAAGGACCTGTATACTAAAGTGGGTTGCTTACCCAACGTCTTCGGAGGCACCATTTCGCATTCAACTACCACCTGTTGACCTACCAAAGCCTTGGCAGCTTCATAATGTGCATCGCAATCCTGAATCTTCAAAATAGAGACTGTTGAACCGTGGGCTCTTGTATCTCCGTTATCGAAATCACATAAAACATGCAATTCAACACGGTCAGTAGCCCATACCGTGCCATTTTCAAGTGTGCCGCTATCTTTTTTAGCGACCACCCCTAAAAGTTTAAAGTCTTGTTTAAATTGCACTATGTACGCCCTCTTACACTTGCTTAAGGCGCAACTGTCCCATCAAGTACCGGGGACAGTTGCACATGTCCGGATACTGTGAAGCCGTTCCCCGAGAGCTTGCCCAGGGGTCGTTTAAGTAAAAAGGGTCACTACCCTCTACTATGCTCCGCTAGCCAACTAAGCCGACCTGCTGGCCGTCTGCGCTCATCTGTCGCATTGCCCAGTTGACCCAATCGAGTGTGCTGCCATTTGCGAAATTAATAGAGAAATCGATTTCTCCGTCCTTCGTAATGTACTTTGTGCAATATGCTTTAGCCGCTTGCTGATCTCCGCGCAGGAGATCAATACGGGCATAGCCACACTCCATCTGTTCAAGCCACACTTTCTCAAACTTCTGAGCAAAATATGGTGAGTGATCTTGTATCCCTGAAAACAGGGCATGAAAATGTATAACTTCTCGCTTCTGCCACTCGGTCGCACGGATCCACCTGGTGCCGAACGGCGGCCTACTGCGCCAGCGCTTACCATAAATATGGCGATTGAGAACATTGCCGAAATGGCGGAAAGCCTTATCGGCGGCTTCGGGGTGAATCGGTGCAACAAACGTAAAGGTACAAAACCAATCAAATACAAATGGAAGCAAAAACTGAGAATAATCATGCCGCGCGAATTCTCGCCAATTGTCAGTTAAGGTTTTTTTGTCGCCGAGATACATTTTTAATCAACTTTTGACGCCATAGCAGATTCAGGCCAATCACTGTCAATAACTCTATAAGAATATATTTAGCATCTCTATAGAAATTTATCAATATGCAACGATATCGATGACCATCAAATAATCTTCTGTAAAATCAGTTGAAAAACAAAGGGATTAAACTACAGCTCAAGGAACATTTACTGGAGAATATCTATGCACTTTGGCAAAAATTTAAAACGCCTCAGACGAGATCGAGGCTGGACGCAGGGGCAATTGGCACAAAACGCTGACCTAAGAGTAACCCACGTCCCCAATCTTGAAAGAAGTAAAGGCGACCCGAAACTGTCAACAATCTACAAGTTAATCAATGCTCTGGAGTGCTCTTTTGACGCTCTGTTAATGGATTCCGATAAAGTCAGCATCGACAGGCTGGCAGCCGCATCCTTAGAGCGCATAAACCAACTGCCCGAAACACATAAATATATCCTTATGGATATTATTGACGCCTACTGCATTCGTCATAGCCTGCAAAGCCAGTTCAAAAGGGACGACGAATTCAGGGTCATGCTATACAAAGATAAACCCACAAGCCTGATCAGCGAAGAAGAATTAATCAATAAAATCAAAGCATAAGCCATACTACACACGCCCACAGAACGCTGACATAGCATTCCTGCGACCACTGTCCCGCGTTGACACTCGATGAGTGTCAACCCCGCATAACAGGGGGCGTGTTAAATCGCCAGAGGCGATCAGGCGGCCGGTGCGGGCCGGTGAGCGATGTTACGCCCGCCCCGCCGTGAACACCGCCCCAATATTATGCGCAGTGGTCTTGTAAGCGGTATTTAGTAATGTCACCTTTGCGTTATTTAGAGGTGTCACCCTACAAAGGGGTTTATCTGGCGCACCAGCCCTGTAACGTTCCCTTGTGTCCTGGCAGCTGGGGGCGGGGCCTGAGGGACTCCCTCAGTATGCCCCGCCCCCACCCGCAGAACTCATATTCCAGCGCTCATAAACCAACAAAAACACTGCAAACGAATACCTCAATTTGTAGTGGCACACTGAATTTGGCCACCTGAATCTGGGTGATACTATCACCCCTCAAGACACAGGTGAGCAAATGACCAAACGATCCAGACCAAACTTTAGCCCGGAGTTTCGACTCGAAGTCGCACAATTAGTCGTTGACCAAGGCTATACCGTCAGAGCCGCGAGTGAAGCGATGAACGTCAGTAAATCTTCAGTGGAGGGCTGGGTTCGCCAGCTTCGGCTAGAGCGCTCGGGAGAAACACCTCAGAAAGGCACGCCACTGACCGAGGAGCAGCGCCGTATTCGCGACCTGGAACGTCAGATCAAACGGCTGGAAACAGAGAAAGACATATTAAAAAAGGGTATGGCTCTCTTGATGTCCGACGAGCTGAAAAATATTCGATAATTCAGCGGTTACAAGAGAGCTATCCCGTTAAGTTGCTATGCCATGTCTTTGATATTCAACGCAGTAGCTACCGATATTGGCGAGAGCGCCCGAAGGGTGACAACTCCCATCGTTGCAGGCTTAAGCTTATGGTTCACGCTGCTCACCGCCTAAGTGGTGGCTCAGCTGGTGCAAGAACCGTTGCCCAGATCGTTAGCCGTAATGGAACGCCATTGACTCGTTACGTTGCGGGTAAGTTGATGAAGGAGTTGGGACTGGTGAGTAGCCAGCTTCCAAAACACGCCTATAAGCGTGCTGACAAGCTACACGTAGCCATTCCAAATACCTTGAATCGGCAGTTTTCTGTAGCAGAACCCAACCAGGTGTGGTGCAGCGATATTACATATATTTGGACGGGTCAACGCTGGGCCTATCTAGCCATGATACTGGATCTCTACGCGAGAAAACCGGTTGGTTGGGCGTTTTCTTATCGGGCCGACAGTGAACTGACCCGTAAGGCGTTGATGATGGCTTATGAATCCAGAGGAAGACCAAAGGGAGTGCTATTCCACTCGGATCAGGGAGTTCAGTACACCAGTACAAAATTCCGTCAGCATCTCTGGCGGTATCAGATACAACAGAGCATGAGTCGACGGGGAAACTGCTGGGATAACGCGCCAATGGAGCGCTTCTTCCGCAGCCTAAAAACCGAGTGGGTTCCAGAGACGGGCTATCGGAGTTTTACTGAAGCCAAGCAGTCAATCAATGACTATATCGTGAGGTACTACAACTCGATCAGACCGCATTCGAATAACAACATGAAAACACCCAATCAGGCAGAAAACGAATACTGGAAAGCTTATAAAACCGTGGCCAGTTTTAGTTGACCACTACACTTGCTGATCTCCGCGCAGGAGATCAATACGGGCATAGCCACACTCCATCTGTTCAAGCCACACTTTCTCAAACTTCTGAGCAAAATATGGTGAGTGATCTTGTATCCCTGAAAACAGGGCATGAAAATGTATAACTTCTCGCTTCTGCCACTCGGTCGCACGGATCCACCTGGTGCCGAACGGCGGCCTACTGCGCCAGCGCTTACCATAAATATGGCGATTGAGAACATTGCCGAAATGGCGGAAAGCCTTATCGGCGGCTTCGGGGTGAATCGGTGCAACAAACGTAAAGGTACAAAACCAATCAAATACAAATGGAAGCAAAAACTGAGAATAATCATGCCGCGCGAATTCTCGCCAATTGTCAGTTAAGGTTTTTTTGTCGCCGAGATACATTTTTAATCAACTTTTGACGCCATAGCAGATTCAGGCCAATCACTGTCAATAACTCTATAAGAATATATTTAGCATCTCTATAGAAATTTATCAATATGCAACGATATCGATGACCATCAAATAATCTTCTGTAAAATCAGTTGAAAAACAAAGGGATTAAACTACAGCTCAAGGAACATTTACTGGAGAATATCTATGCACTTTGGCAAAAATTTAAAACGCCTCAGACGAGATCGAGGCTGGACGCAGGGGCAATTGGCACAAAACGCTGACCTAAGAGTAACCCACGTCCCCAATCTTGAAAGAAGTAAAGGCGACCCGAAACTGTCAACAATCTACAAGTTAATCAATGCTCTGGAGTGCTCTTTTGACGCTCTGTTAATGGATTCCGATAAAGTCAGCATCGACAGGCTGGCAGCCGCATCCTTAGAGCGCATAAACCAACTGCCCGAAACACATAAATATATCCTTATGGATATTATTGACGCCTACTGCATTCGTCATAGCCTGCAAAGCCAGTTCAAAAGGGACGACGAATTCAGGGTCATGCTATACAAAGATAAACCCACAAGCCTGATCAGCGAAGAAGAATTAATCAATAAAATCAAAGCATAAGCCATACTACACACGCCCACAGAACGCTGACATAGCATTCCTGCGACCACTGTCCCGCGTTGACACTCGATGAGTGTCAACCCCGCATAACAGGGGGCGTGTTAAATCGCCAGAGGCGATCAGGCGGCCTGTACGGGCCGGTGAGCGATATTACGCCCGCCCGCCGTGAACACCGCCCCAATATTATGCGCACTCAGAACGCCGGGGGCGGACGCTGAGTCCCCTCAGCGTCCGCCCCCGGCCCACGCGCCGTCGGCAAGCGATCGGTACGCTCCTCATCCCGACGCGGCTGGACCGGCGTCCCGCACGTGGCCAACCACTGCCCGCCACCGAGCAATCGCGCCACCAGCAGACAATCGGAGACCTCCACCAGCGACCAGCCCAGAAAGGCCAGATCACGCGCCTGGAACCGGGCACCGCCATAGTCCACATGGTAGCGCTTCGGCGGCGGCTGACCATTGACCCAGGGACCGAGCTGGGTGTAGCCGAGCGTGGCCAGTGAGGGCTCAAACGCCCCGAACCCGGTGACAAACCCCGCCACCTCAGGCGCTGCGGGGGACGCTGGCGATGGGGACGATGGCGATCGGGACGGCGCGGCAGCGGCAAACGCACTCAGGGCCTGCTGCACCGACGCCTCAGACACCTCAACCCCGTCCGCAGGCCCAAGCGTGGTGATAAACCGCGAGAGAATGGCCACCACCAGACCCAGCAGGCCCACCACGGCCAGCGCCCCGAAGAGCACCTTGGGCGGCAGCCGGAAGCGGTGGGTGTGGATTTCGGCCGAGTGGTAAAGCCCAAACAGCGACTTGTCCAAGCGCGACGTGGTCGCCACCGCCTCGCGTTTCTCACGGCGGTCATTGACGTCATCACAGGCCCGTTGCCAGGTAAAGCAGCGCACCACCTGCGCCCCGAACTTGCGTTCAAAATGCAGATGCCGGCCGCACAGACGGCGCACCTCGACATCGATTTTTCGGGGGTGCTGGGTGACGAGGAAAAAATCAAAGCCGCGATGGCGATGCTCATCGAGGCGGGCAATGAACTCGGGCACCGGGGCCCGGGTGCGCTGCGGAAACAATCGGTGCGCTTCATCGACCGCCACCACCGCCCCATCGGGCAGGGATTGCCAGTGGCGCACCTGCTCATCATCGATCGCCTGCCAGGCACTGACCTGGACCCCATCAATGTGATTGTAATAAATCGTGCGGTCGGTCAGAGTGCGCAGCTCAGCGATCAGGTTCAGGGTCTTGCCCGCCCCGTTAACGCCGGTAATGAGCGTAATCACGACGTGGCCGAGGACACGGCCGCGCCAACCACCAGCGTCTTGACCGGCATCAGTGCCAGCTTGGCCGAAATGAGGACCTGCAACACGGCCATCACATCATCAATGCGCGCCAGACGCAGCGAGAACAGCACAAACTCGGACAGATGATGCCCGGAAATCAGCCGGTACACTTCCGCCCAGAGCAGATCAACCGCCTCGGACAGGCCGGTATAGGTCACAAAGGCCGCCCCGAGCCAGGCCAGCAGCATGACCGCGGCCTTAATGAGTCCAAAGGTAATGATCCAGGTGATAATCGCAGGCATCTAGGCGCTCCTGAAAAAATACACGCTCGAGAAAATGAGCGACACCGCAAACAGGATATTGCCCAGCACCGGCAGATAGGCGCACCAGTAATCGGTCAGAAAGCGGGCAAAAAACGGGTAGGTCACCGAGTCGGCGGCAATGCCGAAGGCGCGGGTGGGATCGGGACAGGCCTGCGCGGTACCCAGCCAGCCCTCGGTCGTACCCGAGGGCAGGACAATGCGCTGCGTCAGCTCGGGAATGGGATTGTCCAACGCATCAAGGTCGGGATAGCTGGCCGGCACATCTGCCTCGTCATAGGTCTCAAAATCGGCCACGGTCAACGGGCCCTCGCCGCGAGCCGATTGCACCAGCGAATAACAGCCCAGGCCTTGCCGGGTGGAGCCCTGGGAATAGGGATGCTCGGACACCGCCACATCGAACCAGGGCGATGCGCTGGCATAGCGCGGGTTGCGGCACAGGCCACCGGCATCGGGACTGGCGCAGGCGATAAACGTCGTATCAATAAAGCGGGCATTGGCCTCAAACACCAGCGGCGCGGGGCAGCGCTGCACACACGCCGACGCCGCCTCACCCAGGGCCGGGGTGTATTCATGGGTCAGCGGACACTCGGCCCCGGCCCCGTTGAGACCCAGCAGCCGGTCAAGGATGCCCGCCAACACCGTATTGCCGCCATCAATGCCCTCGACAATTGCACCGAGCTGCACTTCACTGGCGGCGCCGGAGGCACGAATATCATCAAACACCGCCTTGGACTGGCGCAAAATGCCAAAAATATCGCGGACCGCCACCAGCAGCGCCTCGATGTCAGTAAGCGTCTCATCGGCACTGCCGGTCTCAGCCACCACCGTACGCAGCACCGCCAGAATGTCCGTGAGGGTGGTTTGGGAGGTGTCGCCATTGAGCACCGTGCGCACCCGATCGATGGCCTCAATCACCCCGCTCACATCCACCCCAGCGCTCGCTTCGAGCTCAGCGAGCACCGTCGTGACCGCCTCGGCCACGTCACCGCGAATCACACCGAATTCCTCGATAACCTGGTTATGTCGGGTCCAGGAGCGATTACGCAGGATGCCGGTGTCGTCAAGAATCTCCGCGCCCTGCGCCAGCACCGCATCGAAGCGCCCCGCAATATTGAGTTCCGTCAGCGCCGCGAGCACCGCCGCGATCTGCGTCTGGGTCGCACCGTGCTGGCCCAACAGCGCCGCCTGCTGCTCGCGGCCCAGTCCGGCCAGCGCCTCGAGATCGCCCGCGATGTCCGACTGGCCCGACAGCAGGGCATCATGGCCCTCGCCTGCCTCCAGTGCGGCAAGGATCGACTCAACGGCCGTATCCATCTTCGCCGTCAGGCGGCCCTGGCGGATGCCCGCATTGGTATCATGGTTGGCAATATTGACCGTCTGGGTGCTCACCGTGTCGAGCAACCGATCCAGGCGGCGCCCGAGATTCAGCGCATTGAGGGCATCCAGAACCCCCGTGACCTGCGTGCGGGTCGCGCCAAGGGTGCGCAACAGCGCCGCCTGCTGCTCGCGGTTCAGTCCCACCAGCGTCTGAAGATCACCCAACATATCGCGCTGACCGGCCAGCAGTTCATCATGACCCTCGGGCTCGGCCAGATTGCGAATCAGGCGCAGCACCGTGGCCAGCTCGCCCTGCGTCTCCCTGTGCTCGGCCAGCAAATCATCATGATCCTCGCCGGGAGCGATACCGCGCAACAAGCCCAGTACGGTACCGATCTCGCGCTGTGTCTCGCCGTGCTCGGCCAGCAACGCCTCGCGCCCATCCGGCCGATCCAGATTGCGCAGCTCACGCAGCACCCGGTCGACCTTGTTGCTCACCCGACCCAGGTGGCCGCGGTTGTTGTGCACCTCAAATTCGATAATGTCCAGGTGGGAACGCCCATCGGCGGAGCGGAATTCAGCCTGAAACGCATCGTTCAGGCGCAAAATCCGGTCAATGCGGGAAGAGATCGAACGGGCCGAGGCCCCGGCCACGTCGGCAAAGGACGCCGGCACCGCCGGACAAAAACCCCGGCCCGGCTGCACGATAGAATAAAACGTACGAATACCCCCGTTGGGTACCGTGCATAACACTGTAAATACCCCAAACAGCTAACCACCCATTCATAGAAAAATTAAGCCACTTCTCGGTATTGAACGGGTGTCATATCGTTCAATCCATCATGGGGTCGTTCATGGTTATACAACACGATCCAGTCATCCGTGATCTCTCGAACTTCCTGCAATGTCTCGAACAGATATAAGTCCAATACTTCCTCTCGATACGTGCGATTAAAACGTTCGATAAATCCATTTTGGTAAGGCTTGCCGGGCTTGATGAAATCGATCTGAATTCCATGCGCTTGCGCCCATTCAGCCAACGCCCCTGATGTAAATTCAGGGCCATTATCAACCCTGATAATAGCGGGATAGCCTCGCCAGGCTGCAATACGATCTAATGTATGTATCACTCGCTCCGTAGTAATGCCCGAATTGATATCTATCGCTAACACTTCTCGATTGAAATCATCAACCACATTGAACGTGCGAAACCGATGACCGTGACGCAAGGTATCGCTCATAAAATCCATCGACCAACAGATATTGGCTGATCTAGGAACGCGCAATGGCAACGGATTCCTATTCGGTATCCTGCGTTTTACTTTACGCCGTATATTCAGTTTTAACTCCATATAAACACGGTAAATCCGTTTGTGATTCCAACGTTTACCCAACGCTCTGAGCCGCTTACACAGCTTTGGAAAACCCCAGCGAGGGTGCTTCTCAACCAAGGCCAGCAACGCATCAATCAGCTCACTATCATCTACTCGCTTGGGCGTGTAGTAATACGCCGTGCGACTTAGCGCGGCTGCACCACAGGCCGCTCGAATGCTGACAGGGTAATCCTTGCGCAAACGATCAACCCACTGCCGACGATGGACTGGCCCTAAAGCTTTTTTATGATCTCTTCCTGCATCTGACTCTTCAGGCTGAGATCGGCATACATCTGCTTGAGCTTGCGGTTCTCTTCTTCAAGTTCCTTGAGCCGCCGTACATCGGAGGCTTCCATTCCACCGTACTTAGAGCGCCACTTGTAAAAGGTGCTGAGTCCAATGCCATGCTCTCGACATATGTCCGGAACCGGCACTCCGCTTTCTGCTTGTTTGAGAAACGCCACAATCTGCGTTTCGCTGAACTTCGATTTGCGCATATGTAAAAACTCCTATCACGTTAGTTTATAGAAATTTCTACGTATGAGTGGCGCTATTTTACGGGGTACTTACAACACCTCATAGCCCAAGCGGGTTGAACGAATCGTGAATTGACCCTGCCGACTAGACAGTACACACGGCTTGCCGAGAAATGAAAGGGCACTGACGCGGGCAGAGGGATAGCCACAAATCACCGCAGGGGCATCTCGCACCTCGAGCGAATCCTGTGCATCCGCGCTCGCCGGCAGCAGCACCATGCACAGCAGAAGCACTAGCCCAGCATAATGTACCAGGCCATCACGACCACGAGCAGGACATAGAAATGCGACCAATGTTCCATCAATGACACGCCAGGGGCCAACGCGCAGCCCCGGGCGTACTCGGGACACACCCGCCTAGAGAATGACCGCTGCCAGCCACTTGATGGCCATGATGGCCACAAACACGCCCAGCACCGCCGCGCCCGCCGTAGCCACATCCGTGGTGGCCGTGGTCAGCGACGTGGTCACTGACGCCGGAATCGCGGCACTGGCCTGGCTGCTCAGCAGCGCACCACCGGCCATCGCCGTTACACCAACACACCCTTTTTTCAACACACTTTTCATAAGAGTCTCCTCAGTATCGACCCAACACATGGCGCACAGCACGAATGCCAAACGCCGTCACCAGAAGCAATAAGGTCCCGTCCAGCAACACTTGATAATCGGCCTGGGACAGGGCCGGTAGACACGCGGCTACCGGGGGAGACAGCTGAACAGTACTGTCCGCTGTGAGCCCACTCGATTGGGTCGGAACAGAGACCCACAGCAACACCCCGATAGCCGCGATTCGATGCCCAGGACGGGCCAAACCTCGCCGATCACCCATCACGATCAAACGCGATGCTCACGCCAGCAGCGCCTTGCACTGCGCTTCGGTGAGCTTGTTGAGCTCGATGCTGTAGCGATCGAGCTCCAGATTGCCGAACTGGGAGACCCGAAATGAACGGGCACCCAGCAGATACTTGCCAGGCTCGTAGGGCGGCGCACTGCCCAGACCGATCCGGTACGTCGTGGGGTACTTGACATCCGGCGACCACATATACGCAATCTGATAACGCAACTCGTTGCCATTGCGGGTGACCTCGGAAAACACCTGCGGCGAATCAATCTCGATATACATCATGAGACGCTCCTTAACGGCATCGCCGCTAATTCGTTTTCAGGCTGGAAAATCAGGCAGTGCTCATACGCCCAATCAGGGGCCTGGTACTGCTTGCCCTCAATCACCCGCCGTATCGGAATGATCTCGGGAGCGTCTTTCGAGGGACAGGGCACCGCAATGTCTATCCCGTAGAGCAGGAGCTTTCTTCTATGATTGTAAAACGTCCACTTCTTTAAAACGCTTCTGACATCGACGCCTTCCCTGTGCAACAAATACGTGCAGCGATAGGTGGGATTCAGGGTCAACAGGACCTCATGCGCAAGTTCAGTTTGTGTACTCATGTCAAGTCTTCCTATGTAATCGGCATAGAGTTGTTTGACGCGCTCGGGTGTGACATCCACCAGTCGCCGCATGTCAAGCTCGTCCAGTTCCTTACGCTTTAAACGCAGTTCAATTCGTACCAGGCTCTGCGCCTCTTCAAATATCTCGCGTGCCATGGGCAGGGTCTCAGGAAGCCTGTGTTTGTGGGCATTCAGTTCATCGCCCTTGCCATAGCAGACCACAGACCAGCGCCGTGATGACTTCTGAAAGGTCAAAGTTGAGCCGTACGTACTGGGGCGGCCATTGCGGGAATGCGAACGGATCGAGGCCTGTGACAGCCACGCCCGGCACTGATGAACATCCTGGAACTGCAAACTCTCGGTAATATCCATGCGGGACACGGTGGCTTCGCGCAGGGTCGCATCCTGTACAACGGGTAACACGCCGTGCCCCTCCAACCGGTCACAGACCGCGCGCATCAAGCGATACGGATCATCAGAGCCCCAGACGTTGTGACCCTGCAGAAACTTGCTCGGGTTACCGGAGATCATCAGTTCATCGTTCAGACCGGTATCGGAGACAATGGCACCCGTCGAACGCAGCGCTATCTTCGCTTCATGCGAACCCATACTCTGCATCCACTTGACTGATCGCCATTCCTCAACCCCGTGTGGATCTATCGCAATTACCACTCCCCCGGACAACGGGGAATGAGTTAAAGCCAGACGCATGGTAATCCAGTCAATCACAAGCCATATAACCTAACGAGTTAATATAACTTAAAGGGTTACTATTAATAAATCAACCCGCGGGTTATATGGTTCTCGAATATGAAAACCATCCGCGATTACCTACAAGAAGCGAAATTAAAATTACAGCTAGAAAACGACAATCAGCTAGCCAAATACCTGAACTGGAAGCCTCAATCTATTACAAAAATAAATAACGGCGGTTCTATAAGTGATATAAACGCAGAACGCCTAGCAAGAATTCTCAAAAAAGACCCAATGGAATTAATCGCTGTCTCAAACTTCCAGCGCGCAAAAAACAAAGAAATAAAACAGATCTGGCTCAAGCTAGCCAAAGAAAAATCCAAAGAATCGAGGGAAAACCACCATGATCATATTTGATACTTTACGTTTCACCGAAACACTCAAATCCGGTGGTTTTTCAGACCAACAGGCAAAGGCCGAAGTCAACGCCATCCAAGATGCTTTCACACAGGTTCTAGATAGCCAGATCGCATCAAAAACAGATATTCAGAACATCCAAACGGAACAGCGATTAATGCGATGGATGCTCGGCGTTAACCTGACCCTGACCCTGACCCTCTGGCCCATGGTCGTTGCCATAATGTGGAAACTGTTCGGGTAGGCTGCCAATCACCTTATCCCTGGATCTTACAGTGAAGCAAAAGGCCATCACTGGATAGCCCCTATAAATATACAACCAATTGGCTTCAAGCCCGAAATTAACAGAGGAATCGGCCAAGGAAGAATTCGCACTAAACCTGACAATCATCCCAATAGTTATCACCATACCTTGGCAACTCACTGAGTAAACCAGCCATGGAAAATGTGAAATTTCACACAAAAGGAGAGGTGGACCCAATTCTTTGAACAGCAATACCCGATTCTATAAGTGGATGCCTGCCCTGGATTTAAGCTGCCATGGGTATTGGCAGCGCTTCGAAGTAAAACTGATCTGGTGTCTGCCGGTCAAGACTGCTGTGGGGTCGGCGGCCGTTGTAGAACCGGAAGTAACGATCCAGGCCAGCCTTGGCGGCCGAGACAGTGTCGTAGGCATGCAGGTAAACCTCCTCATACTTCACTGATCGCCAGAGTCGCTCGACGAACACGTTGTCCCGCCAGGCGCCCTTGCCGTCCATGCTGATTTGGATGCCGTCGTCCTTCAGCAGACTAGTGAAGGCCAGACTGGTGAACTGGCTGCCCTGGTCGGTGTTGAAGATATCCGGCTTGCCGAATTTCTCCATGGCCTCTTCAACGGCTTCCAGGCAGAAGTGCGTATCCATGGTTGTAGAGATTTTCCACGACAGCACGCGCCGAGAGTACCAGTCCACAACAGCGGCAAGGTAGACAAAACCCCTGGCCATCGGGATATAGGTCAAATCCATCGCCCAGACCTGATTGGGTCGGTCGATAGTTAGGCCCCGTAGTAAGTACGGATAGACCTTGTGCTGCGGATGCCGCCGAGTGGTCTTGGGCTTGCGGTACAGTGCTTCAATGCCCATGAGACGCATCAGTCGACGAACTTTGGTACGGCCCACCCTGTGGCCCTCCTGCCGCAGCAGATCCTGCAGCATCCGGGAGCCCGCGAATGGCAGCTCCAAGTGAAGCCGATCTATGCGATTCATGAGTATCTGATCACGCGGGCTAATAGGCTTGGGCTGGTAATACACCGTGCCTCGGCTGATATCCAAAAGTTTGGCCTGTCGACTGATTGGCAGTTTGTGGTCGCGGTCGATCATTTTCTTTCGCTCAGCAATCCCGCCTTGTTGAGCGCGCCTTCTAAAAAATCGTTTTCCAAGGTCAGCTCACCGATTTTGGCATGAAGCGTCTTCACATCGACCGGCGGTTCCTTGCTCTCACCGCCGTCAAACACGTCAGCGGACCGCTCCAGAAGCTGTGTCTTCCACTGCGTGATCTGATTCGGGTGAACGTCGAACCGCTCGGCGAGTTCTGCCATGGCCTGTTCACCCTTGAGGGCCTCCAGCGCCACCTTGGCCTTGAATTGAGGTTTGTGATTGCGGCGAGGTCTTCTAGCCATTCTGATCTCCTGATATCGGGCAATACGATGCCCTAAGTCAGGCAGGGAATCCACTTATAGCGCTGTTCAGATTATTGGGACCACCTCTAGGACAGTATTACTTACCTCTGTCCTTTTGCAGCGGCTGGCGATGCCAGCCTCAAACAGTGACCAAAAACGGGACAAAAGTCGGCTGGTGCCGACAGCTCCGCCACAAGGGCTACGCAACGCCCTACGGGCGCGTCATCAGGGCAACATCTGTATCATTTCTGAACACCCGCAGTACGTTTTGTGGCTAATAAACTGGTCAAAAAATAGCCAATGACTTCGGACGTCCGGACAAAGTTTGGGTGTCACGTTCTGACTGTCCGGCTGTGACGGCAACGCCGTCAAGCCCGCATAACAGGGGGCGTGTTAAATCGCCAGAGGCGATCAGGCGGCCTGTACGGGCCTGTGAGCGATATTACGCCCGCCCGCCGTGAACACAGCCCCAATATTATGCGCACTCAGAACGCCGGGGGCGGACGCTGAGTCCCCTCAGCGTCCGCCCCCGGCCCACGCGCCGTCGGCAAGCGATCGGTACGCTCCTCATCCCGACGCGGCTGGACCGGCGTCCCGCACGTGGCCAACCACTGCCCGCCACCGAGCAATCGCGCCACCAGCAGACAATCGGAGACCTCCACCAGCGACCAGCCCAGAAAGGCCAGATCACGCGCCTGGAACCGGGCACCGCCATAGTCCACATGGTAGCGCTTCGGCGGCGGCTGACCATTGACCCAGGGACCGAGCTGGGTGTAGCCGAGCGTGGCCAGTGAGGGCTCAAACGCCCCGAACCCGGTGACAAACCCCGCCACCTCAGGCGCTGCGGGGGACGCTGGCGATGGGGACGCTGGCGATGGGGACGATCGATCGGGACGGCGCGGCAGCGGCAAACGCACTCAGGGCCTGCTGCACCGACGCCTCAGACACCTCAACCCCGTCCGCAGGCCCAAGCGTGGTGATAAACCGCGAGAGAATGGCCACCACCAGACCCAGCAGGCCCACCACGGCCAGCGCCCCGAAGAGCACCTTGGGCGGCAGCCGGAAGCGGTGGGTGTGGATTTCGGCCGAGTGGTAAAGCCCAAACAGCGACTTGTCCAAGCGCGACGTGGTCGCCACCGCCTCGCGTTTCTCACGGCGGTCATTGACGTCATCACAGGCCCGTTGCCAGGTAAAGCAGCGCACCACCTGCGCCCCGAACTTGCGTTCAAAATGCAGATGCCGGCCGCACAGACGGCGCACCTCGACATCGATTTTTCGGGGGTGCTGGGTGACGAGGAAAAAATCAAAGCCGCGATGGCGATGCTCATCGAGGCGGGCAATGAACTCGGGCACCGGGGCCCGGGTGCGCTGCGGAAACAATCGGTGCGCTTCATCGACCGCCACCACCGCCCCATCGGGCAGGGATTGCCAGTGGCGCACCTGCTCATCATCGATCGCCTGCCAGGCACTGACCTGGACCCCATCAATGTGATTGTAATAAATCGTGCGGTCGGTCAGAGTGCGCAGCTCAGCGATCAGGTTCAGGGTCTTGCCCGCCCCGTTAACGCCGGTAATGAGCGTAATCACGACGTGGCCGAGGACACGGCCGCGCCAACCACCAGCGTCTTGACCGGCATCAGTGCCAGCTTGGCCGAAATGAGGACCTGCAACACGGCCATCACATCATCAATGCGCGCCAGACGCAGCGAGAACAGCACAAACTCGGACAGATGATGCCCGGAAATCAGCCGGTACACTTCCGCCCAGAGCAGATCAACCGCCTCGGACAGGCCGGTATAGGTCACAAAGGCCGCCCCGAGCCAGGCCAGCAGCATGACCGCGGCCTTAATGAGTCCAAAGGTAATGATCCAGGTGATAATCGCAGGCATCTAGGCGCTCCTGAAAAAATACACGCTCGAGAAAATGAGCGACACCGCAAACAGGATATTGCCCAGCACCGGCAGATAGGCGCACCAGTAATCGGTCAGAAAGCGGGCAAAAAACGGGTAGGTCACCGAGTCGGCGGCAATGCCGAAGGCGCGGGTGGGATCGGGACAGGCCTGCGCGGTACCCAGCCAGCCCTCGGTCGTACCCGAGGGCAGGACAATGCGCTGCGTCAGCTCGGGAATGGGATTGTCCAACGCATCAAGGTCGGGATAGCTGGCCGGCACATCTGCCTCGTCATAGGTCTCAAAATCGGCCACGGTCAACGGGCCCTCGCCGCGAGCCGATTGCACCAGCGAATAACAGCCCAGGCCTTGCCGGGTGGAGCCCTGGGAATAGGGATGCTCGGACACCGCCACATCGAACCAGGGCGATGCGCTGGCATAGCGCGGGTTGCGGCACAGGCCACCGGCATCGGGACTGGCGCAGGCGATAAACGTCGTATCAATAAAGCGGGCATTGGCCTCAAACACCAGCGGCGCGGGGCAGCGCTGCACACACGCCGACGCCGCCTCACCCAGGGCCGGGGTGTATTCATGGGTCAGCGGACACTCGGCCCCGGCCCCGTTGAGACCCAGCAGCCGGTCAAGGATGCCCGCCAACACCGTATTGCCGCCATCAATGCCCTCGACAATTGCACCGAGCTGCACTTCACTGGCGGCGCCGGAGGCACGAATATCATCAAACACCGCCTTGGACTGGCGCAAAATGCCAAAAATATCGCGGACCGCCACCAGCAGCGCCTCGATGTCAGTAAGCGTCTCATCGGCACTGCCGGTCTCAGCCACCACCGTACGCAGCACCGCCAGAATGTCCGTGAGGGTGGTTTGGGAGGTGTCGCCATTGAGCACCGTGCGCACCCGATCGATGGCCTCAATCACCCCGCTCACATCCACCCCAGCGCTCGCTTCGAGCTCAGCGAGCACCGTCGTGACCGCCTCGGCCACGTCACCGCGAATCACACCGAATTCCTCGATAACCTGGTTATGTCGGGTCCAGGAGCGATTACGCAGGATGCCGGTGTCGTCAAGAATCTCCGCGCCCTGCGCCAGCACCGCATCGAAGCGCCCCGCAATATTGAGTTCCGTCAGCGCCGCGAGCACCGCCGCGATCTGCGTCTGGGTCGCACCGTGCTGGCCCAACAGCGCCGCCTGCTGCTCGCGGCCCAGTCCGGCCAGCGCCTCGAGATCGCCCGCGATGTCCGACTGGCCCGACAGCAGGGCATCATGGCCCTCGCCTGCCTCCAGTGCGGCAAGGATCGACTCAACGGCCGTATCCATCTTCGCCGTCAGGCGGCCCTGGCGGATGCCCGCATTGGTATCATGGTTGGCAATATTGACCGTCTGGGTGCTCACCGTGTCGAGCAACCGATCCAGGCGGCGCCCGAGATTCAGCGCATTGAGGGCATCCAGAACCCCCGTGACCTGCGTGCGGGTCGCGCCAAGGGTGCGCAACAGCGCCGCCTGCTGCTCGCGGTTCAGTCCCACCAGCGTCTG
>CBDAQR010000005.1:0-18616 GCA_965199055.1 Halieaceae bacterium
AGGTTCCGGACCTGATCAAGGGACTGGCAAGCAATCTCAGCGACCCTGAAAACGAAGAGCGTTCAGTTCGTCTCGAAGCCGCTTGGACCGCCTATGACAATCTCTATGATGAGGAACAGGCCGAAGGCACGAGCAACAAGATCGGCGCACCTTCGTTGGAGATTCGCTCGTCGATCGAGAAGCTGCACTTTGAACCGCGCCATATTATGCAGTGGCCGGTGTGGTCGGGCGAATCCGAACATGGCACGGCGCTGCGAGCTATTGTCAAATCTGGTGTCCAAGCGCTCCTCATGCGGCGGCTTGATCCTGGTTTGATGTCTTGATGCCGTTGACGAAATTGACGCCCTGGAAGACCTCGGCGAGGTGAGCAAAGCCGCGCAGTTTGCGCCAGCTTTTTTCTGCGCATTGGCCGAGCTTGAACATCATGTGCAGCAGGCCGTCGCGGCTGAGGCAGCCTTTGGTCCGTTTGGTCCGGTGACGGATGGTGGCAAAGGCGCTTTCGATCGGGTTTGACGTGCGAATGCTCTGCCAATGCTGAGCCGGGAAGTCGTAGAAGGTCAGCAATTCGTCGCGGTCCTTGATCAGACATTCGGTGGCCTTGGGGTATTTTGCCTCGAAGGTCTTGATGAACAGATCGAATGCCTCGTGCGCGTCCGCGCGTGTCTCGGCCTGCCAAATGTCGTGCAGCATCTTCTTGGCCTTGGGCTGGGTCCGCTTGGGGAGGTAGTTCAGCACGTTGCCGGTCTTATGCACCCAGCACCGCTGTTGGCACGTCGTCGGAAAAACCTCCTCGTCGAGTGGTCCATCAAAATGCCAGCTCAAGCTGGGCAGATACCTGCGGGGTGTTAAGTTCCTCCCATCGGGTCTTCAGCGATACCAGTCGTCCTGTGAACCAGGAAACCGGATAGGCCCGCGTCATGCCCGGACGGTTGGACTGGTGCCAGACACCCCGGCCGCAATACGCGGCGCTGGCGGCAGCCCTGCGGCTCGCCCCCATTGCCAAAAGATGCCGGAGAAGGAAGCGGGGTCGCTTCTTCTGACGCACGATGATCGCTCTCAACCGACGGCGGATATGGGCGTCGAATACACGCAATCGCTCGACACCCTCTTCCGTGCAAAGCCGGAAGTGCGCCATCCACCCGTTGAAGTAGCGGCTGAGACCCGCCATACACGATGAGAGCGAGCGCCCCCAATTGGTGGGCGTCATCTCTCGGATGGTAGCCGCCAGTCGCCGCTCCGTTTCTTGGGAGAGAAGGACACCGATCCCCCCATCTTCGCGAAGCAGAAAGCGGAACCCAAGGAAGTGCACCTCGCCTGGATGACGTACAGCGCTCTTCTTCCGGTTGACCGGGAGCCGCATGCGGCCCTCAAGAAACCGGGTGATCGAGGCCATCACGCGATCACCGGCGCGGGCGCTACGGACGAACACATAACAGTCGTCCGCATACCGCACAAACCGGTGTCCCCGCCGCGCCAATTCCTGATCCAGTTCGTCAAGGACAATACAGGACAGGAACGGCGAGAGCGGGCCTCCTTGCGGGGTGCCTTCCAAGGGTTTGATCCTCGTGCCGTCCGGCATCACGACCTTTGCTTGCAGCATCCGACGCACCAAACCAATCACCCGACGATCCGCAACCTTCCTGGCCATGCGGTCAAGAAGGCGCTGATGATGGACACGATCGAAAAATTTCTCCAGATCGAGGTCCACGATCGTTCGGTGGCCAGCTTCAAGATGTGCCTTTGCTTCTGCAATGGCCGTTGCTGCACCGCGCTTGGGACGGAAGCCGTGGCTGCTTGGATGAAAGCTTGGCTCGAACACAGGCTCCAGAACCTGAAGCGTGGCTTGTTGCACAACCCTGTCGATCACGTTCGGAATGCCGAGACCCCGTTGCCCGCCTCCGGGCTTGGGGATGTAAACCCGGAGGATGTCTCCGGGCCGATATCGGCCTTCCAGCAGGTCACAGCGCAAACGGCGGATAAGCTTTGGCGCAATGGCCTCTGCCTCTTCGACCGTCTGCCCATCAACGCCCGGTGCGCCCTTGTTACGCACTACGTTGACAAGCGCCGAAGCTAGATTTGCCTCCGACGCGATGTCTTCCAGCAGGTGATCGCTATCACCTGCCCCGGCAACGGTTCCTGACGATCTCTTGCTTCTGGCTTTGTGCAGCAGAAACGCGCGACCGGCGGATACGTCCGAGGCCCCGTCGCTTCCGCCCCCGGATGGGCTGTCGGCGAACGCCAGTTTCAATTGATGTTGGACCGTTCTTCTCAATCCATCTCTCCCTTTGCTCTGCCGACTTTCACCGGCTTCCTCGCTCGTATGGAGAGATCCGACTTCTGGGCAAACATCGACCGGTCGTCGTTGCCTCCTCCCGGTCTACCGTCGCTGTGCAAGGCACAGACCACGGACCTGCCCAGACCTCCCCGGGTAAGAACACTGAATGTCCCGCCGCCGCCGCTCCGATTACCGCCTCAGCCTCGGTTGGATTTTGGGCGTCACGTTCATTGGCACGCTCACCCGGCTGAAACTGCCTCAATGGAGTTCACTTTCGTTCGGTGCTGCGGTTTGCCTCCGGCTTCCTCCCCACACGACCTCGCAGCGGAAGCTGAGCCGTCTCGCGACGGATCATGCTACGTGCAGTTGCCTTCGGCTCACGGTTGCTACCAACTCGCCCCGTAAAGGACTTTCACCTCCAATCCAGTGCCCATGCCGGGCACACCAACGCGGCCCAGAACCCCATGGCCCCGTCGCCGGTGGCCAATTTCGGAGCGGCGAGCCCACGTGCCTTGAGGCCGAGAAGCACTTCGCGCCAGCTTTGCGTGCTTTCGCGAACACCGTCTTCGATGGCAAGAAAATGCTTCTCGCCCCGTGCGTTAACGCCAATGACAACGAGCACGCAGAGCCGGTCATCAGAGCCGCGCAACACGCTGTAAATGCCATCCGCCCAGACATAGACCCATTCGTCTCGGCTCAGATCGGCCTTGCGCCAGTCGTCGTACTCTGCTGCCCATTGGCTCTTCAGGCGCGAAATGGTCTTGGCAGAAAATCCGGTGGCCTCAGGGCCAAGTAGCATTTTGAGCGCCGCGCCCATTTCGCCCGTGGAGATGCCCTTCAGATACAGCCAGGGCAGTGCGACTTCGATGGATTTAGCCTTGCGCACGTAGGGCGGCACAAGGGCAGAGCGGAACGTAACAGGCTTGCCGTCCTTCGCTCGGACCTTCGGGACTTTGACCGTGACTGGCCCGATCCCGGTTTGAACGGCGCGCTCTGGATGGTAGCCACTGCCAACAACAGCCGAGCGGCCATCGGTTGTTCGCCGTTCTGCAAATTCAGCGAGAAAGGCGTCGCGCTCAGCCTCGATGGCTGCCTGCAGCAAATCCCGAGCGCCCTTGCGCAGAAGATCAGTCAGTGGGTCTGTGACCGCATCTCGACCAGTGAAATCAATGATGGTAGCGTCGTGCATGGTGGTGCGTCCTTGAACGGTTGGCTGGATGTTTGGCAACGCCATTCCAACCAGATGCACCGCCGTCATTCAAATCGCCCGGACACCAGATTCACTCATAGCTCCGGCGCTGCTCGTATCGGGCATAAACTACGACCTCCAAGTTCAACTTGAAAAGGAGATCGCAGATTCTTCGGCGCACGCCGCGTGCGAGCGCTTTTTCGAGACCCTGTCCAGTTTTGTGGATCCTTTCGTCGACCCCAAGAATCCCAAGGCACATGCCATGGACCTAGATTTCGCCTACGTCGTGAGAACTTGGCACCGTGACGTTCCTGAGTTTGTGGTCGGGAGCGAGAAACAGTTCGATCGCAGACTGCTCGACGGGCTTGAGCATCAGATTATCGGCACGGTCGACGCAGACGGTGTCTTCGAAGGCCGGGTCAAGGCGTTCGGCCATTGGGCCGAAGAGACCTGCCGCATAGAACCGCCGCGAGATCTGGCGATCTCAACGCGAGCGGATACAGAAGTCGGTCCGTTCGATATGTACATAGCTTCGATGGAATTCGTGTCGTCAAACACGACGCTGCCGAAGTTGGAATTCCAACGCTATAGGGAATTGGCAGAGCGCTACTCCGGCTTCATGGTCTTTCGCGACGGGTTACGGGTCCTTCCGTACGGACGAACCGACAACGATTTCTTCGAGATCGAGTCGCGACGTAGCAAAAGTGCGGGACGCGAATTCTGGAATCACCGGCAAATGTTCGGCCGCCTCGCGATCACGCGTGGAGCCAATCCGAATCTGAAGGACAAAGCGGGACGCGAAGGACTGCTGGACAACCGCGCAGCCAAGACGCTCAAGTTGCTAGTCGCCAACATTCTCATGCAGTCGGCACGGCGTTATTTCGGCTCGGCTTCGTCCATTCGCAGCGAAGTGCTTCCTCAGGTCCAGGATTCGACAGCTCCAATCTGGCATACATTCTATGCCGAACGTCGAGGCCTTCTTGATCAGAATTTCAACTTCAAGGTGTCGGTTATGGGCGCGGGCTCCAGGCGGCTTATTGCGAGAGTTCATCGGTCCCAAGTTATCGCGCAATTGCGCTACGAATACGCACTCAACCTGTTGCAAAAGCTGGGCGTTTCGATGACGCGCATCGGGCTCGACTTCGTTTGATGCACTTGTTGTTAAATGCGGAGAAGATGATCTATTTTCAGCTTTCAGGGTCACGGGTTTGCAGCCCGGGTGTCACTGTGCCCTAATTAATCAGAATCAAGCCTGAAATTGCCCAAAAAATCAATGGTGGTTTGTACCCGTAACAGGGCAATCGGGTGAAAAAACGCGTGACAATATGATGGGCTTCTGAATCGCTGGCGTGAAATTGATTCGGCCATTTCGGAGAACAGACGATGGCAAATACTGCGCTGGAAAACGAACAAATCGTTGGCTTTATTGAACATTTCTCACTTCTGACCGACCCCCGCCAGCAGGTAAAGGTGGAGTATCCGCTGGATGAAATCCTGCTGCTTGTACTCTGTGCGGTCCTGGCCGGGGCCAATTGTTGGGTGGAGATTGCGAAATTCGGCGACAAGAAGCTCGATTTCCTGCGTCGGTTTCGTCCCTTCAAGAATGGAACACCCAGTCATGATCAGTTGGGTGATGTGTTCTCGGTGCTTGATGCGGAGCAGTTTCAGAACTGCTTCATTTCCTGGGTTTCTTCAATTACGGGATGTTGCGATGACGTCGTTGCAGTCGATGGCAAAACACTGCGGCGTTCTTATCAGCAGGCCGGTCGCAAGGGAGCCATTCACATGATCTCTGCCTTCAGCGCAAACCAGCGACTTGTGCTCGGCCAGAAGAAAGTCACGGACAAATCCAACGAGATTACCGCGATCCCAAAACTGCTTGATCTGCTGACGCTCAACGGGGCCATCGTGACCATTGACGCGATGGGGTGCCAGCGTGCCATCGCCGCCAGGATACTCGAAAAACAGGCCGACTACGTTCTGGCACTGAAAGGCAATCAGGACAGCCTGCATGACGACGTCGCGCTTTATTTCGAGGAGCAGAGTGCGTGTGATTTCAGAGACATAGACGTTGACACCCATGAAACGATCGAGAAGTCACACGGTCGGATTGAAACGCGAACCTGTCGGGTTGTGAGTGATATCGACTGGCTGCATGAACAGCATGAATGGCCCGGTCTGAAGTGCATCATCATGGTGGAATCCAGACGCGAGATCGGTGAAAAAGTTGAGTACGAAAGGCGGCTCTACATCGCCTCGGTCACCGCCACGGCCAAGCGGTTCAACGAAATCGTTCGCGCGCACTGGGCCATAGAAAATAGTTTGCACTGGGTCATGGATATGGTGTTCCGGGATGATGAATGTCGCATCCGAAAACGCAATGCGCCGGCCAATTTCACCACCGTAAAACACATTGCTTCAAACCTGTTGCGCGCCGCTGCCGGAAAAGAGAGCATGCGCCTCAAGCGACATATGGCGGCATGGGATGAGGACTTCCTAACACAGGTGATTGCTGCGTAAAAAAATCACCCGATTCCCCTGGTACCCGTAATTTTCATATTAGGGTAAAGTGACAATAAGGGCGGCAAGAGCGTGATGAACAAAACTCGGTTTCGCTTTGCCGACCATTTCTTCAATATAGCGGCGTCGGTCCATCTCAGACGGATACGCCGCTTCAAAATATGCGGCGTATTCGGAAGGGTCGTTCGCGGGTGGATATCCCTCTTCGTTGTCGAAGAAATCCTGGAGCAGTTTGTGGGTTTTCCAATCCGCGTTGTCCGGCAAGGCGGAGGCGGGAATCTTTTTGTGCGAACGATAAATGCTTCGCTTGAAGTCCCAGATCATGTCCCAGCCGGTTTTGATGCCGGCCGAGCGCGACGCGCCAGCGCCGAGAAACCAAATAATGTTTGCAGCCCGTTTTTCGAACAAACGCAGAAAGGACGGCAAATCCATCGTTGGAGCCGTCTTGGGCTTTTCTGTGGTTTCATTGTCATGCGTCATGTCAAAAGCATATATCTCCTGGATATGATTTCATGGCGAGAACTTCGTCAACGCGCGCGTTTTGTTGAAGCCAGTTGCGGGTCGGTTTGGAAATCCAGCCGATAGCGTCGAGGATCGTTTGATAGTCCTGCTCAAGATGTCGCTCGAAAATCGGTTCGTGATGCGCGATCCGATTGCGGAAGAAGCGAAGATGATTGAGCGGCGTATGGGCTTTTTTGCGTGGCAGAGACGGGGCGTTTGGAAACGCGTTGCGCAGAGCGGGGCGCCACAGGGTCATTTCATAATTGGCTTTTGGCTGACCAGCGCCGCGTCGACCGCCGGCGCCGAGAAGCGACACCCAAAACCCAAATGACAGGGCGGCGACCATGCGCGGCGGGTCGATTGGACGGCGTTCGCGTCGTAAATCGTCTTTGGCGCGCGCGATACGTTCCTTGCATCCCTTATCGAGGCCGGCGGTGCCATTGTCGTACCAATGCGCGCCATAGGCGGCGGTGAGCTGTTCGTGCATGGCGTTGCGCATGGAGACTTCGAGTATCTGAAGAGGACCGTAAAACGCGGAGCTGACGGCGGTATTCCAAGCATAGAGCCGGATCGCCGCCTTGCGATCGCCCTTCGCCGCCGCTATATATTTGGTCAGGCGGTCGGTTGAAAGCGACCCCCGTTTTTGCGACCGGCGCCGCAGGTTTCGGTTTTCTGTAATTCTTCTTGCGGACCGCTGTCACTGTACCCCAATTAATCAGATTCTGCGGATTGGACGCATTTTTGGCGAATTCTGTACCCTTAATTGCAATATTTCATCTGTCCGCAACTGTGGGCAAAGATCGAAGGTTCGCCTTCTGGGACACGCTACTGTCTCCAACAGGCTGAACCAAAACCCATAACTATCCACAGAGACGACCGTCCTGCAATTTAGGGTACAGTATTAGAATTAAGGGGGCAAACGGCCATTGATTTCAAAAGAGAATTTCAAGTTGGATTCTGATTAATTGGGGTACAGTGACACCCACACTGGGGACCCGATGGCGATGGTCTCGCCTTCTGGCGACGGGCCGTCAAACTGCGCCTTGTCACCGACGACTGGCAGGTGAAACTCGCCGCACTTGCCGGGCCGCGGTTCGAAGACGCGGTCACCGCATGGGTTGATGAAGCATCGGCTGCGGCCAGGCGCGACGGCCCGATGGCGGCCGCCGCCGGTGACACCAGGGGCAGACCTCGCTTCGGCGGAAGGTTCCCGGCAGACAACGCTCGAAAGCGAGGCAAGGCTATGCACTCGAAATGACCTCATAAAAGCATCGGCAGCACCCATCTCTCAAGTCGCCGGAAACAACTTGGCAATGCCGGCTCCACACCATCAGCTTCGGGCCCTTTGGGTCAAACACGCTCAACGCTCCCCCATGGCATCTTGGATTGTTCTGACGATCGGTGCAAAAAAGTAGCTTATGATGCGCCGAGAGTCAGTCGTGACGTCGATTGTCGCGGTCATGCCAGGGCGGAGCGGTAAGGCGTCAGCCCCGGCTTGAAGGTAACTCTCGTTTGGCTTGATCCGCACTATGTAGCCCCATCGGCCTTCGCTGTCCTCGGTGGAGTCTGCGGCGATCCCGGAGACCACACCGCGGACGAAGCCGAAGCGGTCCGAAGGATATGCGTCGAGGCGGACATTCGCGCGCTGACCAACTTCCATGAAGCCGATATCCTGGTTCGAGAATGTTCCTTCAAGCTCCAACTCGACCTCAGTCGGAACGATGCGCAACAATTCCGCACCGGCCTCTGTCACACCTCCGACGGTAAAGACCGTGAGTTGGTCAACCACACCCAAGGCTGGCGCTTCCAACTTCGCGGCAGCCACCCGTCGATCTGCTGCGCGCGCCTCTTCAGTGAGCGTCGCCAAGCGCGCGTCGATTTGGGCTTTGCGGTCTAGCGACGAGCTGCGCAGGTCGGCCGTCAAGCGCCTGCGCTCTGCGTCGAGCGCGGCGCGTTCGGCTACTTTTTTCTCAAGCTCGCGAAGGTAGACATCGTGTTCGCGCTCCAGTTCCGTAAACGCCTGCTGAATATCGAGGAATGCCGAGCGACTGGTCGTGCCCTTCTGCAGAAGCTGTTCGGACATGCGCAGTCGTTCAGCTTGAATATCCAGCGCTGCATTCACTCTGTCAATGTTGGCACCTGTGACCGCCTCGGAGCGTCGGTTAGCCTTCTCATGTGCTGCTATCTGAGCAAGAGAAGCGAGGTAATTCGCGACTTCGGCGTTCAACAAGTTGCGTTGCTCTTCCTTGTAAGGATGCCCGCTCAAGGCTGCCGGTACGTCGAAAAGGCTTTCGGCTCGCGACACAAAATCCAGGTCGTCAGGATTATGACCGAGCGCACCAACCATGGCATCTATGCGCGCCAATTCGATGAGTAGCCTTTCCTGTTCAGCTAGAATTGTCCCGAGTTCCGCCATAGCTTCTGTCGGGTCCAGTTCGATAAGGATATCGCCGTGGTTGACCGAGGTGCCATTGCGGACATGGATTGCAATAATCCGCCCGGAAAACTCCGGTTGAACCACCTGCACGCGGCTGACTGGAACGACACGTCCTGCACCACGGGCCACTACCTCAACCTTGAAAACGAAAGACATAACAAGAATGGCAATGAAGACAGAAATAGTCAAAAGGATGGTCGCGTGCAGCGTGGGCGACGCGATTTTCATCGGTTCGGAATAGGCTGTCATCATCGCAGAGCCTCGAAATCGATCACCTGATCCGGACTCTGGAAGATGTCCGGGCTGTGGGTGATAACGATCAGAGTTGCCTCCTGTTTGAGCTTTAGCAATTCTGTCGCCATCCGGCGCTGAGACGCTCGGTCGAGTGCGCTGGTCGGCTCGTCAAGGATAATGACCTTCGGGTTTTGAACAAGAGAGCGGGCGATGGCGATACGCTGCCGCTGACCACCCGAAAGAGCGGACCCACGTTCCCCTACTTGGGTATCAAGACCAAGCGGGAGCTGTTCGACCAGAGTTTCGGCGGCCGATATCCTGAGGGCGCGAGTAATTCGCTTATTTGTGGCTTCTCTGTCGCCGAGTGTCAGGTTTTCGCGCAGTGTTCCTGAAAAAAGATAAGGTTCTTGCGGGACATATGCGATAAGGGTCCTAACGTCGTGAGGCTCGTATTGCGCAATGTTCTCCCCGCCGAGACGCACCTCGCCGCTGTCGGGAACGTCGATCCCCGAAGCAAGGCGACCGAAAGTCGATTTGCCAATCCCCGATGGACCAACAATCAGAGTTAGTGAATTTGGCGCCGCCGTGAAATTGAACCGGCGCAGGATCGGAGCAGATGGGATATAGGCAAAATCGACGTCGATGAAGTCTAGCCGCTCATTGATGTCGCGCGGCAGTTTAGGCAGTGCACTGAAGGGCTCCATAGGCGTGTTGACTACATCACCCAAGCGCTGCCGCGACACACGGACGTTTTGCCAGTTTTCCCATAGGCTAGAGAAATTCTCGATGGGACCCGTCACCTTTCCGGCAAGCAGATGAAATGCGACCAACTCCCCAAGGGTCATTTGCCCCGCAAACACGAACTGAGCGCCGAAATAGACGATGCTGATGGTGACTGCCTTGTCAACGATGAACAGAAGCTTGTCGTTCCAAATATTCAAAAGACCAACGCGGTATCCGGCATTGAGATTTGCATGCAGCGTTTCATCCAGACGCTCCAACATCTTCTCCTCGGCGCTGAGCGCCTTCACCGATGCAATACCGGAGATGTTCTCGACCATTTGGGTCTGGTGTGCGGCACCGGCATCGAATTGAACGCGCAGTCGCCGCCGCAGGAACGGACCGAAGCTGAGATAAATCAGAATTTGTATTGGGAGCGCGGCCGATATGATGAGCGCCAGTTCCACAGAAAGCGCAATAAGAACCGCGATATAGATGAACACAAATACCAAATCGAGGAAGACACCTGTAGTAGTGCCCACCAGAAAAGACCTGATCGTATCGGTTTCGCTAATCCTTGCGATGGTCTCCCCAACGGACCATTTCCGGAAATGACTGAATGGCAGCTTGAACAGATGCTCGAATATCCGGGTGCCAAGTTCACGCGTGACGCGGTTGGCTGTCAACATCCCCAGCAGTAGCGATAAGACTTCGAAGCCTAGTTGGAACAGACTGACTGCCACGAAGATCGCCACCACGACCAGCAGCGATGCTTCGCGCTGGAAAGGCAGGATACGATCGATAATCACTTGGAAGATGAACGGTTCGACCAGCCCGATAAGACGCAAGCAGACCGCGAGGAAAAGAAGTTCTATATAGAGCGGAGTAAATTTCCAAAGCGTTATGCCGAACCATGAAAGCGGTATTTCACCCGCGCGTTCTTTACGCTGGTTCGTCATTGGCACTCCACAGCTTCTTGGGGCGTGCGAATGACACAGGCGCCTGGTAAACCATCCGCATTGGGTGAGACGACAATGATAATAATGCGGTCAGGTTTCGGGAAACCATTGCGTAATTGCGCCGCAAGCGTTTCGTCCGTCACACCATTGATCCCCTGGGCAAGCCGCAGTGTTCGACCAACTTCGAACCCGTCGAGCGCGCTCTGCAACTCTGCCCGGGCCTGATCCGCCACGAATTCGTCCAGCCCCGCGAACTGCCGCAGCGCGAAATCTGCCGCTGTATCGCGGGAGATTAGCCGGCCATCCTCCGGCAAACCGTCGAATAGCGCGTCGAGCGCACGACCTACATCCTTGGTATTGATGTCACCCACCACAACAACGGCTTCGGGGTTTAGCATGAAGGTTTCGGCGTGCCAGGCAACCACATCGCCGCGCCTCACCGTTTCGAATGTTCCCGGCTCATCAAGGGACAACGCATTGCGCAAAGATGCGTGATCGAACACCGCACACCGCATTGCGTCGAATTCCAACCCGTCGCGGATGCGGTCGAACCACATTTGGTCGAGTGTTGGAGCGCGCAAATGCGCGTTCGCGATCGCTACAGTTTCGTCGAGATGGCTGCGCTCGAAGGACCATTCTCCGACAACTTGATCGTTTGCCGAAACATAGACCGTTCCCTCGGACTTCATGTCTGCGAAACGTTCTCCAACCCGGCCTGCGGGATACCCCTCGGCCCCGCCGACGAGAATTAGTTCGGTGCCGATGAGTGTCGCGGCCTTATTCACGCCCGGCCAATCCTTTGTCCAAGCGACATGGATCGCCACGGTCCCCTGCCCAAGTAGGTGAAGCAAAGTGAAGTTGATGCCGCCGGGACTGGCTTCGCGGCTGGCGACTGGTTTTTTCTCTTCGTTACAGGCGACGAGGAGTGAAAGGGTAGCGACAAGCATAACGAAGCGTATCATTCGACAGCTTCCTCCGGGCCGATAAAGGTCACGGCAGTGCGGCCCTCCCCGTCAAGCTGGCGCAAGAGCGCGTTGTGATGGTGTTGAGTGACAAACCGTCCTTGAGAAGTTCAGGTCCCGTTCCGGCAGCGGCTCGCGCAAGCTGGAGACGCGGTTCAGCGTGTAATCGGCAATCCAACGCGCGGTTTCGTCTTCATCATCCCAATCGGGCCAGAATCCTTCGAAGTGACTGAATATACGGGAATATGTTTCGGGCGAAATGCCGGCAGCCGCACTTTCTGCAAGCGTTGTCTCGAACGCCTTTTGCAGAGCGTCCAGCGGCACGTTCCGGTCCGGCGCGGCGGTGAAGCTGATCCCTATAGCTTTCTCGTCAATGGGCCAAATTTGCACATCGAAGCTGCGCGCGATGGCGGCATCAAAGCGAAACGGATAGGCTAACTCGCCCGGCAAGTTGGTGTCGAGCATATCGCGTAGAAGCGCCGTCTGTGTTTCGAGAAGGTCAAACTGAACGGGTTCGGGAAGCGCTACCACCCGCCTCCAGATCAATCGCCGCGCGGCATCAGGCTCAGGATAGCGCAGTTTAGTTGTGTCAGGTGCCGCAAGTCCAAACGGCGGCGGCGCGATCTCTGGCACATGCGTCATGGCATGCAGCGCTTTGGCTTCTTCATAGTCCAGTGCCGCGATCTCTTTCGGCGTCCCCATTGCCGAGGCGGCGATAGCGTTACCTAAATAGATAAACGCATCCATGACGCCGATAGCCTGCGCATCCGGGTTGTTCGCCATGCGGTGCTCGTATTCGCGAAGGATGATTTCCCGCTCCTCAGCGGCGAATGTGCGCGGGAGATCGATCGGAGCGAAGACCCCTGAGAGAGTTTTCAAAAGGTCCGGCAAGTCGTCCCGCGCGCCAGATAGCCAGTAGCAGACGGCATAATTGCTGGTCCATGCATTTGAACGGCGGTCGGCCGCCCTCGTCCTGCCAACTATGTTCTGCCTGGTGAGGTGTTCAGTATAGTGCTTGCTGACAGGGGTGGCGTTTTCGATAAGCAGGACTACGTGCGCATATAGGGCGCCATTTGAAGTCGTAACGATAATACTGGAACTGGTGTCACGCTCGGAAGTCGCTCCGAAAGCGAAGACACTAATCGTAGCCGCCGTGAGGTATGAAAAACCCATCCATCTATATAGGAGTTGTCTGTGCATGGATCTCGTGTGATTTCCACTTCCGACCCCATAAATGCGGTCGTTTGAATGTAGGTCAACGCTGCCAGAACTAGGACAATACAATCGGCCAATACGCGAACACGAAGGTTTTTCTCGTAGCAACATCAAAACCTTCCGGTCCAGTAAGACCATCATACCACATTACACGACTCTCGGCCTGAAGGACCGGTATTTGGCTTGCGTCCATCAGATCAATTTAACAAACGCAGGCTATAGGGTAGGTTCCAATTGCTATCGTGAATAAAAGCCCCCGGCCCGCTGGCTTGCCGAGCGACTGCGACCACCGCCGCGACTGCCACCGAAGCTGACGGTAACGTTTATATTAGCAAGCGCGTTTTTAGAGATATCACACATTTCAGTCTTCCCTTCTTGTTGCGGATCGGATCTGCTATTCTTGCCGCCTTTGGTGTTCGCTGGGTTTTCTTTCCCGGCGGCTCAATCGGGTGATGAAAGATGCAACCTTCCCTCACCCACTCTCGCTCTCACCAGATCATCAATGCACCTGTAGGAGCGAAATCTGGTCTTGTGCTCAGTAGCGCCAGAAATAACTTACCGACATGTTCGGGCTGTCCACAGCGTAGACCTGATGGAACCAGCCTGCGGGCTGCACCAGCAACTCACCCGGGTTAAGCGTCACCGACAGGCACTTGGTTTCGCGCGCTTTCGGATAAAGTTCGTAATCCGGTGCTTCGGGCTTGAACCAGCAGGGCTGATACAGATTGTAGCTCTTCATTGGATAAATCAGGTCTTCCTGATCCGCCGAATAAAGGTCCAACCGTTTGCGTCCAAACACCTGAAAGAGGAAGCCGGTCAATGGGTCGCGGTGCAAGCTGGTCGTCGGGACATGTATCGGCACCAAGCCCAGCCAGAGTTGTGGTGGAATGAAATCCTCCCGGTCAAAAAACAGCGGCCCGAAATCCGGCCACATTTCCTCGGGTAGATTCGCGCCGTCGGTATAGGGTTTAACGAAGCCCTCAATCGTGGTGTCATAAGGATTGGCTTCGAAGTCCTTCAACTCGGCTACGAAGTCCGCCATGGTCTGGCGATGACTGGCAGAGCGCACCCGCACGACCGCATCACTGTAGCATTCGGCGAGCTTGTCGATGTTCCAATCGCGGCATGGCGGCGTCGGCTCCAGTCCGGTGACAACGATGGGGCGGCTTTCTTCTATGACCTCAAGGAGTTGGCGCTGCGTCGCCATGTGCAAGTGTTCGACCTGCGCAAGGTTGCGATAGTCTTTAGTGGTGTGATATCGCACCGCTTTGCGGAATCGCGCCATGGTCCAATTGCTCGGCCTTTTGCAGGATTTCGCCAGATGATTGGCGTAGGCCAAATTTCCGGAAAATGTGATCGTTCCGATGATGTCCGGGTCGCGCCAATCGAGAAACTCAAACTCCTTGACGATGCGGTGGACCGTGGCGATCGGAATAATGACCTCTGTATCGGTCTCGCGGTCCATGTCATGTTGTTCGATAAACAAATCATCGGCGAACCGGGCAATACAACTTTGGTCAGGGTGCTCCGGGATCGTGATCCGCACCGTTCCGCGAATGCCTTCAGGGTTTTCGAACCCTGTCCGCAGCAGATCTGCGAAGCCCTTGATCGCGGCGAGATCACTCTCGAATTCGGAAGCAGGACAGGCGACCTTCATGCCAAAACCGCCTCACGCGCTTTCCGCCGGTTTACACCGGTCCAGCGATTGACGGAGCGGGTTGAGCCGTCGCGGTGGCGGCGTAGACTGGTAGCTACCTCGTCGGGGAAGATGTTGTGTGTCATGTCGTGCAACACTTCACGGATGTTGGCGTAAGGTGTGATCCAATCGTTGAAGAACAACCGGTCGCCACAGGCCCATTCCCCCTGGGTCAGTGCACGCCCTGTGGTATGAACATCGTGCTCAACATCCTGGGAGAGCCACGCCCAGGTAACCAGCGCCGTGGGCATGCCGCCGTCAGTCAGGTAGAAGCGGGCTTGTCCGCACCAGAGCGCCGGCAGGATCTCGACGCGAAAATAATCGCCCAGCTTGAACTGACGATGGTATTCGGACCGAGCGAGTAGCTCAAGCGCATAACCCGTGCTGGCGTAATAGTCGATATTCACCATGCCGCCTGCTCCTGTCTTGCGCTTCGGTCATGAAGGGCCGAAACGCCCGCCCGACGACCAAGATGCCGCTCAAGTGCTCGTTGTAACGCGAGATGATCACCAAAGGGCGCCGCTTGACGCGTTAGCGTTACACTTTCACCTGCAGTTTCGGTCCAAGTCGAATATCCGATGGGTTTGTGGGACCGATCCAATCCTACATAAGCGGTTCTTGCTCGCAAATGATGGAGAAGGCCAGAATAGTAATCTTCAATCCGTTTCTCCGGTTCGCCTTTCCAGTATTCGATGTCGAGAAGCACCATCGCCCCGAGGCTGCGATAAGCATCCATGGCCGTCTGTTCGGCATCGAATGCAGGCATTGGCGGCAGGTAGTTGGCGATATCGCTGGCACGATCCGCCATGGATGCAATCGGCAAGTGGCACATGCCGCCAGAGCCGGCCGAAAAGAGATCATGCAACCACGAACCAGAACCCTGAGCGAACAACTCGACCGCCGCTAACCGGGCAATCGGGTAGTTCTGACGGTAATTGTAAGGCGTTTCAGGGGCACCAAGGGCCTGCGCTAGCGCCTCAAGATCGCGTCCCAGATACACCTCGTTCTCGGCGACCCAGACATTGCGCAGCGTCTCGTGTCAAGCGACACCTACTCTTACGAGTTAAGGCGACACCCAGTGTTACGAGGACTGCGCGATTTGGTGTGCCCGGCATGGGCACTGGATTGGAGGTGAAAGTCCTTTACGGGGCGAGTTGGTAGCAACCGTGAGCCGAAGGCAACTGCACGTAGCATGATCCGTCGCGAGACGGCTCAGCTTCCGCTGCGAGGTCGTGTGGGGAGGAAGCCGGAGGCAAACCGCAGCACCGAACGAAAGTGAACTCCATTGAGGCAGTTTCAGCCGGGTGAGCGTGCCAATGAACGTGACGCCCAAAATCCAACCGAGGCTGAGGCGGTAATCGGAGCGGCGGCGGCGGGACATTCAGTGTTCTTACCCGGGGAGGTCTGGGCAGGTCCGTGGTCTGTGCCTTGCACAGCGACGGTAGACCGGGAGGAGGCAACGACGACCGGTCGATGTTTGCCCAGAAGTCGGATCTCTCCATACGAGCGAGGAAGCCGGTGAAAGTCGGCAGAGCAAAGGGAGAGATGGATTGAGAAGAACGGTCCAACATCAATTGAAACTGGCGTTCGCCGACAGCCCATCCGGGGGCGGAAGCGACGGGGCCTCGGACGTATCCGCCGGTCGCGCGTTTCTGCTGCACAAAGCCAGAAGCAAGAGATCGTCAGGAACCGTTGCCGGGGCAGGTGATAGCGATCACCTGCTGGAAGACATCGCGTCGGAGGCAAATCTAGCTTCGGCGCTTGTCAACGTAGTGCGTAACAAGGGCGCACCGGGCGTTGATGGGCAGACGGTCGAAGAGGCAGAGGCCATTGCGCCAAAGCTTATCCGCCGTTTGCGCTGTGACCTGCTGGAAGGCCGATATCGGCCCGGAGACATCCTCCGGGTTTACATCCCCAAGCCCGGAGGCGGGCAACGGGGTCTCGGCATTCCGAACGTGATCGACAGGGTTGTGCAACAAGCCACGCTTCAGGTTCTGGAGCCTGTGTTCGAGCCAAGCTTTCATCCAAGCAGCCACGGCTTCCGTCCCAAGCGCGGTGCAGCAACGGCCATTGCAGAAGCAAAGGCACATCTTGAAGCTGGCCACCGAACGATCGTGGACCTCGATCTGGAGAAATTTTTCGATCGTGTCCATCATCAGCGCCTTCTTGACCGCATGGCCAGGAAGGTTGCGGATCGTCGGGTGATTGGTTTGGTGCGTCGGATGCTGCAAGCAAAGGTCGTGATGCCGGACGGCACGAGGATCAAACCCTTGGAAGGCACCCCGCAAGGAGGCCCGCTCTCGCCGTTCCTGTCCTGTATTGTCCTTGACGAACTGGATCAGGAATTGGCGCGGCGGGGACACCGGTTTGTGCGGTATGCGGACGACTGTTATGTGTTCGTCCGTAGCGCCCGCGCCGGTGATCGCGTGATGGCCTCGATCACCCGGTTTCTTGAGGGCCGCATGCGGCTCCCGGTCAACCGGAAGAAGAGCGCTGTACGTCATCCAGGCGAGGTGCACTTCCTTGGGTTCCGCTTTCTGCTTCGCGAAGATGGGGGGATCGGTGTCCTTCTCTCCCAAGAAACGGAGCGGCGACTGGCGGCTACCATCCGAGAGATGACGCCCACCAATTGGGGGCGCTCGCTCTCATCGTGTATGGCGGGTCTCAGCCGCTACTTCAACGGGTGGATGGCGCACTTCCGGCTTTGCACGGAAGAGGGTGTCGAGCGATTGCGTGTATTCGACGCCCATATCCGCCGTCGGTTGAGAGCGATCATCGTGCGTCAGAAGAAGCGACCCCGCTTCCTTCTCCGGCATCTTTTGGCAATGGGGGCGAGCCGCAGGGCTGCCGCCAGCGCCGCGTATTGCGGCCGGGGTGTCTGGCACCAGTCCAACCGTCCGGGCATGACGCGGGCCTATCCGGTTTCCTGGTTCACAGGACGACTGGTATCGCTGAAGACCCGATGGGAGGAACTTAACACCCCGCAGGTATCTGCCCAGCTTGAGCTGGCATTTTGATGGACCAATCCAAAGAGCCGGATGCGTGGTCCGCATGTCCGGTTCTGTGAGAGGCGCGATGGAGCAATCCATCGTGCCTACTCGACGACCCAAAATATACAGCGAAACAGCGCTTTTCGGTGTTCACGCGATCCGCCGCTGTGGGTGTACTCAAAATGACGGCGCGCCTTATCTCGCGTCAAGCTGCATGCGTTGGAAATCAACAGATCGCGACAGATGCCGGCGTTATCGATTCCACGAGCACAAACGCAAATCGTTCCTCACACGTTCCGATAAAAGCCCAAATACGTAACGTCGAGCCCCTTGGGCCAAATACTGGGGCGAGACCACTTTCGGCACAGTGCGCAATGGTACCTCGACCAAGCTAGCCACATTCGCCGCAGACATGCAGGATCTTCTATTCTTGGCGATCGGGGCCTGGATGTCGTTCACACTACGCAAGGTCGAGCTAGGCTTCGACGAGTTGATCCTGTTGGAGCCCGACCGGCGGAATCCTGCAGCTAGGTGCTGTTGGCTGTTTTCCAGCAAACCCGTGTAGGTCCAGTAATAGAAATAGAGGCCCAAAATTAGAATTACTGTCTCCGTCGGTGGATTATTGCAAGAATTTGCGGCAGCTACTATATCGTGGGTTGCAATGGCTAGAGGAGAGATGTTTTGGAAACGTCATTGAAGCCGCTTGATGGAAATTGGGTTTCGGGGGTCGCGTTAGATAAGCACACGATAAGAAGTGTTCCGATAGGACCCAACGAATATGGCCATATGCAGTTCGACACTACCCGTACGGAAGTCGGCGAAGCTCTGTTTCAATTGAAGAACAGAGACGATTGGAATCAAGTAGAGCATTTGGCGGATGAACTATATCGATCCGCGGTTCCATTGTTCCCCGAGATC
>CBDAQR010000006.1:0-12437 GCA_965199055.1 Halieaceae bacterium
TGTGGCCTTACCGTCCTTCTCTTCGGCTTTGCCGTTGGTTGAGCAGTCCAGCGACACCTCACTGACGATTGCCGCTGCCTTCTGTATGCGCTCTTGCTCTGGAAGAGCCTGGAGCTTGTCGTCCTTCAGAACCAAGTCGCGCAATTCGTCCTTGGTGAAGAACTTCTGAAAGGCTACCCAGCCAACTTGTTCCCAACACACGCCAGGACCGCGACGAAACCTGTCATAGGGAACGAATTCGCATTTGACCTTTTCCCAGGCCAGATATTCTTCCATGACGGGTTCGCCGGCATCGTCCATAACCGGCAAGGGAAACTTCCCGTTGTCCATCGCAGGTCGCGTATCAAACAGCGGGTCATAGATAACCCGAACAACACCTCGGCCCGTCACCGTGAAATCCCGAATGGCCTTCTCGGCTATCTCCTGCGCGTCGTATTCGTCCAGCTCATAGGCAAGGCCACGCTCAAGCATTTGAGCACCGCGACGTGCAACCTCGTCTCTGTCATTGAACCGTGTGCGAATGTCTGGGACTGGCAGGCTGTTGAAAACGGCCGGGACAATCGTCTCAGTGTTCGAGTGCAGAATGTTGAATGCACCACCCTGCTCGCCTGTGTATACCTTCCACGTCTCAGCAGCTTTATCGCGCCATTTCTTCTCTTCATCGGACGCGGCCGTGATACTGTCGAGATAGAAGGTTCGCAGTTCGCCGGGCGTCTTGATATCGCCCAGGCTTTCATAGGTTCCGTCAGCGCGTTCAGACATGCATAACCTCTGTCATCGCTGCTTCCTCTTGAACCCGTCGATTATCTCTTTGGCGCTCGGCAATCGTGCAGCCATTTGGCCGTCTTCAGCTTTGACTGGCCATTTTGGCTCTGGCTTCTTCTCAGGCTCTTTTGGCTTGATGCCGCAGTTGATTGCGAACTCACCAAAAGCATCGGCCGCGTGCGAATTCTCGTCATGCAGTGGCGTGGTGTACGTCTGCATGGAGTCGTTCCACTTACGCGAATATCGACGTAGCCGTTGAAGTCCTACTTGCACCCTTCCGGTGTCGTTGAAATGCACAGCCGGCAGGAGCTTCCTGACTGCGTTTATTCTGTCCGCAGGGTTTGCAGCCACACCAATGCGTAGCGAGCTATGAGTGAATCTGGTGTCCGGGCGATTTGAATGACGGCGGTGCATCTGGTTGGAATGGCGTTGCCAAACATCCAGCCAACCGTTCAAGGACGCACCACCATGCACGACGCTACCATCATTGATTTCACTGGTCGAGATGCGGTCACAGACCCACTGACTGATCTTCTGCGCAAGGGCGCTCGGGATTTGCTGCAGGCAGCCATCGAGGCTGAGCGCGACGCCTTTCTCGCTGAATTTGCAGAACGGCGAACAACCGATGGCCGCTCGGCTGTTGTTGGCAGTGGCTACCATCCAGAGCGCGCCGTTCAAACCGGGATCGGGCCAGTCACGGTCAAAGTCCCGAAGGTCCGAGCGAAGGACGGCAAGCCTGTTACGTTCCGCTCTGCCCTTGTGCCGCCCTACGTGCGCAAGGCTAAATCCATCGAAGTCGCACTGCCCTGGCTGTATCTGAAGGGCATCTCCACGGGCGAAATGGGCGCGGCGCTCAAAATGCTACTTGGCCCTGAGGCCACCGGATTTTCTGCCAAGACCATTTCGCGCCTGAAGAGCCAATGGGCAGCAGAGTACGACGACTGGCGCAAGGCCGATCTGAGCCGAGACGAATGGGTCTATGTCTGGGCGGATGGCATTTACAGCGTGTTGCGCGGCTCTGATGACCGGCTCTGCGTGCTCGTTGTCATTGGCGTTAACGCACGGGGCGAGAAGCATTTTCTTGCCATCGAAGACGGTGTTCGCGAAAGCACGCAAAGCTGGCGCGAAGTGCTTCTCGGCCTCAAGGCACGTGGGCTCGCCGCTCCGAAATTGGCCACCGGCGACGGGGCCATGGGGTTCTGGGCCGCGTTGGAGGAGGTTTTTCCGACGACGTGCCAACAGCGGTGCTGGGTGCATAAGACCGGCAACGTGCTGAACTACCTCCCCAAGCGGACCCAGCCCAAGGCCAAGAAGATGCTGCACGACATTTGGCAGGCCGAGACACGCGCGGACGCGCACGAGGCATTCGATCTGTTCATCAAGACCTTCGAGGCAAAATACCCCAAGGCCACCGAATGTCTGATCAAGGACCGCGACGAATTGCTGACCTTCTACGACTTCCCGGCTCAGCATTGGCAGAGCATTCGCACGTCAAACCCGATCGAAAGCGCCTTTGCCACCATCCGTCACCGGACCAAACGGACCAAAGGCTGCCTCAGCCGCGACGGCCTGCTGCACATGATGTTCAAGCTCGGCCAATGCGCAGAAAAAAGCTGGCGCAAACTGCGCGGCTTTGCTCACCTCGCCGAGGTCTTCCAGGGCGTCAATTTCGTCAACGGCATCAAGACATCAAACCAGGATCAAGCCGCCGCATGAGGAGCGCTTGGACACCAGATTTGACAATAGCTCGTATTCAGGCCACGCCATGGCGCAGTGATGCCTTTGACGCGAGCAACGGCACCGCGTCTGTTTTTGTCTCGAAGAGGCTGGAGCATCAGCTCAGGTTCCAGGAACCTTCTTGAGCCTGTGGCACAAGCGGGCGACGGCGAAGCGAGCCTTTGCCCAAGTTCATGACACGGTTGCCGCCGTCGTCTCCCTGAGCGCGCGCCTTCTTAATCTCGTAGGAACGGAACTCTTCTGCATAGTCGAAGCCTTTCGACGCCTTGTATCGCCAGATGGCTCCCAGAGTTAGAAGCTCCTCGTCAAACACGACTTCATCCGCATTATTTGTGAAAGTGCTCGCGTCTGCGGTGCCATCCACCGTAGCTGTATCGACCCAGAACTTGCTGATGTACTCAAACACCATGCTATCGTTCACAGTTGGATCTGGAATGATGCGGATGTTGTTTCCGCTGAAGCGAAACGCATCGACAACCACGGTTGCTGTGAGGCTCGCTTGCTCCTGCCACTCCTGCGGTGTCATCGGCCCGACAACCTCGCGCTTACGAGTTCGATTGGTGTGCCCGGCATGGGCACTGGATTGGAGGTGAAAGTCCTTTACGGGGCGAGTTGGTAGCAACCGTGAGCCGAAGGCAACTGCACGTAGCATGATCCGTCGCGAGACGGCTCAGCTTCCGCTGCGAGGTCGTGTGGGGAGGAAGCCGGAGGCAAACCGCAGCACCGAACGAAAGTGAACTCCATTGAGGCAGTTTCAGCCGGGTGAGCGTGCCAATGAACGTGACGCCCAAAATCCAACCGAGGCTGAGGCGGTAATCGGAGCGGCGGCGGCGGGACATTCAGTGTTCTTACCCGGGGAGGTCTGGGCAGGTCCGTGGTCTGTGCCTTGCACAGCGACGGTAGACCGGGAGGAGGCAACGACGACCGGTCGATGTTTGCCCAGAAGTCGGATCTCTCCATACGAGCGAGGAAGCCGGTGAAAGTCGGCAGAGCAAAGGGAGAGATGGATTGAGAAGAACGGTCCAACATCAATTGAAACTGGCGTTCGCCGACAGCCCATCCGGGGGCGGAAGCGACGGGGCCTCGGACGTATCCGCCGGTCGCGCGTTTCTGCTGCACAAAGCCAGAAGCAAGAGATCGTCAGGAACCGTTGCCGGGGCAGGTGATAGCGATCACCTGCTGGAAGACATCGCGTCGGAGGCAAATCTAGCTTCGGCGCTTGTCAACGTAGTGCGTAACAAGGGCGCACCGGGCGTTGATGGGCAGACGGTCGAAGAGGCAGAGGCCATTGCGCCAAAGCTTATCCGCCGTTTGCGCTGTGACCTGCTGGAAGGCCGATATCGGCCCGGAGACATCCTCCGGGTTTACATCCCCAAGCCCGGAGGCGGGCAACGGGGTCTCGGCATTCCGAACGTGATCGACAGGGTTGTGCAACAAGCCACGCTTCAGGTTCTGGAGCCTGTGTTCGAGCCAAGCTTTCATCCAAGCAGCCACGGCTTCCGTCCCAAGCGCGGTGCAGCAACGGCCATTGCAGAAGCAAAGGCACATCTTGAAGCTGGCCACCGAACGATCGTGGACCTCGATCTGGAGAAATTTTTCGATCGTGTCCATCATCAGCGCCTTCTTGACCGCATGGCCAGGAAGGTTGCGGATCGTCGGGTGATTGGTTTGGTGCGTCGGATGCTGCAAGCAAAGGTCGTGATGCCGGACGGCACGAGGATCAAACCCTTGGAAGGCACCCCGCAAGGAGGCCCGCTCTCGCCGTTCCTGTCCTGTATTGTCCTTGACGAACTGGATCAGGAATTGGCGCGGCGGGGACACCGGTTTGTGCGGTATGCGGACGACTGTTATGTGTTCGTCCGTAGCGCCCGCGCCGGTGATCGCGTGATGGCCTCGATCACCCGGTTTCTTGAGGGCCGCATGCGGCTCCCGGTCAACCGGAAGAAGAGCGCTGTACGTCATCCAGGCGAGGTGCACTTCCTTGGGTTCCGCTTTCTGCTTCGCGAAGATGGGGGGATCGGTGTCCTTCTCTCCCAAGAAACGGAGCGGCGACTGGCGGCTACCATCCGAGAGATGACGCCCACCAATTGGGGGCGCTCGCTCTCATCGTGTATGGCGGGTCTCAGCCGCTACTTCAACGGGTGGATGGCGCACTTCCGGCTTTGCACGGAAGAGGGTGTCGAGCGATTGCGTGTATTCGACGCCCATATCCGCCGTCGGTTGAGAGCGATCATCGTGCGTCAGAAGAAGCGACCCCGCTTCCTTCTCCGGCATCTTTTGGCAATGGGGGCGAGCCGCAGGGCTGCCGCCAGCGCCGCGTATTGCGGCCGGGGTGTCTGGCACCAGTCCAACCGTCCGGGCATGACGCGGGCCTATCCGGTTTCCTGGTTCACAGGACGACTGGTATCGCTGAAGACCCGATGGGAGGAACTTAACACCCCGCAGGTATCTGCCCAGCTTGAGCTGGCATTTTGATGGACCAATCCAAAGAGCCGGATGCGTGGTCCGCATGTCCGGTTCTGTGAGAGGCGCGATGGAGCAATCCATCGTGCCTACTCGACTAGAATGTGTGGTTGATGAAGCGTTTGAAGTCGGTCGGCACTTGGTTGGTTTGCACTTCCTGCGCTACCGCCCCCGTTTCCGCTCCGAGGTGCACCACCGCCAGGCCCTTTTTGAAATGAGGGCGCAAGCCCGAATGAAAAAAGGGCCTGGCGGTGAAAATTTCGACAGGCGGAGCCTGCGATGACTTGAATCGCCGTTACCAATACCCCTACAGCAGAATTGCGCACATGCGCAATCGCCTCTCCGAACAGGCCGTGCCGAAGAGAGATTTCGCACTCTGCGCATCCCAGGTTTGAGAGCGATCATGGCGGTGCCTGCGCATCTCTGAAGACCTCCTC
The DNA here is from genome assembly GCA_965199055.1 of Halieaceae bacterium. Classification (GTDB taxonomy): domain Bacteria; phylum Pseudomonadota; class Gammaproteobacteria; order Pseudomonadales; family Halieaceae; genus CBDAQR01. The sequence goes on from CBDAQR010000006.1 coordinate 5,403, forward strand.
CGGCGTCCGGAACCCGAGTGCCTTGCGCGGCCGTGAGTTGAGTAGATCCTCCACCGCCTGGACCTCGGCATCGGTCACAGACCGGAAATCCGTGCCTTTCGGCAGATACTGGCGAACCAGCCCGTTGGTGTGTTCGTTCAGTCCGCGCTCCCATGAGTGGTAAGGCCGGGCAAAATAGAACTTGGCATCAAGCGCCTTGGATAGGCTGCTGTGGCCTGCGAATTCCTTGCCATTGTCCGCAGTGATCGTGTGAACCAGGTGCCGATCCCCCTCCAGCCGGCGTATGAGCGCAGCTCCGACCTCTTCAGCCGTTTTCCTGTCGACCCTTGCCAAGCGGGTCATCTTCGAAGCGCGGTCCACCACCGAAGCCACTGCGCCGCTTTGACCTGCACCGACAATCGTGTCCGCCTCCCAGTCACCGATCCGCGACTTCTGTTCGACGATCGCAGGCCGCTCACTGATATCGACACGACCGGGAATGCGTCCCCGCCCGGCGTGGCGGCCGCCGCGCCAGTTCGGTTTCTTTCCCCGCCGCCGCAGCAGCTTGTATAGGCTGCCACCAGCCTTGCGGTCCGTGCGGACGTATTCGTAGATCCGCATCCGCCCCACCATGACTTGGCCTTCCAGAAGCAGCCGACCCGAAATTTGCTCGGGGCTCCAGCCAGCTGCCAACTTCTCCTCGACCAATTGCCATAGGGCGGGTGTCATCTTCCTCGGCACCGATGACGCCCTGTGGCGGCGTTCTGTTGCCTTGTTATGAGCCTGTTTGTACCGGTAGCCACGGCCGCCGCTGTTGCGCTGCATCTCTCGACGGATTGTCGTGTGATGGCGTCCGAGCTCACGCCCAATGTCTCTCTGCGAGAGGCCGCTTTTCTTCAGCCCCCAAATCTGGCAACGTTCATCTTGGGTCAGGTGATGGTAGCCGCGAGGCATAGGCGAATCTCCTTTTACAAGATTCTCGCCATCGCCTGGCCCGCCCGCAAGGAAGAACGCTCATCACGCTGCCGTTTTCGCTGGTGCACTTCGGAGTGGCACGGGGGCGCCGAAAATGTCTTCTCCTTATGCAAAACAGTCCAGTCGAAACCATCGATAAGTTCGTTGCCCTCCTGCGTAACGAACCGCAGAAGGCGCGCAACATTGTTATCGTTGTTCCCGATAACAGTCGGCGGCACCGGAAGGCCGATGCCCCTTGCTGCGTCTTGAACGATGGTTAAGAGCGTCATTTAGGCCGCCTGCGTTTCCTGCTTGGCTGGCCGCCCAGGCTTGCGTTTGGCCGGCGCTGATTCGCCCTGGCTGAGCGGTGCCTTCTCGCGCTCCATGGCCTCTAGGCGCTCTTGCATCGCCAGAAGCTGTTCACGCATCACGGCGTTTTCTTCGCGGAGTTCGGCGCTGCCAGCACGCTCCTCGATGAACTTCTCCGCAAGCTCCTGCCAGCGAGACACGTTCGGATACTTGATGCCGCCAACCTGATGGCTGGGAACCGCGCAAAAGGCTTCCACGGTGTAGATTTTGAGCTCTTCGAGAATGCGAACCAGTTGGGTGTCAACGCCCTTCCACTCGTCGAAGGAGGTGCCGTCTTCGGCGCGTTCCTTGCCCAGTTTCCAACCCTCGTAGTGAGGCTCCACAACCGCCCATTCAGGCATTGGAGGACGGCCGCGAACAGGGTTGCCTTTCAGGCGGGCGATTTTCTCTGTCGTTTTCGGTTCATTCCGGTCGCCGATGCGAGTCCATTCGACGAAATCGACGTCTTTGGGGTCGCCGGAGTCCAAGTCAATTTTCGTCTCTGTCCAGAACCGAAACAGCCCGATTGCAGGACGCTCCTCAAATTCAGTGCCCTTGTAGACATCCTCGTTTCGGATGTTGTTTGTGTCCATGTACATGCGTTTCTCCAATGGCAGGCAGAGCCTGTTTGGTCACAAAAGGAAAACGGGGGCCGAAGCCCCCGCCAGTTGGTTAGAGCGGGAAGTCGCAGATGATTTCCCGGTCTGAGATGTCGCCTGCATAGGCGCAGACGTGGTCAGTGACGGCAAATGTAACGTCCAGAGTGCCGTCGGTCGAACCGGTCGGCGTCAACGGATCTCCGTCAGCCCCCGCCGTGAGCGCGATAGTGAGCGTTGCCGGGCCCTTGATTTGAATCCAACAATATTCATCCTCGCTTGGCGAAGACAGCAGAACACCGGCCCCGATTTCCACCGAGTCTGAGAGGTCGGAAGTCACCTGATTGTTCTTGTATCCGTCCAAGGTGTAGTAGTAGCAAACCTCGCCGGCCACGCCGGCGGTGGCTGCTGCACCTTCCTTGTACTGAACAAACTTGTACCACTTTCCGCCCGCGCCCTGGATCACGTCACCAAGTGCGTGGCCGCGGCCTTCATTGAGCGAAGTGAGGGCAATATCATTGCCCTGTCCGATAGTCGTCATAGCTGTTGCTCCTTTCCGACTTAGGATTCGTCGATCAGCACGCCCTGAAGCGAGCGGTTCGAACAACACATCTGTCCCATCCAGAGCAGGGTCACGACTTCGGCGTCCTGGTTGATGGAGATTTTCTTGTCGGTCGGCGTCCAGTCGGCGTCCGGATGCACTCTCAACGACAGATAGTCCGTGTTGAGGAAGTACATCTTTTCAGCCGTGGCTCCGAAGTTGTCGTTGTTGTCGTAAACGACATCGGCGCCATTGAACTTGAGCGACTTGAAGGTGTCGGGATTGTCTTCCTTGGTGTAGCGCTGGATGTCAGTCAGCGCGTCCCAATATGCGGAGTACAAATCCCGGGTAGAGACGAGGATGTCGGGCTGATCTGTGCCACGTGTACACGCAAGGTAGAGGTCCAGCATGTCGGCCTTGATGTCAGCGTATGTGCCGGTTCCATCAAGCTCTTTGAACTGGTTCTGCCAGAACGTGTATGTCGACGAATTAATGCCGCCAACCGTGCCAGTACCTGCCGACTGGATGATGTGCGCGAGACCGCCCATCTGGTTCGACAGAGAGCCAGACGAATAGATATCCAGGGACATCTTGTTCGCGGCTGTTCGCATCGCATTCTTCATGCGAGCTTTCACCAAGTTGATGAGCGCCGACTTGCCGTTGTTCATCCGCAGTTCGCGGCCGGATGCGACCACTGAAACTGCCGACTGCACCCAGTCATACTTGGCGGCTGACAGAACGTCGGACTGACCGATGTTCAGCGTGTCGTAACCGCTGTACCGTTGGAACGTGCCGTTTTCTTCGTAGTCGAGCGGTTCGACGATTTCGTAACCGCCGCCCGTGTACTTGGTGATACGCTTCTTGTCCTTCATGCGCCGATAGAGCGCATTGTGACCTGAGACGTTGTCGGCAATTGCCGTTGGGTGATCGCGAAGCGTGGTAGTCACCAGCTCCGTGAACACAGAGTTTGGGGAAGCCATGGATTAACCTTTCTGTGGGCTACCCCGCAACGATCTGATCAAACCGAGCTGCCATAGCATCATCGTCCAGAAATGCGCCTGGGACTGTCGTCATGTTCGCCCTGTTCCCGCCGTTCGTTGATGCCTTGCGCTTCGCTTCCTTGGCTGCTCGGGCTGCTGCAAGCTGCTCGTCCTGAGCCTTCTTGCGTGCTTCCTCGTCTGCCTTGGCTTGCTCTGCTGCGCGTTGGGCTTCCAACAATTCGGCGCGGATGGCAGGGTCTGCATGACAGGCCATGTCGTAGGCCGCATCCAAGTCCGATGCCTGATTGGTTTGGATCAAGGTAACCATGGCCGCTTCGACTTTGTCGAAATACGGTTTGTCACCACTCTCCAGCCATTCGGCAATTTGGCTGTTCGCCTGCTCTTCTGCTGCACGCTCCGCTGCTATGCGTTGCGCGTGCTGATCTCGTTGCGAGTTTTGAACTTGAGCTTGCAGGAGCCGGTTGGACTCAAGAAGCTGTCTCGTTGCTGGGTCCAGTAGCTGCGCTTCTGGCCCAAAAGCTCGCGGTAAGTCGATGCCAAACGTCTCGGCAATCTTGGCGATGCCTTGCAGTGGATTCTGCTCAAGCATGGTTTGAGCGTTCATCAGAGAAACAAGCCCCTGTTCGAACGTCACACCCTGCCTATCAAAATTCTGCTGGTATCGCTGGACCACCTCAACAATGGGACGTGCCTTAGCGAGTTCATTGCCCTGCTTAGAAAGGCTTTGCTGGGTCTCCAGTTCACGCTGGGATACGTACTCTTGTATCTGCGGATCCAGAGTGGCCCATGGCTCGGCCATTTCTTTCGACCAGGTTACCGGCAATGCGATGGCAGTCACTTCGGACTGTTCGCCTCCGGCATCCGTGGGCTGGTCGGTATTCCCTCCATCACCTTCCGGTGACGAATTCGTTTCACCCTCGACCGTCGCATCATCGGCCTTAGCCTCTGCGCCAGTTTCCTCGGGTGCATTCATTTCATCGAATTTCGCGTCCAGGACGGCGTCAAGGTCCATCTTGCCGTCTTCGGTCGCCGGAGCTTCGTTTGCCTCTGGCTGAGCTTCTACGGCGGGCGTAGCGGTATCGTTCGCGGCTTCTGCCACGTTGGTTTCGCTCATGATTGATACTTCCTGTTGGGTTTTGGTACTTTACAGACTTTCCGGATAACAAATTCGAGGATATTGTTTATCCACGTAAATAAGCATGCAGGATGCCTTGGTTATGGATACCCCAAACTTTGAAAGAGAAGAATTCGTTCGCGCGGCGAACTATTTTCTCAAGGAAAAATATACGGATAGACCACTTCAGCTTAAGGGCATATCTATCACTGTCGACAGTGTAGAACTCGCCTCAAATGCGCTTCTACCAATGTCGAGAATTGATTTCAGTGCGCTGCCGTTCCAACCCTACCAAGTTTACGATTTAGAGGAGATCTTCTATCGCGGGTTAGCTGAGTCATATATCTCGCGAATATTGGATGGCAGCACGGTAACTAAAATCACGAAGTCCGATGTTCGCAACGCTATGATTGCCATAGGGGTTGCAATACGATCGAAATCGGATTTGCACAGGAAGTTTAGCACGACAGTACTCAGCATCTGCCCGTATTGCGCAGAGTGACGAAAGTGAACTACAAAGCCCTTATAGATTTCAATAAATACACGCTGGCGCTTGCTACTGCAGGTTTGATTTACACCTTTGAGCGACTTCCGGAGTTCAAACAGGGATTCCCGATTTTTGTGCTCCTTGCTCTTCTTGTATTGTTTGCCGTCTCACTGCTATTGGCGATTGCACTTTTTGCTGCTGCCACCCGCGCGCTTCACCTACCACAAGATCGAGATGGCGAGTTAGACGGCGCTATTCGTCACCTGGGTCGCTGGCATTCGGGTTTGCTTTTTACCGCCATCATTATTCTTGGGTTCACGATGTTCGTGCATGCAATGACCGAACTCGGAACCGAGACAGATAGCGAACCTTGCTGCTGCGTTTGCAGCAACCAAACAAAGAATGAGTGATGGACTTCGTTTCAAGAATTTGACTGGGCTAGCGTCGTCTGGCCTTGGCAGTGTAGCGCTCCTCAAGCCTCGGGTTTCTGAAAACCGGTTCGTATTCGGATGGGTCCACTTCACGACACCCATTACGCTTCAGGTCTTCGCGACGGGCTGTATTGCCGTCGACCATGTAATTTCCGAGCGGCGACTTGTACGGCTCAATGTCGGATACCACACGTGGCATGGCGACAGTGCATTGCGCTGTTCTTCTGTCAGCATGGGCTCGCCGGTGGCCTTATTGACAAGTTGGCCATTGCGATGGACGAAGACTGTCATGAGACGAACCCTGGCCGAATACCGAACTGTGCGGCCTGTTGGTTCTCGATTTTCTGTCCGATGACTTCCTCGCCAGCCTTGGCCACGTCCTGTTGCTTCTTCTGAAGATCCAACGTGACTGAGTGCTTCTGCAGCTCGCGCTGTTCGTTCTCTTGCTGCTTGGCCTGCATCTGGCTCTGCTGCTGTTGCTGTGCCAAAGGCCCTGCCATTTCGCTGAACTTCGCCAACAAGTCCTCAACCTGCTTGCCGACTTTGAAGCGTGACGAATACGACTGGTACAGCGCAATAGGCAGTTCCGCCGGCACCATGCCCTGCTGAACCATCGGGCCGAATATCTGTGCGAACTGTGCCGAAGCTGTCAGGAAATCATTCCATTCGCTCTGGTCGCGGGTTCTGTCGGCCTGAATGGTGCTGTCCGTCTCGATGTCGATAAGATACCGGCGATGGATATCGCTTTTGAGCAGTTCGAAAACTTGGCTCATGAGCTGTTCGTGAGCCTGCTTCTCTTGCTCGTATTTCTGCAATGCCTGTTGAGCGTTCGGGTCCTGTGGGTTCACCTGTGGCGGTGTTGGTGGTTTCTCACCTGAGATTGCCAAGAGCGTATCCGGCTGGAAATGCTCGGCCATGATTTCGGCCTTGATACGGAACAAGTCACGCCAGAAGCGTTGAACCTCGTTCTGCCATATCTGGATTTTCAGGCTGCCCCATTGGGCTTTGAGCTTCTGAGCACCCAGGGTTTCAGTTGCTGCTGAAGCACCGCGCATAATGTCTGCGATGCCCATCAGTTCGAAGATGGTGGCCTTGATGCGTTCGCGCTGGTCAATGAGCGTCTGAATGACGGTGATAACCTCACCTAGTGGCATTACCCAAATGGAGCGATCAAGCGAACCGCCGTTATTGATGAGCGCCATGGCTTCGCTGGACGGCGTGAATTGTCCGTCATCCAAGTTTTCGAGGCCATCCAGCTCTGCCAATTCGGCAGCTCGAACACCGCGAAACTTGGCCATTTCAACCAGCGCCAGAATGCGCGCCGATATCTTGTCCAGTTCCTTCGCTTGCTTCTCGTAAATGGAATACGGAACGATCGGCACCATCGTGCCTGGCTGATTGAGCACCTGAAGCGGACGAGGCAACGGGAAGAAGTCACCCAGGCGAAGCGGGTCCTCGATAACTGCCAGTGGCCCAGCGTCGAAGGAGTCTGCAACGTAGACAACCTTTAGGCGCTCTTTGTCCCAAACCTCCCAGACAGAAGCACAACGAAACACGGCCTTTTCGCGTGTGGCCTTACCGTCC
>CBDAQR010000007.1:0-40939 GCA_965199055.1 Halieaceae bacterium
GGAAATGGAACGGTCCGTAATTGTTCGAACAATTCGTCAGCACCACCGGCAGGCCATAGGTCTCGTGCCAGGCGCGCACCAGGTGATCACTGGCCGCCTTGGAGGCTGAATAGGGCGAGCGCGGATCATAGGCTGTGTCTTCGGTAAACATCACCTCGGGGTCATTGGGCAAAGAGCCATAGACCTCGTCGGTCGAGATATGGTGGAACCGAAAGCCCGCGGGGCGCCCCTGCCCCACCCAGTAACTGCGGGCGGCTTCCAGCATGTTGTAGGTGCCGGTGATATTGGTCTCGATGAAATCCCCCGGACCGTCGATCGACCGGTCCACGTGACTTTCGGCGGCCAGATGCATGACGGCATCCGGCTTATGCGTGGCAAAGACCCTGTCCAACGCCGCGCGATCGCGGATATCGGCCTGCTCAAAGCTGTAAAGGGGACTGTCCGACACACTAGCCACATTGTCCAGGTAGGCCGCATAGGTGAGCGCGTCCAGGTTCACCACCTCGTGGCCCCGCGCAATCGCCAGCCGCGCCACGGCCGAACCGATGAATCCGGCCCCGCCGGTCACAAGAAGTTTCATGGGTCTTATCCTTCCCAGACGAACGGGCTGTCAAAATCGGCCAGCGCCGGTGCCTCGGCATCCTTGGCACTCGGCAGGGGCGTTCCGTCAAAACCCCAATCAATGCCACAACTGTCCCACCGCACTGCACCGCCGCATTCAGGGGCGTAATAATCCGAGCACTTGTAGATGATCTCGGTACCGGGGGTCCGGGTGACAAAGCCATGCAGAAAACCTGCCGGAATAAGCAACTGCTTGCCGTTTTCAAAGGTCAGCTCTTCGCCGATCCACTGGCCATAGGTGGGCGAGCCTTTGCGGATATCGACCGCAACGTCAAAAAGCGCGCCTTTGCCACAACGCACCAGCTTGGCCTGCGCATGGGGCGGAGATTGGAAATGCAGGCCACGCACAGTGCCGACCTGGGCGGAAAGCGAGTGATTATCCTGTACGAAATCGATCTCGATCCCGTTGTCTTCCATACGTTTGCGGTTCCAGCTTTCGGAAAAAAAACCTCTGTCATCTCCAAATCGGGCGGGGGCCAACATCAGAACTCCAGGCAGCGCGGTCTGTTCTATAATCACGATATCTTCTCGCTTAAAAAATCTTCGCCGCTACATACCACCCGCTACAGAAACTGTCACCGAAGAAATGCCCCCGGCTAGACCGCGCTGAGCCGCTTTGCCAACCAACTCAGAAAAGCCGTGTCAGGGCTGCTTAATTGTCGGGCACCCCGCATCTGCCAATGCGCCTCCCATTCAGCCTGCAGCGCATAGACATCCAGACCGGCTGCCATATCGCGCGCCGCGTCAAGCGTCTCTGGTGACAGGAGCGGCGCGCGCCGTGTCGGCTCGATCACCCGGTCGCGACGCGTGACGCGAATCAAATCCCCGGGATCTTCGGTGATCATGTAATCAGGAAGGTGATCTTGGACGATCATGTCCCGCAGCATCTTGCGAAACACTCTGCGCGGGCTGGCAGAGCCGGATTTCTTAAGCAGCGTGTCCACAGACACGATCCATTCAGGCTGACGCCCGCAATGCTTGCGCGCCAGTTCGTAGATCCGCCGCTCCAACGGTTTGCGCAGGCGAAAATAATCACGGCTGAGCGTCAGAACCGACTTCGACACAACGGCCCGAAAGAGCCAATCCGACAGCGTGACGGTGACCGATGCCATCCGTCCACCACGAGACCGACGCACGATCTGCCAGCTTTCAATCAGACCGAACCCGGTTGTGATCTCTTGCCCACCGGTTTCGAAATTCGTGGTGACCCGTGTGCCGGCCAACCGCTCAAAAGCGTCACGCAGCCGCTTGTACCCGTCTCCACTGGTTTCACGATTGGCCGCCACCATGAGCTCATGCGCCTTGAGATGCACCACCTTGCTGATCGTCCGGCCTGCATTCATCGCCGCCATCAACTGGCTGATACAGTAGATCAGGATGTCCTTGTCATGGATCGTGGCCAGGCCGCGTACCGATGGCGTCACCTGGATTGAGACCCCGTTGTGGTCATAGCTGAGGATCCGCCGATCCGGACGCGTGGCCAGCGAAAACATTGGGTGTTCCATGCTGCCCATGTCATCCTTGGGCGAAGCATCGAAAATATCGCAAACAAAGAAATCTGCGGTGGGATGGTGATCGGGCAAAAGCCCGCCCGCTGCCGCCATGGGTACCTGTCCTGCACTATGCCTGTTTCGCGTTTGCCCGGGTTGTCCCGAATCCGCTTGGTGGTTTCCGTAACACCCAGTGTAAAGTTATCCACAGACCACGTCTATGCCATGCCATCCGGGCAATCCAAAAGGATGCGAAGCGGCGTGGTTTCAGAGTCACCCATAAGTGGGATCGGAATCGCCAATCCGTGGTTTCAGAATCATATGTCTCTATATTTCTTTGCAGAAACTCTTGAAAATAAACAAAATAAACAAACGCCAGAAACCCGTAACAGTATATAACTACGATATAACCTTACTTTCAGTCCGTTTGGTCCCTTCAAATAGATCAGGAACCGTAAAACGACTGAGAAAAACGCGTGGCTTCAGAGGCGTGTGATCAAAAAGCTTTCATGTCGCGTCTTTTGGGGTATGTTGGCGAAAAGACGTTACATAGAGGATGATCCCATCGTGGACGAAACAGGCCTTCCTCCATATTTCAACATTGATCCAGATCGGGCACTCTCAGAACTGGCAGCACCGATAACAGTGAATGAGTTTGCCCAGATGGCCACGGCTTGTGCGAACGGGCTCGAGGATCTTGCCAGTCGTGGGCATGATGGGAGTGGTCAGAAAACCCTGCGCCTGTTTTCAACATGGGAAATCACCCGATATCTTATTCCAGTGGCACAAGCGCATTTCCGGCGCGTCCTGCGCCAAAACCCAAATCTGCCCCAGGGGCGCTCCGAAACTGCGGGCGGGGCCAAATGGTTTACCCTCGACGAGGTGCTCACACTCAGAACGTATTTCGCCTCTGAAGGGTCTAAAGCGAAGGAATATCGCCCTTACCGCCCTAAGGACCTCCCAGCCAAGATGATTGCGGTTGCGAATTTCAAAGGCGGCGTTGGCAAGACATCGACCGCTGCGCATCTGGCGATGTCTGCGGCATTGGATGGGTATAAGGTTCTGGTCATTGATCTGGACAGCCAGGGCTCCATGACGTCAATCTTCGGGGGCACGGTCGAAGATGAATGGCAGACCGTCTTTCCTTTGTTGGCACATCACTATGCCAGTCATTTGCAGACAGAAAACCAGTCACGTATCGCGCGGGGGGAAGACCCTCTGTTGCTGGATGACACGTTGTCTGAGACATTGACGGTGACCGCACGCGATGTGATCCAATCGACCCATTGGCCGAATATCGATCTGATCGGGGCGCAGTTGAATCTCTACTGGGCGGAGTTTCAGATCCCGGTCTGGCGGATGCAGGCACGCAGTTGGAAACTATGGGATGCATTGGCAAACCGGCTGGCAGCGGATGGGATCTTGCAGGACTATGATCTGATCTTCATCGATACGCCCCCTGCCCTCGGTTATCTGACGATCAACGGGCTGGCGACAGCGGATATTCTGCTGGTCCCGTTGGGTGCTTCGTTTCTCGAATTTGACTCGACGGGGCGCTTTTTTGACATGCTGCATTCGACCTTTGCGTCGATCGAAGACGGAGAGAATATGGCCGCGCGCGCATTGGGCCGCCCCGAACTGCGTTTTGAGTGGGATGCAGTCCGCGCTGTCATCACCCGGTTTGATGCAACCCAGCAGGCCGAAATGGGCGCGCTGATGCAGGCCTATCTCGGTGATACACTCTCGCCGCACAGACAGGGCTTTACCGCGCTGATCGGCCAAGCCGGAGAGCAGGCCAGCGGGATCTACGAAGCAGATTACCGGGATTTCAACCGCGAGACCTATGTGCGGGGGCGCGAGACCTTCGACCAGACCTATGCCGCGCTCAAGCGGCTTCTGGTCGGCGTCTGGCGCCGCGCAGAACAGGATGCAAGGGGCGATTGATGGGGATGTCGACACGGCTGCGTACGCAATGATGACCGGATTTTGGGCTTTTGCCCCGAAGCTTTGACCCGCCTCGACCAGATTGTGACAAAGGAGTTTAGGATATGGCCAAGCGTAAAAGACTAAGCCCGGCCCGTGCCGATTTCCTCGCCGGGCCCGGAGCAGCGGGATCCCCGTCGTCTGCGCAGATGGCCCCAATCGCGACTGTGGCCGGGGATGCGGCTACCGCGGCTGCCTTTGAACAGGTGCGCGGCGAATTGGAAAGTGCCCGGACAGAAGGGCGCATGGTTCTGACACTGCCCCTTGAAGCCCTTCAGACCGATTACCTGATCCGCGACCGTTTGCCGGATGGGGGGGGCGAAGAGGATATGGTCGCCCTGTGCAAGAGCCTGCAGGCCCGGGGGCAGCAGACGCCGATCGAGGTCGTGGATATCGGACAAGGCCGTTATGGGCTGTTGTCAGGGTGGCGGCGGATGCAGGCTTTGACCAAACTGCAGGCCGAGACCGGCGACACGCGCTTTGCTGAGGTAAAGGCCTTGTTGCGGCGCCCGGAGGATCAGAGCGCGGCCTACGTGGCGATGGTCGAAGAAAACGAGATCCGGGCCGATCTGTCTTTTTACGAACGGGCGCGTGTCACGCTGCGTGCCGTTGAAACAGGGGTCTTCGAAACAGAAAAACAAGCGTTACAGAGTCTGTTTTCGGCGGCATCCTTTGCCAAGCGATCAAAGGTCAAATCATTTATCCCGCTGGTCCAGGCCTTTGATGGTGTGCTGCATCATCCATCGCGCATTCCCGAGCGTCTTGGGCTTGCGCTGTCCAAAGCCATCATCGAACAGGAAGGTTTTACCGCTCAGCTGACCGCCCGCCTGTCCGCATTGGACGCACCAAGCGCCGGCGCCGAACGTCAGTGTCTGGAGGATGCCTTGCGCCAAGCCTCTGCAACATCAAAGCGGCAGAAAGATCACCCGGTTGAGGTTGCATCAAATGACATGCCCGAGCCATTTCTCATCGCCTCTGGAATTCGGATCAGCGCCCGGCATGGCAGGGTCGAGCTGGAAGGGGAAGGCGTGAATGGCGGCTTCATTGACCGGCTTATGGACTGGCTGCGGAGCCAGTCATAGAGTCTGGTCGGCCCCCATTTCTTTCGCATGCGAAAGATTTTGCGGTTCTGTCTTTCTTAACGTAACCATGGCGGCAGAACACCTTTCATCAGGTATTCATGGTGCTCGATCGCCTTCTGCACGCGTGCGTAATAGAAGAACCGGCCATTGAATAGGACAACGCCGGACTGGCAGAGCCGCTTCAGAAGGTTGGGAGAGTGGGCCACGATGATGGTGCCGCTTTTGCTCAGCCGGTCATTCAGGATTGTCTCGCTTTTGAGACGGAACGCCGCATCCCCGACCGCCGTGACCTCGTCGATCAGGTAGGTGTCAAAGGGAATGGCCATTGACATGGCAAACGCCAGCCGGGCTTTCATCCCCGAGGAATAGCTGCGCACCGGCAGCTGAAAATGCGCCCCGATCTGGGCAAAGTCGTTGCAGAACCGCACCATCTCGTCGACATCGACGCCATAGACACGGGCCGTGAAGCGCACGTTCTGGGCGCCGGTCATATCACCGTGAAAGCTGCCGGCAAAACCGACGGGCCATGAGACAGTGCCGGTCGACACCACCTGCCCCTTATCCGGGGCAATTGTCCCGGCGATCATCTTGAGCATGGTGGACTTGCCTGCGCCGTTCTGGCCCAGCAAGGCCACTCTTTCCCCGGTGGGGAAGGTGAAGTCGATATCGCGGGCGACCTGTTTCTGGACGCCGTTCAGACGATAGGTCTTGGACACATTGCGCAGCTCGATCATCGGGTCACTGGCGGTCGCGCAGGCTGTAGAAGATCAGAACCAGGATCGCCCAGCTCAGCAAAAGCAGGAATGCGGCGCTTATCAGGATCAGTTCACGCTGCGGGTAGCGTGAGCTTTGGGCCAGCGTCGGTTCGATATAGGTGGCCAGATAGCGGCTCTGGCGCTGCGCTTCGGCGGTGGCGGTATCCAGCGAGGACAGGGCCGCAAGATACGAGGCCTCGGCATATTCCACATCTACGGTGATCCGCTCGAACTCGCCGACCAGCGTGGAATAATCCTGCTCGCCGCTCCTTCCGCCACCGATGCCGAACTTGGTGCGTTCGTCTTCGATCAGCGCTTCGATGACCTCAATTCTTTGTCGCGTCTGGGTCATCCGGGGATCACCTTCGCGCGCGTTCTGCAACAGCAGGTTCATTTCGATCTGCGCTTCGGCCAATTGTTCTTCGAGCGAGTTCAAGAGCCCAACCTGACCTTGCAGGTCGACGCTGGGATCCACAACGCGAGACTCCGAGCGGAACCGGGTCAGAGTCTCGCGCGCGTTTTTTAGTCTTTCCAGTGCGATCTCAAGGTCGGCCCTGGCATAGCGGGTGGTGTCTTCCCGGGCGATGGCCGAGAGCCGGTTGATGCGCTCGGTTGATTCGCGGACGATCGCGCGGGCGATATCCTGAGCGTCCTGCGCGGTGAAGGCCTGTACCCGCAGCTCGATCAGGCCGGTGGCGCTGTCATAGTTGATCCGGACCATGCGCGGCCAGTACTGCATCAGGTCCTCGATATCGCCGGTTGGGTCATAGGCGAAGACGGGGTCATATTCAGGCCGCGAAAAGATGGCGCCCAGGTCCAGCGTGCTGTTGATCTTCTCGACCATCTCTTGGCTCTGGATGAACTCGTAAAGGATATCGGTATCCGAAGAGCTTGATCCCGACAGGCTCGACAGGCCTCCCAGCAGGTCTTGGGCGCTGGCGATCTCCTCGGAGCGCACCGAGAAGCCCACGGTCGAGGCGTATTGGTCATTGGCGATGGTGTACAGATACCAGCCTGCCGCCGCGACCGGGGCCACGACCAAGAGCAAGAAGCTGAACAAGATGCCCCAGTGACGCGATTGTACCCGGGCCGGTTGGGCGGGTTTCGGTGCGCCGGGCCGGGCCTGTCCGGGTTGCGGAGCCGGTTGTTGGGGAGGCTGCTGAGGAGGCTGTGCCTGCGCCGGGCTGCCATTTCCTTGCGCGGGCCCTTTCGCGGGGGGATGAGCAGGCTGTGAAATGATTTTTTCCTGTCCGTTGTCGCGACATCTCTGTAAATGTTCTTCCGATTTTACCCATCCGATGACAAGACCTAAGTGATAGACTGACCCAGATGTTCAACGCTTTGCACAGGCCCGTTCGCCCGCTTATGCTCCCTGCCCTTTTGTTGTGATCCGCAAGCTCCATGTCCACCACAGATTCCATTCCAAGCCCGGTTCGCAGATTCACCACCGTGCGCTCGATCGTCGCGCTGGTCCTGCGCGAGATGAGCGCCACCTATGGCCGGTCGCCGGGCGGGTATCTTTGGGCTGTTCTTGAGCCGGTGGCAGGGATCGCCCTGTTGACCGCGGTGCTGTCGAGCGCATTCCGGACGCCCCCCATGGGGGACAGCTTTGCTTTTTTCTATGCCACCGGGCACGTGTTGTTCTTCATCTTCAACAATATTGCCCAGGCCGTGGGGCTCGCGATCCGCTATTCGCGCCCGCTTCTGGCCTATCCCAAGGTCACGTTCATGGATGCGATCCTCGCGCGGACCCTGCTCAGCATTGTGACCGAGCTGATGATTTTCTGGATCGTGATGATTGGGGTGATCCTGTTGCTGGACATCTATGTCGTGGTCGATATTCCATCGATCCTGAACGCCTTCGCGATGGCCATTTCGCTGGGCTTCGGGGTCGGTGTCATGAACTGCTATCTGATGGGGCTGTTTCCGATCTGGCAGCAGATCTGGTCGATCCTGACGCGTCCGCTCTTCATCCTGTCGGGCGTGATTTTCCTGATCGACAACCTGGAGCCGTGGCTGCGTGAGCTTTTGCTCTATAACCCCGTAGCCCATGTGATTTCGGAAATGCGCAGCGGGTTTTACGGCCAGTATGACGGTGTCTATGTTGATCCGTTTTACGTCTATTCGATTTCGCTGGTCCTCAGCTTTTTCGGCTTGCTTTTGCTGCGAAAGGATCACCGCAAGATTATCGATGAGGGCCTCTAGGACGAAAGCCGTTGCCACTGGCGCGACCTGTTGCTAAGGCGTGGTCGCGGTCGGAGAGATTTCAAAATGACACATGTTTCAAACAGTCCTGTTTCGCGTATACTCAGATTTGTGCGCATTTTTTTTCTTAAAGGGCACGAGCGCCGCTTGATGAAAGCTGCCCGCCGTCAAGGTATGTTCGACCCGGTTTATTATCAGGGGGCGTACCCGCTCATCCATCCCCTGTTTCAACGGTTCCCATTGCGCCATTACATTGTGTATGGTGAGGCACGCGGATACCGACCCAACCCGGATTTCTCGCCACATGATTATCTCAAATTTAATCCGGATATCGCGGCATTGGGGATCTCGCCGCTGCTGCACTGGGCCACCCAGGGCCACAAGGAAGACCGCATCCATAAGGAGTTGCCAAAGGTTGAAGATCTGCCTGCAGTGATGAAGCCCGTGCTGGGGATCGACCCGACCCGTGGAAAGTCCCGGGTAGCCGTTGTGATGCATGTCTATTATCCCGATCTGTGGCCGGAAATTGCCGAAACCCTGCGTCGGCTGACGATCGATTTCGACCTTTTTGTCACGCTGACCTATCGCGGCGAGGAGACCGAGGAGCTTGCCGAGGAAATTCGGAGCGAATTTCCCGAAGCCAGAGTGGTGCCGATGCAGAACAGGGGACGTGATATCCTGCCATTTTTGGAACTGGTGAATGCAAATGCGCTGGATGGGTACGATGCGGTTTGCAAGATTCACACCAAAAAATCACCACATCGCGAAGACGGCGATGTCTGGCGGCGGCACCTGATCAACGATATCTTGCCCGAAGACGGGCTTGAAGCGCTGCTGGAGCGGTTTATTGATGATCCGCGGCTGGCCTTCTGGTTGGCGGACGGACAGCGTTTTAACGATACCAAATGGTGGGGGTCTAACCTCGAAGTTACGCGTCATATCCTGCGGCGTATTGAGGTCGAGATCGATGAATCAGTGTTGGATTTTCCGGCCGGGTCTATCTATTGGCTCAAGCCGCTGATGGTCGGCATGCTGAAAAGCCTACATCTGACAGAGGACGCATTCGATATCGAGCAGGCGCAGGTCGATGGGACCGTGGCGCATGCGCTGGAAAGGGTTATGGGCTTTCTGGTTATGGCCAGCGGTCAGCGCATCGTGCAGACGACTGAGCTGAAAGAACTTGAGCCTGCCCAGAACATTGCGCGCCCGGCTTATACCAGTACCTTTTATTTGCCGCAGTTCCACCCGATCCCCGAGAACGATGCCTGGTGGGGCAAGGGCTTTACCGAGTGGCGCGGCGTGGTTGCGGCCAAATCGAAATTTCCCGGACATGTGCAACCATATCTGCCGTCCGATTTGGGCTTTTACGATTTGCGTGCCCCCGAGGTTATGGCCACCCAGGCCGAGCTGGCCCGTCAGGCCGGGATCGACGCATTTTGTGTCTATCATTACTGGTTTGATGGAAAACGGGTGCTTGAAGCCCCTTTGAACAACCTGCTGAAACGCCCCGAAATCGATTTTCCGTTTTACCTGTGCTGGGCCAATGAAAGCTGGCGCCGCAATTGGGATGGTTTGTCTGGTACGGTTCTGCTGGAACAGACTTATGCGGACGGGTTCGAGAAAGCGCTTGTCGAAGACAGCCTGCCCTATATGCGCGATCCGCGGTATCAGCGTCCCGACGGGACGCGGCCTCGCTTCGTTATTTACCGTCCCGAGGATATGCCGGATCCGGCGGCCAGCGTAAAACGCCTGCGCGAAGCCTGGAGAGAGGCAGGGATCGGAGAGGTGGAGTTGGGCGCAGTCTGTTTCCATGTTAGTGGTGAAAACGAGGTCGATGCCGCCGATTTCGATTTCTGGATTGAAATGCCGCCGCACGGCTTGGTCACGGGCGAGGACTTTTTGTTTGGGGGCACTCAAGGCAACCTGTTAGGCCGTCCGATGCCCGAGGCGTTTAAAGGGCTGGTTTATGATTACAACAAAGTGATCGCCAATTCCCGTGATCCCAAATATACCAACAGCCTGCCCGAGAACACGATCTGCGGCGTGATGCCCAGCTGGGACAACACCGCGCGCCGCGGCATGGAGGCCCATATAACCTATGGTGCCAACCCGGCCCGTTTTGCGTTCTGGTTGGATCGTATTCTTGCTGAACGGCTCGAAAGCTCGTACAGGCAGGAGCTTTTCATAAACGCTTGGAACGAATGGGCGGAAAAAGCGGTACTTGAGCCGAGCGCGCCTTTCGGCGATATGAACCTGAATGTGTTGAGTGCCGCTCTGGCAATCGCGAAGGAATAAGACTGCTGTGTCCAAAGTTGTACTACATATCGGAACTCACAAGACCGCAACGACCACGATACAAAATACATTCTGGAGCAATTCCGATCTCTTGCGTGGTCATGGGATCATCTACCCGCGCTTGAGCACACGTCCTAATGTAACAGGGCACCACGGGTTGGTATGTGACTGGGCCCAGCTTCCTGAGGTTTACCGTCTGCCGCAAGGCAGCCGCGATGACTTAAAGAAATTGTCCGACCAATATAGCGATGGCGACAATCTGGTGTTCCTGAGCAGCGAGGAATTCTCAAGAGGGAACCCCGGACGCACAACGGATTTTGTCGAATTGCGCGAACTCCTGAGCGGTTTTGATGAAATTCAGGTCGTGTGCACGCTGCGGACACAGTGGCAATTCCTGCAGTCCGTTTATCTGGAAATGTCCAAGTATCATAATCCAAGACGGCCGCCGAGCCTCGTCAAACCCGTCATCTCGACCGGTATGTTCGAGGGGCTGTATGTCGATTACAACCTGTTGCTGGATCGCCTGCTCACAGCATTCTCTCTTAATGAAATCCGCTTTTTCGATTTCAGCACCATTCGCCGTACGGAAGGCGGTGTGATCGGGCACTTCCTAAATTTCCTGGACAGTAATTTGACCGTTGCTGATCTCGAACCCATCAATGAGGGGGCATCGAATGCCTCTCCGATGCCGATGGCCAGTTGGTGTGCCAATATCCTTTCAGAGCCACATGTCGCGCCGGAATGGCTGGTAAAGAAGATAGAGCGCGCAATTTACGACGAATACGGCGAAGACGTGAGCTCTTGCCTGTTCACCCGGGAAGAGTTCCTGCAGCTCAAGACCCATTTTGAAGCAAGAAATGCAGAGTTGAGCGCACGGTGTGACGAAAGTCGGCCGGATTTTCGTATTTCCGAGGCCAGGAGTGAAGGCCTGACCCTGTTTCGCAATCAAACCAGTGCCACCCTATGGATGCGTACGGCGCGGGGCCTGCTCCGGGATCGTCTCTGACACACGTGCCTTGTGTGCCGTTTCACGGTTTAGCAATTGCCAGACCTCATACTGTTCCTGGTGAGAACCAGGAACCAGGAAAGAGGCGATGGAGGTATCAGGCAGCGGTGCGATCACGTTCGGGCTTGGCGGGACCATCGGGCTTGGCGAGACAGAGTTGCCGCGCAGTGATGATGGTGGAGTGCAGGTGGACCTGTCGACGGTGTTCGAGCACGGTCTGAATTTTCTGGGCACCACATATGCCGCAGAAGACGTCTATCTCAACACAAACGGTACCCTGTCTTTTGGCCGTGCGTTTGAGGCCTTTCCAACGGTGGAAAACCTGGACCCGGGACGTGATCTGATTGCGCCCTTCTGGGGGGATGTGGATACGCGGTTGGACGGCGAAGGCAGTGAAAGCGGCGGCATCTGGGTTGATCTGGACACGGTTGGCGACGTGGTCACCGTGACCTGGTACCAGGTCGGCGTCTATCGCCGCAATGCAGATGTCGTGAATACGTTCCAACTTCAGCTCTATGACCGGGGCGGTGGAGATTTCGATATCGTGTTTCGATACCAGGATATCGATTGGGTTCGGGGCACCGGAACCGGGGATGACGGTGCACGTGCGGGTCTTGCAGGGCCGGATCTGTCGGGAGGCGCTTGGATCGCGTCTGACGATCCCCAAGGTTTGCTGGGGTTGCCAACAGAGGCAGGCAATACCGGTGTTGCGGGGCTTTGGGTCTATGAAATGCGTGGGGGCGTTGTAACGGGCACGGTGCAGGACAGCGGGCAGAACCAGCGCGGGTCGGACGGCGCGGATACCCTGACCGGTACGGCCTTCGCAGATCAGTTGGACGGACAGGGAGGCGGCGACCTCCTGTCCGGTCTGAACGGCAACGATACGCTTCTGGGCGGGGCAGGGGATGACGGCCTTTGGGGCGGCAATGGTACCGACACGTTGATCGGTGGGGCCGGCAATGACACGCTGATCGGCGGGGAGGATACCGGGGATTTGCGCGATGTGCTTTATGGCGGTGACGGGGATGACAGCGCGCATGGTGGATACGGAAATGATGAGTTGCGTGGAGACGGCGGCAACGACTCGATGGAGGGCGGGTTCGGGGTTGATACGCTGATCGGTGGTGATGGCCATGACGTTTTGACCGGGTCTGCGTGGTCAGATCTGATTTTCGGCGGCGCTGGCGACGATTTTATCAATGGTGGTTTTGGATTTGACCGGGTGAATGGCGGGGCAGGGGCCGACCGGTTCTACCATGTTGGTGTCGCGGACCATGGCAGTGACTGGATCCAGGATTATGTCGCTGCACAGGGGGATGTGCTGTTTTTTGGCGGCGCCGGACAACCTGACGATTTCCTTGTGCAACAAGCCTTAACACCAGACGCCGGGAATGCGCTCACGCCAGAGGTTTTTGTCACCCATATCCCGAGCAATACCCTCCTGTGGGCGTTGGTCGATGGGAGCCTGCAAACAAGTTTGAACCTGCAAATCGGAAGCGACGTGTTTGACTTGTTGGCGTAAAACAGACTCTAATAAAGCCTCTGCTGTATGAACCGGCCCCTTGGATGGCATCAGAACAGAAAATCATCCGGGTCCCAGTCGGTCACCTCGATCGGTCGGCCATTGGCGGTATCGATCCGAACCTCTTCCGCGCGCCACCGGATTATAGCCCCGGTTTCGCTGCGCTGGATGTGCAGCGCAGATAGATCATACACCATGCCCCAGTCGTCGAGATGCAACCGGTCGATCCCGGGTTCGAAATCGCGGATGATATCCTGCTGTCCATCAGCGGTAAAGACAAAGACATCCGCGCGCCCTCCGCCAAACAATACATCTGCCCCTGTCCCGGCGATCAGCGTATCTTCTCCGGCCCCCCCCAGAAGCGTGTCATTCCCGGAATAGGCCTGCAGAATATCATCGCCTGCCCCGCCGTTCAGCTGATCCGATCCAGCGCTGCCACCGACATGAACACCCAACTGATCGAGCGGCAACACCAGCTGAGCCAGCCCGGCGCCCTGGTCACTACCTGCGACGAGGATCTGAACTTCGTTGTCCAGTGCCACGGCTTCTAAAGACAGTATCGGGCCCAGGTCCCAGGCTGTGTCCTGGGCCAGGCTCTGATGGTGAAACAAGATGCCGCCGGGCAGGAGCTCGAAGATTGAAACCCCGGCGTCCGATCCTCCGGTGACCACGAAACTGCGCCCACCGGCCTCGAAGCTGGTAAGTGTGGTGGCGTCGTCGAAACGGGTGTCGCGGGTGTCGTGCACGATATCGCTGACAAAGAAGACCCCCATCGGGTTCAGCCGGACCGCAACCAGGGCGCTGGCCCCGGCCGACACCCCGATCACATAGCTTTGCCCGCCTCCGGTCAGGGGGATGATTGTGTCGAGCCCATCAACCCAAAGCCCATCCGCGGGGGCTAGCATATAGGTGAATTCCAACTGGCCCCCATCATTCAGTCTTTTGTCAGGTCGTTTGCGGCGCTGGAACACTGTTAATATTCGGGCATTATCGGCGTCTGAGCACCGTTTGACGCCGGAAAACCAGACCCTGTTACGCCTGTTTGGCACAGGTCGGAACGGCAGCATGCGGGAGCGGATCAGGATGTTGCGCCATACGCGTGTGTTCCGCCAGGGGCTTGAAGGACGATTGTCTTTGTATGCTGCGGCGCTTCTGCGGCGCCTTTAGTCAGGTGTCGGGGACGCTGCGGCTTCTTAATAATCGGTTACCAGAGGGAGCGTTGCGGTAAGTCGGAAGCGATGGTTCCCGGTTAAACCTCGTTCTGTTTCACAGCACGCGGAGCCGCCAATCGATGTCCGAGATTTCCCCACGTCTGGACCTGCCTTACCTGCAGGCAAACCAGGCTCAGAAACACGTCACCCATAATGACGCGCTACAGCGGCTGGACGCGCTGTGCCAACTGACGGTGAAGGCCTTCGATGCAACGGATCCTCCGGCCCTGCCCGAGGACGGAGACTGTTACGCCCTTGGCGCGTTTCCGACCGGGCCGTGGGCCGGGTACGCGCGTCACCTGGCGTATTGGCAGGGAACTGCCTGGCTGTTTCTGAACCCGCAACCCGGCTGGCGTGCCTGGGGCGCAGAGGACCAGAGGTTGCGCATCTGGCATGGCACGGATTGGGCAGATGTGGTGCCCGACGTGGTTGAACAGCTGGGTATCAACACCAGCGCCGACGCAACGAACCGCTTGGCTGTCGCGTCGGCGGCGACGCTGTTGAGCCATACAGGAGCCGGTCATCAGGTCAAAATCAACAAGGCTGCTGATACCGACACCGCGTCTTTGTTGTTTCAGTCTGACTGGACGGGCCATGCCGAGATGGGGCTGGCCGGAGATACGGCGTTTTCGATCAAGACCAGTGCCGATGGCAGCAACTGGATCACGGCCATGACCGCCGATCCCGCTGCCCAGGAAGTGACGCTGTCCGCCACGGCAGGGGCACAGGCCGTTCTGAATTCGGAGGCATTCGATATAAGTGTTCCGATCACGGGGTCGGCGGTGCAATCAGCGGCGCTCGATCCAACGCCGGGCAGGCTGATGCCGGTAGGGGCGTTCGGACTTGGGGCGCGAGCCCCGGAGATCACGGATCTGAACCTGACGAATAACACCATTGCGCCGGGGTTCTATTTTGCCAGCTCTTCGGCGGTTGGGGTGCCTGTGACCAGCGGGTGGTATTCCGTTCTTCATATGCGGCGTGCTGTTGGCGGAGGAGAGGTGCAGTTGGCCTTTCGCCAGTCGGTGGACGAATTCTATATGCGCAGTCGGGGCACAGGCGCCTGGACGAACTGGACGCTTTTCTACAATCAGGAAACCGCGATCGGGAGTGTGAGCGAAACCGGTGGTACGCCGACAGGCGCCCTGGTTGAACGCGGAGAGAATGCCAACGGCCATTATGTTCGTTTTGCGGATGGTACCCAAATCTGCTGGGCGAGCCTGACAACTGTCGCGAGCGGGCCGCTGACCTGGACCTTTCCGGCAGCGTTTTCCGGAACGCCGGGGACGGACATTTCGCCCTCTGCAAGTGTTGTGTCGAATACTGTGTCGCGGATTACAAGCTTTGCCGATTTCACCCTGAATTCCCTCGATATTTACACGTGGACCACCGCCGGTGCGCAGACGGCGACGCCCGTTCGGGTGACTGCGACCGGGCGCTGGTTCTGAAGGAGCGTCCAATGAAACTGACATTTATACCACAGCGTCGCGATGACGGTCTGTCTCTGAGCCGTTCAGGGGATGTGTTGCGCATCAATGGAGAAGACTTTGATTTTTCCGGGCTCCCGGATGGCTCGATTTTGCCTGGACCCGCGGTGGCGTGCGATTGGATTTCCGGAGAGGTTAGCCGGCGACAGGGTGTCCTTCATATCCCTATTATTTTGCCGCTAGGTCCGAACCCATCCAAGGTCGCCTGTTTTCCGGTCGATATGATCCTGTCCGAAGACGGGCCCGTGATGTTGCCGGTTGGGGACGCGCCGGAAGTTTGCCAGAACCCGGAAGAGGGGAACGAGATATGAGCAATGTTGATCTTTCGAAAGTGATCCCGCTGGGGGCGCGAGAGGCGGCCATTGCGACCGCGCAGGCGCGAAGCTATCTGGCCGAGACGGATTGGTATGTGGTCCGGGCCGCAGAGACAGGTGCGCCGGTCCCCGAAGAGATTTTGGCCGCGCGTGCAACCGCACGTGCCACAGCGGGCGCTTCGTAACGGCGACAGGGTGTTTCAGCCCTGAAGAGACGCCGGTAATCTGTGGTAATCTGCGCGCCAAAGCCGGGCCCGGCCTGTCAAAAGGACGATAGGGGCCGACCGGATCAGCCGCGGAAATCATCCGTGTTGCGCCACCAGTCATAGGTGCCGCGCAGCCCCTCTTCGAGCCCGATTTCCGGTGTCCAGCCCATGCCGTTCAGCCGGCTGTTATCCATCAGCTTGCGCATTGTTCCATCCGGTTTCGACGGATCGGTCGCGATCCGGCCCGTGAACCCTGTGACACGGGCAATGGTCTGGGCCAGCTCCAGGATTGTCACATCGCTGCCATAGCCCACATTGATATGGCTCAGCATCGGCTGGGTATGCGCGTCATAGCGGTCCTTGGGCAAATCAAAGACAAACAGGCTTGCCGTGGCCATGTCATCCACATGCAGGAATTCGCGGCGCGGCTGGCCCGACCCCCAGATGGTGACCTCGTCCAGACCGGCCTCGGCAGCCTCGTGGAACCGGCGCAGCAAGGCGGGGATCACATGGCTGTTCTCAGGGTGAAAATTGTCACCCGGCCCGTAAAGGTTGGTCGGCATGACCGAACGATAATCGACCCCGTATTGGCGGTTATAGCTTTCGCACAGCTTGATACCCGCGATCTTGGCAATGGCATAAGGCTCGTTCGTGGGTTCCAGCGTACCGGTCAGCAGCGCGTTTTCAGCCATCGGCTGGGCCACCTCACGCGGGTAGATGCAGGATGACCCCAGCT
Organism: Halieaceae bacterium; assembly: GCA_965199055.1. Classification (GTDB taxonomy): domain Bacteria; phylum Pseudomonadota; class Gammaproteobacteria; order Pseudomonadales; family Halieaceae; genus CBDAQR01. The sequence goes on from CBDAQR010000007.1 coordinate 16,911, forward strand.
GCATCAGCCGGGTCACCCCGGCGGCAAAGGCCTGGTGGATGATGTTGCATTCGATCATCAGGTTTTCATAGATGAAGTCTGCCGGATAGGTGTTGTTGGCATGGATGCCGCCCACCTTGGCCGCCGCCAGGATCACCGCATCGGGCCGTTCTGTCTGCATGAATTCCTGCACGGCCTGTTGGCTGGTCAGGTCCAGTTCCGCGCGGGTTCGGGTGACCAGCGTCAACGCCTCGCCCGCCTCTGCACGCGCCTGTAGCTGCCGCAGGATCGCGCCGCCCACCATGCCGCGATGGCCTGCGATGAAAATCTTGGTCATGGTGCTTGGGTCCCGCAACAAAGTCTCTGTCGGGCCGTGGTAAACCCGACTTGGATTTCCCCTGTCAAGCTGCGAATATCCGCCCAGCAGAACAACCAAGGCAGAGCGGGCATGACCAAGACAGCGCTTATTACGGGGATCACCGGGCAGGATGGATCCTACCTGGCAGAGTTCCTTTTGGACAAAGGCTATGAAGTGCATGGCATCAAGCGCCGGGCCTCGTTGTTCAACACCCAAAGGGTAGACCACATCTATCAGGACCCGCATGTCGACAACGCCCGGTTTCGCCTGCACTATGGTGATCTCAGCGACAGCTCGAACCTGACCCGCATCATTCAAGAGGTGCAGCCGGACGAGGTCTATAACCTAGGTGCGCAATCCCATGTGGCGGTCAGTTTCGAAGCGCCCGAATACACCGCCGATGTCGATGCGATGGGCACCCTGCGCCTGCTCGAAGCCATCCGGTTTCTGGGGCTGGAAAAAAAGACCCGCTTCTATCAGGCCTCAACCTCGGAGCTTTATGGTCTGGTGCAGGAAAAACCACAGCGGGAAACCACGCCGTTCTATCCGCGCTCGCCCTATGCGGTGGCCAAGCTGTACAGCTATTGGATCACCGTCAATTATCGTGAATCCTATGGGATGTATGCCTGCAACGGTATCCTCTTCAATCATGAGAGCCCGCGGCGCGGCGAAACCTTTGTGACGCGCAAGATCACCCGGGGGCTGGCCCATATCGCACAGGGTCTGGAACAGTGTCTGTATATGGGGAATATCGACGCTTTGCGCGATTGGGGTCATGCGCGTGACTATGTGCGGATGCAGTGGATGATGCTGCAACAAGATGCGCCCGAGGATTTCGTCATTGCCACGGGCAAGCAATATTCGGTCCGTGAATTCATTCAATGGACGGCTGCTGAGCTGGGGATCGAACTGGCGTTTTCCGGAGAGGGCGTCGATGAGATTGCCACCGTGGCCGCCATCACCGGCGACAAGGCCCCGGCATTGAAACCGGGGGATGTGATCCTGCGCATCGATCCGCGCTATTTCCGCCCCGCCGAGGTGGAGACACTGTTAGGCGATCCGACCAAAGCCAAAGAGAAACTGGGCTGGGTGCCGCAGATCACGGCGCAAGAGATGTGTGCCGAGATGGTAACCGAAGACCTGCTGGCGGCCCGCCGTCATGCGCTTTTGAAAGAGCATGGGATGGAATTGCCTGTCGGAAACGAATAGGCGAAGGGCGCGATCCGGCGGGCATAATGACATCCTTGTCCGGAACGTCAGAACTATCGACAAGACAAAGGGTTGAAGAGGGCCTGGAAGGTCAGCGCTTTATGGAAGCACGGAGCGCTTTCAGGTTTCGTCATGGTCGCGGGCATAGACATCTTCGTAGCGGATGATGTCGTCTTCGCCGAGATACGTCCCGGTCTGCACTTCGATCAGCACCATAGGCACCTTGCCGGGGTTTTCCATGCGGTGCACTGCGCCCAGTGGGATATAAACTGACTGGTTTTCGGTCACCAGTTTGACGGTATCGTCAATGGTGACCCTCGCCGTGCCTTCAACCACGATCCAATGCTCGGCCCGGTGATGATGGCTTTGCAGGCTGAGCGCGGCACCGGGATGCACATGGATGCGTTTGACCTGGAAACGGTCGCCTATCACGAGGCTTTCAAACCAGCCCCATGGCCGGTGATCCTTGGGGAACGTGGTGGCTTGGGCCGCGGATTTCGACTTGAGCGCGGTGACAGCCTGTTTGACGTCCTGAGATCGGGACTTATCGGCCACCAGCACGGCATCGGGCATGGCCACGGCAATCACGTTCTGCAGGCCGATACCAACGATCTCAAGGCCGTCATCTTCGGAGCGCAAAAGCGTGTCGTCGCAATCTATGGCGGTCGCGGATCCGCCGGTGGCGACGCCACGTGCATCCGGGACGCTTTCACGCCAGACCGCATCCCAGCCACCCAGGTCAGACCACCCCGCTCCAAAGGGGACCACGCTCAAATTTTTGGCCTGCTCCATCACCGCATAATCGATCGAGATGTCGTCTGCATCGGCCCAGGCAACAGGATCAAGCCGGAGAAATCCCAGGTCGGGCCGCGCAGCATCAACAGCGGCCTGTACCGGGGCCATCAGACTGGGCGCATGGGTCCGGAATGCCTGTAAGATGGTCTGGATGGAAAAAAGGAAAATCCCGGCATTCCACAGAAAATTTCCGCTGGCCAGCATCTCTGTGGCGCGGGTGGCATCCGGTTTCTCGACAAACCGTTTGAGTGGGACCGTGCCATCCGTGGCGGCGCCGTCCAGTTCCAGATAACCATAGCCGGTCTCGGGGTGCGTGGGCGTGATGCCGAAGGTCACCAATTGCCCGTTCAAGGCAGCCTCTGCGCCGGTTGATACGGCATCGCGAAAGGCTTGTGCATCGGGGACCACATGATCCGAAGGCGATACCAGCATCAGCGCATCGGGGTCGGACTTTTCCAGCCAGAGTGCTGCGGCCAGCACGGCTGGCGCAGTGTTGCGGCCCTCCGGTTCGATCAGGATGGCCGCCGGATCAATCCCGGCCTCTGCCATTTGCTCGGTCACGATGAAGCGAAAATCGGAATTCGTCAGCACCACAGGGGCTCCGTAACCGGGCCCCGACAGGCGACCGGCCGAGGCTTGGAACAGGGTCTCATTCTGTACCAGTGGTACAAATTGCTTGGGATAGCTTTTGCGGCTCAGTGGCCAGAGCCGGGTGCCCGAGCCGCCACATAAGATGACGGGTGTAATCGTTCTGGAGGCGCTTTGGGACATGGTCTGCTCATTGGTTTTGAGGTGCGGGTGGGCCCCGCTCTGGGGTTTCTGATCAGGATAAGCCATCCGGAAATGACGGTCTATCGCGATATTTCCAACCGTTTCGGATTGGGGAACTCAAGGGGTCTTGTGTCTTGGCCAACACCCCCGCGCAGAGAAAAACGTTGCAAAAACGTACTGGATTTCCCACGATATTGGGCGGCTGGGTGGTAAAATGTTGCCCTGGGAGGGGAGTGGTCTTGCAATAAGTTTCAGCCGAAGAGACTTGAGGAGAATATTTTATGTTTTTGACAGAACACGGCGCCCCCCGGAATTTTTAGAAGACGGGCCTTTTAATCAGCATAACCGACGGTCTGCCAACCTGGTGGTCCGACCGTCAGGACGGCAAGACCATGTGCGGGTATCCGACGCACGGGTTGCATTTCGAATAGGATAAGACGTTCAGGACTTCGTTATGACACTTACTTTGGGAACAGAATTCACTTTCGGATCACAGAGCTTTTTTGCCGGTGGTAATACGGCTCGGGTGGCAACACTGACCGACGGGCGCATCGCCGTCACATGGCAAGACGCACTGGTCTTTCCGTTTAACGGTTTCACGGATGTGGATGGGTCGGTTTTTACCAGAATTTTCAATGCGGACGGCACCCCTGACACTGCGCCCATGCAGGTCAATATTACCGAAAGCGGTGGCCAGAACCTGCCGGAAATCGCAGCGTTGAGCGATGGCGGATATGTGGTCAGCTGGACCAATAGCGCGCCTTTGGGCGTGGGGCATAATGACACCGACATTCACGCGCAGATTTTCAATGCCGACGGGACCGCGCGCCTGGCGCAGGAACTGGTCGTATCGGTAGATGATCCTACCCCTGGTAGTACCGCTGATGACAATGAAAAAGGTTTTGTGCAGGCCTTGTCGGGGGGCGGGTTTGCCGTGATCTGGCCAACCGGTCTGGATGATGATGTTCTGGTGCGTGCATTTGACAATGCAGGCGTCGAACAATTGGCCGAGACCCAGGTCTTTAGCCAAGCCCTGTTTCTCAGTGACATGACCCAGCTGAGCAATGGCGACGTGGTTATGGTGAACGATCTGAGCGCGACTTTGCGCTTGTCAGGGCCAGGTTTGATCGATGCACCTGCGGGGATACCTGGTGCGGCAGGGCCCCAGATAATCGCCTTGCCGACCGTGCCCAACGGCGCAATCCAGCCCTTTATCACAGCGTTGCCCGGAGGGGGTTTTTGCCCTGCTTTACCGGGTCATTGACGGTGGTACGTCCCATTTCCGGCTGGAAACCTTCAATGCGGATGGCAGTCTGCGTGTTGGCACCGACATTCCCGTGGACAACGATCTGTCAGGGACCCGGTTCCAATACAATCTGTTGGGCATGACAGGCGACGTGATTGCCATTGTCTCGGCTCAGGAAGATGCCGATGGGTCGGGAATTTATCTTGAAACCTTCTCTGCGGATGCCACCCCCATTGATGCCCGTACACTGGTCAATACCAACACGACCGGGGCCCAGACAGCGCCGGATCTGACAGAAACGGCGCCGGGCCGTCTCCTGATCAGCTTTACCGACGCGTCCGGCGTATCCACAGGCGGCGCGGTCGATCTGGCGCATGCACGTTTTGTCGATGTCAGTGCGGCCGAAGCCAACCCGACCGAGGGCAACGATATATTGGTGGGAACCGTCGGTGCCGACAGGATTGACGGGCTTGGCGGCGATGACCTGATCCAGGGACTTGATGGCAATGACACACTGATCGGTGGTGCGGGCGACGATACGCTGCAAGGGGGCGATGGCGTTGATACGCTCAATGGCGGCGCGGGCAATGACAGCATTCTTGGTGGTGAGACCGGCGCGGATCTGCGCGATGTTGTTTATGCCGGGGACGGCAATGATACGGTTGACGGCGGTTATGGCAATGACGAGCTGCGCGGGGATGCGGGCAATGACAGCCTGGCGGGCGGTTTCGGGGCCGATACGGTCATTGGTGGCGCCGGGGATGATACGCTCACGGGCTCGGCCTGGGGGGACGAGATCACCGGCGGGGACGGCGCGGACTTTATCAATGGCGGCTTTGGCTTTGACCGGGTCAATGGCGGCAATGACGGGGACCGGTTCTTCCATCTCGGGATTGCTGATCATGGCGCGGACTGGATCCAGGATTATAACGCGGCCGAGGGCGACATCCTGCATTACGGTGGCGGGTCGGGGGCCTCAGTGGGGACCGATTTCCTGGTGCAGCGGGCCAATACCGCCGGCGCAGGCAGTGCGGCCATCGAAGAGGTCTTTGTCACCCATATCCCTTCCGGTAATCTGCTGTGGGCGCTGGTCGACGGAGACGCGCAAACCTCGCTGAATGTCTTCTCGGGTGGTGTGATGTATGATTTGCTAGCGTAAAGGTGCAATCCCCGTCATGCAGATGCAAGAATATATGATCCTTGGTTGACGGGGACCGCCGCTCTTGGTGAGCTCCAGACATATTTCTTCCGCACTCTGCTATATGTCGGTGTGCTTCTGCTGTATTTCAAACCCTGCAGAATGTGGATAGCCGAATCGACAAAAGTGACAGCAAGTAGTGACATAGGGAGTGTCTGACTTGGAAAGGCCGTGATGTGACGGAAAGGAAAAAGTGTCTGTTTTTGCATGCCGGTCTACCTAAGACAGGCACATCTGCGTTGCAGCTTTGGTTGTATTCGAACCGACAGACTCTGCGGCAAGCCGGTCTGGCCTATCCCGAACCGGTGCGCAGCCCGGAAGAGCCGAAACATGCACAGCTGGTCGCTGAGCTGCGCCACGATACCGATCTACCCGTTTTGAAGCACATGCTGGGATGGGCGGGAAATGATGCTTTATTGATTTCTGACGAAGGGCTTTCGAACCACTTGGTGGATTTCAGGCCTGAAGCACTGAAGCAATTCAGAAAAGCCACAGACGAATATGACACGGTGCTCATCCTGGTGCGCCGGGACAACGAGGCTTGGTTAAAATCCTACCATAAACAATGTGTGCTCAACCCCGCGAACGGGTCCAGCCCGTTCTGGGGCACGGCCAGCACCGCCGATGAAATGCGCAGCCACCCGCGCCTACAAGCTTTGATGAACATTGGCCAACTGACCCGCGATCTTACCTCGGCCTTTGGCGCGCAGGACGTGATGGTTCTGAACTATGACACGCCGGACTGGGTGGACCGGCTTCAGGAGGGTCTGGGGATCCGGCCAGCGGCTGTGCCAGCGCCCGAGCGCAGCAACGAGTCCGTGCCCGAGTGGGTCATCGCGCTCCTTGCCCGGCTGAATGCCACCGCGCCGGACCCGGCCAGCCGACAGCATCACCGCGCCATGCTGCAAGCCTATCTGAACAGCTCCCATTCCATCCTACTGAGCGCCCTTGACTCGGATGAGCGCCCGGAGCCGACAGCAGCGGATGCCGAGGCGGTTCGGCAGGTCGTCGAAGAAGGGTCTGAAGTTGGACACCCGGCCTTGAACACTGCTGCCGATCACATCGCTGCAGGTGCCCAAAGATATCTTGCCTATCTGACCAGAAAATCAGGCTCTGGTCGTGCCCGGCGACCCAATCCACGGGTACTGCGACGTGCCTTTGCGGGCAATTTGCACAAGCACAGACGGCGCCATCCCTGACAGTACTCGCAATCCGGGTTCACGGCATGATCACCGGTTCCATACGGTTCTACCGGGCTCTTCGGATCACTCTGATGTCAAGCCGGGTTGCAAAGGTGGCGTGCTGAACGGCCCTGAGCCTTGGAGCAAACTCAAAGGGACGCACAAAGCCACCTTTGACCGTCTGCGCTGGAAACATGATCGTTTCGCAGACCGTGCGTTGGCCGGTTTCGCGGAGCAGTTCGGGTTCGACTTGCCGGACGATTACCTTTTCTAAAGTAGGCTGATTTAGACGAGCTGGCCCGCCGCCCTGTCCGCTTCGTTCTGTGTGTCGAAGTTGGCAGGAAATAGGGCTGCTTTCTTCCAGTAGCTTGCCGCCGTGTTTTTGGGAGCAAAAATGAAGGGGGTGAAAGTGGCAGGAAATTGGCGCTCTATGTTCACCCTCTACTCAGTTCGAGAAACCCTTGTTTTCCAAGGGGGTAATCAGTTTTAGGTGTGAAGATAGAAAACGCACCGGATTGACCGCTTCAAAGCGGCTTTTTCCGGTGCATTAGAACGCCCCAAATCGCCCCGATAAATAGGGTCGGTTCGGATTGGGGCTTTTCCGTTATCAAGGAAAGATCAGGCCCGGTTTTGGGCAGGTCTCAGGCGGTCCCAGATCAGACCACTACAAGCGGTTCAATATCCGATACGTCGACAGTTTTGCGGGCAGAAGCCATGTCAAAATTCGCCTGCATGTTGATCCAAAACTCAGCGGTTGTCCGGTAATCCCCCCATTTTTAGAGGGGCGCATCAGTAGAATTTAAGCTGCTTGCAGTTTCTATATCGGGGTCATACCTCCGATGCCTATGTTTGGTCTTTCGTTGTTGTATGTCCAGAGCCAACGGGTGGCATGGTCTTGCACTTCCTCGATACTGGTGAAGTGGTATCGCCCCAGCCATTCGGTTCGGACAGTGCGGTTGTATCGTTCGACATAGGCGTTCTGCTGCGGTTTGCCCGGTTGAATGTAGATCAATCCGATCCCTGCTTTCTCAGCCCAGTTCTGGAGCCTGGCGCTGACATATTCCGGACCGTTGTCCACGCGAATGGCCAACGGTTTCCCGCGCCAGGTAATGATCTGGTTCAACATCCGAACCACGCGCTCCGACGGCAGTGAGAAGTCGACCTCAATGGCAAGCCCTTCACGATTGAAGCCGTCCAGCACATTCAGTGTCCGGAACGACCTACCATCCGCCAACTGATCCGCCATGAAGTCCATGGACCAGACCTCGTTCGGTGCCTCTGGTACAGCCAGGGGCTCAGGCTTCTCTCGCTGCACCCTTTTGCGGGGCTTGATACGCATGTTCAATTCCAGCTCGCGATAGATGCGGTAGACACGCTTGTGGTTCCATCTCAACCCCTTCACGTTGCGCAAGTGCAGGAAGCACAGACCAAAGCCCCACGTCTTCTTCGCATTCGTCAGCGCCACCAACCAATCCGCGATCAGCTCATTCTCATCGCTGAGTTTCGGCTGATACCGATAGCATGTCTCGCATGGGTGCTTGAACGCCTGCCAGAACACAAGATCAACCACATCGATGAGTTGATGCCGTGGCATTGCACAGCAGGTCCGGTGGCCAAAATTGAAGAGTCGAATGGCGTGTAGGAGCTAAAGTTATGGGGTATGCGATTCATCCCGAACGCAAGCATGTCCACGAGATCACGTTCCAAGAATGGCAGGTGGCCGTCGCTAATAACCCGCTCGTACAGTTGTCTCAAGAAACCACCCATACGGTGATAAATCCGGCAACGGGAGAACAGATCGGAACAACAATCACGCCCGGTGACGCAGAAATCTGGATCGAAGATTTGAACTCCTGGGTGTTTGCCCTTCGCTATAGAAGCGGTCGTGTGGCGGTCAATTCGCCGCGCGACTTCGATGATGAAAACAGCTTCTTGCGAAACCTATTACGTGAACTCGCAACCGAATTAGGCGCGTCAATACGGGGCGATGAAGGCGAAGAATACAAGTGACAATGGCCACAAAGCCTCGCTAACGCGCCGCCACCGGACGCTTACGATGTTGCCCCTTTTCTCTTTGTTTGGAAACGCACCAAGGCGCTAAGATTTTAGCGCTTCAATGTTCTGTAAACGGTTGGTCTTGAGACAGAGAACACCTCGGCCAGATCGCTGATGGAGTATTCGCCGGTCGCATGCATGCGGGTTAGTTCGCGTTGTTGCTTCTCTGACAGCTTCGGCTGCTTGCCACGCAGCTTGCCTTTGGCACGAGCGATGGCCATACCTTCTCGGGTGCGCATTCGGATGAGGTCGACTTCGAACTCGGCGAAGGTGGCGAGGATGTTGAAGAACATCTTTCCCATTGGATCAGTGGGGTCATAGACCGACGCGCCAAGCGCCAGCTTCACGCCTTTCGCTTCCAGTTGATCAGCAATGGCGCGGGCATCCGGGACGGAGCGGGCAAAACGGTCGAGTTTTGGTACAACGAGCGTGTCGCCTTCTCTGACAGCGGCAATTGCTTGATCCAGCCCAGGGCGAGTGCGGTTCGTGCCCGTGAGGCCATGGTCGGTGTAGACGCGATCCGGGGCCACACCGAGTATTTCGAGGGCCTGCTTTTGTGCGGTGAGGTCCTGGCCGTCGGTAGAGCAGCGGGCGTATCCGATTTTTGTCGCAGTCATGTGCAAAGTGTACGAATAAGGGGCCTCTTTTGCAATTTTAATTGTACCAGATATATGAGACATGAAAAGCAGCGGTTTCACGAGGTGCGTATGTTCGTTTGCAACTGTCCGCTCAGCATCCGTCTTTCGGACACTGCTGCCAACCCTCATTCAGGCCGATACCTTGCCACGACGACAGATTGTGTATGCCCGCCAACAGGCGGCACTGTTCGACTTGCCGACAGATCAGGAAATACTGCTTCGCAATTACACCTTGGCTGATGATGACATCGAGCACACCCAGTCTCGCCGCCGGGAGCACACCCGATTTGGGTTTACCCTTCAGCTCTGCACCTTTCGGTATCAAGAACATCTATTGCAGCCCGGCGAAATCATTCCACCCGAAGTCACAGACTTCCTGGTCGTGCAGCTTGGTTTGAACCCAGACGATCAACCGATTGAAGTCGGCAAGCTGGTTCAGAATGGTGAAGCGGCGTCGATGCTGCTTACCGGGGATCTGAAGCAGAACTTCGTGGCGGGATTTGGCAATATCGATCGCCACCAAAACAGATTCTGATTGTGTAATAATGGTGTCGGTCATAGTCGGTCTCCTCTTCAGTGTGGTTTGTCGCAAAACCACTGTACAGACCTTAGAACCGGCTATGATCACCTGCTGCGCTATATGAGGGCTGCGCAGGCAATCATAGCCTCTGCCTTAACATCATTCCGAAAGTGTTATGGCAAAGAGTTTACCAGCTGAGCGATCCTAAAATGGGCAAACGACAACAAGGTGGATTGGCAATATATCGATCCAGAAAAACCTAAGCAGAACGCGTACATCGAAAGTTTCAATGGCAAGCTGCGTGCACTGTGCGGTACCGGATCAAGGGGCGGTTTCGCCGGCCGCCGCTGGTGTGATCCGTTGCGGTTCCGGCGTGGGGTCTGGCACGCCGGTCACGGCGCGCAGGTTCTCGACCCCCCAGAGCGCCAGCGCAAAGTCGATTTGCTCCCTCGGGACCGGGATGTGAACATGGCTGTCCCCGGACGGGCGCAGGCTCTCCACGGGGATGCCATCCTCGACGGTTTGCAACGACATCTGACGGAAATCCTCACCGAACCGGTCGAGCAGGTTGTTCGCCAGATCATGAGTCATGGGGCTGAGCGCACGGTTCCGGGCCTTGTCGACGACCAGATGCGCATAGGATTCCAAACGCTCCACCAGTTTCTGGTAATTGGGGATCGCCGCCCGGTCCAACCCTTGCAGGAAATCCAGCGTGAACTGGGACAAGGACACGTTCACGTCACCCACATCCTGCATGTCCGGCGTCCGCTCGGCCCCGATGATCCCGAAGAAATCGTCTATGATACCACCGTTGGCGAAATATTCGTTTCTCCAAGTTCTTCCAAAATTTCGTTTGCCACAGATAGGAGTGGAAAGAACTCCGAGCGGGTCATGTCTTGAGCGGAAGGTGTGTCTCTTACAAAATCTGAATACTGTGAGAACAACGGCAACTTACCTGCCGTGGAATTAATTTCCCGGACCGCATTTTCTGAAAAAACCTATAATTTCCGTAACCTAATCTTCTGAATCTCCCGTCCAATTTTGCAACAAATTCGCCATATCTTTCAATTGGGTGATCCCTTAAGCGCCTAAGCATCCTAAATGTGACTCCATTTATTGAGTCATTTTTTCTATTTTTACCTGCCTTAGATTAACAGGACGGTCGACAAAATTGTTCAGAATCTCATATGGATAAAATGTATCGACACCCATTCTGATTAAATGCGCCTCACTAACATTGGAATTTTCACACCAGTTGCGCCAAGATATGTCCATCTCCTCAAACCATCCCGAATCGAGATAGTTGCGAAAAAATGTTCCAAATAAATTCATTGATTCTTCAACCTTCTTAAACTTGCGAAAAGTCTTAAACCACTGAAACCACGTACTTTCTAGTAAAGATGCTGGATCCCGCACAACTCCAAGAATTCGAATATCTTCGTCGCCAAACTCTTGAATTAGCTCTCTAAGCACCTCCTTATGTCGCCCAATTATTAGGAATGTTTCGGACGATAACAAAGTATCAAGATTTTCTGTTAAATCTGATTTTTGCCCTAATTTCTTTGCATCTACCAATTCATCGTCTGAAAGCCATCCTACTGCGAATTTGTGAGCTATAGAATTTGCATAATCTTGGTTCTCTTGAACAGATATCCCAGCCTCTAGGAAAGCGTCTACATTTTGGCCCATTATGCTCTGAAGCGTAGTTGAGCCACATTTTGGGGCTCCAACATGTATATACGCTGTCATTCGCGACTTCCCTGTTTCTGAGATGTCCTATTTTTCCAGACATCTACCTTTCTTTGCGTGCGATATGCACTTTCTAAACCAATCTTACCAGCAGGTAGCGTGTTCAATCAACGCGAGGAGAGACGACATGTCTCGCGTACGGCAACGCCGGTCGCAATGATTCCGCGCCTTCCCCAATCACCATGCCCAGATTGCGTAACTTACGTGCGATCATTGCATCCTTCCACCAATGAATCACGTATACTTCTCTGACCATCGGTGTAAAGTTCAAGCGATCCAAATATGGACTTGATTTTTTCAACCTGCTTCGGACTGGCCGGCAGGAAGCTCAGTGCCGCCACAAGCCGGTTGTGTCGCGTCTGGAGCCGCTCTTGTATCAGACCCAGAATGGCCCCGCGCAGATTTGCTTGAAGGCGCTGAGCGTTCACCTGACGAATTATTTCGCACAGGTCATCCGAGATGGAAACATTCTTGTCGTCGACATCCTGTAGCATCGCGGCGGCTTCAGGGTCCATTCCAGAGACCGAAAGCAGGGCTTCTGTCCAGCCATCCTCGAACCGAGCTAAGGTCGTCTTGACAGCTCCGAAAGCTCGAGAAATCTTTTCCAGCAACAGCTCGTGTTGTGTAAGGCGTTGGACTCTTGGCAGGGTCGCATATTTTTCCAGACCAAAGGCGTAACCCGGCGTGGCGAGAAGCCCTTCCTTCCAAAGTGACTTCGTCCAGGCCTCTGGATCCCGTGCCATCATCAGCACATGGACATCGTAGTTGCGAGTGATCTCGCGGAATTTGGCCAGGGCGGAAGGTTCGAACCGTGCGAAATGATTGGATATACCTTCGCTGGAAAGTATCACAACGGGTGTTCGCTGCGCCCGCAAAGCGGCCCGCAACTCCGTGAAGTCCTGTTTAAGCAGACCGTTTACGACAAACTGATGCTTCGGCGCGAACTCGTTTTCGGACGGGGCCGGGTAACTGATCCCGCGATCTGCCAGAAACGCCCGGTTCTTGTGGCACCAGAACTGAAGCGCAGTCGACCCAGTCTTGGGCAGCCCAACATGCAGAACCAAAGCCCTCTTTGACGATTTCACCATTATTCTGTCCATCGCGTTGGAACTCCTATCAAGCGAGATGATTTCTCTGTGTAGCTCCGATTCCGGCCTCTGACCACCTGAACCGGTGCGCCGTCCGCCCTCGGGCGCCTGCTGTGCGGGCGTCGGTCATGTCGAGGTTTTCCTGCGCGCCTGGATGTCCAGGCTCAGTGCCAGACCCTTGTCCCGGATTTCTTCCTGACGATCGGTTTCGGGCACGATCGATCTCAGGGCCTTCTCGACCATCCGCGCATGCAGACGCGTGCCATGGTCCCTGGCATAATCCATCAGGATATTGTGGTTGGTCTGGGACACCATCTGCAGCACGGCCAGCACGTGCTGGCGCTGCAAGGCTGGCAGGCCCAGACCGTTCACCTGTCGGATGACAGCGCACAAATCATCGGAAATGGATTCGTTTTCCCGGCTGTCCTCCGCCGGAGCCGTCGCAGGATCGACCCCCAACAGATCCAGAAGCGGCGGCATCCAGCCATCTTCGAGATACGCAGCCCGCAGGTCGTCCGCCGCGAGGCGGGTTTTCAGATCCACCTGCAACGCATCATAATCGATAAGCCGCTGGATGCCGGTGTTCCGGGCATACACGTCACGGGTGTCCGCCACTGCCCCCGGATTCACAACCGACTGCTTCCAGATCGAAGTGATCCACTTTTGACGGTCACGCAACATCAGCAGGATCGTGACCCTGTAGTTTGCAAACAGGCTGCGAAACGCCTCCAGATGCTCTTGGGGGAACGTGTAAATATAGTTTCCGATGCCTTCCGTGGACAGGAACAGAGTGGTGTGTTCCTGCTCGGCAATGGCCGCCTCGACCGCGGAAAAGTCGCCGGTTCTCAGCGCCTTGACAACGAACTGGTGCTTCGGCGCGAACTCGTTTTCGGACGGGGCCGGGTAACTGATCCCGCGATCTGCCAGAAACGCCCGGTTCTTGTGGCACCAGAACTGAAGCGCAGTCGACCCAGTCTTGGGCAGCCCAACATGCAGAACCAAAGCCCTCTTTGACGATTTCACCATTATTCTGTCCATCGCGTTGGAACTCCTATCAAGCGAGATGATTTCTCTGTGTAGCTCCGATTCCGGCCTCTGACCACCTGAACCGGTGCGCCGTCCGCCCTCGGGCGCCTGCTGTGCGGGCGTCGGTCATGTCGAGGTTTTCCTGCGCGCCTGGATGTCCAGGCTCAGTGCCAGACCCTTGTCCCGGATTTCTTCCTGACGATCGGTTTCGGGCACGATCGATCTCAGGGCCTTCTCGACCATCCGCGCATGCAGACGCGTGCCATGGTCCCTGGCATAATCCATCAGGATATTGTGGTTGGTCTGGGACACCATCTGCAGCACGGCCAGCACGTGCTGGCGCTGCAAGGCTGGCAGGCCCAGACCGTTCACCTGTCGGATGACAGCGCACAAATCATCGGAAATGGATTCGTTTTCCCGGCTGTCCTCCGCCGGAGCCGTCGCAGGATCGACCCCCAACAGATCCAGAAGCGGCGGCATCCAGCCATCTTCGAGATACGCAGCCCGCAGGTCGTCCGCCGCGAGGCGGGTTTTCAGATCCACCTGCAACGCATCATAATCGATAAGCCGCTGGATGCCGGTGTTCCGGGCATACACGTCACGGGTGTCCGCCACTGCCCCCGGATTCACAACCGACTGCTTCCAGATCGAAGTGATCCACTTTTGACGGTCACGCAACATCAGCAGGATCGTGACCCTGTAGTTTGCAAACAGGCTGCGAAACGCCTCCAGATGCTCTTGGGGGAACGTGTAAATATAGTTTCCGATGCCTTCCGTGGACAGGAACAGAGTGGTGTGTTCCTGCTCGGCAATGGCCGCCTCGACCGCGGAAAAGTCGCCGGTTCTCAGCGCCTTGACAACGAACTGGTGCTTCGGCGCGAACTCGTTTTCGGACGGGGCCGGGTAACTGATCCCGCGATCTGCCAGAAACGCCCGGTTCTTGTGGCACCAGAACTGAAGCGCAGTCGACCCAGTCTTGGGCAGCCCAACATGCAGAACCAAAGCCCTCTTTGACGATTTCACCATTATTCTGTCCATCGCGTTGGAACTCCTATCAAGCGAGATGATTTCTCTGTGTAGCTCCGATTCCGGCCTCTGACCACCTGAACCGGTGCGCCGTCCGCCCTCGGGCGCCTGCTGTGCGGGCGTCGGTCATGTCGAGGTTTTCCTGCGCGCCTGGATGTCCAGGCTCAGTGCCAGACCCTTGTCCCGGATTTCTTCCTGACGATCGGTTTCGGGCACGATCGATCTCAGGGCCTTCTCGACCATCCGCGCATGCAGACGCGTGCCATGGTCCCTGGCATAATCCATCAGGATATTGTGGTTGGTCTGGGACACCATCTGCAGCACGGCCAGCACGTGCTGGCGCTGCAAGGCTGGCAGGCCCAGACCGTTCACCTGTCGGATGACAGCGCACAAATCATCGGAAATGGATTCGTTTTCCCGGCTGTCCTCCGCCGGAGCCGTCGCAGGATCGACCCCCAACAGATCCAGAAGCGGCGGCATCCAGCCATCTTCGAGATACGCAGCCCGCAGGTCGTCCGCCGCGAGGCGGGTTTTCAGATCCACCTGCAACGCATCATAATCGATAAGCCGCTGGATGCCGGTGTTCCGGGCATACACGTCACGGGTGTCCGCCACTGCCCCCGGATTCACAACCGACTGCTTCCAGATCGAAGTGATCCACTTTTGACGGTCACGCAACATCAGCAGGATCGTGACCCTGTAGTTTGCAAACAGGCTGCGAAACGCCTCCAGATGCTCTTGGGGGAACGTGTAAATATAGTTTCCGATGCCTTCCGTGGACAGGAACAGAGTGGTGTGTTCCTGCTCGGCAATGGCCGCCTCGACCGCGGAAAAGTCGCCGGTTCTCAGCGCCTTGACAACGAACTGGTGCTTCGGCGCGAACTCGTTTTCGGACGGGGCCGGGTAACTGATCCCGCGATCTGCCAGAAACGCCCGGTTCTTGTGGCACCAGAACTGAAGCGCAGTCGACCCAGTCTTGGGCAGCCCAACATGCAGGATCAGGCTGCGTTTTGCCGTCGCTTTCTTCTTTTTCCGGGCCATGATGTTCCCGCGCAGTCGCAATCGCCGCTATTTACCGCTCGCCCGCATGTGGCGCTCATGTATCCATTTCTGCTTGGGCACTGTAAATAGACGTCCCAGGAAATCATATTGCATAAGGTCTGCGAAAGGCTCTTTGTGGGCCTCGACAATGGCGCGAATGTCACCGGGATAAGTCTGCGGTTTCTTCGCCATTGCCTCGAGCTGGGAAAACAGCTTGAAGACAAACGGGATTCCCAGCGTCGCCTTACGCAATTCTTCCGGGGTGCGTTCATTGTGACGCAGCCCGGTTTCGAGGAACTCGCTGGCAAAGGCCGAGATCCCGTCCGAATCTCCGCCCATGCCTGTCCAATCAGCCACGCGGTGCAGGGTCGGCACGGGCTTGGAGATCAGGTCGCTATAGCGCACGACGATCATACGCTCGTTCTGAACAGTCAGGAAGAAGCGGACCGAATAGACATACCACAGCAGAAGGGTCTCCTTGAGATCCTTGCCGAAGAAATGGAACGGGCTGCCCTCTTTTTTATAGCTCTTGGAATAACGTGACAGCTGGCTTTGGGCGCATTCCATCGGGTTACGGTAGATAAAGACGATCTCGGGCGTGGCCAGACCCATGCTCCGTACCACGCTGCGCCACAAACCATAAGTCTGCATGATCCGCGGGTCCTTGAGCAAATAGTTCGGATGCGGCTCGATCAGGAATTCCCGCTCAAGGAACTCGGTAATCTTCGTGCGGTATTTCCGGGCCAGTTCGTCAGCGCGGTTGCCAAAAGAAAAGAAGACGTCATCCCAGTCCGAAGACAGATCTTTCTGGATTTCCTCGTTGATCTTCACCAGGCGCTTGCTTTCGAAATAACCTTTGGGGTTGTCGAACGACGACGCCATAAGCTCTCCGGACCCGGTAGAGTAACCAAGTGCACCACACCCCGAGGCCATCAACGAAGTACCAGAACGGTGGAAGCCGATCAGGAAGGTGACCCTATGATTTGCCAGGCGGTCAGCCAGGGCCTGCTGCGCCTCCAGATCGATCAGGGTGCGCAACTGTTCAGCAACGTTGGACACCGCCTCTTTCATGGATTTGCCCTGAACCTTTTTGATGTCCGGCAGGCCATTCTCATCGACGGCATCATGATAATGCAGGATCCGCAAAATCCCGGGGTCTTTGACACGGCTCTTGTCGACCGGGAAATGCAGCGGAAAATTGTATTCGATGGGCAGGGCTTCATATTCCAGCCCAAGCTTGTTAAGCGCAAAGCAGAACGAAATCTGGTCAATATGCCAGTCGAATTTGCCTAGGATCGTCTTCACCCTGCTGTCGTGGAAAAGACGCAGAGCTTCGTGCTCCCATTGTCTTGAAAATGCGCGCACGTGCGAGCCGGGAATGATGTAAAGACCACCGTTGAAATTGCCGGCCAGAGTCGGTTCGCCATTCACATCCGCCGCCACATCGCGGATCTCGGGCAAATCGTCAAAGAGCGCGTGAATCTCGCGCAATACATCGATAGGCGGGTTGGGAAAGTCGACGGTCTTGCCAACGACTTTTCCTTCCTTGCCAGACAGGTCCGGCGCAATGTTGCGCATGAACAGCAGATCAGTGTCGCAGCAGATGACGAAATCCACATCCTCGGGCGCATTGCGCAATTGGGCGACCTTGTTGCTGTATTTCTTGTCAGCGAAGAAGATCGTGTCACGCACGGTGCAGCCTCTCGCTTCAAATTCGGACCGATAGACCCGGGCCGAGGGCGTCAGGTTGATCAGAATATCTTCAGGCTCCACGCCGACCGCCCGCAGCGACCGCACAAGCATCAATGCCTGGAGATAAAATTTCGGGCTGCGGTCGACGACGCAGGAATAGATGATTTTCATTGTTCCACCCTATCGTTCATGCCTTCTCGGGGGCTGGCACGGCGTCTTCGGCCTGTACCCCCGCAGCGGACGGTTCGGGTTGAAACACCTCCAGGATCTTGCCCATGTGCTGCGCCACAAACAGATCGCGTTCTGTTGCGCTGAGCATCCGGCCCTCGGCCAGCCCGAACATGATGAAATGCTCCAGCGGATCGACACCGCTTTCCACAATGTCCGGGTTCTGTTCAAGATATGCGTTGGGATCGAATTCCCCGGTCTCGAGAAGCTCGGAAAAGACGGACAGGACCCGCTCTCGCGGGACATGGCGCAGCATCGACAAGATTGGCATGAGCACGCGCATCGTGTCTGCATTGTATTGCTCGATGCTTTCCCGCAAATCGGCTATCTCGGCCATCATGGCGGCAAACTGTTTCTCAAAGGCCTCGTTCTGCTGACGCAACAAAGTATTGTGCGCCTGAACCGAACGATTGATCATGATCGACGACGGTTCCAGATCCTTGATACGGGTTTCGTTCTCGCGCCGCGCCTGCTTGCGGCAGTAGAGCCAGTAGCTGTCAAGCGCATCCGTCGCAAAAGGATCGGGGTAGCGGCGTTGCAGATCGGCGCTTGCCTTGTAGAGCCGACGGTCTTTCTCGGGGATCTCCTCGCCATTCTTATACAACCCGAACTGCCACGGAGCGGCATAGACCGGGTGGCTACGCGCTTCGGCCAGGCACTCGGAATACCACAGAGACAGCTCCTGCAAGACGCTGAGATCCTCGATCAGGGGCTCCGAGCTGCGGTCGTACAGCCCCCGCACATAGGGGCCGATCTTGTAGAATCCGGAGAAGTGAACGAACTGGATGGGTGCGCCATCCACAAGATAGACATCGTCCTTCTTGGTAATCTCTCGCTGGAAGGTATTCCAGCGCGCGACGTTGTACACCGGCTGACGCATACATTTGTAATCGTCGATATAGTTTGGCAGAAGATCCATCCATTTCTGGTCGATGAACAGGCCCTGATCCGGGTCGAGCAGGCAGTAATCCTTCAGACGATACCGCCACCAGGATGCAACGGCCCGCCCGGTCTCATTGTTCTGGAACGCAAAGAAACCCAGATTGAACCCCCCAACCTTGAGCGGGTTTTTCTCGAAAAAGATCCAGTCGCTGTTCTCGTGCATCAGCGAGGCGTGCGGTGTCAGCAGAACTGATGTTTTCTTGAGCTCTGCGCGCATCTCGGCCATATCATCAAACAGCACACAATCGGGGTCGAAGAACATGACCCCCTCGCAATCGTCTCGCTCCATCAGCTTGGCAGCTGTGAACGGTTTGACGGCCGTGGCCAGTTCCATGATCGAATGACCAAAAGCCCAACCGCGCGGATTGTCGAATTGATCCGCAAAATCCTCGATATACAGGACTTCGTCAAAGCCTTCATCCTCCAGACGAAAATCCGTGGGCTGTTCATCGGTCAGAACAAAAACGAATTTCGCGTCGGGCATGTGCTCCTTGACGGAAGCCGCCAAAAGCTTGGCGCAGGGTACGAAATTTAAAGCACATGTGGTAAAGACATAAAGCATCAGAAGCTCCAAAACCTATGGTTGAATGGTTGTCTTGAAATAGTGGACTAGGGGGTTGGCGCCGAAGAGGACAAGGCTGGGGTTGCGCATGAAATACGCTTTACCGTCAAACCAGCTATTCGGCGATCGCTGCTCACCGGCCCCAAATTGCAAGTAGTGCTGCGCGGGTTTAAGACCGGGCTGGGCCACATCAGGATAGGTTGACACGTAGTACTGGGCATCAAACAAGCCGCTTTTTTCCAGCAGTCTGGCCTCAATCTCCTGAACTTCAGGGGACTGCAACGCCCGGGCCTCCGCAAAGACCTGCGCGATAAGATCTCCGTTTGGATTGGCCTCTTGGGGAGGGTGCGACGAGGGTGCCGCAGCGTTCTTGGCAGTATCCTGCGCAGCTTGCTCACTCATCACACGCCGGATCTGCCCCAGGGTCCGAAAGAGGTTGCGATACACCTCGGCGTCAGGCGGGGTGCCGACAGAATTGGCCGCCTGATCATAAAGCGGCAGATAAACATCTATCCGGCCCTTCAGACTACGAACCTGAATATTGATCCAGTCGGGGTGCAGGTTGGCAATGCTCCAGTCAATATCTTCCTTAACTCCGTCGGGAAGGTCGCCCCGTTGGATCTGACGCGAAAAGGCCGCGATATTATTGCACATCTCCATGAGCATTTGTGTAGCCAACGCACTGCGATGCGCGGGGTGCTGGGCAAACCATTCGTTCGCCAGCAATGCGACGGCGGACCGGATGCTGCCGAACATGTGATCGGGCTTCTTGACCAGAAGCTGGGTGGCCTGCGTGCCCTCTGACGCATTGCGCCGCCAAAGATATGTATAGTCGTTCAGAAACGTGATTTTCCGGCAGGTCATCAGGTACTTAAAGTTGAACAACCGGTCTTCGCCGATATGCAGGTCAACCGGAAACTTCAAATCCAGATTGTCGATGACCGATTTCCGCATCAATGCGTTCCAGGACGAGTAGACGGCCATGATCTGCGGAAAGGCCTTTGGGGGAATCCCGTGCACCTCGGGAAAATTCCTCTCTTCGCCGACATTCTCGCGCAACGCTCCGGTCTGGGCATCCCACAGCAGGTGCTTGCCCCGCACAAAATCCACGTCGGGCGTCATATGCTGCAAAAGGCAGTCCAGAGCGCCTTCGGTCAGCTTGTCATCTGCATCCATGAAGAAAATGAGCGACCCGCCCGCCGCTGCCAGCGCCGCGTTCCGGGTTTCGGACACACCCATATTCTGCGCGTTAAATACGGGTTTTACCCTAGGATCTTCAGCCGCAATCTGTGTAACAAGCTCGCGCGTGCCATCAGACGAACCATCGTCAGCCAGAATGATCTCAAGGTCATGCCCTCCCGGCTGTTCTCCCTGTTTTGGCAGCGTGTCATACGCTTCCCTCAACACGGCTGCCGCGTTGAAACAGGGTATAATTATTGAAATCATGTCCACCTCTGAAGCCACACCATTCTGCCGATCCTTGCCTCCAAATGTACCGACTTGGTCGCAAGCCATCAAATCGCCCCAAGAGGCGTATCTTCCATCCCAGGACAAATTACCTAAATATTGACCATAGCCATTTTTTTGGAACTTCTCTGCGCGTTTCAGAAGCTCCGCGCGGTCAATCCAGCCATTGGCATAGGAGATCTCGTCCGGACTGCCGGTTTGCAGGCCTTGCCGTTTTTTCAGCGTGCGCACGAAATTACCCGCATCCAGCAGGGATCCGTGGGTACCGGTGTCGAGCCATGCATAGCCGCGGCCCATACGTTCCACCGAGAGCGCACCCTCATGCAGGTACATTTCCAGGAGCGTGGTGATTTCCAGCTCACCCCGCTCTGACGGTTTCACCTCCTTGGCTCGGTCTGGTGCAGTTCCATCCAGAAAATAGAGCCCGGTGACCGCAAAATTCGAGGACGGCACTTCAGGCTTCTCGATGATCGCACTGGCTTTGCCATTCTCACCAAATGCGACCACACCGTAGCGCTCTGGATCCGCGACACGGTACCCGAAAACAGTCCCGCCTTCGGTCACGCCATCCGCCCGTTTCAGCATGCCCGGCAAGTCGTGCCCGTAAAAGATATTGTCGCCCAGAACCAGCGCCGAAGGGGCGCCTGCCAGGAATGCTTTGGTCAGCAAATAGGCCTGCGCCAGCCCGTCAGGGCTGGGCTGGACGATATAGGTAAAGTCCATCCCCCACTGGCTGCCATCTCCGAGGGTCCGCTGAAACTGTTCTTGGTCCTGCGGCGTCGTAATGATCGCAACCTCTCGGATCCCACCCAGCATGAGGACGCTCAGCGGATAATAGATCATCGGCTTGTCATAAACCGGCAGAAGCTGTTTCGACACGCCGATCGTAATCGGATAGAGCCGTGTGCCCGAGCCGCCAGCCAGGATGATGCCTTTGCGATTTGTCATGAAACGGTCCGTCCTTTGGATATCTCAGGAATGAGTTTGAGGGAATAACAAGCGATCGGCACCAAATTTTTCGATATAGAGCGCCAGATCAAGGGAATAAGTGGCCGCCACGCGCTTGGCCAGGGCGGTCGAATACAGCGCCCGATGCGATGGGCACTGCCCGGTCCGTTTCATTGCCGCGATCTCATGGGCCGGGGTTTTATGAAAAGCCCCCTCGACCATCTCGTATTGATCCGTGCCGTGGCCCGCCAGTCCGCGTGCATCCGCAACACGTATGCCGGTGGCCGCTTCTATTCCCTTGATGGCATCCGAAAACGCCTCAAGCCGGAACCAGCCATCGTAATCGTCATAGACCAGGTAATCCACTTGCGGCGCCAATGTTCGTCAGTGGATGTCTCATCGTCGTCCCCGATGATCGACGTAATGAAGAGCTCAAATGTCAGATCATCGATCTCAAACGCATCATCGTGACGCCGGCGGAACTGCCAGGCGACGGTATCCTTGGACACGATTTTATCCAAGAACACGCTGGCCAGCCGCGCGAAGGGATCGCGCAGGATGACAAAGGTGTATGGCGCCGTCACCAGATCCTTTAGCGTCAGGTTGAACGTGGTGTTGTTGGCATGGATCCAGGGAAAATCCTCGGCGCCTGCAATAGCGCCGTTCGCAAGCGCCAGCGAATAGCGCATTGTGGTGCAGGCATTCTTGGGAATGAAGCTGTAAACCGCGCCGCTGTCGAAATGCTGTAGTGCATAGCGCGCCGCAAACGTATGGGCGGCATTGCCGCTCAGTGTCTTGGTGGCACTATTTGCAAATCTGAGCAGGCGCGCCATGGATCAGACAACCTTCAGCACGCGGGCAAGCGAAACCGCCCAGTCGGGTTGCGCGATGCCAAAATCCCGGGTCAACGCCGTGCAATCCATGCGAGAATTAAGCGGTCGGGTTGCCGGTGTGGGATAGTCCGAGGACGGGATGCCGGTGACATCCACCGAACGACCCGCCTGTTCGAATATTTCGCATGCGAAAGTCTTCCAGCTGACCGCCGGGGCGCCGGCAAAGTGATATATGCCCCCACCCTGCCCCGTTTCGACCATCGCACGGGCCATGGTCAGGCAGGCGTCAGCGATGTCACCTGCTTCGGTGGGCCCGCCGATCTGGTCATCGACGATCGTCAGCGCATCGCGGGTTTCCGACAGCCGCAGCATGGTTTTGACAAAATTGTTGCCGTGGGCGGAAAACACCCAACTGGTGCGTAGAATGGCCGCCCGGCCTCCAGCCGCCCGCACACCGTCTTCGCCGGCCAGTTTAGACCGGCCATAAGCGCCCAGCGGGCCGGTCGGATTATCTGGTTGCCACGGGGTCTCGCCGCCGCCTGCAAAAACGTAATCGGTCGAAATGTGCACAAGTGGAATTCCCTTGGCTGCGCAGGCCCGCGCCATGGCCGCGGGGGCCTCACCGTTGATTACGGTAGCCAATGCCTCTTCGTCTTCGGCCTTATCAACCGCGGTGTATGCGGCTGCATTGATCACCGCGTCGGCGTCGCTGGCGGCCACCGCCGCAGCACAAACCGCGGGATCGACAAGATCGGCCTGATCGCGCCCTAACACAACCATTTCAACATCCACCGGACAGCGGGCCTGTAATTCCGTGGCCACCTGGCCGGTTTTTCCAAAAACAAGGATTTTCATGCGGGCCCCTTTTCAGTTCTGTTCGGGAAGATGTCTATGTCCTGCCACCGCATCGGGGTCCGCAGATCAACGGCCCTCTGGATCGACGTGGTGCCCGTCTTGTGCGGCCCGGCATGCAGATACAGAGCCCCCCGGCAACCGCTCTGCTGTCACGCCTTCACCCCCAGACGCTGGCCGACACCGTCACGTGCCTGAAGCGCGCGCCACCAGGGTTCATTGTCCAGATACCACTCCACGGTCCGCTCCAGCCCTTCCTCGACCGTGACACTGGGCCGCCAGCCCAACTCCTCCCGGATGCGGTTTGGATCGATGGCATAGCGCGCATCATGGCCCGGGCGGTCCGTGACAAAAGTAATCTGATCCGCATAAGAGCCCTGCGCCTTGGGGCGTTTGCGATCGAGAATGCCGCAGAGCGTCTGGACCAGTTCCAGATTGGTGCGCTCGTTTTCCCCGCCAATGTTATAGGACCGTCCCACCACGCCTTTTTCCACCACCAGGAGCAGGGCATCGGCGTGATCCTCGACAAACAGCCAGTCGCGGATGTTTGACCCGTCACCATAGATCGGCAACGCCTGGCCCGCCAAAGCATTGAGGATGATCACCGGGATCAGCTTTTCGGGGA
>CBDAQR010000008.1:0-294214 GCA_965199055.1 Halieaceae bacterium
CTCGATGAGGGAATGGCCAGGTCGGGGATTAACAGTCAGCTACAGAAGCTGGCCATCGAGCTGGAACTGGAGCGCGGGCGCACCGACCGGGCACTGGCCCGCCAGCTGAGTCTACAGCCGCAACTCGGCCATTCACCGGACTGGAAGGTCAATGCCGCCCAGCTGTATGTGCAGGCGGGCAACATGGACCTCGCCCGCTCACTGCTGGACGATGCCCAGGGGCAACTGCAACTCCTGCGGGCAACCCCGGCGCGCAGGGCGCTGGAGGGCAGGCTGGGGGAATTAAGGTCAGCCCTTGCCGACTAGCCCTGCCACTGGAGCCCATCGCGCTGCTGTCCGCCGCCATTGGCGACCCTGCCGATTGCTGTGCGACGCAAAGCGACAAAAATGAAGGGCTTGCCTGGCAACGCGGGTTTTCCCAACGGTAGCACAGCGCTAGCCTGAGGTGTTCGAAGCCGGGCTGCCGGCCACCGTCAGCGCCGCGTCGTTCCGTGCTACACTGCGCCCATGAGCATTGCCTTTGACACCCTCAAATACGCCCGCCGCCTGCGCGATGCGGGGTTTCCGACCGACCAGGCCGAAGCCATGGCCGAGGCCCAGAACGAGGCCCTGCGCGATACCCTGGACGGGCAGGTGGCCACCAAGGCCGATATCCTCAAACTGGATAACACGCTCTCCGGTGAGCTGCAGGACACCAATAAACGGATTGACCTGCTGGATGCCAACCTTCGGGCCGAGATGCAGGACACCAATAACCGGATTGATCTGCTGGACAGCCACCTGCGGGGTGAGATGCAGGAGGTGGAGGGCCGCCTGCGGGGTGAGATGCAGGAAACCAATAACCGGATTGATTTGCTGGATGGCAACCTTAGGGCCGAGATGCAGGCGATCGATACCAGTCTTCGGGCCGAGATGCAGGCGATCGATACCAGTCTTCGGGCCGAGATGCAAGCGATCGATACCGGTCTTCGGGCCGAGATGCAGGCGGTCGATACCAGCCTTCGGGCCGAGATGCAGGAGGTGGAGGGTCGTCTGCAATCGGATATACGTCTGCTACGCTGGATGGTCGGCCTGGTCCTGGCCACCACGGTCATTCCGCTGATTCGGGACGTGCTGGCCTGATCTGCCGCGCTGGCGCTCCTGGCCCTGTTCCCGATGCCCAGAATATGCCCGTTGCATGCCAGCGTGACCTTCGCGCCGACACCGCCCCGGCGTAAGCGCCGCACCTGGGCGTCCGTGGCCGGCATCACCAGCACGGCGGTGCGCTCCCGCGCACCCAGCAGGGCCCGTTGACGCCCGTCATCGAGTCGCCGCACACCCTTGTAGACATAACACCCCGCCTCCCCCCCGACAATCGGCGGGGCACCACTTCGCGTATCTGCTCTGCCAGCGCATTGCGCTCATCCAGACAGGGGTACTGTCCGGGCAGCTGCGATAAAGGTTGGCTTTTAAGCGGGCACTTCAATGGGTAATCTCGTCTTCATATCCAGTTCAACGATCCCACAGGGGTTCACATGGGAATCGATCAACGGCGTCAAGGCCTTGAAGTCCGCTGGTTTCATCCGTGACAGCTGAATGGCCCCAGGAGTCCCGCAGGCCAGTTTGTTTGAGTCATGCCGCCATGGCTGACCTGCTCCGTTGGTAATACGCCAATGACTTCTCCGCCGGAGGCATGTTGCCAATCGAACCCAGCAGACGCCGATGATTGAACCAGCCCACCCATTCCCCGGCGGCGTACACTACCCCGCTCTGCGAACGCCAGGGGCCTCGCCGATGGACCGCCGCCGTTTTGTACATGCCATTAATCGTCTCAGCCATTGTCGTAGGCATCCCCGACACTGCCCACCGAGGCGGTTACCCCTGAGCGGCCCCGCCGCTCTGTATAGGCAATCGATAACTATTGGACGCCCCGGCCACTATTCGCTCACGGCGAGAGTGCGGGTCCCGTTGATCCGTGCCCACGGCGCACCGCGGTACGGCTGCCAGAAGAGTGCGCCGGTGGTCGTTTCCCGGGCTATCATGGTGGGGTTGTGTTGTAAGGAAGACATGCACCGGGCGGTGGTTCTCCGGGGACACCCTGACAAAACCGGCCCATGGTGGTGTCATCGCCAATAGCGGGATGAGCGCCTGTCGATGAGCATTTTGGCGGGCGGGCTGATAGACTTGCATTGTATCTGGACAGGAATAGTATATCGTGTCTGATGTAAGAGCACGGGCACCCACTGACGGCCCATCCATCAACGAAAAGTACTGAACATATCATATAAGGTTTCCCCTATGGATGAAGCACAGAATCACTCCGCACTCGATACGGAACAAAGCACGGCAGCAGACACCTCGGTGGAAGGCGGCGGCATGGAGGGTCAGGTGTTCACTTACGGCCCCCCCGGCGTGTTACCCCCCTTCACCATACCCCTCGCCGACTTCGATCCTGAGAACGACCGCCTTGAATTTACCGGCGGTCTGTTTTCGAACCTGGAGCATTTACAGGCATCGGTGTATGAGACCGCGGACGGCGATCTGTGGATCCGTCTGTCGTTTACCCACACCCTGATCGTGGAAAACACCCGGGCGGCGGCGCTGAGCGATGAGACGGTGACCATACGGGACGTCGCTGGTGAGGACACCACCAACACCGTGGCCCCGTTTTACTTCATCCAGAGGTACGATGAAGACATGGGTCGTTTTCTCCCCATCGGGACCCAGAACTCAGGCAGCGAGGCGGAGGACCTGCTGCAAAACCGGACCGGCGACGACCTGTTCCGCGGTTTTGGCGGTGAAGACACCGTGCGCGGCGACCTGGGCAACGATACCCTGGACGGCGGTGCGGGCAACGACGTCCTGGAAGGCGATGAGGGCAATGACATCGTCAAGGGCGGTACGGGCAATGATACCCTGGAAGGCGGCGTGGGCAACGATATCCTGTTCGGCGGTGCGGGCAACGACACCCTGAGCGGCAACGAGGGCAACGATATCCTGGACGGCGGTGCGGGCAACGGCCGCCGCGGTGGGCGATGATCTTCTGATCCGCCTGTCGGCGACCGAGACCCTGACGCTTGAAGGCGCGACTCTGGACGACCTGAGCACGGACACGGTGACCACACTGGACATCCTCGGTGAGGACACCACCACCAACCCGGCGCCGTTTTATTTCTTCTTTGAGTACGATGAAGACACGGGTGCTTTTGTCCCCACAGGGACCCAGAATGCTGGCAGCGACGAGGCGGAAGACCTGGTGGAAACCCTCGACGGCAATGATCTGCTGCGCGGCTTTGGCGGCAATGACACGCTGGACGGCGGTGCGGGTAATGACACGCTGGACGGCGGTGCGGGGGATGATGTGTTCCGCATCGCGCCCGGGGACGGTTCGGACACGATCACCGACTTTAATGCTGACACGGACCGGCTTGAATTTACCGACGGCCTGTTTGCCAATCTGGAGGCCGTGCAGGCATCGGCCGCCGCGGTGGGCGATGATCTTCTGATCCGCCTGTCGGCGACCGAGACCCTGACGCTTGCAGGCGCGTCTGAGGACGCCCTGAGCACGGACACGGTGACCACACTGAATGCCGAGGGCGCGGACACCACCACCAACCCGGCGCCGTTTTATTTCTTCTTTGAGTACGATGAAGACACGGGTGCTTTTGTCCCCACAGGGACCCAGAATGCTGGCAGCGACGAGGCGGAAGACCTGGTGGAAACCCTCGACGGCAATGATCTGCTGCGCGGCTTTGGCGGCAATGACACGCTGGACGGCGGTGCGGGTAATGACACGCTGGACGGCGGTGCGGGGGATGATGTGTTCCGCATCGCGCCCGGGGACGGTTCGGACACGATCACCGACTTTAATGCTGACACGGACCGGCTTGAATTTACCGACGGCCTGTTTGCCAATCTGGAGGCCGTGCAGGCATCGGCCGCCGCGGTGGGCGATGATCTTCTGATCCGCCTGTCGGCGACCGAGACCCTGACGCTTGCAGGCGCGTCTGAGGACGCCCTGAGCACGGACACGGTGACCACACTGAATGCCGAGGGCGCGGACACCACCACCAACCCGGCGCCGTTTTATTTCTTCTTTGAGTACGATGAAGACACGGGTGCTTGCCGAGGGCGCGGACACCACCACCAACCCGGCGCCGCTTTCCCACAGGGACCCAGAATGCTGGCAGCGACGAGGCGGAAGACCTGGTGGAAACCCTCGACGGCAATGATCTGCTGCGCGGCTTTGGCGGCAATGACACGCTGGACGGCGGTGCGGGTAATGACACGCTGGACGGCGGTGCGGGGGATGATGTGTTCCGCATCGCGCCCGGGGACGGTTCGGACACGATCACCGACTTTAATGCTGACACGGACCGGCTTGAATTTACCGACGGCCTGTTTGCCAATCTGGAGGCCGTGCAGGCATCGGCCGCCGCGGTGGGCGATGATCTTCTGATCCGCCTGTCGGCGACCGAGACCCTGACGCTTGCAGGCGCGTCTGAGGACGCCCTGAGCACGGACACGGTGACCACACTGAATGCCGAGGGCGCGGACACCACCACCAACCCGGCGCCGTTTTATTTCTTCTTTGAGTACGATGAAGACACGGGTGCTTTTGTCCCCACAGGGACCCAGAATGCTGGCAGCGACGAGGCGGAAGACCTGGTGGAAACCCTCGACGGCAATGATCTGCTGCGCGGCTTTGGCGGCAATGACACGCTGGACGGCGGTGCGGGTAATGACACGCTGGACGGCGGTGCGGGGGATGATGTGTTCCGCATCGCGCCCGGGGACGGTTCGGACACGATCACCGACTTTAATGCTGACACGGACCGGCTTGAATTTACCGACGGCCTGTTTGCCAATCTGGAGGCCGTGCAGGCATCGGCCGCCGCGGTGGGCGATGATCTTCTGATCCGCCTGTCGGCGACCGAGACCCTGACGCTTGCAGGCGCGTCTGAGGACGCCCTGAGCACGGACACGGTGACCACACTGAATGCCGAGGGCGCGGACACCACCACCAACCCGGCGCCGTTTTATTTCTTCTTTGAGTACGATGAAGACACGGGTGCTTTTGTCCCCACAGGGACCCAGAATGCTGGCAGCGACGAGGCGGAAGACCTGGTGGAAACCCTCGACGGCAATGATCTGCTGCGCGGCTTTGGCGGCAATGACACGCTGGACGGCGGTGCGGGTAATGACACGCTGGACGGCGGTGCGGGGGATGATGTGTTCCGCATCGCGCCCGGGGACGGTTCGGACACGATCACCGACTTTAATGCTGACACGGACCGGCTTGAATTTACCGACGGCCTGTTTGCCAATCTGGAGGCCGTGCAGGCATCGGCCGCCGCGGTGGGCGATGATCTTCTGATCCGCCTGTCGGCGACCGAGACCCTGACGCTTGCAGGCGCGTCTGAGGACGCCCTGAGCACGGACACGGTGACCACACTGAATGCCGAGGGCGCGGACACCACCACCAACCCGGCGCCGTTTTATTTCTTCTTTGAGTACGATGAAGACACGGGTGCTTTTGTCCCCACAGGGACCCAGAATGCTGGCAGCGACGAGGCGGAAGACCTGGTGGAAACCCTCGACGGCAATGATCTGCTGCGCGGCTTTGGCGGCAATGACACGCTGGACGGCGGTGCGGGTAATGACACGCTGGACGGCGGTGCGGGGGATGATGTGTTCCGCATCGCGCCCGGGGACGGTTCGGACACGATCACCGACTTTAATGCTGACACGGACCGGCTTGAATTTACCGACGGCCTGTTTGCCAATCTGGAGGCCGTGCAGGCATCGGCCGCCGCGGTGGGCGATGATCTTCTGATCCGCCTGTCGGCGACCGAGACCCTGACGCTTGCAGGCGCGTCTGAGGACGCCCTGAGCACGGACACGGTGACCACACTGAATGCCGAGGGCGCGGACACCACCACCAACCCGGCGCCGTTTTATTTCTTCTTTGAGTACGATGAAGACACGGGTGCTTTTGTCCCCACAGGGACCCAGAATGCTGGCAGCGACGAGGCGGAAGACCTGGTGGAAACCCTCGACGGCAATGATCTGCTGCGCGGCTTTGGCGGCAATGACACGCTGGACGGCGGTGCGGGTAATGACACGCTGGACGGCGGTGCGGGGGATGATGTGTTCCGCATCGCGCCCGGGGACGGTTCGGACACGATCACCGACTTTAATGCTGACACGGACCGGCTTGAATTTACCGACGGCCTGTTTGCCAATCTGGAGGCCGTGCAGGCATCGGCCGCCGCGGTGGGCGATGATCTTCTGATCCGCCTGTCGGCGACCGAGACCCTGACGCTTGCAGGCGCGTCTGAGGACGCCCTGAGCACGGACACGGTGACCACACTGAATGCCGAGGGCGCGGACACCACCACCAACCCGGCGCCGTTTTATTTCTTCTTTGAGTACGATGAAGACACGGGTGCTTTTGTCCCCACAGGGACCCAGAATGCTGGCAGCGACGAGGCGGAAGACCTGGTGGAAACCCTCGACGGCAATGATCTGCTGCGCGGCTTTGGCGGCAATGACACGCTGGACGGCGGTGCGGGTAATGACACGCTGGACGGCGGTGCGGGGGATGATGTGTTCCGCATCGCGCCCGGGGACGGTTCGGACACGATCACCGACTTTAATGCTGACACGGACCGGCTTGAATTTACCGACGGCCTGTTTGCCAATCTGGAGGCCGTGCAGGCATCGGCCGCCGCGGTGGGCGATGATCTTCTGATCCGCCTGTCGGCGACCGAGACCCTGACGCTTGCAGGCGCGTCTGAGGACGCCCTGAGCACGGACACGGTGACCACACTGAATGCCGAGGGCGCGGACACCACCACCGTGACCCGGCGGCGGGTGATCTGGCGCGTTACAGCGACCAGCTCGATGCCGGGCGCCAGACCCTGGGCTCGATTGCGCTGGAGGTGCTCAATGATGCCCGCGGTGGTGATGCGACGCGCCTGCAGGAAACACTGGCGGTGGCCGACACCTTTACCGATATCGTGGCCCGCGGTGGTGAGGACTATACCTATGTGGGCAGGCCCGGAGAGACGGTGGGGGCCAACCTGGTTGCCACCCTCGGTTCGCCCTCTTGGGCGGCGCAGGATATCGCCGCGCCGTTCGTCAACCAGCTGCGCACGGACAGCGCGCGCACAACCCTTGACACCCTTGAAGACATTGGCATTGATTTTGACAACACGCTGTATTTTGACTTCGATACGCGTCTGGTGGCCGATGGGGTGTTTCAGGCGCAGGCCCGGTCGCGGTTTGACAGCGACAGCTACACCCTGGTGGACCTTGCTCCGGGCAACTACGACATTGCGCTGGAGGGCGGTGACAGGACCCAGATCGCGCTGTTTGCCCTCGACCCCGATGCCGGTCTGCTGTCCAGCGCACGGATTGTGAGCGGCACCGAGCGGGTGCGTATCCAGACCACCGAGGAGGTGGACCTGATTGTGCGGGCCACCGGTGCCGATAACGGCAGTGACTATCAGCTCACCATTACCGAAAGTGATGAGGTGTATGCCACGGTTGATCTGAACCTCGCCCCCGACAGCGATGTGGACCCTGCGGCCTTTGAGGTGTTTTATGACTACCTGTTCGCGGTGTAGGGGCGAGGTGCCGATGCGGTGCCCGCGCCGGCTGTCTATGCCCGGCGCCGTGTCACAGGATAGCCGCCTCCATGACCCCGGGCCCACTAGGGGCCCGGAGGGGGATGGGGGCCACCGCGCTGTCCACGGTTCTGGATGACCGGGACTCATCCCTGGCCCGACCACTGAACATCCTGTTTATTCACCAGAACTTTCCGGGGCAGTACAAGCACCTGGCCCCGGCCCTGGCGCGTCGGGGTCATCAGGTGGTGGCCCTGGGCTTACAGCAAGGCGTGACGCTGCCGGGTGTGCGGTTGGTCAATTACCGCATCACCCCGACCATGACCGAGGGCATCCACCCGCTGGCGAGCGAAATCGAGGTCAAGGTGATTCGTGGTGAGGCGGTAGCCAGGGCCTGCAAGCAGCTGCAGGCCGAGGGGTTTACCCCCGCGGTGATCTATGTGCACCCGGCCTGGGGCGAGGCCCTGTTTTTAAGGGAGGTGTTTCCCGCGGCCCGGCTGGTGATGTTCTGCGAGTACTTTTACCGGGGGGAGGGGCAGGACGTCAACACTGACCCCGAGTTTCCCCCGATGGCGTTTTCCGGACGCTGCAAGCTGCGTCTCAAAAATACCTGCACCCTGCACGCCTTCGAGGTCGGTGATGCGTTCGTCAGTCCCACCCGGTGGCAGCGCAATACCTACCCGGAGGCGCTGCGCGAGCGCATCCGCGTGATCCACGACGGGCTCGATTTTGCCGCGCTCACCCCGCGACCCGGCGTCGCCCTGGGCATACCCGGAGGCGGGCATCTGGGCCGGGACGACAAGGTGCTGACCTACGTGGCACGCAACCTGGAACCCACCCGGGGCTTTCACTGGTTCATGCGGGCCCTGCCGGCGCTGCAGGCGGCCCATCCGGATGCGCAGGTGGTGATTGTGGGCGGTGCCCAGTCGGGCTATGGGCAGGCGCGCAGTGACGGGCGGAGCTGGCCCGAGGCCATGCTGGCGGAGCTGGCAGGGCAACTGGACGACTCCCGCCTTCACTTTCTGGGGCCGCTCGCGTATGAGCATTACCTCACTGTGCTGTCCATCAGCAGTGCCCATGTCTATCTCTCCTACCCCTTTGTCCTGTCCTGGTCGGTGCTGGAGGCCATGGCCATGGGGGTTCCCGTGTTGAGCAACCACGTGGCGGGGCTGGAGGAGTTTGCACCGCAGGGGGATGGCTATACACCGGTGGCGCTTGAGCACCTCAGTGAAGCAATGATTGGCGCTCTCAACGCACCGGGGCCCACCAAACCGGCCGGACTTGAGCGGATTGAGTTGCAGCACTGCCTGGACCAGCAGTATCAGCTACTGGCCGAGCTCACCGGCGAGTGAGGGCAGTGACGCGGCGGCAGCCGGTCTCGGCCTTGCCGGGCAGGACCGTTGAGCACACTGTGCGGATACGGCGGTAAAGGAAACACAACCGCTCGCTGGCGGTGGCCTGCTTCACACATCCCGCCCCATTTTAACGCCTTGAAAAGCGACTGCAGGATAGTGCGATGATTCCGGGTGTACACGCCAGAGACGAAGGTACACCCATGTCGGATGCGTGCGACATCCTGCGCTTTGCATGCGGCTTGAGTGCGGCATAAATACGTTTGGGGCTGTCCTCGATAAATTCACTTATCAAGGACAGCCCCACACTTTAAGTAACCCGTCTGGCAGGCCATCAACCGTCTCCCGCGGGCACTACCGTCCGCCACTCAGGGCCACATACCGCATGCCTTCGGTCCTGTGCGCGTTACGCTGTTCGATGTTAAGCGCCCAGAGTGCACCGGGGCCGTCAAGCAGCGGCGATCTCAGCCAGGACAATACCCCGGACACCAGCGGCGATACCGCGTTGGGCTGTGCTACACTGCGCCCATGAGCACCGTCGCCTTTGATACCCTCGCCTACGCCAACCGCCTCAAGGAAGCAGGGGTGCCCCCTGACCAGGCCGAGGCCCATGTGGCCGCACAGGCCGACTTCCTCACCCAGCACATCCTCTCCGAGGTCGCCACCAAGGACGATCTCAGGACCCTTAAAACCGATCTCAAAAGTGGCATGGATGAGCGCTTTGGTGAGGTGGACGCACGATTTGCCGAGATCGACGTCCGTTTCGAGCAGGTCGATACGCGCCTTGCGGAGATGAAAGGCGACATAGATGTTCGTTTCGAGCGGGTGGACACCCGCCTTGCGGAGATCAAGGGCGATATCGATGTCCGTTTCGAGCAGTTCGATATGCGTCTTGCGGAGATGAAAGGCGACATGGATGTTCGTTTCGAGCGGGTGGACACCCGCTTCACCGAGCTCAGGGGCGAGATCGACAACCGCCTCACCGAAATCAAGGGCGAGATGGACAACCGCTTCACCGAGATCAAGGGCGAGATGGACAACCGCTTCACCGAGATCAAGGGCGAGATGGATGCCCGTTTCGAACGGGTAGATACCGGCTTTGCTGAGATGGAAACCCGCCTTTCCCTGCGCATCGGTGGCATGGTTGCCGCCCTGGCCCTGTTTATAGGCATACTGAATTTCTTTCAGTAACCCGTCTGGCAGGTCATCAACCGCCTCCCGCGGGCACTACCGTCCGCCACCCAGGGCCACATACCGCATGCTTTCGGTCCTGTGCGCGTTACGCTGTTCGATGTTAAGCGCCCAGAGTGCACCGGGGCCGTCAAGCAGCGGCTCGCCGCGAGCGGCCTTCTCGGCAGCGGTCTCAGCCAGGGCAATACCGGCGACATCGCGCTGGGCTGTGCTACACTGTGCCCATGAGCACCGTCGCCTTTGATACCCTCGCCTACGCCAACCGCCTCAAGGAAGCAGGGGTGCCCCCTGAGCAGGCCGAGGCCCATGTGGCTGCACAGGCCGAATTCCTCACCCAGCACATCCTTTCCGAGGTCGCCACCAAGGACGATCTCAGAACCCTGAAAAGTGACCTCAAGGGTGAAATGGACGTTCGTTTCGAACAGGTCGATACCCGCCTTGCGGAGATGAAAGGTGACATTGACGTTCGTTTCGAGCAGGTCGATACGCGCCTTGCGGAAATCAAGGGTGAGATGGGCACGGGCTTTGCTGAGATGGAAACCCGCCTCACCCTGCGTATGGGAGGTATGGTGACAGCCCTAGGCCTGTTTCTGGGCATGCTGGAATTCTTCCGGTAAAGACCCGCGTTACCGGCTCGACCGGCAGGCCGCCCTATGTGGATCAATGCTCGCATCAGCAACGGGCAACGCCTTGTCCTGGCCTCGTTCCAATGGCGCGACGTCCATGCGGGGGCAAACACCGGCGGCGACGCGGGCACCACCTTGCCCCGCGCCGAACTGCAATGGCTGTTTGAGCCGTCGGCGTTTATTGAAAGCAGCGGTTATGCCACGCTGCCTCAGACCGAGGCAGCGGTCTCAGCCAGGGCAATACCGGCCACATCGCGCTGGGCTGTGCTACACTGCGCCCATGAGCACCGTCGCCTTTGATACCCTCGCCTACGCCAACCGCCTCAAGGAAGCGGGCGTGCCTCCTGAGCAGGCCGAGGCCCATGTGGCCGCACAGGCCGACTTCCTCACCCAGCACATCCTCTCCGAGGTCGCCACCAAGGACGATCTCAGGACACTGAAAAGTGAGCTCAAGGGTGAAATGGATGCACGGTTTGGTGAGGTCGATCTTCGTTTTGAGCAGGTCGATACCCGCCTTGCGGAGATCAAAGGCGACATGGACGTTCGTTTTGAGCAGGTCGACACCCGCCTTGCGGAGATCAAGGGCGATATCGATGTCCGTTTCGAGCGGGTGGACGCCCGCTTCACCGAGATCAAGGGTGAGATGGACACCGGCTTTGCCGAACTGGAAACCCGCCTCACCCTGCGCATCGGCGGTATGGTTGCCGCCCTGGGCCTGTTTCTGGGTATGCTGGAATTCTTCCGGTAAAGACCCGCGTTACCGGCTCGACCGGCAGGCCGCCCTATGTGGATCAATGCACGCATCAGTAACGGACAACGCCTTGTCCTGGCCTCGTTCCAATGGCGCGACGTCCATGCGGGGGCAAACACCGGCGGCGACGCGGGCACCACCTTGCCCCGCGCCGAACTGCAATGGCTGTTTGAGCCGTCGGCGTTTATTGAAAGCAGCGGTTATGCCACGCTGCCTCAGACCGAGATAGAAAAGCACCTGCTCATGCTGTGCTACTACCTGCAACACCGCCTCAAGGCTGCCGCTGCACTGTGCAGCCACCCGCGTGCACGCCAGCGCGGGGGCGCATTCATTGAGTTGAAGCTCAGCAAACGCCGGGCCTTCTTCCCGGCCAAGGTGCTCAAGCGGTATCAGGCAAAACACCCCTCCTGAGACACGGGAATATCTGCCGCGCGGCGGTGCCCGAAAACGACCGGTTACGGACAGGGCCCACCACCGCGTCCGAAAAATAGTGTACGCCCATTCAGGACAGGGGTAGTATTACGGACACCGGTTTTGTAGCTTTACTATCTATACACCGGCACCCAATCAGCAGGTTAGAATACAATGTGAGGCGTGGTTTTTCGGTAACGGGCTACATACCGACCCCACTTGGAACGAAACCTACCACCAGGGCTGGAAAACGATTGCTACTGGAACCACGAGCAGCTCCCCCGTAAATTCAGTGGGGTCTTCACCGCAGTACAAAGCCGCGTTGACGGTCAACGCAAGGAATCAGACACCTAATACCTCTAATTGGGTGGGTTGCACCTATACCAGTGGTAGAGATAGCTACATCACGCTAAAACCACAGGTTCATGTATCTAACAACTGGTCAGACTGGGTTACGCTCAACTCAGCTGGACGCAATTGCCTCTATAATGACAGCCTGCACAACGACGACCCGGAAAATCCTGACTGGCAAGCAAGAGGGCTGGCCTGTCAAACCGGTACCACAGCAACCTATAAAGTAAACTAAACAAAAAAAGGCACCAGTGGAATGGATTGCAGCACACAGACTCTCTCACAATTCAGTAATCGAATAGCAGTATCATCTACTGCTAAGATGAGAAAAACACACGCAGCACTGGTTGGGTGGATTTTGATTTTAGCTGTTAATCATGGAATTAGTAAATTTGTTCATGGCACATCTATTCTTTTTAAAACCAAAAGCGAATCAGTAGCACCCGGATGAAGCCAGTCTGGTCAACTTTGCTTGTGTCGACAATATTCAAAAGCAACGTGCTGCTGAGTAACTGGAAATCTAAGCCTGCCTCGCCATGAAAACCCTTTCATTCGCACTAGTTCTTACGTCGATCCTGCTACCAGCGCGAGGGGTTGCCTCTTCCAGTCTGGCTCAAATTTATGAGCTGGCTCTTACGAACAATCCTGAGCTACGGATAGCTAACCACTTAGTCGCAATCAGTGAAGCTCAAGAACAGCAAATCCTGGCAAAACTACGGCCACAGCTGACCTCTGCTGCCGAATTGTCTAGAAACAGATATGATGAAGCTGGAAGTCCGGTGGGGAAACACCCAGGAACGCGC
The DNA here is from genome assembly GCA_965199055.1 of Halieaceae bacterium. Lineage (GTDB taxonomy): Bacteria > Pseudomonadota > Gammaproteobacteria > Pseudomonadales > Halieaceae > CBDAQR01. The sequence goes on from CBDAQR010000008.1 coordinate 13,096, forward strand.
TTACAAGTTGCTGCCCAACAATCTCTGTTTAGCTGGCAAATAATTGCTGATCGAAGACGGGCTCGAGAAACCACATCAGCTGCTGAGTTCGACCTGTTATCTCGACTGGGTCAATTAGGTGTGGATGTAGCTACAGCATACGTGGGTGTGTTGTCTGCTGACCGAGAGCTTCGACTCATTGAAGAGGAAACCACGGCATTAGAAAACCATTATGCTTTGGTTAGTCGGCTCCATGAGAAGCAATTGAGCACCATTACTGATGTATACGAAGCAGAAGCAAGGTTGCTCTCGAGGCGCACCGACTATCTCGAAGCTGGAAACGCAGCGCGGCTGGCACGTGAGGAGATTCGGCGTCTAACCGGTGTATATGTCGAGGACCTGGTCGAGCTAAATGCCAATTTCGTGGCACAAAAAAGTGATATGCCGCTAGATTACTGGGAAGGCCTCGCGCTGCAAAATAATCCAGATAGACTAGCACTCCTGCGCAAACAAGAAGCGAGTCTTCATGATGTGTCTAAACAGCGCGGTGGTCGTTATCCCGAGGTATCTGCTTCATACCAATTGTCGCAGACAGACCTTGGTTATGATCGAGAGAGGTTCGCAATTGATCTTGGCGCAGACACCATCCCATCCGAGAGAAAAAGCGCTCACGCCGCCTTGGACTTAAGTGTTCCTGTATATTCTGGTGGAACTGTCTCTGCGCGCATTCGCCAGGCAAAGGCGGCGCATACGATTGCGGTGCATGAAACTACGGCAGAGACGCGAGCACTACGGCGAAAGGTAAGAGAACTTTACCTTTTTCTCCAGAGCGCCACCGACAGAATCGCAGCGAGCGAATCGTCCGTTGTTTCGGCTGGAAAAGCCTACGAAGCGACGGTTAAAAGTTTTGCCCTGCAGGCAGTAAATTCATCTGATGTCCTGCATGCCGCCAGCGGTCTGACTCGAGCCAAAAAGGCAGCATCTGATGCAAAAAACGACTACATTTTGTATTGGATAAAGCTGCGCAATGTGGCCGGTGAGCTCGACGCTGAGTCTCTCCTTACTGCAAGCGCGTGGTTTGATGGTGAAGATCGATAGGCTGGAGACTGCCACATCATCATTACATGAAGGCCTGCGACTTCGGTCCTGCAGACCATCAAGACCGCATGCTTTATAGCGATTAAAGATTTTATAGCCAGTGGCCCGGGAGATACCAAACTCGCGGCACAGGACGGCCATCTTCTCGCCTTCAAGACAGCGGGCTACAAACTTAAGTCGTTCATGCATCGGTTTACACTCTTTCCACGGCATCTGGGAACCTCCCCAAATACTGTAATTGTGTAACCTATGTCTCCGGAATAAAGTGTCACCTATCTATCGATAACGACACGATATAAATCAGGGGAATAGGGATTGATTAGAGACTTTATGTAATCAAGAAAATGCAGCAGGTAACACATAGGTTGTAAATACCCCAAACAGCTAACCACCCATTCATAGAAAAATTAAGCCACTTCTCGGTATTGAACGGGTGTCATATCGTTCAATCCATCATGGGGTCGTTCATGGTTATACAACACGATCCAGTCATCCGTGATCTCTCGAACTTCCTGCAATGTCTCGAACAGATATAAGTCCAATACTTCCTCTCGATACGTGCGATTAAAACGTTCGATAAATCCATTTTGGTAAGGCTTGCCGGGCTTGATGAAATCGATCTGAATTCCATGCGCTTGCGCCCATTCAGCCAACGCCCCTGATGTAAATTCAGGGCCATTATCAACCCTGATAATAGCGGGATAGCCTCGCCAGGCTGCAATACGATCTAATGTATGTATCACTCGCTCCGTAGTAATGCCCGAATTGATATCTATCGCTAACACTTCTCGATTGAAATCATCAACCACATTGAACGTGCGAAACCGATGACCGTGACGCAAGGTATCGCTCATAAAATCCATCGACCAACAGATATTGGCTGATCTAGGAACGCGCAATGGCAACGGATTCCTATTCGGTATCCTGCGTTTTACTTTACGCCGTATATTCAGTTTTAACTCCATATAAACACGGTAAATCCGTTTGTGATTCCAACGTTTACCCAACGCTCTGAGCCGCTTACACAGCTTTGGAAAACCCCAGCGAGGGTGCTTCTCAACCAAGGCCAGCAACGCATCAATCAGCTCACTATCATCTACTCGCTTGGGCGTGTAGTAATACGCCGTGCGACTTAGCGCGGCTGCACCACAGGCCGCTCGAATGCTGACAGGGTAATCCTTGCGCAAACGATCAACCCACTGCCGACGATGGACTGGCCCTAAAGCTTTTTTATGATCTCTTCCTGCATCTGACTCTTCAGGCTGAGATCGGCATACATCTGCTTGAGCTTGCGGTTCTCTTCTTCAAGTTCCTTGAGCCGCCGTACATCGGAGGCTTCCATTCCACCGTACTTAGAGCGCCACTTGTAAAAGGTGCTGAGTCCAATGCCATGCTCTCGACATATGTCCGGAACCGGCACTCCGCTTTCTGCTTGTTTGAGAAACGCCACAATCTGCGTTTCGCTGAACTTCGATTTGCGCATATGTAAAAACTCCTATCACGTTAGTTTATAGAAATTTCTACGTATGAGTGGCGCTATTTTACGGGGTACTTACACCCCACATAAAGTCGGTCCGCCCGAGCCAAACGGGACATGCCGCTGTTGCCGCCCATATCCGGATGGGCCGTGTGCTTCCAGCAATTTCCTTTTGCCAGTCCGGGATCGAATTCTCGCCCCCGGAAGCAAAACACGTGGCTTTGATTTGGGAACTATATACTTAATTGTACTAAAAGTTCTTGACATCTGCTCCTTTACAGGTACATTTATGTATCAAATAGTTGAGTCCTAAGGGAGAAGCAGATGAAAGGCTACATGAGCATCCCAGAATTCTACGCAAGATTCCCAGATGAGGAAACCTGCAGAGAATTTATCATCGAGGAACGCTGGAACGGAAAGCCTGTTTGCCCTCAGTGCGGCCACGAAAAAGCATACGAGATAAGCGGCGGTATGGGCTATAAATGCTCTGGTTGCAAAGAGCGTTTTAGTGTTCGTACTGGAACAATCATGGAGAATTCCCGCCTATCATTACAAAAATGGCTGCTGGCGATTAACCTAATGACCACTGCCCGAAAAGGCATTTCCAGCCTACAGTTCGCGAAGCACTTAGGTGTAACCCAAAAGACGGCTTGGTTCTTGGCTAACCGCATCCGCGAAGCCTGTACAGGTGGACAAACACCCCTGACTGGCGAGGTTGAAGTCGATGAGACCTATATAGGTGGGAAGGAAAAGAACAAGCACGGGTCCAAGAAGCTTAAAGCCGGACGCGGTGGCGTTGGCAAGCAGCCTGTCATGGGGATGCTGGAGCGTGGTGGGCCAGTTCGTGCTGTGCCGATCTCAGTAGCGAAGAAAGCGCTTTTGCATGGTCACATTGAAAATGAGGTTAAAAAAGGTTCTACAATCTATACAGACGATCTGAAAGCGTATCGAGGGCTGAAGGAATACGCCCATGAATCTGTAAGGCACAGTGCAGGCGAGTATGTTAAAGGCAAGGTTCATACAAACGGCATCGAGAGCTTTTGGGCGTTGGTTAAACGTGGGTATGTCGGTACTCACCACTGGTGGAGCGTCAAACATCTGCATCGTTACATAGCGGAATATGTCTATCGCCACAATACAATAGGATTGTCCGGCGAACCTGCCCTTGCTACACTGGTCAGGAATAGAGTTGGTAAGAAGCTGCCCTACAAGAAACTTACAGCAGAGGTGTAACATGGCACGAGGCGTTATTGAGCCTATTGACCTGACTTTTGAGGATGCAGTACAAAAGGTTGTAAACCCCAAAAAGAAGAAAAAATATGGTAAAATAATAGCCCAGCAGCCCAGCAGCCCAAAAACTAGGCGCAATACATCAGGGTGATTGTCTTGAAGTCATGCGGACAATGCCGGATGAATCTATTCAGCTAGTCGTTACTTCCCCCCCCCTACAACATAAAAAACAGCACTGGCAACGGCTTGAGAAATGGCCGTGGCGGGAAATGGGCTAATGCTGCCCTGCAGCAGGGATACGACGCGCATGAGGATTGTATGCCGCACGAGGATTACGTGGCGTGGCAACGTGACTGCCTGGCCGAGATGCTGCGATTGCTAAAGCCCAGTGGCGCGATCTTCTACAACCATAAATGGCGTGTACAGAAGGGCCTACTCCAAGACAGGTCGGATATTGTTGCAGGGTTTCCAGTCAGGCAAATACTTATCTGGCAGCGGGCCGGCGGCATTAACTTCAACCCCGGCTATTTCCTGCCGAATTACGAGGTTATATACCTCATAGCCAAACCTGATTTCAAACTGGCCCCAAAGGCAAATAGCCAAGGCTGTGTTTGGAGAATCAACCAGGAAAACAACAATCCGCACCCCGCCCCCTTTCCTGTTGATCTGGCCTCGCGCTGTATTGAATCCGTTGGAAAAGGGCCGGTCCTGGATCCCTTCATGGGAAGCGGGACAACTGCAATCGCAGCCGAATATGCGGGGGTTGAGTGGATTGGTATAGAACAATCCGAGCAATATGTTCAAATGGCAAACAACCGAGTTAACCGCGTAATCGCTCGTAAGCGATAATGGTTTTGACAGACACAGAGGTGGACCCAATTCTTTGAACAGCAATACCCGATTCTATAAGTGGATGCCTGCCCTGGATTTAAGCTGCCATGGGTATTGGCAGCGCTTCGAAGTAAAACTGATCTGGTGTCTGCCGGTCAAGACTGCTGTGGGGTCGGCGGCCGTTGTAGAACCGGAAGTAACGATCCAGGCCAGCCTTGGCGGCCGAGACAGTGTCGTAGGCATGCAGGTAAACCTCCTCATACTTCACTGATCGCCAGAGTCGCTCGACGAACACGTTGTCCCGCCAGGCGCCCTTGCCGTCCATGCTGATTTGGATGCCGTCGTCCTTCAGCAGACTAGTGAAGGCCAGACTGGTGAACTGGCTGCCCTGGTCGGTGTTGAAGATATCCGGCTTGCCGAATTTCTCCATGGCCTCTTCAACGGCTTCCAGGCAGAAGTGCGTATCCATGGTTGTAGAGATTTTCCACGACAGCACGCGCCGAGAGTACCAGTCCACAACAGCGGCAAGGTAGACAAAACCCCTGGCCATCGGGATATAGGTCAAATCCATCGCCCAGACCTGATTGGGTCGGTCGATAGTTAGGCCCCGTAGTAAGTACGGATAGACCTTGTGCTGCGGATGCCGCCGAGTGGTCTTGGGCTTGCGGTACAGTGCTTCAATGCCCATGAGACGCATCAGTCGACGAACTTTGGTACGGCCCACCCTGTGGCCCTCCTGCCGCAGCAGATCCTGCAGCATCCGGGAGCCCGCGAATGGCAGCTCCAAGTGAAGCCGATCTATGCGATTCATGAGTATCTGATCACGCGGGCTAATAGGCTTGGGCTGGTAATACACCGTGCCTCGGCTGATATCCAAAAGTTTGGCCTGTCGACTGATTGGCAGTTTGTGGTCGCGGTCGATCATTTTCTTTCGCTCAGCAATCCCGCCTTGTTGAGCGCGCCTTCTAAAAAATCGTTTTCCAAGGTCAGCTCACCGATTTTGGCATGAAGCGTCTTCACATCGACCGGCGGTTCCTTGCTCTCACCGCCGTCAAACACGTCAGCGGACCGCTCCAGAAGCTGTGTCTTCCACTGCGTGATCTGATTCGGGTGAACGTCGAACCGCTCGGCGAGTTCTGCCATGGCCTGTTCACCCTTGAGGGCCTCCAGCGCCACCTTGGCCTTGAATTGAGGTTTGTGATTGCGGCGAGGTCTTCTAGCCATTCTGATCTCCTGATATCGGGCAATACGATGCCCTAAGTCAGGCAGGGAATCCACTTATAGCGCTGTTCAGATTATTGGGACCACCTCTCACAGACCTATACGCACGGTTGCGTGGCGTACTCAAACGTGGGTGGATTCCGATACCAGATTACTACGGCTATCGAGGTACTGGTGCCCCAGGCACCATGCTGGAAGAGCTGTTAGGCTTGAGTGTCAATAACCTCGATTTGCCTGACGCAGGCAAGTGGGAGATCAAGTTCCATAGCCGATCCGCACTGCTGACGTTGTTTCACTTGGAGGCAGACCCGAAAGGCCACATGCACCACATGGTGCGCGAATTTGGCTGGCCGGATACTAAAGGACGGACCAGTTTCAGACACACAATTCGTGGACAATCAGAGAGGGGATTTTACATTGCTAATGAGGGCGAAAGGATCACCGTAAGAAATGATGGAGTGAGTGACATGGTGTGGCCGTACTGGACGCATGACAAATTGATGAACGCCTTTGCCTCCAAATTCAGGCGGCTAATTGTGGTAAAAGGTCAGAAGAAAGACGGCAAAGTAAAGTATGAGCAGGCGCACTTATACTGGGAGCCACAGATAACCAAGTTCATTGAAGCAATAGCTAGGGGAATTATTGCGATCGACTTTGATGCCAGAACGAATAACGGGCGGGGCTTACGCAACCACGGAACGAAATTCAGAATCAAGTACGATGACCTGCGCTATCTTTACAACAACCGCCAAAAGTTTGATAGTTAATGGTACAATTAAGTATATAATTCCCTTTGATTTGCTCGCACGCCACCGGCAGTTATGGTGCCGGATGCAAATATTTCAGCGCCTGGATGCCTTCGCGTAATTTCTGAAGGGTGGAATTTGTAGAGATGCCCAACATCATCATGTTTCGCAAGCTGGCTGATCGACAAATCACCAAGCGTTGGATGGCGAACCATGCTGAACTGCTCAGTCAATTCACTCTCTTCGACGGAATCTTCAAAAACCTGATGAAATTTTCCGCTGGAACGATCTTTGTAGTACCAGACGATGTAGTCGTTTATTTCCTCGATCATGCCCGCCTTCTGGCTGCCTTTTTTTTTGACCAGAATCAGCGCAACACGATTCTCCTCTCCGAAGACCTCATCCATGAGTGCGCGGACGCGGTGGACGTTTTCGTCGCCGATCTGCACGAATATGGACCCGCTTTCGGTCAAGAGGTCGCGCATGGCGGTGAGGCGGTCGCGCAGGTAGGCGAGATAGGAGTGAATGCCGTCCTTCCAGGTATCGCGGAACGCCTTTACCTGTTCCGGCTCGCGGGTGATCTGATCCATCTTGCCGTCCCGGACGTCGCGCGACCGGGTCGAGACCTGCCAGTTGGAATTGAATTTGATCCCATAGGGTGGATCGAAATAGATGCACTGCACCTTGCCGCGCAGGCCCTCGCGCTCGGCAAGGCTTGCCATGACTTGCAGGCTGTCACCCAGGATCATGCGGTTCTGCCAATGCTGATCGTGCTGGTAAAATTCGGTCCTGGCTCCCGGGTCGAGGCCGTTGAAATCCCCGAACAGATCAAAGGTGCCGCTATCCTCGTCACGCCGCTCCTTGGTCTGGCGTTTCAAATCCTCAATAATGGCTTTGGGGTGGATTTTCTCCTGCACATAAATCGGCGGTGCCTGCACAACGAGATCGGACCAGTCCTGCGTATCCTTGCCACGCCAGACCAGTTGGGCATCGCCCAACTCAACCTTTTCGCCTGCCTTGAGCGCTTCGATCTGATTTTCCGTCAGTTGAATGCTCGTGCCTTTCCAGACAATCTGCGGGTCGATGTCTTCATCGCGCTCCCGCTTCTCTCCCTTGGCAAGCGGATTGGCGCGTTCATACGTCACCGGCTCAAACGGGTGTTGTTCTTCCAGCCGCTCTGCCGTCGATTGCAGCTCCGCCGTCGGAATATTCCGGCGCTTAGCCTTGTCGTGTGCAAGGGTTTCGACCTGCTTCGGTCCTCTATTTGTCCTTCTCGCCATTAAGCGACCTCACTCACTTGATTGTCTTCGATGGCGTGCACGATCAGTTCACGGAACTCGCGCTCAATTTCAAACACGCTATCAAACTGACCGAAGGCCCAGCGAGCGTAAATGCCCAAGGCGTTCACGCCCGGCACCCATTTCTCGGTCATGGTTTCTTTCTTGATCTTTACCTGCTCATTCTTCATGCCCTTGATCTCAATGATGAGATTGAGCGGATCATCGTTGCCGCGCCCGTCATCCACCTGCACAATATAGTCCGGCACATATTCCCGTGCTGTGTCGCCATCCTTGTAGGGAACCGTGAAACCCAGACCTTGATTTTTTACGTAGGACAAGACTTTTCCATGGTTCTCGGCGACGCGGGCAAACTCCGCCTCCCAATCGCTGTCGATTGCCACATAGTTCACATGGCATTTGCGCGGGTCGGTTTCGCGCACGTCCTTGGTCGTAGTGAAACTGACATGGCGGGTTGAACCTGTCGTATTGTAGGGATCGATGACGGCCTTGATGCGATGTTCGCCGTTTCTGGCGCGGACAATCGCCGTCGCGAGGCGCGGACAATCGCCGTCGCGATACGCTCCGTCGCTCGCGCGGCAATCTCAGGATAAAAGCTCAGCATCCAGGGCTTGGTATCGCCCGGGCATTTCAGATAACCTTCATCAATCCAGCGGCGGCATATGCCCTTGATCTGACCGAAGAGGTGATATTTGGGTTCGCCATCCTTATCAACAAAGTGACGGTTAAGCACATCCTTCGCCAGATGCATGACGATGGTGCTGGGTCTCAAATATTGCGCCTCTTTCAGTGAGAGCGTGTGTCCCTCACCAACAATGCCAGACATGTCTGTCTGGCTGGCACCGACCATTTCATGGTCGATCACATAGGAGGACTCTTCGGTAAACTCAGCCTTCAAACGCTCTTCTGGCAGATCAACGCGGTAGCCAACAACGCGAGGGAACGAAATTTCCAACGCCTCGCGTTCTTTGACTGCTCTGACATGTGTTGTCTTTTTCGGCGCTTTCGGTGGCGCGACGACGGGTTTTGCGGTGAAGTTGAAAGGAATACCAAGAATGTCGGCATATTCACTATCGAAACACCCATGCTCATTGAGTTCATAAGAAAGACGGCGCAAACCCCGACCAACGACCTGTTCGCAGAGTAGCTGTGTACCGAATGCGCGAACGCCTAAAATGTGCGTGACCGTATTTGCGTCCCAGCCCTCTGTCAGCATTGAGACCGACACCACGCATCGAATCTGTTCTCCTAGCCGGCCTTTCTTGCCAACGGTATTCATCACCTCACGGAGCAATTCGGAGTCCGAGATTTCGCCATGTTCACCGCGCTGTTTTCTCTCGCGCTTGAATTTATCAATCTCCGGCGCCGCCATTTCCCGGAAGTTTTTGTCTAACTCACCGCTTTCGATCTGTTGGCTATCAATCAACAGTGTGTTCGGCTTGGCGAGCGGTTCGTCATACTGGTCAAAATTTGAGAAGAGAGTCAGGTTGCCGCAATGCTTGGTTATCGGCTCACCGTCCTCATTGTCGCGTTGCCAGCCGGAAATCCATTCATAAACCAGTTTGGATATCGTCGTGTTATTACAGACAACGATAAAAACTGGTGGGGTTTCTATGCCCTCACGCTCCCAGGCGCCAGAGACTTTTTCATAGTGTCCATATAAAGAGTGAAGTGCTGTTTTCAGCTTGTCAGGAATTGAGTTTGGATCCGCGGTCAGGCCGCCTTTCTTTGGCATATCATTTCCGATGTGATCCCAGAGATTCCTGAAGACCGGCATTTCTGCACCGGGAATATTGTCGTCCACCGGAATGCGCGGCAGCTTAACAATTCCGCACTCGATGGCATCCATCAGCGAAAAATCACTGATCGTCCAGGGAAAGAGCGTGCCTTCCGCCCAGCCGGACCCGCTTAGGAAAAATGGCGTAGCTGACAGGTCGTAAACGGTGCGAACACCGAGTTTGCGTTTGAACGCTTCAATGCCGTTGATCCATAGACGGGCAGCCTTGCTGTTTTCCGCTGCTTCCCTGCGCTCGTCGCCTGTCAGCTTGCCTTCTTCGCTTTCCGGTTTCTCGCGGTAGCAGTGGTGGGCCTCATCGTTAATCACGATGATGTTCTTGATACCCATTAACTCATCCGCGACGCGACGAACCATTTGCCCTTCGGTTTCCCTGCTCTGGACCGGTTCGTCCCGGCTCTGGAGCAAAGAGCGGGTTGTCTTGTTCGCATCCAACAACTCTCTGAGCTGAAAGGCATGGTAATTGGTAATGACGATCTTCGCTTTGGCGAGATCGGTCAGCATATCGGCCGGAACTAACCCACGGCTTTCATAATAGCTATCAGGGTCGCTGGGCTGAAGGACGCGAAGCCTGTCCTTAATTGTAATGCCCGGCGCAACGATCAGGAATCCGCGCGTGAAGAGCTTGCTGGTCGGTGACCGAACAGCATTGACTGTCTGCCAGGCGATCAACATCGCCATAACCGTTGTTTTGCCGGCGCCGGTCGCCATTTTGAGCGCGAGCCGCAACAGTTCGGGGTTGGCGCCAGCATTTGCGTTTTCAATGTGGGTCCAGAACCGCTTCTTGAGCAGAGTGTTTTTGCGGGCGACTTCGGTCAGCCAGATGACTGTCTCAACAGCTTCGATCTGACAAAAGAATGGGCGAATGCCCTGAAATTCATGGGTGCGCCAATGCTTAAGCAGCCGGGCCGTTGCGGACGTCACACCCCAGTCTTGCGGATTGGCGCTTGAGCGCCACCCCTTTAGCTGAGTGCGAATATCATTGATTGTCGGTGTCGGGTTGTATTCCTGATCTTCCGAAGAAAGGCCATCATCCGCGTATAATTTCAGCTTTTGCTGGTCATCGTTCGACTGCCGGGAACGGCGCTTTTTCGATTTCGGCACAGGAGAAAGAAACGCAGACGGCCGACGTCCGGAAATCGGTGGCAGGTCGGTAGGCTGACCTTCCACATCGAGCGCATGATGACGCGCCGGCTCCTCATAGGGCGAGTTGAGAATCGGTTCTTCAAAAAACGAATTACTCATCAAGTTTGCCCTGCTTGCTGTTTATCCATTTGTCAATCTCGTTCCGCTGGAAGCGCCAACTCCCACCGACTTTGAACCCCGGCAACTCGTTTTTTTGCCGCAAGACGATAGGCTGTCTTCTCCACGATCTTGAGATACTCAGCGACTTCGCGGATCGTCATGATGTCGGTTGTCATGAATCACCCCTGTAATGTTCAATGAGGAGATAAGGGAAAATTGACCATATTGCAAGCTTTGGATTGCTTTCACACAGTTGACCGGCGTCGGCCCTGTGCCGGTTCTATGGCCGACGCCGGTCAAAATTCCGTCATGATAGGGCAGCAACAACCTTCCGCTTGATCTGTGGTGCAATGTGCACTACTTATGCATGAAAAGAAGGTTAGCTATGCAGGATTTGAATGTAACCGGCTTGGGTAACGAAAAGCAGACCCGCACTACGCAGGTGCGGCATGGCGACAGCCTAGCGGTGCTCATTGAGCGTGCCGCAACATTATTGGGCGTCGACAAGTCCGTGTTCCTGCGCAGTGCGATTGCCAGGGAAGCGCAGCGGGTGATTGACGGCAGTTCCCGCCATGTTCTTACGGCAGACGATGCCGGACTGTTTGCGGCAGCGCTCGACACGCCGCCGGCGCCGACGTCGCGTGCCCTCAAGGCGGCCGCGTTCTACCGGCGCCGCGTGGCCCATGCTGACTAAAGATACAGACATCAACATCGAGACCTGGGACCTGGGGCGGCATATTCTTCCGGCGACAGGAACCGCTCGCGCTTCTGTTCGGGATACTTCTTCACATGAAGGAACGGATTGGAGTGATCGGGCCGCAGCCCCCAGACTTCGGCGAGATTGAACATCTTGGACAGAACTCCCAGCGTCCGGTTGGCCTGATAGTGTCGCGCAAGCCATGATGCATATCGGCGATATCCCTGCGTTCGATGTCGCTAACCTTCCGCGTGCCGATCCTCGAGTTGATGAACAGATCCACTGAGCGGCGGTCTCAGCCGGGGCAATACCGGCGACATCGCGCTGGGCTGTGCTACACTGCGCCCATGAGCACCGTCGCCTTTGATACCCTCGCCTACGCCAACCGCCTCAAGGAAGCAGGGGTGCCCCCTGAGCAGGCCGAGGCCCATGTGGCCGCACAGGCTGACTTCCTCACCCAGCACATCCTCTCCGAGGTCGCCACCAAGGACGATCTCAGAACCCTGAAAGCCGATCTCAAAAGTGACATAGATGTGCGCTTTGGTGAGGTCGGCGAACAACTGGGTGAGATCGACGCACGATTTGGTGAGATCGACGCACGGTTTAGCAAGATCGATGTCCGTTTCGAGCAGGTCGATACCCGCCTTGCGGAGATCAAGGGTGAGATGGACACCCGCTTTGCCGAGATCAAAGGTGAGATGGAGACCGGGTTTGCCGAGATCAAAGGTGAGATGGACACCAGCTTTGCTGAGATGGAAACCCGCCTCACCCTGCGCATCGGCGGTATGGTGACGGCCCTGGCCCTGTTTCTGGGTATGCTGGAATTCTTTAGGTAGCCCGCCTAGCAGGTCAGCAACCGTCTCCCGCGGGCACTACCGTCCGCCACTCAGGGCCACATACCACATGCTTTCGGTCCTGTGCGCGTTAAGCTGTTCGATGTTAAGCGCCCAGAGTGCACCGGGACCGTCAATCGGCGGCGGTCTCAACCAGGGCAATACCCCGGACACCAGCGGCGACATCGCGCTGGGCTGTGCTACACTGCGCCCATGAGCACCGTCGCCTTTGATACCCTCGCCTACGCCAACCGCCTCAAGGAAGCGGGCGTGCCTCCTGAGCAGGCCGAGGCCCATGTGGCCGCACAGGCCGAATTCCTCACCCAGCATATCCTCTCCGAGGTCGCCACCAAGGACGATCTCAGGACACTTAAGGGTGAAATGGACGTTCGTTTCGAGCAGGTCGACACCCGCCTTGCGGAGATCAAGGGTGAGATGGACACCCGCTTTGCCGAGATCAAAGGTGAGATGGACACCGGCTTTGCCGAACTGGAAACCCGCCTCACCCTGCGCATCGGCGGTATGGTGACGGCCCTGGCCCTGTTTCTGGGCATGCTGGAATTCTTCCGGTAAAGACCCGCGTTACCGGCTCGACCGGCAGGCCGCCCTATGTGGATCAATGCACGCAGCAGTAACGGACAACGCCTTGTCCTGGCTGCGTTCTATGAGTCGTGCCGGGCAAATGAGAATCGGGCGCGCGGCCTTACCGTACAGCACATTGCATGTGCCAATAGCGTTATCCGGATCGCTCTTTCGGACTTTAAAGCACTTGCGTCCGAGAAACGGACAATGTTGTTCCTCGACTATTGTTTTCCAATCCTCGTCCGGCAAGTGCGTCGAGTCGCCGAACAACTCTAAGACTTCGCTTATAGCAGAAATTCACACCGTGCTTGCGAGATTTCTAGGTACTCGTCAGATATGTCGATACCTACAGACTGACGGCTTAAATTTTTCGCCGCGAGCATCGTCGTTCCGGTTCCAGCGAAAGGATCGAGAACAACCCCGTTCGGCGGGCATGTTGCCAATATCGGGATACGGCACAGATCAACAGGGTACGGTGCAAAGTGTCGTTGTCGCTTTTGGGTGTCCTCTGGAATGATGTCCCACACGCCCGATGGCTTGCTGCCTTTCGGGTGATACCGCAAACCCAATTCCAGAAAATTGGGATTATAGATACAGAAATTTGGGAGTCACTGTCTATATAACCGGGAATGACGGAATGGAAATATGGGAGTGCTCGTTCGATGGCTGCCAGACAGTGTGGCCGCCTTTTTAAAGATGCCCTCTAGGGATTGACCGGCCCCAGCTTCCTAACTTGTTCAAGCAACGCCTGCGTTAATCTCATCAGGTCTGTCAGCAGGATATCTTCAATTTCCAAATGCCCCTCGTACTCGGCCAAGTTGCGACGGTTGTGGCATAAATCGAATATTCGCCACTCTTCAGCTGGCAAATTAACTGTGTGTTGCAGGCATTGAAACACAATATATCTCGGGGCTGTACCAGATAACGCTGATTAGGTGTTATTATGGTTTGTATGAGGAAGAGCCGATTAAGTAAATACAAGCAAGGTCGATTGGTTGAGCATTTTGTTTCTGGCAGCACAGCGAGAACAGCGGCAAGTCTTGTTGGCGTGAACGTCAAAACCTCGGCCTATTACTTTCATCGCCTTCGGGAGATCATCGCGCATGAGCTGGCCCTTGAGAAAGATATTGCCTTTGATGGAGAGATAGAGGTCGATGAAAGTTACTTTGGTGGCAGGCGTAAAGGACAGCGTGGTCGTGCTGCGGCAGGCAAAGTTCCGGTGTTTGGCCTGTTGAAGCGCGGTGGCAAGGTCTACACCAAGATCATTGCTGATGCCAGCAGCCGGACTTTATATCCTATCATTGAACGCAAGGTAATCCCTGACAGCATTGTCTACAGTGATTGCTGGCGTGGCTATAACGTGCTGGATGTCAGTGAGTTCAAACATTATCGCATCAACCATTCGAAGTTGTTTGCGGACAGGCATAACCACATCAATGGTATTGAGAACTTTTGGAATCAGACCAAGCGACACTGACGCAAGTTCAATGGTGTACCGAGGGAACATTTTGGGCTATTTTTGAAGGAATGTGAGTGGCGATTTAACCACAGTGACCCATCGTTCCAATTACGGCAATTGAAGCAATGGGTTAAGCGTCACATGGGATAGTTATCTGGTACAGCCCCTATATCTCTTATCGGACCTGTAACCGTGCCAACGAAGTGCCGCGAGGGACAGAGCATGTGCCGCCCCATAGGCTAGGGTGAACTGGCTATCTTTGGAAAGGCCGGCTATTTGTGCGTCCTGCAATTTGGCTGTAGCGGCGTTCAACATGCCATCAATCGCCGTCTGATCCGGCGGTTCCGTATTCAGCTGGTTGATTCTGACGAGATTATCTAGCGCATCCACTGCCGCTTACCCCCTGTCGAACTGCGCTTGGTAGTATTGATTGAATTTCCACTCGCCATGTAGCCACAACGTACTCTGCTCAAGGACTTGAGCAAGAAAGTTCTGCCGCCCCATTATCCTCTGATCAAATTCTTTTTGAGAATAGAGCGTAGGATTGATCTTACGACCCAGTTGTTGTTCAGCTGATAACAACAGACTCATCACATCGCTATAGCCAAGAGAATCGGAGATCAACATCAGGTCAATGTCGCTTTCAGCACCTTCACGCCCTTTTGCCACCGATCCGTAAACAAAGGCATACGTAACTTCAGGCAATGATTGCTCCAGTGCCGCCGCCAATACACCGACCACTCCAAAAGTCTTGTCGATAATCCCTTTCAATTCGCTATACACCGGGTTGGTGGGGTTGGCCTGGTAGTGATTTTGATTGCCCTGTCTAGTTTCGGTAACCAATCCCACCGAGCAAAGCTTACCCAGTTCACGCCTAATGGTTCCTTTGCCCATATCGGCCAGGCGAATGAGTTCGTTCAGATAGAAGCTCCGCTCCGGTTTGCCATACAGCAGCCCCAAAACCCGCTGCTGGGTTTTGGTAAACAACGCACCTGCAATTGCTGACTGCGGGTTATCCATCGGCCGATCACTATTTAGTACCCAGTATGGGGACTATAGAACCCATATTGGGACTTTTCAAGTGTCAGCAGCGTTGGCGTCGTAAACAGGGATTGGTGAATATCTAGATAGCGTGTCTTCGATGGGCTAGGCTCATAAAGAGATTCCCTTGGGGGATGATCGGCTTACTCTTTCATACTGCAGCACGGATTTGTCAGTTGGCTTTTGTGCCTTACCGCTGGCCCGATATGGTTGTCTTAGAACCCTATGGGTTGGTAGGCTATGCCTTTCTTAAAAGTCGCCATCCGCGCGTCCTTTTAAGCGAACTTATAATTCCACGTGCGGCTCTGGCACCCTAAACACCGTTTTCACTACTTTTGCTATTTTAATCGACGCTGGTTTTGTTAAAGCAAAGCTGGGTAATCATTCAAATCCGACATCCGCTCGGGACATTCAGTCACGGGTGTCAAAAATACGTGAACATCATTGATTGCAGAATTGCGCGTTATACCGTGTTTATTTCTACGACGCGCCGCCTTTTGCAAGGTCTAAATCGTTACCTCTAAACGGTGGCCGCAGAAACTTCGCCCGAGACGCACTAACACGGCATAACCTCGTTCTCCATCAAGAGCTCAAGAAGCTGGATTATTTTGCGCTGCGGGTGGGGGAAATCAGATTCCGGGGATGGGAGGTGAACACAAAAGTCTTGCCGACAGACTCGGAATCGTATGCGATAACTGCGGCTGACCTAAGGCCGGCATTGCAGCAAAGAGGTGTGGATATGCGCATTAGGCTGGATATCGCATCATTGGCACTCAAACAGTAAGTAGACATGCTCGTGCTGGCGACGGGGATAGTTGTAAGTACCCCGTAAAATAGCGCCACTCATACGTAGAAATTTCTATAAACTAACGTGATAGGAGTTTTTACATATGCGCAAATCGAAGTTCAGCGAAACGCAGATTGTGGCGTTTCTCAAACAAGCAGAAAGCGGAGTGCCGGTTCCGGACATATGTCGAGAGCATGGCATTGGACTCAGCACCTTTTACAAGTGGCGCTCTAAGTACGGTGGAATGGAAGCCTCCGATGTACGGCGGCTCAAGGAACTTGAAGAAGAGAACCGCAAGCTCAAGCAGATGTATGCCGATCTCAGCCTGAAGAGTCAGATGCAGGAAGAGATCATAAAAAAGCTTTAGGGCCAGTCCATCGTCGGCAGTGGGTTGATCGTTTGCGCAAGGATTACCCTGTCAGCATTCGAGCGGCCTGTGGTGCAGCCGCGCTAAGTCGCACGGCGTATTACTACACGCCCAAGCGAGTAGATGATAGTGAGCTGATTGATGCGTTGCTGGCCTTGGTTGAGAAGCACCCTCGCTGGGGTTTTCCAAAGCTGTGTAAGCGGCTCAGAGCGTTGGGTAAACGTTGGAATCACAAACGGATTTACCGTGTTTATATGGAGTTAAAACTGAATATACGGCGTAAAGTAAAACGCAGGATACCGAATAGGAATCCGTTGCCATTGCGCGTTCCTAGATCAGCCAATATCTGTTGGTCGATGGATTTTATGAGCGATACCTTGCGTCACGGTCATCGGTTTCGCACGTTCAATGTGGTTGATGATTTCAATCGAGAAGTGTTAGCGATAGATATCAATTCGGGCATTACTACGGAGCGAGTGATACATACATTAGATCGTATTGCAGCCTGGCGAGGCTATCCCGCTATTATCAGGGTTGATAATGGCCCTGAATTTACATCAGGGGCGTTGGCTGAATGGGCGCAAGCGCATGGAATTCAGATCGATTTCATCAAGCCCGGCAAGCCTTACCAAAATGGATTTATCGAACGTTTTAATCGCACGTATCGAGAGGAAGTATTGGACTTATATCTGTTCGAGACATTGCAGGAAGTTCGAGAGATCACGGATGACTGGATCGTGTTGTATAACCATGAACGACCCCATGATGGATTGAACGATATGACACCCGTTCAATACCGAGAAGTGGCTTAATTTTTCTATGAATGGGTGGTTAGCTGTTTGGGGTATTTACACCGGGGAGTCACTGGCCGGGCGTATCGAGTATGTCGATATGCATCCGTTGGATATCACGGAAGTGGGTACTGCCGATAATGCGATGAACCAGCTTTGGATAAGGGGCGGATTTCCGGACAGCTACTTGGCAAAGAACGATGAGTATAGTTTTAAGCTGAGAAAGGATTTTATCCGGACGTATCTTGAAAGGGATGTACCCCAGTTTGGGCCACGTATTCCGGCAGCGACGTTAGAATCTTTATGGACGATGCTGTCTCACGGGCAGGGGTCGCTCCTAAATGCTTCCAATCTAGCGTCCGCGCTGTCGATATCTGCGCCGACAGTCAGAACGTATATCGACTTGCTGGTTGATCTTTTGTTGGTGAGAAGGCTTAGACCGTTTCACACAAATGTTGGGAAGCGGTTGGTGAAATCGCCAAAGGTCTATGTCCGTGACAGTGGGCTTCTTCATGCACTGCTCGGTATTGGCGACTATAACAGCTTGGCCGGGCATCCTGTTGTTGGAGCAAGTTGGGAAGGCTTTGTTATAGAGAACCTACTCTCTGACCTTCCTTATAGAACGCAGTCTAATTTCTACAGAACTGCGGCAGGGGCCGAAGTTGACCTGGTTCTGGAGTTTCCGGGCAAGTCTGAAATATGGGCCATTGAAATCAAACGCGCATTATCGGCCAAGCCGAAGAAAGGCTTTTATCACGCTTGTGAAGACATTCAGCCGCATAAAAGCTTTGTTGTTTATGCGGGAGAGGAGAGGTATCCGATATCTGAAGGAGTAGAGGCCATCAGTTTATCGGAAATGTGTCAGATGCTTGCAAATGGAAGCGGGGCATAAATGAATATTGCTGAAATTGAAATGCAGCTTAGTGATCTGGTCGGCGTCCCGTTTGACGCTGAAGAGTTCGCACTAGATTTCATAGAAATCTTTAATCCGCCAAAGTCAACACTGACAAAGCTTCGCAACGAGGCGGACGGCAAACTTATCAAAGACGGTGAAGCTCTCTGGGCACGCAGGCTGTATTTCCGTGTGGCAGAGCTAGGTCAGACCGCCTCGGTAATTGATGAGCTGAAGGCGCAGAAAATAGCGAGGAGCAAATCCCCACGTTTTCTTCTTTCAACGGATGGGGAAGAGTTTTCAGCTCTGGATGTTAAGGCTGATGAAACCATCCACTTCGATTATCAAAAGCTCAATGACCATTTTGACTTCATCCTGCCGCTAGCGGGCATTGATAAATATGAGGCCGTAGATGATAACCCTGCAGACATTAAAGCGGCGGGGCGGCTAGCGAAGTTTCACGATGAGATCATAAGGAACAACCCTGATTGGAATACGCCAGAGAAACACCACGCTCTTGATCAGTTCATGACCAGGGTTCTTTTCTGCCTGTATTCAGAGGATACAGGCAGTCTAAAAAGTGACTTGTTTGTTAAAACGATTACTGAATTTGGTGGTGAGAATGGAGAGCACCTGCAGGGGATATTAAAGCAAGCCTTTGATGTGATGAATGTGCCAGAGGAAGAGCGTGGAAACGTCCCGGCACATATCAATGCTTTCCCTTACGTGAATGGTGGTCTATTTGCTGAATCGACTGAGGTTCCAGCCTTTAATAAGCGCTCAAAACGAGTGCTGCTAGAAGCTGCTGAGCTTGATTGGCGTGAGATTAACCCTGATATATTCGGGTCAATGATCCAGGCAGTTGTCGATGACAGCATGCGTGGCGATCTTGGAATGCACTACACCTCCGTGCCTAACATTATGAAGGTGTTGCAGCCATTGTTTCTGACCTCTTTGGAGGAAGAATTCGCTGAGGCGCACGGTCATAGGCAAGAACGTGCGATGCTTAAACGCCTGCTTGAGCGCATATCCAAGATACGCGTATTTGACCCGGCCTGTGGTTCGGGGTGACCTTCTCTCCGCCAGGGTAGCCAAAAACAGTAAGAGATTTCCCACTCAACTACCCCATGGGAGGTCTCAATATGAAGCAGAAGCGATACACGGAAGAGCAGATCATCGGATTCCTGAAAGCCCACGAGGCAGGCATGTCGGTCAGCGATCTAGTGAGGGAATACGGATTCTCTGAACAGAGCTTTTACCGCTGGAAGTCCAAGTACGGTGGTATGGAGGTCTCCGAGGCCAAACGGCTGCGAGAGCTCGAGTCGGAGAACGCTCGCCTGAAGAAGCTGCTGGCTGAAGCCGAGCTGGACAAGGCAATGCTTCGTGACGTTCTGGGAAAAAAGTGGTGAAGCCGGCCAGTCGTAAACGTCTCGTCGGCTATCTCCAGGATTCCTATGGCATCAGCCAGCGGCGCGCCTGTCGTGTCATACCGATCAGTCGCAAAGCGA
The DNA here is from genome assembly GCA_965199055.1 of Halieaceae bacterium. Taxonomy (GTDB): domain Bacteria; phylum Pseudomonadota; class Gammaproteobacteria; order Pseudomonadales; family Halieaceae; genus CBDAQR01. Next base: position 32,973 of record CBDAQR010000008.1, read on the forward strand.
TGGCTTATCAGCCACAGCGGCCCATCCAGGACGTGGCGTTGATCAAGCGCATGAAGCCGCTGGGCGAGCAGTATCCACGCGACGGTTACTTGATGTTGCATGAACTTCTACGCCGTGAGGGGCTGGTCATCAATCGTAAGTGCACCTACCGACTCTATAGCGAGCTAGGTATGCAGGTCCGCACGAAGCGACGGAAGAAGTTGGTCAGGCCCAGAGTGCCCTTGGAAGTGCCCACTGGCCCCAATCAGCGCTGGTCGATCGACTTCGTTCACGATCAGTTGGCGGATAGTCGCAGGATCCGGATACTCAATGTCGTTGATGATTACTCTCGGATTTGTGTTGGCCAACTTGTCGATCTTTCCATCTCGGGCGAGCGCACGGCGAGGTTCCTGGATGAGCTTGGCGCTACACGCGGTCTGCCGAAGCGGATCGTCATGGACAACGGTCCTGAACTGACGAGTAAGGCCATGTTTATCTGGAGTCAGCAGTCTGGCGTGAAGCTTCACTTCATCCAGCCAGGTAAGCCAACACAGAACGCTTTTGTAGAATCGTTCAATGGGCGCTTCAGAGACGGTTGCCTCAACCAGCAGTGGTTCCAGAGCCTGGAAGACGCCAAGGAGATCATCGACGCCTGGCGTGAAGACTACAACCAGATACGGCCGCACAGTGCATTGAATTATCGGTCTCCAGCAGATTTCGAGAAAGCGGCCTAAACTTGGATTTCTCTTACTGGAAGTGGGAACCCTACGGGGAGAAGGTCAGCGCCACCCCGCGGTCAGTGCCCAGTTTTCCCCCTTGATGTCCAGTACCAGCGTACTGTGACGCCAGCTCAACAAGGTGGGGACAATTAATCCGGCGCCCTTACCGCAGCGTGGTGGCCCGACGGCACAGATAGGCTCCACGCCGTCGTGGCGCAGATACTGACAGGTACCGTCCGGGGCCTGCCAGCCGCCGACGTAGACACCGTCGCTTTGGTCCAGCAGGCCCATGGCATCGAGGTCGTCGCTGTTGGCCCAGCGCGCCGAGCCGTGCAGGTCCTTGATGCCTTTCTGGCTCGCGGCGACGCCACCACCATAGACCACTATTAGCATCGTCCCTACCGCAAACACCACGCCGCCAGTGCCCATCGCCAGCGTTAATTCGCGCGGCACTGCGAGTGCCAGGTCTGGATAGGCGACCAGCCACCGCCAGGGCCAGTGCCAGCCCGCCAGGCCGTCGCCCCACAGCGCGGTCATGTCGACGCGGTAGGCCAGCACTTGTGTGATGGCCATATTCGCCAGCACGAAAAAGCCAGCACCGAGAAGAGCGTTTCGCCTGCCTACGGCCAGCTTCATGGTTCCTCCTTCGGCCAGATAAAGCCGATGGGCCGCCGGCTCGCTTCTATTGGGTCGAGTACTTCGAACACGGCTTGAAACTGGTCGTCGTACTTGAGCTGAAGTCGCTGCAGCTCGGTAGGCAGCTGCGTGGTTTCGGTCTGCCACTGACGCAGCTCCACGAACGTGCGCATGATGGTGATACCGAGTTCGGTGAAGGCATACGGCAGTGTTCTGCGGCCGCCCCAACGTGAAGTCGCATTTTGCGACCTCAAGATGGCGCACTCGTCTTGGGTCAACTGGAACATGAAGTCGTCGGGGAACCGCGCGCGATGGCGTTTGACCTGCTCGTTCAAACGCTTGGTTTCCACGCCATACAAGGCGGCCAGAACGGCATCCAGCATGGCCTTGACGCCACGCACGAAAAGACAGCAGGTACGATGGTGTCCGGTGTGGCTGGAGATTGTTTTGACGCCATGTTATAATAAACCCTTTAATTTCAATGACTTATGCGTATAACATACATTATGTTAAATAGGAAATAACGCTTTATAAAGCCGCGCCTGTGCGCATAACGGGGGGTTCAACAGCGCTCTCCCTGCCGCCAGGGATGTAGCGACGCCGCTGCTGCGGTGCTGTGCCCGCCCGGCGACTGCGGTATACTGCGGGCATGACAACCATGCTCTCTGAATTGCACGATGCCCTGATCGCTGCCGGTGCGCCTGAAGACAAGGCGCGCAAGGCCGCGGAAGCCATTGCCAACTACGATGACCGGTTCAACCGGGTAGAATCGCAGCTCATGCTGTTGCGCTGGATGGTGGGGTTTAATCTGGCATTCACCATGGCCATCCTCTGGAAAGTCTTTTCGTAGGCACCCGCCCAGCGAACGGCCTTTGCCGTGCACGGCAGGGAAAGCCCACTCGCCATGGCTCGCCGTGCCAGTCCCCGGCAGATGCCGCCGCTCGTGTCTTGAGCGCACTGTCTCCAGTATCGAAATCCCGGCACCGGGGGCATCAGCCCCCAGGGCATGGCACGCCGGGACCCTCACGGGTTCTCCCCGGTATATGCCACACAGAAAATCTAACGGCAGAACATTCCGCTCAACACGGTTCTCCCTGTCGCCAGGGATGTAGCGACGCCGCTGCTGCGGTGCTGTGCCCGCCCGGCGACTGCGGTATACTGCGGGTATGGAAACCTCGAATATAGACTTTATCTGGGCACTGGTCGGTATGACCTTGACCCTCCTCGCAACAAACTGGGCCATGTTCCATGGTCTGCGTGGCGATATGGACAGTCGCTTCACCGAGATCAAAGGCGATATCCATCGGCTTGATGAAAAAGTGGATGCCCGCTTTGAAAAAGTGGATGCTTGCTTTGAAAAGGTGGATGCCCGCTTTGAAAAGGTGAACGCCCGCTTTGAAGCCATGGACGCGAAGATGGATGATCTGCGCACGGAGCTCAAGGAGGACAACCAGCGGCTTGAAGACAAGGTGGACGCCCGCTTTGAAGCCATGGACGCCAAGGTGGATGATCTGCGCACGGCGCTCAAGGAGGACAACCAGCGGCTTGAAGACAAGGTGGATGCCCGCTTTGAAGCCATGGATGCCAAGGTGGATGACCTGCGTAAGGAGACCCGGGCGGAGACCCGGCGGGTTGGCGGTCGCATCGATGCGGTGAACGAGACGCTGGTTGACATGAACAGCCGCCTGTCGCGCCTTGAGGGCGCGGTTTTCGGTATCGAAATCCCGCCCCCGCCCGAGGTCTCGCAAAGCCCCTCGTAGCCTGTGGGGGCATGGCACCTAGACATCATCATTACGGGTTCCTCCCGGTAACCGACAGGTCGTGCGCGTGGCGAGCTCAGCGAGCGATTTGTAAATGAGGGGCGGGAGGGTATTAAGCAGTTCCTCGCCAACTGCTTCGCCTATGACTACCAAAGAACGAGCATCGATGTCGTAGCTTACCGATTTCCCATGCTCGCTTGGAGACAACAACGAAACGCCTATACGCAATCGTTGGCCAACAAGAGCGCTGGCCGTATTACTACACATGGAATGAGGGCGACAATGTCCCCGCTGTTTTCACGTCCGAGGCGGATGCGAGAAAGGAGATTCAGGACTACCTGGAAGAGTGGACGCTGACACGTTCTGACGAAATGATCGAGGAAGGCGACCGCCCTGAGAACTATCAGATCTATAGAGTTGAGGTGCTAGAGCGAGAGCTGAAGTGCTTTGATGCCTTTTCTGGCGAACACTGTTTTGATTTTGACTGGGCGGCTCAACTCTGAGCCGTCCATCCTTTGCGCATAAAGACTAGGCCGATGCCGTTGCCCGTTCCACCCAGTTTCCAAATGTTTCAATGGTAGACGGGCTTCTTCTCGACAGTTGAAACTCCTTAAAGAGCCAATCGACTGGATCATTTGGCTGAGCCGCCAGTGCCGCCTTAGCGACCCCGATCTGCTCTTGGTAGCATAGCTCTGACCAGGTTCTCTCGACGCCAAACGCGGCATATCCGCGCCATGGTATTTCATCACAGATATCGTCTGGCGATAGCCACACCGTGGGTTTCTCGCCTTCCATCTCCCATATCCCTGCCCAGCCCTCTATTAATGGCCGAAGATGCTGGTGCTGCCTTTGTGATGTACGCGTCAACCCATGTAAGTGAGCGACATCCAGGGTTAGCTCATGCAGAGTGATACCGTTTTTCAGTTCCAAAACGGATTTAGCCAACCGACTTAGGTTTGTTCGGTGGTCATCTTTGAAGTAACAGCTCTTATCGTAGGCAGGCAGCGCGGACAACACGCCCTCCGCTAACGACTCTACCTCTTGATCTGCCTCATCCGACTCCGGAGAATCAACTACTTCAACCTCAACTTCGATTGGTACCGCTTCGATTGCTTCACGCGCCGCCTCTTCTTCTGCGGCCTTGGCAATACGTTGTGCACGGTCCTCAGCTAAAACTTCATCGAGTCGCTCATGCATTTTGCGCATCGCATACTCAGGCTCTTTGAAGTAGTCTGTTGACCATAACCGAATGATACGCCAGCCCAAGTTCTCAAGGATCGCCTGTCTGACTCGATCTCGATCGCGCGCCGAGGGTGAGCCGTGATAAGTTGCGCCATCACACTCGATACCCGCTAAATATTCTCCGGGGTGATCGGGGTGCACAACCCCCATATCCACCCTGAATTTTGATACACCCACCTGTGTTTGAATTGTCCAGCCCTTCTCTCGCAACGACATCGCAACCGCTTGCTCGAAATCTGAATCAAACTGATCGACACCATAGTTAGCGTGACTATACTCAGCCAGCGCTATTGGGCCGCGCTCGGCAAATTCTAGGTAGTTCTTAAGATGTGCAACGGCGGTTGCCTGCGTTCTAGATAGATCAACCATCCCCGAATCAAAGCTAGCGAACACCAACACCTCAGAGGTAGCACGCGTCACTGCAACATTGAGACGTCTCTCACCCCCCTGCTTATTAAGGGGGCCGAAGTTCATGCTCATGGTCTTACCGCCAGGCTCGGTTGGTCCATAGGTGAGCGACAACACAATGATGTCCCGCTCGTCTCCCTGCACAGACTCTAGGTTTTTAACAAAGATCGGATCGTAGTCATCTGTCGCAACAAAGAATTGCTCTAGCGCGATATTCTTGCGACGCGCCTCATCCAGCAAGTCTTCTACAATTCTCTGCTGCTGAGAGTTAATCGTCACAATACCCAATGACAACCATGGGTCACCTTCGAGCATTCCCTCACACCGACGCACAGCCTCATTAACGACTTCTCGGGCCTCGATAGCATTGGTTTGACCTCGACCTTTGGTATACACACCATCAACGCGATGCAGTGTTACCGCTGATTGCTTGGTCTGCGCCGAGGGGAATGTTGTCAGCGCATTCTCGTAATAGTGCGAGTTCGAGAAGGCAATCAATGTTTCATGCCGGCTGCGGTAGTGCCCGGTCAGACGCAGGTGCGGCAGTCTTGCCGCGAGTGCCTGATCCAAGATGGATTCCATATCACCTTCATCTGAATCGTCCTCATCTTTGCGCCCGAAATTATTACTCGGTGGCATTTGCTTGGGATCGCCAACGACGATCACATTTTTACCTCTCGCGATTGCGCCCACAGCATCCCAAGTGGTTATCTGGGAGGCCTCATCGAATACAACGAGATCAAATAGAGCGAAATCTGCTGGTAAAAACTGCGCGACGGATAAAGGAGACATCATGAAGCAAGGTGTCAGATTCGTTAGCGATGAACCCATTTCCGTTACCAGCGCTCTCACTGGTTTATGGCGCGTCTTCTTGGCCAGCTCTCGTGCGAGTACTCCATACTCTGCTGGCGTATTGCTTCCCGTCCGGTCTGGCACCTGCCCCGCCGTTTTAGCCGCAATATACTCTGCTGCGGTCGCAGCGACATCTGCATCAAGCTCTTTGAATTTCTCAATGGCCGCCTCGTGACTTGCGCCAGCAAAACGAACCAACGTATCGCTACTATCAATGAGGATGGGCGCTAACCAGACGCACAGGGCGGTCAGCATATTGTCCTCACACTCATGCGGCTGAATCATACGAGACTCAAGCGCATTGGATAGCTCGGCGATAGCCATCGAAACGGCCTGCTGTTTCATGGCCAACCAATGGCACCAACGGCCAAGTTTTTCACTGCTATCAGCAATTACTCTAAAGTCAGATGCCACCTTAGCCAGCGCATCTGTTTTATTGATGTCGATACGGTACGACTGAGCAGACTCTATCAGTGCGCTCAGTTCGGTGGCTGCCGACGCGACCGATGCAGCTTGAGCTGCCAGTTGGGAACCCGCAAGAAAATCACGTCCTTCAACCAAATGACGCCTAAATGCAGGCGCGGCAACCGTTGCATCAGGGAATGCACCAATGCATTGAGAGAACAAAGCAAGCGCCCTTTCGCCCTGTGCCAAGGACTGCTGTACTGACGCAGGATCGGTATCGATACCCGACCATGCTTGAGTCCCACTGACCTCCTGGGAAGCGGCAGCAAGAGAATCCAAGATGGATCGCGCTTTAACAGCGGTCTCCAGGATCGATAAATCGTCGATCTTGTTAAGGCCGTTTTGCTGTATCTCCTTCCGCAAACTGTACCGCTTAAGAGCCTGTTGTCGAATATCTTCTGCCAGCATGACATGAGCCATTTCGGTGGAGTTTCGCCTAAATTCGGCAAACGTAACGCTTCAAAACCTCAAATCATCCTCGACCTTGCGTCTCGGACCGGCCGAAACACGGGTCTCCGGCTATCATCCGGTGTCTACCGCAACATTCCGGCGAACCATCTCCTTGTGTAACTTCTTCAGGTTGTGGACGCTGCAATGCAGGTTCCATTCGCCTCTGGTCGCCTGTTCGCCCCGCATCATGAACCTGTCCGCACCTTGGGTTTGCTTCGCCTGCCCGAATACCGGCTCTACGGCCTGACCTCGAAGGCGATACAGATTCCGCCCTCTTTTGGTCAGCAGCTTTCGTTCCATCCGTTCGCCGGTGGAAAGGCTCTTCGGTATCCGTCCTCGCGGAGGGGGTGTCTCACGCATTGCCTTGCGCTGTTTCCAGTCCTTGGTCGTGGCAATCATTAATTCACAATCCGCCGTTTCCAGTGCCGCATTGGTCTCCGACCAGTAGCCTGCATCCATGAGTGCCGTTCCCAGACGAGCGTCTTCGCCCAGGACAGTGCGGACCATGGTTCTGGCCTTGTCCAGCATTGGCTTCAATTGCTGAACGTCGTTGGCTTGGCTGGTCACGTCCGGTGCAAGAACGATCTGATCCCGAGTTACGACCGCCTGGGCGTTATAGCCTTGGAGCCAGCCCTTGGAGCCCTTCATGATCCGGCTGTCCGGATCCGTCGTGTTGGCTCTGGCGTCCTCGTTCACAACCGCTTCGGCAGGCTTCGGTTTGCGTCCGCGCTTGGCGCTGCCGGTTGCTTTCTCCTCCGCAGTACGGGCGTCAATCTTTTCCTGCTGACGCGCGGCCTGATCATCCGCCTCACCGCGCAGACGCTGAAGACAAGTCTGCAACCGGACCATGCGATCACTGCGGTTACGCAAATCCGAAGGCAAACCGTCGTCACGAACACTATCGGAAACCGCGTCCTCCGAGGCATCCATATCTTCAGCCTCCGACACCATTGAAGCCACCTCCTTTTCCAAGGACTTCGGCGTCCGGTTTGCTGAAAGGGAAGCGTTCGCACGCACCTTGGTCCCATCCAGAGCCACCGCCCCCAGACGAACAAGGCCCATCTCATGGCAAAGCTTCAGAACCTCGACAAAAAGCGCTTCGAACGCCTTGCGGTTGCGTTTGCGAAAACGGGCAATCACAGAGTGGTCGGGAACATCAAACCCAACGATCAACCGAAAACCAGCATCACGGCCACACAGACGCTCAATCTTACGGCTCGAACACACGCCGTTGGCGTAGGCGTAAACCAGAAGGGCTACCATCATCGACGGCGCGAACCCGGGCGCACCTGCACTCTTCGTGCCGCTATCGGTCTCGAATGCCGACAAGTCCATGCGCTCAACCGCATCCAGAATAAGATGGACAATATCCGAGTCCGAAACCCAATCCGTCATGTCCACCGGGAGAAGAAAGCCCTGCCGACGGTTCGGTTCACGATAAAAATGCGCCATATTCTGCCTCCTCGAACGGCTCATACGCCCGCAAAAGCCTGCACACCAGAGAATCACCAGCACATCAAACGGTCAAGTCAATATCCCACTCAAAAATCGGCATTCTGCAACAGGCTCTTAAAGAATCCAAATAATCCCGTAGCTTCGTCGCGCCGAGCAATCCATGCCTCCCAATTCAATTCCTTCAACATCGTCCATTTCAGACCATGACCGAAGGCATCCACCAGCTCAAATAGCGCTGTCTGCAAAGGAGCCGCTCGATTGAGTGATGCGACACGTGCAGGACCACCTGAACTCAAAGCAAAATCAACATTGCCCTTGGTGGCGATCTCACACAGCTCCGCCAAAGCAGACAAGGCAATGACCTTCTGAGCATTGATTGGCTCCAACTCCAGACCTAACGCAGAGAGCAACTCTCTCGTTGCATTGAGCGCAGCATCGGCTTTGATGCTGATCTTATTGGCCGTCTTCACAGCATCTGTTAGCCACGAGTTCGACCACTCAGTTTGATTAATTGCAGCAAAGCTATCTGGGTCTAGATCGGCGACTGCGGCATACGCGATACCCATTTCCTTTGCTGTGTCTAAGAGCGGATCCACCTCGGACTTATCTTTAATCGGTGCTTGAGCAAGATCAGTTGGCCATGTGAGTCGCAACGGATGCTCATACTGATAACGTACTACCCGCGCCATCGCGTCTCGGGGTGAGAACCCGATAACGTGCTGACGATGCAGTTCAGCCACATAGCTATTGAGATGATGACGCACCTCCTCTAGATCCTTCGCTCGCTTTACCCAATCAGATTGCGATGCTGACTCTCGTTTCGACCACGCCGCCCCTAACTGATCCAGAACGGACTTCTTGTTAGCCTTGTTGGAGTGAAGCTCTAGACACAAGTGTGCCAGCCCGACCTTTTCCATCCGACGATAAACGACCTGCAGTGCCGCCATTTTCTCTGCAACGAACAGGACTTTCCGACCAATCGCTAGGTTGTGACATATGATGTTAGCAATCGTTTCTGACTTACCCGTTCCCGGCGGACCCTCTAAAACGAAGTCCTGCGCCTTCGCTGAGCCAGCTACCGCAACGGTCTGGGATGAATCGCAATTGAGTGGCGCAAAGAACTCGGATGGACTGACTTTTTGATCAACCTCGCCGCGCTCAATGAACGAACTCTCTTGCTGATACGCGCCAGAAGGACGATCAACCAAGTGCTCAACAAACGGACTCTGCTTGAGCAGGTCGGTTCTATCCCTGAGGTCTTTCCACATCAAATATTTGGCAAACGAGAATGACCCGAGAACAATATCCTCAACGACTATAAAGCCTTTTTCATCCTTAATGGCGTCTCGAACAATATTCCAAATTCCCTCAACGTCCACGCCGGAATCGTCTTCAGGCAAATCATTGCGAAGCACATCCAGGTTAATGTCGTAATCCGTCTGCAGCATCTCAATTAGCGTTAAGTTAAAGAGAGGTTCTTCATGGGGAAGTTGGCGCATTGTCACGGGCGCATTAGCGCTCCTGCGATCAAGCTTTACAGGTAATAAGATCAGTGGCGCGCGAAATGACTTCTCTGAGTCAGGGGTCTCTCTCCATCGCAACATGCCGATCGACAGATACAGGGTATTGCTGCCGCCTTCTTCCAAATCGTTTTTCGCCTTACGCAGCAACCCGACTAGCTTGTTCACCATCCGCTTCTTAGCGTCATTAACGATGAGGCGTTTTCGCCCTAGCTGCTCAAGCGCGAATTCGCGATGGATATTGTCGCCGGTACTCAGCAGGATGCTTTCCGTACTTCGCTCAGGATCATCCAGCCCAGTGTCCTCAGCGGCCATGAAGTTGAACTGCTCCCCAGCAGCGAGCCTATCTTCGAGCGCCCCAAGATCGGGGCAGTACAGCTTCAGCGCGGAGCTTTTAACATTCAGCAATGGATTCCGCCCAGTCAGATCAAGCAACTTGCGCTGCCACATATCTACACGGGTCTCATGCGTCTCTTCTATCACGCGCTCTTCACCGCGAACCGGCGGTAATACGGGCATCGTGCCTATACCAATCTGCACTCCATCGTCATTCCCTGTGGTTGCTTCGATGGCTTTTTCTTCAATCGTAAACAGTGGTTTAATCTTGCGAGCACGAGCCTGCTTAATATCGATCAGCATCACAAAATCAGATTCTAGGTCTTCTGATAGCAGGTGCTTAGCACGTTCAATCGCCTGACCAAAGGTAACCGGCGAATCGTTCGTGACCAGCGTAGTCTCGAACATCACCAGATCAGACGCATCAACACGTTTTCTGAGATCAATGGGGTCATCATTAGTCAGCACTGGAAAGCTGTCATCAATCAACCAAAAACCGGCAAACGCATGGTCTTTGGTCATCGCTATAACAGGGTTAAGCCCCATATTCTCCAGGCAGCTGGCAAACATCGCCGAGGTATCGAGACAGGCGGCGGTCTTGTACTGCATCACATCCGCGGCGGATCGTATTCTCTGCCCTGCCGTCGCCCAACCCTGAGGCGGCGACAAATAGGTGAAGCGCTCATTAAACATGACCGCCCATAGCGCATCGCCATAAAGGTAAGGTCGCTCGCGGGTGTTAGACTGATAACCATTAACGCCACTACCTTGATTCGCAGCTCGCAAGAGGCGCGTCACTTTAGCGGTTAGCAGCTCCACCGAGTGAGTATTTGGCTGGACAAAAGCCGCAAGCAGCTCTGGCTGCCTGCTCTCCCCGCCCCAATAATCGGCTGGCAAAACGGAAATATCATGTTCCGAAAGTGTTTCGCCTGAGACCCCTTCCTGATCTACGAAAGACACAGCAATGATCACCTTGACGGTCATCTCTTCGGTTAGGCCAATCAACTTATCGTGGTGTGGACGTAGCGGGCGGTCCTGTAACTTCGTCGATTGACCTTCCATTAGGCGGTCGATCTGCCACTCTTCAGGTGCTATTAGCTCAGGCTCTGTGGTTAATCTGACCCTAATCTCTCTGATTTGGGACGGCTGGCGTTCTTGGTGCTTTGGGTCAACCTCACGCTCTGGTACGGACAACAAAATACGCTTAACCAGTGGATAAGCGTTTTGCTGGGATGCCAAGGAAAAGCTTTTGGCTAAATCAGCCTGAATATGCGGGATCATTTCGTGCCTCAGATATTGTCTCCTACAAGAAACTAAATTACTAGAAACGCCTCTAATATCAATAATCTAGCAAAAGACGTTGTCGCATTAGCGGAACATACCGGGAACAGCCAATGCTCGTAGTGGATGACTAGCAGGCGCAAAACGTTCTATGTGCGCTTTAACCTCAGTGTAGTCAAAGAGCAGCTTAGGTATCTTATAAGTCTTACCGCCCTGCTCTCTGCGCATAGCAAACACAGGGAGCGAACCGTACTTTGCATCCTTCACGGACAGAGACTCAGACCACGGGCAAAACACATCTCTTCCCCGCCAATTCTTGAAGTTAATCCCCTGCTCTGTCAGTGACATTGCTGGCTTTGCCACCATGATGAGTGAAGCTGCTGCAATAACGGCAATCATAAGCCCAACTAACAAGCCCATGCTTTGTAGGTCCAGACCCCCTCGATAGGCGATCAAACCAACCGCGAGCACAAATGGGAGAGCGATGCTCCGAATCACAACTCTAACCGCATCAGATGCTCTTATTCTTACATCGAGGTGTAGTGGTCAACTAAAACTGGCCACGGTTTTATAAGCTTTCCAGTATTCGTTTTCTGCCTGATTGGGTGTTTTCATGTTGTTATTCGAATGCGGTCTGATCGAGTTGTAGTACCTCACGATATAGTCATTGATTGACTGCTTGGCTTCAGTAAAACTCCGATAGCCCGTCTCTGGAACCCACTCGGTTTTTAGGCTGCGGAAGAAGCGCTCCATTGGCGCGTTATCCCAGCAGTTTCCCCGTCGACTCATGCTCTGTTGTATCTGATACCGCCAGAGATGCTGACGGAATTTTGTACTGGTGTACTGAACTCCCTGATCCGAGTGGAATAGCACTCCCTTTGGTCTTCCTCTGGATTCATAAGCCATCATCAACGCCTTACGGGTCAGTTCACTGTCGGCCCGATAAGAAAACGCCCAACCAACCGGTTTTCTCGCGTAGAGATCCAGTATCATGGCTAGATAGGCCCAGCGTTGACCCGTCCAAATATATGTAATATCGCTGCACCACACCTGGTTGGGTTCTGCTACAGAAAACTGCCGATTCAAGGTATTTGGAATGGCTACGTGTAGCTTGTCAGCACGCTTATAGGCGTGTTTTGGAAGCTGGCTACTCACCAGTCCCAACTCCTTCATCAACTTACCCGCAACGTAACGAGTCAATGGCGTTCCATTACGGCTAACGATCTGGGCAACGGTTCTTGCACCAGCTGAGCCACCACTTAGGCGGTGAGCAGCGTGAACCATAAGCTTAAGCCTGCAACGATGGGAGTTGTCACCCTTCGGGCGCTCTCGCCAATATCGGTAGCTACTGCGTTGAATATCAAAGACATGGCATAGCAACTTAACGGGATAGCTCTCTTGTAACCGCTGAATTATCGAATATTTTTCAGCTCGTCGGACATCAAGAGAGCCATACCCTTTTTTAATATGTCTTTCTCTGTTTCCAGCCGTTTGATCTGACGTTCCAGGTCGCGAATACGGCGCTGCTCCTCGGTCAGTGGCGTGCCTTTCTGAGGTGTTTCTCCCGAGCGCTCTAGCCGAAGCTGGCGAACCCAGCCCTCCACTGAAGATTTACTGACGTTCATCGCTTCACTCGCGGCTCTGACGGTATAGCCTTGGTCAACGACTAATTGTGCGACTTCGAGTCGAAACTCCGGGCTAAAGTTTGGTCTGGATCGTTTGGTCATTTGCTCACCTGTGTCTTGAGGGGTGATAGTATCACCCAGATTCAGGTGGCCAAATTCAGTGTGCCACTACAAACCGCAAGCTCAAGCAGATGTATGCCGATCTCAGCCTGAAGAGTCAGATGCAGGAAGAGATCATAAAAAAGCTTTAGGGCCAGTCCATCGTCGGCAGTGGGTTGATCGTTTGCGCAAGGATTACCCTGTCAGCATTCGAGCGGCCTGTGGTGCAGCCGCGCTAAGTCGCACGGCGTATTACTACACGCCCAAGCGAGTAGATGATAGTGAGCTGATTGATGCGTTGCTGGCCTTGGTTGAGAAGCACCCTCGCTGGGGTTTTCCAAAGCTGTGTAAGCGGCTCAGAGCGTTGGGTAAACGTTGGAATCACAAACGGATTTACCGTGTTTATATGGAGTTAAAACTGAATATACGGCGTAAAGTAAAACGCAGGATACCGAATAGGAATCCGTTGCCATTGCGCGTTCCTAGATCAGCCAATATCTGTTGGTCGATGGATTTTATGAGCGATACCTTGCGTCACGGTCATCGGTTTCGCACGTTCAATGTGGTTGATGATTTCAATCGAGAAGTGTTAGCGATAGATATCAATTCGGGCATTACTACGGAGCGAGTGATACATACATTAGATCGTATTGCAGCCTGGCGAGGCTATCCCGCTATTATCAGGGTTGATAATGGCCCTGAATTTACATCAGGGGCGTTGGCTGAATGGGCGCAAGCGCATGGAATTCAGATCGATTTCATCAAGCCCGGCAAGCCTTACCAAAATGGATTTATCGAACGTTTTAATCGCACGTATCGAGAGGAAGTATTGGACTTATATCTGTTCGAGACATTGCAGGAAGTTCGAGAGATCACGGATGACTGGATCGTGTTGTATAACCATGAACGACCCCATGATGGATTGAACGATATGACACCCGTTCAATACCGAGAAGTGGCTTAATTTTTCTATGAATGGGTGGTTAGCTGTTTGGGGTATTTACAGGAAGAGGCCCTGTTCGCCTTTTAATTTGCAGGCGTCCGTCGCAAAATAGGCTGCATGACTGAAGACCAACCCAGACTGTCGGCGGAAGATCAGGCCAAAGTCGATGAATATCTCTCCCGGGGTGTAAACTCCGTGGAGAGAAAGCCTTTTCGGCCTCTCAGACTCCTGGCAATGCTGGTGGTCTGCGTCACCGCCCTCAGCGTATTAAGCCTGTTCCTGGCCCAGTTTGCCGGGGTTTACTAAGCAGCGCGCTCTGGTATAGTAGCGCGCCTCTCTACTGTCGGTGTGTAGCGCAGCCTGGTAGCGCACTTCCTTCGGGAGGAAGGGGTCGGAGGTTCGAATCCTCTCACACCGACCAATTTACCATTAAAATCAATAGATTAAGTGGCCGAATGCCTGCCGGCTCTTGCTTGTCTGGACGCAAGTTCTATGGCCAGCATATATCCAGCTTCAGATAGGGTATAAGTGCAATCATCCGATCTTTAAGTGTGCTTCTGTAAATACCCCAAACAGCTAACCACCCATTCATAGAAAAATTAAGCCACTTCTCGGTATTGAACGGGTGTCATATCGTTCAATCCATCATGGGGTCGTTCATGGTTATACAACACGATCCAGTCATCCGTGATCTCTCGAACTTCCTGCAATGTCTCGAACAGATATAAGTCCAATACTTCCTCTCGATACGTGCGATTAAAACGTTCGATAAATCCATTTTGGTAAGGCTTGCCGGGCTTGATGAAATCGATCTGAATTCCATGCGCTTGCGCCCATTCAGCCAACGCCCCTGATGTAAATTCAGGGCCATTATCAACCCTGATAATAGCGGGATAGCCTCGCCAGGCTGCAATACGATCTAATGTATGTATCACTCGCTCCGTAGTAATGCCCGAATTGATATCTATCGCTAACACTTCTCGATTGAAATCATCAACCACATTGAACGTGCGAAACCGATGACCGTGACGCAAGGTATCGCTCATAAAATCCATCGACCAACAGATATTGGCTGATCTAGGAACGCGCAATGGCAACGGATTCCTATTCGGTATCCTGCGTTTTACTTTACGCCGTATATTCAGTTTTAACTCCATATAAACACGGTAAATCCGTTTGTGATTCCAACGTTTACCCAACGCTCTGAGCCGCTTACACAGCTTTGGAAAACCCCAGCGAGGGTGCTTCTCAACCAAGGCCAGCAACGCATCAATCAGCTCACTATCATCTACTCGCTTGGGCGTGTAGTAATACGCCGTGCGACTTAGCGCGGCTGCACCACAGGCCGCTCGAATGCTGACAGGGTAATCCTTGCGCAAACGATCAACCCACTGCCGACGATGGACTGGCCCTAAAGCTTTTTTATGATCTCTTCCTGCATCTGACTCTTCAGGCTGAGATCGGCATACATCTGCTTGAGCTTGCGGTTCTCTTCTTCAAGTTCCTTGAGCCGCCGTACATCGGAGGCTTCCATTCCACCGTACTTAGAGCGCCACTTGTAAAAGGTGCTGAGTCCAATGCCATGCTCTCGACATATGTCCGGAACCGGCACTCCGCTTTCTGCTTGTTTGAGAAACGCCACAATCTGCGTTTCGCTGAACTTCGATTTGCGCATATGTAAAAACTCCTATCACGTTAGTTTATAGAAATTTCTACGTATGAGTGGCGCTATTTTACGGGGTACTTACACATGGACTCAATCTCATAGAGTGCATCTTCCATCGCGGGGTCACTGAGGTTGTAGAACAGCTGCATGCAATGAACACGCAACATCACTGACAAGGGGTAGGGTCGGCGACCATTGCCGGGTTGGGCATAATGGCGGGCTATCTTCTTTTCCCATCGTTTCCAGGGAATCAACCCGTCCATCTGCTCAAGAAACTTCTCACGGCGTGTTTTACGTTTCTTGACGGTGTATTCCGCTTCCGAGAAACTGGCCTGATCCATGATTTTTACCTGAAAATACTGATGGGACAATTATCGCATTTTTGAGGGACTCAATCAGAGGTTTCTTAGTATTGGGAGGACAGAGAATGGGTATCAAACGCCACAAACCCGAAGAGATTGTTACAAAATTGCGCCAGGTGATGTGCTTGTTGGACAAGGGATTAGCCGTCCGGATGCGATACGGCAGGTTAGTATCACTGAACAAATCTATTACTGCTGGAAGAAGCAATATGGTGGTGGCGGCGAACAGACGATGTGCTTCCTCTCCTTTGAAAATTTATTGAGCACCAGACCAGCGACCATCACGAAGAAATAGCCCGCTGATGCAGGGCATGATCGCCGACTGGTGACAACAGCTGCGTTAACGGAATCCATCCCAGGCTAGAGCTTGCGATAGTCGGGATGCCCTGGCTGCCGAATCTGCAGGATTGGCAGATTCAGTCCTGCCGCCTCAAGGTTATCCAGCCCGTGGGGTAACTGGTAGGTAAAGTCCAGCGCGTAACGGCGACTGGCGATACGCCATTCGCCATCGCGTTTATGCATCTCATCCAGGTAACGTCCGCCGAATAAATGGTCCTGTTTGCTGCCATCTTCGGCCTGCGTGGCACTGACCGTAAAGCCGTAGCTTTCCGCCCGGGCCACGTCACCATCTATATCGATCAGCAATCCACCCACTAGGTGCCAACGCCGAATCGCAGATAGTTCGGCCGCCATCACCACCGGAATAAAGCCCTCTGCATCGCCGGTGTAGAAGCCATAGTCAATCTGCGCGTCCGGCCAGTAGCAGGCGGCCTGCCCTTCTTCGTCAAGCCAGTCCAGGGTGTGGCTGTAGCGCATGAGCAGTTCCTCACAGGCTTTTTTATCCAGTAGTTCCTGCAGATCCGATTCCAGCTGTGAATCCATAAGCACCTCCTTGACTTTAATGGCCCGACTATCACACAGTGATGCCTGCATCACAAGCGTCCACAAAAGGTAAGACCATGATCCAGGAAACGCCTGACATAAACATGCTTGACCCTGCTGTGCAGCAGTGTCCGTACCCTGCATACCGACAGTTGCACGCCGAAGCACCGGTGTATCTGTGCCCCAATACCGGCATGTATTTCATCACCCGCTTCGATGATGTGCGTAAAGTGCTCACCGATGACCAACGCTTCAGTAACCAGACCCAACTGTCTGGCAGCGAAAAATCCTTAAGCCCAAGAGAACAGGCCGTTGTGGATCTGTTTGAAAGCGAGGGCTGGCTACCCGCGGCCACCCTGGCCGGCAGAGATGATCCAGACCACAAAGCAATGCGTGGCGTCTTCAACGAGGCTTTTCGGCCCAAGAAGATTGCCGAGCTCGACGATGAAGTGCGCGAACTGGCCTACAAACTGATCGATGACTTTATCGATGATGGTCAATGCGATTGGGTGAGCCAGTTTGCCATTCCCCTGCCGCTAGTGATCATCGGTCGGCAGATGGGTGCCAACCCGGAAGACATCTGGCGCATCAAGGAATGGACCGAGGCCTTTTTCCATCGTATCAGCCTGATGCTCAACGAGGAACAGGAACTGGATAGAGTGCGCAAAGAGATCGAGGCACAGCACTACTTTCAGCCCATTTTTGACAAACTGCGCGCACAACCGGATGACTCCCTGCTGAGCGTGCTCGTCAACACCGTGATCGAAGAATGGGGCCGGCCCCTCAATGACCATGAACTGCACGCCGAGATGATGGCCGATACCTTTGTCGGCGGCTCCGAAACCACCACCAATGCTATTTCTGCAGGCGTTAAATTATTGATCGAACACCCACGGGTCTGGCAGCAGCTGAGAAGTGATCCCGAGCGATATCTCAAAACCTTTGTCGAAGAAGTGCTGCGGCTGGAATCACCGGTGCAAAGCTTAATGCGCAAAACCACTTGTGAGGTCGAACTCAGCGGTGTCACTATTCCCGCTGGCAGCCTGCTCAACATACGTTATGCGGCCGCTAATCGGGATGAGAACCGGTTTGAGCGAGCCACCGAGATTGACCTTGAGCGCAAGAATGCAGGAGGGCATATGGCCTTTGGCTCCGGCAAGCATCACTGCCTGGGCGCACCACTGGCCCGTAGTGAGCTGTTCTGGACATTTACCGCACTGGTCAATCGTGTCGAGGAGATGTGGTTCACACCAGACAAAAACACGTTCGAGTACCACCCCCACTTTCTGCTGCGCTCACTGAAGGCACTGCATATCGGCTTTAAGCCCCGCTGAATATCGACCACCTGCACCAGGTTTGTCCGGTAGGGATAACCAGAGTTGTCGATAATGCGCTGCTTGGTTTCGGCCTGCTCTTGTTCTGTGAGCGGATGGTCCAAGCGTAGCCGCAGCCCAATGGTATCCAATGCAGGGCATCTCTAAAAATGCGAGTCAAACGCGTTTTGAGCCGATAGAATGCTCAATCACAGCCGGACCGTGATGGGAGGGTGTCGCAGACGGGTCAGATGGGATTTTTCGATGTCGAGGCGCGCTACGCTGGGCTTGACGCCAGGAACGACCCACTGTTGGCGATCAATGCGGTGGTGCCATGGGAACGCTTTCGTCCGTTTTTGGAGAGCATCTGGCGCAAGCCTGCTGAAGAGCGCAAGTCGAGTGCGGCCGCAAGCCTTGGGAGGCGATTGTCATGTTCAAGGCGATTTTGCTCAGCGGGTTGTACAATTTGTCGGACGATCAGGTGGAGTATCAACTTCGCGACCGGCTTTCGTTCGTGCGCTTTCTCGGACTCGGTCTGGAAGACACAGTCCCGGATGCCAGGACGGTTTGGCTGTACCGTGAACAACTGGCGCAAGCCGGTGCTGTCGAGCAGATACTGGCTGATTTCGATCGTTATTGAAGGGATCAGGGTTATGTCGCCAAGGGCGGCCAGATCATTGATGCGTCGATGGTGCCGGTGCCCAGGCAACACAACACCAGGGATGAGAACAGGCAGATCAAGGCGGGCGAAGTGCCCGGGGATTGGGCCGACAAACCAGCGAAGGCCCGTCAGAAAGATACCGACGCCCGTTGGACGAAGAAGAACGGCAAGAGCCATTACGGCGACAAGAACCCCATCAACGCGGATCGCAGATACACGCTGGTGCGGCGTTATGACGTGACGGATGCTTCGGTGCACGACAGCCAGACAGTGGACGCGATCCGTGATGACAACAATACGGCCAAGGGTGTCTGGGCGGACAGCGCCTGTCGCTCAGTCTCTATCGAGGCAAAGCTGAAGGAGAAGGGGTTGAAGAGCCATATTCACCGTAAAGCCCAACGGGGCAAGCCGCTCGGTGCGCACGAGAAGCGCGGGAATACAACCCGTTCCAGGGTGCGTGTCCGAGTCGAGCACATCTTCGGATCGCGGACCAACGATTTGGGGGGGGACGTTGATACGCTCTGTCGGCATGCTCCGGGCGAAAGCGCGGGCCGGGTTGAAGAACTTGACTGACCACATACGCAGGTTCACCTGTCTCGATGGGCTCCGGCCGCGCCAACGTGACAATGTTCAGGGGGAAATCCGTCTAAATGACCTGAAAAAGGCCAGGAAAATGCCAAAAATGGCCCAGCAACACACGCCTTGTGTGCGGCACCGGTCCGTCAAACCGACGCTTGTCTGTCAACTGGCCAAAAACCCTATTATTCGAGGTGCCCTGTAGTTAAAAATTGTGGTTGCTCGCCTACGGAACCAACCGCCGTAAACCATCGGTCATAGTTTCCTTATGGAGCCGCACCTGTGCCAAATCATAAGAAGATTGCAACCGTAGCCAGTGATCGGCCGTTGAACCAATGACCGCTTCTAACCGTACAGCCATTTCTGGCGATATGCCACTTGCACCAGTCAACACACGGTGAAGTTGTTGGCGGCTCACGCCAAGGGCTTTAGCTGCCTCTGCTGTGGTCAGATCAAGGGCATCAATATCATCTTTGAGACCTTCGCCTGGGTGGGGTGGATTAAACATAGCCATGATGAGCCTCCTTTCAGTGATATTGCTCTAAATCCAAAACATCGAATTTTCCGTCCTCATGGGTAAATGTGATCCGCCAAGGACCACTGACGGTTACTGCCCATGTGCCTTTGCGCTCGCCTTTCAACTCGTGAAGGCGCAAGCCCGGACGGGTCAAATCATCAAGGGATGTTGCGCTGTCTAAACCAGCAAGAATAATTCCGATTCTGCGACTTTGATCGGCACGGATGCCCTTTGTCGTCCCTGTATCGAAAAAATCACGCAATCCTTTGTGTCGAAATCCGGCAATCATCTCTCAAGAATAACAATGTAACTTTACATTTTACAATAGGCACGTATTCCCAATTTTGTATGATTGTGTGGTTGACCATACATTGCGTAATGCAATGGGGAAAGGCAGAGGCAAGCAGTTTGTCTTCATCACCCGGCGTGACGCTCCCCCAACCAACAATTTGTCAGAACGTCTCCTGCGCAAGCCCAAGTTTTTGTTGATCCATATGCTGCCCCGCCAGCCGGTCCTTATGTTCGCGCGAGGCCGTTGTCTGGAACGACGCCACCACACTGGGCAGCATGTCAGTCAGGTGGCCCTGAATACGGTAAAACTGATGCGCCCCAAAAGCGGCGGTGAGGATGCAACGGTCTGCCCGTACCCGTTGCTGGAGTTGAAAAAACAGAAATCAAAGCTTACAACGAACGCTACCTGGCGTCGGAGAAATTTGGTAGTGTCAAATATCTTTCGCACTTTTGATTCTCATGCAACGACGGCTCCTTGGGTTTGATCCGCGAATAGCGGGGTCATGTTCATAGACTTACGGGTGGACCATTGGGTTCCTGCGATATGCCTCCATCTGGCTGCAGCCAGATGGAGACAGGATTTTCCATCCGGGAATGCACCGACAACGCGTGTTCGGCGCCGGATCTCGCGCATGATGCGCTCCAGCGGGTTGTTGGTCCTCAGCTTGATCCCATGGCTATCCGCAAAGCCGTAATAGGCCAGCGTCTCATCACCGTGCTCCTCCAGCCGCTCAGCCGCTTTCACCCGCTTCATGGCGCGCAGATCGGTGATGACAGCCTGCATCTTTTCGGTGGCAGCCTTCCGATCCTCCTGAGCGTGGATCGCCTTCAGCATCCGGCAGACGTCGCGCACCTTACCAGAAGGCACCAGACTGAAGACGTTGCGGTAGAAATGGACGATACAGCGCTGCCACTGAGCGTCCGGGAGACACTCCGCGGCGCTTTCCACCAGTCCTCGACAAGCATCAGAAACCACGAGCTGGACGGCCGTGAGACCGCGGTCAACCAGATGGCGCAGGAAAGCCGCCCCGCCGGATTTATCCTCCCTGGGGCCTTCCGTGATGCCCAGTATCTCCCGGTACCCGTCCGTCGTGACGCCAATGGCAACCCGAAGCGAAACATTCCGGACCTCACCCGCCCAGGAACGCTTCATCACAATTGCGTCCAGATACACGTAAGGGGGATCGCCTTCAATCCTGCGCTGTCGCCATGCGTCGATCCTGGCGTAGATCGTCTTGTTCAGGTTCGACACTGTGCTGGGGCTGACCCGGGTGCCCCATAAAGCCTCGGTGATATCCTCGACACGGCGCACTGAAACGCCGGCCAGGGACATCTCGATCAACGCCTCCTCGACCGAGCTTTCCCGGCGCTGGTACCGCTCAATAATGGCGGTCTCGAACGTTTGACGGCGCAGCTTCGGCATCTTAGGCTTCACCGGGCCAGCCTTCGTGTCTAGCGACCGCTCATAACGGCCCGCCCGCGTGTCCTTGCGGCCTTCGGTGCGCTCATACCGGCCTGCACCACACAGCCGATCTGCTTCCGCATCCAGCATCGCATTCAGTGCCTCTTCAACAGTGCCACGCACCCTCTCGCCTAAAGGGTCACGAATACGACCTTCATCAATCTGGATCACCTGCCCCATAGCTTCGGGCTTCTCTTCTTCTGCCATTCTATACTCCTCTCAATCAGCCTGAAAGGCACCATCGTCAAATGCAAATGTGCGAAACTTTTTATACGTTATCGACCATGTCGCTGATGTATGGGGGGAGCAAGCCCTGGGCAGCACGTACTTCCAGCATCAGAAGCGCAATAATCGATACCCGAGTCCAATGAATAATTTTGGGGGCTGTACCAGATAACTATCCCATGTGACGCTTAACCCATTGCTTCAATTGCCGTAATTGGAACGATGGGTCACTGTGGTTAAATCGCCACTCACATTCCTTCAAAAATAGCCCAAAATGTTCCCTCGGTACACCATTGAACTTGCGTCAGTGTCGCTTGGTCTGATTCCAAAAGTTCTCAATACCATTGATGTGGTTATGCCTGTCCGCAAACAACTTCGAATGGTTGATGCGATAATGTTTGAACTCACTGACATCCAGCACGTTATAGCCACGCCAGCAATCACTGTAGACAATGCTGTCAGGGATTACCTTGCGTTCAATGATAGGATATAAAGTCCGGCTGCTGGCATCAGCAATGATCTTGGTGTAGACCTTGCCACCGCGCTTCAACAGGCCAAACACCGGAACTTTGCCTGCCGCAGCACGACCACGCTGTCCTTTACGCCTGCCACCAAAGTAACTTTCATCGACCTCTATCTCTCCATCAAAGGCAATATCTTTCTCAAGGGCCAGCTCATGCGCGATAATCTCCCGAAGGCGATGAAAGTAATAGGCCGAGGCTTTGACGTTCACGCCAACAAGACTTGCCGCTGTTCTCGCTGTGCTGCCAGAAACAAAATGCTCAACCAATCGACCTTGCTTGTATTTACTTAATCGGCTCTTCCTCATACAAACCATAATAACACCTAGTCAGCGTTATCTGGTACAGCCCCAAGCTTTATACAATGACGCCCCGGTATGGGTGCTGAGATTGTCCATCACCAAGGCAATCCGCTCAGCCTCAGGGTAGTTTTCCTCCACCAGTCGGCGCACGCCATCCGCCCATTGCTCTACCCGATGATTGTCCGCAATCTCCACTCGGCGTCGATTCTCAAACGGCGCATAAAACAATAGCAAGTGTGCCACTCCATTGCGTTCGTACTCCACGTCGTAGCGAGCCACCTGTCCCGGTTGCGCTGGAATCGGCTCGCGCACTTCTTTGGCGCACTGTTTGGTCGTCTCGTCCATGCAAACCACCGGATTAGCCGGATCAACCCGACGGCGATAAACATCAAGCACCGACTCCATCTGACACACGAACGCGGCGTTGTCTTTGAGTGGAATGCACCACATCTCCTTCTGCCAGGGTTTGATGGTGTTTTTTTAAAACCTGACGGACACATTCCAGAGAAATGCTCGGCACAATATCCAGTTCAACCAGACGTTGGGACAGCAACCGTAACGTCCAGCGTGCACATCCTTCAGGTGCAGGACCACAGGCTAAGACAATCAACTGAGCTTCACCTTCACCATCCAGGTGTCTGGAACGATCTCGGCTGCGCTTTTTGCGTTCCGGTGCCGCATCCAGTCCTTGCGTCACACAGCGTTCACGTATCTGCTCCACAGTGCGCGTCGTATAGTCGGTGCGCTCTGCCGTGACCGCATCGGCCAGGTGGGGGGCGTATTCACCTTCATCTACACAAGTAACACCTGCGCGGGACGCCGCCGGTAGGCGGCCTGCCGACCCCGGTTGAGCAGCCCTTCCAACTGGTTGCGTTCTGCTTGCGTGAGCCGCACACGCGGCATTTTTATGCCCTCCTGGGCGATGGTTGTTGGAAATCCAGGTGCCGGGTAAATGCCCCGCCGAAGGCGGGGCTGGTTGGGTTACCGGAAGCCCTTCGGCAGCCACGCCTTGCACGCGGCCTGTTGGTCACCGTTCAGCGCACAGCCCTTGCCGTTGATCAGGTCTTCCACCCGATCGGCCAACTCGCCTTTCTTGAGCTTGCCGTTGGCCTGTGCCCACTCGTCGCCAGCGAGCGCGGTGCCAATCTCGATCAACTCCGGCTTGGTAATACGGGCAAAGAAATTCTCCGCCGTGGGCCGCCAGTGTTTGGCCCAGTTGATACCGCAGCGCTCAAGGCCTGCCTCAACAATTGCGTTGCTGCCATCGGACAACTGGCCTTTCAGGCTTTGCGCCACGCAGAAGGCTGTAATGCCGTCCTTCTGCTTGGGCGTCAGCGCACAATACGCCTCGAACCGCTTGGCATCGGACTTTTTGCCTAGCCACGCGAGGTTGAGTTTCTTGCGCCCGACCTCGATGGCCGCTTCCAGCGCAGAGCCTGCAATATCCTCACGGCTGCTGTGGACGGATGTGGTTGTCAGGGCGATATCCACGGGCTTGCTGCTCCAGCGATCTTTCAGCACCTGCACTGCCAGCGTGTACCCCAGCAAATCCCTGACCACGGCAGGATGCCTGGCCAGCTCGGCCTTGGCTACGGCGAGGCGGTAAGCGGTCAGGTCCTGTTGCAGGGCCTGGGAGTACCCTTTCTCGGTGCTCTCGTTAGCCCCCGCTATCTGGCCAAAAGCCGCGGAGCCCGCGCCACCACTGCCCTCCTCGCCCGTATCACCCGCGAGCAGGGCTTTCAGGGCCGGAAGGTCCGCCTTGCGTACCAAACCCTCGCTGACAGACAGCGTTCCGTTGTAACCCACACTGAGCACAACACCGGCCAACGTCTGCTGCGCGGGGTCAAAAGCATACAGGGCGTCCATTTTCTCGGCCAGCGCTTCCTGCTTGGTCTCGATATCCTCTAGGTGGGCGTACATGTCCTCCGTCCAGTCGTCCTCGGAAATATCGTTCAAGGCCTCTTCCAGCTCCGCCAGTAGCGCATCTTCCTTCAACATCGCCTCCGGCCATTCGGTGGGCTCGGCGAAAATACGCCCCATGCCATCTGTGGGGTCGTGGCTGTCGATCAGGGCCGCCTCGACCCAACCCCAACCCGCGTTGCGGATTTTTTCGGCCTCGGCCTCCAACTTGTCTTGCGGGAGTCGCTGGACCAGCGCCACGTCTTCCAGATAGCAGTCGGTGTCCTCGGAAAAGAGGTCTTCGGTCAGCGGCCCACCGGCGGCCTTGTAGGCAGCCAGCGTGATGAATTTCACCAAGCGATGGTCACTGGGCAGACTGTCTCGCGTGATGGCGCACCGGATAGTGTGAGCACCATAGTGCCCGCCCTTGACCTCCTTTCAGATCGCCCGCTGGCGGGTGTGGTCACTTTCGAAGGTAAACGCCATGACGCAGTCCAGATCAAGCTCACCCTTGCGGTACGCGGTGAGGATTTGAGGCGCAACCCCGGCCAGCTTGAGGCGCTTGGCGACCACCGCCTGCGTGGTGCCAAAATGCGCCGCCACGTCCTTAACGGTCATGCCCTGATCGATCAAGGATTGGAATGCCGCGAACTCATCGGCCGGGTGCATGGCCTCCCGCAAAATGTTCTCAGCCAGCGCGATTTCTTCCGCGGTTGCGCCCTGCCCGTCAATCACGGCGCAGGGCACCGGGTGGTTCTTGGGGAGTTCGCCGCTCTTGACCAGCAGGCACAGCGCCTGTCGGCGGCGTTCCCCTGCCTCAACGGCAAAGGTGCCCTTCTTCTCCTCCGGCGTCACGACCCGGTTCTGCACCGGGCCGTTGGTGGCCTTGAGGTTCGCCGCCAGTGCCTTGATCGAGGCGGCGGACGATGCCGTCTTGCGCACATTGTGCTCGCTCACCACGAGGTGCTGGATTTCAATGTATGGTATCGCTGTGGTATCTTGAATTTGCATAAGCAAATTTCCTATTCAGTTTGTTTGTGTGGAAGGGCTGCCAGTGCTCCGCAGCCCTCTTCCCTGCCTATCGCTCGGGTAATCAACCCGCATCAATCTTCGTCCCTTCGCCAACCGGTGGACAAGCCGATGGACAACCGTTGGTTGCCCACAGCTTGCCTCCCCTTTTTCACCCTGACGCACACAGAGGCCCTCAGAGGACGAGGAATCAACAGAGGTACCTTGTCAAAAAAGTAATTATTTTCTCTTAGGAGCCGATCTATGGCTTCCTAGAGCCATCTCCTGTCTGCTGCAAGCGCAACCCGGGCAAGAAGGAATAATGCGAACAGCCTTATCCCGGCCCAGGCAAAAACTTGATCAGGGTGACGGTCAGCCCAACAATCGAAATCACCATGACAATCTGCTGCTTGTAAAGATGGCTCAAACGTTCCGCAATCTCGGTGTGTAAGTCTGCCAGACCCGTATCGATCTTGGCGTGAACCTCCGCAAGCCCGGTATCGATCTTGGCATGAACCTCGGCAATGTCCTGCTTCAGTTCAGACTTGACCTCAGTGATTCTGGCGTCGAGTTTTGCTTCGGTTTTCTCAAGGTCTGATCGCCTCACCAGCCGATCTTCAGCCGACTCTACCAGCCGGAAGACCGCACGGGCCTGCGCTTCAGGCATGCCCGCTTCTCTGGCCTCGTCGAAAAACCCACTGCGCTTTTGCATTAGCTGTCTCCTTTCTCGGCCTTGAGAGGGTTTTTGACCTTGTAGCGCACATCAGGATACCACGGTTCTTTGCTCAGGAAGGGGATTCCCTTTCAGGTGCCGTCCGATCGCTCGGTGGCAGTTTCCTGCTTCATCAAACGATTGGTAATCTAAAAGCTGAAATATGCGGCGGTAGATTCGCACTTTTTGCATGGGTGACAAGTTCTTGCGTCCGAGTTTCATGCCGGGGAAGAACTCACCTGCAATGAACTGCAGGTCATCGCGCACATCGCCATAGCGGATGTTCAGGACAACGGGCTTGACCTTGAAATAGCCCAACAACAGGGCGAAGTAGTCCTTATTGTAGCGGTCACGGATTGAGCGGAGGGCATCGAGTTCAGGCTCATTCAGGGAGAAATAGTATCGCTTTTGTTCGAAGGCGAGCTTTGGTGCGCCATATAGATCTTGAATCTCAGAATCCAAGAGGATGGCGCGGCGCTTGCTTTTCAGGCTCATTCGGTAGTCCAAAACGCCCGATCTTAGCCTAATCGGCTGAAAATCAGCCAATTCAGGGGAAAGTCAGAAAGTAAGGTACTCCTGAACGCCTTGCCAGGCCTGAGTTTCGGGGCGAAGTGTTATTAGCGGCGGGGATGTCCCTAGTACCCCAGGTTCGCTGGAGCTCATTTAACCAGCCAGCACCTTCAAACCTTTTTGATCAACCAGACTCAACAGTTTCAGTGAAGGGCCATTCGGCTTCTTCGCGCCGCGTTCCCATTTTTGTACGGTCGAGACGCTGGTATTAAGATATGCAGCAAAGACACCCTGGCTCGCCTTGGTGCGCCGCCGGATACGTTTGATCTGTACAGCTGTGTATTCCTTTACGGGCGGCAAGAACAGGGCATCAAACTCCTTCAGGGTAATTTCGTCCATGACGCCCGCATCATGCAGATCCTGGGCACTCTCATGCACCACATCAAGAATTGATTTATTCATCACCTTTCACCTCAATCAGTGCGCCATTTGTAACGGCTTTTTCCAATTGTCGACCTGCGTAACCTAGCAGCTCCTTCGCTAGCTTTTTCAGGCCATCCAGCTCGTCTGGCTTGATATCGGCCCGGGCGTTCTTCGCAAAGCCATAAACAAAAAAGACCTTCTCGCCTGCCTGATAGGCGATCAATGTCCGCGCTCCGGCACTCTTGCCTCGACCGCCCGTCGGCACACGCTTCTTAATTACGCGCCCGCCAAGATCGGCATCCACCAAACCACGCTCCATCTCTTCCACGGCGGTTACTAATGCGGCATCACCGATATTTTCCTTGGCCGCCCACTTATTGAAGGCCTTGTTTTTGAATATCCGCATAGCGCATCCCGTTCGCCGCCGCCTAATATAGCACCTAGTACCACATCTAGCCAGTACAACTCCCTTGTGTACAGTTCGGGGCGTAACAAGCGAATGCTCGCACGCTCTTTACTTCGCTCCCCGTGTATTTGGCGCAGGCTGCTCTTTAGTGCTTTAACTCTGCCCCGGCCACGGGAACAAGGTTCACTACCCCTTCCATAGACAGCGCGTACTGTCGACTCGCTGTTTTCAGCGAAATGGCCATAGCCAGACTCACGAGATAGCTGCGATGGAAAGTAAAAGAATGCCTTGTTCTTCCATGCTCTTCCATCAATGGCGCTTGGCCTGGTTCCAGAAATTCTCGATTCCATTAATGTGATTATGCTGCTCAACACAGTGCTCACTATGCTTAATTCGGTAGTGCCTGAACCCAGACAGATCCAGGGCGTTATAGCCCCTAAAACCATCGGTGTACACGATGCTATCAGGCTTCACTGTCTCCCGAATGATCGGCAGCAATGTTGTCGCCTCGGCATTGGGTATCATCACCGCGTAAACCTTGCCACGACGCTTTAAAAGGCCAACTACAGGGACCTTACCTGCTGCGCCTCGACCTCATTTGCCTGTTCTTTTTCCGCCGAAATAACGCTCTTCAATTTCAACTTCACCCTCAAAGAAACCGACCTCATCACGGTGTTCATACATCAGCTGTCCAAGGCGAAGAAAATACTGGCTCGCTGTCGTCTTGTTCACACCAACTAAAGAGGCAGCTGTACGGGTGTCGATCCGGCTACGAGTAGCTTGATTAATCGTTTTTGTTTGCGCCAAACTAAACGGCTTTTCCTCATCAAACCATCCTGGATAAATTCACTTACCTAGGACAGCCCCTAATCGTATTATGGTATGCTTTATCCGCTGATATCACAATATAATCCTTATATATCTGTGCGTTATCCGCATGATCACAGATTGCTCAAACCATTTCTCAAGCCAAGGCCTTTCGCCCCAGCGGCTATGATGCCGCTTATTTTCTGGAAGCCAACTACGCTCGGTGTAAACCGCTATAACCCGTTTAAACAACATTTTGACGGCTTCCCGTTACCCTCTAACTCATCTTACTAGAGCAAATCTCAGACGATTTCTATAGTGATAGCATATGTGCTATCATTAAGTGCATGGTCCAAGATGTCGTTATTGATACCAGCGTGCTCGTTAGCGCACTCATAGGTAAACGAGGAGCAAGTCGAGAGGTGCTTCGCAAATGCCTTTCCGGCGAGTACCGCCCCCTGATCAGTACAGCACTGTTTCATGAATATGAGGCGGTTACCTCCCGGCAGAACATACGGCGCGCCTCGCCTTTGACTGAACGTGAAGTTCGCAACTTGATAGAGGCCCTTTACAGCGTTTGTCGATGGGTACCTATTTACTATCTGTGGCGACCCAACTTGCGGGATCAAAACGATAATTTTTTGGTAGAGCTTGCGCTCGCGGGTAACGCGCTGGCAATTGTCACGAACAATGTGAAAGATTTCAGGCAGGCGGAGCTCACATTTGACCAACTGCGAATAGTGAGTCCATCGGAGTTACTAAGAGGTAAATGACCATGGGTACTTTAACTGTACGGTTGCCAGACGATAAACACGAGCGCTTGAAAGCGCTGGCCGCCAGAAAAAAGATTAGCATCAACAAATTGATGGAAGAACTGTCTACACAGGCGCTGGCACAATTTGATTCCGAGGTATGGCTTCGAGCGCTCACATCATCGGGCAACATAAAGAAGGGGCTGGCTGCCCTGGACAAACTCGACGCCCACTTTAGCGATTAACATGGCGGGCATGCCTACGGCATAAGTATGATCCGGTGCGCCGGAAATGGTACACTAGTCCAGTGATTTACGCAATTTGAGGGTAAAGTTGTAATAGTTTGGTTCTGGCGTCCTCTGTTGTGAACTGCCACTTGATCTTTGCTTCTTCGTTGTTTCGGGTCGTTGTCCATGCGCTGACCTCGGCCTCCAAAGATGGTTGGTCAGGGATGCGCCGATTGAGGCACTGCCGGGCCATGACGCTGAGTTCACATTCGGCGATGTTCAGCCACGATCCATGTTTTGGTGTGTCATGCCACTCAAAGCGCTCGGCGATACGACGGGCCTCAACAGGCGGGAAGGCCTCGTACAACGAGGCCGGTTTGTGGGTGTTGAGATTGTCTTGCACCAGCGTGATCTTTTCGGCGTCCGGGAAGGAGTTATCGGCCAGGTCGCGAAGGACATGGGCGTAATCAAGGGCAGTACGCCGTTCACGAACAGCGACGTGACGCCAACCAGCAAGCGGCGCGAACAGCATAAACAAGCTGGCCACGCCATTGCGTTCGTATTCATAGTCAGACCGAGCGGGTTGTCCTGGCTGCATCGAGATCGGTGCGCGCGTTTCCTTGGTCAGTTGCCTGGAGGTCTCGTCGAGACAGACCAGAGGACGGCTTGGGTCCTGCGGGCGGGCGTAGACCTCCAGCACGTCCTCCTTCGCTGCGACAAAACCGGCATTGGCCTTGGGCGGGATCACCCAGTAGCGGCTGCGAACAGGCGAGAGCAATTAATCTTGCCTCTGCTGCCCCGTCAAATATGCACGAAGGTGGGACAGCGCTTTTCTTGCGCGACAAAGCCGCCTCCAGGCCTTCCTCTACAAGCTGTCGGCGGGTGCGCAAAACGGTCGAAGGGCTGGTCTCCAGAGCCTCAGCGATTCGCGCGTCAGACCAGCCGGGGCCATCCGCAGACAAATCAGCTTTCAACAGTATCCGCGCTTTCAATAGTCGATACGCAGCACCAATACCCTTGCGGATCATTGCCTCCAAATCGATCCGCTCCGTGCTTGACAGACGAACCACAAATTTTGCCGCAGGACCACGTTTACCCATTTCAAATACCTCCCAGATTTTGCCCGGTAGAGATTCAGAAAAAACAAACGTTGTCAAATTGTAAATACCCCAAACAGCTAACCACCCATTCATAGAAAAATTAAGCCACTTCTCGGTATTGAACGGGTGTCATATCGTTCAATCCATCATGGGGTCGTTCATGGTTATACAACACGATCCAGTCATCCGTGATCTCTCGAACTTCCTGCAATGTCTCGAACAGATATAAGTCCAATACTTCCTCTCGATACGTGCGATTAAAACGTTCGATAAATCCATTTTGGTAAGGCTTGCCGGGCTTGATGAAATCGATCTGAATTCCATGCGCTTGCGCCCATTCAGCCAACGCCCCTGATGTAAATTCAGGGCCATTATCAACCCTGATAATAGCGGGATAGCCTCGCCAGGCTGCAATACGATCTAATGTATGTATCACTCGCTCCGTAGTAATGCCCGAATTGATATCTATCGCTAACACTTCTCGATTGAAATCATCAACCACATTGAACGTGCGAAACCGATGACCGTGACGCAAGGTATCGCTCATAAAATCCATCGACCAACAGATATTGGCTGATCTAGGAACGCGCAATGGCAACGGATTCCTATTCGGTATCCTGCGTTTTACTTTACGCCGTATATTCAGTTTTAACTCCATATAAACACGGTAAATCCGTTTGTGATTCCAACGTTTACCCAACGCTCTGAGCCGCTTACACAGCTTTGGAAAACCCCAGCGAGGGTGCTTCTCAACCAAGGCCAGCAACGCATCAATCAGCTCACTATCATCTACTCGCTTGGGCGTGTAGTAATACGCCGTGCGACTTAGCGTGGCTGCACCACAGGCCGCTCGAATGCTGACAGGGTAATCCTTGCGCAAACGATCAACCCACTGCCGACGATGGACTGGCCCTAAAGCTTTTTTATGATCTCTTTGTAGTGGTCAACTAAAACTGGCCACGGTTTTATAAGCTTTCCAGTATTCGTTTTCTGCCTGATTGGGTGTTTTCATGTTGTTATTCGAATGCGGTCTGATCGAGTTGTAGTACCTCACGATATAGTCATTGATTGACTGCTTGGCTTCAGTAAAACTCCGATAGCCCGTCTCTGGAACCCACTCGGTTTTTAGGCTGCGGAAGAAGCGCTCCATTGGCGCGTTATCCCAGCAGTTTCCCCGTCGACTCATGCTCTGTTGTATCTGATACCGCCAGAGATGCTGACGGAATTTTGTACTGGTGTACTGAACTCCCTGATCCGAGTGGAATAGCACTCCCTTTGGTCTTCCTCTGGATTCATAAGCCATCATCAACGCCTTACGGGTCAGTTCACTGTCGGCCCGATAAGAAAACGCCCAACCAACCGGTTTTCTCGCGTAGAGATCCAGTATCATGGCTAGATAGGCCCAGCGTTGACCCGTCCAAATATATGTAATATCGCTGCACCACACCTGGTTGGGTTCTGCTACAGAAAACTGCCGATTCAAGGTATTTGGAATGGCTACGTGTAGCTTGTCAGCACGCTTATAGGCGTGTTTTGGAAGCTGGCTACTCACCAGTCCCAACTCCTTCATCAACTTACCCGCAACGTAACGAGTCAATGGCGTTCCATTACGGCTAACGATCTGGGCAACGGTTCTTGCACCAGCTGAGCCACCACTTAGGCGGTGAGCAGCGTGAACCATAAGCTTAAGCCTGCAACGATGGGAGTTGTCACCCTTCGGGCGCTCTCGCCAATATCGGTAGCTACTGCGTTGAATATCAAAGACATGGCATAGCAACTTAACGGGATAGCTCTCTTGTAACCGCTGAATTATCGAATATTTTTCAGCTCGTCGGACATCAAGAGAGCCATACCCTTTTTTAATATGTCTTTCTCTGTTTCCAGCCGTTTGATCTGACGTTCCAGGTCGCGAATACGGCGCTGCTCCTCGGTCAGTGGCGTGCCTTTCTGAGGTGTTTCTCCCGAGCGCTCTAGCCGAAGCTGGCGAACCCAGCCCTCCACTGAAGATTTACTGACGTTCATCGCTTCACTCGCGGCTCTGACGGTATAGCCTTGGTCAACGACTAATTGTGCGACTTCGAGTCGAAACTCCGGGCTAAAGTTTGGTCTGGATCGTTTGGTCATTTGCTCACCTGTGTCTTGAGGGGTGATAGTATCACCCAGATTCAGGTGGCCAAATTCAGTGTGCCACTACACTTCCTGCATCTGACTCTTCAGGCTGAGATCGGCATACATCTGCTTGAGCTTGCGGTTCTCTTCTTCAAGTTCCTTGAGCCGCCGTACATCGGAGGCTTCCATTCCACCGTACTTAGAGCGCCACTTGTAAAAGGTGCTGAGTCCAATGCCATGCTCTCGACATATGTCCGGAACCGGCACTCCGCTTTCTGCTTGTTTGAGAAACGCCACAATCTGCGTTTCGCTGAACTTCGATTTGCGCATATGTAAAAACTCCTATCACGTTAGTTTATAGAAATTTCTACGTATGAGTGGCGCTATTTTACGGGGTACTTACACAACGGCGGTGGTACATCGGGAAAGTTTGCGTCGGCCATAGCATCTCGCACCGCTGCTTCGGCATTGCTACCGAGCACGGCACCCGCAAGCACGGCGGCGCCTGCCGCAGCGGCAGCGCGCCGCTCTTTCTCTCTTCGATCCTTGTCGAGAACGGAGCCCTCGTACTGCTCTTCGCGCGTCTTTCTAATGTACTCGCCATCCCAACCCGGCTCGATGCGGCGAATTCGTTCATCCAGGGGAGGATGAGTATCGAAAACCTGGGTGAGTGCGCTACCAATCTGGCCAAAAAAGATATGACTCAGCTCAGCCGCCCGCACTTCGACGATGGTGGTGCCGGGCACGTGGCCTCCGATCACTTTGAGCGCATCGGCAACGCTTTTCGGATTGCGGGTAAACTGCACCGCAGAAGCATCGGCCAGGTGTTCGCGCTGGCGACTGACTGCGGCCTTGATGAAGCCGGCGAACAGCCCCCCCAGCCAACCCATAATCCAGAGAATCAGGCCAATCGCCAGAATCTGCGGTGAGGACTTATTACGACTGCTACGGCGTGAGCGGCGCCCGCCCCGCACGATCAACTCGCCCACATCACCAACAAAGGTAATGCCCTTGAGCAGTGCTGCCAGACGAATATTCAGCCGCATATCACCATTGAGAATGTGGCTAAACTCGTGGGCCATCACCCCCTGTAACTGCTCCCGGTTAAAGTTGTCGAGGCTACCCAGAGTAACGCCAATAACTGCATCTGCCGGTGAGACACCCGCCGCAAAGGCATTGATTCCGCGCTCATTAGGTAACAGGTAAACCGCTGGAACCGGCAGGCCGGCAGCCAGTGACATCTCCTCCACAACATTGAGGCAGCGGCGCTCGTCTGGATCATCCGTTTGCGGCAGTATCCGCTGCCCCCCGAGACGCTCCGCCACGCCCTTACCGCCAGCAGACAGCTGCGCCCATTTAAACAGCACGACCAGGAAGATACTGCCCATTACCCCCAGGCAGACCAGGACAAATCGCTCCAGCGTGAACCATTGGTAGGCCTGCTCAATGCCCTCGGGGCTCGTCAGCGGCAGGCTGCCTACGCCAAGCAGATACACCAGCGCAGCAATCAGAACATTGGTGATGCCGATGAGGATCAGCACCGCGATCACAAACACGATTACCAGCCTGCGCGAGTTGCGGCGGGCCTGGTCCTGTTCGGCGTAGAAATCCACCGGCGCTGCGGCGCGAGGCGCTAGAAGCTAACCTTGGGCGCAGCCTGTATTTCGGCGGAGTCCTCGAATTCCAGGAGTTCGGCATCCATGGGATGGCCGAAAGTTGCTGCCAGCACTACGGTGGGGAAACTCGCCCGGAAAATGTTGTAGGCAGTTACGGAATCGTTGTAGCCCTGTCGCGAGTAGGCCACACGATTTTCCGTTGTGGTGATCTCCTCGCTCAGTTGGGTCATGTTCTCACTGGCCTTGAGGTCCGGATAGGCCTCCATGGTCACATTAAGAGAACCTAGCGCCTGGCCCAGTGCCGTTTCGGCCGACGCCAGCTGCCCCATCTCTGCACCACCGGCGCCAGCCTTGCCAATGGCCTGCAGAATCGACGCGGCATTGTTGCGCGCGGATATCACCGCCTCCAGCGTCTCCCGTTCGTGGCTCATGTATCCCTTGGCCACTTCCACAAGATTGGGGATCAGGTCGTAGCGGCGCTTGAGCTGCACTTCGATCTGAGAGAAGGCATTCTGATAGCGCGCCTTGAGGGCCACTAAACGGTTATAAATTGATATGACGTAACCGGCCAGGCCGAGTACAACCAGCCAAAACACTATTGTGGATATTTCCATGGCTCGCTCCGGGTAAATGCCTACCCGGTCAGTATAGCCGCTGATAGTGTCCCACTGAACCGTTCTTAAGCCGCCGCTTGTATTCGGTGTAACTCATACCCATCCACTTGGCGAAGGCGCGGTAGAAGCTATTCGGCTGGCTGAATCCCAGCGATTCGGCAATGCATTTGCCGGGTAGCCAGCGTCGATGCAACTGCTTGGCGCAGCGGTGACGGCGCACGCGGTCGAGCAACTCCTGGTAGCTGGTGTGTTCGCGGCGGAGCCGACGACGCAGCGTGCTGGGGCTCACATGGAGCCGGCGCGCCACATCGGGAGCTTGAATATCATCCAGGTTTGCCATGAGTAGTACACGGGTAACCCGGTTCTTCAACGGGGGTCGTTGTCTGGCCATAAGCAGTCCCTTGCTTTAGCGTTGTGTGTTGCGGGGCATTCCTTGCCCACATTTCAACTATAGCCGGCGGCGGAGCGAGGCGCCGAGGCTATTCCATCAATTTTGTGCATTCTCCTGGGCTTCCGCCTCAGCTGCCTCTGCCTCTTCGCGCGCGGCCAGCGAGCGAAACGTGCCCTTGGGCGGCGCGGTGACTTTAACCACCACGCGATTGCGTCCAGCCTCCTTACCTTCGTACAGCGCCTGATCCGCGCGGGCCAGGCAGTCATCTATGCTCATGCCCTGGTAGTACTGGGCGACACCCATGGTGATGGTGAGGTTCAGAATAATATTGTCCCGGTAGTTGAACTGGTGCTGCTCAACCGCAGAACGCAGCTTCTCGGCCAGTACCGCGCCACCTTCCAGACTGGTCTCGGGCAACAGAAACGTAAACTCTTCGCCGCCCCAGCGCGCCATGATGTCCACGTCGCGCAACTGGTTGCGCAGTAATGCGGCAATCTCGCGCAGCACGTAGTCACCGCAGGCATGGCCGTGCTGATCGTTAAACAACTTGAAGTGATCAATGTCGGCCATGATCAGCACGAAGTTGCGCCGCGTGCGCATCACCCGGGCGATTTCCGCTTCCAGCTTTTGCGCAAAACCGCGGCGATTGAGCAGGCCGGTGAGTGCGTCCAGTCTCGCCGTCTCTACCAGCTTCTCATTGGTTTCCTGCAGTTCACGGGTGCGCTCCCTGACTTCTGTTTCCAGATGGTTGTACATACGCGAGTAACGATTGGCGAGAGACAACAGCATACTGATCATCACGGCGGCAAATCCGAGGCTCAACCAGCGCTCGTTTTGCAGCACGCCCTGCGCGACGAGAATGTCGTTGAGGCCGATGCCGAGAAAAATCGCCCAGCCTGGCAGCATGGTGCGTGCCTCTTTGTTGCCGTGGAGCGATTCCCAGAGCACATGCACCATTACACCCATTAGCCCTAAGATAGCCAGCATCTGCCAGGGGAACAGGCTGTAAACCAGTATCGCCTGCCCGGGCACGATCAAAATCAGCGCCGCCAGTGCCACATGCGTCAGCTGGTACCAGCGCTGATAGCGTGAGGGCTTGTACTGAAGCAGGCTCCAGACCATCTGAATGCCGGTCGCGGCAAACAAATACAGAATGCTGTATTCGACCTTCTTGTGCGCCTCGTAAGAGATAATGGGAAACAAGTGTCGCCACTGACTCACCTCCAGGCAATAAATCGACACCAGGAAACTGGAGAGGCCAAACCAGAAAAACTCCGTGGAGCGTCGATTACGAGCGAATAAATAGAGGTGATACACGCCGAACACCAGGTACATGATGACTAGCATCAGCGTCCGCACCTCGGGGATAAACATGGTGCGCGTCAGGTCGACCGCGGTACCAATCCGCACGGGGACTTCGTACATTCCGGCGGTGGATGAGCGGCCCAGGGTGCTGTCGCGCCAAACGCGCACCGCCAGTAACATCTTACCGTCGTCGTCGATGAGGTGGCGCGGAATGGGGTAGATGCGCAGTCGATCATGCATGATGCGCGGCGAAGGCGGCAGCGATCCAACCCCGCCGATATATTCGCCGCTGACATAAAGCTCATAGGCGCTGTGAATCTTACCCATACCCACAGCGACCTGGTGCAGGTCTCCCTCCATGGCCGGGTTGGACATATCGAACTGAATTACGGCCCGGTACCAACCGATGCCGGTGAAGTCGCCAAAACCCTGCCGGCGCCAATCACGCGGCGACAGTATATGGCCCCAGCGACTGTGATCCATGGCAGGGTCTACCCAGGCCATGTCGTCTCCTTCATGGAAACGCCAGACTCCCGCCGCAGAGGTGGGCTCATCCAGGCTCTCCACGTGGAACTCTACCGTTCGCGCCAGCGCTGACGGCGTCAGTAGGTAGATGAGGAGAATGGCCGCGAGTCGCAGCATAGGCATCGGAATCCGTTTTTTCTGCGAGCTTAGCACACCCTCCGAGGCTCGGTTGAATTCTTATACACACCCTCCGAGGGTCGGTTTAAATACCGTACTGGCCCTCGGAGGGTGGAGGCGGTTATACTCGGGAAACGATAAATACAGGCAGGGGCATTGCGGTGCACGCAGTTCGCATCCTTCTGATAATTACAGGGCTGGTCAGTGCGCTCTCCGCCACCGCGGAACAGGAGCGTAACAGGGGCTATGAATCGACGGCAGTCAGCCGCATCTCGCTGACGATTTTGCCGCGCGTCGAAATTGCGAATGTCGATGACATCCAGATTAATGTCGCTAATCGCGGGCAAGACGCGCTCTACACGGAATCTGTGTGTATTCGCGGCAATGGCAGCAGCAACTACTACGTACGTGCCCACACCGACAACGGCAGCAGTGATTTCTCACTGCGTGGCAGCGAAGACCGCGAGCTGCGTTTCGAGGTAGCCTACCGCGCTGATCTCGACGCCACTATGGGCGAACAATTACGCGCCAACAATCCCTCACGGCTGCAAAAAGCGGCCAGAGTCAGCAGCAACTGTGAAGGCGGCGATACCGCTGCATTCGATCTTCGCTTTCCGGCGGCCGAGCTCAGCAGCGCAGACGCTGGCGACTACACTGGACAACTCACCCTGACCGTCATCACCGAGTGAGCCCTAAGCGTCAATATCTTTCCCTGCTGGCTGGAATTCTGATCCTGGTCAGCACCGCCCCTGGCATGGCTGCGGGCGGCATGCAGTTGAATAAGACCATTGTGGTGTTCGAACCCGGCAAACCGCCCCGTGAAGATGTTCTGATCCTCAACCAGGAGGAAGAGAACTTATATGTTAGCGTCGATATTCTCGAGGTACGCGACCCCGGCTTCGAGACCGAGCAACGCGTGAAAATCACAGACCCCGGCGCCTCCAAGCTCATCGCAACACCCAACAAGTTGATCGTGCCACCCCTGGGCCGCAAGCCCGTGCGCCTCGTTAATTTGGCGCCCTCGGATGAAGAACAGATTTACAGGGTCAACGTCACACCCGTGTTGCCACCTTTAGAAGACCCTGAAACCAGCATGGTACGCATCGTGGTGGCCTACCAGCTGCTTGTTATCGTGCAACCGCGACAGCCGATTGAAGACCTTGACGTCATCCGCAATGGCCGCCAGCTGATCTTTGAAAATCGAGGCAATACCAATGTGCTGATCAGCGAAGGCAACCAATGCGACATTAGCGGAGAAAACTGCGTCGACCTTCCAACCCGTCGGATTTACGCGGGCAACCGCTTCGAGATAGAGCTCGCTATGGACACTCCCGCCAGCTTCAAGCTAACCGCTAGCAATGTTTCCAGGCAGGCTGTTTACGAATAGATACTGCTGGCGAGCGATCGCCGGGCTGCTCCTGCTGCTTACGCTGTTCGCGGGCACGGTGCGCGCATCTTCCGTACCGGAGGGCTTCGAAGCCTTACTGGAAAAACAGACCACTTTAGTTGACGTCTACTTCGGCAACGAGTTTCTCACCTCGGTGCTGGGGGAGTACAACACCAACGAAGTGGAATTCCGCAATCCGGAACTGGTCGCCGCTGCGATCCCAGGCCTGCTGGATCGTGACCTGGTGCAAGCCAAGCTCACGGGCCCTCTCGACGCCAATGCGCATCTACGTTGCTACTCTCGGGGGCAGTCAAACTGCGGACTGCTGGAGCCGGAGGTGGCAGGCATCATCTTCGACGAGGACAGATTCCGCGTCGACGTGTTCGTCAATGCCGAGCACCTGGTGTTGCAAACTATTCCGCAGCAAGCTTACCTGCCTCCCTCTAACACCGGCTGGTCGTACCTACAGAATTTCGGTACCGCGTTTGCAGGCGATGACGATGATGTGTTCGATACCTATACCTTCAACGCTGCCAGTATGGTGGCCTACGACGAGACCCGTTTCCTGTTAACCACCAATTACTCCGACATCAGCGAGTGGACCGCGGACGACATTCTGGTCAGGCGCGACTTTGAGGGGCGAGAGTACCAGTTGGGGTACTACCGCACGGTCAATGACGCCAGCTTACGCTTTGTTCCAGAAACCAGCCTGCGCGGTTTACGGGCGGCCAGCACGCTCGACACCCGCACCGACCTGGATAGCTCTACTGGGCGCGAACTCACGTTATTCCTGGCCACCCGCGCCCGTGTATCACTGTTCAAGGACGGCCGACTGGTCAGCTCACGCACCTATGATGCAGGTAACCAGGTTATCGATACCTCGCGCCTGCCCAGCGGCGCCTACCCTATTGTGATTCGCATAGAAGAGGCCAATGGGCGAACCCGTGAGGAATCACGCTTTTATGTGAAAAGCAGCCGCTTCCCGCCCGCCGACCAAACTCTTTGGGGTATCGATATCGGCGAACAGGTATTGCTGAACAGCCAGGATTTTATTCCAGAAGAGCAGGATATCTTCTTCAGCCGCCTCAACGTGAGCACCCGCATCACGGATAGTATGGCGTTTAATGGCGGTCTCGCCGTACGCGACGACGACGGCATCCTCGAGCTCGGTATCGATCAGTTGCATCCCTGGTATGACCTGCAATTGAACGGCGCCATCACCAACGACGATGGCTACGGTTTGAGCCTCGACGCCCGCACCCGCTGGCAAGACGTGACTCTCTCCGCCAACTACCGCGAAACCTGGGATGAGAACAACTTCAACCTGGAAGATGCCGAAGAGCTTGGGCTGGCGGCAGATATTGCCTGGTTCGCAGAGGATAGTCGCCAGTGGTCCACCACCCTGTCCTGGTATGTGGGAGGTGGCACCTTCAATATGAGCGCGCGGCGTACAGAGCTCGCCTCTCAAGAAGAGGACACCGAGGAATACACCGTCTCTTACTACTATCCTTTGGTGCGCCAGGGCCCTTACCAGGTGGATCTGGACATGGAAGTCAGCGAATTCAACGACCTGCGCCAGGCCCTTATCGGTATTCGCTTTCGCTGGGATGTGGGCAATTACACCCACACCGCAGCTACCCAGTATCAGCACAGGGAATTAGACGGCGGCAAATCCGAGGACGATCTGGAATTCGATGTGGGAACCTCGTGGCACGACCGCGGACGCGAGACCGGCGAGTTGTACTGGGGTGCCCGCGCCAGCCACCGCAGCGAAGTGGACGATGCGACGGTAGACACCCGTTGGCGCGGCAGGCTGGGGGAACTGCAAGCAGAAGTTCGCCACGAACGTGCCGACGATATTAATCGCACCGCCGCGGCGGGTAGCTACTACAGTAGTTTTGCCTGGAGCCAGGGGGGCCTGACGCTGGGCGGTGAAGACCAATCGCGTAGTGCCATCATGATCGATCTGGTCGGCGACCCCAATCAGGGTGCCTTCTTTCAGGTCTTGGTCAATGGCTCACGGCGTGGCATTGCTCGCATTGGTGAACGCAATCTGATTACCCTGCAGCCCTACCAAAGCTACGAGGTGGAATTGCTGCCCAAGGGCGAGGGCTTCGTGAGTTACGAGCAGCGCCGCGAGACCGTCACCCTGTATCCCGGCAATGTTGCACGACTGACCTGGGACGTGAGTCCAGTCAATATCCTGTTCGGCAAGTTGCTCAATCAGGACGGCGAAGCCGTGCAAAACGCGGTGATTCGCGGCGCGTCTGGCCTGGCCATGAGTGACGAATACGGCTACTTTCAGGCCGAGGTACAAACCAGCGCCGAATCGCTGACAGCGGAAACCCGCGAGTTTACCTGCCCCTTCGATTTACCCGAATACGACGCGGTCAACAGCATCGCCCTTGTGTCTCTCTCGATGTACTGATTAGCTATTAGTACATCAGGTAAGGTGGTGAGTCTGTTCCCGCCCTGAGGTCTTCGAACCTGCCCTGTAGATCAGACCCCACCTCGCAATTACCTTTAAAACTGGATGGTATCCAAGCCCTCGCCCGTTGGCGATGAGGCTGCACATACAAGGTAAGTGGAGAGGAAATATGGCTATTATCGGCATTGATGTCAGTAAGGCAAAACTGGACACCCTGTGGATCCGGGACATTGAGACCATGAAGGTCAAAAGCAAAGTCCAGCCCAATACGCCCCAGGGCCACCAGGCTCTATTGAGTTGGGCGACCAAACAAACCGGCGGAGCGATTGATGAACTGCACTTCGTGATGGAGGCCACGGGTGTGTACCACGAACGATTGGCCTACTGGCTGCACGAGGCAGGTGCAAAGGTCTCGGTGGTCAACCCGGCTCGGATCCACGATTACGGCAAGAGCCTGGGCGTTCAATCAAAGAACGACAAGAAAGACAGCGTGGTCATTGCTCGCTATGGAGTCACCCAGTTGCCAGAGCTGTGGGAGCCGGAGGCCCCTGAGATCCGCCAGCTCAAAGCCCTGATTGCCCGTTGTGATGCGGTCAAGGGGGATATCCAGCGTGAAGTGAACCGGCTGGAGAAGGCGGTTGCCAGCGGAGCCTCGACCCAGGTGCAGGTTTCGATTGAGAAGGTTCAGGCCCAGTTAGAGGACGAGAAGGCACGCCTGGAGTCCCTGATCGATGATCACATCGACAACTATCCGGATCTAAAGCAGGACCGGGAGTTGCTGGAGAGCATTCCAGGTGTGGGTCCGACCATCTCGCAACAAATGGTCGCGGTGTTGCGCAGCCGGTCGTTCAAACAAGCATCACAGGCTGCAGCTTTCCTGGGCTTGATCCCGATTGAACGCCAGTCAGGCAGTAGCGTCTGCAGTCCGCCCAGGCTCTCCAAGCGAGGAGATGCCCAGGTGCGGAGGAAGCTCTACATGGCTGCTGTCACAGCGATTAAGCACAACCCGGATATCCGACGGCAGTACGAGCGATTGTTGAGGAACGGTAAGACAAAAATGTCAGCGCTGGGTGCGGCGATGCGCAAGTTAGTGCACATCTGTTTTGGGGTGTTGAAACACCAGACACCCTATGAACCTCAACTAGCCTGCTAGGCCAGTTGAGGTAAAGTGAGGGAGATGGTATCTACAGGCCTATGAGCGCTTTCTGGCAGACAAACTCACCCGCATTCCAGGTGTTGCCAATATTCAGTCCAGCTTTGCGCTGAAGCAGGTTGTCTACAACACGGAGCTCCCGTTGCAGGAGCGAAACTAATCGCCCTGGTGTTCGCGCGCGTACAGCGACACCTTGCCACCCTCACTTAACAGCA
This sequence comes from Halieaceae bacterium, assembly GCA_965199055.1. Taxonomy (GTDB): domain Bacteria; phylum Pseudomonadota; class Gammaproteobacteria; order Pseudomonadales; family Halieaceae; genus CBDAQR01. Next base: position 75,225 of record CBDAQR010000008.1, read on the forward strand.
GCACGTTGTAAGGATCTTTGCGGTCCCCCATTTCCATCCCCGGGCTGCCGACCGGCATACCGGGCACGGTCAGGTCCTTCGCGCCAGGCGCTGGATCGTCGATCAATCTGGTGACGTGCTCGGCCGGTATATGGCCTTCAAAGACGAGGCCGGATTCAGTATGCACAGCCGTATGGCAGGACTGCAGTCGCGGGCCGAGGCCATGTTCTGACTTAACTGCGTCCATCGAATCCGGGACTTTCAGGTCGAGCGTGTATCCGGCAGCACGCATATGCTTCACCCACGCATCGCAGCACATACACTGTGCATTCTTATAAACCACAAAATCAGCGCTGGCGCTCTTCTCAGCAAACGCTGTGGAGGAGGCAAAAAGGCAAGCGACCCATAGCCATGATCTCAATACCTTACTTATCCTGTTGCCCATAGTGTTCAAATGCATGGAATACCTCGTCCATTTGTTGTTGATTGAGCACCACTGGACCGCCGATGGCGAGCGCCCCCCAGTGCCAGTGCGCGAGCTCCTCGACCAATGCGGCCAATTTCAATGCCTCTTCCAGGGTCACCCCTGTGGCCAGTTGCCCATGATTGGCTGACAGGCAGGCCTTACTGGAATCCAACGCTCGCACTGCGGCTTTCGACAACGCCTCGGTCCCAAAGGTTTCATAGGCTGCCAACGGCACCTCGCTACAACCCAGCGCCGCGATCATATAGTGCTGGGCGGGAATCGTCTTGTGGGCACATGCCAAAATCGTGGCGTAAGCGGAGTGACAATGGACCACCGCATGCACGTTGGGCTTAGCTGCATAGACGTCGGCATGCATGCGCCATTCACTAGAGGGTATCAACTGATCGGGCAACACCCTGCCATCGAGCTCCATCGCCACAATAGCTTCCGTACTCAGCGCATTGGCAGAAACACCTGTGGGGGTTACCAACATGATGTCCTGCCAGCGCGTGGATACGTTACCAGAGGCTCCGCTGGTCAGCCCTGCGCTGACCAGCTCGCGCTGGGTATCGACCACCGCCTGCCGGGCCTGCTGCTCGCTCTCAAAATTTGACACTTGGCGTCCCAAAGAGATCTTCCCGGCATTGTCACCCAGAGCGTAACGCTGGTCTATGCTGAAGGTGAAAGTCTCAAGGGAATCGAATATGGCTATTGAAGCTGGCCCTCACAATATAGACAGCAAGGCGTACATCATCGGTCCGGACATGGGCGGTACAGTGAAAGCCATGAGTCCAGAGTTCTATCAGGAGCTGGACAGCGATTTCAACGGCTTTAAAGACCACGTACTGGTTATGCGTTTTTGCTTCGCCGAAGACTGGCCTACCTGGGAAGTACACCCGCATGGTGACGAGATGGTGTATCTGCTTGAAGGTGATACGGATTTCGTGCTCTGGCGCAACGGCCAGGAGGAGGTGGTGCGAGTTTCGGAGCCGGGATCCTACGTCTGTGTGCCACGCGGCGTGTGGCACACCGCTCGACCACATACCGAAACCTGCATGCTATTCATCACCCCCGGCGAAGGCACGCTAAACGAGGCCAAGCCCCGCTAGGAAAAAGAGCTCCGCTAGGAGATAGCGCCCCGCGCTAGGCCGCGGTCATGGCGTTATCGACCACCATCTCAGCGCCATTGATATGCTTCGACTCGTCTGATGCCAGGTACAACACCATATACCCCACATCTTCGGGTTCACCCATCGACCCCGCGCCGCCGGCGATGAGTTCAAGGTCTTCCGCGTCGGCATCTTCTATCGCCTTAGTCCCCATAGGTGTATTGATGCCACCCGGATGAATCGAATTACAACGCACTGGGTAATTCTTCTGCTGGCAGTGAAGAGCGACTGACTTCGTCAGCGAACGTACGGCGCCCTTGGTAGCGGAGTAGGCCGCGTAAAGTGGGACACCCACCAGCGCTGCGATCGATGACATGTTAATGATTGAGCCGCCATTGGCTTTCATCGCCTCAATGCCATATTTACAGCCCAGAAATACCGAGGTGCTGTTGATGCGGTTGATCTTATCCCACTGTTCCAGCGTGGTGTTCTCGATGCTCGCAAATATCGCTATGCCGGCATTGTTCACCAGCACATCGATTTGGCCATAGTTTTTTTGCGCCGCAGCAATCAATGCCTGCCAATCCGATTCGCTGCTGACATCACAGTGCTGGTAGATCGCTTCGGGCAGCTCAGCCGCCAAGGCAGCGCCCGCTTCATCATCAATGTCGGCCAGCACCAATTTAGCGCCCTCCGCAGCCAGCAGCTCAGCACTTTTCTTGCCCAGCCCGCTCGCTGCGCCGGTGATGATGCAGACTTTATTCTCAACCCTAGCCACGGGCAATTATCCTCCCTTCGAACTTGCGGAGGTTGACGGGATAAGCACTCTGCAGCGCCTGGCCGGTGATCTTGTCGTAACGCTGATGACCGGGGATCAGTTGTTGCACATTGGTGCCCTTTTCCTCGACCGGGCGGTCATCGGCGGGGTCGCCCCAGCCGTGAGCAATTCCCAAGGTGCCACTGCTCACATCGGCGCTGACCTCAAGGATTCCCTCCACCTGGCCGAAGCCGCTATCAATGATCACGCATTCCCCATTCGCAAAGCCGTGCGCCTCAAGATCGACATCGGAAATGAGCACGGGGTTGTAGGGGCGCTTGCGTTCTGCCCTTGGCAAGTTGTGCCCGGTCGTGCAATACACCTCCGGCATACGGTAGGTAATGGCCCGGAAGGCGAAGTCTTCACCGTCGGCGTAGCCGCCGGCCAGAACCGGCTCAGCGCGCACTTCGCGCAGCTCCGCCATTGCCTCGGGGTGCCCAACAGCAATCCGCTTATCGGCGTGGCCGATCATGTTCGGGATCACGCCGCCGACTTCCGTCTCGCGCGGGCCATAGAGCTTGCCACTCGGGTTTTCCTTCAGATCATCGAAGGGGGTACGCGAATTCGCGTTAAACGCCCGCATGATTTCCTCCGCCTCAGGTTTGCGATCCTCGGGCAAGCCAGGCACAAGGGGCCGAATGCCGAGTCGCTCGCCAACCTCCCAGAAAAAATCCCACTCTTCGATGGTGCCTTCCGGCGGCTCCACCAACTTGTCGGTGTACTGCATAAAAGGTTGCGGATAAAACATATTCATCATGTGCGGAATATCATTGCGCTCAAAGGGATGCTTAACCGCCATCACGTAGTCGGCGTACTTCGCCGTCGCCGATTCGAATAAATCCAGGCACACCAATAGGTCGAGATCCTTAAGCGCCTCGACCGTGCGTTCACTATTCGCAAATACCAGTGCCGGGTTGCCGCCGTTAACGATCAAGGCCCGCACCTGCCCCTCACCGGGCGTGAGAATTTCGTCGGTCAGGGTATTGGTCGGCATCTCGTTGTAACCGAAGAGACCTGAAATACCCTTGATGCCTCGGATGCGCGATTCCTCACCGCTAAAGGTCGGCAGTGGAATCGGGCCCATACCTTCCGGGAAGGGTTGTGACATTGCGCCGGTAATGCGAGTCATACCGCCTCGGCGATCATAGCGACCGCAGACCGCATTGAGCGTCCAGGCCAGCTGAACACACAGGTTCTGATGGGCTGCCATGGTAAGGCCGGTGCCGGTTTGCACAGCGCCGGAGCTGGCGGTGGCAAACACCTTTGCACCTTCCACGATAGTGTCTTTTGGAACCGTCGTTCGTTGCTCCGCATAATCCAGATCGAAATCCGCTAGCGAGGCCTTCAGGTCTTCGAAACCGCTGCAATAGGCGTCTACATACTCGCGGTCATACCATTCGTTATCGATGATGACCTTGATCATGGCCGCCAGTAGGGTTGCATCCTCACCGGGCTTCACCTGCAAGTGCACCGTCGCCTTGCGCGCCACATCGCACTTGCGTGGATCAACCACCACCAACTTCATGCCGCGCTTTAACGCTTGCTTCAAGCGGGTGGACGGATTGGACTGCGGCATAGTCCACAGGTGAGACACCGTGGGATTAGTCGCCACGTACATGGCCACATCGGAATTTTCCAGATCGGGCGAGCCAAAGGGCATGGGCGCGCCGAACATGCGACCGGTCGCAATCGACAATCCCGGCGAATCGATGGTGTAAGAGGTATACATGGAGCGCGACCCCAGCGCCTCCAGCCATTTGCCTACAAACCAGGGGCCGCCTGCCGCGGTGCGATGACCGCCACAACCTGAGTAGACCGCTACTGCGTGCGGACCATGCTCGGCGATAATCGCTTTCAGCTTCTCGCCGATTTCATCCAGCGCCTGCTGAGTGTCAATCGGTGCGAGACCCTCGTCGCTCCGTTTCTGGCAGGCCACCAGTCTCTCAGGGTGATTGATTCGGTCTACTTCGCTGCGACCTTTCGGACAGGTGTAGCCTTCGGAGATTGGATTATCGTGGTCGCCGCGCACATCTACCACGCGGCCATCGGCCACATCGACCTCCAGACCACAAAAGACATGACAAAATCGGCAAAACGTCTTCTTTGTATCAACTGCCTGGTTCATTATTAGACTCTCCTGGGCAGGACTCATGGGCTTGTAGTGACGGGACACACTAGCAAACGCATCATGCAAAAACAATCACTGCTGACTGTTATTTCGATTCTGTTTTTATCGGGCTGTGACCTGAGTGCGCCGCCCTGCCCGTTCAAGGGAGCTCCCGCTTTTGCACCCAGCGCGGGCTGCATGGTGCTGGATGGCACATCAATGCTGGTGGTGGAGAACTTTGAGGGCAAACTCAGCCCTCCTGGCGGCATGAGTCGCGAACAGGAGCCGGCGCAGTGCACTGCGTTCCGGGAGACCTGGGAGGAAACGGGCCTGGCGATAATGCCTCAGGAGCACCTGGCCACTTTCGATACCGGATTTCACGTCTATCGATGTGATTTACATGCCGAATCCGGTGACATCAATCCGCCGCTGCGTTTGGAGGTGGAGCGCGCCTTCTATTTACCTTTGGAAGAATTCGAATCCCGCAATTGGCGTTTCCCGGGGCAGGATCAACAACTCATAGAGCTTGCCAGGGAGTTACTGAAGTCCGAAGACCGGCTCCAAAGCAAACCTGCTGACTCAACTTAAGCGCAAGTTCCAATAGCGACACCGTATGCGTTGGCTAAGCACGCAGTCCCTGCCACAACAGCACGGCGCCCAGTACTACCAGAAAGAAACCGATGATGCCGTAGTAGGCTCTCGGTTCCGTGCGCTTCACCAGCCAATGGCCGATCATCACCCCAATGGGAGCGAGCGGCATCAACACCAGCGATAGCGTCAGATTGTGCAATATCAACTGGTCTAACCAGTAGTACGGAAACAACTTCACCGCATTGACCACAGCAAAAAATACTCCCGAGGTGCCGGCGTAAGTGAGCGGTGAAAGACCCCTGGGAATTAGATACATTGCTGCGGGGGGCCCGCCCGCGTGGATACTGAAACTCGTAAATCCAGCGGTGGTGCCCAGCACACCGGCACGCCAGTAGCTATTCGGACTGGAAGCGCCGGGCGTATAGGCCAGCAGCGTTTGCAGTCCAAAAATCAGGGAGATCACCCCGATCATTAAGCGCATGTGCGACTCGTTAACCGACTCGGCCGTCAGATAGCCCAGGCCTATCCCCAACATGGCCGGCGGCAGCAGGAATCGTAATGCCGTGGCGTCGAATCGCCCCCAGTAGGTCCGCACGACAAGAATATCCATGACCACCAGGATGGGCAGCAGTATTGCAGCCGCCTGGGTCGGCGACATGACGAGCGCCATGATCGGCACCGACAATACGGCTACCGGCCCCGCAAAGCCCCCTTTCGCAATGCCATAGAGCATCACCCCCGGAATGGCTACGAGGTAAAACATCGGATCCGTTAACATGGCCGACTGGTTCCAGCTGTTGAATCTTGGGCCGGAATCCCCATAATGAGCGCCTGCTGAAAAGAAGGATTCTCGCACGCGACGCTTTGGTTGTCGTAGAGCTTTTTAATGACCCAAGCCCTCGCGCAAGACCGTCTCACCCGTTCCGCACTGGTGCGGCAACTCGCTGAACTGACTAATCGCACGCATGGCTCGACTGGCGCGCGCCTGGACAATTGGCTGGGCGAGCGCGTCGACTTTAGTGACTCTGTGACGCTGGCCCGCGCGCACCTGCCCGCGGGCCATCACGACCATGACGAGCCCACACCGGCGGCGAGTAGTGTGAAGGACGATTTTCTGGAAGTTCGCGCTACACTGCTGCGCAATCTGGAAAAGAGCTACAACCCCGGCGGGGAATACGTGCGAATCAAGCTCCCCGCTGCACCCGAGGTGATCTCCGGCCGCGAAGCGGAGGCCTTTGCCGTTTACCATCGGTTTTACAGCGCATGGCAACGGGAGATCGATTTTCGCGTTCAGGGCTTGCGTCAACGCACAGCGTCAGCACTGGCTAGCACAGCGCCGGAATTGGCTCAGCTTGCAGCACTGGACGGCACAATCGCAGAGATCATCGCGCAGCATGGCCGCAAGTGCTTTTCGCACGCGCCGCTTCTGCTCGGTGAACGCTTTCTCGCGCTACACGACCCAGACCTGTTGGCGCCGAGCGAGTCTCCCCACAACATCATCTGCAGGGAAATGCGATCCCTGCTCCACGCTGAGATCGAGGCCCGGCTCCTGCCTGTATTGGGACTGGTCGAGGCACTGGACGAACACCTGGAACAAATATCATGAATCGAGCCCTTTTTACCGCCGCATTCGCCCTCGGCGCCATCGCCATTGTATGGACTGCAAGCACGTTCCTGGGAGCCAGCTTCAATGCCGCGGCCCTCGCCATAACACTGGTGATTGGCTGCGCCTATTTGATCGGAATCGCCGAACAATTGCAGTTCCGCCGTGCCACGGCGACCCTCGACAGTGCCATCGCCGCCTTACCTGTACACACTGAAGACGCGCCGGAGCCGGAGAGTTGGCTGGCCACCCTGGAACAGGGTCTACGCAGTCCGGTGCGGGCCCGCATCGCCGGCAGGCCGGTCGCCCTACCCTCGCCGGTATTCACACCTTACCTGGTGGGCCTGCTGGTCATGCTCGGCCTGCTGGGTACGTTTGTCGGCATGGTTAACACCCTGCAAGGTGCCGTGACCGCCTTACAGGGAACTACGGAGCTGGAAGCGATTCGCAATGGGCTGGCGGCGCCTATTCAGGGATTGGGGGTTGCCTTCGGCACCTCGGTAGCCGGTATCGCAGCGTCAGCTATGTTGGGGTTGATTTCAACACTGTCGCGCCGCGAAAGACTTATGGCCAGTCGCCAGCTCGATGACGGCATCAGCCGGGTGTCTACGCAATACTCCCTCGAGCACAATCAAAACGAAGCCTACAAAGCGCTCCAGGCCCAGGCCGAAACCCTGCCTCAGGTTGCTGCACAACTCGAGACATTGGCAACAAACCTGGAAAAATTGGGCGAGCAGATTGGCGAGAGATTGACCCAGACACAGCAGACGTTTCTCGACGAAACTCGATCCTCCTACTCGGAACTCGCACAGTCGGTGGGTGCCTCGCTGAGGGACAGCACGACCGAGAGCAGTAAACTTGCCGCCGAAAACATTCAGCCTGTCGCCGAAACCATTCTATCGGCGCTCACTGACAGCGCCGCGGCAGCCCAGCAAGCACTTGCCTTACAGGTAGAGACGCAACTGCAGTCCGTCGGGCGTGACATTCAGAGCGGTATCGCTAGCATGAGCGAAGAGCTAAAGGTCGCTGAAGCAGAGCGGCAGCAGCGTTTTGTCGAGTCTCAGGAAGCTATTGCAGAGAAGCTCGCCGATCAGTGGCAATCTTCCGCCGACTCGGCCGTAGCACTGCAATCGACGCTGGCGGAGAATCTAACCCAGCATGCCGAGCGGGATCAGGAATTGCGCGATCAGCGAACGCAACAGGCAGAGCAACTCTCCGCGGCCACCAGCGCACTCGAGCAATCGGCCGACAGGCAGCGTGATGCTGTCGAGCAACTGGTCGCTGCAGCGGCTGACATGCTGAACAGCACCAGCAGTGCCTTTACTGAACACGTCTCCGGAGAAGCTTCGCGGCTATCAGAAGCCGCGGCAGAGTTCTCGACAGGAGCCACCGAACTGGCCAGTCTCGGCGACAGCTTCGGCGGCGCGGTAGAGAGCTACCAGCAGTCCTGCCAGGAATTGATCGAAAAACTGTCACAGGTCGAGAGCACGCTCGTAAACGCTGGGGAGCGCAGCGATGCCCAGATGGGCTACTACGTCGCGCAGGCTCGCGAGATTATTGATCAGAGCTTGCTCTCCCAGCAGGAACTGATCGAGCGCCTGCAATCCACTGCGGATGACGAAGTCGCCGTTGCCGAGGCGAGCTAATGCAGGAATTGGAATCCGATCTGCTGGATGAAACGCCGGTCTGGCCGATTTTTGGGGACCTGCTGGCGGGAGTGCTGGGCGTATTCGTTCTGATCCTGGTGTGGCCACTCGGCTACCAGGTAGAGCTGACCGAGAGCCTGCGCGAAGAAGTGACTAAGCGCGAGCAAGAGCAACAACGGCGAGTGGTTTTAGAACAAGCTCTGGCCGGCCCGCTGGCCAGCGGCCGGGTTACCCTCGATGAGGGCCGTATCGGCATTAGCGGTAGTGTTCTATTTGCCATTAACTCCAGCGAGTTGCAGCCCGACGGCATGCAATTATTGGAATCGCTGGTGGATCCGCTCATCGTCTATCTGGGAGAACGCGAAGAACTGCTGATGGTCAGCGGCTTCACCGATGATCTTCCCATTCAGCAGGGCAACTTTCACTACCACGACAACTGGGAACTCTCCGCCCAACGCGCGCTTACGGTGACCCGCGCGCTCGTCGATGCGGGAATGTCACCCGATCTGCTCTTTGCTGCTGCCTTTGGCGCTCAACAACCGGTAGCCAGTAACGCCGATGCGCAGGGCCGGGCGCAGAACCGCCGGGTTGAAATTGCTCCGGTACCGCGCACAGAGCAGGGACAAGCTGATAGTGGCTGATTCCATCACCCAACAGCTGAAGCAACTGACCGAGCAATTGAACCGTCCGCGCACGATGAGCGATCAGGACGCCTTGAACAGTGATTTCCATCGGCAACTACAACTGCAGGCCCAGGAGCTGTTTCAACTGGATGGAAATGAACTGGCCTCCGCAAAGCGCGTGCGCCATAGCAGCACCAAGAAGACCGTGCAGCAGCGCATTGATTCTGCATTGGCGGCTGCACCTGAGAGCTCAGGCCCACTCAACTCGCCGCAGCTGGTACGCCGCAGCCTTGAACTGATGCAGGAAATCTCCCCTTCCTACCTGACCCGCTTTGTGTCATATATCGACACCCTGCAGTGGCTGGAGGAAGCGAGTGAGCAGCAATAGCGGTAAGATCGCCGGCATCATGGGTGGCCTGGGACCCGAGGCGACCGTCGACTTTATGGCCAAAATCGTGGCCACGACGCAAGCCACCCGCGACCAGGATCATATTCGTATGCTGGTGGACCACAATCCATCGGTGCCCAATCGACACGATGCGATCGCTGGCAGAACCCCCAGCGTTGGCCCCCAACTCGCAGACATGGCGCGCGGACTCGAACAAGCGGGCGCCGACTTTCTGGTGATGGTCTGCAACACCGCACATGCTTACAGCGCGGATATTCGCGCGGCGGTGACTATACCATTCATCAACATTATCGATGTCACGGTCGAGGCACTCCCGGCGGCGGCGAAGCGCATCGGCGTCATGGCCGCCGATGGATGTCTGCACGCCAATCTCTACCAAGACGCGTTGCTGGCGTCTGGCTACGAGCCCGTACTGTGGAACGATGACGAGCTAGAGCAGTTCATGGGATTGGTTTGGCGCATCAAGGCGGGTGAACGTGATCAAGACATCCGCGAAGGCGTTTCCAGGCTGGCAAACTCGCTGGCCTTCGACGGGGCTGAGGCACTAATTGCAGGATGCACAGAGATTCCGCTTTTCCTCGACGCCAACAGCGCGCCGCTCCCCCTGCTATCCTCTACCGATCTACTGGTCGAGAAGACCATTGCGCTCGCTACCGGCACCGAGCCCATTTAAAGCGAACCCAGTTAAGGAGTACCCACATGTTATTAGCGCGGTTCCCTCGCGTCACCCTGGCCCAACTGCCTACACCCCTCGAATACCTGCCTCGCTTAACTGAGCATCTGGGTGGCCCCAATATCTATGTAAAACGGGACGACTGCACTGGCTTGGCCAGCGGCGGCAACAAAACCCGCAAGCTGGAATTTCTGATGGCCGATGCAATTGCGCAGAGTGCAGACATCATCGTTACCCAGGGCGCAGTGCAATCGAATCATGCTCGACAGACGGCAGCGGCGGCCGCAAAACTCGGTCTGCGTTGCGAGCTGTTATTCGAGAACCGCATCATCGACCCGGATCGAGACTATCTGAATTCAGGAAACGTTTTCCTCGATCGCATCTTCGACGCCGCGATCCACCACCACCCCAAAGGCACAGACATGGACGCCGCTATGCAGACCCATGCAAAGGCGCTACGGGAGCAAGGATTAAAGCCCTATATCATCCCGGGCGGTGGATCGAATCCGGTCGGCGCGCTGGGCTATGTGAACTGCGCCCTGGAGATACTGCACCAGGCGAACGAGCAGCATCTGCAGATTGATCACATCGTGCACGCCACCGGCAGTGCGGGCACACAAGCGGGACTGGTCACGGGATTACGCGCAACCCACTCCGGAATACCGGTGCTGGGCATTGGCGTGAATGCCCCTCGCGATGCGCAGGAGCAGAAAGTATTTGATCTCGCACTCGCCACCGCCGAATACATCGGAGCCGCAGGCTGCGTCAGCCGAGAAGACGTGATCGCGAACTGTGACTATATTGGCGATGGTTACGGGATTCCCACCGAGGGTATGCGCAGCGCGCTTTTGCTGCTGGCACGACTGGAGGGCTTATTGTTCGATCCTGTATACAGCGGCAAAGGGCTGGCGGGAATGATAGATCTGATCAACCAGGGCCACTTCGGCAAGGACGATAACATTGTTTTCATCCACACCGGCGGTAGCATGGGGCTGTTTGGTTATCTCGAGGAGCTGCTATGAGTGACTGGAAATACCTGGAACTGGAGCGCGACGGCCGCGTCCTCACCGTGCGCTTCAACAGTGGCAACAAGGTCAACAGCCTCAATAATGCGCTCATGCGCGAGCTCACCCAACTCGCCTACCAGTTGCAGGCGGACAGTGAGTTAAGCGCCATCATACTGTGTGGGCAGACAGATATTTTTTGCGGTGGCATGGATCTCAAAGACCCTGATCTTGCCGAGGCCAATAGCGGCACCGTGGCTGAGAAGCGCACCTTGATGAAAGTGGGACCGACAATGTGCGATGCCTGGGAAGCGCTGGAGCCAGTTACCATCGCCGCCATAGAGGGTTGGTGCATTGGCGGCGGCAGCGCGCTAGCGGTCGCTTGTGATTGGCGTATTGCCAGCACCAGCACTCAAATGTATGTGCCCGAGTTGAAGCTGGGTATGAATATGAGTTGGGGCAGCGTGCCTCGCTTCGTCAATCTCATCGGCCCCGCCAAGACCAAACAACTACTTATTCTAACTGAACCGCAAGACGCGCAGACGTCGCTGGAATGGGGTCTCGTTGACTACGTGGTTGAGCCCGGCCAGACGCTGAACAAGGCACTGGAACTGGCCGCCCAGGTCGCCGCCCAACCACCTATCGCCACGCGCATGATCAAGCGGGGCATCACCGAAGCCGCCACGGCACTCAATCGCTCAGTGAGCTTCATGGATATGGACCAATTTCTGGCAGCCTCGCAAACCGAAGACGCCCGCGAAGGGCCACGCGCGTTCTTTGAAAAACGCGAGGCTGATTTAAAAGGTAACTAATCGGCATGCTCAGCAGCCCCATCTGGCCCAGGATCGGATACCCGTTGTGCATGGGGGTCGCAATGACGGGTGCCTGGCTGGCGCTGGATGCGGGGATCGACGCCTTCGCTATTTTCGGTATCGTGAGTGCACTGACATTGGTGTTCGTGATTGGCGGTGAGCGATTGGCCAGGTTTAATGACCGCTGGCGACCCACACTGAAGGAAAACTACTACCCCGATGGGGTGACGGTAGTCATCAACAATATCCTGCTGCAAAGTTCGGTGGTCCAGCTCGCCATCTCAGGCGCAGCACTGTCCCTCGCTGGCGGCGGTTTGCAGATCTGGCCAAATGACTGGCCGCTGCTGCTGCAGGTGCCGCTGGCACTGATATTGGGCGAGTTTGGCGCCTACTGGTGGCACCGTGCCAGCCACGAGTTACCCCTACTATGGCGCTTTCACAAGGTGCACCACAGCCCGCAGCGCCTGTATTGGCTGAACGCCACCAAGTTTCATTATGTGGACGTGACCATCTTGCAGAGCTGCACGGTGTTGCCCGTCTTGCTTCTCGGCGCGAACGAGGAAACGGTCCTGTTCATTACGCTGTTCTCAATATTTCACGGCTACTGGCAACACGGCAATACGCAACAAGACCTGGGGCCGCTCAACTACGTATTCTCCAGCGCCGAGCTGCACCGCTGGCATCACAACGAGCACGTGAACATCGCCAATCACAACTACGGCAGCAACCTGATTCTCTGGGATTGGGTGTTTGGCACTTACTTCTGGCCCGAGGGTGGATACGGCAGTGCTAAAGGCTCAGATATCCGCACTATTGGCATCGAAGAGAAGCCATACCCGGTTGATCCCTTCCGGCAGTTGGTTCGGCCCTTCATCGAGTAGTGGCCGCCCTCGCCCGATCACTCTAGAATGGCATCCCTTACACAGGAGAATGCCGTGAGTAATCGCGATTACGATTTGTTTGTCATTGGTGCCGGCTCAGGCGGTGTACGTGCCGCTCGCATAGCGGGCAGCTTTGGAGCCAAGGTAGCTATCGCCGAAGACCGCTATATGGGCGGTACCTGCGTCAACGTGGGCTGCGTGCCAAAAAAGCTTTATGTCTATGCCTCTGAATTCAGCCACGCATTCGAGGATGCGCGTGAATTTGGCTGGGACAGCACAGTACCCGGATTTACCTGGGCCACGCTGCGCGATAACAAAAAGCAGGAGATTTCGCGTCTCAATGCGGTGTACAACAACTTGCTGCAGGGCGCCAACGCCGAGATTGTCATCGGCAGAGCGCGCATCGTAGACGCACACACCGTCGAGGTAAATGGCGAACACTATACGGCTGACAAGATACTGATCTCGACCGGCGGCTGGCCGCGGCTACCGAATACGCCCGGTGCGGAGTTGGGTATCAGCTCAAACGAAGTCTTTGACCTGGAAGAGTTTCCCCAGCGAATCGTCATCGTAGGCGGCGGCTATATCGCGGTCGAGTTCGCCGGCATCTTCAATGGTCTGGGGGCGCAGGTGACTCAGCTGTATCGTGGCCCATTGTTTTTGCGCGGCTTTGACCAGGACATTCGGGAACATGCCGCAGAAGAAATCGCTAAAAGTGGCATCGATCTGCAGTTTGAAACGAATGTTGACGCGATTCAGCGACAGCGAGATCACCTGTTGTGCACCCTTTCGAACGGTAACCAGATTGAAGCAGATCAGGTGCTGTACGCCATCGGCCGTGAACCCCACCTTGACGGCTTAGGCCTGGAAAACGTTAACGTCGAGCTTAATGAAAACAACACGATCAAAGTCGATGATGAGTTTCGCACCTCTGAGCCCTCTATATTCGCTCTGGGCGATGTCATCGGTGGCATGGAACTCACGCCAGTGGCATTGGCGGAAGGCATGTCCTTTGCCAGACGTCAGTTCGGTCCTCAGCACCGCGAGGTAGAGTACGACTTTATTGCCTCGGCAGTGTTTTGCCAGCCGAATATCGGCACCGTGGGCTTTACCGAAGAGCAGGCCCGCGAAGAGTTCGACAGTATCACGCTGTACAAATCCAGCTTCCGGCCTATGAAGCACACGATCAGCGGTCGCGATGAGCGCGCGTTCATGAAACTGATCGTAGACGATGCGAGCGACCGGGTCGTAGGAGTGCATATGATGGGACCGGATGCGGGCGAGATCGTGCAGGGCATGGCCATCGCCTTGAAAGCCGGCGCAACCAAGGCCACCTTTGATGCCACGATCGGCATTCACCCCACGGCGGCGGAAGAATTTGTGACCATGCGCGAACCCTGGTCAGGCGCCAGCTAGGCAAAGGCGACAGACATGGAATCGGTAGAACTGTGGCAGCTGGCGCTACTGTCGGCCGTTGGCGTCGTCGCTGGCTTTCTCAATGTCATGGCCGGCGGGGGGTCACTACTGACCGTACCCATCATGGTATTTATGGGTATCCCCGGCCCTGTTGCGAATGGCACCAATCGCATAGCGATACTCGCCCAGAATATCAGCGCCGTTACCTCATTCTTAAAACGGGGCTACGCGGAGTTTCAGCTGAGTCTCACACTCACCGCCTGCGCCTTACCCGGGGCGGTCGCGGGCGCCATGGTGGGAACGCAACTGGACGGCGTCTGGTTCAACCGTACCCTGGCAATCATCATGATCTGTGTGATGCTGATCATGTATTTCGACAAGGGAAAGTCGAATACGCCAACTGATGCAGAACCCAGCCGCAAGCAACTCATCTGGGGACATATACTGATGGTGGGAGTCGGATTCTACGGCGGCTTTATCCAGCTCGGGGTCGGCTTCATTATCATGCCGGTATTGCACCGGGTGATGGGCTTCGACCTGGTGCGCACCAATATGCACAAGGTATTTATCATCGCCTGCTATAGCGCGGCAGCCCTTGCCGTGTTTGCCTCCCAGGTTGAAATCATGTGGGTCATTGGCCTGGCATTGGCGCTGGGTAATTCTATTGGCGGTTGGATCGCCGCCGCCGTGCAGGTGAAGAAGGGCGAGAGTATTATCAAGCTGGTGCTGAACGTGGTGCTGGTGGCGTTCATTATCAAACTGTTGTTCTTCTCCTGAGCGACTCACCGCCGGGGAACATTAGTACGACCCGGGAGTCGGAACCTCCCGAGAGTAATGCAAGCAAAGGGCTTGAAATTCATTTTTCAATTAAGAAAATATGGCCCGCAGTAGAACAGATAACATCGGAGTTTCCGCATGATCAGCGTGGATAAGCTTTCCCGAGCCTACGGCGATTTTCTGGCAGTGGACGGCGTTTCGTTCGACATTCCCGCTGGACAGATCGTTGGCTTACTGGGCCATAACGGCGCCGGCAAAACGACCATCATGAAGATGCTCAGCGGCTACCTCGAGCCTTCGGCAGGGCAGATCAATATCGACGGGCTCGACCTGGCTGAGAATACCCGCTCAGTGCAGCAGCGCCTGGGCTACCTGCCAGAGAACTTGCCCGTCTACCCTGATATGGCAGTGGCCGACTACCTGCACTATGCGGCAACGCTAAAGGGACTGACGGGCGAGGCACTGACAACGTCGGTAAAACGCGCGGTGCGCGACACAGAGTTGCAGGGCAAGCTGATCACACCGATCGCAACGCTCTCCCGCGGTTACAAACAGCGCGTTGGTGTTGCCCAGGCGATACTGGGAACGCCGCGCGTGCTGATCATGGACGAACCCACGAACGGTCTCGACCCCAACCAGACTCAGCACATGCGCGATCTGATTCAGGCGCTGTCGGAGAGCGCAACCGTGATTCTCTCCACCCATATCATGCAAGAGGTAGACGCCATCTGTGATCGGGTTCTGATCCTCCGCGATGGCCAATTGGCGCTGAACTCGAGTCTTGCGGACTTGCGCAATGCTGCACATCTGCGCGTACGCAGCAGCTTGTCCCTGGAGCGCATGCGCGAGCTACTGCCGCAGATGCAGATGCATGTACAGGCCAACGATGTTCATATTGCTCTAGACGATGCGGACAATATCGAATCCGTTTCCGCCAAGGTGGCAGCAGCAATTACGGCGGCCGGAGGCGAGCTCTACTACCTGGCGCCGAATGCGCGCGATCTCGAAACCGTATTCCGCGAAGCCAGCGTTCCAGCGGAGGTTGACCATGCAGCCTAGCGCACACGTTAATCGTATTGCCCAGAAGGAGCTGGCACTGTTCTTCGCCTCGCCTGTCGCCTGGCTGTTTCTTGGCAGTTTCGCTGCCGTCACGCTGTTTGTCTTCTTCTGGGGTGAAGCTTTTTTCGCCCGCAACATTGCCGACGTCAGACCACTATTCGAATGGATGCCCATTTTGCTGATCTTCCTCACCGCTGCATTGACTATGCGTATGTGGAGCGAAGAACGGCGCACCGGAACCCTCGAATACGTGCTAACCCAACCCGTGCCACTTTGGCGCTTTGTGATAGGTAAGTTTCAGGCCTGTGTCACGCTGCTGGTTCTGGCGCTGCTGGTTACCCTGCCCTTACCCATCACCGTTGCTCAACTGGGTGAACTCGATTGGGGGCCTGTCTTCGCCGGCTATCTGGCCACTCTACTGCTGGGCGCAGCATATATCGGCGTAGGCCTGTTCGTCTCCGCACGCAGCGACAACCCCATCGTGAGTCTCATCGGCTCGGTGGTGCTGTGCGGCGTACTCTATATGCTGGGCTCCGGTGCGCTCACCAGCTTCTTCGGCAATTTTGGCGGCGAACTATTGCGCGCGCTGGGAAGCGGCGCCCGCTTCGAGTCGATTACTCGTGGTGTCCTGGACGCACGCGATCTGTTCTATTACTTCAGCCTGATAGGCATTTTTCTCGCACTGAACGTGTACTCGCTGGAACGCGAGCGCTGGGCCGCGAGCGGCTCAAAAAGCCATCACAACGCCTGGCGGAAAGTCACCGCTCTACTGGTCATCAACATGCTGATCGGCAATTTATGGCTGAGCCAGGTCACCAGCCTGCGAGCGGATGTCACCGAAGGACGCTTGTTCTCGATATCCGACGCCACCCACGGCTATCTCGAGCAGTTGCAGGAACCGCTGCTGCTGCGGGGCTACTTCAGCGCCAAGACCCACCCCCTGCTGGCGCCCCTGGTGCCGCAGATGCGCGACTTGCTGCGCGAGTATGAGGTGACCGGCGGTGGCAAAGTACGAGTCGAGATAGTAGACCCGGCAGATGATCCGGCATTGGAAGAAGAGGCGAATCAGAAATATGGGATACGGGCGGTCCCCTTTCAGGTGGCTGACCGGTATCAGGCGGCTCTCGTAAATTCCTACTTCAATGTCCTGGTGGAATACGGTGATAGCCACCAGGTGCTCGGCTTCGGCGACCTCATAGAAGTGAAGGCAGGCGCGACTTCAGCACTGGATGTGCAGCTGCGCAATCCCGAGTTCGATCTGACTCGCGCGATCAAACAGGCGCTCTATAGCTATCAGGCCGGCGGCAATCTTTTCGACAGCATCGGCAAAGATATTGAGCTTATCGCCTACGTCTCGGCCGATGAACAGCTGCCAGAGCAGTTGCTGCAATACAAAAGGGATATCAGTGAGGAACTCGCCGCGGTAGAGCAGGAATCCGCCGGACGCTTTAGCGTTCGTTTTCTGGACCCGGAGGCCGGCGATGGCAGCCTGGCACTGCAGATTGAAGAGGAGTGGGGTTTCCAACCCATGGTCACCAGCCCCTTCGATGAAAACGCTTTCTATTTTTATCTCACCCTGGCCGATGATCGGCAGGTCGTTCAGCTACCCACTGACTTCAACGCTGAAAACTTCAGACAATCACTGGATGCGGGTCTTAAGCGTTTCGCAAAAGGATTTACCAAGATCGTGGCGTTCTCGGCCCCGCAGATGGACCCACGCATGGCGCAATACGGGATGACGGGCCCACAATTTCGCAATCTGGAAGCCGCGATCACTGAAAACCATACGATTCGGATGGAGGATTTGAGTGACGGCGCGGTGACAGCCGAGGCAGACATTCTGGTGGTGGCCGCCCCCGAGAACCTCGACGAAGCTTCCGTATTCGCGATTGACCAGTTTCTGATGCGCGGTGGGAGCGTGGTGCTGATCACCTCACCGTATATGTCACAGCTGGCTGGCGGTAACCTGGCCATGGTCAACAGGGTCAGCGGACTGCAGGACTGGCTAGCGCATCACGGCATCGAATTGGGCGAGACCCTGGTGCTTGATCCACAAAACTCTGCATTCCCAATCCCCGTAACCCGAGAGGTGGGCGGCTTCCGGTTTCAGGAAGTGGCAATGGTCGATTATCCGTTCTTCGTCGACGCCCGACCCCCCGGCATCAACCCAGACCACCCAGTCAGCAGCGGCATCCCGCAACTGACAATGGCCTGGGCATCGCCCATCCTGATTAATGAGCCGTCCAATAGTGCGCGAGAAATCATCGAGTTGGTGCGCAGTACTGAGGATGCCTGGACTTCAGCCGAGATGGACGTACTGCCGCGGGTAGACGACACCGGGATCAGCGGCTGGTATGCCACGGAAGAAACCAACAGCATGCTGCTGGGCGCTATTGTCAGCGGCCGATTCGACTCCTACTTCGCCGGCAAACCCTCACCTTTACTGTCTGAACAGGATGAACAAGCTGCAGGACCAGACGGGGAAACAGGCGCTGCTGAAAACGACATGACCATCGGCAGCGTGATTGAGCGCTCCTCGGAATCCTCACGCTTGGTATTGCTGTCTTCAAACGATTTCCTGACCGACCAGATTCTGGGAACGCTAAGCTCCATGACAGGCGCTCAGTATCTGGGTCCGCTCGAACTGGTGGCCAACACACTCGACTGGGCGCTTGAGGACGGCGGGTTGCTGGGCATCCGCTCCCACTCGCACTTTAATCGCGCGTTGATGCCGCTGGAGAAAGATGAGCAGTTATTCTGGGAGTATCTCAACTACGGTCTGGCAATATTGATTCTTGTCGTCATCGCCCTGTGGCAAAGGCAGCGCCGCCTTAATCGACAACAACACTATCTCGAGACACTGGGAGATATGGCATGAACCGTTTCAGTAACATTTTGACCCTGGTGCTTGGTCTGCAGTTACTGTTGGTAGCTGCCCTGTTCTGGCCCAGCACAGACGACGGTGACAATCTTGCGAATCAGGCGTTGCTCCAGTTAGCGAGCCCTGAAGCCATTAATCGTATCGCTATCGGCGACAACGAGAATGCTGTCATTCTGTCACAGCAAGGCGACCGGTGGATTTTGCCAGAGTATCATTCACTGCCAATCGACAGTGCTCGACTGAGTCGACTGATCCAGGATCTGCCTGCGCTATCCAGAGGCTGGCCAGTGGCGAGTTCGGCCTCAGCCACGCGTCGCTTCCAGGTGGCAAACGACAGCTTCCAGCGCGAGGTCGAGTACTTCATCGGTGAAGACAGTCAGGGCCGTATCTACCTGGGTACCTCACCGGGTTTTCGCAAAGTACATGCCCGCAGCGGTAAAGATGACGTCGTTTATGCTGTCGAATTCAATACCTTCGACGTGCCCGCACAGGCCGCCGAATGGTTGGACAAGACCCTGCTACAAGTCAGCGATATCCAATTTATCGATGGGCTCGACTATTTACTGTCGTTGGAGGGAGAGAACTGGGCTGGCGAGAATGGCACGGTTCCAGAACAGGCTGAGGTCGACAAACTGGTTAACGCCCTAAGCAGCCTCAGAGTGACTGCAGCGGCAGATATAGCGACAGCATCTATTTTGGAAGAGATGCAGGCACCGCCCACCCTCACCGTGACCACAGGCGATGAGATCTACGAGTATCGCCTGTTTGAGATCGACGAAGACCGCTACATTCAAAGAGCAGACATCCCGGTCTACTTTACGCTGAGTGCCTTCGATTACGATCGCCTCAACGACGTGAATGCAGCGAGCCTGTTCCCGGCAGTGGATGCCAATCCCCCACCCGGCGCGAACTAATCGCTTAGCGGGAGTCCGCTAAAGGCCACACCCGATAGCAGGCTCATATCGCGGTTCCAGGTAGCTAGATCATCCGAATTAAACTCACCCAGGCTGCGATGACCGCAGGCGCGCGCCAGCACTTGCATAAGCTCCACAGTTGCACGCAGGTAGCGGTCCAAGCGCGCCGCGGCATGATCCACATCCAGCCGCGCCCGCAACTCCGGTTTCTGGGTGGCGATTCCAGCGGGACAATTATTGCTGTTACACATACGCGCACCAACGCAGCCGATGGCCTGCATCGCGCTGTTCGCCAGAGCGATACCATCTGCCCCCAATGCGAGCGCTTTCACGAAATCCGTGTGAGTGCGTAAACCACCAGTAATAATTAGCGTCACCCTGCCGCTGGCGCCTTGCGCATCCAGGTAGCGCCGCGCTCTGGCGAGGGCGGGAATCGTGGGCACACTGATATGGTCACGGAACATTAAGGGCGCAGCGCCAGTGCCACCGCCCCGCCCATCAAGAATGATGTAGTCCGCGCTCGCGTCGAGGGCAAACTGAATGTCTCGCTCAATATGATTGGCACTCAACTTGAATCCCACAGGCACGCCGCCGCTAATCTCGCGCACGCGGTCAGCAAAGTTGCGGAAGTCGGCGACCGAGTCGAGATCGGCGAATGTCGGCGGAGAAATAGCGGGCTGACCAGCTTCTATGCCGCGCACTTCGGCGATCTTGCCGATATTCTTAGCCCCTGGCAGGTGCCCACCAGTGCCGGTCTTTGCGCCTTGACCACCCTTGAAGTGAAAAGCCTGCACACTCCCCAGCAATTCCTCACGGTAGCCGAAACCGGCGCTGGCGAGTTCATAGAAGTAGCGGCCATTGGCGGCCTGCTCCTCGGGCAGCATGCCGCCCTCGCCGGAGCAAATGCCAGTACCGGCCATCTCTGCGCCGCGCGCCATGGCCGTCTTAGCCTCCTCAGACAACGCGCCAAAACTCATGTCGGAGACGAACAGCGGAATCTCCAGCACCAGCGGCTTCTTCGCCTCCGGCCCAATCACCAACCGGGTATCGACGGGCTCATTTTCCAGCAGAGGCTTACGCGCCATTTGCGCCACCATGAGCTGAATATCGTCCCAATCCGGCAATTCATTGCGCGGCACACCCATTGCGGCCATCGGACCGTGGTGTCCGAGTTTCTCCAAACCCTCCTCCGCCAACTGATGAATGAAGGCCACGGAGGGCTCCTCGGGCGTGGGTTTCGCCGCGGGCATGCTCGACTCGCTGCTGGCGATAACGCCGTCGCCTTCTTTACCTACAGCATCACTATCGAAGCGGGTATGGGTGCCGTCACAGAATGGCGCGTTAGCGGTGTGCTTGCACGCACACAGGTAGGCCTCCCCCGCTTCCTCTGCCGTGAACGACTTCGGCGTAAACGCTGTTCCCGCATGGGACCCGTCACAGAAAGGCTGGTTGCTAGACCGCCCACAGGTACAGAAGTAATACTCCTGACCCGTCTCGAGCTCGACCGCCATAGGCTTGTTGTCAAAGATGATCGGCTTATCCATAGCTACGTTGCTCTCCTGCTGCTGAGTGGTTTTCGGCACTGCGTTGCTCCGACAACTCGATAAAACGACCAGACTGGTAATCAGCCATGGCTTGTTCGATCTCGTCCATGGTATTCATCACAAAGGGGCCATACTGCGCCACGGGTTCGCGCAGGGGTTCGCCGCGCAGTATCAAGAGCGAAGCGCCTGCCTCGCCTGCCGTCACCTGCCAAGTGTCACCCGAACTTGTTACGAGCAGATGCTGCGTCTCGATCTCTATCGAGGCCTGAGACAGCGAGCCGTCGTAGACATAGGCCAGCAGATTTTCAGCCACGTCCGCCGCCACATTGACCGTCGCACCGGGTTCGAGGCGCAGATCGGCGATCGCGACACGGTGCTCCAACTGCTGCAATGGGCCACGAGTGGTTTGCTCATCAAGCTGCCACACGCCGGCAATCGCAGTCAGCTCGAAATGGTCAGCTGCAATCGTGGCTAGTTCTGTGGCCGGTACATCCCGATAGGCCGGCGCGCTCATTTTTTCGGCCGCCGCCAGGTTCACCCAAATCTGGAAGCCATGAAATCCCATGGAATCAGGCGTGGGCATCTCGGAATGAATCACCCCCCGGCCGGCCGACATCCACTGGGCACCACCACCGCGAATCTCCCCACGGTTGCCTTCGCTGTCCTCGTGGACGATGCCACCCTGCTTCATGTAGGTCAGCGTCTGCATACCGCGATGCGGGTGCGACGGAAAGCCTCCGGAAAAGTCCGCGCGATTATCAGAGCGCAACTCGTCAATCATCAGCACCGGGTCCATACCCGCATGCTGCATGCCATGCACACGCTGAATGGCTACGCCGTCGCCATCGCGGCTGGGGTGAGTGGACCGAACTTCCTGGATCGTACGTAATTGCATAGTAGGTCTCCTATGAGTTTATGCAGCCAGATTACTATCGTCTTTTACGAACTAAAATCGCATAATATCGACAGAAACGTTCGATTTATTGGAAACTTTATGAAAACCACTCTCGAACAATGGCGCATGCTGCTGGCCATCGCCGATCACGGCGGCTTCGCCCAGGCTGCCAATGCTATTCACAAGAGCCAGTCGAGCATCAATCACGCCGTACACAAACTGCAGGACCAACTCGGTTTGCAACTGATCGAAATCGTCGGTCGTAAAACCACCCTCACTGAAGCAGGTGAACTCATGTGCCGGCGGGCACGCCAGTTGCTGGAACAGGCAGCGCAGATGGAAGAACTGGCCGAGGTACTAACGCAGGGCGTCGAGGCGGAAATTCGAATTGCGGTGGATGAGATGTTTCCACCCGAACTGTTGGCCAGGGCATTGCAGACGCTCTCCTGCGATTACCCCCACACTCGAGTGCAGCTGATGGAGACCATTCTCTACGGGGCGCCGGAGAAACTCATCGCCGGCGAAGCAGACCTGATCGTTGCCAACGAGGTACCTCAGGGATTTTTAGGAGAGGCGCTGTTGGAGATCGAGTTCGTGGCCGTCGCTCATTCTGATCACGCGCTGCATCAGCTCGGCCGTAAACTGACGCTGACAGACCTTGAGCAACATCGTCAGGTGGTGGTTCGCGATTCAGCCAGCTCGCGCAGCACCGATTCCGGTTGGCTGGGTGCTGATCAGCGCTGGACGGTTAGTCATGTTGCCACGTCCGTGGATATGATTTGCCGGGGCACCGGTTTTGCCTGGCTACCACTGAGCCGTATCGCCGGCCAATTGGAATCGGGGGCGCTCGTTGAGCTTCCCCTCGAAAAAGGGGCGCGCAGACATTCTCAGCTTTACCTCACTTATACCGACGAGGATCGAGCGGGACCGGCCACCTGCCACCTTGGGCAATTACTGCGTCAGGCAGTCGCGGCCGCGGAATAATCCCAGCGCTGCCCCGTCTACACTGATACCAGAACAACAAGCCTCGAAGCTTTGGTCACAGGGCACGCTTCACAGGGGCAATGGTAGGCACACATGACACCCGCACCGCGCCTTGAGAAAGGCACGACAAGAGAGCTGTTTGACCTGGCATTACCAATGGTGGTGTCGCAGGGCTCCTTTGCGCTCATGGTTTTCGCCGATCGCCTGTTTTTGTCCTTACTCAGTCCGGCGCATATGTCCGCGGCGATGGGCGGCGGCGTTGCCTACTTCTTTTCAGTATCTTTATTTATGGGCGTGATGTCCTACGCCAATGCACTGGTGGCGCAGTACTACGGTGCGGGAGAGTTCCGCAAATGTCCGCAGGTCGTCAGTCAGGGAAGCATCATCGCCACCCTGTGCATGCCCGTTATCGGCATGATCGCCTACGGCGTGTATCACTTGTTTGCCGCCATGGATCACCCCCCTGAGCAACTGGAATTGGAGCGGGTGTATTACTCGATCCTTATGTACGGCTCGTGGTTGTTTCTCATCAAGACCTGCGTGGCATCCTATTTTTCCGACATCGGCCGCACCCGGGTGGTGATGATTGCCGATGTGCTTGGCGTGATCGTGAACATACCGCTCACCTATGTACTGGTATTCGGCAAGTTCGGGTTGCCGGCGATGGGGATTAGCGGTGCTGCCTGGGGAACGGTTATCGCCGGCGTCTTCTCGCTGGGGATTTTCGGGCTGTTCTATTTCAATGCCACGCATCGGGCAATGTTCTCGGTCATGGAATCCTTCCGCTATCGGGCCGGCATACTGCGCCGCTACGCCAGACTGGGATTTCCCTCGGGTTTCGAGATGTTTGCGAACGCGGCCACATTCAACCTGTTCGTACTGCTATTTCAGTCCTATGGCGTGGATGAGGGCGCAGCGGCAGCCATTGTGTTCAACTGGGACATGTTGTCCTTCGTACCCATGATCGGCCTCAACATTGCCGTGATCTCTCTGATTGGACGTTACGTTGGCGCCAACGATATGAGCCGCGCCGATGGCGTGATCGGGGCTGGCTTTCGCATGGCGCTCACCTACTCTTTCATCCTCGGCGTGATATTTACGGTATACCGCATTGAGTTGCTGAACGTGTTCTCTGGTTCGGGAGAGGATTTCAGCCGCATACTCGAGATCGGTAGTTTCATGATGGTGGGACTGTCCTGCTATGTCATGGCGGATGCTACGATTCTGATTGCCGGCGGCGCACTACGCGGCGCCGGTGACACCCGCTGGCTGATGATCACCTCGATAAGCCTGCACTGGCTGATGCTGGTGGCACAGTATTTCATTATCGTGGTTTTTGACTACGGCCCACGCCTATCCTGGGCTGCATTCGTGGCAATGATCATCGCCCTGGCCGCTGTTTACCTGTGGCGATTACTGGGCGGCGTATGGCGCGAGCCGGAAAGACTCGCGAAAGTAATGGCCGAATAACTAACGGCCGAGCTGTCCGTCATCGATCTTGACTACAGTACCGGTCACGGCATCAGAGGACGGCGAAACCAGGAACAGCAAGGTGCTGTCCATTTGAGCTGGTTCCGCAATGCGTTGCCTGGGGAAGTACTGGCTGATGTCGCCTACTCGCTCGATCATGCCATCCAACATCTCGGAGGAAAAGGAGCCGGGGGCGATGCAGTTCACATTGATATGGAACTTTGACCACTCGACGGCATGCGCCTCAGTCATCCGAACGATAGCGGCCTTGGTAACTGAGTACAGTGACGCGGCCAGCCCGGGCTGCACATCGTATGCGGCCATGGAGGCGATATTCACAATCCGACCCGGCTGCTTTTCGTTCATAAGCTTTTGCGCTACTGCGCAAGAAAGAAACCAAGGGCCTTCAAGGTTGGTATCCACGACCCGGTCAAACAATTCATCATCGATCTTTGTCGCCCGCTGCGCATCGGGAATACCGGCATTGTTGACCAGTATGTTTATCGTGCCCAAGGCGTGCTCAGCCTGTGCAAGGCCGGCGCGCACCTGCTCGCGGTCAGTCATGTCCATTGCGACCGGCTCGCACTGACCGCCTCCGGCACGAATCTCTTCGGCAAGCGTCTCGAGGCGCTCCACCCGGCGACCGGTAATCGCCACGCTCGCGCCGCAGGCAGCGAGCACCCGCGCGAAGCGCGCACCCAAACCAGAGGTGGCCCCGGTTACCATGGCCACCTGGCCACTCAGGTCCAGAGAGAAATTGGGGGTCGGGTAATCGCTCATGCCTTAATCCTTGTAATCCGGTTTACGATCCTGCTTGCGTGCGCGAATCGCTTCTTCAAAGTTTTGGGTGGTCATGCGCACGAACAACTGCGCATGCCCCTCGTAGTTCATGTGGTTTGCCAGACTACCGGCCTCCAGACTGGCCCACAACTGCTGCTTGGTTATTTCGACTCCGAGCTGGCTGAAACCGATAATGCGCTCGGCGACGGCATAGCACTCATCCAGCAAGTGCTCTGCCGTCACAGTTTTGGAGACGATGCCGACACGTTCCGCCTCCTCCGCGTCGACGTCACGACCCGTCAGCATGATCTCGAAGGCGCGGGTGGAACCGATGGCTCGCGGCAACAGATAGCTCAGGCCAAGCTCGCCCGCGGTCAGTCCATTATTAATGCCAGCGGGCCGGAAATAGGCAGCATCTGACGCAATACGAATATCGGTGGCCAACGCCAGGCAAAATCCACCGCCAATGGACGCCCCATTTATGGCGCCGATAACGGGCTGGTGGGCCTGCTGCATACCGCGAAATACCTCTTCGTACAACGCCATCGCACGGCGCCCGATCCCCGGCACCGTGAGACCATCGAAAATATCCAACCAGCCTGGATCCTCCAGATCGGCACCCGAGCAAAAGCCATGGCCAGTGCCTGTGACGACTATTACGCGACAGTCGTTATCAAAGCTGGCTTTATTGAGTTCATCATGAAAGGGTTCCATGACGTCAAATGCCATCGCATTCATTCGCTCGGGGCGGTTGAGCGTAATTTGGGTAACGTGCGGGCGCGGCTTGTCCACGAGTACATATGACATAACGAGAATGCTTCTTATTTACAGGGTGAAATCGAGGTCATAGAATAGCGCGTCCAACGTTAAGGTGTGTATGTCAATTTCCCTTTGGTCTCTCAGTACCGGTGAGCAAGGCCGGATAACCGGCTTCGATGATGCACTGGTGGACAGCTATCGCGTGCGCTTGATGGAACTCGGATTTCATCCGGGCGAGGTGGTGACATGCCTGCAGGCACCCGCCATGGGTGCACCCAAAGTGTTTCGCGTGGCCAATACCATTTTCTCCCTGGACGACGAGGTCGCTGCACACATCATGGTTGAGGAAACCACACTGTGAGTGAAACCAGCGCGCAGAGCATCGTCCTGATCGGCAGTCCCAACTCCGGCAAGAGTTTGCTCTTCAATAAGCTCACCGGCATGCAGCAAAAGGTGGCCAATTTCCCGGGTATTACTGTAGATGTCGCATCCGGCAAGCTTTCCGCCATGCCCGAACTGCGGCTGCTGGATTTTCCCGGCACTTACTCACTGCAGCCTATTTCGGGCGAAGAGGAAGTGGCAACCGAGCAGTTTAAGAGTGCACTGGACGACCCCAGCGTTACGCAGGTGTTCTGCCTGATCGACGTCACCCGGCTGGAGAAGAGCCTCTACTTTACCCTGCAGGTGATTCGCGAGTGCGAGCGCCATGGCAAGCAGGTGATGGTGCTCGCCAATATGATGGATGTGCTGGACAAGCACGGTATCAGCGTTGATCTGGACGGACTTGCCGCAGAGATCAAGGCGCCAGTGTTTCCGATCTCCGCCCGCTCCGGCAAAGGTATCGATGAGGTACTACATCAGGTACGTAACAACCTGTCCAACGCCAAGTCGGGCATGGACAGCAGCATCGCCGACACACCTGATGAGATTCTGCGCGGCAACGCACACCAACTCGCTCGCAAGTATGGGCCCAAGGGCGATCTGCTGATCAAGTCTCAGACGCGCCTAGACAGCTTCTTTTTGCACTCGGGCCTGGGTGGCATCGCCTTCTTCGCCATCATGTACCTGCTGTTCCAATCGATTTTCACCTGGGCCGCGCCGGCAATGGACGCGGTGGAGGCCGGACTCAGTTGGATGGCCGACGTTATAGTCCCAGCCATAGGCCCACAAATGGCAAAGGACTTTACAGCCGATGCCATCTTCTCGGGATTGGGCGCATTCCTGGTGTTTGTGCCCCAGATTTTCGTGCTGACCTTTATCATCGGCATTCTCGAAGACTCAGGCTATATGGCCAGGGCAGCGATTATTTGCCACAAACCTCTGCGCTACTTCGGCCTAACGGGTAAGAGCTTCATCCCTATGTTATCCGGTGTCGCCTGCGCAATTCCGGGTATCTACGCAGCACGCTCTATCGACTCGCCCAAAAAACGCCTGCTCACCTATATGGCCATTCCGCTGATGCCCTGTTCCGCACGCCTGCCCGTGTACACGCTGTTAATCGCCGCATTCATTCCCAATACCACAGCGCTGGGTGGGCTGGTCGGCATACAGGGTTTGGCGATGTTCCTGACCTATTTCTTTGGCATGTTCGCCGGGCTTATTGTTACCGGTTTGGTTTCGCGCAGCCGCGAAGATCATTACACCGATCTGCCCTTCGTGCTGGAGATGCCGCCCTACCGCGTGCCGGCCTGGCAGCCACTGGTTCGCAACTCATGGAACCGCTGCAAGCACTTCGTCACTAAGGCGGGCACCATAATCTTCAGCGTGACCGTGATCGTTTGGCTGCTCGGCTATTTCCCCAATCACGGCAGCGATCTGGGAGCATCCTGGTTGGGTCAGTTCGGTCAATTTATCGAGCCGATATTCGCTCCACTGGGCCTGGACTGGCGCTACGGTGTCGCCATCATGACCTCGTTCCTCGCCCGCGAAGTTTTTGTTGGGACGCTCGGCGCCATGTTCGGCATTGAGGGTGCCGATGAAAACATGGTGCCGCTGGTCGACCAGATTCAGGCGAGCGGTCTTCCGCTTGCCTCCGGCGTGGCATTGTTGTTTTTCTTTGCCATCGCACTGATGTGTGTCTCCACCCTGGCCATCCTCGGTAAGGAGAGCGGCTCGCAAAAGCTCGCGGTCAAGATGTTTCTCGCCTATGGCGCCATTGCCTACCTCGGTGCCATACTGACTTTCCAGGTGGTTTCACTGTTCACCAGCTGACTGCCTGCGAAGGAGGCAGACATGGACCTAGCATATCTGGTTGGCACGCTCGGCTACGCACTAGAGGGCTTCGGCGTACTCGTTATCGTAACGGGCTCTGCGATCGCCGTCGTCAAATACAGCTATCGCCACATCATTAGCGAAGGTGGCAAGCACTTTGATGAATTTCGCCAGGTTATGGGTCGCGCCATGATGGTGGGCCTCGAGTTTCTTGTTGCCGGCGATATCATTCGTACGGTGATCGTTGACCACAGCCTCGAGGCAATCGCCGGCCTGGGTCTGATCGTTGTTATACGCACCATACTGGTATTCACTATTCACCTTGAACTGGAGGGCCGCTGGCCCTGGCAACCGGAGCAGAAAAATGCCGAATGAGCGCTACCACGACGAACTCAGTGAGCAGCACGAGGACCCCTTGATACGCGGACTGCATCGCATCATCCGCTTCTCGGTCAAGATTCTCGCCATCATGATGGCATTGGTGATCCTGTGGGGCGTCGCAGATGTGATCTATATGCTGTATCTGCAGGTTGTCGAGCCGCCAATGCTGTTGCTGACGGTCACCGATATCTTCCAGATGTTCGGTGCCTTCATGGTTGTACTGATTGCGATCGAGATATTCGTCAACATCCGGCTCTACCTGGGTACTGATATCCTGCCAGTCAAACTGGTAATCGCTACCGCTCTAATGGCTATGGCGCGAAAGATCATCGTGCTGGATATTACTGAAACACCCGCCGAGTATGTGTTTGGTATTGCGGCTGCTGTGGCCGCACTCGGCCTCACTTACTGGCTCATCTCGCGGGAGAAAGACGAGGAACCCAGCCCCCAGACTCAGGTAATACCGCCCGCGTCCGAGCCAGAGGCAAAGCCAAGCCGCTAGGCCGATACGGATTCGATGGTGCGGCGCAGCCGCACAAGATCCTGCGGCCGCGACAAGCGGTGGTCGCCGTCTTTAACCAATTGCACTTCCACATCTCTACTGTGGATACGTTCGGCTATCTCCAGGGATCGCTGCCATGGCACGTCGGCATCCAACTGGCCGTGGAGCAGCCGCACGGGCACATCTATGGCGATTTCGGCGTCGAGCAAAATGTGCGACTCCGCTTCTTCGATGAAGCCCTTCTCAATGCGATAGGGCTCACCATCGTCGTAGCGGTTCGGCATATCGACATAGCCCTGGGTATTCAGCTGATCAAGCATGGCGCTATCGAATCGGCTGGCGAGCATGAGTCGCGTGAAATCTGGCGCCGCGGCGATACCCACCAGCCCCGCGATTCGCTCAGGTCTGACAATAGCTGCCAACAGCATCATCCAGCCCCCCATCGAAGAACCGACTATGATCTGAGCGCCTTCGGTCACCTCATCCAAGATGGCGATCGTGTCGTCACGCCAACGCCCAATACGCCCCTTAAGCACTTCTCCGCTGGACTGGCCATGACCAAAATAATCAAAGCGCGTGAACTGACGCCCGCTCGCACTGCACCACTCTTGCAGATATAAGGCTTTATCGCCCTGCATATCGGAGTGAAAGCCGGGACAAAAGAGAATGCCCGGCAGATCATTGGAAGAGGCCGCGTGATGCTGGAAGGCGATTCGCTCACCTTCGCCACGCTCGAGATACTGCAAGGCCTTGTCAGCCTGCAGCGTCGTCCCCATCGCTGGAATCCGCTTCGTCGCGGTACTTTTCGAACCAGGCGAGAATCGCGGCCACCTTACCCATCAATTGGCTCGGCCGCGCGGCAATGCTATGGGAAGCACCGGGAACGCGAACCAACGCAGTATCAACGCCACGCAGCTTGAGGGCCTGGTAGTACTGCTCTGACTCCCACATCGGTGTGCGCCAGTCTTCCTGACCAGTCAACAGCATGGTCGGCGTTGTCACGTTGCCTACCAGGGATAAAGGCGAGCGGTTCCAGTAATCCATTGGATCATCCCAGGGCATTTGCGGAAACCAGTACTGGGCGAAGAACGCTGGCAGATCGGCTGCCAGCACAAAGCTGGCCCAGTTGATAACAGGTTTGGCAACTACCGCGGCGCGGAAGCGGTCTGTCTTGCCGACAATCCAGGCCGTGAGAACACCACCGCCGCTACCGCCGGTCACGTACAGCTCATCGGGATTGACGGAGCCCTTGGCGATCACGCCGTCCACCACATCCATCAGGTCGTTGTAGTCCTCGCTGGGGTAATTGTGATGAATGGTTTGGGCAAACTCCTCACCATAGCTGGTACTACCGCGGGGGTTGGCATAAACCACGACGTAGCCGGCCGCCGCAAACAGTTGCACTTCTGCCGAAAAATGCGGTCCATAAGCTGTGTGGGGCCCGCCATGAATTTCCATGATCAGCGGGTATTTTTTCTCGGGATCAAAACCCGGGGGGTAAGCCACCCAGGCCTGGATATCGCGCCCGTCGTAGCTGGACTTGACCCAGAGCTCTTCGACCGGTGCCAGCGCACGGTGGTCCAGTAGATTCTTATTTACATCGGTTACCCGCTCAGGCTTACCGGTGCCTTTACCGATAGCGATATCGGCCAGACGCAGTGCATCACCCTGGGTGATCGCCCAGGTGTTCTTGCCACCCACCGCAAAGTCAGCGCCAGTATAGGGCCGGCTTAAACTCAGGCCACTCAGGGTATCGGTAACATCCGTCAGCTTACCGCGAAGGCTGACATAGGCCAGCTTAGTCATACCCGTGTCATCGTACTGAATATAGAATCCGCGGCCATCGGAAGCCCAGTCGAAGCCACTGATACTGCGATCAAAATCCGGCATCACTTCTCTGGGAGTACCGCCTTCGATATCCATGACATAGAGATTGGTTTGTTGATAACTCATTCGGGTGTCGTCAAAACCAGCCCAAGCAATCTGCTTCCCGCTGGGGGACACGGTCACGCCAACATCAGGGCCAACGCGATCGGTGACCTGTTCGGGTTCACCGCCCGCGATTGCCACCCGGTAGATTTCCGTGCCGTTGGGATTCAGCTCGGCATCTTCTTCTCGGTTGGCGGTGATGAATAAACTCTCTCCGTCCTTCGCCCAGCTAATTGATCCACTGTGATCGTAGTCACCGCTGGTGAGCTGCCGCGGCGCACCACCATTGGCCGCGACCACAAAGACGTGCGTAAAGCCCACAGGCAATTCACCGGCACCATCGAAGCGGAAGGTAGACCGATCTACCACAGTGTTGGGCGCAGCCCACTTAGCGCCCTTGGGAGCAGGCGGCAGACTACCCATGCTCGGGGGCTTGGATGGCACAAACATCGTGAAAGCCAGCCACTGGCCATCGGGCGACCAGGTTAAACGGCTCGGTGAAATGGGCAGGCGAGTCACCTGTACCGTTTCGCCACCTTCAAACCAGCGCACAAAAACCTGCGCACCCTTGTCATCCCGTGACAGGTAAGCCAGCCGGCTGCTGTCGGGTGAAATCGCAGCTCCGCCATCGTTTACCGGGCCCGTCGTAAGCGGCCGGGCATTGTCACCATCACTGTCGATACGCCAGAGATTGGAACGACGTCGGTCTTCCATGATGTCCATGTAGTTGTGGGTGTACACAACAAAACTGCCATCCGGACTGACGACCGGGCTACTGGCATAGTTGAGTTGGAATACATCGATGGAACTGAGTTCGGGCTTTTCTGCGTAGGCAGCTGCGCCAATCAAGCAGAGCGCCAGAGCTAGAATTCTCATTGCGAGTCACCTTTGTGAATAGACGCGTGTCGGGCCGCCAAGCATAATGGCCCACTGATCGAAAGGAAACACCCTATGTTTTTTGGATGGCGAGTGGTAGCCGGTGCCTTTGTCGGCATGTTCCTGGCGAACGGAGTATTCACCTATGCCTTTACGGTATTGGTCGATCCGATTCGGGAAGAGTTCGGCGTTGGGCTTGAGCAAGTCATGTACAGCCTAACCATTGGCACCTTCCTCGGCTTAATTTGCGCACCGGTAACCGGAATGATGGTGGACCGCTATTCGGTACGCCACATCATGACACTGGGCTGCGTAATCACCGTGGTCGGCCTGTTCGCCATCGCGGGTTCACCCTCCATCACGGCGTTCAATATCGGCGTGGGGGTTACCATGGCCTTGTCGCTGGCAACCGCGGGCCCCTTGGCCGGCAGCGCCGCCGTTTCACGCTGGTTTGACGCACACCGCGGCAAGGCGCTGGGCATAGCAGCGATGGGAACCTCACTGGGCGGCATTGTCGTCCCGGTGGTATTGACCTATTGGGTAGACAGCGACGGTTGGCGACAGGCTTTGCGCAACACTGCCTGGTTCACACTATTCGTTCTCACGCCCTTTGTCTTTATGACTGTTCGCAATCATCCGCGGGACCTTGGACTGCAGCCAGATAATGCTGATGCTGTGCAACACGACCAGGTCGAAATGGATACGAGCGCTGTCATGGGCATGGCGGATATCGTGAAGACAAAGGCTTTCTGGCTCATCGGCCTGAGCATGGGCGCCGTCTTCGCCGCATTTGCTTCAATGGTTGCCAACCTCGCACCCTACTCCTCCAGACTCGGCGTGAGCGACGGCTCGATCTCAGTCATGATCGCATCGCTGGCCATGGCCGGTTTCGTCGGTAAACTCATCTTCGGCACTGCCGCAGACAAGATCGAGCTGAAACATGGTCTCTGGGCGGCGCATGCCCTGCTGGGCATCGCATTCCTGATCCTTATCTTCGAACCGCCCTACGCTTTACAGATCTGTGCAGCAGTCTGCTTCGGCCTGTCCACGGGTGGCCTGCTGCCGGTGTGGAACGCGCTAGTTGCCAAAACTTTCGGCATTGCCAGCTTCGGCAGGGCGATGGGAGCGATGGGCCCCATCATGACGCTGTGCATTCTGCCATCCTATTCCATCGTCGGTCGCTTGTTTGACAGCACCGGCAGCTACACAACGGGCTTAATTCTATTTAGCGGCATCATCGTGTTAGCGGCATTACTACTCATTCCGCTAGAAAGCGAGCGGCCAAAGTCTAACTGAGGTGAATCGGCCGGCGGTGAACTGGTGACCACTCCGCTGCCGTAACAAACGCATGAAAAGAGTATCGAGGGCACTGATTATGGCCTGGCTGAGTACATTCCTGGTGAGTTGCACCGGCGCTCCCCATTATCAGGGTCCGCGCAGTGATCACTTCAACGGTAGCACCTTCGTTAACAGCATTCCCATGACCAAGGGTGCGGCGGACATGGCCAGCGTGGGCTGGGGTGCTCTGACCAAGGCTAGCCAGTGGCCCGACTGGGTAGAGGTAGAGCCACAACCCGTGGCGCATGAGCGGGTGCAGGACGGCATAACGATCACGTATATCAATCACGCCACCTTTCTCATTCAGGTAGACGGGCTGAATATTCTGACGGACCCCGTTTACTCCATGCGTGCCAGCCCGTTTCAATGGGCGGGGCCGAAGCGTGTGCACCAGCCCGGTGTGCGTTTCGAAGACCTGCCGCGCATCGATGTCGTCTTGATCTCCCACAATCACTACGACCATCTCGACGAAGCCACCCTCAAGAAATTTGTCGGACAGAACCAACAACCCATAATCCTGGCAGGACTGGGTAATGGCGCACTGTTCGAGCGCTGGGATTTAAACAGCTTCTACGATCTCGATTGGGAAGAGAGTGTTGAACACGAGGGCGTTGAATTCATCTTCACAGAGTGCAGGCATCGGTCCGGACGTGGCTTCTCGGATCAAATGAAGAC
Organism: Halieaceae bacterium; assembly: GCA_965199055.1. Taxonomy (GTDB): domain Bacteria; phylum Pseudomonadota; class Gammaproteobacteria; order Pseudomonadales; family Halieaceae; genus CBDAQR01. The sequence goes on from CBDAQR010000008.1 coordinate 109,336, forward strand.
GCTCTGGGGATCATTTGTTATCAAGACGTCGCGAGGGAATATCTACTTCGCCGGTGATACCGGCTACGGCCCCCACTTCAAGTCGACCGGCGATGAGCACGGTCCTTTCGCCGCCGCACTGCTACCGATTGGCGCCTACGAGCCGCGCTGGTTTATGAAAGACGTGCATGTGAATCCTGCAGAGGCAGCTCAGGCGCATCAGGACTTGCGCAGTCAGTTCAGCATTGGCATGCACTTTGGCACCTTTCAGCTGACCTATGAAGCCATAGACCAACCCGAGAAAGATCTGGCAGCCGCGCTGCAGGAAAAAGGCATTGAGCCACAAGAGTTCATCACCCTCGATGCGGGAGATAACTATTTTCTGCCAACACCCACGGAGATGGCAGTCAATCAGTAGCTAGGGGGCGCCGCACAGTATGGCGTCAACGGACTCAGTTGCTTCGTACATCGCCCAATGGCCTACGCCATGAAGAATGTGGAACTCCGCGTTCGGCTTTGCGTCCAGGAATAAACGCTGCCGCTTCTCGATCGAAGCCAAACCGCCCGCGGTGGCATCGCTCCCGCCCCACACACCGACCAGTTGCCCCTGGACTCTCGGCAAATTATCGACGAAGTCCGATGTGAGCGACAATCGTCGACTGTTGAATCGATGGCGCGCGAGGTTAACCGCATGAACGTGGACCGCAAGATCATCGATGACCTCGTCGCAGGAGAACATCAGTGCGCGCAGATTGGCGTGGTGAATACTGTGCGCCTCCTGCTCGGGAGTGTCTTGCGATGGCGGGCGCTGTAGATGCACCTGCACGTGGAGGTCGCCACAACCGGCCGCACCGATGGCCGTGAAACGCTCGCAGCGGCTGCCCGCCAGAGCGGCGACATGCACACCTATCATTGCGCCGAAACTAAAACCGGCGAGCTGAAAATGCGCGGTGCCACCCAGCAGTTGATTAATACCCGTTGAGACAATGCGGGCAAAGTGCTCAGGCGTGTGGGGTTCCGGCATATCCGCGGAATCACCGAGTCCCGGCAAGTCCAACGTGTAAAGAGCGAAGCGCTCCCGCAGGAACGGAATGTTGCTGACCCAGTGGTTCCAGGAACCAAAGCCGCCGTGAATCAATACCAGTGGCGTGCCCGCATCAGACCATTGCTGCCAAACAAGCTGCCCGTGGTCGCAGGGCGTGAAGCACAAGCTTGCCTGCTCCAGCAAACTGGCAAGATATTCTCCCGACCGGTTGCTATCAGGCAACTGACGAGAGGCCATCAGCCCTGGAGCTTCTCCAGAATACTGGAGAAATCTCGCTGGCCGTTACCTTGCGACTGATGCTCTTGATACAGGTCTTGCGCCAACTGGCCCATGGGATTTTCAAACTCGCTGCCCCTGGCGATTTCCATGGCCAGACCGAGATCTTTCACCATCAAATCGACCATAAAACCAGGCTTGTAGTCGTTGCTCGCAGGCGCACTCTCCATGACACCTGGATAGGGGTTGTAGACTTCAAGGGACCAGTTGCGGCCAGAGCTGGCCAGCATGATTTCGGACAACACGGCGGGGTCGAGACCGTTGCGCGCGCCCATCTCCAGCGCCTCGCTGGTACCAATCATATGAATCGCCAACAACATGTTGTTGCAGCCCTTTGCAACTTGTCCGGCACCGGCGGGACCGGCATGGAAGATGTTCTTGCCCATATCCGATAGCACGAGCTTTGCCCTCTCGAAGGTCGCAGCGTCACCGCCACACATGAAGGCCAGTGTTCCGGCAGCAGCAGCCGCGACGCCGCCGGAGACAGGCGTATCCATAAAGCCGATGCCCTTGTCCTTCGCCGCAGCGCCGACGCTGCGCGCGGTTTCTGCGTCGATAGTTGAGCAATCCAATACGGTGACGCTAGCGTCCAGCTTCGAGAGCAAGCCGTCATCATTCTCACCGACATACACACTATGCACGTGCTTGCCCGCAGGGAGCATGGTTATGACGTACTCTGCGCCCAGAACCGCGGCCTCGGTGGTCTCGGCAACGGATGCACCTGCGGCTTTCAGCTCTGCGCAGGCTTCCGGCACCAGATCAAACACGGTAACGCTATGCCCGGCCGCCACCAGGTTCTTGGCCATCGGACCGCCCATATTGCCAAGACCAATAAATGCTACTGTCGCCATTATTTTTATCCTCTGTCGATTCCCGCCGTCGCGGGCAAGCGATTACAAATCTGCCAGTGGGTTATCGCTCCAGGGAGCCACGAAAAAACTTGCCACAGCATCATCGGGTACGTCGCGAGATGCGCCATAGCTCCAGGAGGGGTTGCGATCCTTGTCGATCAGCAATGCCCGCACACCCTCGCCAAACTCAGGGTGCCGCATAATATTGGTGGCCAGCAGTATCTCCGCTTGAAACACCTCTTTTAGTGAAGCATGGCGCGTTACCCACAACTGATGATGAATCCAGCGTGCCGCGAGTTTAGAACCATGAGCAAGGCCATCGCGGGCTTTAGCCAGCCAGGGGTCTTCTGTGTCTTGCCCGGTAATGTTGTCGATAATGTCGTGCACGCTGTCGCCATCACAGAGTGCGCTGATGGTCGCCATATGCGGCTCGACCTGTCCTGCGGGAATAGCCCCAATGCTCTGCTCTGCAAACGGGCGTAACACATGGCGCACCTTGCCGTGATTCCCCTCAGCTTCGCTGCCCCAAGTCTCTGCCACAAGTGCATCGATCACGGCCTGCTTGTGTTCACTGGCAATAAAGCGGTCGGCAATCCCCGTGTAGATCGCATCGGCGGCATTAATAGAAGCCCCGGTAAGAGCGAGGAACTCGCCAGCATTCCCCGGCATGTGATTGAGGAACCAGCTCCCACCCACATCGGGAAACAAGGCGATAGTGACTTCGGGCATGGCGATACGTGTCTTCTCCGTTACCACTCGGTGGGAGCAGCCAGCCATAATGCCGAGGCCGCCACCCATAACGATACCGTGCCCCCAACAGATGATGGGTTTGGCGTAGGTATGCAGGGTGTAGTTCATACGGTATTCGCGGGTAAAGAAGGTCTCTGCATATTCGCAGGGGCCTCCCGGCGTTCCGGTGCTCGAGGCGTGCAGCGCCTGAACATCACCACCCGCGCAAAAGGCTTTCTCACCGGCACCTTCAATGAACACGGCAGCAATGCTGTCATCGCTCGCCCAGGTATCCAGCCTTTCCTGCAAAAGGTCGACCATTTCCAGGGTCAGAGAATTCAGGGTGGCCTCAATGTTGAGGGTTACCCGACCAAGCTTGCCGGCCGCCGCTTCGATCTCTTCAAACAAGACCACACTCATTAGCAATTCTTCCACTCTGGCTTGCGCTTCTCGAGGAACGCGTTCACACCCTCGGTCTGGTCGTGGGTGCCAAACAAATCGACAAACTTCTGCCGTTCATAGGGCAGCGCGCCATCCATTGCCTTCTCCCGCGCCAGACCAATCAGTTCTTTACAGTAGGTGACAGAAATCGGACTTTGCTCGCCCACCTGTTCGGCCAGGGCCAGTGCACGCTCCTTGGCGGTCCCACTCGGCACAACTTCTTCCACCAGGCCAATCTCCCCCGCTTTGGCCGCTTTTACGCGTTCTCCGCAAAGGATCATTTTCTTGGCCCAGCCTTCACCGACCAGCCAGGACAACCGCTGTGTGCCACCAGCGCAGGGCAGAAGGCCGACTTTCGCTTCGGGCAATGCCATCGCGGCATGTTCTTCTGCGATTCGAATATCGCAGGCCAGGGCAACTTCCAGACCACCACCCATGGCAAACCCGTTGATAGCCGCTATGGATACTCCGCGAAAATCCGCCAGGCATTCGAAGCCCTCACCGAAGTACTGTGCCATGTCGCGCGCGGTATCCGGCGAGCCATCAGCGAACAGATTGAGATCAGCACCCGCAGAAAAAAACTTCTCACCCTCACCAGTCAGCACCAAGGCCCAAATCTCGCGATCTTCATTGAGTTTCTGAATCAGGTCCTTTAATGCTGGGAGACTCTCCGTATCCCAGGTGTTGGCGGCGGGGTTGTCGATAGTGACCAGCGCAGTGTGGCCGATGATGTCTACTTTGAGTTTTTCAGATGTACTCAGGCTCATTTAATGACCTCCAAGGCCCCTTCCATTAACAGACGGCGAGAAATGATTACTCGCATAATTTCGTTCGTGCCTTCCAGAATCTGGTGCACTCGGCTGTCGCGCACGTGGCGCTCCATCGGGTACTCCTTGATATAGCCGTAGCCACCGTGCAGTTGCAGCGCGTCATTGCATACCTCGAAGCCAACGTCAGTAGCAAAGCGCTTGGCCATAGCGCAGTAGGTACTGGCCTGCGGATCTTTATTGTCCAGCTTGCTCGCCGCCAGGCGCACCATCTGGCGCGCGGCAACTAACTCGGTGAGCATGTCAGCCAGCTTGAACTGGGTCGCCTGGAAATCGGCGATAGCCGTCTCAAACTGCTTGCGCTCCTGGACGTAGGCGGTCGCCTCTTCCAGCGCCTGCTGTGCCGTACCGATGGAACAGGTGGCGATATTGATGCGTCCGCCATCGAGCCCTTCCATCGCAATAGAAAAACCCTGACCTTCTTCGCCAAGACGGTTGGCCACCGGCACCCGCACATTGTCAAAGGAAATCATGCGCGTGGGTTGGGCGTTCCAGCCCATTTTGTCTTCCTTCTTACCGTAGGAGACACCTTCGGCATCCGCAGGAATCAACAACGCGGAAATGCCTTTGGGGCCAGAGCCGCCGGTCCGCAGCATCACCACCAGCACGTCGGTTTCACCGGCGCCGGAAATAAAAACCTTGCTCCCGTTCACGACGTACTCGTCGCCATCTTTTTCCGCTGTCGTGCGCAGAGAAGCGGCGTCAGAGCCGGCGCCAGGTTCGGTCAGGCAATAGGACGCCAGCTTGGTGCCCATCACCAGATCGGGGCACCATGCATCAATGACCGACTGAGCGCAGTACTTGCCAATCATGCTGGTCGCCATGTTGTGGATCGTCAGAAACGCCGCGGTAGTGGTGCAGCCCTTGGCGAGCTCTTCCACGATCAAACTGGCATCCAGACGAGGCAAGGCAAGACCACCGGCTTCTTCTGGTGTGTACATGCCCATGAAGCCAAGCTCACCCGCCTGGGCCAACACATTCTTGGGGAAGTGCGCGGTTTCATCCCACTCAGCAGCATTCGGTGCGAGAGCACCTTCGGAAAAGGCGCGTGCACTTTCTACGAAGGCCTGCTGGTCTTCGGTTAGCGAAAAATCCATGCCAAGTTACTCAAACTTGGCCATGACATCGGCACCGAACAACTCCTCGTCGGCAGGGATTTCCTTTGGCGTCGGCAGGTTTTTGGAGACCCAGGTCTCGTTGATAAGGTCTCGCCAGGTGATGTTGTTATTGGTGGCATTGCCGCCCCAGGAACCACATCCCAGTGAGAACGTCTGACGCATGCCATTCCACAGGTTGCCGCTATTCGACGCCGCCTGCGGCTGATTAACCATCACCCGCGAAGTCTTGGTGGCATTGGCGAAGGCCATGATGTTGTCATCGCTGTAAGAATAGATGCCACAGGAATGACCCTGTCCCTGGTAGGCCTGAATCTCGTTGGTCAGCGCGATGGCCTCATCGATGTCCTTGACCTTATAGAGCGCCATGGTCACAGACAGCTTCTCGCCAGAAAATTTGTAATCGGGGCCAGCACCGGTTTCCGGGATGATGAAGAATTGCTTACCCTCCTCAAGCTCAATACCGGCCATGCCGGCAATCTTGTGAGCGGGCTGAGCTACGATCTCGGTGTTGAAGGCACCGTCTTTCCAAATGGTGTTCTGTAGCTTCTGTTTCTCTTCCTCGTTCACGACGTAGCCGCCCTCATGCTTGAGCTTCTCTATCATGTCGTCGTAAATGTCGGCGAAAAGCAGCACCGAGTTGTCAGAGGAGCAACTGGCCGCCAGGTCGAGGGTTTTGGAGACGCGAATTTTTTCGGCCGCCTCATCAAGGTCCGCCGTGCTGTCGACGGTGATACAGGCATTGCCCACACCAACACCCAGTGCGGGCGTTCCTGATGAGTAGGCGGCAGTGACCATCGCGCCACCACCGGTCGCCAGGATGCGATCGCACTGCGCCATCAGCTCGTTGGTCAATTCAATAGAAGGTGTCTCGATACCGATGATGAGATCGGCTGGTGCACCGCAAAGCACCAGCGCCTCGCGCATGTAGTCGACAATCTTCTTATTGGTGAGTTTCGCTCGGGGGTGCGGCGCAATAATGATTGAATTGCGACCTTTGATCGCCGATATGGATTTGATGACCGGGGTTGCTTCCGGATTGGTAGAGGGAGACAAGGCGCCGATCACACCGACGGGCTTGGCGATCTTCACGATCTGACGTTCGGCATCTTCCTCGATCACGCCGACAGACTTGTCGTCGATAATGTCCATCAAGGTTGCGCGGGTCTTGCGGTGGATCTTCAGATACTTGCCCGAGTAATTTCCCAACTGGGTTTCATCCACTGTGAACTGCGCAATCTCCTCGGCGCGGTCTTCCCGAGCGACGGCATAGACACAGGCGCGGATCAGCTCGTCGACCTGCTCCTGGGTGTAATTGGCGATCTGTTCCTGCGCGGCACGCGAGCGCGCGATCATCGCTTCTATCTCGGCGCGGGCCACTTCGGCCGGCTCGTGAATATCAGTAATCTTCTGTACTTCAGACATGGGGGGTGCTCCTGTCTTATATCGTTTTCTTACGGGTAAGGCCCGCTGCGGCCGGGGGCTTACCCTCTCAGTAAAGCAGCTCGCCACCTTAACATTGCACCAGTATGGCTCATATTGACTAAATTGCTGTGTTTATGGACTATATTGCGGCATGAGCGCACCCTCAAAATGGCCCCTGCCCGGGGCCGGCATCCGCTTCCAAACGCCCGCATTCATGGTAGAGAAGCTGGCCCGCCACCCGTTGACAAAAGACTGTTACCCAACCGCGATGGGCTACTACCCAGAGGCCCTGGGACACTCCATGCGGCGCGAGCGCCATGACGACAACCTGCTTTTATATTGCGTTTCTGGACGCGGTCGTCTCACAACCCCTGAGTGGTCCGGTGCCATTAAGCCGGGCCAGGTCGCTCTGCTGCCCCAGGGTACGGCACATCACTATCGCGCCCATAGACGCAATCCCTGGACTCTCTACTGGGTCCACTTTCAGGGCGGCAGCACAGGTATCTTTACGCAGTATCTGGGATATCGAGAAGGCAACCCCGTCGTTGATGCCGGTGTATCGCCCTCTCTGGTCGCTGCCTTCACCCAACTGATGGAGGTGCGGCGAACCGGCTATTCAACCCGGGCATTTATTAACGCAGCCAATGAGCTTCGCCACCTGTTCAGCCAGATGGCACTCGAGATCGACGCTCACCGTGGGCGCACTTCACGAGGTTTTGATCTCGACACGGTGCAGAGCTATATGCTCGAGCATATCGACCAGAGCCTGACCTTGGAAACGATGGCTGAAACGGCGAAATTGTCCAAGTATCACTTCTCGACCCGGTACAAAAAGCTCACCGGCTATTCCCCCGTTCGACATTTCCTCAATATGAAGATGGAGCATGCCTGTCACCTCTTGGATAGCTCCGAACTGAGCGTAGCGGCCATAAGCGAAGCTGTCGGCTACGAAGATCCGCTGTATTTCTCGCGCCAGTTCAGCAAGACTATTGGCGTGTCGCCTCGGGCCTACCGGGCGTCCATTCGCAAGTGAGAGGTGGGTAGAACGTGACCGATCAACAAGCGGCCATCGATGCCTGGCAGGCGGGCAACACCGATACCGCCATTACGCTATGGCAGCAGCAGCTCGAGGCCAACCCCAATGATTTGCTTACGCTGGTGCACTTGGGCAGTGCACTGCGCAGCCTCGGGAGGGATGATGGCGCAATTCGCTGCTTCGAACGCGCGCTGCGAGGCGACCCCAATCAACCGGAGGTTTTGTACAACCTGGGCAACATCCATCTGCAAGCAGGCGACTACCAGAAAGCGGCCGCCTGTTACCAGAACGCGCTCGCACTGCAACCAGAATTCGCCCTCGCCGCTTACAACCTCGGCAATGCCTGTCGCGAACTGGGCCACCTGCAACAAGCGGTGGAATGCTACCAACACGCCATCGAGTGCGAACCCAGTCATGCTCCCAGCTACAACAACCTGGGCAACATTCTCAAACACGAGGGCAAGCTCGATCAGGCGGTACCACTCTATGAGAAGGCCCTGCAATGCCAACCCGATTACGCAGAGGCCATGTACAACCTTGGCAATGCGCTCTATGAGTATGAGAACTTTGAAGAGGCCATTCCCTGGTTCGACAAGGCGCAGATCCGCGATGCTGATGCGCGCGCCCTCTACTGTGAGTACAAATGTCGTCGGTTTGCAGACTTTCGTACAAGGCTACTAAGTCACTGTGCGGCACAAGCGCATCACTCGCCCCAGGTAGCCACCTTGGCAGCACACCACACCGTCAACTTCGGCGCAAATAACGACTACCGCTTCTGCCCTTCGCCGTTCGATTTTGTTTACCACTCCAGCATCAAGCAACTGCTGGGAGATAACGCTCCCCTGCGCGATGCTGTCCTGGAAGACATTCGCTCAGCTCCCATTGATGAACGGCAACAGGGCCGACTGCATAACGGGGTCCAATCCTCTGGCAATCTGTTTTACCGCGAAGAGGATTCGTTCCGGCAGCTAGGCCAACTGGTCAAGGAGAAGTTTCGCGAGTACTACGAGCACTATCGCGATAGCGACTGCGAGCTCATTCGCGCCTTCCCCAAGCAGTTGGAATTCGAAAGCTCCTGGTATATTCGCATGCGCCAGGGCGGCCACCTGACCTCGCATATCCACGAGACCGGCTGGATCAGTGGCGCTGTCTATCTAGCGATTCCCGAGCGTCCAAGTGATTCTGTGGAAGGGTGTTTCGAGGTTGGCCTGCATGGTGATGACTACCCGATCGAGGCCAACGCGGGTGATTTCACAACCATGACAGTACCGCTTAGTGTGGGCGATATCGTGTTGTTCCCGGCCAACCTGTTTCACCGAACAATTCCTTTCCAGGCAGATGCAGAGAGGATCTGTGTCGCCTTTGATCTAAAACCGCAAGGGGAGGAAAAGGGATGACCGCGATCAACGGTGGTTGTTACTGCGGCAAGCTGCGATACACAGCCGACATCGACGAATCACGCGTCATTGTGTGTCACTGTCGCGATTGCCAGTTATTCAGCGGTTCGGCCTATCGGCTCTCAGCCTGGGCAGAGCCCGGCGCCTTCGAGGTTACACAGGGAACGCCGCAACATATCGACAAGACTGCAGACAGCGGCAAAGTCAGGCGCATGCTCTATTGCGCAGACTGTGGTTCACATCTCTGCTCCCTACCGGCTGACAGCGAAGAAGCAGGCGCCTTCGTATCGATCAGGCTTGCGACCGCGGACAATTTTCACAACTTCAAGCCCGTTGCAGAAATATACACCGCCTCACGTGTTCCCTGGCTTGAGGACATGCCGGGTTTGGCCAGCTTCGAGCGAATGCCAGGCGCCTGAGTCAAGCGTCGGCGGGCATGGCTTGACTCGCCCCGGTAAAAGCCAGATAAAGCAGTGGGCCGAAAGAACCGGTAAGTAGGGTCACCACCACCCAGGGCCAGGGGTTACGCCCAGCCGCTCTTGCCTCCGGTATCAGCCAGGTCAACACCAGCAGCAGAGCAATGACGAGATCCATTAATACCTGCCAACCTGCGGGGCTCGCCAGTTGATAGGTGAAAAGCCCTATGTATCCTGCATCCAGCACCGCATAAACAGTGAGAGGGGTAAAGAGAATAAGAATGACGATAGCCAGTGTACGTTGATTCATCGCGCTGCCTCCTTCGAGCATGAAAACGCACAGAGATCATCTACACTGGCGTGAATCGCCGCAATAACCTCAGAGGTAATAGAGATGCAACGAAGCCGGTGGGAAAATAACGCAAACCAGGAGAATCCCCATGACTTCAGCAAGCGCCGGCAATTTCCCAACTATCTGCCGCCAGTGGCGGCACTTCCGCAAGCTCTCGCAATTGGACCTCGCGCTCGCCGCGGATGTTTCTCAGCGACATCTGAGCTGGCTTGAGACCGGGCGCAGTCAGCCCAGCCGCGAGATGGTGGTTCGCCTTTCAGAAGCCATGGAGATCCCGTTGCGCGAACGCAATGTACTGCTGCAATCAGCGGGATTCGCCGCCGCCTACGGGGAAACTGACCTGGACGATCCGCAAATGTCGCCTGTGCTGGATGCACTCAACCAGGTGCTGGAGCACCATGAACCGCTGCCGGCGGTGGTCGTAGACAGGTTGTGGAATGTTAGACGCCAAAACCAGGCCGCAAACCTCCTACTGAGCATCGATGGCAATCCCGACGACATGCTGGCGCGCACCGGATGCGACGAGTCTATGAACCTGGCTCGATTGACGCTGCATCCTGAAGGGCTGCGACCCTATATCAGTAACTGGTCCCAGGTGGCTCCCGGCTTCATACGTCGCCTCGACCGCGATGCGAAAGCGACCGGGGATTCTCAAGTGCAGGCCTATATGGACGACATCATCCGGCTGGCGGGAGACATCCACGAGACACATGCTATGGACAGCAGTCTACTGCCGGTTCTGCCATTAGAGTTGGACGTACACGGGCTCAAGCTGAGCCTCTTTAGCGTAATTTCCACATTTGGCACGCCTCAAGACGTTACGACCGACGAACTGAGAATTGAGGCGTTCTATCCTGGAGATGACGCGACGGCGAGCTTCTTCAGGAGTGCAGCATCCGCTGCGACTTAGATGAGGATCAAAGCAAAGAAAACTACGGTGCCAGCGCCCGACGCCGCTAGCGTACGTGACAGGAGGCGCGGAGACGTGAGCCCCAGGAACAGACCACTCGCTACTATCAACAACATGCCTAGGGCAAAAAACCGCTGAAACATCTTGAAGGCGGTGGGACCGTGACCCATGTGCAGCTCAATCATCGACTTCTAGAAGCTCGGCTCGGCATGACTAACGCTCGTTTTATCCCCTAGCTTGATGACGTAGTGGTCGGTTGATGTGGGGCGCGCATATAAAGTGTCACCCTTCACTTTGACGTACTCGTAGCTGAATTCACCGACACCCGCTTCCGCCAGCAGAGCATCCACTTCGCCACGCAGGTCTTCCGCCTTCGCATCAAAGAAATAGTCTCCCGAACTGTATATCTCCTGAGTCTGCACACTGCCTTTCACACCGACGAGGTAGAGTCCTCCAGAGATGGCAACGAGAAAAATTACTGGCGCAAAAAACGCCGAGAGATACATGTGTATGGTGATGAAAAGTCCGCGGCTCATGCTGTTATCCGACTGTGAAATTTAGTGGCCGGACAAAATATCGGTATCCGGCGGCAGGTGCAAGCGAATCGCCCTGTCCATCACCTCGAAGTCGAAGCGCCTGGACTCCAGCGGCTCACCATCGAGATTAATCTGCAACGGCTCGTCCGCAAGGATGGAGAACTGGTGCGACCGTGCCCGTATCATATGGGAGTCCAGGGCTTCTGCACTAAACCCCAGGTCGAGCAGGGTTCGCAGCACATCGGGAATCTGATCGACCCTGACCTCCGGCAAAATGCTAAGGTCGAAAAAACCGTTGTCGATAGAGGCGTGTTCGGTCACCGGCACCCCACCCCCGGCGTATCGGCCATTGCCCACGGCCAGTGCCAGGAAGCCCCCGCTCCAGCTGAAGTCCTGCCCCTCGATCACGGCGCGGCGGGCGGATATGCTGCTGGCCTGACTGATGCCGGTGAGTAGATAGGCGGCGCCCCCAAGCAGTTTCTTCATGTCGGGCGGTGTGTTCACAGTGACGTCAGTGCCAAACCCGCCCGTGGCAACATTGAGAAAAAAGCGATCGTTGACTCGCCCTACGTCAACCGGTGAAGCCGCGCCATGCAGCGCCAATTCGAGCGCGGCCAGCGGTTCGGTGGGGATGCGGCAGGCGCGGGCGAAGTCATTTGCAGTACCCAGAGGCAGCACTGCCAGCCGTGGAAGCAGAACCAGGTCCGTGGACAAAATGCCGCTCACCACCGAATTGAGCATGCCATCTCCACCACCTGCGATAATAGTTCCAATGGCCTCATCTCGGGAGGCTTCTGCCGCAAAGCGCTCTGCGTCGCCGGCTTCCCAGGTCACGCTGACACCGATTTCAAATCCCTGGGCGCGCGCACCGATGACCGCCGATCGCACGCCTTCCTGCTGCGCGACCTTGCCATTCAGTATGAGTTGTACTTTGTCTCCGCGGCCCAAGCCGGACGGTTTGGCGGGACCTTCGCGAGAGCGTTTCCTTACCTGCCACCACTTGCGGGAAGACGGCGCCACCTAATCGTCCAGCGTATCCATGGTCGCCATTTGCGCAACGATCTGTTTGCGCAGCCATTGGTGTGCTGCACTGTTGGAAGTGCGTGTATGGCGCAGCAAGGCCAGTCGCGATCGATTGACGCCACTGTGCCCCGCAAACAGTCGCTGCAGTTCATCAGGTATGGGTTCAGTGGCAATAGCTTCGTTCACATAAGGGTTATTGGCCAGGCCTACATTAGCTATCAACAGAGCATCGGTGTTCGCCAAAACACCGATAGCGGGGGCAAATTGCGTCGTCTCCAGCACAATATTGCGATACATGCCACGCTCTCCCAATACCTCATCGACCAGACCGATATTTTCCCGGCTCAGTCCCGGCAGGTAGAGCCGCACATGCGGAAAGGCAAGGAAGTCTTTCAGCTTCACCTGCTGACCCACCAACGGGTGATCGCGACGCATATAGCAACGGGGGCTGATCGTTCGCAAAGGCTCTGCATGTACGTCGCTATCGGTATCCGTCACCACCGACAGGGCGAAATCTATCTCCGCCAGTTTTAGGCGCTCTTGAAAATCGGCCGTTACATCGCCCGTCAGGATCCGCATGCCCGGCGCGTCACGCTGCAAAACTTCCATCAGCCCCGGCAGCAACAGCTCGGCGAACAATGGCGGCATCACCAGGCGAAAGACGCCCTCATAGCTCGCCGGGTCAAAATCTTCCACCTCGAGTAGACCATCGATAAGACCCAGGGCTTCCGGCAGCCCTTTGCCCAATTGTTCGGCCCTGGGCGTTGGAATCAAGCCGTGAGCAGTGCGGGTAAACAGCTCATCGTCGAAGCTCTCCCGCAACTTCTGCAGCGTTTTGCTCAACGCCGGCTGCGATACAGACAGACGCTCCGCCGCGCGGGTGACATTGCGCTCCTCGAGCAGCACCTGCAACGCCACCAGCAGGTTCAAATCCATATGCAATAACTGGTGTGACAGCATAAGAAATAACTTTTCTATATATTATGTTTGGACAATTATAGTTTTTATTAATATGACGTCCAGTATCGGTGGTTGCACCACGGGCATGCTGGTACCATTGTCGCCGGCTCGCCGGAGCCAATTTGCAATAGCGCTGGAGATACCACCCATGAGACCGATTACTGCGACGCTGTCACTGCTTCTGCTTTCGCTGCTCGCTGCATGCAGCGGTGTTGAGGTTAAGGTCGGCGATCTGTCCGCCTTCAACGGTAGCAATGCCAGCACCTATTCCTGGCGCACAGAGCCGTTCAGTAATAACAGCTATTCGCGCGATCCGATCTATGTCATCGACCCTATTTTGAGAGACATTGTCGACCGCGAATTGCAGAGCAAAGGCTTCGAACGTGTACCCCGCGGTGGCGACTTTAATGTGGACTACATCTACGCCCCTGGATTTCGCATGGGCGCAGAGAGTGATCTGACCAGCAACGTGGCGCCTCGCGCAGGCGTACGTCCCAACACCCAGGTAAGCCAGGCAGAGCGCGACAACGCGATCGCGCTATCGGGTGTCCGTGAAACGCGCAACGTTCGGATTAGCTTTAATGATGGCCAATCCGGCCTTGAGGTTTGGAACGCAATCATCACCAAGCTAACCTCCAATGTGAACGAAGCCCAGCCTGATCAAATTCGCAGCGCACTGAATGCCGGCATCAAAAAGGCCTTCGCCGACCTATCCGGCCCCGCTGGTTAATCAACTTCTGGAGCACGACCAATGAAAGCCATTCTCACCGGCCTCTTTAGCCTGCTGCTCTGCGCAAACCTGGTGCAAGCACAGGATCTCAGCCGCCAGTTTAAGAAGGCCAACCCGGCGGTTGTCGTGATTAAGGTCAAGGTGCAAGAGCAGCGTCTAACTCGCAAAGGCATTCAGGAGGCGCGCGCCCAAAGCATTGGCACCGGCGTCATCATCAACGACAGCGGCCTGATACTCACCGCCGCGCACGTCGTTGGGTCAGCCCACGAAATTGAGGTTGTGCTGCAGGATGAACGAACTCGCCCTGCCAAGGTGATAACCTCGCTCTCGGTTGCCGATATCGCCCTGATACAAATTGAGGATGCACCGGAAGATCTGGAGACCGTAAAGATGGGAGACAGTGACGCTATTGAGACCGGTGAACAGGTTTTCGTGATTGGCACGCCTTACGGTCTCGATCATACGCTGACCGTAGGGCACCTCTCAGGGCGTCGCATTATGGAAAACACTCCCTATGGCGATGTTGAGTTTTTGCAAACCGATGCCGCTATCAATCAGGGCAACTCTGGTGGGCCGCTCTTTAACCTCGACGGCGAACTTATTGGTATCGTTTCTCACATCGCCACGCAATCCGGCGGCAATGAAGGACTGGGTTTCGCCGCCAGTATCAATATGGCCCGCAGAATACTGATCGAGGACCCACCCGTGTGGTTGGGTGCCGATTTTATTCTGCTGACCGATGAAATGGCCGATGCTCTGAACGCCGGCCAGGAGGCCGGCATGCTGGTGCAGAAGGTGGCGCCCGATTCGATGGCAGACAAACTCGGCATCAAGGGCGGGTTCATCCCGGCACAGATTGGCGGCGCCAAAGTACTGCTTGGCGGCGACATCATCACATCGATCAGTGGTACCCGCGTAGAAGGCACCGAGAAGGGCATGCAGCAACTGATTCGCGACTACAACCGGGTGTCGGTCGGCGACACGCTGTCGATCAGCATCGTTCGTCGCGGCCAGGAAATTGAGCTCAGCGCCATCGCGGAATGATCCTGCCCGACGCCAGCAGCGGTACCTACGAATACCTCTGCAACGGCGAGGCGTCGGGAGTTAGCGAAACCTGGGACATTCAAACGTTCGGCAACGAACACCAGATTGAGTGTGTCCGCAAAGCAACGCCCGTTGGGGTAACTCTGCGCACACGCAGCCTATCGCGCGACGGCGACTTTCAACGTTGCATGTTGCTATGGCAGCAACAGCGCAATGACTACACCTTGGAGGTCAGCGCAGACTACTGCTTCGACGGCACGGGCCTCACCATCTATGCGCACAACGGCACCAGGGAAGTGGAGCTACTTGAGGAGGGGCGTGATTTCCTGTTCTCGCCGCTGATGAGAATCTATAACGGCGCCGTGATTGCCGGTCTGCTCGAGAGCGATGGCCAGGGCCAGGTGCTGGTTCCCTGGATCAAGAGCGCCGACCAACCCGACAAGCTCTTACGACCCGAGTTTAGCCAGCGTCAGGCACAACTCGTGGGTGAGAGCGAAATGACCGTCGCAGGAACCAAGCTGAGTTGCAAGGAATACGATTACAGCGGCGGTGAATATCAGCCAGGCACGCGCTTTTGGATTGACGAGCGCGGCGTCATGCTGCGCTACAGCTGGCAGCAGGACGAGAAGTCCCACTGGGAAATTTCACTCTCAGACTATCGTCTAGATTAACCACTCTCCGCAGACGGCTTGTACTGCAGTGAGGGTATCTTGCGAACCCGCAGCGCCCACACGAACACCAGAAGGTTGAGGGCACCAAACAATACAAACGGAGCCGAAGGACCCACATGGCGGAACAACCATCCACCGCCCGCAGTACCAACCAGAATTCCGATCGCACCCGCTACACCAAAGAATCCGATCACCGCACCGCGGCGCGCGGACGGTGCCTGCTGCCCGACCAGCGCTTGCGAACTGACAAAAGCGGATATTTCAGCGATCCCCATAAAGCCCAGCAAAAAGAAGACCCAGGTCTCCGTGGGGTCGGAGACGAAAAACATCGAGAGGTACACCACCGCCGCCAGGCCTGATGCCAGAGCTACAGCCGTCACCCGAGTGACCTTGTCGCTGATATAACCCATCATCAGTGCGCCAAAGAACGCCCCCGTCACTGTGGTCATCACCCGCGGCACCGCGAGACTGCCCATGGCTTCACTAGGCTGCATACCCAGTTGCCCCGTACCCCACTGGACCAGCCACAGCCCCATAAAGGCGCCGGTAACCGCAAGGTCGCCACGGGAAATAAAGGCGGCGCCATAGGAAAGCGCAATTCCCGGATCTTTTACTTCCGCCAGCCCTTGGCGCAGCATCTGCATCACCGGTTCTTTGTTCTCGGCAGCCACACGCCCCGTCGTTCGACACAAACCAAACCAGGCCACGATGGCAGCAAACACGCCCAGGCTCGCGCCGATAGCAAAAGTAGCTTGCTGCGCAGCGGCCTCACTATAACCATCGCGCACAAACATCGCCGGCAGCATACCCAACACAGGCGGAATGAAGGCACCCAATGTTGCCACCATGCCCTGCAGCCCATTCGCTTTGCCACGATCTTTCTCACTGGCGTAGTCCGCCACCACCGTGACCATCATCCCAACCATCGCTGCCCCGCCGAACGCGACCAGGAGCCGATACATCACCAACTCGGAAACGGTTTCGGCATAGGGATAGAGGAAGAATCCAGCGGATGTGAGTATCAGACCGGTGACATAAACGATGGGCCGACCCGCTTTGTCCGCCCAGACACCAACGAGACCCATCGTGGCTATGAGCACCACCTCCTGCATAGCGCTGAGCATGCCGGTGACCGTAGCCTGTTCACCGTAGGAGATGCCCATAACCTGCAACACACCTGGTTGCAGCACCGCCAGCGCCCCCGCATAGCCAGAGGAGAAAAATGCGACCACAAGATAGGCCCACATGTGGCGAGGCTTGACCCCGTCAGCCAGAGAAATTCCGAGAAGTTGCATAGGCTTTGCTGTTCTAATTATTGCGCGACTGATTACACCACGAAGGTGACATGGCTGGAAACTATACCAGGAATGATCTGCTTTGAGTTATTGTTATATCTTTGATACATTTGCTCAAAATCACGGCGACAGACCAGAAGCAAATCCATGAATATCCTCATACTCGGCACCGGCCATGTCGGCCTGGCGCTAGCCCAAAAACTGCGCGCAGACGGCCACACCGTAGCGGGTACAACCACTACCCCGGCCAAAGTCGAAACACTTCAAGACGCGCTCGATGAAGTAATCGTGCTGAAGGGCGAAGAAACCGACAAGGTCGCCGCAGCCGGCAGCGGGCGCGATGCCATCGTCGTCACCGTCGCTCCCAATTGGAAAACGACCAACACCCCAGAGGAACGCGAGCAACAATACAAGGCTGTGTTGGTCGATAGCTGCGCCAACGCCAGTGACTGTTGTCCACGCGTTGTTTTCTGCTCGTCGTTCTCAGTGTATGGCGACGGTGGCGAAGGTAGTGAGCCCATCAGCGAACTGACGCCAACCTCCAACCACGAGGAACCCTCATCGAAGTATTACCAGCAGGCAGAACAGGCTGCGCTCGCCAGCAGCAATGGATGCGTGCTGCGGTTTCCCGATATGTACGGCGCCCCCGGTGACATGACTTACCCAGACCGAGTGCGCGCCAGTCACCAATACTTTGGCGGCAAGACCATCTTCGGCCCTGATGCACCACTGTATGCCATCCACGTCGATGACGTGGTGGCCTCGATTCATCACGTGCTGACCATGGGCCTGCAGGGCACCTTCAACGTCTGCGACGAAGAACACGTTCCCTATAGCAACAAACAGGTGTTCGACGCGATCTGCGCGGATGAGAAGCTCGAGCCACTGGAGTTTCTCAACCAGATCAAGGCACCGCTACGTAAGATTTCGGCGCGCAAGCTGTATGAAACCGGATACCGCGTTAGCCATCCGGACCCGAACGCACACCTCGTGGAGCAGCATCATGGCTAATATTGTCATTACAGGCTCGAGTAAAGGCATCGGGCTAGGCCTGGCAACCGAGTTCGCTCGCCGCGGGAATACCGTAATGCTGACCGGAAGCAACCAGGGGTCCGTCGACCGTGCGATGGGAGGAATCCGCAAACTCGATCTGCCTGGGCGTATTGTTGGTATGAGTTGCGATGTTACTGAAGCCGAACAGGTACAGGCGCTGTGGGACTCTGCTCACGCGGCCTTCGGCAGTGTAGATATTTGGGTGAATAACGCCGGGCTGGCACGCACGGTGTGGCCGATCAAGGACACGCCCGCCGACCAGATCACCCAGATGGTGACCAGCAACCTCTTGGGAACGGCACTGGGGTCTCGAGTGGCCGTCAATGGCATGCTCGAACAGGGTGGCGGCAAGCTATTCAACATGCTGGGCGGCGGCTCCGACGGTGAATACTTCCCGGGCATGGGCGTGTATGGCTCTACCAAGCGCGGTATGGACTACCTGACCGATGCGCTGGTGAAGGAGAATGCGAATTCGCCACTGGTTATCGCCAAGATTCGCCCCGGCATGATCATTACCGAGGGGGTCATTCGGGAAGCCAAGGCCGATCCGGAAACTTTCGAGAAGTCGCGCAAAACCATGAACGTGCTCTGCGATACGGTAGAGACCGTTGCGCCGTTTCTCGTCGATGCCATGCTCGCCTGCGAGAAGAGTGGCAGCAAGATTCGCTGGCTCACCGGCGGCAAGATCGGCAAACGCATGATGATGGCGCGCTTTAAATCCGTACCCGATAAATTTGAGGCCTTCGGCCTCTAGTCTTTAACGCTTCAATTCAAGAGTTCACTGTGACCGCTGATACCAAAACCATTGACCAGTTCCTGGCCGAAAACCCCGATGTCGACGTCAGTAAAGCCTGGGAGCGATGCTGGGGCATCCTGCACGATATTAAGGAAAAGATAGCGGGCCGCTTCCCCGGCCTGGAACTGGAGCCGAACTGTGTGGGGCGTGAGTACTACACCTCACCACACGGCGAGTTCGAGGGTTCTATGCAAGCCTGGAGCGGCAGCGGCGTCGATTGGCTGGTCAATTCATGGCTGGGTAATCGCAAGGCCAGCATATTGGATATGAACGCAACGGCGTTCCTCGACCAGCAGACTGATGTTCCCCATTTCGTGATGGTGTTCGGCACTATCCCGAAGCTGTTCTTCTACTTCGACTTCACTCCGCGCAAAAATATCTATGTCGACGCGGATTACATTGAGCGCTATTACGAGCCCATCAATGAACGCTACCTCGCCCTGCGCGGCGACACCAACTTCCAGTGGTCGGTAAGCCACGGCACCTATATGCGCAGCCTTACCAATCCGTCGACTCAGAGCCTGATGGGTGACCTGACCGACAGTAATATCTCTATTCTCGAAGACTACGCCTACGGAATGCTCGATACCTGGACCGGTTGGCTGGATAACGCCACGCCCCTCCCGGAGTCGCTGCGCGCGGAGCAGCAGGCCTATGATTACCAGGTTCGACGGCTCGGCTATGAACGCGACCCCATGAACAAACTGGCGGTGCAGGTGTTTGGCGAGGACAAGGTAGACGAGATGCTCAACGTGCGAATGGGCGCCGAACAGATGGAACGTACCCGCGCATAAGGTAAATACTGCGCTTGCAACGGGGTAGCATTCCAGTATGATGCGCCCCGCGCACTCGCTGACAGTGCCTTGTCCTGGTCAGCAATCACCCTTGAGAGATCTGACCATGACATTTGACGAGCTCGGCTTGTCCGAGAACTTGCTGCGCGCAGTCGCAGCCGAAGGCTACGAGAAGCCCTCCCCTATCCAGGCACAAGCCATTCCCGAAGTACTGGCCGGCAAGGACGTAATGGCCGCCGCCCAAACCGGCACTGGCAAGACAGCCGCTTTTACGCTGCCTCTACTGCAACGTCTGGCCAATGGGCAGCGCCCTGGCAAGCGCCAGGTACGCGCGCTGGTACTAACACCCACCCGCGAGTTGGCAGCCCAGGTTCAGGACAGCGTTGCCACTTACGGTGCCGAAGGACAGCTAAATTCTGCCGTAGTATTCGGTGGGGTTAAGATCAATCCGCAGATCGCCCGCCTGGGGCGCGGCGTCGACATTCTGGTGGCAACTCCGGGTCGACTGTTAGATCTGCACGGCCAGGGGGCCGTTGCGTTCGACCATCTGGAAGTACTGATATTTGATGAAGCAGACCGCATGCTGGACATGGGCTTCATCCACGACATCAAGCGCATCGTGAAGCTGCTGCCGCGGCAGCGGCAAACGCTGATGTTTTCCGCCACCTTCTCCAAAGAAATTCGCGAGTTGGCGAAAGGCTACCTGATCGATCCGGTTGAAGTATCGGTAACACCCCCCAACGCCACCGCCGATACGGTGAAGCAGTGGGTCTACCCGGTCGACAAATCGCGCAAGCCAGCCCTGATGAGTCACCTGATTCAGGAGAACGCCTGGAACCAGGTCTTGATTTTTACCCGCACCAAGCACGGTGCCAACCGGCTGAGTCAAAAGTTGGAGAAAGACGGCATTGCCGCCGCTGCTATTCACGGCAACAAGAGTCAGAATGCGCGCACCCGTGCGCTCGACGGATTCAAGCGGGGTAAGGTGCAGGCACTCGTGGCCACCGATATCGCTGCGCGCGGGCTGGATATCGAGCAACTGCCTCAGGTCGTGAACTTTGACCTGCCCAATATTGCCGAAGACTACGTGCACCGCATCGGCCGCACCGGTCGCGCCGGCGCATCCGGCCGCTCCTACTCTCTGGTCAGTGCGGACGAAGCCGACCACCTGGCGGGTATCGAAAGGCTGATCCGCAAAAAGCTACCTCGTGTAGAAATCGAAGGCTTCGAGCCCGAGCATGTTGTGCCCGAAGGGAAAGCGGGCGGCGCGCGCAATCAGCAGCGCCGGCGCAACAACTCCCGCGGCGCTGCAGCTAATGGAAACTCGCGCAACGGCAATCGCCAGAACGAGCGCAGGGCCAGCAACGACGGCAATCGCAATCCACGTGGCGAAAACGGCAACAATCGCCCAAACCGTCGGCGACGCCGTCGGCCAACCGGTAAGACCGCCGCGTAATTAATCCAGCACGCCAGGATTGCGATAGGGCTGGTGCGCATAATATTTGGGCCTGTCGTCGAGCCGCACATGTAACCAGGCCACGCCTCCGCCCGCGGTATTCAGCCAGAATGGCCCGCGGGCACTGCGCGCTTCCACTGCCTGCCCCACTGCTCGCCAAAGCGCCAGCTGCTGCTGGCGTGGGGCGCCGCGGCTAAAACTCGCCAGATCGACATACGCCTGTTCCGGCGCCATAGCCGACGGCACTACCAACAGAGCGTCACTGCCAAGATTAGCAAAAGTCACCACCGGCTCAGTGCCGAGATACTCGGCAAAGCTGTATCTGTCCGGCGTTCTGCCGGCAAGATCAGGCGCGTTTAGCAACACGCATTCGAAAGGAGGGTCGTCCGCCCAACCTTGCTGCACAGGTGTTTCCCAGCGAAAACTCTCAAATGGACACAGTGCCAGCAGGCGACAAAATTCCCAACTGAAAGCGCCATCCTCTCGCCAGAGTCTGGCGACCAGCATTGAGGACAGCGTTTCGGAACCAACAAGCACTTGATACCTGAACAACTCGCCGGGCACGGATTCAACGCAAAGCCATTGGGCGTTAGCTGGCATGGTCGGCCAGTCCTCAGGGATGTATAGTCAGACCAGATAATAGTAGAGAGGTGCGGTCTATGTCCCGGGTCTGGCGTCTGTTACACGTTGCTGTATTGCTGATTCTCAGCGCACAGTTAAGTCTGGCGAGCGATCTCAATCACCAGATTAAAGAGGATTACGAAGCCCATCTGGGCGATCTGTTTGAGTGGTTTCACCGTAATCCTGAACTATCCATGATGGAGTTTGAGACCGCCGCCAGGCTCGCCGCCGAGTTGCGCGAAGCCGGCTTCGAAGTCACTGAAGGAGTCGGTGGCACCGGGCTGGTCGCGATGATGGAGAATGGACCTGGGCCACTGGTGATGATGCGGGCCGACATGGATGGACTGCCGGTCGAGGAAAAGTCGGGCCTGCACTATGCTTCGCGCAAGAAGCAAGTCGACTGGAACGGCAATGAGGTTTTCACCATGCACGCCTGCGGTCACGACGTGCACATCACCGCGCTCGTCGGTACCGCCAGAATGATGGCAAAGACCCGCGACCAGTGGTCGGGAACGCTCATGCTGATTGGCCAACCGGCTGAAGAAAGAGTCGGCGGCGCCAAGGCCATGATGGAAGACAACCTCTGGGAACGGTTCGGCCAGCCCGATTATGCATTGGCCCTGCACGTCGGCGCGGAAGTACCGGCGGGCACCATCACTGCCGATATGGGCTCGCCCTACTCCGGTGCTGACACTGTCGACATTATTATTCACGGCATCGGCGGTCACGGTGCCTCACCTCACGCGACGGTTGATCCCATCGTACTGGGCAGTCAGATCGTGCTGGCGCTGCAAACCGTGGTCAGTCGCAATATGCCGCCGCGGGAGGCGGGTGTGATAACTGTCGGCGCCTTCCATGCCGGCACGAAGCACAACATTATTTCCGACCGTGCACACCTACAACTAACCGTGCGCAACGACAATCTGGAGACCCGCTGGCTCTTGTTGGAGGGCATCCAGCGGGTGGCAGAAAACATGGGGCGCGTGGCGGGATTACCAGAGGACAAATTGCCCGAGGTGATCATTTCCAGCGAGAGTGTGCCACCTACGATCAACGACAAGGCACTGACCGGGCGCCTGCGCCAGACCTGGACGCGCGAGATGGGCGAAGACATTCTCTACGACTACAACCGGGTGAGCATGGGAGCCGAAGACTTCCCGTTTTTTACCATCGATCCGTACATTCCCAGCACGTATTTCCGAGTGGGAGGAACGCCGCCCGAAGACATCGAACGAGCCGCGCGCGGTGAGTATCGGCTTCCTTCCCACCACTCACCACTGTTCAAGATCTCCCCGGAACCCGCAGTCACAGTGGGTGTGGAAGCGACTGTAATTGCCTTGCGCGACTTATTGCAGCCCATAGACACCACGAAGTAGCTGAAATAGTACCGATTTGGCCCGCCTGGCGGTCCAAAACAGTACTTCCTGACGGTTATATGTTAACTTAGCCAACATATCGCTTTGCCCGCATGAGGCTGAGCGATTTCCAATAATGATAAACAGGAAATCGGGTCTTCAATGGCTAACAAATTAGTACTCGCTGGGCGCCCCAATCTCGCCACGGCATCTTCACCCCTGCTCGCTATCGCGCTAAGCGCTACTGCAGTCTCACTGCCATCTGCCGCCCAAGAGGCCGATTGGTCGGGAGCACTGGAGGAGGTCATCGTCACGGCGAACCGCCGCGAGCAGAGCCTGCAGGAAGTACCCATGTCGGTAACCGCCTTCACTGGCGAGTTTTTCCAGGACACCGGTATCACAGATTTTTCGAACATCGACGAATACACCCCCAGCCTAAAGATCACACCCGGGGCAGATTCACGTTCGACCTCGATCCGCATTCGCGGTATCGGTTCGGTGGGCACCAACTCAGGTATTGATCCCAGCGTGGGCCTGTTCATCGACGGGGTCTATCAGGGCAGAGCGGGGATGAGCATCAGCGATCTGATTGATATTGAGCGGGTCGAAATTTTGCGCGGACCACAGGGCACGCTCTATGGTAAGAACACCGCCGCCGGCGCCATCAGCATTATTACGCGCCAACCCACCCTGGAGTTCGAGGGTCAGGCCGAAGTGACCTACACCAG
This sequence comes from Halieaceae bacterium, assembly GCA_965199055.1. GTDB lineage: Bacteria > Pseudomonadota > Gammaproteobacteria > Pseudomonadales > Halieaceae > CBDAQR01. The sequence goes on from CBDAQR010000008.1 coordinate 133,197, forward strand.
CCAGGATCGCGGCGAACTGCGCGGCGTAATCAATCTACCTCTCGGTGATAGCGGCCATGCCACCCGTCTGGCCGGCTTTATCGTCGAAGGCGATCATCTCTACGACAACGACTACGCGGATGGCGAGCAAGATCAGTTCAATGACACCAGCAAATGGGGGTTGCGATCGCGAACCCTATTCGAAGCCGGTGACTACGGGGAATTTTTGCTTTCTCTCGACTACACCAACGAAGACAACGATTGCTGCGTTTTCGCGGTGATGGACTACGACGGCTTGTCCACGTTGAACACGCCAATTACCAACAATCCCTCCGCCCAATGGGCAATCGACTATCCGGACCAGTTTACCTACACCGCCTTTGAAGACACTGAGCCGCAGGGATCACCCCCTCAGGCCGACCCCTTCGGCGATGACTACTGGGTGAGCGCCGAGGTCTACAACAAAGTCGACGTGGGGGGCGTTGCTCTTGAGTGGAACTATGACCTCGACGACGATCATTCGCTGACATTCATCAATGCCTGGCGCCATTACGAATCAGATAGTGGTTACGACGGCGACTTCACTGCCTACGATGCCGTAGTGGGTACCACTGACATCGAACTGGACCAGTACTCATCTGAACTGCGCATTGCCTCGGCCAGTGGCGCGACATTTGAATACCAGGGTGGTCTCTACGCCTACTACTCGGAAATGGATTCCGCCGGGACATTTACCATGCTGCCACCGCTGCTGGAAAAGCTGGGCCTGTCCTTCTTCTACCCCAACGGTTCGATCAATATAGACAACAACACCTACGAGACAACGAGTTTCGCCGCATTCGGGCAGGCCACGTGGAACATCAACGACCAGTGGAGCACCACGCTGGGACTGCGCTGGACCCATGAAACGAAAGACCGTGATACCACCCAACAAACACAGGGCTTCATCAGCGGAGACACCTGTGACTATCTGCTGGACCTGCCCCCAGTAGTAGGCCCCTGCGTTTTCCTCGATGAAACCCGCAGCGATACCGACGTATCTCCTTCGCTGACTCTGCGTTATTTCACCGAAAACGATTTAATGCTTTATGCCAGCGTCAGCCGCGGCTTTAAATCCGGCGGTTTCGATCAGCGTCGCGTACCAGAGGGCGAGAACGGTGAGTTCGATGAGGAGATTGCGACCAACTACGAGCTGGGCTGGAAAGGCAGCTTCATGGACCGCCGCATGCAGCTTAACGGCACCTTCTACTACGTCGACTACGACGACTTCCAATCGCAGACCTTTGACGGCTCCAGCATCAAAGTCACCAACGCGGGCTCGATGGAGAGCTACGGCATGGAGCTCGAGGCGATGCTGGCGGTTAACCAGGACCTGACCCTGGGTTCGTCTGTGGGTTATAACAAGGCCGAATATCAGGACTTCGACAATGGCCAATGTACCGTGGAGTATTCTGCGGAGGTCTACTACGCCGATCCGAACAACACCGATTCCCCGGGTTTCGCCAATCCACCTTGCCTGGTCGACCTGGCAGGTGAAGATGTCGATAACACACCGGAGTGGACCGTGAGCACCTACTTGCAACACTTTTATGCACTGAACAATGACTTGGTTCTGGTCAGTCGCCTCGAGCACAACTACACCGATGAGTACTACCTCGACCAGGACCTCGATCCCAACCTCAAGAACGACAGCGCTCACCTGGTGAATTTGCGATTCACGCTGTCGAATGCGGCAAACGAATGGGAAGTCGCCGTATGGGGTCGCAACCTACTCGACGAAGAAAACTACGCGTACGGCATTGATATCCCAACACTGGGTGGCTTCGCTGGCATCCCGTCTCAGGAACGCACCTACGGCATCACACTGCGCTACTACGCGAATTAAAGGCGACGTGATTACCTGATCGTTGTGCGGTGAATCCTGCAGCGGCGCCTCCGCCGAGGCATATGCCAACCAATGCGTGCGCTATGCCGGCTGGGCGGACTTCCAGTTTTCTAACAGCTCGTGAGTGTCCCGTTGCCAGGGGTGAAACCCCTCACGAAAGTAGTCCTTATAGGAAGGATAAAGCCGACGCAGGATGCCGCCCTTCCCCAACAGGAATTGAAAGCCGTCGCGCCACACCCACCACTTCCACAGCAGGCCATCGCGCTTCAACATGTGGATCAGCCCAACCGATACATCCAACAACAGGAAGAAGATGGACTGGCGCATAGCTCGGCGGCGGGTTTTCTCGTCGCCACCCACCTTGAATACATCAAAGGCTACGGACTTGTGCTCCATCTCCTCTGCTGCATGCCAGTTCCACAACTCGAGCATAGGTGCTTCTGCATCCGACATCGGGTTGTCCGGGCCAAGCTGCATCTCGGCCATGATTGCGGTGATATGTTCCAGCGCCGCGGTGGATGCCAATTGCTCCAGCTCGCTCATGTAGTGCTTGCCGCGCTCGATATTCTTCTCCAGTCGGCCTTCCATGTAGTCGAGGTCGTAGCCGCGAAGACGACACAGGCCTTGGTTGTAGCGGTCATGCTCGCGGCGGTGAATACCTTCCTGACCACAAAATCCGCTAATTTCCTGCAACAGCTTCGGATCACTGACCTGATCCTGATAGTGCCGCACGCTGTCGATGAAAAATTTTTCGCCAAGAGGAAACGTAATAGATAGTGCGTTGAACCAGGCCGTTTTAAAGGGGTGGCTTTCAAGCCAGTCACGAGCCAGACACTCAGCAATCTCGTGCTCGCGATTGCGAGGCGCAATGGTCACATGATCAGGCGTATTCGATTGCTGCGACATGCGTCACCCGGTACTGTCAGCTCAGTGGTTCTACGAACTCTAGCAACACACCCGCAGTATCGGCAGGGTCAAAATAGGCCATTTTGAAGTCCGGCATGGCCACGATACCGTCTGGCGTCACGTGACCGAGTCGCACGCCTTTCGCTTTCATCGCGGCAACAGCCGCCTCAAGATTGCTGACGTTATAGCAAACGTGATTGGTACCGCTATTGGTTTTCAAGAGAATATCGCGAAAGTGGTCCGACACGGGTTCGATCACCTCGTAAGGCGTGCCACCAATACTAAAAAAAGCGAAACGGGTAGCACCGCCATCGAGAACGCGCACCTCTTCGTCTGGCATACCAAAGAGTTGCTGCAGCCGCGCAACCATGCCATCGAGATCTTCGGTGACAATACCAACATGACGCAGCCCTGTGATCAGCTCGCTAAGCTCACTCATCGTACACCTCAGGATTCGCACAATGTGGCATACGCTTACCCTGCAGCGCAGCGATCATATTATCGGCCGCCAGGCTCGCCATCTTATTGCGGGTACGAATCGTGGCACTACCGATGTGCGGAGCGACCACCACGTTGGGTAGGGCAAGCAGCGGGTTATCAGGATTTACGGGTTCTTGCTCAAACACATCGATAGCAGCGGCCTGCAAATGGCCGCTACTCATCGCAGCGGCGAGCGCGGTCTCATCAACAATGCCACCACGCGCAGTGTTCACCAATACCGCATCTGCCTTCATGTTAGCGATTGCGCTCGCGTCTATCAGATTGCGCGTATCTTCGGTCAGTGCGACATTAACGGACACAAAGTCTGCACGTGACAGCAACTCATCGAGGCTCACGGATTCCACCCCCTCGACACGTCGACCGGAACGGGTCCATCCAATCAGCTTCATACCAAAGCCCGCCGCGCGCCGAGCTACGGCCTGCCCTATTTCACCCAGTCCGACAATGCCCAGGGTAGATCCGGACATGTCCTTTCCGACAAACATATCAGGCCGCCAGGGCATGCTGCGTTGCCACTGCCCATCCCGCACATAACTATGGGCCTCGGGAATGCGGCGGGCGGCCGCCAGCATTAATGCCATGTTCAGATCGGCAGTGGTGTCCACCAGAACACCGGGCGTATTACCGACGGGGATACCGCGAGCCGTCAGGGCATCGACATCAAGATGGTCGACGCCTACCGACATACTCGACACAAACTTGAGCTCAGGCAGCTCTTCGATCTGCGCGGCTCGCAAGGGACAGGTCAGCAAACTGACAAGCCCGGCGCAGCCTTGTAGTCGTAGCATCATCGCCTCACGCGGCACTGGTCCCTCCTGCTCCCATACATCCAGCTCACAGTGCGCGCCAATACGCTCGATGGCATCTCCCATCAATGCGTTAACGGAAAACACTTTTACCACGGGTATACCTCCCGGTCGCGAAAGAACCCGCCGGTCGGTCCACCGGCGGGAAGTGTCGCTAGCCAAACGGGCGTATCTGCACCTTCTTCCGGGGTACGCGTGGCATCACCTCCACCCAGTTCCGTTTTTACCCAGCCCGGTGCAGCCGCATTGACCAGGATATCCGGGTACTCCTTAAGCTCCAGGCATAACATCCGGGTAATCGCATTCAGAGACGCTTTGCTGCTGCGATAAGCCAGCGTGTAGCCCATTTGCATTTCCGTTAGCGAGGCCAATTCCGAGCTCAGGTTTACCACCCGTCCGTGACGATTTTTCTGCATCATAGGCACGAACAGTTGGCAGAGACGCAGCGGCGCATACACGTTTACTTCCATCGTTTCGCGCAGGGTGTCGAGGTTCAGCTCCAATCCGCTCTGCCACTTGTCCAACGCCACCCCGGCGTTATTGACCAGAATATCGAGTCGGCCGAAAGTATCCGCGACATGGGCATGGGCATCGATACACTGTTGTTCATCGGTCACTTCCAGCAGCAGCGCCGAAGCCGCGCCATCGGCAGCGGCTATCTCTTCCACAACGACCTGCGCCGCCCCGGCATCCCTTGCAGCAACGATGACGTGAATGTTCTGCTGGGCCAGTTGTAGGGCTATTGCTCTGCCAATACCCCGGTTGGCCCCTGTCACCAGGGCGATTTTCTGCTCAGCCATGGGCCTTCCTTCTTCTATTTATTGAGCTGGCGCAAAACAAGGCTAGCCCATCCATTGCGCTGCACGCCAGCTCTGATATAGTCCATAAAGTATATTGTTATAACTTTACAACATTTTCGGGAGCACATCATGACCACTGAAGACTGCTACGGTACCGATTACTACGGTTACCGGAAGAAATTTGCGCTGCTGGTGCCATCGACCAATACCGCGGTGGAAGTGGAGTACAACAAGATGCGCCCGGAGGGGGTCATCCTGGCCACTCGCGGCTGCTTGATTCCTCCGTTCAAGGTAACCAATGAGGACGAGTTTGTTGAGATGGTAAAAGCCATCGGCGCCGCGACCGAGCAGGGACTTCGCGACGCCTGTACCTGCAAACCCGATCACGTGATATTCGGCTACTCTGCCGAAACTTTCTGGGACGGCAAGGAACGCTCTGACCGCGAGTTTAAAAAGTACAACGATATTGCCCAGGAAGAGGCGGGTTGCAACATTACGTTTGGTGCGCAGGCCATTATGGATGCCCTCACCTGCTACCCCGGCGTCAAGAAAGTGGGTGTGATCAGCCCCTACATGCCCGTTGGCGACAACATGGTCGTAAAGTTCATGAGTGATATCGGCTACGAAGTGGTGCGGATACAGGGACACTCGAGCCCTGGACCGGTAGAGATCGCCCACGAGCCCTTCGGCAAGACGCGCCAGCTCGTTCAAGCAGTCGACGGAGACGATGTCGACCTGATCTTGCAGGCAGGCACCAACCTGTACTTCTCGGAGCTGGCACCGCAGCTCGAAAAGGAACTCGGAAAACCCGTGCTGGCTATCAATTCGCTAACCTTCTGGCATGCTCTGCGGAACAACGACATTCCGGATCGCATTCAGGGCTTCGGCTCACTGTTGTCTGAACACTGAGTAACCACCGTATTGGCTGAACTACACTAAGTAGATAGTCGCTAGACCAGAAATCATGCACAGAAAAGAACTGCGTTCACTGCTCGCCAGCGATGGCGTCCTCAAAGCACCCGGGGTTTATGACGGACTTTCGGCACTGCTGGTTGAGCAAGCCGGATTCGAGCTCTGCTTTTTCTCCGGCGGAGCCTACAGCTTCTCCCGCCACGGCAAGCCCGACATGGGCTTGGTGTCCATGTCAGAGGTCGCCGACGCGATCAGCATCATTCGCGAACGTATCGAGATTCCAATGCTCGTCGACATGGATACGGGCTTCGGTAATGCACTGAATGTGCAACGCACGGTAAAAGCCTTCGAGCTCGCCGGTGCCTCTGCACTGCAAATGGAAGACCAGGTATTGCCAAAACGCTGCGGCCACATGGCCGGCAAGGACGTGATCCCTGCAGCGGAGATGGTCGGCAAGATCAAAGCTTTCGTGGACGCGCGCAGCAGTGAGACGACGCTACTGGTAGCTCGTACAGATGCCATCGCCGTTAACGGTTTTGAGGACGCCCTGGAACGTGCACAACTGTATATGGAGGCCGGCGCAGACTTGCTGTTTATCGAGGCGCCACAGACAATCGAGCAAATGCGCGAGATAGGCTCTCGCTTCGGTAATCGCGTACCGCTGGTGCACAATCTAGTCGAGGGTGGTCACTCACCCGTGAAAAGTACCGGCGAGATGCTGTCACTTAACTATCGAATAGCCTTGTTCCCGGTAGCGCTGTTGCATCAGTTTATTCCCGGCGCAAAAGCCCTCCTCGCCCATATTGCTGACGAGGGACAAACCGCAAATTATGCGGGGACTATGCTGGAGCTGAGCGACACCAATGCATTGCTCGGCGCCGACGAACTACTGGAACAATCGGAATTGTTTAAGAAAGCGTTCTACTTGCTGCTGATAGTGATGTGCTTGCGCGCTGTTAAGCTGGTTTGACCGCTAACGCCACGGGGGACCTGTTCTACCTTTCCACCAGACTTCAGAAACGCCGCCGTTTGTTCGGCGATGGATGCACTGGTTTCAACCGGGGCTGCCTGCCCTCTTTTCTTAGATGCCATCTTTTTCTACTTCTTTAAGTGGGCCGACCAGTTTAAAGCAAACGCTTTTAAATAGCAGCAACTATTTCATTTTTGTGTCAGGTTCATAGAATGAATAGGCCGTATACAGAGGGCTCCGCATGACCTCACCAGACCAGTCCAAGGCACTGATAACACAGCTGCAAAGCAGCCTTGGAGACGAGCACGTGCTGCTGGATCACAGCACCAGGGCACTGTACTCGCAGGATATCTGGCGCAAGGGTGCCGTTGCACTTGCCGTAGTCCGGCCATCAACCAGCGAGCAGGTTTGCAGTGTTATTCGCGCTGCGGCCGGTGCCGGTGTACCGATCGCACCCAGGGGCGGCGGCATGTCTTACACCGCCGCCTATACGCTGGAACAGCCCGGACTCGTTCTCTGTTCAAGCCGCATGAATTCGGTGCTCGAAGTGAACGAGGAAGATTTGTCGGTGACCGTGCAAGCGGGCTGCACCTGGTCGAACTTGCATGACGTGCTTCAACCAACGGGGCTGCGCACCCCGTTCTGGGGCCCTCTGTCGGGTCGCTACGCCACGGTGGGTGGCAGCCTGTCCCAGAATAGTATTTTCTGGGGTGGCACTCGGCACGGAAGCACGGCTGACTCCGTTATTGCTCTGCAGGTAGCACTCGCCAGCGGCGAACTGCTCAATACGGGATCCGCCGTACAATCAAATGCCCTACCCTTCTTTCGCCACTTCGGCCCGGATCTCACCGGTCTATTTTGCTGCGATAGCGGCGCGCTGGGTATTAAAACCTCGGTAACGCTGAAGCTGATACCGCAGGCGGCACGGCGCGACTTCCTATCGTTCGATTTTCCAGATCATCGCGGGCTTCTGGCTACTATGGCCGAGATCAGTCGCCAGGACCTGGCCAGTGAATGCTTTGGGTTCGATCCCTTACTCACCGAAATGCGAGCACAACGAGATTCTCTGATGGCTGACGCACGTAGCCTGGGCAAGGTCATGAGCAGCGCCAAGTCTATGGGGCAGGCGGCGCGCGATGCGGTTGATATTGTGCGCAGCGGTCGCGGTTTCATGCAGTCGCTTACCTGGCCCCTGCACGTAATCGCGGAAGAAAAGACCGCTGACGCCTTGGGCGAATCGATAGGCAAAGCAAATGCCATCGCAGAAGCCAACGGCGGCCAGCCTGTGCCCAACTCAATCCCCAAAATCATGCGCAGCAATCCCTTCGGCCCGGTCAACAACATGATTGGCCCGGGAGGTGAGCGTGTAAATACCCCAAACAGCTAACCACCCATTCATAGAAAAATTAAGCCACTTCTCGGTATTGAACGGGTGTCATATCGTTCAATCCATCATGGGGTCGTTCATGGTTATACAACACGATCCAGTCATCCGTGATCTCTCGAACTTCCTGCAATGTCTCGAACAGATATAAGTCCAATACTTCCTCTCGATACGTGCGATTAAAACGTTCGATAAATCCATTTTGGTAAGGCTTGCCGGGCTTGATGAAATCGATCTGAATTCCATGCGCTTGCGCCCATTCAGCCAACGCCCCTGATGTAAATTCAGGGCCATTATCAACCCTGATAATAGCGGGATAGCCTCGCCAGGCTGCAATACGATCTAATGTATGTATCACTCGCTCCGTAGTAATGCCCGAATTGATATCTATCGCTAACACTTCTCGATTGAAATCATCAACCACATTGAACGTGCGAAACCGATGACCGTGACGCAAGGTATCGCTCATAAAATCCATCGACCAACAGATATTGGCTGATCTAGGAACGCGCAATGGCAACGGATTCCTATTCGGTATCCTGCGTTTTACTTTACGCCGTATATTCAGTTTTAACTCCATATAAACACGGTAAATCCGTTTGTGATTCCAACGTTTACCCAACGCTCTGAGCCGCTTACACAGCTTTGGAAAACCCCAGCGAGGGTGCTTCTCAACCAAGGCCAGCAACGCATCAATCAGCTCACTATCATCTACTCGCTTGGGCGTGTAGTAATACGCCGTGCGACTTAGCGCGGCTGCACCACAGGCCGCTCGAATGCTGACAGGGTAATCCTTGCGCAAACGATCAACCCACTGCCGACGATGGACTGGCCCTAAAGCTTTTTTATGATCTCTTCCTGCATCTGACTCTTCAGGCTGAGATCGGCATACATCTGCTTGAGCTTGCGGTTCTCTTCTTCAAGTTCCTTGAGCCGCCGTACATCGGAGGCTTCCATTCCACCGTACTTAGAGCGCCACTTGTAAAAGGTGCTGAGTCCAATGCCATGCTCTCGACATATGTCCGGAACCGGCACTCCGCTTTCTGCTTGTTTGAGAAACGCCACAATCTGCGTTTCGCTGAACTTCGATTTGCGCATATGTAAAAACTCCTATCACGTTAGTTTATAGAAATTTCTACGTATGAGTGGCGCTATTTTACGGGGTACTTACAGTACCCAGACGCGCCGTGTTCATAAAGGTAAACATACAGGCCAGGCCCTTGTTGGGCGGGCCAATCAGGTAGCCCTTGGCGTCTTCAAAGTTCATGACACAGGTAGCAGAGGCCTTGATGCCCATCTTCTTCTCGATGGAACCACAGTTCACACTGTTCCGCTCACCAACACTGCCATCTTCATTAACGATGAACTTGGGCACGATAAACAGGGAAATGCCCTTGGTACCTGCGGGGGCGTCTGGCAGACGCGCCAACACGATGTGCACGATGTTATCCGCCATATCGTGCTCACCTGCAGAAATGAAGATCTTGGTGCCGGTGATTCGGTAGCTGCCATCCACATCGGGTTCGGCCTTGGTCTTGAGCAATCCAAGGTCAGAACCACAATGCGATTCGGTCAGGCACATGGTGCCGGTCCACTCACCGCTGACCAGCTTACCCAGATAGGTGTCTTTTTGTTCCGGGCTGCCGTGGGCTTCCACGGTCTTGAGAGCGCCGTGAGACAGGCCGGGGTACATTCCCCAGGACCAGTTCGCGGTGCCGGTCAGTTCATTCATGATGACGCCCAGCAGATTGGGCATACCCTGGCCGCCATTCTCTTCGGGCGCTGCCAGTGACGGCCAGCCATTTTCAACGTACTGCTGATAGGCCTCTTTGAAGCCTTCAGGTGTCTTAACCCCTTCGGGGCTCCACTGACAGCCTTCTTCGTCGCCACTCTGATTGAGCGGAGCCAAAACTTCTTCACAGAACTTGGCCGCTTCGCCAACAATCGCGTTGAGCATGTCCTCGGTCGCTTCTTCGCAACCGGGCAGGGTCTTGTAGAGACCTTCTGAATCCAGCAATTCATTCATGACAAACTGGATATCGCGCTGGGGTACTTTGTACTCAGGCATGATTACCTCTCAATAAACGGAATCTGGACACCCCAGGACAGGGGTCGTCGCTATGTGTGCAGTGTTCACATAGTGCAATAATTGCCCGAATTTGTCAACAAAAGGCACACCCACGCAAAGCCGCGCACGCTAAGGTAATTGGACGGCTGTGGGACAAAAAAACGCCCCGAAGGAAGCAATTTGTGGCTAGTACAGCGAGCAAAATCGCGGGTGCCTTGCTCGATGGGTTGGCCCCAAACCACTGCGTGTTCTGCAACATGCGCTGCGCGGGCACAACGCCCATTTGTATGGCCTGCCAGGCTGATTTGCCCCTCATCCCAGCCGCCTGTTCTCGCTGCGCCCTGCCCCTGGCTGATACCGATGGTGTGCTAATTTGCGGTAACTGCCAGCGTCAGCCACCCGCGTTTGTTCGCGCCATCGCGCCCCACCCCTATACCATGCCAATTTCAGAGCTCATCACGCGGTTGAAGTTCGGGCGTGATACGCGTGTTGCAAGCGTACTGGCACAATTGATGGCTTCGCCTATTCGCCATCACCTGCAGCGCTCACCACAACCCAATTTCCTGGTGCCGGCACCGCTGCACTGGTGGCGACGCGTACGACGCGGCTTCAACCAGGCCAGCTTACTGGCGCAAGCGCTGTCCAGGCACCCTCTTCTCGAAGAGTTCGATCTGCGCGTTGAGTCAGGCTTGTGCCGAAAAATCCGTGCCACGGCGCCCCAGGCTGGCTTGTCGGCACAGGCGCGCCGACAAAATCTCAACCACGTATTCCTATGCAGAGCGTTGCCGGAAAACTGCCGGGTGGCCATTGTGGATGATGTACTGACCACCGGTTCAACCGCCAATGCTATAGCGGAGGCGCTACTCGCCGCCGGCGCCGCCGAAGTTGAACTGTGGGTGTGTGCTCGCACGCTCGAGCCCGGTAGGCAGACTGTGTATTCGCCAGCCGCATAGCTGGTACTATCCGGCCTTCACCCAACACGGAACGCCGCGGAGTAGCTGCAACGTGCTGAAAACAGGCCTGATCCTGATCTCGCTGCTGGCCACCACACTCAGCCAGGCGGCGACGCTACGCGTGGCCACGGCCGCTAATTTTCGGGCGACGCTGCTGGAGCTGGCAGACCGCTTCGAAACCAATAGCGGCCACTCGATCAAGATTAGTTCGGCATCGACAGGCGTGATTTATAACCAGGTGATTAATGGCGCACCGTTCGATGTGTTTCTGGCAGCCGATAGTGAACGGCCCACTTTGCTGGTAGAGCGCGACCTGGTTCTGGATCGACGCAGGAAAACCTACGCTGTAGGCCAGCTGGTGCTCGCCTATTCTGCGGGTCGGGCGCCTCAGGCAAAACAAGGTCTGGCGCATTTGCTAGGCAGCGACAGCCTGAGCCTGGCCATCGCCAACCCGCTCCATGCACCCTACGGCAGAGCGGCTCAGGCACTGCTAACTTCTTATCCGCTGGCCGCCAGCGCCAGGCTGGTACGTGCCGGCAATGTCGGCCAGGCATTCCAGATGTGGCACAGCGGCGCGGTTGACGCGGCGCTGGTGGGGCTTTCCTTCAACCCAGAACGCTATATTCCCGTGGGAAGCGAACTCCATCCGCCGTTGTTGCAACAGGCGGTGGTGCTGAAATCTACGCAATATCCAGCAGCATCACGTGCCTTTCTGGATTTTCTGCTATCCACTGAGGCCCGCAGCGTCATTCGACAGCACGGCTATCGCACGGTGAGAGAGAATGGTTGAGCTTGGCTCGGTCACATGGCTGACGCTAAAGCTGGCGGCCGTCACCACTTTCTGGCTGATTCTGCTGGGCACACCCTTAGCGTGGTGGCTTGCACGACAGCGCAGCGTGGTCGGCGCCGCCATCGAGGCGGTGGTCGCTTTGCCGTTGGTATTGCCCCCCACCGTGCTCGGGTTTTATTTGCTCATTGCCTTCGCGCCTGACTCCTCACTGGGGCAGACCTGGCAATCGATCACCGGCCAGCCTCTGGCGTTTAGTTTCTCCGCACTGGTGATCGGATCTTTTTTCTATTCCCTTCCTTTCGTGGTACAGCCGCTGCAAACCGCCTTTCAACAGTTACCGAAGGGCGTCCTGGATGCAGCGGCGACCCTGGGTGCGGGCCCAGGAGACCGCTGGCTGAATGTGATTCTGCCGATGTCCCGGCGCGCATTTATCGCCGCGGGCAGCCTGGGCTTCGCCCACACCGTCGGCGAATTCGGCGTCGTCCTGATGATTGGCGGCAACATACCCGGAGAAACCCAGGTGCTATCGATCGCGCTCTATGATCAGGTGGAGGCGCTTAATTACGACAGCGCCCATCAAATGGCAGCGGGCTTAATGCTGTTCTCCTTCCTTATGCTGTTTTTGCTCTATCGCAGCAACGGCGGCTCCTGGCGAGTGCGCGCATGAATGAGTTGGCGGCCAAAATTCAATGCCAGCGCGGCGAGGATTTTCTGCTGGATGTCGATACGTCCATACCCCTGCAAGGTGTCACCGGTATTTACGGCCCCAGTGGCTGCGGTAAGACCAGTTTGCTGTATTGCCTGGCCGGCCTGCTCGATGTGGCGAGCAGCACCGAGGTTTACCTGAATGAAGACTGCTGGCAGGCACCGGCGCGCCATCTGCCTACCGAGCAACGAGGCATCGGTGTCGTCTTCCAGGATGCGCAGCTGTTTCCGCACCTAAGCGTACGCGGCAATCTCAATTTCGCTCTGCAGCGATGCCATCGCGTCGGCGGGCCCAGCCTCCAGCAGGTATGCCAGTGGCTAGCATTGGAACCTTTTTTAGAACGGGGCATTAGCGAACTCTCGCGCGGGCAGCAACAGCGAGTAGCCATCGCTCGCAGCCTGCTCAACAGCCCAGTATTGCTGCTATTGGATGAGCCACTGGCCAATATCGATCTCACCAGTCGACAAGAGATTATGCAGCATCTGCAGACCATCAACCGGGAGCTTGCCATACCAATGGTATATGTCAGTCACAGCATGGAAGAGCTGGCACAACTCGCGGATCGCTTGCTGGTGATGGAAGCCGGCAAAATTATCGCGGAAGGCAGCACGGTCGACTTGTCTTCGCGCCTGGAACTGGCGATCGCTCACGAAGAACAGGCAGCCGCCATCGTCGAGGCGACACTGAGTCAACATGACCTTGCCTATGGTTTGAGCGAGCTGGAACTCGAGGGTCAAACCTTATTTATCGCCCACACCGACGCCGCCCAGGGCAGCATTAGTCGTTTGCGCATACCAGCGCGCGACGTCAGTCTGTGCCTGGAACCACCCGGCCAGACCAGCATCCTCAATGTACTTCGGTGCACGGTGGCTGAGATCGAACCCGGCGCCCAGAGCCGCAGCCTGGTAAGGCTCCAATTAGGCCAACAGTTTCTGCTCGCCCGACTCACCCGCAAGTCCATCGATCGTCTCAACTTGCGTGAGGGCATGACCGTGTACGCACAAATTAAGAGCGTCGCGCTGCTCGGAGAAACTATTGCATGAGTAGTGATCAGTCTGGCCACCCCTACGACAGCCTGACGCCGGAATGGGTTATGGAGGCGGTGGATAGCCTGGGTTTTCTGACCGACGCTCGGCTGCTTGCACTCAACAGCTACGAGAATCGCGTCTATCAGGTAGGACTGGAAGACGCTGACCCTGTGATCGCGAAGTTCTACCGGCCACAGCGCTGGAGCCGCGAGCAAATCCAGGAAGAGCACGATTTTACCTTCGAACTGGAGGAGGCTGAGATCTCAGTCGTATCTCCCTGGCGTGCGGACAACGGCCAGAGCTTGCACGAATACGGGGACTTTCTATTCGCTCTGTTTCCGCGTCGCGGCGGTCACCCACCCGAGCTCGATAACCCCGATAGTTTGCTGGTGCTGGGCCGAACTCTCGGACGCATGCACGCGGTCGGCAAAGCGACCCGCTTCCAGCATCGCCAGGGGTTGAATGTTGAAAGTATGGCGGAGGCGAGCTACCAGTTTCTCGCGGAGCATTTCCTGCCACTTGAATTAAGAACGGCTTACGTATCGCTGGCAGAAGACCTGGTTGCACGTCTTAGGGAGACTTACCAGGGAGTCACCGACATTCGCGTTCATGGCGATTGCCACGTGGGTAACATTCTGTGGCGCGACGATATTGCGCATTTCGTAGATCTGGATGATTGTCGCAGCGCACCAGCGATACAGGATCTGTGGATGTTTCTGAGTGGCGAACGTAGCAATCAGCTATGGCAGTTGAGCGAGTTACTGGAAGGTTACGAAGAGTTCTGCGATTTTAATCCCGCTGAGCTGCGCCTTGTGGAGTCGCTGAGAACCATGCGCATGATGCACTACGCCGCCTGGCTGGGCCGTCGCTGGTCGGACCCCGCCTTCCCGCACGCCTTTCCGTGGTTTAACGACAACCGCTACTGGTCTGATCACATTCTCGAACTGCGCGAACAGTTGGCGGTGTTCGACGAGCCGCCATTGCAATTATTCTAGTCTCGCGTCGTGGGAAATAGCTTGGCGCGGACCCAGTTAAAAAACCCGTTTTTGCCGAGGTGGTCGCGCTCGACCTGGTTGAAGAAACGCTCAAGCGCAACGGGATCAGCGAAGTAATCGGCGCGAGTCTTGAACCCTTTCTCCGGATCCAACTCCTTTACAACGCGAGCGGGGTTACCCGCCACGATCACATTGTCGGGTACGTCTTTACTCACAACGGCCTGCGCCGCGACGATGCTGTTTTCACCCACCGTGACACCCTTGAGGATCAGCGAGTGGTCGCCCAGCCAGGCATTGTCCTTGATATGAACCGGTGCGGGATTAGGATCGCGCTCGGTGCGGTCGTATATACCGTGCCAGTCAGAATCCGTGATGTAGACCCCATTGGCCATCATCACGCTATTGCCGATAACAATCTCATCAGAGGCGCTAATACGCGTACCCGGTGAAATCAGCACATAGTCTCCCACCTCAATCCGGCCGGTATGTTCCTCTCGACCCCACACACCCAACTTCACCCGTGCCGCTGGTTCGCCGATGATCGTGGCGCATTTACCGATGCGAATATTGGGGCCGGAAAAGGAGACATACCAGGGACACATGATCGTATGGTGATCGCCCAGGTAATCGCAGGCCGGGCGCAGAAAGTGTTCTGCATACCAGTGCCGGAAACGAAGATAGAGCTTTTTAACCCAATAAGGCCGTAGATCCTTGCGCATGCTTTGTCGTCACCTCGAGAGGGCCGTATCATGGCAGGGCCACCAGGTAAGTTCAAACCCGACCCAGCATGAGTGATTCAGACTCCCCAGAGGGAAACTCCAGAGCTGTCACCAGCAGCCAGAAGGCGCCACACGCTCGCCTCGGTGCACTGGTGCGCAAGCATCTCGCCGGAACGGGTGAGCATCGCATTGCCGAGCACACGCGAACCGCATTCGAGTCGGTGCGGGACCAGGCGGAATCCGGCGAGCGCCCTCTGGTTCTGGACTCTTTCTGCGGCACGGGCATGAGTACGGCGGTGCTGGCTCGACAACACCCTGAGGCGCTGGTAATCGGCGTCGACAAATCCGCACACCGATTGAACCGGCATGAGGATTCAGCGCGCAGCAACTACTTGCTGCTGCAAGCGGACTGCTACGGATTCTGGCAACTAGCGGCAGACGCGGGTTGGTCACTCAGCGCCCACTACCTGTTCTATCCCAACCCCTGGCCAAAGCCGGGGCACCTGCAGCGACGCGTGCAAGGATCAGCGGCGTTCCCGTGCTTGCTCCGCCTGGGGGGTCGCGTAGAACTGCGCAGTAATTGGCAGGTCTATGTCGAAGAATTTGGCCTGGCCCTTGTAGTCGCCGGTTACAACCCCCATATCGACCAGATAAGGCCCGAACAACCCATCAGCCTGTTCGAGCGTAAATATTTACACAGTGATCACGCGCTCTGGCGCTGTCAGTGTTCCCTGGGAGACAATAGCGCGTCCACCCAGGACCGATAGGCAATCGGGAGGTAGGGAAAATGGACCAGGTAAAAATAGACCCCGTTTGGGACCGCATTCGCCGGGAGACCGAAGAGGAAGTGGCGGCAGAGCCTATGCTCGCCAGTTTTCTGCATGCCACGATTCTCAATCACGGCAACCTGGAGGCTGCCCTCAGCTTCCACCTGGCCAGCCAATTGGACAGCCCCACGGCATCTTCGCTGATGCTCAAAGAAGTGATAGAGGAATCGTTCCTCTCCTGCACCGATATCGGCAAGGCGATTCGCGCCGACTTGCTGGCCGTGGAAGAGCGCGACTCTGCCTGCAACAGTCTCGCGGTGCCGTTTCTGTACTTTAAAGGCTTCCATGCGCTGCAAACCCAGCGTGTCTCCCACTGCCTGTGGAATAACGGTCGCGAGTCGCTGGCATTGTTCTTACAAAACCGGGTCTCCAGTAAATTTGGTGTCGATGTGCATCCAGCGGCAAAACTGGGCCAGGGCATCATGCTCGACCACGCCACCGGGCTGGTCATCGGCGAAACCGCCGTGGTAGGTAATAATGTCTCGATTCTCCAGTCAGTGACGCTGGGCGGCACGGGCAAGGAAGAAGGCGACCGCCATCCCAAGGTGGGCGACGGTGTGTTGATCAGCGCAGGCGCGAAAATACTCGGCAATATCCGAATCGGCGACGGTGCCAAAGTCGGCGCGGGCAGTGTCGTGCTAGAAGACGTGCCGCCTCACACGACGGTAGCCGGTGTACCTGCGAAGGTCGTGGGTAGACCGACGTCAGACCAGCCAGCGCTGGATATGGACCACGGCTTTAGCTGCGGCGACGGCATTTAACGCCCGTCACGCGTGATAGGCGGGAGACAGTTCCTGCACCGCATCGACAAATGCGGTGACGTGATCCGGGTTAATATCAGGCGTGATGCCATGACCGAGGTTGAAAATATGGCCATCACCGGAGCCGAAGCTTTCTAGAATCGAGGCCACCTCTTCCCGAATTCGTGCCGGCGAGGCGCGCAGTAACGCCGGATCCATATTGCCCTGCAGCGCAACACGATCACCCACCAGGCCGCGCGCAACCCCGATATCCATGGTCCAATCGAGACCCAGACAGTCCGCGCCGGTATCGGCCATCGCGTCCAGCCACAGTCCCCCGTTCTTGGTAAACAGAATCACCGGCACACGCCGCCCCTCTGCTGCGCGCGGTAACTGCTCCACCACACGACGCATATAGTCGAGAGAAAATTCGCGGTAGGCGGCGGCACTGAGCGCCCCACCCCAGGTATCGAAAATCTGAACTGCCTGGGCACCGGCTTCGATCTGGCAGCGTAGGTAATCGGCAACGGAATCTGCCAACACGGACAGCAACTGGTGCATGCTGTCAGGCTGGTTGAACGCCATGGTCTTAACCTTGGCGAAATCTCGGGAGCCCTTCCCCTCGACCATGTAGGTCGCCAGTGTCCAGGGAGAACCAGAAAAACCTATTAGCGGCACGGCACCACTCAGCTCCGCGCGAATGGTGCGCACCGCATTCATCACGTAATCGAGATCTGTTGCAGAATCGACAACGGAAAGCGCGGCGACATCGGCCTCCGTGCGCACCGGCTTATGGAACTGCGGCCCTTCGCCCTCGACGAAGTGTAATCCCAGGCCCATGGCATCGGGTACCGTGAGAATATCGGAGAACAGGATGGCCGCATCCATGGGGTAGCGCCGCAATGGCTGCATTGTCACTTCACAGGCGAGTTCCGCGTTTTTACAGAGATCGAGAAAAGAGCCGGCGTCGGCGCGGGTAGCGCGATACTCGGGCAGATATCTACCCGCCTGGCGCATCATCCAGATGGGTGTGCGATCGACGCTTTCACGCATCAAGGCGCGCAAGAAACGGTCATTCTTTAGCTCGGCCATCAGACCTCCAGATAATCGAGAATGCCTTCAGCGGCCTGACGACCTTCCCAGATCGCTGTCACCACGAGGTCAGAACCGCGCACCATGTCGCCGCCCGCGAAGACCTTCGGGTTGGTGGTCTGAAACTTAAACTCCTGCTCTTCCTCGGCAATAACGCCATCCCAGTCATTGGTCTGCACGCCGTTAGCGCCCAGCCATTCGGGCGGGTCGGGTTGGAAACCAAAGGCGATGACGACTGCATCGGCGGGCAATATCTGCTCGCTGCCTTCGATCGGCTCCGGGCGGCGACGGCCATCTTCGCCGGGCTCACCCAGGCGGGTTTCCACCACTTTCACACCCGTTACGCCGTTCTCGTCACCGACAATCTCGATGGGCTGACGGTTGTAAAGAAAGACCACGCCTTCCTCTTTCGCGTTTTTCACTTCGCGCCGCGATCCTGGCATGTTCTCTTCGTCGCGACGATAGGCGCAGGTCACCGACGTTGCCTGCTGGCGGACGGCTGTGCGCACGCAGTCCATCGCGGTATCACCACCGCCAAGCACCACGACGCGTTTACCTTGCAGATTTACATAGGCATCTTCGGGCTGCTCAAAACCAAGATTGTGATTCACGTTGCCCACCAGATAAGGCAGCGCTTCGTAGACACCTGTCATGCCTTCGCCGGGGAAGCCACCCTTCATGTACTTGTAGGTTCCCATACCCAGGAACACCGCATCGTACTCATCCAGCAACTCGTCCATGGTCACATCAACGCCGACTTCGATGTTGAGACGGAACTCCATGCCCATGCCCTCAAACACCTCGCGGCGGCGCACCATCACTTCTTTTTCAAGCTTGAACTCGGGAATGCCAAAGGTGAGCAGGCCGCCAATTTCAGGATAGCGGTCAAACAGTACCGGCTTAACGCCGGCGCGCACCAGCACATCGGCGCAGCCCAAACCGGCAGGACCGGCCCCGATAATGGCGACTTTCTTATCGGTGGCTACCACCTCAGACATATCCGGTCGCCAACCCATGGCCAGTGCGGTATCGGTAATGTACTTCTCGGCAGAACCGATGGTCACAGCGCCAAAGCCATCATCCAGGGTACAGGCACCTTCGCAGAGACGGTCCTGCGGACAGATGCGTCCACACACTTCAGGCAAGGTATTGGTTTGGTGGCTCAGCTCAGCGGCCTCGAAAATATTGCCTTCGGAGATCAGCTTCAACCAATTGGGAATGAAGTTGTGCACGGGGCACTTCCATTCACAGTAGGGGTTGCCGCACTCGAGGCAGCGATGGGCTTGTCCCGCTACCTGGGTCGGCTTGAACTGCTCGTAGATCTCCACATACTCGGTTTTGCGGGTATGCAGGGCCTTTTTGTCGGGGTCGATACGCTCGACCTCGATGAACTGAAAATCATTCGCCAGGCGTTCACTCATAACATCAATCCGTATTGCGCAAGCGAGACAGCAGTCGGTCGAGATCTGCCGCCTTGGGCTTCACCAACCAGAACTTGCCGATATAGTCGTCAAAATTGTCGAGCAACTCCTGCCCCCAGGCTGAACCGGTTTCCTCGGTGAACTCCTGGATATTGGCTCGCAGGTGGTGCCAGTAGGGTTCGAAGGTCTCGGTGCTGATGCGATGGATCTCGACCAGTTCACTATTGTAGCGATCGATGAAGCCGCGGTCCTCGTCCAGCACGTAAGCAAAGCCACCGGTCATGCCAGCGCCGAAGTTAATGCCGGTCTTGCCCAGTACGGTGATATTGCCGCCGGTCATGTACTCACAGCAGTGATCACCGGCGCCCTCTACCACCGCGTGACAACCGGAATTGCGCACTGCAAAACGCTCACCTGCGATTCCTGCAGCGAACAGCTTGCCGCCAGTGGCACCATAGAGACAGGTATTACCTATTATGGCGGTGTGGCGAGACTCAAAACTGCTCACCCGTGGCGGGTAAATCACCAGCTTGCCACCGGCCATGCCTTTGCCGACGTAGTCGTTGCTATCGCCTTCCAGGTACATCTCCAGGCCGCCGGCATTCCAAACACCAAAGCTCTGGCCCGCAGTACCGGTTAGACGCAGCTTAACGAGCGCATCGCACATACCGAGGTTGCCGTGACGGCGCGCGATTTCACCCGACAGGCGTGCACCGATCGAACGGTCGCAGTTGGTCACCGTAAATTCGTACTCGCCGCCTGACTTTGCCTCGATGGCGGGTAGTATCGCCGACACCATTGCCTCGGCTTTCTCACCCTGATCGAAAGGATCATTAGACTCAACCACACAGTACTCCGGCTGGCCTTCAGCCTGCGGATCTTTGTAGAGAATCGGGGCGAGATCCAATCGCGACTGCTTCTCGGTGGCGCCAGGCAGCACTTCCAGCAGGTCGGTCCGGCCAATTAGTTCGTCCAGTGAGCGAACACCGAGTCGCGCCATCCATTCCCGGGTTTCGGTGGCGACGAAGGTGAAGAAGTTCATCACCATCTCTACCGTGCCTTCGAAATGGTCGTCACGCAGCCGCTGATTCTGGGTCGCAACACCTGTAGCACAGTTATTGAGATGACAAATACGCAGGTACTTACAACCCAGGGCCACCATCGGCGCGGTGCCGAAACCGAAGCTTTCCGCACCCAAAATAGCGGCCTTGATCACGTCCAGGCCGGTTTTCAGGCCACCGTCGGTTTGCACCCGCACCTTGCCACGCAACTGGTTCCCACGCAGGGTCTGTTGAACTTCTGACAGGCCCAGCTCCCAGGGGGAGCCGGCATAGCGAATCGAGGTTAGCGGACTCGCGGCGGTGCCGCCGTCGTAACCGCTGATGGTAATCAGATCCGCATAGGCCTTGGTGACACCGGCGGCGATCGTGCCCACACCCGGTTCGGAGACGAGCTTCACTGACACCAGGGCGTCCGGATTCACCTGCTTGAGATCGAAGATGAGCTGAGCCAGATCCTCGATGGAGTAGATATCATGGTGCGGGGGTGGAGAAATCAGTGTGACACCCGGTACCGAGTGGCGCAGGCGAGCGATGAGCTTATTCACCTTACCACCAGGCAGCTGGCCGCCTTCTCCGGGCTTGGCACCCTGGGCCACCTTGATTTGCAGCACTTCTGCATTCACCAGGTAATGCGGGGTCACACCAAATCGACCCGAAGCAATCTGCTTGATCTTGGAGGTGCGCTCCGTGCCGTAGCGCACTGGGTCTTCACCACCCTCTCCGGAATTGGAACGTGCACCCATGCGGTTCATCGCGGTGGCGAGCGCCTCATGGGCCTCAGGACTCAATGCACCCAGAGACATACCGGCGGAATCAAAACGCGGCAATATGCTCTCGATGGGCTCCACCTGATCAAGCGGTAGGGCTTCGGGCGCTTCCTTCAACGACAACAAATCGCGCAGGGTTGCGACCGGTCGTTGGTTTACGGTATTCGCATACACCTGCCAGTCGGCGTAGTCACCGCTGTTAACTGCCTGGTGTAACTCTTTAACCACGTCGGGATTAAAGGCGTGGTATTCCTGGCCGTGCACATACTTAAGCAGACCGCCCTGCTCCACGGTTTTGCGCTTGGTCCACGCGCGTTTCGCCAGAATCTTCTGATCAGCTTCAAGCTGCTCGAAGCCGGTACCTTCGATACGGCTGCTGACGCCCCAGAAGCAGCGATTAACCACCTCGCGCGACAGGCCCACCGCCTCGAATAGCTGCGCTCCACGGTAACTACTCACGGCGGATATGCCCATCTTGGACATGATTTTCAGCAGGCCCTTGTTAATGCCCTTGCGATAGTTTTTGTAGCAACGGCTGGGCTCGCCCAGCAGCTCGCCGCTGCGAATCAGGTCGCTCAGCACGCTGTAAGCCAGGTAGGGGTAGATCGCAGTTGCGCCAAAACCCAGCAGACAGGCAATCTGATGAGAATCGCGCGCCGAGGCGGTTTCCACCACGATATTGGCGTGACAGCGCAGTCCTGCCTTGATCAGGCTGTGATGCACTGCACCGGTTGCCAGCAGACTGTGTATCGGCAGATAGCCCGGCACAATATTGCGGTCGGAGAGCACCAGGATGATCTTGCCGTCGCGCACCGCGGCAGCGGCGCGCAGCGTCAGCAGGTCGATCGCCTCCTGCAGGCTGTGCTGCTCCGGGTCGTACGCCAGGTCTAGCGTGGTCGATGCGAAGTTCTCGTCGTCCAGCTCCAACAGCTTGTTAAACTTGGCGACAGACAGCACCGGCGAACTGAGAATAATACGCTCTGCGTGCTCGGGCCCCTCGTGAAAGATATTTTGCTCTCGGCCCAGGTCGGTCTCTAGAGACATGACGATCGCCTCGCGCAGGGGGTCGATCGGCGGATTGGTCACCTGGGCAAATTTTTGTCGGAAGTAGTCGTAGAGCGATCGTTGCTGCTTCGACAGCACCGCCATCGGCGTGTCATCGCCCATAGAACCTACGGCCTCATTGCCCGATTCAGCCAGTGGACGCAGTACCTGATCGCGTTCCTCGAAGCTCACCTGGAACATCTTGGAATAGGCCGCCAATTCATCTGCGGGCACTTCCGGATCATGCTCATCGGCAAAGGTACCTTCGATCCGACGCGAGTTTTCCCGCAACCACTGCTTGTACGGATGTCGATTCTTGAGCAGGTTGTCGACGTCCGCCGTGCGCAGTAGCTCACCGGTCTCAGTATCCACCACCAGCATCTGGCCCGGGCCGACCCGGCCTTTTTCAACCACGTCTTCGGGTTTGTAATCGTAGGTGCCGATTTCAGATGCCAGGGTGATAAAGCCGTCACGGGTTTTCACCCAGCGCGCCGGACGCAGGCCATTGCGATCCAACAGACAGGCGGCGTAACGCCCGTCGGTCAACACGATACCAGCGGGGCCGTCCCAGGGCTCCATGTGCATGGAGTAATACTCGTAGAACGCCTTCAGGTCAGGGTCCATGTTCTCGAGGTTCTGCCAGGCCGGCGGAATAAGCAGACGCAGCGCGCGCAGCATGTCGACACCGCCCGTGCGCAACAGGTCGAGCATATTGTCGAGACTGGAGGAGTCGGAACCCGTGCGATTTACCAGCGGTGCGATCTCGGCAATATTCGGCAGCTTTTCGGTTCTAAACAGCGCTGAGCGCGCGTCGGCCCAGTTGCGGTTGCCCTCAATGGTGTTGATCTCACCATTGTGGGCCAGCATGCGGAAGGGCTGGGCCAAGGGCCAGCGCGGCATGGTGTTGGTAGAGAAGCGCTGGTGAAACACACAAATAGCCGTTTCCAGTCGCTCGTCACCCAGATCCGGGTAAAACTGTGGCAGGTCTACCGGCATCATCAGGCCCTTATAGGACATGACTCGACCGGATAAGCTGCATATATAAAAGTCTTCGTGAGACTCCAGCGCAATCTCAGCCTTGCGCCGGGCCACAAACAAACGCGTGGAAAGAGTATCGGCGTCCACGCCAGGGGCATCGATAAAGACCTGCTCGATCTGCGGCAATGTCTCTAATGCAATCTCGCCCAGTACACTGCTGTCGATAGGCACTGCACGCCAGCCAACCACATTAAGGCCCTGGTCAGCCAGCACCTGCTCCATGACCTGGCGCTCTTCAGCGGCCTGATCAGAGTTAGTGCTGAGGAACAGCATGCCAACACCGAAGTTATCAGACAATTCACTGCCAAAGTGCTCGGCGGCCACAGCGCGCATAAAGCTACCGGGCATCTGAATTAGCAGGCCGCAACCGTCGCCGGTCTTACCATCTGCAGCGATACCGCCGCGATGTGTCATGCAGGTCAGCGACTCGATCGCGGTCTGCAACAGGCGATGACTCGCCTCGCCAGTCGTGTGGGCGATTAATCCAAAGCCGCAGTTATCGCGGAACTCATCAGGTCTATACAGGCCTTGAGTCATAGTGGTTCCAAAAAAGCTTTTTTAAAACAGCAAGTTACAAGGGGTCTACCGCTCAGATCGGGGACTGATCCGCGAGCGGGCCGGCTATTTTACACAGATGCGAGAAATGCGACAAATTTACATTTCCGACTAGATTTGTCGCACTCGGGCGACTGTAACATTTCCGACAGGTTTTAGCCTATGAGTTGGGTGATCTCCTCCGCATCGACATCATCAGCGACGACGGCGCTGCCAATGGCATCCAGTAATACCAGGCGCAGCCTGCCATCGATGACTTTCTTGTCGCGCAGCATGAGACTCAGGAATTCGCTCGCCGCCATTGTCTCAGGTGCTTCAGTAGGCAGGTGCACCTGCCGCAGCAGTTCCACCAGCTCTTGCACATCAGAATCCTGCACGGCGCCACGCCGGGCCGAAAGTTGCAGCGCCAGAACCATTCCCGCGGCTACGGCCTCACCATGCAGCCACTCACCGTATCCCTGCGCGGTTTCGATCGCGTGGCCGAAGGTATGGCCGAGATTGAGAATGGCCCGAACCCCTCCCTCACGCTCATCGGCCGCCACCACATCCGCTTTGATCGCGCAGCTACGTTCAATGGCTTCTGCCAGGGGGCCCTCTTCTCGGGCCTGCAGCTGCGGCATATGTTCTGCCAACCAGCGATAGAACGGCTCATCACAAATTAAGCCGTACTTGATCACCTCGGCGAGACCCGCGGCCAGTTCGCGAGGGGGTAGGCTATGCAGGGTATTGGTATCGATCAGCACTGCGGCGGGCTGATAGAACGCCCCAATCATATTCTTGCCCAAGGGGTGATTCACACCAGTCTTGCCACCCACCGAGGAGTCGACCTGCGATAACAGCGTGGTCGGCACCTGGATGAAGTTGACCCCGCGTTGATAGGATGCCGCGGCATAACCGGCCATATCGCCAACGACGCCCCCACCCACGGCAACAATCGTGGTACTGCGGTTGTGTCCTTCTTCCAGTAGCCGGTCAAAGATCACCGAGAGATTTTCCAGCGTTTTATACTGTTCGCCATCGGGCAGAACGATCTCGGAAACCAAATCCATTTGCGGCAGCGCGGCGCGCACTCGATCAACGTAGAGCGGCGCCACCGTCTCGTTGCTAACAATAGCCACTTGCTTACCGGTCACATGTCGCTGCAACAGATCGCTGTCAGTAAACAAGTCTTTGCCAATATAGATAGGATAGCTGCGCTCACCCAGATCTACGTGCAGTGTGTGCATTACCACCGCCATGCGTCTTCTCCGTCCTCAGGTCTCACCTTGCAGCTGCTTGATTAGCTGCTGGGCAGCCATTTTCGCACCCAGACCATCTGTGTCCACCACATGATCAGCAATTTCCCTGTATAGCGGGTCCCTGGCTGCCATGAGTTCTTCCAGTTTTGCCCTGGGGTTGGCTGTTTGCAACAAAGGCCGATTGCGGTCGTTAGCCGTGCGAGCTAACTGTTGATCAACAGTGGCATGCAAGTAGACCACAACACCTCTGGCAGCCAGCGCCGAGCGATTCTCACTGCGCATCACCACACCACCACCGGTGGCTAGCAATAAGCCGTCACGCTGGGTCAGCTCATCAATAACTTTTTGCTCGCGGTCGCGAAATCCCGACTCACCCTCAACATCAAAAATCCAGGGAATATCGGCACCCGTACGCTGCTCGATTTCGTGATCGCTGTCGACAAAGGCCAGGTGCAGGGAGTCGGCCAGCAGGCGGCCGATCGTCGTCTTGCCCGCCCCCATTGGCCCAACGAGGAAAACGCGCTGTAGCTTCGGCATAGCTCGACTCAGTCGAGCATGCTTTCGGCGAGAATCCGCGGTGTGATAAAGATCAGGGTCTCAGTTTTAGTCTGACTATAGGCCGTGCTCTTGAACATCCGTCCCAGATAGGGGATATCACCGAGGAATGGCACCTTCGAGGTAGACTCCACATCTTCTGTACGGAACACACCGCCCAGCACAACCGTCTCACCATTACCCACCAACACCTGCGTCGTCAGCTCTGTGGTATCAATGGTGGGGATGGCTCCACCCGTACCGCTCGGCACCAGGTCACCGACTGAGTCCTGATTGATAATCAGATCCAGCAGAATGCGGTCGTCAGGCGTGATATTCGGTGTGACATCCAGCCGCAGCACTGCCTCCTTAAAGGCCACTGTGGTTTCACCATTAGCTGACGATTCCTGATAGGGCACTTCAGTACCCGACTTAATGCTGGCTTGCTGCTTGTCGCCGGTAATCACTTTCGGCTGTGATACCACTTCACCGCTGCCCGCTGCCTCCAGCGCCGAGAGCTCGGCGGTGAGGAATAGATCATTGCTGGTATAACCCACGGCGAACGAGCCCGTGGCCGCCGAAACGCCCAGGTCGACCAACAAAGCTCCTGGGAACGACAGCGTGGGGTCATTGCCCGCAGCGACGTCCTGGTTCAGGTTAACAACGTTATCGAGGTCACCCGACGCTGAAAAGATATCGTCATTGCCAATATCGAGATAACCACCACCCCAGCGAATACCGAGCTGCTGTGATGCATCCGACTGCGCAATAACAATCCGCGCTTCGATCATTACCTGACGAATCGGAATATCGATGCGATCGATCAGCGTGCGAATTTCACCCAACTTGGCACCGGTGTCGGTGATGATCAGCGAGTTGGTGCGAGTATCGACGATAACAGAGCCTCGCGGTGAGATCAGCGATCCACCCTCCTCACTGGCCCCTGACTCAAACAGCGTCACGACTTGTTCGGCCGAGGCATAACGAATGCGGATGAACTCAGTCTGCAGAGGTGCTAACTCCGCAATTTGTTTGTTGGCTTCAATCTCCTGACGCTCGCGCTCGGCGATCTCCGCGGCGGGCGCCACCATCAATACGTTGCCTACCTGGCGCTTATCGAGACCCTTGGTTTTGAGCACCAGCTCCAACGCCTGATCCCAGGGTACATTTTGCAGACGCAGTGTGATGCGGCCCGCTACGGTATCACTGGCGACCAGGTTCAATTCGGTGAAGTCGGCGATCAGCTGCAGCACTGCCCGCACTTCAATATCCTGAAAGTTCAGCGATAGGCGGTCGCCGACATAGGCAAACTCACTCTTGCGCGCCTCGACTTCCGCATCGGTGAGCGGCTTCACACTCACCACGTATTGCATATCTGTCTGATAGGCCAGGTAATCGTAATCACCGGTGGCGTTCATCGACAGCACCACACCGCGATCACTCGAAGAAACATCTAATGTGGTTACCGGCGTCGCAAAATCCGTTACATCATAGCGTCGTAGCAGGTCATCATCGGCGGTGGTTTCCAGAAACTCGATCTTGACCTGATCGCCCTCACTGAACACATTCACGTCCACCGCCGGGTTGCTCAGCGTCAGCATCAACCTGCCTTCGCCCTCCTCGCTGCGCTGAAATTCCAGCGACTCGATTCGAGACTCGGCATCGGCGTCTGCGAGCTGCTCATCCTGCAGCAGCAGCGGGTCGCTAACCGGCTTGAGGTACTCATTGGCACCCTCGTTACCCACTTCCACAATCAGCGAGTTGCCTTCTACCCGGGTATCAAAAGGCACCAACTTGACCAGGTTAACGATCATGCGGGTGCGATCATTGGACTCCAATACGACCACCCCGGTCGCGTTGCCATAGGGCAGAGCAAACTTCTTGCGATCCAGGGCGCTGGAGGCACCTGGAAAATCCATGGAGATCCGCGCCGGCTTCTCAATGGTGTAGGTCTTTGGATCAGGTGGCGTGCCGTCGAAATCCAGGCGAATCTCGAACTTGCTGCCGGGCCGGGAGTTGAAGCTGATGTCTTCCACGGTCTGCGCCCAGCTCAAGGCGCTGCTCACCACGCCAAGTACCAGCAACAGCACCTGGCTCACCAGACGTATTCGCTTCTGCTCACCGCCGCCGGTTGTTATCAATGTTGTGCCCATGACAGTCACCATAGCCTAATTCGGTCCGTTCAGCTTGATAGTCCTGGGGCGTTCCACCCAGCCATCATTGCCGTCCGAGACAATTTCAATAACGGCGACGTACGTCTCCGTCATCTCTACAATTTTTCCGTGGTTGCGACCCAGGAAGTTGCCTACCCGCACCCGGTGAACCCCGCCATCCGGGTCGCGAATAAGACTCCAGTCCGTGCCGCCTCGCGACAAGGTGCCCACCATAGCCAGCGAATCAAACGTGAATTGCTCCAGGAATTCCTTCGGCCGTTCGTCATCCGGTTCCACCGTGGATATCGACTGCAGCTGGGTAATCTCGCGAATCTCAATGGGCCGGTCAAACGGGCTGCGCAGGGTGGTGGCACTGTATGAGAACGCCTTATACGCCTTAAACGGCGGGATCGGCGCGATCACGCCGCCGGGACGGGCGCGCTTCTCGGCCATGAACACGTCGAGGTCGTTGAACTCATCGCTGCTACAACTGACCAGCGTCGTGGCAGACAGCACGAGCATGATCATGAGGAGCAGGCCGCGCAACATATCAGACCTCCTCGTCCTTATAACGATAGGTCTTTGCGGTAATCACCAGCTTAAGCACACTGCTGTTCGGCGTTTCCTGGGTAATGTGGAAGTCATGCAGGGTCACGATTCGCGGCAGGCCTGCCATGCCACTAATGAAAGCACCCAGGTCATGATAGGAGCCGTGGGCTATGATCGCGATGGGCAACTCTACATAGAACTCTCGGGTCCGCTCTGCCTGCAGATCAATGCTGTCGAACTCAAGGCCATTGAGCATGCCCTTATTGGTAATATCCTCCAGCAGGCCGGGCACTTCCGTATCACTAGGCAGCTGACTCACCAGCGCGCCGAAGGACTCCTCCATTTCCGCCATCTGTTTCTTGTAGGCGTCCAGATTTGCCGCCTGGAACGCCTTCTGCTCAAACTCCTGGCGCAGGTCGGCTTCTTCTGCAACGGCCTTCTGCAGGCTCGTTTGCAGATTTTGAATATGGTAGACGTAGCCCAGCACCAGCACGCCTACCAGCGCGATGACCCACACCACCACCTTGATGGCGAGCGGCCAGGAGCCAATGTTCTCAAAGTCGAGATCATTGACATCGAATTCCTGTAACGCGCGGAGAACGTCTTCAGCAGCCATATCAGCTCTCCTCGTCTCCAGCGGTTGGCAGCTGCAGCTGCACCGTCATATTGAAGGTGGTTGCCTGCTCCCCGAAGTTAGGTTCGGCACGCACAGCGTCCAGATTGGGATTGGTAAACCAGTCCGATGCATCCAGCCTGCGCATCAGGCTCGATACCCGGTTGTTGGACTCGGCAATGCCTGTAATGGTGATGGTTTGCTGGGTCGCCTGCAGCTCGGTGTAGAACACGCCATCGGGCACGGTTCTTACCAGCTGGTCCAGAATACGGACGATGATGGGTCGGTTGCCCTGCAATTCCTGAATGACTTTCATGCGGTCGAGCAACTGGGTGCGCTTACGCTGCATGTCCCGAATTTCCTCAACCTGCTTATTCAGCCCTTCGATGTTTTCGCTGAGATAGTCGTTGCGCGATTTCTGGTTCTGGATCTGACCACTGAAGAACAGATCAACCACAAAGATCACGGCCACGCCAAAGGCCGCCACCGCACCCAGGATGACCAAAAACTCCTGCTTGAGCTCGGCGCGTCGTTCATCGCGCCACGGGAGTAGATTGATCTGCGCCATTAGTCGAAACTCCTCAATGCGAGTCCACAGGCAATCATCAGGGCCGGCGCGTCGCTGCTAAGCGCCACTGCGTTAACGCGCGAAGATATCGCCATGTCAGCAAAGGGATTGGCGACCGTCGCGGGGGTACCCAGTTTGTCCTGCACGAGATCATCGAGGCCTTCCATCGATGACACGCCACCGGCCATAACAATATAGTCCACGTCGTTATACTGACTGGAGGAGAAGAAGAACTGCAGTGACCGCGCAACCTGCTGCACAACCGCGTCCTTAAAGGGTTCCAGAACTTCAGGCTCGTAGTCATCGGGGAGGCCGCCCTGCTTCTTCGCCAGACCGGCCTCTTCTACCGGCAGTCCATAGCGGCGCATAATCTCGTCGGTGAGTTGCTTGCCGCCGAACAGCTGCTCTCGCGTGTAGATCGTCTGGCCATTGGTCAATACGCTGAGGGTGGTCATGGTGGCCCCGATATCCACAACCGCGACGGTATTCTCTTCATCGATATCGAGTTGATTGCGAACCAGACCGAAGGCGCGTTCCATGGCGTAGGCCTCTACGTCCATGATTTTCGGCGTTAATTCAGCCCCTTCTATCGCCTCTATGCGCGCGTCGATGGTTTCGCGACGACAGGCTGCCAGCAATACCTCAACCTGGCCTTCGCTCTCGGGCGACGGGCCCTGAATCTCGAAGTCGATGGCAACTTCTTCCAGCGGGTAGGGAATATACTGGTCGGCCTCTAGCGTCAGCTGCGTTTCCATATCATCTTCGCTCAGGCCTGACGGCATATCGATGATCTTGGTAATAACAGAGGAGCCGGCAACGGCAGCGGCGACGGTTTTAATCTTGGTTTTGGATTGATTAACGACACTGCGGATGGCGTTGGCCACGCCGTCCACATCGTTGACGTTTTTCTCGATCACGGCATCGGCGGGCAGAGAGCTCACCGCGTAACTTTCGACACGGTAGCGCTCACCCGTATGACTCAGCTCCAGCAGTTTTACGGTGGTGGAACTGATATCTAACCCCAATACCGGGGTCGACTTTCTTTTTCCAAAAAGCCCGAGCAAAGTATTTTCCTATCTGTATCCGTAACTTACGTTAGATTTATACACCGATACATTAAATAACAGGTATAACATACACGCAAATATATAAAAAGGGTAAAAAAGCATATAATCTGCAATCCGGAAAATTACCGAATTCAGACTTTGCTCTGTAACTCATTGATTTAAAAGAGCTTAATGAAGACAAGCCGAATCGTATTGCGCCTGCTCCTGCTCGCCTCCTTTGGCGTGCTGATGCTGTGCAGTGGCATCTATCTTCACCTTAGCCCGAATCTGCCATCTGTCGAGGTCCTCAAGGACGTGAAATTGCAGACCCCGATGCGGGTCTACACCAAAGAAGGCGACCTCATTGGGCAGTTCGGTGAAAAGAAGCGCAACCCGTTGCCCTACGACGAGATACCCCCGCAGTTTGTGCAGGCGCTACTGGCCGCAGAGGACGACGGATTCTTCCGCCACGTTGGCATCGACTTCATGGGTCTGTTGCGCGCCGTATCCGAGCTGGTTCTGACCGGAGAAAAAGGTTCCGGCGGCTCCACGCTGACGATGCAGGTGGCGCGCAACTACTTCCTGACCCTGGAAAGGACGTTTACTCGGAAGTTCAAGGAAATACTCTTGTCGCTTGAGATTGAGCGCGTGCTCAACAAAGAAGAGATCTTCGAGCTCTACTTCAACCAGATGTTCCTGGGCCATCGTTCCTACGGCTTCGAGGCGGCGGCACAGGTTTACTACGGCGCCAACATCGGCGAACTCGACCTCGCCCAGCTGGCCATGCTGGCGGGGCTGCCCAAAGCCCCTTCCAGATTCAACCCCATATCCAACCCCGAACGCGCGAAGATCCGGCGCGACTGGATTCTGGGCCGGATGCACTCCCTCGATTATATCGACGATGCGAGCTATCAGGATGCGATCGCGCAACCGGTCACCGCGAGCCATCATGGCGCCAAGTTAGCTTTCGACGCGCCTTATGCGGCAGAGATGGCCCGCGGCGAGATGATTCGCAAGTATGGGTTGGCCGCCTACAACGACGGCTACCACGTCTACACAACGATCAGCAGTGAGTTGCAGCTCGCCGCCAACCAGGCCATCGCCAACGGACTGAGCGAGTACGATGCACGCCATGGCTACCGCGGGCCAGAGCGTTCCCTGCCCGCGCTCCCTGAGGTAGATCCCACCGAGTATTGGCTGACACAGCTAGCCGGCGTGAGGCCCGTAGCCGACCGGCGGGCGGCTATCGTAACCGCAATCGAGGAGCAACAAGTGGCCATCTTGCTGGGCGATGGCGAGACCGGGACCATCGCCTGGGAGAACGGGCTCAGCGCGGCGCGCGCCTACATCGATGAGAACCGGCGTGGACCGCGCCCCGAGAGCCCGGAAAGTTTTCTAAGCGTCGGTGACCTGATCCGTGTGCAGCAAATAGACGATGGCATATGGCATCTCAGTCAGGTGCCGGCAGCGCAGGCCGCGTTGGTGTCTATAAAGTCAGAAGACGGCGCTATTCTCAGCGTCGTCGGCGGACAGGGGTTTTCTCAGAGCAAATTCAATCGGGTTACCCAGGCGTCTCGCCAACCCGGCTCGAACTTCAAACCCTTCATCTATGCGGCAGCGCTGGCCAACGGTTTCACCGCTGCCAGCATCATCAACGACGCGCCGGTGGTGTTCGAGGATGCCGCACTGGAGGACACCTGGCGACCGGAAAACGACGGCGGCAAGTTCTACGGGCCGACTCGCCTGCGTTGGGCGCTTACCAAGTCGCGCAACCTGGTATCCATCCGCCTGCTGCGAGAGCTGGGCATAGAAACAGCTATCGATTATGTGGGCCGGTTTGGCTTTAACAGTGATGAGCTAGCCGCCGATCTATCGCTGGCGCTGGGAACACACGTGCTCACCCCTTTGCAGGTAGTGACCGCCTACGCCAGCCTTGCCAATGGCGGCTATAAGGTCGATCCCTATTTGGTCCAGCGCGTTGAAGACTTCAACCGCAATGAGGTGTTCCTCGCGCGCCCGGCAACTGTATGCCACGAGTGCGAGCAACCACCGCCTATGGAAGATGCTTTCGCTGAAGAGCTGAGCATGGAAGACATCCTCAATCAGGCCCAGGCCGAAGACCTGCCGAAAGCACCTCGAGTTATGGATGCGAGAGTGGCGTTCATTGTGACCAGCATGCTGCAGGATGCCATTAACCGGGGCACTGGACGCAAGGCCACCGTGTTAAAACGCAGTGATATCGCCGGTAAGACGGGCACGACCAATGGTCCGACCGACGCCTGGTTCTCTGGCTACAACGCCGAGATCGTGACCAGCGCCTGGGTGGGGTTCGACCAGAACACGCTGCTGGGCAAACGCGAGTTTGGCGGCAGTGCCGCGCTGCCAATCTGGATTGACTACATGCGTACAGCGCTCAAAGACAGCCCTGATGTATCACGGCCCATACCCGAAGGCATCGTCAACGTGCGCATTGATCCCGCCACCGGGATGCTTGCGCGTCCCGGTCAAAAAGATGCCATCTTTGAATATTTCAGAGTTGAGAGGGTCCCTACGGAGACCACAACGGCGCAGCGTCGCTGATCAACCGGCAGCAGCTTCCTTGTGCAACGGATAATGCGCCGGCAGGGGCAAGCGGGCGACGCCGGTATCCACCGCAGCCTGAGCCACGGCCTGCGATACACGAGCCAACAATCGACTGTCCATGGGCTTGGGGATTATGTAGTCCGCACCGAACTCGAGCGAATCGATTCCGCAGGCTTCCAGGACATCCGCCGGCACGGTTTCCCGTGCAAGATCACGTATCGCATGCACGGCAGCGGCCTTCATTTCTTCATTGATGACGCTGGCGCGCACATCCAGGGCGCCGCGAAAAATGAACGGAAAGCCGAGAACATTGTTGACCTGATTGGGGTAATCGGAGCGGCCCGTTGCCATGATCAAATCATCACGGGTTGCTTGCGCGAGCTCGGGTCGAATCTCTGGATCCGGGTTGGAGCAGGCAAATACGACCGGACGCTCTGCCATTGAACTCAGCATCTCGGGGGTCAGCAAGTCAGCTCCCGACAAGCCCACAAAAACATCGGCGCCTGCGCAAACATCCGACAGGCTGCGTAAATCCGTGCGCGGGTTAGAAAACTCAGCTTTGTACTCATTAACCCCTTCACGGCCTTCACAGATCACACCGCGGCGGTCGAGCATGAAAATGTTGTCACGCGTTGCGCCCAGGTTAACCAATAAGCGCATACAGGCGATCGCCGCCGCACCCGCGCCCAGGCAGACAATGCGCACATCCGGCAAGGACTTGCCCTGGATGTCTAGTGCATTCAGCATTCCTGCGGCGGTGACAATTGCGGTGCCATGTTGATCATCATGAAACACGGGAATATCGCAGCGTTCAATCAGGCGTCGTTCAATCTCAAAACACTCCGGTGCCTTGATATCTTCCAGATTGATGCCGCCAAAGGTGCCAGCGATACGGCCAACGGTATCGACAAAGTCGTCAACCTCGCTGGCGTCAACTTCTACGTCGATAGAATTCACGTTGGCAAACCGTTTGAACAACAGTGCCTTGCCTTCCATTACCGGCTTACTGGCCATGGGGCCAATATTGCCGAGACCAAGCACCGCCGTGCCATTGCTGATAACAGCCACCAGGTTGCCCTTCCCGGTATATCGATAGGCTTCCTGCGGTTCATTCTCGATCTCGCGGCACGGTTCGGCTACGCCGGGACTGTATGCCAGTGCCAGATCTCGCTGGGTTTCTGCAGAAGTTGTCAGCTCAATGCTGATCTTGCCGGGCTCGGGGTACTGGTGATAGTCCAGCGCGGCCTGTTTGAGGTCTTCAGTCATGGCAGTTACAGCTCGCCTGTGCGATCTAGAGTGAAAAAAAAGCGCCGCTTCCGGAAGAAGGCGGCGCTTTGTGAGCTATGCTGGAGCCGCGCTTAGCGCTTGGCTCCACGATTGCCGAAACGCTTCTTGAAGCGATCGACCCGGCCACCGCTATCGACAATCTTCTGCTTGCCGGTAAAGAAGGGGTGGCACTGTGAACACACATCAATGTGGATGTCTTCACAAAGTGTTGAACGTGTTTTGATAACGTTGCCACAACTACAGGTGGCCGTTATCTCCCCATACTGGGGATGAATATCTGCTTTCATTACTGTGCTCCTTAGCATTTGACGCCGCCACCCGATCTCTTGCCGGGCACCGCATCTGGTTCAGGATTCCCGGCCAATGCGGCTGCACTGGCCAAAAAATAGGCGGGCATCTTACCAGACGCAGCGCCAGACGCAAGGCCCTGCTACACTTGCCGCCATGCCCGTTTTACGTCTCGCCCTGCCCACTCCGCTGCGCGCAGAGTTCGATTATCTGCCACCGACAACGATAAGCCCCGAGGTGCTCGCAACATTGCAGCCTGGAATTCGCGTTCAGGTGCCCTTCGGCGCTCGTCAGATGACTGGGGTGCTGCTGCAAGTGGCTGACGAGACTATGGTGCAGGCCGACAAATTAAAGGCCGTCACCCAGATTATCGATACAGAACCGCTTATCGATCGCCGCCTCATGGAGCTGTGTCGCTGGGCCGCCGCCTACTATAAGGCTCCACTGGGAGAGGTACTTGCCGCTGGCCTGCCCAAGGCAATGCGTCAGGGACAGCCTTTCACACCCCGCAGCGAACGCTACTGGGCATTGAGTACCGATGGCCTGGGGCTACCGCAAGGCGCGCTTAAACGAGCGCCAAAACAGGCTGATTTACTGGCACTGCTGCAAAACGCAAACAAGCGACAACTGCCAGACCACGTCGTTAAGGCGGAAGATCCCGCAGGCAGCGCGCGCCGCGCGTTACAGAAGAAAGGCCTGATAGAACCCATTGAGAGCGCGCCGGTTGTAGCCGAGCCTAGCTGGCAGACTGGCCCACCGCTAAACGAGGAGCAGGCTCGGGCGGTGGAGACCATTACTGCGAGCATCGGAAGATTCGCAGGCTTTTTGCTGCAGGGCGTCACCGGGAGCGGAAAAACAGAGGTCTATTTAACGCTAACCGAGCGCGTGCTGAAGAGCGGACGTCAGGCCCTGGTGTTGGTTCCCGAAATTGGCTTAACCCCACAAACCGTGCAGCGCTTTAAGCAGCGATTTGATGCCAATATCGCCGTTATGCATTCCGGACTCGCTGACGGTGAGCGCTTGCAGGCGTGGGAAGATGCGCGTTCCGGCTATGCCCATATCGTAATCGGAACGCGATCTGCGATATTCACCGCCATGGCGCGCCCCGGCTTAATCATCGTCGACGAGGAACACGACCCATCCTTCAAGCAACAGGATGGCGTTCGCTACTCGGCCAGGGATTTGGCAGTCAAACGGGCCCAGCTAGAGAAAATCCCTGTCCTGCTGGGTAGCGCCACTCCCAGTCTCGAGAGTATTGCCAACGCCGACAGTGGCCGCTACCAGCGACTCGAGTTGGCGCAACGAGCCACCGGCGCAGCCATACCCGATTTCCTCATTCAGGATATTCGCCGCGCACCGCTGGAAGCTGGTATGTCAGCGAACTTGCTTGCGGCTATGCAGGCGGAGTTGGAGGCCAATAACCAGGTATTGCTGTTTCTGAACAGGCGCGGCTATGCCCCAACGCTTCAGTGCCACGACTGCGGCCATGTAGAGCACTGCCATCAATGTGATGCGCGCATGACCGTACATTTAAAAGACGCGCAGCTGCGCTGCCATCACTGCGGTGCACAGCGTCGGCTCCCGCGCGAGTGCCCCACTTGTCAAAGCACTGCCATTAGCAGTCGCGGCCTGGGGACCGAACAGATTGAATCACGGCTGCAACAACTCTATCCCGACGTCCCGGTATACCGCGTGGACCGCGACACGATGCAACGCAAAAACGCCATGACCGATCTCATTGAGGCCGTGGCCGGCGGCTCGCGCTGCATTCTGCTGGGAACACAGATGCTCACCAAGGGGCATCATTTTCCCGACGTCACCCTGGTCGGATTGCTCGATGCGGACAATTCGTTGTTTAGCAGTGACTTTCGCGGTCCTGAGCGGATGGGACAGCTACTGGTGCAGGTGAGTGGTCGTGCGGGTCGCGCCAACAAACCGGGGCGAGTCATACTGCAAACGCACTATCCCGATCATCCGCTGCTGCAAACACTGGTGGGCGAGGGCTACGCGGCCTACGCAACGCAGCTTCTGCAGGAGCGCAAGTCCAGAGGGCTGCCGCCCTATGGGCACCTGCTCATGCTGCGGGCGGAAGCGCAGGATATGGCTAGCGCAGAGAATTGCCTGTTGGGGATACGCCAACAATGCGAGAACGGCATCCCTGGCCAGGTCACATTGGTTGGACCCATGCCGGCGGCCATGCAGCGTCGCAGCGGTCGCTACCGCGCGCAGCTACTCGCGCTGTGTACCTCTCGCCGGGCGGCCCAGAAAGCGGCCGACTTATTGAGTAATAGCGCCGAAAACGACAAGACAGCCAAACGCTTACGCTGGTCACTCGACATCGACCCTCTGGACACCCTGTAGACCGGCCACGTATGGTCTTTGGCAGAGGATACAGGGATAATACCCGGCCCTTAAAATCCCGAATCACGAACCATTAGCAATGAAGCAACATCTGAGCGAACTGATCGAGTCTGCAATCGGCACTTTAGTAGCCGACGGCACCCTTGACGCAAAAATTCAGCCTCGAATCAGTATCGACCGCACCCGTGACAAGGCGCACGGCGACCTCGCCAGCAATATCGCCCTTACGCTAGCCAAAGGCGCCGGGATGCCCCCTCGAGAATTGGCGGAGAAAATCGCCGCCGCGTTGCCATCATCAAGCAGTGTCAGCAAGACCGAGATCGCCGGTCCCGGCTTTATCAATTTCTATTTGAGCGAAGCCAGCAGTAGCGCCGTAGTGGCAAGCATTCTCGAACAGGGGGCTAGCTTCGGGCACAGCGATGTCGGCCAAGGTGCGGCGGTACAGGTAGAGTTTGTGTCGGCCAACCCCACGGGGCCACTGCATATAGGACACGGACGGGGCGCCGCGGTTGGAGACTGCATCGCCCGACTACTGCAGGCGACCGGCTGGACTGTGAGCCGCGAGTTCTACTACAACGACGCCGGCGAGCAGATCAACAAACTGGCACACTCGGTTCAAGCGCGAGCCCGGGGCAGCAAGCCCGGCGATCCAGACTGGCCCGAGGAGAGCTACAATGGCGACTATATCGCCGATGTCGCCAGCGATTATATGGCGGGCGCGCAGGTAGACGCCGAAGACAAACAGGCCGACGCTGCAGCAGACCCCGATGACCTGAACTCAATTCGCGATTTTGCAGTTGCCTATCTACGCCACGAGCAGGACCTCGATCTGCAGGCATTCGGAGTACAGTTCGACGTCTTTTTTCTCGAGTCATCTGTCTACGAGTCGGGCGAGGTCGAAGCCACAGTCGATAAACTCGTGGAGGGTGGCCACACCTACGAAGAAGATGGGGCCTTATGGCTGCGCACCACAGACTTTGGCGATGATAAAGACCGGGTTATGCGCAAGAGCGACGGCGGCTATACCTATTTCCTACCGGACGTGGCCTACCACCACAATAAATGGAAGCGCGGATTTGGTCGTGTCATCAACGAGCAGGGCGCAGACCACCACAGCACGGTGACCAGGGTAAGAGCTGGATTACAAGCGCTGAACACCGGTATCCCGCAAGGTTGGCCCGAGTACGTTTTGCACCAGATGGTCACGGTGATGCGCGGTGGTCAGGAGGTCAAGATTTCAAAGCGGGCCGGCAGCTACGTGACGCTGCGCGACCTCATCGACGAAGTGGGCTGTGATGCGACTCGCTACTTTCTCGCCGCGAGAGCACCGAGTTCCCAGCTGACCTTCGATATCGACCTGGCACTGGCGCAGTCTAACGACAACCCGGTGTACTACATTCAATACGCCCACGCTCGCGCCTGCAGCGTCATGCGCAAGCTGGCCGAACAAAACCTGAGTTGGTCGCAGGACGTCGGGATCGAATCCCTGGCCAGCCTGACCGAGGAATCAGAAAAGGCCATATTGCGACGCCTGGATCGGTTCCCCGAGCTCGTTGTCGCCGCCGCTGACAAGTCTGAGCCACACGCCATTGCCAATTACCTGCGAGATCTGGCGGGGGATTTTCACAGTTGGTACAACGCTCATAAAATGCTGGTCGAGGACGACGCCGTGCGCAATGCTCGCTTGGCCCTGTGCCAGGCGGTAAGACAGGTCATAGCTAATGGGCTTGCTTTGCTCGGTGTCTCTGCGCCGGAGAGCATGTAGGCATGACCCAGGATTTCGCCAGCAAGAGCCGCAAAACCGCGCCGCGTAAAAGCGCGAAGAAGAGCAGCCCCAAACGCAACGGTAACTCGCCTTGGGTCTGGTTCTTCACCGGCATGCTGTGCGGGATTTTCGCCACCGCCCTGGCCTGGCTCGGCTTACAGCAACCGGACGAGGCCAGCTATGCTGCCAGTCAGCCGCTGGCTGCAGCCAGTGAAGGTAGCGACGCGGATCAGGGACCACGATTTGATTTCTACACCTTACTGCCAGAGCAAAAGGTTGAGGTGGAAGTTGATGAAGCAGAGATCGCGGCCGCCCGCAGCCAGCGCGCCAACGATGAGTACCTGCTGCAGGCGGGCTCATTCAAGCTGGCGGAAGATGCCGATCGCCGCAGAGCCGAACTGCTATTGCTCGGACTGGAAGCCCATGTTGAGGACACAACAGGAGACAACGGACGCTGGTTTCGGGTATACATCGGGCCCTTCGAGTCGCGCTCTAAGCTGGCTAAGGCCCGCAGTCTAACGGCCCAACAGGGGATAGATACTTTGCTGCTAAAGCGTCCAAAGGCCTAATCGCGGCAGGCGCCTTGATTTGCGCACTCGCGGCCCCATATCACTGTAATACCGGAGGAATCTAAGACGTGGAACAATATCGCGGTACCACTATCCTGTCCGTTCGTCGCGGCGACACGGTGGTCATTGGCGGGGACGGCCAGGTCTCCATGGGCAACACTGTAATGAAAGGCAACGCTCGCAAGGTTAGACGCTTGTATAAGGATCGTGTCCTGGCTGGATTCGCCGGCGGCACAGCCGATGCATTCACGTTGTTTGAGCTATTCGAGGCGCAACTGGAAAAGCATCAGGGCCACCTCGTGCGATCTGCGGTGGAACTGGCCAAGGCCTGGCGCACCGAGCGCGCACTGCGTCGACTGGAAGCACTGTTGGCCGTGGCCGACAGCAAAACCTCGCTGATTATTACCGGCAATGGCGATGTCATAGAACCGGAAGACAATCTTATCGCAATCGGTTCTGGCGGACCCTTCGCCCAATCCGCCGCGCGTGCTCTTCTGGATAACACGGAATTGGGTGCACGCGATATCGTGGAAAAGGGCCTTGGAATAGCTGCAGACATCTGTATTTACACCAACCACAACCGGGTTATCGAAGAACTCGACTGTACGCAGGACTAATATGTCAAACATGACCCCCAGGGAGATTGTCCACGAGCTGGACAAGCACATTATCGGGCAGGAGCAAGCCAAGCGCGCGGTGGCCATTGCCTTGCGCAACCGCTGGCGCAGGATGCAGCTCGAAGAAGATCTGCGCGCGGAGATTACACCCAAGAATATCCTGATGATCGGCCCCACCGGCGTGGGCAAAACGGAGATAGCGCGGCGATTGGCAAGACTGGCTAACGCCCCCTTTATAAAAGTAGAAGCCACTAAGTTTACTGAGGTGGGTTATGTGGGCCGCGATGTCGAATCCATCGTACGTGACCTGGTCGACGTATCCGTCAAAATGCTGCGTGAACAAGAGATGGAGAAGGTTCGCTTTCGTGCCGAAGAGGCAGCCGAGGAGCGTATTCTGGATGTGCTACTAACACCGGCGCGGGACGCTACCAGCGGTGCTGACAGTGATTCCTCAACCCGTCAGCTCCTGCGCAAAAAGCTGCGCGAGGGAGACCTGGATGAGCGCGAAATCGAAATCGAGCTCAGCAGCAATCCGGTCGGTGTTGAAATCATGGCACCCCCGGGTATGGA
Organism: Halieaceae bacterium; assembly: GCA_965199055.1. Taxonomy (GTDB): domain Bacteria; phylum Pseudomonadota; class Gammaproteobacteria; order Pseudomonadales; family Halieaceae; genus CBDAQR01. Next base: position 173,885 of record CBDAQR010000008.1, read on the forward strand.
AGAAATGACCAGCCAACTGCAAAGCATGTTCTCCAACCTGTCCGGCGCGCAATCGAAAACCCGCAAGGTCACCGTCAAGACCGCGTTTGAGCAGCTTTGTGACGAAGAAGCAGCAAAGATGGTAAACGAGGATGACCTCAAACAACGGGCGGTCACCAATGCCGAGCAAACCGGCATCGTTTTTATCGACGAGTTAGATAAAGTTGCCAAGCGCGGCGAAGTCGGCGGCGCGGACGTTTCTCGCGAAGGTGTTCAACGCGACCTGCTGCCGCTGATCGAGGGCTGCACTGTCAGCACCAAACACGGCATGATTAAAACCGATCACATTCTTTTCGTTGCCAGCGGTGCCTTTCACCTGTCCAAGCCCTCAGATCTGATACCGGAGTTGCAAGGCCGGCTGCCAATCCGCGTCGAGCTATCGGCTCTAAGCCCGGATGATTTCGAGCGAATACTGAAGGAGCCGGATGCGTCGCTCACCGAGCAGTACGAGGCTTTATTGGCGACCGAGGATATGACCTTGGAGTTTACCGATGAGGGTATTAGCCGCATTGCGGAAATAGCCTGGCAGGTCAACGAGCGCACCGAGAATATTGGCGCCCGCCGGCTGCACACCGTGATGGAGCGTCTGCTGGAGGATGCATCCTTTGAGGCCACGGATGCCAGTCTCAAAGAGGGCTCACTGCGCATCGATGCCAGCTACGTCGACAGCCAGCTCGGCGAGCTCAGCGAAGACGAAGACCTCTCCCGCTTTATACTGTAGGTCGACTATGAATCCTCCCGATCAGGTTCGCCTGCACCAAAAATCCCGCATCCTGGAACTGAGCTGGGGCTCCAGCAGCTTCGAGCTAAGTTGTGAGTTCCTGCGCGTACACTCCCCATCCGCCGAGGTTCGAGGCCATGGTCCCGGGCAGGAGGTGTTACAGGCGGGTAAGAAAAACGTAGAGATAACCGACATACGTGCGGTTGGCAATTACGCCTTGCAACTCGTTTTTGACGATGGCCATGATACCGGCATCTTCAGCTGGAGTTATCTGCGAGAGCTTTGCGAGCAGCATGACGCACTGTGGCAGCAGTATTTGGATAAGCTTCACGCCGCTGCTGCCAGTCGGGACCCCGACGTGCAGGTCGTGCGGATTGACCTCTAGAGCTACAATAGGCTCTGACAGGGATAATTACGCTATGGCAGAAGACAACAAGACGCACTTTGGCTACCAGCGGGTAGAGAAGAAAGACAAAGCAGGCTTAGTCGCCGGTGTCTTTCATTCCGTGGCCGACCGCTACGACCTCATGAACGACCTGATGTCCGGCGGCATTCACCGGATTTGGAAACGCTTTACCATCGAGGTCAGTGCTGTGCGCTCAGGCAATCGAGTACTGGATGTGGCCGGGGGTACCGGCGACCTCACTGCTAAATTCTCAGAGTTGGTGGGTGCCGATGGCGAAGTCGTGCTGGCGGATATCAACGAGTCGATGCTGAAAGTGGGTCGCGACAAGTTGATCGACCGCGGCTACCACGGGAATATCGAATACGTACAGGCTAATGCGGAATCTCTGCCCTTTCCCGACGACCACTTCGACGTGGTCAGTATTGCCTTCGGGCTGCGCAATGTGACTAATAAGGACGCTGCGCTGCGCTCCATGTTGCGGGTGTTGAAGCCGGGCGGCCGACTGTTGGTGCTCGAATTTTCTAAACCTGGCAACGAGCTGTTGAACCAGGCGTACGACACCTATTCATTCAAGGTGCTGCCCATGTTGGGTAAGCTCGTCGCAGGCGACAGCGAGAGCTATCAATACCTGGCCGAGTCCATCCGCATGCACCCCGATCAGGAAAGTTTGAAAGAGATGATGGAGGCGGCCGGCTTTGGCCGCTGTGAATACTTCAATATGACCGGCGGCGTGGTGGCCTTGCACAGGGGCATCAAACCCTAACAGGATCATGGCGATCATCAGCCCCACCGTCCACACTGCGGCCATCGCAGCTCTCGAGACCGCCGCCAATAGGGCGCTCGAGCTAGACCCCGCCGGACAAGCCAGACTGAGTGAACTCGAGGGGGAGGTCTTTCGTTTCGACTGCACAAACCCTGAGCTCGACCTCTACTTGCGGCCGGAAAACCGTCAACTAAAACTGATGGGCTTCTGGGATGGCGAAGTCACTACCGCGATCCGTGGCCAGGCCAGCGATTTTGCAGAACTAGCCAGTGCCCGCGATCCAGCCGCGGCGCTAATCAATGGCAATCTTGAGCTACAGGGTGACAGCGCCCCGCTAATACGCTTGCAGAATATTCTCGCGGCACTGGACCTGGATTGGGAAGCCCCGCTGGTCTCCGCCTTTGGAGATATAGCCGGGCACCAGCTCGCCGAGGGCCTACACGGCGCCTTCGGCTGGGGCCGCCAGACCTCAGCAAGTTTTACCCGGCAGTTAGACGAGTTTATTCACGAGGAAGCTCGACTAGCGCCGCCCCGGCTGGAAGTAGAGGATTTCTATCGGGATGTTGAAGAACTGGGCCAACGGGTCGACCGCTTGCAAGCCCGGATTCGTCAGCTCGCTGCACGCCGACGGGGAGAGTAAACTCAGTCTATGTCGAGACTTAATCGCTTGCTAAAGATCTATCGGGTCGCCAGTCGATACCGACTGGATACCTTTGCCGATGCCGAGCGATTGCGCGGTGTCCGCCGCACTCTGGTGCGTCTCGGCCCATGGCGTATGCGACGGATTGACGACCTCAGTCGCGGCGAGCGACTGCGACTCGCACTGGAAGAGTTGGGCCCGGTGTTTATCAAGTTCGGCCAAATGTTATCGACCCGGCGCGACTTATTACCTACCGACATCGCCGGCGAACTGGCCAAGCTGCAAGACGATGTTCCACCTTTCGACAGCCAACAAGCCACTCAATTGGTGGAGCAGGCTTTGGGGGCATCGGTGTCGGAACTGTTTGCCAGGTTTGAAGCGACACCAATGGCCTCGGCCTCGGTGGCCCAGGTTCACGCGGCGACACTGCACTCCGGCGAAGAGGTGGTCGTCAAAGTGGTGCGGCCTGGCATTGAGAAGGTCATTCGCCAAGATATTGCCCTGCTCTATACCCTGGCCCGACTGGTACAGCGCTATATTCCAGACGGTCGCCGCCTGCGTCCGGTCGAAGTGGTGGCAGAGTATGAGCTCACCATCCTCAATGAACTGGACCTGCAGCGCGAGGCGGCTAACGCATCGCAGCTGCGACGCAACTTTGAAGACAGCGACCTCGTCTATATACCCGAGGTGCATTGGGACTACACCCGTCGCAACGTGTACACCATGGAGCGCATTCAGGGTATTCCCGTCACCGACATTGATACGCTGGTAGAACGCGGCACCGACCTCAAAGTGCTGGCCGAGCGCGGTGTGGAGATTTTCTTTACCCAGGTCTTTCGGGACAGTTTTTTCCATGCCGACATGCATCCCGGGAACATTTTTGTCGATGCTAGCGATCCCGCCAAACCCAGCTACATTGCTGTTGATTGTGCGATCATCGGAACGCTCAGCGATTTTGAGCAGTATTACCTGGCTCGCAACCTGCTCGCGATTTTCCAACGGGACTATCGCGAGTGCGCCCAGTTACATGTCGAATGCGGCTGGGTACCGCCGGGCACCCGCGTGCAAGACTTTGAGTCTGCCATGCGTGCTGTGTGCGAGCCCGTGTTCGAAAAACCCATCTCTGAGATATCCTTCGGCCAGCTCCTGATCTACCTGTTCCAAACGGCACGACGATTTAATATGGAGGTTCAGCCTTCGCTGGTGCTGCTGCAGAAGACCTTGCTCAATATTGAGGGGCTGGGCCGCCAACTGTATCCACAGCTGGATTTGTGGAGCACCGCGCAACCATTTCTTGAGAACTGGGTGCAGCAGCGCTATTCGCCACAGGGCATGCTGGATAGGCTCCGGCGCAACGCCCCGTCATGGCTAGAGCAGTTGCCGCAATTACCCGATGCGATGCTGGAGAATCTGCAGCACGCCCGGGAGTTGGAAGCGCAGTCGCAGCAACAACAACAGCGTCTCGATCAGTTACAGCAACAGATTCAGCGCGAGAACGGACAGCGTAAACGCCTCGTCGTGGCACTGATGGTGTTCGGCGGCGCTGCCGCGACTGCATTTCCCGAGGGGCTGGAGCAGATATCCCAGTGGCCGCTGATGAGTTGGGGGCTGCTCGGAATCGGTTTCTACCTGTTGTGGCCGCGTAAACAGCCCTAGTATTCGCTGTAGTTCTAATTACATATTCCTGTGCGATAATCGCCGCTCTTTACGGGAGACAAGCCATGGCGGATGTTCTGCGCGAACTGGAGCAAGTCCTGGAAGCACGCCGAGAGGCGTCTGCTGACGACTCTTACGTGGCCAGTTTGCACGGTAATGGGCTTAACAAAATATTGGAGAAGGTCGGCGAGGAGAGTATCGAGGTCATCCTCGCTGCCAAAGAAGCCGAACTGGCAGGTGACAAAAAGGCGGTTGTGGCAGAGACAGCAGATCTTTGGTTTCACTGCATGGTGATGCTGTCACACCTGGAAATCAGCACGTCAGAGGTGCTGACAGAGTTGCAAAGCAGATTCGGCGTATCGGGTCATGCTGAAAAAGCCGCGCGCGGCGACTAAGCTTATCTATAAACTGAAGAGGTAGTAATCATGGGAATTGGCGGAATCAGCATCTGGCAGCTTCTGATCATCCTTGCCATTGTGGTAATGCTGTTCGGCACCAAGCGACTGCGCACCCTGGGCAGCGACCTTGGTGCGGCGATCAAAGGTTTCCGGTCTTCGATGAGTAATGAAGACGCGGCGGCGGAAGAGCAAAAGGACGTCGAGAGCGCCGAGCCCGAGGCCAAAGTCGAAGCAAAGGACTGATCGGCCCGGAGCAGCACCATGTTTGATATCGGTTTTACCGAGTTAATACTGGTCAGCATCATCGGATTGCTGGTGTTGGGCCCGGAGCGACTGCCCGGCGCGATACGCACCACCAGTCTGTGGCTCGGCCGCTTACGCCGCAGCTTCAATTCTATCCGCGCGGAAATCGAGCGGGAAATCAACGCGGACGAAATCAAACAGGATCTGCATAACGAGGCCGTCATGCAGAGTTTGAAAGAAGCCGAATCCGATCTGCGCAAGGGTCTCGAAGCACCTGATGAGGTGCGCGAACTCAAAGACATCCTGCAAGAACAACAAAATTCTATCGCCGAGTCAGCGAGCACCGACACCGCAGAACGTTCATGAGCGACGATTCCGAATCCACCGACAAGGCGCAACCGCTGGTTGAGCATCTTACCGAACTGCGCGATCGCCTGTTGCGCAGCATACTGGCGATACTGCTGATATTTGTCGCCCTGTTTTACTTTGCCAACGACATCTATGCGTTCGTTTCAGAACCTCTACGCGCCATTTTGCCAGAGGGTTCTACCATGATCGCGACCGAGGTCGCCTCACCCTTCCTGACACCCTTCAAACTGACAATGTTCACCGCCGCGTTCCTGGCCATGCCCTATGTACTCTTTCAGCTCTGGAGTTTCGTTGCACCGGGCATGTACAAACAGGAAAAACGCCTGGCCATTCCACTGCTGATTTCCAGCGTGTTGCTATTTTATGCCGGCGCGGCATTTGCGTACTTTGTGGTCTTCCCACTGGTTTTCGGATTTTTCACCAGTGTCGGTCCTGGTGACGTGGCCATCATGACTGACATAAATCGCTATCTGGATTTTGTGCTGAAACTCTTCTTCGCATTTGGCCTGGCGTTCGAGATACCCATTGCAGCCGTCATTATGATTAAGGTCGGGATCACTACCGCAGACGACCTCGCCCGCAAGCGCCCCTATATCGTCGTTGGCTGCTTCATACTGGGCATGCTGCTGACGCCGCCGGACGTCATATCGCAGTCACTGCTGGCGATCCCTATGTGGATTCTGTTCGAAGTCGGCGTGTTTTTCGGTCGCATGATCACGCCACAGGAAGACAGCGCGGAAAAGGCGTGATTCTGAGTTGCGCTTGCGTGCGGCTACATCCAATAACGCAGGGCGTACCAAAGCCAAGAGGCCACGCTGGGTGCACCCGTATCCTCCAAAAGCAATTCTTGTGCATCCGCAAAATCACCCTGTATCACCTTTTCTAGCTCCTGAACCGGCGCGCCCTCTTTCACAATCACATCAAGTTCCAGATCGTGCAGGCTGCTGCGGTAGTTCCAGTTACTACTGCCTAGTATCGCCAGGTCATCGATGAGCACCGCCTTGGCATGCAGAATGCCTTCCCCGTAGAGGAAGATACGAGCACCGGCCTTAAGCAACTCGCGATAGTAGTGACTGCTGAGCCCTGGAAAGATAGCCACGTCGCTGCGCTCCGGTAGCAGCAAACAAACATCCCTGCCGTTTCTGCAGGCGCGGAGCAGGGCTCGCCGCAGTGTAGCGGTGGGTGCGAAATAGGCACTGACTACCCAAACCCGGTGGCTGGCACTACCCACGCTACGCGCCACAAAACGATTCTTCATACGCCTGGACCGGTAACTGCGATTACTGAGATAGCGGGCAAAGAAACCCGGCTGAAAACGGGGTCCCCGGGCGTTCCAAAGGCGGTCGAAGCCATCGGCCAGGGAGCGCACCCCGGCTCCACCCAGCTCAATAGCGTAGTCTCGCCAACCCCGACCACCCTGCGCTCTGGGCAGATGGTCGGCACTAATATTGAAGCTGCCAACCCAGGCCAGCCTGCCATCGACCAGACATAACTTGCGGTGATTGCGACGATTAATGTTGAGCAGAAACTCGATAAACTTGTTGGCCCAGCCGCCATGCGCCAATGACCAGCGATAACTGCCTGTCAGCCAGGGCAGCGGACGATAGATTTGCACCGCCACACCCTGATCGAAGAGCTGACGGGCGATTTCTGCACTGGAATTCGCCGAGCCTACACCGTCCACCAGAACACGCACGCGCACACCTCGCCGGGCCGCGGCTGCCAGCTCTTCGACAAACTGCTCTCCCAGCACATCCAAGTGGAAGATGTAGTACTCGAAATCAACCGTACTCTGCGCCGCTCGAATACACTCCAGCAGCCGCTGAAAAAACGTCGGGGCATCCGTATAGAGCTGCGCGCGCTCCCAGTTTGACGTTGTCGCTATGGGTCGACTCATAGGGATCATTATAAAAAGCTGCTACCCTGTCGCGCTATGTCTTCGACTTCCCGCAATCGGCTCTCCACCCTGCTGCAACTGATTCAGTTCATGCGTCCTTACAAATGGACGCTACTGGCGGCTGCGATCGCATTGGTGTTCACGGCCGGCGTTACGCTTTCAATCGGCCAGGGTGTGCGTATCTTGATCGACGACGGATTTGCCAGTGGTTCTGCTGACAAACTCAACGCCGCGGTCGGTGTCATCATGGTACTGAGCCTGTTGATGGCAATTGGCACCTTTGTACGCTTCTATCTCGTGTCATGGCTGGGCGAACGGGTTAGCGCGGACATTCGAGACGCTGTGTTCGCCAACATCGTCAAGCTACACCCCAGTTATTTCGAATCCAATCGCAGCGGCGAGATCATGTCTCGGTTAACTACCGACACTACCTTGTTACAGACTATCATCGGCTCTTCGCTGTCGATGGCGCTTCGCTCTAGCCTCACCTTTACCGGCGCACTCATCATGCTGATTGTGACCAATCTCAAGCTGACGGCGATCGTGTTGTCAGCAGTGCCATTGGTACTGGTGCCCATATTGCTCTACGGTCGCCGCGTGCGGGCACTATCCAATCAAAGCCAGGACTCGATCGCTCATGTAGGGAGCTACGCCGGGGAGGTAATCCAGCACATAAAAACCGTGCAGAGCTACAACCGCGAAGACTTTGAAACTCAGGCCTTCTCCAGAGAAGTAGAGCGCGCGTTTCTCATCGCCAGACGCCGCGTTCGCCAGCGAGCCCTACTCATCGCCGGCGTCATCCTGCTGGTGTTCGGGGGCCTCGCAGCAATGATCTGGTCGGGGGGTAACGATGTGGTCAGTGGCCGCATGACTGGCGGTGAGTTAGGCGCCTTCGTGTTTTACGCCGTTATGGTGGGGACCGGTCTCGCCACGCTGTCAGAAGTTTGGGGCGAGCTGCAAAGAGCCGCAGGTGCCACCGATCGCTTGCTAGAGCTATTGCATGAGGAAAGTAACATACCGCAGCCCGTACCCAGCTCCGCAGAACCAAAACTGCGCCCACAAGTGCAATTACGCGATGTAGGCTTCAGCTACCCTTCACGCCCGGAACAGCCCGCCCTCGATGGCCTCAATCTGATGATTGAACCTGGGCAAAGTCTGGCCTTGGTGGGTCCAAGTGGTGCCGGTAAATCCACCGTCTTCGAGCTACTACAGCGGTTTTACGACCCCCAGAACGGGTCCGTATTGCTGGGTGGCCGGGATATTCGCGAACTCACCACCGCAGAGCTGCGCGGCTACCTGGGGGTTGTTCCCCAGGCTCCCGCCCTGTTCACAGAGAACGTTAGCTATAACATCGCCTATGGCAAACCGGGTGCCAGCCAGGCGGAGATAGAGGGCGCAGCCCGTGCAGCCCACGCCCATGAATTCATTGAGAAGCTGCCCGAGGGCTACGATTCTCATCTTGGCGAGCGCGGCGTCCGGCTGTCGGGCGGTCAAAAGCAACGCATCGCCATCGCGCGTGCCATCCTCAAAGATCCCGATGTCTTACTGCTGGATGAGGCCACCAGTGCGCTAGATGCCGAAAGCGAATACCAGGTACAGGCCGCTCTGCAGGAACTGATGAAGAATCGCACGACGATTATCATTGCCCATCGACTCAGCACCATACTGCACGCGGACAGGATCGCGGTGCTGGATCATGGCCAACTCATCGCCAGTGGTACACACCAACAACTGTTGGCCAGCTGCGAGTTATACCAACGCCTGGCCAATCTCCAGTTCAGAGATGAACACGTTGCGTGAGCGATACCGGTCCGGCCGCTAACACACTAGTGTCGAGATTTTGAGGCGGGCTCCTGACGAATCAGCTTCATACGCTCCCGGGTACCTTTCCCGAGATCAGCAAGATCATCGAAGGTTTCCTTCGATATACCACCCAGGTCGCGCAGGAAGTCGATATAGCGTCGTGTGTTATTAGCGGCACAACGCAGGGGCAATAACAGCAGCCCGCCATTATCGGCACGGGTGTCCACTATCTCCCCGGTTTCCTCCAAAGCCGCCTGAACATGTTCGCGCGCGGTCTGGCGGCTGTTATCGAGAGCGATGGATATCAACTCTACGCCTTCCAGCAGCGCCTCCACGCCGACCCACTCAACTAACGCGGCATCTTCCACGCCACGGCGCAGCACCCTGCGCGCCTTGCGGGCAATATTTCGGTACTCGCGACCCACCTTGGGACCAAACACAGGGTCGGCCACGGGTGTTATCAGGTCTTCCTGCTCTAACTCGTGCCAGTCATCCTCGGTAAGCAGGCCCTCAATTTGTGGAAAAACCAACTGCTCTTCGACGTTCATATGCTTGTATAGCGCGTCGACATACTCTCGAGCAGGTTGTATCGCTTTTTCTGCGCCGATCTCCCCATCCTGCCACTGCAGCACTCCGGCCAGCACTTTCTCACCCAGTCCGGCTAGAAAATCATGCTCTCGCTGCAGCGTATCCACGCTATCCGCAAGACCGGGGTCCAGTTCGCCAGCGCGCTGATAAACCATATCTTCGCGCGGATGATGAAACGCATCCGGGTAGTGGGTCATATAGTGCAGCGATTCGTAAAGTACTCTCGAATCCACTGACTCGCCGGCGACAAGTGCATCCAACTGATCGTCGACCAGCTTCATCAACGTCGCCATATAGCGATGTTCAGCATACAGTGTTGCCAGCACCGGATGGGTACTGCTCTGCTTCGCGCGCGACTTCGGGTTGGCCGCCTGCCAGCTTTTTTGACTGTACGCCGCGGGTTTCGACCTGGCCATGATTGCTACTCCGGGTTGAACTCAGTTTGCATGTTCCATACTACCGCCCCCGACTGCATTGACCCAGCGCAAGGTGCCGACATTCCATACCAGACAAAAAAAAGGCCCGCGGTGCGGGCCCTTTCTTTGACACAGCTTCGATCACTCAAACTCGCGAATCACAGCACCAATAGACTCCTTGGCATCGCCGAACAACATGCGGGTGTTGTCTTTGTAGAACAGCGGGTTCTCAATACCGGCAAAGCCGGATGCCATGGAGCGCTTGAGCACGAACACCGTCCGAGCCTGGTCGACGTTGATCACCGGCATGCCGTAAATCGGGCTGCCTTCGTTCTCACGCGCCGCGGGGTTCACCACGTCGTTTGCGCCGATAACAATGGCCACGTCCACGGTTTCCATGCGTGGGTTTATGTCGTCCATTTCCAGCAGGAGGTCATAGGGTACGTCGGCTTCAGCCAACAGCACGTTCATATGGCCCGGCATGCGGCCGGCGACAGGGTGAATACCGTACACCACCTCACAGCCATTTTTCTCCAGCAGCTCCTGCAACTCCTTTACAACGTGCTGGGCCTGCGCCACAGCCATGCCATAACCCGGTATCACGGCCACACTGGAAGCAGCTTCCAGTACGTAAAACGCATCATCCGGGGTAATCGGCTTGACCTCGCCTTCGACGGTGGTGGTGTCCGTACTGACAGAACCGAAGCCTGAGAAGAGGACATTGGCCAGAGACCGGTTCATGGCCTTACACATGATCTGTGTGAGAATGATACCGCTAGCACCAACCAGCGAGCCGGCCACAATCAGGATATTGTTGTTAATGGCGAAACCCGCCGCACAGGCGGCCAGACCGGAGTAACTGTTGAGCAGCGATATCACCACCGGCATATCGGCGCCGCCGATTGGAATCACGGCCATCACGCCGAACACCAACGCCAAACCCACCACCAGGTAGAGCCATTGCGCCTCACCGGGATTGGTCACAAACATGAACGCGCCACCGAGAATGCCGGCGACAATCAAGCTGTTCACTATTTGCTGGCCACGAAACAGGACCGCGCCACTGCCAATAGTTTCACTCAGCTTGCCATAAGCTATGAGGCTGCCGGTGAACGTCAGACCACCAATCAATATGGCAAGCACGATGGTAACGAGTGTGAAGGTGCTGCTACTGCCGCCCAGGGAAGCCCAGCCGACCAACAAGCTGGCCATACCGCCGAAGCCGTTGAACAGGGCAACCATCTCCGGCATGGAAGTCATCTCGACCAGTCGCGCTACGGCAGCGCCGATTACGGCGCCCACAGCGAAGCCGATCAGGATCCATTGGTACTCGACAATGCCCTGGTCTAACAGAGCAACCACAACAGCAATGAGCATGCCGACCGAGGACACCATATTGCCGCGGCGCGCGGTGGCAGGCGAACCCAATTGCTTGAGGCCGAAGATGAACAGTGCCGCGGATACGACATATGCAAATTGAATCAAGGTATCCATCGATCAGCCCTCCTTCTTCTTGAACATGGCGAGCATGCGGTCGGTCACCAGATAGCCACCCACCACATTAATCGAAGCCAGCGCCACTGCGCCCGCTCCCAGCCAATTGGCCAGGTCTTGCTGGCCGGTGCCAGCCAGGCTGACCGCACCCACCAGGGTAATACCCGAGATCGCGTTGGAACCCGACATCAGTGGCGTGTGCAAGGTTGCAGGCACTTTGTTGATCAGCTCAAAACCCAGAAAGATGGAGAGCATGAGGATGAATGTGAGAAAAACCTCGGCGGGCACCGCCGCCGTAGCTGTCGCTGTAAGAGTCTCCAGGTCCATCTTATTGCCCCCCTTCCAGGATGTTCTTAATTGTCTCGTTGGTTACTTCACCACCATGGGTGATGATGCAGCCGGGGAGGATGTCGTCTTCAAAGTCGATATCGAAGGCCTTGGACTCTTCGTCCCAGTTGTCCTCAATCAGGTTGAACAAATTCGACGCGTACATCTGGCTGGCATCGCGGCACACCTCATTGGGCAGATTGCCCTGACCAACGACGGTCACGCCATTGATCTCGACCGTCTCATTGGGCACAGAGCCTTCCACGTTACCGCCGGTCTCAGCAGCCATATCGACAACCACCGCACCAGGTCTCATACCCTCTACCATATCGCGGGTAACGATGACCGGTGGTTTGCGGCCAAACACCTGGGCGGTCGTGATCACCACGTCCGAATCGGCGATCACATCTTTCTGGGCCTGACGCTGCAGGTCAATCTGTTCAGGCGTCAACTCTACGGCGTAACCGCCTTCCGTCTGACCGGTTTCGCCCAGATCAATTTCGAGGAACTTGGCACCCAGCGACTCAACCTGCTCTTTAACCACAGGCCGGGTATCAAAGGCCGTCACCTTCGCGCCGAGGCGCTTCGCGGTTGCGATGGCCTGCAAGCCCGCCACGCCCGCGCCGATGATAAACACCTTCGCTGGCTTCAGCGTTCCAGCCGGCGTCATCATCATCGGGAAAATAGACGGTAGCCGCATAGCGGCCAACAGCACCATCACGTAGCCCGCCAGGCTAGCCTGCGAGCTCAGCGCATCCATCTTTTGGCTGCGAGTGGTACGGGGAATCATTTCCATGCTGATAGAGGTCACGCCCTGAGCCTGGAATGCCCGCACCAGTTCATGCTCATTAAATGGATCCAGGTAGCTGATGTGAATACACCCTGACTTCAGCTGAGACACCTCCGCCAGTTCCGGCTTGCGTATGCGCAGCACAATATCTGCCGAGCCAAGCATGCCAGCTCGGTCGCTACTCACCTCTGCACCCACCTCGGTGTAGGCGCTATCCTCAAAGCCTGATCCCTTGCCCATGCCGGTCTCGATAACCAGGTCTGCGCCCAGCTTGCAGAGTTTCTTGGCGATATCGGGGATGATCGGTACCCGGTTTTCACCGGGGTGTGTTTCTCGCGGGATCGCTATGCGCATATTGGTACCCGTACCCTTTTGAACTGTTTTTTTGATGTGTTTCGGAGCTGCATCAGCAGAAATGAACGCCGGACTTTACCACAGCCGCTCGACGCCGCGAACGAATACCCGGCATTCAGTTTATGAATACAAACTGCTCTTATGATTCATCATTCCGATAGCTAACGCTATGCGGCAGTTTACTGGTTGGTCACCGGCGCGCCATGACCTGAATTTACAAGATTACCGACCCTGCGCGACAATGCCCGGACGCCAGAGGAGTAAACCGGAATGCTGATTACCTTTCTGCTGACACTGGGTATCGTCGCTCTCTGTGTGGTCATCCACTACGAGGTGTTATATCGGCTCGGTGGCTTCATTGAGTCTCTAACTATCAGCCCGCGCCAGCAGGTTGTCACCGGTGTCATGCTCGCCCTGGGCGCCCATGTGATCGAGATCTACATATTCGCCGGTGGCTATTACTATGCCCTGACCTTCGAGAACATCGGCTACTTCACGGGTGACGCGCCCATGGAGGACTTCTTCGACTGCGTCTATCTCTCGTTTGTTACCTACAGCACTCTGGGCTTTGGCGATATCGTGCCAGAGGGATGGGTACGTTTCATGGTGGGCACGGAAGCAATGACGGGGCTAGTCCAGATCGCCTGGACCGCTTCCTATCTCTTCATGCAAATGGAAAGGAACTGGGGGCACAATTCCCTGAACAATGCCCCCAATAATGGCCCTAGGAGGCCTGCAACCTCAAGAAGGGGTTCAAGACGCGATAATTCCAGGGCTTGAATTTGATCGGCGCGTCCAGAACGCCAATACAAATACAATCTGTGGTCTGGGCAGCTGTCGGGGTGTGTACGTCGGCCGCATCGCGCTCAATAAAGTCACCTTGCTGGTAGACCCCCTGCTCGTCAGAGAAGCTACCTTCCAGCACCAGTGTTAACTCGGTGCCGCGATGGGTGTGCTTGGGAATGCTGCCACCCGCTTTAATGTGGTAGAGCGCGAACTCATTATCGGGGTCGCCAGTGCGAAGCCGCGAGATCTGCAGCGCCGAATTGATACGCTTCCACTCAAGGTCTTCGTAATCGCCTTCCATCAAACGCTGCACCAATGGCGGCTTGCCACCCGCGCTACTGTCGTGGGTATAGGTCAGCGGTGGCTCCTCATCCAGGCGCGCTAGCACCTGGTCCAATGCTGACTGCTCTACCTGTTGTGGTTCGAGCTTATCGAACATGGCTGCGCCAACCTGCTGCAACTGCTGGTACTGGCGCTGGCAGTGCTCGCAAAAGTGTAGGTGCACGGCGACACAGGTGGACTGTGCCAGCGAGAGGGTGCCAGCGGCATATTCACTGAGAATTCTAAGATCGGGATGGTGATTGATCATGGTGTTCATCGTTCTGTTAAAACCTGTAGTTTTTGCATAGCCAGCCGCACCCGTGATTTCACGGTGCCCAGGGGCAGATCCAGCTCATCAGACACCTCTGAGTGCGATTTGCCTTCCATATATACCTTGGCCAGGATTTGCGCCTGCTCCTGGGGTAATTGGGCCAGCATGTCCCGCACGCGATCGGCGCTGCGTTTCTGCTGCACCGCCACGAAGGGCTCCTCTTGTTCCTCTTCGACCCAGATGTCGTCTGCGCTGAGGGGCGTATCAAACTTTTGCAAACGCCGATACATATCGGTTCGGCAGTTGCGGGCAATCGTGTAAATCCAGGTGCTCGCCGCGGCCTTGCGAGGATTAAACCCGCCGGCCTTTTGCCAGACTTTCAGCATGACCTCCTGCACCAGCTCGTCCGCATGCGCGGCAGCCATAGCAGAACCCGACAGTGCAAATGCCTTAACCAGCGGAGCAAAATGCTTAAACAGCCGCGCGAAGGCTTCCCTGTCTTCTTTTTCAGCAATCAACACCAAACACTGACTCCATTCGTCGTCGCGTTTAGTGCCTGCCGCAGGTATCTTCGGCGCCGCGTTGTCCTCTTGCTGCACTGCCTGCATATCGTCGTCGTCCTCTGGCGGAATTTCGGTCATTCACAAGCTCCCTGACGAGTAATTACGTGGCTTTCGGGGGGTTGGATCACCCTTCCTACGGTCTCAGTGTCGACCCTAGTCCAATAATTGTCCAGCAATGATCCGCTAACTTCATACCCCCGTAAACACCCACGAAGAGCAGCCCAGCGGGGAGTCAAAATGAGAATTGCAGTTATCGGGTCCGGAATCTCCGGTTTGGCTACTGCCTACTACCTGCATCGCGAGCATGACGTACATGTTTTCGAGCGGGCCAGCCGTATAGGCGGGCATACCGCCACCGTGGACGTCGCCATTGGCGGCCGCCGCTACGCCATCGACACGGGCTTCATTGTCTACAACGACTGGACTTACCCCAACTTCATCGCACTACTGGACGAACTCGGCGTCAGCAACCAGCCGACGGAAATGAGTTTTGCGGTCAGTGACCAAGCGAGCGGTCTCGAGTACGCAGGCAGCAACCTGGACACCTTGTTTGCACAACGCCGCAATCTGGTGTCACCCAAATTCTGGGGCATGTTGCGCGACATCCTGCGATTCAACAAGGAAGCAGTGGCAGACCTGGAGCAGGGCCGCATCGATCCCGCCATGACCCTGGGGCAATACCTGGCGCAGCGCGGCTACGGTAAGGCCTTCACAGACCAGTACCTGGTGCCCATGGGGTCTGCGATATGGTCAGCAGACACCGATGCCATGGTCGAATTTCCACTGCAGTTTTTCGTGCGCTTCTTCAAAAACCACGGACTACTGAGCGTTAGCAATCGGCCACAATGGCGGGTCATTCAGGGGGGCTCTCGGGAATACCTGGGGCCGCTCACCGCCGGCTTCTCCGACACTATCCACTGCGATGCGAATATACAGACGGTTACCCGAGAGCCAGAGGGGGCCGTACTGCACTTCGAAGATGGCAGGAATGAGCGCTTCGACCACGTGGTATTCGCCTGTCACAGCGATCAAGCGCTGTCGCTATTGGGCGACAGCACCGACGCAGAGCGTTCTGTTCTCGGCGCCCTGCCCTACCAGTCCAATGACGTGGTACTGCACACCGATGTGAGCCTGCTCCCGAGCTCGCGCAAGGCATGGTCCAGCTGGAACTACTTGCTCGCGGGCGCAAACCAACGCGCAGTTCTGACTTACAACATGAACATACTGCAGGGCCTGGAAGCCCCCGAGACATTTTGTGTCACCCTGAATCACACCCAGGCCATCAACCCCGCCAAGATCCTCGGACGCTTCACCTACGACCATCCCGTATTCAGCCTGGACGGTATTGCCGCTCAGCAACGTTGGCAAGAGATCAACCAGGACAACACCTGGTTCTGCGGCGCCTACTGGCATAACGGATTCCACGAGGACGGTGTCAGCAGCGCTCTGCGCGTCGCACAGGGGATTCGCGAAATCGCAAGCCGTGCGCCCGTTATGCTGGGGAGTGCAGCGTGAACAGCGCCATCTACGAAGGCTGGGTAACGCATCGTCGATTGCAGCCGACGGAGCACAGCTTCCGTTACAAAGTCTTCATGATGTTCCTGAGACTTGATCAGCTTCCCAAGGTCTTTGACCGCACGCCGTTTTGGTCTGCGCGCCGCCCCGCTCTGGCCTGGTTCAGGCGCTCCGACTATCTTGGCGACCCGAAAGTCCCCCTGGATACTGCCGTCAGGGATCGTATTGAGCAGGTGAAAGGTAAACGTCCCACAGGGCCGATCTACCTACTCACTAATCTGCGCTACTTCGGCTTCATCATGAATCCAATCAGCTGCTACTACTGTTACTCCGCCGATGGCAGCACGCTCGAACACCTCGTGGCGGAAGTGAACAACACCCCCTGGAACGAGCGCCACAGCTACGTTCTCGACGCCGATGCAAACAGTAAGTGGCTCAGCTGCCGCTTCGCCAAAGATTTCCATGTCTCCCCGTTTCATCCCATGGACATGGAATACCATTGGCACAGCAACTCACCCGGCGAAAAACTTTGCCTCAATCTTGCCAACTTCGATGCGGGCGAAAAAGTATTCGACGCCAGCCTGTCGCTGGCACGCCATGCAATTAGCCCGGCCCGGCTGATGTGGCTACTGGTAAGGCGCCCTTTCATGACGGTGAAGGTCGGCGCCGCCATTTACTTCGAAGCCATGCGGCTATGGCTGAAGGGGGCTCCCTTCTATTCTCATCCACCTCAAACAGCGAGTTCTAGCAATGAATGATGTCAGCGTGCGCGCAATACGATTGCCGCGGCTCAATACCAGCGATTTTGCCAATGACATGGCAAAAAGGGCGTTTTCCCAAGTGCTGGAGAACATACAAGTGGGCAGCATTACCATCCACGATGGCGATGAGGTGCTCAGCTACGGGGACAAAGACGTGCCCGGCGAGCCTCATGCCGAAGTGCGTGTTCACGACTCCATGGTGTATCGGCATGTCTTGCTCGGGGGCAGCATGGGCTCAGGTGAATCCTATATGCAGGGCCACTGGTCGTCTCCCGATCTGACAGAAGTCATACGGCTGTTCACTGCCAATATGGCGGTATTGGCATCTATGGACGCTAGCGGCTCATTGACCAGGAAGCTGGGGCTCAAGATCGCTCACATGTTTAACAACAACACACTCACTGGCTCTCGGCGCAATATCTCTGCGCACTATGATCTCGGTAACGATTTCTTCGAATTGTTCCTGGATAAGAGCATGATGTACTCATCTGCGGTTTTTCCGAAGAAGAGTGCATCACTTGAGGAGGCCGCTGAGCATAAGCTGGACCTGATCTGCCAGCAGCTGGAGCTAAAGCCCACTGACCATCTGCTGGAAATTGGCACAGGTTGGGGCGGCATGGCCATTCACGCAGCTAAAAACTACGGCTGCCGCGTTACGACCACGACAATATCCCAGGAGCAGTACAACTATGCCCGCGAGCGTGTTCGGGCCGAAGGCCTGGAAGACCAGATCACCTTGTTGTGTGAGGACTACCGGGAACTGACAGGCAGCTACGACAAGCTGGTATCCATCGAAATGATCGAAGCCGTCGGTCATCAGTTCTATCAAAATTACTTCAACAAGTGCAGCTCGCTGCTCAAGAACGACGGCCTGATGGTCATCCAGGCCATCACCATGGTCGACCAACGCTATGAAATGGCCCGAGACTCGGTAGATTTTATCAAGCGCTATATCTTCCCGGGCGGCTGCCTGCCATCCATAGAGGTCATCTCACAGCATCTGCGCAAAGATACCGATATGCAGATGGTACACCTGCGTGATATCACCGAAGACTACGCCGACACGCTGGCCCACTGGCGTGAACGCTTCTTTGGTCGCATTGAGGAAGTGCGCCGCCAGGGTTTCGATTCTACCTTTGAGCGCATGTGGGAATTCTACCTCTGCTACTGTGAAGGCGGTTTTCGCGAGCGCGTGATAGGCACAGTCCAGCTCACCTTCGCCAAACCAGGGTACCGCTTTGCCTGAACAGTCCCTCGCTAGAATGATCGGCAATGGCCTGCTCTTCAATCTGAGCTGGTTTGCCATTGTGAGCACGCAGTCGAATCTAATGGCGCCAATGTTCGTCTGTGCACACCTGGCGCTACACGCGCTGTTCTGGAGTCGCAATCCTCGCGAGTGGATGTTTGTCGCGGGTCTAGCCTTGTTTGGCATCAGCCTGGACCAGTTGGTGTTCGCTGTCGGTCTTTTTAATGTCTCGGGGGAGCCCTCTCTGGCACCTCTATGGCTGAGCTGCCTGTGGCTGCCACTCGCAACCACCTTCTGCC
The DNA here is from genome assembly GCA_965199055.1 of Halieaceae bacterium. GTDB lineage: Bacteria > Pseudomonadota > Gammaproteobacteria > Pseudomonadales > Halieaceae > CBDAQR01. Next base: position 192,551 of record CBDAQR010000008.1, read on the forward strand.
ATGCATTCCGTGGTCTGCAGGCAAAACCCGCCATCGCCGCCATACTTGGCGCCGGCGGCGGCGCACTGAGCTACTCTGCGGGTGTGGCCATGACCGATGTAGAATTTGCCAGCCCGATAGTTGGTCCCGTTTCGATTGGTCTCATCTGGGGCATTTTGTTTCCACTGATTGCGAGATTGTCTGTGCTGGTAGATCAACCCGGAGAACACCATGAACAACAAACCGCGTAGCTCAACCCTGCTGGCACTCCTCAGCGGCATGCTGATCGCTGCAACCGCGGCTGCATCTACCCCTGACGAGTTGCCTGACATACTGGGCGAAGCGCGCGACCCCGGCTCGGGCCAAACGCTGTACTTCGAACACCACTACTGTGATGACGATTTATTGGCCTGCAGCGTGTTCTACCTGGACACCGAGGGCCAGCTGATGGCATCAAAAACGATGGATTACAGCTTCAGCCGCCTGGCACCCTCGCTACACTTTGTCGAATACCGTTTCGATAAAGAGCTGAGTTATACACCCAGTGACCCGGACCTGGTCGTTGATTCCGGTTTCGACAACTTCGTGCGCAGCCGCTGGGACAGTCTGGACGAAGGCGAGGCAGTGCGCTTCCCTATGAAACTCCTGGGTCGTGACAAACCGCTTAAGATGAAAGGCAGCAAAGCATCGGGCATGGACTGCTCCACTACTGAGCTGTGCATCGACGTGGCCCTCGATTCCTGGTTATTAGGCTCACTGGTAGATCCTATTCAACTCACCTACGACCGTGATGAACGCCGCTTGCAGCGCTTCAGGGGGCTTAGCAATCTGCGCACCGATGAAGGCGAACGCCAGCAGGTGGACATACGCTACCTGTATGAGCCCACTTCTACTCAACTAATCTCGCGATAGTGCCAGCCCGCGGGCAGCAGCTCCCGATACTGCAATTCTGCGTAACGCCCGTCTATCAAGAGCGCTGAACCCGTATCAGAATCCGTTCGAATCACCCTGCCCAGGGCCTGATTAACCTTCTGCATACCGGGGTACAGGTAGGCAAACTCATATCCTCGACCATACTTTGCTTCATAATACTCACTGAGCGTGCGACTCTGGCGATTGAACTGGGGTAGACCCACGCCTACTACGATGACACTGCGCAGCGCATCACCGGGCAGATCCACACCCTCGCCGAACACACCGCCGAGAATGCAAAACGCTACCAGATCCCGTTCATTATGCAGCGCATCCAGCATAGCTTCCCGCGTGCCCTGGCCCTGTTCCCGCTCCTGAATCATGACTTTGCGCGGCGCGAGCTTGTCGCGCAACAACACCAGGGTATCGTCCATGTATGCATAGGCCGGAAAGTAAACAATGCAGTTGCCCGGGTTGGCATTGAGCCAATCGAGAATGGCGCCGGCAAGTTCAGGAAGACTGTCTCGCCGTGAGCGGTAGCGAGTGTCGATGCTGATGTTGAGATCTACCGGTAGTTGCTCAGGCCGAAACGGCGAGGGTAATTCTCGGTACACGGCCGAACCATCGAAACCCAGCTCCGCCAACGTCCAGTGCGGTGGTGACACAGTGGCAGAAAAGGCCGTGATCGAATGCATTAAGCGATACCGCTGCGCGAGCTGACGCGACCCATCCTGGCATGCGAAAACCAATCGCAGGCTTTGAGGGTGAGAGGAGCGGTACATCTCAAAGCGATAATCATCCGCCCATTCTTCAGCCACACGCAGACACTGCACCACCGAGAAATAGAAATCCAGTAGCTCGGGCCAGCGCTGGAGTCCAACCGCCTCCTGAGCCTGCCAGTCGGCGACAGCGCCCTGCAGGCCCTGCATCGCCTGTAATAGGGCCGCCGGGATGTCGGCGCTGCTGTGAAACTCTGCTTCAGCCCAATCGAGCTTCTGCAGCTCTAGACAAACACTGTTACAGCGGTCCAGCGCTTTGCGCACGCCGGACGGAGCCACCTTGCGAGCCGCCATCAGAGCGCGCTTGCTCAACTGTGCGCTGTACATTGACCGGGCCCGGCCGGGCAGATTGTGAGCCTCATCCAACAACAGGCTCCAGCGCCCGGCATCATTGCCGTAGGAGGCGCTTAGCGCAGCGTAGTAACTGAACACATAGTGAATATCAGCGATCGTGACATCCACCCAGGGTATGAGGTCTGCCGCTAGCTGGTAGGGGCAGATCGAGTGGTCCCGCGCCAGTTGTTCGATGGCATCGCGATCCAGGCGGGTGACCGCCAGCGCCGCGCCGCGAGCATCGTGCAAGCGATCATAGTAGCCTTGCGCGTAGGGGCAGTCTTCACCATGACACGCCTTGCCCGGCGAAAAACAAATCGCATCTTTGGCGGTCAAGCTAAGCCAGCGCACCGCGGCACCCGCTGCCTCAAACAAATCTAGCGTTTCCTGGGCGGCGCGCCGACCCACGGTACGGGCAGTGATATAACTCACATGATCGTGTTTGTTCGCTGCCAGCGCTTTCAGGGCCGGGTACAAAACGGCAGCCGTTTTACCGATGCCGGTGGGCGCTTGAGCGAGCAATTGCCCTTCGCTGGCAATGCAGCGATAAACCGTTTCCGCGAGGTCTCTTTGTCCTGCCCGAAATCCACCGAATGGAAAACCTAGAGAGTGGAGGCTGACGTCACGGCGTGTTTGAAGTTCCCGCAGCTGTCCTAGCCAGCGTCCGTATACCTGCACCGTTTCTTGCAGGAAGACTTCTAGCTCATCGCGCCCGACCGACTGGCTACGAGAGTACTCCTCGCCCGTATCGATATTGAACCGGGTCAGTTGCACCGACAGTGTCTGAAGCGCTGGTTCAGAACGCAATAACAGCGCAGCATAGAGCTTCGCCTGGGCCCAATGCACACGCTCGACGCTGTCCGGAATCTCGCGCGGGTCAATCCGGCAGGTCTTGATCTCCTCGATTAGTCCTGCAACAGGATCGTAGCCGTCGGCTCTGCCGCGAACCGCCAGGGTCAGACCCTCACATTCCACCTCGGCTTCAATACCGTACTCCGGCAAATAGCTATCATCGCGGCGGCGATAGACTTCCTGATGTCCGGCAATTCCCTGTTCACCGGACGGAGACGGCGTGAACCGGTAGTCGATATCACCGCGCCGGTGACAGAACTCTGCCAACTGTTTTACCGCGACTGTGCCGTCAGCCATCGGCTGCATCCTGCCAGCTGACCCAGCTCACCCGCGCGGGAATATCATGCTGCTGAAAGTAACGAAGCCAGCGTCGCTGGTTCAACTGCAACTGATCCCCCGGACCTTTGACTTCGATAAAGCTGTAACCTTGTTTTGAGTCTAGTGCGATGAGGTCAGGGAAACCGCTGCGATTCTCCGCCGGGTCGAACAGAATTCGCTCCCAAAGGACGCGCCAGTGCGCTGCGGGAATCAGCGTCAGAGCCAGCGATAGCAATTCCCGGTCGAGGTAGCGCCAGTTGATCCAGCTATTGGCAATGCCCTGTTTGCTGTCAAACACTTTAAGGATCGCCACAGCCAGATCGCCAGCGAGCAACTCACGCATCCGTGCGTCCAGGGCCTCACTACGCCGCAGATAAAACTCGCGGCTATACATGTCCCTGGGCGCAGACTGGAAAGGATTCACGAAAGCGCCGGGCAGTGGCATGAATATCTGCTCCCAGAACGCCAAACCAAACACCGCATTTACCAGGCTGTTCTCTACGTAGTGGACGCACTCCCACTCGCCCGTGAAATACTCCGCTGCCGCCAACTCTACTCGCTCAGCCCGCGGCAGCACGATGTGCTCCTCGTCGAAGCGATCTCTGGCGATGGGCGTAAAAGCTTCACCGATTTTCTTCGCGATCTGGGGTGTCTGTCGGCGTACAAAATCGGCCTCCGATTCACACCAGGGGGAGGCTTCCATCTCACGACACAGTGCAAGCGCATCGACTAGCTTGTTACCACGCTGCAAAATGCGCACGCTGCGCTCGCGCGCGGGCGCCTGCCCGGAGGCCCGATAGAGCGCCAATGCTTCTTCAAGATAGTCCCAACGCTCGAGTTGCCGGGCAACGCGATTACGTAGCTTATCCCGGCGCGACTCCAACAACGGCGTAGCCCCGGAGTCCAGCAGCGGTTCCGCCAGTGCCAGCACGGACCCATGCTCATCCAGCTCCAGCGCCTCGTAAAACTGCTCAGACAAATCGGCCAGATAGAGATAATCATGTACATGACTGCGACTAGCAAACAACCGGTTGCCACTATCCAAAGGGTAAGGCTCGTAGCGCATCACGCCGAGATCACTCAGCACAAAATCGGTCAACCCCTGGCGTCGATTGCCAAAGAACAGCAGTCGCATCAACTCAATCACATCGCCAAAGCCCGGCCGCAGCAACTGCATGCCCGGTTGACGCCATTCGAGCCAGCGCTTGTGAATATCAGCTTCCTGCAAGCGCTCCTGCAAGACCCGTTCGATGTCTGCTTTGCTCGCGCGCGCCTGCTCGCCCAAATCTTCCGCGAATATGGCCTGCAGCTCAGCCTTGCGCAGTACTCGGAACAGTTCCTCGGCGGAGGGAGCATCGGTGAATTCGACCAAGCTCAGCTGAATCAACTCCGCTATCGGGCCATCGAGTTCACCTAGCTCGGGATAGCTCAGTAGCTCACTACGAAATAAAGGGCCCCGCCGGGAAACCAGCCGAATGTACAGACAACGCGCCTCCTCAGTTGCCGCCTCATAGGCCCGCAAAAACTCGCGCTCCGCCAAGTCCAGCAGGTCGTCATACTGACTACAGACGACGTCTATCAGGCGTTCAAAATTATCGCGGTAGTAACGCGGTGGCAGCTCAACCGGGGCAGGAACAGGCATCAGTCCTGCCGCCGGGAGACCTGTAGCTGCTGGAACAGTGCGGCGGGCACGATCAGGCACAAGCCGACCAGGGTGGCAGGGTGAATAGGCTCACCGAGAACCGTCTGAATAAAGACCAGCGAGAGGAACGGAGCGAGAAAAATCAGGCTGCTAATGCGAGCCACGCGACTGGCGCTTTGCAGTGCCGCGGTCCATAACAGAAAGGTCAGTCCCATTTCAAAAAAGCCAACATAGGTGGCGGCCGCAAGCCCTTCCCAGCCCGAGACACGCGGAGTCGAGACGCTGATGCATAACAATAGGCACAACGGCGTAGCCAACATGAAATTGAGACACAGGCTAACCGCAGGATCGCGCTGATTGCGTGCACTGAGAATCCAGTAGTACGCCCATATCACTGTGCTCAAGAGCGCCAGCACCACGCCTCGCACACTTTCGAACTGGAGCCCGAGCAGATCGCCTCGCGTCGCGATAACAACCACACCCGAGTAGCCCACCAGCGCTGCCAGCAGATCTCGGGCGTGCAGCTTCTGACCCAGCAGAGGAACCGCCATCAGCGCCAGCGTAATCGCCCAGGTATAGTTGATCGTTTGCGCCTGTTGCGCGGGCAAAAGATCGTAAGCGGTGAACAACACCTGGTAGTAAACCAGCGGGTTGAGCACGGCTACGGCGATGAAGTATCCCGGCGTGTCGCGAAGATAGACCCACAGATCGGCCGCCTTACCACGCAGTACTACCACGCTGAGCAGGATGAGCGCAGACACAGCGCTCGAGTAAAACAGCAGTTGGTATATGTCGAGGTGGGCGAGCGCTATTTTGAACGCCGTAGCCACAGTAGACCAGAAGAAGACGGCGCTTAACCCCAATATCAGGGCATGGCGATCACCCTCCATCGATATCGCTTCAGCCCTTTGGCACGAGCTTCACGAGTCTGTCTCCACCCGCCAGCGCGTAGACATAGCCGTCAGGTCCCTGCTGCACATCCCGAAAGCGTAACTGCTGCTCTCCGAAAAGGCGCGACTCGCTCGCTACGCCTTGCCCATCTAGCTCAAGTCGATTGATGTGGGTACCTCGCAGAGCGGCAATCAACAACGAGTCCTTCCAGCCAGGATAGCGGGTCCCGGTGTAGAACGTTGCCCCGCAGGCTGCAATCGATGGCACATAGTAATGCAAGGGCTGCTCCATGCCTGCCTTCTCTGTGCCGATGCCAATCTTGCCGCCAATGTATTCCTCTCCGTAAGTAATGATGGGCCAGCCATAGTTCTTACCCGGCTCCAACTCATTCACCTCATCGCCGCCACGGGGCCCGTGTTCCACTGCCCAGATCGTCTCTCCATCGGGATGCAATGCAAGCCCCTGTGGATTGCGGTGGCCATAGGTCCAGATCTCTGGCAGTGCTCCACTGCGAGTCACAAAGGGATTGTCTGCAGGAACACGACCATCGGGATACAGCCGCATCACTTTGCCGTTATGCCGACCCAAGTCCTGGGCATAGTCGCGATTGGCGCGGTCACCAATGGTAAAGAACAGGTATCCCTCATTGATCAGGATTCGGCTACCGAAATGGCGCTTCTGCGAGTAAAACGGCTGTGCGGTGAAAAGCTCTTCCAGCCCCTCGATCCCATCGCCATTCCAACGGCCACGTGAAATTCTCGTCGAGTACTTTCCTTCTTCTTCTACCGCGTAACTGAAATAGACCCATGTTGTGTCCGCATCCAGGTGGACATAAACATCCAACATGCCGCCCTGCCCGACTTCAACACTGTCAGGGATACCATTGACGGCCTTCTTCCCCCAGTCCGCAGGGTCGATGTGCAACACGGCTCCGCTCTTCTCCGTCACCAGCATCGAGCCGTCGGGAAGGAAGTCCATACCCCAGGGGTCATCCAGGCCTTCAACCAGCGACTCGAGTTCAATGCCACCCCCATCGTCCACGGTTTGATAGGTGGCGTCGCTGGCGGCGGGCGGCGTCGATGAGGCACATGCGACCAGCGCGAGCAGCAGGGCCGCGATGGGCAATGAAAGTATTCGGTGCGTCATGTGGGCAGCTCTCTACGCGACTATTCAACAGACGGAAGTGTACTTGAAGCCCCGAAGCGGTACCATGACCACCCCTGCAAACCGAGCACTAACGGATGAGTGTAAATCCCAAACTGACCCTAGGCCTGGCACTGGCACCGGTGCTGTTACTAATCGCACTACTGGCCTGCTCGGTGTATCTGTTCGGCGCCGACTCTTCCTACGGCGCCAATCAAATCGCTCTCTTGTTTAGCGCGGGTGCAGTAGCACTGGTGGGCAAGCGCACGGGAATGACCTGGTCCGACGTGGAGGGCGGGCTGGTGCAGGGCATATCCATGTGCATAGGCCCAATGATGATCCTGATGTCGGTGGGAATGCTGATCGGTTCCTGGATACTGGGGGGCACGATTCCCGCCCTGATCTACTATGGCGTCCAGGTTTTGTCCCCCTCTATCTTCTACACCGCGACCGCGATCATCTGCGCAATTATCGCGATCAGCATCGGTTCTTCCTGGACAGTGGCCGGAACCATGGGAATTGGCCTGATGGCAATTGCCAGCAGTTTCGAGCTGTCACCGGCCATCACGGCAGGTGCGATCATCTCTGGCGCCTACTTCGGAGACAAGCTCTCACCCCTGTCGGACACCACCAATCTGGCGGCTGCGACAACTGGCGTGGACTTGTTCGACCATATCCGCCACATGCTGTGGACCACCATTCCAAGCTTTGCCATCGCGTTGATTATTTTCGCCTTCATCGGCGGTGGCGACGCACCCCCGCCGGAACAGATCGCCAGCCTACGTCAGAGTCTCAGTGAGCAGTTCAACATGGGGCTACATCTGCTGCTGCCACTGCTATTTATGCTCTGGCTCGCCTGGCGCAAAACGCCAGCGCTGCCCTCCATCATGTTGAGTTCACTGTTGGGCGTATTGTTTGCACTGCTGTTCCAACCGCAGGCGGTCGTCGCCCTTGCTGGCACCAGCGAAGGCCTGGCTCCGGCGATGGTACAAGCCAAGGGGGTGTGGACCAGCCTCTTCTCAGGCTTTACTTCGGAGACGGCCAATCCTTTCATGGACAAATTGCTCTCGAAGGGGGGCATGATCAGTATGTTGAACACCGTTTCGTTGATCTTGTGTGCCATGGCGCTGGGTGGCACTTTGGAACGAGTGGGCATTTTGCGCTTCCTGGTGAGTGCCGCGCTGGCCCGAGTACGCAGCGACGGCTCGCTGATTACCACCACCGTCGGCACCTGCGTGGCGACCAATATTGTCACCGCCGACCAGTTCATCGCCATTACGATCCCCGGGGGCATGTACCGAGAGGAATTTGAGCGAAGGGGGCTTTCGCCGCTGAACTTATCCAGGACACTGGAAGATTCAGCGACGCTCACCTCCGCACTGATACCCTGGAATACCTGCGGCGCATACATGGCAGCCACCCTGGGTATTGCCACGTTCAGCTACCTGCCTTTTGCCTTCTTCAATTACCTGTGCCCGATTATCGCCATCATCTACGGCTACTGGCATATCGCACAGAAACCACTTGAAGAGGCCCCGAGGGCCACCAGCTAATGGAGTGGGACCTGCCTCAAGCCTTCATCATTGAGGCAACGGTGGGCCCCGAGGACATCGACGGCCTGGAGCATACCAACAACGCCGTGTACGTAAAGTGGTGTGAGAAAGTCGCCTGGGCCCACTCGGTATCCCTCGGCCTCGACCTGAAGTGCTACCAAGCGCTGGATCGCGCCATGGTCATCGCGCGTAGCGAATTCGACTACTTGCAGGCCTCCCACCTGGGAGACTCGGTCAGCATTGCCACCTGGATTTGCGATTGGGATGGCAGGCTTACGATGGAGCGCCGTTTTCAGGTGCTGCGCCAGTCAGATGGCGCCTGCCTGTTGCGGGGCTGGATGAAGTTTGCCTGCGTGGCATTGAGTAGCGGCAAACCGCGGCGCCTGCCCCGGGAATTTATCGAAGGCTACGGACCGGCCGTTGTCCACGCGACCGCTTAGGCGACGTCCCAGGGGAAGCTCAATACCTTGCGAATGTCCGACTCGCCCAGCTTCATCATCAGCAACCGATCCAAACCGAGCGCCACACCGCTGCACTCTGGCATACCATGGACCAGTGCCTGCAACAGACGCTGATCCGGCGCGCGGGCCTCACAGCCTGCCGCGGCGTTTACCGCATTATCTCTGTCGAAGCGCCTGGCCTGTTCCGAGGCATCCGTCAGTTCAAAATAGCCATTTGCCAGTTCGACACCATCCACATACAGCTCAAACCGCTCGGCAACGGCTATCCCATCGCGTTCAGTCGTCCGTGCCAGTGCCGCCTGGGATGCCGGGTACCCAGAAACGAAAACCATGCCCTGCCCTGCCAGCTTTGGCTCGATGCAGTGGGTCAACAGGAGATCCAGCCAGGTATCACGGTCAGCCTCATTGAAACCGAGATCAATGTGCGCGTTGGCATATGCAGCCAGGGCCTCTTCGCTCGCTAGAAACGGGTCGATACTGAGAGTGTGTTGGAACAGTTCTCGGTAGCTAAAGTGCAGACTATCCTTGAGCCCAAGCACTGCACCGACCAGTGATTCGACCTCTTGCATCAGATCCACCAGCGTAAAACCCGGCCGGTACCATTCCAGCAGCGTGAACTCGGGGTTGTGGCGAGAGCCTGCCTCAGAGGCGCGAAACGCCTTACACACCTGGTATATCGGACCACTACCCGCCGCCAGCATGCGTTTCATCGCATATTCGGGCGAGGTTTGCAGCCAGCGGTCTCCGCTGGCTAAGGGAGCAATATTGGGATCCGTGATAGTGCCCTGGCAAAGTAGTGGCGTCTCTACCTCAAGCACGTCGCGAACAGAGAAGAACTGACGAATATCTGAGAGCAACTGCGCCCTGGCTTGCAGAACATCGCTGTCAGCGAAGGGGTGCCAGTCTTGCCCGGCACCCGGAGCCTCACTCATATCAGGACTTGCCGCGCCCCTGGTATTCGCCCGTGCGCGTGTCGATCCGAACAATCTCTCCTTCGCTCAGGAACAAGGGCACCTTTACGACGGCCCCCGTGCTCAGCTTTGCAGGCTTGCTGCCGCCACTGGCGGTATCACCTTTCAGGCCTGGATCAGTTTCGACAATTTCCAGCTCGACAAAGTTGGGCGGCGTGACGCTAAGAGGCGCATCGTTATAGAGCGTGACCTCGCAACGATCCTGTTCCTTGAGCCATTTCGCCGCCTCGCCCACCGCATTGGCATCAGCCTGGTACTGCTCGAAGGTGTCCGGCTCCATGAAATGCCAGAACTCACCGTCGTTGTAGAGGTATTCCAAGTCGCGGTCCATGACGTCTGCGCCCTCAATGGTCTCGCCGGACTTGAAGGTACGCTCCCAGACTCTGCCGGACTTCAGGTTGCGCAGTTTTACGCGGGCAAAGGCCTGTCCTTTTCCAGGTTTCACCAGTTCATTATCGACTACCACACAGGGGTCGCCTTCCAGCATTACTTTGAGTCCGGAGCGGATGTCGTTGGTTGAATAGGTGGCCATGGTTCTGTCTGCCTTGGGTGTCTGAAAGGGCGCTATCATACCCTACTAGACAGCACACAGTAATGGTGCTTCACTGTAGCCGTTTGCTCTATTTGGAAGGGTTTGCGGACGCTGAGTGCGCAATGCGGGGCACAACAAACAATTGCCATGAAAACAAATACTTAGGTACTATAGTTGCCTAAGCGTAAAGAATTAATAATGAACCGCTGGCACGATGAGCACGAACGAACCGATTAAGCTGCGCATTCCTCGACAGGATTTGTCGGAGTTTGTCCTGTTCGGTTTGACCGGCGAGCAGGCGCGCAACTGGGCTGAAGGCCTGCCCATGGCCAATACGGCCCAGGTGGCGCAACAGCTGCGCAGCGCCATCAGCGACCTCAACCGGGTCGATATGGGACCCGATGTTCGATTCGAGATACTGGAGGCCCTGCGACCGACCCTCCATACCGCGCTTTCGACACTGTCTAAGTACTACCTGAATCAGCCCGTTGTACTGCCCGAGGAACCGCGCAAAGCAGCACGGCTGGCTCAAAATCTGTTTGAACTCGTCACCACGGCGTACACCATCACCGGCATTCAGACTATCCAGCGGCGCCAATCCATCTCTGGTGCGAATCCGGCCAAGCTGGTTTGCCAGGCCATGCATCGCGCGATCACCAGCGCCAGCATGAAGCTGCTGGTATCCTACCAGTTATACCAGCCCGTCGAACTGAACGCCTGGACAGAGCTTCACCAGCTATTCCTGCTAGCAGAACGGCAAAAGCTGACCAGCCAGATCGTCAACGACGAGATTGCCGGGGACGGCAGTATCACCGACACCTACCTGCGCAGCCTGATGATGGGATGCTGCAAACCCAATCAGTTACGCCAGCGTGACCTGGCCGGAGTCTTTAAAGGCTTGCGCGAATGGGTTGAGCATATCGAGCTGCTGCCAGCTGATGATAACGAGGGCCTGTTCCTGGTCGATTTTGCCAGTGACCATCCCCCTATTTACGCTTCGCTGTACAGCGAGGTTCCCGGCGACAGCTGTCGCGTTATCAACACCGATGAACTGGTCGCGCACCTTAAGCAATTACGCATCGATACCGGTGAGCGCGCCATCGTGTTCGACAAAGACACCGCTGTTTCACCGAACGTACTGGAACATGTCAGCACCGCCTGGGGCGTGATGAGTAAGCGCAACTTCGCCCGTGCACCTGCACAGGAAAAACTCTGGGTCTCTGTGGGTTTGAGCAACACCCACTATTACGTGTCCGGGGGCGTCAGTTTGGAAAGCCTTATTAGCGCTGAGGGTGCCCACGCCCTGTCCGAAGCCGCCACGGCCAACAAGTTCATGGGCGAGGAAGGCAATCGCGAGAAGGATATCTGGGACAGTGCCTTTTCTTCTGACGAAGGCGGCGAAGAAAGCATCGATATGGAAGATATCGAATTCCATATTCGAGAGGCCGAAAAATCAGGCAATGCCGCAGCCAAGGAACGCCACCCGGTCTTCCCGGTGCGCATGGCGAATGTCAGCCCGGGTGGCTACTGCCTGGAATGGTCAGCCGACATACCCAGCCATATCAAAACCGGCGACGTGATCGCGGTGCGTGAAGTAGACAACAATGCCTGGAGCATCGCGGTTATCCGCTGGGTAAGCCAGTTGAAGGATCAGACCACACTGCTCGGCGTTGAGCTGTTGAGCCCGCGGGCCACCCCTTTTGGCGCCAGGGTTCAGCACAAGACTGGCGAAGACGGCGACCTGATGCGCGCCCTGCTGCTGCCGGAGATCAAGCTGGTTGGCCAGCCCAATACGCTGATAACGCCGCGGGTAGGATTCAAGGAACGCCAAAAGGTCACCCTGATTCGCGGCGGTGAGGAATCCTACATACAGTTGTTCAAGAAGGTCTCATCTACCGCAGCCTATAACCAGTTTGAGTTCCGCTATATTCAGCAGCTGGACGAAGTCGCCGCGCGCGACAAGAGCGACGTCATCAATACTCAGTTCGAGTCCCTCTGGAACAACATCTAATCCGCTACTGGTAGCGGTCTGAGATCCCCAACAGATACAGAATACCATCCAGCCCGAGCGTAGATATCGACTGCTCAGCACTCTGTTTTACCAATGGTTTGGCACGAAATGCGATACCCAGTCCGGCGATGCTCAGCATAGGCAGATCGTTGGCGCCGTCGCCCACACTGATCACCTGCTCCAGATCGATGCCTTCCTTTTCAGCGATCTCTCGAAGCAGGGCTGCCTTACGATCGCCGTCTACAATGGTGCCGGTTACCTCACCGGTGACCTGCCCATTTTCGATTTCCAGCTCATTCGCATAGACATAGTCTATGCCGAGCTGTCTCTGTAAGCGTTCGCCGAAATACGTGAAACCGCCTGAGAGTATCGCGGTTTTGTAACCCAGAGAGCGCAGGGTCTTAATCAAGTGCTCAGCCCCTTCCGTGAGCGGTAGACGCGCCGCGACCTTCGCGAGCACGTTCTCATCGAGGCCTGTCAGCAGTTGCACTCTTCGCCGAAAGCTCTCGCTGAAATCCAGCTCACCGCGCATCGCTTGTTCGGTAATTGCCGCCACTTGCTCACCAACGCCAGCTTCAGCGGCCAATTCGTCTATGACTTCGGCCTCGATCAGCGTCGAGTCCATATCGAAAGCCACCAGCCTGCGGTTGCGGCGATACATATTGTCTTCCTGAATCGCCAAATCGATATCCATTTCGCTGGTAAGTTCCAGTAGATCCGCCCGGAAGGGCTTCAGGTCCGGAAGCTGTCCCCGCACGGAAAACTCAACGCAGGCTTTGTTTTGCTCGGTCTGCTCTCCGAGGGCTACCCGCCCTGAAAGGCGATTGATCGCATCTATGTTCAAGCCGTAACGAGATACGACCCCCGTGACTCTGGCGAGGTGTCGGGCGGTTATCTTTCGCGCCAGCAGAGTAACAATGAAACGGGCCTTGCCCTGGCCTGACACCCAGTGCTCGTAGCTCTCCTCGCTGATAGGTGTGTACTTCACCTGAATGCCAAGTTCATGCGCCCGAAACAGAATATCTTTTAACACCGTAGAATCCTGCGCCGGCTCAGGCAACTCGACTAAAACACCCAGAGAGAGATTGTCGTGAATCACCGCCTGACCAACGTCGAGTACGTTGATATCAAAGCCCGCCAGAATTTCGGTCACCGAGGCAGTCAGTCCAGGCTTGTCCTCGCCCGAGATGTTTATCAACAATATTTCTTTCAACATTTCATTCCCAATCGGAAAGCACGTATTCTACCCGCTGCAGCCAACCACACTCTAGCGAATGCCAAGCCAAGGAATGCACAAGATTAGCTCGCGCGATCGCCAAAAGGAGCCTGGTACACGCGCGTTATCGCTCCAGTACCGGGCGGCACTACTGGCAGGGTCGCTGTGCCTGGCTGTATCCATCACCTTAGCCCTATTAGGCGCGCTGTCCGCTCGCTACATCGTCGAGCAACAGGCCGCTGATCACGGGGCTTTTGTCGCGAGCAAGATCGCTTCACAGATAGCCCCAATACTCGCCACCAGTGACCTGATCATGCTGGAGGTGAGCCTGGAACAAATGCGCGAAGAATATGCCTTGCTTGCGCTGGCCGTAAGCGATGTCGAGCAGAGGCCGCTGGGGCAAGCGGGCAGCAGAAGCCTTGGCGTGGGCACAGAGTATAGCGCCAGCATTCTTATCGATAACAATCTTGCCGGTGAACTGCGCGTTACCCTGTACGAGGCAAGCAGTGACGCCGAGGTGCAAAGAATGTCGTTGGCCCTGGCAGCGCTGGCGATGCTACTGAGTGTGTTTGCCGCCGTTCTAGGGGCCAAGTGGGGCCAGAGAGTCGCGACTCGAATTGACGCTGTTAACACAGAGTTGTCCCTGGTTCAGGAGCAAGAGAGCAGAGCGATATCGACCGACGAACTGTTAGAACTGGAGAATGCCGTCGCGGCACTGCCACTGGATCTGCTGAAGCCACCCGCGAGCGCCAGCACCTCCACCGCAAACTACCGAGACGCGGGCTTGTTGTTCATACATCTGGACAGCCTGGGCAAGCACGTCGAAACCCTGGATGAATCCAGCCTTCTCGCTTATACCGAACTGCACCGGCGCTTGATTCAGGGCGCCGCGGACCTCTACGCAGGGAAGCTTTCCGTCATTCGTCAGTTTGGGGTGTTGGTCAGCTTTGATAATGGCCACACATCCGGCAGCCCAGCGTTCAGGACAAGTTCCTGCGCCTGGCTCATTCAAAAAGTCGCAGAAGAACTTAGCGCAAATCGGCCCTTGAGAATAAAGCTGTCACTCTCCTGCGGCCTCAGTGAGACCGGAACCGGCACCAGCCAGGATATCTATCCCGATCTTTACAACCAGTACCTCATCGATGAACTGGCCAATTTGGCGGACAGCGCGGATGAGACTGTGCTGCTCACCCCAGCAGTGAGCAGCGACCCGGAGGTGCAGAATCGCTGTCAATTCGGTCCGCAGGAAAGCGTACTCGCTGGATTTATGGAACCCTATTGCGATCTACTGGAGCGCCAGCAGGAATTGCTATTGCGGGAACTGCGTTAGAGGCGTGCTACCGAACCGACAGAAGCGAGGCGTGATGCCGACAGAAGCGAGCCGCGATAAGCCCAGGGGCTAAGCTCGCTCCACACTGATCCGATCGACTTTCTGGAACCCGCGAGGCAGCTTATTACCACGCCGTCCCCGCTCACCGCGATAATGTTCGAGTTCGGAGAACTTTAAGCGTAGATGTCGCTTGCCGGCATAGATGACCAGTGAATCCTTTTCGGTGACGACCTCAACGGCAATCACAAATTCTTCGCGGCTCTGAACGCGCGCAGTGGGAATCGAAATAATCTTATTGCCTTTGCCTCGTGCTAACTGCGGCAACTCAGGCAATGGAAATAAGAGCATCCTGCCTTCATTACTGACGGCAACCACAAAAGATTCATCGACATTGGTTACGGAGGCAGGCTGCAGCACCTGGCTACCCTTGGGCAGGTTCAGTGCTGCCTTACCCGCCTTGTTCTTGGTCTGAAGGTCGCCCAATTTCGCGACAAAGCCATAGCCCGCATCGCTGGCGAGCAAACAAAGGTCTGTATCGGCCCCCGCCAGAATGCCCTCGAAGCTCGCACCCGATGGCGGGTTGATTCTGCCCGTAACGGGTTCGCCCTGCCCCCGCGCAGACGGCAGATTGTGTGATGCTATCGTGTAGGCGCGCCCGGTAGAGTCGAGAATAATCGTCGGCAGGTTCGTGCGCCCTGCTACCGACATTTTATAGCCATCCCCCGACTTATAACTGAGACTCTCGGGGTCAATATCGTGCCCTTTCGCCGCGCGAATCCAACCCTTCTCAGACATGACAACGGTTATTGGCTCAGTGGTCATCAGCTCAAGCTCGCTGAAGGCCTGAGCCTCCTCGGCGTCTGCCAGCGGTGAGCGACGATCATCGCCAAATTGCTCGGCAACCGCTGTCAGCTCTTTCTTGATCAGTGTCTTGAGGCGGGCCTCGGAGCCGAGTATCTTCTGCAATTCATCTCGCTCTTTGGAGAGCTCGTCTTGCTCCCCTTTGATCTTCATCTCTTCAAGCTTGGCCAGGTGACGCAGTTTCAGTTCAAGAATGGCCTCAGCCTGATCATCGCTCAGCTTGAAGCGCTTCATCAGCACCGGCTTGGGCTTATCTTCGGTGCGAATAATGTGGATGACTTCGTCGATGTTGAGGAAAGCAATCAGGTAGCCTTCCAGAATGTGCAGGCGCTGCAGCACTTTGTCCAGCCGATACTGGAGTCTCCTGCGCACAGTCTCTGTACGAAACTTGAGCCACTCTTTCAGCATCCGGTCGAGGCCCTTCACCGCAGGGCGGCCGTCGATACCGATAACGTTCAGATTAACCCTGTAGTTGCGCTGCAGATCGGTGGTTGCGAACAGATGACTCATCAGCGCCTCGCGGTCAACGCGGTTGGAGCGGGGAACGATGACCAAACGCGTCGGGTTCTCGTGGTCAGACTCATCACGCAGATCCGCCACCATAGGCAGCTTCTTGGCCTGCATCTGTTGTGCGATCTGCTCAAGCACTTTCGACCCTGAGGTCTGATACGGCAAGGCCGTAACCACGATTTCTCCCGACTCCGTGTCCCAGACGGCTCGCATCCGCAGCGCACCACGCCCACTCTCATACATCGCCACAATCTCTTCGCGTGGCGTGATAATTTCAGCTTCGGTGGGAAAGTCAGGCCCCTGAATGTGTTCGCAAAGTTCGCGCACCGTACTTTTCGGCTTCTCCAACATGCGAATGGTGGCGGTGATCACCTCCCTCAGATTATGGGGCGGTATATCGGTGGCCATACCCACCGCGATACCCGTCGTACCGTTCAACAGTACATTGGGCACTTGCGCAGGCAGCACCGCTGGTTCATCCAGCGTGCCATCGAAATTCGGCACCCAGTCCACTGTGCCCTGGCCCAGCTCGGAGAGCAGCACGTCGGAATAGCGCGTCAGTTTTGATTCGGTATAACGCATGGCGGCAAACGACTTGGGGTCATCTGGCGAGCCCCAGTTGCCCTGACCGTCCACCAGGGGATAGCGATAGCTGAAATCCTGAGCCATCAAGACCATGGCTTCATAGGCTGCGCTGTCTCCATGCGGGTGGAACTTACCTATGACATCACCCACGGTGCGGGCGGATTTCTTGTATTTCGAGCCCGCCTTCAGTCCCAGCTCACTCATCGCATAGACAATGCGTCGCTGGACCGGTTTGAGACCATCGCCGATATTCGGCAGCGCACGATCCAAAATGACGTACATGGAGTAATCCAGGTACGCCTTCTCAGTGTAGTTCTTGAGGGATATCTGCTCGATACCCTCGTGATCAATTTCCACGTTTTCAGACATTCAGGAGGGGGTACCGCATTAATTCATATAACTGCCACGCAGTCCGACCAGCTGTTCGTTCAGATTGACAATGGAGTTGGCCATGTCAATCAACAGACTGTGGATGGTGGTTGGATTACTCTTAATTAGGTCTGCAAATTGTTCCTTGGGCACTTTCACTACGCTGCAACGCGACTTGGCGCTGACGGTAGCGGTGCGATCGGCGTTGGTGAGCACGGCCATAGCACCAAATATCTCACCCTCTTCGATACCGCCAACAGTGACGCCGTCCACAACCACTTCAGCCGAGCCCTCGGTCAGGTTAAATACGAAGTCGGCGCGGTCACCCTGGCGGATGATGATATCGCCCGGGTTATAGATTTCGAATCCTGGAGTGGCGTGCGTGTCGTCATCGGTCAGCGCCGCAGTCAAACGCAGCCCCATACCCGCCTGGGTAATAAGCAGACGCGTCCACAGCTTGGTGGCCGCGGCATCTGCGAATACCCGCCGCATAAACTCAAGCGCAGGATAACCCGACAAGCTGGCTCCATTTTCGCTGGAGAATGAAACGGCAACTTCATGGTCGTTAGTGCCGGCGATATCCGGTAGCAGCAGATCGCCGTCATCGAGCACGAACACTGTGCGATCACGATAGCGTGCGCTCAGGGAACCGCTCTCGATGTAGTAGATTTTATCGCCCTCGAGTCCACGCAAAAGGGCATTGTCGGTGGCCTCAATCTCTAAAGGGATCGAGGGAATATCGATGCTCTCAAGCAGCGCTGCAACCAGCCGCTTGTACTGCTGGTTGAGTATGAAGAAATCCTGCGCGAGTTCAGCATTCGCTAACATCGGGCGCTACCCTTATATTCTTGTTCGTGTTGTAACGGACTCTATGGTCTTGTTGCCTATAGTAGCACTATTCGCGGCGCAGAAAACCGAGAAAAAACCGGCGCGAGCTACTGCCATTCGCGCCTGCGGCGATGCTACCACTTTTACGGCTATCCACGTAACATGCGGCTTTTTGCGAAGGGGTTCGGCAGATGCAAGTCGCAGATCGGACTGTGGTCGGCTTTCATTACCGCTTATTCGGCGAGAACGGTGAAGAGCTTGAAAGCTCCGCCGGGGAGGACCCGACTCTGTACCTTCACGGTGCCAATAACATCATCCGCGGTTTAGAGTCGAAAATGGCGGGCCATGTGGCGGGAGACAGCTTCGAGGTCACGCTACCGCCGGAGCAAGCCTACGGACTGCGCAATGAGTCGATGCAGCAACGCGTACCCATCAAGCACCTTATTTTCAAGGGTAAGCTGCGGCCAGGCATGATGGTACAACTCAACACCGACCAAGGCCGGCGCAGTGTCACTGTGGTAAAGGCCGGACGGCACAGCGCTGACATCGACGCAAACCACCCGCTGGCAGGGCAAACATTGCGTTTCGAGATCGACATTATCGAGGTGAGAGAAGCCGCTGAGGAGGAGCTGGCTCACGGCCACGCCCATGGACCCGGTGGTCACAATCATGACTGACAGTTCCATTCGGTGGCAGGCGAGCAGTTTGGAAGATCTGGGGGTCAACAGTCTCTATCAGGTGTTAAAACTTCGCCAGGACATCTTCATCGTAGAACAGAACTGCATCTATTCGGACCTGGATGGCCGCGACCAGGACAGCATTCATCTGTGTGGCTGGCACGGCTCAGAACTGTTCGCTTACTTAAGGGCACTGCCGCCGGGCCTGGACTACGCAGAGTCGTCATTGGGACGCATTGTGGTGTCACCGCAGGCACGCGGTATGAGCCTGGGTCGTGAGCTCGTCCAGCGTGGGGTGGAGTTGAACCGCGAACGCTGGCCAGACCATGATCTGAAGATCGGAGCCCAGGCCCACCTGCAAAAGTTTTATCACGAGTTCGGCTTTGAGACGGACAGCGATGTCTATGACGAAGACGGCATTGCCCACGTCAAAATGCTATTGAGGTTCACATCATGAGTGCTGCAAAACTAGTCCTTAAATTCGCATTGATTCTGCTAGCAGTCGTTTTACTGCTGTTGGCAGGCGTTGTTCTATTCATGCCCGGACTGCACATCAGCAGCCTGTCTATGGTTTTGAACGTTATGACTGGCGCTGGGGGTGATAGCCCGAACGAGCTCTTGTTAGAGCGACTTGAGGTCGCGCCGGGTTACCACGTTAGCGTGTTTGCCCGGGACCTGCCGAACCCGCGCATTCTCCATCTCGACACCGCTGGAGGCCTGCTGGTCAGCAATCCCCGCAGTGGCGAGATCATCCGTATGCTGGACCAGGATGGCGATGGCGCGGCCGACCAGCGCCAGGTGCTGATGTCGGGACTGCAGCGACCGCAGGGCATCGAGAGTCTCGGCCAGTACCTCTACGTGGGCGAGTCCCATCAGGTGATCCGAGTGCCGTGGGACGCGGAAAAAGCTGAGCTGACCGGGTCGCCCGAAGTGGTTGTGCCCAACCTGACCGACAACGGTAATCACTGGAGCAAAATTCTGCGCTTTGGACCGGACGACACGCTCTATGTGGCCATGGGATCCACCTGTAACGTTTGCGAAGAGGAAGATGAACGCCGCGCGACGATCATGCGCTATGACGCCGACGGGTCCAACGGTGCGATTTTCGCAGCGGGAATCCGCAACAGTGTCGGACTGGATTTCGCACCCTGGAGTGGCGCGCTCTACGCCACCGACAACGGCCGCGACCTTCTCGGCGATGATTATCCTCCCTGCGAACTGAACGAAGTCGTAGAAGGTGGTTTTTACGGCTGGCCCTACCTCAATGGCGCCAATGAGCTCGACCCCGATTTTGGCGCGGGTCAGGAGGCATTGCAGGAAACTGCGATCGCCCCCGTATTCGATTTCCGCGCGCACAACGCACCACTCGGTATTTACTTTCCGCAGGATGAATCACGCACTGCGCTGGTCGCCTTGCACGGTTCCTGGAACCGCTCCACCCCCGATCGCTACAAGGTCCTTAGACTCCATTGGGGCAGTGACGGGGAGATAATGGCTGAAGATTTTATATGGGGCTTTGAGCAAGACGGCGATATTGTCGGAAGACCCGTGGATATCGCTAGCGACGGTGATGGCGGCTTCTTCATTAGCGATGATTTCGCCCGCGTCATTTACCGAGTGAGCCCTCGCGACGACTTCGGCTCTGCAGCCGCAGCGGGTGCTGAAGCGATCGCTACGAACTCAGCGGCGATTGACGCTGAGCTGGCCCAAGCAGGTGAAGCACTTTACAACAGCATGCCCTGCGCCGCCTGCCATTCCCCCGAGGCCCCGACGCCGATCATTCTGCGCGACCTTGAGCAGCGTTATACGCTGGTCAGCCTGGCCCAGTACTTCACCAGCCCGACGCCGCCCATGCCGCTCTATGATCTGTCGGATGAACAGCGGCAGCAGCTGGCTCACTACCTGATCAGTCAGGAGCGATCTCAAGCAGAAAAGTAACCGGGCCGTCATTGACCAGCGATACCTGCATATCGGCCCCGAACATACCCGCCGCCACTGGTGCGTGGGCTTCCTCAAGCAGTAACAGGGTTTTGAGATAGAGCTGCTCCGCTTCCGCGGGCGGCATCGCACAGGAGAAACTCGGTCGCAATCCCTTGCGGGTATCTGCAGACAGAGTGAACTGTGACACCAGTAAGACTCCGCCACCCGCTTCCTTCACATTGCAGTTCATGCGGCCCTCACTGTCAGAGAACAGGCGGTAGGCAAGAATTTTATCCAGCATGCGTCTGGCAATAGACTCATCATCGCCCTTGTCCAGACCCAGCAACACCAGAAGACCCGCATCGATGGCGCCGACCGTGTTGCCATCGACCACCACGCTGGCACTGCTCACTCTCTGTAAAAGGGCTTTCACCGCGCGGCTACGCTCCCGAATAGTCGTCGAAACGTTCGGCCACGCGGCGAGTGGCGCGGATCAGGGCGTCCGTAATACCCGGTTCTGAAGATGCATGGCCCGCATCGCGCACAATATGAAGCTCTGACGCTTTCCAACGCTTGTGCAACTCGAACGCATTATCCAGTGGGCATACGACATCGTAACGCCCATGAACGATGGTGCCGGGTATGTCCTCCAGCACCGCCACGTTCTCAAGAATCTGGTTCTCGTCGATGAAACAGTGATTCACAAAATAATGTGCTTCAATGCGCGCCAAGGCGAGTGCTATATGAGGGTCGACGAAATGCTCGACCACCTCAAGATTGGGCCTGAGCGTGGCGCAGCGCGCCTCCCAGCCGGACCAGGCTTTGGCGGCAGCCATGCGAGCGAGCTCGTTATCCCCAGTCAAAATCTCGTAGTAGCGGTTGACCAATTGCCCATGATCTCGCTCGGGTATGGGGCGCAGGTAGTCCTCCCAGTGGTCCGGAAAGAGACGGCTGGCCCCTTCCTGAAACAGCCAGTCAACGTCCTGCTGGCGCGCCAGGAAAATGCCTCTGAGAATCATGGCCATCACGCGCTCAGGGTGGGCCTGCGCGTACAGCAGGCTTAAGGTCGAGCCCCAGGATCCGCCGAACAATACCCATTGTTCAATGCCGAGCTGCTCGCGAATGGCTTCCATATCCTGGATGAGTTCCGGCGTGGAATTATTTTCCAATCGAGCATGGGGCAGCGACTGCCCGGCGCCACGCTGGTCAAACAGGATGACGTGATAGTGTTCCGGATCGAAAAAACAGCGATTACGTGCATCGCAACCTGCGCCGGGCCCGCCGTGCACGAACAATACCGGCAAGCCCTCAGGATCGCCGCTTTCCTCAACGTAGATTTCGTGCCCACCCCCCACCGCCAGGCGGTGACAGGCGAAGGGTTTGATTTCCGGGTAGAGCATCAGCATCTACCCAGTATAGACAAGCCTAACCGGGCGTGGACTAGATGCGGCCCGCGCGGCGCCGCTCGTGCTCTTTCAGCAGCTTTTTGCGGATGCGAATACTCTCAGGCGTCACCTCAACCAGCTCATCGTCTTCGATGAATTCCAGCGCCTGCTCGAGACTGTGCCGCACCGGTGGCGTGAGCACCAGGTTTTCATCGGTTCCTGCGGCGCGAATATTGGTGAGCTGCTTGGCCTTGGTCGGATTCACCGTGAGGTCGTTGCCACGACTGTGCAAGCCAATCACCTGACCTTCATAGACTTCGATATTGGGATCGACGAAGAGTCGACCCCGGTCCTGCAGCGCAAACAGCGAGTAGGCAAGGGTCTTGCCCGTTACCAATGAGACGAGCACGCCATTGGTCCTGTGGATCACCTCAGCGTTCTTTACCGGGCCGTAATGATCGAACACGTGAGTCATTATGCCGCTGCCAGACGTCAGCGTCAGGAACAAGGAACGAAAGCCGATAAGACCCCGCGCCGGCACAATGAATTCCATGCGCAGTCGGCCCTTGCCATCGGGGACCATGTTCTTGATGTCCGCCCGGCGTCGACCGAGTTCTTCCATCACAGCGCCCTGGTGACTGTCTTCGCAATCGATCACCAGTTGCTCGAAAGGTTCCTGCAGCTCACCGTCGACTTCTTTCTGGATCACTTCAGCGCGCGACACTCCCAGCTCGTAGCCTTCACGCCGCATCGACTCGATCAATACCGAGAGATGCAGTTCACCGCGGCCGGAAACCTTGAACTTGTCCGGACTCTCGCCCGGCTCCACGCGCAGGGCCACATTGTGAATCAGCTCCCGGTCGAGGCGCTCTTTGATATTGCGCGACGTTACAAATTTGCCTTCCTTGCCGGCAAAGGGTGAGTCGTTCACCTGGAAGGTCATCGTGACGGTAGGCTCATCCACCGTTAAGGGCGGCAGTGCCTCGACGGTGTCCGGATCGCAAAGAGTGTCGGATATCTGCAATGCATCGATGCCGGTGATACATACGATATCCCCGGCTTCGGCGGACTCGGCTTCAATCCGCTCCAGGCCCAGGTAACCCATCACCTGCAGCACCTTTCCATTGCGCGTCTCGCCCTCGAGGTCGATGACCGTCACCTGGGTATTGGGTGTCAAAACGCCTCGGCTGATTCGGCCCACGCCGATAACGCCGACATAACTGGAATAGTCCAGCGCAGATATCTGCAGCTGCAGCGGGCCATCGCGGTCGACCTGGGGCGCCGGTACATGCTCTACCACAGACTCAAATAGTACCTGCATATCTGAGCCCATATCCTCATGGTCCAGACCCGCGATGCCCTCCAATGCTGAGGCGTAGATAACCGGAAAGTCGAGCTGTTCTTCGGTCGCGCCCAGGCGATCGAAGAGATCAAATACCTGGTCGACCACCCAGTCGGGCCGCGCACCGGGGCGATCAACCTTGTTAACAACCACGATTGGATTCAGGCCTCGCTCGAACGCCTTCTGTGTAACGAATCGAGTTTGTGGCATGGGCCCATCCACCGCGTCAACCAGTAGCAGCACACTGTCGACCATGGACAGCACGCGCTCCACTTCGCCACCAAAGTCGGCGTGGCCAGGGGTATCAACAATATTGATGCGGTAATCGCCCCAGCGGATCGCTGTATTCTTGGCGAGAATGGTGATGCCGCGCTCACGCTCCTGGTCATTGGAGTCCATGACCCGTTCCGCGTCCTGACTGCGTCGGTCCAGGGTGCCAGATTGCTGCAACAGGCAATCAACCAGCGTGGTCTTGCCATGGTCAACATGGGCAATGATGGCAATATTGCGAAGATTCTCTATCACGGGAGTTTACCGGCGTTAAAAGGCGCGCGATTATACCCGCGTCGGCGGCCGTGGGATAGGGCTTTAGCGGGTAGGTGCGTACACCTTCACATTGTCATAACCCGAGGCCTGCAAGTGGCCAGCGTGCAGCTTGCTCATGGCACCCCGATCACAATACAGCATGTAGGTCTTGCTAGTGTCGAGCTCCTGCATTCTAGAGTGCAGCTCGTAGAAGGGGATCTTAATGACGTCTGCCCTCACCTGCAGGGGCTTCAGCTCTTCTTCATTGGGGTGGCGTATGTCGAGCACGATGCAATCCGCCAGGGGTACGGAAAGTACTTCCACCTCGGACAGCTGCAAATCTTCGCCACCTATCTCATCGATATTCTGGACTCTCGCCTGGGCCACGGCGCGCTCGAGCACGGCCATGTCAAAACGCTCCTCTTCCTCTGCGATTCTTTCCGGCCGTGCTTTGGTGGTGGGATTTACCGATATGATTCCACAGTACTCCGGCATATTGGCCGCAAACTCTTCAGTTCCGATCTCTGCCGCTGTCCGAATAATGTCTTCCTTGTCCGTCGCAATGAGTGGCCTCAACACCAGCCGCTCCGTTGCGCCGTCGATCACGGCCAGGTTGCGCAAGGTCTGACTCGATACTTGCGCCACTGCTTCGCCAGTTACCAGTGCATCGACGTCGAACTGCTCGGCAATTTGACTCGCCGCACGCAGCATCATGCGCTTAAGAATGACGCCCATTTGAGAGTCTTCCACCTTGTTCAGCAACTCAGAGACGACTTCTTCAAACGGCACGGTGACGAAGCGAACGCGATGACTGCTGCCATATTTCATCCACAGGTAGAGTGCGACCTCCTTAACCCCGACTTCATGATCTCGGCCGCCCAGGTTGAAAAAACAGAAGTGGGTGCGCATGCCACGCTTCATCATCAGATAACTCGACACCGTGGAATCGAATCCGCCGCTTATCAAAGACAGCACCGGATCGAGTGTGCCCATTGGGAAGCCGCCCAGACCTTTGTAACGCTCGTTTACCACAAAGAGCCGCTCGTCACGGATCTCCAGGTGCACAACCAGGTCCGGGTCGCGCAGGTTCACCCCGGCCGCTTCGCTGTGCTGATTGAGTCCCCCGCCCACGTATCGCTCCACATCCACAGAACGGAACTCATGATTCCCGGCGCGCTTGCAACGCACGGCAAAGGTTTTTCCCGCTAAGCGCTCCGCATAGACGGCCAGCACCTTCTGGAAAATATCGTCCATATCGCCCAGGGGGTACTCGAGTACATCCAGGTACCAGCCAATGCCCGGCACGTGAGCGAGGGCATCAACCAGAGCGCGTTGAACCCCATCATCGTCTGAGCCTGTATACACCGTGAGCTTGTCCCAATCGCGCTTGATGCGGATATCGGCATCTATCGGTCGCAGCACCACTTTCAGGTTTGTCACCAACTGACTAACAAACTGGCGACGCACCGGTTTACTCTTGATGGTGATCTCAGGAAAGAACTTTACGATGAATTGCATTGCTTCATGCACAAAGGGGCGATAATGGGCGCGTATTATACGGCCAACCGGTACCAGCGGGGCAAATTCCGCCCTCCAAACGCCGCACGCACCAGGCCCGCGCGAGCGCGCACTATATTGGTGCATGGCAGAAGGCTTTGATCGACCTGAGCGGTCGCTGCCGCGCGATTTTATCTGGGTTTTGCGCTACTGTTAGGAAAACTAGGGACTCCGAGGGGGAAACGGGTGCGGCAACTTTTTCTGATACTCCTGCTTAGCAGCCTCGCTGCAGCATTGCAGGCGCAGGTCTACAAGCATGTCGACGAGGAGGGCAACGTCACCTTCACCGACCAGCCGCCACCTGACTCCACGCCGGTCGAGATCAATGAGACCAATACCGCACCGCCGCCGTCCCGCAGCGCCTATCCAGCGCCCCCGCCGTCCGCCGAGCCTGCTGCATCAGGTGGTGACTACAAGGTCAGCATTACCAGCCCCGCCAACGAGACCATCATTCCTCGGGGCCCGGGCAATTTCTCCGTAAGCGCCAGCGTGACACCAAAACCCAGGTCTGGACACAAGCTGCAATTGCTCATTGACGGCACACCACACGAAGCAGCGCAGACGGGAACCAATTGGGCACTCACCAATATCTTTCGCGGCGAGAGGCGCCTCGAGGTGAGTGTCGTTGATTCCAAGGGCAAACAACTCGCGAAATCGGAACCCGTTGTGGTATTCGTATTTCGACCCTCTACCAACAATCGCAATAGACCCACCAACCTGCCTGCAAGACCACGCCCCACACCGAATTAGATTCCACAGCGTAATTTTTTCGCGCACCGCTATGGACATGGCCTGCCCGTCAGTGCACCATATTGGTGCATTCGGATTGGCGCGCCCAGCCGGGCGGCCGTGAATAGAGATTACACACGCGATGAGACACCTGTAAGTTAGCGCTCGCATACCTGAATGGCCTTATAAAAAAAGCGCTATTCTTTTTGCCTAGATTAACCAAGAGCTGGCTTCATTTTTGCTTTGTTGTGTTGGGTTAGGGCAATTGCAGTGCACAGGCAGCGTCACGTACGATGGAAGAAGACGATTTTTACAAGCAGGTATTGGAAAACCTCAGCACCGCTGTGTTGGTGGTGGGCTCCGACTTGCGCGTCAACTTCATAAGCCCAGCGGCCCAGGCACTCCTGGAGGCCAGCGAATCGCGCAGCCTGGGAGTCAGCCTCAACGAACTACTGCGCGGCCAGGACCAGTTGCTAAAAAGTCTCAAGCCGGGAGAGGTGGCACCTTATACCAATAGGGGTCTAAGCCTGCGCCTGCCCAGCGACAACAAACTCTTCGTCGATTGCACCTTCACTCCCTGGCAAGACAGTCATGGCAAACGGGTGGGTTTAATCCTGGAACTACATCCTATTGATCGCATCATGCGCATCAATCGCGAAGAGGGCATGATCTCATCGCAAGAGAATACGCAGGCGCTGATCCGCGGCCTGGCCCACGAGATCAAAAACCCCCTGGGGGGTTTACGCGGTGCGGCGCAACTGCTCGCAAAAGAACTGCCCGACCCAGAGCTGGAAGAGTACACCCGGGTCATTATTGAAGAGTCGGACCGGCTGCGTGACCTGGTTGATCGATTGCTCGGCCCTCACCGTCAACCCCAGTGTGCGCCACTCAATATCCACGAAGTACTCGAGCATGTGCGCACTCTGACACAGGCGGAATCGGGCGACGATGTTGAATTCGAGCGCGACTACGACCCGAGCCTGCCTGATATCAGCGGCGATCGCGCACAGCTAATTCAGGCGGTGCTCAACATTGTTCGCAATGCCATGCAGGCAGTCTCGACGAATGAGGGCAGCCGTAGCATTACTCTGCGCACCCGCATCCAGCGCCAGTTCACGATCGGCGCCAAACGCCACCGGCTTGTCTGCAGAATCGATATTGCAGACAACGGGCCCGGTATTCCCGAAGAGCTCGTTGATTCAATCTTCGTACCCATGATCAGTGGCCGCGCCGACGGGACCGGCCTTGGTCTGGCGATATCCCAATCCATCATCAATCAGCATGGCGGCCTCATCGAGTGCCAAAGCCAACCCGGCCACACCTGCTTCACCCTGTATATCCCACTGGAAAATCACAATGCCTAAATCACCAAAAGTCTGGATCGTCGACGACGACCGCTCCATTCGCTGGGTGCTTGAAAAAGCGCTCGGCCAGGCAGGTATCGACACTGAGCTGTTCGAGTCAGGCGACAGCCTTTTGCAGCACCTGAATAACGACCAGCCAGATGCGATTGTCAGTGACATCCGCATGCCTGGCATCGACGGGCTGACACTGTTGAGTCATCTTCAGGAAGCGCACCCCGACCTCCCCGTCATCATTACTACCGCCCACTCTGACCTCGACAGCGCGGTCGAGTCCTACCAACGCGGCGCATTTGAATATTTACCCAAGCCCTTCGACATCGAGGAGGTCGTAGCCGTCACCCAGCGGGCGCTGGCACAGGCAAAGGAGCGCGGTGTCGGGTCCGCGGAAGATCTCGTTGCAGCGCCCACGGAAATCATCGGCGAGGCGCCTGCCATGCAGGAGGTATTCCGCGCAATCGGGCGGTTGTCGCAGTCGAACATTACTGTGCTGATTAATGGCGAGTCTGGCACCGGCAAGGAACTAGTAGCGCAGGCGTTGCACCGTCATAGCCCCCGGGCGCAGGAGCCCTTCATAGCCCTGAATATGGCCGCCATCCCGCGAGACTTGATGGAATCTGAGCTGTTTGGCCATGAGAAAGGTGCATTCACGGGCGCCAACAGCCAGCGGCGGGGGCGCTTTGAGCAAGCTAACGGCGGTACGCTATTCCTGGATGAGATCGGCGATATGCCCGCCGAGACACAGACGCGCTTGCTGCGAGTGCTCGCGGACGGCGAATTTTATAGGGTGGGCGGACATACCCCCGTACAGGTGGATGTGCGCATCATCGCGGCGACTCACCAGAATCTGGAACAGCTGGTAGAAAACCAAAGCTTTCGGGAAGACCTGTTTCACCGACTCAACGTCATACGCATCCACATTCCGAAGCTGTCTGAACGGCGTGAGGATATTCCGCAATTGATGCAACACTTCTTCTCGCGCGCGGCCGAGGAACTGGGCGTTGAGCCCAAAATATTACTCCCGGAAACCGAGGACTTCTTGTGCCAGTTAGATTGGCCCGGCAATGTCCGGCAACTGGAAAACACCTGCCGCTGGATCACGGTAATGGCCTCCGGCCGGGACGTCCATTTGACCGACCTGCCGCCGGAGCTTAGCCACGAGCCATCGATTCAGAAGGCAGACGGCGACAACTGGCGCTCGCTGCTGCGTAATTGGGCGAACGCGGAGCTGAACCAGGGTCGCAAAGACCTGCTGGAACAGGCACTGCCCGAGTTCGAAAAGGTGATGATCGAATCGGCTTTGGAGCACACCCATGGCCGCAAGCGCGACGCTTCTGTGCTGCTTGGCTGGGGCCGCAATACCTTGACTCGAAAGATGAAAGAACTCGGCATGGGCTGATGTTCAATATCATCCTTTACGAGCCCGAGATTCCGCCAAATACGGGGAATATTATGCGCCTGTGTGCCAATACGGGGGCACAGTTACACCTGGTCGAACCACTCGGTTTTGAGCTGGATGACAAGCGCATGCGGCGTGCGGGTCTGGACTACCGAGAATGGGTCTCCGTGAAACGCTATCAAGACTGGAACTCGTGTCGGGATGCGCTGCGCGACCAACGTGTGTTTGCCTTGAGTACCCGAGCGTCGCGTAGCTATGCAGATCCCAAATTCGAAGCCGGAGACTGCTTCCTGTTTGGACCGGAGACGCGGGACCTGCCGACAGCAGTGATGGACAGCCTGGGTCCTGAGCAATGTCTCAGGATTCCGATGCTGCCCGATAGCCGCAGCCTAAACCTTTCTAACAGTGTCGCCGTGCTCTTATTCGAGGCCTGGCGACAATCAGATTTTAGCGCGGGCGCATAGCCCGCGAGCCGATCAGTTAGTCGCCGGTTCAGCGTCACTCTGTTGCTGGGCCTGCTGAACAGCTTGGGCATACAAGCCCTCGAAGTTGACCTGGGCCAACATCAGAGCGGGGAAGGTACCCTTGGTGACCACAGTATCGATCGTTTCCCGCGCATAGGGAAACAGCATGTTGGGGCATAAGATGGAAAGCACGCGTCGCAGCTCTTCACCCTCGATTCCCTGGATAAAGAAAATACCGCCCTGCTGCACCTCAACCAGAAAAGCCGTTTCGTCTTCTAGCTTGGCAGTCACCGTGATCGTGAGCACAACCTCATAGTTGTTATCACCCATGCTGTTGCTCTTGGTGCGCAGGTCCACACCCATTTGTGGTTTCCATTCCTTACGGAAGACCTCGGGCGCCTGTGGCGACTCGAATGACAGGTCCTTCACAAAGACCCGCTGCATCACAAATTGTTGCTGAGGCTCTTCGCTGGATGCCGCTGCGCCTTCGTTTGTTCCTGTTTCTTCTTCTGCCATTGTGTTAACTCCGTACTAAAAATTTTGTTGCCGGCTCACGCCCTACTTCACGAGGGGCAGTTGCATAGCACCCCACTCCATCATTCCTCCGGTCATGCGGTACACGCTTGTGTAACCCTGCGCCGTCAGTTTCTTACCAGCGGAGCCTGAGTGCTGGCCCATCTTGCAAACGAGCACGATAGGTTTCTCACGAAACTTTTCCAGCTCGGCCATACGCGCATCCAGCTTTGCCGCTGGAATGTTCAGCGAATCGACTATGTGGCCCTTACCGTACTCACCCGAGTCTCGCAGGTCGAGAAACAGACCACCTTCAGCATTGATCAGATTGATCGCCTGCTGTGGCGTGAGGCTAGCACCCGACTTGCGGGATTCATGCACAAATAGCATTACTAGAACGGTAAACAGCGCACCGACCAGGATCCACTGCTGAGCGAGAAATTCAAAAAATAGTGCCATTATTAGGACGATCCGGGGCAGCCCAGCCCTCCGGGCTACCAAAAAAGGCCGCCAAGTATACAGGGTCTTTGCCGCTCTGAAAACGCGGCAAACCGTGAACTCAACCAGGATACGAGGTACTATGCTGCGTTTGATTTTGCCAGCCCGGCACGACTAGATATTCCGCTATGCCAGACCAAGCCAAGACACCTCTACTGCTCGTCATTCTCGACGGCTGGGGGCACCGGGAAGAGACCCGAGATAATGCCATTGCCAACGCCAACACACCTGTATGGGATGAGCTCTGGGGCAATGCGCCCCACACCTTAATCTCTGGCTCAGGCCTCGACGTTGGATTGCCGGAAGGGCAAATGGGCAACTCGGAGGTAGGACACATGAGCCTGGGCGCAGGGCGCGTGGTTTACCAGTCGATGACTCGTATTGATAAGGCCATCGCAGAGGGGAGTTTTGCGGAAAATACCGTATACACCGACGCGATAGACGCGGCCATAGACTCTGACGGCGCGGTGCATATCATGGGCCTGGTCTCTCCGGGCGGCGTACACAGCCATGAGCGGCACATACAGCAGGCAATCCGCCTGGCCGCGCAGCGTGGCGCGAAACGCGTCTATCTGCATGCCTTTCTGGACGGCCGTGATACGCCCCCACGCAGCGCCGAGGCATCGCTGCAGGGCATGCAGACCCTTTTTGATGAACTGGCGTGCGGGCGCGTTGCCAGTATCGTTGGGCGCTATTACGCCATGGACCGGGATAATCGCTGGGAGCGCACGCAGGCCGCCTGGAACATGCTCACCGGCGGTGAAGCCGAGTTCCGTACCGTAAGTGCGGTAGAAGGTCTGGCTGCCGCCTATGAGCGCGACGAGTCCGATGAGTTCGTCAAACCGACACTGGTGACACCCGAGGGCGCGCAAGATGTGTGCATAGGGGATGGCGATAGTGTCGTGTTCATGAATTTTCGCGCCGATCGGGCACGGCAACTGACTCGAGCCTTTGTCGATTCAGACTTCTCGGAGTTTGACCGCACTGCGCAGCCGCAACTGAGTGATTTCGTGATGACCACGGAATACGCAGCAGACATCGATACACCCTGCGCTTTCCCGCCGGAACCCTTGGCGAATGTGCTGCCTGAGTATCTCGCTTCTCTCGGTCGCAGCCAGTTGCGTATCGCAGAAACAGAGAAGTACGCCCATGTCACTTTCTTCTTCAGTGGCGGCCGCGAGGAGTTGTTCGAGGGCGAGCGGCGCATCCTGGTGCCCTCACCTGACGTCGCCACTTACGACCTGCAACCGGCCATGAGCGCGCCAGAAGTCACCGACAAGCTGATAGAAGCGATCGAGTCGGGCGAGTTTGACTTGATCGTCTGCAATTATGCGAACGGCGATATGGTCGGCCACACTGGCAACTACGAGGCGGCCATTAGCGCCGTGGAGACTCTGGACACTTGCCTGGGCAGGCTTCGCGATGCACTGCAGCGCACCGGCGGTGAAGCGCTGGTGACTGCCGACCATGGCAATTGTGAACAAATGGTGGACTATCAATCGGGCCAGGACCACACACAACACACCACCGAGTTGGTGCCTCTCGTCTACATGGGCTCTCGCAGCGCACAATTTGAAAACCCGCCGAGCGGCCCTGGCGTGCTGGCGGACGTAGCGCCTACCCTGCTATCAATGATGGATATCCCGCAGCCTTCGGAAATGACCGGGCGCAGCCTGATTCGCATCGACTAACACTGCATGAAAACCTCTTCCTGGCCCATGGCACGACCCCTGCTGAGCTGGGCGCTCGGAACCTGCTTTTTGCTGCTTAACGGCGCGGTTCTGGGCGAGACGGAAGAAGAGGAAACCCGCCGCCAGTTACAGGCACTCAAACAGGATATGGCGGCGCTGAGTCAGGAAATCAGTGCCGACATGCGGCAACGAGGGTCTCTACGCGCAGCATTGCGTGACTCCGAGGTCGCTATTGGTCGCATTCGCCGAGACATCGGAGAAACCCGTGAGAGGCTTGACTGGGCCCGCAATAAACTCGCCGACCTGCGCAAGCAGCGCCAGGAGCTGCGCGTAGCGAGGGGCGAGCAGCAGGAGCTCATCATCAAGGAGATCCAGACGGCCTACCAGATGGGCAAACAAGGCCAGCTAAAAGTGCTGCTGAACCAGGAACGCCCCGACACTCTCGCCAGATCCATGGCCTACTACGAGTACTTTTATCAGGCCCGCCAGCAACATATCGAGAACTACCTTGGCATTTTGCAACGTATAGATGTTATCGAGCCTGAGATATCGAGTACCGCGGTGCAACTGGAGAAAACACGGGCGACCCTGGCGGCTCAGGAGCAGGACCTGGTCGCGAGCAAACAACAGCGCGAGATCGATCTGGAGGCCCTCGAGACCAGTATCGCGAGCAAGGATCAACAGCTGCAAAAGATGGACCAGGACCGAGAGGAACTGGAGCGGCTCCTGATAGTCATAGAAGAAGCCATTGCCGCGATGGAACTGCAACAGGAACTGGAAGATTTTTCCGGCCTGAAGGGGCAGATGCCCTGGCCCGTCAGCGGTAAACCGAGCAATCGTTTCGGGCGCAGCCGAGGTCAGGGCAAGCAGACCTGGCAGGGTCTCAACATCCCGGCCCAGGAAGGCAGCAGCGTCAACGCCATTCATCACGGTCGTGTCGTATTCGCCGATTGGTTTCGCGGCTCTGGGTTGCTGCTGATCATCGATCACGGCGATGGGTACATGAGCCTGTATGCCCATAACCAGGCACTGCTGCGCGATGTGGGCGAATGGGTGGAAACCGGAGCCGCTATTGCTACGGTGGGCAATAGTGGAGGGCGCCGAGAGACAGCGCTCTACTTTGAGATTAGGCAGGACGGAAAGCCGGTGAATCCGGCGCAGTGGCTCGCCAGAGGCTAAGCCGCAAACGATAGGGTACACTTGACCTATGGGTAGCTCGACAAACAAAGGCAATACTCGCATACGCAACTCACTTGGGCAGTGTGCAGGGCTCGTCTGCGCGCTGTTGATAGGCTGCGCTTCGATCATCGCCACAGCGCAGGAATCCGAGTCAGCCACAGAACCGGATGCTCAACTTCCACTGAACGAACTGCGAACATTTGCTGATGTGTTTAGCCAAATTCGGGTCGGCTACGTTAAGGAAGTTGATGATAAAACCCTGCTGGAATATGCGATCCAGGGCATGCTCAGCGGCCTGGACCCACATTCGGTTTACCTGACCGCCGACGACTTCGACGACCTGCAAACCAGTACCTCTGGCGAATTTAGTGGGCTGGGGCTGGAAGTGGGTATGGAGAACGGTTTCGTCAAAGTGATTACCCCTATCGACGACACCCCGGCCCAAAAAGCGGGTATCGAGAGCGGAGACATCATCCTGAAACTCGACAATAAGCCGGTCAAAGGGATGACGCTCAATGAGGCCATCGAAATGATGCGTGGCCCGCAAGGCTCAAGCATCGATGTGACGATTGCCCGTGAAGGCAAAAGTCAGCCGTTCACCGTGACCCTGGAGCGCGACACCATACGTGTGGTTAGCGTGCGCAAGCGCTGGCTTGAGCCAGGATATGGCTACCTGCGCATCGCCCAGTTTCAGCGCAGGACCGGCGAGGACCTGGACAAGGCCTTGCGCGACCTGATGGAGGCCGATGAGCTGAAGGGTATCGTCCTCGATCTACGCAATAATCCCGGGGGCGTCCTCCGAGCCAGCGTCGACGTGGCAGACTTGTTTCTCGATGGCGGAACCGTCGTATACACCGAGGGTCGCCTCGATAGCGCCCCCACCCGATACAACGCAACACCCACCGATACAACAGAGGGTGTTCCCATCGTCGTATTGATCAACGGCGGCTCTGCCTCGGCCTCGGAGATCGTCGCCGGCGCACTGCAAGACCACCGCCGCGCGGTGGTAATGGGTACGCCCAGTTTTGGTAAAGGTTCGGTCCAAACCATACTGCCACTATCCGATGAGCGAGCGATCAAGCTCACTACTGCACTGTACTTCACACCCAAGGGACGCTCGATCCAGGCGCAGGGCATCGTGCCGGACATCGAGGTGGAACGCGCGCGTGTGACGGCTATCGACAATTTGCCCAGACGCGTGTCCGAAGCCGACCTGAGCGGTCGCCTGGATAACGCTAACGGCGACGATGCTGCACCCGATAGGGGTCGCCGCACACCCAATGATTTGCTGAGCCGCGACAACCAGCTGTACGAGGCCCTTACCTTGCTCAAGGGCATCCATATCCTGGGCATGTATGAATCTGGCGACAGCGATCACTAAGCTACGAAATGTCTGCATATCGCTCTGCTGCTCGTTGGTTCTAGCCTCGGCGGCGAGAGCCGATGGGCCAGCGACCCTGGTCATCATTATTGACGATATCGGTAATCATTATGAGTCCGGCTTACGGGCCGTCAATTTACCCGGCAAGCTTAACCTCGCCTTTCTGCCACTGACCCCTGAAAGTACCAAGCTGGCCGAGCTGACCCGGGCGGCGGGAAAGGAGGTACTGCTGCACGCCCCCATGAGCAACCTGCACAACAAACCGCTGGGGCCTGGCGCCCTCACAACAGGTATGGGCAGGGAGGAGCTTGTTGGCACCCTGAATCGAAGCCTCTCCGCGTTGCCTCACGTCGCCGGTGTCAGCAACCATATGGGTAGCGAACTGACTACGCAGCGACAGCCAATGGAATGGGTGATGAGTGTGCTGTCCCATCGGGGCCTGTACTTTGTCGACAGCCGCACCAGCAAGCATACGCTCGCCGCGACTATTGCGGAGGAGTACGAAATACCACATCTGTCACGCCAGGTATTTCTGGACAATGAGATCAGTAGGGACGCTATCGCTGACAGTTTCCGGCGGCTGCTGGCTAAGGCCGATGCTGAGGGTCTGGGCGTCGCGATTGGTCACCCCTATCCTGAAACCCTGGACTACCTGCAGGAGATACTGCCCACACTGGAAGCGAGCGGCTATCGCCTCGCTCTTATCTCAGAAGTGCTGGGCATGTCTCGAATGGCGCAGGCGACAACGGGTCGCTAGATTCGCATCTCAATACCGCGCTCAGCCATATGCGCCTTGGCTTGCGGCACGGTGTATTCGCCGAAGTGGAAGATGCTGGCGGCGAGCACTGCATCGGCGCCTCCTTCAATCACACCTTCTGCCAGGTGATCCAGGGTGCCCACACCGCCTGAGGCAATGACGGGAATCGAAACGGCGTCGACAATCGAACGCGTTAGCGGCAGGTCGAAACCATCACGCGTACCATCCCTGTCCATACTGGTGAGAAGAATCTCGCCGGCACCGAAATCGGCCATCTTTGCCGCCCATTCGATAGCGTCGATTCCCGTGGGCTTGCGACCGCCGTGGGTAAAGATTTCCCAACGGGGCTGAGTGCCCGCTTCCACCTGTTTGGCATCGATGGCTACGACTATGCATTGAGAGCCATAACGCTCCGCCGCCTCGCGCACCAGCTCGGGATTGTGAATCGCTGCCGTATTGATGCCGACCTTATCCGCACCCGCATTGAGCATTTGCCGCACATCCTCAACCTTCCGAATACCACCACCAACGGTCAGCGGAATGAACACTTCGCTGGCGATTCGCTCAACCGTGTGCACGGTGGTGTCGCGCCCCTCGTGACTGGCGGTGATATCCAGGAAGGTAATTTCATCCGCACCCTGTTCGTTGTAACGCTGCGCGATCTCGACAGGGTCGCCTGCGTCTCGGATATCGACAAAGTTGACGCCCTTAACCACGCGTCCATTCTCAACATCGAGGCAGGGAATAATTCTCCGGGCCAACCCCATTAGCCTGCAGCTCCGTCTGCCAGTGCCTGCGCTTCAGCCAGCGATAGCGTACCTTCGTAAATAGCCCTGCCCGTGATCGCGCCACAGATTCCGGGATGTCCTGCAGCCACTAGCGCCTGGATATCGTCCAGGTTAGTAATACCACCGGATGCAATGACCGGTATAGAAGATGCTTCGGCCATCGTCACTGTTGCCTCTACATTGACGCCCTGCATCATCCCGTCGCGGGCGATGTCGGTATACACGATGGCGCTAACGCCATCGTCTTCAAAGCGCCGCGCTAGATCGGTGGCGCGAAGGCTGGAAACCTCCGCCCAGCCATCTGTCGCCACCAGGCCCTCTTTG
Organism: Halieaceae bacterium; assembly: GCA_965199055.1. Classification (GTDB taxonomy): domain Bacteria; phylum Pseudomonadota; class Gammaproteobacteria; order Pseudomonadales; family Halieaceae; genus CBDAQR01. The sequence goes on from CBDAQR010000008.1 coordinate 229,117, forward strand.
GCGTCCAATCCAACGATAACTTTACCGGGAAAAGCCTGACAGGCTTCGCTGACAAACTCTGGCTGTTTGACCGCCAGCGTCCCGATGATGACGTAGCTCACACCGGCGGTGACGTAGTGCTCTATCGTCTCGAGATCGCGGATGCCGCCGCCGATCTGGATCGGCAGATTGGGATAGGCCTGGGCAATAGCCGTAACCACCTGACCATTCACGGGCTCGCCTTCGAAAGCCCCATTGAGATCCACCAGGTGCAAGCGCCGCGCGCCCTCTTCAACCCAGCGCCGCGCCATCGCGGTAGGATCATCGGAGAATACGGTCGAATCTTCCATCAGGCCCTGTCGCAGGCGCACGCATGCGCCATCCTTCAGATCAATTGCCGGGATGATTTGCAGGGGTTCAGCCATCGTCTTTTCCATTCCACGCCAGGAAATTCTTCATCAATTGCAGCCCCGCAGCGTGACTTTTTTCGGGGTGAAACTGCACTGCAAACAAGTTATCGCGGGCCAGCGCCACATCGAACGCACGGCCATAATCACAACTGCCCACCACCAGCTCTCGCTGCTGGGCATCCACGTGATAGCTGTGCACAAAGTAGAAACGCGTGTCCTGTTCGATACCCGTCCACAGCGCATGTGACCGTAGCTGGCGGACCTGATTCCAGCCCATGTGCGGCACCTTGAGCCGCTGTCCGGAGGCATCGGCCAGGTCGTGCGCAAACCGACGCACATCGCCCGGTAAAATGTCCAGGCAATCCACGCCATTGTTCTCCTCGCTGCGACTGAGTAGCGCCTGCATGCCCACACAGATAGCCAGCACCGGGCGGTGCTGTTCCTCAAGGGTGTCCAGCAGCATCTCGTCACAGCGCAGGCGCCGAATTTCCGCCATGCAATCTCGCATTGCCCCGACGCCGGGGAAAACTACCCTGTCGGCATCGCGAATCACCTGCTGGTCATGGGTGACAACAACGTGTTTGGCGCCCGCATGCTCTAGCGCGCTGGCTACTGAGTGCAGATTTCCCATGCCGTAGTCGATCACGGCAACAACATCGGTGGTCATTGCTAGGCCTAAAGCACGCCCTTGGTCGAGGGTGTTACGTCCGCTGCGCGATCATCGAAGGTGAGCGCCATGCGCAATGCGCGACCGAAGGCCTTGAACACCGTCTCAGCCTGGTGGTGCGTATTCTCCCCGCGCAGGCCATCAACGTGCAGCGTCACGTTGGCGTGATTGATGAAGCCCTGGAAAAACTCATGGAACAGATCGACATCGAAACCGCCCACTTGCGCACGGGTGAACGGCACATGGAATTCCAGCCCGGGCCGCCCCGAAAAGTCGATAACAACGCGGGAGAGCGCCTCATCCAAGGGCACATAGGCATGGCCGTATCGCAAGATACCTTTCTTATCGCCCACCGCTTTAGCAACCGCCTGGCCAAGCGTGATCCCGATATCTTCTACCGTGTGATGGTCATCAATGTGGATGTCGCCCTCAGCCTTGATATCGAGATCCACCAATCCATGTCGCGCGATCTGATCCAACATATGCTCGAGAAAGGGGATACCTGTAGCGAAACTGGCCTGGCCAGTACCATCAAGGTTCACAGAGACGGTAATCTGCGTCTCCAGCGTATCCCGCGAAACCGTCGCTTTTCGATCGGCCATTGATTGCTCCATTCCCAGGCGACACAAACACCCGGCGCTCAGTAAAGGCGCGAATTATAAAAGAATCACCGCACCAATTCACCGCCGCAATCCAGTAATATAACCACTCTTGTGTGGAGCCATATCCTTGTTGCAACCCGCCAAATTTCGCCGCCGAGTGCTCGACTGGTTCGATGTGCATGGACGACACGACCTGCCGTGGCAACGCGATATCACACCCTATCGCGTCTGGGTGTCGGAAATCATGTTGCAACAAACGCAGGTACAGACCGTTATTCCGTATTTCGAGGCTTTTCTCGATCGATTCTCCAGTATTGAGCAACTGGCCGCCGCCGAGCAGGATGAAGTACTGCACCTGTGGACCGGGCTGGGTTACTACAGCAGAGCGCGCAACCTGCACCGCTGCGCACAGCTAGTCGTGCAGGAATACGGTGGCCAGTTTCCGAGCAGTGTGGACGAGCTCTCCGCTCTACCCGGGATCGGCCGATCAACCGCCGGCGCGATCCGCTCCATAGCCTTCGGGCAACCAGCAGCAATTCTCGACGGCAACGTCAAACGCGTGTTGGCACGCTATGGGGCAATCGCTGGCTGGCCGGGCAAGAGCGATGTCGCCGCAGCGCTTTGGCAACTGGCAGAGCAATACACCCCCTCTAAAAGAACGGCGGACTACAGCCAGGCCATGATGGATCTGGGGGCCACGCTGTGCACACGCAGCAAGCCACGCTGCGACGTATGCCCACTGCACGCGAGTTGTGTGGCTCACAGGCAGGGCAACGTCACAGACTACCCAGGCAAAAAGCCGCGTCGTGAGTTACCCGTTCGCAGCACTACTATGCTTATCATCCGTAACCGAAGTGGTGACATCCTGCTGGAGAAGCGCCCCAGCGCAGGCATCTGGGGCGGATTATGGGGCTTTCCTGAGATCGACAGCCCCGATCTTGCAGCCAACTATGCGCTGGACCGATTCGGCTGCGCGCCCCAACTGCTCGAAGCGCTGCCACCGTTAAGACACAGCTTCAGCCACTATCACCTTGATATCACGCCGCTGCAGCTGCGCCTGGACAGCGAACCCGAAGCGATCATGGAAGGTGGCGATCATCTCTGGTATAACCACTCTCGACCGGCCGCGGTTGGCATGGCGGCTCCGGTCACTAAGTTATTGAAAAAATTGAATTAAATAGGTCTTATCATGAGCCGCACTGTTACCTGCCGCAAGTACAAAACCGAAATGGAAGGCCTCGACCAACCACCCTATCCAGGTGCCAAGGGGCAGGAAATTTTCGAGACAGTCTCCCGCCAAGCCTGGGAAGAGTGGCAGGCTCACCAGACCATGCTGATCAACGAAAAGCAGCTCAATATGATGGACCCGGAATCGCGCAAGTACCTACAGGGCGAGATGGATAAATTCCTTGCCGGTGAAGAGTTTGAGCAAGCCGAAGGCTATATTCCGCCCAGTAATTAGAACCCTTGACTCGGACCCATACAGCGGGTTTAATACGCGCCTCTCGCGTTCAGCGACGACCGCAATACCTGCCCAGGTAGCTCAGTCGGTAGAGCAGTGGATTGAAAATCCTCGTGTCGGTGGTTCGATTCCGCCCCTGGGCACCATTCATCTTTAGTTTTTCAAACACTGAACGACACCTGCTTTTTCGGTAGTTCCCGCGTTCTACCGCACTGGAATTTGCGCAACCGCAATGAGGTCATTGCAATACGCCTGTAAGTACCCCGTAAAATAGCGCCACTCATACGTAGAAATTTCTATAAACTAACGTGATAGGAGTTTTTACATATGCGCAAATCGAAGTTCAGCGAAACGCAGATTGTGGCGTTTCTCAAACAAGCAGAAAGCGGAGTGCCGGTTCCGGACATATGTCGAGAGCATGGCATTGGACTCAGCACCTTTTACAAGTGGCGCTCTAAGTACGGTGGAATGGAAGCCTCCGATGTACGGCGGCTCAAGGAACTTGAAGAAGAGAACCGCAAGCTCAAGCAGATGTATGCCGATCTCAGCCTGAAGAGTCAGATGCAGGAAGAGATCATAAAAAAGCTTTAGGGCCAGTCCATCGTCGGCAGTGGGTTGATCGTTTGCGCAAGGATTACCCTGTCAGCATTCGAGCGGCCTGTGGTGCAGCCGCGCTAAGTCGCACGGCGTATTACTACACGCCCAAGCGAGTAGATGATAGTGAGCTGATTGATGCGTTGCTGGCCTTGGTTGAGAAGCACCCTCGCTGGGGTTTTCCAAAGCTGTGTAAGCGGCTCAGAGCGTTGGGTAAACGTTGGAATCACAAACGGATTTACCGTGTTTATATGGAGTTAAAACTGAATATACGGCGTAAAGTAAAACGCAGGATACCGAATAGGAATCCGTTGCCATTGCGCGTTCCTAGATCAGCCAATATCTGTTGGTCGATGGATTTTATGAGCGATACCTTGCGTCACGGTCATCGGTTTCGCACGTTCAATGTGGTTGATGATTTCAATCGAGAAGTGTTAGCGATAGATATCAATTCGGGCATTACTACGGAGCGAGTGATACATACATTAGATCGTATTGCAGCCTGGCGAGGCTATCCCGCTATTATCAGGGTTGATAATGGCCCTGAATTTACATCAGGGGCGTTGGCTGAATGGGCGCAAGCGCATGGAATTCAGATCGATTTCATCAAGCCCGGCAAGCCTTACCAAAATGGATTTATCGAACGTTTTAATCGCACGTATCGAGAGGAAGTATTGGACTTATATCTGTTCGAGACATTGCAGGAAGTTCGAGAGATCACGGATGACTGGATCGTGTTGTATAACCATGAACGACCCCATGATGGATTGAACGATATGACACCCGTTCAATACCGAGAAGTGGCTTAATTTTTCTATGAATGGGTGGTTAGCTGTTTGGGGTATTTACAATGCGTCTTCGTCGGGAATATCGTTTACGGCTGAACGTGATGCCTATATATCTGCAGGAAGCTGATAGGAGGGCACATGGAACAAACGCAAAGTAGCGTCTCAGCATCCGATGCAATGTTGATGGCTCGGAACGTGCTAAAGCTTCGGGATTCGCTGCTGGAACAACCGTTGCCAGAAGCCATTTCACCAGAGTGGCTTGAGTACGCGCATAGCAGGATTACGCGGGATATTTTTGACACTGCGGCGACGCGGCCAGGTTTTGCGTTGAACAATCAGTCGCTACCGCTGGTGTGTCAGGAAATTAATGGCGCGCTGGGAACCATCCGGGCCGGCGCAGATCGAGACATTGGATCCAACCGGATAGCCAGCGCCACGGCCAGGACCTTTGCGGTAGCGCCATTCAATGTAGCGAACGAGCTTGTCTCAGAGGTTTTGGTCGACCACTTTGCTATGCTGGGCGGGCAGAAGGTCCAATGGGCACAGATGGATAAGGCCCACCTCGATGCGGCTCGCGAGAAGGCTGCTTCAGGAAACGTTGGTGCTCTCAAGAACATGCTCCAGGAGAACATGGTTCCTCTTTACCCCGCGCCCAAGAAGTGCCAGCCGTAAACCCGAAATTCAGCATGGAACAATATCAGGCGTTTACTCGTCGCCCGGAATCGACAGAACAAACCAATGCCGAAGAAAGGCCCTCAACGGTTTCAGCGCCAGCGCCGGCCTGAGCGGGAAAGTAGAAGAAAATCGCAGGTTTAGCGCGCACTGTTATGGCTATTCCTAGAGACATGTGTATCGTGCATAAGGTAAGAAACAAGAGATCGCACCGATGATTAATACCGACCACGCGCCCAAGCAGGAAGATCTAGCTGAGATTGAATCGATGCTAGCGGCCGTGTTCGGCGATGCCGATTGTATACCGCTGGGTGGTGTCTCTCTTCAGCACCAGGCCGCAGTGCGCGAGTTGGTGCAGAGCGACCAGTTCTACTTTTGGTTAAAGGACTTCCAGTCGCAGGAGGTGATAAGGAACTATACGCTCAATGGAGTGGTATCCGGTCATCTCTCAATGGAAGATGCAGAGGCACTGATCTCATGCGCATCCTGTCCAGCAAGAAGAGAGCACATTTCAGCCGCCATGTTGGTGGAAGGGCTTCGCGGGGCGGCTAAAGTAGCCGCGAAGGCTCGAAAGTTGAACTCCCCATCTGCATCCGGTTCACTCGCTGAGCTGCCAATTCACTAAGGCAATGCCGTTCGCGCGGCAGTCGAACTACAACTGTGTTGCACTAAAAGGTTTTCAAGTGCCACTTTGTGGCACTAGGCGGCACCGGTCATTGAATGTCTTCGTTTGAGGCCTAAGAATACTCTCGAATCATCACTGATTGACGGTTGTCGAGGGGACAAAAATGCAAGCATTTGATGTCGGTATCGCACTAGCGGCTAAAGCCGAAAGCTCATGTAATGATCGCGCACGCAAGACATACGCCGTAATTGCCGACAAACACGTTAGTGTGCCTGAGGAGACCAAGTTGTGATCGTTTTCATGTAAAGACCCTTGAAACCTTAACGCCAAATTAATATCATTTGTGATATCAAAAACGACGAGGCGGATAAAAAACTATCACGAATGATATTTATTAAGCTTTCCAAATTTGTACCAGAGGATGAAATTCTCAAAGAGTTTGCAAAGCGTCTTGCAAGGATACGCAAGGCACAAGGCTATTCTCAAACCGAATTTGCAAAGGAAGCGGGCATTGGTGTTGCTACATTGCGCCGTATCGAAGGTGGCCAGGACAGCCAGTTTGAAACATGGCTGAAAATTCTCAAAGCATTGGACCGGATGCCTGCCCTTGATGCACTCCTGCCGGAAACATTCAATTCTCCGATGGCAGAAGCACTCGCTGGGAAATCCCGGAAGCGCAAAAAACCATCTCCCTCATCCGGTATCGTGTGGGGAGATGAAGCTTAATGAGTACGGCGACCGTCAAACTATGGGGCACTACCATAGGCTATGTTTCAATGGATCATGGTGAGCGCTATGCACGATTTGAATATGATCCTGCATTTGTGGAGTTGGGCGTAGAACCTGCCCCGAGACACATGCCCGTTCGTACGGGTTATATTTATCAGTTTGAAGGGCTGCATCCCAGATCATTTTACGGACTGCCCGGCATGATCGCCGACAGTCTTCCTGACAAATATGGTAACAAACTTATTGATGTCTGGCTCAATCAGACTGGACGAGACCGAAAGTCGTTCAACGCCGTTGATCGCCTTTGTTACACCGGCACACGCGGCATGGGCGCGCTCGAATTTGAGCCAGTCATCGAGACTGATGCAACGAAAGACAAGCGCCTTGAAATCCGCGATCTCATCAATCTCGCCTCAATGGCCTTTGCAGACAGAGAAACACTCAACACCAAACTTACACCGGGCAAGGAAGAAACCGCTTTACTGGACATTCTCAGTGTCGGGACATCTGCCGGCGGTGCTCGAGCAAAAGCTATCATTGCCTATAACCCGGAGACAACAGAAGTTCGATCAGGGCAGTTAGACCTGCCACCCGACTTTGAACACTGGCTGATTAAGTTTGATGGCGTTGCTTTCAGTGGAGACTGGGGCGTAGCCGACCCGTCCGGCTATGGCCTTCTGGAATATAGCTACCATCTTATGGCGAGAGCCTGCGGCATCGACATGATGGAAAGCCACCTGTTCAGTGAGAATGGCCGTAATCATTTCATGACAAGGCGCTTTGACCGCGATGAACAGGGTAGCAAGAAATTTGTTCAGACGTTCGCCGCTGTTGCGCATTTTGATTATTATGAAAGTGGCGCTTATTCCTATGAACAGCTCTTCACAACGATGCGTGAGTTGGACATGCCGCAAAGTGCGATTGAAGAGCAGTTTCGCCGAATGATCTTCAATGTCGTCGGGTGCAATCAGGACGACCATGTGAAGAACTTTGGTTTCATGATGGATCGCCAGGGCAACTGGGACATCACGCCTGCTTATGATCTTTGCCACGCCGAAGGCAGTGACTTTACACGATTTCACCAGTTGAGTCTCAACAATAAGACAAGTGACTTCACGGTCGAAGACCTCAAGCATCTTGCAAAATTTGCCCGGCTACCACGTAACCGGGAGAAGATCGTCCTTGAACAGACCGTTGATGCGTTCTCGACATGGCATCAAACCGCAAAAGATCTGGACATACCAAAGACGCTGCAGGAACATGTCTTGCGGACGTTGAGGCTATCATGGGACTAGCTTTTTCATTGGCCACGAGGCCTCAACCGGGATCAGCAAAAACCACGCGATGGTAGCGATTGAGGATGTGCGTGTAAGCAACATGTCGGCGTCAGCGAGCCGTGCCGTGGATGAGCCTGGGCGCAATGTGAGGGCCCAATCGGACCTGAACAAGGCGATCCTGGACCAGGGGTGGCACGAGTTCCGCCGGCAACTGGAGTACAAGCAAGACTGGCGCGGTGGTGTTGTGGTGGCTGTGCCGCCGGCATACACCAGCCGCACATGCCCGTCCTGTGGTCACGAGTCCTCTGATAACCGCCGCACTCAATCCCGGTTCCTTTGTGTTGCCTGTGGGCTTGAGGGCAACGCTGATGTGGTTGCGGCGATCAACATTCTAGAGCGGGGACACCGCTGGTTAGCCTATGAAGAGTCGGCGTTAGCCGCTTGATGAAGCAGGAACCTGCCACCGAGCGATCGGACGGCACCTGAAAAGGAATCCCCTTGCTGAGGCGTGAAGCGCGAAGGAAGGGGAGGATGTCAAGTGGGGTTAAGCTCGATACGAGCTGGCCGCATCCCTCTGGGTTGTCTGTTGACAACCCAGAGATGCTCTCCTAATATTACATCTGATTCGAAGGAAAAATAGGATGGCCAGAAGGCGACATCCCAGTGCGGAGATTGAAGAGGCGCTTAGGCATGCTGAGTCGAATGGTTGGCGAATCGAAACTGGCGGTTCACATGCTTGGGGAAAGATCTACTGCCCCTACAACGACGATACATGCCGTTGTGGAGAATTCTGTATTGCGAGTATTTGGAGTACTCCAAGGAACCCAGGAAATCATGCCCGCCAAATTCGGAGGGTTGTCGATAATTGCACAACTGCGCAGCAGGCCGAGAACGGGAGAGAAGAGGACTGAGCGATGTACACCTATGAATTCACATTAAAGTTCACTCTTCCCGACGAAGACCATATTGGCAGCATCGATGAAGTAATCGAGCGTCTAGGTGAAGGTGGGTGTGACGATGCGCTTGTTGGTATCGGTAAAACAGGTCGCCTGGCTCTGGATTTCGCACGAGAGGCCTCTACTGCTTTTGAGGCAATTTCATCTGCGATTATTGATATTCGAAAAGTTATTCCCGAAGCGAAGTTGATTGAAGCTACCCCAGATCTAGTAGGGCTCACAGATGTTGCAGATATCGTGGGTTGTAGTCGCCAGAACATCCGAAAAATCATGTTGGCAAACGTCGCACAATTTCCCGCACCGGTGTACGAGGGAAAAGCAGTGCTTTGGCATTTGTCTAAGGTTCTGGTTTGGCTTCGTGAGGAAAAGCAGTACCGAATCGAAGACGAGCTTCTAGAAGTTGCCCATATGAATATGCATTTCAACGTTACTAGAGATATCAATGACTTCGACCCTCAAATCCAGAGACAAATTAGTAGGCTTGTCTCTTGAAGCAGCTAGATTTGGTAAATGAGTTTAGGGAGGAGCTTGCTCGGGTATCTCGGGAAGTCGATATCTCTTCCGGTATGGGCCACTTTGATATTCACAAAGTCAGCGAAGATCTAATCTGCGGTCTTCTCAAATCACTTTTTGACCTTCCTGGTCTTCGCAATCTCAACGAGTCAGATCGGAAAAATTTCCCAGGAATTAATTTGGTAGACGATAGCGAAAGAATAGCCGTTCAGGTTACCGCGGACAATTCATCAAGCAAAATCAAGGACTCAATAACGAAGCTGAGATCACATAATCTCCACCGCGATTATGATCGGCTGTAAATACCCCAAACAGCTAACCACCCATTCATAGAAAAATTAAGCCACTTCTCGGTATTGAACGGGTGTCATATCGTTCAATCCATCATGGGGTCGTTCATGGTTATACAACACGATCCAGTCATCCGTGATCTCTCGAACTTCCTGCAATGTCTCGAACAGATATAAGTCCAATACTTCCTCTCGATACGTGCGATTAAAACGTTCGATAAATCCATTTTGGTAAGGCTTGCCGGGCTTGATGAAATCGATCTGAATTCCATGCGCTTGCGCCCATTCAGCCAACGCCCCTGATGTAAATTCAGGGCCATTATCAACCCTGATAATAGCGGGATAGCCTCGCCAGGCTGCAATACGATCTAATGTATGTATCACTCGCTCCGTAGTAATGCCCGAATTGATATCTATCGCTAACACTTCTCGATTGAAATCATCAACCACATTGAACGTGCGAAACCGATGACCGTGACGCAAGGTATCGCTCATAAAATCCATCGACCAACAGATATTGGCTGATCTAGGAACGCGCAATGGCAACGGATTCCTATTCGGTATCCTGCGTTTTACTTTACGCCGTATATTCAGTTTTAACTCCATATAAACACGGTAAATCCGTTTGTGATTCCAACGTTTACCCAACGCTCTGAGCCGCTTACACAGCTTTGGAAAACCCCAGCGAGGGTGCTTCTCAACCAAGGCCAGCAACGCATCAATCAGCTCACTATCATCTACTCGCTTGGGCGTGTAGTAATACGCCGTGCGACTTAGCGCGGCTGCACCACAGGCCGCTCGAATGCTGACAGGGTAATCCTTGCGCAAACGATCAACCCACTGCCGACGATGGACTGGCCCTAAAGCTTTTTTATGATCTCTTCCTGCATCTGACTCTTCAGGCTGAGATCGGCATACATCTGCTTGAGCTTGCGGTTCTCTTCTTCAAGTTCCTTGAGCCGCCGTACATCGGAGGCTTCCATTCCACCGTACTTAGAGCGCCACTTGTAAAAGGTGCTGAGTCCAATGCCATGCTCTCGACATATGTCCGGAACCGGCACTCCGCTTTCTGCTTGTTTGAGAAACGCCACAATCTGCGTTTCGCTGAACTTCGATTTGCGCATATGTAAAAACTCCTATCACGTTAGTTTATAGAAATTTCTACGTATGAGTGGCGCTATTTTACGGGGTACTTACAACAGCAGCAAAACTGGATAGGTGAGGATCTTGGCTACCGCCAACAAATAGATTTTGTACCGGCTCGCCCAGAGGACCTCTCTCGACTGATGCAGGGGCTGCTTGATACGACCGCAAAAGCTCGGGATGTTATCGACTCAGAGAATGGGCAAAAGGGTGGAGAACCCCTGTTTGATCCTGTGGTTTACGCAGCCGGTATTGCATTTGGGTTTGTATTTATTCACCCCTTTATGGATGGTAACGGCCGGATTCACCGGTACTTGATACACGATGTACTTGCGAATGCTGGTTTCACGCCACGAGGCATTGTACTGCCAGTGTCAGCAGTGATACTCGCCAACCTGGATGAATATATATCTGTGCTGGAAAGTTATTCGCGCCCAGTTCGTCAACGGACAGAGTACTCACCTAGCACTCCTGAGGTGCCCGCTACGGGTAACGACGCCGTTTACTTCAAGTATTTCGATGCTACAGAGCAGGCAGAATTCCTTTACAAGGCACTAGAGCGGACGGTCGAAGAAGATCTACAGCAGGAGATTGATTTCTTGTTGGGCTTTGATCGTGCTCGTCAAAAGCTGAACCAGCTGCTGGATTGGCCAAACCACAGTCTTGAACTGTTTATTCGAGTAGTTCATCAGAATGACGGAAAGCTCAGTCGTAATAAGCGGCAGAGCCATTTCGACTGGATGACGGAAGATGAGGTCATCGAGGCAGAGGATGTCGTTCAAAATGCGTTCTCGTGATCACATTAGATTAAAGATTCCTTTCCTATGCATGGGTACAAAGGCATTACCACTTGTGTATCCCGTCAGAGCATGTGAGGCATATTTGAGCTAAATCCTAAGGGAGATGTCTGATACGTTTATCACTGTATGAAGGAGTCTCACAATCACCGATACACCGGAAAAGCTGGTCCAGACCATTTGTCGCAAGACCCGCTAGAAGCACCATCCTGAAGAGAAAATCCGTAGTGTGCTGGAAGGATGACGCGGCGAAGAATCTATAGCCGAGCTCTGCCGCCAGGAAGGCATCGCCCAGAGCCAATACTACAGCTGGAGCAAGGAATTCCTCGAAGCCGGTAAAAAGCGCCTGGCTGGGGATACCAAGCGAGAAGCCAATAGTCGTGAGGAGGTGGATCTGCGCAAGGAAAACGCCCAGCTCAAACAGCTGACAGCCGAAATTCTGCTGAAAAATCAGGTGCTCAAAAAAGTGTGCTGGGCTCGGCCTCGACCTGGGACGACGAATGAGACTGTCGGCAGCTGCGCGCTATGCAGTGATCCGTCTTGGTTGAGGAGTCGCAACTGTCGGTGACGCAAACGCTGCGGGAGCTGGGTATTGCCCGCAGCACATTCTATCGCTGGTACAAGGCCTATCAGGATGATGGCTACGATGGTCTTGCCCCGGGGAGCAAGGCTCCCCGGCGGTTCTGGCATCGGCTTGCTGAGAGTGTCAAGGAGCAATGCATCGAGGACGCCTTGGCGCACCCGGAGAAGTCGCCTCGGGAACTGGCTTGGCATATCAGCGACAAGCACGCGTACGTTATCTCGGAATCCAGCGGCTATCGGCTGCTGAAGCAGTATGACCTGATCACGAGCCCTGCCTATATCCTGCTGCAGGCCAGTGATCGGTTTCATACGCCAACCAAGCGGATCAACGAGCGGTGGCAAACGGACTTCACCTACTTGCGCATGGTTGGCTGGGGCTGGTACTTGCTGTCCACAGTACTGGATGACTATTCGCGGTACATTATCAGCTGGAAGCTGACGACCACGCTGTCGGCAGACGCTGTGAAGCAAACCCTGGATGATGCGATGGAGAAAACCGGCACTGATCAGGTGATGGTAAAGCATCGTCCACGGTTACTCAGTGATAATGGCCCATGCTATCTCTCGCAGGACCTGAAAGAATATCTGAAAAAACAGCCGATCGATCATACGCGTGGCGCACCTTATCCCCCGCAGACCCAGGGCAAGATCGAGCGCTATCATCGTTCCATGAAGAACGTGGTGAAGCTCGAAAACTATTACTACCCCTGGGAGCTTGAGCAGGCCATCCGCCACTTCGTTGACTACTACAACGACGAGCGTCTACACGAAGCGTTGGACAACGTCACGCCTACCGATATGTATCACGACAGGTACGAACAAATCATGGATCGTCGAGCGTCAATCAAACTGGAAACCCTGCAGCGCAGGAAGGAGGAGAATCTGGCAACTTGTTCGCGCCACTAGCATGGCGTTACACTGACAATGTCTCCTTTCGTTTTTGCCCGAGGAGTCTCACATCATCTGACGACATACACTTGCCGAAGCTGCTGACAGAGCCAAGGGTATGCTTATCGGTGATATAGGGTATATTGGCACCGCATGGGTGGACGCTATGGCGGCTACCGGCATAGACCTGCAAACCCCCCTGCGCGATAACAGGGCAGACGCAAAGCCTGCCTGGGCCGTACGGCAATTACTGAAAGTCCGCAAGAAGGTGGAAACTGTCCTGACGGAGCAGTTTTCCTTCACCGAAATCAAGGCCCATGACATCTGGCATTTACCTCAAAGCGGTATCGCAAAATCCTCGCCTATAATATCGACACCATGCTAAAGAGTTGAGAATCGGGTTTACACAGATAAATTTGCAGCCTCGAATTAATTGTAACGCTTCAAGAATCGGCGGCCTGCGGCGTAAGCCGCGTCTAGGCTGTTCGATTTGTTTTACTTGTTAAGTGGCATCAATGAAATCCCAGAAGCAGGCCCTTGACGCTAAGGTCTTCGTCCAGTTGAGGCCAGTGTAAACCTTCCCCATCCCCAAGAATCTCGAAATCTATTAGCTGTTCTTTCGTGGCCTTGGAAAGAGTAGCGAACCAAGACAGAGGAACCGATATAGTACGCCCATCCGTTAGAGATACAGACATCTCAAAGTCGCTGAACTGAATATCCTGAGCGGTGGGGTGAACTTCAACTTGTAAAGTACTCATTCCATGCCTCCAGTAGCTGGGAAGAATTATCTTCGACCAGCTTGTGTAAATCTCGAATTTCTCTAGGCGAGAAGCGAGTTGAGCTAGCTAATGATACAGGTTTCAACCAGAATTTCGCGAGAGAACGGTCTCTTTGAATATGGATATGGGCGGGCTCGCCCTCCTCATTGCTATAGAAGAAAAATCTATAAGGGCCAATTCTCAAAACAGTGGGCACTTCTCCCTCCCTTGATGCCTAACGCCGCCATAGAGGGAGCGCGCTGTTTGCGCGTCCCAGCCCATACTTTTCAATGGCCGAATTCATGGTCTTGTTATGCGGCATCAAGGTCGACTTTCTTCACGCTCTTAAGACCCAGGTTGCTTCTCGCCACCCAGAGGTCGTAGGCATGCTGCATCGCAAGCCAGCTTTCGGGAGAACGACCTAGAGCTTTGGAGAGTCGCAGTGCCATTTCTGGGCTGACACCACTCCGCTCTTTCAAAACACGATTTAGCGTAGATGCCGCCACATCAAGTCGCTCTGCCAAAAAGCGGCAGCTGACGCCGAAAGGCTCCATATATGTTGCCAGAATGAACTCTCCCGGATGCGGGGGATTGTGCATAGCCATCAGTGATAGTCCTGATAATACAGAATAAACACATTTCCATCTAAATACTCGAAAGTCAGCCTCCAGTTTGCTGACACGGTAATGGACCAGATGCCTTCTCGATTCCCCTTAAGCGGGTGAAGTCGATAACCCGGGATATCAAGATCGTCGATAATCTGTGCAGAATCTAGAGCCGCAAGTTGCAGACGCAGGTTCCTGGCATGTTTCGCTTGGATGCCGGACGTGCTGCCTTTCGAATAGAACTTTTCAAGCCCCTTGTGCTTGAAGGATTTGATCATGAACCAAATGTAGTGTGTTGCGCAACATTGTCAAGCCGCATGGTGCCCACAACAGAGGCGTGACCGGCCCCTTTTGATTGGTCCAATTGCAATGTTAGTTCATGGGTGGCTTTCCCGCATGACGATGGGATCAAGAAACTGCTCTACCAGGGGTTACGCAACGTAGCGAAGAAATGGACGATGCCGACCCGGGACTGGAAAGCGGCCCTGACCTTTTTGGTGACAGGGTACCTGTCTGGCATGAACCGGCCATTTGCACAGATAAATTTACAGCCTCTGGTGGTCGGTCCAAGCAGAAAATTTCATGGAGAATCAGATGAATATTCGAATCACAGTAGCGGCCTTTGTGCTGCTATCACTGAGCGCGTGCGCGACTAGTTACCAGTCGAAAGGCTTTACAGGTGGTCACTCCTCGACGCAATTGGACGAAAACGTTTTTACAGTGTCCTTCAGAGGAAACGCATACACAGGTAAAGAGAGGGCAAGGGACTTCACTATGTTGCGCAGCGCAGAGATAGCGATGGAACATGGCTACTCATACTACGTAATCATTGACGAGGACGCCTATACATCTACGGGCTCCTATACCACTCCGCAGTCTTCGACGACACGTTTAGACACTTTTACTTTTGGCAACGTGACCAGCGGCACCGCAAAGACCTACTACCACGGCGGAGAAACTTATACTTTCTCAAAACCTCAGTTGACCAACACGATCGTATGCTTCAAAGAGAAACCAGCTGGCGTTATGTCTTACAGCGCTAAGTTCGTGGTCAAGAGCATCCGGGAAAAATACGGCCTGGAAGAGAGTTCTTAGCTATTGCGGGCAGAACCGCTAGATTTTGCGATCTGCCCGCTTCCTTGCCACTGCAGTGGTGCTTGGCGTGGGGCAAGGTGGTGCTCGCGTCGCCGCCGGTGTTTGCCCCCGCATGGACGTCGCACCACTGGAACGAGGCCAGGACAAGGCATTGTCCGTTGCTGATGCGTGCATTGATCCACATAGGGCGGCCTGCCGGTCGAGCCGGTAACGCGGGTCTTTACCGGAAGAATTCCAGCATACCCAGAAACAGGCCCAGGGCGGCAACCATACCGCCGATGCGCAGGGTGAGGCGGGTTTCCAGTTCGGCAAAACGGGTATCGACCCGCTCGAAACGAAGATCGACCTCACCAAACCGAGCATCCATTTCACCCTTGAGGTCACTTTTCAGGGTTCTGAGATCGTCCTTGGTGGCGACCTCGGAGAGGATGTGCTGGGTGAGGAAGTCGGCCTGTGCGGTCACATGGGCCTCGGCCTGCTCAGGGGGCACCCCTGCTTCCTTGAGGCGGTTGGCGTAGGCGAGGGTATCAAAGGCGACGGTGCTCATGGATGCAGTGTAACATAGCCAACGCGATATCCCCGCCACCAGCGACGATATTGTCCTGGCTGAGATCGCTGCCGATATGCCGATATAGAGGAAACGGGTACGAGTACATCCTGAAGGACTTCACAGCGCGTTTGAATCACGCCAGACGGTGGCGCGAGAAGCGCCCGCCTTCCAGTCCCTGCCGGTCGACCCGCATTGGCATACGACCATGACCCGCTGGTGCCGTCTGAACGTAACAGCAACGAGGGATTAGGCGGCGACCTATATCAACGCCCGTCGAGGCGCGATCCGGGATGACCCTCGAGTCTGGAAACAGCGCCAAAAACATTTCGCACAAGCCGCCTGGAAACGCCGATATTTTCGGCCGCAATGTACTCGGCAATTGCTTCTATATTCTGAAGCGCGGGATCCGTCCAAATCAGCCGAGCCATCTGCTTATACGTTGTTCTGCTTCATCCTGATCCAAGATGTTGCCGTCGAGAATGGTTGATTCTCTGCGGGCGATGCCTTCCAGTATCTGCAGGCGAACCTGAAGCGCCTCGTAATCTTCAATATCCACTAAGCAGGCAGAAGGCCTGCCATGCTCAGTGATCAGGTACAGGCTCTTTTCACTCATGTATATCACTGAGAATCCGTGTGACCTGGCTGTTGAGGGTGGTGACGCGTTCAGTTTTGATGGAGTGACGCTAAACTAGCACTTTGTTTTGTGTAACTACCCTGCCTTGAGGAACCCAATAAACCACTCACCGGCATATCGCTTCTGCTTGATAGCGAGACCTCCCCAGGGTCATTTTAAAGGGAAATCGCTCCCTTGTTTTGGCTACCCTGGCAACGCGAATATTACCAAGGGTGCTGTACACATGGCCGATGCGTCAAATAGGGTTTTTCCCTGTCGAGATAGCGCCCTATAATCGCCCTATAGTTGACGTTGGCGCGGAGTGATACATAAAAAGGACTAGTTTAAAGATGAAAAGAGACACTATATTGTCTGTCTGGTGATGCTGTCGGCCTGTGGCGGTAGGGTGGCCGATCCAGTGCCATCGTATCGTCTTGGCGACGAAGACATGGATTGCAGTGAGCTAAAGACGGAATTGGCTTATATCGAGAGCCAGATAAAAAAACTTCTTCCCGAGGCCAATAAAACGGCGGAATAGGCACATCGTTCATCTTCATCTTAAAGAAACGGACTAGCACTTCAATGGCCTTTTTGGGGGCTAGCACACAGGCAGGGATATGATTGTCCGGAGACCGACCAACAGAAGGGAAAAATGAACAGCAAACAATGTCTGAACTGCCTCCTTGAGAGGAGGGCAATGATCGCAATAATAATTGTCGCGGTGCCTCTGACATTCCTGCTGTTGTACCTGGGGTGGGAAGATTATCAGGTGTTGGCGACCTACCGGGGACCCGAATCATTGATGCACGGAGAGATCGTGCGAAACTACGGCCTGACTGTGGTCGCCATCGTGGCTACGGCGCTGGCTTTCTGGCGAAGCCAGATTGCCGATGATCATGCAAAGACGGCTGCGGGTAGCCTGAATAACGCGCGGTATCAACACAGTGCTGCCATGCTCGCTAACCGGGCGGTTTCGGTCCGCATCGGTGCCATCTACTCGCTGGGACAGCTCGCCAGAGACTATCCCATTGTACACCACATCCAGGCCATGCAAACCTTGGCAGCGTTTGTGCGCCACCCCGGGCATGACTATGCAACAGAGAATAAAACTGAGGATGAAACGGGGAATAGTGCCACAATGACCAGGGGGGCAGACCCGAGAGACGGTGGCGATATCAATGCGGTGGCCGACGTGATCAGGCAGCGCAGAACAGATAGACCTTGAGCGCAGTGGGGGGTTTTGTCTGGATTTCTCAGGCGGGAGCTTCAAAGGCGCAGATCTGACAGGGGCCGACCTTACGTGCGCGAATGTTGAAGATACGAATTTTTCCTTCGCAATCCTTAAGGACGTCCAGGGTCTTACGCAGGATATGTTGAAAAGTGTCAAACCAACAAGCGAGCCATGTGATCTGCCCAACGGACTGAAGTGGCCATTCAAAAAGGACTCAGACGGTAACTGGGTGTTGCATGACACCACCGATGGCGTATGATCAGCAACGGCGCATGAAGCAACCAGCCGGCAATGCCTTGTCACCAGCAGGCCATTCACTACTCGGATGCCCCTATGGCCATACCCCAACAAACCCCTAGACCCGCCACCTACCAGGACGTGCTGGATGCGCCGCCTCACAAAGTCGCCGAAGTGATTCGTGGTGTACTGCACATGCACCCGCGACCTGCCATGCCACATGCCTGGGCAAGCTCAATTCTCGGCGGGGAGCTGGTGAGCCCGTTTGGACGGGGCCACGGAGGCCCGGGAGGCTGGTGGATTGTGTTTGAACCGGAACTTCACCTGGGCGACGACATTGTGGTGCCCGATTTGGCGGGCTGGCGTCGGGAGACGCTGCCGGTGTACCCTGATGCACCGTACTGTACCGTTGCCCCGGACTGGGTGTGCGAGGTGCTCTCACCGTCCACCCGGCAGATTGATCTGACGACCAAGCGTGATATCTATGCCCGTGAAGGGGTGTCGCACCTGTGGTTTGTGGACCCGGATATCCGTACCCTGGAAGCTTTTGTGCTGCATGATGGCCGGTGGACCCTGATGGCCTCGCTGGGCAATGAAGAAGCCGTGTCCGTGGCACCCTTTGAGGCCATCAGTTTTTCACTGGGCGCGCTGTGGCCAGATACTGCGAGCCCTGCGCACGAGGAGGGTGGACACGGGGATGCGGGTAACGCGGACAACGGCGAAGCCTCTCCCTGACCCCTTGTGATGCTACAGGCGGGGAAAGCGTGTGAGCAAAGGCCTGCCGTGGTCTGGGACCCGAGAGCCCTCATCGCCACGGGTGCCCTGAGGCACGGGTCGCCGGTGATGGCTGCCCCGTTGATGTCTCAGGTGCCTTCAGCCCGCGACGGTCCTGCGTCAGGGCGCTGTACTACAAAACGGCGTGGGCAACCGCTATAATGGCACCTGTTTTGCGGACCGGGTATCAATGATGCGCCTGATTCTCACGGGGCTCGCGCTACTGGGCGGCTGCATGCTGCTGGCGGCCTGTAAACACCCGCTGGCCGTTGTCGGACAGGGCGACATCGTGGACGCCAATGGCTCGGCCTACGGGTGTACGTATGAGCAATACCAGGCAGGGAGCCCTGCGTGTCTGGACAATGAGATCGCCGGAGACTACTACGTCAACTACTACCCCCGACCCCATGAGGGGTGGGAGTTTGTCCGGTGGGAGGCGTTCTGCAGCGACCGATCCGTCCCCCCCTATTGCCTGCACGAGGTTCAGGCTTTCTGGATCGCCTTCTGGCCCGCCTTCTGGGCCAAGCAGGACGTAGACGCGCCGGTCTTCCCTACGACAGCGATCTTTCGCAAGCGAGAAGACGCGGCCGATCGAATCAGACGCTATCAGCCCGGGGACCGCATCGACTTTGTCGGTAGCGCAACGCTGGCGTATCCCGCCGGGGGACGGGATACCGAGGTGCAGTCGCTCTCTGCGCAACTGGCCTTTTTTGAGCATGATGCGGATGTGGATGGCCATGATGTGAAGGGCTACAGTCTGACCCTCAATGACGTCTCTGAGACAGCGCTGTTCTGGCAGGAGGCTGACGGGACGTTCCATCACCTGGCGGGCGAACGGCCGGGGGGCGCTTTTGGCCGGTATGTCGATACCGGCACGGGTACCACGGGGCTCAAGGCCTTTCCCTCCCCGATGGTGGCGAACACATCAGAACTCTACCGGTACGCCCGCATCGACAGCGAAACAGAGGCCGTGCTGGCCACGGGCACCCGGACGATTCGTGTTTTGGGCCCAGCAAGCGTGACGGTGCCGATGGGCACGTACACGGCCTATGCCATCGTCATCCAGGAGGATTTTGTGGATGAGACCGCGGCGGGCGTGACCGGCTCCGGGACAGAAACCACCTGGATATCCCCGCACGAGGGGATCATCAGGGTATCGTATAGCGTGTCCTGGTTTGAGGACGGGGCCCTGCAATCGGTAGAAACCGTTGACATCAGCGCCGTAGCCAACAACTACTAACCCCCGCAACGCCGGCACCGTGTCAGCTTCCCCGGTTGGCGGTACGCGATGAAGCCCGGTCCCTGATACGCACAATCGTCTGCCTGCTGGTGTTGAAGGCGCGCGCGACAGCCGAGACACTCTCGCCCGCCAGGAGCCGTTCCCTGACCGCGGCCTGCTGACTGTTTGAGAGGGATGACGGGCGCCCCAGGGGTGTGCCCGCCGCCTTGGCGCGCGCGAGGCCCGACTGGGTGCGCTCGATCAGCAGGTCGCGCTCAAATTGCGCGACGGCGTTGATAACGGTCATGGTCATCCTGCCCGCAGAGCTCGTAAGGTCGACCCCGCCCAACGCCAGACAGTGGACACGGATACCCCGCCCGTCAAGCATGGCAACCGTTGTGCTGACATCCATTGCGTCGCGGCCGAGCCGGTCGAGCTTGGTCACAATCAGGACATCCCCGGCTTCCATTTTCTCGAGCAGCCGCGCAAACGCCGGCCGCGACGCAATGGCCATGGACCCGGAAACGGTCTCGGTGATAATGCGGTGCGCGGCCACGGCAAAGCCCGCGGCCCGGATCTCGGCCACCTGATTGTCGGTGGTCTGCTCTTGGGTGGATACCCGTGCATAGGCGAAGGTGCGTGACATGGCGAGTGCTCCAAAACCGGTGTCCGTAATACTACCCCTGTCCTGAATGGGCGTACACTATTTTTCGGACGCGGTGGTGGGCCCTGTCCGTAACCGGTCGTTTTCGGGCACCGCCGCGCGGCAGATATTCCCGTGTCTCAGGAGGGGTGTTTTGCCTGATACCGCTTGAGCACCTTGGCCGGGAAGAAGGCCCGGCGTTTGCTGAGCTTCAACTCAATGAATGCGCCCCCGCGCTGGCGTGCACGCGGGTGGCTGCACAGTGCAGCGGCAGCCTTGAGGCGGTGTTGCAGGTAGTAGCACAGCATGAGCAGGTGCTTTTCTATCTCGGTCTGAGGCAGCGTGGCATAACCGCTGCTTTCAATAAACGCCGACGGCTCAAACAGCCATTGCAGTTCGGCGCGGGGCAAGGTGGTGCCCGCGTCGCCGCCGGTGTTTGCCCCCGCATGGACGTCGCGCCATTGGAACGAGGCCAGGACAAGGCGTTGTCCGTTACTGATGCGTGCATTGATCCACATAGGGCGGCCTGCCGGTCGAGCCGGTAACGCGGGTCTTTACCGGAAGAATTCCAGCATACCCAGAAACAGGCCCAGGGCGGCAACCATACCGCCGATGCGCAGGGTGAGGCGGGTTTCCAGTTCGGCAAAACGGGTATCTACCCGCTCGAAGCGGACATCGATATCGCCCTTGATCTCCGCAAGGCGGGTATCGACCTGCTCGAAACGAACGTCCATTTCACCCTTAAGGCTCCTGAGATCGTCCTTGGTGGCGACCTCGGAAAGGATGTGCTGAGTGAGGAAGTCGGCCTGTGTGGCCACATGGGCCTCGGCCTGCTCAGGGGCCACCCCTGCTTCCTTGGCGGTTGGCGTAGGCGAGGGTATCAAAGGCGACGGTGCTCATGGGCGCAGTGTAGCACAGCCCAGCGCGATGTCGCCGGTATTGCCCTGGCTGAGACCGCCGCCGATAAGGCCGCTCGCGGCGAGCCGCTGCTTGACGATCCCGGTGCACTCTGGGCACTTGACATTGAACAGCTTAACGCGCACAGGACCGAAGGCATGCGGTATGTGGCCCGGGTGGCGAGGACTAATCATTGCCATACCCGTGGCCGCCCGCCTTCGGGCGGGCTTTTTACCTAAAAAGACCTTGCGGCGGGCTACTGATAGAACTCCAGTATGCCCATAAACAGGGCCAGGGCGGCAACCATGGCACCGATACGCAGGGAGAGGCGGGTTTCCATCTCAGCAAAGCCGGTATCTACCCGTTCGAAACGGGCATCCATCTCGCCCTTGATCTCGGTGAAGCGGTTGTCGATCTCGCCCCTGAGCTCGGTGAAGCGGGTGTCCACCCGCTCGAAACGAACATCCATGTCGCTTTTCATCTCCGCAAGACGCATATCGAACTGCTCGAAACGGACATCGATATCGCCCTTGATCTCCGCAAGGCGGGTGTCGACCCGCTCGAAACGAACGTCGATGTCGCCTTTCATCTCCGCAAGGCGCGTATCGACCTGTTCGAAACGAAGATCAACCTCACCAAACCGTGCATCCATTTCACCCTTGAGGTCACTTTTCAGGGTTCTGAGATCGTCCTTGGTGGCGACCTCGGAGAGGATGTGCTGGGTGAGGAAGTCAGCCTGTGCAGCCACATGGGCCTCGGCCTGGTCAGGGGGCACCCCTGCTTCCTTGAGGCGGTTGGCGTAGGCGAGGGTATCAAAGGCGACGGTGCTCATGGGCGCAGTGTAGCACAGCCCAGCGCGATGTCGCCGGTATTGCCCTGGCTGAGACCGCTGCCGAGAAGGCCGCTCGCGGCGAGCCGCTGCTTGATGACGGCCCCGGTGCACTCTGGGCGCTTAACATCGAACAGCGTAACGCGCACAGGACCGAAGGCATGTGTTGTGTGGCCCTGGGTGGCGGACGGTAGTGCCCGCGGGCGACGCTCGATGAAGCAGGAACCTGCCACCGAGCGATCGGACGGCACCTGAAAAGGAATCCCCTTCCTGAGCAAAGAACCGTGGTATCCTGATGTGCGCTACAAGGTCAAAAACCCTCTCAAGGCCGAGAAAGGAGACAGCTAATGCAAAAGCGCAGTGCGTTTTTCGACGAGGCCAGAGAAGCGGGCATGCCTGAAGCGCAGGCCCGTGCGGTTTTCCGGCTGGTAGAGTCGGCTGAAGATCGGCTGGTGAGGCGATCAGACCTTGAGAAAACCGAAGCAAAACTGGAAGCCAGAATCACTGAGGTCAAGCCTGAACTGAAGCAGGACATTGCCGAGGTTCATGCCAAGATCGATACCGGGCTTGCGGAGGTTCACGCCAAGATCGATACCGGTCTGGCAGACTTACGCACCGAGATTGCGGAACGTTTCAGCCATCTTTACAAGCAGCAGATTGTCATGGTGATTTCGATTGTTGGGCTGACCGTCACCCTGGTTAAGTTTTTGCCTGGGCCGGGATAAGGCTGTTCGCATTATTCCTTCTTGCCCGGGCAGCCGCCAAAAACATCCAGACAGAGGGATAAGTTAACACGTTCCCCCGGTTTCAACCGGAGGAGCAGTCACTTCGTTCACGATTGCCGAGGGACTGTCTTTGAAGGCAAACGAAGTGCGGGAACTGGGCGCGCGTTAATGTTCTCGTTTGATACTTGCTCCGCCAAAAGCAACTCGAGGGCTTCTCGTGCGCGTTTTACCAGCAAAAAATACAGGGCTTTGCTTGGTTTTCACGCAACCGATCGGGCAACGATGGCTTCTTTTAATCCGTTCACCAGGCCTTCTATCCCGGCCATGCGTTCATTGAGTCCGTGCTGGGCCGTTTGCAGCTCCTGGATGTCGGACTTCAATTCTGATCTGAGCGCAGGGCGTCGAGGCGGTCATCGAGTCGATGGATATCGGTACGCAAATCAGCCCGCAGTGAGCGGTTCATGGTCCAGACAGCCACCAGGATGGTCGCGGTCATGCCAAGGATCGTGAGGATTTCGGGGGACATCGTGATCTCCATGGTCTGGTCAGTATACCGCAGTATCCATTCTATGGCTCAAGGGCACCTCGAATAATAGGGTTTTTGGCCAGTTGACAGACAAGCGTCGGTTTGACGGACCGGTGCCGCACACAAGGCGTGTGTTGCTGGGCCATTTTTGGCATTTTCTTAACCTTTTCCAGGTCATTTAGACGGATTCCCCTGAACATTGTCACGTTGGCGCGGCCCGGAGCCCATCGAGACAGGTGAACCTGCGTATGTGGTCAGTCAAGTTCTTCAACCCGGCCCGCGCTTTCGCCCGGAGCATGCCGACAGAGCGTATCAACGTCCCCCCCAAATCGTTGGTCCGCGATCCGAAGATGTGCTCGACTCGGACACGCACCCTGGAACGGGTTGTATTCCCGCGCTTCTCGTGCGCACCGAGCGGCTTGCCCCGTTGGGCTTTACGGTGAATATGGCTCTTCAACCCCTTCTCCTTCAGCTTTGCCTCGATAGAGACTGAGCGACAGGCGCTGTCCGCCCAGACACCCTTGGCCGTATTGTTGTCATCACGGATCGCGTCCACTGTCTGGCTGTCGTGCACCGAAGCATCCGTCACGTCATAACGCCGCACCAGCGTGTATCTGCGATCCGCGTTGATGGGGTTCCTGTCGCCGTAATGGCTCTTGCCGTTCTTCTTCGTCCAACGGGCGTCGGTATCTTTCTGACGGGCCTTCGCTGGTTTGTCGGCCCAATCCCCGGGCACTTCGCCCGCCTTGATCTGCCTGTTCTCATCCCTGGTGTTGTGTTGCCTGGGCACCGGCACCATCGACGCATCAATGATCTGGCCGCCCTTGGCGACATAACCCTGATCCCTCCAATAACGATCGAAATCAGCCAGTATCTGCTCGACAGCACCGGCTTGCGCCAGATGCTCTCCAAAAACGGACGAAAGCGTTCCCATGGCACCACCGCATTGATCGCCAACAGTGGGTCGTTCCTGGCGTCAAGCCCAGCGTAGCGCGCCTCGACATCGAAAAATCCCATCTGACCCCTCTGCGACACCCTCCCATCACGGTCCGGCTGTGATTGAGCACGCTATCGGCTCAAAAGCGCGTTTGACTCGCATTTTTAGAGATGCCCCTAGGATGGTTTGATGAGGAAAAGCCGTTTAGTTTGGCGCAAACAAAAACGTGCCAGCGCGGTCAATAGAAGGATTTTCGATGCAAGGGTGCCTAAAGTGGTTGAACTACTACGAGTAATCAAGGCTTTATTCCCGCCACAAATAAGTTTACATTGATAAGCAACATAATTTCTGTAACTTCATATAGATAACTTAACGGGGGTATACATATGAAGTTCAAGCAATCTTTGCTTGCGGCACATGTCGCCGTTTTTTCGCTCTCTATGGCAACCAGCACGACCTTACTTGCGCAGGAGGCCAAAGAGCTCGAAGAAGTTTTGATTACCGGCTCCTATATCAAGGGCTCACCTACCGACTCAGCGCTTCCCGTCGACTCATTTGGCCGAGAATACATCCAATCTACGGGCGCAATCAGCATTGGTGAGATCACCAATAAGCTCACGGTCAGTAGCGGCGCCGAGAATCAGTCCGACACCTTTACGCAGGGAGCAACACAGGGCACTTCTAATATCAACCTGCGGGGTCTAGGCCTGAGTTCGACCCTGGTGCTGGTCAATGGCAAGCGCCAGACAATAAGTGGCGCCCGTGCCAACGATGGTGCCGTCTTTGTCGACACAAGCACTATCCCGGTCATTGCCGTCGAGCGCATAGAGATTCTCAAGGAGGGCGCGGCCACCACCTACGGCTCTGACGCCGTGGCTGGTGTGGTGAATTTCCTTCTGGAAAAGAATTTCGATGGTCTTGAGCTCTTTGGCTCCTTCAGTAGCACCGATGAGGATAGTCAGGAGGATAAGCGGCTTGCAGCGATGTGGGGTACCGGGAATGGCACCACGCATTTTAATATTGCCGCTGAGTACTTCGAGCGAGATCCACTGAGCGCATCCGATAGGGTTGATCTCGTTGACAATGCTATCAGCACCCTAGGTACCACGTTCATTCCACTAGGAAATGGTGCCGTTCCTGACGGCCCATGGGAGGGAGATTTCACCGCGGGCGAGAACGTACCAGACCCGAACTGTATTGAGAATCAAGGGGTGATTATTCCGCAACCCAATGGTGCCCGCTGCGGGTTCTGGTATGGCCCGCGCTTCAACGTGGTTAACGAAGAAGTGCGTGCACTGGCCTACGCCAGCCTGACGCATGAGTTCAGTGACACTCTGAGCTTCAGTGCCGAGATGAACTACGCCAACGATGAGATCAAGGACAATCCCCAGTCACCGTCCTACCCCATCCTGTCGTTCCCGCTCATCAGCCAAACACACCCGGGCAACCCATTTGGTGTGCCCGCCGTCTGGTTGGGGCGCGTGCTGGGCTCCGCATTCCCCTCACCCAAGGCACCCCGCGAGAGCGAAACCATTCGCGCGATGGCAGAGTTGTCTGGGGAGTTCAACGATAGCACCGACTGGACGCTGAGCGTGACCTACAGTGAGAACGAGTACAGCGGGTTCAACCCCGACATTATCAACTCCAGGCTCAACCTGGCACTGAACGGCATGGGTGGTGACAGCGGTGACCAATACTGGGACCCCTTTGACCCGACCGGTAATGATCCCGCGCTTATCGAATGGCTGTCCGGGCGCGAGGACACCAAGCGAACCGCGGATCTGACGGTACTCGATGGCGTCGTCACCGGCGACCTCTGGGAGATCAGCGCCGGCACCATTCAGTACGCGGCAGGCTTCCAGGTTCGCAACGAGGGCTATGAGGTAGAACGCAATGAATTGGGCACGACGGTGCGCGATGAGAACGGTGTCTTGCAACCCGCCGATCTGACCTTCTTGGGCGGCGGCATCGAGGTCGATGAGGACCGCGATGCCTACGCAGTATTTACCGAGGTACTTTTCCCGGTAACCGAGACTCTGGAAATCACGGCGGCGGTGCGCTATGAAGACCTGGAAGACGATGACAGTGTCGACCCCAAAGTCGCGTTGCGCTGGCAGCCCATAGACCAGCTGGTCTTCAGGGCCTCAGCCAGCACCTCGTTCCGCGAACCGTCACTGGCCCAGCTCTACGCGGCCGACACATCCCTGCAAGGTGTCGCCGACGTTGATACTGTGACCGGCGAACTATCAACCAGCACAGCGTTCATTCGTGTTACCAGTACCGGCAGTGAAGACCTCGAGGCTGAGGAATCCGATAACTATAACGTCGGGGTCATCTGGACGCCGGTCAACAGCTTCGATATTCGCCTCGATTACTGGCGTATCGAGTATGAGGACGTCATCCAGGTCGAGAGTGCACAGGGCAAGGTCATCGCGGACCGCTGTGGACCAGACATCATCCGTGAGGGCCCTTGCGAAACCGGCACTCTCGTGGGTGTGACCAGCAACCTGTTCAACGCCTCGTCAGTCGACACCGACGGCTTGGATCTGGAAGCGAACTGGACCATTGATGGAGGAAGCCTCGGAGCCTTTGGAGTGCGAGTCAACGCGTCGCACTTCTTGAGCTACGAGATCCCAACGGCGGATGGCGGCGACACCGACGTGGTGGGCTTCTTCAACCACGACAATTTTGTTCGCTCGATACCGGAAACCAAAGCCAACCTGGGAATAAACTGGGGGTTGGGAAATCACTCGGCGGCGGTCACCTCCTACTATGTGGCGGACTACGAAACCACGCGGCCTGTACCGGCGGGAGAATCACAGGATATCGATGATTGGACAACGGTCGATATCCAGTATTCCTACCAGTTCGAGCTATTCGAAGAAAGCCAGGCAAGGCTTACTCTGGGTGTTAAAAATGCCCTCGACGAGGAGCCACCGCGCGCCTATGATGGTGTGAACCTCAGCTACGATCCAAAGCATCACGACCCTCGAGGACGTGTCTACTACATCAGCGCATCTTACGGCTTTTAAGCACCGGATCGTTGTAGGACAGGATCCCCGGCCGTCACGCTGAAGGGGATTTTTTGATCAGGCTGACTTGAGCGGATCTTCTTCGAACTGCCCGAGACTCTCCTTGCCAAAGAACATCTCGTCACCCACGTAGAGCGTGGAAATACCAAAGGTACCGCGGCCGACAACGGCTTGGATGCTATCCTTCAAGTGCAAGTGTAGAGGTTTGGACTTGATCTCACAGTTGGCGGTCTTTGATGATTGCCAAGAAGAGAGTTACCCGTTTTGATCTGGTTACCACAGCCTAAGGTAACTCTGAAAAACACCCCACAAAGTGGCACAATACAGCTGTTAACTTAAACGGCTTATGTCATGACTCAGTTAACTTTCTCCGAAGCAATACAACGTCAAGAAACGCAAAACAGGTAGGGAGACGTTTTTGGCGCGTATGGACCGTTTGATTCCATGGACAAGGCTGGAGCAGCAACTCGATAAAAAATACCACAAAGGCAATACCGCTCGTACGCCTTACCCCCTACCCGTTATGCCGCGTATCCATGTTATGCCGTTGATCTACAATCTGAGTGATCCGGCAATGGAAGACGCGCTTTATGAAATAGCGTCCATGCGTCGTTTTGCAGGCCTTCGCTTGTCAGACAACTGACCTGATGAAACCACCCTCTTGAATTGCCGGCACTGCCTTGAACGCCGCCGGTTTGGTCAGCGACGGTTTGATACGATTCAGGGGCACCTGGCTTCTCACGGCTTAACACTCCAGGAAGGTAGCATTGTCGATGCCAGCATCATCTCTGCGCCGTCATCGACCAAAAACAAAGCAGGTCGGCGTGACCCTGGATGCATCAGGTCAAACAGGGCAATGAATGGCACGTTGGTATGAAAATGCACGTTGCCGTCGATGACGCATTCGGGCTGATTCACCGCATCAGCACCACGCCCGCCAACGTGCACGATATTACCCAGGCAGGCGATCTTCTCCACGGAAAAGAAAAGCGCGTTTGGGGTGATGCCGGCTATGGGGGTCTTGAAAAACGTGACGAGCACAAAGAGCGAGCTGTTATAGCCATGCGTCCAGGCAAACGGGCTCAACGGCCCAGAAGCTCCACTGAGGCTCAAACGGAAAAATGAAAGCCAGCACCAGAGCGAAAGTTGAGCATGTGTTCTCGGTGATGAAACAGCGTTTTGGTTACAGCAAAGTTCGTTATCGCGGTTTGGAGAAAAACACCAATCGCTTGTATGTATTGTCAGGTTTGACGAACTTATTGCGAGCGAAGAAATATTTACCCGTCCAGGCGGGGTAAATCCGTCCGTAATCTGTCAAATGGCAGAAAACGAGCGGCAACCAAGGTCATTTACGATGATTCTTCATTGAAATTACTGCTGAATCTAAAAACCACCGGGGGCAGCTATGAAAATGATGCATTGTTCAGAGTTACCCTGGTTTATTCGTAGTCTTCTTCAGGCATTTTCCCCTCTGGCCAAAGCCAGCCACAGGCCACCGCCTGCGTCATGATGAAGTAGCGGGGATATTCATCTACCAGGGTTTCTAACTGGAAATACTTCTCTCCGAACCATTCCCCACACTGCCCAGTAGTACACTCTGGGGGCAAGATGACCGCCATATTAACCTGGGCCAAGTAGGGCTCATAGCGTTCGTATATGTCTCGAGCAACACTCCGCTCTCTTCCTTCTGCGGTTCTGAGTTCGTCGCATAACGCGGCGTGTTGGTTCCGGTTAGCCAACGCAAACCGGCCGCCTTTGACTTGTGCATGCTCTTCATAGCTCCGCAATACCTCCACCCGCTCTTCATCACTGTAGTAGTTATCTTGGCGGAAATAATCTGTTTCGTTCGGGCTTGTCGGGGGATAGTCCACTTCTTCCTGGATACAACCGGACAGCAAGGCAGCGGCCACTAACAGACCTATACCCGGCAGCCGCATTAGTACCGGTCCTGACAGGATAGTGACTGTGCCCAAATGAAAATGTCCGGGGCTCTCTGCGCCACATCAGGGGTCGCTAATTCAATCTGCGGATACCCCAAGGCAGAACAATAGCCCTCGCTCAGGCAATGATTTTGGTAGGGGTAGTACATGTCTACTGAAATCCGAGCGAGCACACTCTCGTAGGTAATGGCGATATTCTGTAAATACCCCAAACAGCTAACCACCCATTCATAGAAAAATTAAGCCACTTCTCGGTATTGAACGGGTGTCATATCGTTCAATCCATCATGGGGTCGTTCATGGTTATACAACACGATCCAGTCATCCGTGATCTCTCGAACTTCCTGCAATGTCTCGAACAGATATAAGTCCAATACTTCCTCTCGATACGTGCGATTAAAACGTTCGATAAATCCATTTTGGTAAGGCTTGCCGGGCTTGATGAAATCGATCTGAATTCCATGCGCTTGCGCCCATTCAGCCAACGCCCCTGATGTAAATTCAGGGCCATTATCAACCCTGATAATAGCGGGATAGCCTCGCCAGGCTGCAATACGATCTAATGTATGTATCACTCGCTCCGTAGTAATGCCCGAATTGATATCTATCGCTAACACTTCTCGATTGAAATCATCAACCACATTGAACGTGCGAAACCGATGACCGTGACGCAAGGTATCGCTCATAAAATCCATCGACCAACAGATATTGGCTGATCTAGGAACGCGCAATGGCAACGGATTCCTATTCGGTATCCTGCGTTTTACTTTACGCCGTATATTCAGTTTTAACTCCATATAAACACGGTAAATCCGTTTGTGATTCCAACGTTTACCCAACGCTCTGAGCCGCTTACACAGCTTTGGAAAACCCCAGCGAGGGTGCTTCTCAACCAAGGCCAGCAACGCATCAATCAGCTCACTATCATCTACTCGCTTGGGCGTGTAGTAATACGCCGTGCGACTTAGCGCGGCTGCACCACAGGCCGCTCGAATGCTGACAGGGTAATCCTTGCGCAAACGATCAACCCACTGCCGACGATGGACTGGCCCTAAAGCTTTTTTATGATCTCTTCCTGCATCTGACTCTTCAGGCTGAGATCGGCATACATCTGCTTGAGCTTGCGGTTCTCTTCTTCAAGTTCCTTGAGCCGCCGTACATCGGAGGCTTCCATTCCACCGTACTTAGAGCGCCACTTGTAAAAGGTGCTGAGTCCAATGCCATGCTCTCGACATATGTCCGGAACCGGCACTCCGCTTTCTGCTTGTTTGAGAAACGCCACAATCTGCGTTTCGCTGAACTTCGATTTGCGCATATGTAAAAACTCCTATCACGTTAGTTTATAGAAATTTCTACGTATGAGTGGCGCTATTTTACGGGGTACTTACACAGCCTCCTACCAGAATCCAGAACGTACTCCCCCAACGGATGGCTCAGTCGATACAAATGACAATGCTCATGAAGAGCCTCTGATCCTCCCCCAATGAATTGGTCCACCCGAAATGTTGGTATTGGGAGGACAGAATGGGTATCAAACGCCACAAACCCGAAGAGATTGTTACGCAATTGCGCCAGGTTGATGTGCTGGTTGGACAGGGGATTAGCCGTCCGGATGCGATACGACAGGTTAGTATCATTGAACAAACCTATTACCGCTGGAAGAAGCAATAGGGTGGGATGGGCAAAGATCAGTTGAAGGAACTGAAGACGCTGCAGAAAGAGAATAAGCAGCTTCGACGGGCGGTTGCCGAGCTGACATTGGACAAGCCAATCCTCAGGGTGGCGGCCAAGGGAAACTTCCAAGCCCTTTACGCCGCCGCAAAGGCATTGATCGGGTCCGTGACAAGTTTGGTGTCTCAGAGCGCCGAGCCTGTCGGGTACTGGGTCAATACCGCTCCACCCAGCGTCATGTTCCAACGAGCCTTCAAGGTGAGCAACCGTTGGTTGAGGACATGATTGAATGGGCTCGTCAGTATGGCCGGTAGGGCTCCCGACGGATAGCAGCCCTGCTGAGAGATGCTGGCTGGCAGGTCAATGACAAGCGCATGGAGCGTCTTTGGCGGCGTGAGGGACTGAAAGTCCCCCACAAACAACCCCGGCGTGGGAGGTTATGGTTGAATGATGGTTCCTGCGTTTGGCTCAGGCCATTGCGTAGGAACCACGTGTGGCCATACGATTTCGTCCACCACCGAACAGATGATGGTAAAGCCTTGCGAATGCTGAACATCCTCGACGAGTATTCCAGGGAATGTCTGGCGATCCGCATCAAGCGCAGGCTCAATTCTACCGATGTGGTTGATGCTCTGACAGACCCGTTCATCCTGAGGGGCGTTCCAGACGACATCCGCTCGGATAATGGCCCTGAGTTTGTTGCTGAAGCCGTAAGAACGTAGACCAACCTGGTTGGCGCACAGACCGCCTACATCGAACCAGGCTCACTATGGGAAAACGGATATATCGAAAGCTTCAATGCACGACTTCGCGATAAGTTGCTCAATGGGGAAATCTTCTACTCCCTGAAAGAAGCACAAATCCTGATTGAACAATGGAGAAAACACGACAACACAAAACGCCCACATTCAGCCCTCGGATACAGGCCTCCGGCCCCAGAAACCATCATCCACTTGCCGGGAAAGCCACCCATGAACTAACAGTGCAATTGGACCAATCAAAAGGGGCCGGTCACGCGGCCTGCGCTGGGGGCCTGAACGCCCCCTGTGCGTCAGGGTATTACAGCCACACACCTGGCTGAATGCCCTCCACTGCGCCACCCTCAAACACCACAATCCCGCCCGTCTCAGCGCCCGCGACCGCCTGACCGAGCGGCAGGCCTGGTGGGCAGGCGGGCGTGACCTATGACACCGCCCGACCCCAACACACCCGCGCGCGTCACCCTCAACGCCCTGTCAGCCCAGGCCCTGCGCCTGCAGGCGCTGGCCGAAGAAGCCATCGAGGTGCTCGGGCCCCTGGGCCGCGGGGAGGCGGCCCCCCTCGACCCCCTCGCGGCCGTGCTGGAGGCCCTGGGCAGCGCCGCCCATCACCTGCGCGATCACCTCGGGGTCGAGCGGCTGCATGCGCCACCGCCTGACGGGGCACCCGCTAGCATCGCGCCTGCCCTCGAACCGCCACGGCAGCACAGCGCTGCCCCCACCGAAATCCGCCGCGAGCCCTGGTGGGCACAGCCGCCGCGGCCCGGCCAGACTGACGAGGCGATCGAGTGGGGCTATCTGGTTACGTATGACAACGGGGCCTTGGTGTTTATTGCACAGCGGCCCAGTGACGAGGAACTCGCCACGCGCACGACCTGTCGGTTACCGGGAGGAGCCCGTGAGGATGCCTAGGTGTCATGCCCCCATAGGCTACGAGGGGCTTTGCGAGACCTCGGGCGGGGGCGGGATTTCGATACCGAAAACCGCGCCCTCAAGGCGCGACAGGCGGCTGTTCATGTCTACCAGCGTCTCGTTCACCGCATCGATGCGGCCACCAACCCGCCGGGTCTCCGCCCGGGTCTCCTTGCGCAGGTCATCCACCTTGGTATCCATGGCTTCAAAGCGGGCATCCATCTTGTCTTCAAGCCGATGGATATCGCCTTTGATCTCGGTGAAGCGACTGTCCATATCGCCCTTCAGCTCCGTGCGCAGACCACGGAACATGGCCCAGTTTGTTGCGAGGAGGGTCACGGTCATGCCGACCAGTGCCCAGATAAAGTCTATATTCGAGGTTTCCATACCCGCAGTATACCGCAGTCGCCGGGCGGGCACAGCACCGCAGACGCGGCGTCGCTACGCGCCTGGCGGGAGGGAGAACCGTGTTGAGCGGAATGTTCTGCCGTTAGACCTTCTGTGTGGCATATCCCGGGGAGAACCGGTGATGATGCCTAGGTGTCATGCCCACGAGGGCTATGAGGGGCTTTGCGAGACCTCGGGCGGGGGCGGGATTTCGATACCGAAAACCGCGCCCTCAAGGCGCGACAGGCGGCTGTTCATGTCAACCAGCGTCTCGTTCACCGCATCGATGCGACCACCAACCCGCCGGGTCTCCGCCCGGGTCTCCTTGCGCAGGTCATCCACCTTGGCATCCATGGCTTCAAAGCGGGCATCCATCTTGGCGTCCATGGCCTCAAAGCGGGCATCCATCTTGTCTTCAAGCCGTTGGTTGTCCTCCTTGAGCTCTGTGCGCAGGTCATCCACCTTGGCGTCCATGGCTTCAAACCGGGCGTCCACCTTGTCTTCAAGCCGACGGATATCGCTTTTGATCTCGGTGAAGCGACTGTCCATATCGCCCTTCAGCTCCGTGCGCAAGCCACGGAACATGGCCCAGTTTGTTGCGAGGAGGGTCACGGTCATGCCGACCAGTGCCCAGATAAAGTCTATATTCGAGGTTTCCATACCCGCAGTATACCGCAGTCGCCGGGCGGGCACAGCATCGCAGCAGCGGCGTCGCCACGCGCCTGGCGGGAGGGAGAGCGCTGTTGCCCCCCCGTGATGCGCACAGGGGCGGCTTTATAAAGCGTTATTTCCTATTTAACATAAGATACATTATGCGCATAAGCCATTGATTTTAAAGGATATTATACACCGGAGCACTAATAAGGCACCTGCTGTCAAGCCTGGTTAGCTAGCAGGACTAGAGTAGAGACCTGTACTCAGGCTCACTCATCCCCTGAACATTATGCTTTTCGGCCTTGGCTATCTTGCTGGCGCCAACCTTTTCACCCGCTACAAGTATGTCAGTAGCTCCTGATACGCTGCTTCGTACCTCGGCGCCCAGTGACCTGGCGTGATCCTGCATAGCACTGCGACTCTCGCTCATTGAGCCAGTGAACACGATCTTCTTCCCAGCGATCGCACTGTAAGAGGCTACTGATGCTTCTGAGCTATGACGAAGAGCGAACCCGCGACTGAGCATCACCTCGATCTCATCGATTCGAGCCCCGATCTCGTTCGCAATACTTTCGCTAGTGATAGCGCCGAAGCCCCGTATAGCGGATAAGTCTTCAGCTGTGATCCCGCGCAAGGTGGTGACGTGCCTCTGGGTCAGCAGCTTTCTTGAGTCGCCGCGGCCCAGGTGGCGGATGCCGAATGCTGCCAGCCACCGCCAGTCCTCAATCTCGTCCTGCTGTGAGCGTGCAAGCTCGGCTATCAGGTTCTCGCTTTGCTTGGGGCCAAAGCCCATGGACTCGAAATCAGAAACACTGAGGTCATAGATCTGCCCAATGCTGGTGACATTGTTTTCCACCAGCGCATCACAAGTAAAAGGTCCAAACCCATCCACATTTCCCAGGATGGCGAAGAAGTGTTCCAGCTGAGCACCGAGCTTCGCGTTGCACGCGTGGTTATGGCAGTAAAGAAAGTCATCCTCCATGGTTGTCTCGTGATCGCAGCTGGGGCAGGAATTAGGGACGCTTCCGCCCTCCCCGCGCTTCACGACCTCAATGATCTTGGGGATAACCTCTCCAGACCGGGTGATGCGAAGCTCCCCGCCGATCCCGATACCTTGTGCTAAGACGTTGCCGGCATGGTGAGCAGTAACGTTTTCCACCGTGGCCCCGGAAAGCCGTACGGGTGATACCTGTAACACAGGAGTGATACGCCCTCCTCGGCCCACACTCCAGGTGATGCCTTCAACGGTGACAACAGCCATTT
Organism: Halieaceae bacterium; assembly: GCA_965199055.1. Lineage (GTDB taxonomy): Bacteria > Pseudomonadota > Gammaproteobacteria > Pseudomonadales > Halieaceae > CBDAQR01. Next base: position 264,347 of record CBDAQR010000008.1, read on the forward strand.
CGCCCACCGTCTTGCGCGCAACCACCCAGTTGTTGTGATGGCTGGTGCTGCCCAACTCGGCTTGCACCTCTATGTTAGTTACTTCGATAACGGTGCCGTCAGTTAGTGAATCCACCTCACTGTTCAACCGGGCGGCTAGATCGTCTATCTGTTCAATCAGCTCCACCCCTGAAACCGTCGCCGCAGGAAGGCTGGCAAACATAGCCAAGCGTATGGCGCCAGACTCGAGTGCCTCCATGGCGCGCTCTGAGAGAGTGTCAGCCGAAATCAGGCCGGACACAAAGTTGCGTGGATGCTCAAATTCATCAGAAAGATGCTCATCGAAGTAGGCTTGAGAACAGATCAACTCCCCAACATCGCCCTCGCCCACTATCACGATGCCCTCCCCCAGCTTATGTGTGATGTCATTGCCCGTAAGTCCGTCGCCACGTGTCGCAAACACCCCTGCACGATAGGCTGCCGCTACGCCATCAAGTTTAGGCGTAATGCGATAGGCGACCTCGTCGGCGGCCAACCCCACGCTCGCCGCGGCCTTTTCTACTCGCGCAATAAATCTTCTCAGCTCATCAATCGTGTAAACCTTATCGGTGCTCAGCATTGGCACAGGATGCCGAACCTTTCCCGCGCCAATCGAAGGCTCAACCTCCACCTGGTGCAGGAATGGATGATCGGGGTGTCTTCGCTCTAGTTCGGCGAGGTAAATGTGGTCGTAGGCCTCGTCCGACATGATTGGGGAGCCGCTGCGATATGCGTCATTGGCACTCTGCAGGGTCGATAGGAGGGTGTCGAGGTCCATTGCTGCCAAATTAGCAGCATCGTCGTGAGAAGGGATCATGTAAGTTCCTTTTGCGTTGCCATGAGGGCAATGTAGCTGTACCAGGCCGCGCATGAGCAAAGGAGGAAAGCGCTGCTCATTCTGGCGCGACCGGCCGAAACTAGAAGTCGAGGGGCAGCTGTTCTTCTTTGTACTCCAGAGGCGAATCTTCAAGTTCGCCAAGCATATACTCACCCAGCTGGCGCCAGATCTCAGACTCTTTGACCTGTTTCTCTTGGGCGGATTCTTTCTTTTCGGTCATTCGGGGATGCCGTTCTTTGATGCTAGCGTGATCCAACTCACCCCATGGCCTCCTGCCGAGCACATTACGCAGGCAACTATGACTAGATGCCTACCAACCTGTCCAAAGGAATCTGGACATTTTACAAGTTTAGTGAACGACCTCTTTACGTTCCAGGCCCTGCCTCATCAAAGCGTGCATCTGAGAGATCCCTGATGTAAGGCCATAGTGCTCTTACATGATAAAATTGGTGCAATGTACGGGCCGTATCTTATAGATCATGGAGAGAACCTGACCGGCAAGGATTACTTCGTCGGCGACGTGCACGGGGAGCACGCTGCATTGATGTCTGCCCTAAATGCGAGGGGATTTGATCCGGGTAAAGACCGCCTCTTCTCTACTGGTGATTTGGTCGATCGAGGCGAAGATAGCTACAAGTGTTTGGCGCTTGTTAACGAGCCATGGTTCTATGCTGTTCTTGGCAACCACGAAGACTTGTTGATTGACGCGTTATCGAAGAACAGGATCGATACCGAGTACGCTGTGGCTCTACACTGCAGGAACGGCGGCGAGTGGGCGCAGAGCCTTGATCGGAGACAAGCAGCCCTGTGCATTAAGTGGGCCCAGTCCCTACCCTTAGCGAGGCAGCTCACTTACCGCGGAAAGAGGCTAGGAGTAATCCACTCTGACTGGCGACGGGCGTGGAGCGCCCTTTCGATCAAAGAACAAATGCGCCCCGCTGAGGTCGAATATGCATTGTGGGCACGGCCGGAAGCCATCCGTAAAAATGCAGGCGCGGCAGAGGGCGTGAACGGGATAGTAACAGGCCACAATCATTGCTCGGCTCCCAAGCTTGTTGGAAGGAACCTCTGTATAGATACTTTGGCGATGGGCGGCGAATTGACCATCCTTGATACAGCCGAGGTATTCACCTTCCTCGAATAGCCCTTGCGCGCACCCTGGGGTCGCTCTTGCGTTTTAGCCACTGCCCCACCAAAGCGTGCGCGGGCCCAACCTGCCGCCCCCCAAGGTACGGAATTTCTTGGTGCAGCAGCTGAAAAAGGGAGCAGTTTGCTTCGTGTTATCATTCATCTATGTCCAATCTGCCAGACAGAATAAAGTTTCTAGATGGGCTTGACCCCGACCTGCGTGCTACAACGCTTAAGCAGCTCAAAGTTCTCTGGACCCACACTTCAACAGCCATAGAGGGTAACTCGCTCTCACTAGGAGAGACCCAGTTTGTTCTAGAAGAAGGGCTAACGATTTCTGGCAAGCCACTTAAGGATCACCAAGAGGTAGTTGGGCATGGCCATGCAATCGATGCGCTGTACGGGATGTTGGGACGCGAGATATCCGAAGCGGATTTCTATGAGCTCCATCACTTGGTGCTGACAGAAAAAGTTACGGATATCTACAAACCATACGGGGCTTGGAAGAACGAACCGAACGGAACCTCAGTGGTTGACGATTCGGGGCGCCAGGTGTTCATTGATTATGCGATGCCCAAAGAAGTACCGGCCCTCATGCGCAAAGTCATTGACTCCATAAACACTCACTCTAATGCAGATATAGGCGCCGATGACGCTCATCGGATTTATGCTGATATTCATATAGCGATCGTGACCGGTCATCCTTTCTGGGACGGTAATGGCCGCATAGCAAGACTTGCAGCTAACCTTCCACTCCTGAATGCGGGGCTCCCTCCCGTTGTAATTTCGCAATCGCAGCGTCGGGAGTACCTACAGGCATTGGCGGAGTATCAAGTCCTATGCGGACCGGTCACCGCCGAAACTGGCCCCTGGGTGAAGGGCATCAGTTACTTGAATTTCCAGGATGTATGTCGAGAAGCTTATGATGCTACCAAACAAATACTTGACTCAGCCTTTGCCCAGCAAACCAAGCGTGAGGCTGCCATAACTAGCAAGCCCAATCCACCGTCAATTGATATGTAGGCAGCCCTAGACTAGGGAGTTTGCCCGTACTCTTATATGAGAGTTTTTGCAGATCGTGCCACACCACTGCTAGCACGGTGGTTGAGCATGATAGACTGGCGGGAGCCTAATAAATAATCAGAAATGGGGGTCTTATTAGCATGCAAACCAAAGCGACATACCTTTTCATCATATGCTTCTATGCCCCGGCTCTCGTAAACGCAGCCGTCCCTCTTAGCATTGAGCTCTGCCACCAGGTGATTACAGAAAAGTTAGACTCCCAAGGCGTACTGGACACCCGTTTGGTGGAAGGCTCACTTCGCCACTTAGAAAGAGACGGCGGCCATGAGGTCGCAGGCCTGAGATTACAGGTTTCGGACGGCGACCCCGTTCCAGTGGTCTGCGAATTCAGGAGCGATTCTTCGCTAACTAACGTTTGTTTTAATGGTGATTCTCTGATGAAACAGGGATCGTGTCCCGACTATGGGTCCCTCGCGGAACTCGCTTTTGCAGATCCTTCAGACACGCTTCGCGAGAGGTGCTTTACCAAAGCTCTCGAAATCTTCACTAATAGCAATTTTGACGCGAGCATAACCGAAGATACTCAGAACGCCACTTTCGTGAGTATCCGACAAGGGCTCGCGGCGTGGTTTTCGTCCATGCAGAACCTGGGCAGCTGGACTACTCGCATTATCCGATAGAGAGATGGAATGAGTTCGGCGTCAAGAAGGAGGAAGGCTCGGATGTTTACGTAATGTACTATCAAAGTATGCACCCATTCATATACGATTTCTCGAACCTTTCATTAGGTATTGTAGAGAGACCTTCACACGGGGCCAAGGGGCCAGTAGTGCAGAGAGTAAAGTGTATCTCCACTGCTATGTAAACTCAGATCTTCTGGATTGAATCCTGCTCTGGGTGCAAGGCCGGTGCTCCATGCACGCTATTCACCCAGAGCCGGTTTCAAACATCTACGTTTTGGTTGAAATGCCGGCTAGGTCGATGCGCTCGTCACGTAATGTGGGATAGCCCCACAGGTTTATTTACATCCCCATGGACGGCGACGGCGATCCTCCGCTTGGGGAAGGCTCATCGTTCAATCCGCGTATATAGTCAACAATGGGCGCCTTGATGTCACCTGGCAAAGCGCCCAGTCCCATCTCAAACTGCTGGAAGAACTTTCCAGAGGGGTACGCATATGCGGCGTCGATCGCACTCCACAAATCACCGGGCCTCCTTTGCAACAAGCAATCAACTAATTGGGTAGCCTGCGCTGCGTCTTTCATTCCCTTCGCAGCATCTTGGGCTGATCGCCTCTGGCTTAGCACAAGCTTATGTACGGCAAACCGGCCTGGTGCCGGAACATTTACCACAACCCCCTCTTTGTGCAATAGGACCGCTTTTTGCGTATCTTCGAGAATGTAATCCAAAAACCGAAGCGGCTTGGCGTATGAATCAATGCCCTTAACGTGCACGGGGCCGTCTGCCGGCGGACCGAGTTCCGGAGTCACGAGGTCAACTCTAAACTCCTCTCCTCTAATCCGGTAGCTAGTCGATGGGTGCTTGCGATTCAACAGCGGCACCTCCAGCATCCCGGTTTCGGCGCTGAGAATAGTCTTTGATAGTGATGGCATTCCTTCTGGGACAGCGACCAGGCATTCGTTACTGGCAGCGAGATCAACGTCCATCGTGAGCATTAGTTTTTCTGCCCAGGCCACGCCCAGCATGTTGCCAATTGCTTGAAACGCATAGGAGCCAATGACGACTCCTCCTGCCCTGAATAGTCCGGACTGCTCAATCGCAGAAAGGACCTTATAGGCTCGATGCGAAAGAGATGTGCAGCCGCCATTTATGGCCATAGCTACCAGTTTCTCCAGAGAGCTTTGATCGAGCTCGCCCTCCTTCCACCTGGTCTTTTGAGTCTCAATACGACTGCGAAGCTCCTTGGTGTCCTGGCCAAGGTAATACTGTTTTCGAGAGTCCCCCAGCGTATGCTGGAGATACCAATACTTCTTGCCCTTCACCAGCTTAGAGGTGAAGCTGAAGCCTGTACCTTTGGCTATCTCGCTGCTGAGGGAGCGATCTAACAGCTCCGAATAGAGAGTTGCCGCTGTACTATCTAGTTCTTTATATCTGGGCATCACGGGTTATACTCAATGTATGCATACTTTGAGTATAGCTTTTATTGCGTTGTTTTCAATCTATCCGCACTGGCGACAACTCAGCGCGGTCACGCCTTTGGCGCAAATCTATGTGACTGCACGCTGTGCAAGAGCGCCTGACACTTTCGTCGGGCGCCAGGCGCACTGGGTGCTAGGAGACAACTATGGCAATGCACGCTATGGGTGAAGTTCAAGTGTAAGTACCCCGTAAAATAGCGCCACTCATACGTAGAAATTTCTATAAACTAACGTGATAGGAGTTTTTACATATGCGCAAATCGAAGTTCAGCGAAACGCAGATTGTGGCGTTTCTCAAACAAGCAGAAAGCGGAGTGCCGGTTCCGGACATATGTCGAGAGCATGGCATTGGACTCAGCACCTTTTACAAGTGGCGCTCTAAGTACGGTGGAATGGAAGCCTCCGATGTACGGCGGCTCAAGGAACTTGAAGAAGAGAACCGCAAGCTCAAGCAGATGTATGCCGATCTCAGCCTGAAGAGTCAGATGCAGGAAGAGATCATAAAAAAGCTTTAGGGCCAGTCCATCGTCGGCAGTGGGTTGATCGTTTGCGCAAGGATTACCCTGTCAGCATTCGAGCGGCCTGTGGTGCAGCCGCGCTAAGTCGCACGGCGTATTACTACACGCCCAAGCGAGTAGATGATAGTGAGCTGATTGATGCGTTGCTGGCCTTGGTTGAGAAGCACCCTCGCTGGGGTTTTCCAAAGCTGTGTAAGCGGCTCAGAGCGTTGGGTAAACGTTGGAATCACAAACGGATTTACCGTGTTTATATGGAGTTAAAACTGAATATACGGCGTAAAGTAAAACGCAGGATACCGAATAGGAATCCGTTGCCATTGCGCGTTCCTAGATCAGCCAATATCTGTTGGTCGATGGATTTTATGAGCGATACCTTGCGTCACGGTCATCGGTTTCGCACGTTCAATGTGGTTGATGATTTCAATCGAGAAGTGTTAGCGATAGATATCAATTCGGGCATTACTACGGAGCGAGTGATACATACATTAGATCGTATTGCAGCCTGGCGAGGCTATCCCGCTATTATCAGGGTTGATAATGGCCCTGAATTTACATCAGGGGCGTTGGCTGAATGGGCGCAAGCGCATGGAATTCAGATCGATTTCATCAAGCCCGGCAAGCCTTACCAAAATGGATTTATCGAACGTTTTAATCGCACGTATCGAGAGGAAGTATTGGACTTATATCTGTTCGAGACATTGCAGGAAGTTCGAGAGATCACGGATGACTGGATCGTGTTGTATAACCATGAACGACCCCATGATGGATTGAACGATATGACACCCGTTCAATACCGAGAAGTGGCTTAATTTTTCTATGAATGGGTGGTTAGCTGTTTGGGGTATTTACAACTTTGTGGCACTAGGCGGCACCGGTCATTGAATGTCTTCGTTTGAGGCCTAAGAATACTCTCGAATCATCACTGATTGACGGTTGTCGAGGGGACAAAAATGCAAGCATTTGATGTCGGTATCGCACTAGCGGCTAAAGCCGAAAGCTCATGTAATGATCGCGCACGCAAGACATACGCCGTAATTGCCGACAAACACGTTAGTGTGCCTGAGGAGACCAAGTTGTGATCGTTTTCATGTAAAGACCCTTGAAACCTTAACGCCAAATTAATATCATTTGTGATATCAAAAACGACGAGGCGGATAAAAAACTATCACGAATGATATTTATTAAGCTTTCCAAATTTGTACCAGAGGATGAAATTCTCAAAGAGTTTGCAAAGCGTCTTGCAAGGATACGCAAGGCACAAGGCTATTCTCAAACCGAATTTGCAAAGGAAGCGGGCATTGGTGTTGCTACATTGCGCCGTATCGAAGGTGGCCAGGACAGCCAGTTTGAAACATGGCTGAAAATTCTCAAAGCATTGGACCGGATGCCTGCCCTTGATGCACTCCTGCCGGAAACATTCAATTCTCCGATGGCAGAAGCACTCGCTGGGAAATCCCGGAAGCGCAAAAAACCATCTCCCTCATCCGGTATCGTGTGGGGAGATGAAGCTTAATGAGTACGGCGACCGTCAAACTATGGGGCACTACCATAGGCTATGTTTCAATGGATCATGGTGAGCGCTATGCACGATTTGAATATGATCCTGCATTTGTGGAGTTGGGCGTAGAACCTGCCCCGAGACACATGCCCGTTCGTACGGGTTATATTTATCAGTTTGAAGGGCTGCATCCCAGATCATTTTACGGACTGCCCGGCATGATCGCCGACAGTCTTCCTGACAAATATGGTAACAAACTTATTGATGTCTGGCTCAATCAGACTGGACGAGACCGAAAGTCGTTCAACGCCGTTGATCGCCTTTGTTACACCGGCACACGCGGCATGGGCGCGCTCGAATTTGAGCCAGTCATCGAGACTGATGCAACGAAAGACAAGCGCCTTGAAATCCGCGATCTCATCAATCTCGCCTCAATGGCCTTTGCAGACAGAGAAACACTCAACACCAAACTTACACCGGGCAAGGAAGAAACCGCTTTACTGGACATTCTCAGTGTCGGGACATCTGCCGGCGGTGCTCGAGCAAAAGCTATCATTGCCTATAACCCGGAGACAACAGAAGTTCGATCAGGGCAGTTAGACCTGCCACCCGACTTTGAACACTGGCTGATTAAGTTTGATGGCGTTGCTTTCAGTGGAGACTGGGGCGTAGCCGACCCGTCCGGCTATGGCCTTCTGGAATATAGCTACCATCTTATGGCGAGAGCCTGCGGCATCGACATGATGGAAAGCCACCTGTTCAGTGAGAATGGCCGTAATCATTTCATGACAAGGCGCTTTGACCGCGATGAACAGGGTAGCAAGAAATTTGTTCAGACGTTCGCCGCTGTTGCGCATTTTGATTATTATGAAAGTGGCGCTTATTCCTATGAACAGCTCTTCACAACGATGCGTGAGTTGGACATGCCGCAAAGTGCGATTGAAGAGCAGTTTCGCCGAATGATCTTCAATGTCGTCGGGTGCAATCAGGACGACCATGTGAAGAACTTTGGTTTCATGATGGATCGCCAGGGCAACTGGGACATCACGCCTGCTTATGATCTTTGCCACGCCGAAGGCAGTGACTTTACACGATTTCACCAGTTGAGTCTCAACAATAAGACAAGTGACTTCACGGTCGAAGACCTCAAGCATCTTGCAAAATTTGCCCGGCTACCACGTAACCGGGAGAAGATCGTCCTTGAACAGACCGTTGATGCGTTCTCGACATGGCATCAAACCGCAAAAGATCTGGACATACCAAAGACGCTGCAGGAACATGTCTTGCGGACGTTGAGGCTATCATGGGACTAGCTTTTTCATTGGCCACGAGGCCTCAACCGGGATCAGCAAAAACCACGCGATGGTAGCGATTGAGGATGTGCGTGTAAGCAACATGTCGGCGTCAGCGAGCCGTGCCGTGGATGAGCCTGGGCGCAATGTGAGGGCCCAATCGGACCTGAACAAGGCGATCCTGGACCAGGGGTGGCACGAGTTCCGCCGGCAACTGGAGTACAAGCAAGACTGGCGCGGTGGTGTTGTGGTGGCTGTGCCGCCGGCATACACCAGCCGCACATGCCCGTCCTGTGGTCACGAGTCCTCTGATAACCGCCGCACTCAATCCCGGTTCCTTTGTGTTGCCTGTGGGCTTGAGGGCAACGCTGATGTGGTTGCGGCGATCAACATTCTAGAGCGGGGACACCGCTGGTTAGCCTATGAAGAGTCGGCGTTAGCCGCTTGATGAAGCAGGAACCTGCCACCGAGCGATCGGACGGCACCTGAAAAGGAATCCCCTTGCTGAGGCGTGAAGCGCGAAGGAAGGGGAGGATGTCAAGTGGGGTTAAGCTCGATACGAGCTGGCCGCATCCCTCTGGGTTGTCTGTTGACAACCCAGAGATGCTCTCCTAATATTACATCTGATTCGAAGGAAAAATAGGATGGCCAGAAGGCGACATCCCAGTGCGGAGATTGAAGAGGCGCTTAGGCATGCTGAGTCGAATGGTTGGCGAATCGAAACTGGCGGTTCACATGCTTGGGGAAAGATCTACTGCCCCTACAACGACGATACATGCCGTTGTGGAGAATTCTGTATTGCGAGTATTTGGAGTACTCCAAGGAACCCAGGAAATCATGCCCGCCAAATTCGGAGGGTTGTCGATAATTGCACAACTGCGCAGCAGGCCGAGAACGGGAGAGAAGAGGACTGAGCGATGTACACCTATGAATTCACATTAAAGTTCACTCTTCCCGACGAAGACCATATTGGCAGCATCGATGAAGTAATCGAGCGTCTAGGTGAAGGTGGGTGTGACGATGCGCTTGTTGGTATCGGTAAAACAGGTCGCCTGGCTCTGGATTTCGCACGAGAGGCCTCTACTGCTTTTGAGGCAATTTCATCTGCGATTATTGATATTCGAAAAGTTATTCCCGAAGCGAAGTTGATTGAAGCTACCCCAGATCTAGTAGGGCTCACAGATGTTGCAGATATCGTGGGTTGTAGTCGCCAGAACATCCGAAAAATCATGTTGGCAAACGTCGCACAATTTCCCGCACCGGTGTACGAGGGAAAAGCAGTGCTTTGGCATTTGTCTAAGGTTCTGGTTTGGCTTCGTGAGGAAAAGCAGTACCGAATCGAAGACGAGCTTCTAGAAGTTGCCCATATGAATATGCATTTCAACGTTACTAGAGATATCAATGACTTCGACCCTCAAATCCAGAGACAAATTAGTAGGCTTGTCTCTTGAAGCAGCTAGATTTGGTAAATGAGTTTAGGGAGGAGCTTGCTCGGGTATCTCGGGAAGTCGATATCTCTTCCGGTATGGGCCACTTTGATATTCACAAAGTCAGCGAAGATCTAATCTGCGGTCTTCTCAAATCACTTTTTGACCTTCCTGGTCTTCGCAATCTCAACGAGTCAGATCGGAAAAATTTCCCAGGAATTAATTTGGTAGACGATAGCGAAAGAATAGCCGTTCAGGTTACCGCGGACAATTCATCAAGCAAAATCAAGGACTCAATAACGAAGCTGAGATCACATAATCTCCACCGCGATTATGATCGGCTGTAAGTACCCCGTAAAATAGCGCCACTCATACGTAGAAATTTCTATAAACTAACGTGATAGGAGTTTTTCGAGACATATGCGCAAATCGAAGTTCAGCGAAACGCAGATTGTGGCGTTTCTCAAGTGGGTTGACAAGCAGAAAGCGGAGTGCCGGTTCCGGACATATGTCGAGAGCATGGCATTGGACTCAGCACCGTTTACAAGTGGCGCTCTAAGTACGGTGGAATGGAAGCCTCCGATGTACGGCGGCTCAAGGAACTTGAAGAAGAGAACCGCAAGCTCAAGCAGATGTATGCCGATCTCAGCCTGAAGAGTCAGATGCAGGAAGAGATCATAAAAAAGCTTTAGGGCCAGTCCATCGTCGGCAGTGGGTTGATCGTTTGCGCAAGGATTACCCTGTCAGCATTCGAGCGGCCTGTGGTGCAGCCGCGCTAAGTCGCACGGCGTATTACTACACGCCCAAGCGAGTAGATGATAGTGAGCTGATTGATGCGTTGCTGGCCTTGGTTGAGAAGCACCCTCGCTGGGGTTTTCCAAAGCTGTGTAAGCGGCTCAGAGCGTTGGGTAAACGTTGGAATCACAAACGGATTTACCGTGTTTATATGGAGTTAAAACTGAATATACGGCGTAAAGTAAAACGCAGGATACCGAATAGGAATCCGTTGCCATTGCGCGTTCCTAGATCAGCCAATATCTGTTGGTCGATGGATTTTATGAGCGATACCTTGCGTCACGGTCATCGGTTTCGCACGTTCAATGTGGTTGATGATTTCAATCGAGAAGTGTTAGCGTTCAATAGATATCAATTCGGGCATTACTACGGAGCGAGTGATACATACATTAGATCGTATTGCAGCCTGGCGAGGCTATCCCGCTATTATCAGGGTTGATAATGGCCCTGAATTTACATCAGGGGCGTTGGCTGAATGGGCGCAAGCGCATGGAATTCAGATCGATTTCATCAAGCCCGGCAAGCCTTACCAAAATGGATTTATCGAACGTTTTAATCGCACGTATCGAGAGGAAGTATTGGACTTATATCTGTTCGAGACATTGCAGGAAGTTCGAGAGATCACGGATGACTGGATCGTGTTGTATAACCATGAACGACCCCATGATGGATTGAACGATATGACACCCGTTCAATACCGAGAAGTGGCTTAATTTTTCTATGAATGGGTGGTTAGCTGTTTGGGGTATTTACACGCTGCTGCCCTGCACGTGCAGTTCGGGACCGTATTTTAGGGCCGCCAGACGCAACGCCGTCTCTACCGTCGCCGCATCCGGGCGCTTGTCGAGAATGACTATCCCCTGGGCCGTATCCCGCAATCGACCGCCACCGGTGAGGCTGAAAGACACATCCCCGTTGCGGTGGACCTGGTAGCGGTACGTTTTCGGGGGGAAGACCGGTGCCTTGCGCGCAGCGCCATACACCCGCGGCGGTTGCGCCCCTCGGGCCGGCCCCCTGAGCGTCTGCAGGCACGATAGCGCCACCGTATCGCCCTGCCCTGCCCGCTCAATCAAAAAACCCTGCCACTCCTGTTTCGGGTAGTGCTGGCGAACCTCGCGCCGCGCCGCCTCCCCCGCTTTCTGAATGTCGGCGAGCGCCTGCAGGCGTTCCATGCGCAAGAGCGCGTGGAGGCCTTTGCGATCGGCATCGCGCCGATGGCCCGTCTTCACGGCCTCGCGCCGGGCCATAAACTCGCGCTGCACCGTCTTGCGCTGACTGGCCAGAGACACCCGAATGGCCGCCAGCGCCGCCTGACGCTGCGCGTTGCGAGCCCGCCTCTGCGCCTCAAACGCGCGATACAGCGCCTTCGCCTCTACCCGGTCCGTCGCCGCCCGCGGTGCCGCCGCGTAGCGCCGGGTGGGGTTGATCCGTTCGGCCTCTGCCAAAGGCGGCTCATAGGCCCCGAACTGCTGCTCAAGAGCGCCTTTGGACCACGCACGCCCCACCGAGCTGGCCTTCACCGCGGTATCACTGCCGCGATCTTTGAACACCAGGCCATTCCCCCGCGGCGTCAGCGCAAGATGGGATTCAGCCAGGGCCGCGTGAAGGGCTTGCCAGCTATCACACTGGCGCAGCACAGGCACCGCCTGCTCCTGTACCCAGCGTTGCAACGACACCTGCCCACGATGGGCTTCCAGATTACCGGCCGGGCCAGTGGGAAATCGCCCGGAGTCACGCACCACTACCCCGATATGGTTGTCCTGCTCAAGCCCATGGCGGTGTTCGAGCACCTGACAGATGTCACTCAGGGCCCGGTGGCTGTAATACGGCTCGTGCATCGTCAGCCGCTTGGGATGGATCTTGTTAATCGCCAGGTGCAGGTGCACATTGTCCGTGTCGCGGTGCAGCGCGCTGATGCGCTGGTGCTCGCCAAACCCCAGGTGCTCACACACCGCGTCCTCGATCGCATCGAGCACCTCGCGTGAGGGGTCCTCGTCCTCCCGAAAACTCACCACCAGGTGGTAGGTCTTGTCACCCCGGGCACGGGTGTTCATACCCTGCACCGCCTCGATCTCCATAATCGCCCACTCGGGATCGTCGCAACCACAATTGGTCACCCGGGAGTATTGAACGCGCCCCGCATCCCCCTGATCGGCCTCGAGGTAGTGGGCGAGGTGGCGGTAAGCGGTTTGCCCGTCGGTGAGCACATACGTCGCCAGGGCACTGAACCGGCCGGCCTTGCCGGCCGTGCGGACCACCTCGTGCGCGATCACGGCGTGATCCTCTTGACGTGCTCTCGCAATGCATCGCCCTGGCGCGTCAATTCCCTATACAGCGCCTGGACATCGACACGGCTCGGTAGACCGGGTCGGAAGCGCTCGTCGTGACTCAACCAGCGCTTTAACAGTCCCCCCAGCCGGCCGATATCACCTGCCGTGTGCGACAGGTCCACGACCGAGGCGCGATCGAGTTGGGATGGGATCGGGGCGTTCATCCCCAGATTGCGAAGATAGTTCGACGCACTTAGCGCACAGGCGTCTGCGTGGGCCTCGATGGCACGCTTTTCCTCGTCACTCACCCAGACCTTGATCGCTTTTTGGCGTTGACGCGTTTGACCGCCCATTACTGATCAACCGTGCCTTTGGCGGTAGTGAGGCGGTAGCCGGGCTCAGCCTCGCAGAGCAGGATCGTTGAGCACGTGTGCGAATAAGGCGGTGAAGGGGACACAACAGCTGGCTGGCGTAGGCCTACTTCACACATCCTGCCCCAAAGTTTTACCGTTATTAAGCGGCACTCTAACATGTTTAGACGAGCTTTAACGAGCTTTGGACGAGCTTTAATCGCACACCAACAAGAACATCGCTTATCACTCTATATACTCGTGTTATGCTCGTTAAAGCTCGTTAAAAACTGTTAAAGCTCGCCAGGAACATTCGTGAACACGGAAAAACTCTTTAGGAAGATGAACAAGCGATTACACCGCTCCGGGAAGCAGGCGGTGCTGGCCGGCTGGCCCTTCATTGAACAGGCCCTCTCAAAGGGCTATGACATCAAGACGATCTGGGAAGTCATGGCGGAAGAGAATATGGTCGACATTGCCTACAATCAGTTCCGCGTTCATGTAAAGCGCATCCAGCAGAACAATAGCCGGTATGCGCCGACCACCAAAGAGCGTCCACTGGCTGCGGACAGTCCCGGACCGATCATCGCCTCTCTGCCAGAAAAAAAGAGTCTGGGTGACGCGTTGGCCGATGACGCCGGTCCGGTTGGCGAGCCCTGATGGTTAAAAAGGTCCCCCCGTTAACACCGGGGGGAGATGATGGTCTCTTGATCTTGCCACTTTTCACCCGTCCTTTGGGCTAAAGGAGGGCGCCGGAGGACCGCCTGGCCGCATCGCGGTGTATGCCGCACGAGAAGGCCCTGGTATTCATTGAGGCGAACCAGTGTGCTTTCTCATACTTGCCGGGGGAGGTGAACCTGGGCGACATCCACGCACACCTGGCCATGCGGTTGCGGTAGGGCAGCGTGAATGCTAGACCAGCGCCATCAAGGCAGCCAGGAAGCCGGTCATGGCAATCATGCGGTTGGTGATCCGCGTTTCCAGCTGGGCGAGCTTGGTATCGACTTCGGCGAACCGTATGCCCATCTCGGCTTTGAGTTCGTGACGCAGTTGAGCCAGATCGTCCTTGGTGGCGACCTCGGAGAGGATGTGCTGGGTGAGGAAGTCAGCCTGTGCAGCCACATGGGCCTCGGCCTGCTCAGGGGGGAACCCCCGCATCTTTCAAGCGCTTCGCGAAAGCAGAGCGTCAAAAGCCACAGTGCCCATGCCCACCACTATACCACAGCCGTGTGGTTGGGTTGAGGAGCGAGCGGTGCACGATCAGATAACCGACAACATAAACCGAGAGGGCGCACGGCCGTGCGCGGAAAAAGAAGCTGCCGAGAACCGCATTGACCGGCAGGGATTGCAACTGGAAAGACTGGCGCCGCGGGTGTTGGTGATTCTCACCGGCGCCGACGGCACTACCCCTGTGCGCGGCGCAATACCCAACGAGTCGCTCTCGGTGGAGGTGCGCGCTGTGTGTGTTGGCTCTCGATGTACTGCTTCAACACCTCGACCGGCGCACCGCCCACCGAGCAGGCAACGTAGGAGCGACTCCACAACCCCGGTGACCGTGAGAGCCGGCCCAGATCGGTGTGCAGTGCCCTGAGGCGCCGCGACGGTGTGGCCTTGAGTTGATTGGCCAGCCAAGCGATCGAGTGCCTCGGTGGATATTTCACTAGCAGGTGGACGTGGTCGTCTTCGCCGTCCATCTCCAGGAGGACGCAGCCGTGCTTCTCGCAGATGTGGTTTGCAGTAGAGACAGCCGCCTCTACGATTTTTCGGCCTACGTCGTTTGTGGTTCATAACACCTACCCGTGCGCGTATTGCAGCGGGGCTACTTGGATTTCGTCTTCATGCTCCATCGCTTGTGCCAGGTCATAAGCTGCCTGCATACGCACCCAAATATCAGCCGTCCCGCCAAAAGCTTTCGCCAGGCGGATTGCCATATCCGGTGAAACACCCGCATGACCGTTAATCACACGCGACAACGTATTACGGGTTACAGCAAGGTGCTTGGCACCTTTCGTGATGTCCAGATCACAGGCCTCAAGCGCTGTTCTAATTTGTCGCCCAGGATGCGGTGGTTTTCTCATAGCCATCTTACTCACTCCTTTCATTCGTTAGTGGTAATCACCGTAATCCACAGCGAATGTGTCTCCGTCTTCCATACGGAACCAGATGCGGAAATTACCTGATACCCAGACCGCCGAAAAACCCTTTCGCTTGCCGCTCAGTTTATGCAGGTTCCACCCTGGCAAGTCCATATCTGACGGCACCGTTGCGTTATCCAGACGGAAAAGTATGTCTTCTACACGTTGGACATGATCCGCTTTAATTTTGCTCGGATCACCCTTACTCATACAGTTTCTTTAGCGCGCGGTTTTTAAACGTTCTTATCATTCTCTTGGTGTATCGCGTATTGTTACACTTGTCAATCGCTATTTTGATACCCGGTTACGGGTCACGGGGAGCAGTCACGCGCAAATGCCGGAGAAGCTTACTGTTTCCGCTATGTCTGACCGCGAGCGTAGCTTATCCGTGCTACGAAAAGCGGCGAATGGTGGGCATGGCTAGACCTCCTCACTCAGGTAGACCTGGGTGAGGCTGTGGTCGCCGGTGGTCACAAGGCACAGTTCCTTCCCGAGCGCCCGGACGCGCGAGACGATGAGCTCCTTTCCGGTGGTGAGGGCCTGCCAATTGGTGTTGATCTGGGCCGGGGTGGTGCTGTCGCCCAGTCTGTGGCGAATCAGGCAGCGCCCGACGTTGAAGGTGCGGTTGTTGAAAGGGCTGTTAGCGGCCGTGGAAATCTCCAGCTGGGCGGTACAAACAAGTGCGGATGATGCATAGTGGGTCTCCTCATCGGCATTGGAGAGCGGCCCGAAGGCCGCCCTCCCCGATTACTCGGCATCGCCATCAGGCTTGGCCTTGGGGGGAATGACAACCAGCTGGCCGGAGACGCTGATGCCGTCGGTAATCTGGACCCGGTAGCCCTCGCCTTCCCTGAAAGGAAAAGCGGCACCGACCTTGGTCCAGAAGGTCTTCACCTCGCCAGTCTTGCTTGTGCTCCTGTTGCCTGCGGAACTCGTGCCACCCCTGGTACAGGATCGCCTTGTTCAAACCAGACCTGGCCCTCACATTGCGCACAGGCTCATCCACGGCACCGCTCGCTGACGCCGACATGTTGCTTACACGCACATCCTCAATCGCTAGCATCGCGTGGTTTTTGCTGATCCCGGTTGAGGCCTTGTGTAAAAAGTCGTTTCGACCGTTCGCCATCTTGCTGTGGATGCGTTGCACCTTTGTGCCCTGTTTCTGTCAGTTTACGCTGAACTTCACCTTGCGTGAGAGCTTCCTCTGCTCAATCGCCAGGCGGCGCTCATGCTTCTTACAGTCTGACAGTGGCGCTTTGAAGCTGCCATCAGACAGGGCGACACATTTAGCTACCCAACGTCAATCCACCACATGAGACTCAGAGTCATGAGCATGGTAGAAATCGAAAAAGCCCTCTAGCAGCTGCGTTTATCCGGCATGCAGGCCACCCTGGAAACTCGGGTAATGGAGGCGCAAGCCGCCAACCGGTCGTTCCTGGAGACCTTCTCGGCCATCCTGCAGGACGAACTGGACCGGTGCCAATCGCGACAGATCGAACTGCGCTACAAGCAATCGGACCTGGACAAGCGAATGTCCCTGACCGAGTTCGACTGAGGCTTCAATCCGGAAATCCCCAAGCGCACCTGCATCGAGCTCAACACGCTGAAGTTTATCTCCGAGGGGGGATCTCCAGTCCGCCTGGCTTAGAGCGCCGCGGGCTATCAACACCAACGAGAATAATCTCTATTGATTGGATACAGATAGGTAAGGAAGTTAGGGGTGTTAAAAGCGTGAGGCGTTGATGCAAGAGATTGAAAAGGAAGCACAAAATTCGGTGCTTCATGTTCCCATCATCCTGACGCCATTGCCCGGCGGTGATAGATCATCATGGCGATGTATTAGTTCATCCTAGATTCTGTGGATAAGCTAAAAAAGTGGCCTCCATGGCCAAAAAGCATCAAGGCGGGGGGAAATATGTGGGATATTTGGTTATTAATTGATCATCCGGGAGAAAAATGGCCCGCGCAGGATGAACTAATACAAGTGGCTGGAAAGTTTGCGTCCAATGACAGAAAACACAGCGCCACGACTGCGGCTCCGCTACGATCGAGTGCTAGTGTCAGCTGTTTATGTGGAATTGAGGGCTGGGTGTCGGCACCAGCACTTATAGTGACGCGGCGAGCGTTGGCCGGTCAGGGAGCTCTGCTTCGCTGTTGTAAAGCACGAAGGCGTCGGGGTCTTCATGCCTGCACTGTAGGCCTGTCCAGAAAAGTTGAATGAGCTTGACTGCGGATGAGAACTGAGCGCGAAACTTCTCGCGCCTGAAGGTTGCACCAAACTGCTGTTGTAACTGCCACCAAGAGATTCGCGCAAGTGGTTCATTCGCAAGCGTGTAATTTCGAAGTGATAGCCAGGTATAGATATCAAGGGCCAGCGGGATGTTTAGGTTTCTATCTTTGTGAACACTAATGGCTGCATATGTGCTCATGGAAAAAGGCGGTGTGTTACCTGAGATAGCGAGCGCGAACCGTGGGTTGATGTTCATCTCGCTCCACACGTAATCCCCTTGGCTGTTGATCAAAGATGCGTTCTTCTCCCCCACCGTGATCGGCTCGCGGCTGTTTAGAACCATTCCGCTCTCATCCACTCTTTTGTCCAGGACATTGATCGATAGGTTGGCGACATTAACCAGCTGCTCCCGATATTGCTGGATGTTGCCATTTCGACCTCCCATGGGGGTGCCGCCGACAGACCGAATGAACTCAGTAGGTGTTTCGCCGAAAGAGATTCGAAGGCAATCTGGGCGCTGCACCAGGCTGGTGATCACGTACGTCAGCACCTGCCGGCCTGCTATGCCGTGGGGAACGTTAAGGTCGTCCGGGACCGTATAGGTTACGGTGATATCGCCGTTGGTTCTGGTGTAGTGCTGTTTGCCGCGCACTTTTACTAATGGCAGGCCCGCCTGAACAATCGGCGTCCACGAGAACCCTAGATCGGGACGTGCACCCTCCCCCAAGTACAAATCCTCCAGGAGGCGCTTTGACTCGGGAGACAGCTGCCGGATAACGGCTTTCGGTATCGTTCTGAGTGCCGCCGACGATAGACAGATGTTCTCGTGAAGCAGTTGCAGTATCGAATCGGCGTCCCATTCCGACAAATCTACTGGGTCATCGCTGGTTGCAGTGCGCATGTTGTACCAATCACAAATGTGGTCTGTTGCACTAACCATACGGTTATAGACCTTTAGGTGCAACCTGTATATATTGCCAGTATGAGCACTTCGTTTAGCCAGCAAAGGGGACATGAGAATGCATGAAGAAAACCGAGAGTGGCTGCTTGCGCTCCAGCGAAAGCTGCAACGGATCGTCGACAGCGGGACGCGTGTACTGGAACGAATGATTGGAGCAGGCGCACCACAGGAAGGCGGCGCTGTCCGAACAGAGGAAGATCTGGAGGAGCTCGAGCTTACCAAGCCCCAGTTGACCCGACGCTTCCGGAGAACTGAAGTGGCCGAGCAGCTGGGCATCACGCCGGCAGCTATTTCGAACGCGGAGGGAGCGGGACGCCTCCCCTCCCCTGACATGAAGCTAGACTCTGCCGGGCGGCCCCAACACGGCGGGTACACCCTAGCGCAGATCCTTAAAATGCGAGAGGTGTTCGGCAAGGAGAAACATCGTCCTGCCGAGTCTCCCGCCATGACGATCGGGCTTCTGAACCTCAAAGGCGGCTCCCATAAAACCACCATGACGCTTCACCTGGCGCAGGCTTTGGCTATCAGGGGATATCGGGCGCTACTGATTGACACAGACCCGCAAGGCTCGCTGTCTCTTATGATGGGGCACAGACCAGACCTCGAGGTTGATTATGAAGATACGATCGCTCCGTTTATTCTCGAGGACGTGGAAACCCTGGAGTCAGCGTATGGCCCCGGCGCTCACCAATCGCTCAGGTACGCGGTGCGGGAAACGCACTGGCCAAACATCGACATTATTCCGTCATGCATGGCTAACCTGAGAATCGACTTGGAACTCCAGGTTAAGTTGAGAGCTGAAGAGATGGCGGCGACGGCAGCTAATATCGAGTACAGCCGGGCGCACTCTGTAGAAAAATTGCGCAGCGGCGTAGAAACGATTGCCGATGACTACGACTTCGTGATCTTCGACGGCACCCCGTCTCTCAACCTGTCCACCATGAACGTCGTGACGGCATGTGACCTGGTAGTGGTGCCGACCCCCAGCCAGTTGGTCGACTACGCGTCGACCTTGCAGTTCACGGGCTTGATGGAGGAGACGATCGACGCTTACGAGAAACAACAGTTCTACCCGATGCAGCCGGACGTGGTTTACGCCATAACGAAAACTGCCAATAGCGATTACTCAAGACTGATGTGCAGAGTTATTCGGAAAACCATGGGCGCCGATGGTGTATCAGTGTTGGATTCCGAAATCGGGATGAGCGACGAGATCGGCAAGCACGGCACGAACGTCAAAAGCATCTATGAAATTAATCCAGGCGAAACCAATAACAGGGATGCCCTTAAACGCACTCTGCGCCAATACAACGATTTCTGTGACGAGTTGCTCGAAAAGCACGTGAAACCGTTTTGGGGAGTCGAGCCTGAGGTCGAGGTTGGAGAAGAGGAAGAGCCCGCGATTCCACTGGGCACAGTACACAGGAAGTTGATCGAAGAGGGGGTGATTTAAGATGGGCAATAAACGCAGCGTGTATAAAGATGCGGACGAGCTAACTGCGGACGTAGATAGCCCGTCCCCTTCAGTGAGGCGCCCCGGCCGGACGGGCAAGAGTGGCGCCAGTTCTCCCGCAGCAAACCCTGAGAACACCAAGGTCGAGCGCCAGGCATCTATGCTGGAGCAGGTTACCGAGAAAAACCGGGAGCTTTCCGAGAGGCTGGAAGAAGCTCTGGCGGAGCTGGATCAAGCGCGGAAGAGCGGCGATGGGGAAGAGGCTGCGCGTCTCAGCGACGAGCTGAAGAGGCTGAAAGAGGGTGGTGCCAAGCACGGAGACACTATGTCGCGCGTCATGCCCGTGACCCAGACTGTTGTGGAATTTCGCCTCGAAGAGGTAGACCCAGCGCTTTGCGATGTCAGTAGCCTTAATGGCCGGGATCAGGAACTGCTCGACAAGGGATGCGTTGAGGACATATTCCCTTCTATGCAGAGCACCGGACAGCTTGTTCCCGGCATGGGCCGTAAAAAGCCAGACGGCAGATATGAGGTCGTTGAGGGGTCGCGCCGCCTATTTGCGGTCCGGTTGTTGGGCGTTGGCTACCAAATGTGGGTAGGCGAAATCGCTGATGCTGATATTGCGTTGATTTCAGAGAAGGGAAACGAACACGAAAAGACGAGCCCTTGGGAGCTGGCCCAATTTTATGCCGGGCAGATCGAGGCTGGAACCTTTAAAAGCTGGGAACACTTGGCGATAGAAAAGGGAATTAGCGAGAGAACGAAACGGCGATACAAAAGCATGGTCGGTGTAGATCGCTTGTTCGTGCGGCCATTTTTGAAACCTGCTGGCTTCTCGGTGCGGCACTGCGAGTGGCTATTATCAAAGATAAAGGACGAGGAAAACAAGAAAGCGCTCATCGATACTGCACGCAAACTCGCCAAGCAAAAGGCCTCCGCTTTGGCGGCGGGAGAAGACTGGCTGGAGGATGACGAGGTTCAGAGCGAATACAAGCGAGCGCTCAAGGAAAAGGTAGTAGCGCCGTCCGGGGGAATGGCGACGCGCGGTGTCTACGATTTCCGCAACGCATCGGCGAGCGTAACTATGGCGGCCCGCAATATGCGGAACGGTAAGCGCAAGCTTGAACTCGTCGGCTTGAGCGACAAGCAGTTCGAGAAGGCCATGAAGATGGTGGCCCAGGAATTCGATCTGGAGCGGACCGAGTAGGTGGCTTGAGCGAAGAGGGGAGGGGCTGCGGCCCCCTTTTTTTGTGTCAAGATAACGCGTGCGCCGCCCAGTCTTACCTGCGCGGGCTGCACCGGCCACTGTGGCCGGAATAGCCTAAGTAACTGAAAACTCTATGCAAATCGGTTTTTGGGTTGGCAAAATTGCCAAGCAGATTGGTGGGCTTGTGTCATGCGGTCTGCACGGAAGTCATACCTCCACCGCCGTGCTTGGACCTGGTCGCCCAATACCTTGAATCACCAAGGGCCACAGTGCTCCCGCGACTCGCGTCGATGGGCGCATTTAGGGGTAATACTCTCAAAGGCCTCATAAACACTGGGTTGAAGGGGTGCGGAGCTGTAAATACCCCAAACAGCTAACCACCCATTCATAGAAAAATTAAGCCACTTCTCGGTATTGAACGGGTGTCATATCGTTCAATCCATCATGGGGTCGTTCATGGTTATACAACACGATCCAGTCATCCGTGATCTCTCGAACTTCCTGCAATGTCTCGAACAGATATAAGTCCAATACTTCCTCTCGATACGTGCGATTAAAACGTTCGATAAATCCATTTTGGTAAGGCTTGCCGGGCTTGATGAAATCGATCTGAATTCCATGCGCTTGCGCCCATTCAGCCAACGCCCCTGATGTAAATTCAGGGCCATTATCAACCCTGATAATAGCGGGATAGCCTCGCCAGGCTGCAATACGATCTAATGTATGTATCACTCGCTCCGTAGTAATGCCCGAATTGATATCTATCGCTAACACTTCTCGATTGAAATCATCAACCACATTGAACGTGCGAAACCGATGACCGTGACGCAAGGTATCGCTCATAAAATCCATCGACCAACAGATATTGGCTGATCTAGGAACGCGCAATGGCAACGGATTCCTATTCGGTATCCTGCGTTTTACTTTACGCCGTATATTCAGTTTTAACTCCATATAAACACGGTAAATCCGTTTGTGATTCCAACGTTTACCCAACGCTCTGAGCCGCTTACACAGCTTTGGAAAACCCCAGCGAGGGTGCTTCTCAACCAAGGCCAGCAACGCATCAATCAGCTCACTATCATCTACTCGCTTGGGCGTGTAGTAATACGCCGTGCGACTTAGCGCGGCTGCACCACAGGCCGCTCGAATGCTGACAGGGTAATCCTTGCGCAAACGATCAACCCACTGCCGACGATGGACTGGCCCTAAAGCTTTTTTATGATCTCTTCCTGCATCTGACTCTTCAGGCTGAGATCGGCATACATCTGCTTGAGCTTGCGGTTCTCTTCTTCAAGTTCCTTGAGCCGCCGTACATCGGAGGCTTCCATTCCACCGTACTTAGAGCGCCACTTGTAAAAGGTGCTGAGTCCAATGCCATGCTCTCGACATATGTCCGGAACCGGCACTCCGCTTTCTGCTTGTTTGAGAAACGCCACAATCTGCGTTTCGCTGAACTTCGATTTGCGCATATGTAAAAACTCCTATCACGTTAGTTTATAGAAATTTCTACGTATGAGTGGCGCTATTTTACGGGGTACTTACAACTGGACGGCTTCATCAAGCCTGACGTTGTCGCACCGGGCGGCCACATGCCGGGGGTGATGAAGAAGAACTCCATGCTGTCGAAAGACCGCAAAGCCTATCGCCTTGATGACGAACGGCCTCCTCCGCTGTGGATAGGGCAACCATTTTTGCGTCCGTTGATGCATCCGCGATGGACTCTTTAACCGCAGTCACTGGCCCAGCTCCAGCCATTGCGGCTATATCTCTATATACATTCGTCAAGGTCGCCATTGACTCGGAGTAAACCTCGGAGGGAATGGCTTTCTGACTAGGCTGATCCTGATCACCAATCTTGAGCTCCAGTACACACCCAGCCGGACCTGACGGGCCCGTCGTACTATTACATGCAGAATCGCTGAATGTTAGTGTCGCGTTCTCGCTCGTTAGGGCCTTCTCTGCCAGGTGAATATCGAACCGCATTGCCTGGGTGTTGTGGGCCATGTTGTTCATAAGCTCGAAGCTGATCTTGTTGTTGACCGCGGCATCTCGCATATCTGATGCCTCTTTTCGCATACCCTGCGTACAACCCTGCAGAAATGCGAGCGCCACCACAGCCAGGAACATCCTTCTTATCAACATGATCAATCTCCCCAGTAGCGATCTATCTGTTTCCAAACTCCATCGGGTACATCATCGCCTTTACACCACACCATGACGACCGGGCCATCCCCGTATCGAACTTCAGGCTTTAAAAGTCCGACATCGCCTTTTTTGTAACCCACTCCCGTTACATGCCCCGATGGAGGAGAGGGGCCGTTTGCCCCACTTGACGGATCTCACTCGACATCTCTATCGCGTGTGCTTCATAACATTGCCGCCCGAAAAATCCTGGCAATACCGACTGAACACTTTTGCGAGGTCTTCGTAGTACTTACGCTCGAAAGCTTTACCTAGCTTTTCAGGGTCCAACCCGACCTGCTCGGCCGAAGCTGCCATGCCCTGAATGAGCACGCCCACCAAAACGAAAACTCCCAACACCTTCATCTTCACTACCTCATCGTGCCACGCGGGGGCGCCCACAAGATGGTCCGATCCCTTTCGCTCAGTTTAGACGGACTTGAACAACCTCTAGTTGTACAGAGGCCTAACACACTTCACGTACCCCAATTCACCCGCGTCGGGATGCAAAGGGTTCATTACCCAACAATTCTCAAGGCCCCCAGGTACGGCTGCGCTAGGGACAGACAGGAAAAGGGACGATAAATCTTTCAACCAATGCGTACCGCGGTCCTTCGTGCTTTCCGGGGACGGGAAGTCATTCCAATCAGGATCAAGATCGGCAACATCTACGGACTCTACTGAGACCCGAGCATCCTCGATTTCAAAGATACCCAGCGCGTAGCTGCTGGGGACAAACCTTGGAGACGCGATATAGTTGCCCATTTCAAGAAGAGCAACACTGGGTGATGGGGATAAATAGACGACAGGATGTTTCGGGTGATTCCAGCGGGCTCCGTCGTTATAGCTGGCGCCACGGCCATCGAGTTTCTTGAAGGTGGCTTCCTTGCCACAGCGATAGAGGAGCATCAACTAAACTCGCCATCCTCTATTTTCCCCAGAACCTGCCTGACCATGGTGCGGCCGGCAAAGGTATCGAGCAAGTCAGCCGGCTTTTGTCCACCAAGCGCGTTTACCGGGGTGGCGATCCACTCCATTGCGATATCTCTATCCTCAAAGACCTGAATCGCTTCCAGGAAAAGTTTAACGGTGTCGAGTACTGGCTCAGTGTGTTGGTGGCGAAGTTGGGCGCGCTGATAGAATCGACTCAAATTGCTGGTATCCGTATCAAGAATTGAGCAGAACACCCTACGGTTACCAAATCGACCCACCACGTCACGAAGCACGCCGCCAGGCAGGCCGGCACGAGCCTGCTTAATGAATGCCTGCGGATCTACAAACACGGCCCATGGCAGGCCAATGTCAGCCTCATCCTCGAGCACCTTTTGCGTTATTCGAAAACCGATGTTCACGAACCACCACCCTTCGTCATTATAACGTGTATATATCGTAGTATAGACGATTATCTAGAATTCGTCCTCTGATACCTGAACCCCCATTCTTTGCATCAGCCCGTCAAACACATCCAGGCCGTAGTACTGTATTTGAATATAGCCTGCCTTCAGCGCATCGATACTCGGATCTCGCACAATCCTCGTCGGTGCTCCCAGCGCATCAGAGATCTTGACCTCAAGCTGCTTGAAATACTCCGTGTGCTCATCTTCGACTTCGAGCACTTCCGTGGGCGCCGCCCTGCCCTCCTTCTTTATCTTCGGCCTGGCTCCCCTGATCAGGTTTTCCAGCTGCCTGACCGAGTAGTCGCGTTGGATAGTGTTATCCAGTGCCTTGTCCTGCGTCTTTTCATCTTTGACTCGGCATAGTGCGTAAGCATGACCCATAGAAATGTTCCCAGCTGAATACTGCGCCCAGGCTTTCGGGTGTAAGTTGGTGGCGATGCGGATATGGCGACGGAAGACCGCATTGCTCATCACGAGCTTGGCCTTTTGGAAGATGTCATCTCGCTTAATGCCCGCCTCGTCGCGCAGGTACTTCAGGGCAAGGCTCACCTCTGCGTCCGCCAACTTGCTCACCTGGCCTGAGCGCAGCAGAGCTAGCGCGCTTTCGGCATTCGAGTAGGGGTAGTGCCTCATCGAATCTCCGCCACTGGATTTATATACAGACTAGCACAAAAACCCACCCGCGCAACACGTGACACGCCTGCCGCGCTTTTTCGTGAACAGCGGCGAGCCTCGAAGACCGCATATGCGTTGGCCTTCAGCAATGAAGTATGAGCATGGACTGCCGGCACCCCTCCCCTCCGCTACCGCCAGCTGCTCACAGGACCAATGCTTGCCTCCTAGCGCACAGGGTTTGCTCGCGCGCGATACGGGCCGTCGAATTAATTGCATTTTTGCATTTAATTATTTCCCCGGAACACCAGTAATCACGCGGCTTGCACGGCACTCGGCATGCTTTTCGGCGGGCCGCCGGTTAGGACGCAACGCTCGATACAAGCCGTCGAATTAATTGCATTTTTGCATTTAATTATTTCCCCGGAACACCAGTAATCACGCGCCCTGCACGGCACTCGGCATGCTTTTCGGCGGGCCGCCGGTTAGGACGCAACGCTCGATACAAGCCGTCGAATTAATTGCATTTTTGCATTTAATTATTTCCCCGGAACACCAGTAATCACGCGCCCTGCACGGCACTCGGCATGTTTTCGGCGGGCCGCCGGCAGGGCCCGTCTTCTCGCGCCAGACACAAAAAAGCCCCGCCACACAACATGGCGAGGGCTTACTGAGCCTGGGCTACGACTTAAGCTTGAAGTATTTCTCAAGCCAGTCAGACACCTCCGCGGCCTCCTCATGCGTGATACCTTTGAGGTCAACTTTAAACCGCTTCTTGTCGCCACGGTTCTGGGTCACCACCACCCTCTCTTGCCCCTCGGCATCCTTAAGCTTCCGCGTAGCAAACAAGGTAGTCGGCCGTCCCGCCCCCTTCTCTGCCTTCTTCTTCGGGGCTGATTCCGCGATCGTCTTCAGTGCCTTTACGAGTTGCTTGCCATCTTTGAATGGCTCCTTCTTACTGAGTTGATCGAGCGCGTCGAATTCTTGCACACCGTGCTTTTCCGCATGCTGCCAATAACGATATGCATCAGCACCTGGGTCAGCACCCAACCCTTGGGGTGACACCATCATTCGAACGAAGGCTTTGGGCAATCTCGCAAGATCCAGGTGCCGCCCGACACTCCTCTCCGATAAACCCTCAATGGCGCCAATCTCTTCCCTGGTTTTGCCTCTGTACGCTCCCTTTGTTTGCAGCCGGAGCATGTCGCAACCGCGCTCGTACGCTGACAGGTCGCGTCGGTCTTTGTTTTCTCCGATAGCTAATGGCCGCACGTCCGCATCCGGGATGTTGCCAACCCAAGCTTTCAGCTTGTACCCCCCATCCTCACCGTACTTCTCAGCCAACTGGGTGAGGATATAGTGGCGCGTCTTCCCGTAAATGATTTCGTATCGGATTTCACCATCTACAGTAACCTCACGAGCGAGAACAGGATCCCTCTGACCCATGCTTTCGATGCTGCGGTAGATGTCAGACAACAACGGGTCGTCTAGGCTCAGAAATTCGTCCATGCGAGGGTTCAGCTCAGACACGAAACACTGGTCGGGGCTCAGTTCCGCGTAGGCGCAATAAGCCGTGCCTCCCGATTGCGGCAGAGGTATGTCTGTGCCTTTAACTTCAAGCGACCTTGATCCACCAGGCGCTTCTGACGGACTACTCAGCAACCCCGAGCGCTGACGCTTTCCACGCCCCCCTTCGGTAGCACTGCTCTCATCTTCGTCGTCAGCGAAGTCCACTGACCCGAGCCTATCGCGCAATGTTTTCTTCATGCTACGGCCTCCTCTACGCTAACCTTGCTCTGCTTACTTGGCCACCGGGGAAACACGACTTCCCGCATAATTTCTTCCGACGCGCTGGAGAAGTTTGTCCTCGCCTTTTCCCACTGGTCCTTCTTAACATCTTGCTCACCGACAGCTGCCTGAAACACTGTCGTAGACACCGTAGCGAGCTTACCCACAGCAGCGTTATGCTGCGTAATGATGTTGCCAAACAAGGCCTCCTCAAAGACCGGCTTGATCATTTCGTCCAGCACGGTCCCGCTCGCAACAGTATTCGTGTTTTTGCCAGGCGAATATTTAGTTGCCAGAAAGCGAAAATCGGGGAGCACCACGCGGTCGCCAAAGGTCTTATTAAGCGTTGAAAACTGGCTGCCCAGCAGTTTCAGGAAAGAGATAGTGCTACAGTAATCCGGGAATTCAGTTGGCGTTGGCACGATGACCGTGTCGGCGCCAAATACAATGTTTAGAGGAATAAGACCCAGAGTAGGGGTCCCATCAATCACAACGATATCGTATTTATGCTTCACACCTGCTAATGCATCCCTAACTCGCAAAAAGGTCTTGGCTTGATCGATGACATTGCCCTGGACCTGGTTTCTGATCGCATGTGCCGCCAGTTCCCATTCCACGTCTTGCAGTTCAAGGGTCCCGGGAATCAAATCGATGTTCGCGTGGTCTACCTTCCGGATGCACGATGCCACCGTGTCGAGCGGCTCTTCCAACATCATGTACGGCGCCAAGGACGTCTCCCAACCTGTCTCGAAGTCCGGCAGTACGCCCAGGTTCCGACTGAGCGAGGCCTGCGGATCCAGATCGACAGCCAGCACGCGGTAGCCCTTCGACGCGGCCCATGACATGAAATGCCACGAGCTGGTGGTCTTCCAGCAGCCACCCTTAAAATTGGTAAATGCCAGTGTCACTGGCTCATCGGTCGACTCCCTATGTGGAGACGTACCAAACACCTCTTGGGCAACAGAGACCTGCGCTAGGGTATACCCCAGCCGCCGGCCTTTCTCGTCTCGGTCTCCTTCGGGCAGCCGCCCAGATGTTTCGTTCTGATATATCCTGGCCAGACTCCCCACGCCAACCACGTCAAGAAGCTCATCACCCTTGTACCGTTTAATTTTGGCCAGTTCGCGACCAACGTCAGCGACGTTTTGAATGATCTTATCGCCGCGGCGAACCCATCTATCGATATCTTTTAGGACAGCATCATTATCTTTGATCTGAAGGCTCATTTTTACACTCCTAGACAAGAAACACGCATACACGCATGTTTATACCCCCAATTTAGCTTTTCAGGGTGCAGAAGGCAAAAAAATAAATTTGTCTTTATTGATGTGTGCCGCAGTGTTAGTTTTTCGCACTAACAATTTACATGAACGACCGAGATAGACGAGGGGCTATAACCAACCTTAATTCTCTGACCGTATAAAGTAAAAACCCCCGAAACGCATGTCCTGGCAGACCAAATTTCGGGGGTTTTCCTCGCATCGCGTTTAACCGCTAGCTGTTTCCAGTATAGGGAACTAGAGCTTGAGGTCAAGCGCGGCGGGATAGTTTTGCCTTGACCAAAGAGTGACAGCCATGCTGGCAACGCGAGGCCTCAACAAGAAGGGGCCGGGCAGGGGAGAGGTCCTACAAAGGATCATCGAACACCTGCCATGCACACCGTTCTGCGGCGACGACAAGATCGCCCGGCAGCGTCTCCCCCGAGAAAAAGCCACCCAAAAAGAATACATCCAGCTCAATGCGCCGGCGATGACCTCGTGGATCACGCTCGACCTCGATCACGCAAACCCAATGATCTGGGAAGACCGCGGGTTACCCACCCCCAACATTATCGTCAGATCGAAAGACACGAACCGTTCGCACATTAGTTACGCCATCGCGCCGGTTTGCATGACCAGCAACGGCAGAGAAGGGCCAATCAAACTTCTACGCGGTATGCAATATGCGCTCGCCGTGGCAATGGACGCCGACCCTCACTACACAGGACGCATTACCAAGAACCCCTTGTGCGACCACTGGGCGACAACTGCCATCCACCACCACGAATACTCACTGGCTGAGCTTGCAGATAGTGTAGAGCCTGTATGGCCGATCCGTTGGGCAGAGTGGGGGGAAGAGGGCTCAGAGTATGAAGAAGACCCCCGAGGACGCAATTGCTCGCTGTTTAACAGGCTAAGGCACCACGCTTACAGGCACGTTGACGCCTATAAGAGCCAACACGACTTCTCGGACTGGCAGCACCGTATCGATAACAGAGCGCAGGAACTGAACACCTTCGCAGATCCGTTACCACTAGCAGAAGTGCGACATATCTCAAAATCAGTAGCCACCTGGACCTGGCATAACTACACGGCCGGAGGAAAACAACGCGGGGCGATGATGCTGCAGGACTCACCACTTCCCACCGAAAACAAGCAGCGCTTATCAGCACGGAGAACTCACCAGGTGCGCACACAAGAGACCGAACTCAAACTCGTTACCGCCATTGAGCAACTGACATCAGCCAACGAACGAATAACCAAGTCCCGAGTTGCAGAGCTATCCGGCATCTCTCGACAACAAATTAACCGAAGATACAAACACTT
>CBDAQR010000009.1:0-16841 GCA_965199055.1 Halieaceae bacterium
GGAAGAACGCTCATCACGCTGCCGTTTTCGCTGGTGCACTTCGGAGTGGCACGGGGGATCCTTCGGATACATGAGGACTCTCGACCTTCCGTTGACAAATGGCCTGCCTCTGGGCGGTTCGGTGGTTGCGGATCCTCATAACCGCCTGATCGTTTTTGAACACCCGAAGTCAATCCTTGCGACCTTGATCAGGGATCCGATTGAGCGGATTCAGGATATATACGCTATTCTAACCGAACCGCAGCTGATTTGTCCTGATTGAAAATGGCTGCGGATTCCGATGAAGCCGGACACTGATTCCGATCAATATCCGGTCACCCATTCCGATTTCATGCCGGACAGCATTCCGATTTGAAGCCGGACACCTTGTGAAGATCACTGGGTCATAGTTGATGTTTGTTTCAAGATGGTTTCGTAGTCAAGTTTCGGTGTGCTTTCCTCCTTTGATTGAGTTGCCTGATATTGCTCTTCGGCTTTTCGTCAAGCACGGCGCAGGCCGTCCCGGTAGTCCACAGGAGGGACCCGCGCGCGACGCGAAGAGACCACCACGAGTCGATCGCAGCGGCGCGCGTGGGAGGTTCCTGTGGGCCCACTGGGGCGGGCGTGAGGGTCATTCGGATCACGCCGATTGCTCCGGATCATTTTGCTCGGCAGACGTTTCAGCGGTCAGGGGGCGCTGTTTTCGCATGCTCTCGCCGGACAGTTCGATGCGGTAGGCGTTGTGAACCAGCCTGTCCAGGATGGCATCGGCAATCGTTGGGTTCCCTATAATTTCATACCATCGATCTACCGGCACCTGGCTGGTCACGATGGTCGAGCGGTGCTCGTAACGATCCTCGATGATTTCGAGCAGATCGCGCCGCTGATCGTCATTGAGCTTTTCGGGTCCCCAGTCATCGAGAATGAGCAGATCGGTCCTGGCCAATTTTCTCAGTTCCCTGGCGTATCGCCCATCGGCCTTTGCAAGGGCGAGCGTTGCGAAGAGCCGGGGCGCACGATGATAGGCGACGGACAGGTTCTCCCGACAAGCCTTGTATCCGAGGGCGCAGGCCAGCCAACTCTTTCCGACGCCGGCCGGGCCTGTCAGCAACAACCCATGACGCTGGCGAATCCAGTCGCAGGTGGCGAGCTTGAGGAGGAGCGTGCGGTCGAGCCCGCGCTCGGCGCGGAAATCGACATCTTCGACCTGCGCGTCATGACGCAGCTTGGCGGCACGGGCGCGCGCCTCGAACCGTTTCTGCTGGCGCAGTGTCGCTTCCTGCTCGAGAAGGATGGCAAGCCATTCACCATGGTCAAGGCTGCTGGCTTCCGGTTGGGCGGCGAGGTCCTGGAAGCCTTTGGCCATGCCGTGAAGGCCGAGTTCTATCAGCATGTCGAGGGTGGGATGTTTCAGCATGGTTTTGGTCTCCTTCTCAGTGGAAATAGCCGGGACCGCGCACATTGGCGTGATCCTTGATGGAACCGGCCCCGGTGGTGGTTGGGCGCGGTTTTTTGTAGTTGGCGATGAGGGCTTTGATGCTCTTGCAGGTCAGGCCGCCGATTTCGACGGCACGCGCCGAGACCGCTTCGGCTCGTTCATTGCTGAGTTCGCGATAAAGACGCAGCACGCCCAGGCAGGTTCGAAAGCTCTGTTCGGGATGCCGTCGGCTCGCCAGGATGGCGACAATCAACCCTTCAGTCTGCGGCCCGATGGAGGCTGCCCATTTGCGGAACCGTTCCGGCGACCACTCGGCATACTTGCGATGGGAACTGGGCATATGGTCGGGGTTTGTCCCGTAGCGGCGACCGCCATACCGACGCTGATGGACAGCAATGCGTTTGCCGCGGTGGAATATCTCGATCATCTTCTGCGTTGCACGGATATCGACCTGTTGGCGGATGAGATCGTGCGGCACGGAATAGAAGAAGGTCTTGAACTCGACATGGTAGTCGGTGGCCACACGGGCCAGACGCCATTCGGCGAATTCGTAATCCTCGGCCGGAAGGCTTGCCAGCGCCGGAGCTTCGACCGTTTCGAAGAGATGGCGGCGGCTGACGCCGAGACGACGTATGACATGGTTGTTGATGCGCTCGACCGCCTCTTTGATCGCAGCGTTGGCCTCGGCCAGCGAGAAGAAGGTCACGTTGCGTAGGCGCCCGAGAATGCAGCTCTGGGCAAACCGGACCCCGTTCTCCACGACAGCCTTGTCCTTCGGGCGCCGGGGCCGGGTCGGCAGTACTCCCACGCCGTAATGGGAGGCCATCATTCCATAGCTGCGGTTGATCTCCGGATCGTAGAACGAAGCGCGACTGACGCCGCTCTTGAGGTTGTCGGGTACGATGAGGCGTACAACGCCGCCAAAGAAACGAAACATGCGCACGTGGGAACCGATCCAGTCCGGCAGCGTCTGCGTCCATGTCGCCTCCGCGTAGGTGTAACCGGAAGCGCCCAGAACCGCCACGAAGATCTCTGCCTCACGGATCTCGCCTGTCGACGGATCGACGATGGCGATCTTCTTGCCCGAGTAGTCGACGAAAACCTTGTCTCCGGCGATATGCTCCTGGCGCATCGACGGCGAAAGGCGCCGCTCAAAATTGCGGTAAAGTTCACAGAAACGGCTGTAGCCGTAACCATCGGGATGAACCGCCCGATACTCCTCCCACAGAATGAGCAGCGTGACGCCGGGCTTCTTTAGCTCTGTTGCCAGTTGCGCCCAGTTCGGCTCCGGCCGGCGCCTATAACCTTGTTTGACACCGGGACCGCGTGGGGAAAACAGCTTGTTCGCCAGCACGTCATCCGTGAGATCACCCGTCAACGGCCAACTCAATCCAGCCGCAGCTGCGCGCTTCAAATTATCCTGTACGGTGCTGCGCGCTATGCCGAGCATCTCCGCGATCTCTCGGATGCTCGTTCCATCTGCTGCAAGGCGCAGCATGTATCGTAATTGTCTCATAGTCAGCGTTCTCGTTGCTGGCATCACATGTTCCTTTTTGAAAAGGCGCGTGATGCCCAAGGGGCTGACCCGAGGCGATCTTCAACTGTGTAAAAGTGTCCGGATAATTATCGGAATGGTGTCCGGCTTCAAATCGGAATGGTGTCCGGCTTCAAGCCGGAATGCCCGTCCGGTTTCAATCGGAATCTGCAAATGGCACCCTTTGTTGTTATTTTTGGCTGGCCTCGGTGCAATATTAGCGCCAGATTACTCGTTTCCGGGAAGCTAGAGCGGGTGTCGTAAAAGCAGCAGGGCGTCCGGGTTCTGCCGTGGGGAGCTAACCACTACCGGGGTCTATTTTCTTTCCCAGAGCAGTTTCGCACCATTTTTGTTGAGTGCGCGGTACACAGACGTGCGATGTTCTCTTTTCGCATTGCGAGCAGTATCCATGAAGCCGGTAGTAACTCCATAATAGGCGTCATCGCCGGGAACGAGCTCAACGATACCGTAACGGTTTTGGCCACCATGTTTCACAAGCATAAGCCTGCCATTTGCCTGTTGTAGAACCGCATCGTAGTTGCGGGCGACGTCCTCAATCATTTCGAGACCGTCTTCATAACCGAGCTTTCTTGCCGCCTCATGCCGCTCGTCAGAAATGTGAAGTGCTCCATACCCATCCTTCCCAGCTTCGCCTCTCTCAAGTCTTATGAAGCCTTCAGGCAAAGAGCCATCGCTGGCACTGGTGACCTCTTTTCCAATTCTGCCGAACTCAATTGTTCCATCAGACGCTGTAACAAAATCCCGCCCTCCATGGTTGATTACCCGTCGAGGCCGTTTTCCGTTACCGCCTCCACCCATCCGGATGACATTTGGATCCCGGGCCAGTTTGCCAGTGGCGCCTGCAGTCAGGATACTGGAACCGAGAGTATTTCCTGCGAAACCGGTAGCCCTTTTGATCAGCCCCTCTTGGTATCAGGGGAATCGGGTGATTTTTTTACGCAGCAATCACCTGTGTTAGGAAGTCCTCATCCCATGCCGCCATATGTCGCTTGAGGCGCATGCTCTCTTTTCCGGCAGCGGCGCGCAACAGGTTTGAAGCAATGTGTTTTACGGTGGTGAAATTGGCCGGCGCATTGCGTTTTCGGATGCGACATTCATCATCCCGGAACACCATATCCATGACCCAGTGCAAACTATTTTCTATGGCCCAGTGCGCGCGAACGATTTCGTTGAACCGCTTGGCCGTGGCGGTGACCGAGGCGATGTAGAGCCGCCTTTCGTACTCAACTTTTTCACCGATCTCGCGTCTGGATTCCACCATGATGATGCACTTTAGACCGGGCCATTCATGCTGTTCATGCAGCCAGTCGATATCACTCACAACCCGACAGGTTCGCGTTTCAATCCGACCGTGTGACTTCTCGATCGTTTCATGGGTGTCAACGTCTATGTCTCTGAAATCACACGCACTCTGCTCCTCGAAATAAAGCGCGACGTCGTCATGCAGGCTGTCCTGATTGCCTTTCAGTGCCAGAACGTAGTCGGCCTGTTTTTCGAGTATCCTGGCGGCGATGGCACGCTGGCACCCCATCGCGTCAATGGTCACGATGGCCCCGTTGAGCGTCAGCAGATCAAGCAGTTTTGGGATCGCGGTAATCTCGTTGGATTTGTCCGTGACTTTCTTCTGGCCGAGCACAAGTCGCTGGTTTGCGCTGAAGGCAGAGATCATGTGAATGGCTCCCTTGCGACCGGCCTGCTGATAAGAACGCCGCAGTGTTTTGCCATCGACTGCAACGACGTCATCGCAACATCCCGTAATTGAAGAAACCCAGGAAATGAAGCAGTTCTGAAACTGCTCCGCATCAAGCACCGAGAACACATCACCCAACTGATCATGACTGGGTGTTCCATTCTTGAAGGGACGAAACCGACGCAGGAAATCGAGCTTCTTGTCGCCGAATTTCGCAATCTCCACCCAACAATTGGCCCCGGCCAGGACCGCACAGAGTACAAGCAGCAGGATTTCATCCAGCGGATACTCCACCTTTACCTGCTGGCGGGGGTCGGTCAGAAGTGAGAAATGTTCAATAAAGCCAACGATTTGTTCGTTTTCCAGCGCAGTATTTGCCATCGTCTGTTCTCCGAAATGGCCGAATCAATTTCACGCCAGCGATTCAGAAGCCCATCATATTGTCACGCGTTTTTTCACCCGATTGCCCTGCTCTTGGTATGCCAGCCGGTTCCCAATGAGCTTGCCATCCTGGTAGACATTGTACCCATCATCTTCCGTGATGCCGGGTGTTCCCGGCGCGGGCAGGCTGTACTTGCCGCTTAGGACATCTCCCGGCAACGTCACCCAGTCCACCGTATCGTCAACAATCTGCTTTCCCACATTCGAGAATGCATTCATGATTGAGCCAGGAAGCGGACTGTCTGGTATCCTTTCGATGTAAGGCTTGCGCCTGGGCGGTTCTGTAGATGATCGAACGTCCGCTAATAGGCCGGGCAGCTGTTTACGCAATAGGGTTTCTACAAGCGCCCGTTGGGTGCCATCCATGGCGGGTACTCCTCGGTTTCTGCCAGATTGCGGGTGGTGCAGCCATGCCGGACTTCAGAAAGTTCCTGAAGGTATGCGGCCAGTACTGCTGTGCGTATTTGGAGGTCCTACCCCTGGGACCCCTTAGGTTCGTGGGCCCGCAGTTTCGACGATCTCGAACATGATTCGTGTCTTGACGAGCTCGCCATCGAAACAATCAACAAGAAGACAGGTAACGTCTACTTGGCCATTTTATGCTTCAGATGCTCACAAAAATCCGCGGCTCCGTTACGTTTCGGGCGGCGCAATCTCGAGCTATGAGTGAATCTGGTGTCCGGGCGATTTGAATGACGGCGGTGCATCTGGTTGGAATGGCGTTGCCAAACATCCAGCCAACCGTTCAAGGACGCACCACCATGCACGACGCTACCATCATTGATTTCACTGGTCGAGATGCGGTCACAGACCCACTGACTGATCTTCTGCGCAAGGGCGCTCGGGATTTGCTGCAGGCAGCCATCGAGGCTGAGCGCGACGCCTTTCTCGCTGAATTTGCAGAACGGCGAACAACCGATGGCCGCTCGGCTGTTGTTGGCAGTGGCTACCATCCAGAGCGCGCCGTTCAAACCGGGATCGGGCCAGTCACGGTCAAAGTCCCGAAGGTCCGAGCGAAGGACGGCAAGCCTGTTACGTTCCGCTCTGCCCTTGTGCCGCCCTACGTGCGCAAGGCTAAATCCATCGAAGTCGCACTGCCCTGGCTGTATCTGAAGGGCATCTCCACGGGCGAAATGGGCGCGGCGCTCAAAATGCTACTTGGCCCTGAGGCCACCGGATTTTCTGCCAAGACCATTTCGCGCCTGAAGAGCCAATGGGCAGCAGAGTACGACGACTGGCGCAAGGCCGATCTGAGCCGAGACGAATGGGTCTATGTCTGGGCGGATGGCATTTACAGCGTGTTGCGCGGCTCTGATGACCGGCTCTGCGTGCTCGTTGTCATTGGCGTTAACGCACGGGGCGAGAAGCATTTTCTTGCCATCGAAGACGGTGTTCGCGAAAGCACGCAAAGCTGGCGCGAAGTGCTTCTCGGCCTCAAGGCACGTGGGCTCGCCGCTCCGAAATTGGCCACCGGCGACGGGGCCATGGGGTTCTGGGCCGCGTTGGAGGAGGTTTTTCCGACGACGTGCCAACAGCGGTGCTGGGTGCATAAGACCGGCAACGTGCTGAACTACCTCCCCAAGCGGACCCAGCCCAAGGCCAAGAAGATGCTGCACGACATTTGGCAGGCCGAGACACGCGCGGACGCGCACGAGGCATTCGATCTGTTCATCAAGACCTTCGAGGCAAAATACCCCAAGACCACCGAATGTCTGATCAAGGACCGCGACGAATTGCTGACCTTCTACGACTTCCCGGCTCAGCATTGGCAGAGCATTCGCACGTCAAACCCGATCGAAAGCGCCTTTGCCACCATCCGTCACCGGACCAAACGGACCAAAGGCTGCCTCAGCCGCGACGGCCTGCTGCACATGATGTTCAAGCTCGGCCAATGCGCAGAAAAAAGCTGGCGCAAACTGCGCGGCTTTGCTCACCTCGCCGAGGTCTTCCAGGGCGTCAATTTCGTCAACGGCATCAAGACATCAAACCAGGATCAAGCCGCCGCATGAGGAGCGCTTGGACACCAGATTTGACAATAGCTCCGCAATCTCACTTGGAATCTGGCATCTCGGGCCAACGGGATCGACGATCTCGAACGCGATCCTTGTCTTGACGAGCTCGCCATCGGTACCGGTCAATTGCATCGGCAGCACCTTTCCCAGAAGCGTTAGAAACGCACTAGGGTGCTTCTCCGCCTGCCGTCTCAAATATTCTACGAGGTCCCCATCTCCAGCACGAATAGCGGCTTGCACCACCGCGTCACGCAACAGAGGTGCCGACAATTCTTCAGTGATTGCCGGCACCTGGACGGTTTCGTCGTCGCGCCCCCCGACCAGCGGGATCTTGGTCATCATTTATCAAATTGTCCTTTGAGTTCGACACCCACGAAACAAGCAAAACTCAAGCGCACAACAAAACCGGATCGAATGCCGGTGCCGATGCTCCGATTGAGGAAAAGCGAATTCAGGAGTTGTTTGCTGCGAGAGCACGCACCGCGCCACGCTAGCGATGCTATTTGAACAATAGGACGTTTTCGGTCAGCATCATAGCCTAGACCCTGACTGCACCAAGCCTATGCAGGTGTTGGTGCATCAACCCGCTGCTTTTGAACGCCTAATCCGTATCTGGCCGATCTGCGAACTGTTCGGGTGGTCTCCCGGATCGAGACAGCAGCTCTGTTACGGTCGGCTGGCTCGCATGTATCGTCTGGCTTCGGAATCCGGCAACGCCTCAACCGCATAGCTGAACGTCCCCTGCTCCCGAACTTCATTGGCGGCGCGCAGAAACCCGCCCAAAGCCGCCCGAGCGAATGACCCGCCGACGCTGACACGTTTGACACCCGCTTCAGCCAGTTGCGCAACAGACCATGAAGGACCAGACAATCCCATAACCACATTCACCGGCTTGCCAACCGAAGCACAGACCGTGCGAATTGCTTCAAGGTCGGGCAGGCCAGGAGCGTAAAGCACGTCGGCCCCGACCTCCTCGAAAGCCTGCAGCCGTGTGATGGTATCGTCGAGATCGCGGGCACCGTAGAGATAATTCTCCGCCCTTGCGGTCAGCAGGAAGGGTTTGCCGGTGCAGGCTTCGGCTGCCGCTGCGACCCGTTCGACCGCATGGCTGAAGTCATAAATCGGATGACCGGAAACGCCACTTGCATCCTCGATCGAGCCCCCGACCAGGCCGATGTCCATTGCCTGTCGAATCGTCTCGGCGCAATCCTCGGGCGCATCGCCGAAACCACCTTCCAGATCAGCCGTAACCGGCAATTCGCAGGCGTCCACAATTTCCCGCGCATTGTCCAATATCTCCTGACGACTGATGGTCAGTTGCGAATCGCGAACACCGATCGAAAAAGCCAGACCGGCAGATGTGGTCGCCAGCGCATCATATCCCAGGCTTTGGAGAATCAGTGCAGAGCCGGCGTTCCACGGATTGGGGACAACAAATGCTCCGTCCCTTTCGTGCAAGGCTCTGAAACGCAAAAACTTTTCATTCTGATCGGTCATCACCATGCCCTCCTGGTTGCAACAAGCCTTAGAACAAACAGAGAACTTATACAATCCTTCCTTGTGGTCGAGACACGGTTTGCGCTCCAGGACAGAGATCGTTCCCCGAAGTCTGACGGCATTGTGTTTGTCGCAAAAATGCGCCAGCTTCTGAACAACACCTCCTGCGATATTCAAGACGGTGCAATGGACTGGTCTGAACTGTTCCGGCAGCTAGACACTTTGATCGGCGGAGCCCTCAGCTTCGATCCAGCCGTTTACGACACCTCGCTGATGGACGACCAGAGCCGCCTGGCGTCGATCATCATCGTTTTCGTGGCGGGCATGTCGGT
The DNA here is from genome assembly GCA_965199055.1 of Halieaceae bacterium. Taxonomy (GTDB): domain Bacteria; phylum Pseudomonadota; class Gammaproteobacteria; order Pseudomonadales; family Halieaceae; genus CBDAQR01. The sequence continues at coordinate 8,945 of CBDAQR010000009.1, forward strand.
GTTGCTCGGCCAGTGTTTCGCTTTGTTCCTGGTGTCGGCCTCGCCCATTGGCTTTGTGCTTGGACTGGTGTTCAGCGGCGTGTCGCTGACGGTACGCCTGGGGCTTTGGATTGCCATGTCCGTTCTGGTGGCTCGATTGCTCTTCGACATGCCGATTTCTCCGCTGGACTTCATGTCGATCATTTTCATCGCCACCGCGCCGCTGATTTTCGGTTTCCTCGCGGTCCTCCCAAGTATCGGGATCATTATACTGTATGGCCTCTACGGCTGGACCAGCCTCAACATGATGTTCGGCATGTTCTATGGCGCCCAGGTGCCGTTTCTACCGGCTGCAATCTGTGCCCTGTCCGGATGGGCACTGGCGCTCTTGCTCGAGAGATTTTTCTTCACGCGCAGTCGATCAGCCCGCAGTGGCGGTTTCCTCTATGCCAGCAGAGAGATCTCTCGCTTTTCATCGAACCAGATTCTCGATTTCGTCAAGCAGAAGGTGAAGAGCCGGTGAGCGACCTGCGGCAGCTTTTCTTCGGCGTGCTCCTGGTGCTCGGTGCCACCTTGTTCATATCGCTGATTACGGCACCCTTCGAGGCCATGACCTGGTGGTCCCGCTGGACCGCCAACCCGGATGAAGGATACGAAAACACAAGAGAGCAAGAAGGGCAAGCACTGGCACCTACGCCACCAATTGGGAAGGCCGTCCTTTTTTACGTCACAGGAATCGGCACAATGGCCGGCGATGTTCATCCGGAAATGGAGCGTGAGTTTCTCCAGGAGCTCAAACGTGCCCTTCCCGAGGTCACGGTCATCGACAATTTCTTCCCCTATTCACCAGCCGGTATCCCGTTGAACGGTCAGCGGATTTTTGCCCGTTTCTGGCGATTTCTCGGGCGTCATCGGGCTCTGGTCACGAAGACACTGATCCGGCTTCGCAATATGTTTCAGGTGCTTGTAGCTGCCGACGGGCGTTACGGGCCTATCTACAGCGCCGGCACCTATGAGACCATGCATGACAAGTTGGTGGCCCGGGGATACACCGAGGCGGTCCACAAACCGATCATCCTCCTTGGCTATAGCGGTGGTGCGGAAATTTCGCTGGGCGCCGCACCCTTCCTGCAATCCGCGTTTCGCAGTCGCCTGACTCTAATCTCGTTGGGTGGCGTTCTGTCTTCCCACGCCGGATTGGCCGCACTTGACCGGCTCGTCCATATCGAAGGCTCCATAGACAAGGTGGCACGCCTCGGCGGAATATTCTTCATCCACCGCTGGCGGCTCTTTGGAAGTTCCTATTGGAACCTCGCTCGCAAACAGGGAAAGTTTCAGAAGATCGCGATGCCTGGCATGGGCCATAACGGACCGGGCGGCTACCTGGATGGCGCCACCTGCTCCGATGGCAACAGTCGCCACAATCTTGACCGCACGATTTCCGTCATCCAATCAGTCGTCCGCGCCGAAATTGCGGAAGAAACGGCAGATCCCTGATGACCGACCCGGCCCACCAGGGAGAGTGGCTTACGCCTTTTTGGCTTCCGCCGCGGTACCGGGGGATGTCGCGTCCTGATCGTTGAAAGCTATTCGACCGTCCTGCGACAGCAAGACAGCCAGCGGCTTGGTCGGCTGAAAAGCAGAGAAAACGATAACTGCAGCCGCCGTCATGGGCACGGCGAGGATTGCGCCTGCGAGTCCCCAAAGAGCGTACCAGAAGGTCAGCGACACCAGCACGACGAACGGGCTCAGATTCAGTGACCGTCCGAACATCCTCGGCTCCACGAACCCGCCAATGAAAATCTGTGATGCAGTCAGGCTGATCAGGACAATGAGAATCGTATCGATCGAGCCGAACTGCGCAGCCGTCAGCAAAACCGGGAAGGCCACACCGACCATGGAACCAACATAGGGGATGTAGTTCAGGAAGCCGATGGTCACGGCAAAGAAGCCGGCAAAATCAACCCCGATCACCCGCATGGCAATGTAACTGATCAAGCCAAGCATGATGTTGACCAGGGTTTTGACCGTCAGATACTCGCCGATCCGCTGGTTGATGTGACCGACCACTTCCATTGCCCGTTTGGCGTCAGCCTGGGTACCGGCGGCAATGACGATTTTGCGGCTGAAATGAAGACGCTCGGCCATCAGGAAACTGGCATAGAGGAACACGACGAACACCTGACCACCCAGGAAGGAAACGGACGTCACCGTGGTTCCAACCAGCTTCTGCAAATCGATTTCGCCCAGTACAAGGTTGCGGATCGTGGCCCAGGACGGTTCGTCATCGACACCCAGGAGTGTGGCAATCTCCGTGACGAAGGCGAGAAGCGTTTCCTGGTATCGGGGCGCGAGAGCGATGACCTGCTGGATGTTGGCTGCGAACAGCAAAACCATGACCACGCAAAACAGTACAAAAACCAGCAGGGCGACGACATGGCGCAACCACAGTGGGATGAGCGAACCGATGACTGGAACGCGTCCCAGGCTAGTCGCGGCGGTGGACAGGACGTAGACCGAAATCACCCCGGCCATGACCGGGATGAAGATCGGCTTACCGATGCGCAGCACATAGCCAACCATGATCGCAAAGGCCAATCCGAAAACGAGATTGCGAAAGCGATTGTTCATGGCGGGCTCCTGCCTGTGAAGACGCACCTGCGTCGGCGGTAGAATAGACCTTTATCGCAAAACTCTGACAAGCCCCTGGTGTCGCCTTGCCGTGGGTTACCGCGCGAAAGCACTCTTACAGACCGGCTGCAGTTCAACTCGCATCAGCGCTTTCACGCTCGTGACCCGGCCTGAACCGGGCCCGAACCTTTTCGCGCACCGTCTGGAAGAAGGCATACAAGACCGGGATCATGAGCAGACCGACCGTGCTGTCGATGATCATACCAAAGAAGACCGGGTACCCGATGGACATACGACCGGCTGCCCCTGCTCCGCTCGACAGCACCAGCGGAAGCACTCCGACAATGAAGCACAATCCGGTCATCGTTACGGGGCGAAAGCGCAGTCTGGCCGCGGCTATGGCAGCTTCGTGGATGTCGGCTCCATTTTCGCGAGCCTCCTTCGCAAACTCGACCACCATGATCGCTTTTTTTGCAGCCAGCCCGATCAGCAGCACCATGCCGATCTGGGTGTAGATGTTGTTGTCGAGCGAAGCCACGAAGGTCAGCGGAAGCAACGCTCCGAAAACAGCGAAGATCGTCGACGCCATAACCGACATCGGCAAGGTCCAGCTCTCATATTGGGCGACCATGCACAAGTAGGCGAAGAGGACGGCAAGAACCAATATGTAGGTCACCAACTCTCCGGCCTCAACTTCCTGCAACGTGACGCCGGTCCAGGCTATGCCGAAGTCGTCTGGCAACGTTTTGTCGGCGATTGCCTGCATGGCGGCAATCGCTTCACCGGAACTGACCCCATCCGGCAATTGCCCGCTGATAGAGGCAGCTTCAAACAGATTGTAACGCTCAATCGTTTCCGGCCCGAGCGTCGGCTGCCGGCTGATCAGCACCCGCAGCGGAAAACTGTCGCCATCGGCATTCTTGACGTAGATGTCCTCGATATTCTCCAGTGAATGGCGGTAGTCGGCGTCCGCCGAAATCACCACCCAGTAAACGCGGCCATCCTTGATGAAATTGTTGACGTAAAGCGAGCTCAGGTGCGCTTGCAACGCTGTGAATATATCACTGATATCGACGCCCAATGTCTCCGCACGATCGCGATCGACCGAGAGAAAGTACTGTGGCGAATTTGCTGAAAAGCTGCTGTAGACCTGGCTGAATTCGGACCCCCGTGCCACTCCGAAGTGCACCAGCGAAAACGGCAGCGTGATGAGCGTTCTTCCTTGCGGGCGGGCCAGGCGATGGCGAGAATCTTGTAAAAGGAGATTCGCCTATGCCTCGCGGCTACCATCACCTGACCCAAGATGAACGTTGCCAGATTTGGGGGCTGAAGAAAAGCGGCCTCTCGCAGAGAGACATTGGGCGTGAGCTCGGACGCCATCACACGACAATCCGTCGAGAGATGCAGCGCAACAGCGGCGGCCGTGGCTACCGGTACAAACAGGCTCATAACAAGGCAACAGAACGCCGCCACAGGGCGTCATCGGTGCCGAGGAAGATGACACCCGCCCTATGGCAATTGGTCGAGGAGAAGTTGGCAGCTGGCTGGAGCCCCGAGCAAATTTCGGGTCGGCTGCTTCTGGAAGGCCAAGTCATGGTGGGGCGGATGCGGATCTACGAATACGTCCGCACGGACCGCAAGGCTGGTGGCAGCCTATACAAGCTGCTGCGGCGGCGGGGAAAGAAACCGAACTGGCGCGGCGGCCGCCACGCCGGGCGGGGACGCATTCCCGGTCGTGTCGATATCAGTGAGCGGCCTGCGATCGTCGAACAGAAGTCGCGGATCGGTGACTGGGAGGCGGACACGATTGTCGGTGCAGGTCAAAGCGGCGCAGTGGCTTCGGTGGTGGACCGCGCTTCGAAGATGACCCGCTTGGCAAGGGTCGACAGGAAAACGGCTGAAGAGGTCGGAGCTGCGCTCATACGCCGGCTGGAGGGGGATCGGCACCTGGTTCACACGATCACTGCGGACAATGGCAAGGAATTCGCAGGCCACAGCAGCCTATCCAAGGCGCTTGATGCCAAGTTCTATTTTGCCCGGCCTTACCACTCATGGGAGCGCGGACTGAACGAACACACCAACGGGCTGGTTCGCCAGTATCTGCCGAAAGGCACGGATTTCCGGTCTGTGACCGATGCCGAGGTCCAGGCGGTGGAGGATCTACTCAACTCACGGCCGCGCAAGGCACTCGGGTTCCGGACGCCGGAGGAGGTCTTCAGAGATGCGCAGGCACCGCCATGATCGCTCTCAAACCTGGGATGCGCAGAGTGCGAAATCTCTCTTCGGCACGGCCTGTTCGGAGAGGCGATTGCGCATGTGCGCAATTCTGCTGTAGGGGTATTGGTAACGGCGATTCAAGTCATCGCAGGCTCCGCCTGTCGAAATTTTCACCGCCAGGCCCTTTTTTCATTCGGGCTTGCGCCCTCATTTCAAAAAGGGCCTGGCGGTGGTGCACCTCGGAGCGGAAACGGGGGGATTCACCGTTCAAGGCTGTCAGAAAGGCGTTCTTGGCGGCCTCCAACTTGTCGACATCATCACCGGAATAGTTGAGCAATTGAGCGGAAATGCCCCCCGTCGACCCCAGGCCGTGGATTGACGGGATCGGAAACACGAACCCTGTCGCCTCAGGCAGCGCGTTGATTCCGGATCTTAGATTGGCGACGATGCTTTGCCATTGCAGTTCAGGGGTCTTTCGCTCGTCCCAGGGCTCGAGGCGCAAGATCGCCATGCCGCCGTTTGATTGCGACCCGGTGATGACGCTGAAACCGGAAACCGTCGTTACGGTTTCGACCCCCGGGGTGGCCTGCGCAATGTCGGTAACTTTTTCCAGCACAGCCTGCGTACGCCACAGCGATGCGCCGTCAGGCAACTGAATGCTGGCTATCAGAACGCCATTGTCTTCAGTTGGTAGAAACCCAGTTGGAATGGTTCGAAACATGTAAACCGTGCCGGCGGCGAAGGCGAGTACGATCACCATCGCAAAGGCCATGTGTCGCAGCAGAAATCCAACCACCCCGGCATAAAGATCTCGTACGCTCTCCGTGAGGCGTGGTATCAGGCGCAACGGCCCAGCCGGCTTGCCCGTCGACCGACTGAGCAGGCTGGCACAAAGGGCAGGTCCCAGCGTCAGCGCGTTGATGGCTGATAGTGCAAACGCGAAGACGATTGTCAGCGCGAACTCCAGGTAGATCTTCCCCGTGATCCCCGGAAAAAAGCACACCGGCACGAATACCGCTGCCAGGACGAAAGTCGTCGCAATGATTGGCCGCGTCACCTGGTGAAGGGCCTTGCGCGTCGCCTCCCGCGGATCGAGCCCCTCCTCTTCCATGATGCGTTCGGTGTTCTCGATGATCACGATGGCGTCGTCGACGACCAGAGTGATGGCCAGAACAATGGCCAGAAGCGTAATCATGTTGGCGCTGAAGCCAATCAAATAGATCATCGCGACAGCGCCCAAAAGCGACACCGGGATTGCTATGGCGGGAATGAGAATCGCACGAGCACTGAGCAGAAACAGAAAAGTAACGCCGATCACCAGCAACCCGGTCATTCCGAGCGTAAAAATTATGTCGTCGATCGAGATCCTGACGGATGTCGTTACGTCATAGGCTATTTCGTAACTGACGCCTGATGGAAACTTCTTGGCCAGTTTTTCCAGTTCGGCAAAGACCTGATCGGCAACCTGAAGGGCGTTGGCTCCGCTTGCCTGGTAGATCGCGACGGCAGCCGTTTCCTGGTTGTTGTATTTCGACGAAGCAGAGTAGTTTTCCGCGCCAAGTTCGACTCGGGCGATATCCTTCAAGCGGACCAGCGATCCGTCCGTGTTGGAAGAGACGATGATGCTCTCGAACTCCTCCACGGTGTCCAGAAGCCCCTTTGCTTCCAGTGTGAACTGAAAATCGGGCCGAGTGCTCCCGAAAGGCGGCGCACCGACCTGCCCGGCCGCAGCCTCGACATTCTGGTTTTCTATTGCTGTCGAAAGGTCACTCGCTGTGATGCCGAGAGCAGCCATCCTTCGCGGCTGCATCCAGATACGCATGCTGTATTCCAGCGCACCCAGCTGACTGACCGTTCCGACCCCGTCTATTCGGCTCAGCGGATCCTGTACAAAGTCGGTAGCGTAGTTGCTCAAGAACAACGCGTCCCGGGATTTGTCCGGCGACAGCAGGTTGATCACCAGCATCATGTCGCCGTACCGCTTCGACGTTTGAACCCCCTGCTGCAAAACGGAGGCGGGAAGAACCGGATTGGCAAGCGCTATGCGGTTTTGCACATTGACCGCAGCAATGTCAGGATCGGTGCCTATTTCGAAGGTCACTCGGAGCCCGTAGCTGCCGTCATTGCCGCTTGATGAGGACATGTAGATCATGCCCTCGACGCCGTTGATCTGCTCTTCCAGCGGTGTTGCCACCGCTTTTTGAACCAGCGCTGCGTTTGCACCCGGATAGCTCGTCGAAACATAGACTTCGGGTGGAGCGATATCGGGATACTGCGAAACCGGGATGAGTCGGATGGCGATCAGGCCAATAATGACGGTGACGACGGCAATAACAATCGCGAATTTGGGTCGATCGATGAAATAGTCGGAGATCATCCCTGCTTTTGGCCCTCGACCGCATGCGGTTTGACCTGACCGCCCTCGTGAACCTTCTGCAGCCCTTCGACAATCACCTGCTCACCAGCCTTTAGGCCCTTCTCCACAATCCAATTGCCGGCAAGCTGGGCGCCGAGGGTCACGTCGCGCCGCTCAGCAACATCCTTGTCGTCAACCACAAAGACAAAATGTCCCTCCTTGTCGAGTTGCAGCGCCGCCTGCGGCACAGTGATAACGGGTTTCGCGCTAGGGTCTTCGAGCTGAATGGTCACGAATTGCCCCGGTATGAGAACAGCGTCCGGATTGGCGAAAGTGGCCCGCAGCTTGATTGTGTCGGTGGCCTGCTGCACCACAATATCGACGTAGCTGACCGTTCCGACTTCTCCGTAGTATTTCCCGTCAGCCAGAGTGATTCTGGCACTCAGAGACGATGTATTGCCGGCAATTAATCCCTTGCGCTGTTCGTCCAGCAGCTCAATTTCGCTGATGAAGAAAACCACGTGGACCGGATCGACGCTATTGATTGTCGCGAGAACGCCGCTGTCGGGGCCGACAACGTTGCCGGTATCGATGGCGCTGATTCCAATGCGACCATCAAGCGGGCTGAAGATGTCGGTGTAGTTCAGGTCGATCTGCGCCGCCTGCAGCTCCGCTTTGGCTTTGGCGGTCGCAGCTTGATCAACCCCGAGAGCA
>CBDAQR010000010.1:0-8002 GCA_965199055.1 Halieaceae bacterium
GGGCTGAACGCGGTACTCACACCGAGTATCAATGACAACGCCGTTACCACGCCCAAGATTGCCGACAACGCTGTTGTGACTACCAAGATAGCAGATCAGGCGGCGACGACTTCCAAACTGGCTTCAAACGCAGTCACCACCGGCAAAATTGCTACTAACGCGGTAACGACACCCAAAATAGCCGATGGTGCAGTAGAAACTTCCAAAATTGCTGATGACGCAGTAACGAATGTCAAGATCGCTAATAGGGCAGTTAGCACAAGCAAGCTTGGTTTGAATGCGGTACAAACTTCAAATATTAGCAGCTTGGCCGTAACGAGAGACCGAATTGCTCCGCTGGCTGTTAACACGGACCGGATAGCGGATGGCGCGGTAACGATGGCTAAACTGGGATCGGATGTTAATCTAAGCGTGCCAGCTTCGGCGACGAGTATCGGTAGCTATGTGATAGTAGCTACCCAAAATGGTCTAGTTACTGATTTACTGGACGCTAACGATAGGCCGGGTGATTCTTTTCAGGGCAGCGCCTTGCGCATACGTCGCCCGGGCCAAGTATCGGGTAACGATCCCGTTTTACCCGGTACATGGCGGTTTTTAGGTGCACCAAGCGGAGCGGGCAACCTTGAAAACGGACTATTTTTAAGAACCGCGTAATGACGGACTACACACTGAAAAACGCCATTCGCAACCTTAACGGCTCTATTGATTGTGAGTGGGAACACCCTGAACTGGGCTGGATTCCGTTCACCGCTAGCGAGCTCGACAGCGAGACACACGGACAGGAGATTTTTAAACAGCTTGATGCACTTGATCTTCCGATCCGCCCCGCCATCCCCGAGATCGTCACCCCCGCGATGGTCGATCAGGAGAGACGCCGGCGCATCGATGAAGGGTTTGTGTTCAATGATGTTCGCTACAGTTGCAGCGATGCGCACTTACTGAAAATACAGGGTATTGTCACGTTATTGGATGAGGGCAATACGGATTTGCTGGCCTATGAGCCCTCCCCGGGCCAGCTGATACAGTTTAAAGCCGGTGAGGAGTATAATCTTAACCAGTTTTTCGGGGCCAACAAGGTGTTCAGACGGATGCATAATCATATTTCGAAGATGACTTTGTTTGCGAATAGGCTGAAAACGCACAGCGATACCCTACCACTGGACTATACAAATGACCGATATTGGACAGAAGCGTACTGGAACGCAGTGGAAGCGGCGGCGAAAGAGGAGGCAGAATAATGTCTTTGGACTGGTTTTCGAACAAGAAAAAAGAGAAAAAAAAGTCGGAACAAGAGACGAACGAGCAAACGGGCCCATGGGAACCGGCGGTACCGTATCTAAAACACGGGCTGTCAGAGATTTTCAGACGCTTCAGTGGTTCGCCCATGGTACCCGGAGACCCGTTCTCGGCGGCCAGTGGGGGTGTGCCTATTGGTGGACTGGCAGGCCTGTTAAACCAGAACAACTTTTTGAGCGGTCGGAATCATGTCAGGCGCATACAGAGTCAACGAAACCGACCACAGGGCGCGCCGGTCAATCCCCTATACGATCAGGCACTGCCGTTCGGTGCCCAGCCGTACCGTTACGCCCCTATTGTACCGCAGGTGTATAACCCCCTGTTGCAAGACCCTTCCATTGCGGAAGCCATTAAACGTCTTCAAGGCATTGCTGCCCCGGGGTAATTGATGTCCCAATTTCTACCGACCAGAGCCGAACGAAACCGTAAAAGCGGTGCCAATCGCGGTGGTGGGTTTATACGACCACTCCCCAACAACAATGCGGGCTTTAATTTTTTAGCGAATGACCCTGGTCTAAATATCACACCTGAGGTACAGCGCCAGATTGATGAGGCCAAACGGCGGCTGGCGGGTGAAGCGGGCATCGAACCGGCTACCCCTGCACCGTTCACTCCCCCTGCGCCGACTGCACCGCTCACTCCCCCTGCGCCGACGACCCTGACGACTGCACCGTTCACTCCCCCTGCGCCGACGACCCTGACGACTGCACCGTTCACTCCCCCTGCGCCGACGACCCTGACGACTGCACCGTTCATCACACCTGAGGTACAGCGCCGGATTGATGAGGCCAAACGGCGGCTGGCGGGTGAAGCGGGCATCGAACCGCGGGCTACCCCTGCACCGCTCACTCCCCCTGCGCCGACTGCACCAGCACCGACGACACAGACCGCTGAACAGCAGGCACAGGCCGCTAAACAGCAGGCACAGGCCGCTAAACAGGCTGACAAGGAAGATTTCTTCTACACGTCGTTCGAACCTAACCGCATTGCGGATTTCAGCGATGACACCCGTGCGGCGTTTGAGCGCATTCGAAACCGCGGTATCCCCGCAGAGCTCACAGAAGCCTTTGCACGGAGTTTTAACCTGAAGCCCTCTCTGGATACCCGTAACGCCTATCGTGGCGTGAAAGGGCTTAAACCGGGCGTGGGGACGCTTCTGGCGGACAGACAGGCTTTTGGTCTGGCACCGTCAGACGCCACTGGATTGGCGCTGACAGGCCAGCGCGATCTGACCCAGTCCGCGCCGACGCGCGAAGCACTGGCCCGCGCCCGCAGCGACACGCTATCGGGCGCCACTGGATTGGCGCTGACAGGCCAGCGCGATCTGACCCAGTCCGCGCCGACGCGCGAAGCACTGGCCCGCGCCCGCAGCGACACGCTATCGGGCGCCACTGGATTGGCGCTGACAGGCCAGCGCGATCTGACCCAGTCCGCGCCGACGCGCGAAGCACTGGCCCGCGCCCGCAGCGACACGCTATCGGGCGCCACTGGATTGGCGCTGACAGGCCAGCGCGATCTGACCCAGTCCGCGCCGACGCGCGAAGCACTGGCCCGCGCCCGCAGCGACACGCTATCGGGCGCCACTGGATTGGCGCTGACAGGCCAGCGCGATCTGACCCAGTCCGCGCCGACGCGCGAAGCACTGGCCCGCGCCCGCAGCGACACGCTATCGGGCGCCACTGGATTGGCGCTGACAGGCCAGCGCGATCTGACCCAGTCCGCGCCAACGCGCGAGGCACTGGCCCGCGCCCGCAGCACACGCTATCGGACGCCACTGGATTGGCGCTGACAGGCCAGCGCGATCTGACCCAGTCCGCGCCAACGCGCGAGGCACTGGCCCGCGCCCGCAGCGACACGCTATCGGACGCCACTGGATTGGCGCTGACAGGCCAGCGCGATCTGACCCAGTCCGCGCCAACGCGCGAGGCACTGGCCCGCGCCCGCAGCGACACGCTATCGGACGCCACTGGATTGGCGCTGACAGGCCAGCGCGATCTGACCCAGTCCGCGCCAACGCGCGAGGCACTGGCCCGCGCCCGCAGCGACACGCTATCGGACGCCACTGGATTGGCGCTGACAGGCCAGCGCGATCTGACCCAGTCCGCGCCAACGCGCGAGGCACTGGCCCGCGCCCGCAGCGACACGCTATCGGACGCCACTGGATTGGCGCTGACAGGCCAGCGCGATCTGACCCAGTCCGCGCCAACGCGCGAGGCACTGGCCCGCGCCCGCAGCGACACGCTATCGGACGCCACTGGATTGGCGCTGACAGGCCAGCGCGATCTGACCCAGTCCGCGCCGACGCGCGAAGCACTGGCCCGCGCCCGCAGCGACACGCTATCAGACGCCACCGGTCTGGCGCTGACAGGCCAGCGCGATCTGACCCAGTCCGCGCCAACGCGCGAAGCACTGGCCCGCGCCCGCAGCGACACGCTATCGGACGCCACTGGATTGGCGCTGACAGGCCAGCGCGATCTGACCCAGTCCGCACCAACGCGCGAGGCACTGGCCCGCGCCCGCAGCGACACCTTCTCGCCCGACAGTCTTCAGGCTTTTCAAAATGTGCGCGATTTCGGCCGTTCAGGTGACACACAGCTGGGTGCAGGCCTGTTACGGCAGGCAGCGCAGGGGCCGCAGGTCGCCGCTACCGCCAGAAACACGCTGACAGACCTGTTAAACCCGGGTGGCGACAGCGGCCTGTTTTACAACACGCTGGTCAAGGACGCGCTGGCTGATGCCGTACCCGCCGCCGCCGCTACGTTCTCACGTGCTGGACTGCTCAACTCCTCCATGGCACAGGATTACATAGGCCGCGCTGCCGGTGAGGCGGTAGCCTCGACACTGGCCCCTTATGAGTACGATTTTAGGCAGCGCGGGCTGGATCGCGCCCTGTCGGCGGCCAATCTGGCCCCGACACTGGATCGTGCGGCCTACACCCCCGGACAGACGCTGTACGGTCTGGGCGAGAGTGAAGAGGCGTTTAACCGTGACCAGATTGCGGCGTTGAGCAGTATTGGTCAGCAACAGGAAGCGTTCGACCAGACGCAGCGTGGTGAGATAGCACAGGCCGGACGTGAGCGAGACCTGTTCAACCAGACCCGTTTGAACGCTCTACAATCGCTGGGCGGTCAGGTCGAGGCGTTCGACCAGACGCAGCGCGGTGAGATAGCACAGGCCGGACGTGAGCGAGACCTGTTCAACCAGACCCGTTTGAACGCCCTACAATCGCTGGGCGGTCAGGTCGAGGCGTTTGACCAGACGCAGCGCGGTGAGATAGCACAGGCCGGACGTGAACATAGACCTGTTTAACCAGACCCGTTTGAACGCTCTGCAATCGCTGGGCCGGTGAGATAGCACAGGCCGGACGTCAGGCCGAGGCGTTTGACCACGCAGCGTGGTGAGATAGCACAGGCCGGACGCAGCTCTACAATCGCTGGGCGAGGCGTGAGCGCGGTGAGATAGCACAGGCCGGACGTGAGCGAGACCTGTTAACCAGACCCGTTTGAACGCCCTACAATCGCTGGGCGGTCAGGTCGAGGCGTTTGACCAGACGCAGCGCAGGCCAATCGCTGGGCGGTCAGGTCGAGGCGTTTGAGCGCGGTGAGATAGCACAGGCCGGACGTGAACAGGACCTGTTTAACCAGAGGTCAGGTCGAGGCGTTTGACCAGACGCAGCGCGGTGAGATGAGGCCGGACGTGAACAAGACCTGTTCAACCAGACCCGTTTGACGCACGCTCTGCAATCGCTGGGCCGCTCAGCAGGCCGAGGCGTTTGACCAGACGCAGCGCGGTGAGATAGCACAGGCCGGACGTGAACATAGACCTGTTTCAACCAGACCCGTTTGAACGCTCTGCAATCGCTGGGCCGTCAGGCCGAGGCGTTCGATATCAGCAAGTTGGCGGCCTTGCGTGAGGCGGGCCGCTACGGCGACACTTTCGCCCAAAACCGACTGAATCAGTTGCGTAGTATCGGGCAGGAACAGGATCAGTTCACCATAGACTCGATTAATCGCCTGCTGGGCGTCGGGCAGCTCAAGGATGAGATCGAATCAAACCGCATTAACGCACTGGCCAATATTGGTTCGCAGCAGACCGCCAGAGATCAGGAGATCATCAATGCGATGGTGCAGAAGCACAATGAAGAACAGGCTGCGAGCTTTGAAGAACTGGCCCGCTATCTGTCCCTGATCAGCCCGCTGGCAGGACTGGGCACTACCGGGCTATCATCCACTGTAGGTACGGGTGATCTTACCGCCATCAATCGCCCCAGCGCAGTGAGTGCACTGGGGCAAAGCCTGAAAAGCATTGCGGGTTTAGGTAACTTATTTGAATAAGCTCGATTATAGGTAAATAACATGGCTGGATTACTGGATTTTTTTACGCCGCAGCGCACCCAGGCACTGTATGGCTTGGGGCAGATACTGGCAGGCGATAATGGCGCTGACGACACCTTTGCCGCACTGGCAGAAGGACGACTTCTGGCCCAAAAACGCGCCGAAGAAGAGCAGGCCATGGCCGCAATGGGGGGTGTGGGTGTTGATCCCATGGCCTCGATGCCCGGTATGAGCGGCACCCCCAGTATCGAAAACCTCCCTATAGACGCTGCCAGCATGGGCTCATATATTGGCGAAATGCTCCGCGGCACCCCCTCAGGCGCGGGGATTGACCCTCTGGCCTCGATGGGGGGTATGGGCACTGGAGACACCGAAAAAAAAAAAAAGGGCTTCAGCTACTCCTCGGTCTGGGGCAGATCGCCTAAGAGCCGGACAGCTCACCCCTGAGCGTTTGCAGGCGATTATCGAATCGCCAGTTGTAAGAACTGAAACAAAAGAACTGCTGCTTAATCAGTACAACCAGCAGAATTCGGTACAGCCCCCCACCGAAGATATACAGAACTATCGGTTTGCGATAGCGGAAGGTCTCCTTGATCCGAATACCTCATTTGTTGACTACATGAATCAATTAGACCCCTCTAGCCCTACTGCCCGTATGCAGGATTACGTGTTCGCGATAACGAAAGGCGGTCTCGATCCGAATACCTCATTTGTCGAGTACCAGAACAAGATAGCCCCTCCTGCTCTGACGCAGGAATTCCGCGATGCTGAACGTCTGGGCTATAAAGGCACCATTGACGATTATATAAGACTTAAAAACAGTGAATACACGACTGATACCGGCTCGCCATGGCCTGAGGCTCCTACTGGTTTCACTTATCGTCGTGATGATCAGAACCAGATCGTGCTAAATGAAGAAAGGTTGCCAGAACTGGTCGCTATCCCCGGCAGTGAACAAGCACTAGAGCAGGAAGAGGCTGCAATGATGCTGGAGCAGCGCAAGAAGCGGTTTGCGTCAGCAGAAGCCCGTGAAGCGGCCAGTGGGCGTATTGTCATTGATGACGTGTTCCGCATCTTTGAAAAACTCGATTCTGGCCTACTGCCTGATACAGGATTAGGAGGGCAGATATTACAGGATTACGGCGGCACGGATGCGCACTTTATCCAGCAAACCCTGCTAACTATCAACGCGCGAACTGGCAGGGACGCTTTGTCCGACATGCGCTTTATATCCCCCACGGGTGGCGCGCTAGGCCAGGTGACTATTGGCGAGCATGAGCGACTTGAGAAACTGTACGGCGCATTGGTTCAGACAATAGGTGAATCCGATTTCAGAAAAAACCTTAACCGCTTCGTAAATGAATTTGCGCGAATAGTTTACGGGGTAGATTCGCTCGATAAGCCGGAAAATATACGGCAGGAGGATTGGGATGCGATGAACGTTAGGGACAAGCTGGATTTCAAAGACCTGCTCAGGACTAGAAACCCTTTTGACAATACTCTCGATTGACCACTACAGGTGTCACCATGACAGAATTAACAGATAAACAAAGAGAAATTCTGCAAAGGGCCCGGAAAAAAGTAGCGACGCAAACAGCTAACCAACGAGGCGGTGAATTCGGTCAAAGCATCGCTGGCGGACTAGTGGATGCGTTTACCTCAGGCGTGACATTCGGTCACACTGATGAGATAGAAGGGGGTAAAGCGGCGCTTTTGGGACAGACCCTCGATGGCGACTGGTTCGACTACTCCCAACCCTTCTCCGAACGCTATCGTGCAGCACGGGACTTTAAACGCGGTCAGATGGGCGCATTCAGTAACGCGCACCCGGGCACCGCACTAACCGCTGAAATAGCGGGTGCACTGTCACCTTTGGGCAGAGTCGCGCAGATGGGACAACTGGGGTGGAAAGGTCTTACAGGGCTAGGTGCTGCAGGCGGCGCATTGGCGGGACTGGGCAATGCACCGGAACTGGAAGATGCGCTTGAAGAGATGGGTGTAGGAGGCGCAATAGGGGCGGCGACTGGTCTGGCCTCAATACCTTTGAGTTACATCCCCAAGAAAGGTGTAGAGTCGATACGTGGGTGGATGGAAAATCTTCCCTCAGGGTATCGCAAAGCTGCCCGTGAGTTGGTCGCCGGTATGCGAAAGGAGGGTAAGGATTCTGACCAGATTATGCGCGAGCTACAGGCTGCCGAAAAGACAGGATCACCCTATACCATAGCGGACACGTTGGGCGTTGAAGGTCGAAACATGACTGCCCTTGCAGGGGAAGGTGGCGAAGAAGGATCGCGCGCCATGCGACAGTTTTTGCAGGATCGTCAGAACACCCAACATGCCCGCATCACTGGCACATTGAAAAAGGATTTCGG
>CBDAQR010000011.1:0-20760 GCA_965199055.1 Halieaceae bacterium
GGCGCTCACCCAACGCTCCAGCGCCTGATGACTGGGCGTGGCCTTGCCACCCTTGGCCAGACGCTTAGCCGCACCGATCGTCGCCTCACTCGCCTGGCCAGAGGCAATCGCCGCAATCAGGTTCCTGGCCGCTACTCGGATCGAGACGCCGCCCTCACGCTCGGCCAGCACCCGCGTCACCAACTGCTGGCGCAACATGACCCGCTGGCGTTGCTGGTCATTGAGACGCGATAGCCGGTCGACCGGCGCCGGGCTCGCCTGCGCCGACGGGCTCAGTGCAACGCCTGCCGATGTCGGTTCCGGCAGCTTGAGCACCTTCGCCCATTCCGGCATCACCTAGACCCTCGCCTTCCTGGGTCGACCACGCCGTCCACGGGCCTGATGACGGCCATTCTCACGGCAGATCTTCTCGTGATTGTGCAGTTGGATGATGAGATTGCGATCAGCGATCGCCTGCCTGACCTCGGCCTCGCTGTAGAGATACTCACCCACCAGCTCACCGGTCACGCTCTCAGGCAATTCCGCCTCCAGGCGCATCAACAGGGCCGTGGCCTGGGCCACCATCGCCCGACTCTGGTAGTACACCGCCGAGGCGGCGATATGCCAGTACTCACGCAAAACGCTCATCGTTACGCTGCAATGGCCAAAGGCGGATCAGCTCAGCCTGCAAGGCCGTCATATCATCCAGGCACAAGCCCACCTTCTCCGCCGCCGCATTGGCCTCCGCTCGAGTGGTGGTCACAAAGTCCGGGAAGCTGTGAGCGGGGGTCTCACCTCGGCTGCGCCTTAACTCCCGAATCCTGTTGTCCTTGTCTTGCAGCCGCGCAGTGAGGTTGTTCTTTTCCTGCGTGAGCTTGTCGATCTGCTTCTGGACATCGGCCTCCTGGGCTTCTTTGATTGTCGCGCTGAGTTCACGCACCGAAGATAAACCGGCATCCTTAAACCGGATGCCGTTGATTGTTTCGCCGTCACAAAAGCCAGCGATCTCATCATCAGACCAGCTCACCAAGAGCTGCAATTTGCTCGGTTCTAAAGTTCGCAATGTTGCGAAATTTGATGCGCTGACCCGTATCGATAATCGGGCCAGGTTTGTGGCCCGAGATGCAGCATCTTTGCCGATGCCAATTTCCGCCAACGCCGCCATAAACCCGCCGTGTCCTAATTCTTCTTTCAAACCCATCAGGGCAAAACCCTTATAAAGAACCCCCGCCAATTCCAGGTTGTCGCCCAGCTTGGCGTGGTATTGCCTCTCCTTCGCCGGAAGGCTGAGCATCTCAGGCAGGGGGGCAAAAGGTCTAGCTGGTCGAGAAAGGCCGCCACGTGCTTCGGCGGGGTGATGTTCCTGGCGAGCGCTTTATTCGGCATGAGTGTCTTCTTCTGTATAGCGCCGCTCCTGCGCGTCCCTGCGCCCGCGGCATACCGTACTTCCTGTACATAAAACACCCACCGCACCGGGCGCTGTATCGCTCGGGGACGTCTGACCTGTCTGCGTGCGGGCACGCACAGGCAGGCCCGGTGCGGTGAGCGAAGGTGCCGAAGCACCAGAGGGGTCTCTCTGCGGTTGTAAAAGCACCTGGCCGTCGCGGAGGATGGCCGTTAAGCCCGTGGCGGCCTGCACCGCCTGGATACGTTCCGGGGAGCCGCTTGATGCCGGGTGCAGGTAGATCATGCCACCACCTCCGGCATCGGTGCCGGTTGGCGCATCTGGTACAGCCACAGGCGCTGGCCTGTGGCTGGGTCAACCCACTGGCGACAGACAATCTCGGCTCCGTTAGCCCGCAACTCAGCGATGATGGAGTTCACCGCACACACCTGGGCGGCCTGGATAATCTGTACGGTAGAACGCTCTTTGTGGTCGGCCAGCAGCGTATGCACGCGCTTGAGCCTTGATGAGGATGACAGACGGGCGGCATGCATCAGACCAGCGCCTCGGCGGGTGAATCCAGCGCAGGGGCCGGGCGGGGGATGCCAGTAGGCCAGGCTAGGTCGACAGGCCAGTTGTCAGAAAACCATTGGAGAACGCGGTTATAGGTTGCGATGGTTATTCCTTTTCCTTCTCGCAATCTTTTGAATAAGTCACCCTTACCCATAATCCGATAGGAAACAGCCCAATGAGTGATCTTCTTATAATCACCATACAAATTAGCAAGTTTTACCAGGTTATAGCTATTCATGGCCACATCATAGGTAATGATCCTTGCATCATCAAGCTATATATGGCTATTTTTAAAAATAACTTTATATCTAGCTATAAATAGCTAAAATCAGAAAATGGAGCTTTCAGATATACAGGCAGAGATAGAGCAAGGGCTTTTAAATAAAGACCTAAGTGCAGCAGCAGCTTCACGCTTGGCATGTGGTAACCCCAGCCTTATAAAAAACATACTCAATGGACACACTCCAAAAGTTGATTCACTTATCAGGCTGGCAAAGGTGCTAGATATTAATTTCCAATTTGGTCAAAACATTCTCAATAATCCTATCGGCGATACCTGGCGTAACTCGCCCAAGCCGGGTGATGTGTATAAGAAAAACCCGCCCCGTGGAGAATCGGGTGCAGATGGGCAGGTAGCAACGCTGCCGACTGCCGATGCCCCGGTGGCGAATGAACGAACCGCCGTTGAAGATCACACCCGGGGGCCTGGTGCGGGCGGTGCATGAAGCGGGCGGTGATCCCATCCCTGACGATCTACGTGATGCCCTGCTGGGCGATGCTGTGGTGGCTGAGGATACTGATACGCCGCCAGCGGCCAGGCCAGTGCCTGTGGTGGAGGTCAAGGCCGCCGCAGGCGGTGGCATGGGGATTGATCTGGAGCAGACCATCGGTCAGCTATGGTTCCGCCGTGACTGGTTGGACGAGCATGGGTTGGATGCCACCCAATGCACTGTTATCGGGGTGGCGGGGTGAGAGTATGGAGCCGACCCTGATGGCGGGGTCGAAGATACTGCTTAACCGCCTGCGCACGGACTGGCGCAAGGACAGGATTTACGTTGTCCGCACAGACGATGGCCTGGTGGTCAAGCGTGCCGGGCAGGATAAGACTGGCCAGCGATTGCTGGTGAGCGACCATCCGGCCTGGGAGGATGCACCTTTGCCTGATGATGCAGTAGTAATTGGTGAGGTGGTGTGGATGGCGAGGGTGTTGGGGGGATAGCAGGTTCTTGGCAATTTATGGAAGACACTAAAGGGTGCCTCTAAAAGACGAGGGTGAAAATAATGACCATCCGATTGAGGGCAATGCTTATGATAGAGAGCGGGGACTACTTTGAGTAATCCTCATGATGTTATTCTCTGGTCTTGTGTGATTATTTTTATTGTCACGGCGATTGTCTACCCGTTGTTGGCCACCGGAACACCTCCCGTCCCCGTGTGCCGTTTGCAAGCCCTTTTCTCCGCCCGCGGCCCTATGTTTGTTAAAAAGTGGGAACCGATCACAAACATCCATACAAACATCTAAAAAGTGGTGGTAAAAGAAAAAGTCTGATCGGCCCCCACTTTTGTTCCTTCCCTACGTGAAAAATTTCACGCATACATTTCTCTGCGCAAATCCGGCATGGTGCGCCCATGCCAAAGAACAGATCGCAATACAAGGGTTTCGAGGACTGGATACAGATCTTTGAGACCGGCGCTCACACCGACTCAAGCGGTCACACCCGTACTTGGTCACAGCAAGACCTGCGATCCCTGATCGCCAACCACGATCCTGAGCATCCGGCGCCTTTGGTGGTGGGTCATCCGGCCAGTGATGATCCGCGCTATGGGCAGGTGGCTGAGTACAAGCTCGATGAAGCGGGTCGCCTGTGGTTCAAGGGTACGGACATTGAGCCCAGCTTCGAACAGATGGTGGCAGAGCAGCGTTTCCCGGAGCGTTCCATTGCCATTGACAGCGATGGCAAGGGTGGTTTCAAGGTGCGCCATATTGGTTTTCTGGGCGCAGTGCCACCGGCGTTGCAGCTCACGCCCATGCAGTATGGGCATGATACGCCCGCTGCCCACACCTATGCCTTTGCGCTTCTGTCTGCGTGCCACGCACAGGCCGTTGACGCCCGCACGCCCCGCCTGCTGGGGCGTATTTTAGGCCATTTGCGCGAGTTTCTGATTGACCGGTTTGACCTGGACACGGCGGACAAGGTGCTGCCCCACTGGGATGTGGACGCCCTGAAAGAACAGGCCGCCGAGCTGGCCAATAACGACCAGACCCCCTCTGCCTATGCATCCTCGCACGCAGACAGGCCCCATTTTTCTCAAACAACAGGAGAGAACCCTATGCCCGAGACCCACACGTTTAGCCAGGCTGACATCGATGCGGCGGTGGCGGCCGCAACAGAAAAACAGCAGGCCGCCTTTAACCAGGACAAGGCGCACTTAAAAGCCGAGTTAGACCAGGCCCGCCGTGAGTATCTCTCTGCTGAATACCAGGCACAGGTGGATAAGGCCATCACCGAGGGCCGACTGACGCCCGCGCAGAGTGAAGGGCTGGTCGAGTTTATGCTGGCCCTGCCGGGCGATGCGCAGGCCCCTTTCACCTTTTTTACCCGTGGCGAAGGCGCAAAGAAGGAATCGGTCAAACAGACGCCGATGCAGTTCTTTGAGGGCTTTATCGGCAAACTGGGCAAACAGATTGACCTGAACAGCGAGCAGGGTGGTGCTGACAGCGCGTCTGATTCGGCCGCCACCGCCACCTTTGCCCTGGCCGATCACAAGGCACAGGTGGATGCTGAGCGCCTGGCCTTACACAACCGGGCGCTGGACTATCAAAAGCAGCATCCTGACACCCCGTACATTGCCGCCGTTGCTGCGGTAGGAGGCTAAACACCATGAGTCACCGAAGTCATCCCATCTGCACCGATACCCTGAAGGCATCGGGCGCGATAACCGCCCATCGGTTTGTTCAACACGAGGGCACCCAGGCAGAGAATAACGAGGCCGCCTATGGGGTGGCCCGTCACGCGGTCACCGCCGGTGAGGCGGTGGCGGTGGACATTGAAGGCGTGGTGCCGGTGGAGGCCGGTGGTGCCATCACTCTGGGTGCCGCCGTGCAAAGCGACGCCCAAGGCCGCGCCATTGCGAAAACCGATGCCGGTGTGGCGCTGGGACGGGCGCTGGAATCTGCCCGTGCTTCCGGCGAGCTGATCCGCGTTCACCTGCACAGTCACTGATTGAACCCATAGGAGAGATAAAATGCCGATCCAAATGACCCCCGCCGAGGCCCGCATCGTTGACCCCATTCTGACCAGCCATGCCATTGGCTATCAGGAACCCACCTTCACCGGCCACTGGTTATTCCCCTATGTGGACGTGACCCTGCATGGTGGCAAGATTGTCGACTTTGAAGACCACTTAACCGAGCAGATCGAGACCCTGCGCGCCCCTGGGGCGGACGCTGCGGAAGTACAGGTACGCTATGGCAAGCGCACCTATGCCCTGGAGACCCATGGTCTGGATGCGGTGGTACCCCGCGAGATACACAACGATGCCATGAACGTGCCCTCGGTTGAGCTGGCCTCGGCGGCGGTGAATCGCGCCCTGAAACCGGTGCAGCGTAACATTGAGATGGCCCAGGCCGCCATGGCCCAGGATGCCAACAACTACCCGGCCAGCCACAAGCGGGCCCTGGTGGGTGACACGCAGTGGGACAAGGACGTCGACCCCACCGAGGACATTATCACGGCGATCAATGCCATTGAGCTGGATTGTGGTGGCTCCAACATCCTGGTGCATCTGGGTGCGGACGTGATGAATGCCCTGCGTACCAATCCGGCCATTGCGGAGAAGATCAAGCACACCGAGCGCAGCATTGTCACGAAGACCGGCTGATGACCGAGACGAAGGCCGCCTTGACCCTGGATGGTCAGCCGAAGTACCGACAGGTGAGCGCCTTACCCGGTGAACTGGATGCGGCCCTGCTCAAACGTCTGATCGCCGCCAGCCCCGGGGCCTATTGGTCGTTCCTGGGTGGGCGTGCCGAACCCGCCGATGGCGGTGTCGAGCTGAACGGCCACTGGGGGTTGTATCTGTTAACCGCCCATGCCAGTGGTCATGGTGCGCAGCGGCGCGGCGACGCCCGGCAGTTGGGGGCCTATGAGATGATCGCCCGGCTGCTGCCACGCCTGCACCAGCGCGTCCTCCCCGGCCATGGCATGCTGGTCTTAAAGCGCCTTCAAAACCTCTTTACGGCGGGTTTACAGTCCCAGGGCGTTTCCCTGTATGGCTTGAGCTTTGAGATGCCGATCTGTTTTTCAGACGATGCCGATCTGACCGGGTTTGCCAGCTTTCCGGATGCGGTCAATCTGGGGCGGGTGCCGGAGGTGGGCCTCGGCCATGAAGACGACTATAGCCCGCTGACGGACGGTGCGGCCTGATGGACCGTTTTTTTACCCAGACCGAGCACGACCGGCGGATGGCCGACCTGATCTGTCTTGGACGGATTGAGGACGTCGATCATGACAACAAGCGGCTGCGGGTACGCAGCAAGACCCTCAGTGGCTGGCTGCCCTGGCCCGCCGAGTTGGGGCGCAATTACCGGCACTGGCGGCCCCTGGCCGTGGGCCAGCAGGTGATCCTCGCCAGTCCCTCTGGTGACATGGCCCAGGCGGTGATTGTCGGCATGCTCTACACGCACGCCCTGGATACGCCCTCCAAGGATCCGGACACTGACATAATCGAATTTACCAACGGTGCCAGGCTCAGTCACCACGCAGGCAGTGGCGATATGCGCCTCACCTGCCAGGGTAATCTGAGCATCGAGGTGACCGGCACACTGACCTTGACGGCGGGCGGGCACCGCCTCATCGGCCCGGTCACCCAGAGCGGCGGCGATCTGACGTCCGATGGCATTTCCGTCCAGCGCCATACCCACAGCGGCGTCAAACCAGGCTCATCGAATAGCGGGGCACCGCAATGACCGGTATGCACACACAAACCGGCCGGCGTCTGGCGGGTCTGGCCCATCTCAGGCAGTCCATCACGGATATTCTGAGCACCCCGGTCGGCAGTCGGGTGATGCGCCGCGACTATGGCTCTCGGTTGTTTGAACGGATGGATGCGCCACTCACCAAAGCCACCCTGATCGACCTCTATGCCGCCACGGCTGAAGCCCTGGCCCGCTGGGAGCCCAGGTTCCGGCTTAACCGCGTACAACACACAGGTGTCCGTGCGGACGGCAAGGTACAGATCAGCCTCACCGGTGAGTATCTGCCCGAGGGCCGCGAAGTGACGCTGGAGGGGATCGTCCTATGAGCGGGTTTTCGGCCATTGACTTATCCCGTCTGCCCGCGCCCGAGGTGGTCGAACCCCTGGATTATGAAGCGATTTTAGCGGCCATGAAGGCCGAGTTAATCCGCCGTGACGCCCGCCTTGAGGCGACCCTGGCACTGGAGTCCGAGCCCCTGACCCAGCTGCTGGAAGTCTGCGCGTATCGAGAACTCTTGCTGCGCCAGCGTGTCAACGATGCGGCCAAAGGCGTGATGCTGGCCCATGCCGGGGGTGCGGATCTGGACAACCTCGCCGCCCTCTTTGGTGTTGCCCGAGCCCTGGTCGATGCGGGTGACCCACACGCCCGCCCACCCGTACCACCGACCTATGAGGACGACACACGCCTGCGCCAGAGGACACAGCTCTCCCTGGAAGGCCATACCACGGCCGGCCCGGTGGGCAGCTATGTGTTCTGGGGGTTGTCCGCGGATCCCCAGGTCAAGGACATCGCCGTGACCAGCACGGCACCGGGCCAGGTTGCGGTGCGGGTCTTATCCACCCAGGGCACGGGCCGTCCGGCCCCCGCCCTGCTGGCGAAGGTCCGCTCGGCACTCAACCACGAAGACGTGCGCCCCCTGACCGATCGGGTGCGCGTGCGGGGCGCGTCGATCATCCACTATCAGATCGATGCCCGCCTGACCCTGGACAGCGGCCCCGATGCCCACCTGGTCGAAGCCGCCGCCCGCCAGGCGGCCGCCACCTATGTGGCCCAACATCACCGTCTGGGGCGCGATATCCGCTTGTCCGGCCTCTATGCCGCCCTGCATCAGCCCGGCGTGCAGAACGTCACGCTGGTTCGTCCTACCGCGGATATTCGCTGTGCAGCGGATCAGGCCGCGCATTGTGACAGCATCGGCATCCGGGTGGTATAGCGCCATGACGACGCCCAGGGTCTCCAGCCTGCTGCCGCCCAACGCATCAACCGCCGAGCGGGCGATGGAAGCCAGCATTGCAAGGCTGGCGGACGTGCCCGTGCCACTGCGGGACACCTGGCACCCCCACACCTGTCCCGCCGCCCTGCTGCCCTGGCTGGCCTGGGCGCTGTCCGTGGATGAGTGGGATCCTGGCTGGTCGGAAGACCAGCAGCGCGAGACCCTGGCGAACAGTGTCCGAATCCATGCCCACAAGGGCACCCCAGGCAGCATCCGCCGGGTGCTGGCCGCGGCCGGTTATGGCGAGGCCCGTATCATCGAGGGCCTGGATGCCGAACGCTATGACGGCGCAGTGACCTACAGCGGCAGTCACTTCTATGGCCCGCATGAGACCCATTGGGCCAGGTACCGGGTCTACCTCAGCCGCCCGATCACGATCGCGCAAGGACAACAGGTGCGGCGCCTGCTTGAGCACACGGCTCCGGCTCGCTGTCATCTGGCGGGCCTGCATTTTACCGAGGCGCTGCACCTCTATGACGGCCGCCTGCACTATGACAACCAATACACCCACGGAGTGGCTTAGATGGCACACTTAAACGAACAATCGGAATATACCGAGGGCATTTACCAACTGGAGACCACCGACCCGGTGGTCGGCGGCCCGGACGGCCTCTCCAACACCCAGGCCAAACAACTGGCCAACCGCACCGCCTGGCTAAAAGCCCAGGTGGAGCAACTGCTCGCTGAACTGGACGCCCTCGGCATCACCGATGTCACCGGTTTGCAAGCCGCCTTGCATGGCAAAGCCAATGCGGATCATGCCCACAGCGCCGCTGATCTGCACCGGGGCACCTTACCCCTGGCCAGACTTGCCACCGCCAGCCGCTATACCGACAGCAGTGCCAGCAAACTGGCCCTGGCCAGCGCCGTGCGCTCGCTCTATGACTGGATGGTCGAGCAACTTCGGGGCAAAGCCCAGCGCGGTCATAGCCACGATCACAAGTATGCCGCGCTGGACGCCTGGACGGCGCATCAGAATAACCCGCACGCCCACGGCGAGTACCTGACCCAGGCGCAGATTGAACCGCTGATTGCCGCCGCCTCAAGCGCGGGCGTAGCGGCGCACAACCACAGCGCCGATGACATCAGCCGCGGCACCCTGGACACCACTCGGCTCCATACCAGCGACAGCTATACCAGCACGAGCATCAGCACCCTGGCCACCTCCAACGCCCTGCGTCGCCTGCGTGACTGGGTGCGCGCTCAACTGGCCGCTAAAGCGGACCAGGGCCATCACCACAGCGCCGATAACATCAGCCAGGGCACCCTGGACACCGCCCGGCTCAATACCAGCCCCAGCTATACCAGCAGCTCCAGCCGCACGGTGCCCAACTCCAACGCCCTGCGTCGCCTGTATGACTGGGTGCGCGGCCAACTGGCCGCCAAAGCCGATCATCGCCACAGCCACAGCGCTGCCGAGCTCACCGGCACCCTGGCGGCCGAGCACTTGCCGGCGCCCACGGCCAGCACCCGCGGCGGCCATAAGCGCGCCTCGGTGCTTTTGAGTGCCTCCGGCTACTACAAAGACAATGAGACCGGCCTGCTGATTCAGTGGGGCACGGTGTCACTGATCTCCAGTGGTCGGGCAAGCATCCGCTGGCCGATGGCCTTTCCCAACACGCCGCGCAGCCTCACCCTCGGCATCAATCGGAGTGTCACCCTGCCCGGCGACAAAACCGACCATGTGTTTTATTCCAGTCCCACCCGCACCGGTGTCATCTTCAGGCGCGGGCCGGATGTCCCGCTGACCGCCACCTGGATGGCCATCGGCAGTTGATCGGCCCTTCCTATGAACCAACAGGAGGCCCTATGAGCACCTATTACTACGTTGAATCCGGCTTTTACAACCCCTCGGTGCATGAGCACATCCCAGAGGGTGCCGTTGCGATCTCCGCCCAGCGCTATGAGGAACTGATGGCGGGGCAGGCCGAGGGCCTGGACATCGTCACCGGCGAGGATGGCGCACCGGCACTGGCCGCGCCCAGCCTGAGCCTGGAGGAGATAAAGAGTATCCGAATACGCGCACTTCACCAAGGCTTTGATGCCGCCTTGAATGCTGGCTTTGCCTCCGATGCCTTAGGCACGCCCCACCGCTACGACTCCGAGCCGCACAACCGCGAGAACCTGATCGGCGCGGTGGCCACCGGTGCTGAGCAGATGTTTACCTGTGACGACTTGCAGAATGAAGCGACCAGCAAACAACAACGCCTGCATAGCCCGGAACAACTGAAAGCCGTCCTGATTGACGGTGCCACCGTCAAGCAGACCCTGATTGCCCGCTTTCGAGCGCGCCGTGCCCAGGTATGGGCGGCGACCGATAAGACCCAGGTCAATGCCGTTGCCTGGGACGATGAATAAATAACCGATTGGATAGAAAGGAGAGAACCCCATGCCAGACGAGTATCACCACGGCGTGCGCGTCATCGAAAAAGACGATGGCACCCGCCCCATACGCACTATCGAGACCGGTATCATCGGCGTGGTCGGCACCGCCCCGGACGCCGATGAGACGGTCTTCCCCTTAAACGAACCGGTACTGATTGCCGGTTCCCGCACGAAAGCCGCCAAGCTGGATACCGAGGGTAACGGCCAGGGCACCCTGCCGGCCGTCATGGACGCCATCTTCGACCAGATCGCCCCGCTCATGGTGGTGGTGCGGGTAGAGGGTTCTGAGGATGCCGCCACCGAGCAGTCCAACCTGATCGGCACAGTCGATGCCGCCGGACACTACACCGGCTTGCAGGCCCTGCTGGCCACCCAGAGCCAACTGGGGGTCAAACCTCGTATCCTGGGCTGCCCCGGCTTCTCACATCGTCCGGCCGTGGCCACCGAACTGGCGGCCATTGCCGAGAAACTGGGGGGCTTCGCCTATGCCGATGTGAGTGCCGCGACCTTTGATGCGGCCGTTACGTATCGAGCGCAGTTTGGCCATCAACGCCTGATGCTGATCTGGCCGGGGTTTACCGTCTTTGATGTGAGCAGCGCCCGCTATGTCAACCAACCAGCCTCAGCAAGAGCGCTGGGACTGAGAGCCAAACTCGATCACGACATCGGCTGGCACAAAACCCTCAGCAACATCCCCATCAACGGGGTCGCCGGTTTAACCGCCGATGTGGACTGGGATCTGCAAAACCCGGCCACCAAAGCCGGTTATCTCAATACCCATGAGGTCACCACGCTCATCAATCACCAGGGCTTTCGCTTCTGGGGCTCGCGCACCTGTTCCAGTGACCCCAAGTTCGCCTTTGAGAGTGCGGTACGTAGCGGCGATGTCCTCGCCGAGACCATTGCCCGCTCGCATCTGTGGGCGGTGGACAAACCCATGTCCAACACCTTGATCGAAGACTTGATGGAAGGGGTGAACGCCACATTCCGCGAGCTCAAAGCCCAGGGCGCGATCCTGGGCGCCGAGTGCAGCCTCGACCCGGAGCTCAACAGCCAGAGCGCACTGCAAACGGGCAAGCTGTGGCTGAACTACGACTACACCCCGGTGCCACCCTTGGAGCAACTGAGCTTCCAGGCCCGCATCACCAACCGCTATCTGGTGGAATTACTGCCCACTGGTCAAGCGGCCTAACTTGAGGAGAACACATCATGGCGAACATACAAGACGTACTCAAGAACCTCACCCTGTTTGTGGATGGCCGTGGCTATGCCGGTCAGGTGGAGGAGATCGAACTGCCCAAACTCACCCTGAAGACCGAAGAGTTCCGTGCCGGTGGCATGGACGCCCCCATCGAGGTGGAGATGGGCATGGAGAAGCTGGAGTGTACCTTCACCTTGAACGGCTATAACAAGGACGTCCTCTCCCTGTTTGGCTTAGCCCCCGGCAACCACAAGCCCTTAACCATTAAGGGCAGTCTGCTCTCCGAAGACGGCACCGAGCGACCCATCCAGATCAACCTCAGAGGCATGTTAAGAGAAGTGGATATGGGCAACTGGAAGCCGGGCGATAAAGGCACGCTGAAAGTGATGATGGCGCTGTCCTACTACAAGCTGAGCCATTCCGGCCAGGTGATGATTGAGATCGACCCGACCAACCTGGTACGCATCATCGATGGGCAGGATCAGCTCCAGCAAACCCGCGCCCACCTGGGATTGTGAGGAGGGAAGTGATGAGTGATAAACAAAGCTACACGATATTACAACCCGTACACCTGGCCGGACAGGGCACCGTGCAGCCGGGTGAGACCCTGGAACTGCACCCCCGCCAGGCGGTGTTTCTACTGACCACCGGGGTGATTGAGAAAGCGCCGCAGACCACAGCGCCCCCCGCTAAAACAACCCGCAAAGGTACCAGCCCAAGGAGACGAGACCATGAGCGAGACCATTGAACTCAAACACCCCATCACCCTCAATGGCGAGGATCTGCAGCACCTGTGCCTGCGCCGCCCGAAGGTGCGTGACATGCTGGCCGCCGATAAAGCCAGCGGCAGCGATGCCGAGAAGGAAGTGCGGGTGTTCGCTAACCTCTGTGAAGTGGCACCGACGGTCATTGAGGAACTGGATATAGCCGACTACCAGGCCTTGCAGGAGCGCTATGCCGGTTTTTTGTCTTAAGCCCTGTGGATGCAAGACGGGCGGTGATCACCCTGGCGGCTAACCTGGGAGGCGGCGTCTCGGAGTGGCTGGATGTGGACGGCGACACGCTGATGCAATGGCTCGAATCACTTCAATCACTGCATCAAGGGTCAATATAAGCAGGGTCGCTACCGTCACCATGAAAAACAGAATCAGCACGATCAAGGGCCCCACAATCAAGACCCCAAGGGGGGCCGCCAGCAGGCTGTACCCAAACCCCATGCCGCTGTCATACAGGATAAAAAATGACAGGCCCGTCGCCATGCCCATCACCACAGTTTCATCGCAAAGCGCTTCAATGAAGCGCATTGCCTTATCCAGCAGCGCCTGAGCCATGTCTAAAGAACTCGCTGTCTCCATCGTTATCGGGGCCGTATTAAAAGGTTCCTTTGATGCGATCATTGGTCGCAGTGTCACCCAATTTGACCGCCTTGGCAAGACCATCGGCGAAGTGGACGCTAAGGCTCGCCAGATCAAGACCTTTCGCAGGTTAAAATCCGATCTGTCACAAACCGAGACGGCCTGGCACAAGGCGAAAGCGAAGGTCGCGGCGTTAAAAGGCGAGATGCACAGCGCAGCCAAGCCGACCAAAGCCATGCGCCAGGCCCTGGGCAGCGCCCATAAAGAGGTGCATCATCTTAATGAACGGCTTAACCAGCAACGCCAGGCACTCATCCGACAGCGCCGGGCCATGGCCGAGGCCGGGGTCAGCACGAGCAGGCTGAACGCCCAAGAGACACGCCTGGGCGCGACCGTCGATAAACTTCGGCAGCGCTACGACAAGCTGGGGGCGGCCATCAAGCGCCGCGATGCCATCGGGCAAAAGCGCAGCGCCCTGCGCGGGCAGCTCATTGACGCGGTGGCCTTAGGGGCTGCCATTGCCGCCCCGGCGAGGGCCGCCCTCGGCTTTGAGAGCGTCATGGCCGACGTCAAAAAGGTGGTGGACTTTGACAGTCCGGCCCAGTTCAAGACCCTGCAAAAAGACCTCTTAAAACTCTCCACGGTGATCCCCATGTCCGCCGAGGGCCTGGGCGATATTATGGCCGCAGCCGGTCAGGCTGGCATTGCCCGCCATGAGTTGCTCACCTTTGCAAAAGACGCCGCCCGGATGGGCGTGGCCTTCGACATGAGCGGCAAAGAGGCCGGCTCGGCCATGACCGGTCTGCGTTCTCTCTTTAAACTTAATCAGCAGCAAGTCGTATCCTTAGGTGACGCCTACAACCACCTGTCCAATAACATGGACGCCACCGCCAGTGATATGCTTAACATCGCTCACCGTGCTGGTTCCACCGCCACCCTGTTTGGTCTTAGCGGGCAGCAGGTGGGCGCGCTCGGCGCCACCTTCCTGGCCTTGAAAACCCGCCCGGAAGTGGCCGCCACCGGCATCAATGCCCTGCTACTAAAACTCAAGGCCGCCGATAAACAAGGCGCCCGATTTCAGGATGCGCTGGTCGGCATGGGCATAGACGCCCAGATGCTCAAAGAGGCCATTGAAGACGATGCCCAGGGCGCCTTGCTGGACTTCCTTGAAACAGTAAAATCCTCCGACGATGTGACCGGCACACTGGCCGATCTGTTTGGCACGGAATACGCCGATGACATGGCCAAACTGGTGGGCGGATTGGACATGTACAAAAAAGCGCTGGGGCTGGTGAATGGTGAGACCCGTTATGCCAGCTCCATGCAGCAGGAATATGAACAGCGCGCCCAAACCACGGCCAACAACCTGCAACTGTTTCGCAATCAGGTCACCCGCCTGGGTGTGAGTATCGGCTCGGTACTGCTGCCACCGCTGAATACCCTGCTGGGTGGATTCGGTCATGTGGTGGGGGGGCTTACAACGCTGACCGAGCGCTTTCCCACGCTGACAAAAGGCATTGTCCTGCTGGGAGCAAGCCTGATGATTGGCAAGATAGCCGCCATCGCCGGAGGCTATGCGCTGACCTTTTTCACCGGCGCACTGGTCTCAGCCAAAGTGGCGTTTCACACGCTGACGGCAGGTATGACCCTGGCCACCCTCAAACTCAAAGCGTTTAACGCCACCGCCCTCATCACCGCCACCCGCACCAAAGCGCTGGCCGTGGGCGGGGCGATCAAGGGCTTTGCCACCGGTCTTGTCGCTCTGGCCAGTCGCGCCATCCCGATAGCCATTGGCGCACTGAACGCCTTGCGCCTGGCTGTCATGACCAATCCCATTGGTCTGATCATCGGCGGCATCGCCCTGGCCGCTGGCCTTATCCTGACCTACTGGCAACCGATTAAAGGCTTTTTCAGTGGTCTGTGGACAGGGGTAAAAACCATTTTCTCCACCGCCTGGCAAGGCATCAAGACCCTGCTGTCCTTTCGCCCCTTAGGCTTGATTATAAACGCCTGGGGTGGTCTGGGCGGCTTCTTTGGCCAACTGTTCGGCGGCATCCTCAACACGGCCAGGGCCGCGTTGGATTGGCTACTGGGAAAGTTTGAAAAGGTCGTCGGGGTTATTGGCAAGACCTGGAAGGCCGTCACTGGCTGGTTTGGCGGGGATAACGAAAGCGAGGGGCAAACCGCTTCCAGGGCACCCAGGCCGACAACGGGCATTAAACCCGTGGCCTTAGCCGCCACCCTGGCCGCCACGCCCGTGACCGCCCAGCCCGTCGATGCCCATCTGACCGGTACATCACCCGCGCCAAGCAGCGCCGATACCGAGCAGCGCACCCCCCAGATCACGCATTACAACAACTTCCACATCTCGCTCCATCAACAGCCCGGACAAGACGCTCAGGCATTGGTCAATGAGATGATGGCCGAGATAGACCGCCGCCAGCAGCAAAGCCAACGCGAAGGACTGCACGATGGCCTCTAGTGTCCTGATGAGGCTGGGGGCGTACACCTTCGCCATGAACCAGGCCACCTACCAGCAGTTACAGCGCAGCAGCGCTTACCGCTGGCCGGGACAGGCCCGTCTTGGCCGTCTGCCCGCCCAACAATACTTAGGCCCGGGTGAGGAGACGTTGAGCCTGGAAGGCACCCTCTATCCACATTTTAAGGGCGGCCTGAAACAGCTTGAGGCCATGCGCCGGGAAGCGGGCAAAGGCCAACCCCTGATGCTCACCGATGGCACTGGCCACATCTGGCAACACTGGGTCATCACGCAGGTGGAAGAAACCCATACGGTACTCTTTGAGGACGGCACGCCCCGCAAAATCGCCTTCCGCCTGCACCTCGCCCGCTATGGCGAGGATACGCGCCGTACCGAAGGTCTCTGATGCACTATCGAACCAAAGACGGCGATGTGCTCGACGCCCTCTGTCATAAGCACTACGGGCGAGAAGCCGGCCGGCCTGTGCGGGGCACGCAGACAGGCGCTGTCGAGGCCGTACTGGAAGCCAACCCGGGGCTGGCGGATCAAGGCCCCATCCTGCCCGCCGGCCTGCTGATTATCCTGCCGGACTTGCCCGAGCCTGTGCCGCACCGTCAACCCGTGAGACTCTGGGACTAAGGGTGAGTGAGCCGGTCGAACCATGACCCCCGCCTTCTCGCTGATCGCCGATCGCACTGACATCACGACCGCTGTACAGGACAGATTGCTGTCCTTAACGCTGGCCGACCGGGCCGGTATGAAAAGCGATACCCTGACGCTGCGCCTCGATGACCGGTTTTTGCTCCTGCAAAACCGGCATACTGCACATCCTGTACATAACCGCGACGGACAGATTGCCCTGCCCCGCAAAGGAGCGGAACTCAGCGTCTCCTTAGGCGATGAGCAGAAGTCGGTCAAGATGGGCGTTTACATCGTTGATGAGCTGGAACTCAGCGCACCACCGGCCACCCTGACCATCCGCGCCAAGGCCGCCAATATGCGCGCCAGCTTAAAAGCACACAAGACCCGTGCCTTTAATGAGATGACGCTGGGGAACCTGGTCGCTGTCATTGCCGCCGAGCATGGGCTTGAGCCCCGTGTGGGCGATGCCCTGGCCCGCATCCGTCTCACCCACCTCGACCAGACCGAAGAGTCGGACTTACACCTCTTAACCCGCTTGGGGAAGCACTACGACGCCCTGGCCAAACCTGCTGGAGGTTATCTCCTGTTCGTGCCCAGGGGCGAGGCGAAGAGCGCCACCGGCAAGACCCTGCCGGACATCAGCATCGACCCCCAGCAGCTCAGTGACTACCGAGTGACCCTGGCCGACAGGAACAGGTATCAGGCGGTGGTGGCCAAGTGGCATAACACCGACACCGGTGAGCATCTTGAGGTCAAGGTGGGAGAAGGTCAGCCCAGCCACACCCTGCGCCACACCTACCCGGACGCCGATACCGCCATCGCCGCAGCCAAGGCCAAACTGGACGCCTTAAACCGAGGTCAGTCGACAGCCCGCCTGACCCTCACCCCCGGCAACCCGCAGATGGCCGCCGAGACCAAACTCACCCTGAGCGGCTTTCGAGACGGCATCGATGGCGACTGGGTCGCCACCGAGGTTGACCATCAACTCAGCAACAGCGGCTATACCACCCGGGTGCTGGCCGAGACACCGAAACGCTGATGCGGCATTCCAGGGCGGTTAAGAGAAAGGCGGCCAGAACCCACGACAGGGCACAGAGAGACAACGCAAAACCGATGAGACAAGGGGATCGATCAGAAACCCATCTAAGGGCTATTTAACCCCATTAAAGGAATGTTTTAAGTCCCCTTAAATCACGCATAAAATCCGGTCGCAAAATGAGTGTAAAATGACCATAAATTCCTGTCGCAAAATGACTGTCACTTTGTCGCAAAATGAACATCAGGCTACACGACTCCGCCTTGACGACGCTTATTATTGTATACACAATAAATAGACATGAGGATAACCTGCAACGAGGCTAAAAACCGCAGCAATAAACAAGGCTCTATTCGTGCACCATATTGATCTGATATAGTTTCGCCGAAACGCAGGAGGTATCGCCCTATGGAGCGGAAAGCATTTCAGACCTGGTTGTCGGCAATCGACACGTTGAGCGCGGCACAGAAGGCCGAGGTTGGGGAGGTTCTGGCCGGTCGTCCGGTCGGGGAGGCCTCTCTGGCGGCCGTCGAGTCGAGTGTTGGCGAAGACCGGTCTTGCCCCCATTGCGGGACGCCCGGTGCGGTGGCCAACGGCAAGGCGCGGGGAATGCAGCGCTATCTCTGCCGATCTTGCAAGAGAACCTTCGGCGCGGTGACGGGGACGCCGCTGAGCGGTCTGCACCACAAGGATGTTTGGCTGACGTTCGGCGAATGCCTTGCCAATGGCGACACGGTAGCGGCGTCGGCCGAGCGCTGTGGCATCGCCGTGAGCACCGCCTTTCGCTGGCGGCACCGCTTCCTCGCGGCGATCGAGACCGACACCGAAAAGCTGCGGGGCATTGTCGAAGCCGATGAAACCTTTGTTCTTGAGAGCCGCAAGGGAGATCGTTCCTGGTCGCGGGCCAAGGAAGGCAAGCCCTCGGCGCAACCGTCAGCGCCGTCTTGCCGGCGGTCAACGCCGAGACCCTGCGGGATGTCCTTGCGCCGGTCATTGACAAGGATGTGCTGCTGGTGACCGACGGCGGCACCAGCTATCCGCCGTGTGCCGCCGCCATGGGTGTCAGCCACGAGGCGCTCAACCAGTCGTCCGGCGAACGCGTTCGCGGGGAACTGCATATCCAGACCGTCAACAACCGGCACTCCCGTCTCAAGGCGTTCCTTCGCAGCCGTCGAGGCATCGCCACGAAATATCTTGCCAGCTATCTGCGCTGGTTCCATCTCATTGCCCTTCATCGAAACTCAACCCCACGCTACTGCCTCGCCAGCGCCATGGGCGGCACGATTGCATGATGATCAATACGAACTACGAATAGAGCAATAAACAAAGGCTCAGTTTCCAAAAAGTATGCGAAAGTGATATGATTGCCCGTAAACCGGCGCTTTGAGGAGGCACAGATGGACAGGAAGAAATTTCAGGACTGGCGGGCGGGCGTAGACAATCTTTCGCACGCGCAGCGCTCAGAAGCTTTGGCAGTGCTTTCGGGTCAACCGGACAGTGTTTTGTCGCTGGCGGCGATTGAGGCGAGCGTCGAGGAAGATCGGCGTTGCCCACATTGCGGCACACCCGGCGCGGTATCACGTGGCAAGGCACGGGGGCTTCGCCGCTACCAGTGCAAGGGTTGCAAGCGCACGTTCAATGCCGCGACCGGCACGCCCTTATCGGGGCTTCACCGCAAGGAGCGCTGGCTGTCATTCGGCCTGTCGCTGGCCGAGGGCGAGACGGTTCGTGAATCGGCCCGCCGATGCGGTCTTGGCGTCAATACGGCCTTCCGCTGGCGGCACCGTTTCCTGGAGGCAGCGGGACAGGATCGGCCGAAACTCAAGGGCATTGTCGAAGTTGACGAGACCTATGTGCTTGAGAGCCACAAGGGATCGCGCACCCTGGATCGCAAGGCGCGCAAGCGTGGAGGAAAGGCCAGCAAGCGCGGTCTGTCGCATGAACAGGTACCGGTTCTGGTCGCCGCCGACCGCAGCGGCACAACCATCAGCGAGGTTCTTCCGGCGGTCAACGCCGAGACCCTGCAAGCGGTGCTCGAACCGGTTCTGGATACCGACATCGTTCTGGTGTCTGACGGTCATGGCAGCTATCCGCCCTGCGCTGCGGCCATGGGCGTTCGCCACGAAGCCCTGAACCTTTCGGCCGGAGAGCGGGTCAGGGATGCCTTCCACATCCAGACGGTCAATAGCCGCCACAGCCCGTTGAAAGGTTTCCTGCGCCGCTATCGCGGCATCGCCACGAAGTACCTGGACAGCTATCTGAGATGGTTCCATCTCATCGGCATGGTCGGGAGGGCATCGCCGCGGGCCTGCCTCGCCGCAGCAATCAGCAGCCCATGCATACAATTCGGAAACTGAGCCTAAACAAAAGCATGGTGTGTTCCTGGCGGAAGCTAACTCGCTTGATTGGGATACACTGCGGGCCAAGCAAGATGAGCGAAGAGATTATGGTGAGAGCAGGATGATTGGTTATGCCTTGCGGGGGCGGCGTTTGTACTGCGTTGTCTATACGGATCATCAAGATGAAAGACGTATCATCAGCTTGCGTAAAGCCAACAAAAGAGAGGTCATTGCTTATGCGGGAAGTAAACGATAAAACAACCGGCCGGGTGATTGTATTACCCGAAGAGCAGGAAGAAGCGGCCATCAACCGAGGCATTATCGCCGACCCGGATACCTATGAATTAACCGATGGGGAGTTCAAACAACTAAAAAAAGCCAGGCCGCCCTTTTTCCAGCACACATAAAGTGCCGGTATCCATCCGCCTGTCGCAGGATGTCGTGACATACTTCAGAGGCACTGGCAAGGGCTGGCAGGGGCGCATCAATGACATTTTGCGTGAATACATCAAGTCCGCTTAGCCAGGTGCTGCTCAATGCGGAGATCTGGCGACCAACGTGATCGAGGTTCCTGTCAATATTATTGAATGCTGATAAAGACCCAAAACCTGTGACCATTAAATACACCGAAGATCATGAGGGCACCTCTAAAAATGCGCTTTTTCTGCGGTAGCATCGTTGGCGACGTACTCACAGACCCAAAGCACTCACTTCGTTCGCGGGGCCAGCTTTCCTCATGTATAGCTTATACACTGCGGTGTTCCGTGCGCCGCCTCACTACCACAGAAAAAGCGCATTTTTAGAGGCACCCATGAGTGGGTTGCCATTGTAGGCGATATTGCCACCCTGGGTATCACCAACTTTGCCCAAGAAAGCCTGGGCGACGTTGTCTTTGTTGAGCTACCGGAAGTTGATGATGAAATCAGCGAGGGCCAGGAGGTGGCCGTGATTGAATCCGTAAAAGCGGCAGAGGAAATCAAAACCCCCGTAGCCGGAACTGTAGCAGAGGTGAACGAGCAGCTAGTGGACACACCCGAACTGGTGAACGAAGACCCTATGGGCGAAGCCTGGTTTATCAAAGTTCGTTTGACGGATACCAACCTGGACGGTCTATTAAGCGAAGAATACTACAATAA
>CBDAQR010000012.1:0-15030 GCA_965199055.1 Halieaceae bacterium
ACCAGATCCCGTTTCTCAAAGTCCTCGGCCCCAAAACTGATGATCTTGCCGCCCCGCGCCATCACCATCACCAGCGGAAACAGCAGGCTATACACATGCACCCCATGACGATAACCACGGGCCAGAGAACTCAGCACCGGATCAACCACCCGGGTTTGCGATAAATTGTCAGCCATCGTTGGCCTCCTTACAAAAATCGGTCAAAAAATCAGTTGGCAATCAACAACACACGAATCTCATCACCGTCCGCACCAGCGGCCTCCAGGGCCCGACCAATCACCACCGAGGTGTCGTCTTCCGCAGCCGGTTTGGCCTTCACCTTGCCAGTGGCCGTCGCCACCACCGTCGCCCCGGCAGCAACCGCCGCCGACGCCACACAAATACCCACACCAATGGCCGTCACTGCCACCACCTCATCAGCCCTGCCTGCCATAAACACCGGCCCCAGGGCATGGCCGCCCGCCGTCGGCACCGCACCGGTCACAGTCACCAGACGGTGCTCCGCCGTGGCCCCCTCAAGCCTCACGCTCAGACGCAAAATCGGGTTGTCTGTATTACTCATCGTGTTCTCCTCAAGCCGCCAGGCTCACCTTGACCAGCGCCGTGTCATAATCCGTGCCGTGTTGCTCCGCATAGTCCAGTACCTTTTGGTGTATCGCCAGCGAGTCCTTATTCACCGCCGCCTCACCCGGTGCCTCAAAGCGCGGCAAGGTCTCCGCCTCGCGGCCATCATCGGCACTCAGTTCGGCATACTCCACCTGGGTTGGCAGACGACTGATAAACCCTTCCACAAACGTCGCCAGCGGCACCGCTTTGGGGCGGTCTTTTTGTGTTTCAGCAAATGCCACAGTCTGCTCGCTGTCGGCCAGTGCCACCAATAACTCGGTCAACGGTGCCTGGTCGCGAGGCAATACCCGTCCCTCTGTCACCGCCGCCTCAGCAAACGCCGCTGCCGCTGCGTGCCGCGTACGCTGTTCCTGTTCGGCCAGCGCCGCTTCACGGGCCGCCAGGGCTTGTTCACGTGCTGCCAGCTCGGCCGCCTGCTCTGCAGCGCTGGCCTGATTGTCTTGTGTTGACATGGCTGTCTCCTGTGTCGGTAATGTATCCTGCTCATCAGCAGGGAAGGGCGGGTCTGTGTCAGTACCGGATTCAGCAAAAACCGTCGAGCGCGATGCCCGCTGCGCCTCAGTGACTGCATCCGCCACGCGGTCAATGTCCCAGTCCGGCAGTACCCGATTCGCGGTATCCAAATCTTTCTCGTCAATCAACCACTCCCGCAGACTCCGTAACAGCCGCGCCAGCGGCCCCAGACCGAGCTCCATTGGAGAGGGACCGACAACATCGGCGTCGCCAGAATCAGCGTCAGCAAAATCGGTTTCAATCACCAGATCAGGGCCTTCACACTCAGCAAACGCCACCGCTCTCAGACCCTTCACCGCTGGCGGCTGTGCCCCCAGAAAACCTACGTGCCGCAACGACCAGCGCCCCGGTGCAGGATTGCTGGCATGAGACGGCCCGTAAAAAGACGCCGAGATTTTTTTGTAACGCCCACGCTTCACCGCCTCGGCAAACACCGGATCAAGCTCATCCACCTCGGCATAGAGATTTTTTCCTTCAGCCCTCAGCGATTTAATCCAACCAAAGGCCGGTGCGTTGTCCTTGGGATGCCCCACCACCACCGGTGCCTCGTGCGTCGCCGGATCGTAGCCGTTGGCAATCGCTGCCACCGCTGTCTCGTCCAGCGTCACCGGGCCGTTTTTTTGTGGATACGTCCCCGCCCGAAAAATATGCAGACGACGGGAGGACGATAATGCAGGGGCAGGTGTGGAGGTTGTCATGACGGCATTGTGTCGCCAGCTCACGTCCCGCAGGGCAAAGGCATGTCACTTTTTAATCCAGATAAGCCAGGGGGGTAAGAAGATAGCCTGCGTGGCCGCTACAATGCTTCTACCAGCGCCACCGCCAACCGGTCCACCACCGCCTCGGACGTCCCCACGCGCCAGCGCAGCCGCTGATCAGGGACCAGGCGCAAATGAAAAGCTGTCCTCAACCGCAGCCCACCACCCGGCACCGGCTCAAATGGAAAACGCACCCCCGCTGCCACCCCCGCCCGCAACGGCGGAAATACCCGCACGACAATCCGGCGTCTGGCCTCCACCGACGCCGCAGTAATCAGGTAGCTCTTGACCTGGCCCGGCGGACGCAGATACGCCCCCACCAGACGCGTCGCCAGATCGGTTAGATCAGTCGAATCAACAGCGCCCGAAGCAAGGCTGAGCGTAAGTGCTATAGCACCCGCCACAGCCGGTTCAGCCTGCAACGCAACACCCCCAGGCATCGACGGCAGTCTCACCTCGCTCACCACCTCACCCACCACCGGCAGCGCCAGCTCAAACGGCGTACCGTCCTGATGCGCCAGCAAAAACGCCCGCAGCGGCGCAAACTCCAACTGGGTCAACACCGGATAGGCAATCTCCACCCGCCAGCGATGATCACCAT
The DNA here is from genome assembly GCA_965199055.1 of Halieaceae bacterium. Lineage (GTDB taxonomy): Bacteria > Pseudomonadota > Gammaproteobacteria > Pseudomonadales > Halieaceae > CBDAQR01. Next base: position 2,500 of record CBDAQR010000012.1, read on the forward strand.
CACCCACCACCACCGCCCGACCCGATAACCCCGCCACCGCGTGATACCCCACCTCACTGACAATCCGGGAACGGGCAATGGGGGGCTGAACAGGATAATGAGCAATCTCAGACATGGCCACAGGGTAACAACCCTGACCAAAACAGGAACAAACCGGGCGTCACAACCCGACGCACCCTCGAGAGCCGCTACACCATCGGCAGCAGCCAAAAACACTGCCAGGCTAAAGCACTGGTGATCTGGAACGGGTAAAAAACCAGCAGAACCGGCCAGGGCAGCCACAACAGGGTACACCAGTCTCATTACACTGCCACGTACACAAAGCCGACGATGTGGCTGTCTATGATTGTCGGCATACCACACTTCACAATCAGATCATTGTCAATCATGCCTGCCTCATCTCTGAACGTCAGCAATGATTCCGAGTCTTTAATGACTTGCATGTATCAACTCATTTAATAGGACTCTTGATAACGGAAGGTTGCAAAATACCGGCCGTCGTCACCTAATCGATCTATCCAGTCGTGTATCCGAATAACCGGAACAGCCACCGGGTGAGAATATTCAGCATACGGGGAAAAATACGCACGAACCTCGCGTGTGCCCTGCCGGGAAGTATCGTTAAATCTCCTTTCGTCCTCCGAGGAAACATAAAGCAACAGGTAATAGTCCTCCGATGATACTTTGTGGACTTCCAGTACCGCTGTCCCGCTGCGGGTTCTGCTTGGCGTAATACCAGCTATATTCGTTCTGAGCCACATCGATAGAATAGACTCAAAAATATCAGCCGTATCGGTCCTGAACAGCCAGGGAGGAATAAATCCGAACACGCCTTCAGGCAACTCGGAAAACTCGAACCCTGTATCTGATTCATCTAATTCGGTGACCCCATTCTCGGTGCGGATGGCTATCGTGGATTGATTATCCACTTGAGCTTGAGCAGGCCCGCCTCGACTGAATCCTGAGCATCCACAGCTTCGACTGAATGAAAATAAGGAAGTTGGTATGCCTGCCGAATGCCTAGAACACTTGATAAAATGGATATCAAAGCAGCAAGTAGGTGAATGCCTTTTGAAAATCTCTTGTAAATGCGTTTGAAGCTTACATCCTTCCGATCAATCATGTGCTTCTCCTGTGCTTTTATGGGTGTTATTTGTTGCTAGATAAAGCTTATTTTTCGTATTGTGGATAGTATATAAAAGCTCACACTCACGGTGGAAAAATCTACAGTAACATTGAACCACGGCCACACCACTTCCAGTGCCTTACCACGGCTCTTTACAAAGAATGACATAGCCAGGCCCCGCAACTTTCACCAATGACGTTACCCTGTGCCGCAACCTTTCCAGGGAGCAGTGCAATGAGTAACACACCTCACAACAGCAGTTCAGAGGCCGTCATCCCGCTGACGCGACTGCACAACGGATGCCTCGGTGTCAGCGTCAGCAGGCCGTGCCCATATTGTTGCTGTCATCAGGATGTGGCAGCAGATCAAACAACACATTCAGCTCCGGCGGCTTCCCCCGCACCATAAAATAGTGACGAGACACGCAGACCAGATCCAGCCTGTTGCCATCCGGCGCAATGCTGATCGTGAGCCGATCACCCGGCATCGGCGGAGGTGTCATGGAGAAACTGTCGGCATAGACGCCGTACTCCCCTTCCTTAAGTCCTGCCGCAAGCCTGACGCGTTCGGTGAAAGACAGTGTCGTATTCATCTTTGTAGTCCTCTGCGAGATTGGTTGATACTGACGCAGTTAGTCCGTGGCTTTTATTCAAGGTGCATCACCTCCTCTGTCTGAGATGCCAGACCGCTCGCTCAATTACTGGGCCGATCTTTTTACACCCGCCGCGCCATCCACCGTACCTGACCGATTAACTCAATCCCATCAACCCAGGGACGCGCTTCCCAGGCCGGATGATCGCTCACCAGTTGCCAACGCCTGCCACCCTGTTTGACCAGCCGCTTCACCACAATCCCATCCTCCGTGCGCAACACAAACAGCCATCGTCTTGCCGACGCCGCCGACTGCGATCCACCAGAATCGAACAACCCTCCGGCAAGGTCGGCTCCATCGACTCACCCCGCACCCCAATCAACACGCACTGGCTGGCCTCTATCCCATGCCGCTCCAGCCACTGCCGCCGAAACCCAATCCGTCCGGTCACTGTCTCATCCAGAGACTCAGCCCCGCTCCCCGCAGCCGCCGCCAACTCCACTACGTCCAGATAACGCACCGCCGCCTCATCACTTTCCGCCAGGGCATCGCCACTGTCCGATACCCCGGACAGCCCCGCACTGCCAGACAACAGATAATCCTCCGACACCTCCCGTATCCCCGACCGCCGCAGCGCCGCCCGGGTCTCGGCTAATTCCTGCAACACCTCAGCCATCGCCCCCTGAAAATCCGATAACTGCATCGCATCCAGCCGCTCCCTCACCTCCTGCCAGCGGGATGCTTCCGATTCACTTTGCACCAAACGACCCAGCAACTCCTCAATCGACGCCACAATATCCGCCGCCAACGCTTCCTCTGGCAAACCCAGCGCCGCCGCGATTTCTGAAAAATCAGCGGGGTTTTTCTGGCCTCGGCCACCCGCTAGCACGAGCGGTTGATCGGGAATAACCGCCCCGGAATCTGAAAAATCAGCCGCGTTTTTCAGATTTTCAGGCAATGAGGGAGTGCGAGGAGGGCCAATGTAAAGCTCAATTCCTAGTGCTTTACAAATATCCTCGGCTCTTTCTAGAGACGGACAGTGCCCGTCTTTACAGCCTTGTAGCGACCGTCTTGGTATCCCAGATGCTCTCGACAGATCTGGCAGGTGAGCATCCTGCAAATGCGCAGATAGTTTTTCCCATGCCTTCATTGGGCAAATTATAGCCCAACTTGACATATTTTAAATTCAGGTAAAATTTTGCCTATTGTTATTGACAATTAGGCCATATATTGCCCAATATAGGCCAAATGCAGCCTGACCCTATTATTCGCCTTATCCGAAACTACGCAGCCGCTAGAGGTAAAACTCCTGGTTATGTAGGGAAACTTTCGTCTGGTAGTGGCAATTTCTATAGCCGTTTGATAGCAGGCCACGACATCACCACCCGCCGCGCCTCCCGCATCCTTCAATGGTTCTCCGACCACTGGCCGGTTGATCTTTCCTGGCCTGCGGAGATTCCCCGTCCTGAGCCTTTGCCGGATTCTCCGGCGGCGACCGCTGCTGCGGCCCCGACGCTTGCTGAGCAATGGCACAGTGCGACAGCCGCACAGATTGAGGCGGAGCTGGCACGGCTGGAAGATGGTGTGGATGCAGCCATGATGTGCTCCGACCACGCGGCGGCGATAGCCGGAAGGCAACGCAGCATCGATGTCGCCACGGCTGTGGGGCCTGATGGCAAAGTTATCTCGCCGAAAGCGATCTGCCGTGTGCTCGGTGCGCAACTCGATCAGTTTTACGATGTGGTGCGACAGTTTGCCGACGGGGCGGCTGGTGAGCACAAGACCCCGCGCCGTCAATCCCTGCGTTACCGCATGTTGGAGTTGCTGGTACTGGGCAGCAATGACTGCCGCTTTGCCGAGCGTCGTATGCGCTGGGGCCGGAGGCAGGCGGCATGAATTATTTTACGCGTACTCAGGCGCGGATTCTGGCCAACGCCGAGGTCAATTATGACTGGACGCGCAATCCGTTACAGGTAGCCGTCAAAGATATTCGACGGATTGGCAGAGCGGATCGGTATGTCTGGTTTGTCAATACAGTATTCTGCCTGGCACGTTTGACACGCCACGATTGGCCCGCCTGGGTTAGCCGATTGCAGTATCGATATTGTGTTTTTCTGCATGCATTTTGGGCAGGCATAGGGTGCCTTAACGTCTTTGTGGTCGGGCTGTTGCAGACGATACAGCCATACGCCCGTCACCACTTCTTGCAGTTTGTATTGGTTCGCCTGTTGCTGAAAAGCCTGCTGCTGGATTGTTACCGCCTGCAGCGAACGCACACGCTCTTTGAGCGCATGATTCTCATCATCGAGGGCCGAGGCAATGCGCTTCACTGCAAATAGCTCATCCTGTATTTCCTGCAAGGCGGCTTTGATTTTGGCGTCGTGGGTTGTGTTGTATGCGGTGGCAATGAGATCGCTCAGGGTTTTCAGGGCGGCAAAAACATCCATCATGGGGCGGCCTGTCGGGTGTGGGTTAGCCAGGAACCACAGCATAGCAGACAGGGCCCGCCCCACCCTATTGCAGCCAGCGAGCAGTGACTGCCGTTTTGCCGAGCGTCGCATGCGCTGGGGCCGGAGGCAGGCGGCATGACTTTTCCTGATAAACCCATCCGGCGCTATTTGCCGGAGCCTGAGCACTGGCCGCAACTGGCGAGGCTATGTGTGCGGGTAGGCAAGGCCACTGGGTTTTCGCCAGCGCTGTTTTTGACCCTGTCGCGCAGTCGCAATCGGGTGTACTGCCGCAACCTGGTACTGGCCCTGGCCACCCGGCTTACGTCTTTATCCACCACCGAGATTGCCGAGGGCATGGGCTATGCCGATCACGCCTCCGTTTTTCATGCGGTACGGGCGGTAAAGCACGATCCTTTGTTTCACCAGTTGCTGGCGCAGTCGCGTCGGGACATTGTGCATTAGGAGCCACAGGGATGATTAAATCTGAGACATCATCGCGGCTTGAGGTAGTCCTGAAGAGACTCCTGAAGCTCACTTCTCCGGCCGGTCTCCATGACGCGTTCATTGTCGTTGGGGATCAAGGCTGTATTCTGGCAACGCTGACACGTGTAGCGATCAGAATGGAAATGGGTCTCGGCAAATTGCAGCAGGGTTACTGCTCCGTTCTGGGCACACTGTGCACAGTAATACATGGGGGCCTTTTTACGATTTTTGTCAGCCCCTTTAACGGAATCCCCCTCGATGCAATTACGGGGGACATAAACAACCGTTCCGTTATTCAGACGTATCGCTTCAAGATTCTTAACCTCATGGGACGTTTTTTGCAGCGCTTCGATTTTCTGCTTCAGCTTAAATTCCGTCTGCGTTGCCGCGTGGAGTTGCTCCTGAAGCGAGAGCGCTTCCTCGCGGAGTTGCTGTCTATCTTCTCGAAGACTCAGGACGAGGTCCTGCGTGCTGCCGCCGGTGCGGATAACGTCGGTGAGGGTCCCGAGTGTGCGGGCTAGGGTATTGAGTCGTTCAATCATAGTCCTCTCCTTGCTGGTGTGTTCAGTGAGGGGTTGGGTCGGCGGGTGTGGGTGCATCCGTCGGCCACTTTTTATTGTAATCCTGTTTCCCTCTTACCGCGCCCGGTATTCACCACGCGGCCCTGTTACCGATTTTTTTGGAGGACTGACCCATGACTGATATTCCCTCGAACCCTGCCCTGGATCACATTACCGCGCTGACGCGGGAGTATGCGGCGGCCTATCACCATCTGCGGTCCACGCTGGAGGCATTGGAAGAGACTGTACGGGCGGTACGCAAGGCGCACCTGGATGAGTTACGTGCGGCCACTGAGGCGGCGGGTACGGTCAAGGCGACCCTGCATGAGGCGCTGGTTGAGCATCCTGAGCTGTTTGCGGGCAAGCGTCGCACCCTCACCATTGAGGGCATCCGCATTGGCTGGCGCAAGCTGAAGGGCAAGGTAGTGTTGCACGATGAGGCGGCGACCATTGCCCGCATTCGCGAGAAAGTGCCGACGGAGCAGGCAGAGTTGCTGATTCGGGTGAAGGAGACGGTCCACAAACCGGCGGTAGCGGATTTGACAGCGGGGGATCTGAAGCGGCTGGGCATTGCCATTGAAGAAGACAGCGACGAGGTGGTGATCAAGTCGATTGACAGCGCTATGGACAAGCTGTTGGCGGCCTTGCTGGCGGAGTACACAGAAGCGCTTCAGGACACCGCAGAGGGGGTAGCATGAGTCTGGCCATGCGCAACAACTGGGATGACCGGCACCGCCGAGGACAAAAGGGAGCACAGCCGTGGTCATGGGCTGCCGCTGACGCGGGGGGAGTTGCTGTTGGTCATCCTGGGTGGGGTGATCATCGGTCTGAACCTGATTGGGCTGCCCCTGCTGGCGGGGCTGACATGAGCAGTCCTGGGTCTTATCACAACGCTTCGCAGCAGTTGGTGCTGCGCTTGTATGCACGGCTTTGTCGCTGTCCGCTGGCAGAGTTTTTCGTTGGATGAGTTGCTGGCGGAGGAAGCTGGCTGTACGCGGGATCAGGTGTTTCGGGCCCTGCATAATCTGGCGGCGGCGGATTTTGTTGAGCAGCACCACAGGCGCTGGCGCATCTCGCCTCGAGCTGGTGCGCTGTCGGAACAGGTACGGCGGGCGATTGCTGAGCTGCATCATCAGTATCTGGAGGACCCCCATGGCAACAGTCTCTGAGACGGCGCTACAGGAGCGCCCGGCGCTGAACGAGTCGCTGAACAGCCTGGGCGGTATTTTGGGGAACAGTCAACCGCCGCGCAATGCGCTGGATGCGGCGGCACGAATTCGGGCTGGGCGGCAGGTATTGTCCGCTGTGCAGGCGCAGTGTGAAGCGATGGTGATGGAATCGCTATGGGTAATTCGTAAGCAGTACCCAGAACAGGCGGCGTTTGCCGGGTTTATTGACGAGCAGCTTGGGGATGTGCTGACGGCGGATAAGGCGTGGAGTTACAGCCAGGTGTGGGAGGTGGCGCGGCGCCAGCGGAGTTTGCGGGAGATGGCCGGTGCTCAACCAGATCAGGTGGTGCTGCTGGTGAAGGATATTGGTGACGCGGTGGGGGCTGAGTTGGATGAAGATGATCAACGGCTGGTGGAAGCCTTATCCCTGCCGCCGCGCAAAAGGTGGCCAGCGTTAAGACGGCTGCTGGGTGTCGCAGAGGCTCCGGCTCCGGTATCTGCGGCTCCGGCACCGCTGGCCACTTTGCCGACGGCGAGTTTGTTGATGCAGCTCAGGGAAGCGCGGCGTGGGCTGTTGTTTTGCCGTGACACGATGGTGGATGACGGTTCGGTGGATAGCGCGGTGGTGAGTGAGAGGACCACCGAGGAGATGCGCCTGGTGGTTGACGAGATTATTGGGGTGGCAGAAGAGATTGCTGGGGTCATGTTGGATCACACAGACCGGGGCTGAGGTTCTGGGGGAAGCAAGGAGGAAAGACCATGCGGTATGAGGCGATGACGGATGAGGAGTTGTTGGCGGCGGCGCGTTTTTCGTCAGACCCGCTGACAGAAGCGCTGGTGGCACGGCTGCTGAGGGCACTGGATAATATCGATAAGGCATCCTTCCCCGCCACAGGGGAAGGGGTAGCCCTGATGGAAGATCAGGAAAATGGGCAAGCGCCGGAGGACGCCGCCTGATGGGCAGTCATGCGGCCAGTCTGAATCAGTCGCCCCGCCTGAGGCGGGTGGCGGCCTTGCTGAGCGGGGGCGGTGAGTACACCACACGGGATATTGTGCGCCGTTGTGATGTGTGTGCGGTGAATGCGATTGTGCATGAGCTGCGGGAGAACGGGCTGGACGTGCGCTGTCGTCAGGCCACAGCAGGCGGTCGGCGGGTGTGGCGGTATTCGCTGGTTGCACCGACACGGGGGCAACGCGCATGAGCCTCAGTGAGGCGGCCCGGGTGGAGATTGCCGAGAGTCTGGCGGCGGCTCCCTATGGCACACGCAAACAGATGGTGGCTTTGTTAGCCCTGCGCTTTGGAGTGTCTTCGTCGACCATTTATCGCATCGTCAAGCTAGGGGGCACGCCCCGCCCTCGAGAAGGTAACGCGGATTACCGGCGCTGGGTAAAAACGGCGGTGGTGCTGTCCCATCGGGCCCCGACGCCGGTACCGCTGGATCTGGCCATTGAGGCCGGTATTGCCGGAGGCAGTCTGCCACCGGCGGCGGCTAAGATGCCGACCGGCACGGCCTACCGGCTGCGACGTAATATGGATTTACGGCCCATTCCCCGACGCACCCAGCGGCTGCATGCGGATTACCCGATGCAGGCTCTGCAGTTTGACGGCTCTACCTCCAAGCGATTGATTGCGGTCAAACCTCTGGCCGAGGGTGACTGGTTGCTGAGATTGCACCATGCACCGACCCCGGCGAGCGGTTACAAGAACAAGCCGCTACCGGCCCACCGAATGAAGCCGCTGACCTGTGGCATCTGGGATATGTGCACCGGGTACACACGGGCACGGTACGCGGTCGGACGTGGCGAGAACAGCCTGGGATCACTGGAAGCGCTGTGCGCGATGTTGGCACCGAGTGGCGATCCGGAGCGGCCGCTGCACGGGGTGCCGGACAATCTGTGGACTGATCTGGGTGCACTGTTCAAGGGACAGATTGCGCGTGAGCTGCTGGAGCGGCTGAATATGGCGCTGGCCACCGGGGCAGCCTACCACAAAGAGCGCATGGGCGGGGTGGAGCATGCCTGGGCAACGCTGTGGCGGCGCTTTGAGGACAGCCTGTTTTTGACCGAGCGTGAGGAATTTACGTTAAGCGAGATCAACGCCCGGCTGGCGAAGTATGAGGCAAAAACAGTGAACGAGCGGCTGTCCCGCATCCGGGTGGGCGAGCAACTGGCCACCCGCGCTGCGGCCTGGGTAGCCCTGACCAATGGGCGTCCTGCCGACAATCCGCTGCGGGCGTTTCCGGCGAATGCGCTGGACACAGCCTATCGCCAGGCCACCCGCCACATTGACCGTAATGGCATCCTGCGTTTCAAGGGGGTGGAGTACGAAAGCCCACGCTGGCACAGCGAGGCGGTGATTGTGCGGGAGGCCCTGACTGGTGACGAGGCGGTGTTGACGCTTGAGCACCCGGGCACTGGCGAGCGCTGCGAGGCCCGCCCGTATCAGCCGCGCCCTTATGGGATGGTCAATGCCATGCCGTCCAGCGCCCTGGACACGCTGCTGGAAGCCGCAGCCGAAAACCCGCCCGCCAGTGGAGACCCTTATGGGACAACTGGCAGTGACCGCCGCGACGGGGCCATTCCCATGAAAGCACGCTCAGCCGAGGCGGCACCGCTGGCCAATCCACTGGATACGGCGTGCTATCCCTCGCTGGAGGCGGCCATGGCGGACTTTGCCCGGCTGTGCCCATGGCCCTTGTCAGCGGCCAATCGTGAGCGCATTGGTGCGGTCATTACTGAAAATCATCTGCACAAGCAGGCAGTCACCGAACTGGCGGCTGCGCTGCTGGCGTCACTGGATAGCGAAGGAGGTACCTTGTGAGACAACGATTGCGACAGCATTTTGGTCTGCCCGCCGACCCCTGGGCAGGACTGACCCTGCCGACCCTGGATCATCGCCATATCGCAGCGGCAGTGGCTCAGGCAGTAACCACTGCTGGCTTTGTGGTAATTGCCGGGCCGCGTGGGGCGGGCAAGACCTTCAGCCTGTGGCGGGCATTGGAACAGCAGGGTGAGCAGCAGCCGGTCACGGTGATTGAGCCGCTGCGGCTGGATCGGGAGCGGCTGCACATGGGGGATATTCAGCAGGCGATTGTGATGCAGTTGTCCGATGAGACAGTGCGTCATTCTGCTGAGGCCCGGGCCGGGCAGGTGCGACGCCTGCTGGCTGCTGCCGACACGCCGGTGCTGGTGATTGATGAGGCGCAGCATCTGCACCACGGCACGCTGCGCGCCCTTAAACGGCTGCGGGAGCTTGGTGCTCGGGGGCGCAAGCGCGCCCTGCTGGCTGTGCTTTTAGTGGGCCAATCCGACCCCACCGTCCGGATCAGTGAGGTGGGGCTGAGAAGCGACTGTCTGGCATTACGTGGCTTGACCGCCGGGGAGATCGGCAAGGTGCTGGGGCAGGTACTGGGCAAGCGGATTGAGCAACCAGCCAGTGCGTTGCTGGGTAAACGCCTGGCCGGACAGACCTGGCTGGATATGCAGCAGGGTGTGGATGACTGCCTGGCTATCGCCCTGGCCGAGGGGGCTAAAATCCTGACCAGAGATGCGGTGTTGCGGGCCCTGGGGGAGCGGTCTCGCCCCGGGACAGGAGGGCGGACTGCCCCGCAAGATACAGCGATTGCTGGCGCATTGGATGCCCTGGATAGTCCCACACGCTCACGCCGTGCGGCCTGACAGGGTGGCTCATGATGGCTGCCCCGATTACCGCATCCCAGATTCGTGCGATTCATACTGCCCTCAATGTCAACGGCATTGAGGATGAAGACTACCGCGCCTTGCTGGCCGCACAGTTCAAGGTGACCACCTGCAAGGCCCTGACCCGTGCCGAAGCCGGGCAACTGCTGAATCGGCTGTGGGGCCGCAAGCGGGCCCCGGCAAACCCGGCGGGTGGGAGCCGCAAAAAGTCTCGTCGGCGCCAGCACATCCGGCAACCGGCCAGTGCGCCACCCCCGGATAACGGGACAGTAGTACGACTGGTCTCACTGCCGCAGCGCCGCCTGATCGAGGCCCTGGTGAGCGAGATTGCCTGGGAGCAGGCGGACGGTTATGCCCGCTGGCTCAACCGCTCACTGGGGCTCACTGCGGTGCGTACTACCGCCGAGGCGGCGCGGGTGATCAATGGCCTGCAAGGGCTCAAGCAGTTCGGTCACGGACAGGAGGCGTGAGGTGGCACGTGTGCGCCCGACAGACGCGCTCAGTGCTGCGCTCACCGCGCTGCTGGACTCGCCTGACTGGCAACAGGCGGAGGATACAGCGACCCGTCACTGGCTGATCCTGACCGCTGTCTGTGAAGCCCTGCATCCGCTGGGGCCCTGCACGCTGCCGGATACCCGGCAACTGACCCGACAACTGGCTCGGGCAGCACGGGATACAAAAATTCGGGCCGCCTTTCGCGGCAACAACTACTCGGCACTGGCGCGGCGGTTTGGTCTCACCACCCGTCAGGTGCGGCGCATCATCCATGGCAACCCCGGCCATCGCTGTGTGGCCAAAAAAGTGACATCGCCTGGCTAAGGTCATCCCGGCGGTTGCGGTGTAATCGGGGTCTTTGATAATCGATGAGCCTGCGCCATGCAACTGGGCCCCCATTTTTCCCTGGATGAATTCATCCGCTCCCATGCTGCCGAGAGCCGTGGCATTGCCAATAACCCCCAGCCACGGCATATCGACCACCTGCGGCACTGGGTTACCACGATCGGCGAGCCCGTTCGCGAACACTTTGGGCAGCCGGTGCCTATTCTCTCCGGCTACCGCAGCAGTGCGCTCAATCGTGCCGTTGGCGGGGCCACTGCTTCGGCCCATTGCCGTGGACTGGCAGCGGATATTCGCGTCAAGGGCATTGACAACGCGGAGGTGGCGAGTTGGATTCGCCGTCATCTGCCGTTTGATCAGCTGATTCTGGAGTTTTACTGCCCGCAGGATCGTGGCCGCTCAAGCTGGGTGCATGTGGCAGTGGGCATCCCCGCTGCCGTGCCGACCCCTCTGCGGCATCAGACCCTGCTGGCCACCAAGGACGGACGCAGCACCGTTTACCACCCCATTCCCCCGGACCAACCGCTGCTGGAGGCTGTGCTTGAACACACTGCTTAAGATTCTGGGACCGGCGGCCACGCTCGCCACCGCCCTTAATCCCGCCCTGGCCCCGGTGGTGGAGATTGTCAACCGGTTGCTGCCGGTGGACAAACAGTTGCCCGCCAATGCTTCCGGCCCCGAGGTCGTGGCCGCCTACAGCGAGGCCCCGGCCGAGGCGCGGCACAACATTGAGGCAGAACTGGCAGTGCTGGAAGTGCAGACCGCTGCCAGCAATCTCGCCCATATGGTGAGTGTGGAATCGGTGGGCAGCAATACCCGTCCCCGCATAGCCTGGCTGATGGGGGGCGTGTTTGCCCTGGCGGTGGTCATCATGATGCTGATGTGGGCGCGGGCGGTATGGGTTGGCGACAGCGCTGCCCTGGCCGAACTGGCCGGTTCCTGGGAGTTGATGCTGACGCTGCTGGGCACCCCCGGGCTGGTGATAAGAAGTTACTTCGGGATGCGCTCGGCAGATAAAAAAAGCCGCTACGCTGCCGTCACCGGCCAGCCAGTGCACAGCGGACTGCTGGGGACCGTGGCGGGACTGTTGAAACACTGACCGGAATAACCGGCGCACAACCCCCCCCCACGGGGAATTTGATAGAGATAGGTAGAAGGAAGCGCATGGACGTCATTGATCAAACCCTGAATATCGGCTCGACCGCACTGGCCATTGTCGCCTGCCTGTATGCCTGGTTTTCCGCCCGCTCCAAAGCCAATGCCTCGGCGATCAACGCGATTGATGAGCAACTGGATGCGCTCGAGTCCAGAGTCACCAAGGTGGAAGCAGCCCTCAGTGCCATCCCGGAACTCAAAGCCGATGTGGGCAAGGTGTTTGATCGGGTTAACGCGGTGAGCGATACCGCCCATGTGATCGAAGGCCAGATGAAACAGATGAACCACTCCATGTCGCTGATGCTGGGCAAAATGATCGGCACGGAGGCCACGAAAAAATGAGTTTTGCCGAGACCTTCACCGCCGATTTTCGAGGCGCTATTCTGACGGTACTGGCGGCGGCTGACGGCGAGTGCTCCCTGGCCATGCTCAGGGCCGCGCTGGCTCAGGCTACCCCCCA
>CBDAQR010000013.1:0-41709 GCA_965199055.1 Halieaceae bacterium
CAACGTTACGGCAGCTATTCGACTGGAAGCGGCACAAGCGGGGCATCTGCTCTGGCGTAATAACGTCGGTGCATGTGTGGACACACGCGGACGCTATATCCGTTACGGATTGGCTAATGAAAGCAAAGCGGTCAACGCAAATATCAAGTCGTCCGATCTGGTCGGCATTACCCCTGTCATCGTGACGCCCGACATGATTGGTCAAACGCTTGGCGTGTTTACGGCGATCGAATGCAAGGCGTCCGACTGGACGCAAGGGAATGACGCGCGTACCCAAGCACAGGCGCGGTTCATCGATCTGGTTCAGCGTCATGGCGGGCGTGCTGGATTTGCAACATCAATTGAGGATTATAAAGGACTCGTGAAATGATTTATCTTGCACAACCTTACTCCGACAAAGATCCCGTGATCACGGATTTTCGATACCGCGCAGGCGTCGAAGCGCTGTACCATCTCAACAAGCAAGGGCTCGTCGTTTACGCACCAATCGTCATAGGGCACCTCATAGCCGAGATATGCGATGGCAGCACCGAGTGGGAGGATTGGGCGAAAATCGACAAACAAGCCATCGACGTGTGCGATGCAATTTACGTTTTGCAATTGTGGGGATGGGAAGACTCCGTTGGCGTGACGGAAGAGTTACGCTACGTGCATTCGCTCCGGAAAAAAGGCCGTTTTTATCGTGTGATGGGCATGTGTCCGCTGACACACAACGTAAGCAGGCACCTCATGAGCGACTGGCACAAGCAATTTGAAGAAGAATGATTGTACATGTCAAGCCATCGGCGCACGTCATCGCCGGTGTCATCACCATGCTTCAGAAGGGTTGCGACAAAAGCGCAATCAAGACCGCGTTAAGCATCGGTGAAAACACGTTCCGTTGTGCGCGCCAGTGGGCGATTTTCAACAATTTCAACGAGGAGGATTACGGATGTTAGCGCTCAATTCACACACCGTCGAGTGGACCAACGAAGTCGAACAACCGCGACACAGCATGAACGGACCGCGCTGGTGGACGGAAGATGAAGTCGAACAGCTGAAGAAACTACGATTTGAATATGGACTGACAATCAATCAGATCGCGGTTCGTCTCAATCGAACGTACCACTCGGTATTACGCAAATATCAAATCATTGCAGGCATCCGGCAGGATCGTAATGATTATGCACAACAATTCGCATACGGTGAACACACCCCGCATCCAAGATATTGGACAAGAAACAACGACAAGCAATTGCTGGAATTATGGGACAATGAGAATCTGACAACGCATCAGATTGCCGAACGCACGCCGAACCGGTCACATTTCGCAATTTGTCACCGATTACGATATCATGGTCGCATCAAATGATCAGACCCATGCGCTTGGTCGTTTCTTTCGTTTCTGACGTTGCTTCTTGTTTGGATCGGGGTTCGAACCACCCCGCCATCCACATGCGAATGTCATGAACGCATCTGCGCCGTGGCTATTGTCGTCATGGCGCGGACGGTCCTTCCACACTTCGCGCATATCATCCCATTCCTTGCGATAATGCCGCAACCGCTTGATCCCGACAGCACACGCCGCTTCGTCGAAATCAACGCTTGGGAAGACCGTACGCGCCATATCGATGGCTTCCTGCTTGACGGATGGCCTTCCCACGATCTCCGGTCTCAAACCGTACTTTTCGACTTCCCCAAGCCTGCCGTGTTCCAAGAACAGATCTTCACGCTTGCCATCGTGCGGCCAATAATGATCGCCCCATTGGGCTTCCTTGTCCCGCTTCCACGCGTCCAGCCATCGTGTGTAATGGCTGATATGTTCACCGGAATTCTCGTAATAGCCGATCATGCGATTGCGCCCGTCGACCTCCTGATGCAGCCAGATCACGTTGTAATCATTGCGCCCCAGATCCCAGAACGTATTGACCGGAAAGCGCGGATCATATGGGAACCGACCAATCGCACCGCTTGAGTCCGCGTGCGCCATCTGTGCGGCGAAATACGCGCCTTCGATGGCTTGTTCGAACGCTTCTTCCGCATAAGACGGATTTTCCCGCTTCATGTCGCCACCGAGCACCAGCTCTTGTTCGATCCACCATGATTGCTGTTCCGGTGACAGGTCGATCTTGTGCTGATGCTTCAACTTGTCGAAATAGAGCCGATGCGGTTCCGTCACAGCGTTATGATCAGCGGTCACGCGGTAATTATCATCCCGCCACCACGGGAAAAAATGCAATTTGAATTGCCCTTCCCCACGAATAGCCTGCTCATAGAACTGGTAAAAATACCCTTCCTGGCCCTCCGCCGTGCTTTCAATGGTGATGGGGTTCTTGCCAGCGGCTGGAAACGTACCCGTCACGACCTCTCGGGCCCGATCAGGGAAACGCGCACAAAGCTTGCCGAACTCCGAGACGTGGACGCGTGTAAACGAACCTGAACGGCCTGAATTGCTAACCTGAATAGTGCTGCCATGCTGCCATCGGATCAAGCTTTGCGTCTGATGGGATGTCGGACGTCTGGCGCGTATGTTTTCAGGCAGATTGCGCCAAGCATAGAGGATTTTCGATGCGAACAGCTTTTCCGCATCGTCCCGTGTGTGCGCGACAACCAACGCCGCTTGATCGTTGTAAAAAACACACTCGTCGAGAGCGATGATACAGGCGAGTGTCGAAAACCCGAGCTGTCTCGCCTTGAGAATGATATCCCGCCCTTGAGCGTTTTTCAGAAAATCCGCCTGGGGTGGATTGGGTTTGAAGAGAACGCGCCGACCGCGCTTATCGACAATCCAATAGAGGTTCGACAACCGCCACGCCGGATCACGCAAACCCTCAACCAGTTCACGTTCGTTCATCCACCGGACAAGAGCCTTTCCACTTCATCGACATCGAGCTTTGAAAAATCATTTTCATTCATCGCGGCGGCGGCCTTCAGCGTCAATTGACCGGCCTGTGCCTCGCCTGTGTTGGTCACGCCTTGCGCGTTCTTCTGAGCCTTGTTCAGCGTATTGATGCGCTGTTTGGCCTGATCACCACCATCCGTCGCCGATTGCTCTTGCCCGGCATTACCTGACGGTACGAAACCAGCCTCCAGGCACTGCATGTAAAGCAAGCGCGCCGGATTGATACCAGCCTGTTCGCCGGATTTGACGAGATCATAGACGTCATGCAGCAACTGGCGCTGCACCTCGTCGTCCGTATAACCGGCGTCATAAAGCGCTTCGGTGCGCTGTTCCCTGATCCAATCGACCGCCTCGAAATAGTCCGGTTCGGTTTCTTGCATCTCCTGTTCGTAACGCGCGATTCGCTCGAACGTCTGCCGCACCTCCTGATCGGCCTGCTGCTGTGCCTGTATTCTCTGCTGTTCAAGCAACGGCAACCGCATTTGATATTCGGCCCACTGCCGGTAACCGTCGGGATCGACGATGGGATCGACGTATTGCGGCGCGGTATTCTCCAACACCGGTTGATCCATCGCGGTCTGTTGCGGCGGGGGCGGCTGATTTGCACTTGCCCGCAGGTGGTTCAGTTCCGCTTCGAGCTGCTTACGCCGTTCGCGTTCCGCATGAAATTTCGCATGTGGAACGGTTGGCTGTTTCTTTACGCTCTTTTCACCGCTCTTTTCACCGCTGTCTTCCGCTTCGGATGCGTCGCCGGACGTACCGTCATCTGCTGTTTCGTGCTGCCCAGATTTGTCTTCGTCGTCCGTACCGGCTGATTGGCTTGGTCCCCGATCCGTCGGATCGCTGGTTTCGGTCTCTTCCGTCGGCGCGCCCTCCATTTCCTTCATCGCCGTTTCTTCCTCCGCCGTCAGCACGTCGAGGTCCTTTGACATCCTTCTTCTCCTTTGATTTCGATTGTTTTCTGGCCTTTTCCATCTTTTTCAACGCCGCGACTTCTTCCACCGTCAGCGCGTCGAGGTCCTTTGACATGATCAATCCGCCTTCTTTTGCTGCTGTCTCGCCTTGTTTTCAGCAGCCACGCGCTTCGACTCAAGCTCGATATCCTGTTCGACCTGCCGCCGCTTCGCATCGTTCAGAGCCGCTTGCGCCATGATATTTTGCGCTTGTGCCGCGTCCAATTGAGCCTTGGCTTGTGAGGTCTGTTGTTCGACCGACAATTCACCGCTACGCGTTTCTGCTTCGGCCCGCGCGATCTGCATATCCATCTGAGCCTTGGCCAGATCGGCCTGTACCTTCTGTGCTTCCACTTGCATCTTCTGTTGCTCAAGCTGCATCTTCTGTTGCTCAAGCTGCATGGCGGCTTGTTGCATCTGTTCTTCCGGCGACGGCTCGCCGTCCTGTTGGCCTTGCTGTGCTTTCTCGCGCACCTTGTCCACGAACGACGAGGGCAGCGGCGAATATTCGATCACATCCGCCCAATCTTCCATGCTCAACCCGCCTTCCATGAGCAACGGCATCATCTCCTTGAGCACTTCCCACGTCCGTTCTTTCTGATCCGGCGACGATGGTGCTTCGTCGACAATCACATCATACTTGACGGTTTCCATATCCATCGCAAGCGGTACGTATTGCTCGCGCCCCTCTTCGAGGATGCGGACCAGCCGCCCGGTAGGCGCGATGTACTCTCGCAGAAAATGCAAGATTACATGACCTTGCACCTTGCGATAATGCCGCATGGCGTCGAAATACCGGGCGAGCGTCGTCATGGCAGATTTACGGCGCTGGGCTTCCAGCACGCCCGCTTGGTTCGCTTCGCGCAAGCCCTGCAATTCGAGATTGACGCCCGACACGTCACGGATCGACTGGATCGCGAACTCAGTCAGCGTCATGAGCGATTGCGGCATGGGGGGCTGTGGTTTCGGCAACACGCGTTGGATACCGCCCGGCTTGAGCCACGAAATACTGTCAGCGGCGGCCCATGACTCGACGAACTCATCCGTATCTTCGACCGCACCCGACTCCGCCATGACGCCACCCTTGGAGTTGGTCGCAATGATGTGCATGACGAGTGACAGCCATTTGTTCGCATATTTCTGCGGATCCATCATGATCCGCAACAACCCGTAAAAGCGCTTGTCCTGCCGGTCCCAAAGACCGGTCAGCGCGCAAAATGTCGGGCGGTCCGCCGATGGCTGGTTTTCCTCAATGATGTCCTGACCGAGATATGCCTGACGCCAGACGGGTTTGCGAATGCGCCGGTGCGAAATCTCGATACCCTCGAACTGCTCTTTGACCACACGATCAAAATCCGCCGCGGGCAACTGGTCGGTTTCGTCGCTCGTGGGATCGACGTACTCGACCAGTTGCTCAAGCTCGCGCCACTGGATCTGCACGATCGTCACGAGGTCGTCTAAATCCTCGTCATCATCCTCACCACTATCCTTGGCCGCGTACTCGTCGCCCGAGTGATTGATGGTTTTGCCGGTGGTGGTCGGATCGACACCCTTGATCCAATCGGCGTTGAGCATCCGGGGATCGGCGTCCGGCCATTGCTCTTCCGCGGCCTCCCGCGACATCTTGTGGACGCGGAAGATGCGCCGGGCATCGGACAGGCCACGCTTGCGAGATCGCGCATCCCATCCCATCTCGATCGGATCGATACGCTCGATCTTCGGCTGGCCCTCGGGGTCCTCCTCAAAATCGAGCGATGTCTCGGTGAAGCCCACACCGCAGATGAGCAGGTCACGAAACGCCTCGGACTCCGCCTCCTCGGCGTTTGCCTGATCGCGGAACCATTGCGCCGCTTGGGTGAGCACCTCATTGGCCTTGATATCGCCGATCTCGCGCGGGACGAATGCCACCTCGGTGCGATTGGTAATTTCGAGGCCGACGACGGATTGCAGGATCGGCTGCACGCGGTTGAACACAATCGGGATGCGTGCATTATCCTCCAGGTGCACGCGCTCGGCCTCGGACCACTGGTGACCGGCATCGAATATCTGCTCCTGTTCGATCGCCTCGCGGTACTCGTCCTGGGCCTTCCAGTCTTCCTCGACCCACTTCCGAAGCTGCCCGAAATCAGCCATCCATCGTACCCTCGATCACTTTTGCGTTGTCACCGGCGTCCAGTGCGACAGTGCTGCGGGATTTACCGATCTCCGCCAGCAGATCGCCCAGACCATCCACGCGCACATCGACGTCGATTTTATCACGCCACAGCGCGCGTGTCTTCAGCCAAAAAATCATGCACTGATTATCACCAGAGATTGCTTTTTGATACAGCGTCGTCGCGACCTGCCGATTACATTCGGCCAGCCCTTGCTCGAGCTCGTCACGATAATATCGCCGCAGCGTATCCTCACTGATGCCGAGGATGTCAGCGATCACCGGGCGCAGTGTACCGGTGATCGCATGCCACCGGACGAGATTACGCGTCTCGTCGGTGGGGACATGAGCATTACCGCGCCGCGCCAGATTGGGCGTCGGGGGCGCTGGTCGCCTCAGCTCGTCACGATAATACCGGGCGAGCGTCGTCCGGGATATGCCGAGCATGATTGCGATGTCGCCGCGACCAAGTCCGGCAGCGGTCTGTTGCCGGACGATATCGCGCAGGTCGTCGGTAGGGGTGTGTGAGGTAGTCAAGTGGCGATCATTTTTTTTACAGATGTACACAAAAAAAAAAAAAAAATAACCCTGCCTGGTGAGGTAGTCAAGTGGGGTTGGATTGATGGCAGGCGGCGAGCACTGATGCAATGGTGAGGTAGTCAAGTGGCGACGCCAGATGCACGAGCGTGCCGATGGCGATCCCTGCAGGCGGCGAGCGCGTCGGTGGGCACCGATTACCGCGGCAAACAATAATTTACAAAATTTTTGCGCTAAATAGCGCTAATTTTGGTCCAGCCATTGGTAATTAGCGGGCGTCGGGTATGTGTCCATAGTGACCATAGGTTTTCACTCTCCCCCTGAAAATGAGAGCACTTTATTAACCTTATAATTACATAATTTACATAATTATAAACTAACAAACTTTACCTATTTTCAGCTCTCACTACGATTTCTATGGTCACTATGGACACATCTCACTAAACCATTGATTTTATTAGCAAAAAGCGTGACCATAAGAATTTTAAGGTTATGGTCACCTATGGTCACTATGGACACATGTTCTTGTTTTGTTCAAATTACATAATTAGCGTTAATTAGCGTTAATTATAAAAAGAACAAACCGTGAAAATGTGTCCATAGTGTCCATAGGTGTCCATAGGAACGGTTCCTATGGACACCTTAAAAATTACAAAAATTATGTAATTTAACGGTTGACTGTGGTCCAAAATTCTCTATAATCACAATCATCCTAACAATTTCACAAAAGGACTCAAAACCATGCAAGCACATCACAATGATCCCGCTCTCAAAATTCAGTGTCTCGAACTGATGGCTGACCATCAGTTCGATCATGAACGGCTAGTCGGCGCTGACGTGTCGCGTGTCAGCTGGCAATTTCTGGATTGGTTGTTGGGCAAGCTGCCGTCGACTGATCGAGAAGACGTAAGTTCTGCAATTGAACAAGTACGCACGACAGTGCTGCAACCACTGGCGCGCGGCGAAACTGTCGACAAAGAAACAATTGATGCGGCTGCTGATGCGGCTGATACGGCTGCTGATGCGGCTGCTGATGCGGCTGATTATGCTGCTGATTATGCTGCTGACGCAGTCGTCTATGCTGTTCGCGCTGATGCTGCTGTTGCTCGCGCCACTGCTGATGCTGCTTGTGTTGCCGCCGCTGCTGATGCTGATTGTGCCGCTGCTGATGCTGATGCTTGTGTTGCCGCCGCTGCTGATGCTGATGCTTGTGTTGCCGCCGCTGCTGCTCGTGCTGCTTCTGTTTATGAGGCTGCTGCTGATGAGGCTGCTGATGAGGCTGCTCGTACCGCTCACAAACGGCAAGCAGATAAGTTGATCGAGCTTTTGGAGACGGCGATGTAAGTTAACGCAGTCAAACGTTAAATTACGCCGACGCGTACCCCTGCGCGTCGGCGTAATCATGCGCCGCCCCGTCACGCGCCCACAGGCGCGGACGTTTACCATCCTCCTGGATCAGCGCCCGGCCCGTGTACCGTCCGACAGATCGGTAACCCAACGACTCCAGTGCACGCGCCACAGCGACATGCCCGATGCGTCCCATGCCCTCGTCGATCATCCGACGGCGCAACATGATCGATGATATCCACCCGCCGCGGAACCCGACCACGTCATCCTCGACGCACTCTAGGATGAGCGTTTCCAGCGCCCCGCGCGACAACGACAATGCCTCGTCCGTGCTGGTTGTGCGTGGGGCGCGACGAGCCCCCCGGGCAGGATCCCACAGAACCGGCACATCGTGCGTCATCAGCCAATGCGTCACGTGCGCATAGCCGCCGCCATTCAGCCAATCATAGAGCCGCACGAAATAGGCCTCATCCATCCCATAGGCCAGTAAATCAGCCACGCTCTGCTGCGCAGTGTACAGGATCGCATACCGACGCGACCCCTCATCCACCGGGATCGCGTCCTTGAAATTTGAGCACATCACAAAATTGGCGCGATTATCGCCGTCCTGCTGATCAACACCTTTGGCCTGCATCTCGATCCGGTCATCCGTGACCAGCGGTTTTAGCACGTCCAGCATGTCGCGCCGATCTCCAACGCGCACCTCTTCAACGGCGATCAGGATTTTGTTTTGCAGCCACGCGTTGAATTTCTGCCCACCGTCCGTTAGCTGCCGCGCGTTCGGATGGTGCACGTACACGCGCCCGACAGCGCGTTCCAAGCATCGCAGAATGGTGGATTTACCATTACCTTCGCAGCCTTGAATGACCGGACACCATTGAAATTTGGTGCCTGGATTTTGCACCAGCGCCGCACAATAGGCCAGTAGGATCGCCGCGTCGTCACCGTGCGGCAGCATGCGCCCGATATGATCCAGCCACACGCTCACATCCCCAACTGTCCGATCCACACGGGCTGGAATATAGGTATTGACCACATTGCGCCCGAGCTCATCGACAAACATCTGTCCATGATCGACCGGGATATCGGGTCGGAATTGCACGGACTGGGCGACCGGTACGCGCCAGCGCTGCCCGCGCGTCGCCGCTTTCCAGGCGTCGTCGGTGGGTGGTTTTGTTTCGTGCCAGATGAATTCCCGCCCGCCGTACTCGATGGCAAATTTCTGTGCGTCGAGAAACTGCCCCCGCGGCGTAAAAATGCGCCCCATGCCTGAGACCGCGACACATCCGGCGAAATACCGTGCCTGTTCCTCAGCCGTCAGGATGCTGCCGAAGTCGTCTCCATCATCGCGATCATCATCGCCCGCGCCGCTCTGATCGCCCGCGCCGCTCTGATCGCCCGCGCCGCTCTGATCGCCTCCACAGCTCTGATCGCCCACGCCGTCACGTGGATCGCGCGGCGTCGCCAAATGTACGAGCGTCCCGATCCCGATGCCGGTAGGCGGCGATCGGAAATAGTGTTTCCAGCGCGCTTCGGTTTCAATCGGATCATATTTTTCGCTGCGCGATGACCACCGATGCCATGCAGCGTGTCCGGCATCCGAACCCGCCGACGCGACCCAGCACGCCATTCCGACGCGGTTCCAGTCGTCCCAGTCCAGATCGTCGTTCGATATGCGCGACATGACCTCGGTCAGGTCAGCATCATCGTTGGCGCGCCGCAGTTCGACAGCCAGATCCCCCCGCGGCGCGCCGTGCCACGCGTCCCCAACACCATCGTGCAACGCCAGCCATTCGGGCGGTCCGACGGGCACAACCCCCCCATCGTCCCAACGATACGCGATACCATCGACGACTGACGGCGGGGCCAGACAATAGAACCCGTCACAGATCACATCGACGCGACGACAGCCGGTCGGCCTGCGTGCATAACGCGCACCGGGCACAGCCGTAAAATAGAGGTGGATGCCGCCGCGCGGTGTATGTGCGCGCAACGTGGCAATCGACTCCCATCCGGCAGGGGGCGAGCAATCGGCGTGATAGGCATCAATATCGACCACCACCATACCCGACGGTGCCGGAGCCAGACCAATGTTCGCGGCGGGCACATCGCGCCACCACGCGTCGATCTGTGCCACATCACACGTCGCATCACGGACGCCTCGGCTGCCGGCAAACGGCACCTTCGCCCCCGGCTGCAGCGGAAACACGTACCAGCCGAGCGTCGCGTAATGGCGTGCCCAGTTACCGAGCGTCCAACCAGCGGTCATGACAATTTATCCTGGGGTGTGTGCCGCCGCGCTCTGGATCAATCGAAACGGCAGGACCCGAGCACGACGAGATCATTCCGCGTCGCAACAACGCGACGAGCGCGGCAGCACATTTCAATGATATCACACCAATCCCTTGGCGTGCAATCGTTTCAACGATTTCCTAACGGTGCGTTGGGCATATCCGCTCGCCTCGGCCAGAAACGCCGTGTTTAAACTTTCCCATCGTTTCAGCGCCGCCAGAACGTCATTGTCGATTATCAATTTGTTCGCTTCGCGCCCGCCCATGAATTTCAGATTGTGACAGCCTTTCCCTTCGCGCCGCGCCATGCAAACCGACGTCGGCGATACGTTGCAGTACCGGGCGAGCTCGGCCTGTGACGGCAATCGCCCCAGTTTTTCGCACAATTCCGCGTGGTAGCGTGGATAATCAATTAGCATTTTTCGAGTCCTTTCGTCGTTACTTTCTCTTCACGTTACGCGCCGCCCGACACGCTCGCAACCAGCCGTTCGGCCTGTTCAACATACCAGTCGCGGTTCAGGCGCGACCAGTCGAACAACGCAATGTGATTGCATTCGGCCACACCCCACCCGACATTGATACCGGTGGTTCTGATCTGGTGCGTGCTGCGGTTCTTCGTGTGGATGCGTTCATCCCAGTCATCAGCACGTTCCTGCGCTGCCAGTTCGGCGTTCACACTCTGCCACAATTCATCGCTCACACGCGGCGCGCGCTTGAATTGACCTGTTCGTGCACCCGCGACTGGTGGTGATGTCTTGACCAACGCGCCACCATCGTGCGCGATGAAATATCGCAAAGTCTGTTGCTGCTCCACGTCGTCAATGGTCAATTTCGATCCACGCGGACAACGATAAAGCAACGTGAAATCGAACGGATCATCGTGCTGCATCACAAAATCCGCCGCTGACATGCCGCCCAATAGCTCGGACTCGACTGCGCGCGGAACAACGAGTGCTGAAAAATCCTTGTGCCACCACCCGTCGTAATCTTTATCGTCCGGGAACGAGTTGAATGCGTTTTTCCGCTTGACTTTGCCGCCGAGATCGACCGCCAGATAATTGTTCACATCGCGGATAAATATCGACTGATATTGCGTTTCTTCCAGTTCCAGCGCCGTTCCCGCCTGCCAGTCGGCGCATACGGTGTCAAACGTTTCGCGCGACTCGCAGGGCAACCAGACGGTGATACCGTCCGTATTGGCCTGGATCATCCGGATGCCCGGAACAACCGTTATCAGCATGTCGACCAGCATGCACAGCAACAGCTGTCCGTTGATCGTGATGCCCATCGTATATTGCGGATCGTAAAACGGTGAGCCGGGGAAATTGCTGTCGCCGTAGACACCATTGAGCGCCAGTTTCAGCGCGGCATTCTGCGGCGATCCCTTCGGATGTGTGAGTCGTTCGGCCTTCAAAGTGCCGTAGACACTGACAAAATCCTCACCCAGATGCGCCGGAGCCAATCGATTGACAATCGCAATCGACGGGTAAAACGAGGTCACGTCCAGATCGACAATCTCGAACAACCCCTCCACGCGTCGGTATGTGCGGTTCTTGACCGACGCGTGCAAGCCGCCTTGGGAAAAGTCGAACTGGAACCCGTCGATCGTCGCCGACACGCCCTTGAACAGGCCGGTGGTCTGGGTGACGGTCTGTTGCCGCAGCCATTCCAGCACGCGCGTAAATTCAGGATGCCGGAACGCAATCCAGGGCAATATCACGTCACCGATGCGTATTTCTAAGCGCGGCGTCTGGCGCGGCACGGACCAGCCGCGCGCATCGCGCCGATCATGATAGCATTTGTGTCTGCCGATGCGCTGGATGAACGTCTGCTTGCCGATCTTGGTGTCGTCGTAATTGAGAACGTCCGGTCCTAGCGTTTCGACAAGCGACTGGCGAAACTCGATGGCCGGCATAGATCGCAACGCAAATCGCTTGGTCTCGGCGACATCATGCCTGTTGTAGGCGCGCAGCGTGTCGATCTGGTCATCGGTCAGATACGTTCCCGGCACAAACGGCAGGTCCTGCACGCTTTCCGACCGCAGCGCAAATTCAAGAGATTTCAGCGAGACGCGGCGGTTCTTGTTGTGAAAATGGTGAATACGGAACAGGTCAATTTGTAGGATATGACGCTCGCTGTGCCTGATCTGATGTTCCCACGCGTCGCCGGACGTGATGATCTCGTGCGCCCATTGTGCAATCAGTTCCGGCGTCACGCCATCGGGATCGTTCATAATCCGGTGGACAATCGGATAATCAAAATTGATCGAGTTGAAGCCGATCATCGGTATATTCAGATTGCCCAGTGCCCACAGCCATTCGCACATCGCGACCCGATCATCCCGCCTGTCGCTTATCTCGAACGTACATTCGGCGTCCGTCTCAAAATCCATCGCGCAGAGCGTGAACGCGTTCGGATACGTTTCGATGTCGTAAACAACGGCGCGCATGATTAGGTCCTTTCGTAAGCTCCCGGCGGGTCCATCAACAAACCCGCCGGGAGTCGGTGGGTACGATCAAACCCACCTATACTGACGCAAGAGGGGACGCCGGCGTCAGTATTTTATCTCGTCGTCGATCACGTGCTGATATACCGGCACCGACGCTGGTTGCGACTGCGGAGCGCCTGCCGCGAACCCTGGTATCGGCGCATGCGCTGGCGGCTGTTGCTGTGGCATCGGTGCATGCGCTGGCGGCTGTTGCTGTGGCATCGGTGCATGCGCTGGCGGCTGTTGCTGTGGTATCGGTGCATGCGCTGGTTGCTGTTGCTGTGGTATCGGTGCATGCGCTGGCGGCTGTTGCTGTGGTATCGGTGCATGCGCTGGCGGCTGTTGCTGTGGTATCGGTGCATGCGCTGGCGGCTGTTGCTGTGGTATCGGTGCATGCGCTGGTTGCTGTTGCGGCACAGCATACGCGGGCATTTGCGGCGCCTGGTTACCGAGTGCTGCAGTCGCATTGACCGCGACACCCTCGGACACGATCTCCTCGCCCGCGCCCACAAAACAAATCAGCAATGGGTTGAGATACAGGCCGGGGACTGACGTAGATTGTCCGGCCTTACCGCGATGTGGGACAATTCCGACGACGACCTGCACGTAATCGCCGGTTTTGAGCGGCCCCTGATAGTCGATATAGTCGCCGTTGTGAAACGTCACGATGCGGGGCGCTTTGAACTGCGTCGCAATGGTTAGGATTTCGCATCCTGCCCGTCCCGGCTTGTCGCGATAGGGCGCTCCGTTCTGATCGACCGCTGTATCCCCGTCTTTCCGTTTCCACGAAAAGTTGCCCGGCACACCATGTTCGTAGGCCTGAAGCGCCGATTGCTGACACGCAGTAATAAATGGTTGTGCTTCGGCTTTTGGCAGCGCCAGCCCAAAAGCCCATTGTTTGACCTGCTCACCGTCACGCGTAATCGGCTGGTTGTTTGTATCCCTGCGCACTTGTGCCACCGTCGGGTTACCCCAGACAATTCGTGCGACCGGCAGTGTGAATTGGGTAGTCTCGAAGTCACCCATTGTTCAACATTTCCTTAGCTGTTGCGTTAATATCAATTCGTTTCAATTTTGGCGCGCGATCCGGTTTGACCGTCAATTCTGCGACAAGCTCTTTGTCCGCGCCGCGACGCTCGACCTGTGCCGGGGTGGCAAGCGCGTCAGCGGTTGCGTCCACACCCAGGATCGCGCTGACGGCAGCGACATCCAACCCGTCTTTCCATTTTCGGTTCCCGAACGCCTTGACCAGATCATAGTTCGGGATCGTCTCGCCGGACTTGATGCGCGCCGTCACGGTCTGTTCCAGCGCGTCGATCCGGATTTTCAACGTCTGTTGCGCCGCCGTCAGAAAATCCAGTTCGGCAGAGAGCGCATCGTGTGGCAGATCATCATAACCACCCCGATATTCCGGCGCTAGGCTCACATCCATCGCCGTGAGCGTTGAACGACGTTGAGCGTCGCATTGGGTGCGAGCGCTGCAATATGTGCACTGCGTGCCAGTCTGTAATCTGGTAGATCGTACCGTGACCAGTTCGGTGATTTGCGAAAGATATCGCGTCGTATCACCGGTGCTGACAATGTGCCGCCGATGTTTGCCGCGCGTGTGATAGGCACGCGGTTGATAAATTTCTAGCGATACGGTCTCCAATGGAAGCGCCGGATTATTCGCCCGCCAACCCAACGCATAAGCGCGCAATTGCCATGATGTTTCCGGCTCGATCAACCGGAACCCATATTTCAGGTCGATTACGTGCAGGCGTTGAGCGTGGGTGTCATACCAGATCAGATCAGGTCGACAATAGATCGTATTGTCACCGATCACCCAGTTGACCGGCGTTTCGCACTGATACGACGTGTCGCGCGCATGCGTCATGTTGCGAATATGATCGACCAGATCGCCCAGATGTTCGCACATCGCGTCGGTGATAATCCAGCCGTTCGGTGCGGGTTTACCAACAGGCGACTCACCCGTGGTGAGGATTTGCTCCAGCGCCCACGCCGCAGCCGTACCCTCCTCCGCGGCTGGTCCGACTTCCTGGTCAGGATAATTTTCGCGTGCCCTGGCTTCCAGGAAATATGACCCCGGGCACGCCATCAGGCGGTCAAGGGATGATGCGTGTATGTCCATTTGTGAGTCCTTTTGTGTTGCGAGCGGGCGGTCAGACTGTGCCAACCGCCCGCTGATGTCAAGTTTATTAATTGGCTTCGGTGGCATAACCTTTCTGGCGCATCGCATTGACGAACGATGCCATGACATCCGGATGGCTGCGTGCGTCGGTGATTTTTTCCAAATTGTGTTCGGCGAGAAGTTCGTTGAATTGCGTATCGGTGATGGTTTTCGCACCGAACGCCGCGCCGACCACGTCCATCAAACCTCTGAAGTCAATGATTTCATTGGGTTCCGGTGCCGAATCAGATGTAGCCAAATCGGATGTAGCCCGATCGGTTTTATCGGTTCGTTTCAAAAAATTCGGAATGTCGCCCAAATGATCTGCATCTGCAGTATCTGCAGTATCTGCAGTATCTGCAGTATCTGCAGTATCTGCAGTATCTGCAGTATCTGCAGTATCTGCAGTATCTGCAGTATCCGGTTCCAGCTGTGGTTCGGATTCCGGACCACCACCCAAATCGACATCATCACCTAATTTGTCGGCGGTCACGGCACCTGTCGGTTCGATTGGACCGCCGCGACGCCTGCGCCACGTGCCATCAGCATTCAGCGCGCGGCTGGATGCATGGATGTTTTCGTCCCACACCGCACCGGTTGCGTCTGTTTCCGGTGCGTCGTTTGATTGCGGCGTATCCAGTTGCGGTTGCGGAATCGCAGTGTTGTCGACGCGCGCTTGTTCAAGTTCGGCGTCCACGTCGTCCGCATCTGGTTCCGGCGCGATAGTGACAACCGCTGCAGGTTGTTTGTCACTGATAAACGCTTGCAATTCGGCAAGCTTCTCAAATTTAACGGTCAGTTCGAACATTTGATCCTCCGTAATTTCGAACGTACACAATTATAGACGAGATTGGTGTGTTGTAAATTATAAAATTATGTAATTTTGCGCTTGACCACGTTTGTACATCGTATATGGTCGAATTATCGCAACGTAATAAAGGATCCTGAAATGATCACGCTTACAATCAAAAAACACAAAACCCCGAAATGGGTTTCCCGACATCGTGTGTTTGAGGCCGGGGATGCTTATCGGCGTCCACTGCAATTGCAGATCCCGCTACCCGGTGGGAGTCTGGCGACAATCGAATTTTACGAGTTGGTCAAAACCACCAGCGCGCCAGTCGATAACCGGTTCGATCCAATCGGTGACTGGATCAAGAACCCGGCGGTATCAGTTGACCTCGGCGACGTGGACAAGATCAAATTGAGTCATGGTCGGGAACTATATTTTCAGAACCGTGACAGAAAGAGTGTGGCTCTAGAGGGGCTGACACCCAACGAGGTCGATCGCATTTGGGGGCGCTGGCACAAGCCACCCGTTGCACATTTTGAATTGAACGAAAAGGGACCCGAATAATGTACGAATTTTTTGAACTCGACGAAGTCGAAGTCATCGACACGCTCGCGTCGCTCCCGGGCTGGGATAGCACGCTCGCCGCCGAAACGTACCAGCCGCCGATTGACGACGACGATGCCGACAATACGCATGCCGACGCTTCGTGATTATCAACTGGACCTCAAGGATCGGGTGCTGAACGCACCCGGTCACGTCTTGTGCGTCATGCCGACCGGCGGCGGCAAATCGGTTTTTC
Organism: Halieaceae bacterium; assembly: GCA_965199055.1. Lineage (GTDB taxonomy): Bacteria > Pseudomonadota > Gammaproteobacteria > Pseudomonadales > Halieaceae > CBDAQR01. The sequence goes on from CBDAQR010000013.1 coordinate 16,412, forward strand.
TGGCCAATCTCGTGTCCGAACGTGACCACCCATGCGCTGTGATCGCACACCGGCGTGAGATCATATCCCAGTTGTCGTTGCATCTTGCGTCATGGGGTGTGCGACATCGCATTATTGCGCCACGTCCGGTGGTACGGCTGATCACCAACCAGCATCGCAAACAATTCGGTGCGTCGTTTTACGCGCCGATCGCATCCGTTGGTGTCGCGTCGATCCAGACGCTGGCGTCCAAGACGTTCGCGGCGCATGATTGGGCGCAACAGTGCCGGACCGTCGTTCTGGACGAAGCGCACCATTATTTGCGCCAGAACCGTTTCGGCGAAACGTGCACGATGTTTCCCCACGCACAATTTCTCGGCATGACCGCCACGCCGCGCCGCGCGGATAACAAGGCGCTCGGCGCGCAAGCCGATGGCCTGTTCGACACGATGGTTTGCGGTCCGACGACTGGTCGCCTGATCGCCGACGGCTGGTTGTCCGATTACCGATACATCGCCGCTGGAGACATTGACCTGTCCGACGTCGCAATCACCAAGACCGGTGATTACAGTCCGACCGGCCTCAAGGCAGCGCTGTCAAAATCCGAAATTGTCGGTGACATCGTGACCGAATACCAGCGCCACGCAGCGGGCAAGCAGGGGATCACGTTCGCCGCCGACGTGGAGTCCGCACAGCACATCGCTGAACAGTATCGCAACGCCGGGATCGCCGCCGAATGCATCCATGCCAAAACCGATGACGCGCTGCGCAATGCATTGATCGACAAGTTTCGGATGGGTGATGTCACGCAATTGGTCAACGTCGATCTGTTTGGCGAAGGGTTTGACGTGCCTGGCGTCGAGGTGGTCAGCATGGCGCGCCCGACACAGAGTCTTGCATTGTTCCTTCAGCAATGCGGCAGGTCGCTACGCGTCGCACCGGGCAAAGAGCGCGCCATCATCATCGATCATGTTAGCAACTGGAAGCGTCACGGCCTGCCGGACAGTCCGCGCGAGTGGTCGCTGGACGCAAACCCGCGCCGCCGGAACAGTGCGTCGGACGGTGGTCCGAAATTGCGCATCTGCGTGGAATGCACACAACCGCATTCGGCGCATCTGAACACATGCCCGTGGTGTGGCGCTGAACGTCCAGCACCCGTCGCGCGTCAGACCATCGATCAGGTCGAAGGCAATCTGACGGAACTCGATCCCAACGTGCTGATGGCGCTGCGCGAAACCGTGAAATTGGAGACGCCGGAGTCGATGGCCGATCGCGTCGGTCATGTCGCTGGCGCGCCTGCCGGGATTGCCGCGTTCCGGCGGCAAACGGAACGGATCGAGACGCAACACAAACTGGCTGAAGCAATCGACCTGTGGGCCGGTGCACAACGCGATGTGGGCTTACGAGTTGAGGAAATGTACCGATTGTTTTACAGTACGTTTGGCGTCGATGTCTTGTCGGCGCAAAACAAGAAGAGCCGGGAAATGGCCGAATTACAGTCGCGCATCGAGCGTGACATTATCGCAACATGCAGTGCAAGCCGCACACAAAACGAAAAGGACTCAAATCATGAAAATTGAACGCAAAAAACTGACAACCGCGCTGAACCGCCTGAAATCGGTCTGGGACAGACGCACCACGATCCCGATACTGAAATGTGTGCGCGTCACGGAAACATGCGATAGCATCCAGCTGACCGTCACCGATCCGGATCGCACACTGGACATCACAGTGTACGGTGAAGTCAGCTTGAAAGATGATGCCGAAACATGCCTGATTGATCCGGAATTGCTGATCAAAGCTGTCAAAAACGCACCGAAAACCGTCACGGAAATTGAACTGAACATCAAGCATGATACGTCCGTGACGTTCACGGCGGGCGCAATGGTGCTGACGTTCAACGGGCAGATACCGAGCGCCAACTGGCCGCTCTTGCCTGACACATCTCACTATACGCGCAAATTCTGGACTATTGATGCCGATGATCTGAAAGAGTGGCTCGACCATTGCGCGATGAGCATTTCGAACGAAGAGGCGCGGTATTATCTGAACGGCGTTTATTTTGACACGCACCCGAGATGGGGCGACGAAATCAGGATAGTTGCGACGAACGGTCACCGTGCGTCCGTGCATAATGCGCCTCGTCCCGTTGGAATGGAGAACCTGATCGAGTGTTATTCCGGCTACGGCGCAAAAAAAGAAGACGATGTCGTACACGACGGTTTTATCTTGCGGCGCGCGTGCGCGCTGGCGTGGCGTGACATGATCAAACGTGGTGAATGGTCTGGCAAACTGAATTTTGTTTTACGCGGTCCGTATTTGGAGGTGACGTGCAACGCCGTAGGCAACTGGGTCTGGCGCACCAAGCCGATTGATGGATCATTCCCCGACTGGTCGCGTGTGGTGCCATTGAGAGAACCGGATTATTCGCACGTTGTGTCGAAACAGGATCTGATGGACGTTGCGAAGCTGGCTCACAGTTTTGATCTCAAAGGTGTCACGGAAAACAAGAGCGGTTCAATTCGTCTGGGTTACCACATCAACGGTGTTCACGTGACCGGTATCTTTGACAACGACACACAGGATCGGTTCGCAATGACGATCGGCGATCCGGTGGGGGGTGAACTGGTTGCCGCTGCATTCTGCGACCGGTACGTGTTGGAGATGTGCCAGACCTATACGGACGCGAAAACGCTCAGGTTCGATATGTGGCCTGACAAGACCGGCCTGACAAAAAGTCCTGTGGTCATCAGGGACACCAGGCGCGACGACAAACTGATCGTTCTGATGCCTGCGAAGATGCCGCGCGTGTAAAGGGATGAAGGTATCCCCTAATACCTAGAGGCTGCCTTTTGCATCAATAGCATCTCGGAGGGATGCGCAGAAGCCAACCAAGATCGCAAGCTGTGGCGACGCCAGCCAACCCAAGCCCTGCAATTGCGGCAATGGCTACAGTTAGAAGAACCTTGTTCATCTTACCAACTCCGTGAAAGGACTCAAAACCATGCAAGCATATCACAATGATCCCGCTCTCAAAATTCATTGTCTTGAATTGATGGCTGACCATCGTTCTGCTGATCGATTGGTGCAAAGTCATGGTTATTGGGGAGATGGAAGAGGGTGCGCCGTAGGTTGTCTTTTGCATAGTCTGGGAGGAAGTCCGAGCGATCACCTTGACTATGAGCGTCTCGTCGGGGTGCCGGAAATTTTAGCGGTATTGGAAGACTCAATTTTTGAGAGTTTGCCTGTTGAAGACGCCCAGGAATGGCCCGAACGGTTTCTCGACGCTATACCAGTCGGCGCTGACTTGTCGCGTGTCAGCTGGCAATTTCTGGATTGGGTGTTGGGCGAGCTACCACCGACTGATCACGAGGATGTAAGTCTTGCGATTGAGCAAGTTCGCACAACCGTATTGCAGCCGTTGTCACGCGGCGAAACTGTCGACAAAAAAATAATTAATGCTGCTTGCGCTGTTGCTGCCGATGCGGCTGCTGTTTGTGCTGCTCGTGCGGCTTTTTGTGCTGCTCGTGCGGCTTTTTGTGCTGCTCGTGCTGTTGCTTACGCTACCGTTTACGCCACTTATGCTAGTGATCGTACTAATTATATTGGTTATGCCGCTCACAAACGACAAGCAGATAAGTTGATCGAGCTTTTGAAGGCAACGATATGAGTAAGTTAATTGATTTGATCTTTTTGCTCGCGATGCTTGCTCTGCAATTTTTGTGTTTCGTGGGCGGAATTTTAATTGTGCTGGCGTTCATTGAGAACCCGTCGCAAATGGGATGGTGGGTTTTGACAGCGGTTCCGGTTTTTGCATTCATACCAGCTATCAGGAATTTTGTAGCTGAAATCTATTGGTGTTGAAAATGACATTCATTTTGTCGTTTGTGATGAAGTTTCTTGGTGGCGGCATCCTGAACAAGGTGCTCAGTCATCTTCAACAACGCGCTGAAACAGAGGTCGAGCGCGACAGGATCGCGTCGGAAGTCGCAATTGAGCACGTCAAGGCGGAGGTGGCATCCCGCCAGGCAGCGGCAGAAATTGTCAAGGCAGAACAAGGATGGTGGGTCACGGCAATGATTCGCCCCCTGTTCGCAATCCCGCTTGGGCTTTACTGGGCGAAAATCCTGATCTGGGACAAGATGTTGGGCTGGGGAACCACCGATCCGTTGACCGGAACGCACATTCCCGAATGGGCCGGATGGATTGTCGGGGCGTATTTTGTCACGCGACCATTTGAAAAAATTGGTCGATCATACATCCGGGGAAAACGTTGAAAAGACCTAAAACTATGCAAGCATATCATAATGATCCCGCTCTCAAAATTCAGTGTCTCGAACTGATGGCTGACCATCGTGCTGCTGATCGATTAGCGCAAGGTCATGGTTATTGGAGAGACGAAAAAGGCTGTGCTGTAGGTTGTCTTTTGCATAGTCTGGGAGGAGAGCCTGATAACTATATCGACTATGAGCGGTTAATCGGGGTGCCAGAAATTCTAGCGGTACTGGAAGACTCAATTTTTGAAAATTTGTCCGCCGAAGACGCACAAGAATGGCCCGAACGGTTTCTCGACGCTATACCAGTCGGCGCTGACTTGTCGCGTGTCAGCTGGCAATTTTTGGATTGGGTGTTAAGCGACTTACCACCGACTGATCACGAGGATGTAAGTCTTGCGATTGAGCAAGTTCGCACAACAGTGTTGCAGCCGTTGTCACGCGGCGAAACCGTCGACAAAAAAATAATTAATGCTGCTTGCGCTGTTGCTGCCGATGCGGCTGCTGTTTGTGCTGTTCGTGCTGTTGCTTGTGCTGCTCGTGCGGCTTTTTGTGCTGTCACTTACGCCGTTTATGCTATCGATGCTGCTCGCGCCACTGCTCGTGCTGCTGATGCTGCTGATTATGCTGCTCGTATTGCTTCTGTTTATGCTGTTGCTGATTATGCTGCCTGTGTTGCCGCTGCTGCTTATGATGCTGCTGCTGATGCTGCTCGTACTGTTCGCAAACGGCAAGCAAATAAGTTGATTGAACTTTTGAAGGCGGCGTGAAGGAGACAAACGATATGGTAATTGTCTCTAATACGTGCTTGCCACCTTTATGCCCGCAACATCTGACGTATTTTAATCTCAAACGCTTCTCGGTATTTCCAGAGGATGTAGAGCCCCAAAATTCCGGCAATCGCAAACAGTCCGTAGACCACATAGGTCGGAATGAAGTGCATGTAGGACATGGCTTGACCGAACAGGCCGAAGCTAACGCCGGCGCTTCCCGCACCAATGCTATGGCGTGTTTCAAGCGTCCTGTCGATTGACTCCATAGTTGCGCGTCCAAGAATACCATCGTTCTTCAGGTGCGGATCTGCCTTTTGAAACGCCCTGACGGCGGCGGTTGTCTTGGGTCCACTCAGTCCATCGAGGTGGCCCTTGTAATGCCCCAAGCGCTTCAGCTTTTCCTGATATTCCTTGAGCACATCGCTATCATACGCGCTTTTATGACCGGTAATTTTTTTGACAGGTCCAAATGATGGCATACCACCGGGGTGATATTGACCATGCTCCAGTAGATCCGCTTCCTCTGCACGACGTCGAACCAGCCCTGGGAGTTTCTTGCCGCGTGCGGTTGTCGCAGTTTTTTTCCAACGCTTGGCGGCGGCGGCGACATTGCCCGCCTTGAACTCCTTCAGCCATTTCCACCGAAACACGCGCGGCCCGCAATTGTACGCAGCCGAGACGCCCATATCGAATTGATGTTGCTCGATGCCGGTTCCCATGGCCTTGCGGGTCATCGGACCGAATTCCTGATTGATCACCGTCTTGAGAACCTGATTCGCTTCATCCTTGGTGATGCGCATACCTGGCTTGATCTGACCCAAATGACGAACAACGGCAGGCGAGCGATTAGTAAAACCGTAACCAATCGTCAGCACACCGCCGGGGCACCGATAGGCCTTGAGAACAAGCCCTTCATGCGCGGCGATGAATTCTAGTCCCTTGTCACTGATGAGCATTAATCACGCCTCCCTACTGTCGTCATTGATATCGGCTCATTTAACCGAGACGTATCGACGCTTGTGATAGATGCGCCGATAACTCCCGACTGCAGAAGCCGTTGCAAATTTTCGTCATTTTGAACCAGTTGCTCAGCGCGTCGCAGTGCCCGTTCGGCGGGCGCACCGCGTGCCAGCAATACATCGGCAAGTTCTCTTTGCAGCGCAGCGCGTTGCGCACTTGTGAACTGATCGACAACCAGACTTACGCCGCGATCAATAAGCCCCGCCTTTGTCGTCGGAATGTTGCCCCCGACATCCGCAATGTTGCTCAAAGCTTCCGACGTGGGACTTCCCTGAACACCTCGGCGTTGTGTTTCAAACATGATCTTTTCACGATCAAGACGTGACAAGACATCGTTGGGATCGTTGGCAATGGCGGTCAGTTTGTCGCGACTCACATCAGGCGTCAGATTTCTGACGGCATTGCCACCTTCGTTGAGTTTCTCGATATCTCCCAAAAAGCGATCCGCCATACCCTCACGATAGGCCTGTTGCGGCGATATGCCCGTGTTCGGTCCGGCGATAGGGGAAAGACCTTGGAATTCATCCACCACATCAGGCGCGCGGTTTCTCAGTTGCGCGCCTGCCTGACCTTTGGACACAGCGTCTATGACGGAACTATCAGCGGCAAATTCCTGTCTGGCCTGTCTGTACCCTTCGCTGGACGCCTGCAACGCTTCGTCCAATGCGTTTTTCAACGGGTACAAGTCTCTCGCCTGTTCCTTTCGACCTGCTCTCAATGCGGCCCCAATTTCATCGTCCACGTCTTTCTTCATACGCAAGACACGGTCAAAATCGCTCAAATCCGTTGCCGGGGGTGGTGTTGGCGACGCAACCTTATCACCAGCTGTCAGGGGCCTGTCCGTAAGTTGGCTTCGGTATTTGGCGAATATCCGATCGGTTGTGTTCCCCTTGACGTCCACATCACCGAATTGACCAATGCGCTCGTTGATTACTTTCAGAACGGGCCTGACATCGACAGGGTCCGATCCCTCACGCGCGGCTGTATAAGCCACGTTAGCCGCATCGTCCCTTGCGGACCGCAAGGTGTCTTTGGTAGCCCTGGCTGTTTGCTGACCGCCAAGGGCGTCCCTGACGATATCGCTTGTGCGTGCGCGCTGATTGGCTTGCCGATCGAGAAGGAATTTCTGAACATCTGTCGCGCCATCTCCAGCACTCCGAGCAACACCTTGAGCACGATTTTGTCCCGCTTGCCCAAGGGCGTCCATGACGGCGAAAGGTTGCCCAGCCTGCTCGGCAGATTGAAGCTCTCTGACAATGTCATCGGTGGTCAAACCCTGTCGCCGCATGTCCGATACAATCTTTCGTGCCGCTGATCTTTGACTTGGCGGCACCTTGTCAAACCAACTTTTCAACCAGTTCACCACACCGCGACCAGCCGCTGCCAAGGGTACAGATGCGGCACCACCCAAACCACCCAAGAGCGCGTTTACCTTTGCGCTATCGATCCTGTTTTCAACCCCGCTTTCGCCTTCACCAAACCCGTAAATCGCACCGGTTCCAGCCCCCGTCGCCATGGCGCGTCCCAATCCTGCGCCAACAGAGGTCGGTGCCGTAGTCCCACCCGACATCAATGCGGGGATCATTGCGCCGCCGACTTCGGCGGTAAAAGCGGTTGCCGGATTGTCTTGTTCAAACCGGTCTTGTTGGGCGCGTTCGGCAGTCAACGCCCTGTCATATCGGGTTTGGTATGGATCCGAATAATCAAAGATCGCCCCTTCCGGTGTTTTTCCGAAAATGGCGGCTTCATGCGCCGTCAATTCGTCGCCAAACCCCAAGGTAAGACCTTGAGTGATTGAGTCCAGAATGTTACCGAATGAACGACCTTCAGACCCGCGCTTGCGACCAGTTTCAGCGGCCGCTCTTTGACGCGCCTGTTGGATCAACCTGCGTTGCTGTTCTGTTTGTTCAGCCATCAATCAACCGTCAATTGCTTTCAGAACTGTAATACTGCCGTCTCTCCGCGGGTGTCATATAATCCCAATCACGTTGCTGCACATTGTCCGGTTTGGGTGGGTTGGCGAGTGTGTCTTGCATGCGGTCAAGTAAGTCGGTTTCAGAAAACAAACGTTTCAAACGATTGAGATTGAAAATAAGTTTTTCTTCATTTTGTGATGAAGTAAGAGAACCCAAGACGGACTGAAGAAAAGCAAGCTCCCGTTCAGTCACCTGACCAAGCGCACCACCTGTTGGCGACGCTTCCCGCATCTTTTGTAATTGATCAAAACCGATATTCGCGCGAATGCTATCCAATGTGGTAGATAAATCATGCGCGTTTGTACCACCGACATCACCTAAGATCTGTCCAAAAATGCCGGTTGACGGAAACCCAGGGGATTGAATGGCCTTAAGGGCCTGGTCTATATCTTCCAGAACAACCGCGTTTCTCTCTTCTTTGCTTTGCCGTTGTCGTTCTCGTTGTGTGGTTTGCTGTTGTTCCTTTTGCGCCTGAGGACCGCCGGGTAATGCGCGCAAGACCGGAAGATTGTTTTCCATGACAAGTTCGCCTTTGTTGTCGTAAACGTAGCTATAGCCTGTCGGGGCTTTGCTCAATCCCGGGTATTGTTGCCTCTTTTTACCAGTGTTGACAGTGACATTTGTACCTGGTTTTCTTCCTGCTGCCCTGAACCGCTCGTACGCTTCCGGGTTCTGTTGGAACAATTGCCACTGTCTCTGAAAATCCGTCATTTGCGCAGGTGTGGATTTGCGCTGAAATTCGTTGACAAACAAACCCTTGGTCGGCGCGTCCACATAAGGCGAAAGAAGGATTTGCATCAGCCGATCGGGAAACAATTGTCCCTGCCTTTGAGCCGATGCTTGACCTGTTCGCGCTTGACCTGTTCGCGCTTGAGCTGACGCAGACGTACGAGCGGCTGTCTTCTTGCCGTCGATTGAACGTGCGATCTGACCGACCTTCGCGGCATATTGGGGATCGGTCGCATAGCCGGACGCTTGCAGCTCCCGCAATTGATTGTCCAGCCCTTGGGCGGCCATGAGCGGCTTGTATCGTGGATTGTTCAACAAGAAATCGGCATACCCTTTCGCACTGGCTTCCGGACTGTCATAGGTGCGAAAACTATCATTAATTCTGATAGGTTGACCGGCGGCTATTTCAGTGGTGGGCAAGGTCTGTCCGCCCGGTTGACCGTGAGACTTGATACCGAAATAATTGTTACCCGGTGCTGATTTTCCATAGCCGGTTTCCAAGGCCGATTGCGCCACGATGATACGTGGATCGACGCCTGTCCTGCGACTTGCTTCCATGGCAAGCGGCATCATTCGCTGGATAAAATCGCTTCTATTGCCACTGGTGTTCGTATTAGATGCCGTTTGTGGCTTCGCGGCATCTAATACAGTTTTCCCGGCGAAAATCCCGACATCAGCCCCGCAGAGGTATTCTGCTGCGGCATGTTTTGCTGTTGTTGCAATTGCCGAAGCAAACGCAGCAAACCGATGTTGTTGAGTTGAGGGTTGATATTGGCGTTGTTACCCGATGACAGACCGGATAGGATGCTGGATAGCCCCCCTAATTGCTGTTGCCTGATTTGTCCCTGAAGGGAGTGATCGCCAATTCCCAAAACCTGACCAAGTCCAAACATTGTCACACCTTTCCATAATCCACGACAGCATAACCGCCAATTGTTCCGGTAACGGCCCACGGCACTTCATCGGCCATGACGCCAACGTGTTCCTTGTCATCCCACAGATAGCGGAACCGGTAAACGTTGATTCCTTTGAGTTTCGCAAGCCAACGAATGTCACGTTTCAAACGGCGATCAGAGAACAGGCTGGCTGCGGCCAAACCGGCCGAAAGAAAATCAAGACCGCCCGGTCTGTATCCACCACCGCCTGATCGTTCATATCCTGAACTACCAGCCCCGCCATAGCCCAAGTACAGATTTCCGTAACGACTTATCCTTTCAAACGCTTCGCGCTCGCGTTCATCAAAAAATTGTTTTCTCGCGTTCAGTACATTTTGAGTTTGTTGTTGTTGAGCGCTTCCAACCTGCAATAAGCGATCAATAGCATTTTTTTCAAAATTTTCCTGTCCGCGTCCTTGCTCCAGCAGGTCTTGCGTCTTCTGTCGATTGAACGCTTCATGTTCGAGTCCCATGCCTCTGAGCTGATCGATCTGGCTTTGCCGGAACGCTTCCTGTCCGCGTCCTTGCTCCAGCAGGTCTTGCGTCTTTTGTCTGCTAAATTCTTCATGTTCGAGTCCCATGCCTCTGAGCTGATCGATCTGGCTTTGCCGGAACGCTTCCTGTCCGCGTCCTTGCTCCAGCAGGTCTTGCGTCTTTTGTCTGCTAAATTCTTCATGTTCGAGTCCCATGCCTCTGAGCTGATCGATCTGGCTTTGCCGGAACGCTTCCTGTCCGCGTCCTTGCTCCAGCAGGTCTTGCGTCTTTTGTCTGCTAAATTCTTCATGTTCGAGTCCCATGCCTCTGAGCTGATCGATCTGGCTTTGCCGGAACGCTTCCTGTCCGCGTCCTTGCTCCAGCAGGTCCTGTATCTTCTGCCGATTGAACGCTTCCTGTTCGAGTCCCATGCCTCTGAGCTGATCGATCTGGCTTTGCCGGAACGCTTCCTGTCCGCGTCCTTGCTCCAGCAGGTCCTGTATCTTCTGCCGATTGAACGCTTCCTGTTCGAGTCCCATGCCTCTGAGCTGATCGATCTGGCTTTGCCGGAACGCTTCCTGTCCGCGTCCTTGCTCCAGTGCGTCCTGTATCTTCTGCCGATTGAACGCTTCCTGTTCGAGTCCCATGCCTCTGAACTGATCGATCTGGCTTTGCCGGAACGCTTCCTGATCCTGCCCCTGGGCCAGCAGGTCTTGAGTTTTCTGTCTATCGAACGCTTCAACACCTCGACCAGCTGCAAGCAATGCTTGTCCTGGTATAAACGACGCGCGATCGAGATTGGGTGATTGACCTACCGCCGACAAGGCACGATCAAGAGCATTTTCACTGGCCCGATACTCGTAAGGTGCGATGGTGGATGCGACGGCCTCACCAGCGGCTCGACCAACCGCATCTCTCGCAACAGACGAGTTGGCTAGTCCGGCACCGGAAAAGGCCGCTGTCGCCGCCGGAACGGCACGAGCCAAGGCATCTTCAATCAATTGATCCCGATCAACGCCTGCCCGATTGTTCGGATCGAGAAGTGTGCTTAATGTTCCGTACGCTTCTTGCGTTGCTTGTGGGGCATAGGCCATGTCCCTGATGACGTCCAGACCCGCTTCCGTATCGTCGGTTTGTGCGCGACCCCTCGTATTTTCAAAACCTTCCAGACTATCTTCGGACTGGCGAAGCCCTTGAACAGCACGTCCGGCAAGATGCGATCCCCCGGCTCGCTTGGCATCTACCGTTGCTCTGGCAGCCGCTCGCGTAAGTCCGGATTGCTGGAGGTTTTGAACAGCCCGTCCGGCAAGATGCGATCCCCCGGCTCGTTGGGCAGCTGCTGTTCGATCGGTCGCTGCTCGCGTAAGTCCGGATTGCTGGAGGTTTTGAACAGCACGTCCGGCAAGATGCGATCCCCCGGCTCGTTGGGCAGCTGCTGTTCGATTGGTCGCTGCCCGGGTAAGTCCGGATTGCTGGAGGTTTTGAACAGCCCGTCCGGCAAGATGCGATCCCCCGGCTCGTTGGGCAGCTGCTGTTCGATCGGTCGCTGCTCGCGTAAGTCCGGATTGCTGGAGGTTTTGAACAGCACGTCCGGCAAGATGCGATCCCCCGGCTCGTTGGGCAGCTGCTGTTCGATTGGTCGCTGCCCGGGTAAGTCCGGATTGCTGGAGGTTTTGAACAGCCCGTCCGGCGAGATGTGATCCCCCGGCTCGTTGGGCAGCTGCTGTTCGATTGGTCGCTGCCCGGGTAAGTCCGGACTGGCGAAGCCCTTGAACAGCCCGTCCAGCCAAGCGAGACCCTCCGGCTCGTTCGGCATCTAACGTCGCTTTGGCAGCTGCTCGCGTAAGTCCGGATTGCTGGAGGTTTTGCGTTCTGGCAAAACCCCTTTGTTGATTGGGCGTAAACCCAGCGATACGCGGACCGCTATAAGTTCGAAAATTGAATTCGCCCTCGTTGAACAACTTTTCAGCGAGCGCTAATCCGCGACGCAGGTAAGGTTGCGCAGCTTCCCACGGTTCGTTGTTTACTTCGGTCGTACTGGACCCGCCACGTCTACCGCCCATGATCAAACTTTCTCGTCAATTTCTTGCCGAACTCGCGATGAACTTCACGATACCCAAGACCTTTGAGGAATTTGGTCCAACCCGGTCTTGCGTTGATAAACATATGCGCTCTGCCAAGCTTTCTCGCCCATTCCTCGATTTCAGGGAACAGGTCCTGCCAGAGATGGCGATCCGATCCCGTCACACCCAGAACCTCGATAGCCGTTTCTTTGATCTCGGTCAGACCGACCGCTTTCCAATCCTCACCGCATTCTACCACCCAAACCTGCACGACGCCATTGTAACAACAGCGCCTGATTTCGTTAAGCGGCCAGCGTTGGGCGGACCGTTCTGCAACGCTTTGCAGAAACGGTTCGAGACGGTCCCAATGGTCCGGAACGTCCGCAACGGGTATCCCGCGGATGCGACAGGGTTCAATCATCAATAGTATTCATAAATTACAACAAGACCGTGTCCACCAAGCCCACCTTGACCACCGGTATCACCATTGATAGTGCTGTCACTCGTATTTGCGCCACCACCACCACCGCCGCCGCCGGGATTGTTACCGCTATAGCCAAACTGGCTGTTCACGTTTATACTACCTCTCCTCCCGCCAAAACCACCGGCGCCGCCGCCGCCAGCATCACCGCCGCTGCCGCCGTTACCACCATTACTACTAGTACCGCCAAAGCCGGGTGAACCCGGAAAACCGTCCTGACGGATCAATACGGTCCCCAAACCGCCATTATTTGCACCACCACCACCATCGCCACCAGCACCAGCACCAGCAAGACCACCGGTAGTACCACCATCATTGCCACTACCGGTGGTACTACCGGCAATACCACCAGTACCACCACTGGCGCCACCAGTACCACCAGCACCGCCATTACCACTGGAAGTACTACCGCCAACAGCATTAGGACCAGCAGGGGTGCCATTACCACCGGGACCAGCACCGTTGGCGTTTGCGAAAAACGAACTTTCCCTTGGCCCCCCTACACCGATCGTAATTTCACCGGACGGAATATCCGCCGCCATTATCTCGGCGCGCACATAACCACCACCACCACCACCACCACCACCACCACCACCGGGAACAATGGCGTTGGTGTTGGTAAACCCGAAACCAGCATTACCACCGCCGCCCCAGATGTCAACGATGAGGCGGACAACTCCGTCTGGTGCGGTATATGTACCGGAAGTGTAAAATGTTCTGACGTTACCGAGGACGCCGTTGGCCGCCGAACTTGATGGCAAGCGCCGATCCAGTTCAGCAGCCAAATTTGCCGGATGAATGGAAAAATTTGTGGCTGTCCCAGCTTCAACCTGTTGTTGGGATGCATACGCTACGGAAATCCCAATGTTCGTATCAAGATCAATGCCGCCGCCCACAACACCACCACTGGCGTTAAGCGTGTTGATACCAGCCCCAGCATTGATGCGTCTCGTCGCCGGAACATAAGCTTGGCTTAGTTTGTCGGCAGTCACGGCACCGTCGACGATCTTGGCTTCAGTGACCGCATCATCACCTAGTTTGTCGGCAGTCACGGCACCGTCGACGATCTTGGCTTCAGTGACCGCATCATCACCTAGTTTGTCGGCAGTCACGGCACCGTCGACGATCTTGGCTTCAGTGACCGCATCATCACCTAGTTTGTCGACGGTCACGGCACCGTCGACGATCTTGGCTTCAGTGACCGCATCATCACCTAGTTTGTCGACGGTCACGGCACCATCGGTGATCTTGGCTTCAGTGACCGCATCATCACCTAGTTTGTCGACGGTCACGGCACCATCGGTGATCTTGGCTTCAGTGACCGCATCATCACCTAGTTTGTCGACGGTCACGGCACCATCGGTGATCTTGGCTTCAGTGACCGCATCATTAGCGATCTGATCGGTATCGACATAGCCTTCCAGTTCGAACCGCCGGTTTAGTTCGACGCTGAGTCCAGCGGCGTTGATGGCATCAACCTCACTGGTCCCGTCCCGGATTTCCTGTGTGGTCGCAAAATCAACGCTAAGCGTTCTGTCTTCGGTAAGGTCGCCGCCGCCGCTCAGACCATCACCGGCAATGATCTCGCGGCCCGTGATGGTATCCCAGAACCGCCGGACGGACGCCATGATGGCCCGCATGGCATTGTTGACGTTCCGTGCGGGAAACCCTTCGGCAATGCTGATGCCGTCCACTTCCGTGTTGTCATCGGGAACAGGAGCCCAATCGTCTACATCGCGCGGCATATCAATTCAATCTTCCACGAATTTCTTCACCAAGACTCCAACCGATGGTCGTTCCAACAACAGTATTGCGCCACCACAGGGAACGACCAGCCTGAATGATATACGGTCGGTCAGAACTGAACGGATGCGCAAATTCCAATGAAGGAATCAAATATCTCAATTGCCGTGATGTTGGGGTCGTTTCACCCGCAATTTCTGCAAAGTCGATTGTACCCTGATTACTTGCTCTTCTGTGAAGACCCAAGTTGAGAATCAAAACATCGGTTTCGCTGACAGGAAACAAAATCCCCCAATCGTCAGGAATAATGCGCATCGGTACAGGTCGATAAATCCGTAGCGGAGACTCCGGAACAACGTCCTGTGTGATGCGCTGCGATTGTGCGCTGATGAACTGGCCGCCGGGAGACCTGTTGTTGGTCATGTCGTTCATCAGCGTATCCCCGCGACCTGATAATTGACTTGCACACCTTGCGCATCGGACCATGTCGATCCCGCCGGTTGCTGGATGCGGATACGGGCACGCTTGCCCTCTCCACGCACCGGACTGAACCCGCTGACACCCGCACCGGCTAACAGACTTGCCGTCTCCCTGCCGAGGTTATCCTGTATCACAAGACTGCTCTGTGCGCTCCACGAACTGTCGTCGATCACCGGATACACTTCGTCGATGAATACCCTTTGCGCCGGGGCTGGTTCGAATTCCCCTGTTTCCCAGTTTGCCTGCAAGGACGTACCGTTAAGCTGAAACAATCTCGAATGCGTCGTTCCATCTTCGCGCCAAAGCGAAGTGATCAGGTTCTGCGCGCGAAATTCCGATGAGTCCAGCGACGTACTGGCCAATGGTTCATCATCCAGCGACATGCTGCCCAACGGATCCTGATCAAGCGACGCATTTTCCGCGATGGTTGCGGACACGGGCGACAGGAAGATGTGATCCAACGTGGACCAGCGATCATAAAGCCACGAATAGACAAGGCACCGGTTGAACGGTCCCGTTTGAGTCTTGAATGTCCAGATAATGGAACGATTGGAAAAATCCACGATGGCTTGCGTGGACGGCAATTCCGCCTGATCGACGGTATCGAAGAACCACTGGTTGATCCGCTCATTGCCGATCGGGAAGAACTCCGAACCGTTCGAGACAAAAAACCCGTCCTGCGCAAGGAAATAGACCAAATAGCCCACCTCCGCGATGGCCAGTGGCGCCAGAAGCCCGCGCTGTTCGGAGATGGGATCAATGCGCCACGTGGTAGGCGGGCCGATATAGGTGATCCGTTGAATGGCGCGTTCCTGAAAGATCAGCGCATACCGGCCACCGGTGATCGCCTGCACACGTCCAAATTGCGTCGGCAGGGTAGCCGTACCGGCCTGACTGAGGCGATCGGGGGTCCAGGATGCGGTCGGGTTGTTGAAACTACTCCATGCGATCTGCGACGGGTTGTTTGCCGCATTGCCGAGGATGAGAAATTCGCTGACGCGTCCGATCCGGCTCATGCGGGGTGGATCCCCAGGCAGGTCCAGCCACTCCATGGCGTTGTTGATGTCCGCCAGATATTTCGGTGAATTGCCCGAGGCTGTTCCAATCACCAGATTGTTGAACTGTTCGAACTGCCAGCTCTCAGACGATGGAAATTCCGTAATCGGCGGGTGAACTTGCATCACTTGACCGGTATCGTTGATCAGGAACAGGAAATTCGTCCCGCCACCGGCCGTCACCGACACGCCTTCGGCATTGAAAAACTGTTGTGATGACAGAACACGACCCTCGACGCGAATATCCGTCGATGTCGCCGACGCGGACGGACCATAGGACCCGCCGGCGTGCGGACGGCAATTGTTCGCCACGATGCATCCCGGATTATTAAAATCCGGCTGTGAAGGCAGGAAATCGCCGAAGGGTATGTTTACGCGCGGCATATCACATATGCGGCCTTAACCGCTTGGCCGAGGTCTGCGCCGACCGTTCGGACATGAAATTCTGATACAGATCATTCTCAAGGCTCTTGAAGCTTTGCGCCCATTCGTTGTTACGCAGATATTTGGCACAGATGGCCGCCGCCGCACGGGTTTCGATCATCTCGCGGTTGTGCCGGAACCACACGCTATCGTCGGTATCCTGTTGCGGTACAACCGGGCGTACGACGCCAGACCAGTAGAGCGGGTATTCCTCCGATGGTGTGGGCCAGATGCCGATCGAACCGGCATACTTGGTATAAAGCTCCGGCTGGCCTTGGGGGACCGATCCTTCGAACAATCGCTCGAAATGCCGGTAGGCAATCTCTTCCAGCGGTTCATTGAGACCGGAACGACCGGGGTTCTCGCGCATGTAGTGCAACGTGACGATGTTCTGAACCGATAGGTTGGTTCGGATCTGACGAGGGCTTGCCCTGACCTGAAAGCCTTCGGCGTCTTCAACGGTCACGGTGTTGTACCAATACACACCCGCTTGCGTGTTTAGCGTACCACCACGCAATTCGGTCAGGTGAGACGGTAAACGATTGTAGTAGGTGATTGCGTTCCTGATTTCCGTCTTGATCGGATCTTCAAGATCGACAATCTCCGTCTGGTCCACGTTTACCCGCCCCAACTGATTTGCAACGTTGAAGGCTGTAATTTCCAGTGTCATTCGTCATCACACGCGATGTGTCAGTAGCCCTTCTTCATGCCCATGCGGCGGCCGCGGCCCATGCCTTTCTTCTTGCCGGACATACCGCTGCTACCACCCATACCCTTCTTGACGCCGCCCATGGTTTTGACGACCTCCTTGGGGGCCATGGAGTTCATCTGCTTTCCGCTTCCTTTCGGCATTGCTCAGTCTCCTTTGTTTGAGCTCATCGGATTGTACCTCATTTGAAATTCCACACCAACCCCATCATGCCGACGACAAACCCGCCGCCGACCAGCCGTGCAGCCCACTGGCGGGTTTGTTCACATAGCCGCCCTCACGGGTGACGATTTCTTCAGCGATGTCACGAACGGCTTTCATTGAAGACCTATCCAATCGACTGAAAGTCACTGTCGAACATCGTGGCGGTTCCGAACTCACCATCGACGTAGACATAGGCCGCGTCCGGGATTTCTTCGCGGCTGAACGATTGCGCACTGACAAATCTCGTAGCGCCGTCATCGCCCCATGCGGTCTTGGTGCCTGGCTCAAAGTTGACGCGCAGATATTCGACATCCAGCAATTGCACCCAGCCCTTGGTGTCGGCATCGACATTGAGGTGCACGGCGTCATAGCCATCAAGTCCGTTGATCCGTGAGCCGCTTGGTAGGTCGGGAAATCGGATAGACTCATCGATCTCCACCAGGTTGATGTTGAAGTCCGCTTGCTCGAACACATCCTGCACGAACACATCGTCGCCTTCTGTGCCCCGAACAAATTCTCGCTGTTCGCGCGTCAGCTGTTCATGAGTGTAGGCGTCAACACCGTCGCGGATGAACGCATCGTCTTCAAACGCCAGCATCATCTCCGTAGCTGGCAGTGCGTCCCACGCTTCGTCGAGTGTTAAATTCGGTGTTGGTTGCACTGGCTGTATCTCGGGTAGCGCGTCATCCGGCTCGATTACCTGCACTGGCTCCGGATCTGGCTGTACCGGCTCTGTCTCGGGTAGCACGTCATCCGGCTCGATTACCTGCACTGACTCCGGATCTGGCTGTACTGGCTCTGTCTCGGGCGGAACGTCTTGATCCGGTCTCGAAGCCATCGCAACAAGTTGATCTTCCAGCCGCGCATTTTCTGCGCGTAATTCGGCCATCTGCTCACGCAAAGCATTGATCTCTTTACGCAATTGCTGAATTAGCAGTAGCAGTTCATCCATGGTCACATCCCCCTTTGATTACACGTGTCATTTTGAAAAATACAGCGCTCCCATGACGCCCGCGATCACTGCGCTGATAACTGCTCTGGCTACCCATTGCCGCGTTCCTTCGAGGCTGGACACGCGCTTTTCATGACCATTGATTTCGGCAAGCCGTTTGTCAATCTTGGGGAGCAGTTCCAGCTTTACCTCTATCTTCCCCAAGTCCTTGTGAATTTCCTCCAGCCGGACATCACCACGCGCAAGGCGATTTTCCGTGTCTCTCATACGCCCATCCATGGTGTCGATCACTGCTTCCATCCGCTCGACACGCGGTCCTAGATGCGGTGTGATAGATTTATCATCAGGCATTAGTACCTACTCCCCGTATCAGTCGCTCCAAAGTGGTGGCAGTAATGACGATTGTGAAAAAGGTGCCCTGAACAAGGCCGTGGTCAAGATATTTGTGCATTACGCGGGATCTCCGTAGAGATAGAAATTGCCTGCGGAATAGTTGCCAGACGACATACTTAATCTAGCTTGGCTATATGCTGTATTGTTTGATATTATACCACGACAAAGAGTCGGTATCATCAAATTAGAGGGGGTTAAATGCGCTATACTTGTAACAATTGCAGCAGAGCGAGAATTAGTCGTTTTGGTGCCTAGTATTCTTATCTCTGTTTCAAGAGCGCCACCCTCAAAATTAACTATACGAATTGCCCCAAAACTTGTGTTGTTCGAAGGGGTAGTAGAATTATTGAACACACTTTCGCGATAAAACTGATAAGCGCTACCGGTAACAAAAGTGCCGTTGTTGCCAAACTGCAAATCAATACTTTGCCCTTGTGGCCCATTCAGGCCTTCTCCAATAATCGTAAAACTGCGAAAACCATCCGGCAGATCAAAGGTAACACTCGATTGGCCTGTGGCAGCCATGCTTGCAAGCAATTGCGTTGAACGAGGTATATCCACGCTCACCGGCTGCGGGACCATGACCTCCCAATCTTGCCCGCGGACAATCAGGTCGTACTTGCCCTCCGCCGCGATCTCGTACATCGCTTCGCCATTGACGGTGACATTACCGTCGTCGCTAGAAATGGTGAGCGTGTTTGAGCCGACTTTGTGAACGCACAGCCGGTCGCCATCCTCGGCAATGTCGGCGTGGAGAATGAGCATGGAACCGGACGTACGCAGAACGCCGTTGCGGTAGCCGGGCCAGTTGTCCACGGTCAGCGTGGTGTCGCCGGTGGTCTCGTTGTAGTTCGGAACGATCTTGTCGTTGGGGACCGGAGTGTCCGGGTTGGCTTCGAGTGCGAAGTCTTCGACAGCTGATAGGTCTGTAACACCACCGCTTTCAGGGACTTCCACGCGTTCCCAATCGTCGGGTGAAGAGCCGATCGTATCGCGGATTGCGCGATAGAAATAGTTACCGTCCAGCGCTCGTCCGTCCACCGTGCCGGGATTGCCGGCGGCTTGAACAAGTTCGTTTTCCAGCGCACCTGGAAAAGTGTCAAAATCAGCAAAAACTGTATTGGGTTGCGCAATAGTTCCCAGAAAACGATTGTAGCGCAATAGTTTGGATGAGCTTACACGCGTGTTATCAGCGACACGTGCGAACGGTTCAATATCCTCTTCCAGTGCCAGTTTTTCAGAGTCGGCCTCAAACTCAGCTTCCAGTTCGAGAAACGGTTGCGCCAACCCATGGTCGCCAAATCCTGCAAGGCAATGCATGAATTGACCATTTGTCGCGTTGTCAATCTGGAACTCAATTCGATACGTGCGCCCCGCCCGCAAAATGGCGTCAATTCCTCCAAGTGTTTGCCGAATGGGAACGTTTGAAAAATCAGCAGCGTTGTGAACGAACAGATTTTCAAACGTGTTCCCCAGCATGTTTGCGAAACCATTGTCGGGGCTTTCGACAACGGTTTCACCGGTTTCGTCGTCTACGATACGGGTGGCTATATTGACGGAATCACCGCCTGATGCGTTGCGAGAGATGCGAAACCTGACGTGAATTACACGTTCTGTTTCAGTCGGCGTGTAATCGTAGCGAAAATTTGAATTGTTAACGAGGCTGAATATGGTGCTGAAATTAGGCTGGACCTCAAGTATTTCAGACTCGGCTGGTCGGTCGATGAACAAGGCGTCCCGACCACCTACCGGATCGGGCGCAATGGACAATTCGGTGAGACGCTCAGTGGGTATGTCACTCAATCGCGCCAGTTCGATAGTTTCAAGCGTATGGGCAAGCGTGGCGAAATAGAGATTGCGCTGCCCGTCACTACCCACTGGTCCCTGCCAGCGCAATTGCCCACCATCTGCACGGACACGGACGCGATAGGTCGTGTTGGCCGCGACGACAAACGGATGTTCGGTGGCAATGGTAAAGTCACCGACACCAGCCGTCAGTGTCGTCCCGCCTTCGCCGGAAAACCAGGCCTCGGCGCTTGGGAAATAGGCAATTGTTTCGCCGTCCGGGTTTTCGATCCGACCACGCAGGTTCGTAATGACGCTGTTCGGTCGCCGGAACCGGACATCAAATCCTCGAAGATCATCCGTCGGCGTCCAGTCGAAGAATTCTTCCGATGCGTCCAGGAACGTAATAACGTTGGTATTGCCTGCATTGACGACTAGTTCAGCAGGTGTCTCCGTGCTGCCAAGATATGTCGGACGTGGGGTAGGTCCGTCCGACACAGGGAGAACGGCCGGACGGACCTCAAGCGCTCTATTCGCCGCATCTTCGAAGAGCGCAAGATCATCGTTCGCATCGGCAAGCGTGATCCGTTCAGCGATCTGCCGCAGGATGCCGAAGTCAGGATTGCCCGATGTTTCGTCGATGGTGATGGTGCCGGAGTCGGCAAGCAACTCGAACCGTTGTGAGCGTGTGATCGGTGCATAGAGCGGACTATCGCCGAGGTCGATTTCCGTAACACCTGCCGCGTGGTCGCTGCCGCCTTCACCGGTCAAGAACGCCATATTATCGGGATAGGTCCAGACGGTCTGTTCATTGTCTTCGTCGGTGGTGTCGATCAACCGGATGCGCAGGTTCGTGACGGCGGACGCGAAGTTGAACCGCAAACCCCACACGCGACCGGTGAAATTGGCGTTCCAATCGAACGAACGCTCGTTGACCGGGACCTGATCGGCAGTTGTGACAGTGAAGATGTCGGTATAAGCGGACTCAGTAGCCTGATAGCGGAGCCGTGATGCGGGTGTGGACGCGCTGGCGCGGTCGGACTGGTAGTCTACAATTTCGAAACGCTCACCAGTCGCACGGTTCTTGATGTTGATGAAGCTGCCAACGCTGCACAAGCGAGCGATGTTGCCGATATCAAGCGCATCCTGTTGAAACTGCGTACCGGACGGGAAGACAATGTTGTCTTCGACAATGGACGACGGGGCTGCCTGCGCCGTACCATCTTCGCCAATAAAGAGCATCGACCCGGTGGCTGGTGGACTGGAGTCACTAACGTAAAGTGGACGCGCGTCGGGACCGTCAAAGATTGCTTGAAGTGCGGTAACAGTAGAATTTAAATCTGTGCCAAGAGGGTCGTCATTAAAATCGCGAAGATTTTGCCAAGAAAAGTGAGCTATATTTCCACCGCTGTTTCTTACGCGAATTAAACCGCCAGAAATTGCATCTGCAGTTGTCGATCCTATAACACCCGTAAAACCATTGATGCTATAATTATCTGGGTCAAATCGCACAGAATTTGATTTTGCGTCGTGCCAGACTCTAACCATAAGATGCGGCTCCTAAAAAAGAAAAAGCAACGACTGAACGAGTGTGTTCGTCTTGCAAATCACGAACAGAAATACTTTGTATAAACCCCCGGGTTGCGTTTGTTTCCGGAGGTTTTATAAACGTTGCTAAAGGCTCTATAAAAGACACACCAAACGGTCGTACGTCGCCAGCTACCCCAGTTTGTCCTGCGTACAAAGGAACATTTCTTATGACTGCGTTGTTGTCATCCCTAATAGACAATCTATAAATTTCTCGAACAAAAGTATTATCATTTTTCTGTACAGAAAAAATAACTTGCTCGTTTTCATTTATGCGGGAAAAATCAATATATCCACCATCAATATCCCAAGGGTGGTCGTTCTCACTCCATTGATCAAGTGTTGATTCTGCGGTATTGATATTTCCAACCGTTACAAGTGTTGTGACGTTTAATTCAGGGTCAAAATCACCGGCTTCATCATTGGGTTCAAATGGAATTGTAAACTGGTAGCGAGCATACCGCTGCCGCAATCCCGGCAGTCGCGCGACGGGCGCGGTTCCGCTTGGGGCGACAGCACGTGCCCACGTGGCAATGCGAGCATCGACCTCGGCGGCATCGAGACCGCCACCTGAACCGCCACCAGACGTACCGCCACCAATGAAACTTACGTTTGAAGGAGTAAATCGACCCATGCTTACGGCTCCGGCATATCCTGTATTCGGCTACCGTCGTCAGGTGTGGCGGTCCTCATAGGCGACCAGACACGGCACACACCACGGTAACGAGAATTATGAGCGACCCTGACGTAGAATTTCTCGCGCACGTCTTCATTCGCTGTGGTGGATCCGCGCGTCACCGAAGCTTCGTAGGTATTCGTATCCACGGAAATCGTCGAGTTGGCGACGTACCAGAAGCCGTTCGAGTTTTCAGCCGGAACGCGTTGCGCGCCAGCGGCAACCGGCGTCTCGACCGCCAGGAATTCATAATCGATGTTGCATTGAAAGCTGAAAGGCGATCCTGTCCCGCTGATGTTCGCGCCAATCTCCGTCCAGTCATCCTTGTTGACTGGAACAATCCACATTTGGGACATGCGTCATTCTCCTTGAGATGAGGAACCGGCGGACCGCTCATATGGCCCGCCAGTATGTCCCTTATTCTTCGTTGTTGGGAACGGTGTATTCCACAACAATGCGTACACGTCCTGCCGTGAAGGCCGTGGCGCCACGCGCAACCGTCACCTCCCCCGGCTCATCGAAGAAAAGCGCCGTGGCGGATGAAACGACGGTATCCGCACTCACACCCGTGCCCGGCGCAAAGCCGGCCTTGATGCCGTCAGGATCGTCCGTGACACCTTCACGGTTGCGGAAACCGATCTGTATCTGTGCGCCACCAGGCGCGGGGGCTTGTCCACGTGTCACCGTGTAGGCGCGATGAATGACCGCCCCACCGGGGAGAATACCCACGGGAAGCACGTTCTGGCTCGCCAGCGGTATATCGGTCAGATCCACATCGAGATAGAGATAATGGATGGTGTTGCGCTCGTAACGCTGTCCCGTATTGACATTGCTCATATCGTTATCTCCTTACGAACGCCGCTGACCGCGAACGACACCATCAGGCGCTTCGGCCCAACTTGATCCGACCACAACGCCGAAATCTTCATCGTTCGTCGAGGAGTCGTTTTCGGGTGTGTATCGTGTCTTCTTCAAGCCCCAGATGATACCTGCAGCGACACCAAACTGGTTGCCGTAATCAAACAGTTCCTCGTGCCACGAATAGCGCGTATCGCTGTTGGCCGATCCGAACGCCACACAAGCTGCCTGTGCGCCACACAGAACGGCGCGACGAACGTTGGGAATTACCGCCCCTGTCGCCGAATTGACGCCTGTAGTCACACGACTGGCTTTGTGCAGAATGACGCCGTTGTAGATACCGAGCGCACCGGTAAAGATCGGGTTCTTGCGGACATCCGCACCGGCGAGCGAGTTTTGTTGAATGTCCAGCCACTGACCGGTTTCGTCGCGTGTACGAAGATCATTGACCTGATAGTCATGCAGGAAACAGACGTAATACTCGCCCCCATCATGCATGATAGGTCGGACCAACGGGCCGGTGCCGTCTTCCGTGGACGCGGTTTCAGCCCGAATGCGCATAGCGTCGATCATATTCAGGTTGAATGTATCTTCAGCCTGCAGCGCCTGATCCGCATTGTTTCCACTACCAGCGAAGATATGCCGGTTGGCGGATGGTGCGAGAACCGCGTTCTGACCGGTATAGCGCAAATCGCTCACAGCTGTGTTGCCGCACACCTGATTGAAAAACGCCGTATCCATGCGCCGTGCGAACCAGTTGGCCACACGATTGCGGGACACCTTGCGTAGATCGTAGGGAACGCGCTGTTCCGTCATCTTGCCCTTGGTGCGGGATGCGTGACGCAACTGGTTGATCACCAGATTGTCATCATAAAATTCGAGCGACTCTTCGTTACCTTCGAGGGTCGCGTCACCCTGGACACCGTCGCCTTGAAGCTGAACGTTCAGGCCAACCGTGATATTGTCGCCTGCGTTACGCTTGAAATCCGTCTTTTCCATGATGAGACTGTCTTCGTCAGCCCCCATGTATTTTCCGATAAAGGTTTTTCGGAAAGCTTCGTTTGCCAGCGATTTCGCCCACAGCGAAACGGCTAGCGGGTGATTGACCCCAAACTCCGTTTTTGCCATTGTTTAGCTCGTTCTGAATGAAACATTCCTGACGTTGAACGTCTGCACGCAGAGCCAAATATCGCTTTGCTCAAGGCGAGAGAGACAAAAACAACCCTGTTGTCATCAGGACATCCCTTTGGCGGGGATGAAGCGCAAAGATGGCCGTTTGAGGCATCGCCATGTCAATATAGTCGGTGCGGGTCGGATTTGTCAAATGCGGCTCGTGTGATATACTTTACGTACCAGCCGTTTCTCCCTGTTCGTGTCAGCCAGAGAACACGGCAAAGGTCTCGGATCGTCGTTGCAGAAACGCCGACCTGGCTGGTACACTTGAGTCGATATGCACGGTCGGTAATCCGAGAAATCTCTGGTACTTGCAAAAGGAGATCGTCATGAGCATCAAGGTGTTTTTCGTCACAGCGTTTCTTGCGCTGACCGGCCTCGTGGCCAGCATACCGATTGCAGCTGCGCAAAATTTTTGCGAGACAGCGGACTTCATTCTGATCCTCTGCAATCGCTAAGCCAATCCTGCGTCACGCTCACGGCAATCATGTCGGCGCCGTGAGCGTGATACGATCGCAACGAAAAGGACCCATATTCATGACCACCGAGTCCAACG